>NZ_OZ409888.1:5000-5057625 GCF_979258965.1 Pseudomonas sp. AC532
CATCGCTCAACGGATAAAAGGTACTCCGGGGATAACAGGCTGATACCGCCCAAGAGTTCATATCGACGGCGGTGTTTGGCACCTCGATGTCGGCTCATCACATCCTGGGGCTGAAGCCGGTCCCAAGGGTATGGCTGTTCGCCATTTAAAGTGGTACGCGAGCTGGGTTTAGAACGTCGTGAGACAGTTCGGTCCCTATCTGCCGTGGACGTTTGAGATTTGAGAGGGGCTGCTCCTAGTACGAGAGGACCGGAGTGGACGAACCTCTGGTGTTCCGGTTGTCACGCCAGTGGCATTGCCGGGTAGCTATGTTCGGGAAAGATAACCGCTGAAAGCATCTAAGCGGGAAACTTGCCTCAAGATGAGATCTCACTGGAACCTTGAGTTCCCTAAAGGGCCGTCGAAGACTACGACGTTGATAGGCTGGGTGTGTAAGCGTTGTGAGGCGTTGAGCTAACCAGTACTAATTGCCCGTGAGGCTTGACCATATAACACCCAAACAATTTGGCTGTTAGACGGTAGAAGTCGACAGTAATGCCGAAAATTTGTAAAACGAACACGCAACACCAACTGATATCACATACCCAATTCGGGGAAGCGACCTAAAAACCGACTCCCCAACCGGATTGCTTGACGACCATAGAGCGTTGGAACCACCTGATCCCATCCCGAACTCAGTAGTGAAACGATGCATCGCCGATGGTAGTGTGGGGTCTCCCCATGTGAGAGTAGGTCATCGTCAAGCTTCTACCAGAAACCCCAGATCTCGACAGAGGTCTGGGGTTTCGTCTTTGTGGCGGCAAAAAAGTAGGCCAGCCGCCAGGGAAAAGAAAGGCGGGGCCGTGGGCGCAGGCAGTAGCCTCGTAATGCGCTGTTCAGTGCGGTGCGTTGGCTTCGATGGTCTCCCGGGTGTCGCTTCGCTCGACCCAGGCTACGCAGTACGTGCAGGTGAGGGCAGTGGCGATCTTGTGGTGGAAGGGTGGAGCGTCTTCTCCCATACGGCTAGGCTTGAGCGGTAAGTCCGTGTTTGAGTTAGTCGACCCTGGCAGGGCGGCCTGCAGACCTGCAGTGCGCAGGGCAATCGTTCTATCGCTGGCTGGTTTTTCAGGCAATAAAAAGCCCGCTGCAGGCGTAATGCTGTTCACTTAAGCATTTGAGCCTAAGCCGGGACTTCTAGAAAATCCGATACCAGCTCCCTGGTATCGGATTTTTTTATGCCTATTCAGCAGCAATTGCTCGACCTCGGCGACCTCTTCAATTTCTCAGACCTCAGCACCTTCACCCAGAATATCCCTGTTGAATGGGTTGCCAGTGCGTTGGACCTATCTGCACAAGCCACTATCCGGCGGCGGCGTCTGCCAAGCGACCAAGTGCTTTGGTTGGTGCTGGGCATGGCCTTGTTTCGCGACGAGCCTGTGCACGAAGTGGCCAGACGCCTGAATATCTGCGCCCAAGGCTTGGCCTCCGATCAGCTACTGGCACGTAGCGGCGTAACTGAAGCACGGAAGCGACTGGGAGCCGATCCAGTCGAGTCTTTGTTTCGCCAGACAGGTAAACAATGGGGCTGCGAGCGATACGAGGGGGATGACTGGGGCGGTTTGCAGGTGTTCGCGGTGGATGGTGCGTTGCTGAGAACACCCGATTCACCTGAGTTGCGAGAGCATTTCGGCTCGGGCAACACGGGTACCGAGCGCCAGACACCGTTTCCCATGTTACGCCTGGTTGCGCTGATGAATGTGCGTTCCCACGTGATCCTCGATGCCCAACTCAGCCCGTACCGTGGTAGTGAGATGCGCTTGGCCGAGACCCTCCTTGAGCAGATTCCGGACAACTCGATAACGCTGTTCGATAAAGGCTTTTGGGGCGCGGATCTGTTGTTGAGCGTCGCTGAGGGTGGCGACAATCGTCACTGGTTAACGCCGGCTCGCAAGAAGCTGGTCATGGAGGAAGTCGAGCGTTATGGCGAGCACGATCGTCGTATTCGGATGAAGGTTTCGCCCCAGGCGCGCAAGCGAAACCCGAACTTGCCTACACACTGGGAGGCGCGGGAAGTCAGCTATGAAAGCATGGGGCAGATCAGGTCGCTGCTCACATCGCTACCTGCCGAGAACTACAGCGCAGAAGCTGTAGCCCAGCTGTACCTGGAGCGCTGGGAGATTGAATTGGGGTTTCGAGATATCAAAAGCTCGATGCAGCAGAACGCCGTGACACTGCGCAGCAAGAAGGTCGAGCTGATTTATCAGGAGGTCTGGGGTCTGTTGCTGGCTTACAACGTCATACGACGAGAGGCCAGCCAAGCCGCAGTAGCCTTCGGCCGAACGCCTTCGGACATACGGTTCAAGCCGGCCTGCCAGTACATCGCTGTGCAATTGATCGTCATGGCGGCCGCCAATCCGGTATCGGCAACAGGTAGGCGGTTGGTAGAGTTGCGCGGAGGTATCGGGGGACTGTTTCTGGATCACCGTCCGAGGCCACCAAGACCGCGGACGGTGAAGATTTCCAAAACCCGTTATCCGGTGGATCGTAAGGCTGCTCCGCTTAAGTGAACAGCATTACGCTGCAGGCGGGCTCTTGGACGATGCGAAGCAATCAGTCGCCACGGTACTCGCAGCCGCTGCTGCAGGTCTCGTGAATGCGGATGCGCGACAGCTCCGGCAGCAGCGGTTTGAGTTGTTGCCATACCCATTTGGCAAGTACTTCACTGGTCGGGTTTTCCAGGCCAGGAATTTCATTGAGGTAGTTGTGATCGAGTTGTTCGTAGATCGGCTTGAAGATGGCCTTGATCTCTGAAAAGTCGCGGATCCAGCCGGTATGCGGATTCACGTCTCCCTCGATATAGACTGCGATTCGAAATGAATGGCCATGCAAGCGCCCGCACTTGTGGCCTTCAGGTACGTGGGGAAGCCGGTGGGCGGCTTCGAAGATGAATTCTTTGAACAGTTCCAAGGCCAGTCTCTTTGTGTAGGGTGCCGACAGGCTGCAATTCTAGCAGCCTGTTCCCATCCAGGGCGCTCACTTCGTCATTGCTGCGTTGCGATCGTGGCGATACACGCTGACCGCTTCGTATACCGCCTTGCGTAACCGGTTGATGCCACCGATCGGTCGATGTTCGGGCAGCGCATGCCATGGATTGAAGGATAGGTTGTCGCAAAACAGGTTTTGCGCCGAACTATCGAAATCCTGGGCAGGGAGGCGAATGTCGGCGACGGTTTCGAACGGTGAAATGCGCTCGTCCCACTCTACGCTCGGATCTTCGATCGGCATGTAGTAATCGGGGTTCTGGCGTTGCACCTGCAGGGCGAAACAGGCCGGCATGCGATCCAGCGACAACTGCTGATACAGCGCGCTGCGCAAGAAGTTGGGCAGGTCGGTGTTGGGTTTGGGAATCGCGTAGGCAGGACAGTTTTCCGGAGTAGGGATGACCCGGTACTTGATGTTGTGCGGACCCAGCTTGAACGGCGCAATGGAGTTGTAGGTGGTTTCCACTGGGCTGTCGGGTGCTGGCGAGAGGGTTTTCAGGGCGATGATCAGGTGGCGCAGTTCCCAGCTGCGCGGGTCCCAGCTAGGGAAGAAGGCCAAGGCTTTCTTGCCGTCTGCCTGGGCGGCAAAGTTGCTCTGGTACTCGGCGACATCACGCACGAAAAATGTGGGGTGATTGAACATCACGAAGTCCTGCTCGCCAGTATGGCGGGGGTTGGCCAGCAATGTGTTGCCGGGCACCTCGAGCAGCTTGATGGCCATGCCCCTGGCGTCTCGCGCACGGTCGAACTGCGGGTAGGCGTTTCCGTTGGATAGGCGCATCCACGCCTGCCAGGTTTTACCCCGCTCGTGGAGCACGCCATGGCGCAATGATTCGTCGAGATCCGCTTTTACGGTGACCTCTGCTCTCACGCAGCCGTGAGCCTTGGCATGGGCGTCGCGCAACACACGGGTGTTGTCGCGGTGTTGCTCCACCACGCGGATCGCGTCCTCGATGATGCCTGCGGTAAGGGCTGCCTCATTGGCGGGAATCTGTTCTTCGCTGGATACCGGGCCGGAAAACTTCCAGCTGTAGTAAGCCGTGCCAAGGCCCCAGCCGGCCAGGCCGAGGACCAGCAGCACGAGTAGCGTCTTGCCCAGGAACCGGCCAAGCCAAAGCCAGAATCGTTTAAACATCGTCGGACTCCCGGTGATTCGTTGCCATACTGCCCTGGCAGGATGGGCCTGGGTTCCAGGGCTTGTCGGCAACCTCGCGCAGTTGTTTCTCAAGGCGGGGATTACCCAGGACCTTGAGGTATTCGACCAGCGCCCAGCGCTCCGCCGGCTGCAGGCCGCGGCCGATCACGCCGTTGTTGCGGCAGCCATCGCGAAATTCATGGCCACGGTTGCTGTTGCCACGGATAGCGGTATCGAGAAGAAAGCCGCCGTCGAATTTGTCACTGACAAAGCCGACGTGCTTGGGATCGAACTCGAAATTGCCGACCCAGAAGCGGCTGGGGCGCTCCGAAATGGGGGACAGCAGGTGAAACAGCGTGGGCACCGAGCCGTTGTGCAGGAAGGGCGGGGTAGCCCAGATGGCGTCCAGCGGACGCGCCTTGTAGCCACGAATTTCCTGAACGCCGATAGGCAGGCCATAGCCGTCCATGCGTCGGCGTTGCTCTGCCGTGATGCTGTTGTCGCGATAGGCCCGCTCCTCTACGTAGGCTGTGACGTACGCCAGTGCCTCGGCGGTGGAGATGGCACTGAAGTCGATCTTGTCGAGGCTGTTGCTGTAGAGCTTGACGTCGAGTCTAGCCAGTTCGGCTTTCGTCCAGCCGAGCTTGCGGATATCGAAACGATGGTCGGCAATGTTGTCGGCAGTGGTGGGGTCGGTGCCGACGATGGACGTCGGGATGACGCGCATGTGCCATTCGGGATCACGCTCCGGGGCCATGCGCTGGTCCGCCGGGGTCACCTGTGGTGCGTGGCAATGGGCGCAGTTCTCCCTGAACAGGGCGCGGCCCTGGCTGGCCAAGGTGATATCCACCTTGCCGAAGACCTGCTCTGGCCATGCCGGTGGCCGCAGGCGCTTGAGCGTCTCCTCCAGTGCATACAGATCGTGGATGCGCACGCTGGAGGCGTAACGTTGGTCTTGCGCAACGGCCTGGCCGCTATCGTCAAGCAGGTGCAACGTGGCGCCGACCCCGAGGGCCTCGCCAACGTTGCGTGCCATCGGCTGCATGGCCGAGCCATTCCACTGCACCCAGTCGAATTTCCAGATGTCCCAGAGGTGCGGGTAGCTGACCGGGGCGTCGGCCACGCGGTAATTGGCGGCATCGATGCTGTCCCCAAAGGTGGTATTGGCGATGCGGCCAAAAGCATCGGTACGGCCAAAGCCTTCTTCGGTCGGGTAGAGCCCCCGGTGCCAGTCGCCGTAGGCGGTGCTCAACAGCCGATCGAGAACGGTTTTGAATTCGCCGCGCAGCGCGTCGTAATCGCGCTCATAGCGTTCGCCTAGCACCTCGTGGGCGAAGCGGCGAAACTTCAGCGGATTGTAGTAGGTGAGCGCCATGCTCATGCCCAGCGACTGACCGAAGCTGCCCCCCTTCAAGGTTGGCACGGTAGACGCCAGCGAGTGCAGCGCTGCGCCGCCGTCGATACGCACGGCCTGGCCCTGGTAGCGCAGCTCGCCCGTGTGGCAGGCGGCGCAGGTGATATCCAGGTACTGAACACCGCTTTCATCGTCCTGATGGCGAGCGAAACCTACCGGCAAGTTGCCGGGATTGAGCGGCGTGGCCTTTTGGCCTGGCTGCACGAGAAAGCCGAAGCGTGCCAGGTACTCGGGCGCGGCGAATTTGCGGGTACCGAAAGGCTGTTCGAGGGCCGAGAACCAGGCGTATTGCAGACCCTTCACCCGCGTGCCCTGCGGCGTGTAGTAGTAGAACTGACGGTCCTGGTCGCTCCATTGCCCCAGGTAGTGCAGCTTGTCAGCCGGCTTGTAGGCGGGGAGATTGGGGTAGGCGATGAAGTAGACGACGATCAGTACAGCTAGGAGCAGGAGCAGAAGAATGATCTTCACGCTGCGGCGAATAAAGCGCATCGGGTACGTCCTTGTTGCAGTCTGCCAATGCTCCCTTTATGCCCATGCTGCCAGCTAATGGCAAGATGCCAGGCCGCTCTGTCGAGCATTTTGTGGGCTTTATCCTCAAGCGGCCAACCAGTGCCGGACCACACGGACTGCCTCGGCGTGACGTTCATGCCAGCTGCCGGCTATCTCGACGACGGCCTGCCGGTGTTCTGTCAGCCATTGTGCGCAGGCCTGATGAAACGCCAGGCGTTGCGCCAGCTCCGGTTGGCAGCGCTGGCCATCGCCGATCCAGTCGACGCCGCGTGGGTCGAGCAGCAGGTGCAGGTGGTACTCGCGCTCGAGCAACGCGGCCTCCATCCAGCCAGGGCAGTCCGCGAACAATGCACGGCTCCAGAGCATGTTGCTGAGCAGGTGGGTATCGAGGATCAGCAGGTGAGGGCGCTTGGCCCGCGCGGCGTCCTCCCACTGGAGCTGGCCCCTGGCAATGGCCGATATGTCGGCGTAGACCGTGTCGCGCTGATGGTGATCGATGAAGTGGCGCACATACTCACCAACGACGATGCCGCCGAACTGGTGCTGCAACTCATTGGCCAGCCAGCTCTTGCCGCTGGATTCCGGGCCGGTCAGGACCAGTACCTTCATGACGGTCGGCCCGCCAGCTCACGTCGCCAGGTCAGCCAGCCGTGGCACGCCAGCAGGGTGAAGAGGCCGTAGAGTGCTGCCGTCGAATACAGAGCCTGTTGGATGAACAGCGCCACGAACAGCAGGTCGATAACGATCCACAGCAACCAGCACTGCAGGCGCTTGTTGGCCATCCAAAGCTGCGCCACCAGGCTGAAGGCGCATAGCGTAGCGTCCTGCCAGGGAGCGCTGGCGTCGGTGTAGGTGGCCATCAGCGTGCCCAGCAACAGCGAGCCCAGCAGACCCGCTGCCATCCCAAGGCTGGTTTGCAGCAGGCCCAGACGTGACACCTGGAGCCGCTCATCGGGATGCTCGCCGCGCGTCCACTGCCACCACCCATAAAGCTGCAACGCCGCATACACGAATTGCAGCAGCGTGTTGGAATACAGCTTGGCCTGGAAAAACACCCAGGCGTAAAGCACCACCATGACCAGGCCGATGGGCCAGCACCAGGGGTTCTGGCGTACGGTCAGCCACACGGCGATCAATCCAAGCAGCGAGGCGCAGGCTTCAAGTGGCGACATGGATTCCCTGAGTGAGTCTAGGTGCGGGGGCGCATTCTATCCCTTGTCATGACCGTCGTCTTGCCGTGCCGGTCGGCCAACCCGGCTGGCGAATGCACGGTGAGGCGATAGCGGTTTGAAATTGAATGCATCTGCTTTATAACTGCCGCTTTTTTCGGCCCTGCTGGAACCTCCACCAGCCGCTCTAGTCCGAGAATCATCCCCTTTCCAGCCAGCCCGCCTGGCACATCCGTAGGAGTTTTGATGGACAGTTGGCTCGCTTTTCAGGCGCTGATTCTGGGTATCGTTGAAGGCCTCACCGAATTTCTGCCCATTTCCAGTACCGGCCACCTGATCGTGGTCGGTGATCTGCTTGCGTTCAATGGCGAGCGTGCCACGGCGTTCAAGATCATCATCCAGCTGGGCGCCATCCTCGCGGTCATGTGGGAGTTCCGGCAGCGCATTCTGTCGGTGGTGACAGGCATCGGCAGCGATCCGGTGGCGCGGCGGTTCACCGTCAACGTGTTGGTGGCCTTCATTCCGGCCGTGATCCTCGGGCTGCTGTTCGCCGATCTCATCGAGCACTGGCTGTTCAATCCCATCACCGTCAGCGCCGCGCTGGTCATCGGCGGGGTGATCATGCTCTGGGCCGAGAAGCGTCAGCACCGCATCGTGGCGGAGTCGGTCGATGACATGGACTGGAAGCTGGCCCTCAAGGTCGGCTTCGCCCAGTGCCTGGCCCTGATCCCCGGTACCTCACGCTCGGGCTCGACGATCATCGGTGGCCTGCTGTTCGGTCTGTCGCGCAAGGCCGCTACCGAGTTCTCGTTCTTCCTGGCCATGCCAACCATGGTCGCCGCCACCGTCTACTCGCTCTACAAATACCGTGACATTCTGCAGTGGAGCGACCTGCCGATGTTCGCCATCGGCTTCGTCACCACGTTCGTCGTCGCCATGCTGACGGTGCGCGCGCTGCTGGTGTTCATTGCCAATCACAGCTACGCGGTGTTCGCCTGGTACCGAATCGCCTTTGGCCTGGTGATCCTGGCAACCTGGCAGTTCGGCATCATCGACTGGAGCACGGCCGAAGGCTGATCGTCTCGAAGGGCAGGGAAGCGCATGCAAACGAGGGAGCAGGCCGGCCGGATCAAGAGCTGGAATGATGACAAGGGTTTCGGCTTCATCTTGCCTGCTGCAGGAGGGGCCGAGGTGTTTGCGCACATCTCGGCAGTACGCGGCGATCGGCGGCCCGTCGTGGGCGACCAGGTGCTGTTCATCGCCAGTCGGGACGAGCGAGGGCGCTGGCGTGCCGAGCATTTTCGGCTGGCCGGCGAGCTGAGCCTCGACCAGCCGCAGATTCGCGTCAAACCGCGAGCCGCAGTCCCTGCTCGCAAAGGGCGAGCTGCGGCCCCGCGCCATGGCCGTAGTGCACGTCAGCCCGCAGCTACGCTGCGTAATCCGCTGGCCAAGCTGGCGCTGTTTGCGTTGTTGTGCAGCCTGCCGCTGTCTGGTTCGCTGCGTTGGCTTGCCGACCAGCAGGTGCTCTGGCCGCTGCTGATCTATTGCCTGGCAAGCCTGCTGTGCTTCGCTCTTTACTGGCACGACAAGAGCAGCGCCCGGAATGGCGCCCGGCGCATCCCGGAAAACACCCTGCACCTGATCGAACTGGCCGGAGGCTGGCCCGGCGCGCTGGTTGCGCAGCAGGCGTTGCGCCACAAGACCCGCAAGGGCTCCTATCAGCTGTTGTTCTGGTGCATCGTTGCGCTGCACCAATTGTTCTGGGCTGACCAACTGCTGCTCGCCGGCACGTACACCGGCGGCCTGTTGCGCGGCCTGTTATAGGTCGAGCAGCAGCCCGACCTGGCGCGTCTTCGATAGCCGCCTTACCACCAGTTGATGCGAGCGGGCCAGCAGTTCGCGCAGCTCGCCGTCGCTCAGGGGCGGCTGGCTGCCGTTCATGCTTATCCAGTGGGCTCGCGCCAGGTAGGGGGCGGGCCGAATGCCCGGGCGGTCCGTGTAGCCGAGAAACAGGGCGTCATCCACCTTGAAGGCGAGGTTGTCGCCCAGAAAGTCGATGATCGCGAACATCTTGTTGTGCGCCACCGAGAACACCTGGTTGCTGCCCCACTTGTAGTCGACGCGAGCGCCCGGCAGTTGCAGGCAAAAGGCGATGAGCTCGTCCCGGCTCATGGCTGGGCTGCTCGCGGCCGCTCGGCACGGCGCAGCAGAAGCAGCGTCAGGCCCAGGCCAAGCAGCGAGAGCAGGCCGGAGGCCAGGAACACCGCGCCATAATCATAGGCGCTGGCAATCAGGCCCATCAGCGGCCCGGCAATGCCAAGCGCCAGGTCGAAGAACAGCGCATACGCGCCCAGCGCCGAGCTGCGACTGGCGGCAGGAATGTTACCGATCGCCTCGACCCCCAGTGCCGGGTAGACCAGCGACAGGCCGAAACCGGTCAACGCGGCGCCGCACAACGCCAGCGCCGGAACCGGCGCGAGCCATAGCAGCAACAGCCCGAGGCTTTCGATGGCCAGGCAGATGGTCGCGACGCGGTAGCCGCCGCGGCGCTCGATGGCCCCGGCGAACAACAGGCGCGCGGCAATGAACGCCACGCCGAACGCGCTCAGGCAATACGCTGCATGCTCCCAGCCAAGGCTGGCGTAATACAGAGTGACGAAGGTCGCCAGGGTGCCGAAACCGATGGAACCCAGGGCGAGCGCCACGCCATTGGGGGCAATGGCCAGGAAAACGTTGTGGAACGGCAGGCGTTTGCCCTGTATGACCGGGATCGCGGGTTTGTCACGCGCCACCCAGAGCGCACCGAGGCTGAACAGGGTGATCGCGACGCCGATGCTCCACAGACCGAGCGAGGCAGCCATCAGTACGCCGAGGGGGGCGCCAATGGCGATGGCGCCATAAGACGCAATGCCGTTCCAGGAGATTACTCGGGCGGTATTTTCGGCGCCCACCCGACCGATTCCCCAGGTGATCGATCCTGTGCCGATCAGCGCCTGGGAAACCCCCAGCGCGACGCGGCCAGCGAGCAGCAAACCCAGGCCCGCTTCGCTGGAAAAGCCGTACAGGCTGGTCGCCGCCAGCGTCAGCACGCCACTGCCCGCTGCGCCGGCCAGGCCATACACCACCGCGCGCTTGGGGCCGATGCGATCGATCAGGGCGCCGGTGATCGGCCGCGAAACCAGAGTGACCAGATACTGCAGGCTGATCACCAGGCCGGCCATCACCGAGCCGTATCCCAGGTCGTTTAGCACGAATCCGGGCAGCACTGCGAGCGGCAGGCCTACGCACAGGAAGCCGATGAACGTGAAGATAACCACTGCAAGGATTCGGGCGGTCTGGCCGGGAACAGGGGGCTTGCTAGCGGTCATCGGGCTTCCTGGTTGATAGTGAGTGAAAGGTGAATCAAGGCGTCGGTGCGGATTGAAGCGCGCCCGCATCCGTCGTGGGTAGCAGCCAGCCTTCGGCGCCTGCCTGAACCAGATGCTCAAGCCAGGCCCGCACCGCCGGCAACATGCCACGCCGATGAGGATAGACGGCCTGCAAATGGCCGCCTGGCAGATTCCAGTCGGGCAGCAGGCGAACCAGCCGTCCGGCCTGCAGGTCCGCCACGCACTTGGCGTACGGCAGCATGGTAAATCCCAGCCCCTGCAGCGCCGCTTCACGGCGTATGTCGAAGTCTTCGATGCTCAGACGTGCCTCGAAAGTCACCTCACGGCGCAATCCGGCCTGGTTCTTCAGCAGGTGATGAATGCGTCTGTCGATGCCCACCGCACCGAGTGCCGGGAGTTGTTGCAGATCCTCCGGGGTGACGATGGCGAGCCCATTCAGCAACGCAGGTGCAGCCACCAGGTATGCCGTCGCCGGTGCCAACTGGCGCGCGATCAACGACGGATCCTCGTCACTTTGATCACGGACCCTGAGGGCGACGTCGATACCTTCCTGAAGCAGATCCACCCGGCGGTTGGTCAGGATCATGTCCAGTTGAACCAGGGGATATTTCAACAGGAAGGCGCTGATGACGTGATGCAGGCCCGCACGGGCCAGCTCACTCGGGCAGGACACGCGAATCTTGCCACGCGGCTCGCTGCTCAGCGACGCCACCGCCTCCTGGGCCTGCTCGGCCTCGAGGAGCATTGCCTGGCAATGGCGCAGGAAGCGCTCCCCGGTCTCGGTCAGTGCGAGTTTGCGCGTGGTGCGCTGCAGCAATCGCACCCCCAGGCGTGCTTCCAGTTCGGCTACGCGCCGCGACAGGCGAGATTTGGGGATGCCCAACTGCTGCCCGGCAGCGCTGAACCCGCCATGCTCGATCACTTTGGCGAAATACATCAGGTCGTTGAGATCCTGCACCACACGCTCCTGCTAACGGCAATATTTGTCCCATCAGTAGAACGCATAATCGCATTTTTGCCGACTAATCGCAGATTGTATTCATGGGTAGGATTAACCCATCGAACATTGATGACCTCATTTTGCTTCAGGAGCCCACCTATGAAACTTCTTCACCTCGATTCCAGCATTCTCGGCAACGCCTCCGCTTCTCGCCAACTGAGCGCCGCCGTCGTCGACGCCCGGAGCAATAGCCACGCCGGTGTGCAAGTCACTTATCGCGATCTGGCCAGCGATGCCCTGAGCCACTTTTCTGCCGCCAGCCTGGTTGCCGGCGGTACACCGGCCGAACTGCGTGACGCCGCACAGGCCCATGAGGTGGAGCTTGCCCAGGCAACGCTGGAAGAATTTCTCGCCGCTGATGCCATCGTGATCGGTGCGCCGATGTACAACTTCTCCATCCCCAGCCAGCTCAAGGCCTGGATAGACCGCATCTCGGTGGCCGGCAAGACCTTCGCCTACGATGAAAACGGGCCCAAGGGCCTGGCAGGTGGCAAGAGAGTGATCATCGCATCGAGCGCTGGCGGTGTGCACGCGGGTCAAGCCAGTGGACAGGCCCATGAGCAATATCTGATTTTCGTGCTGCGCTTCCTGGGCATCACCGATATCCAGGTGGTGCGTGCCGAAGGTCTGGCTTATGGCGAAGAGCCGAAAGCCAACGCACTGCGCGTTGCTCACGAACAGATCCACGCGCTGTTCGCCGCCGCCTGATTCGGCTTCTGCCTGCGGCGCTATGGGTTTCCCTGGCGTCGCAAATGTGCTTCCTTGTGGACCTGGCGCAGCTTCGGCTGTATCGAGTGGGCACATGCACGGTGGGAGTCAAACAATGAAGAAATCACTGTTGTCGTTAGCGTTGCTGGGGCTGGCTGGGTTGGCCGAAGCCGGTGTGGTGGTCAAGAACGTTCCCTACGAGATCGACGGGGAGCCGTTCGAAGGCTTGCTGATCTACGATGATGCCGTGACCGATCCCCGTCCCGGCCTGTTGATGGTGCCCAACTGGATGGGTGTCAATGATGCATCCGCCCAGAAGGCCGCCCGCGCGGCCGGCGACAAGTACGTGGTGTTCATGGCCGATATGTACGGCAAGGCGATTCGTCCCAGCAATGCTGAGGAAGCCAAGGCTGCGGCCACCACCGTGCGCAGTGACCGGGCGTTGATGCGCAAACGTGCCCAGGCAGCGGTGGAAGTGCTCAAGTCGCAAACCAGCCAGGTCGCGCTCGATACCGCGAAGCTGGGCGCGATCGGTTTCTGCTTTGGGGGCGGCACGGTGCTGGAACTGGCCCGCTCTGGCGCTCCGCTGAAGGCATTCGTGTCCTTTCATGGCAACCTGGACACGCCCAATCCTGCTGATGCCAAGAACATCAAGGCGCCGGTGCTGGTGCTGCATGGCGCAGACGATCCAGCGGTTCCGCAGGAGCAGGTAGATGGATTCGTGGCGGAGATGAAAGCGAGCAAAATCGACTGGCAACTGGTCAGCTATGGTGGTGCGGTGCATTCGTTCACCAACCCGCAGGCCAACACGCCGGGTAGCAACCAGTATCACCCGCTGGTTGCGGCGCGTGCCTTCCAGGCGATGAACAACCTGCTGGATGAAGTGTTCGAGTAACGTCGATCGCGACGAGGGAGAGCCGGGCGGCCCTCCCTCGATGCCTTTTACATCGCGGGCAGAACTGCGATGTCGATGATGTCGTCAGGCAAGTCCTTGATCTCGCCCAGCGCGCTGGCCTTGCCGGTTTCCAGATTGACCTGGTGCAGGGTAGTGCCAGTCAACAGGTAAGCGGTGTTGCCGCCTTTACCGTCACTCTTGATATCCAGTGCTGCGCTCTTCAGGCCATCGGCGATCTTGCCAACCACCTGCTGGACGCCATCATTTGGCGGGTTCTGCAGCATTAGATTGCCGCTGGCCAGATCAACGGTGTACAGCGCGGTCTTCTCGGTCCCCTTGTAGGAATTGGTGTAGGCGCCGGCCATTACCTTGGCGGTCTTGCCTGCATAGGGGCCATCTTTGGCGTAGGCGACCTTGCCATCGACCACGGCCTCACCGCTCTCGACATTGACGCGCAGGTTAGTGCCGTCCACGGACATCAGGCGCAGGCGGTCTGCCACCGGGTTGAAATCGACCACGGCCTGGCCCTTCCCGGTCAGTGCCTGATTGAGCTTGGCAACTTTGCTGGCTTTGCCACTTTTTGCGTCAACGCTGTAGAGCTGTCCGTCGTCGTCCAGGCCATAAATCCAGCCATTCGCCGGACGTACATCGATGCCGCGTAGGCTGGAGACGCCGCTGAGTTTCACGTCAGAGGCAACCATGAGGGTTTTGGTGTCGATGTGCAGCAATTTGCCGGTGGAACTCAAGGCCAGCAGATCATCGGCATTGGCAGTAGCACAGCCCAGGGCAGCGGTGGTGATGGCGATACCGAGCATTTTCTTGGAAATGTTCATGAGCGTCCTCTCTATGGGTAAGGCGCGAAGGTCTCTTCGCGCTCGCATCCAGGCACCGTGATGAAGCACCTGTTATCAATACCCATGAGATGGCGCTACAGATGTCGGCAGACATATTTATTTACATTTGCCGTTTCCTGGCCTGCATCCAGTCAGTCCAGAGCCGCCACGACCGCGCGCCCGATATACAGCACTTCACCTGTTGGCCTGTTCAACGGCGAGCCACCGGACGGCTCCAGGGTCAGTTCAAAGAGCTGACCGGCACGCACTGCGCCGATCTGCTCGGCTGACAGGGTAAGCCGTTCGCCTGGCTCGACCAGGCCGAGCGAGCGGGGGCCATCCTTCGGATCAACAAGCGTCCAGAACTGCACCGAGCGATCCGCCACCACCTGATCCTCGCGTAACGGGTCGAGCACCAAGGTACCGCTCGCGTCGATATGAACTACCCAGCCCGGCGCTGCTGCTTCGCCCGGGGGTTGCAGAACAGCGGTGTAAATAGCCGGCGCTGTTTCGCTACGCCACGGCATCGGCAGCAAGGCAATGATCAGTGCCATCGCCAAGGCCGCGCTGGTCAAGCGCCAGGTCGTGAGGTTCGACCACCAGGCCTGCCAGCGATTGACCTGGTGACCGAGGTTGAGGGTCTGCTGCAGGCGCGGCCAGACTCCGGGCGAGGGCGTGCTGGGATCAAGCCGGTCACTGAGCTCGAGAAAGTGTTGCTCCCATTCCAGTGCCATGGCCGCAGCTTGCGGGTCGCGCGCTATCAGCTCGGCAATTTCCCGGGCTTGATCCTGCTCTAGCAGGCCCAGGACATACTCGCCGATGAGCGCTCGGCGTTCTGCGGGGTCGGTGCTTATCATCGTTGCAAACACTCCTGCAGTGCGCGCAGACCGCTACGAATGCGCCCTTTGATGGTGCCCAGGGGGGTGGTCAGGCGCTCGGCGATCTGCTCATGGGTCAGGCCGCGGTAAAACGCCAGCAGAACCGGATGACGCCGCGGGCGCTCGAGCTTCTGCAGGCAGGCGCGCAAATGACGTTTGTCCGACTGTTGTTCGTGTTGCTCGGCGGCCGAGGGGCTTTCGTCGATCAGGTGATCGGCAATGTCG
Organism: Pseudomonas sp. AC532; assembly: GCF_979258965.1. Classification (NCBI taxonomy): domain Bacteria; kingdom Pseudomonadati; phylum Pseudomonadota; class Gammaproteobacteria; order Pseudomonadales; family Pseudomonadaceae; genus Pseudomonas; species Pseudomonas sp. AC532. The sequence continues at coordinate 20,177 of NZ_OZ409888.1, forward strand.
TCCGCCAGCGCCACGGTGCGGCCGCGCTGGCGCAGTTGGTTGAGCGCGCGGTAGCGCAGAATGCTGTAGATCCAGGCACGGCCGCTGCCCAGCGAGCGCTGGAAGCGTCCGGCGTTGCGCCAGATCTGTACGAAGGCATCGTGCAGGCAATCCTCGGCCGGGTCGCGTTGGCCCAGCAGGCTGATCGCCAGTCCCAGCATTTGCGATGCTTCCTGACGGTACAGCGCCTGGAAAGCGCGCTCGTCGCTGCGTGCGCAGGCCTCCAGGGTGGTCTCGTAATCGAATATCGGGTCAGACATGCCGTCATCCTGTCATGGGCTGCGTCCTCAGGTGCCAAGGGTTATACCCGAGACGAAGCGTTTCGGATGCCTGCGCAGTGAAACAAATAGTCTCGTCGTTGCCCCGGCTGCGCCGCAATAAGGCATGAACTTGAGCGAAGCGGCGGCAGTCTATGCTGCTCATCGTCAGGAGGACGCCAGCATGCATCTGATTCGTCTTGGTTTTTTATTGTCCGCGGGGCTGCTGGCCGGCCTGGTCGAGGCACGCGAATACCGCTATAGCGACGCCCACCTGCACTATGTGGATTTCTTCCAGGAAAGCGCCGGCATGGACATCTTGCTGCAGCGCATGGACGAGGCGAAGGTCGACCACGTGATGTTCTCGGGTATTCCGGTCGCCAAGAAATGGCATGAAGACGAGCCCAAGCGCCCGCGCTACTACGCCGGTGACGATGCCGCCGCCTACTGGTACAGCGCCACCGATGTGCTGATCGCCCATGCCTACAAGCAGGTGCCCGAGGCGCAACGCCACCGCTTTCATCCGTTCCTGTCCGGCTTCAATCCCAACGACAAGAATTCCGATGCCCATATCCGCCGCATGCTCGAACTCGATCCTGGCCTATGGCAGGGCATTGGCGAAGTGTTCACCCGCCACGATGACCTCACCTCGCTCATCGAGGGCAGCACGCCACGGGCCAACAACGAGGCGATGACCCGTGTCTACCACCTGGCCGCCGAGTATGACCTGCCGGTGATGGTGCACTCCAACATCACCTCCAAGCGCGAGCGCAACCCGCTCTATCTGCAGGAAATCGAGGAGCCGCTGCGCAATCATCCCCATGTACGCTTCATCTGGGCCCATGCCGGCACCAGCATGGAGATCCACCGGCACCAGGAGAAACTGGATTTCCTCTTCGACACCGTGGCGCGCATGCTGGAAAGCTACCCCAACCTGTATATCGATCTGTCCTGGACCATGCGCCGGCCTTATCTCACCGATGAGAACGGCAAGCCGGACCCGAAATGGGTGAAGCTGGTCAGCCAGTATCCAGAGCGTTTCATGATCGGCTCCGACGTGGTCGGTCGCTTCGACAGCATGGGTGAGTACATGCAGGGGTTCGATCGTTTTCTCGACCAGCTTCCCGAGGATGTTGCCCACAAGGTCGCCCGGGACAATTTTCTCTCGATCCTGCCGCGCCACGTCAAGGCGGCGCTACCAGCCTCGCGCTGACCGCACCGCCGCTCACCGCAGGCCGGCGGGCGGGCGGGCGGGCTCACTCCCTGGTGCCGCGATCAATCCCAGCCATAAAAAACGGCGCCCGAGGGCGCCGTTTTTTGTATCAGGCCGTTATCAGTTGCCGGCCCAGCGCTTCAGTACCAGGGTAGCGTTCGTACCGCCGAAGCCGAAGCTGTTGGACATGATGGTGTCCAGCTTGGCGTCTTCGCGGGTTTCACGCAGGATCGGCAGGTCGGCTACCGCCGGATCCAGCTCCTCGATGTTGGCCGAGGCGGTGATGAAGTTGCCTTCCATCATCAGCAGGCAGTAGATCGCCTCGTGCACGCCGGCGGCGCCCAGGCTGTGGCCGGACAGGCTCTTGGTCGAGCTGATGGCCGGTGCCTTGTCGCCGAATACTTCGCGAACACCCTTCATTTCGGCCACGTCACCAACAGGCGTCGAGGTGCCGTGAGTGTTCAGGTAGTCGATGGGCGTGTCCACGGTGGCCAGCGCCTGCTGCATGCAGCGCACCGCACCTTCGCCGCTCGGGGCAACCATGTCGTAGCCGTCCGAGGTCGCACCGTAGCCGACGATCTCGGCGTAGATTTTCGCGCCGCGCGCCAGAGCATGCTCCAGTTCCTCGACGACGACCATGCCGCCGCCGCCAGCGATGACGAAGCCGTCACGGTGTGCGTCGTAAGCGCGAGAGGCCTTTTCCGGGGTCTCGTTGTACTGGGTGGAGAGCGCGCCCATGGCATCGAACAGGCAGCTCTGGCTCCAGTGTTCTTCCTCGCCGCCGCCGGCGAAGACCACGTCCTGTTTGCCGAGCTGGATCTGCTCCATGGCCTGGCCGATGCAATGCGCGCTGGTCGCGCAGGCCGAGGAGATGGAGAAGTTGACGCCCTTGATCTTGAACGGGGTCGCCAGGCAGGCGGAAACGGTGCTGCCCATGGTGCGCGTGACGCGGTATGGGCCGACACGCTTGACGCCTTTCTCGCGCAGGGTGTCGATGGCTTCCATCTGGTTCAGCGTGGAGGCACCACCGGAGCCGGCGATCAGGCCGGTACGCGGGTTGGAAACCTGCTCTTCGCTCAGCCCGGAATCCTTGATCGCCTGATCCATCGCCAGGTAGGCGTAGGCCGCGGCATCACCCATGAAGCGGAACAGCTTGCGGTCGATCAGTTCTTCCAGGTTCAGGTCGACGGAGCCGGAAACATGGCTGCGCAGACCCTTTTCGGCGTATTCCGGATTGAAGCGGATACCGGGGCGGCCAGCGCGAAGGTTGGCGGAGACGGTTTCTTTGTCATTGCCCAGGCAGGAAACGATGCCTAGACCGGTAATAACGACGCGACGCATGGAAAGGATCCTTTAGAAACTGTCGGTGGAAGTGAACAGGCCGACGCGCAGGCTTTCGGCACTGTAGATCTCGCGACCATCGACACTCACGCTGCCATCGGCGATTGCCAGGATCAGCGAGCGGGTGATGGTGCGTTTGATATGGATGTTGTAGGTGACTTTCTTGGCGGTGGGCAGAACCTGGCCGAAGAATTTCACTTCGCCCGAACCCAGCGCGCGGCCACGGCCAGGGTTGCCCTGCCAGCCGAGGAAGAAGCCGACCAGTTGCCACATGGCATCGAGGCCCAGGCAGCCAGGCATGACCGGGTCGCCTTCGAAGTGGCAACCAAAGAACCACAGATCAGGATTGATATCGAGCTCTGCGACAATCTCGCCCTTGCCGTACTTGCCGCCCGTTTCACTGATGTGGACGATCCGGTCGATCATCAACATGTTGGGGGCGGGCAGTTGCGCATTACCCGGGCCGAACAGTTCGCCGCGGCTGCAGCGCAACAGGTCTTCCTGGGTGAAGGCGTTTTGTTTGGTCATGCGAGCTCCTCAATAATCCCCACGCGCCTCGGCTGGGTAAATCGTCCTGGCCGGCAGCGCATTGGTAAGCGCATGCCAGCAGCCTAGTCATAGACTGTTGCGTTGTGGTGAAAGTCACAGTGTGGTGAGTACAGTTGTACTCTGCTGCGGCCAATGGTGTCACAAATGCCGCTCCGACGCCCACTTCAGCCAGCAAGCGTGCAACATTTCCGTCGTTCTGACTAGTCATCTAACGGCTTGATGACAGCCAGCGTTCCAGCAATTCCTGTAGTTCAGCACGTTTGAACGGCTTGGCGAGGTAATCGTTCATTCCTGCCTGCAGGCAGGCTTCGCGGTCGCCCTGCAGGGCGTTGGCTGTCAGTGCGACGATCGGCAACTGGCCGGCAGCGCCCAATTGGCGGATACGCCGGGTGGCTTCGTAACCGTCCATGATTGGCAGGCGGCAGTCCATCAGCACCGCGGCAAAGCGCCCATGCGGCACGGCGGCAACGGCCTGCGCGCCATCTGCCACCAGGGTGACCTGGTAACCCAGGCTGCGCAGCATCGCCTCGATTACCGTCTGGTTGACCGGGTTGTCCTCCACCAGCAGCACCGAGAGAGTTTCCTGCAATGCCGGGCCGGGCGATGAGGCGACGGGGTGCAGAGATGGCTGCTGCGCCGCGAAAGGCAGCGGAATCTCCAGGGTGAAGCACGAGCCCTGACCGGGTTGGCTGGAGGCCTTCAGGGTGCCGCCCATCCGCTCTGCCAGGGTGCGCGCGATGGGCAGGCCCAGCCCCGTGCCGCCGTAGCGGCGGGAGATTGAATTGTCGGCCTGCTGGAAGGCGTCGAACATGGTCTCCAGCCGTTCGCTGCTGATGCCTATGCCGGTGTCGTGCACGCGGCAGGTGAACCACAGGACTTGCTCGTCGAGCGCTTGCCAGTGCGCCTCGACGCGCACTTCGCCGCGCTCGGTGAACTTCAGCGCATTGCCGATCAGGTTGACCAGAATCTGCCTGAGCCGGGTGGGGTCGCCCTGTACCTGCAGTGACGGCAGCGCCTGGCCTAGTTCCAGGCGCAGCGCCAGGCCGCGTTGCTGGGCGCTATGCTGGAAGGCTTGCAGCGCTGTTTTCAGCAGCACGGGCAGGTTGAAGCTGATCAGCTCCAACTCCAGAGCTCCGCGTTCGATGCGCGAGAAGTCGAGAATGTCGTTGATGACCTTGAGCAGGTGTTCCGTCGACTCCGTGGCCAAGGCCGCGTATTCGCGCTGTTCCTGGCTCATCTCGGTGGTTTCCAGCAACTGCAGCATGCCTAGAACGCCGTTCATCGGGGTGCGCAGCTCGTGGCTCATCATCGCCAGAAAATCCGACTTGGCACGGTTGGCCAGCTCCGACTCCTCACGTGCCTTGATCAGCAGGGTCATGGCTTGGCGCTGCTCCATTGCGGCATTGTTGAGGCCGGAGGCGAGCTGATTGATATGCCGCGCGAGGGTGGCCAGCTCGCCGCCACCCACTTCCGGCAGGGTGGTCTGGTAGTTGCCACCCTGGATCGCGGTGACCGCAGTGCCCATCGCGCTCAGCGGCTGCGAGAGGCGCCTGGCGAGGCGACGGGCCAGCAGGAAGGTCAGCACCAGCGCGAACAGCACCAGCAGGGCGACCTTGAGAAGAATTTCCTGCTGGCGCGTGTTGAAGGCGTCACTGGACATGCCGACGACTACCCGGCCCAGGTAATCGTCGAGCGGGGAGTCTGGCGCGACCGCGTTCTGCTGAATGAAGTCAGGGCCCAGGTCGACCTGTTGCTGCTGGATCGGGGCCTGGAAGATGTCGAGGTGGCCGTTGCCCGATTGCGAATGTTCGGGCTGTTCCAGGTAGACGAGGATGTTGTCGTCACGGTCGCGCACTTCGACGAAACGCACATGGGGCGTTTTCAACGTGGCCTGCAGCAGCGCCTCGAGTACCTGGCGGTTGCCGGAAATCACGCCGTATTCGGTCGCTGGCGCCAACTGGCTGGCGATCAATTGCCCGGTGTGGTTGATTTCGGCACGCAGGTCCTGCAGGCGGTTGAAGGTCAGAAAGCCGGTCAGCAGCAGGGTCAGCAACAGCGCCGGGCCGACGCTGATGAGCTGGGTGCGGATATGGATGTTATCGCCACGCCAGGCTTTCATGGCGTTTCTCCTTCTGCCAGATGCCGTGCCAGGTCCTCGTCGCTGGGCAGCTCCACTGCCAGCGCACGCGCGACCTGGGTGTTGCCGAGCACCTTGAATGTGGTCGAGTAGGTGCCCTGGGGCCAGCGCTGTGGTGGCTGGTCGAGCAGCCTGCCGAGGGTCTGCAGCCAGTCAGCCTGGTCGCTGTAGGTGCTGGCCAGGCTGCCGGCGCGGACGAAGCCGGCGCTGGGGCCGATCAAGGCGCGCTGCTGGCCGTAGCTGGTGAGCAGCAGATTCTTGGCCGTCTGCGGGTTGTACAGGTCGTCGTCAGCCAGGCCCAGCAGCACATCGCTGGTGTGCAACAGGCGCAGCAGGGGGCGGTTGTCGCGAGTGTTCGGCCAGCCTTCGGAGACGATCTGCAGGTCAAGGCTGGCGGCGGCCTGCCGAATCTCGTCGAGCAGGAATGCACTGTGCGCGCCATGCAGTACACCGACTCGGCTGATATGCGGCTGCAGGTGCTTGGCCAGGCGCAACTGGCGCAGCGGTGCGGGGTCGGACCAGAGCACGCTGAGATTGCTCGGTGCGTGATCGCCGAGGGTCGCACGGGCCTGCGCCTTGCTGACCTGCAACACCAGTGTGGGCGGACCTTGCGGGGCGCTGAGGCGCCAGGCCAGCGCCGGCTGACCGAAAAGTATCAGGCGGCTGTCGGCCGGCAACTGGTCAAGGGGCGGCAGGTCGTTCAGCGGCACGATGCGCACGCGGTCCTGGGGGCGGGCGGACGTCAGGGCGCTGCCGAATCCCTGCAGGATGCTGGTATCCCCGGCGCTGCTGAGCAGCAATTCGTCAGCCTGCAGCGGGCCGTGCAGCACGCACAGCAGGAGCAGCAGGCAGCGCCGCCACGGGCGCCGGCTGAGCGTTATCGAAAGGCGACGGGCGAGCATCTAAAAATCGAGCTCGGCGCTGACGTAGAACAGGCGACGGTCGTCGTAGTTGTTCTCGCGCCAGGTCAGGGCTTCGTCGTCGAGTCGCCACTGCATCACCCCGGCCACCTCCAGCGTGCTTCCGGCTAGGGCCGTGCGTTTGGCCAGGCGCAGGTCGGTGCGCTCGAAGCGGCGCTCGTTGAGGCGATCCGCGCCGTAATAGAACAGCCCGCTCGACCAGCCCAGCCCCCAGTCTCGCAACCAGCCGGCCGAGCCGCTGTTACGGGCGGTGAGGCGCTGGTCGGTTTTGCTGGTGGCGCTGAAATCGACATAGGCGTAGCTCAGGCGCAGGCGGTCGCTGCGGGCGAACTGCCAATCCAGCTGGCCTTCGGCACCACTGAAGCGCATGCGGTGGCTGTTGTCAGGGGCGAAACGATCAGCGCGCAGCGGTTCGCTGATCATGTTGTGGATCTCGTCGTAGAAAAGCTTGAGGTCGACACTCAGCCCGGCGTGGGCGAACAGGCCGTTGTAGCCAAGCTCGTGAGAACGGATGACTTCCTTTTCGAGGTTGCCCGGGCCCCGCGCATGCAGGAAGTAGTTGGCGTCACGCTGGCCGAAAGGTTGTGGCTGCAGGCCACGGACCCGGTAGCGCGCGTTGGCGTTATTCTCATACATGTCCGGTGAGCGTACCGCCTGCGAATAGACCATGCGCAGGCCATGCCGGGGGGTGATCAGGTAGTTGACGGCAAGCCGTGGCGTCAGCGACGAGCCGGTGAGCCGGTCGTCTTCGAGCATGGCGCCGCCCTGCAGCAGCCAGTGCTTGTCGACCTGCCATTCCAGGTGGCCGAACAGGCGCCAGACCTGGTTGCCGAGGCGGCCACCAAAATAGGTTTGCGAGTCCGCCTGGTCATGGCGGTACCCCACGCCGCTGAGCAGGCGAAGGTTGTCCGCCAGGCTGAGGGTATCCTGCAGCTCCACGTCGTAGCGGGTTTCGCGGATGTTCTGGTTGGCCATGCCGCACACCTCGCGCGTTGCGCCCGCGGCCAGTTGCTGCTGAATCTGCGTCGCCAGGGCGCGCTCCTGGGCGGTACCCGTGGGTACGCTGCCGAACGGATCGCTGGTCAAACGCGTTACATACCCGGGGTTGAGCGACCACAGCTCGGCCAGCTGCGGGCTGAAGGCAATTTCCGCTTCGCAGGCGCGCCAGCGTTCCAGGCGTTCCCAATGTTGCAGGGAGGTTTGCAGTGACAGGCTGTGGCTGGCGCTCTGTTCGAAGCTCCAGCGCAGCGAGCCCGCGTAATCACGGGCCTTGATGTCCGAGTTCGTGTCGCCAAGGCCAATGCCTTCGAACAGCGGTTCGTGCAGGTAAGGCCGCTGGTTGCTGCCTTCCTTCGCCGCCAGCTGCCAGTCGAGGCTGTGCCGCGTGTCCAGGTGCTGGGTCACGGACAGGTTGATGCGTTCGAGTCGGCGGCTGTCGCGGTAGGGCGCATCGGTCTCGTCGTGGTCGAAGCCGTCATCCTGCTGGCCGCTGATCGACAGGCGCAGGGCGCCATCGTCCCAGGCGTTGCCCTGGCTGGCATGGTAGTCGGCGATACCGCGCTGGCCGCGGGTAACCTTGAGCCGGGTGCCCTGGCTGTCGAGCGGATTGCGGGTGAAGATGCTGATGACCCCCATCAGCGCGTTGGCGCCGTAGCTCACGGTGTTGGGGCCGCGAAACACTTCTATGCGCTCGACATCTTCGATCGCCACCGGAATGTCCGACCAGTCGACGGTCGCGAGCCCAGGGTGATAGACCGAACGGCCATCGACCATCACCTGCAGGCGCCGCGCCTCCGAGGCACTGGCGCCATGGTAATTGAGGGTCGGCTGATTGCCGGTGCGGTAGCCGACCATCATGCCTGGCACCAAGCGCAGCAGTTCGGCGATGTCGCGGGCGCCGCTGGCCTTGATCAGGCTGCGGTCGAGCACCGTGACGCTACCCGGCACGGCGGCCGGCGCCTGTTTCAAACGGGTGGCGGTGAGTACCTGCGGCACGGTCTGGCCGCCACTGAAGATGTCGTCGGCCACGGCTTCGCCTGCCGCCATGCAGGTCAGCAAAAGAAACGGGAAGGAGGCTGGAACTCTGGTGGTCACGCAACGGCCCTGTACGCGCAGTGGGCTGCATGTTAACCGAGGCGCGTCGCCTTGCCAGCCATAGGCTGCCAAAAGGCCGATTTATGTTTGCCAGGCAGGTGTGTGCCCGCCACGAGGCCGCAAGGCTGGCCGTGTGACGAGCGAGTCGTATAATGCGCGCATTGCCATAGGCTCATTACGGATCGGTCATGACTCAACAGCAACCTATTGCAGTGCTTGGCGGCGGCAGTTTCGGTACCGCGATCGCCAACCTGCTGGCGCAGAATGGCCATCGCGTTCTGCATTGGATGCGCGACCCGGTACAGGCCGAAGCCATCCGCGTGAATCGCGAGAACCCGCGCTATCTGAAGGGCGTCAAGGTGCTCGATGGTGTCGAGCCGAGCACCGATCTGCCGACCGTGCTCGGCAGCTGCGCGCTGGCATTCGTGGCGCTGCCCTCCAGCGCCTTGCGCCAGGTGCTCCAGCCTGTGTCGGCGCTGCTCACCGGCAAGATGCTGGTCAGCACCACCAAGGGTATCGAGGCGCAGACGTTCAAGCTGATGAGCCAGATTCTCGAAGAGGTCGCCCCAGGGGCGCGAATCGGCGTGATCTCGGGGCCGAACCTGGCCCGGGAAATCGCCGCGCATACGTTGACCGCCACGGTCGTCGCCAGCGAGGACGAAGACCTGTGCCGCGAGGTGCAGGCGGTTTTGCACGGCCGCACCTTCCGCGTCTACGCGAGTGCCGACCGCTTTGGCGTCGAGCTGGGCGGAGCGCTGAAGAATGTCTACGCGATCATCGCCGGCATGGCGGCGGCCCTTGGTATGGGCGAAAACACCAAGAGCATGCTGATCACCCGGGCACTGGCGGAAATGACCCGTTTCGCCGTGCACCTGGGCGCCAACCCCATGACATTCCTTGGCCTGGCCGGTGTCGGTGACCTGATCGTCACCTGCTCATCGCCGAAAAGCCGCAACTACCAGGTCGGCTTCGCGCTCGGCGAAGGTTTGAGCCTGCAAGAGGCGGTCGAGCGCCTGGGTGAGGTGGCGGAAGGGGTCAATACCATCAAGGTGCTGAAGGCAAGGTCCGACGAATTGCAGGTTTATATGCCGTTGGTTGCCGGGTTGCATGCAATCCTGTTCGAGGGACGCACCCTGGATCAGGTGATCGAGGCATTGATGCGGGCAGAACCGAAGACCGATGTCGATTTCATTCCAGCCACTGGCTTCTGAGAGGTCCGAATATGAATGAACATCCCAAAGGCGAGCCCATCGGGCTGCGCATTGTCTGGATGCTGCTGTTCCTGCTGGTCTGGCAAGTGGCCGAGTTGCTACTGGCTGCGGTTGTTCTGCTGCAATTGATCTATCGGCTGGTATATGGCGCGCCACACCTCGGCCTGCTGGGATTTGGCGACAGCCTGAGTCAGTACCTGGCGCAGATCGGTCGCTTCGGCACGTTCAACAGCGAGGCCAAGCCCTGGCCGTTCGCTGACTGGCCGACCCCGCGCCCGCCGCAGGGCGAGCCGGCACACAACGTGCCCCCGGTTGCGCATCCGCCCAGGGACGAGGAGCCGAAGCTGTGAGCGCCTTGTCATGAGGCTGTGGCTGCTACGCCATGGACAAGCCCATGCCGAGGCGCGCACCGATGCCGAACGGCCGCTGACGGGTGACGGCCGACGTGAGGTGCGCCAGGCGCTCGAGCACCTGCGCGGTGCAGCACTGCAGGCCATGCTGGTGAGCCCTTACCGACGCGCCCAGCAGACCGCTGCGCTGGTGCATGAGGGCCTGGACCTGCGGTGCGAGTTACAGACGGTGCCGTGGCTGACCCCCGAAAGCGATCCGCGCGAGAGCCTGACGATGCTGCAGCGCCTGCGCGGCAGCGAAATCCTGCTGGTTTCGCATCAGCCTTTCATCGGCGCGCTCGGCGGTTTGCTGGTGCATGGGCACCGGCAACAACCGCTGCCCATGCACACGGCCAGCCTGGCGTTGCTCGAAGGGGACGATATCATTGCCGGTCTGATGAGCCTGGTATCGCTGGCCCATCCCGACGTGCGCTGAGCCGCGGCTGGGGCGTTACTTCGACGACGGGCCCTATCAATACCTGCCTCGATGGCGGCTTGGCCACCAATAATAAGGATGATCCATGACCCTCTGGCGCCAGACGCCCAATCTCGACGACATCAACGCCTCGCAGCGCAACAGCATCGGCGAGTTGCTGGGTATCCGTTTCGAAGCTTTCGATGAGCATTCCATTACCGCCAGCATGGCGGTCGATGCGCGAACCCACCAGCCCTACGGCCTGCTGCACGGCGGCGCCTCGGTGGTGCTCGCGGAAAGCCTTGGGTCCACTGCCAGCTACCTGTGCATCGACACCGAGAAGTTCTTCTGTGTTGGCCTCGAGGTCAATGCCAATCACTTGCGGGGCCTGCGCTCGGGGCGTGTCACTGCCGTGGCCCGGCCGGTGCACCTGGGGCGCACCACGCATGTGTGGGATATCCGTCTCGCCGGCGATGACGGCCGGCCCAGCTGTATCGCGCGGCTGACCATGGCCATCGTGCCGCTCGGCGGCCAGCCTCCCGAGCGGTGACGGCGGCCTGCCAGGCACGGGATTTGGCCGGAGCGTCGTGCTTCCTGACCGTTACGGTCGTTGCCGTGCGCCAGAGGCTGGCCGACAATCCCGGCATTGCCCGCCAGCAGCGCCATCATCATGTCCGAGCTTATCTTCTTCGCCCACGCCAACGGCTTTCCCTCCGCCACCTACGGCAAGCTGTTTGCGGCGCTGGCCCCCGAGTATCAGGTGCAGCATTTGCCTCGGCACGGCCACGATCCGCGTTTTCCGGTTAACGACAACTGGAGCAACCTGGTCGACGAACTGCTTCACCATCTGCAGCAGTGTGCGGGCCCTGTGTGGGGGGTAGGGCATTCGCTGGGCGGGGTGTTGCATTACCACGCCGCGCTGCGCAGGCCGGAGCTCTACCGCGGCCTGGTGATGCTCGACTCGCCGCTGTTGACGCGCACCGACCAGATGGTGATACGTGCCGCCAAGCGCTTCGGGTTCATCGATCGCCTCACCCCTGCCGGGCGGACCCTGGGGCGCCGGGAAGCCTTTGTCGATGGGTTCGAGGCCCGTCGCTACTTCGCTGACCGGGCGCTGTTCAGGCGCTTCGATCCGGACTGCCTGGATGCCTATGTCGAACACGGTCTGCAGGCACATGCAGACGGCCTGCGCCTGTGCTTCGAAGCGGCGACCGAGATCAGCATCTACCGCAGCGTGCCGCACATCAGCCCCGGGCAACCGCAGCAGCTCCAGGTACCGCTGGCGCTGGTGAAGGGCGCCGAGAGCCGGGTGGTCCTCGCGCACCACGGGCGCATGGCCCGGCGCGCACCGCGGGGAGAATTTTTCACGCTGCCGGGTGGGCACATGTTTCCTCTCGAACACCCCGATGACACCGCGCGGCTGCTGCGCGCGCTGTTGGCGCGTTGGCGAGTCACGGCGGGGGGCGAGTGCTGATGTCGGGCGTCGACGAGCTGCGTGTGCGCCTGCCGCACATCGACCTGGCCGCTCGAATCCATGGCCCGGAGCAGGGCTCGCCGGTGATCGCCCTGCATGGCTGGCTGGACAATGCGGCAAGCTTCGCCCGGCTGGCACCGAAGCTGCCCGGCTTGCGGATTGTCGCCCTGGATTTTGCCGGTCACGGCCATTCGGATCACCGTCCGCCGGGCGCGGGCTATGCGCTGTGGGACTACGCCTATGACGTGCTGCAGGTGGCCGAGCAGTTCGGCTGGCAGCGCTTCAGCCTGCTTGGCCATTCCATGGGGGCGATCGTCGCCGTGCTGTTGGCCGCCACCTTTCCTGAGCGTGTTCAGCGCCTGGCGCTTATTGACGGCCTGATTCCGCCAACCACCGAAGCCGGTGCCGCGGTCACCTCACTCGCTGATTCCCTGCGCGCGCGACTGGCCTTGCCTGCCAAGCGTAAGCCGGTCTATCCGAGCCTGGAGCGCGCCGCGCAGGTGCGCCAGCGTGGCGTGGGGCTGGTCAGCTATGAGGCCGCCGAGCTGCTCGCCCAGCGCGGGCTGATGCCCGTGCCGGGTGGCTATACCTGGCGCACCGACAACCACCTGACACTGCCGACGCCGCTGCGGCTGACCCGCGACCATGTCCGTGCCTTCGTGGCGGGCCTGCAGTGCCCGGCCCGGCTGGTGCTGGCCGAGCACGGGCTGCTGGCGCCCCGCGAGGGGTTGGATGAATGGCTGGCGCAGACCGCAATCGAGGTCGAGCGGCTGCCGGGCGGGCATCATCTGCACCTCGACGATGAGCAGGGTGCGCAATTGGTAGCAGACTGTTTCAAAGCTTTCCTGAGCGCGCCTTGACGGCCTGCTGCAAGTGGGGAAAGGTGTCGCATTGCAATGGAGATCCGCATGACCGATTTGTACACCTTCGCGCTGGAAGCGCTGTTCGCGTCCCCTGAGAGTGCCGCTCTGCCATCGACCTTGTTGACCCCAGACAGCCGCGAGCAGCGAGCGTGCTCATGCGCTTGAGCTACCTGTTTGTCCTGATGCTGGTCAGCGGTGCTGCCACGGCTGACGTCGCCGGCAGCCGCGACCTCGATGTGCTGCCGCGGTTTCCCGGTAGCGAGATCGTCACCTTCAAGGAGGCGGCGGATCAGGAACGTATCTACCCGCAGGGGACCATCCGACGCATCAGCGGGCGCCTGCGCTACGAGCGTGAGGTCCTTGCCGAAGGACAGTTCACCGCCATCACCTACGAGCTGCCGGGCACCCACACTGCCACCGAGGTATTCACCCAGGCCCGCCAGGCGCTACAGGATCAGGATGCCCATGTGCTGTATTGGTGCGAGGGGCGGGAGTGTGGCTCCAGCAGCCTGTGGGCCAATGCGGTATTCGGCAACTCCACCCTGTATGGCTCGGATAACCAGCAAGCCTATGCCTTGCTGCGTTTGGCCGAGCCGAACCAGGACAACCTGGTAGCGCTGTACAGCATCACCCGCGGTAACCGCCGCGCCTATCTGCACGTCGAGTCGCTGGCAGCCAACCAGCCGTTGGCGAAGGTGCTGCCAACGCCTGCCACGTTGTCGCGGCAGCTGAAGAGCACCGGTGAGCTGCGCCTGCCGCGGCGCATTGCGCCGGACGACGAGTGGAGCGAGCTGCTGGCGCGTAGCCTCAATCTGGACAGCACCCTGCGGGTCAGCCTGTCGGGTGCCCAGGCCGAAGCCTGGCGTGAGGCGTTGATCGAACAGCGGGTGAGGGCGGCCCGCCTGGAGATCGGCGAGAGCACGGGCGATGGGCTGCGTATCGACGTGCTACGCTGAGTACACCCGAAGCTGCTCGAGTGTGACGAGCGCCGGCGCTGCTTTAAAAATAGATTCGGAATGCCCGTTCACATCAGTAGACTGCGCGTCCTCGTCTGTTCTTTTGGGCCGTTCAGGTCTTGCATCGCCCTACCGCATTAAGCGTAGAGCAGGCTTAGTGGCCCGAGTCTGATGTGCTGGAAACATTGAAAAATGCCGAATAATGACCGTTTGCTGGTGCAGATCCTGTTACTGGGGCTGCTGGGTGCCAGCCTGTGGGTGCTGGCTCCGTTCTGGTCGGCATTGTTCTGGGCCGCCGTGCTGTCGTTCGCCAGCTGGCCTGTAATGCGCTGGTTGACCCGGATGCTCAAGGGCCGCCAGTCGGTAGCCGCGGGCATCCTGACCGGCGTATGGATCGTGCTGGTGGCGGTGCCGCTGGTGATGCTCGGGGTCAACCTGGCCGATCATATCCGTGACGGCACGGATATGATCAAGGGCTTTCAGGTCGAAGGCCTGCCGGCTCCGCCAGACTGGCTGGCATCGCTACCGTTGGTTGGTGGCCGTCTGGTGAGTATCTGGGAAACCCTCGATCAGCAGGGGTCGGCAATGTTCGCCACGGTGCAGCCGTACCTGGGCCAGGTCGGCAACTTCCTGCTGGTACGCAGCGCCAAGATCGGTGGCGGCATACTAGAACTGGCGCTCAGCCTGATTCTGGTGTTCTTCTTCTATCGCGATGGGCCACGCCTGGCGGCGTTCGTCGAAAGCCTGCTCGAGCGGCTGATTGGCGAGCGCGCCGAGCACTACCTCGAACTGGTTGCCGGTACCGTGCAGAGAGTGGTCAACGGCGTGCTCGGCACCGCGGTGGCGCAGGCCATTCTGGCCTACATCGGTTTCATGATCGCCGGTATTCCCGGCGCCTTGCTGCTCGGCCTGCTGACCTTCGCCTGCAGCTTGATCATGGTCCCGCCGTTGATCTGGGGGCCGGCAGTCGCCTGGCTGGTCTGGCAAGGCGAGATCGGTATGGCGGTGTTCCTCGGCGTCTGGGGATTTTTCATCATCAGTGGCGTGGACAACATCCTCAAACCCTACCTGATCAGCCGCGGCGGCAATTTGCCGCTGGTGGTGGTGTTGCTTGGCGTGTTCGGCGGCATACTGGCCTTCGGCTTCATGGGCCTGTTCCTCGGGCCCACCCTGCTGGCGGTGGCCTACAGCCTGCTCAGCGACTGGGTCGCGCACAAGGCGCCGGCTGGGCTGGCGCCGCCCGAAGAACGCACCCCGCCGCGCTGAGCGGCGGCCTTAGCGGTCGCCGCGTTCGTACTTGTCGAGGGTGTCGCTGGCAATCTGTCGGCCCAGCATGATCAGCTCCGGCGCCTTGTAGAACTCGAAGAACCGGCACACCCGCTTCGGCACGTTGATCAGGATGTCCGGCGGATACCCGGCGATCTTGTACTGTGACAGCGAAGTCTGCATGACTTCGAAACTCTGGTTGATCAGTTCCAGCAGCGAAGCCGGTCCCACCATGCTGGCCACCCGGGAGCCGCTCGCCGAC
This sequence comes from Pseudomonas sp. AC532, assembly GCF_979258965.1. Classification (NCBI taxonomy): domain Bacteria; kingdom Pseudomonadati; phylum Pseudomonadota; class Gammaproteobacteria; order Pseudomonadales; family Pseudomonadaceae; genus Pseudomonas; species Pseudomonas sp. AC532. Next base: position 35,563 of record NZ_OZ409888.1, read on the forward strand.
TTCGGCGCGCTGCCGCCCTGTGGCGCGGCGGCTGGCTGTTGCGCATGGGGATCGATCGGGTCCTGCAGCCACAGATCGGGTTGCCGGGGCATGCGCGGCCCGGCTTGGTTGTCGAGCAGCAGAAGCTGATCGTCGCCGCCCTCCCTGCGGCGTAATGTCGGCAGGCGCGAGCCCAGTGACGTCATCAACTGATCGAAGCGGCTCTTCAGCGCAGCCGGGCGCTCGATCACCGGTAACTGGTAATGCTGCTGTTGGGCCGAGTTGAGGTTGACGGCGATGATCAGGTCGCAATGGCTGGACACCACGGGCACGATGGGCAGCGGATTGAGCAAGCCGCCATCGACCAGCATGCGCTTGCCCTGGATGACCGGGGTGAACAGGCTGGGAATCGCCGCCGAGGCGCGCATCGCCTGGTGCAGACAGCCTTCCTGAAACCAGATTTCCTGCTGGTTGGTGAGGTCGGTGGCGACTGCCGTGAAGGGGATGTTCAGCGACTCGATATTGATCTCTCCCACGATGTCGCGAATCCGCCCGAACACCTTCTCGCCACGAATGGCGCCAAGCCGGAAACTGACGTCGAGCAGGCGCAGCACATCCAGATAATCCAGGCTCTGTGTCCAGTCGCTGTAATCCTTGAGCTTGCCGGCCGCATAGATGCCCCCGACCACCGCGCCCATGGAGCAGCCGGCGATGCAGCCTATCTCGTAACCGCGGGCTTCCAGCTCTTCGATTACCCCGATGTGCGCGTAGCCGCGTGCACCACCGGACCCCAGCACCAGTGCCACTTTCTTGCTCATCCCGCTCCCCCCGAAACCGCTCTGCAAAAACTGCGCAGTGTGTGTCACGCCGCCCAGGTGATAGTGGCACTTTTTCTCTGGCGTGCCGTCATAATCAGCACCGGCAACATGATTGCCGGTCAACTTCTGGAGTATGCGACATGAAAGCCTGGATTCTTTTACCGATTGCGCTGTTGGCGGGCTGCTCAGCGACCACCTCGTACCGCGATAGCTGTGCAAGCCAGCTGGACGCGGCCTGGCAGGAGCTCGATCTGGCCAAGGCCGAAGGCTTTGCCGGTACCGTCAGTTACTCCAAGGCCGCATCGTTGATGACGGCGGCGAAAACTCAGCAACAGTTCGAGGCGTTCCGGGGCTGCACCAACAAATCGGAAAAGGCCCGTTTCTATATTCGTGAATCGCGGGCAGGCCGCTGACCTCGACCGCCGGCTGCGGCCCTGCGGCATTGAACGCAGGCCCTGCCGGCCGATTTGGGTAAGCTGACGGCGACCTGATTGCCTGGAGAATGCAATGCTGCTCGATTTCGCCGACCTGACCCCGCTGGAGCGTTACCGCTGGCTTGCCGCAACCGTCACACCCCGGCCCATCGCCTGGGTGTCGAGCCTTTCCAGGGACGGCGTCGCCAACCTGGCACCCTTCAGTTTCTTCCAGGTCATCAGTGACGAGCCGGCCACGCTGATGGTGAACGTCGGCACCCGGGACGATGGCCTGCTCAAAGACACGCTGCGTAACGCTCAGGAAACGGGCGAACTGGTTATTCATCTGGTCTCCTTCGCCCAGGCCGAGGCGATGAATGCCAGTGCCGCGGTCCTGCCGCGCAGCAGCAGTGAGTTCGAACACTGCGCAATCGCCTCGCTACCCAGTACTCGGGTGGCGCCGCCGCGTGTCGTTGGCGCAGCGGTGGCGTTCGAGTGCCGCGTGGCCGAGATCATCGGCTACCCCCGCCAGCAGCCCAACCACCACCTCATTTTTGCCGAGGTGCTGCTCGCGCACGTCGCGGATGAGGTGCTCACCGAACAGGGCAGGGTCGACCCGCATCGTCTCGACCTGATCGGTCGCCTTGGAGGTGCCGCCTACAGCCGGACCCGCGACACCTTCGACCTGCAGCGACCCGGGTGACGGTAACCGGTACAGCTTGAATGGCGAACCCGGCAAGCCGCCGTCCAGGCGGCTGACGGTCCGATGGTGCTGCTTTGCTGGCCGGTGCCGCCGTCAACCTAGCGCCAGTATCCTCCACCCCCGGCAGCACGCCATGAAACAGCCTGCTGATGCTCAAGTCCGGGCCTGGCCCACACTTTCGTCAGCAAAGGTTACGTAATGCTTTGCCAGCCACCGCCGGGCCAGTAGCATCGACTCACTTGCCTGAGGGAGTGAACGATGCACACGAAACTGGACGCCTGCCTGGACACCGTGAACCAGGTGCTGCTCGGCAAGGAGGCGCAGGTGCGCCTGGCGCTGACCTGCCTGCTGGCGCGTGGTCACCTGCTGATCGAAGACCTGCCGGGCATGGGCAAGACCACCTTGAGCCATGCCCTGGCCAAGGTACTGGGGCTGAGCTTCCAGCGCGTCCAGTTCACCTCCGATCTGTTGCCGGGCGATATCCTCGGCACCTCGGTGTTCGACAAGGACAGCGGGCAATTTCTTTTCCACCCGGGGCCGATCTTCGCCGAGCTGGTGCTTGCCGATGAGATCAACCGTGCCACACCCAAGAGCCAGAGTGCGCTGCTGGAGGCGATGGAGGAGGGCCAGGTGACCATCGAGGGCGCGACCCGGCCATTGCCAGATCCGTTCTTTGTCATCGCCACTCAGAACCCGATCAGCCAGAGTGGCACCTTTGCCCTGCCGGAGTCGCAGCTCGATCGCTTCCTCATGCGCCTGTCGCTCGGTTATCCGGCGCGTGCGGCGGAAAAGGCGTTGCTGCTGGGCGAGCCGCGTCGCTCGGTGCTGCCAACGCTCGATGCGGTGCTCGATCATGCCGAGCTCGCCAGGCTGCAGGCCGAAGTGCCGAAGGTGCGGGTCAGCGATGCGTTGGTCGACTACGTGTTGCGGCTGGTCGAGGCCACGCGCACGCAACCGCAGTTTGCCTGGGGACTGTCGCCGCGTGGCAGTCTGGCGCTGCTCGCGGCGGCGCGCGCCTGGGCGTTGCTGGCGCAGCGTGATTACGTGATTCCCGAGGACGTGCAAGCGGTGCTGCCGTCGGTGGCGGGGCACCGCCTGCGCGATCAGGCCGACCCGGCCGGGCATGGTGGTGGCGCTCTGGTGCAGTGGCTGCTGCGTGAGGTGCCGGCGCTTTGAGGAATACCATCAGGCAGCGCTGGAGTCGCTGGCTGGTCAAGCGCATTCCGGCGGCGGCCAGTATTGAACTCAATCAGCGGCGGATCTTCATCCTGCCCTCGCGCGTCGGCATGGCGTTTCTCGCGGCGCTGATGGTGATGCTTCTGGCTGCCATCAATTACCAGAGCAGCCTGGCTTACGGGCTGACTTTCCTGCTGGGCTCGGTGTTCGTCGTTACCATTTTGCACACCTACCGCAACCTGGCCGGGCTGGTGCTGCATGCCGGAGGCGCGGGCGCGGTGTTCGCCGGCGAGCAGGCGCGTCTGCGCGTGCGTCTCGAGAGCCGCGGCCGCGGCCACGAGGCCATCGCGCTGGGCTGGCCTCCGGCCGACACCTTGCAGCAGGATGTGCCCGCCAGCGGCGCGGTGGAGTGCGAACTGAGCGTGCCCACTGCACGCCGTGGCTGGCTGCAGCCTGGGCGCTTGCGGGTGGAAAGCCGATTTCCCCTGGGGTTGCTGGTGGCCTGGAGCCTGGTCGACCTGGACCAGGCGGTGCTTGTTTATCCGCGCCCTTTGCAAGGCGAACTGCCGCTGGCGGCCGGCGGTAGCGACGATGATCAGGAGCACGGTACCCTGAGCCACGGCCAGGGCAGCGACGATTTTCAGGGCTTGCGGACCTATCAGCCTGGCGACTCGCGTAAGCGTCTGCACTGGAAAGCGTATTCGCGCGGCCAGGGTTTGCTGGTCAAGGATTTCACGGCGCAGAACGGCCGTGACCTGCTGCTGGATTTCGAGGTGCTCAGCGGCGATGTGGAGAGCCGGCTGTCGCTGCTCTGTCACTGGGTGCTGGTGCTGTCCGAGCGCCAGCAGCCGTTTGCACTGCAACTGCCGGGGATCGTGTTCGCGGCGGACATCGGAGAGCGCCACCGCGAACAGTGCCTGCGAGCGCTGGCGCTGCATGGAGCCCGTGCATGAGCGCGATCCAGGGCATTCCGCGGATCAGCCTGACCTGGCTACTGGTGGCGCAGGCGCTGGTGATAGTTCCCCATCTGGGTCATCTGCCGCTCTGGGTGATCGGCCTGTGGATTGGCTGCGCCTTTTGGCGCGTGCAGATATTTCGCATGCGCGCAGGCTACCCGACGTTGGCGGTGCGAGTCGGCCTGATCCTAGTGGCAGCGCTTGGCGTGCTGCTGTCGCGCGGCACGCTGGTCGGGCTGGACGGCGGGGTGGTGCTGCTGATCGCTGCGTTCATTCTCAAACTGCTGGAGATGCGCACGCGGCGCGATGCACTGGTGGTGATTTTCCTCGGCTTCTTCGTGGTGGTCACCGCGTATCTGTTCGATGACAGCATCCTCGTCGCCCTGTTCAGCCTGCTACCGGTGTGCGCCTTGCTCGCGGCCCTGATCGGCCTGCAGCAGAGTGGCACTGCCAGCCGCCCGTGGCGCACCCTGCGCCTCTCTGCCAGCCTGCTCGTGCAGGCGCTGCCGCTGATGCTGCTGCTGTTCCTGTTCTTTCCGCGCATGGGGCCGCTGTGGTCGCTGCCGGTACCCAATGAACGTGGCGCGGTGACGGGGTTGGCCGACAGCATGGCGCCGGGCGATATCGCCGAGTTGACCCGTTCGGGGGCGCTGGCGTTTCGCGCCAGTTTCGAAGGCCAGGTGCCGCCACGCGAAGCGTTGTACTGGCGTGCCTTGACGCTCGACCATTACGACGGGCGGCGCTGGTCGCAATCATCAGCGGCGCAGTTCTCGCCGCCGCCGCAGTGGCAGCCGCGTGGTGATGCGCTGCGCTACAGCATCGTCATGCAGCCCACCACGCGACCCTGGCTGTTCGCGCTGGACGTCGCTCAGAGCGATCTGCAGGGTACCCGGCAGATGGGTGATTTCCGCCTGCAGCGTAACCGCCCGGTGGACCGTGCGCTGCTCTATGACGTTACCTCCTGGCCGCGGGCCGTGCGCGAACCCGAGGCGCGTGCGAACGGCATGCAGACCTGGTTGCGACTGCCGCAACAGGGCGATGCGCGCAGCCGTGCCTGGGCCCAGGAGCTGCGCCAGCAGCACCCGCAGGATGAGCAGTTGGTCGCGGCGCTGCTGCGCCATTTCAATCGTCAGCCTTACGTGTACACCCTCCGGCCTGCGCCGCTGGGCGCGGATGCCATCGACGAGTTTCTGTTCGATACCCGTAGTGGCTTCTGTGCCCACTATGCGGGGGCGATGACGTTCGTGCTACGCGCCGCCGGGATACCCAGCCGCGTGGTGGCCGGCTACCAGGGCGGTGAGCTGAGCGGGAACGGCCAGGATGTGCAGGTGCGTCAGTTCGATGCCCACGCCTGGGTCGAATACTGGCAGCCGGAAAAAGGCTGGACCAGCGTGGACCCGACCTTTCAGGTCGCGCCCGAACGCATCGAACAGGGTCTGGAGCAGGCGCTGGCGGGTGAGGAGAGCTTTCTCGCCGATTCGCCGTTTTCACCGCTGCGCTACCGTAACCTGACCTGGCTCAACGAGGTGCGTCTGGCCTGGGACGAGCTCAATTATGGTTGGCAGCGCTTCGTTCTGGGCTATCAGGGTGCCCAGCAGTTCGAGCTGCTGCAGCGCTGGTTCGGGCAGGTCGATGCCACTCGCCTGATCCTTGCCCTGGTCGGCGGTGGTGGTGTGCTGCTGGGCCTGCTGTCGCTGTGGCTGTTCAAGCCCTGGCGCGTCGAGCGCGACCCGTTGCAGCGGGTATTCCTGCGCTTCGAGCGCTTGTTGGCACGCCATGCCATCCAGCGGTTTCCCGGCGAGGGGCCGCGAGCTTTCGCGCTACGCGCTGCCCAGGCACTGCCCGGACAGGCGGAGGCGATCAACACCTTTACGCGAACCTACGAAACTCAGCGGTATGCGGAGCAGAACATCTCCACCACGGTGCTAGTCCAACAGCTGAAAGCGCTTCGTCGTCAGCTGCCGTGGCGTTGGAGTCGACCCCATTGAACGGTTTTCAGGAGTACCTGCGATGAGTGGTTTTGTTGGCACGTTGCGCAGCGAAGTGCTGCAGTTGCAGGTGGCGCTGTATGCCTGCCGTGAGCGGTTGCAGGCCCACACCGATGACGAGGCGCTGCATGACATGCGGGTCTGCCTGCGCAGGCTGCGCAGCCTGTTGAAGCCGTTGAAGGGAGCGGCGGGCAGTGATGCGCTACAGCAGCGTGCAGCCGAGCTCGGTCGCCTGAGTGGCCCACTGCGAGACCTCGAGGTGTTGATCGCCACGCTGCGTGAGCAGGGCGAGCACGCTGCCGCTGATCGGCGTGTGGCCGAGCGGGCCAACGGGGATGCCTTGCTTCTAGGGAGCCGTCAACTGCCGGCGCTGTTTCGCGCGCTGGACGAATGGCCGCAGGAACTGGCGCGTCAGCAGGCGAGCGGCGAGCTGGATCAGCTGCACAAGAAGGTGCGGCGTTACCTGCGCAAACAGCGCGCCCGCCTGGTGGAAGCGTTGCGTGATGCCGAGCATGACCGGCATCGCGTGCGGCTGCTCATCAAGCGTGTGCGCTACACCGCCGAAGCATACCCAGAGCTGTCGCCGTTGTCCGACAAGCAACTCAAGCTGCTGAAAAAAGGCCAGGCGGTGCTGGGTGACTGGCACGACCACCTGCAATGGCTGGCCCGCGCCGAACGAGAGCCAGATCTACAGGTGTTCGAGGCCGCCTGGCGGCAGTCCATGGAGGATGCCGACCACAAGGCGCACGGGGTGCAGGCGCGTCTGCTCACGGCACTTGAATGAATTGGGCGGTATGTCCTGAAAATGACCGAACTGGCCTGCACCTCAGGCTCGCCGTTAATGGCCGGGGCCCCTACCATCGGATGACATACAGGGGAGGTGCATATGAATTTCTTCGCATTGCTCGATGAGGTCAAGCGTACGCCGCAGGCATTGACGATTCCGGCTGACTGGGGGCAGGGGCGGGCCAGCTTTGGTGGTGTGGTGGCGGCGCTGGTGTACAGCGTCATGCGCGCCAAGGTGCCGGCCGACCGCCCGCCGCGTTCGCTGGCGATCAGTTTCGTCGCACCGGTCGAGCCTGGCGTGGCGACCTGCTTCGAGGCCGAGGTACTGCGCGAGGGCAAGGCGGTCAGCCAGGTGCTGGGCCGCGCGTTGCAGAACGGCCAGGTGGTGGCGCTGGTGCAGGGCAGCTTTGGCGCCGGACGTTCCTCATCGGTCAGGGTCGATGCGCAACCCGCGCCGCTGATCAAGGCCGTGGAGAATAGCCAGGAGCTGCCTTATATCCCCCAGGTCACGCCGGAATTCACCCGTCATATTGCCATGCGCTGGGGGCTGGGCGGTTTGCCATTCAGTGGCAGCCAGTCGCGAGAAATGGGGGGCTGGGTGCGTTTTCGCGACCAGCAGCAGGTCGAATCGCTCGACGAAGCGCACCTGCTCGGCCTTGTCGATGCCTGGCCTCCGGCGGTGCTGTCGCTGCTCAAGGCGCCTGCGCCCGGCAGCTCACTGACCTGGACGATCGAGTTCATGCAGCCGCTGGTTGCGCTGACCTCGGATCGATGGTGCCTGTATCGCGCAGAAATCGAGCAGGCCCGCGATGGCTACGGCCATGTCGCGGCAGCACTCTGGAGCAATGAAGGCGAGTTGCTGGCGATCAGTCGTCAGACGGTGACGGTGTTCGGCTGAGCATCTGCAGTGGGAGCTAGCGCCTGGCGCGCCAAGGCGTACGCGGCCATCGCACCCAATCCCGACAGGACCAGTGCCACCGGGCTGGTGCTGCTGCCGGCCAGTACGAGCGACACCAGCAACAAGGGCAGCGCAATGGCCAGCACCGGCATGTCGAGCGATTCGGTGCAGCGTGATTGGGCGAGGGTAGCGGTGTGTGGGGTCATGACGGGCTCCTGCATCAGATGGAGCCAGTCTAGGGCGGTGATGTGCCTGACAGCGAATTGATCCCTCCTATGCAGCAGATAGCTTTTGTTGTTACGGCTTGAGTTGGCGGATGGCCCGCGATGCCTCGTCGGTCAACTCCGCAAGCCCGCCTTGGATGATGAGCGTGCCGACGGGCGGGCGCAGCCCGATGAGTATGGTCGAGCTGGGCCGCAGCCTAAATGTCGTGTTCGTGTTCGTGTTCGTGTTCGGTGATCACCGGCAAGCCGAAAAAAGCACGGGCGCAGGCGGTGGTATGCGCGGCGAGCCGGGCTTCGCTCTCGTGACGATGAAGTGCCACTTCGCGCAATACCTCGCCCAGATAGGCCGGCTCGTTGCGGCCGCTTTTCGGCTTTGGTCGCAGGCTACGGGGCAGCAGGTAAGGGGCATCACTTTCCAGCATCAGGCGCCCGACGGGAATCTCTCTGACCAGCGGATGCAGATGCGCGCCGCGGCGTTCGTCGCAGATCCAGCCGGTGATGCCGATGTGCAGATCCAGATCCAGATAGTCGAACAACGCCCGCTGCTCGCCGGTGAAGCAATGCACCACTGCGGCGGGCAGGCGGTCACGGTAATCGCGCAGGATCTGCACGAAGCGCGGGTGAGCATCACGTTCGTGCAGGAACACCGGCAGGCCCAGGTCTACCGCCAGGCTCAACTGTTCCTCTAGTGCTTTCTCCTGGAGGGGGCGGGGCGAGAAGTCACGGTTGAAGTCCAGCCCGCACTCGCCGACGGCTCTCACCTGCGGTTCGGCCAGCAGGGCGCGCAGGTGCCGCGCGTCGTCGCTGCTCCAGTTCCTCGCGTCATGGGGGTGCACCCCCGCCGTGCTGAACAGGCGGTCACCGTGCTCGTCTAGCTGCTGGCACAGGCGCAACGCATGGTCGCTTTCGGCCAGGCTGGTGCCGGTGAGCACCAATTGGCATACGCCTGCCTCGAATGCCCGTGCAAGCACCGCTTGGCGGCGGTCGTTGAAGCTTTCGTGAGTCAGATTGACGCCGATGTCGATGAGTTGCATGGTGTGACCTTGGAAACGTGAGGGACGCAGCATAACAGAGCTTGTTGCTGACCTTGAAAAGCCAGCTATAACAAAGGCTTATGCAATTATTGTGAAGTAAAAACAACAATTTATTGGCGTCAGAAGTGCAGCTGTGCGACCCTCCGCGCCCAGCTTTCGGCTGACCGCCAGTGGCTGTCAGCCGGCCATTATTCTGCGGAGCGTCGATATTGCGTGTCCTTCTCGTGCTGTGCATGGTGCTTTGTCTGCCGATTTCGGCAGTCGCGCGCATTGCCGGCCCGGTGGAAGTCACCAAGCCTGCAGTGGTGCGCGATCTGCCCGGTATCAGAGCCAGCGGTGAGTTGCGGGTATTGGTGAACCAGAGCCGCAACAGCTCCGGCGAGGTCAAGGGGCAAAGCATCGGGGTCGAATACCAACGTCTGCGCGCCCTGGAGCAATACCTGAACCGCAATGCCCGGGACGGTCGCGCATTGCGCCTGAAAATGATCCCCAAGGCCAAGGATCAATTGCTGGCTGCGCTGCAGCGCGGCGAGGGTGACCTGGTGGCACCCGGTGAGTTGCTCAGCAGCAAGGGCGGTACCAGCGTCATCGCCAGCGAGGCGATTCGCCGCGATGTGCCGGTGGTCATCGTCGCGCGGCAGGGCAATCGGCGTTATCAGCGCCTCGAGCAACTGGCCGGGCGCAGCCTGTCGCTGCCGGTGGGCAGCATTGCCAAGGAAGCCCTGCAGGGCATCAATCTGCGGCTGGAGGCGCGCAAGTTGCAGCCCATCGTGGTGGAGTGGGTGGATCCAAGCCTGGCCGTCGAAGATGTGCTGGAGATGGTCCAGGCCGGGATCTTCGATTTCACTGCCGTGGAGCTGCACATCGCCGAGCGCTGGGCCAAGGTAATGCCCAAGTTGCGCGTCGACCGGCATCTGGTGCTCGATGATCAGGGCGATATGCGCTGGTACATGCGCCGCGATGCGCCGATGCTCAGCGCCAGCGTTGATCGTTTCCTGGAAGGGTACCGCGTGCCAGATGATCAGGATGCCGCGTTCCAGCGCGTCTACCGGCGGCTCTACAAGGTCCATTCACCAATGGGGCGCACCGAGCGCCAGCGCCTCGAGCGCGTGCGGCCTGTGCTGCAGCGCTACGCCGACGAGCATGACTTCGACTGGCTGGCCCTGGCCGCGCTGGCGTTCAAGGAGTCGACCCTCAACCCTGGCGCGCGGGGCAGCAGTGGCGCGACCGGACTGATGCAGATCACCCAGGCTGCCGCACGCAGCGTTGGTGTCGCTGATATCTCTAAGATGGAAAACAACGTGCAGGCCAGCGCCAGGTACCTGGCGAAGATTCGCCGCGGCTTCTTCAACAGTCCGCGCCTCAACGAGCGTGAGCGCATGGCCTTCGTGCTGGCCGGCTACAACCTGGGACCACAGCGTGTGCAAAGCCTGCGTGCGGAGGCCCGCAGGCGTGGCCTTAATCCCGATCAGTGGTTTTTCCAGGTGGAGCGGGTGGCGATGGAGGAGCTCGGCATGGGCGTGGTCAGCTACGTCAATGCGGTCAACAAGTACTACCTGGCCTACGCTCGTGAGCGCTATTCATTGGAGCCTGCCAAGCAGGCGGTGAGCATGCGTAAATAATCGAACTATTCGATCTTTTTTAGGCAATTTATTGGGTTTTCATATCTGTTAATTAAATTAATATGACGCCATCTCACCCATACCGCAAAGGAATAGCTCAATGAACGCGCTCATCAAATCCCTCGCAACCACCCGTGCAGGTTACGGCCTGACCATCCTGCGAGTGCTGGTCGGTGTCATCTTCGCCGCCCACGGTGCGCAAAAACTGTTCGGTTGGTTTGGCGGCTATGGACTGGCGGGGGTGGCGCAGTGGATGGAAAGCATCGGCCTGGCGCCGGGTTACCTGATGGCATTGATGGCCGGCAGCGCCGAGTTTTTCGGGGGCCTGGCGCTGATCATCGGCCTGCTGGTGCGTCCGGCCGCGGCGGCACTGACCTTCACTCTGGTGGTGGCCATTTTCTCTGTGCACATTGGCAATGGATTCTTCATGAGCAACAACGGCTATGAATTCGCGTTGGCGCTAATGGCGGCCACGCTGGCTCTGCTGGTCGAAGGTGCGGGCCGCCTGTCCGTCGACAAGCGCATCGCCGGTTGAGTCGCACCAGTCGCTGGAAGCCCGCTGATGCGGGCTTTCTTCGTTATTGACAGGGCGATCCCGGAGTCTCTAGGATTGCCACCTGCGCCGATTTAAACAGCTACTTGCGGGGCGCCTCAGGGATTCTCAACGAATCTCGAAATTCCGCTAAAGCGCTGGTTCGGTGTTGCCTCTCACCGCTGCCCAGCGGGATTTTCGAGGCGGAGACCAACACCCATGACCTGCCACCAGGCCGCGCAGATTCGTATCGCTCCCATCACCTCCGGTCTTATCCGGCGCAACCCGCGCATTCTGCTCGGCGGCACTCACCAGCCGACGCTGTTGCGCTACCTCGACGGCTGGCCCAGTCGCCGCCCGGGACAGCGCGCTTTTCTCGTGCAATTCGCCGAGCATGACGAGTCGCTGCAACGCTTCGCCGACGACAGTTTCGACTTTGCCGTGCTGCAGCGGCCGAGCGCCGAGGCACTCGGCCAACTGACACGGATCGCTCGTCAGGGCTTGATCACTCTGCGTTGAGATCAGGGGTAGTCGATGGCGATGACGTACCAGAACTTGTCACCGGTCGGCGTCTGTACGCGCACTTCCGCATCCAGACCCTTGCCGATGAGTGCGCGGGCCAGCGGCGAGTCGATGCTGATCAGGCCAAGCTTCAGGTCCAGTTCGTCAGGGCCGACGATGCGGTAACGTGAGGCGTTGCCATCTTCATCTTCGAGTGTCACCCAGGCGCCGAAATACACCTTGCCCGGATCGCTCGGGCGGGTGTCGACCACCTTGAGCTTCTCCAGGCGCTTGGTGAGAAAGCGCACGCGGCTGTCGATCTCGCGCAGCATTTTCTTGCCGTAGGTGTACTCCGCGTTCTCCGAGCGGTCGCCCTGGGCCGCCGCCTCGCTGACCGAACGGGTGACCGCGGGGCGGCGTACATGCCAAAGCTCATGCAGTTCGGCGCGTAAACGCGCCTCACCTTCGGGAGTGATGAGGGGCGTTCCGGCGGCGCGTGGTGGGCGGTATCGGCTCATGCTGGGCTCAGACGAATAGGGGCGCCAAGTCTATCAACCCTCGCGCAGAACGGTCAGTGGGCTGGCGTCCAGTGAACGCCGCGTGCCCAGTACGCCTGCGGTGGCGACCAACAGGGCACCGATCAGTGGCAGCACCAACAGCCACGGATGCGGTTGCCAGTCCATCTGGAAGGCGAAGCGATAGAGCAGGAAGCTGACCAGCTCGCAACCCAGGGCCGCCAGCAGGCCGCTGGTCGCGCCGAGCAGGCCGAACTCGGCACGCCGTGCCTGAATCAGCAGCTTGCGTTCGGCACCCAGCGCGCGCAGCAGGGCGCCCTGGTGGATGCGCTCGTCCAGCGTCGATTGCAATCCGGCGAACAGCACCGCCAGGCCGGCGGCGAGCACGAACAACAGCACGAACTCGATGGCGATGGTGACCTGAGCGAGGATGCTGCGCAACTGATCGAGCAGCGCCTCCACCTGCAGCAGAGTGACTGCGGGGAAGGCCCGCGACAACTCGACCAGTTGGCGCTCCTGCTGCGGTGGCAGGTAGAAGCTGGTCATGTAGGTGACCGGCAGATCCTGCAGGGTACCGGGCTCGAAGATCATGAAGAAGTTCGGCTGGAAATTGTTCCAGTCGATGCTGCGCAGGCTGGTCACCTGGGCGTCACGGTTGACGCCGCCAACGGTAAAGGTCAGCCGGTCGCCCAGTTTGATTTGCAGGCTCTGCGCCAGCTCGTCCTCGATCGAGACGCCGGGCAGTTCCTGGCCATTTTCTGCCGTCCACCACTGGCCTGCCGTGATGGTATTGCCTTCTGGCAGGTCGGCTCCCCAGGTCAGGTTCAGGTCGCGGCGTACGGCGCGTTCACCGCGAGAATCCTTGCTGACGTACTGGCGAACCGGCTCACCGTTGACCATCACCAACCGGCCCGGCACCACCGGGTAGAGGGGCGCGGGATGCGGGGACAGTTCCGCCAGGCGGGCGGCGAAGGCGTCCCGCTCGGCGGGCAGCACGTTGAGGGCGAAATGATTGGGCGCGTCGGCGGGTAACTGGTTCTGCCAGGTGTCGAGCAGCTCGCCCCGTAACAGGGCGATCAGCGCCATGGCCAACAGGATCAGGCCGAAGGCCAGCGATTGCCCGGCGGCGGCCAGGGGCCGGCGCAGTAACTGGCCGAGACCCAGGCGCCACGGCAGCGAGGCACGCGCCAGCAGGCGGCGCAGGCTCTGCAGCCCGAGCAGCAACAGGCCGCCGAGTAGCAGGGCGGTCACCAGACCGCCGCCCAGCAAGGCCAGGGTCAGCGGTAGGTCGAGGCTCAGGCGCCACATGATCAACCCGAGGGCGAGCAGCGCGGTGCCATACACCAGCCAGGAGCTGGCCGGCACCGGCAGCATGTCGCGGCGCAGTACCCGCAGCGGCGGTACTCGGCCCAATGCAGCCAGCGGCGGCAGGGCGAAGCCTGCCAGGGCTACCAGACCCGTGGCCATACCGGCCAGCGCCGGCCACGGGCCGCCAGGCGGGATCTGGGCCGGAAGCAGGCCCTGCAGCAATTGGAACAGCACATGCTGGGCAAGCCAGCCGAACAGCGCACCGCTCAGGCTGGCGACCAGGCCGAGCATGGCCAGTTGCAGGCTGAACAGGCCCAGGGCCTGGCGCCGGGAGAGCCCCAGGCAGCGCAGCAGGGCGCTGGCATCGAAGCGGCGGCTGGCGAAGCGTGCCGCGGACAGGGCGACGGCAACCCCGGCGAGCAGTACCGCCGCCAGGCTGGCCAGGTTGAGATAACGCTCGGCACGGTCAAGGGCATTGCCCACGCTGCGGCTGCCATCGCGGGCTTCATCGAAGCGCTGGTGCGCCGCCAGGGTCGGCTCGACGGCTTGGCGGTAGCTGGCCAGGACGTCACCGGGGCCGTTCCACTGCTCGATGTAGCGCACGCGGCTGCCGGGTTGCACCACGCGGGTGGCGGGCAGGTCGTCCAGGTGTATGAGTACGTGGGGCGTGAGGCTGTAGAAGTCTCCAGCCTCGTCAGGCAGATAGGTCAGCACGCGCGTCAGGCGCAGGGTCTTGGCCCCCACTTCTATCTCGTCGCCGGCAGTCAGATTGAGCGCCGCAAGCAGTCTTGCTTCGGCCCAGGCTTCGCCTGGCCGCGGGCCCGGGCTCACCGTTTCTTCGGCATAGGGCTCGGCTGCACTCTTCAAGTTGCCGCGCAGTGGATAGCCATCGCCAGCTGCTTTGACGCTGGCCAGCTGGATGCCGGCATCGGTGGCGATGACGCTGGAGAACTCCACCACCTGCGCGTGGGTCAGGCCTCGTGACACGCCCGCGTCAATCTGCGCGGCGTCTGCTGGCGCGCTCCCGCGCAGAATCAGGTCGGCGCCGAGAAATTCGGTGGCGCGCAAGGTCATGCCGTCATTCAGGCGGGCACCGAAATAGCCGATGGCGGTGCTGGATGCGACGGCGATCAGCAAGGCGAAAAACAGCACGCGCAGTTCACCGGCGCGCGCGTCACGGCGCAGCTGCCGGCCAGCGAGCGACAGCAGGCCGAAAAAGGACAGGGTTTTCATCAGGCGTTCACCGGCGCCACGAGGTGGCCACCTTCCAGGCGGATCAGGCGCTGGCAGCGGGCCGCCAGGCGTTCGTCGTGGGTGACCAGTACCAGGGTGGCGCCGCGCTCCTGGTTCAGTTCGAACAGCAGGTCGCTGATCCGCTCGCCGGTGTGGCTGTCGAGGTTGCCGGTCGGCTCATCGGCAAACAGCACGTCCGGATCGGCGGCAAATGCGCGCGCAATCGCCACGCGCTGTTGCTCGCCCCCCGAGAGCTGGCGGGGTGTGTGGCTAAGTCGTGCGCCCAGGCCGACCCGTTCGAGCAATCCCGTAGCCCGCTCGCGGGCGTCGCGGCGGCCTTCCAGTTCGAGTGGCAGCATGACGTTTTCCAGCGCGTTGAGGCTGTCGAGTAGCTGGAAAGACTGGAATACGAAACCGACATGCTCGGCCCGCACCCGGGCGCGCTCGTCTTCGCCCAGGCTGCCCAGGTCGTTGCCGGCCAGCACGATGCGACCGCTGCTGGGGAGGTCGAGCCCGGCCAGGAGGCCCAGGAGGGTGGATTTGCCGGAGCCCGAGCTGCCGACGATGGCCAGGCTGCCGCCTTTTTCCAATTGCAGTGAAAGGTCATGCAGGATGGTCAACTCTCCTTCCGCGCTGGAGACCACTTTGTTAAGGTTCTGCGCAGACAGAATGCTAGAGCTCATGAGGAATCCCGATGCGTGCGATGTTGAAGGGGGCTGTTCTCGGCCTGCTGCTGTTGGGCCAGATGGCGCAGGCGGGGACCGTGCTGGTCGTCGGCGATAGTATCAGCGCGGCTTTTGGCATGGATACCCGGCAGGGCTGGGTTCATCTGCTGGAGGAACGCCTCAGGAAGGAGGGTTTCGAGCACCAGTTGGTGAACGCCTCGATCAGTGGCGACACCAGTGCCGGCGGCGCCGCACGGCTGCCTGCGCTGCTTGCCGAGCATGATCCGGAGCTGGTGATCGTCGAGCTCGGTGGCAACGACGGGCTGCGCGGCCTGCCGCCCAGTCAATTGCAACAGAATCTTGCCTCGATGATCGATGCGTCCCGCGAGTCGGGTGCCAAGGTGCTGCTGCTCGGCATGCGCATTCCACCCAACTACGGCGAACGCTACACCACGGCGTTCGCCAAGGTGTTTGACGACGTGGCAGCCCAGAAGAACGTACCACTGGTGCCGTTTCTTCTCGAGGGCGTCGGCGGCGTTGCCACGTTGATGCAGGATGATGGCGTGCATCCCGCCGTGGAGGCCCAGCCGATGATGCTGGAGAATGTCTGGCCAGCGCTCAAACCATTGCTTTGACGGGCTTTTCCACCGGCGGTGTTTCGGCTAATGTGGCGCCCCCGCCCTGGAGCCCCCCATGCTGCGACCCGCCTGGTCTCTGTACGCTTACCAACTGATCGAGCCGGACGAGCAGCTCGACCTGTTCGCCTGCCGCGAGGCACGCGTGCACCTGGTTGCTCGACAGCTGGAGCTGGGCGCTCATGCCGATCGAACGTTGTGCGGCGGCCTGCTGCCGGCGCAGCCCTTGTGGCGTGACCTGGAGCGTCCCATGTTGCAGGATCGGCGGTTGTGCCCATCCTGCCTGGCGACCCTCGATGCACAGCGGCGCGGTGAGCGCCCGGCCTGGCCAGGGCGCTGAGTTCGCCGGCGGTATACAATCCATCTTTCATCATTACCTCTATTTCAAGGGTTTCCTGCATGTCGCCGCGCGTTTCAGCTGTTGCCCGCTGTCTGTCGTTGTGTGCCCTCTGTGTCACAGCGTCCGCTGTGGCACTGGAATTACCGCTGCCGCCCCCTGGCGAGGACGTGGTGGGCGAAATCCAGGTAATCAAGGCGCGTTACGAAGACACCTTCGCCGATATCGGCACGGCCAATGATCTCGGGTATCTGGAAATGGTCGCCGCCAACCCGGGCGTCGATGCCTGGTTGCCGGGCGAGGGCACCGACATCCTGCTGCCGACGCGCTTCATCCTGCCGCCGGGGCCTCGCGAGGGCATCGTGATCAACCTCGCCGAGTACCGCTTGTATTATTTCCCCAAGGGGGAGAACGTCGTTCATACCTACCCGCTGGGTATCGGGCGCGAAGGCTGGAGCTCACCGGTGACCGAGGCGCGCATCACCGCAAAAACGCCGAACCCGGGCTGGTACCCGCCGCAGTCGATACGTGACGAGCACGCCGCGGAGGGCGACCCGCTGCCGCGCTATGTGCCACCGGGCCCGGACAACCCGCTGGGGCCATACAAGATGACGCTCTCGGTGCCTGGCTACCTGATCCATGGTTCGAACAAGAAGTTTGGCATCGGCATGCGCGTCAGCCACGGCTGTTTCCGCATGCTCAACAATAACGTGCTCGATCTGGCTGCCAAGGTTCCGGTCGGCACGGCGGTGCGTATCATCAACGAGCCCTACAAGTTCGGCGTCAGCAGCGGCAAGGTCTACCTCGAGGCTCATGCACCACTCGGCGAGGAAGAGGGCGCGCCCGTGGGGGATCAGAATGCGGCGGTGGTCAATGCGCTGCTCAAGCGCAGCGACCTGAATGCGCAGAATCTCGACTGGGACGTGGTGCGCGAGGTGGTCGCCTCGCAGGACGGCCTGCCGATCGAGATCGCGGCGCCGCGCGATGCGGTCATTCAGGCGCAGGCACCTGCGCGCTGACCGGCGCGCCGCTGTGACCGAAAACCGCTGTCATCTACAGCGGTTTTTTCTGCGCGATCATTGCCGAAAGATTTCGGCAATGAAAAAGCCGGCACTAGGGCCGGCTTTTTCAGTAGCCCGAGGGCTATTACTTGCGGCTGGCTTTTTCCAGCATACGCAGGGCGCGCTCGTTGGCTTCGTCAGCGGTCTGCTGAGCCTTCTGAGCAGCGGCCAGTGCTTCGTCAGCCTTGCGGTAGGCTTCGTCGGCACGGGCTTGAGCGCGGGCTGCTGCGTCTTCGGTTGCAGTCAGGCGAGCTTCGGTTTCTTTGGTAACGCTGCTGCAACCGGTAGCCAGAACTGCGGCCAGAGCCAGAGCAGAGAATTTCAGAGCGTTGTTCATCGTGTTCCCCTTGGGGTAAGTTTTTTGCTTATTGAAGCCAAATCCCGAACCCGGAAAATGACCGGCGTACATACTACCTGTAACTTTTAGTAAGTAAACGGACGGTGAGCAAGGGTTCCTGAATTTTTTCACGCCCCTGCAGCGCGCTTAAACCGGGGGCGTCGCTGTACAGAAGCATTACTGAACAGCATGTGTCGGCGCCGCCAGGTTGCCGTCGGGTCGGGATGTTGGCACTGCGTACGGAACTACACCGATCAGGGCCGATTTCGTCTTGCTCTTTCTCATCTAGAATGGCCTTATATCCTAATGTTACCGAATGTACGCAAGCCATCGGGGCCGTGTCGATGTTCGAGCCAATCGAGAGGAGTAGTAATGAGCGACTCACTGTCCATTCACCATGACCTTGCCGGTCACCAGTTCGAGACCACAGTGGATGGTGATCGCGCATACCTGTCTTATATGGATTTGGGCAAGCAGACCCTGGATATCTACCGCACTTTCGTGCCCAACTCGCTGCGCGGACGTGGCATCGCGGCGGCGTTGACGGAAACGGCGCTCGATTATGCCGAGCGCATGGGCTACACGGTGATCCCGTCCTGCTCCTACGTGGAACGCTACATGGCGCGCCGCGAGGGCACCGCCGAACAGGGTTGAGGCTTACGCCGCACACGAAAACGCCGGGCATCTGCCCGGCGTTTTGTTGACTGCTGCCCCTGCTTTAGCCGCGCTGGCGCTGGGGCAGTACATCGCGGAGCTTGGCATGCATCGAGCGCAATGTTTTCTCGGTGCTTTGCCAGTCGATGCAGGCGTCGGTGATCGACACACCGTACTGGAGCTGCTGCAGGTCTTTCGGAATCGACTGGCTACCCCAGCCCAGGTGACTTTCGACCATCAGGCCGACGATCGACTGGTTGCCTTCGAGAATCTGGTTGGCGACGTTCTCCATCACTAGTGGCTGCAGTGCCGGATCCTTGTTGGAGTTGGCATGGCTGCAGTCGACCATGATGTTGGCCTTGATGCCGGCTTTCTTCAGTTCCTGCTCGCAGATCGCCACGCTCACCGAGTCGTAGTTCGGCTTGCCGTTGCCACCGCGCAATACCACGTGGCCGTAAGCGTTGCCCTTGGTGGTGACGATGGATACGCCGCCCTGCTGGTTGATGCCCAGGAAGCGGTGGGGGCTGGAGACCGACTGCAGGGCGTTGATGGCGACCGTCAGGCCGCCGTCGGTGCCATTCTTGAAGCCGACGGCCGACGACAGGCCTGAAGCCATCTCGCGGTGCGTCTGCGATTCAGTGGTGCGTGCGCCAATCGCGGACCAGCTGATCAGATCCTGCAGGTACTGTGGCGAGATCGGGTCAAGCGCTTCGGTGGCGGTGGGCAGGCCCATCTCCGCGAGGTCAAGGAGCAGCTTGCGGCCGATGTGCAGGCCGTCCTGGATCTTGAAGGAGTCATCGAGATAGGGGTCGTTGATCAGGCCTTTCCAGCCGACGGTGGTGCGCGGCTTTTCGAAATACACGCGCATGACCAGGTACAGCGTGTCGGACACTTCCTCGGCGAGTACCTTCAGGCGCTCGGCGTACTCGTGGGCGGCCTTGATGTCGTGGATCGAGCAGGGGCCGACGACCACGAACAGGCGGTGATCCTTGCCGTCGAGAATGTCGCGCACCACCTGCCGACCAGCGGAAACCGTCTGTTGGGCGCGTTCGGTCAGCGGAATCTCGGATTTGATTTGTTCCGGCGTGATCAGGGTTTCGTTGGAGGCGACGTTTAGGTCGTTAATTGGTAAATCAGCCATCGTGCTTTTCATCTATTGCGTCATCAGGTCACGGAAGCCGGCCGCCAGCGATCCCCGTGCAGCGGGCACAGCGGTATGGGCACAGCGGGGAAGCGGAACCTTAGCGCGTTAGCGCACGGCTAGACAATGATAATCGGGCTGTGAAGGCGTAAAGCTATCCGGCATGCTTGGGTCAGCAGGCTCACATGACGCTGCGCCAACCCTTCCGAGCAACAGGCCGCCCATGAGTGACCATGATACGACCGGTGCCGGTCGACCCCTCCCTACCAGCGAACTGCAATTGTCCGACCTCGATGCCGATCAGCAGTTACTGAGCCTGCCAGGCACCTCCCTGGTGATATTCACCTCGCCGGGGTGCGCCTCCTGTCGCTATGCCCGCGAGCGATTGCCGGCGCTCGCGCTTCCCGTCGAGCGTCTGGTGTGGATCGACGCAGGCGCCAGCGGTGGCCTGGTTCAACGTTACGACGTGTTTCACCTGCCTGCGTTGTTCGTGGTGCATGCGGGCCACTTTCAGGGGGCGCTGAACTGCCGGCTAGGCCACGCCGAGCTGGTTCGCAGCATCGATGACGCGCTGCGCCGCGTGCCCGACGAGCTGCCATGAGCGGTCGCTGCGAACGTGACGACGGCCACCCCTGCAGCGCATTGCTGCTCACTTTCCATGCTGGCTGCTAAGCTCAAGCGATCCCCGCCGTATTGGCAGTCGAGGAGGCCGCATGATTCGTTCGATTCTCTATGCAACCGATCTCGGCCTCTATGCACCTTATGTCCTGCAGCACGCGCTGGCGCTCGCCCGCAGCTTCAATGCGCGTCTCTATGTGGTGCATGTGGTAGAGCCCATGGGCCTGTTCGCCGAGTCCGTCCTGCAAACCTACGTGGACGAAGAACGCCTTAAGGAGCTGCGTAGCACCGGGCTGGAAACGGTCATGAACAGCATCGAACTGCGCGTGCTGGAAGGCTTTCGCGATGAGCTGGGTGACAACCGTGAAGACCTCGAACTGATCGTATCGGTACGGGTGCTGCGGGGCGACCCGCCGATATCCATTCTCGAGGAGGCGCAGAAACTCGGTGTCGATTTGCTGGTCGTAGGCAGTCATAGCCACGGCGCCGCGCTTGAGGTGCCGGTGGGCCGGACCGCGTCCCGGTTGCTGCAGCTGTGCGATGTGCCGGTCTATCTGGTACCCATGCTGCAGCATCGCTCTCGCCACGAGTAGACGCTGTCTATCCCGGCAAAAAAAATCTATATATACCGCATTAACCATTAATATGGTTATATGACGAGCCGGCGATCAGGCTGCCTATCCGCTTTGAGGGATTTCTATGAAGCTTCAGCAACTGCGCTACATCTGGGAAGTCGCGCACCATGACCTCAACGTCTCGGCCACGGCGCAAAGCCTCTACACCTCGCAACCCGGTATCAGCAAACAGATCCGTCTGCTCGAAGACGAGCTGGGCGTGGAAGTCTTCGCCCGCAGTGGCAAGCACCTGACGCGCGTGACGCCTGCTGGCGAGCGAATCATCACCACCGCTGGCGAGATCCTGCGCAAGGTGGAAAGCATCAAGCAGATTGCCCAGGAATTCTCCAACGAGAAGAAGGGCACACTGTCGATTGCGACCACCCATACCCAGGCGCGTTATGCGCTGCCGCCGGTGATCAGCAGCTTCATCAAGCAGTACCCGGAAGTGGCGCTGCATATGCACCAGGGTACGCCCACGCAGATTGCCGAAATGGCCGCCGATGGCACCGTCGACTTCGCCATCGCCACAGAAGGCCTGGAGCTGTTCAATGACCTGGTGATGATGCCCTGCTACCGCTGGAATCGTTGCGTGATCGTGCCCCAGGGGCACCCGCTGGCCAAGCTGCCGAAACTCACGCTGGAGGCGTTGGCCGAGCACGAAATCGTTACCTACACCTTTGGTTTCACCGGTCGCTCCAAGCTCGATGAAGCCTTCAGTCACCGCGGCCTCACGCCAAAGGTGGTGTTTACCGCCGCCGACGCCGACGTCATCAAGACCTATGTCCGGCTGGGCCTGGGTGTCGGTATCGTGGCCAAGATGGCTGTCGATGCGACGCTCGATCCTGACCTGGTGGTGCTCGATGCCAGCGAGCTGTTCGAGTCGAGCGTCACCAAGATCGGCTTCCGGCGGGGCACTTTCCTGCGCGGCTTCATGTGCGACTTCATCGAGAAGTTCGCCCCGCACCTGAACCGTGACGTGCTGGCCAAAGCGGTGCAGTGTCACAACAAGGTCGAGCTGGAAGACATGTTCAAAGGGATCGAATTGCCGCTGCACTGAGGGCAGCGGTAACGAAGATGGCGCCTAGGCAGACTATGTGAAAACTACTGCGCTCGGTCATGCGGCGTTAAAAACCAGCTCAAAATGCTCATTTACAACGCGTAAACTGCGCTTTTTCGCCGGTTTTTGCCTTGCCTGACCTTCGCTCGCTACGTTTTCACATGCTCTGCAAAGGCGCCATCGTTCAGGGGCGTGGCATTCAGTGGCTCAGGTGCAGGCCGCACTCGCGGTTATCTTCACCCTTGGTCGGGTCGAAATAATCGAAGTTGTTTGGCAGGCCGTGGGCCGTCAGGTACTGATACAGGTCCTTGGACGACCAATGCAGCAGCGGCGCGACCTTGATCAAACCGTCCGGATTGATGCTGACAGGCTGCATCTGAGCGCGTACCGCGGTATCGGTGGCACGCAGGGCGGTGAACCAGACACTCGGCGCGGTTTCGCGCAGCGCCCGGGCGAATGGCTCCAGCTTGACCTCTTCGGTGAATGCCGCGTGGCGCGGGTCGTCCAGCGCCGGCGTCGGGCCGTCGATGGCTTCGCGGTGGGCGCGGCTGCGCTTGGGCAGGTAGGTGACCAGGTTGAGGCCGAGCTGGCGGGTCACCTCGTCGGCGAACTGGTAGGTAGCGTCGGTGTTGTAGCCGCTGTCCATCCACACGATCGGAATGTCCGCTTTGGCCTGGCTGACCATGTGCAGGATCACGGCTTCGAACGGGCGGAAGTTGGTGGTGCAGATCGCCGGTTTGCCCAGGCCGATCGCCCACTCGATCAGCTTTTCCGGCTGATTGGCAAATTCGGCATTGAGTCTGTCCAGGTCGAGATCCATTACGGGCTCCGCAGGCATGTGGGTGAGGCGGCTATGGTAACAAAGCTGTGGCGCAGCCGGGGCAGGTCGTATCGGCAAAGCGCCGGCACGTCCCGACGAGTATCGGCTGGTACTGCCAGATGGTCACTGCCAAGCGCGAACCGCTCGCCGGCGTCAGGGTGTTTGCTGCCGTGCATTGCCGCGCGGCTCTCGAAAGAGTGCGTGACGGCGGCTTTAGCCTGTAGCGCGAAAGCCCTGCTGCCGATCGGTTCGGCAGCAGGGTAGGGCTTCAGATTTCGGCCACCGGTACGTGGCCGAACAACCCCTGAGAGAAGCGTGTGCGCTCCTCGGCGTTTTCCTGGATGCCCTTGGCGGCCAATTCAGCCAGGCGCGCTTCCACCGCATGGGCGCGGTGAGTCAGGCCGCAGTCGTTGGCGATCTGGATATTCAGGCCGGGGCGGGCATTGAGCTCGAGAATCAGCGGGCCCTTGTCCTGGTCCAGCACCATGTCCACGCCGATGTAGCCCAGCCCGCACAGCTCGTAGCAGCCGGCGGCCAGCTTCATGAAGCCATCCCAGTTCGGCAGCTGCACGCCATCCACTGCGTTGGTGGTGTCCGGGTGCTTGGTAATCTTGTTGTTCAGCCAGGTGCCGCGCAGGGTCACGCCGGTGGCCAGGTCGACACCCACGCCAATGGCGCCCTGGTGCAGGTTGGCCTTGCCACCCGACTGGCGGGTCGGCAGGCGCAGCATGGCCATCACCGGATAGCCCATCAGCACGATGATGCGGATGTCGGGCACGCCCTCGTAGCTGATGCTCTTGAAGATGGTGTCCGGGGTCACGCGGTACTCGATCAACGCGCGGTCCCGGTGCCCGCCCAGGGAGTACAGCCCCGAGAGGATGCTGGAAATCTGCTGCTCGATCTCGGCATGGCTGACGATCTTGCCCGATACCGTCTTGAAGCGATCCTCGAAACGGTCAGCGATCACCAGGATGCCGTCACCGCCGGCGCCTTGCGCCGGTTTGACGACGAAATCGCTGCGCTCGCCGATGATCTTGTCGAGGTTGTCGATTTCCTTTTCCGTGGAAATCACGCCGTACATTTCCGGCACGTGAATGCCGGCTTCGATGGCGCGCTGCTTGGTGATGATCTTGTCGTCGACGATGGGGTACAGGTGCCGCTTGTTGTACTTCAGCACGTAGTCCGCATTGCGTCGGTTGATGCCCATGATGCCTTTGGCTTCAAGGGCCTTCCAGGTTTTCCAGAGACCTAACATTGGCTCAATCCTTCAGGAAGGCTTTGAAGCGGAACAGTTCGGTCAGGCGGTAGCCGCGGTAGCGACCCATCGCCAGCATGAAACCCACCAGGATCAGCAGAATCGCCGGGAAGGTGAACACGAAGTAGACCAGCTCCGGCACGCTCATCAGCAGGTGCGCCAGGGTCGCGGCCACCAGGGTGCCGATGGCGACCTTGAAGGCGTGGCTGCCGCCACGTTCTTCCCAGGTGATCGACAGGCGTTCGATGGTCATGGTCAGGATCACCATCGGGAACAGCGCCACGGACAGGCCGCGCTCCAGGCCGAGCTTGTGGCTGAACAGGCTGATGGTGGCGATCAGCACGACCACGAAGGTCAATACCACCGACAGGCGCGGAAGCATCTGCAGTTTCAGGTGCTCCAGGTAGGAGCGCAGCGACAGGCCGAGTGCGGTGATCACTGTGAACAGGAAGATGCCGAAGCCTAGTTGCGTCTCCCGGAAGGCCAGGGCGATCAGCACCGGGGTGAAGGTCCCCAGGGTCTGCAGGCCGCCCAGGTTGCGCAGGATCAGGATGACCAGGACGCCGATCGGGATCATGACCATGATCATGAAGGTCTGCTGGGTCTGCAGAGGCAGGCCGTACAGCGAATACTCGAGGAAGTCGGCGTCGGTGTTCTCGTCGGTCAGCTGAGCGAGCCGAATGGCGTTCATCTCGCTGTTGTTGAGGGTGAAGGTGGTGGTCGCCTGGCGGCCGCCATCCAGGGTGATCAGCGGCTCGTCACCGGTCCACCAGACCAGGCGATCGGTTGGCAGGCCCTGTTCCCCGCTTTCCGGGTTGAAGTACAGCCAGCGGTCACCGTTGAAGCTGCGCAGCCACAGTTCCGGGCTCTGCTGAATGTCCGCCTCGAGGCGAATGGTGTGCACGCGCTCCATCGGTACGTGGGCGATGGACAGCAGCAGTTCGACTGCCTGAGCCTTCTTGAGGGTCGAGGCATCACCACCGAGCAGCAACTTGGCGTTGTCGTCACTGGTGTTGTTGACGCGTTTGATGGTTTCGCTGATGAAGGTTTCGACGTCGGCCGAATGCTGGCGAATCGGCGCCAGCAGGGCTTCGGCGGCGATCTTCTCGGGGCCTTCGACCGGAATGCTGTCGCGGAAGATCGGACCCTTTGCCTTGGCCTGCTCACCGCTGTAACGCTTGGTCAGCACCAGGCGGTAGTAAAGCGTCTGCTTGCCGCTGGCGCGGCGCGCCGACCAGGTCACCTTGCGGTTACTGTCGGCACGATTGACGCTGACTCCGTAGTTGTTGGAAATGAAGCTCTCGTTGAGGCTGACGTAATCCTGGTTCAGTGGCGGCACGAACATCTGCAGCTTGATCGGGTCGCGACCATTGGCCTGGAATTCGACACGGGTGTCGATGTTCCACAGGTCGTCGGTTTCGTCGCTGCTGACAGGAATGCCAAGCACGAATATCTGATAGGCGGTAATCGCGATCCCCAGGCTCACCAGGATGGTGATGAGGACTTTCAGGTGCAGGGTGAGAGAGCGCATGGGATTACTCGCCGGATTTTGCGGTGGTACAGGCAGGTTTCCCTGCTGCGTATTTCAAACTGGGGTCGACCAGGGCATCGAAGCGCTTGAGTGCATCGGAGCCGATCAACAGCGGATATTGGAAGGCGCTGCGGTCGGTGAGGTTGACCTCGATCTCGCGGCGAGTACCGCCCATGCACACATCCAGCTCGATCACCGGGCGAGCGGTGTAGGTCTTCTCGTCGTCGGAGTCGACGTCGCCAGCGCGGCGTTTGATCTTGCTGATGCGTGCCAGTGGGCGCTCGATCGGATGGGCGTGGGCATCGTCGATGGCCAGATAAAAGCGTACCCAGCGTTCGCCATCGCGCTTGAAGCGCTCGATATCGCGTGCGCTGAGCGAAGCGGTCTGGGCGCCGGTGTCGAGTTTGGCGGCCACTTCCACATCGATATCGAGGCTGACGTATTCATTCAGGCCATAAATGGTCTTGTCGGCCGCGGCGGCTAGGCCTGGCAGGAGCAGTAGGCTGCACAGTACGGAAAAGGGCTTGAGTCTCATAGAACCTGTCGGGTGGATCGCTTCTGATAGCGCGAATCTGGGCGGGGCCGTGGTTCGCTGGAGGTGAGTCTAGCAGGCGCCCCGGTACACCCGTTCCAGGCGTTGAATGGCGCGCATTCTACCATGGGCTTTTTCAACGGTGACAGACGGTTATCGCTGTTTATAGCCATGTTATGCGTGTGCGCGCTTTCGAGACACAAGCGGTTTATTGTCAACAATGATGTTTGGCAATTGTGCGATTGACGCTTTTTGTCTAGGGTTGTCAGCAAGATTAACGGCTGAGTGTCGACAATGTGCAGGAGTACAGTGTGCTAAGCCTGTCTGCCGAGGAGGACGTGGAAACGCGTTCCGAGCATGTATTCAGGCGCATCCAGGCGGCGATAGTGAAGGGCGAGATCGCGCCGGGAAGCAAAATTTCCGAGCCTGAGCTGGCGCGCACTTACGGCATCAGCCGAGGTCCGTTGCGCGAAGCGATCCATCGCCTGGAAGGTCAGCGTCTGCTGGTGCGCGTTCCCCACGTGGGCGCTCGGGTGGTCTCGCTGGACCGTGAGGAGCTGATCGAGTTGTACGAGATTCGCGAGTCCCTGGAAGGCATGGCCTGCCGACTGGCTGCCGAGCGCATGACCCAGGTCGAGATCGATGACCTGCGCCGCGTGCTCGACACCCACGAGCGCGACGAAGCCTTTCAGGCCGGCGTGGGCTATTACCAGCAGGAAGGCGATTTCGACTTTCACTACCGGATCATCCACGGTAGCGGCAATCGCACCCTGGTAAAGATGCTCTGCGGCGAGCTCTATCAACTGGTACGGATGTACCGCATCCAGTTCTCCGCCACGCCCAACCGGCCGCCACAGGCGTTCGCTGAGCACCACCGGATTCTCGATGCTATCGCCGAGCGTGATGGCGAACTCGCCGAGCTGCTGATGCGCCGACACATCGCAGCGTCCAAGCGCAACGTCGAACGCCACTACCAGAACGCCCACCCCATCCCCGTCAAGCCCCGAGGCACGTCATGAGCCAGAGCACGCCAGGCCAGCGCTTTCGCGATGCGGTTGCCAACGAGCAGCCGTTGCAAGTCGTCGGCACCATCAATGCCAACCACGCGCTGCTCGCCAGGCGCGCCGGGTTCAAGGCCATCTACCTGTCAGGCGGCGGAGTGGCCGCCGGTTCGCTGGGCATTCCGGACCTGGGCATCACCGGGCTGGATGACGTACTGACTGACGTGCGCCGGATCACCGATGTCTGCGACCTGCCGCTGCTGGTGGACGTGGACACCGGCTTCGGTAGCTCGGCATTCAACGTGGCGCGCACCGTCAGGTCGATGATCAAGTTCGGCGCCGCCGCCATCCATATCGAAGACCAGGTCGGCGCCAAGCGCTGCGGCCACCGGCCGAACAAGGAGATCGTCTCGCAGCAGGAGATGGTCGACCGCATCAAGGCCGCTGTGGATGCGCGCACCGACGACAGCTTCGTGATCATGGCGCGCACCGATGCACTCGCGGTCGAAGGCCTTGAGGCCGCGCTGGATCGCGCTGCCGCTTGTGTCGAGGCGGGGGCCGACATGGTTTTTCCGGAGGCCATCACCGAGCTGCAGATGTACAAGACCTTCGCCGCCCGGGTGAGGGCGCCGATCCTTGCCAACATCACCGAGTTCGGCGCCACCCCGCTGTTCACCACCGACGAGCTGGCCGCGGCCGACGTGGGGCTGGTGCTGTATCCGCTCTCGGCATTCCGGGCCATGAACAAGGCGGCGGAAAACGTCTACACGGCGATTCGCCGTGATGGCACGCAGCAGAATGTCATCGACACCATGCAGACTCGCATGGAGCTATACGAGCGCATCGATTATCACGCCTTCGAGCAGCGGCTCGATGCGTTGTTTGCCCAGAAAAAGAGCTGAAACCCGTGCCGCTGACGAGGCGGCGCGGTACGAATTGCACATCCGACAATTTCAAGAAAACGGGAGCGAGCAATGGCTGAAGCAAAAGTGTTGAGTGGCGCGGGCCTGCGCGGCCAGGTAGCCGGGCAGACCGAACTGTGCACCGTGGGCAAGACGGGTGCCGGCCTGACCTACCGTGGTTATGACGTACGCGAACTGGCGGCGGGGGCGATCTTCGAGGAGGTCGCCTACCTGTTGTTGTATGGCGAGCTGCCGACCCAGGCGCAGCTCGACGGCTATCTGCAAAAGCTGCAGGGCCTGCGCGATCTGCCTGCCGCGCTCAAGGAAGTGCTGGAACGCATCCCTAAAGATGCCCACCCGATGGATGTGATGCGCACTGGCGCCTCGGTCCTGGGCAACCTTGAGCCCGAGACCAGTTTCGAGCAGCAGCGCGACAAGGCTGACCGGCTGCTTGGTGCCTTTCCGGCGATCATGACCTACTGGTACCGCTTCAGCCATCAAGGCCAGCGCATCGAGTGCAACAGTGACGAGGCGACCATCGGCGGTCATTTCCTGGCGCTGCTGCATGGCAAGAAGCCCAGTGAGCTGCATGTGAAGGTGATGAACGTGTCGCTGATCCTCTATGCGGAGCACGAATTCAATGCCTCGACTTTTACCGCGCGGGTCTGCGCCTCGACGCTCAGCGACATTTTCTCCTGCGTCACTGCGGCCATCGGTTCCCTGCGCGGGCCGCTGCATGGCGGTGCCAACGAGGCGGCGATGGAAATGATCCAGCGCTTCACCTCGGCAGAAGATGCCACCGCCGGCACCCTGGCGATGCTCGAGCGCAAGGACAAGATCATGGGTTTCGGCCATGCGATCTACAAGGAGTCCGACCCTCGCAACGAGGTGATCAAGGGCTGGAGCAAGATGCTGGCCGATGAAGTCGGCGACACGCTGCTGTTTCCCGTCTCCGAGGCGATCGACCGGGTCATGTGGGAGCAGAAGAAACTGTTTCCCAACGCCGACTTCTACCATGCCTCGGCGTATCACTTCATGGGCATTCCGACCGCGCTGTTCACGCCGATTTTTGTCTGCTCGCGGGTGTCCGGCTGGACGGCCCACGTGTTCGAGCAGCGCGCCAACAACCGTATCATCCGCCCGAGCGCCGAATACATCGGGGTCGAGCAGCGGCCTTTCGTGCCCGTGCAGGATCGCTGAACCCTTACAGAGCGGGCCGCACCAGGCCCGCCACCACTACCGTGACCGAGTCCTGATATGAACAGCGCCAACCGCAAGCCTCTACCAGGCACCACGCTGGAATTCTTCGATGCCCGTGCGGCGGTCGATGCCATCCAACCCGATGCCTACGCCACGCTGCCATACACCTCGCGGGTGTTGGCGGAAAACCTGGTGCGCCGCTGTGATCCCGACACGCTTACGGCCTCGCTGAAGCAATTGATCGAGCGCCGCCGTGACCTGGATTTTCCCTGGTACCCGGCGCGTGTGGTGTGCCATGACATCCTCGGGCAGACCGCGCTGGTGGATCTGGCCGGGCTGCGTGATGCGATCGCCGACAAGGGCGGCGACCCCGCTCAGGTCAATCCGGTGGTGCCGACCCAGTTGATCGTCGACCACTCTCTGGCGGTGGAATGCGGCGGTTTCGACCCGGATGCCTTCGCCAAGAACCGCGCCATCGAGGATCGCCGCAACGAGGACCGTTTCCACTTCATCGAGTGGACCAGGAAGGCCTTCAAGAACGTCGACGTGATCCCTCCGGGCAACGGCATCATGCACCAGATCAACCTGGAGAAGATGTCGCCGGTGGTGCAAGTACAGGGCGGGGTAGCCTTTCCCGACACTTGCGTGGGCACCGACAGCCACACGCCGCATGTCGACGCGCTGGGGGTGATCGCCATCGGTGTAGGTGGCTTGGAAGCGGAGAGCGTGATGCTTGGGCGGGCCTCGTGGATGCGCCTGCCGGATATCATCGGCGTCGAGCTGACCGGTCGGCCGCAGCCCGGCATCACCGCCACGGACGTGGTGCTCGCGCTCACCGAATACCTGCGTCAGGCCAAGGTGGTCGGCGCCTACCTCGAGTTCTACGGCGAAGGCGCGGCGGCGCTGACCCTGGGTGACCGCGCGACCATTTCCAACATGACCCCGGAGTTCGGCGCTACCGCCGCGATGTTCGCCATCGACCGGCAAACCATCGAGTACCTGAAGCTGACCGGCCGTGACGACGAGCAGGTTCGCCTGGTGGAAACCTACGCCAAGGCTGCCGGTCTGTGGGCCGATGACCTGGTCAGCGCCGAGTACGAGCGCGTGCTGAGCTTCGATCTGTCCAGCGTGGTGCGCAACATGGCCGGCCCGTCCAACCCCCACAAGCGCCTGCCGACTTCGGCGCTCGCCGAGCGGGGAATCGCCGGGGCTTGGCAGGAGGTGCCCGGGCAGATGCCCGATGGCGCGGTGATCATCGCGGCCATCACCAGTTGCACCAACACCAGCAACCCGCGCAACGTGATCGCTGCCGGCCTGTTGGCGAAAAAGGCCAATGAGCTGGGTCTGGTGCGCAAGCCTTGGGTCAAGTCCTCCTTGGCGCCTGGCTCGCGAGCGGTGCAACTGTACCTCGAGGCTGCCGGCCTGCTGCCGGAGCTGGAAAAGCTCGGCTTCGGCATCGTCGGGTTTGCCTGTACCACCTGCAACGGCATGAGTGGCGCGCTGGACCCGGCGATCCAGCAGGAAATCATCGACCGAGACCTGTACGCCACCGCGGTGCTCTCCGGTAACCGCAACTTCGACGGGCGCATTCATCCGTACGCCAAGCAGGCGTTCCTGGCCTCACCGCCTTTGGTGATCGCCTATGCGATCGCCGGCACCATTCGTTTCGATATCGAGAAAGATGTGCTGGGCGTGGTCGACGGCCGCGAGATTCGCCTCAAGGACATCTGGCCGGCCGATGAGGCCATCGACGCCGTGGTGGCCGCCAGCGTCAAACCGGAGCAGTTCCACCGTGTCTACATCCCGATGTTCGCCGTTCAGCCGGACAACGGCGAACGCATCAGCCCGCTGTACGACTGGCGGCCAATGAGCACCTATATTCGTCGTCCCCCCTATTGGGATGAAGAGGGGGAAGGTGCGCTGGCCGGGGTGCGCACGCTTACCGGCATGCGTCCGCTGGCTGTGCTGCCGGACAACATCACCACCGATCACCTGTCGCCTTCCAACGCCATCCTCGCGAACAGCGCGGCAGGCGAGTACCTGACGAAGATGGGCCTGCCCGAGGAGGACTTCAATTCCTACGCCACCCATCGCGGCGATCACCTCACGGCCCAGCGCGCCACCTTTGCCAACCCGCAACTGGTCAACGAAATGGCGGTGGTCGACGGCCAGGTAAAGAAGGGCTCGCTGACCCGCCTGGAACCGGAAGGCCAAGTGGTGCGGATGTGGGAAGCCATCGAAGCCTACATGCAGCGCAAGCAGCCGCTGATCATCATCGCCGGCGCCGATTACGGACAGGGCTCGTCCCGCGACTGGGCGGCCAAGGGCGTGCGTCTGGCGGGGGTCGAGGCGATTGCCGCCGAAGGTTTCGAGCGTATTCACCGCACCAACCTGATTGGCATGGGCGTGCTGCCGCTGGAGTTCAGGCCGGGCACCACGCGCCTGACCCTGGGCATCGATGGCAGCGAAACCTATGACGTGCTCGGTGAGCGCACGCCAGGTGCGCAGTTGACGCTGGTGATCACGCGGCGCAGCGGCGAGCGCCTCGATGTGCCGATGACCTGCCGGCTGGACACCGCCGAGGAGGTCTCGATCTATGAAGCCGGTGGCGTGCTGCAGCGCTTCGCCAAGGATTTTCTCGAAGGTGCAGTGGCTTGAACGCTCAGGCGACACCTGGGCTTCCTCGGTTCGCCCGGTATTGAACCAGTCGAGTGGGCGGCGCAAGCGCCTCCCTACCTGAATCCGCAGAGGTGCGTCGCCAGCGCGTGATGCATCGCTGGGCTTCCTCAACCAGCCAGGACGACAAGCATGGCGCAGCAACCGCAGATCCGAATCCCCGCCACCTACATGCGTGGCGGTACCAGCAAGGGCGTATTCTTTCGCCTGGAAGACCTGCCGCAACCCTGCCAGGTGCCGGGCGAGGCCCGCGACAGGCTGTTCCTGCGGGTGATCGGCAGCCCCGATCCGTATTCGGCGCATATCGACGGCATGGGCGGCGCCACCTCGTCGACCTCCAAGTGCGTGATCCTGTCGAAGAGCCAGCAGGCCGATCATGACGTCGACTACCTGTATGGCCAGGTGGCCATCGACAAGGCCTTCGTCGACTGGAGTGGCAACTGCGGCAACCTGTCCACCGCCGCGGGCGCCTTCGCCATTCATGCTGGGCTGATCGACCCCGCGCGCATTCCCGAGAGCGGCACCTGCGTGGTGCGTATCTGGCAGGCCAACATTGGCAAGACCATCATTGCCCACGTTCCGGTGAGCCAGGGCGAGGTGCAAGAAACCGGCGATTTCGAGTTGGACGGCGTGACCTTTCCTGCAGCCGAGATCGTGCTGGAATTTCTCGATCCTTCCGATGACGGCGAGGAGGGCGCTGCCCTGTTTCCCACCGGCAACCGGGTGGATGAGCTGCAGGTGCCGGGTGTCGGCACGCTCAGGGCGACCCTGATCAGCGCCGGGATTCCCACCGTGTTCGTGAACGCCGAGGACATCGGCTACCAGGGCACCGAACTGCGCGACGACATCAATGGCGATCCGCAACAGCTTCAGCGCCTCGAACAGATCCGCATCGCGGGCGCCCTGCGCATGGGGCTGATCAGCAGCGTGGAGCAGGCTGCGACCCGCCAGCACACTCCGAAGGTCGCGTTCGTCGCCCCCCCAAAACCCTATCGGTCGGCCAGCGGCAAAGCGGTCGAGGTGGCGGACATCGACCTGCTGGTACGGGCCGTGTCGATGGGCAAGCTGCACCACGCCATGATGGGTACGGCCGCCGTGGCGATTGCTACGGCGGCAGCCATTCCGGGTACGTTGGTGAATCTGGCGGCGGGCGGTGGTGAGCGCAGCGCGGTGCGCTTCGGCCATCCGTCCGGGATCCTGCGCGTTGGCGCCGAGGCGCGGCAGGAGGGCGAGCAGTGGTCGGTGACCAAAGCGGTCATGAGCCGCAGCGCGCGGATCCTGATGGAAGGCTGGGTGAGGGTGCCAGGCGACACATGCTAGCGCCGCCGGGCATCGGGCTCAGTGCTGGGTGGTGCCGATCAACATGCCGCCGGCGCCGATGAAAAACGCGCCCGTGGTGCGGTTAAGGCGCTGCGCACCTCGGCGGGTGCGGATGAACCGGCGGATCTGCCGGCCGAACAGGGCGTAGGCCAGCGACGCCACGTACTCGGCCAGCAGGTAGGTGGCGCCCAGGTAGACGAACTGTTCAATGGCTGGCTGCCCCGGCTTGATGAACTGCGGGAATACCGCAGCGAACAGCAGGATCGCCTTGGGATTGCTGATGCCGATCAGAAATTCCTGCAGCATCAGGCGGCCGACGCGCCGCTGCGGCTGCACGGCGGGCGCAGCGGCATCCAGATCCAGGCCGCTGAATTCCCGGCTGCGCCAGGCACTGATGCCCAGGTAAACCAAGTACAGCGCGCCGACCCATTTGATCACCGTGAAGGCCCTTTCCGAGGCCAGCAGCATGGCGCCCAGGCCGATGGCGGAAATACCCAGAAAGATCGCGAATGCCGCCACCCGGCCGGTCGTCGCCAGTACGGCCGCATCGATGCCATGACGGATCCCGTTGTTCATCGCGCAGAAGTTGTTGGGCCCTGGCGTCAGAGCGATCAGCAGGGCGATGGGGGCAAACAGCACGGCATCGAGCAAGGTCATGGCATGTCCAGCGTGGCAGGTTACTTGAAGCGCCGTTCGACGCCTTTTTCCACCAGGATCTTGGCGGAGATTTCTTCTACCGAGAAATGC
Organism: Pseudomonas sp. AC532; assembly: GCF_979258965.1. Lineage (NCBI taxonomy): Bacteria > Pseudomonadati > Pseudomonadota > Gammaproteobacteria > Pseudomonadales > Pseudomonadaceae > Pseudomonas > Pseudomonas sp. AC532. The sequence goes on from NZ_OZ409888.1 coordinate 69,355, forward strand.
GTGGAGTCGATGAAGTTGATCGACTCGCGGCGGAACAGGCTCTCCACCTCGCGCACCTCGAACTCGCATTGAGCATAGCTGGCGTAGCGGCTGTTGGGCTTGCGCTCGTTGCGAATGGCCGCCAGGCGATCGGCATCGATGGTCAGGCCGAACAGCTTGTCGCGGTATTTCTTCAACGAGGCGGGCAGCTGAAGGCGCTCCATGTCGTCTTCGGTAAGCGGGTAATTGGCCGCGCGGATACCGTACTGCATGGCCATGTACAGGCAGGTCGGGGTCTTCCCGCAACGTGATACGCCGACCAGAATCAGGTCGGCCTTGTCGTAATAGTGGGTACGGGCGCCATCGTCATTGTCGAGCGCGAAGTTGACCGCCTCGATACGCTCCATATAGTTGGCGTTGTGGACGATCGAATGCGACTTGCCCACCGAATAGGAGGAGTGCGAGTTGAGTTCCTGCTCCAGAGGCGACAGGAAGGTCGAGAAGATGTCGATCATGAACCCGCGCGACTCAGCGAGGATATCGTGGATTTCCTGGTTGACGATGGTGGCGAAGATGATCGGCGTGGCGCCATCCTTATCGGCGGCATTATTGATTTGTTGTACCATGGCGCGCGCCTTTTCCACGCTGTCCACGTACGGTCGCGTGAGCTTGGTGAAGCCAATGGTCTCGAACTGGGCGAGCAGGCTCTGACCCAGGGCTTCTGCGGTAATGCCGGTGCCGTCCGAGATGAAGTACGCAGTTCGTTTCATTGCGCAAATGGCCTATAAGCTGGGAACGAATCTTGGCTATGATAGGTCGGTTTTTTGCCGGCCCTGATGGGTTTGCATTGTTACTTATTTTCCAGGGCCAGGCCATTGTCCACGCGGCGCAAGCCGGCGACGTTTCCAGCCCATGAGCTTTTCCAACACTGAAGTGGAGAGATCACCTTGGCAGAGTACGTAGTTTCCCTCGATAAGCTCGGCAATCACGATGTCGAGCATGTAGGGGGCAAGAACGCCTCCCTCGGCGAGATGATCAGCAACCTGGCGGGTGCCGGCGTTTCGGTTCCCGGTGGTTTCGCCACGACGGCCCAGGCGTATCGCGACTTTCTCGAGCAGAGCGGGCTCAATGCGCAGATCCATGCGGCGCTGGATGCCCTGGATGTCGACGACGTCAACGCCCTGGCCAAGACCGGCGCGCAGATTCGCCAGTGGGTGATGGACGCCGAGTTCCCGAACGAGCTCAACGAGCAGATCCGCACCGCGTTCGCGGCGATGGCCGGTGGCAATGACAACATGGCAGTTGCCGTACGCTCCTCCGCCACCGCCGAAGACCTGCCGGATGCATCCTTCGCCGGCCAGCAGGAAACTTTTCTGAACATCCGCGGTGTGGAGAACGTCATCCGCGCGGCCAAGGAAGTCTTCGCTTCGCTGTTCAACGACCGCGCCATCGCCTACCGCGTGCACCAGGGCTTCGACCACAAACTGGTCGCCCTGTCCGCCGGTGTGCAGCGCATGGTGCGTTCGGAAACCGGCACCGCCGGTGTGATGTTCACCCTCGACACCGAATCGGGCTTTCGCGACGTGGTGTTCATCACCGGCGCCTACGGCCTGGGTGAAACCGTGGTGCAGGGTGCGGTCAACCCGGATGAGTTCTACGTCCACAAGCAGACCCTGGAGGCCGGTCGCCCGGCAATCCTGCGCCGCAATCTGGGCAGCAAGGCGATCAAGATGATCTACGGCGAGGAAGCCAAGGCCGGCAAGTCGGTCAAGGTCGTCGATGTCGATCGCGCCGAGCGAGCGCGCTTCTGCCTGAGCGACGCCGAGGTCACCGAACTGGCCAAGCAGGCGATGATCATCGAGAAACATTATGGCCGGCCGATGGACATCGAGTGGGCCAAGGACGGCGACGACGGCAAGCTGTACATCGTCCAGGCCCGCCCGGAAACCGTGAAGAGCCGCGCCAACGTTACCGTGATGGAACGCTACCTGCTCAAGGAGACCGGCACCGTGCTGGTCGAAGGGCGCGCCATCGGTCAGAAGATCGGCGCCGGCAAGGTACGCGTGATCAACGACGTGTCGGAGATGGACAAGGTCCAGCCCGGCGACGTGCTGGTGTCCGACATGACCGACCCGGACTGGGAACCGGTGATGAAGCGCGCCAGCGCCATCGTCACCAACCGCGGCGGGCGCACCTGCCACGCGGCGATCATCGCTCGTGAGCTGGGCATTCCGGCCGTGGTCGGCTGCGGCAACGCCACCCACATGCTGCGTGACGGCCAGGGCGTGACGGTGTCCTGCGCCGAGGGCGACACCGGCTTCATCTTCGAAGGCGAGCTGGGCTTCGACATTCGCAAGAACTCGGTCGACGCCATGCCCGAGCTGCCGTTCAAGATCATGATGAACGTCGGCAACCCGGATCGCGCCTTCGACTTCGCCCAGTTGCCCAATGCCGGTATCGGCCTGGCGCGCCTGGAATTCATCATCAACCGCATGATCGGCGTGCACCCCAAGGCGCTGCTGAACATGGACGGCCTGCCGCCGGAAATCCGCGAGAGCGTCGAGAAACGCATCGCCGGCTATACCGACCCGGTGAGCTTCTATGTCGAGAAACTGGTCGAGGGTATCAGCACCCTGGCCGCCGCGTTCTGGCCGAAGAAGGTCATCGTGCGCCTGTCGGACTTCAAGTCCAACGAGTACGCCAACCTGATCGGCGGCAAGCTGTACGAGCCTGAAGAAGAGAACCCGATGCTCGGTTTTCGCGGTGCCTCGCGCTACATCAGCGAGTCGTTCCGTGACTGCTTCGAGCTGGAGTGCCGGGCGCTGAAAAAGGTCCGTAACGAGATGGGCCTGACCAACGTCGAGATCATGGTGCCGTTCGTGCGCACCCTCGGGGAGGCCAAGCAGGTGGTCGACCTGCTCGCCGAGAACGGCCTGGCGCGTGGTCAGGATGGCCTGAAGGTCATCATGATGTGTGAGCTGCCGTCCAATGCCATTCTCGCCGACGAGTTCCTCGAGTACTTCGACGGTTTTTCCATTGGCTCCAACGACCTGACCCAGCTGACGCTGGGGCTGGATCGGGACTCGGGCATCGTCGCGCACCTGTTCGACGAACGTAACCCGGCGGTCAAGAAGCTGCTGGCCAACGCTATCCAGGCCTGTAACAAGGCCGGCAAATACATCGGTATCTGCGGCCAGGGGCCTTCCGATCACCCTGACCTGGCCAAGTGGTTGATGGAGCAGGGCATCGAGAGTGTGTCCCTGAACCCGGATTCGGTGCTGGAGACCTGGTTCTTCCTGGCGGAAGGTCAACAGAGCTGATGGTCACGGGTTGAACACCGACCCCCAGGGCAGGTTCTACCTGCCCTTTTTTATGGCTGCCGCCAGGCGATGCGTCGCAGCCGGCAGCCTGTTGTAGCAGAGCGAAGACGATGCAAAGCAGTAGTGAATTGTTCCCCGTTGCGCTGATGAGTGCCGAGCTGCGTGGCGACCTGAGCGAAGACGTTTACCGCCTCAAACCCGGCAACAGTACGGATTTCAGCGTCGAGCTGGCGCTCACTCGCCTGGGCCTGGCAGGCCACCTGGGCGAACGGGGCCAGCCGGTGATTCTGCTGCACGGCAGCTTTTCCAATCGACGTTTCTGGTACTCGCCCGGCGGTGTCGGCCTGGGGCCTTATCTGGCGCGTGCCGGCTTTGATGTCTGGATCGCGGAAATGCGCGGCCATGGCCTGTCGCCGCGCAACCTCGGGTACCGGCACAATCGCGTGGCCGACTATGCGCGCTACGATTTGCCGGCAATCGCTGCTTTCGTGACGGAAATGAACCCGCAGCCTGCGCATTGGCTTGGTCACTCGCTGGGCGGCGTGATCCTGGCCGCTGCGCTCGGTGGCGGTCACCTGACGCAACCGGGAATCGCCAGCGTGGGCCTGTTCGGTGCCGAGGTCAGTCGTCGCTACTGGCCACTCAAGGTGCCGCCCATTGAATGGCTGGCGCGGCTGCTGCTCAAGCGTTGCGTGGTGCTGTCCGGATCGCGGCTCAAACGCGGTCCGGAAGACGAGCCGATCGGCATCGCCCTCGAAGCGCTGTGCTGGCACCGCCTGTTCGGCCGCTTCGGCGATGCCGAGCACGACTGGTGGGCTGGGTTGCGCCAGGTGCAGGTGCCACTGCTGGCAGTCGCCGGCGAAGGCGATCGCGACTGTCCGCCTGCGGCATGCCGTGCCCTGTTCGAGCAGTTCGCCTCCCGCGATCGCGAGTTCGTCAACCTGGCCAGCGCCAATGGTTTTCAGCAGGACTACGACCATGTGCAGATGCTGGTCAGCAAGCCGGCCCAGGAAGAGGTCTGGCCACTGGTGCAGCGGTGGCTGGAGGGCGAGCGGCGGATGCCGGCGACAGTGGCGGACGAAGAAAGCGGGGCGGCCATTCCTGCCGCGCCGTGATCCGGCTACCATGGCCGTCGCCAGTCGACGCCCGCCTGACCGGGGGCGTCGATCGGACTATGCTGCAGGCCTCGAACATCCATTCAGGAGCTTTGCCATGCACTACATCACTCCCGATCTGTGTGACGCCAACCCGGAACTGGTAAGCGTCGTGGAACCGATGTTCAGCAACTTTGGCGGTCGCGATTCGTTCGGTGGTCAGATCGTCACCGTCAAATGCTTCGAAGACAATTCGCTGGTCAAGGCCCAGGCCGACCAGCCCGGTGCCGGCAAGGTGCTGGTGGTCGATGGCGGCGCTTCGCTGCGCTGCGCGCTGCTTGGCGACATGATCGCCGAAAAGGCCGCGCACAACGGCTGGGAAGGCATGGTCATCTACGGCTGCGTGCGCGATGTCGATGTGCTGGCGCAGACCCATCTTGGCGTGCAGGCCCTTGGCAGCCATCCCATGAAGACCGAAAAACGTGGCCTGGGCGACCTCAACGTGGTGGTCAACTTTGGTGGCGTGACCTTCCGCCCGGGCGAGTACCTGTACGCCGACAACAACGGCATCATCGTCTCGCCGCAGGCGCTGCAGGTCGACTAGCGCGGGCGACGGTAGTGAGCAGGCCGCCGAAATCCATCATCAGGGGTAGGGATGTACGAAGAAGACAACGCGCAGTGGGGCCTGGTGCACGGCTTTGTGCTGGATGGCAAAGGCGGTGCCCGACCGGTGGCGCGCGAGCAGCTCGACGGGTTGCAACTGGATGAGGGGCAGAGCCTGTGGTTGCACTGGGACCGCAGCCACCCGCAGACCCAGAGCTGGTTGCGCCGCGACAGTGGTCTGAGCGGCTTCGCCTGCGACCTGTTGCTCGAGGAAAACACCCGGCCCCGGGCCCTGCCTCTGGCCAACGATGAACTGCTGCTGTTTCTGCGTGGCGTCAACCTCAATCCGGGTGCAGAGCCGGAGGACATGGTGTCGGTGCGCATATTCGCCGCGGCGCGGCGCATCATCTCCCTGCGCCTGCGACCGCTGCGCGCCACCGAGGACCTCATCGAGCGGCTGCAGGCCGGCAACGGCCCGAAGACCGCCTCCGAGCTTATGCTGCAGCTCAGTGATTACCTGACGGACAGGGTCGAGGACCTGGTCAGCGAGCTAGGTGAATGGGTCGATGGCCAGGAAGAGAAAGTCGACCGTGACGAGCGGGCCTTGCCCGACCACGGCCTGTTGCTGCAGATCCGCCGACGTGCGGCCAATCTTCGGCGCTTCCTGTCGCCGCAACGTGACATCTATATGCAACTGACGCGCAGCCAACTGCCCTGGCTGACCCACGAGGACGGGGTTTACTGGAACGAGTTGAACAACCGCCTGCTGCGTTATCTCGAGGAGCTGGAGCTGACCCGCGAGCGCATCGGCCTGCTGCTCGAGACGGAAAATCGGCGCATGGACGTGCGCATGAACCACATCATGTTTCGTTTCGGCATCATCACCTGCGTGTTCTTGCCGATGAGTTTCGTCACCGGCTTGCTGGGCATCAACGTCGGCGGCATTCCGGGCGCCGACAGCCCCTACGGGTTCCTGGTCGCCTGCCTGCTGATGCTGTCGATCGGCTTCGGCCAGTGGTTGTTGTTCCGGCGCTTGCGCTGGGTGTGATGTGACTTGCCCTGCAGGCGCTTCGTCTAGCGAAGACGTTCTGTGAGGTCTGCCATGCACGATCCATTCGAAGAATCCCTGCGTGATCTGCTGAAAGCTCCATCTTCGCCGGCGCGCGATGACGATGCCTGCCTGAATCGCGTGTTGAAGACCGCCAACCGCCAGGTCGGCGCCGGCGATCTGTTCGGCCTGATGGGGCACTGGGCCGGCGCCCTGATGATCGCGCTCAACAATGGCGCCTCCCATGTCGCTCCGGTGTCGCGTCGCCGGGCTTCTGCTCGCTCTACTGATAAGGCTCAATGAAAATGGAACTCGACCCCTGGACTCATAGCCTGGTCGCCGCGATGACGGCGCTGTGGACGAAAGTCGCCAGCTTCATTCCGAACCTGTTCGTGGCCCTGGTGCTGGTGCTACTCGGTTTCGTGGTCGCCAAGCTCCTCGATACGTTGCTCTCGAAGCTGCTCGGCAAACTCGGCCTCGACCGCCTGATGGCGGGCACCGGGCTGACCAAGATTCTCGGCCGTGCGGGCTTCCAGGTACCGGTTTCGGCGTTGATCGGCAAGATCGTCTACTGGTTCGTATTGCTGATCTTCCTGGTGTCAGCGGCCGAGTCGCTGGGCCTGGAGCGCGTGTCGGCAACGCTCGACGTGCTCGCCCTGTACCTGCCGAAGGTATTCGGCGCGGCGCTGATCCTGCTCGCCGGCGTGCTGTTGGCTCATTTGCTCAGTGGCCTGGTACGCGGCGCCGCCGAAGGTGTCGGCCTCGATTACGCCCATGGCCTGGCACGCCTGGCCCAGGGGCTGGTGATCATCATCAGCATCTCCGTGGCCATCGGCCAGCTTGAGGTAAAGACCGACCTGCTCAATAACGTCATCGCCATCGTGCTGATCTCCGTGGGCCTGGCCGTCGCACTGGCGCTCGGGCTGGGCAGTCGAGAGCTGGCCAGTCAGATTCTCGCCGGTATTTACGTGCGCGAGCTGTATCAGGTCGGCCAGGAAATCGAAGTGGGCGGCGTCGAAGGGCAGATCGAGGAAATCGGAACGGTGAAAACCACGGTTTTGACGGATTCGGGAGAATTGGTTTCGCTCTCCAACCGAGTGCTTCTCGAGCAGCGGGTAAGCAGCCGCTGAGGGGCCAACTCTGCTACCCTATGCGCCCAGTCGGCGACCTGCTCGAGCAGGTGCTGGCTGTTTCGTCCTGACCGTTGGCTCGATCCGTCTTGAACGCACCTCAATCACCGTCTCTGCGCTATGACCCACGCGAGCTCTCCGATGAGGAGCTGGTAGCGCGTGCGCATGATGAGCTGTTCCATATCACGCGCGCCTACGAAGAACTCATGCGCCGCTACCAGCGCACCCTGTTCAACGTATGCGCACGATATTTAGGGAACGATCGAGATGCCGACGATGTCTGTCAGGAAGTGATGTTAAAAGTTCTATACGGGCTGAAAAACTTCGAGGGAAAGTCGAAGTTCAAGACCTGGCTTTACAGCATTACCTACAACGAATGCATTACTCAGTACCGCAAGGAGCGTCGCAAGCGTCGGTTGACGGATGCGCTGAGTCTGGATCCTCTGGAAGAGGCGTCTGAAGAAAAGGCGCCGAAAGTAGAGGACCGAGGTGGCTTGGATCGCTGGCTCGTGCACGTCAATCCGATTGATCGCGAAATTCTGGTACTGCGTTTCGTTGCAGAGCTGGAGTTTCAGGAAATCGCCGACATCATGCACATGGGGCTCAGCGCCACGAAAATGCGCTACAAGCGCGCGCTGGACAGATTGCGGGAAAAGTTTGCAGGAATTACCGAAAGTTAGTTCGGGGCGAACTTTCACTGGCATAGGTGAGTTTTCCTAAACTTACCGACGACTCGCATGTCTATCTGCATGTGAATCAATCACTCTATAGATGGGGATTTAACGGATGAAACTGAAAAACACCTTAGGCGTTGTCATTGGCTCCTTGGTAGCCGCAACCTCGATGGGCGTGCTGGCTCAAGGCCAAGGCGCTGTCGAGGTGGAAGGATTTGCCAATCGCTATTTCACCGACACTCAGCGTGATTTCGCTCATGACGAAGGCAACCAGTTTGGCGCCAGCGTTGGTTACTACCTGACTGACGATGTCGAGCTGGCACTGTCGTACGGCGAGTACCACGACCTGCGTGGCGAAGGCGCTGCTGGCAGCAAGAACATCAAGGGCAACCTGACTGATCTTAAAGCTCTGTATCACTTCGGTGAGCCGGGCGTAGGTCTGCGTCCTTACGTTTCTGGCGGCGTTGGCCACCAGAGCATCGGCGACGCCAACCGCGGCGGTCGCGATACCTCCACCCTGGCTATCGCCGGCGGCGGTGCCAAGTACTACTTCACCGAAATGCTCTACGCCCGTGCCGGCGTTGAAGCCCTGTACAACATCGACAAAGGTGACACCGAGTGGCAAGCCGGTGTCGGTGTTGGTCTGAACTTCGGTGGCAGCACCCGTCAGGTTGCTCAGGTTACCGAACCTGCTCCGGCCCCGGTTGCCGAGCCGGCTCCGGTTGTTGAAGAAGCCCCGCAGGTCGTCCGCGTTGAGCTGGACGTCAAGTTCGACTTCGACAAGGCCGCTGTCAAAGAAGAAAGCTACGGTGATATCAAAAACCTGGCTGACTTCATGAACCAGTACCCGCAGACCAGCACTACTGTTGAAGGTCACACTGACTCCGTCGGTACTGACGCTTACAACCAGAAGCTGTCCGAGCGTCGCGCTACCGCCGTTCGTGACGTACTGGTCAACCAGTACGGCGTAGGCGCTGATCGCGTCAACTCCGCTGGCTATGGCGAATCGCGTCCGGTTGCTGACAACGCTACCGAAGAAGGCCGCGCGATCAACCGTCGTGTAGAAGCTGAAGTAGAAGCCCAAGCCCAGTAATAGGCTCAGGTGAAAGGAAAAACCCGGCCTAGGCCGGGTTTTTCTTTGCCTGCGAAAAGCTGGCATTGGTAAATAAAAACGGCACCTACCAGCGACCCGATGGGGGAAGGCCGTCTGGCAGGCGCCGTGTCCGTTACCCGGCTTCCCATAACGGGCCGCCGTCTTAGTGTCCTGAATGAGTAAGCAAGCATCGCGCCAAATGCTGATCAGGCGATGTGCGCTCCGTTTTGGCTGACTCGGGCGCCTTTTGGTGGACCATTTTTGTGCATTGCACTCTGTAGACGACTCGCTATGAAGCGGGGCAGGCCTGGACTTCTTCCACGTAATCCCTGAGCCAACGCAGCACGTCAACGGCTTCCCAGCGATTGGGGTCGAACATCGCATAAGCAAGCCCCTGATAACCCACCACATCGAGCTGCCGGTGATAGCCGCCGCGTTGCAGCAGCGCTTCGATTTCGGCGAAGCAGGTGTTGAAGTGCAGGCGATTGAACGGCGTTTTACCTTCGGTAACGATCCCCTCCAGGTGCAGCTCATCGACGATAGGACGAACCTTGTCCAGCGGCATCCGGTTGATCGAGTATTTGAGTTGCATTACGTCCAGCATCATTAGGCTCCCCCTCTACGCCCGATCCAGCCAGGGCAATCCTGGTTTTCGGTCAGCGTGTTGATGGCTGCTAGGGTAAAACAAAAATACTGTACAAATAAACAGTATTCAACGATAGTGAGCCCTGACGCTTCATGACTCCCATATCCGCAGGCGCGCAGAGCGCCTGCGGCAGGTGCCGAGGGCCATAACAATGCAACACATACTCATGACACTTGTGCTGTTGGTGACACTGGTAGGCTGCGTGCAGCCGCAGGTCGAACAACCCAAGGTCAATGCCAACTACCTGATCATCGAAGACCGCCAGGCCTGGGCGGTGCTGGTTTCAGACGGCAAGCGCGTCGAAGAGCATGGCGTGGTGGTCGATGCCATCAAGCTGCCCAGCAATGATGCGCCCGTGGCCGCCAGCTACGTGATCGATACGCCGAACTGCGGCAAGGTGCAGTGGCTGGTCGAGCGCCAGGATGCCGCAGACGGGGTGACGACCCGCATGACCCTGCATGACAACAAGCAGCTGGACGTTTCCGGTTGCGTGATCGGTGAAGGGCTTACGCGGGTCTGGACGGTGCTCGACTACTCCAGCTGAGGCCGCCTCAGCCGGCCGCCAGGGAGGCAGCGGCTTTGCGCTCGAGTATCGCAATGCGCTGGCAGATCTCGATGATCTGCTCACGCATCCAGCGATTCGCAGGATCCTGGTCAGTGCTCTCGTGCCAGTAGAGGTGGGTTTCCAGAACCGGTATGGCTGCTACCGGCAGGTCGCTGAAATGCAGGTCGTTGTCCCTGGCGAAGCGTTCCGGCACGGTGATCGCCATGTCGGTATCGCGCATCACCCGGCAGGCCATCAGGTAATGCTGCGAGCGCAGTGCGATGCGCCGCTGAATGCCCATCTTGCCCAGTGCCAGGTCGACATAGCCCAGGCCGCTGCGGCGGCTGGATATATGTATGTGCGTCAGCGACAGGTACTGTTCCAGGCTCAGCTTGTCCTTGCTCAGCGGATGATCCGGGCGCATGGCGCAAACGTAGCGATCTTCCATCAATTTGACGTGACGGACCTGCGGATCGATATTCAGCGGTGCGTCGACGGCGAAATCCAGGCGCCCTGCGGCCAGCTCTTTGGTGGTTTCCCGACGGCGCACCAGCATGCTCTCGATGGTCACGTTGGGTGCCTGTCTGCGCAGGCGCTGGAACAGCGGCGGCAGCACCACCGCCTCGGTGAGGTCGGTCATGCTGATGCGAAAACTCTTGTTCGCCTGGGCAGGGTTGAACGTGCGGCTTTCCTGTACCGAAATGCGCAACTGCTGCAAGGCGTTGCGTACGGGAGTGATGATGTTCTGCGCCATTGGCGTTGGCACCATGCCCTGCGCGGTGCGCACGAACAGCGGATCGTTGAAGGTTTCGCGCAGGCGCGCCAGCGCGTTGGACACCGCCGGTTGAGTGATGCCGACGATTTGCCCGGCGCGGGTGAGGTTGGCTTCGCTGTAGATGGCATCGAAGACTACGAAGAGATTGAGATCGACCTTGTTCAGGTTCATGCCTGAGCGACTCCGCACGTTGTTTTTGTCGGCCGATCTTATATCGGTGATGAATGTTAATACACGCTGAAAATAGCTTCGATTAATTATCCCGCCTCCACTAGCATCGTTTGCACTATAGAAAATGCAGCCGAGGTGCGCCGTGGATTTCGCCTATTCCCCCAAGGTTCAGCAGTTACGTGAACGCGTCCGCGGTTTCATGGAGGCCCATGTCTACCCGGCCGAAACCGAATTCGAGCGTCAGGTTGCCGAAGGTGATCGCTGGCAGCCTACGGCGATCATGGAGCAGCTCAAGGACAGGGCCAAAGGCGAGGGTTTGTGGAACCTGTTCCTGCCCGATTCCGAACGCGGCGCAGGGCTGACCAACACCGAGTACGCTCCGCTGGCGGAAATCATGGGCAGTTCGCTGATCGGCCCCGAGCCGTTCAACTGCGCAGCACCGGACACCGGCAATATGGAAGTGCTGGTGCGCTATGCCAGTGAGGAGCAGAAGCGCCAGTGGCTCGAGCCGCTGCTGAGCGGCGAGATTCGTTCGGCATTTGCCATGACCGAGCCGGACGTCGCGTCCTCGGACGCCACCAACATGCAGGCCAGCGCTGTGCGCGATGGTGATCACTGGGTGATCAATGGGCGCAAGTGGTGGACTTCCGGAGCCTGCGATCCGCGCTGCAAGGTGATGATTTTCATGGGGCTGACCAACCCGGGTGGTCACCGCCATCAGCAGCATTCGATGATTCTGGTGCCCATGGATACCCCGGGCGTGAAGGTGCTCAGGCCGCTGCCGGTGTTTGGCTATGACGATGCCCCCCATGGCCACGCCGAGGTGCTCTTCGAGGACGTCCGCGTGCCTTACACCAATGTGCTGCTCGGTGAGGGTCGAGGGTTCGAGATCGCCCAGGGGCGCCTTGGCCCGGGTCGCATCCACCACTGCATGCGCTCCATTGGCATGGCCGAGCGAGCACTCAAGCTGATGTGCGAGCGCGCACTTGCGCGTACCGCCTTTGGCAAACCGCTGGCTCGTTTGGGCGGCAACCTCGACCTGATCGCCGAGTCGCGGATGGAAATCAACATGGCACGGCTACTGACGCTGAACGCGGCCTACATGATGGACACTGTCGGCAACAAGGTTGCGGCCAGCGAAATCGCCCAGATCAAGGTGGTGGCACCGAATGTGGCGCTCAAGGTGATCGACCGGGCCATTCAACTGCACGGCGGGGCAGGGGTCAGCGGCGATTTTCCGCTGGCTTACTGGTATGCCATGCAGCGCACCCTGCGGCTTGCCGATGGCCCGGACGAGGTGCACAGGGCGGCCATTGGCAAACATGAGTTGGGCAGGTACATGAAATAGCGGTCTCAGGCACCTGGCGGCTCGTCAGGCGTTGGAACCCGTGACAGTTTTTCACCGTTCAGGCGCATGTGCAGTTGCGCTGCAAAGGCACGTGCAGCGCCCTCGTCGTCGAACAGGAGGGTGCGTTTGCCCAGGCGCACGCACCAGCGTATGCCATCGCCTTTGGTTAACCGCTCGATCTGCACGTCCGCTTGGTTCACGTCGTCTCTTCAGGCTTCTTGTCGCGGGTTTTCAACAGCGAAAGCAGAACGCCGCCGGCCAGCACGCCCATGGTAACGCTGAGAGAGAGCAGCGCGGGTACCTTGATGAAGCCATGCAGGAAGATCTTGCTGCCGATGAACATCAATACGATCGCCAGGGCGTACTTGAGATACACGAAACGATGCATCAGTGCCGCCAGGGCAAAATACAGCGCACGCAGGCCGAGAATCGCGAAGATGTTCGAGGTATAGACGATGAACGGGTCCTGGGTGATGGCAAATACCGCCGGCACGCTGTCGACGGCGAATACCAGATCCGCCAGCTCGATCAGCACCAGCGCCAACAGTAGCGGGGTGGCGAACAGCAGCATCTTGCCGCTGGCCGGATCCTGTTGGCGCACCAGGAATTTGCCGTCGTGCAGGTCATCGGTGACCCGGATGTGTTTGCGCAGAAAGATCAACATCTTGTTCTGCGACAGGTCCGGATGCTCGTCATGGTCCTTGCTGAACAGCATCTTGATGCCGGTGAACAGCAGGAACGCGCCGAACACGTAGAGGATCCAGTCGAATTCCTGGACCAACGCCGTTCCCAGACCGATCATGATCGCCCGTAGCACGACTACCCCGATGATCCCCCAGAACAGTACGCGGTGCTGGTATTTGCGTGGAATGCCGAAGAAGCCGAGAATCATCGCCATGACGAAAACGTTGTCCATCGACAGGGACTGTTCGACCAGAAAGCCCGTGTAGAACTCCAGCGCCTTTGTAGCGCCCAGCTCCCACCATACCCAACCGCCGAACGCGACGCCGACGCTGAAGTAGCCCGCATACAGCAGCAGGCTTTCGCGCATTTCGATTTCATGCTGGTCGCGGTGCAGCACGCCCAGGTCGAAGACCAGCAGCGCGATGACGATGACGATGAACGCCAGCCAGAAATAATAAGGGGTGCCGAGAAGCGGCGTGGACATAAAGGCATGTAGAGCTGTCATGGGCCCTCCCTGTTGGTGCCTAAGTTGAGATTCAACTTAGTGACTCCGACATCACGATGAGGTGCACTCATCGCCAGAGGGGCCCGGCGTCACATGCATACAAGGCTAGGATGAATCCTGTGGCAGGGCAAGCGCCTGCCACGCTTGAGAAAACTCAATAGACCCAGACTTCCACACGGCGATTCTTGAGCCTGCCGGCGTCGCCTTCGTTGTCGGCGACCGGCAACTCGTCACCCAGGCCTGCCACCTCGCGCAGCACTACGCCCTCGCGCACCAGTTCCCGGCGTACCGCCATGGCGCGCAATTTGGAGAGCAGTTGTGCGCGTGCCGATACGGCCTTGGGGTCGCCAAAGCCAACCAGCACCACCTTGCTTTGCAGCTTGTCGTGTTGCCTGAGGTAGTCCATTACCCGGCGCAGGTCCTGTCCCGCCTTGTTGTCGAGCGTCGCGCTGCCTTCCTGGAAGCGGAAGTTCACCGACAGGCGCTGGGCCTCGCGGGCCAGGGCCTGATACGCCGCTGGCATCTGCGGCGTGGGGGCGATACTGACGGCCTGCACGGTCTGCGCGATGAAGCCGTTCTGCGCAACGATCGCCTGGCCCTGCGGGCTCTGGGCGAACTGCAGCAGGGCTTCGGCCCACGGGTTGGCGTTTTTCGGTGGGCCGTACAAAAACAACCGGCGCGATAGCGGGTAATCCTCGGTGGCGATCAGCGTCACGCTGGGCAGCATCGGTTGCGACTCGCCTGCGGCGATAGCCACCGCCTTGGCCTTGCGCACGTAGGGCAGGCCGATAAAGCCGATGCCGTTCACATCACTGGCCACCGAGTCGGACAACTGCTCACTGGATTCGAAGCGCCTGGCGGCGGCCGACAGCTGCTTGCCGTTGGCGCTCAGTACCAGTTCCTTGAAGGTGTCGTAGGTACCGGAGTTGTCATCGCGGGCGTACAGGCTGATGGAACCGGCGCGGCCACCGAGCTGAGCCCAGTCGCTAACCTCGCCGGAGAACACCTGCGCCAACTGCTCGATGCTCAGGGTACCTACCGGATTGCCCGGGTGCAGGATCACGGCCAGGCCATCGATGGCAATGATCTGCTCGGCGTCGCGGCTTTTCATATCGCCGAGCGAAGAAAGCGTTGCCACTTCACTGTCCTTGATCGGCCGCGACGAGGCGGCCAACTCGGCGCTGCCCTGGTTGATGGCGCTGAATCCGGTGCCCGACCCATGGGCGGCGATCTGTACGCTGACCGTGCGGCCTGCGCCGTTGATTGCCGAGATCACTTGCTCGTTTTCCTGGCCGGTGGCCGTGCGGATGCTGCGCATGCCCTGTTGCTGCAGCAGGCCCTTGACCAGGGCCGGGCCGAGGTTGGCGCCGATGGTGTTGGAGCCCTGGATGCGCAAGGCCGGTTTGTCGCCAGTGGGAAGCGGCAGGGCTGCGAAGGCGGTCCAGGGGGTCAGGTAGCAGGCGAAGCCGAGCAACAGGAAGGTTGCGGTTCGGCTCCAGGTTTCACGGTCACAAACGGGGAGGGCACGCAGCATGCGGCAAACACCTTGAACGGGTTGGCTGAAGTGCTGCGACGATAAGACAGAAAAATGACCGGAAGATGACCGGCCGGCTCAGTTCAGCTCCAGCCAGATCGGCGCATGGTCGGACGGCTTTTCCATGCCGCGCAATTCATAGTCGATGCCTGCATCCCTGAAGCGTTCCTGCAGCACCCTGGAGGCGAGGATCACGTCGATGCGCAGGCCGCGCTTGGGCTCGTCCTCGAAGCCGCGGCTGCGGTAGTCGAACCAGCTGAAACGGTCATCGACCAACGGGTGCAGCTGGCGGAAACTGTCGACCAGGCCCCAGCTCTTGAGCGTTGCCAGCCATTCACGCTCCTCCGGCAGGAAGCTGCATTTGCCGGTCTTGAGCCAGCGTTTGCGGTTGACCTCGCCAATGCCAATGTCGCAGTCCTCGGGCGAAATATTGATATCGCCCATCACCACCAGGGCCTGGTCGCTGGCGAAGCGGCCGGTCAGCAGGTCCTGCAGGTCGGCGTAGAAGCGCTGCTTGGCAGGAAACTTGGTGGGGTGGTCACGGCTCTCGCCCTGCGGAAAGTAGCCATTCATCACGGTGACGGGGTTGCCATGGGCATCGGCATAGGTGCCATAGATGAAGCGGCGCTGCGACTCTTCACCATCGTTCGGAAAGCCTTTCACCAGTTCCAGCGGCGCCTGGCGTGAGAGCAGCGCGACCCCGTAATGGCCTTTCTGGCCGTGGTAGTGCACGTGATAGCCCAGCGCGCGGATCTCGGCTTCCGGGAACTGGTCGTCGCTGACCTTGGTTTCCTGCAGACCGATCACATCTGGCTGGTGCTTTTCGATCAGCGCAGCGAGCTGGTGCGGGCGCGCCCGCAAACCGTTGATGTTGAAGGAAACGAGCTTCATGGCGGAGATCCTGGTCAGTCTGGCGGTAAAGCGGGCGATGCTAGCCGATCAGGCCGTTCGACGGCCAGCGAGTACGGCCAGCGGTTAAAATCGTTTCGATTCGTACATGCACTGGAATGGGGCTTGCGCCGTGATAGCATCGCGGCCATGAGAGTTATCTGCAGACTAGGCGCGAGCTGCGCATTATTGATGTTCAGTTCGGTTCTGCTGGCCGAAGATGCACGCCTGGTAGTTAGCGTACATCCGGCCAACACCGCCTTGAAAAGCAACGTGGAAGGTTACATCGGCAGCCTCGGCGAGCGCGATGTCGAGGCCCTGCAGCGCTACCGCCGCGTAGTCGAGGGGCAGGCGGAAAAAGCCGCCCAGGCGCTTGGCTATTACCAGGCGCAAATCAGCACTCAGGTGCTCGAACAGACACCGCCAGGCCTGAAAGTGGACATCGTGCCGGGCGAGCCTGTTCGCATCGGCAGCGTGACGGTTCGAGTCGACGGTCCGGCTGCGCAGATGCGTGCTTTTCGCCTGCCCGCGGATGCGCAGCTGGTCGAGGGCGCCCGGCTCGACCATGGTCGCTACGAGGCGGCCAAGCGGCATATCCAGAATCAGGCATCACGGTACGGGTTCTTTCAGGGGCGCTTCACCCAGCAGAGCCTGCGCATCAATCCCCTGGCCGGCCTGGCCGATATCGAGCTGATTTATGACAGCGGCCCGCGCTACAGCCTTGGCGACGTGGCCTTCGAAGGTGACATGCCGTTCGATGACGAGCTGCTGCAGCGCATGGTGCCGTTTCCTGTCAGCACGCCGTACGACTCCGAGCGCATCGCCGAGCTCTACCAGGCGTTGCGCTCCAGCGGCTATTTCGAGTCGGTACGGGTTGACGCCAGCCCGGCGGTAGCCGAGCAGCAGGTAATTCCGGTCACGGTTCACCTGCAGACTCGCCTGCCGCGCACCATGGGCCTCGGCCTGGGCTTTTCCACCGACGTCGGGCCACGCGGCCGAGCCAACTGGGAGCGCCACTGGGCCAACCCGCAGGGGCACAGCTATGGCGCCGAGATGGAGCTCTCCGCGCCGCGGCAGAACGTCGGTTTATGGTACGACGTGCCAGGGGATCCGCCACTGACCGACAAGCTGCGCATCGCCGGCGGTTATCAGTATGAAGAGATCGCCGACACCGACAGCCTCAGTCGCCTGCTGACGGTCGGCCCGGAGTGGCACAGCAAACTGGACAGCGGCTGGCAACGAGTGATCTCCCTGAAATGGCAACGCGAGGAATATCGCCTGGGCGATGACACGGGCCTGAGCACGCTACTGATGCCAGGCGTTAGCTATGCCTACCTGCGCAGCGACAACCGCATCGATCCCAATCATGGTTACCGTCTGCAGTTCGATGCGTCGGTTGCGAAAGAAGGCCTGCTCGCCGACTCGGACGTGTTGCATGGCAACGTGCTGCTCAAGGGGCTCACCACCTTGTGGCACAACCACCGTTTCCTGGGGCGTGCGCAGTTTGGCGGCACCGAGTCCAAGGGCTTCAACTCCTCCGTGCCGCCGTCGCTACGGTTCTTTGCCGGTGGCGATCAGAGCGTGCGCGGTTACGACTACCAGAGCCTGTCACCGGAGAACAACCAGGGCGACAAGATCGGTGCGCGCTACATGTTCGCTGCCAGTGCCGAATACCAGTACAGCGTGGCGGACAAATGGCGGGTGGCCACCTTCTATGACGCTGGCAACGCCTTCAACTCTCTGGACTTCCCAACGCTGAAAAGCGCGGTGGGCATCGGCATGCGCTGGGTATCGCCCGTGGGGCCGCTGCGCCTCGACCTGGCACATCCTCTGGATGACGAGGGTGGCGTGCGCCTGCACTTCTCCATGGGGCCGGAACTGTGAGGCGCGCGCTCAAATACGCCGGGCTGAGCCTGGCGGCTTTGTTGACGCTGCTGATCGTGCTGCTGGTCTGGATGCTGGCCACGGGGGCCGGCAGCCGCTGGACGCTTGGCTTGGTGCCCGGGCTGCAGGTCGACGGGTTCGACGGTCACCTGGGTGGGCGCTGGACCGCGGAGCGGGTGATCTGGCGCCAGGGCGAAGATCAGGTGCTGGTCGGTCAGCCGCAGTTCGCCTGGTCGCCATCCTGCCTGTTGCGCCTGACGCTGTGTATCGACCAATTGCGCAGCGAGCGCATCGAATTGAATTTCGCACCCGGTAACGAGCCGCCGAGCGAAGAGCCGTTCAGCCTGCCGCAGCTCGATCTGCCGCTGGCTCTGCAAATCGGCGAGGTGTGGATTGGCAGCCTGCAGTTCAACGGTGACGATCAACTGCAAGGCCTGGAGCTCTCCGCGGACTGGGCGGGCGACGGGCTGGACATCCACCGGCTGCATGTCCGCCGTGATGACCTGAGCATCGACCTGCAGGGACGGCTGCAGCCCAGTGGCGAATGGCCGCTTACCGTACGGGGCAGTGCGGCGCTGCCCTCGCCGGGCGCCGCCCCCTGGACGCTGGCCCTGCAGGTGGACGGCAACCTGCGCCAGCGCCTGGCGCTCACGGTGGACAGCACCGGCTACCTGGCTGGGCGCCTGAGCGGTGAGGTACAGCCGTTGGTCGAGCACATCCCGGCGACTCTCACCTTCACCGCCGATGGTTTCAAGGCCAATGCCGCGCTGCCTGATACGCTGCGCCTGGACGCCCTCAAGGTGCAGGTAGCCGGCGATCTGCAGGACGGCTACGGCATCGAGGGCAGCGCCAGCCTGCCGGCCGAGGGCGAACCGGTGGCGCTGGCCTTGCGTGGGCGCGTCGATGCCCTGGGCGCTACTGTCGAGACGCTGCGTCTTACTGCTGCGCAGAACCAGTATCTGGCGATCGATGGGCGACTGGACTGGCAGTCCGGTTTCAGCGCCGATACCCATGTCGACTGGCAGGACTTTCCCTGGCTGCGTCTGTATCCGCTGGACGAAGCACCGCCGGTGACCCTCAAGAAACTCACCGGCGACCTCGCCTACGACAATGGCAATTACCTCGGCAACCTGTCCGCGGACCTGGATGGCCCGGCGGGGGCGTTCAGCGTGCAGACGCCGCTCAGCGGTGACCTTGAACAGGTGCATATGCCGCAACTGCAGGTGCGTGCCGGCCAGGGCGCGATCGAGGGCCAGCTTACCCTTGGCTTCGCCGATGCGGTTCGCTGGGATGCGCACCTGCAGGTCAGCGATTTCGATCCGGCCTACTGGGTTGCCGAGCTGCCGGGACGCATCGGTGGGCCGGTTCGCAGCAAGGGACAGATGCTCGACGGGCGCCTGGAGCTGACTGGCGACCTCGACCTGCAAGGGCGTCTGCGCGGTCAGCCGGCGCAGTTGCAGACCCAGGTGGAGGGGGCCGGGGAGCGCTGGCAACTGAGTGCGCTGAGCATTCGCCTCGGCGCCAACCGTATCGAGGGCAGTGCTCAGCTGGACCAGCGTCTGCAGGGCGAACTGCGTATCGCGCTCGATCGCCTCGGCCAGCTGTGGCCCGGCCTGCAGGGGCAGGCTACGGGGCGACTCGACCTGGCCGGCAGCCTGCAGGCGCCGCAGGGTACCTTCAACCTCGAGGGCCAGGGATTGGCGTTCCAGACAACGCGCGTGCGGCACCTCGGCCTGGATGCATCCCTGGCCGGCAGCGGCCAGGCCAGGGTGCAGCTGCGCGGCCTGGGCATCGCCAGCGGCGCTACCGCCATCGGCGATCTGACCGTCAATGGCAGCGGTGACCAGCGTCAGCAGCAGCTGGACCTGAGCCTGCAAGGGCCGCAACTGCAAACCAGCCTGGCGCTCGACGGTACGCTGGATCAAGGCAACTGGCGCGGGCGCCTGAGCCGCGTGCAGGTGCAGGCCGGCGGTCAGGACTGGCGCCTGCAGCAGCCGGCTTCGCTGGTGCGCCTGGCCAACGGCGAGGTCGATCTTGGCGCCCATTGCCTGCGTTCCGGTGGCGCGAGCCTGTGTGGCGAGAACCAACGTTTGCAGCCGGAGCCGAAGATCCGTTATCGCCTTGCCAATTTTCCACTCGAGAGCCTCTCGCCCTGGTTCCCGAAGGATTTCGCCTGGCAAGGACAGCTCGATGCCGACGTCCATCTGGACCTGCCTGCCGCCGGCCCCAGCGGGCGAGTGGTGGTGGATGCCGGCAAGGGCACCTGGCAGGTGCGCGATGGCGAGCACTGGGTCGATTTCGCCTACGACAGCCTGCGTCTGAGCAGTGAATTGCGCCCGCAACGCATCGACAGCGAATTGAACCTGCGCGGGCCGCGAATTGGCGAGTTGTCGCTGCAGGCGCAGCTAGACCCGCGCCCGCAGAACAAGCCGCTGTCCGGGCAATTCCGCCTGAGCGGCCTCGATCTGGCCATCGCGCGGCCGTTCGTGCCGATGGTGGAGCGTCTGGCCGGGCGCCTGGATGGCAGCGGCAGCCTGTCCGGCGACTTGCTCAGGCCGCAGGTCAACGGCCAGTTGGCGCTCACGGATGGAGAGATTTCCGGCGGCGAGTTGCCCACCAACTTCGAAGACCTGCAGGTGCGCGTGCTGATCGCCGGTGAAAGTCTGCAGCTCAATGGTGGCTGGCGCAGTGGCGAGCAGGGGCAGGGCAGGCTCAGCGGCGCGCTGGCCTGGGGCGGCCCACTCAGTGGCAGCCTCAGCGTGCAGGGCAATCGCTTGCCGGTGATCGTCGAGCCTTATGCGACCCTGGACGTGGAGCCGGACATCCAGGTGCGCCTGGCCGACGACCAACTTTCGGTCAGTGGCAAGGTGTCGATCCCCCGCGGCCGGATCGTGGTACGCGAGCTGCCGCCGTCCACCGTGAAGGTCTCTGACGACGCCGTCATCGTTGGCGCAGAGGCGCGCGAGCAGCAGCCGGTGGCGATCAGCATGGACATCGACGTGGAGGTCGGCAGCGACAAGCTGACCTTCAGCGGTTTCGGGCTCAATGCCGAATTGGCCGGGCGGGTGCACATAGGCAATGACCTGGATACCCGCGGTGAGCTGAACCTCAACAAGGGCAGTTTCCGCGGCTACGGCCAGCGCCTGACCATTCGCCGCGCGCGCCTGCTGTTCGCCGGCCCGATTGACCAGCCGTTTCTGGATATCGAGGCGATCCGCCGGGTCGATGACGTCATCGCTGGCCTGCGCCTGACCGGCAGTGCCGACCAGCCCCGCAGCGAAGTGTTCTCCGAGCCGGCGATGAGCCAGGAACAGGCGTTGTCCTACCTGGTGCTGGGCCGACCGCTGTCCAACGGCAACGAGGACAGCAACATGCTCGCCCAGGCGGCCCTGGCGCTGGGTGTTGCCGGCAGCTCCGGGGTTACCGGTTCGGTCGCCGAGAGCCTGGGCATCGAGGATTTTCAGCTGGACACCGAAGGCAGCGGCAACACCACCAGTGTGGTGGCCAGCGGCAACCTTTCCGAACGCCTGACCTTGCGTTACGGCGTGGGGGTGTTCGAGCCGGTGAACACCGTGGCGCTGCGCTATGCGCTCAGCCGCCGCCTGTACCTGGAGGCTGCCAGCGGCCTGGCCAGTTCCCTGGATCTGTTCTACAAGCGGGATTTCTAGCCCCGCGGCGCGGCACCAGCCAGGGCCCTTCACAGCGGGCGGTCGGCAACCTCGCGTTGCGGCTGTTAGCATGAAGCCCGAACATCCACTCCACCGACAGATGGGAACCCCATGGGCCAGCGGCAGACACAAATACTCAAGCACGACCTGAAAACCATCGCCGAAGACCTGAAGTGGGCATCCGTCGACCTGGTGCAGATCGCCGAACGGCTGCGCGGCACGGAGAACGAAGCGGACGCCTGGGCCATCCTCAGAATGGTGGGCGTACTGATCAATGGCGAGGAGCGCCTGGCCAAATATGCCGCCGAGATCAAGTCGGGGCGCATCGCCCGCTCCAAAGCCTGAACGCCGGGGAGGGCATTGCATGCAAAGGCTTCGCAACCTGAAATACCGTGCCTTGCTGGTGGTCGGTTTAGCCGGGCTGGGCGCCTGTTCGGCCATCGGCCCTTTCACTGAGCGCGAAAAAGAGTTGATGAACAGGCCCATGCCGGCAAACGTCGACCAGGCGAAGCTGGAATGCACCACGTTGCGCGCGCATTACGACTGGTCGCTGTTCATGATCAGCCAGGGCGACGAGAGGGGCTGGGAGAACGAGGGCGAGAAAGACCTGCTCGAGACCGACGCCTGGGCCGACTACCACCGTGCCAGGCGCATCGGCTGCACAGGCTGGGACTAGCGGGTGGCCCATCGGTACCCACTGCCTGTTCGAGACGAGGGCTGCCGGCAACTGCGCGCCGGCCCCACCTGAGGACGAACGGCAAGGACCCGCTCGCAATGCGCCTGTGCGCTTTCTAGTGGACACTGTCCTGACGTAGGATGACGGCCCAAGCGTGCTTCTACCACATAGAAAAGGATCATTTTCATGGCTCAAGTAACCCTGCGCGGTAACCCGGTTCAGGTCGATGGCCAACTGCCGCAAGTCGGCCAGCAGGCCCCTGCGTTCAACCTGGTCGGTGCCGGCCTGGCGGACGTCAGCCTGAGCAGCCTGGCGGGCAAGCGCAAAGTGCTGAACATCTTCCCGAGTGTGGACACGCCAACCTGCGCCACCTCGGTGCGCAAATTCAACGCCGAGGCCAGCGAACTGTCCAACACCGCAGTGCTCTGCGTTTCCGCCGACCTGCCGTTCGCCCAGGCGCGTTTCTGCGGCGCCGAAGGCCTGGAAAACGTCATCAACCTGTCGACCATGCGCGGCGCCGAGTTCCTCAAGGATTATGGTGTGGCGCTGAGCTCCGGTCCGCTCGCCGGCGTTGCTGCCCGCGCCGTGGTGGTGCTGGATGAAAACGACAAGGTGCTGCACAGCGAGCTGGTCGCCGAGATCGGCAGCGAGCCTGACTATGAGGCGGCCCTGGCGGTACTCAAGTAAGCGGCTCACCATCGCGAAACGGCCTGCCTTGCGCAGGCCGTTTTGGTTTTACAGGTGCAGCGTTCGCAGCGAGCCTGGAGCATAGCGAGCGCCGGCCACCGCTTCAGATGGAAACAGCCCATCCAATCTCGAGACATCCTCTGCACTTAACTGGACATCCAGCGCCGCGAGGTTCTCGTCCAGATAACGGCGGCGCTTGGTGCCGGGGATCGGCACGATATCGTCACCCTTGGCCAGCACCCATGCCAACGCCAGCTGGGCGGCGCTGACGCCCTTGTTGGCGGCCATGGCCTGCACATGGGCAACCAGTTGCAGGTTCCTGTGAAAGTTTTCGCCCTGAAAGCGCGGGCTATGGCGGCGGTAGTCATCGGGCGCGAAATCGTCCGGGCTCTTCAACGCCCCAGTGAGAAATCCCCGGCCAAGCGGGCTGTAGGGTACGAAGGCGATGCCCAGCTCCCTGCAGGTCGCCAGCACGCCGTTTTCCTCGGGGTCTCGCGTCCATAACGAATACTCGGTTTGCACGGCGGCAATGGGGTGTACGGCGTGAGCGCGGCGCAGCGTGTGAGGAGCGACTTCGCTGAGGCCGATGTGGCGGATCTTGCCCTGGGCGACCAGGTCGGCGAGGGCGCCGACGGTCTCCTCGATCGGCACATCAGGGTCGATGCGATGCTGGTAGTAAAGGTCCAGATAATCGCTATCGAGCCGTTGCAAGCTGCCCTCCAGAGCCGTGCGCAGGTAGTCGGGATGACCGCTGACGCCGCGTTTGTGGGCGTCGCCGGGATCGCGGAGGATGCCGAATTTGCTGGCCAGAAAGACCTGCTGGCGCCGCCCCCTGAGAGCGCGGCCGAGCAATTGTTCGTTGCTGTAGGGGCCGTACATGTCGGCGGTATCCAGAAAGTTGATGCCGCGCTCCAGGGCATGATGGAGGGTGGCCATCGACTCTTGGTCGTCACGGCCGGCCGTATAGAAATCGCTCATGCCCATGCAGCCCAGGCCGATGGCGGATACCTGCGGGCCGCGTTTCCCCAATTGGCGTGTTTTCATCGTCAGCTCCTTGCAAGCAGTGGAGCGAGAAGTCTGGTTGTTGCGTTTGGGTAGATAAAGGGGCTAAAAGCGTACGCACTATTTGCTTTTGGGAAATAATTGGTCCATGGATCGCTTGCTCGCCATGCAGGTATTCACGCGCATCGTCGAACTCGGCGGCTTTGGCAAGGCCGCCGATAGCCTGGGGTTGCCCAGGGCGTCGGTGACGCAGTTGATCAAGCAACTGGAGCGGCATCTGGGCGCGCAATTGCTGCAGCGCACCACCCGGCACGTGAGCCCGACGCTCGATGGCAGCGCCTATTATCAGCGCTGCCTGGGCGTATTGGCTGATATCGAGGATGCGGAATCGCTGTTTTCCGAAGCCCGGCGCAACCCCCAGGGGCGCTTGCGCATCGATCTGCCCGCGTCGCTCGGTCACCGCGTGGTGATTGCCGAACTGCCAGGGTTCTTCGCGCGCTATCCACGCATCGAACTGGAGATCGGTGCCAGCGACAGGCCCGTCGATCTGGTTCGCGAGGGGGTCGATTGCGTGGTGCGAGCCGGTGACGTGCATGACCTGAGCCTGGTCGCCCGGCCCTTGGCACGCTTGCCGCAGGTCACCTGTGCCAGCAGCGCCTACATCGCTCGGCATGGCATGCCGCGCGATCTGGATGACCTGCTGAGCGGGCACCGGGCGGTCAACTACGTCTCGCCACTCACCGGGCGACGTTTTCCTTTCGACTTCCAGGTGCACGGCGAGCGACGGGAAGTGGAGATGCCGGGCTGTATCGCCATCAGCAGTTCGGAAGGGTATGTGGCCGCTTGCGAGGCCGGGATGGGGATCATCCAGGCGCCGCTGTACCACGTTCGCGAACAGTTGCGTGCCGGCACCCTGCAGCAGGTGCTGGCCGAATACCCGCCGGCGTCGATGCAACTGACGGCGCTGTATCCACCGCACAGGCAGTTGTCGCAACGGGTGCGGGTGTTCGTCGACTGGCTGGTCGAGCTGTTCGAGCCGGCGGACGAAAGCCGGCAATAACGGTACGCCGCTCAGTTGGCGTTGTTCAGCGCCGCGCTCACCAGGCGCCGCAGGCGGTTGGCGACCGGAGACAGCTCGCGACCCTTGGCCAGCAGCAGGTAGTAAGGCGACATCTCGATGGTCATGTTCAGCGGCAACACCTTGAGCCTGGCGCCGACCTGGTCGCCGAGCAGCAGGTCCGGTACCTCGCTGGCCAGTGGCGCGATGGCCGATGAAGACACCAGGATGGCAATCATCGCCAGCAACGAGGTGGTGTTGGTGATGTTGCTCGGCAGCGGCGCGCCGGCGCTGAGAAAGGCGGTTTCCATCGCCTCGCGGATCGGCGCCCGGTGGCTCTGCATCACCCATTCGTAGGGCGAGAGATCACGCAGCGTCACCTGGTCGACATTGGCCAGCGGGTGATCCTGGCGCACGATCAGCTTCAGGGTCTCGGTACGCGCGGGATAGATCTCGAAGTTCGCCGGGTTGACCCCGCGGGGCAGGCGGGCCAGTACGAAGTCGTTCTTGCCAGCGGCCAGGTCATGCACCAGCTCGTCGCTGGCGGCGACGTTGACGTGCACGTCGGCGCGCGGCGAGATGGCCTTGAGCTGGCGAATGGCAGGAATCACGAAACCCACCGCGGCGCCAGTGACGGCGCCCACGGTGGTCATGCCGCCTTCGCCGCGCTTTAGCTCTTCGACGTCCTGGGCCAGGTCACGCAGTTCTACCAGCATGTTGTGCGCGCGGCGCGCCAGTGCCCGGCCGATCAGCGTCGGCACCATGCCCTTGGCGTGGCGCTCGAACAGCCGGGCGCCGAGGGTGTGCTCGATGTCGGCCAGCATGCGCGAGGCGGCCGGCTGGGTGACGGTCAGCTCATCGGCGGCCAGGCCAAGCTGGCCGTGTTCGGCAATTGCGGCGATCAGACGCAGTTGGGGAATCTTCAGGTGTCGGGCAATTCCGATATCCATGACGGCGCTCGTCGTTGTCGTTGTGGAGGCGCTGCAAGTGTGCGCCTGCTCACGCACGCTGTCGATTGATGGCATAACAGAATTGGTATGCAAATTGGCGAAATATGAATTTGCTTGATATGCGGCTGGCTTCTATCGTCAGGGCTGCTTTGAGCTCTTCGTTGCCCGAACAACAATAATCGCGATGTCGCGCGTTCCTGAGCGCGCCAGGCGTCGCCAGGAGAAGCTGAATGAATACAGTCCGTAAACTCGTGGCCGCCATGGCCATGGGCGCCACGCTGGTCAGCGCTGCATCCGTTGGTGCTGCCGAAAAAGGCTATGTGGGTATCGCCATGCCTACCAAGTCGTCCGCGCGCTGGATCGACGACGGCAACAATATGGTCAAACAGCTGGAGAAAGCCGGCTACAAGGCTGACCTGCAATACGCCGAAGACGACATTCCCACTCAGGTTTCGCAGATCGAGAACATGATGGTCAAGGGCGTCAACGTCCTGGTCATCGCGGCTATCGATGGCACTACGCTGACCAATGCCCTGGAAAACGCCAACGCGGCAGACATCAAGGTGATCGCCTATGACCGTCTGATCCGCGACAGCGAGTACGTGGACTATTACGCCACCTTCGACAACACCAAGGTCGGCGTGCTGCAGGCAGAGTCCCTGGTCAAGGGCATGCAGGCGCGTGGCCCAGGCCCTTACAACGTCGAGCTGTTCGGTGGCTCGCCGGACGACAACAACGCCTATTTCTTCTACGACGGCGCGATGTCGGTACTGCAGCCACTGATCGACAAAGGCGAGATCAAGATCCTCTCCGGGCAGACCGGCATGGGCAAGGTCGGCACCCTGCGTTGGGACGGCGCCACCGCCCAGGCGCGCATGGACAACCTGTTGTCAGCCAACTACACCAAACAGCGCCTCGATGGCGTGCTGTCGCCCTATGACGGCATCTCCATCGGAGTGCTGTCGTCCCTCAAGGGTGTTGGCTATGGTTCCGGCGACATGCCGATGCCGATCGTCACCGGGCAGGATTCGGAAGTGCCGTCGGTGAAATCGATCCTCGCCGGCGAGCAGCATTCGTCGATCTTCAAGGACACCCGCCAGCTCGCCGAAGTCACCGTCGGCATGGTCAAGGCGCTGCTCGAAGGCAGCGAGCCGCAGATCAACGACACCAAGACCTACAACAACGGCAAGAAAGTGGTGCCTTCCTACCTGTTGCAACCGGTCACGGTCGACAAGAGCAACTGGGAAAAGGTGTTGATCGACAGCGGCTACTACACCAAGAACCAGGTCCAGTAAGCGCGACCTGCCGGCAGCATTACGCTGCCGGCCATCCACCCTTTTGTTTACCTGAGCATGGCACGCGCGCTGCGGTGGTCGCGTGCCTTGCGGACGGATAAAGCCATGCAGCAAGACATCATTCTGGAAATGCGCGGCATCACCAAGACGTTCCCGGGGGTCAAGGCGCTCAACAACGTCAACCTCAAGGTGCGCCGTGGCGAGATTCACGCCCTGTGCGGCGAGAACGGCGCGGGCAAGTCGACCCTGATGAAGGTGCTCAGCGGCGTCTATCCCCATGGCAGCTACGAGGGCGAAATCGTCTACGAAGGCAAGCCGCTGGCCTTTGCTGGCATTCGCGACAGCGAACGCGAAGGGATCATCATCATCCACCAGGAGCTCGCCCTGGTGCCGCTGCTGTCGATCGCCGAGAACCTGTTTCTCGGCAACGAGATCGCCAGCAACGGGGTGATCGACTGGCCAGAGGTCTACCAGCGCACCGAGGTACTGCTGCGCAAGGTCGGCCTGGATGAGGTCGCCACCACCCCGGTGGAGAAACTTGGCGTCGGCAAGCAGCAATTGGTGGAGATCGCCAAGGCGCTGGCCAAGGACGTCAAGCTGCTGATCCTCGACGAACCCACCGCGGCGCTGCAGGAGAACGACAGCCAGAAGCTGCTCGACCTGCTGCTGGAATTCCGCGCCCAGGGCATCTCGTCGATCCTCATTTCCCACAAGCTCAACGAAGTCAGCCGTGTTGCCGACAGCATCACGGTGCTGCGCGACGGTGCCTCGGTGAGCAGCATGGATTGCCACAGCGAAGTGGTCAGCGAAGAAACCATCATCCGCGGCATGGTCGGCCGCGACATGCAGAACCGCTACCCCGAGCGCACGCCGCAGATCGGCGAAACCCTGCTGGAAATTCGTGACTGGAACGTCTGGCACCCGGAGTCGGCGTCCCGGCAGATGATCCGCAACGTCAGCCTGAGCGTGGCGGCCGGGGAAGTGGTGGGCATCGCCGGGCTGATGGGGGCAGGGCGCACCGAGCTGGCGATGAGCGTGTTCGGCAGGAGCTACGGGCGCAACATTTCCGGTTCCGTGTACCTGCGCGGCAAGGAAATCGACGTGTCGACGGTGCGCCGCGCCGTCGACAACGGTATCGCCTACGTGACCGAGGACCGCAAGGCCCTTGGCCTGGTGCTCGACGAAAGCATCCTGTGCAACACCACCCTGGCCAACCTGCCGGGAGTGTCCAGCCATGGTGTGATCGACGAACACGAAGAGCGGCGCGTCGCCGAGCAGTACCGCGAGGCGCTGCATATCCGCACGCCGGGCGTGTTCCAGAAGGTACTCAACCTGTCCGGTGGCAATCAGCAGAAGGTGGTGCTCAGCAAATGGCTGTTCGCCAAACCCGAGGTGCTGATCCTCGATGAGCCAACGCGGGGCATCGATGTCGGCGCCAAGTTCGAGATCTACAGCCTGATCAACGGGCTCGCCGCCGATGGCAAGGGCGTGATCATCATTTCTTCGGAAATGCCCGAGCTGCTGGGCATGTGCGACCGCATCTACGTAATGAACGAAGGCGCCTTCCTGGGCGAACTGGCGCGCGACGAAGCGAGCCAGGAAAAGATCATGTCGATGATCGTCAAGGCGTGAGCGAGGACAACTCCATGCAAACAGACAACCAAGCCACCTCGAGCGGGCAAACCCAGCAGCCGGCCCGGCCCTCGCTGCTGAGCCATCTGAAGAGTCACATTCGCGATTACGGCATGCTGATGACCCTGGTAGTCATCATGGCGCTGTTCGAAGTGCTCACCGACGGCACCCTGATGCGCCCGGTGAACCTCACCAACCTGCTGCTGCAG
Organism: Pseudomonas sp. AC532; assembly: GCF_979258965.1. NCBI lineage: Bacteria > Pseudomonadati > Pseudomonadota > Gammaproteobacteria > Pseudomonadales > Pseudomonadaceae > Pseudomonas > Pseudomonas sp. AC532. Next base: position 98,451 of record NZ_OZ409888.1, read on the forward strand.
AACAGCTACATCATCATCATGGCCCTGGGCATGCTGCTGGTGATCGTCTCCGGGCACATCGACCTGTCGGTGGGGTCTGTGGTCGGTTTCGTCGGCGCCGCGGCGGCGGTGATGATGGTGCAATGGGGCTGGTCGACTTCGGTGGTGGTGCCGGTGTGCCTGCTGATGGGCTGCCTGATCGGCGCGGCCCAGGGCTACTGGATCGCCTACTGGCAGATCCCCTCGTTCATCGTCACCCTGGCCGGCATGCTGGTGTTCCGTGGCCTGACCCTGGCCGTGCTCGATGGCCAGTCGATTGGCCCGTTCTCCAGCAGCTTCCAGCTGATGAGCAACGGCTTCATCCCGGACATCTTCGGGGTCGGCAAACCCAATGTGACGGCCATCGTGCTGGGCCTGTTCGCTGCCGGGCTGATCATCTACCTGGCGGTACGTGCCCGCCGCCGCGCCAAGCGCTACGGCATCGTCGACGAGCCGGCACCGTTCTTCGTCATCAAGAACCTGCTGATCGCTGGCGCCATCGTCTACATCGCCTACCTGCTGGCCACCTATCGCGGCCTACCGAACGTGCTGATCATCATGGCCATGCTGATCAGTGCCTACACCTTCCTGACCAACCGCACCACGCTGGGCCGGCGCATCTACGCCATCGGCGGCAACGTCAAGGCGGCCAAGCTGTCGGGCATCAACACCGAGCGGCTGACCTTCTTCGCCTTCGTCAACATGGGCATGCTCGCCGCGCTTGCCGGGCTGATCTTCGCCGCGCGGCTGAACACCGCCACGCCCAAGGCCGGCGTGTCCTTCGAGCTGGACGTGATCGCCGCGGTGTTCATCGGCGGTGCGTCGATGTCCGGCGGGGTCGGCAAGATCATCGGCGCGGTGATCGGTGCGCTGATCATGGGCGTGATGAACAACGGCATGTCGATCCTGGGCATCGGCATCGAATGGCAGCAGGTGATCAAGGGCCTGGTACTGCTGGCCGCGGTGATCTTTGACGTGGTGAACAAGAGCAAGTCCCGTTAAGAGACGCTCAGTCGCTGTCACCATCTTTTCCGCAGTACCGCGGGCGCCAGGCACGAACCTGTGCGCCGCGCGATGAACACGAGGTAACAGGCCATGAATAGCCACAATCAACCATCAGGCAAGGCGGTATACGCCGACCTGGCCGGGCGCACCGTGCTGATCTCCGGCGGTGCCACCGGCATCGGCCGGGCGCTGGTCACCGCATTCGCGCGGCAGGGCGCTCGTACGGCCTTCGTCGACATCGACGACAAGCAAGGCCAGGCGTTGGTCAGCGAGTTGAGCGAGGCAGGGCACCAGGTGCGTTTCCTGCGCTGCGACATCACCGACGTCAAGGCCTACCAGGCTGCCATTCACAAGGTCGCCGAGCAGTTCGGGCCGATCACCGTGCTGCTCAACAACGCCGCCAACGATGTACGCCATGCGCTGGACTCGATCAGCGTGGAGCGTTTCGACGACCTGATCGCCGTCAACCTGCGCCATGCCACCTTCGCCACCCAGGCGGTGGTGCCGATGATGCGCCAGGCCGGTGGCGGCTCGATCATCAACTTCGGCTCCGTGGGCTGGATGATGGCCTCGGCCGGCTACCCGGTGTACGCGGCCAGCAAGGCCGCCACCCACGGCCTGACCCGTGGCCTGGCGCGGGACCTGGGCAAGGACCGCATCCGCGTCAACACCCTGGTGCCAGGCTGGGTGATGACCGAGAAGCAGCTGGCCATGTGGGTCGATGAATCGGCCAAGGAACAGATTCGCCAGAACCAGTGCATGCCCGGCCAGTTGCTTCCCGAGCACATCGCCGACATGGCGCTGTTCCTGGCATCCGATGCGGCGGCGATGTGCACCGCGCAGAATTTCATCGTTGACGGAGGTTGGGTATGAGCACCTTCAAGCCGGCGGTATGGCCGCGCAAGCTGCGTTCCACTGAATGGTTCGGCGGCAATTCGCGCGACCACATCTACCACCGCAGCTGGATGAAGAACCAGGGGCTTCCGGCCGACCTGTTCGACGGCCGCCCGGTGATCGGCATCTGCAACACCTGGTCGCAGCTGACGCCCTGCAATGCCCACCTGCGTGACCTGGCCGAGCGCGTCAAGCACGGCATCTACGAGGCCGGCGGCCTGCCGCTGGAGTTTCCGGTGTTCTCGGCCGGGGAAAGCTCGCTGCGCCCGACCGCGATGATGTACCGCAACATGGCGGCCATGGATGTGGAAGAAGCGCTGCGCGCCAACCCGCTGGACGGCGTGGTGCTGCTGGCCGGTTGCGACAAGACCACCCCGGCGCTGTTGATGGGCGCGGCGAGCGTCGACATTCCGGCCATCGTGGTGTCCGGCGGGCCGATGCTCAACGGCTGGTTCCGTGGCGAGCGGGTCGGCTCGGGCACCGCACTGTGGCAGATGTCGGAAGACATCAAGGCCGGCAAGATGAGCCGCGAGGACTTCCTCGAGGCCGAGCAGTCGATGTCCCGCTCGCCGGGCTCCTGCAACACCATGGGCACCGCCAGCACCATGGCCAGCATGGCCGAAGCGCTGGGCATGGCGCTGTCCGGCAACGCGGCGATCCCGGCGGTCGACAGCCGTCGCCGGGTGGTCGCGCACCTCACCGGGCGGCGCATCGTGCAGATGGTCAAAGACGACCTGAAACCGTCCGACATCATGACCCGGCAGGCTTTCGAGAACGCCATCCGCGTCAACGGCAGCATCGGCGGCTCGACCAACGCGGTGATTCACCTGCTGGCGATCGCCGGCCGTGTCGGTGTCGACCTCACGCTGGATGACTGGGACCGCCTCGGCCAGGACATCCCGACCATCGTCAACCTGATGCCGTCAGGCAAGTACCTGATGGAGGAGTTCTTCTACGCCGGTGGCTTGCCGGTGGTGATCCGCATGCTGGGCGAGGGCGGCAAGCTGCACAAGGGCGCGCTGACCGTCTCCGGGGAAACCATCTGGGAGGAGGTCAAGGGCGTACGCAACTGGAACGAGGACGTCATTCGCCCCGTGGACAACGCGCTGACCGCCAAGGGCGGCATCGCCGTGTTGCGCGGCAACCTTGCCCCACGCGGGGCGGTGCTCAAGCCCTCGGCGGCCTCGCCGCACCTGATGCAGCACCGTGGCCGCGCCGTGGTGTTCGAGGACATCGACGACTACAAGGCGAAGATCAACGACGAGAGCCTGGATATCGACGAAAACTGCGTGATGGTGCTGAAAAACTGCGGCCCGCGCGGTTATCCGGGCATGGCCGAGGTCGGCAACATGGGCTTGCCGCCCAAGGTGCTGCGCAAGGGCATCACCGACATGGTGCGCATCTCCGATGCAAGGATGTCCGGCACGGCCTACGGCACCGTGGTGCTGCACACCACGCCGGAAGCGGCGGCCGGCGGGCCGCTGGCGGTGGTGCGCAATGGCGACATGATCGAGCTGGACGTGGAGGCCCGGCGCATCCACCTGGACATCCCCGAGGCCGAGCTGCGTCAGCGCCTGGCCGAATGGCAGCCGACCGTGGAGCCGCCTACCAGCGGCTACATCAAGCTGTTCCACGACCATGTCGAGGGCGCCGACAGCGGTGCGGATTTCGATTTCCTGAAGGGTTGCCGCGGTGCCGGCATTCCCAAGGATAGCCACTGAGACCGCGAGGGCATCGACATGACGGATAGCAGCGGCGCCGCGATCAGCTGGATCGCAGTCGACTGGGGCACTTCGCAGGTGCGTGCGTGGGCGGTGTCGGCGAGCGGCGAGATCCTCCAGCGCGCCTCGTCGGCGCGCGGCATGAGCACGTTGGCGCCGGATCAGTTCGAGGGCGCCTTGATCGAGCTGGTCGGCGACTGGCTGGCCGACGACCGGGTGATCGAGGTGGTCGCCTGCGGCATGGTCGGCGCGCGACAAGGCTGGCGCGAGGCCCCCTATGCGCAGGTTCCGTGCGTACCGCTGGCGGCAGAACGGATGGTCAGCCCCACGCTTGGCGATCCGCGGCTGCGTGTGTCGATCATTCCCGGGCTCTGCCAGCGCACGCCTGCCGACGTGATCCGCGGCGAGGAAACCCAGGTTGCCGGCCTGCTCGCCGAACAGCCCGCTTATCACGGCGTGGTCTGCCTGCCAGGCACCCACAGCAAGTGGGCCGAGGTGCGTGACGGGCAAGTGGTCGCGTTCCAGACCTTCATGACTGGCGAGCTGTTCGCCTTGCTGAGTCAGCAATCGGTGCTGCGTCATGGCATGCAGGGCGATGCTGATCAACCGATGGACGAGGTCGCCTTCGCCGCAGGCCTGCACGCCGGCGCGCAAGGCGACCTGCGGCTGATCGGTGCGCTGTTCGGCTTGCGCGCCGAAGGGTTGCTCGAAGGGCTTGCGCCTCCGGCCGCACGGGCGCGCTTGTCCGGTCTGCTGATCGGCCAGGAACTCGGTGCGTTGGGTGAACGCTGGCGAGGCCAGCAGGTCTGTGTCATCGGAGCCGGTGAATTAGCCGAACGCTATCGGCGCGCTCTCGACACCCTGGGCATCACGGCGCTGACCGTCGACGCCGAGCGGGTCACCCTGGCCGGCCTGGCCGCTGCCCACGCGCACATTCAACGAGGAGCCTGAGCATGGCGGCAAATCCGAACGGCACCACCGCAGCACGCATTGCCGATCCCCGTGCCTGCACCCTGGGTGAAGGGGTGTTCTGGCACCCGCAGCGCGAACAGCTGTTCTGGTTCGACATTCTCGGCCGGCGCCTGCTCAGCCGGCAGGGTGACCAAGCCCTGGAGTGGACGTTCGACGAGCGCGTCTCTGCGGCTGGCTGGGTCGATGAGCAGGTGCTGCTGATCGCCAGCGAGACGGCGTTGCTGACCTTCGACCTGGCCACCGGGGCGCGCGAAACGCTCTGCGCGCTGGAGGCGGGCAATCCGCTGAACCGTTCCAATGACGGCCGTGCCGATCCCTGGGGCGGCTTCTGGATCGGCACCATGGGCCTGAACGCCGAGCCGCAGGCCGGCGCCATCTACCGCTACTACCGCGGCGAGCTGCGTCGTCTGTTCGCGAACATCAGCATTACCAACGCCACCTGTTTTTCCCCCGACCGGCGTTACGCCTACTTCGCCGACACCGCGCGCCAGCAGATCTGGCGCCAGCCGCTCGACGAACAGCATGGCTGGCCGCGGGGCGAGGCGCAGCCGTTCATCGATGGCCGTGTAGCGGGCGTCAATCCCGATGGTGCGGTGGTCGATACTCAGGGGCGCCTGTGGAGCGCGCAATGGGGCGCGTCACGGGTGGCCTGCTACGACACCGACGGGCAGTTCCAGCAGGCGGTGGCGTTCCCGGCCTCGCAGATTTCCTGCCCGGCGTTTGGCGGGCCGGGCCTGTCGACGCTGTTCGCCACCTCGGCCCGTGAAGGCCTCGATGACGAGCAACTGGCTGCCGAGCCCCAGGCTGGCAAATTGTTCGCCGTCGAGGTGCCGGCCCAGGGCCAGGCCGAGCACCGGGTGATCCTGTAACGGGAGCGTCAGGCCTCCCGACTGCTGCGGGCTTTGCTGCTGCATCGCCCCGGCCATCACGCAGGAAGGAGGGCCGTGCGCAGGCGCTTCGCTCGTCAGCGTCCTACAGGCGCGCTCACGGTCACTCCCTCAGACATCTCCTGTTACTGCGCAAGTCCTAATTGCCAGGCGAGCCAGGGGCACCTGAGCGCCGAGATCGTTACTATTGCCGCCCTATCGGCTCCCGCTTGGCTCGTCACTTGCCTCGTCCCGTATAAGACCGACGACCTGTTGCCTGCGCCACTGGTGCGCGCAAATCTATCTCGCTAGGCCCGTCCCGGGACCACGGCAGCCGGAGCGCTTCATATTCCATTTGATCCCTGACAGGTGCTCTATGCCGGAAATGGCAACCTATACCCGACCCAAACTGATCGGCCTGCTCCTCGGGCCTTTGGCGGCTATGCTGACGTACTGGCTGATCCCTGACGCCGTGATTGCCCATGAGGGCCGGGTGGTGCTATCCGCAGTCGCTCTGATCGGCATTTTCTGGGTCACCGAAGCGGTGCCCATGGCCGTGGCATCGTTGATCCCGTTGGTCTACCTGCCGTTGTTCGGTGGAGCCTCGGTCGGCACCGTGTCGCGTGCCTATACGGAGCCAGTGATTTTCATGTACATGGGCGGCTTCATTCTCGCCATCGCCATCGAGAAGTGGAATCTGCACCGGCGCATGGCGCTGGCGATCATCGGTTTCATCGGCACCCGCAGCCATAGCATCGTGCTGGGCGTGATGCTGGCCACCGCCTCGCTGAGCATGTTCATCTCCAACGCGGCAACCGCATTGATGATGCTGCCGGTGGCGACCGCGCTTATCAGTGAAGTGCGCAACAAGGGCATCCTCGAAGGCACCGACGCCCATAATTTTGCCAAATCGCTGCTGCTCGCGGTCGCGTATAGCGCCACCATCGGCGGCCTTGCCACCCTGGTCGCCGCAGTGCCCAACGCGGCCCTGGCGGGTATCGCCTCGCTGCAGTTCGGCATCGAAGTAACCTTCGTGCAATGGCTGCTATTCGCCAGCCCGGTCGCGCTGGTGATGTTCGTCTGCCTGTATATCTACCTGACTCGGCTGCGCTTTCGGATTGCCGTGCAGCAACAGAGCCCGGTGTCTTTCGTCGCGGATGAACGGAGCAAGCTGGGAACGATCAGCCGTGAAGAGTGGATCGTCATGAGCGTGTTCCTGGTCACCGTCTCTCTGTGGGTCGGTAAACCGCTGATCACCCTGCTGGCGGAGAGCATCGCGCCGTTCGCCTTTCTCGCCGGCCTGGGTACGCTGCCAGACGCCAGCATCTCGATGCTCGGCGCCATCACCCTGTTTTTCCTGCCCAGCACTCGGCCTGGTGAACGCATCCTGGAATGGAAGGATCTGGAAAAGCTGCCCTGGGGCGTGCTGATCCTGTTCGGAGGCGGGTTGGCGCTCGCGGTCAGCCTGCAGGTATCCGGCGTCAACGACTGGCTCGGCACCGCCTTGCAGGGCCTGCAGGGCTTCTCAACCTTCATGGTGATCCTGCTGCTGGTGGTCATCGTGCTGGCGATGACCGAGATTCTTTCCAATACGGCAGTGGCCAATCTGGTACTGCCCATCTCCGCCGGCCTGGGCATCGCCATCGGTATCGACCCTTTGATCATGATGGCAGCGGTGGCGCTCTCCGCCGGCTCCTGTTACATGTTGCCGGTCGCCACACCGCCCAATACTGCCGTGTTCAGTACCGGCGAGCTGGAGGTGGCCGACATGGCGGGCGCCGGCATCTGGCTCAACCTGCTCAGCATCGGAGTCATCACCGCAGCGGTTTATTACTGGATGCCGATCGTCTTCGACCTGAAGCCATTCTGACCCGCCGGGCAGGTGCCGCCGCTGCCGATCGCGATTCGTCGGTTTGCGCGCGCACCTCGCCGAGGCCTCACTGCGCTGCTGAAACAGCTGCAGCGCCCTCTGGTCGGCTTCAGGTGCCGTCCACCCGGCGCAAAGCGTCGCTGGAGGTAAATAGCCGGTAAAGAGGCTTTGCTTCGGGCCTTACAGTGCTTATCGTTCACGCTCTTCCCGAAAGCGATTGGCCCATGTCCGAAGTCAACACAACGCGCAATGCTCCATCCTCCAAACGTCAGTGGTTCATCGGCCTGCTTCTGCTCGCGGCTGTCGTTGGTCTTATCTGGTGGTTCTGGCCGGCCAAACCCGCACCGCAGGGCGACATGGGCTGGGGCTTCAACAACGTGCCGGTGCGCATCGCCCACGTCGAGTCGCGGGACTTTCCCATCGTCATCAAGGCCCTTGGCACGGTGACCGCCTACAACACTGCCAATGTGCGCGCCCGGGTGGACGGCCAGTTGGTGAAGATCCTGTTCAAGGACGGCCAGCCGGTCAAGGCCGGCGATGTGCTGGCTCAGATCGACCCGCGCCCCTACGAAATTGCCCTGCAGCAGGCCCAGGGCACCCTGGCGGAAAACCAGGCGCAATTGCGCAATGCCGAAAAGGACCTGGCGCTGTACCGCGGTCTGTTCGCCGAGGACTCCATCGCCCGGCAGACCCTGGATACCCAGGAAGCACTCGTCAACCAGTACCGCGGCACGTTGCAGAACAACCAGGGGGCCGTGGCGCAGGCCAAGCTGAACCTGGATTTCACCAAGGTGCGCGCGCCCATCGATGGCCGCCTGGGCATTCGTCAGATCGACCAGGGCAACCTGGTCAGCTCCGGCGATACCGATCCCATCGTGGTGATCACCCAGACGCTGCCGATCGCCGTCACCTTCACCCTGCCCGAGGCCGAGTTGCCAGCGGTACTGGCGCAGGTACGCAATGATCGCACGCTGATCGTGCAGGCCTGGGATCGCGGCGAGACCAGCAAGCTGGCCGACGGCGTGCTGGAGAGCCTGGACAACCAGATCGACACCACCACCGGTACCGTCAGGCTCAAGGCACGTTTCGAGAACGCCGAGGAGACGCTCTTCCCCAACCAGTTCGTCAACACCCGTTTGCAGGTGTCGGTTCGTGAGGATGCCTTGCTGGTACCGGTCGCCGCGCTGCAGTTCGGCGCCAGTGGCACCTTCGTGTACGCCATCGACGCAGAAGACAAGGTGCAGGTCCGGGCGGTCAAGGTCGGCCCCAGCGATGGCGAGTTGACGGTGATCGAGGAGGGTGTCGCCGCGGGCGAGCGCGTGGTGGTCGAGGGCACCGACCGGCTGCGTGACGGCAACAAGGTCGAGGTGATCGGCGAGGGCACGCGCGAGCCGTCACCTACCGAGGAAACGGCGCCGCGGGTGCGTAGCGCTTCATGAACGTCTCCCGCCTGTTCATCCTGCGCCCGGTCGCCACCACGCTGATCATGCTGGCGATCTTCCTGAGTGGTGTGATCGCCTATCGGCTGCTGCCGGTCTCGGCACTGCCCGAAGTCGATTACCCGACCATTCGGGTGATGACCCTGTACCCCGGTGCCAGCCCTGACGTGATGACCAGCGCGGTGACCGCGCCGTTGGAACGCCAGTTCGGGCAGATGGCCGGGCTGCAGCAGATGTCCTCGACCAGCTCCGGGGGCGCCTCGGTGATTACCCTGCGCTTCAACCTGGACGTGCAGCTGGACGTGGCCGAGCAGGAGGTACAGGCGGCGATCAACGGTGCCACCAACCTGTTGCCGAACGACTTGCCGGCGCCGCCGGTGTACAACAAGGTCAACCCGGCCGATACCCCGGTGCTGACCCTGGCAGTCACCTCGAAGGAGCTGCCGCTGCCCCAGGTCCATGACCTGGTCGACACCCGCCTGGCGCAAAAGCTCGCACAGACCACTGGCGTAGGCCTGGTGTCGCTGGCCGGCGGCCAGCGCCCGGCCGTGCGCATTCGCGTCAACCCGCAGGCCCTGGCAGCCTATGGCCTGAACCTGTCGGATGTGCGCACGCTGATCAATGCCAGCAACGTCAATCAGCCGAAGGGCAACTTCGACGGCCCGACGCGCGTCACCCAGCTCGACGCCAACGACCAGCTGCGCTCGGCCGACGAGTACCGCAACCTGATCCTCACCTACGCCAACGGCGGCGCGCTGCGCCTGCGTGATGTCGCCCAGATCGTCGACGGCGCCGAGAACCAGCGCCTGGCTGCCTGGGCCAATCGCAACGCGGCGGTGCTGATCAACGTACAGCGCCAGCCTGGCGCCAACGTCATCGATGTGGTGGACCGTATCCAGACACTGTTGCCCAACCTCACCGAGGGGTTGCCGGCCAGCGTCGAGGTCACGGTCCTTACCGACCGCACCCAGACCATCCGCGCCGCGGTGCGCGACGTGCAGCACGAGCTGATGCTGGCCATCGCCCTGGTGGTGATGGTCACCTTCCTGTTTCTGCGCAAGGTGTCGGCGACGCTGATCCCGTCGGTGGTGGTACCGCTGTCGCTGATCGGCACCTTTGGCGTGATGTACCTGGCGGGCTTCACGGTCAACAACCTGACGCTGATGGCGCTGACCATCGCCACCGGTTTCGTGGTGGACGATGCCATCGTCATGCTGGAAAACATCGCCCGCCACCTCGAAGACGGCGAGACGCCACTCAATGCCGCGCTCAAGGGCGCCCGGCAGATCGGCTTCACTCTGGTGTCGCTGACCCTGTCGCTGATCGCCGTGCTGATTCCGCTGCTGTTCATGGCCGATGTAGTCGGGCGCCTGTTCCGCGAGTTCGCCATCACCCTGGCGGTGGCGATCCTGATCTCCCTGGCGATTTCCCTGACGCTGACGCCGATGATGTGCGCACGCCTGCTCAGGCACGAACCGGAAGCCGAGCAGGGCCGTTTCTACAAGGCCAGTGGGGCGGTTATCGATCGCATGATCGAGCGCTATTCGGTCGGCCTGCGCTGGGTGCTGCGCCACCAGCCGCTGACCCTGCTGGTCGCCATCGGCACCATGGCCCTGACCGTGGTGCTGTACCTGGCGGTGCCCAAGGGGTTTTTTCCGGTGCAGGACACCGGGGTGATCCAGGGCATTTCCGAGGCGCCGCAGTCGATTTCCTTCGCGGCCATGAGCGAGCGCCAGCAGCGCCTGGCCGACGTGATCCTCAAGGACCCGGCGGTGGTCAGCCTGTCCTCGTACATTGGCGTGGACGGTGATAACCCGACGCTGAACAGCGGGCGCATGCTGATCAACCTCAAGCCGCATGCCGAACGTGACGTGAGTGCCGCCGAGGTGATCGAGCGGTTGCGCCCGGCGCTGGCCAAGCTGAGCGGTATCGAGCTGTTCCTGCAGCCGGTGCAGGACCTGAGCATCGAGGACCGGGTCAGCCGTACCCAGTTCCAGTTCAGCATGGAAACGCCCGATCCCGAGCTGCTGGAAACCTGGTCGACCAAGCTGGTCGAGGCGCTGCGCCAGCAGCCGGAACTCAGTGACGTGACCAGCGACCTGCAGACCCGCGGGTTGCAGGCGTACCTGAGAATCGACCGCGACCTGGCCGGGCGGCTCGGGGTCAGCGTGTCGGCTATCGACGATGCCCTCTACGACGCTTTTGGCCAGCGGCAGATCTCCACCATCTACACCCAATCCAGCCAATACCGGGTGGTGCTGGAGAGTGCCGATGGGGGCAGCATCGGCCCGGCGGCATTGCGTCAGATCCACGTGGCGACCGCCGAAGGCGGGCAGGTGCCGCTGTCCTCGCTGGCTCAGGTCGAGGAACGGGCGGCGAGTCTGTTGATCAACCATATCGGCCAGTTTCCGGCGGCCACGCTGTCGTTTAACCTCAGTCCCGGTGTCGCCCTCGGCGATGCGGTGGCGGTGATCGAGCGCGTGCAGCAGGAAATCGAGATGCCGGTCAGCGTGCAGGTCAACTTCCAGGGTGCCGCCGAGGCGTTCCGCGCCTCGTTGTCGTCCACTCTGCTACTGATCCTGGCGGCTATCGTCACCATGTATATCGTGCTTGGCGTGCTCTACGAGAGCTACATCCACCCGATCACCATCCTCTCCACGCTGCCCTCGGCCGGGGTCGGCGCGTTGCTGGCGCTGCTGCTGACGGGCAACGACCTGGGGCTGATCGCGATCATCGGCATCATTCTGCTGATCGGCATCGTCAAGAAGAACGCGATCATGATGATCGACTTCGCCCTGGAGGCGGAGCGGCACCAGGGCATGACGCCCCACGATGCGATCTACCAGGCGGCGCTGTTGCGGTTCCGGCCGATCCTGATGACCACCCTGGCTGCGCTGTTCGGCGCCATACCGCTGATGCTCGCTTCCGGCTCCGGCGCCGAGCTGCGCCAGCCGCTGGGCCTGGTGATGGTCGGTGGCCTGCTGCTCAGCCAGGTGCTCACGCTGTTCACTACGCCAGTGATCTACCTGTATTTCGACCGCCTGGCGCGACGTTTCAGCGGCCGTAGCGCGGCCGGTGTGCAGCGCGCATGAACCTCTCGGCACCCTTCATCCGCCGCCCGGTGGCGACGTTGCTGCTGAGCCTGGCGATCATGCTGCTCGGCGGCGTCAGCTTTGGTCTGCTGCCGGTGGCGCCACTGCCGAACATGGATTTTCCGGTGATCACCGTGCAGGCCAGCCTGCCTGGTGCCAGCCCGCAGGTAATGGCCGCCACCGTGGCGACACCGCTGGAGCGCTCCCTGGGGGCCATCGCCGGTGTCAGCCAGATGAACAGCAACAGCAGCCAGGGCAGCACGCGGATCATGATCGAGTTCGATCTGGACCGCGACATCAACGCCGCCGCCCGCGAGGTGCAGGCGGCGATCAACGCGTCCCGCGAGTTGCTGCCCAGCGGCATGCGCAGCATGCCCACGTACCGCAAGATCAATCCGTCCCAGGCACCGATCATGGTGCTGTCGCTGACCTCCACAGTGCTCGACAAGGGCCAGCTGTACGACGTCGCCTCGACCATCGTTGGCCAGAAGCTTTCCCAGGTCACCGGCGTCGGCGAGGTGCAGATCGGTGGCAGCTCGCTACCCGCCGTGCGCGTGGCGCTGGAGCCGCGCCTGCTGGACCAGTACGGGGTGGCCTTGGATGACGTGCGCGCGACCATCGCCGCGGCCAATGCCAAGCGGCCCAAGGGCGCCGTCGAGGACGGGCATCGTCACTGGCAGGTGCAGGCCAACGACCAGTTGGAGCGCGCCGCCGATTACGTGCCGATGATCATTCGCTATCAGGACGGGGCGGCGATCCGCCTCGGCGATGTGGCCCAAGTCAGCGACGGCGTGCAGGACCGCTACAACAGCGGTTTCTACAACGACAAGCAGGCCGTGCTGGTGGTGGTGAACCGGCAGAGCGGGGCGAACATCATCGAGACCGTGGCCGGCATACGCGCCTTGTTGCCGGAACTGCGCGGGGTGATTCCCGCCAGCGCCAACCTGGAAGTGGCGATGGACCGCTCGCCGGTGATACGTGCCACCCTCAAGGAGGCCGAGCACACCCTGCTGATCGCCGTGGCTCTGGTGATTCTGGTGGTGTTCGCTTTTCTGGGTCGCTGGCGTGCGGCGCTGATTCCCGCGCTGGCGGTGCCGGTGTCGCTGGTCGGTTCGTTCGCGGCGATGTACCTGCTGGGGTTCTCACTGAACAACCTGTCACTGATGGCACTGATCATCGCCACTGGCCTGGTGGTGGATGATGCGATCGTCGTGCTGGAGAACATTTCCCGTCACATCGAAGCCGGCGAAACGCCGATGGCGGCGGCCTTCAAGGGCTCGCGCGAGGTCGGCTTCACGCTGCTGTCGATGAACGTGTCGCTGGTCGCGGTATTTCTGTCCATCCTGTTCATGGGTGGCCTGGTGGAGCGCCTGTTTCGCGAGTTCTCCATCACCCTGGCGGTGGCCATCGTCATCTCCCTGCTGGTCTCGCTGACCCTCACACCGATGCTCTGCGCGCGCTGGCTGAAACCCGAGCCGGAGCGCGAAGAAAAGCGGCCAGGGCGCCTGCAGGTGATGGGCGCGCGCATCATGCAGGCCTACGAGCGCAGCCTGGACTGGGCGCTGCGCCATTCGCTGCTGATGCTGATCAGCCTGTTCGCGACCATCGCCCTGAACCTGTTCCTGTTCGTGAGCATTCCCAAGACCTTCATGCCGCAGCAGGACACCGGGCAACTGATGGGTTTCATCCGTGGCGACAACGGTCTGTCGTTTCAGGTGATGCAACCCAAGATGGAGGCCTATCGCCGGTCGATTCTGGCCGACCCGGCGGTGGATAGCGTGGCCGGCTTCATCGGTGGCAGCAGCGGGATCAACAACGCGATCATGATCGTGCGTCTCAAGCCGCTGGGCGAGCGTGACCTGTCGGCCCAGCAGGTGATCGACCGGCTGCGCAAGAATGCCCCGAAGATCCCCGGCGGGCGGATGTTCCTCATGCCCGATCAGGACCTGCAGGTCGGCGGGCGGCAGGGGCGCAGTTCGGAAAACGAGTACATGCTGCTGTCCGGCGACCTCGACGCGCTGCGCGAATGGCTGCCGAAGGTGCGCGAGGCGTTGCGCGCGCTGCCGGAACTCACCGACATCGACGCCAGCGAGGATGGCGGCGCGCCGCAGATCCGCCTGGTGGTCGACCGGGACGAGGCCAAGCGACTGGGTATCGACATGAGCCTGGTCACCGGGGTGCTCAACAATGCGTTCAGCCAGCGGCAGATTTCCACCATCTACGACAGCCTCAACCAGTACAGCGTGGTCATGGAAATCAACCCGCGTCATGCCCAGAGCCCCGAGGCCCTGACGCAGATCCAGCTGATAACCGCCGACGGTGCGCGGGTGCCGCTGTCGGCGATCGCCCGTTGGGAACGCAGCCTGGAAGACGACCGCATCAGCCACCAGGGACAGTTCGCGGTGGAGAACATCGGTTTCTCCCTGGCCGAGGGTGTGAGTCTCGATCAGGCCACCCAGGCCATCGACCGCGCCGTGGCGCGCATCGGCCTGCCCACCGAGGTGCAGGGGACCCTGGGCGGCACTGGCGCGGCCTTCCAGCAAACGCAGCAGAACCAGCCGTGGATGATCCTGATGGCGCTGGTGGTGGTGTACATCGTGCTCGGCATTCTCTACGAAAGTTACGTACACCCGCTGACCATTCTGTCCACGCTGCCGTCGGCGGGGGTCGGCGCGTTGCTGGCGCTGCAACTGCTCAACACCGAGTTCAGCCTGATCTCGCTGCTGGGCCTGTTCCTGCTGATTGGCGTGGTGAAGAAGAACGCCATCCTGATGATCGACCTGGCCTTGCAACTCGAACGCAACGAACACATGAGCCCGGCCGACTCCATTCGCCGCGCCTGCCTGCTGCGCTTCCGGCCGATCATGATGACCACGCTGGCGGCCTTGCTCGGCGCCTTGCCGCTGATGCTCGGCAGCGCCGAAGGCTCGGAAATGCGCCAGCCACTGGGGATCACCATCGTCGGCGGGCTGATTCTCAGCCAGTTGCTCACGCTCTACACCACCCCGGTGGTTTACCTCTATCTCGACCGCCTGCGCCACCGGGTCAACCGCTGGCGTGGCGTGCGCACCGATGCTGCTCTGGAAACGCCTTTATGACTCATGCAACCCGCCGCACATTTGCTCTGCTGGCGCTGAGCGTCGCCCTGGCCGGCTGCGCCGTCGGCCCGGATTATCAGCGCCCGGAAATCACTACGCCGGCGCAGTTCAAGCAGGCCGAAGGCTGGAAGGCCGCGGTGCCTGCCGACGCACTGGAACGTGGCGCCTGGTGGGAGCTGTATGGCGACGGCGAGCTGAACGCACTGGTGGGGCGTCTGAACGTCTCCAACCAGAACCTGGCGGCGTCCGAAGCTCAGTATCGCCAGGCCCGCGCGCTGCTGCGCGGTGGCCGCGCAGCATTCTTCCCGACACTGTCGACCAGCGCCGGGATGACCCGCGCCGGGCAGGGCGGTGGCGAGAGCACGCTGCGCACTTCCGATGGCATCGCGATTGGCGGTTCCAACTCGGCGAGCATTTCCAAGAATTATGACCTGAGTCTCAATGCCAGCTGGGAGCTGGACGTGTGGGGCAGATTGCGGCGCGGCCTGGAGTCCAACCGGGCCGCGTTCGAAGCCAGTGCTGCCGACCTCGCTGCGCTGCGCCTGAGCCTGCAATCGGAACTGGTGCAGAGCTACCTGCAATTGCGCGTGCTGGATGAACAGCAGCGCCTGCTCGATGCGACGGTGGAGGCTTATCAGCGTTCGCTGCGCCTTACCGAAAACCAGTACCGGGCCGGCATCGTGCCGCGTTCGGACGTTGCCCAGGCCCTCACCCAGCTGCGTAGCACCGAGGCCCAGGCCATTGACCTGCAGTGGCAGCGCGCGCAGCTCGAACATGCCATCGCGGTGCTGATCGGCGTGCCGCCGAGCGAGGTCAGCATCGCCCGTCGGGAAAGCCTGCCTGCGCTGCCGCAAGTGCCGGCGAGCGTGCCCTCGCTATTGCTGGAGCGCCGCCCCGACGTGGCGGCTGCCGAGCGTCGGGTGATCGCCGCGAACGCCGAGATCGGTGTGGCCAAGGCCGCCTGGTTCCCGGACCTTACCCTGTCCGCGACGGGCGGGTATCGCGGCAGCAGCTTTGCCGATTGGATCAACCTGCCCAACCGCTTCTGGTCGGTGGGGCCGCAACTGGCCTTGACGCTGTTCGATGGTGGGCGGCGCAGCGCCGAGAGCGAGCGGGTCGAAGCAGCCTACGACCAGACGGTCGCGCAATACCGTCAGGCGGTGCTCGACAGCTTCCGCGAGGTCGAGGATTACCTGGTGCAGCAACGCGTGCTGGGCCGCGAGGCCGAGGTGCAGGCTCAGGCGCTGGACGCCGCACGCGAATCCCTGCGCCTGATCGAAAACCAGTACCGCGCCGGCACGGTGGACTACAACAGCGTGGTCAACGTGCAGGCCACCGCGCTGAGCAACGAGCGCAACGCGCTGACACTGCTGGGCAGCCGCCTGACGGCCAGCGTGCAACTGATCACCGCGCTGGGCGGTGGTTGGGACGAGCAGCAGCTCGAAGAAGGCGAGGATTAACCACGATTCATAGCCCGGGTCGAGCGCAGCGACACCCGGGATCTTCATGGCGCGCCAACAATCCCGGGTTACGCCTGCGGCTAACCCAGGCTAAAGGCCAGGTGCTGGTTACCCGTGGCGGTATACGCCCTTGCCCGGCAGGCGCTCGCGGTCGTGGGGCGCATCGAATTCCAGCGCCGGACCTTTGGGCACGATGCCGGTAGGGTTGATGGTCTGGTGGCTGGCGTAGTAGTGGTGCTGGATGTGCCACATGTCCACGGTCGCTGCCACGCCCGGCCATTGGTACAGCTCGCGCAGCCAGTTGCTGAGGTTGGGGTAGTCGGCGATGCGTCGCAGGTTGCACTTGAAGTGGCCGTGGTACACCGCATCGAAGCGCACGATGGTGGTGAACAGTCGCCAATCTGCCTCGGTCAGGTAGTCGCCGGTGAGGTAGCGTGATTGGCCGAGGCGGGTTTCCAGTACCGACAGCTCGCCGAACAGTTCGCCGAAGGCTTCCTCGTAGGCGACCTGTGTGGTGGCGAACCCGGCGCGGTACACACCGTTGTTGACGCTCGGGTAGATGCGCGCATTGAGCGCGTCGATTTCGCCGCGCAAGGCCTCGGGGTAGAAATCCAGGCGGTTGTCGGTCAGCCCGTCGAACGCCGAGTTGAACATGCGGATGATCTCCGCGGATTCGTTGCTGACGATGCGCTGTTGCTGCTTGTCCCACAGCAGCGGCACGGTCACCCGGCCGGTGTAGTCGGGGTCGTCGCGGGTATAGCGCTGATACAGGAAGTCGAAGCCATCCAGCGCGTCGCCAGTGGAGCCGTGCGCGGTGTCGAAGGTCCAGCCGTTCTCGCGCATCAGCCAACTGACCACCGATACATCGATCAGCTCGTCGAGCCCCTTGAGGCTGCGCAGGATCAGCGCGCGATGGGCCCAGGGACAAGCCAGGGATACGTAGAGGTGGTAGCGACCCGCTTCAGCCGCGAAGCCCCCATCGCCAGACGGCCCCGGCGAGCCGTCGGCGGTGATCCAGTTACGGCGCTGTGCGTTTTCGCGCTTGAAGCGGCCACCGGCGCCGTTGTCGTACCACTGGTCGTGCCATTGCCCTTCGATCAGTAAGCCCATGTTGGTTATTTCCCCTGTCAGCTAGTGGCTGGAACTCTACCCAGTCAGCTATCGACAGAACACCTAAAAACCGAGTTCAGCGAATCGACTGGTTCGACATGTGTCGGGCCTGCCAGCGTACTTGCGCCTCGGCGAACGCCGCCTCGCGCGGCAAGCCCAGGCCGCGCAATGCCAGGGCCATGGTGGCGATGATCGCCAACTGACCATAGGCATCCTCGGCCTCGCCCCGCCATACGGCGCGCAGATGCGCGGTGTCCAGGCGTTCCGGCTTGACGTGGCGGCGCTCGGCGAGCATCGGCCAGTCCTCGTCCCAGTTCTCGCCATCCTGCGTGCCATACAAATGGCAGATCGCATCCGGATTGAGCTCGATTTCACCGCCGTCGCCCTTGACCACGATGGCGTGATCGCCCAGCAGTTGGCTGGCCTCGCGATGAACTGCCTGATAGCCGGGATGGAAGATGCTCTGCAGGCCGCAACGCGCCGCCAGCGGATTGATGATGCGCGTCAGGGAGTGGATCGGCGAACGCAGGCCCAGCACGTTGCGCAGGTCGATCATGCGCTGCAGCGCGGGCATCCAGTCGCCCAGCGGCATGAAGGCCAGGTTGCCGTTATCCAGGTGGTGCGAAACCTCGCCCCAGTTACGGCACAGCGCAATGTCCAGTTCGCCGAGCAATTGCTCGCTGTACAGGCGCCCGGCGGTGTGCGCACCGCCGCCATGCATGAAGATGCGCAGGCCGCTGGCCGCCAGTGCCTTGGCGGCCAGCAGGAACCAGGGCAGGTGGCGTTTCTTGCCGGCGTAGGTGGGCCAGTCGAAATCCACTGCGATGCCGGGTGCCGGCAGGCGCGCACGCACCGCTTCGGTAAAGCCGGCCATCTCCTCGGCGCTCTCTTCCTTGTGGCGCAGAAGCATCAGAAAGGCGCCCAGTTGGGCATCCTCGACCTCACCGTCAAGGATCATGCCCATGGCGTCGCGGGCTTCCTCACGAGTCAGGTTGCGGGCGCCGCGCTTGCCCTTGCCGAGAATGCGCACGAAAACGGCAAAAGGGTGTTCGGCTGGGGTGATCAGGTTCATAGGCAATTGGTCGGCTTGGGCAGGCCCGCCAGCTTGGCGGCGAGTTTGGCGGGAGTGCCATTGAACAGGCGATTGAGGTGCAGGCTGTTGCCCTTGTCAGGGCCGAGTTTGAGCGCTGTGTACTTGATCAGCGGGCGGTTGGCGGGCGACAGCTGAAACTCGTCGTGGAACGCGCGCAGCAGCCCGAGGATTTCCCAATGCTCGTCGCTCAGCCGCAAGCCTTCGCGCTCGGCCAGCGCGTTGGCGACGTCTTCGGACCAGTCCTGCAGATCGACCAGGTAGCCGTCCTTGTCCAACTCGATGTGACGGTCATCGATGATCAGGGTGTTCATAACCAGGTATTCACCTTGCTGAAACGGCAGGCGAGGGCGACGAAACCCGGATAGTCCACCTGCTCGACGGCTACCGCAGGCTGCAGCCCACGGGCCTGGAGGTCTTCGTCGAGGGCATACAGCCCTACGCCGGGCAGCGCCGCCAGTGCGTCGGCGTGACGGCTGCCCGGTTGCACGGCGTAAGTGGCATCGCCGCACAACAGCAGGCCGTCGCCACGGCCCAGCAAGCGCAGGCAGCTGTCCAGGCGATCGTCGCTGAACGGTGAGGTTGATACAACGTGCAGGGTCGTCATCAGCAGGTGATCACCTGGTCGTAGCGGTCGATAAGGGCGCGCAGGCCGTCTGCGTCCAGGCGTTCGACGGCCAGCGTGGTGTCGTTCACGCCGCGTAGTGCGAGGCTGTGGGCGCAGGCGTAGAGCGACTCGACGCCAAACATCGGCAGCGCCTGCAGGTTGGCGGTCAGGTCTTTCTGCTGAACGGCTTGCGCCTTCTGGGCAGGCGCCAGTTGCAGAACGCCATCGTCGAGAAACAGCATGGCGATGGGTAGATCGAAGGCGCCGCCCGCCAGGGCGATATCCAGCGCCTCACGGGCGCTTGGCCCGCTCCATGGCGCCCTGCGGCTGATGATCAGCAACGAACGGCTCATTCAGTCGCCTCCAAAACAGATCAGGCGATCGGCCAGTTGCGCCGCCTCGTGCAGTTGCCCGAGTCCGGAAAGTATCCAGGGTGCCGGCAGGTTGGCTGCCTGGCGCTGATAGCGCAGCGCTTCTGCCTCGTCGAGTACACCGCGGCGCAGGGCGGCGGCAATACACACCACGCTGTCGAGCTGGCGGGTACCGATGAATTCGCGCCACTGGTGGGCCACATCGGTTTCATCCTGGGGGCTGACCACATTGCCCGAGGCGCTGTGCACGCCATCGCCATAGACGAACAGGCGCACGATCTCGTGGCCACCCTCCAGCACGGCTTCAGCGAAGCGCAGGGCGCGGCGGGAGGAGGGCGCGGAAGGAGGCGAAAACAGGGCGATGGCGAATTTCATGAACGGCCCGGGTTCGTGGACAGGGCGTCATGATAAGGCCTGATCGGCGCGAGTAGAAACGAAAAAGCCCATATCCGAGGATATGGGCTTTCAGTTCACAGGCTATTCAACGCTGGCGTATTACTTGATATCGCGCTTGGTCGGGCCGGTGTACAGCTGGCGCGGACGGCCAATCTTGTAAGGGCTGGAGAGCATTTCCTTCCAGTGCGAGATCCAGCCGACGGTGCGCGCCAGGGCGAAAATCACGGTGAACATGCTGGTCGGGATGCCGATCGCCTTGAGGATGATGCCCGAGTAGAAGTCGACGTTCGGGTACAGGTTGCGTTCCTTGAAGTACGGATCGTTGCGGGCGATCTCGTCGAGCTTCATCGCCAGTTCCAGCTGAGGGTCGTTGATGCCCAGCTCGGCCAGTACTTCGTCGCAGGTCTGCTTCATGACCTGAGCGCGGGGGTCGAAGTTCTTGTAGACGCGGTGCCCGAAGCCCATGAGCTTGAAGGGGTCGTCCTTGTCCTTGGCCTTGGCGATGAACTTGTCGATGTTCGACACGTCACCGATCTCGTCCAGCATCGCCAGAACGGCTTCGTTGGCACCGCCATGCGCCGGGCCCCAGAGCGCCGCGATACCGGCAGCGATACAGGCGAACGGGTTGGCACCCGACGAACCGGCCAGGCGCACCGTGGAGGTGGAGGCGTTCTGCTCGTGGTCGGCATGCAGGATGAAGATGCGGTCCATCGCCTTGGCCAGCACCGGGCTGATCGGCTTGGTCTCGCACGGCGTGTTGAACATCATGTGCAGGAAGTTTTCCGCGTAGCTCAGGTCGTTACGCGGGTACATCATCGGTTCGCCCTTGGAATACTTGTACACCATGGCGGCGATGGTCGGCATCTTGGCGACCAGGCGCATCGCGGAAATATCGCGATGCTGCGGGTTCTTGATGTCCAGGGAGTCGTGGTAAAAGGCCGAGAGGGCGCCAACCACACCACACATGACGGCCATCGGGTGGGCGTCACGACGGAAGCCGTTGAAGAAGGTCTTCAGTTGTTCGTGAACCATGGTGTGGTTCTTGATGGTGCTGACGAATGCCGCTTTCTGCTCTTCGTCCGGCAGTTCGCCGTTGAGCAGCAGGTAGCAGGTATCCAGGTAGTCGGCTTTTTCGGCCAACTGCTCGATGGGATAGCCGCGGTGCAGCAGGATGCCCTTGTCACCATCGATGTAGGTGATCTTCGACTCGCACGAGGCGGTCGACATGAAGCCGGGGTCGAAAGTGAAGTTGCCCGTGGCAGTCAGGCTCCGCACGTCGATCACATCAGGGCCAACGGTGCCGGATAAAACGGGCAGCTCTACGGGGGCTGCGCCCTCGATGATCAACTGCGCTTTTTTGTCAGCCATGTTTGGCCTCCTAGTTATGCTTGGAATCATCAGTCGGCCCCCCACGCAGGGCCCGCACCACTATAGTGTTATGAATCTGAAAGTCAATTTGCGAAAACCCAGGTAATAGAAGGGTTTGAGCGTGCTATGTGCGACAAAACCGCGCGGCCTATTACGCCTTTTCCTAGGTGGATGCAATCGGTAGAAGGTCGAGGTATGCGCGTTGTCATTAGCGACCTAACTGTCTATACTCTGCGCCCGACTGCCAAGGGCTTTAGGCCCGGATTCTGGTGGTTGTCACTCCTTGGGTGATGGGTACCTGACCAGTGCGCTTCCCGACAACTCAGCCCTGATAGCTGGGGCTCTCAGTGTGATAATAAAGCCGTGAATAGCCAACGACCTGTAAACTTAGACCTTCGGACGATAAAACTCCCAGTCACTGCTTACACGTCCATTCTTCACCGTATATCCGGCGTGATCCTTTTTCTCGGCATTGCCGTGCTGCTGTTCGGGCTCGACAAATCGCTGTCATCGGAAGAAGGCTTCGCTCAGGTGAAAGAATGCTTGACCAGCCCGCTGGCCAAGTTCGTGATCTGGGGACTGCTGTCCGCTCTGCTGTACCACCTGGTGGCCGGTGTGCGCCACTTGATCATGGATGCTGGAGTCGGTGAGACGCTGGAAGGCGGCAAGCTGGGTTCCAAAATCGTTCTCGTCGTATCGGCGATCGTGATCGTGCTGCTGGGGGTGTGGATATGGTAACTAATGTCACGAATTTCTCGCGTTCGGGCCTCTATGACTGGATGGCACAGCGTGTTTCTGCGGTCGTTCTCGCGGCTTATGTCCTGTTTTTGCTGGGCTACATCGTCCTGAATCCAGGCATGGGCTACGCCGAATGGCATGGTCTGTTCTCCAATAATGCAATGCGCATCTTCAGCTTGCTGACCCTCGTCGCGCTGGGCGTTCACGCCTGGGTAGGCATGTGGACGATCTCCACCGACTACCTGACGCCGACCGCGCTGGGCAAGTGGGCCACCGTTGTGCGTTTTCTGTTCCAGGCCGTATGTGGCATCGCCATGTTCGTGTTCTTCGTCTGGGGCGTGCTGATTCTTTGGGGTTTCTGATTCATGACTAGCATTCGTACTCTTTCCTATGACGCCATCATCGTCGGTGGTGGCGGTGCCGGTATGCGCGCTGCGCTGCAGCTTGCGCAAGGCGGTCACAAAACCGCAGTGGTCACCAAGGTCTTCCCGACTCGTTCGCACACCGTATCGGCCCAGGGTGGTATCACCTGCGCCATTGCCTCGAACGACCCGAACGACGACTGGCGCTGGCACATGTACGACACCGTCAAGGGCTCCGACTACATCGGTGACCAGGACGCGATCGAATACATGTGTTCCGTCGGCCCGGAAGCGGTGTTCGAACTCGAGCACATGGGCCTGCCGTTCTCCCGTACCGAGCAGGGCCGCATCTATCAGCGTCCGTTCGGTGGCCAGTCCAAAGGGCCGGACAACCCGACTCAGGCCGCGCGCACCTGCGCCGCTGCCGACCGTACCGGTCATGCGTTGCTGCATACGCTGTACCAGGCCAACCTGAAGGCTGGCACCTCGTTCCTCAACGAGTGGTACGCAGTCGATCTGGTCAAGAACCAGGACGGCGCAGTGGTTGGCGTCATCGCCATCTGCATCGAAACCGGCGAAACCGTCTACATCCGCTCCAAGGCCGTGGTTCTGGCCACTGGCGGTGCTGGCCGTATCTACGCCTCGACCACCAACGCACTGATCAATACCGGTGACGGTATCGGCATGGCGCTGCGTGCTGGCGTGCCGGTGCAGGACATCGAGATGTGGCAGTTCCACCCGACCGGCATCGCCGGCGCGGGTGTGCTGGTCACCGAAGGCTGCCGGGGTGAGGGTGGTTACCTGATCAACGCCCATGGCGAGCGTTTCATGGAGCGTTATGCGCCCAACGCCAAAGACCTTGCCGGTCGAGACGTGGTGGCCCGCTCCATGGTCAAGGAAGTTATTGCCGGTAATGGCTGTGGCCCTGACAAGGACCACGTACTGCTCAAGCTCGATCACCTCGGTGAGGAAGTGCTGCACAGCCGCCTGCCGGGCATTTGCGAACTGTCCAAGACCTTTGCACACGTTGACCCGGTCGTTGCGCCCGTTCCCGTGATCCCGACCTGCCACTACATGATGGGCGGCGTTGCCACCAACATTCATGGTCAGGCGATCACCCAGGACGCCAATGGCGTCGACCGCATCATCGACGGTCTGTTCGCGGTTGGCGAAGTGGCCTGCGTATCGGTTCACGGTGCCAACCGTCTGGGCGGCAACTCGCTGCTCGACCTGGTCGTGTTCGGCCGCGCCGCTGGTCTGCACCTGGAAAAAGCGCTGAAGGAAGGCGTGGAAGTCCGCGGTGCCAGCGCCACCGATATCGAGCTGTCGCTCAAGCGCCTGTCCGGCGTCAACGAGCGCAGCACCGGTGAAGAAGTTGCGCCGCTGCGTAAAGAGCTGCAGCAGTGCATGCAGAACTACTTCGGCGTATTCCGTACCGGCGAATACATGAAGAAGGGCATTACCCAGCTGGCTGATCTGCGTGAGCGCATCGCCAACGTCAAGATCGCTGACAAGAGCCAGGCCTTCAACACCGCGCGTATCGAAGCGCTGGAATTGCAGAACCTGCTGGAAGTCGCCGAAGCCACTGCTATCGCCGCCGATACCCGTACCGAGTCCCGCGGCGCACACGCCCGTGAAGACTACGAGGACCGTGACGATACCAACTGGTTGTGCCACAGCCTGTACTTCCCGGGTGAGAAGCGCGTGACCAAGCGTGACGTCAACTTCTCGCCGAAGACGGTCCCGGCGTTTGAACCCAAAGTTCGTACTTATTAAGGGTGGCTACCATGTCTCTTGGCAAAAGCTTGAAAGTCAGCGTTTATCGCTACAACCCTGAAGTGGACAAAGCGCCCTTCATGCAGGACTTCGACGTCGAGATCGACGGCAAAGACCTGATGGTGCTCGACGTACTGGCCCTGATCAAGGAACAGGACGAAGGCTTCTCCTACCGTCGTTCCTGCCGTGAAGGCGTCTGCGGTTCCGATGGCATGAACATCAGCGGCAAGAACGGCCTGGCCTGCATCACGCCGATCTCCGGTGTGGTCAAGGGCAACAAGCTGGTGGTTCGCCCGCTGCCCGGGCTGCCGGTCATTCGCGACCTGGTCGTCGATATGAGCATCTTCTACAAGCAGTACGAGAAGGTGCAGCCGTTCCTGCAGAACGATACTCCGGCGCCGGCGATCGAACGCCTGCAGTCCCCGGACGAGCGCGAAAAGCTCGACGGCCTGTACGAGTGCATCCTGTGCGCGTGCTGTTCGACCAGTTGCCCGTCGTTCTGGTGGAACCCGGACAAATTCCTGGGCCCGGCCGCGCTGCTGCAAGCCTATCGCTTCCTGGCGGACAGCCGAGATACCAAGACCGCGGAACGATTGGCGTCTTTGGATGATCCATTCAGTGTGTTCCGTTGCCGCGGCATCATGAACTGCGTGAACGTGTGCCCCAAAGGGTTGAACCCGACCAAGGCCATCGGTCACGTACGCAACATGCTGTTGCAGAGCGGCACCTGATTCACTGCTCTTTAGCTTGACCCGCAACGCCTGCCGCACCGACTTCATGTCGGTGTTGCAGTATAGCCAGGACGTCGGTCTAGCCGCCGACGGCCTTATACGAAAAATATGACGACCAGCAGGGGCATTCGGGCTGGTGCCCGGACTATCTGCAGGATTCTTGGTGGCTTTGTGGAAGTCGCTGTTACATGACTTCGCAAGCCAGTCGGTGTCCTCGCCGGTGGTGTCCCCTTACCGAGGGTGACCAAGCATGCAAGAAAGCGTGATGCAGCGCATGTGGGACAGTGCCCACCTATCCGGTGGTAACGCTGCCTACGTGGAAGAGCTCTATGAGCTCTACCTGCACGATCCCAACGCCGTGCCGGAAGAGTGGCGCACTTATTTCGATAAGTTGCCATCCGAAGGCAGCACCGCCAACGACGTATCGCACTCCACGATTCGTGATCATTTCGTGTTGCTGGCCAAAAACCAGCGCCGTGCGCAACCGGCTTCAGCCGGAACCGTCAGCAGCGAACACGAGAAGAAGCAGGTCGAAGTGTTGCGGTTGATTCAGGCATTCCGCATGCGTGGCCACCAGGCGGCCCAGCTCGATCCGCTTGGGCTGTGGCAGCGCCCTGTTCCTGCTGATCTGTCGATCAGCCATTACAGCCTTACCGACGCGGACCTGGACACCACCTTCCGCACGGGTGGCCTGGCAATCGGCAAAGAAGAAGCCACTTTGCGGGAAATCCGCGATGCTTTGCAGCAGACATATTGTCGCACCATCGGCTCCGAGTTCACCCACATCACCGATTCCGAGCAGCGCAGCTGGTTCCAGCAGCGTCTGGAAAGCGTGCGCGGTCGTCCCCAGGTTTCCGCCGAGGCGCAGGCGCACCTGCTCGAGCGCCTGACGGCTGCCGAAGGCCTGGAGAAGTACCTCGGTACCAAGTACCCGGGCACCAAGCGTTTCGGTCTCGAAGGTGGCGAGAGCCTGATTCCGTTGCTCGACGAGATCATCCAGCGCAGCGGCTCTTACGGCACCAAGGAGATCGTCATCGGTATGGCCCACCGTGGCCGCCTGAACGTACTGGTCAATACCTTCGGCAAGAATCCGCGTGACCTGTTCGACGAGTTCGAAGGCAAGAAGGTCGAAGGCCTGAGCTCCGGTGACGTGAAGTATCACCAGGGTTTCTCCTCGAACGTGATGACCACCGGCGGCGAAGTTCACCTGGCGCTGGCGTTCAACCCGTCTCACCTGGAAATCGTGTCGCCAGTGGTAGAAGGCTCCGTGCGTGCCCGTCAGGACCGTCGCAACGATGCCGTGGGTGACAAGGTTCTGCCTATCTCCCTGCACGGTGATGCGGCCTTCGCCGGTCAGGGCGTGGTCATGGAAACCTTCCAGATGTCGCAGACCCGTGCTTACAAGACGGGCGGCACCATCCACATCGTGATCAACAACCAGGTTGGTTTCACCACCAACCGTGCTGACGATGCGCGCTCCACCGAGTACGCCACCGACGTCGCCAAGATGATCCAGGCGCCGATCTTCCATGTGAATGGCGATGATCCGGAAGCCGTGTTGTTCGTGACCCAGTTGGCCGTCGATTACCGCATGCAGTACAAGCGTGACGTGGTCATCGACCTGGTCTGCTACCGCCGCCGCGGCCACAACGAGGCCGACGAACCGAGTGGTACCCAGCCGCTCATGTACCAGCAGATCGCCAAGCAGCGCACTACCCGTGAGCTGTACGCCGAAGCGTTGACCAGCGCCGGTCGTTTGTCGGCAGAAGCCGTGCAGGCACCTGTCGATGAGTACCGCATGGCACTGGACAACGGCCAGCACGTGGTCAAGAGCCTGGTCAAAGAGCCGAACAAGGAGCTGTTCGTCGACTGGCGCCCTTACCTGGGGCACGCCTGGACCGCGCGTCACGACACCCGCTTCGATCTCAAGACCCTGCAGGAGCTGTCCAACAAGCTGCTGGAAACGCCGGACGGCTTCGTCGTTCAGCGCCAGGTCACCAAGATCTACGAAGATCGCGCCAAGATGGGCGCCGGCGGCCTGCCGCTGAACTGGGGCTACGCCGAAACCATGGCGTACGCGACCCTGCTCGTCGAAGGTCATCCGATCCGTATCACCGGCCAGGACGTGGGCCGTGGCACCTTCTCGCACCGCCATGCGGCGCTGCATAACCAGAAGGACGGTAGCGCCTACCTGCCGCTGCAGAACCTCTATGAAGGTCAGCCACGTTTCGACCTGTACGACTCCTTCCTGTCGGAAGAAGCGGTACTGGCATTCGAATACGGTTACGCCACCACCACGCCGAACGCGCTGGTGATCTGGGAAGCCCAGTTCGGCGACTTCGCCAACGGCGCCCAGGTGGTGTTCGACCAGTTCATTTCCAGCGGCGAAACCAAGTGGGGCCGGCTGTGCGGCCTGACCATGCTGCTGCCGCACGGTTACGAAGGGCAGGGCCCGGAGCACTCTTCGGCACGTCTGGAGCGTTATCTGCAGCTGTGCGCCGAGCACAACATTCAGGTAGCGGTACCGACCACGCCGGCGCAGATCTACCACCTGCTGCGTCGTCAGGTCATCCGCCCGCTGCGCAAGCCGCTGGTGGTGCTGACGCCCAAGTCGCTACTGCGCCACAAGCTGGCCGTTTCGACCCTGGAAGATCTGGCCGAAGGCTCGTTCCAGACCGTGATCCCGGAAATCGATACCCTCGACCCGAAGAAGGTCGAGCGCCTGGTACTGTGCAGTGGCAAGGTCTACTACGACCTGCTGGAGAAACGCCGTGCCGAAGGCCGCGACGATATCGCCATCGTGCGTATCGAGCAGCTGTATCCGTTCCCGGAAGACGACCTCAATGAGGTGTTCGCCAGCTACAAGAACCTCAAGCATGTCGTCTGGTGTCAGGAAGAGCCGATGAACCAGGGCGCCTGGTATTGCAGCCAGCACCACATGCGTCGTGCTACCGCGACGCACAAGAAATCTCTGGTGCTCGAGTACGCGGGTCGTGATGCTTCGGCCGCACCTGCTTGTGGTTACGCTTCGATGCACGCCGAGCAGCAGGAAAAACTGCTGCAGGATGCCTTCACCGTTTAAACGCCATCGCGAAGAAGGTGGCCCGCGTGAGGCCACCTTCTCGAACAAACCGAATTTAAGGAACAGAACACAATGGCTATCGAGATCAAAGCCCCTACATTCCCCGAATCGGTCGCCGACGGCACCGTAGCAACCTGGCACAAGAAGCCCGGTGAAGCGGTGAAGCGTGATGAGCTGATCGTTGACATCGAAACCGACAAGGTCGTTATCGAAGTACTGGCCGAGGCCGATGGTGTGGTTGCCGAAATCGTCAAGAACGAAGGCGATACCGTACTCTCCAATGAAGTGCTGGGCACCCTGACCGAGGGTGGCGCAGCTGCTCCGGCCGCTGCCGCGCCTGCCCAGGCCGCAGCTGCTCCGGCTCAGGCCGCTGCACCTGCCGGCGCTGCTGGCGATGACCAGATCCTGTCGCCTGCTGCACGCAAGCTGGCCGAAGAAAACGGCATCGACCCGAACAGCATCAGCGGTTCCGGCAAGGGCGGTCGTGTGACCAAGGAAGACGTGGTCGCAGCCGTTGAAGCCAAGAAGAACGCGCCTGCTGCCAAGCCGGCTGCCGCGCCTGCTGCTGCCGCTCCGGTTGTGGCCGCTGCTGGCGACCGTACCGAGAAGCGCGTGCCGATGACCCGCGTACGTGCCACCGTGGCTCGCCGTCTGGTCGAAGCGCAGTCGAACATGGCCATGCTGACCACGTTCAACGAAGTCGACATGTCCGAGATCATGGCGCTGCGTTCGAAGTACAAGGACCAGTTCGAGAAAGCTCACAACGGCACTCGCCTGGGCTTCATGTCCTTCTTCGTCAAAGCGGCCACCGAGGCACTGAAGCGTCTGCCGGCGGTCAACGCCTCGATCGACGGCAACGACATCGTCTACCACGGCTACCAGGACATCGGCGTCGCCGTCTCCAGCGACCGTGGTCTGGTCGTACCGGTACTGCGCAATGCCGAACTGATGGGCCTGGCCGATATCGAAGCCGGTATCGCTGCCTACGGCAAGAAAGCCCGTGACGGCAAGCTGTCCATCGAAGAGATGACCGGCGGCACCTTCACCATCACCAATGGCGGCACCTTCGGTTCGATGATGTCGACGCCGATCGTCAACCCGCCGCAGGCCGCGATTCTCGGCATGCATAACATCATCCAGCGTCCGGTGGCCGTGAATGGTCAGGTCGTGATCCGCCCGATGATGTACCTGGCACTGTCCTACGATCACCGCCTGATCGACGGCAAAGAAGCCGTGACCTTCCTGGTGACCATCAAGAACCTGCTGGAAGACCCAGCTCGTCTGCTGCTGGACATCTAAACGCAGCTGCAGGTAGCGAGTGGCGAGTCCCACCGGGCTCGCCACCCATGCCTGAGCTCGAAGCTTGAAGCTAAAAGGAATCTTTTATGAGCCAGAAATTCGACGTGGTAGTCATCGGTGCCGGCCCTGGCGGCTATGTTGCCGCCATCAAGGCTGCCCAACTCGGCCTGAAAACCGCGTGCATCGAGAAGTACCAGGACAAGGACGGCAAGATCGCCCTCGGTGGTACCTGCCTGAACGTCGGCTGCATTCCTTCCAAGGCGCTGCTGGACAGCTCCTGGAAATACCACGAAGCCCATGACGGCTTCGCCGCTCACGGCATCAGCACCAAGGGCCTGAGCATCGACGTACCGGCCATGGTCGGTCGCAAGAACACCATCATCAAGAACCTGACTGGCGGTGTTGCCGGCCTGTTCAAGGCTAACGGTGTGACCCTGCTCGAAGGCCACGGCAAGCTGCTGGCTGGCAAGAAAGTCGAAGTCACCGACAAAGACGGCAAGACTTCCGTCGTCGAAGCCGAGAACGTGATCCTGGCCTCCGGTTCGCGTCCGATCGACATCCCGCCGGCTCCGGTCGACCAGGACGTGATCGTCGACTCCACCGGCGCACTGGAGTTTCAATCGGTACCGAAGAAGCTGGGCGTCATCGGCGCTGGCGTCATCGGTCTGGAACTGGGTTCGGTATGGGCCCGTCTGGGCGCTGAAGTGACCGTTCTGGAAGCACTGGACAAGTTCCTGCCGGCTGCTGACGAAGCAGTTGCCAAGGAAGCCCTGAAGATCCTCACCAAGCAGGGCCTGGACATCAAACTGGGCGCTCGCGTGACCGGTTCCGAAGTCAAGAAGAAGCAAGTCACCGTCAACTATACCGACTCGGCTGGCGAACAGAAGATCGTGTTCGACAAGCTGATCGTTGCCGTTGGCCGTCGCCCGGTCACCACTGATCTGCTGGCTTCGGACAGCGGTGTGGATCTGGACGAGCGTGGCTACATCTTCGTCGATGACCACTGCGCCACCAGCGTTCCAGGTGTTTACGCCATCGGTGACGTGGTGCGCGGCATGATGCTCGCTCACAAGGCCTCGGAAGAGGGCGTGATGGTTGCCGAGCGTATCGCCGGTCACAAGGCGCAGATGAACTATGACCTGATCCCGTCGGTCATCTATACCCACCCGGAAATCGCGTGGGTCGGCAAGACCGAGCAGCAGCTCAAGGGCGAGGGCGTTGCCGTCAACGTCGGTACCTTCCCGTTCGCCGCCAGCGGCCGTGCCATGGCAGCCAACGACACCGGCGGTTTCGTCAAGGTCATCGCCGATGCCAACACCGACCGCGTACTGGGTGTACACGTGATCGGCCCGAGCGCGGCAGAGCTGGTGCAGCAAGGCGCCATCGGCATGGAATTCGGGACCAGCGCTGAAGACCTGGGCATGATGGTCTTCTCGCACCCGACCCTGTCCGAGGCCCTGCACGAAGCAGCGCTGGCAGTAAACGGTGGCGCAATTCACGTTGCCAACCGCAAGAAACGCTAAGAAGTCGTTCGTCTGGTGCCGGCCTTTCGGCCGGTGCCGTACAGACGATTTTTCGCGAAGCAGAACCACGGTGCATTGCCCGCGCAGGGCTCAGGCCCATGCGCGGAATGTGCGCCGGACTGCCTAGAGGCGGTCACAGGTGGTGCGGCACGTCAGTGCAGCACCGATGCGCAATACCTAAACGAAAACGGTAGACAAGCATGAATCTTCACGAGTATCAGGGTAAGCAGCTGTTCGCTGAATACGGCCTGCCCGTATCCAAGGGCTTCGCCGTAGACACCCCGGAAGCAGCAGCAGAAGCCTGCGAAAAAATCGGTGGTACCGAGTGGGTCGTCAAGGCTCAGGTACACGCTGGTGGCCGCGGTAAAGCGGGTGGTGTGAAACTGGTCAAGAGCAAGGAAGACGCCAAGGCTTTCGCCGCCAACTGGCTGGGCAAGCGTCTGGTGACCTATCAGACTGACGCCAATGGTCAGCCGGTCACCAAGATCCTGGTCGAGTCCTGCACCGACATCGCCAAGGAACTGTACCTGGGCGCGGTCGTTGACCGTTCCAGCCGTCGTATCGTGTTCATGGCTTCCACCGAAGGTGGCGTGGACATCGAGAAGATCGCTCATGAAACTCCTGAGAAGATCCTCAAGGCCACTATCGATCCGCTGGTCGGCGCTCAGCCGTTCCAGGGTCGCGAGCTGGCATTCCAGCTGGGCCTGGAAGGCAAGCAAGTTGCTCAGTTCGCCAAGATCTTCGTAGGTCTGGCCAAGCTGTTCAAGGATCACGACCTGGCTCTGCTGGAAGTCAACCCGCTGGTCATCAAGGCCGACGGCGACCTGCACTGCCTGGACGCGAAGATCAACATCGACGCTAACGCCATGTACCGTCAGCCGAAGCTGAAGACCTTCCACGACCCGTCGCAGGACGACGCCCGTGAAGCCCACGCTGCCAAGTTCGAACTGAACTACGTTGCCCTCGAAGGCAACATCGGCTGCATGGTCAACGGTGCCGGCCTGGCCATGGGTACCATGGACATCGTCAACCTGCACGGCGGCAAGCCAGCCAACTTCCTCGACGTAGGTGGCGGCGCAACCAAAGAGCGCGTAACCGAAGCCTTCAAGATCATCCTGTCCGACAGCAACGTTGCTGCCGTTCTGGTGAACATCTTCGGCGGTATCGTTCGTTGCGACATGATTGCCGAAGGCATCATCGGCGCAGTGAAGGAAGTGGGCGTCAAGGTTCCGGTTGTCGTCCGTCTGGAAGGCAACAACGCTGAACTGGGTGCCAAAGTCCTGGCCGAAAGCGGCCTGAACATCATCGCGGCAACCAGCCTGACCGACGCTGCTCAGCAAGTCGTCAAAGCTGCGGAGGGCAAGTAATGAGCGTCCTGATCAATAAAGACACCAAGGTTATCTGCCAGGGTTTCACTGGTTCGCAAGGTACCTTCCACTCCGAACAAGCCATCGCCTACGGCACCAAGATGGTTGGCGGCGTGACTCCAGGCAAAGGCGGCACTACCCACCTGAACCTGCCAGTGTTCAACACTGTGAAGGAAGCTGTGGAAGCGACCGGCGCTGACGCTTCGGTCATCTACGTTCCGGCTCCGTTCTGCAAGGACTCGATCCTGGAAGCTGCTTTCGGCGGCATCAAGCTGATCGTGTGCATCACCGAAGGCATTCCTACCCTGGACATGCTGGATGCCAAGGTCACCTGCGACGAGCTGGGCGTTACCCTGATCGGCCCGAACTGCCCAGGCGTGATCACGCCGGGCGAGTGCAAGATCGGCATCATGCCAGGCCACATCCACCTGCCAGGCAAAGTAGGCATCGTGTCGCGTTCCGGCACCCTGACCTATGAAGCCGTCAAGCAGACCACCGACGCCGGCTTCGGCCAGTCCACTTGCGTGGGCATCGGCGGTGACCCGATCCCGGGCTCCAACTTCATCGACATCCTGAAGCTGTTCCAGGAAGACCCGAAGACCGAAGCGATCGTCATGATCGGCGAGATCGGCGGTTCGGCTGAAGAAGAAGCAGCTGCCTACATCAAGGCCAACGTCACCAAGCCTGTAGTTTCCTACATCGCTGGTGTGACCGCGCCTCCCGGCAAGCGTATGGGCCATGCTGGCGCCATCATTTCCGGCGGCAAAGGCACTGCAGACGAGAAATTCGCTGCACTGCAGGACGCTGGTGTGAAAACCGTGCGTTCCCTGGCTGACATCGGCAAGGCCCTGGCCGAGCTGACCGGTTGGGAAGTGAAGAAGGCGTAAGCCATCCGAACAGAAAAAGGCCACCTTCGGGTGGCCTTTTTCGTTCAGGCGACGCCAACTTACAGCTGTTCGACAGTTTATTCGGCAATTTCGAGATAACTGCCGATTTTGGTTACCATGCCGCCCCGGCATACGTTCTGCCACAAGCAGACGAAACTTTGCCTCCACTGGTCCGGCCCACGAGCCCGGACAACGTTTCCCCTGATCCCGATGGAAACCCTCCGGAACATTTCTTGATTTTCTGCCAGCGGTATTTCCCTCTATGACTCGCTTGAAAAGCCTGGACATCCTGGCTCTCGGTTTCATGACGTTCGCGCTTTTTCTGGGCGCGGGCAACATCATCTTCCCACCCAGTGCCGGCCTGGCCGCTGGCGAGAACATCGCCGCCGCGGCGATTGGCTTTCTGCTCACCGGGGTCGGCCTGCCGCTGCTCACGGTGGTGGCCCTGGCCCGGGTGGGCGGCGGCCTGCCAACCTTGACCACTCCGCTGGGGCGCTGGGCCGGTATCGCGCTTGCCGTTGCCGTGTACCTGGCGATCGGACCGCTGTTTGCCACGCCGAGGACGGCTGTCGCATCGTTCGAAATTGGCATGCAGCCTTTTGTCGGCAGCAGTGCCACGGCGCTGTTCGCATACAGCGTGGTGTATTTCGCCGCCGTGCTGTTCCTGTCGCTCAACCCGGGTCGCCTGGTCGATCGGGTCGGCAAGTTCATCACGCCGGTGCTGATCGTGGCACTGATCGTATTGGGTGGCGCCGCGCTGTTCGCCCCGGCTGGTGAGGTCGGGATGGCAACCGGTGCCTATCGCAGCGAGCCATTGGTGCAGGGCTTCCTGCAGGGCTACCTGACGATGGATGCGCTGGGCGCCCTGGTATTCGGCATCGTGATCGCCAATGCGGTTCGCGCGCGTGGTATCACCGATCATGGCCTGGTGACCCGTTACTGCGTAATTGCCGGCATCATCGCGGCGGTGGCGTTGTCATTGGTGTACCTGTCGCTGTTCTACCTCGGCGCGACCAGCCATGAGCTGGCTGCAGGTGCGGAAAATGGCGGGCAGATTCTTACCGCCTACGTGAACGATACCTTCGGTTCTGCCGGTTCGCTGTTGCTGGCCGTGGTGATCATCCTCGCCTGTCTGACCACTGGGGTTGGCTTGCTGACCGCCTGCGGCGAGTTCTTCAGCGACCTGCTCAAGGTGCCCTACCGCGCCGTGGTGGTGGTTCTGGCGGTATTCAGCCTGGCGGTTTCCAACCAGGGGCTTACGCAACTGATCAGCGTCTCGGTTCCCGTGCTGGTCGGCCTGTATCCGCTGGCCATCGTGCTGGTGGCGCTGAGCCTGGCGAGCCGTTTCTGGCTTTCGCAAAGCCGTGTATTCGTGCCGGTGATGGCGGTGACATTGATCTTTGGCGTGGCTGACGGCCTGGGCGCAGCCGGCTGGAGCGACTATGTGCCGGCCATCTTCGCCAAACTGCCCTTGGCCGCTCAGAGCCTGGGTTGGCTGGTGCCTGTGCTGGTGACCCTGGCAATCGCCTGTCTGGTTGACCGGGCGTTGGGCGCGCGGCGACCTGCCGCTGCCTGACCTTCCCAAGAGCCGCTCCCCCGAGCGGCTTTTTATTATCGTGCACGGCTATAATCGCTCCAGCCTTACAAGGAGCCTGCATGTCCATCAGTGAAGAATATCTGCCGCACATACTCGCCGTTCTGTGGTTCGTCCTGTGCTGGGGCGGCTACACCCGTTATGCCCAGGCCAAGGGCCGTACAACGCCCTGCCTGGCCAGCGTTCTGCATCTTTATCGAGAAGACTGGATGCGCCGCATGTTGCTGCGCGACAACCGTATCGCCGACGCCAACGTGATCGGCAACCTCGAGCGCAACGCCTCGTTCTTCGCCTCCAGTACCCTGATCATCCTGGCCGGCATCCTCACGGTGCTCGGTGCATCGGACCGCGCGGTGTCGCTGTTGGCCGATTTGCCGTTCGTGCAGGCTGCCAGCCGCAGCATGTCGGAGGCCAAGCTGTTGTGCCTGGCCGTGGTCTTCGTCTATGCCTTCTTCACGTTCAGTTGGTGCATGCGCCAGTACAACTTTGCCGCCGTGCTGGTGGGCTCCGCGCCGATGATCGGCGAGCGGCACGTCACCGAGCAGGAGCGCAAGGCGTTTGGCGAGCGTACCGCGCGGGTGATCTCGATGGCGGCCAACCAGTTCAACTACGGCCTGCGAGCCTATTACTTCGGTATGGCGACGCTCGCCTGGTTCATCAACCCGTGGTTCTTCATGCTGGTTAGCGCAGGCGTTGTGGTGGTGCTGTATCGCCGTGAATTTCACTCCGACGTACTGGAAGTGATGGTCTATACGCAAACGCCGACTTTCGAGCCGGCCAAGGAGAAAGTCGAGTGAGTATTCCATTCTGGTGCGTATTCATCAGTGCCTTGCTGATCTTCATCGCGAAGATGCCGGTAGCCAAGGCAATGAAGGAAGAAGGAGGGCAATACGATAACCACGATCCACGCGCGCAGCAGGCGCGTCTCAAGGGGTTCGGGGCACGTGCATTGGCCGCGCATCAGAACAGCTTCGAGATATTTCCGCTGTTTGCAGCAGGCGTGCTGATGGCTCACGTCACGCAGAGCAGTGGGTGGCTGGTGGATGTGCTGGCAGTGGTGTTCGTGGTCTCGCGGGTGCTCTACCTGCTCTGTTATTGGGCAGATATGCATTGGCAACGCAGTGCGGTCTGGATAGTGGGGCTGGTGTGCAGCCTGTTGCTTATGCTGACGCCGGCGCTCTGAGCGCTTCAGCCGGTAGCCTTGGGGAAAGGCATTTGGAGAGTGACGTTATCCGCAGCAAGCTGCGGATAACGTACAGAATCATTACTGCTTGGCAGGTTCTGCAGGTGCCGCTGGCTCCGCGGGAACTGCTGGCGGCGTAGCCGGCATGCTGGAATCGCCTGGAGTGGCATTTTCAGGCGTGGTTTGCTGAGAGTTTTCCTGTTGCTCGGCGGCGCTCTCCTGAGCAGCTTCAGCTTCCTTCTGGGCAGCTTCGTTGCTCTCCTCAGCGGCGTCGTTCATCGACTCCTGGGCTTCGGTACGGGCTTCCTGAGCATCTTCGGCTTTGTTTTCGGACGGCTTGTCACAGGCCGCAAGGCCCAGCGTGGCAGCCAGCATGAAGGCGTAAGCGACTGATTTTTGCATGGTGGTGCGTCTCCTTTGGGTAAATACCATTACGGTTTTTCGAGGCGCCTAAAGGGGTATAAGTTCATTTCCTTTCTGCTCGATGCCCCATAAAGCACTGCCCATACTGCTGAAAGCACCAATTCAGGGCCTGTCACAAAACTGGAAAATTCTTGATTACCCGATGGAATCGGCGCGCGCCGATGATTATCGTGACGCTCGTTTATCGCTGCAGATCGCGCATCCGCCGCCGAGCCTGGCTACTGATCTAAGGAAACTGAATGGACGCGTTGCTGATCCTGAGTGGTCTGCTACTGATTCTCGTCGGCCTGGTGCTGCTGGTGATGCGCGGGTTCGCCACGAGCCTGCTGTGGGGCTGGGCGTGCCTGCTGCCACCGTTGACGCTGCTGTTCATCGTGCGCCATTGGCGCCGGGCCAGGCACGCACTGGCCTGCTGCGCGCTGGGTTTCATCCCGCTGGTGGTCGGCCTGGCGGTGATGGCCGGGCAGGATCCGCAGCGCCTGGAAGCCATCCTGGGCCTGCAGTGGCTGCAGCCGGAAAAACAGGAGCCCGGTGACCTGAACATCCAGCTTCATGGCCAGCTCAATGGCGAGCCGTTCGTGCCACGTGAAGGGGAGTTGGTAGACGGCGCGCTCAGCCTGCGCGAAGGGCAGGATTTCTTCGCGCGACGTGAATTGATCATTCGTGGCCTGCCACTGGCGGCTGACGGGGTGCGCATGGACGTTCTACCCGATGACCAGGGCGCGTTACCGGAGATCGAGCTGAGCTGGCTGCTGCCCGATCAGGAATTGCCCGAGGCGCGTCAGCTAAAGGGCGGTTACACCCTGCACCTGGACCTGCGTGCCGAGGCGCCCAATCGTCTGGTTGGCGACTTTCACCTGGTACTGCCAGCGCAATTCGAGACCACCCTGAGTGGCACGATCGAGGTGT
This sequence comes from Pseudomonas sp. AC532, assembly GCF_979258965.1. Classification (NCBI taxonomy): domain Bacteria; kingdom Pseudomonadati; phylum Pseudomonadota; class Gammaproteobacteria; order Pseudomonadales; family Pseudomonadaceae; genus Pseudomonas; species Pseudomonas sp. AC532. The sequence goes on from NZ_OZ409888.1 coordinate 135,702, forward strand.
TTCGCAACGGCCTGCGTTACCACGAGGGCAGGGTGGATCGCCGTATCGACTCGCGCGACACCCTGGCGTATGTACTCACCGACTATCTGCAGCGGCGCTTCACCACCCGCGATGTGCAGCTTTCGCCTTTGCCTGTGATGGCCGTGACGGGCAGTAACCTGATGCTGGACGTGACGGCGCGTATCGATGGCCGTGAGCAGCGTCTGCCGCTCAGCCTGAGCAAACACCCACAGCAGGGCTGGCGGGTGGATGACGATCGCTTTGCCAACCTGCCCGCCGCCGGCAGCACCCCTGCGGCTGCGCCCATCGAGCCCGCTGCGTCGCGCGCGACCGAGGCGGCCGGGGATCCACGCCAGGATTTCTCCCTGGTGCGTCTGCTCGCCGAGCCACAGCGCTACATCAATCAGCCGTTACGAGCATTCAGCGAGAAAGGCAACTCGATCCAGGGGCGGCTCGTCGGGATCGAACAGGGCCAGCTGATTCTCAGCCAGCGCCTCAATGGTTCGGGCGAGGCGCGCTTTGCCATGCCGCAAACGGACATCGTGCATGTCGAACTGATCGACGAATGACTTGAAGTTTTCCCGCGGTGCCCCCACCTGATGGTCATCCGCCGTACCGCGGCTTAGCCATCAATGTGGAGTTAGATGACCATGAGTGTGGAAACTCAAAAAGAAACCCTGGGCTTCCAGACCGAGGTGAAGCAACTGCTGCACCTCATGATTCACTCGCTGTATTCCAACAAGGAAATCTTCCTGCGCGAGTTGATCTCCAACGCCTCCGACGCCGTAGACAAGCTGCGTTTCGAGGCGCTGGCCAAGCCCGAACTGCTCGAGGGCGGTGCCGAGCTGAAGATCCGCGTGACCTTCGACAAGGACGCCAAGACCGTCACCCTCGAAGACAACGGCATCGGCATGAGCCGCGAAGAAACCATCGCGCACCTGGGCACCATCGCCAAATCCGGCACTGCCGACTTCCTCAAGAATCTCTCCGGTGACCAGAAGAAGGACTCGAATCTGATCGGCCAGTTTGGCGTGGGCTTCTATTCGGCGTTCATCGTCGCCGACCAGGTCGAGGTCTTCACTCGTCGTGCCGGCCTCTCGGCAGGCGAGGGCGTGCACTGGTCGTCCAAAGGCGAAGGCGATTTCGAGATCGCCACCGTCGAGAAGGCCGAGCGCGGTACCCGAATCGTTCTGCACCTCAAGAGCGGCGAAGAAGAGTTCGCCGATGGCTGGCGCCTGCGCAACGTCATCAAGAAATATTCCGACCACATCGGCCTGCCGATCGAGCTGCCGAAGGAATTCCACGGTGAAGAGAAAGACAAGCCCGCGGAGCCTGAGTGGGAAGTGGTCAACCGCGCCAGCGCGCTGTGGACGCGTCCGCGTACCGAGGTCACCGACGAGCAGTACCAGGAATTCTACAAACACGTTTCCCACGACTACGACAACCCGCTGAGCTGGAGCCACAACAAGGTCGAAGGCAAGCTGGAATACACCTCGCTGCTGTACGTGCCGGGCCGCGCGCCGTTCGATCTGTACCAGCGTGAAGCACCGCGTGGCCTGAAGCTGTACGTGCAGCGCGTGTTCATCATGGACCAGGCTGACGAGTTTCTGCCCCTGTACCTGCGCTTCATCAAGGGTGTGGTCGATTCCAACGATCTGTCGCTGAACGTCTCCCGCGAAATCCTGCAGAAGGATCCGGTGATCGACTCCATGAAGTCGGCCCTGACCAAGCGCGTGCTCGACATGCTGGAGAAACTGGCGAAGAACGAGCCCGAGCAGTACAAGGCGTTCTGGAAGAACTTCGGCCAGGTCCTCAAGGAAGGCCCGGCGGAAGATTTCGCCAACAAGGAAAAGATCGCCGGCCTGCTGCGCTTCGCCTCGACGGCCGAAGGCGAGGGTGAGCAGGTGGTTTCTTTGGGCGACTACATCGGTCGTCTCAAGGAAGGCCAGGACAAGGTCTACTTCCTCACCGGCGAGTCCTACGCGCAGGTCAAGAACAGCCCGCACCTGGAAGTCTTCCGCAAGAAAGGCATCGAAGTGCTGCTGCTCACCGATCGCATCGATGAGTGGCTGATGAGCTACCTCACCGAATTCGACGGCAAGACGTTCGTTGACGTGGCTCGCGGTGACCTGGATCTGGGCTCGCTGGACTCGGAAGAAGACAAGAAGGCTCAGGAAGAAGTCGCCAAGAGCAAGGAAGGGTTGGTCGAGCGCCTGAAGAGTGCGCTGGGCGAGCAGGTTGCCGAGGTGCGTGTGTCCCACCGCCTGACCGACTCGCCGGCCATCCTGGCCATTGGCGAACAGGACCTGGGCCTGCAGATGCGTCAGATCCTCGAGGCCAGCGGGCAGAAGGTGCCGGATTCGAAGCCGATCTTCGAATTCAACCCTAACCACCCGCTGATCGAGAAGCTGGATGCCGAGCCGGACGAAGACCGTTTTGGCGACCTGTCGCACATCCTCTTCGACCAGGCGGCGCTGGCTGCAGGCGACAGCCTCAAAGACCCGGCCGCCTATGTGCAGCGCCTGAACAAGCTATTGGTCGAGCTCTCTGCCTGAGAACCTATTTACGACTAGCTGCGCGTCGGCCCTGCGGCGTTGAAAACAGGCTCGGAATGCTCATGTACAACAGTACAGTCGCCCGCGACTCCGACCGTTCCTCGCCTGTTTTTGCGGGGCCGCCTAGGCCTTGCAGTTCTCTAGCTCGCAAGGTCGTAAACAGGTTCTAGCTGCTAGCTGCAATGCAAAACGCCGCTCAATAGAGCGGCGTTTTTGTATCTGTTGTTTGGTGTCATGTTGCCTGCTACTCCGTAGCCTGGGTCGAGCGCAGCGACACCCGGGGAGATTTCCTGGGTATCGCGATGCTCAACCCAGGCTACGGGGCGTTAGCTCGGGGCTGGCCGCGTAGGTCGAGGAGCGAAGCGGCGATACCCATTAAAAAACCATCTACACGAAAAAGCCCCGTCATCCAGTAGATGACGGGGCTTTTGGTCGTGCCGGCTCAGCTGATCAGACGATGATGCCCTGGCTGCGCAGATAGTCGTCATAGGTGCCGCTGAAGTCGGTCACGCCGTTGGCCGACAGCTCGATGATGCGAGTGGCCAGAGAGCCGACGAACTCGCGGTCATGGCTCACGAAGATCAGCGTGCCCGGGTAGTTCTCCAGCGCCAGGTTGAGCGCCTCGATGGATTCCATGTCCAGGTGGTTGGTCGGTTCGTCCATCACCAGCACGTTGGGCTTTTGCAGGATCAGCTTGCCGAACAGCATGCGGCCCTGTTCGCCACCGGAAATGACCTTGACCGACTTGAGGATCTCGTCGTTGGAGAACAGCATGCGGCCGAGGGTGCCACGAATCACCTGTTCGCCGGTGGTCCATTGGCCCATCCAGTCGAACAGGCTGACATCATCCTCGAAGTCATGGGCGTGGTCCTGGGCGTAGTAGCCGACTTCGGCGCTCTCCGTCCATTTCACCGCACCGGCATCGGGCTTCAGCTCGCCGACCAGAGTGCGCAGCAGGGTGGTCTTGCCGATGCCGTTGGGCCCGATGATCGCCACGCGCTCGCCGGCTTCTACCGTGAAGCTGAAGTTCTTGAACAGCGGCTTGCCATCGAAACCCTTGGACATCTGCTCGATGGTCACGGCCTGGCGGTGCAGCTTCTTGGTTTGCTCGAAGCGAATGAACGGGCTGACCCGGCTCGACGGCTTGACCTCGGCCAGCTGGATCTTGTCGATCTGCTTGGCACGGCTGGTGGCCTGCTTGGCTTTCGAGGCGTTGGCCGAGAAGCGGCTGACGAAGCTCTGCAGTTCGGAAATCTGCGCCTTCTTCTTGGCGTTGTCCGACAGCAGCTGCTCGCGCGACTGGGTCGCCGCGGTCATGTATTCGTCGTAGTTGCCGGGGAACAGGCGCAGCTCGCCGTAATCCAGGTCGGCCATGTGGGTGCAGACCGAGTTGAGGAAGTGACGGTCGTGAGAAATGATGATCATGGTGCTGTTGCGCGCCGTGAGTATCGTTTCCAGCCAGCGGATGGTGTTGATGTCCAGGTGGTTGGTCGGTTCGTCGAGCAGCAGTACGTCCGGGTCGGAGAACAGTGCCTGTGCCAGCAGCACGCGCAGCTTCCAGCCGGGCGCGACTTCACTCATCGGGCCGAAATGCTGTTCCAGCGCAATGCCCAGGCCGAGCAGCAGCTCGCCGGCGCGAGATTCGGCGGTATAGCCGTCCATCTCCGCGAACTCGCCCTCGAGCTCACCGACCTTCATGCCGTCCTCTTCGCTCATTTCCGGCAACGAGTAGATGCGATCCCGCTCGGCCTTGACCTTCCACAACTCTTCGTGGCCCATGATCACGGTGTCGATCACGTTGAATTCTTCGTAGGCGAACTGATCCTGGCGCAGTTTGCCGAGGCGCACATTCGGCTCGAGCATGACCTGGCCGCCGGACGGTTCGAGATCACCGCCGAGGATCTTCATGAAGGTCGACTTGCCGCAGCCGTTGGCGCCGATCAGGCCGTAGCGGTTGCCGTTGTTGAACTTTACGGACACGTTCTCGAACAGCGGCTTGGCACCGAACTGCATCGTGATGTTAGCTGTGGAAATCAAAGTGCTTACCTATCAATAACTTGGCTTCGCGCATCTTGGCCGGATAACGGTTCGGTACCACTATCGAGGCTGTTCGTCTGCTTTTGGTCTAAGGCAGAGCGGGGTTCAGCGCGCGTATGTGAAGAGCAGCGGTGGCACGGAGTGGCCAGGCTGCTGGGCAATAAAGGCGGGTTTCATGTCCGACATCCGACAGATTGTCTCATACGTGTGACGCCAGTTATACGGCCACCTGTATTGAGGCCTGGCGAGAGGCGCTTGCGTGCTGGCGGCGCAGGTGCCGGGGGAGGCGCCGCTGTCGGAGCCCGTTTGGCTGCTTCGGCGTCCGCGCCTGCAGCAATCAGGCAGACCGATCAGGCGCTAGCAGAAGGGCGAGTGATGGCCTCAAACAATGTGGTGCGGGCGGGGAACTCCGCAACAGGCGGTGCATTCCCTGGGCGAGGCCCAGGGAATGCGGTCTGGCGCGGCCTATTTATTCCTGGATCAGGCCGAATTCCTTGGCCAGTGCGGTGTACTCGACGGTTTGTTGCTTGACGAAGGCGTCCAGTTCTTCACCGGTCATGGCGAAGGGGTACAACTGCCGGTCCTTGCGCAGTTTGGCGAAATCTTCCGAAGCCAGGAGCTGGTCGAAGGCATTCTTCCACCAGTTATAGGCTTCGTCGCTGACTTTCGGGCCCACATAGAAACCGCGTATAACCGGCCAGGTAACGTCGTAGCCCTGTTCTTTGGCCGTAGGGATGACCGATACCACGTCACCTTCCAGACGCTCTTCGGATAGCACGGCAAGAATGCGCATGTCGCCGCTTCGAATGTGGGGTACCGAGTCGGCGATATCGGTGCTTGCCACCTGGATGTGCCCACCGAGTAGCGCAGTGGCCAATTCGCCGCCGCCTTCCATCGCCACGTTGCGCATGCTGCCCGGGTCGACACCTGCCTGCCGGGCGATCAGCGCGGTTTGCATCCAGTCCTGGCCGCCTACCGTACCGCTGGTGCCAATGACCACCTTGGTGGGATCCGCCTTCAATGCGGCAATCAAATCGTCGAGGTTCTTCAGGGGTGAGTCGGCACGTACCGCCAGGGCGCCATAACTGGTTCCCAGGCCGACCAGCCATCTCACCGAGTTCACGTCGTAGCGACCGTATTTACCCTGCGCCATGCTGAGCAGCGAACCGCTGGAAAACGCCGTGATGGTGCCAGGGTCGGCGGCGCGCTGGGCGGCAACGGCGTTGTAGGCAACCGCGCCGCCGCCACCTGGCATGTAGGTCACGCGCATCGGTGATTTGAGCATTTTGCTCTGCAGCAAGGCGCTCTGCGCCAGTTTGCACGTCAGGTCGAAGCCACCGCCGGGGGCCGCCGGGGCGATGCACTCGGGGCGACGCGGTTCTTCCGCGAGGGCCTGCCCGCCGAGCAGCAGGCATGATGCAGTGAGCAGGAGGGTGCGCAGGGATGTCTGCATGGGTGTTCTCCAGTGGAGTCTTTATTGTTGGCGCCGGGTCGGTCGCGGGCCGTGCAGGCGTTATCCGCAAGCAGGGTGCAACGGCTACGGCGTTCTCTTTTCACTGAGCGTTATCGGGGGAGGCGAGGCGATTGCGTTGAGCCTCCAACACCAATACGATTACATTTCTATCACATAAAATGTAATTTCAGTGCAAATGACAAAAACACCTGTCCAGTTGATCAGTTGGCTGACGGCGCGCAGTGGCAGGGCTCATCGATGGTCTGCCCTGTGCCACCCAGCGCGGACTATTACCGCGCTGCAACTGATGCTGGAAAACACCGCGTGTAACGCGCAGGCTGCAAGACGTGATAGCTAGCCTGCGGCGCCGGTTCGCACTGCCCGGGACAGCGGTGGTGGAAGCCGCGCGCGAGTTCGGTCGTTGCGCCGTATCGCAACGACCTGATCGAAGCCGCCATGCGCTCGACGACCGATACCGTCCATGACCTCATCCTTCATTCCTCACCGCCAGCGAGCCCTACCATGAGCACACCCGCATCCCTCATCCAGGCCTTTGCGCCGCACGGCCGCCTCAGGGCTTCGATCAACCTGGGCAATCCGATACTGGCCGGGCGTGATCCGCATACCGGCGAGCCGCGGGGCGTTTCCATCGACCTGGCCCGCGCGCTGGCCGAACGCCTCGGCGTCGAGTTGGAACTGGTGGTGTGGGATGCCGCCGGCAAGTCGGTTGAAGCGGTGGAACGCGGGCAGGCCGATTTCGGCTTTTTCGCCATCGACCCCAAGCGCGCCGAGCAGATCGCTTTCACCGACGCCTACGTGTTGATCGAAGGGGCCTATCTGGTCACCGAGCAGTCGCCCTTGCACAGCAATGACCAGGTGGACCAGGCCGGGACCCGCGTCACGGTCGGCAAGGGCAGTGCCTATGACCTCTTTCTGAGCCGCGAGCTGCAGCAGGCGAGTATCGAGCGGGCGCCCACCTCGCCGGCGGTGGTCGAGCACTTCCTTGCCCATGGCCATGAGGTGGCAGCCGGCGTTCGCCAGCAGCTGGAAGCCGATGCCGCGCGCATGGGCGGCCTGCGTTTGTTGCCAGGACGTTTCATGGTGATCCGTCAGGCGATGGGCGTGCCGCGTGAACGGGGCGAAGAGGCGCAGCGTTTCCTGGCGAGCTTCGTCGAGGAGATGAAGGCATCCGGGTTCGTCGCCGCAGCCCTGGCCCGACACGCTATCGAGGGCGCATCGGTAGCTCCGCCGCACGCTATGCCGTGAGCATGCTGCCTGGCTAGTTGCTGGTCGGGTCCAGGAGAGCGTTGATCTCGCCGAGGTTTCTCAGGGTTGCCTGCAGGTGGTCGCGCAGCGCATCGGAGGCCTGCTGCGCCTGGCCGGCTTCGAGCAGATCGAGGATGTGCAGATGCTGCTCGCAATGCTCGACGTAGCGGGTGCGGTTCTTCATCGAGCGGTAGGAGAGCAGGCGCCGCACCTTGTTGATGCGCCTGATGGTGTCGATGAAGAACGGATTGCCTGACGCCTCCACCAACGCTTCGTGAAACCGTACGCCACGCTCGTGCAGGTCGTCGGCGCTGGCGGTTTCGATGCCGCCATTGATCAGTGCCAGTTCCACCGCGCGGCAGCGCTCGATGATCGCCTGGTCCAGGTGATAGCCCGGCTCCAGCAGGGCTGCCGGCTCCACGGCCAGGCGCATGCGATACGATTGCAGCAGGCTGTCGGGCGTCGTCAGCATCGAGGAGAACTCCCAGCCATAACCCGGCCTGCGGCTCACCCAGCCTTCGCTGGAAATGCGCGCTAGCAACGCTTGCAGCTGGGTCCCGGTGAGCGGGTAGCGGGCCTTGAGGGCACTCTCGGAAATGGCCATGGGTAGCTTGCCGGTCAGCAGATCATCCGCCAGGGCGAAGTAGGTTTCGCCGATAGGGTTGTGGGCGGCGGGGCGGCTGGCCGGGCCATGGTTCTCAGGCTCCTGGGCGAGAAAGTAGCCGCGGTTCTTCATCCGCACCAGCAGGCCGGTTTCGCACAGTGACTGCAGGGCGTCATTGACGGGGGAGCGTGACACGTTCAGGCGGTCGGCGATTTTCTGGGCGGCCAGGTGACTGCCAATGGGCAGTTGCTCTTGGGTAAGCAGTTCGACGATTTTCGGGATGATGGCTTGTGCTGTATTCATTGCGCAGTGCTGCCTCGATCAAGCTGAACACTGTACTGGGCGAGGCCGTCGCGTTCAATGAGCCGGGTGCGATTGCACGGCAAACCACGTCAGCCACCGGCCGCTCATCCCAGGCTGCCCTCGGGGCCGCGATGGCAGCCGTTTCGCCTGCTCGATCAAGTGCGGGAGAAAATTGCGCTGAGCCGTTCTCGATTTGCCCGGCGTCCGTCTGTTGCGGATAGGCAAGGTGCTTAGCCACGTCGTATTTCTGCGACATAGTTAAAGCAAGCCCCTGAAAATCAGGGCTTGCTTTGGCAGGGAAGACCTCTCGCCTTACCGCTTATTCAACCGCTGCGCCAACTTATCCCCGCCAAACTGAATAAAGCTGACCATCACCACCAGCACAACGATCACCGTGAGCATCACCTGTGTGTCGAAGCGCTGGTAGCCGTAGCGGTAGGCGAGGTCACCGAGGCCACCTGCGCCGATTGCGCCGGCCATGGCGGAGGAGTTGATCATGGTGACCAGGGTGATGGTGAAACCACCGACGATGCCAGGCAGGGCTTCAGGGAGCAGCACGTGCCAGATGATGTGCCGGCGGTGGCAACCCATGGCCTGGGCGGCTTCGATCAGGCCGTGGTCGACTTCACGCAGGCTCACTTCGGCGATGCGTGCGAAGAACGGCGTGGCGGCGATGGTTAGTGGCACCACCGCAGCCCAGACGCCATAGGTGGTGCCAACAACCAGGCGGGTGAAGGGGATCAACGCGACCATCAGGATCAGGAAGGGGATGGAGCGGAACAGGTTGACGATGGCGCCCAGCACCTGATTCAGGCGGGGCGCCTCGAAGATACCGCCCTTGCTGCTGGTGACCAGAAATACCGCGAGCGGAATGCCTGCCAGCAGGGCCAGCAGGGAAGACACACCGACCATCAGCAACGTGTCCAGCAAGCCTTGCCAGAGGCGTTCAACCAGCAGCGACATAACCCAGTACCTCCACGTGGTCGGCCAGCGAACGGGCGTTTTCGATAAGCGTTTCGTGGGCGATGCCCGATGGGCCGACAGACAGGAGCAGATGACCCACGGCATGACCCTGGATCTGTTCCAGGCTGGCGTCGAGCAAGGTGGCGCTGCCGCGCAGTGCGGCGCCCAACGCTGGCAAATCCGGCTCCAGGCCGCTCCCGGAAAAATGCAGGCGCAACACCAGATCATCCGAACTGCTACCGCGCTCTGTTTGCAGGCGCTGCTGCAGGCTTGCCGGCAGGGCGTGTTGCAGCGGAGCGAGCAGGGTGCGGGTAACCTCGTGGCGCGGCGCACCGAATACTTGCCACACCGGCCCTTGCTCGACCGCTTCGCCGCGCTCCAGCACCACCACGCGGTCGCAGATCTCGCGGATCACCGCCATCTCGTGGGTGATCAGCACCACGGTCAGGCCCAGGCGTTGGTTGATCTCGCGCAGCAGGCCGAGAATGGCGTGGGTGGTTTCCGGGTCCAGCGCGCTGGTGGCTTCGTCGCAGAGCAGAATCTGCGGGTCGTGCACCAGGGCACGGGCAATGCCCACGCGCTGCTTCTGGCCGCCGGAGAGCTGCGCGGGGTAGGCGTCGTACTTGTCCTGCAGGCCGACCAGTTCGAGCAATTCGCGCACCTTGCGCTGGCGCGGATCTCGCGGCACGCCAGCGACCTTGAGGGGCAGCTCGACGTTCTGCCACACGGTCTTGGCGGACATCAGGTTGAAGTGCTGAAAGATCATGCCGATGCGTCGGCGCAGCGCCACCAGTCGATCCTGGTCGTAGCCGGCGATGTCGATACCATCGATCAGCACCCGGCCGCTAGTGGGTTGCTCCAGGCGGTTGATGGTGCGCAGCAGCGACGACTTGCCCGCGCCGCTGCGCCCGATGATGCCGAACACTTCGCCGCGGCAGATCGACAGGTCGATATCGACCAGCGCCTGTACCGGGCCCGCGGCGCCTTGATAGGCCTTGCCGAGCTTGTCGAAATGCAGGTGAACGCTGGCAGCCAGGCTGGCCTCGGCCGCCTGCTGCAAATGGGGATCGAAGCCGCTCATGTCAGCTCTCCCAGCCGGCCTGGTAGAGCTTGCCGTGGGCCTTGTCGAGCGCGGCACGCACGACCGGCGAGTGCTGGTAGATCTCGATGAACTTGAGCAGACGCGGATCCTCTGCTTTGGCCGGCTGGGCAACGAACTGGATGATGTATTCGGGGTGGTCCACGCCGTCGAACAGCAGGGCGGAGCCTGCATCGAAGGTGTTGGCGAGGCGGATGTAAGCCGGATAGCCCTGCACCACATCGACCTCTTCATAGGCACGAACCAACTGCACGGCCTCCAGCTCGATGATGCGGATGTTCTTCGGGTTGGCGGTGATGTCCTGCTGGGTCGCCTTGTAGCCAACGCCCGGTTTGAGCTCGATCAGCCCGGCCTTTTGTAGCAGTTGCAGGCCGCGCCCGCCGTTGACCGGGTCGTTGGCGATGGCCACCTTGGCGCCGTCCGGCAGGCTGGCGAAATCCTTGTACTGCTTGGAGTACAGGCCCACGTTGTTGATCACCCCGCGGGCCACTGGCACCAGGTCGTAGCCGCGCTCGGCCTTGGCGTTCTCCAGGAAGGGAATGTGCTGGAAATAGTTCACGTCGATGTCGCCATTGGCCAGGCTGACATTGGGGGCGATCCAGTCGGTGAACTCGATCAGCTCCACGTCCAGGCCTTGCTTCTTGGCCTCGGCCACGGCGGCCTCCAAAGGCGGCGCGAAGGCCGCGGTGGTGCCGAGCTTGAGGACCGGCTCGGCATGGGCCAATGAAGCGGCCAGCAGGGCGCCGACGGTCAGGGTTTTCAAGGTTTTAATCATGATTAGCATCCTTGTTGTGTTCAAAGCAGGCTCAGCGCGTTTGCGCTGAGCCTTGCAGGTTGTGGTGGCTGGTGGTTTCGCGTTGCAGGCGTGCCGGATCGCGCCAGCCTGCGCCGGGATGATTGGCGGGCAGCCGTGGGCCGTTGCCGAACAGCTTGTGGCGCAGGGCACCGTCTTCGTAGGCGGTCTTGTAGCGCCCGCGCTGTTGCAGCTCGGGAACCACCAGATCGATGAAGTCGGCGTAGCTCTCCGGGGTGACAATGCGTGTGAGGTTGAAGCCGTCCAGGCCGGTGGCGTCGATCCAGGTGATCAACTGGTCGGCTACCTGGGCGGGCGAGCCGATCACCAGCGGGTAACGACCACCAAGCGCGTGTTGTTCCAGCAGGCGGCGCTTGGTCCAGCCGCCGAAGGTTTTCACTACGGATTCGATGGCGTTGGTTTTGCGCGCCTGAATCGGTTCGTCCAGGCCAAAGGCGGCCAGGTCGATCCCGGTGGAGCTGGAAAAGTGCGCGATGCCGGCTTCCGGGCTGGCGTAGCGCAGGTACTCGGCGTGCTTGGCGCGCGCTTCGGCTTCGCTGGGTGCGACGATCACCGCAATGCCCATGAACACCTTGATGGCGCCGGCCTCGCGCCCGGCGGCGAGGGCGCTGGCACGCACCTTGTCGACTTCGCTGCGCACCGCATCAATGCTATTGCCGCCGATAAACACGCATTCGGCATGCTGCCCGGCAAAGCGTGAACCGCGCGCCGACGAACCGGCCTGGAACAGCAGCGGCGTGCGCTGCGGCGAGGGCTGGCTGAGGTGGTGACCCTCGACCTGATAGAACTCGCCATGGTGGCGGACCTTGTGAACGCTGCCGGGCTGCGCATAAACGCGCCGTTGTCTGTCTGCTACCACGGCGTCATCCTGCCAACTGCCTTCGAGCAGTTTGTAAAGCACCTCCAGGTATTCGTCGGCCTGGTCGTAGCGTCGGTCGTGCTCGACCTGCTGGCTCAGGCCCATGGCTTTTGCCGCGCTTTCCAGGTAGCCGGTGACGATGTTCCAGCCGACCCGGCCGCCGGTAAGGTGATCAAGGGTGGAGAGCCGCCGGGCGAAAGTGTAGGGCGCCTCGTAAGTGAGGTTGGCGGTCACCCCGAAACCCAGGTGCTGTGTGACCCCGGCCATGGCGGACACCAGCAGCAGCGGGTCGTTGACCGGCAACTGGATGGCTTCCTGCAGGGGCAGGTCGATGCCGTTCTGGTACACGTCGTAAACGCCGAGGATGTCGGCGATGAACAGGCCGTCGAACAGCCCGCGCTCGAGTAACTGGGCCAGCTCGGTCCAGTAGCTCAGCGTGTTGAAGTCAGTCGACTGGTCGCGCGGATGCGTCCACAAACCGTGATGGATATGCCCGACGCAGTTCATGTTGAACGCGTTGAGAAGGATCTGTTTGCTCATCAGATCGTCCCCCGGCGCGGCGGCAGACGGTCGTTGAGGTAAAAGTCGCCAACGGCGTGGTACTTCCAGCGCACCGGGTCGTGCAAGGTGTGGGTGCGCGCGTTGCGCCAGTGGCGGTCGAGGCCGTACTCGGCGAGGGTGGCGCGGCTGCCGGCCAGTTCCAGCAGCTTGCTGCCCAGCAGCAGCGAGGTTTCGGTGCTGATCGCCCGGGCTTCGGCCACCGCAATCGAGGCCGCCGCTACGCTGTCGGCATCTGGCGCGGCCTGGGCGCGGTCGACGAATTCACCTGCACGCTCCAGTAGCGCCTCGGTGGCGGCCAGGCGAACGCGCAGCTTGCCGATATCCTGTTGGGTCAGCGGGTCATCACAGGCCTTGTCGATACCAGCATCGATCCACGGCCGCGACTTGTGTCGCACGAAGTGCAGCAGGTCTTCATAAGCGGCACGGGCGATACCCGTGTCGATGGCCGCGTGCAGTAACTGGGCGAACGGACCAACGGTGGTCGGGTGCTCGAAAGCGCTCTGGAACGGCACCACGTCATCGGCAGCCACTGCCACGCCGTCGAACACCACACTGCCGCTGCCGGTGGTGCGCTGGCCGAAGCCACTCCAGTCGTCGATCACCTGCAGGCCGTCGGCATGGCGCGGCACGAAGGCAAGGACACCAACGCCGTTTTCGTCGATCGCCAGAGTCGGGATGCGTTGGGCGAAGAGGGCGCCGGTGCAATAGAACTTGCGCCCGTCGATACGGTAACCGCTGGCCGTGCGGGCCAGGCGCGTGTTGCGATCCAGCGCGGTCCTGGTGCCCAGCTCGGCCAGGGCATTGCCAAAGCGCTGGCCAGCCAATACGTCGGCATACAGGCGGCGTTGCTGCGCCTCGCTGCCGTTTACCCGCAGCACTTCCAGGGCGTAGAAATGGTTCTGCGGGATTTGCCCGAGCGAGCCATCGGCCTGGGAAATCCGCGCGATGACCTTGGCCAGGGTAACGCTGGAGACGCCCGCGCCGCCATGCACCGTGGGCACGCTGATGCCGCCTAGGCCTGACTGGCTGAATTGTTCCAGCTCGCCGTAGGGCAACTGGCGTGTGGCATCGCGCTCGGCTGCGCCGGTTGCGAAATGCTCGCCCAGGCGGTCGGCAGTGGCCAGCGCCTGGGCGTCGTCGCGGATCTTCACCGCGGCGGTATTGAAAGGTGCGTTCATGGGTCAGATCCAGGAATGGCGGTTTGGACGGCCGCCGTTGAGGTGCCAGGCGCCGATGGCGTGGTACTTCCAGCGCACCGGGTCGTGCAGGGTGTGGGTACGCGCGTTGCGCCAATGGCGGTCGAGGCCGAACTCGGCCAGGGTGGCGCGGCTGCCGGCCAGTTCCAGCAGCTTTTCGCTGGCGGCCAGGGAAACCTCGGTGGTCAGCGCCTTGGCTTCAGCCACGGCGATAGAGGCGCGGGCAGCTGCCTCGGCGTCGATGGGCGCCGCAACCGTTTCATCGAGCACGCGAGCGGCTTTGTGCAGGAGCGCTTCGGCGGCGTGCAGTTCGATCTGCAGGCGGCCGACCTCGGCGATCACGTACGGGTCGTCACCCGCACGCTCGACCTTGGCATCGATCCACGGCCGCGCCTTGTCACGCACGAAGGCGATGGCATCGCGCAGGGCGCCGTCGGCGATACCAAGGTCGATGGCCGCCTGGATCAGTTGGGAAAACGCGCCCTGGATGCTCGGCTTGTCAGCCAATGGCCACAGCGGCACGAGGTTGTTTTCGTCGACTTCCACCTCGTTAAGCAGCACGGTGCCGCTGGCCGTGGTGCGTTGGCCGAAGCCGGACCAGTCGTTGACGATGCGCAGGCCCGGGCGGCCGCGCTGGATGAATGCCAGCCACGGGCGGCCCTGATCGTCCAGCGCCTTGGCGGTTACCCAATGGGCGAACAGCGCGCCGGTGGAATAGAACTTTTCACCACTGAGCAGCTTGCGGCCGCCTCGCTGGGTCAGCCGCGCCTGGATATCCAGAGTGTGCTTGCTGCCGCGCTCCGGGCCGCCGTTGCCAATGCGCCAGCCCGCGAGCACGCTGGCGAACAGGCGCTGCTGTTGCTCCGGGCTGGCGGCGGCGTGCAGCAGGCCGATCAGGCCGAAGTGGTTTTGCGGGATCTGCCCCAGCGCCGGATCAACGGCACTGATGATGCGGAACACCTCGGCGATGGTCGCGTACGACAACTGCGGGCCGCCGTAGGTACGCGGCACGGCGATGCTGCCCAGGCCGCTGGCGGTGAAACGCTCCACCAACTCCCACGGCAGGCGCCGCTCGCGGTCACGCACGATCACCTCGGCCTCGGCGGCGCGAGCCAGGGCGTGGGCGGCCTCCAGCGCTTCGGCGTCACTGACGAGAAAGGCGGCAGGGTGTAGCGCAGGGGCGACATCCTGGTCGGATACGCTGTCCTCAAGGGTAATCGGACTGGCCATGTGAACCTCATCGTATGGATGTGCACGCAGCGGCGCGTGGGTGGGCGCGCGCTGCGGCGAGAATCGAGGCTCCGGTGGTCCGGTGGCGAACGGCTTGGGTGAATGAGCGCGATCAGCTGTACAACGAGGGTTGCGGGCCTTGGCCGCTGAGTAGCCAGTGGCCGAGATCGCGCACCTTGTAGTCGATGGGGTCGTGCAGGCTGTGCACCCGCACGTTGCGCCAGAAACGGTCGAAGCCGTAGCGCGAACTGGTGGCGCGCGCGCCCATGGTTTCGAAGATCTGGCTGGTGATGTCGAGGGCTGCGCGAACCGCGACCACCTTGGCTTCGCTGATGGCCAGGGCGACTTCGGCGCGCTCGGTGGCGGTCAGGGCTGGTTTTTCCCAGGCGCTTTGCAAGCGCTGCGCAGCCTGTTCGGCCAAGGGTAGGGCGCTGCGATAGCGCAGCCACAATTCGCCGTAGCGCTGCTGAATGAACGGGTCTTCGCTGGCCTGAGCGACCCCGGACGCCGGCCAGGGGCGGCTGTGCTCGCGGGTGTAGCGCAGCGCCGCGTCCAGTGCGCCCTGCGCGTTACCCAGGTACAGCTGCGTCAGGATCAATTGCGACAGGCAGGCGCGCAGGCTGGTGCGCGGGCTGGGACCAGCCGGGCCAAGCAGCTCGCGGCTGTCGACGAACACCTGCTCGAACTGCACCGTGCCGCTGTCGGTCTGGCGCTGGCCGAAGCCGTCCCAATCACTGTTCACCGCCAGGCCCTCGCGTTGGCTGGGCAGCACGATGAATACGCGGTCATCCGCCTTGCCGTGCCGTGGCGCGCTGATCACCAGCGCATCGGCGCCCAGTGCGCCAGAGCAGAATGACTTGCTGCCGTTGAGCTCGAAGTGTTCCTCGCGGGTGCTGAGCGTCAGCCCGGTGTCGCGGCCATTGGTGGCATTGCCCCAGAACCAGCGTTCCTGGACCGTGCGCGTCAGCCAGTGACGTTGCTGCTCGGGAGTGCCGAACAGCAGCACGGTAGCCACCTGCAGATGCTGGAAGGCGAACAGGTGGGCCAGGGAGCTGTCCGCCGCTGCCAGGTAGCGCACGATGCGGTAGATCTCCGGCCATGGCGCTCCCTGGCCGCCGTATTGCTGGGGCACGGCCAGGCTCAACAAGCCACTGTCACGCAGCAGTTCGCGCTCGGCCGTGGCAGTGCCGCCTGCGCGGTCGCGCTGCACGGCACTGGCGGACAGCCGCCGCGCCAGGCCTTCGACCTTGGCGGTGCGGTTGCCGAAATCGGCGGGAAACAGGTGCGCCGCGAATAGGGACTCGTCACCCGGATGGGCATGCACATGGGCCTCGGCGTTCATGGCGCACTGATCCCGGTAGATCGCGTCGCGCAAACGGGGAAGTAGCCGGGATGGGGCGCAGCACGTGAAGGCGTTGAACGCGGATTGGACATAACGGGCCTCGATGGCAGCGCGTGCGGCCGCAAATGCGAGCGGATCACGCGAGCTGGGAGTGAAAAGGGAGAGGTCCGGTGATCCGGTGCAGCAACGCTATGTCATCTGGAAAACCCGCACTAAATATTTTTTAGTCATTAGCTTAGGCCTGGCATAGAGTTGGAACCGTTATGCAAATTTGTTACTAGAACCGAGAAAACAATTCTTTTTAGGGATTAAGCCGCCTCTCGTAAATTGGTGATCTGGCTGGCAGCGAACCACCGTATCGGCCCCTCGGCAACACACATTCTGCACACCGCAACGCGGTAGCCGCCAACGGCTCCACTGTCTGCCGCACGGCGCGACCGCTTGCAATGACATCTCCTGACCGGCCCGCCAACGGGTTGGAAGGCGCCTTTATTTACGAGGAGATGAGCATGAACAAACTGACCCTGGGTGTCGGTCTGGCCGCCCTGTTGAGCGCCTGGCTGCCCGCCGCCGTTTACGCTGCGCCTCCCAAAGAGGTGCGCCTGGACTATGCCTATTACGCGCCCACCAGCCTGGTGCTCAAGCAGCAGGGGCTGCTCGAGAAAGCCCTGGCGCCGCAGGGTATCAGTGTCAAATGGGTATTGAGCCAAGGCAGCAACCGCTCGCTGGAATACCTCAATGGCGGCAGTACCGATTTTGCCTCCACCGCCGGCCTGGCCGCGGTGCTGAGCCGCGCCAACGGTGCGCCAATCAACACGGTCTACGTGGCCAGCCGACCGGAGTGGACGGCGCTGGTGGTACCCAAGGATTCGCCGATCAAGTCCGTGGCCGACCTCAAAGGCAAGAAGGTGGCTGCCACCAAGGGCACCGATCCCTTCCTGTTCCTGCTGCAGAGCCTGCACGAAGCCGGGCTGAACAAGAACGACGTGGAGATCGTCCACCTGCAGCACCCCGACGGCCGTGTGGCCCTGGAACGGGGTGACGTGCAGGCCTGGGCCGGGCTCGATCCGCTGATGGCGTCGAGCGAGTTACAGGCTGGTTCGCGCCTGCTCTATCGCAACCGCGACTTCAACAGCTACAGCGTGCTCAGCGTGACCGAGACCTTCGCCAACCAGCAGCCGGAACTGGTCCAGCAGGTCATCGCGGCCTACGAGCAGGCGCGCCAATGGGCGATTGCCCATCCTGATGCGCTGGCCCAGTTGCTCGCCGACCAAGCCAGGCTGCCGTTGGAGGTCGCCAGGCTGCAGCTTTCACGTACGGATTTCAGCAATTCGCAGCCCGGTGCGGAGCACGTCAAGGCGCTGAAAGCGGCGGCGCCGATCCTGCTTGAAGAGCAGCTGGTGCGCCCGGGCACCGACGTGGCGCTGGTGGTCGATCAGTTGATCGCGCCGCAACTGGCGGCCAAGGTGATCGGCCAGCCCGTAGCCAGGGCAGGTAACTGATGAAGGCGCTAAGCCTTGCCATCAGCCGTGTTGTACCAGCGTGGCGGCCCCGATTGAACGACCTACGTGGCTGGGTGGTGCCGGTGCTGTTGCTGGCACTGCTGGAAACCCTGGTGCGCAGCGGTGTGCTGCCGAGTCACCAGATGCCCGCGCCCAGCCAGGTAGCGCAGACGCTGCACCTGCTGGCGCAAAGCGGCGAGCTGTGGCGGCACCTGAGCGCGAGCCTGTTGCGAGTCGGCGCCGGCTTCCTGATCGGTGCAGCGCTGGCCATCGTTATCGGCACCTGGGTCGGGCTGAGCCAGCGTGCCGAGGCGTATCTGGAACCGACCTTTCAGGCGCTGCGGGCGATCCCCAGCCTGGCCTGGGTACCCTTGCTGCTGCTCTGGCTGGGTATCGACGAAACGCCGAAGATCGTACTGATCGCCCTGGGCGCGTTCTTTCCCGTGTACCTGGCGCTATTGGCCGGTATCCGCAATATCGACCGCAAACTGGTGGAAGTGGGACAGCTCTACGGGCTGTCGACGCTGGCGCTGGTGCGGCGCATTCTCTTGCCGGCTGCGCTGCCAAGCCTGTTCACCGGGCTGCGCGGTGCGCTGAGCCTGAGCTGGATGTTCCTGGTCGCCGCCGAGCTGATCGCCGCCACCCGCGGCCTCGGTTACCTGCTCAGCGATGGGCGGGAAACCTCGCGACCGGATCTGGTGATCGCCGCAATCCTGTTGCTGGCGCTGCTTGGCAAACTCAGCGACAGCCTGCTCAAGGCCTGGGAAAACCGCGCCCTGCGTTGGCGAGACAGTTATCAGGGCGGGGAGAGCGGCGCATGAGTGCACTGCTGCAATTGCACAACATCCACAAGGCCTTTGCGGGTGTGCGGGTGCTTGAAGATGTCAGCCTGAGCCTTGATGCGGGCGAGGTGATCAGCCTGCTCGGCCCGAGCGGCTGCGGCAAGAGCACGCTGCTGCGCATCGCGGCCGGGCTGGATCGCGATTTTCTGGGCGGTTTGCAGCTCGACGGGCACCTCAGTCGCGTACGTGGCAACGGCGTTGGCGTGGTGTTTCAGGAGCCGCGGCTGATGCCCTGGCTGAGCGTGGCCGGGAACATCGGTTTTGCGGACGGCGGGGTAGGCGATGACAGGTGGGTGCAACGGCTGCTGCTTGACGTCGGCCTGCAGGGCCGCGGCGACGCCTTGCCCAAGCAGCTGTCCGGCGGCCAGGCGCAGCGCGTGGCTATCGCCAGGGCGTTGTATGGCAAACCACGCGTGTTGCTGCTCGACGAGCCGTTCAGCGCGGTGGATGCCTTCACACGGATGAAACTGCAGGATCTGCTGGCGGAGCTGGCGGCCCGCTATGAAGTCGCCGTGCTGCTGGTCACCCATGACCTGGACGAGGCGTTCTACTTGAGTGATCGGGTGCTGATGCTCGGCGGTACGCCCAGCCGCTTGCAGCGTGAGCTGGCGGTGTCGGTGGCGCGCCCGCGTGATCGCCGCTCGGCGCAGCTGGCGCAACTGCGAGGCGAAGCGCTGAGCGCGTTGTACCAGTCTCACGCGCTATAGGCGCCCGCCGGTCGAGGCGGGCGACGAGACGTCACACCACGCCGATGGCTTTCGGGGTGTCGGCGCGGCTGCCCCATTCGGTCCAGGAACCGTCATACAGGGCGCCTTCCGGTAGCCCGGCCACTTCCAGCCCCAGCAGCAATACCGCTGCGGTAACGCCGCTGCCGCAACTGGTGATTACCGGCTTCTTGCCATCGACACCCGCTGCGCTGAACAAAGTACGCAGGGTATCGGCTGGCTGCAGGGTGTGGTCGCTGCGCAGCAGGCGGCTGTAAGGCAGGTTGTGGCTGCCGGGGATGTGCCCGGAGGCGACTCCCGGGCGTGCTTCGGCGGTGCTGCCATCGAAGCGGTTGGCAGCGCGGGCATCAAGTATCAGCGTGTCGTCGCGCTCGATTGCTTCCAGCACATCGCCCAAGCCGCGTACCTTGCGGCTGTGCACGTTGGTCTGGAAGCTGCGTTCGCGCGTCGCAGCCGGCTCGCCGGATTCGGTGGGGCGCCGCTCGGCCAGCCACTTGGGCAACCCACCATCGAGTACCGCGACATTCAGGTGACCGAAATAGCGAAACAGCCACCAGGCGCGCGCGGCGGAGAACAGCCCCTTCTGGTCATACACCACCACCCGGGCGTCGTTGCCCACGCCTTCGGCGCCGATCAGCCGCGCGAAGCGTCCTTGGGACGGCACGGTGTGGGGCAGCGCTGTGTCGGGGTCGGAAAAGGCCTCGATATCGAAAAAACGGGCGCCGGGAACATGCGCTTTCAGGTATTCGGCGCGGCCATTCTTCGCTTCGTTGGGCAGGTAGGTGCTGGCGTCGAACAGCACCACGTCCGCGGCATTGCCTTCACGTGCCAGCCACTCGGTTGTTACCAGGGGTCCAAACGTCATCGTTCATCTCCTTTTGCAGCGTTGGCGTCCATCCTGCCAGCTTGATAGGTGCGGCGCAGCCCAAGGCGACCGGCTGTAACCGCCTGTGCATGGAACGCACTCAGTCGCGGAAGAACACCTGCACCAAGTGATAGCCGAACTGGCTTTTGACCGGCCCATGCACCTCGCGCAGCGCTTTCTTGAAGATCACCTGGTCGATGGCGCGCACCATCTGCCCAGGGCGTACTTCGCCCAGGTCGCCGCCTTTCTTGCCGGAGGGGCAGGTCGAGTGCTTGCGTGCCAGCACGTCGAAGGCCTCGCCTGCGGCGATACGCTTTTTCAGGTCAGCGGCTTGCGCTTCGGTCTTGACCAGAATGTGGCGGGCCATAGCCTTTGCCATCATGGGTTCCTCGTTCGGGGGGCGCGTATTGTGCCAGCAATCGCGGCGCCCGCGCCTGTCAGGTGCCGATTGGCGCCCGGCCTTCGTGGGCCTCGATAAGCTCCAGCAGATCGGTCAGCGTGCTTTGCAGGTAGCGGCCGGCGCGGTAGTCCGGTTTGGCTGCCTCGCCGCCGTCGATGACAGCCTGCGGCCGTTCTATGAAGCGACCGATGAGTTCGAAGTGCTCGTCGAGCACGGCGACAACCGGAATCAGGATGCGCTCGAGCGCCAGGCGATCACGCAGCTCGTCTTCGGCACGGCCCTTGGTAATGATCGCTAAATCGATACGCGGCTGCAGGGTCTGCATATGGTGCATCGCCGCAACATTGAGTTGGCAGTCAGGGCACCACATTTCGCCAGCCGCCAGCAGGTGATAACGCCCTGTTACGGATTGCAGGCGTTGCAGCGTTGTGGCGTCGAACGTATCGCTGGCGTTCAGACGTTCCTGTACACGCGCTACTGCGGCGATTTCGTCGGGCAGGCCGCGATGGGTAAAAGCGTCGAAAGACTCGCCGATGGCGAAGAGGGCCTGATAGCTGGCCATGCTGACTCCTCGAATGGGGTAGGTGCGCAGTCGAGCAGAAAAATCGCCACCCCGCAATCGGTGATGGGCCTAGCGCTTTGGCACGTAGCGCTCGGTGATGCGCTGCAGGCTGCCGTCCTTGCGCATGTCTTCCAGGGCACTGTGCACGGCCTTGACCACCTGCGGATCGCATTGCAGCGAACAGGCGATGTACATGTCCAGCGGCGCCAGCAACGCGCTCATCGCCAGGTCTGGGCCTTCATCCCACACGTGCCGGCCTTCCAGCTCGGTGGTGAACCAGGCGTCCACGCGGCCGCGTCTGACCAGTTGGATCGGCTGGTCACCGAGCTTCAGCGCATACAGTTGCTCGTCCTGGAAACCACTGCGCCTGAGAATTTCTTCCTGGGCGGAGCCCAGCCCGACGGCGACCAGACGGTAGCGCTGGCGCGCCTCTTCCAGGCTGGCCACCGGCTTGTCGAGGGTAAAGAAGGCGCGCGACAGCGGCTGGATATTGGCCACCCAGGTGAAATGCTCTTCCCGTTGCGGGGTACGCGAGAGCGGCACGACCATCACGTCGCGCGACTCCTGGGCGCGCTTCTGCGCACGCGCCCAGGGGGCATTGACCACCACCGGGTTATAGCCGGCCCGCTGCAGCGCCATGACTGCTATGTCGCCGGTGATGCCGTGGCCGTCATCACCATGCAGAGCCAATGGCGGCGCGTCCGGCATGTAAAGCTGGATATCACGCAGCTCGGCAGGCAGCGAGCAGGGCAGCAGCAAAAGAAGCAGGCAGGCAAGAAGGCGCAACGCAGACATTCCTTGGCGGTATATCACGAGTATAGAACGTGCCGGGCAGGATATCTGTGAACCGTTAGTAGGATGAGCATCGCCCGTGGCCCTGCTGGCCGGGATGTTTGCGCGGAGTCACCGTCGATCGCCAGCGGCGACCGACGGCTCGCTTCAGCCCTGTAGCTGCGGCAGGTCGCGATACAGCTCCAGCGCCTCCGGGTTGGCCAGCGCATCGGTATTTTTTACCGGCTGGCCATGCACCACGTTGCGCACCGCCAGCTCGACGATCTTGCCGCTGATGGTGCGCGGGATATCCGCCACCGCGATGATCCGTGCCGGCACGTGGCGCGGCGTGGTGTTGGCGCGGATCACCTGGCAGATCTGCTTGTGCAACGCTTCGTCGAGCTGTACTCCATCGCGCAGACGCACGAACAGCACCACACGTACATCGCCGTCCCATTGCTGGCCGATGGCGATGGACTCCAGCACCTGTTCGATCTTCTCTACCTGACGATAGATTTCGGCGGTGCCGATGCGCACGCCTCCGGGGTTGAGCACGGCATCCGAACGGCCGTGGATGATCAGCCCGCCATGGGGCGTTTCTTCCGCGTAGTCGCCGTGTGCCCAGATGCCGGGGAAGGTCTCGAAGTAGGCGCTGCGGAATTTTTCGCCATCGGGGTCATTCCAGAAACCAATCGGCATGGACGTGAAGTGCCGGGTGCAGACCAGCTCGCCCTTGTCGTCGGTCACCGCCTTGCCGTCGTCGCTCCACACCTGCACGTCCATGCCCAGGCCCTTGCACTGGATTTCGCCGCGGTACACCGGCGCCACGGGGTTGCCGAGCGCGAAACACGAGACGATGTCGGTGCCCCCGGAGATGGACGACAGGCAGACATCGGCCTTGATGTCGCGGTACACGTAATCGAAGCTCTCGTGGGCCAGCGGCGAGCCGGTGGAGAGAATGGTCTTGAGCCGGTTCAGCCGGTGGGTTCTGCGTGGCTTGGCGCCGGCCTTTTCCAGGGCGGCGATGAACTTGGCGCTGGTGCCGAACACGCTGATGTCCTCGGCGTCGATCAGGTCGATCAGCCGCGTGGGCTCGGGGTGGAAGGGCGAGCCGTCGTACAGCACCAGGGTGGCGCCCAGGGCCAGGCCGGATACCAGCCAGTTCCACATCATCCAGCCGCAGGTGGTGTAGTAGAACAGCGTGTCGTCGGCCGTCACGTCGGCGTGCAGGCCCAGCTCCTTGACGTGCTGCAGCAGTGTGCCGCCGGCGCCATGGACGATGCACTTGGGTACGCCGGTGGTACCGCTGGAATAGAGGATGTAGAGCGCGTGCTCGAAAGGCACGGGCGTGAAGACGGGTTCGCCCTCGGCGCGGTAAAAGTCGTTCCAGCACTCGACCCGGGCCTGGGTGTGGAAATCCCCGGCCTGGCAGCCGGTATTGGCATAGGGCACCACGACCAACTGCTGCAGGGTGGGCAGGTGCGAGAGAATGTCGTTGAGCTTGCCGGTCAGGTCGAGGTTCTTGCCGGCATAGCGATAACCTGCACAGGCGATCAGCACCTTGGGCTCGATCTGACCGAAACGATCGATCACCCCCTGGGTGCCGAAATCCGGCGAGCAGCTTGACCAGGTGGCGCCGAGGCTGGCGGTGGCGAGCATGCCGACCAGGGTTTGCCAGGTGTTGGGCATGAAGGCGGCGACCCGGTCGCCGACGCCCACTCCAGCGTTCCGCAGGCTGCGCTGCAGGCCGGCAACGTGGGTGGCCAGTTGCGCGTAACTCAGCTGCTCGCGACTGCCGTCTTCGGCCACGGCGACGATGGCCGGGCGCTCGTCGCGGCGGCGCAGCAGATGCTCGGCGAAGTTCAGCGTGGCGCCCGGAAACCAGTGGGCGCTGGGCATGGCCGGGCCTTCTTCGAGCACGGCACGTGGTTGCTGGCTGAAGCGAATGTCGAAGACGTCGACGATGGCCTGCCAGAACGCTTCGCGCTCGCTCACGCTCCAGGCGTGCAACGCCGGGTAGTCGGCCAGAGCGAGGCCGTGGCGGCTGTTGACGAAGCGGCGCAAGGCATCCATTCGCGTGGCGCTGATGCGTTCGGCCGTGGGCGTCCAGAGCGGTTGCTGCATTGGGTTACCTCACTACTTTTTTATTCGCGGGCAGGGCCGTTCAGCCCTGCCGGTTTCCATTTATTGTGCCAGCCAGCCGCCATCCATGTTCCAGGCCGCGCCGCGCACCTGGGCGGCGGCATCGCTGCACAAAAACAGGGCCAGTTCGCCGAGCTGTTTGGGCGTCACGAACTCCAGAGACGGCTGCTTCTCTGCGAGAAGGTTACGCCGTTCAGCTTCGCTGTCGCCGCTCTCGGCGGCGCGGGCATCGATCTGCGCCTGTACCAGAGGCGTGAGTACCCAGCCGGGGCAAATGGCGTTGCAGGTGATGCCGGTGGTGGCGGTTTCCAGCGCCACGGATTTGCTCAGGCCGATCAGCCCGTGCTTGGCCGCCACGTAGGCGCTTTTGCCGGGTGACGCAGCCAGCCCGTGGGCCGAGGCGATATTGATGATGCGCCCCCAGTTGCGCTGGCGCATGCCGGGCAATGCCAGGCGGGTGGTGTGGAACGCCGAGGACAGGTTGATGGCGATGATCGCGTCCCAGCGCTCGGGAGCAAAACTCTCCACGGGCGCTACGTGCTGGACGCCGGCATTATTGACCAGGATGTCGAGGGCGCCGAACTCACGCTCGGCGTAGGCGACCATCGCCTCGATCTGCTGTGGATCGGAGACGTCCGCCGGGTGGTGGCCGATCTTGCCGCCGAACGCGGCCACGGCATTGGTGGCCGCCTCGGCATCACCGAAGCCATTGAGCAGCAGGTTGGCGCCTGCTTCGGCCAGTACCAGTGCGATACCCAGGCCGATGCCGCTGGTAGAGCCGGTGACCAGAGCGGTCTTGCCTTTGAGATTCATACGAACTCCTCATGCATGCGGCCCTCGATCAGGGCTGCGTGCCTCATGAAAATTAGACGATGCCGGTGCTGTAGAAGACGCCGATGACGAAAAACACCGCGACGGTCTTGATGATGGTGATGCCGAAAATGTCCTTGTAGGCTTCGCGGTGCGTCAGCCCGGTAACGGCCAGCAGGGTGATCACCGCGCCGTTGTGAGGCAGGGTGTCCATGCCGCCGCTGGCCATGGAAGCGACGCGGTGCATGACCTCCAGCGGGATGTTGGCGGCGTTGGCCGCGGCGATGAAACTGTCGGACATGGCCGCCAGGGCGATGCTCATGCCGCCCGACGCCGAGCCGGTGATGCCGGCCAGCAGGGTAACGGTCACCGCTTCCTTGACCAGCGGATCAGGGATGCCCTTGAGCGCGTCGGCAAGGACCAAAAAACCGGGCAGCGAGGCGATCACCGCACCGAAGCCGTACTCCGAGGCGGTGTTCATCGCGGCCAGCAACGAGCCACCGACCGCCGCCTTGGTGCCCTCGGCAAGCTTCTCGCGAATCACTCCAAAGGCGCTGACCAGCACCAGGGCAATGCCCGCCAGCAGCGCCGCCTGTACGGCCCAGATCGCGGTCAATTTGCTGACGTCGGTCTGCAGTGGCGCCGCCATGCCGGCCAGTTGCAGGCTATGGGTCTTGCCGTAGAACTCGGGAATCCAGTGGGTAAACAACAGGTTGGCCACGCCCACCAGCACCAGCGGCGCAAGGGCCAGCCAGGGGCTGGGCAGCTTGATGTCGTCCGGGGTTTCCGGTTCGTTGCGCAACTGCGTGCCGTAGCCTTCACCGGCGCGCAGCGCCTTGTTCAACTGGCGACGCAGGTAAAGCATGCCGATGCCCAGTACGAACAGGCTGCCGATCAGCCCCAGCCAGGGGGCGGCCCAGGCGGTGGTGTTGAAGAATGTGGTGGGGATGATGTTCTGGATCTGCGGCGTGCCGGGCAGGGCATCCATGGTGAAGCTGAATGCGCCGAGGGCGATGGTTGCCGGAATCAGTCGCTTGGGAATATTGCTCTGGCGGAACATCTCGGCAGCGAACGGGTACACCGCGAACACCACCACGAACAGCGACACGCCGCCGTAGGTGAGCAGGGCGCAGACCAGCACGATCACCAGCATCGCCTGGCCGGTGCCGAACAGGCGGATGGCCGCCGCGACGATGGAGCGCGAGAACCCCGACAGCTCGATCAGCTTGCCGAACACGGCGCCCAACAGGAATACCGGAAAGTAGAGCTTGATGAAGCCGACCATCTTTTCCATGAACACCCCGGTGAAGGCGGGCGCCACGGCGCTGGGATCGGTAAGCAGCACGGCGCCGAGGGCGGCGATGGGGGCGAAGAGGATGACGCTGTAGCCACGGTAGGCGGCCAGCATCAGTAGAGCCAGTGCAGCGAGGGCGATGATGACACTCATCGACTATCTCCTGACCCTGCAGCGTGGCGAATCGAGAGGCTGCCGTGGCCTTCGAGTCATTCGCACAGGCGCTGTGGGCGCTTTTGTTTTTGTTGTCGGCGGCGGGTGGGCCCGCAGCGGGTGCATAGCGAGTTCTATGCCAGGTTTCTAACTCGTTGAATTGCAATGATTTTATTTTTAGCTCAGGCGCCTCGCTGGTCGTCTGTCGCAAACTCGGGACAGAATTCGGGTGCCGAGCCTTAGTTATGGGCCTTGCGAGGTAGTCCCTTAAATGGGACAAGTCCCGAAATCAGGACGAAAGGCCCAGCTCCAGCATCTTCCGATACAGGGTCGAGCGCCCCAGGCCCAGCCGCTGCGCAGCCTGCGGAACATCGCCCGCGGTGATGGCCAGTGCCTTGCGGATCAGCGCGCGTTCGAAGTCTGCTCGTGCCTGGTGGAAATCCTCGATCTGCCCGTCGTCCTTCGCCACGCCCGGCGTCTCGGGCAGTACCTGAAGGGTGCCGATGGCTGCGGCCACGACCGTATGATCGAGCAGCGTGTCATCGCTGAGCAGGCAAGCCCGTTCCAGCACGTTGTGCAGTTCGCGTACGTTACCTGGCCAGGCGTGGCGGGCCAGCAGAGCCAAGGCCTCGGGGTGCAGTTCGTGGCGGCCTTGGAGTGCATCGAAGATCGCTTCGCAGAGCGCCGGCAGGTCTTCCAGACGCTCGCGCAGTGGCGGTACGGCGATGGTCAGCACGTTGAGGCGGTAGTACAGGTCGGCGCGGAAGGCGCCTTTGCGCACCGCTGCCTCCAGGTCGATGGAGGTGGCGGCGACCAACCGCACATCGCTGCGCAGCACCTCGTTGGAGCCCACCGGCTCGAATTCCTTTTCCTGCAGCACGCGCAGCAATTTGCTCTGCAGCGGTAGCGGCATGTCACCGATCTCGTCGAGAAACAGCGTGCCGCCATGGGCAATCTGCAGCTTGCCGGCGCGGCCCTTGCGGTCTGCACCGGTGAAGGCGCCCGGCGCGGTGCCGAAGAACTCCGCTTCGAGCAGCGTCTCGGGAATAGCCGCGGTGTTCAGGCTGACGAAGGGTTTGCTGGCTCGCGGCGAGGCATTGTGAATGGCATGGGCGAGCAACTCCTTGCCGGTGCCGGTCTCGCCCAGCAGCAACACCGCCGAGTCGCTGGTGGCGCTGCGCCGCGCCAGGCGCTTGACCTCCAGGCTGCGGGCGCTGGTGCCAATGAACTGGGCGAAACTGTATTTGGCCTGCCGCGACTTGAGCTGCGAACGGGTGGAGGCCAGCTCCTGCTGCATTGCCTGGTAGCGGGCCAGCAGTGGCGACAGCGATTGCAGTTCGTCGAACAACGCAAAGCCGATGGCGCCGATCACCTGGCCGGCATCGTCGTGGATGGGCAGGCGCATGACCACCAGCGGCTCGCGGGGGGTGTCCATCATGTCCAGCAGGATCGGACGGCCGCTCTTCACCACATCGCGCAGCAGGCTGCCGGGAATCACGCTTTCGCAGGGGCGGCCAATGGCCTCGCTGGCGCTGCGCAGGCCGAAGCGCTGGGCGTAGCGTTCGTTCATCCAAACGATACGCGCGTCGCGGTCGACGATGATGGTGCCTTCGCTGGATTGCTCGAAAATTTCGAACAGCGAACGGATGGCCGACTGGCGAATGTGGGGGTAGTTGCCGAGATCCTGCATGGCGCGCTCGTCATGGGCTGGAGCGCGGATCATAAACGAGTTGTCAGACGGCGCGGCACCCTTGCGGTGCCGCGCCCTTGGCTTCAAGCCCCTTCGGCGGCCTTGCGCGGCGCTTTGCCGGCAGGCGCCTCGAGCAATCCGTCGGCCCGGAACATCGCCTTGATGCCACGCACGGCCTGGCGAATGCGATCCTGGTTCTCGATCAGTGCGAAGCGCACATGATCATCGCCGTAGTCACCGAAGCCGATGCCCGGCGACACGCAGACCTTGGCTTCGGCCAGCAGCTTCTTGGCGAATTCCAGGGAGCCGAGGTGCGCGTAGGCGTCGGGGATCTTCGCCCACACGTACATCGAAGCCTTGGGGTTCTCGACCATCCAGCCCAGCTCGTGCAGGCCCTTGACCAGTACGTTGCGGCGCTGGCGGTACTGCTCGGCGATGTCGCGCACGCACTGCTGGTCGCCCTCCAGCGCCGCGATGGCCGCCACCTGCAGTGGGGTGAAGGTGCCGTAGTCGTGATAGCTCTTGATCCTTCCCAGGGCGTTGACCAACTCCGGGTTACCGACCATGAAGCCGATCCGCCAGCCGGCCATGTTGTAGCTCTTGGACAGGGTGAAGAACTCCACGGCGATGTCCTTGGCGCCCGGCACCTGCATGATCGACGGGGCTTTCCAGCCGTCATAGACGATGTCGGCATACGCCAGGTCATGGATGACCAGTACGTTGTACTGCTTGGCCAGGGCCACCACGCGCTCGAAGAAGTCCAGCTCCACGCACTGCGCGGTGGGGTTGGACGGGAAGCCAAGGATCATCATCTTCGGCTTGGGGATGCTCTCGCGGATCGCTCGTTCCAGCTCGATGAAGAAATCCACACCTGGCACCAGCGGCACCGAGCGCACCTGGGCGCCGGCGATCACCGCACCGTAGATATGAATCGGGTAGCTGGGGTTGGGCACCAGCACCGTGTCGCCATGGTCCAGAGTGGCCAGCATCAGGTGCGCCAGGCCTTCCTTGGAGCCGATGGTGACGATGGCTTCGCTTTCCGGGTCGATGTCGACCTGATAGCGGTCCTGGTACCAGCGCGAGATCGCCCGGCGCAGGCGCGGAATACCGCGTGAGGTGGAGTAGCCATGGGTGTCTTCACGCTGGGCGACCTGCACCAGCTTCTCCACGATGTGCGGCGGCGTCGCGCCATCGGGGTTGCCCATGCTCAGGTCGATGATGTCCTCGCCACGGCGGCGAGCGGCCATCTTCAGTTCAGCGGTGATGTTGAAAACGTAAGGGGGGAGACGATCGATGCGCGCAAAGCGGCGCGGAGCTTGGTCAGCCATGCTTTCCTCGAACAACGTAAGCGCCCGGAACCGTCCGAGCGACGTTGGCCACTGCGGTGGCCTGGGCGGACGATAATCTCGAGCCGCAAGCTTTGTCGAGAGCCCAGCAGAAACAACCTCGCGTGCTCCACGGTCGCCCGCGGCCGGCATGAAACGATATCCTTGGCCACGACTCGAACACCGATGCTGACCCGCGGGCAACGCGAATCGGCGTCACGTCACACTAAACAGAGAGCCGTCATCGAGATGAATCACGGATATATCGCCACGGGCCTGTTCACCGCCAGCCTGGCCCTGTCGCTGCCTGCCGTTGCCATGTCCGAGCAGGCGTTTCAGGCCCGCGCCGCTGAAGTGTTCAAGCCACTGATGGCAAAGTACGACGTTGCGGGTCTGGCTGTCGGCGTGACCTGGAAGGGCAGGCATTATGTGTACACCCAGGGTATGGCGGACCGGGCAGCAGCCATCGCGGTCGACTCCGACACGCTGTTCGAGCTGGGTTCGTTGAGCAAGACCTTCAACGTTACCCTGGCGGCAGTCGCGCAGCAGCGTTCGCTGTTGTCGCTCGATGACCCGGTGGCGAAGCACATACCCGAACTGGGTAAGCGCCCCTTCGGCGCCTTGAGCCTCATGGACCTGGCCACCCACCACAGCAGCGGCCTGCCATTGCAGCCGCCGGATGTGGCCAAAGACGACGCCAGCCTGATGGCCTGGTTGAAACAATGGCAGCCGGTGGCCGGCAGTGGCCATGAGCGCGCTTACTCCAACGTCAGTATCGGCATGCTTGGGCGGATCTCGGCTCAGGCATTCGGGCAGTCCTATGCCCAGGCGCTTCACGACAACGTGCTGCAGCCACTGGCTCTTCAGCATACTTACGTCGAAGTGCCTGCTACGCAGATGAAGCACTATGCCTATGGCTATGCGCGCGAGACCAACGCAGCGATACGGGTCAACCCGGGCATGCTCGATGCCGAAGCCTACGGCTTGAAGTCGGATATCGACGACATGCTGCGCTTCGTCGATATCAACCTGGGGGCCGTCGTGGTGCCTGAACAGCTTTCCACCGCCATACAGACAACGCATCAGGGCGTTACTCGAACATCCGAGTTCACCCAGGCGATGATCTGGGAACGCTATCCCTGGCCGGTTTCCCGCGAGCGGCTGTTAGCCGGCAACGCACCGGCCCTGGCCCTCGAAAGTCAGCCGGCCAGCCGCTTGAGCGCCAGAGAGATCTCCGAGCAGGGCGTACTCTTCAGCAAGACCGGCTCGACCAATGGCTTTGGTGGTTATGTCGCCTTCATCCCCGATGAAGAGATTGGCCTGGTCCTGCTGGCCAACCGCAACGTGCCGTTGGAACCTCGTGTGGATGCGGCGTTCACGCTGCTTCAGCAAGTGCTGAAAGGCGAGCGCTGATTCCGTATCGGGGCTGGCTCAAGCATTTTTCAGGCGCAGCAGCAGGGTGATGAGGGTTTCGATATCCGCATCCGTGGTGCGCCAGGAGCTCACGCTCAGGCGAAAAGCCGGTCGGCCCTGCCAGACGGTGGCGCCGAACCAGGCTTCGCCTGAGCCCTGCGCCGCGTTGAGAATCGCAGCGGTTTGCTCGTCCGAGTCGCCGCGCACCAGCACCTGATTGAGTCGCACCCGGTTGAGCACCTGATAGCCGCCGCCACGCAGCGCCTCGGCCAAGTAGCCTGCCTGGCGGATATGCCGGTCGATCATGTCGCGCAAGCCGTCGCGGCCCAGGCTTGCCAGCGCCGCCCAGATCGCCACGCCGCGCGCACGGCGGGAAAACTCCAGGGTCAGGTTCTTCTGTGCCTCTTTCGAGGCCATGGCGTAGGCAGCGTCGCTGTTCATCGCGGCGGCCAGGGCATCGCCATCGCGACAGATGGCCATGGCGCTGTCGTACGGCGTGTTCAGCCATTTGTGGCCGTCGGTGGTCCAGCTGTCCGCTTGTTCGATGCCATCGGCCAGCCCGGCCGACGAAGACGCTCGCGCCCACAGGCCGAATGCACCGTCTACATGCACCCAGGCACCGGCGGCTCTGGCGCGAGGAATCAGTTCGGCGAAGCGGTCGAACTCACCGGTATTGACCTCGCCAGCCTGGAGAATCAGTAGGGTACGGTCATCCAGTTCCGGGAGCCTGGCCGGGTCGATGCGGCCGTGTTCGTCGACCGGCGCCAGTTGCAGGCGGCGCATGCCGAAGCCAAGCACGCGCAAGGCCTTTTTCACCGTGATGTGGGCTGTTTCGGACATCACCACGCGAATCTCCGGGGCGCCGATCAAACCGTCCTGATCGAAATCCCAACCCCGTTTCGCCAGCAACTGACGGCGTGCTGCCGACAGGCAGGCAAGGGTGCAGGCGGTGGCGCTGGTACCGAAGCCGACGGCGCTTTCGGTCGGCAGGCCCAGTGCCTCGCAGACCCAGCGGGCAGCGACCTTCTCCAGTTTGTCGGCAACCGGAGAATTATCGAACGACGACGCGCACTGATCCCACGCCAGCACCATGCGCTCGGCGGCTGCGGCGGCAGGCAAAGTGGCGCCGATCACGAAACCGAAATAGCGCGGACCGTTGCTGGTGACGGTGGCGGGCGTGCCCAGTTCGTCGAGCTTGTGTAGCACCTGCTCGGCAAGACTTGCGGCGGTTGGCAGGGGCTGGTCGAAGCCGTCCAGCGCCGCGATGGCGCTTTCCAGCGGGTAGACCCGGCGGTGCTCGATGCTGTCGTAATAGGCGAGGGCGCGACGATCAGCGTCGGCCAGTAAAGCGCGTTCATCGGTGTGCATGGAGCGGTTCCCGGCAGGAAAATTCGATGGCTAACCCTAGCCGAGCGGGCTGTCGTGCTGGCAGATACAGCCTTCTGGTGCTTTTCCCCTACAGTCGGCCAGCCAGTACAGCTGTGTCCGGTACAGTTGTTGGGCGGGGCGTTTCCGCGCCAACCCTGGATTTCCGGCGCGCATAAAAAAGCCCCGCACCAGGCGGGGCCTTCTAACGCAGGTGAAGCCTTAAGCTTGAACGACCGGGATGTTCGCGTTGGCCGCTGCTTCGCGGAACTCGGCGATCTGGTCGAAGCTCAGGTAGCGGTAAACGTCGGCAGCCATGCTGTCGATGTTCTTCGCGTACTCCATGTACTCCTCGACGGTCGGCAGCTTGCCCAGGATGGACGCGACAGCGGCCAGCTCGGCAGAAGCCAGGTACACGTTGGCACCATCACCCAGGCGGTTCGGGAAATTACGGGTCGAGGTCGACACCACGGTCGAATTCGGCTCGACGCGTGCCTGGTTACCCATGCACAGCGAGCAGCCCGGCATTTCCATGCGCGCGCCGGCCTTGCCGTAGATGCCGTAGTAGCCTTCTTCGGTCAGCTGGTGAGCGTCCATCTTGGTCGGCGGCGACAGCCACAGACGGGTCGGCAGCTGGCCTTTGACTTGCTCCAGCAGCTTACCGGCCGCGCGGAAGTGACCGATGTTGGTCATGCACGAACCGATGAACACTTCATCGATCTTCTCGCCCTGAACGGTCGACAGCAGACGCGCGTCGTCCGGATCGTTAGGCGCGCAGAGAACCGGCTCCTTGATATCGGCCAGGTCGATTTCGATGATTTCGGCGTATTCGGCATCGGCGTCGGCGGACAGCAGGTCCGGTTGGGCCAACCACGCTTCCATCGCCTGAGCACGACGTTCCATGGTGCGTGCATCGCCGTAGCCTTCGCTGATCATCCAGCGCAGCAGGGTGATGTTCGAGGTCAGGTACTCGGCAATGGCCTTTTCCGGCAGCTTGATGGTGCAACCCGCCGCGGAACGCTCCGCCGAGGCGTCGGACAGCTCGAACGCCTGCTCGACGGTCAGGTCGTCCAGGCCTTCGATTTCCAGGATGCGGCCGGAGAAGGCGTTGATCTTGCCTTTCTTCTCGACGGTCAGCAGACCTTTCTGGATGCCGTAGTAAGGGATGGCGTGTACCAGGTCACGCAGGGTGATGCCTGGGTTCAGCTTGCCCTTGAAGCGCACCAGAACCGACTCCGGCATGTCCAGCGGCATGACGCCGGTGGCAGCGGCGAAGGCAACCAGGCCGGAACCGGCCGGGAAGGAAATGCCGATCGGGAAGCGGGTGTGCGAGTCACCACCGGTACCAACGGTATCCGGCAGCAGCATGCGGTTCAGCCAGCTGTGGATGATGCCGTCGCCAGGACGCAGCGACACGCCGCCACGGGTGCGGATGAAATCCGGCAGGGTGTGGTGGGTGGTGACGTCGATCGGCTTCGGATAGGCCGCGGTGTGGCAGAAGGACTGCATCACCAGGTCGGCGGAGAAGCCCAGGCACGCCAGGTCTTTCAGCTCGTCGCGGGTCATCGGGCCAGTGGTGTCCTGGGAGCCGACGGTGGTCATCTTCGGTTCGCAGTAGGTGCCAGGGCGAACGCCTTTGCCTTCCGGCAGGCCGCAGGCCTTGCCGACCATCTTCTGCGCCAGGGTGTAACCCTTGCCCGTGTCGACCGGGGCTTCCGGCAGCTTGAACAGGTCGGTTGGGCCCAGGCCCAGCTCGGCACGCGCCTTCTCGGTCAGGCCGCGGCCGACGATCAGCGGAATACGGCCGCCAGCACGAACTTCATCCAGCAGTACCGGGGTCTTCAGTTCGAACGTGGTGATCACTTCGTCACTGTCGTGCTTGCAGACCTTGCCCTGGTGCGGGTACAGGTCGATCACGTCGCCCATGTTGATGTTCGACACGTCGAACTCGATCGGCAGGGCGCCGGCATCCTCCATGGTGTTGTAGAAGATCGGTGCGATCTTGGTGCCGAAGCAGAAGCCACCAGCACGCTTGTTCGGAACAAACGGAATGTCGTCGCCGAAGAACCACAGCACCGAGTTGGTGGCGGATTTACGCGAGGAACCGGTACCGACCACGTCACCGACGTAGGCGACCGGGAAGCCGTCGCCGTACATCTGGGCGATCTGCTTCATCGGGCCGATGGAGCCTTGCACGTCAGGCACGATGCCTTCGCGGGCCATTTTCAGCATGGCCAGGGCGTGCAACGGGATGTCCGGGCGCGACCAGGCATCCGGAGCGGGCGACAGGTCGTCGGTGTTGGTTTCGCCGGTTACCTTGAAAACCCGCAGGCTGATCTTCTCGGCCAGGGTCGGGCGCTTCTTGAACCACTCGCCGTCAGCCCAGGACTGCAGCACGCCTTGGGCGTGGGCATTGCCTGCCTTGGCTTTTTCGGCAACGTCGTGGAACGCGTCGAACATCAGCAGGGTGTGCTTGAGCTGTTCAGCGGCGATGGCGGCCAATTCGGCGTCATCGAGCAACTCGACCAGGGTGGCGATGTTATAGCCGCCCTGCATGGTGCCGAGCAGTTCGGTCGCACGCTTCTTGTCGAGCAGCGGGGAGGTCGCTTCGCCTTTGGCGACAGCGGAGAGGAAACCGGCTTTCACATAGGCCGCTTCGTCGACGCCTGGCGGCACGCGGTTGGTGATCAGGTCGAGGAGGAATTCTTCTTCGCCGGCCGGCGGATTCTTCAGCAGGTCGACGAGACCGGCGGTTTGTTCGGCGTTTAGCGGCTGGGGCACGATACCCTGGGCGGCACGCTCTGCTACGTGTTTGCGGTAGGCTTCAAGCACAGTTATTACCCTCATCAGTGGTCCCAAATAGGGTGTCCGGGACGCATGCAGGAACGCATTAAACACATCCGTGGCGCAGCCTCATGGGCTGAGCACGATGGTTTCAATGCTTCCATCCGGAAGCTGCTTTCAAAGTTTTACGCCTGCAGGACGGGTCTGATGAGGGGCTGGCATGGTCTGAGGGTGACCACGCCAACATCGTACCTGCAGGATCGACTGTGCTCGTGACGCTTTGAAAACAGCTTCCAACGGACATTGGCGCCTTTCGCAAGGCGCGCTGATTCTAGCGGAAAACTGCGACAAAGGTAAGCGAAAGACCCATCACCCTCTGGGGTGATCCATATTAGACAAAGGGCTAAGATGCTCGCTCTCAAGTCTCGTGTATCGATGTAACGCATGCCCAATCAACCGATCAAGACGCCCTGCGTAGGCCTTTGCTCCACGGTATTCGGCGATACCGTGTGCCGTGGCTGCAAGCGCTTCCACCATGAAGTGATCAACTGGAACGGCTACAGCGACGAGGAAAAACAGTCGGTGTGGCTGCGCCTGGAGGTGCTGCTGGTGCAGGTGATGGCCGCCAAGCTGGAAGTTTTCGACGAGCAACTCCTGCTCAAACAGCTGCAGCAACGGCAGATCCGCTATGTGGCGCATCAATCGCCGTATTGCTGGGCGTATCAACTGCTGGCTCGTGGCGCCCGGGCGATTAGCCAGCTGGATGCTTACGGAATCGTACTGTTGCCGGAGTTTCGCGACTGGGAACTGCCTGACCTGCGTGACGCCATCGACCGGGAGTTCTTCCTGCTGTCCGAGGCGCACTTCGAGCGCTATATCGCGCCGCGTTTCCTCAAGGAAGGCATGGAGCTGCGCGTCTGAGCTGGTGTTCGCTCGCCCTGCGCAGCGTCGGCACCAGTTTGGTCGCCGATCACCCCGCAGGCGCGGCTGCCGGGGCCTCGGCGCGCGGTCTCGAGCGAATGGTGAGGCACGGTCACCAGATCGGCGCCGTGCTTGACCCGCGTGGCAAGCCTGACTCGCGGTGGGCTAGGATGTCCTTCTCAGCCACGGAGCCGACCCATGAACGCCAAAGCCGATGTGACCATCATCTATTGCACGCAGTGCCAATGGCTGCTGCGCGCGGCCTGGCTGGCCCAGGAGCTGCTGTCTACCTTTGCCGATGACCTTGCCAGGGTGAGCCTGGAGCCGGCTACCGGGGGTACGTTTCGTATTCTTTGCAACGGCGTGCAGATCTGGGAGCGCAAGGCCGATGGCGGATTTCCCGAGGCCAAGGTACTCAAGCAGCGGGTGCGCGATCAGATCGATCCGACGCGCGATCTGGGGCACAACGAGCGTTCTGGGCCGAGCTGAGCTGCTTTGCCAGGGCATGGTGGGGTATGGCATTGGTGGCATCAGCGCTGCGCGGCTGCGATTCATGCCAGGCGGGCGCCATTGGGCAGCGGCTTGTCGAAGCTGGCCAGCACCACCTTGCCATCGCCGTCGTACACGCCGGTAACCAGCACTTCGGAGCGCACCCCGGCGATACGCTTGGGGGCGAAGTTGCACACGCACAGCACCTGGCGGCCCAGCAGTTCTGCGGCGCTGTAGTGGGCCGTGAGTTGCGCGCTGGAGGTACGGATGCCCAGCTCGCCTAAATCCACCTGCAGCACATAGGCAGGTTTCAGGGCCTTTTCGTTGGGCGCCGCGCTGATGAGGGTGCCGACGCGCAGCTCGACACGTTCGAAGTCCTGCCACTCGATGACCTGCATGATGACTCTCCTGTTCGGGCCTCCACTGTAAGAGCCCTGAACAGGTTCCGCTGTCGCGTGACTGGCGTTATTTGTCGCGAGTCTGGCGCGCACGCAGTGCTTTGGGTGTCTCGCCGAAGTGTCGGGAAAGCGCCGCGGTGAAAGCACTCTGCGAAGCGTAGCCAACCCTGGCGGCAATCTCGCCGACGCCCAGGCGACTGTTGTGCAGCAACTGCCGGCCAAGGCGCAGGCGTTTGTCGCGCACGTAGGCCATGGGGGTGACGCCGGTTTGCTCGACGAAACGGTGGTGAAAGCGCGCGGCAGAGAGGCCGGCGATGCGAGCCAGATCCGCCACCTGAATCGGGTATTCGGCGCGCCGCTCGATATAGGCGTCCAGCCGCGCCAGCGGCAGGCCGCCGGCAGGGGGCGTATCGGTATCGAGGCTGAGGGCGGCGAGCAGCAGAATCGAGCCTTGTCGAGCCACCAGCGGATCATTGATCGGGCTGGCGGCCAGCCAATTGACCAGCCCGCTCTGGGTCACCGACAAATCCAGGGCCCGCGGGGTCTCCAGCAACCGACGGCTGGTATCGGCATGGTTGCCCAAGTGCTGCTGCAGCCATTTGTCATCGGGCACGTCGAGGACCAGGCATTCACTGCCATCGCGGCTGTTGCAGGCATGACGCGCGCCCGCAGGCACCACTACCAGGGTCTGCCGGCTGATGCGGGCGCCCAGGCCTGTGACCTCGAACTGCAAGTGACCGCTCAGGCCGAAAACCAGCTGCGCGTGGTCGTGCGCGTGGCAGACGGTGTCCTGATGGTAATGACGCACTGACAAGAGCGATGACATGGCAACCTCCTCGACGGTCGTCGCAGTTTACCCGTAACGTAACCGGCGCGCTGGAGGCGAGGCAGCCAGGCACAGCCGACATGCTGCGCCGCTTAGCAGGCTGCACGGCCCTTGCTGTCATCGAATCGCCACGGCCTGGTCACAATCATTTCACCGCGTTCGCGCAAGCTCGGCCGAAATATGCAGGAGAGCGCCCGATGAGCATCGCACAACTGGTAAGGCCAAGCCGCAAGCAGCACGTTCGCACGTTGTGGATTTCCGATGTGCATCTGGGCACACGCGACAGCCAGGCAGAACACCTGGCGGCGTTTCTCAAACGTTATCAGGCAGAGCGCATCTACCTGGTGGGCGACATCATCGATGGCTGGAAGCTGCGCGGCGGCATCTACTGGCCGCAGGCCCACACCAACGTGATCCGACGCCTGCTGACCATGAGCAAGCGCGGCACCGAGGTCATCTACGTGACCGGCAATCATGACGAGTTCCTGCGTCGCTATTCGAAGCTGCTGCTGGGCAACATTCAGTTGGTCGACGAGGCCGAGCACGTCACCGCAGACGGTCGGCGGCTGCTGGTCATCCATGGCGACCAGTTCGACGTGATCACCCGCTACCACCGCTGGCTGGCGTTTCTCGGCGACTCCGCCTACACCTTCACCCTGGTGCTCAATCGCTGGCTCAATCACTGGCGCCGCCGCTACGGCTACGGTTACTGGTCGCTGTCGGCGTACCTCAAGCACAAGGTCAAGAGCGCGGTGAACTTCATCAGCGACTTCGAGGAAGCCATTACCCACGAATGCGCGCGGCGCGGTTTCAATGGCGTGGTGTGCGGGCATATCCACCACGCGGAAATCCGTACGCTGGGCGAGGTCGAGTACCTCAATTGCGGCGACTGGGTCGAATCCTGTACGGCGTTGATCGAACACCCCGACGGGCGGATCGAACTCTATCGGCTGGCTGAAGAACAGGAGCGCCTGGCGCGACTGCAGGCCGACAGGATCGCAGTCATCGAGCCGGCGGCATGAGGCTGCTGATCGTCACCGACGCCTGGGTACCGCAGGTCAATGGCGTGGTGACCAGCCTGCAGGCGTTGCTGGGCGAATTGCGCGAACTGGGGCACCAGGTCGAGGTGCTGTCGCCGGCGGCGTTTCGCTGCGTGCCTTGCCCCAGCTACCCGGAAATCCCCCTGGCGTGGAACCTCTGGCGTGTCGCTGCCGCCATCGAAGCCTTTGCGCCTGACGCCGTGCACCTGGCCACCGAAGGGCCGCTGGGCTGGGCCGCACGCCGCTGGCTGCGGCGCCGCGGGCTGGCCTTCTCCAGTGCGGTGCACACGCGCTTTCCCGAATACCTGAGCGCCCGTTGCCGCTGGCTGCCCCTGGATCTGGGCTACGCCTACCTGCGGCGCTTTCATCGGGCCAGCCGGGCGGTGCTGGTGAGCACCGAGCGCCTGCGCGAAGGGCTCGCCACGCAGGGTCTGCAGCGCCTGGTGCTGTGGCGCAAGGGCGTGAATACGCGGTTGTTCGCGCCCCGAGAGCAGGCCGTGGCACCGGTCAGGGCGGTGTTCCTGTATGTCGGGCGGGTCGCGCCGGAAAAGAACCTGGAGGCGTTTCTCGCGCTGGATCTGCCAGGTGAAAAGTGGGTAGTAGGCGATGGGCCGCAGCGCCAGGCTCTGCAACAGCGCCATGGCGACGTGAAGTTCTTTGGTTATCGGCATGGCGAGGCGCTCGCCGAGTGCTATCGCCGCGCCAGTGTGCTGGTGTTCCCTTCGTTGACCGACACCTATGGGCTGGTGATGCTCGAAGCCCAGGCGTGCGGCACACCCGTAGCGGCATTCGCCGTGCCGGGGCCGCTGGACGTGGTGGTGCCAGGGGTGACCGGCGTGCTGGGAAACGACCTGCAGCAGGCCTGCCTGGCAGCGCTGGAACTGGATCGATCGCGTTGTGCGCAAGCGGCGCTGCAGCACGCCTGGCGGGCATCGGCGGTCGAATTTCTGGCCCGCCAGCCGCTGCTCAGTGGCGAGCCGCTAAACCTCGGCCTGTCGGTACAGGTCGCCCGCGGCTGCTGAGTTAGTCGCGCGGTGCCTCGCGGCATCACATGATGATCTTGTCCCGCAGCTTTTCGGCGGCCTGCTGCAGGGCCTGGATGACCCGCTCCTTGTCGAAGTTCTGGATGCCGTTGGTATCCAGGTACATGGAAAAACCGGGGAGCTCGTGCTCGACGTAGCTCGAGGTGGCGCCCAGGTCGCGGCGGAAGTCCACCACCTGGTAGATCTGCACCGGGCGGCTGAAGCCCTTGACGGTGATCTGGCCCTTGTCGCAGCACATGATCACGTCCTTGATCAGCGAATAGGTCTCGTGGGAGATGAGGATTTCGCCAGCTTCGGCGGCGCTCTCCAGGCGGCTGGCCAGATTCACGTCGCGGCCGATGATGGTGTAGTCCATGCGCGTATCGGCGCCGAAGTTACCTACGGTGCAGTAGCCGGTATTGAGGCCCATGCGGATCTCCAGGGGCTTGGTGATGCCCTGGGCGCGCCAGTGCTGGCGCAGCACCTTCATGTGCTTGCGCATGGCGATGGCCATCGACACGGCGGCCATGGCGTCCTTTTTGGCACCCTGGCTGCTGGGGTCACCGAAAAACACCATCACGCTGTCGCCGATGAACTTGTCGATGGTGCCGCCAAACTTCATGCAAATCTTCGACATCTCGTTGAGGTAGGTGTTGAGCAGGTCGGTCAGGGCTTCGGCTTCCAGTTCCTCGGACAACTCGGTGAAACCGCGGATGTCGGAAAAGAACACCGTGAGCTTCTTGCGCTGGGTTTCCAGGCGCACATGCTTCTTGCCGCTGAAGATCGACTCCCACACCTGAGGCGACAGGTACTTGGCCAGGTTGCGAGCCAGTCGTGCGGCCTTCTCCTGTTCGCTCTTGATCTCGCTGCGCACCTGGTTCAGGCGGATGCCCTGCTGGTGGACGAAGTAGGCGGTGATGCAGACGTATAGTGTGGTGAACAGGATGCTTACAAACGCCACGAGGGCAGGTGTTTGCGGCGCGATGTGCAGGTCGGTCAGCGAGGCGGTGAGCAGCGTGCCGCTGAACGCCACCAGAAGCGCCAGGCCCATGTCGCGGAGCCCGCCGACGATCAGCGCGCTGAAACTCAGGGTCAGCAGGCACATCAGGCTCGGCACCACCGAGAAACCCAGCAGGGCAGCAGCAGCGCCGCAATGCAGAGCATCGACGAACAGCAATGAGATCACGGTGCGCCGCGGGTGTTCGTCGCGAAAGCGCTGGCTCAGCCAGTAGGCCAGGTGCGGGTAGAGCAGCGCGTAGGGCACCATCCACAGCATGTCGTAGCTGAAGGCCTGGGCGTAGGTGCCGGCTGCGATGCTGGCGGCCAACGCGATATAGGCCAGCACGCGCGAGTAGTATTCGCGCATCGGCATCGCGGGTAGCCCGTTTGGAACGGAAG
Organism: Pseudomonas sp. AC532; assembly: GCF_979258965.1. Taxonomy (NCBI): domain Bacteria; kingdom Pseudomonadati; phylum Pseudomonadota; class Gammaproteobacteria; order Pseudomonadales; family Pseudomonadaceae; genus Pseudomonas; species Pseudomonas sp. AC532. Next base: position 176,721 of record NZ_OZ409888.1, read on the forward strand.
AAAGAGTTGCATTCATGCGGTGGTGACGATCCCTGCCGAGAATCCGACTGCATTACCGCACGCCGTGCTGCAAGCGGCGCGCGGACGGGGCCAGCGGAAAAACGGGATCATATACGCTGGCGTCGAGGGCGGCAAAGGCGCAATGCCATAACCTCGGCGAGCGGTCATATAAGCACCATTACCGGTTTGGGGCTGGCACCGCCTAGAAGCGGATTCGGCCGGTCAACACATCCTTGAACATCACCCAGTCGCCCATCAGCGAGTACAGCGGATGCTGGAAAGTGGCCGGGCGGTTGCGCTCGAAGACGAAGTGCCCGAGCCAGGCAAAGCCGTAACCGATCACCGGCACGGCCAGCAGCCACAGCCACTGCTGGCTGACCAGCGCATAGCCGAGTACCAGCAGCACCAGCAGGCTGCCAAGGTAATGCAGGCGGCGGCAGGTGGGGTGGCGGTGCTCTTGCAGGTAATAGGGGTAGAACTCGGCGAAGGAGTTGAATCGCGCCCGGGGCTGGCTGCTCATCGGTGGCTTCCTGTTGTTGTTATGCGAGGAAGTCTAGGCCGATTCGGGGCGTCCGTGTCGCCCGGTCGTCTGCCGCGGCCGGCCGATCAATGCCGCCAGAAAGCCGGCATCAGTAGGACCAGCACCGTGAGGATCTCCAGGCGGCCCATCAGCATGCCCAGGGTCAGCAGCCATTTGGCCATGTCCGGCAGGCTGGCGTAGGTGCCGGCCGGGCCGATGATCGGGCCCATGCCCGGACCGACGCCGGACACGGTACTGGCGGCGCCGCTCAACGCGGTGATCCAGTCCAGGCCGCAGAGGGTAAGCGCCAGGGCCAGCACGGCGATGATGATGGTGAAAAAGAACGAGAAGGTGAGAATCGAACGGACGATGTCCTCATCGAGGCGGTGGCGGTTGTACTGCTGCTTGATCACCGCGCGCGGATGGACCAGTTGCATCAGGTTGGCCTTGAGCAGAATGTAGGCGACCTGAAAGCGAAAGATTTTCAGGCCGCCAGCGGTGGAGCCCGAGCAGCCGCCGATAAACCCCAGGTAGAAGAACAGCATCCCGGCGAAGCCGCCCCACAGCGAGTAGTCGCCCAGCGCGAAGCCGGTGGTGGTCATGACCGATGTAGCATTGACCGCCACGTGGCGCACGGCGTCGAGCCAGTGCAGGTCGGTGGTCAGGTAGTACCAGGTGCCCATGCTCAACCAGACGCTCAGCAGGATGGCAAGAAATCCGCGAACCTGCTGGTCGCCCAGTACCGCGCTGAAGTTGCCGCGCAGGGTCGAGACGTAGAGCACGAACGGCAGGCTGCCAAGGATCATCAGCACCACCGCGACCCAGTGCACGGCGGGTTGCGTCCATTTGGCCAGGGACTGGTCGGAGGTGGAAAAGCCGCCGGTGGAGATGGCCGACATGGCATGGTTGATGGCGTCGAAAAAACTCATGCCGGCCAGCCAGAAGGCCAGACAGCCGAGCAGGCTGATGCCGAAATACGCAACTGCCATGTACTTGGCGACCATGTGCGAGCGCGGCATGACTTTATCCGAGCGGTCCGAAGACTCGGTCTGGAACAGGCGCATGCCACCGATGCGCAGCATCGGCAAAATCGCCACCGCCATCGCGATGAAGCCGATACCGCCGAGCCAGTGCAGCATCGAGCGCCAGATCAGAATGCCGGGCGACATGCTGTCCAGGCCGGTCAACACCGTGGCACCCGTTGCAGTGATCCCCGACATGCTTTCGAAGAACGCGTCGGTATAGCTCATGTGCTGGGTGAACATGAACGGCAGGGCGGCAAAAATACACACTATCAGCCAGCTCGAGACCGTCAGCAGGTACATGTCACGGGGGCGCAGGTGAACGTCCTGCGGACGCCCGCGCACGACCATTGCCAGCCCGGCGACAAAGGTGATCAGGCTTGACCAGATGAAGGGACTCAGCTCGGGCGCGCGATCGAAGGCCAGCAGCGTCAGCATGGGGCCGGTCATGCCGGTGGCCAGGGTGATCAGGAAAATCCCGTTGATGAACGCGATGAGTCTCAGAGTCGGCCAGGCCATCGGGTTTTTTCCGCAAAAAAGTGGCGCCATTCTACCCGTGCCACCACTGCTGTAAACCTGTCTGTCGGGCGGCCTTCAGCACGCTGCACAAGGGGTTTTCGGCACTCTTTACAAGTTCATGGCCATGATTAGAATACGCCCTCAGGTGCCGGCCCTTGCCGGTTTCTGAGCCCTTTCGAATCATGTCCAATCCTTGTCTCGCGTGCGGCGCCTGCTGCGCGCATTTTCGTGTGTCTTTCTTCTGGGGTGAGTGTCAGTCAGCAGGCGGAAGCGTGCCGGACGACCAGGTAATCCAAATCACCCCGCACCGTGTTGCCATGCGCGGTACCGAGGCCAAGCCGTCGCGCTGCAGCGCATTGCTGGGTGATGTCGGCCACGGCACGCGCTGCACGCTCTACGAGCAGCGCTCCAGTACGTGCCGGGAGTTCGAGGCCTCCTGGGCCAACGGCCAGCACAACCCGCATTGCGATGAAGCCCGGCGCGCCCACGGCCTGCCGCCGCTGATGCCGCCCCTGGAGCCGGAATTGTCACCAGACCGCGTCGCCTGACTCTCGGGGCCGATATGACGCAGGCGCTGCGCTATGGCCGCAATCGTTTTCGCGCCGGGGGCGACGCTCCCACACGGGGGCGCTGTTGGCAGGCACTGGCCGCTGTCGTAGGAGCTGCGCCCCCGCAGCGAATGGTGGGCACGACGCAGGTGCTGCGGTATGGCCGCAATCGCTTTCGCGCCGGGGGCGACGCGCCTACGCGGTGGTGGCGCTGTTGGCAGGCGCTGGCCGCTGTCGTAGGAGCTGCGCCCCCGCAGCGAATCGCGGGCACGACGCACGTGCTGCGCTATGGCCACGGTTGCGTAGCGCGGCATGTGTGATGACCGGTTGCCTGGGCTGGTAGACTCGCTGTTTTTTCTGGAGGTGAGCCGATGGATGCCCTCGATGCGCTGATCAACCGTGTCTCCGTTCCCCGCCTGGTCGAGCCGGCGCCAACCGCGGCCCAGCGCGAGCAGCTTTTTCGCGCCGCCTTGCGCGCACCGGATCACGGGCAATTGCGTCCCTGGCGGTTCCTGACCATCGAAGGGGAGGCCCGGCAGGCTCTGGGCGTGCTGTATGCCAACGCACTGACGGCGAAATCCGCCGATGTCAGCGAAGAGGCGTTGGTCAAGGCGCGCAATATGCCGCTACGGGCGCCGTTGCTGGTCGTGGTGATCGCCCACGTGCAAAAGCACCCCAAGGTGCCTGCGCAGGAGCAGGTGGTAGCTGCCGGCTGCGCTGCCCACGCCATTCTGCTGGCCGCCCATGCGCAGGGCATCGGTGCCGTGTGGCGCACCGGTGAGCTGTCCCATGATCCCTACGTGGATGCCGGTCTGGGGCTGGCGGATAACGAGCAGGTCGTCGGTTACCTCTATATCGGCACGCCCGAGCGCGAACTGCGTACGCCGGTGCCGTTGGCGGTCGAAGATTTCGTCCGCGCCTGGCCCTTTCCGTCCTGACGTACGGTTTGCCGCTGTGACCGGCTCGCCTCGCAGGCCGCGACCGGACCGCTAGGCGGGTATGGCCAGCGGCAGCACCAGCCTGGCGGTGAAGCCGCCGTGGGGATGGTTGTCCAGGTGCAGGTAGCCGCCGTGGCGTTCCGCGGCGCGGCGCGCGATGGCCAGGCCGAGGCCGTGGCCGGGTGCGCTCTGGCCGGGCGCGCGGAAGAATGGCTCGCCCAGTTGCGCCAGGTGTTGTTCGGCGACGCCTGGGCCGTGGTCGCGAACTTCCAGGTAGACCTCGCCCGCGCGGCGCACCACGTTCAGTTCGATGGGCTGGCCGGCGGGGCTGAAGCGCAGGGCATTGCGCAGCAGGTTGTCCAGCGCCCGCTCGAGCATGTCCGGCCAGCCATGCAGGTGCATGCCGGGTTGCAAGGTGATGTCCAGTTGCTGGTCGGGATGGCTGAGTCTCAGGTCGTCACGCAATTTACCGGCCAGCTGAGCCAGGTCGATGGGCTGCGCCGAGCCGGGTTCGCCATCGAGGCGGGCGAGGGCGAGGATTTCACTGATCAGCGCTTCCAGGCGGTCGCACTCGCGAATCAGCCGCGGCCAGAGTTTTTCTCGCTCCGCTGGCTCGGCGCGCTCCGCCAGCGCCAGGGCGACACGCAAGCGGGCAAGTGGCGAGCGCAGCTCGTGGGAAACGTCACGTAGCAGCTGGCGCTGGCTGCCGATCAGGTCCTGCAGGCGCGCGCCCATGCGGTTGAAGTCGTTGGCCAGCACGCCCAGTTCGTCACGCCGGCTGGCCAGGCGCGCCAGGCTATTCTGCTGGTAAGTGGTTTGGCCGAGGTCGTGCACCGCACCACGCAGGCGATTCAGTGGGCGGGTGATGGACAGGGTCAGCAGCAGGCTGAGCAGGGTCAGCACCACCAGGGCGATGCCCAGCGCGCTCAGCGGCCAGAGCAGGCTGCCACGGTGCCAGGCGTCCAGCTCCGGGTGCGCAATGCGGTAGATGAACAGGTAGGTTTCGCCGCTCGACGGGCTGGTGTAATCGGTGGTCAGGCGCCGCCAGGGCAGGCGCCGATCGCCTTCGTTACGTTCTTCGAAGGCCGCGGCGCGTGGCGGAAAGGTGCCGCGTACCGCGGGCTGGCCCGCTTCCGTGAGCACCTGGGTGTCGATGCGAAAGCGTCGTTTGCGTTGTTCGAGTACAGCCTGCGCGGCACGTTCGCCACCTGTTTCGTAGGCCTTTACCCAGAGGGCAGGCAGGTCTTCCAGGCCGGGGTGCTGATTGAGAATCCAGGCGTCCTGGTTCAGGGCGCGACCCAGCAGCATGGACAGGCCGGCTACCAGGGCAATCGCCAGCCAGAAGCTGCCGAAGATTCGCCAGAACAATGAACGCACAGGAGCTCCTTGAAACGCCAAAACCTGCGCCACGGTAGTGGCGCAGGTCGATGAAGTGGCGCGGCGCCCAGGTTGCAGGCGTCGCGTACGGCGGTCAGCCGGCTTTCTTGTGTTCGAGCTTCCAGGCTTCGAAGGCCTGGCGGTCGGCTTTGCGTTCTTTCATTTTGGCAGCCTGCTCATCGAAGGCCTTCTGCTGCTCGGGTGTCAGCAGGGCGCGGATGGCAGTCTGTTGCTTCTCACGCGATGCCTTGCGCTCGGTTTCCAGTGCCTGCTTGTCGGCTGCCGGCAGTTTGTCCAGATAGCGTTGGGTAAGTTCGCGATCGTTCTTGCGTTGCTCGCCCATCAGCTTGTGCACCTGGCGTTGTTGGTCCTTGCTCAGGTCCAGTTGCTGAAAGAAGCGCGGGCCGTGATCACTGCCTGGACGGTGGTCACCGCCGGGGGCTGCCATTGCCAGCGTCGGCAGCGTCATGGCGAGGAGCAGGGCGGTCATGGTCTTGCGCATGGTGTATCTCCTTGTCTCGAAACCGGCCAGTTGCCGGATGTGCCCAGATTAGGGGTTCCAAGGTAAGGCGCAGTCAGCCAAGGTAAAGGCAGGGTAAAGAGCGACGGCGATTGGCGAGTGCCCAGGCCGGTCGCAGGCAGGCGCTCAGCTTGCGTAGTAATAGCCGCGGCCGCGCAGAGCGATGATCCGTGGCCGGCCATCGGGGTGCGGGCCGATTTTCTTGCGCAGGTTACTGACGTGCATGTCCAGGCTGCGGTCGTAAAGGGTCAGTTTGCGGCCCAGGGCAAGTTGCGCCAGCGCCTGCTTGTCCACCGGCTCGCCGGGCTGCTTGAGCAGCGCCTCCAGCACGCGGCTTTCGGAAAGGGTCAGGACGATCTCCTGGCCATCTGCGCCAAGTGCTGCCACGCCGCGTGCCGGGCTGAAGCGCAGGTCGCCCAGCTCCAGCTGGCTGGTGGCGGCCGGCGGCAGGCTGCGGCGCAGCACCGCGCGCAGGCGGGCGGTCAGCTCGCGGGGGTCGCAGGGTTTGGCCAGGTAATCGTCGGCGCCCAGCTCCAGGCCGAGAATCCGGTCCAGCGGCTCGCCACGGGCCGAGAGCATCAGCACCGGCAGCTCGGGGTGTTCGCTGCGCAGTTGCTTGAGCACCTCCAGGCCGCTGCCGTCCGGCAGCATCACGTCCAGCACTACGGCATCGGGGGCCGCTTGCGAGAGGGCCTGACGGGCGCTGCGGCCGTCATGGCAGGCCGTCACACGGAAGCCCTCCTGGGTCAGCCAACTGGCCAGCAGGTCACAGAGCTCGACATCGTCATCGATCAGCAGCAGGTCGCTCATGGTTGGCGGTGACGATTCCCGGTCATGGCAGCACGTGTTTGAACGGCTTGACCATCACCTCGGCGTATACGCCGGCGTCGCGGTACGGGTCGGCATTGGCCCAGGTCTTGGCGGCGTCCAGCGACTCGAACTCGGCGACGATCAGGCTGCCGCTGAAACCCGCAGCGCCCGGGTCGTTGCTGTCGATGGCAGGGTTCGGGCCAGCGAGAACAAGACGGCCTTCGGTTTTCAGTTTCTCCAGGCGCGCCAGATGGGCGGGGCGCACGGAGAGGCGACGGTCCAGGGAGTTTTCCACGTCGGTGGCGATGATGGCGTAGAGCATGTCGATCCTTGGGTTCGCGAACAGAGGGAGAGAACGCAGCGCGTGCCAGCAAGAATCCGCCAGCCGGGGCATAATAACAAACATGAATCGTCGGGAAAGCGCCCCTTATGCAGGTTGATCTTCACTGTCACAGCACCGCCTCGGACGGCGCCCTGCCGCCTGCCGAGGTGGTCGCACGTGCCCATGGCCGCGGCGTGCAGCTGCTGGCGCTGACCGATCACGACACCCTTGAAGGGCTCGATGAAGCTGGAGCCGCTGCGCAGGCCCTGGGCGTGCGGCTGGTCAACGGTATCGAGTTGTCCTGCACCTGGGGCGGGGCGACCATCCACGTGCTCGGCTACGCCTTCGACCGTGACGCACCAGCCTTGACCCAGGCGATTGCCGACCTGCACCAGGGGCGCTGGCTGCGCGCCGAGGAGATTTCCCGGCGCCTGGCGCTCAAGGGCATGGATGGCGCGCTGGAAGGGGCGCGCGCCCTCCAGCTGGCCCAGGGCGAGAGCGGCAACGCGCCGGCGCGGCCGCATTTCGCCGAATTCCTGGTGCGCGGTGGTTACGTCAAGGATCGCGCCGATGCGTTCCGCAAATGGCTGGGCTCCGGCAAGCTGGGCGACGTCAAGCAGCACTGGCCGACGTTAGATGAAACGCTCGCGACCCTGCGTCAGTCCAACGCATGGATCAGCCTGGCGCATCCCTGGCAGTACGATTTCACTCGCAGCAAGCGCCGCAAGCTGGTGACCGCCTTTGCGGCAGCCGGCGGGCACGCGCTGGAGGTGGTCAATGGCATGCAGCCTGCCGAGCAGGTGGGTGGCCTGGCGATCCTGGCGCGCGAATTCGGCCTGCTGGCCAGTGTTGGCAGCGACTTTCATGCGCCTGGCGACTGGTCGGAACTCGGTTTGTACCGGCCGTTGCCCGATGATCTGTCACCCATCTGGACGCGGTTCGCCTGCGCCCCGTCTGCCGATGCCGTTTGAGAGCCCCTGACCATGAGCCAGTTTTTCCAGATACACCCGGAGAGTCCCCAGGCCCGCCTGATCAAGCAGGCGGTCGAAATCATCCGCAAGGGCGGGGTGGTGGTCTATCCCACCGACTCCTCCTACGCGGTCGGTTGCGTGATGGGCGCAAAGAGCGCGCTGGAGCGTATCCGCCGCTTGCGCCAGCTCGACGACAAGCACAATTTCACCCTGGTGTGCCGCGACCTCTCGCAGCTCAGCACCTTCGCCAAGGTGGATACCGCGGCCTTTCGCCTGCTGAAGAATCACACCCCTGGCCCCTACACCTTCATCCTCAACGCCACCCGGGAAGTGCCGCGTATGCTGCTGCACCCCAAGCGGCGCACCATCGGTTTGCGCGTGCCCAATCATCCGATCGCTTCGGCGCTGCTCGAAGAGCTTGGCGAGACGATGATGAGCGTCAGCCTGATCCTGCCGGGTGAGGATTTGCCAATGAGCGATCCCTACGAGATGCGCCAGATTCTCGAGCATCAGGTGGATTTGATCATCGATGGTGGTTTCGGCGGGTTGGAAGCGTCCACGGTGATCAGCTTGCTCGACGACGAGCCCGAGGTGATCCGCGTCGGTTGTGGCGATCCGTCGCCGTTTGCCGAGCAGCGCTGAATTGACGACCGACACGGCCGCCCCCGTCGACAGCCAGGCCGGCGCTCAGCAGGAACTGCCGTTTGCCGTGGTGTATGGCCGGGCGTTGACCGAACTGCCGGTGGACCTGTACATCCCCCCGGATGCCCTGGAGGTCTTTCTCGAAGCCTTCGAAGGCCCGCTGGATCTGCTGCTCTACCTGATTCGCAAACAGAACATCGACGTGCTGGACATCCCCGTGGCGGAGATCACCCGCCAGTACATGGGCTATGTCGAGCTGATGCACAGCGTGCGCCTGGAGCTGGCCGCCGAGTACCTGGTGATGGCCGCCATGCTCGCCGAGATCAAGTCGCGCATGCTCCTGCCGCGCTCGGCCGAAGCCGAGGCGGAGGAAGACGATCCGCGGGCCGAGCTGATCCGCCGGCTGCTCGAATACGAGCGCTACAAAGCGGCGGCGGAAGGCATCGACGGCCTTTCCAGGGTCGGCCGCGACCTCACCGTGCCACGTGTCGAAGCGCCTGAAGCGCGCGCGCGCAAGCTGCTGCCGGAGGTGAGTTTGCAGGAGCTGCTGGTATCCATGGCCGAGGTATTGCGCCGCGCCGACATGTTCGAAAGCCACCAGGTAAGCCGCGAGACGCTGTCGACCCGCGAGCGCATGAGTGACGTGCTGGAGCGGCTCAAGGGCGGCGAGTTCGTGCCCTTCGTCGAACTGTTCACGGCCGAGGAAGGTCGCCTCGGCGTGGTGGTGACCTTCATGGCGATTCTCGAGCTGGTCAAGGAGTCGCTGGTCGAGCTGGTGCAGAACGACGCCTTTGCCGCCGTGCATGTGCGCCTGCGCGTGGCGGGCGTCGAAGAGGACGAGAGCGAGTTCGAATGAGCTGCTAGACTCGCGTTTTTTTTGTAGCTCACTCGCGGTATCTCCTGACGATGAATCTGTCCGATCCCAAGCAACTTGCAACCTTGCTCGAGGGCCTTTTGCTCGCGTCTGGCAAGCCGCTGTCGTTCGAGCGGATCATGGAGTTGTTCGAGGAGGCCGAACGGCCGGAGCCCGACGTGTTTCGCAAGGCGCTGGCCATTCTCGGCGGCAGTTGCAAGGGGCGCGCGTTCGAACTCAAGGAGGTGGCCTCCGGCTACCGCCTGCAGGTTCGCGAGAACCTTTCCACCTGGGTCGGCCGGCTTTGGGAGGAGCGCCCGCAACGTTATTCGCGCGCCCTGCTGGAAACCCTGGCGCTGATCGCCTACCGCCAGCCGATAACTCGCGGCGAGATCGAAGAGATTCGCGGCGTGGCGGTCAACAGCCAGATCGTCAAAACCCTGCAGGAGCGCGAGTGGATTCGCGTGGTCGGTTATCGCGACGTACCTGGTCGCCCGGCGATGTTCGCCACCACCAAGGGTTTTCTCGATCACTTCAACCTGAAGAATCTCGATGAGCTGCCTCCATTGGCCGCGTTGCGCGAGCTGGAGCCCGAGCCGATCCTCGCCCAGGACGACGATCCGGACGTGCCGCAGAGTCTGCAGGCTCGCGCCGATCTCGCCATGGGCGACGAGGCACAGGCGGATAGCCGTTCCGAGTCCGCTTCCCAGACCAGCTTCGGCTCGCTGCTGGCCGAGCTCGACGCCATGGAGCAGGGCCTGAAAACCGATTTCGATGACTTGGCACAGGGTGACGAAGGGCCGAACCGCGACGAGCTGGGCGATGTCTCTGCAACTGAGCGTGACAGCCGTGAAGAGAGCCCATGAAAGATCCCTGCATCAGTGTCTGCAAGTTCGACAACGACATCTGCCTGGGCTGCGGGCGCAGCAAGGCCGAGATAAAGGCCTGGAAGAAGCTCGACAAGAGCGAACAGCGCCTGGTCCTGGCTGAAGCCGACATGCGCCTGCTGGTTCTCGGTGACAAAGCGCGTCGCAAACGCTGAGTTGGCCACCAGGCGCTGGACGCGTTCATCTGGTCGGCTATGCTCTTGCGCCAGGTGCGTCGAGTGCCTTATCCGCGTATGATGCGCGCCCCTTCGACGACATGGTCGTCCCATCACCAGAGAACACCGGGAGGTGCCCAGATGAGTGAAACCGAAGAATACAGCCCCGCTGGCGAGAAACTGCAGAAGGTCCTGGCTCGCCTGGGCCTGGCATCACGCCGCGAAATCGAATCCTGGATCAGCGCCGGCCGCGTCAAGGTCAACGGCAAAGACGCCACCCTCGGCCAGCGCGTCGACCTGCATGACGCCATTGCCATCGATGGCCGCGTGCTGCGCCGCGAAGAAGCGGCGGAAAGCGTGCGCCGCGTACTGATTTACAACAAGCCCGACGGCGAGATCTGCACCCGCGACGACCCTGAAAAGCGCCCAACCGTGTTCGATCGCCTGCCGCGTCCGAAAGAGGGTCGCTGGATCAACATCGGCCGCCTCGACATCAACACTACCGGCTTGCTGATGTTCACCACTGACGGTGAGCTGGCCAACCGCCTGATGCACCCGTCCTACCAGATGGACCGCGAGTACGCCGTGCGCGTGCGCGGCGAAGTCGACGAAGAGATGATCGAACGTCTCAAGGCTGGCGTGATGCTCGAAGACGGCCCGGCGAAGTTCACCGACATCAAGGAAGCGCCTGGCGGTGAAGGCTTCAACCATTGGTACCACTGCGTGGTGATGGAAGGTCGTAACCGCGAAGTGCGGCGCCTGTGGGAATCCCAAGGCCTGGTGGTCAGTCGCCTGAAGCGCGTGCGTTTCGGCCCGGTGTTCATGACCTCCGACCTGCCGATGGGCCGCTGGCGCGAAATGGGCCAGCGTGAAGTCGACATCCTCAGCGAGGAAGTCGGTCTCAAGCCGGTCGCACTGCCGGAAATGAAGGAGAAGGCCCGCGACAAGCTGGACCGCCTGCAGCGCAAGGCGGCCAAGCCGCTGGGCCGTGGTGAACGTCCTGGCCGCGCGTTGCGCCCTGCGGCCGGCGGCGCCGCGCCAGCTTCCAGCAGTGGCCGTGGTGCCCGCGAGGAGCAGGGTGAGCGTCCGGCGCGTGCGCCACGGGCGCCGCGCGGTGAAGGCCGTAGCGAGCCGTCGCGCGGCACGCCGGTGGCCGAGCGCCCGCGTGACGTGGGCAAGAAGCCTGGCAAACCGCGCGTTGAGCGTGCCGAGTCCGGCGAGCGTGCCCCGCGCAAACCGGCGGGCGCCGACAACCGTCGCGGCCGCCCGGCCGGCGATGGCCAGCGTCCCGGTTTCGGGCGAGGCAGCCGCAAGCCGCAGTAACTGATCCCGGGCAGCGGCAAGGCTGCCAGCGATCATGAACAAAGGCCCCGTTCTCGTGAGCGGGGCCTTTTTTTGTCGATCGGTTTTGTTGCGCCGGCGGTTTCAGCCCGCCATGGCCATGCAGTTGCGACCGCTGCCCTTGGCGCTGTAAAGCGCCTTGTCCGCACGCCCGAGCAGGCTTTCGATCGGCTCACCGGCTTCCAGGGTGGCGCAGCCGAGGCTGATCGACAGTTCGATGGGCTTGCCCTGCGCCAGACACTGCAGATCCATCACCGATTGACGCAGACGTTCGCCCACCAGGGCAGCACCTTCGCGGGGTGTGCCGGAGAGCAGCACGAGGAATTCCTCGCCGCCATAGCGGAATACCATGTCGATGTTGCGCAACTGATTCTTCAGGGTAGTGGCCACGGCCTTCAGCGCTTCGTCACCGGCGCTGTGGCCATGCTCGTCGTTGATGCGCTTGAAATAGTCGATATCGAGCATCAGCAGCGAAAGCGGTTGCCCATTGCGGCGGGCCAGTTCCACTTCGCGGCCCAGCACCTGATCCATGGCGACACGGTTGCCGGTGTTGGTCAGCGGGTCACGCAGCGCGCTCTGGATCGCGACGCGATACAGCAGGGCGTTGCGCAGCGGGAACAGCAGGCTGCCAAGCAGGGATTCGAGCTGCGCCAGTTCCTGATCGGCGAAACGCTGGCGGCGGCGAAAGGTCAACTCGCCCAGGTATTCGCTCTCGTGACTGAGGCGGTAGGTGGCCGAGTGGTTGGCCTGCTGGCCCATCTCCAGCCGCAAGTCGCTGCTCGTGTGCTGGTAACCCATGGCATCCACCGGAACCAGGTGCTGCAGCTCACGGAAGAACATGCCGAGAATGCGTTCCGCGTCCAGGCTGGTCTGCAACTGCAGGCCGAGGCGCTGGCGCAACTGGGCAAGACTGACCGGGCGGGCCTGATCCTTACGATTCGAGAAGCCGAGGCGCTGCAGCTTGGCAGCGTCGAAATCGATCGTGTTTTTCTGGCTAGGTGGAACCATTTTGATGAACCTCTGGCGCTTTGTTGCGGCTTGAAAGCCATACAGCGAATTTCGTGCCATATTTTTTCGGCTGCCTGGAGGCCTTTAGGTTCAAGGGGTTAAGACGAACGGAGGGCGGCGCAAGGCCATTAATGGCAATCCGCCGTCAGAACCCCGGCAAGGATTTGCCGGGGCTTGCGCAGGGCTGACAATTTCCTGTCGCCCTGCGCACGATTGCAAAATCAAAGGCGACGGGAACTCGCCAGAAGGTTATTGCGCGTCAAATGCCTGGCCATTTACGCCGTGGCTGTCCGGGCCCATCAGATACAGGTAGACCGGCATGATGGCGTCGGGCAGGGGATTGTTGTCCGGGTTTTCGCCGGGATAAGCCTGAGCCCGCATGTCGGTGCGGGTGGCGCCGGGATTGATGCTGTTGGCGCGGATAGCCGTAACGCCGTCGATTTCATCGGCCATCACCTGCATCAGCCCCTCTGTGGCGAACTTGGAGACCGCATACGCGCCCCAATAGGCGCGACCCTTGCGGCCGACACTGCTTGAGGTGAATACCACCGAGGCGTCGCCGGAGAGTTTGAGCAGTGGCAGCAGGGTACTCGTCAGCATGAAGGTGGCGTTGACGTTGATCTGCATGACGCGCATGAAGTGTTCGCCTGACAACTGTTCCAGCGGCGTGCGCGGGCCGATGATCGAGGCGTTGTGCAACAGGCCGTCGAGCCTGCCGAATTCCTTTTCCAGCATTGCCGCCAGTTCGTCGTACTGGTGCGGCAGCGCGCTTTCCAGGTCGAAGGGAATCACTGCCGCCTGCGGGTGACCGGCCGCCTCGATGGCGTCATAGGTGCGTGCCAGGTTGTCTTCGTTCTTGCCGAGCAGCAGCACGGTGGCGCCGTGGGCGGCGTAGGTACGTGCCGCGGCGGCACCGATTCCGCGTCCTGCGCCAGTGACCAGAATCACGCGATCCTTGAGCAGGTCGGGTCGGGCGGTGTAGTCGAACATGGCTGGGTCCTTCAGGTAGCGGGTATGTAGAGGGCGAATCGAAGTGTGCCGACGGGCTGGCGGGGTGATTCCGAGCGACGGCACTGGGGCCGTCGCTGACTGCTGTCATTGGATGGGCGAGCGTCTCAGCAACTGCACAGCGCCTGATCGAGCACGGTGCGCAGTTCCAGCGGATGGTCGACCACCACGTCCGCGCCCCAGTGCCGTGGATTGTCGTCGGGGTGGATGTAGCCATAGGTGACCGCGGCGGTCCTGGTGCCGGCTGCGCGGCCGGACTCGATGTCGCGCAGGTCGTCGCCGACGAACAGCACGCTGGCCGGATCCAGCTTGAGCGTGGTGCAGGCCAGAATCATCGGCTCCGGGTCTGGCTTGCTGCGCGTCACGTGGTCCGGGCAGATGAGGATGGACGAGCGCTCGGCCAGGCCCAGGCGCTGCATGATCGGCTCTGCGAAGCGCAGTGGCTTGTTGGTGACCACGCCCCATATCAGCTTGGCGCGCTCGATGTCGTCGAGCAGCGTTTGCATGCCGTCGAAGGGGCGGGTAAGCACCGCACAGTGATCCTGATAACGCTCCAGAAACTCCAGGCGCAAGGCTTCGAAGCCTTCGTTCATCGGGTCGATGTCGAAAGAGTTGACGATCATCGCCCGAGCCCCGCCCGAGACGTGGTCGCGGATCAGTTTGTCATCGACTGGCGGCAGGCCGCGGTCGGCCCGCATGGCCTGGCAGATGGCGATGAAATCCGGCGCGCTGTCGAGCAGTGTGCCGTCCATGTCGAAAAGAACCGCGCGCAAGCGCATCAGGCCTCCTTGGGAATCCGAACCGTATCGTTGACGTTGAGCCCCAGGCCGCCGGCATGGCGTAGCGAGGCTGGCGCCCCATGTTGCCAGTTTCCGGCGCCGGATTGGGCTGTGGTACGTCACTCACTGTATGTCAGTTTGTCGCAGTGTGCAGCCATGGCGGCGCGCGTGCTCAGCTCATCAGGCTGACCTGGGCGGCGACGATACGCCAGCGGCCTTCCAGTTTCACCCAGCTCTGTTGCTGGCGACCGATCCTGTCGCTGCCGGCTCGTGTGAACTCGGTGCTGCATACCGCGAAGCTGGCACCGTAGGTGGTGATGACGGAATTTCTCAATGTGCGCTGCAGCCCTGCTGCGGGCCGGGCTGCGCGAAACCGACGAATCTCGTCGATACCGTAGAGGTTTTCCCCAGCGCCCAGGCGCACGGTGCGCTCGTCGTGCCAGAACAATTCGTCGAGTACCTCGATGTCGTTGCTCACCAGCGCCTGTTCGTAGCGCTGAAATGCCTGGGTGACTTCGGCCAGCACGTCGGGGTGGTCTATCTGTTCAGGGCTCATCGGGTTACTCCAGGTTGGCCGGCGCAGCATGGGCGATACCCAGGCGCTCGAGCGCAGCGGCGGCGCGCAGGCAGGCTTGCTCGTTGAACGGTGCGGCGATCAGCTGCACGCCGATTGGCAGTCCGTTGGCGGTTCGTAGCGGCACGGTGACCACGGGCAGGCCGAGGAAGGAAATGGGCTGCGCCAGCATGCCCATGCTGGCGCGGGTCGGTAGATTGGCGCCGTTGATGCGCATGGTTTCCTGGCCGATCAAGGTGGCGGTGGTGGGCGTCGCCGGTGCGATCAGCACATCCACCCCCGCAAACAAAGGCAACACCTGTTGTTGAAAGTGTCGACGCAAGCGCTGCGCCTGCACGTACCAGGCGGCTGGAATCATCGCGCCTGCCAGCAGCCGTTCTCGCGACAAGGGCTCGAAGGCTTGCGGCGAACGGCGCAGGGCAGGCAGGTAGCTGTTGCCACCTTCCGAGGCGCTGATGATGAATGCCGAGGTGCGCGCAAGCTCGGCATCCGCGAGGATGATTTCCTCGCTGGCGCCCAAGGCCCTGGCGACCTCGGCAACCGCGCTGCGCGCGCTGTCGTCGCACCACTGCTGGAAGTAGCCGCCGAGCACGCCGGCGCGCAGCCCATCGAGGTCACGCTGCAGCAGACCAGCAACCGGCTCGCTCGCCTGCTGCGCCTGGAAGCCGTCGTCGGGATCGTGGCCCTGCAGTGCGTCGTAGACCTCGGCAAGGTCGGCGACCCGGCGCGCCAATGGGCCGATATGATCGAGGCTGCCCACGAAGGGGTGCGTCCCGCTGCGTGACAGGCGGCCGAAGGTTGGCTTGAGGCCGAACACGCCGCACAGCGAGGACGGCACGCGAATCGAGCCGTTGGTGTCGGTGCCCAAGGTGAAGTTCACCAGGCCCGCCGCGACGGCGGCGGCCGAGCCACCCGAGGAACCCCCAGCGATACGTGACCGATCATGTGGATTGCGCGTGGCGCCGAAGTGGGTGTTTTCCGTGGTGAAACCGTAAGCGTAGGCGTCCATGTTGAGCATGCCCGAGAGCAGCGCGCCTTTCGCGGTCAGCTGGCGCACCGCCCAGGCATCACGGCCTGGGGCGGGGCGGTCGGCAAACAGCCGGGCGCCTGCCAGGGTCGAGTGGCCGGTCACGTCGAACAGATTCTTCACCGCATAGGGCACTGCCGCCAGGGTGGGCAGGCCGATGCCCAGGCGACGCTGGCGATCCACTTCGTCCGCCTCGTGCTGCATGCGCGCCCGAGTGACTTCGGTCCAGGCATTGATGGCCGGGTTGTGTCGTTCGATATGCGCCAGGCTGTGCTCGGCGATTTCCCGTGCACTGAGTTCGCCCGAAACGAGCGAGCGCCGAACCTCGGCGATGGATAGAAGGGCGGGATTCATGCCTTGTACACCCCCGCGACTTCCAGCCGGTCGTCGAGCGTGCGCTCCATCAGCGGCGCGGCCATGGCAGCGATGCGGCTAAACTGGGTGAGCAATTCGGCACGACGGGTTTCGTCCAGCTCGAGGGCCAGAACCTGTTCCATCTGCGCGACGTAAGCAGCCCAGTCGGGGGTGATCTGTGTCATGGTGGACTCCTCTCGGGAACAACGGTGGCGCCTGCTGACGCGGTTGACGGGGGGCGGTCTGCATCGAGTCCAATACCGGATGCGACTTCAAGCGAACGGGTAGCTGCTATATCATCGGTTCAATGAAACGAAAGTTACAAGGCGCGCCCATGAATCAGCTGGATGAACGTCTGCGCAGTCATTATTCGCAGCTTGCTCCGCAAGAGCAGCGAGTCGCCGACTTCGTGCTCGACCATTATGACGACCTGGTCAGCTACAACAGTGCCGAGCTGGCGCGCCTTACGGGTGTGTCCAAGGCCACCGTGAGCCGGCTGTTCAAGCGCCTGGGCTACGAAACGTACAAGGACATGCGCGAGGAACTGCGAAATCTGCGCCAAAGCGGCATGCCGGTGGCCGACAACCGTGATGTGGTGCAGGGCAATACCCTGCTGGCGCGCCATTACAAGCAGGAGATGGCCAATCTCAGCCAGTGGGTGAATGCCATCGACGCTCAGCAGTTCACCGAGGTGGTGAAGGTGCTTGGCACTAGCAGGCGAGTGCTGATCATCGGCATGCGCAATGCATTTCCGGCGGCCCTGCATCTGCGCCAGCAATTGCTGCAGATTCGCAGTGGGGTGCAACTGTTGCCGCAGCCAGGGCAGACAGTGGCGGAGGAACTGGTTGATCTGAGCGCCGAGGACCTGGTGGTGGTGTTCGCGTTCCGTCGCCGCCCGCGCATCATTCGCCCGGTTCTGCAGGCATTGCAGTTGCAGCGGATTCCAACGCTGGTCATCTGCGAGCCGCAGGCCCAGGCGATCATCGAGCTGGCCCGTTGGCGGCTATGTGCCCCGCTGGACAGCGTGTCGGCATTCGACAGCTATGCGAGTACCAACAGCCTGATCAACCTGCTGGTAAATGCCGTTCTGCACGAGCAACTGAGCGAGGGGCGTCAACGTATTCACCAGATCGCCGCGCTTTATAGCCAACTGGACGAGTTGGAACAGCGATAGCGCACATCCTTGGTGCGTGATCAGCTCAAAGAGCGCCTTTATGGCGCTCTTTTTTATGACGCTCAGCGGCCCGGCGGTGCTGGGCGAATGGCAAAACTCTACGGACCTTTCGCTGCAATGCCCATATTTCCTGGATTGAGCCGTGTAATCGTCATCAGTGACGGCACACCTGGCGTTTTACATGGGGATGGCACGTTGGTTGCAAAATCGTCGTTAACGAATCTTTTGTTTCATTGTCAACGTTAACGAGGTGTCGAGTATGAAGAAGGGCTTGCTGGCAATACTGACTGCCGGGCTAATGCTGACCCAGGCCGGCGCGGCACAAGCCGATCAGTTGCAGGACATCGAAAAGCGCGGCGTGATTCGCATCGCCGTGCCGCAGGATTTTCCGCCCTTCGGTTCGGTAGGCACCGATCTGCAACCTCAAGGGTACGACATCGACATGGCCCGGTACCTGGCCAAGGAAATGAAACTTAAGTTGCAGCTGGTGCCCGTGACCAGCGCGAACCGCGTGCCGTACCTGCAGACCGACAAGGTCGACCTGGTTATCTCCAGCCTTGGCAAGAACGCCGAGCGTGAGCAGGTCATTGATTTCAGCACGGCCTACGCGCCGTTTTTCCTCGGCGTATTCGGCGGCAAGGACAACAACCTGAACGCGGCCGATGAGCTGGTCGGTAAATCGATCGGGGTCACTCGCGGTGCCGTCGAAGACATGGTCCTGACCGAAGTGGCGCCAAGCGGCGCGCAGGTGAAACGCTACGAGGACAACAACACCACACTGTCGGCCTACCTGTCCGGGCAGGTGGAGTTCGTCGCTACCGGCAATCTTGTGGTGGCGGCCATCGAGCGGCAGAACGCCGATCGGGCGCCGGTCGCCAAGTTCATGCTCAAAGACTCGCCGTGCTACATCGGCCTGCGCAAAGGCGAGGCCGCGTTGAAGGCCAAGGTAGACGCGCTGATCGAGCAGGCCAAGGCCGACGGCACGCTCAACGGTTTGTCCGAACAGTGGCTGAAGGCGCCGCTGCCCGCCAACCTGGGCGCATAGGGCCTCGTGATGATGGCGCAGCTGAATTTTTCCGCACTGTGGCCCTATTGGCCGGAGCTGCTTGCCGGCCTCTGGGTGACCATCCAGCTGACGGTAATGGCCACCGTGGGCGGCGTGGCCCTGGGTATTCTCGGCGCCGCACTGCGCAGTGGCCGGCCAAGCGTTTTCAGTCGCCTGTGGGGTGCGTACGTCGAGCTGATCCGCAACACGCCGTTCGTGGTGCAGCTGTTCTTCATCGTCTTCGGCCTGCCCAGCCTGGGGCTGAAGCTCACCGCGGGCGAAGCGGCGCTGCTGGCCATGCTGATCAACCTGGGTGCCTACAGCACCGAGATCATTCGGGCCGGCATTCAGGTCACTCCTCGTGGCCAGTGGGAGGCAGGGCGGGTGCTGGGGTTGAGCCGTACGCAAACCTTCCTCCGGGTGATCCTGCCGCCGTCGCTCAAACGCATTTACCCGGCGCTGGTCAGTCAGTGCATCATCGTCATGCTTGGCTCTTCTGTGGTTTCCCAGGTGTCGCACGAGGAACTGACCTTTGCCGCCAACCTGATCCAGTCGCGGACCTTCCTGAGCTTCGAGGTCTATCTGATGACCACGTTACTGTACCTGGCGCTGTCCATCGCCATGCGCCAGCTGCTCCTGGCGGCTGGCCGCAAATGGTTTGGAGAGCAGCCATGATGACCACCTTCACCGACTGGGACATCCTGCGCAACCTGCTGCTGGCGGCGCGCTGGACCGTTCTGCTGTCCCTCACTGCATTCATCGGCGGTACGCTGGTGGCCATCCCGATGGTCATGGCGCGGCTGTCCAGGCGCGTCTGGCCGCACTGGCTGATTCGCGGCTACACCGAGCTGTTCCAGGGCACGCCGCTGCTGATGCAGCTGTTTCTGGCGTTCTTCGGTGTGGCGTTGCTGGGTATCGATGTATCGCCGTGGACGGCCGCCTCGCTGGCACTGACGTTCTATACCAGCGCGTTTCTGGTCGACATCTGGCACGGCAGCATCCGTGCGCTGCCCAAGGGCCAGTGGGAAGCCTGCCGGTGCCTGGGCCTGGATTTCGGCCAGACGCTGTTTCGCGTGGTGTTGCCCCAGGCGCTGCGCATCGGCATCGCGCCGACCGTGGGTTTCGCCGTGCAGGTGGTCAAGGGCACCGCGCTGGCGTCGATCATCGGTTTCGTCGAGCTGACCAAGGCCGGCACCATCCTCAACAACGTCACCTACGAGCCGTTCAAGGTGTTCGGCCTGGTGGCGCTGGGCTACTTCCTGATGTGTTATCCGCTGTCGCGTTACAGCCAGTATCTGGAGAAGAAATTCAATGCCGCTCATCACCATTGATCAGGTACAGAAGTACTACGGCGACAATCACGTGCTCAAGGGCATCGATCTCGACATCGAGGTGGGCGAGGTGGTGTCGATCATTGGCCGCAGCGGCTCGGGGAAAAGCACCTTGCTGCGCTGCATCAACGGGCTCGAGGGCTACCAGGATGGCAGCATCAAGCTCGGCGGCATGACCGTGACCGACCGCGACTCGCAAGCGCGCGAGATCAGCCGTTCGGTCGGCATGGTGTTCCAGAGCTTCAACCTGTTCCCGCACATGACCGCCCGCGAGAACGTCATGCTGGCACCACGCCGGGTGTTGAAGAAAAGCGATGCGCAGTGCCGCGAACTGGCCGCGCAGATGCTCGACAAGGTCGGCCTCGGCGATCGCATGGACTATTACCCGGCGAGCCTTTCCGGTGGGCAACAGCAGCGGGTCGCCATCGCCCGCGCCCTGGCCATGTCGCCCAAGGTGCTGCTGTGCGACGAGATCACTTCGGCCCTCGACCCCGAACTGGTCGGCGAAGTGCTCAAGGTCCTCGAACAATTGGCGAAAGAGGGCATGACCCTGATTCTGGTGACCCACGAGATGAACTTCGCCCAGGAGGTCGGCGACCGCGTGGTATTCATGCACCAGGGGCGCGTGTGGGAGCAGGGCGCCAGCCGTGAACTGTTCGCCAGCCCGCAGACCGCCGAACTCAAGCAGTTCATCTCGTCCGTGCGCGGACTGAACTGAGCGTATTCAAGAACGAGAATCCCCCGATGAGCACGACTTTCCTGCCCGTGAACCCGCCCCAGCGCTTGCTGATGGGGCCGGGGCCGATCAATGCCGACCCGCGCGTGCTGCGCGCCATGTCCAGCCAGCTGATCGGCCAGTACGACCCGGCCATGACCCGCTACATGAACGAAGTGATGGCGCTTTACCGGGGCGTGTTCCGCACCGCCAACGATGCCACTCTGCTGGTCGACGGCACGTCGCGCGCGGGTATCGAGGCCATTCTGGTCTCGGCGATCCGCCCCGGCGACCGGGTGCTGGTGCCGGTGTTCGGCCGCTTCGGCCATTTGCTGTGTGAAATTGCCCGACGCTGCCGTGCCGAGGTTCATACCATCGAGGTGCCCTGGGGCGAGGTGTTTGGCGCGCAGCAGATCGAGGATGCGATCAGGCGCGTGAAGCCGCGCCTGCTGCTGACCGTGCAGGGCGATACCTCGACCACCATGCTGCAGCCGCTGGCCGAACTGGGCGAGATCTGCCGCCGCCACGACGTGCTGTTCTACACCGATGCCACTGCCTCACTGGGCGGCAACCCGCTGGAAGCCGACGCCTGGGGCCTGGACGCGGTTTCTGCCGGCCTGCAGAAGTGCCTGGGCGGGCCCTCCGGCACTGCACCTGTCACGCTCAGCGAGCGCATGGTGGGGGTGATTCGTCGTCGCGCCTGCGTGGAGGCCGGTATCCGCACCGCTGCCCATCGGGACGGCGACGACGAGATGATCTACTCCAACTATTTCGACCTCGGCATGATCCTCGATTACTGGGGGCCCGAGCGCCTCAACCACCACACCGAAGCCACCTCCGCGCTGTTCGCTGCCCGCGAGTGCGCGCGGGTGATCGAGCAAGAGGGGCTGGATGCCGGTATCGCTCGCCACAAGCTGCATGGCGATGCGCTGCTCAAGGGCATCCAGGGCATGGGCCTGGAGACCTTTGGCAATCTTGATCACAAAATGAACAATGTGCTCGGTGTGGTGATTCCCGAAGCGGTCAACGGCGACCAGGTGCGCAGGCTGCTGCTCGAGGATTTCGGCATCGAGATCGGTACCTCGTTCGGGCCGCTGGCCGGCAAGGTCTGGCGCATCGGCACCATGGGCTACAACGCCCGCAAGGACTGCGTGATGCAGACCCTCTGCGCCCTCGAAGCGGTGCTCAATCGCCTCGGCCTGCGCACCACTCAGGGCGCTGCAATGCAGGCGGCCTGGGATCACTACGGCGAGCGCAACTGATGGGCGCCATGGAAACGCGCTCCGCCGCCAGTGCCGGCGCTCGGGTGATGGCGCGCTGCGACGAGTTGGCGGCAATCAGCGAGTCTGCCGAGGGCCTGACCCGTGTTTACCTGTCGGCCGAGCATCTGTGTGCCAACGCGCTGGTGGGCGAGTGGATGCGCGCCGCCGGCATGCGCGTCTGGCAGGATGCAGTCGGCAACATCTGTGGGCGTTACGAAGGGCAGAGTGCTGGCGCCCAGGCGCTGTTGCTCGGCTCGCACTTGGACACCGTGCGCAATGCCGGCCGTTACGACGGCATGCTCGGCGTGGTCGCTGCCATCGAAACCGTGCAGTACTTTCACGACCGCGGCATACGTCTGCCCCTGGCCATCGAGATCGTCGGTTTCGGTGACGAGGAAGGCACGCGCTTCGGTATAACCTTGCTGGGTAGCCGCGGCCTGACCGGTAGTTGGCCGCAGGGCTGGATCGATCAGGCCGACGCTGGCGGCGTCAGCGTTGCCCAGGCGATGGCTGCTTTTGGCCTGGATGCAGCAAACATCCCCAGCGCAGCCCGCCAAGCAGGTGATTTCGCCGCCTACCTGGAGCTGCATATCGAACAGGGCCCATGCCTGGAGCGTGAAGAGTTGGCGCTGGGCGTGGTAACGGCCATCAACGGTGCGCGCCGTCTGAATTGCCGCTTCGTCGGCATGGCCGGGCATGCCGGTACCGTGCCGATGAGCCACCGCCAGGATGCCTTGGCCGCTGCGGCGCAGTGGATGGTCTACATCGAGGCGCAGACTGTGCAGCGCGATCCGCAGTTGGTGGCCACGGTGGGCAGCCTGCAGTGCCTACCGGGTGCGGTCAACGTGATTCCCGGTGAGGTGGCCCTGACCCTGGATGTACGAGGCCCGCAGGATCAGGCGCTGGCAGATTTGCTCGACGACCTGTTGAAGCAGGGTGAGGCGATTGCCCGGCAGCGCGGGTTACAGTTCCATTCCAGCCAGTACTACGGCATACCGGCGACCCGTTGCGACGACGCCATGCAGGCTTCCCTGGCGCGGGTATTGACTCGAGTGCAGGGGCGCAGCCTGTCGCTGCCCAGTGGCGCAGGTCATGATGCGATCGCCATGGCCGAACGCTGGCCGGTCGGCATGCTGTTCGTCCGTTGTGCGGGAGGGGTCAGTCATCACCCGGCCGAGGCCGTCGAGGTGGGCGACGTGGCTCTGGCGATTCAGGCATGCGTGGAGTGGGTCAAGGCGTTGGCGGAGCAGCCGCCGCTGGCCAGACCAGCAGGGTGATCAGCGAGCGCACTGGCGGTGCGCTCGCCTCACGGTGTCACTCAGCCTTGCTGGTATGCACCATGTAGTTGACGTCGACATCGTTGGCCAGCTTGTAGTGCTTGGTCAGCGGGTTGTAGGTCAGGCCGATGATGTCCTTGACCTGCAAACCGGTGTCGCGGCTCCAGGCGCCCAGCTCGGATGGGCGGATGAATTTCTTGAAGTCATGGGTGCCGCGTGGCAGCAGGCGCAGGATGTACTCGGCACCGATCACCGCGAACAGGTAGGCCTTGGGGTTGCGGTTGATGGTGGAGAAGAACACCTGGCCACCGGGCTTGACCAGCTTGTGGCAGGCGCGGATGACCGAGGACGGGTCAGGTACGTGTTCGAGCATCTCCAGGCAGGTGACCACGTCGAACTGACCTGGCATCTCGTCGGCCATGGCCTCGGCGGTAATTTGCCGGTAATCCACTTCCACGCCGGACTCCAGTTGATGCAGGCGCGCCACGGCCAGCGGTGCTTCGCCCATGTCGATGCCGGTCACGCTGGCACCGCGCAGGGCCATGGCTTCGCTGAGGATGCCGCCGCCACAGCCGACGTCGAGTACCTTCTTGCCGGCCAGGCCGGCGCGCTCGTCGATCCAGTTGACCCGCAGCGGGTTGATCTCGTGCAAAGGCTTGAATTCGCTCTCGCGGTCCCACCAGCGATGGGCGAGGGCTTCGAATTTGGCGATTTCAGCGTGGTCGACGTTGCTCATGGTATTCCCTGAATAAAGCGAATGCGTATGGCAGGACGCGTGAAGCGTTCATGGTGCCAGCTTTGCCCGGCGTGATGCGTGCCAGGTTGGTCGTTGAGGTGTGACAGTTTGCCGTAGTTTGTACTCAATGAGTCGGACGCCCGGCAATCTTCGCGCCCCATTGCCGGGTGTTCGCGATGATGCGTTGTTCGTCCAGGCGCGTCAGCCGGCGATCTTCGAGCAGCGGCTTGCCGGCGACCCAGAGGTGTTCGACGCAGTCTCGCGAGGTGGCGTAGATCAGTTGCGACACCGGATCGTAGACCGGCTGCTGGGCCAGGCCGCGCAGGTCGAAGGCGGTGATGTCGGCGGCTTTGCCCAGCTCCAGCGAGCCGATCTCGCCGTCCAGGCCTAGCGCCCGTGCGCCATTGAGGGTGGCCATGCGCAGTGCGCGGTGGGCGTCCAGCGCGCTGGCCGAACCGGCCACGGCCTTGGCCAGCAGCGCGGCGGTGCGGGTTTCTCCGAGCAGATCCAGGTCGTTGTTGCTGGCGGCGCCGTCGGTGCCGATGGCGACGTTGACGCCAGCCTGCCAGAGCTTCTCCACCGGACAGAATCCACTGGCCAGCTTGAGGTTGGACTCCGGGCAGTGGATCACGCTGCTGTTGGTGGACACCAGCAGCGCAATGTCGTCGTCATCGATCTGGGTCATGTGCACGGCCTGGAAGCGTGGGCCGAGCAAACCGAGGCGGTGCAGGCGGGCCAGTGGGCGCTCGCCGTAATGTTCGAGGCTCTGCTGCACTTCGAACGCCGTTTCCTGCACATGCATATGAATGCCGCCGTCCACTTCTTCGGCGAGGATGCGCAGTTTCTCCAGATTGGCGTCGCTGACGGTGTAGGGCGCGTGGGGGCCGAAGGCGACGCTGATGCGCGGATGATGTTTCATGTCGTCGAACAGCGTCACGCCCTTGCGCAACGCCTCATCGGCATCCCGGGCGCCGGGAATGGCGAAATCCAGCACCGGAATACTGATCTGCGCGCGCATGCCGCTGGCGTGCACCCGCTCGCAGGCCATTTCCGGGAAAAAGTACATGTCGGCGAAACAACTGATGCCGCTTTTTATCTGCTCGGCGATCGCCAGTTCGGTGCCATCCTGGACGAACTGCTCATCGACCCATTTGGCCTCCGCTGGCCAGATGTGCTTTTCCAGCCAGGTCATCAGTGGCAGATCGTCGGCCAGGCCACGAAACAGCGTCATGGCGGCGTGGCCGTGGGCGTTGACCAATCCCGGCGTCAGCAGGCGACCGGGTAGCTCGCGGATTTCCGTCGCACCACGGCGCAGGGCTTCGTCACGCGGTGCGATCAAGGCGATCTTGCCATCCTTGATGCCCAGGCCGTGATCATGCAGCACGACACCGGCCGGCTCGACCGGTACCAGCCAGGTAGGCAGCAGCAAGAGGTCCAGCGAGGCGTCGGCCATGGGTGGGTTCCGTCAGCGAAAACGCTGAGTCTATAGAGGAATGCCGTGGTCTTGAAGGTGTGGGGCGTTGCCGCATGCGGTAGCCGCGTGCGGCTGGCTGTTGGCACGGCGTATACTGGCCGGCTTTCTAGGATGGAGTGGGTGATGCGCGAGCGAATGCTGGCTGCCGAGCAGGTCGTGGGCTTTGTGTGGCGCGACGGAGCCCTGCAAGTGCTCGACCAGGAACGCCTGCCCGGTGAGCAGGTATGGCATGCCTGCCATTCGGTCTCGGCGCTGGCCGGGTTGCTGCTGCGCGGAGCGGTGCAGGGCGCCTCGGCGAAGACCCTGTGCAGCGCCTATGCGCTGGTGCTCGGTGCCCGCCAGCGGGCGGGCCAGGGCGGCGACCTGCAGGCCGGCCTGCAGGCCGACAGCGAGGTCCTGGTGGCGGCTGGCCTGCCTACCCGTGACGCCGACTGGTTGCTGCAGCAGATGCATCAACGCCTGGCGCGCTGCCGCTCCGGTGACGAGCCCCTGGCATTGCTCGAAGACGAGGCCCATGGCATTCACCAGCGCGATCGCGAGGCGAGCCTGGCGATGGCGCAGCTGGGTGTCGAGCTGATTCGCGGTTTTCAGGGCAACGCCCAGAACCTGCTGAGCATCGGCTGCGCCGGGGCGCTCAACAATGGTGGCTTCGGCACCGCGCTGGCGGTGATTCGCGGGGCGCAGCTCGAAGGCCTGCTCGAACGCTGCTACCTCGGCGAAACCCGCCCCCTGCTGCAGGGCGCCAGGCTGGCCGCCTGGGAACTGGTCGAGGAGGGTATCGCCGTGGGCATCAGTGCCGATGCCGCCCTGGCCCACCTGATGAAAGCGCGGGGTATCACCTGGGCCATCGTCGGCGCCGAACGGATCGCCGCCAATGGCGATGTGCTCGGGGTGATCGGCACCTATCAGTTGTCGGTAGCGGCCATGCACCATGGCGTCCGGCTGATGGTGGTGGCGCCGAGCACCCTCATCGACCTGCAGGCCGACAGCGGCGAAACCTGTTTCCACGAGCTCGGCCATGCGCCGCTGGGCTATCGGCAGAGTGAGCGGGTGGCCGGGGTGGACGAGATCGAGCCGCGATTCGACGTCACGCCCGCCGACCTGGTGGACTTTCTGGTCACCGAGAAAGGCGTTATCGAACGCCCGGACACCGCCAAACTGGCGCAATTGATGTCACGCAAGCGGCTGCACTGACTTCCCGTTCGGTGCGCCGCCGGGGATAGGTGCAGGGCATGCTTTGTGGTAAGCTCCGGCAGTTTTCAGGGGCGCCGCCAGCGGTTGCCGTCACTGCTCGAATACATGGCATAACGTATTGATTTGTCGTGAGTCGTCGCTGGCCTGATGCCATTGCGACGCGCTTCGCCCGATTCCTCTTGAATGGGCGGAGCTTCACCAGAAAAAAGGAATCAGGCTACTCATGGGCGAACTGGCCAAAGAAATCCTCCCGGTCAACATCGAAGACGAACTGAAACAGTCCTACCTCGACTACGCCATGAGCGTGATCGTCGGGCGTGCCTTGCCGGATGCGCGCGATGGCCTCAAGCCCGTGCATCGCCGGGTGCTGTTCGCCATGAGCGAACTGGGCAACGACTGGAACAAGGCGTACAAGAAGTCCGCCCGTGTGGTCGGTGACGTGATCGGTAAATATCACCCGCACGGTGATACCGCCGTTTACGACACCATCGTGCGTATGGCCCAGCCGTTCTCGCTGCGCTACCTGCTGGTGGACGGCCAGGGCAACTTCGGTTCGGTGGACGGCGATAACGCCGCCGCCATGCGATACACCGAAGTGCGCATGACCAAGCTGGCCCATGAGCTGCTGGCCGACCTGCACAAGGAAACCGTCGACTGGGTGCCCAACTACGACGGCACCGAGCAGATCCCGGCGGTCATGCCGACCAAGATCCCCAACCTGCTGGTCAACGGTTCCAGCGGTATCGCCGTGGGCATGGCGACCAACATTCCGCCGCACAACCTCAGTGAAGTGATCGACGGCTGCCTGGCGCTGATCGACAACCCGGAGCTGACGGTCGACGACCTGATGCAGTACATCCCCGGCCCGGACTTCCCGACCGCGGGCATCATCAACGGCCGCGCCGGCATCGTCGAGGCGTACCGCACCGGCCGTGGGCGGATTTACATCCGTGCCCGTGCCGAAGTCGAGGACATCGACAAGGTCGGTGGTCGCCAGCAGATCGTCGTTACCGAGCTGCCGTACCAATTGAACAAGGCGCGGCTGATCGAGAAGATCGCCGAGCTGGTCAAAGAGAAGAAGCTCGAGGGCATTACCGAGCTGCGCGACGAGTCCGACAAGGACGGCATGCGCGTGGTCATCGAGCTGCGTCGTGGTGAAGTGCCGGAGGTCATCCTCAACAACCTCTACGCCCAGACCCAGATGCAGAGTGTATTCGGCATCAACGTGGTCGCGCTGATCGACGGCCAGCCGAAGATTCTCAACCTCAAGGACATGCTTGAGGCGTTCATCCTGCACCGCCGTGAAGTGGTGACCCGGCGTACCGTATTCGAGCTGCGCAAAGCACGTGAGCGTGGCCATATCCTTGAAGGCCAGGCGGTTGCGCTGTCCAACATCGACCCGGTCATTGCGCTGATCAAGGCCTCGCCGACGCCGTCGGAAGCCAAGGAAGCGCTGATCTCCACCGCATGGGAATCGACCGCGGTCGAGGCCATGGTCGAGCGCGCCGGCGCCGATTCCTGCCGCCCGGAAAACCTCGACCCGCAGTTCGGTCTGCGCGACGGCAAGTACTACCTGTCGCCGGAACAGGCCCAGGCGATTCTCGACCTGCGCCTGCACCGCCTGACTGGCCTGGAGCATGAAAAGCTGCTGGCCGAGTACCAGGAAATCCTCACCCAGATCGGTGAGCTGATCCGCATCCTCACCAGCGCCGTGCGCCTGATGGAAGTGATTCGCGAGGAGCTCGAGGCGGTCAAGGCCGAGTTTGGTGACAAGCGCCGTACCGAGATCCTCGATTCGCGCCTGGACCTGACCCTTGGGGACATGATCCCGCAAGAAGAACGCGTGGTGACCATCTCCTACGGTGGTTACGCCAAGACCCAGCCATTGACGTCCTACCAGGCCCAGCGCCGTGGCGGCAAAGGCAAGTCGGCTACCGGCATCAAGGATGAGGACTACATCGCTCATCTGCTGGTCGCCAACAGCCACGCCACGCTGCTGCTGTTCTCCAGCAAGGGCAAGGTGTACTGGCTCAAGACCTACGAAATCCCCGAGGCGTCGCGCGCCGCGCGCGGTCGTCCGCTGGTCAACCTGCTGCCGCTGGAGGAGGGTGAGTACATCACCACCATGCTGCAGATCGACCTCGAGGCCCTGCAGCAGCAGGCAGGTGCCGAGGACATCGACGACAGCGACGACGCCGTGCTCGAAGGCGAGATTGTCGAAGCCGAAGAAGTAGCGGAAGTCGCCGAAATCGAAGAAGTCGAAGGCGAGACCGCCGAACTGGTGGCCGAGCCGACTGGCGCCTACATCTTCATGGCCACCGCCTCCGGTACCGTGAAGAAAACCCCGCTGGTGCAGTTCAGCCGCCCGCGCTCCAACGGCCTGATCGCCCTGAAGCTGAAGGAAGGCGACACCCTGATCGCCGCGGCCATCACCGACGGCGCCAAGGAAGTCATGCTGTTCTCCAGTGCCGGCAAGGTGATCCGCTTCGCCGAGAGCGTGGTGCGTGTCATGGGCCGCGGCGCTCGTGGTATCCGCGGCATGCGCATCGGCAAGGACCAGCGCCTGATTTCCATGCTGATTCCCGAGTCCGGCGCGCAGATCCTCACCGCTTCCGAGCGCGGTTTCGGCAAGCGCACGGCGCTCTCCAAGTTCCCGCGTCGCGGTCGTGGCGGCCAGGGCGTGATCGGCATGGTCACCAAGGAACGTAACGGTCCGATGATCGGCGCCATCCAGGTGCAGGACGGCGAGGAGATCATGCTGATTTCCGATCAGGGCACCCTGGTGCGCACCCGTGTCGACGAAGTGTCCAGTTCCGGTCGTAACACCCAGGGCGTGACGCTGATCAAACTGGCCAAGGACGAGAAACTGGTGGGCCTGGAGCGGGTGCAGGAGCCTTCCGAAGAAGACATCGAGGAGGCGCTGGACGAAGAGGGCAATCCTATCGTCGTCGCTGAAATCGATGAGGCCGGCGAAGCCGCTGTTGGCGAAGAGCCGGCAGCCGAAGGCGACGAGCCAGTGGAAGACCGCGACGCGTAAGCGCGCCGCTTTGCCCGCAACACCCCGGTGTTGCGGGCAGCATTTCGCCAGATAGATGTAGCGCTGTAACCAGACAGTCAAGCGAGAGTGAATTGTGAGCAAGCGAGCCTATAACTTCTGCGCCGGCCCGGCCGCGCTCCCCGAAGCCGTTCTGCAACGTGCCCAGGCTGAACTCCTCGACTGGCAGGGCAAAGGCCTGTCCGTCATGGAAATGAGCCATCGCAGCGACGAATACACGGCCATCGCTGAAAAGGCCGAGCAGGATCTGCGCGACCTGCTGACCATTCCTTCCGATTACAAAGTACTGTTCCTGCAGGGTGGCGCCAGCCAGCAATTCGCGGAAATCCCGCTCAACCTGCTGCCCGAAGACGGCACTGCCGACTACGTGGACACCGGCATCTGGTCGAAGAAAAGCATCGACGAGGCTCGTCGCTACGGCAACGTCAATGTCGCCGCCAGCGCCAAGGCCTACGATTACTTCGCGATTCCCGGGCAGAACGAGTGGCAGCTGTCCAAGGATGCCGCCTACCTGCATTACGCCAGCAACGAAACCATCGGTGGCCTGCAGTTCGATTGGATTCCCGAGGCTGGCGACGTGCCGCTGGTGGTCGATATGTCCTCGGACATCCTTTCGCGTGAAGTGGACATCTCCAGGTTCGGCCTGATCTACGCCGGCGCGCAGAAGAACATTGGCCCCAGCGGTCTGGTGGTGGCGATCATCCGTGAAGACCTGCTCGGCCGTGCACGCAGCAGTTGCCCGACCATGCTCAACTATCAAGTAGCCGCCGATAACGGCTCGATGTACAACACCCCGGCGACCTTCTCCTGGTACCTGTCCGGCCTGGTGTTCGAGTGGTTGAAAGAGCAGGGTGGTGTCGCCGCCATGGAACAGCGCAACAAGGCCAAGAAGGACTTGCTGTACGGCGTGATCGACGCCAGCGAGTTCTACAGCAACCCGATCGCCCGCAATGCCCGCTCGTGGATGAACGTGCCGTTCCGCCTTGGCGACGAGCGCCTGGACAAGCCGTTCCTGGCCGGTGCCGATGCCCGTGGCCTGCTCAACCTCAAGGGCCACCGCTCGGTGGGCGGCATGCGCGCCTCCATCTATAACGCCGTGGGCCTGGATGCGGTCGAGGCGCTGGTCGCCTACATGGCGGAGTTCGAAAAGGAGCACGGCTGATGAGCGCAGATGCCAATACCGATCAGGCGCTGCAGGCCTTGCGCCTGCGCATCGACAGCCTGGACGAGAAGATTCTCGAACTGATCAGTGACCGCGCGCGCTGCGCCGAAGAAGTGGCGCGGGTGAAGATGGCTTCCCTGCCGGAAGGCGAGGTGCCGGTGTTCTACCGCCCCGAGCGCGAAGCGCAGGTGCTCAAGCGGGTGATGGAGCGCAACCGCGGCCCGCTCGGCAACGAAGAAATGGCCCGCCTGTTTCGTGAAATCATGTCCTCCTGCCTGGCCCTGGAGAATCCGCTGAAGGTCGCTTACCTGGGCCCGGAAGGTACTTTTTCCCAGGCCGCGGCGATGAAGCATTTCGGGCACGCGGTGATCAGTCAGCCGATGGCGGCGATCGATGAAGTGTTCCGCGAGGTGGTCGCCGGCGCCGTCAACTTCGGCGTGGTGCCGGTGGAGAACTCCACCGAAGGTGCGGTCAACCACACCCTCGACAGTTTCCTCGAACACGACCTGGTGATCTGTGGCGAGGTGGAGCTGCGCATCCACCACCATCTACTGGTGGGCGATGCCACCAAGACCGACCGCATCACCCGTATCTATTCCCACGCCCAGTCCCTGGCCCAGTGCCGCAAGTGGCTGGACGCCCATTACCCGAATGTCGAGCGCGTGGCGGTTTCCAGCAACGCCGACGCGGCACGGCGGGTGAAGAGCGAGTGGAACTCGGCGGCGATCGCCGGCGACATGGCGGCCAACCTGTACGACCTGACCCGCCTGGCCGAGAAGATCGAGGACCGCCCGGACAACTCCACGCGCTTTCTGATCATCGGCAACCAGGAAGTCCCGCCAACCGGCGACGACAAGACCTCGGTCATCGTCTCGATGCGCAACAAGCCTGGCGCGCTGCATGAGCTGCTGGTGCCGTTCCACCAGAACGGTATCGACCTGACCCGCATCGAGACGCGTCCGTCGCGCAGCGGCAAATGGACCTATGCGTTCTTCATCGACTTCGTCGGTCACCACCGCGACCCGCTGATCAAGGACGTGCTGGAAAAGATCAATCAGGAAGCCGTGGCACTCAAGGTGCTGGGTTCCTACCCCAAGGCAGTACTTTAACTGCGGCTCCAGGCCGCGGGTTTGCGGACTACAGGCGCAATCAGGCTTGTATCCGCAGCCTGGGACCTGCAGCCTGAGGCCTGTATATGAGCTGTGATTTCATCGCCCTGGCCCAGCCAGGCGTGCAGAAACTGTCCCCTTACGTGCCCGGCAAGCCGGTCGACGAGCTGGCCCGTGAGCTGAACATGGATCCGGCCAGCATCGTCAAACTGGCCAGCAACGAAAACCCGCTCGGCCCAAGCCCCAAGGCGCTGGCGGCGATTCGTGCCGAGCTGGACGAGCTGACCCGCTACCCCGATGGCAACGGCTTCACCCTGAAAACCCTGCTGGCCGAGCGCTGCGGCGTCAGCACGGCCCAGGTGACCCTGGGCAATGGCTCCAACGACATCCTCGAGCTGGTCGCCCGTGCGTACCTGGCACCTGGCCTGAACGCGGTGTTCAGTGAGCATGCGTTCGCCGTCTACCCGATCGCCACCCAGGCCGTCGGTGCCCAGGCCAAGGTGGTGCCGGCCGTGGATTTCGGCCATGACCTGCCGGCCATGCTGGCGGCCATCGACGCCAATACCCGGGTGGTGTTCGTCGCCAACCCCAACAACCCGACCGGCACCTGGTTCGGCAAGCAGGCGTTGCAAGACTTCCTCGCCGGGGTACCGGAAAACGTACTGGTGGTGCTGGACGAGGCCTACATCGAATACGCCGAGGGCGACGAGCTGCCGAACGGCCTGGATTTCCTCGCCGACCACGCCAACCTGTTGGTCTCGCGGACCTTCTCCAAGGCCTACGGCCTTGCCTCGCTGCGGGTCGGCTACGGCTTGAGCCGCCCGGCGATCGCTGACGTGCTCAATCGTGTGCGCCAGCCATTCAACGTCAACAGCTTTGCACTCGCCGCGGCCTGTGCGGCGTTCGACGATGCCGAGTATCTGGCGCGCAGCCGTGAGGTCAATGCCGCCGGGATGCTGCAGTTGCAAGACGGTTGCCGCGAGCTGGGCCTGGGCTGGATCCCGTCCAAGGCCAACTTCCTGGCCATCGACTTCGGGCGCGACACCGCGGCGATCAACCAGGGGCTGCTGCGCGAAGGCGTGATCGTGCGCCCGGTGGCCGGTTACGGCATGCCCAATCACCTGCGCGTCTCCATCGGCCTGCCGGCCGAGAACGCCCGCTTCCTGGAAGCGCTGCGCAAGGTACTGAACGCGTGACTGAACACACCGCAGCAGGTAGCCGACTGCTGGCCGAACGCCTGGTAGTGGTCGGCCTGGGGCTGATCGGCGGCTCGTTCGCCAAGGGCCTGCGTGCGCGGGGCGTGTGCCGCGAGGTGGTCGGTGTCGACCTGGATCCCCAGGCCCGGCGCCTGGCCGTCGAGCTTGGCGTCGTCGACCGCTGCGAGGCGCAGCTGGCTGTCGCCTGCCAGGGCGCCGACGTGATCATGCTGGCCGTTCCCATCCTGGCCATGGAGCGTGTGCTCGCCGAACTGGCCAGGCTGGACCTGGGCAACGCCATCCTCACCGATGCCGGCAGTGCCAAGGGCAACGTGGTGCGCGCAGCCGATGCGGTATTCGGCGGCGTACCGGCGCGTTTCGTGCCGGGCCATCCGATAGCCGGCTCCGAGCAGAGCGGGGTGGAGGCCGCCAATGGCGAGCTGTTCAAGCGCCACAAGGTGATCCTCACGCCGCTGCCGCAGACCGACGCCGTGGCCCTGCAGCGCATCGATCAGCTATGGCGCGAGCTGGGTGCGGATGTCGAGCACATGCAGGTCGAGCACCACGATCAGGTGCTTGCCGCCACCAGCCACCTGCCGCACTTGTTGGCTTTCGGGCTGGTCGACTCGCTGGCCAAACGCAACGAAAATCTGGAAATCTTCCGCTACGCCGCTGGTGGCTTCCGCGATTTCACGAGAATCGCCGGCAGTGATCCGGTCATGTGGCACGACATCTTCCTCGCCAACCGCGAGGCCGTGCTGCGCACTCTGGACGTATTTCGCGATGACCTCGACGCCTTGCGCGACGCGGTGCACGCAGGGGACGGGCATCACCTGCTGGGCGTATTCACGCGCGCCCGCGTGGCCCGCGAACATTTCAGCAAAATACTGGCCCGTCGGGCCTATGTGGACGCTATGCACTCGAACGATCTGGTTTTCCTGGCTAATCCTGGTGGCACTGTGCGTGGGCGTATCCGCGTTCCAGGCGACAAGTCCATCTCCCACCGCTCGATCATGCTCGGCTCGCTGGCCGAAGGTACCACCGAGGTCGAAGGCTTCCTCGAAGGTGAAGACGCCCTGGCGACCCTGCAGGCGTTCCGCGACATGGGTGTGGTCATCGAAGGCCCGCACCACGGCCGCGTGACCATCCATGGTGTTGGCCTGCATGGCCTGAAGCCGCCACCCGGCCCGATCTACGTGGGCAACTCCGGTACCTCCATGCGACTGCTCTCCGGTCTGCTGGCGGGGCAGCCGTTCGACGTGACCATGACCGGCGATGCCTCGCTGTCCAAGCGGCCGATGAACCGCGTGGCCAACCCGCTGCGGGACATGGGTGCCATCGTCGAGACCGGTCCGGACGGCCGCCCGCCACTGACCATCCGTGGTGGCCAGAAGCTCAAGGCGCTGACTTACACCCTGCCGATGGCCAGTGCCCAGGTTAAATCCTGCCTGCTGCTCGCCGGCCTGTATGCCGAAGGCGTGACCACCGTCACCGAGCCGGCACCGACCCGTGACCACACCGAGCGCATGCTGCGAGGCTTCGGTTACGCCGTCGAGTCCAAGGGGCCGGTGGCGTCCCTGCAAGCCGGCGGCAAACTGACCGCCACCCGTATCGAAGTGCCGGCGGACATTTCTTCGGCCGCCTTCTTCCTGGTGGCAGCGTCCATCGCCGAGGGCAGTGACCTGCTGCTCGAGCATGTCGGCATCAACCCGACACGCACCGGCGTGATCGACATCCTGCGCCTGATGGGCGGCGACATCACCCTGGAAAACCAGCGTGAGGTCGGCGGCGAGCCGGTGGCAGACCTGCGGGTCCGCGGTGCCCGGCTCAAGGGCATCGACATTCCCGAGGAGTTGGTGCCCCTGGCCATCGACGAGTTCCCGGTGCTGTTCGTCGCCGCGGTCTGTGCAGAAGGTCGCACCGTGCTGCGTGGCGCAGAGGAATTGCGGGTCAAGGAATCAGACCGCATCCAGGTCATGGCCGACGGCCTGACCAGCCTGGGCGTCAAGGTCGAGCCCACCGCGGACGGCATCATCATCGAAGGGGGCCAGGCCATCGGCGGGGGCGAAGTGCACAGCCACGGCGACCATCGCATCGCCATGGCCTTCAGTGTCGCCTCGTTACGCGCCAGCGCGCCGGTCCGCATTCACGACTGCGCCAACGTCGCCACCTCGTTTCCCAACTTCCTCGCGCTGGCCGAGCAGGTGGGCATTCGTGTCGCCGTGGAGGGTCAGCAATGAACACGCACGCGCCGGTCATCACAATCGACGGCCCAAGCGGCTCGGGCAAGGGCACGGTTGCCGGCCTGCTGGCCAAACAGCTGGGCTGGAACCTGCTCGATTCCGGCGCGCTGTATCGCCTGCTGGCGTTCTCCGCGCGCAATCATGGCGTCGACCTGACCAACGAGGAGTCGCTGAAGCTGCTGGCCGCGCACCTCGACGTGCAATTTCTCGCGGCCGGTGACGGCAAGCCACAGCGCATCATCCTCGAAGGCGAGGAGGTGACCGACGCCATCCGCAACGAGCAGGTCGGCGCCGGTGCTTCGCAGGTTGCCGCGCTGCCCGCCGTGCGTGATGCGCTGCTGCAGCGCCAGCGCGCCTTCAACGAGATGCCGGGCCTGGTGGCCGATGGCCGTGACATGGGCACCGTGGTGTTCCCTCACGCCCCGCTGAAGGTATTCCTGACGGCCAGCGCCGAGGAGCGGGCCAATCGCCGTTACTTGCAGTTGAAGGCCAAGGGCGATGATGTTAATCTCGCGAGTCTTCTCGATGAGATACGGGCACGTGACGAGCGTGATACCCAACGCGCCGTGGCGCCGCTCAAGCCGGCAGCCGACGCAATTCAGCTGGATTCCACCCAGTTGTCCATCGAGCAGGTGCTTGCACGAATTCTGAGCGAAGTCGCCAATCGCGACCTCGCCGGTTGAAAAGAGCCACTTTCGGCTCGCAGGGGAGGCATACGGGAGACCAGTCCACGTCCCGTAGGCCTCCTTTTATATGAATAAACCCGCATTGTCTGGAATGCGGAGCAGGGCGAATCCCCGCCCGATCCAACAGGAATCAACATGAGCGAAAGCTTTGCAGAACTTTTTGAAGAAAGCCTAAAAACCCTGGACATGCAGCCGGGTGCCATCATCACTGGCATCGTGGTCGACATCGACGGCGACTGGGTTACCGTTCACGCTGGCCTGAAGTCCGAGGGCGTCATCCCTCTGGAGCAGTTCTTCAACGAACAAGGCGAGCTGACCATCAAGGTCGGTGACGAAGTCCACGTAGCGCTGGACGCGGTTGAAGATGGCTTTGGTGAAACCAAGCTGTCCCGCGAAAAAGCCAAGCGCGCCGAGTGCTGGATCGTCCTGGAAGCAGCTTTCGCCGCTGAGGAAGTGGTCAAGGGCGTTATCAACGGTAAGGTTAAAGGCGGCTTCACTGTCGACGTTAACGGCATCCGTGCGTTCCTGCCAGGTTCCTTGGTCGATGTCCGTCCGGTGCGTGATACCACTCACCTGGAAGGCAAAGAACTCGAGTTCAAGGTCATCAAGCTCGACCAGAAGCGCAACAACGTTGTCGTTTCCCGCCGCAGCGTCCTGGAAGCCGAAAATTCCGCAGAGCGCGAAGCCCTGCTGGAATCGCTGCAGGAAGGCCAGCAGGTCAAGGGTATCGTCAAGAACCTCACCGACTACGGCGCATTCGTGGATCTGGGTGGCGTCGACGGCCTGCTGCACATCACCGACATGGCCTGGAAGCGTATCAAGCACCCGTCCGAGATCGTCAACGTTGGCGACGAGATCGACGTCAAGGTTCTGAAGTACGATCGCGAGCGTAACCGTGTTTCCCTGGGCCTGAAGCAACTGGGCGAAGACCCATGGGTTGCTATCAAGGCACGTTACCCGGAAAGCACCCGCGTCATGGCGCGCGTGACCAACCTGACCGACTACGGCTGCTTCGCAGAGCTGGAAGAAGGCGTGGAAGGCCTGGTACACGTTTCCGAAATGGACTGGACCAACAAGAACATCCACCCGTCGAAAGTCGTTCAGGTTGGCGACGAAGTGGAAGTCATGGTTCTGGACATCGACGAAGAGCGTCGTCGTATCTCCCTGGGTATCAAGCAGTGCAAGACCAACCCATGGGAAGACTTCTCCGGTCAGTTCAACAAGGGTGACAAGATCTCCGGCACCATCAAGTCGATCACCGATTTCGGTATCTTCATTGGTCTGGACGGCGGCATCGACGGCCTGGTTCACCTGTCCGACATCTCCTGGAACGAAGTGGGCGAAGAAGCCGTACGTCGTTTCAAGAAGGGCGACGAGCTGGAAACCGTCATCCTGTCGGTCGACCCGGAGCGCGAGCGCATCTCCCTGGGCATCAAGCAACTGGAAGAAGATCCGTTCTCCGACTACGTTGCCGTCAACGACAAAGGCACCATCATTCGCGGTATCGTGAAAGAAGTCGACGCCAAGGGCGCTATCATCACCCTGGCCGAAGGCATCGAAGCGACTCTGAAAGCCTCCGAAATCAGCCGTGACCGCGTTGAAGACGCGCGCAACGTTCTGAAAGAAGGCGAAGAAGTTGAAGCCAAGATCATCAGCGTCGATCGCAAGAGCCGCGTGATCAGCTTGTCGATCAAGTCGAAAGACGTTGAAGACGAGAAAGAAGCCATCAAGGAAATGCGTAGCAAGCAGGAAGTTGAAACTTCCGGTCCGACCACCATCGGTGATCTGATTCGTGCGCAAATGGAAAACCAGAACTAAGTTCGGGTAATCCAGAGAAAAGGGCGACTTCGGTCGCCCTTTTTTGTGCCCGCAGGAAAGTGCCGCCAGCGAAGGCACAGGCGCTCCGAACGGGCCTGTATTGCGGCGCAGCAAGTGCGCACGCCGCCCGATGCCGTTACCCGCCAGTGGCGCGTCAAAAGAGCTGCGCTCAGGCTGGATCATCATGATCCAGCCTGAGCAACCGGACCGCTTGCAGGAACTGGATAGCGATCTGCAGCAAATGGCTATTGCCCCTGGTACCCCCCGCTTAATCTGGCCCTGCCTGATACAAGAACAACGGAGGGGTACGACCCATGACCGGCACCTATGATCGCCTTGCCCGGCAACTTGCCGAATCTGTCCAGGAAGACCCTGCCAAGGGGATCTTCCGTTGCCGCCGCGATGTCTTCACGGACCCGGAGCTGTTCGATCTGGAGATGAAGCACATCTTCGAAAGCGGCTGGGTGTACCTGGCCCATGAAAGCCAGATTGCTGAAATCAACGATTATTTCAGCACCCACATTGGCCGCCAGTCCGTGGTCATCACCCGCGACAAGCAGGGCGAACTGCATGGCTTGATCAATGCCTGCGCGCACCGCGGCGCCGTGCTGTGCCGGCGCAAGCAGGGCAACAAGGGCTCGTTCACCTGCCCGTTCCACGGCTGGACCTTCAGCAATGCCGGCAAGCTGCTCAAGGTTAAGGACGCTAAAACCGGCGGCTACCCGGACAGCTTCGATTGCGAAGGCTCCCACGACCTCAAGCGCCTGGCGCGCTTCCAGAGTTATCGCGGCTTCCTGTTCGGCAGCCTCAACGAGGCGGTACCGGCACTGGAGGAGTACCTGGGCGAAACCCGGGTGATCATCGACCAGATCGTCGACCAGGCACCGGACGGCATCGAGGTGCTGCGCGGCAGCTCGTCGTACTTCTACGACGGCAACTGGAAACTGCAGATCGAGAATGGCGCCGACGGTTATCACGTCAGCTCGGTGCACTGGAATTACGCGGCGACCATGCAACGCCGCAACTACGAAGCCGAAGGCACGCGCACCGTGGATGCCAACGGCTGGTCGAAGAGCGTTGGTGGTTTCTATGCCTACGAGCACGGCCATATCCTGTTGTGGACGCGGTTGATCAACCCGGAAGTGCGTCCGGTGTTCGCGCACCGCGATGCGCTGGCCGAGCAATTTGGCGACACCCGCGCCGACATCATCGTCGGGCAGACCCGCAACCTGTGCCTGTACCCCAACGTCTACCTGATGGATCAGTTCTCCACGCAGATTCGCGTGGTGCGACCCATCGCCGTCGACAAGACGGAAGTGACCATCTATTGCTTCGCGCCCAAGGGCGAGAGCGATCAGGCCCGGGCGCTGCGCATCCGTCAGTACGAGGATTTCTTCAATGTGACCGGCATGGGCACGCCGGACGATCTGGAAGAGTTTCGCGCCTGCCAGACCGGCTACGCCGGCCAGGCTGCGCAGTGGAACGACCTCAGCCGCGGCGCCAGCCACTGGATTGAAGGCGCTGACGACAATGCCAGGGCAATGGGCATGCAGCCGCTGCTCAGCGGGGTGAAGTCCGAAGACGAAGGCCTGTTCGTGCGCCAGCACGCCTATTGGGCGCAGGCCATGCGCAAGGCCATCGACAGCGAACGCGCGAGCCTGATCGCCACCGACGGGGAGCACGCCGCATGAGCGCCAACCGCCAGCTGATCCTCGATTTCATCTACCGCGAAGCGCGCCTGCTCGACGACCGTCAGTGGGACGAATGGCTGGAGTGCTATTCGAGCAAGGCGGTGTTCTGGATGCCGGCCTGGGACGATGACGACCAGTTGACCGAGGATCCGCAGCGGGAGATCTCCCTGATCTATTACCCCAACCGCGAAGGGCTGGAGGACCGGGTGTTTCGCATCAAGACCGAGCGCTCCAGCGCCAGCACGCCGGAGCCGCGCACGGCGCACTTCATCGCCAACCTGGAGGTGCTGGAGGAAAGCGCCGAGCAGGTCGAACTGCGTTTCAACTGGCAGACCCTGAGCCATCGCTACAAGAGTACCGACGTGTATTTCGGCACCTCGTTCTATCGCCTGGATCTGCGCGGCGACCAGCCGTTGATCACCCGCAAGAAGGTGGTGCTCAAGAACGACTACGTGCACCAGGTGCTCGACATCTACCACATTTGAGTCCGTGCGCTGCCACTCGCCACTGGCTGGCGGCGGCGTCGAGGTACCGCCATGACGTACACCATCGCTTTGAATTTCGAAGACGGGGTTACCCGCTTCATTGACTGCAAGGCCAACGAAAAGGTGCTGGATGCCGCCTACCGCAACCGCATCAACCTGCCCATGGACTGCTCCGATGGTGTGTGCGGCACCTGCAAGTGCCGCTGCGAAGATGGCGAGTACGACCAGGGCGAGGATTACATCGAGGACGCCCTCAGCGACGACGAGGCCGACCAGGGCCTGGTGCTGACGTGCCAGATGGTTCCGGCCTCGGATTGCGTGATCGCCGTGCCGGTTCCCTCGACCGCCTGCAAGACCGGCACCAGCAGCTTCGAGGGTGAGCTGGTGGCGATCACCCCCCACGCCGATGCAGCCCTCGAAGTCTGCTTCGATGTCGCTGGCGGGTCAGTGCCGCCAAGCTTTCTGCCGGGGCAATACGTGAATATTGCCGTGCCTGGCGGCAGCCAGGTCCGTGCCTACTCGTTCAGCAGCAAGCCCGGTGAGTCGCGCTTCGGTTTCCTGATCAAGCGCGTGCCCGGCGGGCTGATGAGCGCCTACCTGGATGGGGCCAAACCTGGCGAGCGCCTGCAGTTCACCGGGCCGCTGGGCACGTTCTACCTGCGCGAGGTACGCCGCCCGCTGTTGCTGCTGGCTGGCGGTACCGGCCTGGCGCCATTTCTGTCGATGCTTGAGGTACTGGCCGAGCGCGGCTGCGAGCAGCCGATCAGCCTGATCTACGGGGTGACCCGCGATCTCGATCTGGTGTTGGTCGAGCGTTTGCAGGCCTTGGCCAAGCGTTTGCCGACCTTGGTGTTCATCACCTGCGTGGCCGAGCCGCAGTCCCTGCACCCGCGCAAGGGCTACGTCACTGCGCACATGAGCGCGGCGATGCTCAACGACGGCGACGTCGACGTCTACCTGTGCGGGCCGCCGCCGATGGTCGATGCCGTGCGCGCGCATTTCAGCGAGCTGGGCGTGACGCCCGCGAGTTTCCATTACGAGAAGTTCACCCCGACCCAGGTGGTCAGCACCGATCGGCAAGCCCTGACTGCCTGAGGAGAGCGCCATGTACAAGCGATTCGACAACAAGGTGGCATTGGTCACCGGGGCGGCGCAGGGAATTGGTCGGCGGGTCGTCGAGCGCCTGGCTGCCGAAGGCGCGCGCATCGTCGCGGTGGACCGTGCCGAGCTGGTTCACGAGTTGCGCGACGAGCTGGGGCAGGGCGCCGAGCTGCTGACCCTGACCGCTGATCTGGAGCGCTATGGCGATTGCCAGCAGGTGGTGGCGCAGGCCGTGGAGCATTTCAGCCGCCTGGACATCCTGATCAACAACGTGGGCGGCACCATTTGGGCGAAGCCGTTCGAGCATTACTGCGAAGAGGAAATCGAAGCGGAGGTGCGTCGCTCGCTGTTCCCAACCTTATGGTGCTGCCACGCCGCCTTGCCCGTGATGCTGGAGCAGGGCGGTGGTGCCATCGTCAACGTTTCCTCCATTGCCACGCGCAGCCTCAATCGTGTGCCCTATGGTGCCGCCAAGGGCGGGGTGAATGCCCTGACCGCCTGCCTGGCGTTCGAGAACGCCGAGCGCGGCATTCGCGTGAATGCCACTGCGCCGGGCGGCACCGAAGCGCCGCCACGACGGATTCCGCGCAACAGCGCCGAGCAGAGCGAGCAGGAGAAGACCTGGTATGGGCAGATCGTCGACCAGACCGTCGCCAGCAGCCTGATGAAACGCTACGGCACGCTCGACGAGCAGGTCGGCGCGATCCTGTTCCTGGCCTCCGACGAAGCGTCCTACATCACCGGCGTGACCCTGCCGGTCGGTGGTGGCGATCTCGGCTAGCACGTCATCGAGCACCAGCAGAACAGGACGGCAATGCCGGCCACGGCTTCACAACAACAATAAGAGACCCATGCCATGCGTAACATCGACGTCAACGAGGTAATCGACAACGCCCGCTTCAATTCCTTTCACTGGCTGGTGATGTGTCTCTGCGCATTGCTGCTGATATTCGACGGCTA
Organism: Pseudomonas sp. AC532; assembly: GCF_979258965.1. Lineage (NCBI taxonomy): Bacteria > Pseudomonadati > Pseudomonadota > Gammaproteobacteria > Pseudomonadales > Pseudomonadaceae > Pseudomonas > Pseudomonas sp. AC532. The sequence goes on from NZ_OZ409888.1 coordinate 218,610, forward strand.
CGACCTGTTCATCTATGGCGTGGTGTTGCCGGTGATCATGCAGGAGTGGGGGCTGACGCCCCTGCAGGCCGGTGCCCTGGGCAGCTATGCGTTGTTCGGCATGATGTTCGGTGCGCTGTTGTTCGGCAGCCTGGCCGACAAGATCGGCCGCAAGAAAGGCATCGCCATCTGCTTCGCGCTGTTCAGCGTGGCGACCATCGTCAACGGCTTTGCCAGTAACCCCACCGAATTCGGCATCTGCCGCTTCATTGCGGGGCTGGGCTGCGGTGGCCTGATGCCCAATGCCGTGGCGCTGATGAACGAATACGCGCCAAAGAAGATGCGCAGCACCCTGGTGGCGGTGATGTTCAGCGGCTACTCGCTGGGCGGCATGCTGTCCGCCGGTGTGGGCATCTTCATGCTGCCGCGCTTCGGCTGGGAGTCGATGTTCTTCGTTGCCGCGCTGCCGCTGCTGCTGTTGCCGGTGGTGCTCTACTACCTGCCGGAGTCGATTGGTTTTCTGGTGCGCCGTGGTGAGCACGAACAGGCCCGTGCCTTGCTCAACCGGCTCGACCCGAGCCAGACCCTGGGCGCCGATGCGCACCTGGTCGTCAACGAGCGCAAGGGCGGCAGCGTGTCCGTGCTGGAGCTGTTTCGCGACGGCCTGGCGATCCGCACCCTGGCGATCTGGGTGGCGTTCTTCTGCTGCCTGCTGATGGTCTACGCGTTGAGTTCATGGTTGCCCAAGCTGATGGCCAATGCCGGCTACAGCCTGGGGTCTAGCCTGTCGTTCCTGTTGGCCCTGAATTTCGGCGGCATGGCCGGGGCGATTCTCGGTGGCTTGCTGGGCGACCGCTTCAACCTGACCAAGGTCAAGTTGGGCTTCTTCATTGCCGCGGCCGTGTCGATCAGCCTGCTGGGCTTCAAGAGCCCGACGCTGGTGCTCTACCTGCTGATCTTCATTGCCGGGGCAACCACCATCGGCACGCAGATTCTGCTGTATGCCGGCACGGCCCAGCTGTACGGCCTGTCGATCCGCTCCACCGGGCTTGGCTGGGCCTCGGGTATCGGCCGCAACGGCGCCATCGTCGGTCCGCTGCTGGGTGGCGCGCTGCTGGGCATCGAGTTGCCGTTGCAGCTCAACTTCATGGCCTTCGCCATCCCCGGTGCCATTGGGGCCCTGGCGATGCTGGTGTTCGTCCTGAACAGCTCCAGCGTCGCCAGGCTCGGCCTGCAACCCGGCAAGGCCTGATCGGCGCATTCATTCGTACCCTGACCACACCCGCCGACCGGCCTGCTGCAGGTTGGCCGGCAGCGGCTGCGGCCGCCCGCTTGACGGAGCGATGCAATGACGCTGTTCAAGGACATGTCGCTGTCGGCGCTGGTCGCCGGGTTTATCGCCACGGTGATTTCCTATGCCGGGCCGCTGCTGATCATCTTCCAGGCTGCGCACACGGCCGGCCTGCCGGCCGAGGTGCTGTCGTCGTGGATCTGGGCGATCAGCATCGGCAGTGGCGTGCTGGGTATCGTGCTCAGCCTGCGTTACCGGGCGCCGGTGGTGATTGCCTGGTCGGCGCCGGGTTCGGCGCTGCTGGTCAGCCTGCTCCCTCAGGTCAGCCTCGGCGAGGCAGTGGGCGCCTACCTCGTCGCCAACCTGCTGGTGCTGCTGGTGGGCCTCAGCGGGGCCTTCGACAAGGTGGTCGCCCGGCTGCCGCTGTCGGTGTGTGCGGCCATGCTCGCGGGCATTCTGTTCGGTTTCGGCAGTGCGCTGTTCGTATCGCTGCAGGAGCAGCCGCTGCTGGTGCTGGCGATGTTCGTCACTTACCTGGTGTGCAAGCGCCTGTCGCCACGCTACGCGGTGCTGGCCGTGTTGCTGGTCGGCGTCGGGCTGGTGATCGGCCGTGGCGAGCTCGGCACGGACGCCTGGGTGCTCGGCCTGGCCACGCCCGTGTGGATCACTCCGGCGTTCTCCTGGGCGGCGATCCTCAACATCGGTGTGCCGCTGGCGGTGGTGGCGTTGACCGGGCAGTTCATCCCCGGCATGGCCTTGCTGCGCAGCAGCGGCTACGGCCAGGTGCCGGCGCGACCCGTGTTGGCCAGCTGCGGCCTGGGCAGCCTGTTGCTGGCACCATTCGCGGGCCATGGCCTGGCACTGGGGGCGATCACCGCCGCCATCTGTACGGGCCGTGAAGCCCATGAGCGGGCGGAGCGGCGCTATGTGGCCGGTGTGGTCGGCGGGCTGTTCTACCTGCTGTTCGGCGTGTTTGGCGCGACCCTGGTCAGTCTGTTCAGCACCTTTCCCCAGGCCCTGGTCGCGGCGTTGGCAGGGCTTGCCCTGTTCGGCGCCATCGCAGCTTCCCTGGCAACCGCCATGGCGGTACCCGAGGAGCGCGAAGCAGCGCTGGTGGCCTTTCTCGTCACCGCCTCCGGCATGTCTTTTCTCGGCCTCAGTGCGGCGTTCTGGGGGCTGATCTTCGGGGTGTTCGCCCATTGGCTGCTGACCTGCAGAGCCGCGACCGGCTCCGGGCAGGTCGCGCCCGCGAGGCGAGATCAAGCGCCTCGCTGACACCTGTTTTCTGCTTCGGCACGCCACGCCCTGTGGCGAAGTGCCGCGGTACCCATACGATAACAACAAGAGCAGAGCCACCATGAGCAAGCAATCCAAGACCTTGTATGTAATTTCCCTGGGCGTGCTGAGCCTACCGGCTGCGGTGCAGGCCGCCAACGAAGGCTTCGTCGAGGGCACCAGTGCGACCCTGCAGGCGCGCAACTATTACTTCAGCCGGGATTTCTCCGATATCGTCGGGGCCAACCGTCAATCCAAGGCCGAGGAATGGGCTCAGGGTTTCATCCTCGACTTCAAATCCGGCTATACGCCAGGCGTGGTGGGCTTCGGCCTGGATGCCCAGGGCCTGCTCGGTATCAAACTCGACAGCAGCCCGGATCGGGCCAATACCGGGCTGCTGCCGGTGCGTGACAACGGCGAGGCGGCCGACGAATACAGCCGGCTCGGCGTGGCGCTGAAGGCCCGTTACTCACAGACCGAACTGCGCCTTGGCGAGCTGCAGCCCAACCTGCCAGTGCTGACCTTCAGCGACATCCGCCTGCTGCCGCCCAGCTATCAGGGCGCGTCGCTGGTGTCCCGGGAGATCGACGGCCTCACCCTGCAGGGCGGCCACCTGCGCTCAACCAGCTTGCGCAACGAGGCCGGCGACGACAAGCTGCAGGCCATGCTCGGCCATGTGCCGCAGCGCCAGGTCAGCAGCGACGCGTTCAACTACCTGGGGGCCGACTACGCCTTCAACGCCAAGCGCACCACCGCCAGCCTGTGGTACGCGCAGCTCGAAGACATCTACAACCAGCGCTTCGCCGGCCTCAAGCACAGCGAGCCAATGGGCGCCTGGACGCTGGGCGCCAGCCTTGGCTATTTCGACAGCCAGGAAGATGGCGACCGGCTGCTGGGCACTATCGACAACCAGGCCTTCTACTCGCTGCTGTCGGCCAAGCATGGCGGCCATACCTTTTATGTGGGCTACCAGGCGATGTTCGGAGACGACCCGTTCCCGCGGGTGTTCGCCAACGTCACGCCGCTGGGTAACGAGGTGCCCACCTACGAGTTCGCCTACACCGACGAGCGCTCCTGGCAGGCCCGCTACGACTACGACTTCGCCGCACTCGGCGTACCCGGGCTGACCACCACGGTGCGCTACATCCGCGGCAACAACGTCGACACCGGCCGTGGCTTCGAAGGCAAGGACCGCGAGCGCGACCTGGATATCGGCTATGTCGTGCAGGGCGGTGCGCTCAAGGGGCTGGGCGTGCGCGTGCGCAACGTCATGGCGCGCTCGAACTACCGCAGCGACATTGACGAGAACCGCCTGATTCTTTCGTACACCTGGACGCTGCTCTGAGCCGCTGGGGCAATCCTGGTAGCGAGCGGCCGGTAATCCCCGGACCAACCTGAGTACGCAAGATCGGCCTCTGTGCAGTGCCTCTGGGAGTAGGCCATGGCGCGATTTTCGCGCGCGTGGCGCGCTCCCACGGGGATAGCAGAACGCCGGTATTCATAGGGTGATTTCGAGGGCGTCGTTGGCGCTTTGGTGGTCCATCGAGGACAAGTCGCAGGATGGCTGGAACCCATCAAATTGCGATGGGTTCCACCCATCCTACGGACTACGGACTACGGACTACGGACTACGGACTACGGACTACGGGCTTAAGGCTCACAGGAGAACAGCAGTCATCGGTGGGAGCGGGCCATGCCCGCGATGTTTTCCGCGCGCAATGGACTTGGCGGCTCGGCCTGCCAATTCGCCCTTACTCACTATCCAGATTCTTCACCAGCTTCAGGCAGCGCCTGAGCAATGGCGAGTCATCGTCCTTGCGGTAGCTGATCACGATCGGCGAGGTGGCGCTGGCGTCGAGCAGGGGGGTATAGCCAATGTCGTCGCGATGCAGGCGTTGTACCGATGCGGGCACCAGGGTGATGCCGATGCCGGCTGCCACCAGGCCGATGGCGGTCTGCAGTTCGTTGGTCATCTGCGCCACGCGAATCTTCAGGCCGTTGCGGCTGAACAGCCCGAGCACATGGTCGGCATAGCTGGGCCGTGGGGTGCCTGGGTAGAGCACGAACGGCTCCCTGGCCAGTGCCTGCAACGAGGCCGGCGCGGCAAGCAGCGGGTGGCCGGCGGGCAGGGCGGCGACCAGGGGGTCTTCGCGGATCACCTCCTGGACGATGGCCGGGTCTTCGATATGGATGCGCCCGAAGCCGATGTCGATGCGCCCGCGCTTGAGCGCTTCCACCTGCTGCAGAGTAATCAGTTCGGAGAGCCCCAGTTCGATGGCCGCCTCGCTGCGCAGCTGGCGGATCAATTCCGGCAGGGCGCCGTACAGGGTCGAGGGTGCAAAGCCGATTCCCAGCCAGCGCCGCTGGCCTTCGGCAATGCGCCGGGTGTCTTCGCTGACGCGGCCGAGCTGCTCGAGCAACTGCACGGAATGCTCGTAGAAAAACCGCCCGGCTTCGGTGAGGCGCAGGGGCCTGCCGCGCTCGATCAGCGCCACGCCCAGTTCATCCTCCAGCTGCTGGATCTGCCGGCTCAGCGGCGGTTGGGCGATGTGCAGGCGCTCCGCTGCACGGGTGAAATTGAGGGTTTCCGCCAACACGCGGAAATAGCGCAAGTGGCGCAGTTCCATGATACCTCCAGGGTATGCAACCAGACCGATTCAATATTGGACTGGCGTATTTGCTGAGGTCAATCTGTGCCTGCACAAAAACAAAACCTGAAGGATATGCTCGTGACGATTCGCATCCTTTCTTCTTATGCCGATTACTCGCGCCTGGCGCGCCCGTTGAGCGAGGCGCAGCAGCGCCGTGACCCAGCAGCGCGCGCCGCTCGCCGCGACCTGCACGGGGATCACCGCCCATGAGCCTTCCGCTGATCGAAAGCCTCGACACCCTGATCGTCGACCTGCCGACCATTCGCCCGCACAAACTGGCGATGCACACGTTGCAGCGGCAAACCCTGGTGATCCTGCGTCTGCGCTGCAGCGACGAGATCGAGGGAATCGGCGAGGCGACCACCATTGGTGGCCTGGCCTATGCCGGGGAAAGCCCGGAAAGCATCAAGACCAACCTCGATACCTATTTCACGCCGCTGCTGGTCGGCCAGCCCGCCGGTAACATCAATGCAGCGATGCAGCGTATCGATCGGTCGATACGCGGCAACACCTTCGCGCGGTCGGCGGTGGAAACCGCGCTGCTCGATGCCCAGGGCAAGCGACTCGGCCTGCCGGTCGCCGAGCTCCTCGGTGGGCGCCTGCGCGACGGCCTGGAAGTTGCCTGGACGCTGGCCAGCGGCGACACCGGCAAGGACATCGACGAAGCCGAACGCATGCTCGACCTGCGGCGCCACCGGGTCTTCAAGCTGAAGATCGGCAGCCGCGAGGCGGCGCAGGACATCGCCCACGTGGCGGCCATCAAGCGCGCCCTGGGTGAACGCGCGAGCGTGCGCGTGGACGTCAACCAGGCATGGAGCGAAGCGGTGGCCGTGCGCGCCTGCCAGGCGCTCGGCGATGCCGGTGTCGACCTGATCGAACAGCCGATTCCCCGCCAGGACGTGCAGGCCCAGGCGCGCGTCAGCGCCCGCAGCCCGGTGCCGATCATGGCCGACGAGGCCATCGAGAGCGTGGAAGACAGCTTCAACCTGGCGCGTGCCGGTGCGGCCCCGGTGTTCGCCCTGAAGATCGCCAAGAACGGCGGCCCGCTGGCCGTACTGCGCAGTGCCCATATCGCCGAGGCCGCGGGCATCGGTCTGTATGGCGGCACCATGCTCGAAGGCAGCGTCGGCACCCTGGCCTCGGCCCATGCCTTCGCCACCCTGGGCAGGCTGGAGTGGCACACCGAGCTGTTCGGCCCGCTGCTGCTGACCGAGGACATTCTCGTCGAGGCGCCGGTGTACCGTGATTTCGAGCTGAAGATTCCGACCACGCCGGGCCTGGGTGTGGCGCTCGATGACGAGCGCCTGCAGCACTTTCGCCGTCGTTAACCGCTATCGAGGAGATTGCCATGCTGTTTCATGTACGCATGACCGTAAAGCTGCCTGCCGACATGCCGGTCGAGCAGGCCAATCGTCTGAAGGCCGATGAGAAACAACTGGCGCAGCGCCTGCAGCGCGAGGGCACCTGGCGTCATCTGTGGCGCATCGCCGGGCTGTACGCCAACGTCAGCGTGTTCGATGTGCCGGATGCCCAGGCCCTGCATGACACCCTGATGCAACTGCCGCTATACCCCTACATGCAGATCGAAGTCATGGCGCTGTGTCGCCATCCGTCGTCGATCCATGACGACGATCGCTGAGCCGCCTGCATCCTTCGTTCAAGACAACAACAAGATGAGGAAATGACCATGACCGTACGTATCGCGCAGACCGTGGCTGTGCAGAAGTTCTTCGAGCAAGCCAGTGGCTTCAGCAACGATCAGGGTAGCGCCCGCATGAAAACGGTCGTGCACCGGGTACTCAACGACACCGCGAAGATCATCGAGGACCTGCAGATCACCCCCGAAGAGTTCTGGAAGGCGGTGCACTACCTCAACGAACTGGGCGCCCGCCAGGAAGCGGGGCTGGTGGTCGCCGGCCTGGGGATCGAGCACTACCTCGATATGCTGATGGATGCCGAGGATGAAGAGGCCGGCCGTACCGGCGGCACGCCACGCACCATCGAAGGCCCGCTGTACGTCGCCGGCGCCCCCCTGAGCCAGGGCGAGGCGCGCCTGGACGACGGCACGGACGCCGGCACGCCACTGTTCATGCAGGGCCGCGTACTGGACACCGACGGCAGGCCGTTGGCAGGTGCCATCGTCGACGTCTGGCACGCCAACACGGGCGGTACCTATTCCTACTTCGACCCCGCGCAGTCGGAGTTCAACCTGCGCCGGCGCATCGAGACCGACGCCGAAGGTCGTTACCGCTTTCGCAGCATCGTGCCGTCCGGCTACGGCTGCCCGCCGGATGGTCCGACCCAGCAGCTGCTCGACCAGCTTGGCCGCCATGGCCAGCGTCCGGCGCACGTGCACTTCTTCATATCGGCGCCTGGCTATCGCCACCTCACCACGCAGATCAACCTCGATGGCGACAAGTACCTGCACGACGACTTCGCCTATGCCACCCGCGATGAGCTGATCGCCAGGATCGACTTCTTCGAGGATGCCGAGCGCGCCAGGGCCCACGGGGTGGCAGGGCGCTTCGCCGAAATCGAGTTCGATTTCACCCTCCAGGCCACTGCCGAGCCCAAGGCGCAGCAGCGTCACGAGCGGGTCCGCGCCCTGGAAGCCTGACACGCTTCGGCACGGCCGGGCGTTTGTCCGCGCCGTGCGCTGCACCCGCTGCCGAACCGGCACACCGTTCGGCGATACCCGGCGCCCCGCAGGGCCCGGCCACCGCGATCCGTGCGCGCCTGGCGTGCTGCCGTCGGCACTGATCATCGAGATGGACGTGGAGAGAACGCATGAAAGACAACCAGCATAAACGCCCGCTGCGCATTGGCATCGTCGGCGGCGGCATTGCCGGCGTGGGATTGGCGCTCGGTCTGTGCCGGCATGCCCACCTGAAGGTCGACCTGTTCGAGTCGGCCGCGGCGTTTGGCGAGGTCGGTGCCGGGGTTTCCTTTGGTGCCAATGCGGTGCGCGCCATCGCCGGCCTGGGCCTGGCCGAGCCGTACGCGAAACTGGCGGATCGCACGCCGCAGCCCTGGCAGGACGTGTGGTTCGAATGGCGGCGTGGCCGCGATGCCGGCTACCTGGGCGCCAGTGTGGCGCCGGGCGTTGGGCAGTCCTCGGTGCATCGCGCGGATTTTCTCGATGCACTGGCGGGCTGTCTGCCGGGCGGGATCGCCCGTTTCGGCAAGCGTGCCCGGCACATCGAGCACCTGGGCGACGAGGTGTGCGTGCACTTCACCGATGGCAGCGAGTACCGCGGTGATCTCCTGCTGGGCGCCGACGGCATCAAATCGGCAGTGCGCGGGCATGTGCTCGCCGCCCTTGGCGAGGCGGACCACGGGCCGCAGTTCAGCGGAACCTGTGCGTATCGCGGCATGATCGACAGCCAGCGCTTGCGCGAGGCCTTCCGTGCCAAGGGCGTGGACGAACACCTGGTGGACGTGCCGCAGATGTACCTGGGGCTCGATGGCCACATCCTCACCTTTCCGGTGAAGCAGGGGCGGATCATCAACGTGGTGGCGTTCGTGTCCGATCGCACTGCGCCCGCGCCTCAGTGGCCGTCAGGCGAGCCCTGGGTGCGCGAAGCCAGCCAGCGCCAGATGCTCCAGGACTTCGCCGGTTGGGGCACGGCAGCCCTGACGCTGCTCGAGTGCATTGCGGCGCCGACCTGTTGGGCGCTGCACGACCTGCCCGAGCTCGATGGGTACGTCCACGAGCGCGTCGCTTTGGTTGGCGATGCCGCCCACGCAGTGCTGCCGCACCAGGGTGCCGGGGCTGGCCAGGGCCTGGAAGATGCCTACTTCCTTGCCCAGCTCCTGGCCGACCCGCAGCTTACCGCCGAGCAGGTTCCCGCCGTGCTGCGCGCCTATGACAGCGTGCGCCGGCCAAGGGCCTGTCGCGTGCAGCGCACCTCCCGGGAGGCGGGTGAGTTGTACGAGCTGCGCGACCCGCACATCGGTGATGACGAGGACGCCATGGTCGCGGCGCTGGAAAGCCGCTTCGCCTGGCTATGGAATCATGATCAGGAAGCAGACGTGGCGCGAGCCAGGGCGCTGCTTGGCTGGCGCTCCGCAGTCGATGCCTGAGTAACCCGGCACCCTGCACCCGGTATCGGCACCGGCCAGCCCGGCATTGCCTAAGGCGCACCGGTGCCCAATCGATATAACAACAAGAGATCGATGCCATGCGAACCATAGATGTGAATGCGTTGCTGGACAACGCGACGTTCAACGCCTTTCACTGGCGAGTGCTGTTCTGGTGCTCGTTGATCATCGTGTTCGATGGCTACGACCTGGTGATCTACGGGGTGGTGCTGCCGGTGCTCATGCAGGAATGGGGGCTCACGCCCCTGCAAGCCGGCGCGCTGGGTAGCTATGCCTTGTTCGGGATGATGTTCGGGGCGCTGTTCTTCGGCTCGTTGTCCGACCGGATCGGGCGGCGAAAGGTCATCGCGTTCTGCGTGGTGCTGTTCAGCTTCTTCACCGTGCTCAACGGCCTGGCGCGCAACCCCACCGAGTTCGGCATCTGCCGGTTCATCGCCGGCCTGGGCATTGGCGGGGTGATGCCCAACGTGGTGGCATTGATGAACGAGTACGCGCCCAAACGCAGGCGCGGGCTGCTGGTGGCGATCATGTTCAGCGGCTACTCGGTCGGCGGCATGCTCTCGGCCGGCCTGGGGATCGTGCTGATCCCGCAGTTCGGCTGGCAGTCGGTGTTCTATGTCGCCGCCGTGCCGCTGCTGTTGCTGCCATTGGCCATGCGCCACCTGCCAGAATCGGTGAGCTTCCTGTTCGCTTCGGGCGCCCAGGCACGGGCCAGCGCGGTGTTGCAGCAGGTAGAGCCGAGCTACACGGCAACTCCGGGCGATCGGTTCAGCATCGTTTCCGGCAGCGTTTCCAACGCCCGGATCGGGCAGCTGTTCGAGGGCGGTCGGGCATTTTCCACGCTGATGCTCTGGGTCGCCTTCTTCTGTTGCCTGCTGATGGTCTATGCGCTCAATTCCTGGCTGCCGAAGTTGATGAACAACGCCGGCTACGGGCTGAGTTCGAGCCTTGGATTTTTGATCGTGTTGAATCTCGGCGCGATCGTCGGCGCCATCGGCGGCGCCATCGGCGGCGGCTGGCTGGGTGACCGTTTTCGTCTCGACAGGGTACTGGTGGCCTTCTTTGCCATGGCGGCGGTGTCGATCAGCCTGTTGGGGCTGAAAAGCCCCACCCCCGTGCTCTATCTGCTGGTCGCCATTGCCGGGGCCGGCACCATCGGCACGCAGATTCTCGCCAATGCCTGCGCGGTGCAATTCTATCCCGCCCATGTTCGCTCGACCGGCCTGGGATGGGCCATGGGGGTTGGGCGAACGGGCGCCATCATCGGTCCGGTGGTGGGCGGTGCGTTGCTCGCCGCGCAGTTGCCGTTACCCTTGAATTTCCTGGTGTTCGCAGCGCCTGGCGCGGTCGCCGCGGTGGCCATGATGCTGTTCATCTACCGTCGCCAGGTGGTGGCCAGGCAGGCGTCGCTGGCGATTTCACTGCCTGCCGAGTAGCCGGCGCGAGGGGCTTGTGCGCATGTCGACAGCCCCAATCCCGGGTACATGTAACCCTTTATGATCCCGGCATGGCGCGCTATCGAGGGAGGGTTAGAATCGCCGCATGACCCGCGGGCTGCCGGCTGTCGGCGGTTGCGCCCTATAAGAAAAACAACGAGGCCTGATGATGAACAATTCATTGCTGAGCGAACGCAGCAGCGTATTCCTGCGCGCCGACCCTTATGCAGTGTCGGACTACGTCAATCAGCACGTGGGCTCGCACTGCATACGCTTGCCCACCAGCGGGTTTCCCGAGGCAAGCCTCAACCACCGCAAGTTCTCCAGCCTCGACCTGTGCCGCATCAGCTACGGCGGCAGCGTGCGGGTCACGTCGCCTGCGCTGGAGACCATCTACCACCTGCAGGTGCTGCTCAAGGGGCATTGCCGTTCGCAGTGCGGCCATCAGGAACACTTCTACGTACCGGGCGAGTTGCTGTTGATCAACCCTGACGACCCGGTGGACCTGACCTATTCGGCGGACTGCGAGAAATTCATCGTCAAGCTGCCGGTCAGCCTGTTCGAGAACACGTGCCTGGAGAACCGCTGGATGCTGCCCGACAGCGGGATCCGCTTCACCGCCGCACGCCACGACATCCGCGCGCTGGACGGCCTGGCCAGCCTGTTGATGCTGATCTGCGAGGAGGCCGAGGCGGCTGCCAGCATGCCTCAGGTCCAGGAACATTATGTGCGCATCGTCGCCAGCAAGCTGCTCGCGCTGCTCGGCAACAACGTGCAGCGTGTACAGCCCCAGGCCCAGGCCTCGTCGTTCGAGCAGTTGGTCGACTACATCGAGCGACACCTGACCCAGGACATCGGCATCGATCAATTGCTGACCGTCGCCAATGTCAGCGAGCGCTCGCTGTACGCGCTGTTCGAGCGCCACGCCGGCATCGCGCCGAAAGACTACATCCGCCAGCGCAAGCTGGAACGCATCCACGCCCGGTTGCTCGATCCGGCCTGCCAGGTGCGCAGCATCACGGAAATCGCTCTCGACCATGGTTTCCTGCACCTCGGGCGGTTCGCCGACGCCTATCGGCGCCGGTTTGGCGAGTTGCCGTCGCAAACCTACCGACGCAACCGTTGAGCACGCCAGTGAGCCCGGCAGCTTCGAAAAAGTCTCGTTCGATTATCGAACAGATAAGCGATTATCGGATTGTTAGCAGGCTATGGGGTGGGTACCTTGTGATCATCCGGCGCACGCCGCTCACGGTATCCATAGCACTAAGACGGGAACTACCATGGCTGAGATTCTCTCCCTGCGCGAAGCGGTCGAGCGCTTCGTTCACGATGGCGACACCGTTGCCCTCGAAGGCTTCACCCACCTGATTCCCACCGCTGCCTCCCACGAGCTGATCCGCCAGAACAGGAAGGATCTGACCCTGGTGCGCATGACCCCGGACCTGGTCTACGACCTGCTGATCGGGGCCGGTTGCGCCAAGCGGCTGATCTTTTCCTGGGGTGGCAACCCCGGCGTCGGTTCGCTGCACCGCCTGCGCGATGCGGTGGAAAAGCACTGGCCGCACAAGCTGGAAATCAGCGAGCACAGCCATGCCGCGATGGCCAACGCGTACGTTGCCGGCGCCTCCAACCTGCCGTTCGCCGTGCTGCGCGGTTACCAGGGCTCGGATCTGGTGAAGGTCAACCCGGAGATCCGCTTCATCGAATGCCCGTACACCGGCGAGAGCCTGGCCACCGTGCCGAGCGTGCGTCCTGACGTCACCGTCATCCACGCGCAGAAGGCCGACCGCAAGGGCAACGTGCTGATCCAGGGCATTCTCGGTGTGCAGAAGGAGGCCGCCCTGGCTGCCAAACGCTGCATCGTCACCGTCGAGGAAATCGTCGATGACCTGCAGGCGCCGATGAACGCCTGCGTGCTGCCGACCTGGGCACTGACCGCGGTGTGCGTCGTGCCCGGAGGGGCTCACCCGTCTTACGCCCACGGCTACTACGAGCGCGACAACCGCTTCTACCAGGCCTGGGATCCCATCGCCCGCGACCGCGAGACCTTCACCGCCTGGATCGATGAATACATCCGTGGTACCGAGGATTTTGCGCAGTACCAGGCGAAACTGAACGGGGAGGCCAAGTGATGAGCGACTTCAACACCAATGAAATGATGACCGTGGCCGCTGCGCGCCGCCTCGGTAACGGCAGCGTGTGCTTCGTCGGCATCGGTTTGCCCTCCAAGGCCGCCAACCTGGCGCGCCTGACCCATGCGCCGCAGGTGGTGCTGATCTACGAATCCGGCCCGATCGGCGCCAAGCCGAGCGTGTTGCCGCTGTCCATCGGTGACGGCGAGCTGGCCGAAACCGCCGACACCGTAGTGCCGACCGGCGAGATCTTCCGCTACTGGCTACAGGGCGGGCGCATCGATGTGGGCTTCCTCGGTGCAGCCCAGGTCGACAAGTTCGGCAATATCAACACCACGGTGATCGGTGATTACCATGCGCCGAAGGTCCGTTTGCCCGGAGCCGGTGGTGCGCCGGAGATCGCTGGTAGCGCGAAGAAGGTGCTGATCATCCTCAAGCAGGGTCACCGCACCTTCGTCGACAAGCTGGCGTTCATCACCTCGGTCGGCCATGGCGAAGGCGGCGACCACCGCAAGCGCCTGGGCCTGCCCGGCGAGGGGCCGGTGGCGATCATCACCGACCTGTGCATCATGGAGCCGGAAGCCGGCAGCAACGAATTTATCGTCACCGCGCTGCATCCGGGCGTGAGCCGTGAGCAGGTGATCGAGAACACCGGCTGGCAGATTCGCTTCGCCGATGACGTGACCATCACCGAGGCGCCGAAAGCAGAGGAGCTGGCCGCCCTGCGCGACCTGGAAGCACGCACCGCCGCAGCCCATGGCCAGACAGGGGGTGACGAATGAGCCGCGAGGTATTCATCTGCGACGCCGTGCGCACGCCGATTGGTCGTCTCAATGGCGCGCTCTCCGCAGTACGCGCCGACGACCTGGCGGCGATCCCGCTGCGGGCGCTCGTCGAGCGTAACCCTCAGGTCGACTGGTCGGCGGTCGACGAAGTGTTCATGGGCTGCGCCAACCAGTCCGGCGAGGACAACCGCAACGTGGCGCGCATGGCGCTGCTGCTCGCCGGTCTGCCGGAGACGGTGCCGGGGGTGACGCTGAACCGCCTGTGCGCTTCGGGCATGGAAGCGGTGGGTGCTGCCTTCCGCGCCATCGCCACGGGTGAGATGGAGCTGGCCATCGCCGCTGGCGTCGAGTCGATGACCCGCGCGCCCTACGTGATGGGCAAGGCCGACAGCGCCTTCGGTCGTGGCCAGAAGCTCGAAGACACCACCCTGGGCTGGCGCTTCGTCAACCCGCTGATGAAAGAGCGGTATGGCGTCGACCCGATGCCGGTCACTGGTGACAACGTCGCCGAGGACTACGGCGTCAGCCGCGCCGACCAGGATGCCTTCGGCTTGCGCAGCCAGCAGCGTGCAGCCGCGGCGCAGCAAAGCGGCTACTACGCCGAGGAAATCGTCCCGGTGGTGATCAAGACCAGAAAGGGCGAGGTGGTCGTCGATACCGACGAACATCCGCGTGCCGACACCACCGCCGAGGGCCTGGCCAGGCTCAAGCCGGTCAATGGCGCCGACAAGACCGTCACCGCCGGCAACGCGTCGGGTCTCAACGACGGCGCCTCTGCGATGATCCTGGCCTCTGCCGAAGCCGTACGGAAGTACGGCCTCAAGCCGCGCGCCAAGGTGCTGGGCATGGCCAGCGGCGGGGTGGCGCCACGTGTCATGGGCGTCGGCCCGGTGCCAGCCGTGCGCAAGCTACTGGCGCGGTTGAATCTGCAGATCGATGCCTTCGACGTCATCGAGCTCAACGAAGCCTTCGCCGCCCAGGGGCTGGCGGTCACCCGCGACCTCGGTTTGCCGGACGATAGCCCCAGGGTCAACCCGAACGGTGGCGCCATCGCCCTTGGTCATCCACTGGGTATGAGCGGCAACCGCCTGGTGCTGACCGCTGTTCACCAGTTGGAGAAGACCGGGGGCAAGCTCGGCCTGGCGACCATGTGCGTAGGCGTTGGGCAGGGGCTGGCACTGGCCATCGAGCGGGTTTGAAGGGGTGTTTTTGTAGGGTGGCGAAGCTGCCTGTCGTAGGGTGGGCCGGGGCGTGTAGCCGGCGCTTTTTCCATCCAACGCTCTGCAATCGCAATGGTGGACAAAAAGAGCGTTGTCCACCCTACGTCGCTACCCACCTGCGGTTTGAGGCAGACCACGCATTCTGTGGTAGGGCGCCATGCGCCCGATTCGCGGGCATGGACTAGGCGTCCCCGCCCGCTCCCACGGGTATCACGTTGATCATCCGATTTCTGCACCAAGCGCTGTTAAAGGTTTCGGCTGTCCTCGCCAGGGCGCGGTCCACGACCCCGTGGCCTGACGAGGATAAGTGACTCGAGATGACGAATCATTTGGTTACATATGAGTCGGAGTAGGGAGCCGTTCCGTTCCCTACCAGTGAGTATGCATGATGAGTTCTGATGCCAGCACGGTGTACGAAACCCCGAATTACAGCCCTGAAGAGCGCCGCAAGCGCATCTTCGCCATCGTCGCCGCCTCCTCGGGTAACCTCGTGGAATGGTTCGACTTCTATGTGTATGCCTTCTGCGCGATCTATTTCGCACCGGCCTTCTTTCCTTCCGATGACCCGACCGTTCAGTTGCTCAACACCGCTGGTGTATTCGCCGCTGGCTTTCTGATGCGGCCGATTGGCGGCTGGGTATTTGGCCGCGTCGCCGACAAGTACGGGCGCAAGGTCTCGATGATGATCTCGGTGCTGATGATGTGCCTGGGATCGCTGGCCATTGCCTGCATGCCGACCTATGCCAGCATCGGTGCGCTGGCACCGCTGTTGCTGTTGCTGGCGCGGCTGTTCCAGGGCCTGTCGGTGGGCGGCGAATACGGCACCACCGCGACCTACATGAGCGAGGTGGCGCTCAAGGGCCAGCGCGGCTTCTTCGCATCGTTCCAGTACGTCACCCTGATTGGCGGCCAGTTGCTGGCGGTGCTGGTGGTGGTGATCCTGCAGCAGCTGCTCAGCGAAGACCAATTGCGTGCCTGGGGCTGGCGCATCCCGTTCGTGATCGGCGCGATGGCGGCGGTGGTGGCCTTCTACCTGCGGCGCTCGCTCGATGAAACCGCCAAGCAGGATCAGATCGGCAACAAGCAATCGGGCAGCGTCGCCTACCTGTTCAAACACCACAAGGCGGCGTTCTTCACCGTGTTGGGCTACACCGCCGGCGGCTCGCTGATCTTCTACACCTTCACCACCTACATGCAGAAGTACCTGGTCAACTCGGCCGGCATGAGCGCCAAGACCGCCAGCGGCATCATGACCGCTGCGCTGTTTCTGTTCATGATCATGCAGCCGCTGTTCGGCGCCTTGTCCGACCGCATCGGCCGGCGCACCTCGATGCTCTGGTTCGGCGCGCTCGGGGCGATCTTCACCTGGCCGATCCTGGCGTTGCTGCAAACGGTGCAGAGCCCGCTAATGGCCTTTCTGCTGATCATCGTGGCTCTGGCCATCGTCAGCCTGTATACCTCGATCAGCGGCCTGGTGAAGGCCGAGATGTTCCCGCCGGAAGTCCGCGCCCTCGGCGTCGGCCTGGCCTATGCGGTCGCCAATGCGCTGTTCGGTGGCTCTGCGGAGTACGTGGCGCTGGGGCTCAAGTCCATCGGCCTGGAACAGACGTTTTACTGGTACGTATCGGGCATGATGGTGCTGGCCTTTCTGGTCAGCCTGCGTCTGCCGCGCCAGGCCAGCTACCTTCATCATGATCATTGACCACGGAGTTTACAGCGCATGAGTCCAAGGCCCGGCAGCCAGTTGTTCGATGCCTACTTCACCAGCGCGGCAATGCGCCAGGTGTTCAGCGACCACGGCCGCGTGCAGGGCATGCTCGACTTCGAGGCGGCGCTGGCCAGGGCAGAAGCCAGGGTGGGGGTGATCCCTGCCGCGGTGGTCGCGGACATCGAAGCCGCCTGCCGCGCGGAACTGTACGATTTCGACGCCCTGGCCATTGCCATCGGCAGTGCCGGCAACTCGGCCATCCCGCTGGTCAAGGCGCTGGGCAAGCGCATCGCCACCCGCAATGCCGAAGCCGAACGCTACGTGCACCTGGGGGCTACCAGCCAGGACGTCATGGACAGCGGCCTGGTGCTGCAGCTACGTGCCGCCATCGGCCTGCTGGAGCAGGATCTGCAGGCGCTGAGCGGGGATCTGGCCGCGCAAGCCGTACGCCACGCCGCGACCCCGATGGCCGGGCGCACCTGGTTGCAGCACGCCACCCCGGTGACCCTGGGCGCGAAGATCGCCGGCTGGCTTGGCGCACTCGACCGCCATCGGCAACGCCTGCAGGAAATCAAGCCCCGCCTGCTGTGCCTGCAGTTTGGCGGTGCGTCCGGCAGCCTGGCGGCGCTGGGCGACAAGGCCTGGCCGGTGGCCGAGGCATTGGCCGCCGAGCTGGATCTGCAATTGCCCGAGCAACCCTGGCACACCCAGCGTGATCGTCTGGTCGAGTTCGCCAGCCTGCTCGGCCTGATTGCCGGTAGCCTGGGCAAGCTGGGCCGCGACCTTAGCCTGCTGATGCAGACCGAGGCGGGCGAGCTGTTCGAGCCTGCTGCGCCAGGCAAGGGGGGCTCCTCGACCATGCCGCACAAGCGTAATCCGGTTGGCGCCGCGGTGCTCATCGGCGCTGCCACTCGCGCGCCAGGGCTGGTGGCCACGATGTTTGCCGCCATGCCCCAGGAACACGAGCGCAGCCTGGGCCTCTGGCACGCGGAGTGGGAGACCCTGCCGCAGCTGTGTTGCCTGGTGTCCGGTGCCCTGCAACAAGCGCTGCTGTTGGCGCCGGACCTGGAAGTTGACGCCGCGCGGATGGCGGCCAATCTCGACCTGACCCGTGGGCTGGTGCTGGCCGAGGCGGTGAGCATTGCCCTGGCGCAACGCATCGGTCGGGACGCCGCTCACCACCTGGTCGAACAATGTTGCAAGCAGGCGGTGAAGGAGGGCGCGCACTTGCGCGCGGTGCTGGGCGCCCACGCCGAGGTGTGCGCGCAACTGTCTACAGAGGAACTGGATCAGTTGCTCGACCCCGCCCATTACCTCGGCCAGTCGCGCCGTTGGGTGGAACGCGCCGTGGCACAAAGCCGTCAACTGGATCAACCCGCTCTTTCACGTTAGCGAGCCGCGCGGCGGCTGCGCTGACGTCCTTCAACGATTTGCCAGGAGATTGTCATGCCTGTGGTAACCCTCGCCGATGGCGACCTGAACTACCTGCTCGAAGGGCCGGCCGACGCGCCGGTGCTGGTGCTGTCCAACTCGTTGGGCACCAACCTGCATATGTGGGACGCGCAGATCCCGGCGTTCACCGAAAGTTTTCGGGTACTGCGTTACGACACCCGCGGTCACGGCCAGTCGGTGGTCAGCCCGGGCTTCTACAGCATCGAGCAGAACGGTCGCGACTTACTGGCGCTGCTCGATGCGCTGGGTATCGGCAGGGTGCATTTTTGCGGCCTGTCCATGGGTGGCCTGATCGGTCAGTGGTTCGGCATCAATGCCGGCGAGCGCCTGGCGCGGCTGGTGCTGTGCAACACCGCGGCCAGGATCGCCACCGATGAAGTGTGGAACAGCCGTATCGACACCGTGCTCAAAGGCGGCGAAAAGGCCATGCGCGATCTTCGCGACGCGTCCATCGAGCGCTGGTTCACGCCCGCGTTCGCCGCCGAACACCCGGACAAGGTCGAGCCCATCGTCACCATGCTGGCGCAGACCGCGCCCCAGGGGTACGCCGCCAATTGCGCCGCGGTGCGTGATGCCGACTTCCGTGAGCAGGTCGCTTCCATCAAGGCACCGACGCTGATCGTCTGCGGCAGTGGCGATGCGGTGACCACGCCAGAGCATGGTCGCTTCCTGCAGACGCATATCGAGGGCGCCGAGCTGGTCGAGTTCGACGCGGCTCACCTGTCGAACGTGCAGGCGGGCGAGCTGTTCACCGCACGTGTGCTGAGCTTTCTGCAGGCCACCTGAGGCCACCTGCATCGACGGCTGCCCGCCGATGCGCGTGTTCCACCCCACGAGACCGGAGCAACTGATGGACGAGAAACAACGCTACGAAGCCGGGATGCAGGTCCGCCGGGCGGTGCTGGGTGATGCCCACGTCGACCGCAGCCTGGAAAAGCTGACGCCGTTCAATGAAGAATTCCAGGAAATGATCACCCGGCATGCCTGGGGCGACATCTGGACGCGCCCGGGCCTGCCACGCCATACCCGCAGCCTGATCACCATCGCCATGCTCATCGGTATGAACCGCGAGGGCGAGTTGAAGCTGCACCTCAAGGCCGCCAGGAATAATGGCGTGACACGCGAAGAGCTCAAGGAGGTGATCATGCAGAGCGCGATCTACTGCGGCATTCCGGCAGCCAACGCGACCTTTCACCTGGCCGAGGAGCTGTGGGGCGAGCTGGGCGCCGAGTCGCTGAACCAGGGTCAGGCATAGCGGCCACGGTAACGTTTAGCGGTGCACCCTGCAGGCCACCGCGTCTGCACCTCGCGGGCAGGGGTGGCGGGCCTCGATCATCGTGGGTCTGGGCGGCGCCTTTCAGGCAGCGGTGCAACCGCCATCGCTGGGCGGCCTGTCGCATACCGCGGTGGTGAAGTCGCCAGGTTTGCGGCCTGGCGCTTGATGTTGGCGGGCCGCGCCCCCATCTGCTGGGCAGAGCCCTACCGCCGTCAGCCCACGAGCCCGCCATGAGTCTTTTTCTGTCCTCCCGCCAGCGCGACGCGCTACGCATCTCGTGGGCGTTCATCGCCCCCTATCGCGGGCGCGTCGTCGGCGCGCTGCTGGCGTTGATGTTTACGGCAGCGATCACCTTGTCCATGGGGCAGGGCATCAAATTACTGGTCGATCAGGGGCTGGCTACCCAGTCGCCGCAAGCGCTGCGCCAGTCGATTTTGCTGTTCTTCGTGCTGGTGCTCGCCCTGGCGCTGGGCACCTACACGCGTTTCTATCTGGTGTCCTGGCTGGGCGAGCGGGTGGTGGCGGATATCCGCAAACGGGTATTCGATCATCTGGTCGGGCTGCACCCGGGTTTCTATGCGCACAACCGCAGCTCGGAGATCCAGTC
Source organism: Pseudomonas sp. AC532 (assembly GCF_979258965.1). Lineage (NCBI taxonomy): Bacteria > Pseudomonadati > Pseudomonadota > Gammaproteobacteria > Pseudomonadales > Pseudomonadaceae > Pseudomonas > Pseudomonas sp. AC532. The sequence goes on from NZ_OZ409888.1 coordinate 238,523, forward strand.
GCGGCTGACCGCTGATACCACGCTGCTGCAATCGGTGATTGGCTCTTCACTGTCGATGGCGCTGCGTAACCTGATCATGCTGGTCGGCGGGATGATCCTGCTGGTGGTCACCAACCCCAAGTTGAGCGCCATCGTGCTGGCCGCCTTGCCGCTGGTGGTCGCGCCAATCCTGTTGTTCGGCCGGCGGGTGCGCGAGCTGTCGCGGCTCAGCCAGGACCGCATCGCCGATGTCGGCAGCTACGTCAGTGAAGTGCTCGGGCAGATCAAGACGGTACAGGCTTACAACCACCAGGCCGAGGACCGCCGCCGTTTCAGCCTGTCCGCCGAGGCCGCGTTCGACATCGCGCGCAAGCGCGTCGCCCAGCGGGCCTGGCTGATTACCGTGGTGATCGTGCTGGTGCTGGGCGCCGTCGGCGTGATGCTCTGGGTCGGTGGCATGGACGTGATCGCCGGGCGCATCAGCGGCGGCGAACTGGCTGCGTTCGTTTTCTACAGCCTGATTGTCGGCTCCTCGTTCGGCACCCTCAGCGAAGTGATCGGTGAGCTGCAGCGGGCCGCCGGCGCGGCCGAACGCATCAGCGAGTTGCTCAGCGCACGCAACGAGATCCATGCGCCGCTCGACGGCGAGCTGGTTCCGACGCAGCCGATACAGGGGCGTATCGAGGTGCAGGGGCTGTCCTTCGCCTACCCGACGCGCCCCGACAGCCTGGCCCTGGAAAACATCGAGCTGACGGTCGCGCCCGGGGAAACCCTGGCCATTGTCGGGCCGTCCGGGGCCGGCAAGTCCACCTTGTTCGATCTGCTGCTGCGCTTCTATGACCCGCAGCAGGGGCGAATTCTGGTCGATGGGCTGCCGATCGAGCGCCTCGATCCGCAGGTGCTGCGCGACAGCTTTGCGCTGGTTTCCCAGCACCCGGCGCTTTTCTTTGGCAGCGTGGCAGACAACATCCGCTATGGCCGCCTGGACGCCAGCAGCGCCGAGGTGGAGGCCGCGGCGCGTGCGGCCCATGCCCATGAGTTCATCGAGCGCCTGCCGCAGGGCTATGAGACCCACCTGGGCGACGCCGGGCTTGGCCTCTCCGGCGGCCAGCGCCAGCGCCTGGCGATTGCCCGGGCGTTGTTGGTGGATGCGCCGATCCTGCTGCTGGACGAAGCCACCAGCGCCCTCGACGCGGAAAGTGAACACCTGATCCAGCAGGCCCTTCCGGAGCTGATGCGCGGCCGCACTACGCTGGTGATCGCCCACCGGCTGGCGACTGTGAAGAGCGCGGACCGCATCGCCGTGTTCGATCAGGGCCGCCTGGTTGCTTTGGGCAATCACGCCGAACTGATCGCTGGCAACCCGTTGTACGCCCGGCTGGCCGAATTGCAGTTCGTCGAGAAAACCTGACGTAGGCCACCAGCGCTAGGGCGCCGCTCTTGCAGGAGCCGCGACCCCGCGGCGAATGGTGGCCGTGATGGGGTGGTGCGGTGTGGCCGCAATCGTTCGCGCCGAGGGCGACGCTCCTACGCGATGGGTGGTGATGCCGCGATCACTTGCAGGAGCCGCGACCCCGCGGCGAATGGTGGCCGTGATGGGGTGGCGCGGTATGGCCGCAATCGTTCGCGCCGAGGGCGCCGCTCCTACGCGACGGGTGGTGATGCCGCGATCACTTGTAGGAGCCGCGACCCGGCGGCGAATGGTGGCCGTGATGGGGTGGCGCGGTGTGGCCGCAATCGTTCGCGCCGAGGGCGACGCTCCTACGCGAGAGGTGGTGATGCCGCGATCACTTGTAGGAGCCGCGACCCCGCGGCGAATGGTGGCCGTGATGGGGTGGCGCGGTATGGCCGCAATCGTTCGCGCCGGGGCGCCGCTCCTACGCGATGGGTGGTGATGCCGCGATCATTTGTAGGAGCCGCGACCCCGCGGCGAATGGTGGCCGTGATGGGGTGGTGCGGTGTGGCCGCAATCGTTCGCGCCGAGGGCGACGCTCCTACGCGAGAGGTGGTGATGCCGCGATCACTTGTAGGAGCCGCGACCCGGCGGCGAATGGTGGCCGTAATATGGTGGTGCGGTATGGCCGCAATCGTTCGCGCCGGGGGCGACGCTCCTACGCGATGGGTGGTGATGCCGCAATCATTTGTAGGAGCCGCGCCCCCGTGGCGAATGGTGGCCGTAATATGGTGGTGCGGTATGGCCGCAATCGTTCGCGCCGAGGGCGCCGCTCCTACGCGAGAGGTGGTGATGCCGCGATCACTTGCAGGAGCCGCGACTCCGCGGCGAATGGTGGCCGTGACGCGATGGTGCGGTATGGCTGCCATCGTTCGCGCCGGGGCGAGGCTAATACGGGGTGGGTGGTGCTCCTGCAGGAGCTGTTCTCAGTTGTTGACCAGGCTGAGAAACTCGCTGCGGGTGGCGGCGTTGTCGCGGAATTCGCCGAGCATCACCGAGGTGACCATGGAAGAGTTCTGCTTTTCCACGCCGCGCATCATCATGCACATATGCTTGGCTTCGATGACCACGGCCACGCCGAGCGCGCCAGTGACCTGCTGGACCGCTTCGGCGATCTGCCGGCTGAGGCTTTCCTGGATCTGCAGGCGACGGGCGTACATGTCGACGATGCGCGCGACCTTGGAAAGGCCCAGCACCTTGCCATTGGGAATGTAGGCGACGTGGGCCTTGCCGATGAAAGGCAGCAGGTGGTGCTCGCACAGCGAATACAGCTCGATGTTCCTGACCAGCACCATCTCGCTGGCGTCGGAGCTGAACAGCGCACCATTGGTGACTTCTTCCAGGGTCTTCTGATAGCCGTTGCAGAGGTACTGCATGGCTTTGGCGGCACGCTTGGGCGTGTCTAGCAGGCCTTCACGGGAGACGTCTTCGCCGAGTTGGCCGAGGATGGCGGTGTAGTGCTGTTCTAACTTCTTAACGCTTGATTCCATGGGGCTTCCAGGGTGTCCGGTATTGTCAGCGTACCAATTCTGTACCATTCAGGGCTTTTTCGATCTTATTCAGCTCTGCCCAGTCATTGCTGGAGTTTAGCCAGCGGGCGTAGGTCGAAAGCAGCACCTGGACTGTATTGCCCAGCTGATTGGCGATGAAGGCGGGCATCATACCTGCCATCAGGCAAATGGTCGCGTAGGTGTGGCGGCAATTGTACTGCCGGCGCGGCCGGATGTTCAGGGCCGTCAGCGCTTTTCGAAAGTGGGCGTCTGTCACGCTTGCCTGCTGGATGTATTCAAAGTTGCGGCTGGGAGGGAAGACGTACGGTGATACGGGGTGCTGGCGAGTTGTTTGCTTCGCTCGTAGGTCCCGCACCTTTTTAGCCGTTTCTAGGGCATGCATCGCCCGGGAGTTGAGCTTGACCACCCGATCTTCTTTGGTCTTGGTGCGCTCCTGAATCTTGTAGTCGACCACGATGCGGCAGACGTGGGCTGTGCGGTTCTCCTCGTCGATTTCATTCCAGCGCAGCGCAGCTATTTCACCTGGTCTCATTCCGGTGAAGAAAGCGAATTCAAAGTAGGCGGGATACACCGCCATCGACCCTTTCCGGTTTGCGTAAAACCACTCGATGATCTGCTCCGCCTCTGCCTGCGTGAAAGGATCGATCTTTGGTTTTGCGCGACGCGGCAGCTCCACCGACTTGCATGGATTGCGGGTGACCAGTTCTTCCACCAGCGCCGATTCGAAGATCGTGCTCAAGCGCTGAATTGCGGTTCGCCTCGTTGGTGCCGATGGCCAGTCGATCCGCGCGATTACCTCCTTGAGAAGGGTTGGCGTTATCTGGTTGATGGGCATTCCCCCGATGTTGGGCAACCAGTAGCAGTTCATGCAGGAAACGTAGTTGCGGCGAGTGCCGTCGACCACCTCGCGCGAAAGCACCCACCGGTTTGCGTACTCGAAGAAATTTTGCGTGGCCGTCGAGCTGGCGTAGCTGGTGGCCGGGAACAGTTCGAGGTATTTCGCCTCGGTCATAACGCCGTGTTTGATCAGGCTGGTAGCTTGATCTCGTAGCGCTGAGGCGGCTGCGATGCCTTTCGGCGTTTGCGGATAGGCGAGCGTTTCGCATCGCCGGACTGGGTCTGCTCCCTTCCAGCTGAATCGAATTCGGATTGTCCTGCCTGCGAACTCCACGCCGGCGGGCAGGCCCAGTTGCTTTCCAGCCATTCGTCATACCTTCTGATGCTGTAGATGATGTCGCCGTTGACCTTATTCCACACACCGTGTGGGATCTTGCCCTTGAGGCGGCGTGTTTGGATGGCCCGATAAGTCAGGCGCAAATGCTCTGCCATGGCGCGTTCGTCGAGCTTGTCTGGCATGTACTCGAGGTTTTCAGCGGCGCTCATGTTCGCCTCCGCGAGGCCTTGGCGCGGCGGTTGTTACGCTTGGCGCGTGTGCCGCCGTGGGCGGTGGCTCGCCAGCTGATGAAGGTGGCCAGGTTGCCGGCCTCGTTGCCGAGGGCATCGATGGTGGCGTCCATGATTGCGTAAAGTTCGTCGTAACTGGCCTTCTGGATGATCTTGGTACTCTCGACCAGCGTGCGACCGTCCGGGGTTTTGATCAGGTACTCGACAGCCCAGCGCATGGGTTTGCGTGGGATGCTGCCGGTGAGCAGGGCTCCGCGGCCTTCAGGCATTTCGGTGCTGTGGAAGATGGTGCAGGTCATGCTGCACCGCCTTCCGGCATCGCCAGTACCGTGCCCACGGGGTAGTAGTCGTGTGGGCCCATGTTTGGATGCGCCTCTGCGTTGAGGTCGCGGATCTCCTTCCAGCGCTTCTCATCTTTGAGTTCGCGCAGCGCTATGCTCATGACTGATTCGCCTGGGTTGGTGGTGTACGTGCGCTGCGGCAGGAGTTCGCGCGGAATCAGGGCGATCGGGCCGAGCTTCATGCTCACGATTGCGCGCAGGGCTGCCGTTAGCATGTCGCGTGCCGTGTGCCCGCACCGAATGCCCGCCTCGAGGTAGCTTGCTCCGTTACATTGGAAATCCAGGTGCAGGCGTTCGCGACGTCCGTGTTTCACGAGCAGCGGCCAGGCTTGTGCCGGATCCTGCTCGGGCCACCAGCGAATGGCGCGGCCACTGATGTTGGCGAACACGCCTGGTGCGCTGGCGTACTGCCCGGGCTTGATGTACATGTCCAGCCCCTCGGTCTCTCCGACAGCCCACGCGAGGGCATTGCCGGTGAGGCTCGAGGTGTGTATCTCAACTTTCTGGAAGCTGGAGCTGCTCATAAGCGCACCTCCAGCCGAGGGTCGGTGCTTCTGCCGTCATCGGGTTGGCCAAAAGCATGATGAGGGCGGTGAAACGAAGATACTTTTGCATGCGCAACTCCTGGGCTTGGGTTGCTCAGCAAGTTAGGACCTTTCATTCGGGAAATGGCGGCTATTAGGTACCGAAATAGGGTCAGACTGCCGATGGTCATGCCGCCACCTCGCTCTGCTGCACATCCACCAAGTTGGCGCGCACGAGTGCTGCGGCTACGGGTGGGCAGACGCTGTTGCCGCACATGCGTACCTGGCTGGCTTTGCTGAGGCGTTTGCCGGTGGCGGTGCGATCGTGGATGTAGTTGGCGGGGAAGCCTTGCGCGGCGTAGAGCTCGTGGGGTTCGAGCATGCGCATACCGATGTCGACTATCTCGTACGGTTCACCCTTCACCATGACCAGGCCGAGGCGATGCTTGGTTGTGACGGTGTGCAGAGGCTCGGCCAGGCTCTGGCCTATGCCGGTGTCGTAGTACTTGAGCAGGAACGCGCGCACTTCGCCGAGGTGGTTGCCTGATGCCGTTACGGTGTGCAACGGCTCGTCAATTGGCTGGCCGTCACGGCTGGTGCCGCGCAGCTTGATCAGGCTGCTGGCGACCAGTGCCGATTTGCCGCCACCGCCTGCCGTGATGGTGGCCAGGGGTTCGTCGGCCGCGTGGCCAACGCTGCTGCCGAAGTCACGCTGGATGTGGGCGAGTACTAGGGCGTTGTGGTCGACGGTGGTGACGGTGGGGGCTGGCTCGGCCAGCGACGCGCCCGGGCCGGTGTAGTTGCCGCCGTAGTGCTTGGCCAGAAATGCCATAGCTAGACCGATCGGCGCGGCGCCGCCTGGACGCTTGATGAAGCTGTTAGCGGTTATGGTGCATAGCGGCTCTTCAATCGAGCTGCCACGGTCGTTGCTGCGGAACTTGGTGATCACCGGCGCAACCAGGGCGGTACCGAGCTTGCTGGTGATCGTCTGCAGCGGTTCATCCAGGGACTGGCCGCGGAAGTAGTCGTAGCCGTGGTTGACCTTGACCAGAAAGGGCTTGTCGCTGTCGATCACGTAGCGCTGTATGCCGCGGGCGATGCGGCGCAGGGTGGCTTCGGCGAGCGGGCGCTTGCGGGTGAATATCGACGGGCAGGGTAGCGACCAATCGATGATATCCGCTGCCAGCCGCTGTGGTTTTGCCTGCTTGGCTTTGACCTCGACGCTGGCGGCTGCCAGGTGGCTGGGGCTCGGCCAGACGATGGGGTTGCCATCGCAGCGGGCGATCAGGAACAGGCGCTTGCGGATGGTGGCGGCGCCGTAGAGGTTGGCACGCAGCTCTTTCCATTCCACCTGGTAGCCGTGGCGCTTGAGGGCGTTGACGAAGCTCTTGAAGGTGCGGCCCTTGTTCTTCGGGCACGGGCGACCGTCCGCCAGTGGGCCCCACGTGACGAACTCCTCGACGTTCTCGAGCATGATCACGCGCGGGCGCACGGTGGCTGCGTAGCGGATGGCAACCCAGGCGAGGCCACGGATCTCCTTGCGCACGGGTTTGCCGCCCTTGGCCTTGCTGAAGTGCTTGCAGTCGGGGCTGAACCAGCAGAGATCGACGGGGCGCCCGCCCGTGATTTCGCGCGGGTTGACCTCCCACACGCTCTCGCAGAAGTGCTTGGTGTGCGGGTGGTTGACCTCGTGCATGGCGATCGCTTCGGGGTCGTGGTTGATGGCGATATCGACCGGGCGGCCGAGGGCCATTTCAATGCCGGTGGATGCGCCGCCGCCGCCGGCGAAGTTGTCGATGACCAGGCCGCCGAAGTTGAAGCTGGGTTGGGGGTGGATGCGGTAGAGGCTGGTCATGCTGCTCTCCCTTGTAACTCACAGCCGGAGCCGGGCAAGCTTGACGCACCATTGTTCAAACGGAATTGGTTGAATTGAAGAAGTACGTTCGTATCGCTAGAAAGCTTTGCGCTGGGCTCGGTGCGCTGATCGTAGTCATAGTTATCACTTGGGCGGTGGGCATTCTCCTTCAGGAGAACTCTCTTCAGGATCCGGCCGCTTGGGTTCAGGCAATAGGCTCTTTGATAGGCATTGCTGTGGCGATCGCTGTGCCTGTAAGCCAGAGGCAGGCTGACGAGGAGGATCGCCGTGAGGGTGATTTCTTGGATCGCAAGGCTGCGATTGAGAGTGTCCGCTCGCTTGTGCAGCACCAGCTCGATTTGCTGGCCGGCCTTCAAAAGCGTGGCCCAATGATTGGCAGGTCGCGCAGCCTTGCTCAGCAGCATTATGAGTTGAGACTCCAGCAGAACGATGCGGAAGTACAGCGTTTGCCTGTTGATGCGTTCGGGCCTAGGTACATAACTTTTCTGCTGAACATCAAAGATGCCGCCGGCTTGATGTGTTTGATTTCCCGTAGCCCGCCGACGCATCAAACAGAGATATGGCACAAGATGAAGGTTAAAACTGGGTCGCTCAACATGCTCTTGGACAGGCTTCTCGATGAAGAAGAAGCATTGTTCAAAAAGCATGGAAAGCCTTGGGAATAATGGGTAATTCATGCCTGAGCCCTCGCGCGGTGGGTGGTGCTCAGCAGCGACATCAGTCGCTGGAAGTAGCGGTCGCGGGCTTCCTCGGCGCTCCATGGTTTGATGCGCCACGCGGGCAGCTCGATGCCTTGGATGCATTCCCAGGCGTCGGGGTGGGTGGGCATGAGGTCGCGGCGTTCGACGGCGAGTAGGTACATGTCGACCTCTTTCACCTGGTCGGGTAGCTCGGGGTCGAGGTCGAAGCGTTCGCAGATGGCGAGCCAGATGCGCTGTTCGACCTGGCCATACACGTCATCTACTGCCATGTCCTGGGCGTACCCTCGCATCGCCAGCTTGAGCGGGCGCGTCATGTCGCCGATGTAGGCTTCGGTAGCGTCGTGGAGCAAGGTGACCAACTGGTGCTCGGGCTCGACCAGCTCATGCGCGCGGAAGCAATGCTCCGCAACGGAGTAGTGCTTGCTTGTGTGGCCGTTGAAGCGGCAAAGCCTGGCCAGGCTGTGGGCGATATCTGCGGGGTGGATCATTGCCGCTGTGGGCTTGAGCAGCTCGAAGCGGATGCCCTGGTTGGTGAGGATCCACGTCATGGCTGTGCCTCCTGCCCTGCTTGCAACGCCAGCCCGGCGACAGCTTTGGCGTAGATTGCCTTTATGGTGTCCCAAGGGACGGTGCAGTGGAGCAGCTCTTCGTTGCCGTCGATGATCAGTTTTGTGTTGAAGTGAAAGTCCCCGATCAGCAGGCCCTTGGCGCCATTCTCGGCTGTCAGGCTGGCGGGCATGACCACGTAGCCTTCTGGCATGGCGGCCAGCTGTGATGTGATGAGCTCGGCCTGCAAGAAGCCGGTCACCAGCTCATGGTCGAATGGCACGGTGAAGCCGGCTGCATTGCGGTGGCCGCCGCCGCCGTAGGCTTTGGCGATTTCGGATACGTCGAGGCCTTCGGGCTGGCTGCGCAGGGAGAAGACGCGGCCCTTGGGTGTGTCGCTGTAGCAGGCGGCGAAGGGTTCGCCCTGGGCGAGGATGTGGCCGGCGTCGCTGGCCATGAAGTGTGGGCAGTTCAGGGCTGGAACGTTATGGCCACCGATAGTGAGGCGGCGCGCGTTGGGCACAAGGTCGTCGACGTCCTTGGCTTGCTTGCGCAGGATGCCTGCGCCTTCTTCATGTAAGTCATGAAAGTCGCACTCCATGAGATCGTCCCAGGTCTCAAATCGCTGCGGGAAGGTGAACAGGCTGGCCATCACCTTTTCGGTGCCGTACAGCTCGAACCGCCAAAGGTCACGATCCTCGATGTGGTTGATCAGCCAGGGGCGCTTCGAGACGGGGTAGAAGAAATCCCACGCCAGCCCGGCGCCGCTGCGCTGCATATCGAACACGGCGCCAAGGGCCTGCTGTGCGGCGAGCCAGTCGCTGTAGTTGGCCGGAGCTGGCGGAATCTCGGCCAGGTCTTCGGCGGCGCTCTTGTGGTGGTCGATGATCAGGATTGAGCGGGCGGACTGGGCGAGCTGCAGCAGCTGGTCGCGCTTGTAGGAGAAGTCCACGAGGATCACGTCGCGGCCTTCGACGTCAGGTGCGGGCTCGGCGTATTTGCCCGGGTGGAAGTCGACGTTCTCGGCGCCCAGGGCTTTGCGTACGACCCAGGCGGCGCCGAAGCCATCTGCGCAGTTTGCGTGGTAGATGCAGAGGGTTTTCATGCTGCGGCCTCCAGCTGAGTTACTCGCTGCATGGCTTCGTCGTAGGTCATGACGTTGCGCCAGGTGATGTACGGGCCTGCATAGTTGGTCAGATAGAGCGTGTCGGCGGCCTCGATGGGGGCATCATGGTGCCAGTTATCCTTGATCTTGCTGAGGCCCAAAGCTTCGGCGATGCGTGAAGCGTCGCGTGTTTTGCCGCAGCCCTCGGGGCCATGAACGATGACGCTGCGCTGGGCGCCGGTAGGTGCGGCCGTCATGCGGGTTACCAACCCCTGCAGCTGCTCCCGCGTTGCGTTGGTGTCGCGGGTGCGCTGGTCATTGCCAATGGCCTTGTAGGTTGCTGACGACTTTTCGAGCTGAACGATCGCTCGCTTCACCCACAACAGCTCATGGTCGCTGAGGCTGCGTTGGGCGTGCGCCTGCACACGCTCGTCAGCGGCCTGGGAGATCGCTTCCAGCGCCTGATGGTGGTCGTGCATGAGATTGAGCCGCTGGCCTTTTAGGCTGGTGATCTCCAGTGCTTGCTTATTGATGCTGTGTTGCAGCTCGTCGATCAGCGGCTGGCGGGCCTGGCTGCCGGCGCTGTAGCCCTGGGCGCGGATGCGTGGCTTGGCGTTGCGCAGTAGTACGAAGTGGAACGCCAGGCCAATGCCCAAACCGAGTAGGGCGCCGATCAGTAGGAGGTGGGGGTTGGAGTGCATGTGCTGTGCCTCTGTGCTGTGGTGGAGGCCGGCTTGGTAAGGGCCGGCTGGTGTTGGTTGGTGGCTTACTTGCCGAGGGTGAAGGTGCCGATGGTGAGCGGTACCAGCCCGCCGATTTCGGCGTTCAGCGCATCCTTGAACTCGATGGCGAACTCTTCTCGCTGGGCTTCTTCCCCGACCCAGCGCAGCTTGAGGATGGGCGCGGCATCGCCGGTGATGACGGACAGGCGCAGGTTGATCAGCGCCGGCTGCAGGCCCTCGTAGGGCACGGTGGTGAAGTTGAAGCTGGTGGGCAGTACGTCCTGGCTCTTGGCTTCGATTTCATCCATGGAGCTGCGGCGGGCGGAGAGGTCGCCGACCGAGCTGTCGCGCTGGCTGGTGGCCGTGATGCGCATGTGGCGGATGCCGGCAATGGCCTGGGCGATGTTCAGGCGCTCCTCGCCGGCGGAGGCTTCGAGGTTGCTGGCCCAGTCTTCCAGCCACTCGGCCAGGGCTTGCTGGCTCAGCTTTTGGCCGACGATGGCTTCAACTGCCTTGAATGCGGCGGTTGGCTTGAGGGCGATGGTCGCGGTGTCGTCAGCATGGCCGGCCAGGTCTGGCGTGCCCAGGTTGAAGATCACGGTGGCGTTCATCTTCTCCTGATTGACGAAGCCCGCCGGTTTCAGAGCGTCCGCATCGTTCAGGTGCTGGGCGACGTAGTTGGAGTAGTCGCGAATGGAGTGGGTGTGCAACCCGCCGCGGAAGCGGTAGCGCGTGGCTTCGTGCTGCTCAAGGCTGACAGCGTGAACGGCCTCGGGCAGCACGGCGAGGGTGGCACCGCCCGGGAGCTGGATGCGGGCGCCCGCTGCGGCGAGGGCTTGGGCTTCGATGTGCTGCAGGGTTTCTTTGTTGAACATGGGTGGTTCCTAACGATTCAAGGGAATGGGTACAGCGGTTGGTGCGGCTGTGCTGCCGATCAGTCGCGAGCGTGTACCGGGGTGTCCTTCTCTTTGAAGAGTTGGGCCGTGGGGTTGGTCTGGAACAGTTGCAGGCCTTCCTCGGTGACGTAGAGGGGCGTGTCGAGGGTGGTGTCTTCGCGCTTCTTCCCGCGTTTGGTGGGCTGCACGTAGTCCAGCTTGTGGCTGACGTTCACCTGGTTGCTTTGGGCGATCTGCTTGAGCTTGAAGGTGACAGTGACGGAGCCCTCTTTGCCGTGGTCGACCACGCCTGCGGCCACGTCAGACAGGGCGCGGCCCAATTGCTGGGCGAACACGCCCGCATTCAGGGAGCCGATGAACTCGGCGCTATCGGTTGCTTTCATGGTGCTGTGCCTCTCGGTAAATGGCCTTGGTGGGGCCGGTTATGCCGCGCTGGCGGCTGCTGCTTCCTGGCGGTCGAGCCAGTCGGCGAGTTCGTGCAGGTAGATGACCCACGGGCTGCGGTTGGAGCTGGGGTCTATCTGCTGGATCTTGATGTCGAGCTTGCCGGTGCGAACCTTGCGACGCAGGTGCGGCACGCTGCCAATGTGGGGCAGGTGGTCGGCGAGCAGCGTTTCGGCGGTGATGTAGTTGGCCGAGTAGCGGCGGCGCAGTTGTTCCAGCGTGCTCATTGCGTGGCCTGCGGTGGAGTGAAACGAGTCGCCACGAGCTGCACCAGGCCGTCGATACTTTTGGCGCGCTGGCGGTGCACCACCTCGCCTGTGGCGTTGACGATGATGGCGGCGTACGGCGCGCTGTCGTGCTTCTCCATCGCCACATAGGGCAGGTGGCCGCGGGGCGTGACGCGCACCAGCTCGGCGTACAGCCGGCCGAGCTCTTCGCGGTGCGGGTAGGCGGCGGTGAGGCGTGCAATGGCCTCATTGCTGGTGGTTAACAGCGTGCTGCCGCTCAAGGCGGTGGGATGCTCAACGTGCACGCTGGCCAGCTTGAGCGCGCCGATGGCGTTGCTGATTGCGCTGGTGCTCATGCTGGGCTCCCTGCCTGACGTGGCGGCATAGTGGTGACGGTTATGCCGAGCTGCTCGGCCAGCCAGGCCACGCCGGCTTCGGTGGTCATGACCACGCCGTAGTGGCTGTAGGTTTGAAAGCGCTTGTTCCAGCGGCTGCGTGGGTCGACGAACAGGCGGCCCTCGGTGCGCGGGCCGATGAGTAGCTCGCCGGCGTTGGTGAGCAGGCGCAGTTCGCGCAGACGTGCACGCAATTGGCGGTCACGCAGGCCGAGGATTTGAGCTGTGGCTTTGAGGTCGCGATTCATGGCGGTTACCTCAGGCTGCTGCGAGCTGCTGGATGTGTTCGGCGAGCGACAGGTAAACGTCTTGCGCGCTGCCCATCGCTAGATGGGTATTGGTTCCCTGTGCGGCTACAGCTACGAACCGTGAGCCGTCTGGACTGGCGTGCACGTTCACGGTGGTGCCGGTGCTGAGCGTGGTGCTACCGCCTTGGCGGCACACCGTACGCAGGGTGCGTTCGTCACAGGTACTCAGGCTTGCGATTGCGGGCTGATCCGCCTCGCTTTCTGGCCGTGGGGCTCCCGTTTCGAGCCGCCCGTTGGCCAAGTCCTCGATGAAGAGCTTGGCCTGGTCGAAGAACTTCTCTTCGTGCGGGTCAAGGGTCAGTTCGCCGGTGATATCGGCCAGGCTGACGCGCAGGCGGATGCGGTGCTCGGTGCACTCGGTTTCGATGTTTGCGCGGATGGCCTGGTTGCTGTCGCCTGGGCGGGCGAGCTTCAGCGTGGTGCTGCCACCGTGAATCAACGCGGCGCGCAATAGGTCGAGCGAGGCGAAGGTGAGGATTAGGGTAATCATTGCAGCACCTCCCGCCGCGATTCCATCTGTGAAACGATCTTCTGCCCGAGCTGCTTAAGGTCTAGATACCGCTCCAGCTCGGCCAGTACCTGCTGCAGCTCGGTGACAGCCTTCTGCTCAATTTCTTGAACATCTTCGGGGCTGTCATAGCGTCCGCACTGGTATTTGACGTCCTGATCCAACACGTGATGGTGTGGGCCGTCATAGTCGGTATCAGCATCCAGTACGTGCACATTGAAGTTGCGCACGTGGCCCGAAAGGCGCGAGAAGGCATGCCACTTGCCTTGGCTGCTGATCTGCAGGCAGAGATAGGTGATCTGAAGGATCAGGGTTTGGATGGTGGGGTTCATGCTGCACCTCCTTCAAAACCGCTGAAGTCTTCGAAGGCGGGCAGGGTGGTGCTGCGCAGTTGCGGGCGGCCGCAGACGATCATCACCAGTTGGCCGGTGGCCTGCTGGATGCTGCGAACGGTGGCGGGGTTAGATGCCGCTGCCGGGTGGATGACCACCGGGCAGCGGGTATTGCTGTGCTGTGCCTGATTCATTGCCGTAAACCCTTGGTAAGTGGGTACGGCAGAGATTATCCCTGTTGGGTATTGGAGTAAATACCTATCGGGTATTTTTTAAAGCTGATCGAATCGCCATGTCGCCTTGCCCACTATCATCCAGGTGTCGTCGATCTCCTGAATGCGAGGCTTGAAGTCTTCATTAAGCGCGAATAGGAATAGTCTGCCTTCTTCCTCGATCAGCTTTTTGAAGGTGCCAGCGGTGTGATCAGCCTTTTTGGCGAACACGAAGTCACCTGCCTTCCATTCTAGGGCCGGCTCGATTAACACCTTGTCGCCACTCCAGAATTTCGGCTGCATGGAAAAGCCGTCGAGCTTGAGGATAAAGGCATTCGGCGTGGGATTTCCGGGCGCATCCAACCATTCTTCGGCTGTGCCCGGCTGGTATAAATCGATGATTTCCATTGCTGCTCCCGCGGCTGTAACGCCTACGACCGGTAGCTTCCCTTTAGGTACCCCGATGGGCCATGCGTCGGCCTTGTGAGTACCTGCTTTCTCCGCCAGCGTCAGCGCTGTGGCGGGTATGTCGAGATCGTACGGGCTCAAGCCGAGCACTTCCTCGATCTGCCGAGCCATGTCGTCGCCAATACCCTTATGGCGAGTAGGGCCCGCAAACTGGCCGACCTGACTGGTTTCTTTTTCAAGTTGTCGAGCCAGTTCGGCCACTGAAAGGGGGCGCGTGCCCATTTCGCGGCGCAGGTTGGCGTGACGAATTTCGGGGATGGTGGGTAGTTTTTTCATCCTTGAATTTTCGCTTATCGGTTACCTAATGGGTAAGTGCCCATTGGCTATTGCAAAGCAATACCCGATGGGTAAGAATCTGCGTCAGAGGTGAACCATGAAACTCAGCGAATACATCCGCTCGCTCGACAAACCGAAAGCGCCCGAAGGCAACCCGCTCTGTGTTTACGCGCAGCGGTGCAACGTGACTATCGGTTACATGAAGGTTCATGTGCTGTACGCCCGAAAGGAGCCGCGGTTTCGGCTGCTGCTGGCGTTGGCTCATGAGAGCGATGGTTACGTCAGCATTCCCGAGGTTCTTCAGCATTTCGGTGTAGCCGAGGAGCAATTGCTCTACTCAGGCTCGCAAGCCGCTTGAATCACCCGCCATCACTTACCACCGCTATGCGGGGTGGCGTTGCCGGTACCGGGGCCTTACCAGCGAACCGGGGCCGGCAGTAGCAGGGCAACAAGCCTGACGCCATGGCGGCAGGTGAAATAGAGGCCGGAACACAGGGCGTGCACTCGCGAAAGATACAGCCCTGGTACCGGCGTTCCGGCGGAGCGGCTACCAACCGTTCCGCCTCAACATCCAACACCCCGAGGCACAGCAATGACTGAGGGTGTTGGGCGCTGTAGCCATAGAATAGGGGATTCCCCGAAGCCGTGGCTATGGTAGTTCGCGGGGTTTACTACCAATGAGCACAAGCACAGCAATGACGGGCGGGCCGGTGCGCTCGCTCGCGGCGGCGATCGATCTGGATTGCCGAGAATTCCACGGCGGCCACACAGCCGTTTGCGCGATCCTCGAAGAGCCCTACGGGCCCTTTCAGAAACGCCTCTCCAGTTCCTACCCTGACCACCACCTGAACACCCTGCAGCTGGCCCGCGTTGTCGAGCTGGCCCGCGGGCCGGCCGTGCGCGAGTGGTTCGAGCAGGTGTATGGCGTAGTGAGCTACCAGCCGAAGCCGGTGCAAGCCAGCCACGACGCGCTCAAGCAACTGAGCCGGCTGCTGGAGAAAGAGGGCAAGTTCGTCGGCAGCCTGGTGGGCGGTGCAGCGGACTGCAAATGGGAGGCGCACGAGGTTGAAGCGCTGGAGGAGCACGGCTATGCGCTGATTGGCAAGCTGCTGGGCATCATGGCCGGCGCGCGGGAAGCAATGGAGGGCCGCCGCCATGGCTGATGAACTCGACCTCGCGAGCGAACGCGAAGAACACCTGCGGGCTGGGGCGATCCTGGCTCACCGCAAGGCGGTAGCGCCGGCCTACACCATCAGCGCCGAGCATTGTGAGAGCTGCGGTATCGAGATTCCGGCTGCGCGGCGCCTGGCGGTACCGGGGTGCCAGACGTGCGTGGATTGTCAGGCTTATCGGGAGGCTCGGGCATGAAAGAGCGTCCGATTGTGTTCAGCGGCCCCATGGTGCGTGCCCTCCTTGAAGGCCGGAAGACAGTTACCCGTCGAATCGCCAAGCCGGTAAAGCATCCAGACCTGGGCAACATCTACACGCCTGGCGCCTTGGTGCTAGAGAACGAGCCACAGCATGTGATCGATCGAGCCTGCCCCTATGGCCAGCCAGGCGACCGGCTTTGGGTGCGCGAAAGCCTTCGCCTCGATCCAGAGTACGGTCACTACTACGCCGCCGGCGGCCGGCACGGCGAAACCGTTTACTTGTGCTCGCTGTTCGACGATGAAGATAAGCAGACAGGCCCCAGCTATGACGGTCTGCTGCCTGAGCGCTCGGTGCCCAGTATTCACTTGCACCGCCGGTACAGCCGCATCCTGCTTGAAATAACCGCCGTCCGCGTCGAGCGCCTGCAGGACATCAGCGGCGACCAGGCCGAAGCCGAGGGCGTTGATTCGGCCATGTGCAGGCAGTTCCTCGAAACCTCGCCCAGCCGGCATGAGTGTAAGGAGGCCGTTATCCACGGCTTCGCCGGGCTATGGGCATCCATCAACGGCGATGACTCGTGGCGCGCCAATCCGTGGGTCTGGGTCGTCGAGTTCAAGCGGGTGGAGCAGGGCGAATGACCAAGGCTTCAACTTCCCCAGCCCCCATCGCTGCCTGGGCGCGGCGGTATATCGAGAACTTCAAACTGGCCCTGGTGCCGATACCTGAGGGCGAGAAGGGCCCAACCGGCAAGGGCTGGAACAAGCCCGGCGGGTATATCACTGATGCGGCGAAGGCCGAGGCGCACTGGACGAAGCACCCGAAACAGAACATGGGTGTGTTGCTCGGTGCAAGCGGCGTTTGCTCGCTGGACGTGGACCACGTGGAATGGACGCGCCAGGTGCTGAGCGACCTGCTGGGCATGAGCCTGGACGACGTGGCCGCTGAGCACGCGACCAGCGTGGGCAACCCGGAGCGGTTTCGCATCATGTTCGGAGTGCCTGCTGGCTGTGAGTTCAGCCGGCATTCGTTGGTGTGGCCCAACCCTGAAGACCCGGACGGCTCGAAGCACAAGCTGGCCATGAAGGCGGTGAAGCGCGCGCAGGAGATCGGCGATAGGGCGCTGGAAGCCGAGATGCGGGCCAAGGCGAAGGCGCTGGCCCCGATCACTGTGTTCGAGCTGCGCGGGGGCGAAGTGCAGGATGTGTTGCCGCCCTCGATTCACCCCGGTACCGGCCAGCCCTACACCTGGCGTACGGCGCCGACCGGCGATGCGTTCGCGGAGCTGCCGCGCGACCTGGTGAACATCTGGACTAACTGGGAGGTGTTCAAGCGCATGGCGCTGGACGCTTGCCCATGGGCGCCGAAGGCACCGGAGCCGGTTGCCAAGAAGGCAGCGGCGCCGACCCAGGCCCCGGCCGGCACCGGCGGGAAGGGTGAGTCCGTTGTGGATGCCTATAACCGCGCCTATGACGCCGCTGGCCTGCTGCAGGCCGCCGGTTACATGAAGCGTGGCAAGAAGTGGCTCTACCCGGGCAGCTCAACGGGCCTGCCGGGTATCTCGATCAACGATGAGGGGCGGGTGTATTCGCACCACGGCGCCGACCCGTTGGCGAACGGCCACTGGAATGACCCATTCGATGTGTTCTGCCTCCTCGAGCACGACGGCGACCAGAAGGCGGCGGTAAAGGCCGCGGCAAAGTTGCTCGGGCTGGATCACGCGAGCAAGCGTAAACAGGTGGTGAAACAAAGCGGCCCGATGGCGGATGCGCCGCCGGCGGCCCCCGTGCCTGAGCTGCCGCCGCAAGCTGATGACCTTCCCCCGGCCCCATCTGACGACGAAGCCGCCAGCGAGGGCGGCACCACCAGCACCGGGGGGCGGGGGGAGGCTTCTCGTTGGCCTGGCTGCTGCGGCGGTATGCGCTGATCGAGGGCACCACGCATGTGTGGGATATCGATGCGGCGAAGAAGATCAAGAAGTCGGGCTTCATTGCGCACATCGGCAAGGAGGCGTTCAAGGAGTGGGAGGCGGTCACCGATAAGCGCAAGAAGCGGGTGAGCGAGGAGTGGGTAAAGGATAACGAGCGCACCCAGGCGCTGGCCGGCAAGGCGCTGGGCGATTTCTCGATGCCGATGATGACGCGCTATGTGTACATCGACGGGACGAAGGATGCCTGGGACTACGCGAAGAAGCGGCGCATTGCCGAGGGCGCGGTGAAGATGGCCCTGGGTGATGCGTACAGCTTGTGGCTGAACAGCCCGGATCGGCGTGTGGTGGACATGAACCACATTGTGTTCGACCCGACGATGACGCATGACCCTGAGGTGTACATCAACACGTTCGAGGGCTTGCCGCTGGAGCCGAAGCGCGATGACGCGGCGTGCGAGAACCTGATCTGGCTTGTGTCGTTCCTGTGCAACCACGCGGAGGATGCGGCGCAGTGGTTGTCGCGCTTTCTGGCTTACCCGCTGCAGCACACGGGCGCGAAGATGGATACGGCGGTGCTGATGCATTCGACCACTGAGGGCTCGGGTAAGAGCCTGTTGTTCTCGGTGATCATGGGGCGCATCTACGGCCAGTATTCGGCGACGGTGGGGCAGACGCAGCTGGAGGGCTCGTTCAACGCCTGGCAGAGCGGGAAGATGTGGGCGGTGTTCGAGGAGGTTGTGAGCCGCGACCAGAAGTACAACCAGGTGGGGAAGATCAAGCAGCTGATCACCGGGCAGACGGTGCGCATCGAGTCGAAGTTCGTGAACGGGTGGGAGGAGGCTTCGCACATGAATGCGGTGTTTCTCTCCAACGAGATCGTGCCGTGGCCGATCAGCGACAGCGACCGGCGATTCCTGGTGATGTGGCCGGAGGAGAAGCTATCGCCCGAGCGGCAGAAGGCGATCAAGCATGAGCTGGATAACGGCGGGGTGGAGGCATTTTACGCCTGGCTGCTGGCGTATGACCTGGGCGAGTTCGACCCGCAGACGAAGCCGCCGGTTACGCCGGCGCGCGATCGCCTGGTGGCGTTGAGCCGGGCGCCTTGGCAGACCTTCATGCACCAGTGGCGCCTCGGTGAGTTCGGCGAGGGGCTGTGGGGTGGGTGCTTGAGCAGTGACCTGTATGCGTTGTTCTTGGAATGGTGCCAGCGCAACAAAGAGCACGCGATGAGCCAGACGAAGTTCTCGCTGTTCGTGACGACCATGGGCCTGGACAAGACGCGGGCGATTCCGTGGACGGACCGCAACACACGGCGGTTCGCGGCGTTCTTCTTCCCTAAGGATGAGGCTTCCTTCCTGCCACCATCCGTGGGTGCGGCCGAGCTGGGCAAGCATGTGACCGAATGGCGCGCTCGGGCCCGTAAACACGGCTGGCACGTGGATAAGTGGGACCACGTGCAGGAGGTTGCGGCATGAGTGCGCGCAAAAGTGTGTTGGGTGTGTTGGGTCTGTGTTGGGTTGGTATGGGCAACCTTACACACTTGAGTACCAGTGTTTCCGGGTGTTGTGGCGGTGTGTGTTGGGTGTGTTGGGTTTACGCGCCCGCGCGCGCACGTATGAGAAAAATATCTTCATTCCCTTCAATGGCTGACGGCTGCGTTTTTTCTCTACGCGAGGATTCAAAAAACCTTACCAACCCAACACACCCTACACAGTTTCTTTCAAGGCATTGTTTCATAAGGGTTTTAGGTGTGTTGGGTGTGTGTTGGGTTGGGGCTTTTTGTGTTGGGTTGGGTTTTGGCGGGGGGATTGGCGATGAATGAGGTGATCGAGGCGCTGCTGGTGGCGTGGGGCAACGAGGTGATCAGCCCGGCCCTGGACGTGAGCATCCGCTCGCCATTGGGCACGATGGATGAAGAGGGCGGGCGTGCTGTTGGTGGGTCGCGGTGTTTGATGACCAGCGTGGAGCACAGCCTGGTGATGTCGCCGGCCTCCCGGTTGGTGCAGCAGGCGCTGGATGGGCTGGCATCGGATGAGCCCGCGGGGCTGGGTGCGCTGGGCCGTGTTCTTCGGGGGCTGGCAGTGGTGCGCTACGGGCAGCAGGTAAAGCGGCCGGTGGCCGACCAGTGCAGGGTGTTGGGTATCTCCCAGCGTACCTATCGCACACGGGTGACTGACCTGCACCTGGCGTTGGCGGATGAGCTGCCGCGGTTGATGGGCAAGGGCGCACTGACTGCGACCCTGACGCCGGTTGAGTTGAACGCTCGCAAGCGTTTGGAGAGAGGGCGGTCAGCAGCCAAGCAGGCAGCGCAGCAGAAGCGGCAGCTTTGGGAGCAGCGCAGGGGCGTGGCGTTCATGCTGGCGGTGGCTTCGCTGGCTGCTGGTAAATGACCGTTCGTCGCCGCACTTTGGTACGAACCCGGTACGAACTCTGTTCAACCCGTAACGAACTGAACCACCGAAAATTGGCCGTTGAGTGGTTGCATGTTGAGGGGGTAAAAGGTGCCCAGGCTTTATTGCGGTGCCCGCGATAAACACAGAGCGCTGTGCTGCGCCCCTCGACGGTAGCCCCCGCGCCGTCACCGCCCCCGAAAGGGGGCAACTATTCCGAAGCCCTGCCGATTGGTGGGGCTTCTTCGTTTCTGGCCCTTGGCCGCCTGGGAGGTAGATATGAGCGAGCCGAGCGGTGTCGTTGTAGCCGGCGCGCTTGGCGTCAGCGCGGCTGGCCTGTTTGCTGGTGTTGACGGCAACGCTGCCACCGGCGCGTTCTGCGGTGCGCTGGTGTTCTTCATGGCTCGCCCTGAGCTGGGTCTGTTCGAGCGGCTGGTGTACTTCGGTATCAGCCTGACCATGGGCTACCTCTTCAGCCCCGCGCTCACCGAGTTGACGCTCTGGGGTATCAGGCCGTTCGCTTACTCCGGCCCCGCTGCTTTCGCTGCTGCTGCCATGGTGGTCACGCTGTCGATTGCCGCGATCAAGAAGCGCGGCCCGCCGGTCGCTCGAGGAGACGCTGATGGTTAGCCTAATCCTGACTCAGATCACCTGCTGGCTGTGCGGGGCGGTGTTCGTCCGACTGTTCACGTTCAGCCGCGGCTCTCTGCGTTTCCGCCGGGGTATGTCGTGCCTAGCGTATATCGTCATGGCGTGTTCCGGTGCCGCGGTGATCAACATCTTCCGCGGTGACCTGACCATAACGGCCGATGCCTGGCCGCTGGTGGGGCTGCTGGCTGTGTTCGCATTTTCGGTATGGCGAGCAGGCGGCAACTTGGCGGTGGTGCTGCGACCTGAGAACTCAGTCTGGACTGGCCCCGATCGCAGGCGCCCGAGGTAGGAGAAGTAATCAGTCTTCAACGTCAGGCTGGGGGACCGGTTTATCGCTCTCATCAGTTTCCGGGTTTCGCCGCTTACGAATGGCCTTGGCGGGAATCGCAACGCTCATGAATCCATACATGCTCAGGTTAAAGAAGTGCAGGAAGAGCATGACTACCTCCGGGCGAGTTATGGGCTTATCGCTCGTCCAAAAGAGGTAGATGGCAGCTGCTGACATGATCGTAATAAGCAGGATCACCACATAAGTCGCAATCCTTCCGGCCGACCCTATGAGCGTCTTTGTGGACCTGATGAATTCCGCCCGGGTTTCAGGGCTTGAGTTCAGGAAGTGCAGATACGCACTGACCAAAGCCGCTGCAATTGTGATCAGGGTTGCTACGAAATCCATTGGGTCAATCCATGTCGTTGTGTTGGTCAGGGTGGACTTTAATGCGCGGATCTATAAACGCCAATGACCTCGATGATGTGCTGGCAGCGCTCCAGCAGCTGGAGCCCGCGCTTGCGAACCGGGCCTTGGCCGATGCGTTGAACCATACCCTCAACCAAGCCGAGCCACTGGTCCGCGCTGAGATGAGCAGCGTGTTTGATCGCCCAACGCCCTTTACTCTGAACTCGATCAGGAAGATCAACGCACGTCCGAGCAACCTTGAGGCGGCATTGTGGATCAAGGATGGCAAGGACGGAGCTGCTACCGGCAAGCAGTTCTCGCCTGAGGATTGGGTTGCACCTCAGGTGTTCGGCGGCAGCCGCCAGCGTCGCGCGTCTGAAGCGTGGTTGCGTCAGGCTGGGATCTTGCCTGCTGGGCTCTTCGCTGTGCCAGGTGCGGGTGCCAGGCTTGATCAGTACGGGAACATGCAACGCGGCCACATCATGCAGATCCTGTCAGGGTTGAAAGCACTTAACCGGTCCGGCTCGGATCACAGCGCTACGGCGAGCCGACGCTCACTTCGCAAGGGCCACTCCACGGCGTTCTTCGTACTCAAGCGCGGCAGGACGCCCATTGGAATTGCAGAGCGGCGGGGCAAGGCGGTGGCAGTGGTCATCGCTTTCGTGCGTCAGCCGCAGTACAGCGAGCGCCTGGACTTCCATGGTGTGGTGCGACGCGTTGCCGAGAACGATGCACAGCTCGAAGCGAACATCGACAAGGCAATCGCCGATGCCCTGAGCGGGAAGCTGCCGACCAACTTCAGCCGCCGCCCCGGTGGCCGGCAGGGAGGTTAGCCAGAGGGGCGAGCCGCTGCCGGAAAGGCCGGGGGCCCCTAGAGCGCCGTGGGCCGTAAGGGTAATTCGAGCCCCGCTTTCGCGTTAGCGGCTGGGCTTGAGAGTTAGTTAACAGCGGTGAACTGGTTAACCGCATGAGGTGAACGGTTAACAGGTGATCTTATGGACGTGCTCAGCAAGTCAGAATTCGCGGCTGCCAAAGGGTGGTCGAAGCCATACGTGTCGAAGCTGGGCAAGCTGGGTCGCCTGGTGCTGACAGCGGATGGCCGCGTCGATGTCATCGCCACCAACGCCCTGCTGGCCGAGACCGCCGACCCCAGCAAGGCTGGTGTCGCCGAGCGTCACGAACAGGAGCGGATCACCAAAGGTGTCACAGCTCACATCGCCCCAGGCGCGCCGCTCACCGAAACCCCGCCGACCACCATCGGCAAGCCCGACTTCCAGAAAGCCCGGGCCCACCGCGAGCACTTCCTCGCGCTACTGGCCGAAGACGAATACCTGAAGCAGCACGGCCAGCTGGCTGACGTGACCTCCGTTGAGAACGCTGCCTTTGCCACCGGCCGCATGCTTCGAGACTTATTGCTCGGGCTGCCCAAACAGATATCCCCGGAGATCGCCGCGATCAGCGATCCCTGGGAAGTGGAGCGCCTACTCACCGCTGGCATTCGCCGCGTGCTCGAGGACGCCGATCGCGTTAGCGCCTCCGACCTGGTGGACGCACTCAAACCAGCGAACTGACGACCATGCCTGAACCTTATGCCGATGGTGCCGCCGTGTACCGGTCGGCATACATGCGTGGCCTCACGCCGGATCCTGAATTGTGGATCGACGAGTGGGCCGATGAGTACATGCGCATTCCGCGCGAATCCGGTGCCGCTGAGCCTGGGCCGTACCGCACCGCTCGAACGCCCTATGCGCGTGAGCCGATGCGCTGCCTGTCGCCGGCCCACCCGTGCCGCCGCGTCGTGACCATGGTTGCGTCACAGCTGATGAAGACGCAGATCGCGCTCAACTTCATCGGCGGCTGCATCCACATGGCGCCGTCCAACATCCTGATGCTGCTGCCCACACTCGGCCTGGCCAAACGGGTATCCACCAGGGTTGGCCACACCATCGAGGCGACGCCCGTACTGAAAGAGCGGGTCGCCAAGGCCCGCTCCCGCGACGCCCGCAACACCATGGACACCAAGGAGTTCGAAGGCGGCACGCTTTACGCGACCACCGCCGGCTCCGCGGCCAACCTGGCAGAGCTCGCCGCGCGTTACGTGTACGGCGATGAGGTAGACCGCTGGGATGTCGACGTCGATAACGAAGGCGACCCCATCGAACTGGCGGAGACGCGCACCTCGACTTTCGGCCGTAACGCCAAGGTTTACTTCTCCAGCTCGCCCACGGTCAAGGGCGCCTCTCGCATCGCGGATCTGTTCGCTGAAAGCGACCAGCGCCATTACTACGTCGCGTGCCCGCACTGCAGCGAAATGCAGGTGCTGGAATGGGAAAACCTCAAGTACACGGCTGATTACACCCACGTGCAGTACCTGTGTTCAAACCCTGATTGTGGGTGCCTCATCGATGAGCACCACAAGGGCGAAATGCTCGCCAACGGTGAGTGGCGCGCCCACGCTGAAGGCGATGGCGAAACGGTCGGCTTCTACCTCAACGCGCTCTACGCACCGCTGGGGTGGGTTAGCTGGCTCGGCTTGGCAAAGCAGTACGACAAAGCCAAGAAGGCCCAGGATAAAGGCGACCTCGAGCCCATGCAGGTGTTCTACAACACCCGCCTGGCCCGGCTCTGGGACAGCGCCATGGAGGTCACCCAGGCCAAAGAGCTGCAGGCGCGGGCTGAGGATTACGAACTCGGCTCCGTGCCGTCTGGCGTGCTCATGCTGACCGCGGCTGTGGACACCCAGCACAACCGCCTCGAGCTGCTGGTGCTGGGGTGGGGCGAGGGCATGGAGCGTTGGGTGATCGATCAGCAAGTGATCAGCGGTGACCCCTCCGATGAACGCACCTGGCTCGCCCTGGACGAGAAGCTAAAGGCGCGGTACCGCCACACTTCCGGTGTCGAAATGGCGATCTGCGCCACGGCTGTCGACTCTGGTGGCCACCACACCGACGAGGTGTATCAGTTCTGCCGCCTACGCCGTTGGCGCAACGTGTTCGCCGTTAAAGGCGCAAGCAAGCCCGGCCGGCCCGTCATCGCGCAGCGACCTTCCAAGGTTGACGTGACCCGCAAGGGCTCGGTCGAGAAACACGGCGTTGAGCTATGGATGGTTGGTACCGACACCGCAAAGGATTGGATCTACAACCGCTATCCGCTCAACGAAGGCCCGGGTGCCATCCACTTTTCTCAGGACCTGCCTGAAGACTGGTACCAGCAGGCTGTCGCGGAACGGAAGATTGCGCGTTACGTGAAAGGCCACAAACGCATCGAGTGGGTGAAGGGCAAAGCCGATCGTAACGAAGCGCTCGACTTGCTGGTTTACAACTTGGCGATGGCTCACTACTTGGGCCTGCATCGCTACAAAGAACCCGAGTGGGCAAGGCTGCGGGCTGCCGTCAGCCAGGGCAGCTTATTCGCAGACCGCCCAGCGAAGCCCGCCGAGCCCGTGCAGGCAAAACCAGCGCCCACCACTGCAACACCGACCCCACCAGCAACACCTGCCAAACCAGCCGCAGTGCGGCCCGGTCGGCGCGTGGCCAGCAGTGGGTACCTGAAACGCCGCTGACAGCAACCGAGGCAACCATGACCGATGCCAAACAGCGCCTGGCGGAAGTCCGGGCCTCAATCAAACAGATCCTGGAGACAGGCCAGTCGATCCAGAAGGGCGACCGTCGCCTGGACCGTGCTGCGCTCGCCAGTCTGCGCATGCTCGAGGAGCAGTACGCCGCCGATGCAGCGAAGGAAGCGGCCCAGGCTCAACGACGGCCACGCATCACCCGGCTCTTCAGCAGAGGCAAAGGCATCCTATGACGCGCACCCGCGGAATACCCAAGCGCCTGCGTAACAGCTACGAAGGTGCCGGCACCGGTCGCCGCGCCCTCGGCTGGGATGCACCGGAGGGCGCGCTCAACGCAATCGCTTTGCCGGCGCTGCCCGCTCTGCGCAAGCGCTCCAAAGCGGCGGTGCGCAACGACCCGTACGCCTTCAGTGCGATCAGCAAGCGCGTCAGCAACATCATAGGCACCGGCATCACACCGCGCGCTTCCATCAAAAACGATGCGCTCCGCGCGGAGCTGCGTCAGCTCTGGGAGGACTGGGTAGATGAGGCCGACGCCGATGGCTTAGCCGACTTCTACGGCCAGCAGGCGATGATCGCCCGCATGGTCGAGGAAACTGGTGAGTGCTTCGTGCGCCTTCGCTACCGTCGCCCTGAGGACGGCTTCGCCGTACCGCTGCAGCTGCAGGTGCTGGCGGCTGAATATGTGCCGTTGGATCGCAACTTCCGCACCCGGGCCGGCAACAACGTTCGCGCGGGCATTGAGTTCAACGCTATCGGTCAACGGGTGGCGTATTGGATGTACAGCACCCACCCGGGTGATTCGCAACTGATGTCGGTTGGCTACAACGTATTGAACCGTATACCGGCCGACCAGGTGCTGCACATTTTCGAGCCTACCGAAGGCGGCCAGCTACGCGGCATCCCGCGTCTGGCTCCGGTGCTGCTGCGGCTGAAGTCGCTGGACAACTACGACGACGCCGTACTGTTCAGGCAGGAGGTGGCCAACCTCTTCGCCGGCTTCATCACCCGCAAGGCTGTTGAGGGTGGGCCGCCTGAGATCGACCCGCTCACGGGGCTGCCAGTCGTCGTGGATCGTGACGGCGCGCCGCTTGTTGGGCTCGAGCCCGGTTCTATGCAGGAGCTGATGGAAGGCGAGGAGGTCACCTTCTCCGACCCGCCAGATGCAGGCGGCACCTATGTCGAATTCATGCGGCAGCAGCTGCAGGCCTCCGCTGTTGGTGTCGACCTGCCGTATGAGCTGCTGACTGGGGATATGGGCGACATCAGCGATCGCGTGTTGCGAGTGCTGCTCAACGATTTTCGCCGGCGCATCGAGCAATTGCAGTTCGGCGTTTACGTGTTCCAGCTGTGCCGCCCGGTGCGGCAGGCCTGGTTGGATGCTGCCGTGCTCTCTGGCTCGATTGACCTGCCTGACTACACCGCACGCCGCCGCGAATACCAGCGCACTCGCTGGGTACCGCAGGGCCACCCCTACATCCATCCGGTGCAGGACGTGGACGGCAAACTCAAGGAAATCAAAGGCGGCCTGGCCAGCCGCAGCGAACACGTGCTGCGCACCGGCTACGACGCCGAGCAGATCGACGAAGAGAACGCCCAGGATAACGCGCGAGCGACACGCCTGGGGCTCACCTACAGCAGCGATACCAGCCCGGCCCAGCCGGCGAAACCCGAGGACGAATAATGAAAGCCATCCGTCATAACTGGCTCGCAGTAATGCTGGCCGCCACCCTGCATGGGGTTTGTACCCTAGCCAATCCGCGCATCTTCAACCGCGCCAGTGGCGCACCTGAGGTGCAGGCAGAGCACTGGTACAGCATTCGTGCGGTCGGTGAGGGTGCCGAAAAGGCTATTGAGATCTATCTCTACGGCGAGATCGGCTACTGGGGGATCACCTCGGCAGACTTCATCCGAGACTTGCAGGCGGTTGACGATGGATCGTCACCGATCGTAGTGGCCATCGATTCCATTGGGGGCGACCTGTTCGACGGCATCGCCATCCATAACACTCTGAACCGCCTGGGTGATCGCTGCACGGCTCGAATCGATGGGGCCTGCTACAGCGCTGCCAGTGTTGTGGCTGCAGGCGCCCACCGTGTTGAGATGGCCGACAACGCGCTGTACATGATCCATAACCCGTGGACGTTCGCAGCGGGCGACAGCGAAGACCTCCGCAAGGTCGCTGACATGATGGACAAAGCCTTCAACGGCATTGTCGCCAGCTACCAACATCGGCCGCTGACCATCGAGGATGCTGAGCTGCGCCGGCTCATCAATGAAGAAACCTGGTTCACCGCACCAGAAGCCAAGGCCGCCGGCTTCGTCGATGAGGTGCTTTCTGGTGACTACCCCAAGTTCAGCAACAGCCAAGGCAAGATACTCAACCGCTACCAGCATGCGCCACAGGCTGCGCACGATCTGTTGGCCAGCGCCGACCCAGAGCCAGACCCCGATCCCGCCGCGGATCCTGAACCGCAACCTGATCCCGAACTGGAGCCGGCAGTACTCGCTGAACAGCTCGCCGCAGACTGCCAGTCAGCAGGGCTGGGCAACGTCGCCTCCTACTTGATCAAGGCCAGCGGCCTGAAAAGCCGAGCAGCGGTGCAAGAGCACCTGGTGCGTGCGAAGGCGGTGCGTGATCTCTGCGTAGTGGCGAAGCTGCCGGATGAAGCCCAATCCCTGATCGAGGGTGGTCTGTCCGTCGACCAGGCCCGTGTGAAGCTGTTCGACAAGGTGGTTGCCAACAGCAACGCCGTGCACATCGACAACAAACCCCCACTGCCAGAAAACCCGCCAGCGCCCTCGGCGAAGCCGGTCGACCCTGGCGCGATTTACAACAGCCGCAAACCCAAAACCTCGTAAGGAGGAAACATGAACATCAAAACCGAAGGCGTTCACGCCGGGGAATTCCTCCTGTCGGAGGCGAGCGGCTACCGCAGCCGCGCCAACATCGTAATCAGTGCCGGCGCCGGCAAGCTGCTGGCCGGTACGCTGATTGCCATCCTCACGTCTGCTAACGCTGGCCAGGTGACCGCTAACGCGGAGAACGCCGGCAACGGCGTGCTCAATGGCATCGTCGTAACCAGCGCAGCCGTTACGGGCAGCTACCTGGTCAGCGTGACCGCCGCCGGCGCCGAGGGCGCCAAGTACACGGTCACCGGTCCGGGCGGTAATGAAGTAGGCAAGGGCGTAGCCGGCACCCAGTTCGTGGGGGGTGGGCTGACTTTCGATCTCGCAGAAGGCGTCACGCCGTTTGCGAAAGGCGACGAGTTCGCCATCGCCGTCCAGGCCGGCCTGGGCGAGTGGGTTGCCTACGATGAGTCCGGTGCCAATGACGGCCGGCGCGCCGCCAGTGGTGTGCTGTGGGCCAACATCGATGCCACTGACAACGACGTCAAGGCCGCCGCCATCGTCCGCGATGCCGAAGTGATCGACAGCCTGCTGACCGGCCTGGACGCGGCGGGCGAAGCTGAACTGCTCGCCCTGGGCATCGTGGTCCGTACCTCGCTGCCGGATAACCCCAAGCTCGGCGGCTAGAAGCCCGCTGTCCACCCGACACCCTGAACCCCGCTGCTGCGGGGTTCGTCATTTCTAGGAGCCTGTCATGGCTGAGATTTCGATTTTTGAAGACGAGGCGTTCAGCGTCACGAACCTGCTCGCAGTGATCAACGAAGAACACGTAGTGCCTGGGCAGATCGCCGCATCAGGCTTGTTCGAAGAGCAGGGCAGCTCTACGGTTACCCAGCAGATCGAGAAGGACGGCACTACCCTGCAGCTTGTCGAGGCCAAGCCGCGCGGTGGCGTGCCGCAAGTCGTCGCTGCAAGCAAGCGCAAGCTGATCCCGTTCAACACCATCCACCTGCCGCAAACCTTCACCATCTACGCAGACGAGATCCAAGGCATTCGTGCTTTTGGCTCGCGCACTGAGCTGCAATCTGCTCAGGCAGTGGTCGAGGCCCGCATCCGCAAGGCGCGCCTGCAGATGGAGCTTACCCACGAGTATCAGCGTATCGGCGCCATCAAAGGCCTGATCCTTGATGCTGATGGGAAGACCGAACTGCTGGATATCTATCAAGCCTTCAGTCTGGATCGCCCTGATCCTATTTCGCTGGGGCTCGACGATCCGGAAACGGACGTCAGTGTGGTTCTGGTCGACGTGCTGGATGAGCAGGAAGAAGCTCTGGGCACCACGCCATCCAGCACAGCCCGCGGCTACGCGGGTAAGGAATTCTGGGCCAAGTTGATCGCTCACAAAAGCGTGCGCGACACCTACCTGAATACCCTGCAAGCATCCCAGCTTCGTGGTGACCGGCGCCTGGCGTTCGAGTTCGGCGGTGTGGTGTGGGAGCGCTACAAAGGTCAGCTCGGCGGCACGCACTTCGTGGAGCCAGAAGAAGCCCACATCGTGCCGGAGGGCGTACCGGGTCTGTTCATCACCGCCTTCGCGCCGGCCGATTACATGGAAACGGTCAACACCCTGGGCCTGCCGTTCTACTCCAAGCTCGAGCGCCTGCCGTATGACAAGGGCATCGCCGGCGAGGCGCAATCCAATCCGCTGCACCTGTGCACCAAGCCGCTGGCTGTGCGCACAGTCACCATCTGACGTGGCGGGCTTCGGCGAAGCACTGGCGGCAATGGATGCCGCCATCGAAGACAGCCTCAGCGACGGCCTGGCGGACTTCTTGTCCGCCAACGGCACCCCACAGCGGCAGGGGCTGGCGGTCATGCTGGACAAGGACGCGGAGCGCGTGGACGTGGTGACTGGGATGGTAGGGCGTTCGGTGACCATCGCCGTGCGGCGTGCTTCGCTCGGCCAATACGACCGCAAAGGCTCGTTCCGGCTCGACCCGAGTGCCTGGGGCGCCGATGCCAAAACCTGGCACATCGATGGTATCGCCAGCGATGACGGCCACTGGGTCACCTTCTACGTGGTGCCATAACCATGCTGATCGACAAGCAATCCGAAATCGTCGCGGAGGTTATCGCGCGCCTGGCTGTCGTGGAGTTCTTCGGCGGCCAGGTGACTGAGGACAGCGTGCTTCGCGTAATCGATGCCGAAGACACCGAAGGCCTGCCAGATGACTTCATCGTCATCCAACCCGGTGGTGCTGAGGAGCTGGAGCGTGCCCCCGGCGGTGCCAGCGTGCGCGAGCAGGTCACGCTGAACATCACGGCTATCACTCGGCGGCGGGGTTTTGCTCCGCTGCTGCGTGCTGCCCGCATCGGCATCAAAGCAGCGCTCCCTGGCACGAAGGGCGATCTCAAGACACAGGGCGTTCAGCAGATCGCCTTTCAACCCGAAACACCCATGCCGCCCACTGAGGGCCGGCGCTGGGCATGCCACGTGATGCCTGTTCAGGTCACCTACGTGCAGCCCCTCAAGTGAGGAAATCGCAATGCCCAAGATCAACATTACCCACGCCTTCAACTTCCAATCCGGCGGCGTGACCAAGCACTTCAAGAAGGGCGAACAGGACGTGCCCCAGGCCGTAGCTGACCACGCCATCGAGCGTGGTTACACCCCCAAGCCGAAGGCCGACAAAAAAGCCGAAGCCGAAGCGCCTGCAGCAAAGGCCTGAGCCGCACTGACCCCATTCGACAGAGGAACCTTCAATGTCTCAAGTTGACCGCTCGTTCATTGGCGAGGGCATTGCTTATGCTCGTGCCTATCAATCCCAGGATCCGCTCTTGGATATGGGCAACTGTGATGCCTTCAACATCGCCTTTACCACCAACCGCCAGACGCTGCCGAACTTCCGCGGCGGCGGCGGTAACCGCAACGTGCGTGAGCGCGTGACGGATGTCACCTCCACCGTGGGTTTGTACGACTTCACCGAAACCAACGTGGCACGCATCACCCGATCCACAATCCAGAGCATCGCTGCTGGCGAACAAGTAGATGAGCCGGCTACTGCTGGCGGCGTCGAGGGGGAGCTGATTCCCTTCAAGTATCTGCCAGACCTCAGCAAGCCGGTGACTGTAAAGGGCGCAGACGACACAGAGCTGACAGCTGGCGTCGACTACCTGCTTACCCCTCATGGCATCCTGCGCACTGCTGGCTCCAAGATCACCGCGGCGGGTGTGCTGTTCACTTACACCAAACGTGCATCCAGCGCGCTGCAGATGCTCAACGGCAGCGCGGTTGAGTTGGAGATATTCATCGCTGGCCTCAACGATGCGCAGAGCGGTGAGCCCTACAGCCTACGCCTGCGCCGCGTGAAGTTCGGCATGCTGGCATCGCTGCCGGTGTTTGGTCAGGAGTACCTGAAGCTGGAAGGCCCGGCCGAACTGCTGGCTGATCCGCTGGTGTTGACCAATGACATCAGCAAGTTTTGCCAGATGGATATTGTCAATAAGGCAGCGTGATCATCTCGGCCATGGACGGCCGCTTGCCCTAGCCACTCCCAGCAGTGTTAGATTCCTGGGTTTTGAGGAGGGATCCACATGCGGCACCTATTTTTTATTCTGGCGCTAGCCGCTGGTTGGGCCAATGCTGCGCCAATCTACAAGTGTGTAGATCAGTCTGGTAAGACGCAGTTTACCGACAAACCATGCACCGGCTCAGCTAGCGGCACGTTGCTTAACGCACCAAAGCTCGTGCCCATTGAAGTTGAAGACTTCGGGCCTGCCATCAAGCGCGCGGATGCGGCTGAGGCTTGCGAATCAGCGGCACGCAGACGTGCGAACAATCCCAGTACAGTGGATTTCTCAAGGTTCTGGTCGGCGGCATTTGCGGATTTTCCTGATGGTCGCGCGACATTTGCATCTCAGTTCACGGCCAAGAACTCGTTCGGAGTTGAACTGAGGTTTGATATTTCCTGTTACTTCAAGGGCGATAACTTGGCGGAGGTCTCTGTAGCCGAGGCACGCTAGCTAACTCCCTTGTAAAAGCCCGCCTCGGCGGGTTTTTTTTCGCCTGGAGAAAAGCATGGCCGGCATCAAAGATCGTCTGATTCAGTTCATTCTGCGCGGCAAGGATGAGCTGTCGCCCGAGGCGAAGAAGTCGACCGAGGCCCTCGAGGAGCTGCGCAACCAGGCCGCCTCGCTGAATGAGCAGCTGGATAGTGCGAAAGGCGAGCGCGGTCTGGTGCGCGATATGCTGGCCACCCAGCGTGCGCTCGATCAGTCACAGCGGGTGCTGGGCCAGACCGAAGAAAGCATCAAGGAACTGCGCGAGGCGCTAAACGCTAACCCTGAAGGGGCGGGCCTCAAGCAGTCGCTGAAGGATGCCGAGCGCGAAGGTGCTCGGCTGCGGCGAGTGGTAGCCAGCTTGACCGGTGACCTGGGCGCCCACGAGAAAGCGGCCAGGGCTGCCGGCGTTGATACCACCCGCCTGGCCGAAGAAGAGAAGCGCCTGGCGCGGGAAGTCGACAACGCCAAGCAGGCGCTGGCCGCCAATGGCCAGGAGCTCCGCGCCCTTGAGCGCGAGCAGGCCAGGGCCAGCCGCACCGCGGCTGAGCACGCTGGTCGAGTAGGCGCGGTACGCACCGCGATGGCCAGTGGCGTTCGCCAGGTTGCTGCCTATGGTGCCGCCTACCTCTCGCTGAACGGGATAGTTAATCTCGTCCGGGGCGGTATGAACCTGGTGCGCGACGGCATCCGCGCTGTCATCGCCGATGGCATGGATAGCGGGTCCGCTCTGGCCCAGCTTGAAGCCGCGCTGCAATCCACCGGCAATGCCGCCGGTTTCACTGCTGAGCAGCTGCTCGAAATGGCCCGGGGCTTTCGCGACAACTCCTTGCTTACCGATGAGCAGGTCCAGTCTGCCCAGACGCGCTTGTTGAGTTATACGGACATCGTTGGTGAGCAGTTTCCCAAAGCGATGCAGATCGTCATCGATCAGCAGCAGCGGCTTGGTATCAGCGCTGAGCAGTCCGCCGAGATAGTCGGGCGGGCGCTGCAATCACCTGTCGATGCCATGGGGGCGCTTGGCCGGCAGGGCTTCAAGCTCGAAGAAGACCAGAAGCGCCTGCTGCGGCAGCTGGTTGCAACTGGCCGAACCGCCGAAGCTCAGGCCGTCATCATGGACATGATGAGCGAGGCTTACGGCGGTGCCGCTGCTGCTGCGAAGCTGAACACCGGGCTGGGTCTCTGGAAGACCATCACGAACCAGTTCGGCGACTTCGCAGGGCGAGTGGGTGACAGCGGCGCCTTCGAGTACATCCAGAACAAGCTGCGGCAGATGGCAGACGGGCTCGACGCCATGGCCAACGATGGCCGCCTGGATCGTCTCGCTCAACACCTGTCGGACACGTTCACCAATGGTGCTGAGGCGGTATCGAAGTACGTTGAGAAGCTGGCCACCGTTGATTTTGAAAGCCTGGCTGCGAAAGCCGCTGGCATGGCGAGCAAGATCGGTCCGGCCATTGACCAGACAGTTAGTGCGGGGCAGTACGCGACCGCGGCTTTGACGACGGTATGGAATACGTTCGCCGGTACGATCAATGCGTCGGCTGCTGCGCTGACATTCGCGGTTCAGCAAACACTAGGCCGCCTGGCATTGGCCACAGGTCAGATCGCCAATGTCTTCGGCGGTGAGGACATCAAGGCCAAGGCTGACGGGCTCTATACCTTCCTAGGCGAACTCAGTACCGCTTACGCCGCACAGGCGCAAACGGATTACGGCCAGGTGGCGGACGCCTGGAGCTTTCTCAATGAGAGCGTCGAGCAGAAAGCTACCGAGCAAACCGAGGTCATTAAGAAGGCTGCTGACGATCAGTTCGAGCACATCGTCCAGCGCGTCACCGATATCAACAACGCCCTGAATCAGATCAGCTCGGTCACTGGCGTGGCCCAGCTGCGCGAGATCGGGCGGGAGATGTTCAACGCCTACCAGGCGGGGCGACTGACTCAGGAGGAATACAGCAACGGCACTCTGGTGCTGAACGCGCGGCTCAAGGAACTGGGCGGTGCAGCGGCTTCTACCTCGACGGCAGTAAAGGGTGCGGCCACCAGCCTGAAGACGCTGGCCGATGTGCAGGCAGCGATCAGCAGCGCTAAGACGGCTGTTGATATCCGCAACATCAACTCGGCGCTGACCAAGCTCTACAACGACGGTGTGATCACCGCCGCCGATTACAACCGGGAGCTGAATAAAGCTGCCGAACGCCAGACCGAGCTGAAGCGCGCAGTCGAAGGCGGCAAGAAGGCACAGGACGCCAAGAACGAATCCGACAAGCAGGCCATCGTCACCAGCGAGCAGCTGCGGCGGGAATCAGGCAAGCGCATGGAGGCCGAACGCCGAGCCGGTGACGCGGCCATGCAGCAGCGGCGCAAGGAATCCAGCGACGCTCGGCAAGACATGAGCGCGATGTCTGGCTTCTATGACCAGGTAATGAACACGGCTCGGGGGCCGCTTGCGGCGCTGAGCGCGGCCGCTCTGGAAGCGTTCGACCGACTGCGCGGCATCAAGACGGCCGACATGAGCATCGACACCAGCAGCCTGGATGCCACGGTCGATTCGTTGGGGCGCGTCAGCAAGGCGCTGGGCGACGTGCGCAGCCAAATGGGCAGCCCGTTTACCGGCCCGCTGGGTCGCTGGCAGCTGGACATGCAGGAAGCCAGCCTCAAGACCCAGCAAGCGTACCTGGGCCAGCAGGCGCAGCTGCAGCGCCTGATGGAGAGCTATGACCGCGGCAGCATCTCTACCAGGCAGTTCGAGGCGCGTGCGCGGGGCTTGCGCAATGCTCTCGGTCTGCTCGATGACTCTGACCTGAGCAGTTTGGATGGTGCCATCAAATCCGCTCAGGACTCGATGGAGCAGATGGGCCAGTCGACTCGCTCAACACTCGACAGCCTGCGGGACGAGCTGGATGGTTTGCAGGGGCGTACCGAGGACATCGAGCGCCGCCGCTTTGCGTCGAGGCGCCGTGAGCTGGAAGCGCAGCTGGCCGAAGCCAACGCGGGTGGCGACAGCCAGGCCGTAGCCAATGCCAGCAGAGCGCTCGGCATGCTCCGGCAGATCGAGGCTGAGTCAGCCCAACAGCGGCAGGCTGAAGAGCAGAAGAAGCGGCAGGAGGAGATAGCCAAGGCCACCGCGCCGGCGGCGACTACTGACGCTGCTCAGACGCCGCAGCAACCGTCGCGTGTCATCCGGCTTGAGCTGGCTGGCAAGGCTGTCGATGTGGCGGTGGGTAGCGCCGCTGATGAAGCCACCCTATTGAGCATCCTAGAAGACGCCGCGCTGAGGGCACGTTAATGGCATTTACCCTGGACACCATCGACCTTGCCGCTGATCCCGACTTGGGTGGCGAGCAGATCGAGTGGACGGACGAGTGGGGGTGGGACCCAGTCGCTCAAGAGCAGGAGCGCTCACTGAGCGGCGCGTTGATTATTCAGGAGGGCGTGAAGCGCTATGGCCGGCCAATCACCCTGGCCAGCAATGGCGGCGCCTGGTTCACTCTGGCAACTGTGCGTGCCCTTGAGGCGCTGCGTGACCAGCCTTTGATCGTAATGCTGCTGACGTTGCCGACTGGCGCCCAGCACCACGTGACCTGGAGCCGAGTGGACGGCTCGCCGCTGCAGGCCAGGCCGCTGTTTCGGTTGGTGGATCCTGGCCCTGACTGGCTATACGAATTGACCCTGAAGCTGATCACCGTTGCGCCGCCGGCTGATCCGGCACCCGAGCCTGACCCCGTACCTTGACCAACGAACCCGCCCCGGCGGGTTTTTTAATGCCCGGAGATTGGCATGACGATCAACAGCACCGATGTGAAACTGCTGGAATCCCAGCGCCTGACCGATGCCGACGATGGCGGTGGCCGCGCAACCGGCCGTGCGATTGTCGACGGCCAGGTCAACAACCTGTTCCCCGATATCAGCCGGCTCGACCGCACCATCGGCCGCATCAACCTGCGCAAGGTCAGCGCTGGTGTGATGACCGAGAACGCTGACGCCTACCTGGGCGCACACGGTATTGTGACCCAAGGGCCTGCAGATCCGCGCGTAAGCGTGCTGCTGTTCAACACAGGCAGCCAGACCGACGTGCGCACCGACGCCCAGGATCTGATCGAAAGCTATGTGGCCGCTGCGTCGATGGCTCAATTCGACCTACTGGGCACGCAATTGGCAGGGCAGCGGGCAATCGCTTGCGTTCAGCGCGAGGAGCAGCGCGTGCCGGAAAGCGGGGATGTGTTCCAGCTCGCCACGGCCACAACGATGCAGTACGTCCGAGTGATCGGTGTCGAGTCGCGTCTGGAGCAGTTCACCTATGACTACGGCAACGCCAACTTCGTGAACTTCACCCGGCGCCGCTTGGATCTGCAACTGTCGGCTCCGCTGCTAACCGCATTTCCAGGTGGTCAGGTAACGCCGGCCGGTACCACGCCTACCTCGTTGGACGGCGCAGCCAAAGCGCGCGTGCTCAGCACCCAGGTCGCGGACGCCGCGCGTTACTACGGCATCAGCCCGCTGGCCGATGCGGTCGCACAGGGCGCGCTTACCGTTCGAGTGACTAGCGTGTACGCCCAGCTCGTGCCAAGCACCACCAAAGAGTCGGCGCTGGTCGACCTGCTGGGCGGCTACCAGCGGCAGATCTACATCCCATCCGGCCCGGCTCGTACTGTGAGCCTGACCGTCGCCGCCGGCGCTGTTGCTGGCGAGGCGCGTACGTTTCTCGGTACTGGCTGCGCGCCGGGCACCCTGACGCTGACCGTCGGCGGCGGCGTGTTTGCTGACGACAGTAAGGGTGGGCTGCGCTACGTGAGCGGCAGCAACTGGATCACCTCTGGCAGCGTTGATTACCAGACAGGCGAAGTGACGCTGATCCGTACCGGCACCAGCTGGACGGGCAACGCCAACGCGACATATCGGCCGGGTGCTGCAGCCACCGGTGACACGATCACGGGTGAGGTTCCTGTCACGCTGGGCAATCGCGGGTATGTCTACACCCTGAACCTCGCCGGTGCTATTCCGCGGGCAGGCACGCTTTCTGTGGCGTTCCTCGCCCTCGGGAAGTGGTATGAGTTGCGCGACTACGGCGATGGTTTGCTGACTGGTGAAGGCGCCGGGACGATCAGCATGGCTACCGGCTCGGTCAATCTGACGCTCAACGCCTTGCCGGATGTGGGCAGCTCGCTGGTGTTCAGCTACGTCAGTTCCGCCGACAACGCGATCACCGGGCACGCCGGTACCGCTGTGGTGCCTGAGATCGAGGTGCGCTACACGCTGCCGGGCGGCGGCATTCAGCCAGGCAGCTTCGCCGCATCGTTCACCGCCGGCACAGCCAGGACGTTGACTGACGATGGCCTCGGCACGCTGAGCGGCAATGGCGGCACCGGAACCATCGTCTACGCGACCGGTGATTTGGTGATGAAACTGAGCGCCCCGCCAGCATCCGGGATCGAATACACCTTTCGCCGCGGCTCGGTGGATGATGCGCCGCTGAGCGTGACCAGCGATGCATCCGGCATAGCGACGTTCACCATTCCCGGCGCTCCGCTCAAGCCTGGCAGCGTGCGTATTGACTGGCTGACCACGCGTCGCCAGGCCGCGCCCGCGATCAACTGGAAGGTAATCGAGAGCGGTAACGCGCTGCCGGTTTACGACGGTACGGCTGAGGTAAGCAACACCGCCAGCGACAACGGTGGCGGTGGGTGGCAGGGCGGGCGCGTCGGTTCGATTAACTACCAAACCGGGCAGTGCACCCTTCAGGTTGCCCGGCTGTATGACTACATCGAGTACACCTACAGCACTCGCACGCTGTCGAATGTGACCGGCCGGGGAACTGAGCCTGTGCTGGTAACCACGCCAGTGCAGCAGCGCGAGCAGTTCGCCGGCACGCTCTCCGCGAAATCGCAGGCAGCCGGGGCAAGTTCGGACGAGACTACTCACACGCAGGCGCAGCCGCCCATCACTGTCGACCTGCTGCCTGGCGTTGGCAGTGCCATCGTGCCGGGCTCGTTGCTGTTCAGCTGGAACGGTTCGCTGTACACCGACCGCAGCGGGATCCTCTATCGAGACATTGCCAGCGCAACCAACGGTGGCACTGCTGTTGGCGCTGTCGATTATGTCGGCCGCACCGCGACGATCAACAGCTACTCGGGCAACGCTCTGGGCGCTGTCACGCTGCTCGCATGTTTGACAGCCTCAACGGGGTTCAGCGTTACGGCTGCGACGTTCCGCACGCCAGGTGCGCCGCTGCGCGCTGGCAGCATGCAAGTGACCGCAGTGCGCACGGACACGGCCGAGGTGGTCACCGCGGTATCGAACCTGAACGGCGTATTTTCCAACGGCATCATCCACGGGGTTGTTGACGCTACCACTGGCATCGCCAGGCTGACGTTCACGACGAACCCGGACGATGACTCAGGCGAAAGCGACGTCCCGGTGATCCCGCTGCTGACGCGCTACAACGCGGTTGTGCAAACGCGTCTGCCGCTCGATGCTGGCTTGCTCGGCCTCGATCCGGTTCGCCTGCCTGCCGATGGGCGCGTGCCGATCTACCGCGATGGCGACGTGCTGGTGATCCACCACACCTCAGAAACGGTCGTGGCATCGCCAATCGCGGGCGGGACGGTCACGCTCGCCAGGCAGCAGCAGGCCGACATCGAGGTGGTCGATAGTGATGGCCACGTGCTGCGTGCGGCGTCGTTCAACGCTGATCGCGAATCCGGCGCCGTTACCTGGGCGAACCCGCTGGTTATGCAGGCTGAAGACGGTGCGCCATTGAGCACGCCGCTGATCATTCGAGATCGCGTTGAGCACATGGCGCTGTGCGTCGAGGTGCAGATCACCGGCCAGGTCGGCCTGAGCTCGCCGATTCCTTGGGATCTGCCTGCCGGAGAGGCGATGGTGTCGAGCGCAGTGGCTTGGGGTGATCTGCAGTCGCGCGTGCACACCTGGTTCACCCAGCAGACGTGGAGCCAGGGCGACCCGAATTGGGCAGACGCCCCTACGGGTAACACCACCACCGCGAACTACAACCAGCTGAGCTATCCGTCAATTATCACCAACGCCGGCGCCATCGCTGGTAAGTGGGCGCTGGTGTTCACCAGCAACACGTCGTTCAACGTGGTGGAGCAGCAGCTGGGTGTGATCGCGACTGGCAGCACTGGCAGTGATCTTTCGCCAATCAACGCTTTGACTGGCCAGCCGTACTTCACGATTCGTCGGGAAGGGTGGGGCAGCGGTTGGGCGGCCGGTAACGCAGTTCGATTCAATACCGACTCTGCGCTTGGGCCGATGTGGGTAATCCGTACGGTCATCAGCGGACAGGGCACCGTCAACGATGACCAGTTTAAATTGCAGATTCGTGGAGACGCAGACTAATGGCTGATGCAACGCTGTACTCGCACCTTGACGTAGGTGCACCACCTCTGAAGTTGGGCATGGTGGATACCGCCACAAATGGGGTAGTAGGTTGGTACAACCTGCTGTACCCCTGTCTGGTCACCGGCTATGGGTCTGGTGCTAGCGCAAAGCCTGGACAGGGGTGGACCCTCATTCACGCTAACTTGCCCCAGCATTTCACGCTGAAGTCCCCTGATGGTGTGTTTTACAGCTTTGGTAAAGGGACAACGCCATACAATTACGCGCCTAAAACTCAGCTTTTTCTTTCTGAGTTTGTATCTGACGCTACCGTTTTTCCCCCAATTGGGACAAATGTTCGCTCTTATAACCATTCAGTGGACTATTCGTCCAACTCGGCGAGGCACTGGGTAGTTCCTGCGCGCTACTATGCTGAGCCAATGGGAAATTGGTTTGTAATTGCCCGAGGTTCCCAGGTACATATCATCACCAATGGCAACAGCACTTCGTCCGACGGGATGGCGGGGTATGGGGATAATCCCAATACCGCCCAAGGCTACTACGGGACGAATTACTTCTTCGGTAACTTTGTGTTCCCTGACCCGGA
This sequence comes from Pseudomonas sp. AC532, assembly GCF_979258965.1. NCBI lineage: Bacteria > Pseudomonadati > Pseudomonadota > Gammaproteobacteria > Pseudomonadales > Pseudomonadaceae > Pseudomonas > Pseudomonas sp. AC532. The sequence continues at coordinate 278,194 of NZ_OZ409888.1, forward strand.
AATCCCTAAGTCTGGGCCCGGTAATCACATGGCTTTGGGGGGCTCATTTGAAGCCGCTGACTATACCTTTAGTTCTGAGGCTAATGGGGGCTACGTCCTTCAGTATGGAACTCGCCTGCGTAATCCCTTCACCGGGGCGGTGGAAACGGCGTTAATGCCTACTATCCAGGCGTATTGCAGCCTGCCTACGGCATATCTGGGTAGTAAACTGTCTGTGCCAGCTTATGCCCCAGATATGCAGCTTTGCCCTCACCACGTCTACGACCCTACTCTGGGATATATCGCCCGGCTGCCAGGTATTCTTCGAGACGAGTTTTACAGCCATCGCTCATCTGCCGAGGTGAGTCGCGCTCTTGGCAAAGGGGGTACGTTGCCTGGGTGTCTAATTCCCTTCGAGTACAACGACGATCCGATTTATATGATCCCCAACCAGTGGGGCACGTCTTTTTTCTGCCTGAAAGAGAAGTACTGGGATGCTTAATGTCCGGGTGCTGGCTAAGAAGGTCATGTGGAAGCGGGCTTTTGCCGCTCCCCTTGATCCTAGATTCGGCAAATACAAGTCCATGGGCAAAAAGCCTATGGATGTCCTCAGGCCGAAACTGATCTTCGTGCCCATCTCTGTGGAAGTGCGCCGGGAAGGTGAGCCTTCGCCGCGTTGGCTGGTTACGCTCCAGCGCTCGGACACTAATCAGGCTCTAGCCAACTTCTATGATGGGGGGCTGAACCCTCAGTATTTGAGTCGAGCGGTGATCTACCGGGAAGTGCTTGCACAGGCTTACGAATACACCGAGCCCCGGCTGGGCATGTCACGCTGGCCGACACTCAGCGAGACCGCAAACCACCTACTGTTCAACCTGACGGAAAGCGACGGCGGCAATCAGGTGCCCACCGTCGACGCGAAGCTAGCAGCTATTGGCACAATCGAGGGCGCCTGGGCATCGTGCGAGACGGTCATCGTCGAACGCATGGATGATGGTCAGTGGCGGGTGGCAGGTTACGGGCAAACGTCGGACCAGGGCTTGGCAAACCTTGACCTGAAGGTCACGACCTCGGGCACGATCTACGCTATCGCGCTCGATGATTACGGCGTGCGCTTCGTTCCCGGCCTGGCTGTGGCCATCGGGGATCGCGTGCGGCCGGCTGCTTTCACTGGCTGGATCTATGAAGTGACCGAGGCCGGGACACTGCCAGCAGCTGAGCCAGAGTGGTGGCCCGCCATCGGTGAAAATCCGTCGCGTCCACTGGGCACCGCTCGCGCTGTTGCCTTGCGGTACTTCCGCCCGCTGGCTCATGGGCCGGTGCCTGTCGAGAGGATCTGATGCTTTCAATTACTGTTGGTGGTGGCTGGGGCTGTGGGGCTCCGGTCGACCGCCAGGGCCTTCTCGTGCCCCGGGGAAAGACGCAGCCTGCAGATCTTGGTGCGGGTTCGGGTTGGCAGCTAGCCAGCGTGCAGGATGGAACGCATCTGGCCTTGGCATGGGAGCTGGTGCCGGCGGCGGATCTGTCGCGCGCCTCGGCATGGTTCGAGGCCGGCCAACGCGACGGCGACTCGATGCAAACAGGCTGGATCGACGTGCCAATCAAGGATGCATCGCTCAACCTGGGCTGGGATCACACGATCCGGCCCATAGGGCTGCGTCTGCTGCTGATCTATAACCCTAAGCCGGCGCGCAAGGAGCTAGGGCTGAGCGTGGGGATAAGGCGCGTTAACGAATACGGGCCGCGGTATGACGCTGAGACCGCCCTGCAGGACAGTCTGTACCTGCCTGGCAACGGCCCGTTGGTTTTCTCGTTCGGCGGGCGGCCGTATTTCCCGTCGGCTGCACCGCAGGTGTACTTCGATTTTCGTTTTGTGCCTGAAACGCCGCGCATCCAGCCGGCGGACACCGGAGGCACCGCAGTGCGGTGGTCCACCGCTCGCCGGATCAACCTGGGCTATCGCGTGCCATGGGGCAAGGCGCGCGTGCTGGACGGCCCGCTGACCGGCATCGAGTACGTCGACTACCCGGGGCCGGTGAAGCCGCTGCCCGTGCCGCCGACCGATCCCACCATTCTGGACACATACATGATCGCCAATACCGTCAACCTGGTGGTGCTGCCGTCGCGCACGCCCATCGAAGCGAAGAGCCTGCGCATTGGGCTCGACGCCGACAGCTTCAGCTGGAAGTTCAGCGCCGACATTTTCACGAAAGCCGCCCTCGACCTGGTGCGCCCGGATGCCGATGGCGCGAGAGAAGTGGAGCTGAACATCAATGGCTGGGTGTGGGTGCTGCTGGTCGAGCGCTACAGCCGGCAACTCAAGTTCCCGGCTGAGGCCTACAGCATCACCGGCGCCACGCGTTCGCAGTTGCTGGCGGCACCTTACGCGCCGCTACGCACCGGCTTGAACAACGCACCGATCACGGCTCGCCAGGCTGCGGAAAGCGAGCTGCTAAACACAGGGTTCACCATCGAGTGGGACACCGAGAACATCGGCCCGCGTGACTGGACCTTCCCGTCCGGCGCGCTGAGCTACCAAAGCCAGACACCGATGCAGGTGATTGCGCGTATCGCAGAGACGGTGGGAGCCGTGGTGCGGCCCGCGCGAGACAGCGACGTGCTGGAGATCCGCCCGCGCTACGTCGTGCCGCCCTGGGAATGGGGCCTGTCTGATTCGCCAGTGGATCGCATCATCCCGCCAGCGATGCTGACCCAGCTTGATGGCGAGTGGACGCCGCAGCCGGCCTGGAATGCCTGCTACGTCTCGGGCACCAGCCATGGCGTGTCGATGCTGGTTCGCCGGGCAGGCACTGCTGGCGATAACCCGACCGCGGACGTGTTTGACGATTGGATCACTGGCGAGGGAGCCAACCGCGCCCGTGGCGTGCATGAGCTGAGCAAGGGTGGTGACATCGAGGTCGTCGGCTTCCGGCTGCCGCTCTTCCACAAGACCGACGACCACGGCGTCGGCCTGGTGCTGCCCGCCATGCTCTGCAAGGTGCCGGAGCCGGGCGGGGCGTGGTACGGCGCCTGCCTGTCGACCGATATCAGCGCCGAGGGAACCGGCGCCGTGCGTGTTTGGCAGGATCTGAAACTGGAGAGGCACCACTGATGGCGACGGTTAACCCTTGGAAGCGCTTCATCGGCCTGCTGCCTGGCGGCGTGCGCACAGTCGCGATCATCCGAAGCATCAACGCGGCCGCCGGCATCAGTACAGCAGAGCTACGCACCGGCACGCGAGTCACCGTCCGCGGCGTCGACGTGCAGGTGGGCAGCAAAGCCTACATTGCCGACGGCACGATCACCGGTCCGGCGCCGAACTTGCCGCACCTGGATATCGATGTCTGAGAGGGAGCGAATCCAGCAGCTCGGCTTCGGCCAGCAACCGCGCGCGGATGCCTTCAAGGACGCGATAGACAGCGACTTGCTCGTTCGGTGAGAAGTCTTCGCCGAGGAAGTCGATGACGTTCGGAGGATCGCTGACGATCATCTCTGCGACGTAGCGATTGGCGAAGGCCTGCAGCTTGGGTTTCCTTGTTGGCATGTAATCACCTCATCCTAGGTGTGCGTATCACGCTTCCTGCAAGGCGTCGCGCTCAAGCAGTTCAGTTCTTACGATCGATACCGAGCGGGGTGCGCTAAAACCGAGCTTCACCTGGTTATGTGAGGGGCTCTGCTCGACGACCCGTACGGTAATCCCCTCGCGGATCAGCTCGTCCAGCTGTGCTGCAGTCATGTCCTCATCGAACATCAAGCGCACGTCTTCGCCTGCTTTGCGGGTGAGTATCAGTGCCATGTCATTGCTTCCTTGCTTATCAACGGTCTCAGCAGAGTAGACCATCACCCAGCAGCCCGCTCTAGAGCGGGCTTTTTCATGCCCGGAGAAAATGTATGAAAGAACAACCGTGGGTCGCAGAGGCCCGAAAACACATTGGTCTGACAGAGATTAAGGGGCCGCAGCACAGCCCTGAGATCCTGCAGATGTGGCGCGACATCAAGCGTGGCGGCATCAAGGATGATGAGACGCCGTGGTGTGCCGCTTTCGTCGGCGCGATGCTGGAGCGGGTAGGCGTTCGCTCAAGCCGTTTCGAGAGCGCTCGATCCTACTTGGACTGGGGGCAGCAGCTAGGGCTGCCAGTGCCGGGCTGCATCGTGGTGTTCACTCGGCAGGGTGGTGGCCACGTGGGTTTTGCCGTTGGCCGCGATAAGGCCGGCAACCTGCTGATCCTGGGTGGCAACCAGTCCGACGCCGTGAACATCAAGGCGTTCTCCGTTGGCCGCGTGAGTGGCTATCGCTGGCCGGAAGGCTTGCAGGTGCCGAGCGAGCCGCTGGCAACCCTCGGCAGCGCCGCACTCTCGGTGCGCGAATCGTGATCCCTGCTCAGTACCAGCTGGTCGCGAAGGCGGCCGGTGTTCTGCTGCTCATGGCCTGCGCTGCCGGCATTGTCTGGTGGGGCATGGCGCCACGAATCGACATCGAGAATCAGCGCGCGGGCAGGGCAGAGCAACAGTTGGCTGACGCCCAGGCCATGATCGAGCTGCAGGCCGGTGTGCTGGCTCAGCAGCAAGTCACGCTCGGCCAGCTGGCCGATGTCGACCGCCGCCTGCAGCAGCTTGGCCAGACCATCAACCGTAATCAGGCCACGCAGTCGGCCGCCCTCGAGGAGCTGAAACGCAATGATCAAGCCGTGGCTGTATATCTGTCTGGTGGTGTGCCTGTGGATCTTGGCCGGTTGTACGCGCGACCCGAAACCACCGACCCCGCCGCCTACCGCGGCTCGCATGGAGTGCAGCCTGGTGCCGTGCCGCATGCCGGGCCGGCAGGCGCTGGTGGTGAATGACGACTGGCGACGCGCCGTCGACGCGCTGGAGCTTGAGCTGGAGCAGTGCAGCGCGCAGGTGATCACCTGCATCGAGCGTCAGGCCGTGCAGCGGCCGAAATGAAAAAGAGGCGTCGGGCCTGGGTGCGCCAACACCCAAGCCCGACACCTGACCCGCAGAACGTACCTGCAAGCCAAGCCAAGGCCTCCGCCTCGTGCACGAAGCGCGGCGAGCCTAGCACCTGTTTATTCATACAGTAAAGGTTTGCACTCAATGACTACTCCAATCATTCCCTGGATGGGTGGCAAGCGCCGCCTTGCCGACCGCCTCATCCCGCTTTTCCCACCCCATGAATGCTACGTCGAGACGTTCGCCGGAGGCGCCGCGTTGTTCTTCATGCGTCCCCAGCCTGCTCCGGTTGAGGTGTTGAACGACGTCAACGGTGACCTGGTGTCGCTGTATAGGGTGGTGCAGAACCACCTCGAAGAATTTGTCCGCCAGTTCAAGTGGGCGCTGACCAGCCGCCAGCTCTTCGAGTGGCACAAGATCACCCGCACCGAGACGCTGACCGACATCCAGCGGGCCGCGCGTTTCTTTTATCTGCAGCACAACGCATTCGGCGGCAAGGTCACCGGCCAGACGTTCGGCACGGCCACCACGGCGCCGGCCTTCAACATGATGCGGATCGAGGAGAACCTGTCGGCCGCTTGGCAGCGCCTGGCCGGCACCTACGTTGAGAATCTGGGCTGGCTCGAATGCGCTGAGCGCTACGACCGTGCCCACACCTTCCACTATATGGATCCGCCGTACTGGAAGACCGAAGGCTATGGGGTAGGTTTTCCGTTCGAGGAGTATGAGCGGATGGCAGACTTCATGCGGCGCTGCAAGGGGAAGGTGATGGTCAGCATCAACGACCATCCCGACATCCGTCGTGCTTTCGATGGCTTTCACATGGAGCGGCTGGACATCAAGTACAGCTGCACCAATCAGCGCAAGGGGCAGGCCGAGACGACCGGCGAGCTGGTGATCATGAATTGGGAGCCGGATGCTCTAGGGGGGCTTTTTTAATTCGACGCCCCTCCGTACTGGAAGGGCGTGCATTATAAAGCGTTACCTCGATATGCGGCATTCAAAGCCCTGGTGCAAAATCCAATAAGTTCTCCCGTCATTACGGGTATGGATTCGCAAAGTCCAGGATTTGTGTCGTGATGAAATTGACCTGCATAGGTATTTATTTCTTGTAGCTCTTCGATTATTCCTGAAATGAATGGAGAGAGTTTGGGGCACTGCTTTAGGTGCCCGATTGCCTGGCCAAACATGAGTCCCTTAGGGATCTCTCCCGGAAATCTACGATGGAGGTATCCCTCTAGATACGGCCTGATCGCCTTTGCCGTCGCACGTTGGTCGCCTCCTGAACCTGAAATCATTTCGACAAGCATGCGATGATGCCTGTAATAAGGCGATTCGCATTCTTTGTCGATGTTCAGTTCATCAAAGGCACTATAGCCATCTTGAGAGTATTTAAGCTGAAGTGTGTTCAAGGGAGCGTTGCCGTTCTCGAGTTCTAACTTAAGTTCTCTGATGAAAAAAGGATCGTGTGCGAGCACGATTAATTGATGTGCTTTTTCGGCGAGTTGTTTGAGATATTGCCGGGTTTGATGTTTTCTATTTGCATCCAGGCTGCACATGGGGTCGTCAATAACAACAGTTTTTTTTGATATATCTGGATCGGCGTTTATTGTTGCTAGGAAGAAAGCAAATGCTAGCGTTCGCTTGTCGCCTTCGCTCAGAGCTGTAGAGAACTTTGGTGGTCCATTTAACGAGATGGATACTCCCCGTAATAATAAGCCATACTCGCTTCTTGCTGCACCGCCGTTGAAATTAGAATCCATCTTTTCAATTCGGAACGAGGCCCCGAATTTATCTAAAATCCCATTGATTGCGGTTTGGAAGTTCTCTAGTATTTTCTCCATTTCGGCGTTGAGTTTTAATCTAGCTGCTTTTTTCTCCCTTTCAGCATCAGTTGCTGCTGTTTTTGCTAGACTAAAATCCGCTAGGAGATTAACTACTGCTGCCGTGTAGCGGGTAACACCGGCCCGCAATATATTTATTTGCGAATTCAGGGCGGCGGGATTCTCTTGCGCCAGTCCTGTCTTGTATTTTGCAATCAAAGCCGCCGAGCTTGCTATGTCTTGGTTCGTAGAATTGAGCAGCGTGGTGATTGAATCCCAGTAGCGCAAAGCCAGTTGCTTGTCTGCTTGCGTACCGATAACGTCGAGTGGCCTATTAAGCTTGTTTTCGACCAAGCAATTCAGGTGCGCTCTTAAATTTTCGAGTAAGCTTTTTGCTTCAGCGTCTAGCAAACGAATCTCAGGGATTGATATTTCCTGGCGCCATTGAGCGACCTGTGCTTCTGCATTAGCAGAATTTTTGCCAAAGTTATCGATGATAGAATCGCTGGTGCGAGCCGCGATTCCACGCTCGAGAACAGAAACTTGTTGTTTCAGTTCGCTATATGCCTTATTGAAATGAGTTTTATAAGCGCTGATCAATTTGACGTCTGTGGTACTTTGTCCGCAATAAGGGCAATCTTCCCGGTTGTCAAATTTCTGGCCATCGCTGATCCAGGCCTCATATCCCGAGGCTGAGCATGTACTGTAGTGGCTATTTACAATGGTTTCAGCATCGCTCTCGATGTCGGCGAGGGACTTATTTAAGATAGAAAATAGAGTTTCTATATCAAATAGCGGCAGTGGAATGGCGACAGGTATCGGTCTCGCTAAAATGGCGTTTATATTGTTTGCTAGCTGGACCTTTTTTTCCAGCTCGCTAATTTTCCTATCGGCATCCGGGTCTTGCGCCAGCTTGGTAAATTGAATCAAGGTAAGTCCGACGTGATAGCCGGAGAGTTGCTGAGTAATCTGCGAAACTTTAGCGGCGGCTGCGGAGGCTGCCGAGCTTGCTTGGTGTTCGGCCGCCTGCGCTTTTACTGCTTTAGTGCCAAGGGCAAAGCCAAGTAAGCTTTTCCTTTGATTCGGGGTTACCATTCCTCCTGAATGAACATTTGCTTCTACAAAGTCTGCGTCGAAAACGACCATCTCAGGACGACTCGAAGACCAGCTCACACCATCAAACTTAACTTTCTGCCCATTCTCAAATTGTAGGTCCACCATTTGTGGAGTGGCGGAATCGATTGTTTTTCGCTCTATGATTGATTTCGGATCACCTGTGGCTACTGATCGCAGAACACTCGCAAGAGTCGATTTACCCCGTCCATTTTCTGCATAGATAAGCTGGTTCTTGTCGAGCTTGTAGCGCCTGCCATCAACGGAATGTAGTAGACCGACACCATGAATCCTTTCAATGCGCTCAAGCATGACCATCCCTCGGTTTTGATCGATATACCCTACGTTGCCATATCTTGAAGGCGTTTGGCCATCACCTTCTGACGATCCCGATCCACGTAGTCAAAAGAGCGGTTGCTCAATGCTCACAATCAGTTCCGGCCCGTGGTTTTTCACGTTGCCCACCGCCTTGTCGACCGGATACCACTCAAACTGATTTGCGTGGATATCGTGATGCCGAGTCAAATCTTCGGCCAGTTCTGGCATTAGGCCGGGTTGCATCCATTCTCTGGCCACATCTGGCGGCAGTACAACTGGGCGCCGGTCGTGGATGTCGACCATGCCCTGATCGCTTGCAGCCGTGATGATTGCGAACCCGCCCGACTCACTCTGCCCTGGGATGTCGCCGATCGCGGCGAAGAACAGCGGTGAGCCTCCCTTCAGCCTGATGTAGTAGGGCTGCTTGACCTTCGGGTTGTATGGATCTTTCTTCCACTCGTACCAGCCGTCCGCCATCACGAGGGCGCGGCCACTCTTCCAAATTCCCCTGAAGTAATTGCTGGTCGCTGCCGTTTCAACGCGCGCATTTATCGCGGGCGGGCGCTTGCCCTGCGCCCAGTGTGGCGCGTATCCCCACCTGGTGCTCGTTATGCGAACGCCTTGATCATCTTGGTGCAGGAGCATCACTCGCGATTGCGGAGCGACGTTGTAGCGGGCCAGTGGTTCGTTCGACCAGTCGCCCTCGAGCAGGCCGAGCTGCAGGGCTTTGGCGTATTCGTCAACGGTTCGGTACTGAGTGAATCGTCCGCACATGGAACCCTCCGGTCGTCAGTTGGCCATCATGATTCTTTGACCGCGACTTGCCTGATTTGGTATCTGTATATGCATACAGCATTATTCTCAGGTCTCTCTCATGGGCAACGCAACCATTCTTGGCCCAGTGGGCAGCTCCAATAGCGAGCTGCCCTTTTTTTCTTTCCGCGTGCCGGCCGGCTTCCCCAGCCCCGCCCAGGATCACCTCGAGCAGAAAATCTCGCTGGATGAGCTGCTCGATATCCATGCGCCGCAGACGTACCTGGTGCGGGTGGAAGGTGACAGCATGACCGGGGCCGGTATCTTCGACGGTGACGTGCTGGTAGTGAACAAGGCGCTGGACGCCGTGCCCGGTGACATCGTGATCGCCGCCATCAATGGCGAGCCGGTGGTGAAGACGCTGGCCCGCGATGGTCAGCACATAGTGCTGCGATCAGAGAATCCGAAATACGCGCCTCGGTTCGTGATGGAGGGCGACGAGCTGCTGATCTGGGCTGTGGTGACGGACAGCATTCGGCGGCACCGCTGCCATGGTTGAGCAGGCGATTGCATTGGTCGATTGCAACTCGTTCTACGCGAGCTGCGAGCGCGTCTTCCGGCCTGATCTGCAGCGGGTGCCGATCGTTGTGCTGAGCAACAACGACGGCTGCGTGATCGCTCGCAGCGCCGACGCGAAGCCCTTTGTGAAAATGGGCGCCCCTTACTTTCAGATCAAGAATGACCTGCGCCGCCACGGCATCATGCCGTTCAGCAGCAATTACGCGCTGTACGGCGATATGAGCGAGCGGGTAATGACCGTCATCGAGGGCATGGTCCCGACGGTCGAGATCTACAGTATCGACGAAGCATTCGCCGACCTGACTGGGGTGCCTGGCGACCTCGAGCAGATCGGCCGGCATATCCGCGCGCGCGTGCTGAAGTACACCGGCATTCCGACCGGTGTGGGGATCGCAGCCACCAAAACCCTCGCAAAGCTGGCCAACCACTCGGCAAAGAAGTGGCAGCGGCAGACGGGCGGGGTGGTCGACCTGCGCGACCCTGATCGGCGCGACAAGGTATTAAAGGTGCTGCCGGTGAGTGACGTGTGGGGTGTTGGGCGGCGGATGACGGAACACCTCAACGCTCAGGGCATTCGAACTGCATGGGATCTCGCCCAGGCCGACGCCTGGACGCTGCGCAAGCAATTCAGCGTGGTGATCGAGAAGACCGCGCGCGAGTTGCGCGGGGTTGCCTGCCTGAGCCTCGAGGAGGCGGCGCCGCCGAAACAGGAAATCTGTTCGAGCAGAATGTTCGGCAAGCGCCTGCGCGACATTGAGTCAATTCGCCAGGCGGTGGCCACCTACACTGCGACGGCCTGCGAGAAGCTCAGGGCTCAACAGTCCGTATGCAGGCAGATCAGGGTCGGCATCCGCACTGGCATGCACAACCCTGATGAAGCGAAGTACGCCAAGGGCATGCTGGTGCAGCTACCCTACGCCAGCGACGATACCCGGATGATTACCCACTACGCGATGCACGCCCTCGACCAGGTGTTCCGCGATGGCTACTCCTACAGCAAGGCCGAAGTGATGCTGCTGGGGCTGTGCCAGCGCAACGAAATCACCGGCGACCTATTCGCGCCGCAGCAGCCGATCGAGTCGACCAAGATCATGACTGTGCTCGACGAGATCAACGCTAAATGGGGAAGGGGAACACTCCGGCCCGGGCGAGTGGAATTGTCCCCTGAGTGGGGCATGCGCCGGGAGATGATGAGCCAGAGCTTTACGACGCGACTGGATCAGTTGTGGACGGTTAGCTGTAGGTAGAACGGCTCACTCGTACGAGTGCGCTCCCTCTATTTATTGGCCCCTAGGCTTGTACCATTTTTCGTACCAAACCCTGCGTCTTCACGCGCTTGATGGCGCAAGCTGAAACCGTAACCTATTGATTATAAAGGTTTATGGCGCGCCCATGAACGCATTAAGAACCGCGGTGTAATGCTGTTCGAGTGTGGTGCGGCTAGAGTCCATGCGGCTTCCAGTGATGTTCGGATGACAATGTACCTGCTGCCTGGTGACCGGCTGGCGCTTACCACGAGGTGGTCGAGCATCCGGGGCCGGCATCGAGGTTCAAGCGGGCGGCAATTGTAATCCGCTCGCGGCGATTTACCGAGCGTAATTCGCCGCGCCGGGTGCCATTGGCCTTATTGAGCCGCGTGGGCAGCCAGGCAGGTATCGAGCATGCGGTTGGAGAAGCCCCACTCGTTGTCGTACCAGGCCAGCACCTTGACCAGGCGGCCGTTGACCTTGGTGTGGTTGGCATCGAAGATCGACGACAGCGGGTTGTGATTGAAGTCACACGACACCAGTGGCAGCGTGTTGTAGCCCAGCACCTGGGATTGCTCTGCGGCCGCGCGCAGCAGGGCGTTGACCTCCTCGACGCTGGTGTCGCGCTGCACCTGGATGGTCAGGTCGACCAGCGAGACGTTGATCACCGGTACGCGCACCGCCATGCCGGTCAGTCGGCCCGCCAGTTCCGGCAACACCAGGCCGACCGCTTCGGCGGCGCCGGTCTTGGTGGGAATCATCGACTGGGTCGCCGAGCGCGCGCGAAACGGGTCGCTGTGGTAGACGTCCGAGAGGTTCTGGTCGTTGGTGTAGGCATGGATGGTGGTCATCAGGCCGCTCTCGATGCCGAGCTCGCGCTGCAGTACCTGGGCGACCGGCGCCAGGCAGTTGGTGGTGCAGGAGGCGTTGGAGATGATCTGGTGGCTGGCACGCAGGCTGTCGTGGTTGACGCCGTACACGATGGTAGCGTCGGCGCCTTTGGCCGGGGCGGAGATGATCACCTTGCGGGCACCGGCACCGAGGTGCGCTGCGGCCTTGTCGCGTTCGGTGAACAACCCGGTGCACTCGAACACCACGTCGATATCGAGATCCTTCCAGGGCAGGTCGGCCGGGTTGCGCAGGGCGCTGACGGCAATGCGGTCACCATCGATGACCAGGTTCTGCCCGTCGACCTCGACGGACGCATCGAAAATGCCGTGTACGCTGTCATATTTGAGAAGGTGCGCATTGATGGCGCTGTCACCCAGGTCGTTGATCGCGACGACTTGCAGGTTTTCGCGGTAGTTCTGGGTATAGAGTGCACGAAGCACGTTACGGCCGATGCGGCCGAAACCATTGATGGCGATTCGCAGTGTCATGAGCGCTGATCCTTATATGTTGTTTTAAAAACAAGATTATTCTCATGAAAGTAGAAATCAAGCGTTTTAGCTGTCAGTATTTTGATAAAAATACAATTCGAATTGCTACCTGTAGCCTGGAGTCGACACCATGCATCCCCGCATTCTCGAGGTAACCGACCGCCTGATCGCCCGCAGCCGTGCGACCCGCGAACGTTACCTGGCGCAGATGGCCGCCGCCGATAGCGAAGGCCCACACCGCGGTGCACTGCAGTGCGCCAACTTTGCCCACGGCGTTGCCGGCTGTGGCTCCCCTGAAGACAAGCAGCGTCTGCGGCTGATGAACGAGGCCAACGTCGGCATCGTCACGGCCTACAACGACATGCTTTCGGCGCACCAGCCGTACGAGCACTATCCCGAACTGATCAAGCAGGCGCTGCGCGCTGTCGGCTCCGTCGGGCAGGTCGCCGGCGGGGTGCCGGCAATGTGCGACGGCGTGACCCAGGGCGAGCCGGGCATGGAACTGAGCCTGGCCAGCCGTGAAGTGATCGCCATGTCCACTGCCGTGGCGCTGTCGCACAACATGTTCGATGCGGCGATGCTGCTGGGCATCTGCGACAAGATCGTCCCGGGGCTGATGATCGGCGCGCTGCGTTTCGGCCACCTGCCGATGATCTTCGTGCCGGGCGGGCCAATGCCCTCGGGCATTCCCAACAAGGAAAAAGCCGAGGTCCGCCAGCTCTACGCCGAAGGCAAGGCGACCCGCGAGCAGTTGCTGGAATCGGAGATGAAGTCCTACCACAGCCCCGGCACCTGCACCTTCTACGGCACCGCCAACACCAACCAGGTGGTCATGGAAATCATGGGCTTGCACCTGCCGGGCTCCTCCTTCGTCAACCCCTACACGCCGCTGCGGGATGCGTTGACCGCCGAGGCCGCACACCAGGTGGTGCGCCTGACCCGCCAGGGCGGCGAATACACGCCGCTGTGCCGGATCATCGACGAGAAGGCCATCGTCAATTCGGTGGTCGCGCTCAATGCCACCGGCGGTTCGACCAACCATACCCTGCACATTCCAGCCTTTGCCCGTGCTGCCGGTATCCAGCTGACCTGGCAGGACATGGCCGATCTGTCTGCCGTGACGCCGACGCTGGCCAAGGTCTACCCCAATGGCCAGGCTGACGTGAACCACTTCCATGCCTGCGGTGGCGTGCCGTTCATGGTGCGCACGCTGCTCGAGGCCGGGCTGCTGCACGAGGACGTCTACACCGTTGCCGGGCACGGCCTGTCCCGCTACACCCAAGAGCCGATTCTCGATGACGGTCGCCTGGTATGGCGTGAGGGCCCTGAGCAGAGCCTGGACCGCAACATCCTGCGCGGCGTGCCCGAAGCGTTCTCGCCCGAGGGCGGGCTGCGCGTGCTGCAGGGCAATCTCGGCAATGGCGTCGCCAAGGTCTCGGCCGTTGCGCCGGAGCACCAGGTCGTCGAGGCACCTGCGCGTGTCTTCGAAACCCAGAGCGACCTGGCCGAGGCCTTCAAGGCCGGCGAGCTGGAGCGCGATTTTGTTGCCGTGGTGCGTTTCCAGGGGCCCAAGGCCAATGGCATGCCGGAACTGCACAAGCTCACGCCGTACCTGGGCATCCTGCAGGATCGCGGCTTCAAGGTGGCACTGGTCACCGACGGGCGCATGTCCGGTGCCTCGGGCAAGGTGCCGGCGGCCATTCACGTCAGCCCGGAGGCCTGGGACGGCGGGCCATTGGCGCGGGTGCGCGACGGTGACGTGATTCGCGTGGACGGCAAAGAGGGGCGCCTGCAAATCCTCGTCGACGAGATCGAGTGGGCGGCCCGCGATTGCGCGCCGCGGCCGCAAGGCACCGGCATCGGCTGTGGTCGCGAGCTGTTCGCCTTCATGCGCGCGGCCTTCAGCCCGGCGGAAGAGGGCGCCAGTGCCTTCACCGCCGAACTGGACTCGCTGCGATGAGCCTGGCGCTGGTCGGCGACATCGGCGGCACAAACGCACGTTTCGCCCTGTGGCGCGACGAGCGCCTGGAGTCGGTACGGGTGTCGGCCACGGCGGATCACGCCACCGTCGAGCAGGCCATCCAGGCCTACATGGAAACCGAGGGTCTGGCGCTGGGCGAGGTCGAGACTATCTGCCTGGCCTGTGCCGGCCCGGTGGAAGTCGACCCCTTTCGCTTCACCAACAACCCCTGGCGCATCAGCCGTGCGGCTTTCTGTGCCGAGCTGCAGGTGCGCGAGCTGCTGCTGATCAACGATTTCTCGGCCATGGCCCTGGGCATGACCCGGCTGCGTGAGGATGAGTACATCAGCGTGTGCCCCGGCACCGCGCAGCCAGGGCGCCCCAGCGTGGTGATCGGCGCCGGCACGGGCTTGGGTGTCGGTACGTTGCTGTCGCTGCCCGATGGCAATTGGCACGCGCTACCCGGTGAGGGCGGGCACGTCGACCTACCCGTCGGCAGCGCGCGCGAGGCGCAGATCTGGCAAGCCTTGCACCGACAGCTCGGGCACGTCAGTGCCGAGGCGGGCGCGCTCAGCGGCAACGGGCTGCTGGCGCTCTACCGAGCCACGTGCGTGGTGGATGGCCAGCCGGCCTCGCTGCAGAGCGCGGCCCAGGTCACGCGCGCTGCGCTGGAAGGCGAGCCGCTGGCGGTCAATGTGCTGGAGCTGTTCTGCTGCCTGCTCGGCCGTGTTGCCGGCAACAACGTGCTGACGCTCGGCGCGCGCGGCGGTGTGTACATCGCCGGCGGTATGGTGCCGCGTTTCGCCGACTTCTTCCTGGCCAGTGGCTTCGCCCGTAGCCTGCGCGACAAGGGCTGCATGAGCGATTATTTCGATGACCTGCCAGTCTGGCTGGTCACCGCCGACTACCCGGGCCTGGTGGGCGCGGGGGTTGCGGCCCAACAGCAACTGTTACGGAGCTAGCACCCGGTTCGTTTGTCCAAGCATCGCTGATAACAACAACAAGGATTATCGATGTGAGCCCTACTGGAAAATCCATCCTGCTGGTCGATGACGACCAGGATATTCGTGAGCTGCTGCAAACCTACCTCGGCCGCGCCGGCCTGCAGGTGCGTACCGTGGCCGATGGCGCCGGCTTTCGCCAGGCGCTGTGCGAAGGGGGCGCGGACCTGGTGATCCTCGATGTGATGCTGCCCGACGAGGATGGCTTCAGCCTGTGCCGCTGGACCCGCGGCCATCAGCGTTTCGCCCAGGTGCCGATCATCATGCTGACGGCCAGCTCCGACGAGACCGATCGGGTGATCGGCCTGGAGCTGGGCGCCGACGACTACCTCGGCAAGCCGTTCAGCCCTCGCGAGCTGCTGGCGCGCATCAAGGCGCTGCTGCGCCGTGTGCATTTCTCCCAGGAACGCGGCGCCGACGTGCTGGCCTTCGATGAATGGCGCCTGGACATGGTCAGCCATCGGCTGTTCCACCTCGATGGCGAAGAGGTGCTGCTGTCCGGCGCCGACTTCGCGTTGCTCAAGCTGTTTCTCGATCACCCACAGCAGATTCTCGACCGCGACACCATTGGCAACGCCACCCGCGGCCGCGAGATGATGCCCCTCGAACGCATCGTCGACATGGCCGTCAGCCGCCTGCGCCAGCGGCTGCGCGACACCGGCAAGCCGCCGCGGCTGATCCGCACCGTGCGCGGCAGTGGCTACCAACTGGCGGCGGCCGTTACCGCCCAGGCCGGCAATGCGCGTTGACTGGCGTCGGCTGCTGCCGATTCCACGCTCGTTGCTGGGCCGCATGCTGCTGCTGACGCTGCTCTCGGTACTGGTCGCCCAGGCGCTGTCCAGTGCCATCTGGCTGTCGCAGCTGCGCGCCACGCAGCTCGAAGGGCTGGTAACCACGGCGCGCAGCCTGGCCCATTCGATGTCGGCCAGCGTGCGTTACTTCCGCTCACTGCCGGTCGCCTACCGGCCGCTGGTACTCGACCAGTTGCGCAGCATGGGCGGCACGCGTTTCGTGGTCAGCCTCAATGACCGGCCGCTGGTCATGCACCTGCTGCCGAGCACCCCGCGCAAGCAGGCGGTCACCGACGCAGTGAGCGAAGTGCTGCGGGCGTCGCTGGGCAACAGCGCGGACATCTCCGTGACGTTCGTCAGCCCGGACGACCTGCGCATTTTCAACGGTGGCCTGAAACTCGACGAGCTGCCGCGTTCCTGGGCGCATTACGCGCTGACCCTGGAGCCGGTCAATCCGCCGGTGCTGGTCACCCAGATTCAGCTGGCGCCGGGCGAGTGGCTGTACATCGCCTCGCTGTTGCCCGAACCTTACACCAGCCTCGAAGAGCCGATTCTGCCAACCCAGCAGCTGTGGTTCATCCTGCTCAGCAGCGGATTTCTGCTGCTGTTCATTGGCATTCTGGTGCACTGGCAGAGTCGCCCGCTCAAGCGCCTGGCGCGCGCCGCGCGGCACATGTCGCTGGGCGCCGATGTGCAGCCGGTGCTCGAAGGCGGGGGCCGTGAGGTGGTCGAGGTCGGCCGGGCGTTCAACGCCATGCGCGAGCGCATCAGTCGTTACCTGACCGAGCGCGCCCAGCTGTTCAGCGCCATCTCCCACGACCTGCGCACGCCGATCACCCGGCTGCGCCTGCGCGTCGAACTGCTCGACGACGAAGTGCTACAAACCAAGTTCGGCCGCGATCTGGACGAGCTGGAACTGCTGGTCAAGGGCGCGTTGCAGTGCGTGAAGGACACCGACATCCACGAGAACATCGAGCCGGTGGACCTCAATCATCTGTTGCACTGCCTGGTCGAACCCTACCTGGCGCCGGGCGGCAATGGCCGGGTGACGCTGCATGGCCAGGCCAGTGCCGCCTACCTGGGCAAGCCCCTGGCGCTGCGCCGCTGCATCGGCAACCTGATCGACAACGCGCTCAAGTACGGGCACAAGGCGCACCTGCACGTCGAGGACGACGGCGGCGACTACGTACTGCACGTCGACGACGAAGGGCCCGGGGTGCCCGAGCAGCGCCTGGAGCAGGTGTTCGAGCCGCATTTTCGTCTCGCCGGGCAACAGCAGGGGTATGGCCTGGGGCTGGGCATCGCCCGCAACATCGCCCATAGCCATGGCGGCGAGGTGAGCTTGCAGAATTTGCGCGAGGGCGGCTTGCGAGTGACGCTACAACTGCCACGTTCGCCGGATTGAATGTCACCAGGCGGTGACAAAGCGACCAGCCTTCGTTACCTGGGCAAGACGCAGCTACCGGTAGACTCTTTAACGATTTGTGGGCGGATGCGCCACTGATGCTGGCAATTGGCTTTTGTAGCCTGGGTTAGCCGAAGGCGTAACCCGGGCGGCTGCAGTTCCCGGGTATCGCCGCGCTCAACCCAGGCTACGGCTAGTTGGCCCCATCGTTCGCATGGAATAACAACAATGAAAACACCTGCATTGCCCTCCTATAGCTGGCTGGTGCAACCGGCTCACCAGGCCTGGCTGAATGCTGAAGGCATGCGCCTGTTGCCGTTCGCCGCCGCTTCTTGTGTCGAGCAGGGCTTCGCTGCTCTGGACTCCACTGGTCGTCTGCCGGCGGGCGCCAGCGCCGAGCTGATTCACACTACCCGGATGACCCACTGTTTTGCCCTGGCGTACATCCAGGGCGTGCCCGGCTATGTCCATCTGGTCGACCACGGCATCGCTGCGTTGCAGGGCGCCTTGCGTGACGCACAGGCTGGCGGCTGGTTCGCCGATGCCAGTCGCAGGGGCGACAAGTCTGCCTACCTGCATGCCTTCGTGGCCCTGGCCGCCAGCTCCGCGCAGGCTGCCGGCAGGCCGGGCGCCGAGGCGCTGCTGGCCGAGGCGATCGCCATGCTCGAGCGACATTTCTGGAGCGAGGAGGAGGGCGCGTTGCGTGAGAGCTTCAGCGCCGACTGGTCGCAGGAAGAGGCCTATCGCGGCGCCAACAGCAACATGCACGGTACCGAGGCGTTTCTGGCCCTGGCCGATGTCACCGGCGACAGTCTCTGGTTGCAACGCGCGCTGCGAATTGTCGAGCGCCTGATCCACGGGCATGCCGCCTCACGCGGCTACGTGGTGGTCGAGCATTTCGATAGGCACTGGCAGGCCCTGCCCGACTACAACACCGAGCAGCGCGCCGATCCCTTCCGGCCTTACGGCAGCACGCCGGGCCACAGTTTCGAGTGGGCGCGCCTGTTGTTGCACCTCGAGGCGGCGTTGATCCGCGCCGGGCTCGGCGCGCCAGACTGGTTGCTGGAGGATGCTCGCGGGCTGTTCGCCAGCGCCTGCCGCGATGCCTGGCAGGCCGACGGCAAGCCGGGGCTGGTCTACAGCCTCGACTGGCTTGGCCAACCGGTGGTGAGGGCACGCCTGCACTGGGTGCAGGCCGAGGCCAGTGCGGCGGCGGCGGCACTGTTGCGGCGGACCGGCGAGCCGGTTTACGAGCAGTGGTACCGACGTTTCTGGGAGTTCACCGCCAGTCATTTCATCGATCTGCAACGGGGCAGCTGGCACCATGAACTGGACCCGGACAATCGGCCCGCCGCCAGCGTCTGGCCGGGCAAGCCGGACCTCTATCACGCCTACCAGGCTGTGTTACTGCCGCGCCTGGCGCTGGCGCCGAGCCTGGCTACGGCGCTGGCCGTGATGTAACGGGGTGGTGACATTCGCGCATCCCTTCGTTACCTGGCAGCCTGCGATCCCTGATTACACTCCCTGCAACGCAAGCACCACGACTTGCTTCTAACAACAAGAAAGGTACTTCGATGAACACGATCACCCGTCTTGCCACTGCCGTTTCCCTTGCCTCGCTGTTCCCCCTCACTGCCCTGGCAGCCGACTCCAAAGGTACGGTCGAAGTCGTGCACTGGTGGACGTCTGGCGGCGAGGCGGCGGCCGTAAAGGTTCTGCGTGAGCTGGTCGAAAAAGACGGCTACACCTGGAAAGACAGCGCTGTGGCTGGTGGCGCAGGTTCCGCCGCGATGACCGTACTGAAGACCCGAGTGGTCTCCGGCAACCCGCCCGGCGCTGCGCAGATCAAGGGCCCGGACCTGCAGGAGTGGGGCGCGCTGGACCTGCTCGCCCCGCTGGACGACGTCGCCAAGGCCAATAACTGGGACGGGCTGCTCTCCAAGACCGTGTCCAACACCATGAAGTACGACGGCCATTACGTCGCCGTGCCGGTGAACATCCACCGCGTCAACTGGCTGTGGATCAACCCGCAGGTGTTCAAGAAGGCCGGTATCGACAAGGCGCCGACCACCCTCGACGAACTCTACGCAGCTGGTGACAAGCTCAAGGCCGCCGGCTTCGTACCCCTGGCCCACGGTGGCCAGCCGTGGCAGGACAGCACCGTGTTCGAAGGGCTGGTGCTGGCCATCATGGGCGCCGAGGGCTACCACAAGGCCTTCGTCGAGAACGACGAGGCGACCCTCACCAGCCCGCAGATGACCGAAGTGTTCACCGCCCTGAAGAAGCTCTCCAGCTACATGGACGACAACCGTGCCGGGCGTGACTGGAACCTGGCTACCGCCGAGGTCATCGACGGCAAGGCCGGCATGCAGATCATGGGTGACTGGGCGAAGAGCGAGTGGACCGCCGCCGGCAAGGTGGCCGGCAAGGACTACCAGTGCGTGCCGATGCCGGGCACCGCCGGCAGCTACACCTACAACATCGACTCGATGGCCATGTTCAAGCTCAAGAACGAAGGCGACATCGCCGCCCAGCACGCGCTGGCGCGCATCGCTCTGGAGCCCGAGTTCCAGTACGTGTTCAACGAGAACAAGGGGTCGATCCCGGTACGCTCGGATCTGGACATGAACAAGTTCGACAGCTGCGCCCAGGCGTCCATGAAGGATTTCCAGGAGGCCGACAAGAACGGCAAGCTGGAGCCGAGCATGGCCCACAGCATGGCCACCAACCTGGCGGTGCAGGGGGCGATCTTCGACGTGGTGACCAACTTCATGAGCGAGAAGAACGCCGACCCGAGCAAGGCCGGCGCGCAGATCTACGCGGCTATCAAGTCCGCACAGTAGCGCTGTAGCGGGCCGTCGCTGGCGGCCCGCGCACTTTCCCCAATCCCTCTGCGATGGGCAATTTGCCCCTCGTGGGCGGCGTTCGCCCTGAAATTCATCTCCACACTGGTAATACCGATGAGTGTCACGACGGTAATCGGCAAGGCCTCACCCTTCGACGCGCTGCTACGCTGGCTGCCCAAGCTGGTGCTGGCGCCGAGCATGCTGGTGGTGCTGGTCGGCTTCTATGGCTACATCCTCTGGACGCTGGTGCTGTCATTCACCAATTCCAGTTTCATGCCCAGCTACAAGTGGGTCGGCTTGCAGCAGTACGTGCGGCTGATGGACAACGACCGCTGGTGGGTGGCCAGCAAGAACCTGATGGTGTTCGGCGGCATGTTCATCGGCATCAGCCTGGTCATTGGCGTGCTGCTGGCGGTGCTGCTGGATCAGCGCATCCGCCGCGAAGGCTTTATCCGCACCGTCTACCTGTACCCCATGGCGCTGTCGATGATCGTCACCGGTACCGCCTGGAAATGGCTGCTCAACCCCGGCCTGGGTCTCGACAAGATGCTGCGCGACTGGGGCTGGGAAGGTTTCCGGCTGGACTGGCTGGTGGATCAGGACCGGGTCGTCTACTGCCTGGTGATCGCTGCCGTGTGGCAGGCCTCGGGCTTCGTCATGGCGTTGTTCCTCGCCGGGCTGCGCAGCGTCGACCAGTCGATCATCCGCGCCGCCCAGGTCGACGGCGCGAGCCTGCCGACCATCTACCTGCGCATCGTGTTGCCGAGCCTGCGGCCGGTGTTCTTCAGTGCGGTGATGATCCTCGCGCATATCGCAATCAAGAGCTTCGACCTGGTCGCGGCGATGACCGCTGGCGGCCCCGGTTACTCCTCCGATCTGCCGGCGATGTTCATGTACAACTTCACCTTCAGCCGCGGCCAGATGGGCATCGGCTCGGCCAGCGCGATGATGATGCTCGGCGCGATCCTGGCGATTCTGGTGCCCTATCTCTACTCGGAATTGCGGGGCAAACGCCATGACTAGAGCCTTCAGCCCAAGCCGTGTGGCGATCTACGCCACCCTGCTGTTCGCCGCGGCGCTGTATCTGGTGCCGCTGATCGTGATGCTGCTGACCAGCTTCAAGACCCCCGAGGACGTGCGTGCCGGCAACCTGCTTTCGTGGCCTGAAGCGTTCACTTTGATCGGCTGGGTCAAGGCCTGGGACGTGGTCGGCGGTTACTTCTGGAACTCGGTGAAGATCGCCGTGCCCGCGGTGCTGATTTCCACCGCGGTCGGCGCCCTGAATGGTTACGTACTGTCGATGTGGCGCTTTCGTGGTTCGCAGCTGTTCTTCGGGCTGCTGCTGTTCGGCTGCTTCCTGCCGTTCCAGACGGTGTTGCTGCCAGCCTCGTTCACCCTCGGCAAGTTCGGCCTGGCCAATACCACCACGGGCCTGGTGCTGATCCACGTGGTCTACGGCATCGCCTTCACCACGCTGTTCTTTCGCAACTACTACGTCAGCGTGCCGGATGCCCTGGTCATGGCGGCGCGCCTCGACGGCGCCGGCTTCTTCACCATCTTCGGACGCATCCTGCTGCCCATGTCGCTGCCGATCATCATGGTCTGCCTGATCTGGCAGTTCACCCAGATCTGGAACGATTTCCTGTTCGGCGTGGTGTTCGCCAGTGGTGATTCGCAGCCAATCACCGTGGCCCTCAACAACCTGGTGAATACCAGCACCGGGGCCAAGGAATACAACGTGGACATGGCCGCGGCGATGATCGCCGGGCTACCGACCCTGCTGGTGTACATCGTGGCGGGCAAATATTTTCTGCGTGGCCTCACGGCCGGCGCGGTGAAGGGTTGAAAGCTACTGCGCTCGGTCATGCGGCGTTGGATTCAGGTTCGGAAAGCTCATTTAGCGGCCTAAGCTCCGCTTCCTCACCTGACTCCGCCTTGCCTGACCTTCGCTCGCGACGCTTTCAAAATGGAGAGAAGTACATGGCAACGCTCGAACTGCGCAACGTCAACAAGTCCTATGGCAGCGGCCTGGCGGACACGCTCAAAAGCATCGACCTGAAGATTGATGCGGGTGAGTTCCTGATTCTGGTCGGCCCCTCGGGCTGCGGTAAGTCCACCCTGATGAACTGCATTGCCGGGCTAGAGAGCATCAGCAACGGCGCGATCCTGGTCGACGATACCGACATCAGCGGCATGAGCCCCAAGGATCGCGACATCGCCATGGTGTTCCAGTCCTACGCGCTGTACCCGACCATGAGCGTGCGCGACAACATCGCCTTCGGCCTGAAGATGCGCAAGATGGCCCCGGCAGCCATCGACGAGGAGGTCGCACGGGTCGCCAAGCTGCTGCAGATCGAGCACCTGCTCAAACGCAAGCCGGGCCAGCTGTCCGGCGGCCAGCAGCAGCGCGTGGCCATGGGCCGGGCGCTGGCGCGGCGGCCGAAGATCTACCTGTTCGATGAGCCGCTGTCCAACCTCGACGCCAAGCTGCGGGTGGAGATGCGCACCGAAATCAAGCTGATGCACCAGCGCCTGAAGACCACCACGGTGTACGTCACCCATGACCAGATCGAGGCCATGACCCTGGGCGACAAGGTGGCGGTGATGAAGGAGGGCGTGATCCAGCAGTTCGGCACGCCGCAGGCCATCTACAACGACCCTGCCAATCTGTTCGTGGCCAGCTTCATCGGCTCGCCGCCGATGAACTTCGTCCCCGTGCAGTTGCAGCGCCGCGCGGGCCAGGTATGGGCGACGCTGAGTTCGTCGAGCGGCAGCTGCGAGTTGCCGCTCGGCCAACTGCCCGAAGGCGCCGAGCAGCGCACGCTCGTGCTCGGTATCCGCCCCGAACAGATCCAGCCGGCCAGCGCACCCGGCCAGGCCGCCTCGCTGTCTGCGGTGGTCGAGGTCACCGAGCCCACCGGGCCGGACACCCTGGTATTCGTCAGCGTCAATGACAGCAAGCTGTGCTGTCGCCTGGCGCCGGATCAGGCGCCAGGCATCGGCCAGAGCGTCGAGCTGACCATCGATGCCGCGCGCGCGCTGCTGTTCGACGCCGCCACGGGCGAGCGTGTGCGGCCGCTGGCGGTAGTGGCGCAGCCCAGTAACGTCACCTCGTTGAAGAATCGTTGAAGGAGTCGGCTTCGCAGTCCTGACGCCGGCATTGCAGAGCGGTAACAACAATAAAAACAGCAGGAGAGGATATGAAACGATCAACGGGTATCGGTCTGGCCATCGCGCTGGGCTCCCTGACGCTGCCGGTCACGGGAATGGCGCTGGAGTTTACGGGCTACGTGCGCAGCGGCGCCGGTACGGCTGATGGCAACGGCCGGCAGTCGTGCTTCCAACTGCCAGGGGCGCGGTCCAAGTATCGACTGGGTAACGAATGCGAACACTACGCCGAGCTGGATCTGCGCCAGGATCTGTTCTCGCTCGACGACGGTTCGGTGCTGAGCATCGAGGGCATGGCGCAGCTGTTCAACGAGTATGGACATACGCCCAAGTTCACCGGCGACCGCGGCACCGCCCGGATGAATCAGATGTATGCCGAGTGGAGCAACATGCCGGCGCTCAATGGCGGTTCGTTGTGGGCGGGGCGCCGTTTCTACAAACGTAACGACATCCATATCTCCGACTTCTACTACTGGAACCAGAGCGCTACCGGTTTCGGTATCGACGAGATGAAGATCGGCGATTACAAGTACAGCTACGTGTTCTCGCGCAAGGACAGCTACGACCAGAAGGAATACATCAACCGCCACGACTTCAACGTTGGCGGCTTCGTGACCAACCCGGGCGGCGAGTTCGAGGTGGGCGTCAGCTACGTCGACAAGCCATCTTCCGTTGAAGATGCGAACAGCGGCTGGGCGGTGACCGGGCAGCACGTGCAGAAGAACTTCCTCGGTCTGGGTGGCGACAACAAGTTTGCCCTGCAATATGGCGAAGGGCCTGGGACCGGCCTTGGCTACACCGGTGACCCGACCCTGGATCGCAGTGCCAAGAGCTGGCGCGTGGTCGAGTTCTTCGACTTCCAGATGACGCCGCGTCTGGGTGGCCAGGTGCAGGCCGTTTACCAGAAAGACAAGCGTGATGACGGCCAGGACCAGGACTGGTGGTCGGTAGGCGGACGCACCAGCTATGCCTTCACGCAGCAGTTCAAGCTGGTTGGCGAGATCGGCCACGATCAGGTGGACGCCAGTGGCGGCACCCGCAAACTGAGCAAATTCACCGTTGCGCCCACGTGGTCGCCGAACGGTCCTGGCTTCTTCGAACGCCCGGAAATTCGCCTGTATTACACCTACGCCACGTGGAACAAGGCGGCTCAGGAAGCGGCGAACCTGCTGGCTGAAGGTTCGGCGCTGTCCGACACCGGCGCCTTTGGCAGCGCCCGCAATGGCTCCAACTTCGGCGTGCAGGTGGAGTACTGGTGGAAGTGATGGCAGGTGTGCCGTTTCGTAGGGTGGGTTAGCGGCGCCATTGGCAGAGCTGGCGCTGACCGCGGTAATGGCGCGCCGCGTAACCCACCAGGCGGTATTCGGTGATGCCTGGTGGGTTACGGCGCATCGTTAAATTGTGCTGTTGTCAGGTTCGGCAACAGGCGCCTAACCCACCCTACGAGATCGTCGTTTCGCCGCTCAGCCTTGTTCTTCGCTGGCCGGATAGCGGCTGGCGTTGAGGCTTTCCTTGATCTTGCGCAGGTGCGGCTGGAAGTCCGCGCCGCGGCGCAGGGTCATGCCGGTCGCCAGCACGTCGAGCACGGTGAGCTGGATGATCCGCGAGGTCATCGGCATGTAGATGTCGGTGTCTTCGGGCAGCGGGATATGTACGCTCAGGCTGCATGCCTGGGCCAGAGGCGAACCGGCTGCAGTCAGGCCGAGCACCGAGGCACCATTTTCCCGGGCCAGGCGTGCCACTTCGACCAACTCGCGGGTACGCCCCGTGTAGGAAATGATCACGAACAGATCGCCGGTATGCGCCACCGAGGCCAGCATGCGCTGCATCAGCACGTCGGCGTGGGCTGACACCGCCAGGTTGAAGCGAAAGAACTTGTGCTGGGCATCCAGGGCGACCGGTGCCGATGCGCCCAGGCCGAAGAAGTGGATTTGCCGGGCCTGGATCAGCAGGTCCACGGCACGGCTGATCAGTTGCGGATCGAGGCTCTGGCAGGCGCTGTCCAGCGAGGCGATGGCGCTGCCGAAAATCTTGCGGGTGTACGCCTCGGGACCATCGTCGGCTTCCACCGCACGGCTTACATAGGCCGCACCGCTGGCCAGGCTCTGCGCTAGCTGCATTTTCAGCTCCGGGTAGCCATTGACCCCGAACGAGCGGCAGAAGCGGTTCACCGTCGGTTCACTGACCTTGGCGGTCTGGGCGAGGGCGGCGATGCTCAGGCGAGTGGCCTGCTGGGGGTTGTGCAGGATCACTTCGGCGACCTTGCGTTCGGCCTTGTTGAGGCTGTCGAGGCGGCCCTGGATCTGCTCGAGAAGGTTGCGCACGCGGTCCATTGTTGTCCTTGTCCGATGAAATGCCGGGTTTATCCTAGGGTCTGTTGCCGTTTAAGCACAAGCCGCGTTGCTGAAACGGCAACAGACCCCCGACCTGCACGTGTCTACTGCCTGTCGATACGCCGCAGTCTATAAAAAATGTTGTTTTTATTACTACATTCCGGGTTGCGCTGCTGGCGCTTAACCGGTATCAATACGGCAACTTGATAGAAGAACAAAGATCATGTCGATGATTCCCGTTGAGCCTTGTACCTTTGCCCTGTTCGGTGCCCTGGGCGACCTGGCACTGCGCAAATTGTTCCCCGCCCTCTACCAGCTCGATCGAGCCGGCCTGCTGCACGAGGACACCCGACTGCTCGCCCTGGCCCGCGAAGGAGGGGACCCGGCCACGCACCTGGCGGCCATCGATACGCACCTGCGCCGCTACCTGCCTGCCAACGAATTGGACGAAGCGGTGATGCAGCGCTTTCAGGCGCGCCTGCGCTACCTGAGCATGGAGTTCCTGCCAGCCGATGCCTACCCGCAGCTGGCCGAAGCGGTCGGCAGCGGCCGCCAGCTGATCGCCTATTTCGCCACGCCGGCCTCGGTGTACGGCGGTATCTGCGCCAACCTGGCTGCAGTCGGCCTGGCCGAGAATACCCGGGTGGTGCTGGAAAAGCCGATCGGCCATGACCTGGAGTCGTCCCGCGCGGTCAACGATGCCGTGGCAGCCTACTTTCCCGAAACCCAGGTCTATCGAATCGATCATTACCTGGGCAAGGAGACGGTACAGAACCTGATCGCCCTGCGTTTCGCCAACAGCCTGTTCGAAACCCAGTGGAACCAGAACCACATCACCCACGTGGAAATCACCGTGGCGGAAAAGGTCGGCATCGAAGGCCGCTGGGGCTATTTCGACAAGGCCGGCCAGCTGCGCGACATGATCCAGAACCACCTGCTGCAGCTGCTCTGCCTGATCGCCATGGACCCACCCGGCGACCTGTCCGCCGATGCCATCCGTGACGAGAAGGTCAAGGTGCTCAAGGCGCTGGAACCGATGAACGCCGAGCAGCTGTCTCGCCATGTGGTACGCGGCCAGTACGTGGCCGGCACCAGCGATGGCAAACCAGTGCCGGGTTATCTCGAAGAAGATAATTCCAACGCCCATAGCGATACCGAAACCTTCGTTGCCTTGCGCGCCGATATCCGCAACTGGCGCTGGGCCGGTGTCCCGTTCTACCTGCGCACCGGTAAGCGCATGGCCCAGAAGCTGTCGCAGATCGTCATCCATTTCAAAGAGCCGCCGCACTATATCTTCGCCCCCGAGCAGCGCCAGTTGATCGGCAACAAGCTGATCATTCGGCTGCAGCCGGACGAGAGCATTTCCCTGCAGGTAATGACCAAGGACCAGGGGCTCGACAAGGGCATGCAGCTGCGTAGCGGTCCGCTGCAACTGAATTTTTCGGCAACCTACGGCAGTTCGCGAATTCCCGATGCCTACGAACGCCTGCTGCTGGAAGTGATGCGCGGCAACCAGAATCTGTTCGTGCGCAAGGATGAAATCGAACACGCCTGGCAATGGTGCGACCAACTGATTGCCGGCTGGAAGAAACTCGGCGACCCACCCAAACCGTACGTCGCCGGCTCCTGGGGGCCGATGAGTTCCATCGCCCTGATCACCCGTGACGGGAGGGCCTGGTATGGCGATCTCTGACCTTGAATTTCCGGTGGGCGTGGTCGCCCGCAGCCATGACAGTTCACAGCACCTTGCCCAGGCCCTGGCCGACAATGTCGCCGGTGCCTTGCGCGAGGCTATAGACAGCCGCGGCCAGGCCACTCTGGTGGTGTCCGGTGGGCGCAGCCCGATCGCCTTCTTCAAGGCCCTGGCGCAACAGCCACTGCCGTGGGCCAAGGTGCTGGTCAGCCTGGCAGACGAGCGCTGGGTGCCGGTTGGCCATGAAGACAGCAACGAGGCGCTGGTACGCCAGCACCTGCTGCAGGGGCCGGCTGCCGAAGCACGACTGCTTGGCCTGTATCACAGCGCTAGCAGTCTCGACGAGGCCGCGGCGCTCACCGAGCAGGCGCTAGAGGATCTGCCGGCCATCGATGTGCTGGTACTGGGCATGGGCACCGACGGGCATACCGCCTCGCTGTTTCCCAACAGCCCCAATCTGGATGAAGCGCTGCGTGAAGAGGGTGAGCGTCGCTGCCTGCCGATGCTTGCGCCAAGCGTGCCGCATCAACGCCTGACCCTGACCCTGCCCGTGCTCAAGGCCGCGCGCCTGCCGTTACTGTCGATCGAGGGCGAGGGCAAGCTGCGTGTGCTGGAGCAGGCATTGCAGCAGCGTGATCACCGCAACATGCCGATCAGCGCGTTCATTCGCGCACCGTTAGAAATTTACTGGTGCCCCTGAGGCCAACAAGGACCGAAAGACATGACACACGATATCAGCCGCCCAGCACCCACCATGGCTGAAAAGATCACCAGCATCGACGCATTGTGCGCACGCGCACGGATCATGCCGGTCATCACCATCGCCCGCGAAGAAGACATTCTGCCGCTGGCCGACGCGCTGGATGCCGGCGGCTTGCAGGTACTGGAAATCACCTTGCGTTCCCCGCACGCGCTGACCGCCATCCGCCTTCTGCGTGAACAGCGGCCGCACCTGTGTGTGGGAGCCGGTACCGTACTCGATACTCACATGCTCAAGGCGGTGGAGGAGGCCGGGGCGCAGTTCATCGTCAGCCCGGGTTCCACCGAGCAGTTGTTGCGTGCTGCCCTGGATAGCCCGGTTCCGCTGTTGCCCGGTGTTGCCAGCGCTTCGGAAATCATGGTCGGTTATGCCCTTGGCTACCGGCGCTTCAAGCTGTTCCCGGCGGAAGTCTGTGGCGGTACCGCTGCGCTCAAGGCCCTCGGTGGGCCGTTCGGCGACATTCGTTTCTGCCCGACCGGTGGCGTCAGTCCCGACAACCTGAAGCGCTACATGGCGTTGGCCAACGTGATGTGCGTGGGTGGCAGCTGGATGCTCGACAGCTCGGCCGGCTGGGACGCCGTGCGCCAGGCCAGCGCCGACGCACTGGCACTGCTCGACTGAGCGAACCCGTTCGCCATGGCCCGGCCGCCTGGTCGGGCTTCCTCCGCCCTGGAGCCTGCCATGTCCGGTCCATTCGATCCCACCACGCTGTTCCCCCGCCTGCACGACATCCCTGAAGCCTACCGGCCCGACGCTCCGGTCGAACAACGCGAATACCTGGTTGGGGGCGAGTTGCGCCACTGGCAGGGGCCGCTGGCGCAGGTGCGCAGCCCGATCCATCTAGCCGAGGAGCAGGGCGAGCGCCAGGTGCTGCTGGGCAGCACGCCGTTGCTCGATGCCGATGCGGCACTGGCCGCGCTGGATGCCGCCGTCGCCGCTTATGATCACGGCCAGGGCCACTGGCCCAACCTGCGCGTTGCTGAACGCATCGCCCACGTCGAAGCCTTCCTGGCACGCATGCGCGAACAGCGCGGCGCGGTGGTCAAGTTGTTGATGTGGGAGATCGGCAAGAACCTCAAGGACTCCGAAAAGGAGTTCGACCGTACCTGCGATTACATCGTCGACACCATCGGCGCGCTCAAGGAGCTGGATCGGCGCTCCAGCCGTTTCGAACTGGAGCAGGGCACGCTCGGCCAGATCCGCCGGGTGCCGCTGGGCGTGGCGCTGTGCATGGGCCCCTACAACTACCCGCTGAACGAGACCTTCACCACGCTGATCCCGGCCCTCATCATGGGCAACACCGTGGTATTCAAACCGGCCAAGTTCGGCGTGCTGCTGATGCGCCCGCTGCTGGAGGCGTTCCGCGACAGCTTCCCGCCAGGGGTCATCAACATCATTTACGGCCGTGGTCGGGAAACCGTCAGCGCCCTGATGGAAAGTGGCAAGGTCGACGTGTTCGCCTTCATCGGTACCCACAAGGGCGCCAGTGACCTGAAGAAACTTCACCCCAAACCTCACCGCCTGCGCGCCGCCCTTGGGCTGGACGCCAAGAACCCCGGCATCGTGCTGCCCGATGTGGACCTCGACAACGCGGTAAGCGAGGCCCTCACCGGCGCGCTGTCGTTCAACGGCCAGCGCTGCACGGCGCTGAAGATCCTCTTCGTCCACGAGGCTGTGCTGCAGCCATTCCTGGACAAGTTCAGCGCCGCCATGGCCCAGCTCAAACCGGGCATGCCCTGGGAGCCCGGTGTGGCGCTGACGCCGTTGCCTGAGCCGGGCAAGGTCGATTACCTGAAAACGGTGATGGCCGATGCCATCGACAAGGGCGCGAAAGTCATCAATCCGGGCGGCGGCGAGCACCGCGAGAGTTTCTTCTACCCGGCGCTGTTGTGCCCGGTGACGCCTGCGATGCGCCTGTACGGCGAAGAGCAGTTCGGTCCGCTGGTGCCGGTGGTGCCCTATAGGGATGTGGAAGAGGTGATCGACTACGTGCTGCAGTCGGATTTCGGTCAACAGCTGAGTCTGTTCGGCAACGATGCGCGGCAGATCGGTCGGCTCGTCGATGCCTTCGCCAATCAGGTCGGGCGCATCAATATCAACGCCCAGTGCCAGCGCGGGCCGGACACCTTTCCGTTCAACGGTCGCAAGGATTCCGCCGAAGGCACGTTGTCCGTGCATGACGCGCTGCGTACCTTCTCGATTCGCACCCTGGTGGCGACGCGTTTCAACGAGGACAACAAGGCGCTGGTCAGCGAAGTGATCCGCCAGCGCGCCTCCAACTTCCTGACCACCGACTACATCTTCTGAGGTTGGCGATGACCCTTACCGTCAACAAGGACACCCGCCTGTGCATGTCGCTGTCCGGCCGGCCCGGCAACTTTGGTACGCGCTTTCAGAACTACCTGTACCGGGAGCTGCAGCTCGACTACCTGTACAAGGCATTCACCACCACGGACCTGCCAGCCGCCATCGGCGGCATCCGTGCGCTGGGCATTCGCGGTTGTGCGGTGTCGATGCCGTTCAAGGAAGCCTGTATCGAACACCTCGACGGCCTGCATGACTCGGCGGCCACCCTGCAGTCGGTCAACACCATCGTTGCCGATGGCGGCCAACTGACCGGCTACAACACCGACTACAGCGCGGTGATGCAGTTGCTCAGGCAGCATGGCGTGCCGACCGGCAGCCGTTATGCGCTGCGTGGCAGTGGCGGAATGGCCAAGGCGGTGGCCTGTGCGTTGCGCGACAGCGGGTTCAGCGAGGGCTGCATCGTCGCTCGCAACGAAGTGGCCGGCAGGGCGTTGGCCGGCCAGTGCGGGGTGAGCTGGTGCGCCACGCTCGATGAACAGCCGGCGCAGTTGCTGGTCAATGTCACGCCCCTGGGCATGCATGGCGCAGAGGCCTCGCAACTGGCATTCGACGAACGCGCCGTGGCCAACGCGCAATGGGTGTTCGACGTGGTCGCGGTGCCGGTGGAAACCCCGCTGATCCGCCTGGCGCGCTCGCTCGGTAAACCGGTGATTACCGGGGGCGAGGTGATCGTACTGCAGGCCGTGGAGCAATTCGTCCTGTACACCGGCGTGCGCCCCGATGCCGACATGATCGAGCGCGCTGCACGCTTCGCCCTTGGCGCTTAGGCGGCCTGAGGGGCAATCTCTTGGCAGCGACGATCATCGCGAATGATGGTGGCCGTACCGCGCGTTTCGCGCCGCACAGGCAATCAGCGGCGAGGGAAGCTCCCCCGGGGATGTCCTGACAGCAGAGCTGCCCCCAGCGCGCCAATCTGCCATGCGGATGGGTGGCTTGCTTGCACCAGGGCGATTAAAAGTTCGCACTTTCCGCTTCGTTGCCAAGTCGTAAAAAGAGTAGGGCATGGCGCTGCGACGAGCGCTCTGCCAGACGCTGGCTTCGCCGCAGCGCCATGCCCTGCACTCGAACGGATGCCTGCCACAGGCCTCCGACGCCCGGCGCGCCATGCAACCTTGGCCGCTGTTAGATAAGCAAGGAGAAAGCCATGGGCTTGGGAACCATACTGCTGATCATTCTGATCCTGATGCTGATTGGTGCCATTCCGGCATGGCCGCACAGCCGCAGCTGGGGCTACGGGCCTACCGGCGGCCTGGGTCTGGTGCTGGTCATCGTGCTGGTGCTATTGCTGCTCGGCTACATATGAGCCAGCGCCTGCGTCGATGACGCAGGCAGGTCGCCAACGGCATCAGCCGTTGGCGACCTCACCGGCTTGGTAACTCTTCTCTTTCGCACATTCCAATTTCCGGAGGTCGCTGCTTGGATCTGGTGATCGCACGGCCTGAAGGCCTGTATTGTCCACCCGGAGACTTCTACATCGACCCCTGGCGCCCCGTCGAGCGTGCCGTCATCACCCACGGTCATGGTGATCATGCCCGTACCGGCAGCAGCCACTACCTGGCCGCTGCGGCGGGTGAGGGCATCTTGCGAGCCCGCCTGGGCCGCGATATCAATCTGCAGACCCTGGCCTACGGGGAGCGTATCGACCACCACGGCGTCACCCTGAGCTTGCATCCTGCCGGGCACGTGCTGGGTTCGGCCCAAGTGCGGCTCGAATACGGCGGTGAGATCTGGGTGGCGTCCGGCGATTACAAGGTCGAGCCAGACGGCACCTGCGAGCCTTTCGAACCGGTGCGCTGTCACACCTTCATCACCGAATCGACCTTCGGCCTGCCCATCTATCGCTGGCAGCCCCAGGCGCAGATCTTCGCCGGTATCAACGACTGGTGGCGCCAAAACCAGCAGGCCGGCCGTGCCAGCGTGCTGTTCTGCTACGCGTTCGGCAAGGCGCAGCGCATTCTGCATGGCATCGATGCCGGCATCGGGCCGATACTCGGCCACGGCTCCATGGAACCGCTGCATCAGGTGTACCGCGACGCCGGTGTATACCTGCCCGAAACCCGCTATGCCGGCGAGGTGCCCAAAGGTGATCCACTGCTGCGCCAGGCGTTGATCCTGGCACCGCCCTCGGCCGGTGGCAGCACCTGGATTCGGCGCTTCGGTGACTACAGCGATGCGTTCGCCAGCGGCTGGATGCTGCTACGTGGCACGCGTCGGCGCCGCGGTGTGGACCGCGGCTTCGTATTGTCCGACCACGCGGACTGGCCCGGCCTGCTGTGGGCCATCGAGCAGACCGGCGCCGAGCGGGTGATGGTCACCCACGGCTCGGTGAACATCCTGGTGCGCCACCTGCGCGAGCAGGGGCTGGATGCCCAGGCGTTCGCCACCGAGTACGGCGAGGAAGACGATGCGGCCACGGAGCCTGCGGCATGATCGCCTTCGCGCAGCTGTACGCACGCCTCGACGCGACGACTTCAAGCAACGCCAAACTGGCCGCGCTACAGGACTACCTGCGCGCCGCGGAGCCGGCTGACGCCGCCTGGGCGGTGTACTTTCTCGCTGGCGGCAGGCCCCGCCAGTTGGTGCCATCGAGGCAGTTGCGCGAACTGGCCATGCAGCGCGCCGGTTTGTCGGACTGGCTATTCGAGGAGAGTTATTCGGCGGTCGGAGACCTGGCGGAAACCATCGCACTGCTACTGCCGCCGGCTTCCTCGACATCGGCGGACGGGCTTGCCGTGTGGGTGGAGGACAAGCTCCTGCCACTGCGCGGGCTGCCGCCGGACGAGTTGGCCATGCGTCTCGATGCGCTGTGGGCGCAGCTCGACCAGCCCGCTTTGATGGTCAGCATCAAGCTCATCACCGGCGCTTTCCGGGTCGGTGTTTCCAAGCTGCTGGTCACCCGCGCGCTGGCCGCCGTCGCCGCGGTCGACGCCAAGCGTGTCGCTCAGCGCCTGGTGGGCTACACCGACCTGTCGCACCGGCCTACGGCGGCCGCCTATGAGCGACTGATCGCCGCCGAGTCGGATGACGAGCACGCCCAGCGCGGCGGCCAGCCGTACCCTTTCTTTCTCGCCCATGCACTGCAACGCCCCGTGGACGAGTTTGACGCCAGCCTGGGCGCGCCCAGCGACTGGCTGATCGAGTGGAAGTGGGACGGCATCCGTGCGCAGCTGGTCAAGCGTGATGGCCAATTGTGGGTCTGGTCGCGCGGCGAGGAGCTGATCAGTGAACGGTTTCCCGAGTTGCAGGAACTGGCGCCACTGCTGCCGGACGGCACGGTGATCGATGGTGAACTGGTGGTCTGGCGGCATGCGCCCGAGGCTACCGCCAGGCAGGGCGAACTGATGGCGGACGCTGCCGACCAGCCCCCCGAACGGTTGAATGACCAGGTCGAAGCGCAGCTCGAGCACTACGGTATCCAGCCATTCGCCTTGCTGCAGCAGCGTATCGGCCGCAAGACCCTGAGCCGCAAGTTGCTCGATGAAGTGCCGGTGGCCGTGCTCGCTTACGACCTGCTCGAATGGTCAGGGATGGACTGGCGGACCCGGCCGCAGCATCAGCGCCGTGCGCAGTTGGAGCAGGTGGTGGCGGCCTGTGCCAGCCCGCGCCTGATGCCGTCGCCCTTGCTGCATGGCGACAGCTGGCAGCAGTTGGCCGCCCAGCGCGAAGCGTCCCGCTCGCTGGGCGTGGAGGGCATGATGCTCAAAGGCCGGGAAGCGGCGTATGGGGTCGGCCGCAGCAAGGATGTCGGCGTCTGGTGGAAGTGGAAAATCGATCCGCTGAGTGTCGATGCCGTGCTGATCTACGCCCAGCGCGGGCATGGCCGGCGTGCCAGCCTGTACAGCGACTACACCTTTGCGGTGTGGGATGGACCGCCCGGTGATCCGGAGAGGCGCCTGGTGCCATTCGCCAAGGCCTATTCCGGGCTGACCGACGAAGAAATGCGCAAGGTCGATGCCATCGTGCGCAAGACCACCGTGGAGAAGTTCGGCCCGGTGCGCAGCGTCACGCCCAGCCTGGTATTCGAGCTGGGCTTTGAAGGCATCGCCCGTTCGCCGCGCCACAAGAGCGGCATCGCGGTGCGCTTCCCGCGCATGTTGCGCTGGCGTCATGACAAGGCGGTCGAGGAGGCGGATACCCTGGCGCTGCTGCAGGAACTGCTGCCGTGAGCCTGGCCGCGACCTGGCTGCGGCGTAACGGCTGGAAGGCCTTCGCGTTCCAGAGGGAGGTATGGCAGGCCGTCGCCGAGGGGCGCAGCGGCCTGCTGCATGCCTCCACTGGAGCCGGCAAGACCTACGCCGTGTGGCTGGCGGCGCTCAATCGTTTCGCCAACGCCAAGGCAGCGAAGAGCGCCGTGAGCAGCAAACGCCCGCCGCCGGCCGCGCCGCTCACGGTATTGTGGATCACCCCGATGCGCGCCCTGGCAGCGGATACCGCCCGTGCCTTGCAGGCGCCGCTCGATGGCCTGGACATTCCCTGGACGCTGGGCATGCGCACCGGAGACACCGGCAGCGCCGAGCGCCAGCGCCAGGCCAGGCGGCTGCCGACGGCACTGGTCACTACACCGGAGAGCCTGACCCTGCTGCTCACCGGTGCCGACGCGAAGGCCCAGTTCGCCCATGTCGGCATGCTGGTAGTGGACGAGTGGCACGAACTGCTTGGCAACAAGCGCGGGGTGCAATTGCAACTGGCCCTGGCGCGCCTGCGCCGGTGGAACCCACAGCTGATCGTATGGGGTTTGTCGGCCACGCTGGGTAATCAGGCGCACGCCCTTGACGTGCTGCTGCCCGATGGCGACGGCTGCCTGGTACGTGGCGAGCAGGGCACCGCACCGCGCATCGACACCCTGCTGCCAGCGGCCATGGAGCGCTTCCCCTGGGCCGGGCACCTGGGTCTGCGACTGCTGCCGCAGGTGGTCGAGGAACTGGACAACAGTAGCGTCACCCTGGTGTTCACCAACACCCGCTCGCAATCGGAGCTGTGGTACCAGGCCCTGCTTGAGGCGCGCCCGGACTGGGCGGGGTTGATCGCCCTGCACCATGGCTCGCTGGCCCGTGAGGTGCGCGACTGGGTCGAAACGGGGCTCAAGCAGGGGAAGCTGAAGGCGGTGGTGTGCACTTCCAGCCTGGACCTGGGGGTTGATTTCCTGCCGGTCGAGCGGGTGCTGCAGATCGGTTCGGCCAAAGGCGTTGCGCGGCTGCTGCAACGCGCCGGGCGCTCGGGGCACGCACCAGGGCGTACCTCGCGGGCGACCCTGGTGCCAACGCACGCGCTGGAGCTGATCGAAGCCATCGCGGTGCAGGATGCCGTGGCAGCGGGCCGCGTCGAGGCCCGCGAATCTCCGCACCAGCCGCTCGACGTATTGGTGCAGCACCTGGTCAGCGTGGCGCTGGGCGGCGGCTTCCGCCCCGACGAGCTGCTGCGCGAAGTGCGCAGCACCTGGGCCTATCGCGACCTCGACGAGGCGCAGTGGCGTTGGGCGCTGGCGTTCGTGCGCCAGGGCGGCGAATCACTCAGCGCCTACCCCGACTACCAGCGCGTCGAGCCCGACGAGGAGGGCATCTGGCGGGTGCCCAGCGCGCGCCTGGCGCGTCGCCACCGGATGAGCGTGGGAACCATCGTCAGCGACGCCAGCCTGACCGTGAAATGGTGGAGCAAGGGCGGTGGCGGCGGTTCTCTGGGCAGTGTCGAGGAAGGCTTCATCGCGCGGTTGCGCCCAGGCGACGTGTTTCTGTTCGGCGGCCGGCCCCTGGAGCTGGTGCGCGTCGAGAACATGACCGCCTACGTCAAACGCAGCGCAGCCGGTAAAGCCAGCGTGCCGCGCTGGAACGGCGGGCGCATGCCGCTTTCCAATGCCCTTGCCGAGGCGGTGGTGGCGCGCTTCGGTGAAGCCGCCCAGGGTCGCTTCGACGGGCCGGAAATGCGCATGCTGCAACCATTGCTGGAGGTACAGGCCGGCTGGTCCGCGCTGCCCGCACCCGGCACCCTGCTGGCGGAAACCCTGCAGTCGCGGGAAGGCTGGCACCTGTTCCTGTACCCCTTCGCCGGGCGCAACGTGCATCTGGGATTGGCCAGCCTGCTGGCCTGGCGGTTGGGCAAGCGCCAGCCGCTGAGCTTTTCCATCGCGGTGAATGACTATGGCCTGGAGTTGCTGTGCGCCAGTGAGGTGGACTGGGCACACTGGCTGGGCGGCGACCTGTTCGGCGATGACGATCTGCTGCACGACGTGCTCGCCAGCCTCAATGCCGGCGAACTGGCCCAGCGGCGCTTTCGCGAGATTGCCCGTATCGCCGGGCTGGTGTTTGGCGGCTACCCGGGTGCGGGCAAGAGCTTGCGCCAGGTGCAGGCGTCCAGCGGGCTGTTCTTCGATGTGTTTCGCCAGTACGACCCCGGCAACTTGCTGCTCAACCAGGCTCACGACGAGGTGCTTAGCCAGGAGCTCGACGTGATGCAACTGCAACGGACCCTGGCCAGCATGCGCAGCGCACGTCTCGACCTGCATGCGTTGCGCCGGGCGAC
This sequence comes from Pseudomonas sp. AC532, assembly GCF_979258965.1. NCBI lineage: Bacteria > Pseudomonadati > Pseudomonadota > Gammaproteobacteria > Pseudomonadales > Pseudomonadaceae > Pseudomonas > Pseudomonas sp. AC532. Next base: position 315,175 of record NZ_OZ409888.1, read on the forward strand.
GCCACTGGCCTTCCCGCTGATGGTCGAGCGCTTTCGCGAGCGGCTCAGCTCGGAGAAGCTCGCTGATCGCATCGCGCGCATGCTCGGCGAGCTGGAGCGAGCTGCAGGACCGGGCGCGGCGGCTTTTGGCAGTCCGCAAATCGAGATCGAACCGCCCGTGCGCCGCGGCGAACGCGCGCGCAAGGACGGCCGCCCGCGGCGCAAGGCCAAGGACCGCGAGGCATGAGCAGCCCGCCTTACCTGGCGGTGGAGATTGCCGGCGAAACCCTCTGGCTGCTGGCGGACAAGGCGGTGTACTGGCCTGCCGAGCAGGCCCTGTTGATTGCCGATGCGCATTTTGGCAAGGCTGCCACCTACCGCGCCCTGGGCCAGCCCGTGCCCCAAGGCACCACGGCGCGCAACCTGCAGCGCCTGGACGTGATGCTGGCGAGCTACCCGACCCGCCAGGTGATTCTGCTCGGTGACTTCCTGCACGCCCGTCCGGCGCGCGGCGGCAGCACCCTGAGGGCCTTGAGCGAGTGGCGGCAGCGGCATGCAGGGCTGCGTATCGTGCTCGTGCGTGGCAACCATGATCGCAGCGCCGGCGATCCCGACGCCGAGCTGGACATCCAGGTGGTGGCTGAGCCCTGGCGCATGGGGCCTTTCGCCTTGTGCCACGAACCCCTCGATTGCCCAGGGTTGCACGTGTTGGCCGGGCACCTGCATCCGGTATTCGTGCTGCGCGGGCGAGGCCGCGATCGGCTGCGCATGCCGTGCTTCAGCGTCGAGCGCGCTATCACACTGCTGCCCGCATTTGGCGAATTCACCGGCGGCATGGCGATCGAGGCGGCACCGGGGCGGGCGATCTACGGCGCACTCGATGCTGGAATCTGGCGGGTCAGTCAGGTTTGAGCCGGAGTGCGTGTCGAACAGGCAGCCTTGCACGTTCCCGATAATCACTTATCTATATGAAATATATACAATTATAGACTTCTATCGGTGCCGCTCCGGCGGCGCGATTGGCTGCAAGATGACTGGCATTCAAGTTGATGGGTTGGCCGCCGATAGAGTTGATAGCCACCCACGTCAGCCTGTTCCAACAACAATTACACAGCTGCTTAACACTCCCTTTACAAAGGTCAGAGAACTCCATGAACAGCTGGTTCGCAAACATCAGCGTCACCTTGAAACTTGCCTTGGGCTTCGGCCTTGTACTTGCACTCACGTGTGCACTCGCACTGGTTGGTTGGACCAGCATGGGCAGCCTGATCCAGCGCAGCGACTGGACAGCGAATATCACCGGTCTCAACGATACGCTGACCGAACTGCGTATCACCCGTCTGCAGTACATGCTCGCCAATGGTGACGAAACCGTCGCCGAAACCGTGCAGAAGTCCCTTGATGGTTTCAAGGCCAAGCATGCCGAGGTGTTGGCCTCTTTCAAAAGCCCCGATAACGTCAGTCGCCTGCAGGCGCAGGGCGCGCAGATCGATGCCTATCAGGTGTCGCTCAACAAGATGCGCGCTGGGTACCGTGCGGCTGGCGAGGCGCGCCAGGAAATGGCCCGCAACGCGGAAAGTGCCGGTGAGCAGATCGCCCAGATCAACACCGCGGTGATGGACCTGCCCCCGTATGACGAACGCCGTGACAGCCAGGTCCAGGCCATCACCAAGGCCAAGGAAGACTGGCAACTGGTGCGCTTCCAGGTTCGTGGTTACGTCAGCAACCCCACTGCCGAGGCCGAGCGTGCGGCCATCAGCCAGATCGAGACGACCATCAAGGACCTCGACCAGTTCCGCCAGACCTTTTCCGCCGAGCACCCGCAACGTGTCAGCCAGGTCGACTCCGCGCTGGCCAGCTATCGCACGGCGGTGATGGCGTTCAAGGCGGCCACTGAAACCATCGCTGCATCTCGCAAGGAGCTGACCGAGCAGGGCTACGAGATCGTCAAGCTGAGCAAGGAGCTCATCGCTATCCAGGTCGAGCGCCGCGACAGCGAGACCGCATCGGCACGGACCCTGCAGTTGAGCACCACCGTGCTGGCATTGCTGGTCGGCATTCTTGCCGCCTGGCTGATCACCCGGCAGATCACTCGCCCGCTGCAGGACACCCTGACCGCGGTCGAGCGTATCGCCGGGGGCGACCTGAGCCAGACGCTGCAGGTTACCCGCCGCGACGAAATCGGCGTGCTGCAGCAAGGCATCCAGCGCATGGGCACCACCCTGCGTGATCTGATCGGCGGAATCCGCGACGGCGTCACCCAGATTGCCAGTGCTGCCGAAGAGTTGTCTGCGGTCACCGAGCAGACCAGCGCCGGGGTGAACAGCCAGAAAATCGAAACCGACCAGGTGGCCACGGCCATGCATGAAATGTCGGCCACCGTGCAGGAAGTGGCCCGCAACGCTGCGGATGCATCGCGCGCTGCCTCGGATGCCGACCGTGAAGCCACCCAGGGCGACAGGGTGGTGGGCGAGGCCATCGCGCAGATCGAGCGCCTGGCTGCGGAAGTGACGCGCTCTACCGAGGCCATGAGCCATCTGCAGCAGGAAAGCAACAAGATCGGCAGCGTGATGGACGTGATCAAGGCGGTGGCCGAACAGACCAACCTGCTGGCTCTCAACGCCGCCATCGAGGCGGCGCGTGCCGGGGAGGCCGGTCGTGGCTTCGCGGTGGTCGCCGATGAGGTTCGTGGCCTGGCCCAGCGTACGCAGAAATCCACCGAGGAGATCGAAGAGCTGGTTGCCGGCCTGCAGCAGGGTACGCAGAAAGTGGCGGCGATCATGCAGGGCAGCCGCGAGCTGACCGACAGCACGGTGGATCTGACCCGCAAGGCCGGCGACTCCCTGGAAAGCATCACCCGCACGGTGTCGAACATCCAGGCGATGAACCAGCAGATCGCCGCCGCTGCCGAGCAGCAGAGCGCAGTGGCCGAGGAAATCAGCCGCAGCGTGGTCAACGTCCGCGACATCGCCGAGCAGAGTGCGGCGGCCAGCGAAGAGACGGCGGCCTCCAGCGTCGAACTGGCGCGCCTTGGCAGCCAGTTGCAGGCGATGGTCAGCCACTTCCGCGTCTGATCACCCTGGCGGCACCCATGAAAAGGCCGTTGCCCCAGGGCAACGGCCTTTTCACATCTGGGGCAACACCCAGGCCCGCCGGCTCAGTGGGTGGCGATCCAGATCAGCAGGCCGGCCTGAAACAGGCTGAACGCCACCAGGCAGGCGATGGTGAAGCGCAGGCCGCCGTCGTCGCGCTTGAGCTGTTCGAGGTGTTCATGCTGCTTGCGCAGTTGCAGGCCCTGCTCATGCAGGTTCTGGTCGGCCTGCTGGAGCATCTGCGCCGCATCGAGCTGTTCGATGAAGCTGATCTTCTCCGCGTTCCAGTCGCTGTGCAGCGCGCTGAGGCGGCCCGCGCTGTAATGCGCCTTGAGCTGGCCGTCCTGGTAGTCGACGGCAAAGCCCTGGGCTTTCAGGCAGTGATCACGACGTGCGCGCGCATCTTCGCTGAAGGCGTCGCGGCTCGGCAGCGGGCCGCTTTCCACGGTGTAATGGGCGCAATGCTGCTTGGCCCAGGCGGCGGCCTGGGCCAGCAGAAAACGGCCGAGGCCACGGTTCTGCGGTTCCAGGCTCAGCCCGCTGTCGGGGCCGAAACGGGCCTCCTTGGCGCGGTGGTCGAGCCACAGTTCGAGCACGTTCTGCTCCTTGCGGACCTTTTGCCCCGGCAATTGCAGGCTCAGGCGCAGCAGGCTCTGCTCCTTGCTGTGCCGCTCCACCCGGCCCAGTTGAACAAAACGCAGCGGCCGCGCACCGGTGTGGCGGTCGACTGGCAGCGGCGCCAGGCGCAGCAGGCGAAAGTGCTCCGGGCCCAGCGCTGCCCAAGGGTGGGACGATTCAGCCTGCTCGGTTTCCGGGGCGGCGACGGCTGGCGATTCGCTGTCGGTCATGGGTTATTCCTCGCTAAACCACCGCTTGCCTCAGGGGTGGACCTGTTCACGTAGCTGCCGGGCGCGCGCCGCGGGCCGACAGCAACGGCTGATATTCATCTATTGGCTATCGGCAGCGATGGCCGGTTCTGCAGGCGGCAGCGCCTTGATGAACCGCGCGATGTTGCTGGTGAGCGCACGGGCCAGGGGCAGGTCGGGGTTGTCGTAGGAGGCCAGCTGGGCCTCGAAATCCATCGGCACGATACGCATCACGTGGTTCATGCCGGTGATGATCTGCAACTCCGCGTCGGGCTTGGCGGCGTGCAGCGCCCGAGCATCGCTCGCGCTGACCTGAATGTCATGGTCGCCTTGCAGGATCAGGGCCGGTACCCGTACCCGCGAGAAGGCCGCGGCGGGGTCCTGACGGAACAGCGAGATCAGGTAGGGCTGCACGCTGGTGCGATACAGCACGGTCAGCTCGTCTGATACCTCGGCTACCTGGCGGCCCTCGCGCAGCGCGGCCAGCAAGGCGTCGCTCTCGGCGCGCAGGCGCGGTGGCAGGCGGTCGCGCAGTTGTGCCTGGAGCAGTTGGTCAATCGGGCGCGCGCTGCCGGCAATCGTCACCAGCGCGTCGGCATCGGCACCGGGGGCGGCCAGGCTGGCGATCAATGCGCCTTCGCTGTGGCCGACCAGAATCACCTGACTGAAGCGCGTGTCCTGCTGCAGCTTGTGGCTCCAGGCCACGACGTCTGCCACGTAGCGTTCGACACTGAGATCGCGCTCGTGGGGTGTGGCGGCGTAGCTGGCGGCGATGCCGCGCTTGTCATAGCGCACGCTGGCGATGCCTTGCTGCGCCAGCGCCTGGGCCAGTTTACGGTGCGCGTCGTTGTGCCCGCCGCCCGGGTTGTTGCCGTTGCGGTCGGTTGGTCCGGAGCCGGCCACCAGCAGCACCACCGGCACCGCTTCGCTGCGTTGCGGCAGCATCAGCGAGCCATGCAGCACGCCCTGACCGGTGTCCAGGCTGACCGGTTCGCGCAGGATGGGCGCGGCCTGAACCAGGCCGGTGAAGAGGGTGAGGGTCAAAAGCAGGGCTCGCAGCATGATGGGAAGGTGTCTGTGGTGGGATCTGTTGGACGCTGGCAATTGGCCAAAGGTTCGCTGGCGGGTGATCTGCGCCGTTGCCACGGAGTATACTCAGCGGCTTTCCTCTCGAGCCTGTCTTTTCATTGCAGGCTGCTGATCGAACCTAGTGGAGCCTCGCGCAATGTCCGGCAATACCTTCGGCAAGCTGTTCACCGTCACCACGGCAGGCGAGAGCCACGGCCCTGCATTGGTCGCTATCGTCGACGGCTGCCCGCCCGGGCTGGACATTTCCCTGGACGACCTGCAGCGCGACCTCGACCGCCGCAAGCCCGGCACCAGCCGCCACACCACCCAGCGCCAGGAAGCCGATGAGGTGGAAATCCTCTCCGGGGTATTCGAAGGCAGGACCACCGGTTGCGCCATCGGCTTGCTGATCCGCAATACCGATCAGAAGTCCAAGGACTATTCGGCGATCAAGGATCTGTTCCGCCCGGCCCACGCCGACTACACCTACCACCACAAGTACGGCCTGCGTGACTACCGTGGTGGTGGCCGCAGCTCGGCGCGGGAAACCGCCATGCGCGTGGCTGCTGGCGCCATCGCCAAGAAGTACCTGGCCAGCCAGGGCATCATCATCCGCGGCTACATGAGTCAGCTAGGCCCAATCGAGATCCCGTTCAAGACCTGGGACTCGGTGGAAGACAACGCCTTCTTCTGCCCCGACCCCGACAAGGTGCCGGAGCTGGAGGCCTACATGGATCAGCTGCGCCGCGACCAGGATTCCGTCGGTGCGAAGATCACCGTGGTCGCCGAAGGCGTCATGCCGGGGTTGGGCGAGCCGATCTTCGACCGCCTGGATGCCGAGCTGGCCCATGCGCTGATGAGTATCAACGCGGTCAAGGGGGTGGAGATCGGCGACGGCTTCGCGTCGGTGGCGCAACGCGGCACCGAACACCGTGACGAGCTGACGCCAGCGGGCTTCGTTTCCAATCATGCCGGTGGCATTCTCGGCGGCATTTCCAGCGGACAGCCGATCGTTGCGCACCTGGCGCTCAAGCCGACCTCCAGCATCACCACGCCGGGGCGCTCCATCGACGTGAATGGCCAGGCGGCGGACGTGATCACCAAGGGGCGCCATGACCCCTGCGTGGGCATTCGCGCCACGCCCATCGCCGAGGCGATGATGGCGATCGTGCTGATGGATCACCTGTTGCGCCACCGCGGGCAGAACGCTGACGTGCGCGTGAGTACGCCGGTATTGCCGCAGCGTTGAGCGAGCGTCCCGGCATCGTGCAAGGCGAGGGCGGCATGAGCGAATTCCCCGAGGTGCTACGCAGCGTCACCGGCAAACGCATTTCGGCAGTTCGCGATGCGCTGTTGGTGCTGGAGCCGGGTCAGATCGACGAGCAGGGCGCTGGGTACCTCGTTGCGCTCTACACCAGCAGCAAGCAGCTCGATGTGCGCAAGCAGATCCTCATGCTGCTGTACGACCTCGATTTCGCACTGCTCGATGCCTTTTTCGCCCAGGCCTACCGCAAGGAGCGCCATCTGGACATGAAGGTTTACGCCCTGCGGGGCCTGGCGCGCCGGGCCAGCGAAGAGCATCTGCGAAAAATGCTGACAGGCTTTCGCCAGACCTTGGCAAAAAGGCAGCAGTCCACGCCCTACAACTATCAGGAATACGAGCTGCTCCGGGGCCGTAATGCGTTGCCGTATCTGCTCCAGCGTTATGGCTACGCTTGCCTGCGCGATACCCTCGAGCAGATCAACCGGCAGTACGACGCCATGCCGGAAGCCTTCAAGGGGCACTTCACCGTCGATGACCAGGGTGCGGTGATCACGCTGCGTGAACCTGGCGTTGCCAGCGCGATGATTCGACGGTTTTTCGACAGCCAGGGTGGTCAGGCTTGACCCCCATCCTCCCGTACTGGCGCCTGTCCGGCTTCTACCTGTTCTACTTCGCGCTGCTCGGCGCCACAGCGCCGTTTCTGGGCCTGTACTTCGCACATCTGGGATTCTCGCCAGCACGCATCGGCGAGCTGCTGGCCATTCCCATGCTGATGCGCTGCATTGCGCCGAACCTGTGGGGCTGGCTGGGCGATTACAGTGGCCGGCGTCTGCTGATCGTGCGCCTCGGCGCGCTGTGCACGCTGCTCAGCCTGAGCCTGATCTTCGTCAGCCAGAGCTATGCGTGGCTGGCCCTGGTGATGGCGCTGCACGCGTTCTTCTGGCATGCGGTGCTGCCGCAGTTCGAGGTCATCACCCTGGCGCACTTGCGTGAACAGTCGGCGCGCTACGCGCAGATTCGCCTGTGGGGCTCGATCGGCTTCATTCTCAGCGTGGTCGGCCTCGGCAAGGCATTCGATCTGCTCAGCCTGGATGTCTATCCGTGGGCGCTGCTGCTGATCATCGCCGGCATTGCCCTGAGCAGCTTCTGGGTGCCGGATGCGCAGCCGCTGGCGTCCTCACAATCGGCCAGTCGCGGCGGCTTCCTGCAGCAGCTCCGGCAACCCGGTGTGCTGGCGTTCTATCTGTGCGTGGCGCTGATGCAGCTGTCTCACGGGCCGTACTACACCTTTCTCAGCATTCACCTGGAGCAGCTCGGCTACAGCCGCGGGCTGATCGGCCTGCTCTGGGCATTGGGGGTAGTCGCCGAGGTGCTGGTGTTCATGGCAATGGCGCGCCTGCTCAGGCATTTCAGCCTGCGCCAGGTGCTGATCGCCAGCTTCGCCATTGCTGCATTGCGTTGGGTATTGATGGGCTTTCTCGCCGATCAGTTGCCGGTGCTGCTGTTCGCTCAGGTGTTGCACGCCGCCACCTTCGGCGGCTTTCATGCCGCCTCGATCGCCTTCGTGCAGCGCAGCTTCGGTGCTCGTCAGCAAGGGCAGGGCCAGGCACTGTACGCTTCGCTTGCCGGTATCGGCGGCGCCTTGGGCGCCTTGTATGCCGGCTACACCTGGACAGGGCTGGGCGCGCAGTGGACCTTTGCCCTGGCAGGGCTGGCCGCCCTGGCGGCAGCGGTTATCATGGCCCGACGCACCGCTGACCCGGCGCAGCCTTAACGGCGCGCGGGGCATCCGTCATATCGAGCTGCCCAGCCGGCAGCGAGTACCTAAAGGATACCGTCATGAGTCGCCTCAGCGTCCACCACCAGTCCAGCCCCGACACTCCCAACAAGGTGCTGGGCCATGCCGAAGACATCACCAGCACGCTGGCGGCGGTCGGTATCGATTTCCGCTTGTTGGATTTCGATTGCAAACTGCAGCCCGGCGTGGCGCACACGGAGATCCTCGACGTGCTCGACGAGGCGCTGCGGCAGCTCAAGCGTGACAGCGGCCTGGGTGATGTCGAGGTTATCAGCATCGATCAGCGGCGCTGGCCGCGTGAGGGTGACAAACCTGTCGAGCCGCCGCAGGAACTCATCGCCCAGGGAGGGTTGCTTTATCTGTTCGTGGCCGGGCAGGGGCTGCTGAATCTGCACATCGATGACTACGTGTTTGCGTTGCTGGCAGAACGCAACGCGCTGGTGTCGGTACCGGCAGGCACTCGCTACTGGTTCGACCTGGGCGAGTTTCCCCACTGTGCGATGGTGCGACTCTCGGCGGGTGGCGCACTGGCAGGCCAGCCGAGCGGCGACGACATCGCCGCATGTTTCCCGCGCCTGGAAGACTGAGCCGGCGCCCTAATCGAACAGCGACTCCTGCGCCCGCGGCACTGCGCCTTCCAGCTCCAGCAGCCGTTGCTTGCGCGGCAAGCCGCCGGCAAAGCCGGTGAGGCTGCCGTCGCGGCCGATGACGCGGTGGCACGGGATGATGATGCAGATCGGGTTGGCGCCATTAGCTGCACCAACTGCGCGCACCGCCCTGGGCCTGTCGATGCGCCGGGCCAGCGCGCCGTAGCTGTCCAGCTGGCCATAGGGGATTTCCTGCAGCGCCCGCCACACCGCTTGCTGGAACGCGGTGCCCTGAGGGTTGAGGCGCAGCTCGAAGCGCTGTCGGCGACCGCTGAAGTAGTCGTCCAGCTGACGGCTGGCGGTGTCCAGTTGCGAGCCCGACTCGCGCCAGTGATCGGCGATCCGCCAGGGCGTACGCTCGACCTCCATCAGCAGTTGCTGCAAACCTTGCTCGTCTCCCACCATGAAGAGACGACCGATGGGGCTGTCGTGGTAGCGGTAGAACATCCTCAGCCTCCTGAATAGTTGTGCCACAGATGGGCAGCGGCATACGCCCGCCAGGGGCGCCAGGCTTCGGCGTGGGCCTGCAACTGGCGCGCGCTGATGCCGCCCGCGCCCCAGATCGGCGCTTTCAGCAAGCCCAGGTCGCTGGCCGGGAACGCATCGGCATCGCCGAAGGCGCGCAGGGCGATGTATTCGGCGGTCCACGGGCCGATGCCGGGCAGGGCACACAGACGTTCGACCAGCTCGGCCGCGCCGTGGCTGATATCCAGGCGCAATTGGCCACTGGCCACCTGCGCGGCGAAGTGCTGCAACGTCTGCACACGCTTGCCAGGCATGCCGATCCCATCCAGGTTGGCAGCCGCCAGGGCGGCAGGGGTGGGAAATAATCGGTCGATGCCCGGCGGCCCGTCATCCAGCGGCTCGCCGAGGCGGTTGACCAGGCGCCCGGTAATGGTCACCGCCGCTTTCACGGTCACCTGCTGGCCGACGATGGCCCGCACCGCCTGCTCGAACGCATCAAAGGCGGTAGGCAGGCGCAGGCCCGGATTGCGCGCGAGCATCGTTGCCAGGTGCGGGTCACTGGCGAAATGGGCGGCGATTACGGCCGGGTCGGCATCCAGGTCGAACATGCGCCGCACACGCTGGGTCAACGGCGCCAGGCAGTCGCCGGCCGAGGCGCTGCAGAGCAGTTGCAGCGCGTTCTGGTCGGGCAGTGCGCTGACGCGAAACCAGCCGGTGACGCCCGCCAGGCGAAAACTGCGGCAGTAGTCTCGCTCCCCGAGGCTTTCCTGGCCGGCGATGGCGCGGAGCGTGAAATGCTCATGGAACTGCAGCCAGTTCCAGGGTGCCCGACAAGGCAGAATGATGGTTTCGCTCTGGGTCATGCTCTGACGATAACCGCCGGGCCGATTCTTGTCAGCGTGCAAGATGACTTTCAAACCACTCCTCGCCAAGACCGGCGCCCATGGCAGCCTGCTGGACACCTGGCGACAAAATTTTCACATCCCCACCCGAATACTCGCCGGCCACCAGCAGCCGTGACTCATGGCGTGCTGGCTGTCATACGTCTTTGGTGGTTGATTGAAATGAACCCTACAGCAGTTCAGGGCACCCCTCGCAACGCTTCGCATTCCCTCCAGCCGTTACGCAGTCAAATGCTCTTCACCGTTTTCAGCGCCCTGGCGCTGCTGGTGATGTACAGCCTGCTGCGCGCCGGATTGCTGGTCTACAACCGTGAGCTGATCGGTGACACGCCGGCAGCGGTGTTCGCCGAAGCCTTTTTCAATGGCCTGCGCTTCGACCTGCGGGTGGTGGTGTACGCCTGTGCGCCGCTGCTGCTCGCCCTGTTGAGCACACGGGCGATGCTGGCGCGGATCTGGCAGCGGGTCTGGCTGACGTCCTTCGCCAGCGTCACGTTGTTTCTCGGCCTCGCCGAACTGGACTTCTACAAGGAATTCCACCAGCGCCTGAACAGCCTGGTGTTCCAGTACCTGCAAGAAGACCAGGCCACCGTGATGAGCATGCTCTGGAACGGGTTTCCGGTGGCGCGTTACCTAGTTGCCTGGCTCGTCATCACCGGCCTGTTGTGGTGGATGTTCTCGCTGTTCGACCGCGCCAGCCGTGCCAAGGCCCCGCGTGTCGCAGCCTCGCCGTGCCCAACGGTGGCTTGGTACTGGCGCGTGTCGGTGTTTTTCCTGTGCTTGCTGATCGCGGTCATCGCAGCCCGTGGCCACCTGCGCCAAGGGCCGCCGTTGCGCTGGGGCGATGCCTATACCACCGAGTCGATGTTCGCCAACCAACTGGGCCTCAACGGCACACTGACCCTGTTCACGGCCGCCCAGGCGACCTTCGGGCCACACCGTGACAACACCTGGCAGTCGACCATGGCAGACGAGCAGGCCAGGCAGAGCACCCGCGACATGCTGCTGACTGCGGATGACAAACTGGTCGACGCCGATGATGCCGCCATCCGCCGGGTGTACACACCGCCTGCCGACGGCACGCTGCCGATCCGCAATGTGGTGGTCATCCTGATGGAGAGTTTCGCCGGGCATTCGGTCGGTGCACTGGGGGCCGCGGGCAACATCACGCCGTACTTCGACAAGCTGAGCAAGGAAGGCCTGCTGTTCGACCGCTTCTTCTCCAATGGCACACACACCCATCAGGGCATGTTCGCCACCATGGCCTGCTTCCCCAATCTGCCTGGTTTCGAGTACCTGATGCGCACACCCGAGGGTGCCCACAAGTTTTCCGGGCTGCCGCAACTGCTCGGTGCCCGCGGCTTCGACGACCTGTACGTCTACAACGGCAATTTCCAGTGGGACAACCAGTCCGGGTTCTTCAGCAACCAGGGGATGACCCGCTTCATCGGCCGCGAGGATTTCGTCGATCCGGTATTCATGGATCCGACCTGGGGCGTTTCCGATCAGGACATGTTCGACCGCGGCGCGCTGGAGTTGAAGACCAATTACGGTGAGAAGCCGTTCTATGCGCTGCTGCAGACGCTGTCCAACCACACCCCCTATGCGTTGCCCAAGGACCTGCCGGTAGAGCCGGTAATGATCGACGGCAAGGAAAACCTGCACCGCACCGCCATGCGCTATTCGGACTGGGCGCTTGGCCAGTTCTTCGAGAAAGCGCGCCAGGAGCCCTATTTCAACGAAACGTTGTTCGTGGTGGTGGGCGATCACGGCTTCGGCGGTTTCGATCAGGTGACGGAAATGGACTTGCAGCGCTTCAACGTACCGCTGCTGCTGATCGCACCGGGGATCCAAAAGAAATACGGCAAGGTCAGCCATACCGTCGGTACCCAGGTCGACATCGTGCCGACCATCATGGGCCGACTCGGTGGCGATGTGCGTCACCAATGCTGGGGCCGCGACCTGCTCAACCTGCCGGAGGGCGATGGCGGCATCGGTGTGATCAAACCGTCGGGTGGCGATCAGACCGTCGCCATCGTGACGGCCGATCGCGTGCTGGTGCAGCCCAAGGATTTCGAGCCGCGCCTGTACCGCTACAGCCTGGGGGCCAAACCGACCGCCCAGCGTATCGAAGGCCCGGTCGACGAGCTGATGAAGCAGCGCCTCGAAGGCTTTCTGCAAACCGCCACCAAGAGCCTGCTGGACAATACCGCTGGCGTAGTCGACGGCATGCCGGAGAAACCCTAGCCGGCGGCAATCATGAGGGTGACGCTGCTAACCCGTGGAGCGTTGCCCCCCTTTCGCCACGCTGACGGGGAGGCTGTCGCTCTTAGCGGTACTCGCAAAGGTAGGCGGTGTCCTGCTCGACCTTCAGCTGGAACTTGCTGTTGGCCGGCACGGTGAAGCGACTGCCCGCCGTGAAGGTTTCCCAGCTGTCGCTGCCTGGCAGCTTCACGGTCAGTGCGCCGGCGATCACGTGCATGACTTCCAGCTGGCTGGTACCGAACTCGTATTCGCCTGCGGCCATGACGCCGATGGTGGCCGGGCCTTCTGCCATGCCAAATGCGATGGACTTGACGGTACCGTCGAAATACTCGTTGACCTTGAACATGTGCGTCCTCGTAAGGGCGGGATAGATGGCCGGCCAGTATGCCCAAGGCGTCCATTGGCGTCACCTCTCCTGCAGCCCTCTAGCCGGCCATCACCAGCGGCAGCAGGCGTGCCGTATTGCGCGCGTCGGTGAGCGCGCGGTGCTGCTGGCCGCTGAAACCGATACCAGCCAACTGCAGCGCGGCGTTCAGGCCAACCGGGCGTGCCAGTTGGCGGGCCTTGGCGAAACGCTGCTTGAGGTTCAGGTGGGGCAGGCGCTGCAGATGGCTGGCCAGCTCGTTGCGTTGCCAGTCCTGCTGCAATTGCACGCGGTCGTAGTCACCCCAACTGCACCAGCCTTGCAGTCGCGCATGGTGCGGCTCCAGCCAGCGTTCGAACTGCTGCCAGACCGCGGGCAATGCCAGGGCCGCGTCGACGTCCGCCTGGCTGATATGGGTCAGGTCGCGGCAGAAACGGGTCAAGTTGGGGCGTCGCAACGGTCGCACGAAACGCTGGAAATGGTCGATCTCGTGACCATTGGCGTTCACCAGGCTGGCGCCAATCTCGATGATCTCCATGTGCTCGACCGGCCAGCCACCTTCTTCGGTGGTGGCTTCCAGATCAATGACCAGCCAATGCCCCATAGCGTCTCCTTGTCCGTTGCCCGGCGAATAACGCCCGCTCATCAGCGCTGACCTTCAGACCGACGAATGGCCGAATTGGTGCCGTGTATGAAATGCCATCATGCGTCTTGTGTCTTTCCAGGGCTGGCTATACTTTGCGGCGCGGAAGGTAATGTTTCCTCCTCTCTGAGTGATAGGTGCGTGTTTTCATGGATGACTCCGTGGTGCTTTTTGAGGATGAACCTCTAGAGGGTGCACATCAGCCGACGTGGCGCATTCTGACCGTCGACGATGATGCTGGCTTCCAGCGTGCGACGGCCTTTGCCATCAGCGAGATGGAGATTCTCGGGCGGCGGGTCGATATTCAGCAGGCCTTCAGCAACCGCGAGGCGGCGATGATTCTCGCCGAGCAGCAGGATATCGCCCTGGTGCTGCTCGATGTGGTGATGGAGACCGAGGATGCAGGCCTGCGCCTGGTCAAGACCTTGCGCGAAGTTATCGGCAACGCCGAGATCCGTATCGTGCTGCTGACTGGCGAGCCCGGCATGGCACCTGTGCAGGAGGTCATGCGGGATTACGACATCAACGACTACTGGTCGAAAAGCGAGCTGAGTGCCGAACGCCTGCGCACGGTGCTGACCACCGGCGTGCGCAGCTACTCGCAGCTCAAGGCGACAGCGCGTGCCCGTCGCGGCCTGCAGATGATCGTCGAGTCCAGCAACGCGCTGTTTTGCTCGAAGAACACCCGTGAGCTGTCGGCGAAGATTCTTTCCGAGATCGCCTCGCTGCTGGACCTGCAGGCTGAAGGCATCGTCTGCGTCAAGGCCAAGGAAGCCGCTCCGGGCACATTGCCCAACGCCCATGTGATCAGCGCCAGCGGCCGTTTCTATGGCTCCATCGACGGCGACCTCGATAGCCTCAGGGACGACGCCGTCGCCAGCGCGTTGCGCTGTAGCCTGCAAAAACAGACCACCCTGCGTTTCGACGACTGTACCGTGCTGTTCTTTCCGCGCTTTCAGGCCGGCGCGGATTACGCCTGCTATGTGGCCACCGAACGCACGCTGGACGATACCGAACTGGAACTGCTCGAAGTGTTCAGCGCCAGCATCAGCCGTGGCCTCTATAACGTGGCGTTGTTCAGTCGCCTGGAGGAAATGGCCTACCAGGACGACCTGCTGAAGATCCCCAACCGCAATGCGCTGATTCGCATGCTCGACATGACGCTGAACAGCCCGAACAAGCACGAGCGCGTGCTGGTGCTGATCGACATCGACAATTTTTCCGGCGCCAATACCGCGTTCGGGACGGGTTACGGCGATTTCATTCTTGGCCTGGTTGCCAATCGCCTGCGTGAAACCTTCGACAGCAACGTGCTGATCGCCCGGGTGCGTGACGACCTGTTCGCCATCCTTGGCCCCGAAGAGCAAGTGCGCGCCGAGGATATCGTGGCATTGTTCCGGCGTCCCAATCGCCCCTATGAACTGGGCCAGGTCCACAGCCTGAGCAGCGTGACGCTCTACCTGCGCGATTTCGACGATACCGCCAGCGTGGCGCTGCAGGATGCCCGGCTGACGCTCAAACAAGCCAAGCAACTGGGGCATGACCAGCATGTGGTGCATGATCGCCAGTTGCAGGGCGCTCATGCCGAATCCTTTCGCCTGCTGCTGGCGCTGAGAGATGCCGTGGCCAGCGACCTGATCAGTATCCAGTTGCAACCCCAGGTGGACATGCGCACGGGCGTAGTCACCGGCGTCGAGGCTTTGGCGCGCTGGTACCCGGCCGATGGCAAGCCCATACCGCCGCTACAATTCATACCGTTGGCGGAAACCACCGGCTACATCCTGCCGCTGGGCGATTTGCTGATGCGCTTGTCGCTGCAGGCTGCCAGGCGACTGGACGAAGCGGGGCACGGTGACATCCGGGTGGCCATCAATGTATCGGCGACTCAACTGCTGCAACGGGATTTCATCGAGCGGTTCACGTCGCACTTGGAAAGCGCCGGCGTGCGTGCCACCCAGGTCGAGTTGGAGATCACCGAGTCGGTGGCCATGCGCTCGTTCGAACTGGTCTGCGAACAGCTGCTGGCCTTGCGGCAGATGGGCGTTAAAGTGGCCATCGACGATTTCGGCACAGGCTTCTCGTCGCTCAGCTACCTGCGGCAATTGCCGGCCGATCGCCTGAAGATCGACCGCAGCTTCGTGCAGGAACTGAATGCCCAGGAGGACGGGCGATCGATCGCCGAAGCGGTGATTCAGATCGCCCAGCGCGTCGGCATGTCGGTCATCGCCGAGGGCGTGGAAAATCAGGAGCAGGCCGAGTGGTTGCAACAGCATGAGTGTGTCGAAGCGCAAGGCTATCTGTTTGCCAGGCCGATGCCCCTCGACAGTCTGCTGGTCTGGCTGACCGAGCGTGCGCGCCGGTGATCGCTCGCCGGGTTGCTGCGTGGCGCGCGGTGTTGTCGAAACCCCTGCCACGCAACCTGCTGGTGCTATTGCTGCCCTGGTCGCTGCTGATCATCGTACTCAGCGGATTGCTGTATGAACGGATGCTTGGTGATCGGCTCGAGCCGTTGCTGGAGGCGCAGGCGGACAGCCAGGCGGAGGGCGTCGCGGTACTGGAGCGGCATCTCGCCAGCCTGCGCGGCGACCTGCAGTTCCTCAGTCAGCAGCCGCTGCTGACGCGGGCGCTCAAGTACGCATCCGACGACAGTTATGTGGCGTTGAGCGAGCTGTTCGTCGAGTTTTCCGACAGCCGTGGCGTGTACCAGCGCATCCGCTGGCTCGATGAAACCGGCATGGAGCGCGTGCGGGTTGACGGCGGGGCCGGCAAGGCGAAGCTTGTCGATGCACCCAATCTGCAGAACGACTCCGCGGCATACTACTTCGTGGAAACCATGCACCTGTTTCGCGGTGAGTCATACCTGTCTCGCTTCGATCTGGATCGGCAGTACCGGGCGGATGGCACCATCAGCGCGCTGGTGCCCATATTGCGGGCCGCGGTGCCGGTATTCAGCGAGCGCGGTGAACGGCGCGGCATCCTGATACTCGACTATCGTGCCGAGCGGCTGCTTGGGCGGTTGCAGGAAACTTCGGTTGCCTACGGTGGTTCGCTGCAACTGCTTGATCACGAAGGGTACTGGATGCTGGGCGAGCGACCCGAGCATGCCTGGGGTTTCATGCTCGGCAAGCCTGAGCTGACCCTGGCCAGCCGCCAACCATCGAGCTGGCGACGGTTGCAGGAAAGCCAGCGTGGCTCGTTCATCGACAAGGCCGGATTCTGGACCTTCAGCCATTTCCGTCCGAGCGACGCCGCCTCAGCTACCTCGAACCAGGCGGACCACTGGGTGTTGCTGTCACACCTTCGCGCCGAACAGCTGAGCGCCTTGCGCCGCGATGTGCTGTGGCGAGTGCTGCTGTTCTTTGGCCTTCTGCAGGGCCTCGGCCTGTTGATCAGTGTGCGCCGCGCCATCGATGAAACGCGGCGGTTACGCGCCGAGCATGAGCTGTATGTCAGCAGCCAGGCGCTGGCGCTCAGCAATGAACAGTTGCAGCACACGGTGGATCAGTTGCAACGAACTCAGCGTGCGCTTCTACAGGCCGAGAAGTTGTCCTCGCTGGGCACCATGGTGGCGGGGGTCGCACACGAGTTGAACACGCCCATCGGCGCCGCCAGCGTGGCCGCTTCCACGCTGGAGAGGGCCAGCCAGGAGTTTCAGGGCGCGATGCGCGAAGGGCTGAAGCGCACGGCGCTGGAGCGTTTCGTGCAGCGCACCGATGACGGCTTGAGCATCATTCTGACCAGCCTCGAACGGATGGCGCAGTTGACGCGGGCCTTCAAACAGTTGGCCACTGACCGCGCCAGCACCGAGCGACGGCGTTTCGATTTGCGCGAGTTGGTCGATGAGGTCGTGCTGTTGCTGCAGCCAAAACTGCGACAGGGCATGCACCGCGTTGAACTGGAGGTGCCCCACGGCCTCATGCTCGACAGTTACCCGGGGCCGCTCGGGCAGATCCTGCAAAATCTGATCGACAATGCTCTGATTCACGCCTTCGGTCCGGGTACCAGAGGCGTGGTCCAGGTGCGCGGACTGATGGACGAGGCACAGCGCCAGTGTCTGATCGAGGTGATCGATGATGGCCAGGGCATGACCGAAGAGCATCTGCAAAAGATCTTCGATCCATTCTTCACCACGCGCCGGGGGCAGGGGGGACAGGTCTTGGCCTGCATATCACCCACCAGCTGGCGGTGGATATCCTCGGTGCCCAGCTGGACGTAGCCAGCACCCCAGGGCAAGGCTCGCGCTTCAGCATCCGCCTCGATCTGGGCTGATCACCGGGGCTGCCCGCAGCCTTCCTGACACGTTAGAATCAGCGTCGTTCAGCGCAGTGGTTCGCTCGAGGGTTCGTTTCATGCAATGCCGTCCCGGTTGTGGCGCCTGCTGCATTTCCCCATCCATCACCTCTTTTATCCCTGGCATGCCCCATGGCAAACCAGCTGGCATGCGTTGCGTAAACCTCAGCGAGGACAACCGTTGCACGATTTTCGGCCATCCGGACCGCCCCGAGGTATGTTCGGCATTCTCGGCCGATTACGATGTCTGTGGTACCGACCGTGAACACGCCATTCGTTTGATCGCCTGGCTGGAGGGCGCCACGGCCGCCGCTGTCTGACCCTACAGGATCAAGCTGGAGTGGAAGCATGTCGTTGACTCGATTGTTGTTAGCAAGCACCGCGCTGTGTATCGCATCAGCCGCCCACGCCGATGACTGGAAACTGGTCAAGGATGAGGAGGGCATCAAGGTCTACCTGGCTGACGTAGCGGGTTCGCCTTACAAGGCGTACCGCGGCGTGACGCTGATCAAAACCGAGATGAGCAGCCTCATGGCGTTGCAGGAGAATGTCGTGGCCTCCTGCGCATGGATCCACGAGTGCAGGGAGCAGCGCCTGCTCAAGCATGAAGGTGCCAGGAGCTGGACCTACGCGCGGTTCAACACGCCCTGGCCGGTGACGCCACGCGATTCGATCATCGAGGTAACGACCGAACAGGGTGCTGATGGCAGCGTAACCCGCACCTTGCACGGTGTTGCGGATTACCAGCCGCCGGAGCAGGGCTATGTGCGTGTCGCGGAGATAGAGGGCTATTGGAAGATGACGCCCAAGGCCGACGGCATGGTCGAGGTGGTCTATCAGGCGTATTCGGACCCGGGTGGGAGCGTGCCGTCCTGGTTGGCCAACAAGTTTGTGGTGGAAGCCCCGTTCAACACCCTCAAAGGCATGCGCGACAAGGCTCAGCAGTAGCCTTTGGTGGTAATCGAGCGCACATAAAAAAGCCCGCCGAACGGCGGGCTTCTCAGTGCCTGGGTATTGCCGATCAGTCGTCGCCACCCATGATGCCGAAGATCTGCAGCAGGCTGATGAACAGGTTGTAGATCGATACATACAGGCTGATCGTGGCCATGATGTAGTTACGCTCGCCACCGTGAATGATCGCGCTGGTCTGGAACAGGATACAGGCCGACGAGAACAGCACGAAGCCGGCGCTGATCGCCAGTTGCAGCCCGCTGATCTGGAAGAAGAAGCTGGCCAGCACGGCACCCAGCAGGACGAAGAAGCCGGCGGTGATGAAACCGCTCAGGAAGCTCATGTCCTTACGGGTGGTCAGCACATAGGCAGACAGGCCGCAGAACACCAGCGCCGTCATCATGAAGGCCGAGCTGACGATTTCAGCGCCGTTGGCCATGCCGATGTAGCGGTTGAGGATCGGACCCAGGGTGTAACCCATGAAGCCGGTCAGTGCGAAGGTGGACAGCAACCCCCAGCCGGAATCACGTAGTTTGGCGGTCAGGAAGAACAGACCGTAGAAGCCGATCAGCACCACGAAAATGTTCGGGTACGGCACGTTCGCGCGCTGTGCCATGAATGCCACGATGCCACTGAATGCCAAAGTGAGAGCCAGCAAACCGTAGGTGTTGCGCAGAACGCTGCTGACTGCGGTTTGTTCAACCCGTGAAGGGCTGTTTGCGTAATCTTGTTCGCGCATGGCGACACTCCTGATAAAGGCTATTGGTTCCGTGACCAAGGTCGAGAAGCATCATAACAGAGCCTTGGGTACTGCCCAATCAGAGTGTTTGACAGTGTGTTACGTTCCGGTAAGATGCCGCCCGCAGCCCATAAGGTTGCAAAGGAATGTTTCAGCAAAATGAAGTGTTCCATGTCGACCTGGAGGGTTGGCAGAGCGGTTGAATGCACCGGTCTTGAAAACCGGCGAACGTTAGTAGCGTTCCCAGGGTTCGAATCCCTGGCCCTCCACCAAATCGAAAATCCCGGCAACCCGCCGGGATTTTTTTATGCGCGCAAATAATGCCAAATGGCTGAACACGGCCCATTCGCCAGCCCTCGCCAGGTGCCGCCAGAAAGGCTGAGCGACGTTTTTTCGCACGCGTTGCCATCGCGTGATCGTGCGCACTGCACTGCACTGCACTGCACTGCACTGCACCAGGCTAGCGCGGCTCGGAACCATCGATTGCCATGGAATGCTCGGAGCCATAGCAGGGAAAGTGCAGGCGAAAGCAGCTGCCTTTTTCGGGCTCGCTTTCCACCGTGAGCTGGCCGTTCATTTCATTGACGAATCCGCGCACCATCGACAGACCCAGGCCGGTGCCCTTGCCATCCTGCTTGGTGGTGAAGAACGGCGCGAAAACCTTGTCCAGCACGTCGGGCGTCATTCCGCAGCCTGTATCGATGACGCTGATCACCGTATAGCTGCCCGGCTTGAAGTTGGAGTTGTGCTGCGTGAAGTTGGTACGGTCCAGGTGCGCCTCATGGGTACTTATCGTCAGCGTGCCGCCGTTGGGCATCGCGTCCCGGGCGTTGATCGCCAGGTTGAGAATGGCGCTTTCCAGTTGCTGCTTGTTGGCTTTCAGGAAGCGTGCCTCGGGGGCGAGGCTCAGGTTGAGCATGATCTTGCTTCCGACCGCCGTGCGGACCAGTGATGCCATGCCAAGCAGGATCTGGTTGGGATCGACGCGCTCCAGCCGCTTGGCGCGCTTGCGGGAAAAGCGCAGGAGGTTTTCCGCAAGCCCCGTGGCGCGCTCGACCGACTCCCTGCACAGCGCATAATATTTGCTCAGCTTGCCGGACTTCGCCGCTTCCACCTCGGTTTCCATGAGCGACAGGGCCATCGCCATGCTTGCCAGCTGATTGTTGAAGTCATGGGCAAGGCCGCTGGTAATCTGGCCCACCACTTCCATTTTCTGCGATTGGAACAGCGCGCTTTCCAGGTGCTGCTGGGCCAGTTCCTGTTCGGCCTGGTGGCGCAGATCCTGAACGCTGTTCATGAATCCGACCATCAGGCCCGTACCGTCGAACAGCGGCACGATGTTGGCCAATACCGGCACTCGGCTGCCATCACGGCGCTCGATGATGGTGCGAAAGTTGGTGATGGCTTTTTGCGTGACGAGAATTTCCGCAAGAGGCGTCTGCTCGTGGGGAACGTGCACGCCTTCGGGGGTGAGCAGTTTGTGGGCGCCGCAGAACTTGACCTGGGAGTCCTCCAGGATTGGCGCCTCACCCCAGATTTCGGCGGCCTTCTGGTTATAGGCCACGACCGTACCCGAGGCATCACACAGGTAAACACCCACCGGTAGGTGCTCTATGAGCTCGTGATTGAGCCTGGTCGCCAAAGAACTGCCTGCAGGTAACTGCACGCTTATGCTGAGCGAGTGGTTTGGCATGGCTTCTACTTGTGAGGGCGGCCGTTACGGAAGGCTAGATTAGTTCTATTCGTAACACCGCGCGAGAGATGTGGCCTTCACGGCAACCATGCAAGCGCCGACGATTGAGTGATGTACTGGCATCAGTCTTCCTGAGGCACTGTCCAGAACAACTGCACGCCATCATCGCGCCAAGCGATGGTGACATTGTCGTTTTCGGCGATCTCGTCAAGGATTCTGGCCCAGTCATCCGCGCTGTCGCTCTCGCTTTTAAGCAGAACCGCGGAGCGAGCGCGTTGTGCGGCGGGTGCGTTGATGGTGCGGGAAACGCGTGCAGCCAGGGCTTGGTAAGACGAAGGGGAGGCTGGGGCGGTATCGGCTGCCATGGGGTGGATCCTGCTTGCTGTATGTGCATACAGTAATTGTCGGGCGAGGAAAAGTCACCCTTGCTGGCAGAATTTAAATGCGCACCGGCATGCGCCAATGGCAGGCTGAGAAGTCGAAGGCCACGCGTTGGCCCCATGGCTTTCAGTTCGGCAGCAGGGCAGGGCTGATCCGGACGGGATCGCTCAATAGCCCAACGATCCCTTGAGGTCGGCATAGACAGCCGTCATCAGGATTTTGTTCTGCAACTGCGCCGCAGAGAGCTTGCGGGTTGCCACCAGGTTGCACTGCAGATCGAGGCAATCGACCTGCATGCCGTCCGAGGAAGTTTCCGTGACGATGTGATAGCGGCCAGCTGTTACGGTCTTGAGTTGCTTGATGAGCATGTCCATGCGGATTTCCTCGGTGTGTGCCACGGTCTGTAAATTCAGAGCCGTGCCTGTGCTCGGGCGTTCCGCATAAATTATCGGGCCTCGGCACCGGCGAGCAGAGGCGTTTACCACTGCATGACCGGGGCAACGGATGAATTTGCCCGAATGCTGGCCACTGGTGGTGGCTCATCGGTACCGGCTGCCTTGAACAGGGTGCGTGCAGGCACTATGTACCTATAATTGACGCTTGCGATTTGACGTTGGTGGCTAACTCAGGCGTCAGGTTTTTTGGTATGGTGATGTTTCCCATGCAGTTGCTGCGCGGCGTTCGCGCAGGTACGAGGTGTTCGTTTGATTAAGGTATTGGTAGTCGATGATCATGACCTCGTTCGTACGGGTATTTCACGCATGCTGGCTGACATCGACGGCTTGCAGGTCATCGGTGAGGCCAACTCTGGCGAGGAATCGCTGAAAAAGGTCCGTGAGCTGAAACCTGACGTCGTTCTAATGGACGTAAAAATGCCCGGCATCGGTGGTCTCGAAGCGACCCGCAGCTGATTCGCAGCCATCCCGACCTCAAGGTGATCGCCGTTACCGTCTGCGAGGAAGACCCGTTCCCGACGCGTCTCCTGCAGGCCGGGGCGGCCGGCTACCTGACCAAGGGCGCCGCGCTGGAGGAAATGGTCCAGGCCATTCGCATGGTGTTCGGTGGGCAGCGTTTCATCAGCCCGCAGATCGCTCAGCAACTGGCGCTCAAATCGTTCCAGCCGCAAAGCAGCAACTCGCCGTTCGATCTGCTTTCCGAGCGCGAAATTCAGATTGCCCTGATGATCGCCGGCTGCCAGAAGGTACAAAGCATCTCCGACAAACTGTGTCTGTCGCCCAAGACGGTCAATACCTACCGTTACCGAATTTTCGAAAAGCTATCGATCACCAGTGATGTGGAGCTGGCGTTGCTTGCGGTACGCCACGGCATGGTCGATGCCACCAGCTGAAGTTATCCCCGTGTTTGACGCCAGTGCCTTTCTTGCCACCTGCAGCGGTCGTCCAGGCGTGTATCGCATGTTCGATGCGAGCAGCAACCTGCTGTACGTCGGTAAAGCAAAAAACCTGAAGAAGCGCCTTGCCAGCTATTTCCGCAAGACCGGGCTGGCCCCGAAGACGGCTGCTCTGGTCGGCAAGATCGCCCAGGTTGAAACCACCATCACGGCCAACGAAACCGAGGCGTTGCTGCTCGAACAGACGCTGATCAAGGAGTGGCGGCCGCCGTACAACATCCTGTTGCGCGACGATAAATCCTACCCGTACGTGTTTCTGTCCGATGGCGACTATCCGCGCCTGGATATCCATCGCGGTGCCAAGAACCGCAAGGGCCGCTATTTCGGACCGTACCCGAGTGCCGGGGCGATCCGCGAAAGCCTGGCGCTGCTGCAAAAAGCCTTTCTGGTACGCCAGTGCGAAGACAGCTACTTCAAGAACCGTACCCGGCCATGCCTGCAATACCAGATCAAGCGCTGCAAGGCGCCCTGCGTGGCATTGGTCGAGCCGGCCGAATACGCCGAAGACGTGCGTCACTCGGTCATGTTTCTGGAAGGGCGCAGCAACGCGTTGAATGCCGAGCTGTCGGCGGCCATGCAGAAGGCATCCATGGACCTGGATTTCGAAAGGGCGGCCGAGCTGCGTGATCAAATGGCCTTGCTGCGTCGCGTGCAGGATCAGCAGAGCATGGAGGGCGGCACCGGCGACGTGGACGTTATCGCGGCGATGGTCAACCCTGGCGGCGCCTGCGTGCACCTGATCAGCGTGCGTGGTGGGCGGGTGCTGGGCAGCAAGAACTTCTTTCCACAAGTGGCCATCGAGGAAGAGGTACAGGATGTGCTCGTCGCGTTTCTTGGCCAGTATTACCTCGGCAGCCAGGAGCGAGACCTGCCGACCGAGCTGATCGTCAACGCGCCCCACGAGGATTACCCGACACTGATTGCCGCCATTCAGGCGCTGCGCGGCCGCGAGCTGGGCATCAGCTACCGAGTGCGTGCCACCCGCGCGCGCTGGCAGGCGCTGGCCGTCACCAACGCCGAGCAGGCCCTCAGCGCACGCCTGGCCAACCGCGAGCACATGGCTGGGCGTTTCGATGCCCTGGCGGAGGCGCTGGACATGGACGAAGTGCCGCAGCGCCTGGAGTGCTTCGACATCAGCCACTCCAGCGGCGAGGCGACGGTCGCGTCCTGCGTGGTGTTCGGTCCCGAAGGCCCAATCAAGTCGGACTACCGGCGCTACAACATCGAAGGTGTCACTGGCGGCGACGACTATGCCGCGATGCACCAGGCGCTCAGTCGTCGCTTCAGCAAGATCAAGCAGAACGAAGGCAAGTTGCCGGACATCCTGCTGGTCGACGGCGGCAAAGGGCAACTGGCCATGGCGCGCGAAGTGTTGACCGAACTTGAAGTGCCGGAACTGATTCTGCTCGGCGTGGCCAAGGGCACCACGCGCAAACCTGGCCTGGAAACCCTGTACCTCAATGATGCAGCTCACGAATTCACCCTGCCGGGCAACTCGCCGGCCCTGCACCTTATCCAGCAGATTCGCGATGAATCCCACCGTTTCGCCATCACCGGGCACCGCGCTCGTCGCGGCAAGGCGCGGCGTACGTCGAGCCTGGAGGAGGTGGCGGGGGTCGGTCCCAAGCGGCGCCGTGAACTGCTCAACCATTTCGGTGGTCTGCAAGAACTGTCCCGTGCGAGTGCCGAAGAAATCGCCAAAGCACCCGGTATTAGTAAAAAGCTGGCCGGTTTGATTTATGCCGCCCTGCACAGCGAGTAGAATGCCGCCTCACCTAACCGTCCAGTCGAGCCGATGAATATCCCCAACCTCCTTACGGTGCTCCGCGTTCTGCTGATCCCGATCTTCATCCTGTTGTTCTACATGCCATTTTCGTGGAGCTACTGGGCTGCCAGCGCGGTATTCGCATTTGCTGCCATCACCGACTGGCTCGATGGATACCTGGCTCGCCGCTGGGAGCAGAGCACACCGTTCGGTGCGTTTCTCGATCCGGTCGCCGACAAACTGATGGTCGCCACGGCACTGGTGCTGCTGGTGGCCGAGCATGCCAACCTGTGGCTGACAGTTCCGGCGACCATCATCATCGGCCGCGAGATCGTCGTGTCGGCGCTGCGCGAGTGGATGGCTGAGCTGGGGGCCAGGGCGCATGTCGCAGTCTCCAACCTGGGCAAATGGAAGACCGCTGCACAGATGGTGGCCCTGGTGATTTTGCTCGGCAATCCGCCGCTGTTCGGCTTCTGGGTGCTGATCGGTTATGTGCTGCTGATCATTGCCGCGGTACTGACCTTGTGGTCGATGGTGCAATACCTGCTGGCTGCCTGGCCGCATCTCAGCGTCACCGGAGAAAAGAAATAACTTTTTTGAATCAAGAGCTTGACTAGGCGTTGCGAAGCTATAGAATGGCGCCCGTCGATAAGACAAGCGGGAATAGCTCAGTTGGTAGAGCACGACCTTGCCAAGGTCGGGGTCGCGAGTTCGAGTCTCGTTTCCCGCTCCAGTTTCAACGGGCCGTCATGTACGGCCCGTTCAGTTTAAAGGCTGAGTAGCAGAGTGGTTATGCACCGGATTGCAAATCCGTGAACGCCGGTTCGATTCCGACCTCAGCCTCCAAACGCAAAGCCCCGTAGTTACTGACTACGGGGCTTTTTTGTGTGCTCGCAACGGCAGTAATGGCGCTATTGGTCTGGCTGCCAGGGCAGATTCAGGGCTCCTGTAGAGAGCCCTTACCGCGGCCCAAGCCGAGCGTCCGGAAACATTCGGCCTATCCTTGGCCGAGCGGCGCGTCTAAAAAAGCCCCTGTCAGGGCGATATGGGGTCGCTGGCCGGGAAGGTTTCTTCGAGCGCGTTATCCATCCGCGACTCCTTGTCTCGAGGCGGGCTGTCGGGTTTCGAGGCCGCTCCCTCCTGGCGTTCGGGATTCGGAGCGCTACGTTCGTCGTGACCCCCATCGCGTTCGCAGGAGCCCAGCAGGCTCTTCAGTTGGCAGTGGCCGGTGATGCCGCGTTTCGCGATCAGCACCGACGCCGCGAGCTTGATCAGGCCGCCGACGCCGCCCTGTCTGATTCCACTGCTGATGCCCATCACGCCAACCGCCAGTGACAGCAAACGTTCTGTGCCTTCAACATTATGATTTGTCTGCATGGAACACCTCATCGTCTATCCACGTTGGCCCCGGCTCAGGGGCTGTGAGAGTAATGAGGGATGCGCTAACGCAAGGTTCAGGCTCGCTTACCAGTGGTTGAACAGCCGAAACGGCCTGTTTTCGAGGGCGCCCGAGGCGAGCCGATGAGCGGCGGCAATATGCCACATGCAGGCGAATGCAAACGGGCTAGACTTCGATCGTCATCAACAGGGGGAAGGAGTTTCCAAGATGATGTCCGTCCTTGAACAACGCCGCATCGTCGAATGTGCATTTCTGCCACTGGCCTGCAGTTGCACCATCGATAGCAACGAGTCCGTGACCATCCAGATCAGGGATCCGGTCACCTACCGGGTGTACCTGAATGTCAGCGGCATATCCCGGGCCGAGCTATCCACGTCGCGACAGATATCCCAGTTGGTCATGCAACTGCGCCAGGATCTGCGCGCCCTCAATTGCGGAGAAGATCGCAGGCAGGCCTGACGTCGTACCTGGCGCTCGTGATCACACAGTGTGAACTGCCGCCGCGTTGTGCAGCCTCAGTTAGCAGTACTGACCGAGGAGGTGACGATTATGGATGGTGGAAAATTCGACGGTTACGACCTGGAGCGTTTTCATGCGCTGCTGGCCGAAGAGCTTGGGTTGACGGGTGACGAGCTGGAAACCTGGATGGAGGAGGAGCGCGAGCGCGTCGACGAAGACGGCCAGTTGATTGGTCATGCGATCGTCTTCAAGCCGGACATGCCCTTCGATCTGCGCGCCCGGGTGCGCGGCATGGCAGGCGAACATGTCGCTCATACCGGGCTGATACCGCTCGATTCGTAGGGGCATGACCCCGCGTGCGGCAAAAAACCTGAACTATGGCGACTGGCTGTGCCTCCAAATGAGCGACAATCACTTATGGAGAATTCGCAAATGGCCCGTAAAACTTCGCTGGAAAGCGGCCTGGATCAGTTTCAACAGGACAGTGCCAAGGAACTGAAGAAACTTCTCGATCAGGCCAGCAAAGCGCTGGGTGACGCCGAATCGTTCTCCGGCGACAAGGCACACGAAGCCCGTGAAAAAGTGATCGCATTGCTCAATGAGGCCAAAGGCACCATTACCGAAAAGAGCCGAGAGGCAGTCGAGTTGGGGCGTGAAACCATTGGCAACGCCCAGGACCGTATCGAGAGCAACCCCTGGACATCCGTGGCAGTCGCCTCGGGTTTCGGCTTGTTGATCGGCCTGTTGGTTGGTCGCGGCAGCAAGTAACGGGACCTACGGCCATGGCGGCGAGCCTGGCCGGCGTGCCGGCCTCCGCGATGCGTGCCGGAAACCCGCTCAATAGCCCTGTAGATCAATGATTTACGGGGCTTTTTATTGCGCCCTTTGACCTTGCGGCGGTGCCTGGGGGTGTATATAGTCCAGCCCTCGCATATTTCGCCGCCCCGATGGTGAAATTGGTAAACACAGCAGACTTAAAATCTGCCGACCGCAAGGTCTTGCCGGTTCGATTCCGGCTCGGGGCACCATCTGCGGCGCAACGCTGCATCCTTGCGAGTGACTCTTTCCGAATTCAAACCTGGCTTGCGCGTTCACTCGACGGCGTTCATAGCGTTGCGCCTTTTCACGGGCAACCAGGCCGGCCGCGGTTAGAAGTGCGTCTTGACCAGCAGGCTGATGGCGCTTTGGTTGGTGCCGCCCAGGTCGTCAGCCAGCGGGCCGTTCTCATCGATGCCATATTTTTGTTTCCAGCAGTCGTACTCGACGCCCACGTAGAATTTCTTGCCCCAGCCCGTGGCCTT
Organism: Pseudomonas sp. AC532; assembly: GCF_979258965.1. Taxonomy (NCBI): domain Bacteria; kingdom Pseudomonadati; phylum Pseudomonadota; class Gammaproteobacteria; order Pseudomonadales; family Pseudomonadaceae; genus Pseudomonas; species Pseudomonas sp. AC532. The sequence goes on from NZ_OZ409888.1 coordinate 342,914, forward strand.
GGCGAGGTCGTATTTGATCTGCGGGTAGATGTGCAGGTTGGCTTGGTAACTGTCGTCGTTGTCGACCACCCAGTCGATGAAACCATCGATTACCAGATCGGAACGGCCACGGTGTAGCTCTATGCCGGGGCGATCTACATGGCGGCCGATTCGCTTGCCGTCCGGGCGGCGCAGGTAGGTTTAGCGTTCCAGGCCAACCAGATCGTGGCCTGGATAAACGTCTTGTCGATTCGGAGAGTCCGATCCTTGTGTTTCGGACTGTTGGAAATCCACTTTGAGCCAGGCTCGATCCATTATTCAGCTGCTACCGAAGCAAGCCCGGCTGCAGTGCAACTTGCCGCAGACACAGAAACCCTGGCCACTGTCGCCCCGAAGTTGTTGGCGTAAAGAAATTCGTACTTCAAGCCATCACCGATGGGTTTGCGGAGCGCTGCGTTGGTGCAGGTCTGTTTCACCAAATCGGTGCGCATCTCAGCCACCGCGTCTTCAGTGAACTCGCCCCCGTCGTAGTTGATGAACGTGTAATGGTAAGTGACCAGAGCGCCCGGGCCAGCCTCGGCTTTTTCGAGGCGGACTTGTTCGTCAATGATTTGGGGCGCTTCACGATTGACCATGATGGCGGTCATTCGCGCAACTTCGGTCGCACTTTCTAGCGCTTCAGCGGCCACCCTTTCAGGGTCGCGGTCACTGTAGACGGCCTTGTATGCGACGAGGCCGAACAGAGTGGCGGCGCTTAGCAGAGATATGGAGAGAGTGCGGTTCATCTGTCGGTCCTTGATTGGCCAGCTGACGCGGTGGAAGTCCTTTGAGAGGCTGGTAGGGCAGGGACTGTAGATGTCTTCCTGCTCTTGCGAAGTCCCATCGCGACAGTACTCTCGCCCCACGGTGAGCGTAGTTGCGCCGTAGGCTTTCTTGCCGGATTTACGGATGAACTTCCCATCAGTGCGGGCTAAGCTTTGCTGCCCCGGCCATGCAGGTAGCCGAAACCTTGCACCTGAAGGCGCTGTTGGCTGGCTTGCCGGGGGCCAGCGACACAAGCATAAGTGCTTCGGAGTCGGTAATCACCTGGAAATACCCACTAGCGATTGACCGTTTGCGGTAACGCCCAGCAAAAGGCAGAGTTCGGGTGGCCCTTACAGCTGAACGCCGTTTTCTCGTGAGAGAAAACGGCGCAGCTTGCCAGGCGGGCTAGAGCAACTGATCAGGCGTGGAGTCGTTTGGCCGTTTCGACGCCCGAGGCGCTGAGTTTGATGGGATAGCTGAGCGACAGCGCGCCAGCGCTGCCGGTGACGGCGCCATCGTGAATCAGCCCGCTGTCCTGCAGGTGCTTGAGCGTATCGGCGACCGCGTGCTCGCCACGGAAGTTGTCCAGCACCTCCTTGCCTAGCCCCTCGGGGTGAGCATGCAGCAGGCGGGTGAGAACCTCTTTCTTCAAATCATTGTCAATGGACATGCGAACCTCGCGTTGCGGTGGGTTTCATGGTTTGTGACTGCGTGGCAGAGCAAACGTTTTAAGTGATGACCGTCCTGCCGTTGTAAGCCGCGAGCGTCCTGATAAACTGCTTCGGCGTCGATAACCCTCTCTCATTCAGGGACTTCCATGATCAAGAAATGCTTGTTTCCCGCCGCTGGCTACGGCACCCGTTTTCTCCCGGCAACCAAAGCCATGCCCAAGGAAATGCTGCCGATCGTGAACAAGCCGTTGATCCAGTACGGTGTGGAGGAAGCGCTGTCTGCCGGCCTTACCGAAATCGCCATGGTGACCGGTCGCGGCAAGCGCTCTCTGGAAGATCATTTCGATATCAGCTACGAGCTCGAAGAGCAGATCCGCAATACCGACAAGGAAAAATACCTGGTTGGTATCCGCCGGCTGATCGACCATTGCACCTTCTCCTACACTCGCCAGGTCGAGATGAAGGGCTTGGGCCACGCGATTCTCAGTGGCCGCCCGCTGATCGGCGACGAGCCGTTTGCCGTGGTGCTGGCCGATGACCTGTGCCTGAACCTGGAAGGCGACAGCGTGCTGACCCAGATGGTCAAGCTGTACAACCAGTTCCGCTGCTCGATCGTCGCGGTGCAGGAAGTGCCGATGGACGAAATCCACAAGTACGGCGTGATCGCTGGCGAGATGATCCGCGATGACATCTTCCGCGTGAACAGCATGGTCGAGAAGCCCAAGGCTGAAGACGCACCTTCCAACCTGGCGATCATCGGTCGCTACATCCTGACTCCGGATATCTTCGAGCTGATCGAAAACACCGAGCCGGGCAAGGGTGGCGAAATCCAGATCACCGACGCACTCATGAAGCAGGCCCAGGACGGCTGCGTGCTGGCCTACAAGTTCAAGGGCCAGCGTTTCGACTGCGGTGGTGCCGAGGGCTATATCGAAGCGACCAATTTCTGCTTCGAGAAACTCTACAAGACCGGCAAAGGCTGACAGCTCGCGGCCGTAACGAAAAACCGCCTTCGGGCGGTTTTTTCATGCTCTGGTTTCCGGCTGCGCCGTTTAGGCCCAGGCGCACCCTTCAGCTGGCATTGACCGGGGTGGCGCCGGGGCCCAGTGGCTGGCCATAGCTGAATTCGACCTGATGACCGGCCGGATCCCGCACACCGCAGTAATAGCCCACCGGGTAAGGCTCGTCACGCTGAGCCCAGAGCAGGCAACCCGCGGCGCGGGCCTTGCTGACGACTGCATCGACCTCGGCACGACTTTGCAGCGCGAAGCCGAAATGGCTGTAGTCGCCCGCTGCCAGTTGACGCGGCTCACCGCCTGGCATGATGACGAAGATGAAGTCGCTCTCGCGGCCCGGCTCTGCCATCCACACGATCTCCGAGCCCTTGCCGGGGCGGCGATGGATGACGCACATGGCGCAAAAGTCTTCGTAGAAATCGATGCAGGCCTGTAGATCCGGCACGTGCAACGCCAAATGAGTGAGAACTGGGCGCATGAATGTGCTCCTTGATTAAAGCTCTAGACAGGGCCGCGCCTTGACAGTTTGGTCGAAGTGCCAGGCGGGCAGGGGGCCGCGTTTACGGTATGCTCTGCATCTGTTCAGGAGGCTGTGATGACCTACGACTTCGATCTTTTTGTAATCGGCGCCGGTTCCGGCGGTGTGCGCGCAGCGCGTTTTTCGGCAGGCTATGGTGCCCGTGTGGCTGTGGCGGAAAGTCGCTACCTGGGAGGCACCTGCGTCAATGTGGGGTGCGTGCCGAAAAAACTGCTGGTGTATGGCGCGCAGTTCGCCGACGAGTTCGAGCATGCCGAAGGCTTTGGCTGGACGCCTGGCCAGGCGAGCTTCAGCTGGCCGACGCTGATCGCCAACAAGAACCGCGAGATCGAACGCCTCAATGGCATCTACCGCAAGCTGCTGGTAGGCAGCGGCGTGACGTTGCTCGAGGGCCACGCGCGGCTCCTCGACGAACACAGCGTCGAGGTCGGTGGCAAGACCTACAGCGCGCAGCGGATCCTCATCGCCACCGGTGGCTGGCCTCACATTCCGGAGATTCCCGGCCACGAGCATGCGATCAACTCCAACCAGGCATTCTTCCTGGACGAGTTGCCCAGGCGCGTACTGGTGGTGGGTGGCGGTTACATCGCCGTGGAGTTCGCCTCGATCTTCAACGGCCTCGGTGCACAGACGTCGCTGCTCTATCGCGGGGATCTGTTCCTGCGTGGCTTCGACAATTCCCTGCGAACCCACCTGCATGAAGAGCTCGGCAAGCGTGGCCTGGACGTGCAGTTCAACACCGACATCGTGCGTATCGACAAACAGGCCGATGGCAGCCTGCAGGCAACCCTGAAGGATGGCCGTACGCTGCAGGCCGACTGTATCTTCTACGCCACCGGGCGGCGGCCGATGCTCGACAACCTCGGCCTGGAAAACACCGGTGTGACCCTGGACGACAAGGGCTATATCGAGGTCGACGATGAATACCAGACAAAGGCGCCATCGATCCTGGCCATCGGTGACGTGATCGGCCGCGTGCAGCTGACTCCCGTGGCACTGGCCGAAGGCATGGCGGTGGCACGTCGCCTGTTCAAACCGGACGAGTACCGCAAGGTCGATTACCGGATGATCCCCACGGCGGTGTTCAGCCTGCCGAATATCGGCACCGTGGGCCTCAGCGAAGAGCAGGCGCGCGAGGCGGGGCATGAGGTGACGATCTTCGAGAGCCGCTTCCGGCCGATGAAGCTGGCCCTGACCGAGAGCGACGAACGCACGCTGATGAAACTGGTGGTCGACGCCAAGACGGATCGCGTGCTGGGCTGCCACATGGTCGGCCCCGATGCGGGCGAGATCGTTCAGGGCCTGGCTATCGCGCTCAAGGCCGGGGCGACCAAGCAGGTGTTCGACGAAACCATCGGCGTTCACCCCAGCGCCGCCGAGGAATTCGTCACCTTGCGCACGCCGGTGAACTGAGTTGTCGATGAGTGAGTTGTTCTACCTGGCGGACCTGTTCGGGGTGGCGGTCTTCGCCATCACCGGCGCGCTGATGGCCGGGCGCAAGTCCATGGACCTGTTCGGGGTGCTGGTGATCGCCATCATTACGGCACTGGGCGGCGGTACCCTGCGCGACGTGATTCTCGACAACCATCCGGTAAGCTGGATCCGTAACGATACCTACATCCTGGTCGCCTCGGTGGCGGCGGTCGGCACCGTGATCTGGGTGCGCCTGACCCGGCCGATCCATGAGAAGGGCCTGCTGATCGCCGATGCCTTCGGCCTGGCGGTGTTCACCGTGATCGGCACCGAGGTGGCGTTGCAGTACGCCATGCCGTCCAGTACGGCGGTGATCATGGGCGTGATGACCGGCGTCGCCGGCGGGGTGATGCGCGATGTCATTTGCAACGAAATCCCGCTGATCTTCAAGAAGGAAATCTACGCCACCGCCTGCCTGGCCGGCGCGGTGACCTTCGTGCTGCTGCGCATGCTGGAAACCCCGCACTGGCTGGATACCGGTGTGGCCATGCTGGTGGTGCTGGGCATTCGCCTGGCCGCGATTCGCTGGCGCTTTTCACTACCCCGGTTCCACTTGCTGGACCGCGAGTGAAACCCATCGCCTGACTGTTCGTTCTCGCAACTTCCACTGCTCGCCAAGGATGGTTCGATGCACCGCTTGCTTCTGTGTCTTTGCCTGATCGGCTCAAACGTTACCGCTCAGCAAGTGGTCAACGACGTGAGCGGTCTGAACCCTGTGGTGATGGCGCGCGTGATCGCGCCGCGCAGCGAGCAGGATGTCGTCGATGCGCTGCGCAGTTACGTGGGGCCCGTCAGCATTGGCGGCGGGCGTTACAGCATGGGAGGGCAGACCACTGCAGACGGCGCACTGTTGCTGGACATGCGTGGTCTCGACCAGGTGCTGTCGTTCTCTGCCGAGCGCCGCGAGATTCGCGTACAGAGCGGGATTACCTGGCGCGCGATACTCGAATACATCGACCCATACGACTTGTCGCCGCAAATCATGCAGTCCTACGCCAACTTCACGGTGGGTGGCTCGTTATCGGTCAACGTGCATGGCCGCTATGTAGGCGAGGGGCCCATCGCTGGGTCGGTAAAGGCCATCCGTGTGGTGCTCGCCGATGGCCGCGTGGTTGACGCCACCCCGAGCCATAATGCCGCGCTGTTCCATGGCGTGGTCGGTGGCTACGGTGGCCTTGGGGTCATCATCGAGGCAACGCTGGGCCTGGTCGAGAACACCCGTATCGCCCGCGAAAGTCAGGTCATGGCCCTGCAAGACTATCGGCCCTGGTTCTACCGCGAGATAGCCGCCCAGCCCGACCTGGTGATGCACAACGGCATTCTCTATCCCGATGACTTTTCCACGGTGCGCGCGGTTTCCTATCGGCGTACCGAAGCAGCGCTGACCGAAACAGACCGCCTGAGCCCAGCGCAGCAGGGCAGCCATCTGCAGCGCGCGGGCATTCGCATGAGCGGCTCGCCGGCGGGCATCAAATTGCGCGAAGCGGCACTCGATCCGCTGCTGTATCGCAGCCCCAAGGTGCAATGGCGCAACCACGAGGCCAGCCTCGATGTCAGCGAGCTGGAGCCGATATCCGGGCCGGATTTCAGTTATGTGCTGCAGGAGTACTTCGTGCCGCCAGGGCAGCTGGAACGGTTCGTTGGCGAACTGGCGCGCCTGACTCATCAGCACCAGGCCAAGCTGATCAACGTGTCCATTCGCCATGCCAAGGCCGATCCGCGCACGTTGCTCAGTTGGGCGCCGGAAGAAGTTTTCGCCCTGGTGCTGTATTACCGCCAGGGCACATCGCCGCTAGAGCGGGAAAGGGCAGCTGCCTGGACCCGTGACCTTATTGCAGCCGCATTGCGCTGTGGCGGGCGGCATTACCTGCCGTATCAGATTCACGCCAGCCGCGAACAGTTTCTACAGGGTTACCCAGGGGCAACGGAGTACTTCGCGCTCAAGCGCCAGGTGGACCCCAGCAACCGATTTCGCAACCGGCTGTGGGATGCCTATTACCAGCCCTGATCAGTGATGCGTGGCTGCCTCGCCGAGAAATTTGCTGAGAAATTGCTGGGTGCGTACCTGCTTGGGCGCGCTGAACAGCTCACGCGCATCGCCCTGTTCGACGATGACGCCGCCGTCGATGAAGATCGCCCGGTTGGCCACGTCACGGGCGAAACTCATCTCGTGGGTGACGATGACCAGCGTGCGGTTTTCTTCAGCCAGGGCGCGGATTGTCGCCAGCACTTCACCTACCAGTTCCGGGTCGAGCGCCGAGGTCGGTTCGTCGAACAGGATCACGTCCGGTTCCATGGCCAGCGCCCGGGCGATGGCCACGCGCTGTTGCTGGCCACCGGACAGGCGCTTCGGGTAGGCGTCTTCCTTGCCGGCCAGGCCCACCTTGGCCAGCAGTTGCCGACCCAACTCGATAGCCTGCTGACGAGGCTGTTTCTTTACCACCACCGGGCCTTCGATGACGTTCTCCAGGGCGCTGCGGTGGGGGAACAGATTGAAGTTCTGGAATACGAAACCCACCTGCTGGCGCAGCTTGCGAATCAGCCCCTGTTGCTGGCTGATCGGCTTGCCGGCGTCGATTTCGATTTCGCCGACGCGGATGCTGCCGCCATCAGGGGTTTCCAGAAGGTTCAGGCAACGCAGCAGGGTGGTTTTGCCCGAGCCGCTGGGGCCGATGATGGCGACGACCTCGCCAGCGGCGATATCCAGATCGATACCCTTGAGTACGCTCTGGCCCTTGAATGATTTACTCAGGTTGCGAACGGTGATCATGCTTGAGGCCATCAGTTATCCGCCTCGTGGCGGTTGACGCGTGCTTCCAGACGGTTCTGCAAGTGCGCCAGCAGGCTGGAGAGTATCCAGTAGATCACCGTCGCGGCCAGGTACATGGCAAACACCTCGTAGGTGCGGGCGGTGATCAATTGGGCCTGGCGGAACAACTCGGGCACCTGGATGGTGGCAGCCAGCGCGGTATCCTTGACCAGCGAGATGAAGCTGTTGCCCAGCGGTGGCAGCGCCGTGCGCATCGCCTGGGGGAGAATGGTGCGCAGCATCGTCTGGCTCTTGCTCATGCCGATGCTGGCAGCGGCTTCCCACTGGCCGCGGTCGATGGACGCGATGGCGGCCCGCATGATCTCGGCGACATAGGCCGCCATGTTCAGCGAAAAGCCGATCAGCGCCGCGGTCAGAGGCTCGAGTTGCAGCCCCAGCTCAGGCAGGCCGAAGTAGATGATGAACAGCTGTACCAGCAGCGGCGTGCCGCGAAAGAACGAGATGTACACCCGTGCCAGCCAGCCCAGCGGGGCGATGGCGTAGAGCCTGACCAGGGCAAGCCCGAAGCCCAGGAGCATGCCGAAGAACATGCCGCCAAGGCTCAGAACGATCGTCCAGATTGCGCCCTTGAGCAGAAAGGGCAGGGAGTCCAGCACCAGTTGGAAGGTGTCCGGCGTCATTGCGTGACGTCAGCCTTGAACCACTTTTCGGAGAGCTGTTTCAAGGTGCCGTCGGTGCGCAGTTTATCAAGGGCCTTGTTGATGGCCGCGAGCAGCTCCGGGTTGCCTTTGCGCAGCGCGATCCCCGACTCCTGGCGCGAGAAAGCCTCGCCCGCGACGGCCATGCGCTCGCCGGTCTTGGCGACCATCTCGAATGCGGCCAGGCGATCGACCAGCACCACATCGATACGGCCAACGTTGAGGTCCTGGAACTTGGTCGGATCATCGTCATAGGTACGGATATCGGCCTGCGGTACGTTTTCCTTCAGCCATTGCTCGTAATTGGTGCCGAGGCCAACACCCACTTTCTTGCCGGCAAGATCCGCTGCGGTCTTGACGCTGTCGACGTCGCTTTTGCGGGTCAGTGCCTGAATACCGGAGACGGTGTAGGGTACGGAGAAGTCGTATTTTTTCTTGCGTTCATCGGAGATCGTCACCTGATTGATCACGATGTCGATACGGCCCGATTCGAGAGACGCGAGAATGCCGTCCCACTTGGTCGGCTGGAAGCTGACCTTCACGCCCAGCTCCTTGGCCAGCGCGGTGGCCAGGTCTACTTCGAACCCCGCCAGCTTGCCGCTCTCGTCCTGAAAGTTGAAAGGCGGGTAGGTGCCTTCCAGACCGACCTTGATGCTGCCGTTTTCCTTGATTTTCTGTAAGTCATCGGCCGCGAAGGCCTGACCGCCAAGGCCGGCGAAGAGCGCCAGGCCGAGGCTACCGATAAGGAAATGGCGACGCAGTGTGGCGATGGTCATGATGGAGCCTCGGACAGTGGTTGGGACGCAGCACTCTAGGGTTGACTGGGCGGCTGTGGAAATAACTGAAAATTATTTATATATAGCGATCAAGGCGTCAAGGACTGATAAGCGAACAGCGCCGGGGCGCCACCGGTATGCAGAAATACGATGGGTTTACCCTCTTCGAAGGCGCCCTTGTGGACGCCGTCCAGCAGCCCGGCGAATACCTTGCCGGTGTACACCGGATCGAGCAGCAACCCCTGGCTGCTGGCGAGCAGGCGGATCGCATCCAGTGTGCCGGTATTGGGTTCGCCATAGCGCGGGCCGTAATAGTCGTCCCACAGCTCGATGGTCAACTCATCCGGTACACCGATGCCGAGCAATTCGGCAGTTCGCTGCACCAGCCCCAGTACCTTGGGACGCTGCAGGTCGGCCGGGCGCGATACGGTGATACCAAGCACATGCCAGTCTGGCAGCACATGGGCCAGCGCCAGCGCGAGGCCGGCGTGGGTCGCACCACTTCCCGAGGCCAGCACCAGGGTGCCGGTTTCGAGGCCCATGGCGCTGACCTGCTCGGCGAATTCGATACCGGCCTTGACGTAACCCAGGGTACCCAGTGCGTTGGAGCCGCCGATCGGGATCACATAGGGGCTCTTGCCAGTGGCGCGCAAACGCTCGGCCTTGGCCATCAATAGCAGGTCCGGCTCGTCGAGGTTGTCGACGACCTCGACACGGGTGCCAAACAGGTCCAGCAGCAAGCGATTGCCGTTGTGCAGGTAATTCTGTTCCTGGGTATCGATCGGATTTTCCAGCAGCGCGACACAGGCCAGCCCCAGTTTGGCGGCCAGCGCTGCGGTCTGGCGCACGTGGTTGGACTGGATGGCGCCTGCGGTAATCAGGGTGTCGGCATGCTGCGCCATGGCATCGGCGCCAAGGTATTCCAGCTTGCGCGCCTTGTTGCCACCCAGGGCGAACAGGGTCAGGTCATCGCGCTTGACGTAGATGTCGCGCCCGACATGATGGGACAGGCGCATCAGATGCTGCAGCGGTGTGGCGTGGGGAACCAGTTCGAGTCGTTCGAAACGGCTCAGGGCTTCACTGATCATGGCATTCACCGCAGTAAGAGGAATGACTAACACTTTAGAAGTGACCGCCCGAAACACAACAAGTGCGTAGCATCCCCGTTGTTCCTAAAAGAAATATGGGAATGAATTAAAAGTATTTTCCTCCAACAACTCACGGCCTTATTGTCCGCGCGCCGTCCTGCCTGGTCACGGCTCAACCCTTACCGCCGCTGGTGACCCCACCGGTGCTACCGAGAATAAACATGAGAAAGACGCTTCTATTGGCCGCCTTGGCTGCTGTGCTGACCACCCAGGTGTCCGCTGCCGAAACACTCACTATCGCCGCCACACCGGTTCCCCATGCGGAAATCCTCGAACTGATCAAGCCGAAGCTGGCCGAGGCAGGCATTGATCTGCAGATCAAGGTATTCACCGACTACGTGCAGCCCAACCTGCAGGTCGAGCAGAAGCAACTCGATGCCAACTACTTCCAGACCAAACCGTATCTGGACAGCTTCAATGAAAGCCGCGGTACCCATCTGGTAATCGTCAAGGGTGTGCACGTCGAGCCTTTCGGCGGCTATTCGCGCAAGTACAAGAGCCTGAAGGAACTGCCGGACGGTGCCACCATCGCCATCCCCAACGAAGCCAGCAACAGTGGTCGCGCGCTGCAACTGCTGCAACACGCGGGTCTGCTGACCCTGAAAGACCCGGCCAACATCCAGGCAACGCCGAAGGATCTGGCTACCAACCCGCACAACTTCAAATTCAAGCAGCTCGAAGCGGCCATGCTGCCGCGCGTGCTGGATCAGGTCGACCTGGCATTGATCAACACCAACTACGCGCTGGAAGCCAAGCTAAACCCGAACAAGGATGCGCTGGTGCTGGAAAACAAGGATTCGCCGTACGTGAACTACCTGGTAACACGCCCGGACAACCAGAGCAGCGAAGCCATCAAGAAACTGGCAGACGCATTGACCAGCCCGGAGGTGAAAGCCTTTATCGAAAAGAAATATTCAGGTGCTGTAGTCCCGGCCTTCTAAACGCCGCGAGCTCTCCCGCGCTGACCAAAACGCCGACAAAAGCTCAGCTTCTGTCGGCGTCTTTATTTTTAGGGTGTCGTAGTACCGTTGAACTGTTTCCGAAATGCCCCAGGCAATATGCCGGTGACTTTGGCGAACGCCCGTGTGAAGGCCGCTACCGACTGATAGCCCACGGATTCGGCGGCGTCGGCAACGGCGATCCCTTGCCTGAGCAGCCGTGAGGCCTGACGAATCCGCAGGCTGATCAGCATTTGCCCAGGCGAGGTGCCCGCAAGTTCCTGAAAACGCTTGCAGAAAGCCGAGCGCGACAGCCCGGTGTAGCTGGCCATTTCCTCCATGGGCCAGCTGTGTTCGGGGCGGGCGATAAGCTGTTCGATCAGCGCGCTGAACTGTGGCTGACGCGCCAGGCCTAGCAGGCCGCCGAGTTGCTCGGCCTGACCTTGTTCGCGCAAGACGTAGAGAAACAGCAGGTGACTGAGCCGCTCGAGGAAGGCATCGGAAGGGCCGTCGCCCCGCGCGCACTCGTCGAGAATCAGCTCGAACAGCCGGCGCGCCGCACTGAGCGATGGATCACCGGCACGCAGTACCAGAAAAGCTGGCAGCGCCTGCAGGATCAGGCTGCTCAGGCCTGGGCGGAAATGGAAAAATCCGCAGACCAGACCTACGCCCTCGCGGGGCTGTTGCTGCAACGGCTGCATCCCGACTTTGGGGCTGCAGCGCGCTGCATCGACATCCGCCGCGTTGGACAGGCGATAGCGAATGTCGTGGAGCAGGAACACTGCATCGCCAGCATGCAGATCCATGGGCTCACCGCCATCGTCGAGGTGCAGCCAGCAATCACCGTGCAGCAGCACATGGAAACTCGCCCTGGCCAGGCCGTGGGTGCTGGCTTGCCAGTTGCCGCAATAACGGCCGACATGGAACAGGCTGGTGTCCAGTTCCAGGCTCTCTAATAACCATTCAAAGGGGGGTAGGGACGAATTCATCTAATGAAAAGACTCAAGAGCAAGTAATAGCTACTTTCTCATATTGTTTGGCTTTCTTATAACCAAGAGAATCGATCGTAATTCGCTCAACCCTGGAGTTATCCCATGTCTCGCGTGACCTTGCATACCGTGGAAACCGCTCCCGTAGAGGCCCAGCCTTTTCTACGCAACGCCCAGGCCGCTTCCGGGTTCGTTCCCAACCTGCTGGCCGTGCTCGCCAATGCGCCGGCCGCGCTGGAAACCTACATCACCGTCTCCGGCCTGAATGGCAATACCAGCCTGGGGCTCGCCGAGCGCGAGGTGATCCAGTTGATCGCCGCGACCACCCACGGCTGCGCCTTCTGCGTTGCCGGCCACACGGCGGTCGCCAGCAACAAGGCCAAGCTGCCTGCCGAGGTCGTCGACGCACTGCGCGCCCGCGGCGAGCTACCGGACACCCGTTACGAAACCCTGGCTCAGTTCACTCGCGAGATTATCGCCACCCGCGGCAATGTCAGCGATACGGCGTACCAGGCATTTCTCCAGGCAGGCTTCACCGAGGGCCAGGCCCTGGAGGTGATTCTTGGGGTGAGCCTGGCCACCTTGTGCAACTTCGCCAACAGCTTCGCCCACACGCCGCTTAATCCGGAACTGGAACGTTATCGTTGGGATCAGGCCGGCGCGTGAGCCGTAGAGGAGATTTCGCCATGCTGGATGCCAATCTGAGCCGCTGGCTCGATGAACAGGCCGGGTCGCTGGACAGCGGCCAGTGCGATGCCGAAGCCGTGCTGCCGCAGTTGGCGGCTGCCGGCGTGCTGCGCCTTGGCGTGCCGAAAGTGCTGGGCGGCGAGGGCGGCCACGTGGTCGACGCGTTACGCGCGGTGGCCGATGTGGCCAGCCATTCGCTGACGGCCGCCTTCGTATTCTGGGGCCAGCGTGCATTCATCGAGTATCTACTGCAGGGCGACAACCCGGCGCTGAGCGAGCGCCTGCTGCCTGCGCTGCTCAGTGGCGAACAGGCCGGCGCCACCGGACTGTCGAATGCAATGAAGTACCTGTCGGGTGTCGAGGAGCTGGGCGTCAATGCTCAGCCCGCCGATGAAGGCTGGACCCTGAATGGACGGCTGCCCTGGGTCACCAATCTGCGCAAGAGCGGCTTCGTGGTGGCGGCAGCGATCGATCTGCCTGATGCCCAGCCGTTCGTGGCGGCATTTCCGGGAGATCTGGGTGGTGTCGAGCGCAGCGAGGACCTGCAACTGCTCGGTCTGCAGTCCAGCAACACCGCTGCGTTGCAATTGCATCAGGCGCAGTTGCCCCGCGAATGGCTGATCGCTGCCGACGCCAGACGTTTTCTGCCGCAGGTACGCCCGGCGTTCCTGGGCTTGCAGTGCGGGCTGTCGATTGGCCTGGCACAGCGCGCACTGGCTGAGGTGCATGCGGCGTTGGCGCAGCGCTCGATCCTGAACCGCGAATACGAGCAACTGGCGAACACCTTGGGCCTCGAGCGCTTGCGCCTCGAGCAGGGGCTGCATGACGGCAGCTTCCTCGCTCAGCCAGCGGCGTTGTTCGCACTGCGCATCGGCCTGGCCGAGCGCGTCGCCCAAGCACTGCAACTGGAACTGCAGGCCAGTGGTGGCCGCGCGTATTTGCAGCCTCATGGCGATGGTTTCGCCAGGCGCTGGCGAGAATCGGCCTTCGTGCCGGTGGTCACCCCCAGCCTAGTGCAACTGCGTGCCGAGCTACAGAAGAAAGCCGCCGGGGTGTCGGCGTGAGCACGGTATTACAGGCTCGGGACATAGGCCTCGCTTACCCCCAGGGCAAGGGCTGGCAGCAAGTGCTCGAAGGTTTTCAGCTCGATCTGCAGGCTGGAGAAGTGGTGAGCATTCTCGGCCCCAGCGGCGTAGGTAAATCCAGCCTCCTGCGGGTGCTGGCCGGGCTACAGCAGCCGAGCCAGGGCAGGGTGGAGCTATTCGGCGAAGCCTTGCGTGGCCCGCATCCGCGGGTGGCGGTGGCCTTTCAGGACCCCTCGCTGCTGCCCTGGCTGAGGCTGGAAAAGAACGTCGCCTTCGGCCTGGATTTCGCTCGGCAGCCACGCCGTGAGGCAGCCCTGCGCGAGGCGTTGATTGAACGCGCAATCGCCGCGGTGGGCCTGAGCGAGGCACGCGGCCGTTATCCGGCTGAGCTATCCGGTGGTATGGCCCAGCGTACTGCGCTGGCTCGTTGCCTGGCGCGCGAGCCCCAGGTGCTGCTGCTCGACGAACCCTTTGGCGCCCTGGACGAAGTGACCCGGGCGCAGATGCAGCAGTTGCTGCTCAAGATCATCCGTGAACAGCGCACCGCAGCCGTGCTGATCACCCATGACATCGATGAAGCGCTGCTGCTCTCCGAACGTATTCTGCTACTGGGCGACACCCCGGCGCGCACGTTGGGCGAGTGGCACATCGACCTGCCGCACCCCCGTGCGGATCTGGTCGACGAGCTTGGCGCGCTACGCGTCGACATCCTCAAAACCCTACGGCGGGCGAGCCGCGATCACGCACCCTCACCCCTGCAGGAGCCACAGCATGTGCCTGGACGATCCGACCCATTCCCGACGTGACATTCTCAAACTCGCCACACTGCTGACCGCAGCCGGCGCATTGCCTTTACTGAACAGCCTGCAGGCGCGGGCGGCCAGCGAGCCCGACGCGCCGGTGCGCATCGGCTACCTGCCGATCACCGACGCCACGCCGCTGCTGGTGGCGCACAACAACGGCCTGTTCGAGGCCGAAGGCATCGAGTCCGAACGCCCGGTGCTGCTGCGTAGCTGGGCTCAGGTGATCGAGGCGTTCATCTCCGGCCAGGTGAACGTCATTCACCTGCTGTCGCCGATGACCGTCTGGGCGCGATACGGCAGCAAGGTGCCAGCTAAGGTGGTGGCCTGGAACCATGTCGGCGGCTCGGGCCTGACCGTGGCGCCGGACATCACTGATGTCAAACAGCTCGGCGGCAAGACCTTGGCCATCCCGTTCTGGTATTCGATCCACAACGTGGTGGTGCAACAGCTGCTGCGAGACGCTGGCCTGACCGCAGTGAGCAAGGCGTCCACCGCCAGCCTTGCCGCCAATGAGGTCAACCTGATCGTGCTGGCGCCTTCGGACATGCCGCCCGCCCTGGCCAGCAAGCGCATCGCCGGCTATATCGTCGCCGAGCCGTTCAACGCCCTGGCGGAAAACCTCAAGGTAGGCCGTATCCAGCGCTTCACCGGCGATGTGTGGCGCAATCACGCCTGCTGCGTGGTGTTCATGCATGAACACGACCTGAACAACCGGCCGCAGTGGTCGCAGAAGGTGGTGAACGCCATCGTCAAAGCGCAGTTGTGGACCCGCGACCACCGCGAGGAGGCAGCGCAGTTGCTGTCCAAGGACGGCAGCAATCGCTACACGCCGCACACCCCGCAAGTGCTCAAGCAAGTCCTGGCTCCTGCAGCCAGCGAGCGTGAGGCGTACCTGGCCAGCGGTGCGATCCAGCATGGTGACTGGGCCGACAAACGCATCGACTTCCAGCCCTATCCGTTCCCTAGCTACACAGAGGAACTGATTCGTCGTCTGAAGGGCACCCTGATCGAAGGTAATAATGGCTTTCTCGCCAGCCTTGACCCCGCCACCACTGCCCGGGATCTCGTCGATGATCGATTCGTGCGCACGGCTATCGAAGCGGTTGGCGGCCTAAAGGCATTCGGCGCACCGGACAGCTTCGAGCGAGTCGAGGAGATTACCGTTTGATCAACCTGCTACGTATACACGCCGGGCCCTGGGGGCTTGGCGTGCTCGGTCTGTTTAGCCTGTTCGGCTTGTGGTGGCTGCTGATGGCGTTGTTCAGCAGTGGCGAGGGCCTGGCAGCCCTGTTCACGCCGCAGGCCACGCTGGTCAGCCTGATTGAACTACTTCAACGCCCGGAGCTTGCCGAGCACGTACTGGTGAGCCTCAGGCGCATTTTCATTGGCCTGGGCCTGGCATTACTTATCGGCGTGCCGCTGGGCTTGCTGGTGGGCAGCCTGCGTCATCTGGAATGGGCGACCACACCGGCATTCCAGTTCCTGCGCATGATCTCGCCATTGTCGTGGATGCCCATCGCGGTCATGTTGATGGGCGTCGGTGATCAGCCAATCTACTTCCTGCTGGCCTTCGCCGCCGTCTGGCCGATCCTGCTCAATACCGCCGCTGGCGTGAAGCAACTCGACAGCCGCTGGCTACAGTTGGCACGCAGCCTCAGCGCGACGCGCCGGGAAACCCTGCTGCGGGTGATCCTGCCCGGCATCGTCGGCCACGTGATGACAGGGGTACGCCTGGCCATAGGCATCCTCTGGATCGTGCTGGTGCCCTGCGAGATGCTCGGCGTCAGTGCCGGCCTGGGTTACTACATCCTCGACACGCGCGACCGTCTGGCCTACTCGGAGCTGATGGCGATGGTGCTGTTGATCGGCGTGCTGGGCTTTCTGCTCGATGCCGCAGCGAGGTGGCTGCATGGGCGCTGGAGTCACGTGTAGCGCGATGCTGGCGTATCGATGATCCAGCCATAAGTTAATTCTAAAACGATATTTAAAAGGCGATTCTTATATCTATATAGTTCGCCAATGCGTACCCACCGGCTAACCGGCGTGCCGCACGACTGAATACAGGTGCCTAACACCTGCTTCTGAGACGCGCCTTGCTGGCGCCCTTACGTGTGGAGTTGCGCGAATGTCTGCCGTGTCCTTGAGTTCTGCCAATCATCAGCCAGCGCAGACTTTTGAAGTGCGCCCCTTTTCCGCTGCAGTCGGTGCCGAGATCGTTGGCCTCGACCTCAGCCACCTACTGAACGACGCCGATTTCGCCCGCGTTCACCGGGCTCACCTCGACTACAACGTCGTGGTGTTTCGCGACCAGCACATTACGCCCCAGCAGCAGATCGATTTCAGCCGTCGTTTTGGCGTCTTGCAAATTCACGTGCTCAAGCAGTTCCTGCTGGCCAACCACCCGGAAGTCTTCATCATTTCCAATATCGTCGAGAACGGTCAGCCGATCGGTCTCGGCGATGCCGGCAAGTTCTGGCACTCGGATCTGTCCTACAAGGAATTCCCCAGCCTGGGTTCCATGCTGCTCGCCCAGGAGCTGCCGGAAGAGGGCGGCGATACGCTGTTCGCCAGCCAGCAACTGGCCTACGAGACACTGCCAGCCGAGCTGCGCCAGGCCATCGATGGCAAGCGTGCGGCGCATTCCTACACCGCCCGCTATGCCGATGAAGTGTTCAAGGGCATCCGCCGCCCGACACTGACCGAGGCGCAGTTGGCCGAGGTCAAGGCCGTGGTCCATCCGGTGGTGCGTACCCACCCGGAAACCGGGCGCAAGGGTTTGTTCGTCAACGAGAACTTCACCACCCACATTCTCGACGTCCCCGAGGACGAGAGCCGGCAGATCCTCGCCGAGCTCTATGCCCACAGCGCGAAGCCCGAATTCATCTACCGCCACCAGTGGCAGCCGAACGACATGGTGTTCTGGGACAACCGCGCATTGATCCATCTGGCGACCGGCTGCCCGAGCCATCTGCGCCGGCGCATGCACCGCACCACGATTCAGGGCGATGTGCCTTTTTGACAGCTCATTGAAAAACAACCTGCTGCAACTCGTTCGCTAATCCCCACTTTCTGCACCTTTGACTGGAGCCTCGACATGTCGGCAGGTAAGCGCTTTTCCTTCGTTCCCCGTTTTGGCCGCCTCGCCGGTGGCATCGCGCTGAGTTTCAGCCTGTTTGCAGGCAGCCTGGCGGTGCCGCAAGTCGCTCACGCCGAGGGGCAGATCCGCATCGCCGAGCAGTTCGGCATCGTTTACCTGCTGCTTAACGTGGTGCGTGATCAGCAACTGATCGAGAAGCATGGCAAGGCCGAAGGCCTGGATATCAAGGTCGACTGGAAGCAGCTCTCCGGCGGCTCGGCGGTCAACGATGCGCTGCTGTCTGGCGCCATCGATATCGCCGGTGCCGGCATTGGCCCGCTGCTGACCGTGTGGGATCGCACCCACGGGCGCCAGAACGTCAAGGGCGTGGCTTCGCTCGGCAACTTCCCGTACTACCTGCTGAGCAACAACCCCAAGGTCAAGACCATCGCCGACTTTACCGAGAAGGATCGCATCGCCGTTCCGGCGGTGGGCGTGTCGGTGCAGTCGCGCTTCCTGCAGTACGCCGCCGCCAAGCAGTGGGGCGACAAGGAATTCAACCGCCTGGATAAATACACCGTGGCGCTGCCGCATCCGGATGCCACCGCGTCCCTGAAGACGGGTGGCACCGAGCTGACCGGGCACTTCTCCAATCCGCCGTTCCAGAATCAGGCGCTGGAAAACCCGGATGTGCACGTGGTGCTCGATACCTACGAGCTACTCGGCCCGAACTCGCCGACGGTGCTGTATGCCACCGAGAAATTCCGCAACGACAACCCCAAGACCTACAAGGCCTTCGTCGGTGCATTGGCCGAAGCGGCCGATTTCGCCCAGAAGGACAAGGCCGCGGCAGCTGACACCTACATCCGCGTCACCGGCGCCAAGATCAGCCGCGAGGACCTGCTGAAGATCATCGACAACGATCGATTCCAGTTCACCGTCACCCCCACCAACACCTATCCGCTGGCCGACTTCCTGCACCGCGTCGGCGCCATCAAAAACAAACCGGCCACCTGGCAGGACTACTTCTTCGAAGATGCCGCCATCGGTCAGGGAAGCTGAAACCATGAATGCCCCTCTGCAAGGCCACACGGCCAGGACGCTGAATGCAGGCGCCTTCGACACCGTTCTGCAGGTGGACAAGGTCAGCCTCGAATACCGCACCCCGCAGCGCGTCGTACGCGCCACCCACGAAGTCAGCTTTGCAGTGGACCGTGCCGATCGTTTCGTACTGCTCGGCCCATCCGGCTGCGGTAAATCCACGTTACTCAAGGCGGTGGCCGGGTTCATCGAACCGGTGGGCGGCAGCATCCGCCTCGACGGCGCCCAGGTACGCGAGCCGGGCCCGGATCGCATCGTGGTGTTCCAGGAGTTCGATCAGCTGCCGCCGTGGAAGACGGTGAAGCAGAACGTGATGTTCCCGCTGCTGGCCTCGCGCACCCTGAATCGCAAGGACGCCGAGGTGCGCGCCCTGCATTACCTGGAGAAGGTCGGCCTGGCGGCGTTCGCCGACGCCTATCCGCACACCCTGTCCGGCGGCATGAAAGCCCGTGTGGCCATCGCCCGTGCGCTGGCCATGCAGCCGAAGATCCTGCTGATGGACGAACCCTTCGCCGCCCTCGATGCGCTGACCCGTCGCAAGATGCAGGAAGAGTTGCTGGAGCTGTGGGAGGAGGTGCGCTTCACCTTGTTGTTCGTTACCCACTCCATCGAAGAAGCGCTGATCGTCGGTAACCGCATTCTGCTGCTGTCGCCCCATCCCGGCCGCGTGCGGGCAGAGATCAACAGCCATCAGTTCGACCTGCACAGCCTCGGTGGTGTGGCCTTCCAACAGACCGCGCAACGCATCCATCGCCTGCTGTTCGACGAGGAGGTCGACAGCGGCCAAGGCGCCGAGCTGGGCTTCCACGACATCCGCATCGCCTACTGAGGAGATTGAAACCATGAGTCTTTCCCCCGCACGGCGTGAGGAATACGAAATCCCCCTGCAACCGTTGCCTGGCCTCAAGGTCGAGCGCGAGCTGTCTCTGGGGCAGCGCTTGTGGCAACAGGGCTGGCTGCGCAAGTCGGTGATCCTGCTGGGACTGGCGTTGATCTGGGAGCTGGCGGCCCGCTACCAGGGCAACGACCTGCTGCTGCCCAGTTTTCTGCAGACCGCGCGCGCTTTTATCGAAGGTGTAGGCACCGGTGAGCTGGTAGAGAAAACCGCCATTTCCCTGTCGGTACTGATCAAGGGCTACCTGATCGGCATCGGTATGGCCTTCCTGCTCACCACCCTGGCGGTGTCGACGCAGCTGGGCCGTGATCTGCTGTCCACCTTGACCTCGATGTTCAACCCGCTGCCTGCCATCGCGCTGCTGCCACTCTCGCTGCTGTGGTTCGGCCTGGGCGAGAACAGCCTGATCTTCGTGCTGGTGCACTCGGTGCTGTGGGCGTTGGCACTCAATACCTACGCGGGTTTTCTCGGCGTTTCGGAAACCCAGCGCATGGCCGGGCGCAACTATGGCCTCAAGGGCCTGCGCTTCGTGCTGTTCATTCTGGTGCCCGCTGCGCTGCCGTCGATCCTTGCCGGCCTGAAGATCGGCTGGGCCTTCGCCTGGCGCACGCTGATCGCCGCCGAACTGGTCTTCGGTGCGTCCAGCGGCAAGGGCGGCCTGGGCTGGTACATCTTCCAGAACCGTAACGAGCTGTACACCGACAAGGTGTTCGCAGGTCTGGCCGCCGTGATCCTGATCGGCCTGCTGGTAGAGAACCTGGTGTTCGCCACGCTGGAACGCGTGACCGTCAAGCGCTGGGGGATGCAGCGCTAACACGAAACCGTAGCACACGTTGCCTGCACAACACACTTGAACTCACATGACGAGAAGAGATGATGACCAACACTTTCAAACTCGGCCGCCTGGCCGCCGCATTGGGCCTGTTTGGCACCCTGGCCACACCGCTGGCGGCTCACGCGGAAGGCCAGATCAGCATCGCTCAACAGTTCGGCATCGGTTACCTGGTGCTGCACGTGGTCAAGGACCAGCAACTGATCGAGAAGCACGCCAAGGCCCAGGGCCTGGACACCATCAACGTCGAGTGGCGGACCATTTCCGGTGCCACGGCGATGAACGAGGCGCTGCTGGCCGGCGCCATCGATGTGGTCTCGGCCGGCGTACCGCCGATGCTCACCGTGTGGGACCGCACCCATGGCCGGCAGAACGTCAGGGCCGTGGCCTCGCTGGGCTCGCTGCCCAATTACCTGCTGAGCAACCGTGAAGCGGTGAAGACCCTCGACGATCTTGGCGAGAAAGACCGCATCGCGGTGCCGGCTGCCGGTGTCGGCTTTCAGTCGCGCACCCTGCAGATCGAGACTGCCAAGCGCTACGGCAATGCCGATTTCCAGCGTTTCGACAAGATATCCGTCAGCCTGCCGCATCCGGATGCCACCGCAGCACTGACCAAGGGCGGCTCGGAAATCACCGCGCATTTTTCCAGCCCGCCGTTCCAGTACCAGGCGCTGGAGAACCCCAATGTGCACAAGCTGATCAGCAGCTACGACATCCTTGGCGGCCAGGCCACCTTCAACGTGCTGTACGCCACCGAGAAATTCCACGACGAGAACCCGAAGACCTACAAGGCCTTCTACGACGCGCTGGTCGAGGCAGCGCAGATCATCGAGGCCGACAAGGCCGCCGCGGCCGAAACCTACATTCGCGTGGAGAACTCCAGGCTGCCGCTGGACTTCGTGAGGAAAATCATCGAGGACCCGGAGAACGACTTCACCGTGTCGCCGCAACGCACCTTCATCTATGCCGAGAAGCTGCATGAGCTGGGCGTGCTGAAGAACAAGGCAGCTTCTTGGAAGGATTATTTCTTCGAAGAGGCTTACGCCAATCCCGGCAGTTGATGGCCGCACGTGCCGCCTACTCCAAGGCCTCGCAATTGCGAGGCCTTTTGCCATGTACAAGCGACGCCAGGGGACTCTAATTCTTTATTCGTATTAGAGTATGAATAAAAAGTGCTTTTGCAGAATAAGCGCTTGCGGCAGAATCCGTCGGCTGCCGAGTGTTCCGCACAGACGGAAACCGTACGCTCAACTCAACACAGCCCGCCCCGGGCGCATCAAGGAATGACAGACCATGCTGAAGAAACTCCTGCTGGCGACTGCCGTCACCACCTCGCTGCTCGGTAGCGCCGCTGTGCTGGCTGCGGACAAGCCAATTCTCAATGCCTCCTATGACGTCGCGCGCGAGCTGTTCGCCGAGATCAATCCCAAGTTCCAGGCCCACTGGAAAGCCGAGACCGGCAAGGACCTTAAGATCGATCAGTCGTTCGCCGGCACTTCGCGCCAGGCACAGGACATCATCCAGGGCAAGAAGGTCGACACCGTGACCTTCAACCAGGTGACCGACGTGGACATCCTTGCCAAGCGTGGCCTGGTGCGCAAGGACTGGGCCGAGCAGTTCCCCAACCACAGCTCGCCGTACTACAGCACTACTGCCTTCCTGGTGCGCAAGGGCAACCCCAAGAACATCAAGAACTGGGATGACCTCGCCCGTGCCGACGTGAAGCTGGTGTTCCCCAACCCGAAGACCTCCGGTAACGCCCGCTACAGCTACCTGGGTGCCTGGCTCTACGCCAATGAGGCGTTCAAGGGTGATGAGGCCAAAATCAAGGCGTTCGTCGGCAATATCCTGCGCAACGTCGAGAACTTCCCCACTGGCGGCCGTGGTGCCACCGTCGCCTTCGCCCAGAACGGGCAGGGCGATGTGCTGCTGAGCTTCGAATCGGAAGTGGTCAATATCGCCAAGGGCGAAGAATTCAAATCGGGCGAGTTCGAAGTGGTGGTGCCGCCGGTCAGCGTGCTGGCGGAGTTTCCGGTCGCCGTGGTGGACAAGGTGGTCGACGAGAAGGGCACCCGTGACGTTGCCAAGGCCTACCTGGACTTCCAGTACAGCAAGGATATCCAGAAGCTGCTGACCACCTATCACTACCGCGTGCAGGACAAGGAAGTGGCCGCCGAAACCGCTGGCCAGTTCCAGGAGCTACGCCTGATCAACCCGACCGAGGTGCTCGGCACCTGGGATGAGATCACTGCCAAGCACTTCGATGGCAATGGTATTCTTGACCAGCTTCTGGCCGAAGGCCGGTAATTGACTGCAGCGATCGACTGCGCGTCGGCCCTGGGGCTTGCGAGATCGTGACGAGCACCGAGGGCTGAACCGCATCAGCTGTATCACAAACCGCCGACCCTCGGCGGTTTGTGCATTCAAGGATTTCCGAGTGAGCAAGACCCCCGTTTTCTTTCTGCAGAATCCGTTGCTGCCAGGCTTCGGCCTGAGCTTCGGTTTCAGCGTTTTCTACCTGTCGCTGGTCATCCTGTTTCCGCTGTCGGCGCTTTTGCTTTATGTCAGCGACATGAGCTGGGCCCAGTATTGGCAGGCGATCAGCGACCCGCGCGTGGTGCAGAGCTACAAGGTCACCATCAGCGCGGCGTTCTATTCCACCGTCGCGGCGTTGCTGATTGGCCTGCTGATCGCCTGGATCATCACCCGTTATGAATTCCCTGGCCGGCGGCTGGTCGATGCCCTGGTGGACCTGCCGTTCGCGCTGCCGACCTCGGTCGCCGGCCTGACCCTGGCCACCTTGCTGGTGCCCAACGGCTGGCTCGGCCAATATTTCGACGCGGTGGGCATCAAGATCGCCTATGCCTATCCTGGCCTGTTGATTGCCATGGTGTTCACCAGCTTGCCATTCGTGGTGCGCACCGTGCAGCCAGTACTGCAGAGCCTCGGCACCGAATACGAGGAGGCGGCCAGCACCCTGGGGGCCAGCAAGATGCAGAGTTTCGCCTACGTGGTGTTGCCGACCCTGGCGCCCGCGCTGATCACCGGTGCGTCCCAGGCATTCGTGCGCAGCCTTGGCGAGTTTGGCGCGGTGATCATGATTGCCGGCAATATCCCGTTCAAAACCGAAGTGTCTTCGCTGATGATTTTCGTGCGCCTGCAGGAGTTCAACTACCCGGCGGCGGCGGCGATTGCCTCGGTGATCCTTCTGGCCTCGTTGTTCCTGCTCTTCGCCTTGCAGGTGGTGCAGGGGCGTCTGTTCAAATGGCAGCGGCAAAGCAGATGAAGAAACCTCAACACTGGCATCAATGGCTGCTCATCGTGCTTGGCCTCGGCGCGGTCGCGCTGATGCTGCTGGTTCCGCTGACGTTGATCTTCGCCAAGGCACTCAGCGGTGGCTGGAGCGCGCTGGTCGACAACCTGTCCCAGGACTACATGCAGCACGCCATCGGCCTGACCCTGCTGGTGGCGGCGCTCACCGTACCGCTGAACCTGTGCTTCGGCATCCTGCTGGCCTGGTGCGTGACCCATTACGACTTCCGTGGCCGCAAGCTGCTGACCACCCTGGTGGACATTCCCTATGCCGTGTCGCCGGTGGTCGCCGGTCTCTGCTACCTGGTCGTGTACGGGCTGGAAACCGCGCTGGGGCGCTGGTTCTACGAGCGCGACATGCAGTTGATGTTCGCCTGGCCGGGTATCGTCATGGTCACGGTGTTCGTCACCGCACCCTACGTGGCGCGCATCCTGATCCCGGTGATGCAGTCCCAAGGCAATGACGAGGAAACCTCGGCGCTGTGCCTGGGCGCCAATGGCTGGCAGATTTTCCGCCACATCACCCTGCCCAACATCAAATGGGCGCTGCTGTACGGGGTGGTGGTCACCAACGCGCGAGCTGTTGGCGAGTTCGGTGCGGTCTCGGTGGTGTCCGGTACCATCCTCAACCAGACCCTGACCCTGCCGCTGCTGGTCGATCAACTGAACAACGACTACAAGCCCGTCGCGGCCTTCACCGCCGCGGCGCTGTTGGCGTGCATGGCGCTGTTCACGCTGTTCCTCAAGACTTATATGGAATGGCGCCAGCGCGTCAACATGCAGCGCGCAGCCGACAGCTGAGTCAGTGCATCGGCTGCTTCAGCTGCCGAGCCAGCCACGCAGACCGGCAGGGCGGCGGTCATCGGGTACAGCCGCACCAGCACGCGGGTGGCCTGGTGCAGCGGCGAGAGGGCGTGCTCGTAATTGTGCTCTGTGGCGAGACGTAGGTGAGGGCGGTATCGCCGGTCTGCTGGCGGCGCCTGCAACTGGGCCAGGGCCCGGCGCTCGATGAGACGGATCGACACGCCAAGCCCAGCGTGCGAAGCCGCCCGTCAGCGGGTAGTGCTCGGGATCAGCGCGATCCGCGTTCACGTCGACCGTTTACCAGAAGCCGATGGGATGGCGCTCGTTGATGTAGTCGAGGGGTAGGCCGAAGCCCTTGCGAAAGAAGTTGGCCAGACGGGTATCGATGACCTTCTCATTGACCGAAGCCAATAACGATTCCTGGCGATGGATATCGCCGCTATCGGCGTAGTACTCCTCGTGCAGCATGCGCCGCGACGCGGTGTTGGCAACCAGACTGTAGCTGCTGACCAGTCCCTCGTCCGGCCTGCTGACCGCGAGGATCAGGCGCGGCTTGTCGTTTTCCAGAACCAGATCGACGACCACGTCGAGGTCATGGTTGCGGGCATAGCTGGCGGCCTCCTCGAACAAGGGACGAGCCTTTTCGCTCAGTGCCTGGATAAAGGCATCACGGGTCGAACCGTCGCTGACATCGTGCAGTTCATGGGTGTCCTGCAGCTTGCGCAGAGTGTTCACGTTGGTACCCCTCAAAGTCGTCCGGCTGTCTAAGGTGGGAAAAACCAGCGGCTGCAGAGTTCAGCAAGAGTGATGGATGGTCGCCGCGAATTGTCCGGAACTTGTGTGCCCAACCCACTGCCATAGACACACAGTAACAATTGGGTTGGAGAACTACACCAGCATGCAAAACATCGAGCAGGCGGTGCACTTTCTGGAAAAG
This sequence comes from Pseudomonas sp. AC532, assembly GCF_979258965.1. Lineage (NCBI taxonomy): Bacteria > Pseudomonadati > Pseudomonadota > Gammaproteobacteria > Pseudomonadales > Pseudomonadaceae > Pseudomonas > Pseudomonas sp. AC532. Next base: position 368,246 of record NZ_OZ409888.1, read on the forward strand.
TACAACCTGGTGCTCAGCACTGCGGAATCATCCACTGCCGGCTTGCTGGCCGCCACGGTCGCGGCAGTGCCGGGCTGCGACGGCGTTCTCGAAAGCGGTTTCGTGGTGTATTCCAAGCGTGCCATGCAAGCCAGCCTCGGGGTAAGCCTGGAAACCATCGAAACCTTCGGCATGAACAGCGAGGAGGTGGCGCGGGAAATGGCGCTGGGCGTGCTGAAGACCAGTAGCGCCGACATCATCCTGGCCATTACCGGTGCACCGACGGCCGACGACAAGAGCGGTCAGGAAGTGTTCGATGGCGCCATGTGCTTCGCCTGCGCCACCCGCCTTGCCGAACACGAGGGGGTGACCAGCGAAACCATCACCTTCCCCGGTGACAACAATGAACGACGCGCGGCCGCCGCGCGCCACGCCTTGCTGCGACTGCCCTATTACTACGAACGGCTGCGTCAGACTTCCTGACGTCAGCGACTCGGCGACTTGTGCAATATCGACCACTCAAGGAAAACACATGATCAAGAAATGCCTGTTCCCTGCCGCCGGTTACGGCACACGCTTTCTCCCGGCGACCAAGGCCATGCCCAAGGAAATGCTGCCCGTGGTCAACACCCCGCTGATCCAGTACGGCGTGGAAGAGGCGCTCAACGCCGGCCTGACCGAGATCGCCATGGTTACCGGGCGCGGCAAGCGCTCGCTGGAAGACCATTTCGACATCAGCTACGAGCTGGAGCACCAGATCCGCGACACCGAGAAGGAAAAATACCTGGTTGGTATCCGTCGGCTGATCGAAAACTGTACCTTCTCCTACACCCGTCAGGTGGAAATGAAGGGCCTGGGCCACGCGATTCTCAGTGGTCGCCCGCTGATCGGTGACGAGCCGTTCGCCGTGGTGCTGGCCGATGACCTGTGCCTGAACATCGAAGGCGACGGCGTACTGACCCAGATGGTCAAACTGTACAACCAGTTCCGCTGCTCGATCGTCGCGGTTCAGGAAGTGCCCATGGAAGAGATTCACAAGTACGGTGTGATCGCTGGCGAGATGATCCGCGACGATATCTTCCGTGTCAGCCACATGGTCGAGAAGCCAAAGGCCGAAGACGCGCCGTCGAACCTTGCGATCATCGGTCGCTACATCCTCACCCCGGACATCTTCGACCTGATCAAGGACACCGAACCGGGCAAGGGCGGTGAAATCCAGATCACCGACGCGTTGATGAAACAGGCGCAGGAAGGTTGCGTGCTGGCCTACAAATTCAAAGGCCGCCGTTTCGACTGTGGTGGTGCCGAGGGTTACATCGAGGCGACCAACTTCTGCTTCGAAAACCTCTACCGCGAAGGCCGCGGCTGATAAGCCAGACGCTGCGAAAAACCGGGCTTAGAGCCCGGTTTTTTTGTGCCTGGACGAACGTCGCTTCCGAGCCAATGGCGACGCAACGTCTACACCGTGGTGCAGCCACGATCGTTTCGCGCCGGGGTCGACGCTCCTACGGTGGCCTCGGGTGACGCATTCACCTAGACGACTGCAATTACCCGTAGGAGCCCCGACCCCGGGGCGAATGGCAGGGGCAACGCAGTAATCAAGGTGCAGCCACTATCCTTTTCGCGCCGAGGTCGACGCTTCTACGGTGGTGGCGGGTGACGCATTCACCTAGACGACTGCGATTACCTGTAGGAGCCCCGACCCCGGGGCGAATGGCAGGGGCAACACAACGATCAGGGTGCATCAAATATCGTTTCGCGCCGAGGTCGACGCTTCTACATGAGTCGCGTTGCGCAGACGGTTGTCAGGTCGCGTCGAAGCCCGCTGCCTGCACGCGCCACAACCGTTCGAAGCTGCCGCCCTGTTGCCGCAATTGCTCGGGCGGGCCGTCTTCGACGATGTGGCCACGCTCGAGCACCACGACGCGGTCGAAGCTCGCCAGTGTCGACAGCCTGTGCGCGACCGCCAGCACCGTGCGGCCCTGCATCAGGTTGGCCAGGGCGGCCTGTATTTCGGCCTCGGAATGGGTATCCAGGGCCGAGGTTGCCTCGTCGAGGATCAGGATCGGGGCGTCTTTGAGAAAGGCGCGGGCGATCCCCAGACGCTGGCGTTGTCCGCCGGACAGCATCACCCCGCGCTCACCCACCAGCGTGTCGTAGCCCTGTGGCAATTCGCGTATGAACGCGTCGCAGAACGCATGCTGCGCCGCTTCGATCACGTCTTCGTCCGTAGCGCCTGGCCGGCCATAGCGGATGTTCTCGCGAATGCTGCGGTTGAACAGCGCGGTCTCTTGAGGCACCACCGCCATGCGCGCGCGCAAGCTGTCCTGGCTTACTTCGCTGATGTCCTGCCCGTCGATCATAATGCTGCCGGCCTGTACGTCGTCGAGGCGCTGGATCAGGCTGATCAACGTCGACTTGCCGGCACCGGACGGCCCGACAATGCCAACCTTCTGGCCCACCGGAATGTGCAGGTCGAAGTGCTCGAACACCCGGCGACCGTCCGGGTAGGCGAAGGTCACGTGGCGAAACTCGATATCGCCACGCGACAGCGCCAGCTGGGTGTGCGGGTCGTCAAGCTCATGAGGCTGGACGATGATGCGCAGGGTGTCTTCGATGGCGCCGAGCTGCTGGGTGGTGTCGACCAGCGCCAGGGCCAGGTCACGAGAGCCATGCAGGATCCGGAAGGTCAGGGCGCTGACCATCACCACATCGCCCGCCGTCACCGTGCCGGCGATCCACAGCTGGATTGCCCACACCAGCATGCCGCCGGCCATCAGCGACAGGCAGATGTCGTGGATCACCCGGGCCTTCTCCAGATACATCCAGCTGCGCCGCTGCGCATGAGCCTCCAGGCCGATTTCCTCGGCAAGCCGCTGGCTTTCCCGATCCCGTGCGGAGAACGCCTTGATGGTCCAGACGTTGGATACCACGTCCACCAACTCACCCCCGACCCGCGCGGCCTGGGCGGCAAAGCGCTGGTGCTTGCTGCGCCCGCGAATGCCGAAGGCGGTGATCAGCGCCGCGACGACCGCAACGAAGAAGATCAGCGCCCAGGCCATGCGCGTGTCCACGGTGAACAGCACGATCACCGCGCCTAGAAAGTCCACGCATGGCGGCATGATCTTCCATGCCAGGCCGCCGTAAATGGCGCCCGCCGCCTGGCCGGTGGCGGAAATTCGGTTACCCAGCGCGCCGGCGAAGTGCTGGGCGAAATAGCGCATCGGGTGGCCGGTGAGGTGGCGAAACAGGTCCACGCGCAGGTCAACGCAACTGGCCACCACGGTGCGGCAGCCGAGCCAGCCACCGAGGCGCCAGAACACGTTTTCGATCACGATCAAACCGATGAACAGGCTCAGTGGAAACCACACCTGGGCCTGTTGCCGATCATCGGTGGCCATCGCGTCGACCAGTAGCTTCATGCCGTACTGCACGGCCACCGCGCAGGCCCCGGCACCGAGGATCAGCACGAACATGCCGCCGAAATGCCAGGGGCGCCGGCGTACGTAGTGGGCGAGAAAGGCAACCGGACGGCCTGGCAGTTCGTCGGGCGCGCGGCGCGCCTCGCGGCTCATGCCTGGGCCGCCAATTGGTCGAAGAGGGCATCGAACAGCGCCTGCTGCTCGCGCAACTCGTCAGCCAGCAGCCCACACACCGGACGCTCGCCGCCCGCGTCTGCATAGCCGAGCAAGCCGGTCTGGCAGTGGCGGTCATCCGTCCAGCCGGGGTAGTCGAGTACCGGATACAGGCAAATGCCCTCTAGTGGCAGGCCACGCTGCAACGCCAGGCGCACCTGCTCGCCGACATAGCGCAGCCATTCGGCGCGCTGCTCACCTTCGGCGCCGGTTTCCGCGACCAGCAACGGCCGGCGGTAGCGCTGATAGACCTCGGCGAGAATGCCACTGAACGGCCGATAGCCGGGTTCGCCACGCCACAGCGTGCCGCCGCCCGCGAACCACTGGTTGTTCGGGTAGTAGTTCACGCCGACGATATCCAGGTATTCCGGGCGGCCGCCAAGGCCGGGCCACTGCAGCCCGGCGAGCATATCCCAGGCCTGGAACTGGGCGAGCCGGTAGCGCTCGGCCTCGGCCTGGGCGTCCGCGCGGTTGATGCGCGGCACCACGTGAATCACCGGGTCGACCTGAACGAAGCGGGCGCGTGGCTCGACCCCGCGGATCGCCTCGATGGCGGCGATACTGGCGCGCACCAGTTGCTGCTTGAGTTCATCGCCACGGCCCTGGCCCAGCGGCGAGAAATACCCCACTTCGCCGCCGGCCCAGGCCCAGAAGGACATCTCGTTGAGCGGCGAGTAGAAGGGCACCCGGTCGCTTTCCTCGCGTATCACGCGGGCGGCCGCTGCGGCAAAGCGCGCGAAGCGTTCGACGAACTCCGGCCGCCAGATGTCGATGCCGTCTGGCCAGCCGTAGTGGCATAAGTCCCAGATCACCTGCACGCCTGCTTGCTCGGCCGCTCTTAGCTGCGGCAGAAAGCTCGACCAGTCGTAGTGGCCAGCGGTCGATTCGATCAGGTGCCAGCGCAGCCCGTCACGCGCCGAGCGGATGCCATGACGGCGCAGGGCAGCATAGTCCTGACTCGCCCAGCGGGCGTGCCCCGTGCTGTCGACCAGGTCGAGCCGCAGGCCGTCGTCACGCCTATGGGTGGAACACTCGAAACCGCCCAGGAAGAAGCTGTCGAACAGGGAAGGTAAGTGCATCGGTCGTCCTTACGGTGCTTGCCGGGCCAGGCTTTCACTGTGTTCGGCGCTCTCGCCAGGCGCCGGACCGTTGTGAGCTTCCTCGATACGCTTGTAGAGCGCCAGTGCCTGGCCGACGACCTGATCCATGTTGTAGTACTTGTAGGTGCCAAGGCGGCCAAGAAAGGTGACGCCCGGCGTTTCGGCCGCTAGTTGCTCGTAGCGCTTGTACAGCTCGGCGTTCTCCGCTCGCGGAATCGGGTAATACGGATCACCCTCTGCAGACGGGTATTCGTAGGTGATGCTGGTGCTGGGGTGTTGCTGACCGGTGAGGTGCTTGTATTCGCTGATGCGCGTGTAAGGCACCGTCTCGTCCGGGTAGTTGACCGTCGCTACCGATTGAAAGTGTTCCTGCTCGAGGCTCTTGTGCTCGAACCGGAGCGAGCGGTACGGCAACTTGCCGAAGCAATGATCGAAGTACTCGTCGATGGGGCCGCAATAGATCAGGTGCTTGTAGGCGACCTGGTCACGCACCTGTCGGTAATCGCTGTTCAGCTGGATGCTGATGTTGGGGTGATCGAGCATGCGTTCGAACATGCGCGTATAGCCTTCCAGCGGCATTTGCTGAAAGGTGTCGGTGAAGTAGCGGTCGTCGGTGTTGGTGCGCGTCGGCACGCGTGAGGTGACCATCTTGTCCAGTTGCGAAGGGTCGAGCCCCCATTGCTTGCGGGTGTAGCCGCGGAAGAACTTCTCATACAGTTCGCGGCCGATCTGGTTGACCACCACGTCCTCGCTGGTGTGGATGGTGTCGACCGGCTCGGCGCGGCTGGCCAGGTAGCGCTCGGCCTCTTCATCGCTCTGCAGCTCCAGGCCGTACAGGGCATTGAGCGTGGTACGGTTGATGGGAATCGGCACCTGCTGGCCATCGACGACGGCCAGTACGCGGTGTTCGTACGGGCGCCAAGCGGTGAAGCGCGACAGGTAATCGACGATGCGCTGCGCGTTGGTGTGGAAGATGTGCGGCCCGTACCGGTGAATCAGCACACCAGCCTCGTCATGGTGGTCGTAGGCGTTGCCGCCGATGTGCGAGCGCCGGTCGATGACCAGTACGCGCTTGTCCAGGCCGGCGGCCAGGCGCTCGGCGAGCACACTGCCGGCAAACCCGGCCCCGACGATCAGGTAGTCGAAGGGGGCGTCGTGAGCTGCGGATTGCTGAGCATGTGCCGGAGTCGGCGAGCTGTCCTGCGGGTTCAACGGGCGCATTCGATCATCTCCTTCATGGTTGCCTGGGTCTGGTCCCACGACATGTCGCCGAGGATGCGGTCGGCCGCGGCCAGCATGGCGTCGCGGTCCGCCGCCAGGGCGAGGGCCTGCTCGCACGCGGCGACGAACTCTTCGGGTGTGCCGGCGATCAGCACCAGCCCGCAATCGCCATAGCTGCGCACCACGTCGTTGATCGGCGTGGACACCACCGGGCGACCGCCCGCCAGGTATTCGGGGGTTTTGGTCGGGCTGATGTAGCGGGTCGAGGCGTTCAGGGCGAAGGGCATCAGGGCCACGTCCCAGCCGGCCAGGTAGCCCGGTAGCTCGTCATAGGTCTTGCCGCCGAGGTAGTGGATATTGTCCAGACGCGGCAGGTCGGCAGGGTCGATCTTGACCACCGGGCCGATCATCACGAACTGCCAGTCGGGGCGCATGGTGGCCACCGCCCTGAGCAGCTCGATGTCGAAGCGCTCGTCTATCACCCCGTAGAAGCCCAGGCGCGGTAGGCCGATGCGAGCCTGATCGGGCGGGTCGCTCTGCGGTTGCCGGGCGGCGGCAAAGTGGGTGATGTCCACGCTGCTGGGAAACGCGTGGGCGTTGTCGTGCAGTTCGCGCTTGGCCTCCCAGATGCTGTAGCCACCCGTGAACACCAGGTCGGCGCGGGCCAGCAGCTCGCGTTCACGCGCCACCAGTTGGGGCGGCGCGCCATGGAACGCCGACAGCTCGTCCATGCAGTCATAGATGGTCACGCGCGGCTGCAGGTGATCGGAGAAGGCCAGGCTCATGGGCGTGTAGTACCAGAGCAGCAGGTCGTCGACTTGCAGCCTGGCCAGGTAGTCGTCGAGCAGGCTGCGCATCGCCGCATTGCGTGCGTGTTCATCGAGCCCGTCAGGCAGGCGCGGCACCAGCACCTGCACACCTTGTTCGTCTGGGCGTACTTCCAGCCAGGGGTCGGTTTCGTCGGTGCCGATCGGCTCTTCGAAGAACAGCACGTTGTAGGACGCGGCGAAACGCGACATCAGGTGTTGTGGGCGCTGGTAGACAAAGCTCCAACGCAGGTGCGAAAGACACAGCAGCGTCGCGATCGAGGGGTCGAAGACGACCGCCGCCTCAGCCTGGTTCGATGGCGCCGCGGACTTGCCTATAGGGGTTTGGAAAGATCCTGCCCAACTCATGTTCAGCTCTCCTCAAATGGACCGCACAAGCGAAGCGGCGCGCTCTAGCACGGCCGTTTCGGTTAAGCGGGTAGATGCGAAAAGTGGACGATGCGCGGTTGCCAGCAGTTCAAAAGATCGGCTGAAAGGTCTTCCGGCAGCGCGTTCATCCTGCGACCTGAACTACTGCGAACAGACCCTCGTCGTTATCTCTGTAGTCGATCTTTTCCATCAGGCAATCAGTCCGTCTCGTTGTAACGACAGAGGCGGCTGCCTAACGAGCGACCTGATTTCAGCGGAGGCAGACATGATAGTGGTCACAGGGGGTGCTGGTTACATTGGCTCTCATGCAGTGCTCGCACTGCTGCAGGCCGGCCATGAGGTACTGGTTATCGATAATCTGTGCAACAGCTCGCGGGCGTCGCTCGACCGCGTTGCCTTGATTGCCGGGCGCCAGGCGCATTTCATCGAGGGCGACATTCGCAACCGCGCGTTGCTCGATGAGGTGTTCGCACGCTGGCCGGTCACGGCGGTGATGCACTTCGCCGGGCTCAAGGCGGTGGGCGAAAGCGTTCGCGACCCGCTGCGCTATTACGAAACCAATGTGGCGGGCAGCATTACCCTGTGCCAGTCGATGGCCGATGCCGGGATCTTCCAACTGGTGTTCAGCTCCTCGGCCACGGTGTATGGCGAGTCGGTGAGCATGCCGATCCGCGAGGATTGCCCCACCGGCATTCCGACCAACCCGTATGGGCAGTCGAAACTGATGGCGGAAAACGTGCTCAAGGCGCTGGCCCACTCGGACCCGCGTTGGTCGATTGCGCTGCTGCGTTACTTCAATCCCGTCGGCGCTCACGAGTCGGGCCTGATCGGCGAAGACCCCAACGGCATTCCCAACAACCTGCTGCCGTACATGCTGCAGGTCGCGGTGGGCCGGCAGCCGCAGTTGAGCATCTATGGCGGCGATTACCCGACCCGCGATGGTACCGGTATCCGCGACTACATCCATGTCGTTGACCTGGTCGAGGGACACTTGTGTGCCTTGGAGCGGCTCAACCGGACTACCGGTGTGTCCGTGTGGAACCTGGGCACGGGGCAGGGCTATTCGGTGCTGGAGATGGTCCATGCCTTCGAGCAGGTGATCGGCCGAGCGCTGCCTTACCGGATCGTCGCGCGACGTCCTGGCGACATCGCCAAGTGCTGGGCAGACCCCAGTAAAGCCAGGAACGAATTGCAGTGGCGTGCCAACCGCGGCTTGCATGCGATGCTCGCCGATTCCTGGCGTTGGCAGAAAATGAACCCGCAGGGTTATCAGGAAATGACCGCCGCACCGGCAGAGGTACTGGCCAGCTAGGGCAGGAAAACAGCGTGGCCCGGCCGTGAGGGCGAACGGCGGGCTGCGCTGACCGGCGAACGGGCCGTCATGGCATGTCTGGCAGTCGCAGCGTCGACAGCGGCAGGCAGTCGTTCTGCTTGTCCGCCAGGGCATCGAGGGTCGTTTCATAGGCTTGGTCGGCAGCGGTCACCAGCAGCTGCCAGTCGTCACGGCAGAGCACATCACGTTGCAGCAGCTCATCGGCGCGCTGTATCAGTGTGGCGTGGTAGTCCTTGGGGCAGTCCAGCCGGTAGGCGTCATCTTCGAGCAGCAATCGCCACGCTTTGAGTTCCCTGTCTTTCTCGGTTTCAATCATCGGGCATTGCCTTCTACAGCGCATCGTGGGGTGTGCAGTGGTTGACTGCCACGCTTCGGCCAGGCTCCACCAGCACGACGAGCGGAAGCGACGGCAGACAAGCAGGCCGCCCGCAGGCGGCCGTCCAGTTGGGCAAGGGCGCGGGTGTCAGGTTGCCTGCCCGAGCAAGTCACGGCGGATCAGCTCGCGCACGGTGGCCAGGTGCAGTTCCTCCTGTTCGAAGGCAGGCTTGAACCCTTCGGCAATCAACGGATGCCCGGCCTTCTGGGCCAGTTCGATCAGCAATTCCCAAGCGGCGTTGTCCTCCAATTCGATGGTCAGGATCGCGCTCATCGATTGCGACAGCGTGGTGCGCGGGTCGGTCAATACCTGCAAAACGCCCTGGGCCTTGACGGCAGCCACGTCGGCGCAGGGCGTCATGGTGGTCGGGTCGCCGCCTAGTGTTTCGATTGCTTCGCGTACCAGGTTCATGTGTTCGAGTTCCTGAGCCTGGATCTCCCGCAGCGTTGCCACCATGGCCGGCGTCGCGCCGACGGCGGAAGTGGCCTTGGCGATCATCGCCTCATACAGCCGCACGCCGGTGCGCTCGAAGGCCAGGCGCTCGCCGAGCTTGTCGAGCAGTACCTCCGGGTTGCTGCCGATAACCTTGTCGATTGCGGTTTTCACCATTCCCTTAGCCGAGGCCGGCGGCGGCACCGACCCAACCCGTTCGGCCGTGCCGATAGCCTGCTGGCGCGCTTCGGTGTAGCTGCGCATATCGCCGGGGATGTCTGCGGGGAACAGGCGAGTCGCTTCGACTTGTTGCTGAGTGGCTTCTGGCGCCATCTGTGTGCCGGTTCGGTTCATGCCGATGTTCACTTGACGTTCGCTCATCATTGTTCTCCCGCGGTGTTGAGTTCGGTGCCGGGTTTCCAGGTGTAGCCGGCGGACACCACGTTGGCCGGCACGCCTTCGCCGTTGAGGCGCGACCGGTAGTCGAGCGAGGCGCGGCTTTCTTTGTCCTTGGGCACATAGTCGACGCCGTGAGCGCGCAAATCGACCTCCCGGGAAACGGTTTCACGAACGAAGTCACGCTGGCTCTTGAACGCGATCATCTTCGGCAACTGGCCGCCCAGTACCTCGGCCGGGTCACGTCGTTCGTGCTGCTTGAACAGCTCGCAGGCCAGGTTGAGGTGGCCCAGCTCGTAGTCCACGAAGCGCTCCCACAGCGCCTTGATGCGCGGGTTGTCTTCCTGCTCGGCGCAGCTGGCGTAGGTGTAGACCTCCATCGCCTCGTGCACCAGCCACTTCTCCATGAAGCTTTCGCTGGGGTCCTGCAGCGAGCCGTACTGGGTTACGTGCTGCTCTTCAACGGAGGCGATCTCGGCGTACAGCGCCCGCGCCACCGGGTCAGCGAACAGCGGGCCGATGTTCATGTAGTAGTCGTGGGTCTGGTACTCGGCCCCGGTGATCAGCGCGGCATGGATCTTGGTGATCAGGGCGGCGTTGTCCTTCTCATAGCTGTCGCGAAGGTCATCTTCCGGTGCGCGGTGATGTTCACTGGTCGGCCTGCCTGGAATGATGTCCGTGTAACCCTGCAGGATGTTGTTGGCGTCCTTGCCCTCCAGCCGGTCGAGCATCGCGGCGTAGCGGTAGAGGTGGTCGAAATCTTCGAGCAGGCCGAAGCGATAGGTTTGCGCCTGGTAAGGGTCGGGTTCGTTCTGGGCCACTGCAGCCGTGATCTCGATGGCGGTCTGCTCGTAAGCCACGGTGGTTTCCAGCGGCGAATGGTCGGATGACAGGAGCCAGTTGATGGCGGTCATCTGGTGATGCTCGACGCGGCGGATCTGTGCCAGCGGCAGTTGCAGTGCCTTGTTGAAACGCGCACCGAAATGCTTGAGGCGCAAGGCGTCCGACTCGACGCCGTTCATCAGGATTACCCGCACGCGGGTGAAGGCGTCGTCGTCCAGCTTGCTGATGGGCCTACTGGCCAATTCGCGCCAGGTGAACGTTTGCTTCTCCAGCGGCGTTCCCTTGTTCTCCAACAGGGTGTCGATCATGCTCATGGTTGAGCCTCCATCATCGGTTTTCACGGATAGCGGCACACTGTTTCGCGCACCATTCTTCGTCGACTGCCCCCGAGTTCCGGCCATTGCAGGCCTGCGACAAGTGGCCGCTTCGTTCGCCGGCTCGTATGGAGTAGGCTGGATTTGCCGCTTGAAGCCCCATGTGGCGGGGCGTTGCCGCTGCAGGGACCGCTTTGCAGCGCTGGCGCTTGCGAGGGCGTCAAGCCGTTGAACGGCGGTACTTTTTTCCGCTCGTCCAGGCCGGCCGCAGTTCGGCCGCAACAGTGCGGCGAGCGCCGCGCAGTTCTTGTAGGATGGTGCGACTTTTCATCGTCACCCCAAGCAGCCAAGCTCCTTGAAAATGGAGCGGATGGCAGCGACGGCGGTCGATAGCACAGGCATAACGGAGCGATGCGTTTGAGCAGCCACACCCACCCGATGTATCACCGCACCTGGTTTGACGAGCGCTGGCATAACGAGCGCTTCAGCCCTCGCGTGGCGGTGGCGCGATGATCGTCAATGCGCTGGTGTTCTTCGCCACGCTGACGGCGATGGAAGGCGTCGCCTATTACGCCCACAAATACGTGATGCACGGCTGGGGCTGGGGCTGGCATCGCTCGCACCACGAACCGCGCGAAGGCTGGTTCGAGAAGAACGACCTGTACGCCGTGGTGTTCGCCGGGTTGGCCATCGTGCTGATCGCCCTGGGGACTCAGGGCATGCATCCGCTGGAGTGGATTGGCGCTGGCATGACCGCCTACGGCCTGCTGTATTTCGTGGTGCACGACGGCCTGGTGCACCACCGTTGGCCGTTTCGCTTCGTGCCGCGCAACGGCTACCTCAAGCGCCTGTACCAGGCGCATCTGATGCACCACGCCGTGGACGGCAAGGAGCGCTGCGTGTCGTTCGGGTTTCTCTACGCGCCTTCTACGGCGCGTCTGAAGGCTCAGTTACGGGCGATGCATGACGGGCCGCTGCGCAAGGCGGATGCGGACGTCGCCACAGCTGCGCAGGGCGAGCGGGCCAACGGGCGCCACGACTCGTAAGCGCGCGCTGCAAACCGGTCAGTACCGCGCCGATCTTCTCCGCCTTTGAGGTGGATATGCGCGCGTCCCAGGCCTGTTCGCCGGCCGCTGACACCTTCACGCCGATCTGCCGGTACACCGCTCCCGCAGTTGCCACTGCCCAGGCCGAGCGCCAGGGCAGGGCGGTGAGCCCGGCCTGGGCGCTGGCGTAATAAGGCTCGGCGAGTGCCACCAGGCGCTGACCGAGCACTGCAACTGCCGGGCGGTATTGGCTTGCGCCGACCTGATCCCGCGGTATTCCCAGTTCAGCCAGCCATTGCTCGGGCAGGTAGCAGCGGCCCACAGCGGCATCGTCGACGATATCCCGGGCGATGTTGGTCAGCTGGAACGCCAGGCCCAGGTCACAGGCACGGTCCAGTGTCGCTTCGTCCCGGGTGCCCATCACCCGGGCCATCATCAGCCCCACGACACCGGCGACGTGGTAGCAGTACTGCAGGGTGTCATCGATGGTCTGGTAGCGGCGTTCCACCACGTCCATTTCGAAACCCGCCAGGTGCTCCAGCGCATGCTGCTCGGGAATGCCGTGGGCACGCACCACCTGGCGAAAGGCCGCGAATGCGGGATCGTCCAGCTCGCCGCCGGCGTACACCGCGCGCGTCTGCGCCTTGAGGTGGGCCAGGCGCCGCTCTGCTTCCTCACGGCTGATGGTCACTGCGTCATGGCCGGCTTGCTGACCGTCGATCACGTCATCGCAGTGGCGACACCAGGCGTAGAGCATCACGGCGCTGCGCCGGGTCGGCTCGTCGAACAGCTTCGAGGCTGCCGCAAAACTCTTCGAGCCAACGGCGATGCTCTGGTTGGCATGTTCGATCAGCGCCTGATCGTCCGGCGCAGTGCTGCTCATGGCTGCAGGTCCTCGAGCATCAAGCCGGCCGTTGCCTTCGCCGAACCGATCACGCCGGGAACACCGGCGCCTGGATGGGTGCCGGCGCCGACCAGGTAGACGTTTTCCAGCTGCGCGTCGCGGTTATGCGGGCGGAACCAGGCGCTTTGCTGCAGCACGGGCTCCAGCGAGAACGCCGACCCTTGGTAGGCGTACAGCTCATCGCGGAAATCGTTGGGGGTGAAAATCCGGCAGGTCACCAAATCGTCGCGCAGGCCCGGCATGTAGTGCTCTTCGAGGTAGTCGAAGATGCGATCACGGTAACGCGGGCCTTCGACTTCCCAGTCGATGGGCGCGTTGCCCAGGTGCGGCACCGGCGACAGCACGTAGTGGCTCGAGCAGCCGGGCGGCGCCAGGCTGGGGTCGGTGACGCAGGGGGCGTGCAGGTAGAGGGAGAAATCCTCGGCCAGGGTGTGGCCGTGGAAGATCTCCTGGATCAACTCGCGGTAGCGCGGGCCGAAGCACACCGTGTGGTGCTGCAGCTGAGGCTGCGGGCGTTTGAGACCGAAGTGGATCACGAACAGCGAATTGCTGAAGCGTTTGCCTTTCAGCCTACGCCCTTCCTGGCGGCCGCGCGGGTGTTCGGCCAGCAGCTTGTCGTAGGTATGCACCACGTCGGCGTTGGAGGCCACGCAGTCAGCCGCGAAATGACGGCCGTCCTGCAGGCGTACGCCGGTTGCGCGGTTGCCCTTGGTGTCGATGGACGCCACGTCGGCGTTCAGCTCCAGGGTGCCGCCGAGGTCTTCGAACAGTTTGACCATGCCCTGCACCAATGCACCGGTGCCGCCCTTGGGAAACCACACGCCCCATTCACGCTCCAGGGCGTGGATCAGCGTGTAGATCGAGGAGGTGGCAAACGGATTGCCGCCGACCAGCAGGGAATGGAACGAGAACGCCTGGCGCAGTTTGTCGTGCTCGACGAACTTCGACACCATCGAATAAACGCTGCGCCAGGCTTGCAGGCGAGCCAGCTGCGGGCCGACCTGGAGCATGTCGCGAAACGACAGGAACGGCACCGCGCCGAGCTTCAGGTAGCCTTCCTTGAATACCGCGCGGGAATAGGCGAGAAAACGCTGGTAACCCTCTACGTCGCTGGGGTTGAGCGCCTGGATCTGCCGATCCAGATCAGCCTGGTCGTTGGCGTAATCGAACTGCGTGCCGTCCTCCCAGCAGAGGCGATAGAAGGGCGCAACCGGGAGCATTTCCACGTAGTCGGAAAGCTTGCGGCCGCTGAGCACGAACAGTTCCTCGATGGCGCTGGGGTCGGTAATCACCGTGGGCCCGGCGTCGAACGTGAAGCCCTGATCGCGGTACACGTAGGCGCGGCCGCCCGGCTGGTCACGTTTTTCCAGCAGCGTGGTACGGAAGCCGGCGCTCTGCAGCCGAATGGCCAGGGCCAGCCCGCCGAATCCCGCGCCGATGACGATGGCTGTTTTCGCTTGGTTCATGAACGAGTCTCGAAATGCTGGGGGGAATGACGGACGGCCGCACGCATGGCCTCGCCGACGGGCACCGGTGGTTTGCCGATCAGAATGCGCGCACGGTCTTGCCATGGGTTGCTGCCGGCGTAGAAACGCTCGATCAGCCCGGCAGGCAGCCCGTAGAAACGCTGCATCACCTGCCAGCGGTCTTTCGGGCGCCCGGCCAGGAACAGCATGCGGTTGAGTAGACGGTAAAAGCCCTGGTTGCGCCATTCACCGCGTGCATGGGCGCGCAGGTCATGGGCCAGGGTGGCCGCATCACGCAGCTCATAGCCAACCAGCCAGTCGGCCAGGCGCACTGCGTGGGGCAGGGAATAACCGGTGGTGCAGTGAAACAGCCCCGCGCGCAGGCCGGACAACGGCTGGCCGGCTGCTTCGTCCCAGAAGGCCTCGAAGTCACCCGCAAGGGTGATCGGCAAAATCCCCTGTTCCTCACGCAGGCACTCGGCGATCTTCCAGCCATGGCGATGGGCATAGGTGGCGATGTGCGCGCGCAACTGCTCGGTGGACGCACGGTGGTGGTCGACGTAGTGGGTGTCTTCGATCAGCAGCGTGTCGGGCGAGAAGGGCAGCACGTAGACGAAGCGGTAGCCGTCGCCCTGTGGCACCCGGGCGTCCATGATGATCGGCGCCGTCAGGCCGTGGGGTTGCTCCAGGCGCAGCAACTGGCCGACGAAGGCCTGCTGGCCGAGCACCAGTTGCTGGCTGGCGCGTGCACCGCGGCCGTCGATCACGGCACGGGCTTGCAGCCGCTCGCCATCTTCCAGGGTCACGTGGGTCGGGCTCAGTTCGCTGATCCGCGCGCCCAGGCGCAGCCTCGAGCCCAAAGCTGAGGTAACGACCTGAGCGAAGCGCTCGCTGGTGATGCTCGCGTAGCCGCTTTCCAGGGTGCGTGACAGGTACGGGAAGTGCACCTGATAGCTCGACCAGCGTTGCACCACCAGCGGGGCCAGCCAGCGATGCTGGGCCTCGCTCAGGTCACCGTCGTGGAAGGACCAGGTGTGGTTGCCGCCCAGCTGCGGTTGCTCTTCGATGCACAGCACCGTGAGATCGGGCCGCTGCTGCTGCAGGCGCCAGGCGATCAGACCGTTGGCCAGGCCGCCGCCGGCGAGAATCAAGTCGTAAGTCATAGGCCTTCAGCGCGCTCCATGGTGGATGGCAGGACCGCTGCCTCGACGATATCGGCAGCCCGCGGCACACCACCGGCCTGCTGCAGTTCGGCAATCAGCCCGTCGAAACCCGGTAACGGCTCTGCGAGCAGTGCGCGCAGAGCCGCCTCGATGCGCGAGGCACTGGCCCGGCGGCTGAGCTGGCTACCCACGCCGCGATAGGCGACGCGCGCCGCTACGCCGGGTTGATCGAAAGCGATGGGCATCACCAGCATGGGTGTGCGCGCGGCAATCGCATCCATCACCGTATTCAGCCCGCCATGGGTGATCACCGCATCGGCCTGCTCAAGCGCCCATTGTTGCGGTGCGAAGTCGGTGACCCAGGTGGCGCCGCAGTCGATGAGTCGACGCTCCTGGGCGGCATTCAGCTTGCCGCAATGGGCGATCAGCAACTGGCCGTCGAGGCGACGGCAGGCACGGGCGATCCGCTCGAACAGGCCGAGGCGGTCGCCCTGCAGCGTGCCGAGGCTGGCGAAAAAGAAAGGCCGCTGTTTATCGATGGGCCACTCGCCCTCGCGCGTTGTCGCCAGGCTGCGCAGCGGACCGACGGCATGAAAGGTGTCGGGCAGCTGGCTGCGCGGGAAATCGAAGCCCGGCAGGGTCTGGCTGATCTGCGCGAGGGGCGACAGGCAGTCGTGCAGGGCGGTGCGCGGCGCGATGTTGAGGCGCCGTGCCGCATCGTTGATGACGGTGCCCAGCGGTTTCATCAGCCAGTCATAGACCTGGCTGCTGCCACGGTACATGTGCTGGCTGCGCTCGTCGGTGGCGTAGGCGAACGGCATCACCGGCAGCGGCAGGCCAGGCTCGCGATTGACCGGCAGCGCGCAGGCTACCGATACGAACGGCAGGCCCAGGCCTTCCGCCACCAACCCGCCGGCCGGCTCCATCTGGTCGCAGAGCAGGGCGTCCACCTGGTTGTCGGCCAGCGCGCCAGGCAGCTCGTTGCAGAGCATGGCGGTGGTGCCGGCCATCTGCTTGATGATCCGGCGCAGACCCCAGGGAGTGTCCGGTCGGGCGGCCTGGCGCAGGGTGCGCTCCAGGCTGCCTGGCGGATGGCTGCCGGCACCGACCGAGCGAAACGCGACATGCGGGTCACTGAGCCAGTGCGCGGCGTCCGACTGATGAAAGAAGGTCACCCGGTGGCCCCGCTCGATCAGCTCGACGGCGAGGGCTTGCAGGGCTTGAAAGTGGCTGTAGTAGGGCGGGGCGATGACGGCGAAGTGGGTCATGCTTGAGTCGTTCGTAAGGAGCCTGTCGAAAGCAGCCGGGCATTGCGCAGCGCGGCCAGGTTGGCGGAGCCGGTGCAGAAGCAGGCGGTGCGCAGTTGGCGAATCACGACCTGGAAATGCTCGATCACCGCCTCGGTCGACAGTGTCGCACCGGGCAGCGCACTGGCCGCCTGGCCGACGATGTCGGCGCCAAGGCGAATGGCCTTGGCGGCGTCCACGCCGTCGCGCACGCCGCCGGATGCGATCAGCGTCACCTCCGGCAGCGCCTCGCGTATCGACGCTACCGCGGTCGCGGTAGGAATGCCCCAGCCCGCGAAGGCCATGGCCACGGCGCGATCCGCCTCGTTCGCCGCGCGCTCGCCTTCGACGGCCGCCCAGCTGGTACCACCGGCGCCGGCCACGTCGATCACCTGCACACCAGCCTCGACCAGCGAGCGAGCCACCGAGACGGAGAGCCCGGCACCGACTTCCTTGACGATCACCGGCACGTGCAGGCTGGCAGTGATGCGCGCGATCTGGGTCAGCACGCCGCGCCAGTCGCGGTCGCCTTCGGCTTGTACGGCTTCCTGTAACGGGTTGAGGTGGATGATCAGGCCAGTGGCTTCCAGGGTGTCGACGGCGCGACGCGCCAGGTCGAGGCCGTCGGGTTCCAGCAACTGCGCCGCGCCGATGTTGGACAGCAGCGCAATGCTTGGCGCCAGGCGGCGCAGTTCACGCGTGAGGCCCTTGTCATTGCCGGTCTGCAGGCTGACGCGCTGGGAGCCGACCCCCATGGCGATGCCCAGTTCCTGAGCAGCCTCGGCCAGGTGGCGGTTGATGGCTTCGGCGCGCTGCGCGCCACCGGTCATGGAACTGATCAGCAGCGGCGCCTGCAGCGTGATGCCGAGCAGCGACGCGCGTAGATCAATCTGTGTCAGATCGAGCTCTGGCAGGGCACAATGCTCGAAGTGCACGCGCGACCAACCCGCATCGACGCAGGTCGCCGCCTTGTGCCGATCCAGAACGATATCCAGATGGTCATCCTTACGCCGACTCAGGTCGCTATTATTCATGCAGGCTCCATTGCGCAGGAATCATTTTGGGGTGCATGCGGTCTGTCCAGAACGGAATAATCGAATAGCATGTCGATAGCCAGCCGGCCCGAATTGGCCACATTATCAGGCAACTGCACGCATTAGACGTTCCAATATTACAAAGCGGCTTCAGTTGCGATCATTTCGGTGTCAGGATCCTTGGTTGCCGCGCTCCTGCAGTACTTGAATACGTGTCCAGGTGTTGCGGGAATACAAGAGAAGAGAGGGAACGATGACAGCCTATGCGACTGCAACGATCGACAGCGGATTTACCGAACACCTGGCACAACTGCGCGCGGCGATCGATAGCCGCCTTGATGCCCTGCTGCCTGCAGTCAGCAACGAACGAGACCTGGTAGCCGCCGCCGTACGCGATGGCGCGCTGGCCCCCGGCAAGCGCATGCGGCCGCTGTTGCTGTTGCTGGCCGCCAATGGCCTGGGTGCCAATCAGCAACAATCTCTGGACCTGGCCTGCGCTATCGAGATGGTGCACGCCGCCTCGCTGATTCTCGACGACATGCCCTGCATGGATGATGCGCAGATCCGCCGCGGCCGCCCAACCGTGCACCTCGCGTTTGGTGAGGACATCGCCATCCTCGCCGCCGTCGCCTTGCTGGCGCGGGCGTTCGGCGTGGTTGCCTCGATTGAGGGCCTGCGGCCGCTAGTGCGCACCCAACTGGTGGAGATCGTTGCCAACACGGTTGGCTCCCAGGGCCTGGTGCAGGGCCAGTTGCAGGACCTGCGCGACGGCAAGCATGCCCGCTCGGAAGAAGAGATCGCCGCGACCAACAACCTGAAAACCGGTGTGCTGTTCAGCGCGATCATGGACATGGCCTATCTGATCAGCGATGCACCGCAGCCGCTGCGCAGCGTATTGCAGTGCTTCGCCGAGGAACTCGGCCACGCGGTACAGCTGTACGATGATCTGCAGGATGCCAACCCCAACAACGCCAAGGACCAGGGCAAGGACGATGGCAAATCGACCCTGCTGGCCCTGTACGGCGAGGAGCGGGTGCGCGAGCGCCTCGACGGTCACCTGGCCAAGGCCCAGGAGTGCCTGGATCAGGCGTACCGGGGTGACCTGTACATCGGTCGTTTTCTGAACATGCTGTTCGCCTGAAGGCTCAGCTTACTCCGGCAGTGCCTCCAGGGCGCTGCGCAATTTTGCTGCGTCAGTGAAGCGCTGCTCACGGGTTACCTTGCCGTCTTCGAGCTCCAGCCACTGCACGGTTTCCCGGTCACCGTCATAGCGGCTGGCAACGCGGCCGGTCTGGTCGAGCATGATGCGGAAGTTGGCCGAGCGCATGGCGGGAATCGCCACCATCTTCGCCAGCGACGGCATCTTCTCGATATCGGCTACGTACACCACGTGGCGAGATTCGAGAAAACCCGCCGGCTGCTCTTCCAGTGCTCCGTTGACCAGTTGTGCAGTCGACATGCTGCGGGCGACCAGCACCACCCGGGCATTGTCATCCAGGGTATATGCCTTCTCGAACTGATCCAGCAGCGTCCAGTGCGCGGCGGGGGCCGGCGCCGTCGCAGGGGCATCGGCGGCCCAGGCGGAGGAACAGATGATGCCGAGCAACAGGAGGGAGAGAGGCTTCATGGCAGACCGTCTTGTCGAAAAAGTCGCAGCACAATAGAGGCCAGCGCCCCTCCTTGCCAAATGTTTTGCGGCACCCGGCATGCCGCCGGGGTGATCAGCCTGACAGTGCAATGCACGTAGTAAGCGCCTGCCTGTACCTTGTAGGGTGATCGCCGCCGCCGAGGCGGGGTCGACAATCCTTGTGCATGGCCGGTCTGGCGGCGAAATCCACCGACAAGGCTACCGCTCCGGACAGTTGTTAATTAGAATCGATCTCGTTATTGGTTCTCTAGGCAGGTGTTCTGCAATGTTCGGTTCGGCGGTACCCAGTGAGCAGGCTTTTCACGATCTCTACCGTGACCATCGCACCTGGCTGGAACAATGGCTGAGCCGCAGAATGGGCAACGGCTGGGATGCGGCCGACCTCAGTCAGGACACCTTCATTCGCGTGCTCTCGGGTTCCCAGGCCATCGCCGACCTGCAGGAGCCGCGTGCTTACCTGAAAACCATCGGCAAGCGCCTGCTGATCAACCTGCACAAGCGGCGCAGCCTGGAGCAGGCGTATCTCGATGCTCTGCAGCAGTTGCCCGATGCCTGTGCACCCTCGCCGGAACAGCGCTGGCTGGTGCTGGAGACCCTGCAGGCCCTGGATGAGCTGCTCGATGGCTTGCCCCGGGTGGTGCGGCGTGCCTTCCTGCTCAGTCAGCTCGAGGGGCTGGGTTACCGGGAGATAGCCGAGCGCCTCGAAGTTTCAGAGCGCAGCATCAAGCGTTACATGGCGCAAGCCTATGAACACTGTCTGCTGGCCGAGCTGTGTTGAGCCGCGAGGCTGCTGACGAGCCCCGGCAAACGGCGCGGTCCGCGGCACGGTGGCTGGCCCTGATCGAGTCGGGCGAGGCCAGTGAACAGGATCATGCCGGTTTGCAACGCTGGCGCGAACTGAGTACCAGCCATGAGCACGCCTGGCAGCGGGTTCAGGCGCTGCGCAGCCGTTTCGCCGGCTTGCCGCCGGAGCTCGCCATGGCCAGCCTCGACCGCCCGGACGCAGGTCGCAGGCGGATGCTCAAGGGTATGCTCGGTTTGGCGGCGGCGGCCCCAGCGGCCTGGCTGGTGTCGCGCGAACTGCCGATCGACGTCTGGCGGGCAGACCTCTCCACCGCAACGGGCGAGCGCCGCACCCAAACCCTGGCCGACGGCAGCAGTATCGAGCTGAACACCGCCTCGGCGGTGAACCTTGACGCCGGGCGGCGGCAACTTGCCCTGGTGCGCGGCGAGATCGCTGTAAGGATCGCCGGCGCATCCGCCTTTGCCATCGATACCGCCCAGGGGCGGGTGATCGTCAATAGCGGAGCGATCTGCGTTCGCCAGTACAGCGAAACATGCGAGCTCTCGGTGTTCAGCGGTTCCGCCCAGCTGGCACCAGAGGGGAGGGCGCCGCTCGTAGTGGGGCCTGGTCAGCGGGTGCGCCTGCGTGCCGGGCAGATCGAGTCCACCCAGACCTTCGATGCCTTGGCGCCAGACTGGCGCGACGGGGTACTGATGGCCGACAACCAGCCGCTTGGCGATTTTCTGCGCGAACTGGATCGCTATCGGCCAGGCATTCTGCGCTGGTCGCCAGCCCTGGAGTCGCTACGCGTCACCGGCAGCTTCCGCCTGGCCAACACCGACGGCATCCTCGACCTGCTCGCCGCCAGCCTGCCGCTGGACGTGCATGCCCGCACCCGCTACTGGGTCACCCTGGTACCCCGCGAACGCTCCGCCTGACTTCCACCCGCGTCGTAGCGTCGCCCCGGCGCGAAGGATGGCGGCTGTACCGCAGGGTCGATGTCGCGCCCGCCATTCGCCGCGGGGTCGCGGCTCCTACGCGAATGCAGCAGGCCCGTAGCGTCGCCCCCGGCGCGAAGGATGGCGGCTGTACCGCAGGGTCGATGTCGCGCCCGCCATTCGCCGCGGGGTCGCGGCTCCTACGCGAATGCAGCAGGCCCGTAGCGTCCCCCCGGCGCGAAAGATGGCGGCCGTACCGCAGGGTCGATGTCGCGCCCGCCATTCGCCGCGGGGTCGCGGCTCCTGCGGGAGGAGCCAGATTTGTCGTCGGGCGGGAAAATTTATTCAGGTGGCTGTCCCTTTTTGCGTACTGGCCTGTCATGGGTAGTAGTCGAATCAAATAGAGAATCTCGCCAATGCCTTTCATGACACGTCATCGGCCTCGTCTGGTGTCATCCATTTCCTACTCGACGGTCTGCCTGAGCCTGCTTCTCGGCCTCGGGGCGGTGGCGCCGTTCGCCGCTCACGCTCAGTCCGAGGAGCGCAGCTACAACATCCCGGGTAGCGATCTGGGGGCGGCATTGAGCCGGTTCGCCAGCCAGGCGGGGGTGAGCCTTTCGGTCGACCCGGCGCTGGTCAGCGGGCGTAGCACGCAAGGGCTCTCCGGCAGCTACAGCGTCGACGAAGGTTTCGCGCGCCTGCTGCAGGGCAGCGGGCTGCGTCTGCAGCCAGTTGGCAGCGAGGCCTACACCCTGCTGCCCGCAGCCGATGGCAGTGCTGCGATGGAAATCGCGCCGACGGCGATCACCGGCGTCACGCTGCCATCGGAAAGCGTCGAAGGCGAGCGCTACGCCGGCGGTCAGGTGGCACGCCGCAGTTCGCAGGGGCTGCTGGGCTCGCGGGATTTCATGGAGTCGCCGCTGAGCATGACCACCTACACCAGCGAGGCGGTGAAGAACAACCAGTCGCGGACCCTGGCTGACCTGACCGCCAGCGACCCGGCGGTGCGTTCCACCAACCCGGCCGGCGGTCGCTTCGAGCAGTTCACCATTCGCGGTTTCAGCCTCTTCAACAGCGATGTTTCCTACGGCGGGCTGTACGGCATCATGCCGACCTATTCCATCGATATGGAGATGGCCGACCGCGTCGACATCCTTCGCGGGCCGACCCAACTGGTCAACGGCATCTCGCCGCGTGGCAGCGTGGGCGGTGGCATCAACGTGGTACCCAAGCGCGCCACCGACAAGCCGATCACCGAATTCACCGGCACCTATGCCTCGGACAGCCAGGTGGGTGGCGCGGTCGATGTCGGCCGTCGATTCGGTGAAGACAACCGTTTCGGCATCCGTTTCAACGGTGTCAAGCAATCCGGCGATACCGAATGGGATCACCAGGAAGTCAACCGCGAGATGGCCGTGGTAGGCCTGGACTTCCGCGACGAGCGCCTGCGCCTGTCCATGGATGTCGGTCACACCGAGCGCGACACCGATGCGCCCCAGGAGCGCGTGCTCGTCGCTGACGCTGCGCCTGTGCCAAGAGCCAGTGACGTGCGCCACAACTACGCCCAGGCCTGGACCAAGGCCGAGACCAGCGACACCTTCGGGGCGCTGCGTGGCGAGTACGATATCAATGATTCGACCATGGTTTATGGTGCTGTGGGCGCGCGCAAGAGCAATCACGATTTTGTGCGCCACAACGTGTCGATCACCAATGCGGCCGGTGATTTCACCATTTCGCCGCGTGATTTCACCCGCGATGAAGACGTGCGCACGGTCAATGCCGGGGTACGCAAGTGGTTCCAGACGGGGGCGGTCAGTCATGAAGTGAACCTGGCGGCTGATTATTTCGAACTGGACTTCGAAAACGGTGGCGGGCGTTACGCCAACCGTGCGGGCAATCTGTATAACCCGATTGCCACGCCGGAGCCGGCCGTGCGCACTCGTCCTGATCCAAAGGTCTACACTGAAAACCGTTTCAGCGGCGTCGCGTTGTCCGACACGCTGGGTTTCATGGATGATCGCCTGCTGGTCACCCTGGGCGCGCGTTGGCAGCGGATCAAAGTCGACGACTGGGAGAACGGCGTCAAAGGTGAAACCGGCTACGACGAAGAGAAGCTGTCGCCGTCGGTCGGCGTCCTGTTCAAGGCTACTGACCAGCTGTCGCTCTACGCCAACTACATGGAAGGTCTGAGCCAGGGCAAGATTGCTCCATCTACCTCCAACAACGAAGATGAGATATTCCCGCCTTTTATCAGTCGTCAGCTTGAGGCCGGTGCGAAGTACGACATGGGCAAGCTCGCCGTTACGGCTGCCGTGTTTCGTATCAAACAGCCGGCTTACGAGACCGCTGATCCAGTCGGCACGCAGGTCGAGGGCACCTTCGGCCCCAGCGGCAAGCGCATCAACCACGGCATAGAGCTGAACCTGTTCGGCGAACCCGTCGAAGGTTTCCGCCTGATGGGCGGCGTGATGTATATCGACAGCGAGCTGACCGATACCAATAACGGCGGCGCCACCGACGGCAATCGCGCCCCTGCGACCCCCGAGTACAACGCCAACCTGGGCGCCGAACTGGACATCCCAAAGGTGAAGGGGCTGACTCTGACCGCTCGCGGCATGTACAGCAGCTCCCAGTACCTGGACCAGGCCAACACCAAGGAAATCGACTCCTGGGAGCGCTATGACCTCGGCGCTCGCTACGCCTTCAAGGTCGACGATACGGACGTCACGCTGCGCGGCACGGTCGAGAACGTGCTCAACACGCGTGACTGGATCTCGGCCGGCGCCTCGGATGACAGTGAGCCGGGCCTGACTGTTTCCACGCCGCGCACCTTCATCCTGTCGGCCACCCTGGGGTTCTGAGGATGGGTGTGGTTGTTCCATGACGCTTGAAGTGCCTCGCACGCTGTCCCGGCGCGAGGCGGTGCGGTTGTCGCTGAGCGTGCTGGCGAGCGCTGCGCTGTGGCCACGCTCGGCCTCAGCGCTGGCACCGCAGCGGGTCATCACTTTGTTCCAGGGCGCCACCGACACGGCGGTGGCGCTTGGCATTCGGCCGGCCGGTGTGGTCGATTCGTGGAGCGAACAGCCCATGTATCGCTACCTGCGCGCTGCGCTGGCCGGCGTTCCCCATGTCGGCCTGGAAACCCAGCCGAGCCTCGAAGACATCGCCTTGCTGGCACCGGACCTGATCGTGGCGTCACGTTTTCGTCATGAGCGGATCCTCGGGCTGCTCGAACAGCTGTGCCCGGTGGTCATGCTGGACGAAGTGTTCGAGTTCCAGAAGACCCTCAGCGTGATGGGCGCCGCCACCGCGCGCCAGGGCGAGGCAGCCAGCTTGCAGGCCGGCTGGAACCTGCGCATCGCCGCGCTGCGGGCCCGCCTGCAGGCACGCTTTGGCGAGCGCTGGCCGCTCAGTGTCTCGGTGCTGGATGTGCGTGAGGACCACCTGCGCAGCTACCTGCCGGACAGCTTCGCCGGGGCCGTGCTCAGTGCACTGGGTTTCGTCTGGAACGAGCAGAGCCGGGCGGCCACGGGGGTGTCGATCAAACTCAGCAACCGTGAAAGCCTGCCGGTGGTGAATGCCGATGTGTTCTTCGTGTTCGGCCGGGCCGACAGCCCGGGCGTGCAGCGCCACTACCGGAGCCTGACGGCGCATCCGCTGTGGAGGCAAATGGTGGCGCCGCAAGCGGGGCAGGTGTGGTGGGTGGATGGCGTGGCCTGGATATTTTCCGGCGGAATCCTCGGAGCCAACCGGGTACTCGATGACATCGAGCGCACCCTGCTGGCGGTTGCCCGGCCATGACGGCGCTCGGCAAACTGGCGGTCGCCGCCGCCTGCCTGCTGGCCTGCTGCATGCTCAGCCTGTCCATCGGAGCCCGCTGGATTGCTCCGTCCAGCGTGCTCGACGCCTTGCTGCACGGCGCTCCGTCGAACATCGATTACCTGCTGGTGAGCACCACGCGGCTGTCACGCACGGTGACCGCCGTGGTGGTGGGCGCCAGCCTGGCGGTAGCCGGCGCGCTGATGCAGGCGATGACCCGTAACCCGCTGGCATCACCAGGCTTGTTCGGCATCAATGCCGGGGCGACCTTTGCGCTGATCCTGTGTTTGTCGCTGTTTTCCATCAGCTCGCCCGAGCAGTGGTTGTGGAGCGCTTTCATCGGCGCAGCGGTGGCCGGCGCACTGGTCTGGCTGGTGGGCAACCTCGGCCAGGGTGCGCTCAACCCGCTGCGCATGGTGCTGGCCGGTGCAGCGATTACCGCGCTGTTCACTGCGTTCAGCCAGGCGCTGCTGGTGATCGACCAGCAAGGCCTGGATACGGTGCTGTTCTGGCTGGCCGGCTCGCTCAGCGAGCGCAGCCTGGCCAGCGCACAGCCATTCATTGCCTGTGCGCTGGTGGGCCTGCTCGCAGCGTGCCTGCTTGGCGGGCAGGTGAATGTGCTCAATGCCGGCGTGCAGATCGCCGTCGGGCTGGGTCAGCGTACGGGGCTGACTCGCCTGCAATTGGGCGTGCTGGTGGTGATGCTGGCCGGCAGCGCAGTGGCGTTGGCCGGCAGTATCGGCTTCATTGGCCTGATCGTGCCGCATGTGGTGCGTCGCCTGATCGGTATCGATCATCGCGTGCTGCTGCCAGGCTGTGCACTGCTCGGCGCCGCGCTGCTGCTGGTCGCCGATATGCTCGCGCGGGTGGTAATCCTGCCGCAGGAAATGCCCGTCGGGGTGATGACGGCGCTCTTCGGTGCGCCGTTCTTCATCGCCCTGGCCAGGCGCGGAGGTCGTCATGGCTGAGCCGACGGTGATCCGCTGGCGCGGGTTTTCCCGGCGCGTCGAGCCGCAGCCAGCGCGCCGCCTGCTGCTGGCCCTGCTGTTCAGCGCCGTGGTCGTGCTGGTGAACCTGTGCCTTGGCAAGGTGGTGCTGTCGCCATGGAGCGTGCTGCGCATGCTGGGCGGCGAGGGCAGTGCGAGCCTGTCCTTCATCGTCGAGCAGCTGCGCCTGCCGCGGCTGTTGCTGGCGGCGCAGATCGGCGGCGCGCTGGCGGTTTCCGGGCTGATTTTGCAGGCCATCGTGCGCAACCCGCTGGCGTCGCCGGACCTGCTCGGGCTGTCCAGTGGTGCCGGCACCGCGGCGGTGTTGTACCTGGCCATTTTCAGCGGCACATGGGGCATGGTGGGCTTGCCGCTGGCGGCGATGATGGGCGCAGGGGTTGCCGCGTTGGCGGTGTATACGCTGGCCTGGAAGCAGGGCACTTCACCCTTGCGGCTGGTGCTGATAGGGGTAGGTGTGTCGGCCATGCTGGGCGCTGCCACCACCTTCATGCTGGTGTTCAGCCCGCTGTCGACCACCCTGTCGGCCTACGTCTGGCTGACCGGTAGCGTGTATGGCGCCGGCTGGCCGGCTGTCCGGGCGCTGGCCACGCTGCTGGCGTGCCTGCTGCCGCTGCTGATGCTGCTGGCCCGGCACGTGGTGGTCCAGCAGCTGGATGAAGGGCTGGCCCGCGGTATCGGCGTGCGCGTGCAGTGGCTGCGCGCCGCGTTGCTCGCGGTAAGCGTGGCACTGGCGGGCGGCGCGATCGCCTGGGGCGGCGCGATGGCCTTCGTGGGGTTGATTGCACCGCATATCGCCCGGCAACT
This sequence comes from Pseudomonas sp. AC532, assembly GCF_979258965.1. Taxonomy (NCBI): domain Bacteria; kingdom Pseudomonadati; phylum Pseudomonadota; class Gammaproteobacteria; order Pseudomonadales; family Pseudomonadaceae; genus Pseudomonas; species Pseudomonas sp. AC532. The sequence continues at coordinate 394,970 of NZ_OZ409888.1, forward strand.
GATCCCCATTGGTTTCGCTGCCCAGGCCTGCATGGCGGCGCTGGTCGGTGCCAACCTGGTGATGCTCGCCGACCTGGCCGGGCGCACCCTGTTCCTGCCGCTGGACCTGCCCGCCGGTATTTTCGTCGCCGTGTTCGGCAGCCCGTATTTTCTGTACCTGCTGATCAAGCAGCGGCAGTGAGGAACCCACCGCATGACTTCGACCTCGATCGCAAGCCACAACCTGACCCTGGCCTACCAGCGCCAGACCATCATCGATTGTCTGGATATCGAGTTGCCGCGTGGGCAGGTCTCGGTGCTGATCGGCAGCAACGGCTGCGGCAAGAGCACACTGCTCAAATCTTTCGCGCGGCTGCTCAAGCCGCAAGCAGGGGCGGTGATCCTCAATGGCATCGACATCCAGCGCAGACCGACTGCGGCGGTGGCCCGTGAGCTGGCGATCCTGCCGCAGATGCCGGTGCCGCCGGAGGGCATCAGCGTGCGCCAGCTGGTCGCGCTGGGCCGTTACCCCTACCAGAGCTGGATGCGCCAGTGGTCGGCCGAGGACGAAGCGGTCGTAGCCCGGGCGCTGACCCGCACGGGGCTGGACGAGCTGGCCGAGCGCCCCGTCGATGCGTTGTCCGGGGGGCAGCGACAGCGCGCCTGGATCGCCATGACCCTGGCCCAGGAAACCGAACTGGTGCTGCTCGACGAGCCGACCACCTTTCTCGACCTGGCCCACCAGATCGAAGTGCTGGACCTGCTGCGTGAACTCAACCGGGAGGAGGGCAAGACCATCGTCATGGTTCTGCACGACCTCAACCTGGCGTGCCGCTATGCCGACCACATGGTCGCCGTGCATCAGCGAACTGCCTATGCCCAGGGGCGACCCGCGGAGATCCTCACCGAGGCGCTGGTCAAGGAGGTATTCGGCCTGAACTGTCGGATCATTGCCGACCCGTTCTTTCATACCCCCCTGTGCATCCCCTTTGGCCGGGATATTCCGCGATGAACCGCGGGCAGCCTTTCACCGAGCCGCAATGGGCGACCCTGAGCGGGCCGTTGCGGCTGCGCGGCGCGGGGCAACGCGACCTGCCGCGCAGCCTGGCTGCTCGCGACCTGCTCGACGAGGCCGTGTGCACCGCGCTGCTGGATGTGTTGGGCCCGCTGATCGGCTCGCCGTCAAGGCGCACCAGCGCATCGCTGCTGGGCAAGCGCCAATCGTTCCTGCTCACCGGCGCCTGCCTGTACGCCATGTCGGCGTACGACAAGGGGCTGCAGCTGTCGCTGGACAACACCATTGTCGAGTATGGCCACGATAATGGCCTGTGGAGTTCGTCGCTGGCGCTGCGCGACCTGGCGATCAGCCGTCCCCTGCCTGGTGCCCGTGAAGCCTGGCGCGAGGGCGTGGCGATCGAGCTTTTCGCCGGCCTGCTCCAGCCGCTGTGGGAGACCTTCCACCGGGCCACCGGTGTGTCGCGGCGCATCCTCTGGGAAAACACCGCGGTGCGGGTGTATTCGCTGTATGAAAAGCGTCTGGCCAAACTCGACTGCGCAGCCACTCGCCAGCGCTGTGCCGATGATTTCCGCTGGCTGACAGAGGGTGCGCCTGCCGACGTATTCGGCCTCGACTACAACCCCCTGGCGCACTTCAACCGTCCGCTCACCCTGCTTGACGAGGGTGAACGCGCTGTACGCTTCCGCCGCACCTGCTGCTTCTATTACGAGGCCAGCAAGCCGGTGGAATACTGCTCGACCTGCCCGTTGATCCGGCCCAAGCGAGCACGATAAGGCATACAGGGGCCGGCCGGCTGCCGAGGCAGGCCACTCGCGCTGATGCATCAGCGGTTAACGCTGGCGGACCGATGCTCCCGGCTGATCACCCAGCGCAACAGGCTGACCAGCGGCACCTTGTGATCATGGGTCGCGCCCCAGATCGAGCGGTGCCCGCGATACAGCTCGGTATAGCGGCTCAGTACCAGGTGACGGCCATCGGCGTCGATGCGCAAATCCAGTTCACGGCAGTGCAGTGAAGCGATGTCCGGCGTTCTGATCCGCCGGTGCAAGAGCAGTACCTTGTCGTCACTCATCCATCACCTCATTCTCGCAGCCGTCGGCAAGGTCCAGTTCGGCCCCGCGCTTGCCTTCGAGCACCAGGCGCGCTCGACGCTCGGCCACCGAATCGCGCAGCGCCGTGTAGTAATCGGGCTGTTTGCGCAGCTCGTCGGTCAGCGGCAGGGCTTCGGCGCGGCCGTCGACTGCGCCGCCTACGGTATCCACCGCGTCTAGGGTTTCCAGCGTGTCGCTGTTGTCGCCCAGTGGTGACACCGCAAAGCTCAGCACGCGCCCCGTGGCGTCTCGCAGGTTGGCACTGCCGAACAGCGGCAGCTCGACGATCGGCCCGCTGGCGATATTCCACACCCCGAAGGTCTGCCCGAAGTCGGATTCATGGCGCTGCATGCCGAGACGCCCCGAGACGTCGATCAGACCGATGATGCCCACGGTGGTGTTGACCGCGAAGCGGCCCAGCGTCGTCGCCGAGCGTCGGCCGTTGCCCTGCAGCAGGTCGTTGATGAACACCTTGGGCTCGCCGAAGTTGGCCACGAAATTGTGCACGCCGCTCTGGAAGAACCCTGGCAGGTGTCGATAGCCGCGAGCGACCGGCGACAGCAGGTAGTCGTCGACCGTCCGATTGAAGGCGAAAATGCCGCGATTGACGGGTTCGGCCGGGTCGTAGGCCGGATGGCTCAGGGCCTGGCAGGTGGCGGACGGCGCATCGGGCGGTGTGCTGGCACAGCCAGCGGCCAGCGCGACGGCAACGGAGAGCGCCAGTGTACGGGCGAAGGGAAAGGAGAGGGCAATGGTCGGCATGGTGAAACCTCGATGGGAACTGCAGGCATGCTGCCGCCGCCGTTTTTCCCACGGATGTCTGCACTGTTGCGGATTCGCAGCTTTATTGCCGAATTGAAATATGTGACGCGCCTGCGCCAATGGTTTTAGATAACCCATCCCCGAACGACCGGCAGCGAGCCTCGCGTGATTCATTTACTGCTAGTGGACGACGACCTCGAAGTCCTCGCCCTCCTCAAGAAATTCCTCGAGCAACACGGCTATTGCGTCGACGTGGCGACTGACGGCGACAGCTTGCGCCAGGCGCTGGAGCGGCGGCTGCCGGACCTGGTGATCCTCGACGTCATGCTGCCCGGCGAAAGCGGCCTGGTGCTGTGCCAGCGCCTGCGCAGCGAACACGCGGTAGCGGTGATCATGCTGACTGCCATGGGTGAACTGAGCGATCGCGTGGTGGGCCTGGAACTCGGCGCCGACGACTACCTGACCAAGCCCTTCGATGCCCGCGAACTGCTGGCCCGGGTAAGGGCGGTGTTGCGCCGTACCGGCGAGGTCAAGAGCGTGCTCAACGACAAGCCGCGGCCGACCCTGGAGTTCGCCGGCTGGCAGCTGGACGTGACCCGCCGTGAATTGCGTTCGCCGGACAAGGTGATGATTCCGCTCTCCGGCGGGGAGTTCGAACTGCTGCTGGTATTCGCCGAACACCCGCGCCGCGTGCTGACCCGCCAGCAGTTGCTCGACATGACCCGTGGCGAGGCCTTTGAGGCCTTCGATCGCAGCATCGACGTGCAGGTCAGCCGGTTGCGCCGCAAGCTGGAGGGCGACATCAGCGGCTCGCCGATGATCCGTACCGTGCGCAACAGTGGCTACCTGTTCACCCCCAGCGTGCTGGTGAAACGGTGAAGCTGCTGGCCAGGCTCACCCGCCCCAGCGACACCGTGGCGCGCTGGATAGCCCTGACCACCATGGCGGCGATGCTCACGGCGCTGCTGCTGACCTGGCTGCTCAGCCAGCTCGCCGGTGTCTGGGCGCGGCCGCCACTGCTGGAAACCGGGTTGCTGGAAAGCCTGGGTAGCATCAGCCGCATCATCGACGCTGCGCCGCCCGCACAGCGGCCCGCCATCGCCAGGTCCGCGAGCGACGAGGCCTACACCACCAGTTGGCTGCCCGCGTATGAGCAGGCGGGGCTGCCGCACGCAGACAACGACGCGGACTTTCGCACCGGCGAGGACTTTCTGCGCAAACAGCTGCGTAATCCACACGCCAGGATCGAGGGGTACGAGCCGGATGACTGGCCGGCGGACGACCCGCGCGCGGGTTACGCCTTGCTGGTCGAACTGCGTGATGGCTCGTGGGTGAAGTTTTCCGCAGTGAAACGCAATTGGGGCCTGGACGAGTTGCCGCGCAACCTGATCGTCATCGCCCTGGTGCTGCTGTCCACGATCATCGTCGCGCTGGTCGCTACGCGGCACCTGGCGAGCCCGCTGGAGCGCTTCGCCCGCGGTGCCAGGCGCTTTGGCAGCGATTTCCGTGCGCCGCCGATCACCGTGGAAGGGCCCCAGGAAATTCGCCACGCCATTGTCGCCTTCAATGCCATGCAGGCGCAGTTGCAGCACTTCATCAACGACCGTACGCAGATGCTCGCCGCCATTTCCCATGACCTGCGGGCACCGTTGACACGCATGCGCCTGCGCGGCGAATTCGTCGAGGATTGTGAGCAGCAAGCCAAGCTGTTTCGCGATGTCGACGAGATGCAGGCGATGGTCAATAGTGCGCTGGAATTCTTTCGCGACGACGCGCGCCTCGAACCAGTGACCGCTTTCGACCTCGCCGAACTGCTGCACACCGTGGTCGACGACTACAAGGACGCAGGCGTGGAGGTGCGGCTGACTGGCCCTGGCCGCGTGGTGTACGTCGGTCGCCCGATCGGCATCAAACGTCTGCTCAGCAACCTGCTGGACAACGCCATCAAATACGGCCGTGAGCCGGGCGTAATGCTCGAGGAGCGCGCGCACGCCGTGGAGATACGCGTGACCGATCGTGGGCCAGGCATTCCGACCGAGTACCAGGAAGACGTGTTCAAACCCTTCTTTCGAATCGAAGGCTCACGCAACAAGGACACCGGCGGCGTCGGGCTGGGCCTTTCGGCTGCGCGCGCCACGGTGCTCGAGCACGGCGGCACGCTGACCCTGCGCAACCGCAGCCAGGGTGGGCTCTCGGTGCGGGTGCTGTTGCCGTTTACCTGAACGGGTTGCGATCTGCAGGGCTGGCCTCTGGCCGGTCAGTCGGCAGCGCCGCTCAAGATTGGGATCTGGACGGCACCTCGGTCAGCTCGACGACTTTCGCCGCTGCCTCCAGCTCATCGACGAACAGAAACGTTTCGCCGTCCTGGGCTACCACCTGGTACAGGGTATCGCGAACCGGCTGGCGGTACGCCTCGGGTATTGCGTCACCTTGGAGCTGCTTGAGGATTGCGGACATGGGGTTCCCTTTTTGAACGAGGCCGTGCGCTTCTGACGCCTGCGCGCCGATGAAAGTGCCGGCTCGATTACCACCCGTGACGGTGCCGTGGCCGCCCAGACCGGCAGGTGGCGAGGCATCAGCGCGTGGTGACCGGCTCGGCACGAGTGTCTTCGGCACAGGGGTGCAATCAATCGGCGGGGAATACGCCGATAGTCAGCCTCCCTGTTCGTTACCCGGGTGGACCATGAAACCCTCTCTTTTGCTTGCCGGCCAGCACTGTATGGCCGTTTCCATGCTCAGCACCTGGCGCAGCGGCCCTGCCGACGAACTGGCGGCGCCGCCCATCGATGCGGAGGTGGCATGAAGGCAGGCCACGCAGTCGCCCTGGGCGTTATGGTCGCTGCCGGATCTCCGGCCATGGCCGCAGATGCGCTGCTGCTGTCGCGCAACTACCTCATCCACAACGATTTTCGCAGTGACAGCGCGAGTGGCAAGAGCCTGACCCGTGAATGGGCGCAAGGCTTCATCGGCCGTTACCGCAGTGACCTCACGCCCTCCACCCTGGGCGTGGGCGTCGACCTCCACGGTTTTCTGGGTTTCAAGCTCGATGGCGGACGCGGCCATGCCGGAACCGGCCTGCTGCCGGTGGACAGCGGCGGACGCAGTGCCGCCGAGTATGCCTCCGCTGGTGGGGCAGTGCGCCTGGTTCACGGCCAACGAACCCTGGCGTATGGTGAGATGGAGGTGCAAACGCCCGTCTTCGACACCGGCGACAAGCGCCTTCAGCCGGAATACGCCACGGGCTGGTTCTTCGATGACCGGACGTTGCCCGGCGTCACCCTGCAGGCCGGGCACTTCGAGGCATTCAAGAACCAGGATTCGAGTTCCGGACGAGGTGACTTTTCCGGATATGGTGCCACGACCCGCTTTAGCGGCATCAGCCTCGCCGGGGTGACCTGGGCGCCGCCCGATCGCCCGTGGGGCGGGGCGCTCTATGCCTCATCGCTGGAGGATACCTGGCATCAGGCGTACGCCAACATCAAGCTGCACCAGGGCACCTGGTCGGTGGATGGCAATCTCTACCGCACCCGTGACGCGGGCGCGGCTCGCGCCGGCAGGATCGACACCTTGGCCTACAGCCTGTTGGCCCGGGTGGCGCTCGACACGCACACGCTGAGCCTGGGCTACCAGAAAGTCGAGGGTGATACGCCGTTCGATTTCGTCGGTGGCGATTCGATCTACCTGGCGAATGCGGTCAAGTTCGCCGATTTCAACGGACCCAACGAAGCATCCTGGCAGGCTCGCTACCAGTGGAATGGCCAACGCATCGGCCTCGCCGGGCTGTCGTTTTCGGAGCGCTATGTTCGTGGCAGCGGTGTCGACGGAACCCGGGCGCCGCAGGGCGGAGCCTACAATCCGTTCGAGGGTGGCAGCTATCGGCCGCAGCAGGGGCGCGGCGGCAAGCACTGGGAGCGCGACCTGGGCGTAGGGTATAGGGTGCAAACCGGCGCTGCGCGGGGGCTGTCCATGAGCGTGGCGCACGTCACCCACCGTGCCAACGCCGCCCAGGCGGGCGCGGACATCGACCGCCTGTACCTGGTCGTCGAATATCCGCTGGACCTGCACACCGGCACTGCGCCTTGAGCCTGCTCGGCGTGGTATCGACCGCCCGCGTCTTGCAGGAACGGCAGCACGAGGCAGCGGCGTCGCGGTTGCCGGGGGCGATGCTCGGGTCGCATACCCGAAGCTTGCCGCTAAGCCGGGCTTGCTGACCGGCCTGGCGGCGTGCAGACGCAATGCGCTGTAGAACACCTGCCTCGAGCCGTGGAGGCGGGTAGTACGCTAGGTCGAGCATGCATAATGCTGACCGGATGGCCCGGTTATTTCCTTTAGAAATAAGCAAATGTCTTTTGAGTATTTGCCGCGCATTTGTGGCCCAAGGAAAATGCGCGATGGTAAAAATTATCGATAGGTGTCATAGCCTTACTATGCAGGTGTCTTTTGTCTACTTCCCTTAGCGGCCAGTTGGCCCGAGCGCTTGCCAACGGCCAGCCCGGTGAGCCGGAGCGGGCGCTTGCCCGCGACGGCCTGACCGACTATTTCGCCTGCCTGCTGCCGGTGCATCAGGGGCTCCTTGTCGACTCGGGGCTGGAAACGGTTCGTTCGGTATTTCCGGCTGCGGGTAGCGTGGAGAACCAGGCGCTGCAGCTTGGCTACATGAGCCATGCACTGGATTTCGACGATTATCACGCGACCTTTCGCGGCCACCCCAGCACCGTGGTGCTGTCCACCTTGCTGGCATTGAGCGCTGAAGATCCGTCTGTGCGGGCTGATGCCTTTGTGGATGCTTATATCGTCGGTGTGGAGCTGGCAGGAAGGCTGGGCAAAGCCATTGGCACCCGCCATTACGCCGCCGGCTTGCACAGTACCGCGACGCTCGGGGTAATTGCCGCAACGGGCGCCGCGTGCCGTTTGCTGCGCCTGCCGCTGGCGCTCAGCGAAGTCGCCCTCGGCCTGGCAGCAACCCAGGCCTCTGGGCTGCGTGCCCAGTTCGGCTCATCGGCCAAGGCGCTGCATGCCGGGTTCGCCGCTCGCGGCGCAGTGAACAGCGTGGAGCTGGCCCGCCGCGGTTTTGCTGCACAGCGCGAAGGGGTACTGGAAGCCTTTCTAAGTGCTTTGGGGTTCGGTGTGGAGCATCCCGCCGACCTGTTGGCGGGGTGGGGCGCGCCGTGGCGGATCACTTCACCAGGCCTGGAGTTCAAGCGCTATCCCACCTGTGGGGGCACGCACAGTGCGGCCGAGGCGGCGTTCGTGCTGCGCCAGGGAGGCACTGTCGACCTGCATCAGGTGCAGCGCATCGAGGTCAGCTTTCCGCCAGGCGCCGATACCGCACCCAACATCGTCGCGCCGGTGAACGGGGTCGAGGCGCGCTTCAGCCTGGAGTACGTGATTGCCGATGCGTTGATCAACGGCACGGTGTCCCTCGAACGCTACGGCGAAGCACCGGTCGACACGACCATCGCCGCGCTGGCCGCACGCGTGCAGCGTGTGCCGGACGTCACGGCGCCTGCCGACGAGCTCGACCCGGACCTGCGTTTTCACCGCGTCACCCTGTTCATGGCCGACGGTTCGTGCCACAGCCACTGCGTGACGCGCAAGGAGACCGCCGCCATGCCCACCGATGTGCAGGCCAAACTGCGCAAGAACCTGCACGCGCTGCCTGAGCAGCGGATTACCGCGATCAGCCAGGACCTAAATCTCACAGACGATGCTGCCTTGCATCGTCTGGTTTCCCTCGTTCGCTGTCAGTAAGGATTTGGTTATGCCCGTGCAACCCGCTTCACCCCGTCAGCTGCGCCTCGGTCTGTTCGTGCAGGCGCTGGGGCACCATGTAGGCGGCTGGCGTGCCGAAGGCGCGCAGGGTTCGCCCACGGATATCGACTGGTTCACCTGGATCGCCAAGACCGCGGAGGCGGGCAAGTTCGACATGTTCTTCGTGGGCGATGCGTTGGCCACCAGCGTGCACCGTCTGCCATCCACCATGTCGCGCCTGGAGCCGCTGACGCTGCTCTCGGCGCTGGCTGTGCAAACCAAGCACATTGGCCTGGCAGCCACGGCGTCGACCACCTTCGACGAGCCGTTCCACCTGGCTCGCGCGTTGTGCTCGGTGGACCACATCAGCCGTGGCCGTGGCGCGTGGAACGTGGTCACCTCGTTCTCACTCGATGCAGCGCGCAACTTCAGCCGCGAAGACCTGCCGTCCCACGCTGACCGCTATGAAATGGCCCGCGAATTTCTCGACGTGGCCTTCAAGCTGTGGGATGGCTGGGAGGAGGGCGCCATCGTCCGCGAGAAGGACACCGGCCGTTATTCCGATGAAAGCAAGATCCACGCGGCCAACCACAAGGGCAAGCATTTCCAGGTGCAGGGACCGCTGAACATCGCGCGCTCACCTCAGGGCCGCCCGGTGATCATCGAAGCCGGCTCTTCACCTGCCGGGCAGCAACTGGCGGCGCAAACCGCCGAAGTGGTGTTCACCGCCGCGTCTTCGCTGGAGGAGGGCCAGGCGTTCTACAAGAGCCAGAAGCAGTTCGTACGTGACGCCGGCCGCCACCCCGACCACCTGCTGATTCTGCCGGGCGTGATGCCCATCGTCGGGCGCACCCGCGAGCAGGCGCAGGAGGTGTGGAACCAGCTCAACGAACTGGTGGACATCGACAACGGCATCGAGCAGTTGTCCGCCCGTTTCGGCGTGGACATGACGGCCTATCCGCTGGACGGCCCGGTACCTGAAATCCCCGCCACCGAAGGCAGCCAGAGCCGCGTCAAGCTGCTCACCGAGCTGGCTGCCCGGGAAAACCTGACCCTGCGCCAGTTGGCCGCCGTAGCCGCCGGTTCGCGTGGCCACCGGGTGGTGGTCGGCACCGCACAGGATATCGCCGACGATTTCCAGCACTGGCTGGAGCAGGGCGGGGCAGATGGTTTCAACATCATGCCCGCCGTACTGCCGGAGCAGCTGGAACTGTTCGTCGAGCTGGTGATTCCCGAGCTGCAGCGCCGCGGCCTATTCCGCACCGAATACCAATACAGCACGCTGCGTGAAAACCTCGGCTTGCCCTCCATTGATGAAAATTTTGCCGCCGTTGCCCCGCTGGCGACCGAGAAGGAATAACCCGATGAAATACTCATTGACCGCTGTCGCATTCGCGCTGTTGCCACTGTCCGGCGCCTTCGCCGCTGACAAGGGCGTGCCGTTCGCCGCCACCGCCAAACCCGCTGCCGATGCCGCCTTGCATGACACGCTGCCCGAGGCGATCAAGAAACGCGGCAGTATCATCGCCGGCACCAACCCGAACACGCCGCCGACCACCTTCTACCAGGCCGACAACAAGACCCTGGCCGGGCGCGAGATCGACATCATCAGCGCGGTCGCCGATCGTCTCGGCGTGAAGCTCGAACTGCGCGACACCGGCGGTTTCGACAACATCATCCCGGGCCTGAAATCCGGCCGCTACGACGCCGCGATTTCCAACATCGACGCCAACGCCAAGCGCCTGGAACAGGTGGACTTCGTCGGCTATTACAACGCCTCCAAACTGGCGCTGATCGGCCGTGCGGATGCCGATAAAGGCCCGTTCAATACCTTCGCCGAACTGTGCGGACAGACCGTCGGTGCCGGCGCCGGTACCTCACAGGTGACCCGTCTGCAGCAGGCCAGCGAAGCCTGCGTCGCGGATGGCAAGCCGGCCATCAACGTACCGATCTTTCCGGACCGCCCGGCAGGTGTGCAGGCGGTGATCAGCGGTCGCGTACCGATGTTCTTCGGCCCGTACGAGGGCCTGCGCTATCAGGCTTCTCAGGTCAAGGCGCTGAAACTGGCGGGCGAGATCACCATCGAGGACACCATCGTGTCGATCGCCCTGCCGAAGGACTCGGCACTCGGCAAACCGATCCAGGCAGCGCTCAATTCGCTGATCAAGGATGGCACCTACCAGCAGATCCTCGACAAGTGGGAAATCGGTTTTGGTGCGGTGCAAAGCGCCGGCCTCAATGAAGAAAACCTGCGATGAGTCCACGGCCTGACGACGACATCGCCGGGCTCCGTATCGTCAAGCACCGTCACTGGGGGCGCTGGCTCAGCGCCCTGATCGTCTTGCTGCTGCTCTCGCTGGTGGCCACCTCGATGGTCAACAATCCACGTTTCGAGTGGGACGTGGTGGCCCAGAACCTGACGGAAGAGTCGATTCTGCGCGGCGTGCTGATGACCATCGAGCTGACGGTGATCTCGGTGGTGTTCGGCTTTGCCGGCGGCACGCTGCTGGCGCTGATGCGGCTATCCTCCAACCCGGTGCTGGTCAGCGTCGCCTGGGGCTACACCTGGTTTTTCCGGGCCGTGCCGATGCTGGTGCAGCTGTTTCTCTGGTACAACATCGCGGCGCTGTATCCGCAACTGTCGCTGAGCCTGCCGTTCTTGGGCGAAGTGTGGCGTGCAGAAACCAACGAGCTGATCAGCCCGTTCAGCGCGGCGGTTCTGGCGCTGGTCATCCACCAGTCCGCCTATGCGGCGGAGATCATTCGCGCCGGTATCCAGAGCGTCGGCCAGGGCCAGCTCGAAGCCGCGAAAGCACTCGGTTATCGACCGGGCCAGATCTTCCGGCAAACCGTGCTGCCCCAGGCCATGCGCACCATACTGCCGCCCGCGGGCAACGAGGTGATCGGCCAGCTGAAAACCACTGCGGTGGTCTCGGTGATCGCGCTGCAGGACGTGCTCTATTCGGCGCAGATCATCTATCAGCGTACCTATGAAGTGATTCCATTGTTGCTGGTCGCCACCGCCTGGTACCTGGTGATGACCTCCGTGCTGTCGGTGCTGCAGCATTACGTGGAAGTACGCTTCAGCCGCGGCAATGGCCCGGCGCGCGGCAGCTGGTTGCGCCGCCACAAAGGCACGCAGGAGGCCGAGTCATGAGTGAATCCATCCGCCTGCGGGGCGTACACAAGCAGTTTTCCGGCAATACGGTGCTGCACGGCATCGATCTGGACATCGCCGCGGGTTCGGTGACGGTGATTCTCGGGCCGTCCGGCTCGGGCAAGTCGACGTTGCTGCGCTGCATCAATCACCTGGAAAAGCTCGATGGCGGCACCATTCACGTCGGCGACACGCTGATCGGCTATTGCCGCAAGGGCCAGGCACTGTACGAGTTGCCGGAAAACACCGTCGCCCAGCAGCGGCAGCGTATCGGCATGGTGTTCCAGCAGTTCAACCTCTTCCCGCACCGCACCGTTTTGCAGAACATCGCCGATGCGCCCATTCGCATCCTTCGCCAGAAGCGTGCCGACGTGGAGGCGCGGGCGCTGCAGTTGCTCGACCAAGTGGGCCTGGCGCACCGGTCGCAGGCCTGGCCCCGCGAGCTCTCCGGCGGGCAGCAGCAGCGCGTGGCGATCGCCAGGGCGCTGGCCATGCAGCCCGACGTGATGCTGTTCGACGAGCCGACCTCCGCGCTCGATCCCGAACTGGTGGGCGAAGTGCTGCAGGTCATGAAGCAACTGGCGCACTCCGGCATCACCATGGTGGTGGTGACCCACGAGATCGGCTTTGCCCGGGAGGTGGCGGACAACATCGTGTTCATGGACAACGGCCGTGTGGTGGAGGCAGGTGACGCCCGTTCGCTGCTGGACAACCCTCAACACCCGCGGCTGCGCGAGTTTCTCGCCAGCGTGCTGTAGCTGCCGCCCCGTGGTCAGGCGGCGGCGGGGCCGCTGCCAGCCTAGGCCGGCGGCGCGTCCGGCGATGAGCTCATGCGCCGCAATTATTTGACCATTGGATCAACAATGCATAGGGTGTGCAGCCGTTTTCCCGCCTGAAATGCCCATGACCCATCGCCACAAACTGCCCGCTACCGTTTACCTGCTTGGCGCTACGATCTTCTCGTTGGTGACCGCCGAATTCATGGTCGCCGGCATGATGCCGGCGCTGGCCGACGCCTTTGGCGTGAGCCTGGCCAAGGTCGGCAACCTTATCGCGCTGTATGCCCTGGGCATGGCGCTCGGTGGGCCGCCGGTCACCGTGCTGCTGCTTGCGCGGGGTATCGGCAACAAGCATGCGCTGATCGGACTGCTGGCAGTCTATGTGGCGGCCGGCGCCCTGGCCGCCGCAGCGCCGAGTTACCCGGTGCTGGCCCTGGCGCGTATCTTCATGGGGGTCTCCAGCGCCGCCTGCATCGGTTTGTGCATGACCCTGTGCGCCGCGATGGTGGCGCAGGAGGCGAGGGGCAGGGCAGTGGCGGTCGTGCTGGCAGGGCTGATGCTGTCGCCGGTGGCGGGTGTGCCGATGACCGCCTGGATCGAGCATCACTACGGCTGGCGTGCCAGTTCCTGGGCGGTAGTGGCGCTTGCGCTGATCTGCACCGCGTTCGCAGCGCTGTGCCTGCCCGCCAGCGACGGCCAGGAAAGCAGCCTGAAACGCCAGTGGACCACGCTGGGTAACCGCAGCCTGTGGGCGGCGTACCTCACCAGCGGGCTGATCATCGGTGCCACGTTCGCCGCCTTCAGCTACTGCATACCGATCCTCATCGACGAGGTTGGCGTGGCGCCCGGCATGGTGGCGCCGCTGCTGGCGTTGTATGGCGTTGCCAACCTGCTGGGCAACATGGTCGTCGGCCGTTATGCCGACAGTCACACGCTCACGGCACTGGGTTGGGGCCTGCTGATGCTGGTGCTGGCGATGGTCGGCTTTGCCCTGGCCGGAGAGCGGTTGTGGCTGAACCTCGGCTGCTTCATCGCCATAGGCCTGACCGGCGTGGCGCTGAACCCGGCCATGGTGGCGCGGGTGATGAAAGCCGCCGAGTCCGGGCCGCTGGTCAATACCCTGCATACCTCGGTGATTACCGCTGGCCTGGCGCTGGGCAGCTGGGGAGGAGGGGCCGCCATCGAAGCGGGCTATGGCCTGCGCGCACCGCTGTGGGTAGGCGCCGGTTTGGCGCTGCTGGGCCTGCTCAGCGTGCTACCACCGCTGGCCACCCGCAGAGCGCCAGCCCCCTGCGTGCACGCCTGAACCCCATACCTGGCGGGTCGCTCAGGAGCGATTCACCAGGTCCACCAGGTGGTTCAAGAGAAAGTCGTTGCTGAACCGTGACAGGAAAGTATCGTCCGAAAAGACGATCCATTGCCCGTGCTCCTTTCGAACGACAAGGGTTGGATGCTCGGGGGTCAGGTCGCTGACGATCACCTGCAGGGACGAGTCGACGATCTCCGGTCGGATGTCGACCGTGTTTCCTGCCAGAACGATCTTCAGCGACTCGAGCTCGATGATCGCGCCATCGAAGGCGTGCTGGTCTTGAGTGCGGATCAGGTCCAATCCGGCGATGCCGGAGATATCGACATCCACCATCCTGAACAGCTCGGCCAATTGGTCCCTGACCACACCGATCTGCCTGCTTCGCTCGGCAACGGCGTCATCGGCTCTTTCTCTGTAGATCTTCAGCGCTCTTACCAAATCGCTCTTGCTGGCCATTCCGTGGACTCCGTGGTGGTGTCCGTTGAAGTGTAGATGGGAAGCGGGAAATCTTTCGCGGCCTGATCAACGCGCATTCGGAATGGTTGGCGCGGCCGAGGTAAGCCAGACTGCAAGTGATGAAAATCAGCGAAATCAGGCTGAATCAACGTTTGCTGGCAAAAGCCTCGGTCGGTGATGCCATTCAATGTTCATGGTAGTCCCCTGCTCTTATAGAAGGGCATCCCGGCGCTGGCGCCGGAATGTTCAGCCGGGGCAGGCGCGGTCAAGGGCGGGCAGCAGTGCCGTCCGGCAGACGTGCGTTGGTCCAGTCGGGCAGACCGCCCTGACAGGGGAAGCGCTTGGCCTTTTCTTCGTCGATGTCAACACCAATGCCGGGGCGGTCGCTCAGGTACGCGTAGCCGCGATCGATTTCCGGACAGCCCGGGAATACCTCCAGCAGATTGTCGTTGAGCGGTGTCCATTCCTGGATACCGAAATTAGTGGTACTCAGGTCCAGGTGCAGGTTGGCCGCCACGCCTATCGGAGAAATATCGCCAGGGCCGTGCCAGGCTGTGCGTACGCCATGGAATTCGGCGAAGGTGGCAATCTTCCTGGCTGGGGTGATGCCGCCTACGGTGCTGACATGGCACCGAATGAAGTCGATCAGGTTGTTCTGAATGAGCGGCTTGAACTCGTTGACGTTGGTGAACAGTTCACCCATGGAAATAGGCGTGCTGCTTTGTGCTCGCAAGGTCTTGAGCCATTCCAGGTGCTCGGGGGCAACCGGGTCCTCCAGGAAAAACAGCTGGTGTTGTTCCAGATTCTTCGCCAACTGCACGGCGGCAATGGGGGTGACACGCTCGTGCACGTCGTGGATGAATTCTACGCCGAAGCCCAGCGTGCTACGCAGATGGTCGAACAGTTTGGGCACCGCGCGCAGGTAGGCATCGGGGTCGAAGTAGATGCCAGGGGTCTTGGTGCGCGGCGATACCTTGGGCTGGATATTCTTGGCGCGGGCCAGCTTGCCGGCAATCAGCCGCAAGTCCTCGGTACCAGAGCCGCCGTACATGCCCATCTGGCAACGCACGTGCTGGTAGCCTTCTTCCATGGCCGCGCGAACGCTGTCTTCCACGGCAATCTCGTCTTCACCATCGCAATGTCGGTAGAGCGGCACGCCATCGCGGCAGCGACCACCGAGCATCTGGTAAACCGGCAGGTTAGCGACTTTGCCTTTGATGTCCCACAGCGCCATGTCGATGCCCGACAGCGCGTTATTCATGACAGGGCCGCTGCGCCAGTAACCGCTGACAGCGCCGGACTGCCAGATATCCTCGGTCCGAAGAGCGTCCTTGCCGATCAGGAAAGGCTTCATGTACTGCTCAATGGCGGCTTCCACGGCGAAGATCCGCTGGGTAAAGGTGGCGCAGCCGAGACCATACAGGCCAGGCTGATTGGTCTCCACCTTGACCACTACCAAGTCAATGCCGCCGGGGGCGGTCAGAATCGTTTTTACATTTGTGATTGTTATGGATTCCATCTCGATCTCCGGTTTTTGGATGGTTCTCGACTCATGAACGTGGGTGGGCTTCGTTGATAGCCTCGACGTTGCTGGCCATCGCCTGGTTGAGCGTTTCGGCGGCAGCCACTGCGTCATGGTTCTTGATCGCCATGTACACGTTGATATGGGCGTTGACGCTTTCCAGGGTGATGCCCAGAACGCGGTTCAATTCTTCGAGGTAATACAGATAGATGTGCCGGATCGAATCCATGGCATGGATGAAGATCTTGTTGTGCGACGCCTTGACGATGGCGTAGTGAAAATCGAAGTCGGCCTGGGAGTAGCGCTTGTAGTCATCGCGATTGACCAGCATGCGGTTGAGCGCCGCTTCGATGAGGCCGATGTCCGCTTCGGTGGCGTGCTGGACGGCCAGCT
This sequence comes from Pseudomonas sp. AC532, assembly GCF_979258965.1. Classification (NCBI taxonomy): domain Bacteria; kingdom Pseudomonadati; phylum Pseudomonadota; class Gammaproteobacteria; order Pseudomonadales; family Pseudomonadaceae; genus Pseudomonas; species Pseudomonas sp. AC532. The sequence continues at coordinate 411,187 of NZ_OZ409888.1, forward strand.
CCATGCAACGGAACTCCACCGTCTCGCGAAACACGCGCATGTCATCGAACTCGGTTCGCGACAGGTGCATGATCGGCTGGTTGTCGCTCAGACCCTGCTGGTCGAGATGATCAATGACGAACGTTCCCTTGCCTTGATGTGTCACCACAATGCCGAGTCCCCGCAGGCGCTGCACTGCGCTGCGAACACTGACGCGGCTGACCTGGAAGCTGGTGATCAATTCCGATTCCGACGGCAGTTTGCTGCCTTGCGGCCACACCCCTTCTTGGATGTTGCGCTTCATCTGCTCGTAGACGTCATTGACGATGTTCTGAGGTTTCACGGCGGACCACTCATTTCTTGTTTTCAACTTGTCACATAAGTTGACTCTATTCCGGTATCTCCTGCAAGTTTTTTCACAAGCAAAAGGGAGGGAAGCGGAATTTTCCTGAAAAAACCCCTTGATTGTTGGCTAAAACGCGGTTCAGGATAGAAGCATGGCGAAGCGAAGCCTTGTCCTACAACCATCAACATATGTTATGAGTAGGCCATCCGAGGCTTCGAAGAGCGAACTCCAAAACAACAATGCGCTTCGACGCGCTAGAGGAGAGGCGATCTATGTCTTCACTGTTCGATCTGTCTGGGCGCACCGCGCTGATCACCGGTTCCACACGCGGTCTGGGATTTTCCTATGCCAAGGGCTTGGCTGAAGCGGGCGCTGCGGTGGTCCTTAACGGCACTAACGCTCAACGTATGGACGAAGCTGTCTCGCAACTGGTTGACGCGGGGCATTGCGCTACCGGTTTTGCATTCGACGTGGCCGACGAGGCTTCGGTCGAAGCCGTGTTCAGCAGCCTGGACAGCCAGGGCGTGCACGTCGACATCGTCATCAATAACGCTGGCATCCAACACCGCCAACCAATGCTCGAGTTGCCGTTGGCCGACTGGCAACGGGTGCTGGACGTCAATCTCACCAGTGCGTTCATCGTCGGTCGCGCAGCTGCCCGGCGCATGGTCGCTCGCGGCGAAGGCGGCAAGATCATCAATATCGGCTCGCTCACCAGTGAAGCAGCCCGGGCCACGGTCGCGCCTTACACCGCCGCGAAGGGCGGGGTGAAAATGCTGACCAAGGCCATGGCCGCGGAGTGGGCCGAATACGGTATCCAGTGCAACGCGATTGGGCCCGGCTACATCCACACCGAGATGAACGCCGCGCTGGTGAACAATCCCGATTTCGACCGCTGGGTCAAGGCCAGTAATCCAAGCCGCCGTTGGGGCAAGCCGGATGAGCTGATCGGTACGGCCGTGTACCTGTCTTCCCAGGCATCGAACTACGTGAGTGGCCAGATCATTTACGTCGACGGCGGGTGGCTTGCCACGTTGTAGCTGCCTCGGTAAATCACGTCTCTGCCTGAATAAAAATAACAAGGAAGATACATGAAACCTACACGCGCAAGGTTTTCCATCCTGGCCATGCTATTTGTGGTCACCGCAATCAACTATATGGACCGTGCCAATCTGTCGGTGGCGGGCAGCGCCATTCAGGCCCAGTTCGATTTGTCGCCCACGCAGTTGGGCCTGCTGTTTTCGATGTTCACCTGGTTCTATGCCATGAGCCAGGTGCCGGTGGGCTATGTGCTCGATCGCGTAGGCCCGCGCAAGCTATACGGCAGCGCTATCATCCTGTGGAGCTTGTTCACGTTCCTCATGGGGTTCGCTTCGCATCCGGTGTTTGCCACGGCCACCGGATCCTTCGTGATGCTGCTGGTGTGTAGGGCGTTGGTCGGCGTTGCTGAGGCGCCGTCATTCCCCTCCAACACCAAGATCATCGCCAACTGGTTTCCTGACCATGAACGAGCCCGGGCGACGGCTGCGTACTCCAGCGCCCAATATATAGGCCTGGCTGTGCTGACGCCGGTGTTGGCCTGGATCGTGGTGACCTGGGGATGGGAGGCGTCGTTCTACATCTCCGGCGGCGTAGGTATCGTCTTTGGCGTCTACTGGCTGATCGCCTACCGCGACCCGGCTGACAGCACCAAGGTTAACCAGGCCGAACTCGAATTGATCCGCAAGGGCGGCGGCTACGGGTCAGCTAACCAGCGCGGCAATCGCACCAAGGTGAACTGGCCCGATGTACGTCACGTGCTGCGCCAGCGCACGGTTTGGGGATTATTCATCGCCCAGTTCGCGGCCTCATCGACGCTGTACTTCTTCCTGACCTGGTTCATCGTTTACCTGGAGCGGGGCCTGGGGCTGTCCATCGCCAATGCGGGTATAGGGGCGATGTTCCCCTACCTGATGGCCATGTGTGGCGTACTGTGCGGCGGCGTCCTCAGCGACATGCTTCTCAAGCGCGGCCATTCCCGGACCCTGGCCCGCAAGCTGCCTGTGATGCTGGGGCTGGGCGTGACTACCAGCATCTGCCTGGTGAACTTCTTCGAAGACCAGCCGGTGATCGCCATTGCCATACTGTCGATCGCCTTCTTCGCCAATGCCTTCTCCAACCTCGGCTGGGTAGTATGCAGCGACGTGATTCCGCGCCATCTGATTGGCACCCTCGGCGGCTTCCTGAACATATTCGGCAACCTGTCGGGAATCATCAGCCCGATCGTCATCGGGGTGATTCTAGAGCGCACCCACAGCTTTCAGTACGCCATGTTGTATATGGCCGGCGTTGCCTTATGTGGCTTGCTTGCCTATGTATTTCTGGTTGGGCGCATTGAAGTCATCTCGCTGCCATCCAGCAGCGCCACTCCTGAGCCAGGCAACGATCAACTGCGCGACGCGCGCCCTTCAATAAAAGGATAACAACAATGACCATCCAGACCATCGAGAACCGTGCGTGCGTTGCCTTCGGCATCAAGGACGTTCGTTACGTGCAGCAGCCGCTGGCCTATGCGCCTGAAGAACAGGCGCTGATACGAGTTGCGCGGGGCGGGATCTGTGGCTCCGACATCCACTACTACCAGCATGCGCGGGCGGGTATGTCGATCCTCAAGAATCCTCTGGTGTTAGGCCATGAGTTCATTGGGGTGGTGCAGGCCGTACCAACGGGCAGCTCGCTGAAGATTGGCCAGCGAGTGGCGATCAACCCGTCGCAGCCATGCAACCGCTGCTCCCTATGCCTGCAGGGCAAACAAAATGTTTGTCGCAGCATGAGGTTTATGGGCAGTGCGCAGTTCAACCCACACGTCAACGGCGGGTTCTGCGAATACGTGGCAGTGGCCGAGCAGCAGTGCGTGCCTTACGCCGAGCACGCTTCGGACGCTGTGATGGTATTTGCCGAACCACTCGCGGTAGCGCTGCACGCGGTACACCAGGCCGGAGAGATGATCGGCAAGAAAGTGCTGGTAACCGGCTCGGGCCCCATCGGCTGTCTGGTGATGGCGGCCGCACGTAACGCGGGCGCCTCGCTGGTTGTAGCCACTGACATGAGCCCGCGTTGCCGTGAGCTGGCGCTGAGGATGGGTGCCGACCAAGCGGTTGACCCCGGCGATGACGCGGTTACCAACGCATGGGCCGAAGATGGCGGCTACTTTGATGTGTGCTTCGAGGCCTCCGGAGCGCCGGCGGCGATCGCTTCGACGGCAAGCTTCACACGGCCCAAAGGTACTGTGGTGCAGGTGGGGATGGGGCACGCCACCGTAGAAATGCCGCTTGGGCTGCTCCTGGTCAAAGAGGTAAAGCTGGTAGGCTCATTCCGATTCATCGACGAATTTGCCACATCGGTACGCTGGCTGGAAAGCGGGCGTGTCGACCCGCTGCCGTTGCTATCGGCCGAGTTCGGTCAGGAGCAGATTGTCGAAGCGCTTGAAATGGCCGGCGACAAAAATCGCGCCGCGAAAGTGCAATTGGTGTTCGCCTGATGACCCGTATCGCTTTGATAGGGGAGTGCATGATCGAACTGCAACAGCACGCGGATGGCACTATTACCCAGAGTTTTGGCGGCGACACGCTGAACACGGCGGTGTACTTGCGTCGCTTGCTGCCGGAGCAGTGGCAGGTGTCTTACGTGACCGCGTTGGGCGATGACAGCTTCAGCGACGCCATGTGCCGTAGCTGGAGCGAAGAGAATCTCGACCTGTCGTTGGTGCAACGCTTGCCGAAGCGTTTGCCGGGTATGTACTGCATTCAGACCGACCCGCAGGGTGAACGGCGCTTTTTGTATTGGCGCAATGAGGCGGCCGTTCGTGACTGCTTCAATCAGCCTGGCGCGGCAGCGGTGCTCGACCAGTTGCAAGATTATGCGATGATTTATCTGAGCGGCATCAGCCTGGCAGTCGTAGGGGAGGAGGGGTTAGGCAAGCTGCTGCCGTGCCTTGCGCAAGCCCGCCGAAATGGTGCCCGATTGATCTTCGACAACAATTATCGCCCGCGCTTATGGCGTGATCGGCAGGCTGCGCTTGATACCTACGGGCGCCTGCTGCCGATGGTAGACATCGCGTTGCTGACACTCGACGACGAGCACGAATTATTCCAGGAAACCACGGTTCAACAGACCTTGGAGCGCTATCGCGGCTATGGCACGTACCACGTGGTAATCAAGCGCGGTGCTCAAAGTTGCCTGGTCAGGCAGGGCGATCAGCAGGTGGAGGTAGCGGCTGAAAAGGTCGTGAAGGTGGTGGATACCACAGCGGCTGGCGACTCCTTCAGCGCGGGCTATCTCGCTGCCTGGTTGCGGGGCTCATCTGCTGAACAAGCAGCTGTAGCGGCACATCGACTGGCGGCACGGGTCATTCAGTACCCCGGCGCACTCATACCCAGAGACGCTATGCCCTGATCGTGTCAAGGCTGTGGGTCCGCTTGATGGATTTCTCAATCCTTCGCAGAAACCTCTCGCGAAGGGCAATTTCGTAGCCAGCGCAACGGGTTAGGTGAGATGCGATTCCCATGGCTCAACGACGGGATCAGTTAGCGAATCCTGGGATCGAGGCGCTGCAATCGTTATTAGCCCAAAACGGGACTCAAGGTTGGACACTGCACCTAATACGCAATTTAACAAGTGGGCGATGTCAGATGTTCATAAGCCGCTCAAGGGACGGAGATTGCTGACTCAAAGTCCTCGCAACGAATACGGCCGTTCATCGATTGATGTTCATGAACCTAGTTTTCCCGACATCCCTCGCCTCGCCGCCCCGGCCTCTCACGGTCCCAATCCAGAGGCTGATGGATGCTAGTTCAAAAAACATGCTTTGGGACTTGGTTGAAAATCTGGCAGAAGTTGGCAGGCTCAGAATTGAGCAGTGCGGTTTGCCCCGGAGCTGTTCGCTCATGGCACCTCCCAACAGCCTCAATTGTTAGGCTCGAAGGTCTCTAGAGAATTCGCGCGATTCAGTAAATAGAAGAAATGTTCCCCGTCAGGGATCTGATTGACAAAGCTTTTTATCTTGTAAGTTCTGGGAACAATTTCTTTGTAAAGTTCAACGAAAACGTTGATCCGTTCTCTCAGCGCAGGTGAGATACCTGTCTGCACGATATCGCCAATTGATTATTAACAGGGTTGACGGATTGAGCGAAGCACGGCGCAATGTCCATTGCGAACGTTGACACATCATCTACCGCATCGGCACGCCAACACAGCTGATGCTTTCCGCGGAAGAGTAAAAATTCAAAAGAATTCATACAGTCCTTGCTTAATTGTCCAGTGTTTATACGCGATGAATCTATTCGTTTCGTATGACGGATTAGCCGCTAAATACACAGGTGGCTCTACTTCACATAGGCATCTGCCACCCAGACTTCACCCACCGGAACTTTGGCTCTTGAACCTTCGGCCCGCCGAAGTCTTCACCTTCAATCTTGAAGCACCTGGCCATCAGATCCCGCACCCCCCCCAAGCGCTCCATGGCAGTGAGTTCCTTGGTGATGTCCTTGACAACCGTTGTAAACGCCTTAGTCGATTCTGACTTCATGAACTCGGGAGTGGAGAGAGCGAAATCCCGGTCGGGTAACGAAACCCCAAATAGGCTAGTAACAGAGCTTGCCGCCTTGATTAGAAAGCTGCCTTGGATACCTTGGGCAGACCTGAGGCCGTAGCTGCGTTTAAGGTCGCCGCAAATCTTGTCGACATCATCCATGAGCTTGGTGATGCGCTTGTTTCCACTCGCGAGCCCTTGCTCGTCGAAGGCAACTCGAATGGCCTTTAGGGTTTCACGCATCGTTACGAAATGGTCTTCGCTGCGGATCTGTCGAGCTGCCTCGATCGCACCGGAAACGCTTCCGGCGGATTGAGTCAGCCATGCCGAAAACAAGGGTAGATCCAAAGCAACGGTCTGAGTTGCTCCGTGCGACTGGATTTCCGAAATGCTCGTACTGGTTTTGTCCGAGAGGTTTGCCAGGAGGCGGGCGGTGAAGTCATGGCCGAAGGCGCCGGCTTTCTTCATCCAGTGCACTTGATAGGCATGCCTGATGGGATGAATGAATGAGTCTGCTTTCAGGTGTTTGGCTGCAGTCGTGTAATAAATTGATTTGTACGCGAGCCAGTTCAGCGAGGCGACGAACATCTCCAGTTGCTTGGTGGGACCTCCATAGGCACCAGGATACTCTCCAGTGAACTCTGACTTGCTGAATTCGTGTCCATCCGAACCCACTAGCTTGACATCTTTCGACCAACGTCCGCGCGTTTCACTTGCATCGCTTAACTCTGCGAAGATTGCTGCGCTTAGGGCACTGTATTTGCCATAGTCGTCGGACGCACGGTAGCCCAGCATCCTCATGGTTAGGTAATACACACTGGAGGCTTGATCCCAGGTGCAGACCATGTTCATTTTCAGTTGCTCCAAAAGGGCACTAAAGTCCTCATCCACGAACTCGCCGCCGCGAATTTCAGGACGAATCAGCGATGCTTCTTTTTGAGCGACCGTATCAACCCCGTCCAGCCCGAACTCGGTAGGCGACAAGAACCTGAGGTAGGGGAATTGTTGCTTGCGGCTTTCTCTGTGGTCTGCTTTGTAGTTGTCTATGCAGAGGAGGTCGTCGTAAAAGAGGTTGCCTTGCAGGAAATTCTCTAACGCGCACAGGTCTCCATTGATCGTATCGCTGGTCTTGACTGCAACCGCGCCGGTGGCGCGCTGGACGGCAGTGAGGGTGGCGTTGTCTATCAGTGCGTAGGTCATGTATTCATTGCCAATCCTAGTGTGGCTGAAACTATAACCACTAAGATTGGATGGTGGCTATATTCGACGGGCAGTCTTCGCGAATCATGAAATTCGGATTGACCGTTGAAAAAGTAGACGTCGAAAACGAATTGGTCGAATCAGTGGCTTAGGAGGCTCATGAACATTTCCAACATAGCCTGTCATTTAACATAATATACATTATGCGAAGTCTTGGCTATTCGTGGCAGGGAGTCAGTCCGCCGATTTTGCCTGCATTACAGCGACTTCCTCCATCGTGTCTAAACGGATCCATCAGCGCGCTTCATTCTTGGCCATGATCAAACCAGGCATTGGCCTTTGCGATGACAGCTCTGCGCGCGCTGCCGGATTCGCTGAATGGTCCTTGCAGTGCGAGTTGTTTGAGGGGCTTGCCGTGATCGTCGTGGAATGTGGCGATTACCGCTTGGGCGACACTGCCCAGTTCGTTTGCCCAGATGAACTCCAGCTGCACGTTGCGTGAGCCGGTTTGGCTGGTATGAATGAATGGCGGCGCTTTGCTGGATAAGGTCGGCATGGAGAACGCTCCGTGTGGCACGCTCGTGCGGCCTTTATGGTTCCTCTCTTTACTGTAGGTGACTTAAGGAATCCGTCTAGAACGCATGTTTCCAAACATGACAAAAGCCTGCGTAGCAGCTTTATCAGCTGCTACGCAGGCCTCGGTTGCAGCGCGATGCTAGAGAATCAGGCTACCGATCAGCGCCAGTATGAACGCGATACCACCCAGCAACGTCTCCATAACCGTCCAGGTTTTCAAAGTGGTCTTCTCGTCCATTTCCAGGAAGCGGCTGACCAGCCAGAAACCCGAATCGTTGACGTGGGACAGCACCGTTGCGCCGCCGGCGATGGCAACGACGATAAAGCACAAATCGAACTGGCTAAGCCCTGGCGTCGCGGCCACGGTTGGCGCCATCAGCGCCGCCGCCGTGGTGAGTGCCACCGTGGCGGAACCCTGAGCCACGCGCAGCGCTGCAGAGATCACGAACGCGGCAACGATAACCGGCAGCCCGGTGTCCGAAAGCGTGCCCGCCAGTGCATCGCCAATGCCGCTGGTGCGCAACACACCACCGAACATGCCCCCTGCCCCTGTTACCAGGATGATCGAGCAGATGGGCCCGAGCGCGCCCTCACAGACCTTTTCCAGGTGCTTGCGGGAGTGGCGGCCGCTGAACGCGATCAGTGCGAAGAGTACGGTAATCAGCAGGGCGATTGGCGTTTTGCCGATCATGCGCAGGAATTGCACCCAGCCGCTGTTGCCATCTACCGCGCCCATTACGCTCAGCGTATTGAGGCCGGTGTCGAGGAAAATCAGCACCAGTGGCATCAGCAGAATGGTCAGTACCAGCGAGAACGGCGGAGGCGCAACGCTGTTATCACGCTCCACATCGGTCAGGAAGCTGCTCGGCAGCTTGAGATCGAAACGCTTGCCAGCCCACTGCCCGAACAGATAGGCACCGAAGTACCAGGTCGGCAATGCGATTATGGTACCGACGATGACCAACAGGCCGATATTGGCGCCCAGCAGATCTGCTGCGGCAACCGGCCCCGGGTGTGGCGGGACCAGAGCATGCATGGCAGCAAACGCACCGGCGGCAGGCAGCGCATAGGTGAGCGTCGACCCACCAAAGCGCTTGGCCACACTGAAGATGATCGGCAACATGACGATCAAGCCGGCGTCGAAGAAGATCGGGAAGCCGAACAGCAGCGATGCGATGCCGAGCGCCAGGGGGGCTCGTTTCTCACCGAATTTGTTGATCAGCGTATCGGCCAGCACCTGGGCGCCACCGGTGATTTCCAGCAGTCGACCAATCATGGCGCCGAGGCCGACCAGCAAGGCCACGGCTGCCAATGTGGTGCCAAACCCGCCGAGCAAGGTAGGAACCACCTTGTCGTAAGGGATTTGTGTCGCCAACGCGGTGATGACGCTGACCAGTACCAATGCCAGGAAGGCATGCAGGCGGAAGCGGATGATCATAACCAGCAGCAGCAGTACGGCGCCCGCAGCGATGCCAAGTAATGGGCCGGCGCCCAACGTCGTCTCATTCATGACGAGCGCCCTCCTCTGTTGGCGTAATCACAGACGCATTGTCTTTAGATGGAATGTGCCCGGTGAACCGAGCGCTTTGGATGCTTTTCATATCGTCTCCACTTGTCTTTGTTATGGGAGAAGCCTGGTTGTGCTGGTTATCAGCGGGTGTCATCTGCAGATCGCCACCAGTCAGCGGCTTTCTGGCCGAGGGTGTCGATGGGTAGCGTCGCGTCGAGCGTCAGTGTCGCCGGCTCGCCGCTCGGTGATTCAAGGGTAGCGAACTGGCTGTCGATGAGGCTTGCGGGCATGAAATGCCCAGGCCGATCACCTACGCGGCGCGCCGCTTCTTCGCGGGACAGTTCTAGAAACACGAAACCCAGGCCGGGAACCGCTTCACGCAGGCGGTCTCGATACTTGCGTTTGAGCGCCGAGCAGGCCAATAGCGGCCGATCATGGGTTTTGAGTGCGCTGGCCAGTTCCTCGCCCAGGCGAGACAGCCAGTCGGCGCGGTCATCGTCGGTCAGGGGAATGCCGGTGCTCATCTTTTCGATGTTGGCAGGCGGGTGAAACTGGTCACCTTCGATCAGGTGGCCACCGATATGGTGGGCAATCGACTCACCGACGCAGCTCTTGCCGCAACCGGAGACGCCCATTACTACCAAGGCACGTACAGGGGTATTCATATCGCAACTCCAGCGGAAGACAGCGCTATCTTTGGCCGGTAACAGAAACGGCGGATGGCTGCTTCGAATGTTGTATTTCTAGTCGCCAGGACAACGAATCGAGGGCGGAAAAAACCAACGCACAGCGTTGCCAACGCATCGAGACAGCGCTACCTTAAACGCCAATTCAAGCTCATGACAACCCCCTCGCGATGAAATCTCCGACGCAGAGCAACTCTCGTACCCTCGGTATGCCCACCCTGGCGGAAGTCGCCGAGCTTGCCGGCGTGTCCACCATTACCGCGTCACGTGCGCTGCGCGGCGTCACCACCGTGGGGGCGGATCTCGCCGAGCGAGTGCGCAAGGCTGCTGACGAACTGGGTTATGTAGCCAACCCTGCGGCACGCACCCTGGCGTCGGCGCGCAGCACGTCGGTGGTGGTGCTGATTCCGTCGCTGTCCAACCAGTTGTTCATCGAGCCGCTCGACGCCATTCACGAAGTGATGCGACCGCGCGGCATCGAGGTGCTGATCGGTGATTACCATTATTGCCGCGACGAGGAGGAACGGCTGGTGCGCAATTACCTGCCGTACCGGCCGATGGGCATGCTGCTTACCGGTTTTGACCGCACCGAGGCAACTCGTCACCTGCTCAGTGCCAGCCGCATTCCCTGTGTGCACATGATGGAATTGAGCAGCGCGCCCGGGATCGCCAGTGTCGGCTTTTCCCAGCAGGCGGCTGGCGAAGCCGTGGCGCACCACCTGCTGCAGCAGGGTCGCAAGCGTCTCGCCTATGTCGCGGCGCAGCTGGACCCGCGCGTGATGCAGCGCGGCGAGGGGTTTCGTCGCGCCTTGCAGGCGGCCGGCGTCTACGACCCCACCCTGGAGCTGCTGCATCCCCTGCCCTCATCGATTGGCCTGGGTGGGCAGCTGTTTCGCGAACTGATGCAACGCCACCCGGACGTCGACGGCATCTTCTTTTGCAACGACGACCTGGCCCAAGGCGCGCTGTTCGAAGCGCAACGCTGCGCCATTGCCGTTCCCGAACGGGTCGCGCTGGTAGGCTTCAACGACCTGCCGGCCTCGGCCCATACCGTACCGCGGCTGTCGTCGATCCATACGCCGCGTACCGAGGTCGGGCGTGAGGCTGCGAACCTGTTGCTGAAGATGCTCGATGGCCGCACGGCAACGCCGCATATCGATCTGGGTTTCGAACTGCGGGTGCGTGAAAGCAGCTAGCCGAGCGCGGTCATCAAAGCTTAATCGGTTAGCGGCATGCTGCGGGCCTGACACAGGGAGGTGTCGCCCCATGAAGAAGCCCGGCGATATGCCGGCGGCGATATGCCGGGCTTTTTCGTGTCAGCGCCTGATCATTCCAGGGTCAGCGCGACGCGGCCGCGATCCGGGCAGGCTTCCATGTAACGATGCGCCTCGGCGAATTCGTCGAAGGCGAACACCTTGTCGATGCGCGGTTTGAGCAGCCGGTCTGCCGTCAACTGGTTGATGTGCTTGAGCGCACGCTGCACCGCAGCGTAGTCCGGCTCGATACCCAGTTCCGAGTGCCCTGTGAAATCCAGCACGCAGTGGCGGAAGAACTGCAGGTGCTTCTTGAAGGCCGCACAGGCAGGAAACGCCGCGTCGTTGCCACCATTGATGCCGTAGAGGATCAACTTGCCTCGGGTCGCCGCCACGTCACCGAGCAACTTCAACTGCTGGCCTGCACAGTGGTCTAGGATCACCTCGGCGCCTTTGCCTTCGGTGTAGCGTTCGACTTCCAGCACCAGATCCTGCTCTTCGGTGAAGATGATCTTGTCGGCGCCCAGCTCGCGCAGGAACTCGCGGCTGTCGGGCACGCTGGTGGAAACGATCACCTTCGCGCCCAGCGCCTTGGCCAGCTGCACCGACTGCGGCGCCAGGCAATGGCAGGCTTCGGTAATCAGCACATGCTGACCGGCCTTGAGCTTGGCCAGATCGACCATGGCGAAGTAGGCGAACAGCAGCCCGGTGTAGTGCACGCTGGCTTCCAGCGGCGAAAGTACGTCCGGATAAGGCGTTACCGCATAGCGCGGCACCACCACCTGGTCACCCCAGGTCGGGTAGCGATTGGGGGTACTCGCCGGGAAGGCGGCAACCTGTGCGCCGACCTCGAGGTCATCGACGCCCTCGCCCACGGCTTCTACGATACCGGCCAGCTCCGAGCCGACACCCGAAGGCAATTTGGCTTCTTCCGACGCCAGGTTCTGGCGCCACAGTACGTCACCCCAGCTAACCCCAAGGGCCTGGACACGCACCAGCACCTCACCGGCACCCGGGGTTGGCGTCGGCACTTCTTCGCACTGCAATACGCTGGCGTCGCCGAACTTGTGGAAACGGATCATGCGGGACATCGTCAACCTCAACTGATCGCGGATGGGTTATTCACTGCCATCGACTCTATCTGCTGCCCCTGGTCTACACCACCCGCGACGATTGATAGTCGTCATGCCTGACAGTGATATAGGCCACCAGAACGTGTGGATATAGCAATGATACCGGTGTCTTCCCCAACTCGCTCAACTGCTCGTACTATTGGCGCACAAGGCTCTCACTGGCGTCCCGCTCTGGCAAGCCCGCACATTTGGTACCTGGATGAACCGCAACGACCTGCGCCGCCTCGATCTCAACCTGTTGATCGTCTTCGAAACACTGATGCACGAGCGCAGCGTGACGCGCGCGGCCGAGAAGCTGTTTCTCGGCCAGCCGGCCATCAGCGCGGCGCTGTCGCGACTGCGCAGCCTGTTCGATGACCCATTGTTCGTGCGCACCGGGCGCAGCATGGAGCCCACGGCCCGGGCGCAGGAGATCTTCGCGCTGCTGTCACCGGCGCTCGACTCGATCTCGACGGCGGTGAGCCGTGCTTCGGAGTTCGACCCGGCAACCAGCACTGCGGTGTTCCGGGTCGGTTTGTCCGATGACGTCGAGTTTGCCCTGTTGCCTGCCCTGCTCCGCCGCCTGCGCTCCGAAGCGCCCAACGTGGTGCTGGTGGTGCGCCGTGCCAATTACTTGCTGATGCCCAACCTGCTGGCGTCCGGTGAGATATCCGTCGGTGTCAGTTACACCGAGGAACTGCCCGCCAACGCCAAGCGCAAGACCTTGCGCCGCAGCAAGCCCAAGCTGCTGCGTGCCGACGCAGTGCCGGGTACCTTGAGCCTCGATGAATACTGCGCACGTCCTCACGCGATGGTGTCGTTCGCCGGCGACCTCAATGGTTTCGTCGACGATCAACTGGCGCGCTTGAATCGTAGCCGCAAGGTGGTCCTCGCGGTGCCGCAGTTCAACGGGCTCGGCACACTACTGGCCGGTACCGACCTGATTGCCGTGGTACCGGACTATACCGCCGCGACCCTGACAGCAGCAGGCGGTTTGCGCGCCGAAGATCCGCCGTTCGAAAGCAGCAGCTTCGAAATGTCCATGGCCTGGCGCGGCGCGCAGGATAACGACCCCGCCGAGCGCTGGCTGCGTTCGCGCATCCAGATGTTTTTTGGCGACCCGGACAGCCTCGAATAAACCCGCGGTCTACGGGCGGCGGCGCTATGCGATATAAATAGATAGCTTGCTATTTATATTCCAAATCGTAATATCATCATTCGCAGTGATATTTATCTTCGCAGCGTTCGATTCGCGCCTTTCGGGTAGCCGAGAACACACTCCGCCTCCATCACTACCAACACCTTGGCGGATCGTCATCATGGAACAGCCCAACACCCGGCTCTGGCCCTTCCCTCTTGCACTCGCCGCGACCCTGGTACTCGCCGCCTGCGGCAAGAGCGAAGACGTCGCGCAGGCCCAGATGCCGGCCGCGAAAGTCAGCGTGGCGGAAGTCATCGAGCAACCGCTCAACGAGTGGGACGAGTTTACCGGTCGCCTCGAAGCCCCCGAGTCAGTACAGATTCGCCCTCGGGTATCGGGCTTCATCGACAAGGTGAGCTTCAACGAAGGCACCCTGGTGAAGAAAGGCGACCTGCTCTTCCAGATCGATCCGCGCCCCTTCCAGGCCGAGGTCAAGCGCCTCGAAGCGCAGCTGCAGCAAGCCCGCGCCAACCAGGCCCGCACCGTCAGCGAAGCACGTCGCGGCGAGCGCTTGCGTGAAGGCAACGCGATCTCCACCGAGCTGGCCGATGCGCGCAAAACCGCAGCCCAGGAGGCCCAGGCTGCAGTCGCCGGCATCCAGGCCGAGCTGGATAACGCTCGCCTCAACCTCAGCTTCACTCGCGTGATCGCGCCCATCGATGGGCGCGTTAGCCGCGCCGAAGTCACGGCGGGCAACCTGGTGACCGCCAGCGAGTCGCTGCTGACCTCGGTGGTATCCACCGACAAGGTGTACGCCTATTTCGATGCCGACGAGCGTGCATTTCTCAAATACACCGAGTTGGCCCGCCAGGCCGGTCAGGACAGCCGTGGCAAGAGTCCGGTGTACCTGGGCCTGTCCAACGAGGACGGCAACCCGCACCTGGGGCAGCTGGACTTTCTCGACAACCAGGTCAACCCGCGCACCGGCACCATCCGTGGCCGCGCCGTGTTCGACAACACCGACGGGCGCTTCACCCCAGGCCTGTATGCACGCCTGAAACTGGTCGGCAGCAGCACCTACGACGCCACCCTGATTCAGGATGTCGCCGTGGGTACCGATCTCGGCAAGAAGTTCGTGCTGGTACTGGGTGCCGACAACAAGGTGGTCTACCGCTCCGTGCAGTTGGGGCCGAAGCTGGAGGGGCTGCGCATCGTCCGTGATGGTCTGGCCAAGGGCGAACGCATCGTGGTCAACGGTCTGCAGCGAGCGATACCGGGCAGCACAGTCGACCCCCAGGCCGTGCCGATGGCCGACGAGAAAACCCTCGCGGCACTTGAGCGCCAACGCCGTGCGGTGGCTACGGCCCGCGCCGCGCGAGACGAGCAGCCGCTGAAGGTCAGCCTCAAGTAACAACCTGGGCCTCGCCCTCCCCTTACATATCCCCGAGAACCTGCTCGCGCCGATGACGGCGCGGGCAGGCTGGACTGTGTCCGCTAAACAAAGGAACACCTGCGATGAACTTTTCCCAGTTCTTCATCCAAAGGCCGATCTTCGCCGCCGTGCTATCGCTGATCATCCTGATCGGCGGCGCCATCTCGCTGTTTCAGTTGCCGATCAGCGAATACCCGGAAGTCGTACCGCCCACCGTGGTGGTGACTGCCAACTTCCCGGGCGCCAACCCCAAGGTCATCGGTGAAACCGTGGCGTCGCCGCTGGAGCAGGCCATCGTCGGTGTCGAGGGCATGCTGTACATGTCCTCCCAGGCCAACAATGACGGGCGCATGACGCTGACCATCACCTTCGCTCTGGGCACCAACCTGGACACCGCCCAGGTGCAGGTGCAAAACCGCGTGACGCGCACCATGCCGACCCTGCCGACCGAAGTGCAGCGCCTCGGCGTGACGGTCGACAAGGCTTCGCCGGACATGACCATGGTGGTGCACCTGACGTCGCCGGACAACACCTACGACATGCTCTACCTGTCCAACTACGCAGCGTTGAACATCAAGGACGAGCTGTCACGTCTGGACGGTGTCGGTGACGTGCGTCTGTTCGGCCTCGGTGACTACTCGATGCGCGTCTGGCTGGACCCGGACAAGGTCGCCTCGCGCGGGCTGACCGCCACCGACGTGGTCAACGCCATCCGCGAGCAGAACCGCCAGGTAGCCGCCGGCTCGCTGGGCGCGCCGCCCGCCGCCAGCGACACCAGCTTCCAGCTGTCGATCAACGCCCAGGGCCGCCTGGTCAGCGAGGAAGAATTCGAGAACATCGTCATCCGCGCCGGCGAAAACGGTGAAATCACCCGCCTCAAGGACATCGCTCGGATCGAGCTGGGCTCGGAGCAATATGCCCTGCGTTCGCTGCTCAACAACCAGCCTGCCGTGGCCATGCCGATCTTTCAGCGCCCGGGCTCCAACGCCATCGCCATTTCCGATGCGGTGCGTGAGCGCATGGCTGAACTGAAGCAAAGCTTCCCCCAGGGTGTGGATTACGAAATCGTCTACGACCCGACCATCTTCGTGCGCGGCTCCATCGAGGCGGTGGTGCACACCCTGCTCGAAGCCATCGTGCTGGTGGTGCTGGTGGTGATCCTGTTCCTGCAGACCTGGCGCGCCTCGATCATTCCCCTGGCCGCGGTGCCGGTGTCGCTGATCGGCACCTTCGCGGTGATGCACATGTTCGGCTTCTCGCTCAACGCCCTGTCGCTGTTCGGTTTGGTACTGGCGATCGGCATCGTGGTGGACGACGCCATCGTCGTGGTGGAGAACGTCGAGCGCAACATCGGGCTCGGCAAGACGCCGGTCGAAGCTACCAAGCAGGCGATGAAGGAAGTTACCGGCCCTATCGTCGCCACGGCCCTGGTGCTGTGCGCGGTGTTCATCCCTACCGCGTTCATTTCCGGCCTTACCGGGCAGTTCTACCAGCAATTCGCGCTGACCATCGCGATCTCCACGGTGATCTCGGCCTTCAACTCCCTGACCCTGTCGCCGGCCCTCGCCGCCGTGCTGCTCAAGGGCCACCACGAGCCCAAGGACCGTTTCTCCCGCGGCCTGGACCGGCTGTTTGGCGGCTGGCTGTTCGCGCCGTTCAACCGCGTTTTCGAGCGGGCCAGCAATGGTTACGTGGGTACCGTGCGGCGCGTATTGCGTGGCAGCGGCATCGCCCTGATCGTCTATGCGGGCCTCATGGGCCTGACCTACCTGGGCTTCGCCAGCACGCCGACCGGCTTCGTGCCGCCGCAGGACAAACAGTACCTCGTTGCGTTTGCCCAGTTGCCAGATGCCGCCAGCCTGGATCGCAGCGAAGCGGTGATCAAGCAAATGTCCGACCTCGCCTCCAAGCACCCCGGCGTCGCCAACACCGTGGCATTCCCTGGCCTGTCGATCAACGGCTTCACCAACAGCCCGAACAGCGGCATCGTGTTCGTCACCCTGAAGGACTTCGACGAGCGCAAGGACGCGTCGCTGAGCGCCAACGCCATCGCCGCCGAGCTCAATGGGCAGTTCGCAGGCATCCAGGAAGCCTATATCGCCATCTTCCCGCCACCACCGGTGATGGGCCTTGGCACCATCGGCGGCTTCCGCGTGCAGATTCAGGATCGCGCCAACCTGGGCTATGACGAGCTGTACAAGGAGACCCAGAACATCATCGCCAAGAGCCGTCAGGTACCGGAACTGGCCGGCTTGTTCACCAGCTACCAGGTCAACGTGCCGCAGGTCGAGGCCAACATCGATCGTGAGAAGGCCAAGACCCACGGCGTGGACATCGATCAGATCTTCGACACCATGCAGGTCTATCTCGGTTCGCTGTACGCCAACGACTTCAACCGTTTTGGCCGCACTTACCAGGTCAACGTGCAGGCCGATCAGCAGTTCCGCCTGGAGGCCGAGCAGATTGGCCAACTGAAGGTGCGCAACAACCGCGGCGAGATGATTCCGTTGTCGACCTTCGTCAAGGTCAGCGATAGCTCCGGCCCCGACCGGGTGATGCACTACAACGGCTTCATTACCGCGGAAATCAACGGTGCGGCGGCGCCTGGCTACAGCTCCGGCCAGGCCGAAGCGGCAATGGCCAAACTGCTCAAGGAAGAGTTGCCCAACGGCATGAGCTTCGAGTGGACCGAGCTGACCTACCAGCAGATCCTCGCTGGCAACACCGCGCTGTTCGTGTTCCCGCTCTGCGTACTGCTGGCCTTCCTGGTGCTGGCTGCCCAGTACGAAAGCTGGAGCCTGCCGCTGGCGGTGATCCTGATCGTGCCGATGACGCTGCTGTCGGCCATCGCCGGGGTGATCCTAGCCGGTGGTGACAACAACATCTTCACGCAGATCGGTTTGATCGTGCTGGTGGGGCTGGCGTGCAAGAACGCGATTCTCATCGTCGAGTTCGCCAAGGAACAGCAGGAGCATGGGCTGGACCGCGTCGCCGCGGTGCTGGAAGCCTGTCGCCTGCGCCTGCGGCCGATCCTGATGACCAGTTTCGCCTTCATCATGGGCGTGGTGCCCCTGGTGCTGTCCAGCGGCGCCGGTGCGGAAATGCGTCATGCCATGGGCGTCGCGGTGTTCAGCGGCATGCTCGGGGTGACCTTCTTCGGCTTGCTGCTGACACCGGTGTTCTATGTGCTTATCCGCGCCTTCGTGGAAAAACGCGAGGCGCGCAAGGCGGCCCGTCTGCAGGAGGTACAGGCATGAACTCGCTGACCGACATGATCCCTCGTAGCCTGCTGCTGACTGCCCTGGCCCTGGCGCTCAGCGCCTGTGCGGTCGGCCCGGACTACCAGGCGCCACAAAGTGCCACCGTGCACTCGGCGCACAGCGCCGGGGCTGGCTATGACAGCAGCCGCTTCGAAGCCCAGTGGTGGCAGCAGTTCGAGGACCCGACGCTGAGCCAGCTGGTGCAGCAGTCGCTGCAGGACAACCGCGAACTGCGCGTGGCCTACGCCCGCTTGCGTGCCGCTCGGTCGATCCGCGACGACGTCGCCAATGACCGTTTGCCGACCGTGACCAGTCGGGCCAGCAGCGAGATCGGCAAAGGCCAGCAACCCGGAGTTAGCGAGGAACGGGTCAACAGCGAACGCTATGACCTGGGCCTGGACATGGCCTGGGAACTCGATCTGTTCGGCCGTATTCAACGCCAACTGGAAGCCAGCGAAGCGCAGATCGACATTGCCCAGGCCGACTACCAGCAGCTGCAGGTCAGCCTGATCGCGGAACTGGTGGATGCTTACGGCACGCTGCGCGGCGCCCAGTTGCGCGAGCGTATTGCCCGTGATGACCTGGATAACCAGCGCGCCTCGCGAGATATCATCGAGCGCCGCCGTGAGGTTGGGATGGGCAGCGAGCTGGATGTGCTGCGCTCCGATGCCCGCCTGGCCGCCACCGAAGCCACGGTGCCGCGCCTGCAGGCCGAACAGGTGCGTGCCCGTAACCGCATTGCCACCCTGCTCGGCCAGCGCCCGGACCAGCTCAGCGTGGATCTGGCGCCCAGGCCATTGCCGGCCATCTCCAAGGCGCTGCCCATTGGCGACCCCGGCGAGTTGCTGCGCCGGCGGCCGGACATTCGCGCCGCCGAGCGCGAACTGGCTGCCGCCACGGCCCAGGTCGGTGTGGCCACCGCAGACCTCTTCCCGCGGGTCAGCCTGTCGGGGTTCCTCGGATTCACCGCGGGCCGCGGCTCGCAATTGGGTTCGTCTGCGGCGCGTGCCTGGAGCGTAGCCCCGACCATCAGTTGGGCCGCGTTTGACCTGGGCAGCGTGCGCGCCCGCCTGCGCGGCGCCGAGGCGGATGCCGACGGTGCATTGGCCGGTTACGAGCAGCAGGTTTTGCTGGCACTGGAAGAGTCCGAAAACGCCTTCAGCGATTACGGCAAGCGTCAGGAACGCCTGCTCGCCTTGGTGCGCCAGTCGGAGGCCAGCCGCGCGGCGGCGGCACAGGCAGGGTTGCAATACCGCGAAGGCACCGCCGATTTCCTGGTCCTGCTGGACGCCGAGCGTGAGCGCCTGGCCGCCGAAGACAGCCAGGCCCTGGCCGAGGTCGAGCTGTACCAGGGCATCGTCGCCATCTACAAGGCGCTGGGTGGCGGCTGGCAGCCACAGACCTGAGTGCACCGTTCCCTCCCGGCTGGCGTAGCTGGCCATTGATGCCCCACGGTTCATGTCCCTGACCGTGGGGCTTTTTTATGATTCTTCACGCAATCCCGTGACACCGCGATCACTGGCGCGGCGGCGTTGGCATGTGTGCTTGAAAAATGATGATTGCCATCTGAATCCTCGATTGCCGTGCACGCCACCTTCCGGTACAAACGGCACCTGATCGCGGTACTGGCCGCCCCGTATTTCTGGAGAACCCCATGTCCCGCCCTACCACGCCTGCCCCGCTGCTGCTGATGATCGCCCTCGCCAGCGCCGTCATGCTCGCCGGCGCCCTGGTCGCGCAGCACGTCTTTGGCTGGGAACCCTGCACACTGTGCGTGCAGATCCGCCTGTGGCTGGCCCTGGTTTGCGTGCTTGCCCTGCTCTTGAGCGCTGCGGCGGCGGCCCGGCAAACCTGGCTGGTAGTGCTGCTCTGGCCGTTGCTGCTCGCCGCCAGCGGCATGGCGCTGATCGACAACGCGCACGTCACGCTGATCGAACTGGGCGTCATGGAAAGCTTCAGTTGCTCACCCTTCCCGTTCTATTACCAAAGCCTGCCGCTGCACGAGTATTGGCCAGGGGTGTTCATGAGCGGCGGCATCTGCGGCCAGAACGACTACAAGATTCTCGGTCTGCCCTTCACCGTCTGGACCCTGGCCAGCATCGCTGCGCTATTCGCGCTGGTGCTGCTGACCCTGTGGCGCAGCATTCGCGGCAAGCGCTGAGCCGGCATGCGCAAGGTACTGGTCATCGGGTACGTCTGGCCGGAGCCGCGTTCTTCGGCGGCCGGCAGCCGGATGCTCGAGCTGCTCGGGGTATTTCGTGGCCAGGGTTGGCAGGTCACCTTCGCCAGTGCGGCGGCGTTGTCGTCACACCGTGCGGATCTGCACGAGCTGCAGATCGACGAAGTGGAGGTGGCCCTGAACTGCGACACGTTCGACGGCTTCGTCGCCCGACTGCAGCCGGACCTGGTGCTGTTCGACCGTTTCTTCACCGAGGAACAGTTCGCCTGGCGTGTCGAGCGCGCCTGGCCAACGGCGCTGCGAGTGCTCGATACCAGTGACCTGCATTGCCTGCGCGACGCCCGCCATGCACTCCTCAAGGCCAGCCAGAAAAACTGTGGTAATGAAACCGAGCGGCAGCAGGTCGGCCCTGTGCTGGCCACGTCGCAGGTGCTGTACGAAACCATGGCCGGCAGCGACATCGCGCAACGTGAAGTCGCCTCGATCTATCGCTGCGATCTGACGCTAGTGATTTCCGGGTTCGAAATGACCCTGTTGCAGGAGCATTTCGGGGTACCACCTGCACTGCTTCTTGACTGCGCGCTGATGCTCATCCCTCCCGTGGTCGACGAACTGCCCTTCGCCGAACGGCAGCACTTCCTGAGCATCGGCAACTTCCGCCATGCGCCGAACTGGGATGCAGTGCTATGGCTCAAACACGCCCTCTGGCCACTGATTCGCGCGCGCCTGCCCCAGGCTCAGTTGCACGTGTATGGCGCCTACCCGCCGCCCAAGGCAACCGCACTGCACAACCCCAAACAGGGCTTCCATGTACTGGGCTGGGTCGACGATGCGCACCGGGTGATGGCCCAGGCCAGGGTTTGCCTGGCGCCGCTGCGCTTTGGTGCGGGGATCAAGGGCAAGCTGGCCGATGCCATGGCCTGCGGCACTCCCAGCGTCACCACACCGATAGGCAGCGAAGGCATGCATGGCGACCAGCCCTGGCCGGGGCGAATCGCCGTGGATGCGGACGCTTTCGCCGCGCACGCGGTGCTGCTTTATCAGGACCAGTTGCACTGGTTCGAGGCGCAGCAGCAGGGTCGCGCATTGCTCGCCAGCCGTTTCGATCGCGCTTGCCTTGGCCAGGCGCTCGTCACCCGGCTCGAAGCGCTGTGGGCAACCCGCGAGTTGCACCGGCGGCGCAATTTCGTCGGCCTGATGCTGCGCCACCACCAGCACAAGAGCACGCAGTACATGTCGCAGTGGATTGCCGCAAAAAACGCTGCTACAAGGCTGTAATCCGGTGGCTGATCGCTAATCTGCCGAGCTTCATGCAGCACCTCGGACGGATGTCACAAATATGGCGCCATGATTGCAGTAGAATTTGCACCCAGCCGTAACCGGTTCTCGCACGGACGCTTCTGCCAACCAGTGTCCGACCAAAAATACTCGATAAGAATAAGGTCACCCGCATGTTCAAAAAGATCGCCGTTGCGGCCGCCTGCGCCCTGACGCTCACCTCCTACACCGCTCTCGCCCAGGAAGCGCCCCTGGTCATCAAACTCGCCCACGTGGTGACCGATGACACGCCCAAAGGTCAGGGTGCCCTAATGTTCCAGCGCCTGGTCGATCAACGCCTGGGAGGCAAGGTCAAGGTCGAGGTCTACCCGAACTCCTCGCTGTACGGCGATGCCAACGAACTGGAAGCGCTGCGCAACAACGAGGTGCAGATGCTCGCCCCGTCGCTGGCCAAGTTCGACAAGTACACCAAGCAGTTGCAGGTCTTCGACCTGCCGTTCATGTTCGATGACCTGGATGCGGTCAACCGCTTCCAGAAGCGTGCCAAGGGCCGCCAGCTGCTGCGCTCCATGGAAGACCAGAACATTGTCGGCCTGGCCTACTGGCACAACGGCATGAAGCAGATGTCGGCGACCAAGGCGCTGCGCCTGCCCGGCGATGCCGCTGGCCTGAACTTCCGCATCCAGAACTCCAACGTGCTCGATGCGCAGTTCGCCCAACTGGGCGCCAAGTCGGTGAAAATGCCATTCGCCGAGGTCTACAAAGGCTTGCAGAGTGGTCAGGTGCAGGGCGCCGAGAACCCCTGGTCGAACCTGTACAGCCAGAGGCTGCATGAGGTGCAGCCGTTCATTACCGAAACCAACCACGGCGTGCTCGACTACATGCTGATCAGCAACACGCGATTCTGGTACGGCATCCCCCACCAGATCCGTACCGAGCTGGAAGCCATCATCGACGAGGTGACCTACGCGGTAAATCGCCAGGCCGAAGAAGCCAACCTCGCCGACCGTCGCCGTATCGAGGCATCCGGCAAGAGCCAGATCATCACCCTCACCGCTGAACAGCGCGATGCCTGGCGTGAAGCCATGCGTCCGGTGTGGCAGCAGTTCGAAGCCGAGATCGGCAGCGATGTGATCAAGGCGGCGCAGACGGTCAATCGCAAGCGCCAGGATTGACCCCCTCAGCCTGGGCGCAGCATGGCGCCCAGGCTTCTTATCTGCGCAGCCGGGTCACCGGCTGCGTCGCCGCAGGGTTATCAATCCCTGTGCTGGGCGCCTTCGAACCATGCCAGCTTGTCGCGCAGTTGCACCACCTCGCCGATGATAACCAGCGTCGGCGCGTGTACCTCGTGGCGCGCGACCAGGTCCGGCAGGTTGGCCAGGGTGCCGGTGAACACCCGCTGATTTTCAGTGGTGCCCTGCTGCACCAGTGCCGCAGGCGTGCTCGCGGCACGGCCGTGGGCGACCAACTGCTGGCAGATGGTCGGCAGGCCGACCAGACCCATGTAGAACACCAGTGTCTGGCTGGGCGCGATCAGTTCCGACCAGGGCAGGTCGGCGCTGCCGTCCTTGAGGTGGCCAGTGACGAAACGCACCGACTGGGCGTGATCACGGTGGGTCAGCGGAATACCCGCATAGGCTGAACAGCCGCTGGCCGCAGTGATGCCGGGCACCACCTGGAAGGGAATGCCGTGGGCGGCCAATTGTTCGATCTCCTCGCCGCCGCGGCCGAAGATGAACGGGTCTCCACCCTTGAGGCGCAGCACCCGCTTGCCGGCCTTGGCCAGGTCGATCAGGCGCTGGTTGATCTGTTCCTGCGGAACCGCATGCTCGGCGCGACGCTTGCCGACGTAGATGCGCTCGGCATCGCGGCGGCACAGTTCGATGATCGCCGGTGCCACCAGACGGTCGTAGAGCACCACGTCGGCCTGCTGCATCAGACGCAGGGCGCGAAAGGTCAGCAGGTCCGGATCACCAGGCCCGGCACCGACCAGGTAGACCTCGCCGAGGGCCCGAGGCGCCGCTCCGTTGACCTTGTCTTCGAGCAGACGGCGTGCTTCGCCGAGTTTGCCGGCGAATACGCTTTCGGCGATCTGCCCCTGGAACACGTCTTCCCAGAATACGCGGCGCTGTTGCACATCGGGAAACAGGCTCTTGACCTGGGCGCGGAACACTTTCGCCAGGCCGGCCAGTTGGCCATAGGTGGCGGGAATCCACGTTTCGATCTTGGCGCGAATCAGCCGAGCCAGCACCGGCGCGTCGCCGCCGCTGCTGATGGCTACGATCAACGGCGAGCGATCGACGATGGCCGGGAAGATCACGCTGCACAACGCCGGTGCGTCGACCACATTGACCGGAATCCCGAGTGCCTGAGCCTGCTCGGATATCTGCGCATTGAGCGGCACGTCGTCGGTGGCCGCGATGACCAGCGACACGCCCTGCAGGTCGCTTGGCTGGTACTCGCGCACCAGCAGCTCACCGCCCCCCTGCCCGACCAGCTCACGCAGCTCCGTGCCGACCTCGGGCGACACCACGCGCAGCAACGCGCCGGCATCCGCCAGCAGGCGCGCCTTGCGCAGGGCGATCTCGCCGCCGCCGATCACCAGAGCGCGACGACCCTGCAGTTTGTGGAACAGGGGAAGAAAGTCCATGACGAAGCCCGCTACAGTCGCCCGCAAGTGACGAGATGAAAATAATGACCCCGAGATCAACTCGGGGTCGGCGCTACTGCCTGGAGGGCGCCATCAACTGGCGTTGCCTGCCTGCATCATTCAGATGACCTCGATACCGCCCATGTATGGCTTCAGCACCTCGGGCACGCGAATGGTGCCATCGGCCTGCTGGTAGTTCTCCAGTACCGCAACCAGCGTGCGGCCCACTGCCAGGCCGGAGCCATTGAGTGTATGCAGCAGTTCCGGTTTGCCGGTTTCCGGGTTGCGGTAGCGCGCCTGCATCCGGCGGGCCTGGAAGTCGCCGCAGTTGGAGCAGGACGAAATCTCGCGGTACTTGTCCTGGCTCGGCACCCAGACTTCCAGGTCGTAGGTCTTGGTCGCGCTGAAGCCCATATCGCCGGTGCACAGCGCCAGGACGCGGTACGGCAGTTCGAGCAATTGCAGCACCTTTTCGGCATGGCCGGTCAGTTCTTCCAACGCGTCGAAGGATTTGCCCGGCTCGACCACGTGGACCATTTCGACCTTGTCGAACTGGTGCTGGCGAATCATGCCGCGGGTATCACGGCCCGACGCACCGGCTTCGCTGCGGAAGCACGGCGTGTGGGCGACGAACTTCAGCGGCAGCTCTTTGGCGTCGACGATTTCGCCGGCAACGATATTGGTCAGCGACACCTCGGCGGTCGGTATCAGATAGAAATCGGCCTCGCCCTCGCGGCTGATCTTGAACAGATCTTCCTCGAACTTCGGCAGTTGGCCGGTGCCCTGCAGTGCTGGTGCCTGCACCAGATAAGGCGTGTAGGCCTCTTCGTAGCCATGCTCGGCGGTGTGCAGGTTGATCATGAACTGAGCCAGGGCGCGGTGCAGGCGGGCGATCGGGCCGCGCAGCAGGGCGAAGCGGGCGCCCGATAGTTTGGCGGCGGTTTCGAAATCCAGCCAGCCGTGCTGTTCGCCGAGGCTGACGTGATCCTGCACGGCGAAGTCGAAGGCTCTGGGCGTACCCCAGCGGCGCACTTCGACGTTGTCGTCTTCATCCGCACCTACCGGTACCGACTCGTGCGGCAGGTTGGGAATGCTCAACAGCAGGTTGTCCAGTTCCGCCTGGATGGCGTCCAGTTCACGCTTGCCCTCTTCCAGCTCGCTGCCCATGCGGTCGACGTCGGCCAGCAGCGGCGCAATGTCTTCGCCGCGCTGCTTGGCCTGGCCGATGGACTTGGATCGACTGTTGCGCTCGGCCTGCAATTGCTCGGTACGGGTCTGAACGGACTTGCGCTGCGCCTCCAGGGCTTCGACGCGGGTCACGTCCAGTTCATAGCCACGGGTGGCCAGACGCTGGGCAATGTCGTGCAGTTGGCTGCGCACCAGTTTGGAATCGAGCATTTCAGGTTCTCGTCGATCAGAGTTTGGTTAGCGAAAGGCCTGCCCAGGTGGCAAGCAGGCCGCCCAGGACACTGACCGCCACGTAGCCAAGGGCCAGTGGGGCCTGGCTGCCTTCCAGCAGGCGCAGGGTGTCCAGGGAAAATGAAGAAAAAGTGGTGAAACCGCCAAGCACGCCAACGATCAGCCCGGCACGAATCGGCAGGGGGACGTCGGGGCGAAGCAGGAACAGCCCGTAGAGTACCCCGATCAGCAGACAGCCGACGAGGTTCACCAGCAGGGTCGCCAGATAGAAATGCTGCGGCCAATGCGCATTGACCCAGTTGCCCGTGGCAAATCGCGCCAGGGTGCCGCATGCACCACCTGCGGCGACGGCAACGAGCGTGACGATCATGACGTTCTCCGCTGCCGCGGGCTGCTGGCATCCTGCTCGGCCAGGTGGGCGAGCTTGTCGCGGATCTTCAGTTCCAGGCCACGTGGTACCGGCTGGTAATAACGGCGCGGCTCGAGATCTTCCGGGAAGTAGTCTTCGCCGGCGGCATAGGCATCGGGTTCGTCATGGGCGTAGCGGTATTCGTCGCCATAACCGAGCTCTTTCATCAGTTTGGTCGGTGCGTTGCGCAGGTGTAGCGGCACTTCGCGGGAGCCGTTCTCGGCGACGTCGCGCTTGGCCGCGTTGAAAGCACTGTAAACCGCGTTGCTCTTTGGCGCGCAAGCCAGGTAAACGATGGCCTGCGCCACCGCCAGTTCACCTTCGGGGCTGCCCAGGCGTTCCTGCACGTCCCAGGCATTGAGGCACAACGTCAGGGCGCGCGGGTCGGCATTGCCAACCTCCTCGCTGGCCATGCGCACCACGCGCCGGGCGATGTACAGCGGGTCGCAGCCGCCGTCGAGCATGCGCGCGAACCAGTACAGCGCGCCGTCCGGGCTGGAGCCGCGTACCGATTTGTGCAGCGCGGAAATCTGGTCGTAGAAAGCTTCGCCACCCTTGTCGAAACGCCGCCGGGTATCGCCCAGCAGGTCGAGCAGCAACGCGGGGCTGATCTCGCTGCCGTCCTCGGCCAGGTCGGCGGCGTTCTCGAGAAAATTCAGAAAGCGCCGACCATCACCGTCCGCGGCACTCTTGAGGATCTCGAAGCTCTCATCCGGCACGCTCAACCGCCGTTCACCGAGGCCCTTGGTTTCGCTCAGTGCACGCTCGACCAGCTTGCGCAGCGCCGCATCATCCAGGCTCTTGAGCACGTAGACGCGAGCACGAGACAGCAAGGCATTGTTGAGCTCGAACGAGGGGTTTTCCGTGGTCGCGCCGATGAAGATCAGCGTGCCGTCTTCGACATAGGGCAGAAAGGCATCCTGCTGCGACTTGTTGAAGCGATGCACTTCATCGACGAACAGGATGGTACGCCGGCCATACTGCGCGGCGTGCTGCTTGGCCACTTCCACGGCCTGGCGGATTTCCTTGACCCCGGACAGCACCGCGGAAATCGTCTCGAAGTGCGCATCGGTGACCTGGGCCAGCAGGCGTGCCAGGGTGGTTTTACCGACCCCGGGCGGCCCCCAGAAAATCATCGAGTGCAGGGCGCCCTGCTCCAGCGCTTCGCGCAACGGTTTGCCACGGGCCAGCAGGTGCTCCTGGCCGACGTATTCGTCCAGCGTGGTCGCCCTTAGACGGGCGGCCAGTGGCTGGGCGACGGGCGCGCTGCGAAACAGATCCACGACTTACCTACTCTTGAATGACGTCTGCACCCTCGGGGATTTCGAAGCTGAACTGCTTGTCATCCAGGGGTTCGTTCATCTTCACGCTCATGAACAGAATATTGGTGCGCTGGCCGATGCTGTCGATCAGTTGCATGTCATTGAGCACGCCGTTGCGAAAGGACAGACGCAGGCTGTCGAACAGGGTGTCCTTGGACTTCGGCTTGAGGATGAAGTCCACCACGCTGCCGCCTTCCTTGAAGGTGATCTCGAAGTTTTCACGAATTTGCGAAACGTCGCCGGAAAGCAGCAGGGCTGGCGTGTGGGTCAGGCGCTGGTCGAGCGACTGGATGGTCACCTGCTCGAGGTCCGGGTCGTACAACCACACCTGCTTGCCATCGGACACCAGCAACTGCTCCATCGGCTCGTCGGTGTGCCAGCGGAACAGGCCAGGGCGCTTGAGTGCCAACTCGCCGGAAGTTTCCTGCAACTGGGTACCGCTGCCATCCAGGGACAGCTGCGAGAAGCGCGCAGTGATGGTCTGCGCCTGGTTGAGCAACTCGGTCAGGCGTTTGACCGCAGCCTCGTCGTCAGCGTGGGCGAACAGGCTCGCGGTGGTGAGCACGGCGAGCAGCATCAGGCGAATCAGGCGCATGTGAATCCTCTTTCAGATTAATCGCGGTTCTGCCCGGGTGCGATGACCTCGCGCGAGCCGTTGGTATTCATCGGGGTGACCACGCCGGCCATTTCCATCGCTTCGATCATGCGCGCGGCACGGTTGTAGCCGATCTTCAGTTTGCGCTGCACCGAGGAGATGGATGCGCGGCGGCTTTCCAGCACGAAATTGACCGCTTCGTCGTACAGTGGGTCCGACTCGCTGTCGTCGCCGCCTTCCGAACTGCCGCCTCCTCCGTCGAAACCGCCACCGCCCTCTTCCGAGCCGGCCAGGATGTCTTCGTTGTAATCCGGTGCGCCGCGAAGCTTCCAGGCCTCGACCACACGGTGCACCTCCTCGTCGGAGACGAAGGCGCCGTGCACGCGGATCGGCAGGCTGGTGCCGGGTGGCATGTAGAGCATGTCACCGTGGCCCAGCAGCTGTTCGGCGCCGCCCTGGTCGATGATGGTGCGCGAGTCGATCTTGCTGGACACCTGGAACGCCATGCGCGTCGGGATGTTGGCCTTGATCAGACCGGTGATCACGTCCACCGACGGCCGCTGGGTCGCGAGGATCAGGTGAATACCGGCCGCCCGCGCTTTCTGGGCAATACGTGCGATCAGCTCTTCGACCTTCTTGCCGACGATCATCATCATGTCGGCGAATTCGTCGACCACCACCACGATGGTCGGCAGGGTCTTCAGCAGCGGGGCTTCGTCTTCCATGCTTTCGCGGCGATACAACGGGTCGGAGAGCGGTTCGCCGGCCTCGATGGCATCCTTCACCTTGCGGTTGAAGCCCGCCAGGTTACGCACCCCCATCTTCGACATCAGCTTGTAGCGGCGCTCCATCTCGGCGACGCTCCAGCGCAGCGCATTGGCGGCCTCCTTCATGTCGGTGACCACCGGGCACAGCAGGTGCGGAATGCCTTCGTAGATCGACAACTCGAGCATTTTCGGGTCGATCATGATCATCTTGGCGTCTTCGGGGCCGGACTTGAAGAGGATCGACAGGATCATCGCGTTCACGCCCACCGATTTACCGGAGCCGGTGGTACCGGCCACCAGCAAGTGCGGCATCTTCGCCAGGTCGGTGATCACCGGCTTGCCGCCGATGTCGTGGCCCAGGGCCAGAGTGACCGGCGACTTGGCGTCGTCGTACTCCGGGGTCGACAGCACTTCGGAGAAGCGCACGATCTGGCGGTTCTCGTTGGGAATTTCGATGCCGACGGTGGTCTTGCCGGGAATCACTTCAACCACCCGTACGCTGGTCACCGCCAGCGAACGCGCCAGGTCCTTGGCAAGGTTGGCGATACGGCTGACCTTGACGCCGGCGGCGGGCTGGATTTCATAACGGGTAATCACCGGGCCGGGGTGGATCGAGTCGACCGACACCTCGACGCCGAATTCCTTGAGTTTGATCTCCAGCAGATGCCCCACCCCTGCCAGCGACTCGGGCGAGTACTCGATCTTCTTAGCTTCGGCCGGGTCAAGCAGCGAGATGGGCGGCAAGGTGCCTTCCACGGCGCTGTCGATGAACAAGGGTGCCTGCTTCTCTTTCTGTACGCGCTTGCTCGGCTCGGGAGCCTTGGGGGGCGGCGGTGCTGAAATCACCGGAGCGGGACGGCTTTCGCGCTCGATCATGTGCTTGCTGAGCGCTTCTTCACGCTCGATCAGACGCTCCTTGACCTTGGCCTGCTCGCGGCGGTCACGCACCACGGGAGCAGCCACGTCGTGGACGCGCTCGTCAACTTCGCGCAACTGAGCGACCAGTTGCTTGCGGTCCTGACGCGAACTCCACCAGCGATTGACCACACTCTGCACCAGCTCCAGCAGATCCAGGGTGATCTTGCCGGTCAGGTCCATGACCTTGAACCACGAGAGGTCAGTGAACACGGTCAGGCCGAACAGGAACAGGGCGATGAACAACAACGTGCTGCCCTGCACGTTCAGGGCGGCGACGGTCAGTTGCCCGAGGCTTTCACCCAGCGCGCCACCGGCCGATGCCGGCATGCCCGCGCTGCTCTGGAAATGGATATAGGCCAGGGCCGCGCCAGACAGCACCAGAAATACCAGGCCGATCAGCCGCCATGAAAACAGCCAGCCGCTCCAGTGCCAGGGTTCGTGCCGGGCACGGAACACCTGCAGCGCCTTGATGCCGAGCAGCAGTGGGAACAGGTAGGCGAAATAGCCCAGGGCCATGAACAGCACGTCGGCGAACCAGGCGCCCGCACGACCGGCGGCGTTGTGCACCTGCTGGACATTGCTGGTATGGGTCCAGCCCGGGTCGGCCGGGTCGTAGGTAAGCAGTGCCATCCACACATAGAGGCACAACGCACCGAGAGCGATCAGCGCGCCCTCCTTGAGACGATACGGCAGTTGCTGGCGCCAGGCAGGCGCCGGTGCTGTAGAGCTAGAATTCTTCAAAACGCATCTGTTCCTGCGCCGGTAGCGCGCCGAATGATCGGTGGAGGACGAAATGCCGCCATTGTACGGCAAGCTGCGCCTGTGATGGGGAGCTGATCGCCCCACCGGCTCCCGCTTGTTCCATGCTTCGGTGTAGCATAGCGGCCACTATTCGTCCGTGCGGCTCAATTTGAGCATGCATTCTCTTTTGTGACAAAGGCTTATGAGGTGTTTTTATGAGCGAAGTCAAGCATTCCCGCCTGATTATCCTGGGCTCGGGGCCAGCCGGTTACAGCGCCGCCGTGTACGCCGCTCGTGCCAATCTGAAGCCTGTCATCATCACCGGTATCCAGCCAGGCGGTCAGCTCACCACCACCACCGAAGTCGATAACTGGCCAGGTGACGTGGAAGGCCTGACAGGCCCGGGTTTGATGGAGCGCATGCAGAAACACGCCGAGCGCTTCGAAACCGAGATCATCTACGACCACATCCACACTGCCGAGTTGCAGAGCCGGCCGTTCACCCTCAAGGGCGACAGCGGCACCTATACCTGCGATGCGCTGATCATTGCCACTGGCGCTTCGGCGCAGTACCTGGGCCTGCCGTCAGAAGAAGCCTTCGCCGGTAAAGGCGTTTCCGCCTGTGCGACCTGCGACGGCTTCTTCTATCGCAACCAGGTGGTGGCGGTCATCGGCGGCGGCAATACCGCTGTCGAAGAAGCGCTGTACCTGTCCAACATCGCCAAGGAAGTGCACCTGGTGCACCGTCGCGACAAGCTGCGCTCGGAGAAGATTCTTCAGGACAAGTTGTTCGACAAGGCCGCCAACGGCAACGTGCGCCTGCACTGGAACCACACCCTGGACGAAGTGCTCGGCGATGCCAGCGGCGTGACCGGCGCCCGGTTGCGCAATACCCAGGATGGCAGCAGCCATGAGCTGCCACTGGCCGGTGTATTCATCGCCATTGGCCACAAGCCCAACACCGACCTGTTCCAGGGCCAGCTGGAAATGCGCGACGGCTACCTGTTGATCAAGGGCGGCAACGAAGGCAATGCCACGGCCACCAGCATCGAGGGTGTATTCGCCGCGGGCGATGTCGCCGACCACGTCTACCGCCAGGCCATCACCTCGGCCGGCGCAGGCTGCATGGCGGCTCTCGACGTCGAAAAATTCCTCGACGACAATTAAGCCCTGCTGACGACTCAGCGCAGCCCTGTGGCTTGCGCTGATCACCTCCTGCGGATTCAACTCCGCCCTCCCCTGCCGCGGTTTCTCCCATGCTCACCTGGTTGCAACGCGACTCGCTGACCTTTCCACCACTCGACAAAGCCTTGCGCGAGCCCAACGGGCTGCTGGCGGCGGGAGGCGATCTGCGTGCCGAGCGCCTGATCGCTGCCTACCGGCATGGCTGCTTCCCCTGGTACCAGGACGGCCAGCCCCTGCTGTGGTGGTCCCCGGACCCGCGCACCGTGCTGTTTCCAGGCGAGCTGCATGTGTCGCGAAGCCTGCGCAAGGTGCTTCGCCAAGGGCATTATCAGGTCAGTTTCGACCAGGCCTTTGCGGCCGTCATCCAGGCATGCGCCGCGCCACGCGACTACGCCGATGGCACCTGGATCACCACGCCCATGCAGCAGGCCTATATCGCGCTGCACGAGCAGGGCCTGGCCCACAGCGTGGAGGTCTGGCAGGAAGGCACACTGGTCGGCGGCCTTTACGGGCTGGCGATGGGTCGGTTGTTTTTTGGCGAGTCGATGTTCAGCCGTGCCGACAACGCTTCCAAGGTGGGCTTCGTGACCCTGGTCGAGCACCTCGAACAATGGGGCTTCGAGCTGATCGACTGCCAGATGCCGACTCAGCACCTGCATAGCCTGGGCGCGCGGGCCATCAGCCGGGTAGCCTTTGCCGATTACCTGCAGCGTTTCCTCGATCAGCCGAGCACCGCGTCCTGGCAGATCGGCGTAGCACTGGCCGACCGGTGACCGCATCATTCTGGTCGGCTTGCGCTGGCTGACATACACTGATTCAAGGCTAAATCCAGGAGTCGATCATGACCGAGCTGGCTCGCCTGAAGTTCTACGCCACCCAACCGCATCCTTGCAGCTACCTGTCCGACGAGCAGGCCACCACCCTGTTTCTCGATCCCAGCCAGCCCATGGATGCGCAAACCTATGCCGAGCTGTCCGAACTCGGCTTCCGGCGTAGCGGCGATCACCTCTACCGCCCGCATTGCCAGCGGTGTAGCGCTTGCGTGCCGGCACGGATCCCGGCTGCCCGGTTCATGCCCAACCGCCAGCAGCGGCGAATCAGCAAGCGCAACGAGTCGGTACAGGTACGTGCGGTGAGACCGCTGTTTACCGAGGAATACTATGCGCTGTACGTGCGTTACATCGAGCAGCGCCATGCCGACGGCGACATGTATCCGCCCAGTCGCGAGCAGTTCGCCACCTTCCTGGTACGTGACCTGTCGTTTTCGTGCTTTTACGAGTTCCGGGACGATGGCCGCCTGCTGGCCATTGCGGTGACCGACGTGCTGCCCAACGGATTGTCGGCGGTGTATACCTTCTATGACCCCGACGAGGAACGCCGCAGCCTGGGCCGCTTCGCCATTCTCTGGCAGATCGATGAAGCTCGGCGCATGGGGCTTCAGGCGGTTTACCTGGGCTATTGGATCAAGAACTGCCGGAAGATGAACTACAAGACGCAGTACCGCCCGATCGAACTGTTCGTCAATCAGCGCTGGGTCGCGCTCACCTGACAACGCCCGGCGGTGCCGTGGCCAAAAGCCCGTATCCCGCTCGGTTGCAAACCCCGCCTGCCCGCAAGTGCGAGTAAACGCAGCGCTCCCCGAACCGCTTGTTCACGCCGCAAGATTTTGCACCGTAATCCCACTTGCACCGAAACAGGAACAGACCCTTGGCGTCAACCCTGGTTTTCGGGCACAATGCATGCCGCTTTTGCCTGGGGCCAGTTGCGCCGGGCCATTCATTGGATACCGAGGGCTTTACTGCATGTCGAAAGAAGACAGCTTCGAAATGGAAGGCACTGTCGTCGACACCCTGCCCAACACCATGTTTCGCGTGGAGTTGGAAAACGGGCACGTCGTTACCGCGCACATCTCCGGAAAGATGCGCAAGAATTACATCCGCATTCTGACTGGTGACAAGGTGCGCGTAGAGCTGACACCTTACGATCTGAGCAAGGGTCGTATCACCTACCGCGCCCGCTAACAGGCAGGAAGCCACGCTTCCCACCTGCCAGCACGCGCACACGAAAACGCCCGGCATATGCCGGGCGTTTTCGTGTGCGTCGTTTGCCGAGCGCGTTCAGCTTGGCGGGCCCGAGGGCCCGCCAAATCGCGTTAGGCCATTTCCGCCGTGGTCTCGAATTCGAACGTCAGCTCGCCGTTCTCCAGGTTCACGTGGACGGTACCACCATGCTCGGACAGCTCGCCGAAGAGGATCTCCTCCGCCAGCGGACGCTTGATGCGGTCCTGGATGAGCCGTGACATCGGCCGTGCACCCATCTGCACGTCGTAGCCCTGCTCTGCCAGCCAGTCACGTGCAGCATTGCTGACCTCGAGCATGACGCGCTTGTCTTCGAGCTGCGCCTGCAACTCGATGAGAAACTTGTCGACGATGCTCTTGATCGTTTCGTGGCTGAGCCGGCCGAACTGGATAATGGTATCCAGGCGGTTGCGGAACTCCGGCGTGAAGCTCTTCTTGATCACTTCCATGGCGTCGGAGGAGTGATCCTGATAGGTGAAGCCAATCGACGCACGCGCGGCGGTTTCCGCGCCGGCGTTGGTGGTCATGATCAGGATCACGTTGCGGAAGTCCGCCTTGCGCCCGTTGTTGTCGGTCAGCGTGCCGTGGTCCATGACCTGCAGCAGCAGGTTGAAGACTTCCGGGTGCGCCTTCTCGATCTCATCGAGCAACAGCACGCAATGCGGCTGTTTGGTGATCGCCTCGGTCAGCAGACCGCCCTGGTCGAAGCCGACATAGCCGGGTGGTGCGCCGATCAAACGGGACACGGTATGCCGCTCCATGTACTCGGACATGTCGAAACGCACCAGCTCCACCCCGAGTGCCTTGGACAGCTGGCGAGCCGCCTCGGTCTTGCCGACGCCGGTCGGGCCGGCAAACAGGAACGAGCCCACTGGCTTGTCCGGCGCCTTGAGGCCGGCACGCGACAGCTTGATGGCCGTCGCCAGCGAATCGATGGCGGCATCCTGGCCGAATACGGTCAGTTTCAGGTCACGCTCCAGGTTACGCAGCAATTCCTTGTCGGAGCTGCTGACGTGCTTTGGCGGAATGCGTGCGATCTTGGCGACGATGTCTTCGACCTGCGGCACATCGATGCGCTTGAGGCGCTTGTCCTGCGGCTGCAGGCGCTGGTAAGCGCCTGCTTCGTCGATCACGTCGATGGCCTTGTCCGGCATGTGGCGGTCGTTGATGTAGCGCGACGCCAGCTCGGCAGCGGCGCGCAGGGCCTCATCGCTGTACTCGATGTCATGGTGCTGCTCGAAGCGACCTTTGAGCCCGCGCAAGATGCCGATGGTGTCTTCCACCGACGGCTCGACCACGTCGACCTTCTGGAAGCGCCGCGCCAGGGCGCGATCCTTCTCGAAGATGCCGCGAAACTCCTGGAAGGTGGTGGAGCCTATGCAGCGGATCTCGCCCGACGACAATGCCGGCTTGAGCAGATTGGACGCATCCATTACCCCGCCAGACGCGGCGCCGGCACCGATGATGGTGTGGATCTCGTCGATGAACAGGATCGCGTGCGGGCGCTTGCGCAGCTCGGTCAGCAATGCCTTGAGTCGCTTCTCGAAATCGCCGCGGTACTTGGTGCCGGCCAGCAGCGCGCCCAGGTCAAGGGAATACACGACGCTGTCGGCGAGCAGGTCGGGCACCTGATTGTCGACGATGCGCTTGGCCAGGCCTTCGGCGATGGCCGTCTTGCCGACGCCCGCTTCGCCGACCAGCAACGGGTTGTTCTTGCGGCGGCGGGCGAGGATCTGCGCCACGCGCTCGACTTCATGCTCGCGACCCACCAGCGGGTCGATACGGCCCTGGCGAGCCAGCTCGTTCAGGTTGCTGGCATAGGCATCCAGCGGGTTGCTGGAGGCTGCAGACTCGCCACCCTCTTCGTCCTGCATTTCCTGCTCGGCATCCGGTGCAGCGCCCTGCCCGGGCACCTTGGAGATGCCATGGGCAATGAAGTTGACGACATCGATGCGTGCCACGCTCTGCTGCTTGAGCAGGAACACGGCCTGGCTTTCCTGCTCGCTGAAGATCGCTACCAGCACATTGGCGCCGGTCACTTCGCGCTTGCCCGAACTCTGCACGTGGAATACCGCACGCTGCAGAACGCGCTGGAAACCCAGGGTAGGTTGCGTTTCGCGCTCTTCGTCGTGCTGCGGAATCAGCGGTGTGGTGGAGTCGATGAACTCCTGCAGGTCGTTGCGCAGTTTGTCCAGGCTGGCGCCGCAGGCGCGCAGCACACTGGCTGCGGCCTCGTTATCCAGAAGAGCCAGCAGGAGGTGCTCCACCGTCATGAACTCATGACGCTTTGCACGTGCCTCCTTGAAGGCAAGATTGAGGGTGACTTCGAGCTCTCGATTTAACATAGCTTCACCTCATGCCCAAGCGGCCGGCGTTAACCGTCCTTCTCGATTTCACAGAGTAATGGATGCTGGCTTTCCCGCGCGTACTGATTGACCTGTGTAGCCTTGGTCTCGGCAATGTCGCGGGTGTAGAGACCGCAGACGGCGCGACCTTCGGTGTGCACGGTCAACATGATCCTGGTCGCCACCTCGCGATTGAGGTTGAAGAAGGTCTCAAGTATCTCGACCACGAAATCCATGGGGGTGTAGTCATCATTGAACAAGACCACCTTATAGAGCGGAGGCGCCTGCAATGCCGGCTTGGATTCCTCGACGGCAACTCCCGACGAGTCGTCCTCATGCGGTGCGGGTCGATCCTGATTGAATGTTAGTCGAATCTGGCTACTTGCATGCATGCTGGATTTAAAAGGTTCGTGAGTGAATGGAAACCGATAGCAGAGAATATGACCCGTTTATCGCTGCTTCGTGCGTTGCCTTGACTATAGGCAAAAGGGTGTTACAACCAATGGATACCCCTACGGGGTCAAAGGGCTTGCGCAGGTGAGAGCAGTCTCATGAGCGCGGGATCTAATGTGGATGATACTCCAGCAATGGGGTTCCTTGCAGAGGGATATCAGCATGCTAAGTGGTAAGGTCAAGTGGTTCAACAACGCCAAAGGTTACGGATTCATTCTGGCCGATGGCAGAGATGAGGACCTGTTCGCCCATTATTCAGCCATCCAGATGGACGGGTATAAAACGCTGAAGGCTGGGCAAGCCGTGAGCTTCGATATTATTCAAGGCCCCAAAGGCCTCCACGCCGTGAACATCAGCGCTGCCCAGGCGGCGTCCGAGGTTGCCACCACCACCGCCACCAGCAGAGTGCGCGGGGAGCCGGTCGAGGTCTGATCCGTTCGTCACTGCCTACCCAAAAGAAGCCGGTCGCAAGACCGGCTTTTTTATTCCTGGCTCGCCCTGGGCTCAGTCCCTGTGAGCTGAGCGTTCAAAGATAGGCCGTCGTGACCGAGAGGCGCCTGATACCGGCGCGCCGCTCGACTCGTTGCACGACAGTAGCGGCGCATGCAACTTGGCCACTGCCATCGTCCGCGGGTTTGATATACTCGGGCGCTGACTGAGTAGTCATTGAGGCGCATTCGCCTGGAGTACGGCTTCCAGCACCTGTCGTGCCGACCTTGTTGAGGCGAATTGCCTGCCCATCGGTCGATTGCGGCACCCAACATCATCGGGATGGAACTTCGAATTCACATCATTGATGCCGCGCTGTGGCCAGAAGCCACCTCACCCGGATCAGTGCCTTGTGCAAGTTCAGCAAAAAGAGAGTTAAATCAAATATGACCACACGCTCGAAGATTATCTACACCCTCACCGACGAAGCCCCCGCGCTCGCGACCTACTCCCTGCTCCCCATCGTCAAAGCCTTTACCGCCTCCTCCGATATCGCCGTGGAAACCCGCGACATTTCGCTGGCCGGCCGTATCCTGGCCCTGTTCCCCGAGTTTCTGAGCGATGCTCAAAAACAGGGTGATCACCTGGCAGAGCTGGGCGCACTGGCTACCACGCCAGAAGCCAATATCATCAAACTGCCGAACATCAGCGCTTCCGTGCCGCAGCTCAAGGCCGCGATCAAGGAACTGCAGGCCCAGGGCTACGCCCTGCCCGACTACCCGGACACTGGCGACAGCGACGAAGCCCGCGACATCCGCAGCCGCTATGACAAGGTCAAGGGCAGCGCCGTGAACCCGGTTCTGCGCGAAGGCAACTCTGATCGGCGCGCACCGCTGTCGGTCAAGAACTATGCCCGCAAGCACCCGCACAAGATGGGCGCCTGGACGGCAGACTCCAAGTCCCACGTGGCGCACATGGCTAGCGGCGACTTCTATGGCAGCGAAAAGGCCGTCCTGATCGATGCCAAAGGCAGCGTCAAGATCGAGCTGATCGGCGCTGATGGCAACAGCACCGTGCTGAAAGAAAAAACCGCCGTGCTGGCTGACGAACTCCTGGATTGCTCGGTACTGAGCAAGAAGGCGCTGCGCAGCTTCATCGCGGCCGAAATCGAAGACGCCAAGAAACAAGGCGTGCTGTTCTCCGTTCACCTGAAAGCCACCATGATGAAGGTCTCCGACCCGATCATCTTTGGCCAGATCGTTGCCGAGTTCTACAAGTCGGCTCTGGACAAGCACGCTGCTGCCCTGCAGGAAGCCGGTTTCAACCTGAACAACGGTATCGGCGACCTGTACTCCAGCATCAAGAAGCTGCCGGCTGACAAACAGGCCGAGATCGAAGCCGACATCAAGGCCGTCTATGCCGAGCGCCCGGCCCTGGCCATGGTCAACTCCGACAAGGGCATCACCAACCTGCACGTGCCCAGCGACGTGATCGTCGATGCTTCGATGCCCGCGATGATTCGCGATTCGGGCAAGATGTGGAACACCGCAGGCGAGCTGCAGGACGCCAAGGCGGTGATTCCGGATCGCTGCTACGCGAGCATCTACCAGGCGGTGATCGAAGACTGCAAGGCCAATGGCGCCTTCAACCCGACCACCATGGGCAGTGTGCCGAACGTCGGCCTCATGGCGCAGAAAGCCGAAGAGTACGGCTCCCACGACAAGACCTTCCAGATCCAGGCCAATGGTGTGGTGCGCGTCAGCGATGCCAGCGGCAAGGTATTGATGGAGCAGCAGGTGGAAGAAGGCGACATCTTCCGCATGTGCCAGACCAAGGACGCGCCGATCCAGGACTGGGTCAAGCTGGCCGTCAACCGTGCCCGCCTGAGCGACACCCCGGCGGTGTTCTGGCTGGACCCGGCGCGCGCCCACGACGCCGAAATGATCAAGAAGGTCGAAAAGTACCTTAAGGACCACGACACCAGCGGCCTGGACATTCGCGTACTGTCGCCGGTCGAGGCCATCAAGTTCTCCCTGGCGCGCATCCGCGACGGCAAGGACACCATCTCGGTGACCGGCAACGTTCTGCGTGATTACCTGACCGACCTGTTCCCGATCATGGAGCTGGGCACCAGCGCCAAGATGCTGTCGATCGTCCCGCTGATGAGCGGCGGCGGCCTGTTCGAAACCGGCGCTGGCGGCTCCGCGCCCAAGCACGTTCAGCAACTGGTCGAGGAGAACTTCCTGCGCTGGGATTCGCTGGGCGAATTCCTGGCGCTGGCAGCTTCCCTGGAGCACCTGGGCAACACCTACAGCAACCCGAAGGCACTGGTGTTGAGCAAGACTCTGGACGAGGCTACTGGTCAGTTCCTGGACAATGACAAATCCCCGGCACGCAAGGTGGGCGGTATCGACAACCGTGGCAGCCACTTCTACCTGGCGCTGTACTGGGCCCAGGCCCTGGCCGCACAGACCGAAGACGCTGCGCTGCAGGCGCAGTTCGCGCCGCTGGCCAAGGCACTGAGCGACAGCGAAGC
Organism: Pseudomonas sp. AC532; assembly: GCF_979258965.1. Taxonomy (NCBI): domain Bacteria; kingdom Pseudomonadati; phylum Pseudomonadota; class Gammaproteobacteria; order Pseudomonadales; family Pseudomonadaceae; genus Pseudomonas; species Pseudomonas sp. AC532. The sequence goes on from NZ_OZ409888.1 coordinate 450,554, forward strand.
CAAGATCGTTGCCGAACTGAACGCTGTACAGGGCAAACCGGCACAGATCGGCGGCTACTACGCGCCGGACAAGGCCCTGACCGAAAAAGTCATGCGCCCGAGCGAAACCCTCAACGCAGCCCTGGCCTCCCTGGCCTGAGCAATGCATTGATGCAGGTGTAGCATCGACAACCCCGGCCCCGTGCCGGGGTTGTCGTTTTCAGTACCTGAAAAGGAGTCAGCATGGACTGGCATGCACATGTCACCGTCGCCACCATCGTCGAGCACGAGGGGCGCTTTCTGTTCGTCGAAGAACTCAAGGGCGGTCGCCTGGTGCTCAACCAGCCCGCCGGCCACCTTGAGCCCCGCGAAAGCCTGCAGCAGGCGGCGGTGAGGGAAACCCTGGAGGAGACCGGCTGCGACGTCGAGCTCACCGGCGTGACCGGTATTTATCTATACACCGCGCCAAGCAACGGTGTGACCTACCAGCGCATCTGTTTTACCGCCAGGCTGCTCAAGCACCATCCGGAGCGGGCGCTGGACAGCGACATCAGCGGCATCCGCTGGCTGACCCCCGAACAGCTGAAAGCCGAGGCCGAGCGCTTGCGCAGCATGCTGGTGCTGCGCTGCCTGGACGATTACCTGGCGGGTGCCCGCTTCCCCCTCAGCCTGGTTCATGAGCCGATGTAACGGCGCTCGCGCGTTGGCCTGAAACGTCCTGCGCATCCTGATAGAATCACGCCCTTTGAAGCCTGTATTGATACCGACCATGCAAGATCCAGCCACTCAGCGCGTTATCGTCGGCATGTCCGGCGGCGTCGACTCCTCCGTCTCGGCCCTGCTGTTGCTCGAACAGGGCTACCAGGTCGAAGGCCTGTTCATGAAGAACTGGGACGAAGACGACGGCACCGAATATTGCACCGCCATGGACGACCTGGCAGATGCCCAGGCCGTGTGCGAGCGCATCGGCATCAAGCTGCACACCGCCAACTTCGCAGCCGAGTACTGGGACAACGTGTTCGAGCATTTCCTGGCCGAGTACAAGGCCGGGCGCACGCCGAACCCTGACATACTGTGCAACCGGGAAATCAAGTTCAAGGCGTTCCTGGACTACGCCCTGATGCTTGGCGCAGACCTGATCGCCACCGGCCATTACGTGCGCCGCCGCGATCTCGAAGGGCGCAGCGAGCTGCTCAAGGGGCTCGACCCCAACAAGGACCAGAGCTACTTCCTGCACGCCGTGGGTGGCGAACAGATCGCCAAGACCCTGTTCCCGGTCGGTGAGCTGGAAAAGCCCCAGGTGCGTGCGATTGCCGAGAGGCACCAGCTGGCCACCGCCAAGAAAAAGGACTCGACCGGCATCTGCTTCATCGGTGAGCGGCGCTTCAGCGATTTCCTCAAGCAGTACCTGCCGGCCCAGCCGGGGGATATCGAAACCACCGATGGCGAGAGCATCGGCCGCCATCATGGCCTGATGTACCACACCATCGGTCAACGCCAGGGGCTGGGCATCGGCGGCCTCAAGGACGCCAGTGACGAGCCCTGGTACGTGTTGCACAAGGACCTGACGCGCAACGTGCTCATCGTCGGCCAGGGCAACGAGCACCCCTGGCTGTTCTCGCGCGCGCTGCATGCCTCGCAGATCTACTGGGTAAACCCGGTCGAGTTGGAGGCGCCACGCCAGCTGACCGCCAAGGTGCGCTACCGCCAGGCCGACCAGACCTGCACGCTGGAGCGCAGCGGAGTTGGCTACCGCGCGATCTTTGATCAACCACAGCGCGCAGTCACGCCCGGCCAATCCGTGGTGTTCTACGATGGCGATATCTGTCTTGGCGGTGGCGTGATCGAAAGCGCCGAGCCCTGGAGCGAGGGTGCACCGCGATGAGTCCGATTCAAGAGCAACTGATTGCCCTGGGTGCGGTGTTCCAGGCCGCGGTGATGGTCGACAAGATTGCCAAAACCGGGCAAGCCGCCGAAAGCGAAGTGACGTGCCTGATCCGCAGCCTTTTGGTGCGCGACGCCGTGAGCACACTGGATGTTTTCGGCGGCGACGATCTCAATCTGCGTGAAGGTTATCGCGCTCTGGTCAGTGCGCTGGAGCGCGACCCCGCCAGCCTGCAGCGCGAACCGCTGCGCTATGCCCTCGCCCTGCTGGGTCTGGAACGACAGCTCGACAAGCGTGGTGACCTGCTGCAACTGATGGGCAGCCGCCTCGATCAGATCCAGAGCCAGGCCGAGCATTTCGGCATTGGTCACGAGAACGTGATTTCCTCGTGCGGTGCGCTTTACCAGGACACCATCAGCACCTTCAAGCAGCGCATTCAGGTGCAGGGGGACAGCCGCTTCCTGCAGCAGCCCGCCAACGCATCGAAGATCCGTGCGCTGCTGCTTGCCGGTATCCGTTCCGGCCGTTTGTGGCGTCAGTTGGGCGGGCATCGCTGGCAACTGGTGTTCAGCCGCCGCAAGCTGCTGAAAGAGCTCTATCCGATGCTGCGCAGCTGAGCGCCCGGAGCAACATCGACGGGTAATGCCTGATCCGTTATTCGTCGCCTGTTGCTGCCGGGGCAACGGGTTCAGTATGTGGAAAATGCGACATCCTGTTAGTCATGCGCAGAGGTTTTTCTGACCTTTGGTCGCGGGGCGCGTAGGGAGGAACTGGCCGTGCACCTAGTTCTTGCGAGGGCCTCGCCTCCCTGGTGCCAGGCGAGTGGCCGGGGCTGGGCTGCAGCCAATTGACTCAGCTTTTATAGAGCAGGGAGTTGTCGGCGAACAGGCAGCTTTTACCGGCCCGTTTGGCAAGATAAAGCTGCTGGTCTGCATGGATCAGGGTCTCCGAAGCGGTGAAATCCACGCCCATGCGCGCCAGTCCGGCACTGAAGGAAAACGCCAAGGCGGCCCGATGCGTACCCTCGAACAGGCATTTCAGGGCGTCCACTACCTCATGCCGGGTACAGCCATTGAACACGATGCCGAACTCTTCGCCGCCCAGGCGCCCGTAGTGGTTGAGTTGGCAGCAGCAGCGGAACTGTTCGGCCAGGCTCTTGAGTACCTCATCGCCGCGATCATGGCCAAACTCGTCATTTATGCGCTTGAAATTGTCGATGTCCAACATGACGAACCAGGCGCCCCGCGGGTCGGGTTGCGCACAGGCCCGTTGCAGCTCGCTTAGCAGGACCCGACGATTGGCGATGCCGGTCAAGGAATCGGTCTCTGCCTGTATCCGGTAATGCTCCTTGAGTTGCAGCACATTGGTCAGCAAGCGCATGAAGGTGAAGTTGATGGCGGCGCCCCCGCAGATCACCCCGGAAACCAACAGGTAATACAGCGGCATCATGTCTGGCGCAATCAGGATAGGCACCATGCCGTAGCACAGCACCAGCCAACTGAAAGCGACCACCATCAGATAATCCAGCAGCCGCGCAAGCAGGATCGCCGTACCAAAATTAATAATCAGCGCCACCAGCAGCGCCCAGATGGCGCCACGCTCGCCAATGGCTTCTATCTGCAGCCGGAACGCGATGATGTCGAAAAAATAGAATGCAATCAGCGCCAGCCGCCAGGTTGCAAAACCTCGGGCCCAGAGAGTCCCCGCGCAACAGGCCACCATGCCGGTCAGCATGAGCAGCTCCGGCCAGGGCAGCGCGCTGTCATAGCCAGGATTCAAGAACGCGCCGCCCAGCCAGGTGACGATGACGAGCACCTCAATCCCCAGGTTGGGCAGTTTCAAAAAACGCCAGATTTGGTCCAGAGGCATTTCATTTGCGAAAGTCAATCTCTGCATGGTCATCCTTGGTGGAGGGCGGGCTGCACCTACTGCTTTTGCTAGCGGCTCGTCACGCCGAACGCTTTAGCGTTTGAAGTGACGAGCGTTCTCCACAACCTCAGTATGCCATTAAAGCGCCAGCTTTGCGGCGATGGCTACGTTGCCGCACTGGTTGCCTGAGGTGCATCGGGCCGGTTGTCTGCGCGTGCTCATTGAGTCGTTATGCAGCTCCGCGCAGTGGTTCCGGGCTGTGATGAGCTCTCAGGCATTAATCAAGTGGTGCTCCTACGCTGTCAGCCCTGCGCGTGCCCGACGGTTCTCTTGCACCACAGCGTTGCCCGTGGCGTGTTGGTTTTTGCGCCGAGTTGGGGCTCACGACCTTATCGCTATGCAGCCGGCAGACCGGAGCACGCTGCGCCCCTGTAGCCGCAGTCGAGACGGTTTTGAATGCTCTGCTGGGTAAATCGCTAAAGCGAGTGCACCTGAGTATCGATGGCTTGCGACCGGTAAAACATAAAATACCCTTATGAACCAATTCCTTATAAAAAAAATGCCAATTCGTGTATGATATGCCCCCTTTTCAACGCCCGATTGTCCGAGAACGCCTCCCATGCAGCTTTCCTCGCTCACCGCGGTTTCGCCCGTAGATGGCCGCTATGCCGGCAAAACCAGCGCCCTGCGCCCGATTTTCAGTGAATACGGCCTGATCCGTTTCCGCGTCCAGGTCGAAGTCCGCTGGCTGCAGCGTCTTGCCGCCCATGAAGGTGTCAGCGAAGTGGCGCCCTTCTCTGCCGAAGCCAATGCCCTGCTCAACGAGCTGGCGGAAAATTTCGCCGTCGAGCACGCCGAGCGCGTCAAGGAAATCGAGCGCACCACCAACCACGACGTCAAGGCCGTGGAGTACTTGCTCAAGGAGCAGGCCGCCAAGTTGCCGGAGTTGGACGCGGTCAGCGAATTCATTCATTTCGCCTGCACCAGCGAGGACATCAACAACCTGTCCCACGCCCTGATGCTGCGCGAAGGCCGTGACACTGTACTGCTGCCGCTGATGCGCCAGGTCGCCACCGCCATCCGCGAGCTGTCGGTGAAGTTCGCTGACGTGCCGATGCTGTCGCGCACCCATGGCCAGCCGGCCTCGCCCACTACCCTGGGCAAAGAGCTGGCCAACGTCGTTTACCGCCTCGAGCGGCAGATCGTACAGATCGCCGCCGTGCCGCTGCTGGGCAAGATCAATGGCGCGGTGGGCAACTACAACGCTCACCTGTCCGCGTACCCGCAAATCGACTGGGAAGCCAATGCCCGCCAGTTCATCGAAGGCGACCTGGGCCTGCAGTGGAACCCCTATACCACGCAGATCGAACCCCACGATTACATTGCCGAGCTGTTTGACGCCATTGCCCGATTCAACACCATCCTCATCGACTTCGATCGCGATGTCTGGGGCTACATCTCCCTGGGCTACTTCAAGCAGAAGACCGTGGCAGGCGAGATCGGCTCGTCGACCATGCCGCACAAGGTCAACCCGATCGACTTCGAAAACTCCGAAGGCAACCTGGGTATCGCCAACGCGCTGTTCCAACACCTGGCCAGCAAGCTGCCGATTTCCCGCTGGCAGCGCGACCTGACCGACTCCACCGTGCTGCGTAACCTCGGTGTCGGCTTCGCTCACAGCGTGATTGCTTACGAGGCGAGCCTCAAAGGAATCAGTAAGTTGGAGCTCAATGCTCAACGAATTTCTGAAGACCTGAATGCCTGCTGGGAAGTGCTCGCCGAGCCGATCCAGACCGTCATGCGGCGCTACGCCATCGAGAACCCCTACGAGAAGCTCAAGGAGCTGACGCGTGGCAAGGGCATCACCCCTGAAGCGCTGCTGGCCTTCATCGAAGGGCTGGATATGCCGCAGCACGCCAAGGAAGAGCTGAAGCAGCTCACGCCGGCCAACTACATCGGCAATGCGGTGGCTCAGGCCAAACGCATCTAAGCTCGATTCAGTCTCAAGGACGCCCGGCTGAAGCCGGGCGTTTCTTTTTATACGGCTATATAAATATCAAGGACTTACAGATGAATCCTGATGCTCCTCTTCAGCTGCTGGGTGGCCTGAGCGCACGCGAGTTCCTGCGTGATTACTGGCAGAAGAAGCCCTTGCTGGTGCGCCAGGCGATCCCGGGCTTCGAGAGCCCGATCACCCCGGACGAGCTGGCCGGCCTTGCCCTCGAGGAAGAGGTCGAGTCGCGCCTGGTGCTCGAACACGGTGAAACGCCCTGGGAAGTGCGCCGCGGGCCATTTGCCGAAGACGCTTTTTCGCAGCTGCCCGAACGCGAATGGTCGTTGTTGGTACAGGCCGTCGACCAGTTCGTGCCGGAAGTGGCCGAGCTGCTGGAGCAATTCAAGTTTCTGCCCAAGTGGCGCATTGATGACGTGATGGTCAGCTTTGCCGCACCGGGCGGCGGTGTTGGCCCGCATTACGACAACTACGACGTATTTCTCCTGCAGGGTCATGGCCGGCGCCGCTGGCAGATTGGCCAGATGTGCGACGCGCAAAGCCCCCTGCTGCCGGATCTGGACATGAAGATCCTGGCTCAATTCGATCAAACTGAAGAATGGGTGCTCGAGCCCGGCGACATGCTTTACCTGCCGCCGCTCCTGGCCCACTGTGGCACCGCCGAGGACGACTGCATGACTTATTCCGTGGGTTTCCGCGCCCCTAGCGCCGCTGAAGTACTGACCCATTTCACCGATTTTCTTGGCCAGTTCCTGCCCGACGAAACGCGCTACAGCGACGCCGGCACCGCCCCCGTCAGCGACCCGACAGAAATCCAGCGCGATGCCCTGGACCGCCTGAAAGCACTGCTGGCCGAGCACATGAGCGATGAGCGCTTGCTGATGACCTGGTTCGGCCAGTTCATGACCGAGCCACGTTACCCGGAGCTGATTGCTGGCCTTGAAATCGACGAGGACGGTTTCCTTGACCAGCTGGAAGACGGCGCGGTGATGATCCGCAACCCCAGCGCGCGCATGGCCTGGTCCGAAGTGGGCGAAGACCTGGTGTTGTTCGCCAGCGGCCAGAGCCGCATGGTATCCACCGGCTTGCGTGAGCTATTGAAAATGGTCTGCTCGGCGGACGCCCTGCACCTGGAGAACCTCGGCCCCTGGCTGGCCAATGACGAAGCGCGGATCCTGCTGCTCGAACTCGCCAAGCAAGGGAGCCTGGAGTTCGCCGATGAATGAGCTGCACGTACGCATTGCCGACTGGCACAAGGATTATGATGAACTGCGACGCATCCGCGAGACGGTATTCGTCGCCGAACAGGCAGTGCCGCCTGAACTGGAATGGGACGCCGAAGACAGCGATGCCGTGCATTTCCTCGCCTGCGAAGGCGACTATCCGATCGGTACGGCCCGCCTGCTGGCCGACGGGCAGATCGGCCGGGTATCGGTGCTCAAGGACTGGCGCGGCCTGAAAGTCGGCGAAGCGCTGTTGCAGGCGGTCATCGCCGAGGCGCAGAAACGCGGGTTGAATCAGCAAATGCTCAGCGCCCAGGTGCAGGCAACGCCGTTCTATGAAAAGCTGGGCTTCACTGTAGTGAGTGACGAATACCTGGAAGCAGGCATTCCCCACGTCGACATGGTGCGCAGCAGCTGATGACCAGCTGTGGCCTGCGCCAGTGCCACAGAGGTCAGCATGAACGATGAACACACGCCCGGCGACGGTGAGCTCGAGTTGATCGAGTTGATCGAGTTCGAATCGCCTGGCCGGTTTACCCTGCACAACCCCGCGAGCGAATTGCCGGAGCCTGCCAGCTGGGAGCCGGCGCCATTCGTGCTGGGCGTTGAGCAGGAACTGCAACGCTTCGACCTGCCCGAACACGCGCGTGCCCACGCCCTTGCGCTGATGCAACAGGCGCGCCGCACCCTGTGCCTGTACAGTCCCGATCTCGAGCCCTGGCTCTACCACCACAGCAGCATTCAGCAGGCCTGTACGCGCCTGCTGCTGGACCACCGTAACAGCCGCCTGCGCATTCTGGTGCGCGACAGCAGCCGTGCGGTTCGTGATGGCCATCGGCTGCTCACCCTGTCACGCAAGCTGCCCAGCCAGGTGCAGATCCGCCGCTGTCATCCCGACTACCCGGCCCTCGAAGACGCGTTCCTGCTGGCGGATGATCAGGGCATGCTGGTACGTCCGCAGTCGCAGCGTTTCGCCGGCTATGCGAAATACCGCGACCCAGGGCGCGTGCGGCAGTTGCAGCGCCTGTTCGAGCAAACCTGGGACACCAGTATCACCGACCCCGATCTGCGGAATTTCCTCCTATGAAATCTTTGAAACGGCATTTATTCAGCGCGGCACTGCTGGCTTTCAGTCTGTCTGCGGTGGCGGCGACCGAGGTCATCCCGCTCAATTATCGTACCGCCGGCGACTTGCTGCCTGTCGTGCAGTCGGCGCTGGGCAATGAGGGGCGCGTCAGCGCCTACGGAAATCAGCTCATCGTCAACGCGCCAGCGGCCAAAATCGAGGAGATCCGTGCCCTGCTCGCCCAGCTCGACACCCAGCCAAGGCGTCTGCTGATCAGTGTCGATACCAGCGAGTCGAGCTACCGCGATGACCGCGGCTACGGCGTCGATGGCAGCATCAGTACCGGCAGCGCCCGTGTGGAGATCGGCCGTGGCGAGGTGGACGGCCGTGACCAGGCGCGCATCATTCGCCGCAGCACGGACAGTCGGGGTGGCGGCACGCAGCAGGTGCAGACCAGCGAGGGATACCCGGCGCTGATCCAGGTCGGCCAGAGCGTGCCCGTCACCACCAGCAGCCGCGACCGCTACGGCCAGGTGTACAACAACACCGAGTACCGCAATGTCACCCAGGGGTTCTACGTCACCGCGAGCCTGGCAGGCGACGTCGTGCACCTGGACATCAGCAGCAACCGCGACCGCCTCAACCAGGCGCAACCCGGGGTCATCGACATCCAGCAGGCCGACACCCGGGTCAGTGGCCGGGTCGGTGAATGGATCAGCATCGGCGGCAGCAGCGAGCAGAGCCAGGCTGACCGCAACGGAGTATTGCGGCGCTACTCGACCGAGGGACGTGCCGACATGAGCATGCGCGTGAAAGTTGACGTGATCGACTGAAAGCCCCGTGAAACGTGACTGTACGGTCGATCTAAGACTTATGTAGTAGATCAAAAAAAACACTACAAAAACGATTGACGAACATTTTCGCCGGTCGCATGATGGCCTCGCTCCCGCTAATCAGGGGCTCCGGAAGCGGAGTCTCCGGGTCGCTTCCCCGCTTACCGCAGGGATCGATTCGTGTTGTTAAGCCCACAAGGCAGTTCGACGAGATGGCGACTGGAACGAGGTTGTCCTGAGGGACGGGGAAGCGTTTCACGTATCGATCAGCACAGTGCAGCGGGCGTCCACGGGCCCATATTCACCTTTCTCGCCTACCCGGCGGGCGTGCCTGGCGATGCGTTTCGTCCACCCGGCCCAAGTGCCCTCCTTCCAGTCTCTTTTCGACGTCTGCGGTGAGCTCACCCCGAGCCCTGCGCCTGGACTGTGCGCAACGTTCGACGCTCGACCAAACTCACACGTGAAGGATTGACCATGTCAGCTTACGAAAACGACATTAAAGCCGTTGCCGCCCTGAAAGAAGCCGCTGGCAGCAGCTGGAGCGCCATCAACCCGGAATCCGTGGCTCGCATGCGCGCCCAGAATCGCTTCAAGACCGGGCTGGACATCGCCAAGTACACGGCCGCCATCATGCGCAAGGACATGGCCGAGTACGACGCCGATTCTTCCGTCTATACCCAGTCGCTCGGTTGCTGGCACGGCTTCATCGGCCAGCAGAAGCTGATTTCCATCAAGAAGCATCTGAAGACCACCAACAAGCGCTACCTCTACCTGTCCGGCTGGATGATCGCTGCACTGCGTTCCGATTTCGGGCCGCTGCCAGACCAGTCCATGCACGAGAAGACCGCGGTCGCCGCACTGATAGAAGAGCTTTACACCTTCTTGCGCCAGGCCGATGCCCGTGAGCTGGATCTGCTTTTCAATGCGCTGGACGCTGCACGCGATGCTGGTGACAAAGCCAAGCAGGCCGACCTCCAGGCGCAGATTGATAATTTCGAAACCCATGTGGTACCGATTATCGCCGATATCGATGCTGGCTTCGGCAACCCCGAGGCTACCTATCTGCTGGCCAAGAAGATGATCGAGGCAGGCGCCTGCTGCATCCAGATCGAGAATCAGGTGTCCGACGAGAAACAGTGCGGCCACCAGGACGGCAAGGTCACGGTTCCGCACAGCGATTTCCTGGCCAAGATCAATGCCGTGCGTTATGCCTTCCTGGAGCTTGGCGTCGACGATGGCGTGATCGTCGCGCGAACCGACTCCCTGGGCGCCGGGCTGACCAAGCAGATCGCCGTGACCAACGAGCCGGGCGACCTCGGCGACCAGTACAACTCGTTCCTCGATTGCGAAGAGATCAGCGCGTCGCAATTGAAGAACGGCGATGTGGTGATAAACCGCGAAGGCAAGCTGCTGCGTCCCAAGCGTTTGCCGTCCAACCTCTTCCAGTTCCGCAAGGGCACCGGCGAAGACCGCTGCGTGCTGGACAGCATCACCTCGCTGCAGAACGGCGCCGACATGATCTGGATCGAAACCGAGAAGCCGCACGTCGGGCAGATCAAGGCCATGGTCGACCGGGTACGTGAGGTCGTGCCGAACGCCAAGCTGGTCTACAACAACAGTCCTTCGTTCAACTGGACGCTGAGTTTCCGCCAACAGGTATTCGACGCATTCGCTGCCGAAGGCAAGGATGTGTCCGGCTACGACCGCGCCAAGCTGATGAGCGCCGAGTACGACGAAACCGAACTGGCCCAGGTAGCCGATGAGAAGATCCGCACCTTCCAGCGCGATGGCTCGGCAAATGCCGGCATCTTCCACCACCTGATCACCTTGCCGACCTACCACACAGCTGCTTTGTCCACCGACAACCTGGCCAAGGGTTACTTCGCCGACCAAGGCATGCTCGCCTACGTCAAAGGCGTGCAGCGCCAGGAAATCCGCCAGGGCATCGCCTGCGTCAAGCACCAGAACATGGCCGGCTCGGATATCGGCGACAACCACAAGGAATATTTTGCCGGCGAAGCGGCCCTGAAAGCCGGCGGCAAGGACAACACGATGAACCAGTTCCACTGAGAGCTGGCGACAATTTAAACCTCGGCCCCGACAGCGATGTCGGGGCTTTTTTATGCTTGTAACTATCAGAAGAAAAAATTCAATAATCAGCACTGAGAAAGTGCGTCATCAATGGACAGTTAAGCGACAGGTCATCGCGAAAAAGAATTAATTCTCAAACGTTATTTATTCCCATTTAAGGCTCAGGCAGTTGCTACTGTACGTCGCGATTGGCCGACGCAGCATCCAATGCGTTAGCTAGGTCACTGATTTAAAAGGGCTCGCCCTGATCTTCCAAGAATCGCTAAAAGGCCGGGAATTAATTTTTCTATACCGAAAAATTTACTTACACCCAATACAGGCATAACATTGTGCAAATAGATCGCGAGGCAACCTGGGTTGTCTGGCCATAACTTAATAGTGTGCGTTAAGCCGTTCCTTGCCTGAGGAGTCTCGGCATGTTGGAAGCAAGCAGTACCCTCTCCCACAATTGGGCGTTGGCCGTTTTTCTGCTCGGGGTCGTTGGCCTCTGTGCATTCATGCTGGGTGTCTCCAGCCTGCTTGGCAGCAAGGCATGGGGCCGCAGCAAGAACGAGCCGTTCGAATCGGGCATGCTTCCCACCGGCAGTGCGCGTCTGCGCCTGTCTGCAAAATTCTATCTGGTCGCGATGCTGTTCGTGATCTTCGACGTCGAAGCCCTCTTTCTCTTCGCCTGGGCCGTCTCTGTTCGCGAAAGCGGCTGGGCCGGCTTTATCGAAGCAGCCATTTTCATAAACATTCTGTTGGCAGGTCTTGTCTACCTTTGGCGTATCGGTGCGCTTGATTGGGCACCCGAGGGCCGTAAGGCTCGGCAGGCGAAGCTGAAACAATGAGGCTTTGGCGATGCAATACAAACTCACTCGGATCGATCCGGACGCTCCCAACGAGCAGTACCCGATCGGCGATCGGGAGGTCGTTTCCGATCAGCGTCTAGAAGATGAAGTGCACAAGAACATCTACATGGGGAAACTCTCGGATGTTCTCAGTGGTGCGGTGAACTGGGGTCGCAAGAACTCCCTGTGGCCGTACAACTTCGGGCTGTCGTGCTGCTACGTGGAGATGACCACGGCCTTCACGGCGCCTCACGACGTTGCGCGCTTCGGTGCCGAAGTCATTCGGGCATCCCCACGCCAGGCTGACTTCATGGTCATCGCCGGCACCTGCTTCATCAAGATGGCCCCCGTCATCCAGCGTCTCTACGAGCAGATGCTCGAACCCAAGTGGGTCATTTCCATGGGCGCGTGCGCCAATTCCGGCGGCATGTACGACATCTATTCGGTCGTTCAGGGTGTCGACAAGTTTCTTCCGGTCGACGTCTACATTCCCGGTTGCCCGCCGCGCCCCGAGGCTTTCCTGCAAGGGCTGATGCTGCTGCAGGAGTCCATCGGTCAGGAGCGCCGTCCGCTGTCCTGGGTCGTTGGCGATCAGGGCGTTTATCGCGCCGAGATGCCTTCGCAGAAAGAGCAGCGCCGCGCGCAGCGCATTGCGGTTACCAACCTGCGTTCCCCTGACGACGTCTGAGTCCCGCTTTCAAGCAAGGCCGGATTCACTCTCACCGTTGACCGATAGCGATCGAGACCATGACTGCAGACACCACCGTGTCCATTGCGCCCTACAAGGCGGACGACCAAGACGTCGTCGTTGAGCTTCAATCCCGTTTTGGCGCCGACAGCTTCACGCTGCAGGCCACCCGCACCGGCATGCCGGTCATCTGGGTCGGCCGCGACAAGCTCGTCGACGTGCTGCGTTTCCTGCGTCAGGCAACGCGCCCCTACGTCATGCTGTATGACCTGCACGGTGTCGATGAGCGGCTGCGCACCCAGCGCCGCGGCCTGCCGGACGCCGATTTCACCGTGTTCTATCACCTCATGTCGCTGGAACGTAACAGCGACGTGATGATCAAGGTGGCCCTGCGTGAGGGCGACCTCAACCTGCCATCGGTGACCGGCATCTGGCCGAACGCCAACTGGTACGAGCGCGAAGTGTGGGACCTCTACGGTATCCATTTCACCGGTCACCCGCACCTGACCCGCATCATGATGCCGCCTACCTGGGAAGGTCACCCGCTGCGCAAGGACTACCCGGCGCGCGCCACCGAATTCGACCCGTTCAGCCTGACCCTTGCCAAGCAGCAGCTCGAGGAAGAAGCCGCGCGCTTCAACCCCGAAGACTGGGGCATGAAGCGCCAGAGCGAGAACGAGGACTACATGTTCCTCAACCTCGGCCCCAACCACCCTTCTGCCCACGGCGCGTTCCGCATCATCCTGCAACTCGACGGCGAAGAGATCGTCGACTGCGTGCCAGAGATCGGTTACCACCACCGCGGCGCCGAGAAGATGGCCGAGCGGCAGAGCTGGCATAGCTTCATTCCCTACACCGACCGTATCGACTACCTCGGCGGGGTGATGAACAACCTGCCGTATGTGCTCTCGGTCGAGAAGCTGGCCGGCATCAAGGTGCCGCAGAAGGTCGACACCATCCGCATCATGATGGCCGAGTTCTTCCGCATCACCAGCCACCTGCTGTTCCTGGGCACCTATATCCAGGACGTTGGCGCCATGACGCCGGTGTTCTTCACCTTCACCGACCGCCAGCGTGCCTACAAGGTGATCGAAGCCATCACCGGTTTCCGCCTGCATCCGGCCTGGTACCGCATCGGCGGGGTCGCCCATGACCTGCCGCGTGGCTGGGACAAGCTGGTCAAGGAGTTCGTCGACTGGCTGCCCAAACGTCTGGATGAGTACGAGAAGGCTGCGCTGCGCAACAGCATCCTCAAGGCGCGGACCATCGGTGTCGCCCAGTACAACACCCAGGAAGCGCTGGAGTGGGGTACCACCGGTGCCGGCCTGCGTGCCACCGGCTGCGATTTCGACCTGCGCAAGGCTCGTCCTTATTCAGGCTACGAGAACTTCGAGTTCGAAGTGCCACTGGCCGTGAATGGCGATGCCTATGACCGCTGCATGGTGCGCGTCGAGGAGATGCGTCAGAGCATCAAAATCATCGATCAATGCATGCGCAACATGCCGGAAGGCCCGTACAAGGCGGATCACCCGCTGACCACGCCGCCGCCGAAAGAGCGCACGCTGCAGCACATCGAAACCCTGATCACCCACTTCCTGCAGGTTTCCTGGGGGCCGGTGATGCCGGCCAACGAAAGCTTCCAGATGATCGAAGCGACCAAGGGCATCAACAGCTACTACCTGACCAGCGACGGCAGCACCATGAGCTACCGCACGCGCATCCGCACGCCGAGTTTCCCGCACCTGCAGCAGATCCCTTCGGTGATCCGCGGCAGCATGGTCGCTGACCTGATCGCGTACCTGGGCAGTATCGACTTCGTTATGGCCGACGTGGACCGCTGAGGATATCTCATGAGCAATGCAGCCCTGATTCAGACAGACCGTTTCGCCCTCAGCGACACCGAACGCTCGGCCATCGAGCACGAGATGCACCACTACGAAGACCCGCGCGCGGCCAGCATCGAAGCGCTGAAAATCGTACAGAAGCAGCGCGGCTGGGTGCCGGACGGCGCCGCCGACGCCATCGGCGCGATCCTCGGTATCCCGGCCAGCGACGTGGAAGGTGTCGCCACCTTCTATAGCCAGATTTTCCGCCAGCCCGTCGGCCGCCACATCATCCGCGTATGCGACAGCATGACCTGCTTCATCGGTGGCCATGAAAACGTGCTCGGCAGCATCAAGTCCGAGCTCGGCATCGAGCCCGGGCAAACCACCGCTGACGGTCGCTTCACCCTGTTGCCGGTGTGTTGCCTGGGCAACTGCGACAAGGCGCCGGCGATGATGATCGACGACGAGACCTTCGGTGACGTGCAACCCGAAGGCGTGGCGCAACTGCTGGAGAATTTCCAATGATCAGCCGCAGCTCGAACCTGCTGACCTCCTTCGGCCCGGCCAATCGCATCGCCCGAAACGAGGAGACTCATCCCCTGACCTGGCGCCTGCGTGACGACGCCCAGCCGGTGTGGCTCGATGAATACCAGCAGAAGAACGGCTACGCCGCAGCGCGCAAGGCCCTGGCGGAAATGGCCCAGGCCGACATCGTGCAGACCGTCAAGGACTCTGGCCTCAAGGGCCGCGGCGGTGCGGGCTTCCCCACCGGCGTGAAGTGGGGCCTGATGCCCAACGACGAATCCCTGAACATCCGCTACCTGCTTTGCAACGCGGACGAGATGGAGCCCAACACCTGGAAAGACCGCATGCTGATGGAGCAGCTGCCGCACCTGTTGGTGGAAGGCATGCTGATCAGCGCGCGGGCTCTCAAGGCCTACCGCGGCTATATCTTCCTGCGTGGTGAATACGTCGACGCGGCTGCCAATCTCAATCGTGCCATCGATGAGGCCAAGGCCGCCGGCTTGCTGGGCAAGAACATCCTGGGCAGCGGCTTCGATTTCGAGCTTTTCGTGCACACCGGTGCCGGGCGTTACATCTGCGGTGAAGAAACCGCGCTGATCAACTCCCTGGAAGGCCGTCGCGCCAATCCGCGCGCCAAACCGCCCTTCCCGGCCGCCGTGGGCGTGTGGGGCAAACCGACCTGTGTGAACAACGTCGAGACCTTGTGCAACGTACCGTCGATCATCGGCAACGGCGTCGACTGGTACAAATCCCTGGCCCGTGAGGGCAGCGAAGACCACGGCACCAAACTGATGGGTTTCTCCGGCAAGGTGAAGAACCCCGGTATCTGGGAGCTGCCCTTCGGCATCAGCGCCCGCGAGCTGTTCGAAGACTACGCCGGTGGCATGCGCGACGGGTACACGCTCAAGGCTTGGCAGCCCGGCGGCGCCGGCACCGGCTTCCTGCTTCCCGAGCATCTGGAGGCGTCCATGTACGCTGCCGGCATCGCCAAGGTCGGCACCCGCATGGGCACCGGCCTGGCGCTGGCCATCGACAACACCGTGAACATGGTGTCGCTGCTGCGCAACATGGAAGAGTTCTTCGCGCGCGAATCCTGTGGCTGGTGTACGCCGTGCCGTGATGGCCTGCCGTGGAGCGTGAAGATTCTGCGCGCCCTGGAACGCAAGCAAGGCACCCGCGAGGACATCGACACCCTGCTTGGCCTGGTCAATTTCCTTGGCCCCGGCAAGACCTTCTGCGCTCACGCGCCAGGTGCCGTGGAGCCTTTGGGCAGTGCGATCAAGTATTTCCGCGAAGAGTTCGACGCCGGCGTGATCGCCGATGCGATCACGCCGCCAGTGGCGGCCCACGCGGTATGAACCTGATGGCCGGACATGTGGGCGCGCTGCGCCGTCCGGCCCGGGTAACGACAAAAGAATTCCCTTAGCCCGTCCACCTTCGGGTGGGCAAACGAAGACTGAAGAAAAATGGCCACTATCCACGTAGACGGCAAAGATCTTGAAGTCGATGGTGCAGACAACCTGCTGCAGGCCTGTCTGTCCCTCGGACTCGATATCCCCTACTTCTGCTGGCACCCGGCGCTTGGCAGCGTCGGCGCCTGCCGCCAGTGTGCGGTGAAGCAGTACACCGATGAAAACGACAAGCGCGGCCGCCTGGTCATGTCGTGCATGACGCCAGCCACCGACAACAGCTGGATTTCCATCGACGACGAAGAGGCCGTGGCCTTTCGCAAGAGCGTGGTCGAATGGCTGATGACCAACCACCCGCACGACTGTCCGGTCTGCGAGGAAGGCGGCCATTGCCACCTGCAGGACATGACGGTGATGACCGGCCACAACGCCCGGCGTTATCGCTTCACCAAGCGCACGCACCAGAACCAGGAACTCGGCCCGTTCATCGCCCACGAGATGAACCGCTGCATCGCCTGCTATCGCTGCGTGCGCTATTACAAGGACTACGCCGGCGGTACCGACCTGGGCGTCTACGGCGCGCATGACAACGTGTACTTCGGCCGCGTCGAAGACGGCACCCTGGAGAGCGAGTTCTCCGGCAACCTGGTCGAGGTCTGCCCGACCGGCGTGTTCACCGACAAGACCCACTCCGAACGCTACAACCGCAAGTGGGACATGCAGTTCGCGCCGAGCATCTGCCATGGCTGCTCCAGCGGTTGCAACACCAGCCCGGGCGAACGCTATGGGGAGATCCGCCGCATCGAGAACCGCTTCAACGGCTCGGTGAACCAGTACTTCCTGTGCGACCGGGGTCGTTTCGGCTACGGCTACGTCAACCGTGAAGACCGCCCGCGTCAGCCGATGATGATGCTCAGCAAGATGAAGATGGGCCTGGACTCGGCACTCGACCAGGCCGCCGCCCTGCTGAAAAACCGCAAGGTAATCGGCATCGGTTCGCCGCGTGCCAGCCTGGAAGGCAACTTCGCCCTGCGCGAACTGGTCGGTGAGGCCAACTTTTATTCCGGCATCACGGCCGGCGAGCAGGCCAACATCCGCCTGATCCGCGACATCCTGCAGAACGGCCCGCTGCCGGTACCGACCCTGCGCGACATCGAGAACCACGATGCGGTATTCGTGCTCGGTGAAGACCTGACCCAGACCGCGGCGCGTGTCGCCCTGGCACTGCGCCAATCGGTCAAAGGCAAGGCCACCGAAATCGCTGCCGGCGCGAAGATCCAGGACTGGCACATGGCGGCCGTGCAGAACGTCGCCCAGAACGCGCTCAATCCGCTGTTCATCGCCAGCGTCACCGCCACGCGCCTCGACGACATCGCCGAGCAGTGCGTGCATGCCGCGCCGGATGATCTGGCCCGCATCGGCTTCGCCGTGGCCCACGCCATCGACCCGAGCGCGCCTGCGGTCGACGGTCTGGATGGCGAAGCCGCCGAGTTGGTACAGCGCATCGCCACAGCCCTGCTCGACGCCAAACGGCCATTGATCGTCTCCGGTGCTTCGCTGGGCAACCGCGCCCTGATCGAAGCCGCCGCGAATATCGCCAGCGCCCTGAAAAACCGTGAGAAAAATGGCTCGATCAGCCTGGTGGTGCCGGAAGCCAACAGCATGGGCCTGGCCCTGCTGATGGCTGAACGCTTCGCCGGCAACAGCCTGGATGATGCGCTCGAGGCTTTGATCTCGGGCCAGGTCGATGCCGTGGTGGTACTGGAGAACGACCTCTATCACCGCGCCGATGCCGCGCGGGTGGACGCCGCGTTGAAGGCCGCCAAAGTGGTGATCGTCGCCGACCATCAGAGCACAGCGACCACCGCCAAGGCGCATTTGCTGCTGCCAGCGGCCAGCTTCGCCGAGGGCGATGGCACCCTGGTCAGCCAGGAAGGCCGCGCCCAGCGTTTCTTCCAGGTGTACGACCCGTCCTATTACGACGCCAACATTCTGGTGCGTGAAGGCTGGCGCTGGCTGCACGCGCTGCACAGCACGCTGCACAACCGCAATGTCGACTGGACCCAGCTGGATCAGGTCACCGCCGCATGCGCCGAAAGCAATCCCCAATTGGCCGGCATCCGCGATGCCGCGCCGGGCGCGTCGTTCCGCATCAAGGGCATGAAGCTTGCCCGCGAACCGCATCGCTACAGTGGCCGTACCTCCATGCGCGCCAACATCAGTGTGCATGAGCCGCGTCAGCCGCAGGACAAGGACTCGGCCTTCGCCTTCTCGATGGAAGGCTATTCGGGCAGCAAGGAAGACCGTCAGCAGATTCCTTTCGCCTGGTCGCCAGGCTGGAACTCGCCGCAGGCCTGGAACAAGTTCCAGGACGAAGTCGGTGGTCATCTGCGCGCTGGCGATCCGGGCGTACGCCTGATCGAAGCCAGAGGCGCAAGCCTTGGCTGGTTCAGCGCCCCGGGCGCGTTCAACCCGGCTCACGGCACCTGGCAGGCAGTGCCGCTGCATCACCTGTTCGGCAGCGAGGAAATGTCGTCGCGCGCCGCACCGATCGCCGAACGCACGCCTGAAGCGTACGTGGCGCTGGCCAGGGACGAAGCCGATCGCCTCGGCGTCAACGATGGCACGCTGGTGCAACTGAACGTCAACGGCCAGGTGCTGCGTCTGCCGCTGCGTGTCAGCGAAGAGCTGGGCATCGGCCTGGTCGGCCTGCCGTCTGGGCTGACGGGCATTCCGGCTGGCATCGCCGGTGCGTCGGTGACCGGCATCGGGGAGGCCTTGCAATGAGCTGGCTGACTCCCGGGTTGCTCGACATCATTCAGGAAGTGCTCAAGGCCATTGTCATCCTGCTCGCCGTGGTGGTCTGCGGCGCGCTGCTGAGCTTCGTCGAGCGCCGCCTGCTCGGCTGGTGGCAAGACCGTTACGGCCCGAACCGCGTTGGCCCGTTCGGCATGTTCCAGATCGCTGCCGACATGATCAAGATGTTCTTCAAGGAAGACTGGACGCCGCCGTTCGCCGACAAGGTGATCTTCACCCTGGCTCCGGTCATCGGCATGGGCGCCATGCTGGTCGCCTTCGCGATCATCCCGATCACCCCCAACTGGGGCGTGGCGGACCTGAACATCGGCATCCTGTTCTTCTTCGCCATGGCCGGTCTGTCGGTATACGCCGTGCTCTTCGCCGGCTGGTCGAGCAACAACAAGTTCGCCCTGCTCGGCGCGCTGCGCGCCTCGGCCCAGACCGTTTCCTACGAAGTGTTCCTGGCCCTGGCGTTGATGGGCATCGTTGCTCAGGTCGGCTCGTTCAACATGCGTGAGATCGTCGACTACCAGGCCGAAAACCTGTGGTTCATCATTCCGCAGTTTTTCGGCTTCTGTACCTTCTTCATCGCTGGCGTCGCGGTAACCCACCGTCACCCTTTCGACCAGCCCGAAGCGGAGCAGGAGCTGGCCGACGGCTACCACATCGAGTATGCCGGCATGAAATGGGGCATGTTCTTCGTCGGTGAGTACATTGGCATCGTGACCATTTCCGCCCTGCTGGTAACGCTGTTTTTCGGCGGCTGGCACGGCCCGTTCGGCATCCTGCCGCAGATCCCGTTCTTCTGGTTCGCGATCAAGACCTGCTTCTTCATCATGATCTTCATCCTGCTGCGCGCGTCCATTCCGCGCCCGCGGTATGACCAGGTCATGGCCTTCAGCTGGAAGTTCTGTCTGCCGCTGACCCTGATCAACCTGCTGGTGACCGGCGCCGTCGTGCTGGCCACGGCCCAGTAAGGAGAATCGTAAAATGTTCAAATACATATGGGATGTGCTGGTCGGTACCGGTACCCAGTTGCGCAGCCTGGCCATGGTCTTCAGCCATGGTTTTCGCAAGCGCGACACCCTGCAATACCCGGAAGAGCAGGTTTACCTGCCGCCGCGCTATCGCGGTCGCATCGTGCTGACCCGCGACCCTGACGGCGAAGAACGCTGTGTGGCCTGCAACCTGTGCGCCGTGGCCTGCCCGGTGGGCTGCATCTCGCTGCAAAAGGCGGAAACCGAAGACGGCCGCTGGTACCCGGATTTCTTCCGTATCAACTTCTCGCGCTGCATCTTTTGCGGCCTGTGTGAAGAAGCCTGCCCGACCACCGCGATCCAGCTCACCCCGGATTTCGAGATGGGCGAGTTCAAACGTCAGGATCTGGTGTACGAGAAGGAAGACCTGCTTATTTCCGGCCCAGGCAAGAACCCGGACTACAACTTCTACCGCGTGGCCGGCATGGCCATTGCCGGCAAGCCGAAAGGCGCTGCGCAGGACGAAGCCGAGCCGATCAACGTCAAAGGGTTGTTGCCATAATGGAATTTGCCTTCTATTTCTCAGCGGGGGTCGCCGTGGCCTCCACCGTTGGGGTGATCACCAGCAAGAATCCGGTGCACGCCCTGCTCTACCTGATCATCTCGCTGCTGGCCGTGTCCATGGTGTTCTTCAGCCTTGGCGCGCCGTTCGCCGGCGCCCTGGAAATCATCGTCTACGCGGGCGCCATCATGGTGCTGTTCGTGTTCGTGGTGATGATGCTCAACCTCGGCCCGGCCTCGGTCGAACAGGAACGCACCTGGCTGACGCCGGGCATCTGGATCGGCCCGGCGGCGCTGTCCGCGATCCTGCTCGGGCAGCTCTTGTACGTGCTGTTCGCCGTACCGAGCGGCGCCACCATTGGCCATACCACGGTCGATGCCAAAGCCGTCGGCATTCACCTGTTCGGCCCCTACCTGCTCGCCGTTGAGCTGGCTTCCATGCTGCTGCTCGCCGCGCTGGTCGCCGCCTATCACCTTGGCCGCAACGACATCAAGGACGCTACGCCATGAACGGTATTCCAATGGAGCACGGCCTGGCGCTGGCCGGCGTGCTGTTCAGTCTTGGCCTGGTCGGCCTGATGGTGCGGCGCAACATCCTGTTCGTGCTGATGAGCCTGGAAGTGATGATGAACGCAGCCGCCCTGGCCTTCGTCGTTGCGGGTGCGCGCTGGGGCCAGGCTGATGGGCAGATCATGTTCATCCTGATCATCGCCCTGGCCGCCGCCGAAGCGAGCATCGGCCTGGCGATCCTGCTGCAGCTGTACCGCCGCTTTCACACCCTCGATATCGACGCAGCCAGCGAGATGCGCGGATGAATCTTCTATTCCTGACCCTAGTATTCCCCCTGATTGGCTGGTTCATCCTGGCCTTTTCCCGCGGGCGTCTCTCGGAAACCGTCGCGGCGATCATCGGCGTCGGCTCGGTCGGCCTCTCGGCGCTGACCACGGCCTGGATCATGTGGCAGTTCAACACCGCGCCGCCCGCCGGCGGTGTGTACACCCAGACCCTCTGGCAGTGGATGAGCGTCGAGGGCCTGACGCCAAGCTTCACCCTGTACCTCGATGGCCTGTCGTTGACCATGCTCGGTGTGGTCACCGGCGTGGGCTTCCTGATCCATATGTTCGCCAGCTGGTACATGCGCGGCGAAGAGGGCTATTCGCGGTTCCTGTCCTATACCAACCTGTTCATCTTCAGCATGCTGTTGCTGGTACTCGGCGACAACCTGATGACCCTGTTCTTCGGCTGGGAAGGCGTTGGGCTGTGCTCGTACCTGCTGATCGGCTTCTACTACAAACACGTGCCCAACGGTAACGCGGCGCTGAAGGCCTTCATCGTCACGCGCATCGGCGACGTGTTCCTGATGATTGGCCTGTTCCTGCTGTTCCTCAACCTCGGCACCCTGAACATTCAGGAGCTGATGGTACTGGCCCCACAGAAATACGCAGCCGGTGATACCTGGCTGTGGCTGGCGACCCTGATGCTGCTCGGCGGCGCGGTGGGCAAGTCTGCCCAGCTGCCCCTGCAGACCTGGCTCGCCGATGCGATGGCCGGCCCAACCCCGGTTTCTGCGCTGATCCACGCGGCGACCATGGTCACCGCCGGCGTGTACCTGATCGCCCGTACCAACGGCCTGTTCCTGCTGACCCCGGAGATTCTCGAGCTGGTCGGTATCGTTGGCGGCGTGACCCTGGTGCTGGCAGGCTTTGCGGCCCTGGTGCAAACCGACATCAAGCGCATCCTTGCCTACTCGACCATGAGCCAGATCGGCTACATGTTTCTGGCCCTGGGCGTGGGTGCCTGGGACGCGGCGATCTTCCACCTGATGACCCACGCCTTCTTCAAGGCGCTGCTGTTCCTCGCCTCCGGCTCGGTGATCCATGCCTGCCACCATGAGCAGAACATCTTCAAGATGGGCGGCCTGTGGAAGAAGCTGCCTCTGGCCTACGCCAGCTTCATCGTCGGCGGCTCGGCGTTGGCGGCGCTGCCGCTGATCACCGTGGGTTTCTATTCGAAAGACGAAATCCTCTGGGAAGCCTTCGCCAGCGGCAACTCCGGCCTGCTTTACGCCGGCCTGCTGGGCGCCTTCATGACCTCGATCTACACCTTCCGGCTGATCTTCATCGCCTTCCATGGCGAGCAGAAAACCGAGGCCCATGCCGGCCATGGCATCGCCCACAACCTGCCGCTGCTGGTGCTGATCGTGCTGTCGACGTTCATCGGCGCCTGGATCACCCCGCCGCTGGCCGGCGTGTTGCCGCAAAGTGCCGGGCATGCCGGTGGTGAGGCCAAGCACAGCCTGGAAATCGTCTCGGGCTGCATCGCCCTGGCCGGCATCCTGCTGGCCGCGATGCTGTTCCTTGGCAAGCGCAGCTTTACGACTGCGGTCGCCAGCAGCGCGCCGGGTCGTTTCCTGTCGGCCTGGTGGTTCGCGGCCTGGGGCTTCGACTGGCTCTATGACAAGATTTTCGTGCAGCCCTACCTGTTCCTTTGCCGGGTGCTCGCCCGTGACCCCATCGATGGTGCCATAGGCATCATCCCGCGCCTGGCGCGCGGCGGTCATGGCGTGTTGAGCCGCAGCGAGACCGGACATCTGCGCTGGTACGCCATCTCCATCGCCGGGGGCGCCGTGCTGGTGCTTGCCGCCGTGCTGGTGGCCTGACCGATGATCCCGAATACTTTTTCTAAGGAATCCCGTCCGTCATGATTCTGCCTTGGCTAATCCTGATTCCCTTCATCGGCGGCCTGTTGTGCTGGCAAGGCGAGCGCTTCGGCGCCACCCTGCCACGCTGGATCGCCCTGCTGACCATGTCCCTGCTGTTCGGCCTCGGCCTGTGGCTGTGGGGCACCGGCGACTTCAGCCTGGCCCCGGCGCCAGGCGCCGAGCCGCGCTGGGCCCACGAGTTCCAGGTGCAGTGGATCGCGCGCTTCGGCATCAGCATCCACCTGGCGATGGATGGCCTGTCGGTATTGATGGTCACCCTGACCGGCCTGCTCGGCGTGCTCTCGGTACTCTGCTCGTGGAGCGAGATTCACAACCGCGTCGGCTTCTTCCATCTCAACCTGATGTGGATCCTGGGCGGCGTGGTCGGCGTATTCCTGGCCATCGACCTGTTCCTGTTCTTCTTCTTCTGGGAAATGATGCTGGTGCCGATGTATTTCCTCATCGCGCTCTGGGGTCATAGCGGCAGCCCTGGCAAGAGCCGCATCACCGCGGCGACCAAGTTCTTCATCTTCACCCAGGCCAGCGGCCTGGTGATGCTGGTGGCGATACTCGGCCTGGTGTTCGTGCACTTCAACCAGACTGGCGTTTTCACCTTCAACTACGCGGACCTGCTCAAGACCGAACTGTCGGAAGGCACCGAATACCTGCTGATGCTCGGCTTCTTCATCGCCTTCGCGGTCAAGTTTCCGGTGGTGCCATTCCACTCGTGGCTGCCGGACGCCCACGCCCAGGCGCCTACCGCCGGTTCCGTGGACCTGGCCGGCATCCTGCTGAAAACCGCCGCCTACGGCCTGCTGCGCTTCGCCCTGCCGCTGTTTCCCAACGCGTCAGCGGAGTTCGCGCCAATCGCCATGTACCTGGGTGTGTTCGCGATCATCTACGGTGCGCTGCTGTCCTTCGCGCAGACCGACATCAAGCGCCTGGTGGCCTATTCCAGCGTGTCGCACATGGGCTTCGTGCTGATCGCCATCTATTCCGGTAGCCAGATCGCCCTGCAGGGCGCGGTGGTGCAGATGATGGCGCACGGCCTGTCGGCAGCGGCGCTGTTCATCCTCTGCGGCCAGCTATACGAACGCCTGCACACCCGTGACATGCGCGAGATGGGCGGGATCTGGGCACGCATGTCCTGGCTGCCGGCATTGAGCCTGTTCTTCGCGGCCGCGGCGCTGGGCCTGCCCGGCACTGGCAACTTCGTCGGCGAGTTCCTGATCCTGATCGGCAGCTTCCCGGCCGCGCCCTGGGTCACCGTAATCGCCGCCACCGGCCTGGTCCTGGGTTCGGTGTACTCGCTGATCATGATTCACCGCGCGCACTTCGGCCCGGTCAAGAACGACAGCCCGCTACCCGGCCTGCAATTTCGTGAACTGAGCATGGTGCTGTGCCTGGCCGTGCTGCTGATCCTGCTCGGTGTTTACCCGCAGCCGGTGCTCGATACCTCTGCCGCCAGCATGCAAGGCGTGCAGCAGTGGTTCAGTGGCGCCCTCAATCAACTCGCTACGGGCCAGTAACGCTATGGAACATCACGCTGTGGAATTCACCACCCAACACCTGATCGCCCTGCTACCGCTGCTGGTCACCTGCGCCACCGTGGTGGTGGTGATGCTGGCCATCGCCTGGAAACGCAGCCATGGCATGACCTGCGTGCTCTCGGTAATCGGCCTCAACGCCGCCCTGCTGTCGCTGCTGCCGACCATCGGCGTGACCCCGCTGCAGGTCACCCCGCTGATGCAGATCGACACCTTCGCCTGTTACTACATGGCGCTGGTACTGATCGCCACGCTGGCCTGCGTGACCTTGACCCACGCCTACCTGGGTGAGGCGACGGTCAGCGATGGCAAGACCAAGGGCTACCCGCGCAACCGCGAGGAAATGTACCTGCTGCTGCTGCTCTCCGCGGCCGGCGGCCTGGTGCTGGTCAGCACCGAGCACCTGGCGGGCCTGTTCATCGGCCTGGAGCTGCTCTCGGTACCGACCTACGGGATGATCGCCTACGCCTACTTCAACAAACGCTCGCTGGAAGCCGGCATCAAGTACATGGTGCTGTCGGCGGCCGGCAGCGCCTTCCTGCTGTTCGGCATGGCGCTGTTGTACGCCGACGCCGGCAGCCTGAGCTTCGCCGAAATCGGTGCCAGCCTGGCCGGCGCCAGCGGCAGCCAACTGGTACAGATCGGCATCGGCATGATGCTCATCGGCCTGGCGTTCAAGCTGTCCATGGTGCCGTTCCACCTGTGGACGCCGGACGTCTACGAAGGTGCCCCGGCGCCGGTTGCGGCGTTCCTGGCCACCGCCAGCAAGGTGGCGGTGTTCGCCGTGCTGCTGCGCCTCTATCAGCTCTCCCCGGCCACCGCCGGTGGCTGGCTGAACGATCTGCTGACGGTCATCGCCATCGCCTCGATTCTGTTTGGCAACCTGCTGGCCCTGGTGCAGAGCAACCTCAAGCGTCTGCTCGGTTATTCGTCCATTGCCCACTTCGGCTATCTGCTGGTCGCGCTGATCGCCAGCAAGGGCCTGGCCGTCGAGGCCATCGGCGTGTACATGGCAACCTACGTGCTCACCAGCCTGGGCGCATTCGGCGTGATCACCCTGATGTCCACGCCCTACAACGGCCGTGACGCCGATGCCCTGTACGAGTACCGCGGGCTGTTCTGGCGGCGCCCGTACCTGACCGCAGTGCTGACGGTGATGATGCTGTCGCTGGCCGGCATTCCGCTGACTGCGGGCTTCATCGGCAAGTTCTACGTCATTGCCGCCGGTGTGCAGGCGCAATTGTGGTGGCTGATCGGCGCGCTGATCCTCGGCAGTGCCATCGCGGTGTTCTACTACCTGCGGGTAATGGTCACGCTGTTCCTCAACGAGCCCAACCTGCACCGCCACGATGCCCAGTTCAACTGGGGCCAGCGTGCCGGCGGGATCATGCTGATTCTGGTGACCATCCTGGCCTTCATCCTCGGCGTGTACCCGCAGCCGCTGCTGGACCTGGTACAGCAGGCTGGCTTGGCCACTGTGGCGCTCTGACCCGAGCCTGGCGTCATGAAAAACGGCTGCCATTGGGCAGCCGTTTTTGTTTGTCCCTCACGCAGCGGGTTGGTCTTCGCCAGGCTGCTCCCCGGGTTTCACTTCATTTCATCCAGGCTACGGGTCCGGTGATCGTGCTTTCGTAGCCTGCTGATGAGCGAAGCGATGCGCAGGGAGCGGGCTAGAAGATGCCCTCATTTCCTCCCCCGCTCCCGGGTATCGCTGCGCTCTAGCCAGGCTACCGTCCGAGTGACAAAGAAAAACGGCTGCCTTTTAGGCAGCCGTTTTGGTTGGCGCGCGCTGTTATTCGGGCAGGCGGACCGTTTTCTTGCCCGCGCTGAAGAGGTTCCAGCTGGCGACGAACAAGGCGGCCACCAGCGGGCCGATCACGAAGCCGTTCAGGCCCAGCAGCGCCATGCCGCCCAGCGTGGAGATGAGGATCAGGTAATCGGGCAGGCGGGTGTCCTTGCCGACCAGTATCGGTCGCAGGATATTGTCCACCAGGCCGATTACCAGCACGCCGAACAGGGTCAACACCACGCCTTGCCAGACGCTGCCGTTGAGAAACAGATAGGCCGCTACCGGAGCCCATACGATCCCCGCACCGGCAGCCGGCAGTAGCGACAGAAAGGCCATCAGCACGCCCCACAGTAGCGGGCTGGGAATGCCCAGCACCCAGAAGATCAACCCGCCCAGGGCGCCCTGTACGGCGGCCACGACGATGTTGCCCTTGACCGTGGCGCGTACCACCCGGGTGAACTTGATCTGCAGGCGACGTTTGGTGTTGTCGCCCAGCGGAATGGCCATGCGAATGTCGCGAACCAGTTCCTGGCCGTCACGCAGCAGGAAGAACAGCAGGTACAGCATGATGAAGAAGCTGATGATGAACTGGAACGTGCCCTGGCCAATCGCGAACACTTTGGTCGCCAGGTATTGGCTGCCCGCGGCGGCGCCACTGGAGACCTGCTCGCTGAGGTCATTGAGGTCGCCCATGCCGAAGCGGTCGATGTGCTGTTGCAGGAACGGCGGCAGCATCTCCCGGGTGCTGGTCACGTAAGCGCCCACGTCAAGCTCGCCGGACTCGATGCGCTGGTAGATGCTGGTGCCCTCGGCGACC
Organism: Pseudomonas sp. AC532; assembly: GCF_979258965.1. Taxonomy (NCBI): domain Bacteria; kingdom Pseudomonadati; phylum Pseudomonadota; class Gammaproteobacteria; order Pseudomonadales; family Pseudomonadaceae; genus Pseudomonas; species Pseudomonas sp. AC532. The sequence goes on from NZ_OZ409888.1 coordinate 477,980, forward strand.
AGCGCCGAGGTGATGAAGATCACCGGCAGGATCGCCACCAGCAGGCAGATCAGCAGTGTCAGCAGCGCCGACAGGTTGCCCCGCCCGCCAATGCGCTGGGCCATGCGCCGTTGCAGGGGGGCGAACACCACTGCCAGTGCCATCGCCCAGAACACGGCGCCGTAGAACGGCAGCAGGATCCACAGAAAGGCGATCGTCACCATGATGAGCAGGAGAATGAAGGTTTTCTTTTCGAGCGAGGTGGTCGGCATGGTCGGATCACAGGCTGGGTATGCCCGTTAGTCTGCTGCCGGCCGGACAAAGTGCGACAAACTTGTTGTACGGGCGTCCTTGCCCGCGCAAGTCCTGTCCCGAATGGCCGCCAGGGCACTCCAGTCCGCTTTTGCAGCCGAAGGGTTTACCAGCCTACAGAACCATGGCGGCGATCCAGCCGAACACCAGCAGCGGCAGGTTGTAGTGCAGAAAAGTCGGCACTACGGTATCCCAGATGTGGTGATGCTGGCCGTCGACATTGAGCCCGGCAGTCGGGCCCAGGGTAGAGTCTGAGGCGGGCGAGCCGGCATCACCGATGGCACCGGCGGTACCGACGATGCAAACCGTGGCCAGCGGGCTGAAGCCAAGCTGCATGCACAGGGGCACGAAGATCGCGGCAATGATCGGTACGGTCGAGAACGAGGAGCCGATACCCATGGTCACCAGCAGGCCGACCAGCAACATCACCAGCACGCCGAGCCCCTTGCTGTCGCCGATCCAGGCGGCGCTGGCATCGACCAGGCCGTTGATTTCCCCCGTTTCACGCATCACTTCGGCGAAGCCTGACGCGGCGATCATGATGAAGCCGATCATCGCCATCATTTTCATGCCTTCGGTGAACAGGTCATCGGTCTCCTTCCAGCGCACAATGCCGGAGGCGGAGAACACCACGAAACCGAGCAGCGCCCCGATGATCATCGAATCGAGCCACAGCTGCGCACCAAAGGCCACCGCTACGGCCACGGCAGCAACCAACAGGCTGCGTGCGTTGTAGCTCACCGCCACGCGCTCGGTGCGCTCGACTCTGGCCAGGTCGTAGCTGCGTTTGCGGCGATAGGTGTACAGCGCCAGTAACAGCCCCACGAGCATGCCGATGGCGGGTATCAGCATGGCATGGCTTACGTTCACGCCAGCTACATCCACGCCGCTGCGAGCCACGTTGGCCAACAGTATTTCGTTGAGGAAGATATTGCCGAAACCGACCGGCAGGAACATGTAGGGAGTTACCAGCCCGAAGGTCAGCACGCAGGCGATCAGCCGGCGGTCGATCTGCAGCCGGGTGATTACGTAAAGCAGCGGCGGCACCAGCAACGGGATGAAGGCGATGTGGATCGGCAGGATGTTCTGCGAGGCGATCGCCACGGCCAGAAGCAGGCCGACCAACATCCATTTCAACGCCCCGCCACCGCGTTGCGAATCCTGGCGGCCAACCAGCACCAGCGCCTTGTCGGCCAAGGCGTGGGCCAGACCGGATTTGGCGATCGCCACGGCGAAGGCGCCCAGCAAGGCGTAGGACAGCGCCACCGTAGCGCCGCCGCCAAGCCCCTTGTTGAAGGCCGTCAGTGAACCTTCGATACCGAGCCCACCGATCATCCCGCCGGCCAGGGCTCCGACGATCAGCGCGACCACGACATGGACCCTGCAAAGGCTGAGAATCAGCATGATGCCGACGGCGGCGATGACTGCGTTCATGAAAGGCTCCTGGAATCCTCGCCTGGGGTGGCGCATGGAGGACGACTTTGGGTGCGTCCCGCAAAAAGCGTCGCACTCTGCCGGAAGCTGACCTAGGTGTCAAAAACCACATCCCAAAGCAGGCGCGGGCTCGCCGCCGAACAAGCGCAGCGGTTCTAAGCAAATAGCACAAACGTCCTTTGCGCCTGCGGCCTGGAGCGTTAGCCTCGCGGGTTTACCTATTGGAGGATACATATGCTCGATATCGTTCTGGTCGCCGGCTCGAGCCGCCCCGACAGCCAATCCGCAAAAGTCGCCCACTTCCTGCGTAAACGCCTGACCAGCCTGGGCAAGACCAGCGCGCAGTCGAGCCAGGTCATTGATCTGGGTAGCGGCCCTCTGCCCCTGTGGCCGGCCGAGGATGCGGGCGCCTGGGCCGATTACAGCGAACGCCTGAAACGTGCCGACGCGGTGGTGGTGATCGCGCCCGAGTGGAATGGCATGGCCGCTCCGGCAATCAAGAACTTCTTCATCTACGCCAGCAAGGCCGAGCTGGCCCACAAGCCGGCACTGTTGGTGGGGGTGTCTTCCGGGATAGGCGGCGGCAGCCCGATCGCCGAGCTGCGCAGTTCAAGCTACAAGAACTGCCGGGTGAATTACCTGCCCGAACACGTGATCATCCGTCAGGTGACCAAGGTATTGAACGACGAACAGCCGGCCAGCGAAGACGACAGCCGCATTCGCGCACGCATCGACTACGCCCTGGACATCCTCGCCCAGTACGGCGAAGCGCTGAAACCGGTGCGCGCCAACATCGACCTGAGCGATCCGGCGTTCACCAATGGTATGTAATTACCGGAAGCATTCACTGGCAGCCGCAATGCCGTCGCATGACAGACACGGCCTGTAGCCTGGCTGAAGCGCAGCGAAACCGGGGGCGAGGTTTCCTGCGCATCGCGCAAAGAACGATCAGCTAACGGCCGCGCAGCGGCAACTCGACGCTTACCCGCAGGCCGCCGAGGTCGCTATCGCAGAGCGACAGCGTGCCGCCCCAGGCGTCGACGATATCGCGCACGATACCCAGCCCCAGACCGTGCCCCGCCGTCTGTTCGTCCAGGCGAATACCGCGGCTGAGCACCTCCTCGCGGCGCTCCGTGTCGATTCCCGGGCCATCGTCGTCGACGTTGAGCACGTAGTGCTGGGCCGTGCGTTCGATGCTCAGCCGCACCTGGCTGTCTGCCCATTTACAGGCGTTGTCGAGCAGATTGCCAAGCAGCTCCAGCAGGTCTTCGCGGTCGCGCGGCAGGCGCAGCGGCGCAGGCGTGGTCTGCCAGCTCAGTTGCAGCCCGCTGTCGTGGATCATCCCCAGCGTGGCGAACAGGCCTGGCAATTCCTCCTGGCAGTCGAAATGCGCGCCTGGCAGGGCCTCGCCCGCGAGGCGGGCGCGGCCCAGTTCACGGGCGATGCGCTGCTCGATCTGTTGCAGGTGCTCGAGCAGGTTGTCGCGCAGCTCGGGATGGGCGCGCAGTTCGTCACGCGAGGCCAGGTTGACCAGCACCGCCAGTGGCGTTTTCAGGGCGTGCCCGAGGTTGCCGAGGGCGTTGCGCGAACGTTTGAGGGTTTCCTCGGTGTGCGCCAGCAGGTGGTTGATCTGCTCGACCAAGGGCTCCATTTCCTCGGGCACCTGGGTGTCCAGCTCCGAACGCTGGCCCTGTTGCAGCTGGGCGATCTGCACGCGGGTCTGTTCCAGTGGCCTGAGCGCACGGCTCACGGCCAGGCGCTGCAGGAGCAGAATCAGCGCCAGGCCGCCCAACCCGAGGGCCAGACCGATACGCTGCACGCGGCGGAAGCTCTCCAGCACTGGCGTGTAGTCACGCGCCACGGAAATGCTCAGTTGTTGGCCGAAACGCTGGTACTCGCCGCGGTAGGTCACCAGCAACTGCCCTTGCGGGCCGTCCTGCAACTCGGGCTGCAGGCCATCCACGTCGGACGGCCGCAGCTCGCTGTCCCACAGCGAGCGCGAACGCCAGCTCTTGTCGGGGAAGTCGATACGGAAATACAGGCCCGAATAGGGGCGCTGAAATGCCGCGCTGAGGCGCGACTCATCCAGCTGAATACCGGTAGGGCCACGCACCAGCGCGACCAGCAGCGACTGCGCCTCGTCCTCGAGGCCCGACTGTATGTAGCGCCGCAGGCTGCTGTCGAACAGCCACAGGCAGGTCTGTGCCAGCAACAGGCCGATGATCAGCAAAACGCTGATCAGGCCCAGGCTCAGGCGCCGCTGAATAGATCTCAAGCGGCACTGCCGCTGAACCGGTAGCCCTGGCCACGGCGGGTCTCGATCACCTCACGGCCAAGCTTGCGGCGCAGGTGGTTGACGTGCACCTCGATGACGTTGGAGTCACGCTCGGTCTCGCCGTCGTACAGGTGCTCGGCCAGGTGGCTCTTGGAAAGAATCTGCCCGGCATGCAGCATGAAATAGCGCAGCAGGCGGAACTCGGCGGCGGTCAGTTCGATTTCCTGCTCGCCGCGGCTCACGCACTGGCGCCCCTCGTCGAGGTGCAGACCGGCAGCCTGCAATTGCGGCTGGTTGGCCAGGCCGCGGGCTCGGCGCAGCAGCGCCTGAATGCGCAGTTGCAGTTCTTCAGGATGGAAGGGTTTGGTCAGGTAATCGTCGGCGCCCACCTTGAGCCCTTCGATGCGTTCGGCCCAGGAGCCGCGTGCGGTGAGCACCAGAACCGGTGTGGCCAGGGCGCCCTTGCGCCATTCCTGCAGCACCTCGAGCCCCGGCTTGCCAGGCAAACCGAGGTCGAGAATGATCAGGTCATAAGGCTCGCTGGCGCCCTGATAGACCGCATCGCGGCCATCGGCCAGCCAGTCCACGGCGTAGCCTTGACGCGTCAGCGAGGCGATCAGCTCATCGGCGAGGGGTACATGATCTTCCACCAGCAACAGGCGCATGTCAGTTATCCACCTCGTCCTTCAGGATATTGCCGTCGTGGGCATCCAGTTCCAACTCACGTACCACGCCCTCGCGGGTCAGCAGTTCCACTTCATAGACGAACACGTTGTCCTCTTCCTCCAGCTCGGCCTCGAGCAGCGTCGCGCCGGGGTAGCGCTCAAGGGCGGCGCGCATGAGTTGCTCGAGCGGCAGAATCACGCCGCTCAAACGCAAGTCGCGCGCCTCGTCCTGGTCGAGATCACGCGCACTGGCGGCGCAGGTCAGCGTCACCAGTAGCATGATGCAAATGAAGCGTAAGAGTGGATTGCCTTTCATCAATCATCCTGATGGTTCTTGAGGACAGTGCCATTGGTCGCGTCCAGCTCGACGTCCCATTTACGGTTCTGGGCGTCACGGATTTCTACCTGATAGAGGTAGCGGCCATACTCTTCCTCGAGTTCGGTGTCCTCCAGTTTACCGCCCGGATGCGCGGCAAGGGCAGCCTCATTGAGTTTTTCGAAGGATTGGATGGTACCCGCGTCACGCAGCTTCAGTGCCTCGTCGGGTCCCAGGTCGCGGGCCTGGGCGATACCGGCGGTGGCGGTCAGGGCAGCAACGGCGAACAATGCGGTCAATTTCTTCATGGTGATCTCCTTGGATCTGTTTCGACGGTGTTCAGATTAAGGGGGCCGACTTAACTCAAGCTGAATTGGCCCACAGACCGGTTGGCGTCCGCGTCCTATACTGGCGCCCTCACAACCGGAGACTGGCATGAGCGCCATTCAGATCAAGTTTTCGTCCCTCACCGTCAAGGCCGGCCGCCGCGCCCTGGCGCGTATCCGCGAGCGCAACCTGCAGCCTGCCGATGTCGGCACCCTGCCAGGCGCAGCGGGAGGCCCGAAGGCACTTGGCATCCAGGGGCTGGACATTGCCCTGTTCGGCGAATGGCTGGCAGGCGCTCCCCGGGAGCGCTCGCTGATCGGCGCCTCGATCGGTTCCTGGCGCTTCGCCAGCGCATGCCTGCCAGAACCGGCCTCGGCACTGCGCCGCCTGGGCGAGCTGTACACAGGCATGCGTTTCGCCAAGGGTGTGAGTACCGTGGAGGTGTCGCGGCGTTGCGCGCAGATGCTCGACGACTTGTTGCAGCAGCAGGATGCCGCGGTGCTCGACAACGCCCACTACCGACTCAATGTCGTGGTGGTGAAAAGCCATGGCCGCCTCGCCGAGGACGGCAGGCGCGCGCTGGGCCTGGGACTCTCGTCGGTGATTGGTGACAACCTGCTGGGCCGCCAGCGGCTGGCACGGCACTTCGAGCGGGTGATCCTGCACGATGCGCGCCTCGCCCCGCCACTGCATCCGCTTACAGACTTCCCCTCCCGCTGCCTGCCGCTGGACGTCGGCAACCTGCGCCAAGCTCTGCTGGCATCCGGCTCGATCCCGTTCGTCATGCAGGGCGTACGCGATATTCCCGGCGCCGGCCCGGGTACCTACCGCGACGGCGGCTTGCTCGACTACCACCTGGACCTGCCCTACAGCGGCGAAGACATCGTGCTCTATCCGCATTTTACCGATCGGATCATCCCCGGCTGGTTCGACAAGGGCATGCCCTGGCGCCGTGGCGACGCCACGCGGCTGCAGGATGTGGTGCTGCTCGCTCCCTCCCGTGACTACCTGGCACGCCTGCCCCACGGCAAGTTGCCGGACCGCAAGGATTTCAGTCGCTTTCTCGGCGATGACGCCGGGCGCGAGCGGTACTGGCGTCTGGCGATGGACGAAAGCCGCCGGCTGGGCGACGATTTCCTGGAGCTGGTGCAAAGCGGCCGCCTGGCCGACCAGATGCAGCCGCTCTAGTATCGGCCGTGTCGCCCAGCCCATCTTTTGTCAGAAAACTGGCGTAATAGCGGGTGCAGCACTTAAACGATTGGCGGCTATAAAAAATACCGAACCAAATGGAACCGATACGCGGGGCTATTTTCCTATTGAATGTTGGTGTTTTTTTCATGGGTTGGCCGGGCAACTGCAACATGCGGCTAGTGGCGTAACCCCTGAAAACTTTGATGCCCGTCAACGTCACAATTTAATTTTCGGTTTTTTTAAAAATTAATTGATTGGGATGTGACTTGCAGGGCTCATCGAACCATCAACAGCTATGACCGTCAGCGTTAACAAACCTGCTGACACTATGAATCATTGGGAAATCCTCGGAGAACCGACCCCATGAACGCTTCGCTGCGTTTCAATGATGCACTGCTGATTGCCGATCGTGCCTTTCAACCTTTTCACTGTGTCGCCTGGGCTCCTCAGGATGGCACCGGCGTGCTGAGCCTGACGGTCGTAGACCGGACCAGCACTCGCCTGATCGATCGCACGCAACTCACCAGCAGCATTTACAGCGACCCGCAGGAACTGGCCAAGGCACTGAAAAAATCCCGTGAAGAACTGAGCCGCAAGGGCTTCGATCTTGCCCCGTGGAGCATGCCGGAATAGTGCATTAGAGCACCTCGCTTATACGGCCCTGCCAAGTTGCCGCATCCCGTGCGGCAACTTTCATTCGCCAGCAACATCCGCTTGCCCCCCGCCGCCACACGACCTCGCGATACAGGGAAACACTGAACTTACCGCCCTCTTTGGCGGGCTAAGTTGTATCTGTCGTAACGAGTTGACCGGCATGTACAACGTCGTGGAAGTAATAGTTGCCAAGGGGCGCCTCAAGCCTGACCAGGTATTCGCCGCGCGGCTAATGGCGGAGGCGCGCTGATGAGCAGAGTCGACCCGCTTTCCGACCTGCCCAACGATCTGCACTACGTCGACGACCGCACACCGGGTATCACACGGCGCAAGTTACGTGGCAAGTTCTGTTATTTCGAACCCAGCGGCGAGCGCATTCGTGATAACGCCGAAATTGCGCGCATTAATGCCCTGGCCATCCCCCCGGCCTATGCCGACGTGTGGATATGCCCAGACCCCAAGGGCCACCTGCAGGCCACCGGCCGCGACGCACGGGGCCGCAAGCAGTACCGCTATCACCCGCGCTGGCGCGAAGTGCGCGATACCAACAAGTACGCCAACCTGTTGCTGTTCGGCAAGGCGCTACCCAAATTGCGCCAGGCGGTCGAACAGCACCTGTTGTTACCCGAGCATGGCCGCGAGAAGGTCATGGCCACCGTCATCACCCTGCTCGACAACACCTTGATCCGCATCGGCAACGCCCGCTATGCCCAGGAGAACCGTTCCTACGGCCTGACCACCCTGCGCAACCGCCACGTAGAGGTGCAAGGCAGCGCCATCCGCTTCCATTTCCGCGGCAAGAGTGGCATCGAGCATGAGGTGCAAGTCAGCGACCGGCGCCTGGCGCGCATCATCCGGCGCTGCCTGGAATTGCCGGGGCAGCATCTGTTTCAATACCTGGACGCGAATGGCGAACGCCACACCGTCACCTCCACCGACATCAACAACTACCTGCGCGAGTTGACCGGCGCCGATTTCACCGCCAAGGACTATCGCACCTGGGCGGGAAGCGCGCTGGCGCTGACCCTGCTGAGGGAACTGGAGTGGCAACCGGAAAGCGCGGGCAAGAAGCACGTGGTCGCGATGGTCAAGCAGGTGGCCGAGGAGCTGCGCAATACGCCGGCGGTGTGCCGCAAGTGCTACATCCATCCGGGCCTGATCGAGGCCTTTCACGCCGGCGAGTTGGCGGGTCTGCGCCTGGCGGCCGCACGCAAGGGCCTGCGCTCGGAAGAAAGTCTGTTGATGCGTTTCCTCGAGCGCCTGCCGAAAGTCGAATAGCCCACGGAAGTGGCAAGATCTGTGGGATCGATGTCATTGCTGCCAAACCTGCGCGCGCGCACACTGCGGCCATCTTTCCCGAGGGATGGCCATGGACGCCCGCAAATGTATCGCCGCGCTGATCTACCCGGGCTTCATGAGCCTGGACGTCGTGGGCCCGTTGCAGGTTTTCGCCTCCGCCAACGTCGAACGCAATCGCCAGGGCCTGGGCGACGCCTACCGGCTGTTGATGCTGGCCGAGCAGCCCGGCGCGGTGCGCAGTTCTTCTGGCATCTGCGTGCTGGCCGACGCGGCGTGGGCCGATTGCGCTCCGGCCACGCTGGATACCCTGCTGATTCCAGGCGGCATCGGCGAAACCGCGCAATGCGAGAACCAGCCGTTGCTCGCCTGGCTGCGCGATGCCGAGCCGCATATCCGGCGGCTGGGGTCGGTGTGTTCGGGGGCGCTGATCCTCGCACGTACCGGCCTGCTCGACGGCCAGCGCGTCACCACCCACTGGGCCGACATCGAAACCCTGCGCCAGCACGACAGGTTGCGGGTGGATGGCGACTGCCTGCACACCTACGATCCGGTCACGGGCAGCGTCGGTAGCCACCTGTTCACCTCGGCGGGCGTGACCGCCGGTATCGATCTTGCTCTGGCCCTGGTCGAGGCTGACCTTGGCCGCAGCATGGCGTTGGCGGTGGCGCGGCGTCTGGTGATGTTCCTGCGCCGCCCTGGCGGCCAGGCTCAATTCAGCGCCCTGCTCGCCCCCGAGCCCAGCCGTACGCCACGCCTGGCCGGATTGCTGGACTGGATTCCCGCCCACCTGGGCAGCCCCCTTTCGCTGGAGACGCTGGCGAGCCAGGCAAACATGGCGCCGCGCACCCTGTCGCGGTTGTTCGCCCGGGAGCTGGGCGTCGGCCCGGCAGCTTACGTGGAGCGCGTTCGTCTGGAGGCCGCCCGGGCATTGCTCCAGGACGCCCAAGCCTCGGTCAGCACCGTCGCGCGCCTGACCGGCTTCGGCCATCCGGAGAACCTGCGTCGAGTCTTTCACAAACATTTATCCATCAGCCCGCAGGACTACGCCGAGCGCTTCGGCCAGGAGACGACCCATGCTTGAACTACGCCCCAATTGCGAATGCTGTGACCGCGATCTGCCCCCGCATGCCATGGATGCGCGCATCTGCTCGTTCGAATGCACCTATTGCAGCGATTGCGCCGACAACCACCTGAACGGCCACTGCCCGAACTGCCTGGGTGAGCTGGTGCGCCGGCCGATCCGTCCCGCCGCGAAACTGGCGGCTAACCCACCGTCGACGTTGAGGGTGCTCAAGGCCGGGGGATGCGATGCTGCTATTGCATAACAAATCGCTGTTGATCCTGTTCTGCGCCCAGGCGTTGTACTGGAGTTGCTCGCTGATCGGCATCACCCTCACCGCCCTGATCGGCATGCAGCTGTCGCCCTACAACAGCCTGGCAACCCTGCCGCTGGCATTGCTGGTGCTGGCGAATCTGCTGGCCACCCACCCGCTGTCGTTGTTCATGCAGCGCCATGGCCGCCGCCCGGGGCTGGCCCTCGGGGCGGCGGCCGGCATCCTCGGTGGGCTGATCAGTGCGTTGGGGGTGTGGCTGGCAGATTTCTACCTGTTCTGCATCGGCGCCCTGCCGATCGGGGTCTACCAGGCGTCGGCCATGTATTACCGCTTTGCCGCCCTGGAGGCGGTGGGCGATGCACACAAGGGTCGCGCCGCGGCCTTCGTGATCGGCGGCGGCGTGTGCGCCGCACTGCTGGCCCCGCCGCTGACATTGTGGGCGCGCAACGTGCTGGACACGCCCTTCGTCGGCGCCTACCTGCTGCTGGCGGCGTTGGCGCTGCTCGGCGTGGTCCTGCTGAGTGCGCTGCGTGAGGGCGCCATTGCGGTTGCACCGCGTGGCAACCTGTTGGCGCTGCTTGGCCGTCCCGGTATCCGCCGTGCCTTGGCCATTACCGCCATCGGCCACGGTCTGATGATCCTGGTGATGAATGCCACGCCACTGGCGATGAGCTTCTGCGGCCTGGACGTGGAGAGCGCCGCACGGGTGATTCAGTGGCACATGCTTGGCATGTTCCTGCCGGCCCTGATCGCCGGCCCGCTGGTGGACCGTCTCGGCGGCCAGCGGATGGCGGCGGCGGGCATCGCGCTGCTCGGCAGCAGCGCGCTGATCGCCCTGTTCGGCCAGGCGCAAGCGTATTTCCTGCTCTCGTCACTGCTTCTGGGAATCGGCTGGAACCTGATGCTGGTTGCCGGCACCACGCTGCTGGCCAGCGCTCACAGCGCCGACGAGCGTGGCCGAGCCCAGGGGCTGATGGAGCTCAGCAACGGCGGCGTTGCCGCTTGCGCGGCATTCGCTTCGGGCGCGCTGATCACCGGACTGGGCTGGAGCTTTGTGAATCTCGCCATGCTGCCGGTACTGGCACTCGCCACCATGGCGCTGCTGGTGCGCTCGGCGCCGCGCCAATCAGTCGGCGGTTGAGCGCTAAGCGCCGTATACCGTTACCTGGTTGCGACCATTGCGTTTGGAGTTGTAGAGCGCCTGATCGGCGCGCTCGATCAACTGCTGATGGTCCTGGCAGGGTGCGCTGAGGTCAGCCACACCGAGGCTTACCGTGAAGGGAATCATCTGCCCTTCGCGGCTTATCTGCAGGCCCTCCACCACGCCACGCAGGCGCTCGGCAAAAACGCGGCCTCCTGCCGCGTCGATATCCGGCAGCAGCACCACGAATTCTTCGCCACCGTAGCGGCCGGCGATATCGGTATCGCGAATCTGCTCACTCAACACCCTGGCGAGGCTCTGGATTACCGTATCACCAGCCTGGTGGCCGTAGGTGTCGTTGACCTTCTTGAAATGGTCGATATCGAAGATCACCAGCGTTGCGCTGCTGCCATAACGGCGATGCCGCGCGTACTCACGCTTGAGTTCCTCCTCCCAGTACCCGCGATTGTTCAGGCCGGTCAGGCGGTCGGTGCGCGACAGGTGCTTGAATTGATCGCTCATCGACTGCAGCTGGCGCTTGTTGACCGCCACGCTGGTGACGTCATAGATGATCAGGCACAGGTGCTCGATCTTGCTGTTGGTGGCCTGCAGCGGCAGGATCGTGGTGTTCTGGTACATGAAATCTTCCAGCCCGGTAATCGGCTGGTAGTTTCGAAAGCGCACCACATACGGGCGCTGCTCCCAGATGGTGAAGGCTGGCGTTCCGAGCGTGACGACGCTTTCCGCCTTGCGGCGAAACCAGCTCTCTTCGACCTCCGGGAACAGTTCGAAGAACGAGCGCTCTGCGGCATCGCGCGCCGAACGCCCGGAGTGGTTTTCCATGAAGCTGTTCCACACCTCCACCCGGTATTCGCGATCCAGCACCACCACACCGACATCGATACTCTGCACGATCGCCAGCAGCCAGTGGAACTCGTTGAAATCCATGTTCGCGACCATGTCTGTCATTCCATCAGGTAGGCGAGTTTGCCGGTGAGCAGGGGCACCGAATCCTCGGTGAACAACAGCAACAGGTCGAAGTGGATGTTGTGCCCCTCGATGCTGTAGCTGACTTCCACCGCGAGGGTCTTGCGCCAGCGCTGGCTGTTGATGCGGATCAGTTCATCGATGGACGCGTGCTCACCCAGCACCTGCGGGTGGCCCTGGGAAAAATTGACGTCGAGTTGTTCGGCGATTCCGCTCAGGCAGGCACCGATCAGCACGCTGGACATGTCCAGGAGCATCTCCATGGGGCTCGCGTCCTGCTCCTGCCACTTCATCAACCTGGCCATGTCGGCCACTTCCGAGTCATGGAAGATCAGCAGCGCTTCACCACACATGCCCCCGCCTATATAGCCCTGGCACACGGCGGTGAGGCCATTGCCGCGCTGGGCGTCGGCCAGGGCCATGTGCAGCTCGCTGACCTCGAGGATGTTCACGTTGGGAATCGGCAACTGCACGAACACCCCGAGCACGCGCGCCAGCAGCGCCGCAGCACGCCCCATGGCGACGTTGACGACCTCACGAAAGGCATCGCGAAACGACACCGAGGGCTCTTTGACGGCGCCGGCAGGTGCCGCCACCGGCACCGCAGCAGCCGTCAGAAAGCCCAGCCGGTCGAGGGTCTCGCGCAGCAATTGCGGATCAGCAGGCTTCTTCAAAAAGGCCAGGGCACCGAGCGCCTCGACGCGCCGCACAGCCTCTTCCTGCACATCACCGGAGACCACGATGACCTTCTGCGCCAGCCCTTCCGCCTTCAGCGCTGCAAGCACGCCATAGCCATCGAGCACCGGCATCGTCAGGTCCAGCAGCAGCAGGTCGAAACGAGTAGCACGCAGCTGCGCCAGGGCTTCCTCGCCGTTGGCCGCCTGGCTGACGGTCACCGGCCAATCGGCTGGCAAGGCGCGCAGCAGTTGCTTGCGCGCCATGTTCGAATCGTCACATACGAGAAGAGATGCTGTTGGCATCAAAACGCCCCACATAAAGATAAACCGTTTGTCCGGTCTGGTAACGCGGCGGTGAGTCTGGCGACGACAACGGCTCAGTCCTGGAGCGCCTGGCCAAGATATAGCAAAAAGCCATTACATTTCTGTTGTCATCGCAAATTCGTGAGCGTCAGCACCTTTAAACAAACAAGGCGACCGAAGTCGCCTTGTTTGCTTGCCGCCACCTGATTCAATAGTAGGCGTTTTCGCGGTTGCTGTGATCGGTCACGTCGCGCACACCCTTGAGCTGAGGAATGCGCTCGAGCAGGGTTTTCTCGATGCCCTCCTTGAGCGTCAGATCAGCCTGGCCGCAGCCCTGGCAACCACCGCCAAACTGCAGCACGGCGATACCTTCGTCGACGACGTCGATCAAGGTGACCTGGCCGCCATGACTGGCCAGGCCCGGGTTGATTTCAGTCTGCAGGTAGTAGTTGATGCGCTCGTTGAGCGGGCTGTCCTCGTTGACCATCGGCACCTTGGCATTCGGTGCCTTGATGGTCAGCTGGCCGCCCATGCGATCAGTGGCGTAATCGACTACCGCGTCTTCGAGAAAGGGCTCGCTGACGGCGTCGATCCAGGCGGTGAAGCTGGCCAGGCCGATAGCCTGGTCTTCGGGCTTCTGCTCACCGGGCTTGCAGTAAGCGATGCAGGTTTCCGCGTACTGGGTTCCCGGCTGGGTGATGAAAACGCGAATGCCGATACCCGGAGTGTTCTGCTTGCTCAGCAGGTCTGCCAGGTAATCATGGGCGGCATCGGTAATGGTAATAGTGCTCATGGCAACTCCTCACGGTCATGTGGCGAAGTGTACGCCAAATCATGCTGCTGGATAAAGTCCTACTAAATTACTCAGGATAATGCCTGCCGCCTACCAGGCGTCGTTCGCTCGGCGACCCAGGCCTTGGCGTGAACGAAAAAACGCTTCTCGATCAATTCGTAACTGCCCCACGACGCCAGCGCGATCAGCGGCAGGCAGGCCGTGATGACCAGGTACGGATTGAGGTCGAGGCGCGCCTGTAGATACCAACCCAGCGACAGCACGATCACGTGCAGCAGGTACACCGAATAGGAAAGGTCGCCCATTCGAGCCAACAGCCGATTGCCGGTGAACCAGGGCTCCATGGCGATGCAGGCCGCGACGATCAGCGCGCTGGGCACTCCCCAGTGCAGTAGGCGCATGGAGTTGTCCAGGTGGTAGATGGCCAGCAGCGCGCCGGCGATCAGCAACAGCGGCAGCCACAGGCCCTGGCGAATCCAGCCACGGCTGTAGACCATGCCCAGCAGTACGCCGAACAGAAACTCGTAGACGATGCTGTTGCGATAGAAGTCGCTGAGCCAGGGCTGGGTGGCCAACAGCCCAAACGCCAGCAGGCCACCGGTGATCAGCAGCAGGCGCAAGCGTTCCGGCGCGATGAAAGCCAGCGCGAACAGCAGGTAGAAGAACATCTCGTAGTTGAGCGTCCAGCCGACGTTGAGCGTGGGGTACAGGCCGAAGCCTGCGGGGTTCTCTGCCGGGATGAACAGCAGCGACAGCAGCAGGTGCTGCAGGTCGAACGCCTGGGTGGGCATCACCGGATTGGCGAAGGCAATGATCAGTGCGGCGATCAGCGAATACAGCCAGTAGGCCGGCACGATGCGCAGCGCGCGATTGAGCATGAAGCGCCATGGTGTGATGGCCTTGCCCTGGGTAGACAGGTAGATCACCAGCCCGCTGATGACGAAGAAGATATCCACACCAACCGCACCCTTGTCGGTAAACAGCCTGCCCAGGAAGCTGTCCGCCTTGAAATCGAAAAACACCTGCATGACATGGTGAAAGACCACAACCCAGGCTGCCAGCGCCCGCAGGGCCTGCACTGAAATCAGCATAAAACCGCCATTCTCCCTCTCGTTGAAACCGCTAGGGGCAGCCGTGAAATCCGCCTGCCACAGCGTCCGACCGCAGCGGCTGGAGAAAGGTCGGGCGCGATTCGCCGGCATGCGCTACCCGGCGCGCCTCGTCGCTGCGCCGGCGTTGTCGGCACCATGCGAGCACTGCAGGAGCATGCACACCGTCGGGACCACACGCTCGCATGTCCCTCACGCCGCGGCAGGCGATGTATGGATCATGTCGAACTGCGCAGCGGGCGCGCTGCCTGCCAGGCAAGCGGACTGAAGGCCGACGGGAACATGAACATAATTCATGCACAATCGCGCTGCGCAGAAAAAGCACCAACCTTTGTTATCATCGCAACCCTTGTCATAGCCCACCGTTCAGAGCTTTTCCCATGCCCTTGTCAGATCGCAGCGCCCGCCTCCAAGCACTTCAGCACGCCCTCAGGGAACGCATCCTGATTCTCGATGGCGGCATGGGCACGATGATCCAGAGTTACAAGCTGGAAGAAGCCGATTACCGCGGCGAGCGCTTCGCCGACTGGCCGAGCGACGTCAAGGGCAACAACGACCTGCTGTTGCTCAGCCAGCCGAAGATCATCGCCGAGATCGAGCGCGCCTACCTGGACGCCGGCGCGGACATCCTGGAAACCAACACCTTCAACGCCACCCAGGTGTCCCAGGCCGACTACGGCATGGAGTCCCTGGCCTACGAGCTGAACCTGGCCGGTGCCCGCGTGGCCCGTGAAGTGGCCGACGCGAAAACCCTCGAAACCCCGGATCGCCCACGTTTCGTTGCCGGCGTGCTCGGCCCGACCAGCCGCACCTGCTCGATTTCTCCGGACGTCAACGACCCGGGCTACCGCAACGTCACCTTCGACGAGCTGGTGGAGAACTACACCGAAGCCACCCGGGGCCTGATCGAAGGCGGCGCCGACCTGATCCTGATCGAGACGATCTTCGACACCCTCAATGCCAAGGCGGCGATCTTCGCCGTGCAGCAGGTGTTCGACGAAGACGGTGTCGAGCTGCCGATCATGATCTCCGGCACCATTACCGACGCCTCGGGCCGTACCCTGTCCGGGCAGACCACCGAAGCGTTCTGGAACTCGGTGGCCCACGCCAAGCCGATTTCCGTGGGCCTCAATTGCGCCCTTGGCGCCGCAGACCTGCGCCCCTACCTGGAGGAGCTGTCGACCAAGGCCGGCACCCACGTTTCGGCGCACCCCAACGCGGGCCTGCCCAACGCCTTCGGTGAATACGACGAAACACCGGCGGAAATGGCAGCCGTGGTCGAGGAATTCGCCGCCAGTGGCTTCCTCAACATCATCGGCGGCTGCTGCGGCACCACACCGGCGCACATCCGGGCCATCGCCGAGGCGGTTGCCAAGTACCCGCCACGCACCATCCCGGATATTCCAAAGGCTTGTCGCCTGTCCGGCCTGGAGCCGTTCACCATCGACCGCAGCTCGCTGTTCGTGAACGTCGGCGAGCGCACCAACATCACCGGCTCGGCCAAATTCGCCCGTCTGATCCGTGAAGAGAACTACACCGAGGCTCTGGAAGTCGCCCTGCAGCAGGTGGAAGCCGGCGCGCAGATCATCGACATCAACATGGACGAGGGCATGCTCGACTCCCAGGCGGCGATGGTCAGGTTCCTCAACCTGATCGCCGGCGAGCCGGACATTTCCCGGGTGCCGATCATGATCGACTCCTCCAAGTGGGAGGTGATCGAAGCCGGCCTCAAGTGCATCCAGGGCAAGGGCATCGTCAACTCGATTTCCATGAAGGAAGGCGTCGAGCAGTTCAAGCACCACGCCAAGCTGTGCAAGCGCTACGGCGCCGCCGTGGTGGTGATGGCCTTCGACGAGGCCGGCCAGGCCGACACCGCCGCTCGCAAGCGCGAGATCTGTCAGCGCAGCTACGACATCCTGGTCAACGAAGTGGGCTTCCCGCCGGAAGACATCATCTTCGACCCGAACATCTTTGCCATCGCCACCGGCATCGAGGAGCACAATAATTACGCCGTGGACTTCATCGAAGCCTGCGCCTTCATTCGCGACCACCTGCCCCATGCGCTGAGCTCGGGTGGCGTATCCAACGTGTCGTTCTCGTTCCGCGGCAACAACCCGGTGCGCGAAGCGATCCACTCGGTGTTCCTCTACTACGCGATCCAGAACGGCCTGACCATGGGCATCGTCAACGCCGGCCAGCTGGAAATCTACGACGAGATTCCCAAGGAGCTGCGTGACCGCGTCGAGGATGTAGTGCTCAACCGCACACCGGGCGGCACCGATGCCCTGCTGGCCATCGCCGAGAACTACCGTGGCGGTGGCGCGACCAAGGAAGTCGAGAATGAAGAGTGGCGCTCGCTGCCGGTCGACAAGCGCCTTGAACACGCGCTGGTCAAGGGCATCACCGCGTTCATCGTCGAAGACACCGAAGAATGCCGCCAGCAATGCGCGCGCCCCATCGAGGTCATCGAAGGCCCGCTGATGAGCGGCATGAACATCGTTGGCGACCTGTTCGGCTCGGGCAAGATGTTCCTGCCCCAGGTGGTCAAGTCCGCCCGGGTGATGAAGCAGGCCGTGGCCCATCTGATTCCGTTCATCGAAGCCGAGAAAGGCGACAAGCCGGAAGCCAAGGGCAAGATCCTCATGGCCACTGTGAAAGGTGACGTTCACGACATCGGCAAGAACATCGTCGGCGTGGTGCTGGGTTGTAACGGCTACGACATCGTCGACCTGGGCGTGATGGTGCCGGCAGAAAAGATCCTGCAAACCGCCATCGCCGAAAAGTGCGACATCATCGGTCTGTCCGGCCTGATCACCCCGTCGCTGGACGAGATGGTGCACGTCGCCAAGGAAATGCAGCGCCAGGGCTTCACCCTGCCCTTGATGATCGGCGGCGCGACCACCTCCAAGGCGCACACCGCAGTGAAGATCGATCCGCAGTACAGCAACGATGCGGTGATCTACGTGACCGACGCGTCGCGCGCCGTCGGCGTGGCCACGCAGTTGCTGTCCAAGGAGCTCAAACCCGACTTCGTGCAGCGCACCCGTGACGATTATGTAGTGGTGCGCGAGCGTACCTCGGCACGTGCCTCGCGTACCGAGCGGCTGAGCTACGACAAGGCCATCGCCAACAAGCCGAAGTTCGACTGGACCGGCTATACCGCACCGACACCGAGCTTTACCGGGGTGAAGGTTCTCGATGACATCGACCTCAACGGGCTGGCCGAATACATCGACTGGACGCCGTTCTTCATCTCCTGGGACCTGGCCGGCAAATACCCGCGCATTCTCAGCGACGAAGTGGTCGGCGAAGCGGCCACCAGCCTGTTCGAAGATGCCCAGGTGATCCTGCGCAAGCTCATCGACGAGAAGCTGATCAAGGCCCGTGCTGTATTCGGGTTCTGGCCGGCCAATCAGGTGCGTGACGACGACATCGAAGTGTATGGCGAAGACGGCCAGCCAATGGCAACGCTGCACCACCTGCGGCAACAGACCATCAAGCCGGATGGCAAACCCAATCTATCCCTGGCCGACTTCGTCGCACCGAAGCACAGCGGCATCACCGACTACGTGGGCGGTTTCATCACCACCGCCGGCATCGGTGCCGAGGAAGTTGCCAAGGCCTACGAGGCCAAGGGCGACGACTACAACTCGATCATGGTCAAGGCGCTGGCCGATCGCCTCGCCGAGGCATGTGCCGAATGGTTGCACGAGCAGGTGCGTAAGGAGCACTGGGGCTACCAGCCCGACGAGCACCTGAGCAACGACGAACTGATCAAGGAGGCCTACAAAGGTATCCGCCCTGCCCCCGGCTATCCGGCCTGCCCGGATCACACCGAGAAGCGAACCCTGTTCAACCTGCTCGACCCCGAGGCCGACTATCACAAGGCCGGCCGCAGCGGCGTGTTTCTCACCGAGCACTACGCCATGTTCCCGGCGGCGGCGGTCAGCGGCTGGTACTTCGCCCATCCCGAGGCGCAGTATTTTGCAGTCGGCAAGGTCGACAAAGACCAGATCGAGCAGTACAGCGCGCGCAAAGACCAGGACATTTCCGTCAGCGAACGCTGGCTGGCACCCAACCTGGGGTATGACGAATGAGTGAGCACCCTTACCTGCTCGACGGGCTGGAAAGCGCCGACATGCTGGTCATCGACGACCTGCATGCCTTCGACTTCCAGCTCGACGACGAACTCCTCGACCAGGCTGACGCCGCCGCTGAAGCGGGTGAGCCGTTCGCCAGCGAAAGCGTGGTGCTGTCCATCGAGGTGCAGGATGGCCGCGAACGCAAACGCTGGCAGTTCAGTTACAACGCGGTGATGGAAGCCGCATATCAGGCTGGCGATGATAGTTGGCTAGTCGACGGCCATCGCTTGATCTGTCTGGCCGCTGTCAGCGTTGATGCCGACTAGCCTCGCCAATTACCGAGTGGCTTCTTGCCGATGAGCCTGGATACCCACCAATCCGTCTACCGGGAAAAGCTGATCGAGCATCTGTTCGTCGCAGAGATGCTCAAGCTTTCCTGGCTGAAGTACGGCGCAACGCTGGAAGTCTCCCATTCACTGCTTGACCGCTCGGGCCACGATATCGTGCTGGAAGCGGATGGCGTTGTCCGTCATATCCAGCTCAAGACCTCGGCTATTTCGGCGGTTACCGCCAGCCAGAACATTCATCTCGATCTGGGACGCAAACCATCGGGCTGCGTGATCTGGATTCAATTCGACCCGAACAGCATGGCACTCGGTCCATTCCTGTTCTTCGGTGGCTTGCCAGGCGAGCCACTTGCCGACCTGCAAGCTTTTAGAGTCGCCAGGCATACCAAGGCCAACGTCCAGGGCGCCAAGGCCGAGCGGCCGAATATACGTGTGGTGCCGCGAGCGAGCTTCGCTCGTATCGAATCCATCGAGGCGTTATACGCCGGGCTGTTTGGCTCGCAGCGGCGATAAGCGGCTCAGGGGAAGGAGCTCGCTTCAGGCAGGACTTACGACAAATCCGACGACGACCTGCGCACCAGCTTGATCGAATGCTTGAGCGTCGGCTTGCGCGTTACGCTGATCGCCTTGCGGGTCACCGTGTCGATGGTGATGTTCCAGAAGCCACTGCTGGGCACGGTGATCTTGGCCGGAAACTTGTCGAACGCGCCGCCGTGGTAGGTGTGCCGGCCGCCATTCTTGAAGCTGCGAAAATTCGCGTCGTTCATCAGGCGGATATTGCAGGGCTGCGAGCATTCGATGACGACCAGGTCGTCTTCGTTGAGGTGCTCGCGCTGGTGTATGTACTTCATTTGGCGCTCCGCGCGGTGTTTTCAGTGCGATAGCATGACTCACCAGCCGTCCGACAGCAAAGCCCTGGACTTTTCCAGGCCCAGGTAGCTCGCCAGGATGCGCTGCCAGCTGCCGTCGGCGCGCATGCTCTGGAACGCCTCGGTCATGCGCTGGTGCAGCGCCGGAGCGCCTTCGAGCCTCAGGCTGCCAGCGATGTGGCTGCGGGTACTGGCCAGCGGTTTGCCGAACAGCAGCGGTGCTTCGTAGCCCAGCTCACGCCACAGGTACAGCGCACGCAGGTCGATCTCGAACCAGGCCACCACGCGACCGCTGTGCAGCAGTTGCGCAGCCTGTTGCGGATCGGTGACTTCGACGACGCGTTGCTCGCCCGTGCGCACGGCATTGATGTCCTCTGCCCTTGGCGTGCCACTCATGACCGCCACCGGCCCGGCTTTCAGCGCCTCGGCGAGACTGCTGAACGGATGATCGACGCTGGCCAGTACATAGGACGTGGGCAGCACGTCCACAAGCCAGACGAAATCGTCCTCGCGCTCCGCAGTGCGCCCCAGGTTCAGGACGATGCCCCGTTCATCGCCGCTCGCCTCGCTCAGCACACGGCGCCAGGGTACGTTTCGAAAATTGCACTGCTGCTCGGTGCGCACGCACAGCTCGCTCATGAGGTCGCCAAACAGCCCGGCCCGCTCGGGGGCCACGTCAGCGAACGGCATCTGCCCCTGGCCGACATAGATGTTCAACGGCTCGGCCAGCACGGCGCTGCTGGTGCCCAGGGCACCGACCAGCAACGCGGCCCAACCCGCACGCCGAACTCGGCTTACGCCATCACTTATGCCCACACGCCAACCCCACAGCCGATCGCCCGGGCGCAGTGTGCATCAGGCACGGGCAAACGCCAATCAGCCCAAGGCGGTATCCAGGAACATCATCACGGCAAAGCCGCCCATCAGTCCCAGGGTCGCGGGTGTCTGGTGGCCGTTGCGGTGGGTTTCCGGAATGATTTCGTGGGACACCACGAAGAGCATGGCGCCCGCCGCCAGACCAAGCCCGATGGGATAAGCCAGCGCATAGCTGCTGGACATACCGACGCCGACCAGCGCGCCCAGCGGCTCCATCAGGCCCGTGGCTGCTGCGATCAGCGCCGCCTGCAACGCCGACAGGCCGATGGTACGCAGGGCGAGCGCCACGGCCAGGCCCTCGGGCAGATCCTGGATAGCGATGGCGGTCGCCAGGGGCACACCGACCTGCATGTCATCCCCCGCAAAGCCGACCCCAACCGCCATGCCTTCCGGCAGGTTGTGCAGGGTGATGGCGAAGACGAACAGCCACACGCGGTTCAGCCGCTCGGTCTGCGGGCCACGTGGCCCTGTGCTCTCATGTTCGTGGGGCGTGAAATGGTCGAGCCCGAGCATCAGCAGGACGCCGAGCGCCAGCCCCAGCACCACCGTGGCGGCACCGAGCAGGCCACTGCCGGTGATGCCTTCGGCCGCCTCGAGCCCCGGCAGGATCAGCGAAAACGAACTGGCGGCGAGCATCATCCCGGCGGCAAAGCCGAGCAGGCTGTCCTGGGTCTTGACGCTGATGGTGCCCAGCGCAAGCGCAGCCATCGCGCCCAGTGCGGTCGCCACGAAACCCGCGCCGCCGCCATACAGCGCGTTCCTTATGCGCTCGGGATGGCCTTCATCGAAGACATTGAACAGACTGCTGATCAGCAGCCACAGGACCACCAGCAGTGCGACGCCCAGCCCGGCGGCGACCCAGGGCGAAGCGCGCATCTGGATGAGGCAGGCCTGCAGAAAACCATGGTTGGACTGTGGAAGCGCTTGCATGAAACCTCTCTGTTAAACCACGAATAACCGGGACGAATACTTTAGGGCCTGTTGACGTTCCGGCACGCGAATGATCGGCCAGATCCCCGTGCGCACATGCCACAGCCTCCATGACACGCTTGATATCTGCGACACTCCAGGCCTCACTGGTGTTCATGCAACATGGAGTCAGCATGGCAAAACACAGCGCCACCGTTCTTTGGTCGCGGGGCGACCAGGCTTTTCTCGATAACCGCTACAGCCGTGCCCATCGCTGGCTGTTCGACGGTGGCCTGGACATTCCCGCCTCCTCCTCCCCGGCCGTGGTGCCGCTGCCGATGTCCGACGCCAGCGCCGTCGACCCGGAAGAAGCGTTCATCGCCTCGCTGTCGAGTTGCCACATGCTGTGGTTTCTCTCGCTCGCCGCGCAACAGGGATTTCAGGTCGACGATTATCGGGATGACGTCGAGGGCAAGCTGGCCCGTGATGAACAGGGTCGCCTGGCGATTACCGACGTGCTGCTTCGACCGCAGGTGATCTTCAGTGGCGACAGGCAGCCTGGGATGGATGAACTGCACGGCCTGCACGGCGCCGCGCACGACGCCTGCTTCCTGGCCAACTCGGTGCGCTGCCCGGTACGCTGCGAGCCGCTCATCTAGGCAATGCCCCTTTTACGTCGCTACTCAGGCGAATATCTGTTGCACCTTGCACGCTCGATCAGGAACCATTCTCGACGGCCGGCAGACGCCAAACGTTATTGAGCAGCGCTTGTGCGAGGCGTTGCCGGCGGTTCAGCGCACCCGGTTATGCATGCAGTCAATGTATAGAATCAAAAGTTCTTTTCATATTCTAAAACATCACTTTTGCGCATAAACCCGAACTGGTATCTTCCCTCGGCTCCGCCTGGAGTGCGCGGCCGTGCGCGCAGATTTGCTGTAACAGGTCATCGAGACGTTGTGAGCGACGGCTAGCCAGGAACGAAGTCGCAATGAACGGTTATCCAGTTCATCGCTGATTTCCACACCGTGCAGCTGCGCAGTAGCTTTTCATCGATCTGGCAAGCAGCCTGATAACAGGATTCCCATGTACGTATACGACCAGTACGACCAGAAAATCGTCGAGGACCGCGTCAAGCAGTTCCGCGATCAAACCCGCCGGTACCTCAGTGGCGAACTGAGCGGTGAAGAATTCCGTCCGCTGCGCCTGCAGAACGGTCTGTACATCCAGCGTTTCGCGCCCATGCTGCGCATCGCCGTGCCGTACGGCCTGCTGTCCTCCACCCAGGTGCGCAAGCTGGCGCAGATCGCCCGTGATTACGACAAGGGTTACGCGCACATCAGCACCCGGCAGAACGTGCAGTTCAACTGGCCGGAACTCGAAGACGTGCCGGAGATTCTCGCCGAGTTGGCCACCGTGCAGATGCACGCCATCCAGACCAGCGGCAACTGCATCCGCAACACCACCACCGACCAGTTCGCCGGCGTTGCCAGGGACGAGCTGATCGATCCGCGCCCCTGGTGCGAAATCATCCGCCAATGGTCGACCTTCCACCCCGAGTTCAGCCACCTGCCGCGCAAGTTCAAGATCGCGGTCAATGGCGCTGCCAGCGACCGCGCGGCCATCGAGGTGCACGACATCGGCCTGGAAGCGGTGAAGAACGCCGCCGGCGAGCTGGGCTTCCGCGTCGCCGTCGGTGGCGGTCTCGGCCGTACGCCGATCGTCGGCAGCTTCATCAATGAATTCCTGCCGTGGCGGCACCTGTTGTCCTATCTCGACGCCATCCTGCGTGTCTACAACCGCTATGGCCGTCGTGACAACAAGTACAAGGCGCGCATCAAGATCCTCGTCAAGGCGCTGACTCCGGACGTATTCGCCGAGCGCGTGAATGCCGAATGGGCGCACCTGAAAGACGGCCCCACGACCCTCACCGACGAGGAAGTGGCCCGTGTTGCCGCGCATTTCGTCGACCCGGCGTACAAGCCGCTGCAGGATCAGGATGCCCTCCTCGCCAGGCTCGACAGCGAACACCTGGGGTTTGCCCGCTGGCGTGAACGCAACACGTTCGCTCACAAGAAGCCCGGCTACGTGGCAGTGACCCTGTCGCTCAAGCCAACCGGTGTGGCACCAGGCGACGTCACCGACAAGCAGCTCGAAGCCATCGCCGACCTCGCCGACCGCTACAGCTTCGGTGAGGTGCGCAACAGCCACAACCAGAACATCATCCTTGCCGACGTCGAGCAGGAGCAGGTGTTCACGCTGTGGGGCGAGCTTCGCGAGCAGGGTTTCGCCACGCCGAACGTGGGCCTGCTGACTGACATCATTTGCTGCCCTGGCGGCGACTTCTGCTCCCTGGCCAACGCCAAGTCGATCCCGGTGGCCGAAGCCATCCAGCGGCGTTTCGACAACCTCGACTACCTGTTCGACATCGGCGACATCGACCTCAACATCTCCGGTTGCATGAACGCCTGCGGCCACCACCACGTCGGCCATATCGGCATTCTCGGGGTGGACAAGAAAGGCCAGGAGTTCTACCAGGTATCGCTTGGCGGCAGCGCCGGTCGCGATGCCAGCCTGGCACAGATCCTCGGCCCGTCATTCGCGCAGGACGACATGCCGGACGTGATCGACAAGATCGTCAACGTGTACGTCGAGCAACGTACCGAAGAAGAGAGCTTCATCGACACCTTCCGCCGTATCGGTGTCGCCCCGTTCAAGGAGCGCGTATATGCAGCGAATCATTAAGAACGGCCAGATCGTCGACGAAAGCTGGCACCTGCTGCCGAAGGAAACCACCTTCGAGGAACTGTCCAACTGCGACGACCTGATCGTCCCGCTGGCACTCTGGCTGGAGCATGGCCATGCACTGAAAGCCCGCGACGGCGGCCTGGGCGTTTGGCTGGATGCCGAGGAAGAAATCGAGTCCATCGTCGACGCCCTGGACGACTTCCAGGTCATCGCGCTGAACTTCCCGGCCTTCACCGACGGCCGTCACTCCTCCTCCGCTTACCTGCTACGCACTCGCTACGGATTCAAGGGCGAGCTGCGAGCGATTGGCGATGTGCTGCGTGATCAGCTGTGGGCGCTCAAGCGCTGCGGCTTCGATGCCTTCGCCTTGCGTGAAGACAAGGACCCGGAAGACGCACTGAAAGCCTTCGAGGAATTCAGTGAGGTCTATCAGGCCTCCAGCGATCAGCCGGTACCTCTGTTCAGGCGCCGCGCCTGACGCCAAAAGCCCTGCCAGTCGGCGGGGTTTTTTATGCGCCCTGTTCCAGAAGCTGTACAAATCTTCATCACAGCCGTAGCGGCCTCTCGCACTCACTCTCCCGCTTCCCTGGCACCTGCAGCCGCTTGCAATGCGCAGCGCTGTTTGGCTGCCCTCCAGCTGCCATGCGAGTTCTGGTGGCTCGCGAACCCGTTGGCCTTGGCTGATAGCCAAGCGCCAGCAACCGTTGGGTTAATTCCCCTGAACCTAAGTTGTACACGGCCGTTCGATACCCATAGACCCGAGAAGCCCATGGGTATCGAAGCAGCGCAACATCAGATTGCTCGATGCCTTGGGGTGACCAAACCACGCTGCGCGCAACCGAGGTGCAGCCACCCCAACAGCCCGATGAGGATATGCAAATGGCTTCGCGCAAACCGTCCAGCCCGAAATCCCCTGCCGCCGATAGCGCTTATTTGAAAAGCGACAGCGCTGCCAATGCGGCGCCACCCGCCGATACCGGCAAAGCCGTGATCGAGCAGAAACGCGCCACCGGCGAAACCGTCGACGCCATGCCGCACAATGCCAACAAGGCAGCCGAATACGGCGAGACTTCCGGCAGGCCGCCCCAGGGCGCCACCGCCGGCTGTCCGTTCAGCGTGGGCGCCAGTACCGTGAGCGAGGTCAATCGCAACGAGAAGACCGGTGATGCGCCACAGCAAGGCGTCAACGCCGCTACCGGCCATCTGCCGAGGGTCCGTGCCGACAGCGGCGGCCAGGGCATGACCACCAACCTGGGCGTGCCGATCGGCGATAACCAGAGCTCGCTGAAAGCCGGCCTGCGCGGCCCGGCACTGCTCAAGGATTTCATCCTTCGTGAGAAGATCACCCATTTCGACCATGAGCGGATTCCCGAGCGCATCGTCCACGCCCGCGGCTCGGCAGCCCACGGCTATTTCGAAACTTACGATTCGCTGCAGGACCTGACCTGCGCCTCGCTGTTCGCCGAAGCCGGCAAGCAGACGCCGGTGTTCGTGCGCTTTTCCACCGTGGCCGGTGAGCGCGGGTCCAAGGACACCGCCCGCGACGCCCGCGGTTTCGCCGTCAAGTTCTACACCGATCAGGGCAACTGGGACCTGGTTGGCAACAATATCCCGGTGTTCTTCATCCAGGACGCCATGAAGTTTCCCGACCTGGTGCACGCGGTCAAACCCGAGCCGCACCACGGCATGCCCCAGGCAGCCTCGGCCCACGATACGTTCTGGGACTTCATCTCGCTGATGCCGGAATCCGCGCACATGATCATGTGGGTGATGTCCGATCGCGGCATCCCGCGCAGCTACCGGATGATGCAGGGCTTCGGCGTGCACAGCTTCCGTTTCGTGAATGCCGCCGGGGAGTCGCACTTCGTCAAGTTCCACTGGAGCCCCAAGCTGGGCACTCACTCCCATGTATGGGACGAAGCCGTGAAGATATCCGGCGCCGATCCGGACTTCCACCGCCGCGACCTGTGGGAAGCCATCGAAGCAGGTGAGTACCCGGAATGGGAACTGGGCGTACAGATCATCTCCGAAGCCGACGCAGAGTCGTTCAGCTTCGACATCCTCGACTCCACCAAACTGATCCCCGAGGAACTGGTGCCGGTGCGGCCGATTGGCCGCATGGTGCTCAACCGCAACCCGGACAATTTCTTCGCCGAAACCGAGCAGGTTGCGTTCTGCACCGCCCATGTGGTGCCCGGGATCGATTTCAGCAACGACCCGCTACTGGCTGGTCGCATCCACTCCTACGTGGACACGCAGATCACCCGCCTCGGCGGCGCCAATTTCCAGGAGCTACCGATCAACGCCCCTGTGGTGCCGGTGCACAACAACCAGCGTGACGGCATGCATCGGCAAACCATCCACCGCGGTCGGGTCGCCTACGAGCCGAACTCCCTGGCCGGTGGCTGCCCGTTCCAGAACGGCGAGATGGGCTACATGTCGTTCCCCGAGCCGGTGCAGGGCAATGAAACGCGCGGCAAGCCGGAGAAGTTCGCCGAGCATTACAACCAGGCGAGCCTGTTCTTCAACAGCCAGGCGCCCCACGAGCAGCAACACATCATTGACGCGCTGCGCTTCGAGCTGAGCAAGGTGACCGTACCTGGCATCCGTGTTCGTACCGTGGCGATGCTGCGCAATATTTCCGACACGCTGGCGCAAGGCGTCGCCGATGGCCTTGGCATGTCATTGCCGGAGCCGTTGCCGCGCGCCAACCCGGAGCCCATCGCTGCGGAGATCGACAACTCGCCAGCGCTGTCACTGCTGGCGCGGCCAGGCGATGGCAGCATCCGCACCCGTCAGGTAGCCATTCTGCTGGCGACTGGTGTCGATGCCGTGTCGCTGCATGCGGTGTCTGCCGCCCTGCAGGCCGAGGGCGCCGTGGTTCGCCTGGTTGGCCCGCGAGTCGGGCCCTTCACTGCGGCCGATGGCAGCGTTATCGAGGCCGACTGTTCCCTGGAAAATCAGCCGGCGCCGCTGTTCGATGCGCTGGTGGTGCCTGACGGCATGGCTGCCAGCAAGGCGCTGCAGGCTGATGGTCGTGCCCTGGAATTCGTGCGTGACAGCTTTCGCCATGGCAAGACCATTCTCGCCGTCGGCGCCGGCTCGGCATTGCTGGAAAAAGCCGATGTGCCGCTGCAGGATGCGCCGGCCGGTGTCTACAACGGCGACAGCGCTGACCAGCCATTGATCAAGCAGTTGATCGAAGGCATCGCCCAGCACCGTCACCCGCAGCGCGAGACCGATCCACCCCAGGTCTGACACCTGGTACCCGAGCCTGGCTTCTGCCGGGCTTTCTTTGTCTGCTCCAGGCCGCTCGATCAAGCGCCGGTAGCCTGCCCCGAATGCAAAACGCCCGGTGCAGTGCACCGGGCGTTTGTTTGCCGCCACCCCTGCGTAGGGTCAGTCCAGGCGCACCAGCACCCGGCCGACCTGCTCGCCGTGCAGGATCTGCTCGATGGCCGCCGGCAATTGCGCCAGGCCGACCTCGGTCACCAAGTCCTCGAGGTTCGCCAGTTTCCATTGCAACGACAGCTTGTCCCACATCGATGCCTTGACCACCAGCGGCAACTCGACCGAGTCGACACCCAGCAGGTTGACGCCACGCAGGATGAACGGCAGTACGCTGGCCTGGAAGTCGACACCCGCGGTCAGTCCGCAGCAGGCGACGCTGCCGCCATACTGGGTGGCCTTGAGCACGTTGAAGAGAATATCGCCGCCCACCGTGTCCACCGCGCCAGCCCATTGCTCACGCAACAAGGGCCGATCCGTCCCGCTCTGCAGTTCGAGGCGCGGCACGATCTGCTTGGCGCCCAGGCGAGTCAGCAGGTCCGCCTGCTGGGCCTTGCCGGTCGCCGCCGCGACCTGGTAGCCCAACGTGCTGAGCAGCATCACCGAAATGCTGCCTACACCGCCGGTGGCACCGGTGACCAGCACCGGGCCGTCGTCCGGCTCGAGCCCGGCCCGCTCGAGCTTATCGATACACAGCGCAGCGGTCAGCCCGGCGGTGCCGAGGATCATCGCCTCGCGCAGCGACAGGCCCTGGGGCCGTTTGATGGCCCAGCCGACAGGAACACGAATGTACTGCCCAAACCCGCCAGCGGTGTTCATGCCCAGGTCATAGCCGGTGACGATCACTTCGTCGCCCTCGGCGAATTCGGCGGCGCTGGAATGCTCGACCACACCGGCCGCGTCGATGCCCGGCGTGTGCGGGTAATGGCGGCTGACGCCACGCTGGCCGCTGGCCGACAGGGCGTCCTTGAAGTTGAGGGATGAGTACTGAACGCGGATCAACAACTCGCCAGCAGGCAGGTCGGCGACATCGCGCTCGACCACCTGCTGGGAAAAGGTGCCGCCTGCATCAGGTGCTGCCTGTAGTGCGGAAAAACTCGTCATCCAAACCTCCTTCATCCGCACAGGCGGACGCTGCGGTTACCAGAAGCGTTGCTGGCCGAGGCGGCTCAGCCAGGTCAGGGCGAAACGGTCCAGCGCCACGCTGGCAGCCAGGCCGACACGCTCCTGCAGGGATTTCTTCTGCACGAAGTGCAGTTGGAACAGGTCGGCTTCGCGGGCGCGCTCGGCCAGGTATTCGTCGCTGGTCTTGAGCTCATCGACCAGCTGTTTTTCCAGCGCCGCCATACCCAGCCAGACTTCGCCCGTGGCGATCTCGTCGATCTCCAGTTGCGGGCGATAACGGGCCACGAAGTTCTTGAACAGCTCATGGGTGGTTTCCAGGTCTTCCTGGAACTTTTCCCGGCCCTTTTCGGTGTTTTCGCCAAACACCGTCAAGGTGCGCTTGTATTCGCCGGCAGTCAGCACCTCGAAGTCGATGTCGTGCTTCTTGAGCAGGCGATTGACGTTGGGCAACTGAGCGACCACACCGATGGAGCCAAGGATGGCGAACGGCGCGGAAATGATCTTCTCGCCGATGCAGGCCATCATGTAGCCGCCGCTGGCAGCGACCTTGTCGATGCACACCGTCAACGGGATCCCGGCCTGGCGAATGCGTGCCAGTTGCGAGGACGCCAGCCCATAGCTGTGCACCATGCCGCCGCCGCTCTCCAGGCGCAGCACCACTTCATCCTGCGGCGTGGCCAGGCTCAGCAGCGCAGTGATTTCATGGCGCAGACCATCAGTGGCCGACGCCTTGATGTCACCGTCGAAATCCAGCACGTAGACCCGGGATTTCTGCTGTGCCTGCTTCTTGGCCTGTTTGGCAGCCTTGGCTTCTTCCTTGGCAAGGGCCTTGAACTGGTCCTTGTCGAGAATCGATTGTTCGAGGCGCTGGCGCAGCGCCTTGTAGAAATCGTTGAGTTTGGTCACCTGCAGCTGGCCGCCACTGCGCCGACCACGGCTGCGCACGGCAACCAGCGCGACCAGAACGACGATGATGGCCACCACCAGCGTCACCGTCTTGGCCAGAAACCCTGCGTAATCAGCAAGAAACTCCACACTTTTCCCCTATCTGTGATCGGTGGCCTCGTTTCGAGGCCCTGCGTCGTCCAAGCATACCGGCGCCACCTGACCGCGACCAGACAGCGTCGTGGCTTTCGGCGCAGCAGTTCGGACGAATTCAAACAAACGTATGATTTTTCGTTGACAGCCTTTGTGCATCCCTCCTAACCTCGCCCACCATCAGGTTCCCGGATTGCAGCGCACGTGGGCAGCATCTACCTCATTCGACATGGCCAGGCTTCGTTCGGTGCAGAGGATTACGACGTCCTCTCGTCGCTCGGCGAGCGGCAGTCCGACTTGCTCGGCCGGCACCTTGCGCAATCCGGCCTACGCCTCGACCACGCGATCAGCGGCAGCCTGCTCAGGCAATCGCATACTGCCCGCCTGGTACTCGCTCAGCTGGACGAGGCGCCAACACTGCAAACCGATGCTGCATTCAATGAATTCGATGCCGAAGGCGTCATCCGCGCCCTGCTCCCGTCGCTGCTGCCGTACGAACCAGAGGCTGTCGACATCATGCGCAACGCCGCGCACAACCGCGCCGAGTTCCAGCGCCTGTTCGTGCGCCTGCTGGACACCTGGATCGGCGGCGATTACGACGCCCCTGCGCTGCAGAGCTGGCAGGCGTTTCTCGATCAGGTCGCGGGCGGCCTGGAGCGCCTGCTCACTGGCGCAACATCCAGAGAGCAAATCGCCGTGTTCACATCCGGCGGCACCATCACGGCCCTCTTGCACCTGCTGACCGGCATGCCGGTCGCCAGCGCTTTCGCCATGAACTGGCAAATCGTCAACACCTCGCTAAGCTGCCTGAAGTTTCAAGGCGAGCGGGTGACCCTGGCTTCGTTCAACAGCTACGCCCACCTGCAGCTGTTGAATACGCCGTCGCTCATCACCTATCGCTGAGCGCCGGTACACGTGCCCGCGAGGGTGCAGAACCATCCGAAAACAAAGGAAACCACCATGAGCGTCGCAGACATCGTCCAAACCATGCAGGCCAAGTTCAACCCCAGCGCCGCCGAAGGCCTGGACCTGGTGTTCCAGTTCAACATCGAAGATGCCGACAATCACTACCTGATCGTCAAGGACGGTACCTGCGACGTCAAACAGGGCGACAGCCCGGACGCCAACGTCACCCTGATCATGGACAAGGAAACCTTCAAGGGCATCACCACCGGCGAAACCGACGGCATGCAGGCGTTCATGGCCGGCAAGCTGCGCGCCGAAGGCGACATGATGCTGGCACTGAAGCTGAGCGAACTGTTCCCGGTCTGAGTGCCAGGCACACGGATCGCGCCAGGAAAACCGGAGTCGATCGATTCCGGTTTTTTTTGGCCTGGCACTCGCGTTCCAGCGCATCAGCCGCCTTGATCCGCCGCCAACAGCCAGATCTATAAGCCCCTGCCAGGCTTGTCGCACCAGCGCCGGCTGATTAGATTGGCTCGATCATCACCGCCAACCACAAGTAGAAGGGATAGGGATGACACTCACCGACCGCTCCAGCGCGATCCGCCAAGGCGAGGAACTGGATGTTCACACCATCGATGCCTACCTCAAGGCCCATATCGAGGGCTTGCGCGGCGCACTGCAGATCAGCCAGTTTCCCGGTGGCGCCTCGAACCTCACCTACCTGCTGCGCTATGCCGATCGGGAACTGGTGCTACGCCGCCCGCCGTTTGGCAGCAAGGCCAGGTCTGCCCACGACATGGGCCGCGAATTCCGTATTCTCAACGCGCTGCGCGAGGCCTTTCCCTATTGCCCGAAGGCCTTCGTGCACTGTACCGATGAGTCGGTGATTGGCGCCGAGTTCTACGTCATGGAACGGCTCGAAGGCATCATCCTGCGCGCCGACCTGCCGGCCGACCTGGCGTTCACGTCCGCCCAGACCACGACCCTGTGCAAGAGCTTCATAGACCGGCTGGTTGAGTTGCATCAGGTCGACTACCAGAGCTGCGGCCTGGGCGACCTTGGCAAGCCGGACGGCTACGTGGCGCGCCAGATCAACGGCTGGAGCGAGCGCTACGACAACGCCCGCACGCCTGACGCGCCGCTGTGGCAGGAAGCCAGAAGCTGGTTGCGCGAGAAAATGCCCGCTGACCATCCGCGGCCGGCGATCGTCCACAACGACTATCGTTTCGACAATGTGATTCTCGATCCGCACGACCCCATGCGCATCATCGGTGTGCTCGACTGGGAACTCACCACCCTGGGCGATCCGCTGATGGATCTCGGCAACACGCTGGCCTACTGGATCGAAGCCGACGACCCGGCGCCCGTGCAACTGATGCGCCGACAGCCGAGCAATGCGCCGGGCATGCTGACCCGCCAGGGCTTCGTCGACTATTACGCACAGCGGTCCGGCACCGAGATCGCCAACGTCGATTTCTACTACCTCTACGGGCTGTTCCGCCTGGCCGGCATCGTCCAGCAGATCTACTACCGCTACTACCACGGGCAGACCGCCGACAAGCGCTTCGCCTCCTTCGTACAAATGAACGCCTTGCTGGAGCAGATGGCCCTGAAGGTCATCGCCCGCTCTGCACTCTGATGCCACCCCTTGCAAGAGGCTCATGCCATGCCCAAGACCCCGCTGTTCGACCTCGACGGCAAGATTGCCTTCGTATCCGGTGCCAGCCGCGGCATTGGTGAAGCGATCGCCCACCTGCTGGCTCAGCAAGGTGCCCAGGTGATCGTCGCCAGCCGCAAACTGGACGATTGCCAGACGGTCGCCGACGCCATCATCGCCAAGGGCGGCCAGGCCGTGGCCATGGCCTGCCACATCGGCGAAATGGAGCAGATCAAGGCGGTATTCGCCGAAATCCGCGAGCGCTTCGGCCGGCTCGACATACTCGTCAACAACGCCGCCACCAACCCGCAGTTCTGCAACGTGCTGGACACCGATCTGGGCGCGTTCCAGAAGACCGTCGACGTGAATATCCGCGGCTACTACTTCATGTCCATCGAAGGCGGCAAGCTGATGAAGGAACACGGCGGCGGCAGCATCATCAACGTCGCGTCGATCAATGGCGTGTCACCGGGCGAGTTCCAGGGCATCTATTCGGTCACCAAGGCCGCGGTGATCAGCATGACCAAGGTGTTCGCCAAGGAATGCGCACAGTTCGGCATTCGCTGCAACGCTCTGCTGCCGGGCCTCACCGATACACGTTTCGCCTCGGCGCTGACCAAGAACGAGGCGATCCTCAACTTCGCCCTGCAGCGCATCCCGCTCAAGCGCGTGGCCGACCCGAGCGAGATGGCGGGTGCAGTGCTGTATCTGGCCAGCGATGCGTCGAGCTACGCCACTGGTGTGGCATTGAATGTGGACGGCGGCTTCCTGTCCTGAGGCGGGCGCCGGCTTGACGCGACGCCCCCTACTGCCAGTCTTGCAGCGCCTGGTGGGCCGCCTGGTTCATCGGCTGCGCGAGCAGGCCGGTGGGCGTTAGGCTGATGTTGAACACCGCTTCGTCGGCCATCGGCAGGTAGGTTACCCGGCGCGCCTGGGCGTCGAACATGAACAGGTCATGCTGGCCCACGCGCAGCCAGCGCCACAGGTCGACGCCATACAGGCTCTGGGTCAGCTCCACCTGGGTGTAGCGGGCCTGGCTCTGCTGCTCGATGGCCAGGAAGCGGCCATTGAGCCTTTCCAGCCGATAGCCCGGTTCCAGGCCGATGAGCGCTGCCAGCCCCTTCCATTGCAGCAGGCGCACGTCCAGCTGCCAGAGGTCGCCTTCCAGGGTGACGCTGCGCTGGGCGCCATTTTCGAGGATGTCGACCTGGTAGACGTCACCGGCACGGTGGAAGCTGAGCGTCAGCAGCGGCTTGTCGGCGGGCCATGAGTCATAGCGGCTGAGGTCGTAGGCCACCAGCCCGATCAGCACCGCGGCGCCGAGGAAAGCCAGGCCGCAGGTGCCGCGCAGCCAGGCCAGAAACCAGCGACCACCGAACAGGATCCTGAGCGCGACGAACACCACCAGCAAGGCCAGCAGGGCCGTCACCCAGGCGAGACCGTTGTACTGCATGGAATCAATTCCTTGTGCGTGAAAATATCGGCATTATGCGCAGCGCGTTCCTCTGCGAACAGCATTGACACCGCACAATCGGATACAGGTCGCCTTTTATGTCCCCTCCCTTCGAAATGGCCGTCGACCCCACGACGTTGCTGCTGCTTGCGCTGGTCGCGTTCATCGCAGGATTCATCGATGCCATCGCCGGAGGCGGCGGCCTGTTGACCATCCCGGCGCTGCTCACCACCGGCCTGCCGCCGCATCTGGTGCTGGGCACCAGCAAGCTCTGCGCGACCTTCGGCTCCGCAACCGCGAGCTACACCTTTTACCGGCGCAAACTATTCAGCCCCGGCAAATGGAAGAACGCCATGGTCGGCACCGCAATCGGCGCCATCGGCGGCGCGATTCTGGTGCACTGGATGCCTGCCGAATGGATCAACAAGATGCTGCCGGTCGTGGTATTCGCTTGCGGCCTCTATCTGCTGTTCGGCAAGACCCCGGACGCGCCGCTGGACGCCGACTTGCCGATCGCCACCCGGCGGCAATGGCCGCAGAGCATCAGCCTGGGCTTCTACGACGGCGTGGCCGGCCCGGGCACTGGCGCGTTCTGGACGGTCAGTACGCTGCTGATGTATCCGCTGGATCTGGTCCGGGCCAGCGGCGTGGCCCGCTCGATGAACTTCATCAGCAACGCCTGCGCACTGGTGGTATTCATCGCCGCCGGTCAGGTGGCCTGGGTGCTGGGGCTGTGCATGGGCTTTTCGCTGATGGCCGGCGCATTCCTGGGCGCACGTACGGCGATTGGCGGCGGTTCGAAGTTCATCCGACCGGTGTTCATTCTGGTGGTGCTGGGCCTGACGACGCGGCTAGTCTGGCAGCACTGGTTCGCTGTGCCCTAGGCGCCGCGCCACGTACAGGTCGATCAGGTAACGGGCGATGGAGCGCGAGGCCGGCAACGGCGGTAGCGCGTGGATGGAGAACCAGCGCGCGTCCTCGATTTCCGCTTCCTGCCTGATGATCTCGCCACCGGCATAACGGGCGTGAAACCCGAGCATCAGCGAGTGCGGAAAGGGCCAGTTCTGGCTGCCCTGGTACTCGATGTCGCAAACCTCCACGTTCACTTCTTCGCGCACTTCACGTGCCACGCATTGCTCGACCGACTCGCCGGGCTCGACGAACCCGGCGAGCGTGCTGTACACCCCGGTGACGAAGCGTGGCGAGCGGGCCAGCAGCACCTCGTCACCACGGGTGACCAGGGCGATCATGCTCGGGGACAGGCGTGGGTACTGGCGCAGGTGGCAGCGCGGGCACTGCATGGCCCGTTCGCCGGCGACCTGTTCCATGGGCGTGGCGCAGCCGCCACAGAATCGATTGTCGCTGGCCCAGGTACCGATCTGCGCCGCGTAACCGAGCAGCTGGAACAGCTCGGCGTCGCCCTCCAGCATGACCTGACGCAGCCCCTGCCAACTGCAGCCGGGCAGCTCGGCCTTGTCGCCAAGCTCGATCAGGTAGAGCGGCTCACCGCGAAAATGCCCGAGGCCGTGTTCGGCCAGCACCGGCAGGTCCTGCTTGTGCAGCCAGGTGCGCGGGAAGAACAAGCCACTGGCATCGCCCAGGAAATGCTGGCGGTGGTGCACCAGCGCCATACCGCCAGGCTGCCGGCAATCGAGCAACTCGGGCAACCAGCGAGCCGACATCAGGCGGCGACCTCCTGGCCCAGCACGCGCACGCTTTCCGTGGCCAGGTCCAGCACGCCGGGCTGCGCCAGGTTGCTGTCTGCTTCCAGGTAGTACTCCAGGCTGCTCAAGGCATCGGCGAGCACTTCCAGGCGCGCTTCGGCCGGCATCTGCTCGGCATCGAGCATCTGCGTCTGTATATAGTCCGCACAGGCGCCGACCAGCGCCGCCGCGCGCTCCTGGCCAAGGAACCAGAGGCCGCCGCGCACCGCCTGCAGGCTGAACGGCACGTTGGCCAGGTGCATGCGATCACCTGCCGCTTCGAGGTAGGCGGTGATCGCCCGCTTGGCCAGGGCCAGGCCCGCGCGCGCTTCATCGAGCACCACCACACGCGCTTCGAACAGTTGATGCTGGGCGAAGGTGCAGACCTCAGGTTCCGGCCGCGGCAGGCTGATGCGCTCCCCGCGCTCCAGGGTTGCCACCATGCCTTCTACGTACAGCACGGCGTCCGCCAGGGCGATCAGCTCGTCCGGCCGCGCCGCTGCGCCTTCGCACCAGCGGGTAACCGTCGGCAACTGGTTGGCCAGGGAATTGCCGGCGGAGCTGAGGCCGACCATCGCCAGAGTCTTGCTCAGCTTGCCCAGCAAGGCATGCAGGCTGCTCAGGCCGTCGTCCTGCAGGGTGCCCCGCTCGATCAGGTCGAGCAGGTCCTTGACGCTGGCCAGCTCTTCGCGAATCGCCGAGCTCAGCGAGCGCATCACCGCCTTGCCCGGCCCGGACAGGCGCTGGTACTCCTCTTCCAGCAAGTGGTCGGTGAACGGCAGCGGGGTGATGCCGAACAGCTCGCGCACTTCGCCCGCCATCGGCCCCTGGCCGCCGGATAGCGCCACCAGATAGAGCAGTTCCTTGAGCAGGCTGCGCGGTGGCTCGTAGGCACCGTTGACCAGCATCTGCCGCAGCTCGCGGTCGATGCGTGAGAACAGCTGCTTGCGCGACTTGCGAGGCAGCAGTTGGCCGTCGTTCTGCGCTTCCAGGGCAGCCGCGCCCAACCAGCACAGGCGCCCACGGGGCTCGTTGGCGAACAGCCGATCAAGGCGGCTCATCGCCCTGCCCATCAGCCGCATGCTGCCGCCGGGGTTCTGCTCGCGGATGAAGCCCAGCAGCCCCACCTGGTACATCTGCCGCAGGCGACGGCCCTCGTTTTCCTTGGCGGCGGCGTCCAGCGCCGGCGGCACCATACGTGGGCGGGCCTGGTCGAGGCGCACACTGAAGAAGAAACTCTCGGGCAACGGTGGTTGCTTGCAGGCCTGGCGCAGGTCGTTGATCGCCGGCAGCAGCAGTTCGGGCATCTCCTGGCGATGCACGTCCAGCCCTTCGAGGTAACGACGCAGCACGTGCAAGGCGTTACTCAGCGCAGCCAGCTGGGCATCGCGCTCCTGACCGACGCCGGCAGGAATGTCGGTGGCCTGGTCGAGCACTTCCTGGGCGAGCAGCTCGGCACCGGTCAGCTCGATGAGGTTGAGCGTACCGCGCACCTGCTGCAGGTTGTCCACGGCCTGTTGCAGCAAGCTGCCGTTGTTGCGCTCGACGATGAACTGTTCGAGGCTCGCTTCCGCCTCCTCGATCGTGGCGAACAGTTCGTCGCGAACCAGCCCCAGTGACGATGCTCCAGAAACCATTCGCTAGTGTGCCTCCCGCACAGGTGATAAAGCCGCAATCAATCAGCGAACTCGGGGTTTTGCTTGTTCATGTGAGCCGCCATGGCCACCCGCAGGTCTGCGGACTGCAACATGGCGGCATTCCAGGTAGCGACGTACTCGAGGCCGTCGTCGACGCGATGATCACGCATGTAGCGAATCATTTCCTTGGTGCCGCGCACGGCAATCGGCGATTTTGCGGCGATTAGCCGGGCAATGTCCATCACCCCGGCCAGCAGACGCTCGCTGTCGGCGAACACCTGGTTGACCAGGCCGATCTGCCGGGCCTCCGCAGCCGCCACCGTGCGCCCGGTGAATGCCAGTTCGCGCAGCATGCCGTCGCCGATGATGCGCGGCAGGCGCTGCAGGGTGCCGACATCGGCGGCCATGCCGATGTCGATCTCCTTGATGGCGAACTGCGCGTCCTCAGCGCAATAACGCATGTCGCAGGCCGATACCAGGTCGATGGCGCCTCCCAGGCAATAACCCTGGATAGCCGCCAGCACTGGCTTGCGGCACTGGTCGACGGCGTTGAACGAGGCCTGCAGCTCGAGAATCTTGCGGCGCAGGGTCTGCGCGTTGCGGCCGACGTCCTTGCCCAACTGACTACCGATCTGCGCCAACAGGCCGAGGTCGATGCCCGAGGAGAAATGCCGTCCGGCGCCGGACAGTACCACCACGCGGACGTCGTCGGCCTCGTCGGCCCAGCGGAAGATATCGATGATTTCCGTCCAGAAGGCGGCGTTCATCGCGTTGATCTTCTCCGGACGGTTGATCACCACGTGGGCAATCTTGTCCATCAGTTCGACACGAAAGGCCTGGTACTCGGTCATGCGTTGATCCTCGGCAGAAGGCGCAGGGGCGCTCGGCGTACGTTTAACGAACTCGCAAGGCGACTCGAGTGGCCCGCAGCAGGCTGCGACGTGCAAACGGCGCAACTATAGCAAGCACCCCCGGAAAGTCGATCACAGTGCTGTGACGCACAGCACAGCTACTCAACACGGGTGCACCAACCTGCGGCAGGTGCCCGCGGTCAGCCTTCGATTATGCAATCGACCGTGTAGTAACTGCCCTCCTCGCCCTCGTGGCGCTGCAGCCCGTGGACGTCGGCATCGAAACCTGGGAAGCGCTGCTCGAACGCCTGGGCGAAGCGCAGGTAATCGATGATCGACCGGGTTTCCGAGGTGAACCGCTCGCCAGGCATGATCAGCGGGATACCGGGCGGATAAGGCACCAGCATTACGGCGGCGATACGGCCCTGCACCTCCTCGACCAGCACCTCCTCCACCTCGCCGCGCACCAGTTGGTTGTAGGCGTCGGCCGGCTTCAGCGCGATTTCCGGTAACACGGTATACATGCGTTTGAGGGACTTGGCGGTTGCGTTTTCCCGGTAGCAGTCGTGCAGTGCGTCACACAGGTCGCGCAGGCCCATGCCCTGGTAGCAGCTCGCGCCTTCACGCGCGATGGACGGCAGCACGCTGCTCAACGGCAGGTTGGCATCGTAGCTGCGCTTGAATTCCAGCAACTCGGTGAGCAGCGTGCTCCACTTGCCCTTGGTAATGCCCATGGAGAACAGCACCAGAAACGAATACAGGCCGGTCTTCTCGACCACCAGGCCGCGCTCCCAGAGAAACTTGCTGACCACCGCGGCGGGAATGCCGCGCTCGTCGAGGCGGCCGCCGGCGGTCAGCCCAGGCATCACCAGAGTGACCTTGATCGGGTCGAGCAGCACGTAGTCCTCGGCCACGTCACCGAAACCGTGCCAGTCAGCCTCGGGCTGCAGCAGCCAGTCCGTCGTGGACACATCGGCGGCGCCTTCGGTCTGCGGCGGCTGCCAGATGCTGAACCACCAGTCCTCGCTGCTCAGGCTCTGGCCAAGGTTGGCCAGGGCGCGGCGGAAGCTGAGCGCTTCGTCGAAGGTTTCCTGGATCAGGGAGCGACCGGCCGGGCCTTCCATCATCGCCGAGGCCACGTCCAGCGAGGCGATGATGCCGTACTGCGGCGACGTGGAGATGTGCATCATGAATGCTTCGTTGAAGCGGTCGCGGTCGAGCTTGCGCCCGCCGGTGCCCGCGCCACCGTCCTGCACGTGGATCATCGAGGCCTGGCTGAATGCGGCGAGCAGCTTGTGGGTCGAGTGGGTGGTGAACACCATCGGTCCGCCGGCCTCGCGGGTAGTGCCCATGCCGTAGCGCCCGGCATAGAACTCGTGAAAGGCGGCGTAGGCGTACCAGGCTTCGTCGAAGTGCAGCACCTCGACCGAGTCACCGAGGGTGCGCTTGATCAGTTCGGCGTTGTAGCACAGCCCGTCGTAGGTCGAGTTGGTCACCACCACCAGCTTGACCCGGGGCTCGCGGCCCCGCGCCAGCGGGCTTGCATCGATCTTGGCCTGGATCGACTCGCGGGAGAACTCGCTCAGCGGAATCGGCCCGATGATGCCCAGCTCGTTGCGCTCCGGCGACAGGTAAAGAGGAATCGCGCCGGTCATGATGATGGCGTGAAGAATCGACTTGTGGCAGTTGCGGTCGACCAGCACCAGGTCATCGCGACCGACCATCGAATGCCAGACGATCTTGTTGGCGGTCGAGGTGCCGTTGATCACGAAATAGGTGTGATCGGCGCCGAAATTGCGCGCTGCGCGCTCCTCGGCAGCGGCCAGCGGGCCGGTGTGGTCGAGCAGTGAGCCAAGTTCAGGCACCGACACGGATAGGTCGGAGCGCAGGGTGTTTTCACCGAAGAATTGGTGAAATGCCTGCCCCACGGGGCTCTTGCGATAGGCCACGCCGCCGCCATGACCCGGTGTGTGCCAGGAATAATTGGACTGCGAGGTGTGCTGCACCAGGGCCTTGAAGAACGGCGGCAGCAGGCCCTCCAGGTAGTTGCGCGCCGCGCGCGCCACCTGCCGGGCCAGGAACGGCACGGTGTCTTCGAACAGATAGAGAATGCCGCGCAGCTGGTTGAGATCGGCCATTGCCTCGGCCGGCGCGTTTTCGATGGTGACCTGCTCGCCCAGTGCGAAGATCGGCAGTTGCGGCGCGCGTCGGCGGGCGATGCGGATCAGTTCGACCATGTCATGCAGCAGATGGCGGTTCTCACCGGCACCCTCGGCTGCGACCAGGATGCAGGCCAGGCCATGGTGGGTCGAGGCGACGATATGGCCTTCCGCCGAACTGGCGGTGGAGAGGATGGTGAATCCATCCAGTTCCAATTCCTGGGCGATGGCCCGCACACGCTCGCCGGCAACGGTATCGGCCTTGATATCTCGATGAACGATGAGTACGGGAAACTTGAGGTCTTTGTACATCAGCTACACCTGAGGTCATGCGGGGCGGCCCGCTGTATCCTCAGGGTAGAGGCTCGCCGGAAAGGACGGAACCCCTCGCAGGTGGAGCTGTACGAAAAGGTCGCAATTGGCCGCTCAGGAAGCGGAACTGCCCTGCTCCGCCACGTCCATTTGCGCCCACAGCGCGGGCGCGCCGGCGGCCTTCTCGATTGCCGCCATACGCGCGGCGTGCGCGGCCAGGTCATCGGCGCTGGCGGCGATCACCATGCCCCGCGGGCGATCAGCCGGCAGGCGGCGAATTGGCGTTGGCTGCTGACGGCCATTGCCGTCGCCTTCCGAGCCATCGCCGGCCAGCGACAGGTTGGTCTGCCCACCGGTCATCGCCAGGTAGACGTCGGCAAGAATCTCCGAGTCGAGCAAGGCGCCATGCAGCTCCCGGCCGGAGTTGTCGACGCCATAGCGTTTGCACAGCGCATCGAGGCTGTTGCGCTGCCCCGGGTGGCGCTCGCGGGCCATTTGCAGGCTGTCCAGCACGTCGCAATACGAGGCGAGGTCCGCGCGCTCGTGCTGGCCGATCAGCGAGAACTCGTTGGCGAGAAAGCCCACGTCGAACGGCGCGTTGTGGATGATCAGTTGCGCGCCCTTGATGAACTCGTAGAACTCGTCGGCAACGTCCTTGAAGCGCGGTTTGTCCTTGAGGTCTTCGCTGGTGATGCCGTGAACGGCGATCGCGCCTTCATCGATATCACGATCGGGCTGAAGATACACATGGAAATGCCGCCCGGTCAGGCGACGCCCTTCGACCTCGACACAGCCGATTTCGATGACCCGGTGACCATCGCTGACCGGCATACCGGTGGTTTCAGTATCCAGTACGACTCTACGCACGCTTCATGCTCCTGATTTCTTCCACGCCACGGTTGGCCAGTTGGTCCGCGCGCTCGTTGCCGGGGTGGCCGATGTGGCCGCGCACCCACTGCCAGGTCACGTTATGGCGGTTGACCTGCTCATCCAGTTGTTGCCACAGGTCGGCGTTCTTGACCGGTTCCTTGGCGGCCGTTTTCCAGCCACGCTTCTT
The DNA here is from genome assembly GCF_979258965.1 of Pseudomonas sp. AC532. Taxonomy (NCBI): domain Bacteria; kingdom Pseudomonadati; phylum Pseudomonadota; class Gammaproteobacteria; order Pseudomonadales; family Pseudomonadaceae; genus Pseudomonas; species Pseudomonas sp. AC532. The sequence goes on from NZ_OZ409888.1 coordinate 519,790, forward strand.
CCAGTTGGGCATCCATTCCTGGATGCCCTTCATGACGTACTGGGAGTCGGTGACCAGGCGTACATCGCAGGGACGCTTCAGTTCGGCCAGGCCGCGAATCGCGCCCATCAGTTCCATGCGGTTATTGGTGGTCACGGCCTCGCCGCCCCACAGTTCCTTCTCAACACCCTGGAATACCAGCAATGCACCCCAGCCACCGACGCCAGGATTACCCTTGCAGGCACCGTCGGTGTATAGCTCAACTTGTTCGGACATTCAGCGCCTTCGATCGATGGTCACATTACGATAGAGCGGTTGCAGGATCAGGACGCCTCGCTGTCGCGGCGGCTGACCTTGGCGACCGGCATGGGCACCAGTTTGCCCATCGGTTCGCGACGGGACTGGCGCAGGGGGCGCAGGCCGACCACCAGCTTGCGCGCCACCAATACGTAGAAACCGCCACCCGGCGACTGCCAGGCGCCGCCCCAGCGTTCGAGAGGAGCAAGCCGGGCCTGCCAGGCAGCGGAAGCAAGCGGCGGACGATAACATCCGAAGCGCCGTTTCTCCAGCGCGAAGCCGAGCAGGTTGAGCCAGTCGCCGAGACGCCCGGGGGCGATGCAGCGCGCGTCATGGAGGATGTCATGGGCGAACAGGTGCCGTGCGCCCCAGGCGCTCATCGGGTTGATACCGACCACCAGCAGGTGGCCGCCCGGGCGCACGCTGCGAGCGGCCTCGCGCAGTAACCCGTGGGGCGACTGGCAGAAGTCCAGGCCATGCTGCAGCACCACCACATCGGCGGCGTGTTCGACCAGCGGCCAGGACTGCTCCTCGCAGACGATCTCGACGCCCGCGAACGGCGCGCCCAGGCGCACGCTGCGCTGGATCTGCTGCGTCTCGATGGAGGTCTCGGCACACGGCCCGTAGTGCACCAGGTAGCCGCCGAAGAAACGTGCCAGTTCTTCATCCAGCAGGCGCTGCTCCTGCTCCAGCAGCAAGCGCCCCAAGGGGCTGGTGAACCATTCTCGGGCAGCGCCGATCAACTGCAGCCAATCGGCGTCAGCCTGGGCAAAGGGGGTATCGCTCATCGGGTCATGCTCATGGACAGTACCTGCATAGCCATCTTCAACAATGACACCTAAGATGCACCTTTGTCCCCTGCTTGGCGACCACCTGATGATCAAGATCGAAGCCCTCAGCGCATTCTCCGACAACTACATCTGGCTGCTGCAGGACGCGCAGCACCGACGTGTCGCGGTAATCGACCCCGGTGACGCAGCGCCCGTGCAGGCCTGGCTGCGGGCCCATGCGGGTTGGACCTTGAGCGACATTCTGATCACCCATCACCATAACGATCACGTGGGCGGCGTCGAACAGCTGCGCCGCGAAACCGGCGCGCGGGTCTACGGTCCGGCCAGCGAGACCATTCCCGGGCGTGATCAGGCGCTGGCCGATGGCGACCGCATCGCGGTGCTGGGCCTGGCCTTGGAGGTGGTCGACGTCCCGGGCCATACCCTCGGCCACATCGCCTTCTACCAGCCCGAGCATCACTGGCTGTTCTGCGGCGACACGCTGTTCGCCGCCGGCTGCGGTCGCCTGTTCGAAGGTACGCCTGCGCAAATGCATCAATCGCTGCAGCGCCTGGCAGCACTGCCGGACGCCACCCTCATCTACTGCGCCCACGAGTACACCCTGAGCAATCTGCGCTTCGCCCACGCCGTGGAGCCTGCCAATCAGGCGATTGCCGGGCGCCTGCAACAGGTCAGTAAGTGGCGCGAACAGGGCCGCATCAGCCTGCCGTCGGCGCTCGCACTGGAGCGCGCGACCAACCCGTTTCTGCGCACCGCCGAAACATCGGTTAAAGAAATGATCGCCAGCCGAGAAGGACGTGCCATGCGCAGTGAGACCGAGGTTTTCACGGCGCTGCGGGCCTGGAAGGATCACTTCTGAAGCGCCGACCAGGCCGCAAAATCCTGGTCAAAACTTGACCACCCCTGGATCGGTTTCTAGAATCCCCCGACTTTCGATCCAGGACGCCCCCATCAACCAATGCCTTCGAACCCCTGCAGCTCCTTGAATTCAAAGGCATTGGCCTTGCGCTACCCGGCGCTCGCCGTGGCCATCTGCGCCGTGCTCAGCGGCTGCCAGAGCCTTGACCAACGTTCCCTGGACGCCGCCCCGGCGGTTGATCTGAGTGGCAGAACGCCGCAACAGCCGCTGTGGATCAATGCCTCGGCTCAGGCCGATCAGCCCAGGGATATCTGGGAGCGCGTTCGCTCGGGCTATCAATTGCAGGACGCCATCGGCGTCAACCCCCGCATCGAGCAGCAGCGTCTGTGGTTCGCCAGCAACCCGTCGTTCGTGGAGAAATCCGGCGAGCGCAGCAGCCCCTACATCCACTACATCGTCGAGCGCCTGCAGGAGCGCAACATGCCGATGGAGCTGGCGCTGCTGCCCATGATCGAAAGCGCCTACAACCCCTTTGCCTATTCCCCGGCGGATGCCGTGGGGCTGTGGCAATTCATCCCGTCCACCGGGCGCAGCTTCAACCTGCGTCAAACGCGCTGGTATGACGGCCGGCGCGACGTCACCGCCTCCACCCAGGCCGCCATGGATTACCTGGCGCGCCTGCATGAGATGTTCAACGGCGACTGGCTGCTGGCACTGGCCGCATACAACGCGGGCGAAGGTCGGGTGAGCCGCGCTATCGAGCGCAACCAGAAGCTCGGCCTGCCAACCGACTACTGGAACCTGTCGCTGCCCCAGGAAACCCAGAATTACGTTCCCAAGCTGCTTGCGCTGTCTCAGGTGATCATGGCGCCCAGTGCCTACGGCGTAAGCCTGAGCCCGATCGCCAACGAGCCCTACTTCGAGCAAGTGGAACTCAAGCAGCGCATGGACCTGTCGCGTATCGCCGCGCTGGCCGAAGTGGACGAAGACGAGCTGTACCTGCTCAACCCTGCTTTCAAGAAACGCATCACCATGGACGGCCCGCAGCACCTGCTGGTGCCGACCGAAAAGGTCGAACTGCTCACAGCCAACCTGTCGACCCTCAAACCCGCAGACCTGCAGAACTGGCAGGAATATGTGGTGCGCCCTGGCGATAACCTGCACGGCATTGCCAACCGCTACGAGCTCAGCGTGGCGAGCATCAAGGAGCTCAACCAGATCGCCGGCAATACCCTGCGGGTTGGTCAGCACCTCAATCTGCCGAGCACTGCGCAGCCGCTGCCGGACTCGACGCCACCGCGCACCGCCAACACCGCTGTCGCTTCGCGTAGCTACACCGTGCGCAACGGCGACAACCTGTGGCAGATCGCCCAGGCGCACAAGGTGTCGGTAACCGATCTGCGGCGCTGGAACGCGCTCAAGGGCAACGCCCTGCGTGTTGGCCAGCCCCTCAAGCTGCAGGGCGCGACCGGCAACCAGGCCGTGGCCCGCCTGGAGCGCGATGACGTGACCTATTACAAGGTCCGCAAGGGTGACTCGCTGCACCTGATCGCCAAGCGTTTCAACGTGCAGATGAAGAACCTGCAGAGCTGGAATCCACGAACCGGCAAGGCGCTGAAGCCGGGCCAGGTGCTGACGCTGCGTCTGCCTGACTGAAGTTCATTGCAACACTCTTGATGCACGCGGCTGGAGCCGGCCTTTTTCCTGTACAGACAAGCTGTTACTGTACAGAGATGTTGCCGCTGCGGATCGGATATTGCACTTGAGACGCCCCCTACTCTCGCTGTTTTTCGGCCTGGCCACCAGCTTCCCGGCCCTGGCTACGCTCAGCGAAAGCCACGGCTATGCGCAGTTCGGCACGCTCAAGTATCCCGCCAGCTTCACCCACTTCGACTGGGTCAATCCCGAGGCGCCCAAAGGCGGCACCCTGCGGATCATGGCCGCGGGCAGTTTCGATACCCTCAACCCCTACACCTTCAAGGGCACCAGCCCGGTCGCCACGGCCAATTTCCTGCAATACGGCGTGACCGAGCTGAACGAGCCGCTGATGGTCGGCACCGGGCTGTACGACCCCTCTGGTGACGAACCCGCGTCCAGCTACGGGCTGATCGCCCAGTCCGTCGAATACGCCGAAGACCGCAGCTGGGTGGTGTTCAATCTGCGCCCGGAGGCACGCTTCCATGACGGCAAGCCGATTACCGCCTACGACGTGGCGTTTTCCTACCGGCTGCTGCTCAAGGAAGGCCATCCGCAGTACCGCACCAACCTGCAGGAAGTAAAGCGGGTCGACATCCTCAATCGCCACCGGGTGCGCTTCGTCCTCAAGCGCGCCAACAATCCGCTGCTGATCCTGCGCCTAGGCGAACTGCCGGTGCTGCCGCAGCATTACTGGAAGGACCGCGACTTCAAGGCCACCACCTTCGAGCCACCTTTGGGCAGCGGGCCTTACCGCATCACCCGGGTCAACCCGGGGCGCAGCCTGAGCTTCGAGAGAGTCGGCGACTGGTGGGGCGCCGCCTTGCCGGTCAATCGCGGCAAATACAACTTTGATCGCGTCGAGGTGGACTTCTACCGCGACAGCCACGTCGCCTTCGAAGCCTTCAAGGCTGGTGAATTCGATCTGTACATCGAACAGCAGGCGAAGAACTGGGCCAATAACTATCGCTTTCCGGCGGTCACCCGCGGCGATGTGGTGCGCGCCGAAATTCCCCACCAGATCCCCACCCAGACGCAGGCGCTGTTCATGAACAGCCGGCGCAATACATTTGCGGATGCACGGGTTCGCGAAGCCCTGGGCCTGATGTTCGATTTCGAATGGACCAACCGCAGCCTGTTCAATGGGTCCTATACCCGAGCCGCCAGTTACTACCCCAACAGCGAATTTTCCGCCAAAGGCAAACCAGAAGGCGCGGAGTGGCTGCTGTTGTCAGGGTTTCGGGCTCAACTGCCACCCGCGCTGTTCAATGAGCCGTTTCAGATGCCGGTCACCGATGGCCGCGGCATCCCCCGGGAAACCTTGCGCCGAGCCCTTGGTCTATTGGCCGATGCCGGCTGGAAGCCCTCGGGTCAGCGTTTGCTGAACGATCAGGGCGAGGCGCTGCGCTTCGAGATCCTGTTGGTCAATCCCAACCTCGAGCGCATCCTCCAGCCGTTCACCGAGAACCTCGCGAGCATTGGCATCCAGGCCAATCTGCGCACCGTGGATCGCGCCCAGTACAAGCAGCGTCTGGATCAGTTCGAATTCGACATGATATTGCTGACCCTGCCGCAAACCCTCAGCCCTGGCCTGGAACAGTCGCTGTACTTCCATTCCAGCCAGGCCAGTGTGAAAGGCGGCAAGAATTACGCAGGCGTCAACGACCCCGTCGTCGACGCCCTGCTGGAAAAGTTGCTCTCTGCCCGCAGCCGCGACGAACAGGTGGCCGCGACCCGCGCCATCGATCGCGTGCTGCTGTGGCAGTACTACACCATCCCCAACTGGTACATCGACTATCACCGCCTGGCGTACCGCAACCGCTTTGCCTTCGTCACCACGCCGCCCTACACCCTGGGCCTGCGCACCTGGTGGCTGAAAACCACGGAGAACGCCCAATGACGCATCCACTGCGCTCATTCCTGATGCAGGGCAGCGCCCTGTTGCTGCTCGGCCTCGCCAGCCTCACCCAGGCCGCCCCCCAGCATGCGCTGACGCTCTACGGCGAGCCGCCCAAATACCCGGCCAACTTCAAGCATTTCGACTATGTGAACCCGGATGCCCCCAAGGGCGGCGTCCTGCGCCTGCCGGGCCTCAATGGCTTCGACAGCTTCAACCCGTTCATCCCCAAGGGCAACGCGGCCGATCGCATCGGGCTGATCTACGACACGCTCACCTACCATTCTCCGGACGAGCCCTTCACCGAATACGGGTTGCTCGCCGAGAAGGTCGAAAAGGCACCCGACAACAGTTACGTGCGTTTTTTTCTCAACCCCAAGGCGCGCTTCCACGATGGCAAGCCGGTCACCGCCGAGGACGTGATCTTCACCTTCAACGCCCTGCTCGAACATGGCGACCCCATGTACCGCCACTACTACGCGGACGTCGCCGAGGTAGTCGCCGAGAACCCGCGCACCGTTCGGTTCAGCTTCAAGCACGCCGGCAACCGCGAACTGCCGCTGATTCTCGGCCAGTTGCAGGTGCTGCCAAAGCATTGGTGGGAGGGCCGCGACTTCTCCCGCGGCAGCCTGGAAGTACCGCTGGGCAGCGGGCCGTACCGGATCGCCGGGTTCTCGCCAAACAGCTCGATTCGCTTCGAGCGCGTCAAGGACTGGTGGGCCAAGGACCTGCCCGTGGCGCGCGGGCAATACAACTTCGATGAAATCCGCATCGAGTATTTCCGCGACATGGCCGTAGCGCTGGAAGCCTTCAAGGCCGGCCAGTTCGACGTCAACCTCGAGTACTCGGCCAAGGACTGGGCCACCGGCTACAACTCCCCCGCCCTGCGTGCCGGGCGCTTCGTGCAGGAAGCCTTCCCCAACCGCAACCCGGCTGGCATGCAAGGTTTCGTGTTCAACCTTCGCAAGCCAATGTTCCAGGACGCGCGCGTGCGCGAAGCCATAGCCCTGCTGTTCGACTTCGAATGGGCCAACCGGCAGCTTTTCTACGGCGCCTACAAGCGCACCCACAGCTATTTCGAGAACTCGGAAATGGCTGCCACCGGGCTGCCCAGCGCAGCCGAGCTGAAGCTGCTGGAACCGCTGCGTGGCAAGATCCCCGACAGGGTGTTCACCGAGACCTTCAGCCCTCCGGTCAGCGACGGCACCGGCATCATCCGTGATCAGGCGCGCAAGGCGTACCAGTTGCTCACCGAAGCGGGCTATCGAATCGAAAACGACAAGATGGTCGACGCCCAGGGCAACCCACTGGTTTTCGAGTTCCTCAATACCCAGGCCAACCTGGAACGGGTGATTCTGCCCTTCAAGCGCAACCTCGCCGAACTGGGCATCGAGCTGCAGATTCGCCGCGTCGACGTCTCCCAATACATCAATCGCCTGCGTTCCAGGGATTTCGACATGACCTCGGCGATCTGGCCGCAATCCAGCTCGCCGGGTAACGAGCAACGCGAGTTCTGGCATTCCAGCAGCGCCGATAACCCCGGCAGCCGCAACCTCATCGGCCTGCGCGATCCGGCCATCGACCAACTGGTCGACGGGCTGATCCGCGCCGACTCGCGCGAATCGCTGATCACTCATACGCGAGCCCTGGATCGCGTTCTGCTGTGGGGCAACTACGTGGTGCCCAACTACTATGTCGATGCCTACCGCGTGGCTTACTGGAAACGCTTTGGCCACCCGGAAAAATCGCCGCTGTACGACTACGGCCTGATGACCTGGTGGCAGGAAAAACCGGTCGGTGAAGTGATCACGCCGCAAGACACGCCCACCGCCAAGCAGGAAGAACGCTAGATGCTGGCCTATATCCTGCGGCGCCTGCTGCTGATCATCCCGACTCTGTTCGGCATCCTGGTGATCAACTTCGTGATCATCCAGGCCGCGCCGGGCGGTCCGGTCGAGCAGATGATCGCCAAACTCGAAGGTTTCGATGCCGCATCCGGCGGTGCTACCGGGCGCATCTCCGGCGGCGGTGGCGGCGAAGTCGCCACCGCCGGTTCCAACTACCGCGGCGCCCAGGGCCTCGACCCGGAACTGATCGCCGAAATCGAGAAGATGTACGGTTTCGACAAGTCGGCGCCAGAACGCTTCTGGATCATGCTCAAGAATTACGCCCAGCTGGATTTCGGCGAAAGCTTCTTTCGCGACGCCAAGGTGATCGACCTGATCATGGAAAAGATGCCCGTGTCCATTTCCCTGGGATTATGGAGCACGCTGATCATGTACCTGGTGTCCATCCCGCTGGGTATCGCCAAGGCCACCCGGCATGGCAGCGCCTTCGACGTGTGGACCAGCTCGGCCATCATCATCGGCTACGCGATTCCGGCGTTCCTGTTCGCCATCCTGCTGATCGTGCTGTTCGCCGGCGGCAGCTATTGGGACTGGTTCCCGCTGCGCGGCCTGACGTCCAGCAACTTCGAGCAGTTGAGCCTGGGCGGCAAGATCCTCGACTACTTCTGGCACCTGGCCTTACCCGTCACCGCGCTGGTGATCGGCAACTTCGCCACACTCACCCTGCTCACCAAGAACAGCTTTCTCGACGAGATCAACAAGCAGTACGTGACCACCGCGCGCGCCAAGGGCCTGAGCAACACCCGCGTGCTCTACGGCCATGTGTTTCGCAACGCCATGCTGCTGATCATCGCCGGCTTCCCGGCGGCGTTCATCGGCATCTTCTTCACCGGCTCCCTGCTGATCGAGGTGATCTTCTCCCTCGACGGGCTCGGCCTGCTGAGCTTCGAGGCGGCCATCAACCGTGATTATCCGGTGGTGTTCGGCACCCTGTTCATCTTCACCTTGCTGGGACTGGTCGTGAAACTGATCGGCGACATCACTTACACCCTGGTCGATCCACGGATCGACTTCGAAAGCAGGGAGGCCTGACATGGCATTTTCCCCGCTCAACCAACGCCGCTTCGAGCGCTTCAAGGCGCACAAGCGCGGCTGGTGGTCATTGTGGATCTTCCTTGCCCTGTTCTTCGTGACCCTGGGCGCGGAATTCATCGCCAACGACAAGCCCCTGGTCGTCAGCTATGACGGCGAGCTGTATTTCCCGGTAATCAAGCGCTACCCGGAAACCACCTTCGGTGGCGAGTTCCCGCTGCAGGCCAACTACAAGAGCCCGTACATCCAGGACTTGATCGCGAAAAAGGACGGCTGGATGGTCTGGCCGCCGATTCCATACAGCTACTCCAGCATCAATTACGACCTCAAGGTACCCGCACCAGCGCCGCCGTCGGCTGACAACTGGCTGGGTACCGACGACCAGGGTCGCGACGTGCTGGCGCGGGTCATCTATGGCTTCCGCATTTCCGTGTTGTTCGCCCTGGCACTGACCCTGGCCAGCTCGGTGATCGGCGTCACCGCCGGCGCCTTACAGGGCTTCTATGGCGGCTGGGTGGACCTGACCGGGCAACGCATCCTGGAAGTCTGGTCCGGCCTGCCGGTGCTGTACCTGCTGATCATCCTGGCCAGCTTCGTGCAACCGAACTTCTGGTGGCTGCTGGGCCTGATGCTGCTGTTCTCCTGGATGAGCCTGGTGGATGTGGTGCGCGCCGAGTTCCTGCGTGGCCGCAACCTGGAATACGTGCGTGCCGCTCGCGCACTGGGCATGCGTAACGGCGCCATCATGTTCCGGCACATCCTGCCCAACGCCATGGTGTCGACCATGACCTTCCTGCCGTTCATCGTCACGGGCGCCATCGGCACCCTTACCGCCCTGGACTTCCTGGGCTTCGGCCTGCCGGCCGGTTCGCCGTCGCTCGGTGAGCTGGTCGCCCAGGGCAAGTCCAACCTGCAAGCGCCGTGGCTGGGTATCAGTGCCTTCGCCGTACTGGCCATCATGTTGAGCCTGCTGGTGTTTATCGGCGAGGCGGCTCGCGATGCGTTCGACCCGAGGAAATGACATGAGCCACCCTGATAACCTCGTCGAAATCCGCGACCTCTCCGTCGCCTTCGTCAGTGGTGACAGCCACCGCCAGGTGGTCAACCACATCAGCTTCGACATCCGCCGCGGTGAAACCCTGGCCCTGGTTGGCGAAAGTGGCTCCGGCAAGTCGGTCACCGCCCACTCGATCCTGCGCCTGCTGCCCTACCCCCTCGCCCAGCATCCCAGCGGCACGATCAACTACGATGGCCAGGACCTGCTCAAACTGCCTGAACGCAAACTGCGTGGCATCCGTGGCAACCGCATCGCCATGGTCTTCCAGGAGCCGATGACCTCGCTGAACCCGCTGCACAACATCGAAAAACAGATCAACGAGGTGCTCGCCCTGCACAAGGGCCTGCGCGGCAAGGCCGCTACCCAGCGCACCCTGGAGCTGCTCGAACTGGTCGGCATCCCCGAGCCGCACAAGCGCCTCAAGGCCCTGCCCCACGAGCTGTCCGGCGGGCAACGCCAGCGGGTGATGATCGCCATGGCCCTGGCCAACGAGCCGGAGCTGCTGATCGCCGACGAACCGACCACGGCGCTGGACGTGACGGTGCAATTGAAGATCCTCGAGCTGCTCAAGGAGCTGCAGGCGCGCCTGGGCATGGCCATGCTGATCATCACCCATGACCTCAAGCTGGTACGCCGTATCGCTCAACGCGTGTGCGTGATGCAGAACGGCGAGCTGGTCGAGCAGGCGGACTGCGAGACCCTGTTCAATACTCCCCAGCACCCCTACACCCGCGAACTGCTGGCCGCCGAGCCGGACGGCGAGCCGGTCGCCAGCGAAGACGCCGATACCTTGCTGCGGGTCGAAGACCTGCGCGTCTGGTTCCCGATCAAGAAAGGCTTGCTGCGCCGCACGGTCGATCACGTCAAAGCCGTGGATGGCATCAACTTCAGCCTGCAGCGCGGCCAGACCCTCGGCATCGTCGGCGAAAGCGGCTCGGGGAAATCCACCCTGGGCCTGGCGATCCTGCGCCTGATCGGCAGCCAGGGCGGTATCCGCTTTGGCGAGCACCAGCTGGGCGCCATGTCGCAAGGTGAGGTACGCCCACTGCGCCGGGAAATGCAGGTGGTGTTCCAGGATCCGTTCGGCAGCCTCAGCCCGCGCATGACGGTGGGCATGATCGTCGGTGAGGGCCTGCGCATCCACGGCATGGGCAGCGAGGCGGAACAGGAACAGGCGATCGTCGATGCGCTTCTGGAAGTTGGCCTCGATCCCGAGAGCCGGCACCGCTACCCCCATGAATTCTCCGGTGGCCAGCGGCAACGCATCGCCATCGCCCGCGCCCTGGTGCTCAAGCCCGCGCTGATTCTGCTGGACGAGCCGACCTCGGCCCTCGACCGCACCGTGCAGCGACAGGTGGTCGAACTGCTGCGCTCACTGCAGACCAAGTACAACCTGACCTACCTGTTCATCAGCCATGACCTGGCCGTAGTGCGGGCGCTGAGCCATCAGTTGATGGTGGTCAAGCAGGGCCAGGTGGTCGAACAGGGCGACGCCCAGTCTATCTTCCAGGCTCCTCAGCACCCCTACACCCAGCAACTGCTGGAAGCGGCGTTCCTGTCACCGGCACCAGCGCAGCGCGCGTAACCGCGATGACGATATGAAAAGGCCCTGCCTTCTCGTGAAGCAGCGCCTTTTCATCGGCATCGCCATGTGAACGCCGCACACCGCAGAAACGCAAAGGCCCCGAATAATCGGGGCCTTTGTTCATTCAGGCAAAACCGTCGAGCTTAGAAACGCTCGATATCGGCCTTGCTCTCCAGCTGCTTGCGGAACGCTGCAAAGTCCTGCTGGCCGCTGCGTGATGCGAGGAAACGGCGGTACATGGCCTTTTCCTCATCGCTCAGGGCGGCCTCCGGCTCGCTGACGCCCTTGAGGCGGATGGCCACGAAATCACCATTGCCCAGCGTCACACCGCTGAACTCGGAGGTTTCGCCGCTCGGTTTCGGCATGCGGAACACCGCCTGCAGAACCGCTGGGTCGACACCTTCCTGGTTACGCGTCGCCGCCTCAACCACCTGCCAGTCGCCACCCTCGGCCTGCGCCTTGCCGTCGCGCAGTTCGGCCACCAGCGCCTCGCCTGCGGCCTTGGTCGCCTCGCTGGCACGGGTCTGAGTGAGTTGGGTACGAATGCTCTCGCTCACCTGCTCAAGCGTCAGCTGCTGCGGCTTGAGGTGCTCCTTGACACGGATGACCACCAGCGTGCTCGGATCGAGCTCGATGGCACCGCTGTTGCTGCCATCTTCCAGCACTTCCTGGCTGAAGGCCGCCTGCAGGACCTGACGATTGCCAGTGAGGCCTTCACCGCCCTGACGACCGAACGGCTTGCTGGTTTGCACTTTCAAGCCCAGCTCCTGAGCTGGCTGAGCCAGGTCCGCGGACTCGAACGCCGAATCTTCCAGCTGCTTGGTCGCCTCGACGAAACGCTGCTCGACACGCTGCGCCTTGAGGTCGGCTTCGAGCTTGTCCTTCATGCTGGCCAGTGTCGGGACGTCCGGCGCCTGCACACCGAGCAGTTTGATCAGGTGCCAGCCGAATTCGCTGCGCACCGGTGCCGATACCTGGTCCTTGTCGAGTGCGTACAGCGCGTCTTCGAAGGCCGGATCGTAGACGCCCTTGCCAGCATAGCCGAGGTCTCCACCTTCACTGGCGGAACCTGGATCCTGAGAGAACTCCTTGGCCAGCGCGGCGAAATCTTCGCCCTGCTGGAGGCGTTTCTGCACCTCGTCGATCTTCGCCTTGGCCTGCTCGTCGCTGACGTCACCGCCGACTTCGATGAGAATGTGGGCAGCCTGACGCTGCTCGGCCAGGTTGGCGACTTCAGACTCGTAGGCGGCCTTCAGCTCGTCGTCGCTGATGGTGATCTCGGAGAAGAACGCATCCTTCTTCAATTCGACGTAGTCGATCACCACCTGCTCGGGGCTCATGAACTGGGACTGCTGCGCATCATAGTAGGCTTTGACGTCGTCATCGCTGACCTGCACCGAACCGGCATCCACCTTGAGGGTGCGGGTGGCGAAATCGCGGGTCTGCTTTTCGAGGCGAGCAAAGGCCGCCACTTCTTCGTCAGTGACGAAGCCGCTGCCGGACAGGCCTGCGCGCAGCTGACCGATCAGCATCTCCTGCTCGAGCATCTGGCGAAACTGCATGCGGGTGTAGCCCAGCTGGCGAATCACCTGGTCGAAACGCTCCGTATTGAAACGGCCATCCACCTGGAACTCGGGCGTCTGCACGATGACCTGGTCGAGCGCAGGCTGGGAAAACGCGAACTTGGCATCGGCGGCGCCCTGCAGCAGCAGAGAACGTTCGATCAAGCCTTTCAGCGAGGCATCACGCAGCAGATTCTCGTCCAGCAGCGCGGGGTCGAATTCCTGACCGAGCTGCTGCAACAGCTGGCGACGCTGCATCTCCACAGCTTGATTGAGTTCGTTCTGGCTGATCGCCTCACCATTCACCTCGGCAGCATTCTGGCTGTTGCTGGTGCCGGTAATGATGGCGTCGACGCCCGTGAGCGCCATGAGAACGACGATCAGGCCGATAATGGTCTTGGCAATCCAACCCTGTGAATTGTCCCTGATATTTTGCAGCATGCTTCCCCCAGAACGACCACGTACTAAAAATGGCCGCGCAGCGTGGGTAAATTCCGGATAGAAGAAAGGCGCATCCTGGGATGCGCCTTCTCGTAACGTGCGAAGCGGATCGGGATCATCACATCTACAATCCCCGGCGTGACAGACCCAGTGGTCCTATTGCCGCCCCACAACCGAGCCGGGGTAAACCGACCCGGCGGGCAAAGGCCCGAAGACGCTTAGTTGACGGCGTCTTTCAGTGCTTTACCAGCTTTGAAACCTGGAATCTTGGCAGCAGCGATGCTGATCGGCTTGCCAGTCTGTGGGTTGCGGCCAGTGCGAGCGGCGCGCTCTTTCACAGCGAAAGTACCGAAACCTACCAGTACCACGGAATCACCAGCCTTCAGAGCGCCAGTAACGGATTCAATCACTGCGTCCAGCGCACGGCCGGCTACAGCTTTCGGGATATCAGCAGATGCGGCGATGGCATCGATCAGTTCCGACTTGTTCACTCTAAGTCCCCTTAATTTCGGTTGGGTTTGTTTCTTAATTTTAATGGAAGCGAATCGGGTGCTGGATGGCTGCCGGCACGGTAAGAGCCGCTTTATAGCAAGGGCTCTAAAATTGTGTCAAGGAAGCCACCCGGCTAATGCGTGCTGATTCGCTCCTTGGAATCAGACTCGCGTTTTTCATCCTTTGCAACCAACTCCGGAGCCGCGTCTGGCAAGGGCTCCGGGGCGTATTGCAGCGCAATTTGCAGGACCTCGTCAATCCATTTAACCGGTTTAATCTGCAGGTCCTGCTTGATGTTCTCGGGAATCTCCTTGAGATCGCGGACATTTTCCTGGGGAATGATCACCGTTTTGATGCCGCCACGGTGTGCAGCGAGGAGTTTTTCCTTCAACCCACCAATGGCCAGCACCTGACCACGCAGGGTGATTTCCCCGGTCATGGCCACGTCGGCGCGCACCGGAATCTGCGTCAACGCCGACACCAGCGCGGTGCACATGCCCACGCCGGCACTGGGGCCATCCTTGGGTGTCGCGCCCTCCGGCATATGGATATGAATGTCGCGCTTTTCATAGAAATCGGGGGGCACACCCAGGCTCTTGGCACGGCTGCGCACTACCGTCTGCGCGGCCGTGATGGACTCGACCATCACGTCGCCGAGCGAGCCGGTCTTGATCAGGTTGCCCTTGCCGGGCACCACGGCCGCCTCGATGGTCAACAACTCGCCGCCCACCTGGGTCCATGCCAGCCCCGTCACCTGGCCGATCTGATCCTGCTGCTCGGCAAGGCCGTAGCGGTGCTTGCGCACGCCCAGGAAGTCCTCCAGCGAGTCGGCGGTCACCAGCACGTGGAAGCGTTTCTCCTTGGCGTGCTGCTTGACCGCCCGCCGGCAGACCTTGGCGATCTGCCGTTCCAGGCTACGCACACCCGCTTCCCTGGTGTAGTAACGAATGATGTCGCGTATTGCCCCTTCCTCGAACTCGAGTTCGGTTTTCTTCAGGCCATTGGCCTGAATCTGTTTGGGCGCGAGATACTTGACGGCGATATTGACCTTTTCGTCTTCGGTGTAGCCTGGCAGACGGATCACTTCCATACGGTCCAGCAGGGCTGCCGGAATGTTCATGGAGTTGGCGGTACACAGGAACATCACATCCGACAGGTCGTAATCGACTTCGAGGTAATGATCGTTGAAGTTGTGGTTCTGCTCGGGATCGAGCACCTCGAGCAGCGCCGAAGCCGGGTCGCCGCGCATGTCCTGGCCCATCTTGTCGATCTCGTCGAGCAGGAACAGTGGGTTGCGCACCCCGACCTTGGTCATTTTCTGAATCAGGCGACCCGGCATCGAGCCGATGTAGGTGCGCCGATGACCGCGGATCTCGGCCTCATCGCGCACGCCGCCGAGGGCCATGCGCACGAACTTGCGGTTGGTGGCGCTGGCGATCGACTCGGCCAGGGAGGTCTTGCCGACCCCAGGAGGGCCGACCAGACAGAGCACCGGCCCCTTGAGCTTCTTCACCCGCTTCTGCACGGCGAGATACTCGAGGATGCGTTCCTTGACCTCTTCGAGGCCATAGTGGTCGGCGTCGAGAATGCTTTCAGCGCGAGCCAGATCCAGGCGCACCTTGCTCTGCGCCTTCCACGGCACGTTCACCAGCCAGTCGATGTAGGAGCGCACCACGGTGGCTTCGGCGGACATGGGCGACATCTGCTTGAGCTTGTTCAGCTCGGCCTGGGCCTTGGTGTAGGCCTCCTTGGTCAACCCGGCATTCTCGATACGGCGCTTGAGCTCGTCGAGCTCGTTGTGGCCTTCCTCGCCATCGCCCAGCTCTTTCTGGATGGCCTTCATCTGCTCGTTCAGGTAGTACTCGCGCTGGCTGCGCTCCATCTGCTTCTTGACGCGACCGCGAATCCGCTTCTCGACCTGGAGCAGGTCGATTTCGGCGTCCAGCAAGGCCAGCACGTGTTCGACGCGGGTGGGCAGGTCGACGATCTCGAGGATCTCCTGCTTCTGCTCGATTTTCAGCACCATGTGGGCGGCCATGGTATCGACGAGGCGACTCGGCTCGTCGATGCTGTTGAGCGACGACAGCACCTCGGCAGGCACCTTCTTGCCCAGTTGCACGTACTGCTCGAACTGGCTCAGCAGGCTGCGAGTGAATACCTCGGCCTCACGCTCCGGCGCGTCGATCTCGTCCAGCAGCTGGACTTCGGCACGGCTGTAGCCATCGGCCTCGATGAACTGTTCGATTTCCCCGCGCTGTTCGCCCTCGACCAGCACCTTGACGGTGCCATCGGGCAATTTGAGCAGTTGCAGCACCGTTGCAACGGTGCCGACTCGATAGAGCCCTTCTTCACTCGGTTCATCGTCAGCGGGATTCTTCTGGGCCAGCAGGAGGATCTGCTTTTCCCCATTCATCGCCGCTTCGAGCGCTTCGATGGATTTCTCGCGGCCTACGAAAAGCGGGATGACCATGTGCGGATAGACCACGACATCGCGCAAAGGCAGGAGAGGCAATTCGATGGTTGTCTTCATGATTTAGGCTCTACGGCGGCCTTGCGGCCGTAAACGGTGGGAGTACCCTTGACCCTAAGATGGGGGCAGGCCCGGGAAAAAACAAGCACTGCGATCGGCAAAAGCAAAGGGGCCCGCAGGCCCCTTGCTTTCAACATGTGACAAACGCATTACGCGTCGGGCGCAGCCTTGGCAGGCGGCTCGCTGTTCTCGTAGATCAACAGCGGCTTGGAGGTGCCAGCGATGACGCTCTCGTCGATGACTACCTTGCTGACGTCCGATTGCGACGGAATGTCATACATGGTGTCGAGCAACACACCTTCCAGGATCGAGCGTAGACCACGGGCGCCGGTCTTGCGCTCCAGAGCCTTGAGCGCAACGGCCTTGAGTGCGTCGGGACGGAATTCGAGGTCCACCCCTTCCATCTCGAACAGCTTGCCGTATTGCTTGGTCAGCGCGTTCTTGGGCTCGGTGAGAATCTGTACCAGCGCAGCCTCGTCGAGTTCCTCCAGCGTGGCGATGACCGGCAAACGGCCAACGAACTCGGGAATCAGGCCGAACTTGACCAAATCGTCCGGCTCGATTTCGCGAAGCGACTCGCCGATCTTCTTGTCGGCATCCTTGGTGCGCACCTCGGCACTAAAGCCGATACCACCTTTGGTGGAACGCCCCTGGATGACCTTCTCGATACCGGCGAAGGCACCCCCGCAAATGAACAGGATGTTGCGTGTATCGACCTGCAGGAACTCCTGCTGGGGATGCTTGCGGCCACCCTGCGGCGGAACGGAAGCCACGGTGCCTTCGATCAGCTTCAACAGCGCCTGCTGCACGCCCTCACCCGACACGTCACGGGTAATCGACGGGTTGTCGGACTTGCGGGAAATCTTGTCGATTTCATCGATGTAGACGATGCCCATCTGGGCCTTCTCGACATCGTAATCGCATTTCTGCAACAGCTTCTGAATGATGTTCTCGACGTCCTCACCCACATAGCCTGCTTCGGTCAGGGTGGTGGCATCGGCGATGGTGAAAGGCACATTCAGCAAGCGCGCCAGGGTTTCAGCCAGCAGGGTCTTGCCGGAGCCGGTAGGCCCCAGGAGCAGGATGTTGCTCTTGCCGAGCTCGACGTCATCCTTCTTCTCACGCTGGTTGAGGCGCTTGTAATGGTTGTAGACCGCGACTGCCAGGATCTTCTTCGCACGCTCTTGCCCGATCACGTACTGATCGAGAATCGCGCTGATCTCCTTGGGAGCAGGCAGTTTGTGCGCGCTGCTCTCGGCCTGGGCTTCCTGCACCTCCTCGCGGATGATGTCATTGCACAGGTCGACGCACTCGTCGCAGATAAAAACCGAGGGGCCAGCAATCAATTTGCGTACTTCATGCTGGCTTTTGCCGCAGAAGGAGCAATAAAGCAGCTTGCCGTTGTCCTCGCCGTTGCGGGTGTCAGTCATTCGATCAATCCAATACCGTAGGCTTAAAACACAAGATGGAGCCAAACCGGGGCATTTTCAAGCCCGATGTGCGGCTGGCCGACCATTGTCGACCAGCACGCCTCGCTCATCAGCCGATTTGTTCGCGACGGCTGTGTACCTTGTCGATCAGGCCGTAGTTGACAGCTTCCTCACCGCTCATGAAACGGTCGCGGTCGGTGTCACGGGCAATCACTTCAATCGGCTGGCCGGTGTGATTGGCCAGAACCTGGTTCAGACGCTCACGGATGAAGAGGATTTCCTTGGCATGAATCTCGATATCCGAGGCCTGGCCCTGGAAACCGCCCAGCGGCTGGTGAATCATCATCCGCGAATGCGGCAGGCAGTAACGCTTGCCTGCCGCGCCGCCAGCCAGCAACAGCGCGCCCATGCTGCAGGCCTGACCGATGCAGGTGGTCGACACGTCGGGTTTGATGAACTGCATGGTGTCGTAGATCGACATGCCCGCAGTCACCGAACCACCCGGCGAGTTGATGTACAGGTGAATGTCCTTGTCCGGGTTCTCGGCTTCAAGGAACAGCAGCTGCGCAGCCACCAGGTTGGCCATGTAGTCTTCGACCGGGCCGATCAGGAAGATCACCCGCTCCTTCAACAGGCGCGAATAGATGTCGTAAGCGCGCTCGCCACGTGCGGACTGCTCGACGACCATGGGTACCAGACCGCCTGCGGCCTGGATATCGGACATTTGCTGCATGAAAGGATTGTGCGACATTTCCAGCATTCGCTCCCTAATAAAAGTCATGACTCGAATACGCATAAGCCAGCGCTGAGGCTGGCTTATGGTGTTCTCGAACGAGGTGAAGAGATCAGGCGGCCTGTGGAGCTTCTGCCGGCTTGACTGCTTCTTCGTAAGAGACCGATTTGTCAGTCACATTGGCCTTCTGCAAAACAGTATCTACAACTTGCTCTTCCAGTACAACCGAACGCACTTCGTTCATTTGCTGGTCGTTCTTGTAGTACCACGCCACGACCTGCTCCGGCTCCTGGTAGGCCGAGGCCATTTCCTGGATCAGCTCACGCACGCGAGCGTCGTCTGGCTTGAGGTCGAACTGCTTGACCACTTCAGCAACGATCAGGCCGAGGGACACACGGCGCTTGGCCTGCTCTTCGAACAGTTCGGCCGGCAGTTGGTCAGGCTTGATGTTGCCACCGAACTGCTGAACGGCCTGCACGCGCAGGTTGTTCACTTCGTTGCCGATCAGCGCCTTCGGCACCTCGACCGGGTTGGCGGCCAGCAGGCCTTCCATCACCTGGTTCTTGATCTTGGATTTGATCGCCTGACGCAGCTCGCGCTCCATGTTCTTGCGCACTTCGGCGCGGAAGCCTTCGATACCGCCTTCCTTGATGCCGAACAGGGTGAAGAACTCATCGTTGAGTTCCGGCAGCTGCGGTGCGGAAACGCTGTTCACCTTGACGGTGAATTCGGCGGTCTTGCCGGCCAGGTCGAGGTTCTGGTAATCCTCTGGGAACGTCGGGTTGATCACCCGCTCTTCACCGGCCTTGGCACCGATCAGGGCATCTTCGAAGCCCGGGATCATGCGACCGGAGCCCAGCACCAGCTGAGTGCCGGTGGCAGAGCCGCCAGCGAAGGCTTCGCCGTCGATCTTGCCAACGAAGTCGATGTTCAGCTGGTCGTCTTTTTCGGCAGCGCGTTCAACGGCTTCGAAACGGGTGTTCTGCTTGCGCAGGATTTCCAGCATGTTGTCGACGTCGGAATCAGCCACTTCAGCCTGCTGACGTTCGATGGCAATGCCCTCGAGGCCGCTGATGGTGATTTCCGGGAACACTTCGAAGGTCGCGATGAATTCCAGGTCCTTGCCCTTCTCCAGCACTTTCGGCTCGACCGACGGCTGACCGGCAGGCGCGAGCTTCTGCTCGGCGATCGCCTCGTAGAAGGAGGACTGGATCACGTCGCCCACGGCTTCCTGGCGCGCATCAGCTTCAAAACGCTGACGGATCACGCTCATTGGCACCTTGCCTGGACGGAAACCAGGGATCTTGGCTTTCTGGGCAGTCTGCTGCAGACGCTTGTTGACCTGAGTCTCGATACGCTCGGCCGGCACAGTAATGCTCATGCGGCGCTCGAGAGCGGAAGTGCTTTCAACAGAAACTTGCATGGATATTCCTCGTTGCACAGACGTATGCCGGCCGTTTACCGACCCCATTCAAGGGCATGCATTCTAGAGGGAGGTGTTGCAGAAGTCACCCTAGATGCAGGTGGCAAACGGGAGGGGCGCTAAAGATGGTGCGGACGGAGAGACTCGAACTCTCACGCCTTGCGGCGCTGGAACCTAAATCCAGTGTGTCTACCAATTCCACCACGTCCGCGTGGTAATACATTTTTTACAAACAAAAACGCCAGGCTTTTAGGGCCTGGCGCTTTCAGAATATGGGGTGGACGAAGGGGATCGAACCCTCGACACCAGGAGCCACAATCCTGTGCTCTACCAACTGAGCTACGCCCACCATATCGCTTTACCGCTTACTTGTGCCGACTCACCTAGTGGCGCACCCGGCAGGACTCGAACCTGCGACCATCCGCTTAGAAGGCGGATGCTCTATCCAGCTGAGCTACGGGCACTTATCCATCCACCAGAGCAGACTTCAAGCTTCGGCTGGAGCGGCTACTTTCGTTGCTGCCGTCGCCGCTTTACCCTGTCACTTGCTGTGCTCGCCAAGTGGTGCGCATCTTATAGAGGCACCCTGACGTCGTCAACACCCGAATTTAAAAAAATTCAGCTAGA
Source organism: Pseudomonas sp. AC532 (assembly GCF_979258965.1). Taxonomy (NCBI): domain Bacteria; kingdom Pseudomonadati; phylum Pseudomonadota; class Gammaproteobacteria; order Pseudomonadales; family Pseudomonadaceae; genus Pseudomonas; species Pseudomonas sp. AC532. The sequence continues at coordinate 540,127 of NZ_OZ409888.1, forward strand.
TAAAGGAGTTACACCAAATCTGCTGCCTGGCGCCTTTGCCCTTCCTTAATGCCATGCGAGAATGCGCGTCCTTTTTTATCCCTTTCGATGGTTAACCAAGCGCAATGACCGCACAACTGATAGATGGCAAAGCGATTGCCGCCAATATCCGCCAGCAGATCGCCCAGCGCGTCGCCGAACGACGCCAGCAGGGGCTGCGCGCGCCCGGCCTGGCAGTGATCCTGGTCGGCAGCGATCCCGCCTCTCAGGTTTATGTAGCGCACAAGCGCAAGGATTGCGAGGAAGTCGGCTTTGTGTCCCGCGCTTACGACCTCGGTGCCGAAACCAGCCAGGACGAGCTGCTCAATCTGATCGACTCGCTCAATGAAGACACCAGCATCGACGGTATCCTGGTGCAGCTACCCCTGCCGGCACACCTTGACTCATCGCTGTTGCTGGAGCGCATCCGGCCGGACAAGGACGTCGACGGCTTCCACCCCTACAATATCGGCCGCCTGGCGCAACGCATGCCGCTGCTGCGGCCCTGCACGCCCAAGGGCATCATGACGCTGCTGGCCAGCACCGGCCAGGACCTCTACGGCCTGCACGCCGTGGTGGTTGGCGCGTCGAATATCGTCGGCCGGCCGATGGCCATGGAACTGCTGCTCGGGGGCTGCACCGTGACGGTCACCCACCGCTTCACCAAGGACCTCGCCGGCCACGTCGCCCAGGCCGATATCGTCGTCGTGGCGGCCGGCAAGCCGGGCCTGGTCAAGGGCGAGTGGATCAAGGAAGGCGCCATCGTCATCGACGTGGGCATCAACCGTCAGACGGATGGCAAGCTGATTGGCGACGTGGTGTACGAAACTGCCCTGCCCCGTGCCGGCTGGATCACCCCGGTACCTGGCGGCGTTGGCCCGATGACCCGCGCCTGCCTGCTGGAAAACACCCTGCATGCCGCGGAACATCTGCACGCCTGACGGCCCTCGCTGAAAAGACGGCGCCCTGGAGGCGCCGTTTTCATTTCAGCGCAAAAAGACGCGTGGCGCCCTGTGGCTTGCGCACGAACCACAGAACCCGGCTGACGCCGCGAGTCACCGCCACGTACCCCAGCCGCAGGCTCTCATCGGCCATCGCCTGATCGTAGCTGTTGGCGAAGAAACCACAGTGCGCGTACAGGGCATTGCGCAGTGGATGCGGCGTGGCCGGCAGGCAGTCGTCGATGATGATCGCCACCTCGGCCTGCAGGCCCTTCGCACGATGGATGGTGTAGGCCTTTACCGGGAGCTTGCGATCAAGCCCGGCCTGCACGTCCTTGAGGGTCTCGTTACGCCGACCCAGTAGCAGCACTGCAGTTCGCTCCATGGAGTCGATGGAGCTGGCGTATTCACACTGGGCGGCGATTTCATTCAACAGATCGGGCATCTGCCGAGCCGGATCGAATGGCGTAACCAGCTGTACCCCATGCCCGCCGGGCGGCACGGCCCTGATCGCCTGGGTGGATTTGTTCTGCTTGACGGCAACCTCGCGCAGAATCGACTCGGCGTCGCGAATCACCGGCTCGATCGACCGGTAATTCGCCTGCAGTATCAGCACAGCACTCTTGCCCTTGCCTTTGCTCGGGAAGTGCCGGTCGAAGGTCATGAACAACTCCGGCGAACTGCCGCGCCAACCGTAGATCGACTGCCAGTCATCACCGATGGCCATCAGGCTCACCGCCGTTGCCGCGCCAACCAGGCGCCGATGCACTGCCTGCAGCCATTGCACGATCTGCGGTGAGACATCTTGAAATTCGTCGATCAACAGATGGGAAAAGTTCGCCAGCGCCTCGGCGGGTAGCCGCCCATCGCCTTCATCGAGCATCTGCGTCAGTTGCTGAAAAGCGCCATTGAAGGTCATCAGGCCTTGCTCGCCAAGACGCTGCTGCAATGCACGCCAGAAAGCCTGCAAGGCAAGAAGAAAAAGGCCTTCCTGATCCGAACAAGGCACCGCGGCCACTGCCAAGTGGTCGATGCGAAGGCCGATGCTCTCGATAAAGCCTGCCTGGCCGTAGAGCACCTCGAACAACGGCGCGGCATGCAGCTCGCCAGCCAGCCTGAATGGCTGCATTGGCGCTTTGGGCAAGGGCTTCTGATCATCCGGCGCGGGCGAACCCAGCAGTCCGTGGACCTGCGAGCGAAACGCCGGATCATCGGCGTAGCAAACCTGGTACACCTCTTTCAGCAAACGCCCCTGTGCCACCCCGAGACGGCCACCAGCAAAGGGATTATCGGGTTCGCTGGACGAGGCCTGTCGATCACCAAGCTGCTCGAACCAGCCCGGGTCGCCCAACGCCCGACGCGCCAGCACGCCCATGGCGGAGTGAAAAGTACGCACGCACTGCTGTACCGCACGCTCGTCGACGGGCAACTGCCAGAACGCCAGCATCTTCGACAGCCGCTCACGCAGCTCGACGCAGGATGCATTGGTAAAGGAAATCACCGTCAACCGTTCGGGCTCGATATTCAGGTGACAGAGCATGAAGACCACACGCAGCACCAGCGTCGTCGACTTGCCCGATCCTGCACCGGCAAAGATGCGCGTCAGCGGCTGGCGACCGAGAATCATCGCCCACTGCTCGTCGGAAGGCGCACCGACCACGCCAGCCGCCACGGCTCGCGCAACGGTGTCACGCATGGCCTGCTCCTGGGCAACGCTGATTTTCATGGGTGTCGCCGAGTAGATACCGGCGCTCGGGCGCCTAGCGGGCTTTTTTGTTGCGGAGCTTGCGCCCTTCCCTGCGCGTTTGGGTGCCGGTTTCTTCTTGGCTGCAGGCTTGCCCCTGGTTTTGGCGGCAGACTTCAGTCGCTCGGCAGCGGCGTGCTTTTCGGCCTCCAGATAGGCTGCGGTGCGGGGGAAGTAACGGGCCAGCGTGGTGGAAAGTAGAAGTTTGTAGCGCGTCAGCATGGTTTTTCCGTAGCGAATTGGATGCAGGCTTCTGGAAACGAAAAGGCCGCATCAGCGGCCTTTTCGTTGCGACGCTCGCTTACTCGGCGAGTCGCCAGGTGGTGCCACCTTTGCCATCCTCAAGCACCACACCCAGAGCGGTGATCTGATCACGGATGCGGTCGGATTCCGCCCAATTTTTATCGGCACGCGCCTGCAGGCGAGCGGCGATCAGCGCTTCCACTTCAGCGGCATCGACCTTGCCTTCCGCGCCCGCCTTGAGGAATGCATCCGGCTCCAGCTGCAGCACACCGAGCAAGCCTCCCAGTTCCTTGAGGCGTGCGCCCAGCGCAGCGGCAGTTTGCAGGTCGCTGTCTCGCAGGCGATTGACCTCACGCGCCAACTCGAACATCACCGAGCAGGCACCGGCGGTATTGAAATCGTCGTTCATCGCCGTACTGAAGCGCTCGACATAGCTTTCGCCACCAGCCGGGGCGGCCTCTGGCAACCCTTTAAGCGCATTGTAGAAGCGCTCCAGGGCCGCCTTGGACTCGCGCAGGTTGTCTTCGGAATAGTTGATCGGGCTGCGGTAGTGACTGGCGATCAGCAGGTAGCGCACTACTTCCGGATGATACTTCTCCAACACCTCACGAATGGTGAAGAAGTTGCCCAACGACTTGGACATCTTCTCGCCATTGATAGTGATCATCCCGCAGTGCAGCCAGGAGTTGGCGTAAGGCTTGCCAGTGGCAGCCTCGCTCTGGGCAATCTCGTTCTCATGGTGCGGAAACTCGAGGTCGTTACCGCCGCCATGAATGTCGAACGACTCACCAAGGCAGCAGGTGGACATCACCGAGCACTCGATGTGCCAGCCCGGACGACCGTCGCCCCAAGGCGATGACCAGCTCGGCTCGCCCGGCTTGGCTGCCTTCCAAAGAACGAAATCAAGCGGATCCTGTTTGGATTCGCCCGGCTCGATGCGCGCACCAATACGCAGATCTTCCACACGGCGGCGCGACAGCTTGCCATAACCTTCGAACTTGCCGACACGGTAGTACACGTCGCCGTTGCCCGGTGCGTAGGCGTACCCCTTGTCGATCAGGGCCTGGATCATCGCGTGCATGCCGGCGATATGATCGGTGGCGCGCGGCTCCTGATCAGGCTTGAGGATGTTCAGCCGCGCTTCGTCTTCGTGCATCGCACTGATCATTCGCTCGGTGAGCGCCTCAAAGGCCTCGCCGTTTTCGTTGGCGCGATTGATGATCTTGTCGTCGATGTCGGTGATGTTGCGCACATAGGTCAGGTCGTAACCGCTATGGCGCAGCCAGCGTGTTACCACGTCGAAGGCGACCATGCTGCGACCGTGGCCCAGGTGGCAGAAGTCATAGACGGTCATCCCGCACACGTACATGCGCACGTGATTACCAACCAGCGGCTTGAACGGTTCTTTGACCTTGCTCAGGGTGTTGTAAATGCTCAGTGCCATTTACTGCCCCCAGGAATCGCGCAGGGTGACGGTACGATTGAAGACCAGCGCGTCCGGCTTGGAATCCTTGGCGTCCAGGCAGAAGTAGCCTTCGCGCTCGAACTGGAAGCGATCTTCGGCAGCAGCCTGGGCCAGCGACGGCTCGGCGCGGCAACCTTTGAGCACCACCAGCGAATCCGGGTTGATGTTGTCGAGGAAACTGCCGCCCTGCTCGCCCTCATCACCGGCCTTCTCCGGGTTGGCCGAACGGAACAGGCGGTCGTACAGGCGCACTTCGCATTCAACGCTTTCGGCCGCCGGCACCCAGTGGATTACACCTTTGACCTTGCGGCCTTCGGGATTCTTGCCCAGGGTGTTCTCGTCATAGGAGCAGCGCAGCTCGACGATATTGCCGGCGGCATCCTTGATCGCCTCGTCGGCACGGATCACGTAGCTGCCGCGCAGGCGCGCTTCGCCGCCCGGGATCAGGCGCTTGAAACCGTCCGGCGGGGTTTCTTCGAAATCGCCAGCATCGATGTAGATCTCGCGGCTGAACGGCAGCACGCGGGTGCCGATGTCCTGCTTGGGATGGCGTGCCAGCTCCAGGTTCTCGACCTTGCCTTCCGGGTAGTTGGTGATCACCACCTTGAGCGGTTTGAGCACGCACATGGCACGCGAGGCGTTGGCGTCCAGATCCTCACGAATCGCGAATTCCAGCATGCCGATATCCACCAGGCCGCCAGCGCGGTTGACGCCGATCATGTCGCAGAAGGTACGGATCGAAGCTGGCGTGTAGCCGCGGCGACGGTAGCCCGACAGGGTCGACATGCGCGGGTCATCCCAGCCATTGACGTGCTTCTCGTCGACCAGTTGCTTGAGCTTGCGCTTGCTGGTGATGGTGTAGTTCAGGTTCAGGCGGGCGAACTCGTACTGACGCGGCTGCGCCGGTACCGGCAGGTTGGCCAGGAACCATTCGTATAGCGGGCGATGGTCCTCGAACTCCAGGGTGCAGATGGAGTGGGTCACGCCTTCGATGGCATCCGACTGACCGTGGGTGAAGTCGTAGCTCGGGTAGATGCACCACTTGTCACCGGTCTGATGGTGATGAGCATGGCGGATGCGATAGAGGATCGGGTCACGCAGGTTCATGTTGCGCGAGGCCATGTCGATCTTGGCGCGCAGCGCGCGAGCGCCATCCGGGAACTCACCCGCCTTCATGCGCGCAAACAGCTCGAGGTTCTCTTCGACACTGCGCTCTCGGTACGGGCTGTCCTTGCCGGGGGTATTCAGGGTGCCACGGTATTCGCGGGCTTCGTCTGGCGACAGGTCGTCGACATAGGCCTTGCCAGCCTTGATCAGCTCGACGGCCCAATCATGCAGTTGGTCGAAGTAATTGGAGGCGTAACGCTCCTCGCCAGCCCATTTGAAGCCGAGCCACTCGACATCGGCCTTGATGGCATCGATGTATTCCTGGTCTTCCTTGGCCGGGTTGGTGTCGTCGAAACGCAGGTTGCACTCGCCACCGAATTCCTGGGCCAGGCCGAAGTTCAGGCAGATCGACTTGGCGTGGCCAATATGCAGATAGCCGTTGGGCTCCGGCGGGAACCGGGTGATGATCTTGGCGTGCTTGCCAGCGTCCAGGTCAGCCTGAACGAGGGGACGCAGGAAGTTGGCGGCTTTTTCGACGGTGGGCTTGCTCATGGTGTCCTTAGCGCGTGCGGATTGCGGCACAGGGTAGGCCGACTAAAACAAAGCGCTTATCATAGCCCAAGCTGTCAACCCCCTGACAGGCCTTGGCACCTGCTCCCTGACCTTCGGCCGACATTAATTGTCTGTACCGAACCGGGAGTAGCCCGGGATTTTCTCGACAGAGCGATTAAACACATGATCAAGCTGCACACCAACCACGGCGTCATCACCCTCAACCTGTTCGAAGACAAGGCGCCGGAAACCGTCGCCAACTTCAAGGAATACGTGAAGAGCGGCCATTACGACGGCACCGTGTTTCACCGCGTGATCGGCAACTTCATGATCCAGGGTGGCGGTTTCGAGCCGGGCATGAAGCAGAAGCCGACCAAAGCGACAATCAAGAACGAAGCCAACAACGGCCTGAGCAACAAAATCGGCACCGTGGCCATGGCACGCACCTCGGAACCACACTCGGCGTCTGCGCAATTCTTCATTAACGTGGGTGACAACACCTTCCTCGACCACACTGCACAGACCGTACAGGGCTGGGGCTACGCGGTGTTCGGTGAAGTGGTCGAAGGCATGGACGTAGTCGAAGCCATCAAGGGCGTTGCCACCACCATGAAATCCGGTCACCAGGACGTTCCGGCTGAAGACGTGATCATCGAGAAGGCCGAGATCATCGAGTGATCCTGCTGATCTCCGACCTGCATCTTGAAGAGGAGCGCCCGGACATCACCCGGGCGTTCTTGCATTTTCTCGATACTCGGGCGCGCCAGACCGAGGCGCTGTACGTCCTTGGCGATTTTTTCGAGGTGTGGATTGGCGACGATGCCATGACGCCCTTCCAGTACAGCATCGCCCAGGCCCTGCGCGGCTTGAGCGACAGCGGTACGCGCATTTACCTGATGCACGGCAACCGTGACTTCCTGTTGGGCAAGGGGTTCTGCCGCGAGGCCGGCTGCACGCTGCTCAGCGATCCTTGCGCGGTTCAACTGGCCGGCGAGAAAGTGCTGCTCATGCACGGCGACAGCCTGTGCACCCTGGATGTCGGCTACCAGAAGATGCGGCGCCTGCTGCGCAACCCGCTGAGCCTGTTCATCCTGCGCAACCTGCCGCTGCGCACCCGCCACAAGCTGGCACGCAAGCTGCGTTCGGAAAGCCGCTCGCAGACCCGCATGAAAGCCCGCGACATCGTCGATGTCACGCCAGAAGAAGTGCAGCGCGTGATGGGGGCTCATGGCGTGCGCACGCTGATCCACGGCCATACCCATCGCCCTGCGGTGCATGAGCTGGTGGTCGATGGCCAGCCGGCGCGGCGTATCGTGCTAGGTGACTGGGACCAGCAGGGCTGGGCGTTACAGATCGATGGCAATGGCTTTGCGCAGGCACCGTTCAGCTTGCAATGAGCGATTGCTTCGCGGGTTACGCCCACGGCTGCTCAGGGGTGCAATACGGCCCTGGCAGCACTGGGAGAGCGCAGCGCCCCTGAAAACAGCCAGCGGTTTACTGCGGAACGCCGCTGTGGAAGCGAAACTCGACGTCGGGCGTCTCGATCAATTCCTGCTCGACCGCCCTCACCCGCTCGATCACCTGATCGACGTCCGCCGCCTCGCCATATTGATAGGCCAGCTTCAGGTACCCCTGAAAATGCCGCGCCTCGCTTTGCAGCAATCCGAAGTAGAACTTGCCCAGTTCGTCGTCCAGATGCGGCACGATTGCCTCGAAGCGCTCGCAACTGCGCGCTTCGATGAAGGCCCCGACCACCAGGGTATCGACCAGCTTGTACGGCTCGTGATTGCGCGTCACCTTGCGCAGCCCCGACGCGTAGCGTGCTGCGGATACCGGCCGCAGGCCAATCTTGCGGCGTTTCATGATGCGCAGCACCTGCTCGTGGTGAACCAGCTCCTCACGGGCAAGGCGCGACATCATGTTGATCAGGTCGAGGTGGCAGCTGTATTTGGCCATCAGGCTGAGCGCCGTGCTGGCGGCCTTGAACTCGCAGTTCTTGTGGTCGATCAGCATGATTTCCTGGTTGGCCAGGGCGGCATCGATCCACCCCTGAGGCGTGCGGCAACCGAGAAAATCATGGATTTCCGGCAGGCTCGGCGTGGCGCTGCGGCGGCTGGGCGATGGCTGATCGGGAGCAGTGGCTGGAAACAACACGGGTATGGGCTCTGGCGGCTGGCTACTTGATAAGCCGGCCATTATAGAGCCGCCAGCGCGGCGCGTCCTGTCTATTGGCCCGCACAGAGCGCGGGCGGTCGAATGACTCAGTTGTTCTCCAGCCAAGCGTCCATCTGGGTGATTTCCTGCTCCTGCGCGGCGATGACCTGTTTGGCCAGCTCCAGCACTTGCGGGTCAGAGCCGTAAGCCAATGCGACCTTGGCCATATCGATGGCGCCCTGATGGTGAGGAATCATCGCGCGCATGAAATCCCGGTCGGCGTCACCGCTGAAATCAATGGCCATGGCACCGTGCATACGATGGTTGACGGCCTCGAATGCAGCCTTGACTTCAGCGCGCTTGCCGGGGTCGACAGCTGCCTCATACCGCGCCGCGTTGGTTTGCAGCCATTCGTTCATCAGCACGATCTCCCGGTCCTGCGCGGCAATGACCTCGCTGGCCAAGGCACGCACGCTTGCGTCGCTGCCGTACTGCAGCGCGACCTTGGCCATCTCGATAGCCCCCTGATGATGGGGAATCATGCCGCGCATGAAATCCACGTCGGCATTGCCCGTCAGCGTGACGGCCATCGCCTTGTGCATCCTCTCGTTGATCGTGTGATAGGCGGTCGTCGAGGCGCTGGCATCCGCCGACTTGCCCTCGGTCGCGTGCGCGCCATGGGCGCCTGCATGGCCATCGGCTGCACTCTGAGCGCTCACCATGCCGGCGGTCAGCACCGACGCCACGACAATCACAAATAAACCTAGCGTTTGGGCTTTCATTGACGATCCTCGACCATTGATGGGAGGTCAGAACCTACACCTTGCCACGGCGGGAAGGTCAAGATGCGCCCTGCCGCTGCCGGCTATCACCGGGCCGGGCCGATAGGCGCAGCAGGCCATCTATAGTGAACAGGGCCAGCCACACGCAGAGGAAACCCCATGCAAGCCATCCGCAGCATTCTCGTCGTCATCCAGCCGGATCATCTGGACGCACTTGCCCTGAAACGCGCCAAGCAGATTGCTGGCGTGACGCAGTCTCATCTGCACCTGCTGATTTGCGCCGAGTCGGGCGAACACCGCGGCCACCTGCGCCTGCTCGGTAATGTACTGCAGCAGGATGGCTACAGCGCCAGCACCGAGCAGGCGTGGCATGGCAGCCTGCATGAAACGATCAGCACCGTGCAGCAAGCCGAGGGCTGCGGCCTGGTGATCAAGCAGCACATGCCTGACAACCCGCTGAAGAAGGCGCTGCTCACGCCCGAGGACTGGAAGCTGCTGCGCTACTGCCCCTGCCCGGTGCTGCTGGTGAAAACGCAGACGCCCTGGGCCGGCGGCACGGTATTGGCAGCCGTGGATGTGGGTAATGTCGACAGCGAGCATCGAGCACTGCACACCCGCATCGTCGAGCATGGCTATGACATCGCCAACCTGGCAAAAGCCGAACTGCACGTGCTCAGCGCCCACCCATCACCGGTGCTGGCGGCCGCCGACCCGGCCTTCCAGCTGCGTGAATCCATCGAGGACAGCTACCGCCAGCAGTGCCTGGCGTTTCAGCAGACCTATGACATCGATGACGGGCACCTGCATATCGCCGAAGGCCCGGCCGATGTGCTGATCCCGCAATTTGCCCACCAACTGCACGCGGCCGTCACGGTGATCGGCACCGTTGCACGTACCGGCTTCAGTGGCGCGCTGATCGGCAATACCGCCGAAGTGATTCTCGACACGCTGGAAAGTGACATTCTGGTGCTCAAGCCCGACAGCATCATCGAGCACCTGGAACAGCAGCTCGGCGAGCGCTGATCACTCGCGAAACGGCTGTCTTGGTCTGCTGCGCAAGGGATCGAGCAACGACGACAAGCCGTTGTGATCGATCTCCTGCATCAGCGCCAGCAACTGGCCAATCTCGCCCTTCGGAAAGCCCTCACGGGCGAACCAGTTCAGGTAATGCCCAGGCAGATCAGCAATTAGCCTGCCCTTGTATTTGCCAAAGGGCATTTCTCGGCTCACCAGCAATTTCAGGTCTTCGGGTTTCATCACATCGGCCGCAACGTTCGTGTGGACTGGGCATTATGCCGCAAGCGCCAAGCGGTTGGGCCTGGGCCTCAACTCGGGTAAGCTGCGCGCCGTTCACACTTGCAGGGACTCATCATGATTATCAAGGCACTGCGCCTCGGCCTCGGCCAACTGATCGTTCTTGGCGACCTCGCCACTCGTCCTGCCAAGATGAAGCGTGCACCTGACGAGCAGGCTGCGGTCGAGCAGGCAGCCGGCAAGCTGGCGCTGTATCAGTTCAAGGCGTGTCCGTTCTGCGTGAAAATCCGCCGTAAGCTGCACGCTCTCAACGTGCCGGTCGCCCTGCGCGATGCCAAGAACGACGCCACCGCTCGCAACGAACTGGAGAGCCAGGGTGGCAAGATTCAGGTGCCGTGCCTGCGCATCGAAGAAAACGGCCAGAGCACCTGGCTGTACGAATCCAAGGCCATTGCCGCCTACCTGGATCAGCGCTTCGCGGTGTGAAGCGCCCCTAGGGGCTGAAACGCAGGCGTTCCTTAGCGGCATCTTAGAGCCTGTTCACGATCCTTATGCGCCTGAAGTAGCAGCTACAAGGCAGAAGCAGACGTTCGGTGATTCATTGTGGGAACGGGCCATGCCCGTGATTATTCGCGGGCACGGACCGCTTCCACAGTCGTAGGGTGGACGACGCCTCACCTACGCGGCCCGACCCGTCCACCGATCGCAATGGTGGATGAAAAGAGCGTCATCCACCCTACGTCCGCTTTTGCCACTTGGCTGCCAAAATCGGCGAATCTGGGCTGAAAGATTAGGAACAGGCTTTTAGTGCTGATGGCTGCGTCCGACATGGGACACATCCTTCTCGGCATGCAGGGTGTCACTGGTGCTGAGCTGCCGAATGATCTCGCAGGGCGACGATTGCTGATCCGCCAGGCAGCTGTTGCGCAGTTCCACCAGTTGCCCCTGCAACGACTGCAGGCTGGCGATGCGCGCGTTGACGTGTTCGATGTGCTCGTCGATCAGGGTATTGATGGCCTCGCAGTTTTCCGCTGGGCGGCCACGCAGGCTTAGCAAGTCGCGAATCTCGCCGAGCGTCATGTCCAGCGTGCGGCAGTTGCGGATGAAGGTCAGCCGCTCGACGTGCTCCGGCAGGTACAGCCGGTAATTTCCCTCGCTGCGCTGTGGCGCGGGCAGTAGCCCCTCGCGTTCGTAGTAGCGGATGGTCTCCACCGGACACCCGGTGACCGCCGCCAATTCGCCAATTTTCATCATCGCCTCCTCTGGTGCTTGACCCTATAGTGGCTACAGGGTGTTCACTCTGCAACATGATATTGGGAGAACCCACATGGCGAATTGTTGCGATAACGAACGAACCCCCAAGCCCGTCGAGCCCCAGGCCTCGTGCTGTGCTACCGAAGCAGTAGCGCCCTGCTGCGCCTCCAGTCCATTGGTCAGCCAGATCAGCGAGCCTGCTGCCACTGCAGCGCCTGCGCAGACGCTCTCCGGCAGCACACTGCGCATCGAAGCGATGTGCTGCCCGACCGAAGAAGGACTGATTCGCAGCAAATTGCAGCACCTGCCCGAGGTGCATGCCATGCACTTCAACCTGCTCAATCGCACCCTGGTCGTCGACCATCAGGCCGGTGCTGCACCTCAGGTGATCGCGGCCATCGCCAGCCTCGGTATGCAGGCCACGCCTCTAGCGGCCGAGACCCGGGTGCGCATCGAGCAGATGGATTGCCCCGCCGAGGAGCGCCTGATCACCGATAAGCTCGCCCGCCAGCCAGGCATCGAAGCGCTGCAGTTCAACCTGATGCAGCGGGTGCTGACCATCCGCCACCGCCCGGACGCGCTCGAACCGGCCCTGCAAGCCATCCGGGAACTGGGCTTCACCCCGCAACCGGAGGGCAACGAGGGCCAGCCCATCACCCCCGAACGAACCGATGGTGGTTTGCCGTGGCGGCTGATCGGCGCAGGGGTGGCCGCATTCCTGGCCGAGCTGGTGCACTTCACCGATACCGCGCCGCAATGGGTAGTGGCACTGATCGCCCTGGGCGCCATTCTCACCGCCGGACTCGATGTTTATAAAAAAGGCTGGATCGCCCTCAAGAACCTCAACCTGAACATCAATGCACTGATGAGCATTGCCGTGACTGGCGCGGTGCTGATCGGCCAGTGGCCGGAAGCCGCAATGGTCATGGTGCTGTTCGCAATCGCCGAGCGGATCGAAGCGAAGTCCCTGGATCGCGCGCGCAACGCCATTCGCGGCCTGATGGCGCTGACCCCGGAACAGGCCACCGTGCGCCAGGCCGACGGCAGTTGGCAGGCACTGGACGTGACGCAGGTGAGCATCGGCAGTGTGGTACGCCTGCGCCCAGGCGAGCGTATCGGTCTGGATGGCGAGGTGCTCGACGGGCACTCGACAGTCGACCAGTCGCCGATCACTGGCGAGAGCCTGCCCATCGAGAAAGGCATCGGCGACACCCTGTTCGCCGGCACCATCAACCAGAGCGGTGCGCTGGAGTACCAGGTCAGCGCCGCGGCCAGCAACAGTGCGCTGTCGCGCATCATCAAGGCCGTGGAGGAGGCTCAGGGCGCGCGCGCGCCGACCCAGCGTTTCGTCGATCGCTTCGCACGCATCTACACGCCGCTGGTGTTCCTGCTTTCCCTGGCGGTGGCCGTGGTACCGCCACTGCTGTTGGACGGTAACTGGTTCGACTGGGTGTATCGAGCGCTGGTGCTGCTGGTGGTCGCCTGCCCCTGCGCGCTGGTGATTTCCACGCCCGTGAGCATCGTCAGCGGCCTGGCGGCGGCAGCGCGCAAGGGCATTCTGGTCAAGGGCGGGGTGTACCTGGAAAACGGCCGGCACATCACCCACCTGGCACTGGACAAGACCGGCACCCTCACCCACGGCAAACCCGTGCAGACCGACTACCGGCCCCTTGCAGACGCCGCAGATACCTACATCAAACTGGCCGCCAGCCTGGCCGCCCGCTCCGACCATCCGGTTTCCCAGGCGGTGGCCAAGGCGGCGCAGGAACAAGGCGTTACACCAGACGAGGTGCAGGGATTCGAGGCACTGCCCGGGCGTGGTGTGCGCGGCGTGATCGATGGCCGGTGCTACCAGCTGGGCAATCGGCGCCTGCTCACCGATCTGGGGTTGCGCTCGGCCGAGATCGACAGCCAGCTCGACGAACTGGAGCAGCAGGGCAAGACGGTGATCGTGCTCAGCGACGACGCGCGCGCGCTGGGGCTGTTCGCTGTGGCCGACACGCTCAAGGCGAGCAGTCGCGAGGCCATCGCCAGCCTGCATCAGATGGGCATAAAGACGCTGATGCTCACCGGCGACAACCAGCACACCGCCAAGGCCATCGCCGCCCAGGTCGGTATCGATGAGGCGCGCGGCGATCTGCTGCCCACCGACAAACTGGCGACTGTCGAAAAACTGCTCGAACAAAACGGTGTGGTGGCCATGGTCGGCGACGGCATCAACGACGCTCCCGCCCTGGCCCGCGCCGATGTCGGCTTTGCCATGGCAGCGATCGGTACCGACACTGCCATCGAAACCGCCGACGTCGCGATCATGGACGACGACCTGCGCAAGATCCCGGCCTTCATCCACCTGTCTCGGCAGACGGCGGCGATTCTCAAGCAGAACATCGCGCTGGCGCTGGGCATCAAGGCGATCTTCCTGGCCATGACCGTAACCGGTCACGCCACCATGTGGATGGCGGTATTCGCCGACGTGGGGGTGAGCCTGCTGGTGGTGTTCAACGGGCTGCGGTTGCTGCGCAAGTAAGCAATGGGAGGACCGAAACCCGGCCTGTTCCAAGGCCCGCTCCCACAAGAGGAGTGATCGCCTCGGCGATTCATCCGTTTATCGTCAATCACCCCAACATGGTCACATGCTTCGGGTGACTGGCGACCCGCGCCAGCCAGGCATTGATCGCCGGGTAACCGCTCAGGTCGAAACCGCCCTCGTGAGCCACATGCGTATAGGCATACAGGGCGATGTCGGCGATGGTGTAGCGGTCACCGACCAGATATGGCGTTTGTTGCAACTGCCGCTCCATCACCCGCAGCGCCTTGTGGCCGCGAATCTGGCAGACCGAGTACTCCTCCTGACGCTCGGCAGGCATGCCCAGGTACAGCTGAATGAAGCGCGCTACGGCCACATAAGGTTCGTGGCTGTATTGTTCGAAAAACTGCCACTGCAGCACCTGGGTGCGCAAACGCGGTTCGGTCTGCAGAAACTCGCTGCCGTCGGCCAGGAAGTTGAGGATGGCGTTGGACTCCCACAGGCAACTGCCGTCTTCCAGTTCCAGCACCGGAATCTTGCCGTTGGGGTTCTTGGCCAGGAACTCGGGGCTCTGGGTTTCGCCCTTGAGAATGTCGATGGGCTCCCACTGGTAGGGTTTGCCAAGCAGGGCCAGCATCAGCTTGATCTTGTAGCAGTTGCCCGAGCGGTAATCGCCATACACCTTGTACATGTTCGCCTCCTGAAGTCGATGATCGTTAGCCGCCGATAATCACGCCGCGTCTGCGGCCAATCCCTGCCGTACCACCATGGCCAGTCGGCGCATCCCCTCGCCTAGCCGCTCCGGCGCCACGTGGCTGAAGTTCAGCCGCAGGTAACCCGGCTCGTGATCGGGGTCGATGAAGAACGGCTCGCCCGGCATGAACGCCACGTTCTGCGCCAGTGCCGCATCGAGCAGCAGGCGCGTGTCCTGGGGCTGCTTGAGCTTCAACCAGAAGAACAGGCCGCCCTGGGGAACCTGCCACTCGGCCAGCTCGCTGAAATGTTCGACGAGCGCCGCCTGCATGGCATCACGTCGCTGGCGATAGAAATCGCGCAATCGGGCCAGGTGTTCACGGTATTGCTCGGTGCCCAGCCACTGCAACGCCTGCCATTGGCCGACGCGATTGGTGTGCAGGTCCGCCGACTGCTTGAGGCGCAGCAAATGGGGAAACAGATCGGGCGTGGCGATCAGGTAACCGACACGCAGCCCAGGCAACAGGGTCTTGGACACCGTGCCGGTATAGATCCAACTGGCCGTGCGCAAGCGGCTGACGATGGGCGTGGCGCTGCCGGCATCGAATACCAGTTCGCGGTAGGGCTCATCCTCGATCAGGGTGATCTGATAACGGTCCAGCAAGGCCGCCACGGCGTCACGCTTGGCCTCGCTGTAGCGCACGGCGCTGGGGTTCTGGAACGTCGGGATCAGGTAGGCGAAGGCCGGGCGCTGGTGCTCCAGCTGCTCTTCGAGTGCCTGCAATTGCGGGCCATCGGCCTCCTGCGGCACAGCGATGCAGTCGGCCCCGAACAGTTGGAAGGCCTGCAGCGCCGCCAGGTAGGTCGGCGCCTCGAGCAGTACTTTGGTGCCCGGATCGATGAACAGCTTGCTGGCCAGATCCAGGGTCTGCTGCGAGCCGCTGACGATCAGCACCTGGCTCGCCTCACACGGGACGCCAAGGGCCCGCGCTTCGGCGGCGATGGCTTCACGCAGCGCCGGCTCGCCCTCGCTCATGCCGTACTGTCCCATGCTGGTGGGCATTCGCGACCAGTCGAGCGCCGGCAACATCTCCTCGGCCGGCAGACCGCCGGCGAACGACATCACCTCCGGGCGCTGGGCAGCCGCGAGGATTTCACGAATCAACGAGCTTTTCAGGCGTGAGGTGCGTTCGGAGAAGGCCATGGAGGTCACCGGGTGATAAGTCATGAAATTTAAGTCAAACTGGTTGACCGAAAGTACGACGCCCGAGACATATACGTCAATATGATTGACCTTAAAAACTCAACCGACCAGCAAGCCGCCATGGAAGCCTTCTTCTTTGGCTACCAGGCGTTCACCGCCAAGGCCGATGAAATGCTCGCGCGCCGTGGCCTGTCGCGGGTGCACCAGCGCATCCTGTTCTTCATCGCTCGTCAACCGGGGTTGAGCGTCAGCGAACTACTCGGCTACCTCGGCGTGAGCAAGCAGGCGTTGAGCATTCCGCTGCGCCAGTTGATGGAAATGCACCTGACCCAGAGCGTCACCGCCGAGGACGACAAGCGCAAACGGCTGCTCGGCCTCACTGCCGAGGGCGCCAAGCTGGAGCGGGCGCTGCGCCGCGAGCAGGTCAAGCTGCTGCAGCGCGCCTTCGACGAAAGCGGCAAGCACGCGGTAGATGGCTGGCTGGCAGTCAACAAGGCGTTGAGCGGTACAGGTCGCCCGGCCGAATGACATACATCTAACTGTATCGCCACTTATGCTGATCGCTGTACGGCGACGGGTGGCCTGGCAGTCCTTATCGTTTCGGCTCAACCATGAGAAACCGCCATGAACCCGGAACTGCTGCTCGCCTTCGTCGCCTTTGCCTTCGTCACCTCGATTACGCCGGGCCCCAACAACATGATGCTGCTCGCCTCAGGCGTGAACTTCGGCCTGCGGCGCAGCGTGCCGCACATGCTGGGCATCAGCCTGGGTTTCATGGTGCTGGTCATATGCGTGGGGCTCGGCCTGGGGCAGGTGTTCGAACGACTCCCGATGCTGTACACGCTGCTGCGTTACCTGGGAGCCGCCTACCTGCTCTATCTGGCCTGGAAGATCGCCGGTTCCGGCGCTCCGGACAGCGCCACTGGCGAGCGCGGCAAACCCTTTACCTTTCTGCAGGCCGCTGCCTTCCAGTGGGTCAATCCCAAGGCCTGGGTGATGGCCATCGGCGCCATCACCACCTACACACCGCAGGAAAACTTCCTGGTCAACGTACTGCTGATCGCGGGCCTTTTCGCGCTGGTGAACTGCCCCAGCGTGGGGCTGTGGACAGTCGCCGGTTCGCTGCTACGCAGTTGGCTGCGTAACCCGGCGGTGCTGCGCGCCTTCAACATCGGCATGGCGGTGCTGCTGGTGGCGTCGCTGTACCCGATCTTCGCCGACTTCAAAGGCGTGCTGTGATGCCTGGGAGCAGCACGCGCCTGCGGCCGCTGGCCGATACGTCCACCTCGGCTGTGGTGGCCGGTTTCATCGGCATGCTCACCGGCTACACCAGCTCGCTGGTGCTGATGTTCCAGGCGGGTCAGGCAGCCGGGCTCAGCGCCGGGCAGATTTCATCGTGGATCTGGGCGCTGTCGATCGGCATGGCAGTGACCTGTGTCGGTTTGTCGCTGCGCTACCGCGCACCGGTGATGGTGGCCTGGTCGACGCCCGGCGCGGCATTGCTGATCACCAGCCTGCCCGGTGTGCCCTACAGCGAGGCGATCGGCGCCTACATCATCTGCTCGGCGCTTATCCTGGTGTGCGGTGTGACCGGCAGCTTCGACCGCATCATGCGGCGTATTCCCGGCTCCATCGCCGCGGCGCTCCTGGCCGGCGTGCTGTTCAAGATCGCCCTGGAGATCTGTGTGGCTGCCGAGCAGCAGCCGCTGCTGGTGATCGCCATGCTCTTCACCTATCTGCTGGGCAAACGGCTGCAGCCCCGCTACGCGGTACTGGCCGCGCTGGTGGTAGGCTGCGTGCTGGCTGGCGCGCTTGGGTTGCTGAATTTTTCACGGTTCGAGTTGCAACTGGCGACTCCGGAATGGACGACGCCGAGCTTCTCCATCGCCGCGGCGATCAGTATCGGTATCCCGCTGTTCATCGTTGCCATGGCTTCGCAAAACCTGCCGGGCATGGCCGTGCTGCGTGCCAACGGGTATGACGTGCCGGCCTCGCCGCTGCTCAACACCACCAGCCTGGTGTCGATCGTGATGGCGCCGTTCGGTTCCCACGGCATTCATATGGCGGCCATCAGCGCAGCGATCTGCGCGGGCCCCGAGGCGCACGAAGACCCGCGCAAGCGCTACACGGCAGCAGTCTGGTGCGGTGTCTTCTACGGCATCGCCGGCCTATTCGGTGCCACCCTCGCCGCCCTGTTCGCGGCCCTGCCCAAGGCGCTGATCCTGTCGATCGCCGCCCTGGCGCTGTTCGCCTCGATCATCGGCGGCCTCACCCAGGCCATGAGCGAGCCGAAGGAACGCGAAGCGGCGCTGATCACCTTTCTCGTCACCGCGTCTGGCATGACCCTGTTCGGGGTCGGCTCGGCGTTCTGGGGCATCGTTGCCGGTCTGCTGACCCTGGTGCTGCTCAATGGCGGCAGAAAAGCAGCTTGAGTGAGGATGGGCCACGCCAGTGTCGTCCGCCATTACGCTCGAGAGGCGGTGGACGGCTGGAGCGTCGCCCTCCTGCAAAGCCCGCGAACGCCTGACATCAACCGCGCTATTTGGCCTCCGCCTCCGTCGCCAGTTGTTTGCCGTGGGCCGCATTCACCCACCAGCCGAACGCCGCGGCGGTAAAGAACATGATGATGCTGTACAGCGCTGCGGGGATGGCCATGGTGCTGTTGTTTAGCAACACCGGGCTGAGCGCCAGGGCGATGGCCAGGGTGCCGTTGTGGATGCCGATCTCCATGCCGATGGCGATGGACTGGCGCAGGCTCAGCTTGAGCAGCCGCGGTACCAAGTAGCCCACCGCCAGGCTCAGCAGGTTGAACGCCAGCGCCGCCGCACCCACCACCGGCGCGTAGTCGAGTACCGTCTGCCAGTCCTTGACCAGGGCCAGGACGATGATCAGCAGCAGGAACAGCGCCGAAATGATTTTCACCGGGCTTTCCATGCGCATGGCGAAACCGGGAAAGCGGCTGCGCAGCAGCATGCCGATGGCCACCGGCCCGAGCACGATGGCGAACACCTGCATCACCTTGGCGAACTGCAGGGGGATGGCCTGGTCGCCCTCCATGAAATAGGCGAGCGACAGGTTGACGATAATGGGCATGGTCAGCACCGCGACGACCGAGTTCACCGCGGTCAGGGTGATGTTCAGCGCCACATCACCATGGGCCAGGTGGCTGTACAGGTTGGCTGACGTACCGCCGGGAGACGCGGCCAGCAACATCATGCCGACGGCCAGGGCCGGGGCCAGGCCGAACGCCTGAACCATGAAGAAACACGCCACCGGCAACACCAGCAACTGGCAGAACAACCCTACCAACACCGGCCTGGGGTACTTCAGCACCCGGGCGAAATCCGCCAGGGTCAGCGATAACCCGAGGCCGAGCATGATGATGCCCAGTGCCATGGGGAGAAACACGCTCAGCAGGGGGTTTGCAGTCATCGGTACATCTCCGCGGTCAGACTTCCATGATCCTGGCCCACACTGTAGCGGGCATTGTTCCGCGACGGGTGGGCCGCTTCGGTAAACCCGCCCCCCATCAGTTCGATGGATCGGCATACATTCGGCCACTGCGACATCCTTGTCCAATCACCAGGCCAGGATTATCAACACTGCATATTCCAATGGAGGCTTCCCATGTCCACGCAGCTCAACCGCCAGTTCCTGCTCGCCAAACGCCCCACCGGCATGGTCAGCCGCGACACCTTCGATTACGTGGAAAAGCCGATCGGTGAGCCCGCTGACGGGCAGATTCTCGTCAAGAACCTCTATCTGTCGCTGGATCCGGCCATGCGTGGCTGGATGAACGAGGGCAAGTCCTACATCGCGCCGGTCGGCCTGGGTGATGTGATGCGCGCCCTCGGCGTGGGTGAAGTGGTTGCCTCACGGCACCCGGATTACGCCGTCGGTGATCACGTCAATGGCGCCCTGGGTGTGCAGGACTACTTTCTCGGCGCGCCAAAGGGCTTCTACAAGGTCGACCCCAAACGCGCACCGCTGCCGGTATACCTGTCGGCCCTCGGCATGACCGGCATGACCGCCTACTTCGCCCTGCTCGACGTCGGCGCGCCGAAGAGTGGCGATACGGTGGTGCTCTCCGGCGCGGCAGGCGCGGTGGGCAGCATTGCCGGGCAGATCGCCAAGCTCAAGGGTTGCCGGGTAATCGGCATCGCTGGCGGCAAGGAAAAATGCGCCTACCTGACCGATGAACTGGGTTTCGATGCGGCCATCGATTACAAGAGCGAGTCGCTGCCAGAAGCGCTCAAGCGCGAATGCCCGAAAGGCGTCGATGTGTATTTCGACAACGTCGGCGGCGATACGCTGGATGCCGTGCTGGGTCGCCTGGCACCCAAGGCGCGCATCGTCATCTGCGGCGCGATCAGCCAGTACAACAACAAGGAAGCGGTCAAGGGCCCGGCCAACTACCTGTCCCTGCTGGTCAATCGCGCACGCATGGAAGGCTTCGTGGTCATGGACCATGCGGCCAATTTCGCCAGCGCGGCTGCGGAAATCGGTGGCTGGCTGGCCAGCGGCCAGGTCAAGTCGAAAGAACACATCGTCGACGGCCTGGAAACCTTTCCGGAAACCCTGCTCAAGCTGTTCAAGGGGGAAAATTTCGGCAAGCTGGTCCTCAAGGTCTGAGCACCTGGCGGGCGACCCAGTGTCGTCCGCTCATCCTTCCACGCACGCACAGCCGTGGTTCGCCCGCGCTGCGGCGCTTGCTTGCCGAGCAGCCTCCCAGGCTGCGGCAGCGCATCGACACGACGAGACGATGGCGATACGCCATGAAATTGCTTGAGGCGCCACCGCCTGATCGGGTAGCTTCGCCGCCATGCTGGTCGCGCGTCATGGCCCGGCCAGCAGACCTCTCTCGTGCGCGGAGCCGTGATGGAACTGGTATTCACTGCAATTACCCTTGCGCTGGCTGGCGCGATCTATCTGCTGTACCAGTACTTTCGCAGCGCCAGCGCACTGTGCCGCCTGCCCATGGCCGAGTGGCTGCAGCGCTTTGCGGCCGCCAGTTCCCTCGAACAGCACGAGATGGCCGAGACGCTGCTACAGCAATCACTGGTGCTGGCGGCACGAATGGGTATGCAACTCGACGCGGCAGACCTGGCGGCGGCTAACGGCGAACCCACCGCTCTTATCGACAGCTGGCGAACCCAACTGCCCGAGATCCTGCCTCCTGCATATATCGCCACCTCGCCCGCCCGCACACTGGGCGCACTGATGGTGATTCATCAGGTCGATCCCCAACGTTTCCGGCAGTTGGTCGGCCTGCCGGCTGGCGACTGAGCAGCGCCTTCTCGAGCAGTTGGCCAGGCCAGCCTGAAACAATCTGCCGCCACCATCTGCTCCAATTGGGTGGAACTTCTCCGTGCTGAGGCCTACAGAAACCTGTATCGGCCCCATCAGGAGACCCCGTAATGGAACAGTGGAACATCTGGCTCGACCGCGATCTATGGCTCGGCATCGGCGTGGTACTGGTCGCCACCGCAGTGATCTACACCGTGCTGCGTGCCGTGGTGGGCATCGTGCACAAGCGCTTGAGCGCCTGGTCGAAAGGCCAGGAGGGCAACTGGCAGCATTTTGTCGCCGTGGTGGTCGGGCGGACCAGCCGCTTCCTGCTGCTGGCTTTCTCGCTGTTGCTGGCGTTGCGCGTGCCCGACCTCCCCGGCAGCTGGCAGGCGGCGCTGAGCCACACCTGGTTCGTCGCCCTGGCGCTGCAGATCGCCCTGTGGGTGGACACGGGGGTGCGCCTGTGGTCGCGCAGCCTGGTGGTCGGCAAGCATGGCGGCACCGCGTACAACCCGGTGATGACCACCATCATCAGCATCATGGTGCTGATTGTCGTCTGGTCGGTAATGCTCCTGTCGATCCTCGCCAACCTCGGCGTCGATATCACCGCGCTGGTAGCCAGCCTTGGTGTCGGTGGTATCGCAGTCGCTCTGGCAGTGCAGCAGGTTCTGGGGGATGTATTCGCCTCGCTGTCGATCGGGGTGGACAAGCCATTCGAAATCGGCGATTTCGTGGTCTTCGGCGAAGTGGCCGGGAGCATCGAACATATCGGCCTGAAGACCACCCGCATCCGCAGCCTAAGCGGTGAACAGGTGGTATGTGCCAACGCCGACCTGCTGCGCCAGATCGTGCATAACTACAAGCGCATGGACACCCGGCGCATCGTCTTCAAATTCGGCGTCAGCTACGACACGCCCAGCGACAAGGTGCGCCAGGTGTCCGAAAAGGTCGGCGAGATCATCCGCGCCACGCCGAAAGCCAGGTTCGACCGCGCCCACTTCCTCGGCTTCGACGAGAGCCAGTTGACCTTCGAGGTGGTCTATATCGTGCTGAGCTCGGACTATAACCAGTACATGGACATCCAGCAGGAGATCAACCTGCAACTGCTCGATACCCTGCGCGAGATGGATGTGCGCTTTGCCCTGCCGCGCCGCGACCTGCGCCTGGTCGGTGAAAAGATGCCGACACTGAAGGTCGCCGGCCTGCCGCAGCACGAACAGCAGGACGACCTGGCCGAACATGACCAGCGCCTGCCGCGCTTCAGCTAGCGTGCCGGACGTCGTTCGGCATCGCGCCCGTAGCTGCGGATTAGTGCCGCCCAGCTTTACCGGCAACCGCTCATGCGGTTGCAGTTGACGCGGTCTCGCTCACCGCTGGAGCTGGACAGCCGGCTCACCACGTTCCAGCCGATGCGCCGGCTGGAACCTACCCACAGCTCGCCATCGCTGCTCACGCCCGTGAACAGTTGCAGACGACCGTAGGTGGTACTGGTCTGAGCCCAGGTTTGCCGGCTAATGGCATCGTAGCCACGCATCAGCGTGTCGCTGCCCTGCTGGGCGATGCCGTAGTGATTGCCGAAGCGATCCGTGCAGTTGAGCAGCGTTGCACTGCGAGTGCAGCGCATCGAGTCGCCTGGCAGCACGAATGCGGCCTGAACCGGTACGGCCATGCACAGGGCCAGCAGACTGGTGGCGGCAAGATTCAGACAGGTTGGCACAGGCCTCTCCAGGCGAACGGATTACCCATGTTAACGCCCTGTCCGGGCCCATTGCAGCCGCTCATGATTGTCCCTGATGCCGTTCCAGCCGGCTCATGTGCCGAGCCAGACCGACTGCTGCCGCCAGGCCGATTGCCACCAGCGCCCACCACAACAGCTGCGGCGGTGCCTGATCAGCCGGCAACAGGCGGCCGATGAGCACGTTGCTGAACAGCGCGGCCAGGCCACCGACACCGGCGAAGAAGCCATAATAAGCGGCCATCTGACCGCGCCTGGCGTAATGCGGAACGTGGGCCGACAGCAGCGGCAGCACCAGCAGGCTACCGAGGCTCAACAACGCGGCCATCAGCAGAACCGCCCATTGCGGGCCCAGCAAACTGGCAAAGGGTTGCGCCAATACGCTGTAGCTGGTGGCCATCAGCCCCAGGCCGAGGCCCATGCCCTGCCCTTCGCTGAGCCAGCGTTGCCGCAACGCACTGATCGGCATCTGCAACAGCACGCCGACCAGCGCGGTGATCACGAACACCCGGGTGATCCACGCCTGGCCGCCACCGTGGGCATGGCTATAGGCCGGGATGGCCAGGTACAGCGGGTGGAACAGCACCGGGTAGGCGGCAGCCAGCAAGGCGAAGCGCAGGAAGGGCCGCTGCTGCAGCATGTCCAGGCACTGGCGCAGCATGGTCACCGGTTGTTCGCCGGAGACCAGTTCCTTGAGCGGCAGAAAACGCCACTGAACCAGGGTCATCAACAGGAACAGTGCCGCGGCCACCATGCCAGACACCGCGAAGTCGACGCCGATCAGCAGCAGGCCGGCCAACGGCCCGAGCAGCATGCCGGCGGTGCTGGCCATGTTGTGCAAGGCGAAAGCCTGCTTGCGCTGCAGCGCCTCCTGGCATTCGTCGGCCAGGTACGCCTGGGCGCAGGGCGTGAACAGCGCCCCGGCAAAGCCGCTGAGACAGGCCGCCAAGAGCAGGACGGCCAGGCTCTCGGAGAACCCCAGCACCGCAAACCCCACGCAGCGCACCAGGCAACCGATCAAAATCGCGCGCCGGTAGCCGATGCGGTCGCCGAGCAGGCCACCGAGCAGAAACAGCCCCTGCTGGCTGAACACCCTGATGCCGAGCACCAGGCCCACGGCCCACCCCGCCAGACCCAGGTTCTCGCTGAGGTGACCGGCCAGGTACGGTACCAGCATGTAGAAGCCGAAATTGAATGCCAGGCCGTTGAGGATCAGCACCCGCGCAGCGGGAGACAGCTCGAGGAACCGGGACCAGATGCTGCGCATCGCTCAGCGCTCGATCATGCCAGCCCGTGCGTTCTGACTGTTCACGGCGGTGGTCTCGCTGGTACTCATGGGCAGTTCTCTCGGTTCTCTTGTGGGGTGCGGACGATGCGAATGTGCGGTACGCCATCATCGCCGCGCTGCACGCTCACCGGCACCTTGTAGAGGCGACGGATCAACGCTTCGTCGAGGACGTCCGCCGGCGCGCCACAGGCTTGCAGCGCACCGTCTGCCAGCACGATCAGCTGGTCGGCATATTGTGCCGCCAGATTCAGGTCGTGCAACACCACCAGGGTAATCCAGCCGTGGCGGCGCGTCTGCTGCCAGAGGTGGTCCATCAGCGCGACCTGGTGCTGCAGGTCGAGGGCGCTGACCGGCTCGTCGAGCATCATCAGCAGCGGCTCGCGCAACAACACCTGGGCGAACAACACCATCTGCCGTTGCCCGCCGCTGAGCTCGCGCACCGGGCGGTCGGAAAACGCCGCCATGCCGACCGCGTCCAGTGCCCGCAGGGCGGTCATCAGCAGGTCGTCGCCGAGGTGCATGCCGAGCGCGTCGAGGCGCCCGAGCAGGACCACCTCCAGCGCGGTCAGGCCAAGCTCCAGCGCGGTGTCCTGTGGCATGTAGCCGATGCGCTTGCGCCAGCGCGGCAGGTGGCGAGTCTGCAACTCGTCGCCCTGCATGCGGATCTGTCCGCTATGGCCGAGTTCCCCGAACAGCACCTTGAGCAGGCTCGACTTGCCCGCGCCATTGGGACCAATCAGCACGTGCACGCGGCCCGGTTCAAGGCTCAGTGAGAGGTTCTCGAACAGCAGCTTGCTTCCGACCCGCGCGGTGACCGACTGCAACTCAAGCATGGCGGCCTCGCTTGCCAATGATCAGCCAGAAGAAGAACGGTACGCCGATCAGCGCCGTGACCACGCCGATGGGAAACAGCGCGCCGGGAATGATGCTCTTCGACAGCACCGAGGCCAGGGACAGCATCGCCGCGCCACAGAGCATCGACACCGGCAGGAAGAAGCGTTGATCCTCGCCGACCAGCATGCGCGCGATATGCGGCGCGACCAGGCCGATGAACCCGATCACGCCGACGAAGCTGATGGCGGTCGAGGTGATCAGCGCCACCAGCGTCAGGCTGCGCAATCGCAGGCGCGTAACGTCAACACCGAGGCTGCGCGCGCGGGCCTCGCCAAGGCGCAGCGCGGTCAACTTCCAGGCATCGCGGTAGAGCAGCCAGCCGCCGACCAGCGTCACCCCGGCCACCACCGAGAGGGTTTGCCAGGTGGTGCGCATCAGGCTGCCGAACAGCCAGAACACGATCTGCTGGTTGAGTTCCGGCGAGGACAGGAACTGCAGCAGCGACAGCAGCGACTGAAACAGGAACAGCAGCGCAATGCCGGCCAGGATCAGCGTATGCGAGCCCACCGAGCGCATGGTCGCCAGGCCGATCAGCACGCTGGCCGCCAGCATGCACATGATGAATGCGCCAAGAGGAATCGCCAGCAGCGACGGCAAGCCAAACCCGCCAAGGGTCAGCGACAGCGCCGCGCCGAACCCGGCGGCTGCCGCCAGCCCGAGGGTGAACGGGCTGGCCAGAGGGTTATCCAGCAGCGTCTGCATCTGTGCGCCGCCCAGGCCCAGCGCCGAGCCGACCACCAGCGCCATCAGCGCGATCGGCAGGCGCATGTCGAGCACGATGGCCTTGGTGGTCGCGGTCACCCCGTCGAGGTTCAGCAGCGCCGCGATCACGTCGCGCAGGCCCAGCATCGACGGGCCGGTGGCGACATCCAGCAGCAGGAACAACAGGATCAGCACGCAGAACAGCAACAGGTGCCGCAGGCGTTTCTTTTCTCGGGCGCGCTGGCGCTGTAGCGCCTCGCCCAACGGGTTCAGGGTAGACATGGCAGTCCTGGAAGGCAGACAACCGGACAAGTGCCCGGTTGTGCAGGGTCGAAGGGAAACTCAGAGCCCGGTGAAAAAGGTGCCCTGGGGGGTAACCGACAGGTATTTGCGGTAGAAATCCTGGTAGTTGCGCACCGGATCGATGTCGCTGAACAGCTCCGGGTAGAAGACCTTGGCCAGGTACTGGATCGAGGCGAAGTCGGTGATGCTGCGCGACGCGCCCTGGTAGACGCCATACAGCCGCTGGTCCTTGACGGCGTCCAGGTTCTGCCAGCCCTGACGCTTGGCGAAGCCGGCAAGGGTGGCTTGGGCCTGAGCCGGCTCGACACCTTCACCAGCCAGCAACGAGCCGGGCACCTTGGTCGACTCGGTGCCGGCGATCAGGATTACCTGCGGGTTGGAGGCCAGTACCTGCTCGGGGTTGATCGGGCCCCACCATTGCACGAACGGCGCGGCGATGTTGTCGCCCTGCGCCACGTCGATCATCGCGCCCCACATGTTCTTGCCATAGGTGAAGCTGTACTCGGCAGGACCCTTGTTGCCGAACTCGACGTAGACCCGCGGTTTCGGCTTGCCGGCCGCCGCGATACGCGCCTGCACATCGTTGATGGCCGAGGTGTAGACGTTGGCAATTTCCCTGGCGCGGGCCTGTTGCCCGGTGATTTCGCCAAACAGCAGTGTGCTGGCCACGTGACGCTCGACGGTCTGTGCGTTGTAGTCGACCACCACCACGGGAATGCCCTGCTTCTCCAGGCGTTCGACATCCGGACCCAGGCCCTTGTACTGCCAGTCGGCGAGTACCACCACGTCGGGGTTGAGCGCCAGCACCTTCTCGACCGAGAAGGTCTGCACTTCGACTTCACCGACGTCGGCGATGTCCTTGATCGACGGATCATGCTGCACGTGGAGCGCCCAGTTCGCCGAGCGCCAGCCTTCCCAGGCCTCGCGGGAGATGCCGACGAGGTCCTTGGCGCCCCGCTCGCCCGCAACGGCCAGGTAATCCTCGAAGTAAAAGCCGAGCATCACGCGCTTGGCCGGCGACTCGATGGTGACCTTGCGGCCCAGCACATCCTCGACCTGCTTGGGAGCAGCGAAGGCGCTCAGGGAAATGGCTGAAGCAGTTGCCAGCAGTACTAACCGCGAAATGATACTCATCGGATGTCCGTCGTGACCCGTTAGTGGGGAAAGCCGGGCGCATACTAGAAGAGGACGATAACAATAACAACTCGCATTAATATGGCCCTAACCGCCTACCCCAGGGAGTTGCCCGGTCGCCTGCTGGCGGACCATGGCAGCGCACGCACCCGCTCGAGCATCATGGGCAGATCAACCGACGCCGCGTCACACGCCGCGACAGCATGAGCGACACGCAGAGGCGTATCAGACGGGCTGAAACCGCAGCACGCGCGCGCCGTCTTCCGGGTCGATCAAGTAACGAGCGCGCACCCCGAAGGTGTCGCGCAGGCGCTCGGTGGTCAGCACCTCGGCCGGTGCGCCGAGCGCCACCAGGCGACCGCGCTCCATCACCCCCAGGCGGTCACATTGCAGTGCCTGGTTGAGATCATGCAGGGCGATCAGCGTAGTCACCGGCAAGGCCCGCACCAGGTTGAGAATCGACAGCTGATGCTGGATGTCCAGGTGGTTGGTGGGCTCGTCGAGCAACAGGATCTGCGGCTTCTGCGCCAGCGCGCGGGCGATATGCACACGCTGACGCTCGCCGCCGGACAGCGTGGCCCAGGCCCGCTCAGGCATTTCGGCCATGTCGACATCGGTCAGCGCCTGGTCGACGATCCGCTGATCCTCGCTCGACCACGGCTGTAGCGCCGACAGCCAGGGCGTGCGGCCCAGTTCGACAGCATCGCGTACCGTCACCGCGTCGCCAGTGTCGGCCTGCTGCTCTACGAACGCCAACTGCCGGGCCACCTCTCGTCGGCTCAGCCGCGCCAGGGGTTTGCCATGCAACTGCACCTGACCACTGCCTGGCGTGCGGATGCCGGACAGCAGCTTGAGCAGGGTCGACTTGCCCGAGCCATTGGGGCCGATCAGGCCAAGGGTTTCTCCCTGGCGCACCTGCAGGTCGACGTCAGCGACGATGGCGCGTCCCTTGACCGCCCAGCCCAGGCCGTTGCATTGCAGCACACAGCTCACCGCACTCGCCTCCCACGCACCAGAATCACCGCAAAGGCCGGCGCGCCGATCAGCGCAGTCACCACCCCGATCGGCAGTACCTGGCCCTTGATCACCGTGCGCGACAGCACGTCGGCCGCGATCAGGAACACCGCGCCGGTGAGCGCCGCCACCGGCACCAGCCGGCCATGCCGAACACCGACCAGGAGGCGCGCGGCATGGGGAATCACCAGCCCGACGAAACCGATGGAGCCGACGATCGACACCATCACCGCTGTCACCAGCGCCGTGCAGGCGATCAGCGTGGCCTGCACACGGCGCACCGGCACCCCGAGCGACGCCGCCGATTCCACCCCGAAGGTGAAGGCGTCCAGCGCGCGGGTGTGCCAGGCCACCAGCAGCACGCCGGCCAGCGCCACCGGCACGGCCAGGGCCACGTCGTGCCAGTTGACCCCACTGAGGTTGCCGAGCAGCCAGAACATGATGCCGCGCGCCTGTTCCGCACTGGCCGATTTGGTGATCAGAAACGAGGTCATGGCGTTGAACAGCTGGGAGCCGGCGATACCGGCGAGAATGATCTGCCCGGTGCCGTTCAACGCGCCGCCGCCCGCCGCACGAGCCAGCAAGGCGACCAGGCTGAATGCCGCGATGGCGCCGAGAAACGCGCCCATCGACAGCGACAGCATACCCGCGCCAAGTCCCAGCAATGCCACCGACACCGCGCCCGTCGAGGCGCCCGCGGATATGCCCAGCAGGTAAGGATCAGCCAGTGGATTGCGCAGCAGCGCCTGCAGCACCACGCCGCATACCGCCAGCCCCGCGCCACAGCCGGCAGCGACCAGCGCGCGGGTCAGGCGGTAGTTCCAGACGATGCCCTCGTCGATCGGATCAAGCACGAAGCCTGCGCCGAACAGCTTGTTGGCCAGCACCTGGAAGACCACGGACAGCGAAATCCGCGTCTCGCCCAGGGCCACCCCGGCGATCACCGCGACGGCCAGCAACGACAGGCAGGCCAAGGTCAGCAAGAACAGACGAGAGCCGCGCGTGATCATCGTTTGATATCGAACCCGTCAACGGCCTTGGCCAGGGTTTCGATGCCGGTGATCATGCGCAACGAGGCCTGCATGCCATCGGCGTCGAGAATCACGATGCGGCCGTTCTTGACCGCATCCATGTGCTTGGCGACCGGGTCGTTGCGCAGGAACTCGAGTTTCTTCGCCACGTCGTCGGCGGGGTAACGGCGACGGTCCATGCGTGCCAGCACCAGGACGCTAGGGTTGGCCTTGGCCAGGGTTTCCCAGCCGACGGTGGGCCATTCCTCGCTGGATTCGACCACGTTGCGCAGGCCCAGAGACTTCATCATGTAATCGGCAACGCCCTTCTGGCCGGCCATGTAAGGGTCCAGGTCGAGGTCGGCACTGGAGAACCAGAACGCGGCGGAAACGTCCCCGGCCTGGCGCTGCTCGGCGCCAGCGACCGCAGTGGCGAGGCGCGCCTGCAAGCTGCCGACCAGTTGCTCGCCTTCGGCCTGGACGTCGAAAATCGTCGCCAGCTCTCGCACGCTGGCGTACAGGCTGTCGATCTGGAACGGCTGCAGGCGGGTGCCGTCGGCACCGACCAGGTTGTCCTTGCCCTCGCAATCGGTGGGCATGATGTAGGTGGGCACATTCAGCCCATGGAACTGCTCGCGGGTGCCGACCACGCCCTGCTTGCCGACCATCCATTCGAACTGCACGGCAACCAGACCGGGGCGCTTGTTGATCACCGCCTCGAAGCTCGGCTCGTTGTCTGCCAGCCGCTCGACCTTGGCGTTCTGTGCTTCGAATTCGGGCAGCACGTGGCTGAACCACAGCGAGGTGCCGGCCAGGCGATCACCCAGGCCCAGGGTATAGAGGATTTCGCTGGCGGCCTGGCCGATGGTCACCACGCTCGTCGGCGCTGCCGTGAAGCTCAGCGAGTGGCCGCAGTTTTCGAGCGTCAACGGGTAGTGCGTCGGGCCAGCGGCCGCTGCCAGGCTGGACAGGCCGAGGGTGGCGGCAAGAACGGCGATACGAGACACGGACATGCGGGTGATCTCCCAATCAACGGATACGCATAAACGGCAGTGCGCAGGCTGGAGAACACATCACGCCAAACGGCCTTGGCCGCACCGCCCCTCGTATGGACGGTGATCACGGATGCCCCCTCCCGGACACCCCGCCGGCTGGTTCGACTACTGACGCCCGATGCGCTGCCAATGCAGCGGACCAGACCCATGCCGGCAGGTCTCCTGACTGGTACGTCATGGCACGGCAGCGGCCTTCCCGGGAGCGATCCCAGTGACACGAGTGCAGCCGTGCTCGGTACCTACAGTTGCGGGGGCAGTTCCGTTTGGCCACTGCGGTGGCTACGGATTCCCTATTAATTCCTGGTGGAAACCGGCGGGCGGCATCTTAAACGATTCAGCCACGCCCCGGCACCGCTTTGCCGTGGTTTGTGCAGAATCGTCGCCGATACCGGGGGGCTGGACCGTTTATAACACCGTCTATAGCGGCAGCATTATTGTTATATTATAACATTTAAGCAAACTGTTTTTGGTGGACGAGAACAGGCCACGCGCCCGCCATGAAGCCGTGCTCAAAAATTCAGCACAACGGGTTGAAATGAGAACCAAAATCAACAAGACTGTTATTGTTACTTTATAACAATTGCCTTGGAGGTCTTATGAAACCCGGTATCCACCCCGACTATCGCCCGGTGCTGTTTCACGACGTTTCGGCTGATGCGTACTGGCTGATCGGCTCAACGGTCAGCACTGACCGGACCCGCGAGCACAGCGACGGCAACATCTATCCCTATGTGGCCTTGGACGTGTCCAGCGCCTCCCATCCGATCTACACCGGCCAGCAGCGTCAGACCGCAAGCGAAGGCCGCGTGGCAGGTTTCCACAAACGCTTCGCCGGCTTCACCGCAGCCCGCTCGTGAAAGTGCTCGCTTCGCTGAAACAGGCCAAGCTGCGCCACCGCGACTGCCAGATCGTCAAACGTCGTGGTCGCATCTACGTGATCTGCAAGGCCGAGCCGCGCTTCAAGTGCGTGCAGGGGCGGCCCAAGCCGCAGCGCAAGAACAAGGGATGATGCCCGACTGCGCGGGCTGGGCGGCTTCAACCCAGCTCGCGCAGGTAGCACCAGGGATAGATGCCACGGTCGTGGCCATCGTCGAATACCAGTTGCACACCATAGCCCTGGGCATGGATTGCGATGATTTGCACGCCCAGGGGCGCCACGTCGATGCGTTGCGCCAGGCGGGCAGCCCGGCATGCCGAGCAAGGACAATTTGCGCGCAAACGCCCATGGCCCAGCACCTGTGCCACCCCGTCTCCCCACTCCACGGTTAGCGTCGCCTGCATGGCGCTGTTGCGTAACGCGACAGGCACTTCACTCACGGGCTGACCCGACGCAACTGGCCGATGGCAATACGCACCGCCTTGCGCACTTCAGGGTCGGCATCGTGCTCGACGCCCTGTAATGCCGGCAGTGCCCGAGCGTCGCCCAGTTCGCCAAGCGCCAGCGCGGATTCCTTGCGCAGGTTGCTGATGGCGTGCCCCAGCAGTTCCACCAGCGCGTCACGCGCGGCGGAGAATCGCAGGCGGCCGAGCGAGCGTACGGCACGCAGCCGCACCTGCCAGTAGCTGTCACTCAATGCTTCTAGCAGCGCTGGGCCGGCATTCGCCTGGCCAACCTTGCCGAGCGTGGTTGCCGCTTCCTCGCGCACCTGCCATTCACGATCCTTCAGTGCCGCTTGCAAGGCTGGCAGCACGCTGTCGTCGCTGGCCAGCCCCAACGCACCGGTGGCGGCGCGACGTACTTCAGTGTCGGCATCGTCGCTGGCCAGGCGGGCCAGTTGCGGTAAAGCATCGACCTGTTTCAGCCAGCCGAGGATGCCCACTGCTTCGCGGCGCACGAAGGCATCACTGTCCTGTAGCGCCGCAATGGCGGTGGGCACGCTGTCGATCAAACGTAACTCGCGCAGGCCGCGCAGGGCGCTGGCCCTTACGAATGGGTCGGCATGGGTCGCCCAGGGCAGCACCACGAGACCCGCTTCGGCGGTCTTCAACTCGCTGAGGCTCTGCGCTGCGGCGCCACGCACGCGGGTATCAGCGTCGGTCAGTGCCGCACACAGGCCACTCACCACGCCGGGTTCTTCCCAGGCTTCCAGCAAGCGGGCCGCTTCGGCACGCACGTCCGCTGACATGTCACAGGCCAGCGCGTGCGTCAGCCAAGGCAAAGCCGCCGGCTCTTCCAGATCCGCCAGTTCGATCAGGGCGATGCGCCGCACGCCCGCGTCTTCATCCTCCAGGCGTGGCAGCAAATCGAGGATGTCAGGGTTATCGGTGTTCAGATTGGTCATAGGGCAACTCGCAATGGCGGATGGTCGGTGGGCAGCCCGAGCGGCGTCAGGCGTGGCAGCTCGCGGCCTTCCTCATGGCGCAGCAGTTCCAGGCAGTGGCGCTTGAGCTGGACGAATTCAGGGCTGGTTAACAGGCCGGCGTGCCGCGGGCGTTGAAAATCCAGGCGCAGGTCTTCGATGAAGCGTCCCGGGCGCGGGCTCATCACCAGGATGCGGTCGGCGAGAAACAGGGCTTCGTCGATATCGTGGGTGACGAACACCACGGTGGTGCGAACCCTGCCCCAGATATCCAGCAGCAACTCCTGCATCTTGCTGCGGGTCTGGGCGTCCAGCGCGCCGAAGGGCTCATCCATCAGCAACAGGCGTGGGCGATTGATCAGTACCCGAGCGATCTCGGCGCGCTGCTGCATACCGCCGGACAGCTGGTTGGGCCAGCGTGAAGCGAAGTCCTGCAGGCCGACCAGGCTGAGAAACTCGCGTGCCCGCTGCTGCCGTTCAGCCTTGCCGATACCCTGCATCTTCAGGCCGAAGGCCACGTTGTCGAGCACGCTGCGCCAGGGCAGCAGGGTGTGATGCTGGAATACCATGCCGCGCTGCGGTGATGGCCCATCAATCGCCTGGCTGTCGACCCGCAAGGTACCAACGCTGGGCATCAGGTGCCCCGCCAGAGCGCCAAGCAGGGTCGACTTTCCGCAGCCGGAGGGCCCAAGGATGCACACGAACTCGCCAGCGGCGATGGAAAAATCCAATGCCTGCACGGCCTCGAACGCCTGAGCGCCCTCACTCAGGCGAATGGTCAATTTTTCGATATCGATGCGGCCGGCGGACAGGCCTGTTTCATGAATGTTCATCAGCGACGCCCTCCCGTGCGGTACCAGGGTGTCAGCAGGCTGCCCAGGCGCTTGACCAACAGGCTGCTACCCATGCCGAGCACGCCGATCAGCAGCATGCCGACGATGATGTCCGGGTAATTCTGGATGGTGTACGACTCCCAGGTGTAATAGCCGATGCCGAACTGCCCGGAGATCATTTCCGCGGTGACCAGGCAGAACCACGAGGTGCCCATGCCGATCGCCAGGCCGGTGATGATGCTTGGCGCCGCACCCGGAAGAATGACTTCGCGAAGGATCGCCAGGCGCCCTGCACCAAGGCTGCGTGCAGAGGCGATCAAGCGCGCGTCGACGCCATCCACGCCATGCACGGTATTGAGCAACACCGGGAACAGTGCGCCGGTGAAAGTGATGAAGATCATCGACAGTTCCGACGAGGGAAACATCAGGATCGCCAGGGGAATCCAGGCCACAGCGGGAATCGGCCGCAGCACCTCCAGCGGTGGCAGCAGACTGTCTTCGGCCCAGCGGGAGCGGCCGATGGCTATGCCCAGGATGACGCCCAGCACGGCGGCGATCAGATAGCCAGTGAACACTCGGCCCAGGCTGGCGCCGACGTGATCCCAGAGCCGGCTGGATTCGACCAGCGCGATGGCGGCATCGACGACTGACGCGGGCGTCGGCACATAGGTAAAGGTCAGCAGGCCCAGGTCCAGGCGCATGCTGGTCGCCACCTGCCAGAACAGCAGGCACAGGGCCAGTGAAGCCAGGCGCAGGGGCCAACGGTGTAGAGCGGTCATCATCAGGCTCCTCTGAGGCGCTGCGCCGCGCCAGGCGTGGCGCAGCAGGCCGGTCAGCGTGCGGCTACCAGGCGCTGGTTGGCGCCACCGAAGTCCAGGGCTTCACCGCCGTGGGCCTGGGCATAGGCTTCTGCCTGGCCCTTGAGCAGGAAGGCGCTCAACTCGCCCTTGCCGTTGCGCACGAACCAGGCCTGGTTGGCCAACAGCTTGATGCCGCTGTCGCTAGCCTGGGCATAGATGGCGCGGATGTCCTTACCCTCTTCCTCAAGCTGTGCCAATGCCTTGAACGCAGCTTCCGGCGAGGCGTAGTGGCGCACTTTGCCTTCACCGCGCACCCATATCTGCGCCACGCGCTTGAAGTCGGTGATCGGTTGGCCGGTCACCGCGTCATTGGCCTTGAGTGGCAATTGCGCGTAATTGGCCAGCGCCTGCCCGTAATCACGGCCCTCCGCTTTGAAAGCGGCCTTGATGTATTGATCGTCGATGAACTGCTCGATGTTCAGCCCGCGATCGGTTTTCTTCAGCAGCTTGAGGGTCTCGATGGACGTGGCGACGGCCTGGCGGTACTCGGGCTTCCAGGTCAGGTCACGGGTCTGCAGGCCGAGCGGGCCATGGAACAGGTAGTTCACCTCAGCCTCGATACCGGTGATCTTCTCGATCAGCTCGCTGTACTTCTCGGGCTCGGCGGCGAACAGGCGATCAGCCTCCAGGCCGGCGCGCAGGTAGGCGGTGACGATTTCCGGGTACTGCTTGGCATAGTCGGCATCCACGAGGGCGCCATGCATGGTCGGCGCGTCGGCCTGGGAGCCGTCGTAGATCTTGCGGGCGAAGCCGCGGTTGGGGAACAACTCGGCGAACGGCACGAAGTCGGCATGCGCCTCGATGCGGTTGCTGCGCAGCGCCGAGCCGGCGATCTCCGGCGCCTGGGCGATGATGCGCACATCCTTCTGCGGGTCCCAGCCCTGCGCTGCGACGGCGCGCAGCAGCATGCCGTGAGCAGTGGACGCAAACGGTACGGAAATGGTCTTGCCCTTCAGTTCAGCCAGCGATTGCACGCTGGACGCCGCCGGCACCACGATACCGTTGCCACTGCCCTTGGTGCTGCCCGACAACACGGTGATGAACAGGCTCTGCTTACCGGCATCGCGGTGAGCCACACCATTGAATGAGCCAGGGAAATCGGCCATGGCGCCGAAGTCGAGCTTGCCGGCAACCATTTCGTTGGTCAGGGGCGCGCCACTGGTGAAGTTCTTCCACTCCACTTCGTACTTGGCGTCCTGGTACTTGCCATCGCGCGGCAGGTACTTGTCGAGCAGGCCGAGTTCGCGGATCAACAAGCCGCCGGTGGCGCAGTTGATGGTGGTGTCCTGGGTGCCGATGGCGATGCGAATGGTCTCGGCCTGGGCAGTGACACTGCCGATGGCCAGCGCGAGGCCAACCAGAGTGGTACGTAAATGCATGGGTGTCTCCCCTCGAATCAATAGGTATTGGAGTCGTCTCCGCCGGGTGGTCGGCCGGTGGGAAACGAGGGGGTGTGGTGTCAGGCGTCCGGTGGTTGGCGGATGGCGTGCTGCTTTTCTTGTGCGTGCTTGCGTGTTGGTGCATTGGTGCATTGGTGCATTGGTGCATTGGTGGAGCGCAGCGATACCCGCAGCGAGTGACGGTTCAGCGCAACAGATAGGGAATCTCGACGCGTACCGCGTCGGTCGGGCAATCCTTCTCGCACGGCATGCAGTACCAACATTCGTCGAAGGCCATGTAGGCCTTCTGGGTCGCTGGGTTGATCGCCAGCAGATCCATCGGGCAGACGTCGACGCACACGGTGCAGCCCTTGTGGGCGATGCACTTGTCTTCGTCGATGGTCACGGGCGCATTACTGCGAAACAGGATTTCCTGGGGTTGAAAGGCCATATCACGGTGTCCTCGGAGCCTGTGGCTCTCGTTAGGTGGTGCGTTCTATCGAACGTTGGCGATGTTCTCTCGCACGATCAATACGCTTCATCACGCAGCGTCGACGCGCACCCGCAAGCGGTTGTAGGCCTGTTGCTCTTCATCATCCAGAGCGATCAGGTAGGGCTCGACCGGTTTCTTGAAGCTGATCATCTGGCCGTGTTCGTCCTTTTTCAGGTGGCAGTGCACGAACCATTCGGCGTCATTGCGCTGCGGGTGATCGACCCGGTGGTGATACAGGCCCCAGCGACTTTCCTTGCGAAACAGCGAGGCGCGGGCGGCCATCTCGGCGCAGTCGCGGATCACGC
The DNA here is from genome assembly GCF_979258965.1 of Pseudomonas sp. AC532. Taxonomy (NCBI): domain Bacteria; kingdom Pseudomonadati; phylum Pseudomonadota; class Gammaproteobacteria; order Pseudomonadales; family Pseudomonadaceae; genus Pseudomonas; species Pseudomonas sp. AC532. The sequence goes on from NZ_OZ409888.1 coordinate 576,659, forward strand.
TGACTTCCATGGCGCGCATCAACTCGTGGGCGTTGCTGGCCTTCAGTTCGTCCAGGTCCGCCTCGATGGCTGCGAAACGCTGCAGGCCGATCTCCATCTTCTTGGTGACCTTGGGCGGCTGCAGGTAGTCGTTGACGAAGCGCCGCAGCTTGTACTCGACCTGCGCGGGTGGCAGGCCATGCTCGCGGTTCAGCGGTGCGTACACGCGCGTGCGCTCGGTGTCGATCTGCGCCTGGTCCACCGCGCTGTAGTCGCGATCAGCCACAAAATCGGCGGCGTTGTTGCCAGCGAACCAGCCATAGGTGAAGGCGCCGAGCATGTAGTTGTGCGGCACTGCCGCCATATCTCCTGCCGAGTACAGGCCCTTGACCGAGGTCTCGGCCCGCTCGTTGACCCACACGCCGGATGCGCTGTGGCCGCTGCAGAAGCCGATCTCGGAGATGTGCATCTCGACCATGCTGGAGCGGTAATCGGTGCCCCGCCCGGCGTGGAACTGCCCGCGGCTGGGGCGCTCGTTGCTGTGCAGGATCTCCTCGATGTTCTGGATGGTTTCCTCGGCCAGGTGATCGAGCTTAAGGAATACAGGGCCGTTACCGCCTTCGAGCTCCTGGTGGAACTCCCACATCATCTGCCCGCTCCAGTAATCACACTCGATGAAGCGCTCGCCCTTGTTGTTGGCGGTGTAGCCGCCCAAAGGACCAGTCACGTAGGCGCACGCCGGGCCGTTGTAATCCTTGATCAGCGGGTTGATCTGGAAGCACTCCAGATTGGCCAGCTCCGCGCCAGCGTGATAGGCCATGGCGTAGCCGTCGCCGGCATTGGTCGGGTTCTCGTAGGTGCCCATCAGGTAACCGGAAGCTGGGAGCCCAAGACGCCCGGCCGCGCCGCAGCAGAGAATCACCGCCTTGGCCTTGATCACATGAAAATCAGCGCTGCGGCAGTCGAAGCCCATCAGGCCGTTGACCGCGCCTTCCGCATCGGTCAACAGACGCGTGGCCACCAGGCGATTGGTGATGTCTACCCGGGCGCGCTTGAGCTGGCGGTACAGCACCTTCTTGATGTCGTGCCCTTCGGGCATCGGCAGCACGTAGGCGCCCATGTGATGCACCTTCTTCACGGCGTAGTCGCCGGTTTCATCCTTCTCGAACTTCACGCCCCAGCGGTCGAGCTGCTCGATGGTTTCGAAACTGTGGGTGGCATAGGCATACACGGCAGCCTGATTGACGATGCCGTCGTTGGCCACGGTGATTTCCTTGGTGTACTGCTCGGGTGTGGCGTGGCCGGGCACGATGGCGTTGTTCAGGCCATCCATGCCCATGCTGATCGCCCCGCTGCGCTTGACGTTGGCCTTGTCCACCAGCAGCACGCGCAGCGCCTTGTTGCGTTCCTTGGCCTTGATCGCGGCCATGGGCCCGGCGGTGCCGCCGCCGATGATGACGATGTCGTATTCCTGTTCCAGGGTGTTGATGCTCATGACTGCGCGCCCTTCTGTCGGTCGATGCGCAAGCGATACTGGAAGGCATCGCCACGGTAATAGAGGTGTTCGAAATCCAGCGGCGTGCCATCGGCGGTGTGGGTCAGGCGCTCGATGCGCATGATCGGCGCGCCCTCCTCCACTGCCAGCGCCTGGGTCAGGTCGCTGTCGGCGAGCACCGCGTCGATTGCAAGATCGGCACGGCCCAGGGCGATACCACAGTCGTTTTCGAGAATCAGGAAGATGTCCCGCGTTACCAGGTCGGCCTTCTCCAGCTTCTCGCCCACGGCGTGGGGCAACCAGGTGATCTCCAGGGAGATCGGCTCGCGGTTGATCAGCCGCACCCGGCGGATCTCCGTGACGGTGCTGCCCTCTGCCACCTGCAACCGCTCGGCCACCAGCGCCGAGGCCGGAACGTGGCGCAAGCTGCGCAGTTTGTTGAGCACCTCGTAGCCCATCTGTTTCATCGATTCGCCCAGGCCCTGCAGGGTACTGACGTTCTGGAATGCCTTGGGCTTGGCCACGAAGGTGCCCTTGCCGTGGATCTTGAAGATCAGCCCCTCCTTCTGCAGATCCCCCAACGCCTGGCGCACGGTGATGCGGCTGACCCCAAAGGTCTGCCCCAGTTCGCTCTCCGAGGGCATACGACTGTGCGGCGCATAGCTGCCATCGAGGATGCGCGAGCGCAGCAACTCCTTGAGCTGGCTGTAGAGGGGAATGGGTGAAAGCGGTATGAGCCGAGGCATAAGTATCCTTTGCGATCAACTTGTCATAACAAGTAGTGACGAGATGATAGTGAATAAGAAGGCTGAATCGAAATACATTTTAGAAATAAGCATATGACATGTACCGCAGGTCGGCGGACGCCCTTTACCGTGCACGCCATGCGCGAAAGGTCGCGCTCGACGCCCCAAAGATCATTCCAAGTGCCCTGGGGGCACTGCCCGCCGCGTCATTGTCCGCATGTCCGCAGTTGCAGAGGTGCCGTCAAACTGTCCAGCGATGTCGCTGCCGAGTATTTGCAAATGACACATCGCCCCAATCACACCAGCAATGCCGATACGAAGCTGACGGCTCAAAGCACCATGTGGTCGTAGAGAATCGCTGCGCCGACGCCGATCAATACCAGGCCGCCAACGATTTCGGCTTTGCGACCGATGGCCGTGCCAATCGCGCGGCCGAGCATCACGCCGATCGTCACCATGGTCGTGGTCGCCAGACCGATTGCCAGGGCGGCGATCCAGATATTCACGTCGACGAACGCCAGGCCGATGCCCACCGCAAGCGCATCGATGCTGGTGGCGAATGCGGTGACCGCGAGGACCCAGAAAGAATGTGATTTGGCTTTTTCAGCCGCCTCTGCCGCATCGGACTGCAGGCCGGCGTAGATCATGTGCAGGCCCAGCAGCAAGAGCAGCACGAAGGCGATCCAGTGATCCCACTCCTCGACGAAACCGACGGCGGCCTGGCCGATGAACCAGCCGACTACGGGGGTGATGCCTTCGATGACGCCAAATATCAATCCGGTGCGCAGGGCGTCGGTGAATTTGGGTTGGTGCAGGCTCGCGCCCTTGCCGATGGCCGCGGCGAACGCATCCGTGGACATGGCGAATGCCAGGAGGATGAGGGAGATGGGATTCACGGTTACGTCTCGGTCGGGCCATGAGTCAATGACGGATACACGCGCCCGACCACAGGCACGTATCTGTCATTGGTCTCACCAACCGAACGGTGTTCGTACCACGGCTGCGGCCGAGAATGTTGATACGAACGCTGCCGAGTGGATCCGGCAGCAGGCTACTCCCCAAAGAGGCCCGCACTGTAACCAAAAGCGCTGCGCTAAAAAACCACTTTTTATGCCGGGAAATGTGATGCTTGTCCGAAGGACCGACAGCGGGCATGTGCTGTACCCGTGATGCAATCCGCGCGAACGGCAGGAACCGGAACGCAAGAGCGCGCAGCACCGATGCCGGCAGACACGAGGTGCGAAGGCAGCGCGACCGGCCCTCACAGGTTGGCGCGGCGCACAGAGAATAAAACAGGGGCCGTACCACGCATCCGCGGCCCCGAAGGAGCGACTCTACAAGAGCCGCCATCCGCAACAGGTTGGGCCTCTCAGCCGGTGACGCTTGCGGCCGGTTTGCGCCCGGCGAATACGTCCAGCAGGCTGGCGACCACCATTTCGCCCATGCGCGTCCGGGTCTGTACCGTGGCGCTGGCGCGATGTGGCTGCAACACCGCGTGTTCCAGTTCGAACAGTTCGCCGGGTACCTGCGGCTCATCGGCGAACACGTCCAGCGCCGCGCCGGCAATCTGGTTGCTTTGCAGCGCTGCGACCAGCGCCGGCTCGTCGACCAGTTTGCCGCGGGCGATGTTGATCAGGTAGCCATCGCGGCCCAGGGCGTGCAGCACCTCGGCGTTGACGATGGCCTCGCCCTTGTCCGCAGCGGCCGCGAGAATCAGCGCGTCGCTGTCATTGGCCAGGGCCATCAGATCGGCCATGTAGCGGTACGGCACATCGTTAATCGGCTTGAGGTCGGTGTAGCTGATCGGGCAGCCGAATGCTGCGGCCCGGGTCGCGACGGCGCGGCCAACCCGGCCCATGCCGACGATGCCGATGCGCATGCCAGACACCTGGCGTGCCAGGGGCAAGGGCGCCAGTGGCGTGGCGCTTTGCGGCCACTGGCCGGAACGCACGTAGCGGTCGCCAGTGCAGATGCCGCGGCACACGCCGATCAGCAGGCCGATGGCCAGGTCGGCGACATCCTCGGTGAGCGCGCCGATGGTGGCCGTGACCTGAATGCCACGGTCACGGGCATAGGCGAGATCCACCGCATCGGTACCCACGCCATTGACCGCCACTACTTCGAGGTTCGGCAGTTGCGCCATCAGCGCCTGGCTGATGCCGGTGTGCCCGCCGGTGATCACGCCACGGATAGTGGCGCCGTGCTGAGCCAGGTAGGCCGGCTTGTCGGCTTGCTCGTAGTAACGACGGAGGGTGAACAGCTGGTCCAGCTGGTCACGGATTTCGGGGATCAGGATGGGGCTGAGCTGGAGGACTTCTGGCTTCATGGGTACCTCGATCATGTGTAGTGGGCAGGTCGCGTCAAACAGCCTGGCGATCAGCCTCGGCCCACGAAGGGCATGTTGGTGGCCATCACGGTCATGTTCAGCACGTTGGCCGAGAGCGGCAGCGCGGCGATGTAGCGCACGGCATCGGCGACATGCCTGACGTCTACCATCGGTTCCACGGCGATCTCGCCGTTGGCCTGGCGCACGCCCTTGGTCATGCGCACCGACAGTTCGGTCAGCGCGTTGCCGATATCGATCTGGCTGCAGGCGATGCTGAATTCGCGGCCATCCAGGGCCAGGGATTTGCTCAGTCCCAGTACCGCGTGTTTGCTGGTGGTGTATGCGCTGCTGCAAGGCCTGGGCGTGTGCGCAGAAATCGAGCCGTTGTTGATGATCCGGCCGCCTTGGGGCGACTGCCTGCGCATCATCCGAAAGGCACCGCGGGCGCAGAGAAAAACGCCGGTAAGGTTGGTGTCGATGACGTTGCGCCACTGTTCGACATCCAGCTCGTCAAGGGTCACGGCGGGCGTATTGACACCGGCGTTGTTGAAGATCACGTCGAGCCGCCCGTACACCTCTTCGACGCTGGCAAACAGGGCATCGACGCTGGCCGGATCACGCACGTCGGTGGGCACCGCAACGGCCTCCTGGCCGCGGCTGCGCGCCGCTTCGACCAGCGCCTGCAACGGCTCGGCACGGCGCCCGGCCAGCACCAGGCAAAAGCCATCGGCCATCAACGCTTCGGCGACGGCCTTGCCGATGCCGCTGCCGGCACCGGTGACCAGGGCGACTTTTTTCAAGGCTTCATGGGGCATTTAACGTTCTCCTCGATGAGCGATTTGCGGCTTGCAGTTCTGTCGCTGGCGGCGTGACGAGAACGGCAGTTAGGCGATCCGGTGTGGGAGCGGGCCACGCACGCGAAATCATCGGTATGGCCCGTTTCCACAAAAATCAGGGACGACTGCCAACACGCATTTCCAGCTCGGCCACGCCGTCGATGCCGGCGTTGATCACGTCACCCGGGTTGAGCGCCGCCACGCCATGGGGCGTGCCGGTCATGATCAGGTCTCCAGGGCGCAGCGGCACCAGCCGCGACAGCAGGCTGATCACCTCGCTGACCGTGAATATCTGTGCGTCAAGCGTGCTGCGCTGGCGTTCCTGGCCATTGACGCTCAGCCACAGCGCGCCCTGCTCAGGGTGGCCGGCCTGGGCGACCGGCACCACGGCGGTGATCGGTGCGGCACCCTCGAAGACCTTGGCCATTTCCCAGGCCATGCCAGCGCTCTTGACACGCATCTGGATGTCGCGCCGGGTCAGGTCGAGACCGGCGGCGTAGCCCCACACATGATCGAGCGCACTGCCCAGGGCGATATTGGCGCCGCCCTCGCCGATCGCGACCACGAATTCGATCTCGTGGCAGAACTCGTCCGTCATCGGCGGGTAGATCACCTCGCCCATCGCCTCGACAACGGCACTGGCCGGTTTCATGAAGAACACCGGTGCGTCGGGCTTTGCATCGCCGGCGCCCGGCCACGGGTAGTTGCGCCCCACGCAGAACACGCGGCCGACGGGAAAGCGCTGCTCGCTGCCTGCCACGGGCAGATCGACCTGGGGCGCTGGGGTGAAGACATAGGCGGGAGTGGTCATTGTCATTGGCTTCCTGTTCAGAGCGTTCAGCCTACGGCCATATGTCCGTTGAAAGTTGGAGGAAAGCGGGCTCGTATTGGACAAATCCGGTCAATGCACCGGGATGCGGTACCAACATCCGAACGGCAATGAAAGCGCAGCATGCCCATCGGCGCCGATCAGATGGAAGGCCATGCCGAACGAGCCGGCGGCCTGCCCGATGGCGCAGGCCGCGATGGGCGGGCAGGCGCCGCAGGCGATCACGCGGCGCGACGAGTCGCACTATGCGTGCGGGAGCTCGGGGTGAGTCGGCGGATGGGGTGCGGTGCAGGAGCATGGCGCTGCACCTGTGTTGGCTGGCGTGGCAGTGCCAGGCAAACGAGGTAGTCGTACAACCTCTCTAAACCGGTGTTTCGGTTGAGTCGTTTTTTTGCTGCCCTTGGAATCGATCGGTGCCGATCAAAAAAATCGTCTGCCGCCAACCGTCACGCACGCTTCACTCATAACCTCTTAAACAACCGTTCTAGAGGGCTCAAGCGCTATTCGGCCACGTCCTGCGAACTGAACCGGCCACCACCGCCATGGTGCTCATGTATCGTAGGCGCCCGCCTCGATCATCGTACAACCGCTTGCCAGAGCCCTCAACGTGCAGCCAATATGGCTGCGAAAGATTCCTGACCCGAGCGTTGTAGATGGTTTCACCGAGTCACGTTCCTACCTACTTCATGCAGCAGCGTAGCGAGCTGACGGACTTTCATATCCGCGATAAAAAAGGTCGGCGGGCGGAAACCGCCCCGCACCGTCACGAGTATTTCCAGATCCAGATCAACCTGGGCGGCGATACGGTTCAGCATATCGGTAACGTCGAGCGCCCCTTCCCGCGCAACACCCTGGCATTCATTCTGCCGCACCGGGTGCATGTGATCCCGCACCCGCCCGATAGCAGCTTCCTCGTCATCAATTTCTCCCAGACCTTTCTGCTGCCGCACCTGCAGTGCGACCCCATGGATTTGGAAGACGTGTCCATCCTGCTCGCGCCGGAGCTGTCGCCCTTCCGCTTTCAGGAGTACCTGGACTTCACCTTCGACGACGCGCATTTCACGCGGATCTGCGCCCTGGTCACGCAGATGCGCGAGCTGGACGTCAGCCGCCAGTTCGGCGTGCGGGAAATCCTCAAGGGCCTGATGCTGCAGATGATCGGCCTGGTGTGCAGGCTCTACGCCGAGCCGCTCAAGCAACTGGCCGAAAGCAACGCTGCCCAGGCCAGCCGGCGCGACGCACTGGGGCGGATGTCCGACTATCTGCGGCGCAACATCGCCGACCCCGACCTGAACCTGAAGAAGGTCGCCGCAGCCACCTACCTGTCGCCCAGCTACCTGACCCACTGGCTGCGCAAGGAAGTCGGCAAGACCTTCAGCGACATGGTGCTGGAGCGGCGCATGCACGCCGCGCGCAACTATCTGCTCAATGGCAACAAGCCGGTGGGCGAAGTGGCACGCCTGTGCGGCTTTGCCGACGAGGCGTATTTCTCACGGCGCTTCCGACAGATTCACGGGCTGCCGCCAGGGCAGTTCCGTCGCCAGCAACTGGACCCGGACACGCCGCAGATCCCGTTCACCGACTAGGCGCAGTGCGACTCATGCAACGCTCATCTGCCCACAAGCGCCGCACCTAAAACGCGCCTCAGCTCACGGGCACTGCTGCCGACGGCATCACGCGGCAGTTCCCGAGCCGGCAGGCAGATGACCGGCCCCGAAAGAAGTCGACCCGAAACCGGCGTCGTACGGTCACACATGCTAAGGCCAGCCAAGCGGCGCGAACATGACGGGAATTGGCGGATGAGAATTGCATGCCTGGGATGGGGCTCCTTGATATGGAAACCCGGTATTCTTCCGGTAACCGGGCCTTGGCACCGCGACGGCCCTGACCTGCCGATAGACTTCGCCCGTGAATCCGATGGTGGCGAACTGGCCACCGTGATCTGCGACTCGGCGCCGCGGGTGCGGGTGATGTGGGCAATGCTGAAAACCGCCTCCATGGCTTCTGCCCGCGAGCGCTTGCGGCGCAGGGAGCAAATCCCCTCCTCCCAGCCGCTTTGCATTGGCAGTGTAAGCAAGGGCAACCATGATCGGCGCTGCCCCCACGCAGCCGCCATTGGCGCGTGGGCCGCAGCCCAGGGCCTCGACGGCGTGGTGTGGACCGCGCTGCCGCCACGCTTTCAGGGAACCAACGGCGTGGCCCCGCACCAGGAGGCGGCGCTGCACTACCTGCAGCAACTACCGCCCGACCAGCGCCTGCATGCCGAGCACTACGTGCGCTCGACGCCGTTGTTCGTCGCGACGCAACTGCGCACCGCGCTTGTCGACGAACTGGGCTGGCGCTGCAGCGAGACGGCAGCCCGGCTGCTCGAGCTCAGGCAAGGCGCACCGAAGCCCAGAACCAGCAGAAGACGCTACCCGGTGCCGCGCTGACCAGCCCGATGTCATTAGCGCTGCGCTGCCGAGCCCATGCCGAGCTGCACCAGCGCGTGCGCGAGGCTCGCCTGGGAAAGCTCGCCCAGGTGGCTACCCAGCTGACGACCCTCGGCATCGAAAAACAGCGTCGTCGGCAACGCCCGTGACCCGACGTATTGCCCCAACTGACCATTGGCATCGAGCAGCACATTGTCCAGGCGCGGTTGTTCGGCGCCCAGAAAGGCCGCCACCACAGCCGCGCTCTCGCCCTGATTGACGAACATGAAGGTAACGTCCGGCTGCTCACGCTGAGCGCGCGCCAGCACCGGCATTTCCCGCCGACACGGCGGGCACCAGGTTGCCCACAGGTTGATCACCAGTGGTTTGCCGGCGAATTCACGCAGGGCCACGGGCTCGCCCTGCGCGTTGCGCAATGCCAGATCCGGCAGCCGCGTGGACTGTTCGTGGCTGAGCAGTACAAAGGAAGCCGCCGCCCAGCACAGCACCCCGACCGCCATGCCCCACCCCAGAGGTTTACGCAGTTTGCCGTCGCGCCAGGCGATCCAGGTACCCAGTGACAGAGCCGCCAGCACGCCCGGCCAGGCGATGAAGCCACCGTCGCGGATGTCCACCACGCGCCAGGGCTCACTGCTGAAATACTCCAGGTACGCCACCACGAAGGCCAGCCGCGCGACGACCAGGGCCACCAGCAGCAACCTGAACAGCTGCGACTCGGGGTTGCCCTGGTTGCGCCGCCCCAGCCACCAACCAGTGAGGATCGCCGCCAACAGGCTCATCATCAGGATGACGTGAGGCACTGCCAACGCCAGGGGCCCGAGGTTGATGGTCATGTCAGGGTGTCCATGGTTGCGCGCTCCTCTGCGCTCATAAATCGCGGTGCCAGTGGCGTATGGCAGCCCCATGCCGCAGGTGGTCGCCCAGGCTCGGCAGCACTGCCATCAAACGAGCGTATGCCGTTGCGTCAGCACGCTGCGCCCCGCACAAGCATGCGCCTTGCCGGGCATGAGAGGACTGAACGCTCAGCGTGCGATTCGAGCCTCCGATAGCCGGCGAGCCGGCACCGAACGACGACAGCATACGCGGTCATTGCGGCGGCATCAGAACGCAAACTGACCCAGACCGTCTAGCTTGCTGCACACCGTACTGCTTTCAACGCGACACCTGCTGCGCGATTTCGGAACCGCCCCTGGACGGCATTCGTCGGTATCCTAGGCGCGATGCCCACCTGCGAGAGTTCACCGATGCGCTATGACCTGGTCACCATGGATGTATTCATCGCCGTCGCCGAGGAGCGCAACCTCACTCGTGCAGCGGAGCGCCTGCACCTCGCGGTTTCGGCGGTGAGCAAGCGAATCGCCGAACTGGAAGAGCAGGTCGGCTCGGCGCTGCTGCTTCGCTACGCACGCGGTGTCGACCTCACGCCGGCCGGCCAGTCGGTGCTGCACTATGCCCGTGAGCTGCGCCTGGTGCTGGGCCAGATGGACGAAGAACTGGCCAGCTACTCGGCAGGCGTGAAGGGCCACATTCGCATCCACGCCATTACCTCGGCTCTCGCGCAATTTCTGCCGACCGACCTCGAGCGGTTCCTGTCCAGTTACCCGCTGATCAACTTCGACATCGAGGAGCGCGTCGGCAGCGCGGTGGTGCGAGCGGTGATCGAAGGGCGTGCGGACCTCGGCATCTTTGCCGAGCATACCCGCGCGGCCGGCCTGGAAACCCGCCCCTATCGCCAGGACCAACTGGTGGTGGTGACGCCCCGCGACCATGCCATCGCAGGCCTGTCGGCGATCCGTTTCCACGATGCCCTGGAACATGAATTCATCGGCCCGCACCTCGACAGCTCGCTCTATACGCTGTTTGCCCAACAGCAGCCGGAGGCCGGGCGGGAGATGCGCGTGCGGGTTCGAGTCAGCAGTTTCGAGTGCATGTGCCGCCTGGTCAGTGCCAAGGTGGGCATCGCCATCTTGCCGAAAGCGGCGATCCAGCAGTACCTGCGGCCACTCAAACTGCAGATGACCCTGCTGGACGAAACCTGGGCGACGCGCCGCCTGGTCATCGGCGTACGCAGTACGGACCTGCTGTCGCCCACGGTTCGCGCCCTGGTCGAGCACATGGAAAAGGGTCATTGAGCGCGAGCAGGATTGGCAGTCAAGGCTACGAGCGTTCTCATTCGGAGAATGCTCAGTTGGCGAATCATCAATTTTCTTGTTGCCCGGCAGACCCTAGGATGACCTCACCAAGGGGGCCCGAGGGTCCCGTACAAGAACGAGATACCAATGACCGTAGATGCCAACCGCTACCTCAGCCCGCTGGAAATCGCGGGTGAACACTTCGCCTATGTCGACCTGCACAAGCTGCTGCCGGCAAGCGCGCTCGAACGCCTGCCCTACTCCATCCGCCTGCTGCTGGAGAACGTAGCGCGCTGCTCGCCGGAGGCACTCGACTCGGTGCTCGCCTGTGCTACCGGTACCGGCGAGGCTTGCGAGGCGCCCTTCTTCCCCAATCGCCTGATGTTCCACGACACCACCTGCCTGCCCGCGCTGGCCGACTTCGCCGGCATGCGTGATCGCGTGGCGGAACTGGGCGGCGACCCGCAACAGGTCAACCCGGTAATCCCGGCCGTGCTGGCCATCGATCATTCGGTGATCGTCGAGCGCTATGCCGACCCCGATGCGGTGGAAGCCAACCTGGACATCGATTTTCGCCGCAACGGTGAGCGCTACCAGTTCATCAAGTGGGCACAGAAGAGCCTGGACAATTTCAAGGTCATTCCCCCCGGTACCGGCATCATCCACCAGATGAACATGGAAGCCATGGCGCAGATCGTCTGGGAAAGCCAGGGGCCCAATGGCGAGCGCCTGCTTCACCCCGATGACATGGTGGCCACCGACAGCCACACACCGATGATCAACGCCGTGGGCATTCTTGGCTGGGGCGTTGGCGGCCTCGAAGGCCAGGCGGCGATGCTGGGTGAGCCGGTGCCCATCAGCTTTCCCGAGGTCATCGGCATACGCGTCAGCAACGCGCTGCGCCCCGGCGTGACCGGTACAGACCTGTCGCTGTACGTCGCCGAAATACTGCGCAAGCGCAAGGTGGTCGGCAAGTTCGTCGAGTTCTGCGGGCCGGGCCTGGACAACCTGACGTGGGCAACGCGCGGCACCGTGGCCAACATGGCCCCCGAGTATGGGGCCACCGTGGTGTTCTTCCCCTTCGACGACGAAACCTGCCGCTACCTGGAGCTGTCCGGGCGCCCGGCGGCGCTGCGTGCCAAGGCTGAGTGCTACATGCAGACGCAACGCCTGTGGCGCCGTTCGCAGGCGCCGGAGCCAGTGTTCGCCGACGTCATCGAACTGGACCTGGCCAGCCTTGAACCAAGCGTTGCCGGCCCCCATCAGCCTCACCAGCGCCAGCCGCTGGCACAGGCAGGCCAGTCGTTCGACGAGCACGTACTGGGCAACCTGATCGCCAGCAGCGCCCCCGAGCAGTTCGCCGAAGCCAGCTTTGGCGAGCCGCTCGGCCATGGCGCCGTGGTAATTGCCGCGATCACCAGTTGCACCAACACCGCCAACCCGGCGCAGATGATCCAGGCCGGCCTGCTGGCACGCAATGCCCGGCGCCTGGGGCTCACGCGCAAGCCATGGGTGAAGACTTCGCTGTCGCCCGGCTCCCAGGTGGTCGCCGATTACCTGCGTGAAGCGCACTTGCTGGAGGATTACGCAGCCCTGGGCTTCGACCTGGCCGGCTTTGGCTGCATGACCTGCATCGGCAATTCCGGCAGCCTGCAGCCGCACGTGGAGGCGTTCGCCGAACAGGGCCTCAAGGGTGTGGCCGTGCTGTCGGGCAATCGCAATTTCGAAGGGCGGGTCAATCCGAAAGTGCCGGCTGGCTACCTCGCCTCCCCCGCACTGGTGGTCGCCTATGCCATCGCCGGCGATATTCATGTCGACCTCGTCAACCAGCCGCTGGCAAAAGACCCCGACGGTCGCGACATCTACCTGCGCGATCTGATGCCGAGCGATGAGCAGGTCGCACAAGTCGCGCGGGAGGTGGTGCGCCCGGAATTCTTCGCCGAACGCCTGAAGACGGTCTGGGACGGCACCCACCACTGGCAGGCGCTGAGCGCCGCCGGCAGTGTGCAATTCCCCTGGGACCCGGCGTCCACCTACCTGCGCCGCCCGCGCTACCTGGAAGCCATTGCCGCCGAGCCACCGAGCACCCTGGCCATCGAGCGGGCACGCATCCTCATGGTGCTTGGCGACAACGTCACCACCGATCACATCTCCCCTGCCGGAGCCATTCCGCGCGACAGCCTGGCCGGGCAGTGGCTGATCGAGCACGGTGAAGACCCGGTCGACCTTAACCAGTATTCGACCCGGCGCAGCAACCATGAAGTCATGCTGCGCGGCGCGTTTTCCAATCGCGCCGTGCGCAACCTGCTGCTTGGCGAGCAACCAGGCCTCGGCGCCTGGGCCTGGACCGCCGACGGCCAGCAGGTGCTGCCGGTGTACGAGGCTTCGTCCAGTTACCTGGCTGCCGGCACGCCACTGGTGATCTTCGGCGGCATCAATTACGGCGCCGGGTCCAGCCGCGACTGGGCGGCCAAGGCGCAGGCGCTGCTCGGCGTACGTGCCGTGGTGGCGTGCAGCTTCGAGCGTATCCACCGCAGCAACCTGATCGGCATGGGCATTCTGCCGCTGACCTTCGCCGATGGCAGCAACGCCGCGGAGCTCGGCCTCGAGGGCCACGAAACACTGACCTTCGAAGGCCTCGATGCGCTTCAGGTGGGCCTCAACCGGATCGGCCTGCGCATCGAACGCGCCGGCAAACCCGAACAGCGCATCGAGGTGCAGTTGAAGCTCGACTCGCGGCAGGAGCTCACCTACCTGGGGCACGGCGGCATCCTTCCCTACGTGGTGCGCAAAATGCTCGGGCGCTCCGCCGCGGCGCAGGCTGGTAGCAACCGTCCATGACAAAGGAGAAGCCCATGTACGCCTATGTCGGCAGCCGCACCACCCGTGAACGCAATGCCCGCGGCGAAGGTATCAGCGTGTATGCCGTGGATCAGCAAAATGGCGCGCTCGAACAGGTGCAACTGCTCGGCGATCTGGTCAATCCATCGTACCTGGCACTCAACGCCAAGGGCGATGTGCTGTATGCCGTGCACGGCGACCAGACCGACGTCAGCGCCTTTCGGGTGGACCGGCGCAACGGCACGATCGCCTTCCTCAACCGGCAGAGCACCCAGGGCCGTAATCCGGTACACCTGGCGCTCGATCCGTCCGGCGGGCACCTGGTCGTCACCAACCACCTGGGGGCCAGCCTCGCCGTGCTCCCCCTCGAAGAGGACGGCAGCCTGGCGCCGCTGAGCCAGTTGCTGGAGATAACCGGCGAACCCGGCCCGCACCGCGTCGAGCAGCCGCATGCCAAGCCGCACTTCAACCTGTTCGACAGCCACGGTCGCCACCTCGTCGTGCCGGACAAGGGCTTGGACAAGGTGTTTGCCTTCCGCTTCGAGGGCGGCCGCCTGAGTGCCGCCGAGGCGCCACTGGTGGCCACCCGCGAAGGCGCCGGCCCCCGCCACATGGCCTTTCACCCGCGCGGCAACATGGCGTATGTGGTCAATGAGCTGGACTCCACCGTCACCAGCTACGGCTACGGCACCGAGACCGGTGCGCTGACCCCACGGCAGATCCTCTCCACACTGCCCGCCAGCTATACCGGCAACAGCCGCGCAGCGGGCATTCAGGTCGATGCCGAAGGACGCTTCGTGTATGCCTCGAACCGGGGTTACGACAGCATTGCGGTATTCGCTGTCAGTGCCGAGGATGGTCTGCTGCGCTTCGTCGAAACCGTCGACAGCCAGGGGCGCACGCCGCGCTTCTTCACGCTGACCCCCAACGGGCGCTTCCTCTTCGCACTCAATGAGGACAGCGACAGCATCGTCGGTTTTTCGGTCGATCAGCAGCTCGGCACGCTGCGACCGACCGGCTTCAGGACCGGCAGCGGCAGCCCGGTGTGCATGATCTTCTCGCCCTGAGAAGCGTGCACCGCTGATCGCCCGGCGAACCGACCGCTGCCGGGCGGTTCGGCAACTCATCAAAAACAACAACAAAACCGGCTGCCTTCGGGCGGTCAAGTGAGGCCCTATGTCCACGCAAAAGCCAGGTCTGGAAAAGACCGTGGTGCGCAAGGTTACCCTGCGCATCATTCCCTTCGTGTTCCTGCTCTACGTCGTCTCCTACCTCGACCGCGCCAACATCGGCTACGCGGCCCTGCAGATGAACGCTGAACTGGCGCTGTCCGCAGAAGCCTTCGGCTTCATCTCCGGCATTTTCTTCATCGGCTACTTTCTCTTCGAAGTGCCCAGCAACGTGCTGCTCAATCGCTACGGCGCACGGGTGTGGATCGCCCGCATCCTGCTTACCTGGGGGCTGATCGCTGCCGCCACCGCCTTTGCCCAGACCGCTACGCACCTGTACGTACTGCGGTTTCTGCTCGGCGTCGCCGAAGCGGGATTCTTTCCCGGCATCATCGTCTACCTGACCTATTGGTTCCGCTCCAGAGAGCTGGCCACCACCGTCGCGCTGTTCACGGCGGCAATTCCGGTTTCCTACATCATCGGTGCGCCACTGAGCACCTGGATCATGGACAACATCCACTGGTTCGGCTGGAGTGGCTGGCGCTGGATGCTGTTTCTGGAAGGCATCCCGGCGGTGGTGCTGGGGGTGGTCTGCTTCTTCTACCTGACCGACAAACCGGAACAGGCGAACTGGCTGAAAGACGAGGAGCGCCAGTGGCTGCTCGATGAACTGGAGCGCGACCGCCAGTCGCGAAAAAACGTCAAACACTTCGGCGTGGTCAAGGCCATGACCAACCCCAAGGTCCTGTACCTGTCCTTCATCTACTTCGTTTACCAGTGCGGCAGCCTGGGCGTCGGCTACTGGATGCCGCAGATCATCAAGGGCTTCTCGGCGTCACTGAGCCATACGCAGATCGGCCTGATCGCCATGGTGCCGTACCTCTTCGCCACCATCATGATGATTGGCTGGTCGCGCAGTTCCGACCGTCATGGCGAACGCAAACTGCACTCCGCCATTCCCCTGGCCGTGGCCACGGCGGCGATGGTCGGCGCCGGGCTGGTGAGCGAGCCGGTACTGTCCATCGCGATGATCAGTCTGGCACTCGCCGGCCTCTACAGCTTCAAGTCGCCGTTCTGGGCGTTGCCGACCCTGTTCCTGAGCCGTTCTACCGCTGCGGTGTCCATTGCGGTGATCAACTCGATCGGCAACCTCGGCGGCTTCGTCGGCCCTTTCATGATCGGCATGATCAAGGGCGCCACCAACAGCGCCTCCATGGGCCTGCTGTTTCTCAGCGCGCTGCTGGCGATCGCCTTCGTGATGACCTTGCTGATGCGCATCACTGACGGCAACGACACCGAGCACGACCTGCCGGCACCTTTGGAAACCCCTTCCTGAGTCCAGAGGGCCGGGCCTCAAAGCCGACGTAAAACACCACACTGCCACCCGCTGCCGGTACCGCTGGCTGGCGGGTGGCGCACGTCGACCACGGACGCCACTTTCATTGATCAAGCGTTCTCCTTTAGAGAATGCTTCGTTGCCCAATAGCCAATTCAAATGGCCGCTGCGCCGCTCTAGGATGAAGGCTCGGAAGATTTCAGAAAACAATAAGAGACAGACACCCATGCACCGCACCCAGCGCTTCGGCTCCCGTTGCCGACCAGTCCCGACGCCAACGGCCAGGCGGATCCCGCTATCGGCTGACTAGCGTTGCTTACCGGCCGCCAACGGCGCCAGCCCTGCCTGGCATTCGACGTAAACGGCAGCTGAGCACTTTTGCACACCCACAATCTCACGCACCTGACATACACAGGAGGACTGCACATGTCCAAACGGATCGCGTTCGTCACCGGCGGAATGGGCGGCATCGGCTCAGCCGTTTGCCAGCGGCTTCACAAGGACGGTTTCGTGGTAGTGGCCGGCTGCGGCCCCGACTCACCGATCAAGGACGAATGGCTGAAGAAGAACAAGAAACTTGGCTTCGACTTTATCGCCTGTGAAGGCAACGTGGCCGACTGGAACTCCACGGTAGAGGCCTTCGACAAGGTACGCAGGGACGTCGGCCCCATCGACGTGCTGGTCAACAATGCGGGCACTGCCTGCAACGTGGTGTTCAGCGAAATGACCGCCACCGACTGGCAGACCGTCATCGACACCAACCTCAATTCGCTGTTCAACGTGACCAGGCAGGTGGTCGACGGCATGGTGTCGCGCCGCTGGGGACGAATCATCAACATCTCGACGGTGAACGCTCAACTCGGCCACGTCGGCCAGGTCAATTACGCCACCGCCAAGTCATCCATCCGCGGCTTTACTCGCGCCCTGGCCCGCGAAGTGGCGTACCGCGGCGTCACCGTGAACACGGTTTCACCTGGCTACATCGGCACGGAACGCCTCAAGTCGATCACCCACACGCAACTGATGGACCGGATCGTCGAGGACATTCCCATGAAGCGCCTCGGCAAACCGGAAGAAGTCGCGGCGATGTGCGCCTGGCTGGCATCGGACGAATCCTCGTTCGCCACCGGCGCCGACTTTGCCATCAACGGCGGCCTGCACATGACGTGACGCCTGCGCGTCACGTTTCCATTGCCCTACAAGAATAATACTGATCAGGAGATAGCAATGCTGTCGTTCTTCGGCTACGGCATGATCGTGGTTTTCATGACATTGATCATGACCAAGCGCCTCGCGCCCCTGGTGGCCATGACCATCATCCCCATCGTCTTCGCCATGATGGCGGGATTCACCGGTGACATGGGCACCATGATGATCGAGGGCCTGCGCAAGGTGGCACCCACGGCCGTCATGGTCATGTTCGCCATCCTGTATTTCGGCATGATGTTCGACACCGGGCTGTTCGACCCGATCATCAGAACCTTCATCCGCCTCATCAAGGGCGACCCGGCAAAAGCCGTGGTGTTCGCCACCCTGCTCGCCGGCATGGTGTCGCTCGACGGTGATGGGTCCACCACCTACATGATCACCCTCACGGCGATGCTGCCGTTGTTTCGACGGCTGGGGCTCAACCCGCTGATTCTGCCCTGCGTGGTGATACTGGCCGCCAGCGTGACCAACCTGCTGCCCTGGGGTGGCCCGCTCGCCCGTGCCGCTGCGGCGCTGCAGGTGGAAACCACCGACCTGTTCCTGCCGCTGATTCCCTCGATGCTGATCAGTTTTGGCGGTGTCGTGTTGCTGGCCTTCTACCTCGGCATGCAGGAACGCCGTCGCCTGGGCACGCTGAAGATGCCTGGAAATGGCAGTGGTCGCTACGCCCAGGGTACCGACGAGGATATGTCCGACCTGCTCACCCTCAGCGCTGAAAATGCAGAGCTGCGCCGGCCGAAGATGTTCTGGCTGAACGCCGTGCTCACCCTGACGCTGATGACCTGCCTGGTGATCGAGCTGCTGCCCTTGCCGATCCTGTTCATGCTGGCCTTCTCGATCGCCCTGGTGATCAACTACCCGGGCATCGACGACCAGCGTCGGCGCATCGCCGCCCATGCGCCTACCGCCCTGAACCAGATCGCCATCTTCCTGGCAGCCGGCATATTCGCGGGTATTCTCTCGGGCACCGGCATGGTCAAGGCGATGTCCGACACGCTGCTCTGGGCGCTGCCGGAAAGCTGGGGGGCGTACCTGGCACCGATCACCGCGCTGCTGAGCATTCCCGGCACCTTCTTCATGTCCAACGACGCCTTCTACTACGGCGTACTGCCGGTGCTCGCCCAGGCCGCCGAGGTCTATGGCATCTCCGCCGCGGAAATTGGCCGCGCCTCCATGGTCGGCCAGCCAGTGCACCTGCTCAGCCCCCTGGTAGCGTCCACCTACCTGCTGGTCGGGTTGGCGGGCGTGGAGTTCAGCGACCATCAGAAATACACCTTCAAGTGGTCGCTGGCGCTGTCGCTGCTGATCATGCTGTCGTCGATGCTGCTCGGCCTGTTCCCGCTGTATTCGGTAGCCGGATAGAGCGCGGGCCTCAAGACCAGGACCGCAGCGCCGCTGCGGTCCTTCCTGCAAGGATTCAGTGCGCTATCCGTACCGCTCGCGAAGCGACCCACCACGTCTATCCCACCAGCAACACCCGTGATGCCAGGCCGACGCCATGTCCGCGCGACCTGCCCCTGGCGACGGATCACTCAACCGCATGCACACTCGCCCAAGCATGGCTGGCACGACGTCATCCATGAGGTGACGCGGGACTGGCGAGGCACTACGATCAGCCATGATCGTCAGCATCGCCCCGGAAGACTGACCCTACTCCCCCACGAAGACCGCCGAATGAACCGTAACGAATTACGCCGCGCCGACCTGGGCATGCTGATCGCCTTTGAAATGCTGATGCAGGAACGCAGCGTCACCCGGGCTGCCGAACGGCTGTTTCTCGGCCAGCCGGCGGTAAGCGCGGCACTGAACCGCCTGCGCGATCTCTTCGGTGACCCCTTGTTCATCAGGGTCCGCTACCGCATGGAGCCCACCGCGACGGCGCTGCGCATCTACGAGCTGCTGTCGCCGGCGCTCGATGGGCTGTCGTCGGCGCTGAGCATCACCCACGACTTCAACCCAGCTACCAGCGAGTACACCTTCCGGCTCGGGCTGCAGGATGACGTGGAATACAGTTTGCTGCCCACGCTGCTGACCCACATCAGGCAGGTCGCGCCCAGGGTCAAGGTGGTGGTCAAACCCACCAACCTGCTCACCGTGTCGGAACAATTGACCAGCGGGCAGATCACCACCGCCGTCTGCGTGGCCCGTGACCTGCCGGCCAACGCGGTGTGCAAGTGCATTCGCGCGATTACCCCGACGCTGATCCGCGGCGATGGCATCGATGAGTCGCCCTCGGTCGACGAGTATTGCCGGCGGCCTCATATCGTGGTTTCCCATGCAGGTGAGACCAATGGCTATGCGGACCAGTGGCTGGCGAAAATCGGCAAGCAGCGCGACGTGGTGCTGGCGGTTTCCCAGTTCAATACCCTGCCCGCGCTGATTGCCAACACCGACCTGCTTTCCAACCTGCCCGATTACCTGGCTGACGCCTTGAAAACGGACAGCCGGTTGAGCTGCGTGCCCATGCCGTTCCCGGTACCGACGCTGGACTTGTCGATGATCTGGCTGAGCACCTTCACCGATGACCCGGCCGAGCGCTGGCTGAGGGCGCAGGTGGAAACGTTTTTCGGGCAACCGCCAGTGGCCCAGCCGAGCGCCGAATAGCTGACTGCAGCGTTAATTGTGCCGGCACCCAACCGGTTGCGACGCCGCCGAAAAAATATCTGTAGAAGAGCTGTACAGGTTTTCCCGAGAGTGACGATACAAAGGCAAGGCGCCATGGATCTGGCCCTCCACGCCCACCCAGAGACCCCGCCCATGCTGCGAATCTTCCGCCCCCGCAACGAACGCCACGTACTGCAACAGTTGCTGAACAGCCTCAACACCGGTGCTACCGCGCTGCCAGAAGGCTGCGCTGCAGAGCCTGCCGTCAACGAGGCGTGGCGAACCCTGCAAACGCGCGATCAGAATCGGCAAGCGCGGGTCGACGAGCTCGAGTCGCAACTCCAGGCGGCCCGGCAACAACTCGCCGAGGCGGCCTCGACAGCCGCCACTGCGGAGATCCGTTTCGACCTGGTCAACAGGGCTTCGAGCGAAGGCCTCTGGGACATGGAGGTGATCGCCGGCGACCCGATCAACCCCAGGAATCGCTTCTGGTGGTCGCAACAGTTTCGCAGCCTCCTGGGTTTCCACAACGAGAAAGACTTCCCCAACGTGCTCGCCAGCTGGGCTGATCGTCTGCACCCGCAGGACAAGCAAGACACGCTCGATGCCTTCGCTCGCCACCTGAACGACAAGACCGGCATGACTCCCTACCGGGTGAAGAACCGGCTGATGATGAAGGACGGCAGCTACCGCTGGTTCAATGCCCAGGGCGAGACGCTACGCGATTCCAGGGGCGTGCCGTTGCGGGTGGCCGGTTCCCTGCGCGATATCCACGATGAACTGGAGCGCAACGCCGAACACGAGGTGATGCTCACCCGTTTCGAGCTCGCCCGGGAAATGCTCTCTGACGGCCTGTGGGACATGGAAGTGATCGCCGGAGACCCGATCAACCCGCGCAACCCCTTCTGGTGGTCGCCGCAGTTCCGGCGCCTGCTGGGGTTCGAAACGGTTGAGGAGTTTCCCGATGTACTGGAAAGCTGGGCCTCTCGCCTGCACCCTGACGACAAGGAGCGCAGCCTGGCCGCGTTTGGCGCGCACCTGACCGATCGCACCGGCAAGACACCCTTCGATATCGAATATCGCCTGAAGATGAAAAGCGGTGAATACCGCTGGTTCCGCGCCCGCGGGCAAACCCGCCGCGACCGCCACGGCATACCGCAGCGCGTGGTCGGCGCGCTGGTCGACATCAACCTTCAGCACGAGCAGGAAGCCAGGCGCGAGCAGGAAGCCGAACATCAACGCACGCTGGAAGAAAACGTCGCCAAGCTGACCCAGATCGTGAGCACGATCCAGAGCATCGCCAGTCAGACCAACCTGCTGGCCCTCAACGCGGCCATCGAAGCGGCACGCGCCGGTGAAGCGGGCCGCGGGTTCGCGGTGGTGGCTGACGAGGTGAGAAAGCTGGCCACACGCACCACCGAGGCCACCCTGCAGGCAACCAGCATGATCGGCAAATAAGCCGTGCGGCAGTGAATAAAGGCAGCTGGGCACGACCAAACAGCAGCACGTGGAAGGTGGTGCCTGACAGCAAGCACCACCTTTACCCATGAATCAGGCCGCTCAAACCACGCCTTGATGGTGCGCCACCGCCATGTTGCTACGCCGCGATACCATCGAGCTTGGCCAGCCACTGCGGGGTGAGCGTCAGCTCGACAGCGGAGATGTTTTCGTGAAGGTGGGCAACCGAAGACGTGCCGGGTATCAACAGCAGGTTCGGTGAGCGCTGTAGCAGCCATGCCAGCGCGACTCGCAGTGGCGACGCACCGGCTGCCTTGGCGACCTCCGAAAGGGTGTCCGACTGCAGTGGGTTGAAGCCACCCAGCGGGAAGAACGGCACGTAAGCGATGCCCTGCTGCGCCAGTTCCGCGATCAGCGCCTCATCGTCTCGGTGCGCCAGGTTGTAGTGGTTCTGCACACAGGTCACCTTGGCGATGCCCTGGGCCTGCCTGACCTGCTGCGCGGTGACGTTGCTGACGCCCAGGTGACGGATCAGCCCCTGCTGCTGCAATTCGGCCAGTGCCGTGAAGGCCTCTTCGATCGACCCCTCGCACGGTGCCCCCTGTGTGCCCCAGACCCTGAGGTTCACCACGTCCAGCACGTCGACGGCCAGGCTGCGCAAGTTGTCATGAACGCTGCTGACCAGCTCCTGCGGGCTGAGCGCGGGGTTCCAGGAACCATCGGTTCCGCGCGAGACGCCCACCTTGGTGGCGATGACCAACTGTTCGGCATACGGGTGCAACGCCTCACGTATCAGTTCGTTGGTAACGTGGGGGCCGTAGAAGTCGGCCGTATCGATGTGGTTGACGCCCGCCTCCAACGCTGCACGAAGCACCGCGACAGCTGCCTCGGGATCCTTGGGTGGGCCGTACACATGGGGCCCTGCCAGCTGCATGGCACCGTAGCCCATGCGGCTGACCGCCTGATCGCCGAGCATGAACGTACCCGCTTTCTCGATGTTACTCATATCGTTTGCCTCGAAGATTGATGGGACAGGTGTTGCGACTATAGAGATTGACGATGCTGCTGATAATCAGGCCCAATCGGCACGGGCTGTACGGGAAACAGAACAATGGCACTGGACATTCAAGACCTGCTGGCCTTCGTCACCGTGGTCAAAGCCAAGGGCTTTCGAGACGGCGCGCGGGCCAGCGGCAAATCGGCGTCGAGCCTCAGCGATGCGGTGAAGCGGTTGGAAGGACGCCTCGGCGTACGCCTGCTCAACCGCACCACGCGCAGCGTGATGCCCACCGAAGCGGGCGTCAGGCTGATGGAACGCGTGGTTCCCGCACTCGGTGAAGTCGAGTCGGCGCTCGATGGCATGAACGACTTTCGCGACAGGCCCTCAGGCACGCTGCGCCTCAACGTACCGCTCAGTGCCGCTCGCGTGGTGCTGCCCTCGATCATTACCCCTTTCCTGCAGAAATACCCGGACATCCGGCTCGAGGTCATCGCCGAAGAAAGCTTCGTGGATGTGCTGGCGGCAGGGTGCGACGCGGGGATTCGTTATGACGACCGCCTCGAGCAGGACATGATCGCCGTGCCCATCGGCCCGCGCGTACAGCGCTGCGCAACGGTTGCCTCACCGGCCTACCTGGCCGCCAGGGGCACACCGCAGCACCCTCGCGACCTGCTCGATCACGCCTGCCTGCGCGGAAAATTCCCCAGCGGATCGATGCCCACCTGGGATTACCAACGCGATGATGAAATCATCTGCGTGGATCCCTCCGGCCCTCTGGTGTTCCGCCTTGGTGGTGCGATCGAAATGGCCGTACAGGCCGCCATCGACGGCCTGGGCATCATTTATCTGTTCGAAGAATGGCTGCGTCCACATACCGATAGCGGTGCACTGGTGCCCATTCTGCAGCCCTGGTGGCAGGAGTTTTCGGGCCCCTACCTCTATTACCCGGGCCGCCGGCATCTGCCTTCGCCACTGAAGGCGCTGATCGACTTCATCAGGCAAGACTCGCCCGCGGCCCGTTAACGGTCTGGCACCTGATCGGGAAGGTAAAGCCGTAGAGCCCTCCCCGGCCGAAACGCCTGGCTACCCGCTCAGCTCAGCTCAGCTCAGCTCAGCTCATCCAGGGTGAGGACGATTTTTCCTCGCGCATGCCCGGATGTCAGTCGCGCCCATGCGTCGGCGAAGGCACTCAGCGGCAGTTCGCGGTCGATCACCACCGTGACGTCCTGCTCGACGATAGCCGTGACCAGCTCGCCAAGTCGATCCGCGTAGGCCGCCGCATAGAAGATACTCGCCGAGACCCCGAACGACTGCGCCAGCGCGGCGTCAGGTGGCATGGCGGTCGACACCAACCGGCCGCCGCTGCGAAGCACGTCGTAAGAGCGCAGTTGGGTATCGCCGCCCACCAGATCGAGCACCACGTCGACATCGCTGACGAGCGCCGTGAAATCTTCGTTCTTGTAGTCCACCACCTGGTCGGCGCCGAGACGCTTCGCAAGTTCGAGACCGTCCCCCGAGGCGGTGGCAATCACTTTTGCCCCGGCACGCTTGGCGAACTGCACGGCAAATGTCCCCACGCCGCCGGCAGCGGCATGGATCAGTACCGTTTCCCCCGCTTTGAGCACTGCCGCAGAAAACAAGGCATGCCATGCGGTGGTCGCCGCGATGGGAATGGCCGCGCCTTGGGCGGCCGAAAGCTGTGCTGGCAAGGCTACGCAGGCACTGGCGGACACCGCCGCGAACTGGCCAAGACCGCCGCAGACACCAGCATCCGTCCAGGCAATGACCCGGTCACCGGCGCGCCAGCCCTGCACGGCGGAGCCGACCTCCACGACCGTACCCGCGAAGTCGGTGCCCAGGGTGATCGGCAGGGTAATGTCGAAGAACTGGGCGGCCAGGCCCGACACCACCAAGGCATCGAGCGGGTTCAGCGCCGCAGCGTCGACGCGCAATAGAACCTGGTCCGCAGCAATCTCGGGCAGGGGAATGTTTTCGACGGCGGGCGTCTGTTTGTAGGCATGGATACGGACAGCTTTCATGGTCGACTCTCTTGGGGGGTACGGGAAGAAAGTGCCAACTCCGCGGGGGAGTCGACAGGTTGCGCAGCGAGCACGGTCGCCATGACCGAGGCCTGCCAATCGAAATACGGGTTGAATGTCAGGCGTGCGTGTACCTTGCCTGCCTCGCGGTAGCCCCAATCCGAATACCAGGATTGCGCGCCCTGCTCACAGGCTTGCGTGGCGTCGGGCAGTTGCCCGTTCTGGCAAAGGCGTAGACTGCCGTGTTCGCCGTACAGCGGGTTGCCAGGCGAGAACAGCAGCCCCATGTGGGAAAACTGGCTGATGCGCAGCGACGGCAGGTGGTCGTCACGCACCAGGACCCGCCGGCGGTCGAACAGCTCGATCGGCTCCTGCCCATACCAGACCAGCCGACTGGCCGGATGGGTGAAGCGATGCTGGAATTTTTCGAGCAGGTAGCGGGTGTCCAGAACCGAGTCGTGTTGCGCCACCACCATCAGCACTGGCTTGTCGTAGAAACGCTCGCCGAGCAGTTGCTGCGCGGTATGGCTGCTGCGATAGAACTGCGCGAAGCCGTTGGTGGGCGTATTGAGGTAGCGAACGACGTTCTGCATCGGGCGCTGTTCATCGCGCGCGATCAGCCAGGGCCGGAAGTACGAGGCCATCGGCGCGAGCCAGTCCAGCTGGCTGGATGATCGAAAACCCGGCGAGAACAGCAGCAGCCCGGCGATCTCGGGGTTGGCATAGGCATACTCGAGCGCCAGGTTTGCGCCCGTGGAAAAGCCGCCCAGGTACACCGTCTCGACATCACGCTGGAGAAGTTGTGCCTGCTCGCTGACCACCTCGCGCCACTGCGCGATGTCGACGTCCAGCAGATCCTCCGGGCGGGTGCCATGGCCGGGCAGAAGCACGGTGCGCACCACGAAGCCTTGAGCAGCGAGTACCGGAGCCAGGTCATTGAACGACCATGGAGAGTCACCGAGGCCGTGTATCAGCAGGATTCCTTTGCTGGGCAGCCCGGCCGTCGCGGGCTGCCACTCCCTGGGTGAGTTCCACTCCACTTCGGCCTGGTGGTCGGCGGTTTGAAACTCGCGTTTGAGCTGCAACTGCTCCACGGTGGCGCGCCGATAGCTGTCGAAATCCGTCGCGGCGCTGGCCTGCTCCTGGGGCAATACACAGGCGCCAAGCAGCATGGCGACGCTCACTGTCAGCCAGATGCGCAGTAGCCGCGCGGGCGCACGCACGGCCTTATTGCCCCGCACTACCAGGCCTGGGCACCGGCTGGCGCGAAGCGGCGCCGTACAGCAGGGTATGCACGGCGCTGGATACCACTTCGTCTACAGCCTCGGCAGACAGGTCATCACCGAGCAGCCCGACGATCGCGCGCAGTTTCAGATCGCTTGAAATCATGCTGACGAACTGGACCGCCAGCACCTTGGCGGGAATCTCGGTGGTGAGCTTGCGGTTCGCCGACTGCTGGTGAGTGGCGATCCAGCTGGCCAGGATGCCGATCACTTTCTCGTAGCTGGCGGCCAGCATGGCTTGCGCTATGGCCGGGAAGCGCTTGCCCTCGGTGGTGAGCAGCCGGTGCACGGCCAGCGTACGTGGCGAAAGCGCGGTTTTCACCAGTTCGCGGCCGAACTCCGGAAGCACATCGGCGGGATCGAGACCCTCGATATTGAGGTTCTCCAGGGGTTTGGCCATCTCTGCGCAGACGTGCATCATCGCCGCCTCGAACAGCCCTTCCTTGCCGCCAAAATGGCTGTACACGTTGCGTCGCGAGCCGCCGGCCCTGGCAATCAGCTCATCGACAGCCACGGCGTCAAAGCCTTTGTCCAGAAACATCTGTGCGGCGATCACGACCAGATCGTTGACCCGTTGCGCGCCTTTGACGGTGCGATGGGCGCCGCTTTTCTCAACCAGACTGACAGCCATGAAGCCGCTCCTCGTGCATTTGGTACGGTACGGTATCATACCTTTTACACCGTAAAAGCGATTTCACTGCCTCGGACATGGATGGAAACAGATCTCGGGGCAGGTACTGGCGGGCTGATAACAGCGCCTTTTCCAGTCTGCCCTCGGCGTCAGCCGGCGCCCGTTACCGGCAGTTGCGCCAGAGCACGCTGGGTGACCGCTTCCACATAAGAAGGATCGTCCTGGATGCGCGCCATCAGAATCGCCCCCTCGTAATCGGCCACCAATTGCCGGGCCAGAGCCCTGGCGACGGGCTCCGGGTGATCGTCCTTGTAGAGCTCGAAGAACGCGGCGGCCCAGTCGTCCATGAACGCCCGGATCGGCTCGATGAGCGCCGGTTTGGTGTAGGCGACATCGATGGCCACCACACCCATCAGGCAACCCACGCCATCGCTCAGAAACAGCCGTGAAGCCTTGCGCCCCATCCGCTCCAGCTTCTCGCGCGGCGCCAGTGCAACCTCATGGGCGATCACGAACAACGACAGCGCCAGTTGCTCGTGAGTCCATGCCAGCACATCGCGCAACAGGGCGTCCTTGCTCGGATAGTGGTGATAGAAGGATGCCTTGGTCAGCCCGCACGCCACCGACAACGCGTCCATCGTCGCGCCGTTATAGCCAAGCCGCTTGAAGGTCGCGGCGCAGCGTTGCAGCAATTCGTCACGGGGTATTTTAAGCGGGCGCACTGGGCCGTCCTGTCTCACAATAAGGCCCGGTGATTCTAGGCCATAAGCCACCACCGCTCAATTTGACGGTTACCGAACGATTGGTTAGTTTTGCGGCGCGCGGTTGTGATTGCGGGCCGCCGCACTCGATACCCTCTCGTTCAGGAGCACCTTCATGACTGAAACAAACGCTGGGCGTGGACGCGTTACCCGGGAAATTCGCGGCTCGACCCTGCTCATCGGCCTCGACCGCGCCGGTAAACGCAATGCGTTCGACAGTGCGATGCTGACCGACCTGGCGTTGGCCCTGGGTGAGTACGAGCAGGACCCGCAACTGCGCTGCGCCGTGCTGTTCGCACATGGCGAACACTTCACTGCCGGCCTGGATTTGATGGAAATCGCCCCCAAGCTCGGCGCCAGCGGGTTCGCCTATGCGCCGGGCAGCATCGACCCGTGGGGCGTGAGCCAGCCGCGGCGCAGCAAACCGATGGTGGTGGCCGTGCGCGGTATTTGCTGGACGGCCGGTATCGAGCTGATCCTCAATGCAGACATCGCCATCGCCGCCCGTGACACGCGCTTCGCGCACCTCGAGGTGCTGCGCGGTATCGCGCCCTCGGGTGGCTCCACGGTGCGCTTCACCCGCGCAGCGGGCTGGACCGACGCCATGCGCTACCTGCTCACCGGTGACGAGTTCGACGCCGCCGAAGCCCTGCGCATGCGCATCGTCACCGAGGTCGTCGAGCCGGGCCAGGAACTGGAGCGCGCTATCGAGTACGCGCAGCGCATCGGCAAGGCGGCGCCACTGGGCGTCAGGGCTACCCTGCAGTCGGCATTTCAGGCCTGCGACCACGGCGACGAAGTGGCGCTTGCGGCGCTCAACGAACGCCTCGCCACGCTGCTCAAGAGCCAGGACGTTCGCGAGGGCGTCATGGCGATGATGCAGAAACGCGACCCGGTCTTCGAAGGCAAATGAACAGCTCACCCACCCGTGCGAGAACAGGCGACGAGATTCCCGCTCAGTCCCGTATCGTCGAGTCGATAAGCCTTGCGGCAACCGACGGCTACCCGCTGGCCGCGACCCGTTACCGCGCCAGAGGCGTATGCCGCGGCAACCTGATCATGGCCGGCGCCACCGGCGTGCGTCAGCAGTTCTACCGGCGCTTCGCCGAGCATGCCAGTGACCAGGGCTTCACGGTGCTGACCCTCGACTACCGGGGGGTCGGCGGCTCGCGGCCGGCATCGCTGAAAGGCTTCGAGATGTCCTATCTGGATTGGGGTTTCCTCGATCTGGCGGCAGCAGTCGAGCTCATGGCCGACGACGGCCTACCGCTTTTCTGGATGGGCCACTCGTTCGGCGGGCACGGCCTGGGGTTGCTGCCCAATCACCAGAAGATCACCGCTGCCTACTGTTTTGGCACCGGCGCCGGGTGGGCGGGCTGGATGCCCAGATCAGAAGCGCTCAAGGTGCGCTTGCTGTGGACCTTCGTCCTGCCGCCCATCGTCGCCTGCAAGGGTTACATGGCCTGGAGCCTGCTCGGCATGGGCGACGACCTGCCGCTGGGGGTCTACAGAGACTGGCGACACTGGTGCGCCTTCCCTCACTATTTCTTCGACGACCCGGCCATGCAGTGGTTGGCCCAACGCTATGCCGAGGTGCGCACGCCGTGCGTGTTCGCCAACGCGACCGATGATGCCTGGGCCCCGCCGGCCTCGCGTGATGCCTTCATAACCGGCTATCGCAACGCTCGCTATCGCACGCAAGACCTGCGCCCGGCCGCTCGGGGCAGCATTGGCCACATGGGTTACTTCCGCGCGCACGCATCGACCTATTGGGATGACGCGCTGCACTGGTTCATGTCATACAACGATCACGCAGTGCTCGAACGAGCCTAGCGCCAGCGCAGTGATCATCCAGAGGGCGAGCGACATGGCATTCAGAGATATCGAATACGTAGCGGATGGGCCGGTGAGGATCATTCGTTTCAACCGACCCGACAAGCGTAACTGCATAGGCCCGACCACCCACCTGGAACTTGTCGAGGCCTGGACCCGCTTCCGAGACGACCCGCAGGCGCTGGTCGCGGTGATAACCGGCGCGGGGGACAAGGCGTTCTGTTCCGGCGGCGATCTGCAGGCAGGGTTCGATCTTGCGCCGTCGAGCGCCAGCGAGATCGATGCGCATAATCGGGGTGAGCGGCCCGGGGTGCTCGGCCCCAGCCGGTGGAGCGATATCTATAAGCCGGTCATCGCGGCGGTGAACGGAGCCGCCTATGCAGGCGGCCTCGAATGGGCCTGCTTCGCCGATATGCGGATCGCCGAAGAACATGCCTCCTTCGGCGTCACCTGCAGGCGCTGGAACATCGGCCTGGCGGATGGCGGCAGCCAGCGCTTGCCGCGCATCATCGGCATGGGCCGGGCCATGGAGCTGATCCTGACCGGTGACGTGATTGGCGCTGAGCGCGCACTGGAAATCGGCCTGGTCAACGAGGTAGTACCTTCTGGGAAATCTCTGGAGCGTGCCCTGCTGCTGGCCCACCGGCTGTGCGCCCTGCCCCAGCCGGCCATGCGCAGCGACAAGGAAGCCGCGGTGCGCGGGTTCGGCTTGCCCCTTGCCGAGGGTTTGCGCATTGAAGCGCAGTGTTTCAATCGCTCCATCCACGACCCGCAGACCCGCGAGGGCTTGCGCCGTTTTCTCGAGCGCGACCACCCCGACAGGAATCCCCAACAGCAGACGGCCACCAAGGGGCTGGTCCGAGACTGAACCGCTGCGCACGCCCGCCAGGTTCACGAATACTCCGCGCCATCACCGGGGATCAACGCCTGGTCGCGCACGCCTGGCGCAGTTGCCAGTGCCAGCGGCCGGAGGTCTCGCGTGTTAGCGGCACGGCTTTGCCCAGTAGCTGCGTTTATTGAACACGATTCGTGAATTCACAAAAGCTCGAACGGCCGTTGATCGCCGTCCGGTGGTCCCTATGCTTCGCCTGAAGAAATGCACCGCGCGGTGGGTAAGCATCCGCGCCATGACAACCTGGCGAGGTCAGCCATGCACTGCCCGAGAACGCTCTATCAGAAACACATCGACAGCCATACCGTGTGCACCCTGGACGACCACGGTCACGTGCTGCTCTACATTGACCGTCAGGTAGCCAACGAGTACACCAGCCCGCAAGCCTTCAGCGGTTTGCGGGAGGCCGAGCGCCGCGTATGGCGGCCGGCCTCGACGCTCGCCGTGGTCGACCACGTCAACCCGACGGCGCCCGAACGCGTGGCCACCATGGCCGACGCCGGCGGTGCGCTACAAGTGTCCTACTTCGAGCGCAACTGCCGCGACTTCGGTATCGAGCTCTTCGATGTACTGGACAGCCGCCAGGGCATCGAACATGTAGTCGCTCCCGAACAAGGCTTCATCCTGCCAGGCATGGTGGTCGCGGCCGGTGACAGCCATACCACCACCTACGGCGCACTAGGCGCCTTTGGCTTCGGCATCGGCACCTCCGAGATCGAGCACCTGCTGGCGACGCAGACACTTGTCTACAAGCGCCTGAAAACCATGCGCGTGACCATCCGTGGAGAAATGGGCTCAGGCGTCACCGCGAAAGACCTGATCATGGCCCTGATAAGGAACATCGGCGCCGCCGGCGCGACCGGATACGCCATCGAGTTCGCCGGCGATGGAGTTGATGCGCTGAGCGTCGAGGCGCGCATGACCATCTGCAACATGGCGGTCGAGGCCGGCGCACGCGGCGCATTCATGGCGCCTGACGACAAGGTGTTTGCCTACCTCAGGGACAAGCCACGAGCACCCAAAGGTGCCCTGTGGGAGCAGGCCGTCGCCAGTTGGAAAGCGCTGCACAGCGACGCCGATGCTCGGTTCGACGCCGAGGTGATCCTGGACGCCGACCAGGTAGAGCCGATGGTCACCTGGGGTACCAGCCCCGACCAGGCGGCTGCGATCGGCGGCTCGGTTCCGGACCCGAACCTGGAGAGCGACCTCATTCGCCGCCAGGATCTACAGCGGGCGCTACGTTACATGGGGCTGGAACCCGGCGCCCGGCTTGCAGAAATAGCCATCAGCCATGCATTCATCGGCTCGTGCACCAACGCGCGTATCGAGGACCTGCGTGATGCCGCCCGGGTCGTGCGTGGCCGCCGGGTGGCCGCGCATGTGCGGGCGATGATCGTTCCCGGGTCGACGCTGGTGCGTCGCCTGGCCGAGTCCGAGGGACTTGCCGAAACGTTCATGAAAGCCGGCTTCGAGTGGCGGCAGTCAGGTTGTTCGATGTGCCTGGCGATGAATGACGATGTGCTATTACCCGGCGACCGCTGTGCATCAAGCACCAACCGCAACTTCGAAGGCCGCCAGGGCGCGGGTGCGCGAACCCACCTCATGAGCCCGGCCATGGTTGCAGCCGCGGCCGTCACTGGCCACCTCACCGACGTTCGCTCGCTCATCCAGGAGGACTGACATGCCGCCATTTCTTACTGTGCACGGGATCGCCGCACCGTTGCTCGCGGCCAACGTGGACACGGACGTGATCATGCCCAAGCAGTTTCTCAAGGGTATCGATCGAAACGGCCTGGACCGAGGCGTTTTCTTCGACCTACGCGTGCTGGCAGACGGTTCTGCCAATCCCGGGTTCATCCTCAACCAGGGGCCCTGGAGCGGTGCCAGCTTCCTGGTGGTGGGCCCCAACTTCGGCTGCGGCTCAAGCCGCGAACACGCCGTGTGGGGCTTGCAGCAACTCGGTATACGGGCGCTGATCGGCAGCAGTTTCGCCGGTATTTTCTACGATAACTGCCAGCGTAATGGGGTACTTCTCATCCAGTTGGAGGGGCCTGACCTGCAACGCATCGCCAGCCTCGTCGCGCTGCCGCAGCATGCCCACATCACCATCGACCTGGCAGCGCAGCAGATTCAGCTTTGCAAGGGACAATGCATCGGTTTCGCCATCGACCCCTTGCGCAAGGAAGCACTGCTCAAAGGACTCGATGCGATCGGCAGCACCTTGGAACGTGCCACGCAGATCAGCCAGTTCGAGGCCCGGCATCATCAGGCCCACCCCTGGTTGGCCTGACGCCGGCTGTTACCGCGGTAGGCGCCCATCGACGCACCGGCGTTCATGCTCGCCTGGTATGGTTTTCGCCGCAGCGCTTTCCAAGGCGGCTTTCGAGAAACTCGACGCAGACGCGAAGCTTGGCGGAGTCGGCCAGCCTGGTCGGGTACACCGCCCATACATCGGCGCTTTGCGTGTAATCGTGCAGCACCCGGCGCAACCTGCCCTGCGCCAGCAACGGCAGAACGTCCCACAGCGAGCGCAGCAGGATGCCTTTTCCGGCGAGTGCCCATTGCAGGACGATTTCGCCGTTGTTCGATGACAGCCTGCTGCTCACTCGCACGCTCACCTCATCGTCGCGATGCCTGAGCGGCCATACGCCGGACAGGTTGTTTCGCTCCCTGATGACCAGGCAGTCGTGATGCGCGAGATCATCGAGGGTCACGGGTGTACCGCGCCGGTCGAGGTATTGCGGTGCGGCGCAGAGTACCCGGTGATTGCGCATCAGCCGGCGGCAAATGTGCTGCTCGGGCAGATCGTTACCGACGCGTATTTCCAGGTCGAAGCCATCGGCGAGCAGGTCACCCACACGGTCCTGTACATCCAGACGAAGCTCCAGGTGAGGATGAATCAAGGACAGTTCGGCAAGCACGGGAGCAACATGGTTGCGACCGAAACCCAGGCTGCTGCAGATGTGCAGGACGCCACGCGGCACCTGACGCAGGTCGGCCAGTTCGCTGACGAAATCGTCCAGCTCGCCAAGAATGCGCATAGCGCGGTGCTGCACGTGCACGCCCGCCTCGGTCAGTGCGATGCGCCGAGTGGTACGGTGTAGCAGCCGCGTTCGCAGGGTTTGCTCAAGAACGCGGATCCGCTTGCTAACGAATGCTGGCGAGACACCCAGCTCCACGGCTGCCGCGGCAAAACCGGCCTTTCGAATCACCATGAGGAAAACCCGCAAATCATCCGGAAGCGGGCACGCAGGCGCTCCGCCGTACCTGAAAGCGCGCAGCGATACGTCGGCTTCAGAGTGGCCATCGGCAGCGCCTTTCGACGGCTGCGTACAGCCCGGATTATCGCGCACGGCGTCTCTCGTCATCGTCATCGGCTGCTCGGCACGGCAGGCAATCAGCGAAACGACGCGCGCAGCGCCTGTCCTTCGATGCGGATCAGCACATGAACCACATTCGCCAGTTCATTGAAGCGAAGCACACCATGGATGAGGCCGGGCCACACAGCCAGTTCGACATCAACCCCAACGCGTTCCAACGCGCCGTGCAGCACCCGGTTCTCGTCCAGGAGCGGGTCGAGGTCGCCCACCACCAATCGAGTTTTTGGGGGGCCACGCAAATCGGCGTGCAAGGGCTGAACCCGCCAGTCGTCCTCGCCATTGGCGAGATAGCTGTCCCAGTACAGACGCATCGACTGCGCACTGAGACCGTGCCCGGCGGCATTGCTCAAGCGCTGCCAAGAGTCGGCGCTGGTGTCCGTGGAATACACGCCATAGAAAAGCAACAGGTGCGCCAGGCAATCCACGCCTTCCTCGCGCAGGGAGACGGCGGCGTCCAGGGCCAGGTTGGCACCTGCAGAGTCGCCGCCCAGGGCAAACCGGTTGACGCTGAAATCAGCTATCGCGCCCTCTTGGATAACCTGCCGCGCCACCCCTACCACCTCATCGAAGGCCGTGGGAAACGGGTGTTCCGGCGCAAGCGAGTAGCCAATCGACAGGACTGCCACACCGCTTTCACGAACCAATTGCCGGAGCAGCGCATCCCAGCCCGGCAGGGTGCCGTGCCGAAACCCGCCACCGTGACAGTACAACAGCAGGCCGGTGGAACGAGCACCATCAGGCTGGTAGAGCTTGCACTGCACCTCGCGACCATCTCCCCGCACGCTAACCAGCCGCTCTTGCGCCAGTGGCACGCTGTACGTGGCGATGAACGAAGTGACTCGTTCGAGGTAGTGCCTCACGCTTTCCGGCTCGCCGCCCTTGGGCGGTGCCAACCCGGCGCCGCGCAGCAGCGAGGCAATCTCGATGACGTCCGGATGAAGATCGGCATGCGCGGATTGCGCTCCATCCATGGCAACGGTGTCGTCGGCGATGCTGTTCATGAAAGAGGCGTCCACGTAATTGATGATTGGCGCACCTGGTGCAGGCACGCCGGCTGCTGCCTCGCCCCAAGGGACGGCGGCCCATGCTGGCAGGCGCCCTGCCGCATGGGGCCACAGGCCCACTCGGCCTCATCTCGCCATGGCGCTGAACAGTGCGTCAAAATCCGCCTGGCACTCGAGCTGGGAAACGAATGCCAGTACGTCTTCCTGCGCCTGCTCACCCAGGTGAGGTGCTGCCATCTTGCGAAACTTCTTCTCGAAAGCAGCGTAGCCCATGGGAGTTTCAACCGAGCCCGGCCCGCTGATGACCTCACTCACCAACTCCTCACCCGTGGCCAGCGTCAGCGTGACCCGGTTGGCAAGATGCTGCGGAAACAGCCGCGTCAGGGCGGGATCTTCGCTAACCGTGGTCTTGTCCATCAGCGTCCTGACCCGCGGGTCGGTGATTTTCGCCGGCGAATACGAATCGACGCTGATATCTGCGTCGATGAGGGCCCGGGCAACGTTGTAAGGCAGGCTGTGGTCCGCTGTCTCGCGGGTCTGCGGCCGCCACTTGGGCGCATCCGCGAGAACCCGCTTGTTGAATTCGGAGGTTTCGATACGAATCGCCTGAATGGCGTCCAGGTCTTCGATCTGCTTGCTGAGGTTGATGCCGGCCCACACCGCAGTGTGCAGCTCGCCGTTGGTGGGAAAAGTCTTGGTCAGCGAACGCCGTATGGCGAAATCCGCGTTTATCACCGAGCCGAATCGCTCGATATCGAGGGTGCAGGGGCCGGTGACCTGTTTGAAGAAGCCCATGTCGCCCTCGAATACCGGCGCAGGCCCCGTCATGCCGTGGCGTGCCATCTGCGCTGAAAAGATCGCGTTGCGTGCAGCATTCGCCGCAGAACAGCCCTTCCAGTCAGACAGTGTGCCCGAGCGCACCTGACGCATGGCCAGGTGGCCGCTCAGCGAGATATTGATCGCCTGCTCTATTTGCGACTCGCTGAGCTTCATCAACTTGGCCGCCGCCACCGCCACCGAAATGTTGAGGTAGTTGACGTGATCCCAGCCTTTCCTGTTCAGGCTCGCGGCGTCCTGAAAGCGCATTTGAACTTCATATGCCAGCAAGATGGCTGACACCAGCTCGCTGCCGTTTGCCCTCTCCGCCTGCGCTACCGCCAGGCAGGCAGGAATGTTGTCACTGGGATGGCCAGGCTCCAGGCCCATGTAGCCATCGTTGTAGTCCAGGAACCGGACCATGACCCCGTTGGCGAATGCCGCGTGTTCCGGGCTGGTCTTCAGCGTTGTTCCGAACAGGCCAGCCTGACCGCCCCCAGCACTGGCCGCATACGCCAGGCAAGCCTGCACGGGCGCAGCGTCATAGGCGCCAATGATGCAGGCCAGGCTGTCCAGGAACCGATTGCGTACGATGGCTGCCAGGTCGTCGGGGTAGCCGTGAACGGGGAATTCGTAAGCGTATCTTGCGATACTTTTTGCCAGTGTCATCTTTCACACCTTGGTAAGTCGGTCTGAATCCTGCCCTTGGCTCGCCATCAGCGGGCTGCAAAAGACCGGGCGGCTCGCGCATGTGCACAGAGTGAACTGGGCTGGCGAGCCGCCACGTGCAAACAGCGGTTGGCGGATCCAGGGCAATGAAGAGTTTTGCCCGGTCGCGGGGCGCTAACCTACGCGGACATTCAACAACCGGACGTACTGCTGACCGGCGTGCATGTCACGCTCGACCATGCCGCCCTGAGGCGTCGGTCGTGGGTAGGAGATCTTCACCATATCCAGCTGCGGCACGGGAATGCGTTTTATGAACGCGGGGTCTGCGCCGTACAGTTGCGCAAACGCCAGCACCGACAATGCCTCGCTGTCCTGGTAGCGGGTGAAGTTTTCATGGCCATCGAAGTAGATATCAAAGGTGATCCAGAACGGACCCGCCTGCTTCGACCGTATATAACGGCATACTTCACGCAACGTAGGCATCAGCGTTCTCCTTGGTCATGCTCTCGGCCAGATCCAGCCATTTGATTTCCACCAGTTCCCACGGGTCATCGAGCGTCACCACGTGGTTCAACTTGAACTCGTATATTTGCCCGCGGGGGATATCCGCCGGTGTAAAGGCGAACCCGTAGGACGGCAACTCCTTGCCCATGATGGCCGGGTAATGGAAGAAGTACGGGTTGCAGGCGTGTGCGATGGTATTGGCCAGCTCCTGGGTGGCCGCAGTCGAGACAAACAGGATGCCCAGTTCCGGCGGCGTCGCGGTACCGGCAGGCGGCCTGAGCCCGGTAACCGCATTCCAGCCATACAGGCGCAGCGAAATGTGGAATTCCCCCAACTCGTCGGCAGGGATGCACTGGCGAGTACGCTCGTACAACGCCGTGAGCAGGCGATCATGAAAGCCGTCGATGTCGCCAAGCACGTCAGGGTCCTGTACCCCGACCAACATGATGGTCTGGTAAAGGCCTGCCGCCGCCCCTTCGAGTTTCATGGTGTAGGGCCTGGGCTCCCAGCGTGAGCCGGTTACCCTGACCACCCGTTCGTTGAGCGGTTGGTACTGCGCTTCGCTGACATCGAGTACGCCGCCCGGCTCGGTCAGGCGATACGGGTCACTGTTTTCATAGAGCATGTGGCCCGATACGCTTTTTGGGGTGCACCGATTGCTGAGGTCCAGTGGTTCGACTTCGAAACCATCGTTGTCGATGGTGAGCAACACCCCGGCCCCGGCCGTCGGGTTTGCCGCACAATGCACGCCACACTCGGCGATCTTGCCGGCATGCCAGGACGCGCCCCAGGGCGCCCCCTTCCAGATGGGAAACGCAGCAATCACAGCCGTATCGGTCGCCCGACCAGCCAGAACGATGTCTGCCCCCGCTTCGAGCGCAGCCACAAAAGGCTCTACCCCGATGGCGGCGACGATATGTTCACAGGCATCGACAGTCGCCTGATCCAGCGGCTGCGAAGGCGGCAGCGGCACGATGCGCCCATCGGCGTTCAACCGGTTGACGGTGGCCCGGTCCTGCTCGCAGTGTATGAGCGCGATTCTAGGTGTGATCTTCAGTTCCGCGGCAACTTCGATCACGATGTCCCGCGTCCACGCGAGGTTGAGATCGCCCCCAGCCTGTCCGCAGGTGCCGATGATGATGGGCACACCACTGGAAGCGTGGGCAGCCATCAGAATCCTCAGATCACGTTTGACCGCACCGCGGTTGTTCTTCGACTTGCCAAGCGCCAGATAGGCCGCTCCACTGTCGGTGGAGCCGGCATCCGTGGCGATGGCTTGTGCGCCCAGCTGCAAGCCGTAAGCAATTTCTTCCTCCCGAACGCCTGCGCCCAGGGAGCCGCAAGGCACGATGACCTTGACGGGCGTTTTCAACGTTTGGCTCATGACTTTTCCTCGTTGTTATCGATTAACGTGCTAGACATTCGTGCCGCGCCGCGCCGAACGGCTCGCGCTCAACCAGGACCCGCCAGCGCCGTTGGCGCGGCGACCACACACCCACTCGGCGGCGCTTCACCCGCGAGCACCGCGACGACGCAGTCGGCCGCCACGCGATTGGTGCGCTGTAATCCTTCATGGGTGGAAGCGCCTGAATGCGGTGTCGCGACGACATTGGTCAGCCGCACCAACGCCTGGGTCACGGTCGCCAGTTCGGGACGCAGTTCACTTTCGAAGACATCCAGCCCGGCGCCAGCGATTTGCCCGACCTGCAAGGCGGCCAGCAGAGCCTGGTCATCGACCAACCCGCCGCGCGAGGTATTGATGAGGTAGGCACTGCGCTTCATCGATGCCAGTTGAGTCGCGCCAATGAGGTGGGCGGTTTCGGCCTTGAGCGGGGCGTGCAGGGAGACGAAATCGCTTTGCTGCAACAGCGTGTCGATATCGACGAATTCGATTTGTGCTGCCGTTTCGTCTACGTCTCGAGGGGGCCTCGGGGTGCTCGCCAGAACCGTCACATCGAATGCCCGCAGACGCTTCGCCACGCTGCGCCCAATGCGCCCCAGCCCGACCAGGCCAACGGTCTTGGCGTACAGGTCATGGCCAAGCAGAATCGAGCCCGGCCCGTCGATGAGTTGCCGTTGAGATTCACCAAGGCGATGAGCGACGCTCAGCATCAGCGCCAGGGTGTGGTCTGCCACGCTCTGCTCGTTGCCACCAGCAGCGATGGTGACCACCTTGCCTGTGCTGGCGGCGGCATCGATATCCACCTTCTCGTAGCCAACCCCTCTGCGGGCGATGATGCGCAACCGGGGCAGCGACTCGAGCAGGCCGGCCGTTACCTTGGAATGCCCGAGGATCCAGGCATCGGCGTTCGCGAGCAACGCAGTCAACTCGGCTTGCGTTGCGTCCGCATCAGTCTTGCCAGCCGGCCATGAGTGCACCACCACGGCAACCCCTCGGGCTTCCAGGTACTCAACCGTCGCACAATCGAAATGCTTTACCGTTACCACCAACTTTCTCTGACTCACCATGACTCACCGTTCCTGGCCCATGAGCCGACGCAGCCGAATGGATGATTAAAATGCGTAGTCGACATACACCCTGAGTTCCTTGCCGTTAACGACATTGTTGGGCTGCGCCGAAACCAGGGCGACAAAGTCCTGATCAATCCAGTAGTGGGTATAAATCACGCCGACGGACAGGCCGCGGTAATCCGGTTCCTGGTCGAACTGGTAATTCAATCGGTATTCGGTCTGGCTTTCCTGAACATCGGTTTCCCTGTTGGAAAACGGATCGGTGGCATCAAAGCGGCCACGCTTGTACAACGCCATGACATCGAAGCCATCCAGTGACATCCCGGCAATCGAGTGCCCCGCCAACTCGTACTTCGCAGCCACTTGCCAGGTGTGTTCACCGTCATTGTTGAAATCATTGCCGGAGCGAGTCCAGGCATCCATCAGGCCGTCGACATTATCGCCGTGGTCAAAAAACGCGTAGCCCAATTGTCCATTGCTAAGTTCAGCATTCGTTTTGGAATAAGAGAGCCCGATGCTGAACTGGCGAACTTCCAGACCCAGATTGATATTCAGCCACCGTGCCGTGTCGTCATAGCCGGCCGCGCCTTCCTGCCAATCG
Source organism: Pseudomonas sp. AC532 (assembly GCF_979258965.1). NCBI lineage: Bacteria > Pseudomonadati > Pseudomonadota > Gammaproteobacteria > Pseudomonadales > Pseudomonadaceae > Pseudomonas > Pseudomonas sp. AC532. Next base: position 615,936 of record NZ_OZ409888.1, read on the forward strand.
CGGTCCCAGATATCCCCTGCACGACGGAAATCGTAATACTGAGTTTCCAGAATGGCGCCGATGTCGTCACCCAGCGGAGCGCGCAGGGTCAGCCCATAGTGAGTGTTTTCATTGAAGTCCTTTGCAATGCCTCGGGCGAACTGCAGCGCGAAGAGTTTTGCGTCATAGGCGATGGCGAAGGTGCGGATATCGCTCACTTCGACACCGCTCATGCTGATAATCTTTTCGAAGTCCTCCCGATCACGAGGCGAGACCCTGTTCAGGTAAGCCGCCTCGATATTCAGAACTCCCGGTAACGGCCCTACATCCAGGCCTTCGACCTGGAGTTGGCCTCTGGTACCTTGCAAACTTCCCGGCACGGCACGGGTGTCGAGGGTGACAACAGTGCCGGCATCAAAGCGCCCACGCCCTGCCTGAAACGCCGCGGCCCAATTGTCACCGCGCTGGCGAAGCTTCAGGTTGAGTTGCCCGAGTTTGGCAAATCCCTCGCTGTCGCCCGACGTATCATCAAAAAGATCGCGGTCCTCGGGGCGCGCATCGATTCGCGTCACCCCGTAGAAGGACGCATCCACACCCACGGTGTCTTTCCAGTAGCCCGAGTTGTAATCAGCCACCATGCCCAGCGCAGTGCCACCCAGTCGATCGCCAAATGGAAAGCCGCCAAAGCGTTCGATCAGGTCATTTTCAATTCGCGTATCGATGTGCACGGCACGAAGATAGACATTGAACTGCCCTTCGTTATTGGTTCGGTTGTAGTCATGGATATCGGCCGCTTGAACAAGCTGGCCACTTAGCCCTGCCATCAATGCCGCGCCACTGACTATTTTTCTTGTTTTCATTTTCCTGTCCTTTTATTTATTTTTCGCAGCAGGAACCCATCGCCTCTGGCAGAGCCGAGGCCTTTCGTTATTCAACAGGGTGAGGTGAGGAAGTTAGATGGCGCCGCTTATCGAAGCACCCAGGATCAGAACCAGTGACGCACCAATGGCAGGTAACAACGCAAAGCGTTGTAATTCTCCAATCTCTTTCTTGAGCAGCCCGCTGATCACATAGATGGCCGCAATCAGTGGACTCAATGCATGGACTGGTTGACCAAGCATCGAGGCCCTCGCGATCTGAATCGGCTCGACGCCATACTCTGCGCCGGCCGCCGCCAGAATGGGCACGATGCCGAAGAAGTAGGCGTCGTTTGACATGAAGAACGTGAAAGGCAGCGAAGAAAACGCCGTGATGAGAGGCATGTAACTGCCCGCTGCAGTCGGGATGATCGACACGAAGGCTTTCGACATCGCATCGACCATGCCGGACCCCGTGAGGATTCCGGTAAACACCCCGGCAGCGAAGATAAGCGTTGCCACCGTCACGGCATTTTCCGCATGGGCAGCGACACGCTTTTTCTGCTCGGCCAGCCGCGGGTAATTTATCAGCAGTGCCAAGGCGAAGGTCACGACTATCACTACCGGCAGTGGCGCCAGACCGGTTCCCATCGCAGCTGCCATGGCAAGCATCAAACCGAAATTGACCCACACCAGCCTGGGCCGCTGGTGGCCACCGGCGAGTTCCGGCAGGCTGACGTCGACCTCCGCCAGCAACATGTTCTTTCCCGGCACCCAGCCCAGTCGCCTGCGCTCACGCATGCCGAGCCACCAGGCGATGCAGGCCGCGTACACCAGACCGAGTACCGACGCGGGAATCAGCCCAACGAATACATCCATGACATCCAGGTGCAGCGCGCTGGCCACCCGTGCAGTGGGGCCTCCCCATGGGATTATGTTGATCATGGTATTGGTCAACAGAATAAGCAGGGCAATGATCAGCGGATTCATACCAATACGCAGATACACCGGCAGGAAGGCCGTGACGACAATAAGCACGGTGGTCGTTCCGTCGCCATCAAGCGATGTAATGGTGCCCAGCAGCGCGGTAGCCAAACTGATTCGCAACGGGTCATGCCCTGCGAAACGGGTAATAACCCTGACCAACGGATCGAAAAGCCCCGCATCGTACATAATGGAAAACAGCAGAATTGCAAACACCAACATGATGGCAATTGGCGCAACTTGTCGCATACCATTCATGATCATGTCGCCCATCGCACTCCCGGTTCCAGCAAGCACGCCAAATAGGACCGGAACAAGAATAAGTGCAACTACCGCAGATAATCGTTTCGTCATGATCAACGCCATGAAGGTGATGACCATCCCAAATCCAACCCAAGCCATATCATTATCCTTCTTATTGTCGTCATGGGTGATCGACTGCCAATGCGATCACAGGGTCACAGTACACATGGACGAAATGGCCGTAAATCTTGATTTATTTCATCAACATTTACAGCAATTCTTCATCAATGTTTTAATCCGAGCGTAGTGCAGCACCCTCGAAACTCCCCACACTTCAATGGCACCATGGTGCATGACGATGACTGACGAGCACCTTTATCTAACTGCCGAGCAGGCCGCTGCCTACTTGGGCATCAACGTGCCAACGCTTTATGCGTATGTCAGTCGCAAACACATTCGCTCCATCAAGGTCGAGGGTTCACGGAGCCGCCGGTATTGGGCCGCCGATATCAAGCGCCTGAGCAAGGGCGAACAACGGCAGGAACGCACCGTCAACCCAGAACTGGAACTTGGCAAGCAGAGCAGTGCCATCACGCTGCTCACCGATAATGGCGTCTATTACCGTGGGGTGAGCGCGCTGGAGTTGGCCGATACCGCTTCCGTGGAGCAGGCGGCAGAACTCATCTGGCAGTCACCTGGTGCCTTTTTCGGTGCATTGCCGGTCATGCCCGCCGGCACAGGTGCGTTGCTCGATCTGTATCGCGGCATGAGCGTGTCGGAAAAGGCGATCGCACTGTTCCCGCTGGTCGAGCGGGAAAACCCGCGCGCCTTCGATCTCGCGCCCGAGGCTTATGCGCGCACTGGCGCCGATGTGGTGCGCATCCTGGCATCGCTGATCGCAGGCCGCGGCGTGCCCAGCAGCGCGCCTCTGGATGAGTTCCTGACCAAGGAACTGAAGGTGGACCCAGCCTACCGGGACCTGCTCAGGCGCCTCATGGTCCTGTTCATCGATCATGAATTCGATCACTGCACCTACAGTGTCAGGGCTGCGGCGCGCACGGGAGTCACGCCCTACTATGCAGCGATCGCGGGTTTGACGACCTATCAGGGTCGACGCACTGCTTACAGCAGGCACCAGGCCGCCAACCGGCTCCTGGCTGAATTGTGTACGGCGAGAGACCCTGCCCCGGCGCTGCTGCAGCATTTCAGCCTGGATGGGAAGATTCCTGGCTTCAACCACTCCACTCACCGCCTGGTGGACCCGCGTGTTGGCAGCCTGATGACTGCTCTGCGCGAATTGTTCGACAGTGATCGCGAGTTCAAGAACTTGCTGAGGGCGTGTGACATCGCCAATGAGTTGGTCCGCAAACCGCCTGACTTTGTTTTACTGGCGAGCTTCGTTGGTCGCAAATTCAACTTGATAGGTGAAGAGTTGGCGCTGGCTGGAATTGCGCGCACCATTGGCTGGATCGCTCATGCCAGTGAACAATGTCAGCAGCCCGTTGCGCGACAACGTGCGAATTATACCGGCATTCTTCCCGACTGAAGAGCATACATGACCGCCCCTGTATTGGAGCAGCTCAGCTTCCTTGTAAAAGTACTCATCCACCGTGGTCAGGTTGATGCAATTCGTACAGATTTACACCGCCGCGCCCGCCCCCCTATAGTTCAAGTGACTGAGCAGTTATCGCTTATACAGCTCCCCCAAGACATGCCTGCACCTGCGTAACTAACGAAATAGGCATAACTGTATCGGCCCGCCTAATGGGCCACACCAGAAGCGGCGCAAATATAACCCGACGCCTGCTCGACAAGCCGTTACCCGATAATAACTAACGCCCACCGCTCCCGAATGAGTGGAGTGGCCCTCGCACATTTCTAGCGAAGCACGACCATGCCGATGTCCCTACTTGTCGATTCGTCCCGGGCAGCCCTGCAGTGTCTGTTGGGCGCATTTCTCATTACTGCTGCCACCGCCATCAGCGCCAGTGAATTACCACTGGGTTCGTCTGCCGGCGATATGGATATCTCCCCCTTCTATCGATGGCAGGGAGAAACCCCAGCGCTTGCTGGCACATTACTGAAGAGCGAAACGCTGCCGCTGCAGAAACACATTCGTGCCGCTTCCCGGGTGGTACGCATCCTGTACAGCTCAACGGACCTGCGCTGGAAGTCGGGCATGGTGCCTGTCAGTGGCACGCTCTTTCTGCCCGCCACACCTGCACCGGCTGATGGCTGGCCGCTACTGGCCTGGGCACACGGCACGCTTGGTATCGCGGACGTCTGCGCGCCGTCGTGGAGCGGCTTCAAGGATCGTGACGCCGCCTATATCAACAGATGGCTGGAGCGTGGTTACGCGGTCGTGGCCACGGACTATCAAGGTTTGGGGGGGCCCGGCGCGCACCCGTATTCCTTCTGGCAAGCAGAAGGCGCGTCGTTGCTGGATTCGATCAGGGCGGCACGTGCGGTCAAACCGGCCCGGCTGTCCAGCCGCACGCTGCTGGCCGGCCAGTCCCAGGGTGGTGGCGCCGCTCTCGGTGCAGCGCTGCTCGCTGATCGCTACGCGCCGGATATCGATATTCTGGGCGCCATGATCACAGCGCCCAACAGCACCTTTCCCGAGGGGCCCGTGAAGTTGCCGCCGCGTGACTCCAACACGCTCTTCCTTTCGTTGGCGACCGGCGGCCTCAGTGCTGGTGCGCCTGCTCTGGAGGCGATTCTTTCACCCAGGGGGATTGACCTGCTCGACAGCGCGCGGCACGGCTGCACGGGTGAAATCGCACGCCGCGCCGCCGAGTTGAACGTCACCTCATTCAAGGACCTTCTGGCGGTGACCCCGGAGCAATTGTCCGGATGGCGCACCACCACGACCGATATGCCGCTGGCGTCCGTGGCATTCCCGCTAGTGATTGCCACGGGCCTGGCCGATCGAACAATCGAGCCGATGCGTCAGTACGCCGTGGCTGCCGCGTTGTGTGCAGCCGGGAACAAGGTGACCTGGAAGCGCTATGAGGGCATGGGGCATGACGGTGTATTGCACGCCTCGTTCGCCGATGCCGTGGATTTCGCCGATAAGCGATTCGCCGGCAAAGGTTATGGGTCCACTTGCTCCGCCATTCAGCCTCCCGGTGCGCCTGGCGCGCTGGAAACGAACGCCCCCTTCAACGAAGACTGACCAGCCCCGGAAAAGCCAATGACACCAAGCGGGTATCGAACCCTGAAGCCCTGGCTGCTGCTGGCCGTGCTCTCGACGGCACTCACGGCAGTGATGCGTCATCAACAGGTGCCGGCAGCCTTCATGCTGGGGCCCTTGCTGTCAGCCGTCATCATGGCACTGAGTGGAGCTGGACTACGCGTCAGCAAGACCTTCACGCTGGGCGCCCAGGGCGTGATGGGCTGCCTGATCGCGGCCTTCGTCACGCCCACCCTGCTGGACATATTCTCCGAGCACTGGCGCGAACTGCTGGCGATCAACCTTGCCACCATGGCGCTCATCGTATTCATGAGTATGGCCATCGCGCGGAGTCGATGGCTGCCAGGTACCACCGCCGTCTGGGGGCTGTTCCCGGGTGCAGCATCGTCGATGGTGCTGTTGGCCGACACGCACCATGCTGACCCCCGCATCGTCGCGATGATGCAGTACTCGCGTATTCTGCTGGTATCGGTGGCCTCGGCATCTCTTGCCGCGCTACTTGGCCATGCCCCTGGCACGGCTATCTCGACACCCGATCCCCTGAGGCTAGGCTGGGAGCCCCCAGGTGGCTACGCAGCCACGCTGACCTGCATCGCGCTCGCCGCAAGCGGTTACCTGGCAAGCCGGCTAACCCGAATCGGCGCACTCGCGCTTTTGCTGCCGGCGTTCGCCGGCAGCATACTGCAGTCCGCCGGACTGCTTTCCATCGAAGTGCCGGCGTTCATTTTCATCCCCGCCTTCGTGGTAACGGGATGGTACGTTGGCTTGACGTTCGACCGCAGCGCGGTCCGGCATTGCCTGAGGCTGCTGCCGGTGATGCTCTGCTCGATCATTGCAGTCATGACACTGTGTGGCCTGATGGCGTTCGTGCTCGTACACGTGGTTCCCGATGTCAATGCCCTGACCGCTTACCTGGCGTTGAGCCCTGGCGGTATCGAAACCATCGTCATCGTCGCGAGAGACAGCGACGTATTCTTGCCCCTGATCCTCGCCTCGCAGTTCGTGCGCCTTTTTATCGTCATGTCGATCGGCCCAGGCGTTGCGAAAGCGGTAGCGGGCTGGCAACTGCGGCATCCAACAAACGAGCGCTGACAATCCTGCGCCCCTGCGCTGGCCAAAGCAACGCCCGCTGCGCGGTGCTCCCGCCGTCAAAAGCCGTAAGGCTCGACCAGCTCGATCTGGATGCCGTGTTCGCGCAGGCCATCGAGTATCGGCACCGGCGCATCCATTTCGGTGATCAGGTGGTGTATGGCACCCGCGGGCGCCAGGGAGAACGCTTCCACAGCCGCCAGTTTATCGGCTGCCACCGCCGCTATCACATGCCCGGCTCGCTCGATCATGGCCTGTTTGACGGCCACTTCCTCGTAATTGGGCAGCGTGATGCCGACGTCCGGATGCAAGGCGCAGACACCCAGGAAACACAGGTCGGCACGAATGCCTGCAAACATCGATATGGCCTGGTGGCCAGTGACAGCCATGGCGTGTGCGGTAAGCTCTCCCCCGGCCAGCAGCACGCGAACGCGGGGATATCGGGCAAGCGCGATGGCGACCTCCGGTGAGTTGCTGACCGCGGTGATGGCAACCTCGGCTGGGAGGGCCTGGGCGATGTGCAACACCGTGGTGCCAGAGTCGAAAAATACCACCTGCCCATCGCGCACATGCGTCGCTGCCCGGCGCGCAAAAGCCCGTTTGACTTCGTTCGACGCCTGAGCGCGGGTCAGGTAATCCTTGCCCGAATCGCCCGGCCGCGGCAACGCGCCGCCGTGCACACGCTGCAAAAGCCCCGCCTCGGCCAGTTCATTGAGATCACGGCGAATGGTGTCCTCCGAGACCTCGAAATGCTGGCACAACTCGCCCGCCAGGACCTTCCCATCACGCTCGAGCATGAGCAGGATCTTCTGCCGGCGCAGCGCGGGGAGCCTGCCTGTTTCTTCCGGGTTATGCATGTTAATGCCCGTTTCAGTCGACAGACCCATCCTGGAAGGTCCCCAGGCATAGCTCAAGCACGACCAACTCACCGGCTAAAGCTCCGCATTACCAGCCCGTACGGCTGCTCGCAAAAGTCACGTAGCCTCATGGGTAGGCCACCCCGGTCAGTTCCTCGGAGAGCCGCCATAGCCGGTCGGCATCGCCTCCGCGGGTAGCGGCGGCAGGCAGTGCAGCGAAGCCCAGCGGCCCACGCTTCTGCTCTTCGCCAGTGGGCCCGTAATAGGCACCCGCAGCCGCTTCGAGCGCAGTGGCGGCATACAGCGTAGACACCGCGCCTTGTGCGGCTGAATGATACTTGTCGCGGTCCACGGCCCAGCGCTTGCCGAACTCGCTGTTCACCCCCGGGCCTCGCTCCACCAGCTCGGTGACGGCCACTCCGGGATGGGCTGCAAAACTGCGGATACCCCACCCCGCCTCTTCGCTGCGTCGCTGCAAGGCCAATGCCCACTGCAGTATGGCAAGCTTGGATTGCGCATAAGCGGCCAGCGGGTCATATCCCTGCTCAGCCTGCAGATCCTCGAAATTGATCACCCCGCGAGCGGCAGCCAGGCTGGAGACGCTCACCACGCGTGCATCCAGACTCTTGCGCAGCAAGGGCACCAACTGGCCTGTCAGCGCAAAATGCCCGAGGTAGTTGGTCGCCAACTGGCGCTCGAAGCCATCCACCGAGGTACCACGCTCGGCAGGCGCCATGATCGCGGCATTGTTGATCAGCACATCGAGGAGCGGCAGCCTGCGATTGAGGCGCTGGGCCAGATCGCGTACCGAGGCCAGGTCGGCCAGGTCCACCGGCTCGAACTCGACCCGGGCGTTGGGTACCTCCTTGCGGATGCGCGCCAGGGTTAGCGCACCACGCTCGGGGTTGCGCGCGGCAATGATCACCTTGGCACCGGCACGTGCCAACGCCAGCGCATCCTCGTAGCCCATGCCGCTGGTGCCCCCGGTGATCAGGACGATACGTCCTTCCTGCGTCGGCATGTCCTCGGCTGACCAGTCGGGTTTCGCTGGGCTCCGGTCAGCTGCCTGCACACCGGTCAATGCGACTAGCGCCAGTGCAGCAGCAAACGTTTTCATGGCGCGATTTGCAGCCGCCAGGACATGGCGTTCAGGTGTTGGCATGGGTGTCGACATGGCACTGCTCTCCCGGTGAGTGATGAACATGCGCGGCGTGATCAGGGACGCTTGATCGAGCCGGTGACGGCAGCTCGCAGGCTTACTCGAAGCTGCACGCCTCGGCCAGCTTCAGAAAGCCCATGCGCTGGGTTGCGCCTTGAGAGTTCAGGTAAGTGATCTGCGCGCGAACCACCTCGCAGGTCGCCGCCCTGGGCTCGTCGATGCGAATCACCTTGGCGACATCGAGCGGCATGCCGTAGTGATAATCCGGCACCTCCACAGCCGCTTCGACGAACGATGTGGCACCGCCGAGTGCAGCCACCGCGAAAACACTGACGATGCTTAACGTACGAACATTCATGGCAACTCCTTTACGGCTGATAACCCGCAGCCTGGACGGTGTTACGCAGGGAGCATCGACGGCGTGACGCGCACGCCATCGATACGTAAGTCATTCGTTGCGAGCCGCTCGAGGTGACGAGAGGCGGGACTGCGGTGGTGCAAGCTGAGCGTCAATCATCAGAACACCCTGCGACTGGCGACCGGCGCGGCGAGCGCCTGGCCATCCGCGACAATTCGCACGACACCGCCCGGGCGAAGGCGCGCGTGGCCATCGGTCACCACCATGTCACCCGCGACCAGGCCGCTGATCACGGCAATATCCGCATCGGCGTGCAGCACCTCGACAGCCTGTGGTACTGCCCGGCCGTAGGCCACCTGCCAGACGGTCACCTCATCGGCGCCCTGGCGCAGGGCCCGCTGTGGCACCACCAGGGCATTGGCAAGGGTCTGCACCTGCAGCGCCACGCTGACCGACTGATCCGGCCACAGGCGCCATGTGCGGTTGTCGGCAGTCGCCCGAGCCTTGAACGTGCCGGTCTCGCTCGACACGTGGCTGTCGATCAGCGTCAGCGTCCCTACGCCAAGCAACTCGCCGCCCTCGCTTGCATAGGCGCGCAACGGCACCGGGTACTCATCGCGATCCAGCAGCCGCTGGTTCAGGGGCGCCAGCATCCGCTGAGGCAGGTCCACTTCGACGCTGATGGGGTGCAACTGCACGACCGAGAACAATGCCTGGGTAGCGCCTGCGCGCAGGTAGTTGCCCTCATGCACAGCGTGCAACCCGACCCGGCCGTCGCCAGGCGCATAAATCCGTGTGTGCGAGAGCTGTACCTGACGGGCCTGTACATCGGCGCGACGGGCGCGCAGGTCGGCGCGCAACTGGCTCACCTGCGCGCGCTGCTGATCCTGCGTTTGCGCTGGGTGACCGGCCGGCGCTTGTTGATCCAGCACGGCACGCGCCAGGTGCGCCTCGGCAACGGCCACCTGAGCCTGAGCCTGCTCGAGCGCGGCCACGATCGCCCGGTCGTCGATACGCGCCAGCAGATCACCGCGCCTGACGATCTGCCCCTCCTGCACAGGCAGCTCGACCAGTAAGCCGTCGATCTGCGCGCGCACCTCCACGCTGTGCAGAGACCGAACCTGCCCGGCGGCACGAATCAGCACCGGCACCGCGCGACGTTCGACCAGGCTGACCGTCACGGGGGCAGGTATCACCGCCGGTGCAGTGGCGCGGGGCGACAGGCTGAAACCGATGCCACCGGCAACCGCCACGCAGCCCAGAACCAGGACCAAAACAGCGGCATGCCATTTCCCGAATACATTGGAGGTCGCCACGACACTCTCCTTGGTGATGAGTCGTGGCACTTTAGGGAGGCAAGGCTGACGCCACAGTGACGGCTAACTGACAGGAAGCTATCAGCCGGCCCATCCCGCACGAGAAAGGTGAGAATCAGTGCAGCGCTGGGCTTTTTAGCGAAAACCCGAAGGTGTTGAAACCACGGGCACTGCGGGCGAAGACGCTTCCGCCATGCATGCAGGCCACCGCACGGACGATCGAGAGCCCCAATCCGTGGTGCATGTCGCTGTCGGCGCGCGCCGCATCGGCCCGATAGAAACGCTCGAACAGCCGCTCCCGGTGCTTCGCCTCGATGGGCTCGCCCTGATTGGTCACACTGATCTCGGCCAGCGTTTCCTTGCCCGCCAGCCTTATCGTGACCGTGCTCGCCAGCGGCGCGTAGCGCGCCGCATTCTGCAGCAGGTTGGCCAGAGCACGGTGGAACAGGCGGCGGTCTATGCGTACCCGCATGTCGCCCTCGATCACCACGCAAAGCTGTCTGTCCAGCAAGACCGGCTCAAGGTACTCCACCGTTTTGGATGCTTCCTCGTACAGCGAAACATCGCTGAGTTCGGTTGCCCGCTGGCCACGCTCGGCGCCCGCCAGAAACAGCATGTCGTTGACGATGGTGCCCATGCGCTCCAGCTCTTCGAGATTGGACTGCAGCAGATCCTGCAGCTCACAGAGTTCACGATCATGGGCCAGCGCCACCTGCGTCTGTCCAATCAGGTTGGTCAGCGGTGTGCGCAACTCGTGGGCGACGTTGGCATTGAACCCTTCCAGCTGACTCCAGGCCTCCTCCTGACGTGCCAGAGCGCCATTGAACGACACCGCCAGCTCCTGCAACTCGCTGGGCAGCGAGCCGGTATCCAGGCGCTGCTTGGAATCGCCCGGCGGCAGGCTGTTGGCCTGGCTGCTCAAGCGCCTTACCGGCCCCAGGCCAATACGCGCAACCCAGTAGCCAAGCAATGCCACCAGCACCACGCCCAGGGCAGATATCAGGATCAGCGTGCGGGTAAAACTGCCCAGAATTCCGTTGAAGGCAGTCGAATCCACCCCCACGATGAAACGCAACTGCGGACGGCTGCCCATCGCCGGAATGGTTTTCACCAGCAAGGCCATGGGCTCACTGCGACCAGGGAGCTGCATGCGGAAAAAACCATCGGGACGTGTGGACCAATCCTGACCATCCGGCATCGGCCCGCCGTAGCGATAAACCGGGTCATCCACCACAACCCAATAGCGAACGCGCTCATCCGAAGGCGTCAGGCCATCGAGTTTCTGATGCAGGCCGACCCAGAAGACCGGCGAATCGTATTTCATCAGCACGGGATCGAGCACCGAGTGGCGCAGGATCAGTTCATTGTGCATTTGCTCATCGAGCGTTTGTCGCAGGGAACAGCGCAACAGCGTCGCACTGATCGAGGTGATGAGCAGGACCGCGAGCGCGAACATCACGGCGAGCCGTTTGGCGATCGATCCACTCATGCCGACACACTGCCCTGGCTGTCGCGCTCTGCACGGTTCTCCAGCACATACCCCATGCCGCGCACCGTGTGCAGCAGCTTGCGCGTGTAGGGCGCATCCACCTTGGCGCGCACGCGTTTTATCGCGACCTCGACGACGTTGGCGTCGCTGTCGAAGTTCATGTCCCAGACTTGTTCGGCGATCATCAACTTGGAAAGAATTTCGCCCTCATGCCGGGCCAGCAGACTCAGCAGCGAGAACTCCTTGGCGGTCAGATCCAGGCGCACGCCACCGCGAGTCACTTTGCGTGCGTGCAAATCGATTTCCAGGTCGTCGATCGACAGGTGCGTCTTGTCGGCCTGGTCGCTGCTGCGGCGACGCACCAGCGCCTGGATTCGCGCCACCAGTTCCACGAACGAAAACGGTTTGCCCAGGTAGTCATCGGCGCCCTCTCGCAGCCCGCGCACGCGATCATCCACGCTTCCCCTGGCTGACAACATGATCACCGGGGTCTTCTTGTGCATGCGCAGCCCTTGCAGCACGCTGTAGCCGTCACGCCCGGGCAGCATCACATCGAGAATCACCACGTCGTAGTCCATCTCGAGGGCGCAATGCAGCCCATCGATGCCGTTGCCAGCCACATCGACTATGTAACCCAGCTCGCTCAAACCACGGTGCACATAGGAGGAGGTCTTTTCTTCGTCCTCGACGATAAGCAAACGCATCACGTGCCCTCTCGGCCAGCGAATAAAAACAGTCATTAGCGGGCCAATGCACGCTGCGCCCGGCACTGTGCCCGATGACGACCCACTTCATACCGGCCCTGAGCGCACGCTTCAAGCACCCCGGCGCAGATACCGCGCGTTGTACCTGCAACGCACGTGCAATGGATACGACTCGGCGGCCGCACAGTGTATTGAACGGGTACTGTCGGCAGGCTGACCGCTTGCTGACAAAATTGTCAGCAACGCCCATCAGGCGAGAATCCCGGCCCGCGCCCGCCCCCCCAGGTGCGCGCAGGGTGCGCCTGCCAAGCTGCCTATCCTGCGTTGTGGTCAATAGCCAGCCGGCCAACCGCCAACGGCGTGCAAGCAAAGGGCACGGGAGGACGATTTTGCGGGGTACCGGTACTACCAGGGGCCAGCTTACGCGCCGTGACCAGAGCAGGTCGAAATGCCTACGTGCGGCCTCCAGCGAGGGCCATGGCTAGAGGAACTCGACCCCCTCGCACTTGTAGTTGCCGATGAACAGATCGTCCGTGAGGATCTCGCCGTCGAGGTTGAAGCAGAACAGGTAGCTCTCGGTACGGTCGCCAATTTCCACACTCTTGAGGCCGATGCATTCGTCCGGGTGGCCAGGGACCAGCTTGAACGAGGAAATACCGCGCTCGGGCACGCACTTGCCGATTTCCAGCACCTGAATATCGCTGAAATCCTCGCTGGCGATCACCAGCTTGTTACTGCCCCGCTCGCGTCCGTCGATGCACTCGTCGAAAGGCTCGCTAGAGACCTTGCGCGGGAAGAACAACCACTGGCGTCGATAGGGATGCCATTCCGCGGCCTCGTGAATCACATACCCCTGCTCGCCGACACCCAGCGCCTCGCGAATCATTGCGTAGCGATCCTGCCAGTCGATGCTCTGCAGACCATAATCGCGGGAGACCACCTTGACCCATTCCTCTTCAGGCCGTTTGCCGTGGCTGCCGACGACCAGACGGTCCCCCCACAGCGTGGCCCACTCGCTCTTGAAGCCCTTGAAGCGTTCATCACCGCTGCCGGTCATGAGGATCTGTCGCGGGATCAGTTGGTTTTGCTCACGGATCTCGCACACCAGGCCGGTGCGGTCGTCGAACGTCAGCAGGCGTTTGCCGAACATCACCAGTTCGGAGAACTCTGCGCCCCGCCCGCCTTCGGCGATCAGGCTGACCAACTGGAATTCGCCATCCTGCTCGGGCGAGATCTCTTCGAAGCGATAATGCACGTGACCCGCGTCGTCTACCACGCGGTACAGGCGGTCATGCCGCAACGTGGAGCGCCAGGCGATCTGGCCGTCGTCCAACTCGACCTGTGAGGCGTGGTCTTCATCGGTGATGATCGCAAGCAGATACTGGTCAGTCTGGGCGTCGTATCGTTCCAGGCGCTGACGGTCGGCGTCGAGGGTGGTCATGGGGTCTACCTTTGCGTGGCGTGCAACGGCAGACCCTGCAAAGGCGCCTCAGTTCAGAACGGCAACCGTGCGAGAGGAGCAGCCATTACCGGCATTCTGGCTAGGTGGCCAGCACCTGCGATTGGTAACGTTGCAGATAGTCGATGACCGCAGCGATGGAGGCCAGCTTCGGAGCATGGGTTATTGCCTCACTGGCCTGACACCATGGATAGCTCAACCCCCGCACCCAATCCATGACAGGCTCCAGCTGCGCAGCTGGGCTGATCTGCATACGCTCGATAACGATCTCAAGATGAGAGATCAGGCCTGACCCTGGATCAAATTGCCAGTTGTATTCACCGCACCCCACTCGTACGTCGCCAGTTTCCTTGTCGGACATTCCCACCAACCATGTGCAGTCATGTGCCAGCGCACCCGCTGCCGGCGGTTCGCCAATACAGAAGGTGTAGATATTTTCGTAGGTTTGGTTGAAGCGCCGCACCAACGTGCTCGTAATGGCGGGCAGGCCGTCGAGGTCGGAGGGAAACGAAATGGCATTTGTATGGACTGTCATTGCCACTTTCGCTTCGGCAAGGAAAGCCTGTCGCAAAAGATCAGCTCGGTTACCGTCTTTCGCCAAGATGTAGTTTTCGATAGCGCGGCGGTTGGTCTGCATGCGGCTCACATCCTCTATTGGGCTTATGCCTGAGCCTTCCTCCCAAGGCGCTGATCATCAGCGCCTTGGGAGGAAGGCTCACTGTCAGGTTGGCTAATTGTTCAGTTGCGCTGAGCGATTATAACTTGAACGTGCCCACGAGCGTTCTCAGACGCGCAGCTTCGCGGTACAGCTCTGCGCATGCTTCAAGCGTCGCATTGAGGTTGGTTGTCGTGTGGTGATTGAGCTGGCTGATCTCGGTTACGTCTCGGGTAAGTTGGCCAACCGCTGTGGTCTGTTCTTCGGTAGCAGCAGCGACCGTCAGGCACATCTCGTCGATTTCGCCAATCCTCACCACTACGCTCGCAAGACTGGCTCCGGCCTGCGCTGCAACCCGCACGCTTTGGCTGCCGATTTTATGGCTGCTGAGCATGGTCTGGGCAGCCTGGGTCGCGCCAGTTTGAAGCGCCTCGATTACCACCCGTATTTCCTCGGTGGCGTTCTGGGTGTGATGGGCGAGGCTTCTTACCTCATCCGCCACAACGGCAAATCCTCGTCCGGCCTCACCCGCCCTGGCTGCCTCGATCGCAGCATTCAGTGCCAGCAGGTTGGTCTTGCCGGAAATGGTCGAAATGACCTCCAGGACTTTTCCGATGTTTGCACTTTTTGTGTTGAGATCTTCGATTTGCGAGCGAGTCGTCTCGATGTTGTCCTGCAGATGGCTCATCGAAGCGACGGTTTCCTCCACCAAGTCACACGTCGCCATGATTTGCGACCTCGCACCAGTGGCGCCGTGTGAAGCTGCTGAAGCGCTGGTTGCAATCTCTTGCGCAGCGGCGCCCAATTGTTCGATCGCGGCAGCGACGCTCGTGGTGTATGCAGATTGATGTTCGGACTTTTCAACAGATGAGTTAGAGGCAGAGAGCACCCTACTGGTGGCTTCGCCAAGCGCATTCGTCGTCGAGGATACTTCAGTGATTGAGGCATGGATCCGGTCACCAAAACGGTTGAAACTCGCCGCCAGTCGCCCGAACTCGTCCTGGGAGATGATTGATAACCTGCGCGTAAGATCGCCATCGCCCTCAGCGACATCCGCCATGGCCCGGCTGATCGACTGCAGAGGCTTCATGAGCAGTTGAATGACAATACCCAACAGCAGTAGCGTGATGAGGCAGGCAACGACGGTTGCGATGATCGACGAATTACGGAACGCCGTGACGCTGGCAAGGGCTGCTTGCCGATCCAACACAACGCCCACATACCAGGCTTGCGATGGAAGGCCTTTGATTGGTGAAAACAGGGTCAATTTCTCTTCGCCAGCCGATACAGCCTCTACCAACTGATCGCTCATCGAGAGGTTGCTGCCTGGAAACAGATCAGTGAGCGATTTGCCAACCAACGCCTCATCCGGGTGAACCAAGATCTTGCCGTCCTGGCTAACGAGAAACGCATAACCGCTGCCCTCGAAAGCTTGGGCATTGAGTGTCTTGGAGATCGTCTCGATCTTCAGGCTGGCACCCAGGACCCCGACAGGTTGCTGCTGCGAAGGAATGACCACAGCTTGGGTGATGATGCGGTAATCGATTCCCACCCCCACATAAGGCTCGGTCATAGCCGCGCCGTGGCTTAGTGCGTTCTTGTACCACTGCCGTTGCCGGGCATCGTAGTCGGCAGGCATTTCTCGAGGAGGATAAATCTCGAACTTGCCATCCTGAGTTCCCACATACGCGGCAATGAACTGGTCCATCAATACGTTGCTTTGCAATTTGGCTTGTATGTTTTCTGCGCGGGGATCCTGCCCGATAAACTCGGCAACGCCTTTCATTAGAATCAACCGGCCATCGAGCCAGTTCTGAATATCGTGCGCTATGGACGCGGCAAGGGCACGCGTGTTCTGTTCGATTTTTTGAGTACTGTCGTCACGCAGGCGAAAATCATTCAGCACTGAGAACGCGCAAAACACCGTCATGATCACCAGAAACGTGGTCACCAGTACCTTATGGGTGAACTTTAGATTCTTCAACATTCGCTCCGGAAATGATCAACGGCCATTGGGCAAGAAGTGCCAGGAAGAATGGAAGCAATATCCACCTCCCTGGCCGATGCTGTTACAGCACGAACCGTCAACCCGATGTAATACACGGCTGGCAGAACAATGGATGTTCACTAGCACGCGACTCATCAACCTTTCTGCTCTGCAGTTAAATAGGCGGTGCGGCAGGCCCAGCTGCTGTCTCATGACATGCACCGTCGAAAGGGCCGACCTGGCAACCGGTCAATTAATTAGCCGGAACGGTGCTTAGAACAAGGGTAACGTGTAGCTGAGAATCAGGCGGGTTTCATCCAGGTCATTGCCAAAGTTGGACCTCACCGTTGCATTTCTAACTTTCATGCTGAGGTTCTTTAATGATCCTGTCTGAATAACATAGCCGATGTCGGTGTCGCGCTCCCATTCCTTGCCGCTGTTTCGCCCCTGGACCAAAGCGTTGTCACCTGTGACGTAGCGGCTCATGAACGTCAGCCCAGGCATACCCATCGCTGCGAAGTTGTAGTCATAGCGCACCTGCCAGGAGCGCTCTTGCGCATTGGCAAAGTCGTTGATCTGGACGAAGTTGACCAAGAACGGGTCGCTGTTGGCGATATAAGGGAAAGGGTCGTCACCTTTCATCTGCTGGTAAGCCACCGAGAAAACATTGCCACCCAAGGCATATGAAGCCATGCCATTCATCGAGCGGTTGTCGAGATCGCGGAAATTGCCGTCCTCTCGGCTGGTTGCGTAGCGCAGATCGAACTTCAAAGACTGTTCATGTGCGAGCGGTACGTGATAAACAACACCACCATAGAGCTGGCGGTATACATCCTCGAGGGTGGCGTAATACAGGCTTGCCGTGAGGGACTTAGTGACACTGTAGGCACCCCCCGCAAAGTTAAAGTTGTCACTGACACCACCGATACGGTTACCCGTCAACTCCTGGTAGTCCGAGGAGCTGTTAAACTTGATTCTCTCCAGCTTGCCACCCTGCAAGCTGAAGTTATTGATATCGCCAGAGGTCAGTAAAGCGCCCCTGAACGTTGCCGGCAGCAGCCGCGAGTCGTTGCTGGAAACAACAGGCGTGCGTAACGACAGGGCGCCCGCCTTGAGGGACGTTTGCGAAACCTTTACCTTGGCGGTCAGCTCGAGCTTCGTATATTCATCTTGTGAGCCACGGCCATTTCTCGAACTGAGATCTGCGGGTAACAGGTTAGTCCCCCCGGATCCATCACCGCCATCGAGTTTCAGGCCCAGCATGCCCAAGGCGTCCACACCCACGCCAATTGTCCCATCGGTGTAGCCCGACTCGAACTTAAGCATTGCGCCCTGCGCCCATTCCGCGGCGGAGTCTCGCTGGGCTGTCGGCGGTCCATTACGGAAGTCGCGATTGAAGTAGAAGTTGCGTAGGTCCACGCTCGCTTTACTGTCGTTAATAAAGTCTGCAAAAGCAGTGGCGGGAAGAATGAGGGCGCACGTGCCCGCCAATGCAAAAGCCTTGTTCATCAACATAATGGGATGCTCCAGATAAGGGCAGATTTTATTTTCGAGTGCTGTGTTTTTTGGACTGGCTGTTACCGCTACCGCTCTGATGCAGGCAGCACGCTGCAATGATCGTTAGCCACTGCACGCATTGCCTGTAACGTGAAAGTGCCTGAGTCGATTGCCTGCACCGATCCGTCTTCGACGCAGGCACCTGTTTGTTTGGTGAGTGAACGTGGCGCGCGTTTGGGGCGTCGGTGTCACGGCTTCGAATTCCTGCAGAGGGTTCTCCCGACTGAGCAATGTGCATGCCACAGTTCATGTAAAACCATTAAATGCCCGTCAATCAACGCATTTTTGTTCAACAATCAAATTGTAATGACATGACTATTTGCACCAAATTGTTACCCAAAACACCCTGAATGCTACTTATTGAAGCAACGTCTGCGCTGCTGTCTTGTTACCGCTGCCAACCTCCAGAGAAGACGCCAGGCTGCCTCAAGGATCAGCGACGCCTCCTCTCGCATCCCCTTTTCCAGTGGAAAACCATCGCGAGCCTGCTTGCCGAGGGCGAATTCGTACCGAGACAGCCGCTCAAGAAAAGGCTGTTGGCCTGCATTTTTGTACTGCCCTGAAAGGCACTGCGAGTGAGCTGGTGAGCTACTCAGGCATCAACCGAAACACAGCCCTCTAGGTCGACAGGTCGACTCTCTAGGGACAGCCGCTTTATCGGGCCGAGGTGCTCCTGCCATGCATAAGGGTGGGGCCATGGCTATCGGACAGGTGCGCGCGAAGCCAACGGTGGGGTCACGTGTGGGGCTGCCAGCCTGCTTTTTCGACACGCATCATCAATGCTTGCCGATAGGAAGCCTGATGATGCGCTATGGGAAGTATCCGCTGCGCTGCGACCGACTTGTGACTCTGTCCACCTGGCGGCATTGGTTGACAGCCAGCGTTTCAGCCGCTTAGCGGCGCCCCCACCGGCGGGCCAGACGCTGAGAGCAGATGGCGATGAAGGAAAGGAATGTCGTCGCGCACCACCGGCAACGGGATGCAGGAGCTGGCTATGCAGGGTGCCTAGGCAGCGGTAAATGGCGGCCGAGGGACCGGCCTGCCTCCTGACTGGAGGCAGGCCGCAACCACGGTGACGTGCATGCCTACGGCATGTCAGATCTTGAACCGGGAGACGACAGTACGCAGCTCCCCTGCCAACCGGGACAACTCCTCAGCGGTAAGCGCGTTTTCTCCGATACCTTCCAGCAACACGATGCTGCCGTTACGAATTTCGGTGATATTGCGGTTGATGTCTTCCGATACCGCGTGTTGTTGTACGGCAGCGCTGGCGATCTGGGTGTTCATGCCAACGATCAATTCGACTTCGTCATTGATAGCAGCCAGGCTTTGTGATGCTTGATCGGCTGACCGTACGCACTCCTGTGCCCTGTCCTTGCCTGTTTTCATCTGTTCCACGGCGGCCGACATGGCCAGTTGCAGCTCCTGAATGATGCGGCGGATTTCTTCGGTCGAACCCTGAGTACGCGACGCCAGCGTTCGAACCTCGTCGGCAACCACCGCGAAACCTCGTCCCTGCTCGCCAGCTCGCGCCGCTTCGATAGCCGCGTTCAAGGCCAACAGGTTGGTTTGATCAGCGATATTGCGGATGACTTCGATGACGCCGCCGATTTCCTGGCTGTGCACCGCGAGGGCCGAAACTTTCTGCGAGCTGAGCTCGACCTCGTTGGCCAGGGCCTCAATGGTTTCGCGAGTGTCCTGCATGACTGCAAGACCTTTGGTTGAAGCCTGGCTGGCTTGCCCGGCCGCACGCGCAGCTCCTTCGGTGTTTTGGGCTACATCCGCGACGCTTGCGGTCATTTCGTTGATCGCAGTGGCAACCTGCTCGGTTTCGCCCTGCTGAGCATTCATCGACTGCTTGGCGCGCTCGATGGATGCGCCCATGCGTAATGACGCTTCGGATACCGCGTGCGAGCTCTGCTCAACCTGCGCCAGAGAACCGCGAAAGGCTTGGACCATGTTATTGAAGCCAGTGCCGACATCCGCCATTTCGTCTTTGCCCTGCACCTGCACATGAGCGGTGAGATCACCCTGAGCGATCTGCCGCGTAGCCATCAGCACCTCATCGATGGCTTTACGCATGGAGCCATAGATGCCGCAAAAGACGTAAGCAAGCAGCAAGCCCATGAACGTGAACATACCCAAAATGAACAGCCGCTCGAACATACTGCTCTGGGCTCTTCGGTCCAGGGCGGCCAGCAACTCCTCCTGCAGTACATCCTGAGCCTTGTACAGATCGGCCACCACAGCGTTCCCCTTGGCCGCTAAACCTTGAGCGCCCGTCACGTTCTCGCCAGCAGAGCGAAACATCACCTCAAGGTCGCTGCGGAACGCGTCCAGAGACTGCATGGCACTGGTAATCGGCAACTGAATCCTGTCGGCAAGTGCTGGCTCCCTCCGACGCAGGAGATTCAGGCTTTGCTGGAGCTCCTGGCGAATTTGCCCTTCCTGCTTGAGCAACGCTCGCAGCGATGAACGCGTGCCACCAGCCATGGGCTGGCCGTCCCGCAAGCCGCTGGCCAAGCCTCGGAGCTGGCCTACCGCGTTGATCTGTCGCGGTAACCTCAGGGTGCTCTGGTCGATCATGAACAATGACGCGTAGTCTTCATCGAGCACCATTCCTGATGTCGCGCTGACGAGATAGATGAAATTCAGCGTTTTACCAACCTGCTCGTTCCAGGCATCGAAAAGTTCTGCCTGGTCGGCATCACCCTCTGCGCGATCGATCAGTTGTTGCGCATCGGCGCGCAGACGCTCAACGCGATCGCCGGTTTCGAGGGTCACGTTGAGCTGCCGATCCGTAGCTTGCAGTTTCGAGAAGGCCTCCTGCAGCTTTATCCGGTTGGCTGACAGGTCGGCTTGCGCTGTTTGATCGCCGCTGAGCAATCGATTGGTGAGCGCCCGCTCGAGCATCGACAAGCGAAGCACAGGCGTGACGTCCATCAGGTAGCGTTGGCCAACCTGCTCGGCGCGTATGCCCGCGATGCTGTTATTGATTTGCGTGAGGACCCGCAGGCCTAGCAGAGTCAAGGGAATCAGTACTATCACCGCCAGGAGTACGAATTTGGCCGGAAAGCGCAGCCGGCTGGTTATATGGATGGCAGGAGCAAGGATGTTCATAGGCATTCCACCTGACCTCATAGGGTCGGCTTGGGATATGGTGGTGAGAACAGGTCAGCTTCTCAGGGGAGTATCTAGCGCCCGCTCTGCGCGCCTTTTTGAACGCCAGCTCAGTGGCAGTATCAATAGGCCACTGCTATGGATTTGGGTGGATTGGAGCGTGCGAGGGAACGTTGCAACTCAAGGTTCATTTACCGACTGGGCGCACTGCCCTCATCGCAACGCATCTGTCGGCGACGTGAGGTGGCCAATGCAGGAGTGCGCAGTGAGTCGAACCGGCCATCGCCAAATCGGATACTTCCCTCTCTGTCGGCTGCAAGGTCAGAAACTTGATAAGCAGATCATCTTCGGCGTGAAGAACGCAACAGGAAATGCGCCGGTAGCCTCACGAATCACCCACCGCTGATAGGTGTAAAATCATGCGACACATAGCGGCTCAAGATCTGTTTACGAGCTTTTCTCAGGAAATGGCGTTGAGAGGCCGCCTGGTATCGGCCATCTGCCTCCCCGTCTGCCAGCCGGGGCTGGCTGTTTGACTCCGCGGCCTCGTCACACCAAGACGCAGCACCGATCTCACCCACGCTCGCCGGAGAGCCCCGTGCTGTCGTTCAACCAGGCCAGCAGCTTTTCCGGTGGCAATGGTTTGGCGAAGTAGTAGCCCTGCCCCTGCTGACAACCCCACCCGCGCAGCAGGTGATGGTGAAGCTCGGTTTCAATACCTTCTGCGACGACGGTCAGGCGCAGATCCCGCACCAGGCTGATCAGGCCACGGATGATATGCCACTCGCTATTACCCGGCTGGAGGTCGACCAGCAGCGAGCGATCCAGCTTCACGATGGTGGCCGGAATCTGCCGCAGATAAGCCCAGTTACTGTAGCCGCTTCCGAAATCATCAATCCCGATCGCCACTCCCAGGCTGCGAAACCGTTGCAGCTGCGCGCGCACGGCCTGAAAGTCCGTCACCAATACGCTTTCGGTAAATTCCAGCTCAATGTGCTGTGGCAGCACGTCGCACTCGCGCATAGCCTCGGCCAACTCGTCGAAAAGCCTGCCATCGGTCAAGTCCAACGCGGAGACGTTCAACGATGCCGTCATCTCCATACCCTGAGCGCGCCAGCTCGCCAACTGCTTGCAGACACCTCGCACCACCCAGCGGGTAATGTGACGAATAGAAGCAGTGGTTTCGGCAAGCGGAATGAACTCGGCGGGACTGATTTCACCTAGCGTCGGGTGCGTCCAGCGCAGCAGCGCCTCGACCGCAACACAGCGATTGCTGGCAAGATCCACGCGGGGTTGATAGACCAGCCTGAGCTGATCGGGAGCGATGAGCGCCGCTTCGATGGCGTTGAGCAGCGCGGTACTGCGGCGCAGGCTGGAATCGATTATCGGATCGTAATCCAGCCAGCGTCGTTCGCTTCGGCGTGCCGCATCGGTAATGCTCGACATCAGGCGCAAGATATCCGTTGGCACACCCGTGCTTTGGCCCAGCTGCAGCACGCTGACGCCGACATCGGGGAAGACCGGCACATCACCACTGTAAAGCGGGCGCCCGAAGGCCGCTACGATGTTGCCCAGCAGGCTAGGCAATACCGTCTCCGGCAAAGGCTGCAGGAGCGCCACGAAGCCCAGGGTGCTTGAGCGATACAGTTGCGCGCCCTTGGGCAGTACCTTCAGAAGCGCTTCCTTTACCGCCAACATGAAATTGGCGAAAAAGTCCCCGCCGAGGGCCTTGACCAGGCTGTCCATACCCACCGCGGAGAGCGGTTCAACCAGTATGGCGAGCCGCTCGTCCTGCTCGATGGTGTCGAGAAGATCCAGCTCGAAGCGCTGTCGGTTGGGCAAGCCGGTCATCGGGTCGAAGTAATGATTGCGATGAATCGACTCCAGCCGCGCCACCACCACCTTGGCCGCATCGCGCAGCAGGGTCTTGCCTCGTTCGTCCATCGGCGCGTGCGCCTGCTGATCGATAACGCAGAGCCTGCCCACACTGCGCCCAGGCGAAATCACCAGCGGCGCACCGGCGTAATACCTGATGAAGGGAGCACCGGTGACGAGGGCGTTGGTGGAGAAGCGTGGGTCGCTGAGCGGGTCGCATATCTCCAGCACCGCCCCGTCCTGAAGGTCGTGGGCACAAAAGGACATTTCCCTCGGCGTCCGTTCCGGTTCCATCCCGACGCGAGCCTTGAAAACCTGGTAATCGCGCTCGATGATGCTGACCAGCGAAGTGGGCACCCCGAAGTAGGTCGCAACCATGGCCACGACGCCGTTGAGTACTGGATCGGAGCCGCTCTCCAATTCCGATGTCAAGCGATCAACATCGACAAGGCGGGCCCGTTCTTCGTCGGGGGATATGAGATTGCAGGGGGTCATGTCGGCTACAATGGGTGATAGGGCTGATGGGTACAACGCGGTGCGTGTTTTCCTCGATGCGATTGAGCTTATCCATACTCCTCGCAGACGACAATCCAACCTGCCTATCGGTAAGTCACAGGCAAGTTATCGGCCCCTGGCATGCACCTCGCGTTCTTGAAGCCAGTGATTCACCTGCCTATATAGTTCCACTCATGGTATTCGGGGCGGTTAGCCGCGCGCGCTTAGCCCTGCAGCTATAGCGCATCCGAGATTCCGGATCTGGTTCCTGGAGCCAAATTTGATCAGTATTCTTTCCCGGAGCCTTGAGCTGGTTCGCCGCTTGGCCCGTTCTCGACCAGGCATGCCAGCTCGTTATATCGGCACCGTATTGGTCGTCGCATTGTGTGCCGCACTGCGTAATCAGCTGCCCTTTACGGCCCTGCCATACCTGTTCTTCATACCCGGCCTGATGTTCGTAGGCTTCTGCTTTGGCGTCGGCCCTTCCCTGCTTGGCTGTGTGTTGGCAGTGCTGGCGGCTCACTATTTCTTTATCGGCAATGTTGGCTTCGACGATGGCCTGACGGCCTGGATCAGTAGCGCGAGCTTCGCCCTGGTGACCTTTGGCATGGCGGTGGTCTGCGCGTTGTTCCGCAGAAGCTTGAACGCGCTCTCCCATATCAACGAGCGTCTCGAGCAGGAGGTCGAGCGACGGACACTCGAACGGGACGGCATCTGGAACGTGTCGCCCGACCTGATCTGCACCTTGTCTGAAGGCGGCGAGGTTCTCGCGATGAATCCAGCCTGGCAAACCGCAACGGGGCACACCGGCCAGGCGTTGAAGGATGGCGTTTTTTTCAGTTTCATTTCCCCTTCGCAACTCTCCGATGCACTGCGCAGCCTGGATGAAGGCCTGATCGCCGAGCTTGATACTCAGGGCGCGCGCAGCACCGGAAAGGCGCTGCACCTGAACTGGCGAATCGCTCGCAGGCAGGGGCAGTATTTCGCCGTGGCGCGCGACATAACGCCGCACAAGGAACGCCAGCAAGCGCTCGAGCAGGTCAAGTCGCAACTGCAGCAAAGTCAGAAAATGGAAGCGGTGGGCCAGTTGACCGGCGGGTTGGCCCATGACTTCAACAACCTGCTCACCGTCATCACCAGCAGCCTGGACATGCTCGAACAACGCATTGTTCAAGGCAGGCACGGGGACTTGCAGCGCTACGTTGGGCTGGCCCGTAATGCTTCCAGCCGCGCCGCATCTCTCACGCATCGTCTCCTTGCCTACGCGCGGCGCCAGATCCTGGCAAGCACGCCGGTCGATCCCGCCCTGCTGGTTCAGGACATGCGCGAATTGATCAGTCGCTCGCTCACGCCGCGTATAGAACTGGATGTGGTGGCGCCAGAACTAGGGTTTCTATGCTTTTGCGATGCGCACCAACTGGAAAATGCGGTACTGAATCTGTGCATCAATGCGCGTGACGCCATGCCCCAAGGCGGCCGACTGCTGATTGAAATCAGCCAGACCCGCATTGACTCGACACAAGCCCGCGCAACGCTGGCCGCGGGCGACTATGCGCTACTGCGGGTGACGGATACGGGCGTCGGCATGCCGCCGAGCGTCGTCGAGCGCGCATTCGATCCGTTCTTCACCACGAAACCTCTGGGCGCTGGCACCGGCCTGGGGTTGTCGATGGTCTATGGTTTTGCCCAGCAATCATCCGGCGATGTGCAAATCGAGTCGGTAGTCGGAAAAGGCACTTCGGTGAACCTGTTCCTGCCAGTCCACCACGGCGCGCTCACGGCCGCTGAGCTCATCGTGCATTCGGCAGCGGAAGACACGCCGCTCACCCAGTACGCGTCGATACTGGTCGTCGATGACGAGAGCGCCATTCGCGACCTCGTTGGAGAAGCGCTGGAAGAAGCCGGCTATCGAATCATCAAGGCCGGGACTTCAGCGCAGGCGCTAGACGCGCTGGAACAAGAGCCAGACGTAGGGCTGCTGATCACGGACATCGGTCTGCCCGGCGGCATGAGCGGTGATGAACTGGCGGTGGCTGCGCTGGATGCTCGGCCTACGCTCAAGGTCTTGTTCATCTCCGGTTTCGCCGAAAATGCCGTGCCGGCGATCGCACTGAAAGGCGGACAAACCGAACTGCTGCTCAAACCCTTCACCGTTAAACAACTCATGGCGATGGTGAAGCAACTGCTCGCTCAGGGCTGAGCCTTGCGCTCAGAATCATGTGAAAAAACGAACGTTTGCAAAGCGCTCGGATGGCCTGCTGAGTCGCTTGAGTTGCTCCTCCCCCTCGGCCGACAGTCCCTCGCGAGCGGCAGCTATCGGTCGGGATACACAGCCAGTTTTAATGTGGCCAGGCAGGCGGCTCGGTTCGCGCACACCGCTCTCAAACTCATCGCCAGGCGGGCATGGTCAGCGAAATAGGCATACGTACCGCCATACCCCCCTGCACCGACTGGCGGCCTATTCGCTTGCAAAGAGAACGATACGCGCAGAGGAAGGAGGGATAAATCCGCTGACCAGTCATGGCTGCTAGTCAGCTAATACCAACTGGCGCCCGCGCTAACGCTTTTGCTCTTGAAACAACGCACTTACCCACTCCACGAATACCCGCACATTGGGCGAGAGATGGCGGCGGTCTGGAAACAGCACGGAAACGCTCTTCGGCTCGACTGGAACATCCGGCAAAACCTCCACCAGACGTCCACTGTCGATGTATCGCTGCAACGCGGGGCGCAGGCCCTGCACCATCCCGATCCCCGCCAAGGCGCAGTAAAGCAAGGCCTCGGCATTGTCGACGACGATGCCGCTGCGCATCTTCAGATTGATAGCTTTACCGTTGGCCCTGAAGCGCCAGGGCATGATCTGGCGGCGCTGCTCAACCATGAAATTGACTGCCAGGTGCGCCTGCAAATCATCCAGCGTGCCTGGTAAACCATGTTTCTTCACGTAGGCGGGAGCCGCGCAGGTCACCAAAGCAACCTCGCCGATACGTTTGGCGACCAGGCTTGAATCATCCAGGTCACCAAGCCGCACGGAACAATCGATGCCGCCCGCGACAAGGTCGTTCAGGTTGTCGGAGGCTCCCAGAGATATTTCCAGGCCAGGGTAGCGCTCCAT
This sequence comes from Pseudomonas sp. AC532, assembly GCF_979258965.1. Lineage (NCBI taxonomy): Bacteria > Pseudomonadati > Pseudomonadota > Gammaproteobacteria > Pseudomonadales > Pseudomonadaceae > Pseudomonas > Pseudomonas sp. AC532. Next base: position 642,427 of record NZ_OZ409888.1, read on the forward strand.
GAACTCCGGCAGCCGGGGGATGATCACCGCGTGACCGAGTACGGTCTGCATGTCGATCCTGAGCTTGCCTCGTGGCGGACGAGTCGGCGAAAACACTTCCAGTGTTTCCGCTAGCTCTGCGAGTAATTTCAGGCTGCGGTCATAGAATTCGTCGCCAGCGGGTGTGGTGTTCACTCTGCGCGTGGTGCGGTGTAGCAGCTGCACACCCAACTCCTGCTCAAGATTCTGGATGAGCTTGGAGAGTGCCGGACGATGCACATTGAGCGCCTCGGCCGCTTTGGTGTAGCTGCCCTGCTCAACCACTGCCACGAACATTTGCATGGCTTCAATCAGGTTCATCGCCATCCCTCCAATTAACTGTGCATAGGGCCAGACGTACTCTGCACTGAGGACGATAGCGAAGCCAGGCTGCCTCTCTCAGCACCCAAACAAAGTAAGCCACCCCAGCAAGGGAGCAAACAGCGATTGCCTGCGGCAGCCAGGCTGACTGCCGCAGTATGTGACTCAGTCAACCACCACGACGATCTTGCCGATCTGCGCATTCGACTCCATTCGGCGGTGTGCTGCCGCGATGTCGGTGAGCGGGAAGACCTGATCGATGACGGGCTTGAGTTGACCGCCTGCCAAGCCTTTGGCAACGAAAGCCTTGGCATTGGCCAGCTTTTGCATATCCATGGTGATTTCGAACAGCTCGTAGCCGCGCACGGTCAGATGCTTGCCAAGAATATCGAAGACCGGAACCGGAATATCGCGATGATCCAGCGCGCCGTACTGGAAGAAGATCCCGTTGTCGGCCATGGATTTGATCAGCTTGGTTGCCTCGGGGCCACCAACGGGGTCGAAAACAAGACGCGCACCTTTGCCCCCGGTGATCGCTGCCACCTCGGCAATCAGATCCTCTTCCTGAGTGGCGATGACATGTTTGGCACCCGCATCCAGCAACGCCTGACGCTTGGCACTTGTGCGGGTAAGCGCTACCGGGATGGCGCCCTGCATGTTGGCAATCTGGATCGCTGCCAGCCCGACACTGCTCGACGCAGCCGGGATGAGCACGGTTTCACCAGCCTGGAGATTTCCGTACTCCACCAGGGCGCCATACGCCGTCACGAACATCATCCAGCTGCCCGCCGCCTCCACGAAGCTGAGGTTGGACGGATGCTTGACGACAGCATGCGCAGGCGCATTGACCACCTCACCATACATTCCGTAATCAGCGAAGGAGAACGCCGGCACGACGCTGACTATGTCACCGGGGACGACATCGCTGACGTCACTGCCAACCGCGCGAACAATTCCGGCCGCTTCATAGCCCAGCTTCGCCGGGAACTGGGGATCGATCACGTACTGCCCAGTGCGGTACATGATTTCAGCACGGTTGAGGCCAATGGCTTTGACTTCGATCTGAACCTCACCGCTTTTCGGCGCCGGTACTGCGACTTCATCGAGCGTCAGAACATCAGCGCCACCGGTACGGTGAAAGTGAACAACCTTGGACATGGCACACCTCATCAAGAGCAAGAGATAACGGCTACTTCTGAAAAGCTATGCCAATCCTACTGGCCCTCTCGCCAGGGAAAGAGCGCTGATCGGGTCATGGATTGGTACTCAAAAAGAACCAATCCATGACGGGCAGGCAAATTAAAGGGCCACGGAAATACCATGGCCTTCTTCGGGCCTGTTCAACGCTCAGAGTTGACGGGGTTTCGGTACTCGACAGGCACCCAGCTGTAGCCCTTTTCTTGTTTACGCAGATGCCCAATCCCCGGAAAGGGCAAGTGAGCCGCTGCCACCAACCAGCGCCCCCTGACAGCCTCAGCGAACAGCCGTGTGCGAGACGCAACGGCGGCTTTGGGATCGACGTCCACCGCGCTGGTGACCTTCGGATGCGGCAATTGCACAGCATGCACATGCACGATGTCGCCCAAAGCAGCATCTTTCGTCTGCCGACTTGAGCAGATAAGACGTGTGGCCCCGGGGGGTGACCATTTGACGGCGCGACCTGAATTCCCGAGGCGATGGAGCCACAGTCATGAAAGGTTTTGAATTTGCCTGCATCTGAATCCAGCAGCTCAGCGAAGAAGAACGCAGTGTGCAGGCCAGCGCCGAGCAGTCTCCGCCGACAAGCTGGCGCCGCGGGTGCTCGAAGCCTTCCGCCACGACAGACCGATCCGGCGATCTTCCGCGAGATGGGCGACACCGGTCTGCTCCGTGCGACCATCCCCGAAGCCTACGGTGGCAGTGGCCTCAACTATGTGTGCTACGGACGGACTGCCCGCGAAATGGAGCGTATCGATTTCGGCTATCGGTTGATGATGAGCGTGCAATCGTCGCTGCTGACGGTGCCGATCTTCGACTTCGGCAATGAGGCCAAACAACTACTCATGCTTTCGAGGTCTGCCGAAGGTTCACCGGGGCGCTGCATGCACCGGTGAATTCAATTGCCGTATTCGGTCCCTACCCCTGGAGTGCTCGCAAGAACAGCGAGCTCGGTGTCTTAATTGCTCCGGCAGTCGCAGACTCCAAAACAGGAACTGCCAGTGCAAATCACAGCCACCATCATCCTCGGCGTCGAGCCTGACGATATTTCACTGTCGATCGCTCGTTGAAGCCACAACCACCTCGGGTATCAGGTTGCAAAGGTGGTGTGTCGGTCATCTTCGCCAGGAGGAAATGGCGCGCCCTCGATGTGATGAACCGTCGGTTCTTCCGAAAGATACGTTTCTATGCCCAACATGAATATCCGATGGTCTTCACTCGCTTCGAAGCCCGGCGTGTGATCTTCGAGTGACCGCCACCGTACTATCAGGTTGAAGTGCTCGGGCGTTTCGATCCCTTGGGCGAGCATGTGTCCGCCGTATCCCGTGGCGCGCTGGAGCAAAGGAGCAACGTCAGCAAAGGCACGTTTGAACTGATCAACTTGTTCTTTGCGAACGGGCAGCAGAGCGATTTCATAAATCATGGAGCCTCCCAGAAAAGGACTGAATCGGTTGAGATAAGGTTACGGGAGGAGCGATGGCTCGATGGCTATCGCAATTTTTCCCTGAAGACCGTTGTTGGGGCTCTCTAGTCGCGCATGTGCGAGCGCGAGGTCAGCGAGCGAGTACACCGCGCCGACGTGTGGCCGCAGCTGGCCGCGCTCGATCAATGCGCTCAACTCATCGAGCTTGCCGCGGTTCTGGCGGGTGAAGACGAAGTGATAGCTGGCGTTCTTGCCCCAGGCCTGGACGAGGTTCTGCGGCTTTGCAATGTCCACAATCGAGACCACTCGACCCAGTTGTGCGAGCGCGTCTGGGCTGCGCGTCAGGGTATCGCCGCCGATGGTGTCGAATACCACATCGACTCCGCGGCCACCGGTTTCCCGCAGGACGGCATCGACGTAATCCTCTTTTGTGTAGTCGATGAGTACGTCGGCACCCAGCCGTTGTGCGAACTCAAAATTTTCTTCGCGTACGGTGGTGAACACTTTAGCGCCAATGGCTTTTGCCAACTGGATCGCTATATGACCGACGCCTCCCGCGCCGCCGTGTATGAGAATGCTTTCCCCTACCCTGAGCGCCGCACGCACGACCAGTGCTTCCCAGGCTGTACCGCCAACCAGGGTCAGGCTGGCCGCCTCGAGATGGCTCAGCGTCGCCGGCTTCTTTCCGATAATGCTTTCGGCGGCAACGTGGTACTCGGCGTAGCTGCCTGGGCCATCGAAAATTTGCGGGGTGTACCAGACCTCATCTCCGCGGGCGAAGGCAGTCACTCCAGGCCCGACGTCTTCGACCACACCAGACACGTCGTGCCCGGTGATGGTCGGTAGTGACACCAGGTCGGCATAGTCGCCACGGCGGACTTGAAAATCCAATGGATTGATAGAGGTTGCATGGACACGGACCAGCACCTGTCCCGCTTGCGGCACCGGCTTGGGCACCTCGCGCAGTTCGAATGATTCCGGGCCGCCGAATGAGGTAAGGATCATCGCTTTCATGGTAACTCCTCGCTTCTATAAAGTCAGATATCTAGGTTTCTCGATGTATTGAATTGCAGTTTATGGCTATTTCTGTGGGCTCAGAACATAGGAGTCCTCGCTTAGTAAATTCAAATATCGTGATTTCTAGATATTAAGAGGTAAATAACTAGAGCTCTTTACCTATCAACTCGGCAAGCGCACGGATGCTTTCTTCATTGCGCTTGTAGTAGGTCCACTGGCCGATACGCCTGACTTTGACCAGGCCGGCGCGTTGCAGCGTCGCCAGATATCCAGACACCGTTGACTGTGACAGCCCGATACCTTCTTGAATGCTACTGACGCAAACCCCGACCGTGTGAACATCACCTTCATCCTGTGGAGGGAAGTTCTTCGCAGGATCCTTCAAGCCCCTCAGTATCTGAAGGCGGACCGGGTTTGAGAGCGCTTTGAATACGTTGATCAATTCCATGGCTCGATAATATCGAGATTATTCGATATGTCAATCCGCAAATCATCCGCTCGTCCGACAGGTGTTCCGAGGTGCTACGCCGTCGAGACAGCCTGTAGCCCGTCGCCTTCCCTGCACTGATGGCAGCGCTTAGGAACGGACGTGAGGTTTTCAAGCGTCACCAATGTGGCAACCCCGCGTGATTTGAGGGTGCGGAGCAGCGAAGGAGAAAAAGCCGCACTGTTTGATTGCGCAGCCGATGATGACGTGACCATGCATGCTCACAGCGTCGCTCGCAGCGAGCAAGTTCAAGCAGACATCGCCCTCTTTGAACACCATGAAATTGCAGGCACAACCTCCATCGAATCAAAGTACTCACACCTCGATTCAGGGTTCAGATCACTTTCGGTACTCACTGATACTGGCTCTCTAAAATCAAGAAAGTGTTGAAGTCCACTTAGCGGTCTGGGTGAAACATCGACAGGTCTGGAGGTCGCAGGCTGCTCGTCATTTGCCGTGAACTTCACTTCGCTTGTTTTCGTCACTCCCTTTGAAACCAACGCGCTTTGGCAAGCTGAGTCGTGTGTCTGGCGCTTCCACAAAAGGGGAAGAAGATGAGCATATCTGGACAACCTCCACAGGGCGTTGGCTCCCCCACGCCCAGTCAGCCCAATCACCAAACCTCTCACAACCTCGCCGATGCGGCGAGTGCAACGATGGAGGAAGCCAAGCAGCAGAGTGCGGAGCATTACGAGCATCTGCGCGAGCGCGCCACCGATCAAATCGATTCGCTAGCCGAGGGTGCGCAGTCGGCAGCCACTGCGCTCGAAGGAAAAGACTCCCTCGGAATTTCTCATTATCTGGAGCAATTGGCCACTGGCATGAGTTCCTTTGCCGATCGGGTACGGGATAAGAGCGCTGAAGACTTGTTGCATGAGGGCGCGCTGTTAGCGCGGAACAATCCGGCCTTGTTCCTTGCCGGCAGCGTCGCCATCGGCTTCGGTCTTTCACGCTTTCTCCGTGCCAGCGCCAATCATGCCGACGCGACCGCGTCGATATCATCGACAGAGGCAGGCGGTGGCTCATCGTTGAGTACACCTGAACCACAAACGAATAGCGAAACGCCTACGTCCACCTCTGCCCCGACTTCGTTTGCTGGCAGTACAAGCGGCGGCACTTTTGATGCCCCCCTCTGCGCAAGCAACCTGCGAGGTGACGAGCCATGAGCAAGAACACTATGGGCAACACACCGGCAAACGGGGAAGCGGAAACTCATGAGAGTGCATCGATCAGTGCATTGCTAAGGCAGCTGACCCGTGAAGTGCCGGAGCTTTTCAGCAAAGAAGTAGCCCTGGCCAAGGCTGAGCTGCAACAAAGCCTGGCGACCCTTCAAGCTGGAATCGCCGCCGTCGCAGGGGGCGCCGTTGTACTGCTTGCAGGCTTGGTCATCCTTCTGATGGCTGCTGTGTATGGGCTGGGCACCGTGATGCAGTTATGGCTGGCAGCGCTGATTGTCGGCGGTATCACTTTACTCATCGGCGTGGTGATGGTGAAGACAGGTAAAAAACAGTTCGAGCCCGCGCACTTCACTCCTGACAGAACGCTCAACGCCGTCAAACAGGATAACGAAGCCTTGAAGAGGAAAGTGTCATGAGCACCTCATTTGAAAAAGAGTCGGGTAAAAGCCCCGAGATGCTTGAGCAAGAAATCAATGCCAAGCGGGAGAGCATCGGCAACATTGTCGATTCCCTGGAGAACCGCCTCAGCCCCGGACAATTGTTTGATCAAGCGTTGGCGTACACCAAGGGTAATGGAGGTCAGTTTGTTCAGAACCTTGGTACCGCGTTGAAGAATAATCCAATACCTACCGCGCTAACGGGTATTGGGTTGGCATGGCTGGCTATGAACCAAAACAAGCCATTCAATCCTGGCACCCCCTCCTCGGGCCCCGGCCTAGGGGAAAAGATTGGCAACGCGCTCAACCAGGTGACGAGTGCTTATTCGCATGCCGGTGACAAACTCCATAGTGCCGTGGACTCGGCCAAAGCCAAGGGCCAACGTGTGGTGGGCGGAGCTAGCAACCTAGCCGACCGGGCTACCCACTCGCTCGATGCCTCTTCAAGCACGCTCAGCGACACAGCTCATAACGCCAGCAGCCAGCTAAATGCTCAAGCAAGCCAGGTCAAGGCGCAGCTCAGCCACACGATGAAGGAGCAGCCATTGGTATTGGCAGCCATCGGCATTGCGCTTGGTGCAGCTGTTGGTGCGGCACTCCCGTCGAGTAGAAGCGAAGATAAACTCTTCGGCAAAACCCGTGATGAGGCCGTTTCCAAGGCAAAGTCCATGGGCGCAGAGGCTTACTCATCGGTGAAGGGGAATGTTCAACAACCCCGCGACAGAGCGGAGACCGAGCGAGGCGCTAAAACCCCAGAAGCCAACCCGGAGAGTGCCGATCTATCGCAAGGGTTGGGCATCCAGTCCTGACTCGATGAGCCATCGCGCCCCTCAAGGGCGCGATGGCGTCGTTGACGATCAAAGCGTCGCCACGCGCTTGTCCGATTGTCCTCGCCTCGGCAGGGGTATGGGAGTCGTTCGAGCACCTGATGAGTAACGGCCCAGGCAACTGCAGCATCGCATCGGGCGTGATCGGTGGGACAGTTACGGCAAGCTGCTTTAGGCTCGTTGATGAAGGCCTTCGCATTTTCGATGGGTGAATATTCGTGGACGAGGTACCTCAATTGATCGAGCCGAAGAATTGGCCGAACATGCGCGATACCGGCTACATCCCATCCATTCAGCTAACGGCGCGCTGCTAGCTGCGCCCCCAGACGTCAAACACCGAGACCGAAATGGAGAAGGTACTGTTGGAGGCAGCCGCCTGCCTGGATCGCCGCGCGGCAATGGGGTCAACCACCGCAATGGTGGTCTTTGTCGTCACACTGATCAGCTGGTCGCTGGCGGTGCCGTTCCTTTTTCTTCCCCACCTGCCCTCACGTAACCTGACCACTGTCTTGATTCTCTTGGCATTGGGCGTGATCACGAGCGCCGGCCTTACCGTCCTTGCGGTCAAGCTAAAACCGAGGTAAAGGACTCATCGAGCAGCCGGTCGGCCGGGTAGCCCTTCACCAGACCAAGGCCGGCGAAGAAGTCGACGGTCTTTTGCCGCGCAAATTCGCCAGGCTGGGGATCGGCGAATCCTTGCGGACCAGAATGATAACGCGCTGCAGATTCTGTTTGGTCACCGCAACGCGGGCTCCTCGCGCCTGGTGGAGCTGGCCAGTCAGCGCAAGGTGCACGACACGCGCCTGTGGACCGAGATCGCCGCCCTCAGCGGCGGCGCCGGCAATTCCACCTCCCTGGTTGGCACCCCGGATCAGGTGGCCGAGGCCGCGCTGGACTACTACAACGCCGGAGTGACCACCTTTCTGTTCCGCGGCTTCGAGCAGCTACGCGACGCCGTGGAGTACGGCCAGGACCTGCTGCCACGCATTCGTGCACTGGTTAAAGAACAGGGAACGCCCAGAACATCTGCAACGCCCAGGGTGCCGACTGTCCAAGCGCAGGTGCAGTAGGGATGAAAGGTGGTCAGCAAGTGATCGACTTCAGGCGGGCTAATAGCTCGTTGCGATTGGCACAGTGGACAGCGCGGAATCTTCTGGTGCGCAAGGCCGATCGGTCAGCATGCTCGCGACACACGACGCGAACACATCCAGTGCGAAAGGCTTGGTCATGAGCCTCATGTAGGGGCCCAGGAAATCCGCCCTCTTCATCGCACCCTCTGCGTAGCCAGTTAAAAACAGCACAGGCAGTCGCGGCTGGAGCTGCTGAATGACTTCGGCCAACTGCCGACCGTTCATTCCCGGTAACCCCACGTCCGTCACCAACAGGGCAACCTGCTCGATACTGCCAAATACCCTTAGGGCTTCCTCGCCATCGCGAGCCACGTAGACAACGTAACCAAGCTCTTCAAGAACTTCCTGATTGATCAAACGGACCGAGTCATCGTCTTCGACCAGCAGAATAACCTGGCCTTTCCCGACGGCCACCTCCTCCAAAACCGCCGCGTCTTGCGAGCTGATTTCGGGGTTTTCCGGCAGGCAAATGGAAACTGTTGTTCCGACGTCGGGCGTACTGCTGATCGACAGGCTCCCGTTGCTCTGGTTGGCGAAACCGTAAACCATCGAGAGCCCCAGGCCCGTGCCCTGACCAATGGGTTTGGTGGTAAAAAACGGCTCGGTGACTTTGTTCAATAGCTCCTTGGGAATGCCATAGCCGGTATCTCTTACCTGCACGCATATGTGCCGCGTGCCTCCCTGCCCCGTTCCGTTTTCGATACAGGTGGTAATCGTCAGCGCACCGCCATGCGGCATGGCATCCCTAGCGTTGATGACCAAGTTGAGAATGGCATTTTCCAGCTGATTGGCGTCCGCGAAGATCCACGGCTCTTCTGGGCTCAAGTCGAGCTTCAATACGATTTTTTCCGTTATCGTTCTTTGAAGCAGATCTGCAAGGGCGCTGATCAGTTGGTTTAGTGACACGGCCTTCGCATCCAGCGACTGCCGTCGGGAGAACGCAAGCAACCGATGCGTCAGGGAACTGGCCCGCTGCGCAGAGAGCATCGCGGCGTCCATGAAGCGATCCACGTCTTCCAGCCGGCCCTTGGCAAACCGTATTTTGATCAGGTCCAGTGCGCTGATCACCCCGGTCAGCATATTGTTGAAGTCGTGCGCAATTCCTCCGGTCAACTGTCCAACCGCCTCCATCTTCAACGATTGCCGTAACTGCTCCTCGGCACGCTGTCTTTCAGCGCTTTCGCGCTGCAGGCGCACGACTGCCTCGTTGAGCTCTGAAGTGCGCGCTTTGACTTGTACTTCCAGCTCTTCGTTGAATCGGCGCAGGTTCAGCTCCGCCTGTTTTTCTTCGCTGATGTCCACCAGAACCGAAGCTGCCCCGATGATCTTGCGATTACCATCGTAGAGCGGCACCGCACTTACCCTCATCCACGACTCTTCTTGACCGTCGCGGCTATGGAAAAAATCGATGCCACGTGCAGGTTCACCCCTCAGGGCCCTTGCACCGGGAAACATGTGGGGCTCGAGCCTCTTGCCCTGGGCATCAAGCCCCACCCAGCGTGCTGCAGCATCGTGCTGCTTCGAAGGAATGACACCTTCAGGTACGTATTGGCGGTACAAGGGATTGCTGACGAGTGATGCGCCTTGGGTGTCCATGAAGCACACCCCGACTGGAATGTTTTCCAGGAGGATGTGCAGACGGCTGCGCTCCTCTGCCAACTGGGCGAGATTGTCGCGCATCTCGTATTGCCGCTCGCGAGAACGCCAGGCAGCAGCAGTGGCGCTCAGCAGTGAAGCTGAGCTGAGCGGCCGCTCCAGAACGATCACATGCCCGGCCGAACTGGGTAAGCGCCGTCTGGCATCGTTGTCACGCCCAGGGCGGCCTGAGCTTGAGGCAAGCAAAATGATGGGGATTTCCGACCAACCCGGTTGGCGGTCTAAAACCTGCCCGAATTGCCGTACGTCGCCTGACAGGCTGTCCTCGGTCAGGATCACCAACCCTGTTTCTTCCCCAAGGGCTCCAGACAGTGAGCTCAGGTTGTCAAAGGTTTGCAGCGGGTAGGTACCGCCAAACAGCTTACCCAGGGTGAGGACATCCCCCTTGAATGGCGCGACTATCAGCAGGGATTTGGTTTTGGCTGACGGCTCAATTGACACGTTTTCGCTCTTCCATGAGTGGAAGGTCGGCACCGAAATACTCCGGTGTACCCGTCAATACACCGCGGAAATTTACGAGCGGCTCGCCAACGCGCACACCCTTGGAGTCAATCCGAAGCTCTCTGATTGCATCCTCGTGGGCGCCTCCTCGGTGCTTCAGGATGGAGATCGCCTTACGTAGCCGCCCCTGAGCTTCGAAGAAACGAATGAGGATGACGGAATCGGCAACGTAGGACACATTGAGGTTCGTGGACATCGTTCCCACCAGTCCGTGCTGCGGGTTGATCAGAAAGGTGACCACCCCAAGCTGGCTCAGGTAAGACAGCAACTCGTGAATCTGCAGGATCAGCTGCTGTTCCTGAGGCATGGCGGCCATGTACCCGTTGAGGCTGTCAACGACGATCATCGTGCTGCCGCGCTCTTCAACCTCGCTACGAACTCGCCACGCGAACTCTCCTGGGGAAATTTCTGCCGGATCTATCTGTTGAATGACCAATTGTCCGTTGGACAGGTAGTGACTCAGGTTCATACCCATGGCGTCACCACGCGAGATCAACGTGCCGACCCGCTCGTCGAACTCATAAATCGTGCACCGCTCCCCCCTGGCGCAGGCGGCGGCCAGGTAGGCCAACGCAATAGTGGTCTTGCCTGTACCGGCAGGCCCGGTGATAAGCGTACTGGTGCCTCTCAGAGGACCGCCGACCAACAGCTCATCCAACTCACCGATACCGCTTGGCACTGCCTCAGCCCGGAACCCGACGTGATGCTTGGCCGCTATCAAACGCGGATAGACCTCCAGTCCACCTACGCGGATGGTGAAGTCGTGAAAACCGGCGGTGAAGTCCACGCCTCGCAGCTTCTGCACTTGGAGGCGTCTGCGCGCGGCGCCAAAGTCGAGGGTCAGCCTTTCGAGTGTGATGACGCCGTGACACAAGCTATGGAGATGATTGTCACGCTCGCCTTTCGAACTGGTGAGGTCATCGACCAGGATCACGGTGATGTCGCGACCCGCAAAATATTGCTTGAGTGCAAGTACCTGCCGGCGATAGCGCAACGGATCCTGAGCTAGGAGCCGCATCTCGGAAAGACTGTCGAAGACCAGGCGCTTTGGCTGGAGCGTGTCCACCCGCTGTTGGATGAGCTTGATGGTGTCACCCAGCTCCGCCTCCCAGGGATGGAGGATCGACTGCTCGTATTCCTGTCCCATGACCTCCTCGGTGGAGGAGAACTCGAAGAGGTCGATGCCGTCCAGCGACCAGCCGTGGGAATGAGCAACGCTTTCCAGTTCCTCACTGGTTTCCGAAAGCGTGATGTACAACACCGACTCTCCAGCGCTTACACCATCGAGCAAGAATTGCAGGCCTAGCGTGGTTTTCCCGGCTCCCGGCGTCCCTTCAAGCAAGTAAAGTCGGTTGCTAGGCAAGCCACCCTTGAGCACTGTGTCGAATCCGGCATTCCCAGTCGAGACGATTGGGCGGGGATGGGCCATTTAAACCTCGGGGAAATAGTGGAGAAAAAGCAGGATGAGTCGGTGAAGTATGGGACGCGCAGCGCCGCTTCGCCAGAAGACCACAGTATTGAGACGCCACTAAACCCGAGTCGTGCCGTTCATCGTTTTCGTGGCGCTCGGTGTGCCCGGGTGTTCGGCACCAGCACGAAGACGGACTCCGTTCCGGCTGCCCTGCGTCAGATAAGACCACCAGCAGATCAAGGCACGTGACAGCGACCCCGCGTCAACCGTGAGTACACCTCAATCAAACGGGCTGTCCAGGAGTAGGTGGCGGCCCTCCCGGGCTGCCGCCTTCCTCTCCTCATAGTCGCGGCAATCACCTGACCAGGTGAACGGCCAACCCCACAACGGCGCAGCTTGCGAGTACCTGGATCACGCCACGCTTGTAACGGAACAGAGCAACGGCCGCCCCCACGGCAATCACTGCGGATGGCCAGTCGAAGCCCCCTGTAAAGCCCTCGGGCCACAACACGTGATAGCCAAAGAACAGGGCGAGGTTGAGGATCACGCCCACTACGGCGGCGGTAATGCCGGTCAATGGGGCCGTGAATTTGAGCGCGTCGTGCGTCGACTCAACCAGCGGGCCTCCCGCGAGGATGAACAGGAACGACGGCAGGAAGGTGAACCAGGTGACCAGGCTTGCCGCCAGCGCACCAGCCAGAAACGCGTGTTCGGGACCGAAGGCCTGCTGCACGTAGGCGCCAACGAAGCCGACGAAGGCAACCACCATGATCAAGGGCCCTGGTGTTGTCTCGCCCAAAGCAAGCCCATCGATCATTTGTGTGGGGGTCAGCCAACCATAATGCCCGACAGCGCCTTGATAGACGTACGGCAACACTGCATAGGCACCACCAAAGGTAAGCAGCGCCGCCTTGGTGAAAAACCAGCTCATCTGCGTGAAGGTGCCGTGCCAGCCAAAGATCAACGTCAGCACGCCCATGGGCAGGGTCCAGAGGACGGCGCCCACGACCAGCAGGATTATCAGACGAGGCCATCGAAAACGAGCGTGCGCAGGTGTCGGGGTGTCGTCATCGATTACCGCCGGCCCGAAGGACTGCCGCGTTGTCCCGTGCGCCCCGCCTGCGGTGAATTTTTCCGGGGCGAAACGGCCGCCAAGATAGCCAACCAACGCAGCAGCCAGAACGATGACCGGGAACGGAACATTGAGGGCAAAGATCGCCACGAACGAGCCGGTTGCGATTGCCCATAGCCAGTTGTTCTTAAGTGCGCGTGAGCCGATCCGGTGGGCCGCGTGCACTACTATCGCCGTCACCGCGGGCTTGATGCCATAGAAAAGTCCAGCCACGACCGGGACGTCACCAAAGGCGATGTACACCCAGGACAACCCGATGAGGATGAACAGCGACGGCAGCACGAACAGCACACCGGCAATCACGCCGCCCCAGGTGCGGTGCATCAGCCAGCCGATGTAGGTAGCCAGCTGCTGAGCCTCAGGGCCGGGAAGCAACATGCAATAGTTCAGTGCATGCAGAAAGCGCTTCTCCGAAATCCAGCGGCGGCGCTCGACCAGTTCCTCATGCATGATCGAAATCTGCCCAGCGGGCCCACCAAAGCTGATGAAACCCAGCTTCAACCAGAAGATGAAAGCTTCGAGCAACCCAATGTTCGGTGCCTGAACGGGCGTGGTTTCAGGCTCAGCGACGTGCAGCGTCGTTTCACTCACTCGCGTTTTCTCCCTCAAAAGCACTGAGCAAGCCGTCGAAGATAGCGGCGCAGGATGTCAGTAATTGGTCATCGTCGCTGATCGTGGCGCGCATGCCAGCCAGTATTCGTTCAACTCCTGCGGCCTCCTCTGGCTGGGTTCCCCCTGTATCCAGGTAATGGACAAGCGCTGCCATGCGTTCCAGCGCGCGCGTCTCCAGGCTGAAACTGGCCAGTAACGTCTCGAACGTCACGCGCTTTCCTACGTGGCTGAAGGCCGCGCCATCGAAGTCGAAACCCAGGGCGTCGGGTGGGCAGTCTGCAGGCGTCTGCAACCAGACAAACGTCGCGTGGGGATCAATCAGCCGCCGAATCAGCCATGCACTGGCGAGACGATCCACCCAAGGGCGTTTTCGAGTGGCCCAGACGCGCCCCTGATAGTCCGCGGGGTTCAGACGCACGATGGGACGCTCGAAGCTATAGGGCTCGTCAGACGAAATCGCACGACTGAGATCCTTCTCCAGTTCGTGAAGCTGGTGATCGGTCTCCCGCCCGAAATCAGTGGGGAAGAAATCGATATGGCTCAGTTGGGCAAGGCTTCGCCGAAGCTTGCGTACTTGTTTGGCGATCTCCATCGCGTTGTCCGCGTTGAGCTTTATGCGTAGCGCCTCGGTTTCATTACGAAGCTTCAGGTAATCCCCGCTGCGGTCAAACAGCGGAATGAAGCGCTCGCCCTGATCGTCCTGAACCGGGAGCAGGTAGGCAGTGCCGTCATTTGTCAGGATGTCTTGCTTTACAGTCGCCATGAGGGACGCGCAATCCGGTATGGCCGGGAGCAAATAAGCGCCGTCCCGGAGGACCGCAGCTCCAGCGCTCTTGAGCGACCGCCAGGCGCGCATTCGTGCCGTCGCATTGGCGGTCGGAAGCGCCATGACCAAGCAAAGCCAGCTTTTCATGTAGCGATCACTTCATAGATGTGCTTATCGCTACAATATCCCTGAGCCAGCGCTTTTGGAAGCCCCACCTGACAACGCCACCGGAGCATGCGGTTTCAAGACCACACTTTTGAAAAAGGCGCCCTCAGGCGCCGTTTGCTGGTCAGATAAAGGGCTTTATACGGCGGTTTCGCCGTTCCTTGAGCAGCATGCGCGTGACCGGCAATCGGCATGCAAATTTCGATCTGCAGCTTCGATTGGTACCTCAGCGAAAAACGGACTACTCGGCCCAAACACGGCTCATTTCTTATCCTGTTCACTGTTCCACAGGCGGACTTCCAGACTGTTATGGACCGCAGTAGCGCAAACGGCTGCCTGACCGGTAGCCACCGCGATCTGCTTGAGCGAATCCACCACGTCACCTACCGCGTACAGGCCGACAACTGAGGTGCGTTGACGACCGTCCACGCGTAGAGCGCCCTGCTCGTCTGTTTCTGCTCCTAACTGCATGGCTAGCTCTGAACAGAAGCGAGACCCAAGAGACGGATAAACGATATCGAAGCAAAAGGTTTCGTCGCTCCCTGTCACGACTTGAACGCGGCCGTCGGCAACGTCGATATGCTTTACACCGTCGCCGATCAGAAGGATGCCCGCGTGACGCGCTATCGCCTCGGCCTCTTCGCAGGCCTGCTGGTCACCACAGAAGAGCACGGTGACCCGATCAGGCCGGATAACGGGTTGGCATTGAGTCGGCTTTGCGCCGACGGGTCAGCCAGCTCGAAGCGGAGCGAAACAGTACTGCCCCCGACCAGCAAAGCGCTGACGCCCGACCAGCAAAAAATTCAGGAATTGGAAGCCCGAGTAAATCGCCTGGGATTGGAAAAGTCGATATTAAAAAAGCCACCGAGCTGCTGATGGCCGAGCATCACGAGCCTCGCTGAGGGATCAGTTTCGTGCTGAAGAGCTAGCAGGGGTTTCAAAGGGCTTCCGCCATCATCGCTCCCATCGCCTTGGTTGACGAAGTGGAACGTGGCCTAGTTCCGCACCGGCTGATATGTTTCTTGGACTCACTCGGGGCGAAGGATCTGACGGTACCGCTGCAGGTGTTCATGGCGACACACTTACCGGTCGTTTTGCGTGCGTTGTCTGGCGATCAGCTGTTTGTCGTTCGCCGGGGGGCTTGCAGGCCACTCAATCCTGTCAGCAGGGAATACGGACGAGGTGCAAGTACCGCGTCGCTCGGCTTCCTTGAACCAAGTCATCTCAGGGTCAGCTTTGTCCGTGGCATCAATCGCCTGACTGACGGTCCGTTGGTTAGCCTCCTCGATGCCCCCTCAGCAGGCCTACGGCCTGCTAGGATGACGACCAGCACGACGGAGATCCCATGCCGCGCAACACCCGCCACCTCACTCTAGCCAACGGCCTGCAGCTGAACCTGCGACATGCGCCGCACCTCAAACGCAGCGCCGCGGCCCTGCGCATACACGCAGGCAGCCACGATGCGCCGGCGCGCTGGCCAGGGCTGGCGCATTTCATGGAACACTTGATGTTTCTCGGCACCGCATGTTTCCCGCTGGCGGACGGTCTGATGCGCTATGTCCAGCGCCTGGGTGGTGAGGTCAACGCTAGTACCGCAGAACGTCACACCGATTTCTTCTGCGAGGTATCACCTGGAGACCTAGATGGCGCGCTTTTGCGGTTGTGCGACATGCTCGCCGCTCCGGGGCTGGACCTCGAGCGCCAGCGACGTGAGCGTGACGTGATCCACGCCGAGTTCATCGCCTGGTCACGCGACTTCCAGGCGCAACGGCGCTTTGCCCTGCTGCAGGCGCTCTCGCCGCGCCATCCGCTGAGCGGCTTCCATGCCGGCAATCGCTACACTCTGCCGCTGCAGACGACCGCGTTCCAGCAGGCCCTGCGGGCTTACCACCAGCGTTTCTACCAGGCGGGGCAGATCACCCTGAGCCTCGCCGGGCCACAGTCGCTGGCAGAACTGGAGCAACTGGCGCGCCGCCACGCTGCGCTTTTCGCCCAGGGCCGCCGCCAGCAACGCGGTGCGCCTGTGCCCCTGCTCGACGGCCAGTTGCGCCTGAGCGAGGCACGCGCCCCCTACTGCGACCTGCTGTTCGCCCACGAGGCCCTGCCGGCTGGTGCGACGCAGGCGCTGGAGCTGCTGCTTGATCACCTGCGTGACAGCCGGCCGGGCGGCTGGCTGGCCGAGCTGCGTCGGCGCGGTTGGCTGCAGGCCTGCTCGGCTCAGCCGCTGTATGCCCACGCTGGCCAACTGCTCTGGCACATCGAACTGCAATTGACGCCCACGGCCTGCCCGAACCAGGCGCAGGCCCTACTGCATGGTTGGCTGGGCTTCATCCGCCAACAGGATCACCAACGTCTCAATGTGGCTTTCGGCCAGCGGCAAAAACAACGCGCATCGGCGGCCAACGCCCTGCAACTGGCGCGTCTCGACAGCGCCGGGCAGCCCCTGCGAGAGCTCGACTCACAGGCCCTAGTGGCCCTGGACGCGTTGCTCGACGGCCTGCCGCGGGGCGAACTCGGCAACTGGCACTTGCCCGCGGATGAACCGCTGCTGGCCAAGCCCGCCGAGCCCCATGTGCCGCTGCCCGCCGGCTTGGTCATCGACCGCAGCCTGCCGGCCTGCCGACAATTCGCCGCGGTCTATCTGCGCTGGCAGATCGGCTCGCCGCTGCGCCAGAGCTTCCAGGTGATCGCCGAGCGGGCCCTGAGCACCTTGCGCGAACGTGCCGAACAGGCGGCGGTGCACCTGGCGTTTACGGCCGCTGGCGAGTACTGGCAGTTGCAGGTCAGCGGCTCTCCGGACGCGGTGATCCGCGCCAGCGGCGAAGCCCTGCAGCAACTGCGCCGCCCTGCCCCCGAAGTTTGGCACGCGCAGGCCGGCGAACGGCCCGCAGCGATGCCAATCCGTGCCCTGCTCGAGGCGCTGCCTGCTGCGTTGCAAGCCAGCGCACTGCCACCACAGCCTGCCTGCAGCCGCGACCAGGCGCTGCTCGACGAGCTCTGGCAGCAGGCCCGTTGGCAGGGCCTGGCCATAGGCTTCGACGAAGCCCGCCACGGCGCGCTCGGAGCCTCGCTGCAAAACATCATGGGTCAGGTGCACAAACCTTACTTTGCGCCGTTCCCGGCAGAGCGGCGCTGGGTGTCGATCGGCGTGCCCACCGAGCAAGCCGCACTGCTGCTGTTCTGCCCGCTGCCGGTAGGGCTGCAGGCCACCGGCCGCCTGCTCGGGCACCTGCTGCAAGGGCCGGTGTACCAGCGGCTACGCGTCGAGCTGCAGCTCGGCTATGTGGTGTTCAGCGGGTTCCGCCAGGTCGCCGGCTACGGCGGGCTGCTGTTTGGCGTGCAATCCCCGCATACCGGCCATGGAGAACTGCTCGACCACCTGCTGACGCTGCTCGGCGAGGGGCTGCGCCTCGATCCGCTGGCCCGCCTGCAACTGGCCGAGCAGTTCAAGGAGCCGGCCATGAGTAATGCCGTGGTGGCCGATTGGGCCTGGCAGACCCGGCTGGCCGGCGAAGAACCTGCCTTGCCACGGCTGCACCAGGCCGTCCTCGACGTCGAGCAGGACCACCTGGATGCGCTGCTAGGCCAGTTGCTCGACGCCCATCACGGCTGGCTGTGCCTGGCCAACCAGGCGACACCGCCCGCAGGCTGGCCATGGATGCCGCCCTGTTGAGCCGCCAGCGGCCCCACGCGTGCCCTTCGCCGGCAAAATCCTGCAACCTTCGTCAGGTGGAACCTCCCGGGCCGGATGACGACCAATAAGGAGCCGGAGCCCGCCAACCCCATCCGCAAGGAACAAGGCAGGCGGCCCAGCCTGCATATCCTGACCTGTGTTTCGGCTTCGCCGTGAACCTACGGCAGCACCGGCGCCGACACACTCACCCAACTGGAAGGAGCAACACCATGTGGACCAAGCCTGCTTACACTGACCTGCGCATCGGTTTCGAAGTCACCATGTACTTCGCCAACCGCTGAGCGACCCAGTGATGCGACGCCCCGGCACGCCGGGGCGTCATCGTTTTCAGGGCATGGAGTAACCATGTACATCCAGATTCTTGGTTCAGCGGCCGGTGGCGGCTTTCCCCAGTGGAACTGCAACTGCTTGAACTGCAAGGGTTATCGCGATGGCAGCCTGCGCGCCACGGCGCGTACCCAGTCGTCGATCGCCCTGTCCGATGACGGCGAGCACTGGATCCTGTGCAACGCCTCCCCGGATATCCGTGCCCAGTTGCAGGCCTTCGCGCCGCTGCAGCCGGCCCGCGCCCTGCGCGACACCGGTATCGATGCCATTGTGCTGCTGGACAGCCAGATCGACCACACCACAGGCCTGCTCAGCTTGCGCGAAGGCTGCCCGCACCAGGTGTGGTGCACCGATATGGTCCATCAGGACTTAAGCACCGGCTTCCCGCTGTTCGCCATGCTCAGCCACTGGAACGGCGGCCTGCAGTGGCAGCGCATAGAGCTCGATGGCAGCTTCATGATCGACGCCTGCCCCAACCTCAGCTTTATCCCCTTTGCGCTGCGCAGCGCCGCGCCGCCCTACTCGCCGCACCGCTTCGACCCGCACCCGGGCGACAACCTAGGCCTGCTGGTCAAGGACACCCGCACCGGCGGCACGCTGTTCTATGCCCCGGGCCTGGGCCAGGTCGACGACGAGCTGCTGCGCATGATGCACAGCGCTGACTGCCTGCTGGTCGACGGCACGCTGTGGAGCGACGACGAAATGCAGCGCCGCGGCGTTGGAACCCGCACGGGCCGCGAGATGGGCCACCTGGCGCAGAACGGGCCGGGTGGCATGCTCGAAGTGCTCGACGGCTTCCCGCGCCAGCGCAAGGTACTTATCCACATCAACAACACCAATCCGATCCTCGACGAGGATTCGCCGGAACGGGCCGAGGTCCAGCGCCGCGGCGTGGAAGTCGCCTTCGACGGCATGAGCATCGAGCTGTAAGGAGCCCCCGTGAGCGACGCAATGCCATTGCCCCCTGCCGAGTTCGAGCAGGCTCTACGCGCCAAGGGCGCCTTCTACCATATCCACCACCCCTACCACGTGGCGATGTACGAAGGCCGCGCAAGTCGCGAGCAGATCCAAGGCTGGGTGGCCAACCGCTTTTACTACCAGGTCAACATTCCGATGAAGGACGCCGCGATTCTGGCCAACTGCCCGGATCGCGCCGTGCGCCGCGAGTGGATCCAGCGTTTACTCGACCACGACGGCGCCCCAGGCGAGGACGGCGGCATCGAAGCCTGGCTGCGCCTGGGCCAGGCGGTAGGTCTCGACCCGGACCAGTTGCGCTCCCAGGAGCTGGTGCTGCCCGGCGTGCGCTTCGCCGTGGACGCCTACGTCAACTTTGCCCGCCGCGCCAGTTGGCAGGAAGCCGCCAGCAGCTCGCTGACCGAGCTGTTCGCCCCGCAGATCCATCAGTCGCGCCTGGACAGCTGGCCCCAGCACTACCCGTGGATCGATCCGGCCGGCTACCAGTACTTCCGCACCCGCCTCGGCCAGGCCCGCCGCGACGTCGAGCATGGCCTGGAGATCACCCTGCGCCACTACGACACTCACGCCGGCCAGCAGCGCATGCTGGAAATTCTGCAGTTCAAGCTGGATATCCTCTGGAGCATGCTCGATGCGATGAGCATGGCCTACGAGCTGAGCCGCCCGCCCTATCACACCGTGACCCCGGAGCGGGTGTGGCACAAGGGAATCGCCCTATGAGTTTCGACCGCAGCCGCGTGCCCGGTTGGCGCCCGGGTTACCGCTTCCAGTACGAGCCGGCGCAGCAGGGCCATGTGCTGCTATACCCCGAAGGCATGGTTAAGCTCAACGACAGCGCCGGCCTGATCGGCGGGCTGATCGACGGCCAGCGCAGCGTCGCAGCCATCATCGAGCAGTTGCAACAACAGTTCCCCGACGCGCCCGAAGTCGGCGACGACATCGAGCAGTTCATGGAGGTCGCCCGTGCCGAGCACTGGATCAGCCTCGCCTGAGGCGTCGGTCGGTCTGCCGCTGTGGCTGCTGGCCGAACTCACCTACCGCTGCCCGCTGCAGTGCCCGTACTGTTCCAACCCGCTGGACTTCGCCAGGCAGGGCGAGGAACTGAGCACTGCGCAGTGGTTCAAGGTGATGGCCGAGGCGCGGGAAATGGGCGCTGCGCAGATCGGCTTTTCCGGTGGCGAGCCGCTGGTACGCCAGGATCTTGCCGAGCTGATCGGCGAAGCCCGCCGGCTGGGCTTTTACACCAATCTGATCACCTCAGGCATCGGCCTGACCGAGCAGAAGATCGCCGCCTTCAAACAGGCCGGGCTGGATCATATCCAGATCAGCTTTCAGGCCAGCGACGAGCAGGTCAACAACCTGCTGGCCGGCTCGAAGAAAGCCTTCGCCCAGAAACTGGAGATGGCCCGGGCGGTAAAGGCCCACGGCTACCCGATGGTGCTGAACTTCGTCACCCATCGCCACAACATCGACCGCACCGACCGCATCATCGAGCTGTGCCTTGCCCTCGAAGCGGACTTCGTGGAATTGGCCACTTGCCAATTCTACGGCTGGGCACAGCTCAATCGCGCAGGCCTGCTGCCGACCCGCGAGCAGTTGCAGCGGGCCGAACGCATCACCAACGACTACCGTGAGCGGCTCAAGGCCGAAGGCAACCCGTGCAAGCTGATCTTCGTAACCCCGGACTACTACGAAGAACGCCCCAAGGCCTGCATGAACGGCTGGGGCAGTATCTTCCTGACCGTTACCCCGGACGGCACTGCCCTGCCCTGCCATGGCGCACGTCAGTTGCCCATCGCCTTTCCCAACGTGCGCGAGCACAGCCTGCAGCACATCTGGTACGACTCGTTCGGCTTCAACCGCTTTCGTGGCTTTGCGTGGATGCCCGAGCCGTGCCGCTCCTGCGATGAAAAGGATAAGGACTTCGGCGGCTGCCGCTGCCAGGCTTTCATGCTCACAGGCGATGCCAGCAATGCCGATCCGGTGTGCAGCAAGTCCGACCGTCACGGGGTGATCCTCGCGGCCCGCGCGGAAGCCGAGCACGCCACCCAATCCATCACCGACCTGGCCTTTCGCAATGAACGAAACTCGCACCTCATCGCCAAGAGTTGAGCCCCTGAGCGCCGCCGAGGCAGTGGCCGCCGCAGGCGACTTCGCCGAACTGCGGGTCGGCCCTGCCGGCCTGGTATGGAACGCCTTCGACCCCGCGGACGGCAGCTGCCGTCTATGGTTATGGCGCGGGGAGGATGCGCAATGCCTGACTCCGGATGGCTTTTCCGCGCGCAGCCGGGTCTACGAATACGGTGGCGGCGCCTTCTGCCTGGGCCGCGATAGCCTGGTGTTCGTCAATGACGCTGACCAGCAGCTCTACCTACAACCCCTGGCTGGCGGCACGCCGCGCGCGGTGACCCACGGCCAATGCCGATACGGCGATCTGCTGCATGCCGGTGAGCAGGTGCTGGCGGTCGAGGAAAGCCACACCGACGAGCGGGTCGAACATCGCCTGGTGGCCATCGGCCTAGGCGACGGCAGCCGCAGCGTGCTCTTCGAAGGCGCCGACTTCTATGCCGCGCCGGTGCTCAGCGAGGATGGCCGGCAACTGGCCTGGATCCAGTGGCAGCGACCGGCCCAACCCTGGACCGCCACGCGCCTCTACCACGCCCGCCGGCAAGCCGACGGCAGCTGGGGCAAGGTACGCTGCGTGGCGGGCGACACGGGCGAAGAGCAGGCCCTGCAGCAGCCCGGCTTCGACGCCAGTGGCCGCCTGTACTGCCTGTCCGACCGCAACGGTTTCTGGCAACCCTGGGGCGAGATCGAAAATACCTGGCAAGCGCTGCCTGCCACGGACGCCGACCACGCCGGCGCCCCCTGGCAGCTCGGCGCCTGCAGCTGGATACCTCTCGGCCCGGAAAGCTATCTGGCCAGCTGGTTCGAGGACGGTTACAGCCGCCTGGGCATGCGCCTGGAGGATGGCAGCCTGCAGCACTACGCCAGCGCCTACAGCCGCTTTCGCAGCCTGGCCGTGGATCGCGATCACCTCTATGTCATCGCCGCCAACCCGCTGGCGCCGTCCGCCGTATTGGCGATCCGTCGTGACAATGGCCAGGTCAGGGTGCTCGCCGGCGGCCGCTCGCCACTGCCGCCCGAGCGGATCAGCCAGCCACAGCCGCTGCGCTATGCTAGCGGCGACGGCCAGGCCCATGGCTTCTTCTATCCCGCACAACAGGGCGAAAACCGGCCGCCGCTGCTGGTGTTCATCCACGGTGGGCCGACCTCGGCCTGTCACCCGGTGTTCGACCCGCGCATCCAGTACTGGACCCAGCGCGGCTTCGCCGTCGCCGACCTCAATTACCGCGGCAGCACCGGCTACGGCAGGGATTATCGCCAGGCACTGCAGCACAACTGGGGCGTGGTGGACGTCGAAGACGCCTGCGCGGTGGTCGCGCACCTGGCCGAGCGCGAGCTGATCGACCCGGCCAGGGCCTTTATCCGCGGCGGCAGCGCCGGCGGCTACACCACCCTCGGCGCGCTGATGCGCGGCGGCGTGTTCCGCGCCGGGGCCAGTCTTTATGGGGTCAGCGACCCACTGGCCCTGGCCCGCGTCACCCACAAGTTCGAAGGCGACTACCTCGACTGGCTGATCGGCGACCCGCAACGCGACGCCGAACGCTATCGCCAGCGCACCCCGCTGCTGCATGCCGAACGAATCGAGGTACCGGTGATCTTTTTCCAGGGCGAACTCGATACCGTGGTGGTTCCCGAACAGACCCGCGCCATGCTCACCGCCCTGACCGCCAATGGCATCGAGGCCGAGGCGCATTTCTATCCCGGCGAACGCCACGGTTTCCGCCAGGCCAGCAACCTCGCCCATGCCCTGGACGCGGAATGGCGCTTCTACTGTCGGGTGCTGGAGCGGCAATGAAATTGTTGCTGTTTCACCTAAAGAGCACTGCCGGCCACGGGGATCAGCGCAACTAAGCTGACGTAGCGCTATGCCTATTTACTTGCTGCTGGAGGAGCAGAAGGGGACTGCGGCAACCTCCACAGCGCACGGTTTCGGTCAGCAGATCTGCCGCTGCATTGATCTGCTTGCCGTTGCAGTAACACATCACCGCGCCGCTCTCCCGCCAGGGTGCAGCTTCGCTAGCCACATCAACTTACTCGCTTTCGTGTCGATGGCCCGCAACAAGGTCTCTTTCCATTGGAAGACGTTGTCATGGCCGGTTAACCGATATCCGGCAGCCGGTCAGGCACAGGAGGCCATATCTCGTATAAGAACAGCCTGACACTTTTCGTCGAGGCCATCCCAGCGAATGGCTTGGCGGCGTGTTGAGAAAAGCGCGAACAGCACGATCTTCGGCATGTGCCCCGAGAGGGGCTTTACTTTAATCACCTCGCTGAAGAGCTCAAGTAATTGCCCGAGCTCTTCAGGAGCTACACGCCTGCCACGATCGCGACTGAACATTTTGTCGCCCGGTTTCTTGAGCACTTGCCGGGCAGCAGCCGTTGCTGCCGGGCTAACATCATGTCCCCAGGCCGGCCGCGCCACCGCGAGCACCGCGCCGAGGTGGGCGAGATCGTTGCCCACGGTTTGCGGCTTCACCACTCCCGCTTCCTTGCTCATACGCCATAGGGCGAAATCAACCAGCCTGGCTGGTTAACTCAACAGGCGCCACCTGGCCCGGATACGAATGCGCGATACGATCCAGGGTGCTTTTTTCGTACGCCCGCCTTGCCAACTTCCTCGAGGTACTGCTGTATCACACCCTTGAGCAGAGACTTCGGCTTCTTGGCACGCTCCAGCGCGCCGGGTTCACTGAGCTCCGTCGCCCACCGATTCACCCACGCCTGCGCGGCCTTCTTACGGGCGAAGGTCTGGCTCTGCGTGTAAACTTGCGCCCCATTCTTTTTGATTCGTATCTGAGCGGTGTAATTCAACGTGCCGTCAGCACGCTTGCGCCCTCTGATCGTCGCCAAGGTGGTACATCCTCGTCGCGGTGGCACAACGCAGATGCCAAGTAGGTACGCCGTACCGCCAGAGGATTGCAAACGCCCGGAAACCCGCGAAAACACGTTGGCGACATGCCCCACCGGAGACCGCATGACAGAAGCATCTAAGCCAGTAACCACGCGCCCTGAGCCCTCCCGCCGCTTCTGCGTGGCGCCGATGATGGATTGGACAAAAGCTCATAATTTATCGTTGTTTTTCAAATATTTACATAGATACAGCCCTTAATTTAAGCACTTATTAAGCACTGAATTAACTCTAGCTATGTTGCTGTCATGGCAGCACCGCTTGCGCTGGCGGATCATTTGCGGAGGGCAGCGTAACGACGCTCACCGAATATTTTGTACAGCGCTAGGGTGTGCACCCTTCTGTGCATACCGGTACGACCAGCTTTCTTAACGGGTAAGAATCTGGTCGCAAATGACCGCTCCTGGCCCAGAGTGTGTAAAAACACTTTTCTTATCGTGCGTGCTTCAGCCCATTGCTCTTGGGCGTGGCAATTTCCCGATTATTTACCGCGATCAGCGCCGGTAACGCTTCAGAGCGCATATGAAGCGCTTTGGCACCTCTTTGGGGCAGTAAAAGCCGGGCTTTTACGCCGCCATCGCCTTCAAAAAGCCTTCAGTGCCGATGATTTTCATCACCCTCTTCAAGTAATAGGCGAACACATTCAAGCTCATTTCAGCGCTCACCCCGTTCAGTTTTCGAGTCAGGAAGTGCGTTGCCCCCATCCATCGCTTGAGCGTCCCGAAGGGATGCTCAACAGTTCGCTTTCGAACCCGCATCATCTCCGGTGCTTGGTTCAGCCGGCGTTGCATTTCCTCCAGCACAGTTTGATGTTCCCAGCGCCTTACTCGACGATTTGTGCTTGGCGTGCACTGGGTTTTCAGCGTGCAACTCTGGCACTTTGAACTCCAGTAGCAGTGCATATTCATGCCTTTCTCAACGCTGGAGAATTTCCAGATCAGTGCATCTCCCGCCGGGCAGGTGTATTCGTTTTTCGTCGGGTCATACACGAAGGCATCTTTGTTGAATCGGCCATCAGCCTTGGCGCTTGAAGTCATTGGCTTAGGCACGTAGGCCGTGATGTTTGCGTCGTGACAGGCAAGGATTTCTTCACCCTTGAAGTAGCCTCGGTCAGCCACCACGGACAGCGTTCCTGCGCCGACAGCTTCACGAGCCTGCTTCGCCATTGAACTGAGTTGGTCACGGTCGGAACCGCTGTTGGTGACCTCATGAGCAACTATTAAATGGTGCTGCGTATCGACAGCCGTCTGCACGTTGTAGCCGACGATACCGCTGCCGCGCGTCATCATCGAACGGGCATCCGGGTCGGTCAGCGAAACCTGTTTGTCAGGGGAATCGTTGAGCTGAGTTTCGATCCCCTGAAGCTCTTTCATCTGCGCTTTGAGCTTGGCGATTTTATCTTCCAGGCTGGCAGTGTCTGGCACGGAGGCGCTAGGAGTCTGTCGATCAGCCGCATCGAGCGCAGCCAAATAACGGCTGATGCTCGCCTCGATTTCTTCCATGCGTCGCTTCAGTTTGGCGCTGGTGAAATTGCGGTCACGGTTGTTCACTGCCTTGAATTTGCTGCCATCGATGGCAACCAGGTTTTCACCAAACAACCCCAACTGCTGGCAGAGCAAAACGAACTGGCGGCAGACGCCGCGAATGGCCTTGCTGTTGTCTTTTCGGAAGTTGGCGATGGTCTTGAAATCGGGCATCAAACGCCCGGTTAGCCACATGAGCTCGACGTTGCGCTGGGCTTCTCGCTCAAGACGCCGGCTCGATTGAATGCGGTTTAGGTAACCGTAGATGTAGATCTTCAGAAGGATCGCTGGGTGGTAGGCAGGTCGGCCGGTTTCGGCTGGAATGACACCTTCAAAACCCAACGAAACTAGGTCGAGTTCATCCACGAAGACATCAACCACTCGCACCGGATTGGTATCGCTGACGTAGTCGTCAAGGCTTTCGGAGAGCAACGTACTTTGGCCTCGATGCTCACCTTGAATGAAGCGCTTCATGGTCGACCCTTACGATGAACTCTTCAAAATCATAGCAAGGGTTTGATCAGACGTTTTTACACATTCTGGGCCGGAAGCTGCCTTTCAACTGGCCAGTCAATAGCGGCCTTCCAAGCGAGACTGATCGTCAAGAAAGAAACTTACCATGACGTCATGCTGGCGCACCCAGCGAAGCATAGTCTGAGGGCTTCAGCCATGGCGTCGTAGACCGGCGAGACCTCTTCTGTCTCGCCTGCGAGAAGGCCGCCGTGAACCAGGCCCTTACCCACGTGCAGCGTGACATTGACGCCAGCGTTCTGCAGTGCCTCAGCATAGGCATTGCCCTGATCGCGAAGCGGATCGTACTCAGCCACGGCAATGAAAGCGGGAGCCAAGCCAGTGAAGTCTGCAGCGGCCAGGGGCATGGCTCTGGCATCTCCGGTCATGCCTTTAGCCGGTAGATAGCCAGCGATCGAGTCAGCGACCTCGGCTGCGGTGAGCATTGGCGCATCGGCATGCTCGCGCATCGAGGGCTGGTCGCTGCTAGCGCTCAGAACGGGATACACGAGCGCTTGAAGCAGCGGCTGAGGTTGTTTCGCATGACGCAGGGCGATGCATAGACCGGCCGACAAATTTCCCCCAGCGCTATCGCCACCGACCATCAGCTTTTCGCGGCTGAGGTCCGATCCGACGCGTCCGGCGCGTAGCGCATTCCAAGCCGAGAGAGTGTCGTCAAGGGCAGCGGGAAATGGATGCTCTGGGGCCAGGCGATAATCCACCGCCACGATCGCGACCTGCACCCGACGAGCCAATGCAAAAGCAAACCAGTCATTGCTATCCAGGCCCCCGAAAACCCACCCGCCGCCATGGAGATAGAGCAGGGTCGGCCAGCCACCCTCAGGTGTTGGCGAGGATGGCTCATAGACGCGCATTAGAAGATCATCGACACGCCTGTCCTCGATGAGCCAGCCCGCGGGTGCTTTTGGAGTGAAATGCCGGCATGCACGCAAGAAGGCATGACGTCGTGAATGCAAGCTTGCATCGCCGGAAACGAACTCGCCTCTCTTGCTCACGAATGCACTCATTGCCTCGCTCAATGAATAGTACTTCACGCTGATACCTCTAGGGCTCGGATGTTGGCTGATGGATAGGACCGTCAAAGCGCACCATTCATGCCGAATCCCGACGAGCCATGCACACCGGCTCGCCGAATTCGTCTTTCTGACCTCAGAAGCCTCGGTGTTTTACAACCAACCCTTGATTTGTCGGGTCACGGCATCGGTTGAAATACCGTAACGGTCGTGAAGGGTCGGCAATGCACCCGCGTCCAGGAAGGCATCCGGCAGAGCTATCTGCCGGAAGGTTGGCGTTACGCCGTTGCGCAGGAGCACCCCAGCGACGGCCTCGCCCAGCCCCCCAATGATCGAATGATTCTCGGCAGTGACCACCAAGCGCCCAGGCTTGCGGGCTTCGGCCAGGATGGTCGCCTCGTCTAGCGGTTTGATGGTCGGCACATGCAACACGGCGACATCGACGCCATCAGCCTGCAGTTTCTCCGCAGCTTCGAGCGCACGCATGGTCATCAGTCCGGTGGCGATGATCAGCACCTCGCGACCGGAGCGCAGCGTCTTGGCCTTGCCGATCTCGAAGCGGTAGTCGTACTGGTCCAGCACCAGGGGCACGTTGCCACGTAGCAGGCGCATATACACCGGGCCCTGATGTGCGGCGATGGCCGGCACGGCCTGTTCGATCTCATGGGCATCGCAGGGGTCGACGATCATCAGGTTGGGCATCGCCCGGAAGATCGCCAGGTCGTCGGTCGCCTGGTGGCTGGGTCCGTAACCGGTGGTCAGCCCCGGCAAGCCGCAAACGATCTTCACGTTAAGGTTTTCTTCAGCGATGGCCATGCAGATGAAGTCGTAGGCCCGCCGTGAAGCAAACACGGCGTAGGTCGTGGCGAACGGTGCCAGCCCCTCACGGGCCATCCCTGCGGCGGCACTCATCAGCAACTGCTCCGCCATGCCCATCTGATAGAAGCGGCCCGGGTGCGCTTTGGCAAAAATGTGCAGGTCGGTGTACTTGGACAGATCGGCCGACAAACCGACGATATCCTTGCGCTGCTCGGCCAGTGCCGTGAGTGCGTGGCCGAAGGGCGCTGCGCGCGTGGCCTGCCCTTCCGCAGCGATGGAGGCGATCATCGCCGAGGTGGTCAGGCGCTTCTTGGATGTCGTGGAGGTATTCATGGCTGGCTCCCAGCGTCGAGCATGTCCAAGGCGAGATTCCATTCGCTCTCATCCACCCGGATGAAGTGAGTCTTCTCGCGGTTTTCGAGAAAGGGCACGCCCTTGCCCATGCGGGTGTCACAAATAATCACTCGGGGTTGCGAGCCTGCGTGCTGGCGGGCGGCATCGAAGGCCTTCACCAGTGCGTCGATGTCATTTCCGTCGACACGCTGGGTGAACCAGCCGAACGCTTGCCAGCGATCGACAATGGGCTCGAAGGCCAACACCTCGCTGGAGTAGCCATCGGCCTGTTGATTGTTCACGTCGATCAGCGCGATCAGGTTGTCGAGTTTCCAGTGCGAAGCGGACATGGCCGCCTCCCAGGTCGAGCCTTCATTGAGTTCCCCGTCGGATAGCAGGTTGTAGACGAAGCGATCCGAACCCTTGCGTTTGAGGCCCAGGCAGGCGCCCACCGCGATCCCCAGCCCGTGGCCCAGCGAGCCGCCGGTGATCTCCATGCCAGGTGTGTAGGCGGCCATGCCCGACATGGGCAGGCGGCTGTCATCGCTTCCATAAGTTTCGAGCTCCTCCTCGGGGACGATGCCGGCCTCGATCAGCGCCGCATAAAGAGCGATGGCGTAGTGACCGATTGACAGGTAGAAGCGGTCACGCCCCTCCCATTCAGGGTTGTCAGGCTGATAACGCAGGGCATGGAAGTAGGCGACGGCCAACAGGTCGGCAGCGCCCAGCGCCTGGCCGATATAGCCCTGCCCCTGGACCTGCCCCATGCGCAGGGCATGGCGGCGGATGTTCTGGGCGCGCTTGGCCAGCGACAGTGCGCCCGTGGCAGTGGATGCGGAATTCATCGAAGTGACTCCTATCTAGCGGTTGACTTGACGGGCGGGGACGCGGAACACCAGGCACGCGCCGAACACCAGCACACCGGTGATCAGGTACATGCCCACAGCG
Source organism: Pseudomonas sp. AC532 (assembly GCF_979258965.1). Lineage (NCBI taxonomy): Bacteria > Pseudomonadati > Pseudomonadota > Gammaproteobacteria > Pseudomonadales > Pseudomonadaceae > Pseudomonas > Pseudomonas sp. AC532. The sequence goes on from NZ_OZ409888.1 coordinate 671,903, forward strand.
CTGCTGCCGAGCGTGGTGGTCACCCAGCCAATCAGGTATGGAGAGCAGAAACCAGCAAGGTTGGCGAAGCTGTTGATGGCGGCAATACCGGCGGCGGCGGAAACCCCACCAAGCAGCGTGGTCGGCAGCATCCAGAACAAAGAGGAGGCGGCGAGAATTCCGGAGGCGGCCAGGCAAAGGCTGAGGATCGATAGAGTCACGTTGCTGCCCAGCACGGCGGCAAGGCTCAGGCCCAGTGCACCTGCAAGCATTGGCATAGCCAGGTGCCAGCGGCGCTCCTGATGTTTGTCACCACTGCGTGCCACAAGCAGCATGCCGAAGATGGCGCACAGGTAAGGCAGGCTGGTTAGCAGGCCAATGTGCAGCGGCTCGGCGACACCGGCGTTACGCACCAGCGTTGGCAGCCAGAAGGTTATCGCGTACTGCCCCATCACCACGCAGAAGTAGATGCCAGCCAGCAACCACAGGCGACGGTCGCGGATGAATGCACCGGCCGAGGCGTGCTGGACCTTATGCTGATCGTCTTCGGCGAGCTCCTTTCGGATCAGCGCCTTCTCTTCATCGTTAAGCCAGTTCGCTTGGTCCACGCTATCTTTCAGGTAACTGAGCACCAGTATCCCGACCAACACGGTGGGAATGGCCTCCAGCACGAACATCCACTGCCAGCCGGCCCAGCCGTGCACGCCAGCGAAGCGCTCCATGATCCAGCCAGATAGTGGCCCGCCAATCATGCCCGAAAGCGGAATGGCCACGAACCACAGCGCGGTCATCTTGGCGCGTCGGTAGGATGGGAACCAGTAGGTTAGATACAGCAGCAGCCCGGGAGCCAGGCCCGCTTCAGCAACGCCGAGCATAAAACGCAGTACATAGAACTGCGTGGCCGTCTCGACGAAAGCGAACATCCCGGAAATGATGCCCCAGGTGATCATGATCCGCGCGATCCAGCGGCGCGCACCCACACGGTGGAGAATTACGTTGCTGGGCACTTCGAACAGGAAGTAGCCGATGAAGAACATACCGGCTCCCAGGCCGTAAACCGCCTCGCTCAGCGCCAGGTCATCCATCATCTGCAGCTTGGCGAAGCCGACGTTGACACGATCCAGGTAGGCACACAGGTAGCACAGCATCAGAAACGGCATCAGCCGCCAGGCGGTCTTGCGGTAGGCATTGCTGCGAGCGGTCGAGGCCGCATCGAGGGCGATGGTGGTCATGGTGATCTGATCTCTTGTTTTTATTCATATGCCTGGCGGGCGAGCGCCAGGCAGCAGATACAGAACGAACGGCGTATGACGTCAGTGAATCAGCATGCCGCCGTTCACATCCAGCGTGATACCCGTCAGGTAGCTGGACAGGTCGCTGGCCAGAAACAGCGCGGCATTGGCCACTTCCCGCGCTTCGCCCAGGCGGCCCAAAGGAATGCCATCGATGATCGCGTGGCGTCGATCATCGTGCATCAAGCCACCGGTGATATCGGTATGGATCAACCCCGGCGTAAGCGAATTGACGCGGATGTTGTCGGCGCCGAACTCCCGCGCCATGGCCTTGGCCAGCCCCAGCACACCCGCTTTGGCCGCGCTGTAATGTGGCCCGCCGAAGATGCCACCACCGCGCTGGGCCGACACCGACGACATGCAGATGATGCTGCCAGCCTTCTGGCTGCGCATCGTCGGTAGCACGGCCTGGGACATCAGCAGGGTGCCACGCAGATTAACGTCGAGAATGCGGTCGTAGTCCTTGCCAGTAATATCAAGCGTCTTCACCGGCTGGGTGATACCGGCATTGTTGACCAACACGTCGATACGCTCGTACTGGCTGAGCGCCCGAGCCACTGCGTCGCGAGCCTGAGCTTCGTCCGCGACATTGGCAGCTAGACCGAGGTGGCCCTCGCCAAGTTGCGCAGCGGCTTCGCGGGCGGCCGTGAGATCCAAATCGAGAATGATGACGCGGGCGCCCTGCTCGACAAACGCCTGGGCAGTGGCGCGGCCAATGCCGCGTGGGGAGGCGGCGCCCGTAACGATTGCGATTTTGCCTTGAAGTAGCATGGTCTGTGCTCCGACTTTTGTTTTTATGGTTGGCGGCCCGTGACGACCGATAGGCAGAGAGTCGGCGCGATGTGCAGGTGGAGCAACGCAGCTGGCTTCAACCAATGCTGAAAAAAATTCAGCATGTGGTGACCCACAATTAAATCAGCACGGTAGGATTCACCTAATCAAAGGCATTTTGCAGGTAACACCGTGTTCAACCACTGGGTAGCAAGTCGATGCCACTACCACCACTGAAAGCCATTCAGTCCTTCGAACAGGTGGCACGCTTTGGCAACGTCGCTCGGGCAGCCGAACAACTGAACCTCACGCCCTCGGCCGTCAGCCACCAGATCGCCAATCTGGAAGCCCTGATCGGCCGCCCTTTGTTCCTGCGAAACGCCCGCGGCGTGACCCTTACCCCGGCAGGCGAGCAGTACCTGCGTGACGTGACCGGCGTGTTGCAGAGCCTGGCCTTGGCCACCGAACGGGCTAGCAACGAAATCAGTGCCGATAGCCTACGCCTGCACTCGGCACCCAGCTTCGGCCTGCTGTGGTTACTTCCGCGCCTGGAGCGTTTTCGCGAGCGCCACCCGGATATCCAGATCAACCTGTCGTGCTCGTACGAATCGCTGCACTTCGGCCGTAACCAGATCGATCTCGACATCCGCCACGGCTACCCCAATTGGCCAAGCCTAGAAGTGCGGAGCATCCGCCACGAGCAGTTGGCCGTCCTGGCCTCCCCTGCCTTGCTGGAACGCTATCCGATAAAAGAACCGCAGGACCTGCTCGCCCAGAAACTCATCCTTTCCGAAGCCGCCCTGGTGCAATGGCCCCAATGGTTCGCTCAGCAGGGCGTGTCACTACCCGAGGCGCCATTCGCGCTGAGCTTCGACCGCTCTTACATGAGTCTGGAGGCAGCCAGCCATGGCTTCGGCTTCGCGCTGGAAAGCTCCCTGCTATCCCAGGACTACATCCGCCAAGGCCGCCTGGTTCCAGTGTTTGACGATACGCGTAGCAGCGCCGTCAGTGCCCACCATCTGGTATTCCCGCGTACAAGTTCCAACCTGCCACGCCTGCGACGTTTTCTTGCCTGGATGCAGGAGCAGCTCGGCCACGAGCTCAACTATGACTAGCTGACTCGCGGGGTGAAAGTCGACATTTGAGCGCCGCCAAGGCAGTCTGTGGAAACCCTGCACGGCCTCGATGCCGTATCCCCAGCCAGCGTGGCTGTTCTGCCGCAGGCCGCATTTGTATTCACAACGCAAGAGCGAGTGACGCCAGGTCTGCCGCCCTACCCCTAGCGTCCCACTCCACAGAGCATCCATGTACAGGCCAGAGCGGTTGGCTGAGGAGTGCGGTGTGGGTGTATTGGATCTGCCCAGCGACTGAAGGCGATAGGTGTCATTTTGCTTAACAGATCTAGACGCCAATCCAAGCAGGGTCTGAGCACTCGTCTCGTTCAATCCTCTCGTCGAGATCACCACGCGTTTGGGGCGCGCTTTAGCAATTTCCAGTGTAGTGCTGTCGCAGAATTCGACGCGGTCAGCTTCCGAAGCGATGGGCAGATGATAAACACGCTATCTGCACCTTGGTAGGCTGGTGCAGGCAACTCACTCGAGCCGATCCGCCTTGGCCGCGTTCGGGCCTGGGTGCGCTGAAGGATCACGAACAATAGCAACCGCCGTGTGGCCAGCTTTGGTCAGCAGATCAAACAAGGGCCAGCTTTGATCTGCCCGAGGGTGACATCCGATTTGAAAAGCACAGTGGCCAGCAGCCCTCTGGCAAGCCTTCATGAACTCCCGATATCAAAAGACCCTGAGCCCAGCAGCTCTTTGAGTCGGCCAGATGCGGTTTACATGCTGAGAAAGCAGCCTCTACGGCTGCGCCTATGCGATACATTGCTTGAGGCTGAGCTTAAACGAGGGTAGTCATCCCTCACACTTTTCTTCGGGCCGTAACCAAATCCACAATGCGCCGCAGCTCATGCCCAACCCAGCAAAGATCAACGATGGCGTGTGCGCTACCGTCAACCCCATGATGCCGAAGGCCAACAGCATGCTCAGGCTTGCCACCAGTTTGGTACGCCGGGTGATCACACCGCCGTCCCGCCAGTTGCGCAGCATTGGCCCGAACAGGCGATGGTTTTCCAGCCAGGCACTGAGCCGTGATGAGCTGCGCGACGCGGCCCAGGCGGCAAGCAACACGAACTCAGTGGTTGGCAAGCCAGGCACCAGCACACCCACCGCTGCCATGCCGATGCTCAGGTAGGCAAGCGCCAGCCATAACCAGCGCGTCCAACCCCTCGTCATTGCTGTCGGCGTATCAGGCAAAGCTGCGCTCCAGGTGCACGGCGAAGCGCTCGAAAGCCGCGATGGCGGCCGCGTCCGCCTCACGCTCTTGCTGCTCGTCCAGTTCGACACTGTCGAGCGCCGCGACGAAGGTCTTCCAGCCTTGGGCCCGGCCACCCTCGGGCTCGCCCAGATGTCGCGCCCCGAAGGTCTCGCTCAGGCCCAGAGCGGGCATGCGCTTGAGCAAGAAGGCCGCTCCAAGCTTGGAGCCTTCGGACACGAACAGCCAGGCCAGGGCGGCGCCCAACCCGAGCGACTGCTTACGAATCGCCTCATCGCCCGCTGGCACCGGCAGGCCGAGGTCAGCCAGGTCGAGACGGGTTTGCTGCAACCGGCAGCGCGCCGGCAGATCCGGCAGCAACGCGGTCAGTGCAGAATCGTGATACAGCTTTTCCAGGTCGTACTGGAACAGATATTGGGCTGCGACGAAGCGCGCAAAACGCTCCGGACTACCGAAGGGGTTCTGGCCTTTAACCAAGGTATCGAGCTTGCTGTGCGGCTCGTGGGTCAGTTGGTTAAGGCGCTGGGAACGCAGCGGATGGTGCAGTTGTGCTTGTGGGGCAGTCATGAGTCTCTCCTTGTACGGGCCTCTCGAGCGGTGCTCGGCATCGTCTAGATAACTGACGAATGAGCATGCAAAAGTTGGTAAATCCAGCCACCTCACTGGCGATTGAACTGTCACGTGCTGCTTGGGAAATAACGGCTCAGATGACGAAGGTCCGCCTCACCGAGCACCCCAGCCAGGTAGCGCAACTGCAGCCAGGCCCGCAGGTAGCCGTAACGAGCCTCTGCCAGATTCCGTCTAGCGCTGTAGAGCTGCTGCTCGGCATCGAGCACATCGCGGTTAACCCGTTCGCCACCGCTGACACTTTTTCGGGTGGCCTCAATCAGGCTGCTTGCCGACTCGACTGCCAGTTCATAAGCGCGCACCTTGGCGGTGCTGCTCGCACAGAGGTTGAACTGGCGCCGCATTTCGTTGATTAATCCGTCGCGTTGGGCGTCCAGCTCGTATCGGGCCTGATCGTAGGATGCCGATGCCTGACGCCGTGCAGCCGACACCCCGCCACCAGCGAACAACGGCACGCTGAGCTGAATGCCGACGCTGTCGGTGTCGTACTTCTGGTTGTAGGTACTTTCCGAGTCGGAGCTGGTCTTGCGCGAGCTGGCGTACAGACCGAGTGTTGGCAGGTGCCCGGCCCGCTGGCGCTCGACTTCCTGCTCGGCCACGGTAAGTCCGTGTCGCTGGCTGGCGAGTTCGGCGTTGTGCACCATGGCCATGTCGCGCCAACCTTCGAAGCGTGCCGGAGCCAGCGGCTCAGCGCCGAACGGCTCATTCAGTGGCGCCAGTTGTCGCAGTTCGACCGGCTCTCCGATGATCGCATGCAGATCGCGCAGCGCGGCATCCAGGGTATCTTGGGCCTCGATCTCCTGGGCCCGGGACAGATCATGGCGAGCTCGGGTTTCCAGCACGTCGGTTCGGGTGCCCTCACCCGCCTCGAACGTACGCTGGTTGAGCTGCAGCTGCTCGGCATAGGCGCGCCGCTGGGCGCCCGCCAGCGCGATCTGCTCACCTGCCAGCAAGGCCTGGCTGTATGCCTCGAACACCCGCACCACCAGCTCCTGGCCACGCCCGCGCAGACGCTCGTCAGCCAGCGCCGCCTTGGCAACCCCCTGGCGGTACTCGGCCCAGGCGGCATAGTCGAATAGCGGTTGCTGCAGGGTCAGCCCCGAGGAGTAGCTGTCGTAATCACGGTCATTGGTCACCCCGCCAGCCGTGACGTCGGACTCGTTGCGGGCGTTGCGATAACTGTACGACAGGTTCGGCAGCAAGCCGGCCCTGCCGATGGCCAGGTTCTCCACGCCGGCGTCCCGCTCACGAGTGGCGGCTTGGAAGGTCGGATCATTGCGCAGGGCCAGGGCGTAGGCATCCATTACGCCAAACGCGGAGCTCGGGCCGGCGAGCAGCGCACCGAACAGAATGAGCACGCATCTGACGGTTGGCGAAATCAGGCGCCGGGCTTGATCGGATGTTTTCATTCTTCCACCAGCGCCATGTGGGTCCGATCGCTGAGCGGCTTGAACAGGTAGTTGAGCAACGAACGCTCACCCGTTCGCACGAAGGCTTCCACCGGCATACCGGGACGAATTTGTTGGCCCTGCAACTGACGCAATCCATCATCGTCTACCTGCACACGCAGCCGGTAATACGGCTGATCGGTTTTTTCGTCCAGCAGGCGGTCCGCAGAGACCAGGGTCACCTTGCCGTTGACCCGAGGTGTGCGGCTCTGGTTGAAGGCGACGAACAAAAGCTCTACGTCCAGACCCGGCTGCAGCTTGTCGACCAGCTCGACCGGGGCCCGTGCGTCGACCAGCAACGGTGCGTCCTGAGGGACGATCTCCATCAGCATCTGACCCGGCGAAACCACCCCGCCCTCGGTGAAAACGTCGAGTCCGACCACGGTGCCGGCGGCTGGGGCACGGACTTCGCTGTGGGCCAGTTCGAAGTCGGCAGCGCTCAAACGGCTGCCCAGTTCCTCCACCTTGAGGCGTGAATCGGCGAGCTGCTGACGTACGTCTTGCTGATACTCCTCGCTACGCTGGGCGGCACGCAGGCGTAGCTCAAGGACCTGCCGCTGGGTCCGGCCGATATTGCCGAGGTCTTCGGAAATGTCGCCATTGAGTTGGGCGTACAGCCGCTCGTTTTCCAAGAGTCGATTGCGTGCCACGTAGCCGTCGCGCGCCAGTTCACGCAGGCCCTGCAATTGCGTCTGCATGCTGCTGCGCTGCTCGTCCTTGTGAGCCTTGGCGGCGCGCAGCCCTTCGAGCACGGCCTGGCTGCCCGCGATGCTCTCCTGCAACCCTGCCAGTTCGAGGCGCAGCGCGGCCCGCCTGCTGGCGAGCAACTGGCGCTGCAAATCCAGCGTCGACTCGACCCGAGGATCGTGTTCAGACACCAGAGCGGGAGGAAAGAGGATGGTCGCCAACCCGTCACGCTCGGCCGCCAGGCGAGCGGTGCTGGCCACAGCTCCAAGGTGCTGAACGAACAGCGATTCGCGCTGGGCGCGAATCTGCGTGGCGTCCATGCGAATCAGCACCTGCCCTGCCTCGACCTGGTCACCGTCACGTACCAGCAGACTCTGAACTACTCCACCAGAGGGGTGTTGCACGGCCTGACGATTACCGGCGACCACCACGTTGCCGCTGATCGCCACACCCTTGTCGAGGGGTGCCAGGCCGGCCCAGAGCAGAAAACCGCCAAAACCGACCGCCAGCAGCCAGCCGCCCATTCGAGAGTACCGGCGCTCGTCCAGAGGCAATATGTCGGCCAGTGGCTTTTGCTTGCGCAAGGATTCAGTCATCAGGATGCCACTCCCTGGCTGCTGTAGCTCATGCTCAGCGAGGGGGCGCCGCGCAAGGCTCCCGCTACGGGTGACGCTTTGGGTTGCAACACCTCCAAGACCCGGTCGGCCGGGCCGAATGCCTGTATCTGCCCGGCGCGCAGCACCAGCAGCTTGTCGGTGCTGGCCAGCAATGAGGGTTTATGAGCGATCAGCACCAGGGTGCGACCTTGCCGCTTCGCCTCGGCGATGGCCGCCAGCAGCGCCTGTTCCCCGGTCTCGTCGAGGTTGGAGTTCGGCTCGTCGAGCACGATCAGCGCCGGCAGGCCATAAAGCGCCCGGGCCAGGCCGATACGCTGTCGCTGCCCTCCGGACAGCCCGGTGCCACCCTCACCAAGGCGGGTATCGTAGCCATCAGCCAGTTGCAGGATCAGGTCGTGCACGCCGGCCATCCGCGCTGCGGCCACCACCTTCTGCGCATCCACTCCGGTGAAACGGGCGATGTTCTCGGCGACGGTGCCGGCAAACAGTTGTACATCCTGAGGCAGGTAACCGATGTGAGCGCCCAGGGCGGTGCGATCCCATTGCTGCAGATCGGCGCCATCCAGGCGCACCTTGCCGGTCTGCGCCTTGGTCACGCCTACCAGCAAGCGCGCCAGGGACGATTTGCCCGAGCCGGAAGGGCCGATGACACCGAGTATCTCCCCCGCCTCCAGGGCGAAACCGATGTTCACCAGGCACGGCGTGCGGGTGCCCGGTGCGAAAGCGCTGAGCTGCTCGACGCGTACCGCGCCGAGAGGCGCGGGCAGCGGCATCCCGACCGGCCGCGGCGGGTGCGCCTGGAGCAGCGCCGACAGCCGCTCGTAGGCCAGCCGTGCGTTGCTCCACTGCCGCCAGACGCCGAGCACCTGATCGATGGGCGCCAGCACCCGGCCCATGAGTATGGACCCGGCGATCATCATCCCGGGTGTGATCAACCCATCCAGCGCCAGCCAGGCACCCAGCCCCAGCACCAGTGACTGCAGCGCCAGGCGAACGTATTTGGACCAGGCGCTGAACACGGCAGTCTTTTCACTCGCCAGGTTCTGCTGGCTCAGGAAACCGGCATGCAAGGCGAACCAGCGCTGGCGTATCGCCCCAAGCATCCCCATGGACTCGATGGCCTCGGCCTGACGCAGGTGACCGGAGGCCTGCTGATTCGCAGCGATGGACATCCGTGCAGCCTCGCCAAGCGGCTCCCGGGTCAGCCGCTGATTGAGCCAGGCCAGTATCAACAGCGCCAGGGCACCTACCAAGGCGAGCAGGCCGAGCCACGGGCTGAACAGAAATATCACCCCCAGATACACCGGAAACCAAGGCGCGTCGAAGAACGCGAACAGCGCATTACCGGTCGCGAACTGACGCAGGCTGGTGAGATCGCTCAGCGCCTGGGTCGAGGTCTGCCGAGCATTGCTCAGATTGGCTTCGAAGGTGGCCTCGAACACCCGTGCATTAAGGTGCATGTCCATTTGCGTACCGAGCCGGATCACCAGCAGGCTGCGGATCCATTCCAGCGCTCCGGCAAACACGAACAGACCGACCATGATGAGGGTCAGCATCAACAGGGTCATGGCATTGCCGGAGGCGAGTACCCGGTCATAGACCTGCAGCATGTAGAGCGCAGGTGCCAGCATGAGCAGGTTGATCACCGCGGAGAACAGACCGACATGCAGCAGCCCTGATCGGCAGGCACGCAGGGCGTGAAGTATCTCGTTGGTAGCTGCGGGGACGGGGGCGCGCATCCTGAAACTCCTTGGCGCAGTGCCAGGCGCAGCGCGCCTGACGGCGTCTCCGGGGCCATTGACGGGCGCCCGGGCGACATCCAGAATTCGTGACCGTCACAGCCTGGGCCTTGGAAAACACGGGCTGTGACGGCGTTACCAGAGCGGACGGGATGACATATCCGTTCGCTTTTTATTGCCTCGTGATCAGGCCGCCAGCAGCAGCTCCGACTCGCTCAACGACGAGCCCGCCGTGGTGATGATGTCGTCGGTCAACCCAGCAGCTTCCAGAACGGCCAGCAGGCCGCCGTCGTTTGGCGTACTGGCGCTGTCGGTAGCCCCCTCAACAGAGCCATTCATCAGGCCCCAGATCACATCGTGTACGGCGTTGTCGCGACCTTCCACCGCCGTGGCGGTCAATGGCGTGTTGCCGAGGTCGAAGGTGATCAGCGGGCTGGAAACGGTACCGTTGGTATTCAGACCACCGCCCAGGGTGACCTGCTGCAGGGTGCCGTACAGTGAATGGCTGCTGAAGTTGTAGGACAGGTTGCCAACCGCCGAGAACGAGAACGAGCCGTCACCCAGACTCATTGCGTACGTGTCGCCAGAGAGACCGGACGCAACACCGTTGGTGTAGAAGCCGCCGGTATTGGTTGGGTGCTCACCTGGTACACCAGTGTCCTGGTAGGCCAGCAGCAAGCTTTCGAGCGTGCCGCCCGAGCTGAAGCCCAAAGGAAACTCGTTGGCGTCGTAGCTGTAGGAAATTGCCATTTTCTCTCTCCTTGCTTCGGCGAATGATTCGCCGTGAGTGACACCTTGCGGTGCCGGTTTCCATGCCGTTGCCGACATGCTTCCTGGTTGGCCTCCAAAGCAGTGGCCAGCCTCAGAACTGCAGCTCGAAACCGCCCATCACGGTGCGGCCTGGGCCATAGGATTTGGTGAAGATGTCGGAGTAGCCACTGACGTAACTACGGTCGCGAATGTTTTCCACGGTGGTGCGCAGCAACAGGTTGCGACTGACCCGATAGCTGGCGAACAGATCCCAGGTGGTGTAGCTGGGCCACAGGTCGTAGTCCCAGTCCTCGGGGCCGCCGGCGGCGCTGTAGTTGAGCCGTGCACCAATTTCCAGGCTATCGTTGAGCCAGCGGGTACCGACCACCCAGCTGCCACGATCCATGGGCAGGTTGCGCGCACTGTTCATGCCGAACACATCACCGGCACAGGATTGCTGGGCATCGAGGTAGGCCTCATAGGAGGCATAGCCGGCTGCAATGGCATCGTTGTGGAAGTCCGAGTAGCTACCGTCTTCGCGAGGCATGTCTTCACGGATGTGATCGCTGCCAAGGGGATAAACCTTTTGGCAGAGCTCGTTGTCGCCGCCAAGCACATGGGTGTAGTTGATGCCCGTGTACCATCGCCGAGCGTCGTAATCGACTTCGAACTCCATGCCGCGAAAATTCATCGGCACCTGGTTGTTGACGAACATGGTATTGCCCAGGCCGCCGGTACGGCCTGGCAGGGTATTGACCATGGAGGTCACCAGGTAATTGTCGACCCGAGTGTCGTAGTAGGCGACCTTGGCCTGGAAGCGATCGCCACTGCGGATCAGGTCAAAGGTGTCGACGTTGAAGCCCAGCTCCCAGCTACGGGAGGTTTCGGGATCGGCATAGGGGTTGGGATACATGCGCGCGAAGGGATCGCCGGGGTGTGAGCCCTCCATCAACGACTCGGTCAACGCGGGCGGTCGCCAGGACTCGCCCCAGTTCGCGAACAGTTCGAACCAGCCGGTGGGGCGATAGGCCGCGGAAAGGGTTGGCAGCAGCTTGGCCATGCTCTCGTCGACGCTGTAGTCACGCATGCCCGCATTCGAGAGCCAGCGCGGAGCGTAGTTGCCAGAGGTGAAGTAGTTGGCGACGGAGGTCGGATCGGCCAGGGCCGCTTCAAAGGTTCTGGCACTGTTGCAGCCGGATTGGATACCGGCCGCGCAGCGCGCTCTAGCGGTGTTCAGTTGGTTAGTCACGACCGTGGTGAAACGTTCGAGGCGGCTCTGGTAGGCCCACTCGGTTGAGGGCACCTGAGTCTTGCCCTTGAGGTTGTAGTAGTCGTATCGCAGCCCACCGGAGAGCGTGAACTGCTCGGTCTCGAAGGTCAGGTTGCCAAACGCGCTGGCGATGCTGCGCTTGCCATTGGGGTTGAGGGTGTTCTGCCCCGAACTGAAGGGCTCGCCCTGATAGTTGCTCTGGTTCTTGGAAGTCCCCTTGTCGAGGAAATATTCCAGGCCGTGATTGAAGTGAAAGCCTTCCACGCCGGCGACGGCGAAACGTGCGGTGTTGTCGAGTTTGAAACCGTAGGTATCGACCTGCGTGTTGGTCTCGCTGCCCAGACCAGCTTCGCATTCCTGCAGCCAGTCAGCGGGAATCGGGTTCTGCCGGCAATAACCCAGCCTCCAGGCGGTCGCGGTCATGTCCACACCATCGGTGACGATGGGCCGGCCAGCAGCAGTATTGCGCTCGTTCCGGGTGGTCACGTAGTAGAGCTTGGCGTTCAGGTCGATCCAGGGGGAGTCAGGCGTGAAGGTGTAATCCAGGCCAAATGACTGCGAGCGCGCACTGGCATCGCCGAACTTGGCCCAGGCGGCGTCACCATCGATGGCCGAGCCGTCTACCGCACTGGTCACCCGGCGGTCGGAAACGTTGTTGTAGCTGAGGTCAGTACCCACGTAGGTAAATTGCAGCGCTTGTTCAGGGGTCAGGGTGAAGCGGCCCTTGAACAGCTCCGAGTCCTGCTCCTGATTGGAGAACTTGATGCGGTCGACCACCTGGGTGACCCCTTCCCTGCCATCCTGAACGCCGGAAGTAAGAAAGTCGAAGTTCTCCCGGCGCGAGCCCGCCGCATAGTCGCCAAAGCTGCGCCGGCTGCGAGCACCGAGCAGTTCCAGGCGATCACCAAAGCGTCCGGCCACGGCTGCGCTGCCGATGAAATTGACGCCATTGCCGTGGCCGCCCAGACCGGTCATTCCGCGCAGGCGCACGCCCTGATCCTGGCCCGGCAGGATGATGTCGTCGACGTTCAGGGTGCCGAAGTTGGCGCTGCCGGCAATTGACGTTGCGCCGGTGATATCGGAGCGAGGACCCTTCTCGATCACCACGCTGCTGATCAGCTCGGAATCCACGTAGAGCTGACCATTGCGTTGCTGATGGCCGTTCTCGTTGAAGTTCTGGCGCATGCCATCGATCATCGTGTTGACCCGACCGAAATCCTGCATGCCACGTATATTCACCGACAATCCGGGATCCTGGGCGCTCACCGCGCTGTACACGCCCGGCGTCTCGACCAGCATGTCGGCCGCATGCCGCGGCGGGTTGCGATCGAGCTGCTCGCGAGTGATGACGCTGACAGAACGGGGGGCCTGGTAGATCCATTCGTTGGTGACGTCGCGGGTCGATTCGATGATGGTCTCATCGATCTGCAGCGTACCGGCGACCTCTGCCAGCCGCTCCAGATTGACCCGCCGCTCCCCGGTAAAGCTGTGACTGACCGGTAGCCCGCGGAGCAGCAGACGCAAACCCTCCTTCGGCTCGTAAAGCCCTTTCAGCTCACGAGCTTCGAGCCCCGCCAGTTTGCTGCTGTCGAAGAACACCTGTATCCCTGCCTGCTCGGCAAGGGCGATGACAGCGCTGCGCAGCGGCTGTGCGGGGATATCAAACTCGACCTGAGCAGTCCGGATACCACCGTCCGCCACAGCCGATACCGATACTGGTTCCTGAGCCCAAGTGCTACTCGCGGCGGCCAGTGCCACACCAGCCAGCAAACCACCAGCCAGTCCAAGAGCGCGCTGCACGCGCTGGACGGCACTGACTGAATGACGCGTTCCCTTGTTGTCCATCGACCTGCTCTTCTTGGATGTTGATGTGTAATGAAAATCACTATCAACAAGCAAGACGATGCAACAGAGAAAACTCAGTAAGCATTTTCCAAATTATTTGCCCGGCTCGAAAAACGCAGGGCCGCTCAGTAGATGACGCTGAAGCCGGGCAGCTCGGTATGACTGGCCTCCAGCTCCTCGGTGAGCGTGGCGACTGCAGCATCCAGCGAGTCGAGCCGGAACACGCCACTGACCCGGCGCTGCGCCAACTCCCCGCCCGCGACAAGAATGTGCCCGTTGCGGTAGCGATTGAGCTGGGTCACCACCTGCTGCAGGGGGACCTGATCGAAAATCAGCAGGCCGCGCTGCCAACTGCTGGCGCGTGACAAATCCTGGTTCAGCCGCTCGATCTGCCCATTGGCATCGAAGCGTGCGCTTTGCCCTTCGGCAAGAGTCAGGCTCTGGCCCTGCTTGCTGACCACCACACGGTGCTGCATGACGCCAACGAGCGTCTGCTCGGCGTCATCGCGGCTGACGATAAAACGCGTCCCCAGGGCCTGCGCCCTGCCGCCACCGCTGTCGACAACGAACGGCCGTGACTCGTTCTTACCCACCGGAGCCGTCTGGAAAATAGCCGAGCCAGCCAGCAATTCGATGCGCCGGGTCTGGCTGGTGTAGTCCAAACGTATGGCGCTGCGTGCATCGAGAATCGCCTGGCTACCATCAGGCAGCTCGACCACGCGTACCTCGCCAGTCGCCGTCAGGTGGTCAGCCACAAGCGGCAGGTACAAGGCCGCACTTTGCGTCCAGCCGACGGCAATGACGATCGCAGCCAGCGAGGCACTGCTCAGCCAGCGCACCAGCCTACGGCGTCTGCGTACTGGCAAGGCGGCCCTGGCATCGGACGGCGCTCGTCGCTGCGCCTCGAAGGCTGGCTTCGCGAGGCCGGCAAGATCGCCCCAGGTTTGCTGCGCGAACTGCAGAGCCACACCGTGGCGTGAATCGAGGGCGAGCCAGGCCTGTAGCGCTTGTTGCTCGTCTTCGGCGAGCGGCGAGTCGCTCAGGCGCACCGCCCAATCGGCAGCGGCCTGACGAATCTCTTGATCCTGCAGGTCTGGGCTATTCAAGTCGCGCTCTCGGTCTCTCTTATAAGTAATGACGCTCGGGCTGCAGTTTTACCGTAAAAGCGCCCTGCTATACGCATTCGTTCAGGGCTCACGGCCAGCGCCCAACCGCGCCATGACATGCGACAGCGCCTTGGACAGGTGCTTTTGCACCGAGCTGTCGCTGATGCCCAGGCGCCTCGCGACCTCCGCATGGGTCAGTCCCTCAATGCGGTTAAGGTGAAAGATCTCGCGGGTACGTGGCGGCAACTCGGCAACCGCTCGCTGCAACAGTTCCATACGTTGCTGCCTCTCGGTTGTGTCTTCCAGGCTGTCGACTTCATCCTCGACTGCATTGAGCACTTCGTCGCCGACCAGGTCGGTCTTGTGTCGTTCTTGCTGGCGACGGTGGTCGATCAACAAGTTGCGGGCGGTACGGTAGAGGTAGGCTGGCGAGTTCTCGATGTGAACATGCCGGGCCTGCTCGCTCAGGCGCAGGAAGCTTTCCTGGACGAGATCGGCAGCCAGATTCGGGTCACGGCTTTTGCGCAGCAGGAAGCTTTGCAGCGCCCTGGCGTGCTGCTGGAACAGGCTTTTTAGATCCAGATCCGACACGCGTCATACCTGACCTGAACGAAGGGGAGCAGTATCTTAACGGCAGATGAGAATGGTTTTCAATAACGACGTTAGTGCAGCAGCAATCCGTTTGCGCGTCTGCCACGTGGCGGCATGGCCACAGCGGTTACCACCCTGCCCTTTCTGTTGGAGGGAACCATCCCTCAAATTTCCCCCGCCGTTTTCCGTGGCTGGCCTGTTTTTCGCCCCGACCATGGTCGTTGCCGTGGCACTGATAGAGCGCACGGTACCTGCTGGTCAATTGACCGAAGGCCTGACCTGGCTGCTGGCGGGACTGAACGTTGGGGTCGCTACCGGGGCGGCGCTCTCTGGCCAGATAATCGACCTTGTCGGCGTCACGGGTGGGTTTGGAATGGCGGTATACGGGGCGGCATTGGTACTGGTTGTTGCGTGCGTCTGCTTTTACCAGCTGCGTCAGCCGCTAACGGCCTGACAGCCGTTGAGCCGATTGCTTAAGTGGAGAAATGGCCAATTACGTGGTCCGCTTAGGCCCGTGCTTTCGCGGCTCAGCAAGAGCTTTCCATACGCATGCGTAGAAACAGTTTCTGTCCTACCCGGTGATGCTGCGAAAACTTGCTCGATAGTCAGTGGCTTTCAGATGAACATGCTGGGACAAGTCGCCGCTTAGCATAAACAGGCGCGGACCATCCCTGAACTGAAACACCCGATAGAGATAGAACTGCTCGCAGGCTTCCTTGGAGGACTCCAGCTCGTTGTGGCTGACAAGGAATGAGGAACCGAGACCATGGCCTGCAGATTTCTAGATGATGCCGAACGACGATTGAGCTAGAAGCTCGGAATGCAACGGCACAACCGCTATCCCGGCGTGAAAGGATCAACAGCTCCAGGCTCACAGATAGGGATTTTCATGGCCACAATTTACGTACTGATATACCGGTTACATTGAAAGGTATGGACATTGAAAAAGACCTTTTTTTCATGTAGTTACCCTAATCAAAAAATGTCCATAGCAGAAAAAAATCTTCTGGCTACCTACCCTTTCCGAGCCCCTATTAAGGGTGCCTACTCCCACCGAAACCTCCACGATAAAACAAAGTATTCTCATTAGAGGGGTCTTACGATGGCTTGCGCTGAAGCAACGTCTTTTAGCGGTCGACTAAACCCGGACACCATTTAAGGCGAGAAAGCTCGCCATAGAGAGGTGTCTGATGAGCAAGCAACGCCGTACGCTCACGCCCGAGTTCAAACGCGAGGTAACCTTCCTGGTTCTCAACCAGGGCTACAACCATATCGAAGCAGCTCACTCGCTTGGGCTCGTTGAGTCGGCGTTGCGCCGATGGATCAGCCATCTCCCAGAAGAGCTAAACGGCATTACCCCAACCAGCAAACGATTCAGGAGCTAGAAACCCGGAACATCCTTTGGAGCGGGAAAAGTGGATCCTATAAAATGCCACCGCGCTCTTGATGGCCGAGGAGCACGACCATACGCGTTGATTGATCCGTTTCGTGCTGAAGAGCCAATTGATCTGTTGGTGCTCGGTATTTGAGGTCTCCCGTTCCTGTTGCTACGCGCACTGCCGCAAACGCCGATCACCAGACGTTGAGCGGCTGTTTTGCATCGATTTTTTTCACGTGGCGTAATGGGCTGGGCGTTTCGTCGAAGCCCGATGCCGGCTTGGTGATCAAGACATTGGATGTGGCCTATGAGCAGCGTGGACGCCGACAGACTTTATCAAACCGTCCGGGGAAATGGGGTAGAACCTGAGGACATTCATTTGTCCTTAAGTCCGCCCGAACATGTGCCTACAGCAACTGTGCAATCAGTTTCGCCCATGATGAACATCACAACTGGCAGTCCATCATCAGCCATTGTCAGGGCTAGAGATGCAAGTAGATTTATGTCATCGGAGCTCGGGCGTGACGAATGCTTGGGCGGGTGTGAATGCCAATCACCGATGTAATCGACAATCCCAGCGGTTCTCCGACGTGTATCAAGAAGCACTTCTTCCTGTCCCTCGTATCCTCGAATGAAGGAGGTGGGAGTGGAGATGCTATCTGGAGGGGCGGGCATTCCTTTGACTATATTGATCGTCTTCAACTGGTGGTCAGTGTATCCGAGCAATATTCCACCGGTTTCATTGGGTAGTTCCTGGCGTCTGAGACTGCGGACTTGTTCAATAAAACCTTGATCCCACCGGACTGTCCAGCCATCTGAGCGTGCTTCCCTTGATTCAAAAATGGTTATTTCATGCGCTGCAACGCCGCCGGTCTCATCGCTTACATCCCATACACACGCTCGCGCCTCCGATTTGGCCTGGCTCAGCCTTACCTGCCGGCTGAGTAGTGATGCGTGGAGGCGAATCAGTTCAACAGAAAGCCTGAGGGAAATATCTCTGCACCCATTCCCGACCCATTCACCTTTATTGTATCCGTCAAGGTGGAGTTCCCCCCACGGCGATTCAAGGATTGCACGGTAGTATTGAGCTTCAATACTCGATATCCGAATGCCCCTGGCACGGTCTTCGAGAAGCAATACTGAGCTCTTACCTGAAGGAGTAAGGAATACGCTTACAGTACGAGGGGTTTCATTGCGCTCACCCAACTCCCTCGGCACATGCAGCGTCGTCGTGGCGTCCACTACTAGGTTAGCGTTGCTTAGCGCCGCAGAGACATCCACATTTTCGTCGACAACACTCGCGTCAATTGCTATGTGAGGTAGTTGTTCCGGAAATATTTGATCTAGGATGCTTTTAACAGCTTTGACTTTCGGTGATCCGATATCAGAATCCAGAATGATGTGCCGCGCTAGGTTGTGAGGCATGGCTTGGTCAGGATCTATCAAAGTCCATTGACCCCAAGACTCTCTCGTCCACATTTCCACCATGGAGCTGCCGAGAGCACCTACTCCAGCGATCACTCCTTCAAAATCCGATTCTGCAGATTCCAAGCATGACAATGATCGGATTAGTGGCTTGTCGAGCTTATAACGAAGCTGGGTTGGCAAAATCGAAATATCTTTCCAGCGCTCCTCTAGCGCACGGCCTACTAGTTCTATGGGGTTCCAGCTTCCTTGATACTCGTCATAAAACAACAAGCCACAAGCTTCTCCAAGATGCAGCAGGGAACTGGTAACCCAGTAGGCGAGATCGTCAACTTTCTCCACTGTCCCGTTGCGGAGCCTTGGAACCGATAGCAAAACAAGAACGCATTTTGGACGCTGTTCATTGGATGAAAGATCAGTGACCGAAATCAACTGCTTGATTGCTTTGGTAAGCTCTTCAAAAAAGGAACAGCCACGAATCGCCACCCATTGGTCAAGGTCTCCGAGGGTCGCGGGAAAGCGCTCGACGCGCGAGCTTTCAACAGGCGGCAAATTAACGCGAAGGGTAGGGATCCCTTTCATTCCACATGCCGTTGCTGCGTTCGCATCTACGTAGTAACCAAGGTAAGTAGTGACCTCAGTGCTACCGGACTCTGCTTCGCCAAGGATCAAACGCCGAGTAGGATCTAAAGACTCCTTTGCGTGTTTAGCGGGCAAGATGATTTGGAACGGTGTATTAAAAAATAATTGTTCCATCGGCTGGTCACCCAGGTGGAGCAAGTTTTCGGCTGATTCCCGTAACCACCAAAGCACCCGAGCGAGAAACTTTTGAGGTGTCCAGGAGCGCTGTATCTCTGACCATGTGCTGTTGTACAAGCATAAGGAAAGGGGCTCTCCGGTACGGGTGTAATTTTGATGGCCTAGGATGGGGAACTCACTTCTTAAAACCCTCACCCCAACAGGAGGGTTTTCCTCCATGTTCACAGTGAGGGCAAGCCACTCCTTACGCATAATGCCGTTTGGGTTGCGGGCCCCGACAGACCCGTCGCCCGCCTTTACTACAATTATTTCGGTCAGGCCTGCGCCGTCTGATAGCGACCGAACTTCTTGGATCTGGAAGTATTCATGCTTTTCGCATGCTCGATAGATTTCCGCCGACAATGGAAGTGTCAGTGCCTGCGTACCATCTCCGAGTGGGTTACCCCACTCGATGAGATTAAGGCTCACTTCCTAGCTCCTGCCCGAGGCGCCGCCGCTGCTACAGCACTGCTCGCCGCCGCGATCCCTACAGCTGCTCTCACCAAGCCTGATGATGTGACCTCGAACCGGATTGTCTCTGGTTTGGCCTTGTCACCGACACACAGGAAAAGCCCATTGATGTCATCGAGGATGGACTCGTACTCACGCTTAGCTCGAATGCAAGGTGGGTCGTTTTTGTCGTCGACCACTTTTTTGCTGCTGGCGACAATAATCGCACCGTGACGAGCCTGAGCCAGTGCCGATCTAGCATCTTGGGATATCTCGGCATCCTCCCCGTAGGTTGACCAGCTGTCGTGAGATAAGGCATGCCATGAGCAGTGATGTGGAGCCAGAAGAAGATCGTACTCAAGCACTTCAGGAGTGTCTTTGTAGCGATTCCAGATTCGCTCCCAGATCGAGGTATGTGCATCGCCACCCGTCAGAAAGAGAGTTTTATTTCGGCTGAATGACGACGGAGCCAGTTCGATACTCAAAATCACACTCGAGTGATTTTTCGAAAGAGTCTCTTCAGTCTCGTCATCTTGCTTGGGCATAGGTGCCAAGAGTCTTGCGCTGAAGAAGTCACCGTAGGTATGTCCGCCAATGGTCGAGAAGGTCTCCCCTGTCTTCACAAGGATTGGTTGGATGTCGTCGGTTTTGCCTCCTTCATCCTCGCCGAAAACTCGAACGGCATTACCAACCACTGCGTAGCCAAGTTCCTTCCAGCGAAGGACTCGACGCCTTGCTTCAACATGAAAGGCGTGGGCGTCATCACACAGTGTTAGACCGAGCGAGTTACGTCTCCGAAAAATCATAGGAGACGACCACATCTCACGAATCACGATTCGCTTTTCAGCCTGCGGCTTTTTATCGTCCGGGTAGTTCTCAATCGGCCCAAGCCAAAAATGCTTGCGCACGCCGAGGCAGTGATCTTCATCAGGATGGCTGAGAAGAAACGCATCCACGTAGGGGCGTTGGTCTGCGTCGGTGAGCAATTGCTTCCTCAGCTCCCCCGCAACATCCGGCGTCTCATCCTCAGGATCATCTGCCGCTTGGCGAATGCGAACATCAATGATGATGGTAGTGGCCTCGGCGTTAGCCAGCCGCACCATGGTCATGTCGCCGTTACCCACCGGGAAAAACGCAATTTGTCCAGCCATGGTGCACACCCCCAAGAAGAAGACGCGGATCGTCGTGATGGCAATACGGTACCCATAAAAACTAGATGGGTCTACTTTTTAGTAGTGTTACAATTGCATCATTCATTGCGCTAGGCAGAAAAAATGACTGACCAACTACCGAAAAAGGCAGGCCGCTGGGGGCAGATGCGCCGCTTGGAGTTCATTGACTTCAGGCTTTTGTGGGAAGGAAGGGTGAACCGGGCTGATCTGCTAGATTTCTTTGGAATTTCTGCTCCACAGGCTTCTTTAGACTTTGCTAGCTATCTGGAGCAAGCACCAGGAAATGCGGTCTATGACAAAACCGTTAAGGCCTATGTGGCCACGGATGCATTCACCCCGAAATTTGCTCCTGATGATGGATTGCGTTATCTGGACGAGCTTCTTGCACGGGAGATGGGCGTAATTGATGAAGCTGAAAGCTTCATCGGTTGGGCCCCCCCGATGGATTCGGTGCCTAACCCTATCCGTCTCGTCGATAAGCCGGCGCTGATTAAAATTCTTCGAGCTATCCAGCGCCAGGAAGCGCTTGAAATTAATTACCAATCAATGAGTGGGCCGGATCCAACCATCAGGACTATTGCTCCACATGCATTAGGGTTTGACGGCTATAGATGGCATGTACGGGCCTATTGCTTCAGACGTAACCAACACATAGATTTTGTTCTCGCAAGAATACTTTCGCTAGTTTCAAAAGATCTGCCTTCCATGCCGCCTTTCGATAAGTTATGGCATACCTATGTACAGGTGATAATTGGAGCAAATACTGAGTTAGACGAGGGGCGGCGTCGTGCAATCGAGCTGGATTACGGAATGCAGGATGGTCAAAGTACGTTGACCACCCGGCAATCTCAGCTTTGGTATCTTCTACAAAAACTTGGTCTCAGAAACCAAAATCCTGATCCCAAGGCACATCAATTGGTGCTTCTCAATCCGCAAGAATGTCAGGAATGGTTGGGTGAGTAATTTAGCCCACATACAATGATTCAGACCGATATTTGCAAATCTAACTAATGGATTAAACATGGTTGCGATATTAGAGATGGTGAAAGATCCTTACGAACGAAAGGCTAGAGTGATACCAGGGCTTTTGGTTTCCTTACCGCTGCTTGTGCCTTTGCTCTGCGTTTATGGAGCTAAACATCCGGTACTTACCAGTGTCATTGGACTTTTGGCTGGATGTGGTGCGATCTACGCGTTGGGGAGCGTTGCTCGTGGTCGAGGAAAAAAGCTGGAGGAAAAGCTGCTAAAGAAATGGGGCGGAATGCCTACGACTCTAGCTTTGCGTCATAGTGATAAATTCTTGGATAGCGTCAGTAAGCAAAGATATCACCAACAGATATCGTCAAAACTAGGGATTGAGATGCCTAGCGAACAGGACGAAAAATCGGATCCTGCTAAAGCTGATGATATCTATATTGGTGCGACTAAGCGCCTCAGGGAATTAACTCGTGGCAATAAAAATCTCCTACTGAAAGAAAACATCGCATATGGCTTTCATCGAAATATGGTCGCGATGAAGGCCGTAGGAATTCTGTCTTGCCTCTGCGGATTAGGATACGGCGGACTGATTGGGGGAATAATTCGGGTCGAACCGCCTCATTTTGAGCCGACTCATTTGGCAGATCTAGGGCTTGCAGCAGGGCTCACAGTTCTTATTTCTGGGTCACTTTTGATGGCCTGGTTATTTTATTTCGACAAGGATGCTGTAAAGCGGATGGGATTTGTCTACGCGGAGCGCCTGTTCGAGTGCCTTGGCTCCTTACCAAATCCGAGGTCAAGAAAGAAACCAGCCCAAGCCCATGTGGAGCCGTAGGCTCATACGGATTTATTTTTAGAAGCAGTAGTCAATTATAATTATGCATGGAGGCAAAATGCCCACGATAAAAAGTTTATCCGTTGGTAACGGCGATATGTTCTACATTCTTCATGGCGGTGATAATTTCACTATGATTGATTGTAATCTGAGCACTGAAAATTCTGATGAGATTATCGCCGAGCTCAAGGAAGTGTCAAAAACCAAAAGTATGCGACGCTTTATCTGCACTCATCCGGATGAAGATCACTTCAAAGGCATCGAAAAGCTCGATAAAAAGTTTCCTATTGCAAATTTTTATTGCGTAAAAAATAAGGCTCAAAAGCCAGATCTAACAGATTCATTTCTTCATTATTGTGCCCTGAGAGACGGAGGTAAGGCTTTTTTTCTCGAAAAAGGTTCAAAGCGGAAGTGGCTA
The DNA here is from genome assembly GCF_979258965.1 of Pseudomonas sp. AC532. Taxonomy (NCBI): domain Bacteria; kingdom Pseudomonadati; phylum Pseudomonadota; class Gammaproteobacteria; order Pseudomonadales; family Pseudomonadaceae; genus Pseudomonas; species Pseudomonas sp. AC532. The sequence continues at coordinate 694,410 of NZ_OZ409888.1, forward strand.
AACCAAGGTGATGAGGAACGCGGATCTTCCGGTTTGCAGATCCTTTGGCCGGATACCTCTAACGCCGTTTTCAAGGAAGCTCTGCGTAAATGCGACGCTGGTGAAAGCTTCAATAATGTTTCATGTGTATTGAGATACTCTGTCAGTGGCGGGGCAAGTTTCCTTTGGTTGGGTGATCTAGAAACCGACTTCATGGAAAGTATTTTTGATGATATCGAGCTAACAAAAACAACAGTCGTATTCGCCTCTCATCATGGTAGAGCATCCGGCAAGATTCCAGACTCTTGGCTTGAAAAACTTGATCCGCAGATCATTGTAATTGGTGAGGCGCCATCGCGGCACCTTCACTATTATACAGGCTATAATGTGATTACCCAGACAAGGGCGGGTCACATTACAATGGATTGCGTAGATGACATGGTTGACATCTATGTTACGAATGAAAAGTATGAGCGCGATTATCTTGATGATCTAGGGAAACGTGCGTACCCCGGATACATCGGCTCATTAGCGGTTGAGACTGAATACACACTTTAATTCAGTAGGCTGCCATGAGGTGGTTACCCCATTTGACAACCGCCTTAATTTACTTTGGCGGATTCAACCGGTCGGCGCAACGTAATGATTTAAGCACTCGGCAGGAGTCGCAAAGTCGAGTGTTTCACGTGGTCGCTCATTCAATCGTCTCGCTACCTCATCGAGCTTGTCTTGAGAGTACTCAGAGAGATTCATGCCTTGGGGAAGGTACTGTCTCAACAGTCCATTCGTATTATCGTTTGAGCCACGTTGCCATGGGGATTTGGGGTCGCAGATGTAGACTTGGATGTTCGTTGCCATGGTAAATCGCTTGTGCGCAGCCATCTCTTTGCCTCGATCCCAAGTCAGAGATCGATAAAGCTCTTGAGGTAGTTTCTGAGCGTTTTCTATAAGCGCATCAATGGCCTACAACGAGAGATCTCGATATTTCCTCACGCTCTGCCATCGTAAGCGCGAGCCTTGAGCGTTTACGTATCGGCGGTCGTATCCCTCCTGTCTGCGCCAAAATACGCTGTATTGAGGAGTGGTTGCAATCAAAGAGCTGGGCGATCTGCTGGAGAGAATCTCCCTCTCTCCAGTGCTCCCAGATCAACGCCTTCTGGCTTTCGGTGTAATAGATTCGAGGTCCTTGCTTCATCTGCAACACTCCTCCTGCTTACGCAGGAATTATGGTGTTGCGTTGACCAATTGAATCCGCAGCCGAAAGCGGTCACTTTCGATGTGGTGGGCGCCACCGCTTCTACTACGGCTTATGCCCTACTACGCCACAGTATGTTGCCCTGCCAAAACCCACGGGCTAGACTGCGCTCGTCGTGGTAAATCCCGCGACCGGGTGTAGCAACCTGAGATACCAAGACGTGGCAACGTCATAACGCATAACCAGTGTGTAAACATTGTGTTATCGCGTATCTATGGCGGGCCGTACGGGGCAGGCTTAGGCCTGGCCGGTTCCCTTGGTTCCCGGTTTGCTACCCCCGTGCGGTCCGCCTCCATATCGTGTAGCAACGATTGGTGGCGGCTCCTTAATCGAACCAAGGAGCAGAAGGATAATGCGCTACCTCCTTTTTACCCAAGAGCTCCGCCTTGGGCTTTCGGTCTTGCTGTTCACTTCTGATCTGGAGGTGCGCCATGGCTGAGCTCGAACCCTGTGTAATACCTTTTCCGCTGCGGCCCAGCCCGCTGCATGAATCTGAACGCTCTCCCCTACCCTCTGAAGCCGCTGCCGAGACGCGAGCAGTCATGCTCGGTAATCTGCTGGATCAACTGGCTGAGCCTGAAGGCTTGCAGCCGGAGAATCTGCGTGTGCGCATCACGGCTTACTCGGCTTTGGATCTGCTGGACGAGATGGTCGTTCTGTATCGCCGCGCGCTTTCTGAAGTGCGAGGAGGTGCGGGATGAGTAAGGACTTCACGACATGTCTGCCGCCTCACGATGGTCACCCTGGCATGGAGATTCAGTGGGCCGCTGACTGCAGTGATGCGTTCGATCAAGGCGTAAAGCTGGCGCACACTTGGCTCGACTGCTCCCGTAGCGGCTGGCTCTGGGCAGCGATGATCGCAGAGCGCGATCTGCTGCCGCGGGCCATTGAGAGGCGCGCCTTTGAAGTGGGCTTTCTGAGTCGCATCCATCAGCGCCTGCGGTCTGGCCAAGGCAGCACTCAGCCCGAGATTCGCTGTACGTCTGGTGACTACATCGTTCAGAGGAAGGCAGAGCCTGTGCTTGAGGCATGTTGTCACGGCTGACCCTGAGTCGATGTCAGATGGCTGTTCGATCGATCTGTTCTCACGCCGGAAAGGCAGGTTCTGGACTAGCGGGGTTTGTGGTATGGGCGCAAGGCCTGCCCGCGCTTCGTTAGCTCAGCGCTGGACGTTTGCTGGCAACGACCTGCCAGCCCGCCGTGGGCTGCGGCAAGTCGCGAGCGCTCGCCTGCCGCCTTCGCGATTTTGTGGATGCCGTGGGGCATGCCTGCTGCTCGCCAATACGCCTTGTGCGTTTTGGCTGGGTAAAGCCTGCGCGCTGCGCTTGCTGGTGGCGCCTGTGAGATCGGTGGAATAACGGTCTTGCTGTTTCCTCTGACCCTATCACGGCGTTCTCGCCGTCAAGGGCTGCTCGCGCTTCGCGCGATTGCGGCAGGGCCGGCTGTGGCCCCCTGACTGCTGCGCTGCACCGTGCTTGTGCCGGTTCCGGGCAATTCCGCCCGTGCAACTGGAGAACGATCATGTCGCAGCTTACTTTCGCCTTTGACTCCTCCCTGCTGGTTCGCGACGAGCAGGGTCGCTACGCGCCAGCCACTGCCGAGCAGATCCTGGCAGCAGCTCGCAAGGTGATCGATCAGAAGATGCAACGAGGTGAAGCGTTCACATCACCGGAGCTGGTCAAGGAGTACCTGATCGCCAAGCTGGCAGGTTTCGAACACGAGGTGTTTGCGGCATTGTTTCTGGATGCCAAGCACCGGCTGATCGACTACGTAGAGATCTTCCGCGGCACTATTGATAGCGCCTCTGTATACCCGCGCGAAGTGGTCAAGGAAGCACTGCGTGCAAATGCCGCCGCAGTGATCTTCTCGCACAACCACCCCAGTGGAAATCCAGAGCCAAGCCAGGCAGACAAGACACTGACGCAACGGCTCAAAAAAGCCTTGGCACTCGTCGACGTCCGCTCGTTAGATCACATCATCGTGGCAGGCCAACGCACGGTGTCGTTTGCCGAGCAGGGTTTGCTCTGAACTGCAGGGGGCTTCGGTCCCCTTTTTTGCTGCGCTGTAGGTCAGATGTGCGCAGTGCTTTTCGTCTATGGACGTTGATCGAAGACTTGCCGGGCTGCGTTCACGACCCCTTGCTGCTCGAATGCCCAAGCGGTCAAAGGCTGAAGGGCTTTGCCCAGTGAGAAGCCGAGCGCTGTGAGTGTGTATTCCACCGATGGAGGCTTTGTCGGGAAGACTTCACGGGTCACCAGACCGTCCCGTTCCAAGTGGCGCAGCGTCACCGTCAGCATCCGCTGCGAGATGCCCGGCACTTGGCGCTTCATCGCATTGAAGCGGCATGGCCCGGCTTCCAACTGAAGAACGACCAGCACGCTCCACGCATCACCGAGGCGGTCGAGAATGTCCCGCACAGGGCAGGAACCCTCCCATGTAGGCACGGGGTTCGCGCGGGAAGGCGAGGACATATCCTTGCCGTCAGAAGATGATGTTCCCAGATGCTCGAGCATTTATCGGTTCCCCTGGTGTGCCTTAGGCATCGCCACGTGCGTTCTTCCCTGCCCAAGCGAATTAGGGCAAGTTCCTTTCAGCACTCTAGTACTGAAGGAATATTGGCATGATTGTTATCACAGGTGGAAACGGACAATTGGGCCGGGCGGTCGTCGCCGCCTTGCGCAAGCGCATCGATCCTTCTCACTTTGCGGTCAGCGTTCGCGATGCGGACAAGGCCGCTGACCTCGCAGCGCAGGGCATCACCATCCGGGGCGACTCCGATTACTCGGATAGCGACAGCATGGCACGAGCGTTCGATGGCGCACGCACCGTCTTGATCATCTCGGGCAATGCGCCGGTTGACGTGCGACAGCAGCAGCAGCGCAACGCGATCGACGGTGCCAAGCGTGCGGGTGTGCAGCACATCGTCTACACGAGTGTTCTGGATGCCATGACGCCGAACTCGCCCTTTCCGTTCACAACTGTCCACCGCGACACAGAAGCGTATCTGGCCGACAGCGGGCTCTCGCACACAATTGCGCGCCATACCGCTTACGCCGAATTGAACCTGCTGTTCGCAAAGGGTGCTCTCGCAACCGGCAAGCTCTCGATGCCGACGGGCAACGGTCGCGTGGCCTTTGCCACCCGCACCGATCTAGCCAATACGCTGTCCGTGCTCATCGCGACGAACGATCATGCGCAGCGGATCTACAAGCTGACCGGGCCTGTCGCCTACTCCTATGCCGATGTCGCGGCGGCTCTGTCGGAAGCGGTCGGTCGCACAATCCCGCACGACGACTGTTCGCCTGAGGCCTATGCTGCTGGACTTTTGGCTGCCGGTCTGCCGCCATTCCTGGTGGAAAGCATGGTCGGCATGGCCGAGGCCATTCGGCAGGGTCTGTATTCCGAAGCATCTGGGCATATTGAACGTCTCACAGGGCAGCCTGCGGATGACGGTCTGACGATCCTGCGTCGGGTGGCCCCTACCTTGCTCCAAACAGCATAACGGGCACGCCGGTAATGCTCCTGGGGTTTATGGCATGCAACAGGAGCGAAACCGGCGTCATAACCCTACAACGAGAATTGCACACGTAATGAACGCTCAGATAACGAACCATGAGGGTGGACGAGGATCAGACCCCGTTCTCCACTATTTCTATGATCCCCTGTGTGGCTGGTGTTACGCGGCGGAGTCGCTCATCGAGGTCGCGCGGGACATTCCCAGGCTGCGGATCAAACTGCACGGCGGCGGCCTGATCCCGAACCCGGTGCGGTTGCCGGAAGCGAAGCGCAAGCAAATCCGGGTCGCCGATGGTCGAATTCACGACCTCACGGGTCAAATTTTCGGTCCAGCCTATCTCGACGGCCTGCTCGATCATCCCGACTCGATCTGGCATTCGCCACCGACGATCGCGGCGGTGCTGGCTGCGGAGACGATGGCGGAGAGCCTGGCGTTCCCTATGATCGCTGCGATTCAGAAGGCTCATTACGTAGATGGCCGCCGCGTCGTCGATGTAAACGTCCTTGCTGATATCGCCGCAAGCATCGGGCTAACCGAAAGCGAATTCCGCACCCAATACGAATCGGCATCGGTCGCTGAACACATCGAAACGTCTCAGGAGATGATGCATCAGTTCGGTTTGCACGGTTTTCCGACATTCGTTCTGGAGCGTGCAGGTCGGTTCGCCCGGCTCCAGCATGAGCCGCTGTATGGCAAGCCCGATGAGTTCAAGGTGCTCCTCACCTCGCTCTTGGAGCACGCGCCTGCTTAGAGGCGGGCGCGACCTGCTAGACTACGTTCAGGGCCTTCCGCGACGCCTTGGACATGATGGAATCAGAACGACGCTCGCAGAATGTCAATGCGGTCCTGAACGGCATGGTGCGGGCATTGTCGACGATGGATGATTCCGAGTAGTTCAGGCCAGTTCACCATATGGGGGATGGCGAGGCCCTCGCTATGGCGGGTGATGAAACGGTCGCACAGACCTGTGATTACGCGCGCCTTGCCGCGGCCCTGTCACCACGTGGTCGCCGCCTTTGCAGCCCCGGTCGTCGAGTAATTGAACTCCAATGCGGCGTGGTGCCCAACGCCGGCGGCTTACGTTACGAACCCAGCGAGTTAGTCTACTGTCGAGGCAATCGGTACGGCGGTACTATAGCCGAGCGCGCCACCGATCTTGAAGATGATCGCGAGCGTGGGCATGCGTTCGCCACGCTCGATCTTAGCGCGTGGCTGGTATCTACCGGCGTTCGGTCATGCTTGTCAGCGGACGATATGCGATGCTCGATGACGGCATGGGATTCATGCCTGGTGCCGTGGCGGTCGATGATCGAGCAGCGTCTTGGCGAGCAGATCGCCGCCAAAGTGCGCGGCGGCGTGTCATGGCAGGTTGGGCGACAACGAGAGCCGTCCTTGTGATAGCAGCTCGGAATGATCTGATCGCTCAGGCCACCTCGTGCCGCTGCCCTCCTCGTCGCTGATCGAACGGCGACATCTTCCTAAGTTGCTCCAGCACCCAGGTCGCACGGGCCGATAGCGGCCATTCCGCCCGGTGGATCAGCCAGAGCGTATCGACCACCGGCTTGCCACACTCGATGACCCGGATGGCATCGGTCTGTTCGAAGGCTTGGCGCGCGTACCGGGGAATCACGGTGAAACCCAGGCCACGGGCTATCGGTTCGAGGATCAGCGCGATCTGATTGCTGAAGCCATTGCAGGACACGTTGCGGATTCCGGGGTTACCCGGATAGTGACGCACCAGCAGGCGGGTGGCCATCGCCTGGCCGTCAGGATGGTCGATAAAGCCCAGCCGCTCCAGATCCTCCCAACCCTCCACGGCCGCACCGGCCGGCACGACGAGTTCCAACGGCTCCTCGATGAATGACGTGGCGACCAGTCGCGGGTCGTCAGGCTTGAGCGTGACCAGGCCCATTTCGTATTGCTTGCTCAGCACGCCATCGCGAGTTTCAGGATCGGGAGCGAAGCGATGACGGATGACCAACCCCGGATGGGACTGCTGCAAGGTCAGCAGCAGCGGATAGAGGGCGAGCCCCACGCTGCCGGGCGTGATGAGGCTGATTTCCCCGCTGCGCACATTGGCATCGGACAGGCGAAGTTTCAGGCGCTTGTCGGCCAGTTCGATCTCGTTGCAGTATTCCAGCAACGCCATGCCTGCGGGAGTCAGTTCGATCTGCCGGGGACGGCGGATCAACAAGGGGCCGAGTTCTTCCTCCAGATGACGTGCATGCTGGCTGACCGCGGCCTGTGTCAAACCCAACCGATCTGCCGCACGCGTGAAGCCCCCTGTTTCGACCAGGGCAACGAAGGAGCGCAGCCAGTTCGGATTCGTCATAACGAACTCTTATCCAATTGATAAGGTTTCATTAGACCAAACATCGGTCGTATACGCCTACGCTTGCGGAGATTCTTTCTGCCAAAAGGCCATCGCCATGTCTCTGACATACCCTCGCAGTTTTTCGCACATCGGCCTGTCGGTGACCGACCTGGACGCCGCCGTCAAGTTCTATACCGAGGTCATGGGCTGGTATCTGGTCATGCCGCCGACCACCATCAGCGAGGACGAAAGCGCCATCGGCGTGATGTGCACCGACGTTTTCGGCGCCGGCTGGGGCTCGTTCCGCATCGCCCATCTGTCCACTGGCGACCGCATCGGCGTGGAAATCTTCCAGTTCCCCAATGCCGAAAAGCCGGCCAACAACTTCGAATACTGGAAGACCGGGGTATTCCACTTCTGCGTACAAGATCCGGACGTCGAAGGTCTGGCCGCGAAGATCGTGGCGGCAGGCGGCAAGCAGCGCATGCCGGTGCGCGAGTATTTCCCTGGCGAGAAGCCGTACCGCATGGTCTACACGGAAGACCCGTTCGGCAACATCCTTGAAATTTACAGCCATAGCTATGAGCTGACCTATTCGGCCGGCGCCTACCAGTAAGCGGAGGACGCTCGCATGCATAACGGATCGTTGTCCTCGCTGCCCGCCCACTTCCGCGCATGGCGCTGGCAAGGCAGCGCCGAACCGCTGGAACTGGCGCTGGAGCAGGTGTCGCTGCAGCCGCCGGCGGCTGGTGAGGTGTTGGTGCGCAATGCCGTGATCGGAATGAACCCGGTTGATTGGAAGGTGCTCGGCGGCGGGCTGGTCGATTGGCAACCGGGCCATATCCCCGGCGTCGATGGTGCTGGTGAGGTAGTTGCCGTCGGCGAGGGTGTACCCACCAAATGGCTGGGCCACCGCGTGGCCTACCACACCAGCCTGCACGGCCATGGCAGTTTCGCCGAGTACGCACCAGTGGCTGCGCGTGCGCTGCTGCGACTGCCCGACGGGCTGTCTTTCGAGGTGGCCGCCAGCATTCCGTGCCCGGCGCTGACTGCGTGGCTAGCCATCGAAAAAGTGCCGGTGCAGCCCGACCAACATCTACTGGTCAGCGGCGCCGGCGGTGCGGTTGGGCAGTACCTCGTGCAACTGGCCGCGGCCCGCGGCTTTGTGGTGAGCGCGATGGCCCATACCCGCCACCACGAACGGTTGCTTGCGCTGGGCGCGCGTGAATGTCTCACCGGGCCGCTGGCCGATGGGCACGCCTGGGACGGCGGCCGACACTTCTATGCGGTGATCGACGCCGTCAGCGACGCTCATGCCCAACGCATGACCACGGCGCTGCGGGCCAACGGCCACTTGGTCTGCATCCAGGATCGCGTGCCCGGATGGCCGTGCCCCCCATTCGGCCTCACCCTGTCAATGCACGAGGTGGCCTTAGGTGCGTTGCATGTGCACGGCGACGACACGGCATGGCAGCACCTGACCACCGCCGGAGAACGGATGCTGAACGAGATCGCCGAGGGACGCCTGCACGCGGAGGCGCGCGTATTGCGCGGCTTCGACGAGCTGGCGCAGCTGTTGGAAGACCTGCGGCACCGGAACTTCTCCGGCAAAGCCCTGGTGCAGATTCGTTAACGTTTACAGAAAAGGAGAGCCCCATGGATGCCAGTGTCGTCGAAGTGCTGGAGCTGTACCACGCCCGGATACGCGACGAACGCGGCCTGCCCCGGGTCGAGCCCCCCGATCGACGCGATGGTGGCGCGGATCAGCGCATGCGCGCCATCGGACCAGAGACCGGCCGGTTGCTCAACATATTGGCCAGCGGCTTGGAGGCGCCGACCATCCTGGAACTGGGCACCTCCTTCGGGTACTCGGCCATCTGGCTGGCCGAGGCGGCACGCGCTCGGGGCGGACGGCTGGTGACGATGGAATTGCACAGCTACAAATCGGCCCATGCACAGGCGATGTCCGAGCAGGCCGGCCTGGCCGCCCACGTGGACTTCAAGGTCGGCGACGCAGTGCAGATGATCGACGAAATTCCGGGCAAGGTGGATTTCGTCTTCGTCGACCTGTGGAAGGATCTGTACGTGCCGTGCCTGGAGGCGTTCTATCCCAGGCTCAATCCCGGCGCCATCATCGTCGCCGACAACATGATCCGTCCCGGCAGCGAGGACGTGCGCGCATACGGCTGTGCGATCCGCGCCAAACCCGGCATCACCAGTGTCCTACTGGCAGTCGGCACCGGCATCGAGGTCAGCCGATACGAACCAGGCTGACGCGCCGTGTTTTCGTTCCCCGCTTCGTACCGATCGGCCGTACGCACGACACTAGGATTCCCATCCATGCCCAGTTATCCGAAACACAACCGTTCTTGGCTCGCATCACTGACGCTGGCCGCACTGGTCACGGCCAACGCCAATGCGCCGGCGGACATCGCCACCCGGCCCGAGGCCGACGCTGTCGCGCTCGGCGTGGTTACGGCCAAGACCGCCTGCGCCGATCTGGCGGGCTTCGATCTGGCCGCCATTGGAGGTGCGGGCAGCCGCATCACCGCCGCCGTCGAGACCACCAATCGGGCCGGCACGGCGGTCTGCGCGGTCGAAGGCACGCTCGCCCCTGCGATCAACTTCGCCGTGCAGTTGCCGACCGAAAGCTGGACGCAGCGCTACTTGCAGATCGGTTGCGGCGGGCTGTGCGGCAGCATCGCCGGCAACGTCGGTGCCGCCGACGGCTGCGCGCCGTTGAACAGCGGCGGTTTCGTGCTGGCCGCCACCGACATGGGCCATCAGGATCAGGACGGTTCATTCGGCAAGGATCCGCTCAAGCGCGCCGACTTCGCCCACCGCGCCCAGCACCTGACCGCGCTTGCCGCCAAGGCGCTCATCCAGGCGTTCTACGGCCAGCCACAGCAATACGCGTATTTCACCGGCTGCTCGGACGGCGGCCGCGAGGCGCTGGTCGAGGCGCAACGCTACCCTCAGGATTTCGACGGCATCATCGCCGGTGCCGGTGCGCTGAACTTCATGGCGCAAAACGCCGTCTTCCATACCTGGCAGGCCCGTGCCAACACCGGCGCGGACGGCAAGCCGATCCTGTTGGCCGAGCGCCTTCCGATCCTGCACCAGGGCGCGCTCGCCGCCTGCGACACGCTCGACGGGCTGGGGGATGGGCTGATTGCCAACCCGATGGCCTGCCGCTTCGACCCGGCGGCGGTGCAATGCCCAGCCGATACGGCCGATACCGCCGCCTGCCTGACTGCAGCCGAGGTGGAGGTGGCACGCAAGTTCTACGACGGCCCGCGCGATGCCGCGACCGGCAAGGCGCTGACTGCCGGTGGGCCGCAGCCCGGCTCGGAACTGTCCTGGGCCGGCGTCTATGTGCCGCAGTCGGCCAGCGACACGATCTTCAGCGAGAAGGTCAGCCTGCCGGTACTGCGCAACATGGCCTTCGAGGCCGATCCGCCGAACGGCTTCACCCTGGCCGACATTCGCTTCGACCTGGCCACCTTCGATCTGCTGCGCGCGCGCCATCGCCTGTTCGACGCCACCAACCCCGATCTGTCGGCCTTCGCCAGCAGGGGCGGCAAGCTGATCGTCTGGCACGGCTGGTCTGATCCGCACATCTCGCCGCTCAACAGCATCGCCTACTACATGGCCGTGCGACAGTTGATGGGCCCCGAACGTACCGACAGCTTCGCGCGCCTGTACGTCTTACCCGGCCTGTACCATTGCAGTAATGGCGAAGGGCCGCACCAGATCGACCTGCTGACACCAATGATGGCTTGGGTCGAGGGCGCTGCGGCACCGGATGCGATCGAAGCGCGCCAGCCGGCGCAGGCCGAAGCCAGCGATTTCGGCGCGCCGCGCGGCGCCAGCGGACGCCCTGGTGGCGTGGGCCAGCGCCCGCCCGCAACGCCCGGTGCACAGGCTGCCGCGCTCGGGCCGACGGCCGCCTCGACAGCCGCGGTCGAGCGCAGCCGCCCGGTTTATCCATGGCCCTACATCGCCGCCTGGAACCTCAAGGGCGACCAGAACCAGGCGTCGAGCTTCATACGTGGCCCAGCCATGGACTTCGCCATGCCCGACTGGGCCGGCAGCGATTTCTTCGCGCCGTATGAGGCGGCTGCGCAATGACCGGCAAGCGCTTGGCCGCCCGGCTGATGCTGCTGTTCGGTTCGATGGCCCTCATCGGCTGCAGTGCCACGGCTGCGGCGCGCATACCGACAGGACCCTGCTCAAGGCCATCGTGCTGGGCATCGGCAGCGAGGGCGCGTCGGTAACCAACACCCGCTACGACCAATACTTCGGCCAAGGCAGCGCGGCTGCCGGCGTACCTGCCGTGATCGCAGCGGGCCGCTTCCTAGTCAACGGTATGGCCGTCCCGGCCACGGAGGCGGACTGTGCCAGGCAGTTCCCGGATGGCTAACCGTTGAATCAGACGCCTTGTTTGCGCTACGACGCCGCGGCCTCGGCCTGGAAAGGCGGCTCTTTTGAAGCCTGCGCGCTGCGCTTGCTGGTGGCGCCTGTGAGATCGGTGGAATAACGGTCTTGCTGTTTCCTCTGACCCTATCACGGCGTTCTCGCCGTCAAGGGCTGCTCGCGCTTCGCGCGCTTGCGGCTGGGCCGGCTGTGGCCCCCTGACTGCTGCGCTGCACCGTGCTTATGCCGGTTCCGGGCAATTCCGCCCTTGCAACTGGAGAAGATCGTGTCGCAGCTTACTCTTGCCTTTGAATCCTCCCTGCTGGTTCGCGACGAGCAGGGTCGCTACGCGCCAGCCACTGCCGAGCAGATCCTGGCAGCAGCTCGCAAGGTGATCGATCAGAAGATTCAACGAGGTGAAGCGTTCACATCACCGGAGCTGGTCAAAGAGTACCTGATCGCCAAGTTGGCAGGTTTCGAACACGAGGTGTTTGCCGCACTGTTCCTCGATGCCAAGCACCGGCTGATCGACTACGTCGAGATCTTCCGCGGCACTATCGATAGCGCCTCTGTCTACCGCGCGAAGTGGTCAAGGAGGCACTGCGTGCGAACGCGGCTGCAGTGATTTACGCGCACAACCACTCCAGTGGAAATCCGGAGCCAAGCCAGGCAGACAAGACACTGACGCACGGCTCAAAGAAGCCTTGGCACTCGTCGACGTCCGCTCGCTGGATTACATCATCGTGGCAGGCCAACGCACGGTGTCGTTTGCCGAACAGGGATTGCTCTGAACTGCAGGGGGCTTCGGCCCCTTTTTTGCTGACGGTGTTACATGCCCTGCTGGGGGCCAGAGCGGGCCGCGGGTTACCCGCTCCGGTATGAGTCCAAGTAAGGCCAAGACGCACCCGCCAGGCAAATTACACGCGGAAATGGCTGACCATCATCTGCAGTTGGTTGCCGAGGCGCGCAAGCTCGATACTCGATGCTGCCGTCTCCTCGCTCGCCTCGGCGGTCTGCTCGGAAATGTCACGCACGTTGACCACGCTGCGGGTGATTTCCTCAGCCACCGCCCCCTGCTGCTCTGCAGCCGCGGCGATCTGCTGATTCATCGCCTGGATGTTGGATACCTTGCGGGTGATCACCCCCAGCGCATCGCCCGCCTTGCGGGTCAGCGCCACGCTGCTGTCGGTCAGTTCGCGACTGCCGTGCATGATGGTTGCCACCTGTTGGGTACCCTTCTGCAAACCGGCCACCAGGACTTCGATTTCCTCGGTCGACTTCTGCGTACGCTGTGCCAATCCACGCACCTCGTCTGCCACCACGGCGAACCCACGGCCTGCCTCACCGGCGCGCGCGGCCTCAATAGCCGCGTTGAGCGCCAGCAAATTGGTCTGCTCAGCCACAGCCTTGATGACATCCATCACGCCGCCAATCTTCTTGCTCTCATTTTGCAGTTCGATCATCGCTTCGGTGGACCGCGTGACCTCCGCCGCCAGGCGCTCGATCTGCGCAACCGCTTCGGCTACGACGCGATCACCCTGGCTGGCTTCTCGATCTGCATCGGACGCCGCTTGAGATGCATCAGAGGCGTTGCGTGCTACTTCCTGAACCGTGGCGGACATTTCCTGCATGGCAGTGGCCACCTGATCAGTCTCCACCTTCTGTCCGTTGACCCCTGCGCTGGTCTGCTCGGTCACGGCCGAGAGCTCTTCAGCTGCGCTGGCGATTTGCGTGACGCCATCACGAATACCACCGATTAGCTCGCGCAGTGTGCTGCCCATGCGCTGGATGCCCTGCTGCATCACACCAAGCTCATCACGGCGGCTGACCTGCAGCGTTTGCGTAAGGTCACCACTTGCGATGCGCTCCACCGCCTCCAGGGTTTCTTTCAGCGGGCGGGCGATCTGACGAGTGATTAACCAGGCGGCGAGCACGCCGACCAGCAGCGCCAGAATGGTGGCAGCGATCATCATCTGCCGGGCGTTGCTGCTGTCTTCATCACGCAGCGCCTGCTGCATCTCCAGCATTGAGTCACCGCCCTTATCGAGCTCTCCTGCCAGGCCGGTCGTCGATTCGCGCAACTTCGCCAATTCGTCCGTGTTTGAACGGAAGGTGCTCAGTAAATTGCGGTAGGTGGCAATGGTGCTTTCAAGCTGCTGGATCTGTTCGCGGTAGGCGCCAGCAAACACCGTTGTCAGATCGTCGAGCGCCTTATCCACGCGTTCAATTTGCTGGGTCAGAGCCAACTCCGTACCCATGTTAGCGCCGGCTGTGTAATTGGCCACAGCCAAACGAAGGGTCTGCACATCGTCCTCGATGTGAGAGATGGACTCGTATCGAGCAAAGCCTGCTTCATCGCCAACGGCATTGCGCGACACCTCCTCCCGGATGCGGTCAATCAGCTCATCTGCGCGGCCTGCTAGGTCGACCATTTCGGTGCGCGCGTTATCTGCAGCGGCGAAGGCAGCCTTCGTCTTATCGAACAGCTGCTGATACTGCCCGACACGCTCAATTTGCTGCTTGAGAACGCGCTGGTTCTCAGGGTTGCGAAAATTAGGCAACATTTCCTGCTGGCCTTTGAGGAGCTCCCCGATCCGCTGCTGTACTACGTCGCCCTCCGCTGCTCCGCCTTCGGCAATGAGATATTGCAGGCGCGCGACGCGCAGATTGGTCAGGGCCTCCGTAAGCTTGGCAACGTCGGTCATGCGCTCACTGCGCTGCACGACGCTGCCCAGCCCGGTCCAACCGACGACGGCCAGAGCGGAGGTCAGCAACAGCACGAGGCCGAACCCCAAGGCCAGTTTCTTGGTGATGCTGATATTGCCGAACCATGTATTCATCTATTTTCTCCAGCTGCTGTTGAGGTCAAAAAGCTGGAGATTTATTTTTATGGCCAGCCCGCACTCCATGCGCGATTTCGAGACGGCGTCCTGCCGCTTCCATGCAAATTCATTGCCTCTGCTAACCCAATTAGCGATCGAGCCAAACAGACATAGCGTCTTGATATCACATTGACGTGGGAGTGTGTGTTTGGTTTATCCGAGATCGCTCAGACAGCGATGAAACGGTAAGAGGCCTTGGCACTCAGCGATGCCCGCTAGCTGTATCACCTTCGTGACAGGCAAAGGCACAGCGCGTCTTGCCGAGCAGGGATTGATTTAGTTACGAGCCAGTGAATCGCAGCGTTCTCGCCTTTTTCCGGGCAGAACTCACGAAATGAACAGCGAAACCATCTACCGAGAGTTCCGAGTTCCGAGTTCCGAGTTCCGAGTTCCGAGCGCCAACAGACCATGTAGCGCAGCATCAAAGCGGTCGGCATGGCAAATAGTTGATGGCTCTAGCGTTGGACCGGCATGGCAGCCTGTCGATGGCTAATCGCAAGGACTGACCGTTGTTCATTTGCAGACATGGACGGGACGACCAACACAGCTTGTCAGGTTGATCGTCTCGACCTCGGTAACGGAAAGCCCGCTGAGGGTCTCGCCCTCAACGCACTCTGATCATGGCTTTTCGAAGGCCGAAACCGCATCAAAGACGCGCGCCGTATAGACCAGAGCGGCGCCAGCATTCAGCGCGATGGCCACGCTCAGTGCCTCGGCGATTTCCTCACGGGTCGCGCCGTGTTTCAGCGCAGCCTGCACATGTACGGCAATGCAGCCGTCACAACGCGTGCTTATCGCTACAGACAGGGTGATCAGCTCATGAATCTTCGGCTCCAGATGCTTGGCGGGTGTGCTGCCGATCGTATTGAGGCCGCGCATGGTGTCCGGTGCGAGCTTGGCAAACTGACCAACGTTTTGCATCAGCTCGGTTGAGTACTTGTTCCAGTCATTCATTTGGTTGTCCCCTCTCAGTTGCGGCCGGCAGTGACGCCGCCATCGACCGGCAAAACGGTGCCGGTAATCCACGCTGCCTCGTCAGAGGCAAGAAATAAGATCGCTTTAGCAACATCGGAAGGCTGCCCGTTGCGGCCCAGTGGATGGAAAGCGTTGAATGTCGGCAGCACTGCCTTGACCTCTTCAGCGGTCATGAACGTGCCGTAAACCGGGGTCTCAACCACAGCCGGCGCGACTGTGTTGATGCGAATTTTCGATCCGGCCAGCTCGATAGCGAGATTGCGAGTTAACGCATGCACCCCGGCGTTGGCAGCCGAATACGCGGCAGACGGCGTGGCGCCGATGGCCTGGATTGCCCATAACGAACCGGTCTGTACGATGGCACCGCCCCCGCGCGTCAGCATGGCCTTGGCAGCGGCCTGCGCCATGAAAAATTTGCCCTTCAAGATCGTGTCGAGAAACCAGTCGTACTCTTGAGGGCTAACGTCCAGAAACGGTTTGGGACTGAAAACACCGGCGTTGCTGACAAGGATGTCCAGCCCGCCGAAATCCTCTACCGCCAACGCGACAAGGGCCTGTGCACTAGCGGGTTCGGCGATATCGCCGGCTAACATGCGCACCCGCTTTCCAGACGGGTCGATCTCACGACCTGCGTCGAGAAGCTTTGCAGGGTCACGACCGCCGATGACGACTGCTGCCCCCGCATCGACCAGACGCTTGGCAACCTCTTTTCCGATACCGGAACTGCCACCAGTAACGATCGCTACCTTGTTGGAAAAATTGTTCATTACCTCTCCCCGGCTCTGGCCGAGTGCTAAAGATGTTGTGTGAAAGCAGCCCTTTGCAAATGATCGGAACCTGATACTTTCTATTTGCGGGCCTGCGTTGTTGGTGCGTATCTTTAGCTAGGTAATACGCCATATCAAAGCAGAAAACCTTTATCACCAAGAAAGAAAAACTATCAATGAATGCCACTCTCCACCTCAACGCGCTGCGCGCTTTCGAAGCGGCAGCCCGGCATCAGAGCTTTTCTGCTGCGGCAACCGAACTGAACGTCACGCCCGCGGCAGTCGGGCAACAAGTACGGGCATTGGAGTCCTGGTTGGAGGTGCCGCTGTTCACTCGATTAGGCAGTGGAACTGCGCGACTCTTGCTCACCGATGCGGCCCGCGCCGCGCTGCCGGACATACGGGAAGGCTTTGATCGACTGAGCATGGGGCTGGCTCGCCTGAAAGATGCAGGCGCACGCGCTGAGTTGACCGTAACGGTGAGTCCCGCTTTTGCATCGAAGTGGCTGCTGCCACGCATCGAGCGGTTCCAACAGGCATACCCCACGATCAATGTCCTGCTGGACACCAACTCGCGCGCAATCGATTTTCAGACTGAGCATGTCGATATCGGGGTGCGTTACGGGGCTGGAACATGGGCTGGCCTGACCGCCGTCCACTTGATGGATGAAGTGATATTTCCTGTCTGTTCGCCTGACTTTCCCCTTCTCCAGCAGGGAATGCTGGCACCTGAGGCGCTGGCAGCGTGCACGCTTATTCACGACCTCACCATGGCCAACAACCCTGATTATCCCACCTGGCGAATGTGGCTGGATGCCTCTGGCTACAACCACATTCCTACGAATCATGGACTGAGGGTCAATAACTCGGCGGCGGTGCTGCAGGCGGCGGCAGAAGGTCAGGGCCTTGCCCTCGCTCGCAGCGTGATGGTGGGAGACGACTTGGCAGCCGGGCGCCTGATCCGTCCCTTCGCCGACAAAGGCTTGGAGTGTCCGCTGACACAGGCCTACTACGTCGTCTATCGGACTGAGTTCAGCGAACTGCCCAAAGTAAGGGAGTTTCGCGACTGGGTGCTCACCGAGGCAGGTAAACGCATTCTAGAAAATGATCGCTAGGCGATCGCCACGGATCTCGAATCAACGGTCTTGATGAGGCCTTCCGCCACTTCTTGAGCTGCGCCTGTACCGCTATAGCGCTTTTTACGTAGGGGTTCGTTCAGCAGGCAGAGGACTGCGCGCGCACGCGCAAGGGACGGTTCACCGCTATCGAGCAGGATGGCCTTGCAGCAGCTCCAACCGCATGTCTTAAACACGCCGCCACTCTAGCTTTCCGCATCGATACAAATGGCGATAGACAGACTTGAAATCGAGTTACCGGAACTGGCCGGGTCACGTATCAGACTGAGCGGACACATCTACAGCCACATCAATGTCGGCGAGCCGCTGACTTAGAATCAATGAATTCAGTCGTGTCAACGCGGATCGCGCTCGCGCAGTAGGGGCAATTGCACGGAGAATACCGCGCCGCCTGCTGGCGCATCAGCTACGGTAATTCGCCCTTTGTGCGCCTGGACAATCTCCTGTGCCAAGTGCAAACCCAGCCCGTGGCCGGGCTTATCAGTAGTGCCGCGGTAGAACGGCTGGAAAATATGCTCGCGGTCCTCGGGAGCAACTCCCAAGCCTTGATCCCCCACTGCCACCGTTCCATTTGCATCAACTGTGACGCTAATGGTGCCCTTACCGCCCCCATGCAATATCGCGTTTTGTACCAAATTTGTGATGACACGGCTCAGCGAACTGGCTTGGCCAAGAATCCAGACGGGCTGTGCCGGGGCGTTAAACACCAGATCGTCGCATCGTGGCAGCACTATCGGTGCTAAATCAGCCACTGTGTCCCGTACCAGAGTAACGATATCTAAAGGCGCTAGATCGACCTTTTGCGATTGCACTCGCTGTAAGTCAAGCAGTTGCTCGGCCACGTTAGCCAAGCGTCCCAGGTCCAGCAAAAGTACCGACTTCAAAGGATGCGCCGGCATGCCGTCGATACGTGCCATCAACACCGCAATTGGCATTCTTAATTCATGGGCGGCATCGCTTAGAAACCGGTCGCGCGCATGGTAGGCCTTTCCCACCCGTTCCATCGCAGCGTTAAATGCAGATACCAGCGGGCGAATCTCGCGTGGCACTGTGTCCTCGGCCAAGTGTGCATCGAGATTGGAAATGTCTAACTCAGAGGCGTCTTTGGCGAGTTTGCGTACGCTGCGGGTTGCCTGAAGCACCACGATAGGTGTAACCAGCAAGGTGAACACAATCAGCGGTATCAGGAAGTACGGACTGAGCAACCCTGTAGCTTGAAAAACAACGTTGTTGAAGTTCGACGTTGCAGCGCCGCCGGCCATGATGTGGACGCTGTGATTCTGGATCGGCTTGACCTCGATGCGCGCTGTCAAATCATCTCTGCCCGGCAAAGCGCGTACATGGGAGGGGCCGAGTAATGGGAGATTCTTTTCCAGATCAAGGAACGCTGGGGGCACTACCCCAAGGTGCGCCCGGTTCTTTTTTTCGTCTGCAATGACAACCCATAAACCAGGGCTCGCGACTTGGAGCTCGGTTAGGGCAGCAATCGGGTTTAACCGCAAAGCATCGGGATGCACCGACGTGGAGCCGACCACTGCCTCTATGGTGGCGTCGTCGATGAGTCCGTAGTTTTTGTCAATTATGTAATACAGCATGCCGGCAATCGAAGTCAGCAGCACCACCGATTGAATTAGGCAAAGAGACCAGAGCAGTCGGCCTATCAGAGAGGTATTGCGCAACGCTCTCATTGGGCTTCCTTGAGCAAATAACCGACCCCGCGAATCATCATGATCTCTACCCCTGCATTCGCATCTTTCAGAGCGCGGCGCAGTTTCGATACATGGGCGTCGAGGGCGTTAGATTGGATCTCGTCCTCCAGGCCGTACACCGCCTCATGCAGGCTCTCGCGCTGCACGGTTCGGCCTTGGCGATACACCAATGCTTCTAAGATAAGCATTTGCCGCCTGGGGAGAACCAACGGCTGACCATCGACAATTGCCTCCCGCGCAGAAAAGTCAAACGTTAAGGCAGCAAGAGTGGCGCAGGGCAACGACACCGTAGAAGGACGCCGAGCTATAGCGCGGATGCGCGCCAACAGTTCGTCTACCGCCACAGGCTTCACCATGTAGTCGTCAGCCCCACCGTTCAATCCGTCGACGCGTTCAGCTACCTCACCTCGCGCGGTGAGCAGAATGATAGGTAGTGTCGGTGAAACGTGCCGAGCCGTGGCAATAAACCCAACACCATCACCGTCCGGAAGGCCGCGATCCAGCACGACGAGGTCGTGAACGCTCAACTTTAAAGCGGAGCCTGCATTGGCCAACGTATGGACGATATCAACTATCAAGCCGTGACGCCCCAGCGCGCCCTGTAGGGCTTGGGCGAGGGATAGATCATCTTCGACTAGAAGGATGCGCAACGTGGACTCTCAGAAAGGGGCTAACGAAGCGACATGGTAACGGATGGAAAAAAAAAAGCGGCGCAATGTTCAGGCAACGTACTGCGGTAATGATGCTGCGCAACAGATCTTTCAAGAGGGCGCTTTATGAAACGAGCGATTGTGGTGTTTGGTGCGCAAACCAGCAGAGGGGCTCTCGTTGCCCGCCAGTATGGGAATGACGGTTACGACGTGGTGCTAGTCTCTGAACACGCAGAATCCCTGTCGGCCTTGATCTCCATCCTGACCAGCGAAGGCGTGTATCCGCAGACGTTCATCGGCCCCCTGGCTTCGCCTGAGCAGGCTGCCGAACTGACCAGAACAATCCGTGCCACGATTGGCTCTATTGATGCGCTGTTTTATAGCTCACCATCACAGCCTGAGAGGTACTTGGATGAAGTCGAAAGTCCGTTTGATTTCACCTTGGCGTCCATTGTTCGCGAGGTGCTGCCACAGATGCGCGCCCGTAGATCGGGGACGTTGCTGGTTGCGCCGAGCCTTCACGCAGCGCACGACTCCAGGCTGTCAGCGACACACCGCTACCTACAATTCCTCCAGCGGGGATTGGTGGACGACGGCGTCCACATCAGCACGCTCACAGTAGGCTCCCTCACCTGCCAAGAGCATGTTCTGCCGCTGGGGTTGATACCAGAGGATCACGCGTCACGGCATACCAGCAAATCTTCCTTTCTCTGACCCTGGAATACTGTATGAGTGTTCGAGCCTAAGCCCGCGTCTTCGCAAATCGACTTACCTAGTCTCATTAAAGCGTGGCAAAACATGCTGAAAAAAAAAGCCAGCACTACGGCTGGCAATGGGAAATCGGTAGCAGGTACACCAAGCGTAGAGCGCAAGCGGTAGCAAAAGCCAAGTCGATGGGCATTCTCTGAGCAAGTGGAGTCCCGATCCGCCGACAAACGAAAACAGCACTCTACTGCCTGAAAAGACTTAGGAGGCATTTCACGCTTCTGGCCGATTGCAGCCGGTCTTCACTGGCAGTTTTCGGCCAAAAGCGGACCAAGGCTCGATTTTGAGATTTGGAGGTACCTATAAAGGTAAGGGCGATTCACTCCACTCATCTAGGCAACCCACATCAATATAGCTCTCAACCCAGAAGCCTTCTTCATCAGAGAAGCCAATGAAATTCTCAATTCCAAATTTGGCTGCTGATAGCATGAAGTGGCTAAAGGATGCGAAGATTGCAGTGTATAAAATCTATGGCCGCTAGATATAGCTCCTGAATCTTTGCCCAAGAAGTATAGATATCTGCTTGATAAAGATACCCGTGGAGAGAGACAGCCGCCAATGCTGGAACCCAAGATATAAACCTGAGAGTGAGCAGTGACCTTCGTAGCTTTATCTCGTTTTTATGAAGGCTTGAGGTCGCCTCAGTCAGAAATTTCTGGAGATCCTGAGGATACTGCGTAAGCTTTTGCTGATGAACCTCGAAGATCATGGTCCTCGAGTGCTTAATTCGCTCGTATTGCAGCTTCTGCGCCGCCAAGGTCTCAGCAATCAAAGCAGAAGCAAGCGTGACCCCTCCAACAAGAACCGTGCTTTCTAATACGTCATCAGCTTTAGCTATGGCGATAACTACTGCAAGCGAGATAGGCACACTTAAAATCTTTCCACTTATATCACTAACCACTTTTGACATTTGATCAGCGATTGTTAATTGAGCGGCGGCAACTTCTTGCTTTGCCTTATGAAAGGAAAATCCACTTAGATATGTGGCTAGATTATTTTCATATAGATCACGAAATTTAGCCCACGTCGATAGGAGTGTTTTAAACCTCTCTTTTCCGCCTGCAAATCCCGAGAGATACTCTATTAATGTGGAGCGAAACAGTGATCGCTCCTTAGCTAAATGTGGGTTGCTGTCGAGATTTCCATTTTGAAGGCTGTCTAAAAGATCTGTACCAATTTCATAGGACAGAAACTCTGTATCTAAATACGGCTGGAGCGTGACCGCTCGCTCTCCTTTGGCGCCATCATCAGCTACAAACACCAGCTTATATTCGTCAGATCCCTTCTCATCATGATAGTGGGCGAGATCGGCAAGATAAACGATCAAGCCGCATATACCCTGAAGCGCCTTAACCCTTGTATCGATAGGCTCCTCTGAGGACAGAATATTATCGTCAATCAAGTAGAAATGAGGCGGAAGTGATTTTCGAACAAAGCTCTTAGAGAGCCCCATTAGCTCTTCAAAATTTTGAAATATTTGAACTGCACCCGACCGATCCACGGTAAATGTGAAGCTCAACGAGCCCCAAGAGCTCGAGCTTCTGAAGTCTTTCGGACTCAGATCATTACCATCAATAACCAGCTCAACAAGCTGACCAGCTTTCGAGTCTCTTAGGCCTTCAACGGCCTCACCGGCATTTAAGGAATAATTAGTGTAAGAAAGAAAAAGGGTGTTTCTGCTCCACGACTTCGGACACCCTAATTTTCTATATGCGTCTGCAAACGCAATGACGGAAGACATTTTATTCTATTTCTGGAGAGTCGGTTTTATCGGCAATCGCCTTCCTAATAACTGCCATTGCCTCTTTCGACAGATTATTAATTACCAACTTGCACTCGTTTTCAACAAAACGAATTTCAGCATCTACTGATTCGCCAAGAGAGTTTCTGTCGAATTTGAGCTGCCAATTGTCCGCTTTGTAAAGTACATGAGTGTATTTATCCAACACACCTTTGTGAATTGGGAACTCAACTGGCACGCCTACAGCTTCGCTGTTTAGGTGGCCCGTAAATTCATCGGCCAGGTCATCCGCTTGCCCTTCATACGCAGCAGGAAAATAGCTGCGCGCTATTTGTTCAACCTCCGATAGCTTCACCGAATGGCCAAGATCACGCTGCTTCTCCAAGTACCGCAATAAATCATCTTTAAATCCTAGGCGGTTCCCATGCAGATCAGGACGCTCTCTGAAAAACTTGACACCTTCTTTGATCAGATTTTGCGTGGCCGCCGCAGATGCAGTCCCGATTGCACACCCTAGAGCAGTTACAAAATATCCAGCGGCTGCACGCCCTGCGCTTTGGCTTAGGAAACTGAGGTAATTAAGTTCTTGTTTCTCTTCATCGCTCGCCAGAAGGTGGGCTTCGAGCTTTTGGAAATTAATACGCGCCGCGTGGTACAGGCTATTGAGGTCTAGCTCAATCAACTCTTCAGGTTCGAGTTTTTCGTTCAGCCGCAAGCCATCTCTCTTTTTGAGCATGGCGACCAAGAAGAAACGGCCTTGAGCGTTTTCGTAATCTACAAAAAGAATGTATCCGCCTGTTGACGCTCGTGCCCGGGCACTCCCTGCTGCAACATGGAGCTCCCCCATTGCCGAATGGGTAATTTCAAGGAAAGACTTCTCTGACAACGGAAGGTTCGCATAGCTGCCAAAGTCTTTTGGAAACTCACTCTCCGTTTTTTTCGCAAAAATCCCATAGTGCGCGGCATTATTCTTCTTGCCATAGATGGAGGTAGCGCCAACGACAAGCTTGCTAACTGCAGGCAAGTCTTTTTTTAGCACTACATCTCGAATGTCGGAATTTTGGATATCTTTATGTTGTTCTTTGATCAACTCATGAACAACAGCGAAATTGACCTGGGTATCCATATCTACTTCCTTGTTTATGGACTCGTCATCATAGGAGTGACACGAATCTACCTCGTAATGGCAATGTGCCTCAAGCATTAACAGATTAGACCAGAGACTAAATCCATTTCCTTGGTCGATATGCTAGTGCCGACCGGTGCTTCCGAGGCCTGGCTCTAAACGGAAACCTGCTCCTGCAGTGAAGAAGGGGACAGATTTATTTCTCTACTTTAAACATCCGTCCCTGGCCGTTTGCTGCCCGTGGTGGCTACTTCCGGCCAGAAGCAGCCGCCTGATGAAGATTGTTTTCCACCCCAAGCGGAATATTACTTATCCATTTCACGAACCTTGGCTAACAACTCCTCGACCGCAGTTGCCTCAAAGCGCACCTCGAACACCTTTCCTCCGCTAGCTCGGTGAGGATTCTGATATCTCACAGACAAGACATTTGCCTCACGATCAAACTCTATCTGGGTTTTCCCTTGGATACGTGCAACGGTAAAGATCATGAAGTGCTCCTTAGATGATGCTGCCGGCCGTGATCAACCGTCTTCCGGCTCTCCCTGCGCCAGATGATCCAGCTCTCTAATGCTTCGCCCTAAAAAAAGGTCTACGCCGCTTGGCGTCCATATATGGTGAGGATTTAAGAGCTTTTCCCGCACGAAAAAGTAAGACCTTTTCGCCGAAAAAATTTGGGTTTCCATATCTGGCTTTTCTGTCACCACCGAATCAAGATTGCTCGATATTTCGTTGTCCAATCGACTCACTCGATCATCAGAAACATCAATGGAGTGTCTCGGCACCTCTCTGAATGTTCGTACTTGATAAATTTGCAGAAGCTGCCCCATGTCCAAACTCGCGGCTTGCAACTCGCGCTTAGCCGGATCAATGGAATCGGCTTGAAGTTCATACGCCGTTGAAGCTTCTGCATTCAGCTGTTCCTGAATTTTCAACAACTGTTCAAGGCCGTGGCCGTAACGATTGAAGCCTTTGCGCGGCATAGTCTCAAGTTCACGGATCTCGCCATCCATGGTGCTTACCAGTCGCTTAGCCTTTGCAGACTTGAGCTCTTGAGCCAACGCATACATGCGCCCGAGGTCCTGCTGGTAACGACTAGGCCGTCCGGGATCGGGGGTATCTTCGACGTCGTTGAAGTGGACCAGCACGCTGGAAGTGACCAGGTATCCCAAGATGCGTAACTCATGCCATCGCCGCCCTACCTGGTCATCGCCAAAGGCAGCTGTACTGCACCCCATGCAAACCAGCAAAAAAAATGGCAGGCATCGCATTCATTTGCTTCCCTGTGTATTGGCCACCCGTGGCCACTCACTCTGTACGGAACTGCCTCACTAACAGCTGCAGTTCACCACCAAGCCGAGACAGATCCGCGCTTGAATCCGAAACCCGTTGCGTAGCCTGGGTTCCCTGATCGGCAATGCGGTGCACCCGCTCAACGTTTTGGCTAATCTCGTTTGCCACACGACTCTGCTCGCTAGCAGCACTGGCAATTTGCCCAATGAGCTCTTCAATGCTGCTGACAGCCTGAGTAATCAGCCCTAAAGCTTGTTGAGCTTTCTCACCGAAAGCGGTCGCTTCCTGCCCCAACCGCGCGCTTTGAATCATTCGTTGAACTGCGCTTGCCGACATCCCTTGCAGCTCGGCTACAAGTTCCTCAATTTCGAACGTGGAGTCCTGGGTACGCCGTGCCAAGGCCCGAACCTCGTCCGCGACAACCGCGAAACCTCGACCTTGATCGCCAGCCCTTGCGGCTTCGATTGCCGCGTTGAGTGCCAACAGATTGGTCTGTTCTGCAACAGACTTAATCACATCAAGCACACCGCCAATGCGCTCGCTACTTTGATGCAAGGCCCGAATAGCCTTAGTTGAACCCTCTAGCTCCTGCGCTAACAGGTCTATCTGGTTGGCGCTCTGGCGCACAATCTGCTCACCAGCAAAAGCATGTTGATTGGCCTGTGCCGCCGCTTTTGAGGCTTGCTCAGCGTGCCGAGACACAGCCTGCGCAGAGTGAACCATCTGCTGCGTTGAGGTGGCTGCCTGTTCAGATTCGCGTTGCTGGGCAAGAGCACCTTCGTTGCTCACACCACTCGCTTTCTGCAACTCCCCTGCTGAGAGATGCAGTTGTTCCACCCCAGTGGTGATTCGGTGCGCTAAACCGCGAAGGTTGCCAGCCATCACTCGCATTGCTTGAAACAGCTGTCCCAGTTCATCTCGCCGCTCAGTGGTAGCACTTTCACGCAAATCACCCGCCGCGATTATTCGGGCGAGCTCCAAGGTTTGCCGCAATGGCGGCAGGATCAGCTGACGGATAGCCCAACCTGCTAGAACGGCAAGCAACAGAATGACGGCGGCACTAATACTCAACAGTTGAACCACCCCGCGGGCACGCGCCTCCATTCGTCTTTGCTGCTCGATCAATACCTCACCGGCTTGCTCCAGCACTTGATCGGCCAATTGATTCATGCGTGCCGCACTGCGCTCATTGGCAACTCGGTTCTCGCTGTAGCGCTCGAAAGCCGATAGATAACCGGCAACAGCGTCCCGCGCAGCTTCAAGAACATCCTGATGGTCTTCGTTTCCGGCGGCCAGAAGCCGGGTAATCTCCTGTGACATGCCTTGAACCAATGCTTGCCATTCATTCAAGCGCTGGCCCGCGCCCTCCTCGACAAAGGCGAACTCCAATATCCTTGCCCCCAGCAACATGCGCATAAGCTTGGATGCACTTTCAGCCCGGGTGAGTGTGGCGGGGTCTGCTTCGCTCTGGTTGGTCAGGCTTGTGCGTAGCGCATCGAACATATCCAACTCGACAAACTCGAACTGGATACGGGCTTGGTCAGCCTGCTTGTGCATCTCCGTCAGAGTCAGCGCAGAATCGCTTGAACTGCGGACAAAGACCTCGAACTGATCCCGATAGGTCTGACTACTAAGCCGAACCTGCTTCAGCTTGGCCGCGGAGCCGGCATCGCTCGCTACGAGTAGCCCTTCAACCCGATCGTCCAGTTGGGAAATCGCGTCTTCGACCTTGCCTGCTTTGGCAGCGTCAGGACTCAGCTCGAAATCCCGTTCAGCGCTTCGAGCTTGCAGGAGTATCAAATTGATCGCTGCAATGGACTGACCGCGCGCGCTATCAGACAACAGCGCGTTGGATGCTTGAAAGGCAATACCGATGGCTGCGAGTGACAATAATGTCACCAGGCCGAAGGCGATCAGGAGCTTTTGCCCAACGGGCAAGTTGTTCAGAAGGGAACGAAGAAAAGACGGCACCTGGTTATCCTTATTTTGCGTCGCCGGCGCTTCGCAAAACGGCCAGATCTGACACGAATAACCGGGCTCGACCGACCGCTTCGCAAGCTCCTGCTGCGTGGCGCAGGTTTACGAGTTGTTGTTTAACAGTGGCTGAATAACAGCCCTTCCCAAGATAATTTCCTCGTCGCTAACCAAGTGCCCCATGCCTGGATACACAGCAAGTTGCACACTTGCCCCCATCCTCTCAAAGACCCTGGCGGTCTCTTCGGTGCGAGATAGAGGAACCCAAATATCCTCATCGCTGTTACCTAGAAATATGGGCGTTCCCGACAGGCTTCTCGGCGTCAACCAAGAGGTGCCCTCCGGGCCGATTAACCCGCCGGTATAAGCCAGAAGTCCGCCCCAACGTGCAGGGTTTCGGTAGAGGTACTCGCAGGCCAGGCATGCACCCTGTGAGAAGCCAACCAGGACAATCTGAGACCGCGCGATACCAAGCCCCTCCAGCTGGACCACCAACGATTCGATACGCGCCAAGGCGAACTCGAGAAACGGTTGATTGTTGGCCAGCGGCGCCATGAACTTGTCCGGATACCAAGAATTTCCAGCGGCCTCTATCGCGACGTAGGCCAGATTGGGAATGTCGAGGCGCTGCGCAATCGCGAACATATCCGCCGGGGATTGCGTACGACCGTGGATAAGAATGGCCACTGCCCCTGCGACCTCGGGCGTAGGACCCGAGGTTTGCAGCGGTGTTTGCATATGGACGTTTTGGCTCATAAACGCCTCACCTCAGTACTTCAAGGGCTCAAGATACGCAGCAATTTCCTCGGCTCGGGCGGCCATCTGCGGCGGTACCTGGACGGTCTTACCCAACTCCTCATAGGTCTCGTCCACCAAAAAACCCTTGGGCTTGGAAACGGTGGCTTCGAACAGCGCGCCGCCCGGGGTGCGGACATAGACGGAGTCAAAGTAGCCGCGGTCTTTTCGGTCGGAAACGTCCGTATAGCCCAGGCCCTCCAAGTGCAACTTCACGTCACGCTGTACGTCTAGATCGCTGACTTCAAAAGCGCAATGGTGCACCACGCCTTCACCGTACGACCACGAGCCTTGTGGCAAATCCGCGTCTAGCTCGAAGTCAATAATGGTCCCGCTACCGCCCTTACCTACTTCGTAGCGGCTGTAAATACCGTCGGTGTTTTTCAGCGAGCCGCTCCAGCCGTAATGCATGAACTCGCTCGAGTTCTCGAGATCACGCACCGACACCGTTATGCCGTGGGTACCACGAATACCAAATCCCTCGGGAACCACGCCGTTGGAGTAGGGCTTACGGTCGTCGTCGGCAATGCCGACCAGTTCGTAACAAATGCCGCAGGGGTGGGCGAAGTGCAGCAGCTTTTCACCAAAACGTTCTTGGAATTCAGGCTTAAAGCCATGACTCTCTAGGTGCTTGGCCCAGAACACCAGCGATGACTCTGGAACCGATAGCGCCAAGGTCTTGATTTGGCCGCTGCCAGGGCGCGCCTTGCGACCAGACTGACGGAACGGAAAGCAGGTAATCAGGGTGCTCTCTTCGCCAAGATCGTTGCCGTAGTACAGGTGGTAGATGGGGTCTTCACCATCGTACAGCCCGGTCTTCTTGACGCTTTTAAGGCCCAGTACCTTGGTGTGGAAGTCATAGTCTTCCTGCGCTCCGCCGACGTTGAGCGTAATGTGGTGATGGCGCTGAATATGTGGATTGAGCTTCATGACGTTCTCCTTTTGTTAGTTTTTACGAACGTGATCAGGGGCGGTTGCCATTAAAAGCGTTGTCGAGCAGCTCCCTAATGGCGGCCGGCTCGATCGGTCGCGGATTCCAGTAGGGAGAAGAGCAGGCGATATCAACTGCCCGGGCGATGTCCGCCTCATTCATGCCGATGTCAGCAAGGCGAGTCGGCGCACCATGCTTGGCCGCCAAGTCGAACAACCCTCGCGCTGCGCTTTCAACACCCAGGGCACGAGCGATCCGGGTCATCGCTTCGGGCGTAGCGTCAGCGTTGTAGGCCACAGCATGAGGCAGCACCACAGTGTGGGTTTCCGCATGCGGCAGATCGAAGCTGCCACCTAGGGTGTGGCACAACTTGTGGTGGATGGACATACCCACAGCGCCAAGGCACACACCACATGCCCAAGCCCCGAAGAGCGCGTCGGAGCGCGCCTCTTTGTCCGCGGGATCCACGTGAACGCGTGGTAATGCCCGAGCGATAGCTGCTATGCCCTGCTCCGCCAGCATCGAGATTAGCGGGTTGGCGTCTTTCGAATAGAGCGCTTCGACGGCATGGGCGATAGCGTTCATACCACTGGTTACCGTCATTGTTGCCGGCAGGGTCAGTGTCAAATCCACGTCGTAGATGATGACCTCAGGCAGCACTTTCAGAGTGCGCTGGGTTGTCTTCAGACCGTTCTTGGTTTGACCAATGATGGGGGTCGCTTCAGAACCAGCGTAAGTTGTGGGAATCACAATTTGGGGCAAGTCGGTATTCAGGGCAATTGCCTTCCCCAGACCAATCGTAGAACCACCGCCCAGCGCCACCACGCAGTCAGCGCCACTGCTTTTAACCACTTCGAGTGCTTCGCGGGTGACCTCAACTGGCGTGTGCATGGTGGCATTGTCGTAGAGCCCGATGGCCAGCTCGCCGAGTTGCGATACCAGCGCTTCACCAGCTTCACGCTGAAATGGAGTGGTTAAGACCAATGCCCGGGAGCACCCTAACCCACGAATCTCGTCGGCAACTTGGGCTAGCGTGCCAAAGCCAAATACCACCCGCGAAGGCAATGCGTTGTAAACGAACGGCTGCATGCAACTCTCCTGGCTCAAGCTTGACCCGGTTGAAGATGCACTTACAAACGCTTTGCAGCACATTGATCGACCGGAAAATTTGTACGAACAACTTAAATCTTGAAAGAACAAATTGTCAAATAATTTCTCTCGATACGAGGCAAATCAGCCATGCACCAATAAATCCAGAGAAAATATTTGTACGAATAAGAAAGATATAAAAAAAGGGGCGCAACCTATTCGGTGCCCCCAACGGTGACAAGCCCTACAACCCTCGCGGCGTCTCCAAAGCGTCGATACGGTCAATCAGTGCCAGAACCCGACGAGCGCGGTACGCAATCGGGTAATCAATCAAAAGGCCATCGACCTGAATGGCCGCCAAGCCTTGTTCTTCGGCCTGGCGAAATGCCTCATCAATGCGCCGCGCCTGATCAACAACTTCGTCCGAAGGTCGCATGGCCGCGTTGGCCAATTCGATTTGGTTAGGGTGAATGCACAAGCGCCCCTGAAAGCCGTGCCGTCGTGTACGGTCTACGGCTTGCGCGTAACCAGCCGAGTCGTTCACGCGCAGCCAAGCGACATCTATCGGAGCGTCAATTCCGGCCGCACGTGAAGCGTGAACTGCCAGATTTCGATAGTAGAAAATCTCTTCTTCGCCCACGGTTTGTTCGAGACCCAAGTCATACGTGAGATCTCCCGAGCCAACGGCTAGGCGTCTGACCCGTGGGCAAGCTGCGGCAATTTGGAAGATCTGCGCGAAACCTCTGGCTGTTTCAACAAGCGGAATCAGGTCGAATTGCCCCACCGGCATACCGCGCTCACGCTCTATCTGTCCGATAAGCCAATCCACCTGGCGCAGCTGTTCGGCGCTTTCCACTTTGGTCAGCATCAGGCCGTCAATCTCTGGCCGCACCACGGCTTGAATATCACCAAAGGCAAATTCGGTTTCCAGTGAGTTGATGCGCACATAGCCCAGGCAAACTCTGGGCAACATCAGCGCTTCGACCACCATGCCTCTAGCTGCGACTTTCTCGGAAAGCGGACATGCGTCCTCTAGGTCCAATGCAACTGCGTCTGCACCCAAGGTGAGCGCTTTATGGGAGCGACGAGGCTGATTGCCCGGCGCAAATAACATCGACCTAATCATCCTAACGCCCTGCAAATTTGTTCGTACAAATATCAACAGAGCTTCGTTTTGCGGTCAACTTTATTTTTTATTTTTTATAAAAACCTTTATTTATCAATTATTTGATTATTTATACCAGGAAAGATGACCGGAAATTTTAAGCTGACCCACTTCAGCACAATCCAAAAATTTGTACGCAACATATTGACACCGCACAGCCAACGCCATAGAAATGTAGGCAATCGAGTCCGACTGGCTCAAACGCTCCTTGAACAATCACAAAAACAGGGCGATAGACATGAGCAATCGTGTGAAGTCATACAAGCCGAAGGATCTCCATGCCTCTTCGCAAGCGCCCTTGAGCTTGGCAGCTCAAGGAAGTTTTTGGGTTGGCATCGATAGGCTCAACACTGCGGTGGGCACCTGTGTAACCGGCCAAATGTACGTCGAATATTGGATTCCCTCCCACCTGCGCTATGAAACGCCTTTGGTGATGATCCATGGCGGCGGCGGGCAAGGGTTGGACTATTTGCAAACAGCGGATGGACGACCAGGTTGGGCCCACTGGTTCGTCAGACAGGGCTACGCCGTTTACGTGGTGGACCGCCCCGGGCATGGCCGCTCGCCGCTGCACCCGGACCTACTCGGGGAGATGAGCCCACCGCCGACCTACGAATTTCTTTCGGGTCTTTTTTCAGCTCCGGCCAAAGGGCCGATGGCATGGCCAGGTGCCGACTTACAGACGCAATGGCCAGGTGAGGGCACCATTGGCGATCCGGCACTCGACCAATTCATTGCGAGCTCCGGCCCCTCCCCTAAGATGGAAACCATGCACACCCTAATGCGCAAAGCAGGCGGTGAACTGCTTGAACTCATTGGCCCAGCGGTACTGCTAACCCATTCGGCCGGGGGACCTTGCGGGTGGATGGTCGCTGATGAACGCCCGGCTCTGGTTAAAGCGGTTATCGCCGTTGAGCCATTGGGCCCTCCTTTTGTAGACCGCCCTACAGGCAGTCTTGACTGGGGGTTAACCGCAGCTCCGCTGACCTTTTCCCCTCCGGCGGCTTCACCGGCCGACTTGACTCGTGTGGAGCGACCGGCTCCTCCCGGCTGCATTCCCTGCCTGGTCCAGCAGGAGCCCGCTCGCCAGCTACCGAACTTGCAGGGTTTCCCCATCGTGGTTGTAACTGCGCAAGCGTCTTGGATGGCGATGGACAACCACGGCACCGTGGACTTTCTCCGACAGGCCGGTGCTTCAGTCGAGCACATACGCCTCGAAGAGGCCGGCATCACCGGCAACGGGCACGCCATGATGCTGGAAAAGAACAGCGATTCAATTGCGGCGCTGCTCGGCTCCTGGCTCAACGAAAACGTTAAGTAGCCGCCCCTCAAATCGCCGGCCAGCTAAAGCTGGCCAACCCGACCCGGAGCTCGAAGCGGAGCCCGATCTGGAGAGTGTTGAAATGTCAGAAAGCAAAGTCATCATCGTGGGCGCAGGCCCCACCGGACTCATCACCGCATTGGGCCTGGCGAGGTCGGGCGTGGACGTGACCGTCATTGAGCGCGAGCCCGCTATCGTCAACTCCCCCCGCGCGATGGTGTATCACTGGTCAGTGCTGGCAGGCCTGGATAAATTGGGCATCCTCCAGGATGCCGAAAAATTGGGCTTTCGCAAACAGGAGTATAGCTATCTGGTATTTGCCACCAAAGAGCGCATTGAGTGGAACCTGAAGGACCTCGAGCTCCATACGCCCTACGCCTACAACCTACACCTAGGGCAGAACAAGCTCGCTGAAGTCGCGCTGGAGCATCTTCTACGGCTACCCAATGCGAGGGTGACTTGGAACACCAAGGTGATAGGCCTTGAGCAAGACGAACACGCAGTGACGCTCACGGCTGAACAAGGAGGACAACTGCATACCTACACCGCAGACCGTGTTGTTGCCGCTGATGGGGCCCGCAGCGCAGTTCGTGAACTGCTGGATATCGAGTTCGAAGGTACAACGTGGCCAGAGCGCTTCGTAGCAACCAACATTCGCTACGACTTTGAACAGCATGGCTACGCACGCTCTACCCTGACGATCGATCCTAAATACGGCGCAATCATCGCCAAGATCGATGACACCGGCCTATGGCGCTGCACCTATTGCGAAAGTGCGGACTTGCCCGAAGACAAAGTTCTAGAGCGCATGCCGGAGTTCTTCAAAGTCATCCTTCCGGGTGTTACGAACTACGAACTGGTGCAGTACTCCCCGTACCGCATGCACCAGCGTGCCGCGCAGCAATTCCGAGTCGGCCGGGTCATCTTGGCCGGCGATGCAGCCCATGCGACCAACCCAACCGGCGGACTGGGCCTGACATCCGGCCTGTTCGACGCCTATGCGCTTTATCCAACCCTGACAGCGGTAATGCGCGGTGACGCCGACGAAAGCGTACTCGATCACTGGGCCGACGAACGCAAAGAGAAGTTCCTCAAGATTGCATCTCCGCAGGCCAGCGAGAACAAACGCCTGATCTACCACTCGAGTGACCCCAAGCGCCTGGAGGAAGACCTCACTCGCTTGCGCCGTCTGGCTAGCGACAAAGAATTCCGCCTTGAGCGACTGCTGTTTTCTCGCCAGCTAGAAACGCAACCCTCCGTCCCCAACCGGTATTTTTAAGGAGCAGCCCATGAGTACCTTCGATAACACCGCTCTGGTGCGCAAGTACATGGAGTTAGTCGCCGCAAGCGATATCGACGCTGCGCTGGAACTGACCGCAGACGACGCTACTTTCTGGCACCCCATGTCCGGCACGGTGGGCAAGGAAGCGCTGCGCGAGCAATTCAAGCAACTCGGTACATTGATGAGCTCCTTCTCCAGCCAGGTGATCACCACCACCGCCGAAGCTGATCGAGTTTCTGTCGAGGTTGAGGCGCAGGCCGAGGTCAGCAACGGGCGGCACTACGAGAACCATTACCACTTCATGTTCGTAGTACGCGACGGCAAGATCCAGGCATCGCGCGAATATGTAGATAGCGCACCGGTCAAAGCTGCATTTTTTTGATTCATCAGTGACCGCTCGCCCCAATAAAAACAATTACGAGGACCTGAAGCATGAGTAACCTGGCTGAGCAGCTTTCGGAGGCTGTCGAGGATTTGCCCTTCGTGGAAGCTGAGATTAACTACGCGGGCGACATCGCAGGGCGTGCAGTATTTGATGTCGTTGACCACGCCAACATGAACGTTGCCTTTGTGCCCAGCATCGTGCGCATTCACGATCTGCGTGAAATTCGCGAGCAGTTCAACCTGGACACGCATGGCTTTGCCTATGTTCGCCACCCTAGCTCTGCCGCTACCCGTCCGGAACTGCGCGAGCAAAATCTCACCCTGCAAGGCGTGCATAGCGAGATCAACGAGACTTATCAGGCCGAAATCGCTGCGTACCTGCAACAACTGACCGGTGCCCGGGAAGTCATAGCCCAAACCAGCGGCCTGTTGGTACGCACCTCCAATCGTGCGAAAAAGAAATCTTGGGCAACCCCTGCCACCTTTGTGCACTTGGACTTCACCGAAGACTCCGCAAATAAGTTCCTCAATTGGTCCGTAGAGGAGATCGGCTTCGAGCTCAAACCCTATCGTCGCTTTATGGTGTTCCAGACCTGGCGAGTCATTTCAGGCGCACCACAAGACAACACGCTGGCCATCTGCGACGGCCGCAGCGCTTCCGGCTCGGACGCCATCGTGATGGATTCAGTGATCGGTCCGCGTGATAAACCAGGAGCCTTTTTCGAGTCACGCCTGTGCTTGAGCAACCCTGGGCATCGTTGGTATTACCTATCCGATATGGCACCTGAGGATTTGCTGATTTTCAAAGGCTTCGACAGCGACATCCCCACGTCCATGAATGCAATGCACACCGCATTCGAGATTCCTTCCGCATCGGATCAAGCTATTCCACGGACTAGTGTTGAAGCTCGCTTCTTCGCCTTCTTCGACTGACCGGACATAACGCAAAGGAACACAGCAATGACCCAACAATGGCTTGAAGGAAAGGTCGCTATCGTTACTGGTGGCGGCCGCGGGCTTGGCCGCGCACACGCACTGGCCTTAGCAGAAGCAGGCGCCCGAGTACTAGTGAACGATTTGGGCGGAAGCGACCGCGGCGGCGGCTCCAGCGAAGCACCGGCACATGATGTCGTGAAGGAAATACGTGCTGCCGGCGGCCAGGCCGAAGCGAACACATCGTCGGTTTCAGACTGGGACAGTGCGCGCAGCGTCGTCGAAGACGCTATCCGACATTTTGGCCGTCTCGATATTGTGGTGAACAACGCCGGAATCTCGCGCTTTGGCACGGACATCGCCACCATCACCAAGGAAGACTGGGAAATGACACTTGCCGTCAACCTCACGGGCACTGCTGCTGTGTCGCACTGGGCCGCTGCTTACTGGCATGAACAAGGCCCCGAGAGCGGTCGGGCGATCATCAATACGTCATCACCAGCAGGTGTAAACCCCATGCCAGGCAGCCCGGCATATTGCGTTTCGAAAGCAGCGGTGGCGGCTCTGACACAGAGCTCTGCAGCAGAGTTGGCGCGCTTGGGTGTGCGGGTTAACGCACTGGCCCCCATGGCGCGCACCCGTATGACTGACGCGGTACCGATTGTCGACGCCATGATGACCCGCACCGAAAACTTCGACCCCTACGCACCAGAGAATGTGGCACCACTTGTGGTCTACCTTTCCTCGTCAGATTGCCGTTTTACCGGCCGTGTGTTCGGGATTGGTGGTGGTCGTACCTATCTTTTCAGCGGCTGGAGTGCCACCGAAGAGGTTCTGGTGGCCGATGACAACCTAAGCGTTGCCGGTATCGCGGCGGCATTGCAACAGGTGCCGATCTCGGAACGGCCGCAGATCATTATGCCTGGTGCCCGCTTGGAAAAACCTTTCCCGGATGAGGACATCCTCCAAGCGCTGAACCAGGCCTAGAGCGTGATGCAGCGGTTACTAGCGAGCCGACGAGCTAATTGTCATAGCGATTACCTCGTTGCCTCTCACTGTATGGATGTCTGTTTGGCGTAACGCAATGGCGGCATGCCAAAGCGCCGCTTAAACAGCTCCCTGAAGGCTCGCTCCGACTGGTAACCCACCTGCTCGGCGACCAAGGCAACGGGACGGCCGGCACGGATGGCCTCAGCCGCCATTTGCATGCGCAGCGCAATCAGGTAATCGATAGGCGACTGCCCCACCAGCTTGGTGAATAACCGGCCGAACGTTTGCCGAGACATTCCCGCCCGCTCCGCTAACGCCTCTGCCGTCCACGACGCCTCAGGATGGGAATGCATGGAGACCAATGCCTGGCTGATGCGCAGATCGGCCAAGCCACGCAGCCAGCCTGTGCTATGGGACGGTAGCGACAGGGCGTAAGCGCGAATAAAACTCGTCAGAATCAGATTGGAAAGGTGACTGGCGGTGGCGGTGTAGCCGTTGTGATTCGCCGTATTTTCGCAGGCGAGAAAGTCCAGCAACGTACCGATCCAAAGAAACAGGCCTCGGGCGCTGCCGCGCAGGTGAATGACTGGCGGCAGGGCTTTGGTCAGCACATTGCCGTCTCCGGCCTGCAGCAGAAATGCCAATGTCAGCATACGCCCCACCTTGTCGCCCTCGCCCAGTTCCAACTCAGTCAGGGGCGCGGCCTGCCTGCGTCCGGGCGCCAGCAATGGCAATCCGCGGTCACTCCAGTAGCTTTGCAGATCAGCACGTGCGGCGGTGGGACTGGAAGCCAACGCGTAGGGCAATCCACGCAACAGCAATACCGAGTCGCCAGGCTCCAGGTAAATGGGCTCTTGGTCTTTGACTAACAACCAAAAAGGCGAGTCGATGCAGCAGTGAGCAAGAGAGTAATCATCTGAAAGTGGCGGCATATCCAACCCCCAATTCTCCCTCAGCTCAAAGATGCCAGCTGAATTGGCCTCCACCTTAAGTGTCCATCGGCCGCAAGGAAGGCGACGCGCTGCGCTGCATGTACCACGGGTTGAAGTTCAACGAGACTGGAACCTGCATTGAAATTCCTGGCCAGGACACCATTCCACCCCAGGCCTGTGTGCGCGCCTTTCCCGTTGTAGAACAGCACAGCTGGGTGTGGGTTTGGATGGGCGACCCGGACAAGGCCGACCCGGCCCTGATACCGCAGGCAGTCGCGCTGGATGACCCGGACTGGATCTTTCGCTCCGGCAGCATCGATTACCAGGCCAACTATCAGTTGGTAAACGACAACCTGCTGGACTTCTCTCACCTGTTTTTTCTGCACATTGACAGCTTCGGCATTGGCGAAGACTGGGCCCACACTCGCCCGAAAGTAACGCGTCTGGGGCGCGGCGTACGCGTGCAACGCTGGATGCCCGACCAACCGGTGCCCAATCTTCTGAAAACGGCCGTCAGCGTCGACACCATGGACCTGTTCAGCACCTACGACTACCTGGCGCCGGGCATTTTGATCATGCACTCCTACGGCTTCCCCGGCGGCACGGTGAAGCAATTTGACGGTGAGGAGCCCCATGGCATTCGGCCCATCCGTCACGATGTCACCTGCCAAGCCATCACCGCACTCACCGACAGCAGCTCGCGTTACTTCTTCTCCTGGGCACCCAACCGCAACGCCCTGACTGGGAGTACCGATGAGCTGGCGGACGGCATGTTTGCTATCGCGCGCATGGCCTTCGAGGAGGACCGGATCATGATCGAAGCGCAAGCGCGCGTGCTTGCACAAACGCCCAATGCCAAGCAGGTGCCCATCGCCTTCGACAACGCGCTTTCACAAATGCGCTGGGTGCTGGACAAGCTGATCAAGGAAGAGCGTCAGCCCGCGCTGCTGTCTGTAGCCGCTCAATAACCTCGACTCGACCCCCTTCAACCAGCACCTGCGGGTTACCTCTTAAGCAGAGGTGGCCCGCCCCCAAGGACGACTGCAATGTCCGAGCTAACCTTGCGCATCAGCGCCATCAACGCCGAAGGAAGGATATTCTAAGCTTCGAGCTGGTGTCCTTTGACGGACAAGACCTGCCCCCCTTCGCGCCGGGCGCACACCTGGAGGTTCAGTTAGCCAACGGCCTGCTGCGCCACTATTCCTTGAGCAACGACTGCAGCGAACGCCATCGCTATGTCATCGGTGTGGGTCTGTCGCTCACCAGCCGAGGTGGCTCCAGGCATTTGCACGGCGGCCTGCGGGTCGGCGACAAACTGATCTGCAGCTTGCCCCGAAACCATTTCCCCCTTATTGAAAATGCCGAGCGCTACGACTTTATCGCCGGCGGCATTGGTATTACCCCCATTCTGGCCATGGCCCGCTGGTGCGAAGTCAACGGCAAGCACTGGCACCTGCACTACCTGACCCGCAGCCGTCTGCGTGCGGCGTTTTACCAGGAGCTACAGAACCTGGCCCCCCACCGGGTGAGCTTCCATTTCCTTGACGAGCATGACGGCCAACCAATTAGACCTTGAAAACGCCCTCGCCCAGATCCCTGCGCACAGCCACATTTATTGCTGCGGGCCAGGTCCCCTAATGAAGCGGGTTAAAGCCGGTACCGACCAGCGCCCGGCTAGCCGGGCCCACTTCGAATGGTTTGCCGTAGCCGCACCAGCGGCGGCCAGCGCGGAAACCGGCTTCACACTGGTGGCGCGCCGAAGCGGAATAACCGTGCGCGTGCCAGCAGAGCAAAGCATTCTGCAGGTGCTGGAAGAAAATGGATTATGTGTGCCCTTCTCATGCCGCGAAGGGTTATGCAGTAGCTGTGAAACACCCGTATTGGCCGGCACTCCGGATCACCGCGACCTGGTGCTGTCAGACCGCCAGAAGGCCAGCAACCAGACGATGATGATCTGTGTATCCCGATCCAAAACGGCGGCTCTCGAGTTGGGCGTGTGATAGCAGGACTTACTTGTACGGATATGTAAGCGCGCCGTGCTAACCGCGACCACCGAGCCACTTGCGCTTGAAGTCGAGTTGCTCGAAGTGCTGGACGAGGAAGTCGATAAAAACCCTCACCTTCATCGGCAGGTGCAGCCGACTCTGGTAAGCAATGTTGATGGTTAGCGGGGGCAACTCCCAATCATCCAGAATCGGCACCAGGCGGCCAGCCACCACGTCGTCAAAAACGATATACATCGGCAAGATCAAAATGCCGTGGCCAGCCAGCGCCGCCGTGCGAAGTACCTGGCCATCATCGCTGTCGAAAATGCTGTTGAGAGTGACCGACTGGCGTTCCTCGCCGCGCTCAAGGTGAAGCTCGTACGGGCTGTTGGCCAAGGTGTAAACCAAGGTGTCGTGCAGGCTCAACTGGTCGGGTGCCACCGGTTTGCCGCGCCGCGCCAGGTAACCTGGTGAGGCACAACA
The DNA here is from genome assembly GCF_979258965.1 of Pseudomonas sp. AC532. Lineage (NCBI taxonomy): Bacteria > Pseudomonadati > Pseudomonadota > Gammaproteobacteria > Pseudomonadales > Pseudomonadaceae > Pseudomonas > Pseudomonas sp. AC532. The sequence goes on from NZ_OZ409888.1 coordinate 733,196, forward strand.
AATTCGCCGTGTCACGGCCAACGGGCGCATGGCGATGCCTGATGCAGGCTCGTGCTCGCGGGTACGGATGGCAACATCAATGCCGGCCTCGATAAAATCGGGGTACCGATTGGCCACCACCACTTCCACCTTTAGCTTGGGAAAACGCTGCCTGAACAGGGGCATCATGGGCGCCAGATGCTGAACGGCAAATGACAGCGACGCGGTCACTCTCAACAGCCCGGTAGGCGTGCCGGACGCCTCATTCACGGCGGCCTCGGCATCGCTCAAAGCTGACAACATACGCTGGGCACCACTCAAAAAATTCGCCCCTGCCTCGGTCACCCACAGCCGTCTGGTGGTGCGTTCGACCAAGCGCGCGCCCAGGTGTTCTTCCAAGGCGGCCAGATGCCGGGTGGCCGCCGCGTTGGACATGCCCAATCGACTAGCAGCCTGCGACACGTTGCCCAACTCGGCGATCAGCGTGAACAACTCAATCTGCCTCAATCGATCCATGCTGTTGATTCTTCCACTAAGCGGAAAAGTGATTTAGCGACTCTACCCTTGCAGCGCCGTGCCGACCAGATATTGTACGTACATATTTCTGGAAGAGCTCGACGATGCGCCACATAGATGAAGAGACCATTACCCTGGCTGTAGTCGAGTCGTTTTCGGCCTGCGCCAATGAGCGCCTGCGCCTGGTGGTGACCAGCCTGGTTCAGCACTTGCACGCCTTTGCCCGGGACGTGCGGCTGAGCGAAAACGAATGGCTTACCGCCATTCAGTTTCTTACCGCTGCCGGCCATATCACCGACGACAAGCGCCAGGAGTTCATCCTGCTTTCCGACACCCTCGGGCTCTCGATGCTGGTAACGGCACTGAACAACCGCAAACCCAAAGCCTGCACAGAGACCACCGTGCTGGGGCCGTTCTACGTCGAAAATCCACCGCTGTTTGAAAACGGCGCGAATATCAGCCAAGGGGCCAAAGGCATCCCGTGCTGGGTCAACGGGCGGGTGCAGGACATCGACGGCCAGCCCGTTGCCGGCGCGACCATGGACATCTGGCAGTCGGATGAAGACGGCTTCTATGACGTGCAGTACGCCGACACACCGGGCGCACAAGCCCGTGCCCGCCTGCACAGCGGGCACGATGGCCGTTTTCGGTTTCGCTCGGTGCTCGCCACAGCCTACCCCATTCCCCACGACGGGCCGGTAGGCAAGATGCTTCAGGCGACAGGTCGGCATCCCTGGAGACCCGCACACTTGCACTTCATGGTTGAGGCCGAAGGCTTCGAGCGCCTCATCACCCAGGTATTTCGCAGCGACGACCCGTACCTGGACTCAGACGCGGTGTTTGGTGTGCGCCAAACACTGGTAGCCAACTGGGTTCAGCACCCGCCAGGCCTCACTCCTGACGGCACCGAATGCAGCACTACCTTTTATTCACTGGACTACGACTTCGTACTCCACCGTACCCAATGAGGCCAGCGTGATCAGACATATCGTGATGTGGAAACTCAAGGGCGACACGCCCGATGAACAGCAGGTGGCTCGCGTGCGCGTGAAGTCTGCCTTCGAGGGGTTGCGCGGGCTCATCCCGGGGCTGCTGTCCCTTGAGGTGGGCAGCGATCAAAGCGGTGTTGACTACGCCTGCGATGTGGTGATGGTTTCGGAGTTCAGTGACCCCGCGGCACTGGCCGCTTACGCCACCCATAAGGACCACCTGCGAGTCAGGGACGAGTTGGGCGACCTGCGCACCCATCGCTATCAGGTGGACTACGCCGTACCCGCCGCAGCCCTTGCTCAACAACCCACCTAAGGACGCACCATGAAACTCATCCTTACCCTCTCCTGCCAGGATCGGCCCGGCATCGTGCATGCCGTCAGCGGCTTCCTGTTCACCGAGCGCGCGAACATTGTTGAGGCCTCGCAACTGAACGATGCATCCACCGGCTTGTTTTTTATGCGCGTGAAGTTCGAGGGCCCGGCTGATATTCAACTCCAGGAAGTTGAAGAGCGCTTCGCCAGCGTTGCCCATGACTTCTCCATGCAAGCCAAATTCGCCATTGCGGATCGGGCAATGCCGACGGTGATCATGGTGTCGCAGATTGGCCATTGCCTGAACGACCTGCTGTTCCGCCATCGCTCCGGGCTTCTGCCCATCGACATCCGCGCCATCGTGTCCAACCACCGGGGGTTTTATCAACTCGCGGCCAGTTACGGCCTGCCGTTTCACTACATCCCGGTGAACGCCGCCAACAAACTGGAAGCCGAACAGAAACTGCTGGATATCTTCCATGCCGAAGGCGCCGAACTGTTAGTACTCGCCCGCTATATGCAGGTACTTTCCGACGGGCTTTGTCAGCGGCTGTCCGGCCAGGTGATCAATATCCATCACTCGTTCCTGCCCAGTTTCAAGGGCGCACGCCCCTACCAGCAGGCCTTTGATCGCGGGGTAAAACTCATTGGCGCCACCGCCCACTACGTGACCGCAGACCTGGATGAAGGCCCGATCATCGAGCAAGGCGTTGAGCGCGTGGACCACGCCATGGACCCTGCCACCTTAACGGCCACCGGCCGCGACACCGAGAGCGTGGTATTGGCCAGAGCGGTTAAATGGCATGCCGAACACCGTATTCTGCTCAACGGGTACAAGACCGTAGTATTTCAGTAATTCGCGTTTTACTTTCAGGAGTCCGACCATGCACAACAACAATCACACCCTTGCGTTGACAGCTGCGGTCCCCGTCACCCAGGAAACCTTTACCTACACCCGCTTCGGCAGCTCGTTCGAAGCCGCAGAGTTCACTGACTGGATCGACGAAAGCATGTCGTGGAAAAAGACGTGCTACATCGGCGACTGGTCGCCCTTGGGCAAGCTGCGCATCAAGGGCAAAGACGCGCTCAAATTCTTCTCAGACCTCAGCATCAACAGCTTCGCCAAGTTCGACATCGGCCAAGCCAAGCACGCAGTTTTCTGCAGCGAAGAAGGCAAGGTGATCGGCGACGGCATTCTGATGAAGGAAGCCGAAGACTCGTTTATCTACACCAGTGGGCCGGGCGTTCTGTGGGCGCTGTATAAATTCCAGCTGGGAAAATACGACGCCACCCTGGAAAACCTCACCGACGGCCGTTTCATCCTCCAGGTACAGGGGCCCAATGCCCTGTTTCTGATGGAAAAGGTCACCGGCCAAAGCCTGCGCGACATAGGCTTTATGCGCTTTCGTTCCACGCAAATCGACGGCCTGGAGTTTCTTGCGTTGCGCCAGGGCATGGCGGGTGAAGTGGGCTATGAACTGCACGGCAACATTGAAGACGCAGAGGCTATTTATCAGGCGATCTTCGACGCTGGCCACGAGTTCGGAATTCGTCGTTTGGGCGGGCGCACCAAGATGGTCAATCACGTAGAAGCGTGCTTTCCCACCCCGACGGTTGACTACGTGCCTGCCGTGTTTGGCGAAGCGGAGTCGGGTTTTCTCGAGTTTATGAAACAGGCTGCGCCGGCCGTTCTCAACTTGCTGCGTCACTCCGGCACCTATCCCGCCGACGACTTGCGCGTGTTGCAACGCAGCCCCGTAGACCTGGGCTGGGGCAAGAGCGTCAAATTTGACCATGAGTTTGTCGGGCGCGCGGCGCTCGAGGCCGAGTTGGTTGCGCCGCAACGCAAGATTGTCACCCTGGTGTGGAACAGCGACGACGTCATCGACGTGTATGCATCGTTGTTTCGCGCCGGCACGCCGCATGACTATATGGAACTGCCGCGGCAGGTATTGGGCTGCATGGAGGCGGATCGTGTTGAACATCAAGGCCGCCTGGTAGGCGCTACCTCATCGCGCTGCTACAGCTACTACTTCCGCGAAATGCTCTCGCTGTGCGTCATTGATATCGAGTTAGCCGAGCCTGGCACGGAAGTCACCGTGGTCTACGGTGGCGCCCGCGGCAGCGAAAAACGCATCCGCGCGAAGGTCGCTCCCGCACCGTACAAAACCGACAACCGCCGTGCTGACGTCAGCACCCTGCAACCTACGAGTGCGCTATGACGGCACAGATCATTGATGGCAAACAGCACGCAGCCACGCTGCGTGCGCACATACGGCGGCAAGTCGCTCAACTGCGTCTTGATCATGACCTGCAGCCGAGTCTGGCGATCGTTCTGGTAGGCACCGACCCTGCCAGTGACGTGTATGTGCGCAACAAAGGCTACCAGGCCGTCGAGGCTGGCCTGGCCAGCCTTGAACATCGTCTGCCGGAGGAAACCACAGAGGCCGATCTGCTAGCCCTGATTGGGCAACTGAACGCTGACCCGGCGGTGCACGGCATCCTGGTTCAGCTTCCGTTGCCTACTCACATTGACGAGGGCAAGGTGATTCACGCCATCGTGCCGAGCAAAGACGTTGACGGTTTTCACCCCGTCAACGTCGGGCAACTGTCGGCGGGCCAGGAGACGCTGATTCCGTGCACTCCGTACGGCGTGTTGCTCCTGCTTCGGCACACGCTGCAAAGTCTGGAAGGGCTGCACGCCATCATCATCGGGCGCTCCAATATCGTCGGCAAACCGATGGCGCAACTGCTGCTCGCCGAGCATTGCACCGTGACGATCACCCACTCGCGCACGCACAACGTTGCCGAGTTGGTGCGCGGGGCCGACATTGTCATTGCGGCCGTTGGCAAGCCACATCTGGTTCGCGGTGACTGGATCAAACCAGGCGCCTGTGTGATTGACGTGGGCATCAACCGGGTCATCGAAAATGGCAAGCCGAAGCTGGTCGGTGACGTGGCGTTCAGCGAGGCCGTTGAAGTCGCCGGTGCGATTACGCCAGTGCCAGGCGGTGTAGGCCCCATGACCATCGCCTGTCTGCTGCGCAACACGCTGATTGCCGCCTGCAACGCTCGGGCAATTGCACTGCCTGCCGCCGTGTAGTGACACGACTAAAACGCCCACTAAAAAGCCCAGATCTCGATCTGGGCTTTTTTTATATCGCGGCGTTGGAGACGCTATGACTTCAATTGTAGAGCGCGATGAACCGACACTCCACACTGCCTCGCGGCACGGCACCTACCGCAGACTCGTCTTCAAACGCCGTGTGCATCGCATTCATTGCATCCGGAATATCCGAGTCGAAGCCTTTAAAAATCATCACCTCATCCGGGGTCATATTAGGGAAGTAGTACCACTGATGGCGCGGGCTGAAACGGCAACCACGGGAATGAAGCAATTCGTTGCGACTGCCTTTGGGCCCAATGAAATCGAGCTGAATCATATCGTCGTTGGACACACTGCGACCGTCGCAATAGCCAGCGGTACGTCCTGCGGCGGCGGTGTCAGTACGCGCCACGCCTGCATCATCACGTAGCGCCGGTATGGCGCCACGGTGCGGCCGGTCAATTCCAGGGTGTCCGTGAGCAGCCGATCAATATCGGTTTTGGCGAAGTCCAGATGCGCGAACTGCGCAGTGGTCATCCAGCTGCGTTGCGCTGCGCGTAGCCCCGGCATCTCAAGTACGGACAAGGTGGGGCTCTACAATGAAGCCATCTAACTCGCGCTATTGATATGAGATCACGATGCGATCTCTGTCGGTGTTTACATAGGGAACTTCGCCTTCAACGTCGTGCCAATCATTGTTCCTGATAACTCTCGGCTAACCCGACGCGCAGTACTTCTTTGCAGCACTGCAATCAAACGTTCAGGGAGTGACATGAAAAGAAGGCGCCACCGAGCAGTGGCGCATTGCTAGAAGCTATGGAGCTGTCACGCGCTCTTCAGCGGCAATGTGCTGTTTCGGCGTTGCTTGCGTTCCTGTTCGCGCGAAGAGGAAGGACGCTAAGGCGGGCAGCAGGATCAGCGCCCCAAGCATGTTCCACAAGAACATGAACGACAGGAGAATTCCCATGTCAGCCTGGAACTTGATGGGCGAAAAGCTCCAGGTTGCGACGCCCACCGATAGCGTCATGCCGGAGAGAAGCACCACCCGCCCAACTGACAGCAAGGACAGGTAGTACGCTCGAGACAGGCTCGCCCCCTTCCGCAATTCAGACAGCAAGACACTCAGGAGATACAGTGCGTAGTCAACGCCAATCCCGACACCCAGAGCGATGACAGGCAATGTAGCGACCTTGAAGCCTATACCCAGGGCCGTCATCAACGCCTCGGCGAGCAAAGACGTGAGCATCAGCGGCAGCACCGCACAGACCACCGCACGCCAAGAGCGGAACGCGATCAAGCAGATCACCACCACCGCGCCATACACCAACAGCAACATGGTGAGCCGGGCGTTATTGACCACCTGATTTGTGGCTGCCTCAATGCCAGCATTACCAGCAGCGAGTGTAAAGCGACCCTGCTCACTGTCGTTCTGCGCCGCAAACTGCTCCACAGCTTCGCTTATCTCACGCAGTGTCGAGGCCTTGTGATCGGTAAGATAGATTCTTATCAGCGACAGGCTGCAGGGCTGATTCACCAGACTGCGCGGGGCGTATTTGACTTGGCTGTTCAGCAGCGCCTGATTTGGCACCAGGGAAATCCAGCGCGGATTGCCTTCAGTAAATTGGCTGGTCACCAATGACGTGAACGAAGCAAAAGAACTCGTTGCCACTACCGTAGGCAACTGCCTCAGCTGCCACTCAAGCATTCCAACCTTTTCTAGCAGCTGATAATTCATGCACTGCCCCACCGGCGATTCGATCATCACCATAAAAAGGTCGCTGCTGTTGCTGTAGTGGGAGGTGATATAGGCGTTGTCCTTGTTGTAGCGAGAATCCTTGCGCAACTCCGGCGCGCCCGGATCCAGGTCACCTACCTGCAGATGATGACTACCTACGACACCTACTACGCCGAGTCCTGCACTGGCCAGCAACACGACAGTTGCCCAACGACGCTGCGTGAAAAAATCGAAGAAGCTCCACAGCGGGTGGGGATGGTCGCTACGCAGGTCCTGCTCCTCGATTTGCAGAGAACGTTGCGCGGCTTTGCGACCCACTCCGACGTAACTCAACATAATCGGCAACAACACAAGATTGGTCAGAATCAGGAACGCCACGCCGAGGCTGGCGATCAGGGCTAATTGCTGAATCACTCCGATATCTATGATCAGCAATACAGCAAACCCGACAGCGTCGGCCACCAGAGCAATGAAGCCAGCCAGAAAAAGACGGCGGAAGGTCTGCCGGGCCGCGAGTATGGGCGAGCAGCCTCTTCCGATGTCCTGCAGAATCCCATTCATTTTTTGCGCGCCATGAGACACCCCGATGGCGAATACCAGGAACGGCACAAGCACCGTGTACGGATCCAGCTCCAAGTCCAACAGCGGCAAACAGCCCACCAGCCACAGCACGCCTACCAGGGAACAGACGAGCACGTTGGCGGTACTGACCACGCAGCGCGAATACCAGTAGACCAGCGCAGCAACAATGATGATCGAAACTAGGAAAAAGCTCAGTACCTTGGCTACGCCATCAATGAGATCACCGACGACCTTGGCGAAACCAACGATATGAATGTCCACCCCACCGCCTTGGTACTTGGCGCGGACTTGCTCCAACTGCGCGGAAAAACGACCGTAGTCCAGCGGTGCGCCGGTCTCGTTGTCGAAGTCCATCAAGGGCACCAGTACAATGCTGGACTTGAAGTCTGGAGCCACGATCCGGCCAACCTCGCCAGAACGTTCAATATTGAGACGCAGCTGGTTCAGCGCCACGGGCGATCCGTCATAACCGGCATCGATCACCGGGCCCCCATCGATGCCCGCCTCCGTGATACCAAGCCAACGCATAGTCGGGGTCCAGAGTGACATCATCCATGGCCGGTCGACCCCATTGATCAAATACACCTCATCACTGATCTGCTTCAGCGTCTGCAGGTACTGGTCGTCAAGAATGTTGCCGCTCTTGCTGGTGACGGCAATGGCTACTAAATTGCTCTGGCCGGCAACATCGGCACGATGCTTGATGTAGTTCTCAATGTACGGATGTCCTGTTGGAATCATCCGTTGGAAGTTGGCGTTAAAACGCAGATCAGGTAACTGAAACGCGGTGCCGATAGTCAGCGCGATGCAGACCAGCAGAATCACCAGGCGATGATTGAAGATAAGCCGCTCAAGCCACGAACCATCGTCTGCTTGACCGCCATTCGCCGGCAAGTGTCGATACGAAGTCATTGGGTTACTCCCGTGTTCTGCGCAGTCACCGATAGCTGGCTCGCAGGAAGCCGGACAATGCCTGCCAGGCTGCTGAATACCAGATCGCCATTCGGTGTTTGTACGGCCCCCGTCAAGGGCACGTGAGCTTGCCAATCGATTTTCTCGAACGTGCCATTGGCGTTGCGGGCGATAAACACTTGCCCAGCCTGATTGCCCAGCAGCAACGACCCGTCCACCAGAAGCACACCGCAGGTGAGGCCGGCCTCACCAGCCTGTTGCGCCTGCCAGCGAGAGCCTGCATCAGCGCTCACCGCCAGATTGCCACGCAGTCCATAAGCGACAACGTTAGATTTTTTATCGGAAATAACGCCGAAAAAGCTGCCCTCGTACGGAGATTGCAACGCTTGCCCGCCACTCAGTAACAGGCCTTGCTCGCCGGCAATAAGCGTGTTGCCCGCGACCTCGGTAATACCATAGAGATGTAGGCGCCCCTCGTTTTGCAGTGGGATATAGGGCGCCCAGTTCTTGCCGCCATCGGCCGACTTGAACGCGATGCCAAACCCACCGATCACGACCAGGTGCTGTTCATCGCTGATCGACAATGCCAGCAACGGTTTCTCAGGACCGTCCTCCAGTAAATAGCGGGCGTTTGCCAGAGCAGCATCAGCTTCCTGGTTGCCGTTGGCGGCCTCTTTTGTCCAGTAATCCACCGCTACCTGGGCCAACGAAACACCATCCGCTTGCCGAGTCCACGTCTGCCCGGAATCGTCGGTTCGCAGCACCACTCCCTGATGCCCAATTGCCCAACCTATTTGTTGGGATGCAAAAGCAACGTTGGTGAGTGTGACGCTCACCGGCACCTGATCGGCATTGCGCCAGGCTCTGCCGTCATCGTCTGATAGGGCGATGGTTCCATTCTCGCCGACACTCACCAGTCGGCTGCCCGCTCGAGCTACCGCCATCAGCATGACCTTGCTGGGATGCGCTGAAGGTAGCGCCTGCGTACTGAGGGCCAGGGTGGTAGAGGGCTGCGATGCAGCGCTGCTACGGACCACACCACCTACCGTGCAGAGCAATGCCAGCACAACGGCGGCAAATGCAGGATGCCCGTTCATTCGAAATACCTCTAAAGACGACGAGCGAGTCAGCAGTCTCTGACTGTGACCCGCTTGCAACTACCCGGATTAGATCGAGCGGCACACGCTGCTAGACCCCTTAACGAACCCCAGACGCCTCAAGACTGCGAGGCGAGAAGGTGGTAGCTGGCACCTCCCGGTAGGTGTATCCGTCTTTCTCTTCCGACAGCACGTTGAATGCGGCATAGGATTTTGACTGGACGTTGTAGACGAAGTTGGTCGCCACAATCATTCCTGGCACATCGGGGTTGATGTAGCTCAGCACCTGAGTGGCCTTCCAGAACGAGCCTTTCGCGTCCCAATGGTCTGCGAGCACAATCTGCCAACTGTCCTCATCCACATACACGCGACGCTTGGGCACCACGTGGCGTTGTCCCGCCTTGAGGTTGCCCTCAATTACCCAAGTGCGGTGCAGCTCCCACCGCATCAAATCGGGGTTGGCCGAATTAGGCTTCAGAACTTGATCGAGGCCGATCGCATTCAGAAAGTTGTTGTTGTTGTACGGGATGTATAGTTCTTTCTTACCCACGACCTTCCAGTCATAGCGATCAATGGAACCCTGGAAACCATTCTGCTCGTCGTAGTTGGTCACCCCGGAGGTGAACGGTGACGGAACGTCGTACTGAACATTCGGGGTGCGACGCAGGCGACGCTGTCCCGGCAGGTAGGTCCATGCCTGCGCTACGGCGTTGAGTTGTGTATCGATGAGGCCGAGAATTTTCTCGCCCGCTTGATAAGCCGGCGCTCTGGTTTCAACGAGCACGGCATAACGGGTTTGCCCTTTGAACGGGTCGTCACGCCCTGGTGGGTAGTCGCCCGGCATCGTTTCCCGAGCAGTGGTCGAAGTAGCCAATACGGGCGCGCCACCACTCACAACGTAAACAGAAGAAGTGGTTTGCACATCGATGCCACGGAATGCGAACTGAGTGTTGGCCATGGCCTCTGACCCTGACTGCGGAATCGGGAATGGAATGCTGCCATTCCAGTCACTAATCAGCTCCTTATTGTCCATCTTGGTCGTGGTCGCATTCTTGAAGACACGCTCATAGCTGGCCTCCGGTGCCAATGCAGAGCGATGTGTTGGGTAAACATTGATGGCGTAACCGGGAATATTCTTCAACAAGGCTTGCTCACCGTCGGAGAGCTTATCCTTGTACTTTTCGACATTGCTGGCATCGATCTTCAGCAGCGGCTTTTCATCCGGATAGAACATGGGCGGCCGGTTAGTCTTCCCTGCCGGCAACGCAGTTTTCTGCCCTCCGGTCCAAGCAGGAATAGTGCCGTCAGCATTGCCAACTCGCTCCCCCCCTAAAGGCGTCAAATCGGTTTTCAGTTTCTGCGCCTCAGCCGGAGATACCGCCGCGTGCGCGGCCGCGCAAGACAGAACCGTAAGGGCGATAAACGAGAGCAAAGTGGTTTTATTGTTGTTCATCTCTTACTCCAACCAATTAGAACGAGCGGGAAACGGTGAACATTAGGTTATCGCGATCCGCGAACACATTCGTCGAGTCGGCCCCCGTGAACATCGTGTAGGCCACACCACCTCGCCACGTGCGCTCGTAGTTAAAGTTAAGTCCGACCGAGACACTTCCCCCGTCGCCGATCCAGGTGGGGTCAATGGGCGAGTTATCGGTGAAATTATGCGCCACGGTGATTGGCATACTCAGATCAAGACTCGGCCGCACGCCCAACCAACTCGGCTCGAACACAGCGGTAACTCCATAGGCTGTCTTGTCGTTGCCGACATAAACATTTGCGGGATCGTCCTTGCTATACAGGTGATGGATACCTGCCTCGGCGAGCACGGTGGCGCTGTCCCATAAACCTGTTCGCGGTGCCACCCAAATCATAGATACCTGCCCATGGACCGTATCCCCAGTAGCGAACTGAGTGTGATCGTCAGGGCTGAAATACCCTGCAGACACCAACGGCATGTTATTGCGTACCGAGATTTCCGCCCCCACGTTCGCATCCAGCACAGTGGTCGAAAAGCTCATACCTACGATATCGATATCGGTTGGCGTGACGAAACGGTACTCGCCAATCTGGAACGGATCAGCAGCGACGCCGGGAGCAATACTGGTCACAACCTGAGGAAGTCGATCAGCAAACTTCACGTAGTAGAAGCCAACGTCCCAACCACCCTCGAGGTCGTAATACTTGAACGCAACACCCCAATTTTCGCCGGTGGCGTCTGCTTCGTCGGAACCGGAGTAACGCAGATAGGTGCCGCCACCGGTCAGCAGACGCTCGCCACCGCGATAAGCCATATCCACCGGAGACCAATAGGTGCCGGGCACCGGGATGCGCGATTCGCGAGACTCAAGCTGATAGTAAGCCTCGATATTCCAGCTCTCGCTCAAAGCAAAAGACGTGGACAATTGGCTTACAGGGAGGAACAACTCCTTCGCCTGAGTACCCGGCACGGAAGCCGCTTTAATTACATCAATCGGCGCCTGCCCGTAGGCAATGCCGTTACCGGCACGAAACAAACTTTGCCCCCACAGCAGCGTATGGCGGCCGAGACGGAAGTTCAGATCATGGCCAGCTATATCCACACCACTGTGGACGAACGCATCCAGGATTTCGGCATCACGACCATGGAGGCGTTTAGTGCGATCAACAAACTCATTGGAGTCGACGCTGTCAGCGTTGTAGTTCTCGTCAACGTTCTTTGCGCCCCCGGCGTAAACATCGTCGTACCAGGCGGCCGCACTAATGCGAAAGCCGCTCTGATAGGCATCCTTGAGCGAGAAGTCCAACTCCGAAAGGAGGTCAAGGCGATTGGTTATCAGGCTGCCGCTATCGAAACGGGCATCACCGTCGTTGCCATTGGGGTTATCAAGAAAGGTATGTGATGGGCTTTCGGTACGGACACCCAGGCTGTACTTGATCGAGTTATCGAACCGAAGCGAGTAACTGTCTGTATCCGCCAATGGCATCGCTTGCACAGCGGGAGCTGCCAAGACCAAAGCTGAACAAAAAGCCATTTGCCAAGAGGCAACGTGTCGGCCCTCAGACAGCAATGGAGCAGCGGGGCGCAGAACCCCTTTGCGTTGCAGATTAATCATCGTGACCCTCGCATCTTATTTTTATTGTCGAACGACGAAGACCTCTGAGAGGCCTGGCCCTGAGCAGGCCACTCGCGTCGCTTGCCCGGCGAAGCCAATCTAGCTTGCGCACGAAGAGAAGGTCAACACTTGTACGTACAAAAAATGAAAGCTCCGCATAGATTACAACAGATAAGATTTCTAAAAATACGAAAACAATAACCCAACCGCTTGTTTTTTATAGGTTTCAAAAACTGAGACCGCGGCCATCTTGACACCTCAGCTCCAGCAGAATAATTGTGCTAACAATTCAGACTGAAAAAACACACCAAAACGGAGAACAACAATGAACGAGTTTGGCGAATTGCACGGCAAGGTCGTCGTGGTAACAGGCGGTGCATCCGGTATCGGCAAAGGTATTGCGCAGCGCTTCATCGCCCACGGCGCTCGGGTTGTGATCGCGGATATCGAAGAGACCAGCCTGAAGAACACTGCGGGCGAAATTGGTGCCTATCCAGTACGCACCGACGTAAGTGACCGTGCCAGCGTCCAAGCGCTCGCTGATGCCACTTTAAAGGAATACGGTCGTGTCGATATCGTGTGCAACAACGCTGGCGTTGGTCCAATGGCTAATATCAGCGACATGACCCTTGATGATTGGCAGTGGCTGATAAACGTCAACCTCTGGGGCGTTATCCATGGCGTCCACACCTTCTTGCCATTGCTGAAACAGAACCCCCAAGGCGGCCACATCGTCAATACGGCATCCATCGGCGGCTTGGCAACCATGCCCTCACTAGGCGGCTACTCCGTCACAAAGTTTGGCGTAGTCGCCCTGACCGAGACCTTGGCCTTGGAGCTTGAGATTGCCGAAAGCAACGTTCACTGCACCGTCCTGGTCCCAGGGCCAGTCCATACGAACATCCAGAACAGCTCACGTAATCGCCCCAATGCGCTTCATGACGCGAAGCTAGCAGACGTAGACCTCACCGAAATACCTGCCATGGCGGAGTTGCGCTGGCTCGAACCAGACGATGTGGGTGACCTGGTTATCTCCGCCGTTCAACGCAAAACGCTGTACTGCTTCACCCATCCAGAGCTGTTTGCCCCTATCGAATTCCGCTTCGCGCAAATCAGCTCGGCCAATCTGGCAGCGCAGTCTCCTTCCGAGTAACGCCCACCTCCGGCCGCTTGCGGCCGGAATTCAAAAATATGTACGAACCTTTTTTGGCGAAAATGACTGCCGGCGCATCAATTCGCGTAAATAAAGCCATACGCGCCAAAAAACGCGCTTGACAACAGCACCACTCAAAAATAATTTGTACGTACATTTAAAAAAGAAGGGCGCTTCACATGCACAATTCCCCCCGCCATCAATCGCTGACCGCGAGCGACGAGAAACAACTTTTCGACACCATTGATCGCTGGGTGGAACGGGAGGTAAAGCCACGAGTTAAAGATTTCGACCATGCCGATCGCTACCCCCACGAGCTCGTAGAACAGATGAAAGAACTGGGCCTTTTTGGCGCCACCATTAGCCAGGAGTACGGCGGCCTGGGTCTGCCAGCGTCCACCTACGCTCAGATCGTGATGCGCATTTCATCGGATTGGATGGCACTCACCGGTATTTTCAACTCTCACTTGATGCTGGCTTTGGCCATCGAGAAATTCGGCACCGAAGATCAGAAAAATGAGTGGCTCCCACGCCTGGCCACTGGCGAAGTCCGCGGGGGTCTGGCACTGACAGAGCCCGACGCGGGCACCGACCTGCAGGGTATTCGTATGACCGCCCGCCGCGATGGTGATGACTACATCATCAATGGCGCTAAAACTTGGATCACGAATGGCATCGAAGGCAGCTGCTTTGCGTTGCTGGTCAAGACAGACCCACAGGCACAGCCACGCCACAAAGGCATGAGCCTATTCATTGCCCCAAAGGGCAACGGCTTCACCGCCGGTCGTAAGCTCGAGAAGCTGGGATACAAAGCCATCGAGACCTCCGAGCTGATCTTCGAAAACTATCGCGTACCGGCCAAAAACCTGATTGGCGGCGAAGAAGGGCAAGGCTTCTATCAAGCGACAGGCGGCCTCGAACTCGGACGTATCAACGTGGCGGCGCGCGGCGTTGGTATAGCCGAGGGCGCGCTCCGGCTTGCAGTCGATTACGCAGGAACACGGAAAACCTTCGGCAAACCGATTGCCGAACACCAAGCAATCCAGCTTAAGCTCGGCGAGATGGCGACTCGTGCCCGCGCCGCACGGCTCTTGACCCTGGATGCAGCGGCCATCTTTGATCGAGGTGAACGGTGCGACATGGAAGCGGGCATGGCCAAGTATTTCTCTTCCGAAGCGGCACTCGAAAACTCCATAGAGTCGATGCGTATTCATGGCGCCTACGGCTACTCCAAGGAGTACGACATTGAACGGCTGTACCGCGACGCGCCACTCACCTGCATCGGCGAAGGCACTAATGAGATGCAGCGGATCATCATCGCCAAGCAAGTGATGAAACGGAGCGCCGAAGCATGACGCCTTCAGGAAAACCACTGCAAGGATTGCGCATTCTTTCGGTAGAACAGTTCGGCGCCGGCCCGTACGGCACCATGTTTCTTGCCGACTTAGGCGCGGAAGTAATCAAGATTGAGAACGCCTCGATTGGCGGAGACCCGGCTCGCCATACCGGACCACATCTGCTCGGGGACGCTGACAGTCAGTACTTTCAAACATGGAACATGAACAAAAGCAGCATCACTCTGGATATCAAGTCGGACGCGGGGAAAGCGGAGCTAAACAGACTGCTCGCCGGCGCCGATGCACTGGTGAATAACCTGCGCGGAGATCTGCCAGCCAAGCTTGGACTGGACTATAAAACGCTGGCCGCCGACTACCCCGCGCTGGTGTGCCTGCATATCTCCGCCTATGGTCGCGACAATACACGAGCGGCCTGGCCTGGCTATGACTACCTGATGCAGGCAGAGGCAGGCCTCATGGACCTGACCGGGGAACCAGAAGGGCCGCCATCGCGCTTCGGTGCGCCATCTTTGGTAGACCACATGACCGGCATTACCGCCAGCGTCGGCCTGCTCGCTGCACTGCACCGCGCGCGTGAAACAGGACAAGGCTGCGACGTGGACACTTCGCTGTTTGACGTAGCTCTGCACCAGTTGGGGTATGCCGCAATCTGGTACCTGAACGAACAGCACAAGGTCGTCCGCCAAGCACGTAGTGCCCATCTTTCGGTGGCCCCGGTACAGACATTCCGCACGGCAGATGGTTGGATTTTCATCATGTGCATGACAGAAAAGTTCTGGCAGGCACTGATCACGATCCTCAAGCGAGATGATCTGAAATCCGACCTTCGTTTTGCCAATGCCAAACTGCGCAAAAAACACCAGCAGGAGCTTACGGAAATAATCGATGAAGCCCTTGGCCAGGCACCCACAGCGCACTGGCTGAGTGTTCTCACCGGACATCTACCGGTAGCGCCGGTACTGAGTTTGTCCGAGGCAATGGAAAACCCGCTTCTAACGACCAACGCGATGATCAATCGACTGCATCATCCCCACGCAGCAAACGGCCTCAAGGTGCTCGCCAATCCGATCAAAATTGATGGCCAACGCCTTGAACAAAAAGTCTGCTCACCGCTTGGCGCAGACAACGAGGCGCTGCTGACGGGTGCGGTGTTGGCGAAGGCTGAGGTGACCAAATGAAGATGGAGGGGGTCCGCGTACTTGACCTTTCGACCTTTCTGCCCGGCCCCTACCTGACACTGGCCCTGGCTGACCACGGGGCAGAAGTCATCAAAGTGGAGAATCCAGATGGAGGGGATCCGGGTCGCCAGATCGCTCCTTACCAGCAGGAGCAAACGGTGTTTTTCCGCAATCTGAATCGGGGCAAGCGCAGCGTTACCCTGGACTTGAAAACCCCCGAAGGAAGGGAGTCGCTGCTCAGTCTCTGCGAAACCGCCGATGTTTTTATCGAGTCGTTCAGACCAGGAGTGATGAACCGCTTAGGGGTCGGCTACGAGCAGGTCAAAGCGCGTAACCCAAGCATGATCTATTGCTCCATCAGCGCCTACGGCCAGACTGGCCCCTATCGCTTTCGCCCTGCTCATGACCTGGGCGTCGAGGCTTTGGCCGGGCTGCTCAGCATGACCTTGGGTGAGGATGACCGCCCAGCCTTGCCAGGTGTTCCGGTAGCAGACCTGCTGGCGGGCCTCCAGGGCCTGGCCGGCGTCCTAATGGCATTGTATCGGCGTAAGCAAACCGGCGAAGGCGACTACTTGGATATTGGGATGCAGGACGCCGTATTGGCGGGTTGCCTCAACATTCTGGGGCCGGCGATCGCGGAAGGACGGCAGCCGGTGGCAAAGCACGAGCGCACCACCGGCGGCGGCGCTTTGTACCGCACTTATGAAACACGCGACAAACGCTTCATTGCCCTTGCCGGCCAAGAGATGAAATTCGTTCGACTGTTGCTGGACGCTCTGCAACTGCAGGATTTCATTCCCCTGTGTGAACGAGGTCCCGGCCCTCACCAGAAGCCGCTCATTGACGCGTTGACTGCGCGCTTTCTGCAAGATGATTTAGCGCATTGGGATGGCTTACTTCAGCGGTTGGACATCTGCTTTGGCGTGGTTAAAACCTTACCTGAAGCGCTGGAGGACCCTAATGCCCTCGCTCGCGAGATGGTCTGGCATGACGAGGCAGGCGTGCGCCATATCGGCAGCCCTATTCGCTTTCGCAACGAGCCCGCACGGCTCAACCCACGAGCCCCCCTGCTAGGGGCGGACAACCAACAGCTTATCAAGTAACGGCGTGGCAACCCAAAAATAAAAAGGAACCATCATGGTAGGTATCGCACAAGAAATAGCCCCCCACCGCTACCGCGAAAGCTATGGTCGCTACTACGAAGACTTCGAGATTGGAGACTGCTACGAGCACCGGCCAGGTCGCACCGTCACTGAGACTGACAACATCTGGTTTACTCTTCTGACGATGAATACCCACCCACTGCATTTCGACAACGATTTTGCTCAAAAATCGGAGTTCAAGCAGGCGCTGGTAAACAGCTGCCTCACTCTGTCGATCGTCGTAGGGATGAGTGTTAGTGATATTAGTCAGAAGGCGATTGGCAACCTTGGCTGGGACAAGATCAAGCTATCCGCACCAGTATTCGTAGGGGACACGCTCTATGCCGAATCAGAGGTACTGGATAAGCGCGAATCCAGTAGCCGTCCCACGCAGGGAATAGTCACGGTTCGTACCTACGGTAAAAAACAGGACGGCACGGTCTTCATTTCGTTTGAACGTACCGTACTGGTGCCCAAACGAGGTTACGCGGTCGACGATTAGCAAGCGCGCTCGGGGGAAAGCACCACGCACCCCCGAGCCATCCAGCCGGACCATGTCTTCGCCAAGTCCGTATCAATAGCACACATTAGTGCTAGCCCTCGCGCCCCAGCCAAAAGTCCAGCCAGAATTCTCTCGGAAATAAGCTTAAGATGTGCGTACAATTTGTGCCATATTTATTTTCATTCAGGGCACGGGAAATATGAGTCCATCCGAGGAAACCAACGTCAAAACGACTGGCGGACCGCTTTACAAGCAAGTGGTACAGAAACTCAAAAGCGATATCCTCTCCGGCACCTACCCAGTAGGGACTCAACTTCCAACCGAAACGGATCTAGCCGAACATTTTGCCGTTAGCCGACACACCATCAGAGCTGCACTTCGTCAGCTTCGCGACGATGGGCTGGTGTCATCTCGCCAAGGCGCGGGAACAACGGTCGTACGGCCCGGATCTGCACAAACGTATGTGCACGAAATCAATTCCATCGGCGACTTGATCAATTACGTTGCGGGAATGCGCTTTGAGATCGACACGCTCGGAATGATCGACTGTAGCGAAGAGCAAGCAGAGCGCCTTTTCTGCCCGGAAGGCCAGCGCTGGCTGTATGTTGCCGGCTTCCGCTATGCGGACGACGATCCCCTACCTATCTGCTGGACCGAAGTCTTTATCCACGCCGACTATGCCGGCGTAGCTAGACTTCTGGAACGCAATAAGTCTCCTATCTATGAGCTGGTTGAAGATGTTTACGGTGAGCGGGTTGAAGAGGTCGAGCAAATTGTTCAATCCGGGCACGCCCCTGCCGCTATAGCCAAAGTACTCCAGATCGATGCCAACACCACGGTTATGGAAGTCCGTCGACGCTACCGTCTGACCTCTGGAAAGGTGGCCATCATCGCGCTGAACCTGCATAAGCCCGATATGTTTCGCCTCTCCTTTACCTTGCGTCGCTCCAAGGCGTAGACCCGATAAGTACGTACAAAAATAGCGCAAACCATAGTTTTCTCGACTTAGAGCCATCGGCGCGCCGCAATGGCTCTAAAAACCAGAAATTTGTACGAACAAATATTGACATATCCTCTCCTGCTGTCGAAAATCGGACAATGCAATGCTCGGATCATTAATTAAGTAGTGGCATCTCTGATGCCGCGTAACCACTTATTCCGTCCGAGCCGCTACCTGGCCTGGGAGACGAGTCAAGAAGCTCGCTCTTCCCTTTACCCAACAGCAGGGTGACAACAATGAATAACAAAAATGTCGTAATTGTGGGGGCAGGCCCAAGCGGACTGCTTTGCGCCCTTGGGTTAGCCAAGGCGGGCCTTGAGGTCACCGTCCTAGAGCGTGGCAATGCACTCAATCACTCACCTAGAGCTATGGTGTATCACTGGGCGGTGCTCGACGGGCTGGAGCAGCTAGGTGTACTGGAGGAAGCCACCGAAGCCGGTTTCCTCAGCTCGTCCCTGCAATTCTATGTTTTCAAAACAGGCGAACGAATCCATATGGATACTCGGGAGCCTCTGAAAACCTTGAGTCGTACTCCGTACAACTTGCATCTTGGCCAAAACAAATTGGGTGAGATTGCGCTGCGCCATCTGCAAAAACTGCCCAATGTCACTATTCGCTGGAACATCGAGGTAACTGGCCTGACTCAGCAGGAGGACCACGTCGTTCTGCACGCCCTGCAAAGTGATCACCAAGAAGACATCCGTGCTGGCTGGGTGATCGGTACCGACGGTGCGAATAGCATTATCCGCCGGTCGCAAAATCTCGGATTCGACGGCACTACCTGGCCCGAGCGCTTTGTCGCAACCAACGTGCGTGGGGACTTTGCCAAACTCGGCTTTTCCAATGCCACCATGATGCTAGACCCTGACGTCGGCGCGATCGTCGCGCGCATCGACAACGAGAACCTTTGGCGCGTGACTTACTGCGAAAGCCTGGACTTGCCAGAAGAACAAGTTGCCGAACGCATTCCCAAGTACTTTGAGAAAATCCTGCCCAAAGACACCCCTTACGAAGTCATTCAGTACTCTCCCTACCGGATGCACCAGCGCGCCGCTGAAAGCATGCGCGTTGGCCGAGTACTTCTCGCAGGCGACGCAGCGCATATCACCAATCCCACCGGCGGATTGGGGCTGACCAGTGGCTTGTTCGATATCTTCGTTCTTCACGAAGCCTTGGCAGCCGTAATCAAAGGCGAGGCGGACCAAGAACTTCTGGACCGCTACTCGCAGGAGCGGCTCAGCGCATTTCTTGAACACGCCTCACCAACGGCATCTAGCCTCAAACAGCTGGTTTATCACTGCTCGGACGATGTGGCACTAGAACAGCAGCTAACCGGACTCCGCCACTTGGCGGCTCATCCGGAGTTGCAGGTAGCCATGTTCGGTGCGGCAAAGGACGTCGAAACACCTTCCCTGCTCAAGCGCTAATCACTGCCCTACACCTGACCTCCTGGCCATTAAGAAACCAAGAGGCAGGTCTCTGTGCCCGTAGATCACTCTCAGCAAATTTACCGGTATCCCCTCGTGAATGTATCCGACGCAATGCTTGCTCTACTCCTGGCCGCAAAAATACACGGAACAGACGCGGCAGTCAGCGCCACTGCAAAACGCTGCGCACAGCGAATGCCACGCAGTAAACGGTTTCTAATGTTCTCGGTAATGGAAAGTGCGGCGCCGCTAGAGCTGGTTGCCTTGCTCATTTCAGATATAAATCACTGGCAGGGCAGCCTACAGGTAGAGGGCATCGCGCCCGGCTAATTACCGCCGAAGAGGTTGAGCGCGAGGCTGATATTTAAAATATCCATGCGCCACCAGGACAGCAGCATATTGGTCCGGACAACAACCCCAACGGGACCGGTGAGCGATAGTTGCGAACACACACCGAGCCCAAGGAACAGCCTGCATGAATCCTAGACGTCACGCGGTCATCTATCAACAGCAGCGAGCCCAGCGGCATGCGCTGAATGCCGATGCCCATGTTCTGATTGAATTGCTGAACAGCCCTGAGCTATCCAAAGAACTTGAGTCATTGCTGCCTGCTTATCGGCAGCGTCTGTTCCCGCCATTGGAAACGCTGTCGCTGTTCATGGGCCAGGCACTGAACGCTGATCGCTCCTGCCAGCAAGCCGTCAATGATCTGGCCATCAAACAGGTGCAAGCCGGGCTTGAGCCATGCAGCACACATACAGGAGGCTACTGCAGAGCACGCCAGCGGCTACCGGTAGAGATGGTGTCCAGCTTGCTTCGTAGCAGTAGCCATCTGATCAGTAAGCTCTGCGCAGAGGCGCATTTGTGGAGGGGACGACCGGTTCGCTTGGTCGATGGCACGACGATAACGATGCCCGATACTGCAGCCAATCAGGCGGCTTATCCGCAGTCTCGTGGGCAGAAACCTGGGCTTGGTTTTCCGCTCTGTCGAGCGGTTGGGATCATCTGCCTTTCCAGTGGCGCGGTCTTGAACGCGGCCGTTGGCCGCTTTCGAGGCAAGGGCGGGGATGAGCAAACGCTGTTGCGCTCCATGCTCGATACGCTGAACAAGGGCGATGTGTTGCTGGGCGATGCGTATTACGCGACCTACTTCCTGTTGCACGAATTGCAGCGTCGTGGAATTGATGGTGTGTTCGAGCAATACGGTGCACGCAGGCGCAGCACTGACTTCCGGCGGGGCAAGCGACTGGGTGAGCGCGATCACCTGATTACCGTCACTAAACCATCGAAGCGGCCAGGCTGGATGAGCCAGGACACCTACGAAAACGTACCCGAAACACTCACGGTGCGCGAGTTGAAAGCCGGTGGAAAAATCTTGGTCACGACGCTGTGCTGTGTGAGTCAGGCGTCCAAGTCCTCGCTCAGGGATTTGTTCAAAGATCGCTGGCACGTCGAACTGGATTTTCGCAACCTCAAGAGCACGATGGGCCTCGAAATGCTCAGCTGCAAGAGCCCCATGATGGCGATCAAGGAACTGTGGATTTATCTGTTGGCACACAACCTGATCCGCTTGCTCATGCTCAAGTCCGCCGCGCTGACAGACTGTTTGCCACGGCAGCTGAGCTTCAAGCACGGCCTCCAGCTATGGCTCACATGGCGGCAGCTTGATGTGCCGCGTATTGCTGAAGACCTTCAGGAATTAATCAAGCTGATCAGTCAGAAACGCGTGGGCAATCGGCCTGGCCGAGTAGAGCCCAAGGCTCTCAAGCGAAGATCAAAGCCTTACCCACTCCTGATGCGCAAGCGCTCTGCTGCGCGCGCAGAAGTCAGGCGCTGCGGCCATCCGCGGAAGGTAAAGTAAGTGCCATTCATGTAGGACGTCTTCATTTCCAACCTCAATCTTATTCTTATTTTAAGTGTTAGCTGCCAAACAAAGGCCAGCCGCACTTGTACGAACAAGTGTATAAGGACGGCTAACGATCGCAAGCTATTTTTTACGCCGTTCGCCTCGACTCTTTGGCAGGTGAGCCCCTTTTGAACATCCAGGAGATTCGGGTTCACGCCATCGTAAGGGAAAAGTTGTGTTATGAACCAACGCCAGGTGCGCGCGACTGGCACGCATCGGCTGTGGACTATTCGAATCAGAATCGCAGAACAGAGGCTCCGTTACCAACCAGCACGCTAAAGCTGGGGGCAATTTTCCTAGGCTGTCCTCCAAGAGAGAAAACTCTTGTCTTCTACGATCTTCAAGCTTGGCGGCTAGCCAAATATCTGAAGCTTCTGGGTAATGCCTTAGAAGTTGCTTCGCCTGGAAACGAACAGCTTCTGGCAAGGATTTATCTCTAGACAATTCGAGCAAAAAAACTCCGGCCTGAACTACGCTGCGGGTACGCTCATACGTCGTTGTCACTTTTCCCTCCTTAGCATGCTGTCGGTACATAACTCGGCCTTTAGGTAGCATGTTAGTTTCGAGTTCGGCAATTCGCACTTTTAGCTTAATGTTTTCGTCGATAAGAGCAGACGTATCCACCCGAGCGGCCGCGCCTTGTCTATGGGTTTTTTCTGTCTTTAGATCCTCTCATATAAGAGAAACTTTTTGCTGTCTCATAACCTTTATCTGCTGGCGATACCTGGCAAGAAGTGAACCTAGGAACACTTTTAAAAAGTTAGGTTTTGGAGCTTGAAATTGACCAAAATTAGCAAAAGCTAACTAAAAGCTGTGGCCCGACACAGGATTGAGAGAAAAAAGGTGCTGGATAGGCTGGATAACCAGTGGCTATGGGGGCTCAACTGCAGATCATAAAACATGACTAAAAATTAATAGGATAGATAGACGTATTGAGACCGTTACGGTCTTACGTTTTTGCCCAAATCCGGGGATCCGTATCCACGGATTTACGGATTTGTGGGGAAACGGATTTACGCGTTTACGGATTTACAGAAATCCGCCGGTGCGGTTTTCCGGTTCTACAGAAAGTCGTAAACCCGTAAATCCTTAGGGCTTCGCCAATGGAGATGTGTGCACTTAGGTGCCGTGGCCAGTGATGCGCGTAGATGGGCGTACCCGGTCAGCGTCCAGACCGTCCTTGTATCAATCCTCGCTTCTCCTACCTGTGCACTCGCTCAGACCCAACCTGGCATGATCGAGCGCGACGGCTGCCGCACGGTGCACCTCCCACCTCAACGGAGGACCCATCATGTCGCACTCAATCGACCTTTCCCGTCACCCGCGTCGCATCGATCTCGATGCCCCGCTGCACCGCAAGGCCGGGCCGACAGCGCATGCCATGCGGCCTGTGGAGCGCGCTGAAGAGCCGCAGACGCCACAGACCTGCCCTACCTCTCGCTACCTCACCAACAACGAGGCCGCGGCCTTCCTGCGGCTTTCTCCGCGCACGCTGGAGAAGCAGCGGGTGATCGGCGGCGGGCCGCGTTTTCACAAATTCGGCCGGCGGGTGATGTATGCGCTGACCGATCTCGAGGCCTGGGCCAGTGAGCGCAGCTTTGAGACCACGTTCGATCCCGAATACATCGACCGCCATCCGGGAGCACAGCGTGATGATCAGTGAAACCTTCGCTTATGAATCGTCGGCATCACGATTTGTCTGCACAGAACGAGCAACTGGACCTGTTCCGCGCCCTGCCCGGCGACATGGCGCCACGCGACGCTCAAGACCTGATGGCGCATCCGTTCTTCTCGCTGGCCAAGTCACGCCGCACGGTCCCCATCGACTTTCGCTCGGGCGAGGTGACGGTGCGTGTGGAGGGCACTTTGGAGCACGGCATCGCCACGATCTGGGATGCAGACATCCTGATCTGGGCGGCCAGCCAGATCGTCGAGGCGCGCGATGCGGGCATTCCCACTTCGCGACTGATGTGTGCGACGCCCTACCAGATATTGCGCTTCATTGGCCGTGGCACCTCGCTGCGCGACTACCAGCGCTTGAAAGCAGCGCTGGACCGGCTGCAATCGACCAGCGTAGCCACCTCCATCCGCGAGACCACGGGCCGGCGCTTGCACCGTTTCTCCTGGATCAACGAGTGGAAGGAGCTGGCCGCGGCAGATGGCCGGCCGCTGGGTATCGAGCTAATCCTGCCGGACTGGTTCTACAGCGGGGTGCTGGATCAGGCACTTGTGCTGACCATCGACCCGGACTACTTCCGCCTCACCGGCGGTATCGAGCGCTGGCTGTATCGCCTGGTGCGCAAGCACGGCGGCAAGCAGGAGGACGGCTGGCAATTCGACTTTCGCCATCTGTACCGCAAATCCGGCAGCTCGGCGCGCTATTCGGACTTTGCCCTGGACTTGCGTGCGCTGGTCGCCCGACAGTCGCTACCCGGGTATCGCCTGGAGGTTGTTCACGTGCACCCATCGACCGAGCTGCTCGCCTTCCGGCCCGTGCCGTAAACGGCACGGGGATAACTTGCGCAAAAGCTGTGAAAGCAGTCGTGCTATCAGGCGCAACCGGTCACGTGCTATCAGGCGCATCACCCTCGTGCTATCAGGCGCACGAACGCCTCTGCAGGCCACGGCTGGCGCGTCTTTCAGCCGCCCTTAACTTAACTAACTTAAAAGCTCTAACTTGTTATTGGGCAGCCGCGCGTTTGTGGACAGGTGCTGATTGGGGCGGTTTGGCCGGGGGGAGCTGGCCATGATCGTCGCCCTGCTCAACCAGAAAGGCGGAGTGGGTAAGACCACCCTCGCCACCCATATCGCTGGCGAACTGGCCCTGCGCGGGCATAACGTCATCCTGCTCGATGCCGACCCGCAGGGCTCGGCGCTGGACTGGACACAGCGGCGCAGCCAGCAAGGTTTGTCCAGGTTGTTCAGCGCCGTTGGCCTGGCGCGCGAGACGCTGCACCAGGAAGCCCCGGAGCTGGCGCGTCGCGCCGATCACGTGATCATCGACGGGCCACCGCGCATCGCCGCCCTCGCCCGCTCGGCGTTGCTGGCGGCTGATCGCGTGTTGATCCCGGTGCAGCCCAGCCCCTACGACCTGTGGGCCAGCGCGGAGATGGTCAGCTTGATCCGCGAGGCGCAGGTGTTCAGGCCCACACTGCGTGCAGCGTTCGCCATCAACCGTCGCGTCAGCACCACGGTAATCGGCCGCGAAGCGCGCGGTGCATTGGCAGACCAACCGCTACCAGCGCTGCAGGCCGAGGTACGCCAGCGCATCGTATTCGCCGAGAGCGTGGCGGCCGGTCGCCTGGCCCGCGAACTGGCGCCGAATAGCGCCGCTGCGCGCGAGATCAGCAGCCTGGTGGATGAGTTGCTGAGGTGGTCGCCATGACCAGCAAGCGTATCGGTATCGGTGCACGCCCCTCGGCCGACCCGCAGGCCGAAGCCTGGATACGCCAAGGCGCTGAAATCGACAACGGTAAGGTCGAGCGCTACAGCGCCCGGCTGACGCTGGACGTGACGCCGGCGCTGCGCACGCGCATCAAGCTGGCGGCCTTCGACCGTGGTGTGACGATGGCGGAGATGCTGCGTGACGTGCTGGAGCGGCAGTTTCCGGAGGCCACGCCATGATGCTGGGTGCTCGCAGTGCGCGGCGGCCACTGACACTGCTCGCTGGCGGTCTGATTGCTCTGGGTTGGGTGGCGCTCACAACGTCACCACCACGGCTGATCTACAACGCGTCCGACAGCGTGCCCGTCGGTTGGTACCGCATTTCGCCGGCCAACACGTTGGTGCCTGGAGACTTGGTGCTAGTTCGCCTGCCGCCAGAGTCAAGGTCGCTGGCGGCGCAGCGTGGCTACCTACCGACAAACGTGCCACTGCTGAAGACTGTGGCGGCGATGGCGCCGCAACGGGTGTGCGTGCAAGGCAGCCAGGTGCGTATCGACGGCGTTGTTGTTGCCGGGCGCTTGAGGTGGGATCGACAAGATCGCCCGCTACCGATCTGGCAGGCCTGCCGGCACCTGATTGGCGATGAGCTGTTCCTGCTTAGCAGCAACCCGGCATCGTTCGACAGCCGCTACTTCGGCCCGGTGTCTGTCGACGCGGTGATTGGTCGGGCACAGCCCTGGTGGCTGGAGACACGCCGATGAACAGACCTTCTGCGTGTCGATCCGCCTGCCGACTGCGTGTGCTAGGCGCGCGCGGTCGCGGGCCGCCTGGCTGCAGATACTTCTGCCCTTGCCTACCGATCAGGAGCTTTGGAAATCGCCTATCCGTCTCATCTGATTACCCAGCCCAAGAGCGCAAAGGCACGGAAAGAGCAGAGGGCAAGATAAAAGGGGGCGGCACTTCGTTGGCCCGAAAAGCAGTCTGCACGGGGGTTGGCGGCGACACAGCGCCGGAATAGTCAAGTGCCGAAATCGTGTTCACCCAGCAGTTGTACTGGCGATGAAACGTGCCTGATACGCCGTACTGCGATCAACTTGGAGGAGTCTAAACATGAGCAAGGGCAGTCGTCAGGACGATGAATTGCGCTTTCGCCCGCAGCCGGGCAAGCCGCAACAACGCGGCCAACCCTTCGTCAACCAGGTACTGCGGCAGGCCAACAAGGCGGGCACCGGCAAGCCAGGCAAGGCAGGTCACCAGCCCGGCGCTCGCCTCGGCCGTGGGCATGTCGTCGCTCGCCTCAGCGCGCAGCAACTGCCGACCAACGCCCGCCGCGTCACCATCAAGACGCGCTTGGTGAACCTGCGCCAGGCGGGCAAACGCTCGACGCTCAGCCACCTGCGCTATATCGAGCGCGACGGCGTCAGTCGCGAGGGTGAGCCGGGCCAGGGCTACGGCCCCCTAACCGACCAAGCCGACCTCAACGCATTCGAGGAGCGCGGCCGGGATGACCGCCACCAGTTTCGCTTCATCGTCTCGCCCGAGGATGCCGAGCAACTCGACGACCTACGCACCTATACCCGCCACCTGATGAACCGGATGGAAGCCGACCTCGGCACCCGCCTCGACTGGGTGGCGGTCGACCACTGGAACACCGACAACCCGCACACCCATATCGTCCTGCGCGGCAAGGACGACACCGGCAAGGATCTGGTGATCGCCCGCGACTACATCGCCGAGGGCATGCGCAACCGCGCCTCGGATCTGGCCACCGAATGGCTGGGGCTGCGCACCGAGCTGGAGATCCAGCAGAGCCTGCAGCGCGAGGTACAGCAGGAGCGTTTCACCAGCCTGGATCGCACCCTGTTACGCGAACGCAAAGCCGGCGTGCTCAGCCTGAAGGGACTCGCCAACCATCCACGTCGGCAACTACTGATCGGCCGCCTGCAGCAATTGCAGAAGCTTGAGCTGGCTTATGAAGTTCGGCCAGGACAATGGATCCTGCGTGACGACGCCGAGGCCACTCTGCGTGCCATGGGTGAGCGCGGCGATATCGTGCGCACGATGCAGCGTGCCATGGGTAGCGTGCAGCGAGAGCTGGCGGTATTCGAGCCGGGCAAGGATGGTTCTGTTGTGGTTGGTAGGATCGTAGCCAAAGGCCTAGCCGACGAGCTACACGACCGCGGTTATCTGGTGGTCGATGGCCTCGACGGCAAGGCGCATTACCTGGCCCTGCCTGCCCACGCTGAACTGGCCAACTACCCCATCGGCGGCCTGGTGGAAACACGCAGTCCGAGCGAACCACGCGCGGTGGATCGGTCGATTGTTTCTGTGGCTTCGAACGGCCTTTATCGCACCGATCACCACCTGGCCCTGGCACGCTCGCAGTCGAGCGACGGGCATGACATCGAGGCATTGGTCGAGCGCCATGTACGGCGTCTGGAAGCCCTGCGCCGGGCCGGTATCGTCGAGCGGTTGGCCGAGGGTGTCTGGCGGGTGCCGGCCGACCTGCCCGAGCAAGGCCGGCAGCATGATGCTCGCCGCCTGGGCGATGTCGCCGTCGAGCTGCGCACACCGCTGCCCCTCGAGCAGCAGGTACGCGCCGTCGGCGCGACCTGGCTGGACCAACAGCTGATCGGCGGCAACCGCGAGCTGGTCGACAAGGGCTTCGGCAAGGAGGTGCGTGAAGCGTTGCGACAGCGTACCGACTTCCTGGTGGAACTGGGGCTGGCCGAACGCCAAGGCCAACGCGTGGCGCTCTCACGCAACCTGCTGGCCACCCTGCGAGGACGGGAGCTGGCCGCAACGGCGCGCGAGATCTCGGCGCAGACGGGCATGCAGTATCGCCCGGTAGTCGAGGGCCAGCGCGTCAGTGGGATCTACCGGCGCAGCGTGCAGTTGGCCAGCGGCCGTTATGCCCTGCTCGACGATGGCATCGGCTTCAGCCTGGTGCCGTGGAAGCCGGTGATCGAGCAGAGGCTCGGGCAGAGCGTGTCGGCGGTGATTCAGGGCAACAGCGTGTCCTGGCAACTGGGTCGCCAGCGCGGGCCGTCGATTGGTTGAGCAACAGGCGCCGGGGCTTATACCAGCGCCGGCTCCTGTTGCAGCCACTGCTCGAAGTCGCGGTTCTGCGGCATACCTTCCTTGGCTGCGTAGTAGACCAGCCGCAGGTGGCGATCCTCGTCGATGGTCAGCGTGGTGTGTTCGAACACCACCTGGCCGACCGAATCGATCTTCAGGTGACGGATCCCCTGGCACGGGCCATGGATATCTTGCTGTCGCCACCACTCTCTGAAATCCGGCGAGGCCTTCTCCAGATCCTTCACCAGCGCGGCGATATCTGGATCCTGGGTCGCCCGCACGAAGTCACGGCGGAAGCTGGAGAGTATCTGCAGCGCCTGCTCATCCCAAGGGTTAAAGAGCTCGCGCATGGCCGAGCTGGTGAACAGCATCCACAACAGGTTGCGGCGGTCCGCCGGCAGCGCGGAGAAACCGAACACCCGATCTGCAGCGGCGTTCCAGGCCAGCACATCCCAACGCAGGTTGAGCACATAAGCCGGACGTGACGGCAGATCCCCCATCAGGCGATGAATCAGCGCCGGCACCGTGCACCAGGTCTTCCCTGGCTCTGGCGGGAGGCGCTGGTGAGCGAGCAGGAACAGGTGACGACGCTCGGTGGCATCCAGCTTGAGCGTGCGCGAAAGGTTGTCGAGGAAGGTCGCGGAAACGCTGATGTCCCGGCCCTGCTCAAGCCAGGTGTACCAGGACAAACCCACCCCGGCCAGGGCCGCGACCTCCTCGCGACGCAGCCCCGGCGTGCGCCGTCGACTGCCGGCGGGCAGACCCACCTCCTCCGGCGAAATTCGTTCGCGGCGACTACGCAGGAATTCGGCCAGCTCTACCCGAGTGCGTTCAGCTGTGCGAGGCGCGCTCATCCGGTTACCTCCAGTACTAGGATAAACAGTCAAATTGTAACCCCTATAAATCCCGAGAAGAATAGCCCGACCTGGCCGCAATTACCCGAGCCAGGGCTCTCGCTTGATGAGGAACCACACAGAGACGTGTCATCAACTCGCTAAGGAGATAAACGGATGTACCAAGCACTTCTTCGGGAACAACTGGAGACATTGAAGTCCTCCAACCAGTACCGCACCTTCACCACCCTCAGCCGCATCTGCGGCCAGTACCCGCTGGCCAAACTGGATGGCCGTGAGCAAGAACCGGTGGTGGTCTGGTGCAGCAACGACTACCTCGGGATGTCGCAACATCCTGCAGTGCGCGAACAGATGCACGATGCGTTGGAGACCTACGGAGCGGGCTCCGGCGGATCGCGTAATATCGGCGGTTCGCACGAGGTGTATTCCAGTCTGGAAGCAAGCCTGGCTGACTGGCACAGCAAGGAAGCGGCGCTGGTCTTCCCCACCGGCTTCGGCTCCAATGACGCCACCCTCCAGTGCC
Organism: Pseudomonas sp. AC532; assembly: GCF_979258965.1. Classification (NCBI taxonomy): domain Bacteria; kingdom Pseudomonadati; phylum Pseudomonadota; class Gammaproteobacteria; order Pseudomonadales; family Pseudomonadaceae; genus Pseudomonas; species Pseudomonas sp. AC532. The sequence continues at coordinate 763,024 of NZ_OZ409888.1, forward strand.
TGCTGCGGCGCATCCCCGACTGCGTGGTGATCAGCGATGAGCTGAACCACGCCTCCATCGTCAACGGCATTCGTTCCACGCCCAACGAGCGCAAGATCTTCCGCCATAACGACGTCGAGCATCTGGAGCAGATTCTCGCCAGCTACCCGCTGGGTCAGCCGAAGATTGTGGTGTTCGAGTCGATCTACTCGATGGATGGGGACATCGCCCCAATCGCCGAAATCGTTGCGATCGCCAAGCGCTACAACGCCCTCACCTACCTCGACGAGGTGCATGCGGTGGGCATGTACGGCCCACGTGGCGCCGGTATCGCCACCGAGCTGGGCGTGGCCGATCAGGTGGACATCATTCAGGGCACCATGGCCAAGGCCATTGGTGTGATCGGCGGATACATCGCCTCGACCCAGGTGATCGTCGATGCAGTACGCTCCTTCGCCACCGGTTTCATATTCACCACCTCACTGCCGCCGGCGATCACCGCAGGCTGTCTGGCCAGCGTCGAGCACCTCAAGGCCAGCCGCTTCGAGCGTGATCGCCTGCATACCCAGACCTCCAAGCTGCGCGAGCGCCTCAAGCACCATGACGTGCCGGTGATGCCCTGCTCGCAGACCCACGTGCTGCCAGTGCTGGTAGGCGAGGCCAAGCGCTGCAAGGTGGCGGCCGAGCGCCTGCTGCACAGCCATGGCGTGTACCTACAGCCGATCAACTACCCCTCGGTACCGGTGGGCACCGAGCGCTTCCGGGTCAACGCGACGCCGAACCACAGCGATGCGCAGATCGAGCACCTGGCCGTGTCGCTGCGCGAGACCTTCGACTACTTCAGCATCCCGCTGGCGTCCCGGGTGTTTGCTGCGGAGGTGGCCTGAGATGGAACAGTCCTTCCTCACCGTGCGTCCGGCGACCCAGGCCGACCTGGCCAGTTTGGTGGAACTGCGTGCGTATCTGCTGGACGGCACCAACGCCAGCTATTCGAGCAAGACACCGGAGGACGCGGCACGCTGGCGGGCAGCCTACCGCATCTGGCTGAGCTGTCGCCTGAACGACAGTGACTGCGTGCAGATCCTCGCCGCCGAGCACAAGGAATCCGGCCAGGTGCTGGGCTGCGCGACGGCCATCATCGACCAGCGCGCGCCGGCGCCGGGCTGCCTCAACGGCCTATCCGGCTGGGTGCAATCGGTGGTGGTGGAGCCGCAGTGGCGGGGCCGCGGCATCGCCCGGCAGTTGATGCAGCACCTGCTGCGCTGGTTCGCCAACCGCGGCGTCGGCTGCGTGGTGCTGCAGAGCACCGAGGCTGCCGGCACGCTTTACCAGGCCCTGGGCTTCGCCGTCAGCGACGAGCGCCTGCTGATTCGTCAGGAGGCCTCGGCATGAAGATCCTGATCATCGGCCTGGGCTATGCCGGCAACCGTTACCGCCGCGCCTTCGAGCATATCGCCACGAGCACCGGACTACCGTTGTCGCAGGCCTATGTCGGGCGCCGGCAAAAAGTGACCGATATCCCCTACTTCGGCAGTGTTAAACATGCGCTGGATGCCTTTGCGCCGGACATCGTTGTAGTCAGCGCCAACGACCACAGCCATGCGTCCGTGCTCAAGCAGTTAGCCGGCTACCGGGGCTTCGTACTCTGCGAGAAGCCATTGACCACACCGGGTGACGATCTTGGCGAGTTACTTGGCGCACTGGATCAGGTCAACGGCTTTGCTCTGGATCTGGTGGAACGCTACTCGGATGCAACCCGGCAGTTGCGCGAGTGGGTCGCACGTCACGACTGGCAGTTGGTGCGTGCCAGCTTCCACTGGGGCAAGGATCGCATCAATGACTACCGCCCCACCTGCGGCGTGACCAGCGAGGTGATCCACGCCTTGGACCTGCTCGGCTGGATCTGCCCGCGCGCCGGCCAACTCCAACTCAACGGTGTGCAAGGTGTGCGTTCGGACTTCTCGATCTGCGGCCCAGCGGTGCTCGATACCGTTCAGCTCAACGCCAGCATGGGCGAGGCGCGGGTCACCGGCTACGCCAGCTTCGTCAACATCGTGCGCCAACGTACCGTGGATTTCAGCTTCGTCGACCGCGATGCACGGTTGATCCATGCGCGCCTGGTGTTCGACACGCCTCGCTGGGATCACGACCAGTTGCGCATCTGGACGCGCGGTGCCAACGGCGCAGAGGAGCTGTTGCACGAGCTCGCCATCGCCCCCGACGAACCTGGCCTGGACACCCTGCACAAGCTCTCGCGGCTATGCCGGCAGGTGATGCGCGCCGTGGCGCTCAAGGAGCCGCCCCGCCAACCCTTTGCCGACCTCGACACTGCCGTGGCGCTGCAGCGCCTGCTCAACGACCTAGAAACCCACGCCCAAACCCCAGCACCGGCGCGCTACGTCCATGGTGAAACGCGCGTGCTGCTGGCCGAGGACAGCGACCTGGAAAGCCTCGGGTAACCCAATCTCAAGGAGAACGACTATGTGTGGAATCGCTGGATGGCTGTCCTACAGCCAGAACCTGGAAACGCAACGCGACACCCTGCAACGCATGACCGACACCATGGCCCTGCGCGGGCCGGATGCGGGCGGCCTGTGGATTGACGGCCCGGCCGGTCTGGGCCATCGGCGCCTGTCGATCATCGACCTGGAGGGCGGTCGCCAGCCGATGACCGCCCTGCACGGTGGCCCGCGTGAGGTCGCCGCTATTACCTACAGCGGCGAGGTCTACAACTTTCGCGAGCTGCGCACCGAGCTGCAGCGACTCGGTCACCGCTTCGAGACCCGCAGCGACACCGAGGTGGTGCTGCGCGCCTATCTCGAATGGGGCGAGGCCTTTGTCGAACGGCTAAACGGCATGTATGCCTTCGCTATCTGGGACCTGCGTTCGCAGGAGCTGCTGCTAATACGCGACCGTATGGGCGTCAAGCCTCTGTATTATTTCCCCACCTCAGACGGTGTGGTGTTCGGTTCAGAGCCTAAGGCACTGCTGGCCAACCCGTTGGTACCGCGCAAGGTGCGCGCCGATGGTCTTCGCGAAATCCTTGAGATGGTGAAGACACCAGGCCATGCCGTGTTCGACGGCATGCGTGAGGTGATGCCTGGCGAGATCGTGCGCATCAACCGCCAGGGCCTGGGCCGCCGCCACTACTGGAAGCTGGAAGCGCGCGAGCACGAGCACACGCTGGACGAGACCATCCGCCACACCCGCGATCTGCTGGAGGATATCGTCGACCGCCAGATCATCGCCGACGTGCCACTGTGCAGCCTGCTCTCCGGCGGGCTTGATTCCTCGATCATCACCGCGCTGGCGTCGAAGAAGCTGCTCGCTGCCGGGAAAGAGAACATCCGCTCCTTCTCTCTCGACTTCGTCGACCACGGCAGTGGCTTCACCGGTGATGCCGTGCGCGGCACGCCGGATGCGCCCTTCGTGCGCGACCTGGTTGAGAAGATCCATTCCAGCCACCAGGAGATCATCCTCGACAGCCACGAACTGGCCGACCCGGCGTTGCGCACGCAGGTCGTCCGCGTCCTCGACCTGCCTCCCGCCTTCTGGGGCGACATGTGGCCATCGCTCTATCGCCTGTTCCAGGAGGTGCGTAAGCACTCGACCGTGGCACTGTCCGGCGAGAGTGCGGACGAGGTGTTCGGCGGCTACCGCTGGTTCCACGACCCGGAGGCGATCCAGGCCGACACCTTCCCCTGGCTGACCTCGGTCACCGGCAAGTACTTTGACGGCAAGACCCTGTTCGACCCGGGTCTGCTGGCCCAACTAGACATGCAGACTTTCCTGCGTGACAGCTACTCCCAGGCCATCGCAGAGGCGCCAGCACTGCCAGGCGAGAGCGCGGTCGACCAGCGCATGCGGCAGATGAGCTACGTCAATCTGACCCGCTTCGTGCAGACCCTGCTGGATCGCAAGGATCGTATGAGCATGGCTGTCGGCCTCGAGGTCCGAGTGCCCTTCTGCGACCACCGCCTGGTCGAGTACGCCTTCAATATCCCTTGGGCAATGAAGGCCTTCGACGGTCGGGAGAAAAGCATCCTGCGCGCGGCGACCCGCGACCTGTTGCCGGAGTCGATCAGCGAGCGAGTCAAGAGCCCCTATCCGTCAACCCAGGACCCGGCCTACGAGCAGGCGCTGCGTGATGCCCTGGCCGCCATCCAGGCGGATCGCAACGCGCCGGTGACGCCCCTGCTCGACAGCGGCCGTATCCAGCAAACCCTGGCCAAGCCGCTCGGCAGTGTCTCGCCCATGTACGAGCGCATGGGCATGGAGCTGGCAGTCGGCCTCAACACCTGGCTGAGCGAATACGACGTCAGCCTCGAACTCTAGTCCCCAACCGGATGTGGCCCCCGGTGCGGGGCCGCATTCCTTCGCTGTACCACCTACGCGTTCCTGCAACGCAAACGAGTCCGAGCATGCACACACACAACCAATCCCCAATCTACTTGATAGCGCTGGGGGCCTTTGCCCTCGGCATGGCCTCCTATGTAACCGCCGGGTTGATCCCGATGATCGAGGCCTCGTTCGCAGTCTCCGTTGCGGTGGCCGCCCAACTGGTCACCGCCTTCACCCTGGCCTATGGCCTGGGTTCACCGATCTTCGTCGCCCTGACGCCGGCGCATCGCCAACGCGCCGGCATGCTGCTGGCTCTAGGCCTGTTCGTGATCGCCAATGCCGCCAGCGCGCTGGCCGAGAGTTTCACCACGCTGATGGTCTGGCGCGCCATCGCGGGCATCGGTGCCGGCGTCTACCTGGCCATGGGCATCGGCGCCTCGGCCGCCGTATCCACGCCGGAGCACCGCGGCAAAGCCATCGCCATCATCATGGGCGGCATGGCCAGCGGCGTGGTGCTGGGCGTGCCGCTCAGCCTGCTGATTGCCGAACAGCTGGGCTGGCAGGCCGCCCTGTGGCTGGTAACCCTGCTCGGCCTGGTGGCCTTCCTCGGCCTGCTGCTGAAGCTCCCGGCCCTGCCGGCGGCTACCGCCACCACGCTGGGCCAGAAGCTTGCGATTCTCGGCGACGGCCATGTGCTGGTCATCCTGCTGGTGTCGCTGCTGGCCGCCATCGCCAGTCTGGGCATGTACACCTTCATTGCCCCGCTACTGGCTGACCCTGCCTACGGCTCGGTGCGCTCGGTCACCCCCTATCTGTGGGTCTGGGGTATCGGCGGCGTACTGGGCAGCTTCCTGATTGGCCCACTGGTGGATCGCATCAAGGGGCCGGTACTGACCTTCGCCATCATGCTGATCCTCGCTGCATCGCTGTTCGTGCTACCGCTGACGGCCGCCCTCAGCACCTGGCTGGTGATGCTACCTATCGCCCTGTGGGGTGCGGTCGGCTGGGCACTGCAGGTGCCGCAGAACAATGAACTGATCCTGGCGCGCCAGGCCCAGGGCGACGGCAACCTGGCCATCGCCCTGAATGAGTCAGCGCTCTACCTGGGCAGTGCCATCGGCGCCGCGGCTGGCGGCTTCGTGCTGCTGTTGCAGATGCCCACCTGGACCCTAGCCGCCAGTGCAGGTGGTGTCGCCGCACTGGGCGCCTTACTACAGATCATTAACCTGCGTCGCAAGCCTAACTGGAACGGCGACGTGCAAGCCGAACCGTACAACTGACGGAGGAAAGGCTGTGGAATTGCGCCACCTTCGCTGTTTCATCGCCGTCGCAGAAGAACTGCATTTCGCCCGTGCTGCCGCGCGCCTGCATATCGAACAGTCGCCCCTGTCGCGGATCATCAAGGAGTTGGAGTACCGCCTGGGCGTACAGCTGTTCGAGCGCACCACACGGCGTACACGCCTGACCTGGGCCGGCAAGGTCCTCTTGGATGAGGCGCGCCGGGTGCTGGCCGTGGTCGACCAGGCCAAGGCCAGCGTCAAGAGTGCGGCTGCCGGCTACCGCGGCCGGATACGCGTTGCGCTATCCGATGGTATTCCCCAGACCCGCCTGGCCTCCTTGCTCGCCCAGTGCCGCGAGGAAGAACCGGAGGTCGAAATCTGCCTGTCGGAGGTCACCTTCAGCGAACAGGTCAGGGGCCTGAACGACGACCTCTTTGACATCGGGCTAGCTCAGTCCGACGAGGTGGGTGATGGGCTGGTGGCTGAACCGGTCTGGTTCGATCCGTTGGTGGTGACGGTACCCTCTCGCCACCCGCTGCTGAGCTATCGGCGTGTGCCGCTTGAGGAGGTGGTGCGCTATCCGCTGGTGCTCTGCGATCCGGAAGTCTGCGAAGGATTCTGGCGGCAACTACAGCGGGTGCTGGGCACCGTGGATACACGGCTGACCATCGCAGACCGCGTCCCCACCTTGGACCTGATGATGGCTCTGGTAGCGGCGGGTTACGGATTGGGGTTCTCCAGCATGGCGCGTATTAGCGAACTCAACAATCCAGACGTTGTGGCCCGCCCGCTAGACGGCTGCGCAACCATGCTGACCACTTACTTAATAAGGCGCGAAGGCGAACCGACCGAGCAAATGGCCCGTTTTATCGGGCGGGTGAGTCCGGCGGAAAGCCAGGTGCTGCTGCCCGATCACGCATCACAGAAGGAGATCGCTTGATGAAGAAAATATCGTTTTTGCTGACTGCCGTGCTGTTGAGTGCATGCGAAAAGCCGATGCCGTTTGAGTCGGCAGAAGCGCTTGCAGAGAATCCCGAACGGCTCAAGGAACTGCGACTGCAGTGCCGGGACAATCGAGCAGAGTTGGGTGAGGCCCAGTGCAACGCAGTCAGCGATGCCCAGCGCATACGTTTTATGGGCAAAGGCACCACCTACACCCCCCACCCCGTCCAGTTCTTCACCTCGGACACTGACAATGGACGCTAGGGGCGGCGCCAGTGAAATAGCCACTGTTAATCTGCAGACTCAAATATGCTATATTTTGACCTAAAGATTAAATCGAGGGCTCCCCATGACAGCTGCCGCTATCCAAACTCAGGACTTCTCGAAAACCCAGTGCGCAGCCGGCCTGCGTGCCGCTCTGAACATTCTGGACAAGTGGAAGGCCACCTGCGAGCAGGCTTGCCGGGTGCTGCGGATTTCCCGCAGCACCTACACCCGAGCCAGTCAGAAGGATTCGGCATGGGCGGTAAGCCTGGACTCCGATCAGATGCAGCGCATCAGTCTTGTGCTGAACATCCACGCAGCGCTGCGCGTTGTGTTCGACAACCCCGAGAACGTCTACGGCTTCCCCACGATGGAGAACCACAATGAGTTCTTCAACGGCCGCAAGCCGCTCGACATCATGGCGCAGGGCGACATGATCTCGCTGTACGAGACATTCCGGCGGATCGACGCGCTACGAGGTGCCCAGTGGTAATGCTCGGAGACCTTCCCGTGCTGGAAGGTGAAAGTCTGCAAGCATACCGTTTGGTCAACTCCAAGTTTCCGCCCATTGCCCTGTTCGATGATGTCGCCGACGCCGAGGACTTCGAAGCTCTTTATCAGATCCAGACGCTAACCAATCCACGGCTGCAGAACGAGATTGGTCGCCTGGAGCTGATTCCGCGTGACCAGATTCCGTTCGGCATCCCTGGCTGCTCGTATGCGACAGCACCCTTCACCCACGTCAATCCAGCCGGCTCGCGCTTCAGCAATGGCAACTTCGGCGTGCTCTACCTGGCCGACAGAATGGATACCGCGATTGCCGAGGTGCGTCATTACCAGGAACACTACTGGTCGAATGTGCCGGAGCTCAACTATGAGCGTTTCGTCTTCAGAGGGCTGACCGCCAGCTTCAGCGACAGCGGGATGAGAGACGCCACCGCACTGCCGCTTTCAGACGCCATCTATGCGCCGGACGATTACGCACACTCGAATCGATTGGGAAGCGAAGTGAAACGAGCGGGATACCCAGGCCTGCGCTACCACTCGGTTCGATCTCCCGGCAACATCTGTTGGGCGCTGATGACCCCGCGACCTGTTACCTCGATCATCCAGAACGCTCATTTTGAAATGATCTGGAGCGGGCAAGTTATCAGCGTCAATCAGATCACAACAGTTCTAGCCCCGTAGCTGAAAGCGGACTAAACAGTCCTAGCCCGCCTCTGTAAGCAATCATAATCCGCTGAAATCGGCTCATAGCAGCCAGTGAAAATAGGCAGAAACCGGCCAAAAGCGGTCGTTTCTCATGGAGCTGCTTCCGGTCGGAACAGTCATCCGAATACTCTACGAACCCGAGTACCGTTGAGGCTGATTGAGGCGTCGCGCTTTACCAAGGCTATTTGCTACCATCAGGAAAATTGATAATCGCACGGAACGGATGCCTCATGTCCCCCATCACTAGCTTACATTTCACAGATCCTGCTGCTGCAAAAAATATCCAGCTTTTATATAAACGCTCTGAACTGACTCCTTTCTTTGGCGCGGGTCTTACAAAAGATTGCAAAAGCTACAAAGGCACAGTGCCCAACGCAGAAGCACTGATGGAAGGAATAAAAAATATTTGCATCCAAAACTGTACAGAGGAAGCACTGATCCCCCAAATCAAAAGCATCAACAAACTCAAAACCGCTTTTTCCATGGTCGCTCGGCCCGAACTTTTTCCAAGTACATCAGCGACTAGATATTTTGAGTCGCTATTCTCAAAAGTCAAACTGACTGAAAGCAAAAAGAAAGTCATAGACCTCGACTGGCCAAATATTTTCACATTTAATATTGATGATGCTATCGAGAGTTATGCGCCGAAGTATTTTAAAGTACTGCCTCACAAGCCGATTACGTACGAAAGCCTTACTACTCGTAAGTCTCTGTTCAAGATACATGGCGACATAACCGAATACTGCGCCCATCCTGACACGAAGCTGATTTTCACTTGGCATGACTATACGGATAGTGTCACTAGCAATAAGTCAATGCTTACATTTCTCGGAAATCTCGCGAAAAATGGGTCGCTATTATTTATTGGGTGCAGCCTTGACGAGGAAATCGATCTTCAGCTTCTATCACACAAATATAGCTTCTCCAATTCAATTTTTCTCAAAAAATCAAAACCCACCTTGATTGATGAAATGACATTGAGTAGTTATGGTATATCAAATGTAATTTACTTTGATGAGTACGATCAAATATACGAATGGCTCTATGACACACTCGCGCAAGTAGAAATAGAGTCACGAGTGAAAAACTTGAACATCGTTGAGACACCTGGCAGTGAAATACTGAAGCACATCGCAAATGGAGGGCCAGTAATCAAGTTCAGTGAAGACGAGCTTGAAGCAAGTATTCCGCCATGCCTAGTTCAGCGAACCGCTTTAGGTAGTGCCAGACTCCCGCTTACAAAAAATAACATTAGCATCATTACGGGCCGAAGGTTTTCAGGAAAAACAAATCTACTCCTACAGGTATACTTGGAGCTAAAGGAGTTCAACGTTCATTTTTTTCCATCAACCAGCAGTTATTCTAAGGCTGTAGGTCGTGCAATTAAGGAGTCGAAGGATACCATATTCCTGTTTGACTCTAATAGCTTGAGCCATAACGACTTGTCGGATCTACTGGCATTAAATCTTGAGCCAACCAATAAAATTATTATAGCAATATCAAAATCAGACCTCGAAAACTTCAAGAATATTTTCGATAGAAAACAACAAAAATATTATGAGCTTTCGATTAGTCACTTACTAGACGAGTCAGAGACTCAAGAATACAACATAAATTTAAACCGATTAGGATTGCCAACCATACAGGCAAACGAAAGTCTTCTAGATTTTTCGTACCGCGTCCACACAGAATTCAAAGGCGAAATTGGGCCCTCCAGAATATTTGAAAATCCTTTGGATGACGATGCCATTAAAATTGGATTGCTTTGTGCGGCCTTTGAGAAGGCAACATCTAGTCAAGTGTATGCTGTTAATCCGTACTTGGCCCCGGATGACTTTACCCAAAAATACGAAATACTATTCGACGCCGAACGCGAGATATCAGGACCTGGCAATATAATTTTGAGCAATTCAAAATCATGGCTAATTAATGCAATAAGAGATATAGCCAGACAAGCCCCCGTTAAAATGGTGAATTTAACGGCGGAACTTGTACGAACGCTATACGATGCCGGTCTTAGAGAGGCCGCCAATACAATTATTCGATTTGACAAGCTAAATGATATATTTTCAAGAGATCAATATGGTGCAGCAAATTTAATTCGCAATATTCACAGCGCCCTAAGCGATACATTTGGTGACAGCTCTCACTATTGGTTGCAGATGGCTAAATGTGAACTTATGGCTGGTAAGAGCCAATCCGAAATTGATATAGGGATAAGGCACGCAAAAAAGGTTAGGCTGGACAATGCAAAGCTGAAAAATGAAACTTATTACAGTGCAACGCTAATACTTGCGCAGTTATATGGTAAAAAGTATGACATGACCAAGAACTCTGTCTTGCTTGCTGAAATACTCGAACATTATCTTGAGTCATTTGAAAATCAAAGTAACAATCAATCGTACATTCAAAAAATTATCGTTAAATATAATTTTGGGCGCCGGGATGTTGTAAATCGATCACTTACTGATCTTTTTAATTCTAATGGTGAGTTTGGCTTGATGAATCGAGAAAGAATCCAGAAGCTTAAATCTTATTTGGAGACTCCGCGTCGCTGATGTATTGTTTCATGGGTGCGGAGGTGCCGTAATCAAATGACAAACGCCCGATTAAGTCACTTCCTCATCCAGCCCATAAGGGCGATAGTGCCCACTTAAAATAGTGGATTTCATTGCATCATTTACAGGATAACCATTCTCAGCGCACCAGCATAGACGTCTGTTTCTGGCCGACCTCTGCCGGTCATGACAGGCGGGATCCGGCCAGAAGCGGACAAAGGAGCGGTAAATAAAGCTATCCCCCTTTTCGCTCATTCGAGTACATCTGCGGTTTTGAGCTTAATATGTAAAAGGTGCTGTATCGATGGCAAGGATGATCCCGGACAATGGACCCCGTGGCACCGAGAGCAAAGGTGAGCGAGATCTTTACAGCATCCTCAAAGCGGAGTTGCCGGACGACTACGTTGTCATCCATAGCCTTCCGTGGCTTTCCTCCGCAGTGAGGAAAGTCGACCCTCGGGCAAAACCAACCGGGGAGATTGACTTCTTGATCATCCATCCGGAGAAAGGGCTGCTCGTGCTAGAAGTGAAGAGCGGCAAATATAGTGTCAAAAACAACGCGTTTGTACATCTCAAGAATCATTACTCTATAGATCCCATTGGTCAGACTCGCAACAACGTGCATGGGATAGCTAGATGGTTGGGGGCGGATCCGACACTGCACCTCCTGATCGGCTACGGATTTATTTTCCCGGACTCCGATTTCGCAGGAAAGGCAATCGCGCCTGGCATGTACGACACGACATCTGGCCCCCAACAACCGCTCTACATCGACTATCGCGAGATGCCGAACGTTACGCAGCGGGTCATCGACTTGATGGACTACTGGAAAGCCGCTTTGGGTAACTCGGATTTGGGGGAATCTCGCGCCGCTCGCGTCATTGAATACCTCACGCCAGAAATCGACGGCAGACGGGGCTGGGCCAGCCGCATCATCTTCGACAACAAGCAGTGGCTCCAGCTAACCGGGGAGCAGAGCACAGTTGTCAACAGAGTACTTGAGAACCAAACGTCGCTCGTGACCGGCTGGCCCGGAACCGGTAAAACACTAATCGTGATCGAAACCGCCCGGCGACTGGCCTCCCAGAAACAAAAGGTGCTGGTGGTTTCGTTTAACAACAAGCTCACGGAGTATGTCCGCACCCAGCTTGTTGATTCAAAAGGCTGCGATGTAGTGACCTGGCATGGTCTATGTGGCCAGGCGCGCAACGCTCTGGGCCGCACCAGTGAACCAGGTAAAGAAGACGAATGGTATAGGCAGCAATGCGCGCTCGATCTGAACGATGCTATTGAGCAAAGGCGTATGGCCGCTTACAGCGCCCTGCTTGTCGACGAGTCTCAGGCCCTCCTCCCATCCTGGTGCGAAACCCTCACTAAATGGTTTCAGGACAAGCCCAAGGCTTTTTTCTGCGACGAGACGCAGGTCTTCCCGTACGAGCATGACAACATCCCGTTGAAAGGCCTCAGCGAGCTGCTTGGTGTAGATTCTTTTCCACTCACCATCATCATGCGGATGCCAAAGGCGGTAACGAGCATACTTGAAGAGGCGGTGCCACCCAAACTCCAGCATTCGACCCCAAGGGTATTGGAGCACGACACCGCCGTCGAAATAATTACCGCAGATCCATGCCTGAAAATATCTCAGATCAGGCAAAAACTGATTGATAGCGGGGTGCGATCTGAGGATATTGTAATATTGATCCCTAGGTTCCTTTCAAGACAGTACATTGAGTATTTGCAAAGAGAGAAACCACGTTGGGAACCAATCACGAAATTTCGTGGTTTAGAAGCGCCTATTGTCTTGATCCTTGGCGCGGAGCTGCTTGATACTGCTGAGTTGTTTAGCGCCTACTCTCGGGCAACTTCAAAATGCATAGCCATTTACGACGCTCTCAACGATAATTGGTCCAGCGATGAGGCCTTTAGAACTCGACTGAAAAGCGTCCCTGAGAACCTTAAAATCTTGGAGGATGAACAGGAGAAACTGCGTATTCATAGCAGAGTGGCGCGCACTACTGACAGAATGTCGCTGAATCTCTCCAGCCTGAACATTTCGTGGGCCGAATCTTGGAAAGCCTGGCTCATAGAAACCGACGAAAAACAGTCACTAGCAGAAATGTGGATCGCTTATCTAGTGCACAAGCTGCCTCAGCCCATTTTTCATTGGGCGAAAGACTCAAAAAGATATTTGAACCTAGCTAAGATAAATTCGTTATCGGTAGACTCTACAGCCCCCCTATATTCGTATTCTTCAAAAGCGCTAGCTTTCGATGCGTGCAAAGAGTGCACCGACCTCACCCCCCACTCTTTCGATAGCAAGCGCAGCTGTGCGCTATGTGACACCAAGGAAATTAGAACGTCCTATCCGGACCAGTCGATCATAGATGAAATCCGGCTTATGGATGCAGTAGTGTCCAATAGATTGGCGAAAAATCGCATTCGTGAACTGCAGCCCGATCTGCCCATCAATATTGCCGCAGCCGCCTCGCTGTTTCGTGCAGAACGAACCAGGATGCGCTCGAATGTACTCAGGGTTCAACTACCAGAGGGTCGCAGATTCTATTTGATCGCGTATATTTTCGTACAGGTAAGAATCACCACTGCCAAACCCGAAGCAGTTCTGGAGGCCAATGCCCTCGCGGATGAACTCTATGATCGCTTCAATGAACTCAAATCCATATCTTCAACCGAGTGGAGGAAATTTTTCGCCAGTGCCATGGGCACGTTCTATTCGAAAGGCTATATGACGAAGATCAGCAAGGGCTTTTACTCGCCAGTGGAGGACGACCATGCGCCCCCTCCACTCGGCTGACCCGATTTCTCCTCTGATTTGAGTAGCGCTCAGCTTTAGAGTCGAGCCTGAGCAGTCAACCCAGAACTGTAAGAAAACTGGCTGGTTGCGACAGGCTGCTTCTGGCCGATTCCCGCCTGATGGTTGGTCGCCACAGGTCATCTACACCATGTCCTACTGATCTTGCCCGCCAACCGCCATAGTTTTCTCTATCGCCCAATACGTCTCAGTCCCCACCGAAACGGTCTTTGACCCCTCCCCTCCCAATGCCGAACCTCTCGCCCACGGCACATCTGCGTGCCGTGCGTTTTGCCTGGGAGGTTGGGTTCAGGGATGCATGCGACGACGGTTCTGTACGGCCAGGTGCTAGTGGTGTTGGCCATTACCCTGTCCGGGGTATGGGGTGCCACGCAGTGGACGGCTGCTGCGCTCGGTTACCAGGCTCGCCTTGGCGCGCCCTGGTTCGAGTTGCTGGGCACGCCGGTCTATCACCCCTGGCGTCTGTTCGAGTGGTGGTTCGTCTTCGATGCCTATGCGCCGGACATTTTCAACGTCGGCGGCAGCATCGCCGCTTGCAGCAGCCTGCTGGCACTGGTGGTGGCCATCGGCATGGCGATCTGGCGGGCGCGGCAGGCAAGGCGGGTCACCACCTACGGATCGGCGCGTTGGGCCGATGCGGATGAGGTGCGCAAGGCCGGCCTGACCCAGCCTGCGGGTGTATTCCTCGGGCAGTTCGACGACCAGTACCTGCGTCACGAAGGCCCCGAACATGTACTGACCTTTGCGCCGACCCGCTCGGGCAAGGGCGTCGGCCTGGTTGTACCCACCCTGCTCTCCTGGCCGGCCTCGGCGGTCATCCACGACATCAAGGGCGAGAACTGGAGCCTGACCGCGGGCTGGCGTTCGCGCTTCTCTCACTGCCTGCTGTTCAACCCCACCGACCTAGCCTCGGCCGCCTACAACCCGCTGCTGGAAGTGCGCCGCGGCGCCCACGAAGTGCGCGACGTGCAGAACATCGCCGACATCCTGGTCGACCCGGAGGGCGCGCTGGAGCGGCGCAACCACTGGGAGAAGACCAGCCATGCGCTGCTGGTCGGCGCCATCCTGCATGTGCTCTACGCCGGCCGGGACAAGACCCTGCGCGGCGTCGCCAACTTCCTCTCCGATCCGGCCTGCACCTTCGAACTGACGCTGCACCGGATGATGACCACGCCGCACCTGGGCGATACACCGCATCCGGTGGTGGCCTCGGCCGCGCGGGAGGTGCTGAACAAGAGCGACAACGAGCGCTCGGGCGTGCTGTCCACGGCGATGTCGTTCCTCGGCCTGTATCGCGATCCAACGGTGGCCGAAGTCACCTCGCGCTGTGACTGGCGCATCGCCGACCTGATCTCGGCCGAGCATCCGGTGTCGCTGTACCTGGTGGTGCCGCCCTCGGATATCAGCCGCACCAAGCCGCTGATCCGCCTGATCCTCAACCAAGTAGGCAGGCGCCTGACCGAGTCGCTCGACGGCTCCGACGGCATAGAACGTCGGCACAAGCTACTGCTGATGCTTGATGAGTTTCCGGCACTCGGGCGATTAGACTTCTTCGAGACGGCCCTAGCCTTCATGGCCGGCTATGGGCTGCGCGCCTTCCTCATTTCGCAGTCGTTAAATCAGATCGACAAGGCCTACGGCCAGAACCACTCGATCCTCGACAACTGCCATGTGCGGGTGACCTTCGCCACCAACGACGAACGCACCGCCAAGCGCATCTCCGAGACCCTCGGCACTGCAACCGAGTTGCGCGCGCAGCGCAACTATGCAGGCCACCGTCTGGCGCCCTGGCTGGGCCACTTGATGGTGTCGCGCCAGGAAACCGCACGCCCGCTGCTGACCCCGGGAGAGGTCATGCAACTGCCCAACGACGAGGCCGTGGTGATGCTCTCGGGCCTGGCGCCGATTCGTGCGAAGAAGCTGCGCTACTTCACCGACGCCAACTTCCAGAGCCGGGTGCTGCCGACGCCGCGCTTGCAGCCAGGCCGCTACGCAGACGTACCAGCGCCACGCCCAGACGACTGGAGCGGCCTGGCTGTGCCTGCTGCCGTTACAGCATCGCCGGCCGACCTGAGCGATGACTCGACCATCGAGGACGGCGGCCCGCGCCGTCAGCCCGAACTGGCGGAGCTCGCACAGTTGCCAAATCACGACGAGCTGACCAGCGACCTGCTTCTGCTCGACGAGGACGATATTCCCGCCCCCTTCCCCACCCAGCCGGACCCACGCCTGCAACGCGTGGCGCGGCTGGCCGCCCTCGACCCTGACGATGGAATAGCCCTATGAGCCGAGCCCGCCTCAACCTATTTATCCAACCCGAGCATGCCAAGCGCCTGAACGAATTGGCGATCACCAAGGGCGTGTCGAAGTCCTCAATCATCGCTGCGGCGTTAGCCTCCTGGCTGTCACCCGAGTCCGGCGAGCAGCGCGAGGTGGCCATGGCCAAGCGCCTGGACCGGCTATCGCGCCAATTCGAGCGCTTGGAGCGCGACCAGCACATCCTGATCGAGACCGTGGCGCTCTACGTGCGCTACTACCTCACGGTCAGCACGCCTGTACCCGAGGCTCACCAAGAAGCAGCACGCGCGCAGGGCAAGCTGCGCTTCAGCCAGTTCGTCGAACAACTGGGGCGCCACCTGCAGCGCGGACGCAGCCTGGTCAGAGACATACACGAAGAGGTTCAGGCAGAGGCTCAGGTCTCGGGAGAGCGTCCATGACTGTCGCCTCTTCCCCAGTGCTGAGCGCAGCGGCAACTTCCCTGGATCGCCGCACGCGCATGTTGCGCACAGCACTAGGCCCGCAGATCGCTGCCGCCCTGGATGACCCTGACGTGGTCGAGGTGATGCTCAACCCCGACGGGGTGCTATGGCTGGATCGCCTGTCCGCTGGCCGCGTCCATCTAGGTACGCTGGCAGCTGCCGACGGTGAACGGATCATCCGCCTGGTGGCAGCGCATGTCGGCCAGGAGGTACATCGCAGCAAGCCGCTGCTGAGCGCCGAGCTGCCAGAAACTGGCGAGCGCTTCGAGGGCGTGCTGCCGCCCGTGGTGGCCGGGCCGACCTTCGCCCTACGCAAACGCGCCACCGGCGTCATCCCGCTGCAGCAGTACATCGCCGACGGCATCCTCAGCACCGCGCAGGCCGAGTACCTGCGCGTGGCTGTGGCTGAGCGGCAAAACATCCTGGTAGCCGGCGGCACCAGCAGCGGCAAGACCACCCTGGCCAATGCACTGCTGGCCGAGGTGGCCGGCAGTGGTGACCGCGTGCTGGTGCTGGAGGACACCGTCGAGTTGCAGTGCCCGGCCCGTGATCACGTCGCCCTGCGTACCAAGCCTGGCGTGGTCTCCATGGCTGATCTGGTACGCAGCACGCTGCGCCTGCGCCCTGACCGTGTGGTGGTCGGCGAGGTGCGCGGCGGCGAGGCGCTGGATCTGGTCAAGGCCTGGGGCACCGGCCATCCCGGCGGTATAGCCACCATTCATGCTGGCTCCGCACAGGGCGCGTTACTGCGCCTGGAGCAATTGATTTTGGAGGTCGCCCTGGCCGCACCAAGGGCGCTGATCGCCGAGGCGGTCAACCTAGTGGTGTTTCTCGCCGGCCGCGGTCGCGCACGCCATGTCCAGCAGATCGCCCGCGTCATCGGCCATGACGAGCGCGGCTACCAGTTCACCTCCATCGACACCCTCCTTTGCTCCTCTTCTGCCTCAGGAACTCAGCCATGACTGTCCCTCAGCTTTCAGATTCTTATCGTCACCGCGTCGTGAGTGCGTTGATGCTCGGCGCCGTATGCCTGGGCACGTCTCTTCCCGTACTCGCTGCAGGTTCCGGCATGCCCTGGGAAGGGCCGCTGCAATCGATCCTCGACTCAGTACAGGGTCCGGTGGCGCGCATCATCGCAGTGATCATCATCATTAGCACAGGCCTGACGCTGGCCTTCGGCGACACCAGCGGAGGCTTTCGCAAGTTGATCCAGATCGTCTTCGGCCTGTCGATCGCCTTCGCCGCGTCCTCGTTTTTCCTCAGCTTCTTCAGCTTTGCCGGCGGGGCGGTGATCGCATGAGCGGCGAACACGAACTCATCCCTGGCTTCGAGGTGCCGCTGCACCGTTCGCTAGCGGAGCCGATCCTCCTCGGCGGAGCCCCACGTAACGTGGCGATCCTCAACGGCACCCTGGCGGCCGTGGTCGGCCTGGGCCTGCAACTCTGGCTGCCTGGCTTGGCGCTCTGGTTGGTCGGCCACTCGCTGGCGGTGTGGGGTGCCCGCATGGATCCGCAATTCCTCCAGGTCTTCGCCCGGCATATCAAGCAGCCGTCGCTACTGGATGTGTGAGGAGCGCCGCCATGTTGAACCTCACCGAATACCAACGTCGCACCGCCCAGCTCGCCGACTGGCTGCCCTGGGCCGGCCTTGTCGCGCCCGGCGTGCTGTTGAACAAAGATGGCTCGTTCCAACGCAGCTTGCGCTTTCGAGGGCCGGATCTGGACAGTGCGATACAAAGCGAGCTGGTGGCCACCTCGGCGCACCTGAACAATGCTCTGCGTCGCCTCGGATCGGGCTGGGCGCTGTTTATCGAGGCCGAGCGCCTGGCGGCAGCCTTCTACCCTGACAGCACCTTTCCCGAACCCTTGTCCTGGCTGGTGGACGAGGAGCGCCGCGCAGCCTTCGAGGCACACGGAAGCCACTTCGAGAGCAGCTACCACCTGACGCTGCTCTACCTGCCGCCGGAGGAGTCGCGCTCACGCGCCGCCGGCCTGCTCTACGAGCACCGGGCACAGCGCGGCGTCGACTGGCGTGAACGGCTGGCTGCCTTTGTCGCCGAGACGGATCGCTTTTTCGATCTGCTGGACGGAGTGATGCCAGAGCTCGCCTGGCTCGACGACAGCCAGACGCTGACTTACCTGCATGCCACGGTTTCGACCCACCGCCATCGGCTGGCCGTACCAGAGGTGCCCTTTCACCTCGACGCCCTGCTGGCCGACAGTCCGCTGACCACCGGCCTGGCGCCACGCTTGGGCGAGCAACACCTGCGTGTGCTGTCGGTACGTGGCTTCCCTACCTCGACCTGGCCCGGCGTGCTGGACGATCTCAACCGTCTGGGCTTCGCCTATCGCTGGTCGACCCGCTTTATCTGCCTGGACAAGGACGAGGCAGAGAAGGAATTGGTGCGCCTACGCCGGCAGTGGTTCGCCAAGCGCAAAGGAGTCCTGGCGCTGCTGCGCGAAGCGATCTTCCAGCAGGAAAGCCCACTGCTCGACAGCGATGCGGCGAACAAGGCAAGCGACGCCGACGCGGCGCTGCAGGAACTTGGCGCTGACCAGGTCGCCTTCGGCTACGTGACCGCCACCGTGACGGTGAGCGATGCCGACGCCCAGGTCGCCGACGAGAAGCTGCGCCGGGTCGAGCGGGTGATTCAGGGACGTGGCTTCGTCACCATCGCCGAGAGCCTCAACGCGGTGGAGGCCTGGTTATCGTCGGTCCCCGGCAACGCCTACGCCAATGTCCGCCAGCCGCTGATCTCCACGCTCAACCTGGCGCACCTGATGCCGGTCTCGGCAGTCTGGGCCGGCCCGGTGCGCAACGAACATCTGGATGGCCCGCCATTGGTGATCACCCGTACAGATGGCGCCACACCCTTTCGCCTGGTTACCCACGTCGGCGACGTCGGCCACACCCTGGTGGCCGGCCCCACCGGCATGGGCAAGTCGGTGCTGCTGGCGACCTTGGCCCTGCAGTTTCGCCGCTACCCAGGCTCGCGCCTGTTTCTCTTCGACATGGGGCGCTCGCTGCGCGCAACGGTGCTGGGCCTGGGTGGCGAGCACTACGACCTCGGAGGCGACGGCGACCTGGCCTTCCAGCCGCTGGCGCGCATCGATCAGCCGGGATACCGAGCCTGGGCCGCCGAGTGGCTGGAGGCGCGCCTGCTGCAAGAAGGTGTGGCCGTCGACCCCGAGCAGAAAGCCGCGCTGTGGACGGCGCTGGACAGTCTGGCCGGCGCGCCCGAATCGCAGCGCACACTGACCGGCTTGTCCGTGCTGCTGCAGGACAACGCCCTGCGCCAGACGCTGCAGCCCTACGTGCTGGGCGGCGCGCATGGCGCATTGCTGGATGCCGACGAGGATCGTCTGGGCAACGCCGACGTGCAGTGTTTCGAGATGGAGGAACTGATGCACAGCAAGTCGGCGGTGGCTGCCGTGCTGAGCTACCTGTTCGCTCGTTTCGAGGAGCGCTTTGACGGCGCGCCGACACTGCTGATCCTCGACGAGGCCTGGCTGTTTCTCGACGATCCGCTATTCGCCGCGCGCATCCGCCAGTGGCTCAAGACCCTGCGCAAGAAGAACGTCAGCGTCATCTTCGCCACCCAGTCGCTGGCCGACATCAAGGACTCCAGCATCGCTGCGGCGATCATCGAGAGCTGCGCCAGCCGCATCTTCCTGCCCAACCCGCAGGCGGGCGAGCCGCAGATCCGCGGCATCTACCAAGGCTTCGGACTGAACGACCGGCAGATCGAGATCATCGCCCAGGCCACGCCCAAGCGTGATTACTACTACCAGTCGCGCCTGGGCAACCGCCTGCTCGACCTCGACCTGGGGCCGGTGGCCCTGGCCTTCGCTGCCTCGGCCAGCCCGGCCGAGCAGCGCGAGATCGACCGCATTTTGCAGACGTCCGGCGCCGCCGATTTTGCCCCTGCCTGGTTGCGTCACCGCGGCCTGGACTGGGCCGCCGACCTGCTCACCGCGTATCCCTCGTCACGCAAGGAGTGCCTGCCATGAGATCCCCTGTCCACCATTTCCCCTGCGCCACGCTGCTGGTATTTGGCCTGCTGGCATTGAAGCCGGCCAACGCCTTCACCGTAATCGATCCGACCAACCTGGTGCAGAACACGCTGACTGCGGTGCGCACCCTGGAGATGGCAAACAACCAGGTTCGCCAGTTGCAGAACGAAACCCAGATGCTGCTGAACCAGGCCCGTCACCTGCAGCGCCTGGACTACAACGTGGTCAGCCAGCTGCGCGCGAGCTTGGCCAATACCGAGCGGCTGCTCGCCGAGGCGCGAGGGCTGGCCTACGAAGTGCAGCGCCTGGATCAGGAGTTCAGCCGACTCTACCCGAACGAGTACACCGGCGACGTCAGCAGCCAACGCCTGGCAGAAGAAGCGCGGGAGCGCTGGCAGCAGGGCCTTGATGGTCTGCATACGGCGCTGCGTGTACAGGCTCAGGTGACGCAAAACTTGGCCGAGGATGAGAGCGCCCTGGCCGCTCTGGTGCAGCAGAGCCAATCCGCGGATGGTGCCTTACAGACTGCCCAGGCCACCAATCAGTTGCTGGCCCTGCAGGCCAAGCAGTCGATCCAGGCGCAGCAGTTGCAGATCACCCAGAACCGTGCCGTCGCCCTGGAGCTTGCCCGGCAGTCTGCAGCGGCCGAGGAGGCACGCGAACGGCGGCGTCGCTTTATGGGCAACGGCACGCCCTATACCCCCTACCCCGTGCAGTTCTATCGGTAGGGAGGCGTCCTCATGAGATTCCTGACACTGCTACCGCTGCTGGTGCTGGTCGCCTGCGGACAGGTCGACAACGGGGTCATGGCTCGGCAAGACGATGCGGCTGAGCGCTTCTACTCGGGCTGTGCTCGGCCCGGCGAGTTTCTCCGGTCTACAGACTTGCCCGCGATCCCGCCAAGCTTCGACGAGGACGTGCAATGAACGACGTCAGCGTGATCGACCGATTCCTCGAAGTCTTCGGGCTGTATATCGATACGGGCTTCGGGCTGCTCGGCGGCGAGGTGGCCTTTCTCACCATGACTCTGGTGGTGATCGACATGACCCTGGCCGGACTGTTCTGGGCCATGGGCGGTGAGGATGTCAGCGCCAAGCTGATCCGCAAGACCCTCTATGTCGGTGCCTTCGCCTTCATCATCGGCAACTTCAATGCCCTGGCCAAGATCGTCTTCAACTCCTTCGCTGGGTTGGGTCTGCTGGCCTCGGGTTCCGGGTTGAGTCATGCGGAGTTTCTGCAGCCAGGGCGATTGGCCGCGATTGGGGTTGATGCCGGAGGGCCGCTGCTCGAGCAGATCAGCAGCCTCAGCGGCTTTCCCGAAGTCTTTAGCAACCTGCACAGCATTCTGGTGCTGTTTCTCGCCTGGCTGGTGGTGATCGTCAGCTTCTTCTTCCTGGCCATTCAGCTGTTCGTGACCTTGGTCGAGTTCAAGCTCACAACCCTCGCCGGCTTCGTGCTGGTGCCCTTCGCATTATGGAACAAGACCGCTTTTCTCGCCGAGAAGGTGCTGGGCAACGTGGTCGCGTCCGGCATCAAGGTGCTGGTGCTGGCGGTGATCGTCGGCATTGGCAGCGGGCTGTTCGCCGAGTTCCAGGCTATGCCGGACGAGCCCTCCCTTGACCATGCGCTGGTGGTCATGCTCGCCTCGCTGGCCCTGCTGGGTCTGGGCATTTTCGGGCCGGGCATTGCCACCGGGCTGGTCTCCGGCGCACCGCAACTGGGTGCTGGTGCAGCAGCCGGTACTGCACTCGGCGCGACGGGCATGGCTGCTGGTGCTGCTGCAGTCGCCGCAGGTGTCGGCGGCGCGGTATTGGCGGGCGCACGTATGGCACCCGGTGCAGCACGCTTGGCCATGGGCAGCGCTCGCTCTCTGGCAGGTGCCTCTTCCGGCGCTGCAGCAGGTGGCGCCCCCACAGCTTCCGATCCTGCAACTGCTCCAGCCAAACAGCCCGACTGGGCCAGGCGCCTGCAGCGCAGGCAGCAACTCTCACAGGCTACCAGCACGGTCGCCCACACCCTTCGTGGCGGCGATGGCGGTGGTTCATCAACTGGGCCGCAGATCCGCGACCCATCGAATTCGTAAAGGAGGACGAAGATGCGATTCACACGTCCACGGGTGCGCTACAGCGACACTCCTCAACCTGTCACCCCTTACCAGGCCGCGGCACAGGCCTGGGACCTGCGCATCGGCAGGAGCCTCGTGCAGGCACACAACTGGCGACTGATGGCCTTCGGTTGTCTGGGCCTGGCGCTGCTGATGGCCGGCGGACTGGTCTGGCGTTCGGCGCAGTCGACGGTGACGCCCTACGTGGTGGAGGTCGACAACCTCGGCCAGGTGCGCGCCGTCGGCGAAGCCGCCAGCCCCTACCAGCCCCAGGATGCGCAAATCGCCCATCACCTGGCGCGCTTTATCGAGCAGGTGCGCTCGCTGTCGATCGATCCGGTGGTGGTGCGGCAGAACTGGATGGAGGCCTATCACTTCACCACCGACCGCGGCGCAGCCACCTTGAATGACTATGCCCGCGCCAACGATCCCTTCACCCGGGTCGGCAAGGAGTCTGTATCTGTCGAGGTCACCAGTGTGGTGCGTGCCAGCGACAGCTCGTTCCAGGTGCGCTGGATTGAACGCCGTTTCGTGAATGGTTCGGGCGCCGGCCTGGAGCGCTGGACGGCTGTGATCTCGCTAGTACTTCAGCCTCCACGCACCGAGGAAAAGCTGCGCCGCAACCCGCTCGGCATCTACGTCAACGGCCTGTCCTGGAGCCGTGAGCTGGACACTACGGAAGGAGCCAAGAAACCATGAAAACCTCCCTGAACCTCTGTATATGCCCTCTACTGCTGAGCATGCTGGCCGGCTGCGCCAGCCAGGAACCGCCAGTGATCGCGCTGGATGAACCGATAGAAGCACAGCGCCTGCCGGAGCCGCCCAAGCCCATCGAGGTAGTGGAAGTACCCAAGCCCCTGGCCCTGCCCGACCAGCTCAAGCCACTGCCGGAAACTCAGCGCAGCAAGCCGGCCAAGGAGCCGGCTGACGAGCGCGTACGGGTCTCGCGCGCCAATCGCGAGGCCCGGGTTGCACCGAGCCGGGAAGGCTATATCAACGCCATTCAGGTGTGGCCCTACTCCGATGGCGCGCTGTATCAGGTGTACGCCAGCCCAGGACGGGTGACCGCAATCAACCTGCAGCCCGGCGAGGAACTTGTCACCGTAGCCGCTGGCGACACCGTGCGCTGGATCGTCGGTGACACCACCAGCGGCAGCGGCGATGAGTTGCGCACCAGCGTGCTGATCAAACCGACGCGGGTCGACCTCAAGACCAACCTGGTGATCACCACTACGCGTCGCACCTACCTGATCGAGCTGAGTTCCACCGAGCAGGCCTGGATGGCGTCGGTGTCCTGGAACTATCCGAAGGACCGCATGCTCGCCCTGCAACGCCGCGCTGGCGCCGCCCAGGCCGCGGCGCCGGTGGATGCCGGCCTAACGCTGGAGCAGTTGCGCTTTCGTTATGCGATCAGCGGCAGCAATCCACCCTGGAAGCCACTGCGTGCCTTCGACGATGGGCGCAAGGTGTATATCCAGTTCCCCTCCGGTATCGCCCAGGGCGAGCTGCCGCCGATGTTCGTAATCGGCCCGGAAGGTGACGGGCAGCTGGTCAACTATCGTTTCCGCTCGCCCTACTACATCGTCGACCGCCTGTTCGGCGCGGCCGAGCTGCGCCTAGGCGCCGACAAGGGTGACGTGGTGCGGATCGAGCGCAACGATGGCGTGGCATGGAGGCCCTGAGCATGACGGCCAAGAACGAAAACCAAGCCGCAGCAACCTCCCTACCGCCCAAGGAGGCGCCGGAGTCGCTGGAGCTGCGCGCCAAGCCTCGCCCAGTCACCCGACTCAATCCGCGCATGCTGGCGGTAGTGGTCGGCGGCCTGTCGGCTGCGGTACTCGGAGCCATGCTGTGGTCGCTGCAGCCGCAGCAGCGCCGCCAGGGCGCCGAGCCGAACGAGCTATACAACGTCGACCGCGTGGCACGCTCCGAGGGGCTGGAGCAGTTGCCGGCAGACTACTCGCAGCTGCCGCCGCCACCTGCGCCCGAAGTACCGCAACTGGGGCCGCCGCTGCCCGGCGATCTGGGCGGGCCAATCCTAAGGGCGGAGCAGCAGGCGCAAGGTTATGGACATGGGCCAGATGCCGCCGAAGCTGATCGCCTGGCACTGCTCAAGGAAGCTGAGGAAGCCGCGCAGTCCTCGGTGTTTTTCCAGACTGGCAGCGCGAGGAAATCGAGCGTCGCATCCACAGGAGCTGCCCATATTGACCCCATGACCTTGGGTACGACCTCGCCAGGCACTTTAGGCGGAACATCAGGAACACCAACCCAGCAGGAACGGAACGAGGCGTTTCTCAGCAAATCCGTAAATGCACAAATCCGTAATTCCGGATTGCTACAGATGCCTGAATCGCCTTACCAGGTGATGGCCGGCACCGTCATCGCGGCGGCACTGGTCACCGGGATCAAGTCGGATCTGCCCGGCGACGTGATCGCCACGGTGACCGAACCAGTCTACGACAGCGCCACCGGTGAGCATGTACTGATCCCCCAAGGCGCGCGCCTGCTAGGCCGCTACAACAGCCAGGTGAGCTACGGACAGAGCCGCGTGCAGGTGGTATGGCAGCGAGTGATCTTGCCGGACACCTCGTCTTTCCAGCTCGACAATCTGGTCGGTACCGATGCTGCCGGCTACGCCGGCCTCGAGGATCGCGTCGACTGGCATTGGGATCGGATTGTCGCCGGCGCAGCCATGACCAGCCTGCTGGGTATCGGCGCCGAGTTGGCGGCACCGACCAGTCGCTCTGACGGCGACCGAATAATCATCGCCGGTCGCGACAGCCTCCAGGATACGGTGAATCAGGTCGGCCAAGAGGTCACTCGCCGCAACCTAGATATCCAGCCCACGCTGACCCAGCGCCCGGGCCTGCCAATGCGCGTGATCGTCAATCGCGACCTGGTGTTGCGCCCCTACCAGCCTTTCTCCACTCAACAGAGGAACCTGCCATGAGTACGACCAAGCTGCGCCTCGGCCCGCTGCCGAAAACCGAGAACCTGAAGCTGACCTTCAACTGCCCCGCCAGCCTGAAGGCCGACCTCGAGCGCTACGCGGCGCTGCACTCGCAAACCTATGGTGAAGAAGTCGACGCCCTGACGCTCATCCCGCACATGCTTGAAGCTTTCATGGCGAGGGATCGGGTGTTCAGGAGGACGAATACCAATCTTGCACCGGCAATTGATAAGCCTGTATCCCCCTCCCAGCTGCCGTGATGGCAACGGCAGAAAATCCACATACGGTTGAAACCCGTGACCTAATACATCACACTTATCACCATGATCGTAAGCTTCCGGCACAAAGGTCTACGCATTTTCTTCGAATCTGGCTCAACCAAAGGCATCCGGGCCGACCACGCAAAGCGCCTGGGCCGAATGCTGAGTTTTATGGATAGAGCCAGCGAACCCGCCGATCTAGATATCCCTGGTTGGCGGCTACATCCCCTCAAAGGGGAACTTGAAGAGTTCTGGTCGCTCACCGTCAACGGCAACTGGCGAGTGATCTTTCGATTCGTGGGTAGCGACATCGAACTCGTCGACTACCTTGACTACCACTGAACAAGAGGGGGTTATCCATGACCATGTTCAACCCGCCACATCCTGGTGAAACCCTGCTTGAGGACGTGCTTCCTGAACTGGGCATCAGCATCGCTGAACTTGCGCGACGCCTTGGTTTTGCGCGGGAATCCCTGTCTCGCGTTTTGCATGGACATGCACCGGTCAGCCCGGACTTGGCCGTTCGCCTGGAGTTGGCCGGCATCGGCAAAGCTCGCACTTGGCTTGGCGTGCAAACCGACTATGACCTGTGGCAAGCCAGGCATCGTGAACAGCCGCATATCGAACGTTTTGCGGCGCTTGCTTAGTTCCGTGTGACGGGAGGCGACTGCGATGAAAGGAAAGGCTCTACGGAGCAATTCGAGCCCGTTATCGACCTTGTTCAGGAGCAGTTCTGATGCGACCAAGCGCGCTGCTTATGGCGCAGCAGCTGAGCGTGCCGTCGAAAGTCAGCGCAAGGTACTTGAAGAAGCGGAACGCATAAGAGCGCTGTCTCTACCACCACGACCGGCTTAAGACCGACCTTGAGCGGTATGCGATATCGCAATCAAAAATCTGTGGCGAAAGCCCCCATATATCGGGGCCTGCACTGCCGCTCTAGCCAAAGGTTTTCATAAACGGCTCAGCACAATGTCTGATTGCCGAGACAACATGCGGTGCCTGCTCGCCCAGCTCAGTTGAGCGTGCTAGTACCCGCTCAAGCGCGCTCAGCTGCTCGCGGATCACGTGTTCTGGCCGCACTACATCACAGACTTGGGCGAAGTCCAGCAGCCCTTGGCGCGACGCAAAGAGTGATTTGTTGCCCACAAGATCCAGCGCTAATACATCCTCAGGAATGTAGGCCGTTGTGTTGACGATATCGTAGGCCGGGGCGAGCCGCGCGTCGCGCTGAGTAGGATCGGAAGACAGTAGCCCGAAGTTTTTCAGATGAGCGTCGCCGTTACCAACGATGCAGCTCAAGGTCACGATGGCGAAAAGCTGTGCCAGCGATTCTTGCACCTGCTCAGGCGCGCAGAACAAGCGGATGGCTTTGGCGATAGCCGAATAGCTCTTGCTGTATTTTTGCTCCGCAGCCAGCCCCATCAATGCCGCCATGTCCTCGAAGCCGATGGGGTTGAGTTGTTCATCCCTGTCGAAGCGGCGCATGACGAACAGCTTGGCATTGTCGGAGAGGTAGAACTCGGGCACTGCAATGCCCGCTTCCTTGGCCACGGACATGCAAAGGAACTCGTTGATCGCCAGCCCCGGAAACTCATCGCGGCCGCTCTTGATGATCAGGTCAGAGGTTTCCGAGGTGAAGCGTTGTGGCGCTGAGTCCTGATGCTCTGGTACCAGCACCTTAGGCTGAACGCCCGATATACCGGCACGTAGGATGTAGCGATCCACCAAGCCGGCAAAAATATCTTCTGCACCGTCCCAGGCAAGAATTTCTTCCAATTTTTCCCCGGGAAACTGCTGCCTGCGTAACAATGCATCGACTTCAGGCGAACTGACCGCCACACGTCCGATAGGCGAACTGCTGCCAGACAGTGCCAAGAGCAACATCGGGTCAACGTTCGCCACCTTAGCCAGACGGTTGCGCAGTTGCTCCAGGACGTAGCCTTCCGGCAGGTTCATCTGGAATATGGGGTGCAGTTCCCTATGGCGGTATTCGTCTAGTCGCACCGGCATAAGCAAGCTGATCGCTGCCTGCGCTTTGGCGTCCTCGTGGTAGCGAAATAGATAGTCTTTGTCGCTAGTAAGAATCTTCCCACTGTCCCCCTCAGGCGTTGCAACCTGCAGTACGGCCTTCATCAGTCGAATACTCCATGGATTTCGTCCAGAGTGGGCATGGCTGCCGGCACCACGTTGAGTTCAGAGTCGAGGGCGGCCAGCACTCGCGCATAGGCAATCATCCCCACTGAGAGGTCACCCTTCTCTATCGCGATAACCTTTTGCCGGGTGATGCCCGCCAGGGAAGCGAGCGCGGCCTGCGTGAGCCCGCGATTCAGTCGGCGCAGCCGAAGCTGCTCGCCAAGTCGCAGCGTGATGAGGGAATAGTCCATGTTCTGTATACGAGACAATTTACGGTCTATGTAACGTATACCGAACCATCGGAGAAATCAAAGCGAATGGTCTGATTAAGTCCAAGAAAGGTCGCTACCGCCAAGCCCTGCGAGCATTTTTACAGACGCACCCGAGGCCCCTTCAATCCAAGCAACGCTTTAGCGCATCCAGCTCCCCAACAGGCCCACGCGCTTTGCTGAGCCGTTGGCGCCGGGCGCCGACGCCGCCCAAGGCACTACACCCCCCTCCCCCGCGCCCATCTGCGACTTAGCTTGTTTGCCATCAGACCAAACGCCAATAGGCTAACTCCAATTGGAATGGCGCTATGGCGTAGAGTAATGAAGACACTGTTTTTGCTGATGGCTCAGTACGACGGACAAGCTGTAATTCCTATCGAATGGGTATGCCGAGATTTCCTTGGCCTTTCGGTGGACAAGTTCAAGCGCAAACGCCTGATGGGAGAAATAGACCTTCCAGTAATGCGACTGGGCGCGAATTCGCAGAAGGCCAACCTTGGCGTGCATTTAGAGGATCTCGCTGCCTACATCGATAGACAGCGCGAAGCTGCAATCAGAGAGCAGGATCAGTTGATGGATCGACGACGCCTGGCCTGAGGCACACCCTTTCTATCTTCTGCAGGTTCCGGCTCTACCCGTGCACCCAGAACGACAGGGGCCTCGATTATTTTCTCCAGCCAAGACCAATCCTTGTAAGGATCTCCTCGCCCATTCAAATGCGTATAACGACGCATGGAGTTCCAGTCGCGATGCCCAGATACGCTCGCGACCCTCGGTATATCCCAATCCATCTCAAAGAGCCGGCTCACGCCATCATGTCGTAGATCGTGAAAATGCAAGTCTTTGATAGCCAGAAACTTGCAGGCACGAGTAAAGGCTGCAGAGATTGAATCTGAACAGTAGGGAAAAATCTCTCGGCAATCCTTAGGCATGCTTTGAATAAGCTGCCAGGCCTCATCTGGCAGATGGCACCAAACGTCATTGCCGATTTTCTGCCCTGGATTTTTCATATCCCGAACAAGCACCGCCTGCCGTCGCTCATCCAGATCCTCCCAGTGAATCCGCGTAATCTCCTCCTGCCTACGCGTCGAGAAGATCGCAAAAGCTATTACCTTGGGCATATGTATCGCGCTAGGCCTACGCGCCTGGATATCAAAAAAGTAGACAAGCAATTTGTCCAACTCATCCCTGCTGGGTCTCCGATCACGCTCTCGACTCCGAGTCACCATACCCAGCTTACGCAGAACCTTGCGCGCATCAGTCATAGCACTCGCGTCAATCTCATACCCCCAGGCAGGCTTAGCGACAGACAGGACCGCGCCAAGGTGTGCGAGGTCGTTCCCAACGGTCTGGGCCTGGACGCCGCCGCCATCCTTGCTCATTCGCCATTGCGCGTACTCAACCAGCTTCTGACTTGTCAGATCGACATCAGCAACTTGACCCAGCCAACTCAGGCTAATGGCCTTTAAGGTAGCCCGCTTCGTTTTTCCGAGCGGACGGATCAACTCGTATTCATCAAGATAGCGCTCAATGATTTTCTGAAGCGGCACATTTTCCCTCGAAGCCTTTTCGAGAGCACCGGGCAGGGCAAGCTCGGCCTCCCTCCTCAACATCCAGGCACGGGCAACCGGCTTACGGTCGAAGGACTGGCTTTCTTGGTAGACTACGACGCCCTTGCGGCGCAACCGAATCTGAACCGTGTATTTGGCCTGCCCGCTTTTATTCACGCGCCGAGTGATCGTTCCCATATCGCTCACCAACAGTGCTAAAAATGTATTTGCCAGTGCTAAATTTTAGCACTACACGCGTAAAAACGGGCAAAAACAAGCATTTCCGGCCTTTAAACGACCCAAGCAAATGCCTCTAGAATCAGCCTCAAAGCCAGTAACCACGCGCCCTACACTGTCTCGCCGCTTCTCCGTGGCACCGATGATGGATTGGACGGATCACCATTGCCGGTATTTTCTGCGCCAGCTCTCGCGCCACGCATTGCTCTATACGGAGATGGTCACCACGGGTGCGCTGCTGCATGGCGATACCCAGCGATTCCTGCACTACGACGAGACAGAGCACCCGGTGGCGCTGCAATTGGGCGGCAGCAATCCGGCTGATCTGGCGGCCTGCGCGCGGCTTGCCGAGCGCGCCGGCTATGACGAAGTGAACCTCAATGTCGGCTGCCCCAGCGACCGGGTGCAGAACAACATGATCGGCGCCTGCCTGATGGCACATCCAGCGCTGGTTGCCGAGTGCGTCAAGGCGATGAGCGATGCGGTGAGCATTCCGGTTACCGTCAAGCACCGCATCGGTATCGACGGGCGCGACAGCTACGCGCAGTTGCGCGATTTCGTCGGCCAGGTACGCGACGCCGGCTGCCGCAGCTTCACCGTGCACGCGCGTATCGCCATTCTGTCCGGCCTGTCGCCCAAGGAAAACCGCGAGGTTCCCCCGCTGCGTTATGACGTGGCAGCGCAACTGAAACAGGATTTCCCCGAGCTGGAGTGGGTTCTCAATGGCGGCATCAAGACCCTGCAAGCCTGCCAGCAGCACCTCGAGACCTTCGATGGCGTGATGCTCGGTCGCGAGGCCTATCACAACCCCTACCTGCTGGCAGAGGTCGACGAGCAGTTGTTCGCCAGCGAACGCCCGCCGATCAGCCGGCAGGAGGCCATGCGGAGCATGCGCCCCTACATCGAACGGCACATGGCTGCGGGCGGCCTGATGCACCATGTTACCCGCCATATGCTCGGCCTGGCCCAGGGTTTTCCAGGCGCGCGGCGCTTCCGCCAGTTGCTGTCGGCCGATATCCACAAAAGCGATCGGCCTTTGGCGATTTTCGACCAGGCGGCGGAGTTGCTGGCCGGCCGTTAGCCGAGCAGCAATCACAACCCGCCGCGCCACCAGTTGAGCGCCACCTGAGGCTCAGGTAAGGTCATGGCACCCGAATCGACAAGGCCGAGCCATGACCTCCAAGCTGGATCAACTCAAGCAGTTCACCACCGTGGTTGCCGACACCGGAGACATCGACGCTATTGCCCGCCTGAAGCCGGTGGACGCCACCACCAACCCCTCGCTGCTGCTCAAGGCAGCCGCCCTGCCGCGCTACGCCGAGCTGCTCAAGCAGGCGGTAAGCGCCAGCAAGGGTGATATCGACCTGGCCAGCGACCGTTTCGGCGTGACTGTCGGTCGCGAGATTCTGCAGGTGATTCCGGGACGTATTTCCACCGAGGTGGATGCCCGTCTGTCCTTCGATACCCAGGCCACCCTGAGCCGTGCCCGGCGCCTGGTGGAGCTGTACGAAGAAGCCGGCGTGACCCGCGAACGCATCCTCATCAAGATCGCTTCCACGTGGGAAGGCATCCGCGCTGCCGAGCAGTTGGAAAAGGCCGGCGTGCAGACCAACCTGACCCTGCTCTTCTCCTTTGCCCAGGCGCGTGCCTGTGCCGATGCCGGCGCCTTTCTGATCTCGCCCTTCGTGGGCCGC
The DNA here is from genome assembly GCF_979258965.1 of Pseudomonas sp. AC532. Lineage (NCBI taxonomy): Bacteria > Pseudomonadati > Pseudomonadota > Gammaproteobacteria > Pseudomonadales > Pseudomonadaceae > Pseudomonas > Pseudomonas sp. AC532. The sequence goes on from NZ_OZ409888.1 coordinate 794,399, forward strand.
ATCTATGACTGGTACAAGAAGGCCGAAGGGCGCGATTACGTGGGTGCCGAGGACCCGGGCGTGCAGTCCGTGGCGCGCATCTATGATTATTACAAGGCGCACGGCCACAAGACCGTGGTCATGGGCGCCAGCTTTCGCAACGTTGGCCAGATCGAACAGCTGGCCGGCTGTGATCGCCTGACCATCAGCCCTGATCTGCTGCAACGGTTGGCGGAAGACAGCGGCACACTGGAGCGCAAGCTGAACACGGAGATTTCCGGGCAGAGCGAAGCCGCCATCGGTGAAAGCCAGTTCCGCTGGGAGATGAACGAAGACGCCATGGCCACCGAGAAACTCGCCGAGGGCATCCGCCAGTTTGCCCGCGACCAGGAAAAACTCGAGAAGCTGCTTGCCGCCACCATCTGAGGGGAAACGAAAACGGGGCGCCTCTCGGCGCCCCGTCAGTTGGCCTCGGGCCTGCAGATCAGGGATGCTGCTCGAGCGCACTCACCAGATCATGAAAGGCCGCACGATTCGACTCGTTCAGCCCCATCAGAATCCGGTGGGCCTCCAGCACGCGCGCGCGCACCACGTCTTCAGACTGGTCCTGCGAGGGTAGATCAGCCAGGCAGTCGGGACAGTCATAGGGCTGATTGATGATGTTGAACACCTGATCAAAGCCCATCGACTGCAACAGACGGGTAATGTCGGCGTGGGTGGTCACCACGGTCGGCAACAGCCCGACCTTTTGCCGCGACAGGATCGACAGCTTGGCGAGCAGCCCCAACGTGGTGCTGTCGATGCTGCGCGTTTCCGTCAGGTCGATAACGATGGCGGAGAAATTCAGCGCGGTGAAAATCTTTTCGATCGTGGAATCCAGTGCCGAGCACAAGGTCAGGCGCACTTCGCCGATGAACTTGAGGACGAAGGTGCCATCCTGTTCGGCAAACTGGATTCTACCGGGGCTTATCCCAGGATTCATGCAAGGTTCCTGCTTAACACCAGCAAGGCGATATCATCCGGCATCTCCGCCAGATTGGCCAGTCCAAACACGCTGCGCAACCCGTCCAGGGTTCCACCTGCCTCGCTCACCAGCTTCGGTAGCAAGGCTTCTTTTTCCTGCAGAGTGTCGCCGTCCAGCAGATCAAGAATGCCGTCCGACAACAGGGTCAGGCTAAACGATTGCGGAAGGTCCATTTCCAGATCGGTGTAATCCGCTTCCTTGAACAGGCCCACGGGCAAGCCGCGGCCTTCGAGATAGTGCGCTTCGCCGCCGCTGTACATGACAGGCAGCGGCAGATGACCGCCAATGCTGTAGGTCAGGCGATTGTGCTCTTCGTCGATCACCCCGCCGAGCATGGTCACGTGCTTGCCAAGCTTGCAATTGATCAGGCCCCGGTTGATGTGGCCGAGCACGTCCGACGGTTTGAACTCGGGCAACATGCCATTGCGTCGTGATTCATAGAGCAGCCGGGTGGTCATGAACTTGAGCAGCACGGTCACGAATGCCGAAGACGCCCCGTGCCCGGACACGTCTGCCAGGTAAAAGGCGACGCGTCGCTCGTCGACACGGAAGTAGTCGACGAAGTCGCCTGACAGATAGAGCGACGGGATGATCTGGTGGGCGAAGGACAGCCCTTCGTTTTCCCACGGCGTGACAGGCAGCATGTTCATCTGCACCTGACGCCCGGCATTCTGGTCTTCCTGCAGCAGGTGCAGGCTGGCCTGCAGCTCGCGATTGGCGGCTTCCAGCTTCTCGCGGTAACGCTCGTTCTCCTGGCGCAGGTGTACGCGGTCCAGCGCACGCCGCACCGAGTGCTCGAGCACGGCGAGGTCTTCGAGCGGCTTGATCAGGTAGTCGGCCGCGCCGAGGCGCAGAGCCTCGACCACATCGGTCATCACGCCCGCCCCGGACACCACGATGATGGGCGCCGAGCTTTCCAGGGCATTGATCCGGCGGATCAGCTCGAGACCATCGACCTGAGGCATGCGCAGGTCGCAGATGACCAGATCCGGGCGTTCGCGCTCGAACACTTCAAGACCTTGCAGACCGTTGCCGGCGAGCAGGATGTTGAAGCCGCTGTCTTCCAAGTAGGCTGCAATGCTGGCGCGAACGACTTCGTCGTCATCGATCAGCAGCAACGTGGCACTGGTTTTGTGCATGGGGTGTCCAGGCAAACTGCGCCGGGGATGGTTAGCGTAAACGCAGCCAACAACCTGCGCGGGTACACGGTTCGCGTCAAGGCGCAGACGGTACTCCCATCCTCAACACGATTCAACAGGCGCCGTTCGCTGCCTAGCGACTTTACACCTGAAATCGGGGAGGGTTATAAGAACCGCAGGAACGCCCTACAACAATGAGGATAGCTTGATGAGCCAGAGTGATCGTGATTACGAGGAAAAGCGCGATTACATTCGCATGCGCCTGGAAACCCAGGTGACGCTCCACCATGGCGGTCAGGCAATCCCGGCGCTGTGCCGCGACCTGTCCAGCACCGGCATGCAGCTGGAGGCGCAATGCAAGGTGCAGATTGGCGACAAGGTGCGCGTATCGATCCCTTCAGGGCACGACGCGTTGAAAGGCCTGGAGGCCGAAGCGCAAGTGGTGCGAGTGGCCGATGAAGACGACGGCCGACAGATTCTCGGCCTGGCCGTCATCTCGATGAGCTGACATACACGGTAACGTGATGGAGCCTACCGCCCGCCTCCATCGCGTTATCAACTGCCCTGCCAGGTTGCCCTGGCGCAACGGCAATGCAGGGTGATCAGAAATCGTCTTCCACCTCACCGTCGCGGACCCGGAACTCGCGGTTCTGCAGGTAGGCGTTGCGAATGAAGATGTATTTGTCACCGCTGATCATGCGCTCTGCGTCGAGCAGGCTTGCCCGGGTATCGACCACATTGACGCCACGCACCACATTGCGGGTCGGCACGTGATCCATGTAGGGATAGGGGGTCAGCAAGCTGTCCGGCACCCTGCTGGGTGCGTCACGCAGCGAGCTCGGGCCGAGCAGCGGCAACACCAGGTAAGGGCCGCTGCCCACGCCCCATGCGCCCAGTGTCTGGCCAAAATCTTCATCGCTGCGTTGCAGGCCCATGCGGCTGGCCACGTCGAAGAAACCAAGGCCGCCCAGGGTGCTGTTCAACAGCAGACGACTGGTGTCGACGCCAGCGTCGTGCACCTTGCCTTGCAGCAGGTTGTTGGCCAGATTGCCGACATCGCCAAGGTTACGAAACACATTGTGCACACCGGTTTCCAGGAACTGCGGCGTGACTGTCTGGTAGCCCTGAGCCAGGGGCTTCAGCGCATAGGTGTCGACGGTATCGTTGAAGCGAAAGATGGGCCGATTGACCGATTCCCAGGGATCTTCCGTGGCCGCCTGGCCCATGACAGGCATTGCCAGCAAACCGGCGCATGCCAGCATCCTGCCGAAGCTTGTCATCCAATCCGATCCAATCAAACGCATTACTGTTCTCCTAGGCTATTGAGCACGGTCTCTCCCGGCAGCGGCGACGTAGTATAAGGCGGTGCGCGAGCAATAGGCAGCGCGCTGATGCACGGGTGGGCCGGTGTTTATCGACGCCCGGCGCCGCTCCATGTACCGGTCGTCCGGCTGCCCCGCAGCGTCACGAGACCGTCATATTGGCTTGTCATGGTAGCGCGATCATCGCCAGGGAACGACATCGCAATGCCACAGCCAGCCCTCTCTGCAGTTCCCCCCTCCTTCACCGCCGTATTGTTCGGGCTGTCCGGCTGCCTGGTCGACTTCGGCGCCCGCAGTGCCTCGCTGGCCGGCGCTCGACACCTGACGTTGATACGCGAGGACGGCGGCCCGGCGCGGCGGATCGAACCCGACATTGCGCGAGACCTGCACAGCTGCTGCGAGCCCACCCCGGGAGCGCTGGCGACCCTGCACAGCCTTCAGGAACAAGGGGTGCCATGCGCCTGGATGGACGAGCTGCCCGAACCACTGGCGCTGAACCTGGCCAACCAGTTGCCCGAGTGGCTGGTGGCAGCGCCTTGCGGCACGCAACGCACGTGGCCAGCACCGGATGCCTGCTGGCAGGCGCTGAGCAGCCTGCAGATCGACCGCCTGGACGGTTGCGTGCTGGTCAGCGGCGAACCGCGCCTGCTGCAGGCTGGCCTCAATGCAGGGCTATGGACAGTGGGGCTGGCCGCCTGTGGCTCGCTGGGCGGCCACGCATTGAGTGACTGGCTGCGGCTGGACAGCCTGCAACGTGATCTGCTGCGCGCCGATGCGACCTTGACCCTCTACCGCCTGGGCGCCCACTCGGTGATTGACCAGTTGACCGACCTGCCCGCCTGTCTCGACGACCTGCAGGTTCGTCGCGGCAAAGGTGAAAAACCCTAGACGGATAGCGCAACGGCTGGGCGCTTCCATCTGGCGCAAGAAGTAATGACCTTTCGTCGCCCGCGGCGGTCAATTATCTTGCCTATCACCAAGGGAGAACCCCATGCCTGCGAATCATCTGCAGCAGCAACTGGAAGAGTTGCACAAGCAACTGGCGCAGAATCCGCCGGTAAACGAAGAAGACCGTGAGTCGCTGGCCCTGTTGGCCCGCGATATCGAGCTGCAGCTCGCTGCCCAGCCGGTAACTACGGCCGATGCCTCGCTGGTCGACAGTGTCAATCTGGCGGTCGAGCGCTTTGAAGTGAGCCACCCGACACTGGCAGGCAGCCTGCGCAACATCATGCAGAGCCTGGCCAACATGGGTATCTGATAGCGACCGCAAGAATGAAAAAACCAGCCTGAGAAGGCTGGTTTTTTTGCATCCGCTACTGCCTGACCAGTCGCCGGTTCTCCGGGAGTTGGTTCAAGGTAGTGCGATAAGGGTTGATGTCCAGCCCGCCACGCCGCACGTACCGTGCATAAACAGTCAGGTACTGTGGCTGCAACAGCCGCTGCAGGTCCAGGAAAATGCGCTCCACACACTGTTCGTGGAAGTCCGCATGTTGACGAAAACTGACCAGATACGCCAACAGGCTGGCCGGCTCCAGCGCAGACCCGCGATACTCGACCACCACGCTGCCCCAGTCCGGCTGCCCGGTTACCGGGCAATTGGATTTGAGCAGGTGACTGTGCAGGCTCTCCTCGACGATACGTGCCGTATCGCAAACCAGTAGCTGCGGCTGCGGCGCCGCATAAGTGCTGATCTGTACGTCCAGCTCGTCGATGCAGGTACCTGGCAGCACCGCCAGCCCTTCACGCGCCACCTCACCCAACTGCCGTACGCGCACACCTACGGGCTTGCCGGCGGTTGCGGACAAGTCCTTCTCGAGCACGCTGACCAGTTCGGCTTCGCTGGCAAACACCGACTGATTCAGTGAGTTCAGGTACAGCTTGAAGGACTTCGATTCGATGATGTTCGGCGAGTCTGCGGCAATGGCGAACTCACCGATCGCCACCACCGGCTTGCCGGATGGCAGCAACCAGGACAATTCGAAGCAGTTCCAGTAATCCACGCCTCGATACGGCAGTGTCTGCGCGCTCAACCCCAGCTCGGCCCACTTGGCTGCGCGCGGGATAGGAAATAGCAGTTCAGGCGAGTACGTCGCGATGTATTCGCTGCTCTTGCCCAGCGGGGAATGTTCCACGGATTGCATGACGGTTACCTGTGACGCGTTGAGTGCGGAGGCCCGATGATCTCCGCCGCAAGAAAGGGGTTCAGCCCAGCTCAGCGGCCACGGCAGCCAGTGCGGCAGCCGGATCGGCGGCCTGGCTGATCGGGCGGCCGATCACCAGGTAGTCGGAGCCGGCGTCCAGCGCCTGACGCGGCGTGAGGATGCGGCGCTGATCATCCTGGGCGCTGCCGGCCGGCCGGATACCGGGCGTGACCAGCTGCAAGGCGGGTTGTGCGGCTTTCAGCGCGGGAGCTTCGAGTGCCGAGCACACCAGACCGTCCATGCCGGCCTTCCGAGCCAGCCCTGCCAGGCGCAGCACCTGCTCCTGGGGCTCGATATCCAGGCCGATGCCGGCCAGGTCCTCGCGCTCCATGCTGGTCAGCACCGTGACGCCGATCAGCAGTGGCACCGGGCCGTTGAACCGCTCCAGCGTCTCGCGGCAGGCACTCATCATGCGCAACCCGCCGGAGCAATGCACATTGACCATCCACACGCCCATCTCGGCAGCCGCCTTCACGGCCATTGCCGTGGTATTGGGAATGTCGTGGAATTTCAGGTCGAGGAACACCTCGAAGCCACGGTCACGCAGCGTAGCGACGATGTCAGAGGCACAGCTGGTGAACAGCTCCTTGCCGACCTTGACTCGGCACAACCTGGGATCGAGCTGGTCGGCGAGCGCAAGCGCAGCCTCCCGGGTCGGGAAATCCAGGGCAACGATGATCGGGGTCTGGCACGCGGACATGAGCAACTCTCGAGCAGGAAATTCGGCGCGCATTGTAGCGCAAGCGATTGCCAATGGGGTTGCAACGATGGCTTCGCTAGAGCAGCGCCGCCAGGCGTAGACCTTCGCCACGCTGGCAGGCGATGCGGATGGCACTCAAGCCCAGCCAGTCAGCCAGACGCCTCACCGCGCCTGCCAGGGCCTCGATGCTGTCCTCGTCGAGCCCGGGGAGCTCCTCATGCACCGCATGGACCGCGAGACATCCCTGGCTGCGCTCGGCGCGCACGTCCAGCCGCGCGACGATCCGCTCGCCGAACAGAAACGGCAGCACGTAGTAGCCATATACCCGCTTATGCTGTGGCGTGTAGATTTCCAGCCGATAGCGGAAATCGAACAGCCGCTCGGTACGTGAGCGCTCCCATATGAGTGAATCGAATGGCGACAGCAGCGTGCAGGCCACGACCCGGCGCGGCACCCTCAGGGGCGCAACGCAGTACGCCAGTTGCGCCCACCCCTTCACGCGGACAGGGCTCAACGCGCCCTCCTCGAGCAGTTCCTGCAACCGTGCGCGGCAGTCGCCCGGCTGCAGACGAAAGTAGTCGCGCAGGTCTCGCTCCGTCGCGACGCCCAGCGCCCCGGCCGCCCGCAGCACCAGCGCGCGCTGCGCATCGGCCTCGTCAGGCTGCTGCGCCAGCAGGGATGCCGGCAGCACCCGCTCCGGCAGGTCGTACAAACGTTCAAACCCGCGGCGCCCGGCCACCGTCACTTCGCCAGCAGCGAACAGCCATTCCAGCGCCTGCTTTTGCGCCGTCCACCCCCACCAGGGGCTGCTACGTGAGCGCTCCTCGGCCAGGCTGCCGGCGCCCAGTGCACCGCGCTCCGTGACGGCCTGCAGCACCTTGTGAATCAGCGGTTGCTGCTCGCGCCCGAGTGCTGCCAGCTCCTTGTAGATTCCGCGCCCCTCCTTCGCGCGCTGCATGCGCCAGCGCAGCAGCGGGTAATAGTCGAATGGCAGCAGAGAGGCCTCGTGGCCCCAGTATTCGAATAGCGTGCGCTGCCGCCCCTGGCTCCACGCGGCTTGTTGCAGTAACTGGGGGTCGTAGCGGCCAAGGCGGGAATACAGGGGCAGGTAATGCGAGCGCACCACGGCATTCACCGAGTCGATCTGCAGCAGCCCCAGCCGCTCGATCACCTCATTGACGGCACGGCTGCCAGGCGCTCCTGATCGCGGGCGCTCCGCGAACCCTTGAGCGGCAAGCACCGCGCGCCGTGCCTGGGCAGTAGACAAGCTGGCAATGGACGACATGGCGGCACCGACAAGGAGTGAAAAAATACGGTAACCCATTGCGCTGAATCGACCAACCGAGGGCCTGCCTACTTGCTCAGGGGAGCGTCCCAGAACGGCCACTGAGTCTCGCTGAACACCTCACTGCTATCGAGGCCAGGTCCTTCAACGCAGCGTCGCCGAGTGACGCCAGTAGTTGACGCTCACGCGCCAGTTGCCGCCAACGGCGGGCCCGCGCTACACACTTTTTGAGCCAGGCGATAAAGCGCGCACCCGCTCGCCGGCCAGCGAGGCACTGGCCGAGCGGATTCTCGAAGGCGTCAGGCTTTGAGGCCGAGCGCCACGGCGCAGGCCAGCAAAAAGGCGGTGAACAGTATGCGCAACAGGTGCTCGGGCAGCGCGTGAGCCAGGCGTACGCCCCAGCTGATGCTCAGCAGCCCGCCAATCGCCAGCGGCAAGGCCAGCGCCCAGTTGACGTGGTCGTGCATGGCATAAGTCACCAGGGTCACGCCAGTGCTGGGCGCCGCCAAGGCCAGCGACAGCCCCTGCGCGACCACCTGCGAGGTGCCGAACACGCTGGTCAGGATGGGCGTGGCGATCACCGCGCCACCGACGCCGAACAGACCGCCGAGTAGCCCCGCACCGCTGCCCAGCACTGCCAACCAAGGCCAGGGCTGGCGCAGTTCCGCCGACGCGGCAGGAGGACGTAGCCACATGCGTAGCAGGTTGTAGAAGGCCAGAGCGACCAGAAACGATACGAACGCCAGGCGCATCGCCTCCGGATCGAGGTTGACCGCCCAACCCGCGCCAACAAGCGCGAAGACAAAGCTGCTGAGCGCCAGCGCCAATGCGTAGCGCAGATCGATGCGGTTGCGCTGGTGGTAGCGCCACAGCGCCAACAGCACGTTGGGCACCACCATCACCAGCGCGGTACCTTGCGCCAGTTGCTGGTCCAGCCCGAACAGTACGCCCAGCACCGGAATGGCGATCAGCCCGCCGCCAATACCGAACAATCCGCCCAGGGTGCCAAGCATCAGGCCAAGTACGATGTTGAGCGCGAAGGCAAGCAGGTCCATGAAAGCGGTCCGGTGGAAAAGGTAGAGGCATGCTACCGGCTGGTGATTGGCGGGGTAACGCACAGCCCGGCATAATGGCTATGCGAATCACGCACAGCGAATACCGCCATGAATCCAGATGCCTTGACCGATCAACTGAGCCTGTTCCTCGATGTCCTGGAAAGCGGCAGCTTTTCTGCAGCCGCACGGTTGCACCCGCTCACGCCGTCGGCGGTATCGCGGCGCATCGACACCCTGGAGCGTTCGCTCGATTGCACGCTGTTCAGCCGCAGTACCCACGTAGTGCGTGCGACACCCGCCGGGCTGGCCTTTGCCGAACGGGCCAGGAGAATTCTTGCCGAGCTGCACCTGGCACGCGCCGAAGCAGTGTCCTTGAGCAGCGCGCCGGAGGGGCTGATCCGCATCGACGCCCCTGCCCCGTTTGGCCGCCGACACCTGGCACCGGCCATTGCCGACTTTCTGAGCGCCTACCCTGGGTTGGATGTGCAATTGCGGCTGATCGACAGCTTCATCGACCTGCACGGCGGTCATCTGGGGGAAGTGGACCTGGTGCTGCGTATCGGGCCCTTGGCCGATACCCGCCTGGTCGCCACTGAGCTGGCTCCGATGGTTCGTGTGGTGTGTGCCAGCCCGGCATACCTGGAACGCCGGGGCGTGCCGCGTACGCCTGCCGAACTGCTGGAGCATGACGGCCTGGACTGGGACGGGCTGGCACCCGCCTATGCCTGGCGTTTCGAAAACGAGGGAAAGCTGGCGATGTATCGGCCACGGCGCCTGCGCATGACCACCAACAACGCCGAGACCCTGGCGTTCAGCTTGCTCGCCGGCCTGGGCGTGGCGCACCTGCCCACCTGGCTGGTCAGCGAATACCTGGCCCGCGGCGAATTGGTCGCGCTGTTTTGCGAGAATGGCTTGCCGCCGCCGGAGCCCAGCGGCATTTATGCCCTTCGGCTCGAGCGCGACACCGACTCACGCAGCCGGCTGTTGCTGGAGTTTCTGAAAAATCGCTTTGGGCCGACTCCGCCCTGGGACATTCCTCTGCAAAGCGGCCTGCAGCGGGGCGCTACCACCCGGCAGCCCTGACAACGCGGCCAAGGCTGCGTTGTCAGGGTCATTTGCGCCGGATCAGAAGAAGCCCAGCGGGTTGATGTCGTAGCTGATCAGCAGGTTCTTGGTCTGCTGGTAGTGGTCGAGCATCATCTTGTGGGTTTCGCGCCCGACCCCGGACTTTTTGTAGCCGCCAAAGGCAGCGTGCGCCGGGTACAGGTGGTAGCAGTTGGTCCATACGCGGCCGGCCTTGATGCCGCGGCCCATGCGGTAGGCGCGGTTGATGTCGCGCGTCCACACGCCGGCGCCCAGGCCGAACTCGGTGTCGTTGGCAATCGCCAGGGCCTCGGCTTCGTCCTTGAAGGTGGTCACGCCCACCACCGGGCCGAAGATCTCCTCCTGGAACACGCGCATCTTGTTGGTGCCCTTGAGCAGGGTCGGCTGGATGTAATAACCGCCGGCCAGGTCGCCCTCGAGCTTCTCGCTGGCGCCGCCAGTGAGCAGCTCGGCGCCTTCCTGCTGGGCGATCTCCAGGTAGCCCAGGATCTTGTCGTACTGCTGCTGCGAGGCCTGGGCGCCGACCATGGTCTCGGTATCCAGCGGGTTGCCGCGCTTGATGACCTTGATCTTTTTCATCACCTCGACCATGAACGGCTCGAAGATCGACTCCTGCACCAGTGCGCGCGATGGGCAGGTGCACACCTCGCCCTGGTTGAAGAAGGCCAGGACCAGGCCTTCGGCGGCCTTCTCGATGAACGCTGGCTCGGCCTGCATGATGTCCTCGAAGAACACGTTCGGGCTCTTGCCGCCCAGCTCCACGGTGCTCGGGATGATGTTGGCGGCGGCGCACTTCATGATGTGCGAGCCGACCGGGGTGGAGCCGGTGAAGGCGATCTTGGCGATACGCGTGCTGGTGGCCAGGGCCTCGCCGGCCTCACGGCCAAAGCCCTGGACGATGTTCAGCACGCCCGGCGGCAGCAGGTCGCCGACCAGTTCGGCGAATACGGTGATCGACAGCGGCGTCTGCTCGGCGGGTTTGAGCACCACGCAGTTGCCGGCTGCCAGGGCCGGGGCCAACTTCCAGGCGGCCATCAGCAGCGGGAAGTTCCAGGGGATGATCTGCCCGACCACGCCCAGCGGTTCGTGGAAGTGATAGGACGCGGTGTGTTCGTTGATCTCCGCCGCGCTGCCTTCCTGGGCGCGGATGCAGCCGGCAAAATAACGGAAGTGGTCGGCGGCCAGCGGCACGTCGGCATTCAGGGTTTCGCGCACGGCCTTGCCGTTGTCCCAGGTTTCCGCCACCGCGAGCAGTTCGAGATTGGCTTCGATACGGTCGGCGATCTTCAGCAGCACCAGGGCGCGGTCCTGCACGGAGGTTTTGCCCCAGGCGTCGGCGGCGGCATGGGCGGCGTCCAGGGCCTTGTCGATGTCCTTGGCGTCGGAACGGGGGAATTCACCGATCACCGAGGCATCCACCGGGCTGGTGTTGGTGAAGTACTGACCGCCCACGGGCGCGACGAACTCGCCGCCGATGTAATTGCCGTAGCGCGGTTTGAGGGTGATGACGGCGCCTGCGGTACCGGGTTTGGCATAAATCATGACAATGACCTCTGGTTATAAAGTGAAAGCCTGTCTTCTGAGGCGATCGATAGCGCAAGGTTCGATACCCGCCGAACCCGCCTCCGACCTGACGTCCCCAGGGTACCGAACAATGGACATAGCAGTGCAACGGCTGCATTTCGGCCTGTTAACAGGGTAGACGCTTGTCATGACTTTGCCGTTCGCCCCCAACGGCGTTACCGGGGCCTGAGGAAAAACCTCCCGGCGAATACAGTGAACGTTGCGCGACATCGACCGGTCACCTGATCAACCAGGTAATGATCGGGAGAGCATCATGAAAATACTTACGGGTTCGGCATTGTTGCTTGCCGCCCTCTTCATCTCTGGCGCACAGGCAGACGACAGTGGCCTGAGCTTGCAACAGCAACGCGAACGGATTGGTGACGAGATGGTGCGTGAACGCACCGGCAGCCCACCGGCTGGCACAGGCGCTGGTGGCCAACCCGCAATCAACCAGGACCAGCAACCATCCAATCAGCCCGGCCAGCAGTCGCCGCGCAGCACGCTCAATTCACCAGCCCGACAAGATCGCACCAACGAACCGGCGAGTAATTCGACAGGGGCGCCCACCTCACCCAATTCGACTCCTGGCGTACCGATTGGCAATGGCCAATCCGCCCCGGCACCACAAGGCGGTACGGGCATACCCGGCCCCGCTGGAGCGGGCAGTAATAGCGGCGGATCGGCTGCCGGCGGCATGAGGAACTGAGGCGGTATTCCGCCAAAAATTGCGGTCAGCGGGCAATTTTTAGGCGGTTTTTCGCCACTCAATGCACAAAAACATGACGGAAATATTGATACACATCACTAGATCAGTGAAACGGGGCTTTTCAGGCACTGCTTTTGCTTAAGGCCACCGGCCTGCGACGAATGCGCGCACATGAAGGTACATAGCCCGGCGGTTCAAAAAATCGCTGGGCACTGAACGGTTTCGCAGAACGAAACCTGGCTGCACGCTACTGCTGGAACCGCCCGTCATCAGAGCGGCATCGAATGGGTCGTGCTGCCATGCAATCACATTTAAATGAAGTGGTCTGTCTAATGAAAAAACTCCTGCTGTCCCTACTGTGCTTGAGTGCGCTCGGCTGCGCCAAGCAGCCCGAACCGGAAAAATCCGTGGACGTCCTGCTGATCGGCGGGGGCATCATGAGTGCAAGCCTCGGCACCTACCTCAACGAACTGGAGCCAACCTGGAAGATCGACCTGTACGAGCGCCTGCCGCAGGTAGCCGAGGAGAGCTCGAACCCCTGGAACAACGCCGGTACCGGTCACTCGGCGCTTGCCGAACTGAACTACACCCCGCAAAAAGCTGACGGCAGCATCGACATCAGCAAGGCAGTGGCTATCAACGAGTCGTTCGAGATCTCCAAGCAGTTCTGGGCCTATCAGGTCGAACAGGGCGTTCTCAACAACCCGCAATCGTTCATCAACGACGTGTCGCACATGAGCTTCGTGTGGGGCGACAAGAACACCGAGTTTCTGAAGAAGCGCTATGAAGCGCTGCAGCACAGCTCGCTGTTCCGCAACATGGAATTCTCCGACGATCCCCAGCAGATCGAACAATGGATCCCGCTGGTGATGGAAGGCCGCGAGCCGGGCGAAAAGATCGCAGCCACTCGCGTGCAAACTGGCACCGATGTCAACTTCGGGGAAATCACCACGCAGTTGCTCGATTCGCTGTCGCAGAAGAAAGACGTGTTCAACGTTCATGTACAGCATGAAGTGCGTGACATCACCCGTGCCGACGACGGTACCTGGAACGTCACGGTGGCTGATCTGGCCAATGACGAGAAGCTGAGCACCGTCAACGCCAAGTTCGTGTTCATCGGCGCCGGTGGTGGCGCCCTCAAGCTGCTGCAGAAGTCCGGCATTCCTGAAGCCGAAGGTTACGCAGGCTTCCCGGTGGGTGGCTCTTTCCTCGTTACCAGCAACCCGGAAGTGGTCGAGAGGCACCAGGCCAAGGTCTACGGCATGGCCTCGGTAGGCTCGCCACCCATGTCGGTTCCGCACCTCGACACCCGCGTGATCGACGGCAAGAAAGTCATCCTGTTCGGGCCATTCGCCACCTTCTCCACCAAGTACTTGAAGAACGGTTCGCTGCTGGACATGTTCGCTACCATCAAAACCCACAATATCTCGCCGATGATCAATGCCGGCATCGACAACTTCTCGCTCAGCACCTACCTGATCGGTCAGTTGATGCTCAGCCAGGAAGACCGCATGCACTCGCTGCGTGAGTACTTCCCCGAGGCGCAGGACAAGGACTGGGAACTGATCCAGGCCGGCCAGCGCGTGCAGATCATCAAAAAAGATCCAGAGCTGGGTGGCGTCCTGCAATTCGGCACCGAAGTGGTCAGCTCGGAAGACGGCTCCATCGCGGCTCTGCTCGGCGCATCGCCAGGCGCCTCGACTGCGGCGCCCATTATGCTTCACCTGATGGAGCGCACCTTCAAGGACAAGATCCAGAGCCCGCAATGGCAGGCGAAGCTGAAGGAGATCATCCCTTCCTACGGCCAGACCTTGAACAACAACCTCGAACTGACCAACAAGACCCGCGCCTGGAGCAGCGAGCGTCTGCAGTTGAACTTTGTCGAGGTCAAGCCCGAGCAGCCGCAAGCCGAGCCTGCCGAGCAGCCAGAGGCTGAAGCCGCAGCGCTGTAATCAGCGATATCAGGTGCCTCCACGCAAGGCACCCTTGCTGAAACGAAAAACGGCCCTTGTGGGCCGTTTTTCATTGCAGGCTGCCAGTCAGGCGAGCTGCGCCGTTTTGCCATTAGCCACGAAACGCAGCATCCATTCGCCAACGGTGCGGCCGTGATGACTCTCGTGCAAGGTATCGACCGCGGCGCGATAGGTGGTCTCACCGATGTGCTGCTGACGGATATCGAGCAAGGCACGCGAGTACTCCGGCACGAACTCCGGGTGCCCCTGGAAGCACAGTACCTGCTCGCCGATGCGGTAGGCGGCGTGCGCACAGAACGGGCTGGAAGCCAGCAATGTGGCGTTTTCCGGCAGGCGGGTGACCTGGTCCTGATGGCTGATCAGCAATGTCAGCTCGTCCACCTGCGGGGTCATCCAGTCGGGCTGTTCGACCAGTTGGTAACGGTGGATGCCCACGCCCCAGCCACCGCTGGCTCGCTCGGCTTTGCCACCGAGCAACAGGGCCAGCAACTGGTGCCCGAAACAGATGCCGAGCAGCTTGTCGCCTGCCTTGTAGCGTTCGAGCAGATAGACCTTGAGGGTCTCGATCCAGGGATCGGTGGCAAACGAATCGGCCTTGCTGCCGGTAACCAGGTAAGCGTCGAAGCGCGCGTCAGCAGGTGGGTAATCGCCATTCATCACGTTGAACACCGTGAAGGTGGCAGCGATTGCCTGGCCGGCGAAGAGACGTTCGAACATCCTGCCATAGCCCTGATACTGGTCGACCAGTTCGGGGCGCAGGACGTCGGTTTCCAGAATGCAGATCTGCAGCGACATGAGCGGTACCTGAAAGAATGATGACGCTCGCAAAGCGTGCCTGTGCCTGGTCAGCAAGGCAATAGGCCAGTGGCCAACGATGTCATCAGCCGGCTCGATAGTCGCCATGGCCGGCATTGTCTTCTACCCCGGCTATGACCGCCCGATGATTGGCGCATGCAGCCAGTCAAGGAGAACCTGCCCATGCCCCGCCACACCGCCCGATATGCCCGTAACGGCGCCTTCGCCGCTATCGGTCTCTACCTCATGATCACCCTTGCGCTTCTGGGCCTTAGCCTGCACGGTAATCACAATGCCGCACTGCGGCCAAGCGCATCGCTGACACCATCCTAACCACGGTTTCTTGAACCAGAAGCGAAACGGTGGACTCCAACTTTCAACGCCTGGATTCAGGCGTCTCTTTCCCGAAACAGGAGTTCCGCGATGTTGAAGAAAACCCTGACTGCCCTCACCGCCGCCGCTGCCCTGAGTGCCGGCGTTGCCATGGCCGACCGTCCCGGTGCTGACTGGATCAGCATCGAACAGGCGCTGAGCAGTGCCAAGCAGGCTGGCTTCACCCAGGTCCACAAGATCGAGGCCGATGACGCCGGTTATTGGGAAGGCGAAGGCGTCAAGCAGGATAACCGTCTCTATGAGTTTCGCATCGACGGCAAGTCCGGCAAAGTGATCCGCGAGCAACTGGATAACTAAAGCGGACTGGTGATTCAGAAAACCGGCTCATAGCCGGTTTTTTTATGGGCATTCCGCCTGCCATTGCAATCCAGACGGACGGTACCGGAGGTTGCAGCCGCATCGGCTGAAAGGGGCGCGCTCTGGCGCAGGGGGTGCACGGAAGTTACAAAGGGTTCCATAACCGTGCAACTGGTTTTAACCATTCATTAGAAACCAAGCGATCTAAAAAAAAGAAAAAGTCGCTCTACAGTGAAGCTATGCGCAGCCGGGTCTTGCCGGGGCGATTACGGGGATACGGCACTCACCGGCCCAATGACAACAATCAAAAAGGTAACGGCCATGTTCAACAAACCGAAATTCCGCCAGGCGGGGTTGATTCTCTTTGCCACGGCAGTGCTGCTGATCCTCCCGAACCTGAGTCGGATGATCGGCTGAGCAGGCTTCAATTAACCTGAGGCATCCACCAGGCCAGAATCAATGGCAGTAGCCCGATAGCCAATACGGTCGAGCACAGCACCAGGCTGGCCACTTGCTCTGGTGAACGATTGGCGCGTACCGCAAACAGGTAATTGAATACCGCAACCGGCATCGCCGATTGCACCACCAATACCGCATGGGTCAGCGGCTCCAGCGCCAGAGCGGCACCGACGCCCCATCCGACTGCTGCGCCGAGCAGAATGCGCAACCCTCCCAGCACCAGCCCCGAACCAAGATGATGCAAGCGGATACTGGCCAGGGATACGCCGAGTGTCAGCAGCATCAACGGAATGGTCATACCGCCCAGCAGGCTGACGGTGTTGCCCAGCCAGCGAGGCAGCTGCAGATCGAAGAATATGATCGGCAGCGCCAGCAGCAGGCTTATCAGAATTGGATTACGCAGCAGATCGCGAAGCGACGCGGCATTGCCCGATAACGCGATGCCCACTGTGAACTGGAAGATCGACAGCGTCAGGAAAAACGCCACGGCCAGGGCCAGGCCGTGCTCGCCAAAAGCATAGAGACTGATGGGCAGGCCCATGTTGCCGGTGTTGGGAAACAGGAAAGCAGGCACCAGCACTTTCCATTGCTGGCGGAACAAGCGGCTGAACAGCAAGCCGAACAGGCCCATGCTCGCGGTCACCAGCACGCAGCCCAGCGCCATACTGGTAAACGCAGCGGGATCCAGGCTGGTTCTGCTAAGGGTCGCCAGCACCAGGCTGGGCGTGCCGATGGACAGCACCAGGCGCGCGATGAATTCCGTGGGATAGTGCTGGCCACTGCGGGCCCAGGCATACCCAATGCCGGCGACGATGACCACCGGCGCCAGTACAGCAAACAACTCGGCCAGCATGGCCATTCCCCTCGGGGCAAAGGGCAATCCTAGGAGGGGTGGGCACGGCATCGCAAGTCGTACGACGATGTGCCGCGGCACTCAGCAGCGAGGCGGGAGTGTCAAACGTCGCCCGGCCAGGGGCAAGCGCCTCGCCCCGCCCTCCCGATCATTGCGCCTGAGCGAGGATCACTGGCTGGACGTCGACCCGCGCCATCATCCGCTCACTGCCACCACCGCGGCGCATGCCGCGCACCGGGCAGGCATCCAGATAGTCCAGCCCTACCGCCAGCTTCAGGTGGCGCTCGGGTCGGGACAGGCAGTTGGTCACGTCGAAACTGTACCAGGCGCCATCCAGCCAGGCTTCGGCCCACGCATGGCTGGCCAGGTGGTCGCAGCTGTCGGTGAACAGGTAGCCGGACACATAGCGCGCCGGGATGCCCAGGCTGCGGGCGCAGGCAATGAAGGCATGGGCGTGATCCTGGCAGACCCCCTGGCGCCCGGCGAACGCTTCGGCTGCGCTGGTCTCCACCTCGGTGATACCGGGCAGGTAGCTGATGTGTTGGTTCAACCCGTGCATGAGGTCGATGAGGCCGTTGCGGTTGCGGCGACTGGCACACTGCAGGCTGGCGAAATCACGCAACGCCGCGTCCGCTTCGGTCAACCGGGTGAATCGCAGGAAAGGCAGCGGTGACTGGCTCTCCTGTTCGGCATCACTGGACTCGTCGATGTCCACCTGCCCGCGCGCGCCAATGACGATCGACTCGTGGGGCTCATCGAGCGTCAGTACGTGCAGGATATTTCCGTAGGGGTCACGCTGTGCACGTACCGGCCGCGGCAGGTCCAGCTGCCAGCTGAGCACCTGCTGCCGTGCGCTATCGTGAGGCGTGAGGCGCAGGTACTGGATGCTGGCACGCACCTGATCTTCATAGTGATAGGTGGTGTTGTGGCGGATGGACAGTCTCATGCGACCTCCAGATAGGACGTGTGAATGACGCGACCGAGCTCGTGAACCTGCCCGATGAAATCGGTTAGCCAGGCGTGCAGCCCCTCCTCCAGCACCTCGTCGATGCTGGTGTAACGCAAACGTGCATCGAGTTCGGCAGCCAGGCGCTGCGCCGGCCGGCCGTTGTTGCCGGGCAGATTGGCGAGCATCAGGTACAGCTCGTCCATGCAGGCGCGCAACGAGCGCGGTACCTCGGGGCGCAGCAGCAGCAGTTCGGAGACCTTGCGGGCGCCTGGCGAACCGCGGTAGATCTCGGCAAACGCTTCGAACGAGGACAGTGCGCGCAGCAAGGCGCTCCACTGGTAATAGCTGTGAGCCGGGCGACCGTCGATCTCGTCGATATCCTCGCCCAGCAGCTCATAGCGTGAATCGAGCAGTCGCAGGGTGTTGTCTGCCCGTTCGATGAAAGTACCCAGGCGAATGAACCGATATGCCTCGCCGCGCACGATGGTGCCGAAAGTCGCACCGCGAAACAGGTGCGAGCGCTCCTTGACCCATTCGCAAAACCGGCTGATACCGTAACGCCCCAGGCCCTGATCGGCGATACCACGGATCTCCAGCCAGGTGGCGTTGATGTTTTCCCACATGTCCGCGGTTATCCGACCGCGTACCGCATGGGCGTTGCTGCGCGCCGCGCCCAGGCAGCTGTAGATGCTTGCCGGGTTCTGCGCATCCAGCGCGAAGAAATGCAGCATGCGTTCGGCGTGCAGGGCGCCGTGGCGCTCCTGGTATTCCTCCAGGGTGCCGGTGATGAGCAGCGGCATCGCCAGCTCATCGAGCCCGTCACGGCGGCCATCCTGTGGCATCAATGACAGCGAATAGCTGACGTCCAGCATGCGCGCGAGGTTTTCCGCGCGTTCCAGGTAGCGGGACATCCAATACAGATCGGAGGCAGTTCTCGATAGCATGCTCAGTCCTCCACTACCCAGGTGTCCTTGGTACCGCCGCCTTGCGACGAATTGACCACCAGCGACCCTTCACGCAGTGCCACGCGCGTCAGCCCGCCAGGAACGATACGCGTCTCCTTGCCGGACAGCACGAACGGGCGCAGGTCGATATGGCGTGGGGCGATGCCGTTTTCGACGAAGGTCGGACAGGTCGACAGGCACAGGGTCGGCTGCGCGATATAGGCTTCGGGGCGGGCGATCAGGCGCAGGCGAAACGACTCGATATCCGCATTGCTGGCGGCTGGGCCCACCAGCATGCCGTAGCCGCCGGACCCCTGGGTTTCCTTGACCACCAGGTCCTTGAGGTTGGCCAGCACGTGCGACAGCTCGCTGGGCTTGCGGCATTGCCAGGTGGGTACGTTCTTGAGAATCGGCTCTTCGTCGAGGTAGAAACGAATCATCTCGCCGACATAGGGATAGATCGACTTGTCGTCTGCCACGCCGGTACCGATGGCATTGGCCAGCACCACGTTGCCGGAGCGGTAGGTGGACAACAGGCCGGGCACACCGAGCATCGAGTCGGGATTGAACGCCAGGGGATCGAGGAAGGCATCGTCGAGGCGGCGATACACCACATCGACCTGCCGGGCGCCGGAGGTGGTGCGCATGAACAGCTTGTCGTCGCGCACGAACAGGTCTGCACCCTCCACCAGCTCCACACCCATTTCCCGTGCCAGAAAGGCGTGCTCGAAATAGGCGCTGTTGAAACGTCCTGGGGTCAGCACCACCACCGTCGGGTTGTCCAGCGGGCTGGAGCTCTTCAGGGTATCGAGAAGCAGGTTGGGGTAATGGTCGATGGGCGCAACGCGCTGGTTGGCGAACAGCTCGGGAAACAGGCGCATCATCATCTTGCGGTCTTCGAGCATGTAGCTGACACCGCTCGGTGTGCGCAGGTTGTCCTCGAGCACGTAGTAAGTGCCATCACCGTCACGCACCAGGTCGACGCCGGCAATGTGGGCATACAGACCACGGTGCAGGTTCAGGCCCTGCATCGCCATCTGATAACCCTCGTTGGCAAGCAGTTCTTCGGCAGGAATCAGCCCGGCCTTGATGATGCGTTGCTCGTGATAGAGGTCGGCAAGAAACATGTTCAGTGCCTGCACCCGCTGGATGCAGCCACGCTCGACGATACGCCACTCGCTGGCAGGGATGCTGCGCGGAATGATATCGAAGGGAATCAGCCGTTCGGTGCCCTGGTCATCACCGTACAACGTGAAAGTGATACCCGCACGATGGAACAGCAGATCGGCTTCACGCCGCCTCTGTGCCAGCAATTCCTGCGGGGTCTCGGCCAGCCAGCGGGCAAAGGCCTGGTAATGCGGACGGCACGCGCCAT
The DNA here is from genome assembly GCF_979258965.1 of Pseudomonas sp. AC532. Lineage (NCBI taxonomy): Bacteria > Pseudomonadati > Pseudomonadota > Gammaproteobacteria > Pseudomonadales > Pseudomonadaceae > Pseudomonas > Pseudomonas sp. AC532. The sequence goes on from NZ_OZ409888.1 coordinate 814,518, forward strand.
CTGCCAGGTGCATCTCGTCATAAAAGGTGCGGCCCATACCGAACTCCATTGCCACCCGTGTAAGCCGAACGTTGCAAACGCCGAGCCACCGAATTTATTCCTTTAAAAACAACCACATGAATACGTACAACAGCTGAACCGCACCACATCGATGCACACCGAGGTGCAAAGCGCGGCAGAAGTGCCCCATTGCATCGCACACATTGGCCGAGCACAGGATCGGCACAGCCGCAGCCGATCTGCATCGCTCACTAATACCTAGACAAGCGAGACGGCCAAGCATTGCACTTTTATCTCACGGCCTTCCGTCCAGAAAATGTCACAGGAGGAAACATCGGCGCCACGCTGCGATCCCACCCTCAGGGACCGTGCCCACACGGCCTGCCATCCGCCTCACCACAAGGAATGCGCAATGAGCACCTACCTTGTACCACCGTACATTCTCGACCGTATCATTGGTCACGGCTCCGATCGCCAAAGGGCCTGTGCACGCAGCACGCTCAATCATGTCAACTCGTTGCGCCAGGGCTCTGATGAGAATCTTCGGAGCACGCTGCAATCCGGTGCGCGCCCTCTCGAACCCGGTCGCCCGCAGCGCAGCATTCACGACGCTGAACAACAAATGCAGTTGCCCGGTACGTTGCGCCGAGGCGAAGGCCAACCCGCCACGGGCGATCAGGCCGTGGACGAAGCCTACGATGCCCTGGGCGCGACCTACGCGTTCTTCTGGCAGGCCTTCGGGCGGCACTCCATCGATGGCAAAGGCTATCCGCTAACCGGCACCGTGCACTACGGGCAGGCGTACGAGAATGCTTTCTGGAACGGCGAGCAGATGGTCTTTGGCGACGGTGACGGGGAGATCTTCAACCGCTTCACCGTTGCCCTGGACGTGGTCGCCCACGAGCTGACCCACGGCGTGATCGACAGCGAAGCGGCGCTGGTCTACGTCAACCAGGCTGGCGCTTTGAACGAGTCGCTGTCCGATGTCTTCGGCATTCTCACCAAGCAATACACCCTCGGGCAGACGGCCGAGCAATCGGACTGGCTCATTGGCGCCGGGCTGCTCACCGATGCCATCAACGGCAAGAGCCTGCGCTCCATGTCGGCACCAGGCACGGCGTACGACGACCCTCTGCTGGGCAAGGATCCGCAACCCGCGCACATGAACGAATTCGTCGAGACTCGCGAAGACAACGGCGGTGTGCACATCAACTCGGGCATTCCCAACCGCGCCTTCCATCTCGCTGCGGTGGCCCTCGGTGGCTTTGCCTGGGAAAGAGCCGGGCTCATCTGGTACGACACCCTCTGCGACCGACGCCTGAGCAATGACGCGACGTTCGCCGAGTTCGCCCATTTGTGTGCCGACAAGGCGGCCGCGCGCTTCGGCCAGGGTTCGCGGGAAGCCCGGGCAATTATGCAGGCATGGCGCGACGTCGGCGTAGAGGCCCGGCCATGAAAAGTCTTCCGGAGCTGGGCAGCAGCGCCATCGTGCGGATTTCCCGTCAGGGCGGCTTCGCGGCGATCGGCGCGCTGAGCCGACCGCGGGAGATCGACTTCGCCCAGTGCGACCCGGACCAGCGCGGGCAGGTCTGCTCCATCTTGCAGAGCTGTCTGCCCGAGTCGACTGCCGAGGCCGGCAAGGACGACCAGCGCTTTTACCGCATCGAGCTACAGGTGCCCCGCCAGGATCAGCCAGGCGAAATGGTCCTGCAAATCCCCGAGGACAAGGCGCCGGGTGATCTGGTGAGGTTGTGGAAAGACGGTGCCTGAGCACCCTGGCAGCCAAACGACGGCCAGGGGTCGGTGAGGATGAGAGGCGAACGGTCAGTCGATGCGACTGGCCGGTTTGAGCTCCTGGGTTACCCCCCAACCATCCAGTTTGCCGCCAAGCGGGACCACCACGGACTCCATGTCCTGTTCGAAGTCATCGATGCCGAACGGCGTAACGTGCATCACCTTGCTGACCTGCAGGTACCAGCCACCCTCATCGCGCTCGGTAATCTGGGCATGCAGGGATTCGCCGCGAAAATTGCGCGTGGCCTTCAGGGCCCGATCCTGGTCTGGAAAAATCGCGTAGAACTCGATGGGATGGACACTGGCGAAATCGAAGCCGCCTTCCTTCATCCGGCGCAGAACGCCACCACTGACATCTTCGTGCAGAATCGTGCTCATAACGTTGATCTCCATCAGGCGAAGGATTGATGCACCGGCGCGGCCGGCGATCCGATTCAACATGCCATACACGGCGCACCGTGATGGCGCTCGGGCCTAGGCCCGTGATTCGAGCAACTGCAGCACCGGCCTTGCTGGCCGGCGAGAACGTGGCACTGTCACTGCGACACGCACCTGGAGAATAGACCTTCGCGCGCGCCGGGTCACCTATCTGCTCACAGTTCGTCGGCTGACGCCAGGCATGGGGTGCGCTGTGCTATACCAGACTGGAAGCCACGCCCACTCGGAGGCGTACTCGCACCAGGGATCATCGTGCAGCCTTCGCGGGGCAACACTCACGAGGTACCTCTCATGAACACATTACAGTGCACACATCGCGACTTCCTCATCAGTGCGCAGGTCATGGAACACCCCGGCATTCCAACGCCATGGGCCGGCGGTTGTCGCATCACCGCACCGGATGGTCGAACCACCCGCCGCATGGCGCTGCCGGTCAATGGCGCGTTCCTCGATGACCTTGAAAAGGCCCGGCACGCCTCCCTCGCACATGGCAGGTGGCTGGTCGATCAGCATCTCGATAAAAACCGGGATCTTTTTGCCGATCATGCGGCCAAACACCACGCAGCATGAGACCGTAAAGAATGGCCCGCATCCGCAGCGGGCCATTCCACTCCTACGCTAAGGCGCGAGAGCGCCCCACTCCAGCCGGTCTCATGCCCAGCAGACCCGGTCGCAGTCTGATGCGACCGTTCTCATTCAAGACGAAGGTTTGGATTTCATGGCGAAACGCACGCTTCTCATTTCGACAGTATTGATGACCAGCATTCTGGCGCTCAGCGCCTGCAGCGACGCCGACAACACCCCTGCCAAGACCGCCTCCGCCGCCCAGAGCAGCCCGCCAAAGCTGCAGGAAAGCGCGGACCTGAGCCCTTTCGCAGGCTTTGCCAGCGCGCGCTTCGGCAGCGACGAGGCGGCCGTGCGGGCGGCATGGAAAGGCTCGCTGCAGGACGCCGGCGGCACCTCCGACAGTTGTCGCCAGCTGTCCCAGGACCCTGCGCCGGCCAAAGGCTTCGGCACATCCTTCATGTTGGAGAATGGCGCATTCGTGCGCTACGACATCGACAGCCGCGAGCGCAAGGCTCCGCGCGGCCTGCAAGTCGGCAGCAGTGCCCAGCAGATTCGCGCGACCTTTCCGAGCCACTTCGAAGAGCAGCCGAGCAAGTACGTCAAGGGTGGCCGAGATTTCATCGTCAAACCCTATGTCGATACCGAAGCACGCCTGATTTTCGAAACCGACTCCGATGGCATCGTGACCCGTTGGCGCATCGGCATGCCACCTGCGGTTTTCTACGTCGAAGGCTGCAACTGACATGAGCACCGGGCGAGGCTCCGTCTCGCCCGTTCTGGCCTGGCCGGCACTTGAAAGGCCGCCTGGCGCTCATCGTGGAACAACGGGGAACATGGAGGCTGCGACTGGTTATGGCCGTCGCCGTCACGCCAAGCACCACGCCCTCAGAAGCACTACCCATCTCAGGCGCAGCGCCCCGCTGCGAATGACGTAGACAAAGCCGGGTTTGCATCGAGCTGCATTTTCGCCAGTTGCAGCGCTTCAGCAAGATTGGCTCAAGCGTCGCGGTGGCCTGCGGCCTTGGCGCGCATCTTCTCGCACATGGTGGCCATTTCGTCGTACAGCAATTGCGGGTTTTTCTGCTTCAGGGCCCAGGCCTGACGGCCCTGTTCGTGGGGCAGAATCATGAATTGGCCGTCAGCAATCCCCTGGAAGATGTAATCGGCGATGAACTCGGCATTGATGGGCGAGCTCTCCAGCAGCTTGCCGACCTGCGCTTTCATGGCCGGTGTGGGGCCACGGAAGGAATCGAGCAGGTTGGTCTGGAAGAACGACGGGCACACCACGTGCACGCCAACGTTCATCGGCTTGAGTTCGACCAGCAGGCTCTCCGACAATGCCACTACCCCGGCCTTGGCCACGTTGTAGTTGCTCATTCCCGGCCCCTGCATCAGCGCCGCCATCGAGGCGATGTTGACGATGCGTCCCTGGCTGCGCTCGAGCAGCGGCAGGAAGGCCTTGCACCCCTTGACCACACCCATCAGGTTGATCGCCAACTGCCAGTCCCAGTCCTCGAGCGAGAGTTCCGCGAAGAAACCGCCCGAGGCGACGCCCGCGTTGTTGACGATGATGTCGATGCCATCCAGCTTTTCTTCACAGGCCTGGGCAAAGGCCGTCAACTGGCTGTAGTCACGCACATCGCAGCGCAGGGTGAAGCCGTCGCCGCCGGCTTCGCGCACCAGGCGCAGGGTTTCCGCCAGGCCAGCGTCATTGACATCGGACAGGGCCAGGCGCCAGCCCTCGCGAGCCCAGCGCAGCGCGATCTCACGCCCCAAACCGGATCCGGCACCCGTGATCATCATGCGATTGTGCATACGCAACCTGCCCTGCTGGCCAATGAAAGACAGGCCGAGTGTAGCGAAGGCGCTGGCGGCTCCCAGCCATTATCAGCCTGTTGAATGGGCAAACCGCGCGATGGGTATGGCGGATGGTCTGGCGATCATTACCCGGCTACCGCCTCGCTCGGTGCAGGCGGACCGCCACGGCACGAGCCTACTGGAACAGCCGCGTGCTCAGCTCCTGGCTGGCCTCCAGAAGAATCGGCAGGAAGCGATTTTCCAGCTCCTGGCGCGAAACCCGGCCGACATGAGTGCCGACATTGAGCGCCGCCAACACCTGGCCGGCAGAGTCCTTGAGTGGCACGGCGATGGAACGCAGGCTCACCTCCAGCTCCTGATCGATGATCACCCAGCCCTGGCGGCGAATTTCCTCGATGTTGGCGCGCAGGTCTTCTGGGGTGTGCAGGGTGCGGCTGGTTTTCACCTGCAAATCGGCATGGCTCAGGTAGTCATCGAGGGCGGCATCATCGAGGGCGGCCAACAGGATGCGGCCCATCGACGTGCAGTAAGCCGGCAACCGGCTGCCGACGCTCAGGTCGACCGAAATGAGCCGCTGCGGCGTTGCCGAACGGGCGATGTAGAGGATCTCGTCCCCCTCCAGGGCCGCCATCGAGCAGGCTTCGTGGAGTTGCTCGCTGAGCCGATCGAGGATCGGCTGGGCAGTTACCGCCATCGGCGTCGATGACAGGTAGGCGTGCCCGAGCGTCAGCACCTTGGGCAACAGCGAGTAGACGCGCCCGTCGGTGGTCACGTAGCCCAGCTTCATCAGCGTGTGCAGGCAGCGGCGCACGGCGGCTCGCGGAATCTCCGTGCGGTGGCTGATCTGGGCGATGGTCAGGTGACGCTTGCGCTCCTGAAAGGCATGGATGACCGCCAGCCCGCGCGCCAGCGAGGTCATGAAGTTCGGGTCCCCCGTAAAGGCCTCGATGCGTTTGGCCGGTGAGGCAATGATCGGCGGCGCCATGGGGGTCGGCATGGAACGGGATTCGGTCATGGAGCAGGCACTCATCCTGGCGGTTTGCGCGATTATCGAACCACGGTTCGGTAATCGCAAGTCGCTGCCATCTTGACAGCAGCTAAGCCCCGAGAGACGGCCGCGTTCGTCTAGAACCCGCGACCCCGCAGCGAATGGCCTGGGCAACGCTGAAGTGTGCGAGATGGCTGCAACCGTTTTCGCGCCGAGGCCGATGCGCCTAGGGACGGGCACGTTCGCGTAGGAGCCGCGACCCTGCGGCGAATGGCCTGAGCAACGCTGAAGTGTGCGAGATGGCTGCAACCGTTTTCGTGCTGGGGCGACGGGTCTACGGGCGGGCACGTTCGCGTAGGAGCCGCGACCCCGCGGCGAATGGCCTGAGCAACGCTGCAGCGTGCGAGATGGCTGCAACCGTTTTTGCGCCGAGGCGACGCGTCTACGGACGGGCACGTTCGCGTAGGAGCCGCGACCCCGCGGCGAATGGCCTGAGCAACGCTGCAGCGTGCGAGATGGCTGCAACCGTTTTTGCGCCGAGGCGACGGGTCTACGGACGGGCACGTTCGCGTAGGAGCCGCGACCCCGCGGCGAATGGCCTGAGCAACGCTGAAGTGTGCGAGGTGGCTGCAACCGTTTTCGTGCCGGGGCGATGCGCCTACGGGCGGGCACGTTCGCGTAGGAGCCGCGACCCCGCGGCGAATGGCCTGAGCAACGCTGCAGCGTGCGAGATGGCTGCAACCGTTTTTGCGCCGAGGCGACGCGTCTACGGACGGGCACGTCCGCGTAGGAGCCGCGACCCCGCGGCGAATGGCCTGGGCAACGCTGCAGCGTGCGAGATGGCTGCAACCGTTTTCGCGCCGAGGCCGACGCGCCTAGGGACGGGCACGTTCGCGTAGGAGCCGCGACCCCGCGGCGAATGGCCTGGGCAACGCTGAAGTGTGCGAGATGGCTGCAACCGTTTTCGCGCCGAGGCCGATGCTCCTACAAAGGGGACACGCTTGCGTAAGCAACAGCGTTGGCGCTGGGACCGGCTATTGGGCGTGCCGCCGATAAAGCGCAGGAGGTACGCCGCTGCTGTCCACTGACTCCCACGGGCCCTGCAGGGTGCCCGCCCAGCTCCAGCCATCACTCCAGCGGTAGAACGTGCGCTCGCGGTAGTAGGTATCCCGTTCGGAATCGACGACATACACACCCAATCCGCCATCCCAGTGGCTGGAAACGCCGGGCGGCGGCGCGAAGCGCGGGTGGGACTTGCTGACCGGAGCTTTCCCGGCTGGAGCCGGGGAGCCGTCGACACCCGGCGCCGGGGCGTGCAGGGTACAGCCGGCAAGGCTCAACAGGGTGGCTGCCAGGGCAGCCGACATCAGTTTATTCATGGTTGTTTGCCATCAGCGCTATCGATGATCAGGCGTTGCACGGTCTGGGTGGTGCTGGCCAAGGGTTGTCCCTGGCCCATCCACTCGCCGCTTTTGGCATCGCCGGCGCGCGAAATACGCGCTACCAGTTGAACCTGGTCGAACGCGGAAAGTTTCAGTTCCGGCATCATCGCATCGCTGTCCGACAGGCTGACCTGCGCCGGCAGATCGGCAACGGTGAGGCGCTTGACCGCCAGGGGCATGGGCGGCCCCGAGGCGGCCCTGGCGAAGACGAACACCGTGTCACCGGGCTGCACCTTGTCACGCAACTCCTCCGCCAGCTCGACACGCACTTGCAAGCTGCCGATTGCCGGCGTTTGCGCCGCAGCGCCGCCGCCGGCCTGGGGGTCGATCTCCTGGCGGGCCCGAGCGATGCCGCCGGCAATCGCCTGCCGCGAGGGATCGCCTTCGGGCAATACCGCGACGAGCCGTTCCCAGTAGCCGATGGCATCCTGGAAGCGCTGTTGCTCATAGGCCGCAATGCCCAGCAAGCCCAGGCTGGTCACTTCTTCGGGATCGGCCTGCAGCGCTTCCGCGGTCAGCGCGTCGAGCTGCGCGGTCCATTGCTTGTTGCCAGCGAAGTACAGCGCCTGGGCCCACTGCCCAAGCAACTCGGGCTCACGCCCCGCGACCTTCACCGCCTGCTCGAAAGCGCGCGCGGCCTCGGCCGGGCGTTCCTGCGCCATGTAACTGCGGCCAAGAAAATACCAGCCTTCGGGAGATTCCGGGTTGCCCTGCACGGCCTGTTCCAGGCGCGCGGTCATTTCCTCGATGCTGCGCGGCTCGCCGGTGAACGTCCGTGCCCGCTCGACCTCGCCGATCGCGCCCAATTGCGCGTAGAGCAGGACGCCAAGCAGCGGCATCAGCACCGCTACGATCAGCGGCACGCTGCGCCCCAGGCGACGCCCAGCCTTTGGCCCACTGCCCTCGGTATCGGCGAGTAATTCGCGCGCGGCCTCGTCACCCGCGGCCTGCAGCTGAGCGGCATCCAGCGTGCCGGCCTGGTGCTGTTGTTCCAGCTCGCGCAGGCGCTCCTGATAGAGCGTGACGTTCAGCGCGGTACGGTCTTCCTCGGCCTGCAACTTGCGGCCGCGCAGCAGGGGAACCAGCAGAAAACTCACGGCGACCAGACACAGCAGGCCGGCGCACAACCAGAATTCGATCATGGCTCTTTCTTATCCAGAGGCGCCTGCCTGAGCAGTTGCGCCAGTCGTTGCTGTTCATCGTTCGACAGACCCGGGGAAACCTTCGCAGCCGTCTTGCGGCGGCGCACCACGATCACCCCAAGCAGCACGAAACCCGCAGCCAGAAGCACCGCTGGCCCATACCAGAGCAACACCGTGCGGCCGGTCACTGGCGGCTTGTAGAGCACGAAATCGCCATAACGGGCGACCAGGTAATCGATGATCTGCGCATTGCTGTCGCCGGCTTCGAGCATGCGATAGATTTCGGCACGCAAGTCCATGGCAATCGGCGCGTCGGAGTCGGCGATATTCTGGTTCTGGCATTTCGGGCAGCGCAGCTCTTCAGTGAGCTGGCGATAGCGCGCGCGTTCGGCCTCGCTGGCGAACTCATAGGTATCGATGGCCGCCTGGGCGGCGCCGCCCAGCGCCAGCAGCAGCGCCATACCGGTCAACAGCCGCTTCATTGCCCGGCCTCGTCGACCAGTTGCTGGTACAGCGGGGCGAGCTTCTCGCGCCAGATCGCCTCGTCGATCACGCCGACAAACTTGTGGCGGATGATGCCTTTGGCATCGACGAAGAATGTCTCCGGTGCGCCGTACACGCCAAGGTCCAGACCCAGCGTGCCCTTGGGGTCGCTGATGTTGAGCTGATAGGGATCGTGGAACTCGCGCAACCATTTCTGCGCAGCGTCGTTGTCGTCCTTGTAGTTGACGCCATGGATGTTCACGCCCATGGCGGCCAGCTTGTTGAGCACCGGATGCTCGACCTTGCAGGCCACGCACCAGGTGGCCCAGACGTTGACCAGCGAAGGTTTGCCGAGCAGGTCCTGCCGGGTGACTGAGCGATCGCCCTGCACCGCCTGCAACGAGAAGGCGGGAAATGGCTTGTCGATCAGGGCCGACGGCAGTTCGGACGGGTCGAGGAACAAACCGCGGTAGAGAAACACCGCCACGGCGAGAAACATCAGCAGCGGTAGCAGCAGAATAAGCCGTCTCATGCACGTGCCTCCTGCAAGCTCAACGCGTCACGCACGCGGGTCCTGACCTTCATTCGATAGCGTTTGTCGGCGGCGGCGAGAAAACCGCCGAAGCCCATCATCAGCGCGCCGAGCCAGATCCAGCGCACGAAAGGCTTGATGTGCACGCGCACGGCCCAGGCCCCCTGCTCCAGCGGCTCGCCAAGCGCGACGAACAGGTCACGCGTCACGCCGGCGTCGATGCCCGCCTCGGTCATCACCGACTGCTGCACGGTGTACAGCCGTTTTTCCGGGTGCAGCAGGGCAATCTGCCGCTCGCCTTCGAAGACCCGCACCGTGCCACGATCAGAGATGAAGTTGGGGCCCTCGTGATGCACCGCACCTTCGAACACGAACCGGTAACCGCCCAGCTCGACGGCATCGCCCGGCGCCATGCGCATGTCGCGTTCGAAACTGCCGAGGCTGGTGAGGATCACGCCCAGCGCGCAGATCGCCAGGCCCAGATGCGCCAGTTGCATGCCCCAGTAGCTGCGGCCAAGACTGGCCATGCCCTTGAACAGACCTTTGTGGCGGGTCTTGTCCTGGACGTCGCGCAGGCCGGCCAGCACGACCCAGGCAGCGAGCAGGCAAACGCCGAGCACCGCCCAATGGAAATCACCCCACGCCCAACTGGCCAACAGCGCCAGTAACACACTGGCGATCAATACCGGCGCGAGCATGCCGAGCAGCCAGCGCAGCGGCGTGTCCTTCCAGCGCACCAGAACCCCGACGGCCAGCACCGCCATCAGCAATCCGATCAGCGGCACGAACAGCGCATTGAAGTAAGGCGGGCCCACCGACAGCTTGGCGCCGCTCAGGGCATCGAGCACCAGGGGATAGAGGGTACCGAGCAGGATCGTCGCGGCGGCGACCACCAGAATCAGGTTGTTGGCCAGCAGCAGGGTTTCCCGCGACCACAGGCCGAAGCCGACCTGGCTGCGCACCACCGGCGCGCGCAGGGCGAACAGGGTCAGCGAGCCACCGACCACCAGCAACAGGAAGGCAAGAATGAACACGCCCCGCTCAGGGTCGCTGGCAAAGGCGTGCACTGAAGTCAGCACGCCGGAACGCACCAGGAAGGTGCCCAGCAGGCTCAGCGAAAACGCCGCGATCGCGAGCAGCACCGTCCAGCTCTTGAACACGCCGCGCTTCTCGGTCACCGCCAGCGAGTGGATCAGCGCCGTGCCGACCAGCCACGGCATGAACGAGGCGTTCTCCACCGGGTCCCAGAACCACCAGCCGCCCCAGCCCAGCTCGTAATACGCCCACCACGAGCCCAGGGCGATGCCGATGCCGAGAAATGCCCAGGCCACGATGGTCCAGGGCCGTGACCAGCGCGCCCAGGCAGCATCCAGTTTGCCGCCGAGCAGCGCGGCAATGGCGAACGCGAAGGCCACCGAGAACCCCACGTAACCCATGTAGAGCATCGGCGGATGAACGATCAAGCCGAAATCCTGCAGCAGCGGGTTGAGGTCCCGGCCATCGGCTGGCACGTTCGGCAGCAGGCGGCTGAACGGGTTGGAGGTGAGGATCAGAAACAGCAGGAAGCCGATGCTGATGATGCCCATTACCCCCAGCACGCGGGCCAGCATCTCTTCGGGCAACTGGCGGGAAAAGATCGCCACGGCGAAGGTCCAGCCGCCGAGAATCAGTGCCCAAAGCAACAGCGAGCCCTCGTGCGCGCCCCAGACCGCACTGAACTTGTAATACCAGGGCAGCGCCGTGTTGGAGTTCTGCGCCACGTAGGCCACCGAGAAATCGTCGACCATGAAGGCATACGTCAGGCAGGCGAATGCGAACGCCAGAAAGGCGAACTGCCCCCAGGCGGCTGGCTGCGCCAGGCCCATCCACTGCCGGTCGCCACGCCAGGCGCCGATCAGTGGCAGCGTCGCCTGCACAACCGCCAGGCACAGCGCCAGGATCATCGCCAGGTGGCCGAGTTCGGGAATCATCGAGCGGTCTCCCCGGTCTTCTCGTAGTGTTTGTTCATGCCACTCTGCTCCAGCGCCTGCTTGACCTCGGGCGGCATGTAGTTTTCATCGTGCTTGGCGAGCACCTCGTCGGCGAGCAGGATGCCGGTGTCCTCCACCTTGCCCAGGGCAACGATCCCCTGCCCCTCGCGAAACAGATCCGGCAGGATGCCGTGGAAGCGAATCGTCACCCGCGCCACGCCATCTGTGACCACGAAGTCGGTCTGCAGAGAGTCGCCGGAACGCTTCACTGAACCCTTCTCCACCAGGCCGCCGGCACGAATGCGGGTATCCAGTGGCACTTCACCGTTGGCGATCTGCGTAGGGGTGTAGAACAGGTTGATGTTCTGCTGCAGCGCACTCAGGGCCAGCGCCACGGCAATACCGACCCCGGCGACGATCGCCAGGACGATGAACAGGCGCTTCTTGCGAACAGCATTCAACGTGATTCCTCCCGGCGCATACGACGCGCCTCATCCTGCAGGTGCCGGCCCCTCGCCCGCAGCGGCAACACCACGTTGAGCACCAGCACCGCGAAACAGATACCGTAGGCCGACCAGACGTAGGCGCCGTGGTTACCCATGGCGAGAAAGTCGGCAAATGACGCGAAACTCATCGTTTGCCCTCCACCAGCGCACGAATCTCGGCCCTCACCCAGCTGCTGCGTGCTTCGCGGCGCAGCACCTCGAGGCGCATGCGCATCAGCAGCACGGCAGCGAAGAAGCAGTAGAAGCCCAGCACCATGATCAGTAGCGGCAACCACATCTGCACCGGCATCGCCGGTTTTTCGATAACGCTGAAAGTCGCCGGCTGGTGCAGGGTGTTCCACCACTCCACCGAATACTTGATGATCGGGATGTTGACCACGCCGACCACTGCCAGCACCGCGCAGGCCTTGGCGGCGCTGTCTCGGTTGCTGATCGCCTGGCCAAGGGCAATGACGCCGAAATACAGGAACAGCAGGATCAGCATCGAAGTCAGGCGGGCATCCCAGATCCAGTAGGTGCCCCAGGTCGGCTTGCCCCATACCGCGCCGGTGATCAGCGCGATGGCGGTCATCCATGCACCGACGGGCGCGGCCTGCTGCAGGGCGACATCGGCCAGTTTCATCTTCCACACCAGGCCAACCAGCCCCGCCACCGCCAGCATCACGTAGATCGACTGCGCCAGGAACGCAGCCGGCACGTGGATATAGATGATCCGGAAGCTGTTGCCCTGCTGGTAGTCTGGCGGCGCGAACGCCAGGCCCCAGACCGTACCTGTGATCAGCAGCACGGCAGCGGCAATGGCCAGCGCGGGCAGCCAGCGGCCGCTGATGTCATAGAACCATTTGGGCGAGCCCAGCTTGTGAAACCATGTCCAGTTCATCAGGTCACTCATCATTCTCCGAGGTAGGGGCCTGCGGCGGCCATCCCCGGTAGCACGGTTGAATCATTCGCCGACACTGATGCTCAGGCCGGCGGCAATGGCGAACGGTGTCAAGGTAAGCGTGAGTGCGCAAAGGCTGGCCAGCCATAACAGATGACCGGCCACCGGCAGCCCCTGCAGGCTCGCCTGCAGGGCTCCGCTGCCGAGAATCAGCACTGGGATATACAGGGGCAGAATCAGCAGCGCCAGCAGCAGCCCACCACGCTTGAGCCCTACGGTCAACGCGGCGCCGACCGCCCCAAGCAGGCTGAGGACCGGTGTACCGAGTAGCAGCGAGGCGAGCAGCACCGGCAGGCAGCGCTCCGGCAGCCCGAGCATCAGCGCCAGCAGGGGTGACAGCAGCACCAGGGCCAGGCCGGAAAACAGCCAGTGCGCACTGACCTTGGCCAGCACCAGCAGCGGCAATGGGTGCGAAGACAGCACCCATTGTTCGAGAGAGCCGTCTTCAAAGTCACTGCGAAACAGGCCGTCGAGCGAAAGCAGCACCGCCAGCAAGGCCGCTACCCACAACAACCCGGGCGAAAGGCTTTGCAGCAGTTGCGTTTGCGGGCCGACAGCCAACGGAAACAGGGCGATGACGATAGCGAAAAACACCAGTGGGTTGGCCAGCTCTGCGGGGCGCCGACACAACAGACGCGCCTCGCGCACGACCAGCAGCATAAATACGCCATTCATGCGGCATGCTGCCCCAGATCAAGATCGCGGTAACTTGCCGGCAGGTTACCCAGGGTATGGTGGGTGGTCAGAACCACCAGGCCGCCCTGCTCGCAGTGCGCGGCAAGGTGTTCTTCGAGCTGCTTCACGGCCTGCTTGTCCAGTGCGGTAAACGGCTCGTCGAGAACCCACAGCGGCGGGCTGGCGAGGTACAACCGCGCCAGCGCTACGCGGCGCTGCTGGCCGGCCGACAGGGTGTGACAAGGCACGTCTTCGAAGCCGCGCAGACCGACCGCCTCCAGAGCCTGCCAGATTTGCTCACGGCTGGCCGGGCGATGCAGCGCACACAGCCAGGCGAGGTTTTCCTCGGCGCTCAGCAGCCCCTTTATGCCCGCGGCGTGGCCGATCCACAGCAGATCGCTGGCGAGCTCGCCGCTGCGACTGGCCAATGGCTGACCGTTGACGCGAACCTCGCCGCAGGTGGGTTGCCGCAATCCGGCGAGCACACGCAGCAGGCTGGTCTTGCCGCTGCCGTTGGGGCCCGATACCTGCAGCATCTGCCCGCCATGCAGCTGGATATCGAGGTTCTCGAACAGCAGGCGCCAATCCCGTTCACAGGAAAGGGCCATGGCTTCGAGAAAAGGGCTGCTCACAGCGCGGACACCTGGTTCAAGTCGGTAGGGTTATGGCCGCTATAATGGTGCGGACGTTCGGAGTGGCGGGAATTATACATCCCCGACAGGGCCACCCGCAGTACGCATTGCCCACAGAGTATGAGACTTGATGACCGAGATCAGTGGATCGCGTCCTATCGCCGCAACGCCTCCAGCCAGCAGGCCGCTGACCAATGCCGCCGATCTGGCGGTCAAGCTGCTGCAGCCCCTCGATGGCCTGATGCTCAGCGGTGAAAGCGCCAAGGCAGAGGTCGTGGGCCTGAAGGAAGGAGCGCAGAGTTTTCAGCTGATGCTGCGCGTGACCCTGGACAACGGCCGCCAGGCAACGTTGCAGGCCAACAGCCCGCTGCCCGTGGCCCAGGGCACGGCGTTGGCAGTCACTGCGCTATCGGAAACCCGCCTGGCCCTGGCAGTGCTGGCCGGCGGCAAACCCCTGACCAGTATCGATCTGGAACAGTTACCCGTCGGCACCCTCCTCCAGGGCAAGGTCGTCTCCCGCGAAGCCGTGCCCGGACAGGCCGCCCAAGTCGTCTACAAGGTTCTGGTGAACCTCCTCAATACGCCGCTGGCAGGCAGCAAGCTGAGCCTGGAAACCCACCTCGACCTGCCACTGGGCAGCCTGCTCAGCGCCCGCGTGCAGAGCGATCATTCGCTGTCCTTCCTGCCGCTGAGCGGGCGGCTCGACCAACTGGCCCTGCTCCAGCAACTCGGCAATCAGCAAAGCCGCCAGGGCTCCCTGGAGGGGTTGATGGCGGCATTGAAGGGCATGGGCAATCAGGCCGGCATGCCCGACGGCCTGCGCGGCAGCATCGACAAACTGCTGGGCGGGCTGCCGAGCGGCGAGCAGATGAGCAGCGGCAAGGGGCTGATGCAGGCGCTGGAAAACAGCGGCCTGTTTCTCGAAAGCAAACTGCTGGCGGGCCAGCCCGGCGCGCTGAGCACCGACATGAAAGCCAACCTGCTGCGCCTGGTCAGCCAATTGCTGCCCCTGCTGCCCGGCTCGGCGCCGCTGGCCGCCGCAAGCGCCAACGCCATGACCCAGGCGCTGCCCGCGTTCGCGCGCAATATCCTCGGCAACATCGGCCAGAGCAGCGGTCGTCAGCAGGCGATGAGCTTTCCCCTGCCCAGTCGCCTGCTGCAGGCCATGGAGGGGGAAAGCGACCTGGAGGGGCTGCTCAAGCTGGCCGCTGCGGCCATTTCGCGCCTGCAGACCCATCAGCTCTCCAGCCTGGCCCAGAGCCAGACCGGGCCGGATGGCGCCCTGGTGACCACCTGGCAGATCGAAGTGCCGATGCGCAATCAGCAGGAGCTGGTACCGCTGCAGGTGAAAATCCAGCACGAGGAACCGGCGCCCTCCGGCAAGCAGGACCCCAAGGAAGCGCTCTGGCGCATCGACCTGGCGTTCGACCTGGATCCGCTGGGGCCGCTGCAGGTGCAGGCGCAGCTCGCCCACGGCAGCCTGTCCAGCCAGCTGTGGGCCGAGCGCGCCAGCACCGCCGGGCTGATCGACCGCGAGCTGGGCAACCTGCGCGAACGCCTGGTGACGGCCGGTCTGACGGTTGGCGACCTGGCCTGCAGCCAGGGTACGCCGCCGCAGGGCCCGAAAACTTCTCTGGAACAGCGCTGGGTCGACGAAACCGCATGAGCAACAAAGCCCCCCGCCAGGCCATCGCCCTCACCTACGACGGCCAGAACGCCCCCAACCTCAGCGCCAAGGGTGATGACGAACTCGCCGAAGCGATACTCGCCATCGCCCGTGCTCACGACGTACCGATCTACGAGAACGCCGAACTGGTGCGCTTGCTGGCACGCCTGGAACTGGGCGAAGCGATACCCGAGCAGTTGTACCGCTGCATCGCCGAAATCATCGCGTTTGCCTGGTACCTGAAGGGCAAGTACCCGCCAGGCTTCGACCCTCGCGGCAAACCAAAGGAAGGTCCGCTTCTGCTTGACGGCCCCAGTCGCAAGAACAGCGGCCGCTAGGGCGTTGACACGACAGCCGCGCGACCGACGTGCTCGGAATCGGGGCGCAGCAGGAGCCGCGACCCCGCGGCGATCGTAGGTACGACGCCGATATTGCGGTAAGGCCACGATTTTTCGCGCCGGGGGCGACGCTCCTACAAGCGCCACACCCCTTAGGAGCCGCGACCCCGCGGCGAATCGCAGGTACGACGCCGATATTGCGGTGTGGCCACGATCTTTTGCGCCGGGGGCCACGCTCCTACAAGCGCCACACCCCGTAGGAGCCGCGACCCCGCGGCGAATCGTAGGTACGACGCCGATACTGCGGTGTGGCCACGATTTTTCGCGCCGGGGGCCACGCTCCTACAAGCGCCACACCCCGTAGGAGCCGCGACCCCGCGGCGAATCGTAGGTACGACGCCGATATTGCGGTAAGGCCACGATTTTTCGCGCCGGGGGCGACGCTCCTACGAACGACTACATCCGCGTAGGAGCCGCGACCCAGTGGCGATCGTAGGTACGACGCCGATATTGCGGTAAGGCCACGATTTTTCGCGCCGGGGGCGACGCTCCTACAAGCGCCACACCCCTTAGGAGCCGCGACCCCGCGGCGAATCGTAGGTACGACGCCGATATTGCGGTAAGGCCACGATTTTTCGCGCCGGGGGCGACGCTCCTACGAACGATTACATCCGCGTAGGAGCCGCGACCCCGCGGCGAATCGTAGGTACGACGCCGATATTGCGGTAAGGCCACGATCTTTCGCGCCGGGGGCAAC
Organism: Pseudomonas sp. AC532; assembly: GCF_979258965.1. NCBI lineage: Bacteria > Pseudomonadati > Pseudomonadota > Gammaproteobacteria > Pseudomonadales > Pseudomonadaceae > Pseudomonas > Pseudomonas sp. AC532. The sequence goes on from NZ_OZ409888.1 coordinate 831,206, forward strand.
GCTCCTACGAACGATTACATCCGCGTAGGAGCCGCGACCCCGCGGCGAATCGCAGGTACGACGCCGATATTGCGGTAAGGCCACGATTTTTCGCGCCGGGGGCGACGCTCCTACGAACGATTACATCCGCGTAGGAGCCGCGACCCCGCGGCGATCGTAGGTACGACGCCGATATTGCGGTAAGGCCACGATTTTTCGCGCCGGGGGCGACGCTCCTACGAACGATTACATCCGCGTAGAGATGACTGCGCCGCCAGCAGAGCTGCTAGGCGATGCGTGCCAGCAGCTCGCGCGCTTCCTGCTTCTCGTCTTCGTCACCCTCGTTGATCACTTCGTTGAGGATGTTACAGGCGGCCTCCAGGTCATCCTGCTCGATGTAGGCCATCGCCAGGTTGAGCTTGGTGAGGTTCTCGTGGCTGGTGACGAAACGATCCAGGCCATCGGTGGAGTCGCCAGGCAGGTCGTCCAGCTCCAGCCAATTGTGCTCCGCCCCCTCCTCTTCGACCAGCATGGTGCCGGCGAATGGGCTGTTGACGTCGTGGTGACCGAAGATATCGGCCGACGGCTCGGCACGCGCAGCCGACACGTCGGCCTCTGCGGCGCCACGCCGCTGACGCGCACCATTTTCGAACGGGTTGACCAGGTCCCAGTCGGCGTCCAGCGAGAGATCATCCAGGTTGAGCTGGAAGTCGTCGTCCTGATTTTTCTTCGGCTCGGGCGCTGGCACGTCGTCGAGGTCGAGGGTCAGCTCCTCGAGATCGTCGAGCGGCGGCAGTTCGTCGGCATCCTGGGTTTCCGGCGGCAGCATGAACAGCGCCGGGTAGCGGGATTTCAGGGCATCGATGCGCGCTGCGTCGAAACCGGCCTGGCGCAGCTTCGCCTCTTCTTCGGCGAAGGCAACGGTATTGCCTTGCTGGGCCAGCACTTCGAGCAGACGGAACCGGATGTCCAGCCGCTGCGGATTGTCCTCGCACGCCTGTCGCAACACCGATACTGCTTCGCCCAGGCGCCCATAGGCGAGGTAGATATTGGCACCGTCCAGTGGATCGGTCGGGCTCGGCTCCGCTCTCGCCACCACCGGTGTGCGGACCGGCAACGGCACGTCAACCACCGCAGCGCGTGGCGCCACCAGCGGTTCGCTGACCTCGGTAGCAAGCACCTGGGCCGCAGGCGGCACGACCACCACCGGCTCGGCAACCGCTTCAGGGGCCGGCTTGCGCTTGCGTTTGAACAGCACCAGCGCCAGCGCCAGAATGGCGAGCAGCGCTGCCAACAGCATATTCCACAGGTTCCAGAAGCTGTCGCTAGCCGGCTGCGCGACCGGCGCGGGGGCAACCGCCGGCGCCTCAGCGGCCGGCGCCACGTTCTGCGCGGCGGGTGCGGCGGATACTGCCGGCGCAGGTTCGGCAGATGCAGCCGACGCCGGCCGCTGGGCGAGTTGCTCGAGCAACTGGGCGATCTGCTGATCACGCGCTTCCATGCGCGTCATCAAATCCTTCAGTTGGTTCTGCACCACCAGCAGATCCTGCTGCAGTTGCATGTTCTCGGCCGTGCGGTTGGCGACTTCCTCTTCGACCCGGCGAATCTGCGCGAGCACCTCGACCTGCGGTTCGGCAGGTTGTTGAGGTGCGGTATCGGGGATGATTTCAGCCGGCGCTTCGGGCCGTGGTGCCTCCCCGCTTTCGGCAGGCGGGCTTGGCGCTGGCTCGGCGACACGGGCGTGATCCGGCAGCAGCAGGGACACCCCCGCGCGCAGGCGGTGAATATCGCCGTTGCTGAAGGCTTGCGGGTTGAGCGCGTGAATATCCAGCATCAGATCCTGCAGGGAACTCTGATTGCCGTCGACCCGCAGTTTGGACGCGATCGTCCACAGGCTTTCTCCGCTGGCCACCTGATAGCGCTCGCCGCGGCTGGCGATGGGCGTGCGGCGCGGCGGCGCATAGGACGTGAACTGCTCGTCGCCGACCGGTGCGGCCTGGGCGCTGTAGGAAGAGGACGAGGGAGGATCGAGCAACAACGTGTACTCACGCAGCAACTGTCCACCAGGGCGCTTGAGCTCCACGATGAAGTTCAGATACGGCTCGCGCACCGGCTGGTTGGAGACCACCCGCACGACACTTTTGCCGCCACGCAAAACCGGGCTGAAGCGCAGGTCGTTGAGAAAATACACACGGTCGACGCCAGCCAGGTTGAAGGCATCGGCCGGCGCCAGGGAAACCCTGACGTCAGAGGCGCTCATGTCGTCGGCGACCGCCAACAGCTCGATCTCGGCGTTCAATGGCTGGTTCAGCGCTGAGTGCAGGGTGATTTCACCCAGCCCGAGCGCCGGCGCCAGTCCCGAATAAAACGCCGAACCCGATGCCAGGCCGATCAGTAGGTGACGAACACGAGTCATAAAAGCTCCCGATAACTCCGCTCGAAGAGTAGCTTCAGCCACCGGAACCGGACCGGGTGCCCCTGCAAATGCGGCGTGGCACAGCGCTGCGTCGGTAAACGCTCCCTGTCACACCGAATAGTGAGTATGGTCATATTTCAAGGGCTTGCGAGTTTTCCAACGGCATGACTCGCTCGACCTCAACATTTAGCCATCATACGCAAAAAGCTGAAAATTCGGCTAGTTATGTGAACACCGTCAACGTTGTGACAAACCCATCCGCCAAGCGGCGACGACGGTGAGTGCGAACACCGCTCCCATGAGCATGAAACTCTGCTGGAACGCCAGCACTTCGGCGGCAATGTCGCCCCCTTCGCGCTGATGCCGCCATTCCAAAAAAAAGGTCAGCAGGTTGACGCCGAACGCCCCGCCCAACTGGCGCACGAAGGTGATGGCCCCTGCTCCATGGGCCAGTTCATCGCGGTCGAGAATGTCCAGCGCACCGGTGTTCAGGGCCGGCAGCAGGATGCCCAGGCCAATACGCCCCACGCACGCCCAACAGCACAGCACCAGAAACGACGCGCCCGGCTCCAGCCACCCGAACCCGAAAGACGAGACCGCCAACAACAGCAAACCGCTGACCAGCAGCACGGCGGTGGACAGGCGATCACTCATCCAGCCGCCGAGAAACGACGCCATGCCCATCACGATGCCGGTGGGCAGCAACAACAGTCCCGCCCAACCTGCGCTGTACCCTTCGACGGTCTGCACGTGCAGCGGAATCAGGTAGGTCGTGCCGTACAGCCCGAGCCCCAGCGCCAGGGCCACCCAGCTGGCCTTGCGAAAACCGCTGCGTCGCCACAAGCCGAGCGGCAGCAGGGGCCGCCGGCTGTAGCGGCTGCGCAGCAGAAATCCGCCCCCGCCAAGCACCCCGGCCAGTCCGGTCAGCCACACGCGCGGCTCGCTCCAGGCGAAGCGCTGGGCTTCCGCGAGGGCGCCTAGCCCGGCGAACAAGCCGATGCAGAGCAGCGCGAACGCCCAGATATCCAGAAACGGTGTGTTGGACTGTCGCTCGCTGGGCATCAGAAACTGCCCGGCGAGCATCGCCAGCACGCACATCGGCAGCGGTAACCAGAAGATCGCATACCAGCCAAACCCGTCGACCAGGTAACCGCCGATCGTCGGCCCCAGCGTCGGCGCGATCATCACACCGAGCCCGTAAGCGCCCAGGGCAGTACCGCGGCCACCGCCGGCGAACACCTTGAAGATCAGCACCATGGCCAGCGGCTGGACGATCCCGGCGCACAGGCCCTGGATGATGCGCAACGCGATCAGTTGCCAGGCAGCGCCAGCCACCAGCGCCAGCAACGAGGTCACGATGAACAGGCTCAAGCCGGCCTGCGCGGTCAGGCGTGCGCCGAGGCGCGCCTGGGCCCAGGCAGAAAGCAGCAGCCCTGCGGTCATGGCGGCGAGAAAGCCGGTGGACAGCCACTGGGCCAGCGGCCGCCCGATATCGAAGTCGGCCATGATGGCCGGTAGCGCGACATTGATGCTGGTCGAGGCGAGGATCATGGCCATGCTGCCCAGCATCAGCACGATCAGCAGGTAGTGCGGATAACGCGGCCCGAAGCGTCTCTGCAGCAGAGACAGCCCTTCCATCAGCGCCGTTCCAGGTTACCCAGGATGCGTGCGTGCACCTGCTGACAACGGCGTAAGTCCTCTTCGTCGATACCGGCGAAAAGCTCTTCGCGAAGTTGCGTGGAGATGGCCTCGATCTGCTCGATCAATGGTTTGGCGGGCGGACACAGGGCGATTTTCTTGGCACGCCGGTCTTCCGGCACCGCCTGGCGGCTGACCAGCCCCTGCGCCTCCAGGCTGTCGAGCAGGCGTGCCAGGGTAGGCCCTTCTACCCCAACGCTCTGTGCCAGCTCCCGCTGGGTCGGCAATTCGGCGAAGCGACCGATGTGCAGCAGCACCAGCCAGCGCGCCTGCGACAGCCCCAGGCCGGCAAGACGCCGATCCAGTTCGGCGCGCCAGGAACGCGATAGCTGGGCCAACTGCATAGCGAAACGGTGTTGTTCGGAATGGGACATTCAGGCAACTCTTGGAATTATCAAAAAACTAATTATTAGCGAGCTAACCATAGCTTTTGATAGAGAGCAAGATTGCAGTCGTTGCAAGACAAGAGTCCGTCGCGCCCATCATCGTCGATCAGGCTTCGAATTCGGCCTGCAGGGCAGCACGAACGCAATGCAGCACCCCCTCCTCCACGCGGCCGACGAACATCGCACTGATCTGCGCCACAGGGGGCAATTCGCCCTCGCCATCGAGAAATGCATCCTGGATTTCGCCAAGCAGTTCCTCCGGCAGGTCCAGAGCCTGCTCCAGCGAAATCTGTTGATCGGCAATGGCCTCGGCAAGCAACGTGTAGGCGCTTTTCTGGCTGCAGCCAAGCTGGTTGGCGATCTGCGTGGGCGTCATCCCGGCGCGCGCCAGGCTGACCAGCTCATGGCGCAGGTCGACGACCGGCTGCGGCGTGTCGCCACCGGCCAGCACTTCGAGGAACGCGTCGCCGTAGCGCTCCAGCTTGCGCGCACCCACCCCGCTGACCCGAGCCATTTCCGCCAGGGTGGTCGGCTTGCTGCGCAGCATCTCCAGCAACGTTGCATCCGGGAAGATCACATACGGCGGCACCGCATGCTCCTCTGCCAGGCGCTTGCGCAAGGCCCGCAGGGCTTCCCACTGCTCGCGCTCGTCACCACGCACCAACTGACGGGCCGCACTGCCCGAGGCCTTGGCGCTCTGCTGCGGTTTGAGATCGCGGCGCAGTTGCAGGCTCACTTCGCCGCGCAGCAGGGGCCGGCAGCTGTCGGACAGACGCAGGCCACCGTAGCCCTCCAGGTCGACATCAGCCAGGCCACGCGCCACCAATTGCCGAAACAGCGAGCGCCACTCACCGTCGCTGAGTGCGCTGCCGACACCGAACACCGACAGGTGCTGGTGGCCAAGCCCGCGAATTTTTTCATTGTCGCGACCGAGCAGAATGTCCACCAGGTGGCCAACGCCATAGCGCTGGCCACTGCGGTAGATCGCCGACAGTGCCTGGCGCGCCGGCTCGGTGGCATCCCAGGTCTGTACGCCATCGGTGCAGTTGTCGCAGTGGCCGCAGGGCTGTGGCAGGTCTTCGTCGAAATAGGCCAGCAGCACCTGACGGCGGCAGCGGGTCTCCTCACACAGCGCCAGCATGGCATCGAGCTTGTGCTGTTCCACGCGCTTGTGGCGTTCATCACCCTCGGAGTTGGCGAGCATCTGCTTGAGGAAAATCATGTCCTGCAGCCCGTAGGCCATCCAGGCATCGGCAGGCAGCCCGTCGCGGCCACCGCGGCCGGTCTCCTGGTAATAGGCCTCCAGCGACTTGGGCAGGTCGAGGTGGGCGACAAACCGTACGTTGGGTTTGTCGATGCCCATGCCGAAGGCGATGGTCGCGACCATGATCAGGCCTTCCTCATTGAGGAAGCGCTTCTGGTTGTAGGCACGCAGTTCGGCTGGCAACCCCGCGTGATAGGGCAATGCCGGGAAACCCTGCTCAGACAGGTAGGCAGCGACTTCTTCGACCTTCTTGCGCGACAGGCAGTAAACGATACCGGCATCACCCTTGCGCGCAGCCAGGAAGGCCAGCAACTGCTTGCGCGGCTGCTCTTTGGGCACGATGCGGTAGAAGATATTGGGGCGGTCGAAACTCGACAGAAAGCGCTCGGCGTCCTGCAGGTGCAGGCGATTGACGATTTCCTCGCGCGTACGCATGTCGGCGGTCGCCGTCAGGGCGATGCGCGGCACCTCGGGAAACAGTTCGGCCAATTGCCCCAGCTGCAGGTACTCGGGACGGAAATCATGCCCCCACTGCGACACGCAATGCGCTTCATCGATGGCGAAAAGAGCAATCTGCAGCTGCTGCAGGAATGCCAGCATGCGCGGTTGCACGAGCCGCTCGGGGGCGAGATAGAGCATCTTGATCTCGCCACGGCGGATGCGCTCGGCGATCTCGCGCTGCTGGTCGGCCTCCAGCGTGGAGTTCAGGGCCACGGCGGCGACCCCCAGCTCTTCGAGCGTAGCCACCTGGTCGTCCATCAGCGCGATCAGCGGCGACACCACTACCGCCAGGCCCTCGCGCAACAGCGCCGGCACCTGGAAACACAGCGACTTGCCGCCACCGGTGGGCATCAGCACCAGCGCATCGCCGCCGCTGGCCACGCGCTCGATGATCGCACCCTGGCGGCCACGGAAGCTGTCATAGCCAAAAACGTCTTTGAGGATGCGTTGCGCCTGCTCGAGCATGTAGGGTCTCCGAATCAAGCGGGGCATTATACGCAAGTGTCTCGCGAGGACGGCACGTGATGTGTTTTTTAGCGTGTGGCAGGTTGTTTTGGCTGCAACTCTGGCCCGGCGGGCGGGTCTGCTCTAGCAGGTGCTTGAAAAACGCATGCGATGCGCCGCAGGAGAGCCGATGGCGGCCTGTTGCGGCCGCCTGATGGGGCCGCTCGAAGCGACCCTGTCATGCCCTGGTAGATTGCTTGTCATCGAGCTGCACGCCAGCGCAAACGCCTTGCCAGGCTCTGTGCAATCAGGCGACGGCAACGCAGATAGTTTTTCAACAGCCTGCTAGAATCCAGCCTCGTTTACTCTTTCAAGGTAGCCACCGATGTCCTTCGCCGAGCAACTGTCCCGCCTGCAAGCCTTCCTCGATGCCGATGAGCTGCACGAAGAAGCGCTGGACTATGTCGCCGCACACGGTTACCTGACTGCCCTGTCCATCTGCCCGGACAAAGTCGAACCCCGCGAATGGATCGACGCGCTGTTCTCCGAGCCGCCGCACTACCGCAGCGATGAAGAACGCGATGATATCGAAGCCACACTGATCCAGCTGCAGGCGCACATCGCCCGCCAACTGGCCAGCGACGACGAGCCTGAAGTGCCCTGTGACCTCGACCTGGGTGACGAGCCGGACGACTCCGACCTGCGCGGCTGGTGCATTGGCTTCATGGAAGGCGTATTCCTGCGCGAAGCCGTGTGGTTCGACGATGCCGAAGATGAAGTCAGCGAACTGCTGCTGCCGATCATGGTCGGTTCCGGCCTGTTCGACGAGCAGCCGGAGTTCGCCGAAATCGCCCGTGACCGCGACCTGGTCGACAGCATGGTCGAACAGATTCCTGAGCTGCTCACCGCCCTGTTCCTGCTGTGCAACGCGCCTGATGAAAAACCGGCGCTGCTCAAGCCTCGCCACCACTGATGGCGACGCCATCGATATGGCGCGCGAACCCTATGAAACACGCAACCCTCTGCTGCGCTACAGCCTGCTGGTCATCGGCTGGCTGAGCGTGGCGCTGGGCGTGCTGGGGATATTTCTTCCGGTGCTGCCCACCACACCGTTCCTGTTGCTCGCAGCGGCCTGCTTCATGCGCAGTTCCCGGCGATTCTACCTGTGGCTGGTCGACCACCCGCACCTGGGCCCGTGGATTCGCGACTACCTCAACGGTGACGGCATCCCGCGCAAAGCCAAGTGCTATGCCATCGCGTTGATGTGGTTGAGCATCGGCATTTCCTGCTGGCTGGTTCCGCTGATCTGGGCGCGGGCGTTCATGCTAACCAGTGCTGTGCTGGTCAGCCTGTATATCCTTAAACAGAAGACCCTTCCCGACCGCCGCTAGGGGCGACGTGCCTGGTCGGCGCGGGAAATCGCCGGGCCCATGCCGGTATCGCTCTACGCCCACGATCTTTCGCGCTGGGGCGACGTTCCTACGCGGTGTGCGCTGCTGTTGTAGGAGTCGCGACCTCGCGGCGAATCGAGTGGGCAACGCCGACGTCGCTATACGCCCACGATCTTTCGTGCCGGGGGCGACGCTCCTACGCGGTGTGCGCTGCTGTTATAGGAGTCGCGACCTCGCGGCGAATCGAGTGGGCAATGCCGATGTCGCGGTACACCCACAATTTTTGGCGCCGGGGGCGACGCTCCTGCGCGGTGTGCGCTGCTGTTGTAGGAGTCGCGACCTCGCGGCGAATCGAGTGGGCAATGCCGATGTCGCGGTACGCCCACGATCTTTCGCGCCGGGGGCGACGCTCCTACGCGGTGTGCGCTGCTGTTGTAGGAGTCGCGCCCTCGCGGCGAATCGAGTGGGCAATGCCGATGTCGCGTTACACCCACGGTCTTTCGCGCCGGGGGCGACACTCCTACGCGGCGTGCGGTGCTGTTGTAGGAGTCGCGACCTCGCGGCGAATCGAGCGGGCAATGCCAGTGTCGCGGTATGCCCACGATCTTTGGCGCCGGGGGCGACGCTCCTGCGCGGTGTGCGCTGCTGTTGTAGGAGTCGCGACCTCGCGGCGAATCGAGCGGGCAATGCCGATGTCGCGATACACCCACGATCTTTCGCGCCGGGGGCGACGCTCCCACGTGGCAACGTAGGATTGCTGTACCTGCGGGTAGCACCGCGCGAGCAGGTTTTCAAACCGCTGATACACTCGAAGAGCATTAGATTATTCGAAGGTGCCCCATGGCCATTCAGCGCGCGCAGGATACGGTGCAGACCACTCACTTTCGCAGTGACCGCATCAGCACCATCAATGGCCGTTTCTTTTTCACGACACGTGAAGGCACGCTCGAGGGCCCCTATTTTTCGCGCAGCGAGGCAGAGCGCAGCATTCCCCGCTACATCGACCGCATGAGCCAATCGCTGGCGATCCTCGAAAGCCGCAACAACGCCTAGTTCAGCCGCAGGCAGATGCCCCAAAGCCACGGCGCTCGCGGCCCATCCGCAACAGGCGCAGTGCACCCGCGCTAGTGCTTGTCTTCATCGAACGCTGCTTGCAACGCATCATTGATGGTGCGCAGCACCTTTACCCGCGCATAGGGCTTGTCGTTGGCCTCGACCAGCGTCCACGGCGCAAGGCGGGTGCTGGTGCGGTCAACCATGTCGCCCACTGCCTCACGGTATTGCCGCCACTTCTCGCGGTTGCGCCAGTCTTCCTCGGTGATCTTGAAACGCTTGACCGGATTGGCCTCGCGCTCACGAAAGCGCGCCAACTGGGTTTGCTCGTCGATTGCCAGCCAGAACTTCACCAGCACCACGCCGGCATTGCTCAGTTGCTCCTCGAAATCATTGATCTCGCCATAGGCGCGCAGCCAATCGGCCGGCGCACAAAAACCTTCGACGCGCTCCACCAGTACGCGCCCGTACCAGGAGCGGTCGAATACGGTGAACTTGCCACGCGCCGGGATATGCCGCCAGAACCGCCACAGGTAGGGCTGGGCGCGCTCCTCCTCGGTTGGCGCGGCGATCGGCACGATGCGGTATTGGCGAGGATCCAGGGCTGCGGCAACCCGGCGAATGGCGCCGCCCTTGCCCGCGGCATCATTGCCCTCGAACACTGCAACCAGGGCATGGCGCCGCATGCGCTTGTCGCGCATCAATTGTGAAAGGCGCGCCTGCTCGCGGGTCAGTTGCTCGCGGTAGTCCGCCTTGCCCAGGCTCACACTCATGTCCAGGCTGTCGAGCAGGCTGCGCTGATCGGTGCGCGTGGTCAGCGGCGTCGCGTGGGGCAGTGGCGCCCGCTCGCCGGTGCCACGCAACGCAGCCTGCAACCCCTCCAGCAGGATGCGACCGACCGTCAGGCTACGGTAGTTGGCATCCGCGCCGGCCACGATGTACCAGGGCGAATAGTCGCGGCTGGTACGGCGCAGCACGTCTTCGCCGGCACGTACGAACTTGTCGTAGGTCTTCGACTGCTGCCAGTCCAGCGGGCTCAAGCGCCAGCTGTGCAACGGATCGTCCTGCAGGGTTTTGAGCCGCGTGAGCATCTGCTCCTTGGAGAGATGGAACCAGAACTTGAAGATCAGCGTGCCTTCGTTGCACAACATCTGCTCCAGGCCCAGCGCGCCTTCGATGGCGCCATTGAGTTCGTCCTTCTTCAGGTCGCCATGCACACGCCCCTGCAGCATCTGGCTGTACCAGTTGCCGAAAAAGATGCCGATACGCCCCTTGGGCGGCAATTGCCGCCAATAACGCCAGGCCGGTGGCCGGGCCAGCTCCTCGTCGGTTTGCTGATCGAAGGTGCTGACCTGAATCAGCCGCGGATCCATCCACTCGTTGAGCAGCTTCACCGTCTCGCCCTTGCCCGCCCCCTCGATGCCGTTGATCAAGATGATCACCGCATGCCGACCCTGCTCACGCAACGCGTACTGCGCCTCGAGCAGCGCCTCGCGCAGTACTTGTTCCTCTGCATCGAATGTGGCCTTGTCGATGACGTGGTCGATCTCCGCAGATTCGAACATAAGCACCTCTCCTGAACTGTCTCACCAGACTAGGTGGGGCTGACACTCCAGCGCAAGCCGCGAGACCACATACGTGAAGGAGGCACGTCCTACGATGATGGTGTGAGCATCACCGACGTTGCGGCACGGCCACCATCATTCGCGCCGGGGGCGACGCTTCTACGCGGCAGCCACCTACGCGCAGGAGCCGCGACCGTGCAGCGAATGGCGTGGCCAACGCTGCCACTGCCCCTGCTAGAATCGCCGCCCTGCCTGCTTCGGAACGCCGCCATGGCCGATCAATATGCCCAGCTGGACTGGAATGACCAGGGCCAGCCGCTGTCACGTCAGTACGACGACGTCTACTTCTCCCGGGAAGACGGCCTCGAGGAAACCCGCTACGTATTCCTGACCAACAACGACCTGCCACAACGCTTCGCCGCGCTGCCCCCCGGTGCGCAACTGGTGATCGGCGAAACCGGCTTCGGCACCGGCATGAATTTTCTCTGCGCCTGGGAGCTCTTCGAACAGCAGGCGCCAGCCGGCGCGCGGCTGCATTTCGTCAGCGTGGAAAAACACCCGCTGACACCGGCCGACCTGCAGCGCGCCCTCGCCCTGTGGCCATCCTTGCAACGCTACAGCACCCCATTACTGAACGCCTACGTCGCTGTGAACCCCGGGTTCCAGCGCCTGGTATTCGATGCAGGCCGCGTGGTGCTGACGCTGCTGATCGGCGATGCCAGCGCCATGCTGCCGCACCTGAATACGCGCATCGACGCCTGGTTCCTGGACGGTTTCGCCCCCGCCAAGAACCCCGCGATGTGGACGCCCGAGTTGTTTGCCCAATTGGCCCGGCTGAGTGGCCCCATGACTACCCTCGGCACCTTCACCGCCACCGGTTACGTGCGCCGCGCGCTGAACGAGGCCGGCTTTCGGATGAAGCGCGTGCCGGGGCTCGGCAAGAAATGGGAGGTCATGCGCGGCACTTTCGACGGGCCGCCCGGCAGCCTGAGCAAACCCTGGTTTGCCCGCCCGGACCATGTTCCCACCGAGCGCCGTGCACTTATCATCGGCGCGGGACTGGCGGGCTGCGCGACAGCAGCCAGCCTGGCCGCGCGTGGGTGGCAAGTGGAGGTACTGGAGCGCCACGCGGCTATCGCCCAGGAAGCCTCGGGCAATCCCCAGGGTGTGCTGTACCTCAAGCTGTCCGCTCATGGCACGGCCCTGTCGCGGCTGATCGTTGACGGTTTCGGCTACACACGCCGGTTGCTCCAGCGCCTGCACAAGGGCCACGACTGGGACAATTGCGGCGTGCTGCAGCTGGCCTTCGACGAGCGCGAAATGCAGCGCCAGGCCAAACTCGCCGCAGCATTTCCTGACACGCTGCTCATTCAGGTGCCGGCTGACGAGGCCGAGCACCACGCCGGTATCGCACTGGCTAGCGGCGGGCTGTTCTACCCCGACGCAGGCTGGGTGCATCCTCCCGCGCTCTGCCGGCTCATGGTCGATCATCACCGGATACATCTGCATCACCACCAGGAAGCCTTGCAGCTGGAGCGCGTGAACGGCCACTGGCAGGCGTGGAGCGGTGAACGGCTGATCGCCAGCGCTGCCGTGGTCGTACTCTGCGGTGCCGCCGATATCACCCGCTTGGAGCAGAGCGCCCGGTTACCACTCAAGCGCATTCGCGGGCAGATCACCCGCCTGCCAGTCTCGCCGCAGAGCGCGGCCCTGCGCACGGTAGTGTGCGCCGAAGGTTATGTGGCACCTGCCCGTGAGGGCGAGCATACCCTGGGCGCCAGCTTCAATTTCGATAGCGATGACCTGACGCCGAGCAGTGCCGAGCACGCGAGCAACCTTGGGCTACTACGGGAAATTTCCGCCGACCTGGCCGAGCGCCTGCAGGCGGATACCGTCGATGTCGAAACCCTGCAGGGTCGCGCGGCGTTCCGCTGCACCAGCCCCGATTACCTGCCCATCGTCGGGCCGCTTGCCGATGCCGAGGCGTTTGCCAAGGCCTATGAAGTGCTGGCACGCGACGCCCGCCAGGTGCCGTCGATACCCTGCCCCTGGCACGACGGGCTTTACATAAACAGCGGCCACGGCTCACGCGGATTGATCACCGCACCGCTGTCCGGCGAGTTGATCGCCGCCTGGCTGAATGACGAGCCGCTGCCCGTGCCACAGGATGTGGCCGAAGCCTGCCACCCGAATCGCTTCATGCTGCGCCAATTGATCCGCAAGGGCTGAGCCCCTCCCCCGCGTATTGCCCAGGGCAAGAATGGCAGCCATACCACGATAAGCGCGTCGTGCACTCGATTCGCCGCGGGGTCGCGGCTCCTACAAGAACGCTACACACCACACCGCGGGGGGGGTCGCGGCTCCTGCAAGAGCGCTACACACCACACCGCGTAGGAGCGTCGCCCCCGGCGCGAAGAATTGCAGCCGCGCTGCGATATCGGCATTGCTCACTCGATTCGCCGCGGGGTCGCGGCTTCTACCAGAGCGCTACACACCACACCGCGTAGGAGCGTCGCCCCCGGCGCGAAAAATTGCGGCCGCGCTGCGATGTCGGCGTTGCCCACTCGATTCGCCGCGGGGTCGCGGCTCCTACAAGAGCGTTACACACCACACCGCGTAGGAGCGTCGCCCCCGGCGCGAAGAATTGCAGCCGCGCTGCGATATCGCCGTTGCCCACTCGATTCGCCGCGGGGTCGCGGCTCCTACAAGAGCGTTACACACCACACCGCGTAGGAGCGTCGCCCCCGGCGCGAAGAATTGCAGCCGCGCTGCGATATCGCCGTTGCCCACTCGATACGCCGCGGGGTCGCGGCTCCCACAAGAGCGCTACACACCACACCGCGTAGGAGCGTCGCCCCCGGCGCGAAAAATTGCGGCCGCGCTGCGATGTCGGCGTTGCTCACTCGATTCGCCGCGGGGTCGCGGCTCCTACAAGAGCGTTACACACCACACCGCGTAGGAGCGTCGCCCCCGGCGCGAAAAATTGCGGCCGCGCTGCGATGTCGGCGTTGCTCACTCGATTCGCCGCGGGGTCGCGGCTCCTACAAGAGCGTTACACATTTTGTAGAGGTGCCTGCCGGGCATCCTCTGGTCGCTGCGCCTAGACTGGCGAAATGCGCAGATCCAGGGAGTGGTTACCATGAGCGTCAGCCGCCAAGCTGCCCACCGGCTTCGATTAGGCAGGTGGTCAGCCCCAGGCCACCATTACCTGATAACGGCTGTGACACTCGGTAGACGCCCCGTGTTCGCCGACTTCCATCACGCAAGAGCGCTGATCGACACCATCAAACAAGACGCCCTGGCAGGCACCCATCAGACGTTGTGCTATGTAGTGATGCCAGATCATTTGCACTGGCTCCTTCAACTACATCAGGGAAACCTGTCACAACTGGTCGGACGCGTGAAGTCGCTTTCATCCAGACGCATTGGCAAATCTGTCTGGCAACGGGGCTTCCATGACCATGCATTGCGCGACGAAAAGGACGTGCTTCCCACTGCCCGTTATATCGTGGCGAATCCTCTGCGCGCCGGTTTGGTGACGCACATAGGCGACTATCCGCATTGGGATGCCATTTGGCTCTAACGTACGGTCATGCGTACGACGGGCCGGGAACACAAAAGACCGTTTCGAAGAGACTCCCGCCGGGTCATGCATACCGCGTAGGAGCGTCGCCCCCGGCGCGAAAAATTGCGGCCGCGCTGCGATATCGCCGTTGCCCACTCGATTCGCAGCGGGGTCGCGGCTTTTGCAAGCGCAACGCAGACGCCCCACGTCACCGTCATTTTATTGAACATTCGCGCGCCAGGGGGACTCGAAAAAACTCGGGACTCGTGCGCCGCCTCGGGCGGACACCGGGTCCATCCATGCTCGATCGTCTCCGGTGCGCCTGGAGCGCACTGGAACTCAGAACCGCTACACAACTGGTACGGACTGACGTTAAGGAGGAACAGAGCCCAGGAAATACGAGGGCTTTATAGACTATGTGCGGAATAGCAGGCGAATTACGCTTCGATAACCAACCAGCCGACCTGGCTGCCGTTGAACGCATCACTCACCACCTCGCCCCGCGTGGCCCCGACGCCCATGGCTTTCACAGCCGCGGCCCCGTCGCCTTCGGCCACCGCCGGCTGAAGATCATGGATCTCGCCGAGGCCTCGGGCCAGCCGATGATCGATAATGACCTCGGCCTGTCGATGGTCTTCAACGGCGCCATCTACAACTACCCGGAACTGCGCGGCGAGCTCGAACAGCTCGGCTATCGTTTTTTCTCGGGCGGCGATACCGAAGTGCTGCTCAAGGGCTATCACGCCTGGGGTGAAAAGCTGCTGCCCAAACTCAATGGCATGTTCGCCTTCGCCATCTGGGAACGCGACAGCCAGCAGCTGTTCATCGCTCGCGACCGTTTGGGCGTCAAGCCTCTGTATCTGTCCAAAACCAAGGACCGCCTACGCTTCGCATCCAGCCTGCCAGCGCTGCTCAAGGGCGGCGACATCGGCAAGACGCTGGACCCGATCGCGCTCAATCACTACCTGAACTTTCATGCCGTCGTGCCCGCGCCCCGCACCATCCTGGCCGGCGTCGAGAAGCTGCCACCAGCGACCTGGATGCGCATCGACACCGACGGCAAGGTCGAGCAACAGGTCTGGTGGACACTGAACTTCGGCCCGAACGCTGACGAGGCCAACTATGGCTTCGACGAATGGCGCGACGCGGTGCTCGATGGCATGCGCGAAGCGGTGTCGATCCGCCAGCGCGCCGCGGTCGACGTTGGCGTGCTGCTCTCCGGCGGCGTGGACTCCAGCATGCTGGTTGGCCTGCTGCGCGAAGCCGGGGTCGATAACCTGCTGACCTTCTCCATCGGCTTCCAGGACGCAGGCGGCGAGCGCGGCGACGAATTCCAGTATTCGGACCTGATCGCCCAGCGCTTCAACACGCAGCACCATCAGTTGCGCATTGGCGAGAACGAAATTCTCGACCAGTTGCCTTCGGCGTTCCGCGCCATGAGCGAGCCGATGGTCAGCCATGACTGCATCGCCTTCTACCTCCTGTCCCGAGAAGTGGCCAAGCATTGCAAGGTGGTGCAAAGCGGCCAGGGTGCTGACGAACTGTTCGCGGGCTACCACTGGTACCCCCTGGTAGATGGCGCCGAGGATGCCTTCAGTGCCTACCGCAAGGCGTTCTTCGATCGCGAACACGACGAGTATGCGGCCTGCGTTCAGCCCGCCTGGCTGACCCACGACGCCGCCGGCGAATTCGTCCGCGAGCACTTTGCCCAGCCTGGCGCGAACGCTGCCGTGGACAAGGCTCTGCGCCTGGACAGCACGGTGATGCTGGTCGACGACCCGGTCAAACGCGTCGACAACATGACCATGGCCTGGGGCCTGGAAGCGCGTACGCCGTTCCTCGACTACCATCTCGCCGAGCTGTCTGCCCGCATTCCGGGGCAGTACAAGCTGCCGGAAGGCGGTAAGTACGTGCTCAAGGAAGCCGCGCGCAAGGTCATTCCGTCCGAGGTCATCGACCGCAAGAAGGGGTATTTCCCCGTGCCGGGACTCAAGCACCTGGAAGGCGCCACGCTGGGCTGGGTACGCGACCTGCTGGTCGACCCGGCCCACGACCGCGGCATCTTCAACCCGCAGATGCTCGACCGCCTGCTCACCGACCCACAAGGTCAGTTGACGCCGCTACGCGGCTCCAAGCTGTGGCAGATGGCGGCGTTGAACCTGTGGCTCGCCGAACAGGGGCTGTAATCACTAACCGGGGGCGCCGCAGGTTCCCCCGGCACTTAAACAGGAATGGCCGAATTCGCGTCGACGCGGATCCGCAAACAGGTCAACCGATAGCCGGCTCATGGCCGGCCATGCGAAAGCAAAGGAACATTCTCCAATGCGAGCCACTGCCCACAACCAACGTCTCCTCCGGGGTCAATCGCCTTCCTACGAGCGCCTGCAGGCCCGCTTTGCCGAAGAACACGGTGACGCAATCGGTCAGCCGCAGATCGTCCATTGCGGCTGGGGCCGGCTGCTGATTGGCCACACATTCCCGGACGCGGCGGTACTGGCTGAAGAGCTGCTCAGCGAACAGCCCGGCGAGCGTGACATCGCGCTTTATGTGGCCGCGCCACAACAGGTACTGGCGCAGGCGCCACAGCAGCTGTTTCTCGATCCTTCGGACACGCTGCGCCTGTGGTTTAGCGATTATCGGCCGGCACGGCGCAGCTTTCGTGGTTTCCGCGTACGTCGCGCACAGACCGATGCGGACTGGCAGGCCATCAACTGCCTCTACCAGACGCGCGGCATGCTGCCCATCGATACCGCGAAACTGACTCCGCGTCACCAGGGCGGCCCGGTCTACTGGCTCGCCGAGGACGAAGACAGCGGCGCCGTGATCGGCAGCGTCATGGGCCTCAATCACCAGAAAGCCTACCGCGACCCCGAGCTCGGCAGCAGTTTGTGGTGCCTGGCGGTCGACCCGACCTGCAGCCGCCCCGGCGTTGGCGAGGTGTTGGTGCGCCACCTGATCGAACACTTCATGAGCCGCGGCCTGAGCCACCTCGACCTGTCCGTGCTGCATGACAACGGCCAGGCCAAGAAGCTGTATGCCAAGCTCGGCTTCCGTGAGCTGCAGACCTTCAGCATCAAACGCAAGAATGGTATCAACCAGACACTGTTCCTCGGCCCGGGGCCGGATGACAATCTCAACCCTTACGCGCGCATCATCGTCGACGAGGCGCGCCGCCGTGGCATCGACGCGCACATCGACGACGCAGAAGCCGGTCTGTTCACCCTCAGCCAGGGCGGGCGCCGTATACGCTGCCGAGAATCGCTGACCGACCTGACCAGCGCCGTCACCATGACCCTCTGCCAGGACAAGCGCCTGACTCACCGCACGCTGAGCCGCGCCGGCTTGAGTCTGCCAGCGCAGCGACTGGCGGGTAGCGCCGAAGACAATGCGGCATTTCTCGCCGAGCACGGCAGCCTGGTGGTCAAGCCGGTAGACGGCGAGCAAGGCCAGGGCGTGGCCGTCGACCTGCGCACGCCGGCCGAGGTACAGGCCGCCATCGAACGCGCCCGCCCGTTCGATGAGCGCGTGTTGCTGGAGAGCTACCACGAGGGCTATGACCTGCGCATCGTGGTGATCGGCTTCGAAGTGGTCGCCGCCGCCATTCGCCGCCCCGCCGAAGTGCTGGGCGACGGCCGCCATACCATTGGTGAACTGATCGATGCGCAGAGCCGTAGGCGCCAGGCCGCTACCGGTGGTGAAAGCCGCATCCCGAAGGATGCCGAAACCCTACGCACCCTGCATGCCGCCGGTTACGACTACGACAGCGTGCTGCCACAGGGCAAACGCATGGCCGTGCGCAAAACCGCGAACCTGCACACCGGAGGGATTCTCGAGGACGTTACCGGCATCTTGCATCCGGCCCTCGCCGAAGCAGCCGTCAAAGCCGCTCGTGCGCTGGACATCCCGGTAGTAGGCCTCGACCTGCTCGTCCCCGCAGCGGACCAGCCGAAGCACGTGTTCATCGAGGCCAACGAACGCGCCGGCCTCGCCAACCACGAGCCACAACCGACTGCGGAGCGCTTCATCGACCTGCTGTTCCCGCTCAGCCACGGCGTAGGCGATCGATAGGAGTGGGCTGTTAAAGAAAGCTTAAAAACAGGAACCCCGCGTGCCTGTAGGAGCGCCCCCCCGGCGCGAACGGTTGTGGCCCTACCGCGATGTCGGTGTCGGCTACGTAATTCGCATCGAGGTCGCGACTCTTACCAGAGAAACCGCTCGCCGCTCCGGCACCCGTTTTCGCAACACCGAGGCTTGTTTGAAACCCTCACCGCTATATCAGGTCAGCATGTAACACAGAGCACATTAATGTCCGTCGACAGGGCGTCATAGGCATTCACCCAAGACTGACGCCGCTCGGCGACCCGTCCCCGTCACAGATGGAGATTCCATGTCGCAAATTCCTGAACCCGATCTCGAATACATGCAAAAAGTGCTGCTGGAAATGCTCGCCATTCCCAGCCCTACCGGTTTTACCGACACCATCGTGCGCTACGTCGCGGAGCGTCTGACGGAAATCGGCATTCCTTTCGAAATGACCCGGCGAGGCACTATCCGCGGCACACTCAAAGGTCGTCGTTACAGCCCCGACCGTGCGGTATCCGTGCACCTCGACACCATCGGTGCGATGGTCCGCGAGATCAAAGACAACGGCCGCCTGTGTTTGACCGCGATTGGCTGCTGGTCGAGCCGCTTCGCGGAAGGTAGCCGAGTCAGCGTATTCAGCGACCACGGCGTGTTTCGCGGCAGCGTACTGCCGCTGCTTGCGTCCGGGCACGCCTTCAATACCGAAGTCGACCAGATGCCCATCTCCTGGGATCACGTCGAACTGCGCCTCGACGCTTTGGTCGCCAGCCGCGCCGATTGCGAAAGCCTGGGTGTATCCGTCGGTGACTTCGTGGCCTTCGACCCGCTGCCCGAGTTCACCGAGAGCGGCCACATCAGCGCCCGGCACCTGGACGACAAGGCTGGTGTCGCCGCCCTGCTCGCTGCGCTCAAGGCAGTCGTGGAGAGTGGCCAGGAACCGCACATCGATTGCCACCCGCTGTTCACCATCACCGAAGAGGTCGGCTCCGGCGCCGCCGCTGCACTGCCCTGGGATGTGAGCGAGTTCGTCGGCATCGACATCGCACCGGTCGCCGCTGGCCAGCGCTCCACCGAGCACACCGTCAGCGTGGCCATGCACGACTCCGGCGGCCCTTACGACTATCACCTGTCGCGGCAACTGTTACGCCTGGCAAGCGAGAACGAAATCCCCGTGCGTCGTGACCTGTTCCGCTACTACCACAGCGACGCCCAGTCGGCCGTTACCGCCGGCCACGACATACGCACCGCGCTGATCGCCTTTGGCTGCGACGCCACACATGGCTACGAGCGCACCCACATCGATAGCCTGGCTGCCCTCGCCCGCCTGCTCGGCGCCTACCTGCTGAGCCCGCCGGTATTCGCCAGCGACGCCCAGCCGGAAAACGGCTCCCTGGAGCGCTTCAGCCACCAGCTGGAACACAATGCGCAGATGGAACCGGACACCCGCGTGCCGACCGTCGACAGCCTGGTAGGCAACCGCGAGAGAGAAAGCTGATCGCGCCGGGGGCGACGCTCCTACAAATGCCACTCCCCGTAGGAGCCGCGACCTCGCGGCGAATCGCATACGCAACGCCGATATCGCAGCGCGGCTGCAATTCTTCGCGCCGGGGGCGACGCTCCTACGCGGTGTGGTGTAGCGCTCTTGTAGGAGCCGCGACCTCGCGGCGAATCGAGTGGGCAACGCCGATATCGCAGCGCGGCTGCAATTCTTCGCGCCGGGGGCGACGCTCCTAAGCAGTGTGGCGTGCAGCGCTCTTGTAGGAGCCGCGACCTCGCGGCGAATCGAGTGGGCAACGCCGATATCGCAGCGCGGCTGCAATTCTTCGCGCCGGGGGCGACGCTCCTACGCAGTGTGGTGTGTAGCGCTCTTGTAGGAGCCGCGACCTCGCGGCGAATCGAGTGGGCAACGCCGATATCGCAGCGCGGCTGCAATTCTTCGCGCCGGGGGCGACGCTCCAACGCGGTGTGGTGTGTAGCGCTCTTGTAGGAGCCGCGACCTCGCGGCGAATCGAGTGGGCAACGCCGATATCGCAGCGCGGCTGCAATTCTTCGCGCCGGGGGCGACGCTCCTACGCGGTGTGGTGTAGCGCTCTTGTAGGAGCCGCGACCTCGCGGCGAATCGAGTGGGCAACGCCGATATCGCAGCGCGGCTGCAATTCTTCGCGCCGGGGGCGACGCTCCTAAGCAGTGTGGCGTGCAGCGCTCTTGTAGGAGCCGCGACCTCGCGGCGAATCGAGTGGGCAACGCCGATATCGCAGCGCGGCTGCAATTCTTCGCGCCGGGGGCGACGCTCCTACGCAGTGTGGTGTGTAGCGCTCTTGTAGGAGCCGCGACCTCGCGGCGAATCGCATGCACAACGCCGATATCCCTGGCAGGCCGCGCTCGTCGCGCCGAGGGCATAGCTGCTACGAAGACAGATCCCGTGGCTGATGCGCCCTACTCCAGCGGCCGCTTGGCGGCGCGGCGTAAATGCATCCAGTCGACGATCTCGCCTTCCGGCGCATAACCGCATACGGTTTCGCGCAACAACTGGCGCACTCGGTCGTAATCATCCTGCTCGACCGCCTTGATCAGGTCGGCCATCACCACCTTGAAGGATTCCCAAGGTAGGTGTTCTTCGTTTGCCCGCATGATCATCGGGTGATCTGTAGGGCTTACGTTGTCACCGATCAGCAACTCTTCGTAAAGCTTCTCGCCAGGCCGCAAACCGGTGAACTCGATGGCAATATCGCCGCCAGGATTGTCATCGCACGCCACGCTGAGGCCAGTAAGGTGGATCATCTTCTCCGCCAGCTCGGCGATCTTCACCGGCTGCCCCATGTCCAGCACGAACACGTCCCCGCCCTTACCCATGGAACCTGCCTGGATCACCAGCTGTGCGGCCTCCGGGATGGTCATGAAGTAACGGGTGATATTGGGGTGGGTGACAGTAACCGGCCCGCCCTTGCGGATCTGCTCATAGAAGCGCGGAATCACCGAACCCGAGGAACCCAGCACGTTGCCAAAGCGCACCATGGTAAAACGCGTCGTGTTGACCTGATGCAGCCTGTCCTTGTCGCCATACAACACTGGCGCCGTTTCCTGGCTCAGTGCCTGCAGCACCATCTCGGCCAAGCGCTTGGTACTGCCCATCACGTTGGTGGGGCGTACCGCCTTGTCTGTGGAGATAAGCACGAAGTTCTCGACACCGGCGCGCAACGCGGCCTGCGCGGTGCACAGCGAACCAAACACATTGTTCAGCACGCCCTCGGCAATGTTGTGCTCGACCATCGGTACATGCTTGTAGGCCGCCGCGTGGTAGACCGTGTTCACATCCCAGGAACGCATCAGCTCGAGCTGACGCTCCTGATTGCGCACCGTGCCAAGCACAGGTACCAAACGCACCGGCAAGGACTCCCGGCGGATTCGCTGCTCCAGTTCACTGTGGATCGAATACAGGTTGAATTCGCCATGTTCGAGCAGCAACAAGGTTCGTGGCCCAGAGCCGAGAATCTGGCGACACAGTTCGGAGCCAATCGAGCCACCCGCTCCCGTAACCATCACCACCTTGTCGCGGATGCAACGCTCGAACAGCTCGCGCTGGGGCGGCACGGCATCACGGCCCAGCAGGTCGGCGATATCCACCTCCTGAACGTCCTCGACCTTGACCCGGCCACTGGCCAGATCCATGAAGCCGGGAACCGAGCGTACGTGCAACGGGTACTGCTCCAGTAGCTGCAGCACCGCTCGCCGGCGGGTGCGCGATACGGACGGCAGTGCCAGCAGGATCTCGACCGCACCGGTATCTTCGATCATTTGCTGGATGTGCCTCGGCGAGTACACCCGCAGGCCGGCGATAACGCGATTGGCGATATTCGGTTCGTCGTCGATGAATGCCACCGGCCGCATGGCTCGGCCCATGCGCAAGGCGGCCGCCAACTGGTTCCCTGCCGAACCCGCCCCGTAGATGGCGACAGCCGGCAAGCTAGCCTCCCGGCCGCTCAGTTTGAACGGCTGGTCTGCGGCAAACCAATGGCCCATGAAGAACTGGCGCATCGCCAGGCGCAACCCACCGATGAGCATGATGCTCAGCCACCAGTAGTTGAACACCATGGAGCGCGGAATCAGCGCTCCCGTGTCCTCGCGCCAGTAAATCACCAGGGCCAGAATCAACGCGGACAGCGAAACCGCCTTGGCGATTGCAATCAGTGCTTCGTTACCGAAGTAACGCAGCACCGCGCGATACATGCCGAAGCGAATGAACAACGGAATGGAGATCAGCGGTGCCAGTGCGAAGAGCCACAAGTGCCCATCCAAGGGGTGGATCTGGCTGAAGTCCCCCAACCGCACCACGAACGCCAGCCACAAGGCGACCCACACCAGCACGACATCGACGGATACCTGGATCAAACGCTTCTGGCGACGCCGCAACCGTACCAATCGAGTCCGGAGCAACTCTGCAAACCTCAACAAAACAACACCTCATATCCCTGTAGCAAGCCACCATCAGGCAGCTCCCTGACGGTACAAGAGTAAGCAGGCGGACTCGCCTCGATCGCCTGCACTTCGCGACCTAACCGATCAAAACGGTACCTGGCGCGAGCAATGCACCTTCCTCTACAACAACGTTATAGCCGGCACTGCATCCTGCCTGTAACCAAGCCCTGGCGCCCACTTTCACGCCGCCGGCAAGTTGCACCCCGACGCCCAGATGGGCAAAAGCACCTAGCACCGCGTCATGATCGACGGTTGCATTGGCGTTCACGATGGCACCTCGGCCGAGCACAGCGCCGACACCTACCATCGCCATGGCCATTACCGCTACACCGCGTTCAACGGTTGCACCCGCGCTGACAAAGGCCCGAGGGTGAATAACCGTAGCCAAAGACAACCCGGCGGCTCTGATCGACGCACTCCACTTTTCACGCAGCGCATTGTTACCCACCGCGGCAATTGCTGCATGGCCAGCGCCCGCGAACCTGGCCACATCGTCAGGCTTACCGACGAGAGGTATTCCATAAAGGTCGCTCGCCTCAGGCCATCGGTCATCCAGAAACCGAACCGACTGCCACTGGCCAGACAGCAGAGCCGCTTCGGCAACCGCCCTACCGTGCCCGCCTGCGCCCAGTATCAGCAGGGTTTCGTCCATCATTTCGGCTCCACAGAACCAGCATTGAACCTGACGGCGAGAACAACCAGCGGCAGATAGGCCACCAGCAGTCCAATGGTGCCGTCTACCCCGCCAACCCCGACCCATAAGGCAATGGGCAACAGCCACAGCAGATTGATCGCGGTGACTGCCAGGGTGACCGGTAAATGACGCCCGTAGTGCCGCGAGGCGTATTGATAGGCATGGCTTCGGTGAGCCTCGTACACACGCTCGCCACGCAGCAGACGGCGCAACAGCGTGAAGGTGGCATCGACCACGAATACACCCAGTAGTATCAACCAGGCCCAGAACAACTGAGGCGACGCAGCCGCCGCCTGCAAAGACAGAACGCCCAGCGTGATGCCCAGAAAACCGCTACCGGCATCGCCCATGAAGATACGAGCGGGTGGAAAGTTCCAGATCAGGAAGCCAATGACAGCAGCCGCCAGCGACAACACGGTAATCAGCGAACCGGCAGTGCTGCCGAGCCAGGCGTAGAGCAAGGCCCCGCCGACACATGCACAAACGGCTTCCACACTGGCGATACCGTCGATGCCATCCATGAAGTTGTAGAGGTTGAGCAGCCACACCAGGTAAATGGCAGCCATTACATGGCCAAACCAACCCAGGTCGACCACAGTGCCAAACAGACTGATTGCCGGCAGGCCTCCCATCCAGAAAAGCGCCCAGGTAGCCGCGGCGAAATGACCGAGCAGCCGCCAACGAGCCGCAATGTGCCCGTGGTCGTCAAGAAAGCCGACCACAGCCACCAGCCCGCCCGCGCCGCACAACGCGTAGGCCGCAGCGCTGTCGACATGGCCAGTCAAGGCCAGGCCAAGCACCGCCAGCAGAAAGCAAATGACAATGGCCACACCGCCGCCGCGCGGTGTAGGCACAGAGTGAGAGCTGCGCGCATTGGGCACATCCATCAGGCTGCTGGCCAACGCATAACGCCTGAGCAGCCAGGTCAGCACGAACGACAGGCTGGCGATAACCAGCAAGACGGTGGTCAACACTCAATGTTCTCCTAAGTCCCGCCGCTCAAGGCAGGTACTCCTGTTCAACCAGCCGCGAAGGCATGGGCAGTTCGCCGCAGTGCGTCATCGACGCTCACAGGGGGCGTCCAGCCCAATAACTCCCGAGTTTTCGTGATATCCACCTGCAACGAGCCACAGAGGCGCTGTGCAATGGCGCGTCGGCCAAGCATGGCGGCACCGGCCTGCAGCAGGCTGGCAGGTACCGGCAGCAACCTTGCCGGCCGCCCAAGCGCGCTACCCATGCGCTGCAGCAATTGCGTCGTGGAAAGATCTTCACCGTCACTGACCAGAAAGGTCTGGTTGGCCGCAGCTGGATGCTCGATACAGGTGGCGATCAGATCCACCAGATTGTCCACTGCCACCAGGCTGCGTTTATTACCGGTGGCCCCCAGTGGCAACGGAACGCCCTTGCTCAACCAGCTCATCATGCTGCGAAAGTTGGCTTTCACACCCGGGCCATAGACCAGTACGGGGCGTATGATCACCACCTCCATACCCGTCTCGCTCGCCACTGCGCGTAGCGCCTGCTCGGCTTCCATCTTGGAAACGCCATAAGGGTCCTGCGGGGCCGGCGTGTCATCGGCGCGGTAAGGCTGCCCAGGTTCCGTGCCCTCGCCGTTGACCTTGATCGAGCTGATGAAAACGAAACGTCGCACCCCAGCTGCAGCAGCCTGCCTGGCGAGGCTCACGGTACCGTCGACATTGGCCTTGCGAAACTCCACCAGGGGATCGTCAGCCGTATCGTTCATGACGTGAACGCGAGCAGCGCTGTGTATGACCACCGAAACGCTCTCCAGCGAACCGCCCCAGTCAACATCCGCAGCCAGCTCGCCCACCAGCGGATTGCCGACGCCGACCGGCGCCCCCGCCAGGGGCGTACGCGATGGGGCGACCAACTCGTAGCCTTCCTGGTGCAAACGTTCGAGCAACGAACGACCAACAAAACCGCTTGCCCCTGTGAGCATTACTTTCTTCATCACTGCTTTTGGTCCCTGCGCGTTCCTTGCCGAAACAGGCGCTCCAGATTCGAGAAGATCTTTTCCTTGGAGAATTGATCATCGTAGTAGCACTTGCCCGCGCGGCCCATCGCGTCACGCTCCTGCGGGCTCATAGCCGCCATCAGTTGCACGATACGAGACAAACCTTGCTGATCGCCGGACGCACAAGCGAGCCCTGCACCCGACTCCTCGATAACCCGCGCCGCCTCGCCACCAATCATGCCAAGCACTGGCTTGCCAGAAGCGAGGTAGGCCTGAACCTTCCCCGGGATGGTTCTGGCGAACACTTCGTTGGTCTTCAAAGACACCAGCAAGGCATCAGCCGTCGCAAACAGACCCGGCATGGCATCCAGTGGATGGCGGCCAAGCAAAAGCACATTATCGAGATTGCGACGAGCGACCTCCAGCTGTAACCAATCGCTCATTCGGCCGTCCCCGACCAGCACCCAACGAACCTTCACGACATCGCGCAAGGCCTGGGCGACGTCGAGAATCGCAGGGAAGTCCTGTGCCTCGCCCAGATTCCCCGCGAAGAGGATGGTAAATTCGTCTGCAGAACGAGCCAGCAAGGGCGATGCCTCGCTGGGCAGCTCGCTGAACCCGTCCTCGGCCCAACTGGGGAAATACACCAGTCGCTCATCCTCAACGGGCTTTGTGCAGTATGAACGGACGCTATCCATGAACGCGCGGGACTGGAGCAGCAAATAGTCGGTGCGATTGTAGATCCACGACACCATCTTGCCGACCAACGCCAGGGCGCGGTCATCATGGACGACCCCGACCGCGCGCAAGGTTTCCGGCCACAAGTCCAGCACCCAGACGCTGACCGGAGCCTTTTTCAACTTGCCCATCACCAAGGCGGGAATGGCGGACATGATCGGTGAGACGGCATAAACGAACACACCGTCAAAATCCTTGCCCCGCAGCTTCCAACTGCCCAGCAGCGAACCACTCACAACGAACGACAAGTAGTTGAGAGCCAGAGTCAGGCTGCGCTTGCCGCGTGGAATGATCGGTACCCGAACCACCTCCGCGCCACGATAGGAGGCGAATTGCTCCGGCGCTTCACGATAAGCCTCGAATACCTGGCCCTCAGGATAATTTGGCAACGCCGTCAGTACCGTGACTTCATGCCCTCTGCGCACCAGCTCTTCGGCCATGTCATTGACGCGCATGTTCTCGGGCCAGAAATACTGGCTGACGATCAATATCTTCAGTTTTCCCTCTCGCATGCGCGTCAGTCGTTCCGTTTCCAGACCGTACGCATCACGTAGTCGCGATAGCTATGCAGAATCCGCACGACCTTTTCCGCCACGTTGGGCATGCTGTAGTCAGCGACCAGGCGCAAGCTACGCTGGTCTCCACGGGCTTGAGACTCCAGTACCTGGAGTGCCTGCATCACTCGCTCGACGCCCAGGCCTACCATCATCACCGCAGCCTCTTCCATACCCTCGGGGCGTTCGTGAGCCTCACGAATGTTCAGAGCCGGGAAATTGAGAATCGACGATTCTTCCGAGATGGTACCGCTGTCGGACAATACGACTTTGGCGCTGGCCTGCAGCTTGTTGTAATCCTTGAAGCCCAGTGGCTTGAGCAGGCGTACGTTGGGATGGAAGGTCACACCCAATGCATCCACACGTTTCTGGGTGCGCGGGTGGGTGGAAACGATTACCGGCATATCGTAATGGGCAGCGACCTCGTTCAGGGTCTCGGCCAACTTGCGGAAGTTCGTTTCGGAGTCGATGTTCTCTTCACGGTGCGCACTGACCACGAAGAACTTGCCCTCCTCCAGCCCAAGGCGCTGAAGTACGTCGGAGGCGTCGATACCTTCACGATAATGGGTCAACACCTCGAACATCGGGCTACCGGTCTTTATCACCATGTCCGGCGATAGCCCTTCACGCAACAGGTAGTCGCGAGCGATGGTGCTATAGGTCAGGTTGATGTCCGCCGTGTGGTCGACGATACGGCGGTTGATCTCTTCCGGCACGCGCATGTCGAAACAGCGGTTGCCCGCCTCCATATGGAAGGTGGGGATCTTGCGGCGCTTGGCCGGAATCACCGCCATGCAGCTGTTGGTATCGCCCAGCACCAGCAGCGCATCGGGCTGCACCTCTGCCAGCACCCTGTCGACCGCGATGATCACGTTGCCAATGGTCTCGGCCCCCGTGGCACCGGCCGCATTGAGAAAATGGTCTGGGCGGCGAATGCCCAGGTCTTCGAAGAAGATCTCGTTGAGCTCATAATCGTAATTCTGCCCGGTATGGATCAGAACGTGATCACAGTGCTCGTCCAGCTTGGCCATGACGCGAGCCAGGCGGATGATTTCCGGGCGGGTGCCAACGACCGTGGCGACTTTCAGTTTTTTCATGGTTTCACCTGGCAGGCGTAGGTATCGGGGTGCGCGCGGTCGAAGATCTCATTGGCCCAGAGCATCACGATCATTTCATCATCACCAATATTGGTGATGTCGTGTGTCCAGCCCGGTACGGTTTCGACGATCTGCGGCTTATCACCCTCGGTGACAAGCTCGTGGAGCTCACCCGAGGTCATGTGGCGAAACCCAAAGCGCGCACGCCCCTTGATGACCAGAAACTTCTCGGTTTTGGTGTGGTGATAATGGCCGCCACGGGTAATACCCGGGTGCGCGGTGAAGAACGAGAATTGCCCACAGTCAGGGGTTTTCAGCATCTCGACGAATACACCACGCTGATCAGCGTATTTCGGCACTTCGTAACTGAATCGCTCGGGAGGCAGGTAACTCAAGTAAGTCGAGTACAGGGCGCGTACAAAGCCATCACCTACCCGATCCGTGACCAGAGTATCGCGGCTTTCCTTGAAGCCGCGCAGGCGGTCGGCTATCTCGCCGACACTCACGCGATACTGCGGCTGCACTTCGACACGAGCTTTCTCGCCCGACATCAAGGCGAGGAAATGGGCAATCACATCATCGATATACACCAGCGTGATGACGGCGGCCGGATCGTTGATCTGGATAGGCAAATCGCGAGCGATGTTGTGACAGAAGGTGGCTACCGCCGAGTTGTAATTCGGCCTGGCCCATTTGCCGAATACGTTCGGCAGGCGCAGAACATGCACCGGGCTACCTTGCTGCTGCCCAAGCAGCTGCAAGGCTTCCTCGGCGCCACGCTTGCTGGTGCCATAGGGATTGTCCAGCGCGGCCTGGCTCGACGAGGTATACACAACCGGAATCTGCCGACAACTGGCTTCAATGGCCCTGCACAGTTCAACGGTCAGCTCGGTATTGCCCTGACCGAACTCAGCAGGATCCTGAGGGCGATTCACCCCAGCCAGATGGAAGATAAAGTCAGCTTGAGCCACGCGCTCGCCAAGCAAGTTCAAATCATCGGAACGGCCGAATGTGAGAATCTCGACATCCTGGCGCTCTTTAAGGTGAACGATCAGATTCTTGCCTACGAAACCGTTGGCACCAGTGATCAGAACCCTCATCTTTACTCCTCGGGCGCTGCGTCTTCGCCGCGCTGAATGGCGCGCATGAAATTCAACTTGAGCAACAGCTGCTGCATACCCTGCACATCAAGGCGTTCGGTGTTGTGCGAATTGTAATCTTCCGTATGGGAGATACGCTCTTCACCCTGCTCAACGAACTTGCTGTAGTTCAGGTCGCGCAGATCCGGCGGTACGCGGTAGTACTCGCCTCGGTCTTCGGCGCAGGCCATCTCCTCGCGACTCAGCAGCGCTTCGTAAAGCTTCTCACCGTGACGAGTACCAATAACCTGGATGGGATGATCGGGCTTGCCCAACAGGGAGGTCAGCGCTTGCGCGAGCACTTCAACCGTTGCAGCAGGTGCTTTCTGCACGAACAGATCGCCATTGCGGCCATGCTCGAATGCATACAGCACCAGGTCGACCGCGTCGGCCAGGGTCATCATGAAGCGAGTCATATTCGGGTCAGTGATGGACAGGGGTTTACCGGCACGGATCTGATCGACGAACAGCGGAATCACCGAGCCGCGAGAAGCCATCACATTGCCGTAGCGGGTACCGCAGATGACCGTATCGGTCTCATCGAGATTGCGGGACTTGGCCACCATGACCTTTTCCATCATGGCCTTGGAAATACCCATGGCATTGATGGGGTAAACAGCCTTGTCGGTACTAAGGCAGACCACGCGCTTGACGCCATTCTGGATAGCCGCCTCCAGCAGGTTCTCGGTGCCCAGCACGTTGGTCTTGACCGCTTCCATCGGGTGAAACTCGCAAGACGGAACTTGCTTCAACGCAGCGGCATGGAAAATGTAATCAACGCCCCGGGTCGCATTCAAAACGCTCTGGTAGTCGCGCACGTCGCCAATGTAGAACTTCAGCTTGGGGCTGGCGTAAAGCTTACGCATGTCATCCTGCTTCTTCTCGTCTCGGCTGAAGATACGAATCTCAGCGATATCGGTATCGAGAAAACGCTTGAGTACGGCATTGCCGAACGAACCTGTGCCGCCAGAGATGAGCAGCTTCTTTTCATTGAACATATGCAATCCTGAAATCCGGTTGCGAGGCAGCCTAGCGGCGGCCTTGCAGGGCTGAATAAATAGAGTCACGTTTCTGCTGTGCAGTGGGGTAGCTAATCAACACCGCACGGTAGGGGCCTTTGAACACGAAGAAGCTACCCGCCGCCACACCAACCACACCGCAGGCGGCGACCACCTTGTGCATGTCATCGAGGCTCCCTCCCCCGCCGAGCACGGTGAGTGGAACCGTAAGCGCCTCACGCAACTGAGCAGCCAGAGCCACGTCATAGCCCTTCATCTTGCCGTCGTTATCGATGGAATTGATGACGATCTCGCCTGCCCCGAGCTTTTCCATTTCCAGCGCCACGTCGATGACGCTGCGTTTGGTGTTGCGCGTGCCGTTGTGAGTCCAGACGTCCTGGGTCTTGCCCAGCAACCGCTGCTTGTGATCGAGCACCACGACAACGCTTTGCCGACCGATCTCGGCGGCGATTTCGCTGATCAGCGCGGGGTTGGCCAGCGCAGCCGAGCTGATCGCTACCTTCTCGACGCCCAGGGATATGATGCGCTTGGCCTGCTCGGCGGTACGTACCCCACCGCCGTAACAAAGCGGCATTCTGCACTCGGAAGCAAGATAGGCAATCTTCTGATAGTCCGGTTCACGGTCATGGGCACTGGCATCGATATCTATGACGATCAGCTCGTCCGCTTCCTTCTCGTTGAAAATCTTCACGGCGTTGATCGGATCGCCGACGTATTTGGGATCCTTGAATTTTACGGTCTTCACCAGACCGCTATCCTGGATCAGCAAACAGGGGATGATACGTGGTCTCAACATTTCACAATTCCGCGAAATTCTTCAGCAGGGCGACACCACAGTGGTGGCTCTTCTCGGGATGGAACTGCACCCCATACACATTCTTCGATGCAACGGAACAACTGAAGCTGGCGCCATAAGTCGCGGTGGCCGCGATATGCGCAGGTTCAGTGCACTCGAAGAAGTAGGAGTGAAGGAAGTAGAACAGCCAGTTCTCCTGTTGCCCCTGAAACAATGGGCTGTCAGCAACAGGCAGCACATCGTTCCAGCCCATATGGGGCAGCGCCAGTTCGCTGGATTCAGCGACGGAATGGAAATTACGCACTTGGCCCGGAATCCAGCCCAGGCCCGGCAGCACGCCCTCATCACTGGAGTCGGCGAGCATCTGCATGCCCACGCAGATACCCAGCACGGGGATACCATGCCCCTGAACCATGTCATCGAGCGTCTGCCGCATCCCGGAGGCGTTCAGGCGCTGCATGGCATGGTCGAATGCACCCACGCCGGGCAGGATCAACTTACTGGCACCAGCTAGCTGACCAGCACTGGTCGCTACCGTGACCGGAATATGCAGGCGCTTGTAGACATTGACAAAGGCCTGAATATTACCCAGGCCGTAATCGATGATGGTTATCATCTGAACAGTCTTCTCTCCAATCCGAGGGCGCTCATTACACGCGAACCGATGCCGATTAGAAAGCGCTTGTTCTTGTAATCTCGATACGTCTTGTTTTCGCCTTCGAAAATCGCCTGCAACTCAGCGACCGAAAGCCCCAGCTTGTTGGCCACGAACTCGAATTCCGTTTTCAGGAACTGCTCATCCATTTCAGGCTTGGCGATACGTGCCAAGGCCTCGTCGCGAGTCATCTGGCCCGTCATGATCAGGCTGGAGAAGTGCGCACGCCGCTTCTCGTAGCCGAATTTGCGCGGCATCCAATAATCTTCATAGAAACGCGTGAAGCGGGACTCATGGTGCTTGTGCTGGAACTTCTGCCAACCGAAACGACGTTCCAGCTCGGCTTCGGCTTCTTTCTTGACGTAAGGCACCAGGTTAAGCGGCTTGACGATCTGCATGCCCAGCACACGCTGGTAGAGAATCTTGTAGGTCATGATATCGACCAGGGGAAAAGTCTTGAGCGGGCGTTTGCCAAAGCGTTTGTGAATATCCGCGAACAGAGTTTTGTCGATCCCCGGATAGCCGCCCCACTCCTCAGGCTCGCGGCAGCACTCGGTCGAATAATTGCCACCGGTCAGCACGTACTTGATGCCGTGCTTGCGCGCGAACTTGTACAGACCAGAGAAAAAGGCTGCATCCTGGGGCAAGTCCTGATCCGCGATCTGGGATTTGAGAAACGCGACCTGAAGGTCTTTCATTTCTTCCCAGTTGATCACCTCGGTATAAAGATCGAGACCGAGCCCATCTACCAGCTTCTCGATATTGCCAACCGCCTGATCGGTATTCCAGCCCGCATCTACATGAAAAAGCAGTGGGCGGAGTCCTAACTTCGCTTTCGTAATATATGCAACGTAGGAGCTATCTAACCCGCCGCTCAGCCCTATGATGCAGTCAAAAGGTTTACCTGCACCATCTTTTTTTATTTCCTCAACAAGAGACTTGAGTATTGCAGAACCACGCGTATCCGTGTGCCAGCTCGGAATAATCTTTGATTCAAAATTCAGACAGTAATCACAAACGCCATTTTGATCAAACCTGATATTCGGGTCACTGGCATCCATAATACATTGCCTGCATACTTGATAAGGCATAACAAACTTACTCATGACGCACCCTCAAGGAAAACAAAACTATTAATATCAAAATAAAGATCAACGAGAAGCCATTAGCCATGCCAAAAACACTATATATTGGAGAGAAAACCAATGCAACAGCCATATAGGACAACCATAGTTTCTGATAAAGCGCCAAGCGCGACATATTACAGGCAAGGTAGCCACAACAGAAGCCAATGAGCGAGGAAACAATCAGACTTCCCACAATACCAAAGTCAAGATATAGCGAGCCTGGGAGAGTAAGGTAAACACCTACCAAAAGCATTCGCTCCCGCCCACTCTCAAAAAAGCTGGAGCCAAAAGCGACGTCAATCAATCTTGCAACCTGCGGAAAATTATACCCGCCTCCCATATAAGGAGTATACGCTGCCACAAAGTAATCATTTAAATATGTAAATGAATGCGCAATATAAAAACTCAAATATACAAGCACCGAATACGCAGCCAAAAACAAGTCACCGCCGTACTCAAACCTGAATATTTTCACATCATACTCACGCTCCAAGTACTCCAACATAAATCCAACTTCAAACCCTTGAGCCTCAAAGCGATCCAAAAACATCCTCATCGAAAAATATACGCAATAAAGAAAAAATCCGAGCGCAAGAAAACTTTTCATAGAAAACCTTGCCATTACTCCGACGTAATTAACCGAGAAGAACAGGTAGAAGAAAAAAACAAAAGCTGCGCTTATAAAAAAAGAATTTCGCCCACCAGAGAGAAACATCGTGGCAAAGCCAAGAGCTGCAACTATATAAATAAAAAAATTTAAGGGAAAACTTCTAAATCTGGACAACCCCATTATTGCCAATAACACTGGTGGAGCCCCAGAGAGCAAAGCACCAACAGCTCCTATGAGAGAATTTCTAGGTCCCGTAAGGTGCTCAGCCTCCCTTTGTTCAACAATCATCGATAAGGCAGCATCCTTCACAACAAAAAAATCAATTATAGAAACTATTAAATGCATTACGGCCATACATACGACCGTTAATCTAACGACATAAAATATGCCACCCATATCAGTCGAAGGTGGCTTCGACAGGTGAGGCACATGAGACGTCGACTGATTGAACGTAGATAACGTAAAAAAACCTAAGCAAAATGCGAAATACTTCACCGCAATGCAGAGAACTAAAAAAAAGATTAATTCCATACTTACTTGAGGGTAGGTAATGGGACCGAAAAATCTAACAACAAATACAAAACACCAAGGACCTATGATTAGCACTGAAAACAATACAAACCGAGCAAAAATAGAAGCTGACAAACAATTCAACATTAAAGCTCACTCCTAGTATATCGAACCACTAGAATTGTCATCACAAAAAACACGGCTACTCTAACCATCATAAAAAAAGTGACATAAAACTCAAGATCAATATTAAAAAAGCTAAAAAAAAGCGCAGAAGAAAGAATCAGCATAAAAGAAAAAAACGAAACTATTGAGATTAAATACTCCTTCGATATACATATGAAAAACCAATCTAAAAGAAAAACAAAAAAAGATGTAATCGACGCGATATAAATCATATTCAGCATAAAATAAACATCAGGGCTATCATAGTCTTTAAAAAAAATCCCGACAAAGAATCTAACTAAATGATCAAAAATCGGAAAAACACAAGTTCCCACAATGACGAGCGAAGCCACTACCTTCCAAAGCAAGCTAGCGATTTCACGCCTAGAGGGATTGGAGCTATAACGCCTCATAAAATAGGGCCCTACAATATTCATAACGATTCCACTGAACAAAACGCTTCCTTGATACAGGATCATCACAAACGAATAAACACCCAAACTGTAGACGCCTAAAAAAAAAGCCACTATATATCTATCTGTCGCGATAGATACATTTCTCAGCAAGTTTGACACGCTAATATAAAATCCATTCTCCATCATTTTTCTTATTGCTATTACGGGAGACTCTAAACCGCCCAAAAGAATCATATTAAAGTTTTTTGCAACGCAAAAAGCTACAATCATGACAAGCGCAACTATTTCAGAAATCAATATACCGAAGACTCCAAAATCGTCTACTAGGATATAAATACCAACAATAACAAGAACGGCCTTAGCTAACAGCATCCCTGAAAAAACCAGCGGTGATTGCGTGGCGCGATAATATGATTCAAAAACATTATAAGGAAGCGTACAAACCGCCAAAGCTGCAACAGCGAACATAGCGAAATATATTTCTGTACTAAGAAATGCATAGGAGACCAAGATAAGGATCAGCGAAACAACCAGCACCCCCAGCAAACCGTAAAAAATTGCGTTATTTCGCATTAGAAAAAGTTCAGGCCGTTTATCATGCGCAGTCATCGACCCTAACTTCAGAACATAATCACTCCCTCCCATACCTCCCAAATAACAGATATAAACGAAGGAAAGAATTATTATTGAATACAAACCAAAATCTTCAGAGGATAGTTTGCTTGCCAAGTACCCTAGCTTATAAAAGGACAAGATGGCTGCACTAAAAGAAAGCACAACGTAAAACGAGTAATCTCTCTTCATCATTCTGGCAATCTGCTGTCTATATACCGCCTTAGAGAGTCGGCGAGCAGTGCCATCTCTTTCTTATCACTGTCCGACGATGGATCCCAGGATCCATCAACTATCAGCCTACCCTTATCCACCCCGCTCAAGAGATGTGATACCAAATCTCTTTTTTTCTTTATCGATAGACCACACTTATACTGGTCTATATATTCGACTATATCAGCACTACTCGTATCCAAACGAATTAGCTTAAAATACTCCTCATTAGGAAAATAATACGGATGCGAAAAGCATAACGCGGGCTTTCCCCTAAGCACAGTCTCAAACCCGACAGTACCCGTCCAAACCAACACAGCATCATAATGGTCAAATAATGAATTGGACTCTACTTGCGTAGGACAGAGAGTTACATTTACAAACTCAGCGAGCTGATCGTATATACGTGGATTTCTATAACCTATGACGTTGGGATGTTCCTTTATTAAAAAGTGCAATTCCTGGTGGCTCGCGATAAATCCCAACAGCGCATTATTATAATCAATAACATCAGCAGTAACACACCAGTAATCTACAGTGGCCTCTGGTATCATTTGGAGCGGCACATAGATAACTGGTTTATTCACAGCAGACAAGCTTGCCAACCACTTATCATCGCCTATCTCAAATCTAGGTCGTAAATGAAACCATTGCTTTGAAATAATAACAGACTGCCAGTAGTGGTAATTATAAAAATCGCCGGAGACATGTCTCTTCAAAAAGAAATAAGGTATTTTTATAATATTTCTTAACCACTTTCGCAGAATAGATAATTTGGGATTTCTTTTATCTTTTTTGACAAAATCTGGCAGATAGTTCTTGTTCTCCAGAACTTCCAAAACATCCGAAATTTCCTGAGCTCCAGGTGTTCGTAAACGGTTGTGCTCACCGCGTGCAGACACCCGAAAATAGCCATTAACAAATACTGTGACCAAACCAATAAAAGGGATGTTTCTTTTCAGCGACTCGAAATACATTAAATCCATGATATAGGAGTCGATTGTTTCACTCAGCACTATATCAGGTTTATATCTATCAAAGACGGTGCGTATCGCATCCCTCATACTATTCAAATGTAGCAGTGACTCGTCTCGACCAATATTACGTAATAGACGACATCGAACAATTATGTCTTCGTCCTCTGCTGTTGCTAAAAATCT
This sequence comes from Pseudomonas sp. AC532, assembly GCF_979258965.1. Taxonomy (NCBI): domain Bacteria; kingdom Pseudomonadati; phylum Pseudomonadota; class Gammaproteobacteria; order Pseudomonadales; family Pseudomonadaceae; genus Pseudomonas; species Pseudomonas sp. AC532. The sequence goes on from NZ_OZ409888.1 coordinate 867,507, forward strand.
TACATTTCTGTACTCAGCTAAGAATGCATAGTAAGCATCCCACACGCCCGACTCATCACTTTTCTTGTGAGCACTTAATATTGCGCAACTGTTTTTGGTAGAAATATGCTGCACAATACTTGATAGATAAACGTCCGACCATGGACCTGCATGGCAGAGAAACCTCATAATCAACCTCATTTATAAACTGCTATTTCTTGAGCGAGCTCAAAGTGAATATGTAAGTAAAGGCCATAACTCTAGGATCATGCTTGCTGCCTGGTGTAACCCATCAATAATGTCTAGATTTTAAATGCCTGCTTCAACACATAAAACAAGAAGCTCAGGAGCACTTTGCTTTTCAGAAAGCTTCTTTCAATACTTCCAATCTCCGAGATCAGCTCGACGAGTAAAGCTTTATTATTATAGATAAATCGTCGCGTTATTTTCCTGGTGAACTTCCCTCTGTGAGGAGGGATATCTTTGCAGAAACCCACATGAGCGCAACAACGGATACTAATGAAACTGAAAATACCAATAAAAAATCCCCTTGAACATACTTATTTGTAATAGCCCAAATTAACAATAACAATGGAAAGTGGATCAAATAAAGAGTGTAAGAAAAACACGCCTGCGTGGCGATTTTTTTTACGAGCCAGGAGCATACCATTCCTCTTAGGAGACTTTTACTGGCTAACAGCAGCAAAAGAATAAATGAAAACGCAATGCCGAAGACAAACTGATGTCGCGCACGTATAAATAAATTTTCGTTTAAATACAGCAACATCACCCAGACAGACAAGGCTACTAAAGCCGCAATGGATATAAGCGCAGCATTGGACTCGTGCAGTCTATTCATATGCAAGACAGCAGCAGCAGCCCCCAACAGCCATATTCCAAAGCCGTACCAAAAAAACACGTCTGCTTGAAAAAAAACAAAGCACGATACGAACACCAAGGCTATTAACATTTCACGCCGGTAGAATGCTGCCACAAGCAAACCAGCAAGCATATAAAACCAAAACTCTTGAGCAACCGACCACAGCGGACCATTTATAATCGGACTATTCACGCCGCTAACAATATTATTTAAAAAAAAGAAACTCCCAACATAATCAACAAGATCGAAATTAAATTCGCTTCTTGCCACATACAATTCGTTCCCAGTTGTAAAAAAAGCAGCGCTATTTAATTCAAAAAAATGAAGTATTCCAAAAACCAATAAGACCAGAACCTGGCTGAATACTAGTGGAGGGTACAGTCTTTGCAATCGACTCTTAAAATACTTCTTAGCACTGAATTTTTCATATCTATTCTTCTTTAAGTTGCCAGCGAATGAGTATGCTATTAGAAAACCACTTAACACAAAGAATACCATTACACCGAGTGCGCCAATCTGCGAATATATGAAAGGAACAATGTCACTTCTGCCGCTCAACGAAAACGGCATCCAAGTAGGACTTATCAAAATTTGCTGTACATGTGCGAGCAAAACAACAAAGGCACTCGCAGCTCTTATAAAGTCTAGAAACAACGACTCATCTGCTTTTAACATAGCAACTCCGGCACCATGGAGATTCGCAGTGACTGATGAGTCATTTTATCGCTTACCTACTAACTCAGTACTCACTGGAGTATTAGCTTTAATATCTGACGTTACGGAACAACCGATTAATGTTTCTAAGTACTTCGGAGCCAGCCCAAATCCCGGCCGAACACTTCTAATAGAATCGGAGGTAATTAGCTCACCCTTCTTCAGCGACTTAACAAAATATAGCGACCTTCTAAATTTAGCATTACCCTGCTCGCTTGACTTTCTCCCATAATCGACCTTTCCTAACGCACTCCATGCAATACGACTATTCTCGCATAGCTGCGCAAGTTCGTTAGGCTCTAAAGAGAAGCTATCATCAGCCCCCCCGCCACTACGATTAAGAGTAACGTGTTTTTCAATCAAAGCTGCACCCAACGCTACGCTGGTAACTGCAGTCGTATTATCCAATGTATGATCTGACAAACCAGTAACTAACCCAAAACGCCGCAGCATATCCGGAATAACTCGCAAATTATAATCTTCCGCCGGCGCAGGATAACCACTCACGCAGTGCAATATCGCTAATTCTTTACATCCGCCAGCGAATGCGGCATCAATAGCTTCTTGAATCTCCTCGGCATCAGCCATGCCTGTAGAAATGATCATTGGTTTGCCTGTGCTGGCTACATATTTAATAAGCGATAAATCAACTGCTTCAAAAGATGCTATCTTATATGCAGGCGCATTCAAATCTTCCAGAAAATCGACAGCACTGTTATCAAATGGCGAACTGAAGATGGTAATTTCCATCTTACGTGCATGTTCAAACAATGGTTTATGCCATTCCCAAGGCATATGAGCTTCTTGGTAAAGCTGATAAAGCGTTTTTCCGCCCCATAAACCGCCATGAATTTGAAAATCTTCAGAGTCACAATCAAGCGTGATGGTATCCGCGGTGTACGTTTGCAATTTAACCGCGTCGGCACCGGCTTTTTTGGCCTCCTCAATTATTTTTAATGCTGTTTCTAACTTGCCATTATGGTTTGCAGAAAGCTCAGCAATAATATAAGGAGGCATGTCTGCAGCAATACGGCGGCCAGCAATGTGAATAGCAGGTAATGTAGGCATAATTAAACCTCTAAAATATTGATTTGCCACTCAGAAGCCAGTAGACCAAAACACACAATATCATGATATCTCTGACCATCGTAATGCTGCTCACTCAAAATGCCTTCTTGCTTAAATCCTAAATGCAGATGAAATTTAATTGAGCGATTATTATGTTTTAGTGATTGGCCGCAAATTTTATGTAGCTTAGCGTGAGTGAATGCAAACTTTAAGCCTAATTGGCCGAGCTTTCTGCCGGTTCCTTTTGGCGCAGCTGGGTCAGTGTAAAAACCCCAGTCGGCTATTCCGCCAAGACCTATCTGATTAATATTTATGAAACCAAGCGGAACTTGATCATCTTCAAAAATAAGCAAATGACGACTGGAGTCATGCGATACCCGATCAAACCATGCTGAATGCTCAGCTAAAGTAATTTCATGCTGGGTATACATATAGCGGCGAATCTCTTTATGGTTCCGCCATGCGAGTACCAACTCCAAATCATCAGGTGACATTAGACGAATACTTTGTTTACCTGACACCATCAAAGTCATTTTACAGACTCCAAATGCTGAATAATTGCAGCCACTCCACTTCCATCTGTTATATCAGCTGCGACCTGACTCATAACAAGCCTAGGGCTTGATAGCAATATCAGCTGACTTATCAATGCGGGAAGAAATTCATCAATCTTCTGCAACTCTACTGATACTGCTGCCCCCTCGGTCTCTAACCAATGAGCTAAATGACGCTGATTATCAGCTAGGACGACCATTACCGTAGGTAATCCCAAACAACAGCGTTCCCAGGAAGTCGAACCAGCAGCGCCAATTGCTAAGTCGCTGTCAGCCATCAACTGAGCCATATCACTTACACCAATCAGGATATCTGTAAGCCAAGGCATCTGCTCAGCCTGCAGTCGTACCTCACTCCGCCAAGGGGCGTTGTTGCCCATTACTACAGTGATGCTGCAGTTCGGCGGGAGATCACAATACCTAAGGGCTTCTAGCACTTTTCCAGTGGCATTGTTCCTGTCAACGCCTCCCATTGTAACGAGCAGCCGCTTCACCTCCTGAGCTTTTCGTCGATTTAGACTGTAATGTCGGAGAGCACCAAACTCAGGGCGTAGCAAAGAATATTGCGCACCGCAGAGTACTTTGCACGCTGTCGGAACCTTTTGCGCATAGTCATCGGCATTGCGGCCAAAGGTTTGATCTAATAACACATCGCAAATATGCTGTCGATCAGCCAAGTCATCAATAACCATTAACTTACGATAGTATCGGGACAGCATGTTTTCCCAGCATGCATCCAACGCATAGTGGTCGACTATCAGCCAGTCAGGCCGTAACTCACTCAAAATCACTGCACATGAATCAGCATCTTCTTCTTGTGAAGCGCCTAGCCAATGGGAATGAGCCAAAGTAGTTACTCCACTTGGAGACAAAGCGCTAGCACTTTTCCATTCGCCTCCCTCTACTTGCAGAGCAGGAATAACATAAACCTTATAACCCTTACTTTCTATGTAGCCCAGAAGATTGCCCGGATGTTCACGACAGATAAAATGACAATCTCCGCCTTTAGCCTTGAGTCCATCAGCTAAAGTCAAGCAGCGCATTACATGGCCTGTCCCTACTTGCAGGGAAGCATCGGCACGAAAAACAAAGCTAGCCATTAGTTAATTATCTGATTGCGCATTACCCATACTGCTTTTGCCATCTCCATATCTTCGTAATCATCAATATCTACAGCTGAACTCCAGTGCATCGGATCAAATACGTGCCCAGCGCCATAAAAATCACCTAGCTCTTTCAAAGCAGCTCCTTGCGCTAACCAGATAGCACCTGTGGGACAATAGAGTTCAGGCAAGTCCTGTGATCTTGCAGACATTGCTTCTGAAAAAAGCTTCTCGCTCTGACCTTGCTCATTCAGCCGCAAAGCCCACCAGGGATTCATCCAGCCAAACTTGAAACAGCTAATCTGAAACGTGACCTGCCTACTATTGAATCTATCAATAGCATTTCTTATATCATCTGCAGTACGCATTGGGCAATTAGGCATTAATTGAACAACTGTATCGAATTTGGTTTCCCAATAAAGCTCAGCCTGCTTAAGCGAAGCCAATGTCGCTGTAGTAACAGGACTATGATCATCGGCGCACTCCACTCTCAAGAACGGCACACTGGCCCCATAATTCCTTGCTACCTGAGCAATTTCCTCGTCGTCAGTAGAAACCAAAATGCGCTCGAAATGTCCACTTTTCTGGGCTGCCTCGATTGTCCACGCAATCATCGGCTTACCAAAAAAATCGAGTATATTCTTACGCGGAATACGCTTTGAGCCGCCACGTGCTGGAATTATGGCTATACACCTTTTTACCATATCGTCCACCCGCCATCCGCAGACACCACTTGGCCTGTGATTGCGGAACTAGCATCACTCAGCAAAAACTCGATAGGTCCAGGTATCTCTGTTTCACGAAGCATTCTTTGGCTAGGCACTAAGCTTGCGTAGCGCACTTTGAACCCTTCATCTACTCGCCCTTCAACGCCCCCGTAAGCAACGCAGTTTACACGAACTTTTTGCTCGGCAAGGCGTACAGCTAACTCTTTGGTAAGATGCACAAGCCCCGCTTTGGCAACGCCATACTGGATGGGAGACTGCCGAATATGATCAGTATATAAAGAGGGATTCGCAGCAACCAGTCCATATTGAGAGCCTATATTGACGACGCTTTTCAAACTACTGTCTTTAAGCCTGGAAAGAGCCATAGTCAATTCATAGGGGACAACTACATCAAGCAAGTACTCGGCAACAAAGTTCTCTCTTGACACAAGGCCGTCGGCGTCAATGGCGAGAGACTTTAAACTTCTTGCGTTATTCACTAAAAAATCGATTGAAATATTTTTTTCGACCAACTGCCCTACTAAATAATCTATGCTGCCCTCGGCATTGAAATCCACCTCAATACCGACTAGCGATTGATTATTCTGAGAATACTCACCTGAGAACGCGGCGATTTTCTCTGCCGAGGTCGATGTAAAAACAACCTGCAGGCCCTTCTGACAAAAAAAATCAACCAATACGGAACCAAATTTTCCAGTTCCTCCTGTGATCAGGATAGTACTCACTCTAGTTCCCTCCGCCCTTGTTCTATCAGACAAACAACTCTTCTGTTGAAATCCGGCGATGACTTAACCAATTTAAGCTGCACGCCATCAATAAATTCCTGCAATGCTGCTTTGAATGCGCCAAAAGAATCAGTAAATAAAAGATCTTTATAACCATTACTACCAAAAACCCGAATGGCTATTGGCGCCACTGCGGACTCACCAATAGCAAAAAATCGAGTAACGACACCACTTTCCCAAACTGCGCTCAATGCTCCGCCTTTATCTCTTGCAGCGCCTTGCTCCACGCAAACGATTTTATCTGGGCTAGGCAACATTGCCAAAACAGGCTCAATAATATGCACCGCGTACTTATCCCAAGATTTTGGCGTAACTGCGTGTATCTCACGAATCTCACCAAGATGAGTTCGATCTAGCAAAGTTAACTTCAACTCTTTACTGTAGCGCAGAGCTGAGCATGTAAATATTTGTCCCGCATATTTTTCAAGACTAAACAAATAATCAAAATCAATTAAAGACAAGGCCACGGGCTTGTCTATATAGATAGGGATACCCGCTTCAATAAAAGGAACTGCGAACTCCAAGTGTCGTTCAGCATCGTCGCGCGCCAAAAGGACGGCATCTACAGCGCCTATCATTTCTTCCGGGCGCGAAACAATATGTTTGATCAGAGCAGCGCTTGCTATATGTTCAGACAACTCAAGACTTTGCGTCCATATGTGCGTAACGCAAGCGCCTTTAATCTGGGCCTGCGGCCATTCTTGCAGGGCTAAATACTCCGAGATGGCTGGAAAGCCACAGCCCATCATGCTTTCTTCATCGTAGCCATTAAAGATAGCTGACCACGAATAAGGGTGGCCATTGCCTTTTGACATTCCTATAACACCAAGCCTAAGTGTCATATACCTACCACCTTGCAGGATTTAACAAGTCTAGCTCTTGCGAGCTGATGCTTGCAGGAACCTTCGGTATACTCACATCTATTGATCCTATTATACTTTTGAGCTGCGTCGCGTTTTCGACGCCGACTACAATCTTGTCAACAAAAGGCTCTGATAATATAAATCCTAAACACGCAACAACGGGGTCAATTTCATTCGCTTTTAGCCATTGATCCCATTCATTCCAAAGAGTTTGCCAACGAGCGAATTTTTTTGGTCGCTGAGCCGGCGGCATTAGCAATAGGCCTTGCATGAAAACTGAGCGTGCATGAACCTCAACCCCTAATAATTTGAGCCTAGCAAGCCAGCCAGAATCAATTAAACGGCGATCAAGAATATTTAGTGGGGCTTGGACAATGTCAGGAATTATAACCTTACAAATACAATCAAGCTCTTCTGGTTGGTATATGGAGACCCCTACCTTATTCACAAAACCTTGCAGTTTCAATCGCTCGAGCGCGCGGATTAATTCACCCCCGCCCCCCTCCAATAGCTGCTGAGGACGATGCAATAGCAACCCGTAAATGCTATTAACTCCGAGACGTTCGAGTGACTCCTTCAGCTGTCGTTCGACCCAAGATTCAATATCGTGTTCGCATTCTGGGAATGCAGGTAACTTAGTGACTATATCCCAATCGATTACTCCAATATTACCCAGAACTTGCTCGCTGTCACCATAAGCCACTGCAGTATCCAGCATACTAACGCCATTACTTTTGGCATAAGAAAGAAGATCAGTTGCGTTTTGTAGGCTTACTTTACCATTAGAGTTTGAAACTCCATAATCGAGACCAAACTGCGCAGTTCCCAGTGCCAACTTAAACAAAGACATAACAATTTCACCGCCAAGTAGATCGTAAAAATTACGGCAGTTATGCGATCAACATTTCAAAGGAAATCAGTAAGATCACATTTATCCATTATAAGCACCTGCTATAAGGCTCGCCTATAGGCCTTTTTATACTAACCACTCCAACGAATGAAAAAGAAAAGAATCGAGAGCTTTGGCCAATTATTTTCTGCTTCCGAAATCATTGACAACCCTACCCGCAAGAGGATTGAAGTATTTCCCTAAGCGATTCAACAACATAATCCTGCTCTGCTTCTTTTAGCGTAGGAAACATAGGAATGCTTATGGCCTCAGAATAATATTTCTCTGCCTTTGGAAAGTCACCAACACTAAACCCCATGGCTTGGTAGTAAGGTTGTGTATGTACCGGAATGTAATGAAGATTGACTAAAATTTCTTTAGCTCTGAGAGCCTCAAAAACCTCTACGTGTGAAATTTTTATCTCATCCAATTTCAAGCAAATAACATAAAGATGATACGCAGAATGCCCGTCTTTATGTTGCCATGGCGTAACAACAGGCAGATCCGAGAGCAACTTATTATAGCGCTTAGCCAACTCATGCCTGCGGGCCACGTAGTGTAGAAGCCTCGACATCTGGCTGCCCCCTAGTGCAGCCTGGAGATCGGTCATTCTATAATTAAAACCGAGATCTACCTGCTGATAATACCAAGCCCCCTCCATTGGCTTAGTCATTAAGCTCGACGTTCGTGTAATCCCATGACTTCGCAATAAAGACATCTTCTCGGCATATTTTTCATTATTTGTTAATGCCATCCCCCCTTCCGCCGAAGTAATAATTTTAACGGGATGAAAACTAAATACTGTAATATCACTATAACGACAATTACCAATAGGCTCATTCAAGTAGAGCCCACCGATAGCATGAGATGCATCTTCTATTATTTTAAATCCGTACTTCAAAGATAGCGCATGGATAGCCTTCATGTCACAGGGCTGACCACTAAAGTGTACGGGGACAACAACCTTTGGCAGCAATCCACACTTTTCCGCATCTATTAACTTTGCCTCTAACGCTACAGGACATAAATTATATGTGCGAGAATCAATATCGACGAAATCAACCTTTGCACCACAATAAAGCGCACAATTAGCTGAAGCGACAAATGTATTGGGCGTCGTCCATAGCCAGTCCCCCTCCCCAAGTCCGAGAGATAAACATGCGATATGCAACGCAGATGTAGCACTATTTACCGCAACCGCATATTTAACATTACAGTGGCGCACCACAGCCTGTTCAAACTTAGGCACGGCTGGACCTTGAGTTAAGTGGGATGACTTAAGGACGTCTATCACCGTCTTTATGTCTTCTTCAGTAATATCTTGCCGCCCATAAGGAATCATATTAACACCTCAATTTATAAGCTACTTCGGATCAGCCCCAAGGGAACTGACCACCTAAAATCAGATCAGTAAAAATCACTTAACCTTACATACCAAAACCGCCAGCATATTTGCAAGCCAAAAAATAACACCAATCAATTTGATTTATAATCAGAGCCATCTTTATTTTAATTTAAAACCTAACTACCCGCCAAATCTTTTCAATATATCTGCATTATATAAAGCCCCGCCCTACACTCCCTAAACTTAGCTCAAAAAATTAGACAACATAACATTTAGAAAAGCTTAGACATTAATGTTTACCTTGGGCGGACGGCTATCACACTGATTAAAGCCCAGAACAGACCAAGCATAATACCAAAAATACCACCTAACACTGCTACCAAGGCTACTCTAGGGCTGATAGACGAATTCGGATAGATCGCCTCGCTATCTATGTTGATCAGCTGCAAAGTGTTTAGGTCAAGATTCAATCCCTTAAGCTCCGCAGCCTCCAGACTCCACTTCGCATAATTCTCGATGTAGACATCTTCATCGACGCGCTGTTTAAGGAGTTCAACCTCGCGGTTCTGCTCAAGTAGCCGTAGATCTGCTTGAATCTGCGCGACTCTCGGCTCTATAAAGTCATCCGTAAGACGTTTTTGGAGTGCAACGCGCTCAGCTTCCAATGCCTCTGTGCCCATGAAGTAAAGCGGAATATTCTGGTTGTTGATTTCAGTGCGGATCACATCGCCCGAACCGGTTATCGAAGTATTGTCAGAAAGACTAGATGGCGTGCTGGGCTTCTCGATGCTCAAAGACTGCGCGATCATAATGGCCTCGTTGAGTTGAGCAATTCTGTCGTCACGGCGGGTACGCAGCTGTTTGCGCAACGAACTCAGCTCGTCCTGTAGTTGAGCACGCTTGAGCGCATCAGCCTCCAAAAGGGATGCTATTTTCGCCTGCTTGTTTGCCTGGTAGGCTGCTCGCTCTGCTGCCATGCGCTGTTCTAACTTGGCTAGGCGGTTACGGATGATCACTTCCACATCTTCCGCTAAGGCGATGCGTTCTCGCTGAATGACGTACTGAATCAGCCCATTGACGATATCCGCGCCCTTCACGCCCCAAGGATAGGTATAAGCGAGACCTACATAGGAAAAGCCACCATCCGTACGATTGGCAGCGGGCCTGAGTATTTCGAAATCTTCAGTGATCTGGTTCAGCGCCTGCTCGGGCGTCTGCCCATCGCTCACAGCCTCCGGCCCAAAAAGCTCCTGGTTTGCATTGAAGTACTCGAGCCGATATTCATAGGAGCTGATCCCTGCACCGACTCGTTGCAGTGCCTCCTCAGGCGTCAGGGTGTAGAGGCCGGACGCATTGAGTTCATCGAGCACGTTCATCGCAACCGGGCGAAGGATGCTCTGGGTACGGTAGTACTTGGTAGCCAGCAGCGCATAAGCGACCGCCAACAGCGTCACGATGGCTGTAACGCTAATGATCAGTTTCTTGCGCTCCCACAGTGCGTGCATCAGCTTGCCCAGATCGATCTCATCGTTTTGCGGGCGGACATTTGGGGATTGCGGCATGGGCTCAGTGATCCTGTTTCAAGGCGGGCGGAGAAATTCGAGGCACGGAACAACGTGATCGCTAGACGAGCGGTGCAGACAGTCAATCCACGTAGATGCGTCATGCCGAGGGCGATGCTGCTACGGCTAGCGGCGCTGGCAACGGCTGGAGGTGCTTATGGCACAGAGGACAAAAGCGCAAGATTGTGCGATACAGCAAACCCGGGAACCCCCAACATGAAGTCAGTAGCCACACACTCGACTGGGCGTCTGGGCACCGATAGGGCTAAGTTGAACATTGTCACAACAGCATCCGGCAATCACTACACACCTATAAACCTACAACGTCGTGCTAGCTGTGGTGCCCCGGCAAACTGCTGGCTAGCATCAATCGGAATACTGCTAACTTTTCGAGGCCGCTGTAGACTTATCGAGCGATCATTCTAGCTGTTCTTTATGGATCAATTACCACCGACGTGAACGAATCCTCACATTTTTCGCTTGGTCTTTGCGCCCTAAGAGGGCGCAGCAGCCTGAAACCTAAGGGTCAGCCCACGTGCGCTGTAAGCACTTACCAGCGCACGCCTTAATGACGCCTTCGCCCCCTCCTCCCCATGCACCAACCGAATCTCCCTCGGCAACTGCTCCATCGCCGTCACGAACTCAACCAACCCCGCCTGGTCCGCATGGGCAGAGTACCCGCCGATGCTGTGTACACCAGCACGAATGTCATAGCGCTCGCCGTCGAACTCCACGTAGCCGTTGCGCGGGCCGAAGCGTTGAATAGCATGGCCTGGCGTACCCCTGGCCTGGTAGCCGACGAATAGCACGTCGTGCCGCGGGTCGCCCAGCATGGCCTTTAGGTAGTTGACGATGCGGCCGCTGGAGCACATGCCGTTGCCGGCGATGACGATAGCCGGCCTGGCGCTGCTGGCCAGGTGGTTGAGAATCCTCTGGTGGTCGGCGTGGCTGTCGATGGTGATCAGTTGGTCGAAGGCCAGCGGCCTTCTGCCGGATTGCACGCGGGCCTGGGCTTCGTCGTTCCAGAAATCTTCCAGTTCGCGGTAGGCCTGGGTGAAGCGGCTGGCCAAGGGTGAGTCGAGGATGATGGGTAGGCTTGGCCAGTCGGTTTCAGCAGGATCATTGAGTGCAGTTTGAGGATTTTCGCGGGCATGGCCCGCTCCCACAGGTGACTCTATAGCGGCTGGGGTACCCAGACTCTTGCTGTGGATGATGTCTTCCAGCTCGTAGAGCAGCTCTTGCGTGCGACCGACGCTGAAGGCAGGTATGAGCACGGTGCCGTTGTTGGCCAGGGCGTGTTCGATGACCTGCTCCAGGCGCTGACGGCGGGTACTGCGATCCTCGTGCAGGCGGTCGCCGTAGGTGCTTTCCAGCACCAGAATGTCGGCGCGACGCGGCGGTATGCAGGGTTTGAGGATTGGCGCACCCGGCGCGCCGAGGTCGCCCGAGAAGACGATGCGCTTGCTCGGCGCGCTGGCATCGTCTTGCAGATCCACTTCCACGTAGGCGGAGCCGAGCATATGGGCGGCACGCTGCAGGCGAACCCTGACGGTAAGGCCGCCGCCCTCTTGCAGAGTGAACCAGTGGTTGTAGGGCAGTGCGATAAGCCGTTGCTGCACCTCCTTTATGTAGCGTTCGACCTGGCGCTGGTCGCGGCTGAAGGTCAGCTTGAAGGCGTCTTCGAGCACGATGGGCAGTAGCCTGGCGGAGGGTTCGCTGCACAGGATCGGCCCTTTGAAGCCGGCAGCTAGCAGGTACGGAATGCGCCCCACATGATCGATGTGCACGTGGGTGACGATCAGCGCGCGGATGCCTTCCAGGGTGAAATCGATGGTCTGGTGATCCGCCCGGGCGCCATTGGCTGAAGCGTCGGCACCCTGGAAAAGCCCACAGTCGATGAGCACGCTGCTGTCGGCGGCCATATGCAATTGGTGGCAGGAGCCGGTTACCCCGTCGTGCGCGCCATGGTGGGTGATCTGCGGGTAGCTCATCAGTCAATCCTTTAACTGGTGATGGAGCGGCAAGGTCGAGATCGATCTAGCGGATGTTTCTGATCAATCCGGGCGACGACCCTTGAGAAGTGATGGCTGTGAGGCGACGCCTGGCCCAGGCTGGGCGTTCAGGCATAGGGCTGCGTATGCTTACTCTTCCTCTTCGTTCACCCGGTCGCGCAGCTCTTTACCAGGTTTGAAGTGCGGGACGAATTTGCCATCCAGCCGTACCGACTGGCCGGTTTTCGGATTACGACCGACACGGGGAGCACGGTAATGAAGAGAAAAACTGCCGAAGCCACGGATCTCGATCCGATCACCGGTCGCCAGCGCTTGGGACATTTGTTCGAGCATGGTCTTGATGGCCAGCTCGACATCTTTGTTTGAAAGCTGTCCTTGGTGGGTGACGATTCTTTCGATCAGCTCCGACTTGGTCATACTTTTCCCTTCGTTTTCAAGCGGCTATGTCACTCGATGGAACGGTTTTAGCACGCTGATCAGCTTTTGAACAGTCTAAAAAATCACCAACCCGGAAAATGTGCACAGGTTGATGTAAAAGTCACGGCTGAATCGAGCAGGCGAGCGTAAGTCGTTGTATGGCCTGGGATGTTGCTTTGCCGATTGTTAGCTCAGCGGAGCCTGCAACACTGCATCGGCCGGTGAGCGAAAGAGGTGATCAAACGCCGGCTGGTGCCGTCCAACTGGGCTGATGCTTTTTTGATGTTCACGAGGCCATGGCGCCTCAGGAGAAAATCGTGTTGATTCCGGCCAACCTGCTCGAGGCAGAAACCCTCACCCGCCTGATCGAGGACTTCGTGACCCGCGACGGCACCGATAACGGCGACGAAACGCCGCTGGAGACCCGCGTAATCCGCGTACGCCGGGCACTGGACAAAGGCGAAGCGGTAATCGTCTTCGATCCGGAAAGCCAGCAATGCCAGTTGGCGCTCAAACGCGATGTGCCGAAAGAATGGCTGGAAGAAGATGAAGCCTAAGCGCTGCTGCCGGGTAGGATTCGTGCTCACGGGGAGCAGGTGAGACGCTGATCGTATGGCGTAGCCACAAGCGTTTCGCGCCGGGGGCGGCGCTCCTACAAACGCCACACCCCGTAGGAGTCGCGACCTCGCGGCGAATGGTGGGCACGACATCAATCCTGCGGTACGGCGGCCATCCTTCGCGCCGGGGGCGGCGCTCCTACAAACGCCACACCCCGTAGGAGTCGCGACCTCGCGGCGAATGGTGTGGGCAGCATCGAAAATGCGGTAAGGCCGCCATTATTCGCGCCGAGGTCGACGCTCCTACAAACGCCACACCCCGTAGGAGTCGCGACCTCGCGGCGACGCGTGTGGGCAGCATCGAAGATGCGGTAAGGCCGCCATCATTCGCGCCGAGGTCGACGCTCCTACAAACGCCAAACCCCGTAGGAGCCGCGACCTCGCGGCGAATCGCATGCACAACTCCGATATCCCTGACAGGCCGCACTCGTTCGCGCCGAGGTCGACGCTCCTACAAACGCCACACCCCGTAGGAGTCGCGACCTCGCGGCGAATCGCATGCACAACTCCGATATCCCTGAAAGGCCGCACTCGTTCGCGCCGAGGTCGACGCTCCTACAAACGCCACACCCCGTAGGAGTCGCGACCTCGCGGCGACGCGTGTGGGCAGCATCGAAGATGCGGTAAGGCCGCCATCATTCGCGCCGAGGTCGACGCTCCTACAAACGCCAAACCCCGTAGGAGCCGCGACCTCGCGGCGAATCGCATGCACAACTCCGATATCCCTGACAGGCCGCACTCGTTCGCGCCGAGGTCGACGCTCCTACAAACGCCACACCCCGTAGGAGTCGCGACCTCGCGGCGAATCGCATGCACAACTCCGATATCCCTGAAAGGCCGCACTCGTTCGCGCCGAGGTCGACGCTCCTACAAACGCCACACCCCGTAGGAGTCGCGACCTCGCGGCGAATCGCATGCACAACTCCGGTATCCCTGAAAGGCCGCACTCGTTCGCGCCGGGGGCGGCGCTCCTACGGGGTGTTTGGTGGTGCCAGCTTATGGCTGCGGCAAGCGTGGGCCAAGCAGGATGATAGAGGCGCCAATCACGCAGAACGCTGCACCGAGCCAGTCGCTACCGAGGGGGCGCGCTTTTTCGATGATGCCTAGCCAGAGCAGCGAGGTAACGATGTAGATGCCGCCGTAGGCTGCATAGGCACGGCCTGCATAAGCCGCCTCGACGCGGGTCAGCAGCAGCGCGAACAGCAACAGGCTGAACAGGCCAGGCAGCACCCACCATGCGCTCTTGCCCATGCGCAACCACATCCAGAAGGCGTAGCAACCCGCGATTTCGAACAGTGCTGCGAGAAAGAACCAGAAGTAATTGAGCATTTTTTGTCCTGCCAATGATTCAACGTTCGCATCCAACCTGCCGGGTTAGCCGCGCAGGCCCCCTTCCCGCTCCCAGGCACAGCGCACGCGCAGGGCGCCGTCGTGCGGGCTATGCAAACCGTTTTCCGACTCGGATTCCCAGCGGAAGGTATGGGTGCCGTTCAGTTCGGTTTCCAGATGCACCACAGCGCTGGCCCAGTACAGCCGTTTGAGCAAGGCCTCGAACTCGGCGACCCATAGCTTCCATTCATACTCGACGGTCTGGTAACTCGCGCCGAAGTGGATCACCTGGGTCTGGTAAAGGCCGCTGCCCGGCTGCTGACAGCAGGAGAACATCTCGCGCCCGAGGAAGGGCCAGGCATCGCCAGCGGGTAACGCATCCAGTACCTGCCGATTGAGCAGACGGCGTAAACGGCTCTCCGAAGGACTGTCCGATGGCCAGTCGCGGATGCAGCCATAGACGATGGATTCCGATTCCACGGGTTCACTCCGTAAAAAACTGGCTGCCTTCTATCACACGAGAGGCGTGCCAGGGAACTCCGCCGGCGGATTTCGGGTATTGCGACATGCCTGCGCCCTGCCCGTCATTTACCGGCCCGGCGTGGCCCTTTGCGCATTAGCCATGCCAGCAGCACCATGACCACGGCCATCCCGGTCAGGACCATGAACGGCACCTGATAGGTGCCGGCAACATCGCGGGCCAGGCCGCTTAGCACGGGCGTCAGGCAGGCGACGCTGTAACCCAGGCCGAGCATCATCGCTGTCCAGCGGCTCACCGCCATGGGCGAGCCCGCTTCGTAGATCGGCAACAGCAGCGACAGGGCGAACGAGCCACTCATGCCGAAGCCCAGCGTCAGCGCCCACAACTCGGGTACGAAAGTGGGCACGAAGGTGATCATGCTCAGGCTCAATAGCGTCATCGAGCCGCAGGCCACCATCAGCAGGTAATGGTTGGCGACCCGCTGCACCAACCATGGCAGCAGGAACGAGCTCGGCAACCCCATCAGCATCGCCAGGCTGAACAACGTGTTGCTGTGCATCGCCGACAGTCCGGCTTCCTGGTAACGGGCCACGGTCCAGGTCGCAATCGCATAGAACAATCCGGCCTGCAGCGAAAAGTAGCCGGCAATCAGCCAGGCCCGCGGCTCACGCCAGGGCAACCCCGCAGAGGCATCCTCGCTGCTCAGCGGCTCGGCCTGATGTTTTGGCAGGCCAAGCCAGATGGCCGCTGCCAATGCGGCCGGCAGTGCCCAGATAGCCAGGCCGACGCTCCAGTCATCCGCGAACAGTTGAGTTACCGGCATGGTGAGCACGACCCCGACCGCGCCGCCGATGGCCATGCTCAGCGAGTACCAGGCGAGCACCTGCCCCATGCGGCCAAAAAAATGGCGCTTGATGAAACCCGACAACAGCGGCCCGGCAATCGCAATGGCGGCTCCAAGCAGCACGGCACTGGCCACCAGTATCGTGCTGGAGTGGCCAGCCAGGCGCAGCGCCAGGGCAAGGGTGATGGTGAAGAGGCACAGGGTTATGGTGCGCTCCAAGCCAAACCGGACCGCAAGGCGCGGAGCCAGAGGCGCCAGAAGCCCCATGCACAGCACCGGCAACGCGGTAGTGAGGCTGATGAAGCCGCGGCTCAGGGACAGTTCCTGAGCGATACGCTCGATAAGGGGCGCTAGCGAAGTTATGCCTGGTCGCAAATTTACCGCTGCGGCCACTAGGGCCAGCAGCAACAACGCACGGGAAACGGGTTTCACACAAGATCCTGATCAGGTGGCCAGGTTAGCCGAGGCGGCAACCCTACCGACAGAGCAGCGCAAGGGCAAGCTCGATGGGCTTGCGCTGAAACTGGGGTTTATTTTGCAGTTAGGCCGCAATTGCTTTCGCGCCGGGGGCGACGCTCCTACGCGGGTGGTGGTGCCGCGATCCATTGTAGGAGCCGCGACCTCGCGGCGAATGGTGGGGGCAATGCGGATTGTGCAGTGTGGCCGCAATCGCCTTCGCGCCGGGGGCGACGCTGCTACGCGGGTGGTGGTGCCGCGATCCATTGTAGGAGCCGCGACCTCGCGGCGAATGGTGGCCGTTACGCGATGGCGCGGCGCGGCTGCAACATTTCGCGCCGGGGGCGACGCTCCTACGCGGGTGGTGGTGCCGCGATCCATTGTAGGAGCCGCGACCTCGCGGCGAATGGCGGGGCAACATTTGATTTTGCGGTGTGGCCACAATTGCCTTCGCGCCGGGGGCGACGCTCCTACGCGAGTGGTGGTGCCGCGATCCATTGTATGAGCCGCGACCTCGCGGCGAATGGTGGCCGTTACGCGATGGCGCGGCGCGGCTGCAACATTTCGCGCCGGGGGCGACGCTCCTACGCGGGTGGTGGTGCCGCGATCCATTATAGGAGCCGCGACCTCGCGGCGAATGGCGGGGCAACATTGATTTTGCCGTGTGGCCGCAATCGCTTTCGCGCCGGGGGCGACGCTCCTACGCGGGTGGTGGTGCCGCGATCCATTGTAGGAGCCGCGACCTCGCGGCGAATAGTAGGGGCAATGCGGATTGTGCGGTGTGGCCGCAATCACCTTCGCGTCGAGGGCGACGCGCCTACGGGCGGGCACATTTCGCGCAGGAATCGCGACCGCTTGGCGTATCAGGGGCGACGGGACTGGTGCAGCTTGGCGACCAAATCAGCCTCGGCCTTGCTTAGCCCACAGGACTGGGTGAGGTCGTCGGCACTGGCGCCCATGCCCACCAGGCGCGCGGCCTGGGTGAATGACAGGCTGGTGGGGTCGCGCTGTTCGATCTGGGTCAGTTTGTCCGGCAGCGGCGCTACGGTGCGGCGCAACTCGTGGAGCTCCTCGCCCATGCGGATACTGCCGGTCAGATAGGTGTCCAGGCGCTTGCCCAGTTCGCGAATGCGCTGGTCACGCTGGGCATCGCGCTCGGCCTGTAGCTGGCTGGCCAGGCGCAGGCGCCCTGCGAGCCACACGCAGGTGCCCACCAGCCCGGCACAGACCAGCGCGAGAACGATCAGAACGGCTTCGAGCACGTCAGATGCTCTCCAGCTCCGACCACTCCTCCTCGGTCATCATCTTGTCCAGCTCGACCAGAATCAGCAGCTCGCCGTTCTTGTTGCAGACGCCCTGAATGAACTTGGCCGACTCGTCGTTACCGACGTTTGGCGCGGTTTCCACCTCGGACTGACGCAGGTAAACCACTTCGGCGACGCTGTCGACCATGATGCCCACGACCTGCTTGTCCGCCTCGATGATGACGATGCGCGTGTTGTCGGTGACGTCGGAGGAATCGAGGCCGAAACGCTGACGCGTGTCGATCACGGTGACCACGTTACCGCGCAGGTTGATGATGCCCAGCACGTAGCTCGGCGCACCCGGCACCGGGGCGATTTCCGTGTAGCGCAGAACTTCCTGCACCTGCATCACGTTGATGCCATAGGTTTCGTTGTCCAGACGGAACGTCACCCACTGCAGGATCGGATCTTCAGCGCCTTGTGCAGAGCTTTTCTTCATGGCCTAGCCTCGTCATTGACCGCGTGTGGCGGTGTGCGGGATTCCCGCTATTCAATCGAGGGCGCGTGCACGGCACGCGCCCCGGTAATCAGTGTATCTGTCCGTTGTTCATGCGCTTGATGGCGCCGCTGGCGATCAATTCGGCCAGTGCGGCAACGTCCAGCAGGGCGCACATGTGCTCGATCACGGTACCCGCCAGCCATGGCCGCTGGGCACGCTGGCCGCGCCATTTGATCTCGTCCGGATGCAGGCGAATCGAACGGCTGACCTGATGAACGGCCAGCCCCCATTCGTAGCCTTGCACGGAAATCACGTACTGCAACCCCTGGCGGAAATCATCCCGGTAGCGGTCGGGCATCACCCAGCGCGCCGTGTCGAGCACCTTAAGGTTGCCCGACTGTGAAGGCAGTATGCCTAGAAACCAATCGGGTTGACCAAACAAAGGTGTGAGGTCCTGGCCGGCCAGCGGGTAGATCGAACCCAGGCACACCAGCGGCACGGCAAGCGTCAGCCCGGCGACATCGAACAGCAGGCATTCGAATGGCTCCTCGGCCCACTCGGGGCGACCATCGGCCAGCACCGCGGCAAGGGGCGGTACCGGGCGGTGCACCTCCACCAGCGGTTCGACGACCGGCACGGGCACGGGCTCGACCGGGGTCGGCAGCAACGCCTCCACCACGGGTGCGACGACTGCAGGCGCGACAGGCTCGACGAGCACCAACGGCGCAACCTCGACCCGCGGCGCCACCCGGGCATCACGGATCTGCTCCTCGAGCACGGCAGCTTCGAACTCGTCGAGGCTGCTGTCCGCCAACTCCTGCTCGAGCTCGACCGCGGCATCCTGCAGCAATCCGTCGAGATAGGCCTGCAGGGCCAATTGGGGTCGTGTGGCGGTGGCAGTGGAACGACTCATGGATGCAACCTGCGATGGGAACCTGTATGAGCTATCGGCCGCAGGGGCGGCAGACTTGAGGCCGTACGAGCAGAATATCTGGCCATTGGCAATCAGGCCACTTGCGACGCAGGTTGCTGCGCCAGCAAATGCTTGAGCAGCGCGCGGTAGGCGATGGTGCCGCGGCTGTTGCCATCGAACTGCGAAGGCGTCAGCCCTGCCCGGCTGGCATCACGCAGCCGCGTGTCGACCGGGATGTAAGCCTGCCAGAGATGTTCGGGATAATTGTTCTTGAGCAACCGCAGGGTCGACATCGAGGCCTGGGTACGCCGGTCGAACAAGGTCGGCACGATGGTGTACGGCAGGGCCTGCTTGCGTGACCGGTTGATCATTGCCAGGGTGCTGACCATGCGTTCCAGGCCTTTCACGGCGAGAAACTCCGTCTGCACCGGAATCACCAGCTGCTGGCTCGCGGCCAGCGCATTGACCATCAGTATGCCGAGCAACGGCGGGCTGTCGATCACCGCATGGTCGAAGTCCTGCCACAGCTGCGCCAGGCTTTTGGCGACCACCAGGCCGAGGCCGTTCTGCCCGGGCGACTGCCGCTCCAGGGTGGCCAGCGCCGTGCTCGACGGCAACAGCGAAATCCGCTCGTTGCTGGTTGGCAGCAGCAACTGCGCCGGCAGCCCCTGGGGCACGCTGCCCTGATGCTGGAACAGGTCGAAGACGCTGTGTTCGAGGCTATCGGGGTCGTGGCCGAAGTAGCTGGTCATCGATCCATGCGGGTCGAGATCGACCACCACCACACGCTTGCCGGCATCGGCCAGCAAGCCGGCAAGGGCGATGGACGATGTGGTCTTGCCGACACCGCCTTTCTGGTTGGCTACAGCCCAAACTCTCATACGCTTCATCCTCCCGGAGCAGGCTGCGCCTGGCCGAGACTGAGTGCCCGCTTCATGGAGCGGGCGACGGGGAATTGACGGCACTATTGCCTGGCGCCTGTACATCAGGCGAGATAGCAGGTTGCGTGCCAGCCCGCTGCAGCGCGGCATCGGGTTGCGCATTGGCGCTGCCGACACCGCTTACACTACGCCGTACATCGAGGTTACGCGAGACCACCAGCACCACTCGCCGATTGCGCGCCCTGCCCTGCGCAGTAGCGTTGTCCGCCACCGGCTGAAACTCGCCGTAGCCTACCGCGGCCAGGCGCGACGGATCGACGCCGTCCAGCGCGAGCATGCGCACGATGCTGGCCGCTCGCGCGGTGGACAGTTCCCAGTTGGTGGGAAACTGCGCGGTGCGAATGGGCTGGTTGTCGGTGAAGCCCTCGACATGCACGGGGTTGTCGTAAGGTGCCAGAATCTTGGCAATTTTCTCGATAATCTCGAATGCCATGTCGTTGGGCAGCGCATCGCCGCTGTTGAACAGCAACCCGGAACTGAGTTCGATCTCGATCCACAGCTCATTGCCGCGCACTTTCAACTGGTCGCTCTGCAGCAAGCCGCCAAAGGCATCGCGGATGCTGTCGGCGATGCTCTGCAGGGTCGAGGCCGCGATCTGCTGCGGCGCCGCCTCGTCGACCATCGAGCGATCCGGCTCGGTGGTGCGCGGTCGCTCGTCGCCCACCGGAATGGGCTTGATCGAACGGTCCGGCTGGTTGAACACGCCGGTAAGGGTCTCGGACAGGATCTTGTATTTGCCCTCGTTGATCGAGGATATCGAGTACATGACCACGAAGAAGGCGAACAGCAAGGTGATGAAGTCCGCGTAGGACACCAGCCAGCGTTCGTGATTCTCGTGCTCTTCGTGGCGGCGTCGGCGAGCCATGATCAGTTCATGAAGCCTTGCAGCTTCAACTCGATGGAGCGCGGGTTCTCACCCTCGCCGATGGACAGGATGCCTTCGAGGAGCATTTCCCGGTACGCCGACTGGCGCATGGCGACGGACTTGAGCTTGGCGCCGACGGGCAACAAGAGCAGGTTGGCGACCGCCACCCCATAGATGGTGGCGACGAACGCGACGGCGATACCGCCGCCGAGCAGGCTCGGATCGGCAAGATTGCCCATCACGTGGATCAGCCCCATCACCGCCCCGATGATGCCAATGGTCGGCGCATAGCCGCCCATGCATTCGAAGAACTTCGCCGCCTGGATATCGCGGCTTTCCTGGGTGTACAGGTCCACCTCGAGAATACTGCGGATGGCCTCCGGCTCGGCGCCATCGACCAGCAGTTGCAAGCCCTTGCGTGCATAGGGATCGGCTTCGCCGTCAGCCACGGCTTCGAGACCCAGCAGGCCCTCCTTGCGCGCCGTCATGCTCCAGTTGACCACCCGGTCGATGCCACCTGGCAGGTCGATCTGCGGCGGAAAAAAGATCCAGCGCACGATGGTCATGGCCCGTTTGAACACCGCCACCGGAGTCTGCAGCAACGCCGCGCCCACGGTACCGCCGATCACGATCAACGCGGCCGGGCCATTGAGCAGAGCCGATACATGGCCGCCTTCGAGGTAATTGCCGCCAAGAATGGCGACGAATGCCAGAATGACGCCAATCAGGCTCAGCACATCCATCAGATGCAGGCCTCGGCCAGGTGTCTGCCGATATCATCGAGCGAGTAGATCGCATCCGCGAGGTTGGCTTTGACGATCGCCATCGGCATGCCGTAGATCACGCAACTGGCTTCGTCCTGGGCCCACACCTGGCTGCCGCTCTGTTTGAGCAGGCGCGCGCCCTCGCGGCCGTCGGCGCCCATGCCGGTGAGCACCACCGCCAGCACCTTGTCGTTGTAGGCCTTGGCCGCCGAGCCGAAGGTGATGTCCACGCAGGGTTTGTAGTTCAGGCGTTCGTCACCGGGCAGGATGCGGATGGTGCCGCGGCCGTCGATCATCATCTGCTTGCCGCCGGGGGCCAGGATGGCCAGGCCGGGACGCAGGATGTCGCCGTCTTCGGCTTCCTTGACGTTGATCTTGCAGAGCTTGTCGAGACGCTCGGCAAACGCCTTGGTGAAGGCTGCCGGCATGTGCTGGATCAACACGATCGGCGCCGGGAAATTGGCCGGCAACTGGGTGAGCACCCGCTGCAGGGCGACCGGGCCGCCGGTCGACGTGCCGATCGCTACCAGCTTGTAGGCCTTGCGTTTGGGCGCGGCGCTGGCTGCGGACGAGGTGCGCTCCGGCGCCGGCGTGCTCACGCTGGCCTGCGGCCGAGCCGCCGGCGCCGGTGCCGGTGTAGTGAACGTGCTTGCAGGTCGGCTCAGGCTACCGCCGGCGGGCGGCGTCAGGGACGCCGTGCCGATCCCCCGGCGGTTGCTGCGCGAAATGCTGTGCACCTTCTCGCACAGCAACTGCTTGACCTTCTCGGGGTTGCGCGAGATGTCCTCGAAGTTCTTCGGCAGGAAATCCACCGCACCGGCATCCAGCGCATCCAGGGTGACCCGGGCGCCTTCGTGGGTGAGCGAGGAGAACATCAGTACCGGCGTCGGACAGCGCTGCATGATGCTGCGCACAGCCGTTATGCCGTCCATCAACGGCATTTCGTAATCCATGGTGATCACGTCGGGCTTGAGCGCCAGCGCCTGATCGATGGCTTCCCGGCCGTTGGTGGCCGTGCCAACCACGGTAATGTTGGGGTCGGACGACAGGATCTCCGAGACCCGGCGACGGAAGAAGCCGGAGTCGTCGACCACCAGTACCTTGACAACCATAAACACTCCTAAGCGGCGCGACAGGGGTCGCGCCGCGGACGATCAGATACGCCGTGCGTAGCGCTTGAGCATGCTCGGCACGTCGAGAATCAGTGCGATGCGACCGTCACCGGTGATGGTCGCCCCGGACATGCCGGGGGTGCCCTGCAGCATCTTGCCAAGGGGCTTGATCACCACCTCTTCCTGGCCCACCAGCTGGTCGACGACGAAACCGATGCGCTGGTTGCCGACGGTAAGAATCACCACGTGGCCCTCGCCCTGCTCTTCGTGGGCAGCCTTGCTGACCAGCCAGCGCTTGAGATAGAACAGCGGCAGCGCCTTGTCGCGAACGATCACCACTTCCTGGCCGTCGACCACGTTGGTGCGCGACAGATCGAGGTGGAAGATCTCGTTGACGTTGACCAGCGGGAAGGCGAAGGCCTGGTTGCCCAGCATCACCATCAGTGTCGGCATGATCGCCAGGGTCAGCGGCACCTTGATGACGATCTTCGAGCCCTGGCCCTTTTGCGAGAACACGTTGACCGTGCCGTTGAGCTGGGAAATCTTGGTCTTCACCACGTCCATGCCGACACCGCGGCCGGACACGTCGGAAATCTCGGTCTTGGTCGAGAAGCCCGGTGCGAAAATCAGGTTGTAGCATTCCAGATCGGTCAGGCGATCGGCCGCATCCTTGTCCAGCAGGCCTTTTTCCACGGCCTTGCTGCGCAGGACGTCGGCATCCATGCCCTTGCCGTCGTCGGTGATCATCAGCAGGATGTGGTCCCCCTCCTGCTCGGCGGACAGCACCACGCGACCGGTGCGCGATTTGCCAGCGGCCTCGCGTTCGTCGGGGCCTTCCACACCGTGGTCAACGGCGTTACGCACCAAGTGGACCAGCGGATCGGCCAAGGCCTCGACCAGGTTCTTGTCGAGGTCGGTTTCTTCGCCGACCAACTCCAGGTTGATCTCTTTCTTGAGCTGGCGAGCCAGGTCACGAACCAGGCGCGGGAAGCGCCCGAAGACCTTCTTGATCGGCTGCATGCGGGTCTTCATGACCGAGGTCTGCAGATCGGCGGTGACCACGTCCAGGTTCGAAACGGCCTTGGACATGGCTTCGTCGCCGCTGTTGAGCCCCAGGCGCACCAGGCGATTGCGCACCAGTACCAGCTCGCCAACCATGTTCATGATTTCGTCGAGACGCGCGGTGTCGACCCGCACGGTGGTTTCCGCTTCATTGGCCGGCGCAGCGGCAGCAGGTGCTGCAGCAGCCTTGACTGGCTCGGCTTTCGCGGCAGGTGCTGCCGGTGCAGGCTTGGCCGCTGCCGGTGCAGGCGCCGCCGGCTTGGCCGCTGGCGCTGCTGGCGCGGCAGCAGGAGCGTCGGCTACCGGTGCGGCAGCGGCTGGTTCGACGAACTTGCCCTTGCCATGCAACTGGTCGAGCAACGCCTCGAACTCGTCGTCAGTGATGTCGTCGCCCTGGGCGGCTGCGCTGGCAGACACGGCAGGTGCAGGAGCAGCCGGCGCCTCGACCGCTGGCGGAACGAACTGGCCCTTGCCATGCAACTGGTCGAGCAGCGCTTCGAATTCGTCGTCGGTGATGTCATCGCCATTGCCGCCACTCGGCCCTGCAGCCGGAGCGGCGGCAGGCGCTTGAACGGCGGGCGCGGCAGCCACGGCCGGGGCCACGAA
Source organism: Pseudomonas sp. AC532 (assembly GCF_979258965.1). Lineage (NCBI taxonomy): Bacteria > Pseudomonadati > Pseudomonadota > Gammaproteobacteria > Pseudomonadales > Pseudomonadaceae > Pseudomonas > Pseudomonas sp. AC532. The sequence goes on from NZ_OZ409888.1 coordinate 892,139, forward strand.
CTGGCCCTTGCCATGCAGCTGGTCGAGCAACGATTCGAATTCATCGTCGCTGATTTCATCATCCGAGGCGCCTGCCTGCGGTTGCGGCTCATCACCCAGCGCGTCGAGCAGCTGCTCGAATTCGCTGTCGGTGATATTCGCCGAATCGTCGGCTGCAGCGGGTGCCATGGCTACCGCTGCCGGAGCTGGCGCAGCCACTGCCGCGGGCTGAGCAGAAGCAGGTTCGGCAAGGCGTGCCAGGGCCGCCAGCAGCTCGGGCGAGGCTGGTGTCGGCTCGACGCGCTCGCGCACTTCGGTGAACATGCCGTTGACCGCATCCAGCGCCTCGAGCACCACGTCCATCAACTCGGCGTCGACCCGTCGCTCACCCTTGCGCAGGATGTCGAACACGTTCTCGGCGATGTGGCAGCACTCCACCAGCTCATTGAGCTGCAGAAAGCCGGCCCCGCCCTTTACCGTATGAAATCCCCGAAAAATCGCGTTGAGCAGGTTCATGTCGTCCGGGCGGCTTTCCAGCTCCACCAACTGCTCGGACAACAGCTCAAGAATCTCGCCGGCCTCTACCAGGAAATCCTGGAGGATTTCTTCATCGGCGCCGAAGCTCATATGACGTGCTCCTAAAATCCCAGGCTGGACAGCAAATCGTCGACGTCGTCCTGGTTCGATGCGACGTCATCACGCTTATCGGCATGAATCTGCGGACCTTCACCGTGTGACGCAGGTTTTTGTTTGTTTTGCTCGGCACGCAGTACTTCATGGTCATGGTCGATGCCGGCGAAACGGTCGACCTGGCTGGCCATTAGCACCAGTTTCAGTAGATTGCTCTCGACTTCGGTCACCAATTGCGTGACGCGCTTGATCACCTGCCCGGTCAGATCCTGATAGTCCTGTGCGAGCATGATGTCGTTGAGGTGCCCGGACAGTTTGCTGCTGTCACGCTGGCTGCGCGCCAGGAACAGCTCGATGCGCTTGGCCAGCTCGCGGAACGCATCAGCGCCCATTTCGCGGCGCATGAACTTGCCCCAGTCCTCGCTCAATGCATCGGCCTCGCTGCTCAGGTCGTTGACCAGCGGCGCGCTCTGCTCGACCAGGTCCATGGTGCGGTTGGCCGCACGCTCGGTCATCGTTACCACGTAGTTGAGGCGTTCGGTCGCATCGGATATCTGCGAGACTTCCTTGGCGTGAGGCACCCGTGGGTCGAGCTGAAAATTGACGATGGCGTTGTGCAGCTCACGGGTGAGCTTGCCGACTTCGTGGTAAAGACCCCGGTCGCGCGCCTTGTTCAGTTCATTGATCAGCTGTACCGCTTCGCCAAAGTTGCCTTGTTCAAGGCTGTTGACCAGTTGGCGGGCATTGCTTTTCAGGGTCGACTCGAGGTCGGCCTCTTGAGAATCATCGTGTTCCATAACAACCTCGCGGCAGACATCAGCCGTTAACCCGCTCGAAGATTTTCTCGATCTTTTCCTTAAGCACCTGAGCGGTGAAAGGCTTGACCACATAGCCGTTCACACCGGCTTGCGCGGCCTCGATGATCTGATCGCGCTTGGCCTCTGCCGTAACCATCAACACCGGCATCTGCTTCAGGCGCTCGTCTGCACGCACCGCGCGCAACAGGTCGATGCCGCTCATGCCGGGCATGTTCCAGTCAGTGACGAGAAAGTCGAAGCTGCCGCTCTGCAGCATCGGCAAGGCCGTCATGCCGTCGTCGGCCTCTGCCGTGTTGGTGAACCCCAGATCACGCAAGAGGTTCTTGATGATCCGTCGCATCGTCGAGAAATCATCGACGATGAGGATTTTCATGTTCTTGTCCAAGTCGACCTCCGTACAGTCCTAAAACGCCTTCAGCATTCTGAAGCGCTTCTAAATCGTGAAACCGGCCTGGCGGAACGCCGCAAAACCATTGCGTCCGACTTTGCTGCGTTCACAGTGTTTTCCAGCGCCCTGCTCAATTATTCATGCGCGCCATTCGCCGAGCCGCGCACGTAGGCGCGCGGCACACTGGCTATGCAATTGGCTGACCCGCGATTCACTCACTCCCAACACCTCGCCGATTTCCTTGAGGTTCAACTCCTCGTCGTAATACAGCGACAGCACCAACCGCTCACGCTCCGGCAGGTTGCTGATGGCATCCACCAGCGCCGCCTGGAAACGATCATCTTCCAGTTCGTGTGACGGCCCGTGGTGGAGGGAACTCGTGTCTTCCTGCAGTCCGCCACTCTCGCCTTCCTGAAGCAGGTCGTCGAAACTGAACAGGCGGCTGCCCAACGTGTCGCCAAGAATGCCGTAGTAATCTTCGAGACTCAATTGGAGTTCGGCAGCAACCTCCTGATCTTTAGCGTCTCTTCCGGTTCTGGCCTCAATTTTTCGTATGGCGTCGCTGACCATGCGGCTGTTGCGATGCACCGAGCGCGGTGCCCAGTCGCCCTTGCGGACCTCATCAAGCATGGCGCCACGGATACGAATGCCGGCAAACGTCTCGAAACTGGCGCCCTTGCCGGCGTCGTATTTGCGAGAAGCTTCGAGCAGGCCGATCATCCCGGCCTGGATCAGGTCATCCACCTGCACGTTGGCAGGCAAACGCGCCAACAGGTGGTAGGCGATACGTTTGACCAGCGGGGCGTAGCGTTCAATCAACTGATGCTGTGAATCTTGTGCTGTTGCCTTGCTGTACATACGGAGTCCAGAGGCTGTCGTCATACAGCCGTGTCTGCAGTCGGTTGTTGCACCAGGCGTTCAACGAAAAATTCCAGATGGCCTCGCGGGTTGGCCGGTAACGGCCATGCATCGACCTTCTGGGCAATCGCCTTGAACGCAAGCGCGCACTTCGAACGAGGAAATGCTTCGTACACCGCACGTTGTTTCTGTACGGCCTTGCGCACCGATTCGTCGTAGGGCACTGCGCCCACGTACTGCAGCGCAACATCCAGAAAACGATCGGTCACCTTGGTCAGCTTAGCAAACAGATTGCGTCCCTCCTGCGGGCTGTGCGCCATATTGGCAAGGACCCGAAAACGGTTCATGCCGTGGTCACGGTTGAGGAGCTTGATCAGCGCGTAGGCATCGGTGATGGAAGTCGGTTCGTCGCACACCACCACCAGCACTTCCTGGGCCGCGCGCACGAAGCTCACCACCGAATCACCGATACCGGCAGCGGTGTCGACGATCAGTACATCGAGGTTGTCACTGATATCGCTGAATGCCTGGATCAGGCCCGCGTGCTGCATGGGCGTGAGCTGCACCATGCTCTGGGTGCCGGAGGCAGCGGGCACGATGCGAATGCCGCCCGGCCCCTGCAAGACGACGTCACGAATGTCGCAATTGCCATCGATGACGTCGGCCAGGGTGCGTTTGGCGGTCAGCCCAAGCAGTACGTCGACGTTGGCCAGGCCAAGGTCGGCGTCCATGAGCATGACGCGCCGACCGAGATCAGCCAGCGCCAACGACAAATTTACCGACACATTGGTCTTGCCAACGCCGCCTTTGCCGCCGGTCACCGCGATCACCTGTACGGGATGCATACCCATGTTATCTACACACCTTATCTAACTTCGCTTTAAGCCATAGGCCATTGTGCGCTGCCGTGGCGGCGGCAACCAGTGCCTCGCCACACCTGCCTGTTCATCCTGCGCGTCGTGCCGGGTCCTGATACAGGCCGGCGAACATATCGGCCATCGTGTCCTCGCTCGGTTCTTCCGGCGCCTGCAGACCCACCGCACGACTGACCAGCTGGTGGCTGCGCGGCACGTGAACATCGTCCGGAATCCGCGGGCCATCTGCCAGATAGGCTACCGGTAGACGGTGGCTAATAGCCAGACCCAATACCTCACCCATGCTGGTCGCTTCGTCCAGTTTACTCAGAATGCAGCCCGACAGCCCACAACGCTTGTAGCTGTGATAAGCCGCCTTGAGCACCTGGGCCTGGCTGGTCGCCGCCAGCACCAGGTAATTGCGTGCATTGACGCCCCGGCTGGCCAGCGCTTCCAGCTGCATGCGCAGCGCCGGATCATTGGCTGGCAGGCCGGCGGTATCGATCAGCACCACGCGCTTGCGGGCAAGCGGCGCCAGGGCCTGGGTCAGGGACTGCCCGGGGTCGACGTGGGTCACCGAGACGCCGAGGATGCGACCCAGGGTCTTGAGCTGCTCCTGGGCACCGATGCGGTAGCTGTCCATGCTCACCAGGGCGATGTTGGTGGCGCCGTACTTGAGTACGTAGCGTGCTGCGAGCTTGGCCAGCGTGGTGGTCTTGCCCATGCCGGCAGGGCCGACGAGCGCGATCACACCGCCCTCTTCCATCGGCTCCTGCTTGGGGGTCTGGATTGCGTGGGCCAGGTGCGCGAGCACCATGCGCCAGGCCTGACGCTGGTCGGTCAGCGAGGCCACGCGATCGAGCAGCGAACGCGCCAGCTCGGCCGGCAGGCCCATGCGTTGCAGACGGCGCCACAGGGTAGCCTGCTGCGGGCGACGAGCCTGCAACTGGCCCCAGGCCATGGAACCCATCTGCATTTCGATCAGCTCACGCAGGCCATGAAGCTCCGAGCGCATGGACTCCAGCGCGGACTGGTCGACCGCGGCTGCGGCCGGCTTCTTGTGCTGGCGTTCGAGCACGGCGTCCAGGCTGTCGACGGGAGCTGCGGCCGGCGTTTCGGCGAACATCTGGCGGTCCTTGCCGGCATCCAGCTGTGCGCGGGTGGTCAGCTCGGCCTGGGCAGAGGCGATACGCGACTGCGTCTTGCGCAGCTCAGCCTCGAGCGCCGGGTTGGCTTGGCGTGCCGGTGCAGGCGCGACCTGGTAATCGAGTGCGGCCGTCAATTCCACGCCACCGGCCACTCGGCGGTTACCGATGATGGTCGCATCGGCGCCCAGCTCATCGCGAACCAGTTTCATGGCTTGGCGCATATCGGCGGCAAAAAAGCGTTTGACCTGCATGGCCCGTACCCTCGATTAGTTCTGCCCCACCGTCGCAACGATGGTGACCTGCTTGTTATCCGGAATTTCCTGGTACGCCAGAACATGCATGCTCGGGACGGCCAACCGGGCGAAACGCGAAAGCATTCCCCGAACCGGCCCGGCCGCCAGCAGTATCACCGGCTTGCCAAGCATCTCCTGACGCTGCGCTGCTTCCACCAGGGAACGTTGCAGCTTCTCGGCCATGCCAGGCTCCAGGAGGATGCCATCCTCGGAGCCTTGACCGGCCTTCTGAAGACTATTTAGCAATATCTGTTCCAACCTTGGCTCAAGGGTGATCACAGGCAGCTCCGGCTCTAGTCCCACGATGTTTTGCACGATTGCGCGGGCCAGCGCGACGCGTACCGCAGAGACCATCGCGGCGGGATCTTGACTCCGCGGTGCAACGTTGGCGATGGCCTCGGCGATGGTACGGATGTCGCGCACCGGCACCTGCTCCTGCAGCAACGCCTGAAGCACCTTGAGCAGGGTCGACAGGGAAATCAGGCCAGGCACCAGCTCTTCCGCCAGCTTTGGCGAGCTTTTCGCCAGCAACTGCATCAATTGCTGGACTTCCTCATGGCCGAGCAGTTCATGGGCGTGTTTGTGCAGGACCTGATTGAGGTGCGTGGCAACCACGGTACTGGCGTCCACCACCGTATAACCGAGGGACTGCGCCTGGTCGCGCTGGCCCGGATCGATCCATACGGCATCCAGGCCGAACGCCGGATCTTTGGCGGCCACGCCGTTGAGTGTGCCGAATACCTGACCCGGGTTGATGGCCAGCTCGCGATCCGGGTACACCTCGGCCTCGGCGACGCTCACGCCCATCAGCGTCAAACGATAGGCGTTGGGTTGCAGGTCCAGGTTGTCGCGGATATGCACGGACGGCATCAGGAAGCCCATCTCCTGGGAGAGCTTCTTGCGCACCCCCTTGATCCGCGCCAGCAGTTGCCCACCCTGGTTGCGGTCGACCAGCGGAATCAGGCGATAACCGACTTCCAGGCCGACCATGTCCACTGGCATCACGTCATCCCAACCCAGTTCCTTGACCTCCTGGGCACGCTGCGCGGGCAGCAGCTCCTGCTGGCGCTGCACTTCCTGGACCTCGGCTTCCTTGGTCTGGCGCTGCTTGTTGGCGATCCAGTAGGCGGCGCCGGCAGCCACCAGCCCCAGGCTGATGAAGGACATGTGCGGCATGCCGGGAACCAGGCCCATGGCGATCATGATCGCCGCGGCGACCGCCAGTGCCCGCGGCGAGGCGAACATCTGGCGATTGACCTGGGCGCCCATGTCTTCCGAACTGGATACTCGGGTCACCATGATGGCGGCGGCAGTGGACAGCAGCAGGGACGGAATCTGCGCTACCAGGCCGTCGCCGATGGTCAGCAGGGTGTAGATACGGCCCGCTTCGGCAAAAGGCAGCCCATGCTGCAGCATACCGATGGCAACGCCGCCGATCAGGTTGATGAACAGGATCAGCAGACCGGCGACGGCGTCGCCACGGACGAATTTACTGGCACCGTCCATGGAGCCGTAGAAGTCGGCTTCCTGGGCGACTTCACTGCGGCGCTTCTTGGCTTCGACCTGGTCGATCAGGCCGGCGTTGAGGTCGGCGTCGATGGCCATCTGCTTGCCAGGCATGGCATCCAGGGTGAAACGGGCGCTGACTTCGGAGATCCGCCCGGCACCTTTCGTTACCACCACGAAGTTGATGATCATGAGGATCGCGAACACCACGATGCCCACCACGTAGTTGCCGCCGATCACCACCTCACCGAACGCCTGGATCACCTTGCCGGCCGCATCGTGGCCGTCCTGGCCGTGCAGCAGCACCACCCGCGTGGAGGCGACGTTGAGTGCCAGGCGCAACAGCGTGGCGGCCAGCAGGATGGTCGGGAACACGGCGAAGTCCAGCGGCCGCAAGGCGTAGATCGCGACCAGCAGCACGACGATCGACAGCGCGATGCTGAAGGTGAACAGCACGTCGAGCAGGAACGGCGGAATCGGCAGCATGACCATGGCAAGCATGATCAACAGCAACAGCGGGATGCCTAGATTGCCGCCGCGCAACCCCGAGAGGTTGTTGCGAACGTTGCCAATCAGTTGTGTGCGATCTACTGCCACGTGGTTACCCCGGCTGAATCAAACTTTTGACGCCTGAGCGTCTCTGTTGCCGGTATTTGCAAGATCCCTTCCAACTCTTCGAGAAGCCCGCAGTCACGGGGCTGGAGCGACAATTGGTTGCCTGCGCAGGAAATGCCTGCACGACGAAAACACGAACCACGCCGGAAAACCCCAGTCCACACCCCTGTGGGCGACGTACTCGCCCCGCGATTTTCCATCCTCGAGGAGTCACGTATGAAACGCTGGATGATGGCCGCCCTGGCCAGTTGCTGCGCCGCCAGCCTGCAGGCTGCCGACCTGACGGTCGATCTCAATGCCGTGGACGCCAAGGGCGTTGGCGCGTCCGTAGGCAAGGTGGTGATCAGCCAAAGCCCTTATGGCGTGGTGTTCACCCCCGAACTGCACGACCTGGAGCCGGGTGTGCATGGCTTCCATGTACACAGCAAGCCCAGCTGCGACGCCGCGCAGAAAGACGGCGAGGCCTCCGCGGCCGAGGCCGCAGGTGGCCACTGGGACCCCAAAAACGCCGGCAAGCACGGGCTACCATGGGGAGAAGGCCACCTGGGCGACCTCCCCGCCCTGCTGGTCACCGCCGACGGCAAGGCCAACCAGCCCGTCCTGGCGCCCCGCATCAAAAGTGTCGACGAGCTGAAGAACCTGGCACTGATGGTTCACGCGGGTGGCGACAACCATGCCGACCACCCGAAACCACTGGGTGGTGGTGGCGCGCGCGTCGCCTGCGGCGTGATCAAGTGATACCTGCCGCGCCCCGCGAATCGCAACTCGCGGGGCGCGGCCCTCATTCGTCGCGACGCAGGTCCGGCGGGATCGGCAGGTCCTTGAGCGGCACCGGGCGCTTGCCCTTGCCAGCCTGGTATTGGCGGATCTGATAGACGTATGCCAGGACCTGAGCAACCGCCAGATACAGCCCGGCCGGAATTTCCTGGTCCAGCTCGGTGGTGTGATAGATCGACCGCGCCAGGGCGGGCGATTCCAGCAGCATGACCTTGTGCTCCTGGGCGATTTCACGAATCTTCAACGCGGTGAAGTCGCTGCCCTTGGCGAGCAGCATGGGCGCCTGGCCCTTCTCCGGGTCATATTTCAATGCCACGGCAAAGTGCGTCGGGTTGGTGATCACCACGTCGGCCTGCGGCACGGCCTGCATCATGCGACGCTGGGTCATCTCGTGCTGCAACTGGCGAATCCGCTGTTTGACCTCCGGTTTGCCCTCACTGTCCTTGTATTCGTCCCTGACCTCCTGCTTGGTCATCATCAGCTTCTGCTTGTTGTCCCAGAGCTGGAACGGCACATCCACGGCCGCGATGAGGATCAGCCCCAGGGACATCCACAGGGCGCTCCAGCCGACCACCTGGGACGCGTGCATGATGGCCGACTCCACCGGCTCATTGGCGATTGCCAGCAGGTCGTCGCGGTCCATCGACAGCACCACCAGCGCCACCAGCAGGATCAGGATGAATTTGGCTAGCGCCTTGACCAGTTCGATCAGCGCCTTCATGGAAAACATGCGCTTGAGCCCGGCCAAAGGGTTCATGCGGCTGAACTTGGGCGCCATGGCCTTGGCCGAGAACAGCCAGCCGCCCAGGCAGATCGGGCCGACGATGGAGGCGACCAGGAGAACCACGAAGAGCGGCATCAACGCTTCCATGGCCATCTGCCCGGAAGCCGCCAGCCACAGCGCCATACTGCGTTCGTCCATCAGCACTTCACGGGACAAGGCGAAATTGCCGCGCATGATCTCCAGCATGGCATTGCCGATCGCCCCGCCAGTGGCCAGCAGGCCACCGGTACCGGCAAGCATGATGGCAAGGGTATTGAGCTCGCGCGAGCGCGCGATCTGGCCCTTGTCACGAGATTCGCGGCGGCGTTTCTCCGTGGGTTCTTCGCTTTTATCGGCGCCGCTCTCGGATTCGGCCATCTAGCTCGCCCTCGCCAGTTCACGCAGCATCATCAGTGCTTCGGACGCCAATGCCTGGTAGTGCGAGAGGATATCGGCCATGGAGATCCACACGATCACCATGCCCAGCACCAGGGTCAGCGGGAAGCCGATGGAAAAGATGTTCAGTTGTGGCGCGGCGCGAGTCATCACCCCGAACGCGATGTTCACCACCAGCAGCGCGGTGACCGCCGGCAGCACCAGAATCAGCGCGGCGCCCATCACCCAACCGAGCTTGGTGGCCACTTCCCAGTAGTGTTCGACCTGTAGCCCGGAGCCCGGCGGCAGCGTCACGAAACTCTCCGCCAGCACCTCGAACACCACCAGATGGCCGTTCATGGCCAGAAACAGCAGGGTCACCAGCATGGTGAAGTACTGGCCGATCACCGGCACCGAAATGCCGTTGGCCGGGTCGACCATGGACGCGAAGCCCAGGCCCATCTGCATCGCCAGGATCTGCCCGGCCACCACGAAGATGTGAAAGAACAATTGCAGCACGAAGCCGAGCATCACGCCGATGAGGATTTCCTGGGCGATGAGCATGAACGATTGCAGGCTGATCGAATCGACCTGCGGCATCGGCGGCAGGGTCGGCACCAGCACCACGCTGATGGCCAGCGCCAGGTACAGGCGTACCCGGGTCGGCACCAGTTGGGTGCCGAAGATCGGCATCACCATCAGCAGCGCGGCGACACGGAACAGCGGCAGCACGAAGCTGCTGACCCAACCGCCGATCTGCGCATCGCTCAGCTCGAACATCGCGCTCAGCCGATCAGCTGCGGGATGTTCATGATCAGGTTCTCGGTGTACTCCATGAGCTGCTGGACCATCCACGGCCCGGCGACGATCAGCGTCAACAGCATCACCAGCAGGCGCGGCAGGAAGCTCAGCGTCTGTTCGTTGATCTGCGTGGCGGCCTGGAACATCGCTACCAGCAGGCCAACCAGCAAACTGGGCATGACCAGCAGGCCGACCATCAGGGAGATCAGCCAGAGTCCTTCGCGGAACAGGTCGACGGCAACTTCAGGGGTCATGCAAGCCTCTCTATAAGGTGCCGAAACTACTGGCCAGAGTACCCATGATCAACGCCCACCCATCGATCAGCACGAACAGCATGATCTTGAACGGCAACGAGATGATCAGCGGCGACAGCATCATCATGCCCATGGCCATGAGGATACTGGCCACCACCATGTCGATGATCAGGAACGGAATGAAGATCATGAAACCGATCTGGAACGCGGTTTTCAGCTCCGAGGTCACGAAGGCCGGTACCAGAATGGTCAGCGGCGCCTGTTCGGGCGTGGCGATGTCGGTACGCTTGGACAGGCGCACGAAGAGCTCCAGGTCGCTCTCGCGGGTCTGCGCCAGCATGAAGTTCTTGATCGGCACCTCTGCCCGCTCGATGGCCTGCTGCGCCGGGAGCTGCTGATTGAGGTAGGGCTGCAGCGCTTCGCGGTTAATCTGGTCGAACACCGGCGCCATGATGAACATGGTCAGGAACAACGCCAGGCCGATGAGGATCTGGTTGGACGGCGTCTGTTGCAGGCCCATGGCCTGGCGCAGGATCGAGAAGACGATGATGATGCGCGTAAAGCTGGTCATCAGCATGAGGAACGCCGGGATGAAGCTCAGCGCCGTCATGATCAACAGGATCTGCAGGCTGACCGAGTATTCCTGCTGGCCCTCGGTATCGGTGCTGAGGGTGATCGCCGGGATGGACAGCGGGTTGCTGCCCTGCTGGATCAGCGGGCTGGCGCCAGGCGGCTCCTGCGCGAACGCCAGCGAGGCGCCCAGGGTGAACACCAGCACAAGCAGCAGGCGCAGCATCAGGGTTTGTCCTTCTGGTCTTTGCCCAGCAATTCCATCAGGCGCTGAGCGAACTCGGTCGAAGCCGGCTCGACATCCGGCAGGTGCACCGGCTCGGCCATGACGTGCAATTGGTTGATCCGCCCCGGGGTAAGGCCCAGCAGTATCTGCTCGTCACCTACCTGTACCAGCACCAGCCGGTCACGTGGGCTCAGCGCCTGGGTGGCGACGATCTTGATGACCTTGCCGCCCGAAGGCCCGAGGCGCTGCACCCGGCGCATCATCCAGGCCAGCGCGAAAATCAGGCCGATGACCAGCAACAGGCCAAGGACCAGCTGCACCAGCTGACCGCCAATGCCGCTGCCGGGCACCGGAGCCGGGGCGGCAGGTTCGGCAGCCAGCACGCAAAGCGGCAATGCCAGTAACGCAAGCAGGATTCTGTTCATGGTCGCTAGCGCAGTTTCTTGATGCGTTCGCTGGGGCTGATCACGTCGGTCAGGCGAATGCCGAACTTCTCGTTGACCACCACCACTTCGCCATGCGCAATCAGCGTGCCGTTGACCAGCACGTCGAGCGGCTCGCCGGCCAGGCGATCGAGCTCGATAACCGAGCCCTGGTTGAGCTGCAGCAGGTTGCGGATGGTGATATCGGCGTTGCCCACTTCCATCGAGATGGACACGGGAATATCGAGGATCACGTCGAGGTTCGGGCCCTCCAGGCTGACCGGGTTGTTGACCTTGGGCATGCTGCCGAACTCTTCCATCGGCGCACGTGGCGCGGCCGGCTGGCTTGGCGCACTGGCGGCCAGCATGGCGTCGATGTCGTCCTGGCCTTCGGCATCGCCGGACTCGGCCAGGGCTGCCGCCCACTCGTCTGCCAGCGCCTGTTCCTCGGGCGTGGTGTTTTCGTTTTCGTCTGCCATCGTTCAACCTCGGCTGGCGTTTATCGGTTGCCCTGCGCGCCGCGCAAGGCGAAATGGGAATTAGCGGTGACGCTCGATCGGGTCGAGCACCTGCAGCGACAGGTTGCCCTTGTGCGAGCCGAGCTTGACCTTGAAGGATGGCACGCCATTGGCGCGCAGGATCATGTGTTCCGGCAGTTCCACCGGGATCACGTCGCCAGGCTGCATGTGCAGGATGTCGCGGACCTTGAGCTGGCGTCGCGCCACGGTGGCACTGAGCGGCACGTTGACGTCGAGGATGTCTTCGCGCAATGCCTTGACCCAGCGCTCGTCCTGGTCGTCGACATCGGACTGGAAACCGGCGTCGAGCATCTCGCGAATGGGCTCGACCATCGCGTACGGCATGGTCACGTGCAGATCGCCGCCGCCGCCATCGAGCTCGATGTGAAAGGTCGACACGACGATGACTTCACTGGGGCTGACGATGTTCGCCAGCGCCGGGTTGACCTCGGAACCGACATATTCGAAGTTGATGTCCATTACCGCGGCCCAGGCTTCACGCAGGTCGATGAACGCCTGATCGAGCACCATGCGCACCACGCGCAACTCGGTCGGGGTGAATTCACGCCCTTCGATCTTGGCATGGCGCCCATCACCACCGAAGAAATTGTCGACCAGCTTGAACACCAGTTTGGCATCGAGGATGAACAGGCCGGTGCCACGCAGCGGCTTCATCTTCACCAGGTTCAGGCTGGTGGGTACGTACAGCGAATGCACGTATTCACCGAACTTCATCACCTGCACGCCGCCGACCGCGACATCGGCGGAACGGCGCAGCAGGTTGAACATGCTGATGCGCGTGTAGCGTGCGAAGCGCTCGTTGATCATTTCCAGGGTCGGCATGCGACCGCGCACGATGCGGTCCTGGCTGGTCAGGTCGTACTGTTTGACGCTGCCCGGCTCGACGAACTCCTCGGCTTCCACCAGGCCGTCATCGACACCGTGCAGCAGCGCATCGATCTCGTCCTGGGATAGCAGGTCTTGCACAGCCATTATCGAACTCCTGCCCTATTGCAATACGAGGTTGGTGAACAGCACCTGCTCGACGACGACCTTGCCGGTCTCCTTCTCGGCCAGTTGCTGCACGCTGGCGGTGGCCTGCTGGCGCAGCATCTCCTTGCCTACCGGGGTGACCAGCGTGGCGAAATCCTGGCTGGAGAACAGCATCACCAGGTTGTTGCGCAGCACCGGCATGTGCACCTTGAGCGCATCCAGGCCGGCCTGGTCGCGGGTCATCAGCGCCAGGCTGACCTGCATGTAGCGGGCACGGCCGTTCTGCGTGAAATTCACGACGAACGCGGGCGCCAGTTCTTCATAGATCGCCGGCTGTTTGACCGGTGCAGCATGTTCTGCGGATTCGGAGGCCACCTCTTCCTTGGCCGAATCCTTGCTGAGGAAGAACCAGGTACCGCCAACCGACGCCCCCACGGCGACCAGCAGCGCCAGGACGATCACGATGATGAGTTTCAGCTTGCCGGGCGGCTTGCTTCCTGCCTCGGCCGCAGCCGCGGGTGCCGCGTTTTTCTTAGCCATGCCAAAAATCCGTCACGGAGCGGAGATTCGTCCGCTTTCAAAGGGTTAAGAGCAAGTGTTATGCCAGCTCATAAGCGTGGGCGCAATCGCCGCGGCGCGCCATGTTACGCGAAAGCACCAGCACAGACCCGGGCATTGGCGCAGAAACGAAATCACCCTGGCCGATGGTCTCGGTCAGGGTGAAGTCTAGAACAGTCTGCCGATCAAGCGCGCTCCCAGGCAGGTGCAGGCGTGCCCGGCAGCAGATCGGCATCAGGCGTAATAATCGACCATGCCACGGCCGGCGCCCTGGGCGGGGTCGCGCAGCTCGACGCTGCCGATCACCCGCTCCTCTTCACCGCCCCCGGTGCCGCCTTCGTCAGCCATGCGCCCGCCGCGCCCCCGGCTATCGTTTTCCTGGCCCTGCCAGGCGCGGCCCTGGGACTGGTCGGAGACGTTCACGTCGGCGAGGTTCATGCCCTGCTGGGTAAACATCTCGCGCAGCCGGTGCACCTGGCTTTCCAGCGCCTCGCGCACGCCCGGGTGGGCGCTGGCGAAGCTGATCTGAGTCTGGTCCTGGTTCACGCTGATGCGCACATCCAGGCGCCCCAGTTCGGCGGGGTCGAGCTGGATCTCGGCGGACTTGAGGTTCTGGCTGGACATCCACATGACCTTGTCCACCACGCCCTCGCTCCAGCCGGCCTGTTGCATGGCCACCGGTTGCCCCGGTACCTGCACGGCGCGTGCAACCTGCGAAGTCTGCTGGCCGATGGCCTGGCTCAGTGCACTCAGCTTGCTGACGAACTGCTCGGGCGCGGTATTGGCCGAACTTTCCTTGAGTGCCTCCAGGCCTTCGGTACTCAGCTCCAGCACTGGCAGCTCGGTGGTTTCGGCAACCTCGCCATCCACCGCGGTCGACTTCATGCCCATCGCCGCCATGGCGCTGGCGAACGCCTGGCCACTGCTGGCGGACGAAGACGTCGAGGCACTGCCGTTAGTGACTGCGGCCTGCTCGGCCACCTTCTCCTGAACGCCGACATCCAGCGCCAGACGCACCGCCGGCAACTGGTTGAGCGCGTCGATTTCCGGGTCGAAGCTGGCTTCGGTCATGCTCGCCGGTGCCGAGCCGATCAGGCTGGTCGACACCGCTGTGGCTGGCACTTGCAGTTCGGGGTTGACGACCTCTACCACAACCGGCGGCTCGAACAGGCCGAGCATCAGCAGCGGATCGACGACCGCCTCCTCGCTTGCCGGATCGACTGGCAACTCCTTGCCGCTCTCGGCAACTTCCGGCGCCTGGTCGGCGCTCGGCGCCGGACTACTGGCGCTTTTCTGCGGGTCGGCCTTGCTCTCGCGGGCATCCCTGGCAGCGTTATCCTGACGCTCGGCGGCCTTGGCCTGACGCTCCTTGGCATACACCTGCGAGAAGCTGGAAGCCTCCTGCGAGCGCGGCTCAGCCTTGTTCGACGCGGTGTTGGCCGCAGGAGCCTTGGGCTTGGCAGGCGCCGCCGGGGTCAGCAGCAGATCGGGGGCAACGGGCATGAATGCTCTCCGCTTGAATGAAGTAGTGAGCATAGCGCTAGCAAGCGCCGGGCCAACATCCAGCGCGGCTGGTCAGTCGGGCAAAAAGCGTTGCCGCTCGGCCTTCAGCAGGATGCGGACAATGGCGAATTCACGCTCGATGCGCGCGATCAATTCGGCGGACCCGGGCAGGTCACCACGCCGAGCCAGTTCTTCGAGTTCGCGGCAGGATTCCGCCAGAGCCTTGGCGCCCATGTTGCTGCAACTGCCCTTGAAACTATGCGCGGCGTGGCGCATCGCTTGCGAATCCTGGACGTGCTCGGCGGCATGCAGCAGACGCAGGCGCTCTTGCGAATCAGCGACGAAAGTATCCAGCAGCACGGGATACTCGTCCTCCATGATGTCCTGGAGGGTCACCAACACGTCGCGGTCTAGATGATTGTCGGACACCTTCACTCCATGCCGGCCTGAGCGGCAGCACGCCATTGCTGATCACGCCCCTCAGCCGGCTGCCGAGGGAAGCGCCGAGCGGCGGATTATGCCTCGCCAGGCCAGGAAAACTCCACACTCACGCGACGCCCGTCAGGTGACCAGCTGCAGCGCTCGCACAGGTCGCGAACCAGCCGCATACCACGACCGCTTAGCCCCGCCACCGGCCCCTCATGAGCCAGCACGGCGACAGGGTCGAACCCGCCACCATTGTCTTCCACGGTCAGCGTCAGGCGGCCGCCACTGCCTTCGCGGCAGGTGTCGATGGCGATGCTCACGCAACCGTCCTCCAGCGCGTCGAGACGTTCGGCACGTTGCCGGTAGTATTCGGAGAACCCGGCGGCGTCGCGCTTCAATGCCGAATCGAGGCCCAGCACGCCATGCTCCAGCGCGTTGGTGTACAGCTCGCACAACACGCTGTAGAGATCACCACCATGCCCGCGCAGCCCAGGAACTTCGAGCAACAGTTGCAACAGGTACGGCAGCGGGTAGAAGTCGCGCAGGGTGGCGCCTCGGAAATCGAAACGCGCCGACCACCGCTCGGGGCCGGCGCGCCATTCGCCGGGGTGCAGCGGCGGCCGGACGACCTGGCTGTCGTCGACCATGGTCACCTCGACCAGGCTGACGTCGTCTCGCGCTTCGCAGTGAAAACGTTGCAACGCCTGCTGGATGTCGTCGAACAGCGCAGCGGGCGGGCGGCCGTTGTCGAGCACGTCGAGCAGGCGCTGCTCGCCAAACAATTGCTCCTGCTCGTTACGTGCCTCGAGCACGCCATCGGACAACAGAAAAACCCGGTCACCGATCGCCATCGGGTAGGCTTCGTAGTCGTCACGGAACCGGTCGGGCTCCAGCACCCCCAGCGGCAGGTGGCGGGACACCAGCGGTATCCGCTCGCCGCCGTCATTGCGCAGTACATAACCATCCGGCAGGCCGCCGCCCCAGAATTCCACGACCTGCCGCCGGAAGCTGATGTTCAGTACCGTCGCGCAGCAGAACACGCCACGCGGCAGGATGCGGCGCATCTTGGCGTTGCTCTCGCGAAGGATCTCCGCCAGCGAGTGGCCTTTGCCGGTCATGCGGTAGAACACGTCGGCCAGAGGCATCGCGCCAATCGCTGCCGGCAACCCGTGACCGGTGAAATCACCGAGCAGAACGTGCATGTCGCCACTGGGGTGAAACGCCGCCAACAGCAGATCGCCATTGAACAGGGCGTAGGGCGACTGCAAATAGCGGATGTTGCCAGAGCCCAGGCAGCCGGAATGAGCCACCTTGTCGAACACCGCCTTGGCCACCTGCTGCTCGTTGAGCAAGTGCTCGTTGTGCCGGGCGATCAGGTCACGTTGCTGCAGTACCTCCTGATGCAGGCGCCGCAGACGGTCCATCGCATTGATCTTGGCCTCGAGAATCACCCGGCTGTAGGGTTTGGCGAGGAAGTCGTCGCCGCCCGCTTCCAGGCAACTGGCCAAGGCCTCGTCTTCGCTCAGCGAGGTCAGAAAGATGATCGGCACCATGGCGTCGCCGGCCAGCGCCTTGATTCGTCGGGCTGCCTCGAAGCCATCCATCACCGGCATCAGGGCGTCCATCAGCACCAGCTGCGGGCGTTGCGACTCGAACAGCGCCACGGCTTCCAGGCCATCGCTGGCCGCCAGCACCCGATGCCCCTGGCGAGCGACGATGGTCGACAGCAGCATGCGGTCAGTGGCGCTGTCTTCGGCGATCAGGATGGTGAGGAACGAGGCGCTCATCACGCCTCAGACGATCTGGAAAAGCTGTTCGAAATTGGAAATGGACAGGATCTTGCGCACGTCGGCGTTGCAGTTGAGCAGGCGAATCTGCGCACGGTCACCACCTGCATGGTCGCGCAGCAGCAGCAACATGCCGAGCGCCGAGCTGTCGAGGTAGGTGGTCGCCTTGAGGTCGACCGCATACCGTTTGGGACGAAGGTCGACGCGCTCGTAAGCGCGGCGAAACTCCTGGTGGACGCCAAAATCGAAGCGTCCCTGAATCGTGATGGTCAACTCTTGCCCGTCTTCCGAAGGCAGCGAGGTGATGGGCATGAAGCACTCCTTGAGATCCGGGAAACCCGCCAGACGCGTGAACGGACCCACATGGCCGAGCCTGCCTCGATGAGCAGGTTATACCTTGTTGACCAGAGCCGAGAGGCGGTGTCTCACCTGTTTTTCCTGACCGCTGCAGGGCGCACTCCGGCAACCTGAACCACGGCCTGTGAAGATGTAACATTAGCCTACGTCAGCGGCAACCATCATTCGTGGGAATCACGTCGTGGCAGGCGCTGCGAAAGCTCGTCGAGCAGCTTCTGCTCACGCTTGTCCTCGGCTGCACGCGCTTCATCCAGATAGCGCTGTACCAGCTTGCGCAGCCCTTCGAGGCGTGCGTAGCGCTGTTGCCAGACATCACGCACCTTGTCGAGGTTGTTGCGGTGCCAGGCCACCGCCTGCTGTTGCTGAGCGATGGCCACATCGAGCTGCGACAGAAAGCGCTGGTAATTCATCAGCCACTGGCCGGATACGCCGTGCTGCCCTTCATTGATCCACTGCTGCTGATAGCCCCGCAGGTAGGTTTCCAGATCCGCCAGCTTACCCTGGGCCTGGCCAAGCATGCCCTGGGCCCGGCCCAGTTGCAGGGCGGCCTCGCGCTCGGCCTTTTCGGCCATTTCGACAACGGGCGCCAACCGTGCGGCGCGGCTCGTGGCCACCGGTTAGGGCGCCGCCGACGGGTTCAGAACGGCAGCCAGCAGATCACGGCTGCTGTCCAGGCTTTCGCTTTCGCCCAGGCTCTGGCGCAGGTAACGCACCATGACCGGCTGGCGAGCGATGGCCAGGTCCGTGTCGGCATCGCCGCCCGGCACATAGGCGCCCACGCTGATCAGGTCGCGGCTCTGCTGGTAGCGCGACCACAGCTGCTTGAACCGCTGCGCGTTGCGCATGTGTTCGGCGCTGACGACCTGGGGCATGACTCGGCTGATCGATGCTTCGATGTCGATGGCCGGGTAATGGCCTTCCTCGGCGAGGCGCCGGGACAGCACGAAATGGCCGTCGAGCACGCCACGCGCCGCGTCGGCTATAGGGTCCTGCTGATCATCACCTTCCGACAACACCGTATAGAACGCGGTGATCGAGCCACCGCCCTGCTCCGCATTACCCGCGCGTTCGACCAGCCGCGGCAGCTTGGCGAATACCGACGGTGGGTAACCCTTGGTCGCGGGCGGCTCGCCAATGGCCAGGGCGATTTCCCGTTGTGCCTGGGCGAAACGGGTCAGCGAGTCCATCAGCAACAGGACATTCTTGCCCTTGTCGCGAAAATATTCGGCGATCCGCGTGCAGTACATCGCGGCACGCAGGCGCATCAGCGGGGCATCGTCGGCCGGCGAGGCAACCACCACGGAGCGCTTGATGCCCTCCTTGCCAAGGATCTCGTCGATGAACTCCTTCACCTCGCGGCCACGTTCACCGATCAGCCCGACCACGATGATTTCCGCTTCGGTGAAGCGCGTCATCATGCCCAGCAGGACCGACTTGCCGACACCGGTACCGGCGAACAGGCCGAGGCGCTGGCCACGGCCAACGGTCAGCAGGCCATTGATGCTGCGGATGCCCACATCCAGGGGCTCGCTGATCGGGTGACGCTTGAGCGGGTTGATGGTCGGGCCGTCCATCGGCACCCAGTCCTCGGCCTTCATGCCGCCCTTGCCGTCGAGGGCACGACCGGCGCCATCGAGCACCCGCCCGAGCATCGACATGCCCATCGGCAGGCGGCCGGTATCCGGCAGCGGCACCACGCGGGCCCCCGGCGCGATGCCCGCCAGGCTGCCGACCGGCATCAGGTAGATCTTGCCGGAGGAAAAGCCCATGACCTCGGCTTCCACCTGCACGGGGTGATAGCTGTCGTCGTTGATCACCAGGCAGCGGCTGCCCAGGGCTGCACGCAAGCCTTCGGCTTCCAGGGTGAGGCCGACCATGCGCAGCAGGCGCCCCTCGACCACCGGCTGCGACGGCAGCTTCACGGCGTCAGCATAGCCCTCCATGCGGCGGGCAAAGCTGATGCGTTCAAGGCGCATCGGCGGCGTCCAGGTCGATCTGCATGTCAGCGGCGCGCGGCGTGGTGGCCTGTTCACGCTGCTGTTCGAACAACTGCTTGAGCGCCTGGCTCAGGCGCGTCTCGACGCTCGCGTCGATACGGCTGTGTTCGGTCTCCAGCCGGCAGCCGCCGGGCAGCAGCGAGTCGTCCTCGAGAATCCGCCAGCTTTCCTCATGGCGATCGCGCAGCGCCTTGACCAGTTCGAAGTCCTGGGGATTGAGGTGGATGCGGATATTCTCCGCGCCCATGGGCAACAACTTGAGGGCTTCGCGCAGGACCTGGCGAATCTGGCTGGAGTCACGGTTCAGCTCGCGCTGGATGACTTCCCGGGAAATCTGCCCGACCAGGGCGACCAGTGCCACTTCGAGTTGCTGGTCCTGATCGGCGATCGGTTCGAACAGGTGACTCATGACCTGTTCGAGCTGTTTGACGCGGGTGGCCAGCGCCGCATCGGCTTCCTGCTTGGCCTTGAGCTGGCCGGCGCGGAAGCCGTCCTTCTCTCCGGTGGCGAAGCCTTCGTTGTAGGCGTCCTGGCGAATCGCTTCGAGCTCGTCGAGTGTCAAGGGTTTGACATCTTCGAGGGCGATCTCCTCGCTTTCCTGCGGCGCAGCTGGCGGCGCCTCGGCGGCCGGCGGGTTGACTGCCGGCAGCTCTTCGGGTGCGTCCACATGTTCGTCGAAGCTGGGCAGCGACCAGCGATTGACGCTGCCCAGGTCCTTGGCGCGAATCAGCTCGCTGGCGGGTTCCTTGGCGGCCATGGGTTAAACCATCTCCTCGCCACCCTTGCCGCCAAGGACGATTTCGCCAGCCTCGGCCATACGCCGGGCAATGGTGAGGATCTCCTTCTGCGCGGTTTCGACGTCACTCACGCGCACCGGCCCTTTCGCTTCCAGGTCATCACGCAGCAGTTCGGCAGCACGCTTGGACATGTTCTTGAAGACTTTTTCCTTGATCGCTTCGTCCGCGCCCTTGAGCGCCAGTACCAGCACATCGGACGACACTTCACGCAGCAGCGCCTGGATGCCGCGGTCGTCGACCTCGGCGAGGTTGTCGAACACGAACATCAGGTCCTCGATCTGCGACGACAGGTCTTCGTCGATCTCGCGGATGGAGTCCATCAGTTGCCCTTCGACCGAGCTGTCGAGGTAGTTCATGATGTCCGCCGCGCGCTTCACGCCGCCCATGGTGGCGCGGGTGGTGTTGGAGCTGCCGGAGAACTGCTTCTCGAGAATCAGGTTGAGCTCCTTGAGCGCCGCCGGCTGCACGGTATTGAGCGACGACACGCGCAGGACGATGTCCAGGCGTACCTTGTGATCGAAATGCGCCAATACTTCGCCGGCCTGGTCGGGATCCAGATAAGCCACCACGATGGCCTGAATCTGCGGGTGCTCGTAGCGGATCACGTCGGCTACCGCGCGCGGCTCCATCCACTTCAGGCTGTCCAGGCCACTGGTGCTGCCACCGAGCAGGATGCGGTCGATCAGGTTGCCGGCCTTGTCCTCGCCCAGCGCCTGGGTAAGCATCTTGCGGATGTACCCGTCAGCGCCGACGCCCAGGCTGGTCTGATCGCCGACGGTTTCGACGAACTCACCCATCACCTGCTCGACCTGCTCGCGATGAATGTTGCGCATGCCGGCCATGGCCACGCCGACGCGCTGCACCTCCTTGGGCCCGAGGTGGCGCAGCACCTGGGCCGCATCGGTTTCGCCGAGCGACAGCAGAAGAATCGCGGCCTTTTCGACCTTGCTCATCTTGGCGGTGGAACGGTTGTCATTCATCGGCATTGATCCAGTCTTTGACGACCTGAGCTACGCGGCCCGGATCTTCGGCGACCAAGGTCTTGATCGCGTTCAGTTGTGCATCATACCCCTCGCTCGGGCTCGGCAGAAGAATGCTCTGCGGGCCGCCGAGGCTTACCCGATCGGAGGCGAGCTGACCGTCCAGGCCGCCCATTTCGCCGAGATCCACATCGCCATCACGACCACCACCAGCCAGTGCCAGCTCCTTGCCCTTGCCGCCACCGGTGATGTTGTTCAGCACCGGACGCAGCACGAACCACACCAGCAGGAAGATCAGCAGAGCCGGGAACAGTGATTTGAGCCCACCCATGGCCATCAGGAACAGTTCGCTCTGGTACCACGGCATCTCGATCACTTCAGCCACTTCGCTGCTGAACGCCGTATTGATCACGCTGACGCTGTCGCCGCGGCTGGCATCGAAGCCCACCGAATCCTGCACCAGGCGGGTGAAACGCGCCAGGTCGTCGCTGGTCCACGGCACGCGGCTGGTTTCCCCGGTGGCCGGATCGACGCGCATCTGGTCATCCACCACCACCGCGACGGAAAGCCGGCGCAGGCGACCCTGCTGCTGCTTGGTGTAGCTCACCGAGCGGTCGAGCTCGAAGTTGCGGGTCGACTGGTCACGCTTGTCGGCAGGGTAAGGCGCGAGCATCGGCTGGCCAGTGGCCGGGTCCATGATCTGCTGGCCATTGGCATCGACCAGCGGCTGGCCGGGCGCAATCGGGCCACCTGGAGCCGCGGCGCCACCGGCCTGCTGTGGCGCAGCGGCGGGGCCTGGAGGCTGATTGCTCAGCGCACCCGGGACGCCCTGCGGGCCGCTGCCGCTGCTGCGTTGTTCGTTGACCTGCTGCTCGCTGCGCAGCGCCGGCTGATCCGGGTTGAAGGTTTCCGAAGTGGACTCGACCGCGCTGAAATCCACGTCCGCCGATACTTCGGCCTTGTAGCGACCCATGCCGAGCACAGGCTGCAGAATGTTGTGCACACGCTGGGTGAACAGGCTTTCCATACGGCGGCTGTAATCGAATTGCTTGCCGGCCATGCTCAGCTCGGACATTTCCTGCTGATCGGAGAGCAGGTTGCCCTTCTGGTCAACCACGGTCACCTGGCCCTTGTCCATCTCAGGCACGCTGCTGGCCACCAGGTTGACGATCGCCATCACCTGGCTCGGCTCCAGGTTGCGCCCCGCATACAACTCGACCAGTACCGATGCGCTGGGCTTGCGCTCGTCACGCACGAACACCGAGCTCTTCGGAATCGCCAGGTGCACGCGCGCCGCCTTGACGTTGTTCAGGCTGGATACGGTGCGCGCCAGCTCGCCTTCCAGGCCGCGACGGTAACGCGTCGCTTCCATGAACTGGCTGGTGCCCAGCCCCTGCTCCTTGTCGAGGATCTCGAAGCCGATGCTGGTATCGGTCGGCGCCACGCCAGCGGAAGCGAGGCGAATGCGGGCCTGGGCCAGGTCCGATGACTTGACCAGCAGCGCCCCGGAATTAGGCTCGACGGTGTATTCGATGTTGGCCGCCGTCAGGGTTTCCATGACGCCACGGGCATCCATGCCCTCGAGGCTGCCATACAACGGTTTGTAATCCGGCTGCTGGGACCACAGCACCACGGCAAAGCCGATCGCCACGCTGGCGGCCAGGCCGACCAGCAGCCCGGCCTGGCGCAGCAGCGGCATGTCCGACAGGTTTTCCAGGAAGGTCAGCCCGAGCAGCGGCTTTTTTGGCGCGCTGCCAGGTGCGGTGGCGGGTACGGTGGTGGCAAGTGCTTCGGCCATGATCGTGATCTACCCCTTAAACCGGCATTTGCATGATGTCTTGATAAGCCTGAACCAGCTTGTTACGCACCTGGGTCATGGCCTGGAAGGAAACGCTGGCCTTCTGCGAGGCGATCATCACGTCAGTCAGGTCAACGCCGCTCTGCCCCATCTCGAAGGCAGTGGCCAACTGGCCGGAAGCCTGCTGGGTTTCGCTGACCTTGTTCACCGCCTGCCCGAGCATGTCCGAGAAACTCGGCGCGCCGGCTTCCTGGGCTTCGGAAACAGCTGGCTTGCGCGCCATGGCCTCGGCCTGCATCGAGCGCATTTCCAGCATTAGACGATTGAACGCGACACCCTGACTCATGGCTCTTCCTCTCACTGACCGCGGTTTTTTGACGCCGCGTGTGCTTTGCAAGGGTGATTGCAACAAGGGTGCCAATTGCCGGAATCCATCAATACCCACCCTGTTTCATGTCATGCATCTGCCTCGGCACTGCCACGAGCAGGAAGCGGGCCAACTGCCGAAACCCCAGCAGGTGCGCGTACCGCCGTGATCTCAGGTCAGGCGCCGCGTCAGAAAAGCGATCAGAGCGGATTACCCGCGCATAAAAAAACCGCTCGCCCCAACGGGGTCGAGCGGTTCGGGTAGCAGGGGTTTACTGGGCGACGGTCAGCTTGTCGCGGTTGCGTTCCAGCAGCGCCTCACCGATGCCGTTGACCTCCAGCAACTCGTCCACCGAGGCGAACTCGCCATGGGTGTCGCGATAACTGACGATCGCCTGCGCCTTCACCGCGCCGACGCCGCTGAGCTCGCGCTGCAGGGTTTGAGCGTCGGCGGTGTTGAGGTTGATAGAGGAGGTCGCGGTAGCTTGCTGAGCGACCGCCTCGTTGGCGGGAGGTTTTGCCGCTTCGTTGGCGCTGACCAGTAGCGAAGCACTGGCGAGAGCGGCGAACAGCAGAGCATGCAAGATTGATTTAGCCATGATTGAAGGTCCTTCCTGGAGGTCGATGGATTGAGCGACGCGGACATCCCTACGCCGCAGGTACAAAACTAAAGCGCTCGCCCACCCTGTCAATCCGCGGTCTGTTACCGCATTTTCCGGCGCTATCTAAACCCCCTGCTCGCCGCTAAGATGCGCGTCTCTCTTACCCAGCGTGTTCGATCATGCCCGCCACCGCCCGCTTTCCCCTGCTCCCGTATATCTGTGCCTGCGTCGTCGGTTTCCTCGCCCTTGGCAGCCTTTGGCAAACCATCGGCAAACCGGTTGTGCTGGCTGACGCTGCAACACCGACACACAAATTGCAGTGCGCCTCCTATACGCCATTCGGCAAGGACCAGTCGCCATTCGACCTGCCGCTGGAAATTCATCCGCAGCAGATGGACACCGACCTGGCCCTGCTCGCCGAACGCTTCCAGTGCATCCGCACCTACTCGGTCACTGGCCTCGAAGCACTGCCGGATCTGGCGCGCAAGCACGGCCTGAAGCTGATCACCGGCGCCTGGGTAAGCCGCAACCCCCATGACACGGCCATCGAGATCCAGGGCCTGATCAAGCTGGCCAAGGAAAACCCGGACGTCGTCGAAGCCGTTATCGTCGGCAACGAAGCGCTGCTGCGCAAGGAAGTCACCGGCGGGCAACTGGTCGAACTGATCAATCAGGTCAAGGCCGAAATCACCCAGCCGGTGACCTACGCCGATGTCTGGGAATTCTGGCTCAAGCACCCGGAAGTGGCACCGGCGGTGGATTTCATCACCATCCACCTGCTGCCGTACTGGGAAGACGACCCGGCGGGCATCGATGCCGCGCTGCATGAAGTCAGCGAAGTGCGCGAGCTGTTCGGCAAACAGTTCGCGCCCAAGGACATCATGATCGGTGAAACCGGTTGGCCCAGCGAAGGCCGCCAGCGTGAAACAGCCGTGCCGAGCCGCGTCAACCAGGCCACCTTCATCCGCGGTTTCGTCGCACTGGCCGAACAGCACGGCTGGCGCTACAACCTGATCGAGGCATTCGACCAGCCCTGGAAGCGTGTCAGCGAAGGTGCCGTTGGCGGTTTCTGGGGTTTGTATGACGCTGACCGCCAGGACAAGTCGATCCTCGCCGGGCCGGTCTCCAACCTGCCGCATTGGCCGCTGTGGCTGGCCCTCAGCAGTGGCGTTCTGGCTTTCGGCCTGTTGCTGGGCGGGCGCCCGAGTTCGAAACGCAATGCCGTGCTGCTGCCGCTGGTGACCACCCTGGGCGCTGCCTGTGTCGGGCTATGGGCTGAGTTGTCGTGGGTCACCAGCCGCTACGTCGGCGAATGGCTGTGGGCCGGCGCACTGTTGGTACTCAACCTGCTGGTACTGGCCCATGCGGCGCTGGCCCTGTCCACCGCAAACGGCTGGCGTGGCCAGGCGTTCAACTGGCTGGAGCGCCGTGCTGGCTGGTGGCTGGCGGCTGCCGGTTTTGCCGGTGCAGTGATGATGCTGGCCATGGTAGCCGATGCCCGCTATCGCAGCTTCCCAAGCGCGGCGCTGCTGCTGCCGGCACTGGTCTACCTGCTGCGCCCGGTTGCCGGGCCGCGTCGGGAAATCGCCCTGCTGGCAGTACTGATTGCCGCCGGCGTCATACCCCAGCTCTATGAAGAGACGCTGCAAAACCTGCAGGCGATTGGCTGGGCGGTAACCAGCACGCTACTGGCAGCTGCGCTCTGGCGCGGCCAGCGGCTCACCAGGGGCCGCTAGGCAATAGCCACCAGCGCAGCCCCCCGGGCAACGCTGGCTGGCTGAAGCTAGGCCGCCACCGGAGCGGGTGCACGTACCAGCCGCAGCAGCGCCAGCACGACGGCGAACACGCCAAGGCTGGCGGTATAAAGAGCAAGTGCCGGTAAACCGAGCAGCAACCCGGGCACTGCCAGGCGCCAACCCCAGGCGCCCGGCAGCACGAATGCCAGCACGGCGCAGGCCAGGGCCGCCCAGGCGATGACCCGCAGGTGAATCATCCAGCCCAGGGTGGCGCGAACCTGGCAGGCCAGGCTGGTGGGGTCCTCGACGCATCGGCCCACCCACTGATCGCCCTCCATGAGCAGGTAACGCAAGCCATAACTGGCGATCACGCACAGAACGGCGACGATCACCAACACAACGACAGACAGACGGCGAGGCATGCGGCACTCCAGAGGGCATGGAAACGGCGCCCAGCATAATCTCCCGCCCGGCGGATGCAAGTCACAAATACAGGCCTGCGTGCAGCGCTGGAAACCGCGCGCCCTCGACCGCTGATGGTAATTCAGGTATCTACTGCACTACGCTGCAGCATCGCGATAACTTCCCATGGCACTTTGATACACGGGCAGTTGTCGTAGGCATCGCGGCTTACGCCGAAAGCCCGGGCAGCCTCGCCCACCTCTGAAAAGAATGTTCTCTTCCAAAGGGATCTTGTATGTCTTTCATTCCCCGCGTTGCTGCCCTGCTTAGCGGCCTGTTACTCAGTACCCCGCTCTGGGCGGTCGACGTCGACCCCCTGACTTACGGCTATCCCCTGACCAACCCGTTCGAGGCAACGATAGCGACCACCCCACCGGAACTGCGACCCGAGTTGCCGGAAGATGCCGATATCAACCAGAAGGATTACCAGGTTCGCCTGCGACCGGAGCGCGAGTTCCAGCTGCCGGACAATTTCTGGGCCGTGACCAAGATGCGCTATCGGCTGGCCGAACAGAAAGGCCCGGCGCCGTTGATCTTCATCATTGCTGGCACGGGTGCGCATTATTCGAGCAGCACGCCCGAGTACCTCAAGAAGCTGTTCTATGGCGCGGGTTACCACGTCGTGCAGCTGTCATCGCCGACCAGCTATGACTTCATGACCTCTGCCTCGCGGTTCGCCACGCCGGGTATCAGCCGTGACGACGCCGAGGACCTGTATCGCGCCATGCAGGCCGTGCGTGCCCAGCATCCGCGCCTTGAGGTCACCGACTTCTACCTGACCGGCTACAGCCTCGGCGCCCTGCATGCCGCCTTTGTCAGCCAGCTGGACGAAACCCGCCGCAGCTTCAACTTCAAGCGCGTGCTGATGCTCAACCCGCCGGTCAACCTGTACACCTCGATCACCAACCTGGATCGCCTGGTGCAGACCGAGGTCAAGGGCATCAATAACCGCACGACCTTCTATGAACTGGTGCTCGGCAAGCTGACCCGCTACTTCCAGGAGAGGGGTTACGTCGATATCAATGACGCGCTGCTGTATGACTTCCAGCAGTCGAAGGAGCAGCTCACCGACGAACAGATGGCCATGCTGATCGGCACCTCGTTCCGTTTCTCGGCAGCCGATATCGCCTTTACCTCGGACCTGATCAACCGGCGCGGCTTGATCACCCCGGTGGAGTACCCGATTGGCGAGGGCACCAGCCTGACACCGTTCTTCCGCCGTGCCCTGCAGTGCGACTTCGACTGCTACATGGCCGAACAGCTGATCCCCATGTGGCGCGCTCGCTATGACGGCGGCAGCATGGCCCAGCTGATCAACCAGGTGAGCCTCTACGGTATCGAGGATTACCTGAAGAACAGCCCGAAGATCGCGGTGATGCACAACGCCGATGACGTCATCCTCGGCCCGGGCGACCTCGGCTTCCTGCGCCGCACCATGGGTGATCGCCTGACCGTGTATCCACTGGGCGGCCATTGCGGCAACCTCAATTACCGCGTCAACAGCAACGACATGTTGGAGTTCTTCCGTGGCTAAGTCCTTCCCTACTCTCGCGCTGTTCGCCGCACTGCTGAGCTGCGGTACCGCCGCCGCCCAGACCACCACGATCGAAGACGACGGTTTCAAGCACCCGCTGCGCAGCCTGAAGTTCAACCCGGGCCTGAACCAGCGAGAATTCGAGCGCTCCACGCTCTCTGCTCTGGAGATCTTCGACCCACTTGAGTCGTGGAACCGGCGCGTCTACCACTTCAACTATCGCTTCGACGAATGGGTATTCCTGCCGGTGGTCGATGGCTACCGCTACGTCACCCCGAGCCTCGTGCAAAAGGGCGTCAGCAACTTTTTCGGCAATTTGGGTGATGTCCCCAACCTGCTCAACAGCGCGCTGCAGCTCAAGGGCCAACGGGCGCTCAACACCACCGCCCGGTTGTTGTTCAACACCACCATCGGGGTAGTCGGGCTATGGGACCCGGCCACGCTGATGGGCCTGCCCCGGCAGCCCGAGGACTTTGGCCAGACCCTTGGCTTCTATGGAACGCCTGCCGGGCCCTACCTGATGCTGCCGATCCTGGGGCCTTCGAATCTGCGTGACACCGGCGGCCTGGCCGTGGATTACGGCGCTGCACAAGCGGTCAACTTTCTCGACATGGCGGAGGTCAGCAGCGATCACCCGGAAGTATTGATCCTCAGGGCGGTCGACCAGCGCTCCACAACCAGCTTCCGCTACGGCCAGATCAACTCGCCATTCGAATACGAGAAACTGCGCTTCTTCTATACCGAGTCGCGCAAGCTGCAAATCGCGGAGTAAGGGCCCAGGCGGCGTCCACGGCGCCGCCCTCCCACATCGATTTTATCGATGCATTGCACACTCTTTTCCCATCCAATTCCCGGGGCGCCTCGCCTACCATAGGCACATCGCGTCCCAGGAGCCTTCGCCATGAACCCTTTACGCAGCGTAATCGCCGTGCAACCGGGCCAGCCCGCCTCCGACGGTGCGGGCGTACGCCTCAACCGGGTCATCGGTGGTGGCGGCATCGAGCGTTTCGATCCCTTTCTGATGCTCGACGAGTTCAGCACCGAGAACGCCGACGACTATATCGCCGGCTTCCCGCCTCATCCGCACCGCGGCTTCGAAACCATCACCTACATGCTCGAAGGGCGCATGCGCCACGAGGATCACCTGGGTAATGTAGGCGTGTTGCAGGGCGGCGACGTGCAGTGGATGACCGCCGCGCGCGGCATCATCCACAGCGAAATGCCCGAGCAGGTAAGCGGCACCATGCGCGGCTTCCAACTGTGGCTGAACCTGCCGGCCAAGGCCAAGATGGCCGAGCCCGACTACCGCGATATCCCCTCGGCGCAGATTCCCCGGCTGCGCACCGAAAACGGCGCACAGGTAACGGTCATCGCCGGCATCTTCGATGAGGGCGATATCGTCCAGGCCGGGGCGGTACAACGCCCGACCACCGAACCCTATGTACTGGATATGCAGTTGCCTGCCGGCAGCGTGCTGCGCCCCCGTTTGCCTGACGGCCATCGCGCGTTACTGTACGTGTACCAGGGCGAGGCACAGGTGCAGCAAAGCCACGACGTGAAGGCCGGCAGGCTGGTGCGCCTGAGTGATCAGGGCCAACTGCAACTGAGCAGCAGCAACGGTGCCCGGGTGCTGTTGATCGCCGGCAAACCGCTCAACGAGCCGATCGTGCAATACGGGCCCTTCGTGATGAACAGCCGCGAGGAGATCGAGCAGGCGCTGCGCGATTTCCGCGAAGGCACGTTCGCCTGAGTGCGCCGCTGCCGCGCCCCGAACGCCGCCATGCCTGAGCATGTCTGGCCCGTACGCGGCATGCCTGGCAAGAACTGCCAAGTAGCCGACTAACGCAGGTGGTTGCGCCTGAAAGTCTCTTCGCCCATGGCGGCGATCTGTCCCTCGATCAGGGCGTCGAAGGGTCTGAGCAAGGCCTGGTAATCGGCAGGCGCCTCCAGGACCTCGAGCGCCGCGACGATCGCTTCCAGGGTCGACAGCGACCCTGCCATCGGCGCCTTGCGCAGGCGATAGCGCGACGTGGGCACGTCCGTCAGGGTTACCCGCGGCAGTGCTGCCAGCGCCGGATTGAGGTGCAACAGTTTGCGCGCCTTGCGCCACGTGCCATCGGGTACCACCAGGCGCACCGGCCGGTCGTCACCCGCGCCTGGGCTACCGGCCAGCGGCTGCGCTTCCTCCCCCGGGAACAGCAGGCAGCTGCGGTAGCCCGGCTGCGCCAGCCAGTCCGGCAGCTGCGCGAACACCTCGCCCACCTGCAGCGTTGCGTTGCGCAAGCCAAGCACCGCCAGACTCGCGGTATTGAGGGCGTGATCGACCTCATCGGGATGCTGCAGCACGAGAATCTCGGTGCGGCTGGGCAGATCGGGAATCAGGGCACACAGGCAATGGCTGGCGGGACGCTTGCAGCGGGAACAGCGGGGGCGTGGCATGGCTGGGTCTCCTCGGCTACGCAGTGTGCCATAGCACAACGGCGCAGCCGAGGAGCCGGTTCAACGGTTGAAGCGTTCGGCGAGGCTGTGCAGGTAATCGGCCATGGTTTCCAGCTCCTGGCCAATCGCCGCGCCCTGGTGAGCCTGCTCGGCGCCCTGCTCGGACAGTTGGGCGATACGCGTAATCTGCCGACTGATGTCATCGGCCACTTGCCCCTGCTCCTCAGAAGCAGCGGCGATCTGCTGGCTCATGCCGGTGATGCGGCTGACCGACTCGCTGATGCCATCGAGCGCGATGCGCACGGCTTCGACGCTCTGCACGCTTTCCCGGGAAATTTCCTCCCCACGCCCGGCTGTCACCACCGCGCGCTCGGCGCCGGCACGCAACGACGCAATGATCTGGTGGATCTGCTGGGTCGACTCGCGCGTGCGCGAGGCCAGCGAACGCACTTCATCGGCCACCACCGCGAACCCCCGCCCCTGCTCACCCGCCCGCGCCGCCTCGATGGCGGCGTTGAGCGCCAGCAGGTTGGTCTGTTCGGCAATCGAGGTGATCACGTCGGCGACGCTGCCGATCGACTGGGTCGAATCGGCAAGGTCGTTGACCGCCTGGCCGATATCCGCGACGGCCTGCGCCATGTGCTGCATGGATTCCAGGCTGCCGCCAGCCAGCTGACGCCCTTCCTTGGCCAGGCGATCGGCTTCCTCGGCCGCGTGGCTGGTGCTCTGTACGTTTTGCGTGACTTCCTGGATGGTCGCGGCCATCTGGTTGATCGCGGTGGCCGACTGGTCGGTTTCGCTGCGCTGCTGGTCGAGCATCTCGGCACCGGCTCGCGAGAACCCGGCGGACTGGGCGGCCTGCTTCTTGACGTTGACGCCCGCATCTTCGAGCCGGGTAAGCGCGGTCTGCAATCGCGCCTCTTCGCTGATCATCGCCATGTCCAACAGGGCCTGAGCCCCACGGCTTTCACTGTAGGTCAGCGCCACCAGGCTGCTGGTGAATGCCTTGGGATGATTGGCCAGGGTTCGACGGATCAGCGCCCGCTTGCTGTACAGCTGGTAGGAGCCAAGGGCCGCCATCACCGCGACGATGAACAGCAGCAACCCGAGCCCGCTCAATACCGAGTGAGCAGCCAGTACCACCAATGTGGCGAGAATCAGCGGCCAGGAACGGATCAGGTCATAAGTCAGGTACTCGATCTTGGGCACCGGCGCCTTGCCGGCGCGCAACCTGGCGTACAACGCCTCGGCACGACGTTTCTGGTCTTCGCTGGGGAGCGACCGCACCGACTCGTAGCCTGCGACCTGGCCGTTCTGGTAGATCGGCGTGACATAGGCGCTGACCCAGTAGTAATCGCCGTTCTTGGAGCGATTCTTGACGATCCCCATCCAGGGCTTGCCTTGCTTGATGGTGTCCCACATGTGGCCGAACACCGCCGGTGGCATGTCCGGGTGGCGTACCAGGTTATGGGGTTGGCCGATCAGTTCTTCGCGGGTGAAACCGCTGATGGCAACGAATGCGTCATTGCAGTAGGTGATCTTGCTGTTCAGATCGGTGGTGGAGATTAGCCGCTCGTGAGCCGGGAAAGTCCTTTCCCGCTGAGTCACCGGCAGATTCTGACGCATGCTTGCAATCCTTTCTGATCGTGAAGGGTACATCCCTGCCACTCCACTATGTCTAGCACAGCAAAACTGCCGCGCCAGCACAGGTAGGCGTTTGGTTCCCGGGGGCTTCGGTACGACAAATAGCGCGGCGGGTTATCGGAGCCTGGGAAGGCTTTGCGGATCAACCGAACGGGCTTACCAGAGTGTCGGCTCCGGGCGCAGCGACTTGAGTGTCACGGCGAAGCTTTTTATCGGCAGCGAAGCGTGCCGGGGTGGTCAGCGAGCAGCGCGCGTTTGTCCATGGATTGGGCGAGCCTGCGTTGGCAAGGCTGTGGTCCGAGGAATTAGTGGCTGCCGGCGAGCGCTGCGCATTCATTTAGGGTGGGCTATGCGGTTACCAGGGGACGCCTGCGCAACTGCATGGGCAGTCCAATACGGATGTTGACGGGTACCGCAATTGGGGCTGCAAACCGGCAAGTGAGCGAGCACCTGGGCTGCCAAAGGACAAACAGCTCAACAGATTGCGTTACGCCAATGGAGAGTGCCGACCAGCGAGACCTGTGTCCGAATCAAGTGCCATCGGCAGGAAGTCGCAGGAGTCTTACGACCCGGCATCGCGCGCTGGCCCGACCGAATGATGACCAGCCAGTCGGGCCGCCGGAAAAAAATCACCAAGTGCCGTTCCGACACCTGCTGAATGCGGCACGAGTCAGGCCAGCCATTTCGTAATCAGCACACGGAAACGAACAGATGGCGCGATCCAGAGATGGCACCATCAGGATGACCTGAGCAATTGCTCAGTGCGGCTATGCTGCGTCAGCGATCAGGGATACAGAGGCGGTATGAAGCACGCCCAGCGGCGTCCTCACTCGTGTATCGGCTGATGCAGCGGCTTAGCGGCGGCGTCGACGCTCTGCAGCCAGGCGGCGCTGCTCGTCACTGCGAATGGGGATAGGCTGCATGCGCGGGGCAAACAGGGACTTGAGTTGTGCGGCAAGCTTTTCGAACCAGGCATTCATAAGAGATATCCTCGAACTACACGCGGCTATGGTGACCGCTTGACCTCAGAGTAGCCCAAACCCGCACGCGAGTGGAGCGGTAACTGGTCTCCAACCGTTGCAAAGCACTACCGACCGTCGCATTGAGCCCTTCCCAGGCGCGGGCGACAACGATGATCACCCTCCTGCGCCCTAGAACTGGTACTCGACGCCCGCTCCGGCGTACCACGAGCGACCTGGTGCGGCCTCGTAATAACGATTGTTGCCGTCACCGACGATCACCGAGCCGACATATTGCTTGTCCAGCAGATTATCCAGGCGCAGCGTCTGGTGAGTCTTCCAGGCACCCAGGTTCTGCTCGAAGCGGGTACGCCAGTTGAACACCGCATAGCTGGGCGCCGCCCGCTGGGTGTTGGTGTCCTCGACATACACCTTGCTGCGGTAGAGGCCTTCCAGCGCGGTGCTGATGCCATCGACCGGCTTCCAGGCCAGCTCGCCAAACAGCGTGGTGCGCGGCACGCCGGGCAGGTCGTTGCCCTTGTCGATGGTATTGCTGCCCGCAGCGAAGCGTGAATCGTAGGTCGCCGCCAGGTAGGTGTAGGCCAGCGCCGCCGACCACTGCTCATTGAACTGGCTCTCGACACCGAGCTCGAAACCGCGACGCAGGGTCTTGCCGGCGTTCTGGTAGCTGGTACGGCCGTCGCGGTTTTCCAGCACCACAATCTCGTCGTCAGTATTGATTTGGAAAATCGCAGCATTGATACGGGTGTTCTCGGCGACACGGGCTTTCAGACCGATTTCGTATTGCGTACTTTGCGAAGGCTCCAGGCCGTAGTTGAAGCCCGCGTTGCCCAGAGAGTAAGCCAGTTCAGCCTGACTCGGTGTCTCGAAGCCCTTGCCGACACTGATATAGCCATTCAGGTCAGGCGTGAACGCGTATCCCAGGCTGACCGAAGGCGTGGCCTTTTCGTACCGCCGGGTGCCGCTGTCGTCACCGTTGGCGCCGACGATGTACTTGTCGTCCACATCCACCTCGACGGTGCTGTAGCGCAGGCCGCCCTGCAGCGTCCAGTTCCCCAGTGTCCAGGTCGCCTGGGTATAGGGGTCCAGGCTGGTGACGGTATCCACCTCGTCACGGCGCAATGCACCTTTGACACCAATTTGCGAACCAGAGAAATTTTCATAGCCGCGGCGATCGTCACGGCTCTGATCGTAATCCAGGCCGAATACCAGGCGCAGATCACCGGCCACGCCAGCCACGGGCTGTAACCAGCGAACGCTACCGCCATGAAACTCACGGTCGAAATCCACTACCCCACCACCGTGGTTGGGGTTGCCCTGAGGGCCAACGGGGATGGACAGATACTGGATGACGCTGCGTTTACCGACGTAGGCCGTGGTTTGCAACGTTGCGTCACCGAAATAGCGCTCATAGTTGGCGCCCAGTTGCTGGTGGTCGATGCTCTTGCGGGTGTTGAAGTTAAGCGCATTGACTGCCACCGAGCGCGGGTCGGCCTTGTACGCCGCCCACGCCTGCCCCAGCGGATCCTGAGTGCCGTTCTGCTCCAGGCTGCTGTAGATCAGCGCCAGCTTGCTGTCTTCGTCCGGTTTGAAGTTGAGCTTGGCGAAGGTCTGGTCACGGCGCGCCG
Source organism: Pseudomonas sp. AC532 (assembly GCF_979258965.1). NCBI lineage: Bacteria > Pseudomonadati > Pseudomonadota > Gammaproteobacteria > Pseudomonadales > Pseudomonadaceae > Pseudomonas > Pseudomonas sp. AC532. The sequence continues at coordinate 926,521 of NZ_OZ409888.1, forward strand.
CGCTGTGATCACGGTAGCCGTCGGTATCCATCCGCGAGGCGTCGAGCACGAAGCCCACGCCATCCGCCTCGCCTTCGGCGGTGAGGTGGTTGCGCGACAAACCATCGCTGCCTATCAGCGTCTCGGCGCCGATGCGCGGCCGGCCGACGCCGTCTCGCGAAAACATCTGGATCACTCCCCCGGCGTTGCTGCCGTACAGCGTCGAGGCCGGACCGCGCAGCACTTCGATGCGCTCTGCCGTGTCGAGGTTGAAGGTGGCCGCTTGGCCCTGGCCGTCCGGCGTGCTGGCTGGAATGCCATCGGTGATCAGCTTCAGGCCACGTACGCCGAACGCCGAGCGAGCACCAAAACCACGGGACGATATTTGCAGGTCCTGTGCATAGTTCTGGCGATTTTGCACCACCAGCCCTGGCACTCGGGCCAGTGCTTCCGAAGCATTGATGCCCAACTGCCCGTCGCTGATCTGCTCGCGGTCTATGCGATCGACCGAGAACGGCAGGTCGAAACTCTGCGCCGCGCTACGCGAGCCGCTGACCACACTGGGTTCCAGCACTACCTGGCCGACTGGCTGCGCGGCGTGGGCCGTGGTCGCCATGCCAACACTGCACAGCAGCATGGCCTTGCTCAGTCGGGACAGGTCGGGCAGTCGTGCAGGCGGGTTGCAGCGCATTGGCATTGATCCTTTGATTCTCGATTGTGGCGCATCGAAGTTACCCACCGACGCTATCGACGTCGATCAGCGGCAGCGACTTCAAGTCATGCAGCGAGCGCGACTGCGGCGGTGCGCATTCGGCCCTGAGGTGCGACCCGCCGGCCAACTCAGTCGTTCAAACAATAGTGGCCGCCTGTAATCCCTCCAGCGCCTCGCTTGAGCCCGGGCGCGCCCGCGCTACATTTTGAAAGTCGATTGTGGGCTTGCCTTGCAACAGCCATGCGGCAAAACTGCCGGCCTTTCGCCCATTCACTGGAGCTCACCTTGCGTCCTGCCGACATGTCGCGCCTCTTGCTACTCGCCGCAATCTGGGGCGCCAGTTTCCTGTTCCTGCGCCTGGTGGCGCCGGTGATCGGCAGCATGCCGACTGCGTTCTTTCGTGCAGGTATCGGCACCCTTGGCCTGCTGGCGATCCTGCTGCTGATGCGCGTCAAGTGGGATTTTCGCGGCAAACTGGGCCTGTGCCTGATGCTCGGCGTGATCAACGCGGGCCTGCCATCGGCCATGTACAGCCTCGCTGCGCTGGTGCTGCCGGCTGGTTATTCGGCGATCATCAATGCCACCACGCCGATGATGGGCGTGCTGATCGGTGCGCTGTTCTTTGCCGAAGCGATGACCCCGACCCGTGCCGCCGGTGTGGCGCTGGGCCTGTTCGGGGTTGCCGTGCTGACCCGCAGCGGGCCGGTCGAGGCGGATTTGAGCCTGCTGCTGGGCGCACTGGCCTGCCTGGTGGCGACCCTGTGTTATGGCTTCGCAGGGTTTCTCGCTCGCCGCTGGATAGCCGGCCGCCTGGACAACCGGCTCACTGCCTTTGGCAGCCTGTGCGGCGCCAGCCTGTTTCTGCTGCCCCTGTTTGCCGGCTCGCTGGCCATCGAGATGCCGGCCAGTTGGGGAGGCTGGGTGGAATGGGGGTCCCTGCTGGCATTGGGCCTGGGCTGCACGGCTTTCGCCTACGTGCTGTATTTCCGGCTGCTCAACGACATCGGGCCCATCAAGGCCTCCACCACCACCTTTCTGATCCCGATATTCGGGGTACTGTGGGGCGCGCTGCTGCTCGACGAGCCGTTGTCCTGGGCGCATCTGTACGGCGGGATATTGATCGCCATCGCCTTATGGATGGTGGTTCGCCCGGCAACGAAGGTACCGGCATGACACGGCGCACGCCCACGTTCAGTGGGCTAAAGCCCACCCACAGGGTGGATGCGAGACCGGCTTCAGTCCGCCAGCTCGCCTCGTTCGATCACTCCCAGGCGCGAGCCTGAGAGCGATCCGGTCGGTTACCTGGCTGTCCTACTGCTGCAATTCCTGCTCGGTGAACAGGTCGCTGAACAGCATGCTGGTCAGGTAGCGCTCGCCGGAGTCCGGCAGGATCACCACGATGGTCTTGCCCTGCATCTCCGGCTTTTCGGCCAGGCGCACCGCTACGGCCATCGCGGCGCCGCAGGAAATGCCACAGAGAATGCCTTCCTCGCGCATCAGGCGCAGGGCCATGGCCTTCGAGTCCTCGTCGGTCACCTGCTCGACGCGGTCGACCAGCGACAAATCGAGGTTCTTCGGCACGAAGCCGGCACCGATGCCCTGAATCTTGTGCGGACTGGGTTTGACCTCCTCACCGGCCAGTGTCTGGCTGATCACCGGTGACGACACCGGCTCGACCGCCACGGACACGATCGCCTTGCCCTGGGTCTGTTTGATGTAGCGTGAAACACCGGTGATGGTGCCGCCCGTACCGACCCCGGAAACCAGCACGTCGACCGCGCCGTCAGTGTCGTTCCAGATTTCCGGGCCAGTGGTCTTTTCGTGGATAGCCGGGTTGGCCGGGTTCTCGAACTGCTGCGGCATGTAGTACTTGGCGGTATCAGAGGCGGCGATTTCAGCGGCCTTCTCTATCGCGCCCTTCATGCCCTTGGCCGGCTCGGTGAGCACCAGCTCGGCGCCAAGGGCCTTGAGCACCTTGCGCCGTTCCAGGCTCATTGACGCCGGCATGGTCAGCATCAGTTTGTAACCACGGGCCGCGGCGACGAACGCCAAGCCGATCCCGGTGTTGCCCGAGGTGGGCTCGACCAGGGTCATGCCTGGCTTGAGCACGCCACGGGACTCGGCGTCCCAGACCATGTTGGCGCCGATCCGGCACTTCACCGAATAGGCCGGGTTGCGCCCCTCGATCTTGGCCAGGATGGTCACGCCTTTGGGGCCCAGGCGGTTGATCATCACCAGAGGCGTGTTGCCGATAGCCTGTGCGTTGTCTGCGAAAATGCGGCTCATGGTGTATCGGTTCCTTGTCATGACGGGGCCAATCAGACTATGCCCGATGCGCCGGGGCGTCCAGCGTCCGGAAGGTCGAACTCTCAACGGGCGGGCGCAGTCCACCCAGACAACACCCACAACGGATGCGCCCGATGAAACGCCGCTACAGCCTGCCGCTCTGGATAGCCCTGGGCCTGCTTGCACTCGTACTGGTTGCTCACGTCGCCCTGCCCTATCTGGTGCGCGACTACCTGAACGACAAGCTCGCCGACATGGGCGATTACCGCGGGCATATCGACGACATCGACGTAGCCCTGTGGCGCGGCGGCTATCGCATCAATGGGCTGCAGATCGTCAAGGCTCGGCGTGAGGCGCCGGTGCCCTTCGTCGAAGCGCCGCAGATCGACATTTCGGTGAGCTGGAAAGAGCTCTGGAGCGCACGGTCGGTAGTCGCCCGGGTGATTTTCGACAAGCCGGTGGTGAATTTCGTCGACAGCGAGAACCGCGACGATGCACAGACCGGTGAAGGCGTCGACTGGCGCGAGCAGTTGAACAAACTGCTCCCGATTACCCTCAACGAAGTGCGCGTCAACGACGGCACCCTGGGTTTCTACAATTTCAATGCATCGCCGCCAGTGAAGGTCCAGGCCAATGCCATCCAGGCAAGCCTCTACAACCTGACCAACGTCGCCGACGAACAGGGCGACCGGGTCGCCCGCTTCGAGGGCAAGGCGCAGCTGCTCGACCACGCTCCGCTGGAAGCCAGCGCAGTGTTCGACCCCTTCCACAACTTCCAGGATTTCGAGTTCCGCGTACGCGCCACCGGTATCGAGCTGCCGCGCCTCAACGATCTGGCCAATGCCTATGGCAGGTTCGACTTCAAGAGTGGCAATGGCGATGTGGTGATCGAGGCATTCGCCGAGGACTCGCAGCTCAGCGGCTACATCAAGCCGCTACTGCGCAATGTCGAGGTATTCGACTGGCAGCAGGACGTGAATAACGACGACAAGGGCTTCTTTCGGTCCCTCTGGGAAGCCGTGGTCGGCGGTGGCGAAAAGGTGCTGAAGAACCAGCGTCAGGACCAGATCGCCACCCGCGTGGAACTGCGTGGCAGCACGCGCCAGCAGGACATCAGCGCGTTTCAGGCGTTCATCGGCATCCTGCGCAATGGCTTCGTCGAAGCGTTCAACAGCCGTTTCGAGCGCGGCGCAGCAAGAGAAGAATGAGCGCGTCCATTCAGTGACTGAATAGCCGCCCCGCGTTCACAGTCGCGGCCGCTCCACGCTATAGTTCCCGCTTTGCCAACTGCCCTGCCTCAGGCCGGCACCGCTGCATAAGGATCATCCAATGAAGTTCGAAGGCACCCCGTCCTACGTCGCCACCGACGACCTGAAGCTGGCGGTCAATGCGGCCATCACCCTGCAACGTCCCCTGCTGGTCAAGGGCGAGCCGGGCACCGGCAAGACTCTGCTCGCCGAGCAGTTGGCCGAATCTTTCGGCACGCGGCTGATCACCTGGCACATCAAGTCCACCACCAAGGCCCATCAGGGCCTTTATGAATACGACGCGGTGAGCCGTCTGCGCGATTCGCAGCTCAGCTCCGACAAGGTTCACGAGGTTCGCAACTACATCAAGAAAGGCAAGCTCTGGGAGGCCTTCGAGGCCGAAGAGCGCGTAGTGCTGCTGATCGACGAGATCGACAAGGCCGACATCGAGTTTCCCAACGACCTGTTGCAGGAACTCGACAAGATGGAGTTCTACGTTTACGAAACCGACGAGACGATCAAGGCCCGGCATCGACCGATCATCATCATCACCTCGAACAACGAGAAGGAGCTGCCGGATGCCTTCCTGCGCCGCTGTTTCTTCCATTACATCGCCTTCCCGGACCGCCAGACCCTGCAGAAGATCGTCGACGTGCACTACCCCGGTATCAGCAACAGCCTGGTGGCCGAAGCCCTCGACGTGTTCTTCGATGTACGCAAGGTGCCGGGCTTGAAGAAAAAACCCTCCACCAGCGAGCTGGTCGACTGGCTCAAGCTGCTGATGGCCGACAACATCGGCGAAGCGGTACTGCGCGAACGCGACCCCACCAAGGCAATCCCGCCGATGGCGGGGGCCCTGGTGAAGAACGAGCAGGACGTGCAGTTGCTGGAGCGCCTGGCGTTCATGGCACGCCGCGGTAACCGCTGATGCATCGCGGCAGCTGCCTGTGCGGCACGGTCAGGTACCAGATCGACGCGCCCATCGAGTCGGCCAACCATTGCCATTGCAGCCAGTGCCGCAAGGGGCATGGCGCGGCGTTCGCCACCTACGGCAATGTGCGGCGTGAGCATTTCCGCTTTACCCAGGGCGAAGAAGCGGTGGCGCTGTTCAGCGCTTCGCCAGGCGTAGGCCGTACGTTCTGCCAGCGCTGCGGCTCCAATCTGCAATGGTTCGCCGAACAGCCTCACCCGAAGTGGATATCGGTCGCGCTCGGCACTCTGGATACGCCATTGGAAAACCTCGGGCAGACGCACATCTACGTGCAGTCGAAAGCCGACTGGTACTGCATCAACGACGGCCTGCCCGTCGACGATCGCGACTGAGGGTGCCACCATGCTACTCAACCTGTTCAACGAGATGCGCGCGGCCAAGGTGCCGGTATCCCTGCGCGAGCTGCTCGACCTGATAGGTGCGCTGGAGCACAAGGTCGTGTTCGCCGACATGGACGAGTTCTACTACCTGGCGCGGGCCATCCTGGTAAAGGACGAGCGCCATTTCGACAAGTTCGACCGTGCCTTTTCGGCCTATTTCGACGGTCTGCAGAACCTCGATCAGCACCTTGAAGCGCTGATTCCCGAAGAATGGCTGCGCAAGGAATTCGAGCGCTCCCTAAGCGACGAGGAACGCGCGCAAATCCAGTCGCTCGGCGGCCTCGACAAGCTGATCGAAGCGTTCAAGAAACGGCTGGAAGAACAGAAGGAACGCCACGCCGGCGGCAACAAGTGGATCGGCACCGGCGGCACCAGCCCCTTTGGCTCGGGCGGCTACAACCCCGAGGGCATCCGTGTCGGCGACGCGGGCAAACGCCAGGGCAAGGCGGTCAAGGTCTGGGAACAGCGCGACTACAAGAACCTCGATGATTCGGTGGAGATCGGCACGCGAAATATCAAGGTGGCGCTGCGCCGCCTGCGCAAGTTCGCCCGCCAGGGCGCTCAGGATGAGCTGGATCTGGATGGCACCATCGACCACACCGCCCGCGATGGCGGCCTGCTGAACATCCAGATGCGTCCGGAACGGCGCAACACCGTCAAGCTGCTCCTGCTGTTCGACATCGGCGGTTCCATGGACGCCCACGTCAAGGTCTGCGAGGAGCTGTTCTCCGCCTGTCGCACCGAGTTCAAGCACCTGGAGTATTTCTACTTCCACAACTGCGTGTATGAATCCGTATGGAAGAACAACCAGCGGCGCAATGCAGAACGCTTTTCGACCCATGACCTGTTGCACAAGTATGGCGCCGACTACAAGGTCGTGTTCATCGGTGACGCAGCGATGGCGCCCTACGAGATCACCCAACCGGGCGGTAGCGTCGAGCACTGGAACGAGGAAGCGGGTTACCTGTGGATTCGCCGGTTCATGGACACCTACAAGAAACTCATCTGGATCAACCCCTACCCGCGACAGACTTGGGAATACACCTCTTCGACCGGCATCATCCGCGAACTGATCAACGATCAGATGTTCCCGCTGACCTTGCAGGGGCTCGAGGACGGGATGCGCTTTCTCGCGAAGTGAAATACCGCCAAAAGGGCTGCCTGCGCCGGAAAGAGCCGCCCTCGCGGCGAATCGAAAGAACGACGCCGATCTCGCGGCGCGCCCCAATCGATCATGCCAAGGGCGACGCGCCTACGCGTGTACGCGCCCTGTAGGAGCCGCGACCCCGCGGCGAATCGAAAGAACGATGCCGACCTTGCGGCGCCCCCGCAATCATTCGCACCGAGGGCGCCGCACCTACGCGTGTACGCGCTCTGTAGGAGCCGCGACCCCGCGGCGAATCGAAAGAACGACGCCGATCTCGCGGCGCGCCCCCAATCGTTCGCACCGAGGGCGACGCGCCTACGCGTGTATGCGCCCTGTAGGAGCCGCGACCCCGCGGCGAATCGAAAGAACGATGCCGACCTTCCGGCGCCCCGCAATCATTCGCGCCAAGGGCGCCGCTTGTATGTTCTAGGCTAGGCACCTGCCGAGGTGTGGAGCCTGCAACGGCGGGCGCCGCGATGACGGACGATGGCGCGTCAACGCATGCGCGGTTGCTGTCGACCGGGTACGGGGCGGCGTTCCCGGCGGCGAAACGGCAGTGCCAGCAACAGCATGATGCTTTCCACTGCCCAGGCCAGGAACAGCGCACAGGCGATGCCCCAGGCAATCGCCTCGGGCGCCAGCAATACCTGATAGCGGTAGGCCGCATGAGTTTCCTGCAGCAGTTGCTCATCGGCGCCAGTCGCCAGGTGCCAAACCTGGCGATACCAGGGCCCCTGCATCGCCAGCGATTCGCGTTCGAGCAACGCGGAGCGCTCGACCAGCAGGCTCACGCTGCGTGCGTCGCTCTGCATCACCGGATCGCTGCTGCTGCGATAATGGCCGACCAGGCGTTCGAGGTCGCCCTCGAAGAAACGCCGAGCCGTATCGCGAAAGCCGCTCAGGCTTTGTTCGGACTCCAGGCGATGGGCTTCGACGCGCTTGGCATAATCATCGATGAAGCCCGGCACCTGGACGCCTAGGAGCAGCCCCAGGGCGAACAGCGCCAGGCGCAGATAACTTCTAACCATCATTCCCCCGCAGCCCCGCCATACGGGGCGCTAGTCAGTTGCTCAGGCCCTGGGCGATGCACTCGCCGGCACGCCACAGGCGCCATTCGCCGGGCTGATACAGCAACCACTGCTCATTATCGGTGAGCGGCTCGGTGGCCAGCACCGAAACCACATCGTTGGGCGTGGTCTCGGCATGGAAATCCACGCTCATGTCGGCATCACGCAGGTGCGCGGGGCCGAACGGTGCACGCCGAGTGATATGCGCCAGCTTGCTGGAACAGAAGCTGAACAGCCAGTCACCGTCGCTGAGCAGGCAGTTGAACACGCCATGCTGTCGATAGGCCGCGCAGGCCGCGACAAGTTCAGGCAATAGCACCTCGATCGGTACCGCTTCGGGGAATGCGGTTCGAACGCGGTTGAGCAGATCGCAGAACGCGCTCTCGCTGTCGGTGTCCCCCACGGCGCGGTAGAAGCTCAACGCCGGACGGAAATCAGCCAACTGGCCGTTGTGGGCAAAGCACCAGTTGCGCCCCCACAGCTCACGTACAAAGGGGTGGGTATTGGCCAGGCAGACACGGCCTACATTGGCCTGACGGATATGGCCGATCACCACTTCGCTCTTGATCGGGTAGCGCTGCACCAGTTGCGCCACTTCCGATTCGCTGCTCGCCTGCGGGTCTTGAAACAGGCGCAGGCCGCGGCCTTCATAGAAGCCGATGCCCCAGCCATCGCGGTGTGGACCGGTGCGCCCCCCCGTTGCATCAGCCCGGTGAAGCTGAAGACGATGTCGGTGGGGACGTTGGCGCTCATGCCGAGCAGTTCACACATGATCGGTCTCTCGCTGAGGGGTGCTTACAGCCGCGGCTCGACGCGAGCGCTGCGGGTACTGCGTGGCGCGTGCTTCGGTTGCTGCTCCTGCTCGAGGTGCTCGCGCAGGGTCAGGTCACTGTCCTCGCCCTGCTGTTGCTCACGGGTGGCTTTGCGCGCCTTCGCACTGCGTTCGAGCGGCCAGCGGATGGCCACGAACACGAGGTAGAGGGCGAACGCGATGAGCCCGTACATGGCAAGGTCCGCCACGGCGCGCCAGACGCTGCTGCCGACCTTGAAGATCAGGTCGAGGGCGACGATCGCCACGGCTGGCGCAAACAGCTCCTTGGCGGGGTCGACGATGGTCGGGCAGAACAGCAGGATGGCCGCCAGCAGGCGCAGGGGCTCGCGCAGGTAGCGCCACATCCAGCGGGTGATGCGAAACCACACCAGCAGGCAGCCCAGTGCGGCGATTGCATAGGCGCCCCAGGCGAGGAGATAGTCGTTTTCGATCATAAGGGGGACGGTTCCCGTGACTGACTGGACTCGATCGGGCGAATGCGCATGTGCGACGGTTGCCTGACGACAAAGACGCTTATGATAACGGCTTTTACCCGGTTCGGCGCTGCTGGCGTCGCCCCCGCGCCATGGAGACATCGATGAGCAACGCCCCTATCGCCCGCAAGGCTGCTGGCGCCGATCCCTACCGCTGGCTTGAAGCCCGCGACAGCGACGAGGTGCTCGAGCACCTGCGCGCCGAGAACGCCCACCTGGAAAACCAGCTGAACGACCACGAACTGCGCGAACAGCTGTTTCAGGAAATCAAGGCGCGCATCCGTGAAACCGACCTGTCGCTACCCACGCCGTGGGGCGACTACCTCTATTATCAGCGCACCACCGCCGGCGACGAATACCCGCGTCACTATCGCTGCCCGCGACCGGCCGATGGCGGCCTATCCATCGACGAAACGGCCGAACAGCTGCTGCTCGATCCGAATGAACTGGCCGCGGGCGGCTTCCTGTCACTCGGCGCATTCAGCATCAGCCCGGACCAGCAGCGCCTCGCCTACAGCCTGGACACCAGCGGCGACGAGATCTACCGCCTGTTCATCAAGGAACTGGCCGGCGGCGCGATCATCGAACTACCGTTCGAGAATTGTGACGGCAGCATGACCTGGGCCAACGACAACCAGACGCTGTTCTATGGCGAGCTCGACGAGGCGCACCGCCCCAGCACGCTGCACCGCTACCGGCTTGGCGAAACCGCCAGTACGCAGGTCTTTCATGAAGCGGACGAGCGCTTCTTTCTCAGCTGCTACCGCAGCAGTTCAGAGCGCCAGTTGGTGCTGCTGCTCGGCAGCAAGACCACCAGCGAATGCTGGGTGCTGGATGCGGATGCTCCGGAGCAGCCCTTCCAGTGCCTGGCTCCACGAGAAGAACACCACGAATACTACGCCGACCACGGCAAGCTCAACGGCCACTGGGCCTGGCTGATTCGCAGCAACCAGGCCGGTATCAACTTCGCCCTGTACAGCGCAACGCCACAGCAGCCGACCCGGGCCAACTGGCAGCAGCTGGTCGCACACGACGACAGGGTGATGCTCGAAGGCGTCAGCCTGGCCGAGTCGGCTCTGGTGCTCAGCCTGCGCGAGGGCGGCCTGCCCGTGATCGACGTGCGCCCACAAGGGCTGGCCGGGTATCGCGTCGCCCTGCCGGACGCGGCCTACAGCCTGTATGTGCAGGACAGCCTGGAATTCGCCAGCCCGGTGATTCGCCTACGTTACGAAGCGCTTAACCGACCCGCGCAGATCCGCCAGTTGAACCTGGCCGACGGCAGCCAGCAGGTGCTCAAGGAAACCCCGGTACTCGGTGAGTTCGATGCCGACGCTTACGTGAGCCAGCGCCTGTGGGCGACCGCCCGGGATGGCGCCCAGGTGCCGATCAGCCTGGTTGCCCGACGCGATGCCCTGGGCCAACAAGCCCCCCTTTATCTCTATGGTTATGGCGCCTACGGTGAAAGTCTCGACCCGTGGTTTTCCCATGCGCGACTGAGCCTGCTCGATCGCGGCGTCGTGTTCGCCATCGCTCACGTGCGCGGTGGCGGTGAGCTGGGCGAAGCCTGGTACCGCGCCGGTAAACTGGAGCACAAGCAGAACAGTTTCGAAGACTTCATCGCCTGCGCCGAACACCTGATTGCCGAGGGTTTCACCAGCCCGTCGCAACTGGCCATCAGCGGCGGGAGCGCCGGCGGCCTGCTGATCGGTGCAACGCTCAATCTGCGACCAGAGCTGTTCGCGGCGGCTATCGCCGAAGTGCCGTTCGTCGATGTGCTCAACACCATGCTCAACCCGGAGCTGCCACTGACCGTCACCGAGTATGACGAATGGGGCAATCCCGACAACGCGGACGTGTACGCACGTATCAAGGGTTACGCGCCGTACGAGAACGTGAGAGCGCAGGCCTATCCGGCGATCCTCGCAGTGGCGGGCTACAACGACAGCCGCGTGCAGTATTGGGAAGCCGCCAAATGGGTGGCGCGCCTGCGCGAGTTGAAGACCGACACCAACCTGCTGCTGCTCAAGACCGACCTGGAGGCCGGCCATGGCGGCATGAGCGGTCGCTATCAGGCGCTGCGAGATGTCGCACTGGAATATGCGTTCCTGTTCAAGGTGCTCGGCTTGCGGTCTGGCAACTGAAGGATCAGCGCTGCCAGGCCGGCTGCCGAGCGCACTCAGTGCTGCTCGTCGTCGTGCTCGGTGTCCTGCTCGTCGCGACGCTCGGCAGCGTCTTCAGCCGCCTCGGTCGACTCATCGTTGTCACGACCATCGCGAACCACTGGCGGGCTATCCGGGTCTGCGGCTGAAGGATCCGGAACGCTGGGGGTCTGTATGGCACCCGACGGTTGGGCGGGCGACGTTGGGCTCTGCTGAGCCTGAGCGGCGCTGGCCAATGACAGCAGGCTGATCAATATCAGAATGGGCTTGAGCATGTTCGAAACTCCTTTAATCAATGGGGCGTGTTGCGTTGGGCAGGGCAAGGGCTGAAAAAGTGCAAATTGATTCAGCAAGGCAGCCAACGACAACGCCTGCGCTCTATACTCGGACATCACCACCAAGGAGCGATCATGAGCAGCCCGTCCACGCCTACCTCCAAACTCGACCGCATCCTCGCCGATGCCCAGCGCAGCCGTGAAGAAGGCTACCGGGACAAGGCCTTGCGCATGTATCCGCACGTCTGCGGCCGCTGCGCCCGGGAGTTTTCCGGCAAGCGCCTGAGCGAGCTGACGGTGCACCACCGCGACCACAACCATGACAACAATCCTCAGGACGGCTCGAACTGGGAACTGCTGTGCCTGTTCTGTCATGACAACGAACACGCCCGTTACACCGACCAGCAGTATTTCAGTGAAGGTTCGCTGGCCAGCCAGACCGGTCCGAAAACCACCCACAAGGCATTTGCCAACCTCGCCGACCTGCTGCAGAAAAAGCCCTGAGTCGAACGGAAAATTTCGCCATGCATCGTTGAAGGTTCGCGAGGGAGCGACACGGCCTGGCGAAATTTCTCGCGGCAACGCGGCTAGCGCTGCCACGCCAACAGCCACGGGTAACCCAACAGGCCGTATAATGCCGCCCCTTTTGCACGAGGCCTGCCCGTGGGCAACAAACGATACAGCTGCATTGGTCTCTACAACCCCAAGTCACCGGAGAACGTCGGCGCGGTGATGCGCGCTGCTGGCTGCTATGGCGTGGCCTCGGTGTTCTACACCGGCAAACGCTACGAGCGCGCCCGGGACTTCGTGACCGACACCAAGCGTGTGCACCTGGACATTCCCCTGATCGGTATCGACGACCTGCAAAAGGTGATTCCACTGGGCTGTACGCCCGTGGCGGTGGAACTGGTTGACGGCGCCCTACCGCTGCCGACCTATACTCACCCTGATCGCGCTTTCTACATCTTCGGCCCTGAAGATGGCTCACTGAGCAAAGCGGTGCGCGACTGGTGCGAAGAAGTGGTGTATATCCCGACCCAGGGCTGCATGAACCTGGCGGCCACCGTCAACGTGGTGCTCTACGACCGCCTGGCCAAAGGCAACAACACCAAGACCGGCGCCAAGTACTGAGCTCAAACGCCAGGCCAAATAAAGCCCGGACAAGCCGGGCTTCGTGTTGACACCTACCGATCAGGACGGCTGAACCTTGCCACCGGTGCGGCTGTAGCCGTCCTCGGCAACCAGCTTGCCACCGACGCGTTCGAAACCGCTCTCGGCGATCTTGCCACTGGTACGGCTGTAACCATCTTCGGCAACCAGCTTGCCACCGACACGTTCGAAGCCGCTCTCGGCGATCTTGCCACCGGTGCGCTCGTAGCCATCCTCGGCAACCAGCTTGCCGCCGACACGTTCGAAGCCGCTCTCGGCGATCTTGCCACCGGTGCGCTCGTAGCCATCCTCGGCAACCAGCTTGCCGCCGACGCGTTCGAAGCCACTCTCGGCGATCTTGCCACCGGTGCGGCTGTAGCCGTCCTCGGCAACCAGCTTGCCACCGACGCGTTCGAAGCCGCTCTCGGCGATCTTGCCACCGGTGCGCTCGTAACCGTATTCGGCCACTTTTTGCGCACCAACCGAGTGCGAGGTAGTCGCGTCGACCGGTGCTTGCGGAAGAGCAAAAGCGGCGCTGGCGAGGGTGGCGATAAACAGACTGGCGATGAATTCAGTTTTCATGTCGAGCTCCTTGGGAGGAAGTAAGTGGGTATGGAGCTCATGTTACTCAAGAAAATTTGATCAAAAACTCGTTCCCAGGAATAGTAAAGATCGACTTCATTGATAGCTTGGTGGGCACCAGCAATGGCGGGGCCTGTACGCAAAACGCCCAATCCGGCGGCTGCACCGGATTGGGCGATTGGGCATCAAAGAGGGGCGTTTCTGCCCTGACGAGCGGGACGCTAGAGACGAAACCTCAACGCAGCAGTCGGGTATCCAGCACCTTGGAACTGCGCCCCATGACGTTCTCGGTCATTTCGATGAAGTCTTTGGTACTGGCGTTGTCCATGCGCATCAGGCCGCGGGCCACGTCGTCCAGCGAGCGCTGCTCGCCATCTTTGGTGGCTTGGCGGATTTCGCGGTCGAGCTCCTGCAACAGCAGTACTGCGCGGGCGGTGACCGGCCCGGTAGCGTTTTCGGTGCGCAGGGACTTGACCGGCTTGCTCCAGGTGATCAGGTGTTCGCGGACCTTCTGATAGCGGTCTTCGCTGAGCCCGCCGGCACGGCGCATCACCTCGATGGCGTAGTACTCGGCCAGCCCCTCGCTGATCCAGTCGCTCTTGTCGGTGTCGCTTATTCGGCTGAACACGTGCACCAGCTCGTGTACCAGGGAGCTGGTGCCGTTCTCGCTGACCAGCGGGCGGTCGGCGTGCATGAAGTACGAGTTGGGCGCCGACAGACCGCCGCGCCACATCGGGTCGCCAGCACCGACTACCAGCAGCTTGGCGGGATCACGCGGGAACACAGCCTGAATTTCCGGCCAGACGAAGGTCAGCAGGGTCAGCACATCCATGCGACGCATGCCCTCGCCCACCGGCGCGGCGATGGTTACCTGGGTTTCACCGAGCTTGGCGCGGCGCGTGCCGATCTTGCCGGCGACGATCCAGCCAGTCGGGCGGTCGAACTTGCGCTGGGGGTTGTCGATGCGAAACTTGTTGTCGCCGATCCGCGGCCAACCGGTCTCGACGCTACGCCAGCCCTCGGGCAAGTCGAATTCGATGCGCGAGACCAGTTCCGTGCCGTCGACCTGGTTGAGCACCGCGCTGGGAACCAGGTCATCGCCACGCAGCAGCGCCCAGTCCTCGGTCATACGTGCATCGAAACGATCATCGCCGCGCGGGTGGCTGATGCGCACCTTGTAGGTGAGGCTGGCCTTGCCTTTGCCCGGCACCCACCGGCCGCGCTGCGGATCCTTCTGGGTCCACTCACCATCGGCCTGAAAGTCGCTGTAGTAGCCCTCGTCGCCCAGGTTGAAGTCGAGGCTGCGCACCTGCTCGCCCTTCTCCAGGCTGATGCTGACCTGCGCCTGATCGCTTTGCGGCAGGAATTTCACCTTGTAGTCGAGATCGACCTTGTCGGCGGCCCACAGGGGGGTGCCGGTACTCAACAGAACAGCGGACAGCAGCAAGCAGCGCATCGACATACAGGCAACTCCAGAACAGACGAATTGGAACGGTCCACGGGATCAGGGCACAACAACCGCATGGCGCAACAGCACCATGAAACACGGGTGTGCTTAAGCGAGCCTTAACGGGCTGCGGCGGCACATCACAGACACTCAGCCAGCACGAAAGATCAGGTGTTCTTCCCAGTCATCCTCGGCCACGCTGTTTTCACTGAGCATACGCCCGGCCTGGGAAATGCGCTCACGGTGCACCGCGTCCGGGTCACCGCATACCAGGTGGTGCCATGACGGCAGGTCCTTGCCTTCGCTTACCAGCCGGTAACCGCAGGTCGGCGGCAGCCACTGGAACTGATCCGCCTGGGCGGGCGTAAGCTGGATGCAGTCCGGCACGAAGGTCTTGCGGTTGGGGTAATCACTGCAGCGGCAGCTGTCGAGGTCGAGCAGCTTGCAGGCCACGCGCGTGTAGTAGACGGCACCGTCGTCCTCATCTTCGAGTTTCTGCAGGCAGCACAGCCCGCAACCGTCGCACAACGATTCCCACTCCTGGGTATCGAGCTGCTCGAGGGTCTTGTGTTGCCAGAACGGAAGTGCGGACGCGGCCATGATCGAGACTGCAGGAAGCGGGCGAAAAGGCCGGCAGTCTAGGTCTGCCGGCCGCGCAGCACAAGCCGCGCACGACGATGCGTCTAGTAGCCTTTGGAGAAATCAACCGCGCCGTGCAGCGTGTGGCCGTCTCGATAACGTTGCAGGTTGTCGACGAACAGCTCGACCACCAGCGACGGCAGGCTGGGCGCGGCGCTGTGGCCGGTCAGCAGCAGGTTGTCGGTGCCCCAGAACGGGTGCCCGGCAGGCAGCGGCTCTTCACGGCAGACGTCGATCACTGCGGCGGCCAGTTGCCCCCTGGCGAGCGCCGCGACCAGGTCGTCGTCAACCACCGCCGCGCCGCGTCCGGCGTTGATCAGCACAGCTGACGGCTTGAAGTGCGCGAACAGCTCGGCATCGTAGAGGTCCGAGGTCGCCGGCGTGTTGGGCAGCAGGTTGACCACGTAATCGGCCTGCGCGACGAGCCGTGGCAAGTCCTCGAGAGCAGCCACTTCACTGAACGGCGCGAGGGTGCGCGCGCTGCTGGCCACTCCGACCAGTTCGACCTTGAACGGTTGCAGGAAACCCGCGACCGCCACGCCGATTTCGCCAGTACCGACAATCAGCACCGTACGCCCTGCCAGGCTGCTCGGCAGCCGGCCATCCCAGCGTTGCTCGCGCTGCGCCTGCAGGCGGGTAAACAGCTCGCGTTCGTGGGCAAGCATGTGACAGAGCACGTACTCGGCCATGACCTGGCCGAACACCCCGACCGCGCGCGTCAGCTGATAGTCCCGTGGCAAATCCTGCGCCAGCAACGGAGTGATGCCGGCCCAGGTCGATTGCAGCCACGCAGGCTGGTGGCCGGCGCGCATCAGCTCGGCGAACACATGCGGCTCGCCGAGCCAGATCGGGCAGTCGCCGGCCTGCCCCGCCAACTCCATGCCGTCGCCGGCGATCAGTTCGTGATCCGGCACGGCCTCCTGTAGCAGGCGGCGGTACAGGGCGTGATCGCCCTCGGCAATCAGTACGCGCATGGGAAATCTCCTCGCTTAGACCGGGTCGTTGCGGCGCAGCAGTTCTTCCGGCAGGTGTTCGATGTAATCCTCTTCGGGGGGCGGCATCTGCAGGTGGTAGCCCTGGCTGTCGAGGTTCTCCAACACCTTGTGGATGTCTTCACGGGCCAGGGTACGCTCCGGCGTGAGCACCATGTCGAAGGCATGCACCGGCGGGCCAAAGGCGTTTAGCAGGCTGTCGGGCACCTGTTTCAGGGCATCGGCGCGCAGCACGTAGAGGTACATGCCGTCCTTGCGGCGGCTCTTGTAGATCGAGCAGATACGCTTCATGCGCACTCCCCTTCGCCGGCGAGGCAATCGAGCAGTGCCTGGCCCATCCGCTCGCGGCGCCAGCCGCGCAGGCTATCGGGCAAGCGATAAGGCCCGTTCGGGTAGCCGCTCTTGAGCAAGGCCTCGAGGGTCTTCTTGCGCAGCATCAGTTCGGGGGCGATATCCAGGCGTTCACCTTCGCGTTGGCCGATGGCGCGCAGCTTCTTGAGCAACGCCGTGGACTCCAGCGGCAGCGGCTCGGGCATGGCCGGCGGCCACTCGCTCGCCGGCGTTGCGGCGGCCTCGCGGATGATCTGCAGGATGGTTTCGCCGTCCTGGCGCACGGTTTTCGGGTGCATGTCCTCGATGCGCGCCAGGGCGACCAGATCGCTCGGCTGCTGGCGAGCCAGCGGCCACAGCGAATGCTCGCGCAGGATGCGGTTGCGTGGCTGGTTACGCGCCCGCGCCTGCCGCTCGCGCCAGGTGCACAGTGCGCGCAACACGGCCAACTGGGCGCGTGACAGTTTCCAGGCCAGCTTGGCTTCGCGGTAGGCCTCTTCGGCCGGAATTTCCCGGCCCAGGTTGGCGACCAGCTCGGCACCGTCTTCAAGGATCCAGGCGTTTTTTTCTGCCGAGAGTTTTTCCTGCAGGCGTCGGTAGAGCTCCGCCAGGTGCACCACGTCTTCGGCGGCGTAGCTGACCTGGGTGTCGGACAACGGGCGCTGCAGCCAGTCGGAACGGGTCTCGCCCTTGGGCAGTTCGATGTCCAGCACCGCCTGTACCAGCCGCGAATACCCCATGGAAAAGCCTAGATTGAGGTAGCCGGCAGCCAACTGCGAGTCGAACAGCGGCACAGGCAGGCTGCCGGTCAGGCGCAGCAGCACTTCGAGGTCTTCGCTGCAGGCGTGCACTACCTTGATGACTTCTCGGTCCTCGAGCAACGCGGCGAACGGCGACCAGTCGTCGATCAGCAGCGGGTCGATCAGGTACGCGCACGCGCCCTCGCTGATCTGCAAGAGCCCGGCGATCGGGTAAAAGGTATCGACGCGCATGAACTCGGTGTCCAGCGCCACGAAGGGCTGCTTGCGCCAGGCCGAGCAGTGCTCGGCCAGGCTGGCGTTGTCTCGAATCCAGAGAATTTCGATGGTCACGCGGCTCTCCCGTAAAGATTGCCGCGCAGTATATCCCGTGAGCCGCTGCTGTGCGCTCACAGTAGTTCGGCACGCATACGTTCACGCAACTCATCGGAGCAGCGCAGCATCGGCTCGCGTAGCTCGTCGGCAATCAGCCCCTGCATGGCCAGCAGGCTTTTAACTGGCGCCGGGTTGGGCTCGGCGAAAACCAGGCGGATCAACGGCAGCAATTCACGGAACAAGGCGCGACCGGCAAGCAGATCACCCTGCTGCAAGAGCGTGACCACCGCAACGAAATCGGCCGTACGCAGGTGCGCCGCGGCAGAGATGGCCCCGCTGCCGCCCAGGCAGAGGGTGGTGAACAGCTGCTCTTCCTCGCCGGTGAGCACATCGAGGGTAGCGTCCTGAATCAGCGCCTGGGTCTTGCGAAGGTCGCCGCCGCAATCCTTGATCGCCACGATTCGCGGATGCCTGGCAAGCTGGCGGAGGGTGTCCAGTTCCAGGCTGACGGCACTGCGATAGGGAATGTCGTAGAGGATGATCGGCAGCCGTGAAGCGTCGGCGATGGCCTCGAAGAACCTCAGCAGGCCCTGCTGCGACGGCCTGATGTAATAAGGCGCCGGCACCAGCACACCGGCCAGGGGGCGATTCTGGATGCGCTGCAAACGCCCAAGCACCGCCGCCTGATTATTGCCACTGAGCCCCATCACCACACGGCAGGCCGGTACCCTCTCGAGTACCGCATCGAGCACCGCCAGTTGCTCGCCCTCCTCCAATGCGGCGGCTTCTCCGCTGGTGCCACACACCACCAGCCCTGCCGCACCGGCGTCGATCAGATGAACGGCCAGCGCGCGCAACGCCGGGAAGTCCACCTGCCCGTCGCGAAAAGGCGTCACCAGGGCGACCCAGACTCCAGAAAATGTAGACATGCTTGCAACTCCTCGGTGTAGACCGTTCGGTCACCGTCGATGGAGTGCGGAAAGGGAGTGTGACGAAGGGATGCTTCGACCTCGCGCCTCTGTCCTGTCAGCCCATCTGACGGGACAGCGCGCCCCGGTCAAATGAGCGACTGTTTCTTCGACTTGCCAACCACCAGGCAGACGCGCGGCAACGCAGCCAGAGGGCTGTGTGCAGGAAGCGAAGGCTGGGAGCTGGTGAACATGCGATGCTCGAACAAGGCGGTAGGCGTCGATACTGCCCAAGGCTCACCTGCGGTGTCAACGGCCTGCTGAAAGGGCCATGGCCGGCAATCAGCCAAAACGCACAGGGCGAAAACCTGCAGCGCCGCCCGCCAATGACGCAGGGACTGCAGCGCTTCGCCACGATCGGCTTTGCTACCCTCTCGCAAGCCCCGGGAATTCATTGCAGCCGAAACATCGCCATGTTTCGGAAAGCCCGTCGCACGCTGCAAAAACTGACTGTCGAGTCACGGGTGCCAAGCCGCGCGAGGCTCTATATCCTGACCCGACGGACAGCTTGACCTCGATGGATCGTGTTTAACCCTGAACTTTCCCGATTGGCACCGAGTCAGCAAAGCGAGAGTTCCCCGACCCCGCCAAGGAGCAACCCGTGAGTACAAGAATCCTAAGAACCGGTCTGGCCATCGCCATCGCATCCACGTCCAGCTACAGCCTGGCCAGCGGCTTCGCGCTCAACGAGCAGAGCGTCGCCGGCATGGGCATGTCGTTCGCCGGCCGCTCCTCCTCCGCTGAAGATGCCAGCACGGTGTTCGGCAACCCGGCAGGTATGGCGCGTATCCAGCGTGAGCAGGTCAACTTCGGTGTGGCCGCCATCCATGCCAAGAGCAGCATCAGCGACACCAGCAGTACCACTGCCGTGGCGGCAGGTGGCGGCGGGGCAAACGGTGGTAGCAATGACGGCGACATGGTCCCGACCACGGGTGTCCCGATGGGCTACTACGTCAAACCGCTCGACGAGAAAGTCGCCTTTGGTGTGGGCATCTACGTGCCCTTTGGCTTGTCCACGGAATATGAAAGCGGCTTCCAGGGCCGCTACTTCGCCGACAAGAGCTATGTGCGGGTGATTACCGTACAGCCGACGCTGAGCTACCGCTTCAACGACAAGCTGTCGGTTGGTTTCGGCCCCACCTTCAACCATATCGAGGGCGAACTGAGCTCGTCATTGACCAATCCGGCTGGCCCGCCCGGTGCCAACGACGGCAAGGTCAAGGTCAAGGGCGATGACGTGGCTGTGGGCTTCAATGCCGGCGTGCTCTACGAGTTCACTCCGCAAACCCGTGTCGGCGTGACCTACCGCTCCCGAGTCAAGTACGAGTTGGAAGGCGATACTCGCGTATCGGGCCCAGGCCCGGCGATCGCCACCTCGGCCGGCAAGTACGACGCTGCGCTTGACGTGACCACACCCGAATCGGTGGACATGTCCTTCACCCACGAACTGAACGATGCCTGGACCTTGTACGCCGGCAGTACCTGGACGCGCTGGAGCCGCTTCAAGGAGCTGCGTATCGAGAACGAGGGGGTGGGCGGCGCATTTGCCGGCTCGCTCGGCACCATCGTCGAAGAACAGGAGTGGCACGACACCTGGGCGCATGCTGTCGGCCTGGCCTACAAGGTGAACCCGCAGTGGGTACTGCGCACCGGTCTGGCGATCGATCAGGCCCCGACCAACAACACCGACCGCTCGCCACGCATCCCCTCTGGCGACCGGACGATCTTCAGCCTTGGCGCCGGCTGGAGCCCGAGCGACGACATGACCATCGACCTGGCCTACTCCTACCTCAAGGAGGAAGAGGTCGAGGTCAACCGCAGCACGCCAGCTCGCGGCAGTTACAACGCCTCCTACAAGAACAGCGCCCATGGCCTGGGCGCATCCCTGACCTACCGCTTCTAAGCGCAGATCAGTAAAAAACGCGGCCTTGGCCGCGTTTTTTTATTTCGCTGATTCGCAGGTCACGGCTTGGACGCAATCGCCTTTCCCACCGCCGCGAGCAATTGCGGGTCATCCGGCTTGGTCATGCTGGAAAAACGCGCGATCACCTGGCCCTTGCGATCCACCACATACTTGAAAAAATTCCACCGCGGTGCCGCCGTCTGCCGAGTCAGTTCCTTGAACAGCGGGATGGCGTTGTCGCCGGTGACGGGCTGAGTGTCACTCATGGTGAAGGTCACACCGTAATTCACGTAACAGACCTTGGCGGTCTCCTCGGCATCATCGGACTCCTGCTTGAACGAGTCCGATGGCACCCCGAGGATCTGCAGCCCCTGATCACGGTAGCGTTTATTGAGCGCCTCCAGCCCTTCGAACTGCGAAGTGAAGCCGCAAAAACTCGCCGTATTGACCACCACCAGTGGCTTGCCGGCGAACTGCTCGCACAGGTCGATGGTTTCCTTGGAGCGCAGCTTGGGCAGTTCGCCCTGCAGCAACACCGGGCACTCCGCGGCCTGCACGGACGCCGTGAACGCCAGCAGGACCAGCGGCAGAGCAAACAATGACACACGCATCAGGTGGTTTCCTTATCGATGGAGATGCTCAGCACAGGCTCATGCCCAGCTGCATGATTGCCAACCCACCCTGCTGCCAGCCCCAAAAGATCGCGGCCAGCAGCAACAGGCCGACAACACCGGCGCATGTAGCGATCCATGGGTTAACGGTCATGCCTGGACTCCTTGCAAGCGCGCCACAGGCTGCTCGCGAACCGGCCAGTTCAGCGCTGCGGCCAATACGCTGAGCAGGATGGATATCTGCCATACCAGATCATAGCTGCCCGTGTGGTCATAAAGGTAACCGCCGAGCCAGCCGCCGAGAAAAGACCCCAATTGATGGAACAGGAACACGATACCGCCGAGCATCGACAGGTTACGCACCCCGAACAGCGTTGCCACCGTGCCATTGGTCAACGGCACGGTGGACAGCCACAGCAAGCCCATGGCGATGCCGAACGCATAGGCCGTCCAGACGGTCAGCGGCACACTGATGAACAACGTGATGACCACCCCGCGCGCCAGATACAGAGCACTCAACAGTCGCGGTTTGGATCGCCGGCCGCCCAGCCAGCCGGCGATGTAGGTACCGAACACATTGAACAGGCCAACGAGCGCCAGCACCGTGGTGCCGACAATGGCCGGTAAATGCTGATCGACCAGGTAGGCCGGCAGGTGGACGCCAATGAACACCACCTGAAAACCACACACGAAGAAGCCCAGCGACAGCAGCCAGAAACCGGAGTGGCTGCATGCCTCGCGCAGCGCCTCTCCCAGGGTCTGCTGCGGCCCCTGAGGGACTGGCGGGCGATCCTTGACCATGGCAGCGAGCGGCGCGATCAGCGCCACCATGATGCCCAGCGCCACCAGTGCGGCCGACCAGCCTAGCCAGCCGATCAGCCCCAAGGTGCCCGGCAGCATGGCGAACTGGCCGAAAGAGCCAGCCGCCGCCGCGATGCCCATGGCCATGCTGCGCTTCTCCAGTGGTACCGCACGGCCGACGACACCGAGAATCACCGAGAACGATGTTCCCGACAGGCCGATACCGATCAACAGGCCGGCGCTCAACGACAGCGACAAAGGTGAATCGGACAGACCCATCAGCACCAGCCCGACCGCATACAGCAGACCGCCGACAATGATCGCTCGCTGCGCGCCAAAGCGGTCGGCCAGGGCGCCGGTGAATGGCTGGGCGATGCCCCAGATCAGGTTTTGCAAGGCGATGGCGAATGCGAAGACGCCACGCCCCCAGCCGAAATCGTCACTCATTGGCGACAGGAACAAGCCAAACCCATGGCGCGTGCCAAGGGACAGGGCAAGAATCAGGGAGGCTCCCAGCATCAGCCAGAAACGTGTGCGCCATACCGAGCTCATTGCGTGTCCTTTCTTGTTGTCAGGTCAAACGACAGCAGCGCTGCCTTGCCGCGTTGGTCAACCCAGGCTGGCGAGCAGCTCGTCCAGTGCGTCGAGGTGTTGCGGTTGCAGTCGCCGCTTCAAATCCACCTGCACCGTCTGCCAGGCGCCGAGTGCTTCACCGAGTAGCCGCTCGCCAACCGGCGTCAGCGATACCAGGCGATTGCGCTGATCGACGCCATCCAGTAACGCAACCAGCCCCCTGCCCTCCAGCACGCGAAGGTTGCGGCCCAGGGTGCTGCGCTCCAGGCCCATGGCAGCGGCCAGGTCGGTGATGCTGGGCTGTTCGAGGCGCTGCAGATGGCGCAGCAGCGAATACTGGGCGACGTTGAGGCCGATTTCGCTCAGGGCATCGTCGTAGAGTTTGCTGACACCGCGGCTGGCGCGACGCAAGCGTGTGCAGAGGCATTCGGTTGGCAACATGGATTAGATGTATATACCCGCATCATGCCCCACGCAACCCGAATGTGGCTCGTCAGAAACTCCGAACGTTGCCGACACCATCCAGTCAACCGCTCGCAGCACCCATTGACTATGAGGAGGACTGACCATGCTTTCACCCCACTATGCCTCATGCATCCAGGCCTGCAGCGCGTGTGCCATCGCCTGCGAAACGTGTGCGGCAGCCTGCCTGGCAGAACCGGACCTGCAGATGATGCGCGCCTGCATTCGACTCGATCGTGATTGCGCGGACCTGTGCCGGCTGGCCGAGGCGCTGATGCTGCGCGACAGCGCCCTGGCCGAGCAGTTCTGCGTGCTGTGCGCCAAGGCCTGTCAGGCGTGCGCGGAAGAATGTGCCAGACATGACCACGACCATTGCCAACAATGCGCTCAGGCGTGCCAGCGCTGCGCGGACGAGTGCCTGGCAATGGCAGCCTGATCAGCCGGCGAGCTGCAGCGCCAGCGCGAGCAACGCACCGCACTCCAGCACTTCCAGCAGCGCCCCGGCGGTATCGCCCGTGGTACCGCCGAGGCGCTGCAACATCATCTGCCGTAGGCAGAAAAAGATCCCCGTTGCCGCCACCATCATCCAGAAGCCGCCGAGTAGCAGGCAAGCCGCGCAAGTCAGCGCCAGCACCACGACCGCTGCCGAACGCGGCAGGTGGTTCGCCAGTGCCTCACCGAGACCGCCTGCACGCACGTAACGCGTGCTCAGAAACAAGGCCAGCAGCGCAGCGCGCCCCAGCACCGGAACCAGCAGCAACCCGAGGTGGCTACCCTGCTCGAGCAGGGCCAGTAACGCGGCGAACTTGAGCAGCAGCAGCAGCACCAGCACCACCACGGCAATCGGCCCGCTACGCGGGTCCTTCATGATCGCAAGGGTGCGTTCACGGTCGCCAAAGCCGCCCATCCAGGCATCCGCGCTGTCGGCCAGGCCGTCGAGGTGCAATGCCCCCGTCAGGGCCACCCACACGGCCAGGAGGATTGCCGCCTGCAGGGGTACAGGTGCTGCGTCGAGCAACTGCGCCACGATCAGCAGCAGCAGACCGATCACTCCACCCACCAGCGGATAACAAAGCAGCGAGCGGCCCGTCTGCTCGGGCGTCGGCATGCCGGCCAGGCGCACCGGCAGGCGGGTGAGAAACTGCAGAGCGATCCACAACGGCGTCATGGCAGCTCCCGCATTCCTTGGGCATCGACCTGCAGGTGCACCCGCTGCCCATGAGTAATGCTGACCTGCAGCAGTTGCTCACGGGGCAGGCCCCGGGCTCGCGCCAACAGCAGGCGCATCACCCCGCCATGGGTGACCACCAGCAGCTGCTGTCCCTGATAGTCGGCCTGCAGGCGCTGGATGGCCGCCAGCACGCGCGCCTCGAACGCCAGCAGCGGCTCGCCACCGGGGGGCGTGAAGGCGTAGGGGTCGGCCCAGAAGCGGCCCAGATCGTCGGCGTCGGTTTCCATCAACTGCGCGGCGCTGCGCCCTTCCCACTCGCCGAAATGCAGTTCCTGCAAGCCCGCCTCGAATTGCAGAGGCAGGTCGCGAGCAGCAGCCAGCTCCTCGGCAAAGCGCGCGCAACGCTGCAAGGGCGAGCTGACCAGCGCATCCCACCGCTCATCGGCGTGCACTGCGGCTCGCAACTGCGCCCAGCCTGCCACGGTCAGCGCATCGTCCAGGCTGCCACGCAGGCCGCCGCCCTGCTCCGTTTCGCCGTGGCGCAGCAGATGCAGGATCACGACGCGCGATCCGCCACCGCCGCCTCGGCGAAGGTGGCCATGTCATTGTGCAGCGCGCAGGCCAGGCGCAGCATCGGCACCACCAGCGCCGCCCCACTGCCCTCGCCCAGGCGCAGGCCGAGGCTGATGAGCGGCGTCGCCTGCAAGGCAGCGAGCAGGCGCTGGTGGCCAGGCTCGGCGCTCTGATGGGAAAACAGCAGCCAGTCGCGGCATGCCGGGTTCAGGCGCACCGCCAGCAGCGCTGCAACGCTGCAGATGAAGCCATCGACCAAGGCCACCACACCCTGTTGGGCACAGGCCAGGTAAGCGCCGGTGAGCGCAGCGATCTCGAAACCGCCCAGGCAACGCAGCGCCTCCAGCGGCTCGCCCGCAGCGCTGCGGTGCAGTGCCAGTGCCGTTTCGATCACCTGCGCCTTGTGGGCGACACCAGCTGCGGCAAGCCCGGTACCCGGACCAACCAGCTCGGCCACCGGGCAGTCGAGCAGCAGGCAGGCCAGCGCCGTGGCCGACGTGGTGTTGCCGATGCCCATTTCGCCACCGATGAACAGCGTGGCGCCGTCCTGCCTGGCGCGGCCGACGCTGTCACGGCCTGCCTGCAGGGCGAGCAGCACCTGGGCAGGCGTCATCGCCGCCTCGCGCATCAGGTTGCCCGTACCCGCGCCCAGGTGCAGGTGGCGCACCCCCGGCAGCGGTTCGAGTGGCAGCGCGGTGCCCAGGTCCGTCACTTCCAGCGACGCGCCCACCTGGCGGGCCAGGACGCTGATCGCCGCGCCACCGCCAACGAAATTGCGCAGCATCTGCCCGGTCACCGCCTGAGGATAGGCCGATACCCCCTCCGCCATCACCCCGTGGTCACCAGCAAAGATGGCGATCCACAGCGTGTCGATACTCGGCCGCTCACGGCCCTGCAGGCCGGCAAGGCGTATCGCCAGGCGCTCGAGCTCACCGAGTGAGCCGGCGGGTTTAGTCAGCTGCGCCTGCCGAGCCGCGGCCTGGTCGCAAGCGGCCTGGTCGATGGGCTGGATCGGCTCGAGCCACCAGTGGAGCGTCATAGCGGGTCTCCCTTGAGGGTCATGGGCAGGCCGGCGACCGTGAACACCACGCGCTGGCAGCGTTCGGCGATGGCCTGGTGCAGCAGGCCGGCTTCGTCGATGTAGCGGCGGGTCAGCTCGCCCATCGGCACTACGCCAAGGCCGGTTTCGTTGCTGACCAGAATCACCCGCCCAGGCAGGTTCGGCAGGCAGGCCAGCAGCGCGTCGCGCTCGCGCGCCAGGCGTGCGTCGTCATCCAGCAGCAACAGGTTGGTCAGCCACAGGGTGAGGCAGTCGACCAGCAGGCAGCGCTGCGTCGATGCGTGTTCGCCCAGCACCCGCGCCAGCGCCAGCGGCTCCTCGACCAGCGCCCACTGCGCCGGGCGACGATCGCGGTGTGCGCGAATCCGCTCGCTCATCTCCCCGTCAGGCGCCTGGCTGGTAGCGATGTAGATCACCTCGTGGCCCGACTCGTGGGCCAGGCGCTCGGCCAGGCGGCTCTTGCCGGAGCGCGCGCCACCAAGAATCAGCTCGTGCATTTAGTCGATCTCCGTATCCGCGCCCAGGCCGCAGAGCGCACGCAGGGTCGATTGGTCCAGATGAGCCTCGACCAGGTCGGCCAGGCGCTCGATATCGCGCTCGCGCAGGGCGTGGTAGTCCACCACCTGCACCTCGCCCAGGCCAGCCCAGCGCAGCAGCGCGGAACAGGCCGTCGAGGATTCGAACAGACCATGCAGGTAAGTCCCCATGACCTGGCCATCGGCGCTCAGCGCACCGTCAGCACGGCCGTCATCGAGCTGTACCGCGGCGCGCTGCAGGTCGGCGCCGGTGGTCACGCCGGCGTGAATCTCATAGCCGCTGATCGCGGCATCTTCCAGGCACAGACGGCCACGAACATTGCGCAGTTGCTTGTGCGGCTCCAGCACCGTGTCGATCTGCAACAGACCCAGACCGTCGCTGCCGCCAGCCACTCCTTCCAAGCCATCGGGGTCCTCGACCCGGCGCCCGAGCATCTGCAGCCCGCCACAGATACCGAGCAGTTTGCCGCCATAACGCAGGTGCCGGTCGATGGCCTCGGCCCAGCCATGGCCGCACAGGAAAGCCAGGTCGGCACGCACGCTCTTGGAGCCCGGCAGGATGATCAGGTCAGCGGGCGGGATCGCCTCGCCCGGACCGACGAAGGTCAGCGCGACTTGCGGATGCAGACGCAGCGGATCGAAATCGGTGTGGTTGCTGATGCGCGGCAGCACCGGCACCACCACCTTGAGCACGTCGCTGGCCTTGCTCACCTGGCGGCGGTCGATGGCGTCTTCGGCTTCCAGATGAAAGTCCATGAGGTACGGCAGCACGCCGAGTACCGGCTTGCCGGTGCGCTGCTCGAGCCAGTCCAGGCCAGGTTGCAACAAAGCGATGTCGCCGCGAAATCGATTGATCACGAAGCCTTTCAGACGCGCCTGTTCACTGGGCGACAACAGCTCCAGAGTGCCGACCAGGTGGGCGAACACACCACCCTTGTCGATATCGGCGACCAGGATGACAGGGCAGTCTACCGCCTCGGCAAAGCCCATGTTGGCGATGTCGTTGGCGCGCAGGTTGATCTCCGCGGGCGAGCCGGCGCCCTCCACCATCACCACCTGGTGCGTGGCCTGCAGCCGCCGGTGGGAGGCCAGGACTGCCTCGCGGGCGACCTGCTTGTAGTCGTGGTAGGCCACGGCGTTCATGTTGCCGACTGCTTGCCCATGGATGATCACCTGGGCGCCGGTGTCACTGTTCGGTTTGAGCAACACCGGGTTCATGTCGGTATGGGGTGCCAGGCCACACGCCTGGGCCTGCACCGCCTGCGCGCGGCCGATCTCGCCGCCGTCGGCGGTCACCGCACTGTTGAGTGCCATGTTCTGCGGCTTGAACGGCACCACGCTGACGCCCTGCCGATGCAGCCAGCGGCACAGTGCGGTAACCAGGGTACTCTTGCCGGCATCGGACGTGGTGCCCTGCACCATCAACGTCGCGCCCGTGGCCGGCCCGGCGGCGTTCGATTCAGACCGACTCATCGCGACTCCTCGGCAAATACCGCCAGCGCGCGCGCCAGGCGCTGCCAGCCTTCCTCGTCCGGCGGCAGGCCGAAACGGATGCTGGGCGGCTGCTCGAACAGCCGGGTGAGAATGCCATTGCAGGCCAGAAACTCGTGCAGCAGGGCCGCCCGTTCACTGGCAAGCCACTGGAACAGCGCACAGCCGCCAGTGGGCGACAGGCCATGCTCGCGCAGCAGTTCGGCCAGCCGCTGGCCATCGTTGATCAGGCGCTGGAGCTGGGCCTGCTGGCCGGCACTATCGCCCAGCAAACTGGCCCCCAGCGCGCGCGTCGGCCCGCTGATCGTCCACGGCCCGAGCAGTTCCTCAAGTTCGCCCAGCAACCTGGCCTCGGCCAGGACGAAGCCCAGGCGGGCCCCGGCCATGCCAAAGAACTTGCCGAACGAGCGCAGGATGATCAGCCCCGGCAGGTGACTGTGCGCAGCCAGGCTCTGCTCCGGGGTGCAGTCGATAAAGGCTTCGTCGACGATCAGCCAGCCGCCGCGTTCGGCCAGCCGCGCGTGCCAGGCGTACAGTTGCTGCGGTGAAAAGCGCCGGCCAGTGGGGTTGTTGGGATTGACCAGCAGCAGCACGTCGAGCCGTTCCAGAGCCCGGTTGACGCTCGCCTCGCTGAT
Organism: Pseudomonas sp. AC532; assembly: GCF_979258965.1. NCBI lineage: Bacteria > Pseudomonadati > Pseudomonadota > Gammaproteobacteria > Pseudomonadales > Pseudomonadaceae > Pseudomonas > Pseudomonas sp. AC532. The sequence continues at coordinate 955,065 of NZ_OZ409888.1, forward strand.
TTCCAGCACCCGGTGGCCCTCGCGCTGCCAGGCCGCTGCATGCTCGGCATAGGCCGGCGAAACGATGCCGACCCGGGCTTCACGGCGCAGCCGCGGCAGGCACTGGATGGCGGCCTGGGAACCCGCCACCGGCAATAGGCGCTCGACACCATAGTAGGCGCAGGCCGCAGCCTCAAGGCCATCATCGGCCTCGGGCAGGCGCGCCCAGGCCTGTTCGGGGATCGCCGGCAGCGGTAATCCGTAGGGCGCCACCCCGGTCGACAGGTCCAGCCAATCGCCGAGCGGCAAGCCATAGGTGAGGGCTGCGCGCCGCAGCCGTCCGCCATGCTCAAGCAACCCACACCTCCACGCTCAGCATCAACAGCAGCCACAACAGCACGCCGCCCCACACTAGGTTCATCGCCCTCTCGATATCCCGCGCCTGGGGCGGCGGGCCTTCGCCCAGCGCGGGGCGCTGGTGCAGCTCGCCATGATAGACCGCAGCACCGCCGAGGCTTACCCCCAGAGCGCCAGCGCCGGCGGCCATCACCGGCCCGGCGTTGGGGCTGTCCCACTTCGGCGCCTGGCACTGCCAGCAGCGCATCGCCGTGCGGGTACGCCCGAGCACGGCGTAGGTCAACGCCACCAGGCGCGCCGGCACGTAGTTGAGCAGGTCGTCGATCTTCGCCGCGGCCCAGCCAAACCGTTCGAAGCGCTCGTTACGATAGCCCCACATGGCATCCAGGGTATTGCTCAGGCGATACAGCACCACACCCGGCGCGCCGGCGATCAAGAACCAGAACAGTGCGGCAAATACCGCATCACTGCCGTTTTCCAGCACCGACTCGGTACCGGCCCGCGCCACGCCGGTGGCGTCCAGGTCCTCGGTCCGCCGGCTGACCATGTAGCCGACCCGCTGGCGCGCCAACGGCAAATCACCGAGGCGCAGCGCCTGGGCCACCGGCTGGGCGTGCTGGTCGAGGCTGCGCAGGCCGAGGGCAGCGTACAGCGCGATCACCTGCACCAGCCAGCCGATCCACGGCAACTGCGCCAGCAGCAGCGTCGCCAGGGTCAGCGGCAGGACAGCCAGGCACCAGGCGCTCACGCCATGGCTGCGCCAACCGCCACCGGACGGGTTGAAACGCTGCTCCAGCCGATTGGCCAGCTTGCCAAAGCCCACCAGCGGGTGCCAGCGCCTGGGCTCGCCAAGCGCGGCATCCAGCGCCACGCCAGCGAATGCACCGAGGATCAGGCTCATGGCCGCCCCGCGCTATTCATCGGACTTGCCGTGATGGGCTGCCCAGCGATCTTCATACAGCAGCTCCTGCAGGGGCCGTACCTCGGCCCAGCCTTCCTGGACCAGCATCGGCGCCGGATAGAACGCATGCACCGGCCCCAGGCACAGCACGGCCACAGGCTTGGCGCCGAGGGGCATCTCCAGCAAGCGGGCCAGGGCGACGGGGTCGAACAGCGATACCCAGCCCATGCCCAGGCCTTCGGCGCGGGCGGCCAGCCAGAGATTCTGAATGGCGCACGACAGCGATGCCATGTCCATCTCCGGCAAGGTGCGGCGGCCGAAAACGTGGGCCTCACGTCCCTCCATCAGGGCGGCGACCAGCACCTCGGCACAGTCGCGAACGCCCTCGACCTTGAGCTGCATGAACGCGTCCGAACGCTCGCCCAGTGCCTCGGCCGTCAGCCGGCGCTCGGTCTCGACGAGCTGGTAGATCTCTTCGCGCAGCGCCGGCCGGGCGATGCGAATGAAGCGCCAGGGCTGCATCAGCCCGACGCTGGGTGCCTGATGCGCGGCTTCGAGCAATTTGACGAGCAGCTCGGGCGCCACCTCGCCGCCGCTGAAGTGGCGCATGTCACGGCGCTCGGCGATGGCCCGGTAGACCGCGGCACGCTCCTCGGCGCTGAAGGCGTGATCGCTCATGGCCGAAACAGCGCCGCCGCTGCCGCGGGATTGGAGGGCAGGTAGAAATGAATATAAGAGGCGGTAAGCCGGCCAAGACGAAACACCGCTTCACATACCGGCTTGTCGTTGGGGCACTCACCGCGAGCCAGCGGTTGCAGGTCAGACTCGAGCCGCGAGTGATGGTAGCTGTGCCCGCGCAACAGCCCTTCCGGCAACCTCACCGCTTGCAGCGCGAGCGCGACCAGGCGCTTCTGCATCTGCGCCTGGCCGGGTACCAGCCCCGCCAGTTCGACGCGCTCGCCGGCCACGTCGCTCAGCGAGTCGAGCAGGTAGAGCATGCCCCCGCATTCCGCGAGGATCGGCTTGCCGGCCCGCTGATGGGCGCTGATGGCCTCGATCATCGAGCGGTTCGCGCCCAGCGCCTGCAGGTGCAGTTCGGGGTAACCGCCGGGCAGATACAGGCTGTCCACCTCTGGCAACGCCTGATCAGTAAGCGGGCTGAAGAACACCAGGCTCGCGCCCATCTGCTCGAGCAAATCGAGGTTGGCCTGGTAGGTGAACGCAAAGGAGGCATCGCGCGCCACGCCGATACGCACGCCGGCGAGCAGCGGCTCCAGCGGCGCTACCGCAGGAGCTGAGAACGTCACCGGTGGCGGCAGGGTTACCGTCGCCGTCTGCGCGAGGGCGTCGGCGGCGGTGTCCAGACGCACGTCGAGGTCGGCGAGTTCGGCGGCCTGCACCAGCCCCAAGTGGCGGCTCGGCAACTCGATCGCTGGGCTGCGCGGCAATGAACCGTACCAGTGGATCGAGGCAGGCAGGCTGTCACGAATCAGATCGTTGTGGCGGCCCGGATTGACGCGGTTGCCGAGCACACCGGAGAACGGCAAATCGGGCTGATAGCTGGCCAGGCCGACCGCCAGTGCACCAAAGGTCTGCGCCATGGCCGAACCGTCGATCACGCCCAGCACCGGTACACCGAAACGACGTGCCAGGTCGGCGGCGGATGGCGAGCCATCGAAAAGGCCCATCACGCCTTCGATAAGAATCAGGTCTGCCTCACCGGCCGCTTCCCACAGCAGACGACGGCTTTCGGCCTCGCCGACCATCCACAGGTCCAGCTGATACACCGGGTTGCCACTGGCTCGGGAGAGAATCATGGGGTCGAGAAAGTCGGGGCCACACTTGAACACCCGCACCCGCTTTCCCTGGCGCGTGTGCAGGCGCGCCAGGGCAGCGGTGACGGTGGTCTTGCCCTGCCCCGAGGCCGGCGCCGCGATCAGCAATGCCGGGCAATGGCGCGCTGCGCGTTGATCCGCTTCGCCGGTCGGCATGGTGCTGGTCAAAACTCGACGCCTTTCTGCGCTTTGACGCCGGATTTGAACGCGTGCTTGACCAGGGTCATCTCGGTGACGGTGTCGGCGGCTTCCAGCAGCGCGGGCGGCGCGCCACGGCCGGTCGCCACGACATGCTGCAGCTCGGGCCGCGACTCGATGTCGCGCAGTACCACGTCCAGGTCGAGGTAGCCATGCTTGAGGGCGATGTTCAGCTCGTCCAGCACCACCAGGGCGATCTGCGGATCGTTCAGCAGTTGCCGGGCGACTTCCCAGGCCTGAACGGCTTTTTCGATATCGCGCTGGCGGTCCTGGGTGTCCCAGGTGTAGCCCTCGCCCATCACGTGGTAGCTGACTTCGTCGGGAAAGCGTCGGAAGAACTGCTCTTCGCCAGTGCTCATGCCGCCCTTGATGAACTGCACCACGCCGACCTTGAGGCCATGCCCAAGCGCCCGGGCGACCATGCCGAAAGCCGAGCTGCTCTTGCCCTTGCCATTGCCGCTGTGCACCAGCAGCAACCCATATTCGTTCTGGGCTCCGGCGATTTTCTCGTCCATCAGCGCCTTCTTGCGCGCCATGCGGGCGTTGTGCCGGGCGTCACGCTCTGCGGATTCACGGGTTGCGGATGGGGTCATGACAGCTCCTCGGCGCCGGGCCTTCAGGCCACGCAGGTGAAACGGTCCGCCAGAACAGGGTTCATGCCGGACGAAAACGGATTCACGCAGGAACGGGCAGGAGCTGACCGGGTCGGTCGTGCGCCGGCCGCGCCCACCGCGCAACCCTGGAAAAAGCAACAGGCCGGTCTCCGGGCTTGCGAGCGCTACGCCTGGTTAGGCGCAGCCACCCACGCGGCCTTCACGTATCGTCGATACAGATGGCGAAAAGCGGGGTTGGGCTCGTTTACCGTTGCGGGGGCAGCGTCGGCATTGCCCGCCTGCAGAGGCAGCGGCGCACCGACTTCCCAGTTTCACCCCCAGCCAAAACCGGGGACACCTGAAGCAAGCCGGGAAGGTTAAGGATTGGTCACGTCAGCGTCAATCGAAGACGCAGAATCTGTTCGATGCCAGGAGCCAGAGCCAGGCAACGGATCGAGCGCCCATTGCGTTCGGGCAAAGAGGGGCGTGCCGATGCAGGCGAATCACTGGCTGCCACGACACATGAAGGGCCTGGCTCACCTGCAGGCGGCGCCAGAACGCGTTAGCCTCATGCGGTCTTTTTCGGCTTGCGTGCCAACCGGATGCCAACAGCCGGCTGCCGACGCGCGGCAGGTGCCGAATGAAGCATCAGGGATGGCTGGCCAGCTCGACGGGGAAGACCCGCTTGGCTTCGATGTAGGTCCGCTGCCAGTAGGTGTTGGCGAGACTGTCCAGACGCACCGTGCCACCAGAGGACGGCGCATGCACGAAACGCCCTTCGCCAACGTAGATGCCGGCATGGCTCACCTGGCGGCCACCATTGGTGGCGAAGAACACCAGGTCGCCGCTGCGCAGGGCCTCACGGCCGACGACCGGTGCCCGCATGCTGATCAGCTCACGGGTTGAGCGAGGCAGTTGAATGCCCGCCGCATCGCGGTACACGAAACCGATCAGGCCACTGCAATCGAAGCCGCTGGCAGGTGTGTTGCCGCCATAGCGGTAAGGCGTTCCTACCAGCCCCAGTGCCCGGAACAGCACGTCGTCAGCGCCGCCCTGATAGGTGCCGGGCGCGGGCGCCAGTACCACGGGCTGCGGGGCAGGTACGGGGGGACGACTGGAGCAGGCGCTGAGCAGCGCGGCAAGCAGCAGGAAGGCGATGCGGACGGTGGCAGTCATGGACGGACGATCCTGGAGCCTGAATGCGCCCTACTCTGCCCCGTTCGCAACTGCAGTGCAAGCTTTAGCTTTACGCCGCAGTCGCTTGAAAACTATGAGGATGTTGCCCACCTTCGAAAGTGGGCATTCGCCTGGCTCAGTGCTGGGAAGCCATGTGCTCGGCAGGCGCCAGCGCCAGAACCCGCTTGGCCTCTATGAAGGTGCGCTTCCAGTAACGATCATCCAGGCTGTCGATGCGTACGCCACCGCTGCGGCTGCTCGACGAATGGATGAATTGGTTGTCACCCAGGTAGATACCGGCATGACTGACACGATTGCGACCGTTGGTGCTGAAGAACACCAGATCGCCACGCTCCAGTGCCTTGCGCTCGACCAGCGGCGCATCGATGTTGATCATTTCGCGGGTGGACCGTGGCAGCTGCATGCCCAGCTCCTCACGGAACAGGTAGCCGATGAAGCCACTGCAGTCGAAACCGGTTTTCACCGAACTGCCACCAAACCGATAACGGGTACCGATCAGCGACATGCCCTTTTCCAGAACACTGTCAGCCAACTGCGGCAACTGGTAGGGGGCGTGATCGGCAAATTCGGCAGCTGCATCGTCTTCGCGTGCATCGTTGCGATCTACAACGGGCGCTGCAACAACCGGCCTGGCAGGCATCGAAGCCTGGGCGGGCGTGGCAATTTCGGATTGTGGAGCATGGTTGGCGCAGGCGGCGAGAACCATGGTAAGTGCGAGAGGCACGAGGGGTGCGAAGCGTTTGCGCATGGGCACGACCGTGGCGTGAAAAATTAACAGCCGCGACTATGCCTACTAACCGGTCCATTTGCAAATATTATGAGCGGTGATGTGACTCAGTAGTTCCGGGAAAACATCTAAGGCCCTTTCCTCCACCCTGAAGTCAACCAGATCGCTCACGTCCGTCTGCGACATATTGACCTCCACCGTCACCTTGCCCGCCGCACGAGCGCGCAACAGTGGCTCCCTTATATAAGGAAAGCTCGCACTGGTGCCAACGCTCATCACCAGATCGAAACCCTTCTCCACTTCGGTATAAAGCCGCTCGACGGCAGGCTCCGGCAGCATTTCACCGAACAGCGTCACTGGCGGGCGCAACACGCCGCCGCAATCGCGGCATGAAGGTGGCAACGGTTGCTGCAGGTGCTCGGCCAGTCGCTCATCCACCGCACCGCACTGCTGGCAATACAGCGGCGCCAGCTCGCCGTGGATTTCGATCAACCGCTGCGCCGGGCTGCCAGCAAGTCGGTGATAGCCATCGATGTTCTGGGTGAGTACCCAGCACTCGGGTTTCAGGGCCTGCAACCCGGCAATCGCCCGATGGCCGTCATTCGGCTGCCCGCCCAGGCAGGCGCCGCCAAGCTGCGCCAGGTACTTCCAGCACAGCGCCGGGTCGCGTCGCAGCATGTCGCCTGACAGCGCCACTTCGATTGGCAACCCGTCTTCGGTGTGGCCGTTGTACAACCCACCGATCCCGCGATACGTCGGCAAACCCGAGTCGGCGGACAGGCCTGCCCCGGTGATGATCAGGATCCGTCGCGCCTCGGCGATGGCCGATGCGATACGCGGCAGATGCTCATGCATCAGTGGTTGACCGTGTGCGCCAGCATCACCGACAGCTGGCACAGCGGGCGCCCGCTCTGCTCATGCCACTGGTTGAAAGCTGCCTGCACCGCCGCACGATCCCGCTGGCTGGTCGGCGCTTTGTCGACGATCTTCTGCGCTTTCAGCGCAGCGACCATGTCATCAGTGGGAATGAAGGTGTCCTTGCCGACCATGCGCAGAAAGCGTGGTGCCGAAAGGCCACCAAGCTGCGTACCCTGCTTGGCCAACCAATGCCACAAGCCGACGATATCGGTCACTGGCCAATCGGCAATCAGCGCACCAAAGGCAAAGCCTGGCTTCGGCGTGATGGTTTTCACCGCAGCGGCCGGACCACTCAATGCGCCGCGCTCCACGTCGAGAATGAACTGCGCATTGCGCGGCACGCTCTTGAGCTTACCGAGGTGGCGAATCAAACGGGCGTCCTGCATCAGCCTTTCGAGGCGCTCGCCGCCCATCAACACGACCTTCTCAGGATCGAAACCGAAAAAAACCTCTTCGAAAGCCGGCCATTTGGCATCCACCAGGCTGTGCTTGAGCCCAGCGCGAAAAATGCGCAGGCTCATGATAGACAGGTAGCGATCATCGCTCAGAGCCCGCAGTTTCTTGTCGGATGCCGGCTGCGGCAGGCGCGCTTCTAACGCCTCGACCGAGCCGAAACGGTTGACGCAGTATTCATGCATCCATCGGTAGTCGTGCATCGTTACGGCCAGTCCTCGAATTACAGGTTCATCACGTTCAGAAATCGCGGCGTGGCCTGCTCGTCGATCTTCAGGCTGGCGAAGTCGAACAGATTGCGATCAGCCAGTTGCGAGGGCACCACGTTCTGCAGGGCACGGAACATGATTTCCGTGCGGCCAGGCGACTTGCGCTCCCAGTCCCGCAGCATCTCCTTGACCACCTGGCGCTGCAGGTTTTCCTGGGAGCCGCAGAGGTTGCACGGAATGATGGGGAATTCCTTGAGCGTGCTGTAGGCCTCGATGTCCGCTTCGTTGCAGTACGCCAGCGGGCGAATCACCACGTTGCGGCCGTCATCGGCACGCAGCTTGGGCGGCATGGCCTTCAAGGTGCCGCCGTAGAACATGTTGAGGAAGAAGGTCTCGAGAATGTCGTCTCGGTGGTGACCGAGGGCCATCTTGGTCGCCCCGATCTCGTCGGCGAAGGTATACAGGGTGCCGCGACGCAGACGCGAGCACAGCGAGCAGGTGGTCTTGCCCTCCGGAATCTTCTCCTTGACCACCGAATAGGTGTCTTTCTCGACGATGTGGTAAGGCACGCCGATGGACTCCAGATACGCGGGCAGCACGTGCTCGGGGAAACCCGGCTGCTTCTGGTCCATGTTCACCGCGACGATCTCGAAGTGAATCGGCGCAACCTTCTGCAGGTACAGCAGGATGTCGAGCATGGTGTAGCTGTCCTTGCCACCGGACAGGCAGACCATGACCTTGTCGCCCTCTTCGATCATGTTGAAATCGGCGATGGCTTCGCCGGCCTGGCGACGCAGGCGTTTTTGCAGTTTATTCTGATTGACCGAGAGGGTGCCCATGGCGCGTGAAAATCCGCTAGAAGTACTGAAGCCGCGCAGTTTACCCAGAAAACGAGGCGCACCCCAGCCACAAAACGGCCAACCGTCGCCGGCCGGGTGAAACGTCGCGAGCGCCACACCGTGCAAGCGCGCGCACCTTCGACTAAGGTGAGCCGATGAACGATGAAATCGACCACACCGGGCAATTGCTCGAATTATTGAAAGCCGCCCCGCAAGGCCTTTCCGAGTACGAGTTGCTGCTGCGCCTGAGCCGCTGGCAAGGCGTGGATGAGCGCCTGCCCGCGGATCCCCTGGAGCTGTTTCGCACGCACTTCCTGCTCTTCCATACCCTTTATACGCTGCGTGACCAGTTGCATGCGCAAGGCCTGGCGGTGCTGCAGATCACTCCACTGTGCATTCGCCTGCTGCCCTACCAGGCGGGTGAAAACGCCCTTGGCGAAAACGACCCGTTGCGCGCCTACTACCTCGATCTGAACCAGCTGCGCGATACCGATGCAGACGATGTGCACGCCTTGCTGGGCAATTTCTGGATACGCCTGCAGGGGGGCGAAGAGAAACAGGCCGCCCTGGCGGTACTCGAGCTGGACGCCCATGGCGCCGAGCTCGACCTGTCGACGATCAGGCAGCGCTACCGCCAACTGGTAAGCCTGCACCACCCGGATCGCGGTGGCAGCACGCAGCGTCTGCAACGCATCAACGACGCCATGCAAACCCTGCAACGCTACTACCGTTAAACCGGGCGCCGCTCAGCCCACGGGCGCTGCGTGCCGTATCGATCTGCGGCATAATCGCCGGCAATCCCCGGCCACCGATACAGCCATGTCAGAGCAGATCCACGCCCGCGTCGAAGCCTGTTATCAGCAGGCTGAAAACTTCTTCAAACGGTCTTTCAGGCGCCCCGAAGTGAGCTTCAAGCTGCGCGGCCAGAAGGCCGGCGTGGCACATCTCACGGAAAACAAGCTGCGCTTCAATCCACAGCTGTACCGCGACAATCAGGATGACTTCCTGCGCCAGACGGTGCCTCACGAAGTCGCACACCTGGTTGCCCACCAGCTTTTCGGCCTGGGCATTCAACCCCACGGCGAGGAATGGCAACTGATCATGCGCGGGGTCTACGAGCTGCCGCCGCATCGCTGCCACAGCTATGCGGTGACGCGCCGGCAGGTCAGCCGGTTCATCTACCGCTGTCAGTGCCCGCAAGGCGAATTCCCGTTTTCAGCCCAGCGCCATGCCTTGGTCGGCAAGGGCCGCCGCTACTTCTGTCGACGCTGCAAGATCACGCTGCAGTTCACCGGCGAGCAGCGCACCGAGTAGCGCGACGCAACAGGCGAGGCGCTCGGATTCATTCGTCGAGACGCTGGAAGGCGAGCAGCAGCGCCTTGCTGAGGTCGACACTGGAGAATTTGGTGAGCACGTCGTTGGCACCCACTGCGCGCGCCTTTTCCGTGTTCATGGTGCTGTCCAGCGAGGTGTGCAGCAGCACGTAGGTGTCGCCCAGCACGGCGTCCTTGCGAATATGCTGCACCAGGCTGTAGCCATCCATCTCCGGCATTTCGATGTCCGACACCAGCACCTCGATCGGCTGTCCCTGCTGGTGCTGGGCATGCAACAACTCCAGTGCGGCGGCGGCGCTGCGCACGGCCTGACAGTCGAGATCTAGCTTGCGCAGGGTGATCAGCGTCTGCTGCAGGGCCACCTGGGAGTCGTCGACCACCAGCACCCGGCGCCCCTGCAGAAGCCGGCGCTCCGCCGGATTCAGCAGTTGCTCGGCAACTTCCTCGATAGGCGCAGGCGCGATTTCGTGGAGCACTTTCTCGATGTCGAGAATCTGCACGATGGTACCGTCGATCTGCGTCACCCCAGTGATGAAGGCCCGCACGCCTGCCCCGGCAGGGGGCGGCCGCACGTCGCGGGTCGAGCACTGCACGATGCGTTCCACGCTGTGCACGTGCAGGCCCTGGCGCGAGCGGCTGAGCTCGGTGACGATCAGGCAACCGTCCTGGCTATCACCACCGCCGCGCTCGCCAATCGCACGCGCCAGGTCGATGACCGTCAGCGCCGAACCACGCAAGGTTGCCACGCCACGCACATGGGGGTGACGGCTGGGCATCTTGGTCAGGGATGGGCAGGGAATGATCTCGTTGACCTTGAGCAGATTGATACCCAGCAGCCGGCCACTGTGCAAACGAAACAGCAACAGCGATAGCGAATCGCCCAGCACCATGGTCATTGATGTAACTCCCCAGTCATGCAAAAAAGTAGTATCGGCCCGGCTGCACTGCGCCAGGCTCGCGGTTGTTCGGGTGCTCGTTCAGCCTAGAAAGGCAGCCACTTGTGGTGCATCGAAGGGCCAGGGCAACTGCGCACCGGTGTCGGTGCGTACAAGCACGGGAATCAGCAGTGCGTAGCGCTCCAGCCACTCGTCATGCTCGGCGATATCGACCAGCTCGACGAGCAGGCCGCGTTCGACGAACGGCATCAATACCGCCTCCGCGTATTCACACAGGTGACAGCCGAGGGTCCCCAACAGCTGGCATTCAGGAAGCATGGATCAGCCTCCGCAACGAGAAAGCCGCCAGTCTACCACCTCGAACAGGCCCCTCAGGCGTCAGCGGCACCCTCGCCGGCTTTGGGCGCCAGCGTGGAATCCAGTACACCCTGCAGGCCGTCGAGCAAGCGGTCGTTGAGCTGTTCGGCCTTGTCCAGGCGCGTCTTGTCGAAGCGCTCGTCAAGGGAGAAACCACCCTTGAGCAGATCCTGCATCAGCCCCTTGCCATCACTGACCCATTCATTGGCCGTGCGCAGCGCATCGAGCAGGCCCTGGGCGTAATCGGTGAGGGCACCATTGACCGCACTGGCCGACTGGCCGCCCTGGTTGGACACCGAACCATACGCATCGGTGGCCTGACGCACGCTGGTCTGCGTCAGGCTCAGCGACATGGATGCCAGTTGCGAGCCGTCCATTTCCAGCGACATGGCGCGATCGAAAGCGCCGGCCATGTCGCCGGAATAGAAGGAATTGGACAGGTCCTGCACCTGGGTGAACAGTTTATCCAGTGCCGCCTTTTCCTCGTCGTCCAGGTCGCCGTCCACCTGCACCTGCCAGCCGCCGATCTGCAGGCTGCCAGACTCGCTGTTCGCGCCTTCGGTGCGCGACCAGGCTGCCGAGGCCTGCGCGACGGACACCCGCAGGCGGTCACCGTCACGGGTGGTGATGTCCAACTCGAAACTTTCCGCGACTGCCGCGAAGCGGTCACTGGAGGCTGGCACGGCGACGGTGCCGCCGGCAGGGGCGGCACCGTACTGCTTGTCGAGGCCGGCGAAGCCCTGCTGAATGCGTTTGAAGGTGTCGTCGATATCGCTGGCAACCTTGTCCTTGAGCAGCCCCATGCCATCGAGGATCTTGCGTGCTTCGTCGAAGCCCTTCTCGACGCCAGACCGCGCCTGGTCAAGCAGCTTCTGCAGTTTTTCCGGATCGGCGCCGGAGGCTGCTTCGCTCTTGAGCCGCTGCTCGATGAAGCCGAGCACGCGATCCGCCACCTTGTCCGGGGAGAAGTCGTCCTGCTTGGCCGTCAACGAGCCCGGCGGCAAGCCCAGGCGCTCGGCGAGACGGTTGGACAGCGCGACCTGGGCATCGGCCGCGTTGCGAATCGTGGTCTGCCCGCCAAGCTGCGGCGAACGACCGGTCGTGGGTGTCGAGAGCGGAAGGGAAACAGTCATGGCAAGTCACCGGAAGCGGAGCATGTCCAAGGTTGACGGCAGCTCATGGCAAAAGTTTAGGCCTGCCCGCCGCACATTCGACCAGAGGAGCCCAGCGACTCGCCAGCCGCCTCAATCCTGGCTGACCGCACCGATCTTGTGAATCGACAGGTCGGCGCCGTAATACTCCTCCTCCTGGCTCAGGCGGATGCCGACGACCAGCTTGAGCAAGCCATACACCAGGAAGCCGCCGGTCAACGCCACCACCACACCCAAGGCGCTGCCAAGCAGTTGGCTGACCAGACTGACACCGCCAAGGCCGCCCCACATCGTCTGGCCGAAAATGCCACAGGCGATACCACCCCATACGCCGCACAAGCCGTGCAGTGGCCAGACGCCCAGCACGTCATCGATCTTCCACTTCACCTGGGTCGCGGTGAACGCCCAGACGAACAGCGCGCCGGCAATTGCCCCGGTGACCAGCGCCCCGACCGGGTGCATGAGGTCCGAACCGGCACAGATGGCCACCAGACCGGCCAGCGGGCCGTTGTGCAGGAAGCCTGGGTCGTTGCGACCGACCAGCAGTGCCGCCAGGGTGCCACCGACCATGGCCATCAAGGTGTTCACCGCCACCAGGCCGCTGATGCTGCCCAGCGTCTGGGCGCTCATCACGTTGAAGCCGAACCAGCCGATGATCAGAATCCACGAGCCCAGGGCGAGAAACGGTATGCTCGACGGCGCCATGGCGACCAGCCGGCCATCGCGGTAGCGGCCATCACGGCGGCCCAGCAGCAGCACAGCGGTAAACGCCAGCCAGCCACCCACGCCATGCACCACCACAGAACCGGCAAAATCATGGAATGGCGCGCCGAATTGCGCCTGCAGCCAACCCTGTAAACCAAAGTTGCCGTTCCAGATCATGCCTTCGAAGAATGGGTAGACGAACGCCACGATCAGCGCCGTGGCGCACAACTGCGGGCCGAACCGGGCGCGCTCGGCAATCCCGCCGGAAATGATCGCCGGAATCGCCGCGGCGAAGGTCAGCAGGAAAAAGAACTTCACCAGCGCGTAGCCGTTACCCTCCACCAGCACGCTGGCCGGGTGCAGGAAGGTGACGCCGTAGGCGATCCAGTAGCCGACGAAGAAATAGGCGATGGCCGAGATGGCGAAGTCGGAGAGAATCTTCGACAGCGCGTTGACCTGGTTTTTTTGCCGCACCGTACCGACTTCGAGAAATGCGAAGCCGGCATGCATGGCCAACACCATGATCGCGCCGATCAGGATGAACAGCGTATTGGAACCGTGAATCAGGGTTTGCACGGCACTGTTGAGGTTTTCCATCGAGGCAGAGGCTCCGCAAAAAAAGCACCACAAAAGAACATCGCAGCGAGACAAGGCACCATTACGATGCACGAATAGAATCATCCGTCGCCCAGCTCGGTCGCGCGGGCGCAGGATGGGTGCCAGGCTTTATTAAGTCTTTTGCGGTTATGTGTTTTTTATCAATAGGTTAATAGCGCACCAGCGTGTTGCCATTCCTGCATCTCGAGCACCATAAGCATGCACTCGCGGCACTGACGCACCGTGCCGATGCAATCGCTATGCCCTCTTGCAAAGGCCATTGCAGGCCGATTCGCAGATAGAGTGAACCTGGCCAACCACGGCCACTCGAACCCTTACACCGCATCACACCTACAGGAGAACGATTTATGGCCCGCCCACTTCCATCGCGCCCCGCTACACCTGCCAATAAAGAAGAACTGCTCGAAGAGTTCCAGGCGCTGGTACGCGACACCGAAACCCTGCTGCAGCACTCCGCCAGCCTGGTTGGCGATCAGGCGGAAGAACTGCGTGCGCAAATCCGTGACAGCCTGGGCCGCGCGCGTTCCACGCTGAAAAACACCGAGGAATCAGTGGTCCTGCGTGGCAAGGCAGCGGTCGGTGCGACCGAAGACTACGTGCAAACGCATCCGTGGCAGACCATCGGCATCGCTGCCGGCATTGGTATACTCATCGGCATGCTCATTAGCCGACGTTGATCAGGACAGCCCATGGATGACAGCCAGACAGCAGCACCTTCCAGCCGCGGCCCTTCGCCGCGGCGCCTGGGCGGTGCCCTGCTCGGGCTGGTCCATGGTCATGTCGCCCTGTTCAGTGAGGAATTGCGCGAGCAGCAGGCGCGCACCGTCACCTTGCTGCTGCTCACGGGTCTGTGCGTTTTATTCGGGCTGTTGCTGATCATCGGCCTGTCCGCTGCGCTATTGATCACCTTCTGGGACAGTCACCGTTACTGGGTGATTGCCCTGCTCTGCCTGTGCTATGCGGCAGGCCTGATCGCCTGCGCCGCCAGCCTGGTGCAACGCATGCGCAGCGCACCTGCGCCCTTCAGCGCGAGCCTGGAAGAACTGGCCCGAGACCGGGAGCAACTGCTGCCATGAGCCGTTCATCGTCAAAGGCATCCACCCAGGAACTGCGCAAGACCATGCTGCGCCTGCGCCTGGAGATGCACCGCCAAGAGATTCGCCACGAGACCCTGATCATCCTGGAGCCGCTGCAAAAAGCCCGGGATTTCGGCAACCATTGGCGCACGGAACTCAAGAGCAGCAATGCGCCCCTGTGGATCACCGGGGGCGCTTTCGCGCTGACGCTGTTGGGCATGCGCGGTGGCCAATGGCGCCGCTGGCTGCGTATCGCCCTGGAAACCTTTCCCAACCTGCGCAAGCGATCGGCCGCCTCGGAAGGCAAAAAGCCATCGCACGAGGCAGATCCCGGCTGACTGGCCACATTCTTGCTAGCGATTCCGGTTTCTGGCCGCACTTACTCGGCCTCTACCGTTCTCTTTACTAAGGATGTGTTCGGTGCTCGACGGTCAACCGCTCGCCGTCTTCCAACCTTTCATCGATACCGCTACCGGTCAGATAGCCGGCGTCGAGGCCTTGGCCAGGCTGCGTGATGACCAGGGCCACCTGCATTCGGCCGGGCCGCTGTTCGCGGATCCGAAGACCCCACCAACGGCACTGCGCCGCCTAGATCGCAGCGTACGAGAACAGGCGCTGGCGCGGTTTCACGAAGCGCCGCCGCACTGGTTCCTGAGCCTGAATATTTCTCCGCGCTGGATCAGTCGCCTGCGCCCCGGTCAGGCGCTGCCCAGCCTCAAGCAACTGGAGCGTAGCGGCATCGACCCGGCACGGGTGGTGTTCGAAATCACCGAGCTGGGTGGCGCGAGCCAGCGCTTGCCAGGTGTCGTGGCACGCTACCGCGAGGCCGGCGCACGCGTGGCCATCGATGATTTTGGCGCCGGTTACTCGCAGCTCGACCGCGTACTGGCCCTGCAACCCGACATCCTCAAGCTGGACATGCGGCTGTTTCAGGAAGCAGCCCGTGGCGGACCGAGCGGCGAGGTGGTCAAGGCACTCGCCATGATGGCCGAGAAAACCGGCTGCTGGATCATCGCCGAGGGCGTGGAAACCCATGCTGAACTGGATTTCGCGCTCGAGTGTGGCGCTCGCTACGTGCAGGGCTACCTGTTTGCCCAGCCAGAGTTGGAGTTTTTCCCCAACGATGCCTTCGTGAAGCGCTTCGCCAGCCTGCGCGACCTGTACGTGCAACAGAAGCTGGCCGAGCGCGCTCGCCTCGTGGACGTGCGCAAGCGACTCGCCGAGCTGTTCGCACAGCTCAAGGCCACTCTCGAAAGCGCTACGCCGACCGCGATGCCGGCGCCGACTGCGTACCCCTGGCTGTTGCGCCTGTACCAGTGCGATCGCCACGGCACGCAAATCACTCCCAACCTGGAGTGGCGCGACGGTGCCTGGCAGGCCGACAGTCGCTACCTGGGCCACAACTGGTCGTGGCGCCCGTACTTCTATCAGCTGCTCGCCGAAGGCTGGGACGAACGCCGCCTGATCCTGTCCAGCACTTACCGTGATGCCACCAGCAACCAGTACTGCCTCACCGCCGGGCAATTCATCGACAACGGTACCCGCCTGCTGCTGGTGGACATCGATGCCCATGGACTTTAGTGGATGTAGCCTTGCAGTTGCTCCGGCGAACAGGGAAGCTAACGGGCAATTCGCACACGCGCGGCCGCGGGCCGTGCACGCACCTGACCGACGAGGGCCTCGCCATCGTCTCCGGCAAAGGAAGCACGCTTGGACTGGCAAACCCTGCTCACCCGTGAACGCCTCGGCAAACCGGCGCCCAGCGCCGATGAGCTGGGCCGCAGCCCGTTCCACAAGGACCATGACCGGATCATCTTCTCCGGCGCATTCCGCCGCCTGGGCCGCAAGACCCAGGTGCACCCGGTATCCAGCAACGACCACATCCACACGCGCCTCACCCATTCGCTGGAAGTCAGCTGCGTCGGCCGCTCGCTAGGCATGCGTGTTGGCGAAATGCTGCGCAGCGAGCTGCCGGCCTGGTGCGAACCGAGCGATCTGGGCATGGTGGTGCAATCCTCCTGCCTGGCCCACGACATCGGCAACCCGCCATTCGGCCACTCCGGTGAAGACGCCATCCGCCACTGGTTCCAGCAGGCCGCCGGGCGTGGCTGGCTGGACGCCATGAGCGAAGCCGAGCGTGGCGACTTTCTCAGTTTCGAAGGCAATGCACAGGGCTTTCGCGTGCTCACCCAGCTGGAGTACCACCAGTTCGACGGCGGTACGCGGCTGACCTATGCGACCCTCGGCGCCTATCTCAAGTACCCGTGGACCTCCCGTCACGCCGAGGCGCTGGGTTACAAGAAGCACAAGTTCGGCTGCTACCAGAGCGAGCTGCCGCTGCTCGAGCAGATCGCCAGCAAGCTCGGCCTGCCGCAACTCGAGGAACAGCGCTGGGCGCGCCACCCGCTGGTGTATCTGATGGAAGCGGCAGACGACATCTGCTATGGCTTGATCGACCTCGAGGACGGCCTGGAAATGGAGCTGCTCGACTACGCCGAAGTGGAGGCGCTGCTGCTCGATCTGGTGGGTGACGACCTTCCGGAAACCTACCGCCAACTGGGTGCCAACGACTCGCGTCGGCGCAAGCTGGCGATCCTGCGTGGCAAGGCCATCGAGCACCTGACCAACTCTGCAGCCCACGCGTTCGTGGAGCAGCAGTCCGCTCTCCTGGCTGGCACCCTGGAAGGCGATCTGGTCGAGCACATGCACGGCCCTGCCAAGGATTGCGTACAGGCCGCCAAGGCAATGGCGCGGGAAAAGATCTTTCAGGACAAGCGCAAGACGCTGCATGAGATCGGCGCCTACACCACGCTGGAAATCCTCCTCAACGCTTTCTGCGGCGCGGCGCTGGAGCAGCACGGCGGGCGCACGCCATCGTTCAAGAACCGCCGCATCCTCGACCTGCTCGGCCATAACGCACCGGATCCGCAATGGCCGCTGTACCGTTCTTTCCTGCGCATGATCGACTTCATCGCCGGCATGACCGACAGCTACGCCACCGAGATGGCGCGCGAAATGACCGGTCGTTCGAGCCCGGTCTGAGCATGCGCCAAGTCGTGCGGCAGCTGTTCAGCTGGCATGCCGGGCCGCCGGCCTGGGGCCCGGCCGTGGTGGCCGGGCTGGGTTGTGCCCTGCCGCTGCTGCTGGGCCTGTTCAGCGCACACCCCGGGTTCCTGTGGGCCTCGGTAGGTGCCTTTCAGGCTGCCCAGGCCAACCCCTTGCACCGTTTCGGCATGCTGCGCATGCTGCTGCTCACCGGGCTGGGCGCCTGCAGCGCGGGCCTTGGCTTCTGGTCGGCGACCCACCCGCTGATCAGCCTGTCACTGTTCGCCGGCTTTGGCCTGCTGCTGGCCTGGCTGCAGCGCTACGGCACCGAAGCCGGCAAACTGGGAATAGGGCTTACCGTGTGCCTGTGCCTGGGACAGGGCCAGTACGGCAGCAGCAGCCTGAACAACCCCTACGCCATTGCCATGTTGTTCATTCTCGGCGGGCTCTGGGTCATGCTCCTGGCGTTTGGCCTACGTGGCGTGCACGGCCTGCGCATGTGGCCCTACATGCCGCGCCTGGTCAGCCTGCTCAGGGTGCTGCGTCGCCATGCCGGGCGCCAGTCGCGCCAACAGTGGTGGCTGTACGCCCTGGGCTGCACGCTCGCCGTCTCGCTGGCCGGCCTGATCGTCAACCTGGCGCATCTGCAACGCGGCTACTGGCTGACGTTGGCGGTGGTCACCACCTTGCAGCTGGAATTCAGGGGCAGCCTGGTGCACGCGCTGCAGGCGAGCATGGCCAGCCTGAGCGCCGCCGGGCTGTTGATCCTGTTTGGCAATAGCCTGCAGAGCCCGCCGCTGATGGTCGCCATCATGCTCCCGCTGATCACCGTCAGCCGCGCGCTGCAGGCCCACAATTACGGCCTTTTCGTGTTGCAGACCACCGTGTGTTTCGTGCTGCTCGCCGAGAGCCTGGCCAGGGACTGGCACCTCCCCCAGGTGCGCCTGTTCAACGTCACCCTCGGCATTCTCCTCGCCCTGTTCATCGCCCTGCTGATGCATGGCCTGCAGCAGTGGCTGGAGACCCGCACTGCGGCAAAACAGCGAGCACTGCACAATAATGACAAAGTGCCTTCATCCGAGTCGACAGAGCCTTGAACGCTTGACTATGCTGCCCCCTTGAATGACGCAAAACGGGGAGTGACGCGCGATGCCAGGCAGTACTTGCCGCAGACGAAGGCTCCCCCTGCACGTGCATATCAGCGTGCTGTTCGTGCTGACGCTGCTGCTTGCCGGTGGCGTACTGGGCCTGTTCACATACCGCCAGACCACCGCGATCATCTTTTCCAGCAGCGCCACGCTGTTCGAACACATCCAACAGGATGTGCAGCACGACATCAGCGCCACCTACCAGCCCATCGATCACCTGCTCGGCGTGCTGGCCTTCGCCGAGGGTATCCAGGGTGCCGACCTGCAGGCCAGGCTGCCCATGCTGGCGCCCTTTGCACGGGCATTGCGCGACAATTCCAGGCTCGCCGCGCTTTACCTCGGCTATCAGGATGGCGGCTTCTTCATGGTCCGTACCCTGCGCAGCCAGGCCCTTCATCAGCAGTTCCAGGCACCGCCAGGTGCCACATTGCAGGTCTGGTCGATCGAACAGGCAGGTGTCGGCCGCCCAGGTGAATACCTGTTCTTCGACGACGCCCTCAACCTCCTCGAACGGCGCCCGCTGGGCCAGCAGACTTTCGACCCGCGGCTTCGCGACTGGTACAGCCGTGCCCGCAGCCAGCCGGACACGGCCACCACCACGCCTTATGTGTTTTTTTCCTCCGGGGTGATCGGCACCACCCTGGCCCGTGCCGTAGGCGCACAGGTAGTGATCGCCGCCGACCTTACGCTGGAAGCGCTCTCCAGCACCCTGGTCAAGCACCAGGTCACACCGAGCAGCGAGGTGGTACTGTTCGATGCCAGGGGCCTGACCATCGCCTACCCGGACCCGCAACGCCTATTGATCAGGGAGCCGGAACCGCGCCTCAAGCCGGTGGCCGAGCTGCTGCCGGAACTGGCCGATGCGTTCGACGAACTGAAACCGGGCGACAACCAGCAACGTGTCGAAACGCTGGCCAAGCGCCGTTGGGTGGTTTCGCGCCACCACGTCAGCGAAGGCGGGCCCGACGGCCTGTACCTGGCCTTGCTGGTACCCGAAGACGAGCTGCTCGCCGACGCCTACCGGATTCGCTGGCAAGGAGCGCTGATAACCCTCACCACCCTGCTCCTGTGCCTCCCCATCGCCTGGCTGCTGTCGCGCTGCATCACCCGCCCGCTCGCCGCACTCCAGGACCGCGCCAGGGCCATGGCGCGCTTCGATTTCGCTGCCGATGGCCTGCGCTTCTCGGTGCTGGAAGTGGATGCGCTGGCTCGCACCCTGGATCAGACCAACCTTGCCCTGACGCGCTACCAGGCAGTCATCGCCGAGTTGGGCCGGCAGCCGAGCCTCGATGCCCTGCTGAGCGCAATCGTTCGACAGACCCTGCACGCCGTGCAGGCCCAGGCGGGCATCGTCTACCTGCTCGAGGGCCGCCACCTGCAACCGCGGGTGCTGGTGCTCGAAACGGACGCCCCACGCATACGCAGCCGTGACCTGGCGGACCAGGCGCTGGAAGACGGCGAGCAGCCAGCCTGGCTGCGCGAGGCCCTGGCGAGCGGACGCGCATCGGTTTCACTGGGCTTCGACAAGGCGGGCGACTTTCAGCCGTTGCTCAACGAGCTGGGCACGCCACGGGTGAACCTGCTGGCCATTGCCCTGCGTGCCCCAGGCGCCGAGCTGCTTGGTCTGCTGGTGCTGCTGCAAGGCGAACGGCTGGACGGCGAAGCCGGGATCCGCAGCGAACAGTGCGTGGCATTCAGCGAGGCGGTGGCGACGATTGCCGGGCGGCATCTGGCGAGTCGTCAGGACGAGACCCGGTAGAAAAAAGGCCTCTGACGAGGCCTTTGCAGGAATCAGGAAGCCGAGTTGATCTCGTTTTCCGGATACCAGACGTCGAGCAGTGGGCTGACGGTGAAATCGACCAGCTCGGAGCGGCTCTTGAGCCAGGCTTCGACAGCGGCACGCTGCTCTTCGCTGACCGAGCCACGCTTGGCCAGGCATACCAGACCGTAGTCGTCACCGCCGACGTAGCCCAGACCATTGGCGGTCATGGCGTCGCTCAGGAACGCATCGAGGAAGGCATCGACGGCTTTGTCGCTCAGGTCTTCCTTGAAGTTCAGGTTCAGCTCGAAACCCAGCTCCTGAAATTCGTCCACACAGAGTTTCTTGCGCAGACGACGGGAACGATTGGTAGCCATGGGTAAAAATCCTTCAGAGTGATAACGCGCGGCACTCTACCAGCTTAGCGGCCGGGATGCCCGCCAGCCGACGAAAAAACGCCGGCAGGACCGGGCGACGGTCGGCGGCGAGCACGGCTACAAAATCCCGCAATCACGGCCCTGGCGGCGCGGCCATGGGGCATAATGCGCGACATTGTCCCAAACCGCTGTGGGAGCTCGTAATGCGATTTTCCGTTGTACCTGCCGTAGGGAGGCTGCGCATCCTCCGCCCTCTGGTACTTGCCTGCCTGGTACTGCCTGCCGCCCTGCCCGCTTACGCGGCGACCAGTGCCACGCTTCCCGAAGCGGTGGTCAAGAGCCTCAAGACCAACAAGATCAGCCAGCAATCGCTGTCCGTGGTGACCCTGCCGCTGACCGGCCCGGGCACCGGCACGCTGTTCAACGCCGATGTGTCGGTGAACCCGGCCTCGACCATGAAGCTGCTGACCACCTTCGCCGCGCTGGAAATACTCGGCCCGACCTACCAGTGGAAAACCGAGTTCTATACCGACGGGCAACTGAAGGATGGCGTGCTCAACGGCAACCTGTACCTCAAGGGTGGCGGTGACCCCAAGCTCAACATGGAGAAGCTCTGGCTGCTGCTGCGCGACCTGCGCGCCAACGGCGTGCGCCAGGTAACGGGCGATCTGGTGCTCGATCGCAGCCACTTTGTGCAGCCGGACCTGCCGGCCTTCAATGACGACGGCGGCGACGCCAACAAACCCTACCTGGTAAAACCCGACTCGCTGCTGGTCAACCTCAAGGCGCTGCGCTTCATTGCGCGCGCCGAGAACGGCAAGGTCACCGTTGCCGCCGAACCGCCACTGGCGGGCCTGACCCTGGACAACCAGGTCAAGGTGCTCAAGGCCGGCAAGTGCCCGGCCTGGCCGGACGTGCGCTACAACCCGGTGAAGGAGTTCGACGGCACCCGGGTAATCGTCACTGGCCAGTTGATGGACGGTTGCAGCGCCCAGACCTATCTCTCGCTGCTTGACCACCCGGGTTATGCCGCCGGCGCGGTGCGCGCGATCTTCCAGGAGCTCGGTGGCAGCATCATGGGCGGCAACCGCCAGGCCGAGGTGCCGAAGAGCGCGACCCTGCTGGCCCGGGCCTTTTCGCCGGACCTGGTGGAAATCATCCGCGACATCAACAAGTACAGTAACAACACCATGGCCCGTCAGCTGTTCCTCAGCATCGGCGCGCAGAACCGCACCAGCGCGGACGTAGACGACGCGCACGCCGCGCAGCGGATGATTCGCGCCTGGCTGGCACGCAAGGGCATCACTGCACCGCAACTGGTCATGGAGAACGGTTCCGGCCTGTCGCGTGCCGAGCGCATCAGCGCACGGGAAATGGGGCGTATCCTCGAAGCCGCCTGGAACAGCCCTTACGCTGCCGAGTTCATCAGCTCGATGCCGCTGGTCGCGCTGGACGGCACCATGCGCAAGCGCCTGCGCAATACGCCGATGGCCGGCCAGGCCCACATCAAGACGGGCACCCTGAACAACGTGCGAGCCATCGCCGGCTTCAGCCGTGACAGCAACGGCAACAGCTGGGCCGTGGTGGCGATCCTCAACGACTCGAAACCCTGGGGTGCCTCATCGATCCTCGACCAGGTCCTGCTCGACCTCTACAAGCAGCCCAAAAGCGCTGCCAGGTAGCGATCAAGCCAGCACGACGCGTCACGTGTCGCCCCGGTGATCGCAATCATCACCGGGCCTGTCGATCGGCTGGAGCCACAATTACGGTATCAGCAGCCACGTCCGGGTATCGCAGCGCGATACCCGGATCGAGACCAGTCGCCTTGCGTAATTACCTGGCCATCAATTTCCAGGCACGGTGGATCTTGGCGTTGCGCGCAAAATCCGGATCCAGGGTCGAAGCGGTGATTTCTTCCACCTGATAACGCGCCGGCAATTGCTCATCGAGCACGAACTTGCGGAAATTGTTGGAGAAGTACAGCACGCCACCGGGTGCCAGACGCGCCATGGCAAGGTCCAGCAGTTGCACATGGTCACGCTGCACGTCGAACACGCCCTCCATGCGCTTGGAGTTGGAGAAGGTGGGCGGATCGATGAAGATCAGCTCGTATTCGCCACGGTCATCTGCCAGCCAGCTCATCACGTCGCCCTGCTCCAGCCGATTCTTGTCGGAGAAGCCGTTGAGCGAGAGATTGCGCCGTGCCCAGTCCAGGTAGGTTTTCGACAGGTCGACACTGGTAGTGCTGCGCGCACCGCCCTTGGCCGCGTGCACGCTGGCCGTCGCGGTGTAGCAGAACAGGTTGAGGAAGCGCTTGCCCGCAGCTTCCTTCTGGATGCGCAGGCGCAGGGGGCGGTGATCGAGGAACAGCCCGGTATCCAGGTAGTCGGTGAGGTTGACCAGCAGCTTGATGCCACCCTCCTTCACTTCCATGAACTGACCTTGCGCCGCCTGCCGCTCGTACTGCTTGGTACCGCTCTGCCGCTCGCGCCGCTTGATCACCACTTTGCTCTTGTCGATACCCAGCGCCTGGGGAATCGCCGCCAGCGCGTCGAACAGCCGGGCCTGGGCCTTTTCCGGGTCGATGGAGCGCGGCGCCGCGTATTCCTGCACGTGCACCCAGTCGTGGTAAAGGTCCACGGCCAGGGCGTACTCGGGCATGTCGGCATCGTACAGCCGGTAGCAATCGACACCCTCACGGCGCGCCCACTTGCCCAACTGCTTGAGGTTCTTCTGCAGGCGGTTGGCGAACATCTGCCCGCCTTCGCTCAGGCGGGCCTGCTCGACAGGCGCCGGAGCCGGCTTGATCGGATTACCGTTGCGATTGAGCTGCGGCGCTTCGGCCTGCAGTTCACTCTGCTCGCGCTCGCGTTCACGCTGCTCCGGTGTGCGCCGCTCGCCGGTGACGAACTGTTCGGGTTGCACCTTGATCAGCAACAGCTTGCAGGGCAAGGCGCCGTTCCAGAAAGCGTACTGCTTGTGGCTGCGAATGCCCATGCGCTTGCCCAGATCGGGTGCGCCGGTGAACACCGCGGCCTCCCAGCCCATGCAGGCCTGACGCAGGCGCTCGCCCAGGTTCTGATAAAGGTACAGCAGGCTCGCTTCGTCGCCCAGGCGCTCGCCGTAAGGCGGGTTGCTGATCACCAGGCCTTTCTGGTTCTGGTCCGGGCGCGGTTCGAAGGTCGCCACTTCGCCCTGGTAGACCTTGATCCAGTCGCTCAGCCCGGCGCGGTCGATGTTGTTGCGCGCGGGCTGGATCAAGCGCGGGTCCGCTTCATAGCCGCGGATCCACAGCGGCGGCCTGGCCAGGCCTGCAGCAGCGCGCTCCTCGGCCTCGGCACGCAGGCGGCTCCAGGTCGCCGGCACATGACCGAGCCAGTGGCTGAAGCCCCACTGCTCGCGCGTCAGGTTCGGTGCGATATCGGCCGCGATCATCGCCGCCTCGACCAGGAAGGTACCCACGCCGCACATCGGGTCGGCCAGCGCGCCGCCCTCGGCGGCGATGCGCGGCCAGCCGGCGCGAATCAGCACGGCAGCGGCGAGGTTTTCCTTCAGCGGCGCGGCGCCCTGCTGCAGGCGGTAACCACGCTGGTGCAGGCTGTGGCCGGACAGGTCCAGCGAGAGGATAGCCTCGCCACGGTCCAGGCGCAGGTGCACACGCAGATCGGGGTTGAGCTTGTCTACCGAAGGACGCGTGCCGTCGGCCTGGCGCAATTTGTCGACAATGGCGTCCTTGACCTTGAGTGCGCCGAAATGCGTGTTATCGATGCCCGAGCCGTTGCCACTGAATTCAACCGCCAGGCTGCCAGTCGGCTCCAGGTGCTCGAACCAGTCGACATTGAGCACGCCCTCGTAAAGGGTCTCGGCATCACGCACCGGAAACCGCGCCAGTACCAGCAGCACGCGGTTGGCCAGGCGTGACCACAGGCACAGGCGATAGGCCGTTTCCATGCTGGCCACGCCACGAATCGCCGAGGTGTGCTCGCGGGCCTGTTCCAGGCCCAGTGCCTTGGCCTCTTCGAGCAGCAAGCCTTCGAGCCCCTTGGGGCACGTGAGGAAGAGTTCGTTATCGTCAGACATCATCAATCCAGTGCCGATAGGCAGTAATGGGTTGGGCGCCGCCACCGGGCACAACCAAAATAAGTGACAAAACGTCGCAAATCGACCCTTCGTCGGAATAAATAGCAGGTGTAATCGATAGCCATTTCCATCGGCGTGATCGCACAAGTACCGCGCAAAGCCCCGGTTGGTGGGGCCTTCACGCCGAGCCGCCTGATAATTACGGCAAGCTTATGGCCTCACCCGCAAAAGCGTTACGCCCTTATGACAAATCGATCATTCACAGGGCGTCCAGCATTCGTTAGAAATCTACCCAGGCCAACGTCGCAACGACGCTGGCACAGGAGGCTCGCGACGCCGGCAGCGGACTCCACGGCAGATCCTTCTGCCTGACCTCCCAGAGGTC
This sequence comes from Pseudomonas sp. AC532, assembly GCF_979258965.1. NCBI lineage: Bacteria > Pseudomonadati > Pseudomonadota > Gammaproteobacteria > Pseudomonadales > Pseudomonadaceae > Pseudomonas > Pseudomonas sp. AC532. Next base: position 980,202 of record NZ_OZ409888.1, read on the forward strand.
TACGGGACATAACAGTCAACAAGTGAGGGCAACACCCTATGAGAAGACTTAAGCGTGATCCGTTAGAAAAAGCTTTTCTGCGCGGCTATCAGTACGGCATTAGTGGTAAATCCCGCGAGCTTTGTCCTTTCACTCTTCCGTCCGTGCGTCAGGCCTGGCTCAATGGCTGGCGTGAAGGCCGCGGCGACAACTGGGACGGTTTGACCGGCACCGCCGGAATCCATCGACTTAACGAACTTCGCGCTGTCGGCTAAAGCCAAGGACCTACCGACTTAACCAGGCCGTTCCATCCGAGCGGCGGGCGCAAGCCCAGGGGCTCCCTACGGGGAGCCCTTTTTGCATCCTCCCGTCAGCGCGCCGCGGCGATGGCATCCACGGCCTCGCGAATCAACGCCGGGCCCTTGTAGATGAAGCCAGAATAGATCTGCACCAGGCTCGCACCCGCCGCGATCTTCTGCGCCGCATGACGCCCTTCGGTGATACCGCCGGCTGCGATGATCGGCAGCCGCCCGGCCAGTTCAGCCGCCAACACCTGCACGGTATGCGTGCTCTTGTCGCGCACCGGGGCACCCGACAGGCCGCCCGCCTCGTTGGCAAACGCCAGGTTCTCGACGCCCTCGCGGCTCAGCGTGGTGTTGGTGGCGATCACCGCGTCCATACCGGTTTCCAGCAGCGCGGCGGCAACCTGTACGGTTTCCTCGTCGGTCATGTCCGGGGCGATCTTGATCGCCAGCGGCACCCGACGGCCATGGCTCATGGTCAACTGGTTCTGCCGCACGTGCAGGGCGTCGAGCAGTTGCTTGAGCGAATCGCCGAACTGCAGGCTGCGCAGCCCAGGGGTGTTGGGCGAGCTGACGTTGACCGTCACGTAGCTGGCGTGGGCATACACCTTGTCGAGGCAGATCAGGTAATCGTCCACTGCCCGCTCTACCGGGGTATCGGCGTTCTTGCCGATGTTGATGCCCAGCACGCCACGAAACCGGGCAGCCTGCACCCGGGCCAACAGGTGGTCGACGCCATGGTTGTTGAAGCCCATGCGATTGATGATCGCCTCGGCTTCCGGCAGGCGGAACAACCTCGGTTTGGGGTTGCCGGGCTGCGGACGCGGCGTCACGGTGCCGATCTCGACGAAACCGAAACCGAGCCCTGCGAACCCGTCGATGGCGTCGCCGTTCTTGTCCAGACCGGCGGCCAGGCCAACCGGGTTGGGGAACTGCAGACCCATCACCGTCACTGGCAGGCTGCTCGGCGCCTTGCTCAGCCGTGCGGCCAGGCCCAGGCGCCCGGCTGCGCCGATCAGGTCGATGGACAGCTCGTGAGAGGTTTCCGGGGACAATTTGAACAGCAGCTCGCGGGCCAGGTTGTACATGGGCAGGCTCAGCTCGTCAGTGGCGAATTCGAAAGGCGCGAATTATAGCCGCCCAGGCGCCCGGCTAGCGAGGCTTAGCGCCAGCTACCCGCTCGCAGGTGCGGCCATGGCAGCTAACGCCAGGCAAACAAGCGCAGCGCCGGCACGCTCCCTTGGAGTCGTGCGCGTGCTCGCGGCCGCCTGGCCGACACGCCCGGGCAGCGCTTCAGGGCAGGCGCCGCAGGCTCAGCAACTCGCCTTCGGCGTTGAATTGCAGCTCGAAGGAACCATAGATTCCCTCATGGGTCAGAAACGGCCGAAAATGATGAGCCGGAATGCTCACGCGCCGGCCATCGCGACTGAGGGCCTGAATGCGGTTTGCCCGTCCCTGATAGACTACCCGCAGGCGCTCTGCCGACAACGCGATATCCAGAACCAGACTGGGCATGGAGGCTCCCTTGCAAATGAATCGGCGGATTTTGCCACAGCGCTGCCAATCAGGCCCGTGGTCACTGCAACGCGGTGCCGATCGGGTGGATGCAGGCCGTGCAAGTCGCGGCGCGCTCTGCCAAACTGCCGCAGGCACACCGACGTCCGTGAGTTGCCATGAGCCTGCCTGAACATCCCAGCCCGCTGACCTCCCGCCTGGCCGCACTGGCCCAGCGCGTGGGTTTGCTCGGCCGTGGCTGCAGGCCGATCTTCGAGCGAGCCAGCCAGTTGCGCTTGCCGTTCACGGCAATCCCGAGCTTCACGGACAACATCGCCTGGCTCGGCGGCCCACCGTTGCAACGCCTCAAGGAACTGCCACGTGGCGCCCTGTCCGGTCCGGTCCAGGAAGACAAGGCCGAGGCTCATGCGGCGTTGACCCGGCTGATCGAGGTCGACCATCGCCAGCTCGACAGGCTTGACCTGCGCCAGGTCGACAGCCTGGTTCACTGCGACGAACGGCCGGCCAGTTTCGAGGACTATGCGGCAAGCCAGGCCTGTCGGCAGATTCGCATCATCAGCTACCGAGACTTCGTCAAAACCCTGAGCCGCGCACTGCCCGGCTTCCCGGACCAGCGTCTCGACCTCTACCAGGCACAATGGCGTGGCGAACGGCTGTTCTGGAACGGAGACCGGCACCCCGAGGCTTTTGCCAGCGCGGTGGCTTATGCGCGGCTGCGTGGCCTGGAGATCAGCCTGCCCGCCGACATCACCCACTACCGGGTCAGCGCTACCGGTCTGCGCGAGCTGGAGCAGCACTATCATGCCCTGGCGATGCCCAGCGAAGCGTGGAGCGACGCCAGCTTCATGCAACTGCTGATGGAGCATGACGTGCCGTATGCGCGCCTTAGCCTGCTGCGCACACCGGGCTCGCCTGAATTCCTGCTGCTACCCAAGCAGTCCCCTCAGGCCTGCGCGTTGGGCGAAGGGCTGTGCCAGGCCGGCGCACCGGATATGCTCGATTACATCCGCACCCTCGGCGCACAAGTGCCATCCAGACAGGTTTTGTAAAGATTTGACGGCAATGCCTGGGCGGCATCTTTGTCAGTCTTTGTTCCCCCTCTGATCTGGAGCATCGTCGTGCGCATTGCCCTCGCCACACTGCTGATCGCTGGCAGCCTGCCAGCGCTGGCCGCCGAAACCCCTAGCTATGGCCCTGAACTGCAGGGTTTCGATTACCCTCACGAGATCAAACGCTTCACCTTCGATTCCCAGGGCGCCTCGTTGCAGATGGCCTATATGGATGTGCAGCCGAAAAAGGCCAATGGCCGCACGGTGCTACTGATGCACGGCAAGAACTTCTGCGGCGCAACCTGGGAAGGCAGCATCGATGCGCTGACCCAGGCCGGCTACCGGGTGGTGGTGCCCGACCAGGTGGGCTTCTGCAAATCCAGCAAGCCGAGTCACTATCAGTACAGTTTCCAGCAACTGGCACGCAACACCCACGCGCTGCTGGAACAGCTCGACATCGACAAGGTGACGGTCATGGGCCATTCCATGGGCGGCATGCTCGCCACCCGCTATGCCCTGCTCTACCCGCAGCAGGTCGAGCAGTTGGCAATGGTCAATCCTATCGGCCTGGAAGACTGGAAAACCCTGGGCGTTCCTTACCTGAGCGTCGACCAGTGGTACCAGCGAGAACTGAAAACCACCGCCGAAGCCAGCCGCAACTACCAGAAGAACACCTATTACGCCGGCCAATGGCGAGCCGAGTTCGACCGCTGGGTCGACATGCAGGCCGGCATGTTCAAGGGCGAAGGCAAGGAAATCGTCGCCTGGAATTCGGCGCTGACTTACGACATGGTCTACACGCAGCCGGTGGTCTACGAGTTCAAGGACCTGAAGATGCCGGTGCTGCTGTTGATCGGTGAACAGGACAACACGGCTATCGGCAAGGATGCAGCGCCCGAAGCCCTGCGCAGCAAACTCGGCAATTACAAGGCGTTGGGTCCGGCAACCGCCAAGCGCATCCCCGATGCCACCCTGGTGACCTTCCCGGACCTCGGCCACTCGCCACAGATCCAGGAACCCGAGCGCTTCCACAAGGCCCTGCTCGAAGGCTTGCAGCCCAAGTCGTAAGGTCCGTTAGCGTCGCTGCTTGAACCAGCCAGCCCGCGGCACGCCCGCCATTCGCCGCGGGGTCGCGGCTCCTACAAAAGCGCGCCCATCTCGCAACCTGCGGGCACGCCTCTCTCGCGTAGGCGCGTCGACCTCGGCGCGAACGATCGCGGCCAGCCTGCAGGCTCGCGGCATGGCCGCCATTCGCCGCGGGGTCGCGGCTCCTACAAAAGCGCGCCCATCTCGCAACCTGCGGGCACGCCTCTCGCGTAGGCGCGTCGACCTCGGCGCGAACGATCGCAGCCAGCCCGCAGGCTCGCGGCATGCCCGCCATTCACCGCGGGGTCGCGGCTCCTACAAAAGCGCGCCCATCTCGCAACCTGCGGGCACGCCTCTCGCGTAGGAGCGTCGACCTCGGCGCGAACGATCGCGGCCAGCCTGCAGGCTCGCGGCATGCCCGCCATTCGCCGCGGGGTCGCGGCTCCTACAAAAGCGCGCCCATCTCGCAACCTGCGGGCACGCCTCTCGCGTAGGCGCGTCGACCTAGGCGCGAACGATCGCAGCCAGCCCGCAGGCTCGCGGCATGGCCGCCATTCGCCGCGGGGTCGCGGCTCCTACAAAAGCGCGCCCATCTCGCAACCTGCGGGCACGCCTCTCGCGTAGGAGCGTCGACCTCGGCGCGAACGATCGCAGCCAGCCTGCAGGCTCGCGGCATGGCCGCCATTAGCCGCGGGGTCGCGGCTCCTACAAAAGCGCGCCCATCTCGCAACCTGCGGGCACGCCTCTCGCGTAGGCGCGTCGACCTCGGCGCGAACGATTGCGGCCAGCCTGCAGGCTCGCGGCATGGCCGCCATTCGCCGCGGGGTCGCGGCTCCTACAAAAAGCGCGCCCATCTCGCAACCTGCGGGCACGCCTCTCTCGCGTAGGCGCGTCGACCTCGGCGCGAACGATCGCGGCCAGCCTGCAGGCTCGCGGCATGGCCGCCATTCGCCGTGGGGTCGCGGCTCCTACAAAAGCGCGCCCATCTCGCAACCTGCGGGCACGCCTCTCGCGTAGGAGCGTCGACCTCGGCGCGAACGATCGCGGCCAGCCTGCAGGCTGGCGGCATGGCCGCCATTCGCTGCGGGGTCGCGGCTCCTACAAAAAGCGCGCCCATCTCGCAACCTGCGGGCACGCCTCTCGCGTAGGAGCGTCGACCTCGGCGCGAACGATCGCAGCCAGCCTGCAGGATCGCGGCATGGCCGCCATTCGCCGCGGGGTCGCGGCTCCTACAAAAAGCGCGCCCATCTCGCAACCTGCGGGCACGCCTCTCGCGTAGGCGCGTCGACCTCGGCGCGAACGATCGCGGCCAGCCTGCAGGCTCGCGGCATGCCCGCCAATCGCCGCGGGGTCGCGGCTCCTACAAAAGCGCGCCCATCTCGCAACCTGCGGGCACGCCTCTCGCGTAGGCGCGTCGACCTCGGCGCGAACGATCGCAGCCAGCCTGCAGGCTCGCGGCATGGCCGCCATTGGCCGCCTGTTCCTACCGCCCAAAAAAACGCCCTGAACCAGTCGGGGCGTTTTCGTGACCTGCAGGTGCTCAGCCCATCAGCTTGGCAACACCGGCAACTGGCTCTGCGCCAGGTCGCTCAGCTCGCGGTTGGCGACGGCATACATCGCGTAGTCGCTCCCCGTGGCCGAACGCAGTTCTGCAAGCATGGCCTTCCAGCGCTCGACCAGACGACGGTTCTGCTCCAGCCAGGCCTCGACCCGCTCCTCGATGGACTCCGGACCGCCCGGCAGTTGCAGCACGGACACCGTGATGGCCCGCTGCTGGGCATCCAGGTCGTCACGGAACGCCTCGCGGGCCAGGGCCTGCCAGTTGCTTTCCACGCTCAGGCTGCTGATCTGCTGCAGGTACCACGACAGGTCCAGCGCATCGGCAACGGCAAAGTAGGCCGACGCCACTTCGGTGGGCTCGCGACCGGTGAGGTCCGCCGACTCGATGATCGGCAGCAGGGTGTAGAGGTGGCCAGTGCCCGCCACCACGCGCGACAACAGCTCCGGCACACCGGCCTCTACGTAGGTCTGGTAGCGCGCCATCCACTCATCGCGGGCAGGGCCTTCCAGCAGTTCGTCGAGACGCATGGCCAGCGCCTTGACCCGCGGGCCGAGGTGGGCCACGTCACGTGCCGCGTCCAGGTCGTTGCGGCGGCTGCGCAGGTACCAGCGGGTAGCCCGCCGGCCCAGACGCATCAGCTCGTCCATCATGGTCAACTGCAGGTCGGCCGGCACCTGGTTGTCCAGTGCCTCGATCTGCCGCCACCAGAACGGCAGGTGGAACACGTCACGTACCACCACGTAGGCGGCCGCCACCTGTGCCGAGCCCACGCCGGTAGCCTCCTTCAGACGCTGCACGAAGGTGATACCCATGTGGTTGACCAGATCGTTGGCGATCTGCGTGCTGACGATTTCGCGCTTGAGACGGTGACGCCGCATGGCCTCGCCGTACTGCTGCGCCAGGCGCGGCGGGAACGCGGTCTCCATCTCGCGGGCCAGGTAATCGTCATCGGCGATGTCGGACTTGATCAGCGACTCCTGCAGCTCGATCTTGCTGTAGGAAATCAATACCGAGAGCTCCGGACGGGTCAGCCCCTGGCCCTTGGTGGCGCGCTCGTTGAGCTCTTCCTCGGTCGGCAGGAACTCCAGGGCACGGTCGAGCTTGCCGCTCGCTTCCATGGCGGCCATCAGCCGCTTGTATTCACCCTGGCGCTCGCGCGCCCGGCGCTCGGCGAGCGACAGTGCCTGGGTCTGCTTGTAGTTGTTGCCGAGCACCAGGTTGCCGACATCCTCGGTCATCTCGGCGAGCAGCGTGTTGCGCTGCTTGCCGGTCATGTCGCCTGCGGTAACGATCTCGTTGAGCAGGATCTTGATGTTCACCTCATGGTCGGAGCAGTCCACCCCGCCGGCGTTGTCGATGAAGTCGGTGTTGCTGGCGCCGCCGTTGAGGCCGAACTCGACGCGGCCCAGCTGGGTCATGCCCAGGTTGCCGCCCTCGCCCACCACCTTGGCGCGCAATTCACGACCGTCGACACGCAGCAGGTCGTTGGCCTTGTCGCCAACGTCGGCGTGGCTTTCGCGGCTGGATTTCACGTAGGTGCCGATGCCGCCGTTCCAGATCAGGTCCACCGGCGCCTTGAGCAGCGCGTTGAGCAGCTCTGTTGGCGCCAGCTTGTCGGCCTGGATGTCGAAGCGGGCCTTCATTTCCGGGCTGATGGGAATGCTCTTGGCGCTGCGCAGGAAGATGCCGCCGCCCTGGGAAATCAGCGAGGTGTCGTAATCGGCCCAGCTGGAGCGCGGCAGGTCGAACAGGCGCTTGCGCTCGACGAAGCTGCGCGCCGCATCCGGGTTCGGGTCAATGAAGATATGCAGGTGGTTGAATGCAGCGACCATCTGCAGCGACTCGGACAGCAGCAGGCCGTTGCCGAACACGTCGCCGGCCATGTCGCCGATACCGATGACGGTGGTTAGGTCTTTCTGCACGTCGATGCCGCGCTCGCGGAAGTGCCGCTGCACGGAAACCCAGCCGCCCTTGGCAGTGATGCCCATGCCCTTGTGGTCGTAACCGGCCGAGCCGCCGGAGGCGAACGCGTCGCCCAGCCAGAAGCCATATTCCTCGGCAATGCCGTTGGCGATGTCGGAGAAGGTCGCGGTGCCCTTGTCGGCGGCAACCACCAGATAGGGATCATCGGCGTCGTGGCGAACCACGTTGGCCGGTGGCGCCACCTCGCCTTCTTTCAGGTTGTCGGTGATGTCCAGCAGGCCGCTGATGAAGATGCGATAGCAGGCGATGGCTTCGGCCTGAATTTCGTCACGACCGCCACCCACCGGCAGACGGCGCGGCACGAAACCGCCCTTGGCGCCAACCGGCACGATCACCGCGTTCTTGACCTGCTGGGCCTTTACCAGCCCGAGCACTTCGGTACGGAAGTCCTCTTCCCGGTCGGACCAGCGCAGGCCACCGCGCGCAACATTGCCGAAGCGCAGGTGCACGCCTTCGACCCGCGGCGAGTAGACGAAGATTTCGAACTTCGGCACCGGACGCGGCAATTCCGGGATGGCGCTCGGGTTGAACTTGAAGCTGAAGTAGTGCTTCGCCTCGCCCTGGGCATCCGGCTGATAGAAGTTGGTGCGCAGGGTGGCCTTGATCAGGTCCAGATAGCGCCGCAGGATGCGGTCTTCGTTGAGCACCGCAACGTTGTCGAGAGCGCCGAGAATCGCCTGTTCCAGCTTGTTCTGCTTGTCATGCAGGTCGTCGGCGCTGAGCTTGCGTGCCAGGTAGAAGCGCGTCTTGAACAGGCGTACCAGCTCGCGGGCGATATCGGCGTGGTTGAGCAGCGTGTTGGCGATGTAGCCCAGGTCGAAGCCCAGGCGGATCTGCTTCAGGTAACGGGCATAGGCGCGCAGCAGCGCCACGTCGCGCCATGGCAGGCCGGCAGTCAGCACCAGGCGGTTGAAGGCATCGTTCTCGGCGTCGCCACGCACGATGTGCACGAAGGCATCCTGCAGCGTGTCGTTGAGCTGCTGGATGTCCAGCTTGAGCCCTTCACCATAGGTAAAGGCGAAATCGTGAATCCAGAATTCACGGCCATTCTGGTGCTGCAGGCGATAGGGGAACTCGCCGAGTACGCGCAGGCCGAGGTTTTCCAGGATCGGCAGCACATCGGACAGCGCCAATGGCTCGTCGGCCTGGTACAGCTTGCAGCGCAACTGGCGCTCACCGGGAATCAGCGGCTGGTAGAAGCTCATCACCAGCGGGCGCTCGTCGGAGATGCTGCGCAGGTGCTGCATGTCGACCACTGCGGAGTGCGCCGGGAAGCGCTCGCGGTAACCAGCCGGGAAATGCTTGGGGAAGTCGGTCAGCACGCGGGTGCCCTTGGCCTCGCCGAAATTCTCGACGACCAGGGCGGCGTAATCGTCGGTCCACGACCGGCACGCCTGAATGACTTCGCGTTCGAGTTGCTGCGGATCGATGCTCAGCTTGTTCTTCGGGTCGACACGCAGAATGAACTGCACGCGCGCCAGCACCGACTCGGAGAAGTAGGTCCAGAATTCGCAATCGCTGGCCTGCAGGCGGTCGACCAGTACCTGCTGGATGCGCAGGCGTGTTTCGGTGGAATAGATGTCACGCGGCACGTATGCCAGGGCGTAGACGAAACGCCCGTAGGGGTCGAAGCGCAGGAACAGGCGCACCTTGTTGCGTTCCTGAATCTGCACGATCGACAGCGCAGTGCTGGCCAGCTCGTCCACCGGGGTCTGGAACAGGTCGTCGCGCGGCAGCACCTCCAGAACCTTGACCAGTTCCTTGCTCAGGTGCCCCTGGGAAATGAACCCCGAGCGCTGCTCCACCTCGGCGACCTTGCGGCGGATGTAGGGTATCTCTCGCACGCTTTCGCTGTAGGACGTCGAGGTGTAGATGCCGAGGAACCGGCATTCCTTGACCACCTTGCCATTGCCGTCGATTTCCCGGATGGAGACGAAATCCGGATAGGCCGGCCGGTGTACGCGGCTCGGCTGCGCGGCCTTGGCGAACGACAGCAGGCTGGGCTCGCGCAGGTAGGCCAGCGCGTAGGGCTCGATGTGCAGGTCTTCCTTGCTCAGGCCGCTGCGCAGGCGCTTGGAGAGGCCGAGCAGAGACGCCTCGTCGTACTGCAGGTAGCCGCCATCGGCATCGTCATGAACGGTAAACTCCTCGTAGCCGAGGAAGGTGAAATGGTCATCCTGCAGCCAGTCGAGAAACACCTTGATCTCGTCCAGTTCGGCTGCCTCGGTCTGGCCGCGGCCAAACGAGCCGTCGCCCAGCTTGGTCAGCAGTTCCTGGGCCTTTGCCTTCATGGGCTGGAAGTCGGCGACGCTCAGGCGAACTTCTTCGAGCACGTCGAGCAGGGTCTTGTGCAGCGACTTGATCTCGGTGTTGCTGGCGCAGCGGTTGATCTCCAGAAACATCAGCGATTCGTGGCTCACGCCCTCGCCGGCGCTGCCCTTGGGCAGCAGGTCGATCAGCGCACCGGAGGCATCGCGACGTACGCTCAGTACGCTGTTCTGCAGGGTGTGAATGCTGTAGCCGCGACGCTTGAGTTCGATACGCACGGAATCGACGAGAAACGGAATGTCCGGGTGCAGCACCTCGATACCGGTGTGCGTGCTTTGCCAGCCATGCTTTTCATAATCGGGGTTGAACACGCGAACCTGCGGCTGGGCCGGGTCGAAGCTGGCCAGCAGACGCCAGGCGGAAAGCGTGCAGCCGACCAGGTCGGAGAGGCGCCGTTGCGTCAGCTCCTCGAGCGCGATGATGCCGAAGAACTGTTCAGCGAACAGGGCCACTCGTGGTAGGTCCTGCTCACTGACATGCTGCGCCAGGGCCGCTTGCAGTTGGTGCTGAAAGTCGGCTTTGCTGGCCGCGGTGAAGAACGCCATGTTTATGCTCCGTCTATGGACTTGGTATCTGCGATTCGTGTTTCCATGCGTAGTTCAACCTTAGACCGGCTGCCTCCAAACGCTAACCCGGCCTGCACAACGACGCCCGGTCACCGGCGTTGCGCGAGCTTAACGATGCAAGCGTAGCGGGCGCTTGCGGTGCGGCGACATTTTCGTTCACCGCCGTCACGGCTCAGCAGACGTCATACAACTGCTTGCACTGTAGTGGCACAACGCCTAAAGTCTGGCGTCAATAAAAATAAAGCCAACCGGACTGCCCCCATGCCCTTCTTCCTCTCGTGGAAGCAGAAGTTTCGTCTGCTGATCCTCATCACCCTGACCAGCCTGGCGCTGCTCACCGCCGCCTCGTTCTGGGCCAGCCAGCGCCTCAATTCTTCGCTGGCCGCGCGAGAAGACGCCGCCGCCTACGTCAACGCCAGCACCACGTTGATGAATCAATGGTGGCGCAGCAACGCGCAGCGCCAGCAACTCACGCCTGACAACCAGGCGGCCTTTGCCGCGGGCCTGGATGAGCTGCAGGCCCTGGTCGACGATCTGCCGAGGCAGGCACAGACACTCGGCGACGCCGGCACGCTGGAGCACGCCCGGCAAATCCAGGCCGTGTTGCAACAGGAGGTGGCGCAACAGCGACGCCTGCTGAGCCTCAACCAGACGCTCGGCCTCACTCCATTCGAGGGGCAGCGCAAGGCGCTCAGCGAGAAGAGCAAGGCGCTGGAGGCCATCAGCTTCGACATGATCAAGGCGGCCGTCACCAGCGCCCTGAGCAGCCAGCGTGACTACCTGGCCACCTCTGACCCGGTGTTCGCCGAAATGACCCTCACCGCGATCAAGAAACTGCAGGCGCAGATCGACGAGCTCGAATGGCGGGACACGCCGGTGGGCAAGACCGTGCAGGTATTCCAGCAGACCTTCCTCGAAACCCAGAACAGCGTCGAGCAGCTCAACGCCACCAACGCCCAACTGAGCGAACTCGGCGAGCAACTGCAGGCGCGCATCGACGCGCAACGGCACGACCTGCAAAACGGGCTGCTGCTACAGCGCGCCGAGGCCGCCAAACAGGCGCGGCTGTCGTCGCTCTGGCTGATGGGGCTGAGCTTCGCAGCAGTCGCTGCCCTGCTCTCCCTGACCCTGTTGCAGGCATCCCGGACACTGGTCAGGCGCCTGGAAAACGTTACCCAACTGCTGAGCCAGGTGGCGTCGGGCGACCTGACCCGCACCCTGCCGGTCGGCAGCAACACCAAGGACGAGTTCAACCAGTTGGCTGGCGCGGCGAACAGCATGATTCGCGATATCGGCCGCATCGTCGCTCAGGTGATGGACGCCAACCGCGAGCTCAACCGCCTGCACGGGCACCTCGATGACGCCATGCGCCAGCTCGGCGACAACAGCACCCAGGTAGAAATGCAGACCGAACAGGCTGCCGCGGCTTCGCAGCAGATCAGCGCCACGCTCAGCGACATGGCCCAACGCACTGCAGCGGTCGGTAACGCCACCCACAGCGCCTACGATGCGGCGCGCAACGGCGGTCAGGTGATCAGTGCCAGCGCCGAGAGCATGAACCAGCTGGCGCAGCTGATTCAGAACACCCATGCCCAGGTCAGCGCGCTCACCCTGTCCAGCGGCAAGGTCACCAGCATCATCGGCGTGATCAACGGTCTGGCCGACCAGACCAACCTGCTGGCGCTCAATGCCGCCATCGAGGCTGCACGGGCTGGCGAGGCCGGGCGTGGCTTCTCGGTGGTGGCTGACGAAGTTCGCTCGCTGGCACAGAAAACCATGTCGGCGACCACCGACATCGCCGCGATCGTCAATGAGCTCAGGCAGCAGACCCAACAAATGGATCAACTGATGACCAGCGGCCTGAGCCTCGCCGAAGCGGGCCAACGCAGCTCCGGTGAAGTGGCCGGCGCCATCGCAGGCATCACCAACGCCATGGAGCAACTCAATGGGCAGATGAGCCAGGTGGTGGTCGCCATCGAACAGGTGTCTGGCAGCACGGAAGAGATCGCCAGCAAGGTCGAGGACATCAACCTGCACACCGGCAAGACCAAGACCTTGCGCCTGAGCCTGGACGAACACACCCAGGGTCTGTCGCACCAGGTCGAGGTTCTCAACCACAGCGCCAATCAGTTCCGCATCGCCTGACCGTCATGGGCCGCTGCCACGCCCGCAGCCAGCGCTGCGAACCAGCCCACGCTTGCAGCGTCGCAGCCGTCCGATCTGCGAAGTGGGTCGTGGCCTGCGTGGCTTAATACCCCTGGCTTCGATTATCATGGACGGCCCTCACGAGCGGGGTCGTCGCTCGCGATTTCCATCCTGGAAAACCTATGGAACACAGAGACGCGCTGCTCGCCCTTCGCCACTTCCTGGCCAGCCAGATCCTCGGCCAGGAGAAGCTCATCGATCGGCTGCTGATCGCCCTGCTTGCCGACGGCCACATGCTGGTCGAAGGTGCGCCCGGCCTGGCCAAGACCAAAGCGATCAAAGAGCTGGCCGAGGGTATCGAAGCCGAGTTCCACCGCATCCAGTTCACGCCGGACCTATTGCCCGCCGATATCACCGGTACCGAGATCTATCGCCCGGAAACCGGCAGTTTCGTGTTCCAGCAGGGGCCGATCTTCCATAATCTGGTGCTGGCCGACGAGATCAACCGGGCACCGGCCAAGGTGCAGTCGGCGCTGCTAGAAGCCATGGCCGAGCGCCAGGTGTCGGTCGGCCGCAGCACCTACGACTTGTCGCCGCTGTTTCTGGTGATGGCCACCCAGAACCCCATCGAGCAGGAAGGCACCTATCCCCTGCCCGAGGCCCAGCTCGACCGTTTCCTGATGCACGTGAAGATGGGCTTTCCCGACGCCAGCGTGGAACGCAAGATCCTCGCCCAGGCCCGTGGCGAAGCGCTGCACGGTGAAACCAAGCCGGATCATCGCCTCAGCCAGCAGGCCATCTTCGCCGCCCGCAAGGAAATCCTCGGCCTGTACATGGCCGATGCGGTGGAAGAATACCTGGTGCAGCTGGTGATGGCCTCGCGCACGCCCGGCAAGTTCGACGCCGAACTTGCCGAATGGATTGCCCACGGCTCCAGCCCGCGCGGCTCGATCGCCCTGGATCGTTGCGCGCGCGCCCACGCCTGGCTGGCCGGGCGCGACTTCGTCAGCCCGGAAGACATCCAGGCGGTGCTGTTCGACGTGCTGCGCCACCGCATCATCCTGTCGTTCGAGGCGGAAGCCTCGGGGGTCGACCAGGACCGGGTGATCCAGCGCATCCTCGACGTGGTTGCGGTGGCCTGATGCACGCCCAGGCGGATAACCCTGAGCTGCAGGCGGGCATCCGTACCGATCTCCATCAACTCATCGACATGCGTCATCGCGTGCGCGAGGTGCAGTTGTTTTCCACGCCTGGCCAGCGCAGCCCGCTGATCGGCCTGCACCATTCGAAGCTGCGCGGCCGCGGTGTGGATTTCGACCAGGTGCGCGTCTACCAGCCCGGCGACGACGTGCGCACCATCGACTGGCGCGTCACCGCGCGTACCCAGGAGCCGCACACCAAGCTGTTCCATGAAGAGCGCGAACGGCCGATCTACATCCTCGTGGAGCAGAGTCGTCAGCTGTTCTTCGGCTCTGCGCTGATGTTCAAGTCGGTGCTCGCCGCCCGCGCCGCCGGCCTGATCGGCTGGGCGGCGCTGGGCCATAACGACCGCATCGGCGGCCTGGTGTTTGGCGGCGCGGAGCACCACGAGATCAAGCCGCGGCGCAGCAAACAGAGCCTTCTGCAACTGCTCAGCCGGCTGGCCCGCGCCAACCAGGCGCTGTCCGCCGAAATGCCGCTGAACCGCGACGGTTTCGGCCAGGCGCTGCGCCGCGCCCGCGAAGTGCTGCGCCCTGGCAGCCTGGTGGTGATCCTGTGCGACGAACGCACGCTCAGCGAAAGCAGCGAGCAGCAGTTGATCCTGCTCGCCCGCCACACCGACCTGCTGCTGCTGCCCGTCTCCGACCCGCTGGACCATGCCCTGCCCGCTTCCGGCCTGCTGCGTTTCGCCGACGGTGACGCGCAGTTGGACGTCGACACCGAGGATGCCGAGCTGCAACACCGCTACGCCGCCCAGGCCCAGGCGCGCCAGGCACGCTGGCAGCGACTGGCGCAAAAACTCGGCGTACCACTGCTGTCGCTGAGCACCGCCCACGAGCTGGTCGACCAGTTGCGCGAACACCTGAACAACCTGCGCCCCGGGAAATCGGCATGAACCCGTTGGAGCAGCTCGACCCCCTGATCGCCCCCGCAGCCATCGGCTGGTGGCCGCCGGCGCCGGGCTGGTGGCTGCTCGCGCTGCTGTTGCCAGCCCTTTTGTGGGCCACCTTCCGGCTGCTCAAGCGGCTGCCCCGGCGGCGGCGCCGACAGACAGCCGAGCAGCCGCTGGAGCCGCTGCGCGAAGCCGCGCTGCAGGAATTGCAGCGCATGAGCAAACCCTACGACGGCGCCCCGGCCGGGCCCTGGCTGCAGCAGATCAACGGGCTGCTCAAGCGCCTGTGCCGCGAACGCTACCCGGACAGCCACAGCCATACCCTGAGCAGCCGCGCCTGGCTGGCATTTCTCGACAACCGCTGCCCGGCGGCGGGCCTCACGCGCTGGATGATCCTGGTCGAGGGCGCCTACAAGCCGCAGTGCACCCTCGACGACAAGGCCATCGAAGGCCTCAACGGCGCGGTCGCCATCTGGATTCGCAAGCATGTTTGAGTTCGCCTGGCCGTGGCTGTTCCTGCTCGCACCGCTGCCGTGGCTGCTACGCCTGTGCCTGCCGCCGGCCGACAGCGGCGAGGCCGCGCTGCAGGTCAGTTTCCTCGGTGAGCTGGAAAACCTCTCCGGGCGTCGCGCTCGCCTGCAACTGCCGCCCTGGAAGAAACAACTACACTTCGCCCTGCTCTGGCTGTTGCTGCTCACCGCCGCGGCGCGCCCGGAGTGGGTTGGCGATGCGCTGCCGTTGCCCGCCAGCGGTCGCGACCTGCTGATTGCCGTGGATGTGTCCGGGTCCATGGGCTACGCCGACATGCATTGGGAAGACGAAGAAGTCAGCCGCCTGGCACTGGTCAAGCACCTGATCGGGGACTTCATCGAGGGCCGCACCGGCGATCGTCTCGGGCTGATCCTGTTCGGCAGCCAGGCCTATCTGCAGGCGCCGCTGACCTTCGACCGGCAGACCGTGCGCACCTGGCTCGACGAAGCGGTGATCGGCATCGCCGGCAAGAACACCGCGATCGGCGATGCCATTGGCCTGGCCGTCAAACGCCTGCGCCAGCGACCAGCCAACAGCCGGGTACTGGTGCTGATCACCGACGGCGCCAACAACGGCGGTGAAATCGAACCGATGATCGCCGCGCGCCTGGCCGCCGAGGAAGGCGTGACCATCTACACCATCGGCATTGGTGCCGACCCGCAACAAGGCGGCAACTTCGCCGCGTTCGGCGTCACCCCGAGCCTGGACCTCGACGAACCGACCCTGCGCGCCATCGCCGAACTCAGCGGCGGCGACTATTTCCGCGCCCGCGACCAGGGCGAGTTGCAAGCCATCGAAGCCACGCTCGACCGCCTCGAACCCGTGGCCCAACAGCCGACCCTGGCTCGCCCGGCCCAGGCGCTGTACGTGTGGCCACTGGCCGCGGCCGTGTTGCTCAGCCTGGCGCTGGTGCTGCGCAGCCTGTGGCCCCAGCTACGACAGCAGCGCCTGAGCGCCCTGCAGCGGTTGAGGCGCAAGGCACCATGAACGAGCTCAGCGGCCTGTGGCCGCACCTGCTGCGCCCCTGGTGGCTGTTGCTGTTGCCCCTGATGGCCTGGCTGCTGTGGCTGCTCACGCACCGGGAAAAACGCAGCGGCCGCTGGCAGAGCCTGTTGCCAGCCGCCTTCCATGCGGCATTGCTGAGCGGCGGCCACGGCCGCGCCAGCCGCCTGCCGTGGATCGCCCTTGGCCTGGCCTGGCTGCTGGCCGTGCTCGCCCTGCTCGGGCCGAGCTGGCAACGGGTCGAGCACAATGACCTCAAGCCCGCCGACCCGCTGGTGGTGATGCTCGAACTGACGCCCCAGATGCTGGCCAGCGACGCCTCGCCCAATCGCCTGGCCCAGGCGCGCCGCAAGTTGCTGGATTTGCTGCAGGCACGCGGCGATGCGCAAACCGCCATCGTCGTCTACGCCGGTAGCGCCCACACCGTGGTGCCACTCTCGGACGACCTGGGCACCAGCCGCAACCTGCTCGAAGCGCTGCAACCGTCGATCATGCCGGAACCGGGCAAGCGCGCCGACCTGGCCGTGGCCAAGGCACTCGAACTGCTCAAGGGCGGCGCCCAGGGCCAGGGCCGGCTGTTGCTGATCACCGGTAGCCTCGACGCCAGCGAACGCAGCGCCATCGCCACACAGCTCGGCCGGCGCGGCGAGCGCCTGCGTATCCTTGGCGTCGGCAGCAGTGAAGGCGCGCCCATCATCCAGGAGGACGGCGCCTTCATGAGGGACGAGCAAGGCGCCATCCTCATGCCGCGCCTGGATGCGCAGGGCCTGAGCCAGTTCGCCCGGAGCCTCGGCGGCCAATACCGCAGCATCAGCCTCGACGAGCGCGACCTGCGCACCCTCGGCCTGCTCGACGGGCCGCAACAGCTGCGCGACAACGGCCACAAGACCCAATTGCGCACCTGGGCCGATCAGGGCCACTGGCTGCTGCTGCCCCTGTTGTTGCTGGCCGCCTGTGCCGGGCGTCGCGGCTGGCTGTTGTGCCTGCCGCTGCTGTTGCTTGGCATGCCGCAATCGGCGATGGCGTTCAGCTTCGAGGACCTCTGGCTGCGTGCCGATCAACAGGGCCAGCGCCTGCTCGAGGCGCAGCGCCCAAAGGAAGCCGCCGAACGCTTCGAGGACCCGCAGTGGCGGGGGCTGGCGCTGTACGAGGCCGGTGACTATGCAGCCGCGGCCGAGCAGTTCGCGCTCACCGACAGCGCTGCCTCGCTGTACAACCGTGGCAATGCCCTGGCCCGCAGCAACGAGCTGGAAGCTGCCGTGGATGCCTACGAACGGGCCCTGGAAATCGACCCGCAACTGCTCCAGGCCACGAAGAACAAGGCACTGGTGGAAGAACTGCTGCGCCAGCGCGAACAACAGCAGGCCCAGCCCAAGGATCAACCTGACGAGCAGAGCCGCGACGAGCGCGCCGAACAGCAGCAGCCCGGGCAGTCCACCGCGCCCACGCCGGAGCAGCGCCAGGACAGCCAGGGGCAGTCCGCCAGCGCGCAGGATCAGCCGCCAGCGGACGAGCCGCCCGGCTCGCAGGCGCAGCCCACCGAGAACGCCGAGAACGGTGAATCGCCCGCCTCGCCGGTCGATGACACCGGCACCTCGGACGCGAACGCGCCCCTCGACAGCGAACGCCGCCAGGCCCTCGAACAATGGCTGCGGCAGATTCCCGATGACCCGGGCGAGCTGCTGCGCCGCAAATTCTGGTACGAACAGCAACAGCGTCAGGAACAACCACGATGACCCGTCTGCTCTGCACCCTGCTCTTCTGCCTGCTGACATTCCAGGCCAGCGCGCAGGACTTTATCGCCAGCGTTGACCGCAGCCGGCTGAACCTCGGCGAAAGCGTCGAGCTGGCCCTGGAGTCGAGCGACGCCACCCAGTTCGGCAAGCCGGACCTGGCGCCGCTCGACGAGCTGTTCGAGGTGCTCGGTACCCGCCAGGTCAATCGCCTGACCACCCTGGATGGTCAGGCCCGCGCCACCACGCGCTGGCTCGTCACCCTGCGCCCGCGCCATAGCGGCTATGTGGTGGTGCCGCCGCTGCGTCTCGGCGACCTGCAAAGCCAGCCGATCAGCCTGCATGTACTGGAATCCACCACGCAGAAGGCGGGCGAGCAGATGGCGCCGGTGTTCATCGACGCCAGCCTGGATCACGACAGCGTGTACGTGCAGGCGCAAAGCGTGCTGACCCTGCGCATCTATCATTCCGTATCGCTGTACGACGACAGCAGCCTGACGCCGCTGGAGATCGCCGACGCGCGGGTCGAGTCACTGGGCGAGCCACGCACCTACGAGCAGGACATCGGTGGCGTGCGCCACGGGGTGATCGAGCTGCGCTACGCCATTTTTCCGCAGAAGAGCGGCCAACTGACGATCCCGGCCCAGGTGTTCACCGCCACCCTGGTCGACCGTTCCAACAACAGCGACTACCTGCCGTTCGGCCCGCGTCCCGGCAGGGTCACGCGGGTCAAATCACCGCAAATACCGCTGACGGTCAAACCCAGGCCGGCCGAGTACCCCACCGACGTGCCCTGGCTGCCGGCCCGCGCCCTGAGCCTGGCCGAGGCCTGGACCCCGGAACCTGAGCAGGTCAAGGTCGGCGACTCGCTGACCCGCAGCCTGATGCTCAAGGCCGACGGCCTGTCCAGCGCGCAGTTGCCGCCACTGCCGGCCACCACGGTGGATGGCCTGCGCCGCTACCCGGACCAACCGCAGCTGCACAACGAAAGCAGCGAACGCGGCGTGATCGGCAGCCGCGAGGAACGCGAGGCGCTGGTCGCCAGCAAGGCTGGCACCCTGGAACTGCCGGCGGTCGAGCTGGTGTGGTGGAACACTCATGAAGATCGCCTGGAACGCACCACCCTGCCCGGTCGCAGCCTGGAGGTCGCGGCCGACCCGGCGATGAACGCGGAGCAGCCAGCGGACCCGCGGCCGCGCAGCGAGCCCATGGAAAGCGTCCTGCTCTGGCCCTGGCAAGTCAGCACCGTGCTGCTGGCGCTGACCACGCTGCTGGGCTTCGGCCTGTGGTGGCACGCGCGTCGCCAGCCGGCCATCCAGCGCGCCGCGCAAGCCGGCCCCAGCCCGCGCACCCTGCTCGATGACCTCAAGCGTGCCTGCCTGGCCAACGACAGCCAGGCCACCCGCCAGGCACTCGACGCCTGGGCCCGCCAGCAACCGGAAACCCTGGCCGACATGGCCGCCCGCTTCGCACCGCTGTCCGAAGCCCTCGACGGCCTCAACGGCGCGCTGTACAGCGAAAGCGGCCAGCATTGGCAAGGGGCCCAGCTGTGGCAAGCCATTGGTGAATTACCGGCTGCCGAAAAAACTCAGGAAAACGGCCAGGAAGCCACCCAGCTTCCGCCGCTTTATCCACGCTGAACAGGACAGGTTGATGACCGCTCTGCTCGCCCCCTCCATCCCCAGCTTCTGGCGTGACGATGCCGTGCCCTTTCTGGAGATGCGTTCGATCGAGGACGGTCGTCAGGTCTGCTATGGCCGCCACAGCCATGAGTTCTTCTCCATCGGCGCGATCACTCACGGCCAGAGCACCTACAGCAATCGCGATACGGATTGCCACGTCAGCCAGGGCACCGTGGTGCTGATGAATCCGGGCGATGTGCACGCCTGCAATCCCATCGACGGCGCGCCCTGGTCATACCTGATGCTCTATGTCGACCCGCATTGGCTGGGTCGCTTGCAACAGGCGCAGGGGCTGGTCGATACGCCCGCCTTCCAGCGCTTCGCCTGCATCGCCAGCGAAGACGGCGAGCTCTACCAGGGCCTGCTGCGGTTGCGCGACACCCTCCTCGACCCCAGCCGCGCGGCAGCTGACAAGGCCACCCAGGCGACTACCTGCTTCAGCCTGGCGCTGCAGCGGCTGACGCTGCAGCGACATGACGACAGCATCAACCCGCAACTGGAACAGGCCGCTCGCCTGATACACCAGCACTGCGGCGCAACGCTCACGCTGGACACGCTGTGCGAAGCGGCGCGGCTCTCGCCGTCACAGCTGATTCGCGGCTTCAAGCAGCGCTACGGCATGACGCCCCACGCCTACCTGCTCAACCGCCGCATCCAGTTTGCCCATGCTCGCTTGAAGAGCGGCGCCCCCCTGGCCGAAGTCGCCCTGGAAGCCGGCTTCGCCGACCAGGCCCATTTCCAGCGTACCTTCAAGCAATTCCTCGCCGCCACCCCCGGCCAATACCGCCGCTAGCGACAACCACGCCGCACCTGGCCCAACCCCTTAGCCTGGCGTTGAGCGTAGCGATACCCAGGAGTCACTCGCGAGGCTGCCCCGGTATCGCTACGCTCAACCGCGGGCTACGGCTCTCCGGCGCTTTAATCGGCTTATGCCATCAGCGCGTAGGGCGGACTCAGGAGCGAAGCGAACAGTCCGCCAATTCATGCCGGGCCTGACGCCACCGCAACGGCGTACTGCTTCGCGAGTACGCCGTGCTCTAAGAACCTGTTCAGAATCTTTCAGCCCAGGTTTGTCGATTTTGCCAGCTAAGTGGCGAGAGCAGACGTTCGGTGATTCATTGTGGGAACGGGCCATGCCCGTGATTTTTCGCGGGTATGGCCCGCTCCCACAGCCCGTAGGGTGGACAACGCTTTTTTTGTCCACCATTGCGATAGGTAGTGCGGTGGACGGATCGGGCCGCGCAGGCAAGCGTCGTCCACCCTACGTCTGCTTCTGCCTTGTAGTTGCCGCGTCACGCGCATAAAGATCGTGAACAGGTTTAACGGGCTTATGCCAGCAGCAGGTACCCCGCACTGGCCACCAGCAACCCCGCCAATACCCTATTGAAAACCCGCACCCGCTGCGGCGCCTGCAGATACGGCTGCAAACAGGTCCCGGCGTAGGCCCAGCAGGCCAGCGACAAATAACAGACCACACAATAGATCGCCGCGAACTGCCCCACCCGCCACGCATCGCCATCGGCTGCAAAGGCGCCCGTGCCGGCAATCGCCGCCAGCCACGCCTTGGGGTTGAGCCACTGCATCAACGCGCCGCCTGCGAAGGACGCACCCGCCCCGCCCTCAGCGCTGTGCAACGCGCCGCTATCGACCGCCAAGCGCCAGGCCAGATAGAGCAGAAACGCCACCCCGGCCCACTGGATCGCGGTCGCCAGCCAGGGCAGCCATACCATCAGCTGGTGCAATCCCAGGCCGATCAGCACCAGCAGCAGCGTAAAGCCCAGGGTCGCCCCCGCGACATGCCCCATGGCCACCCGCAGGCCATGTCGAGCACCGGCGCTCAGCGACACCAGATTAACCGGCCCGGGCGAAATGGAAGCGGCCAGCGCGAACGCCGCCATGGACAGATACAGACTCATCATCACGCCTACCTCACTGCTGATCGAGTGAGGCACGTTACGCAGCGCCAATGCGGGCGTATTGAAGAAAATTTGCATGCTCTGAAATGAAAAACCGCGGCCAAACCGCGTTTTTTCATTTACCGATCATCTCTAAATAAGCGGACAGATTTATTTTATACAAATGGCACAGCGCCATAAATAAATCTGTTCCTTTTTTCCCTTAGGTGGCTTCTTCAAAGTGGTTTTCTTTTATACGCTTTATAGATATCCAGAAGTTATCCGGTGGCTCAGGTAGGTTTGTGGTTATTGGTGATTCTTGCCACAAATCTTCTTCGGCGTAGGATGTGTACTCAAAATCAAAATCGTGACTCTTTCCGATTACATAGATGAGCTGTGGTGTGTCGAGGTTATAGTGAATTGAGTAAACGGTAAATCTTGCGCCGGCCTTGTTGCTTTTATCGTGCACTTTCCAAAAGTTAGGAAGCAAATTCCGTGACAATTTCTCTGCAAAGAGAACTGCATTATCGATATCGCTCCACGCAGCCTCAACGGTCTCCTGTGCTCTCGAAAGGTATAGATTAGGGGGCTCATTTTTTGGATGCTGCACGTAGATAAGTCTTTGTCCAAACTGGTATTCACACTGCGATATTGAAGGAGAAACATCCCAGTAGCCGAGCATTGGCTTTGATATTAGGTCAATGACCATGTTTGCAAGACACCTAACGTTTGGTAAAGGGGCGGGCTTTAGTCCGTCCCAGCGAGCGGAGCGAGCGATTTGAACCAGTTGTTATGTGTTTAATACAGCAAGCGTTCATACTTTTGTGGGAGAAGAGCAAACTCACCCCACCCAATATTTTCTATGCAGAGACCTGCTCCGCTTGTTGTTATTTTTCCATACATCAGAACAACTCTTCCGATAGAGTTGTCATCGATTCCTTTTTCCTGCTGTTTCTCATCGGTCAGTTTTAGGTAGAAATCGGCATAGTCGGATTTTTTGTACTTAAGTTTGGTCATGCGGATATTCTGTGGCGTTTTACCTGCATTAGCTGATCGAATGATTCTCCCATAATAAATTCTAGGGATTTCATCTTCTTCTGTTACGGTTTCAATGTTTTTAAGCAGGTCTTGTAGCTGAATGGCATGCTGCCCGTTTGGCATGTAAAAGTATCTGCTGATATTTTCATCGAACTTATTACAAATCCCGCGAATAGTCTTGAATTTGCTCGGCAGCTTGAAAGCCTCCCCTTTGTGCCGACCTATTGGAACATTGGCGGTCGGCCCATCAATCTCTTCTACTTGCGAAGCATCATATTCGGCAGGGCTCTTGTTTGGCGCAATGGGCTTGTCTTTTATAAAGCCTTCTACAATGACAAGCTCCTCATTTTGAATTGCGCGTTTTGCATCTTCTTCTGTCAGATATTTTTTACCTTCTGCCCTCTTGGTGCGAAGGCCGCAATCTGTTTTTGTGCCTCTACTATGAGCAAAGTAGGCTGCTCTTCCGTTAGAGGAAAACTCTTTGTCTTCTGGTGAACGAAAAAGATTTGCGGAGCACTCAGGACAGAATACAAACCCCTTCATTTGTGGGGTGTACTCATCAATCAATATGTTTTCAGAGTTTTTCTTGAGTTGAGCTTTATCTCCGCCTTGGAAAAGCCAGTCCTTGAGATATAGTGCAAATTTTATTCTGTTGTCCATAAGGCTTCCTTGGCTAAGACGGATACACATAACGATTAAGCTAAGGGGCCGGCTTTAGCCGGTCCCAGTGAGCGAAGCGAAAGGTTTGAGCGCATTGTTAGATGCCTAATCATCAAGGCTACCTAGCCTTTTTAACTTATTGAAGTAATAAGACAGCTCATTGTTCGAGCAAATTCTTACTGCGAGTTCTCTGTTTATATCTAAAAACATCACGATGCCAGAAAGATGGCTATAGTCAAGCTTGAACCACTCACCTCTATGTCGGTACTGCTCAAAATTTTTATGTAGAAAGCTTTCGATGTACTTAATTTCCTTGCCTAAATAATCGTCCATGTCGGCTTCTACATAAAACACAACCCTTAGCTGGTAAGGGCAGCCCGTTTGGAGCGTAGATAGTCGTTTTTCTAGGTCGTTAGTTATTCCGATTTTATAATATTTTGTTCTTAGCTGGCGTATTAGGTACAGATACCTTGGTGATTCATCATTGCCTACATATTTTTTATACTTCGCGATAGCTAGCTCTACCTCTGCGTCCGATGCATTTGAATAGTCAAATAGCTCCGCTATTTCAGCATGGTGCTGGTCAGTGAAGTTTATTGATTCGTAGTGAGGGTGGCTGCGATTATTCATAGGCATCTAACGTTTGGTTAAGGGGCGGGCTTTAGCCCGTCCCAGTGAGCGAAGCGAACGATTTGAATCATTTGTTAGGTTAACCTGCGTAAGCTGAAGTTAGCGCAGTATAAAAATCGCTGGCAACAGCATTCTCTTTGCTTGTTATCTCTAATGCTGACGAAGTTGTTATGGAGTGCTTGTTAGGGGATGAAACATACGACCCAATAAGAATTGTATTATCATACTCTCCATCAATTTCTTCATCAGCCCCAAAGTTTACCCATCCGAAATTTGCTTCGCGCAATACTGGCAATATTTGCTTTAGCTGCTCCAGGGTGAAGTTTCTGCCTACGGTGGCAACTTTATCTTGAGGGGGATTTTTTGCTCCAAATGCTCCTGTCACTTGAATTCCGTGGCGTGATAATGAACTTATAAGCATTTGGTCTTTTATAAAATGATGGTTAATTAAAATTTTATACCCTTCCCAGGTGGCGTTTTTAGTTGTTGCGGGAAACTCAGACTTAGCTATGTCTTTGGGGGCGCCAAGTTTATTAATAAGATACTCGTGGTAGAAAGAGTCTTCCTGCATTTCAGGGCGAAATTTTGTTTGCAGTAGAAAAAGAGACAGTATGAATACAGGCACGTTTATTGTGGCTGCAACGACCAAGAAGCCTGCTGCCCAACTAGGTTTCTCGATAAGTACCGCGGTAGAAAGAAACGTACCATTTATTAGAATTAGACCGGCCAGCCAGGCAGCTAGAAGCTGTATTGGCTTATTTATTTTTTGAGGATTTATGGTCTGGCCTTGATTCATTGTCATACCTAACAGTGATTAGACAGAATTCTGCGTTAACGCAATAGTAAAGCGTTCTGTATAAGCGCACCCTACCCGTATTCGCAAAAATCAAACTCCATGGCGATCAACAACTTACCGACCTACAGAACGGCCCCATCTGTATTCGCCTGACTTCCGCATTTTCACGGCCATCACTGCCCTATAAAAATCAGCCCCACCGTGCATTAGCAAAACGACCTCTACGGCATGCAAATGCCGTAGAGGTCGCGCCTTTTATAGAGCCAACCCGTCAGTGCGCCAGCAGCGAACCACCCTTCTTGCCCGCCAGCTTCTCGGGCTTGATCAGGAAGTGCGCCAGCGCCGGCAGCAGCCACAGCGCACCGAACATGTTGACGATAAACATGAAGGTCAGCATCAGGCCCATGTCGGCCTGGAATTTGATCGCCGAGAACATCCAGGTCGCCACGCCGATGGCCAGGCACAGGCCGGTGAACAGCACCGCTTTACCGGTGGAGCGCAGCGTCTGGTAGTAGGCTTCCTGCAGTGGCAGGCCGGCGCGCAGGAAGGTTTCCAGGCGGCTGTAGATGTAGATGCCGTAGTCCACGCCGATGCCCACGCCCAGGGCGATCACCGGCAGCGTGGCGACCTTCACGCCGATGCCCAGGAAGGCCATCAGTGCGTTACCCAGGATCGAGGTGAGGATCAACGGCAGCACGATGCAGACGGTCGCGGCGAACGAGCGGAAGGTGATCATGCACATCACGCCGACGCACAGGTACACCAGGACGAGGATAAGCAACTCCGAGGTGCTGATGACTTCGTTGGTCGCCGCCTCGATCCCGGCATTACCGGCAGCCAGCAGGAATTCCACGTTCTGCGACGGGTGCTCCTCGATGAAACCTTCGACCGACGCCACCGCGCGCTTGAGGGTTTCCGCCTTGTGATCTTCGAGGAACACCAGCACCGGCGCCACCGAGCAGTCGGCGTTGTACAGGCCGTCGGCGCGGGCGATGGAGTTGTTGAGCACGTCCTGGTTGCGCGACAGGGTTTCCCACTTCAGGTTGCCCTCGTTCATGCCCTTGATCAGTTGGCGCGACACGCTGACCATGGAGATCGACGACTGCACGCCCGGCGTGTTGTCCATGGTCCACATCAGCTCGTCCATGGCGGCCATGGCTTCATACGTGGAGCAGCCTTCCGGCGCGGTCTTGACCATCACCACCAACACGTCGGAGCTGGTCGAGTAGTTGCGGATCACGAAGTCATTGTCGAGGTTGTAACGCGAATCCGGGCGTAGCTCCGGGGCGCCCTGATCGAGGTCACCGACTTGCAGGTTCTGCTGCTGGTACCAGAAGCCGCCAATCCCGGCGACCAACGCCAGGGCCACGGAAATCGGCGCCACGCGGGAGCTGGCGAAGTTCGACAACAGGCGCCAGAACGGATGCTCGCTGACCGCATCGCGCTTGCTGCGCTCGACGGCCTTCTTGCTGATGCCGATGTAGGAGATCGCCACCGGCAGCAGGATCAGGTTGGTGAAGACGATGACCGCTACACCGATGGACGCGCCGATGGCCAGTTCGCGGATCACGCCGATATCGATCAGCAGAAGCGTGATGAAACCCACGGCATCGGCGAGGATGGCGATCATGCCCGGCAGGAACAGCTGGCGGAAGGTCAGCCGCGCGGCCATCAGTGGCGTGTCAGCCGCGCTGGATTGCAGGGCGATGCCGTTGATCTTCTGCACGCCATGGGAAATGCCGATGGCGAAGATCAGGAACGGCACCAGCATCGAATACGGGTCGAGCCCGAAGCCGACCGTGTGCATCAGCCCCAGTTGCCAGCCGACCGCTACCAGGGTGGTGATCAGCACGGCGATGGTGCTGCGAATGCACCAGGTGAACCAGTACAGCAGCACGAAGGTGATCAGCAGCGCCACACCAAAGAACAGCGCGACCATGACCAGGCCGTCGATCAGGTCACCGACCTTTTTGGCGAAGCCGATGATGTGCACCTGCACGTCCGGGTTCTGCGCCTGGTACTTGCTGCGGATCTTTTCTTCGAGCTGGTGGGAGAACTGCTGGTAATCGAGCTTGATCAGGCGGCCCTGATCTTCAGGGTCCGGGTAGGACTCGAGCAACGGCACGTCGATGATGCTGGATTTGAAATTGTTGGCCACCAGGCGTCCGATCTGTCCGGACTTGAGCACGTTGCCGCGCAGCTCTTCGAGGCTTTGCGCACTGCCGTCGTAGGTCTGCGGAATCACCTCGCCTCCAGCGAAGCCTTCCTCGGTGACCTCGGTCCAGCGCACGCTGGGGCTCCACAGCGACTTCAAGCCGGAGCGGTCGACGCCCGGGATGTAGAACACTTCGTCGTGGATCAGACGCAGCGTCTCCATGTAGTCCTTGCTGAAGATGTCGCCATCCTTGGCTTCCACGGCGATACGCACGGTATTGCCGAGGTTCGCCAGGTCATTGCGGTGCTCCATCATGTTCTGGATGAACGGATGGCTCAGCGGAATCATCTTCTCGAAGCTGGTCGACGGCCGCACCTGGGTGGCCTGGAAGAACAGAAACAGACTGACCAGCAGGCAGATCGCGATCACCGCCGGCCGGTTGTTGAAGATCAGGCGTTCAAGCAGGCTAGCCTTGTCTTGGTTACTCATCGAACACTACCCCAGCTTGTTATTGTTGGCCTGGATTGGCACCGGTCGCCGAGGCCACGCGTGCGCCGCCCTGCCCCACCAGAATCAGATTGCCGTCGGCACTTGCCGTCACTGCGGCCAGCGACACCCGATCGGCGCGGTTGAAGACGCTGAAGGTGCGCCCGTGGTCGCTACTTCTGAGCACGCTGCCACCGTGGCCAACCACCACGATGCTGCCGTCGCCCAATAGCGCAGCGTTGGCCAGGCCGAATTCCAGGGTGCCGCCGCTGGCGGTGGTCAGCGGGACCTGCTGCCAGTTCTCGCCGCCGTCCGCGGAGTGAAACAGGTGGCCGCGCAGGCCATAGATCAGCAGGCTCTGCGGCTCACCCGTGGCCAGTACCCCGAACAGCGAACCCTCGTAAGGGCCCTCCAGGGTTTCCCAGCTGACGCCGCCGTCCACGGAGCGGAACAGGCTGCCCATCTCGCCGACGATGAACAGGCCGACATTCTCGACCGCGGTGATGGCGTTGAGGTGGTAGGCGTCTTCGTTGTCGAGCCGGTCGCTGACATCTTCCCAGTTGCCGCCACCGTCGGTGGTTTCCAGCAGCGCCCCGTAGGCGCCAACGGCAAAGCCGTGCTGCAGGTCGGTAAACCACAGGTCGAGCAGCGGCGCTTCGCGCTGCAGGTCCTCGAACTGTTTGGCCCAGGTCACGCCGCCGTCGGTGGTGGCCAGGATCAACGCGTCATGGCCGACCGCCCAGCCGTGCTGGTCGTCGAGGAAGAACACGGCGGTGAGCATCTGCCGGGTCGGCACCTTGGCCTGCTGCCAGTCCACCCCATCGTTGTCGGAATACACGATGTGGCCGCGTTCGCCAACGGCCACCAGGCGCTTGCCGGCGTGGGCAACGTCGAGCAGCAGGCTGGAGGCCGCCCTGGCCGAGGGCACCGAATACACAACGGCCTGCTCGGCGACCTGCGCCTGCACGAGGGGCGCGGCACTGGCCAGCAGCACGCAAACCGACAGCACCTGCAGCATCGGCCGCAGGGCTTTGGCGCTCCAGGTGCAGCGCACAATGGGCTCACTCATACACAACTTCCCCTTCTTCTTGTTATTGCCAGCGCCTGCAGAGCGCCCCGTATGCTATTGGCCTTCGCGAATCGTGGTAGCCACCACGATCTGCTGTTTTGTAAGAAAAAGCCCGCGTTATCGACCGCACGAATGAAAGCCTTTGCGCCACCTGCTCAGCGCGTGCCGCGACGTCGCAGCGCGGCCGGCGTGAAGTGGCCGTCATCGACCATCGGCTGGCTGAAGTCGATGGTATCGGGCTCTTCGTTGTCCAGGTTCTGTACGTGGTAGCGACGCGCCTGCAGGTCATGGAACACGTCCAGGGCAGACCAGGTCGTCGGCAGTTCGTAGTAGTTCTTCAGGTAGGCCAGCGACACACGCCACAGCTCACCGCGCCCATCGTACTGATCGACCGCGGCGGCCTGCCAGCTGTCTTCGTCGAGGTACAGGGTGCGCTTGGAATAGATGTGCCGGGCGCCCGGCTTGAGCGTGCCCTCCACGACCCACACCCGATGCAGCTCGTGACGGGTGAACGCCGGGTTGAGGTGACCGACCTGCAGCAGGTCCTTGTAGCTGACCTGGGGGCTGGTGACCTTGTAGTTGTTGTAGGGGATGTAGATTTCCCGTTTGCCGAGCAGCTTCCACTCATAGCGGTCCGGGGCACCGTTGAACATGTCGGTGTCGTCGGCGGTACGCAAGCCGTCAGCGGCAGAGATCGGTGTGTCATACGCGAGGTTAGGCGCACGCCGCACACGGCGCTGGCCGGCGTTGTAGCCCCAGGCCTGGCGCGCTTCCTTTACCTGATCGAGCGTCTCGTGAACCAGCACCGCGCCGCCGGCGAGGCGCGCCGGGCTGCGGGTGAACGACAGGTAATAGAACAGGATGTTGTTGAGGTTGGCGTAGCTGCCTTTGGGGTCATAGAACTTGAACAGCGCTTCCTGCTGCGAGGTGACCAGCGAATAGGCGCCGTTGCGCTGCACCGCCACTTCCGAGGCGCGGCGTACCACGTAGGTGCCGCGGTAGCGGGCGATATGGTTCCACAACGCCTCGACGCCGCTCTGCGGAATCGGAAACGGGATGCCGCCGTAGGCGTCGGCGAAGCCGTTGCCGCCATTGAGCAGCTTCGCGCTGACGGCGTTCTTCGCGGTGTTGTCATAGACCCACTGCGGCGCCGAGCCGGAACGCCGGGTCGCGTAGACCGGCATCTGGAAGGTGTCGGGGTAGGCTTCGAATAGGGCGACCTGCCCTGGCGTCAGGTTATCGCGGTATTGCGCCAGGTTGGCCCGGGTAATGGTGAACAGCGGCTTGTCGCCCGCGAAGGGGTCGACATGGTGCTTGCCAGAGCCCTGATAGCCGGCCGGCGCCTGGGTAATCCCGCCCGTCCAGGCGGGAATGGTGCCCGCTGCGTTGCCGGATTTCTCGGCGCCGAGCGGCGTCAGGCTGGCACCCAGCCTGGCCGCTTCCTGCGGAGAAACCGCTGCCAGACTGTTGCCGGTCAGCAGAACCAGCGCGACGGCAACGCCTTTGATATTCAGCATCCTGTTTCTCCGTGATCAGAAGGAGTATTTGACGTTGAGGCCGATATTGTCGCGGTCACGCACGGCGTTGTTGTTACCGCCACCGGAAAACTCGGTGTACTGCAGCTCCGCTTCCAGGCTGTTCATGTACGCGGCCTTCATACCGACGGTGTACGCCTTGCGGCCCTCGATGAAGTTGCCGGTCTGGTAGGAGTTGCCCTCGAAATCGTCCTTGTAAACGACGAAGGGCGACAGGTTCACCCCGGCGACCACGTCGTTCCAGGTGCCGGACAGCACCAGGGTGTAACCGTAGGCGTTCTTGTTCGCCTGGTAGCTGCGCCCGTAACCGAAGACGTAAGAGGAGTCGCCGCGCCCGACGTAGTAGCGAGTCGACCCATCGTAGGCGGTGTATTGCAGGTCGGTGCCACGCAGGTGCTCGGAAGCCAGCTCGGCCACGCCGGTCAGGCCGTCGAAGCCCAGCGACGGGCCGAAGTTGTAGAGGGTGCCCAGCGAGGCGTTGAACGCCTCGACCCGCTCGTAGTTGTGAATCTGGTCGCCCAGTTGCAGGGTGCTGCCGCCGATGTTGCCCTGCTGCCCCTGCGCCAGTTGCGGTGCCTGGCGCAGCAGATCGCCGAGCAGGTCGTTGGTCGCCGCCACGCCAATTGGCAGGTTGGGTCGATAGGCCAGTTCACCGAACACCGAGGCATCGCCAAGGGTGGTGTTGAAGCTGAAGCCGTACATGCGGATATCTTCGGCGTACTCGCGGCGGGCGGTGACACGGTTGGCGGTATCCACCGTGGCCACGCCGTTCACCAGGCCCAGCAGGGTTTGCGCCACCGGGCTACCGGCACCGGCGGCACTGACCAGAGAGGCGTAATCGGTGAAACCATTGCTGCTGGCAGCACTGGTGATGGCGTCCAGGTCCAGCCCCGTGAAGCCTTCCAGGTCGGCGTATACGGTGGGTTCCTTGGCGTGGTAATTGACGAAGTAGAAGCCGAACTCGGTGGAATTCAGCTGCTCGGCGATGTAACGAAACGCCACGCCAAACTGCCCGTCGTTCCTGGCGTTGAGATCGGAGCCGATGGTGGCAACCTTGAAATAACCGTTGCCGTCCAGGTAACTGTTGCCCTGCAATCCGCCCACGCCCGCGCCGCTCAACGCCGCGTAACCGCCCTGGAAAGCCGGGCTGCCCAGCGCGGCATTGCGGCTGTAGGCTGTATGGCCGCCTTCGGCAAACAGGTCGGTCTCCGAGAAATAGCTGCCCACCGGGTCGATGGCGGTTTCTTTCCAGTTGAACTGGTAGAAGGTCTCCATCGACAGGTTGTCGGTCAGGCCGATATTGAAACTCACCGCCTCGACGGGAATCAGCACTTCCTTGACTTCCGAACCGGGCAACCGGAACCGCGCGCCATCCACCGGGTTGCTGGTATTCACCCCGCCGCGGTAGAACACGCCCTCCCCCCAGTTGAACACCTGACGACCGAGCCGCGCGCTGACCGGGCGTTCGGCGACATCCCAGTTGCCGTAAACGTACGCGTCGAGAATCTGCGCATCGCGCCCGGCCTTGTGCCGGGTGTCGCCGGTAAAGCGGTCATCGCGCGGGAAATTCTGGCTTGGCTGGGCGGCACGCTCGCCGCTGTTGAAATCGTTGCGACGGTCCATGATCTGCGTGTCGTAGAACGCCGTGCCCCGTACGAAGAGCCCGTAGTTCCGGTAGTTCATTTCCAGATCCGAGGTGATCTTGAATACCTCGGAGACCAGCCCGGTGTCGAAATTGCGGTTGCCGTCGTTGAGGTTGACGTCGTCGTTGCTACGGCTCTGCCCCTGCACACGCCACAGCTGACCGTAGGACAGCGTGGTATCGAGCGAGCCGCTGACGTCGTTGTCGGCGAAGCTGAACTCCACCGCCTGGACGGGAACCGCGACCAGCAGCGGTAACACGCTGACCAGGGCATAGCCCGCCTTCGCCGGCACCGGGCGCAAGGCCGGCTCAAAGGACTTGATACGCATCGAATCTCTACTCCGCTGACAGACAGTCGTTTTTCTGATCGGTCTGCTTGGGCAGACCTGTATGGGCGTCGGACTGGCTGGCGTTACTGCCTTATGCAGTGCAACCTTGGTGCCAATTCAAACGATCGTATTAGCTGAAACGGCTTTTCCAGAGCAGTTCCGCTGCGTCTCTTTGTGACTGATCGTCCACTGACCAATAATCCCGATTTCGCGGTACATATCGGCACTTCTCCCCAGAAGTGCAGGCCGAACGCACACGAACGAGCGCGCCTGCCGCCAAAATGCAAGCTGAATCCGGGCGATGGAATCCGTAGAAAGTTGCTTTTTATTTCAGCCGGTAACGTTATCTGTTACCGCTGCGAGCGAGCGTAACAGTGTCACCTGGGCGGCAGATTAGCGACTGCCGCCCAGGAATGAAATCACCTGGGCGCACAGCGTGCGAAGAAAAATGCCGGTTGCCTGTTACTGCCTGATTGCAAGCCGGTGACAGGGCATCACCGGCATGCTGCCGACACTCATGCCAGGCTTTTGCTGACCACCTCATACACATCGGGCGACAGCTCACCGGAGGCGAGAATCCGCTCCAGCTCTGCCTTCATCGCCGCCTGCCGCGCAGGGCCGTACTTGCGCCAGCGAGTCAGCGGCGCCAGCAGGCGCGAGGCGATTTGCGGGTTGAGGGCATTGAGCACGATCACCTGGTCGGCCAGGAAGCGGTAACCGCTGCCGTCCGCCGCGTGGAAGTTGACCAGGTTCTGGCCCGCGAAAGCGCCAATCAGCGCGCGCACCTTGTTGGGGTTCTTGAGGGTGAACGCCGGGTGCTCCATCAGCGCCTGCACGCGCGCCAGGCCCCCAGGCAGGGTGCTGGCCGCCTGCACGCTGAACCACTGGTCCATGACCAGGGCGTTGTCCTTGAACTGCTCGGCGAAGCTTTCCAGAGCCTTGGCACGCTCGGCCTCGAACGGCGAATTGACCAGCACCGCCAGGGCGGTCAGGCGCTCGGTCATGTTGTCGCTGGTGTCGAATTGATCGAGCGCCGCAGCCAGTACCTGGGGCTTGCCACTGAGCATCAGGTACGACAGCGCGATGTTCTGCAGCGCACGACGGGCGAAATGCTCGGCCTCGGCCACATACGGCGTGGTACGCGAGACCTCGCGGTTGGCCTGGTAACGCTGCCACAGCGGCTCGAACAATGCGTCGGCCAGTTGCTGGCGGGCGAACTCACGGGCGCCGTGAATGGCCTCGACGTCGGCTACCTCGCTGATCTCGGTCAGGTACGCCTCGCCCGGCAGGGAGAGCATCTCGGCGACCATCGCCTGATCCAGCGACGGGTCTTCGAGCAGGGTACGCAGAGCGGTTACCAGGCGCTGATCGAGCACCAGCGACTCACCGCGCTGATGCTGGCCGATCAACGCCTGCAACACCTGCACGCTGAGCTGCTGGCCGGCTTCCCAGCGGTTGAAGCCGTCACTGTCGTGCTGCATCAGGAACATCAGCTGATCGCGGTCGTAGGCGAAGCTCAGTTTGACTGGCGCGCTGAAGCCACGCAGCAGCGACGGCAATGGCCTCTCGGCGACGTCGACGAAGGTGAACGACTGCTGCGCCTCGGTCACCGACAGCACGCGGTTGCTGCCAGCAGCCGCCGCCTCGCCCTGCAGGCGCAGCGGCAAGTCGTTGCCCTGAGCGTCGAGCAGGCCAAGTTCCACCGGAATAACGAACGGCAGCTTGTCGCTTTCGCGCTGCCCTGGCGTGGCCGGGCAGCTCTGGGCGAAGGTCAGCGTGTAGGTTTTAGCGGCAGCGTCGTAGCTGTCGCTGACGGCCAGGCGCGGCGTGCCGGCCTGGGTGTACCAGCGCTTGAATTGGGTCAGGTCGATGCCACTGGCATCTTCCATGGCCTTGACGAAATCGTCGCAGGTCACGGCCTGGCCGTCGTGGCGCTCGAAGTACAGGTCCGAGCCTTTGCGGAACGCCTCGGCGCCCAGCAGGGTGTGGATCATGCGCAGGACTTCGGAACCTTTCTCGTAGATGGTCAGGGTGTAGAAGTTGGAGATTTCCATGTACGCATCAGGGCGCACCGGGTGGGCCATCGGGCCGGCATCCTCGGCGAACTGGTGGGTACGCAGGTAGGCGACATCCTGGATACGCTTGACCGTCGCCGAGTTCATGTCAGCCGAGAACGCCGCATCACGGAACACCGTGAAGCCTTCCTTGAGCGACAGCTGGAACCAGTCGCGGCAGGTCACGCGGTTACCGGACCAGTTGTGGAAATACTCGTGGGCGACGATCGCCTCGACGCGCTGGTGGGCGGCATCGGTGGCGGTTTCGGCACGGGCCAGCACGGCGCTGGAGTTGAAGATGTTGAGGCCCTTGTTCTCCATGGCGCCCATGTTGAAGTCGTTGACCGCGACGATCATGAAGATGTCCAGGTCGTACTCGCGGCCATACACCTCTTCGTCCCACTTCATGGACTTCTTCAGGCTGTCCATGGCGTGCTGCACCTTGTCGATGTTTTCCGGCTCGACATAGATGCGCAGGGTCACGTCACGGCTGCTCATGGTGGTGAAGGTGTCTTCCACGCACCACAGGTCACCGGCGACCAGGGCGAACAGGTAGGCCGGCTTCTTGAAGGGGTCTTCCCAGGTCGCCCAATGGCGGCCGTCGTCTTCCTCGCCGCTGGCGATCGGGTTGCCGTTGGACAGCAGGATCGGGTACTTCTGCTTGTCGCCGCTGAGCGTGGTGGTGAAGCTGCTCATCACGTCCGGGCGGTCGAGGTAATAGGTGATCTTGCGAAACCCCTCGGCCTCGCACTGGGTGCAGAACATGCCGCTGGACTTGTACAGCCCTTCCAGCGCGGTGTTGCTTTCCGGGTGGATACGCACGGTGCTGTCGATGACGAAACTGGCTGCGGTCGGCTGCAGGGTGAGGTGGCTGTCGGTCAACTGGTAGTCGCCTGCCCCCAGCTCGCGGTCATCGAGCTTGAGTTCGAGCAGCTCCAGCTGCTGGCCGTCCAGCACCAGCGCCGGCAGCTCGGCGGCCAACTCGGGGTTGCGGCGCATCACCAGTTGGGCATGCACCAGGGTGTGATCTTCGAACAGCTCGAAGGTCAGGTGGGTTTCGTCGATCAGGTAATCCGGTGCCTGATAGTCTTTCAGGTAGATGGTCTTGGATTGTTCGGTGCGCATGGGAACCTCTTCGATGCCACGCCAATGTGCGCGGCAGACAGGTGAATGGCCTCAGCAACCCCCGCCGCTCAGGCGGCGCAGCTGGCTGCGATCTGGTAAGCGGTGTACTTGCGGATGTTGATCACGCCGGTGTCGAACATCAGGTACTGGCCCTTGATACCGAGCAACGTGCCTTCCGCGACGGGATTCTTGTCCAGGTTGAAGCTGGTGATCTTGGCCGGATAGCCTTCCATCGGATAACGGATTTCGACCACGCTCTGCTCGTTGAGCGGTTGCACGGCCTGCAAGCCAAAGCGCTGCTGCAGCGCAGTAATACCCTCGGCGCAGGCGTGGAAAATCTGTTCACGCACATAGAGTAGATCGACCGGCGTCGCATCGCCCTTGAGCAAGGCGCGCCAGTTGGTCTTGTCCGCCACCTGAGTGCGCAACAGGTCCTCGACGAAGCCGGATTGCTGGCGCGTGGCCACACGCATGATCGGCAGCGCCTGGGTGGCACCCTGGTCGATCCAGCGGGTGGGAATCTGCGTCGCGCGGGTAATACCGACCTTGATGCCCGACGAGTTGGCCAGGTAGACCACGTGATCGGTCATGCAGAACTGCTCGCCCCAGCTTGGGTCGCGGCAGGTGCCGGCATCGTAGTGGCAGCGTTCCGGGCTCATGATGCACAGGTCGCACTGGGCCAGCTTCTGCATGCAGGGGTAGCAATAGCCCTGGCTGAAACTGGTCTTGGTCCTGCGCCCGCAATGGCTGCAGTGAATCGCGCCGAGGTATTCCAGGCGCACGGTCTTGCCGATCATCGGGTTGACGGCGACCTGCTCGTCACCCAGGCGAAACGCGTACTGCACCGGCGCATCGAGCCGGGTGGCCATCTTGCTCAGGGCGCCACGGGCTACTTCGTGCATCAGTGCAGGGTTTCCGACGTTTTGTAGAGGAGATTGGGAATCGGCTCGGCCTTCGAAGCGCATTCGGACGTGCCCATGTAGCCGGTGCGCTGCTCCTCGGGCAGGTTCTGCGTCTCCCAGGCAATCATGGCCTGCAGGCTCAGTTCCTTCTGCTCCTGGGTCAGCTTGCGGCCGTCCGGCCACTTGCCGATCTCCACGGCCAGCTTGAGGCTTTCATACACGTCCGGGGTGATGTTGCGGATCAGTTCTACGAAGGAGGACATGACTGGCTCCAGGGCTGGGAAAGCCACGATTCTACCCTATCTCGCCATGCAAGCCGAGGCGCCGGCGGCGGATCAGCGCCGTTGCAGACGCCTGGCCAGCAGCCCGCCGAGCACCCCGGTAAGGCAGCCTGCGACCAGCCCGCCGACGTGCGCGGCATTGGCGATGGCACCGAACTGCAGCAGCTCGAATACGCCGGTCATGCAGATCAGCAGCCAGATCAGCATGCTCGCCAGCACGCCGCGCGGCAGCCGGTATGGCGCGTTCGGCGCCAGCCGCTGGAACAGCCAGCAATGCCCGAGCAGGCCGTAGAGCACGCCGGACAGCCCTCCGAACAGAGCCGGCCCGCCGTAGACGTATTGCGCCACGTTGGCGGCCAGGCCGAACCACAGCGTCAGCAGCAACAGCATCAGGGCGCCCTGACGCGCTTCGATACGCCGCCCCAGCTCCCAGTACCAGAGGCTGTTCATGGCCAGGTGGAGGATGCCGAAGTGCAGCAACATGGGCGTGAGCGCGCGCCACCACTGCCCACTGTCGATGGCCTGGGCGAAGGTGCCGAAGTAGATGTACTGCCCCTCGATCTGAAAGTCGACGAAGCTCAGCCAGCGCACCACGTCATAGTCTTCACCGCCCCAGGTCAGCACCGCGACCAGCAGCGTCAGGGCCAGCACGACCAGCGTCAGCGGGCTACGCCTGGCCTGCGCAGCGAAGCCGGGCCGCGTACTGGCCGCCGGCGCTTGCACGGGTTGCAGGTTGGGGTCGCCCTGGGGCGCCCGGGCATACAGCTCGCGCACCTGCCCGGCAATCTGTTCGTCCGGCACCCAGAGCACCTGCTCGTTGCCCTGCTCCGCCACCCGGTGTGCAACCCGCAGGTTGCGCAGCAAGGCGATGAAAGGCCCTAGGTCCTCGTCCAGCGGGACGCGCAGGGCAATCACCGGGCTCATTGCAGGGGCTCCGATTTCTCCACCTCGACCCACACGAACTTGGCCGGGTCGAGGCAGGTTTCCTGATCCAGGCGGTAGGCCACCAGCTTGCCGTTCATCACTGCGCTGTAATCGAGGCAGGCCAGGTTCGATCGGATCGGTGCCGGGGTGCCGCTACGCCAGTAATGCCCCACGAACAGCGGCGGTTGCTCGGGGCCGTAGGTCAGCAACTGCGCCTTATCACGCTCACTGAGCGGCATGCGTGCCACCGACTCCGGCAATGGGTCGGGCTGGAACTGGATGTCGCCGTAGGTCTGCGGGTCATCTTCCCAGAACTTGGTGCGGAAGAACGCACGGGTGAAGCCGTCGCCGCTGGTCATCGTCAACCCGCCGGGCAGGCGCATGTCGGTGCCACGCAGCAACCTGTCGAGCACCGTACAGGCAAAGCTGCCCGGCACTGCGGAGGCCTGCAGGAAGTGCTCGTCGATGCAGCCGTCCGGGAACTGCTGGCGCAGCGAGGCGATCATGCCCTGGTCCCAGCAGGCGTGCACCACGCGGAAGTGGCCGGCATCGAGAAACAGCGGCAGTTCGTAGAACCAGGCGAGGAACTCGCGCCACTCGTCCGGGTAGGCCTCGAACTGCCGCAGGGTTTCGCCGATCAGCCGCTCGTGCCGGGCGGTGTGCTCACGCACGTAGCGGCAACCGCTGCCTGGCGGGGCCTGGGTCATCCAGCCCAGCGCATTGAACTCGTGATTACCCATGAGGCACAGCGCCGCACCGGCACGCACCATGTCGTGCACCAGGTGCACCGACTCGCGAATGCGCGGGCCACGGTCGATCAGGTCGCCGAGGAAGATAGCCATCCGCTGCGGGTGACGCCACGCCCCGCCCTGGCGGCGGTAGCCCAACCGCTCGAGCAGCTCTACCAGGGTGCTGGCGCAGCCGTGGACATCCCCGATCAGGTCGTAGCCACGAGACGGGTCGAGCCGCATCAGTCGCCCCCGCCGCCGAGTCGGCTACCCCATCCCAGCTTGGTTCGGCAGATCTCGTAGTAGTTGTGGTCGAGCGGATGAATCAGGCACAGCTTCTGGGATTTCTTGCGCACCGTGATGGTGTCGCCCGGCGCGCAGGTGAAGTGGTTCTGGCCGTCGCAGGACACCTGCGGGTAAAGCTGCAGGTCCTTGGATACGACGATCTTCAATTCGCTGTTGCCGTCCACCACGATCGGCCGGCTGGACAGGGTGTGCGGATACATCGGCACGATGACGATGGCATCGAGCTTGGGGTGCATGATCGGTCCGCCCGCCGAGAGCGCATAGGCGGTGGATCCGGTCGGCGTGGCGACGATCAGGCCGTCGGCCTTCTGGCTGCAGACGAACTGGCCGTCGATGTACAGCTCGAACTCGATCATCCGGTTGGATTTGCCCGGGTGCAGCACCACGTCGTTGAGCGCATCCCCCTGGCCGATCGCTTCCGAATGGCGGCGCACCTCGGTTTCCAGCAGAAAACGGTTTTCGGTGAGGTAATTGCCTTCCAGCACCTCGGCAACCTTGGATTCCAGCTCGTCGGGGCGGATATCGGTGAGAAACCCCAGGTTGCCACGGTTGATACCCAGCACCGGTACCTTGTGGCGGGCCAGGGCGCGCCCGGCGCCGAGCATGCTGCCGTCGCCACCGACCACGATCACCAGGTCGCAGAATTCGCCCAGGTGCTTGCGCGCCGAGGTCTGCAGGCCATGGCCCGGCAACACCTCGGCGATGGTGTCATCGAGAATCACGTGCAACTGGCGGTCAAGCAGGAACTTCTTCAGGCGGCGGATGGTGTCGAGCACCTGGGTACTGCCCAGACGACCGATGATACCGATATTGCGAAACTGCTCCATGGGACTCCCGCGAGACGCTGGTGGTGATGCCCGATTATGGGTGAAAGCTCCCGGCAGGGCATCTCAAAAAACCATGTGGTTTGTGATCACTGGGTGAAAAACAGGTTCAACGCACCGTGTCGCGGGTGCATCGCCTCGCCAGGCTTCGCCGCTTTGCCCGTTGTGCAGAAGGTCTGCCGAGGGCATTCGCCGCCGCTCTGCGGCGACAGCCCTCGCGCCGATCCGACAAAAGCCCCTATGCTGCAGCGATGAATCCCTTCGCCGCAATCGCCGACCTGCCCCAACGCCTGAGCCAGCCGGCCGTGCGGGACCTGGCCTGGACGTTGGTCTCACCACCGCTGCTCGGCCACACCGCCAGCTGGCAACGCTACCCGCTGGCCGACAGCCCCTGGGCACGCGAGCCTGGCCAACTGGCCACCTGGTTGCTGCGCCAGGACGCTGATCCTGCGCCGCTGCACGCCTGGCTGTCGCGTAGCTCGACCCGTCGCCTGGGCCTCTACTATGAGCGCCTGTGGCAGTTCGCCCTGCACGCGGCACCGGGGGTCGAGATTCTCGCGGCCAACCTGCCGATCCGCCAGGGCGGCCACACCCTGGGTGAACTGGACCTGCTGCTGCGCGACGCCAGCGGCGTGCACCACCTGGAGCTGGCGGTGAAGTTCTACCTTGGCGAGTCGCCCCGCCAGGGCGCGGCGACGCTGTGGATCGGGCCGGGCAGCCATGACCGCCTGGACCTCAAGCTCGCCCACCTGGTCAGTCGCCAGTTGCCGCTGTCGGCCCACCCGGACGCACGCCCCGCCCTCGACGCACTGACGCATGAGCCCATCCAGCCCGCCATGTGGGTGGGCGGCTACCTGTTCTATCCGCCGGCCGGCGAGTGCCAGCCACCAGCCGATGCGCATGCCGAGCACCTGCGCGGCAGCTGGCTGCATCGGCGCGACTGGCCGGCGTTCCACGCAGCCCACCAGGACGGCAGCTGGCAACCGCTGCCGCGCCACGCGTGGTTGTCGCCCGCGCGCGTGCCGCTGGAGGCGCACTGGCCACCCGCTCGCCTGCAGGCCTGGCTAGACGACCTGCCGGAGGCATCCGGCGCGCAATTGCTGGTCGACCTGCAACCCGATGCAGCGGGCCACCTGCAGGAACGCAGTCGTCTGTTTCTGGTCGCGAACGACTGGCCGAACAGCCACCCACCCAGTTGATCGCCGAGCAGTGCTACATCTGTGCAAGCCCCGCCGCCCGGCGCCCCTGCAAGCCGCCGGTGTGCACGAAGATCAGCCGCGTACCGGGCGTGACCAAGCCCTCGCCGATGGCCTCGCGCAGGGCCATCATCGCCTTGGCGGTGTACAGCGGCTCCAGCGGCAGGCCGCTGCGGCGTTCGCATTCATCCATGAACGACAACAGCTCGGCATCCTGGCGGGCGAAACCACCGCGACTGGCGTCGATCAGGCGATAGCCGGCATCCGCCTGCCCGGCCTGCTTCAACAGTGCGGTGACCTGCTCCGGCACACCATGGTCAAGGGGCACCGCCAGCGCACCCTGAACGAGCCGATCACCGCCCTCGCCCATGACCAGGCCCGCCAGGGTGGTGCCGGTACCGGCCGCCAACCACCAGCCGTGATAATCCGCCCAGCCCAGCGCCGCCACCTGCTCGCCTGCCAGCTCGACCAGGCCCATGCAGCCCCGGGCACCCGGCAAGCCACCACCACCTTCCGGCACGGCGTAGAAACACGGGTATCGGGCCTGCCAGGGCAGCCAGAAATCCGCGTGGTGACGCGCCCGATAACCGCCATAGCCCAGCCAGTGCAGCTGCATGCCAAAGCGTTGCAGATCTCTAACCGTGGGGGTGTCCTGGGGATGGCCGCGTAACAGGCCGACGGTAGGAAATGAAAAACGCTGGCCGGCGGCCGCCAGGGCATGCAGGTGGTTGGAGTGCGCGCCGCCGAGGCTGATGATGCCGCGAGCGCCCTGCTGAGCCGCGGCCTGCAGGTGGGGGGCGAGCTTGAACCACTTGTTGCCGCTGATCAGCGGATCGATCAGGTCCAGCCGCAGCACCGCCAGTTCGATTCCCGCCAGCCAGTCGAAGACCAGCGGCTGCAACGGTGCAACTGGGCGCCAGCCACTGGCGGCAGCGAGTAAGGGTGTATCCATCACGGCACGCGGCAGGCTCTGCAAAAGGTCGGTCAGTGTAGCCGAGCCGCTGGTTTCAAAGGCTTTGCGACAGGTGCCGCAAGCCTTCAGCCCACCGTGCGCAGGCGCGCAGCAGCCTTGTGGAGCCGGCAGCAGTTGGAGTCACCGAGCACGAAGCGACCCGGCGTTTCGACCCGCTCGATCACCGCACCACAGCGCTGTCCGTCCGCCTGCAGGCCCTCGCAGCGCGGCTGCTGGTAGTGCTCCAGCCACTGCCGGTAGAGTGCCTCGGTCACGAAGCATTTGCTGGCAGCATAGGCCAGCGGGCTGGCCAGGTAACGGTCGACATCCTGTAGCGGCACGGTGAGGTGGCCGGCGCCAGGATGGAACACCACGAACACCACACCCTGCCCGGCCAGGCGCTCGAGCACCTGATGCGCACCAAGCTCGGTGGCCTGCACCTCACGGCGCCGGGCCTGCTCTTCGGCGGCCGCCTGGGTGGCGATCAGCCGTGCCTGCAGTTCCTCGTCGAACTGCTCGCGCAGAATCTCCCGCTCGGTCCGCGCATGCCGCTCAGCAGCGCGCAGGCGCACCGCCATCTCGTCGCGTTCGCTCTGCTGGATGGCCACCTGCTCGGCCAGTTGCCCCTTGAGGGCCTGGTTGAGCATCTCCTGCTGGCGCAACGCCTGGCGCAGCCCCTGCATCTGCGCCTGCCGCTCGTTGAGCCGCACTTCGCCTTCGGCCGTCACTCGCGCCAGTTCGGCCTGGTGCTCCTGGGCCAGGCTGGCGAGGCGTTCACGCTGTTGTTTGACCAGGTGCGCGGCCTTCTGGCGATAGTCACGCGACAGCCGCTCGGCCAGTTTCTCGGCCAGATCCCGCGAGGCGCCGGAGGCATACCACTGGTCCTCGGAGGCCACCTGCAAACGCCCGGGCGCCACCGTCTGCGCATCCTCTTCCCTGAACAGCATGCCAAGGCTGTTGAGCTTGACGGTATCGCGCAGCAGCGCGAGGTCATTGTTGCCCGCCACCAGGCTGGGGTCCCACAGGTGCATCTGGTGCCAGGACACCGGGCACTGGCTGCGGCAGGCAAGACGAATCGGCCCGCCGCCCAGGTCGGGGCCACGGCCGGCGCGCTCGGCCATCTGTTGCAGGGGGATGTTCCAGCCGCTGTCGGGCGCGCCGCTTTCGTCGAAGTCCAGGTAGAAGAACACCACCGAGCGAATCTGCAGGCGGGCATTGATCACCAAGTAGGTGGCGCGCACCTGCTGGTCGGCGAACACCGGCATCTTCACCAGACCGTCGAGCAACGTCTCGAACTCGGTATAGAACATCTGCTTGCCGATGCTGCCGTCTTCCGCGAAGAACATCACGGCCTCAATCAGTTGCGGCTTGCTCATTGACGTTCTCCAGACGATGACGGTTCTCGGTTCCATGCCAGCCGCAGCCTGAATCCGCGGCCCGACAAGTCTAGGCGAGAACGCCCCCTCGACTGTGTGACCCGGTTGGCAGTCAGTCGGCCCCGGGACGAATGGCTGCCGCTAACTGTGACCTGCTCGGTAGAGCGCCCTGCCGAGCCTGCATCAACGCGCCGCAGCCGGCAGCTCCTGCCATACACGGAACGCCCTGGCCCGCACCCCACGGTCACCGTATGTGCTTGCAACCCAGACGGTTCTTCAACGGAGTGACGTGGGTCAGCCGAATGTTGCAGCGGGCTGCATGAGTTTCGGGAGGGGGCGCTTGTCGACCAGGAAATGTCCGAGTCATGCGGGTCCTTTCAGCCCATCCGTGACCATTTGATCTGGATGGGATTTTTCTGGGGATTTCTCAGGGTCTGTCCCTGAGGAATCCCCACAAATCTACTCCAGTAATTGAGCTTGCCGGTTAACCTCGTCACGCAGCAATAGCTCCATTTTGGTGAGGGCCGAACAGGATGAATCGCTGGTGGAGCGCCTGAGGTATTCAAGGCCGACACGCCAGAGCGACAGCACGGTTTTATGCCTGACGCTGTTGCTCTGAAAGTGGCCTGACTGGCCTGTCATTCGAGCCTGAAAACCGGCCAGGTACAACGCATAACACGCCAGTGCTGCGATCAGCAGCAGGATCTCGATACGTCGAGGGCAACGCGTTCGATGCAGGTCGAAGGCAAAGCCGAAACGTAGACTTTTCACGTCCCGAAAGCCTTCTTCGATCTGCATACGTTTACGGTAGATACCGACGATTTTCCGAGCCCCCATTGCGGTTGCGGCAGGTTACTGGCGAGCAACCAAGGCTCCTGCTCACGACGAGCGTTCTTCCGGCTGAGCTTGCTACGCGCGATGCTGCCCGTCACGCGTCGATGTTTCCTACCCTTGGGCGGTTGGTGAATGCCGTACAAAGCAACGTTGTGCGGCGCCCTGCGCGTCATCTCGATTCGTCCAAGCGAGCACGCCGTCGAGGTTATCTGCTGGTAGAGCTGCTTGATCGGCTGCCATTGACCGTACTCGTCGCGATAGAGATCACGATTGCGCACGCGCCCCACGTAATACCAACCCTTGGCTTCGACGGCCTGGAACCAGGGGCGGCGAAAACCGGCATCCGTTACCAGGATCGGCACGCATTGCTTGGAAAGCATGATTTCCAGAGCATCGAGCAGTTGCTTCTGGCGCTGAGGACAAGCTTCACGGTCATGCACGCTCTCGTAAACAGGAAATGCCCGCCCGGCCAGCGGGATGGAGGCCCGCAGCAGGTAGAGGTCAGAAGCGGCATTGATCAGCGACCAATCCACCAGAATCAAGGGATGACGCAGGGAGCCAAGCAGCGCAGTCAGCATTTTCCAATAGAACAGGGGGCGCTCGTACTGCAGACGAGCGTTGCCGAGCAGGCGATCCACACGCTTGATCGAATGCTTGGTGTAAGCCTCGCTGGGCATGGCCCTGCCCAAGTCGGTCAGGGTCAGACGATGCCCGTGCAGCAAGGCGCTGACGCAGCTCATCAAGGCGCTCAGTCGCTTGCTGTGGATCGTGGGAAGTGCTTGGGAAAATGCCTTGTGTAAGAATCGTACTGCCTGCATGAGTCTCGGGCGTTGGGTTGTTTGGCGACTACCAAACTGCCGACTCATGCAGGCACCTTCAAGCTATCCGATTGATCTGCATGGATATTTTGTGGGGATTCCTCAGGGTCTGCCCCCTATTATTCCTTCCAAATATCTTTAGCTAAGCTCATAACGCCTAATGAAAAGAACATCACCGACATCAACTTCCGGAAAAACCCAAGCCCTCCAATTATCCACAAGCCACCTACTTTTTATAGCTCTTCCGTCACAACTCTCTTTTGGGAGTAGAACTAAAATTAGTCCTGCTTTTTGCCCGGTCACAGCCATCAACCCCATCCCTGCTTGCGGATCCTGCGGATCAAAAACCATAAGATCTATTTCGACGCCCGCCTGGCTTTGAGGCGACCTCAAAATAGAACCATGACCGATATACTCTTGTGTCAAATCAACCAACTTAATCCAGCTCATCACTTAACCCTCAGATCATGCCCACCAGAAGCATCTAACGAATCCTTAATAGGAGTCATGTTCATATCAACCTCCCCAAGGTGACGTCCCTTTTTGGGATCCACTTTTTCGAAA
Source organism: Pseudomonas sp. AC532 (assembly GCF_979258965.1). NCBI lineage: Bacteria > Pseudomonadati > Pseudomonadota > Gammaproteobacteria > Pseudomonadales > Pseudomonadaceae > Pseudomonas > Pseudomonas sp. AC532. The sequence continues at coordinate 1,024,875 of NZ_OZ409888.1, forward strand.
CGCCCATGCTGAGTATCAACTGCATATAGAAACCCATCAAGACCTTTATATACGTCCCTATTATTTAACTTCGTCAGTCGACTATCCTTCTTGAGACCTAAACTCTCGACCACAATCTGAACGGTTTCTTTAACACGTGCAACACGCTCCCCCGGGGGCAAGCGGGCAATATCTCTTTCAAATTCAGGGGCACTACCCGTCCAACTATACATATTCCCCGGACTCAGCTGCTGCTCCGGATGCGTATAACTGGTGCCACCTTGCGGTGTATCTAGCTGCTGCCCGCCTGTATGCGGTACAGTTACTATCGATCCTCCAGCGTTGTACCCCCCACTTGACGCGTTCTCGGTGTTAACCGGACTAGCGCCTGGATTAATCAGCACCCCATAACCCGGACCAAGTGTATGTATAGGGAAAGAAGTTCCTAATACCAAAGGCCACAGCTCGGCATATAACCGAAGCTGCATCTGTGCGTAGGCACTATCCTTATCCGACATTGAGTTGAAAATTTCTCTCACACTCTCTTGAGTGGAGGGATGAACAGCGGTAACAACAGCCGTCCCCACTAGTGCCCCGCCCAGAACCTCAGTCCCACTTAGCCCCAAGAAACCAAAAAGTGGAAGAAGTGACTGGCTACCATCATTAGGCTTAGCTTCACTTAGCTTCCCCAGCAGCTCAAAAACTCTAATCGCCGCCTGTGGGTTTTCTACTGCAAGGAGCTCGATCTTTTCACCCAGCGCGTGGGCCTCCACAGTATTCGAACCCTGACTCACCCAATGGAATATTGATCGATGGGGTCAGAGTCATTGATCCAACTATTTTCCCCGCCGCCTGCTCGCTGCCAGCGGGAAAGAGATCGTCGACCTACACGCTACCAATCGCTTTTCTCAGTCAAAAATCAATGACTCTGACCCCATTGATTCGGAAGACATAAACCGGATAACCAATTGATACATATAGAAAATACCCACCTCGCGAGAGGTGCGTGTTGTGTATTGAGATTTTGCTCCTGTTAAGGAGCGAAAATTCATGCTCAAAAAGGGCGTATTGAGCAGCTAGACCGTAGGTCGTCAGGGTGGGTGCAAAAAGGATGCAACTTGACTGCAGAAAGGATGCAAATAGGATGCAAGAAGGCGGCAAAAAGGGTGCAGATAGGGTGCAAAAACACCGGCGCAAGGCCGGTGTCAGGGTGTCAGATCAAGTCGAGACTTCTACAGATAAAGCAACACCGGCACATGGCCGGTGTTAGATAAACAATCCTATTGATTAGGATTGATAATCATCAAACTCCCAGGCAAATATCTTTCCCAGCTTTATCACGATAGTTTCCCAGCTATCCCCCTCGCAGCGACTCACATACTCATGAATCAATCCATTAATAGTCGAAAAATCATATTCTCGAACAATTAATAGACCTCTCCCCCAACGAGGCTCCCACATTGTCTCGTCTAACCACTTTGGAGTGCAGATGAAAAGCTCAAAATCATCTGCCCCTTGCGTACTATCAAGCCCAATTCGAATACGAAGACTTAAAGAAAAGTTGTCTACGTTCTCAGGAACGTAGGTCTCGACATCAAAAAAATCATTAGAAATACTTTTTATAACAGCACGCATCATTCCTCCTAGTCAGCCACATTCAGATGGCCGTTACTTACTTTTACGCGCTGACCTGTTACCGGGTTTATGTTGTACGTTTCAAAATTGGCCTGCACGCCTGTCGTTGCAAAAGATGAATCTTTGGGTGTTGGCGGCCTATATACGCGAGTGCCGTCTGCGCTAATCAAACCAAGCCCATCACTTGTTTTTGTCGCACCATCTCCAACCCAGGTTTTACCCAACTGATTAGCTTCGGAAGATGTACCTTGACCTATAGAGAAGTTCGGATTTTTCGTTCCACTGCCGTTCACAGCCGCAGCTAATCTTGAGTCCTGAGCCGCAATATTGCTCAGGTTTTCTTGTATCAGTTGATCCTTCAGCTTTGGATACAAGGCCGCATTTTCAGCGCCGGAGCTAGCAGCTCCACCTTTTGCACCGACGGCCAAATAAAAGCCATGCTAATTAACTTACTAAACTATCCACTCCACCTCAAAATCAACTAGCTGAGCCTGAAGCCCTGCCTCATGCTCGAACCAGTAGTCAAACCCTTCAACATCACTTTTCTTCAAGTAAAGATAATACCCGCCAGTGTCGCCATCACGGTCGTCCGCAACAAAAATTTCCCAGCCAGAATATTCGCCAGTGACAACAATACCCTTCCGAACGATAGACATATCCATATCCTAGTCCGCATAGGGAACATGATTGTTAGAAATATATTTTCCAGTCACAGGGTCTTTAACTCCGAAATGTACATGCGGAACTCCCGGAGCGTGTGCTCCTGATATAGATCCTGAGTCGATACGGAACTCCTTAGTGCCATCAGCGCTGTGAAACACACCAGAGCCGGGCTTACCGATTTCCCTGTACTCGGGACCGAGATATTTTTGCCCTGCCGATAGAGCCTCATCGGTTGTGAGCGTCATAGAGCTCGTGAAATTTTCCTTACCAGATAGAGTTTCATTGATCACTTGATCTACACGCTGCCCAGCACCTGCTTCCAGTTGAATCTGTTTTTCAGCATTAACAAAGGTTTTCCAGTTTTCAGTAGGACCAGCTAGTGGTGTGCGTGGAGTAGCTGTTGCTTTTGCACCGCCCTCTGGTGCAGCCGCATGAATCGAACAGCTCCCATTACTGCAGCTAGCACATGGCCCAATATTGTGCACCCATGTCCCAAGCTTTCCAACATAGAAGGTATGCCCGATGTCCACCGTCAGGTTGTAGGTCAACCCTTGCGGCTGATACAGCGTGATGGATTCCACGGTGATGGAGCTACCATCTCCCACGCCATCTCCTAAGGACTGCAAACGATCCTGATCGATGGGGTCAGAGTCATTGATCCAACTATTTTCCCCGCCGCCCGCTCGCTGCCAGCGGGAAAGGGATCGTCGACCTACACGCTACTAACCGCCTTCTCAGCCAAAAATCAATGACTCTGACCCCATCGATTGGTAGTCGGAGTTGAGGAAGTTGCCCAGGCTGGCGAACGCCGTGATCGATGGGGTCAGAGTCATTGATCCAACTATTTTCCCCGCCGCCCGCTCGCTGCCAGCGGGAAAGGGATCGTCGACCTACACGCTACTAACCGCCTTCTCAGCCAAAAATCAATGACTCTGACCCCATCGATTGGTAGTCGGAGTTGAGGAAGTTGCCCAGGCTGGCGAACGCCGGGTTGGTTTCGATCAGGTATTTGGGGCCTGCGCAACCGGGCCCAGCGGTACACCCTGGGTGCAGAAATTTTCTGGAAAAATGCAGAGCAAGCGGCGGGACGTCAGTTGACGCCCCGCCGTGATCCCTTTTATCGAGATTTTAAAGAGCGGTGGATAAAAAAGCGTTATCCACCCTACTTGCTAGCTTTTGCACCAAAGAATTATCGTTACGGGCAGTACTCGACCATATAACCCCCGCCTAGTTCTTGCTGCAATTTCTTGGCCAATTTTTGCCCCTCAGCTATATGCAGAAGCTCCACCTCAGGCGAGCCAAATCCAGAATCAGGCGGATAGTCGATGTTGTACGTCGCCTGGTACTCACTGTCCCATGCAGTGATTTCGGCCTTCAACTGTCGAGAGAGGGGCAAGTCGTCAACATCAATATGCCCCATAGTATCCGGCTCCGGACAGAATATCGGTCCAGCCAAATATTCATTCGCTAGTCTCAACTTAATCATGGCAATGGTTTCCAAGAACTGACCGGATTCGCTCGAACCACGAAGCCGTTTGAGCTAACCCCAATTGCGATATTTTGCTCAACACCATTATGTATGATGCGATAAACATTGGCCGAGCCATTGGTGCCCATAACTTTTCCACGCTCAAGAGCACTCATTACAACTGTTGGAATTTCGTCACGTAAGATTCCTTTGTTGAAGAAATTCACTTCGTGTCGCTTGTAGATATGCTGCAACCCGGCAGCATCGCTACCGGTCTCAAGCCATACGGTTCGACCATCTGGCAACTTACGTATATCTACCACGCTTTCAGGGGTGATCTTGGTGCCTGCAGGTAAACCAGAAATTAACTCGTCTCTCGTCAGAGTCGAATTTGGAACTCCTTTTGCACCACCTGAAAGATCTTCCAGTACCTTGGCTGATTCCGCAACCTTGCCCTCCTTAAACAGGTCTTTTGCCTTTTTAATGCCCAGTACAGCCGCATCTCCCACACCAGAATCAATGGGGTCAGAGTCATTGATTTAGCTGCTGGTTTCTTGATACTCCGCAGATTTCCTATCACCGCCTCGCCCAAGAGGAGCGGCTCGCCTACCTGTCTTGACCTCAATTTGAGCCTTGAACCGATCATCACCATGATTGGTGATCGCCTTGAGCAGCTCGTTGAGCTGGCTGACGCCCAGGCACTTGTCTGCGAACGGCGCGAGAATGCTGCTGCGGTCAGCCTCGGACAGCAGGTTGGCGCCCGATATCTCGATCTGCTCGATGGCAAAGCAGCGCTCGTCTTCGGCAGCCGGTGGCGCAGTCGGCTCGGCGCGCTTGCCGGGCAACTGCTGCAACTCCTGCAGGCGCTGTTGCTGCTCTTCGAGCAGGCGCTCCTGGCGGTCGCGGATCAGGTCCTGGGTCAGCGGCGAAGGCAGGTTCGTGGGCAGGTTGGGAGGCGGCGTCTGGGCAAGCGCCACGAACGGCACGGCCGCGAAAAACAAGGGTATATACGAGCGCATGGCAATCCGTACCTGCAAGTGAGGCACCCCTGAGTAATGCCACCACTTTGCCACTACCTACATTTCAGTAAGGAGACTGGCTTCGCATTTTTGGGCAAGCGGCGCTGCCGTGTGTCGGAACGCGACCGAGCGCTCGAAACCGGCCATGTCGACGCGCCCCCGGCACTTGCCTCAAAGTAGGCAGCGCGCAGGGAAGGACTGTTGCTCCCTGCCGAGCACCTCGTCGATTTCGCTCTTGATCTTGCCGCTCAGCCCTGACCACAGCAGGCCCAGCTTGAGCTGTCGGAGGGGCACATTCAGCCTAGGCGACAGAACATCAGCCGCTCCGCCCCCTCCACGCCGAAGCGGCCAGCCCTTTAAAGCGCTGCCGCCAGGCGGGAACCCTGGCCGATGGCACGTTTGGCGTCCAGCTCGGCCGCCACGTCGGCACCGCCGATCAGGTGCACCGTCTGCCCGCCAGCCAGCAGCTCGTCCTGCAGTTCGCGCAGCGGGTCCTGGCCGGCGCAGAGGATGACCGTGTCGACCGGCAACAGTTGCGGCTCGCCGTCAGCGATGCGGACGTGCAGGCCGTCGTCGTCGATCTTCAGGTACTCGACCGCATTGATCATCTGCACCTGCCTGTTCTTCAGGCCTGCGCGGTGAATCCAGCCGGTGGTCTTGCCCAGGCCATCGCCAACCTTGCTGGCCTTGCGTTGCAGCAGAAACACACGGCGCGCCGCAGGCGCGACCTGCGCCTTGACGCCCGCCACCCCGCCACGCGCCTGCAGCGTCGGGTCGATGCCCCATTCCTTCCAGAACGCGTCGCGATCCAGGCTGGTGGCCGCCCCGGCGTGGGTGATGAATTCGCTGACATCGAAACCGATACCACCGGCGCCGATTACCGCAACCGTCTGGCCGACCGGTTTACGCTGCAGGATGGCGTCCAGGTAGCTGATCACCTTGGCATGTTCGATACCGGCAATGGCGGGTGTACGCGGCACGATGCCGGTAGCCAGGATGACCTCGTCGAAGCCGCCGGCGAGCAGGTCACGCGCGCTCACCCGAGTGTTGAGGCGCAACTCGACGCCGGTGGTTTCCAGCTTGCGCTGGAAGTAGCGCAGGGTCTCGGAGAACTCTTCCTTGCCGGGCACGCGCTTGGCGATATTGAACTGGCCACCGATTTCACCGGCGGCGTCGAACAGGGTCACACGGTGGCCGCGCTCGGCCGCTACCGTCGCGGCCGCGAGCCCGGCCGGGCCGGCGCCGACCACGGCGATCGATTTCACCGTGGCGGTCGGGACGTAGTTCAGCTCGGTTTCATGGCAGGCGCGCGGGTTGACCAGGCAGGTGGTCAGCTTGCCGCCAAAGGTATGGTCGAGGCAGGCCTGGTTACAGCCAATGCAGGTATTGATCTCGTCGCTGCGGCCGGCCGCGGCCTTGTTGACGAATGCAGGGTCGGCCAGGAAAGGCCGCGCCATCGACACCATGTCGGCATCGCCTTCGGCCAGCACTTGCTCGGCCACCTCCGGGGTGTTGATGCGATTGGTGGTGATGAGCGCAATGTTCACTTCGCCGCGCAGCTTGGCGGTGACCTTGGTGAAGGCCGCGCGCGGCACTTTGGTGGCAATGGTTGGAATACGCGCTTCGTGCCAGCCGATACCCGTGTTGATCAGGGTGGCCCCGGCCGCCTCGATGGCCTTGGCCAGCACCACGATCTCGTCCCAGTCGCTGCCGCCCTCGACCAGGTCGAGCATCGACAGGCGATAGATGATGATGAAATCGCTGCCCACCGCCTCGCGCACCCGGCGCACGATTTCCACCGGCAGGCGCATGCGGTTCTGGTAGCTGCCGCCCCAGCGATCGGTGCGCTGGTTGGTGTGGGCGGCCAGGAACTGATTGATGAAGTAGCCTTCGGAACCCATGATTTCCACACCGTCATAACCGGCCTGCCGGGCCAGCACGGCGCAGTTGACGAAGTCGGCGATCTGCTTCTCGATGCCCTGCTCATCCAGCTCGCGCGGCTTGAACGGGTTGATCGGCGCCTGAATAGCGCTCGGTGCCACCTGTTTGGGGCTGTAGGCGTAGCGCCCGGCGTGCAGGATCTGCATGCAGATCAGCCCATCGGCGGCGTGCACTGCATCGGTGACAATGCGGTGCTTGTCCGCTTCCTCGACGGTGCTCAGCTTGGCCGCCCCGGCATAGACGCCGCCCTCTTCGTTCGGCGCAATGCCACCGGTGACCATCAGGCCGACACCACCCTGCGCGCGCTCGGCGAAATAAGCCGCCATGCGCTCGAAACCGCCGGGCTTTTCCTCCAGGCCGGTGTGCATGGAACCCATCAGGGTACGGTTTTTCAGGGTGACGAACCCCAGGTCCAGCGGGGCGAGCAAATGCGGGTAGGCGGTCATGTCGGGGTCCGTCGGCGTTATCACGGGATGCCGCCGCCTGCATGGGCGACGGTCGGTATACGACAGACGATAGTGAAGCCGGCAGCCGCGCTCAATGATCATCAATGACAAATTACTGATCATAAATTACACCCCGCCTGGCATCGCAGCCCGCTGCCGGATACCCTTTAACGCTCACCACCTTGCCTGGAGCCGCCGTGAAGCCTGTTCGAATCCGTCTCGGCGACCTGTCCGTGGGCTTTCTATACAGCCTGGCGCAAGCCGTGCAAGAGCTGGGGCAGCCCGCTCAGCCGCTGCTGGAGCAGTACGGCTTCGACAGCGAACGCCTGGCCCAGCCTCGCGCGCGCTTGTCCATTGCGCGCTACATGCACCTTGGCCACCGCGCCATCCGCCTGACCGCCGAGCCGGCGCTGGGCCTGCTGATGGGCCGCTTCGGTCGCCTCCATCACCTCGGCCTGGCCGGCATCACCGCCGCCCAGGCGCCAACGGTGCGCGAAGCGGCGCGCACGCTGATCCGCTTCGAGCTGCTGTATGCCGCCAACTACCGCGGGCGCTCGGCCCTGCTCGAAGACGCCAGCGGCGCCTGGCTGCGCTTCCACTCGATAGGCCCCTATAACGACTACAACCGCTTCGTGGTCGACTCGGTACTTGCCGGCTGGCTGCAGCAACTGGGCAGCCTGGCCAGCACCACGCTGACCGCAACCGCCGTGCAGGTCGAATTCGCCGCCCCCGATTACGCCGAGCGCTACGCCGCCGAGTTCGGCTGCCAGCCGGCATTCGAAGCGCCCTGCAACCAGTTGCGCCTCGACCAGCAGGCCCTCGACCTGCCTAACCCGCAGCACTGCCCCGGCACCTGGCAGGAGCTGCTGCAGCTCTGTGAACAGGAGCTGCAACGCCTGACCCGCACCCATAGCCTGCGCGAGCGGGTCAGCCAACTGCTCGGCCCACGCCTGCACGGCCGCGAGCCGGACATGGACGAGATTGCCGGTCAGCTCCAGTTACCGAGCTGGACCCTGCGCCGGCGCCTGGCCGAGGAAGGCACGCGCTTCAGCGCCATCGTTCACGAGACCCGCCGAGACCTGGCCATTGCCTACGTGCGCGACACAGAACTGTCGTTCGGCGAGATCGCCTACCTGCTCGGTTTCGCCTCTGCGGAAGCCTTCCAACGCGCGTTCAAGCGCTGGCTGCAACAGACGCCCGGCGAGTTGCGACGCACTCATCGGCAGAGCATCGCCAAGGCATCGGAATCTATGAAATAATTATTTTCATTCGCGGCTGCGGGTTTTACGCTCCTCGTTCGTCTTATAGAAGGTATACACCCGCAGGCGCACGATGCCCGGCTTCAACCCCCGCACGCCCCCTGGCAGGCGGGGTTTCGCCCGTTAACAAAGAGCCCGCTGGCACCGCTCGAGGCGCCCGGTCTCTCAACAAGACAATTATTCAATGTCCAAGAAGTCGCGTTCAAAAATCTGGTTTCTGGTGCACAGCTGGCTCGCTCTGCCCATCTGGTTCTTCGTCCTGATCGTCTGCGTCACCGGCACCCTGGCGGTGGTCAGCCAGGAAATCGTCTGGTTGGCCAACCCCGACGTGCGCGCCAGCAAGCCCTCGGATGACGCCGAACTGCTGACCTTCGGCGAGGTGCTGGCAGCCATCAACAAGGCCGAACCCGAAACCATCGTGCAGTCGATCACTCGCCCGGACGAATCGCACTTCGCGCTCACGGTCCGGGTCGCCTACCCGGATGGCAGCATGCCGGCGCTGTACGTCAATCCCTACACCGGCGTCATCCAGGGCGTCAGCCCGCAGTTCGACTTCCGCCAGTTCACCCGCGCCCTGCACGGTTGGTGGCTGGTGCCGTTCACCAACGGGTTCAGCTGGGGCTGGTACCTGGTGTCGATGATGGGCATTCCCATGCTGCTGTCGCTGATCACCGGCCTGGTGGTCTACAAGAAGTTCTGGAAAGGTTTCTTCAAACCACGCCTGCGCTTCAACCAGGGCGCGCGGATCTTCTGGGGCGATTTCCACCGACTGAGCGGCATCTGGTCGATCTGGTTCATTGCCGTGGTGTCGATCACCGGTATCTGGTTTCTGATTCAGGCGATCCTCTTCGACAACCAGATTTCCATCTCCACCGAGGGCGTTCCCGCCGTGGTGGCGCGCGAGGACGTACCGGTCGTAAGGCCTGGCGAGCCGATCCCGCGGATCGACGTCGACGAGGCCGCGCGCATCGCCGTCAGCAAGGTGCCGAGCCTGGAAGTGAGCTTCGCGCGCCTGCCGAGCAATGCCTACGATCCGATCTCCGTCGGTGGCCGTGGCTGGTACCCGCTGATGATGCAGACCGCCTCGATCAACCCCTACACCGGTGAGGTGGCCCAGCAGCGCCTGCTCGAAGACCGCTCCAAGCTGGAGTTCGTCACCGAATCCATGCGCCCGCTGCACACCGGCGATTTCGGCGGCCTGTGGGTCAAGATGATCTGGTTCTTCTTTGGCCTGGTACTCAGCATGATGGTGCTCAGCGGCCTGCTGATCTGGACCAAGCGCACGGCGCAGGCTACCGCCAAGGTGATCAAGCGCCCGGCCCGGGTGCGCCACGGCGCTGCGACAAGCGACAGCACGGAGGTCAATGCATGAGCAAGGCCATCGCCGCCCCACAACCCGTCTCGCCGCTGAAACGCCTCTGGTACAAGTGGCGCTTCCACATCAACATTCTGCTGGTGATCATCCCGCTGGCCTTCATGCCCAAATACTTTGCCGATGTCGCACTGTTCACCGGCACCAGCGGCCTGGGTGAGCGGATGATCGGCGAAGTGCCGGTCGGCCCGTGGTCGATCCGCCTGGCCGAGTTCCGTGCCGGCCCGCCGGAACTCGACGGCCCCGCCGGCTACATGAAAGCCTTCAACGGCGCGCTGTGCGCCGCGTGCGCCAGCCAGGTCAAGGCCACCTACCTGCGTATCGGCAAGCCGCGCAGCCTGCGCGCTGCCGGCGGCATATTCTTTGGCACCGCCCACCGCATGGGCGCCACCGTGCCGCTGCCGGCACGTACCGAGCCCGATGCCGAGCTGTGGATCACCATGGAGGGCTGGGACGGTAGCGTGCACCAGGCCGCCGTACCGCTCGCGCAGGCATCCCCGTCCACCGTCGCCTGGCTGAAGCAACAACAAGGAGACCAGCAATGAGCACATTCCACTCTATCCGTCTGGCGGCAGGGATCGCCCTGCTGTCGCTCAGCGGCGCCGCCCTGGCCCATAACCCGATGTGCCAGTGCGAAGACGTCGACGCCGAACACATCCGCTGCACCGGCGGCTTTTCCGACGGCAGCGGCGCGGCAGGCGTGACCCTGGACGTGATCAGCTACGACGAGAGCATCCTGGTGCCCGGCAAGCTGGCTGACGATTCGACCATCACCTTCAAGCGTCCTGAGGGCGAGTTCTATGTGCTCTTCGATGCGGGCCCCGGCCACATCGTGGAAATCGACCACACGGAAATCGAGGCGCCATGACGGTTCAGGTCGTACGCCCCGCTGGCGCCGGTCATGAAACCCTCTATGTACTGCTGCTGTGCCTGGCCATCGTGCTGGCCGCCGGCGCGGTAGTGGTCTGGCATGGCGAAACGCAGAGCGAAACCAGCATCGAGAACCACCAGATCGATGCCCGTCGTGATCTCACCGCCGCTGAACAGGGCATTTACGCCGACCTGCGCGTGGCCGCTGACGAAATCCGCATCCGCCGCGACGAGGAGCAAACGCTGCTCAGCCCCGCAGAGCTGGCCGACGAAGGCTTTCCGCCGTTCGCCGCCGATGCCGCCGCGACCAGTCGTGGCAGCCACCAGTGGCAATTGCTGCCCGGTGACGAGGCGGCCTATTTCGGCGCCAGCCAGGCAATGGATGTGGCCGGTTCGATGCTCATGCTGGTCGATGCCGAGCATGAGCAGGCCGATGTCTGGCTCAACCGCACCAGCGCCAGCGCGCCCGCCAGCCTGGACGCGCAAAGCCTGATCACTGCCGGCTGGCAGCAGATCGCCTCGCAGTACGACGCAGGTGTGACCCGGCAACATCGCCACTGACCACCTCCGATTCACCCGACAGAAGACCGCCCGCCAATGCCCACTTTTCGCTCATCCTGCGCACGCCAGTTGCTGTCTCGCCTGGCCATCGGCCTGTTCGCCCTGCTGTTCATCGGTGCGGCCAGTGCCGCCGACGCCAAGCGCCTGCGCATTGGCATCACCTTGCATCCCTATTACAGCTACGTGAGCAACATCGTTGGCGACAAGGCCGAGGTGGTGCCGCTGATTCCGGCCGGTTTCAACCCGCATGCGTACGAGCCGCGCTCGGAAGACATCAAGCGCATCGGCTCGCTGGACGTGGTGGTGCTCAACGGCGTGGGCCATGACGATTTCGCCGACCGCATGATCGCCGCCAGCGAAAAGCCGGATATCGAGGTCATCGAAGCCAACGCCAACGTGCCGCTGCTGGCTGCCACCGGCATCGCCGCACGCGGCGCCGGCAAGGTGGTCAACCCGCATACCTTCCTGTCGATCAGCGCCTCCATCGCGCAGATCAACAACATCGCCCGCGAGCTCGGCAAGCTCGACCCGGACAACGCCAAAACCTACACCCAGAATGCCCGTGCCTACGGCAAGCGCCTGCGCAAGCTGCGCGCCGACGCCCTCGCCCAGCTCACCGAGGCGCCCAACGCCGACCTGCGCGTCGCCACCGTGCACGCGGCCTACGACTACCTGCTGCGCGAATTCGGCCTGGAAGTCACCGCGGTAGTGGAGCCGGCCCACGGCATCGAGCCGAGCCCCAGCCAACTGAAGAAGACCATCGACCAGCTGCGCGAGCTGGACGTGAAGGTGATCTTCTCCGAGCTGGACTTCCCGTCCACCTACGTCGACACCATCCAGCGTGAATCGGGCGTCAAGCTCTACCCCCTTTCGCACATTTCCTACGGCGAATACAGCGCCGAGAAATACGAGAAGGAAATGACCAACAACATGAACACCGTGGTGCGCGCCATCCAGGACGCCGGCAAATGAGCATGGCGCAAAACCTGAGCGTGACGGCCGTGGGCCCGGCCCTCGACTTTCAACAGATCAGCCTGGTGCTCGGCCGCACGACTATCCTCGACAGCGTGAGCTTCAAGGTGCAGCCCGGCAGTGTGCACGCGCTGGTCGGCCCCAACGGCGGCGGCAAGAGCTCGCTGATCAAGACCCTGCTCGGCCAGATGCCGCACCAGGGTAAACTCAGCCTGGCATGGCCCGGCGCCGTCGGCACCATCGGCTACGTGCCGCAGGCCCTGGAGTTCGACCGCGGCCTGCCGCTGACCGTCGACGATTTCATGGCCGCCATGTGCCAGCGGCGCCCGGCGTTTCTCGGCCTGTCGAAGCACTATGCCCAGGCAATTGACGAGGCCCTGACCCGCGTGGGCATGCTGGAGAAGCGCAAACGGCGCATGGGCGCCCTCTCCGGCGGCGAACGCCAGCGGGTTTTGCTGGCCCAGGGGTTGATTCCGGCGCCGCAACTGCTGGTCCTCGACGAGCCGATGTCGGCACTCGATGAGGCCGGCATCCAGGTCTTCGAGCGCCTGCTTGGTGACTGGCGCCGCGCCGGCATCACCGTGCTGTGGATCGAGCACGACCTTGAAGCGGTCAAGCGCCTGTCTGATCGCGTCACCGGCCTCAGCCGCCGCGTGCTGTTCGATGCGCCGCCCGCCGAAGCCCTGACTCCGGAGCGCCTGCTCAGCCTGTTCTCCACCCATGCACGCGCCGCGGAGACCTCGCTGCCATGATCGACTACGAACAGTTCCGCCTGATGATCCAGGGCTGGGCGTCTTCCGGTTATCTGCCGGAAGCGCTGGCCTACGGTTTCGTCATCAACGCGCTGCTCGCCGGCCTGTTGATCGGGCCGGTACTCGGCGGCCTCGGCACCCTGGTGGTGGTCAAGCGTTTCGCCTTCTTCTCCGAAGCGGTCGGCCACGCCGCGCTCACCGGCGTGGCTATCGGCATTCTGCTCGGCGAACCCTACACCGGCCCTTACGGCGCCCTGTTCGGCTATGCCCTGCTGTTCGGCATCCTGCTCAACTACCTGCGCAACCGCACCGGCCTGGCCCCGGACACGCTGATCGGCGTATTTCTGTCGGTGTCGCTGGCGATGGGTGCCAGCCTGCTGCTGATTCTTGCCGGGCGCATCAACGTGCACATCCTCGAGAACGTGCTGTTCGGCTCGGTGCTGACGGTCAATGGCACCGATCTGCTGGTGCTGCTGGTGGTCGGAGCCCTGGTGATGAGCCTGGCCCTGCCGCTGTACAACCGCATCATGCTGGCCAGTTTCAACCCGCAGTTGGCCGCTGTGCGAGGCGTGGCGGTGAAGACCCTGGACTACCTGTTCGTGATCCTGGTGACGCTGATCACCGTGGCCGCGGTCAAGGTCATCGGCGCCATCCTGGTCGGTGCCCTGCTGGTGATCCCGGCCGCAGCGGCACGCCTGCTCAGCCAGTCGCTGAAAGGCTTCTTCTGGTTGTCGGTGCTGATCGCCACCGTCAGCACCCTGCTCGGCATCATGTTGCCGATCCTGCTCGACCTGCCGATCCCCTCCGGTGCCGCGATCATCATGATCGCCGGCATCGCCTTCGCTCTCGCCGCCATTGCGCGCGGCGTCGTACCAAGCCTGAAAGGGAACCTGGGATGACCCACAGACTCCACCACCTCGGCCTCGCGCTGCTGCTCAGCCTGCCCGGCCTCGCCCAGGCCAGGGACGTTACCGTCCTGGTCTCGCAACCCATCACCTTCGGCCTGGCCAGCGACCTGCTGGACGGCACCGAGGTGCGCATCGAGCGCGCCGCCCCGGCCAACCTGCCGGCCAGCCGCCAGGTGTCGTATTTCGCCGGTCGTGGCGGCGCCGCGTTGCAGAAAGTCGCCGTCGACGCCGATGCCGCGATAGCCCTGCGTTCGCTGTGGGCCGAAGACCCGCTCTACCCGATGGCCCGGCGCAGCAATATCCGTATCGTCGAAATCGATGCCGCCCGCCCGGTGGACGGTGCGCTTCCCGGCATCGCCACCCAGGCCGAGAATGCCGGCGACAACGACCTGGCAAGCTACCCGTGGCTGGCAATCAACAACCTCGGGCGCATGGCCGATGTGACCGCCGCCGACCTGGTGCGCCTGGCACCGGAGGCCAAAGGCAAGGTCGAGCAGAACCTGGCCACCTTCAAGCAACGCCTGCTCAAGCTCAACGCGCACAGCGAGGCCGAGCTGGCCAAGGCCGACAATCTGTCGGTCTACAGCCTGAGCGATCGCCTGGATTACCTGGTCAGCGGCCTTAACCTGGACCTGGTCAGCAGCGACAGCCGGGATGACCGCGAGTGGGATGCCGAAGCCCTGAAGGCCTTGACCCGCGCCCTGCAGGATGACGACGTGGCGCTGGTGCTGCATCACCGCCAGCCGGCCCAGCCGGTAGCGGATGCGGTGAAAGCCGCCGGCATTCCACTGCTGGTGCTGGAAACCGACAGCGATGACCCGCTGGCCGGGCTGGAAAGCAACGTCGGCCTGCTGGTCGACGCCCTGACCCGTTAACCACCCGGCACGCTGCGCTGCGCGCCTTGCTGCACCAAAGCAAGCGCAAAGAAAAGGGCCCGACGCATCAGCGTCGGGCCCTTGTTTGATCAATCCGGTTGGTGGATGGCGTTGCAGGCAATGCCATTCGCGACCTCTCCAGCCTGCACGCGAGCGCTCAGAGCTCGGTTGCGTCTTCAGCGAATTCCGGGACGTCCTGTTCCAGGGCGCGGGACTCGAGCAGCTCTTCCTGATAATCGTCCATCTCTGTTCTCCTCACTTTTTCCTTTGGTCTGCAGCGAGTCTATGACACCTCGATGACTATCTTATGACAGGCATCTGCCTCGCCTGGTTCAGCATTCACGCTGCTGAGCATTGGCCTGAGACACATTGCTCCCCGGCTCGACGCTGCGCGTCAGCCAGACATTGCCACCGATGACGGACCCACGGCCGATGGTGATGCGGCCCAGAATGGTGGCCCCCGCGTAGATCACCACCTCGTCCTCGACGATCGGATGGCGCGGCTGCCCTTTGTGCAACTGGCCGCTTTCATCGCTGGTGAAGCGCTTGGCACCCAGGGTCACAGCCTGATAGATACGCACGTGGTTGCCGATGATCGCCGTCTCGCCAATCACCACGCCGGTGCCGTGGTCGATGAAAAAACTGTGGCCGATCTGCGCCCCCGGGTGAATATCGATACCGGTTGCGCCGTGAGCGGTTTCCGCAGCGATGCGCGCCAGCAGCGGCAGCCCTGCGCGGTACAGATGATGGGCCAGGCGGTGGTAGATGACCGCCAACACGCCCGGGTAGCACAGCAGCACCTCATCGACGCTGCGGGCAGCGGGGTCGCCGTTGTACGCGGCCACCACGTCCTGGTCGAGCAGACGCCGCAGCGCCGGCAAGGCCGCAGCGAAGTCGCGCACGATGGCAACCGCCTGCGGCGCCGCCTGGTCGGTTTCCTCGCCGCGCTGCCGGGCGCTATAGCGCAACTCGAGACGCGCCTGGGCCACCAGACCGTTGAGCGCCCGGTCCAGGGTGTGGCCGACGTAATAGTCTTCGCTTTCCTCGCGCAGCTCCGCTGGCCCCAAGCGCATCGGAAACAGCGCCCCGCACAGGCCGTTGAGAATCGTCGCCACGGCCTGCCGTGAGGGTAACTCACGCCCGCCGAGCTCGGGGTCGCGCCCGGTACGGTTGCGCCACTCGGCGCGCGCCGCACGCAACCCGGCGACAGTCCCCTCCAGCTGCCAATTGATTGGCTGGCAGGCGCCTTCCACGCCGCTACCCTCCTCGTTGCCTGCCGCAAACTCGCTGTTCATCACTACCTCGGTATCCATCAGGGCCGCCCCACGGCCGGCCCCCTTGAATCGGGACGATACGGAGTACCGGCATGCGCGCTCAACTGTCAGGCGGTTATGTGCTCAGGCCTGAAAGGCATATGGCTCAGTGATCCATGGCGGCAATGCCAGGCGCCATGCTGGCGATACGCAGTGCCAGGCCCTCGTAGGGTTCGAGCTGGATATGCAGTTCACCGTCGGCAGACAGGTCGCCGAGCAGGCGCTCGTGGATGATGTCCACCACCGGCCCCGGCTCGACATGCTCCAGGGTGATCACTTCGCTCAACGGCTCGGCGCCGAAATTCAGCGCCGTCACCTGGATGCCGCGGCCGGCCGGCAACTCGTGGACCATGATCAGCAAGGCGGGATGCTGGGTAACCGGCACGGCGATCTGCCGGCTGGACGCCACGCCATGGGAGCGCCGCGCCGCGAACATGCGCCGCGCCTGGGAGGCGAACGACTGCGGATCCTGCAATTGCTCGCTGAGGCTGCCATACAACTGCCGCGCCCGCGGCAGGCCCTCGGCAGAAAGCGGCGCGTCGGGGTCGAGATCGACCAGGTCGTAGCCACCGCGATTGATCCAGCGGGTATCGCCCTCGGCGATCAGCTCGGCGACCTGTCCGGCCTCCAGCGGCAACGCGCCCACCAGGTCCCAGCCGGACAATGCCACCACGCCGGGCTGCATGGCGTTGTACATCAGCAGCAGCAGGTGCACGCGGCGAATCTGCTCGATGTCGGCCTCGCTGATGGTGCTCAGGTCGCGAATCCCGAGCGCCGCGGTGATGATGCTCACCGTGGTACAGGCCACGCCATTGGTGACGAACTTCAGGTTGTAGGGTGCGTGTTCGCCGGTCAGGCGCTCGTACATCTCACCGCGAATGTGTTCGCGCAGGATGCTCCCGGGCAGGCTCTGGCCACGGAACACATAGGTGTCGTTGGCGTGCAGCGTCCAGAAATGCACCAGCTCCAGGGTGAGTTCGTCATGATTCTGCAGGGCGTGGATCAGCGAAGCCGGGTCGATGCCGAAGTCATGCATCTGATGCATCATCAGCCGCAGAAATTCGACGTCACCGGTCAACAGGGCGTGCTGGTAGGCCGGCCGGGTGATGAAGTCATAGGACAGGTCGGCACCGCCCTGGGACATCGAGGCGATGTCGTCGAGGGTCAGGTTCAGTTCCTGGAAGCTGAACGCGCCGGCCTTGCGGATCATGCCGGCCAGCAATTGGTTGCCGGTCAGCGACAGCGGGTGGCTTTCCGACCAGGCATTGCCCTGGCTGCGCCGCTCGACGCCGAGAAAACCATTGGCATCCAGACGCAGCACGCGCGAGCCGATCACGTCGATGGCATGCAGGGACTCGCCGGTGACCAACTGCTGGGCGGCGAACGTCGGGTCAAGCCAGTTCAGCGAAGGCTGCCCTTCCTTGAAATAGTGCAGGTACACCCAGCGCCGAACCTTGCCGTCCACGCCGGTGATCTCACCGGTAGCGCTCCAGTCGGTTTCCTTCACCCCGGGTTCGAAGAAGATCACCCGCTGCAACTGGCCGACGATGTAGTGCTTGTCACGCAGGGCATCGACGGTGGCCGGCGACAGGTTCACCGAGTCGCGTCCCTCGGGGAGCGGCGGCAGCAACGCCCAATCCGATTCGGCGATTTCCACCATGTGGTAAAGGCCTGGGTAATCGCCGTAGGCCATTTCCGCCAGGCGGAAGTCCGCGCCTTTGCCGGTGTGCGAAGGAATCGAATCATCGATGGTGACGGCGTTGTGCGCTGCGGCCACGCGGCTGAGGTGCACCAGTTGCTCCTCGCTGCCGAACTGCGGGTCGATCTCCAAACTGATGCGGTCGAAGTTGCCGTCCACGGTGGGCGTGTACTCGCGACCCTGCAGCCCGCCAGCGCGGCGCAAGGGCCCGGTGTGGATACCCTGCACGCCCAGTTCGGAAAGCGCGGCCCACAGGCGCTCGTCGCCGAGTGCCTGCAGCACGGAGCCATCCGGCGAGGTGATGATGGCCGCCGGGTAGACCGCCAGCCAAACCGAAGCGACCGCCGTGACGCTGCGCGGCCTGGCCAGGGCATAGGGCTGTTGCCACAACCGCGCCTGCCCGGAATAGAGACGCATACGCTGGCGCGCCGCGTGCAGCATGGACTGCTCTACGAGCCAATTGATATGTTGTTCGTCTGCCAGTTCGTCTGCCATAGCGATCCCGTGGTTCGAAAGGAGGATCGCGAACGGCCAGGCCGTCCGCCGTTTAAAGTTCTGTCTATTTCAGAACAGGCAGGCGGGGCTTCGTTCAGACTGAATGGCCAGGGTGCGCCGCGCTGGCGTCAGGCGCGGTGAACACCAGTCAGTGGTCCTGGTGGGACTGCAGGTACAACAACAGATTATCGATCTTCTGCTGATCGCCGATGCCCCAGAAGCGCATCTTGTTGCCAGGCACCACGTCGTCGGAATCGTTGATGAAGGCACTCAGCGTCTCGCGGCTCCACACCACACCGGAACGTTTCATCGCCGGCGAATAGTGGTAGTCCGCTGTCGTCCCGGCCTGGCGTCCGAAAATCCCGTTGAGCTGCGGCCCGAATGCTGCGCGGGCGCCAGGCCCGACGCTATGGCAATTGCCGCAGCTGCGCTTGAACAGCGCCTCGCCGGCGGCAATGTCGGCTTCGGCGCAGGCAACCTGAGCGGCGAGCACGGCGACCGCGAACAGCACACAACGGCTGGCGATGCGACGGGGAACACGGGCGGTCAAGGGGTTTCTGGTAAGCGAGCCTGGCATCTGCAGCGATTCGGTCATGACGAGGGGCATGCAGTATGCCTCAGCAGCCGATGCGCTTCATTGATCTGCGCCATCCTGGCGGAAAATCAGCGACTGATGTGCGCCCGCTCCGGCCCTGGCGCCAGTGCCCACCGCCAGCGCCACGGAGCCCGCGGCCAGCGCTGCGTCGCCACAGGCGAAAACGCCCGGCACGCTGGTCTCCTGGGTTTCCGACGTATGCAGGTAGGGGCCCATCGGACCATCGGCCAAGGTGCAACCCAGCTGTTCGGCCAGCGGATTGTTCTGGTGGGTACGCGGCAGCACGAACAGACCGTCCAGCGCCACGCAGCGGCCGTCGGCGAGGTTGATGTCGACCCGTTCGCCGGTGAGCGCCGTGACCCGGTCCGGCTCGACGACCACACCGCGGCGGGCCAGTTGTTCGAGCTGCTCGGCATCCGGCAGGAACGCACCGTTGGTGAACAGGGTGGTACTGCCCCAGTCAGGCAACATCATCGCGTGGTGCATCGACAGGGGCGAAACCGCCAACACGCCAATGCGTCCCAGGTTCAATTCATAGCCGTGGCAGTAGGGGCAGTGAAATACATGGCGCCCCCAGCGCTGCGCCAGGCCGTCGATGGCCGGCAACTCGTCGCGCACACCGCCGGCGAGGACCAGTCGCCGCGCCGCCAGGGTCTGACCATCGACCAGCCTGACCTGGAAACCGCCACCGTCGCGCGTCACCTCGGCGGCTTCCCCGGCCAGCCAGGTCACGTTCGGGTAGTCCATCAGCTCAACTCGACCATCGGCCACGATCTCTTCGGGCGCTCGCCCATCCTGGCCAAGAAAGCCGTGGGACTGGCTGGCGAAGCGATTGCGCCGCACACCAGCGTCGACTACCAGCACCCGGCGCCGAGCACGGGCCAGTTGCAGGCCGGCAGAGAGGCCTGCGTAGCTGCCTCCGACGATGATTGCGTCATAACTCATGGCGCGACTCCTCCATGCATGGCCCGGATGAAGCCCGGACCCTCACGAAACACCATAAGTTACATTTTGAAACCCCGTCAACCTCTCGTAACTTTATTCATTACGAATCATACTCGGCATCACACCGCTTCGCCTCGAGACGCCCGATGAGAAACGACACCCGCCTCTCCCGCATGCTGCACGTGCTGATCCACATGGACCGCCACGAACAGCGCACCACCTCGGACATCATCGCCCGCATGCTGGAAACCAACCCGGTGGTGGTGCGTCGCACCATGGGCCTGTTGCGCGAAAAGGGCTACGTGACCTCGGACAAGGGCCACAACGGTGGCTGGTCATTGGCCAGGCCGCTGGCGCAGATCACCCTGCTGGACGTCCACCAGGCACTGGGCTCGCAGTCCATCTTCAGCATCGGCCTGGCCACTGACACTCCCCATTGCCTGGTCGAGCAGGCGGTCAATCACGCCCTCACCCGCGCCTTCGACGAAGCCCAGGCATTGCTCCTGCAGCGCCTGGGTAATATCACCGTGGCCGACCTGGCCAAGGATTTCGATGCGCGCTGCCACACCCTGGGCGTGCATTGCCAGGCGCTGTGAAGCGCTGGCGATGATTACAGGTCGCGGAACAGGTCATTGGCGTTGAGCAGCGCATAGGCGACTTCAGGGCGCTTCTCCAGGCCGCGGCGAATCGCGGCGGGAATGGCCTGGCGGGTCTTGCGGCACAGCCCCGCAAAGGCCGCCACCTCGATGGCGATGCCACGCATGCTGCGCACTTCGTTGGCGCCGGGGGCTACGCTGACCCGTATGCCCAACTGCTCGAACATGCGCTGCTGCAGCCGCTCAAGATCCTCGAGGCTGGCCAGGTTTTCCAGGCGCTCGAGCAGGCGCTTTTCCTCTGCCTTGGTGAGCAGCAGAATGCGCTGATCGCCGGTCGGCGTTTCCAGCAACTGCTCACGCTCGCAGTCGCAAGCACCAGGCGGACAGGGGTGACGGAGCGGCATCGATGAATTCATGGCAGCCATCATAGCCAGCCAGGCGCCCGGTTGACCATGGTTGCAGGCCCAGCCGGTGAACAGGATGAGAGGCACGCCTGCTGCACGGCCGGCACCCGGGCCGGCCGACAAGCCACAGCGGCCGCTCGACGTCTCAGGCGCTCAGCCTGAAGCGCCCTACCAGGGTATTGAGCCCCTGCGCCAGGCGTGCCAGCTCGCTGCACGCTGCCGCAGTCTGGTTGGCACCCGATGCACTCTGAATCGACAGGTCGCGAATGCTCACCAGATTGCGATCGACCTCACGGGCCACGTGGGCCTGCTGCTCCGAGGCGGTGGCGATCTGCAGGTTGCGCTCGTTGATCATGGCGATGGAGTCGACGATCTGCACCAGCGCATGGCGGGCCTCGTCGGCCACCTGCAGGGTGGTGGTCGCTTCCTGGTTGCTGGTGTGCATTGCCAGCACGGCCTTTGCGGTGCCAGCCTGGATCGCGGCGATCATCTGCTCGATTTCCCGGGTGGACGCCGAGGTGCGATGCGCCAGCCCGCGAACCTCGTCGGCCACCACCGCGAAACCACGACCATGATCGCCGGCACGCGCCGCCTCGATGGCGGCATTGAGCGCCAACAGGTTGGTCTGCTCGGCCACGTTGCGAATCACGTCGAGCACCTTGCTGATGTCGCGGGCCTGGTTGGCAAGCCCCTGTACCTGGTCGGAGGCTTCCACGACATTGCCTGACAGCTGACGAATCGCGGCTACCGTACGCGCCACGTGCTGGTTGCCGGCGGTGGCCGAAATCGTGGAATCGCGGGCGGCATCGGACGCGCCGCTGGCATTGCGCGAGACTTCCTCGACCGCGGCGCTCATCTGCGTCACCGCCGTGGCGGCCTGGTCGATCTCGGCATTCTGGTTCAGCAGCCCGCGGGTGCTCTCCTCGGTCACCGAGGCCATCTCCTCGGCAGCGGCGGCCAGCTGTGTGGACGACTCACTGATCTGGCGAATCGCCTCGTTGAGGTTGCGCTGCATGGTCGCCTGGGCAGCCAGCAGGCGACCGGCTTCATCCTTGCCGGTCACCTGGACGGCGCGGGTAAGATCACCGGACGCAATGGTTTCGGCGCTCAGGAGCGCCTCGTTGATCGGATTGGCGATGGACCGCGTCAGCAGGATCGCCAGCAGCACCGTCAGCAGCACCGCGACCGATATGGTGACCAGTACCCCGGTGCGGCCGTGGTCATAGGTGGCACTCGCGTTCAACCCGGCGGCTTTCGCACCCTGCATGTTGTAGGCCGTCAGCTCGTCGAGCTGCTGCTGGAGCGAGCCGCCGTCTTCACGGACTCGCCCGTTGGCCAGGGCCAGGGCCTGCGGCGTCTGGTTCTGGTGCAGCAGGTCGATGATCTGCTGCTGTCCTGCCAGGTAGGTTTGCGTGCTGGCACGCACGCGGTCGAACAGGCTCTGCTCGGCAGGGCTGGAAACCAGTTGCTCGCCGTATTGCTGGAGCACCTGTTGAAGGGCCGAGCGGTACGTCTGCGCCGCGCTCTGATCGATCGCCTGCTGCCCTTCACTCTCGCCAACGGCCAGCAGCCTGAGGGTCTCCAGGCGGATGTTGAGCAGATCCTTCTGCATTTCTCCGGTGGCCTGGATGCTGACCATCCAGTTGGCTTCGATGTCCTGCTCGGCCTTGTAGAGATCACCCAGTTTGAACAGCGAGAAGCTGCCCAGCACCACGACCAGCAGGGTGATGAGGGCGAAACAGAACGCGGCACGGGGGGCGATATTGAAATTGCGAAGGTTCATGGTTGCACCGGATGCAAGAGAGGTTTTTACCAACCACTCCCTGTCGGCCCAGCGGCACCCGTTTGCGATCAGGCGCGAGCAAACAGTATCAAAGAGCCATTACTTCGCACATGGATAATAAAGGCAGCCGATGAACGGATATCACCTCGCTGCAGGCCGCCCCCGGAACGTATCCCCAAGAGGCACTGACGCGCTCTCAGGAAGCCTTTACCATTCGCAACCACGACGAGGGGAACTCCACACCACCGCTGTGGTGTCGAACCCCCGATGCCTCGCGCGCTGCCATCGCCGCGTGGCCCCTTCATCCCATCAAAGGAACGATTGATGAGCATCCACAGCAACGCGGGACGCCTTCCCGACGAGCACAGCCTGGCCAACCTGCCACGCCTGGTTTCGCGCTACTACAGCGAACGTCCGGACCCCAGCGACCCCGCACAGCAAGTGGCATTCGGTACCTCGGGCCACCGCGGCTCGTCCTTGAAGAACAGCTTCAACGAATGGCACATCCTCGCGGTGACCCAGGCGATCTGCGATTACCGCCAGGGCCAGGGCATCGACGGCCCGCTGTTCATCGGCATGGACACCCACGCGCTGTCCGAGCCCGCCTTCGTATCCGCGCTGGAAGTGCTGGCTGCCAACCGTATCGAAACCCGCATCGATGCCGGCTGCAGCGAAACCGCCGGCGAGCCGGGCTACACCCCCACCCCGGCCATTTCCAAGGCGATTCTTGATTACAACAAAGGCCGCAGCGGCGGTCTGGCCGACGGCATCGTGATCACCCCGTCGCATAACCCCCCTGCCGACGGCGGTTTCAAATACAACGCCACCAACGGCGGCCCGGCGGATACCGGCGTCACCAAGTGGATTCAGGAGCGCGCCAACCAATTGCTGGTGGCCGGCCTCAATGGCGTGCAGCGCATCGATTACGCCAGCGCCCTGAAGGCGCCAACCACACAGCGTTACGACTTCATCGACAATTACGTCGGCGACCTTGAGCAGGTGCTGGATCTGCAGGCGATTCGTGGTTCTGGCCTGAAATTCGCCGTCGATCCGCTGGGCGGCGCCGGCGTGCATTACTGGACGCGTATCGCCGAGCGTTTCGGCCTGCCGCTCGAGGTGTTGTCGACCCGTGTCGACCCGACGTTCCGCTTCATGCGCGTCGACTGGGACGGCAAGATCCGCATGGATTGCAGCTCGCCCCACGCGATGGCCGGGCTGATCGAGAACAAGGATCGCTTCGACGTTTCCTTCGCCTGCGATACCGATCACGACCGCCACGGTATCATTGCCCGCTCGGTGGGCCTGCTCAACCCCAACCATTACCTGGCCGTGGCCATCGAGTACCTGTTCACCCACCGTCCGCAGTGGGCAGCCCAGGCTGCCATCGGCAAGACCCTGGTGTCGTCGTCGATGATCGACCGTGTCGCCAAGGGCATCGACCGTGAGGTGGTGGAAGTGCCGGTGGGCTTCAAGTGGTTCGTCGACGGTCTGATCGAAGGCCGCTTCGGCTTTGGCGGCGAGGAGTCGGCCGGGGCTTCCTTCCTGCGCAAGGACGGTAGCGCCTGGTCGACCGACAAGGACGGCATCATCCTGGGCCTGCTCGCCGCGGAAATCACCGCGGTAACCGGCAAGGACCCAGGCGAGCGCTATCAGGCCCTGACCGAACGCTTTGGCGCGCCGGTCTACCAGCGCATCGACGCGCCAGCAGACCGTGAGCAGAAAGCCCGCCTGGGCAAGCTGTCGGCGTCCCAGGTCACTGCCAGTGAGCTCGCCGGCCAGCCGATCACGGCCATTCTCACCGAAGCACCGGGTAACGGCGCCGCCATCGGCGGGCTCAAGGTGGTCACCGACAACGGCTGGTTCGCCGCTCGCCCGTCCGGCACCGAAGACGTCTACAAGATCTACGCGGAAAGCTTCGAGGGCGACACCCACCTCAAGCGCATCCAGGAAGAAGCCAAGGCGCTGGTCGACAGCGTGCTAGCCGGCTGATGCCGCCAAGCCGGCAGCCACGCCAGGGTGCCGGCACGCTACTGCAGGCGTAAAAAAGCCCCGCCTGGGCGTAATGCTGTTCACTTAAGCGGAGCAGCCTTACGATCCACCGGATAACGGGTTTTGGAAATCTTCACCGTCCGCGGTCTTGGTGGCCTCGGACGGTGATCCAGAAACAGTCCCCCGATACCTCCGCGCAACTCTACCAACCGCCTACCTGTTGCCGATACCGGATTGGCGGCCGCCATGACGATCAATTGCACAGCGATGTACTGGCAGGCCGGCTTGAACCGTATGTCCGAAGGCGTTCGGCCGAAGGCTACTGCGGCTTGGCTGGCCTCTCGTCGTATGACGTTGTAAGCCAGCAACAGACCCCAGACCTCCTGATAAATCAGCTCGACCTTCTTGCTGCGCAGTGTCACGGCGTTCTGCTGCATCGAGCTTTTGATATCTCGAAACCCCAATTCAATCTCCCAGCGCTCCAGGTACAGCTGGGCTACAGCTTCTGCGCTGTAGTTCTCGGCAGGTAGCGATGTGAGCAGCGACCTGATCTGCCCCATGCTTTCATAGCTGACTTCCCGCGCCTCCCAGTGTGTAGGCAAGTTCGGGTTTCGCTTGCGCGCCTGGGGCGAAACCTTCATCCGAATACGACGATCGTGCTCGCCATAACGCTCGACTTCCTCCATGACCAGCTTCTTGCGAGCCGGCGTTAACCAGTGACGATTGTCGCCACCCTCAGCGACGCTCAACAACAGATCCGCGCCCCAAAAGCCTTTATCGAACAGCGTTATCGAGTTGTCCGGAATCTGCTCAAGGAGGGTCTCGGCCAAGCGCATCTCACTACCACGGTACGGGCTGAGTTGGGCATCGAGGATCACGTGGGAACGCACATTCATCAGCGCAACCAGGCGTAACATGGGAAACGGTGTCTGGCGCTCGGTACCCGTGTTGCCCGAGCCGAAATGCTCTCGCAACTCAGGTGAATCGGGTGTTCTCAGCAACGCACCATCCACCGCGAACACCTGCAAACCGCCCCAGTCATCCCCCTCGTATCGCTCGCAGCCCCATTGTTTACCTGTCTGGCGAAACAAAGACTCGACTGGATCGGCTCCCAGTCGCTTCCGTGCTTCAGTTACGCCGCTACGTGCCAGTAGCTGATCGGAGGCCAAGCCTTGGGCGCAGATATTCAGGCGTCTGGCCACTTCGTGCACAGGCTCGTCGCGAAACAAGGCCATGCCCAGCACCAACCAAAGCACTTGGTCGCTTGGCAGACGCCGCCGCCGGATAGTGGCTTGTGCAGATAGGTCCAACGCACTGGCAACCCATTCAACAGGGATATTCTGGGTGAAGGTGCTGAGGTCTGAGAAATTGAAGAGGTCGCCGAGGTCGAGCAATTGCTGCTGAATAGGCATAAAAAAATCCGATACCAGGGAGCTGGTATCGGATTTTCTAGAAGTCCCGGCTTAGGCTCAAATGCTTAAGTGAACAGCATTACGCACGAGGCGGGCTTTGCAATGTTTCTGCTGGCTCAGGCAGTGGCGCGGTAGCCACCATCACGAGCGCGGCGGGCCCACATCATCTTGGCGGCAGTCGGGTTGATCGGTGCGCCGGTGAAGGTCGGCAGCGTACGGTCGATCCACTGGGCGCCCTGCCCCTTCCAGTTGATTTCGCCGCTGACCAGCTTGCTGTCACGCATGATTTCATGCAGCAGCGCCTGAACGCGGGTTTCGCACACGATGGTCTGGCGGTCGATCGCCTTCAGGAATACAACCTCGTTGTCCTTGCGCAACGTCATCAGCAACATCCCGTCGGGGCGCTTCTTGAAATCGACTACATGGTCCGGGAGATTTTCGATCAGTTGCTGGATGGCGTATTGCATGGCTCGTACCCTCTGATGATGTTCCTTCGTCGAGAGGGATATTGCAGAGTGCATGCCAGCTATTAAGAAAAACTAAGAGCTTGATTTAAAAAGACTATTTAGAGAGAAAAGAAATCGCGACTATGCAACCTGCACGGTAGCCGAAATTCGGCCATGCAAGATGCAATGCTCGTAGAAAGAGGTCGTACCTCTATGATCACCCATTTCCGCATAAGTGCCCTACCACCCGACATAAGGCATCGTCATGACCCACCCGGCTTTGATCATCATCGATATGCAACGCGGCATGCTCGAGGCGCAAGCGGGTGTTCGCAGCAACCCCGATGCCCCAGCACGGATCGCCCAGTTGCTGCAGGCCTGGCGCCTGGCCGCCGCGCCGATCGTGCACGTGCGGCATATGTCCAGATCGTCGGGCTCGCTGTTCGCCCCTGGGCAGCCTGGCGTTGAGTTCCAGCCAGCGCTACAGCCCCAGCCGCGCGAGCACGTGGTCGAGAAGAACGTACCTGATGCCTTCATCAACTCCGGCCTGGAGCGTTGGTTGCGGGTGCGTGGCATCGAATCACTGGTGATCGTCGGCGTCAGCACCAACAACTCGGTCGAGGGCACCGCACGTTCGGCCGGCAACCTGGGCTTCAGCACCTTTGTAGTGGCTGACGGCTGCTTCACGTTCGCGATGGTCGATTACCACGGGATACAGCGCAGCGCCGAGGAGGTACATGGCATGGCGCTGGCCAACTTGCAGGGCGAGTATGCGCAGGTCGTCGGCAGCCAGGCTGCGATAGCCCTGCTGGCGAGCCAGGCGACCGTGCGCGAGCAGCAATAGGAAGAGGTGGCCATTGGCGGGCCACCTCGGCAGCGTCAGAAGCGCGGCTTGAGCGCCTTCCAGCTCGGGTCATATTTCTGCATCTGGGTCACGTCGTTGCGTTGCCGAATGCCGCAGGTGAGGAACTGCTCGTTGAGCTTGGCCAACTGATCGTAATCCAGTTCGACACCCAGGCCAGGCGTGCGCGTGAGCTTCACGCAGCCGTCGACGATCGGCAGCTTGCCGCCCTTGATCACCTCTTCGTCCGGCTCCTGCCACGGGTAGTGGGTGTCGCACGCGTAGGACAAATTCGGCACGGCCGCCGCGACGTGAGTCATGGCCATCAGGCTGATACCCAGGTGCGAGTTGGAATGCATCGACACACCCAGGCCGAAGGTATCGCACATCCGCGCAAGGATCTGCGTATCGCGCAGGCCGCCCCAGTAATGGTGGTCGGCGAGCACGATCTGCACGCTATCAAGGGCCACACTACGGCGGAACTCATCGAAATCGGTGACCACCATGTTGGTCGCCAGCGGCAGGCCCGTGCGCTTGTGCACCTCGGCCATGCCCTCCAGGCCGGGACACGGATCTTCGTAATACTGCAGGGCATCGCCCATCAGCTCGGCCATGCGCAGCGAGGTCTCCACCGACCAGTTGCCGTTGGGGTCGATGCGCAGGGGGGTGTCAGGAAATGCCTGGCGCAGCGCCAGGATACAGGCGACCTCGTGCTCGGGGCCGAGCAAGGTACCGGCCTTGAGCTTGATGCTCTTGAAGCCGTTTTCCTCGATCATGGTGCGCGCCTGAGCGACGATCTGCTCGGGGCTGATGCCCTCGCCCCAGCGATCCGGCTTGTAGGGCGAACCCACGTGCTCGGCATACTTGAGGAACAGGTAGGCGCTGAACGGCACTTCGTCGCGCACCGCGCCACCGAGCAGGTCCACCAGCGGCATGCCAAGCGAGCGCGCCTGCAGATCGAGAAACGCCACCTCGAAGGCCGAATAGGCATTCGCCACCTGCTTGCTGGGGTGCGAGCCGGGCGCCAGCTCGGCGCCTGCAGTGCCCGGCTTCAGGGCAGCGACGGTTTTCACCACCCGGGCCCGCAGGCCGTTGAGGTCGAAGGGGTCGAGGCCGACCAGCGATTCCTGCATGGCCTGCAGCACGCTGAGCACGGGCGCATCGCCATAGCTCTCGCCCAGGCCTATGAAGCCGTTGTCGCTTTCCACCTCGATGATCGAACGCAATGCGTAGGGCTCATGGATGCCGCTGGCATTGAGCAGCGGTGCGTCACGGAACGCAATCGGCGTTACGCGTACCTGTTTGATCTTCATGGCTCGTGCTCCGTACTCGTCAGGTTGCAGCGCCTCAGCGGGTGCCGGCTATGGGACTGCCCGATGATGTACGCGGGCATTGATCCCGTCTAATCTACATTGGCACTTGATTGATACCCGGATTGGATCAATGTTCGAACTCGCCCAGCTTCGCTGCTTTACCACCGTTGCCACCGAACTCAACTTTCGCCGCGCCGCGGAACGGCTGAACATGACCCAGCCGCCTTTGAGCCGGCAGATCCAGCTGCTCGAACACAGCCTCGGTGTCGAGTTGTTTACCCGCAGCACCCGCAGCGTGGCGCTCACCGCCGCGGGCCGGGCGTTCTTCATCGAGGCCCAGCACCTGCTGGAACGCGCGCATCAGGCAGCCGCCGCGGCGCGCCGCTTCGCCGCTGGCGACATCGGTTCGGTGAGCATCAGCTTCGTCGGCAGCGCGGTATATGAATTCCTGCCCAGGGTGATCGCCGAAGCGCGGCTCAATCAGCCTCATGTGAAGATTGCCCTCAGCGAGATGAACACCCACCAGCAGCATGAAGCGCTACGCACCCGGCGCATCGACCTGGGCATCGTGCGCCAGCCGTTGCTGCAGGCCGGTTACGAGAATGAATGCCTGGTGCGCGAGCCGTTCGTGCTGGCCATTCCCAGCCAGCATCCGCTGGCGACGGCTGCACGGGTCGGCGTTGCAGATCTGGATGGCGCGCCGTTTCTGATGTATTCCCACGCCGCCTATCCGCCGTTCAACGAACTGCTGACCGGAATGTTCCGCTCCGCTGGCGTGGCGCCGGAATACGTGCAGTGGCTGGGCTCCTCGCTGACCATCCTGGCACTGGTCAATGCCGGCATGGGCCTGGCCCTGGTGCCGCGCTGCGCCACCAACGTCGTGTTCAGGGACGTGACCTTCCGCGAGATCGACCTTGGCGAGGGGATCCAGAGCGAGCTGCACCTGACCTGGCGCAGCCAGAACGACAACCCCGCCTGCATGATGCTGCTCGAAGCGATTCGCACCGCAGTGGCGGCCGAGGTGCATTGAGGCGCGACCGCTTGCCGGGCGCGCCGGCCACGCGCCAACGCGCCCGGCAGCGACGATCGCGCGTAACTCGGGCCACCCAAACGCCGCCAATGAGCGGCCGACAGTAGCCCTCGGCTGCTTAGCGCCTTACACCCACTGGTCGTTACGCTTGCGGCGAAGGCGGAACATGGTCGGCAGGATCAGCCCCGCCAGCAGGCCGGCGCCGGCGATGCTGCCGCCGTAAACCATGTAGCGCATCAACACCTCCTTCTGCTCACTGCCCAATTGCGCCTGGGCTTCGCGCAGTTCCGAGCGTGCCTGGTTCAACTCGATGTCCAGCGCACTGCGGCTGGCCTCCAGCTCGTCGATCAGCGTCTTGCGCGCGTCCAGGGTTTCCTGCATGCCTTGCACCCGGGTATTCCAGGTGTCGTTGATGCCGGCCAGTTCGGTGCTCAACTCGGTGACCTTCTGCTCCAGTTGCGGCAGCCGCTCGGCCTGGCCGGGCACCTCCTGCAGGTCACGGTTGGCGATCCACACGGCGTCACCATTTTCGCCGCGCACCTGGCTGTAATCGCCCTGTGTGCGCAGCAACTGCACGCGCATGCCGGATGTGAGCGTGCCGACGATACGGTAACCATCGGTCGGGCCACTGCGCACGTAGGTAGCGAGGCTGTCACTGACCCAGCGTACGTCCTCGCCGGCTTGTTGCGCATGAACGGGAGCGGCAACCAGCAATAGGCCGGACAGCAGCGAGGCCCCTAGCACGCGCATGTGCGGCAGGGAAAAGGAAGCGGAAAAAGTGCGGGCTAGGGACATAAGGACGATCTTCACTCGGCGGTGGAACACAATGCGACGCAGCGCGCTAGGGTCGGCCAGGTGAATTGTTGTAGGGCGGAAAAGGCCGCGAAAATGGCGCAACGCCATGCCTTTCACCCGGTTTGGCCGACTGCTGAAAGACCGCGGTGAATCGGCCTGGTTCCTCAGCGGCCGGCACATTGCGCCACGCCCAGCCGGCAATAGGCGCCATCGCCTGCCAGGCTGGCCAAAGGCGATCACGGCATGACCGCCATGCGCCAGCGCTGCTAGGATGAGGGCGTCAACCAGCGTGGACGTGATATGACGGGCAAAGGAACGGGGCACAGGGGCAGGTCGACCCACGGGGCAACCCTGATCGATGTGGCGAAGGCTGCGGGGGTGGCACCGATGACGGTATCGCGGGCTCTCAACAACCCCAGCCGGGTCAAGAAGGCCACCTTGCTCAAGGTGCGCAAGGCCATCGAGGAGACCGGTTACGTGCGTAACCTGGTGGCCGGCGCCCTGGCCAGCAATCGCAGCCACCTGGTGGCGGTGATCGTGCCGATCCTCACCAATCCGATCTTTTCTGACACTTTTCAGGCCATTGCCGAGCGCCTCAGCACCTCGGGTTACCAGGTGCTGCTCGGCATGTCCGGCTACCAGCCCGATCGCGAGCAGGAGCTGCTCGAAGTGGTCCTCAGCCGTCGCCCCGATGGCATCATCCTCACCGGCACGCTGCACACCGAAGCCAGTCGCCGTCGCTTACGCGCCGTAGGCGTGCCGGTGGTGGAAACCTGGGACCTGACCAGCGACCCGATCGACATGCTGGTGGGCTTCTCCCATGAGGACGTCGGCCGTGACGTCGCCCGCCACCTGCTCGCCAAGGGCTACCAGACCTTCGCCACCCTGGCGGTCAATGATCCGCGCGGCCAGCGGCGTATCGCCGCCTTTCGAGAAGAACTGGCGGTGCATGGCGTCGAGGCGCTGCCAAGCGACCCCATCGAGGATGTGCCCACGCTGGAGCACGGGCGCAACTTCCTGCGCACGCTGCTGGCGGCTGCCGCACGGCCGCTGGTGGTGGTCTGCACGTCCGATACCCTGGCCCATGGCGTGCTCACCGAAGCCATGGCCCAAGGCATTCGCGTGCCGCAGGAGGTGGCGGTCATGGGCTTCGGTGACATGAACTTCGCCGCTCACACCCATCCGACACTTTCCACCGTGAAGATCGACGGCAGGGCCATGGGCGATGCCGCCGCCGTCGCGCTGCTCGAACGCCTGCAGGGAAACAGCGTCGAGGTGGTGCAGCGCAACATCGGCTACCAGTTGATCGACCGCGACAGCACAGGCTGATCGAACCGCGCTGCGCCCCTGCCACATCCGGGTTCTGCCACCTTGCCGCCATCGCGATGATGAAAAGGCGCTTGTCAGCGTCGGTTGCGTTGTTTTACGGTTGGCTAAAAATGATTGCGCTACCATTGCAGCCGAGCGTAGCCATCCGAACCGAAGCCTCTCGCCGCACTGCCGGGCCGACGCCTGCACAGGCCTGACTGCATAACAGGAGAACCGCCATGAAAATCGTCATGATCGGCGAAGCCGCCACCCATCAGGAAGAAATCGTCGCCGAGCTGGGCTTCGCCGCCGATTACGTGGCGCTGCCGCGAGAGGCTCATGAATCCCCGGCGTGGGATGAGCAGATCGACGGCGCCGACGTGCTGGTGGCCATGCGTTTCAAGCGTGCGGACAAGGCCCGGGTACCGCGCTTTCGCCTGCTTCATGTGCCGGGGGCAGGTCTCGACGGCATCGACTTTTCGGCGCTGCCCGAGGGCAGCGTGGCCTGCAACGTGTTCGAGCATGAAATCCCCATGGCCGAATATGCCCTGGCGAGCATGCTGGAGCATGAGGTGGGTCTCGCCCAGGCCCGTGCCAGCTTCGACAGCGAGCGTTTCTCGGCCGCGTACCTGGGGCGCCGG
Organism: Pseudomonas sp. AC532; assembly: GCF_979258965.1. NCBI lineage: Bacteria > Pseudomonadati > Pseudomonadota > Gammaproteobacteria > Pseudomonadales > Pseudomonadaceae > Pseudomonas > Pseudomonas sp. AC532. The sequence continues at coordinate 1,057,200 of NZ_OZ409888.1, forward strand.
CCGCGTGGCGAGCTGCATGGCAAAAGCGTGCTGATCATCGGCTTCGGCCGCATTGGCCAGGCCGTGGCAGTGCGCGCGCAAGCCTTCGGCATGAAGGTCAGCGCCCTCTCCTCCCGCGCCCTCAACGGCCAGTTGCACGGCCCGTGCGACGAGGCCTACACCCCGGCGCAGATCAACGACATCCTGCCACGCGCCGACTACGTGGTGCTGTGCTGCCCGCTCAACGATGAAACCCGCGGCTCATTCGGCGCCGCGCAGTTTCATGCCATGCGCGAGGATGCCGTGCTCATCAATATCGCCCGCGCCGCTGTGGTCGACGAGGATGCGCTCTACCGAGCCCTGGTCGACAAGCGCATCGCCAAGGCGTTTCTAGACGTGTGGTACGCCTACCCGGCAGGCAGCAGCGACAACGTGGCGCCGGCCCGGCACCGTTTCGAGGAACTGCCCAACGCCTTCTGCACACCGCATGTCTCCGGCTGGACCCACGGCCTGTTCGAGCGTCGCTACGCCTTCATCGCGGCCAATATCAGGCGACTGGCAAACGGCGAAAAGCTGCATAACGTCGTTCACGGCCAGGGTTGAGGAAGACGCATGAAAATCACCAGGATCGACACCACCCGCCTCACCAACCTGCCCAACCTGTTGTGGGTCGAGGTGCACACCGATGACGGCCAGGTAGGCCTCGGCGAGACCTTTCGCGGTGCCGAAGCGGTGGAGGCCTACATCCATTCGATCTGCGCCGGCATGCTGCTGGGCAAGGACCCGTTGCAGATCGAACGGCACAGCAAGGCCCTGCTGCGCGGCTACCTCGGCTTCAACGGTTCCGGCGTGGAAACCCGCGCGGCTTCGGCGCTGGACATCGCCCTCTGGGATATCTTCGGCCAGGCGGTCAATCAGCCCGTCTACCAGCTGCTCGGCGGCCTCGCCCACGACAGCATGCGCGCCTACAACACCTGCGCCGGCGGTAACTTCAACACTGGCAGTGAACAGCGCCGCATCGTCGCCAAGGGCGAGGCGACGGTCAGCGAGCGCTATGACGATCAGGTCGCCTTCGTCGAATGCCCGGACGAGCTGGCCCAGAGCCTGATCGACGACGGTTTCAGCGCCATGAAAATCTGGCCCTTCGACGTTTTCGCCCTGGCCAGCGGCGGCCAGTACATCAGCTCGGAGGATATAAAAAAGGGCCTCGAACCCTTCGAGAAAATCCGCAAGGCGGTCGGTGATCGCATCGAGCTGATGTGCGAATTCCACTCCCTGTGGAACGCCACCACGGCACTGGCCATTGCCCGTGAGCTGAAGGACTACGGCATCTTCTGGGCCGAAGACCCGATCAAGATGGACACCGTGCAGGGCCTGGCCGATTACCGTCGGCTCAGCGGCCTGCCAGTCTGCGGCAGCGAAACCCTGGCGACGCGCAGCGCATTCCGCGACCTGCTGGCCGCCGACGCGCTGGATTACGTGATGCTCGATCTGTCCTGGTGCGGCGGTATCAGCGAGGCCAAGAAAATCGCCACCCTCGCCGAGGCCTACCAGAAACCCATCGCCCCGCACGACTGCACCGGGCCGGTGGTGCTGATGGCCTCGCTTCATTTGGGCCTGGCCAGCCCCAACGCGATCTTCCAGGAAGTGGTGCGCGCCTATCTGGCCGGTTTCTATCAGGACCTGGTGACCGCCCTGCCGGTGGTCAACAACGGCTTCATCCTGCCGCCGAGCGGCGTCGGCCTGGGCACGGCGCTGAACCCGCGCCTGCGTGATCGTGCGGACTGCGTGGTGCGTACGTCGCAGCTCTGAACCACAGTGCTACTTGCCAGACAGCCCCTGCTGCTGCGGCGCAGCGGCCTGGCGCCCATTGCACAGGGCCAACAGCAGCGCCAGTGCCGGGAACACCCCGCCCATCAACGCGGCGCCCTGCCAACCGAAATTCTCGTAGATCGGGCTGGCAATGGCCGAACCGGTGGCGCCGCCGACGAAGATGCTGGTCATGTACAACGCGTTGAGGCGTGCGCGGCTGTTCTGCTCCAGGGCATAGACCTCGCGCTGGCCCAGCACCATGTTCAGTTGCACGGCGAAGTCCAGCAGCACGGCACACAACACCAGGCCGAGCACCCCGGCCAGCGGGCTGCCCAGCGTCAACGCAAAGGCCAGGGGCGCGAGCACCAGCGCCACCAGCGTGGCAGGCCGGGTGTGACCCGCATCGGCCAGGCGCCCGGCAATCGGCGCGGCGATGGCGCCGATGGCGCCGACCAGGGCGAACAGTGCCACCTGGGTCTGGCTGAAGCCGTAATGGCGCACCAGTTCCAGCGGCGCCACGGTCCAGAACAGGCTGAACGAGGCGAACATCAGGCCTTGGTACAGTGCGCGCTGACGCAGCGTCGAGTAGCGGCGCAGCAGGCTGAGCAGCGACAGCAGCAGGTGCCCGTAATGGCCGCGATTGTCCGGCACGTGGCGTGGGATGGTGGTGGCGATCACCACCACGATGCCCAGCATCATTGCCGCCGCGGCGAAGTACACCGCGCGCCAGCCGAAGTACTCGGCGATCAGGCTGGCCACCGGGCGTGCCAGCAGAATGCCCAGCAGCAGCCCGGCCATGATATTGCCGACCACCCGCCCCCGGGTGGCTTCCGGCGCCAGGTGAGCGGCCAGGGGAATCAGCATCTGCACCGATACCGAACTGAGGCCGATCAACAGCGCCAGGCTCAGAAACACCCCCGGCGAGGTGGAAAACCCTGCTGCCAGCAGGCAGACCATCGCCGCCAGTGTGGTCAGCAGCATCAACCGGCGGTTTTCCAGCAGGTCGGCCAGCGGCACCAGAAACAGCAGCCCCACGGCATAACCGATCTGCGTCAGGGACACGATCAGGCTGGCCTTGTGCATCGACAGGCCCACCGCCGGTGCAATCAGCTCGATGATCGGCTGGGCGTAATAAAGGTTGGCGACGATGGCGCCGCAGCAAAACGCGAACAGCAGCACCAGCGCTGGCGACAGGCCGTGGTGCTGGCGGGAAGTGGTTGTGTGCATGGTGGTCCTCGCGATTATTCGGTGCGGATCGTCGCCCTGGGCAACGGCCTGCCAATGCTCTGCCGCCACCCGCGATGGGCTGGCCGGTTCAGGTGTAGCCAGGTTAAAACGCAGCCGGGCTGCTGGAGAATCCGCCGAGCGCGCAATGCAGCGTTGCGCAGAATCGAACGCTGCCGCTCAGGCTGCGATCTCCAGCACCTCGCGCAGAAAGGCGATGAACGCAGCAACCCGCCGCGAGCCGCGCTGGTTGGGCAGGTACAGCGCACTGATCGCGCCACTCATCGCGCCGGGCGCCACCTGATAGTCCGCCAGCAGGCGTGTCAGCCGGCCGCTGGCGACGTCCGCGCTTACCAGCCAGTCGGCCAGCAGGGCAATCCCCTGCCCGGCCAGCGCCGCCTCACGCAGCACGTCGCCATTGTTGCTTTGCAGAGGCCCGTGCACGGCCACCTGCTGCACCTCCCCGGCCCGGCTGAACTGCCAGCGCTGGCCGGCCGCGCCGAAATCGAAGCGCAGGCAATCGTGCGCCAGCAACCCGTGCGGCTCGCTGACGGGCTGGCTACGCGCCAGGTAGGCCGTGCTGGCCACCAACCAGCGCTGGAACTCGCCCACCCGCAGGCTGACCACATCCTCGCTGACCACTGCGCTGCCGAGGCGCACGGCGACGTCGACCCGCTCACCGAGCAGGTCGACCACCTCATCGCTCAGGCGCAGGTTCAACTCGAGTTCCGGGTGCCGTTCGAGCAGGCGGCCCAGGTGCGGGGCGATGATCCGCCGACCGAACTCCACCGGCACGCTGACGTTCAGCCGCCCACGCGCCTGGCCGCCGCGGTCGGCGATGGCCGCATCGGCCTCGTCGAGCGCTTCGAGGATGGCCACCGCGCGCTCGAAGTAGGCGCGCCCGGCCTCGGTCACGCTGACCTGCCGGGTGCTGCGATTGAGCAGTACGCTCTGCAGCTCGGTTTCCAGGGCGCTGACCAGCCGGGTCAGCGACGATGTCGCCATGCCCAGGCTGCGGCCCGCCGCGGAAAAGCCGCCGCAACGAACGGTTTCAACGAAGGCTTTCAGGGCCAGCAGCTTGTCCATGGCAGGCGTCCGCAAGTGGTTCGGTGGTGACTCTAGCGCAGCGTGGGCAACAGGCATTGCATATGCGTCGTCTGCCAAACCGGATCGTTTTCAATATCGGTGACCGTGAAGCCCTGGCGCTCCCAGAAGCGAATGGCGCCGGGCAGAAACGGGTGAGTATGCAGGTACAACACCTGTATGCCCGCCGCTTCGGCCTGCTCGCGCAGGCGCGCATACAGTTCCCTGGCCAGGCCACCCCGACGAAATGCCGGCGCCACGAACAGACGCACGATCTCTACGGTGCGCAGGCCATGGTAATCGAGCTGCGCAAAGCGGTGATCGAAGGGCAGGTAGCCGATGGCGGCGACCACCTCACCCGCGCAACGAGCCAGCCAGAAATGGCCATCGTCGCCCTCCAGGTATACCTCGCGGAAATGTGCCAGGTCAGCGGGCAACACACGGGCGTCGAGCATCGGGAAGATCTGCGCACGGGCGGCCATGACGAACGCCACCACCTCGTCGATATCGCCCGGCTGCACGCTGGCGATGTGGATCGGTGACCTGCTCATGCTCCTCCCGGATGGCGATACCTGCTGCAGGCCATGCGGCCACAGCTGAACGTGCCGCAACATAGCGGCGCGCCCGCCACCTCGCAAGCGCTCGCCTGTGCTTCATAGAACGTGCCGGGGCACCAATCAGTGGCCGTGCGGTCAGCCAAGGCCCGACATCGAGCCGCCGCCGCAGTTTTTACCCTTGAGCCTCGCCGCCGTTCTCGTTATAAGTCCCGCTACTTTTCCAAGGCCCATCAGGCAGACCATGAGCCAAGCTGATCTCCTCGACCAAGACCCCGTGTTCCAGCTCAAAGGCAGCATGCTGGCCATCACCGTGATGGAGTTGGCGCACAACGACCTGGCGCGCCTCGACGTGCAGCTGGCGGAGAAAGTCGCCCAGGCGCCAAACTTCTTCAGCAATACGCCGCTGGTACTGGCGCTCGACAAACTGCCGAAGGATGAAGGCGACCTCGACCTTGGCGAGCTGATGACGCTGTGCCGCAAGCATGGCCTGCGCACCCTGGCCGTGCGCGCCAACCGCGACGCCGACATCGCCGCCGCCAACGCACTGGACCTGCCGGTACTGCCGCCATCCGGTGCCCGCGAGCGGGTCATCGATCCTGCTCCGAAACCACCGGAGCCACCGGCCAAACCGGCCGAGCCCGAGGTCAAGCCGACCCGCGTGATCACCACGCCGGTGCGCGGTGGCCAGCAAATCTACGCCCAGGGCTGCGACCTGGTGGTACTGGCGCCCGTCAGTGCCGGTGCGGAACTTCTCGCCGATGGCAACATCCATGTCTACGCACCGATGCGCGGCCGCGCGCTGGCTGGCGTCAAGGGTAATAGACAGGCACGGATCTTCTGCCAGCAAATGGGCGCCGAACTGCTCTCCATCGCGGGCCAATACAAGGTTGCCGAAGACCTGCGTCGTGACCCGAACTGGGGCCGTGCGGTACAGGTCAGCCTGACGGGCGACGTGTTGAACATCACCCGTCTTTAACGGATACTGCCCGGCACTTTTAACTGTCACATCGGGCACCTGAACGCCTTCGGGCGGGCTTTCAAAACAATCATCGGCACGCGAGCAGACGATCCGGGCGAACCCCGCGCAGGTCGTGAAACACCCGGCCGAACGATTCTTTCGACAGACCGCCAATCGCGGCAGGCTCCTGTTTTTATTCATTTTTAGGGTGAATCACCTTGGCCAAGATCCTCGTAGTCACTTCCGGCAAAGGTGGCGTCGGTAAAACCACCACCAGCGCTGCCATCGGTACCGGCCTCGCCTTGCGCGGCCACAAGACCGTCATCGTCGATTTCGACGTCGGCCTGCGTAACCTCGACCTGATCATGGGCTGCGAACGCCGCGTGGTGTACGACTTCGTCAACGTCGTCAACGGCGAAGCCACCCTCACCCAGGCCCTGATCAAGGACAAGCGCCTAGAGAACCTCTACGTGCTGGCCGCCAGCCAGACCCGTGACAAGGACGCGCTGACCCAGGAAGGCGTCGAGAAGGTCATCAACGAGCTGCGCGAAAACTTCGAATACGTGGTCTGCGACTCGCCGGCCGGTATCGAGAAAGGCGCCCACCTGGCCATGTACTTCGCCGACGAAGCCATCGTGGTCACCAACCCGGAAGTTTCCTCGGTTCGTGACTCCGACCGCATGCTCGGCCTGCTGGCCAGCAAGTCGCGTCGCGCCGAACAGGGCGGCGAGCCGATCAAGGAACACCTGCTGCTGACCCGCTACAACCCGGAGCGCGTCACCCGCGGTGAAATGCTCGGCGTGGAAGACGTGGAAGAAATCCTCGCCATCCGCCTGCTCGGCGTCATTCCCGAATCCCAGGCGGTGCTCAAGGCCTCCAACCAGGGCGTGCCGGTGATCCTCGATGACCAGAGCGATGCCGGCCAGGCCTACAGCGATGCCGTCGACCGTCTGCTCGGCAAGGAAGTGGCACACCGCTTCCTCGATGTTAAAAAGCAGGGCTTCCTGCAGCGCCTGTTTGGAGGTCGAGAATGAATATTTTCGACTTCCTGCGCTCACGCAAGAAGGAAGCCACCGCCTCCATCGCCAAAGAGCGCCTGCAGATCATCGTTGCCCACGAACGTGGCCAGCGCACTCAGCCGGACTACCTGCCTGCCCTGCAGCAGGAGTTGGTCGAGGTGATCCGCAAGTACGTCAACATCGACTCCGACCAGGTTCAGGTCGCACTGGAAAACCAGGGCAGCTGTTCGATTCTGGAATTGAACATCACCCTGCCGGATCGTTGATCCGCATACCGTAGGGTGGGTTAGCGGCGCCTGGTGATGAGTTTGAATTCACCGCCAGAGCCAATGCGCTGCGTAACCCACCACGCGATGGCAGAAGCAACATCGATCCTTTTGCAGCAAACAGCTTCACGAATGGCGGCCTCGATGGCCGCCTTTCGTTTTTATCGCCCAACCAAAAGAATGCCCATGCCGCTCAGCCACATCGAAATCGTCCACCAGGACGCCGCCCTGCTGGTGATCAACAAGCCCACCCTGCTGCTCTCGGTGCCCGGCCGCGCCGATGACAACAAGGATTGCCTGGTCACCCGCCTGCAGGAAAACGGCTACCCCGAAGCGCGCATCGTGCACCGCCTGGATTGGGAAACCTCCGGCCTTATCGTGCTCGCCCGTGATGCCGACAGCCACCGCGAACTGTCCCGGCAATTCCACGACCGTGAAACGGAAAAGGCCTACACCGCCCTGTGCTGGGGTTCGCCCGCAGGTGACAGCGGCAGCATCGACCTGCCGCTGCGCTACGACCCGCCGACCAAGCCGCGCCATGTGGTCGACCATGAGCAGGGCAAGCATGCCCTGACCTTCTGGCGCGTACTCGAACGCCATGCCGAGCACAGCCGCGTCGAGCTGACGCCGATCACCGGCCGCTCGCACCAGTTGCGCGTGCACATGCTGTCCATCGGTCATCCACTGCTTGGCGACGGCCTCTACGCTCACGAACAGGCCCTGGCCGCGTACCCTCGCCTGTGCCTGCACGCCAGCATGCTCAGCCTGACCCACCCGCAAAGCGGCGAACGCCTGCGCTTCGAGTGCCCGGCGCCGTTCTGATGGGTAAGCGCTTATCCCGCCTGGTAGCCCGGCACAGAGGGTAGCGAAACCCGGGAACAGCTCCTGGGTATCACTACGCTCAACCACAGGCTACGGGCTGATCGCTGCTCTGGTAGCCCGGCGTAGAGCGAAGCGAAACCCGGGTGCAACGCCTCGGTATCGCCTCGATCGTCCGCAGGCTACGGACACCGAGAGCCGGCATGGCAACGGCAGCGCTTATGAAGGACAATGCCGCCCCGCCAAGCGATGGCCGCCCTGTGCCGACAACAAATCGCCCGCGTACCGGATAGCCAACCGCCGACCCCGCATCCAAGGAAACTTGCATGGCCCTGCCTCGCCCGCGTTTCGCACCGACTCTGCTCGCCATTGCGCTGAGCCCGACGTTCTCCTGGGCCGTCGATTCGGTGGTCGCCCTCGACGCGACCACCATCGAAGAGCAGGCCAATGGCGCCTACCAGGCGCGCAGCGCGTCGGTCGGCGGGTTCGCGGATGCGTCGCTGCTCGATACCCCGGCCTCGGTGTCGGTGGTCACCCGGCAGTTGATCGATGACCAGCAGGCCCGCCTGCTCAGCGATGTGCTGAAGAACGACGCATCGGTGGGCGAGGCCTACGCGCCGATTGGCTACTACGAGAACTTCGTGGTGCGCGGCTTCTCGCTGAATGCCGCCAACAGTTACCGTGTCAACGGCCGCAGCGTGGTGGGCGAGCAGAACGTGGCGCTGGAGAACAAGCAGCAGGTCGAACTGCTCAAGGGGCTCTCGGGCCTGCAGAGCGGCGTGACCGAGCCCGGCGGGCTGATCAACTACGTGACCAAGCGTGCCGAGAACGTGCGCTCGCTGAGCGTGGCCAGCAACCAGGACGGCGAGCGCTATGTCGCCGCCGACCTCGGCCATTGGTTTGGCAGCGAACAAGAACTGGGCCTGCGCTTGAACCTGGCCCACGAGGACATACGCTCATTCGTCGAGCATGCCGACGGCACGCGCGACTTCGTTTCCCTGGCCCTGGACTGGAACCTCTCGCCGGACGCCACGCTGCAGCTGGACGCCGAATACCAGACTCGCGAGCAGCGCTCGGTGGCCGGCTACCAACTGCTGGGCGGCACCCAGGTACCGAGCGGCGTCGACCCGGACAAACGCCTCGGGCACCAGAGCTGGGGGAAACCCGTGGGCATTGATTCGCTGAACCTGGGCGGGCGTTTCGAGTACCGCCTCGATGACAACTGGAAGGCTGCGCTGGATGCATCGCGCAGCAACGTGGTGATCGATGATTACAGCAGCTTCCCGTACGGCTGCAGCCCGGCCTCTGGCTGCAGCGACTGGCTGACTCATTTCAGCCCCGAAGGCGGTTATGACCTATATGACTACCGCAGCCCGGACGACACCCGCCGTCATGACGAGCTGCAGGCCACATTGTCGGGCGCCTTTGCCACCGGCCCCGTTGGCCACGAGCTGACCGTCGGCACCAGCGCCCTGCGCCGCACCGTGGATCGTCGCAGCTCGGTCAATGAGTTCATCGGCACCGGTAACATCAATGAAGAGGTTGCCGACTTCGCCCCGACCGACGTACCGCTCAACCCCAAGAATCGCCGCCTCGACAGCCGCCAGTACGGCCTGTTCTTCAGCGACCGCATCAGCCTCGATGAACAGTGGCAGGTGTTGGTGGGCGGACGCCAGGTGCGCCTGGACGAAGAGTCTTATGATGGAAATGGCACCCGCCAGCGCCATACACGCCGCTCCGAGTTTCTCCCCAACGCCGCGCTACTCTACAAGCCGCAGGCGGACACCACCCTGTACGTGAGCTACAGCAAGGGGCTGGCCCTGGGTGGCGAAGCGCCGTGGTTTACCAGTAACGATGGCGAAATTCTCGCACCGACCCTGTCCCGCCAACTGGAAGCCGGCCTCAAGCGCGACTGGCAGGGCCTTAGCCTGGGCGCTGCGCTGTTTCGTATCGACCAGGCACTGCAATACAGCCGCCCAGACGACAACGGCGACCTGACCTATGTGCAACAGGGCAAGCAGCGCAATATCGGCCTGGAGCTCTCTGCCAGCGGCCAAGCCACTCGCGATCTGCAGCTGTCGGCCAGCGCTGCAGTCATCCGCGCCCGGGCGATCGACAGCGGCACCGAAGCGTACGAAGGGCACCAGGCGGTGAACGTCCCGCGGGTGCGCGCCAGCCTGGCGGCCGACTACCAGGTGCCAGGCGTCCGGGGCTTGGCCCTGCTCGGCGGCCTGCAGTACAGCGCCAGCAAATACGCCAACCCCAGCGGCACGGTGAAAGTCGGCGACTACACGCTCTTCAACCTGGGCAGCCGCTACACCACCCGCATCGACGGGTACGAGACGGTGCTGCGCCTGACCGTCGACAACCTCTTCGACACGCGCTATTGGCGCGACACCGGCGCCTACCAGGGCGATGGCTACCTGTTCCCGGGCGACCCACGCACGGCGCGCCTGTCCGCCACCGTGAGTTTCTGATTCGCCAGGCTACCGATTGATTCGGCAGCTCAGGCTACCGGCGCTGAAGAACCTGACCATGATTCGCCAATTAAGCAGCGAGCTCAGAATGCGTAACTCTCTCTTCCTCCCCACCGCGCTGCTGACCACCCTCCTGGTCGGCTGCCAGCAAACACCCAAAGAACATGACCAGCTCGACGCCGTGCTGTGGACGCAAACCTCAATCGAACACGAGCTGCTCTATCAGCAGGTCTATGCGGCTGCGACCCGCCAGTTGCAACCAGCGCTGGCCGATCCGCAGTGGGATGCCCTGGCGCAGCCGCCCCGCGACCTGACAGGCCTGCCACCCGCAGTGATCGTCGATATCGACGAGACGCTGCTCGACAACACGCCCGTGAACGCTAAATCGGTAGTCGAGGGCGGCCCTTACGATTACGCCGACTGGTATCGCTGGGTAGAACAGGCCAATGCGCGCGCCCTGCCCGGCTCCGTAGCCTTCATGCAGGCCGCGGCGCAGCTCGGCGTCACGCCCTACTACCTGACCAACCGCGAACCCGGCCAGGAGGCCGACACCCTGCGCAACCTGCGCCAGGCGGGTTTCCCTATCGCTGACGAGGGGCAGATCCTCACCGCCGGCACGGCCATTGGTGGCTGCCAGCAAGCGGGCTCGAACAAGACCTGCCGCCGCCAGTGGGTTGGCGAGCGAGCACGGGTTCTGCTGCTGGTCGGCGACAGCTACAGCGACTTCATTGCAGCGGCCAATCGATTGAGCGAACAACGCAAGGCCGCAGCGCCCTATCAGGCATGGTTCGGCCAACGCTGGTTCCTGCTTCCCAACCCGACCTACGGCGGCTGGTACACCGCGCCGTATGGGGATCGTGATGAACTGCCGGACGCACAGAAACGTGCCTTGAAGCACGAGGCCTTGATCCAGCCCCACGCGCAGTAGATTGCAGAGATAAAGAGCGCCCTGGCGGCGGTCAGCGCACCGTCGCCGCCCATCTGCATATTGCAGGCCAGAAATCGCGAATAAACCCTACATATTGTGTTTATGTGACGAAGTGAATTTCCCGCGCCGATGCCCGAAAAAAAACTGCCTGCGGCAACAAGGCCGCCTTCGCGGACAGCACCCGCGCGACACCCAGTATCCATGGGCATTTGCGCCACTTACCCCGTTTTAACCCACAGATTTATCCACAACCTGCGGGGCTTGCCTTAGCGCCCCGACCGCACTATCTTGTATCCCCAGCTCGCCAAACCCCTACATGTTGGGTTTTTGCTGAAAAAGAACACAAGCACAGATGCCCTGAAAAAGTCCATATGCAGCGTCGTTTCGGTGCACTCGATCATCACCGGTTACCACGCCTTGGCTCACAGAGGCACCGCGCTACCGCACGTCCCCCGGGTCGGCGGCTCATACAGAACACCGCTCGCCGCGCGCGCACGGGCAACACTACATCTAGTGGCCGTGCCGAGCAGGAAGCACCAGTAAAGCAGGGATGACGCGTTCCCGCACCGAGACAGTACCGACTGCAGCTGCGCATGGCGCCAAGCCAGTCCATCAACGCCTTTTTGCAACACCCTGTTGCCAGCCTTGTGCAGGCCTCAGGTTTTGTCGACTGGAATGAAGTCAGGTAACCGTCACGGTCAGCGCAGAACGCTCATCCCGGAAAATTTCATTGATCATGGAGACCTTCATGCATACCGATACCACTCGTGAGAACCCACAGGCCCAGGTGCCTCAGGGTGACGCCACTCAGGCTCTGGCTGCCACCGCGCCAGGCCAACTGCGTGTGATCAAGCGTAACGGCACCGTCGTGCCTTATACCGGTGACAAGATCACCGTTGCGATCACCAAGGCGTTTCTCGCAGTGGAAGGCGGCAACGCCGCCGCCTCGTCGCGTATTCATGACACCGTTGCGCGCCTGACCGAACAGGTCACCGCGACCTTCAAGCGTCGCATGCCGTCGGGCGGCACCATCCACATCGAAGAGATCCAGGATCAGGTCGAACTGGCCCTGATGCGTTCCGGCGAGCAGAAAGTCGCCCGCGATTACGTGATCTACCGCGAAGCCCGCAGCCAGGAACGCAAGACCGCCAGCGCCGCCGACGGCATCGCCCAGCCGCACCCGAGCATCCGCGTGACCCTGGCTGACGGCAGCATGGCGCCGCTGGACATGGGCCGCCTCAACACCATCGTCACCGAAGCCTGTGAAGGCCTGCTGGAAGTCGACGGCGCGCTGATCCAGAAAGAAACCCTGAAGAACCTCTACGACGGCGTTGCCCAGAAAGACGTCAACACCGCCCTGGTGATGACCTCGCGCACCCTGGTCGAGCGTGAGCCGAACTACAGCTACGTCACCGCCCGCCTGCTGATGGACAACATCCGCGCCGAAGGCCTGAGCTTCCTCAACGTCGCCGCCAGCGCCACTCACCACGAGATGGCCGAGCTGTACGCCAAGGCCCTGCCCGCCTACGTCGAAGCCGGCGTCGAGTTCGAACTGCTCGACCCGAAACTGAAAACCTACGACCTGGAAAAACTGGGCAAGGCGATCAACCACGAGCGCGACCAGCAGTTCACCTACCTGGGCCTGCAGACCCTTTACGACCGTTACTTCATCCACAAGGACGGCATCCGTTTCGAACTGCCGCAGGTGTTCTTCATGCGCGTGGCCATGGGCCTGGCGATCGAAGAGCCGAAGAACCGCGAAGACCGCGCCATCGAGTTCTACAACCTGCTGTCGTCGTTCGACTACATGGCCTCCACGCCGACTCTGTTCAACGCCGGCACCCTGCGCCCGCAGCTGTCGAGCTGCTACCTGACCACCGTGCCGGACGACCTGGGCGGCATCTACGACGCCATCCGCGATAACGCACTGCTGAGCAAATTCGCTGGTGGCCTGGGCAACGACTGGACCCCGGTTCGCTCGCTGGGCGCCTACATCAAGGGCACCAACGGTAAATCCCAGGGCGTCGTGCCGTTCCTGAAAGTGGTCAACGACACCGCCGTCGCCGTCAACCAGGGTGGCAAGCGCAAAGGCGCTGTCTGTGCCTACCTGGAAACCTGGCACATGGACATCGAGGAGTTCATCGAGCTGCGCAAGAACACCGGTGATGACCGTCGCCGTACCCACGACATGAACACCGCCAACTGGATCCCGGACCTGTTCATGAAGCGCGTCTTCGACGACGGCAAGTGGACCCTGTTCTCGCCAAGCGAAGTGCCGGACCTGCACGACCTGACCGGCAAGGCCTTCGAAGAGCGCTACGAGTACTACGAAGCCCTGACCGAGTACCCAGGAAAGGTCAAACTGTTCAAGACCATCCAGGCCAAAGACCTGTGGCGCAAGATGCTCTCGATGCTGTTCGAGACCGGCCACCCATGGCTGACCTTCAAGGACCCTTGCAACCTGCGCAGCCCGCAGCAGCACGTGGGCGTGGTTCACAGCTCCAACCTGTGCACCGAGATCACCCTGAACACCAACAAGGACGAGATCGCCGTCTGCAACCTGGGCTCGGTCAACCTGCCGAACCACATCGTTGACGGCAAGCTGGACACCGCCAAGCTGGCCCGCACCGTGAAAACCGCAGTACGCATGCTCGATAACGTCATCGACATCAACTACTACTCGGTACCGCAGGCGCGTAACTCCAACTTCAAGCACCGCCCGGTCGGCCTGGGCATCATGGGCTTCCAGGACGCGCTGTACCTGCAGCACATCCCGTACGGCTCCGATGCCGCCGTCGACTTCGCCGACAAATCCATGGAAGCGGTCAGCTACTACGCCATCCAGGCTTCCTGTGACCTGGCCGACGAGCGTGGCGCCTACGAAACCTTCCAGGGTTCGCTGTGGAGCAAGGGCGTGCTGCCGCTGGATTCGCAGCAGATCCTCATCGAGCAGCGTGGCCAGAAGTACATCGACGTCGACCTGAACGAAACTCTCGACTGGGCACCGGTAAGGGCTCGCGTACAGAAAGGTATTCGTAACTCGAACATCATGGCCATCGCGCCGACCGCCACCATCGCCAACATCACCGGCGTGTCGCAGTCCATCGAGCCGACCTACCAGAACCTGTACGTGAAATCGAACCTGTCGGGCGAGTTCACCGTGATCAACCCCTACCTGGTTCGCGACCTCAAGGCGCGCGGCCTGTGGGACTCGGTCATGATCAACGACCTGAAGTACTACGACGGCTCCGTGCAGCAGATCGAGCGCATCCCGCAGGAGCTCAAAGAGCTGTACGCGACCGCCTTCGAAGTGGACACCAAGTGGATCGTCGATGCGGCCAGCCGTCGCCAGAAGTGGATCGACCAGGCTCAGTCCCTGAACCTGTACATCGCCGGCGCATCGGGCAAGAAGCTCGACGTGACCTACCGCATGGCCTGGTACCGTGGCCTGAAAACCACTTACTACCTCCGTGCCCTGGCTGCGACCAGCACCGAGAAGTCGACCGTCAACACCGGCAAGCTCAATGCCGTGTCCAGCGGTGGTGACCAAGGCCTCAGCGCAGCCCCCGCTGCCGCGCCGGCCCAAGAGGCCTCGCCAGGCCCGGCTCCGGTTCCGAAGGCCTGCGCCATCGACGAGCCGGATTGCGAAGCCTGCCAGTAATGGCCCAGCCGGCTGCAGCAGCTGCAGCCGGCCCACATAACCCAAGAGCCGGGCTATAGCCGGGCCTCTGATAATCAGCCGTAGCGCTCTGCGTGCACCGCGAGCCACCGACGATTAGCCACTATCCATACAGGCCGGCTCTCACGCCGGCCCTCTAGCAGGAGCCAACCCATGCTGAGCTGGGATGAATTCGACAAGGAAGACGGCGCAGAAGCCGCCGCTCCAAAACAGACCGCAGCACAAGCCAGTGCCGACATGAGCCTGGACAAACTCAATCAGGTCGGAGGCAACGCCGCCCTCGAAGCACGCGCCATCGACGCCAACGACTCCGACGCAGTCGCCCGCGCCAAGAAAGCCCTGAACGACCTCGACATCCAGGAAGGTCTGGACGATCTGGAAGGCGCCTCCGGTCGCGTGGAAGTCGGCGACAAGCAGATGATCAACGCCCGCGCCGACCTCAACCAACTCGTACCCTTCAAGTACGACTGGGCCTGGCAGAAGTATCTGGATGGTTGCGCCAACCACTGGATGCCGCAGGAAGTGAACATGAACGCCGACATCGCGCTGTGGAAATCCACAGACGGTCTCAGCGAAGACGAGCGCCGCATCGTCATGCGCAACCTCGGTTTCTTCTCCACCGCCGACAGCCTGGTTGCCAACAACCTGGTACTGGCCGTGTACCGCCTGATCACCAACCCCGAGTGCCGCCAGTACATCCTGCGCCAGGCCTTCGAGGAAGCGATCCACACCCACGCCTACCAGTACTGCATCGAATCGCTGGGCATGGATGAAGGCGAGATCTTCAACATGTACCACGAGATCCCGAGCGTCGCGAAGAAAGCCTCCTGGGGCCTCAAGTACACCCGCTCGATCTCCGATCCCAAGTTCGAAACCGGCACCCCGGAAACCGATCGCCAGTTCCTCAAGAACCTGATCGCCTACTACTGCGTACTCGAAGGCATCTTCTTCTACTGCGGCTTCACCCAGATCCTCTCCATGGGCCGCCGCAACAAGATGACCGGCACCGCCGAGCAGTTCCAGTACATCCTGCGTGACGAGTCCATGCACCTGAACTTCGGTATCGACGTGATCAACCAGATCAAGATCGAAAACCCGAGCCTGTGGGACGCGCAGATGAAAGACGAAGCGACCCAGATGATTCTGCAGGGCGCCCAGCTGGAAATCGAATACGCCCGCGACACCATGCCCCGCGGCGTACTCGGCATGAACGCGGCGATGATGGAGGACTACCTCAAATTCATCGCCAACCGCCGCCTGACCCAGATCGGCCTGAAAGAAGAATACCCAGGCGCCACCAACCCGTTCCCCTGGATGAGCGAAATCATGGACCTGAAGAAAGAGAAAAACTTCTTCGAGACCCGTGTGATCGAGTATCAGACTGGCGGGGCGTTGAGCTGGGATTGATTCCTGAGTCTCGACCATTAGGACAGATTAGAAAGCGCTTTGCCTGAGAATGGATGTTCGGGGTAGCGAGAGAAACTAAAAGCCCCGCCTAGTGCGGGGTTTTTTTATTGAGAGCAATTATGACAATTACTGCACAAGAAGCATTAGAGGCACTTAATTTCGGATCAGTAGACGCTGAGAGCGAAAAAGATTTAAGTGAAAAATTCCTAAAAACAAATGACTTCAAGCTATTCATAGACCCTAATACATCCTTAATACTGGGCCCTAAAGGCTCGGGCAAAAGCGCAATCTTCGAATTAATAACAAAGTATGAATTCACCGCTCGATCTTGGGCCGGCGCCGCGTTAGACAATGTGCTACTCGCAGAAGCAACAGGCTTTCGGGACCTCAGCGAAATAGACACAAGCACAATAGAAGAACTCCAAAAAAACCCTGACTTCGGATATCCAAAGCTCTGGGAGATATATTTCTCCATAAAGCTCGCAACAAAACTCTCACAAGCCGGGATAAAAACAAAAGGGGCATCATCCCTCCTACTTAAGCAACTTGGAAAATCACCCGATTATAGGCTACTACCCTTAGCTAAAACGCTATGGGGGAAAATCTTCGGAAAAGTTCCCAAAAAAGTAAATATCCCTTTCATTGGCGAAATAAATATCGGCAGCACAATAGCATCAGTCAGCACAAACGAAGTCCTACAAGACATCAGCAGTACACTCACAAAGCAAAACAAAGAGGCCTGGCTGATCTTCGATAAAATCGATGAAATCTTCCCTATGTCTCCAAACAATCGAGCCGAGGCATTATCACACCTAATGCAAACAAGCATGGAATGCCGAAAGAAATACCCGAACATAAAATTCAAAATATTCTTAAGAACAGACATTTGGTCCCACCTCAAATTCACGAATAAGACCCATCTAATAGATAAAACCATAGAACTAAAATGGGAAAGAGCCAAACTGCGCGACCTCCTCGTGAAACGAGCACTAACCAACGGACCAGTAAAGCTATACATAGAGAAAGAACTACAAGAAAAAATAAATATCGAAAAACTATCAGAAGAAGCCAAAGATAAAATCTTCTACCTGATTTTTGACACACAGGTATACAGCGGCCCTAGAGAAACAAGCTCATTAAATTGGATGATTGAACGCGCCACAGACAGCCTAGACGGCGTGTACCCCAGAGAAATGATAATGTATGGAAACACCGCAAAAACCATACAAATGAAATCCGGCACTACCGGAACACCGCTTATCAGCGGGACATCTATAAGAGACAGCTACTACATCGTATCCAAGGCCCGCTGCGATGGATATTTGAGCGAATTCCCGAACTTCTCCAAACACTTCGAGAAATTTGCTGGAAAAACAAGCGGAGAGTTCAGCCGCACCGATCTTTTAGAGATGTTCGAAGGACTAACTCCTTCAGCTGAAGAAGCAATACCTGAACTATCGGCAAATATTGGAATACTAAAGCCAGCAAACAAACAGCACGCAGCAACAGCATTAAACTACAACGTACCACGTCTATATATATCTGGCCTAGGAATTACGACTAAAGGCAGACCTTAAAGTGGAGCGAGTAGCCCGGACAACCACCATTGTAGAGGTAAAAGGGACAGATTTATTTTCTCTGTCACCCTCTACTACTGGTTTCGCCCTTACGGCGAGTCACTTTCTCTTTGCTCGCGCGAAAGAGAAAGTGACCAAAGAGAAAGCGCGCCCGGCATCCGGGTTTCGCTACGCGAAACTCCCCTCGCTCCGGCGCTGTTCCGAGGGTCGTCACGGTGGGCCATCCCTGGCCCATCGTTCCTCGTTTGGCATCCATGCCAAACGCCCCTCTCCACAGCACCTCCACTCGGCCTCCTGACGGGATTCGGGGATCGCGGTGTTTGAACGTTTTGTGGAAGCAAGAACAGAGCTTACAGAGCGGAACATCGCGGCTAGCGCCGCGATGTTCCGCTCTGTTTAGTACTGGGTCACCGATCTCGCAGGCAACACCAAACGCCCCGTCAGGACGCCGAGTGGAATCGTTGTAAGGGGGGTGAGCGGCATGGATGCCGCGAGAGCCGCGATGGGCCAGGGATGGCCCTTCGTGGGGGGCCGCCTAGATCGTGCCCCTGGAACAATGATGGAGCGAGGAAACGTAGCGAAGCGCAGTAACAGCCGCAGGCTGGCCCGAAGGGTGAGCGAAGCGAATCAACCCGACGAAGTCGGGCCGGATGCCAGGGGCAAGACCTTTTGCTTACTTTTGGCGGGGCCGGCCATCCGGGCGTTTGCCAAAAGTGAGCCGCTGTAAGAGCGGAACCGGTATCGACAGCAACATCGAAGCGGCGAGTTAAAACCCACAGAACTTGGGCGGGCCGCCACCGCAATGGTGGATGAAAAGAGCGTCATCCACCCTACAAGGTCTGCCGCTCCAATCCGCTGCGCCGTTATAAAGCAAGTAACCCGGACTACCATTGCAATGGTGGATGAAAAAGGCGTCATCCACCCTACGTAGGGCAACTGTGGTGGTGATGTCGGATGTAGGGTGGACAACGCGAAGCTTGTCCACCATGGTGAAAACACCCGCACGTTCAAGGATGAGCCGCCATGCCCGATTACCGTCGCGCCCGTGCTCCCGGCGCTACTTACTTCTTTACCGTCAATCTGCGTGACCGCACCAGCGATCTGCTGATCCGCGAGATCGATCTGCTGCGCGAGACGGTAAGGGCCACACGCTCGCGACACCCTTTCCATATCGATGCCTGGGTGGTGCTGCCCGAGCATATGCACTGCCTATGGACGTTGCCGCCAGGGGACGCCAACTTTGCCTTGCGTTGGAAGGTAATCAAATTCGCCTTCGCCAAACGCTTGCCCATCACCGAAACACGCACAGCCAATCAGCAGCGTCGGGGCGAGCGCGGTATCTGGCAGCGGCGTTACTGGGAGCACTTGATTCGTGATGAGCTGGATTACCAGCGGCACTTCGATTACATCCACGTCAACCCGATAAAACATGGGCATGTTGAATACTTGGTGGATTGGCCCTATTCAAGCTTCCATCGAGCAGTGGCAATGGGCGTTTATCCGAAAGACTTGTGTGCCGAAGTGGATGATGGCGATTACGGCGAGTAAGAGGCCGAATCTCTGTGGCATACGGACGACAGCTGTTGGGCTCAGATTTGTTTGGTGGATGAAAAGAGCGTCATCCACCCTACGCACTGACGTAGCAAGTAGCCCCGACTACCATCGCAATGGTGGATGAAAAAAGCGTCATCCACCCTACGTGACTACTTACTAGCCCTTGCCCTTCTTCTTGGCAATCGCCTTCATGCGCGCCGCCGCCTTCTGCACCGTGGCCATCTTCTCCGGCCGCTTCATGCCGCGCCATTTGCGGATTTCTTCGCGGGTGCGGCCGCAGCTGACGCACAGTTCGCTGTTGAGCTGGCACAGCGAGACGCAGGGGTTCTCAATGTCCTTGGCCACGTTTGCCCCTTGCCTGCCGCGATGAATCCAATGTTACCGGCCCGCTATCGTGCGGCCTGGCAGCCAAGCGTTGTTCGGCGCGAAAGGCCACGTGAGCGGCGATGTTCGAGACGGTGATGCCGATCTCGTCGAAGGCGGCCTGCGTCAGTTCGAGCATGCGCGCCTTGTTCGGGCTGCCGAGGGCGCTGTTCATGCGGGCCTCGGTATCGAACACCCAGGTCACCCGCAGGCTGCGCGGAAAGGCGTCGTAGTCCACGTCATGGGTGAGCCACTGGAACCCGACGATCTCGCTCTTGGCGGTTTCGCAGGCGGTGGTGAGCGTACGGGCCAGCTCTCGCTCCATGGCCGTGTGCGTGCGTTTCGAGGACATCATTGCCTTCTATGGATCTGTCAGGGCTGTGCAACGGAGTGGGTAACTTTACCTGAAGCACCGGCGCAGTGTTTCCGGTGGCTGCAAAGCGCCGACAACCACAGTTGCCAATTCGCAGCGAGCGCGTCCGCCAAGCGCCCCCAGCCCACCACCCGGCTGCAAGCGTTACAATGGCACCCGCCGTTTTATCAAGAGCCCGCCTTGTCGATGTTCACTCTCGTTCACCTGGATACAACGCCGCCCGAGTCCCTGAAAAGCCAGGTGCTGCAGATGGTGGTGGATTACTTCAGCGATATCAGCCCGGTGTCGCTCACGCCCAGTAACCCGCTGTATCAGCTGTACCAGTACGTGATCGGCTTCGAGGTGCACCTGTATCTGCAGGCCATGAACGGCGAGCCGGCGAGCCCGACGCAGCTGATTTTGGCGCTGGACGACGAAGACCCCGCCGTGGTGCTGGGCTTTGCCCTGTACCTGCCGAGCGCCGACGATGCCGAGGCCTGCACCCTGGCTTACCTGGCCGTGCAGGCCAGCCATCGCCGCAAGGGTGTTGCGCGGGCCATGCTGCAGCAGATCATCGAGCGCCACCCGCATGTCGAGCTGGCCTGCTCGACCGGCCAGGTGCCGACCTTCGAGGCACTGGGCTTTCAGGTGCTGGCGGCGCAGGGCCCGCAGGTGTCGATGAACACCCGCGACTATCGCTCGGACGGCATGGTGGCGGTGCAGGACCTGGAACCCATCTACCAGTCCACCGAAGTGCGGCAGATTCATGCGTACCTGTTGAAGCAGCACGGCAAGAAGGCCATGACCGAAGCCGAGAAAAAGCGCGACCGCCTGCTCGACCAGATGACCTATCAGGCGCAACAACTGGTCAGCGAGCGCCTCACGCCGACGATTCACTGACGACGCCCGCGCGCTGGGCGAAGCAAAGGCGGTCCGCTCTCGAAACGGCGGCTATACACCTGTCAGCCGTGCGCCCCTGTCGCTCTGCCGAAGCGTAACGCGCGATGGATTTGCGTGACGCATCACGCAGCGTTGCCGGCTGATGCACTACGCTGAGCAAGCCACCTTGAGCGGACCGCGATGAACGACGGCAGCAACCTGATCCTCTTCTTCGTGACACAACTCGTGCTGCCGTTGGGGCTCGCCTATGCCTATTGCCGTCGCAAGGGTATTCCCAACCAATCCTGGCGAGCGGGCGCCATCTTTCTGGTGGCGTTGTCCGCAGCAATGCTGCTGTTCACCGGCCTGCTTAACCTGCCCACCCATGTGAAAAACGTCGGCTTCATGACCAACCGCCCCATGGGTTTGACCTGCGGCGCCATCGGTATCGTCGCGGGGTTGGTGATGGGTTGGGTTGCGCGGCATTTCGAAGGGAAGCCAGAGCGCTAGTCGCGCTGCATCGTTGCAATCGCACTCGGCAGATAAAGCAGGATCGCCCCGGTTGTTCGGGCACGACCGGCGCCTGGACAAGGAGTTATGTTTATGGACATCCGTTTTCTGACCTACCCCGAGTTTCAGAGCGTGTATTTCTACCGCTCCATCACCCTGGCTATTCTGGCGGTTGTCGGCGTGCTGGTGATCGTCAGGGCACCGGACACGCGCCTACCCGAGCTGACGGTGGTCGGCGGTTGCCTGCTGATCATGGCGTGGCGGTTTGCCCTGGAATGGCGGCGTTTGAGCAAGGCCGGGCCCGCTTCGGTGCATGACAACCAGTTGATCGTTGCCAGCCCACGCGGTGATCGGCGCATAGCGCTGAGCAGCGTTCGGGCGGTCACCTCGATGCACAGCCTGTTCATGGTGCGGCGCTACCGTTCGTGGTCCGACCACCTGGCGTTCTTGCAATTCACCCTGCACAACGGCGAGCACATTTACACGCTGGTAGAAAGTGCGGTGTTCGAATCGCCAGCGGCCAAACAAAGCCTGAAAGCCATCCAGGCCGCCGTGCTGGCCGCAAAGGTAAGTAGCGCAGCCACTGAGCATCCCGCCGCGCCGGCAAGCTGACGCGCGCCACGGCACGCAACGGAGCGGGCAACAACGCGCCCCGCTGCGCCGGCCCAGGCATCAGAAGCTATAGGTACCGGTTACCACCAGGTTGCGCGGCTCGCCGAGGCGGATTTGCCCGGCGCTGGTCGCTGAGCTGTAGTAGGTGCGGTCGGTGAGGTTGTTCAGCGCGGCGCGCAGGTCCCAATCCTTTTGCCGGAAACCGGTCAGGGCATCCCAGCGCCCGTAACCCGGCAGCACGGTGGTGTTCTGGTTGTCGGCAAAGCGACTGCCGACCAGGGTCAGGCCGGTTTCGGCGTACCAGCCCTGCTCCGGCTTCCAGGTCAGGAACAGGCTGCCGTTGCGCTTGGCGACGTTGCTGACGCGGTTGCCTTGCAGGCCATTGTTGTCCTTGACGATGGTGGCGTCCTGCAGGCCGATGCCGCCACGCAGGTACCAGTTGCCCGCCAGTTGCCCGGTGGCGGTGAGTTCGATGCCGCGCGAGCGCTGCAGGCCGCTGAGGATGAACAGTGCCGGGTCGTTCGGGTCACTGGTGCGGCGGTTGTAGAGCTCCAGCTCGTAGATGGCGAAGGTCGTGCTGAGGCGATCATCGAGCCAGTCGCTCTTCACACCGACTTCCTTCTGGCGGGTCTGCTCCGGGTCCAGGTCATTGGCATTGCCGGATGCGCCGGGAGTGATGCCGATCTGCCCGCCACCGACCGGGGAATAGCTCTTGCTCCACGAGGCGTAGATGGAGTGATCCTGCAGCGGCGTCCAGACCAGGCCGACGCGCGGGCTGACGCTGTTGTCGTCGCGGCCATCCTTGATGCCTACCATGTTGGTGGTTTCCACGTCGAAACGGTCGTAGCGCAGGCCGGCCAGCAGTTGCCATTGGTCGTTCAGGCGCAGTTGGTCCTGTACGTAGATCGCCCGGCTTTCGACTTCGCTTCGGTTGTTGCTGGAAGGCACCATGGTGCCGGTGTGGCTCTGATTGCGATCAGGGTTATAGATATCGAGCGTCGGCACTGCCTGGCCGCCACGGTTGGCAGCGAGTGAGGTATAGAGCTTCGGATCACGACGCTGGCTGCCGATCTCCACCCCGGTGAGCAGCCGATGCTCGAATCCGTACGTGTCGACAGTGCCTTCAGCTTCCAGGTTGTTGTAAAGGTTGCGGGTCTGCAGGTCCTGCTGGAAGCGCGCACGGCTCACCCGGTTGGTCGCCGGGTTGGCGCTGGTGAGATAGGTGTTGTCGAAGTCGCTGTCGAGCTTGAACACGCTCAGCGTCTGGCGCAGCTGCCAGTCGTCGTTCAGCTCGTAGGTCAGCCGGGAGCGCAGTGTTTGCGCCTTGTCGTCGATGTAGTCGCGGTCATCGCCATAGGTGGTGCCGCGTTTCACGTCGGCCGGGCGCCCGTTGACGCCGGGGATGCCGCGATCCGGGGTGCGGTCGAAGCGGCTGTACTCGTACTGCCCAACCCAATTGAGCCGGGGCGTCAGTTGCCAACTGATGGCTGGTGCGAACAGCTGGCGGTGGCTGGATACGTCGTCGCGGAAGCTGTTGGCGTCGTGGTTGCCCATGTTCAGGCGCAGGCTGACGTTCTCGGTCGTATCGGCACTCAGGTCAGCGTACAGGCTGCGCATGTCCTCGCTGCCGCCCTGTGCCTCGATGCTGGAGCGGCGTCCCGCTTCCGGCACTTTGCTGACACGGTTGACGATGCCGCCCTGGCTGCCACGCCCATAGAGCACGGCGGCCGGCCCCTTGAGCACGTCGATACGCTCGATGTTGTGCAGGTCGCGCACGTACTGGCTGTCGTCGCGCACGCCGTCGAGGTAGAAGTCGTTGCTGGCCTCGAAGCCGCGGATACGCAGGCCGTCGAAGCGGGTATCCGCCCCGCTGCTGACGTTGGGAATGCCGCTGAGCGCGGTAGCCAGATCCTGAGTGCCGTAATCCAGCACAGTGGCGGTTTTGACCGAATCGATTGCCTGAGGCACGTAGCGAACCGGCGTTGCGGTGCGCGTCGCCGTGCTGACCTCCTTCACCCGGGGGGTATCGGCCTCGGCGTCGCGATCGGCGTTGATCGATGTTTCAGGGAGCACGGTTGGAGCCGCTTGGGTGAAGGCGACCGTGAAAACAAGGGAAAAGCCAAGCGCAACGGAGTTGGAACGCAAATAGGCGGGCATGAAAGAGGCGCATCCAGACAGAGGGGAGTTATTTTTCGATGCGAATGATAATGCTTAATATTTACTTAAAACAGTACTCCCCATTCTTATTTACATTCATGTGCACAGCCACCTTGGCCTGCACAAGCACATGCACCGCTACAAAAGCTTCCCACGAGCACGCCGCCCAACCAGGCATGGGGAATGCTCGCATCCGGAAACATATGGCCACTATCAGAAACATCTAACTTCCCGGCGAGCGCCACGGTCACTTTAAAGCGAGCGATCTGCTCGTACTGCCATTCAAAAAGGGGCTGCATGCATGACTCGCGATGATCGTAGTACTCCAACCGGTTCCAATCCCGTCTACCACGACAATGCAGCGGTAGCGCCGCTGCTCAAACGCATATCCTGGAGTGCGGTACTCGCCGGTGTGGTGCTTGCCATGATGGTGTCCCTGCTGCTCAGCCTGCTGGGAACGGCAATCGGCAGCGCCAGTATCGACCCGCTGCAGGAAAACGATCCGGTTTCGGGCATTGGCACTGGCGCAGCCATCTGGGTAGTGGTCAGCTCGGTCATCTCGCTGTTCGTCGGCGGCTGGGCAGCGGGCCGCCTGGCGCAGCGTGAGGGTGCGTTCCACGGGTTGCTGGTGTGGGCCAGCGTGTCGCTGGTCACCGTGTACCTGGTTTCCAGCACCGTAACCGGTATCGTGCGCGGCGGCCTGGACCTCGCCGGCAGCGGCGTATCGGCCCTTGGCAGCGGTATCGCCCAGGTCGCGCCAGCGCTGGGCAGCAGGATTCAGGATGAGCTGCGTGAGCAAGGCATCGAATTCAACCTGGACGATATCCAGGGCGAGCTCGAGCAGGCCATGCGCCAGACCGGCAAGCCGGAGCTGGACCCGGACAACCTGGGTGAACAGGCAGAGGCTGCGCAGCAGGATGCACAGAACACCGCGCAGCGCAGCGTCGACAATCCTGAGCAGGCTACCGAGCAACTCAGCGGTCTGCTCGATCGCATCCAGGCCAAGGGCGACCAGGCATGGGACGCTGCCGACCGCGAGGCGCTGGTCAACCTGATCAAGGCGCGCGGTGACAAGACCGACGCCGAGGCCAACCAGATCGTCGACCAGGCGCAGGCCAGCTACCGTGAGGCCTATGCCAAGTATCAGGAGCTCAAGGCCCAGGCCGAGCAGAAAGCCCGCGAAGCAGCCGAAGTGGCCGCCAAACGCGTGTCCCAGGCCGCCTGGATTCTGCTGATCTCGCTGATCATCTCCGGCCTGGTGGCCGCAGGTGCCGGGGTACTGGGTCGCCGCACGCAGCCGCCGGCCAAGGCGGTCGCTGCCGTCTGATGCACCGCTGCAACGGCTGAAACCAGCCAGTGACGAGCCCGCAACGACCCACCGTCGTTGCGGGCTCGTTCATTTCAGGGTGGTGCTTTTCACTCGGCAGGCGCCAGGCGGCGCTGCACCGCTAGATTTTCACGCAGGCGAACAAAGCATTGCCGGAAGACTGATCCCAGGGCAGCAGCCTGTCGTAATCGTGCTCCAGCACCTGCACGTCGAAATGGGGTTGCAGCAGCGCCTGCAGCTCGGCGAAGGTCACCGCGACCATCGGGTGCTCGTCGTGCCACACCTGGGTCTCTTCTCCACGGGTGCGCTCGATGCTGAGCTTGAGCGACTGCGCCTCGCCCTCCCCGCTGTAGTACCAACCGGACTGGAACCTGAACTGGCTGCCCTCGAAGGTAACGCTGTGGCGGGTGAACAGGCGGTTGTCGATCCTGCTCTTGTCGACCACGTTGAAGCAGAACAGGCCGCCGACCGCGAGCGCTGCGTGCACGCTGGCGATACACGCCTTGAGCCGTTCGACGCCACCGCTGTAGTGGATGGAATACAGAAAGCAAGTGATCAGGTCGACCGGCTCGGCGACCGTGAAACTGCACATGTCCTGCCGGGAAAACGGTGCATTCGGGCACCGTAGCGCGGCCTTGTCGAGCATCGGCTGGTTGATATCCAGCCCACCGCTGCGGTAGCCGGCATCGAGGAAATGCCGCACGTGCGGCCCGGTGCCACAGGCTAGATCCAGGTGCCTGAACCCGCCGTTGCCAAAGATCTGCTGCAGCCGATGCACGCAATGGCTCTGGGCCAGGTAGTCGATGTCGGCACACATCAGATCGTAATGATCGGACAGGTCGGTATAGAGGGCGTTGACGGGCATGGCGACCTGGCGATGAGGGACGATGGCGAGGGTGGCGGATCATAGCCGAAGAACCCGCCGCCGACTTGCCGATATTTACGGCAGGTAGTGGTGAAGCGTTGCCGGCCCGAGCCCCAGGGTGGAAGCCATGCTCTCGCCGGCCCCTCGGCGCGCGATGCCCCCTCGAGCAGCCAGCCGGCCCGGAACGACCGCTGCGCGGCTCCAGGCATATACCGATCAACGGCTCCCTCACGGCAGCATACGCGCCAGCCCACGATGCATTAGACTGCGCGGCAAATCAGCCCCGCCCCTCCTCGCTCCGGTTCGCTTCGATGCCCAAGGCTCACCTCTACCTGATCCGCTATCCGTCAGCCAGCCTGCTGTTCGTGCAACTGCTGGGCATCGTGCTGTACCCGTTCATGGAACGGCTGTCCGAGGGGCGTGCCATCGTTGGTGCATTCGGCATCATCGTGCTGGCGATGTCGCTGCGCATGGTGCGCAGCAGCCCGACCATCCAGTGGATTGCCTTCACCCAGGCAGCCTGCATCCTGGCGCTGACCGTCGCCGTGGAATTCGAATACAACACTGCCCTGGCGATCCTGCTCGCGGCGCTCGAATCCAGCTTTTACTTCTACGCGGCAGGCGGCCTGATCGCCTACATGATGGAAGACCAACGAGCCAGCACCGACGAACTGTTCGCCGTGGGTGCCACCTTCACGCTGCTGGCGTGGGCCTTTGCCCATGCCTTCTCGGTGTGCCAGTTGCTCAGCCCGGGCAGCTTCACGGCGGCGATCAACCCGCAAGCGGAGCGCACGTGGGTGGAACTGCTGTTTCTGAGCTTCACCACACTTTCGGGCGTCGGCCTCGGCGACATCCTGCCGCTGCGCCCCTTCGCCCGCGCGCTGGTGATGCTCGAGCAGTTCGCCGGGGTCATGTACATAGGCCTGGTGGTCACCCGCCTGGTCAGCCTGACGGTTCGCCCGCGGCCGAACTGACGGGCTGGCGCAACGTTCGAGGCCCGGCTCACGCCTCCAGCCCGCAGGGAGCGGGTCGGCAGCGCGGTAAAACCGCCCCGCCGTTTTTTGCAGCGATTTTCCGCTCCGAAACGCCTGCGCCAACGCCTACAATTGCGGTCACGCCGCCGCGCATCATCGGTTACGACACTTCACAGCAGGCCTGACAACACATGGCGCTCGACCCCTTAACCATGTTGACGATCACCATCGCCCTGGCGCTGGCCGCTGCGCTGTACCTGGCGATCGAATGGCACACCGTGCGTGAACCCTCGCTGCTGCTGTGGAGCGCCGGGTTCGCCTTGATCAGCATCGGCTCCACCCTTGCCCTGCTGCGTGGCAGCGGTTTGCTGCTGGTCGGCATCTGGTTCGCCAACGGCCTGCTGATTACCGCGCACTGGCTGTTCTTGCTCGGCGTGGCGCGATTCACCGAAACGCGTCTGTCAGCGGCCTGGTACCTGATCTTCGTCGCCTGGAGCGCAACCCTGCTCCTGCCGGAAGGTCCCGCGTGGTCGAAGGTGATGCTGCTGGCCAATTCCCTGCTGGTGGCGCTGGCCACGCTGCGGGCCAGCCTGTTGCTGCGCCCGCTGGGCAACTCCATGGGCGCGGGTGTGGTGCAACTGCGTTACGTGCTGCTCGGCCACGGCCTGTTCTACCTGGCCAAAACCATCCCGGTGCTGGTGCCGGGCACGCTGATCGACCTGGCGGCGTTTCGCGGCGAGATCATCCAGATTTCCCTGGTGGAAGGTGCGATGGCGATCATGCTGATTGCCCTGTCGATGACCGGCACGGTGCGCTACCGACGTGAAAAACGTATCGAGCGGCTCGCTGCGCGTGACCCACTGACCGCCATGTACAACCGCCGGGCGCTGGAAGCCCGGGCGCCGCGCCTGCTAGGCGGGGTATCGCCCGCGCACCCGGGCGCCCTGCTGCTGATCGACATCGACAATTTCAAGCTGGTCAACGACCTGCACGGGCACAACGCGGGCGACCGCCTGCTGGTGGCGCTCGGCGAGATGATCCGCGTGGCGCTGCCGGAGGGCGCGCTGGCGGCGCGGCTTGGCGGCGACGAATTCGTGATCCTGCTCAGAAACGCCTCCCCCGCGCGCATCCTTGCCCTGGGCGAGCAACTACGCCAGCAGTTCCGTAGCAGGGCCGTCGAAACCTTCGCTACGCCCCAGGCGGTAACCCTGAGCATCGGCGCCAGTCTCTTCGACCAGCCGCCGGCAAGCCTGGCGGCCCTGATCGAGCAAGGCGACGTGGCGCTCTACGAATCCAAGCGCGGCGGACGCGACAGCATCCGCCTGGTGGAGCGCACCACGACCGCTGGCAGGCTCGCGGCCGACGCGTAACGCTCGCTGCGCTAGCCGAGCAGGTTGTCGTCTTCGAAGAAGTCCGAGCTGTCGAAGGCATCGGTGTCGATATCCTCGACACCGGCGTAAGGCGCGTCGTCCAGGCCACCGGCAAAGCTGTCGGTATCCGCTGGCAGGTCTTCGCGGATCACTTCGACGATTTCCTGGGGCTGGTCGTGGTGAAACATGCTGGTCAGCAGATCCGCCACCATCACTCCGCCAGCGACCCCGGCGGCCGTCTGCAAGGCGCCACGCATAAAGCCGCCGCCCTGTGCGGCGGGCGCTACGCCAGAGGTGTTCGCCAGCGGGGCAGCACCCGCCACCGCGCCTGGCGAGAAGCGCGTTTCACCCCAGCCGGCCGGGCGTTGCACAGGGGCGTTGGGCTGCCCGCCACCGAACAGGCCGGCGAGAAAGCCGCCGTTGTTCGAACGCTGGCGGTGCTGCTCGGCGGCCTGAGCCTCCAGCTCGCGCACGCGCTGGTCCAGGCGCTTGATCGCCGCTTCCTGAATCAGCATTGCCTGGGCCATGTAGTACGGCGCCGCGGGCTGGCGAGCCAGGTGAGTCTTGATCCGCGCTTCGGCATCGGTATCGCGTAAGCCGCCCTCGTGCTCGGCCTCCTGCAAGCGGGAAAACAGACCGTCGATCAGGGTTTGCTCTTCGGAATTC
This sequence comes from Pseudomonas sp. AC532, assembly GCF_979258965.1. Classification (NCBI taxonomy): domain Bacteria; kingdom Pseudomonadati; phylum Pseudomonadota; class Gammaproteobacteria; order Pseudomonadales; family Pseudomonadaceae; genus Pseudomonas; species Pseudomonas sp. AC532. Next base: position 1,086,614 of record NZ_OZ409888.1, read on the forward strand.
ATGGGCGCCTCGGTTGAGCCATAGAAGGTAAGCCATCCCTTGCAGCTTGCTGTGCGGCGCGTTGCGCCACCGAATGGGACATAGGACTGACAGGCAAAATTACAAGTTCCAGGCGGCGCACGGCAAAGATTCACGCCCATAGCGCGGATGGGCATAGACAGGTCGAGCCCAGACAACTGGCCTGCTCCGGGGGCCACTATGGTGGGCGACCTTCAGCCCTTCACAGGAGCCAGCCCAATGGCCAACAAACCGCTCACCGTACTGCGCGACACCCAGCCGCTGCCGATCCTCGACGCCTGTAAATGGGAGCGTCTCGAGGGTGAGCCGCATACCGTCAACCTCAACGCCTATACCTCCGATGACGGCAGCAAGATCATGGGCACCTGGATCTGCACACCGGGTAAATGGCGGGTGGACTACGTGAAGTGGGAGTACTGCCACTTCCAGGAAGGCTATTGCATCATCACCCCGGACGGCATGGCGCCGATCCACCTCAAGGCCGGCGACATCTTCGTGGTCGAGCCAGGCATGAAGGGCACCTGGGAAGTGGTCGAAACGGTGCGCAAGTATTTCGTGTTTGCCTGAGAGCACGCCGCTGCGTGGCCCGGGGCGGCAGCTGTTCAGCGCCGCGCCGGTACCGCCCCATCTACGCGGCACAACCGCAACGCCCGTCATGGGCCAGTTGATCCAGCGCAACCGGCAATGGCCGGAGACGCCGGTCGCGCAGGCCCGTGCAGGGTCGCTGGATATGCCGCTTAGCCTGCGCTAATGACTGACGCAACAGCACTAGTAGCAGAGTGCTACGCCAGTGCAGTATCGTGCTGGAGGCCCGTGCATGTACCGTTCGGTAACTGCCAGCCCCCTCTCCATTGCACGACAGCAGGTTGTTTCAATGCCCATCCCGGTCGATCACGGCGATCAAACCCGACGCATGATGCTCAAGACTCTGCTCTGGGTGACGGTATGCTTCGGCCTGCTGTTCTCGATGTTCAATGCCAACCGCGGGCACTGGTTGCTGGCCGGAGTGGAGCTGGCCTACACGCTGATCTCGCTGTACATGCTGATGATCGTTGACCATACACGGCGGTTGCGGGCCATGACCATCGCCTACCTGGTTCCCTTCCTGACGGTGATGATGTTCACCCTGACCATTCCCGACACCTCGGTGGGCATTTTCGCCTGGATCCAGACCGTTCCCATCATTCTCTACCTGCTGCTGGGCCTGCGCCTGGGGCTGATCGGCTCGCTGCTGTTCGTCAGCCTGGGCCTGTACCTGTACATCCACTATCACGCCGACAAGAACACCGAGGACAACTTCGGCTTCTTGCTCGACATCGGCATGGCGACCCTGGCCATCACGATTTTTTCCCATACCTATGAACACGCTCGGGCGCTCACCGAAAAGCGCCTGATCGAGCTGATCAGTACCGACTACCTCACGGGCCTGGCGAACCGTTCGAAGCTGGCCGAGGTGTTCCATCGTGAGCATCATCAGGCCCGCCGCAAGGGCACGCCGCTGGCGCTGGTGTACCTGGACATCGACCACTTCAAGCAGATCAACGACCAGTTCGGCCATGAGGCCGGCGACCAGGCGCTGCGCCATTTCGCTGCGGTGCTGTCGCAGCGCCTGCGCGGCACCGACCTGCTGTGCCGGCTGGGCGGCGAGGAGTTCGCCGCACTCTTGCCCGCCGCCACTGTCGAGCAGGCCACGGCGATTGCCGAAGACCTGCGCATGCGCCTGGCCAATACTCCCATGGTGCTCAATGGAACCTCGCTGCGCATGACGCTGAGTGCCGGGGTGGCCGCCCTCGGTCAGGACGGTGACCGCCTGGACGAACTGATGAGCGCTGCAGATCGACGCACCTACATGGCCAAGCGCGCGGGGCGTGACCGGGTGTTCAGCGACGATCCGCCAGCAGCCCAATAAAACCGAGTGCGTAGCAGCAGCGCGCTCTGCGCTGTGCCTGATGCTCTGCACCAGCGAAAAAGCCGTGGCCAGGCTGGCAGCCCTCAACGGCGCGGCTATGCTCAAACTCCATATATAGTCGCCGCGGATTCCCCCAGGAGCATCATATGGATATCGCCAGCCTGTTTGCCGAGCTGCACACCCTGCCCAGCGTTCCCAAGGTCGCCCAGGACCTGATCCAGCAGTTCGACAACCCCTCCACCAACCTGGAAAGCGTCGCGCGCAACATCGAACGTGACCCGGTGATTGCCGCCAAGGTGCTGCGCCTGGCTAACTCGGCACGCTTTCGCGGCTCGCGGGAAGCCAACAGCGTGGAAGATGCCGCCATGCGTCTGGGCTTCAACACCCTGCGTACGCTGGTGCTGGCTTCGGCGATGACCGGCGCCTTCAAGGTTGACACCGGCTTCGACCTGAAGAGCTTCTGGATTCGCAGCTTTCGCGTCGCCAGCATCGCCCGTGCCCTGGCGCGCCAGCTCAAGCTCGATACCGACGCCGCATTTACCTGCGCGATGATGCACAACATCGGCGAGTTGCTGATCCAGAGCGGCGCCCCGGATTTTGCCCGACGCCTGAACCGTCAACCGCACCGTGACGCGGCCGCCCAGGCTGCCGAGGAAACCCTGCAACTGGGTTTCGGCTACCCCGAAGTGGGCGCCGAACTGGCACGCCGCTGGCAGTTGCCGGCCTTGATCCAGAACGCCATCGCCTACCAGGCCAAACCGGCTCAGGCGCCCGATGGCGGCCAGTACGCGCGCCTGGTCGCGCAGGCCATCCACGTCGAGGAAAGCCTCCAGGCCCAGGGCCTGAGCGACCAGGCCCGTCAGGATCTGGACGGCCCGCTGTTCGAGGAGGTCGACCTGGCCAAGCTGTTCGAGGCCCTGCCAGCGGTGCTCGAAGCCGACAAGGCGTTCGCCGAACTGCTTGGCTGAGAAGCTGCCACCCGGGGCGCCGGCTACAGCAACGCTGCGACACAACGCTGGCTGAGCGAGAGGGGCCAGGGCCGACCAGGTCCGGGCACCGCAGTGCCGGTTGCTGGCACTGCGAGCCCTGAGCCTGCCAGCAATGTCCGCACAGACTCTGAAATCCGTGCGGTGAATCCTCAGGCGTGCCGTTTCCACGCAGATATCAGACTGATAATATCGAATTGCCAGCATGAAAAAATTCCGCCAGCTGACGACAACTATCTCAGGGTGACTCACCCGCCAGACTCGTGACCGAGACGGCGGATCAGCAGGTGTTCATCCAACTACCAACAATGAAGTCACTGACGAGAGCACGACATGCCCACACGCAGCCCGATGTCCACGCGGCTCAAACTCTCCCTGAGCTATGCCGTTCTGATTGCGCTGCTGCTGGTGGTGGCCGGTGCATCTCTTTACCAGCTGGCAGCTGCCAACGACAGCTTCTCGCGCTATATCAACGGCTCGGCTTACCGCGCCAAACTCGCCAGCCAACTGGCCAATGCCGCGCAGGAGCGTGCCATCGATCTGCGCAACCTGGCACTGATCAGCGATCGCGGCGAGCGCAGTGCGCGCACTGCCGCCATCAAGGCAGCGAATGACCTGGTGACCAAGGAGTTGAACGAGCTGGGTCGCCTGATCGACCGTGATCCGGATGTGTCACAGAAGGCCCGTGAGCTGTTCGCGGCCATCAAGGCCGTCGAACAGCGGTACGAGCCAGTGGCCATGCGCATCGCCGACCTGGTATTCGCCGGGCAGGACAGCGTCGCCATCGAAATGATCAGCCAACAGTGCACCCCCCTGCTGGGTGAACTGATCGACGCGATCGGTGCGTACCTGAGCTACACCGAGAACGTTGCCGCTGAGCAAGTGGCGCAGAACGAGGCCAGTTACCGGCAGCAACGCATCCTGCTGTTGGCCATCGCCTTGTTTTCCACCCTGCTCGCCGTGGTGCTTGGCCAGCTGATTACCCGCAGCCTGCTCAACAGCCTGGGCTCGGAGCCAAGCGACCTCGACCGGCTTGCGCAACAAGTCGCCGAGGGTGACCTGCGCCAGCAAGGCGGGTCGCAAAGCAGCCTTGGCGTGCTCGGTTCCCTGCGCAAGATGCAACGCAACCTGCGCGACATGGCCCAACGCATCGACGCATCGTCACAGTCGGTGGCCGCCGCCAGCCAGGAAATGGCTCACTCGAGCCAGCACAACGCCAATGGAGTAGCCCAGGCGCAAATTCAGATCGAGCAGATCGTCACGGCAATCCACGAGATGTCGGCAACCGTCCAGGAAGTCGCCTTCAACGCCGAGACGGCGGCCCAGGCAGCCAGCGAAGCGGACGCCGCGGCCCTGGTCGGTCAGGACAAGACGCGCCACGCCGTCGACCTGATCGGCGAACTGGCGGGGGTCATCGACCGCTCCGCCGAAGCGATGGCACGGCTGAAGCAGGAAAGCGGCAATATCGGCAGCGTGCTCGATGTGATCAAGGCGGTTGCAGCCCAGACCAACCTGCTGGCGCTCAACGCGGCCATCGAGGCGGCACGCGCTGGCGAGGCCGGCCGTGGCTTCGCAGTGGTCGCCGACGAAGTTCGTAGCCTGGCACAACGCACGCAGGGCGCTACGGCAGAAATCGAAACACTGATTGGCAGCCTGCAGCGCATAGCTGACGAAACTGCCAACCACATGCAGCGCTGCCAGACTTCCAGCCGCCAGTCGGTGAGCGGTGTATCGGAGGCTGGCGAAGTGGTGATGCGGATCGTCGGCATGATCGAGCGAATCAATGGCATGAACCAGCAAATCGCCGCAGCGGCCGAAGAGCAGAGCAAGGTTGCCGAAGAAATCAATCAGGGCATCGTCGCAGTACGTGACAGCAGTGCGCAGTCGGCCCAGGCCTTCGCAGCCACCCAGCGCGAGAGCGAGGGCCTGGCCCGGACCAGTGAGGCGCTACGCGAGAACATCAGCCGCTTCCAGCTCTGAGCACCGCTGCTGCGAATGCCGTGCGCGCGTGCGGTTCGATCGGCGCGGGCCTGGAGCGAGCGCCGGGCTCACCGGGCTTGCAGCGCGCTGGCGCTCAGGCGACCTAGCCGCCATCGCGGCTATTGGTGCCCGCCTCGCCTGCGCCGGAGAGGGCCATGATCACGTCGCGTACCACCTTGCGCTGCTGCGCGGGCAGCGCCAGAAACGCCTCGATGGCCTGGCGCTCCGGATAGAACTGCGGGTCTTCCCAGCGCCCACGCTGCTCCCGTGCGGCAAGCGCGGCGCGCTCACCGTAGCGCAGCGCCTGGGGCTCCACCCTCAGCCACTCGGACAGCACCAGCAGCTTGTCCTGAGACGGCATGGCTTCGCCTCTCAGCCAGCGCGACACCGCCTGAAACGTTACCGAGCGGCCCCAATAGCGAGAATTGAACTCTCGCTCCAGTACGGCCGGTCGGTCGGGATACCCGGCTGCGAGCATTGCAGCGCGCAGCCGCTGGGCAAATTCGGTTTTGTCAGTCATGGAAGCGGACGTTAAGTTCCGCATCCATGCTTGGTTGAACCTTCAGTTTCATGGTAAATGAAATTTGTGATTTCATCCGATCCAGGTTCACAGGAAACGGTTCGCCAAGGAAGCGAGGGATGCGCCCAGACCATCTGCTGTTCGAAGGCACGGAAATTGCCGCCCGCTACACAACCGACGACAGCCCCTGGCTGGAAGCCCCGACGCTGTGCACCCTGCTCGGCTACGGAGACTGGCAACTTACCTTGCTGGAGCACTGTTATCCCGCAGACATCCTGTTTGGCGATGGCGAAATACCCCAGGCATTCATCAGCCTGGCCAGCCTGCAGCGCCTCAGCGCTCGCGCGCCTGGCCCGCGTGCAGCGCGTTTGCACCAGTGGTCGAGGGCGCTGTCGGGGCCATGAGCGCAGCGCGCCAGTTCACAGCCCAGGCGCGCGCGGAGCGTTCATCAGCGCATGCAGCACTGCTTGTATTTCTTGCCGCTGCCGCAGCTGCACGGGTCGTTGCGACCCACCTTGGCATCGTCACGGCGCACCGGAAGCAGGGGTTGCAGGTGCTCCTGCCAGTATTGGTAGATCGCCACGGCAGCGGGCTCGAGCATGGCCACCGAAGCATCGTACTCGGCGTCAGACATGGCATTGAGCGCCTGCGCGCCGCTCTCGGCACCGTGCAGGATGATCAACGCCAGTGAAGGTTGCAGCGACTCGGGCAACCCTTCATCGATCCAGCCGGCAGTCTGTGCGCCGCGCAGATAACCGGCGCACCACTCGGACACGATGAGCTTCTCGCCCTTGCCATTGTCGTCGGCCAGGAAGATCGCTTCGTAGTCGTCCGGCTCTTCACCGAGCATGTAAGCGGCTTCGCTCATCAGCTCGATGGCCAGCTTCCTGAAGGTTTCCGCTTCCTTGTCGTTCGGCCAGCGCGGCAACTGCTCGGCCCAGATGGCCGGGTACCAGGTGCCCGGATCGATCTGCCGTGGCCCGGAAACGATCCCGGCAAAGTAGCCATCCAGCTCGCTGGCGGACAGAATCGAGTCATCGTTACCGTACTTGAGCAGCAACTGGTCGAGCTTTTCGAGCCCCTTGTTATCCATCGAGAACGCTCCCCCGCAAAAAAGGCCGCTAATGTCCCACAGATGGCGGCCTGCCAACAGCCTTGTCAGCCGTCCGGCACGTGGCGGGTGCCGATGCCGCAGCGGCCCGGTACAATACGTGGCTAAACCGTGCCCAGAGGGTAGCTGCAACGCCTGCAAGCCCCTCGCTGCCTATAAAGAAAAACCATGTCCCTGCCCAAGAATCACCTGGAACTGCTCAGCCCTGCCCGCGATGTGAGCATCGCCCGCGAGGCCATCCTGCATGGCGCCGATGCCATCTACATTGGCGGCCCGAGCTTCGGCGCGCGGCACAACGCGTGCAACGAAGTCAGTGATATCGCCGGGCTCGTCGAGTTCGCCCATCGCTACCACGCCCGGGTGTTCACCACCATCAACACCATCCTGCATGACGATGAGCTGGAGCCGGCACGCACGCTGATCCACCAGCTCTACGACGCAGGGGTGGACGCCTTGATCGTGCAGGACCTGGGCGTGCTGGACCTGGATATCCCGCCCATCGAGCTGCATGCCAGCACGCAGACAGACATCCGCACCCTGGGCCGGGCCAAGTTCCTCGACCAGGCCGGTTTCTCGCAACTGGTGCTGGCCCGCGAGCTGAACCTGCAGGAGATCCGCGCCATTGCCGATGAAACCGATGCGGCCATCGAGTTCTTCATCCATGGCGCCTTGTGCGTGGCCTTCTCCGGCCAGTGCAATATTTCCCACGCCCAGAACGGCCGCAGCGCCAACCGCGGCGACTGCTCCCAGGCCTGCCGTTTGCCCTACACCCTCAAAGACGATCAGGGCCGCGTGGTCGCGTTCGAAAAACACCTGCTGTCGATGAAGGACAACAACCAGAGCGCCAACCTGCGTGCCCTGGTCGAGGCCGGCGTGCGCTCGTTCAAGATCGAGGGCCGCTACAAGGACATGGGCTACGTGAAGAACATCACCGCCTACTACCGCCAGCGGCTCGACGACATTCTCGAAGACCGCCCGGACCTGGCGCGCGCCTCCAGCGGCCGTACCGCGCATTTCTTCCTGCCCGATCCGGACAAGACCTTCCACCGCGGCAGCACCGACTACTTCGTCACCGACCGCAAGGTCGATATCGGCGCCTTCGACTCACCAACCTTCACCGGGCTGCCCGTTGGCCACGTCGAGAAGGTCAACAAACGTGACCTGATTGCCGTCACCCACGAGCCGCTGTCCAATGGCGACGGTCTCAATGTGCTGGTCAAACGCGAAGTCGTCGGCTTTCGCACCAACATCGCCGAGTTGAAGGAAGAATTCGAGGAAGACGGCGAGAAGCGCTGGCGCTACCGCGTCGAGCCCAACGAAATGCCGGCTGGCATGTTCCGCCTGCGCCCCAACCATCCCTTGAGCCGCAACCTCGATCACAACTGGCAGCAGGCACTGCTCAAGACCAGCGCCGAGCGCCGCATCGGCATTCAGTGGAAAGCCGAGCTGCGCGAACAACGCCTGACACTGACCGCGACCAGCGAGGAAGGCCTGAGCGCCACTGCCAGCCTGGATGGCCCGTTCGGCGCCGCCAACAAGCCGGAACAGGCACTGGACGGCCTGCGTGACCTGCTCACCCAACTGGGCACCACCATCTACCACGCGCAAGGCGTCGAGCTGGATGCACCGCAGGCGTTCTTCGTGCCCAATTCGCAGCTCAAGAGCCTGCGCCGTGAAGCCATCGACTCGCTCACCGAAGCACGCATCGCCGCCCACCCACGCGGCGGCCGCAAGGCCGAAAGCACCCCGCCGCCGGTGTACCCCGAGTCGCACCTGTCGTTCCTGGCCAACGTTTACAACCACAAGGCGCGCGAGTTCTACCATCGCCACGGCGTGCAGTTGATCGATGCGGCGTACGAGGCTCACGAAGAGCTTGGTGAGGTGCCGGTGATGATCACCAAGCACTGCCTGCGCTTCTCCTTCAACCTGTGCCCGAAACAGGCCAAGGGCGTGACCGGCGTGAAGACCAAGGTCGCGCCGATGCAACTGGTGCACGGTGATGAGGTGCTGACCCTCAAGTTCGATTGCAAACCCTGCGAAATGCACGTGATCGGCAAGATGAAGGGCCATATCCTCGACCTGCCCCTGCCCGGCAGCGCGGCGGCCCAGGTGGTCGGGCATATCACCCCTGAAGACCTGATGAAGACGGCACGGCGGCAAGCGCCGCACTGAGTAGCGCTGCATGCGTAGACTCAACGCGTCACCGCTCTATCCTGGTGACGCGCAGCACCACTAGACGGATGCCTTGTATTGCAATCGGGCCTGCGACTACCGCCTATGAACGGGCACAACGATGAGCCCGCGTCGGCCATCAATAAGGATATTGGCGCATGACACGCTGGCTGGATAAACCGTCGATGGACAGCGACGAGCTCATCGACCATGTCATCGAATATTCACAACGCTTCTTCGGCAAGCATTTCTCGCTGATAGCTAAGATCTGCCCACCCTTGTTTGGCTTCGCCATCTTCCTGTTCTACTTCAATCGACACGGGTTCTACCCATCGTTCGACCTGTTCCAGTTTTCATCGCTGCTACTGGCAGCCGCCATCCTTGGCTTCGTACTCATCGGCACTTACGTGCTATTGCTGATGGTGCCCGGCGCCTGGCTGCATTACGGATTTATCAATTCCCCGGCCATCAAAGAGGACCTGCGCTACATCCGACCAGCCAGTGACCGCCAGACCTACCGATTCGTGGCGATCCTGATCGGACTGGTCTATATCGCGCCATTCGCTACTGCTGCGCTCAGCGTTATGTACGTGACGGTAAACCACACACCGTTATTCCAGCCGGCCCTGTTCATGATTCCGGCATTGGTGACGCTGGTCGCGGGGCTGGTGGTGCAAAAGCTGCTGGAGCTACGCCGCTACAGTTTTTTGCGCTACATGTGGTCGGCTTACATTCCGACCGTCATCGTCGCGCTCTTCAGCTTTGTAATCATTCGCGACGCAGCAACCGGCATCGACCGCATCGAAAATGATTGGCTGCGAGCGTGCGTTATCTACGCGACCCCACTGTTGATCAGCCTGATTACCGGATTTTGTGCAATTGGGTTCGTTGCCGGCTGGAGCTTCACCCTGCACTTCGCGACGTTCTTCGCGCTCCTGATAGCCTTCTACAGCGGCCTTTTGACGACACTACCCGAAGAAACCGTTCGCAGCATCGGCCTGGGCAACTACCGGGCAGAACAGATCATTTTCGAAAACGACTACTGCGACGCCGCGACCAGACAAGCCATGGACCTCGACGAGCAGTGCTCCCTAAGAGATGTGAACGTGGTCTGGCTGATGGGTGACACCTTGTCGTTCACGGCTAAGTCAGACAGCCATCAACTGATCCAAGTGCCAGCACGCTACATCAAGACGGTGATCCAGGCGCCGAGGTGAAAGGCAGAAGAACCTTAGGTATCCCCTGCCTTACACGCCTTACACTCACTTCAACTGACTGGCAAAACGCTCCACGGCGGCCAACACCTGCTTGGCGCCCTGGCGGATTTCGACGATCACGTCGCCGGCCTGGTTGGCCAGTTCCAGGCCTGCTTCGGCCTGGGTGCGGCTGCTGGCCATGTCGCGCACGGCGGCGTCCACCAGCTTCTGGTTTTCCTGCACCACGCCGACGATCTCCTCGGTGGCGTTGCTGGTGCGGCTGGCGAGTTGCCGGACTTCATCGGCCACCACCGCGAAGCCGCGGCCCTGCTCGCCCGCACGAGCAGCTTCGATAGCGGCGTTGAGCGCCAGCAGGTTGGTCTGCTGGGCAATGCTGCCGATGGTCTGCACCATGGTGCTGATCAGCACCGACTGTTTGCCCAGGGCCTCGATGCCCTGCGAGGCCGACGTCATTTGCTCGGAAATGCGTTGCATGGTCTCAACCGTATCGGTCACTACCTGCGCGCCGCGCTGGGCGGTCATGTCGGTTTGCTGGGAGATACCGTAGGCAATACCCGCAGCGTCGTTGACCTCTTCCTCGCGACTGACCTGGTCGGTGACCACCGTGGCGAACTTGACCACCTTGTATAGCTTTTCATGGGTGTCGTGGACCGGGTTGTAGGTCGCCTCCAGCCACACTTCCCGGCCATGGCTGTCGATCCGTTTGAATCGCCCGGCGACGAACTCGCCACGGTTGAGCCGCTCCCAGAATTGCTTGTACTGGGGCGAGTGGGTTTCCTGGGCATCGCAGAACATGCTGTGGTGCTTGCCCTTGATGCGATCAAGGCTGTACCCCATGCCATGCAGGAACTGGTCGTTCGCGGTCAGCACGGTGCCACTGAGGTCGAACTCGATTACGGCGGTGGAGCGCAGCAAGGCATTGATGAAATCCTCGTTCTCGCGCGCCTTGTTCATGGCCGCGGTGATTTCCGAGCCCAGGCACTGAATCCGCTTTACCACGCCGCGCTCGTCCAGCACCGGTTGCCAGCAGGCTTGAATCCATACCAACGCACCGTCGGAACGCAGGAAGCGATAGATATCACGCACCGAGCGACCCGCGCTCACCGCCTCGCGCAGGTTCTTGAAACACGGCAGCGTCTTCACGTAAGCCGGCACGATATCGCTCATCGGACGGTTACGCAGGTGCTCCAGGCTGTGGCCGACGAAACGGCTGAAGTTCTCGTTGCAATCGATGACGCGATACTCAGGGTCGATCGTGAGCACGATCATCTCAGCCTGAATCCCCTGGTAGAGCTGGCGCAGGTACGACAGTTCGGCTTCCTTCTCCTGCAATTCCATTTTCAAACGACTACCGAACATGCTTTGTCACTCCGTGCCATTCTTGTTAATAGAGTCATCGGCTGCCCAGGCAATTTATTGAGAGCGCCTCGACAAATATCGCAACTGCTTGCAGACCTGCCTGAAGCGTAGAAGGCGCGGGCGTATTGGCGATTATTTCACGACTTTTTTACTCGCTACCCAAACCGGCACAGCGAGCAGGCGCAGCAAGGTTCAACCAACCGAGCCAAGCGGCCTGGCAGCAGGCAATCTTTCACGTGTTTAAAAATCCACAAGGCGGTGCGCGAACAGGCAGGCGTCACAAACCTGAACTCGGGCGCTGGCCTCATGGCTGCCAGCCCCTTAAGATACCCGGCACTTTTACTGAGTAAGCCCTCACGGAGCCTGCGCGAACGCTGCCCCTGGCCGCTTGCAACACCTGCCGAGGCAAAGCCGAGCGCTCAGTTGAAGGTCGAAAGCCGCTACCTGTTCAATGAACAGAACCGTGCCGGTGGCTTCAATCAGGAGAACCTGGAAAAACTGCTGGTGCAGCAATTCAAGGACAGCGGCCGCTTCAGTGCCGTGACCACGGCCAAAGAGCGTTCGGATGTGTATGTCAGCCTGCAGGTAACCAATCACGAACGCGGCAGCATCGCCAGCGCAGTCGTCACCGGAATCACTTTCTTCATCATCCCGGGGCGCTTCAAGAACGAGTTCACCATGGAAGCCCAATTCAAGGACGCCGACGGCAAAGTGCTCGGCACCGTGGCGAAGAGTGAAACAGTCACGACCTGGATGCAGCTGCTGCTGGTCTTCGCCCTGCCGTTCAATGAGTCGGCGGACAACGTACTGGTTCAACTGACCCGCAGCACCCTGGAAGAAGCTGCTCGTCAGAAACTTATCTGACACCCCGTGGGGCGAGCACCCGCTCGCCCCATCCGTTACCGAACCACGCTATCGAGGGAATGAGGATGGCGTACTACCCCAGGGAAGAGCAGCGCGATTTTCTGTTTACGCTTTCCTCGCTTTCGATCTGGATGATTCCAGTGTTTGCCTTCATCGCCTTCCTGGCGCAGAGCGGGGCCAGTATTGCGATCATCAAGGTATGGCCGGCAAGCGCCGAAGGTACCGTCACTGCCGTAACGGCCATCAAGGGCAATAGCAGCGTCGAGCTTTACGACGACAGTTTCAGCACACCCGACGGCAATCATCACACCGGATCGGCCCAGCAGTATCGCCTGCCGTCCAAGTCAGCCCACTCCATTGGCCAGCGTATCGAGGTCATGCACTCTCCTGTTCTGTCCGGCTTTCACGTGCCCCGTGAAATCTACGACAGTAGCCGTATGAACTTCCTGGTGTTCTCGTTTTGCTTCCTGACGATTTTACTGCTGCTCGCCGTGTCCACCTACGCGCTGGTTCGACAATGCACCCACGCCCGTGAAGATCTGCATTACTGAGCCCGCACCTGCGATAATCCGAGCCCATCTTCAGCGTGGAGATTTTCCATGGCTTACCCACCCTACATGCAGGCCGGTGATCGGGTCGTGCTGTTCGACGGCGTGTGCAAGCTGTGCAATGGCTGGAGCCGCTTTCTGATTCGTCATGACCGCGCCGCCACGCTCAAGCTGTGCAGCGTGCAATCGCCTCAGGGCCAGGCGATCCTCGCGTGGTTCGGCATGCCGCTGGATCATTTCGACACGCTTGTGTATGCCGAGGGTGATCACGCGTTGCAGCGCAGCGATGCAATTCTGGCGATCCTCGGTCAGTTGCCGGCGCCATGGCGCTGGGCGACGGTGCTGCGCGTCATTCCCCGCCGCCTGCGCGACTGGGCATACGACCCCATCGCCCGCAATCGCTATCGCCTGTTTGGCCGCCACGCCCACTGCCAGGTGCCTCGCCCGGAAGACCGGGAGCGCTTTCTGCATGACTGACGCCTGGCTGGCCCGCGTGACCCTGGGCGCGATCTTCATCTACCACGGCCTGGTGCCCAAGCTGCTCTACAAGGACGCGACCGAACTGCGCCTGCTCGATGCCCATGGCCTGCCCCACCACCTGCTGACAGTCGCCGGTGTCGGCGAGGTGCTGATGGGGCTGCTCATCCTGCTGCTGCGCCGCCAGCGCTGGCCGCTCTGGGCGGCAATGGCGGCGCTGATCCTTTTGCTGGTGGACGTGGCGATCTTCGCCCCCGGGCTGCTGACCCAGGCATTCAATCCGCTGAGCCTGAACCTGGCGGCCATCGCCCTGTGCATCATCGCGCTACGCGACAGAGCCGCCCGCTGATTTCGCCTCAGTTGCGCGCCTGCTCGCGCAGGATGCGCGAAACCTCCGCCTGGCGCCGATAGGCCGGCGCCTCAACGGCATTGAAATCGCGGCTGTAGCGTGCGGCGAAACCTGCGGTCCCCCACTCCCGATACTGCTGCACGTGAAGCAGCTCATGGGCCCACAGGGCCGCGTCGTGCTCGGCCATGTCGGCGTTGCGAAAGACGATGATGTCGACGAGGGTGACCGCCTTGATGTCGGGGTTCTGCATGACGTTGCGGGCCGCGCTCAGCTCGTCGAGATCGCCGACCTTGTAGCGCACGGAATCGAGCAGCTCAGCAGCATAGAACGGCAGCAGCTGGCGGCGGATGTCAGCGGGAATCGGCGAGGTACCCTGGCGCGCGGCCGACTCGCGCGAGCGCAGGATCCAGCCCTCCAGGGCGTTGGCCGAAATCGTCCCGGCACGTTCCTGCATCGGCCCAAGCACGCCATTGGGGTCGGGCACGCAGATGCATCCACCCAGGCACACCTGGGTTTCGCCAGGTGCGCAGGCCAACGCGGAAGGCACCTGGAATACCGTCACCAGAGCACACAACAAAACGCGATTGAACATGTATCGCTCTCGATAAGGCAAAGAGGCGACCATGGCGCCGGGCGCGCCCGTTGTCCAGCCCTACCGCGGCCCTGTCGGCGCCAATACACGACGAGCCCCTGCGCTCACGCGCCAGACGTTCACTCATTCTGCGCGCGGCAAGCCGGCCGATGGCGGGCTGAGCATGTCGATCTCGCGGACCTCCAACTCCCGACGCAGGTAGGCCATGCGCCGCTCGTGGAAGTCGCGCATGTGCGGCAGTGTCGTGTGCGCCGCCAGGTGCTCGCGGCTCTGCCAGACCTCGAAGAAGATGAACAACGCGGGGCTGCGGCGTCGCGCAGTATGTGTTACTCGATACAACCAGGTTCGCCGCGGCTCGGTTCGACATAGACGCGAAACAACTGTTCGAAGGCCTCGGCCCGTTCGGGGCGCGTGTGGACGCGAAGAATGAATCTGTACATTAAAGGGTGCTTGGTGATGAATATGGCACACCCTAAAGCAGACAATAGCCGCGAATTCATGCGCTTGAGTCATTAATGATTTGCCCGCATCGGTATTTTTCGCCGCTGAGCAGGCCCGTAACCTGGCGCCAATCAATCAGCGAGGGGAAACCCACCATGAACAAGATCCTGCTTCTCAACGGCGGCAAGCAATTCGCCCACTCCGATGGCCGCCTCAACCGCACCCTGCACGAGACAGCCGCGGCCTTTCTCGACCGGGCAGGTATCACCTTCAAGACCACCGAAATCGACGCTGGATACGACGTCGCCGAAGAGGTGCAGAAATTCCTCTGGGCCGATGTGGTGATCTATCAGATGCCGGGCTGGTGGATGGGCGCGCCGTGGATCGTCAAGAAGTACATCGACGAGGTGTTCACCGAAGGTCATGGCAGCCTGTACGCCAATGATGGCCGTACCCGCTCCGACGCGTCGCAGAAGTACGGCAGTGGCGGCCTGATCCACGGCAAGCAGTACCTGCTCTCGCTGACCTGGAACGCCCCCCAACAGGCCTTCGACGACCCCGACGACTTCTTCGCGGGCAAGGGCGTGGACGCGGTGTATTTCCCGTTCCATAAATCCCAGGAATTTCTGGGCATGAGCGCCTTGCCGACCTTCCTGTGCGTGGACGTGATGAAGCGCCCTGATGCCGAGCGTGACGTACTGCGCTATCAGGCGCACCTGGCACGGGTACTTCAGGCGGGCGCCTGAGGCTCCAGCCAGCTGACGGGTACAGCGATGCTCAGCACCTGAGCGGCTCAGCGACGGCGCCGGATAGCGACCCCAGCAGCAGGAATGGGCTCTGCTGCTGCCAGGCTCATAGTGGCTGCGGTTTGAGGGGGCGCGAGAAGCGGTAGGTGGTCACACAGCACAGCAGCAGGCCGCCGATGCCGAGCAGGCCACCGACGACGCCGACATTGGCCACACCCAGCTGGCTGCTGACCAGGCTGCCGAGCAGGGCACCGCCGCCGATACCGATATTGAAGATGCCCGAGAACAGCGCCATGGCCACGTCGGTGGCGTCCGAGGCGAGGTTCAGCACCTTGGCCTGCAGCGCCAGCCCGAAGCACATCATGGCGACGCCCCAGATCACGCTCAGGGTCGCCAGGTAGGCGTGCTCGCGGGCCACCGGCAGCAGCACAAGCATGCACAGGCTCAGCACGCTGATTGCCGCAATCACGAAACCGCGCGGGTAGCGGCCGCTGTAGCGGCTGAACAGGATGGAGCCGATGATCCCCGCGCAGCCGAACAGCAGCAGCAATACCGTGACCATGTCGGCGGCGATGCCCGCCACTTCCAGCGCGAACGGCTCGATGTAGGTGTACGCGGTGAAATGCGCAGTGATCACCAGTGCGGTGAGCACATACACGGTGACCAGCGCCGGGCGCTTGAACAGCACCGGCAGGCTGCGCAGAGAGCCGGAATTCTGACTCGGCAACAGCGGCAGGTTCTTCATCAGGCACAGCACCACCACGCCCGCCACCACGGCGATCACCGTGAAGGTGGTGCGCCAGCCGAGCACCTCGCCGATCACCCGCCCCAGGGGGATCCCCAGCACCATGGCCAGCGCGCTGCCGGTCGCCAGCAGGCCAAGGGCCTGGGCCTGCTTGCCTTCGGGCGCCACGCGGATCGCCAGCGATGCGGTGATCGCCCAGAACAGCGCATGGGCCAGGGCGATGCCGATTCGGCTGATCATCAGCACGCTGAAGCTCCACGCGATCCCTGACAGCACGTGGCTGGCAATGAACAGCATGAACACGAACGCCAGCAGCTTGCGCCGCTCGACATTACGGGTCAGCAGCATCAGCGGCAGCGACGCCAGTGCCACCACCCATGCGTAGATGGTCAGCATCAGGCCGACACTGGCGGTGGTCATCTCGAAGCTGTGGCCGATCTGGCTCAACAGGCCCACCGGCACGAATTCGGTGGTATTGAAGATGAAGGCGCCCAGCGCCAGTGCGATCACGCTCAGCCAACTGCCACTGTGCGCCTGCTCGGGTGTGTTCATTCGGGTAAATCCACGCATGGGAACGCTGCGCTACAACGGCCATTTGCCCGCGGCCTCAATGGCAGCGAGCGGCGGTAGGGAGCGAACGAAAAATAGAGCCCATACACGACGAACACGCACACGGCAGCTCGCGCTCCAACGCTATATAAAGCGGGGAGTGGCTATGCGGTAAGCGGAAATTATAGGTATGGGATGGCCTGCGGCGGCGATTCTACGCACCTGCCTGGCAGGTCGACAATATGCTCGGCAAGGCGTTGAATCACCGGGCGACGGTCGGTCTTCAGAACGATCACCGATCGCCGTTCATCAACGCGGAAGAGGCAGTTTCAAGGCAGAAGCAGGCACTCAACTGATCGTTCCTCACGCTACGCGTGGGAATACCTGCGAGGACGCTCTGCGTCCGCTGTTGCATGCCGTGCGCAGGGAGCAGGCGCAGAGCGCCTTGGCCTGAGCTAGCACGCTGGAGCGTGGGAGCCATCGTAAAACGACACGGTAATGCTCTGGCGGACTCATTGCGGGAACGGGCGGGGACGCCTAGGCCATGCCCGTGATTTTTCGCGGGCATGGCCCGCTCCCACAGGTAGGGGCCTCACCTCCGCTTACGCCACTTTTACCAACCCTAATCCGGCACCTCCACGCTGATGTGGATCGCGTCATGGCGCCAGTACTCGAGATCACAATCGATAAGGCGGCCGCGCTGGTCGCAGTTGACGCGGATGATGCGCAGCGCCGGGCTGCCAGTGGCCACTCTGAGTGCGGCGGCAGCCTCGGCGTGCAGGGCGGTCGGCACCATGTCGAAACGCACCCGGCCGTAATGCACGTCGTACTCGCTGGCGTACAGCTCGGTCAGCGAACGGGTCAGGTCGTGATCGAGGATGCCGGGAAAATAATCCGGGTTCAGGTAATGCTCGACATACAGCACCAGGCGCCCGTCGATGCGCCGCGCCCGGCGGATCTGGTACACGCTCGACAGTCCCGACAAACCCAGCAGTTGGCAGACCTGAGCGTGGGCCGGCATCAACCTGGCACTCAGCACCTCGGTGGCCGGCACCCGGCCCTGCTCGGCGACCATGGCGTGAAAGTGGGTGCGTACCAGCGGGTTGTAGGCGACCCGTGCCGGTGACACGAACCAGCCGCGGCGCTCCTCGCGGTATACCAGGCCCTGCGCCTCCAACTGCCCAAGCGCTTCACGCAAGGTGATGCGCGTGGTGTCGAACAGCTCGCTCAGCCTGCGCTCGGCCGGTAACTTGCCGCCTGCAGGCAGCAGCCCATGGTCGATCTGCTCCTGCAGCGCTCTGCAGATGGTGGTGACGGCTCGCGGCGTGTCATCGCGCATCACGCTGGCTCCTTTTGGACTAGACCAGCCCCATTCAGGGGCATATTGCGTTCAGGGGCTGACCGCACGTGTTGCCGGCAAGCTTAGGCAAGCGCGATGACCGGCACATGACAGGCCTGTTTCAAGCACGCGTCATGCCAGGCAATTCAGTGGCTTAACCTGGTCTACGCTTGCTGAGCGGAACGCCTGCTCACGGTGCGTGTGCCCGCAGCGGCCAGACCGACACAAAATTGTCATGCCCGCCGCCTACATTGGCGTGGGTCTTGCTGATCTAGACCAATCCTCAACGCAAAGGAGTTTCCAATGAAACAACTGCTACTGGCATCGCTGATGGGCAGCGCCATCGCTCTGGCTTCCCACGCCATGGCTGCCGAGACGGACCTATCGGCACTGGAACAGGCGGCACGCAAGGAAGGCGCCGTGAACAGCGTCGGCATGCCGGACAGTTGGGCCAACTGGAAGGACACCTGGCAGGACCTGAGCGACAAGTACGGCCTAAAGCACATGGACACCGACATGAGCTCGGCCCAGGAAATCGCCAAGTTCGCTGCTGAAAAAGACAATGCCAGCGCCGACATCGGTGACGTCGGCGCCGCCTTCGGCCC
The DNA here is from genome assembly GCF_979258965.1 of Pseudomonas sp. AC532. NCBI lineage: Bacteria > Pseudomonadati > Pseudomonadota > Gammaproteobacteria > Pseudomonadales > Pseudomonadaceae > Pseudomonas > Pseudomonas sp. AC532. Next base: position 1,105,141 of record NZ_OZ409888.1, read on the forward strand.
CATCGCCGTGCAGCAGGGCGTGACGCAGCCATACAAGCCGAGCACCTGGGAGCAGATCCCGGAGTGGGCCAAGGACAAAGACGGCCACTGGGCGCTCGCCTACACCGGCTCGATCGCCTTCATCGTCAACAAGCAACTGGTCAAGGATGTGCCAAAGAGCTGGGCCGACCTGAAAACCGGCAAGTACCGCGTGGCCATCGGCGATGTCAGCGCTGCAGCCCAGGCCGTCAACGGTGTACTGGCGGCTGCCATCGCCAATGGCGGCGACGAGAAGAACATCCAGCCGGGCCTGGACTTCTTCGCCGAGATCGCCGAGCAGGGCCGCCTGTCGCTGGCCAACCCGACCATCCAGACCCTGGAAAAAGGCGAAGTGGAAGTGGGTATCGTCTGGGACTTCAACGGCCTTTCCTACCGCGACCAGATCGACCCGAACCGCTTCGAGGTGCTGATCCCGTCCGATGGTTCGGTGATCTCCGGCTACACCACCATCATCAACAAGTATGCCAAGAACCCCAACGCCGCCAAGCTGGCCCGCGAGTACATCTTCAGCGACGCCGGGCAGATCAACCTGGCCAAGGGCAACGCCCGGCCGATCCGCGCCGAACACCTGACCCTGCCGGCCGAAGTGCAAGCCAAGTTGCTGCCTAACGAGCAGTACGCCAAGGTCAAGCCGATCAAGGACGCCGCCGCCTGGGAAGCGACCTCCAAGGCGCTGCCGCAGCAGTGGCAGGAAAACGTGATCATCAATATGGAGTGATCCAGGCCTCAGCCTCGTAGCAGTAGGGTGGATGACGCTCTTTTCATCCACCATTGCGATCTCGAAATGGTGGACGGATGAAGCGACGTCCACCCTACGCAACCCACCGAACCCAGGATTGCCCATGCCGTCCAAGGTCATCCTCGTCATTCTCGACGGCCTCAATTACGAGGTCGCTCGGCATGCACTCGGCCACCTGCAGGCCTATCGCGCCGCTGGCCGTGCTGCCCTTTACAAACTCGAGTGCGAGCTGCCGTCACTGTCGCGCCCGCTCTACGAATGCATTCTCACCGGCGTGACGCCCATCGACAGCGGCGTGGTGCACAACAACGTGGTGCGCCTCAGCAAGGAGCGCAGCGTGTTCCACTACGCCCGCGCCGCGGGCCTGAGCACAGCAGCGGCTGCCTACCACTGGATGAGCGAGCTGTATAACCGTGCGCCCTTCGTGGCGGCCCGCGACCGGCATACCAGCGATGCCGAATTGCCGATCCAGCACGGTCATTTCTACTACGTCGACCACTACCCCGACTCGCACCTGTTCGACGATGCCGAGAACCTGCGCCTCGCCCATACGCCGGACTTTCTGCTGGTGCACCCGATGAACATCGACGACGCCGGCCACAAGCACGGCCTGAACAGCAGCCAGTACCGCAATGCCGCGCGCGCTGCCGACATCCTGCTGGCCAATTACCTGCCAGGCTGGCTGGACGCCGGTTACCAGGTACTGGTGACCGCCGACCACGGCATGAACGACGACCGCTCGCACAACGGCCTGCTGGCCGAAGAGCGCGAAGTGCCGCTGTTCGTGCTCGGGAATGCCTTCAGCCTCAGTGAATCGGCCACCCCGACGCAACTGCAGCTGTGCGGCACCATCTGCGAGCTGCTCGGCGTGGCCCATGACAAACCTCTGTGCCGGGAGCTGCTGCGATGAGCGCCACCCACGAACCGCGCGGCAAATGGCTGGCACTGCTGTGCCTGCTGCCCTTCGCGGTGTTCTTTATCGCCTTTCAGATAGCGCCGCTGGTGTGGGTCGCGCTCAACAGCCTGAATACACCGGATGGCTGGGGGCTGGGCAATTTCGAGAAGGCCTTCGCCTCCAAGTTCTACATGCAGGCGGTCAAGCACAGCCTGCAGATCGCCTTCTGGTCGAGCGTGTTCGGCATCCTGATCGCCATTATCGGCAGCTACTCGCTGCGCCAGGTGGACTCGAAACTGCGCGACTTCGTGATCGCCTTTTCCAACATGACCAGCAACTTCGCCGGCGTGCCTCTGGCCTTCGCGTTCATCATCCTGCTCGGTTTCAACGGTGCGCTGACCCTGCTGCTGATCCAGGCCGGGCTGATCGACAGCTTCAATCTGTATTCCAAGAACGGCCTGATCGTGCTCTACACCTACTTCCAGATTCCCCTCGGCGTGCTGCTGCTCTACCCCGCCTTCGACGCCCTGCGCCAGGACTGGCGCGAGTCGGCTGCCTTGCTCGGCGCCGGTACCTGGGCGTTCTGGCGGCACATCGGCCTGCCGGTGCTGACCCCGGCGCTGCTCGGCACCTTCGTGATCCTGCTGGCCAACGCCCTGGGCGCCTACGCCACGGTGTACTACCTGACCACCGGCAACTTCAACGTGCTGCCGATCCGTATCGCGGCGATGATTTCCGGGGACATTTCCCTCGACCCGAACATGGCCAGCGCCCTGGCGATGGTCCTGGTCGGCCTGATGGCGGCGATCACCCTGGTCCATCAGTTGCTGCTGAGGAGGAGCTACCATGTCCCGCGCTGATGCCCCGGGAGCCAGCCTCTATCACCGCACGGTGGTCTGGCTGCTGTTCCTGATCCTGCTGCTGCCGCTGGCCGGTACCCTGCTCTATTCGCTGTCCACCAGTTGGTCGGCGACCATCCTGCCGGACGGTCTGACGTTCAAGTGGTACCTGGAGCTGTGGGGCGAGCCGCGCTTTCTCAAGGCGTTCGGCCAGTCGCTGCTGGTCTGCTTCGGCGCCCTGACGTTGTCGGTGGTGCTGATCCTGCCGCTGCTGTTCGTCGTGCACTACCACTTTCCCAAACTCGACGCGGTGATGAACGTGCTGATCCTGCTGCCGTTCGCCGTGCCGCCGGTGGTCTCCGCCGTGGGCCTGCTGCAACTGTATGGCTCCGGCCCGCTGGCCATGGTCGGCACGCCGTGGATCCTGATCGGCTGCTACTTCACCATCGCCCTGCCCTTCATGTACCGCGCGATCACCAACAACCTGCAGGCCATCAACCTGCGTGACCTGATGGACGCCGCCCACCTGCTCGGCGCCAGCACCTGGAAAGCTGCCTTCCTGGTGGTGCTGCCCAACCTGCGCAAGGGCCTGATGGTGTCGCTGTTCCTGTCCTTCAGCTTTCTGTTCGGCGAGTTCGTGTTCGCCAACCTGCTGGTCGGCACGCGCTACGAAACCCTGCAGGTGTATCTGAACAACATGAAGAACAGCAGCGGCCACTTCAACAGCGCCCTGGTGATCTCCTACTTCTTTTTCGTCCTGGTGTTCACCTGGGCGGCCAATCGACTGAACAGGGACAAGGCATGAGCTTCCTGAGCATCCAGAACCTGCACAAGAACTACGGCAGCACCTCGATCTTCAGCGACATCAACGCCGAGATCCAGCAGGGCGAATTCGTCACCTTGCTCGGCCCGTCGGGCTGCGGCAAATCCACCCTGCTGCGCTGCATCGCCGGCCTTACCGAGGTCAACGGCGGCAGGATCCTGCTTGGCGGCGAAGACCTGGTGCCCCTGGCGCCGCAGAAGCGCGGCATCGGCATGGTGTTCCAGAGCTATGCGCTGTTTCCCAACATGACCGCCGCGCAGAACGTCGCCTTCGGCCTGCGCATGCAGAAGACCGGCAAGGACGAATCCGCCGGGCGCGTGCAGGAAGCCCTGGCGATGGTCGAGCTTGGCGACTTCGCCAGCCGTTACCCGCATCAGCTCTCCGGCGGCCAGTGCCAGCGCGTCGCCCTGGCCCGCTCGCTGGTCACCCGCCCGCGCCTGCTGCTGCTCGACGAGCCGCTGTCGGCCCTCGATGCGCGCATCCGCAAACACCTGCGCGAACAGATCCGCAGCATCCAGCAGGAACTCGGCCTGACGACGATTTTCGTCACCCACGATCAGGAAGAAGCCCTGGTGATGAGCGATCGCATCTTCCTGATGAACGCCGGGCGCATCGTCCAGAGCGGCGACGCGGAAACCCTCTATACCGCGCCGGCCGACGCCTTCGCGGCCGGCTTCATCGGCAACTACAACCTGCTCGACGCCACCACCGCCAGCCGCCTGCTCGGCCGCCCGCTGAGCAGCCAGGTGGCCATCCGCCCGGAAGCCATCGTGCTCGGCCAGGGCCCGATCAGCGCAATCATTCGCAGCCATAGCCTGCTCGGTAATATCATCCGCTACCGGGTGGATGCCGGCGGTGTGGAACTGCTGGTCGACGTGCTCAACCGCAGCGCCGACGACCTGCACGCCAACGGCCACCCAATCTCACTGGATATCGCGGCGAGCGCCGTAAAAGAGGTGGGATAGGGTCTATTCACCTTTCAGCACAAGCCGCGTTGCAGCGAGAACTTTCACCCGGTTAGGCGCAAGACGCAGGCAATAGCTGAACCAGCTCCCTCATCGTGTCACGGCAGCGGGTGAAACTTCCCGCGCAAGCCCTTGGGACGGGCCTATTTTTTCGCGATACTGCGTTTCTCGCTGACTCATTTGGCCCACCAAACTTCGTAGCTCGCGCCTTGCCTCGCAAAAAATAGGCACCGGCGCGGTCGTACTGAAAGGAAAACAGACCCTCATGGCCCTGGCAATTTTCGATCTCGACGAAACCCTGATCAACGGCGACTGCGCCAGCCTGTGGAGCGAGCACATGGCCACGCTGGGCTGGGTCGACGGCGAGAGTTTCATCGCCAAGGATCACCAACTGATGGCGCTGTATGCCGAAGGCAAACTGGCCATGGAGGACTACATGACCTTCAGCCTGTCGCCACTGGTGGGGCGCACGCCGGAGGAAGTCGCCTTCGTCGTCGAGCCCTTCGTGGAAGACGTGATCGAGCCGATCTTCTTCAGCGACGCGACTCGTTGCCTGGCGACCCATCGCCAGGCCGGCGACCGCATCCTGATCATCTCCGCTTCGGCGCATTTTCTGGTCAGCGCGATTGCCGAACGTCTCAAGGTCGGCGAGGTGCTGGCCATCGACCTGCACCAGGAATATGGCCACTATAGCGGCAAGACCGAGGGCGTGCTGACCTACCGCGAAGGCAAGGTCACCCGCCTGCATGCCTGGCTGGAAGAACAAGGCGAAAGCCTGGACGGCGCCTACTTCTACTCCGACTCACGCAACGACCTGCCGCTGCTGCAACGGGTCGACAAACCCCACGCGGTCAATCCCGACCCGGTCCTGCGCGAACATGCCGAGCGCGAGGGCTGGCCGATCCTGAGCTGGAGTTGAGACAGAGGTCGATGGCAGCAATGTGGCGGTAACGGCCGTTCACTATCGTGGGAGAGGCTTTAGCCCTGAGCTCTTACGCTTAGCCTGGTAAAAGATCGAGGCTAAAGCGGATCGCCGCTCGGCCTCTCTCACAAATGCTCCGTTCACCGTTCGCGTTCGGCCAGAAGCCGCCGTTCAGAGTAGGGACATGACCCGCCCTCTTACTAGCGGCACAACACTTCGTAAGGTGGACCGCGCGAACCATGCGATAGACCCACGCATGCTGTGCTGCACACAGCCCCTTACACGATAGCGTCTTCTCTTGAGTTTGATGCCGGCCTTCGATTAGATATGAGGCGTAAAGGTTGTGACGTAAATAGCACCATCAAACACAAGGGAATAGCGCTAAATGACAAGGATAGAACCCGTTTTCGGCAGTATCAGCAGCGAAATCGAAAACCCATACCAACCTAGCGATGCTCAACTGGTTGACGACGAGGTTGTCACGTTTTCAAAACCCAAGATTTTTGATTTTTCCGGGCGTATTTCTCTGGCGCGCTTCTGGCTGATTCATGTGCCCTTGGTGCTGGTTCTTCCGTGCATTTTGCTGGCGTTCTTTATGGTTGGGTTGCGCCATCAACTGGTGGTTTTGCTGATAGTCGGTGCCACCGTTGTCGTTCCTGCCATCCTGCTCAGCGTGTCTCTACTGGTACGCAGGGCACGTGATCTAGGCTGGAGCCCGATATGGGGAATTCTCTCCGCGTTCCCTGTTATCGGCTTTGTAATAACGCTTCCGCTCATGATGCTTCCGGGGCGTAAAGCGATTAATAAATACGGCCCGCCCAACCCTCCTCTCTCAACGTTCGTAAAGCTACTTACTGCGCTGTTGGTGGTGCTGACGTTTGTAACCTCAACCGTGCTAGTTGCGTATTTCCCCCAATACCACCCACAGGCACTCTACGAGTGGTTCGCTAATGCATTGGCTCAGGCATAACGTTGGCGTGCGCGAAGTCCATGCTTCGCCTCATTGCGCGGCGCCACGTGCTCAGGGGCCATTGTAGAGAGCGCAGCGTGCACCACGCGATAGCCCTGCGTACCCCATTGATGTCATTTGGAAAAGAGAACAGATTTATTTCTTTGCTCTAAAACTCCGCTCCTGGCCAGTTGCAGCCAGTGACGACGGACAGTTACCGGCCAGAAGCAGCCGCTCAGTCGATAGCCTCGGCGTCCCTGAACCCTGTCGAGGCTTCCCGTTTCCCCTCACGGGACAATTTCGAAGGATGTAAGCCATGATTCTGTGTTTGGATCGCGAGTTCTCTGAACAAGAACTGGCGGAAAGGGACGAACTTGATCTGCGGAACATTTCAGCAAAAATATGGCCGACGTTGCTCTCTAAATGCACAGCAAAGGAACTACGCCTTTACCATCTTAAGCTTGCTTCACTTGAGGGAATCGACAGGTTAACTCATACACGACGATTGACGCTGGAATGGGGAGCAAAGATCGAATCGCTGGAACCTGTTTCCAGGCTGAGTGGCCTGACGCATCTGGCAATTGGAGACTTTCCAAGGCTGCAACAACTCGACGGGCTGGAGAAACTAAGCGAGCTGAAAGAGCTGCGTCTATCCGGCAGCTTGGGTGGAGGCTCGCCGCTACGCCTTGAATCAATTGAACCCGTCACCCGTATATCCGGGCTCACCAGACTTTCGCTGTCTAATGTGAAGCTCAAGGACGACGACATCACCAGCCTCGTTCGCTGTACACATCTACGGCATTTGAGCCTGACTAACCAGTTTGATCGATCTCAGGTCGCTTTTCTCGCAAGCCGCTTGAACGAGCAGCTTGTGGAACCTCTGACCGCGTACGTACAAACACACCTCCATTGCACGAAATGCAACAGTCTCACGTCGATGTTTACGGGGCGAAGAATGCCTTTCCTGTGTCCGGTATGTGATGCATCTCGATTTGAAAAACTCACCAGACAGTTCGAAAAAAAGGTAAACGATGCATGACAACTTAATTTTCTAGACGCTTCCAGTACTCGTCTCGAACGATTATTAAATGGTTCAACGCTGTCCGTTTTGGCCGATTGCAGCCTCTCATTGATGGGTGAAAGGTAATTGCTAAACGACGCTTACCGTCACTGTGAATCGCCTCGGCTTTCGCAGACACTCAATGACCGCTTCTGGCCGGTAGCTGCCCGTGTCAGCGGCTGCAATTGCCTTGAAGCTGCCAAGTGACACGTTCAAGAAGATCCTGAACAGCTTCTTAGAACGTCACGCCAGCGATCAGCGCAATATTGCTGTAAGGCCGGCATTCCCCGGTGCGGATCTGCACGCGAGCCTTGGCACAGGCGGCCTTGAGCTCGTCGTGGCTGACCAGTTGGCGCTCGCCCAGCTCGCCTTCTGCGCTCAGTTTCTCGATGGCTTCGAGCGCCAGTGGCGCTACCTCCAGGGTTTCCCGGGCCAGCAGATGGCCTTGCACCTGCATCTCACTGAGCACCACCTGCAAGGTGGTAACGAAGTCCGGTACGCCGGCGGTCAGCGCCAGGTCGATGCATGGCGTACCTGCGGGTACCGGCATGCCGGCGTCGCCAATGACGATGATGTCGCCATGGCCCAGGCGAGCGATGGCGGCTGACAATTCGGCGTTGAGCAGGGGCGTCTTCTTCATGCGGGCAACTCGTGGCGATGAGGGATGGAGGGTTGTGCGCCCGGCCGGGTGACGGCCAGGGCGGCAGCTTGCTGGCCGAGGCGGATGGCGCTTTCCAGCGGCATGCCTTCGGCCAGACCAGCAGCGAAGCCACCGACAAAGGTGTCACCGGCAGCGGTGGTATCGACCGCCACCACAGGCTCGACCGGCAGGTGCAGGTGGCGCTCGCAATCGGCGTAGAAAACGCCCTGGCTGCCGACGGTGATCAGTACGCGGCGGGCGCCATTGGCCAGCAGCTTTTGCGCAGCCTGCAGCGCGCTGCGCGGCGAGTCGACAGCGATGCCGGTCAGCAGCGCAGCTTCGCTCTCGTTGGGAATCAGGTAGTCGATCAGGCTGTACCAGCTTTCCGGCAGCGGCCCAACGGCGGGCGCCGGGTTGAGGATCACCGTGCGGCCCAGCTCATGGGCACGTAGCAAGGTGGCCTCGACGGTGGCCGTGGGCACTTCCAGCTGGGCGATGACGATATCGGCCGCCGCCAGCAGACCATCATGGTCGGCCAGGCGCTCGGCGGTCATTTCAGCGTTGCTGCCCGCCGCGATGACGATGGCATTCTGGCCAGCGTCGTCGACCAGAATCGTCGCGATGCCGGTGGCCACACCGGGCACCGTCGCCACGCCGCTGCAGTCGATGCCTTCGGCAAGCAGGCCGGCGCGCAGCTCTGCGCCATTGGCGTCATCTCCCAAGCAGCCGACCATCGCTACCTTGGCGCCGAGGCGCGCTGCGGCCACCGCCTGGTTGGCGCCCTTGCCGCCGGCGGCAGTGGCAAAGCCGTGCCCGGCCAGCGTTTCGCCGGCAACCGGGAATCGCGGCATGCGCACGATCAGGTCCATGTTCAGGCTGCCCACCACCACTACCTTCGCGTGCATTGCAGATGTTCCTCTACGTCAGCCGAAACGCGTGGGCGCTTCGAAATAATCAAGTCAGTGGCGCTGCGCTGGACTCGCGCAGTACCAGGGTGGGTTCGATCAGTCGTTGCTCAGCCTCCAGGCCGGGCGTGCGGATACGCGCCAGCAACCGGGCAGCGGCGGTCTCCCCGAGCTGGCCGATGGACTGGCCGACCGTGGTCAGTGCCGGGTGCAGGTAGCGGCTGACTTCGATGTCGTCGAAACCCACCACCGAAAGCTGCTGCGGCACCTTTACCTTGAGTTCGGCAGCGGCGCGCAGCACGCCCAGGGCGATCATGTCGTTGCCGGCAAAAATCGCCGTGGGCACCTCGCAGCCGGCCAGCAGCACCTGGGCAGCGGCGTGCCCTGCCGGGCTGGTGAAAGCGCAGTCCACCACCGGCTGCGCTTCGACATTCGCTTCACCCAGCGCGCGCCGATAGCCGGCTGCTCGCAACTGCACCACCTGGGTGCTGGCCGGCCCGCCGATGCAGGCAATACGGCGGTGACCCAGTTCGAGCAGGTGACGCGTCGCCAGGTAGGCGCCGCGCTCATGATCCACCTGCACGCGATCGGCCGTCACCCCATCGAGGGAGCGGTCGACCAGCATCAGTGGCACTTTCAGCGCGGCCAAGGCCTGGGCAAAGGCCGCGTCGCTGGCCACCGTGGCGACGATCAGGCCGTCGATACGCCGCTCCAGCAGCACGCGCAGGTAGCGCAGCTGCTTGTCGATGTCGTCATCAGAGTTGCAGAGGATCACGCTGTAGCCGTTGCGCTCGGCGTGGTCCTCGATGCCGCGCGCCAACTCGGCGAAATACGGGTTGCTGGCGTTCGGCACCAGCAGGCCGATGGTGCCGGTGGAGCGAGCTCTCAGCGACCGCGCCACGCCGCTGGGCACGTAGCCCAGTTCGGCGATGGCCGCCTCGACTTTGCTACGCACCGGGTCGCTCACCGGCCGGGTGCCGTTCACCACATGGGACACCGTGGTGTAGGAAATACCGGCCCGTGCGGCGACATCCTTGATGGTGGCCATGGATGATCAGCCCCTGCGCTTGGCGCGGTAGCTGCGATAGGTGTCGAGGATCACCGCGACCACGATCACCGCGCCGGTGATGATCCGCTTGGTCGGTTCCGAGGCGCCGATCTGCGCCAGCCCCGCGGCCAACACGGAAATGATCAGCACGCCAAAGAAGGTGCTGATCACCGAGCCACGGCCGCCCATCAGGCTGGTGCCGCCAATGACCACTGCGGCGATCACCTGCAGCTCCAGGCCGGAACCGGCATTCGGGTCGGCGGCTTCCAGGCGCGATATCTGAAACAACGCAGCCAGACCGGCAAGCAGGCCCATCAGTGCGAACACCGAGACCTTGTAAGGCTTGGGGTTGATGCCGGCCAGGCGCACCGCCTCTTCGTTGGTGCCGATGGCCACCAGGTAGCGGCCGAACACGCTGCGGGTCAGCAGCAGGTGTGCGGCGGCGATCACCAGCAAGGCGATCACGAAGGATGGCGAGATACCGGCGGCGAATGGCGTCGACAGCCAGGCGTAGGCGTCGCCGATATAAGCGGTGCGCGAGTCGGTGAGCTGGTAGGCCAGGCCGCGGGCCATCTCCAAAACGCCCAGGGAGACGATGAACGAGGGAATGCCCCAGGCCACGGTGATGATCCCGGTCACGCTGCCAGCCAGGGCCGCACAGGCCATGCCCAGCAGCGCCGCGGGCACGATGCCCCAGCCAAAGCCTAGGGTGGCCACACTGACCACCGCAGCCGCCAGGGCCAGCACCGAGCCCACCGATAGGTCGATGCCGCCGATGATCAGGATCAGCGTCATGCCCACCGCCAACACCATCAGGTCGGGGATCTGGTTGGCCAGGGTGGTGAAGGTCGCGTAGGACAGAAAATGACTGCTCAGCGAGGAAAACAGCACGATCATCGCCAGCAGCGCACCAGCCAGGCCGAGGTAGGTACCCAGGCCCTGATGGGTGCCACTGCGCTTGGTCGGCGTGGCGGATGGAGTGGTCATTGGGAAAGCTCCTGTAACGGGGGGGCGACCTCGCCAAGCATGGCTTCACGGCTGCGGTAGCCGGCGAAGGCAGCGGCCAGCAGACGATCCTGACTCCAGTCATCGCGGTCGAATGTTTCAATCAGGCGGCCGGCCGACAGCACGCCGATACGATCACAGATCAGCATCAGCTCGCGCAGGTCGCTGGACACCACCACCAGCGCCTTGCCCTGGCGCGCCAACTCGCCGAGCAGGCCGTATATTTCGAATTTGGCGCCAACATCGATACCGCGGGTCGGCTCGTCGAACAGCAACACGCGACAGTCGCGCTCCAGCCAGCGGCCAATGACCACTTTCTGTTGATTGCCACCGGAGAGTTCGGCCACCGCCTGATGGGGCCCGTTGCAGCGAATGCGCATGGCATCGATCTGCCGCTGCGCCAGCGCCTGTTCGGCCGCCGGACGCATCACGCCGTGTCTGGAAACCGCCGGCATGTTGCCCAGCGCCAGGTTGGCGGCGATTGGCTGGCCGAGCAGCAGGCCTTCGCCCTTGCGATCTTCGGTGATCAGCGCGATGCCATGGCCCACCGCTTCGGCGGGCGAGCGCACCTGCACCGGAACCGGCGGATTGCCGATGGCCACCTGGCCGCCATCGGCATGGTCGGCGCCATAGATCAGCCGCAGCAACTCGGTGCGACCGGCACCGATCAAACCGGAAATGCCGTAGATCTCCCCTGCCCGCACGCTGAAGGACACCTCGTCGACCTTGCCGCGCCGGCTGAGATTGGTCACCTGCAACAGCGGCGCGCCGATATGTCGCTCACCCAGGTCGATGGCATCACCGACCTCGCGGCCGACCATCAGGGTGACCAACTCATCGCTGCTGTAACGGTCCATGGGCTCCACGGCGACCAGTTGGCCGTCACGCAGCACGGCCACGCGCTGGGCGACTTTCGCCAGTTCTTCGAGACGGTGGGAGATGTACACGATGGCCACGCCGGCGTCGCGCAGGCGCTGGATCTGCTCGAACAGCAGGTCGACTTCGCGGGCGGTGAGCATCGCTGTCGGCTCGTCGAGGATCAGCACCCGGCAGTCGCCGATCAGGTTGCGGGCGATCTCGACCATCTGCTGATGGCCGACACCAAGGGCAGCGACCGGGGTATCCGGGTCCACCGCCTCGAGGCCGACCTGAGCCATCGCTTGACGCGCCATCTCCCGCAAGCGGCCACGGGAAATCCAGCCGCCACGGCTGGGCAGGTTATCGAGAAACAGGTTCTCGGCCACGGTCAGAGTCGGCAGCAGGTTGAGTTCCTGCAACACCATGCGCACGCCAAGGCGCTCGGCCTCGCGGCGACTGGCCGGCGCATAGGGCTGGCCGAGAAAGCTCAGGGAGCCGGTAGTCGGTTGCTCCAGCCCACAGAAAATCTTCGAAAGGGTACTTTTGCCGGCGCCGTTCTCGCCGGTCAGCGCCAGCACTTCACCGGCGCGCAGCTCCAGCTCGACCCCGCCCAGCACGGGCTGGACGTAGGTCTTGCCGATATTGCGGGCGGCGAGAACGGTCTCGCCGGCCACTACCGCATGGGTCACGGCTTGGTCACGAGTTCGACCGGGGTTTCGATCACGCCGTCTTTCGCGCCGGTGGGCTCACCCTTGACCAGCTTGAGCGCCGCCTCGATGCCGAATACCGCCTGACGCGCGGCGAACTGGTCGGCGGTGGCGAGCACGCGACCGTCCTTGAGCATCGGCTTGATGGCGTTGATGTTGTCGTAACCGACCACCTGCACCTGGTCCTTCTTGCCAGCGGCACGCACGGCAGATACCGCGCCGAGTGCCATGCTGTCGTTGCCGGCCAGCAGCGCTTTCAGATCCGGGTACTCGTTGAGCATGGCCGAGGCCACCGCGTTGCCACGGTCGATTTCCCAGTTACCGGACTGCACGCCGACGATCTTCATGCCGGCCGCTTCCATGGCGTCCTTGAAGCCCGCGGTGCGCTGCTGGGCGTTGGTGGTGGTGGAAACGCCTTCGATGATGCCGATTTCGTCGCCCGCCTTGAGCTTGTTCTGCGCCAGGTACTCACCGACCAGGCGTGCGCCTTTGCGGTTGTCCGGGCCCACGAACGGCACGTCCAGCCCTTTGCTTTTCACCACTTCAGGGTCGAGACGGTTGTCGATGTTGACGATCTTGATGCCGGCATCGCTGGCCTTCTTGATCACCGGCACCAGCGCCTTGGAATCGGCCGGCGCGATGACCAGCGCATCGACCTTGGCAACGATCATCTGCTCGACGATACGAATCTGCGCGGACGTGTCGGTTTCGTCCTTGATGCCGTTGGCGATCAGTTCGAACTGGGTGGGGTTTTCTTTCTGGTAGGCCTTGGCGCCGTCTTCCATGGTGCGGAAGAACTCGTTGGCGAGGGATTTCATGACCAGCGCGACGCGAGGTGTTTCACCTTCGGCGGCATGCACGTTGGAGAAACCGACAAGGGCGGCGGCGCCGAGGGCAATGGCGGCGCAGAGACGGGCAGGACGGAAACCGGACATGGGCGAACTCCGTGAATATTGTCATTTTTATTGATGCGCAAACGTTTGCGCTTCAATAAAACTATGAAACTGCCCAAATTTTGTCAACTCCACGCCCACCCGTATGTCGCGTTACTGATCGCGGGTGACCTATACCGCTGCTCGGCGCTAGACCCACTGTCGTCACATTCAGATGAATAGCCACCGTTGCGCCAGCACGATCCGCTGTTCAGACTGACCGGCGCCATCCAACGCGTGATCGACCAAGCGCAAGGTTCGCCGCGGCGTCGCGCCAGCGCTCTCGCCAGTCCACCACAAGGCTCACTCAAGGAAGAAACCGTGAAGCACCCTCTCTATTGGCTGCCTGCCGTTGCCCTTCTCACGGGCTGCGTGACGCTGTTCGGCGTCTATGAACTATCCCTGTACGACGCGAACGGCGCGCCACTGGACCCAGGCATGAGCCTGGTCGCCAAGGGCACCGGTATCTACAACGTGCGCAATGCGCTGTGCACCGCCCACCCCGGCGCAACCGTGATCATCAGGGATGCCGAGAGCGGCGAAGAACTGACAAGCGAAAGCCCCTACCCCTGCTGAAGGGCCAGGCTACCCGGTCAGTCGATGCGGATGCGCCGCCCTCGCAGGGGCGGCGAACATCACGGGGTTTTCGCCGATGTGCTCACCCGCCAGCTAGACGAATCGGTCGTCGCGGACCTTGCGGTCCGCCTCGCTCAGGTGGGCGAGGTTCACGCAGCGCTCATCTGACCTGACCTGCGCCGGGGATCAAACGGTTACCGTGGGTGGCATCGCGCACCGCGCCGCGGTGTCGAGCTCACAGGCAGTGGCCGCTCCACGGCCAGCAGCAAGCCGGCCATGCTCGCCAGGTGGCGTTTCATTTGACTATCACTTCTGTTGCGGCATAACGCTGCTGCGGCTCGACGATCTGCTCCTGGGCAACCACCAGCGGCAGATCGCGAGAGCCTTCGGCGGTCTTCTGCACCAGGGCATACAGCGTCGCGGTGGCCAGCTCCAGCGCCTGTGGCAAGGCATGGCCAGACAGCAGGCGGGCCAGCAGCGTCGCCGAGAACACGTCACCCATGCCGTTGGGCAGCGGGTGCAATGCCAGGCGCGGCGTGCTGACCAGCCAGGCGCCCTCGCCGTTGACGGCCAGGGTGCACAGTTGATCGGCGCAAATGTCTGGTGTGGCCAGGCTGGTGATGACCACCACGTCCGGCCCGCGGCCACGCAAGTGCCGCGCGGTGCGCACGGCTTCGTCGACGCTGTCGAGCTTGCTGCCGGTCAGCAGCTCGAACTCGAACTGGTTGGGGGTGATGATGTTGGCACAGGGAATCGCCAGGTTGCGCAGAAAATCCGGGATCGCCGCGTTGACGAATACCCCGCGCCCGACATCGCCCATAACCGGATCGCAGAGGTAGCGCACGCCCGGGTTGTCGCGGCGAATCTCGTCCACCGCTTCGAGGATCACCGCACCAATCGCCGCGTCACCCAGGTAGCCGGAGAGCACCGCCGAAACCCGTGACAGCACGCCGCGGTCGCGCAGGCCGGCGAGTACCTCGCGGATGTGCTCGGCATCGAACACCTGGCCGCGAAACTGGCCGTAGCCGGTGTGGTTGGAGAACTGCACCGTGTGTACCGGCAACACTTCGAAGCCCAGCCGCTGCAACGGGAACACGGCGGCGTCGTTGCCGACGTGACCAAGGGCCACGTGGGACTGGATGGAGAGAACCAGGGGTGGTGTGGTAGCGCTCATGGGGGGCGATGGATTCTTGTCGTGGGCGGTCAGGACATTATTCGCCATTTCCCATGCCGGATACCATGGTCGAAGCGCGATGGCGTCCTCGGCCACGCGCCGGCGCTGCACCCGGCAGACCGCTGCCGGCCGCAGCGGGCTCGCACGATGGCCTGCACTTGCCCAGGTTTGCGGGAGCGCGCCATGCGCGCGAAATCACGGGCATGGCCCGTTCCCACGGGCGGAATGCTGAAAGATCTCGAACAGGCGCTCAGGCTTTGGCGATTTCCGGGCTCAGCAGCCACTCGGCGCTGTCGTTCCAGACATCCATGCGGGTGATCTTGCCGTTGCGGACTTCGAAACGGTCCAGGTAGCGGTTACCGGAAAAGCTGCGGCCGTCTGGCCACTCGCCGTACAGCGTGCCATTGGAATACACCACCGTGTGGTCATCACGCTCGGTCCAGTCGAACTGGCCGAGAGCTTTCTTCACCCAGGCGTAGCGCGCGCCATTGAAGGCAGTGATGTCCTGTGGCGTGGGCATGTGGCGTCCGCCGGTGAAGGTGATGCGCACATCATCACTCATGTAGGTAGCTGCCTTGACCGGGTCCGGTGCCATGGAAGCTGCCAGAAAATCGCTAACAATCCGTACAGCCTGATTCATTTCACTCATGGGTGTCTCCAACTGTCATTGATCGAGGTACGGTTCGAGCCGTGCCTGCATCTGGTGCGACATGCACGCTATTCGTGCATGCGTCGCACGGGTACTCCTTGCAATCCGCGGATTGACCGGGCTGCGCATTGTGGCACCAGGCTTGCTAGCAAATTATATGCAAATGCTAGCAATCAGGAGAATAGTCATGCGCAAACTGCTATCCCCTCTACGCCGCCTGCTACCTTGCGCAGCGGCCGTTGCCACAGTCGGCCTGGTGCTCGGCACCCCGGCCCAGGCTGCAGAGCCGATCAAGGTCGGCCTGGTTGCGGCTCTGTCCGGGCAGTCAGCCAAGTCCGGCGAGGCACTTACCCGCGGGCTCACGGTGGCCATCGACGAGATCAATGCCAACGGCGGCATTCTCGGCCGCCCGGTGCAACTGATTCGCCGCGACGATGAAAGCAATCCGGCCAAAGGCATGCTCGCCGCTCGTGAGCTGGCGCAGCGCGAGAAAGTCACCGTGTTGTTCGGGGGCCTCGACACCCCGGTGTCGCTGGCCATCGTGCCGCTGGCCAACCAGCTGAAGGTGCCGTTCATGGGCATCTGGGCCGCCGGTACCAAGATCACCGAGAACGGCGCCAAGGACAATTACGTGTTCCGCGTATCGGCCGTGGATGAGCTGGTCGACGAAGCGCTGGTCGAGTACGGCATCAAGAAGGGCATGAAGAAGCCGGGGATGATCCTGATCAACAATCCCTGGGGCGAATCCAATGAAATCGGCTTCAAGGCTGCCCTGGCCAAACGTGGCATGGACTACGCCGGCATCGAGCGCATCGAAGACAGCGACCTCGACGTGGTGCCGCAGCTCACCCGCCTGAAGAATGCCGGCACCGACACCCTGCTGATGGTCGGCAACGTCGGCCCGTCGGCCCAGGTGGTCAAGTCCCTCGATCGCATGGGCTGGGATGTGCCGGTGGTTTCCCACTGGGGCCCGGCAGGCGGCCGCTTCAGCGAGCTGGCCGGCCCTAACGCCAGCCGCGTGCACTTCATCCAGACCTATGTGTTCACCGAGAACAACAGCACCAAGGGCGACAGCGTGCTGGCTGCCCTCAAGCAGCGCTTCCCGGAGATCAAGAGCCTGGCCGACGTGACTCCCGCAGTGGGAATCGCCAACGCCTACGACGCCATGCACCTGGCCGCCGCCGCCATCGAGAAGGCCGGCGACACCCAGGGCACCAAGGTGCGCGATGGCTTCTATGCGATCGACAGCTACCAGGGTCTGATCAAGGACTACACCCAGCCCTTCACCCCCACCAAGCACGACGCACTGGGCCCGGACGATTACGTCTTCACCCACTTCGTCGACGGCCGCATCGTCCCGCTCGCCCCCTGAAGCCCGTACACGGCAGCCCAGACGGTCTGCCCTGAGGACTCTTGCCATGATCACCGCCGCCATCATCACCGGGCTTGGGCTGGGCAGCATGTATGCCCTGCTCGCTCTGGGTTTCCATATCACCTACGTGGTTTC
The DNA here is from genome assembly GCF_979258965.1 of Pseudomonas sp. AC532. NCBI lineage: Bacteria > Pseudomonadati > Pseudomonadota > Gammaproteobacteria > Pseudomonadales > Pseudomonadaceae > Pseudomonas > Pseudomonas sp. AC532. The sequence goes on from NZ_OZ409888.1 coordinate 1,122,373, forward strand.
GCGTACGGTCAATTTCGCCCAGGGCAGCGCCATGATGGTTGGCGCCGTACTCGGCTACAGCTTGTACATCACCTGGGGCTGGCCGTTGTGGCTGGCGGTTCCGGCGACCCTGACGCTGTGTGCCCTGTACGGGCTGATCATCGAGCGCTTTCTGGTGCGCCCCTTCCATTCACGCGGCTCGGAAGCCTGGCTGATGGCGACGGTGGCAGCCGGCATCCTGGTCGACAACCTGGCGCTGTTCACCTTCGGCAAGGAGCCTCGGCAGTTCACGTCGGCCCTGGCCAACCAGCACCTGGAGCTGTTCGGCAACAACGTCGGCGTGCTGCAGTTGCTGATTCCGCTGGTAGGTGGCGGCATCGCCCTGGCGCTGTTCGTGGTGCGTCGCTACACCCGCCTGGGCAAGGTGCTGGAGGCCTGCGTGCAGAACCCCAAGGCGGCGATGCTCATGGGCATCCGCGTCAATCGCGTGGTGGCCGTGGCCTTTGCCGTGTCGACGGTGTTCGCCGCGATTGCCGGTCTGTTGATCGCCCCACTGTTCAGCGTGAATGCCGAGATGGGCATGTTGTTCGGCCTCAAGGCCTTCGCCGTCGCGATTCTCGGCGGTATCGCCAGCGCTGGCGGGGTATTCGCCGCCGGCCTGCTGTTCGGTCTGGTCGAGGCGCTGGTGACCATCTATTTCGGTTCGGCCTTCACCCAGTTGTTCACCTTCGCCCTGGTCATTCTGGCCCTGGCGCTGCGCCCCAATGGCCTGTTCGGCAGCAAGACCCTGGTGAAAGTATGACCCTGAAGAATTCGCTGTTCGCCCCCGTTTCCCTCGCCCTGCTGACGCTGGGCTGCATCGCGGCCACGCTGCTGCTCGACAGCTACTCGCTGCTGGTCTTCACCTTCTGCGCGCTGGCCGTGGTGGTTGGCGTGGGCCTGAATATCCTCATCGGCCTGAGCGGGCAGATTTCCTTCGGCCACATCGCCTTCTACGCCATCGGCGCCTATGTGTCGGCGCTGCTGACCATGGCCGGCCTGCCCCTCGGCCTGGCGATGATCGCCGCCGGCCTGGTTTGCGGCGTCATCGGTGCACTGCTGGCCATTCCCGCATTGCGCGTCAGCGGCCCTTATCTGGCGATGATCACCATCGCCTTCGCCCTGGTGGTGCACCACGGCCTGATCGAGTGGCGCTCGCTGACCGGTGGGGCCAACGGCCTGATGGGCATTCCCATGCCGGAGATCGGCGACCTCGATCCGAGCGTGAGCATGGCGCTGATCGCCACCGGCCTGATGGTCGCCGCCCTGGCCCTGTTCCAGCGCCTGCGCCACAGCGGCTGGGGCATGGCCATGCGCGCGGTGAAATCCACCGAGATCGCCGCCCGCTCGCTCGGTTTCAACCCGGTGCAGACCAAGACCCTGGCCTTCGCTCTGTCCGCGCTGCTCACCGGCCTGGCCGGTTCGCTGGTGGCGCCGCTGATGATGTTCATCAACCCGGCCTCTTTCCCCTTCTCGCAATCGATCCTGTTCGTGCTGGCGGTGATCGTCGGTGGCAGCGGCACGCTGTTCGGCCCGCTGCTCGGCGCTTTGTTGATCGTGCTGCTGCCGGAAATGCTCTCGGATTTCGCTGAATACCGTCTGCTGATTTTCTCGGTGCTGCTGCTCAGCGTGCTCTGGGCTGCACCACGGGGGCTGCTCGGCACTCTGGCCAGCCTGTGGCTGCGGCCAGCTCACCAGAGCGCCCCGGCGGCCTTCGATCAGGCGCAGCTGAGCGCGTTCTTCCAACAGAACGGCACCGCCCACGAGGGTTTGCAGGTCAAGGACATCGGCATTCGCTTCGGCGGCGTCCAGGCGGCGCAGAACGTCAGCCTGCAGGCACCACCGGGCAGCATCACCAGCATCATCGGCCCCAATGGCGCGGGCAAGACCACGGTGCTGAACATGATCAGCGGCTTCTACGCACCGGACAGCGGCAGCATCGACCTGGGCCGCCCACTGGCGGGGCTACCTGCCTGGAAGATCGCCCGCGCCGGCATTGCCCGGACCTACCAGACCACCCAACTGTTCGGTGAGCTGTCGGTGCTGGAAAACCTGCTGGTGGCCATGCAGCAGGGGCGCCTCGGCCTGCCCTTCAGTTGCGCCAGCGATACCCGGCGCCAGCTCGCCCTGCAATTGCTGACGCTGGTCGGTTACCAGGGCTCGGTGCACACCCCGGCCGAGGGTCTGGCCCACGTGGATCGGCGCCTGGTGGAAATCGCCCGCGCCCTGGCCACCTGCCCGCGCGTGCTGCTGCTCGACGAGCCGGCGGCCGGCCTCAGCCGCAGCGACACCGACCGCCTGGCGGGCCTGTTCAGGACCCTGGCCGGGTTCGGCATCGCGGTGATCCTGGTCGAGCACGACATGGGGCTGGTGATGGCCGTGTCCGAGCGCCTGTTGGTACTCGACGCCGGCAAGCCCATCGCCTGGGGCCTACCGGATGAAGTGCGCAAGGACGAGCGCGTCATCGCCGCCTATCTGGGCGGCACCAGCTACCAGGCCACACCGCGGGCCGAAGCCTGGGATGGTTCGCGTGATGCGCGTCTGTTCATCAAGGATCTGGTCATCGACTACGGCGCTGCGCCGGTGGTCGACAAGGTCAACATCGTGGTCAACCCTGGCGAGCTGATCGCCATTCTGGGCGCCAACGGCGCCGGCAAGTCGAGCATCCTGCAGTGCCTGGCCGGGCTGCACAAAGCCAGTGGCGGCAGCATCCTGCTCGACAACGAAAGCATCGAACACGCCGATGCCAGCACCATCGCCGCCCGGGGCCTTGCCCTGGTACCGGAGGGCCGTCAGATGTTCGGCCAGCTCAGCGTGCGTGACAACCTGCTGCTCGGCGGTTACTCACGCAAGGAGGCCTTCGATGCCGACGCGGAAATAGAAGCCATCCTGCGCCGCTTCCCACGCCTGCGCGACCGTATCGACAGCCCTGCAGGCCTGCTCTCGGGCGGCGAACAGCAGATGGTGGCGGTGGGCCGCGGGCTGATGGCCAAGCCGAAGATCCTGCTGCTCGACGAGCCTTCCCTGGGCCTGTCGCCAGCCATGATCGGCGAGCTGTATGACGCCCTGGCGGCCCTGCGCGACGAAGGCGTGACCTTGTTGCTGGTCGACCAGATGGCCAACCTCGCCCTGCAGGTGGCCGACCGTGCCTATGTGCTGGAGACCGGGCGCATCGTCAAATCCGGCAGTGCCGAAGCGTTGCGTGGCGACCCGGAACTGGAAGCGGCTTACCTCGGCGAAGGAGCGGCAGCATGAGTGCGCTGACCATCATCAACGCCCGTCTCGGCGCTGACACCCAGGCGCTGCAGACCCTGTACGTGGAGGACGGCCACTTCGTCAGCGCGCCAAGTGCCGCCGCCAAGACCCTCGACCTGAATGGCAAGCTGCTGCTGCCCGGCCTGGTGGAGACCCATATCCATCTGGACAAGGCCTGCATCATGCAGCGCTGCCAGCTCAGCGAAGGCACCCTGGCCGAGGCCATCGCCCAGACCCGCTCGGCCAAAGCCGACTTCACCGAAGCGGACGTCTACCAGCGCGGCGCCCAGGTGCTGGACAAGGCCATCGCCCAGGGCACCACGCACATGCGCACCCACGTCGAGATCGACCCGCAGATCGGCCTGATCGGCTTCAACGCGGTGCGTCGCCTGCAGGCGGATTACGCCTGGGCCATCAGCCTGGAAATCTGCGTGTTTCCCCAGGAGGGCCTGCTCAACAACCCCGGCACCGAAAGCCTGCTATGCGAGGCATTGGCCATGGGCGCCGAGGTGCTTGGCGGCTGCCCCTATACCGATGCCGACCCCGGCGCGCAGATTCGCCGGTTGTTCGAGCTGGCGGTGGAGTTCGACCGTGATCTGGACTTCCACCTGGATTTCGACCTGAACCCCGAGGGCATGACCATCGGCGAGGTGATCCGCTGCACCCATCAGCACGGCTGGGCTGGCCGGGTGACCATCGGCCACGTGACCAAGCTGTCGGCACTGCCCAGGGACACCCTGCTGGCGGTTGCCGAATCGCTGGCCGAGGCCGGCGTGCAGGTCACCTGCCTGCCGAGTACCGACCTGTTTCTCACCGGCCGCGAGCATTTCCACAACCGGCCTCGGGGCCTGGCGCCGTTGCAGCACCTGCACGCCTGTGGCGTGACCTGTTCGCTGTCCACCAACAACATCGGCAACCCCTTCACCCCCTACGGCGACGCCTCGCTGGTGCGCCAGGCCAACCTGTTCGCCAACGTCAGCCAACTGGCTACCGAGGCCGAATTGCTGCGTTGCCTGAGCTGGGTGTCGAGTGAGTCGGCACGCCTGTTGCGCCTGCCCGACTACGGCCTGACGCCCGGCTGCCGCGCCGACTTCATCGTCTTCGATGCGCCCTCACCGGCCGCCGTGGTAGCCGAGATCAGCCGGCCGCTGATGGGCTACAAGGCCGGCCGCAAGACCTTCGAACGCGCGCAGGCACGCCTGCTGAGGCCGTGACAGCCCACATCACCGCACGCGCCAACCTGGAGCCTGTTGATCGATGCTGCGCAGATATCGCCCCAGGAACTCGTCAAATAACCATGTAACCACTTGAATTTCATACATTTATAAATCTGGAACGGCACGTGCTTGCAGCTATGTAAAAGCCACGTTGCCAATCTGAACACAGGGAAAACCGATGAAAGACGTCAAACCTGAAAACCTTCCGCTCAATCTGGATCGTCGCCAGTTGATGAAGTGGCTGGCCGTGACGGGGAGCGCCATGACCCTTGGCGGCCTGCTTCCCGCTGGCGCGTTTGCCGCCGATGACGAGGAAATCCGTATCGGCTATTGGCCCATCGTGGGCGGCTTGCCACTCTACGTCGCCCTGGAACAAGGTTTTTTCAAGGAAGCGGGGCTGAACGTCAAAGGCGTCAAGTTCTCCAGTCCCCAGCAAATCGTCGAGGGCATGATCACAGGTCGAATCCACGGCTGTGCGAACGGTACCGCGACCGGCGCCCTCGGTCTGGGGGCGATCACCATGCCGGGGCTGTTCAAGATCATCTGCTCCAACCCGTCGAACCATCGACTGGTTCTGGACGAGTTTCTGGTTCCGCTCAACAGCACTGCGCAGAGCATCAGCGATCTGCACGGCAAGAAAATCGCCTGTGGCCCGGGCATCCAGAACGTCACGATGGCGAAGATCATCCTGGAAAAAAATGGCTTCACCGATACGTCGGTCATCGAACTGCCAGTCGGCCAGCACGCGCCAGCGCTGGCGGCCGGCCAGATCGACGGGGTCTATACCCTGGAGCCGACCGGCACCGTGGGGCGCATGAAGAACCTGTCGCGCACGCTGGAAACCGGCGTCATCTCCAAATACGTGCTCGGCAATGCCGACGCGCCCTGGTTCGGGGGTGCAGCCGCACTGAACGGCAGCTTCATCGAGAGCAAGCCGCAACAGACCAAAGCCTATATCGCTGCCTACCAGAAGGCGGTGGCGTTCATCGCCTCGCACCCGGAGCAGGCCCGCAAGAACATCGTCGGCTACACCAGCATCGAATCCGATCTGGTGAACGAGGTGCCGTTGCCGGGCTTCGTCATGTATTCCGACCTGCAAGGCGACAACCTGCAGTGGTTCCAGAAGTTCTATGACGTGTTCACCGAGCGGAAAGTCTTCAGCAAACCGATCGACGTGGCTGCGCTGATCTATCAGGGCTGAGGAGAATCGTCATGACGTCACACTGGTCTTCGCGCCTGCTGCCGCTGATCGGCCCGCTGTTGCTGTTTCTGTTGTGGCAACTGGCAGTCAGTGCGCAGTGGCTGAATCCGGTTCTGCTGCCCTCGCCGCTCGAAACGCTGGGCTTCATGTTCCAGTCGTTCGCCGAGCCGTCCATGCGCACCGACATCGCCTCGACGCTGTACCGAACGCTGGCCGCGTTCGCCTTCGCGGCCGCGGTAGGCGTGCCCTTGGGCGTCATCCTGGGTAGCAGCGAAAAGGTCTATCGCAGCCTGGAGTTCCTCATCGATTTCTTCCGCTCGACACCCTCCTCGGCGTTGATCCCGCTGTTCATGCTGATATTCGGCATCAGCGATGCGAACAAGATCGCCATCGCCGCGTTCGCCGCCGTGCTGGTGATTCTGTTCAACAGCGCCTACGGCGTGATGAACGCCAAGAAAACCCGGCTGATGGCCGCCAAGGTCATGGGCATTTCCCGCTGGCACATTTTCAAGGACATCCTGCTGATGGAAAGCCTCGCACAGACCTTCGTCGGCTTGCGTACCGGGGTATCGATCGCCCAGCAGGTATTCAACATCAAAGACATGTACGCCTCGATCCTGATCACCGGCGCCCTGGGCTATCTGCTGAACCTGGCGTTCCTGCTGATCGAGAAAAAAACCGTTCACTGGAGTAGCCAGGCATGACGCAAACTCTTTCCGTCGCCCCAGCCCTCGACAAGCCACAGTTACCCGGTGCTGCACCGCGTACCGACACCCACGTGACCATTCGCGGCTTGAGCAAGGCCTTTGCCGGCCAGCCACTGTACACCGACCTGGATCTCGACCTGCCGCGCGGCAAGATCGTCTCGACCTTCGGGCCCAACGGCTGCGGCAAGTCGACGCTGATGAACATGATCGCCGGGCTGATGCCGATGGATAAGGGCGAGATTCTGTTCGATGGCAAGACGCTCGCCCAGACCAAGATCGGCTACGTGTTCCAGAACTACCGCGATGCGCTGTTTCCGTGGATGAGCGCCCGCGCCAACATCGCCTACCCCTTGGTTCGTCAGGGCATGAGCAAGGCCGATGTGAACGCACGCGTCGATGAGCTGACGCAGATGTTCGACATCCGCTTCGATCTGAATCGTTATCCGTACGAGCTTTCAGGCGGCCAGAAACAGACGGTGTGCATCATGCGGGCACTGGCGCCGCGCCCGGAAGTGATGTTCCTCGACGAACCGTTCTCCGCGCTGGATTTCGAGATGACCTTGTTCATCCGCGACAAACTGCAGGAAGTGCAGTTGGCCACCGGCGTCACCATGCTGATCGTGTCTCACGACCTGGAAGACGCGGTATTTCTGGCCGACGAGATCCTGCTGCTGACCCGGCGCCCCACCCAGATTGCCGAGATCGTCGCGTTCGATCTACCCCGGCCACGGAGCGCGGAGATCATGAGCCACCCGGTGTTCGTGCGGGTCAAGGCCCATACGCTTGAGGTGTTCAGGCGGGAGATGGCGCTTTGAGTCGCAACCCATCGCGCAACGGCAAGGAAGCTGATCTGCCGCATTCATGGCAGATCCACTAGGTGCCGCGTTACAGCCCTGCCAGGGCCTGACGCAGATTGACCTCGGGCTCGGCCTGATCGTCCAGGTCCAGCTGGTCTTCGAGTTCGCCCAGGTGCTCGAGCATCACCGCAGCCGCCCGCTGATGGTCGCCGTTCTCCAGGGCAGTGATGATTTGCTGATGCTCGTCCGAGGCGCAGGACGGTACATCGTTGCGCTGGTAGAGGGCGACGATCAGCGAGCTGCGCACCATCAGGTTGGCAAGAATTTCACTGAGTACCGAGTTGCCGCTGATCTCGCCGAGCATCAGGTGAAACTCGCTCAGCTCACGAACGATGGCGCGGCGGTCGGTAGCGCTGGTGGCCTTGCGCTCGTTGCTCATGTGCGTGGCCACTCGCTGACGCTGCTTGTGCATGATCGCCGGCGTGATGTTTTCGACGATGGCCCGCTCGATGGCGCGCCGTGCCGCGAAGACTTCCCGCGCCTCCTTGGCGCTCGGCTGAGCGACCATCGCGCCGCGGTTCGGCTCGATGGTGACGACGCGCTGCAACGCCAGGCGCTGCAGCGCCGACTGCACGTGGTTGCGGTTGGCCTGCAGGGTCTCGACGATCTGCGCTTCGACCAGGCGCGTTCCGGGCGGCAAGCGATGCTGGGCGATCGCCTTGAACAGCACATCGACGATGCGCTGAACTTCGGCTTGCTTGCTGGTGACGGTCTTGGCGGCCATCTGTCCCTCTGATCAATACCGGCGAACCCTGATGGCCCGCCCCGCTCACGCTGACCGGTGCATTATCCGCCAGCACAGGGGGCGGGTAAATACGTGGACAGAGCAGAAAGCGCTAGCGATAGCTCTCATCTGGTTTGGCCTGAGCATTCGGCGAGCAGCAGCTCGACTGGCGCATTCTTCAGCCCATTCAGCGCTCAGGTTGCTAGCGATACAGCGCGCGCCTGCTAACGCACCCTTCACCGGCGATCAGCCTGCAGCAACCTCGTCCGGCACAGCCTGTCGGACCCCATGTCGTCACACCAAAAGGAGCCGCACATGCCAGCACGCCTTTCTGCCCTGCAGGGCGATATCACCACGCTCGACGTTGATGCCATCGTTAACGCCGCCAATTCCTCGCTGCTTGGCGGCGGCGGTGTCGACGGTGCCATTCATCGCGCCGCTGGCCGTGAGCTGTTGGAGGAATGCCGGCGGCTCGGCGGCTGCGATACCGGTGAGGCGAAGCTGACCCACGGCTACCGATTGCCGGCCCGTTTCATCATTCACACGGTGGGCCCGGTGTGGCGCTCGGGTGGCCAGGGCGAACCGCAGCTGTTGGCTTCCTGTTACCGCAACGCGCTGCGCCTGGCGGCGGACAACGGGCTGAGCAGCCTTGCCTTTCCCAGTATCAGCACCGGCATTTATGGCTACCCGCTGGCTCTGGCGGCGCAGATCGCAGTCGCCACCGTCCAGGCCGAAATAGCCAGCCTGCCGGGCATTACCGAGGTGCTGTTCTGCTGCTTTTCGGCCAACGACCTGGCGGCGTACCAGCGCACGCTGGCCGAGTTGAACACCTGACTCAAGCGGGCAACGGAGCATCCCCTGGGACGATGCCCTCCTCGCGCAGCGCTTCCCAGAACGCAGCCGGAATCGCCTCACCGAGCTGCTGACGGTACTGGGCAGGCCGTTGCGGCGAAGCGCTACCGGGTATCACCGACTGCACCACCGGATTGGCCAGGCAGAACTGCAGGGCGGCAGCACGAATGTCGACACCGAAACGCTCGCTCACGGCCTGTAGACGCGCGGTCTGCCGGCGAACCGCATCGGGTACGCGGTCGTACTCGTAATGCTCGCCACCGGCCAGCACACCGGAGTTGAACGGCCCGCCCACGACGATACCGACCTGCCGCTCGGCGCAACGCGGAAACAAGGTATCCAGCGCCTCTCGATGATCGAGCAGGGTGTAGCGCCCGGCCAGCAGAAACACGTCGGGGTCAGCCTGTTCGAGCGCCAGGCGACAGGGCTCGACCAGGTTCACGCCCAGTCCCCAGCCGCCGATCAGCCCTTCCTCGCGCATGCGAGTCAACGCAGGCGCCGCGCCCTGCATGGCCTCGGCGAAATACTCACGCCATTTCGGTCCGTGCTGGTCTTCGGATACGTCGTGGATGAACACCACGTCGATGCGGTCCACACCAAGGCGTTCCAGACTGTCCTCGATGGAACGCCGCGCGCCGTCTGCCGAATAATCGATGATGCGCTGGTTGGCGAGCTCATTGACGAACGGCTTGGCGTTCTCCGGCGCGTCGGTTCGCTGCAGCAGGCGACCGACCTTGGTGCTGAGCAGGAATTCGTCGCGTGGCTTGCCGCGCAGCAATTGCCCGAAGCGCGCCTCGGACAGCCCGGCGCCGTAGTGCGGCGAGGTGTCGTAATAGCGGATACCGGCCTGCCAGGCCGCCGCCAGGGTGGCCTGGGCCTGGTCTTCATCGACCGCGTGGAACATGTTGCCGAGCGGTGCGCCGCCGAAACCAAGCGCCGGAAGAGTGATGCGCATGCTGCCTCCTGATGAAAAATGATGGGCTCACTGCATGGGGACCGGCCACGGCGGCGATTCGTTCGGCCCATTCCCTCAGCGGTCCGGTGTGCCCGCAAAGCCATGCTCGCGGGCGCTGAGAATGATCAGCAAGGCGACCGCACCCAGCACCGCGGCGGCCCAGGGCAGCACTCCGGCACCGGCGTGTGCCAGCAACAGCCCACCGCACAGGCCGCCGCCGGCGATGCCGATGTTCCAGGCGGTTACGCACATCGATTGGGCGACATCCGCATCGTCGCCGGCCGCACGGATCAAGGCCGTTTGCAGCAGCGCCGGCACGCCCCCGAAAGCCAGCCCCCAGGCGGCCACCCCGGCGTACACCAACACGGCTGAAGCGCCGCACAAGGCCAGCACGGTGCAAGCCAGCCCCAGAACGCCGGCGCTCAGCAGGCTGAGCAGCCGCAGCCAGCGGTCGATCAGCAGGCCGGTCAGCCAGATACCGAGCAACGCCGCCAGCCCGAACGCCAGCAGCACGCGGTCCACCTCGGCAACCATGCCAAGCGGCGTCAGGAACGCGGCGATGTAGGTGTAGAACAGGTTATGGGCGAGCACATAGGTGAGGATGGTCAACAGCACCGGGCGTACGCCAGGCAGGCGCAGCACCCGGCCCATCGACAGCGGAGCGCCGCTGCGCTGCCCGGTGAAATCCGGCAACGCCAACCTGCCCCACACCAGCAGGATCACGGTCAGCAGGCTCATCAACACGAAGGTGTAGCGCCAGCCGAGCACGCCGCCAAGGAAGGTGCCCGCCGGTATGCCGAGCGACAGCGCCAGTGGCGTGCCGACCATGGCCACGGCAATCGCTCGGCCCTGCAGGTGCGGCGCCACCATGCGCGCCGCGTAGCCCGCCACCAGAGCCCAGAGCAGGCCGGCGAACACCCCGGCGAAAAACCGGGCGGCCAGTGTCAGCGGGTAGTGGCTGGACAGCGCGGTGACCAGATTCACCACGGCGAATCCGCCAATCGCGATCAGCAATAACGGTCGGCGCCGCCAGCTGCGGGTCAACATCACCAGTGGGATCGCCGCCAGGAGTGACCCCAGCGCGTAGAGCGTGACCATCTGGCCGACCATCGCCTGGCTGACGCGCAGGTCCGCGCTCAATTGCGGCAGCAAGCCGGCCGGCAGCGCCTCGGTGAGGATGGTGACAAAACCGGCACCCGCCAGCACCAGCAGCCCATTCAAGGGCAGCCGTTCGCGGTCGGGAACCACCTGCGTGACGCAGGGAGAAAGATCATCAGCGTGCATTGGTAAGCGCCTGTGTGGGTCTCGACGCCGCACGATGCGGCCGATCGACCAGGCGAGCAGCGTAGGCAGCGGCGCGCTTGGGAAAAACAGGCTAAGGTTCGCAACTTACCGGACGCTCCTGTCCGCAATCGGCACGCTCGGCCCCCGGGCCTCGATGGAATCCAGGATGGACAACCTCAGCGGTATCGGCGTGTTCGTGCAGGTCGCCAACACCCTCAGCTTCACGGAAAGCGGCCGCCTGCTGGGCATTTCCTCGTCGGCGGTGGGCAAAAGCATCGCCCGCCTGGAACAGCGCCTCGGCGTGCGGCTGCTGCACCGCAGCACCCGCAGCATGACGCTCACCGCCGAAGGCCAGCGCTTTCTCGAGCGCTGCCGGCGCGTGCTCTGCGAGCTGGAAGCCGCGCAGTTGGAACTCACCAGCGCCGCACTCGGCCCCAGCGGGCGCCTGCGCATCAGCATGCCGCGGGTCGGTGAACTGGTGATGCCGGTGCTGATCGACTTCATGCAGCGCTATCCGCAGATCGAGCTGGATATCGACCTCTCCAACCGCATGGTGGATGTCTTCGAAGAAGGCTTCGATGCAGTGATCCGTACCGGGCCCATGCAGGATTCGCGGCTCACCGCACGGCAACTCGGCACCTTCACCCAGCGGCTGGTGGCCAGCCCGGAGTACCTGCACGGCCACGGCACGCCGCAGCAACCGGCGGACCTGCTCGAACACGCCTGCCTGATGTACCGCTTCCACGCCAGCGGCAAGCTCGACCTCTGGCCGCTGCTGGGCGCTCAGGAGTTGCAAGGTACGCTCAGGCAGCGGGCGATCTGCAACACCCTCGACAGCCTGTTGCGGGTCACCCGCGCCGGGCTGGGCATCGCCTGCCTGCCAGACTTCATGATTGCCGAGGATGTCGCCGCCGGCCGTTTACGCCCCGTGCTGACCGAGCACATGGAGCACGGCGGCGCGTTCTGGATGCTCTGGCCAAACAGCAAATACGCGCTGCCCAAGCTGCGCGTGTTCATCGATCACATGACCACCTCGCTGTTCGGCGCCAGGCCCTAGAGCGCCATGTGAATCAACGGAAACGGCCGGCCCTGGCCGTCCGTTTCGCTGCGGCCGGTATCGTGAAAGCCATAGCGGCGGTAAAAACCATGGGCGGCCGGGTTCTGCTCATTGACGTCCACCGTCAGCTCGCCAAGGCGCGCGCGGGCGTCGTCGAGCAACCGTGAGCCGATGCCCTGGCCATGTTGCGTGGGGTCCACGAAGAGCATCTCCACGTGCCGCTCGTTGAGGCCGATAAAGCCTGCCAGCTGTCCGTTTTCACCCACGTAGACGGAGATGGCCACGGCATCCAGATACAGATCGCGCATCTGCCCGTACAGCGCATCGACATCCGCCTCGGACAGAAAATGGTGCGTCGCCAGCACGGCGCGGTGCCAGATTTCGAGCAGCCGCGGATTATCGTCGGGGTGGCGTGGGCGAATGGGCATGAGGCGCTCCGTTGGCAGGCAATGTGCGCCGCGCAGCGTAATGAGTGACCGAGCCCCTGCGCAAGCCGGCCACTGGGCGATTCATTCGAACGCCGGCCAGCGAGCTTCTGTCCACCGCTCACAGACCACTGTCAGCACAGGAGCCGCGTCGATGAAACGCTACCAGAAGCAGGATTACCCCGTGGATGCGGTTCGCCGCTACCTCGAACCCGGCCCCATCGTGCTGGTGAGCACCAGTTGGCAAGGCCGGCACAACATCATGACCATGGGCTGGCACATGATGATTCGGTATCAGTCGCTGGCCTGCTACATCTGGGACGCCAACCACAGCTTCGACATGCTCAGGAACAGCGAAGCCTGCGTGATCAACCTGCCGACCGTGGACATCATCGATACGGTGGTCGACATCGGCAACTGCAGTGGCGCCGAGGTCGACAAGTTCACGCGCTTCGGCCTGACCGCAAAGCCGGCCGAACAGGTCGACGCGCCCCTGATCGACGAGTGCTACGCCAACTTCGAATGCCGCCTGGCCGATGCCAGCCAGATCGACCGCCACGGGCTGTTCATCTGGGACATCGTCAAGGCCCACGTGGCGCTTTCGCCCAGGCAGCCGAAGACCGTGCATTACCAGGGTGATGGCGAGTTCATGGTGGCCGGCGACTCGATCAGCCGGCGCGGCCGCTTCAAGCCGGAGAAGCTGTAGCCGCAGCATGGCTGGCAGATGTGGCGCGCACTAAACGCCGTGGCTCGCCCCCAGAACCAGCCGCATGCGCTGCGGTTGGTCGCGGTGCCCAGCCGGCAGCTGACGGGCTGGCAGGTCTTCGACCCAGACGAAACCGTGTCGCTGATACAGGGCCAGCGCGGCGTGGTTGGACTTGAACACGTTCAGCTCGATGCTGTGCATGCCCTGCTCGCGGCAATACCCGATCACCGCTTCCAGCAGACGCCGCCCCAACCCCTGGCGCCGCCAGTCGGCGTGCACCTGCATGCCGAGCACGCCGACACGCGCATCGCCCTCCGGTCGGCAGTGGCTGTCCGGGTAAGCTTCGGCGGTGGCGATGATGCGCCCGGCCTGTTCGATCACGAACACTGCCCAGCCGGCTTCGTCCGCGCGTTGCAGAGCACGGGCGATCACGGCCTTGGGCGGCGCGAAGGGACGGGACGAATAGAGCCCCTCGGCCGCCACCTGACCGAACAGGTCATGGAAGGCGTCGAGGTCGCCCATACGAATCCTGCGTAGCTGCATGCTCTGTTCATTGCTGGCATCGTTGTCCATGCCGCCTGAAAGCAGGCCAGTGTCGCCATGCGATGTAAAGCTAGCTTGACTCATGAAAGAGGCTCTCTTAATGTAAAGCATACTTTCCATAAAGGGGGTGCGCCATGCACCATAACCGTTTTCTCGCCCACTTTGCCCTGGCGATGGTTGCCTACGTCAGCGCAGTGATCATCAGCACCCTGCTGCTCATCAACGTCCCGGAGGGTATCGTGCGCACCGTTTCGGCGTTGCTGCCGGTATTGCCCATGATCGCCGTGGCCACTGTGGTCATCCGCCAGGTTCGGCAACTCGATGAACTGGCCAGAATGATTCATCTGGAAGGCTTGGCGGTCGCCTTCGTCGGCACGGCCTTGATCACCTTCAGCTATGGCTTTCTGGAAACCGCCGGTTTCCCGCGGCTGTCGATGTTTCTCGTCTGGCCGCTACTTGGTTCGCTATGGGCGTTGGGCTCCTGGGTGAGCTGGAGGCGTTACCGGTGATCAACCAGGTACGCGAACAGCGCACTGAACGCGGCTGGTCACAGGCCGAGCTCGGCGCGAAGCTGGGCGTTTCGCGGCAGACCATCAACGCCATCGAGACCGGGCGCTACGATCCCAGCCTGCCGCTGGCCTTCAAGATTGCCCGCTTGTTCGAATCGAGCATCGAAGCGCTGTTCCAGGCGCCAGAAGAATGAGCGCGCCTGAACTACCACGTTCGCCCCTACAGCGTTATCAGTATGCCGTCGAGCATCAGGGCTTCGTTGCCGATGAGGCGCAGCTACGCGCCGCACAGGTGCTGCAGGTTTGCCACGACGCGCTGCATGCAACACCCGGGCAGCCAGCCCTGGGCGTCTACCTGTGGGGGCCGGTCGGCCGTGGCAAGACCTGGCTGATGGACAGTTTCCACGAGTCGCTGCAGGTACCGGCGCGGCGGCAGCACTTTCATCATTTCATGCAATGGGTGCACCGCCGCCTGTTCGCGTTGAGCGGCACCGCCGAGCCGCTTACCGTGCTGGCACGCGAGCTGGCCAGCGAGATCCGCGTGTTGTGCTTCGACGAACTGTTCGTCAGCGACATTGGCGATGCGGTGCTGCTCGGCCGGCTCTTTCGTTCGCTGTTCGACGAAGGCGTGGTGCTGGTCGCCACCTCCAACCAGCCACCGGACCAGCTGTACGCTGGCGGCCACAATCGCGAGCGCTTCCTGCCCGCTATCGCCGCGCTGCAGCAGCACATGCAGGTGGTTGTCGTGGACGGCAGCCAGGATCACCGCCAGCATCCCGGCCAGGCGTGCCAGCGCTACTGGGTACGCGAGCCTGGCCAGCCCAGCGCCCTGCCCGCACTATTTGAGTCGCTGAGCACTGGCGAACGCGCCTGCAACGACGCGCTGGCCATCAATCACCGGCTGATCGGCGTGCGGCGCCACAGCGGCAGCGTGCTGCATTGCAGCTTCGCCCAGCTGTGCGTGCAGCCGTTGTCGGCCGAGGATTTCATTGCGCTGTGCGACCGCTTCAAGGCCATTCTGCTCGATGACGTGCCGGCACTGAGTGCCCAGCAGCGACCCGCCAGGATCGCCCGCGGCACCGAAGACGCCGCCGAACGCGTAGTCGCCGGTGACCGGCAGCTGCCCGCCCTGTCGATCCACGACAACGCGGTGCGCCGCTTCATCGCCCTGGTGGACGAATGCTACGACCGCCGCGTGCCGCTGTATCTGGAAGCGGACGTACCGCTGGAGGCGCTGTACACCGAAGGCTACCTGTCCTTCGCCTTCCGCCGTACCTTGAGCCGCCTGCAGGAGATGCAGCTACAGCGCTTCGGCTGACGACCAGCGCGAGCTCGAAAAACACACCGTAGCCTGGGTCGAGCGAAGCGACACTCGGGAAATCCGCTCCCGGGTATCGCAGGCTCAACCCAGGCTACGTGGCTGCAGGAGATGCAACTGCAGCAGTTCGGCTGATCGTACGGGGAATGGAAGCACACCTAGCCTGGGTCGAGCGAAGCGACACCCGGGGAATCCGCGCCTGGGTAGCGCAGGCTCAACCCGCGCAGGCTCAACCCAGGCTGCGTGGCTGCGGTGCGGGTACTTCTCGAACTACGGCGCCAGCCCGAGAAAGGCCACCAGCTCGGCCTTCTTGGCCATGGCGTCCTGGTAACCCAGTTCGATCAACTCGCTGCAGTAACCCGGCTCGAACAGCAGGTAGCTCAGCACCCCGCCACCGCCGTCACGAGTCGCGCCGGGGCCGCGCAGGAACAGGCGCAACGCGGCGGGCATTTCCCGACGGTGGCGGGCGGCGATCACGTCGAGTGGCTGGCTGGGGGAAATCACCAGCACCTCCACCGGCGTCAGGCCGTAGGTGCGGCTGCGCTGTTCGGCCGGAACCAGCCGACCCAGCTGGTTGAGGCGCGCCAGCAGTTCGATGTCGCTCTCCACGTTATCGATGAAGGTGCTGTTGAGCATGTGCCCGGCAATCTGCGCCAGGCTCGGCATGCGCCCGGCGGGCCGTGGTGCCGGCGCGTCGGAGGCGGCCTTGTCGTCCACCGGATTCCCGCTCACGCCCACCACCAGCACCCGCGTGGCACCCAGGTGCAGCGCCGGGCTGATCGGCGCCATCTGCCGCACCGCGCCGTCACCGAAATACTCGCGGTTGATCTTCACCGGCTCGAAGATCAGCGGAATGGCGGTACTGGCCAGCAGATGCGGCAACGCCAGCCGGGTCGGCACGCCGACACGGCGGTGACGGAACCAGGGATCGATGGCCGCGCGGCCCTGATAGAAGGTCACTGCCTGGGCCGATTCATACCCGAAGGCGGTGACCGCCACCGCACGCAACTGGCGATGACGGATGGCGGCGGCGATGCCGGAAAAATCCAGCTCGCGTTCGAGCATGCGCGCCAGCGGCGAACTGTCGAGCAGCGCCACCGGCACCTGTTTGCCAAGGCCAAGCATGCTGTGGCCGATGAAACGACTGGCCTGACGCAGCACACCCGGCCAGTCGCTGCGGTACACCTGATGGGTATGGAAACTGCGCCATACGGCACTGAGGCGGTGCACCGCCTCACGAAAATGCAGCGCCCCACAGGCCAGGCTGACCGCGTTGATGGCGCCGGCGGAGGTGCCGACGATCACCGGAAACGGATTGCCTGACGACTCGGGCAACAGGTCGGCAATCGCCGACAGCACGCCAACCTGATAGGCCGCCCGGGCGCCACCGCCAGAGAGGATGAGGCCAGTGGTGGCCGGGGGGCTAGCGGCATCCTGCGTCATCAGGTCGATTCCAGTTCGAAGGGTCAGTAGAGCTTGGGCTCGCCAGGCGGGCGGGTCTTGAAGCGGCGGTGCGCCCACAGATACTGGGCCGGGCAGGTGACAATCGCCTGTTCGACCCAGCCGTTGACGCGCAGGCAATCGGCTTCCTCGGTCTCGCCAGGGAAGCCGTCGAGCGGCGGGTGAATGGTCAGCCGATAGCCCTGCCCGTCAGCCAGGCGCTGCTGGGTGAACGGCAGCACGATGGCGCGGCCCAGGCGGGCAAACTTGGTGGTCGCGGTAACCGTCGCCGCCTGAATGCCGAACAGCGGTGCGAACAGGCTCTGCTTGGGGCCGTAATCCTGGTCGGGCGCGTACCAGATCGCCCGGCCTTTGCGCAGCACCTTGATCATCGCGCGCACGTCCTCGCGCTCGATGGCGGTGGCATCCAGGTTGTGGCGCTCACGGCCACGGCGCTGCACGAAGTCGAACACCGGGTTACGGTGCTCGCGGTACATGCCGTCGATGGTGTGCACCTGGCCGAGCAAGGCGGCGCCGATTTCCAGGGTGGTGAAATGGATCGCCATGAGGATCACGCCCTGCCCTTGGGCCTGAGCGTGCTGAAGATGCTCGATCCCTTCGATGTGCGCCAACCGTGCGAGCTTATCGCGCGGCCACCACCAACTCATGGCCATCTCGAAGAAGGCGATGCCGGTGGAGGCGAAATTTTCCTTCAGCAGTTGCTCGCGCTTGGCGGCCGGCATGTGCGGAAAACAAAGTTCCAGGTTGCGCGTGGCAATGCGCCGACGCGAGCCGGCAACGTGATACATCAGCCAACCCAGACCACGGCCCAGGCGCAGCAGCACGCGGTACGGCAACTGCACGACCAGCCACAGCAAGCCGAGGCCGAGCCACAATGGCCAGAAGCGCGGGTGAAGAAAGGCGCGACGAAATACGGGACGATCCATTGACGATCCTGGATGGCGTTCAAAGCCGCTTAGTCTAACAGCACCGGCCATTCGCTCGGGAATGCCATGCGCTCGGGCTCAACGCTGCCAGCTGATCTGCAGGGTCTGGTCAGCGACCATGCGCTGCATGTGGTCGGCCACGACCGGCTCCAACTGATCCAGCGACGCCTCATCGGGTGCCTCGATAAGCACTTGCAGGCCGCCTTCGATCACCGTCAGGATGCAACGCGCCGGATCGAAGAAGATCTCGCCACGGGTCTCGTCGACGCTCACTTGAAACGTGTGGCTCCAGTGCCGGCATAGACGGGTCACGCAGCGCACGGCGTGTTCGGTGCTGACGGTTGCACGGGATTCGGGCATGGGGACTCCGGACTGAAGTGATTGAGGGCGAAATCTATCACGCGGTTCCGCAGCCTGGCATGCGCCATTGCTGATCGTTCCCATCGAAAAGTCCGGACTTGCATGCCGGTCAACCGAGCGTCAGGATCGCAGACCAGCCACTCACGATATCCGCCCCGCCGCGGCCAGGAGAACCCCATGCAAGATGTCGTCATCGTCGCCGCCACCCGCACCGCCATCGGCAGTTTCCAGGGGGCGCTGGCGGATATCCCGGCCACCGAACTGGGCGCGGCAGTGATCCGCCGGCTGCTCGAACAGACCGGCCTGCAAGGCAGCGACGTGGATGAAGTGATTCTCGGCCACGTGCTCACCGCCGGTGCCGGGCAGAACACCGCTCGCCAGGCGGCCATCGCTGCCGGTCTCCCACATGCAGTACCGGCCCTGACGCTCAACAAGGTCTGCGGCTCCGGCCTCAAGGCGCTGCACCTCGGTGCCCAGGCGATTCGCTGCGGCGACGCCGAGGTGATCATCGCCGGCGGCATGGAAAACATGAGCCTGGCGCCCTACGTGCTGCCCAAGGCACGCACCGGCCTGCGCATGGGCCATGGGCAACTGGTCGACAGCATGATCAGTGACGGCCTGTGGGATGCCTTCAATGATTACCACATGGGCATCACCGCCGAGAACCTGGTGGCCAGATACGCCATTAGCCGTGAAGCCCAGGATGCCTTCGCCGCCGCCTCGCAACAGAAGGCCCTGGCGGCCATCGAATCGGGGCGCTTCGCCGACGAGATCACCCCGATCCTGATCCCCCAGCGCAAGGGCGAGCCCATCGCCTTCGCCACCGACGAGCAGCCGCGTGCCGGCACCACTGCCGAGACACTGGCCAAGCTCAAGCCGGCGTTCAAGAAAGATGGCAGTGTCACCGCGGGCAATGCCTCGAGCCTGAACGACGGCGCGGCGGCGGTCGTGCTGATGAGCGCCAGCAAAGCCGAGGCGCTCGGCCAGCCCGTGCTGGCACGCATCAAGGCGTACGCCAATGCCGGCGTCGACCCGGCGCTGATGGGCATCGGCCCGGTATCGGCGACCCGCCGCAGTCTGGACAAGGCCGGCTGGTCCTTCGACCAGCTCGACCTGATCGAAGCCAACGAGGCCTTTGCCGCACAGGCTTTGTCGGTCGGCCAGGAGCTGGGCTGGGACACAGCCAAGGTCAACGTCAATGGCGGTGCCATCGCCCTTGGCCATCCGATTGGCGCATCCGGCTGCCGCGTGCTGGTCACCCTGCTGCACGAGATGCTCAAACGTGACGCCAAGAAAGGCCTGGCCACCCTGTGCATCGGTGGCGGACAGGGTGTGGCGCTGCTGCTCGAACGCGACTGAACACCACGAGGCCCACGCCGGTGGGCCTCGTGTTCTCGCAACGGGATCGCCCTTTCGCGCTAAGATCAGGCTCCACCTTATCGAGCGCAGCAATGAACGATTTCCCCACCCTTACCTATCTCTTCGCCGAATGCCGCACGACCTGCCCGCTGCGCCCGCAGGTCACCTCCCTCGTGCTGTTCGCACTGCTGTGCGAAGACGACGATGTGGTCTATCTGGAAATCCGCTACATCGACTACGCCAACGGCCAGGCCGAGGGTGACCACCTGTGGCTGACGCTCGAAGAGGCCAAGCAGGCCGCGCTTGAGGATCACGGAATCGCCGAAGAAGACTGGCGCCCCCTGTCGGCCCGGGAAATCGCCCGCATCGACCGCACCATCGAGTAATCGTCGACTGCGTGTTCAGCAGGCTACGCACGAGCGCCAGTGCCCGCCGGTCTATCGCCGACAGGCGTCCCACACGCTCATCACCTGGCTGACCGCCGCGTCCAGTACCGGGTGTTCGATGCCGTCTCGGGCCAGGGTCGAAAGCCCCAGCAGAAAGCTGTCGAACGTGGATGTCAGGGCGCCTGCATCCGTGTCGCCGGCCAGCTCGCCGTCGGCGATCGCCCGCTCGATGCACGCCCGGATGCCACGTCGCGTGCGTTCACGCGCCGCACTCAACGCCGTCGCCCCCTGCTCCGGCGCGCATACGCCGATGACGCCCAGCGCCACCATGCAGCCACGCGGATGCCCGGCCTCGCATTGCATCCTGGCGGAGCGGCGCAGCGCCTGCTCGACGGCCTCACGGGCGGGCAAGGTGGCGTCGAACAGGCTTTCCATCACCTGCCCGTGGGTGCTCTGGTACAGCGCCAACGCTTCCTGAAACAACGCCTCCTTGGAGCCGAAGGCGGCGTAGAAACTGGGCGCGGAAATGCCCCCGGCAATACCGGCCTTGAGCTGGCTCAGGGATGTGGATTCGTAGCCATGCTCCCAGAACAGGTGCATCGCCTGGACAATTGCTGCATCACGGTCGAACGTGCGCGGGCGCCCCATCTGTGCCATGTCGATCCTCCTCGCTGACGACTTAAATACTAGTCGATACAAAAGTCATTGACCATATTCAATAATGCGGCCTACATTTGTATCAATCGATACAAATATGAGACGCACACATGACCCACACAGCTAAAACCGATTCACTCCCCGTTTCCGCGCTGCTCGCCTTGGCGATGACCGGGTTCATCTGCATCCTCACCGAAACCCTGCCCGCGGGTTTGCTGCCGGAAATCAGCGCGGGGCTGGGTGTATCGCCCGCGCTGGCCGGCCAGTTGGTAACACTTTACGCGCTCGGCTCGCTGCTGGCCGCCATCCCGCTGACCATCGCGACCCAGGGTTGGCGGCGGCGTAATGTGCTGTTGCTGGCGATTGTCGGCTTTCTGCTGTTCAACTCGATCACGGCGTGGTCGTCGAACTATGTGCTGACCCTGGTGGCGCGCTTCTTCGCTGGTATGGCGGCAGGCCTGGCCTGGAGCCTGATCGCCGGCTATGCACGGCGCATGGTCGCTCCGCACCAGCAGGGCCGAGCCCTGGCGCTGGCCATGGTCGGCACGCCGATTGCGCTGTCCCTGGGCGTGCCGATGGGCACCTGGCTCGGCGGTGTGGTGGGCTGGCGCACTGCGTTTGCGCTGATGTCGCTCTTCAGTATCGTTCTGATCGTCTGGGTGCTGGCCAAGGTGCCGGATTATCCGGGGCAGTCCGCCACGCAGCGCATCGCCCTGCGGTCGGTGCTGCAAACGCCGGGTGTCCGCCCCGTGCTGGCGGTAGTGCTGACCTGGATGCTCGCTCACAACATGCTCTACACCTACATCGCTCCGTTCATCGCTCCCGCCGGCCTGGCCAGCCAGGTCGATCGCGTGCTGCTGGCGTTCGGCGTCGCGGCACTGGCAGGGATCTGGATCACCGGC
Source organism: Pseudomonas sp. AC532 (assembly GCF_979258965.1). Taxonomy (NCBI): domain Bacteria; kingdom Pseudomonadati; phylum Pseudomonadota; class Gammaproteobacteria; order Pseudomonadales; family Pseudomonadaceae; genus Pseudomonas; species Pseudomonas sp. AC532. Next base: position 1,144,052 of record NZ_OZ409888.1, read on the forward strand.
CGCCTCGTCGACCGCTATCTGCGTCAGGCGGTACTCGCCAGCCTCGCCCTGTTTGCACTGGTAGCCCTGCTGTTCGGCCTGCATGCCGAGTCGGTGGCGGTGCTGTACATCGGCGTATTCGTTTGGGGGCTGACTTTCGGCGGCGCTGCCACCCTGCTGCAAACCGCCCTGGCAGATGCTGCAGGCCCGGGGGCAGACGTGGCGATGTCGATGAACGTGGTGATCTGGAACAGCGCCATAGCCGGCGCGGGGCTGCTCGGCGGCGTGTTGCTCGGGCAGTTCGACATGGGCGCCTTTCCCTGGGTGATGCTGGCCCTGCTACTGAGCGCGCTATGGATCGCCTCGGCGGCCAGCCGCCACGGTTTCCCGTCGGGGCAACGGCGCAGCGACGTGGTCGTCGCCAGACACTGATCCCCACCTCTACCAAACAGGAGATAACCATCATGTCCCATTCAGATCGCAAGTCCGCCCTGGTGCTCGGTGGCAGCCGCGGTATCGGTGCCGCCATCGTGCGCCGCCTGGCCAGCGATGGCGCGCAGGTCACCTTCACCTACGCCAGCTCGGCAGCACCGGCAACGCGGCTGGCAGAGGAAACGGGCAGCCGCGCCATCCAGTTGGACAGCGCCGACCGTGGAGCCCTGACCGCCCGGATCGAAAGCCTCGGGCCTATTGACGTGCTGGTGGTCAACGCCGGCGTGTTCGTCGCCGGCGACCCGCTGGCGCTGGATGCCGATACCATCGACCGGCTCTTCACCATCAACATCCATGCGCCCTACCACGCCGCGGTCAGTGCGGCGCGGCAGATGCCGGCGGGCGGCCGTATCATCTTGATCGGCTCCAACATCGCCGACCGCGCAGCGATGCCGGGCATGGCCGCCTATGGCGCCAGCAAGGCCGCACTGAGTGGCATGGTCAAGGGACTGGCAAGGGACTTCGGCCCCCGTGACATCACCGTCAACGCGGTGCAGCCAGGCCCGACCGATACAGACATGAACCCTGCCGACGGACCGCTCAACGAATTGATGCACAGCTTCATGGCAATCAAGCGGCACGCCCGCAGCGAGGAGGTCGCCGGTTTGGTGGCCTGGCTGGCCGGCGCCGAAGCCGGGCTGGTGACAGGTGCATCATTGACCATCGATGGCGGTTTCGCGGCGTGATCGGCCAGGCTTGCGCGATGTGATGCGCAAGCCTGGCGGCGGCTCAGCTTACCCGTTCGGCTACCGGTAGCTTGGCGATGGCTTCGCGGGTTTCACGATCCTGGGCGTCGCGCCAGGCCCGGAACGCGTCCAGCTCGCTGCCCCAGGTTTTCATCACCCAGGCGAGCACGGCCAGGTCGTCGACCAGGCCCAGGCCGGGGATCAGATCCGGAATGGCGTCCAGTGGCGATACGAAATACAGCAACCCGGCCACCACGGCGAGCAAGGCCTGGGGGTTGATAGCCCGGTAACTGCCTCGCCACCAGGCCACGCACAGCTCTTGCAGCAAGCTCAGGTCGCCGCGCAGTGACGACAGGGTGCGTCCACCGCCGCTGCTTTTACGCGTCACCGCCAGCAACAACGCCGGCAGTCGACCGCGTTTCAGGAACCGTTGTGCCAGCGGCAGATAACGAACGAAATTCCACGGTGCTTTCATGACCACTCCTCGTCAGCCCGCGTGTTCGCTGGGCTGTCTGTGGTTATCCACCATAGCTGTGGATAACCTTGTGAACAGTTGTGGGATTAGCTTACCAAACGCCCTTGCCATGCGGCCTCGCCACAGATCGGACATTTTTTATCCAGCAGATAAAACCCTGATAAATCAATCAGTTAAAAAAATCAAAACATTTCGTTAAAAACCTGACCAAGTAAATAAGAAGCTTTGTCACAGTGTGCATAACCGTCACGCAGGGGTTGCAATCGCGGCGCGTTGCGGCTAGGCAAAAGCCCTCAGAAACGACAACGCCCCGTAAACGGGGCGTTGGGCGCGACAGGTGACGCTTACTGGGCTGGAGCGGCTTCAGGTTCAGCCTGTTCCTGAGCAGCCGGGTCCTTGATGGCCAACAGCTCCAGGTCGAACACCAGTACCGAATTGGCCGGAATGGCCGGGCTCGGGCTCTGGGCGCCATAGGCCAGTTCGGCCGGGATATACAGTTTGTACTTCTCGCCAACGTGCATCAGTTGCAGGCCTTCGACCCAGCCCGGAATCACGCCACCAACCGGCAGGTCGATCGGGGTGCCACGCTCGACGGAGCTGTCGAACACGGTGCCGTCGGTGAGCTTGCCTTCGTAGTGAACGGTGACCACGTCGTCAGCCTTGGGCTGAGGGCCGTCGGCCTGCTTGACCACTTCGTACTGCAGACCGGAGGCGGTGGTGGTGACGCCATCACGCTTGCCGTTCTCTTCCAGGAACTTCTTGCCGGCCGCAGCGGCTTCTTCGTTCATCTTGGTCATGCGCTCTTCGGCACGCTTTTGCAGAGAGGCAAAGGCCTCGACCAGCTCTTCGTCCTTCAGGCGCTGCTCTTTCTTGCCGATGGCGTCCTCGATGCCCTGGGCAACGGCGTTCGGATCCAGGTCGTCCATACCTTCCTGAGCCAGGCTCTTGCCCATGTTCAGACCGATACCGTAGGACGCTTTCTGCGCCGGAGTGTCCAGTTTCACTTCGCTGGTTTGCGAATCACAACCGGCGAGCACCAGGCCCACCAGGGCGATCGCTGCTGCCAAACGATGCTGTTTCATGCTGATTCCTTGTCCGCTGCGCCCTAGGGCAATCGAGTGAAGGCGCGAGCTTAGGGGGTGTGGGTATATCAACGCAAGCCGCGTTGCTGTGAATTGTCCAGGCAGATCACGCATGCGCTGCGGGAAGTGGCGAGATGAAGCAGAACGCCCACCGGATCGTCAATTGCACCGTGCCGATTTGCCCAGGCGACGATGTAACTGACTAGCCGGTATGAGTTTTTCTGCCGAAGGAAGTTCACTGCGGGGCGCGGCAATCGGGCATCACTGGCCAACTGATCGCGCCCGCGCCACCCGCGCGGCGGTGTCTCGCCCCAGGGTCTGGCTGATGCGCTGCCCGGCGATGATCAGCCGCGACAGGTCGACGCCGGTCTCGATGCCCAGGCCGTCCAGCAGGTAGACCAGGTCCTCGCTCGCCACATTGCCGGTAGCGCCCTTTGCGTAAGGGCAGCCGCCAAGCCCGGCGACCGAGCAGTCGAACACGGCGATGCCTTCCAGCAGACTGGCATAGATGTTCGCCAGCGCCTGCCCGTAGGTGTCGTGAAAGTGACCGGCCAGGTGCGCGCGCGGCACATCGCGGCCGACCACGTCGAACAGTTGTCGCACGTTGCCGGCCGTGCCGACACCGATGGTGTCGCCCAGGGAAATTTCGTAGCAGCCCATGGCCTGCAGGGCCAGTGCGACGGCGGCGACCTGGTGCGGCGAGACGGCACCCTCGTACGGGCAGCCCAGCACGCACGACACATAACCGCGCACCCGCACACCGTGGCGCTGCGCGGTCTCCATCACCGGCTGGAAACGCACCAGGCTCTCGGCGATCGAGCAGTTGATGTTGCGTTGCGAGAAGGATTCGGAGGCTGCCGCAAACACCGCGACTTCCCTCACGCCCGCCTCGAGCGCGGCCTCGAGTCCTTTCAGATTGGGCGTCAGCGCCGCATAGGTGACGCCCGGCCGCTGTTCGATGCTGGCGAACACCTGGGCGCTGCCTGCCATCTGCGGCACCCACTTGGGCGAGACGAAGCTGCCGACTTCTATATGGCCAAGCCCCGCCGCGCTCAGGTCATCGACCAGGCGCACCTTGTCGGCGATGCTGACCGGCTGCCGCTCGTTCTGCAGGCCGTCGCGCGGGCCCACCTCTACCAGGCGCACCTGGCTGGGCAGGCTCATGGCTGAACCTCGAGCTCGACCAGCACCGCACCTTCGCTGACCAGCTCACCCTCGGCGCAGTGGATCGCCTGGACGGTACCGGCGTGCGGCGCGCGGATGCTGTGCTCCATCTTCATGGCCTCCAGCACCACCAGGGCGACACCGGCCTCGACCTGCTGACCAGGCTCGACCAGCACCCGCACGACGCTGCCATTCATGGGTGCGGCAAGGCCGCCCGGCTGTGCAGCGCCCGCCTCGACGGCAGCGATGGGATCGAAGCGACGCACCGCCAACCACTCGATGCCCCAGCGCATATAAAGGGTATCGCCCTGGCGCAGCACATCGGCCTGGCACAGGGTAGTGCCAGGCTCGAGCACCAGGCTTCGGCGCACGTCGCCACACATCAGGGTCATGTGCACCTGCGCCACCGCGCCGTTGCGCCAGGCATCGCGAGTCGCCCACGGCGAATGCGGGTCATCATCGCGTTGGCGCGCCGAATCGGTGATCAGCAGGGCAGCCGCGGCTTGTTGCCAGAAGGCGTCCGGCAGTGCTTGAGCCGGTGGCAGCAGATGCGCCTGATGGCGCTCGATAAAGCCGGTATCGAGCTGCGCCGCCGCGAACGCCGGATGGGCGAGGACGCGCTGCAGGAACGCCAGGTTGGTCTTGAAGCCGGCCACCGCCGTTTCGCCCAGCATGGCCAGCAAACGCTGGCGGGCTTCCTCACGGTTCTCGCCCCAGGCGACCAGCTTGGCCAGCATCGGGTCGTAGAACGGCGACACGTCATCGCCCTGCTCCACCCCGCTGTCGACCCGCCGCCCCGGCCCGGCGGCCGGCTCTCGGTACAGGTCCAGATGACCACTGGCGGGCAGGAAACCACCGTCCGGATCCTCGGCATACAGGCGCACTTCAATGGCGTGGCCAGTGAGCGGTACCTGATCCTGGCGGATCGGCAGCAGCTCGCCGCGTGCCACGCGGATCTGCCAGGCGACCAGATCCAGGCCGGTAATCGCCTCGGTAACCGGGTGCTCGACCTGCAGGCGGGTGTTCATCTCCATGAAGAAGAACTCGCCACGGGCATCGAGCAAGAACTCCACGGTGCCGGCACCGACATAACCGATGGCCTGGGCGGCACGCACCGCAGCCTCGCCCATGGCCCGGCGCCGCTCGGGCGACAGGCCCGGTGCAGGTGCTTCCTCGACCACTTTCTGGTGGCGCCGCTGGATCGAGCAATCGCGCTCGTTGAGGTACAGGCAATTGCCATGCTGATCGGCGAATACCTGGATCTCCACGTGACGCGGCTGCAGCACATATTTCTCCACCAGCATGCGCCCATCGCCGAACGCCGACTGCGCTTCGCGTTGCGCCGACGCCAGCGCCTCGGCCAGATCGCTTTCACGCTCGACCACCTTCATGCCCTTGCCGCCGCCGCCCGCGGTGGCCTTGAGCAGGACCGGATAGCCAATTTGCTCGGCTGCCTTTCGAAAGGTTTCTACATCCTGAGCGGCACCGTGGTAACCGGGCACCAGCGGCACGCCGGCTTCCTCCATCAGCGCCTTGGCGGCGGACTTGCTACCCATCGCATCGATCGCGCTGGCCGGCGGGCCGAGGAAGATCAGCCCGGCCGCTTCGAGCTTGCGGACGAACGTGGCGTTTTCGGAAAGAAAGCCGTAACCGGGGTGGATGGCTTCGGCGCCGCTGACCCGGGCCGCCTCGATGATCCGGTCCATCAGCAGGTAGCTGTCGCTCGGCTTGGCGCCGCCGAGGTCGATGGCCCTGTCCGCCTCACGCACATGCCGGGCGGTACGATCGATGGCACTGTGCACGGCGACGGTAGTGAGCCCCAGGGCCTTGGCGGTGCGCATTACCCGGCAGGCAATCTCGCCACGGTTGGCGATCAGAAGCGTGGTAATGGTTTTCATGACCGAGCCTGCCAGGCGGGTGTGCGTTTTTGCAGAAAGGCATCGAGGCCCTCCTGCCCTTCTTCACTGACGCGAATGCCGGCGATCACACTCTCGGTCCGCTGGCGCAGTGCGTCGGTCAGCACGCCACTGCCAACGCTGTGCAGCAGCGCCTTGCTCTCGCGCATGGCCTGTGGGCTGTTGAGCAGCAGCGTGGCCACCCACTGCTCGACCTCGGCGTCGAGTTCGGCAGCGGGATAACACTCCGCCAACAATCCCAGCTCGCGGGCACGCTCGCCATTGAAGCGCTCGGCGCTGAGCGCGTAACGGCGGGCTGCGCGCTCGCCCATGGCTTGCACCACGTAAGGGCTTATCACTGCGGGCACCAAACCGATGCGCACTTCGGACAGGCTGAACAGCGCGTCGCCGGCGCCGATGGCAATGTCGCAGCAGGCCGTGAGCCCCAGCGCACCGCCAAAGGCGGCGCCTTGCACCACGGCCAGGGTCGGGCATGGCAGGTGGTAGAGCAGGCTCATCAACTCGCCCAGTTCGTGGGCGTCACGCAGGTTGGCGGCGTAGTCGAGCTGCGCCGATGCCTGCATCCAGACCAGATCGGCGCCTGCGCAGAAGTGCTTGCCATGACCGCGCAGCAGGAGAAAGCGCACGCTGTCGTCCTCGCCGACCTGACGCAGCGCCTGGATCAGCTCGGCGATCATCTCGGCATTGAAGGCGTTGTGCTTGTCTGGGCGGTTGAGCCACAAGGTGGCGACGCCGCGCGGGTCGGTATGCAGTTCAAGGGTGTTGAAATCACTCATCGGTATGGCCTCGATTGGGTCACATGCGGAACACGCCGAACTGCGTCGGCTCGATGGGCGCATTGAGGCTGGCGGACAGGGCCAGCGCCAACACCTCACGGGTTTGCGCCGGGTCGATCACGCCGTCGTCCCACAGCCGGGCACTGGAATAGAAGGCATGGGCCTGGCGCTCGTACTGCTCGATCATCGGCTGCTTGAGGCGCTGCTCGTCCTCGGCAGAGAACACCTGACCGGCACGCTGCGCCTGCTCGTGCTTGACCTGCACCAGTACCCCGGCGGCCTGCTGGGCGCCCATCACGCCGATCTTGGCGTTGGGCCACATCCACACGAAACGAGGATCGAAGGCACGGCCGCACATGCCGTAGTTGCCCGCGCCGAAGCTGCCGCCGATGATCACCGTGAACTTCGGCACCCGGGCACAGGCCACCGCAGTGACCAGCTTGGCGCCGTGCTTGGCGATGCCGCCTTCCTCGTATTTCTTGCCGACCATGAAGCCGGTTATGTTCTGCAGGAACAGCAGCGCAATACCGCGCTGGCAGGCCAGCTCGATGAAGTGCGCGCCCTTTTGCGCCGCCTCGGCGAAGAGAATGCCGTTGTTGGCCAGGATGGCGATCGGGTAACCGTTGATGCGTGCGAAGCCGCACACCAACGTGGTGCCGAACAGCGCCTTGAATTCATCGAACTGCGAATCGTCGACGAGGCGTGCGATCACCTCGCGCACATCGAAGGGTTGCTTGGGGTCGGCAGGTATAACCCCGTACAGTTCGTCAGCGGCATAACGTGGGCTGATCGGCGTGTGCACCTGCAACTGGCCGAGCTTGCGCCAGTTGAGGTTGGCGACACAGCGGCGCGCCAGGGCCAGGGCATGCTCATCGTTTTCGGCGTAATGATCGGCCACGCCGCTGGTCTTGCAATGCACATCGGCACCGCCCAGCTCCTCCGCGCTGACAACTTCGCCCGTCGCGGCCTTGACCAGTGGCGGGCCGGCCAGAAAGATGGTCGCCTGCTCGCGCACCATGATGGTCTCGTCGCTCATCGCCGGCACGTAGGCGCCGCCAGCGGTACACGAACCCATCACCACGGCGATCTGCGCAATGCCCTGGGCACTCATGTTGGCCTGGTTGAAAAAGATCCGCCCGAAATGCTCGCGGTCCGGGAACACCTCGTCCTGGCGCGGCAGGTTGGCGCCACCCGAGTCCACCAGGTAGATGCACGGCAGGCGGTTCTGGCTGGCGATGGCCTGGGCGCGCAGGTGCTTCTTCACCGTCAGCGGATAATAGCTGCCGCCTTTGACCGTGGCGTCGTTGGCGATCACCATGCATTCGACACCCTCGACCCGGCCAATGCCGGCGATCACGCCGGCTGCGGCAACCTCCTCGTCATACACCTGATAGGCGGCCAACTGGCCAATTTCGAGAAAGGGCGAACCGGGGTCGAGCAGACGGTCGATGCGTTCGCGGGGCAGCAGCTTGCCACGTGCTGTATGCCGCGCCTGGGCCGTGGCACCGCCGCCTTCGCGGGTTTGCGCCAGCAAGGCGCGCAATGCCTCGACCTGCATGAGCATGGCATCACGATTGGCAGCGTATTCGGCGCTGCGGGTATTGACCTGGGTGTGCAGTATTGCCATGGCACGGCTCCGAATGAAGGGCCCTGAGCGGGGAGGCTCGATCACGCCGTTTCGTTGAACAGCTCGCGACCGATGAGCATGCGGCGGATCTCGCTGGTGCCGGCGCCGATCTCGTAGAGCTTGGCGTCGCGCCACAGCCGCCCGACCGGATACTCGTTGATGTAGCCGTTGCCGCCGAGAATCTGAATCGCCTCGCCCGCCAGCCAGGTGGCCTTTTCCGCGGTGTACAGGATCACCCCGGCGCAGTCCTTGCGCACCTGGCGAACATGGCCACTGCCCAGCGCATCGAGTTGCTTGCCGACGGCATACAGGTACGCGCGGCACGCCTGCTGGGTGGTGTACATGTCAGCGAGCTTGCCCTGGATCAGCTGGAATTCGCCGATGCTCTGGCCGAACTGCTTGCGGTCGTGGATGTACGGCACCACCACATCCATGGCGGCCTGCATCAGCCCCAAAGGGCCGCCGGAGAGCACGGCACGCTCGTAGTCCAGCCCGCTCATCAGCACCCGGGCGCCCTCGCCGACGCCACCCAGCACGTTTTCCGCCGGCACTTCGACATCCTGGAACACCAGCTCACCGGTGTGCGAGCCGCGCATGCCGAGCTTGTCGAGTTTCTGCGCGACGCTGAAACCCTGGGCGCCCTTCTCGACGATGAACGCGGTCATGCCTTTGGCGCCAGCTGCCGGATCGGTCTTGGCGTACACCACCAGCACGTCGCAGTCCGGACCATTGGTGATCCACATCTTGCTGCCATTGAGCACGTAGCGGTCGCCCTTCCTGTCCGCGCGCAGCTTCATCGACACCACGTCGGAACCGGCGTTGGGCTCGCTCATGGCCAGCGCGCCGATATGCTCGCCGCTGATCAGCTTCGGCAGGAAGCGGCGCTTTTGCGCCTCGCTGCCATTGCGGTTGATCTGGTTCACACAGAGGTTGGAATGGGCGCCGTAGGACAGGCCGATGCCGCCGGCCGCTCGGGAGATTTCCTCCATGGCGACCATGTGCGCCAGATACCCCATGCCCGCGCCGCCGTATTCCTCGCTGACGGTCAGGCCGAGCAGGCCCATGTCGCCGAACTTGCGCCACAGGTCCATGGGGAACTGGTCGCTGCGATCAGCTTCCGCGGCGCGCGGGGCGATCTCTCTCGCGGCGAAACCGGCGACGGCGTCGCGCAGCATGTCGATTTCCTCGCCGAGGAAGAAATTCAGGCCTGGCAAGTTAACGCTCATGTAACGGCTCTCCATTCTTGTAATTGTTGGATGCAGTGAAGGTAAATCAAGAGGCGGTGGGCAGCTCCGCCATGGCACTCAGGCAACGCTGCTCGGCGGTGTCCAGCTCCTCTTGCATCTGCCGGATATCGAGCATCTGCCGGGCGAGCTGCTCACGGCGCTGGGTGATCTTTTCCAGAAAGTAATCGAGCTGCCTGCGGTTACCAGTCGGGTCATAAAGGTCGATCAGTTCCTTGCATTCAGCCAGTGAGAAACCGATGCGCTTGCCGCGCAGAATCAGCATCAGCGTCACCCGATCACGGGCGCTGTAGATGCGCTCCTGCCCTTTGCGTTCGGGCGCGAGCATGCCCTGCTCCTCGTAAAAACGGATGGTGCGGGTGGTCACGCCCAGCTCCTGGGCCAGGTCGGAAATGCTGTAGCAATGGCTCATGATGCGAGCGACTCGGGCGATTACGTTTACGTAAACGTAAACCTGCAATCGGAAGCTGTCAAATCGTCACGGGTCATGGCGGGAGATGATTTCAGCTCAAGCGGCATGGCCCTTGCGGCCATGCCTCGCAAGCATCAGCGCAGGTCAGGGCTGCGGTTCGCCATCCCAGGGCTCGCCGTCGAGGGGGCGCTTTCGTGCCAGTTCGGCTTCATCCAGCCCCGCGCCGCCGCCGATGTCTTCTTCACCTACGATGGTCAGCTCGCGGTCGAGCGGCTCGTCATCGCCACGCTCGGAGGGCGAACGCGCACCGGTGTCGTCGATCAGGGTTTCCGGGCTGAGGTCGTCGAGACTGACGCCGTCTTCGTGGCGGCCTTCAGTAAGGGTTTCGCCACCGCTCTGCCCCGCTTCGCGGACGCGCTCATCGGGGTATTCGTGCTCTACCTCATCCAGCGGACGGGTGTCACCGATGCGTCCTTCGCGATCATCCTTGCGGTCGCTGAAATCCAACTGTTCGATCGACCCCATGCGGTCCTCGATGTCGTCGATTTCCTGAGGCGTGGCGGGTTGCTTGGGTATGCTCATGGACATTCTCCGGTATGGGTCTGTGTGGTGGACTCGACCCATGCCGGGAAAATTCAGCAAAACTGACGGTTGTCACGTGCCAACAGCGGAGGCTCAGCCCTCTCCTGCCAACTGCTCGCAGGCTTCCTCGACGAGGCTGGCGGTGGTCGGACGAACCAGCCGGGTGACCTCCACGCCATCGCGCAGAAACACCAGGGTGGGCCACAACTTGACCTTGAACGAACGGCCTAACGGTCGACCGCTGCCATCCTCGATTTTCAGGTGGGTGACTTCCGGGTAATCGGGCAGCACCTTGGCCAGCAAAGGTTGCACGGCCTGGCAGTGGCCACACCAGTCGGTGCCAAATTCGATCAGGGTCAGGCCCGGCATCGCCTGCACGTCGGCGGGACTCGGAGCCGTGCTGCTGTAGGGGTTACTCATGCTGCCTCCTGAGGATGGTCGAAACGCAAGCGGCCCGCAGAAGCGGGCCGGCTTGGTTACTCAGCGTATCAGACGCTGTCGCGAACCTGCTTGACGGCCGGCTTCACCCGGTCGGCGATTTCGCCTTCGAGGCGCGTGACCTTCTCGGCGACGCTGTCCACATCGGGGCGCATGGAGCGGGCGTCGTCCATGATGCTCTTGAGCTTGCAATGGCCACTCAGGCCACGGACCACCAGCATGCCACCGAAGGCGGCGCGAAACAGCCCGATCACACCGCCGCGCTTAAGCCCGCCGCGCGCCATGGCAATGCCGCTGCCGATGGAAAGCGCGCGCTCCCAACCCTGAACGTTACTGCCGCCTTGCTTATCGAATGTGGACATATCGCACGCTCCAGTCTGTCTGTGATCCTCAACGGACCGACCCGGCCCCGTCGATGTTCGAGCGCTCCGACAGGCGGGTGAGCGTGACGAGCCCGTCAGAGATAACGCAGCCAGGTCAGGTCACGACGACGGGCCTTGAGTGCCGCGAACCAGCGCACCGGGGGGAACAGCACTGCGGCGAGCAGAACCGAGCAGAGCCATACCGCGCCCATCGAATCGAAACCGAAGTAGTCCCCCTGGTTGGTGCCCCAGATGGCCACGGCCACCAGGTACAGCAGCTTGAGCACATAAAGATGCAGCAGGTAGAAGAACATCGGCGCGCCGCCATACACGGTCAGCACCTTGAGCCAGCGGTTACCCTGAGCCCGCTCGAAAGCGAGCAGCAGAAGCAGCCCCAGGCCCAGGGTCAGCGCCAGGAAGGCCAGGGATGGCGGGTACTTGGTGATGTTGAGGATGCTCATCAGGGTCTCCAGGGCGCTACTGCCCATCACCCAGCTCTTTTCGCCATAACCATTGCCGGCACGCACCACGATGAACACCAGCAGCGAACCAAGCCCCCAGCCAAGCAGCAGGCGCTGACGCGCAGCGGGGTCGGCGCTGCGCGCGAACCATGAGCCGGCGGCGTAGCCAAGGGCGATCACGCCGATCCACGGCAACAGCGGATAGGAGGTGCGCAGGCGCAGGTCGTCGGTGACCTGCAGCCAGCCGCGATCATGCAGGATGGCCCATGGCACGTGCATCGCCGAGTCGGCAGCGAAGTGCAGGTTGTCCAGCAGGTTGTGCCCGCACACCAGCACCAGACCGAGCGCGATCAGCAGACCGCGCGGCAGCCAGACCAGCAGCGACAGCGCCAGCATGCTCAGGCCGATGGCCCAGATCACCTGCAGGTAGATCACCGTCGGCGGCAGCTGGAAGGTCCAGGCGAAGTTCACCAGGGTAAATTCAAGAACCACCAGAAACAGCCCGCGCTTGAACAGGAAGGCGCTGACGGCGGCCTTGCCGTTGGCTTTCTCGCCGTACAGGAAGGCCGACAAACCGGTCAGGAAGATGAACACCGGCGCGCAGAGGTGCGCCAGGGTGCGGCTGAAGAACAGCGACGGTTCCGTGCTGCTCACGTCCATGGGGTCGAGCACCTGGCGGTGCAGGAAGAACGTTTCGCGCACATGGTCGAGGAGCATGAACAGGATGACGAGGCCACGCAGGGCATCGATGGAGGTAAGACGGGAGGTAGCAGGGGTAAGGGTAGCGGCAGAATTCATGGCATATCCAAAGCAGAAAGCCGGGCAGGCATGAGGCCAACCGGGCATGACGAATAGTTATGATATAACAAACCAAACGCCATATCCCAGCCCTGTCTTCGCCACTCTCGAGGTCGCGCCCGCTCTCTGCCCCGCCTGGCCCGGACAAGCGAGGGGCCCGAAGGCCGCGCGCCCTCGAGGCGTGTAAGCCCAACAGACATTGGTGGTAGCCTTGCCCCTCTGGCGTTTCTGGCGGGCTCGCCCCAAGGCAGCCGCACAGAGCGCCGGCTGATCCGCCACCGAAGCCGGCTCCGCGTGGAGCCCGACCGCCCTGGAGCCGACATGCATATCGTCATTCCCGATGACTATCAGAACGTCATCCGCAGCCTCGACTGCTTTGCCACCCTGGCCGATCATCAGGTCAGCCTGCATCACGATGCGGTGGACGACATCGACCTGCTCGCCGCGCGTTTCGCCGACGCCGACGCCCTGGTGCTGACCCGCGAACGCACGCGCATCGACGAGGCGCTGCTGGCACGCCTGCCGAACCTGAAATTGATCAGCCAGACCGGCAAGGTCTCCAGCCATCTCGATGTCACCGCCTGCACCCGCCATGGCGTCGCCGTGATGGAAGGCCGGGGTTCGCCCATTGCGCCAGCCGAACTGACCTGGGCATTGATCCTCAACGCCCGGCGCCAGTTGTTCCCGGCCCTGCAGGCGATGTATGCGGGCCAATGGCAGGTCAACCTCGGCCAGCGCCTGGCCGGGCAGACGCTGGGCATCTGGGGCTACGGCAAGATCGGCCAACGCCTCGCGCGCTATGCCCAGGCCTTCGAGATGCCGGTGATGGTGTGGGGCAGCGACGCGTCGCGCCAGGCCGCCCTGGCCGACGGCCACCGGGCTGCAGAGTCACGCGAGGCATTCTTCGCCCACGCCGATGTGATCAGCCTGCATCTGCGTCTCGCCGAAAGCACGCGCCACCTGGTGACCGCCAAAGATTTGGCGAACATGAAACCATCTGCCCTGCTGGTCAATACCAGCCGTGCCGAATTGATTGCCCCGGGCGCCCTGCTCGACGCCCTCGATCACGGCAGGCCGGGCTTTGCAGCGCTTGATGTATTCGAACAGGAACCGCTCGTCGACCCTCATCACCCTCTTCTGCAACACCCGGCCGTGCTCTGCACACCCCATCTCGGGTATGTGGAGCGCGAGGGTTACGAACTGTATTTCGGCGATGCCTTCGCCAACGTGCAGGCATTTTTCAGCGGCGAACCCTGCGTGCTGGCCAATCCGGAGGTTCGTCAGAAGGCCCCCTAGCAGGCAAATGTCAATTTTGTGAAAGCCCACACAAAGCCCGCTCCAGAGCCCCCTGCAAGCCCTGCAACAGCAGGCTTTTCGGGGGCTTCGGGGATTTTCTACAGGCGCGTTATGCGACTGCCGGGCACAGGCGAAAACCCAATAAAATCAATAAAATCAACAAAATACAAAAATCTTATAAAAAACAATAGCTTAAAAGCACTAAACCATTCATCAGAAAAAATAAGCATTTTTCTGTCGCAATAATATGATCTGCTCATCTATTGGATGCCGGCCCACCCCTGGGCGGCGCAAGGATGGCATATGAAGATTCTTGTTCTGGGCAACATGGGCTATGTCGGCCCCGCAGTGATTCGCGAGCTCACCGCTCGCCACCCTTCGGCAATCGTGCACGGCTATGACAACGCCTATTTCGCACACTGCCTCACCAACGCGCGCACCCTGCCCGAACAGCGGTTGGCGCTGCAGTTTTTTGGCGACGTACGCGACCTTTCCGAGCAGGCACTGGCCGGCTACGACGCCGTGGTGCAACTGGCAGCGGTATCCAACGACCCAATGGGCGACCGCTTTGCCGGGGTGACCGAGGCGATCAACCAGGACGCCACCATCCGTATTGCCCGGGCCGCCGCGCGAGCTGGCGTGCGCAATTTCGTCTTCGCGTCCAGTTGCAGTGTTTATGGTGTGGCCGAAGGTGGCCCACGTACGGAAGACGATCCGGTCGCGCCGATGACCGCCTACGCGCGCTCGAAGATCGGCAGTGAGGACGCCCTCGCGGATATCGACGGCGACATGGTGATTACCAGCCTGCGGTTCGCCACGGCCTGCGGGATGTCCGACCGCCTGCGCCTGGACCTGGTGCTCAATGACTTCGTCGCTGGCGCGCTCAGTGACGGCCGCATCACGGTGCTCAGCGACGGATCGCCCTGGCGGCCGCTGATCGACGTCGCGGACATGGCCCGCGCCATCGACTGGGCCATCCAGCGCAACGCCGACAATGGTGGCCGCATTCTGCGCGTGAACACCGGCAGCAACGAACGCAATCACCAGGTACGCGACCTTGCCGCTGCCGTGGCCGCCGCCCTGCCCGGTACCGAGGTGAGCATCAACACCGCCGCGCCGGTCGACAGCCGTTCCTACCAGGTCGATTTCAGCCTGTTTGCCCGCCTCGCCCCCGAACACCAGCCGCAAATGAGCCTGACAAAATCGATCGAGCAACTGGTCGCCGGGCTCAAGGGCATGAACTTCGCCGACGCCCAGTTTCGCACCTCGCCCCTGGTGCGCCTGCGCGTGTTGCAAGGCCACATCGACAGTGGCCGCCTGTCCGAAGACCTGCGCTGGCATTCCCGCTAGGGCGCACGTCGCATTGCGGGCCCGCCGGGCCCGATCCCGATTCAGCGCCCATCTACCCAGGGAGGAATACCATCATGAAAGTAGCGATCTTTGCAGGTGGCTTCGGTACACGACTGAGCGAGGAGACGGCGATCCGTCCAAAGCCGATGGTCGAGATCGGCGGCAGGCCGATCATCTGGCACATCATGAAAATGTACGCGCACCACGGCTTCAACGACTTCGTGGTCCTGGGCGGCTACAAGGTCGACTATATCCGCGACTACTTCCTCAACTACCGCGCCCAGCGAACCGACTACACCATCGACCTGAAGACCGGCAGCATCGACTGGCTGGAAAGCGTCAGCGAGGACTGGCGCGTCACCGTGCTCGACACGGGTGCTGACTCGATGACCGGCGGGCGCCTGAAGCGTGCCATGCGCCTGCTCAGTGACGGCCCTTTCTGCCTGACCTATGGCGACGGCGTCAGCGACGTGAACATTCGCGAACTGGTCGAGGTGCACAAGGCTTCCAAACGCTGGTGCACCCTTACCGCGGTCACCCAGCCGGGCCGTTATGGCGCGCTGCGGCTCAACGAAGACCTCAACCGCGTCGAGGCCTTCCGTGAGAAAGGCGCCGCCGACGGCGGCCTGATCAACGGCGGTTTCTTCGTCTGCCAGCCCGAGGTGTTCGAGCTGATCGACGACGACCAGACCACCTGGGAAAACGAACCCATGGACCGCCTGGTCGAGCGCGACATGCTCGGCAGCTACCACCACAAGGGCTACTGGCAGAGCATGGACTCGCTGCGCGACAAGATCACCCTGGAAACCGCCTGGGCCAGTGGTGCCCCCTGGAAGCAGTGGAAAGACTGAAGGAGCAGCACCGATGATCATCGTTGACACCGCCCTGGCCAAACGCGAAGCCGAGGGCCGCCCCATCCGCGTGGGCATGATTGGCGCAGGCTTCCAGGGCAGCGGCATCGCCCTGCAGATACTTACCGCAACCACCGGCATGCGCCTGTGCGCCGTGGCCAACCGCAACATCGGCAGCGCCGTGGGTGTGTACGACCAGGCCGGCATCGAGCCGCTGTGCTGCGATACCCAGGCCGAACTGGAAAACGCCATCGCCAGCGGCACGCCGGCGGTCACCGAGGACGCCCAGGCACTGGCACGCGCCGAGGGCCTGGACGCGATCATCGAAGTGACCGGCTCCATCGAGTACGCCGCCCACGCCGTACTGGCAGCCCTGCAGGCCGGCAAGCACGTGGTGCAGATGAACGCCGAGCTCGATGGCACCATCGGCCCGATCCTCAAGCACAAGGCCGACCAGGCCGGGGTCATCTACACCTTTTCGGATGGCGACCAGCCGGGCGTGCAGATGAACCTCTACCGCTTCGTCGCGGGGCTGGGCGTCAAGCCGGTGCTGTGCGGCAATATCAAGGGCCTGCATGATCCCTACCGCAACCCCACCACCCAGCAGGAGTTCGCCCGCCGCTGGGGCCAGAAGCCGGCGATGGTCGCCTCGTTCGCAGACGGCACCAAGATTTCCTTCGAGCAGGCCATCGTCGCCAACGCCACCGGCATGCGTGTCGCACGCCGCGGCATGCTCGGCCCGGACTTTTCCGGCGGCAACCCGGGTGCGCCGCTGGTGCCCATCGAGGACACCCTGGCAGCATTCGAACCCCACCTCGATCCCCATCAGCCCGGTCTGGTCGACTACGTGGTAGGCGCCCGCCCCGGTCCCGGAGTTTTCGTCATCGGCACCCTGGAGAACCCCCGGCAGCGCCACTACCTGGAGCTCTACAAACTCGGCAAGGGCCCCTATTACAGCTTCTATACGCCCTACCACCTGTGCCACTTCGAAGTGCCCAACTCGGTGGCCCGTGCGGTGCTGTTCGGCGACCCGGTGCTGACACCCAGCGGCGGGCCGAGCGTGGGCGTGATCGCCGTGGCCAAGAAAGACCTGGCCCCAGGCGACAGCATCGACGATTTTGGCGGTTACGAAGCCTACGGCGTAGCCGAGAACATGGCGGCCATCCGCACCGAGAACCTGCTGCCCATCGGCCTGGCGCTTGGCTGCACACTCAAGCGCGCGGTCGCCAAAGATACGCCGCTGACCTTCGATGACGTGCAGTTCCCGGCCGGGCGCCTCGTCGATCGCCTCTATGCGGAACAGGAAAGCCTGTTCGCTCCCGATGTCCCCAGTACCTCACGCTTTCGCACG
This sequence comes from Pseudomonas sp. AC532, assembly GCF_979258965.1. Classification (NCBI taxonomy): domain Bacteria; kingdom Pseudomonadati; phylum Pseudomonadota; class Gammaproteobacteria; order Pseudomonadales; family Pseudomonadaceae; genus Pseudomonas; species Pseudomonas sp. AC532. The sequence goes on from NZ_OZ409888.1 coordinate 1,161,394, forward strand.
GCCATCGGCCAGGAGCACCCATGATTTTTCACAGCACCACGCTCAATGATGCCTGGCTGATCGAGCTCGAACTGCGCGGTGACGAGCGCGGGTACTTCGCACGCACCTTCTGTGCCGAGGAGTTCCAGCGCCACGGCCTGATCAGCCAGTTCGTGCAGCAGAACACCTCGCGCTCCGCGCGCCGCGGCACCCTGCGCGGCCTGCACTATCAGATGCAGCCCTACGGCGAGGCCAAGCTGGTGCGCTGCACCCGCGGCGCCATCGTCGACGTCATCGTCGATATACGGGAAGACTCGTCCACCTACCTGCAGCACGAGGCGTTCGAGCTGACCGCCGACAACCATCGCCAGCTTTATGTGCCGCCGGGTTTTGCACACTCTTTCCAGACCTTGAGCGACGATGTGGAGGTCAGCTATCTGGTATCCGCGCCCTATACGCCGAGCGCGGAGCGCGGCCTGCGCTACAACGACGAGCGCCTGGGCATCGACTGGCCGCTCGCCGTGACCACGCTGTCGGAAAAGGATGCGGCCTGGCCCCTGATCGCCGACCGCACCCACAAGCTTTACTGAGCAGGCATCATCTCTGGCTGCAGGAAGCTGGAGATCGGCTCCATTTCCATCGTTGGCGCGGGTGCGGCCAGTTCGAAAGCCGGTCGCACCGCACGCCGCACCTGTACGCGAAGCGTTTCCAGCGGCGCGTCGGCTGGTTCGACCCGTGGCGAAAATGCCAGCGCCTCCAGCAGCCCGACCAACACCACGCGGGCTTTCAGAAACTCGCCGGCAAGCAGCAACTTGAATGTCCCCCACAGGCGATAGGCCAGGGTTTTCATCACCCGGCGACGGCTGGCGTATTTACGCGTGATGAACAGTTCGTTGCGCACGAAGTGACGGTGATAGCGAATCCGGGCCGGGCTCTTTTCGGTGCGGATATTGATAGCCCCGCCGCCCTCCTGGCGCAGGTGCAACACCTTGCTGGCACCAACCAGGTAGCCGGGCGCATCACGCGTGATGCGCAGGGTGAACTCGGTGTCCTCGCCCCAGATGAACATCGACGAGATCGGCACGCCATGTTCGGTCAGTGTCGCCCGCGGCACCAGGATGGAGACGAAGGTGGCGCGCGCCACCGGCATCACGCCAAGTTCCACCGTGGCCGGCCAGCACTCGTAGTCGATACGGTTGCGGCGCTGGTCCAGCGCCGGGGAATTGTTGACCAGCCCCTCCTGCGTATAGGCACCGGACAGCAGGAAGCTGCGCTTGATATCACGGGCGGCGAGCAACTCATCGGCCTCGACCAAACGCTGCAGGGCGTCGGGGCTGGGGATCACGTCGTCGTCCATCATCCAGATGAAATCGGCGCCGCGCTGATAGGCCATGCGAAAACCGGCGTTGAAGCCGCCCGAGGCGCCAACGTTCGCCGACAGCACATAGAGTTCGAGGTCCGGCAGGGCCAGGTCCAGGACCATCTGCTCGGTACCATCGGAGCTGGCATTGTCGATCACGATGATCCCGTCACAGGGTCTCGTTTGCGCGCACACGGCTTCCAGACAGCGCTTGAGCAGGTCCTTGCGGTTATAGGTCAGAACCACTGCGTATATATGCGACATGACTCATCATCCTTAATCAGAGTTGATATCTCTTGGCCACTATGACGCCAGCCTTTTCTCTACTGATCGCTAATGCAGATACGTAACTGCATGATCGGTTCAGGTGATCCGACAACGCGCCTCAAACACGAGCGGACCAACAAAAAACAGGCGCCATAAAAACGCTTACAATTGAAAATGGAACTTTTTAAAACTCTTACCATACGCCTCTACTATGCATCTTTCGCGCTAATAAAAACCCTGCCTGCCGCTCATTTCAGATAACCACTGGTCGGATTTAAATTACATCCTCTTCACTACTTCGCTGCCACGGGCGCATCGTCGTTTATACGGAAAGAACGCCCTATCCCATTAGCGCAGAGATGCTGTGCAGTGGCACTTTGCAAGTATGCAAGCGGAGTGATTGATGCGCACCGATATGCAGCGCGACACAGGCGCCTGGTACCTGATTCAGTGCAAACCACGGCAGGATGGAAGAGCCCTGGAACACCTGGACAGGCAGGGATTCGAGTGTTTTTGCCCACAAGCAAAGGCACCTGCGGGCAGGCCGCGCGCTGGCGATCACGGCCCGGTACCGCTGTTTCCGGGTTATCTCTTCTTATATATGCCAATCCAGGGTAATTGGTCGGCACTGCGCTCAACGCGCGGCGTCAGCCGAGTTGTAAGCTTTGGAGCAACTCCCTGCCGTATTAATGACGCCATTATTTCGCAACTGAAGTGCCGAGCCAGTGAACTCGCTCCCGCGCAGACAGTGAGGCCTGGCGACACTATTTATATAAACAGCGGGCCACTGGCGGAGCTGGACGCGATATGCATGGCGATCGACAGCCAACAGCGAGTGACACTGTTGCTGCGCCTACTCAATCAGGAACGGCAAATAACAATTCCGCTTTCACAAGTTGCTCGCTTACAGGCATGAATATTGCTCATCTCCATTAACAATCCTGTAACGCTGCACCTGCACTATCCACAGCTGCACAAGTAAACGCCATCAACTGGATCACTCGCCGCATGACGTCGGCGCCCTCAAGAACGATGGCCTTGGGGCGGTAGCGTGCGCTCACAATTATGGGCAAGAGCAGGATACCGATACGGGCCGCACATCGCGCTCCAGAAGGATCCATTTAAGTTCCGTATTTTTTTATCGGCTGAGTGTGACGAGTTTCGCTGCCCTCAGGGAACTTCTACCGAGAGGCGACAACCAATGACTCATGAAAAATGGCCGTAAGTCAACGTGATAGATGACTGAACTGCGGCTGCAGAGCCTTGCTGCAGCCTGTCATCGCGGCCTCTCCAACAGCGATCAACCCCGGGAAGGGATCTGGCACCATGAAACTCTCCAAGATACTGACGGCTTCGCTCGCAGGTACGCTGTCTACGGCCAGCTGGGCAACAGACCCGGCAAGCATTGACCTGGCAGGTTTCGAGTTCACGCCGACCCTCGACCTCACCGAGAGCTACGACGACAACTACCGTGGCTTGCGTGATGGTGCAGGCTCCTCCTGGATCACCAGCATCAACCCCAAGTTTCTGCTCAGCGCCGAGACGCGTAACAGTGGCTACCAGCTCGAATACGAATTCGACGACCAGACCTACCACTCCGACGACCGCGCCAGCCATACCGACCATCACCTGCGCTTTCGCAGCGTTCTCGAATTCAACTCGCGCAATCGCCTGCGCTGGAACCTCGGCTATCACCGCATCGAGGAAACCATCGACCTGGCGGACCCCGACGACAATGAAAACGACAAGTACGACCGCACCGTAGCGGGCGCCACCTACAGCTACGGCACGCTAAGCGGCTTGAACCAGCTGGACTTCGGCGTCAATCGCGAGGGCATCCGCTACCGCAACAGCGGCGAGCTCAACGCCGACGAAGAACGCGACAGCACGATGTTCAATACCGTGTGGTATCACCGCCTCGGTGGCAGCACGCGCTCGCTGGTCGAGCTGCGCCATACCGACCACGACTATGTACGCAGCGGCAGCAACCGCGACAGCACCAACGATGCAGCCCTGTTCGGCGCCACCTGGGACGCCACCGCCAAGACCTCCGGCACCCTGCGCCTTGGTGCCGAGCGCAAGAATTTCGACAGCAATACCCGCGATGACTACACCAGCCCCATGTGGGAAGTCGGCGTGGCCTGGGAACCGCGCACCTACTCTGTCGTCAAACTCAACACCCGCCGCGCCTTCGACGAAGGCGACGACGGTGCGAGCACGGTTCAGGACACCACCACCCGCCTGAGCTGGGAACACGAATGGTCGGCCTTTATCCGCACGGATCTCGACTACCGCTACTCCGAGCGTGACTACAAGGCGATCGAGCGCCAGGACGACCGCACCAGCTACGGCATGGGGGTGACCTACTCTCCGGATCGCTGGGTCGATGTATCGCTGGGTTACCGCCACACCGAAAACGATTCGAGCGTGCGGGAGAAATCCTATGACCGGAACATCTATCAGCTGTCGTTGAGCTTGAGCCTCTAGCACCGGGGCTCCTCAGCAGGGTGACGATCACCGTCACCACCCCTATCAACCTTCTCCCGTTCGTCTTTGCAGTCGAGCGGTGGCGCCCTTTTTCCTGCGCCTGAGACGAATCAACCACAAGGAGTAAGCGGATGTCAGTCCACCGTCTGTTCAAAGCCTTTTCGCTGCTGCTGTTGCTCGCGTTTGCGGCCGGCGCCCAGGCCAATCCACAGTATCGGCTGAGCTCTGGCGACGTGATCAAGATCAGCGTCTTTGGCGAGCCCGACCTGTCATTCGAGGAAATTCGCCTCAACGACGCCGGTACCTTTTCCTACCCGTTCCTGGGCTCGATCGAGGCCAGTGACAAGACCGCCGGTGACATCGAACGCATCCTCACCGACAAGCTCAAGGCCGATGGTTACCTGGTCGACCCTCGCGTCTCCGTCGCAGTCACCACTTACCGCGAGTTCTATATCAGCGGTGAAGTGAAAGCACCCGGCGGCTATCCCTATCAGCCCGGCCTGACCCTGGACCGCGCCATCGCCCTGGCCGGCGGCCTGACCGAACGTGCCTCGACCAAGCGCATCACCATTGCGCGCGGTACGGGTGAAGGCCGCGCCTCGGAAAAAGCCACGCTCGACACCCTGGTCAAGCCGGGTGACACCATCACCATCGATCAAGGGTTCTTCTGAATATGAACAGTCCTGCACGAACGATCCGACAGTGGCAGCCAGCGCAGTCGGAAGCAGATAGCGACTACATCGACCTGCGGCGTATCTGGAACGCCATCTGGATGCGCAAATGGGCCATCGCCCTGTTCGTCGTAGTGATCACCCTGCTCACCGCGCTCGCCGTGTCACGCATGACCCCGGTCTACCGCGCCGTGTCGACGGTGATGATCGAGACCAAGGGCACCCAGTTGGTGTCATTCCAACAGGTCTACGACACCACGGGTGCCGTGAACGAATACATGCAGACTCAGCTGGGCCTGATCAAGAGCCGTGGCGTTGCCGAGAAGGTGGTGCGTGAGCTCAACCTGACCGAGCACCCTGACTTCGATCCGCGCCAGCAGCCACAGCCGCTGATCAACATTGGCGGTTTCGTGCGCAGCCTGCAGGGCATGCTCTCGGTCACCGGCCTGGTCGATGCACCGGAGCCTGCGACCCCCATGACCGAGGCCGAGTTGCTGGACATCGTCACCAAGATGCTGATGGACCGCACCAGCATCTGGGTCGAGGGCAAGAGCCAGCTGGTGAGCATTTCCGTCGAGCTGCCGGACCGCCTGACCGCGGCGCAGATCGCCAACTCCCTGGCCAGCAATTACATCGACAGCCAGCTTGAAGCACAGATGGAAATGTCGTTGTCGGCAACCACCTGGATGAACACGCGCCTGACCGAGCTGCGCAGCTCCCTGCAGGAAGCGGAAAATCGCCTGCAGGCGTACCGCGAAGCCGAAGGCCTGGTCGACGTCAACGGCGTGGCCACCATCAGCAACAACGAACTGTCGCTGACCGGCGACCGCATGATCGACGCCCGCCGCCAGCGCGCCGAAGCCGAGAGCCAGTACCGTCAGGTGCAATCCATGGGCTCCGGTGACTGGCGTCGCCTGTCCAGCGTGCCTGCCGTGCTCGGCAACCCGCTGATCCAGCAGTTCAAGGCAGAAGAAGCCCGCACCCGCGCCAAGGTCGAAGAGCTGTCGCGTCGTTACGGCGACCGTCACCCGGCGATGGCCGCTGCCAAATCCGACCTCAGCGCCGCCTCGGCGAGCCTGCGCGCCCAGGTCGAGCAAGTGGTGGCGAGCATCGAGCGCAACTACCAGCTGGCCGTTGCCAATGAGAACTCCCTGAACGCCTCGTTCAACAAGAACAAGGAACAGATCCAGGATATCTCGCGCAAGGAATTCAAGGTTCGTGAACTGACCCGTGACGTCGAGAGCAACCGCTCGCTGTACGAAACCTTCATGACCCGCCTGCGTGAAACCGCCGCGACCCAGGACGTCAACTCCAGTAACGCGCGGATCATCGACCAGGCCATCGCGCCGGTGCAGGCTGCCGCGCCGAACAAGAAGCTGCTGATCGTCCTGGCTGCCGGCCTGGCGCTGATCTTCGGTCTCGCCCTGGCAGTGATTCGCGACATCCTCAACAACACCTTCAAGAGTGCCGACGATGTCGAGAACAAGCTGAACCTGCCGGTTCTCGGCATCGTGCCGCTGATCTCGAACAACAACAAGTACACCGCCGCGCACCTGTTCGAACACGGCGAGGACGCCCGCTTCTGCGAGTCGATCCGCACCATTCGAACCAGCCTGATGCTGGCCGACACCACGCGCTCGCAGAAGGTGCTGGTCGTGACCTCTTCCTCGCCTGGCGAAGGCAAGAGCACCCTGGTGGCCAACATGGCCTTCGCCCTCAGCCAGCTGCAGCGCGTACTGCTGATCGATGCCGATCTGCGCCGCCCAACCCTGGCCAAGAGCTTCGATTTCCCGGTCGGCACGCCTGGCCTGGCCAACCTGATCACCGGCAGCGCCAAGGTCGAGGACTGCATCCACAACATGGGCAATAACCTGGACATGTTGCCGGCTGGCGCAGTACCGCCCAACCCGCTGGAACTGCTGGCTTCGCCGCGTTTTGCCAAGTTCCTGGAGATGATCAAGGAGCGCTACGACCACGTGATCATCGACTCGCCGCCCAGCCAGGCGGTCAGCGATGCCTCGCTGCTGTCGACCTTCGCCGACTCGGTGATTTACGTGATCAAGTCCGAATCCACCTCGATTCCCCTGGCGCAGCGTGGCGTAGGCCATCTGCTGCAGAGCGGCGCCTCGGTCATGGGCGTGGTACTCAACCAGGTGGACGTCGAAAAAGCTGCTCGCTCCGGCGACTACAGCGGCTACTACGACCACTACGGCTACAGCGAACGCAAGGCCTGATCGACGGTAATGGGCCATCAACCAGCGCAATGGACAGGAGGAGGTATCTGATGATTGATCTGCATAACCACCTGCTGCCGGGCATCGACGATGGCCCGGCTGACCTGGCCACGGCGCTGGAGATGGCGCGCATGGCCGTCGCCAACGGTATCAGCCATATCGTCTGCACGCCGCATATCCATGTCGGCCGCTACGACAATGACGCCGACAGCATTCGCCAGGCCTGCGAGGACTTCAACCAGGCGCTGCGCGAAGCCGGCATCGACCTGCAGGTTGGCGCCGCTGCCGAGGTGCGCTTTTCCGGCGAGCTGATGACCCGCGTGCTGGACGGCAGCATTCCGTTCCTGGGCCAGTGGGAAGGCAAGAAGGCCCTGCTGCTGGAATTCCCCCACGGCGAGATGCCTTTTGGCGCCGAACGGCTGACCCAATGGCTGCTGGAACATGGCGTGGTGCCGATCATCGCCCACCCGGAGCGCAACAAGGTGCTGATGCAGTCGCCAGGCAAGCTCAAGCCATTTATCGAGCAGGGTTGCCTGCTGCAGGTGACCGCGGCCTCTGCCGCTGGTCGCTTCGGTGAACGCGCAATGCACCTGGCTCACGAACTGCTGCGCCATCGCGTGGTCAGCATTATGGCGACTGATGCCCACAACCTGGATCACCGTCCCCCCTATTACAAGAAGGTCTCCTGCAAGCCGCCCGGATCCTGGGCGAGAGAGAGGCCGAACGTCTGGTCATCGACACGCCCTGGCGCATCGCACACCAGCATTTCGCTTAGTTGACTGCCTGATAACGCGTACCTGTAGGTTCAGGTCGCAGGATTCGTATTTGTTGGAGGTTGCCAAACCATGCGTCGAGAGTTCAGCAGCAAGGCGCACTACAGCTACCGACTGGCGCGTAAGCGCGGTGTAACGACGGGTTCGCTCAGCGTGTCGCCATACGTATCGAACACGGACAGCTCGCCTCTCGTGTGTTTCCCGGGGGCTCATCACTTCATCGAAGATTTGCACGAGGATCGCCGCACATGATTTCCAAACGGATCAATCCTGCCGAGAACCGCAGGGGGCTGACGTTCTGGGGTCAATGGACCTGTGCCATTACTCTGGTCAGCATGCTGCTTTGCTACCTGGTCATCCAGCGCTACGGTGACGTGCCCAGCGAGTATCGCCTGCTGATCGTGCTGACGGTCCTCGGCTCGGTACCGGCCTATGGCCTGCTGCGCGTCTATCACAAGCGCTTTGGCTACCTGACCGGTCTGGCCCACTTGCTGGCCGGCTGGCTTACCCTCCTCGCCGGGCTGCTGTTCATCGCCTACTTCAGTCAGAGCCTGGAGCGTTTCTCGTTCGAGATCATGCGTGAATGGGCCCTGCTGGGCTTCCTGGCCCAGGCCATGGCGTTCATTCCGCTGCGCTATTTCGCCCGCCTGCATTCGGAAAAACTGCGCAACGAGCGTGCGTCACTGATCATCGGCTCGGGCCAGAAGGCGCATGAGCTGGCTGAGCGCCTGACAGCCTCCAATCGCGTGCCGCTGATCGGCCTGCTGGCCTCCAGCGACGACGCGCACACTCAGGATGGCCGCTTCCCGATTCTTGGCCAATTGCACCAGCTGCGTGAAGTCACCGAGCAACATGGCGTGCGCCGCGTCTACATCGCACTGACCCTGGACGAGATCTCGCACATCGAGAAGCTGTACATCGACCTGCTCGACATGAGCGTCGACGTGGTCTGGGTACCGGACTTCGGCAGCATGCCGCTGCTCAACCAGTCGATCTCGCAGATCGAGCAGTTGCCGGCCATCTACCTCAACGAAAGCCCGGTCAGTTCGCACCCCGCCGCGGTGTTCAGCAAGGAGCTGATGGATCGCACCCTGGCTTTCCTGGCCCTGGTCGCCCTGAGCCCGGTGTTCATCGCTGCGGCCATCGCGGTGAAGCTCTCCTCGCCCGGCCCGGTGTTCTTCCTGCAGCCGCGCCATGGCTGGAACGGCGGCGTGATCCTGGTGTGGAAATTCCGCTCCATGCGCATGCACGACGACAAGAAGGTCAAGCAGGCGACCCGTGAAGATCCGCGCATCACCCCGGTAGGCCGCTTCCTGCGCCGCACCTCGATCGACGAATTGCCGCAGCTGCTCAACGTGCTGCGCGGCGAGATGTCGCTGGTCGGTCCACGCCCTCATGCCGTGGCCCACAACAACTACTACAGCGACAAGATTCTCGCCTACATGGCCCGCCATCGCCTCAAGCCGGGGATCACCGGCCTGGCTCAGGTGACCGGCCATCGCGGCGAAACCGAAACCCTGGAAAAGATGCAACAACGCGTGGAACAGGATCTGGCCTACATCAACAACTGGTCGTTGTGGCTGGACATCAAGATTCTGGTGAAGACCCCCTTCACCCTGTTCTCTCGCGACATTTATTGAACGACGCCCCATTGGCGCCACGAAACGATTAACGCTCACTCAAGGAATTTGTATCCATGAACATCACTGTCGTTGGAACCGGCTACGTCGGCCTCGTCACCGGCGCCTGCATCGCCGAGATGGGCAACACGGTTGTCTGCGTGGATGTCGATCCGAAGAAGATCGAAAACCTCAAACGCGGCGTTCTGCCGATCTACGAACCGGGCCTGGATACCGTGGTGGAAGAGAACTTCGAGGCCGGTCGCCTGCTGTTCACCACCGCGCTGCCCGAAGCCATGGAACAGTCGGACATCATCTTCATCGCCGTCGGCACGCCGCCCGGTGAAGACGGCTCGGCCGACCTGCGCTACGTGCTGGAGGTGGCTCGCCAGATCGGCAGCCTGATGACCCGCCATACCACGGTGATCAACAAGTCCACCGTGCCGGTGGGTACCGCCGACCTGGTGCGCGCGGAGATCCTCGAGCAGCTCGAACTGCGCGGCAAGACCATCAGCTTCGATGTGGTCTCCAACCCGGAATTCCTCAAGGAAGGCGCCGCAGTCGACGACTTCATGCACCCGGACCGGATCATCATCGGCACCGACAGCGAGCGCGCTCGTCAGGTGATGAGCGAGCTGTACGCACCCTTCATCCGCAACAACCCGCGCATCAAGTTCATGGGCGTGCGTGACGCGGAAATGACCAAGTACGCCGCCAACGCCATGCTGGCCACCAAGATCTCCTTCATGAACGAGATCGCGGGCCTGTGCGACCGCCTGGACGTGGACATCGAGAACGTGCGCCTGGGCATCGGCTCCGACCAGCGTATCGGCTACCACTTCATCTACGCCGGCTGCGGCTACGGCGGCTCGTGCTTCCCCAAAGACGTCAAGGCACTGATCAGCATCGCCCACCAGAACGACTTCGAGCCCAAGGTGTTGCAGGCCGTCGAAGCGCGTAACGAGCAGCAGAAGCAGTCGCTGTTCAACAAGCTCGCCGCGCACTTCGAAGGCGACCTCAAGGGCCGTACCTTCGCCGTCTGGGGCCTGGCCTTCAAGCCGGGTACCGACGACATGCGCGAAGCGCCAAGCGTGGTGCTGATCAACAGCCTGATCAACGCCGGCGCCAAGGTCAAAGCCTTCGACCCGATCGCCCGCGAAACCGCCGTGCGCGAGTTCCCCGAGCACTGGTTCAGCGAAGGTCGTCTGCAGATCGTCGATGGCCAGTACGAAGCGGCCATCGATGCCGACGCGCTGGTGCTGGTCACCGAGTGGAAGCCGTTCCGCCGCCCGGACTTCAAGGCCCTGAAAAAGCTGCTGAAGCAGCCGCTGATCATCGATGGCCGTAACCAGTACGACCTGACCCAGGTCAACCGCGAAGGCTTCGACTACTACGGCATCGGCCGCAAGCAAGTGAACGGCTGAGACTTTTCCGACAGTGGACGTCATGGAACCTAAAGTCACCGCCCCTGCCGCCCTCTGGACGCGTTGCCACGCGGCCGGCAGGGCAGCGTTGCGCAGCCCCGTGCTGCGCAATATCGCGACCGTCGCGTCCGGCACCGCCGGGGCGCAAGTGATTACCCTGGCGCTGATGCCGGTGATCACCCGCCTCTACGGGCCGCAAGCGTATGGGGTACTCGGGGTGTTCATGAGCCTGGCGTTCATGCTCATTCCCATCGCTGCCCTCACCTATCCCATTGCCATCGTGCTGCCCAAGCGCGATGCCGATGCCCGTGGTCTGATTCGCCTTTCCCTGTTGATTGCCAGTGGTGTGGCGGTATTCGCCGCAGGCTTGATTGCCCTGTTTGGCGAAACGCTGGCCGTTGCGGCAGGCGTGACTCAGATCACCCCTTTTCTGATGCTGCTGCCGCTGGTGCTGCTGGCCAGTGCAGCGCTCGAAGTGACTCAGCAGTGGCTGATTCGCAAACAATGCTACCGCCTCACTGCCGGTGTGGCGGTGCAACAGGCCCTTGCCCACAACGGCCTGCGCATCGGCGTCGGCCTGTTGCACGCCAGCCCGGCGGCGCTGCTGCTGAGCACCGCTTTCGGGCCGTTGCTGCATACCCTGATGCTCAACTGGTCGCTGCGCCGCAGCCCCCTCGCGCAGGCCACCCGAGCGGCCGCCGAGCCGGCGCCGCTCGGTACCCGCGAACTCGCCGTGCGCTATCACGACTTTCCGCTGTACCGCGCACCGCAGATGCTCATCAACGCCGTGTCGCAGAACCTGCCGACGCTGGTGCTCGCGGTATTCTTCGGGCCGGTGGCCGCCGGCTTCTTCGCGCTGTGCAAGCAGGCGTTGAACGTGCCGACCCAATTGCTCGGCAAGTCCGTGGCGGATGTCTATTACCCGCGTATCAGCGCCGCGGTGCACGAGCGTCAGCCGGTTGCCGCCATGCTGGCAAAGGCAACGGCGGCGCTGGCTCTGGCAGGCCTGCTGCCCTTTGCCCTGGTGTTCTGCTTCGGTCCGCAGCTGTTCGCGCTGGTGTTCGGCGAGCAGTGGGCAGTGGCCGGTGAGTACGCGCGCTGGCTGGCCCTCGCCGAATACATGATTTTCGTCAGCCGCCCCTGTGCGGTGGCCGTGCCCGCCCTTGCCCTGCAAGGCCAATTTCTCGCATTTGAAGTGCTCAGCACCGTGCTGCGCATCGCTGCCCTGATGGCTGGCGCGCTGTTCCTGCAACAGGCCGGGCAGACCGTCATGGCGTTCGCCGCAGCGAGCATCCTGATCTACCTGAGCCTGATCGCCAGCGTGCTGTTCGCCGCACGGCGCTGGCACGCGACGGCGGATCGGCAGACGCACCGTGACCGTTCCTAACCCTTTTCATCAGAGACTGGCTTCGATCCTATGACCGCACCATTGCCCACTATCGTCGTCATCGGCTACAACCGGCCGAAAAGCCTCAGCCGCCTGCTCGGTTCGCTGATCAAGGCGCGTTATCCCGAAGGCGATATTCGCCTGGTGATCAGCCTCGACAACTCCGGCAACCCCGAGCCGCGCAAGGTCGCTGAAGCATTCGACTGGCCGCATGGCGAGAAGCGCATCATCGCCCACCCCGAGCGCCTGGGGCTGCGCCAGCACGTGCTGAGCTGCGGCGACCTGACCGAGCAGTACGGCGATGTGATCATCCTGGAAGACGACCTGTTCGTCTCGCCGTTCTTCTACGAATACACCTCGCGGGCACTGCAGGCCTATGCCGACGATCCCGGTGTGGCCGGCATCAGCCTGTACAGCGTGCAGTTCAACCAGACCGCCAACCTGCCCTTCACACCCATCGACGACGGCGATTCGGACGTGCATTTCATGCAGATGGCCGCCTCCTGGGGCCAGGCCTGGTCGCGAAGCCACTGGCAGGGTTTCCGCCAGTGGCTGGAGCGCCACGGCACCGACCTGAGCCAGGTGGACGGCATTCCGCCGGATATCCGCGCCTGGCCGGAGTCGTCATGGCTCAAGCTGTACAACGCATACATCATCCTGCACGACCTGTACTTCGTGTACCCGTTCCGCTCGCTGAGCACCAATTTCGGCGACCCGGGTCAGCACTTCAACATCGCCTCCTCGCGCTTCCAGGTGCCGATTCAGCAACAGCCGATCGATTACCAGTTCGCCAGGCGCGAACACAGCGTGTCGGTCTATGACGCCTTCTGCGAGCTGCTGCCCGCCTGCGTGAAACGCCTGAACCCGGTGCTCGCCGACTATGACTTCACGGTCAACCTGTACGGCTGCAAAACCTGCCGCAAGGGCCTGCAACTGACCCGTACCGAGGCCCGTGGCCTGCACAATTTCAGCCTTTCCATGAAGCCCATGGAACTGAGCATCTTGCACAACATCGAAGGTGAGGGTCTGGCCCTGATCGACTCGGCCGACATCGATGGCGCCAGCCTTTCGCGGCCGAAGACCGAGTACGACATCTACCGTTTCTTTTACAAGTTTCCGTCGGTACGGATCATTCTTTTCGGCGTTATGGAACGCCTCCAGTTGCTGCTCAAGCGCACGTCCTGACGGACCGCGCCACGCAACTGAACACAGACTTTCTATCAATTGAACATCGCAGGTATTGCAATGGAACAGAAAAAAGCGCTCATCACTGGTATCACGGGTCAGGACGGCTCCTACCTGGCCGAGTTTCTGCTCGAAAAGGGTTACCAGGTGCATGGCATCAAACGTCGCGCGTCGTCCTTCAATACCCAGCGTGTGGATCACATCTACCAGGATCCGCACGTCGACAACCAGAACTTCATCCTCCACTACGGCGACCTCAACGACTCGTCGAACCTGACCCGCATCATCCAGGAAGTGCAGCCTGACGAGGTCTACAACCTCGGCGCGCAGTCCCACGTAGCGGTCAGCTTCGAAGCACCGGAATACACCGCTGACGTCGATGCCATGGGCACTCTGCGCATCCTCGAAGCCATCCGCCTGCTGGGCCTGGAAAAGAAGACTCGCTTCTACCAGGCCTCGACCTCCGAGCTGTACGGCCTGGTGCAGGAAACCCCGCAGAAGGAAACCACCCCCTTCTACCCGCGCTCGCCGTACGCGGTCGCCAAGCTGTACGCCTACTGGATCACCGTCAACTACCGCGAAGCCTATGGCATGTACGCGTGCAACGGCATCCTCTTCAACCACGAGTCGCCGCGCCGTGGCGAAACCTTCGTGACCCGCAAGATCACCCGCGGCATGGCCAACATCGCCCAGGGTCTCGAGCCGTGCCTGTACATGGGCAACATCGACTCGCTGCGTGACTGGGGTCATGCCAAGGACTACGTGCGCATGCAGTGGATGATGCTGCAGCAGGAGCAGCCGGACGACTTCGTGATCGCCACCGGCGTGCAGTACTCGGTGCGTGAATTCATCACCTGGTCGGCAGCCGAGCTGGGCGTGCACCTGCGCTTCGAAGGCACTGGCATCGACGAGCAAGGCATCGTCGAGCGTATCGACGGCGACAAGGCCCCGGCCCTCAAGGTCGGTGATGTGATCGTGCGTATCGACCCGCGTTACTTCCGTCCTGCCGAAGTGGAAACCCTGCTGGGCGATCCCACCAAGGCCAAGACCAAGCTGGGCTGGACGCCGGAAATCACCGTGCAGGAAATGTGCGCCGAGATGGTTCGCGAAGACCTCAAGGTCGCCCAGCGCCATGCCCTGCTCAAGGAACATGGCCACGACATGCCGGTGTCCGTGGAGAACTGAGGATGAGCGCGACTTCTCTCCAGCGCATCTTCGTCGCCGGCCATCGCGGTATGGTCGGTTCGGCGATCGTGCGCCGCCTGCAGAACCTGGGTTACCAGAACATCATCACGGCCCCGCGTGAAAGCGTCGACCTGGTCGACGCCGCCAGCGTGCAGCGCTTCTTCGCCGAGCAACGCATCGACCAGGTTTACCTGGCCGCTGCGAAGGTCGGCGGTATCCACGCCAACAACCAGTACCCGGCCGACTTCATCTATCAGAACCTGATGATCGAGGCCAACGTCATCAACGCGGCCCACGAGGCTGGCGTGCAGAAGCTGCTGTCGCTGGGCAGTTCGTGCATCTATCCGAAACATGCCGAGCAGCCGATGCGTGAAGAGGCGCTGCTGACCGGTGTGCTGGAACCGACCAACGAGCCCTACGCGGTCGCCAAGATCGCCGGTATCAAGCTGTGCGAGAGCTACAATCGCCAGCATGGTCGCGACTACCGCAGCGTGATGCCGACCAACCTGTACGGCCCGCACGACAACTACCACCCGGAAAACAGCCACGTCATCCCCGCCCTGCTGCGCCGCTTCCACGAAGCGACCCTGCGCGGCGACGATGAGGTGGTGATCTGGGGCAGCGGCACGCCGATGCGCGAGTTCCTGCACGTCGACGACATGGCGGCGGCCAGCGTGCATGTGATGAACCTGGATGAAGCGACCTACGGGGCGCACACCCAGCCAATGCTCTCGCACATCAACGTCGGCACCGGCCAGGACTGCACCATTCGCGAGCTGGCGGAAACCATCGCGCGGGTCACCGAGTTCCAGGGTCGCCTGAGCTTCGACAGCAGCAAGCCAGACGGCACGCCGCGCAAGCTGATGGACGTCTCGCGCCTGGCCAAGCTCGGCTGGACGGCCAGCATCGACCTGGAAACCGGTCTGCGTGATGCGTATCGCTGGTTCGTCGAGCACATCGACGATGTGCGCAGCTGATGTTCCTGCCGGCCGAAACCTTCGAGACCGTGGTCGCCAGCACGCCGCTGGTGTCCATTGATCTGCTGGTTCGCAACGCAGCGGGCGAGCTGCTCCTGGGCGAGCGCCTCAATCGCCCCGCCCAGGGCAGCTGGTTCGCACCAGGTGGGCGCATTCTCAAGAATGAACGCCTGGATGCCGCCTTCGAACGCCTGACCCAGGAAGAGCTGGGCCAGGCATTTCGGCGTGAACAGGGCCGGCTCCTCGGCGTGTACGAACACTTTTACGACGACAGCGTGTTTGGCGAGACGCCGGATACCCACTACGTGGTAATCGCCTACGCCCTGGACCTGGGCGTGGCACAACGCTTGCAACCGCCGAGTGTGCAGCACGGTCGCTACCGCTGGTGGCCGATCGAGCAGATGCGTGACGAAGCGCGCATCCACCGCAACACCCGCGATTACCTGCAAGCGCTGTACTAGAACCTCTCGCAAGCCACTGCAACGCGGCGCCGGCTTGCGAGCCACGACAATTTCGATATGGGAACGCGAGCTTGTTCAAGCAATTCCTGGCATACCGCAACCTGCTGCTGATCTTGTTCGTCCTGAACTCGGCCTGTTTCTTCCTGACCGACGACAAGAAGGCCGGCATCCCTTACCTGCGCGAGCTCTGGCTGCTCGGCCTGCTGGGTAGTGCTGCGGCTCTGTTCCTGGTCTGGAAGCGCGTGTACCAGTCCAAGACCAGCCTGTGGATCATCTTCATGGGCCTGGTGTTGCCGGTGGTCTCGGCGATCCTGGCGCAACTCAATTTCGACCAGCCGTTCATCTACGGCCTGCTCGAGGAACGTCGCAGCTTCGCCTACCTGGTGTTCTTCCCGGCGCTGTTTTTGCTGATCAAGACGGCGCCCACGCAAAAGCACCTGGAGCGCTTCTTTCTCTATTCGGGCCTGGCCTGCGCCTTCGTGGGTTACTGCTACTACTTCGGGATCATTCCGGAAAACACCGGCGTATCGTTTACCGTGGATGCCAAGGACGCCGGCGACGTGCTGCTGCGCCCCAATCGCTTCCGCATCGGCTCGAGCTACGTGACCCTCTGCGCCTTCATGCTCATGTACAGCATGAAAGACCGCATCTCACTGCCCAAGGTCGTTACCCTGCTGTTCTTCGCCTCGTACCTGTGGCTGGTGCTGCAAACCCGCCAGACCATGATCATCTGGTGCCTGGCCGGCCTGTGGATCTTCCGTGACCGTATCGACTCGCTGATCAAGCTCGGCTTGCTGGCAGCGACCATCCTGGTGGCCTCGTACTTCATCTTCCCGGAGTTCTACTACGAGCAGTTCGCAAAGTTCGAGGCGCTGCTCGAAGAAGCCACTACCGGGCCAGGCGTCCGTGACACCACCACGGCGATCATCATCGGTGCCGTGGCGGACAACTGGTACATCGGCATGGGCTCGCTGTCGCTGCAATGGAAAGGCGGCTTCGGGGCGCTCTACAACCCGCATTTCTACCTGTCGGATGTCGGCATCTTCGGGGTGTACTACCGCTACGGTTTCCTCACCCCGGTGATCGCACTCATCTTCTATTTCGGCTACCTGCGCATCATGAAGCGCTGCCCGCAGAAGGGCCCGCTGCTCAGCGCCTTCCAGCTGGTGTTCTGGTTCCAGATGCTCAACATGTTCCTGTCCAACTCGCTGATGTACGGCGGTGATGTCCTGGGCATCGGCGCCGCCTGTTTCCTGTACTACTCCCGCGTTTATGCCGCGGCAGAATCCCCGACTCGAGAGATCAGAGGCACACGCCATGACCAACTTCAGTATCGTAACCATCAACTGGAATAACCTGGAAGGTCTCAAGCAGACCTACCAGAGTGTGGCAGCCCAGACTTACCGCAACTTCCGCTGGATCGTTGTCGATGGCGCTTCCACCGACGGCGGCGCCGAGTGGCTGGCGACCATCGACGAGCCCTACGCCGAGATCACCTCGGAGCGCGACAAGGGCCTGTATGACGCCATGAACAAGGGCCTGATCAAGGGCTCCGCGACCGAAGGCTATACGCTGTTTCTCAACAGCGGCGACTCGTTCTACGACGAGAACGTATTGCAGACGGTCGCCGATGCCATCGAGCAGGCGTCGAGCAAGCCGCGTTACGTCTACGGCGACTACTACCTGCAGAACGCCGAGGGCCGACTCACCCCGCAGAGCGCCAAGAAGATCGAGCACCTGGTACTGGGCATGCCATCGAGCCACCAGGCGATGTACTTCGAGAACGAACGGCTGCGCAGCGTGCGCTTTCGCGAGGATTACAAGCTGTCGGCGGACTACTGCATGATCGTCGAATTCCTCCAGGGCCAGGATCACAAGCGTGACGTGCTCAAGGTCGCCTCGCCCCTGTGCATCTTCGACACCACGGGGGTTTCCACCAGCCGCCGCTTCGATGCGCTCAAAGAAGATATGCGCATCCGTCGGGAGGTAATGAAACTATCACCGCTGCACAGTATCTCTTTGTATGTCCTGCACTACGTGCATACCCATAGCAAACTGTTGAAAGCGGCCTTGGGCAAATGAATGGCGAGCAAAGACAACCGCTCCCCATCCGTAACACGCGCCAGTGGCGCAAGGAAATGTTGATGAAGGCCTTTGACATCGAGTTCTACGCTGGCTCCAAGGAGCGCCTGGTCGACGACCTGGTCGAGCATAGCACCCACAAATACAGCTATATCGTGACGCCCAACGTCAACCATGTGGTGCAGCTGGAAACCGATCGCGACCTCAAGCGCGCCTACGCCGTAGCGCGTCACCGCATCTGCGACAGCCGCGTGCTGTTGCCGCTGCTGCGCATGCTCAAGGTGCCGGTCGAAGACGCCATTCCAGGCAGCAGCCTCACCGAGGAGCTGATCGGCATTGCCGAGGAGCGCGCCTGGAGCGTCACCGTGATCGGCTGTGAAGACCAGGACATCCAGAATCTGCGCGTGCGCTACCCGCACATCACCTTCCACCACCACAATCCGCCGATGGGTTTCATCGACAGCGAGGAGGCCATCGCTGCCTGCCTGTCGTTCGTCATCGACCACCCGTCCAACCTGGTGGTGCTGTCGGTCGGCTGCCCGCGTCAGGAAATCCTGGCGCACAAGATCTTCGAGACCGATCAGGCGGTCGGCATCGGCCTGTGCGTGGGTGCCTCGATCAATTTCCTGTCCGGGAAGATCCAGCGCGCCCCGCTGTGGATGCAGCGCTATTCGCTGGAATGGCTGCACCGTGCGTTCACCGAGCCGCGCCGCCTAGTGGGCCGTTATGCACGCGATGCGTTACTGATCCTGCCGATCCTGCTCAGGGAATTCAAACTTCGGCAATCACTCTTCATGGGAGGAGCTCCACGATGATTCCTGTCATTCTTTCCGGCGGTAACGGTTCGCGTCTCTGGCCGCTTTCGCGCCAACTGAACCCCAAGCAGTTCCTGCCCATCGCCGACGATTCGCTGTCCATGCTGCAGGCGACCATTCGCCGCCTCGACGGCCTCAAGGTCAGCCCGCCGTGCCTGATCTGCAACGAGGAGCATCGCTTCCTCGCCGCCGAACAGCTGCGCACCCTGGGCATCGACAACGCCAGCATCCTGCTCGAGCCGGTGGGCCGCAACACGGCGCCAGCAGTTGCCCTGGCTGCCCTGCAGGCGCTGGAAAAAGAACATGACCCGGTGCTGCTGGTGCTCGCCGCCGACCACCTGATCAAGGACGTCGAGGCCTTTCACCGCGCCATCGAGACCGCCCTGCCCTTCGCCCAGGCCGGCAAGCTGGTGACCTTCGGCATCGTGCCTACCCATGCCGAAACCGGTTACGGCTACCTGCAGAAGGGTGCGTCCGCTGGCGATGGCGGTTATGCCGTGCAAAGCTTCGTGGAAAAACCCGATGCCGAGACCGCCGAGCGCTACCTGGCCTCCGGTGAGCACTTCTGGAACAGCGGTATGTTCATGTTCCGCGCCAGCCGCTACCTGGAAGAACTGCAACGCTGGCAACCGGAAATTCTCGACGCTTGCCGCCGCGCTGCGGCGCAGAGCGAGAAGGACATGCATTTCGTGCGCATCGGCAAGGAGGCCTTTGCCGCCTGCCCGGAAGACTCCATCGACTACGCCGTGATGGAACGCACCGAACACGCGGTAATGGTGCCCCTGGACGCCGGCTGGAGCGATATCGGCTCCTGGTCCGCGCTGTGGGACGTCAGCGAGAAGGATGCTCAGGGCAACGTGCACAAGGGCGACGTGCTCAGCCACGACAGCCGCAACAATTACGTGCATGCCGACTACCGCCTGGTGACGACCGTGGGTGTCGAGGACCTGATCATCGTCGAGACCAAGGACACCATCATGGTCGCGCACAGGGACAAGGCTCAGGAGGTCAAGCGTATCGTCGAGCAGCTCAAGCGTGAAGAGCGTTGCGAGCATCTCAACAATCGTGAGGTCTACCGCCCGTGGGGCATGTATGACTCGATCGATCAGGGCCAGCGTTATCAGGTCAAGCGCATCACCGTGAAACCGGGCGCCAAGTTGTCGGTGCAGATGCACCATCACCGCGCCGAACACTGGATCGTGGTCAGCGGCACCGCTCGGGTGACCAACGGCGAGGAGACCTACATGGTCACCGAGAACCAGTCGACCTACATTCCGATCGGCCAGATCCATGCCCTGGAAAACCCCGGCATGATTCCCCTGGAGCTGATCGAAGTGCAGTCGGGTACCTACCTCGGCGAAGACGACATCGTACGCTTCTCCGACAACTATGGTCGGGTCAAGGAACTCAAGGTTTCTGCTGCCTGATGCATGGCCAGCGCCGTTACCGACGCGGTACGAGGCTGGCCAGCAGAACGCCGAGCGCCATCGAGCTCGGCAGCGGGGCAATCCCTGCATGGCATCACCCGTTCACGACAACAGCGGGCCACGGACGGCCCGTTCATTTCGCTGAAACAATGGACCTCTATAAGAATAAGCAAAGCGCGAAGCCACAGTGAACAGACACCGGATTATTCACTTACTTTCCGACTACGAGGCTCGCCTGTGAAAACTAACCACCTCAAGCTGTACGATCCTTTAATCCACCAGTTGAAGTTATTGGATGAGCATGATGTGCCTGCGTTGCTGGACGAACTGAGCGCACCCAAGAAGCCCACGATCATTGGCTTCCTCAATCAACACGGCTACAACATCATCCAGCATGACCAAAGCGCGCGCCGCGACTTCATGCGGGTCAACTACCTGTTGCGTGATGGAATCGGCGTGAAGCTGGCCTGCTCGCTCAACGGCCTCGCACCTGGCGCCAACCTCAACGGTACCGACTTCATTCCTGCGCTGATCGAGCACGTGGTGCACGGTGAGCAGCGCGACCGTTACCAGCTGTTCGCCATGGGCACCAGCGAACCCTGGATCCACGAGGGCGCCAGCGCCTTGTTCGGCGACCACGAGTTCCACGCCATCGATGGTTTCCAACCCGTCGAGCGTTACCTGGAGTTCGTCCAGGAGCACCTGCAGCCCGGCAAGATTCCACTTATCGTCATGGGCATGGGCATGCCCCGCCAGGAGAAGGTTGCCGTTCACCTGCAACGCCAGCTTGGCCGCCCTGCCCTGATGGTCTGCGGCGGTGCGATCTTCGACTTTGCCGCGCAGCGATTCAATCGTGCTCCCGTGGTCATCCGCAAGGTCGGCATGGAATGGCTGTACCGCCTGCTGATGGAGCCACGACGCCTGTTTGCCCGCTATATCATCGGCATCCCGCAGTTCTTCTACTACATCGTGCGCAATGGCATGGACAGCAGCACCGGCACGGTCAACGAACAGCAAAGCGCCTACAACCGTAAATCCTGAGTCATCCCGGCCGTAACGAAAAAGCCCCGGACGAGTGATCGTCCGGGGCTTTTTGCTGAGCGTCGGCGGCGCCTTGAAATGCACCTCGGCAGCGCCTCCTGCACAGATCAGGCTACAACGCAGCGAACTGTCCGCTGCGTTGTAGCGCCGGCAGTACCTAGCGGCCTGCGGCCACCGCCAGCGGCTTCTGGCTGCGCACGCCTTGGCCCTGTTCGATGAGCGCGAACACCTCGTTCCACATCGCCTGGGTACGCGTCTTCAGCTCGGCCGAATGCGCGCTGAGGCGAGTCGACAGCGCCTGCATCTGCGCCGGGTCGGTCAGGTAGTCGAGCGCGCTGGACAGCTCCTCGTCGCTCAGCTCGATGTTCAGCACGCCTTCGGCAAAGCCGTAGTCGGCGAACAGCATCTGGTACTTGTGGCTCCAACCAGTGGCCAGCGACGGCACACCTTGCGACAGCGCGCTGACCAGGCCGTGGAAGCGGCTGCCCAGGGTGCCACGACAGGCGCCCAGGATGCCCTTGATCACCAACGGATCGGTTTCACGCAGGATCGGCAGGCCGCCCACCGCTTGCGACACCTGCTCGGCTACGCGCGCATCGCCCTCCCCTTCGTGAATCAGCAGGAACGGCTTGGCGCCGCGCTCCACCAGCATCTTGGTCGCACGCTGCAGGAACGGCACATAGCCCTTGGCGACGCTGTCGCCGGTCTTGTCCAGCATCCGGCAGTTGGGAACCACGCAAACCTGATGGATTTCAGGATCGAAGTAGTCCGGCACGGGGCCCGAGATCAGGTTGGTGAAATCCGGCGCGATCTTGATGTTGGCGCGCTCACCAACGATTTCGGTCAGGTAGTCGTAAGAGATTTGCTCACGGGCGAAAATCAGGTCGCAGTTCTCGACGAATTCCTTCACCGCGTCCTTGCTCTTCTGGTCACGGAACGGCCCGAACGCCTGGGGCAGCAGAATCACCTTCGAGCCCTGTTTCTTCCAGCGTTTGCTGGAACGTGCCAGCTCTTCAGACAGGTCCGGGCCCCACTGATCGCTGTAGGCGAAACCCGCAGCGTCGAGCACCACGTTGATGTCTTTGTCCAGCACGATCCCATATTGCTCACGGATGCCGGCCGGCACCAGCGCCGCCAAGTCACCGAACGGGATGCCCGAGCGCCACAGCCAGGCTTTCTGATACAGCCCCAGGGAAGCGCGATTCACGTAAGGATAGGGGCTTTTGGCGCGGCCAGGCTCCATTACCACCTTGGCAGTCGGGAGGTTCTGGCGCACCTGCTGCAGGGCTGCGTGCAGCATCAGTGCTGCGCCCTTGTTGACGAAGCCGGCTTTGCGAATCTCAACGTACATATCACGTTCTCCTGAATTCACGAATCAACTGGGGCACGCTAATGAACACGTGCAGAAAAATACTCTTGGTCATCATGATGAACAGCGGCCGTGTCTTGCGTGACAGCAGCAAGCTCACGTAACCGGCGATGGAATAGGAAATCAGCGTCGCCCAGGCGGAGCCGACCACGCCGTGGCTCTGGATGAGGAAGTAATTGAGCACGATGTTGCTCACGGCGCCGAGGCCCTGGGTGACCAGCGAGAAGATGAACGCTTCTTCGATGATGATCCACTTGCTGAACAGCGCGCGCATGAACACGAAGGTGGCCGCGAAGATATGGATCGCCAGCACCGGGCCGGCATCGACGTATTGGTCGCCATAAAGCGTCAGCACGATCCAGTCGGACAGGAAGAACACCACCACGGCCAGGCCGAAGGCCATGAAGAACAACACGTCCAGCGCCACCTGCATGAAGCGGTTATAGCCGGCGGTGTCGGTCTTGTGCAGGTCGATCATCTTCGGGAAGACCGAGGCCATGAGAATGGTCGGGATCAGGTACCAGGCTTCGGACAGCCGCGAGGCTGCCGAATACACGCCGACCGAATACTCGCCGAGCATGTACTGCAGCATGATCTGATCGACCTTCAGGTAGATCACTGCCGAGAGCGAGCCGAGGAAGATCAGCAGGCTTTTCTTGAGCAGCGTCTTGCCCAGCGTCCAGGAGAAGTCGAAGCGGAAATCGCGCTTGAGCATCACCGCGTAGCAAACCAGGATAGCCGAGGTCACCATCACCACCACCACGTGGGCCAGGGCGATGTACACCAGGCCGGCACCGGCGATGGCCAGAATCATCTTCAGGCCGTTGCCGCCCAGTTGGCCGACGAAGCCTGCCACTGCCGCGTACTTGGCCTGCACGCGCGCCTGGAACCAGTCGATGAGCATCTCGAACGGCGTGAAGAACAGCGCCAGGGCGGTGAACAGCAGCACCAGGAAATTCTGGTCGTTGCCGATCAGGTAGGTGCCCATCATGATCGCGAAGGCGAACACCGAGCAGGCCACCTTGATCACGAATACCGTGGAGAGAATCTGGTCTTCGTTATCGGGGTTGCTGCGCAGCTCCTTCACTACCAGGCCGGTCAACCCGAGGTGCACGACGATGCTGAGCAGGCCCAGCAACGCCAGTGCGTAGTTGAGATAACCGAAATCCTCGGGGCCCAGATAACGGGCCAGTACCACGGTAGTCGCCAGGCCAATGGCCAACATCAGAAACTTTTCGGCCAGCATCCAGCCGGAATTGAGGAGGTACTTCATGCCCTCCTGGACACGCGTGGCGCTCATCGACTGGACATCTCCAGGTGCCCATAGCTGCGGGCTTCATCGAGCGACAGCTTCTGCGAATACGGCACCAGGCCGGTGTCCGCGGCGTAGCCGAGGGAGATGAACATGACGATGCGCTCGTCCGGGTCGAGCTTGAGCAGCTTGGCCGCCGCCACCTCGCGCTCGGGGATGTCCGGCCAGTTGATCGAGCACGAGGAAACCCCCTGGGTCTCCAGCGCGAACATGAAGGACATGGCCGCCAGTGCGCCGTCGATGTAGATCACGTGGCGATCGCGCACATGTGGATAGGCCCGCAGGCGGCCCACCACGGCGACGATGGCCGGGAAGTTGTGATCGAACCCGGCAACACCCATCGGCAGGCGCGACGCCTGGGCCACCGAAGCGGCATCGTCGAAGATCAGGAAGCGGTAGGGCTGGCGATTACAGGCACTCGGCGACTGCACGGCAACCTCTACGGCCTTGTCGATGACCTCGCGCGGCACCGGGCGATCCTGATACCAGCGCACCGAGCGACGCTTCATCGACAGTTGGCGCATGGCGGTGTAGTCCACGCTCGGCGTGCTGACGTCCGCCACGAATGGCACGCGCTGGGCATCCGGATTACGCAGGCTGTGCGGCGAGCCGGCCGGCCGCTCGAAGCGCGCGAACTTCTCGCGGGCGCGGGCGATAACCGGGTGCTCGCCGGTGACGGCAAAATACTCGGCCAGCACATCGTGTGCCCAGCTGACCTCGTCGCGATCCACATTGCCGTTGAGCGAAGCGATGTAGCTGTCGACCGTGTCGCCAATGTAATCCAGGGCGAATACCTCACGCCGCGGCTGCATGATCAGGCCCTTCTCGATGCGGTGTACGGCGCGGCGCAGGAAGTAATTCACCGGCTCGGCGCCGGACAGGTTCTGCTCATGCTGCAAGTGGCCAACCACCACCGCGTAGGCTTCACGGTCGAACGCGGAGGAGAAGAACGAATAATGGAAGCGGCGCAACGTGGAGGAGCGCGACAGCGCCCGGATCCAGCTCATGGCGAGCTTTTTCTGCACGCCCTTGAGGTTATCGATACTGTTGCGCGGCAATACCTTCTTGAGGGATTCCTTCAACATTTTCATAGGCTGTGATTACCGTTCAATGGTTAATATCTCCCCCACAATCGCCGTGCGGCACGGCGACATTTGAATTGGTGGACGCAGGCAGTTGGCAGCCGAACCGCAAGCGTCTGTACGCCGCCATAAAGCTTTCCTGGCTGGCGCATACAGCAGCATCCCTTCCCTACCGCAATCACCGCGCGCGCTCCAGCAGCTCACTGCAGCTGGCGGGACAAACGGCATTTGGTACTGCTAACGGATCGACATCCAACCCAGCACTTCGAGGGCTGGGGGCGGCGTTATGGATTGCCGCCCTTCGTTGTCAGGGGTTAGGACTACGGAGTAACGCTTTGATTCCGCGACCGGATGTTTTCCTGGGAAAAAGTTGCTGGAAGGTCGTTTCTGCTTACGCCAGCCGCGCTGGAACGGGCGTTCCAGCGCGGCTGGCGGACGCTGGAGGCGCTTCAGCACGGCGGTCTGGACCCGTGATTGATACGCACGAAACCGCGCGCCGCGATGAGCCCAGTGCCTAGTGCCTGACCGGAAGTATTTCGCTGAGGGTTTCGTGCAGCTCGCGCATGGAGAACGGCTTGGCGATGGAACGCACCGCCTGACCGGCCACCGACGGTACGCCTTCGCCCTTCCCGGCGATCAGCAATACCGGCAATTCGGGCCTGTGCCGGTAGGCTACGGCGGCCAGTTGCACACCGGTCATGCCGGGCAGGCTGACATCCGAAATGAGCAGGTCAAAGGGTGTGCCTGAGGTCAGCAGGTCGATGGCCGCCTGCGGCTCGGCCGCATTGACAGCTTCACAGCCCATTTCCACCAGCACCTCGCATGCCAGCAGACGGGCTGCCGAGTCGCCCTCGACCACCAACACCCTGTGGGTGGCGGTGCGTGCCTGCCTATTGCTGGCGGTTGATGTCGGCGCTGCCGCGTTGCAATCGACGGCTGGCAGATAGAGGCGTACGGTGGTGCCGACCCCGGGCTCGCTGTGAATGGTCACCTGCCCGCCGCTCTGACGGGCAAAGCCGTGCACCATGGACAGCCCCAGCCCGCTGCCCTGCCCCAGCGACTTGGTGGTAAAGAACGGGTCGAAGACCTTTTCCAGGGTATCGCTGCCCATGCCTGCGCCGGTGTCGGAGAACTCGATCAACAGATAACCACCCGGTGACAGATCTGGCAGCGCAGCCATGTCTTCGGCAGCCAGGTCGACTAGCGATGTCTGCAACTGTATCTGCCCGCCCTCGGGCATGGCATCGCGGGCATTGACGGCGAGATTGAGGATCGCACTTTCCAGCTGTCGGGCGTCCACCATCACCCTGGCCGTGCAGGGCCGGTGATGGCTGCGCAAGGTGATGCCGTCGCTGACGGTACGCCGGACCAGCAATTCCAGCGAGCCCAGCAACGGGCCAACGTCCACCGGCCGGGCATCCAGCGGCTGGCGATGGGAAAAGGTCAGCAGCCGCTGGGTCAATGCGCTGGCGCGGTCCGCGGAAACGCTGGCCGCCTCGATGAACCGCTCGAGCCCCTCCACCTGTCCCCTGGCAATGCGCCGCTTCATGATGTCGAGCGCACCGATGACGCCCGTCAGCATGTTGTTGAAATCGTGGGCGATGCCGCCGGTCAGCGATGCCACGGCGTCCATCTTCTGGCTTTGCAGCAAAGCCAGGTCGGCGTCGTTCCTGGCCCCGTCGTCTACCGGCCGATCGAGAACCGCAGCCAGACAACTGCACAACGAACGCGAGCTGAACGGACGTTCGAGCACCAGCACGCCCGGTGTTGCGAACGATGCGTGGTTCGGCGAACTGCCGACGGCGCCCAGCAGAATGACCGGAACCGAGGCGCGCAACGGCGCTGCGCAGGCATGCTCGCCACCGGCCGCCCAGGCGTCTTCGTCCATCAGGATGGCGCCAATATCGGCGCTCGCCGTCGCTGCCAGCGCAGCGACGTCGCACCCTTCGACAGACAGCTGCAGAGGGGCGAGTAGTGGTAACAACAGCGGCGCTTCGTCACTGCAGATCAGCACGCGCATGCTGGCTCCCCCCGACAACGCAGCGAGGCGCCAAATCGGCGCAGCAGCTGGTATCCCGCGCTTGGCGCAGGGCTAGATAGCCACTTCTTCACAAAGAAGGAAACGATGCACCGAGCACCCAACCAGCGAACGCCAACAGGCGCCCGTACTACCACCGCTTCCATGGAATTCTGCTCTCGACACAACGGGCTGCCTCAGCACGTGACCACGCATGAGGGTATACGCAGCCTTCGACCGCCCTGGCGAGAGGCCGTTCCAGAAATAGCGCAGGGAGATTGGGCAGGCAGCCGGCGTGCGGCAGCGGGCGACAAGTCGGGCAGTCGATCAGCTGGGGCCGATCAGTTCCCTTACCTTGGCGATGACCTGATTGATGTCGAACGGCTTGTCGAAAACCGCCGCGAACAAATCGGGACTGGCGCGCCCGACACTGCCCTGCGCGCCACTCATGAGAATAATCGGCAGGTCGACGGACGCCGACCTGGCCCGTACCGCGCGAGCGAACTCGAGGCCATCCATGATCGGCATCATGAAGTCGGTGATCACCAGTTCGGGACGGTCACGATCGAGCACTTCCAGGGCCTTGCGGCCGTTGCTCGCCTTCACCACCATGTAGCCTTCGTCTTCCATGGCATAGCCGAGAATATCCGCGATCAGGTATTCGTCATCGACTATCAGGATGGTTGTCATAGTCCGTAGGCTCGATCAGGCATATTGCTCAGGCTTCCTGAGCCGGTAACGCTGTCCCTGACAAGGCACCTGCATCGTTCTTGAATGCCTTGCTCAGTTCAATACCATGATCGCTAATGACCACTTCGAGGAGAGACGCGTCGTAATGGCTATCCCTCATTTTCAGAATGGACAATAGGCGTTTTAGTTCAGCATCCTTTTCCACGAAACGCATGAGGATCAGGTTGTCGACGATGCTCGACAACTCGGGGGCCGGGGCATTGATCTCGGCCACGAACAGGTCACGCATCTCCCAGGTGGCGAAAACCGTCACGCCCATCGAGCGCAATTGGCTCATCAGGGCGCTGAAAAATTCGATCAGCCGCGTGCTGCCAACCGCCACACGGGCCATGCCGCCGAGGCTGTCGATGTGCAGGCGCTTGATGCCGTTCTCTTCCACCGCTTTGATGACCCGAGCGCCAAGGCCATCGAGCAGCCCTTCGGTAGTAGGCTGCCACATGATGTGCAACGCGCCCGATTCTTCCAGCG
The DNA here is from genome assembly GCF_979258965.1 of Pseudomonas sp. AC532. Classification (NCBI taxonomy): domain Bacteria; kingdom Pseudomonadati; phylum Pseudomonadota; class Gammaproteobacteria; order Pseudomonadales; family Pseudomonadaceae; genus Pseudomonas; species Pseudomonas sp. AC532. The sequence goes on from NZ_OZ409888.1 coordinate 1,189,766, forward strand.
AGCGCAGATCCAGGCCCAAGGCCTCGGCCTTCAGGAGCAGGCGCTGGGGCGTCTCGTAGAAACCGAAGTGCAGGCCGGGGGACTCGACCGTGGACTGCGCGAGGAAATTCAATCCAAGGCTGGTCTTGCCGACGCCCGAGGGCCCCATGATCAACGTTGCGGATGACTCCGACAGGCCACCACCGATCAGCTTGTCCAGACTCGGCACGCCGCTGGATACGCGCGACATTTCCACACTGTCAGGCAGGGTTGGCTTGCTGTAGAGGCTTTCCAGGCGAGGATGAACGACCAGGCCGTCATCGGTGATCTCGCATTCGTGCAGACCGGACAGCGCACCGCTGCCGCGGGTCTTGCGAAGGTGGATGCGACGTACCGAACGCGCACCGAACAACTCTTCGCCAAGCTCGATCACGCCATCGACCATGGTGTGCTCGGGGCTGCCATCGTCGAGACGGGAGCTGGTCAGAAACAACACGGTACAGCCCGCGAACGCTGCATGACCCTGCAGTTCGGAGATGAATTTCTTGGTGTCGATCTGGTTTTCTGCCTTGGAGCGGGCGTTCAGCAGGCCGTCGACGATGAGCAGCGTGGCCTTTTGGCGGCTGATCTCACGGCGCAGCAACTTCACCACTTCGTCGAGGCCCTCGTTCTCCAGCGTATCGAAAGCACTGACGAACTGGATTTCCGCACCGACCCTGTCCGGATCGAAAAAACTCATCGTGGAGAGAAATTGAAAGAGCCTCTCATGGGACTCGGCCAACAGGGTGGCCACCAGTACACGGCCCCCATCGCGGACATGATTGAACGCAACCTGGTTGGCCAGGATGGTCTTGCCCGAGCCGGGGCGTCCTTGAACGATATAGGATGCGCCAGCCACCAGGCCGCCCTTGAGCAACGCGTCCAGCCCCTCGATCCCACTTCTTAGGCGTTGTAGCTGTTCCAAGTTAGGGTCTGCCTCAGTCGAAAATACGCCGTAATAGCTTACGCTTTGAAAGTGCTCTTCCTACTGGTTGACGCCCTGACCGGAAAAGCGATTGGGCGATACTAACATGTTCAATCACCCGCATCTGCTGATTCACCAACGGCTGCAGGCAAACACAGAACGACCGTGGCGCCTTGCCCTGCCTGGCTCTCGACGTAAACGCTGCCGCCCGCCTGTCGGGCAAATCCGTAGACCTGGCTGAGCCCCAGCCCGGTTCCCTTGCCGACATCCTTGGTGGTGAAGAAGGGCTCGAAGAGCCGCGAGCGAATCCCCGGGTCGATACCCACGCCCTGGTCGATCACCGAAATCAGCACGAATTCGCCATGCAGATCCTCCAGCTCGCCATTCAGCGTGCGATTCTCCGCCCGCACCTCTACCTCGCCGCAGCCATCCATCGCATCGCGGGCATTGAGCACCAGATTGAGCAGCGCCATCTCCAGCTGGGCCGGGTCCAGTTCCACCGGATACAGATCGGCAGCGACCTGCATGTGCAGGTGCATCGCCTTGGGCAGGGCCTGGGTGATGAAAGAATGCGCGCTGGCCAGCAGCTCATCGAGCCTGACCAGGCGCTTGGGCATCTGTTCGCAGCGAGCAAACGTCAGCAGGTTGCGGGTCATCTGCGCGCCTCGCTCGCCAGCATCCTGAATGCTGGCCAGCAGGCTGGCCAGGCGCTGCGGGTCGCTGGCCCGGCTGGCGAGTTTGGCGGCACCGAGAATGATGGTAAGCAGGTTGTTGAAGTCATGGGCCATGCTACCGCTCAGCTGGCCTAGGGCCTCGAGCTTCTGCGCCTGAAACAGCTGCGCACGCAAGGCGTCGTAGCGCAGGTCCGCCTCGTAGCGGTCGGAGATGTCGCGGGTGATCTTGGCCAGGCCGATCACCGTGCCGGCATCGTCGCGAATCACGTCGATGGCCACCAGCGCCCAGAAGCGCGTGCCGTCCTTGCGCAGCCGCCAGCCTTCGTCCTGCGCGCGGCCGTCACGCAAGGCGCGCTCGAGAAGCTGCACGGGTTTGCCGTTGTGGCGGTCCTCGTCGGTGTAGAAGATCGACAGCGGTCGCCCGACCACCTCGTGCGCCTCGTACCCCTTGATACGCTGGGCACCCGCATTCCAGGACACGATGCATCCCGCGGGGTCGAGCATGAAAATCGCATAGTCGACCACCGCCTGAACCAGCAATTCGTAATGGCGTTCGGTCAGGGTGCTTGGGGTAAGAGGCGCTAACTGGCTGCTCATGATGGCCCGTTCAAGGCGGCGGAGGTCGTGCAGTTTAATCCGCCAAACGCACGCTGCGACAGTGTGACGTGCAGCCCGCCGATCTCACGCCGATTGCCAGATGGCCAGCGGCCTGGTATCTGTATATAAAAACAGTACTCCACAGTGTTGCATGCCCTTGTCCAGCGACCCGCGCTTCTATTACCTGCATAACTTCCAGAAGGCCCTGGCGTGGATCGGCGCGCGCCATGCCGACTTGCTGAGCCGCCATGAGCATGATTTTCTGCAGGCTTTCGACATTCTCGAGCGGCCGTCCCAGGCGCTACTGGTGCGGATGATCATGCGCAAGGGCGTGCACTTTCGGGCCAGCAAGCTCAACTACGACGAGATTGGCTGTTGCCGCCAGGCGGCACTCCCGCTGTTGGGCCGCGGCTGGGTGATCGATGACGCCGCGCTGCACCTGCACGAGTTGCTGGGGCTGCTGCGCAAGGACGAGATTGTCGCCTGCTTCGCCGACCGGCTCAGCGACCGCCGCGCCCGCAAGGGCGACCTGCTGGAGCAGCTCGCCGCCGACGGCGACGGCGACGGCGACCAAGCCCAAGCCCAAGCCTTTGGCGAGTGGTGTCCGACGTTCGATGACGCGCTTTACAGCCTGACCATCGATGCGCTCAGCGAGCGCCTGCGGCTGATGTTTTTTGGCAACCTGCGCCAGGAATGGTCGGAGTTCGTGCTCGCCGATTTGGGAATATTCCGTTACGAAAGCGTTGATTTTCCGCCTGACTCGCGGGCGCTGCGCTGCCGCGAGGACGTCGACGACTACCTGCACCTGCAGCGCTGCCGTGAAGCGTTCGAAGCCGGTGACACCTCGCAGGCGCTACGCGAGTGCATCGACACGCGGCGCTACAACAACCCCTATATCGCCGAGCGCCGAGCCAAACTGCTGTTTCGTATCGGCCAGCACCTGGAGCGCTGCGCCGAGTTCGAGCAGGCACTGGCGGTGTATGCCAGCAGCGGTTATGGCGCGGCGCGCCAACGGCAGGTTCGTGTGCTGGAGCGCATGATGCGTCATGGCGAAGCCTTCGAGCTCGTCAGCCAGGCCATCGCGACGCCCACCGGCGATGCTGAACTGCAACTGGCAGAACGCGCGGCAGCACGCCTGGCACGGCAACTGGGCCTGCCCAGCGCGAAGCGCAGCAAACCGCCTGCGCCAGCGCGGCTCGACCTGCAACTGCCCAGGCTGCCATCGCTGGCGGTCGAACGGCTGGTGCAGCAGCACCTGCAACGCAACGAAGCGCCGGTCCATTATGTCGAGAACACGCTGATCTGCAGCCTGTTCGGCCTGCTCTGCTGGCCGGCGATCTTCGCCGCGGTACCCGGGGCGTTCTTCCACCCCTTCCAGCATGGCCCGGCTGACCTGCTCAACGCCGATTTCTACCCTCGCCGGCGCGCCATGTTCGCCGCGTGCCTGGCGCAGCTGGAGGATGGCAGCTATCGAGCCAGCATCCGCCAGGCCTACCGCGACAAATTCGGCATCCTGTCACCCTTCGTGCACTGGGGCGTGCTGAGCGAAGCGTTGCTGGAGCAGGCTCTCGACTGCCTGCCGGCGGCTCACCTGCAGGCCTGGTTTCGTCGCCTGCTCGGCGATATCAAGGCCAACCGCGCGGGCATGCCCGACCTCATCCAGTTCTGGCCCGAGGAAAAGCGCTATCGCATGATCGAGGTGAAAGGTCCTGGCGATCGGCTGCAGGACAACCAGCGTCGCTGGCTGGCGTTCTGCGCCGAGCACGGCATGCCGGTGGATGTCTGCTACGTGCAGTGGGCCGACGCGTGAGCTACCGGGTGGCGGTGCGCGCACTCTGCGAATTCACCGCCAAGTGCGGCGATCTCGACCTGCGCTTCACGCCGTCGCCCACCGCCCAGGAGGGCATGGCCGGCCATGCCACGGTGGTTGCCCGGCGCGGTGATCACTATCAATCCGAAGTGCCGCTGGCCGGTGAGTTCGAAGCGTTGCAGGTGCGTGGCCGGGCGGACGGTTTCGATCCGCAGAGCAACCTGCTCGAAGAGATCAAGACCCACCGCGGCGATATCAGTCGGATTCCCGACAACCACCGGCAACTGCACTGGGCGCAGGCGCGGGTGTACGGCTGGCTGCTGTGCGAAAGCCGCGGCCTGCCGCAGATCGACCTCGCCGTGGTGTACTTCAACGTGCTCACCCAAAAGGAAAGCGTCTTCCGTGAAACCCGCACGGCGGTCGAACTGCACGTGTTCTTCGCCGAGCTTTGCAGCCGTTTCATCGCCTGGGCCGAACAGGAGCAGGCGCACCGCCTGACCCGCGACGCGGCGCTGGATACGCTGCGTTTTCCCCATGCCGAGTTTCGTCTCGGCCAGCGGCAACTGGCCGAGGCCGTGTACCGTGCAGCCCGCGACGGGCACTGCCTGATGGCCCAGGCCACCACGGGCATCGGCAAGACACTGGGCACGCTGTTCCCCCAGCTCAAGGCGTTCCCGGAGCGGCAGCTCGACCGGCTGTTCTTCCTGACCGCCAAGACGCCGGGCCGCCAGCTGGCGTTGCACGCCCTGCAGATTCTGCGTGGCGAAGCGCTGCCACTGCGGGTGCTGGAACACGTGGCACGGGACAAGGCCTGCGAGCACCCGGACAAGGCCTGCCATGGCGAATCCTGCCCGCTCGCCCGTGGTTTTTACGACCGTTTGCCTGCCGCGCGCCAGGCGGCGGTCGAGCGTATTTGGCTGGATCAGGCTGCCGTACGCGAAGTCGCCCTGCAGCATGAGGTGTGCCCTTACTACCTCAGCCAGGAGCTGACCCGCTGGGCCGACGTGGTGGTGTGCGACTACAACTACTATTTCGACCTCAGCGCCCTGCTCTACAGCCTCACGCTGATCAACGAGTGGCGCGTCACGCTGCTGGTCGACGAAGCCCACAACCTGATCGAGCGCGCCCGACGCATGTACAGCGCCGAACTCGACCAGGCGCGTTTCGAGGCCATGCGCAGCACCGCGCCCAAGGGCTTGAATGCCGTGCTGACGCGCATCAGTCGCCACTGGAAACAGCTGCACAAGGAGCAGCGCGAGGACTACCAGACCTATGCCCAACCGCCGGACCTGCTGCTCCTGGCGCTGCAGAAGGCCGTCAGTGCCCTCACCGACCACCTGACCGATCAGCCCACCGGCAATGACGGCGAACTGCTGCAGTTCTACCTCGACGCCATGGCCTTCTGCCGGCTGGCAGAAGCCTTCGGCCCGCATTCGCTGTTCGATGTCAGCCGCAAGGAGGATCCCCGCAAGCGCAGCCATTCGGTGCTGTGCCTGCGCAATATCGTGCCGGCGCCCTTTCTGGCGCCGCGTTTCGAAGACAGCCACAGCACCACGCTGTTTTCTGCAACCTTGAGCCCGGCCCGCTATTACGCCGACCTGCTCGGCTTGCCTGAGGCGACCCCCTGGGTGGACGTCGAATCACCGTTCCAGGCCGCACAACTGCAGGTGCAGGCGGTCGGCAACCTGTCGACCCGCTACCAGCACCGCGAGCGCTCGCTGGCGCCCATCGTCGCGCTGATGGCGCGGCAGTTCAGCGAGCGCCCCGGCAATTACCTGGCATTCTTCAGCAGCTACGCGTATCTGCAGCAGGTGCTGGAGCTGTTCGAGCGCCAGCATCCGCAGCTTGAACGCTGGGTCCAGGGGCGGCAAATGGACGAAGCCGAACGCCAGCAGTTCCTCGACCGTTTCCGGCCCGGCGGCCAGGGCATCGGTTTCGCCGTGCTGGGCGGGGTGTTCGGCGAAGGTATCGACCTGCCGGGGGATCGCCTGATCGGTGCCTTCATCGCGACCCTGGGGCTGCCGCAGATCAATCCGGTCAACGAGCAGATCAAGCTGCGTATGGCGGAAATGTTCGGCAGCGGCTATGACTACACCTACCTGTATCCCGGTCTGCAGAAGGTGGTGCAGGCCGCTGGGCGGGTCATCCGCACCCCGCAGGACAACGGCGTCGTGCACCTGATGGACGACCGTTTCACTCTGCCTGAAGTACGCGCCCTGCTGCCGGGCTGGTGGCAGGTGCAGCGCAGCCGGGTGCCGCAAACGCTGCTACCGCCCCTGGCCCGGCAACCATCGCCGCCAGCGAAGCCGATCTCGACCGAGCGGCTGCCCGGTATCACCCAACGCGGTTTGTTCGACCCGCCAGGTTGAACGTCAGCCGGTAGCCGTTGCCGCCAGTGGCAAAATCCGTCTTCAAGGAAGTCGGCGTAACCGACGACGCACTCCAAGGCTGCCGCCTGAGCAGCGTGCCGCGGCCGAGCGGGAAATCGCCGAGAAGAGGCAGACCCTCCAGGAACTCCAGGCGGCGCAGGATGAACAGGACACCCTGCACGAACACACCTGATCAGCGCAGGCGATCGACCACCTGGCCAATCACGCCAAGCATATCGGCGGCCAGTTTCATTGAGCGCTCACCGTTCCAGCCGGTCTGCGGGTCAGGGGTATCGTCATGATCCTTGAAGGGCATCTCCAGGGTGAATGACAGGCAGTCGAATTCTTCGCCAACCGCGTTGCAGGCCAGGTTGAGGTTGGCCTTGCCCGGTGCGCTGCGCGGGTAACCGAAGCGGGTCTGGAACGCCGCGCCACTGCTCACCAGACGCTGGCGAAACTCGTTTTCCAGAGCCTCCAGGCGCGGTGTGAACCCTGGGTTGCCTTCGCACCCGGCGGTAAACACATGGGGAATTTCCTCGTCGCCGTGGATATCGAGAAACAGGTCCACACCGACCTCACGCATCGCCTGTTGCACGAACAACACCTCCGGGCTGCGTTCCAGGCTCGCCGACTGCCAGGCGCGATTGAGGTCCTGGCCCGCCGCATTGGTGCGCAGGTGCCCACGAAAGGCGCCGTCCGGGTTCATGTTCGGCACCAGGTACAGATCGGCCTGCTGCAGCAACGCGTCCAACTCGTCGTCACCCGCATCGCCGAGGCGCCTGATGATGCCCTCCATGAACCATTCGGCCATGTGCTCTCCGGGATGCTGCTGGGCGATGATCCACACCTTGCGGCTCGCACCCGCATGGCGGTGCACGCGCAGCAGCTCGATGTCGCGGCCCTCGATGCTGCGCCCGCGCGCATGCAGCGAGACACCCGGCAACGCCAGGGCCTGGGCGATCAACGCAGTGTGGCGCTCGCGGCTGTAGGGCTCGAAATAGGCGAACCAGATCTGCGCCTGCTCGGGCTCCAGGCCAAAATTCAGTGCGCCATTCTCGAAACGGCTCGGCACGCGGAACCAGGTCTGCTGATCGTAGGAGGCCGCTGCGTTGTAGCCCGTCCAGGCGCGACTGTAGGCCGACTGCCCGGCGTTGGTGATGCTGAAGTCGTGGCGCGTGCCGGGCGTCAGGCCGTCGACATGGAAATGGAACCACTGGAAGTGGTCGCTGTTGAGGTCCTTGCGCATGGCCAGCAGCACCTTGTGCGGGTCGCTGGCGTCCTGCACGAGGATATTGCCGCTGTCGAAATCAGAACCGATCTTCATGGTTATTCCCAACGCTATTCACGATCGCACCAGCATCGCAGGTTCCTGGCCAACGGGAAATCCATAGGCACTGATTGCAGCTCACCGTGGTGCGCCTCACACTGCAGGCCTCACTTATGCAGATGACCGGAGCCACCATGTCCCTAGCCGATGATCAACAACGCCAGCGCGTGCTGGATGCCACCGAATCGCTGGACTGCACGGTCTATCGCCCCGACGAGGACGACCTGGACTCCGAAGAGCAGGACCTGGGCGATGCCAGGGTGTTGTTCACTGGCCCCTTCGAGCCTCCGCAGGAATGGGACGCCGCCGAGCGCGACGACTACTTCGACGGCATTGACCCGGCGCTGTTCTTCACCGCGCTGATCGCCTGCGAAGCCAAGCCCGGCTCCAAGGCGTTCTTCACGCCCCAGGCCGGTGACCTGCTGGCCGCCATGAAAGAGGGCCAGGTGGAGATGTACTTCATCTGCGAGCGCCTCGATGACGAACACGGCAGCACCTTCGTGCTGATTCGCGACCAAAACACCGACTGAGTCACGCGTGATGCAGGCATAAAAAACGGGCCCGATGGGCCCGTTCTTCATGGTCTTGCGAAAAATCAGCTGCGGATCAGGTGGTCGAAGGCACTCAGCGATGCCTTCGCGCCCTCGCCCACGGCGATGACGATCTGCTTGTACGGCACGGTGGTCACGTCACCGGCGGCAAAGATGCCGGGCAGCGATGTCTCGCCACGGGCGTCGACGATGATCTCGCCGCGGTCCGACAGCTCCACCGAGCCTTTGAGCCACTCGGAGTTCGGCAGCAGGCCGATCTGCACGAAGATGCCTTCCAGTTCCAGCGGGACGAACTCGTCGGAGTTGCGATCCTTGTAGACCAGGCCGGTGACCTTCTGGCCATCGCCTTTCACTTCGCTGGTCAGGGCGCTGGTGATCACCTTGACGTTCGGCAGGCTGTACAGCTTTTTCTGCAGTACGGCGTCAGCACGCAGCTTGCTGTCGAACTCCAGCAGGGTAACGTGCGCCACGATACCCGCCAGGTCGATGGCCGCTTCCACACCCGAGTTACCACCGCCAACTACCGCCACGCGCTTGCCTTTGAACAGCGGGCCGTCGCAGTGCGGGCAGTAGGCCACGCCCTTGTTGCGGTACTCCTGCTCACCCGGCACGTTCATCTCTCTCCAGCGCGCGCCGGTAGAGAGGATCACGGTCTTGGCCTTCAGGCTCGCACCGCTCTCGAACTTCACTTCGTGCAGGCCGCCGGCGCTGGACGCCGGGATCAGCGCGCTGGCGCGCTGCAGGTTCATGATGTCGACCTCGTACTGCTTGACGTGCTCTTCCAGGGCGCGGGCCAGTTTCGGGCCTTCGGTTTCCTGCACCGAGATGAAGTTCTCGATGGCCATGGTGTCCAGCACCTGACCGCCGAAACGCTCGGCGGCAACACCGGTACGGATGCCTTTGCGGGCGGCGTAGATGGCTGCCGCAGCACCGGCCGGGCCACCACCGATGACCAGCACGTCGAAGGCCTGCTTGGCATTGAGCTTTTCGGCGTCACGGGCCGAGGCGCCAGTGTCGATCTTGGCGAGGATCTGCTCGGCGTCCATGCGGCCCTGGCCAAACAGTTCACCGTTGAGGTAGATGCTCGGCACCGACATGATCTGGCGGGACTCGACTTCATCCTGAAACAGCGCACCGTCGATGGCGACGTGGCGGATGTTCGGGTTGAGCACGGCCATCAGGTTCAGCGCCTGGACCACGTCCGGGCAGTTCTGGCAGGACAGCGAGAAGTAGGTCTCGAAGTTGAATTCGCCTTCCAGGTTCTGGATCTGCTCGATCACTTCGGCTGCAAGCTTCGACGGGTGGCCACCGACTTGCAGCAGGGCCAGCACCAGCGAGGTGAATTCGTGGCCCATCGGCAGGCCGGCGAAGCGCAGGCTGATGTTGCCATTCGGGCGATTCAGGGCGAACGACGGCACGCGGGCGTCAGTGCCGTCGGTCTTCAGGGTGATCTTGTCGGTCAGGCTGACAATGTCGTCGAGCAGGCCTTTGAGCTCCTGGGATTTGTCGCTGTCATCGAGGGACGCGACGATCTCGAACGGCTGGCTGACCTTTTCCAGGTACGCCTTCAACTGGGTTTTAAGGGTTGCGTCCAACATATACGGGTCCTCAATGACGAAATTCGGGCAATAAAACGCCCGGACGGGTTACGCCCGGGCGTTCGGGCGCGCTTCCAGAATCAGCGGTTGATCTGGTCAGCGCGGAAAACGGATTGGCAAACGTAGCGAGCGGTGTCGAGGCAAGGCGAAATCAGGCTCGGGCAGGTCGGAGTCGCGGGCGACTTTACGAGCTGTAAATAACGAGCCCGAGCCTGGGCGGCCCCACCTGATTTCAACGCCGCATCGACGACGCGCAGTAGTTTGCCGACCGTTTTTAGATCTTGCCGACCAGGTCCAGGGACGGAGCCAGAGTCTGGGCACCTTCCTTCCACTTGGCTGGGCACACTTCGCCCGGGTGGGCAGCGGTGTACTGGGCAGCTTGCAGCTTGCGCAGGGTCTCGGCCACGTCACGAGCGATCTCGTTGGAGTGGATTTCGACGGTCTTGATCTGGCCTTCCGGGTTGATCACGAAAGTACCGCGCAGTGCCAGGCCTTCTTCAGCGATGTGCACGCCAAAGGCGTTGGTCAGCTGGTGAGTCGGGTCGCCGATCAGCGGGAACCGAGCCTTGCCAACGGCTGGCGAGGTCTCGTGCCATACCTTGTGCGAGAAGTGGGTGTCGGTGGTGATGATGTACACCTCGGCACCGGCCTTCTGGAAGGCTTCGTAGTTGTTGGCGGCGTCTTCGATCTCGGTCGGGCAGTTGAAGGTGAAAGCTGCCGGCATGAAGATCAGTACCGACCACTTGCCCTTCAGGCTTTCTTCGGTGACTTCGATGAATTTGCCATTGTGAAATGCATTGACCTTGAACGGCTGAACTTGAGTGTTAATCAAAGACATCAGTGAACTCCTTGGAGGGTTGAAAAATTTACAGGACAGATAGTAGCCCCATATGGATCGAAGAGCCCATTGATTGAAACCATGAAACCAATAAGCTGACTCAATCGACCCATATAAAAAGCCTTTTAAAACAGTAGTCTGAAGCGCTCGCACGGTGCAACCGATGAGGCGCGCCGCACGCGCCTGCAGCGGCACGTCGCTGGCAGGTGCCGTAGCCTGTCAGACAATACCCCATCTTATCTGGTTCGTTCCCAATGCCACGTACCCTGACCACCGTTGCGCTTGCCCTGCTCAGTATCTGCTGCGCTGCCGAGCAACGCCCATTGCGCTTCTCGATCACCGAAAGCGGCGTGATGCCCTTGGTCGAGATCCGCGACGGGGAGGCCGTAGGCGGCATCCTCCACGACCTGCCGATGCGGCTCGCCGACAAGCTCGGGCGGCGCGCCGAGCTGCTGGTAATGCCCCGTTTGCGCGTGCACCGCGCCCTGTTGAACGACGAGATCGACGTGCGCTGCTATGTGAATCCAGCCTGGTTGAGCGACACCTATCCGGGGTATCTGTGGAGCGTGCCCTTCATGGTCCAGCGCGATCTGCTGGTCAGCCGCAGCCCCGAGCCGGTGACACCCGAGACACTGCCCAGGCAATCGATCGGCACCGTACTGGGGTTTCATTACCCGACCCTCTACCCGCGGCTGGTGGCCGGCACCTTGCGACGCAATGATGCCCGCACCCAGGGCCTGGTACTCAACAAGCTGGCTGCCGGACGTTACGATTATGCGATCAGCAACGAACTGGCCCTGCACTGGCACAACCGCGATCGTGATGCAGCCAGCAGGCTCCACGACGTGCACGAACTGTCCAGCGACCCGGCGGCCTGCCTGGTACGCAACGCTCCCGATGTGCCGACCGAGGCACTGTTGCGCGCCCTGCTGGAAATGCAGCGAGACGGCGAGTTCGAGGCCATCCTGCAGCGCTACCGCTGACCGGCCCCGACCAACAAAGCGGTTCTCTCGCTACGCCTTTGCGTGAATAATGCCCCGCCTGATTCGCTGCAAACTATCGAGGTAGATACATGAGTGGCCCCGCCCACGACGCCACCCGCCTGAGCGCGGGGGCGATCCTGCTGATCGAACTGGCGCTGGCACTTGGCGGTTTCGCCATCGGCACCAGTGAATTCTCGATCATGGGCCTGATGCCCAACGTCGCCCAGGACCTGGGCGTCAGCGAGCCGCAAGTCGGCCATGTGATCAGCAGTTATGCCCTCGGCGTGGTGGTCGGCGCACCGATCCTCGCACTGCTTGGCGCACGGCTGCTGCGCAAGCACCTGCTGCTGTTGCTGATGAGCGTATTCGCCGTCGGCAACCTGGCCAGCGCTCTGGCGCCTGATTACGCCTCGCTGCTGGTGTTCCGTTTCTTTGCCGGGTTGCCCCACGGCGCCTATTTCGGCGTCGCCATGCTGGTTGCCGCTTCCATGGCCCCTCCGCACAAGCGCGCCAAAGCGGTCAGCCGCGTGCTGATGGGCCTGAGCGTGGCCATTCTGGTTGGCAACCCATTGGCCACCTGGCTGGGCCAGAGCGTCAGTTGGCGCTACGCCTTCGCTCTGGTCAGCGTGATCGCCCTGCTGACCGTGGCCATGGTCGCGATCTTCCTGCCGCTCGACCGCAATGAGGTGCGCAGCAGCCCGATCAACGAACTGCGCGCCTTCAACCGCGCACCGATCTGGCTGGCGCTGGGCATCGGCTCGATCGGCTTTGCCGGCATGTTCTGCGTGTTCAGCTACATGGCGCCGACGCTGCTGGAAGTCACGCGGGTCAACCCGGGGATGATCCCGGTGGCCATGGCGGTATTCGGCGTCGGCTGCATCCTCGGTAACATGGCCGGCGGCTGGCTGTTCGACCGCCTGCAATTCAAGTCGGTGGCGTGGATCCTGCTGTGGAGTGCGCTGGTACTGCTGATGCTGCCGGCCGCTACACAGTCGATCTGGACGATGCTGCCGGCGATTCTGGCCCTGGGCACTATCGCGGCCCTGTCCCCCGCACTGCAGACCCACCTGATGGATGTCGCCACCGGTGCACAGACCCTGGCCGCTGCCTCCAATCACGCCGCGTTCAATATCGCCAATGCCCTCGGCCCCTGGCTGGGCGGCCTGGCCATCAGCGCCGGGTTCGGCTGGACCTCGACCGGTTATATCGGCGCGGTAACCGCCCTAGCCGGCCTGGCGATATTTGCCTGGGCATGGCGGGTTCAGCAGGCACGGGCCGCTGTCTAAGGGCACTGCACCGGCGGCGCGGACGACGGGTTCTCCCAGGCATGCAGAGGGGCTGCGCCTTTGCCGGAGAACAGCCACCCGGTGCGCGCGCCGACCAGGGTAGTAACCGCGTGGCGGCGGCCCGCCGGCAGGTGCCGCGCCACGAACAGAGCACTGTCGCGCAACAGCGCCAACCCTGCACTGTGCGACTGGAACAAAGGCGTCAGCAAGCGGCTCGCCTGACGGTAGTAACGCAGGTGAGCGCGGCGCACCGCGCCATACGCGGCGAAACAGCTGGAAAAGTCGGCCGCCCGGGTCCCCTCGCCCGTGCCCAGAGCCTGGCTCAGCGCCACGGCATCGACCAGCGCCATGTTCGCGCCCTGCCCCAACTGCGGGCTCATGGCATGGGCACAATCGCCGATGGCCACTACACGGCCGTCGTGCCACTGGTGCATGCGCACGTCGGCGTAGCTGGCCAGCATCAGTTTTTCGGCCTTGTCGAGGGTATGCAGAAATGCTTCCGCCGGCTCGCCGGCAAGCTGGCGCACGGACTGCTTCCAGGCCTCCAGCCCCGCCTGTTGCCAGACGCCATGGCCCGCCACCGGCAGGCTCCAGAACAGGCTGCTCAGCCGCGTGTGGCGGTCCAGGTGGGTACAGCCGGTGGGCATGATGCCGAACATCTGCGAGCAGCCGCGGTACCACTGGCGCAGGTCGGTAGAGTCAGCCCCCACGGGAGTCGGCACGATGCTCCACAGCGCGCCCCACGGGTACGCCTTGACCGACTGGCGCACCTGCATCTGCGTGCGTAGCCGGGAACGGGTGCCATCGGCCAGGATCAACGCCGCGTGTTCGCCCAGCAAACTTTCATTGCCCTGGCCATCCTCGGCGAACAGGCGCACATGGGTAGCCGATTGCGCGAAGCGGGAGACGCCCATACCGGTGCGGATAGTTACCCCGGCCGCGCGCGCTGCGCCGAGCAAGGCGGTCATCAATACACCGCGGTGGATGCCAAGGCCGACAGCACCGGCCTGCCAATGCGCGTACCGGGTGTCGAGAATCACCCGCTGCGCGCAGGCGGACGTGCCGAACAGCCGGCTGACCGGCGCACCAAGGGCGGTGCACTCGTCGAGCAGCCCCAGGTGACGCAGCGCGGCGAGCCCGGAAGGCTGCAGCAGGACCCCCGCACCGACCGGCTGCAGATCGGCGACACGTTCGTAGAGGGTGACCCGCCAGCCCTGGCGAGCCAGCAAAATGGCGCTGGCCAGCCCCGCGGTACCGGCGCCGACGATGGCAATGGGTAGAACTTGCACGGGCACATCCTGTGCTGCATTGAAGGAATGCGTGATTCTACCGTGCTTCGTCCGCCAGGATGTCGAAGCCGCCACGGTTCTGACTGACGATACGCAGGTTGGCCACGCCGCCGGCCTCGACCTTGACCGCCACCTCACGATTGAGGCGCCCCTTGCCGCACAGGGTCTTGTCTTCACTGTCGGTGGCGATGCCCACCACACGATTGCCTGCCGGCACCTGGAAGCGGCCCTGCTCGCCCACGGCAATACGCGCGGCCACCTGACGGTCGACCATTACCGCCACGTAGCAGCCGCCGCCCATCAGCCCCAGGTCACGGGTGACCACCACTTCGCCACCGCCCTGCACGGGCGCCTGATAGGCGCGCAGGCGCTCGGCAGGAATGTCCGTGATCTGGTCCGGGTCGGCCTGGTAGGACGAACAACCAGCCAGGGCCAGCAGAGGCAGTACGGCGTAGATCAGACGCATGGGTTCTCTCCAGAGAATCGCAGGGTTGGCGAGCGACAGGCTCAGCTCACAGACAAGCACATTGCCATAAGCGTGCAATAAATCCATCGTGCCTGGCGCCGCTGGCTTGCATCGACTGGCCGCACCATAATGGCGCCCCACTCTCGAAGAGCGATCGGAATGGACACGCGCAAGAACATCGACGGGCTGGCCGCCGCCATGATGGTCGGGCTTTGCATGATCTGGGGCATGCAGCAGGTGGTACTCAAGGCTGCCGCCGACGACGTGCCGCCGGTGCTGATGCTGGCCCTGCGCTCGGGCATCGCTGCGCTGCTGGTGGCCCTGCTGATGCTCTGGCGCCGTGACGGCCTGTCGCTGCGCGCCGGCAACTGGCGGCCCGGCATGGCGGTCGGCGCGCTGTTCGCCCTGGAGTTCGTGCTGGTCGGTGAAGGCCTGCGCCACACCAGCGCCTCGCACATGGTGATCTTTCTCTACACGGCGCCGATCTTCGCCGCCCTGGGGCTGCACTGGCGCCTGCCCGCGGAGCGCCTCCGGCCCCTGCAATGGCTGGGCATCGGTGTCGCCTTCGCGGGGATCGTGGTGTCGTTCGCCGGGGGGACCAGCGACCTGCAAGCCAGAGACGCCGGCAGGCAACTGTACGGCGATACGCTCGGCCTGCTCGCCGCCATGGCCTGGGGCGCCACCACCGTGGTGGTGCGCTGCTCGCGGCTGGCCAACGCGCCGGTCACGCAAACGCTCTTCTACCAGTTGCTGGGCGGCTTCGTGCTGTTGCTGCTGGTTTGCATCGTCACCAGCCAGCTGCGTTTCAACCCCACACCGATCGCCGTAGGCGGGCTGGTTTTCCAGGCGCTGCTGGTGTCGTTCGCCAGCTTCCTGGCCTGGTTCTGGCTGCTGCGCAACTACCTGGCGTCACGCCTTGGCGTGCTGTCGTTCATGACCCCGATGTTCGGCATCGTGTTCGGCGTGGTGCTGCTGGGCGAGCCCCTGGCGTTCAACTTCATCATCGGCGCGCTGCTGGTGCTGTGCGGCATCCTGCTGGTCAGCGGGTACGAGTGGCTGAGCCAGTGGCAGAAGCGGCGGCGCTCCTAGGCTGGAGGTCGAGCAAAGCAGTGCCCGACACGGCTCATCAGTGCCCCGCCCCGCTGGCTGCCCAGGGCGCATCGGCAGGCTGAGGCCCACCAAACGCGCACCCGTTCAAGCACTCTGAAAGCGCTTCACCAGCCTGGCTTGCAACTGCTCCAGCTCGGCCGGATCAGCCTTGCCGCTGGCATGGCTGTGCAGCCCTTGTTCGGTGAAACGCGGAATCACGTGCATGTGGATGTGATACACCGTCTGCCCTGCCGGCGCGCCGTTGAACTGAGCGATCTGCACGCCATCGGGCTGCAGCTCGTCAGCCAGTACGCGGGTGACCTTCTGTACCGCCAGCGTCAGTTTGGTCAGGCTGTCGGCGTCGATCTCGAGCAGATTGCGCGCTTGCGCGGATTTGGGAATCACCAGGGTGTGCCCGAACGACTGCGGGAACAGGTCGAGGAACACCAGCACGTCGTCGTCTTCGTACAGCTTGTAGCAAGGCATCTCACCGCGAATGATCTTGGCGAAGATGTTTTGCGGATCGTAATCGCCGTAAAGGCTCATGGGCTTCTCCATCGCGTTGTGAACGTGCGCGCACCATACCGGCTTGGCCGGCAGGTGCGAAATAGTGACGTGCTCAGCGCCCCTTGCGCAGCAGGCTGAGCCCGATGACGACGCCCAGGCCGCACAGGGCTATCAGGTAGTAGGCCGGGCCCAGCGGGCTCCACTTCACCAGCAGCGACACGGTAACCGGTGTCAGCCCGCCGAATACCGCGTAGGACATGTTGTAGGAAAACGACAGTCCGCTGAAACGCACCCGGGCCGGGAATGCATTGACCATCACGAACGGCACCGCGCCGATAGTGCCGACGAACAGGCCGACCAACGCATACAGCGGGAACAGCCAGTGCGGGTTGGCGTGCAGGCCGCTATAGAACAACCATACCGAAACCGCCAGCGCCGTGCAGCCGACCACCAGCACGCGGCCGGCGCCGATACGATCGCACAGCGCGCCACTGATGATGCAGCCGATGCTGAGCATGATGATGGCCAGGCTATTGGCCTGCAGCGCGGTCACGGCGCCGAAGCCGTAGAGGGTCTGCAGAAAGGTCGGGGTCATCAGGATCGCGACCACGATGCCGGCCGAGAGCAGCCAGGTCAGCAGCATCGACACGGCCACAGCGCTGCGATGGTCACGCACCACGGCTTTCAGCGGCAGTTCCTCGGCCAGCGCCTTGCGCTGCTGCAGCTCGGTGAACACCGGCGTTTCGTGCAGCCACTGGCGCAGGTAGACCGCGAACAGGCCGAACACGCCGCCGAGCAGAAAGGGCAGGCGCCAGGCCCAGTCGAGCACTTCCTGCTCGGTATAGACGCTGTTGATCAGCGTGGCCATCAGCGAGCCAAGCAGAATGCCGACGGTCAGGCCGCAGGTCAGCGTGCCGCAGGCGTAGCCAATGTAACGTGCCGGCACGTGCTCGGAAACGAACACCCAGGCGCCCGGCACTTCGCCACCGATCGCCGCGCCCTGGATCATGCGCATCGCCAGCAACAGCAACGGCGCGAGAATGCCGATCTGCGCATAGGTCGGCAGCAGGCCCATGATCAGCGTGGGCACGGCCATCATCAGGATGCTCAGGGTGAACATGCGCTTGCGGCCTATGAGGTCACCGAAATGCGCCATGACGATGCCGCCCAGCGGCCGCGCCAGGTAACCTGCGGCAAAGATGCCGAAGGTCTGCAGCATGCGCAGCCAGTCGGGCATGTCCGGCGGGAAGAACAGCTTGCCGACGACGGTGGCGAAGAACACGTAGATGATGAAGTCGTAGAACTCCAACGCGCCA
Organism: Pseudomonas sp. AC532; assembly: GCF_979258965.1. Taxonomy (NCBI): domain Bacteria; kingdom Pseudomonadati; phylum Pseudomonadota; class Gammaproteobacteria; order Pseudomonadales; family Pseudomonadaceae; genus Pseudomonas; species Pseudomonas sp. AC532. Next base: position 1,207,409 of record NZ_OZ409888.1, read on the forward strand.
CCCAGGGCAGACAGGGACAGGGTCTTGTAATCGCTACGGGTCAGGGGCCGGGCAGGTACCGGCGATGCTGCGGATGGCATGCGGGAAAATCTCGGGAGGGTTGCACAAAGCATTGGCCGCGCGCAGCGGCTCAAGGGCCCCCACGATAACAAATCCGCGGCCTGGCGGCAGTACCCGCGCAATTCTGGAAAGCTGGTCGTGGTGCGACGGGCAGGCCTGGAATGGGGATGCATTTCAAGGAAAAAAAATGCTGCATGGAGAAAACCAGCCCTACTCGGGTCATACCCGCGGTCCGCGTTCGCTCACTGCCGTTTAAGGAAAACCATGGATTGGCTCCACCTGTTGTTTCTGTCGCTCATCCAGGGCATTACCGAATTCCTGCCCGTCTCCTCCTCCGCCCACCTGATCCTGCCGTCGCAACTACTCGGCTGGGAAGACCAGGGCCAGGCCTTCGATGTCGCCGTCCACGTGGGCACCCTGCTGGCGGTGATACTCGCCTTTCGCCAGCAGATCATCGCCATCGCGCAGGGCTGGCTGGGCCACGTACTGCACCGGCGCATCACCCCGGAAAGCCGCATGGGCTGGATGATCATCCTGGCGACCATTCCGGCGGCGCTGGCCGGCCTGATGTTCGAGTCGATGATCGAGCAGTACACCCGTTCGATGCTGGTGATCGGCACCGCCACAATCGTCTTCGGCCTGCTGTTGTGGTGGGCAGATGCGACCGGCGCGCGGGACGCCGACATGAGCCGCATGACCTGGCGCGAGGCACTGTTCATCGGCCTCGCGCAGATGATCGCGCTGATCCCCGGCACCTCACGTTCGGGCATCACCATGACGGCCGCGCTGATGCTCGGTTTCGACCGCCAGAGCGCTGCGCGCTTCTCCTTCCTGCTGTCGATTCCGCTGATCCTCGCCGCAGGCGGCCTCAAGGCCGTGCACCTGGTGCAGGAAGGGGCTGGCGCGCACTGGGGCGACATCGCCTGGGGCATCGGCCTGTCGTTCCTGTCGGCGTTCCTGTGCATCAAGCTGTTCCTGGCCGCGCTGGATCGTATCGGCATGCTGCCCTTCGTAATCTATCGCCTGATCCTCGGCACATTGCTGTTGTTCATAGCGTTGTAATCGCAGCGCCTTGCCGCTATCGGCAGCGCTGGCGTAACGTGCGGTCCAAGGACGCCCCGTTCGGGGCTCGCCGTCTCTCGGCTTATGAAAGGATCTGTTCATGCACCCGTTGGCACTGCTCGCCGCCCCGCTACTCCTCGCCTGCGCCGTTGCCGCGCAGGCAGACTCCTCACCACCCTGCCCGGTAAACGACATAGCCGATGACCCGGAGAGTGTCGGCGTGGTGCGCGACAAAGCCGAGTCGGGTGATCTTTGCGCCCAGTTCAACCTCGGTTTCTACCACTACACCCATCAGTCATATGACGCGGCAGAGCGGATGTACGCCCTCGCGGCCGAGCAAGGCAACGCGCGCGCAGCGTTCGAGATCGCCATCCTGTACCGCGATGGTTTGCTCGAAGACGACGCCGGGCAGCGCCGACAATGGCTGGAGAAGTCTGCCGCGTTGGGCGCTGATCTGGCGCAGATCGAGCTTGGTATCGATCACTGGGAACAGCGCGACGACAACGAGCAGCTTTACCAGGCCATGCATTGGTTCGAGCAGGCGGCAGTTCAGGGCAATATCCAGGGCCAGTATCTGCTTGGCGAGGGTTACTGGGCGGATCGCGGCATCGAGGGTTTCGCCGCTGATGATCAACTGGCGATGCGCTATGGCGGTGACGAAGAGCTGGGCGCGTACTGGGTATGCAAGGCTGCCGAGCAAGGCGATGCGGACGCCCAGTTTGCCATCTCCGAAGCCTACAGCATCGGTCGAGGCGTGCCCGCCAGCAGCATTCAGCGCTACCTCTGGCTTACTCAGGCTGGTGAAAACGGCCACGAAGAAGCGCTGAGCTGGCTGGATGAAAGTGGCACTGCCTGGTACACCCGCGTAGAAAATTGGGCAAAGCGGCAGATGAGCGACGAAGTCGCAAGCTGCCCGGCGCTGCCGTCCAGACAGGAAAGCGATGAAGGCGGGCTGACTGGGCAAGCAGGCTGAGAGCGAGCGTTGACGTCTCTGGCGTTACCATCTCCTACAGACACCCCGACGCGCGCTGGCGAACGAGCCGCTTGTTGGCCATCGATACCTCCGGCAGGCAGCATGCCAGGCAGGGCGTGCCTTTCGGCAAGCCGCAAGGCACGCTTATTGCGTGATTCTCGACTCTGCTCCGAGAAGGCGTGCCCCCATGCTGCACTCCCACCTGACCACCCTGCATGCCGTCGTTCTGGCCCTCGATACCCTTTGCCAGAATGGCGACTGCAACGCCCACCAACTCCTGGCCGGCAGCGGCATCGACGCAGCAGATCTGCAGCGTCCGCAGATGCGCATCAGCATCGCCCAGGAACGCCAGGTGTTTCGCAACGCCACCGCCAGGCGGCAGGATCTCGGCCTGCTGCTCGGCAGGCGTATGCACGTATCGTCCTATGGCCTGCTGGGTTTCAGCCTGCTCTCGGCATCGACGCTGGGCGATGCGCTGGAAGTGGCCTTCAGCTTTCCCGCCTTGCTCGGCACCCTCTTCGATCTGCGTCTGCGCCGCGACGGCTCGCAGGCCTGGATCGAGGCCAGCCACTATCGCGACACGGCGGATATGGAGACCTTCAACACCGAGTTCTGCCTGGCCTCGCTGAAGCTGATCTGCGACGACCTGCTGGGTCGCAGCCTGCCCCTGGAAGCAGCCCGCTTCATCCATAAAGCGCCGCGCTACCAGCGCCAGTACAGCCGCGACTTCGCCTGTGCGGTGCGCTTCAATGCCGCCGACAACGCCATCGTGTTCGACAGCCAGTGGCTGGATCGACGCCTGCCCCTGGCAGACCCGGTGACTCACCGCGACACCCTGGAACGCTGCCGCCATCTCAATCGCGAGTTCATCTCCCACCTGGCGCTGATTTCCCGCGTACGCCAGTTGCTCGCCAGCCAGTTGCCGACGGCGCCAGGGCTCGATGGCCTCGCGCGCCAGCTACGCTGTTCATCGCGCACCCTGCGCAGGCAGTTGCAAGAGGTCGGCACCAGCTACCAGACGCTGCTCGATGAGTTGCGCTTCGAGCAGGCACGCCATCTGCTGGATCAGGAGCGGCTGCCCATCGCCCGGATCGCCGAGGAGCTCGGCTACAGCGAAACCGCCAGTTTCCGCCACGCCTTCCAGCGCTGGAGCGGTATGTCACCGAGCCGCTATCGGCGCCCGGTCAGCGCCTAGAACCTGCACCGATACGGATCGCTGCTGCGCCATTTCGTGGCCATATCTATCCCCTTTTGGCCATTGCGCTCATTTCGCCAGCGCCAGACTCGGGCCAAGAATGCAGGTGTCATAGTCGGAGGCTCAGCCATGCGTACGATCTACAGCGATGACCATCACCTGCATCATGGTCGCTGCGAAATCATCGACGGGGAGCTCAAGCCCTGTTTCGAAATGCCGTCGCGGGCCGACCATGTGCTCGCCCGTGTACGCCAGCAGCAACTGGGCGAGGTCATCGCCCCCAGCGACTTCGGCAGAGCACCGATCGAACGCATTCATCACCGCGACTACCTGAGCTTTTTCGAAGGCGCCTGGGCACGCTGGGCGGCCATGGGCCGTGACGGCGACCTGATGCCCTTCACCTGGCCCGCCCGCACGCTGCGCAGCGTGGTGCCGGACAACCTGCACGGCCAGTTGGGTTATTACAGTTTCGACGGCGGCGCACCGATCACCGCCGGTACCTGGCAGGCCGCCTGGAGTGCAGCCCAGGTCGCCCTTACCGGGCAGAAGCTGATCAGCGATGGCGCCAACAGCGCCTTCGCCCTGTGCCGCCCGCCAGGCCACCACGCAGCGGCCGACCTGATGGGCGGCTACTGCTACCTGAACAATGCCGCCATTGCCGCTCAGGCCTTTCTCGATCAGGGCTGCAAGCGGGTCGCCATCCTCGACGTGGACTACCACCACGGCAACGGCACCCAGTCGATCTTCTACGACCGCAGCGACGTGCTGTTCGTCTCCATCCACGGCCACCCAGCCTTCGAATTCCCGTTCTTCCTCGGCTATGCCGATGAACCTGGCGAGGGCGCCGGCGAAGGCTTCAACCTCAATCTGCCGCTGGCTGCCGGCAGCGGCTGGGAGCAATGGAGCGCGGCGCTGGAGAGCGCCTGTGCACGTATCGAACATTACGCAGCGGACGTGATCGTGGTGTCCCTGGGTGTGGACACCTTCAAGGAGGACCCGATTTCCCAGTTCAAGCTCGATAGCCCCGACTACCTGCGCATGGGCGAACGCATCGCCCGCCTCGGCAAGCCAACCCTGTTCGTGATGGAGGGCGGCTATGCCGTCGAGGAGATCGGCGTCAACGCGGTGAACGTACTGGAAGGTTTCGAGGGCGCCTGAGCCTACTGCCGATAATTACGCATTCAACGGAGCACATAACGATGAAAAATCTCCACCGTCTGTTCGGCACCACCCTCTGCGGCGCGGCCCTGCTCGTCGGCAGTGCCATGGCCGAGGCCCGTGAACTGCGGGTCTACAACTGGGCAGACTACATCCTGCCGCAAACCCTCAAGGACTTTCAGCAGCAGAGCGGCATCAAGCTGACCTGGGACACCTTCGAAACCAACGAGGCGCTGGAAGCCAAGCTGCTCACCGGCAACTCGGGCTACGACCTGGTGGTGCCGTCCAACATGTTCCTCGACACCCAGATCAAGGCTGGCGTGTTCCAGAAGCTCGACAAGAGCAAGCTGCCCAACTGGAAACACCTCGACCCCGCACTGCTCAAGCTGCTGGAGACCAACGACCCCGGCAACCAGTACGGCGTACCCTACATGTACGGCACCGTGCTGATCGGCTTCAACCCGGACAAGGTCAAGGCCGCGCTGGGCGCCGACGCGCCCGTGGACAGCTGGGACCTGGTGTTCAAACCCGAGAACATGGAAAAGCTCAAGCAATGCGGCGTCGCCATGCTCGATGCGCCGAACGAGATCCTGCCACTGGCGCTGCATTACCTGGGCCTGCCGCCCAACAGCACCAACCCGGCGGACTACGACAAGGCCACCGAGCTGATGATGAGCATCCGCCCGTACGTGACCTACTTCCACTCCGCCAAGTACATGACCGACATCGCCAACGGCGACATCTGCGTCGCCGTCGGCTACTCGGGCAGCTTCTACCAGTTCGCCAACCGCGCCAGGGAAGCCGGCAACGGCGTGAAGGTCGAATGGCGCCTGCCCAAGGAAGGCGCGCCGATCTGGTTCGATACCTTCGCGATTCCGCTCAGCGCCAGGAACGTCGACGAGGCTCATGAGTTTCTCAACAACCTGCTCGACCCCAAGGTGATCGCGCCGATCAGCGACTTCCTCGGCTACCCGAACCCCAACAAGGAGGGGATGTTGCTGGTGAACAAGGCGATCAGCGCCAACGCCGATCTGACCCCCACCGCCGAAGCGCAAAAGACCCTCTACAGCGTCGAACCGCTGCCGCAGAAAGTCGAACGGGTACGCACCCGTGCCTGGACCAGGATCAAGAGCGGCAGGTGAGCATTGCCGACACAGCGAACCCCGCGCCAGTCGCGGGGTTTTGCATGGCGTGCTATTAAGGTTGGCGGAACCTGGGCACGCGTGACGGCTCACATGAACAGGCGCCGAGGCGATGCCCTGGCACAGCGCTCCCAAGCGCGCCATCGAAAATAAATCTCTAATGCCAATAGTTTTCATTAGCAACGATTTATCGCTAGAGTGACAACCCTGTCCGGGGTCACGACCATCCCGGTGATTTGACCGGTCAAGCCATACGAGGATGAAGATGTTCAAGCGGATCCACTCGCGCACCCGTGCTCCCCTGCTCGCCGCCCTGCTCCTGACCCTGTTGCCGCAACTGGCCACCGCCGAGGGCAAGTTCAAGGTCGTCACCACCTTTACCGTTCTCGCCGACATGGCCCGCCAGGTCGCTGGCGACGCGGCTGTGGTCGAATCGATTACCAAACCCGGTGCCGAGATCCACAATTACCAGCCGACCCCGGGCGACATCCTCAAAGCCCGTGACGCCCAGTTGATCCTGCGCAATGGCATGAACCTGGAACTGTGGTTCGAACGCTTTCTGCAACGCCTGCAGGGCGTGCCTTCGGCGACCCTCAGCGACGGCATCGAGCCGATCGGCATCGCCGATGGCCCATACAGCGGCAAACCCAACCCGCATGCCTGGATGTCGCCGGACTCGGCGATGGTCTACATCGACAATATCCGCGATGCGCTGGTCGAGCACGACGCCGCCAACGCCGAAACCTACAAGGCCAACGCCGAGGCCTACAAGGCGCGCATCCGGGCGACCGTTGAGCCGATTCGCGAGCGCCTGAAGGCAATCCCGGAAAACCGCCGCTGGCTGGTTTCCAGCGAGGGCGCGTTCAGCTACCTGGCACGCGACTTCGGCCTCAAGGAGCTGTACCTGTGGCCGATCAATGCCGACCAGCAGGGCACCCCGCAACAAGTGCGCAAGGTGATCGACGCGATGCGCGCCAACCGCATTCCGGCGATCTTCAGCGAAAGCACCATCTCCGCCTCGCCTGCCCAACAGGTCGCCCGTGAAACGGGAGCCAGGTATGGCGGCGTGCTGTATGTCGACTCGCTCAGCGAGCCTAGCGGCCCGGTACCGACCTACCTCGACCTGCTGCGCGTCACCTCGCAGACCATCGCCGACGGGCTGGCCGAATAATGCCCAACGCCCTGCATGAAGAGGACAGCCTGGGCGGTATCCGCGTCGACGGCATCAGCGTGACCTACCGCAATGGCCACACCGCCTTGCGCAACGCCAGCTTTGGCAGCCCCGGCGGCAGCATCACCGCGCTGGTGGGCGTCAACGGCAGCGGCAAGTCGACGCTGTTCAAGGCCATCATGGGTTTCGTGAAACTGACTCAGGGCACTATCAGCGTGCTCGGCATGCCGGTGCGCGACGCGCTGAAGCGCAACCTGATCGCCTACGTGCCGCAGAGCGAAGACGTCGACTGGAATTTTCCGGTGCTGGTCGAGGACGTGGTGATGATGGGCCGCTACGGCCACATGGGCATGCTGCGCCGCCCCCGTGCCGCGGACCGTGAAGCCGTGGACGCGGCCCTTGGCCGGGTCGGCATGAGCGACCTGCGCACACGTCAGATCGGCGAGCTGTCCGGCGGCCAGAAAAAACGCGTGTTCCTCGCCCGCGCACTGGCGCAGGACTCGCGGGTGATCCTGCTCGACGAGCCGTTCACCGGCGTCGACGTGAAGACCGAGGACGCCATCGTGCGGCTGCTCGGCGAGCTGCGCGACGAAGGCCGGGTGATGCTGGTGTCCACCCACAACCTGGGCAGCGTGCCGGAGTTCTGCGACCGCACCGTGCTGCTCGCGCGCACCGTGCTCGCCTACGGGCCGACCCAGCGGGTGTTCACACGCGAGAACCTGGAGCGCACCTTCGGCGGCGTGCTGCGCCATTTCGAACTGCCGGGCGAAGGCCAGCGCACCTCGCCGCTGATCGGCATCATCACCGACGACGAGCGCCCGCTGGTGCTCTACGACGGCAAGTCGACCATCCGCGGCCGCGTCGACGACAAGGATCAATAGTGCACACCCTGCTCGAACCCTTTTCCTACGGCTACATGGTCAATGCCATGTGGGTGTCGACCCTGGTTGGCGTGGTCTGCGCGCTGCTGTCGGTGTACCTGATGCTCAAGGGCTGGTCGCTGATCGGCGATGCCCTGGCGCACTCCATCGTGCCAGGTGTCGCCGGCGCCTACATGCTCGGCCTGCCCTTCGCCCTGGGTGCATTTGGCGCCGGCACGCTGGCAGCGGGCGCCATGCTGTTTCTCAACCAGCGCAGCAAGCTCAAGGAAGACGTGATCATCGGTCTGATTTTCTCCTCGTTCTTCGGCCTCGGGCTGTTCATGGTGTCCCTGTCGCCCACCTCGGTGAACATTCAGACCATCGTGCTCGGCAACATCCTTGCCATCACCCCGGGCGACACCCTGCAGTTGCTGCTGATCGCCGGCATCACCCTGGCCGTACTGGCGCTGCGCTGGAAGGATCTGATGGTAGTGTTCTTCGACGAACACCACGCCCGCACCATCGGCCTCAGCCCGACGCGCCTCAAGGCGATCTTCTTCATCCTGCTGTCGGCCTGCACCGTCGCGGCGATGCAGACGGTCGGCGCCTTCCTGGTCATCGCCATGGTGGTCACCCCCGGCGCCACCGCCTACCTGCTCAGCGACCGGTTCGAGCGGCTGTTGTTGATCGCAGCCTGCATCGGCGGCCTGAGCAGCTTCTTCGGCGCCTACGCCAGCTACTTTCTCGATGGCGCCACGGGCGCAATCATCATCGTGCTGCAGACCTGTGTGTTCCTGATGGCCTTCGTCTTCGCGCCCAAGCATGGCCTGCTCGCCGCCCGCCGCCGTGCCGCCCAGGCCCGGTTGGAGATGTGACCATGGACATGCTGCTCCTGCCGTTGCAAATCGACTTCATGCAGTACGCGCTGCTGATTGCCGTGCTGGTGGCCATTCCCGCCGCGCTGCTGTCGTGCTTTCTGGTGCTCAAGGGCTGGGCACTGATGGGCGATGCCACCGCCCACGCGGTGTTTCCCGGCGTGGTGATCGCGTACATCGTCGGCCTGCCCTACTCGCTCGGCGCATTCGTCGCCGGCATGCTCTGCGCGGTGGCCTCGGGCTACCTGAAGGAAAACAGCCGCATCAAGCAGGACACCCTGATGGGTGTGGTGTTCTCCGGCATGTTCGGCTTCGGCCTGCTGCTGTACACGCAGATTCACAGCGACGTGCACCTGGACCACATCCTGTTTGGCGACATGCTCGGCATCGGCTGGGCCGACCTGCTGGAAAGCGGCCTGATCGCCCTGGCAGTCACCGCCTTCATCGGCCTGAAATGGCGCGACCTGCTGCTGCATGCCTTCGACCCGGTACAGGCGCGTACCGTCGGGCTGCCGGTGCGCCTGCTGCATTACGGCCTGCTGGCGGTGATGTCGCTGACCATCGTCGGCGCGCTCAAGGCCATCGGCATCGTGCTCACCGTGGCGCTGCTGATCGCCCCTGGCGCCATCGCCTTCCTGCTCACCCGCACCATGGGCGCCATGCTCTTGACTGCCGTAGGCATCGCCGTCGGTGCAGCGCTGTGCGGCGTGTACCTGAGCTTCTTCCTCGACAGTGCCCCGGGGCCGACCATCGTGGTATTGCTCAGCGCTTTGTTCGTGGTGGTATTCCTCTATTCCGGCCGACGCGAGCGCAAGATAGCCGAGCAGTCATAGGCTGCCCGGCCCGGTGTCACCGGGACGCCCACCCTCCACCGCCAGAAACTCTCGCCCCCGGCCAGCATTGGCTACTCTTTCAGAGCGGCACTGCCAAAGGGCAGTGCCTGGCGGACCTGTGACGCCCTGCGGGCCGAGCTGACGTCAAACTCACTTTCGGCATACCAAATACCGTTTAAGTTAATGGGCGCCCAGCCGATGCAGTGGTTACGGGCCGGCACAAGGCCTGAGCATTTTTCGTTTACTGCCTGTCGCTTCAACAACAACATCTCTCGCTCGAGCAGGAACAACCCGTGAACATCAAACAGAAACTCACCTGGGCCTTCGCGGCCATTGCCTGTGTGCCCGTCGTACTGGTCGCCGTCGTGGTCGTGGTGAATCTGCGCGCGCAGGCGCAGGACGACTTCCTGGACAACAGCAGCCGCGAGATCCGCCAGATCGAAAACGCCATGAACCAGTTTTTCGACGCGATCACGCAGAACGTCGAATACCTGGCCAAGCACCCCGACATCCGCAATGCGGGCGAGTTGAAGAACTACTCGGGCGCCGACGCGGCGCAGATCCCGCTGACCGATCAGAACAAGGCCTTCCTGCAGATGTTCGGTGAGTTCGCGGCCAGCCACCCGAGCACTGCCTACCTGTCGATCGGCAAGCCCGACGGCGGCTACGCTTCATGGCCGGACGACGCCAAACTGATCAGCTACGACCCGCGTGTGCGTCCCTGGTACAAGGCCGCCATGGCCTCGCCGGGCAAGACCGTACGCACCTCGGCCTATTACTGGGCGCCGGATGACGTGGTGCTGATGGGCACCGTGCGCACCATCGAAAATAACCAGGGCCAACCGGCCGGCGTGCTCGGCCTGGACGTTTCGCTCAAACAGCTCACCGAGTTGGTCAAGCAGATAAAGCTGGGCGAAAGCGGCTACCTGATGCTGCTGGAAAACAACGGCAACGTGCTGGTCGATCCACGCGATCCCTCCCACGGCTTCAAGCTGATCAGCGAACTGGGCGATGGCTACGCGCAACTCGCCGGTGTGCAGAGTGGCCTGGTGGAAGTGGAACTCGGTGGCGTGCCGTACATGGCCAACGTCTGGTCGTCGAGCACCCTTGGCTGGCGTTTCATCGGCCTGATCGAGCGCAGCGAAGTAATGGCCAAGGCCACCAGCCTGACCTGGCAGATCGGGGTGATCGCCGCCGTGCTGGCCGTGCTGTTCGCCATCGTCGGCGCCAGCTTCGCCGGGTTGATCGTCAGGCCGATCCGCAGCGTGGCCGGCGGCCTGGAAGGCATTGCCCAGGGTGAAGGCGACCTGACCCGCAGCCTGGAGGTGCGCGGCAACGACGAAACCGCCATGCTGGCACGCTGGTTCAACCAGTTCCTGGGCGCGATCCGCACCCTGGTGCAGCGTATCGGCAGCGCCTCGGCAGACCTGCAAACCGCCTCGGACGCCAGTACCCGGGTGGCCCGCGACATGAACGACGCTGCCGGCCGCCAGCGCGAAGCCGTGGAACTGGTGTCCACCGCCTTCAACGAGATGGTCGCCACGGCCAACGAAGTGGCCCGTTCCTGCAGCCAGGCCGCTTCCTCGGCCGACTCGGGGCAGCGCCAGGTGCATGACGGCCAGTTGCAGATCGACGAGGCCACCGGTAGCGTCTCGCGCCTCAGCGACAACCTGCAGAAGTCCGCGCAGGCCATGCAGGTGCTCGAGCAGGACAGCAAGAACATCAACGCGATTCTCGACACCATTCGCTCGATTGCCGAGCAGACCAACCTGCTGGCGCTCAACGCGGCCATCGAGGCGGCACGTGCCGGCGAGCAGGGTCGTGGGTTCGCGGTGGTGGCCGACGAAGTGCGCGCCCTGGCCAAACGCACCGCCGACTCCACAGGCGAGATCGACAGCCTGCTCGGCGGTCTGGCCAAGCGCACCCAGGACGTGACCAAGCAGATGCAGAGCAGCCTGAGCATGTCGCAGCAGAGCGTGGAGCGTATCCAGCACGCCCGCGACAGCTTCGAGCAGATCCGTATCTCGGTCGATGAAATCCGTGATCAGAACAGCCAGATCGCCACGGCAGCCGAAGAGCAACACCACGTCGCCGAGGACATCAACCGGCACATCGCGCAGATCCACACCGATGCGCAACTGGTCGAAGAGCTCGCGCACTCGGCGCGCAGCGATTCACAGCGCCTGGAAAGCCTGTCGGGCGAGCTGAACGGACTGGTGGGGCGTTTCAGGACCTGAGGATGCGCCCTGGCGACGCATCCTCGACAGGCGGGGCGCAGACGCGCGAGCGCTCCGCCCTGCTCGTTTATTGCAGCGGTTGCGCAGCACGCGGATTGAGTTGTGCCTCGATGTGCTGCAGCTCCTCGCGGGCCTCATCGAGTTTGCCCTGGCGCTTGGAAATCTTGCCCTGATCACCCTCCAGTTCCGCGTCGCGCAGGTCGGCCTCGCGCTCGCGTACTTCCTCGCGTGCCTCGCTGGCCTTGCTTTCCAGCTCCTGCAATAACTGCTTGTCGGTACAGGTGCTGCGCACCTTGTCGAGCGCGATCTTCAAACCGGCCACCTGGTCACTGCGGCTCTGGGCGTCGGCGCGCTGGATCTGCTGCTCGATATCTGCAGCCTTCGCCTCACAGCGTGGATTGGCCGTGGTGTCGGCCATCGCCGGCAGTACGGCGACGAGCAAAAGGCCGGAAACAAGGGCTTTCATTACCACTCTCCATAAACGACGAAACAACTGAGCCTGATTGGCGCGCATACAGACCGCAGAATGTCCGGATGATTTCCCCGTTGCTCCAAGGCAGCTGCTGTGGTGCATGCCGGCAGGCGCTTTTAGTGAACTTAAGGTGCTGCCACCTGCCGACTTACTGAGGGCCGAACAATGCAGTTCGGTGTTGCACACAGGAGTCGATCGATATGCCCAATGCTGAAGGCAAGGTTCGTTATGCAGTGGTCGGCGGTGGCTGGATTTCCCAGGGTGCGTTCATGCCCGGGGTTGGCCAGACCGATAACTCGGTGATCACCACGCTGGTGACCGGAGACCCGGTCAAGGCCGACGAGCTGGCTGCTTTGTATGACATCAAAAGCTACCGCTACGAAGACTTCCCCGCGCTGCTCGCCTCGGGCGAGATAGACGCCATCTACCTGGCGACCCCCAACTTTCGTCACCGCGAGTTCGCCGAGCCTGCGCTTGAAGCAGGCATCCACGTGCTGCTGGAAAAGCCAATGGCCACCAGCGAAGAGGACTGCAAAGCCATTACCGCTGCCGCAGAACGCTCCGGGGCCAAATTGATGATCGCCTATCGCCTGCACTTCGAACCGGGCACGGTCGAGATGATTCACCGCATTCGTGCCGGCGAGATCGGCGACCCACGCCTGTTCACCGCCACCTTCACGCAGACCGTCGACCCGGCCAACCATCGCATGCAAAGCGGTTTCTGGGCCGGCCCGGTGAGCGACATGGGTCCATACCCGATCAACGCGGTGCGCAATCTGTTCGATGACGAGCCGCTGGAGGTACGCGCGGTGGCCGTGCAAACGCCGGGCTGCGAGATCAATACGCCGGACACCGTGACGGTCATCCTGCGCTTTGCCGAAGAGCGAATGGCGGTGTTCACCGTCAGCTTCAGCCTGCCCAGCAGCGAGCGCCTGCAGATCATCGGCAGCAAGGGTGAATTCGAAGCCTCGCCCAGTTTCGGCTTTGGTGAAGGCACGGCGATCAGCTACCGCGCCACCATCGATGGCAAGACCAGCGAGCACGAGCATCCGGTGGTCGACCAGTTCGCCGGCGAAACCCAGTATTTCTCCGACTGTATTCTGCAGAACCGCGAGCCGGAGCCGGACGGCGATGAAGGCTGGCGCGACGTGCGCGTACTCGAAGCCATCGAGCGCGCGCTGCAGAGCGGCCAGCCGCAGCGCCTCGACCCACTGCCCAAGCGCCCCGGCGTGAGTGTGGAGCAGGCACGGCGCCTGCCGCTCGCCAAGGTGCCGCCCTACGTGAACACCAGCGAACCGGTGGGCTGACCGGCCGCGCGCATCACCTGGCAGATAACAAAAAGGGACACCACACACTCTGTGCGGCGTCCCTTTTTGGCATGACCTTGGCGGTCGCTTACAGCTGGACCACGTCGAACTCGACATCGGTGGCGACGTCAGCGTCGTAGTCCACGTCGCTGCGCTCGAAGCCGAACAGCTTGAGAAACTCGTGCTTGTAACCGGCGTAGTCGGTCATCTCGAACAGGTTCTCGGTGGTCACCTGCGGCCACAGGGCCTTGCAGGCGTCCTGCACGTCGTCACGCAGTTCCCAGTCGTCCAGACGCAGGCGACCTTCGCCATCGACCTCGGCGGGCTGGCCATCGGCGCGGTACAGGCGATCACGGAAGGTGCGGTTCAACTGCTCGATGGTACCTTCGTGCAGGCCCTTTTCCTTCATGATCCTGAAGACCATCGACAGGTACAGCGGCATCACCGGAATGGCCGCGCTGGCCTGGGTGACGACCGATTTCAGCACCGCCACGTTGGCGCCGCCGCCATTGGCCTGCAGGCGCTTGTCGAGGCGTACGGCGGTCTCGTCGAGGTCCTGTTTGGCCTTGCCCAGGGCGCCGTGCCAGTAGATCGGCCAGGTGATTTCGGTGCCGATGTAGCTGAACGCCGCGGTGCGCGCCTGCGGTGCCAGTGCACCCGCCTCTTCCAGCGCGTTGATCCACAGTTCCCAGTCCTGGCCGCCCATCACGGTGATGGTGTCGGCGATTTCCTGCTCGCTGGCCGGCTCGATGCTGGCCTCGATGATCACGTCTTTGTTGGTGTCGATGGCGGTGGACTTGTACGGCTGGCCGATCGGTTTGAGGGCCGAGCGGATCACTTCACCGGTCTGCGGCAGCTTGCGCACCGGCGACGCCAGCGAGTAGATCACCAGGTCGACCTGGCCGCCCATTTCGTTCTTGATCAGCTCGATGACCTTGGCACGCGCCTCGTCGGAGAAGGCGTCGCCATTGATCGACTTGCTGTACAGGCCTTCGGCCTTGGCGAACCTGTCGAACGCGGCGGAGTTGTACCAGCCCGCGGTGCCGGCCTTGGTCTCGGTGCCCGGCTTTTCGAAGAACACCCCCAGGGTGTCGGCGCCAAAGCCGAACGCGGCGGTGATGCGTGCGGCCAGGCCGTAGCCGCTGGAAGCACCGATCACCAGCACTTTTTTCGGACCGTCATTACGCACGCCCAGTTTGCGTGTCGCCTCGATCTGCTCGGCCACGTTGCGCTCGCAACCCAGCGGGTGGGTGGTGGTACAGATGAAGCCACGAACTTTAGGGTGAATAATCAACGCGTTTACCTCGTCATCGGGTGTGTGGGCAGGCGACAGTGTAATGTCGATTGGCCGCCGGAGAAAAAGGAGATTAGACCTATTGGTCGCTCCAAATGCCAGCCAGGCCACATTTAGTCGCCTGGTTGTTTTGTCGCAGGGTCTCGACGACGTTGTGAATGGCGCCATCCAGGTTCCCCGGTATCGCCTTGCTCAACCCAGGCTACGAGCGCATGGCGGTGGTCCGCAGCCCGGCGTAGAGCGCAGCGAAACCCGGGAATCTTTCCCCCAGCCATCCCCCCGCACTGGCCTTCGCCCACGCGATTCCTTACCATCGGCAGCCTTCCAACTCCACGGCCGCACAGGCCGAACCACGCCCCTGCTACGCAGGCGCGTCCGTCTTGCTTGATTCAGGTAACTCATGAAAATCGCCCGTCTGCGTGCCGATGTCCTGGCCGGCCTCACGTCTTCCTTCGCCCTGGTACCGGAGTGCATCGCCTTCGCGCTGGTCGCTCAGGTCAACCCGCTGATGGGGCTGTATGGTGCCTTCTTCATCTGCCTGATCACCGCCCTGTTCGGCGGCCGCCCGGGGATGATCTCCGGCGCAGCCGGCTCCATGGCGGTGGTGATCGTCGCGCTGGTAGTGCAGCACGGAGTTGAATACCTGCTCGCTACCGTATTGCTCGGCGGCCTGATCATGCTGGCGTTCGGGCTGTTACGACTGGGCAAGCTGGTGCGCATGGTGCCGCACCCGGTGAT
Source organism: Pseudomonas sp. AC532 (assembly GCF_979258965.1). Lineage (NCBI taxonomy): Bacteria > Pseudomonadati > Pseudomonadota > Gammaproteobacteria > Pseudomonadales > Pseudomonadaceae > Pseudomonas > Pseudomonas sp. AC532. The sequence goes on from NZ_OZ409888.1 coordinate 1,222,786, forward strand.
GCTCGGCTTCGTCAACGGCCTGGCCATCGTCATCGCCGCCGCCCAGCTGGAGCACTTCCAGCACGATGGGCACTGGATCGAAGGCAACGCGCTGTACCTGATGCTCGGCCTGGTGGCGCTGACCATGGCCATCGTCTACATTCTGCCGCGCCTGACTCGCGCCATCCCGCCAGCCCTGGCGGCAATTCTCGGTGTGGGTCTGCTGACCTATTTTCTGCAGCTGCCCACGCATACCCTGGGCGATATGGCGAAGATCGCTGGCGGCTTGCCAGAGTTGGCACTGCCGCAGATTCCGTGGAGCCTGGAGACCCTGTGGATCATCCTGCCCTACGCGGTGCTGATGGCCATGGTCGGGCTGCTGGAAACACTGCTGACCCTCAACCTCACCGATGAAATCACCGAAAGCCGCGGCCACCCGGACCGCGAGTGCGTGGCCCTGGGCGCCGCCAATATCGCCTCGGGCCTGTGTGGCGGCATGGGCGGCTGCGCGATGATCGGCCAGACCATGATCAACCTCAGCTCCGGCGGCCGCGGGCGGCTGTCCGGCATCGTCGCCGGGGTGATGATCCTGCTTTACGTGCTGTTCCTGTCGCCGCTGATCGAGCTGATTCCACTGGCCGCACTGGTCGGCGTGATGTTCGTGGTCGCCCAGCAGACCTTCGCCTGGGCCTCGCTGCGCGTGCTCGGCAAGGTGCCGATGAACGATGTGCTGGTGATCATCGCGGTCACCGTCATCACCGTGCTCACCGACCTGGCCACCGCGGTGCTGTGCGGCATCGTCATCGCGGCGCTGAACTTCGCCTGGCACCACGCCCGCGAGCTGTATGCCGACAGCCACATCGAAGCCGACGGCAGCAAACTCTACCTGCCCCACGGCACGCTGTTCTTCGCCTCCACAGCGCCGTTTCTCAACCTCTTCGACGCCGCCAATGACCCGGCCGAGGTCACCCTCGACTGCCGCCACCTGAGCTTCGTCGACTACTCGGCCATCGCCGCGCTGATGACCCTGCGCGAACGCTACAGCAAAGCCGGCAAGCACCTGCGGGTGATTCACCTGTCCGAGCGCTGCAAGCAACTGCTCAAGCGCGCGGGCATGCATCCGGCCTGATTCACGCGGGCGGAATCCGGCATTCCCCGTTGCAAGTCACTACAAGGAAGAGAGACGTATGAATAAATTGATCGCAGGGATAATCGTTGCCAGCCTCACAGGCTGCGTCTCGTCCTACCAGCCCGCGCAACCAGCACAGGTCATGTGGGAACCCACCAAGCAGGCGAAGACCGACGTCAGAACAGCGCTGAAGCAATGCGATTTCATCGATTACATGAGTGCTGGCGTGCAAAAGATCCATGAGCAGGCGCAGTGCATGCGTGACATGGGTTTCAAACCCAACCTTTCCAGCTACAACACCTACAACTGCTATGGCAACGCCCCTGCCGGCTGCATCGTTTATTGGCCACAAGGTATGGTTGAACCGCAGCCGGTGAAGGCCAGGACAGCGCCTGCCAGCAACTGAAACGTAGCGTTTTAAAGCATTACAGCGAAGCGCCGCGGCGCTCAAAAGAACTCAACGTCGGCGCGACGTCTGCCGCGGCTGCAAGGCGTCCAGCGCTGGCGCGTTCTCGCGGGCCCAGCTGTAGATCAGCTCGATGGGCTCGACCAGACGCTGGCCGAGTTCGGTGAGCGAATAGTCGACCGTAGGCGGCACGCTGTCGTGCACGTGCCGGTTGATCAGGCCACTGGATTCCAGTTCGCGTAGCGTCTGTACCAGCATCTTCTTGGAAATGCCGGGCAGGCTGCGGTGCAGCACGCCCGTGCGGGCGCTGCCGCCGTGGCGCGCGTGCAAGGTGTGCAGGATCATGCTCGTCCACTTGGTGGAAAACAGTTCCAGCACACGGCGCGGCGCGCAGTCTTCGCGCCACTCCTCTTCGGGTGTTCCGGTTTGCATCGGGGTGGTTACCTTTTGGTGCCGTCTTGGTTTGAGTCTTCAGCCTCGCTATGGTGCCAATGCTCTACCTGCAGAGGAATACCCCATGACACATCACGCACTGGTGGTTGGCGCGAGCGGCATCGTCGGCAGCGCCACCTCCCGCCTGCTGGCCGACCAGGGTTGGCAGGTCACCGGCCTGGCCCGCAAGCCCAAGGCCGCCGACAACATCACCCCGCTGGCCGCCGACCTGCTCGACCCGGCCTCGCTGGCAAGCGCGCTCGAAGGGCTGAAGCCCAGCCACGTGTACCTGACCACCTGGGCCCGCCAGGCCACCGAGGCGGAGAACATTCGCGTCAACTCGGCGATGATCCGCAACCTGCTCGACGCTCTGCGCGCGGCCGGTAGCGTCAAGCATGTCGCGCTGGTCACCGGGCTCAAGCACTACCTCGGCCCGTTCGAGGCCTATGGCAAGGGCAGCCTGCCGCAGACGCCGTTTCGCGAGGAGCAGGGCCGCCTGGACGTGGAGAACTTCTACTACGCCCAGGAAGACGAAGTGTTCGCCGCGGCCAAGCGCGATGGCTTCACCTGGAGCGTGCACCGCCCCCACACCATCACCGGTGTGGCAGTCGGCAACGCGATGAACATGGCGACCACCCTCGCCGTCTACGCCTCAATCTGCCGCGAAACCGGCCGGCCGTTCCGCTTCCCGGGTTCAGCCGTGCAGTGGAACAGCCTCACCGACATGACCGACGCGCGCCAGCTGGCCAAGCAGCTGCATTGGGCCTCGACCACTCCGGCAGCCACCAACCAGGCCTTCAATATCGTCAACGGTGACGTGTTCCGCTGGAGCTGGATGTGGCAACGCATCGCCGAGTGGTTCGGCATCGAAGCCGCTGCATTCGACGGTCAGCCTGCGCCGCTGGAACAGCAGATGGCCAACGACGCCGAAGTCTGGCGCACGCTCGCGGCCGAGCACGGCTTGGCCGAAGCCGACATCGACCGCCTGATCTCGCCATGGCACACCGACGCCGACCTTGGCCGGCCCATCGAAGTGGTCACCGACATGTCGAAGAGCCGCAAGCTCGGCTTTCTCGACTACCAGGCCAGTGACGAAGCGTTCTTCGCCGTATTCCAGCACCTGCGCGAAGCCAAACTGATTCCTTAGGCCAGTATGGCCAGGTGGGTTGAAGCATCGCATCCACGCGGTGCCCACTCACCTGGGCATGCCCTGTTAGCGGGTCCGTATCAAGCCGATACGACGCTATCGTCGTGGCAACATCCACGACCTTTTTAACTGTCCCTGACGCAGGCCTTACTGCAGCCGCGGCTACGCCGACCGATCGGTCCATGAGCTGCTCGGCAAAGTACGGCCCGCACCGCAGGCAGATAACCGATATCTCCCAGGTTTTAGCAGGGCCGGCAGCGTGGCTGCTTGCCCAGCAGATGTCATAGGAGCGCGACTGAGGGCGGATGTTTCGGTACTCGCACCGTTTCGTTTCCCTGAACCATCCTGCCCTTCCCCGCCCTAAGGATTACCGCTGCGGATAAGGAGAATGGGCCTACCGGCCTGCCGACGGCGGCGTCGGGTTTGGGAATCTGGGTGTATTGCCCTATCCTCGCGCCCCTTCGAATAAGACGACCAAAGGAAGACGCCCGTGTCTGCGTTGCTCGATGCCTTCTCCGGCCTGCTCTGGACCTACCTCGCCATTCCCTTGCTGCTGTTCAGCGGCGTGTACCTCACCTACAAATGCCGGGGGGTACAGCTGCGGATGATTCCCGAGATGTTCCGGGTGATTACCGAGCGTAACCGCGGCGACAAGCAGTCCATTTCTTCCTTCAAGGCCTTCACCATCTCCGCCGCGTCGCGGGTGGGTACCGGCAACATTGCCGGCGTCGCGACGGCGATTGCGCTGGGCGGCCCGGGGGCGGTGTTCTGGATGTGGGTGGTGGCCATGCTCGGTGGCGCCACGGCATTCGTGGAGTCCACCCTGGGGCAGCTGTACAAGTCCGACAAGCAATACCGCTACCACGGCGGCCCGGCCTATTACATCCAGCGGGCGCTGGGCTGGCGGTGGCTGGCAGTGCTGTTCGCAGTGATGATCAGCATCACCTACGGCCTGGTGTTCAACTCGGTGCAGGCCAACTCCATCGTCGATGCCATGCAGACATCCTTTGGCGGCGAAGGGGGTAGCGAGACATTGGCCTGGGGCATCGGCATCGTGCTCACGGCGCTGACCGCGGTGATCATCTTCGGTGGTGTGCAGACCATCTCCAAGGTATCGGTCACCGTGGTACCGGTGATGGCGGTGCTGTATCTGGGCATTGGCGCGCTAGTCATTATCATGAATATCGGCCGGGTGCCGGCCATGTTCGGCGAGATTTTCACCCACGCGTTCGGCATTCGCGAGATAGCCGGTGGCGGCATTGGCGCAGCGATCATGATGGGCATGCGCCGCGGCCTGTTTTCCAACGAGGCGGGCATGGGCTCGGTACCCAATGCCAGCGCCACGGCGTCGGTTTCCCACCCGGTCAAACAAGGCCTGGTGCAGACGCTCGGTGTGTACTTCGACACCATGGTGATCTGCACCATGACGGCAATCATCATCCTGCTCGCCGACCCCAGCCACGCCTACGGCGACGGGACGATGGGCGCCAGCCTCACGCAGTGGGCGCTGGCCGAGGAGCTCGGCAACTGGGCAATTCACTTTCTGACCTTTGCCATTCTGCTGTTCGCCTTCACCTCGGTGGTCGGCAACTACTACTACGGCGAGTCGAACATCCAGTACATGTTTGGCGGCAAGCTGTGGCTGCAACTGTTCCGGGTGCTGGTACTGGCGTTTGTGATGATCGGCTCGGTGGCCAAAGTGTCGGTGGTCTGGTCGATGGCCGATGTGTTCATGCCGTTGCTGGCGCTGACCAACCTGATCGCGATTCTGCCGCTCGCCGGCATCGTTGCCAGGTTGCTCAGCCATTACAACGCGCAACGTCGCCAGGGTGTGGAGCCGGTGTTCCACCGCGACGACATGCCGGACCTGAAGAACATCGAGTGCTGGGACGGCAGCGACACCACCACCTGCGCGCAAACCTACAGCGATTCGGCCAGCACGCCATCGAAGCGCTGACCGCGATTCGCGACACTGCCGATAACCGAGCGCTATTGTCGCCTCACCGATCCGCTTGCAGGCTGCGGCCATCAAGGCGCCAGGTCACCAGGCTGGTGCTGAACGGTGGTAGCGCATCGGCGATCGTCGACGCGTTGGTTTCTTCGCCACGCTGTGCCAGCCAGGCCACCGATGCCGTAACTTCCAGCGGCCGGGAAATGAAGAAGCCCTGGGCTTCCTGGCAGCCCGCGTCACGAATGGCCTGCAGCGTCTGCGCCGTCTCGATGCCTTCGGCGACGACGTGCAGCCCCAGCTCCTTGGCCAGGCAGATCAACGCACGAACGATAGCCCAGTCCTTCTGCCCCGGGCGCAGGTCGTCCATGAACGAGCGGTCGAGCTTTACCGTGTCGGCAGGGATTTCCCGCAGGTACGACCAGTTGCTGTAGCCGCTGCCGAAATCATCGATGGCGATGGTCACGCCATGGGCCTTGAGCCGCTCGAGCTGGCCAATGGCAGTGGAAAAATTGCCGATCAGCGCGCTTTCGGTGAACTCCACTTCCAAGCAATTGCCTGGCAGACCGTGGCAGGCCAACAGGCGGATGATTTCGTTGCCGAGGTGATCGTTGTTGAGGTCGGCCGCCGAGACGTTGATGGACACCTTGACGGCAAGGCCGCTGCGCCGCCATGCGTCGACCTGGCTGAGGGCCTGCTGAGCGACCCAAAAGCTGACGGCATGGATGAGTACGGTCTTTTCGGCCAGCGGGATGAACTCGGCCGGGCTTATTTCCCCCAGGATCGGGTGCCGCCAGCGCAATAGTGCTTCGACCGAGACGCAGGCGCCAGTGTGCAGGTCGACCCGCGGCTGGTACACCAGGCGCAACTGATCATCGGCCCGCACGGCATCGGCGAGGTCGTTGAGCAAGCGGCTGCTACGCTGTTGCGCGGCGTCCATCTGGTGGTCGTAATAGGCCCAGCCACGGCCGGCGGTGCGTGCTTCGTCGGCTGCGCAAACGATCAGGCGCATCCAGTCTGCCGGCAGCGTGTCGGCGCTCAGGCGCAGCACGCCGATGCCAATCTGCGGCAGCACGGGCAGCCCCTGGCAATGGAAGGGTTTGCCGAACGCCTCGACCAGCGTCGCGAACACCTGCTCGGCCTGCGCATGCTGGCTGGCTGGCACGGTGCAGGCGAAGCGCAGCGCGCTGATCTTGTAAAGCGACCAGCCCGCAGGCAGCAGTGCACGCAGGGTGTTCTTCACCGACAGGGTGAATGCGGCAAGGAATTGAAAGCCGAGCGACTTGAGCATGTCGTTCAGTTGTTCCGGCGAAACCAGTTCGACGGCGACCGCGAGCGGGCTGTCGCCTGCAGTCAGCGCGTCGCCGATGTCTTCGTCCAGCTTGGCGCGATTGGGCAACCCAGTGGTGGAGTCGGTGAACGCGGCGACGCGCATTTCGTTGAGACGGCTGACGGCCAGGCGGCCTATCTGAGTGAGCATGGCCATGTCTGCCATCGACATTGGCGGGCGCGGCACGGTATCGATCACACAGAGATTGCCGAGAATCACTCCCTCGTCGAGTGTCAGCGGCACGCCGGCGTAATAACGGATACCCGGTTCGCCAGTAACCAGCGGGTTGCAGCGAAAGCGCGCATCCTCGCGGGCATCGCAGACTTCCACGCTTTCACCGATGGCAACGCTGTAGGCGCAGAACGAATCGGTACGCGGCGTTTCCTGCAACTCGGTGCCGACGCGGGCGCGGAACCACTGGCGCTTGCGGTCGAGAATGGTGATCAGCGAGATAGGCGCCTTGAAGTAGGCGGCGGCCATTTTCACCACTTCATCGAGAAGCGGATCGGCATGATTGTCGAGGAGGCATGGATGCTCATCGAGCAGCGCTTGCCGGCTCAGCTCATTCATCGGAAGTGGAGGGTTGGGTGCCTGCATCGTTGTGTCTCGTCGTGTGCAAAAAACGGGTCCCGCAGGCTATTCAGTAGACGCCACGGGCGATGATAACGAAATGACATCATTACCCATAGTGGCGTTGTGCCAATCTGCACGACCGTTGGGCGGCTGGGAACCATACGCATCGTGAAGCCATGGCTGCGCCAACCCGTGTGGCGCTGGCCTGGCGTTTTTTTACCGGGGATGGTGCCCCGGACAAACCCGCGCAGCGGCCAGGCGAAACCCTGCAATCGACCAGGAGCGGATCGCAGTCGACATTAATCCACCACAGTGCTGGTTTACACTGACGCCTCTATCGAATCGGATGTTCACGAGGTTGCCATGAGGCATTGCCGGGTGCTCTCCAGCTGCTTTCTGCTGCTGGCGTTGTGGTGCAGCACGGCTGGGGCACAGCCGCTGCAGGGCGGCGGCACGCAGTGGCACCCGTACAGTTTCCAGGATACCGAAGGCCAGCCAAAAGGCATCGCCGTGGACATCGTGCGCACGGTGATGGAACGCAGCGGTCTGCAGATCGAGTTTGTCTTCTACCCGGCCAAGCGTCTCAACCTGCTGCTCGACGACGGCCACCTTGACCTCAACTACGCGGACTCGCCCCTTTGGAACACCACGGATGCAGGCAAGCGCTTCGTGTATTCGCGGCCCTACCTGCAGGTTCGTGAGTACCTGTATTTCCTGAGCGACCACCCCGCGCGTGCGCTGCCGCTCGACAAGCTGCAAGGGCTACGCATCGGCATCGTGCGCGGCTATGCCTACCCGCGTCTCGATGCGGCATTCAAGGCCGGCCGGCTGGTAAAGGTGGAGACCTCACGTGAGCCAGCCTTGCTGGATCTGCTGACACGTGGGCGGGTGGACGCCATCGCAGTGGTGGATGACGTGTTCACCGGCCTGCTCAGCGCCAGCCAACTGCAAACCCGGCTTTTCGCCCGCGGCTCGAAGCTCAGCGATGCCCCGCTGGTAATGAAGCTGCAACGCCGATACGCCGATAAGCTGCCGCAATTGAACGCAGCCCTGAAAGCGATGATTCGCAGTGGTGAGGTCGAGCGTATTCGTCGCAGCTATCTGGCCCTTCCGACCACCAAAGCCGGCAGCCCGCCCCCTAATCGCTGAGCGGTATCGAGCCCATCACGGAATCGTTGCACCCGCCCTTTCGGGCTTGGTCAGCCGGCGCAGTGCTGGCGGATGGTGAGGCGCGGTGTTCCTGGCCACATCCGCCGGTTGCGCGGCGCGTGGCCGCCCTGCCCGACCACCCGCACGCGCCTTGCGGGTGTTGAGCGACCCAAAAGGCGGTTGGCGTTCGAAAAGCACTTAAACCGGTGGAACGCAACGGCGCTTTTGCACCTCATAAAGGCATGACCCGCCTGACTTTTTTCAATAATTACGCGCTCGCCTCGATGATATGGACCCACTAACCAACACCGCATCAGAAAACACCATTACTGAGCGCCTCGAGTTCCTGGCTAACGGCGGGAAAATCGCCGACTTGCTGCAAAGCAGCGCCTTCACCCATTCGCCACTCGGTCCCCCCGCCAGTTGGTCGCCCAGCCTCAAGACCCTGATGGCTACCGTGCTGCCGGTTAAAGCCCAGATCGCGCTGTTCTGGGGCCCGGAATTCGTGGCCTTGTACAACGAAGCCTACGCCCCGAGCATCGGTGAAAAACATCCCCGGGCGCTCGGGCGGCCGGCCATCGAAAACTGGTCGGAACTGTGGGACGACCTGGAACCGCTGCTACGGGGCGTACGGGAAACCGGGGAAACGTTCTCGGCGAAGGACCGGCCTTTCTACATCGAGCGCCATGGCTGCGGTGAAACCGTCTACTTCGATGTGTCCTATTCGGCCGTGCGCGAAGCGGACGGCTCGGTTGGCGGCGTGCTCTGCGTGGTTACCGAAACTACGCAGCGCGTGCAGTTCGAGCGTCGCCAGGCCTTCCTGCTCGAACTCAGCCAGGCGCTGCCTTCGATCACCGAACCCGACAAACTCACCGCCCTCGTGCTACGCAGGCTGGCCGAGGAGCTGGATGTGAGGCGGGTGTTCTTCGCCGAGCACCACGCTGGCGACGCGACGCTGAGCGTGCAGCAAAGTTACCCGCCGGCCCCCGCCGGCAATCCGGTGCTGCCCCCTTACACGCCGGTTGAAACCGAGCGCCTGCTGGCTGGCCAGCCCCTGTCAGGCATGGCGGGCAATAGTGACCTTGGTACGCTGCACTTTCCCGTTCTGCGCCATGGCGCATTGGAAGCCGTGTTGGTGATCGAGTACCGCGCCGCCCACCCGCTCTCGGCATTCGCCACGCACCTGGCTGAAGAAACCGCCAAGCTGGCCTGGGGCTGGATCACCCATGCACGCGCCGAAGTCGCGCTGCGTGCGAGTTCTGCGCAGCTTTCGGCGATGTTCGATCAGGCGGGCGCAGGCATCGCGGTGTACGACGATGCGTGGTCGCTCACGCGGGTGAATGACCGCTACTGCGAAATTGTCGGGCGCAGCCGCGCGGAACTACTGGGCCGCGGTCTTGGCGAGTTGGATCCGGCGGGCGATATCAGCGAGTGCGAGCACAGCCTGCGGCGCGGCCAACCGTTCGAGAATATCCACCGCCTGAACCGCCCAGACGGCAGTAGCGTGTGGCTGCAGAACCACATGACCCCGCTGCTGAGCGAACAGCGCACCGTTATCGGGATGATCGGCGTGTGCGTGGACATCAGCGAACGCATGCAGGCCGAGGCCGAACTGCGCGAGCTCAACGAGGGCCTCGAAGATCGCGTCGCCACCATGATCGCCCAGCGCGAGGCAGCGGTGGCGCAGCTCCACGAAGCCCACAAGATGGAGATGGTCGGCCAACTCACCGGCGGCATCGCCCACGACTTCAACAACCTGCTGACACCCATCATGGCGTCGCTGGAGCTGATTCGCAGGCGCCTGCCGGATGAGCGCTACATCAAACTGATCGACGGCGCGCTGCAGGCTGCCGATCGCGCCCGCATTCTGGTGGGGCGCCTGCTGACCTTCGCCCGGCGGCAAACCCTGAAACCCCAGGCCGTTGCGCTGGCGACCCTGATCGGCGAGATGCGCGACCTGATCCAGCGTTCGCTCGGACCGATGACCGAAGTGCTCATCGATATTCGCCACGATCTGCCCACGGTATTCATCGACCCGCACCAGTTGGAACTGGCCCTGCTCAATCTGGCGGTCAACGCGCGCGACGCCATGGACGAAGGTGGACGATTGAAGATCGTCGCCGAGCTGAACGAACTGGAAGAAGACGCCGTAAGCGGCCTCAGCGGCGGCCAGTACGTGCACCTGCTGGTGGTCGATACCGGCAGCGGCATGGAGGAAGAAACCTTGCGCCGCTGCGTTGAGCCCTTCTACTCCACCAAGGGCGTCGGCAAGGGCACAGGCCTCGGGTTGTCGATGGTGCAAGGCTTGCTGATGCAATCGGGCGGCGGCTTCGGTATTGCCTCTGCTCCGGGCCAGGGCACGCGCGTCAGCCTGTGGCTGCCGACTACCGATGCGCCAGCCGTATGTGAACATACCGACATCAGTGAGGAAGTGCCGCTGGCACCGCGGCCCCTTCACATTCTGCTGGTCGACGATGAAGGCCTGGTCCGGGAAACTACCAGCCTGCAATTGCACGACCTCGGCTACCAGGTTACCGAGGCCGACTCGGCCGCCGCCGCGCTGGCGCTGATCGAGCAGGGCCTGACGCCCGATGCGCTGGTCACCGATCACATCATGGAAAACAAGACGGGAGCTCAGCTGGCACAGGAACTGCGCCAGCGAATGCCCGCGCTGCCCGTGCTGATCATCACCGGCTACGCCAACCTGACGCCGATGCAAATCAGCAATTTCGAAGTGCTGGCCAAGCCGTTCCGTCGACGCGACATCGCCATCCGTCTCGCCCAGATGTTCAACATCGCCGGGCCTCCCTGACAGAGGCCCGACGTCGCGATCAGGCGCCTTCCAGGCCCTGTTTGAAGCTCAGCGGTCCCACCTTGACGGTGGTGCCGCCGAGCCGGTCGACCAGTGAGGGCGGCGTTTCATCGGAGAGTTCCACAACGTGCCCCCCGGTATCGGCATCGGGGTAATCGTCGATGACCCACTGCTCGACGTCCTCGCGGCTGATGCCAAGCGCCTCGGCGAGAACGCCGCTGCGTTGCTCGGCCCATAAGGTCTCCATTTGATCGCTATTCATTCGTTTACCTCGTCTGAGAGAAGGACATTTGGTACTGCCGTGCCTGGAACCTGTTGAGGTGTCAGCGCAAGCCGCAGTGCGCGGTGGTGCTTGAGGTCAACAGGCCCGGATCTAGATGAAACTGTCGTTGCCACGCTGCTGCTGGCCTGGGTAATGGCTGTGGTTTTCCAGCTGGTGACGCAGGCTCAGCACCAGCTGCGAAATGCTTCGTGAGCTGGAGAGCTCCGAGCGATCGATTCCTGTGACGTCCAGCAGCACGTGGCCGCTTTCAGGAGAACGGATTTGAATGGCGACGGTGTCACCCGCCTCGATGGTGCATCGGCAGTGCAGGGGCAAGAAGGCAGATTCGATGATTTGCCTCTGTTCCAAAATCGACATCATCACAGCACACCTCGATTCAGTGGCTTTCGTTATGGGCGAGCACAAAAAGTGCTCTCTTCTGCGCTGCGATAACGAAGCGTTCCGCCCCCTCGATACTCAACGCACGAGAACGGGGCATGCATCAGCGATGCCAAATCGAACGCGGCTGAAACCCCAGAAGTTAGTTGAATTCACAGTGCAGATTGCACTGCAAACGGCGAACCCCATGGCGTTTTGCACGCCACTACTCGCCAGCTCATGCAATCAAAATGATCTTATTTCAATATGACGAATACCACTTATCGGCATCGCTCTTATAACGCTCGAACTAATCACACCGTCTTTGCTTCGTACTTCATGAGGCCCAGCCTTACCCACCATTTAACGAGGAATAAAAACATGGCTCACAGTAATCCTGGCAACTTTGCCAATGATCGTCAGAAAGCATCCGAGGCTGGTCGTAAAGGAGGTAAGCAAAGTGGCGGAAACTTTGCGAATGATCGTCAGAAAGCTGCAGAAGCGGGGCGCAAGGGCGGCCAGAACAGCCACGGTGGTGGTGGCGGCAAGCGTGCCTCTTGAGTAACCCCTCCCGCAAGGCCAGGCGTCTGCAGGGCCTTGCTTTTCAATTGGCACCGGTGCCAACAGGCTCTTCCAGGATTACCTTCTTACCGCCTTTCTATCTCACGATTGGCAGATGGCTTGGCCAGCATCCAAACAACGGTGAAGGCCGTTTACGTTTCTTGCACAAGAACTTATACGCCAGTGAAAGTTGCACAACCCACCCACATCCCACGGACAATCTCAAACCAGGAGATTGACCGATATACTGCGCGCACTTATACGCACAACAGCGATGTACAACGTTATGCCACGCTGTACAGAAGTACACGACAGGTGTCTGCCTATTTGGGCTTTACCGTACATTTAATATGCACACGGAAAAAACAGGATCGTTTAAATCCTGTTTCCCCTATCAGCTGAGGTTTATTTACCGCCGGTCAGCGCGTTGTAGCTGGTCATCAGGTTGCGGTAGTCGGGGATATGGTCAGAACAGATTTTCGCCAGCCCTTCCACATCATTGCGCCAGTCGCGGTGCAGCTCGCAGGCCACGCCGAACCAGTTCATCAGTTGCGCACCGGCTTTCGACATGCGGTTCCAGGCGGCATCACGGGTGATCGGGTTGAACGTGCCCGAGGCGTCAGTCACCACGAACACATCGAAGCCCTCTTCCAGCGCCGAGAGCGCCGGGAACGCCACGCAGACTTCGGTCACAACGCCGGCGATGATCAGCTGCTTCTTGCCGGTGGCCTTGATCGCCTTGACGAAATCCTCGTTGTCCCAGGCGTTGATCTGGCCAGGGCGCGCAATGTATGGCGCGTCCGGGAACATCTCCTTGAGCTCGGGGACCAGCGGGCCGTTGGGGCCGGTTTCGAAGCTGGTGGTGAGGATGGTCGGCAGGTTGAAGAACTTGGCCAGGTCAGCCAGGGCCAGCACGTTGTTCTTGAATTTGTCCGGCTCGATATCGCGCACCAGGGAAAGCAGGCCGGCCTGGTGATCGACCAGCAGAACGGCAGCGTTGTCTTTGTCCAGGCGATTGTAGGTGAAGGAAGTGGTCATGGCGCGGTCCTCGATTTCAGTGGGCTGCCGAGTCGTTCGGCTGAAGTTGGTTGGTGTCGTGCAGTTGTCGCTGCATGTGGTAAAGATTAAATTCGACACCCTTCTCGCACCAGATGGCAAAAATCGTCTACAGCGTTCTATTTAAAGAACGATCAAAACGCAGCGCCCACGCTTTTTGGAGATACCCGCCCAAAAGCCCGCACAGCGATCCAAGACGACGCCTTGCGGGCAGCTCACAGTAGCGGTTCTTATCTGACTGGAGATTTCTCATGCACGCAGCCAACCCGGCCCGTGATCGCAGCGACTGGGCGCTGCTTTTTCTTCGCATCAGCGGTTGCTTGCTGCTGCTGAGCATCCACGGCCTGCCGAAACTGCTGAACATGCAGGCTGAACTCGCCATGATCGAGGACCCGCTGGGCCTGGGGCCGGCGGTTACGCTTTGCCTGGCCATATTCGCTGAAGTGCTGTGTCCGCTGCTGATCATCCTTGGTCCGTTCACGCGCCTCGCCACCCTGCCGATCCTGGCGGTGCTGCTGGTATCGCTGGCACTCGTGCATCCCGAATGGAGCCTGGCCGAAGGCCAGTTCGCCTGGTTGCTGGCGGCCATCTTCACCACGCTGCTGATCAGCGGCCCCGGCCGGCTGGCCTTTGGCAGGCGTCTGCCGTTTCAGTAACCGCAATCCAGGCTCGAATCATGCGGGTCCAGGTTCAGGATATGGCCCGCGTGCCGATACCCATACAGGCCTGCCGGGCAAGCTGCCCGGCCTGAACACGATAACCATCGCGCGCTTCCACCCGTCGGTTATCGATGGCGCAGCAGGTCAACCCGTTCGCTGGTCATAAAAGGCGAACTTTACGCCGTTACAGTGCCCTTTATTACTAGAAACAATTTGAAGCACGGTAACCCATGATCAAATCCGCAAAGCACCGCGCCACCGTGATTTGTCACCGGCAGGACAAGGTACTGCTGGTGCGCAAAGCCCAGGCGAAATGGACCTTGCCCGGTGGCAAGATCGAAGCGAACGAAGGCCCGGCGCAAGCTGCGCTGCGTGAACTCTGCGAGGAAACCGGGCTGGATACCGAAGCCCTCGAGTTCCTGGCCCTGCACCAATTCGATAGCCGCCCGCACCATGTCTTCCGCGCCACCGTGCCGGATTCGCTGCACGCCAAGCCGCAAAACGAAATAGCCGACTGCCGGTGGTTTTCCCCTGTCGACCTGGACAAGGCGGTAAAGAAAGACTCGCGCAAGCTGCTCGCGCTGTACTTCGGCGAAAAACACCCCGAGCAAGCCTGACCCTGCATAGGTACGGCGCCCACCTTGCGGCCAGGAGTGGCCCAAGCACCGCCGGGCAGCACCCGTGCAATGCCCGTCAGATAGCTCGTCGTGTCACACGGGGCGACGCTGTCACAGCGTATGGATACGCCATGCGCGCAGGAACCGATTTCGATCACTGGCTGCCAGGGGTTGCCCTCGATAAGCAACGCCCTGGCCGAGGACTGCTGCAGCAGCCCGGCGAACGTGGTCAGTCCGACCGGTCGTCGGTGAGCATCTCGCGGATGCGGCTGGCCACCGTTTCCATCGTGAAGGGTTTGGTCAGCAGGCGCATGCCCGGTTGCAGGCGCCCGTTGCCAATCACCGAGCTTTCCGCATACCCGGTGATGAACAGCACTTTCAAGCAAGGCCGTTCGACCCGTGCCAGTTCGGCAAGCTGGCGACCGTTCATGCCGCCCGGCAGGCCGACGTCGGTGACCAGCAGGTCCACGCGAACGCCGGATTGCAGGATCTTCAACCCCTCGGCGCCATCACCGGCTTCAAGCGTGGTGTAGCCCAGGTCCTCGAGCACCTCGACCACCAGCATGCGGATCGCCGGTTCGTCATCGACCACCATGATGGTTTCACGCAAGTCGGTGCGCGCGTTGCCCGGCTGGCGGGTGGGCTCGGCCTCTTCTGCATCGACGTCGTGGTGGCGCGGCAGGTAAAGGCACATGGTGGTGCCCTGCCCCAATGAGGAATCGATGCATACCTGCCCGCCGGACTGGCGCACGAACCCATAGACCATCGACAGGCCCAGCCCCGTGCCCTCGCCCATGGGCTTGGTGGTGAAGAACGGCTCGAAGGCGTGTTCGACGACTTCTTCGGTCATTCCGGTGCCGGTGTCGGTGACGCGCAGCGACACGTACTGGCCAGGCGGTACGTTGCGTCCGTCCGAGGTGGACTCGTCGATCTCGGCATTGTCGGTCTCGATGGACAGGCGACCGCCACCGGGCATTGCATCACGGGCATTGAGGCACAGGTTGAGCAGCGCGTTTTCCAGCTGTGAGCCGTCGATGAAGCTTGACCACAGCTGCGCGGCGAGCACTACTTCGGTGGTGATGTGCGGGCCGACGCTACGGCGCACCAGCTCCTCCATGCCGAGTACCAGGCGGTTGACATGGGTCGGTTTCGGATCGAGGGTTTGCCGACGTGAGAACGCCAGCAATCGATGGGTAAGCGCCGAGGCGCGGCGCGCAGCACCCTGCGCAGAGCTGACGTAGCGCTCGATATCGCCCAGGCGGCCCTGGTTCAAGCGCATCTGCAGCAACTCCAGCGAGCCGCTGATGCCTGTCAGCAGGTTGTTGAAATCGTGGGCGATACCGCCGGTCAACTGGCCCACCGCCTCCATCTTCTGTGACTGGCGCAGCGCGTCCTCGACCATGCTCAGGCGCTGCTGCTCGTGCAGGCGTTCGGTGATGTCATAAACGAACTGATAGGCGCCGATCTGCCTACCCTCGGCGTCATTCAACCGGCTGAAATGCATTTCGTAATGGCGGGTGCCACCGGCAGTGTCGAACGGCACGACCACCTCGAACTCCTCGCCATCGAGCGCCCGCGTCCAGGGCGCGAGCACCGTCTGCAGGTTCTCCGGTTGCGCGTGGAGGATGTCCTTCACGCTGTCGCCGATCTGCGGGCACACACCGAACACTCGTTCGAACTCGCGCATGCCCGAGCCGTTGATGGCGATCCAGCGGTATTCGAAGTCCATGATGAAAATCAGCGCATCGGCGCTGTCCACTACCCTGGCCAGCACCCGTCGCGCTTCATTGGCGTCGCGCACACGTATCTCCAGGGTCTCGTTGAGCTGACGCAACGACTCCTCGACCTGCTTGCGCTGGGTGATGTCCTGAAACAGCACCGCCACCTGCTTGCGGCTGGCCGGGCCGACGCGGAACGCGCTGATTTCCAGGTGGCGCCCGGTGGCGATCAGCTCCTGCTCGAAGCGAATCGATTCGCCGGTGTGCAGCACATGGGCATAGCGTGCGACCCAACTGTCGGCCTCTTCACCAACCATCTCGCGCAGTGTCTGACCGACCACGTTGCGGATGCCGGCATGCTCGGCATACGCCGGGTTGGCTTCGATGTGGAGGTAATCGCTGAGCGGCCCATGGGGGCCGTCGAAGAACTCGATGACGCAGAAACCTTCGTCCATGGTGTTGAACAGAAACGCGTAGCGCTCGCGCTCCTGAGCAAAGGCGGTCTCGACGCGGCGCTGCTCGGCGATATCGAGCTCCTGGACGAAGATGCCCTCCACGTGCCCCTGCGAGTCGAAGAGCGGCAAGTACAGAAAATCGCGCTGGTGGCCCGCCTCACCCGGCATCTGGAAATTACGCGCGCGTACGGCACGGCCGCGCCGGTAAGCTTCCTCCATCAGCTCGACGAAGCGCCTCTCGATACGACCGCCCAGCACTTCACGCACCGGACGGCCCTGCACATCGCCCAGTCCCAACGCGTGCTGGTAAGCCGCATTGAGGTGCTCGAAGCACAGCTGTTCACCGCGCAGCACGGCCATCGAGGCCGGCGACTGCTCGAAGATCTGCTGGAAGCGGCGCTCTCGATCCACCGTCCAACGCTCGCCCTCGAACACCGCCAGGCGGGCTTTGAGCCGGGCGTTTTCGTCTTCGAGCACTTGCAACCGCTGCCGAATCGCGTCGGCGTCATCAGGTATCACGATAAGAACCGGCAGGCAGGGAAAGGAGAGCGAAGCGAGCGCTATTGAAGCCTGTCGCGCGGCTTTTTGCTACTGCCGCAACCGGGTATTTGCGCCCTCGCCAGCATGCTGAAACGCCCGCATGGGGCGAGCAGGCCATCAGCCCGTGGGGGGCGTGAAAAATTCGACTTGCCGGGCGAATTCGACGAAGCGCCGGTTGGCCAATGACTGGTACTCATTGGCACGCCAGCACAATCGGAAGCTCATGGCTTGCGCCGGTTCGAACGGGACGCCGACGATCCCCGGCTCGCGCTGCTGCACCGAACGTAGCAAGGTGGAAATGCCCAGCCCGTCGCGCGTGGCGCGGGTGACCAGGGACACGAAATTGCTCTGCAGAGCAATGCGGTAGCTCACCCCGCCAGCGGCGCAGAAGGCGTCGAGCAGGTGGCGCTGCAGGAAGCTCTGGTCGAACACCACCATCTCGGCATCCTGCAGGCGCGCCGCCTCCAGGCAGGGCTCGCCGGCCAGCGCATGCCCGGGGTGCATGCACAGCACCATTTCATCGGTGCCCAGCAGTACCGACTCGCATGCGCTCGCCACGCGGCGCGACTCGAGCAGGGCAAGGTCGATCCGGCGCTCTTCAAGCAACCGGCCGATTTCGTCGGCACTGCCCTCGAATACGCTCATCACCACGCCGGGATGCGCCTGGCGAAAGGCACTGAGCAGCTCAGGCATGTAATTGATGCCGAACATGGGCGGCACCCCGAGGCGTATTTCGCCACGCTGCAGATCAGCCATGTCACTCAGTTCCTGCCGTGCCAGGTCCAGCTCCAGCAGCGCCCTGTCAACACGGGCCAGGAACACCTGGCCTTCGGCAGTCACGGTAACCTGCCGGCCGGCACGGTTGAACAGCACCACCCCCAGCTCATCCTCGAGGCGCGTCACTGCCATGCTCAAAGCGGGTTGTGCGATATGCATGGCCCGCGCGGCCTGGGTGAAGCTGCCCATCCGGGCGATTTCCAGGCAACACTTCAATGCCTTCAGATTCACGGCAGCCTCATAACAATTTGTGATTCAAGGAATCATAACAATATATTTTAGTTAAATAGCCCCACGTCCTAGCATGGCCGCTCTCACCTGCTTGGAGTGCCTGTATGCGTATCGCCTTTATCGGCCTGGGACAGATGGGGCGGCCGATGGCCATCAACCTGTTGCACGATCACCCCGGCCTGCTGGTCAGCTCCGCCAGTGGCCGCGCCTATGCCGAGCTGACGCGGTTGGGCGCCCACGCCACAGATGATCGTCGGTTGCTCGCCGGCTGCGAGCTGATCGTGCTGTCGCTGCCGGATGCGCGGACGATTCGCGACCTGTTGTTCGGCACAGACGGCCTCGCCCAGTGGATGCAGCCCGGCAGCACGGTGCTCGACACCAGCACCGTCGACTACCTGCAGACCCTGGAGATAGCCGGGCAACTGGCGGCAAGCGGGATTCGCTTCATGGACGCCCCGGTATCGGGCATGCCATCACGTGCGGCAGACGGCACGCTGACCGTCATGTGCGGCGCCAGCGACGCGCTCTTCGCCGAGGTGCAGCCCTACCTGCGGAGCATGGCGACCACCATCCGGCACATGGGTGACGTTGGCAGCGGCCAGCTGACCAAGCTGATCAATCAGCTCCTCTACGATATCAACTGCGCGGCGCTGGCGGAGATCATGCCGTTGGCGGTCAAGCTCGGTCTGGATGCCGAGAAGGTCAGTGCCGTGGTCAACAGCGGCACCGGCAGCAGCCACGCATCTCGCTACTTCCTGCCACACATATTGGCCGGCCGGTTCGACAGCGCTTATCCCCTCCAGCACGCCTACAAGGACCTGACCAGCGCAGCGCGCCTGAGCGCCGACCTGAGCATTCCCCTACCGCTGCTGTCGGCCGCCACGGCCATCTACCAGACCGCCCTGCTGCAAGGCCACGGCGGCCAGGACAAAGGCGCCATGATCAAAGTGTACGAGCAGTTGCTGGGCGTGACCTTTCGCGCCGCGGCTGCCGGGCCTGATGCTGCCTGCGCACGCCCTCACTGATGTCTCGACCTGCCGGAGCCCAGCATGCCACCGATACCTTTCGACCCTGCGGCCAGCGCCGCGCTGCTGCTGCACGCGTGGCGCAACGCCAGTTTGCTGGACAGCCTTCCTGCCCAACTGCGCCCAACGACCCTGCAGCAAGGCTATGACGTTCAGGACTGCCTGTTCAAGGCAGCCGGCGGCAGACGGGCTGGCTGGAAGCTCGGCGTCGGCAGCCCGGCAGCCCTGCGCGCCGCTCAGCTGTCGCGGCCACTGATCGGCCAACTGGACGCGGCACGCTGCCACGCCAGCGGCGCGATGCTGCAGCTGCCTGCCGAGGCGCCGCTGACCATCGAATGCGAGATCGCCTTCGTGCTGGCGCGCGATATCGAGCCACAGCCAAACCGCTCCGTGCAAGCCGAGGACATCCTCCATACCTGCCTGACCTTCGAGGTGGTGCGCTCGCGTTTCGTCGACCGCAAGCGCGTCGGCTGGCCAAGTTTCACCGCGGACAACGTGGGCTTCGAAGCGCTGGTCGTCAGCGCGCCATTCTGCGACGGGCTGGACCTGCACCTGCTGCAGCATCTGGCGCGCGACACCGTCGTGCAGCTGGATGGCCAGGGCAAGGCCGCTGTGCTTCGTGGCGACGCCGCCACCGATCCTCTCGCATCCCTCGCGGCGCTCTACGCCCACGCCGCCGAGCGCGGCGAAACCCTGCGCGCCGGCGACATCGTGTCCACCGGGGCGCTCTGCGAGCCATTCGACATCAGCGGCCGCGGCCACCGGCTTTCAGCGCAGGGTGCAGGTGGCGAAGTGTGCTGTTGGATCTGAACGCAGCCGCCTACCGAGATCCCCAGGACGGCCACGGTGGGCGATGGCGCCGGATCAGTGCTCGGGCAGGCAGCGGCGGACCTTCTCGAGCAGCTCGTTCATCTTGAACGGTTTGGTCAGCAGTTCCATGCCGCTGTCGAGGAACACCTGGCGGTTGATGGCGTTCTCTGCGTAGCCGGTCATGAACAGGACCGGCAGATCGGCGCGCAACGTGCGCGCAGCACCAGCCAGTTCGCGCCCGTTCATGCGTGGCAGGCCGACATCGGTCAGCAGCAGGTCGATCACCGCATCGCTTTGCAGGTGCGCGAGCGCGCTTTCGATGTCCTCGACCGGGGTGCAGCGATAACCGGCCTCTTCCAGCACCTCGGTCACGAAGGCGCGCACCGAGGCGACGTCTTCGACGATCAGCACCTGCTCACCGGCGCCCTGGAAATCGCCCTGTTCGGCCGCCGCGTAAAGCACCACCGGTTCACTGCTGGCCGGCAGCATGATGGTGACCTCGGTACCGCGCCGAGTCGCGCTGCGAATGCTCGCGTTGCCGCCCGACTGGCGAGCGAAGCCGTAGATGGTCGACAGTCCCAGGCCGGTGCCCTGGCCGACCGGCTTGGTGGTGAAGAACGGATCGAACACCTTGTCGATCAAGGCGTGGTCGATACCGCTGCCGTCGTCGCGCACCGACAGCGCGATGTAGGTGCCATTGGCCAGGTTCGGATCGCCACTGGAGTGGGCGGTATACGTATTCACCCAGATGTTGCCGCCGTGGGGCAGCGCATCGCGGGCGTTGATCACCAGGTTGAGTACGGCGCTCTCCAACTGGCTGGGGTCGACCAGCGCGACGGCCGGCTTGCCAGCCAGTTCGAGGGTCAGGGTGATCTGCTCACCAATGGTACGAACCAGCATGTCCTCGAGGGAACGTATCCGCTCGTTGACGTCCACGGCGCGGTTGTCCAGCGGCTGCTTGCGGGCGAAGGCCAGCAGGCGGTGCGTGAGCGCCGCGGCGCTCATGGCCGAGTTCAGCGCCGCATCGGCGTACAGCTGCACACGGTCCATGCGGCCATCGGCCACGCGCTTCTGGATCAGTTCCAGGCTGGTGATGATGCCGGTGAGCATGTTGTTGAAATCGTGGGCGATGCCGCCGGTGAGGTTGCCCAGGGCCTCCATCTTCTGGCCCTGCAGCAGCTGCGCTTCGGTACGGGCGCGCTCGGCGACCTCCTGAGCCAGCCGGCTGGTGGCGTCGTCCAGCTGGGCCAGGTGCTGACGCTCGCGGCGGCGGTGCTCGGTGACATCCTCGACGAACACCAGGCTCAGCTCGGGCATACGATACGGCGAGACCTGCCACTCGGTTTCCCGGGTTTCGCCCTGCACGCGCATGCTCAGCGAGCCCTTCCAGCGCTCGCCTGCCTTGAGCCGCAGGCGCAGCTCATCGAGCAACACGGCCTGGTCGCTGGCAAAGCACTCGTGCAGTGTCTGGGTGCCGCGGTTGTCCTGAATCAGCTGCGCGAAGGCGTGGTTGCACTCGTGCACGGTGAGGCTCGAATCGAGTACGCCAATTGGCGCGGAGACGTTGGCGAAGATTTCGCGAAAACGCGCTTCACTTTCGCGCAGGGCGCTCTCGGTATCACGCACACGCAGCAGGGTGCGCAGGGTCGCCAGCAACACATCGGGATCGACCGGGTGCACCAGATAGGCATCGGCACCGGCGTTCAGGCCGGTGATGATGTCGCCCGTCTGGATCGACGCCGCGGAGACGTGAATCACCGGCAACAGCGCCGTAAGCGGGTCGGCACGCAGGATGCGCACGATATCGAAACCGCTCATGTCCGGCAGGTTGACGTCGAGAATCAGCGCATCGAGCGACTCGCTGCCGATCAGCGCCAGGCCATCGGTGCCGGTGCCCGCCTCCAGCACCGTGTAGCCGTGACGCTCCAGGCGCCTGCGCAGCGCATAGCGGGTGGCGGTGTTGTCATCGACGATCAGCAAGCGGATGTCAGACTTCATCGGACGGCTCCGCGGCGATCGCGAGGGGGATGATCACGAAAAATACCGAGCCGACACCGGGCTCGCTTTCCATGCCCACTTCGCCACCCAGCAGTGCAGCGAAACGCTTGCACAGCGAGAGCCCCAGGCCGGTGCCGCGCAGGCGCTTCTGCAGCGGCGAGTCGACCTGTGAGAAATCCTCGAACAACGCGCCATGCAGCTCGGCGGCGATGCCGATGCCGGTATCGCTGACCGCGAAACGCACCCGGTCGGTGCCCTCCAGCCGCGCGGACACGCGCACTTCACCGCGGGTGGTGAATTTCAGCGAGTTGGCGATGAAGTTGCGCAGGATCTGCGCGAGCTTCTTGTCATCGGTGAACAGCCGTGGCAAGCCCACCGGCTCCTCGAAGATCAGGTCCACCGCGCTGGCATCGACGATCGGCCGGAACATGCCACGCAGCGCCGAAAACAGGTCGAACATATCGAACCAGGCGGGCGAAATGCTGATCCGCCCAGCCTCGATCTTGGCCAGGTCGAGCAGGTCGTCGACCATGTCGCTGAGCTCGCGCGCCGCGGTGCTGACGAACGCCACCTGACGATGCTGCTCGGGGCTCAGCGGGCCGTCGAGCTCATCGGTCAACAGGCTGGTGATGCTCAGGATCGAGCCCAGCGGCGTGCGGAACTCGTGGCTCATGTAGGACAGGAAGCGGCTCTTCAGGTCCGACGCTTCGCGCAGTTCCTCGGCCTGGGTATCAAGCTCGGCATACAGCGCCAGCACGCCCTGGTTGGTTTCATCGAGCTCGGCACGCAGCGCATCGGTTTCGCCTTGCAGCCGGGCGATAAGCGCAGCCTGCTGTTCATGGGTCAGGTTCACGGGCTCAGCCATGAGCGGCCTCCAAAGCGATGACCATGACCGTGACATCGTCACGGCCGCGGCAGAAGTCACGGTGCAGCACGGTGGCGATCACGGCAGGATGGCAGTGCACCAGGCCGGGGTAATCCTTCAGGCTCCAGCGCGACTGCAAGCCGTCACTGTGCAGAATCAACAACTGGCCCTGAGTCTGATCGTAGTCAAACGGCTGCGCCTTGCGGTATTGGCCGCCGACGATGCCCGGATGCGAGGCGAGGCCACGCGACTTTTCCGCAGTCACGAGGCTGGCGCTGATGTTACCTACACCGACGAAACGCAAGCTGCCAGTGTCGTGGCTCACCTGAGCGATGGCGGCGGCACCGCCACGGCTGCCGCTCATCGCGCGGTGCAGGTCTTCGAGCAGCATCAGCGGATCGCTGAAGGGCGCCAGGGCGAACGCGTCTGCGCCGGCCAGCGCCGCGTGCTCGGCCTCCTCGCCGTGACCCAGGCCATCGATCACCAGCGCGCTG
Source organism: Pseudomonas sp. AC532 (assembly GCF_979258965.1). Lineage (NCBI taxonomy): Bacteria > Pseudomonadati > Pseudomonadota > Gammaproteobacteria > Pseudomonadales > Pseudomonadaceae > Pseudomonas > Pseudomonas sp. AC532. Next base: position 1,246,137 of record NZ_OZ409888.1, read on the forward strand.
AGACCACCGTCGTTCGCCGCCAGGCACCAGGCATCGCCGCACGCCGGGTCATCGTGCAGCGAGTGCTGGCTGACGCCGAAGCGCCAGTCTGGCTGCAGGTCCGTTCGCGGGTAGAAACGCGCCAGCAGCACGGCGCCGCGCGCGTCGGCATAGGCGTCGAACACCTGGGCCTGACGGGCGATGGCGCCCAGGCCGATGCCTTGCGTGCCGCCCGTGGAATAGCCATCGGCCAGGCAGGCGTTCAGGTCGAAGCCGCTGCCACGGTCTACCGCAAGCACTTCGATACCGCTACCGGCCGGGCGCGGCACCACGCGCAGGTGCAACTCGCCGCGCCCCGCATGCTTGAGCAGATTGCTCGCCAGTTCGGTGGTCACCAGGGCGACCCGACCGCTATCGCGCTCGTCGAAACCCTGCTGTTCGGCGAGTTTCTGCGCGGTGCGCCGGGCGTGGCCGACCTGGCTGGTGTCGTCGATGGGCAGCACTTGAGTCAGGCTGCCGCGGATAGTCATGTCCATCGAGTGATCGTGATTCGTGTGCCCTTGTCGGGTGCGGTATCCAGTTCGAATTCGTCGACCAGGCGCTTGGCGCCGGTCAATCCAAGGCCCAGTCCGTTGCCGGATGTCCAGCCGTCGGTCATTGCCAGCTTCAGATCGGGAATGCCAGGGCCTTCGTCGCGGAAGGTCAGGCGCAGGCCGACCCGTGCGCTGTCTTCGAGCACCTGCCAGTCCATGTCGCCACCGCCGCCATAGACCATGGTGTTGCGCGCCAGCTCGCTCACCGCGGTCACCAGCTTGGTCAAGTCGATCAACCGCATGCCGCACTCGGTGGCCAGTTTGCGCGCGGTCTGGCGCGCCAGTACCACGTCCTGCTCGATGTTGATCGGCTGAGTGCCGCTGCTGCGTACGATCATCGCCGGGCTACTCGCTCACGCAGCAGTTTCATACCGCGGTCGACGTTCAGCGCCGTGCTGACGCCTGGCAGCGTCATGCCCAGCTCCACCAGGGTAATCGCCACGGCCGGCTGCATGCCGACCAGCATGGTCTCGGCGTCCATGATCCGCGACAGCCCGGAGATGGTGCCGATCATCCGGCCGATGAACGAGTCGACCATGTCCAGGGCGGAAATATCGATCAGCACGCCGCGCGCCGAGGTCTTGCTGATCAGATCGGACAGGTCGTCCTGCAGCGTCATGGCAAGCTGGTCATGCATATCGACCTGAATGGTCACCAGCAGGAATTCGCCCATCCGTAAAATCGGAATGCGTTCCATGGCATCAATCCGCTTTGCTGAGGGTGACGCCCAGACGGCTCAAGGCCAGCTTGAGGGCATCGGCCAGGTTGGCCTTGGTCACCACGCCCTGCAGATCGAGCCCCAGGTGCACGATGGTCTGCGCGATCTGCGGACGCACACCGCTGATGATGCAGTCGGCGCCCATCAGGCGAATGGCGGTCACGGTCTTCAACAAGTGCTGGGCGACCAGGGTGTCGACGGTCGGCACGCCGGTGATGTCGATGATGGCGATTTCCGAACCGGTATCGACGATGCGCTGCAGCAGCGACTCCATCACGACCTGTGTGCGCTGTGAATCCAGCGTGCCGATCATCGGCAATGCCAGCACGCCGTCCCACAGTTTGACCACCGGGGTGGACAGCTCGAGCAGCTCTTCCTGCTGCCGCTTGATCACCGACTCGCGGGATTTCTGGAAGGTGCGAATGGTGTGCATGCCGAGGTTGTCGAGCAACTCGGAAACGTCCAACAGCTGTTGTGCCAGTACGTCGGGCTGCGCGCTGTATTGACGTTGCAGCAACTTGAACAGCGGCCCCTTGAGGGCAAAGATGAAACTGGCGGTCTGATGCGAATCGTGACCGAGCAGAGCACGGCTGGACGACAGACGCTCCAGGAACTGGCGGACCGCCTCCCAGCTGGTGGCCGAGATGTTGGTGCCGTTGCCGCTTTCCAGCCCGGCAATGGTGAGATGCAGAAACTCGGAGGTCTGCTGCTGCAGGTCCTGCTCTTTCAGATTGCGGGTCGAGCCGCTGGCTTCGAGCGCGGCGACCCACTCGCCCAGCAGTTGCGCCTGATTGTTCTTGATCGCTTCGACGGTGCCGATCTGCAGTGCAGCCATATGCCATAACTCCTAAACAAATACGTGCCGTTCCCGAACCGACCGGCGTGAGAAAGTGACAGGTGTGGTTCGCGATAGTTGGAGATAGTTTTTCAGCCTCGCATCATAAGAGCAAAGCATCATGGCGCAGAAGTACCAAGTGAAGCCAAAATGACAGCATGGGTGGCTTGCCGGGAGCCGGTTCTCGGCGGCCGGCCAGTCAGGTTGCCGTCGCCCTTATATAAAGGCGTCATGAGGCAGGAAAAACATCGGGTACCCGACGAGAGATGGCAGCGTGAAATCAATGGCGCCCGTATACTGGCGCCACTCCAATGACATGGACTGCACCCATGCGCCTCGATACGCTGACCCTCAAGACCCGCCTGATCATCGCAGTGGCGATTCCTTGCATCGCCCTGATTCTGGTCGCCGTGACCAGCCTTACCAGCATGTCCAACATGCAGAGGGAGGCCAGCGCGCTCTACCTCAATACTTCCGCGCCGATGCGCGCCATGGCCGAGGCGGCTTCGCGGATCCCGCGCATGCGGGTCGGCATCGACATGATGCTGCTGCAGGACACCGCTCTGCGCGACGAACGGGGGGTCAAGACACGCGTGCAGGAGGCCCTCAACGAGGACATTCCCGGCATGCGCGAGGCGATGCGCAACGCAGTCGAGGCGCAGGTCAATCCAGAGCGTCGGGCCCAGGCACAACGCCTGCTCGATCAATTCGAGACGATGGTCAGCGGTGAGCTCACGCCGATGCTGCAGGCCCTCGATGGCGGCGACATGGCCCGGGCTCAGCAGATCTACCGTGACCAGTACGCGAAAAGCTACGGAGTGATGCGCCAGGGCGCCAATGAACTGCTCGATACCCTGCTGCAACAGGCCGAGCAGCAGAACCAGCGCAGCACCGATAATTACCAGCAGGGGCGCACGCGCCAGTTGGTGATCATCGTGCTTGGCCTGCTGGTGTCGTTCATCGCCTCCTGGCTGATCGTGACCAACCTGCGCCGTCGCGTGTCCACTCTGCAGAGCAGCCTGGGCAACGCTGCCGACAACCTGGCTCTGAACGCGCGCATCGAGCTCAGTGGCAGCGACGAGCTGAGTGACATCGCCCACAGCTTCAACCGCTTCCTGGAGAAAATCCACGGCATCATGCTGCAACTGGCCGGCAATTCGCGCCAACTCGCCAACATGGCTCGCGAAGTGGCCGAGCGCGCGCAATTGACGCAAAGCAACTGCACCGCGCAGAGCGATCGCACGGTGCAGGTGGCCACCGCCATTCACGAGCTGGGCTCGACGGTCAACGAGATCGCCGGCAACGCCGAAAACGCCGCACGGGTGGCGCGCGAAGCGACCGAGCACGCCAATGGCGGGCGTGAGGTAGTGGACCAGGCCAACCGCCAGATCGATTCGCTGAGCGGCGAGCTGGAACAGGCGGCCAAGGTGGTAGGCGCGCTGGCTGGGCAGATCGACGCCATCAGTTCGACCCTGGGCACCATCCGCAGCATTTCCGAACAGACCAACCTGCTGGCCCTCAATGCCGCCATCGAAGCGGCTCGCGCGGGCGAGCAAGGCCGTGGCTTCGCCGTGGTGGCCGATGAAGTGCGCACGCTGGCCAGCCGCTCCGGCGCCTCCACCGAAGAAATCCAGAAGGTCATCGACCGTTTGCAGGCCGAGTCGCGCTCTGCCGTGGAAGCCATGGCCAAGGGTCGTCAGCAGAGCGAACGAGTGGTCGAATATGCCGGCAAGGCCGCCGAAGCGCTGGCACAGATCAACGGCCACATCGGCCAGATCAGCGACCAGAACATCCAGGTCGCCACCGCCACCGAAGAACAGTCCTGCGTGGTCGAGGAGATCAACCGCAACGTCGAGCAGATCAACCAGTTCACCCAGGAAACCACGCTGATCGCCGACCAGTTGACCGACGCCAGCAGCAACTTGCAGAGCCTGTCCAAGCAGCTCGATGACCTGGTGGGCAACTTCAAGCTGTAACCGACAGCACCAGTGACCACCGCCAGGCGATTGCTGGCGGTGCTGGTACCCTCAACCGCTCTGCTGCCCCCTGCCCTCGCCCGTCGTCGCCAGCAAACGCGCGCCCAGCGCCACGGCGCCGCCCAGATAGACAACGCCACTCCAGGCGGCCATCAGAATGCCGCCGAAGCGCTGATCCTCCAGCTGCTCGAAGCCGAACGCGCCCAGGCATAGCTCGGCGGGATAGATCAGCTTGGGTGCCATGATCAGAATCACCCCCAGCATGGTCATGTGCACGAAGGTCAGGAAGAAGCCGAACATCGCGGCGACCAGCCCGCGCCTGGAGCGGTTGGCGAAACCCAGCAACCAGACGCCGAGGCCCACGGCGAGAAAGCTGGCCTGCTGGACGACGAAGGCCCAGACATTGAGCGCCGCGGCCTCGTGCAACAGCGGAGCATGCCAGCCCCAGACCACCAGCATCTCGGCGCAGAACACCAGAAACGTCCAGGCGCCGAGATGGCGCAGCCGGTCCAACCGCAGCCCGGATCGCGCCAGCCCGATGGCCAGCAGTGGCGTCGCGAGGGCTACCACGCCGAGGTGAAGCAGCATGTGGGCAGAAAACGCCGTGCGGCTCATCGCTGGCAGGGGGCCCAGCCAGCAGGCGGCCAGGACCAGAAAGCCCACTATCAGTGGCCAGTTGCGTGGTCGACGCCGCGGCACCTCGGCCGTCATCAAGGCGCGCTCATGGCGCGGGCGATGCCCTGAACCATCGACTCGACCGGCGCCTGCAGGGAAAACAGCTCTGCCAGCTTGCCGCCAGGTGCCACCAGGTAGATCGAACCGGTGTGATCCAGCAGATAGGTGTCGCCGATCGGCACCTTCTCGACATACACCCCATAGGCATCGGCCACCTGGCGAATCTGCTCGGGGCTGCCAGTCAGGCCGCTGATGCGCGTGTCGAAGAATGCCGTGTAGGCCGCCATGACCTGCGGCGTATCGCGCTCCGGGTCGAGGCTGATGAACAGCGGTTGCACCCGTGCGGCCTGCTCGCCGAGCCCGTCGAGCACCCGGGCCATGTGCACCAGGGTGGTCGGGCAGATATCGGCGCAACGCGTAAAGCCGAAGAACACTAGCAGCCACTGGCCGGCGAATGCCTGCTCGGTAAACAACTGCCCGTGCTGATCCTGCAAGCCGGACAACGCGCGCGCATCGAAGCCGGAGCCGACCGCGGCGGCAACGGGCACAGGCGCCGGCCACAACCGGTACGACAGCGGCAACGCCGCAAGCAACAGCAGGACGGTTGCAGCGCTGGCTATCCAGATACGCTTCACGTTTGTTGCCCTCCCCTGGGCTTCAGCACGCGGCCGGCCCGCGCACTTTTCTCCAGCCTCAGACCACGCCTCGCTGCGCGGGTGCAGGGAATCGAACGGCAAAGGTCGGGTGCAGTGCTACAGCTTGGTGGTCGAGGACAGTTGCAGCCACACCGAGAACAGGCCGAGCCCGGCCCAGAAAAAGGTGAAGAGCCACGGAGAGCGCAGCGAGAACCGCAGGGATTTGATGTAACGCTCCTTACTCGACTCATGCTCGCTGAACAAGGGTGACTCGTCATAGGCATGACCGAACCTCGGCTCGCTTCGCAACAACTGTTCCTGCTTGAAATGCCAGTGGCCGATGATCACCGCGGAGGCTCTGATACCCGGCCAGGCATTCAGCGAACTGACGATGCCGAGCAGCGATAAAAGGGCGGGCACCACCAGGGTGAACAGATCACCCCAGCCAGGGTTGGCGTTTGCCATCGAGGAGGCGTAGGCGATGACCAAAAACGACTGCGCCGAGAGATAGGCGTTGGTACGGTCGGCCAGCAGATTGGTCTCGTACTGGATCTCCCGCCGATAGAAATCCAGTCGCTCCTTTGGCGTGCCGAACATCAGCGAGTCCGACACCTCGACAGTATCTGTGGCAGGCGGTGGGTTTGGAGAGGTGATGATCGACACGTAGGGTTACCGCATGAAAAATACAGAATTGAACGTCGGCCACGCTGAATTCAGCGGGCGACACTGGAGCGCGGGCAGCAGCGCCGCACGGCGATGCTCGAACGGGCCCGGCGGGGCTCGCACCAGGTGCGCAGCGAACCCGCCGGGCCGATGCCGCAGGCAGAGTCAGCGTTTCGCCTGGGTGTCCGGCGCCTCGGAACGGGCCAGAAATGCCTCGGTCAGCTCGGGCAGGTGATTCTTGATCCACTCCGCCATGGCCACTTCCTGCGGCAGGATGGTTTCACACACGCGCTGGGTCTCACGGTCACCAGTGGCCTTGGCCGCAGCGATCAACACGGTATAGGAGGCAATTTCCAGGTTCTCGAATACGTAGCCGCTCATCGCTCCCTTGATGACCTCATCGCTCATCATCGAACCACCGACGGCTTGCCCGAAGGCGGTCAGCTTGCCGGCGATGTCCTTGAGCATCGAAGGCTTTTCACCCAGGCGCTGCAGGCAGCCTTCCAGCAGTTCGCGTTGCCCCTGAGTCTCCTCGATATGCTGCTCGATTCGGGTTTTCAATTTGGGATAATGCTCCAGGCGCGCGGCCTGGGCCTTCAACATCTGCTCGGCCTGTTGTTCCATGGCGTGAGCATCACGCAACCAGCTCAACAGGTTTTCGTTTTCAGTTGCCATGTCGATTCTCCTGAATCAATGATCATGTCCCTTGTTGGGAATGAACAGACCAGTCGTGCGTTCGAACAGTGAGACGAATGGTCGGTTGGGCCATCACGACTCAGGCGAGCCGGTATTCACCGACAGCCCCCGTAACATGGCTGTCGGTTTGGATAACGCTGCGCCAGATGTAGTGATGACAATCAAATAAGGCTGGCCGCGATTACATCGACCACTGTTCCATCAGGCTTTTTTAGCCGCTTCCTGATTACCGCCTTCCAGTGCAATTCTGCTCAACTTCTCATCGCTGGCTTTTTCTTCGGCGAGCGTTTGCTGAAGCAAAGCGACGGCATCCTTTTTCAACCCCAACTGCTGAGCCATTGCGACCAGCGTGCCGTAGCTGGCTATTTCATAGTGTTCGACCTTTTGCGCTGCCGCGATAAGCGCGGCATCGAGAACCGGGCCCTTGTCGATTTCATCGAGCACTTCCTTGGCTTCCTCGACCAACCCTTCCATGGCCACGCACTTCATGCGCTTGAGCTTGAGCCCGGCCAGTTCCACGAACTGGTCGATGCGCTCGATCTGCCCATGGGATTCTTCCAGATGAGCCTGGAATGCCTCGACCAGCAGCGGATTGGTCGCAGCGCGCGCCAGGCGCGGCAATGCCTTGGCGCCTTGCTTTTCAGCGCTGTAAACGTCTGATAATTCGTGAATGAACAGGTCTTCGATGGTTTTACGAGCCATGATGCTCTCCACTGGGTTTCAGAAGGACCGGATGCGCTCCAGCCCGAAGGCGTATGGCGATATGCGCGAATGTCACTCGATCAGGCCGACGGCCGCTGACGGCAATCCAGGCTGCGACGCGTCCACATCATCTTCGCGGCAGTTGGGCTGACCGGCGCGCCGGTGAAGGTTGGCAGCTTGCGGCGAACCCAACGCGCGCCTGCACCCTTCCAGGAGATTTCTCCGCTGACCAGTTTCTCGTCACGCTCGAACTCGTGCGCCAGCGCCCGCAACTCTGCCTCGTCGGTTACCGCACGGTGATCGATGGCGCGGATGAACTTGGTAGAACCGTCTTTGATGACCGTCAGCAGAAACTTGCCGTCCGGGCGTGGCGTCAGGGTGATTTCATGATGGGGAAGTGCAGCGGCAAGTACGTCGAGGGCAACAGCAGTCATCGGAAAAACTCCCTAGATGAAATAACGGGTTAACGTCACCTGTTATTGCACAGCGCATGCCAATTCATAAAAAGGCGGAAAAGCCCGCCAGCCGGGCTCTTGCGAAACTTCGCACGGCATTCGTTATTGCAAACTGCAAGATGCAAGTTGTAACGCAGCGCATTCTGCATGCCATCAAAATACAACTATCCAACTTATATAATTTCAACGTGATATCAGAACTTACATTACTTACAATCAAGCGAAACGGCGCACGGTTAATTAAACTCAGGCCCGCAGCAGTTAACCGGGCAACCCTGTTTCGCTTGCACAATGAAAAGGCCGGCAAAAGAGCCGGCCTCGGCGCAGCACGTACGCTACCTCAGGGACGCAGAATCACTTTGCGGCACGCGTCATCCTGCTTGTCGAACAGCCGATAGCCCTCGGCGGCGTCCGACAGGTTCATGCGGTGGCTGATGATGATTTCCGGCTGCAGCACGCCACTCTGGATGCGCTCCAGCAGGTCGGGCAGCAGGCCGTGAACGTGGGTCTGGCCCATCTTGAACGTGAGCCCCTTGTCGAAGGCATCGCCGAACAGGAAGCCATGAATGAACCCTGCGTATACACCGGGCACACTGACCGTACCGCCACGCCGTACGGCAGCGATGCATTGACGCAGGGCCTTGCCGCTGCTGCCTTCGAGCTTGAGCTGGGTAAGCAGGGTTTCCGTGGCGCTGCCTTTGGCTTCGAAACCCACCGCGTCGATGGTGCAATCCACACCACGATGGCCTTCGGTCTGCTCGATGATTGCCTCGGCCGGGTCATCGACCTTATCGAAGTTGAAGGGAATCGCACCATAGGTCACACGCGCGTACTCCAGGCGGTACGGCGAGTTGTCGACCATGAAGATCTGCTTTGCGCCGAGCATGCGCGCGCATGCCGCCGCCATCAGGCCGACCGGGCCGGCGCCGTAGATCGCCACACTGCTGCCCTCGCGCACGCCGCCATTGAGCACCGCCTGATAGCCGGTCGGCAGGATATCGGTGAGAAACAGCACGCGCTCGTCGTCGAGCTCATCGGGGATCTTGAACGGCCCGGCGTTGGCTTTGGGCACACGTACCAGCTCCGCCTGGCCGCCCGGCATACCGCCGTACAGGTGGCTGTAGCCGAACAGCGCCGCGCCGGAAGGTATCTGCTTCTTGTTGAGGATCGCGCCACGCCCGTTGTTGGTGGTTTCGCAGGCCGCGTGCAGGTTCATGTCGCAGAAGAAGCAGCTGCCACAGGCGATCACGAACGGCACGATCACTCGATCGCCCTTGCGCACTGCCGTTACCGCACTGCCGACCTCCTCGACGATGCCCATGAATTCATGGCCGAACACATCGCCATGCTTCACCTGGGGAATCTTGCCGCGGTACAGGTGCAGATCGGAGCCGCAGATGGCGGTGGCGGTAACGCGCAGGATGATGTCGTCCGGCTCCTGGATCACCGGGTCGGGTACGTTGTCGACGCGAACGTCGTGGCTGCCGTGATAGGTCAATGCACGCATGGTCATCTCCAGAACGAGGGGTTTTCAGGTGCCTGTCGTAGATACCGAAAAAACCGTTCACGGTAAGTTCATGGCCCTGGACAAGTGGCCGCTTGCACTCACCAGCACGCACACCGAACGACGCTTGGGCTACCATCGACCGGTCAGATCAACGCAGCCAGAGACCCCGCAATGCGTGAAGCAGATCATCCGCCGTCCGTCCAACGCCGAGCTGCCAACCCTGCCAAGGCACCCACTCTGGCCGACGTGGCCAAGGTCGCCGGGGTGTCACCGATCACCGTTTCACGCACCCTCAATCAACCGGAGATCGTCCGCCCGGAACTGCGCGAGAAGGTCTTTCGCGCGGTGCACAAGACCGGCTACGTACCGGCGATGCTCACCGGTGTGGCCGAGCAGCGCAGCCGGCTGATTTCCCTGCTGGTACCGACCATCGCCAATTCGATCTTCTCGGACACCGTGCAGGCGCTGATCGACACCCTCACCGAAGCCGGCCACGAAACCCTGCTGGGCCTGACCAACTACAGCGCCGAACGCGAGGAGCAGTTACTCGATGCGATTGTGCGGCGACGGCCCGATGGCATCGTGCTCACCGGCACGCTGCACACCAAGGCCAGCCGCACGCGCCTGTCGCGCTCGGGGATTCCCATCGTCGAATCCTGGGACCTGGCGCCCAGGCCGCTGGACATGCTGGTGGGGTTTTCCCACGAGGCGGTCGGTGTGGCCATTGCACGCTACCTGACGGGCAAAGGTTATCGGCGCTTCGCCGTGGTGACCCTGGATGACCCGCGCGGGTTGCGGCGCTGCGACAGCCTGACCACCGAGCTCGCCAGCCAGGGCATCGCCGTCGTACCCCGCGTGGTGCTACCACCGCCCGCCACGGTGAACCTTGGCCGCGAGGGACTGCAGCGCCTGCTCGCCGGCGGCGAACGCCCGGATGTGGTGGTGTGCAGCTCGGACACCCTGGCCCACGGCATTCTCGAACAAGCCACCGAATTGGGCATCCGTGTGCCCGATGACCTCGCGGTGATGGGCTTCGGCGACCTGAGTACGGCGGCCCACCTGCATCCCTCTCTGTCCACGGTCTGCATCAATGGCGCGGAAATCGGCATCCAGGCCGCCCGCGCGCTCTTGCAGCGCCTCGGCCATCCCCATGAAGAGCCGGTGAAGGTGCGCATCGACACCGGTTTCCGTATTGTTGAAAGGCAGAGCGCCTGAGAGCTTCACCTACGCGGGAAGACGCAAATCTCGCGGGCATGGACTAGGCGTCGCCGCCCGCTCCCACAGATTGTAGAAACCTGTATCGGACTCGCAACCTGGAGCAGGTTTAAAATTGTGGGAGCGCGCCATGCGCGCGAAAAATCGAGAGCATGATCGGCTGTGCCTGACAGCTCGCGGCAATGGCGTCACCAGGTAGAGCCTGCGGCAGGCTCAGTCAGCTCACGCCCCCTCAGCGCCAATTCGCCAACCAACCCAAGCCATCCTCGGTAAGCCCACGCGGGTTGTATTCGCAGCCGATCCAGCCGTCGTAACCCAGCTCGTCGAGCAGCGCGAACAGATAGGCGTAGTTCACTTCACCAAGGTCCGGCTCATGACGATCCGGCACCCCGGCGATCTGGATGTGCCCCACCCCCGCCTGGAACCGCTTGAAGCAGGCGGCCAGGTCGCCCTCCATGATCTGCGCATGGAAGAAATCCATCTGCACCTTGAGGTTGGGCTCGCCCAACTCGGCGAGGACGGCATGCCCCTCGGCCTGCCGGTTGATGAAGTAGCCGGGAATGGAGCGGGTGTTGATCGGCTCGATCAGCAGGGTCAGGCCCTGTTCGGCAAGGCGCCGGGCCGCGTAGCGCAGGTTCTCCAGGTACACCTCGCGCATCCGCGGGCGCAACGCCTCGTCCTCGATCAGCCCGGCCATGGCGTGCAGCCGAGGGCAGCCCAGGGCCTGGGCGTATTCGATGGCCTGGTCGACGCTTTCGCGGAACTGCGCCTCACGCCCCGGCAAGGCGGCGATGCCCCGTTCGCCAGCGGCGAAGTCGCCCGGCGGCAGGTTGAACAGCACCTGGCTCAAGCCATTTTCGGCCAATCGCTCAGCCAGCTCGGCGGCCGGGTAATCGTAGGGAAACAGGTACTCCACGCCCTTGAAGCCGGCGGCAGCGGCGCGGCCGAAGCGCTCGATGAAGGGCGCGTCAGCGAACATCATGCTCAGGTTGGCAGCGAATCGTGGCATTGTGGTCACCATTGGGCGCCGAAGGTCTGGCGCAGCTCGTCAATTTGTTCATCGTCTAGAGGCCGCGTCGGCTGCTGGCGCAGCAGCAGGTACAGCTTGGCAGTCTCCTCGAGTTCTTCGATGGCGTAGGTCGCCGCCTCCAGGTTCTTGCCCGACACCACGGGCCCATGATTGGCCAGCAGCACCGAGCTGTGCTTTCCAACCAGGCCACGAATCGCCTCACCCAGCTGCGGGTCACCCGGGCGGTGGTAGGGAATCAGCGGCAGGCGCCCCACACGCATGACGAAATACGGCGTCAGCGGCGGCAGGCAGGAACTCGCATCCAAGCAATCGAGACAGGACACCGCCGCCGAATGGGTGCAGTGCAGGTGCACGATGGCGCCCGAATCGTCTCGCCCCTCGTACACCGCGCGGTGCAGGAAGGCTTCCTTGGAGGCCGGTTTGCCGGCCAGGTGATTGCCCTGCCAGTCGAGCTTGGCGATGTCGGCCGGGTCCAGCCGGCCGAGGCAGGCATTGGTGGGCGTCAGCAGCCAGCCATCGTCGAGGCGCACGCTGATGTTGCCCGACGAGCCGGGGCTCAAGCCACGCCCGTAGAGGGAGCGACCGATCTCGACGATTTCTTCGCGCAACAGGCTCTCTTTGCTCATGCCAGTTTCCCCCAGGCCTTGACCATGAAGTCGGTGTTGCCGAAATTGCCGGACTTGAGCGCCAACGCCAAGGGTTTGCCGGCACGCCCCAGGGTTTGCGTCCAGGGCACTCCCGGGTCGATGCTCGGGCCGATGCGCAGCCCTCCGATATCCAGGGCGTTCACCACCGCGCCCGAGGTTTCTCCGCCGGCGACCAGCAGTTGCCCGACGCCCTGCTCGTCCACCAATGCTCGGGCGATGGCGGCCAGCGCAGCCTCGACGCGCTCCCCCACCTGCTGGGTGCCGAACTGCTGCTGCACGCGGCGTACTTCCTCGGGCGGGCTACTGGCGTAGATCAGCACCGGCCCCTGCTGCTCGTCAGACCAGGCCAGCGCCTCGGCGACCAACTCGCCGCCACGGGCCATCAGCTCGCCGGCCTCGAGGCGAAACGCCGGGTACACCGCTGCCGCCTGCTCCACCTGCGCCAACGTGGCCCGCGAGCAGCTGCCACTGAGGATCGCCTGGCGCCCCCAGCCTGGGTCCAGTTTGCCGGCTTCGCTACCCGCGCCGAGCAGGCCCCGGGCCTTCCAATCCTGGGCCAGGCCGAGGGCTAGGCCGGAGCCTGCGGTTACCAGGGGCAACTGCGCGCAGGCGGCGCCCAGAACGGTCAAGTCGTCGTTATCGGTGGCGTCGCTGATGGCGATACCGACGGACTCGCCGCGCAGCTCGGCGATCCGCTGGCGGGTCGCTTCGACGCCGGCGCGCAGGGTGCGGTAGTCGATCAGGCCGACGCGCTGACGGGTCTGCGGTTGCAGCACGCGCATCAGGTTGGCGTCCCCCATTGGCGTGAGCGGATGATCCTGCATGCCGCTCTCGTTGAGCAGCACGTCGTTGGCGAACAGGTAACCGTTGAACACACTGCGGCGGTTTTCCGGGAATGCCGGGCAGGCGACGGTGAAATCGCTGCCCAGGGCGCTCAGTAGCGCATCGCTGACCGGGCCGATATTGCCTTCGGCAGTGGAGTCGAAGGTCGAGCAGTACTTGAAGTAGAACTGCCGGCAGCCCTGCGCCTGCAGCCATTGGAGAGCCTGCAGCGACTGCTTTACCGCCTCCTCAGGCGGCAGGTTGCGTGATTTCAATGCGACCACCAGCACCTCGGCCTCGCCAAGCTCCAACGGGCGCTGCGGCACGCCGATAGTCTGTACGGTGCGCGCGCCACCACGCACGAACATGCTGGCGAGGTCGGTGGCGCCGGTGAAGTCATCGGCAATGCATCCGATCAGGGGCATGGTTACATCTCCTCGTTGGCGGCGACAGGCAGCTGGATGCCGGGAAAGATCTTCGCCACGGCGATGTCATCCTCGCGGCCCAGGCCGGCGGCCGAGGCCTGCTTGAACATCTGGTGCGCGCTGGCCGTCATTGGCAGCGGGAATACCGCGTCCTGGGCACTGTCGAGCACCAGGCCGAGATCCTTGACGAAAATGTCGACGGCCGAGCGCGGCTGGTAGTCGCCAGCCAGCAAGTGCGGCACGCGGTTCTCGAACATCCAGGAGTTGCCCGCGCTATGGCTGATCACCTCGTACAGCGCCTTCGGGTCGCAGCCCTGGCGGATGCCATAGGCCATGGCTTCGGCAGCGGCGGCGATATGCACGCCGGCGAGCAGCTGGTTGACCAGCTTGATCTGCGAGCCTTGTCCGGCTTCGTCGCCCAGCCGATAGACCTTGGCCGCCACAGCCGCCAACGCGGCTTCGCACTGCTGGAACGCCGCCGCAGGCCCGGAGGCCATGATGGTCAGCTCACCCGCCGCGGCACGCACCGCGCCACCGGAAATGGGTGCATCGAGCATCGCCACCTGATGCTCGGCCAGGCGTTTGGCGATGCGCCGCGTAGCGTCCGCGGCAATGGTCGCGCAGGCCACCACCACGGTGCCGGGGCGCAGGCGTGCCGCGATACCCTGCTCACCGAACAGCAACGCTTCGGTTTGCTGGGCATTGACCACCACGATGAACAGCACGTCGCTGCCCGCAGCCTGATCGCCCAGGCTGGCGACCGGCAGGCCGCCCTCGGCGGCAAATGCCCGGCGCACCTCGTCGCGAATGTCGTAGCCCCAGACCGGCAGGCCGGCGCGCAACAGGGAACGCGCCATGCCCAGGCCCATGGAACCGAGCCCGATCACGCCAATGGTGGATGTCGCTGTCATGTTGTGACTCCTCTTGTGATTGTTATCCGGCGCCATCAGCCTCGCTGCGCGCCTCACGCAGGCGGGTTTCGGCGTTGCACAGGTGCGTGGAGGCGGCCTGGCGCGCGGCCTCGCTGTCGCCGGCGGCAATCGCCTCCAGCAAGGCGTGGTGTTCGTGGTCGACCTGCTGCATGTAGTGGGCGTTGCGCGCCTCGTTGCGGCGGGTCACGGCAATGGCCTGCTGCAGCAACTGGTGCAGAAAATCGATGGTTTCCAGGAAGTGCTGGTTGCCGGTCGCGGCCACCACGCTGCGGTGGAAGGCCAGGTCCTGCCTGACCCCGTCCTCGCCGCGCTCGACCGCTTCGTCGAGTTCGGCCAGGGCGTTTCGCATCGCCCGCAGGTGGGCATTGTCCCGACGGCTGGCGGCCAGCTCGGCGGCCTTTGTTTCCAGTGCGCTGCGCAGTTCGAGGATCTCCACCACCGCCGAGAAATCGCCTTGCGGCTGCGACAGGCGCAAGGCCACCGAGGGTTTGCTGGTCACGTAGGTACCACTGCCCTGGCGGGAGATGAGCATGCCTTCGCGCTTGAGCATGGAAATGGCCTCGCGCACCACCGTGCGGCTGACTCCGTACTGGTCGCACAGGGCCTGCTCGGTGGGCAGCCGCGTACCGGCGCCCAACTCGCCTTCGTGCACCGCCGTACTCAGGCGCTTGGCCAGCCTCTCGGCGAGCTTTGGGGTGGCTTCGTTCAGCATCTGCACAGTGATCTCCCGGCAACCTTACCGACGGTTCTCGCGCGCCTCGAACTTACGAGAACGACGCGAACGGTTGCGCCAACGTTAAATTCATCATACAACATGACAACTTCCTGTCACCTAGTTCATCCAACAACAAGAATACGGGGCATCCAAATGCCCGGATATTCTCCCCAGCGGAGCGTGATCCATGAACATACTGGTAACCGGCGGCGCCGGCTTTCTCGGTGCCCGACTGATCGAGGCACTGCTCTCGCCCGATGCGCACGACCTCCTGCCGCCTGGCGGGCGCATCGTTTCGGCGGATCTGGCCGCCTGCCCGATCATCGACCCACGCGTCGAGTCGCGCACCGGCGACATTGCCGATCCTGCCTTCCTCGCCTCGCTGATCGATGCCGACACCCACCTGATCTATCACCTGGCCGCCATCGTCAGCGGCCAGGCCGAAGCGGACTTCGACCTCGGCCTGCGCATCAATTTCGACGCCACCCGCGCCCTGCTCGAACACTGCCGCCAAGCGGGCCGGGCGCCGCGCTTCATATTCGCCAGCTCGCTCGCGGTATTCGGCGGGCCGCTGCCCGAGCAGGTGCCCGAGTCACTCGCTCCGCTGCCGCAGTCGTCCTACGGGGCGCAGAAGGCCATGGCCGAACTGCTGATCAACGACTACTCACGCAAGGGCTTCGTCGATGCTCGCGTGTGTCGGTTGCCGACGATTTCCGTGCGCCCGGGCAAACCCAACGCCGCCGCCTCGTCGTTCGCCAGCGGCATCCTGCGTGAACCGCTGGCCGGCCAGGCCAGTAATTGCCCGGTGCCGCTCGACACCCGCCTGTGGCTCTCGTCACCCGGCACGGTGATCGCCAACCTGATTCATGCCGCGCGCCTGGAGGTCGAGGCCGTTGGCCAGCGCCGCACGCTCAACCTGCCGGGCGTCAGTGTGCGGGTCAGCGAGATGCTCGACAGTCTCGCTCGGGTAGGCGGCGAAGCGGCGCGCCAGCGGGTCAGCCATGAGCCGGACGAGCGCATCCAGGGCATCGTGTGCAGTTGGCCCGGCGACTTCGATATCACCCGCTCGCGTGAACTGGGCTTCACGGCCGACCAGGATTTCGACGCGGTAATCAGGGCTCACCAACGCGACATCAGTCGTTAGCCAACGCGGCCAGCGCCGCAACCGTTGCATCTAATAACAACAAGAGGAATCCACCATGCAAGCAACCTCCATCGCCGGGCCACAGCTAATGGTTGGCCTGGTTCTGGCCATCGTCGTGCTCATCGTGCTCGTGCTTAAAACCCGTATCCACGCCCTGCTGGCGTTGATCATCGCCGCGTCCATCACCGGCCTGGTCGGCGGCATGGCGCCCGATGCCCTGGTCAAATCGATCACCACCGGCTTCGGCACCACGCTGTCCACCATCGGCCTGGTGATCGGCTTCGGGGTGATGATGGGCCGTTTGCTGGAAGTCTCCGGCGCGGCCGAACGCATGGCCTACAGTTTCGTGCGCTGGCTGGGCAACAAGCGCGAAGAGTGGGCCATGATGGTTACCGGCTACATCGTCTCGGTACCGATCTTCTGCGATTCGGCATTCGTCATCCTCAATCCGCTGGTGCGCGCGCTGTCGCGCAACACCGGCAAATCCATGTTGACCCTGGGCATCGCCCTGGCCGGCGGCCTGATGCTCACCCACCACGCGGTGCCGCCAACGCCGGGGCCGCTGGGCATCGCCGGGATCTTCAATATCGATGTCGGCCTGATGATGTTCTGGGGCGTGGTGTTCACCCTGCCCGCCACCTTCGTGCTGGTCGCCTACGCCCGCTTCATGGGGCCGCGGATCGAGGCGATGATCGCCCAGAGCGGCCAGGCGCCCGTCGATCCGGCGGTGGCCTATCGCGAAGTGCTGCAGCGCGCCGAAGAACGTGAAGCCGAGCTGCCGCCGCTGTGGCTGTCGATGCTGCCGATCCTGTTGCCGATTCTGCTGATCTTCGCCAACACCCTGATCGGCGTGATCGCCAAGCTCGACGCCGCCAGCACCTTGCAGCAGAGCCTGCTCGGCCAGACCGTGGCCTTTCTCGGCAACCCGGTGATCGCGGTCGGCTTGGGCGTGGTCGTCGCCCTTTATGGCCTGGTGCCGCGTCGTCCGCGTGATGAAGTGATCGCCGAGATGGAAAAAGGCGTGGAAAGCGCCGGGATCATCCTGCTGGTGACCGGCGCCGGTGGCGCCCTGGGCGCCGTGCTGCGTGACAGCGGCGCTGGCCAGTACATGGGCGAATGGGTGGCGACGCTGCCGTTGCCGGCGGTGCTGATTCCTTTCGTGATCGCCTCGCTGGTGCGCCTTATCCAGGGCAGCGGCACCGTGGCGATGATCACCGGTGCATCGATCTCTGCGCCGATCCTGGCGACCATCCCCGATGTGAACATGGTGTTCGCCGCCCAGGCCGCCGCCATTGGTTCGATGGTCTTCGGCTACTTCAACGACAGCTACTTCTGGGTGGTCAACCGTATGCTGGGCGTGAAGAACGCCAAACATCAGCTGCTCACCTGGTCGGTGCCCACCACCCTGGGCTGGCTCACCTCGCTGCTGACGCTTCTGCTGTTCAACGCCATTCTTGGTTGAACGCCGCCGGCAGCCATGGCCTGCAAAAGCCGTGGCTGCCGGCTTCTCAAACCTCGACAGACGGCTCAAGAGCGCGCTACTACAGGCTTGAATGATTACCCAATCAGCTTAACGTCCAGGGTCACGCCAGCAGTTTCAAGCCTCTGGCGGCCCCTACAAGAACGTCAAGCGAGGTAATCAGTGTGAGCGAACAACCCCTTCCCCAAGGCTGTGCAGACCAGGATCAGATCGCCTGGATCCGCATTGCATCGGTATTTCTGCCCCTGGCCAACCCGATCAGCGATGCCAAGGTGCTCACCGGTCGGCAGAAACCAATGACCGAGGTCGCCATGCTGTTCGTGGAGATCGAAAGCAAGGACGGCCATCGCGGCCTCGGTTTCAGTTACTCGAAACGAGCCGGCGGCCCTGGCCAGTTCGCCCACGCCCGGGAAATCGCCCCGGCCCTGCTCGGCGAGAACCCCAGCGATATTCAAAAGCTCTGGACCAAGCTGTGCTGGGCCGGCGCGTCGGTCGGTCGCAGCGGCCTGTCGACCCAGGCCATCGGTGCGTTCGACGTCGCCCTGTGGGACATGAAGGCCAAGCGCGCCAACCTTTCCCTGGCGCGCCTGCTGGGCGCCCAGCGCGACTCGGTGCGCTGCTACAACACCTCGGGCGGCTTCCTGCACACACCGCTCGACCAGTTGATGAAGAACACCGACCTGTCCCGAGAGAAAGGCATCGGCGGCATCAAGCTCAAGGTTGGCCAGCCGGACTCGGCGCTCGATCTGCACCGGGTCAGTACCATTCGCAAGCACCTGGGTGACGAATTCCCGCTGATGGTCGATGCCAACCAGCAATGGGATCGCCCCACCGCCCAGCGCATGTGCCGCCAGTTCGAGGCGTTCAACCTGGTGTGGATCGAGGAGCCGCTGGACTGCTACGACGCAGAAGGCCATGCCGCCCTCGCAGCCGCTTTCGACACGCCGATCGCCACCGGCGAGATGCTCACCAGCGTGGCCGAGCACGCCGAGTTCATCTACAAACGCGGCGCCGACTATCTGATGCCCGATGCGCCGCGCGTGGGCGGTATCAGCCCGTTCCTGAAAATCGCCTCGCTGGCCGAACACGCCGGGCTGATGCTTGCCCCGCACTTCGCCATGGAACTGCACGTGCACCTCGCCGCAAGCTACCCCACGGAGCCCTGGGTGGAACATTTCGAATGGCTGGAACCACTGTTCAACGAGCGCCTGGAAACCCGCGACGGCCGCATGCTGGTGCCGACCCGTCCGGGCCTCGGCCTGTCGCTCAGTGACCAGGTGGCGGCCTGGACGGCACAGGAAGTGGAAATAGGCCAGCGCGCCTGAGCCGCTTGCCACCCAGGCAGCTCACAGCTACCGGCCGCGTGCCGGTAGCCGTGTTTTATAGGCTGGAAAATACCGGCCCCTGGTCACTTTAACTGCATCGAGCAACCCACTACACTGCGCGCCGCTTTGCGCCTGCGCACTCGTCAACAGGCCGCAAACATCGGCAAACCGCGCCTGGCATTAAAGCTTCGGCGTCGGCGGTCGAATAATAGAAACCAAGGATTCTTATTTTGCCGGGAGCTGTGGCATGCAGTCGTTAAAGTCGCTGTACGACTCAATCGAGATGCACTTTTTCGATACCCTGACCAAAAAGCTGTCCAGCCTCTTTTTGCTGGTCGTGGTCAGCGGACTGTTGTTCTGGGTAGCCACCAGCCTGCGTGCGGACATCCTGAGACTGCTGCAGGCTGCGCAGATCGACCCGGCGCTGCTCGGCCAGATCCAGGGCAAACTCGACACTCTGGGTACCGCCCTGCTGCTCAGCGCGCTGTTCACCCTGACCATGGTCAGCTTCATGGTCTGGTACTTTCGCCACCTCATCGTGCGCCCGGTCGACAACATGACCCGCGCGCTGGAGGAAATCGCCAATGGCGAAGGCGACCTGTCCCGCGACCTGCCACTGCTGACCCACGATGAAATCCGCACCCTGGCCAGTACCTGCAACCGCTTTTTGGCCAAGCAGCGCGAGATCATCAGCAACGTACAGGCGCTCACCGTGCAGATCGCCGTCGAGTCGGCCCGTTCACTGAAGAACATCAGCGACTCCAGCGAAAGCGCCACCCACCAGGCACGCTTCGCCAACGAAGTGATGAGCGAGAGCAACAGTGCCGTCGGCCGCATCGATGAGGTGTCGCAGCAGACCCAGGCGATCTCCAGCACCACCGCGCAGAATCTGAGCATGGCCCGCGACTCTTACGCCGAATTGCTGGAGGTGACCGGCAACATCGGCGCCATTTCCACCAGCCTTGGCGAATTCAGCACGCTGGTCTCGGCGCTCAATGAGCGCTCGTCGAACATCAAGTCCGTGGTCGGGCTGATCCAGCAAATCTCCTCGCAGACCAACCTGCTGGCCCTCAATGCGGCCATCGAAGCGGCACGAGCCGGCGAAAGCGGCCGTGGTTTCGCGGTGGTGGCGGATGAGGTACGTACCCTGGCACAGAACGTCAGCCGCGCCACCGGGGACATTTCCCAGAACATCGATGCGATGCTCATGGAAGTGGCCTCGACGCATCAGCAGACCGCGCTGATCAGTGACAGCGCCCGTGAAACCCAGGTGGTGGTGGAACGCGCCACCGGGCATTTCGAAAGCATGATCGTCGACTTCGAATCCACCAACGGCAAGCTGGCCGAGATCGCCGAACACATCCAGCAGGTGGCCGACGCCAACACCGGTATCAATGAGCGGGTCACCCAGATCCATGCCGACAGCCAGGCCATCGATCAGCGCATGCAGCGCTCGGCCACCGCCACCCGTGACCTGTCCGGCGTGGCCGAACGGGTGCAGACGCTGCTGGGACGTTTCGTCCTCGGCCAGGGCGAACTGGACGCCGCCATCACTCGCGCCAGCAAGTGCCGGGACGTTCTGCAGGTCCGCCTGGCCGCCCTGCAGCGCGAGGGCGTGAACCTGTTCGACCAGAATTACCGGCTGGTGCCCAACACCGATCCCAAGCAGTACATGACGGGCTATACCGAGCGCTTCGCACAGGTCTGCCAGGAAGAGATCGACAAGCTGACCAAGGGCACTCCGGGCGGCATCGTTACCTTCATCGTCGACAACCGGGGCTATTGCCCGGTCAACAACAGTTGGGTGTCCAAGCCGCCAACCGGCAACCGCGCCACCGACCTGCCAGTCTGCCGAAACAAGCGCATGTTCTCCGACCCGGTGGGAATGCGCGCGGCCACCAACACTCAGCGCTTCCTGCTGCAAACCTATCTGCGCGATACCGGCGAGATCATGACCGAGATCGACGTGCCGTTCATTTTCGATGGCCGTCACTGGGGCAACATGCGCATGGGCTTCGACGCCTCGAAGCTGCTCGCCAACTGAACCACGGCTAACGCGGTGCCTGCTCCCGCAGCTGCTGGTCGGCCTGGCGTTCGCGCAGTTGCTGGCGAAGTTCGCGCACGAAACGCGACAGGTCCGCCGTCGTCGACAGCTGGCTCAGCGGCATACCGAGCACGCTGAGCAGCGGCTCGCCGGTGCCAGGGTCGCTGATCGTCACCACCAGCGAGTCTTCATGACTTACCGTGCAGCGACAAGGCAGCGGCAGAAATGCCGACTCGATGACCCGTCGCAGTTCGCCTACCGTCAGCATATTCGGCCCCTCAGCTGGCACGTCCGGGCAGTAAAAAGCCCCGACAAGCGGGGCTCGGTTATGCGGCCGATCAGGCAGTCGGGCGCAGGCGGCGGTCCAGGTTGCGACGCGACCACATCATCTTCGCCGCAGTAGGGTTGACCGGTGCGCCGGTGAAGGTCGGCAGTTTGCGCGACACCCACTGTGCGCCAGCGCCTTTCCAGTTCACCTCGCCGCTGACCAGTTTACGGTCGCGCAGAATTTCATGCTCCAGCGCGCGGATCCCCTCTTCGCTCACTGCCTGCTTGTCGATCGCCTTGGTAAAGATCGCAGCGCCGTCCTTGGTAATGGTCAGCAGGAACATGCCATCCGGGCGCGGCGTGATGGAAACTTGATGATCGGGCAGAACGGCGGTCAGTTGATTAATGGCAGTGAGGGTCATGGGGGCAATCCTTATTTATTGGCAGCGGCCTTATTGGCAGAACGCTAATTCAACAATGCGTTGCCAATAGCCTTTGCATCACACATGCCAACTTCCCAATAACCGGCCAGGCCCCGATTCATGTGGCCCGCCTGGCTGCTGTACGCAATACACCAATGCAGAATGCATGAATGTCTATTTATTAAACAGGCAAGGTGCATGCACCGAAACACACGCCGTGATATCACGATAACAGCACCCGAGTCGTAGACTTGACCGCTTATCCGCCGCCCCTGTTCTTCAGGCGAACTTAATCTGAACCGACACTTCGTAATTATCAGGGCGTCGTACTTCCGAACGGGCCCTACCGGTACCCTGGTCTGCTGTGGATTCACCACGACGACCACGCAAAACAGCGTACTGGAGCCTCCACGGGTATGCGCCTGATCAGGCTTGCCCTCTACAACCAAGAACGAAGGAGACCAACCATGGGCGATCCCTCTGTGTATTTCTGGCTGGGTGCCATCGTCGTCATCGCTTTCGTTGACTTCGTGGCCATCATGAACTTGTGGCGCAGTGAGAAGAGTTCCAACACGCGCCTGATGTGGACCTTGCTTATTATCCTGCTGCCGGTAGTCGGGCTGATAGCCTGGGGTATCGCGGGACCGCGTGGCATGCCCAAGCCGCCGTCGTCACCCGAGCAAAGCAAATAGCGCATCAAACTTCGCTAATTGACAACACCATTCATTCAGCCACTATAGCGGCCATTTAAGGAGTTATTCCGAGAGTAATTATTGTGGCAACCATGAGATTCCTGGACGCAATGGCGCTGCTGTACAACTATTTCACCCCGCTTGTTGTACAGGCATCTCTGGATACTCCTTCTCGCATGAGCGTGACACTTAAAGAACCCGGTTCCAGCACCTCCATTCATGTCAGTGGCATTCCCTGTAAAACCACCCTGACTCCACTGGAAGTGTTCGAAATCATTCAATTGATCGAAGACCGGGTTCGCCTCGATTGGCCTGACTTGTTCGAACGTCATCGCATGAACAGCATGCGCCGCTGACAGCCTGTATCAGGCATCCGGTACGGCGTTCTGGCGATCCTGGTAGAGCGCCTCCAGCAACACCACCAGCTCGGCCGCCGACGGCACGGTTCGGCCACCCAGCTCATCGCGGACGGCGCCTTCCACGCTGTTGGTGGTCCAGCCGTAGCGGTTCAGCGCGCCGGTCAGCGCCTGGTCATCCAGCCCCTGTTGCATGAGCAGCCGCAGCAAGCTGTCCCACACATCACGCAGATCAGCCTGATGATCACGACCGTCCGGCCACGGGTGACCAACACGTGGTTCGGGGCGCATCTCCGCCACGGTCACCTCGCCTTCGTAGGCTTTCACGAAACCACCCGCCTCGGCCACCCGGCCATCACGCGATGCGCGATGCCAGGCGGCCTGTGCCAGGACTGGCAAGGTGGTTTTGCACTGCAGCTCATCGTCGAGGTAAATCCTGAATTCGCCCATGTGTTTCTCCAGCATCGTGGTTATCGAAGGGTCACGGCATTCGATTCGGGTAGCCCGGAGAGATTCCGATTATCTGCGCCCGCGACGTGCCGAACAGGCCGTTTCGAAGCATCCGGATACAGACCGCAATTAGCTCGAACTCGACCGACCCGATCGGCCTCCTAACTGTAGAACCCATCAGCACCAGGAGTACGCCATGAGCGATTCATCGATCGACCAGACCCCGCCCAACAAACCGGCAGAGGACCTGCAGGGCGACAAGGTCAACGTGGTAAGGAAGGAAAACCAGCGGCCAGGCGAGAACACCGAGACCATCGACCGGGTGATCACCCCGACGTCGATCAAGACCAAGGAACAGGAAGCTGAAAAGATGCGCCAGGCCGCGGACGAAGTGCGACGCAAGGTCGACGGCCAGGCGTGATACCGGCGCCGACCACGCGGCCGGCGCCTTTCAGCAGGTCAGGAATGAACGGCCCACTGCACCGCATTGGCGTCTGCGGTGAGGCAGTTCACTTCATCGATCAGCCCGGCACCCAGCGCCTCTTCGGCATTGATGATGCGTGGCGATGCCGTCAGGCAAGCGACGATATCCAGAGGCTGAGCTGCCGAGCGCGTGCGTTCTTCGACGATGGCGCGATACAGGTGCATGTCGTAATCCAGGCTCATCGCGTATTCGGCCATCCGTGCGTGGTCCACCGAGCCGTTGAGGGTCCAGTGGAACGGGTGGAACAGGAACTTGCTGTACTCGCAGGCCGTGCGCCGGCTGCCGGCGAGGAAGATGATGTTGCCCATCGACTCCACCGTGCCCAGGTTGTGGGTTGTCACCGGAATCGGCAGGGAAACGAGAAAGTTGTACAGCGAAAACCCGTAGCTGCATTCGCCGCCCATGGTGGCGATTTTCAACACGATTTCGCTGGCGCCCTGCTGCAGCGCCTTGGTGCAACTGTCGATCAGTTGCCCACAGGTATTGGAGTTGATCGGCGCAGTGAAATGAACGACATGAGTGGTCATGGTCACCTCTGCTGGTTGTAAGCGTGGTAAGCCGATGTGGCGAAGCCCGCGGCGAGCTGCCACGGGCCTGATGCTGTCAAGGCAGCGGGTTGCCCCCGGTTACCCCAAAGGTTTCGCCAGTGATGTAGCTGGACTCCTGCGATGCCAGCAGCACGTAAAGCGGCGCGCATTCGGCCGGCTGGCCCGGGCGCTTCATCGGCACCTGCGAACCGAAGGTCGGGATCTTTTCGCGAGGCTGGCCGTCGCTGGGCTGCAGTACCGTCCAGATCGGTCCTGGGGCGACCGCGTTGACGCGGATACCCTGCTCGATCACCTGGCTCGACAGCGCCTTGGTGAAGGCGACTATGGCCGCCTTGGTGGACGCATAGTCGAGCAGTGTGCCGGATGGGTCATAGGACTGGATGGACGCCGTGTTGATGATCGCCGCACCGGGCGGCATGTGCGCCACAGCCGCCTTGCACAACCAGAACATCGCATACACGTTGGTCTTGAAGGTGTGGTCGAACTGCTCGGTGGTGATCTCGGAGATATGCTTCTGGGTAATCTGTTTGCCGGCCACGTTGACCAGAATATCCAGGCCGCCCAGGGCCTCGACCGCTTCGTTGACCAGCGACACGCAGAACGCCTCGTCCTTCAGGTCGCCGGGGATGGCCACGGCACGGCGTCCCTCGGCTTCGATCAACTGCACGACTTCCTGCGCATCGGACTCTTCCTCAGGCAGGTAATTGAGCACGATGTCGGCGCCTTCGCGCGCATAGGCAATCGCGGCGGCACGGCCGATACCGGAATCGGCGCCTGTGATCAGCGCCTTGCGACCCGCCAGGCGACCGAAGCCCACATAGCTCTCCTCGCCGTGATCGGGCTCCGGCGTCATCTTGCTGTCGAGGCCTGGCTCCGGCTGATGCTGAGCCGGAAATTCGGGCTGTGGGTACTGGGTCAGTGGGTTCTGCATGGCGTATTGGTTGGAGGTATTGCGAGTCATCGGCTTCTCCTGAGGCTGCGGATAGGAAGCGATTCGCGCCCGGATGGCAACGCTGGAGCCGAGCCGGGACGAAAATCGCAGCGTCTGAATTAGGAAGGAACCCCGCCGTTTGAAGTTCAAACCTTCCGAGCAGTGGCCCGTGAGGTCCGCCCCTAACGCTGTGACGCGATGACAGCGGACTGTTGCGGACGGACATCTCCCGGCGCACTTGCAGTGCTTGGGGCAAGCGTCACAGGAACAGACTTGGCCGCCGGCACCTTGCTGCGCTTCGCGTGGTGCCACAGCGGCACCAGCGGGTTGCACTCCGGGTAGTACGCCGCGCAGCAGCCCTGGGGGATGTCGTAGGCGAGGACCTGCAGCGGTCCGACCCGGCGTTCGACCTCCGGCTCGATGGCAGTGGTCACGTCTACCCAGCTACCCGCAGCCAGGCCGAGGCGCACGATGTCGTCGGTGTTCATGAAGATCACCGAGCGGGTGCCGTGCACACCGCGAAAGCGGTCGTTGTAGCCGTATATGGTGGTGTTGAACTGGTCGTTGCTGCGGATCGTCATCAGCTGCAGCACGTCGCGGCGAACATAAGACGCCTGCACGTCGTCGTCAGCAATCAGCTGTTCGGGCGTCACGAACTGCGCCTTGCCACTCTCGGTCGCCCACTCGCGCTTGGCCGCGCCGAGCGGCCGGTGGAAGCCACCCGGTTCCCACATGCGCCGCTCGAAGTCATGAAAAATCTCTGGATAGACTGCGGCGATCGCCTTGCGGACCAGCGAATAATCGCGGCGCCAGGCCTCCCAGTCGATGCCGACCGGCGTCGTCAGCGTGGCTCGCGCCAACCCGGCGATGATCGCCGGCTCCGAGCGCAGGTGCTCGCTGGCCGGCTCGCTATTGCCGCGCCAGCCATGGATGCAACCGGTGCTGTCCTCGGTGCTGTGGGCCTGCTCGATGCCGTCCTGGCGGTCGATTTCGATACGCCCCAGGCACGGCAGTAGCCAGGCGTGCTCACCCGGTAGCAGATGGGAATGATTGAGTTTGGTCGCCACCTGCACGTTGAGCGCAAGGCGCTGCCAGGCGGGCTCCATCAAGGTGGTGTCCGGCACCGCGCGCAGGAAGTTGCCACCCAGGCTGACGAAGCCTCGGATGCGGCCCTCGAGCATGCCGTTGCAGGCGTCCACGGTAGACACGCCCATCTGCTCGGGCACCTTGAAGTTGAAGTGCTGTTCGATCAGCTCCACTGGCACCTTGGCTGGGTCCTCGCTGATGCCCACGGTACGCTGGCCCTGCACGTTGGAATGCCCGCGCACCGGGCAGATTCCCGCACCGGGCTTGCCGATGTTGCCGCGCAGCAGCAACAGGTTCACCAGCATCTGCACGTTCTGCACACCCTGGCGGTGCTGGGTCAGCCCCATGCCGTAGATGATCATCACCCGCTGCGCCTGGGCGTAGACGGTCGCGGTCGCCTCCATGGCAGCGCGGGTCAGCCCGGTAATCGACTCCAGCGCGGCCCAGTCCTGCGCGCGCACATAACGCAGGAATTGCTCGGCACCTGCGGTATGGCTGGCGATGAATGCCTCGTCCAGAACCCCAGGCTGGCCACGCTGCAATGCTGCATCGTGCATGTCCAGCAGCGCCTTGCTGATACCGGTGATCGCAGCGGTATCACCGCCAATGCACACCTGGTGGTACTGGGTGCTGATCTGCGTGGTGTTGGGGCCGAGCATTTCACCAGGCGACTGCGGGTTGACGAACTCCTGCAGGCCACGCTCCTTGAGCGGATTGAAGGTGATGATCGGCACATCACGCTGCCGCGCTTCCTGCAGCTGGTGGAGCATGCGCGGGCTGTTGCTGCCGACGTTCTGGCCGAAGAACAGGATGCAGTCGGTGTGTTCGAAATCGTTCAGCGTCACGGTGCCGACCGGCACGCCAATGCTCTCCTGCAGCCCCACGGAAGTGCTCTCGTGGCACATGTTGGAACTGTCCGGCAGGTTGTTGGTGCCATAGGCGCGGGCGAACAGCTGGTACATGAACGAAGCCTCCAGCGAGGCGCGCCCGGAGGCGTAAAAGACCACCTCGTCCGGCTGCATCGCCCGCAGGCTGGCACCGATCTGCTGGTAGGCGGTTTCCCAGCTGGTTTGCTCGTAGCGGTCGCTGGCGGGGTTGTAACGCAGCGGATGGGTCAGCCGGCCGTGCTGCTCCAGCGCATGGGCAGACCAGTTGCGCAACTCGCTCACACTGTGCTCGGCAAAGAACGCCGGACTGGTGCGCTTCGCGGTCAGCTCCCAGGCCGTGGCCTTGGCACCGTTTTCACAGAACTCGAAGGGATGGGTGTCGTCGGGTTTGGCCCACGCACAGCTGACGCAGGCGAAGCCGGAGGGTTTGTTCTGCCTGATCAGCGCCGCACCGATCTTCAACGGCGCCTGCTCGCGCAAGACGATATCGGTGACGGACTTAGCCGAACCCCAGCCACCGGCAGCATGGGTATAAGGTCGGTAGCGGGTTTTCGAATCGGTCAGCATTACCCTCTCCTGCACGTGGTCTGTACAGGTACGACGAAGCCGTGTCGGCAAAGGTTCGGGTAAACGGCCCTGCGGTCTGGGAGGCGGTTCATGACCGTTTGTGTCCTGCGTGATCAAGCGAAACGGCGCTTCATTCGGTGGGGATGATGGAAATCTTGCCGTTCTTTTCGATGATCGCGAACTTGATCTGCTCCAGGCGCTCCAGCCCCTGTTTCTCGCGTGCCGACTCGAGGATGTCCTCGATCCGCAGGTGCGCTGCGCGCAGCCGCCCCTCGAGCGGCCGACCATGCTCGACCACTATGACTGGCGAGCCTTCGAGCCAGAGATCGAAGCGCGGCCACCGCCACTTCAGGCGTGACAGCCCGACATCGATGGCCAGCAAGGTGGCGATCACCAGCACCGCATTGGTCAGCGAAAAGTCGTCACCGAGCAGCGCCTGCTGGGTGGCCTCGCCGATGATCAGCAACAGCACGAAATCGAACAGCGTCAGTTCGCTCAACGAACGGCGGCCGGAGAACTTGAAGAGGATCATCAGGACGACGTAGATCGCCGCCGCTCGCAGTACCGCATCCATCGTGCAGCCCTCAGGGGTAGATGAATTGGCGCAGCGGCACCGTTTCACCGGCCACGCCGACCTGGGAGTCGAACAGCCCGACGCCGTCGGCCCGCAATGACAGGTAGAGGCGCGCACGGCCGTTGGCATCGGGCTGCACGCTGAACACCAGGCCATCGCGCAGGGAGGCGCTGACCAGCGGCTGCGGGTACAGGCTTTCCAGGGTGGTGTTGTCGAACTGCTCGCCGGTCAGGGTAATCTTCACCGGGGCATCGCCGGCTTGGCGGGCTTCGATAACCATCGAGGTGGTGGCGCCGTTGCGCAGGAATCGCTCGTATTCCACTTGCAGCCCGTGGCCTGGGCTCGCGCGCACGCTGTCGCTGAGCAGCCCGTTGGAGAACGCCCCCAGCAGGGTGAGCACGACGATAGCGGCCAGCACTACGCACCCTAACTGCTCGACGAACCAGAAGCGCTGCTGCACGCGCATGTTTTCTTCGACGGGAACACAACGGCTTTTAAGCTCGTGCGGATTGAGCTGTGATCGGCTCATGCCAATGACCTCCCAGGGGCCTATAAAGGAGTGACCGCCCCGGCAAACGCTCGGTTCGAACAATCACTGCGGTACAGGCACCGGAACGAAAACAGGCACGTCACGGGAAGTGCCTGCTCTCCTGGAAAGGCGCAGCGCTTAGCGGTTGCCGGTCAGCGCGTTGTAGCTGGTCATCAGGTTGCGGTAGTCGGGGATGTGGTCAGAACAGATTTTCGCCAGCCCTTCCACATCATTGCGCCAGTCGCGGTGCAGCTCGCAGGCCACGCCGAACCAGTTCATCAGTTGCGCACCGGCTGTCGACATGCGGTTCCAGGCGGCATCACGGGTGATCGGGTTGAACGTGCCCGAGGCGTCAGTCACCACGAACACATCGAAGCCTTCTTCCAGCGCCGAGAGCGCCGGGAACGCCACGCAGACTTCGGTCACCACGCCGGCGATGATCAGCTGCTTCTTGCCGGTGGCCTTGAT
Organism: Pseudomonas sp. AC532; assembly: GCF_979258965.1. Taxonomy (NCBI): domain Bacteria; kingdom Pseudomonadati; phylum Pseudomonadota; class Gammaproteobacteria; order Pseudomonadales; family Pseudomonadaceae; genus Pseudomonas; species Pseudomonas sp. AC532. The sequence goes on from NZ_OZ409888.1 coordinate 1,275,611, forward strand.
CGCCTTGACGAAATCCTCGTTGTCCCAGGCGTTGATCTGGCCAGGGCGCGCAATGTATGGCGCGTCCGGGAACATCTCCTTGAGCTCGGGGACCAGCGGGCCGTTGGGGCCGGTTTCGAAGCTGGTGGTGAGGATGGTCGGCAGGTTGAAGAACTTGGCCAGGTCCGCCAGGGCCAGCACGTTGTTCTTGAATTTGTCCGGCTCGATATCGCGCACCAGGGAGAGCAGGCCGGCCTGGTGATCGACCAGCAGAACGGCAGCGTTGTCTTTGTCCAGGCGATTGTAGGTGTAGGAAGTGGTCATGGCGCGGTCCTCGATTTTCAGTAGGCTGCCGAGTCGTTCGGCTGAAGTTGGTTGGTGTCGTGCAGTTGTCGCTGCCTGTGGTAAAGATTAAATTCGACACCCTTCTCGCACCAGACGGCAAAAATCGTCTACAGCGTTCCATTATTAGAACGGATGATTTATGGAAGATCTAAACACGCTCTACTACTTCACCCAGGTGGTGGAGCACGGCGGCTTCGCACCGGCCGGGCGTGCACTGGACATCCCCAAATCGAAACTCAGCCGGCGCATCGCCCTGCTCGAAGAACGCCTCGGCGTGCGCCTGCTGCACCGCACCAGCCGGCATTGTTCGCTGACCGAGATCGGCCAGGAGTATTACCAGCGCTGCGTGGCCATGCGCGTGGAGGCGGAAGGCGCCGCCGAGGTGATCGAACGCAACCTCGCCGAGCCTCGCGGCCTGGTACGTCTGGCGTGCCCTACCACCCTGCTCAACTCCTGGGTCGGGCCGATGCTGACCCGCTTCATGCTGCGCTACCCGGCCGTTGAGCTGTTCATCGAGAGCACCAACCGCCGCGTCGACCTGCTCCACGAAGGCTTCGACATCGCCCTGCGGGTGCGCTTCCCGCCGCTGGAAAACACCGACATGGTGATGAAGGTGCTCGGCAACAGCCGGCAATGCCTGGTGGGCCGCCCGGATTTTCTGGCGCAGCTACCGAAAGACTTTTCACCCGAAGACCTCGGCACGCTACCAAGCCTGCACTGGGGTAGCTCGCAGCGTGAGTACCAATGGGAACTGCTCGGCCCCGAGAACGCCAAGCGGGTCATTGCGCATCGCCCGCGCATGGTCACCGACGACCTGATCGCCCTGCGCCACGGCGCCCTGGCTGGCGTCGGTATCGCCCACGTACCGAGGGTCGCGGTGCGTGAAGACCTGGACGCCGGCACCCTGGTGGAAATGCTCCCGGGCTGGGAACCCAAGTGCGGCATCGTCCACGCCATCTTCCCGTCCCGCCGTGGCCTGCTGCCATCGGTGCGTACGCTGATCGATTTTCTGGCCGAGGAGTTTCGCGAGAGCGATATGGCGTGAGTCAGCTGCTCTGGCCCACGCTGCCAAAGGGTGGGCAACCAGGCACGACGCCCTGCCCCTGGCTACCGACTCTTAAACGCCGGGGTGAAGCTGCGATGCCGCGAGGCCGAACACCGCCGCCAGCACAATCAGCAGCACCAGATTGAGCAGGATGCGCCGCCCCTTGGAAAACCCGAAAAACTCCTTGGCGACACTTCCTGCAAACACCAATGCCACGGCCAGAAACGCCGGCATGGATACCAACCAGTCGGCGACTTGGCTGTTCATCAGCAGCGCGCTGTCCGGGTAAAGCCCCTGGCTGATCGCCATGTAATCGGGCCTTGCATCGACGAGCCCCCAGTACGCCGCCACGGTGATCAGTTGCAGCACAAGCAGGATCAGGTTGCAGAAGGTCTTCAGCCGGGGGAAGCGCCCCACGTCACGGCTGTGCACAGAGCGCGCTCCCGTTCTGGGTCTTGCCCATCATGTCCTTGATCACGCCACGAATCTTGGTGTCCGCCAGTTGCCCACCCTTGGACTCGACCTTGATGCGGCTGAGCGAGAACGTGGACTCGTTGTTCGAATCGAAGATGGTGAAATTCACGTCCACGGTACCGCTGAATGCCAGCGTACCCTTCAGCTCCACCTCACCCAACTCGCCAACCAGTGAAGAGCGGCTGCACAACCAGGCGTGCTTGGTGGTGTCGATCTTCATCCACGCCGTTTCAATATGCCCGGCGATCAACGTGCCGCTGTTGCCACCTATTTCGACACCGGAGGCAATGCCAAAGGTCTGCGGCTGGTCGTTGCTGGAACGTCTTAGCTGGATATAAACGCCGCTGAACAGGCTGAAACCAATGCTGGTCTTGGGCAGCGCTGCGCCAATACCGCTGGCCAGTATCTTCATTTCCATCACATGCTCCTTATGTGTACGCAGGTCGGTGGCGATGTCGCTGAACAAGCATGACCGAGCCACACGCAGTCCACCGTGAATGACCACGCACAAAGTAAATAAATCCCTGGTGCGCCTGATACGATTCGCCCATGAACCACCTCACCTGCATTCAGACTCTGCTCAGCACCGACGAACATCGCTGGCGAATACTGCAGCACCTGCGCGACCTGCACCTGCCAGATGGCTGGGTGGCCGCGGGCTTCCTACGTAGTGCTGTCTGGGATCGCCTGCACGAGCGGACGCATTCACCCTTGCCGCCTGACATCGATGTGATCTGGTTCGATACGGGCAGGGCGTCGCAAGAGCAAGACAGCGAGCTGGAAGCCCGATTGCAGCGCATCGACAACACGCTGAACTGGTCGGTGAAGAACCAAGCACGCATGCACTTGCGCAATGGTGATCGACCTTATGCATCAGCGACGGATGCAATGAGGTACTGGCCCGAGACCGCAACGGCAGTCGCGGTACGCCTCGATACCAACGACGAACTGTAGATTGCCGCGCCATTTGGCCTGGAAGACCTGTTCGACCTCGTGGTACGGCCAGCCGGGAAGTTTCGAGACGAGAAAAGGCACCTGTTTCTGGAGCGCCTGCAAAGCAAACAGTGGCGAGCCAGATGGCCTGATCTGACCGTGATCGACTAAGCCATCCTTACCATGCAAGCCGCCTGGGTCGAGCGCAGCGTTACCGAGGGCCAGGTCGACGCGCCTGCCCATGGGCCTGGCCGTACGGTGGACAACGCTTTTATTGCGTTCCAGCCCTGTAGGGTGGATCTCGCTTCACCGATCCACCATGGCGGATGTAAGGAGCGACACCCGCCGCCCTACGGACCTGCGCGGCAGTTGCAACCGTGCAGAACGTGCATCCGTCATTTCGCGCGCATGACGCGCTCCCACAAAGGACAAAACGGGACTGCCCGGTAGCCTGGGTTGAACGCAGCGACACCCAGGACGATTTCCCGGGTGTCGCTATGCTCGACCCTGGCTACAAAAGCGCCAGGCGATCAACCCTCGACCTGGCTCCACTGCTTGTTCAGGCGCTTGTCCGACACGGCCATCTTGGTGCCCAACTGCTGGGCCCAGAGCGACACACGGTATTCCTCGAGCATCCAGCGATAGGTCTGCAGTTCGGCGTCGCGCTTGCCTTCCTGCAGGTGTTTGCCGAGGCGCGCCTGGTATTGCTCCCAGTAGCCCGCCAACTCGCCGCTCCACACCCGGTCGCGTTGCAATTGCGCGGCGATCTTGTCGAAGCGTTGTTCGATGGCCTTGAGGTAGCGCGGCACTTCCTTGAGCCATTCAGCGGGCGTTTCACGGACGAAGCCGGGATACACCAGATTGCCCAGCTGCGCCTTGATGTCGTTGAGCGCCACGGCCTGGGCCAGGTCGATCTTGCCCTTGAAGCGCTTCTGCAGGCCGTGCCACAGCTTGAGAATCTCCAGGGTCAGGCGCGCCAGCCGCTCGGCGTGATCGGCCCAGGCGCCGCGTTTTTTCTCGGCCAGGGCGGCCAATGCGGCGCCGTCGCGCGGTAGCGGCTGCTCGCCTTCGAGGATGCAGCTGTCGAGGCTGGCCAGCAGGATGTCTTCGACCAGCGCATCGACGCGGCCCAGGTCGCGGTGCAGCAGGCCCAGCTCGGTCAGGCCCGGCAGTTTGCCGCGCAGGAACTTGGCCGGCTCCGCCAGCTGTTGCAGCAACAGGCGCTGTAGGCCGCGGCGGTGCTGGAACTCTGCTTCGGCCTGGGTCGGGAAGCGCCCCTCTTTGACCACACCAGCATCTTCCACCAGCGCCGGGAACACCGTCATGGAAAGCCCGGCGACCTTTTGCTGGGTCTTCTCGGCGACCTGGGCGAAGCCTTTGGCTTCTACCGGCTTCTGCACTTTGTCGGCTTGCGGGATGGCCAGCGCGGCCTGGCTGGCTTCGGCAAAGCGCGCGGTCAGCTCGGCCAGGTCACGGCCTTCGCCGAGGGGCTTGCCGTGGGTGTCGACCACTTCGATGTTCATCTTCAGGTGGTGTTCGAGCTGGCGGGTCGCCTCGACCCATGCCTCTCCATCGATCCGCGCGCCGGTCATGCGCTGCAGTTCACGACCGAGGTTTTCCGGCAGGCTGCCCTGGCCGAAGGTCAACTTGCTCAGGGCCGCGCCGACGAAGTCCGGCACCGGCACGAAGTTCTTGCGCAGCGCCTTGGGCAGACCGCGCACCAGGTCGATGGCCTTGGCCTCGATCAGCCCCGGCACCAACCACTCCAGGCGCTCGCCCGGCAGTTGCGGCAACAGCGGCGCGGGTACCCGCAGGGTCACGCCGTCGCGGGGGTGGTTGGGCTCGAAGTGGTAGGTCAGCGGCAACTGCAGCTCGCCAATATGCAGGGTGTCCGGGTACTGGGAGGCGGTGACTTCCAGCGCCTCACGGGCCAGCACATCCTCCTCGCGCATCATCAGCAGTTGCGGGTCCTTGGCACTCTCGCGCTTGTACCAGCTCTCGAAGGTCGCGGTCTGGTAGATGTCCTGGGGAATACGCGCCTCGTAGTAGGCGAACAGGGTTTCCTCGTCGGCGAGGATGTCGCGGCGGCGCGCCTTGGCTTCCAGTTCGTCGAGCTTTTCCAGCAGCACGCGGTTGGCGCTCAGGCACTTGGTGCGGCTGTTGATTTCGCCACGCACCAGCCCCTCGCGGATGAACAGTTCACGGGACGCCAGCGGGTCGATGGGCCCGTAATGCACGGGACGCCGACCGACCACGATCATGCCGTACAGGGTGACTTGTTCGTACGCCACCACCTGGCCGCGCTTCTTCTCCCAGTGCGGCTCGAAGTGGTTCTTCTTGATCAGGTGACCGGCCAGCGGCTCGATCCAGTCCGGCTCGATCTTGGCGACCTGGCGGGCGAACAGCTTGGTGGTCTCGACCAGCTCGGCGGCCATGATCCAGTTGGGCTTCTTGCGGCCGATCACCGACGACGGATGCACCCAGAAGCGCCGCTGGCGGGCACCCAGGAAGTCGCCCTCCTCGGTCTTCTGGCCGATCTGGCTGAGCAGGCCGCTGAGGATCGCCTTGTGCACGGCCGCGTAGCCCTTGGCACGCTGCGCCGCTTCGTTGGCCTCGGCCTGCTCGCGCAGGATCACGTTGACCTTGGTGTCGGTGGTCGGCGCCGCACGCTCGCCTTTCTCGTAGGGCGTACTGCCGGAGCCGTCCACCTTGGCGGACAAGCCTGCGGCGTTGTCCACCCTACGCACGTCATGAGTTTGGGAAGCTGATGACGTGCCGGGCGCCAGTTGCAGATCCTTGGCCAGCAGCACCAGCTGGCGATGGGCATCACGCCACTCGCGCAGGCGCATGTAGTTGAGGAAATTCTTCTTGCACCAACTGCGCAGCGGGTTGGCACCGAGCTCCTGGCGTTTCTCCTCGAAGCCGCGCCACAGGTTGATCAGCGCGGCGAAGTCGGAATCCACATCCTTCCATTGCGCGTGGGCCTGATCAGCCGCCTGCTGGCGGTCCATCGGCCGCTCACGCGGGTCCTGCACCGACAGGGCACTGGCGACGATCAGCAGTTCCGGCAAGCTGCCGAGCTTGGCCGCCTCGAGCACCATGCGTCCCAGGCGCGGGTCGATGGGCAGGCGCGCCAGTTGGCGGCCCAGCGGGGTCAGTTGCCCTTCGCGATTGACCGCGGACAGCTCCTGCAGCAGGTTGAAGCCATCGCTGATGGCCTTGCCATCCGGCGGTTCGATGAAGGGGAAATCCTCGATGCTGCCCAGGCGCAGATGCAGCATCTGCAGGATCACCGCCGCCAGGTTGGTACGCAGGATTTCCGGATCGGTAAATGCCGGCCGACCGAGGAAATCCTCCTCACTGTACAAGCGCACGCAGATGCCCGGTTCGACCCGCCCGCAACGGCCCTTGCGCTGGTTGGCGCTGGCCTGGGAAACCGCCTCGATGGGCAGGCGCTGCACCTTGGCGCGGTAGCTGTAACGGCTGATCCGCGCGGTACCGCTGTCGATCACGTAACGAATGCCTGGCACCGTCAGCGAGGTTTCCGCGACGTTGGTGGCCAGCACGATCTTGCGCCCGGCCATGGGCGCGAAAATCTTCTGCTGCTCGGCCGGTGTCAGCCGCGCATACAAGGGCAGCACTTCGGTGAAGCGCAGGTTGGCCTTGCGCAGCACCTCGGCGGCATCACGAATCTCACGTTCGCCCGGCAGGAAGATCAACACGTCGCCGGGGCGCTGGCCGACACTTTTCTCATGGGCGTCGATCTCGTCCAGCGCGGCGAGAATGCCCTGATCGACGGTGAGGTCGTCAAGCAGGCGCTCACCCTCCTCGTCCACTTCGGCAGCCAGCGGCCGGTACCAGGTTTCCACCGGATAGGTACGACCGGATACTTCGACGATGGGCGCGTCCGGAAGGCCGGCCCCACCAAAATGCTTGCTGAAACGCTCCAGGTCGATGGTCGCCGAGGTGATGATCACCTTGAGGTCGGGGCGGCGCGGCAGCAGGGTCTTCAGGTAACCGAGCAGGAAGTCGATGTTGAGACTGCGTTCGTGGGCCTCGTCGACGATGATGGTGTCGTACTTCTCCAGAAAACGGTCGTGCTGGGTTTCCGCGAGCAGAATGCCGTCGGTCATCAGCTTGATCAGCGACGTGTCCTTGCTCTGGTCCTCGAAACGCACCTGATAGCCGACCAGTTCGCCCAACGGCGTACCGATCTCCTCGGCCACCCGCGTCGCCACACTGCGCGCCGCCAGTCGCCGCGGCTGGGTGTGGCCGATCAGCCCATGCTGCCCACGCCCGATTTCCAGGCAGATCTTCGGTAACTGGGTGGTCTTGCCCGAACCGGTCTCGCCGGCAATCACCAGTACCTGGTGCTTGGCCAGCGCCGCCTTGATCTCGTCGCGTTTGGCCGCGATTGGCAAGGCATCGTCGTAGCGCATCACCGGCACGCTCAGACGCCGCGCCTCGACCTTGGCACAGGACGCCTGAAAGCGTGCCAACCACTGCGCCTGCCTGGCCTCGTCAGGTTGCTTGTGCAACTCGTGCAGTTGCCGGCGCAAGCGATGGCGGTCAGCGATCATGGCGTGATCGAGGTTGTTCTGCAGGGCGGCGAAATCGAAGGGGGCGTCGGTCATCAGGCTCGGGGCAGTCGCGGGAAAGGAGCAATTGTCGCAGATTCCGCCACAGGGCGTGCAGGAGGGGGGAGCCCGCTTATACGCCGAGGTCAGCGCTACGACGCTCTTCGCGCTGCGCCTGAAACGGGAAGTTGTTCCGCTGACTCGGCCTGCCTTCAGTTCGAAAGCCTGGGATGACTAGCCGCAAATCGACCGGGCGATAGTCGCAAAAGGAATAAGGTTATGCCGCAATCGAACATGAGTTGTTGCGAAATGGTCGCATACTGCCGTTATCAATCATTTGATAAGGGAGTATCACATGAACCCACGAGCGTGGAATTTTCAAAATGATGTCGACTAGGCAGCAACGGCAATTAATCGAGGCGGCGTTTCTTCCGCGTGCCTGTAAATGCACTGTTTCTGCCGTTGGCGCTGCAGCCATTCGAGTATCCGACCCGGTCAGCGATGTCGTGCTGTTGGAAGTTGACGGTGTGTGTATCAGGGATCTGGTGAACTGGGCCGCGATCAGCACATTCGCCGCCGACCTGCTGCGCAAATTACCCCGCGACACGGGAGATGAGCGAAGCATTGCCTAGCCACTAACCTGCACAACTGGTCATTTCATTGCAAAATCAGGCCCGCGAAACAGGCCGTGTGAAAACGTGGCGAGCGAAGGTCAGGCAAGGCAAGAACTGGCGAAAAAGCGCAGTTTACGCGTTGTAAAATGAGCCTAATGAGCTGGTTCTTAACGCCGCATGACCGAGCGCAGTGGTTTTCACACAGTCTGGAACGCGGAGCCTTCAGTTCAGGCGGGTGTTTCATCCGGCGTTTTCCGACGGCTCTGCTGACCGCCCTTGCGCCCCGCCTCGACAGCCTTCTGGCGGTCATTGGCAAAGTTGCCCCCGCTGTTGCGCCCACCTTTGCGGCCTGCTTCAGCGGCTTTTTCGCGATTGTTTGCAAAGTTGCCTGGATTGTTGCTCGCCATTTTCCCGTTTCCTTCAATGGATGCCGTGTGGAGTACATGACTACAGGCATATGAAGTGAGGCGGCTTACGGTCGTTCGAGTATGGCGACAAGCGGGATGGAACCTGGCTTATGACGCGCTAGGGTGAAGTGACTCTGGCAACGGGGTGATGGCAGGCTGACTCGGCGCCGCGAGCAGTGTGTTTTTCAGATCCGTCATCACCAGGCTCACCAGCGAAGCATTGCGCAACTGCTTCGCCGTGAGAATGCGGCTGGTGACCAGGTTGCCTTGCGGATCCCGGCAAAAAATGGACAGACCCGCAGCGCTTTGCTCGGTTTGGATAATAAATCGCTCGGCTACCGCGGCCGCAAGCTGCTCAACATATGTGTTCATGGTGAATGCTCTGGCTTATGCAGCTGAGAGCTACTGCATCCGGGACTGTTCAAATTATCTTACAGGAGGTTTCGGGCGATCTGCTACCACCAGAAGGTTGCGCCCTGAATACGCCCTGGCCCGCTATCGATGAGGAGCCCGCCTGCCGGGCTCGAGCGTCGCCTGTTGAGCGGTGCCGTTCAATGCGAATCAATCGAACAAGCAAGGCGGCAAGGTCGAGCCAACGGGTATGGCGCTTGGACACCAGCGGTCAGGTCGACCACAACTTCATCAATCGTCACTGTGGTCAAGCAATTCGCGGTGGATACGCTGTACCAGGCTGTCTGCAATTAAGGACATGAAAAGCCGCTCGATAGGCAGGTGGAGTGGCCAAGTGATAGGGGCAATTTGTGAGGCGGTAATTACATGCTCACTGGCTCGGCAGGCCTGGTGGGCGTGGGATGTGAACGGCCGTTGCGGATGCACGACAGCCGGATGACGGCAATTCGCCATGCAGTGTCATAAAATCTTCACACGACTGCTGCAGAGTTCGTGCTCCGTCCCACAAGGAATTCCTTATGAAAAAGTTGATCACGTCTGCCGCGCTCGCCTTCACGGTTTCTCTTTGTGCGACCTCGGTGTCCTTCGCTTCGGAAAATGTGCGCCTGACCGGCTCTGGCGCAAGCTTCCCGGCCCCGATCTACCTGAGCTGGTTCAAGGACTTCAGCCAAAAGACCGAAGGCGTCACCGTCGATTACCAATCCAAGGGCAGTGGTGCCGGCGTGCAGGACTTCCTGAACAAGACCGTCGATTTCGCCGCCAGTGACTCGGCGATGAAAGAGGAAGACATCGCCAAGGTTGCCGAAGGCGTGCAACTGCTGCCGATGACCGCTGGCGAGATCGTGTTGGCCTACAACCTGCCCGGCAGTCCGAAGGGCGTCAAGTTGCCGCGTGACGTCTACTCCAATATTTTCCTGGGCAAGATCACTCAATGGAACGACCCAAAGATCGTGGCCGCCAACCCCGATCTGGAGCTGCCTGATCTGCCGATCACCGTTGTCGTGCGCGCCGACTCCAGCGGCACCACCGCCGTGTTCACCAAGCACCTGTCGACCATCAACGAGCAGTTCAACAAGGAGCTGGGCGAAGGCAACACCGTCAACTGGCCAGCCAGCGACAAATTCATCAAATCACCCAAAAACGATGGGGTGACCGCCACCGTACGCCAGACCCCGGGTTCCATCGGCTACATCGAATACGGCTTCGCCAAGTTGGCCAAGGTCGACTTCGCCGTGCTGCAGAACAAGGCCGGTGAATACGTGGTACCGAACGCTGAAAGCGGCGCCGAGGCCCTTGCCGCCGTGGAACTGCCGGAGAACCTGGTGGCCTGGCTGCCCGATCCGGACGGCGCCAAGTCCTACCCGATCACCACCTACACCTGGATGATCTTCCGCAAGCAGAACGACAACCCGGCCAAGGCCAAAGCCCTGCGTGACATGGTCGAGTACAGCCTGACCGAAGGTCAGAAGATTGCCGACTCGATGGGATACATCCCACTGCCTCAGTCGGTCATCGATCAGGTTCGCAAAGCGTCTGCCAACATCCAGTAATGCTCGCAAGGCCTCTTCCATCGTGGGCTGCATCACGCGATTGAAGAGGCCTGCACACGCGCCGGAACCCAGCCAATGACCCGCCCTTTCGTTGTACCGGAAAACCCAGATTCCGCCTGCCGGCCTCCCTCCACCAAAGACATGCTGGTCGACCGCATTTTCCGCGCGCTCTCCCGGGTTGGCGTGGTACTGATCCTGGCCGTGGTATTCGCCCTGATTTTCGAAGTGGGGCGCAAAGCGCTTCCCGGTATGCAGGAGCACGGGTTCGACGTGCTGCTTGGCAGCGTCTGGGACGTGAACCAGAACAAGTACGGCATTCTGCCGGCCATCTGGGGTACGCTTTACAGTGCTTTCATCGCACTGCTGATCGCCGGTTTTTTCGGCATCAGCATGGCAATCTTTCTGACCCAGGATTTTCTTCCCGTCAGACTCGCGGCGATATTTCGCACCATCGTCGAACTGCTCGCGGCCATCCCCAGCGTCGTTTATGGCCTATGGGGGATTTATGTGGTGATCCCGGCAATCAGGCCGCTGACCACCTGGCTGCACAGCGAACTCAGTTGGATACCCTTTTTCGGCACCTCCCTGAGCGGCCCTGGGCTGCTGCCTGCCGCGTTGGTGCTGGCGATCATGATTCTACCGACCATTGCAGCCGTGTCCCAGGATGCGCTCACCAGCGTACCGATGAAGACCAAGCAGGCCGCTTACGGCATGGGTACCACTCACTGGGAAGCGATTCTCAAGGTCATGGTGCCGTCCGCCGCAACCGGCATCTTCGGCTCCCTGGTACTGGGCCTCGGCCGTGCGCTGGGTGAAACCATGGCCCTGGCCATGCTGGTCGGCAACGCCAACAACATTTCACTCTCGCTGTTCGCGCCCGCCAATACCCTGGCTGCATTGCTGGCGCTGAACTTCCCGGAAGCGGGGCCGAAGGAGGTCGAGGTGTTGATGTACGCCGCACTGGTGCTGATGCTGATCACTCTGATCGTCAACATCATCGGCTCGATGTTGATGGTCTATGCCCAGCGTGGGAATAAATGATGACAAGCCTGACTTCCCCTGATGTCGCGATGCCCAGCCTGCAACGCCGCTTTGAAGGGCGCGCGCTGCGCAGCCTGGTATTGACCACGCTCGTCTGGCTTGGCGCGTTGCTGGCCAGTGTGCCGCTGATCTCGGTGCTCTACATGCTCATCACCCGTGGTGGTGCTCGTCTGAGCCTCGAAGTGTTCACCGAGTTGCCACCCACCGGGTTCGAGACCGGTGGCGGCTTCGGTAATGCGATGGCAGGCACCTTCATGATGGTGGGCATTGCTGCCGCTATCGCAGTGCCGGTCGGCATCATGGCCGCGATTTTCCTGGCCGAGCTGGGCCCGCACAGCAAGCTCGCCAATGCTGCGCGCTTCGCTGCCAAGATGCTCACCGGCCTGCCGTCGATCCTCGCCGGTGTGTTCGCTTACGCACTGGTCGTGGTGACCACGGGCACCTACTCGGCACCTGCGGGTGGCGTGGCACTGGCGATACTGATGCTGCCCATTGTCGTGCTGACGGCCGAAGAGTCGATGAAGATGGTGCCCAAGGTCATGAAGGATGCCGCTTATGGCATGGGCTGTACCCGCTCGCAGGTGATCTGGAAGATCATTCTGCCTACCGGCCTGCCGGCGATCCTCACGGGCGTCATGTTGGCCGTGGCACGCGCTGCTGGTGAAACCGCGCCGTTGCTGTTCACCGCGCTGTTCAGCAACTACTGGATCTACCACGACGGCGAACTGGCCTTGATGAATCCGACGGCATCGCTTGCCGTGCTGATTTACAACTTCTCCGGCATGCCATTCGACAATCAGCTGGAGCTCGCCTGGGCGGCCTCGCTGGTTCTGGTGATGATCGTGCTCATCGTGAATATCGTCAGCCGTATTTTCGGCAAGCCTAAGTTTTGAGTGGGAGCACCGTATTGTGAATCAATTATCTGCACAAATAGCCACCCCGTTCGAGACCCAGGCACCTGTGGTCATGGACTGCAAGCTGGACAAGATTTTCTATGGCAACTTCCTCGCCGTACGCGACAGCCATGTACCGATAGAGAAGAACAAGATCACCGGCTTCATCGGGCCCTCCGGCTGCGGCAAGAGCACCGTGCTGCGCAGCCTCAACCGCATGAACGATCTGATCAAAGGTTTCCGCTTCGAAGGACACGTTCATTTTCTCGGGCAAGATGTCTACGGCAAGGGCGTCGACCCGGTCATCGTGCGCCGCTATATCGGCATGGTGTTCCAGCAGCCCAACCCGTTTTCGATGAGCATTTTCGACAACGTTGCCTTTGGCCTGCGACTCAACCGCTACAAGGGCGATCTGGGTGATCGCGTCAAGCATGCACTGCAGGGGGCCGCGCTGTGGGACGAGGTCAAGGACAAGCTCAAGGCCAGCGGTCTGTCGCTTTCCGGTGGCCAGCAGCAGCGCCTGTGTATCGCTCGCGCTATCGCCACCGAGCCAGAAGTCCTGTTGCTGGACGAGCCCTGCTCGGCACTCGACCCGATAGCCACGCGCAGGGTGGAGGAACTGATGGTCGAGCTGAAAAAGGACTACACCATCGCCCTGGTCACCCACAACATGCAGCAGGCCGTTCGTGTGGCTGATACCACCGCCTTCTTCTCGGTGGATATTTCCCAGGGCACCCGCACCGGTTACCTGGTTGAAATGGGCTCGACGACCCAGATCTTCGAAAACCCTCGAGAGAAAATGACCGAGGATTACATCTGCGGAAAATTCAGTTAGCCAGCGATTGCCAACCCAGGCTGGATACCGCCAACAGCCACAGCGCTGGCGCGTATCCGGCCTTTTTGCCGCTTCATGTTTTTCCCTCAGGAATGCCAATGCCTGCAAAGCGTCGTCTTGATTTACCTGCGGTTGAGTGCGCACTGCGTGAGGTGCAAGGCCATTTCGCGGAACTCAGCAAGCACTTCACCGAGCCTCGTGATCCGCTGACGGACGAAGTGGTGGAAAATGTGCTTGATGGTTATGCACTGATTGACGACTATGTCGCGCGCGATATCGACCTGTTCGAGCTGCAGCACCTGAACCTGATGCTGGAGCTCAATGCCACCGTGCTCTGTGGCCAGAAGCCCGCAGACCGACAGGAGTACGCCCAGCACCTGGCGGCCACCGAGTCGCGCTTCTTCAACAATATCGAAGGCGGTATCAAGGACGTGTTCAATTGGTACTGTGCGCACCGCAACGAGTCGGTCTGGAAACGCGCCGCTGGCGTCTATGTGCGCATCCTCAGCAAGCCGCAGCTGTTCATCGAAGGCAACAACCGCACCGGTTCGCTGATCGTCAGCTATTTGCTGATGCGTGCCGGCCTGCCGCCTTTCGTGCTGAGCCTGAAAAATGCCGAGGGCTATTTCAACCCTTCTTCGGTGATCCGCAATTCCGCCAAGCACGGGGTCAAGGCGTTGTACGAGCTGCCCAAGATCAAGAAAAAATACGCCGCTTTTCTGGAAGAGCAGTCACCTGAACGGAAGAAGTTTTTTCTCAGCGAAAAGCACATCGGCGCAGAGCGGAGGGAGGCCTGATGGTAAAAAAATCGCTGTTGCGATCCTGCCGCTTCGCTGGCCGGCAGTTCAGGAAGGCTAGCGAGCGCCTTCCGTTGCTCCCGTTCGGCCGCCAGCGCTTGCGTATTTCTTTCGATATCGACGACACCCTGGCGTGCCAGGCTCTACACAGTGAGGCCGAGCCCAGCAGGCTGCCCGGGTTCATTCATCGCTGGCTGGGTGAGCCACTGCGTATCGGCACACGCTCGCTGATCAGAGAGCTGCGTCGCCAGGATTGCAGTGTCTGGGTGTATACCTCTTCCGGTCGTACACCAGCCTATATCAGGCGTTGGCTGATGCTCCACGGCATCCACGTGGACGGTGTCGTCAATAGTGTTCGCCACAGGCATGCCCTTACCGCACGTGGGCTGTCGAACGCCCCCTCGAAACTGCCTTGCGCATTCGACATAGACCTGCATGTCGATGACTCCGAGGGTGTGCAGATCGAAGGTCAGCATCATGGTTTCCGCGTGGTTGTCGTGCGTCCAGATGATGAACAGTGGGCCAAGCGCGTGCTCGATGCCGTGGCACAGGTGCAGACACAAATGGCCTGGCGACAACCACTCAACCATCGCCTGATTGGCAGGGGTGGCAGCGCCAGAACTTTATCGTCATCGACGTGAACGGTCATGGCCAGTAGCACGCAGGGCGCGACCACCCACTAGCCATTCAAGCCTTGTCTCACCGCTTTCCGGGCGGCAATCCCCGCGTGCCGGTATTCCCTGAGCGGGCCGGCAGCGATCCTTCACGAAGGCGTCATAGCACCATCGCGGGGAAGCCGGTGCTTTTCGCGTCGGCTGTTCACTCACGCATCAATGGCAGGCCGCGCAAGGGCCGCTGCCGATTGCCGCTAAACTCTCTTCAAACAGATGCGCCCGCGAGCAACGCTTCGCTCCGGGCAGCGCCCTGGCACGCTCCCGGACTCGGCGACGGCAAACACTCCTCGGCCCTCACGAAAAGCCATTAGCAGCCGATAAAGACGAGTTGGCGGTACCGCCAGCAACCGATTGCAATGAGTGAAGGTAGGCATCAATGCCAAACGATTTCGGCGGAATGCGCAGTCATACCGAAATGACACGAAAGTTCGCAGCTGGGTTTGCAGTGTTGATGGCGAGCCTGCTTGCCATCGCCGGTGGTGCACTGATTGCCATCGCCTACCAGAAAAACCTCGCTCAGGTTGAGCATGACAGAGAGACCGTCTCCCGTTCGCTCCAAACCATCACCAAGTCCCTGCGAACCACGGTGGTGGACTACGCATTCTGGAACGACGCCTATGAGCATGTGGGCCGCGACCAGGTCGATATCGACTGGGCCTATGGGCGAGACAACATGGGCGAATCGCTGCTCTCGAGCTTTTCGATCGAAGGGGCGTTCATCGTAGACCGTGCGGAGCAAACCCGTTACTCGGTGATCAACGGCGAACTGGGCTCGGTAACTGCCCTGCAATTCCTTTCCGCCGACGTCAGGCCGCTTGTCGAGGCGGCTCGCAAGCATGCTGCCAGTGGCCAGGCCGCCTTTGGCTATTACCCTGTCGATGGGACGGTCGCCCTGGCTTACGCGGCGGCGATCAAACCCGACGATATGACGGATGAACAGTCATTCGCCGGCACGTCCGTCATGCTGTTTGTAGACCGCCTGGATATCGAGGCCCTCGGCCGCACCACCGAAATAGCCAACCTGCGCGCAGCCATGCGCGCGGATGACGACGCTCCCTACGTCACGCTGGACTCGGCGTTCGGCTCGCCATTCTTTTTGACCTGGACGCCCGCGCGCCCCGGCGATGCGTTTCTGACCGCCCTTTTGCCGCTGCTCGTGCTCATCGCCATCGTTTTCGGGCTGGTATTGTGGGCTCTTCAGCGACGCATGCTGCGGGCCTCGGCCTTGTTCGATGCCGGCCAGGAAGCGCTGCGGATCAGCGAACAGCGATTTCGCTCGGTCGCCGAGTCGACGTCCGACTGGATCTGGGAGACCGATAGCCAGGGCCGCCTCACCTTCATTTCCGAACGGTTCACGGTCATGACCGGCCTTGCGACCGGCGCGTGGAAGGGCAAGTATCTGTATGACCTGCTGGGCCTTGAACCGCATACCTTCCTTTCCCAGGCTACGGCATCGCCGCAGGCGGCAACGGCACGGCGGCAAATCGAGTGTTCCTACGCCGATGCCCGCGGCGTTTCCCGTCACTGCATGCTGTCCATTGGTCTCATCCCCCAGGGAGCCAAACACCTGGGGTACCAGGGCACGGTGACGGACATCACCGAAGAGGTCGAAGCCAAGCGCCAGATCAACCACCTGTCGTATCACGATGCGCTTACCGGCCTGCCCAACCGCCGTTATTTACAGGCCTACCTGCAGACCAAACTGGACAATCCGCAGGGGCGCATTTTCCTGTTGAGCCTGGACCTCGATCGATTCAAACCGGTGAACGATACCCTCGGCCATTCCATCGGAGACGAGGTGCTCTTCGCGGTCGCCCAGCGGCTCAAGGAGTGCGTACGCGAGGACGATATGGTGGCCAGGCTGGGTGGCGACGAGTTCGTGCTGGTGGTCGACGACCCGCTGCCAAGGGCCGATCTGGAACTGCTGTGCGCGCGAATCTGCGATTGCATTGGCAAAGCGTTTGTCAGCGGCGAGCACGAGCTGTTGCTCGGTGTCAGCATCGGCGTGGCCATTGCACCACAGGATGCCGTGCACGCCAGCGATCTGCTGCGTTATGCAGACATGGCGCTCTACGAAGCCAAGGCCGCTGGCAGGAACAATTGGCAGTTCTACGCACCCGAAATGAATGAACGTATCGTCAATCGTCGCAAGATCGAAACCGATCTGCGCAACGCATTGCGCGGATCCGAGTTGTTTCTCGAGTTCCAGCCGCGCTATACGATCAGCCAACAGACGATCTCTGGCGCCGAGGCCCTGGTACGTTGGCGGCACCCGACGCGGGGCCTGTTGATGCCGGACAAATTCATCGCCATCGCCGAAGAAACCGGCCTGATCATTGCGCTCAGCGACTGGGTGCTGCACAGCGCATGCAAGGCGGCGACCCACTGGCCCGGCGATCTTCAGGTGTCGGTCAATCTGTCTCCCGTCGAATTCCAGCGCGGCGATCTCGTCGGGCGCATCCGTCATGCGCTGGAATCGACCCGACTGGCGCCAGGCCGCCTGGAGCTCGAGATCACCGAAACCGTGATGATCAAGGACTCCGTCTCCGCCCTGCAGATCATGCTCGAACTCAAACACCTGGGGGTGCGTTTATCGATGGATGATTTCGGCACCGGCTATTCATCCCTGAGCTATCTGCGCACCTACCCTTTCGACGGGATAAAGATAGACCGCAGCTTCATCGCCGACTTGCAGGGTGATGCGAAAACCACCGCCATCGCCATTATCGAGTCGATCATCGGCCTGGGCCGGGCCCTGTCGATGACCGTGACGGCAGAAGGTGTGGAGAGCGCCAGCCAACTGAGCGACCTGGCCGGCGTTCACTGCGACGAGGCCCAGGGCTATTACCTGGGCCGCCCACAGCACCTGGAACAGTTCGAGGCCCTGCTGACACAACCCGCCAATCGCCCCTGCGCCGCCACTGAACCATGACGCTGCCCGGGCGGCAGCGGGCGCGCCGCCCGGTTCATGATAGGTGGCCACTGCCTCGAAGCCGCAGCGCTTGCGCCAGCATGACCTGGTGCAAGCGGACTCATTCCGTCAGCCTGCGGTGACCGTCATGCCACCGTCTGCCATGACCACCGAACCGACCATGAAGCTCGCGCGTTCCGATGCCAGGAAGGCGACCACTTCGGCGATTTCCTCCGGCTGTGCTGCCCGCCCGATGGGCGCGCCCTCGCCGTGCTGGGCCAGGAAGCCCGGCCCGTCCTCGACCACATCATTGAGGATGTTGGTGACCACGTCGCCCACGCCGATGGCATTGACCCGGATGCCATGCTCGATGGCTTCGAGCGCCAGTGTACGCGTCAGTTGGGCCAGGGCACCCTTGGATGCGGTGTAGGCGGCGATCGTCGGGAAAGCGAAGTACGAGGCGTAGGACGCGATATTGACGATGGCGCCGGACTGGTTCGGCATCATTGCCTTGACTGCCTCCCGGCAATGCAGGAACGCTGCCGTTGCATTGACGGCCTGGATGCGCTCCCAGTCCTGCCGGGTCATGTCCACGACCCGCTTGTTGATGATGATGCCGGCGTTGTTCACGAGGATATCGAGCCGACCGAACTGTTCGACAGCCAGGGCTACCGCGCGCTCGGCGGCGCCATCTTCGGTGATGTCCGCCACCAGCGGCACCAGCCCGGGCCGGGCGAGTTCTTCGACCGCAGGGTTGAGGTCCTCGGCGATGACCTTTGCGCCACGGGTATGCAGCAGCAGTGCAATCGCCTTACCAATGCCACTGGCAGCGCCGGTTACCAGCGCGACCTTGCCGGCGACTTCCTGCAGTGCCGTGTTGGTGATGTCAGCCATGGTATTTCCTCCAAGTTCGTGACCGAACGAGACATTCGCCGGCCTGCACCTCGGGAGGTGCCGTCATTGATGACGGCTCTACTGTCTCGCAGACGGTCGCCGAGGACCTTCGGAGCCTTGCCGAGGCTGTCGGGATTTTGCGATTCGATGAAAGCGGCTCGCCCCTGAGCGTGCCCGACCGGAGGATTTCCGAGGTTCGGGTGATGGCGCTTTTGCATTCAAGGCTACGCGCCACCGCACCGGCGGACTGCTCAGCGAAACCCAGCATGGACATGCCGTTGGTGAGCACTGCCAGCGCTGCGATAATGAAAAAGCGATAGGAAAGCATGACTGCCCTGTCCTCGTATTGGATGCCTATACATGGGTGACGAACGAATGGCCGGCATCGGCGATCGCGCCTCACCAATCGGTTTTCTTTGCTCTGCGGCTCATCACAAATGGCCAAGCCGCTGCAGGGGCGCTGGGTCAGCCCTTGAAACGCCAGCGCGCTTCGCTGTCGGGCAGCGGTATGTATTCACGCTCGCCTGGAACATCTGGAAAGCGGCGTGCACGCCAATCCTCGGCCGCCTGGAGAATTCGTTCCGGCCGGCTGGACACGAAATTCCAGTAGATATGGCGAGGCCCGTCGAGCGGCTCGCCGCCCAGCAACATCAGTGTCGCCCCGCTGAGCGTGCGGATGACGACCTCACTGCCGGGCCGCAACACCACCAACTGATTCGCCACGAAACGGCCGGCCTGGCCGAGCACTTCCACCTCGCCGCTGACCACGTAAAGAGCGCGCTCAATGTGCTCGGCAGACAGCTGGTAACGCGCACCAGCCTGCAGTTGCAGATCGGCATAGAACAGCGCGGAGAACGTCTGGGTCGAGGCACTTCGGCCTTCGAGCGCACCAGCCAGCAAACGGAGCGAGACCCCCTCGCCTTCCATTACCGGCAGCGAGGGCGCGCTCAGATGGTGAAAGCCCGGTTCGCTTTCTTCATGCGCCTGGGGCAGCGCCACCCAGGCCTGTAGCCCCATGAGCGTGCCGCCACTGGCGCGCACCGGGTCGCTCGATCGCTCGGAATGGACGATGCCGCGGCCGGCGACCATCACGTTTACCTCGCCGGCCTTGAGCTGCTGGATATGTCCGGCGCTGTCGCGATGCAGCATTTCACCCTGAAGCAGGTAGCTGATCGTAGCCAGACCGATGTGCGGATGTGGTCGGGTATCCAGCCCCTCTCCAGCGCCAAAGACGACCGGCCCGAAGCTGTCGAGGAAAACGAACGGCCCGACCATACGACGCTGCGCAGACGGAAGCGCACGGTGAACATCGAACCCGCCGATGTCACGCACGTTGGGCAGAACGATCTGTTCGATTGGCGAGGCGGCAGTGTGAAGCGTCATGATGAATCTCGCTGAGCGGCTGGTTGATGGGACCACTCTAGGCGCGCTGGCTTTTCGGAAAAAGCCATATAATATGCATAAAAACGTTCTAGGAATTAGAAATGATCAATAATCCCGGCACGCCCACCCTGGACCAGTTGCGGGTATTTCTGACGGTGGTAGACGTGGGCAGTTTTGCGGGTGCCGCGCGCAAGCTGCATCGCGCCACGTCCGTCGTCAGTTACTCGATTGCCAACCTGGAAATGCAGCTGGGCATCAGCCTGTTCGACCGCAAGACCACCCGCAAACCGCAGCTGACCGATGCCGGGCGCACGGTTCTGGCCGAGGCTCGCAGCATTTACAGCGGCATCGACGGGTTGCGCGCCAAGGTGAGTGGTCTGTTGCACGGCCTCGAGGCGGAGGTTCATCTGGTACTGGACGTAATGCTGCCGAGCGAACGCGTAGTCGACGCCCTCAAGGCGTTTCGCGAACAATTTCCGACCGTCTCGCTGCACCTGCATATTGAGGCATTGGGTGCTGTCACCCAGCGCGTACTCGACCGCGGTGCCACGCTCGGCGTAAGCGGCCCGCTGACCAGAAGCATCGACGGCATCGATCGCATCGGCGCTGGCAAGGTCGCGCTGATTCCCGTTGCCGCACCGGCCCACCCCTTGGCCGCTACCGGCCCACACGGCCCTGGGGCTGGCCGGGAACACGTGCAGCTGGTACTTACCGACCGTTCCAGGCTCACGGACGACCAGGAGTTTGCCGTGGTCGGGACGAGAACCTGGAGGCTGGCGGATCTGGGGGCCAAGCATATGCTGCTGCGCGAAGGCATCGGCTGGGGCAACATGCCCGAACCGATCATTCGAGACGATCTGGCCAGCGGGCGGCTCGTCTGCCTGGATTTGCCCGACTGCCCCGGCGGCGACTACCTGTTCGATGTCATCTACCGCACCGACACGCCACCCGGCCCCGCTGCCCATTGGCTGATCGAACGATTCAAAACCCAGGCGCAGACTGCCTGAGTTCGACTTCATCGAACGTCAGAGTCGAAATTAGCCGGCTTTTTTCGAACTCACGGCAGTGAGACAGTGCTCTCCATCCAGGCGACATGCAGCCCCCACAGCCATATCTCGACCAGGCTGCCTGGGCGCCCGCTGGGCCAGGATCGGTCCACACCCTATACTGGAGCACAGCCATGATCACTGCCGCCGAACTGCTTGAGCTGCATTTCGCCACCCTTGTCGACGCCCCGCAACGCTGGCAAACACTCATTGCCGACGACCTCGTCTGGGAGCTGCCCTTCGCGCCGACGCTCGGGCACCCAGCACGGCTGGAAGGCCGCGAGCAGGTACTGGCGCATGTAGGGTGGTTCGTCGGCGCGGTCGAGAACTTCCGCTTCTTCGATTTACAGGTGCACCCGGGCGCCGTTCCTTCCGAGGCCAGCGCCGAGATCAGGGCCGAAGGCGTGATCAAGCCGACAGGCCGCCTTTACCAGCAGGACTACGTACTGTTCGTGCGTGTGCAGAACGGCAAGCTGGTCTTCATCCGCGAATACTTCGACCCGGTACGCGCCGCCATCGCGCTGCAGGCACCCATCCCGGCACTGGCGGGCTGAGCAATCCGGTTGCACGCGCCCACCGGTGCGCTACCCTGTCGACCGGCGCCCTCACCCGCGGGCATCGTCGATGGCTCCCCATGAAACGATCCAATCAGACCAATCCCGCTGTGGAGGCACCGCCCCTTCACGCCGAACGGATTCCTGCCGAAGCCATGCTCCGGTACATGCCGAGCGCACACCGTGCCCTGGCGCCGCGCCCCGGCCTCAGGGACGTCGTGCTGCAGCTGTTCACGCACCACAGCATCGCCGAGCCGATCCTCGTGCCGGCGGTGGCCGAGCCGTTGCTGGTGATGGTGCTGGCGGGGGCCGCTACCGTCGAGGAGCGGAACCTGGGGGGTGAATGGGCAGCGAGCGAAGTCGAGGTCGGTGACTTCTACCTGACCTATTCGGCCCAGCCCTACGAGATGCGTTGGCAAACCCGGGGAGGCGACACCTTCGAGGTGATGCACCTTTACCTTGCCCATTCGCTGATCGACCAGGCCGCGCGTGACGTGCTGGGCTCCCACGCGGATAGCGTCAACTTGCGTGATGTTTCCGGCGGCCGGGACAGCCTGGTCCGCATGCTGCTCGAACAGCTGCGCGTCGAGCTGGCCGAGATACGCGACCCCAGCCCCCTGTTCGTTCACAGCCTGGCCCAGGCGTTGAGCGTCCACCTGGTACGTGCCTACCACGATCCGCTATCCACGACACGGCGCGCCAACTCGCTGCAGGCCTACAAGCTGCGCCGGGTGATCGACCAGATGCACGAGCGCCTGGCGGCCGACTTCTGCCTGGCAGACCTGGCGGAAACGGCCCAATTGAGCGAATACCACTTCAGCCGGCTGTTCAAGCGCGCCACCGGCGCGTCGCCTTCGCAATACTTCATCCGCCTGCGTATGGCCAGGGCCCGACAATTGCTGCTCGACACTGACCATAGCGTGATCGATATCGCCATGGAGGTCGGCTATTCGAGCCCCAGCCACTTCTCGCAGGTATTTCGGCGAGCAGTGGGCGTGACGCCAAGCGCCTATCGCAACCCGCAACCCGCAACGGGCCTAGGGTCGCGGTGATCGAGCACACGCCCGGCAACCCGAAATTGGCCCTACCGAGCAACTGTCGCCCGATTGCCCTGGCTATCGGGCATTTTGCGCACGCAGAAGAGCCGGGCTATGCCCGGCTCTTCTGCTGAACGGTTTCATCGGCTGGCGTCGAGCACCAGCTTGCCACGGGTATGTCGTTGCGAGCTCCTGCGCAAGGCCTCTGCGGCCTGCGACAACGGCAGCACGTCGACATTGATCGTCAGCTCGCCGGTGTCGAAACGTGCGGCGATCTCGGCCAGTTGAACGCCGTCGGAACGAGTAGCAAAATGTTTGCCCGTGGCGCCGGCAGCCCTGGCGGCAGCGACGTCCGGTGAGCTCACCGGTGACACCATTACGCCACCGGCCTTGAGCACCGCCCAGGAGCGCGCCTGAGTGTCGCCGCCGACCAGGTCGAGCACCACATCGACTTTATCGACCGCCGTCTCGAACGCCGTGCGGGTGTAGTCGATCACCTGATGCGCCCCCAGCCCCTTGAGATAGTCGTGGTTGGCCGCCGAGGCGGTGGCAATCACCGTGGCGCCGGCAATCCGCGCCATCTGCACCGCCATGCTGCCCACCCCACCCGCGGCGCCATGGATCAACACCAGTTGACCGGCGGCGACCTGCGCGTGCTCGTGCAGCGCCTGCCACGCTGTCAAGGCTGCAGCAGGAACTCCACTGGCCTCGAGCGCCGATAGCCGCGCCGGACGATGGGCCAGCCGATCAGCACTGGCGACCACCTGAGAGGCGAAGCCCCCGACGATTCCAATGAATCCGAATACCTGGTCACCGACCGCGACCCCCTGAACGCCCTCTCCCACCGCCCCCACCTGCCCAGCTACTTCGACGCCGGGTGTGTAGGGCAGCTCCAGCGGGATGAACGCTTTCAGGCCACCCGACAGGAGCTTCCAGTCGATCGGGTTCACGCCGCTGCCCGCCACGTTGATGAGCACTTCACCCTGGACGGGAACCAGGCCCGGACGTTCCTGGAGCGTGAGGCCTTCCGGCTCGCCGTATTGCACAACGCGTACCGCTTTCATGCTGTATCCCCTCTGTCAGTTCGCAGTCAGCCGCGACGCGCATCGAGGCTGAAACGGCCGGAGCCGAACGCCACTACCTGCAAAAGCCCACCCGCCATGGCGAGGTTCTTGAAGAAATGGATGAACTGGTTCTGGTCACCCAACTGGTTATGGAACGCGAGTGCCGTGGCGATGCTGAAAACCGCAAGGCCGGCTGCGACAAGGCGAGTCCGATAGCCGACGATCAACGCCACGCCGCCGACCAGTTCGGCGAGGATGGCCAGCGCGAGCGCCACGCCAGGAAACGGCAGGCCGACCGATTCGATGTAGCCGATCATTGCAGTTGGAGCGCTGAGCTTGGAGATGCCGGACAGGACGAAGATGGCGCTTAGCAATATCCGCCCGGCAAGTGAAGCGCCAGCAGAAAGACCGGCAGAGGTATGGGTGAGTGCAGTGGATTGAGTCATGGTTGGTTCCTCGATAAGGGCCACCACCGTGGTGAGCCGCAGTGAGGAAATGATGCCCGCAGGCAACTTAACTAAATAGCCGCCTAATTTAGAATGATACTTTCTATTTAATCGAACATCTCCGGCGCACGCTCCGGTGAGTCTTTGCCCGACACAAAGCACCCGCTGCATCAACCATCACGTATCCCGGCCCGCTGCCGGGCAGCCAGCGGCAGCCCCGGTCGCGATGAGCGCACCAGAGGCGCTATCGGCTCTGCGCGCTCGATCCGGCCGCCAGGTGATTACCCAACGTGAACAGTCCCAAGCCGATCAGGCAGACCACTACCTGAGTGGCGCCCAGGGTAGTCACGGGCGCGAACTCCAGCACGGAAACCAGCCAGGTAGTGATCGCTGCAGCGCCCATGGTGAGAAAGCCGAGCAGCGCCGATGCAAGCCCCGCTTCCTTGCCGAATGGGCCCATGGTGATGGCGGTACCCAGCGGGTTGGCGAGGCCCATGCCCCAGAGGAAGATCATCATCGACAGCGTGTACCAGGCCAGGCCGGGGTCGCTCGGCCCAATCAGCAAGAGGCTGCCGGCCAGCACCGCAGTGGCGAGCCCGAGGGCGGTTATCCTGCGGCCACCGAAGCGTCGGGCCAGGCGCGGTGCAGCCATGCCGGCGGCGAACACCACGAATACCGTAGCGGCGAAGTACAGCCCGGCCTCCAGGGACGACAGTCCCATGCCGCTCATCAAGATCGCCGGCGCCGCACCAAACGAAGCGAACAAACCGCTCATGAGCAAGCTCACTGCGCAGGCGGGCAGGATGAACCGGCCATCGCCGAGCAGCCTGCCGTAAGCGCCCATCACCTGTGGCACCGTTTGCCTGACGCGACGTTCAGGCGGCAGCGTTTCGCCAAGGCCGCGGGCGTAGAACAAGGCGATCGCCACGGCGGCCACCCCCACCATCACGAAAATCGCCCGCCAGCCCAGGGCGGTGGTCAGCAAGCTGCCGAGCAACGGCGAGAAACCGGGCGCCATCGCGGTGGCGATCATGGTCAGGGAAAGTGCGCGCGCCAGCGTCTCGCCCTCGAACAGGTCGCGGGCGATGGCACGCGCCAGCACCGCTGCGGCGCAGACACCCAGCGCCTGGATGACCCGACCGGCAATCAGCATGTCGAGTGAGCCGGCCAGACCGCCAACCAGGGTGCCCGCCACGAACAGCGTGAGCCCACCGAGCACCAGGCGCTTGCGGCCGAAACGATCAGCCAGCGGCCCCACCACCAGCTGTGCAAGCGCGAAGGTGATGAAGAAGCTGGAAAGCGTCAGCCCAAGCTCACGCGCGGACACGCCCAACTGCCTGCCGATGTCCGGGAAGGCCGGGAGAATGATGTTGGTGGACAGGATACTGATCGCCGAAAGGCCGGCCAGCAGCGCAACGACCTTGCCGGTGAGCCGCGTTGCGCCGGGAATCGGGCTGGCGCGTTCTACGCACCGGTGTTGCACGCTCAAGGCGTGGCCTCCCAACGACGGAACAACACGCTGGCATTCACGCCACCAAAACCAAAGCCGTTGGAGAGCGCGTGGGTGATCGGCATCTGCCGGGCACTCAGCGCCACCAGGTCGAGCCCCGCAGCGGCTTCGTCCGGATGGATGAGGTTCAGGGTCGGCGGCACGATCTGGTTACGCAGCGCCAGCACCGTGAAGATCGCCTCGATCCCGCCAGCTGCACCCAGCAAGTGGCCGGTGGCGGATTTTGTCGAACTGATCGCCGCACCCGCCCCGGCGCCAAACAGTGCGCGAATGGCGGCCAGTTCACCGTTGTCACCAACCTGTGTCGAGGTGGCGTGCGCGTTGATGTGCTGCACGTCCTCGGGGCTCAGGCCCGCCTGCTGCAGCGCCTGTTGCATGGCACGACGCGCACCGCTGCCATCCTCGGGACCGGCGGTGAGGTGATAGGCGTCGGCACTGGTGCCGTAGCCCACCAGCTCGGCCAGCGGCATGGCGCCCCGCGCCTGGGCATGCTCCAGCGACTCGATCACCAGCAGCCCGGCACCCTCGGCCATTACGAAACCGTCGCGGTTGCGGTCGAACGGCCGCGAGGCTTCCTGCGGGCGCTCGGCAAAGCCGGTCGACAGCGCGCGCGCGGCAGCGAAGCAGCCCAGGGTCACTCGGTCGATGGCCGCCTCGGTACCGCCGCAGACGGCGATATCGGCTTCGCCGCTTCTGATCAGCCGAGCTGCATCGCCAATCGCTTGCACACCCGCCGCACAGGCGGTGACCGGCGCGCCGAGCGGACCTTTGAAACCATTGCGGATCGACACGTGCCCCGCCGCCATATTGGCCAGGAACGACGGCGCGGTGAACGGTGACAACCTGCGCGGCCCGCGTGAATCGGTGGTGCGTACCGCCTCGGCCAGCGCGCGAAATCCACCCACGCCCGACGCGATGATGGTCGCCGTGCGCGCCTGCTGCGCTTCGCTGCTCGGCTGCCAGCCCGCCTGCTGCAGTGCTTCGTGAGCGGCGATCAGGGCGAACTCGATGAAGCGATCCATCTTTTTGCGCTCCTTGGGCGCTATTAACGACTCGGGTCGATAGCCGGCCAGCGCGTCCTCCGCGTGCGTGGGCACCTGACCGCCCACCGTGACGCCCGTGCCTTCGGTGATCTGTGCCGGCAGTGTTCGAATGCCCGAACGCCCGGCCAGCAGGCGACGCCACACTTCGTCCACGCCACAGCCCAGCGGCCCGACGATGCCGGTGCCGGTTACCACGATACGTTGATGAGCCTGAATGGGAGTCATTGGAACCTCTCTGTAGTCGGTCGGCACCCTCCCCGGCTGCGGGAGGGTGGGTGGCAGACGCTCGCCGGAGGTCGGCGGCGTCAGGCTGTCGCGACGCTGCGGGTAACGGGGCGGATCTTGAACCAGATGGCGTACATCGCCGGCAGGAACACCAGGGTGATGATGGTGCCGACGAAGGTGCCGCCGATCAGGGTGTAGGCCAGGGTGCCCCAGAACACCGAATGGGTCAGGGGAATGAACGCGAGGATCGCCGCCAGTGCCGTCAGCAATACCGGCCGGGCGCGCTGCACCGTGGCTTCGACCACCGCATTGAACGGATCCAGGCCCTCGCTCTCGTTATGGTGGATCTGCCCGATCAGAATCAGCGTGTTGCGCATCAGAATCCCGGACAGCGCGATGAGGCCGACCAGCGCATTGATACCGAATGGCTGCTGGAACAACAGCAGCACCGGCACCACGCCGATCAGGCCCAGCGGCGAGGTGAGAAACACCATGACCATGGCCGAGATCGAGCGCACCTGCAGGATGATGATCAGCAACGTCAGGGCGATCATGATCGGCAGCAATGGCAGGATCGCCTGGCTGGCCTTGCCCGACTCCTCGATGGAACCGGCCATCTCGATGCGGTAGCCAGCCGGCAACGTCTCGATGATCGGCTGCAGGTCCTGCCACACCGCCGTGGCCACATCCGGCGGCTGCAGCCCCTCGGCGATATCGCCGCGCACGGTGATGGTCGGCGTGCGATCACGGCGGCGCAGGACCGGGTCTTCCATGCGCACATCGACCTCGCCGATCTGCGCCAGCGGAATGCGCTGGCCGCCCTCACCGACCAGGGTGAAGCCCTCGATCTTCGCGGGGTCGAGGCGGATGTCTCCCGCCGCCCGGCCGACCACCTGCACGGAGCGGATGTCCTCACGTACCGAGGTGATCGGCACGCCGGTGAGCAGGAACTGCAGTTGCTGCGCCACCGCACTGGAGGTCAGGCCAACGGCCTGCAGGCGGTCCTGATCCAGCGAGAAATGCAGTGTCGGCACCCGCGGGCCCCAGTCGGCATTCACCGTGCGCATCATCGGGCTGGCCTGCAGGACGCCTTGCACACGGCTGGCGATTTCGCGCAATTGCATGGGGTCGGGGCCCATCACCCGGTACGCCACCGGGTACGGCGAGTAAGGGCCGAATACCAGTTGCGTCACGCGCACCTTGGCCTCCGGCGCCAGCCCTTCGGAGGCGGCTTCGCGAATGCGCAGCTTCAGCGCTTCGCGGGCCTCCTGACTGTCGGTCAGCACCACGATCTTGGCAAACGATGGGTCGGGCAGCTCCGGTGCCATGGCCAGGAAGAACCGCGGCGGGCCCTGGCCGATGTAGGCAGTGACGATCTTGGCTTCTTCCTGCTCGCGCAGCCACGACTCGACCTTGACGGCCGTGGCGTTGGTCTGCTCGATGGAGGTGCCGTACGGCATCTGCAGCTCGACCAGCACCTCGGGCCGGTCGGAGGTCGGGAAGAACTGCTTCTTCACCAGCCCCATGCCCAGTACCGCAACCACGAACGCGGCGATGACGGCGCCAGCCACCAGCCATTTGAGGGCGATGACCCGCGCCAGCAGCGTGCGGAACCGGTTGTAGTGACGGGTGTTGTAAATGGCCGCGTGACCGCCCTCGACCTGCTTGATCTCTGGCAGCAACTTCACGCCCAGGTAGGGGGTGAAGGCTACCGCCACCACCCAGGAGGCGATCAGCGCGATGCCGACGATCCAGAACATGTTGCTGGTGTATTCGCCCGCCGTGGATTGCGCGAAGCCGTTGGGCATGAAGCCGATGGCCGTGACCAGCGTGCCGGAGAGCATCGGCGCGGCGGTATGGCTCCAAGCATAGGCCGATGCTTTGAAGCGGTCATAACCCTCCTCCATCTTCACCACCATCATTTCGATGGCGATGATGGCGTCGTCCACCAACAGGCCCAGGGCAAGGATCAGCGAGCCGAGGGTGATGCGGTCGAAGTTCTTGCCGCTGGCCGACATCACCACGAAGACGATGGCCAGTGTCAGCGGCACGGCAGCGGCGACCACGATACCCACGCGCCAGCCCATGCTGACGAAGCAGACCAGCATCACCACCAGCAGGGCGACGAAGAACTTGACCATGAACTCGTCGACGGACGAGCTGATATTGACCGCCTGATCGGTGACCTTGTCCAGCGCCATGCCCAGTGGCATGGCCGCGTTGATTGCTGCCGTCTCGGCGTCGAGTGCCGCGCCGAGATCGAGGCCGTTCCAGCCCTCGCGCATCACCACCCCGAGCAGCAGCGCCGGTTCGCCGCCGTTGCGCACCAGAAAAGTGGCGGGGTCTTCGTAGCCGCGCTCCACCGTTGCCACATCGGCAAGCTTCAGCGAACGACCTTGCACGGCAATTGGTGTTTCGCGGACTTTCGCCAGCGTGTCGAATGCCCCATCCAGGCGCATGACCACCTGCGGCCCACGGGTTTCCACCGAACCGGCAGGCGTCAGGACATTCTGGCTGTTGAGTGCGGCGAAGATATCCTGCGGGGTCACGCCCAGGGTCGCCAGGCGGTCATGGGAGAAGGACACGAAGATGCGTTCGGCCTGCTCGCCAATGATGTTGACCTTCTTGACCCCTGGCACATGCAGCAGGCGCTGGCGCAGCGACTCGGCGTCACGCACCAGTTGGCGCTGCGGCTCGCCCCTGGCCTTCAGGGCATACAGCGCGAAGGTCACGTCCGAGAATTCATCGTTGATCATCGGCCCGATGACGCCAGCCGGCAGGCTCTTCGCCTCGTCGCCAAGCTTTTTGCGGGCCTGGTAGAACTCTTCCTGCACCTGCGCTGGCGGCGTGCTGTCGAGCAACGACACCATGGTGAACGCCAGGCCCGCACGGGTGTAGGTTTCACTGCGGTCATACCAGCGCAGCTCCTGCATGCGTTTTTCCAGCGGCTCGGCGACCTGGTCCTGCATCTCCTGGGCGGTGGCGCCCGGCCATGCGGTGATGATGGTCATCTGCTTGACGGTGAAGGGCGGATCTTCAGCGCGGCCCAACTGGAAGAACGCCAGTGTCCCCGCCACGGCGATCAACAGGATGAAAAACAGCGTGATGGATCGCTCGCGTACCGCCAGGGCGGACAGGTTGAAACGCCCCTCGCTCATGGCTGGCTCCCGGCTACCGGCGCAACGGCAGTCGGAGCACGCCGTACTTCCTGGCCATCACGCAGCAGGTGTGCACCCAGCGCCACCACCTGCTCGCCGGCCTCGAGGTTGCCGGCCACCCGTGCCGTATCATCGCCGACAGCCAGTATCTGCACCGGGCGCCAGGCGACCGTTGCAGGTTGGCCAGCGATCACCCACACACCCGAGCCATTGCCCGGGTCGTAGAGCGCGGCGATGGGTACCTGGCGCACCTGAGCGCTATTTTTGCCCTCTCCGATGCTCAAGGTGATGGTCGAACCGAGCGGCGCACTGGCCAGTGCTCCATCGAGCACATACCTGGCTTCGAAGGTACGCGTGGTGGCGTCGGCGGCCTCCGAAAGCAGGCGCAGCCTGGCAGCGACGGCAGCACCGTCGCTGCCATAGAGGGTGGCCTGAGCCGCCGAGCCCGGCGCAGGGCGTAGCGTTTCGGGGAGGTGCACGATGGCTTCGCGCTGCCCTGCGCGTGCCAGGCGCACCACTGCCTGGCCGGCGCTGACCACCTGGCCGGGCTCGACCAGGGTTTCCATCACCACACCGTCGGCATCCGCCAGCAAGGCCGCGTAACCCGTGGCGTTACGGGCCACATCCGCCTGAGCCTGGGCAGCACTGAGCTGCGCCCTGGCGGAATCCGCAGCGGCCTTGATCTGATCATATGCTGACGCGGACACC
Organism: Pseudomonas sp. AC532; assembly: GCF_979258965.1. NCBI lineage: Bacteria > Pseudomonadati > Pseudomonadota > Gammaproteobacteria > Pseudomonadales > Pseudomonadaceae > Pseudomonas > Pseudomonas sp. AC532. The sequence continues at coordinate 1,306,165 of NZ_OZ409888.1, forward strand.
GCACCGGCAGCGACCAGGCCGCGATAACGCGCCTCGTCGTCAGACGTCTGCCTGGCCCGCGCCTGGGCGGATGCGACGGCCTCTTGCTGGGCACGTGCCTGCAGTTGCAGATCAATGGGATCGAGGCGCATCAGCAGCTGGCCGCGCTTGACCGTTTCCCCGGTATCTACCAGACGCTCGAGCACCTTGCCGGACACCCGAAAACCCAGGTCGCTTTGCGTGCGAGCCACCACCACCCCGGTAAACGAGCGTGAGGACTCGATCGAATTTTCGACCGCCGCCGTCCGGACCAGCGGCGGCTTGTCGCGCGGGTCTTTCTGAACGGATGAGTCGCCGCACGCCACCAGGACGAGGGGCAGTAGGCAAAGGGTCAAAACGGCAGGCTCGAGGCGCATGGGTTCCGTTACTCAAGAGCAAAGTAGGAACCTCATTCTTATTCTAGTGACCAAATCTGTCAATGGTCACAAAGCAAATCGCTACGGTGCCAGGCTGCGCAATATCAATGCAGGCAGGTGTACCGCGGCTTGGGCGGCGTTATCCAGGTTGTATTGCAGCTGAGCCGGGTCGACATAGGGCAGGATGATCAGGAAGATCGCGCTGCAGGCCTCGTCAAGCGGTGTCTTGCGCTCGAACTCGCCAGTTTCGCGGCCCTCCAGAAGGATCAGCCGAATCAGTTCGCGGATCCTTTCCTGGTGAGCCATCGCCGAAGGCCACTGGTCACGGGAAGCGACGGCAGCGATGTCATAGAGTTTGCGATCATGGAAGAACAGATCGCTGCCCGCGGCTGAAATCGAGCGAAACAGACGTCGCAGCTTCTCGGTGGCGGTTGGTGCATCGGCCAGCGCAGCCTCGACGATGCCCATGATCATGGCCAGGCGGTTGGTGCAGATCACCCCGCCTATCGCCTGCTTGGAATCGAAGAACTTGTAGATGTACGCCTTGGAAAAGCCGATGGCCTTGGCGAGGTCCGAGACGGTGGTCTTCTCGTACCCGTAATGGCCGAAATGCTGGGTTGCCGCATTGATGATCTGGTCGCGGATCTCGTGATCCAGCGGCCCGCGAGTGGTCGAGGTATTCATATCGTCGTTCATGGCTAAAGCTTACCTTTCCGGAGAGCTGATTGACAGATAGTGACCAATCTATAATATGGTCACAACCTTATTTTGCCTCTGGGAATCATCATGCCTGCCATGCGCACCCTTGCCCTCGCAATAAGCACCAGCCTGGCGGCCGGGTGTGCGGTCGGTCCCGATTACCGGCAGCCGGACCTGCCGCTGGCCGATCGGTACCTGGGACAGGCCGCCGTGGAACGGCGGACCAGAGCCACACCCACCTCCTTTGCCGCCTGGTGGGAAGGCTTCTCCGATCCTCGCCTGAGCGCGCTGGTCAGCAGAGCCCTTGCGCAGAACCTCGACATGGCTCAAGCCCAGGCCCGTGTGGCCCAGGCACGTGCCGGCCTGGGCGCAGCCAATGCGGCGCTGCTGCCCTCTGCCGCTGTCAACGGCCAGGCCGCACGGGCCTATCAATCCGTGGAAACGCCGCTGGGACGGGTACTCGACGCCACACCCGGCTATGACCGCTATGGCAATAACTACGAGGCCAACCTCGAAGCAGGCTGGGAACTGGATGTGTTCGGCGGCCTGCGCCGCGGGCGCGAAGCAGCACTGGCCGAGTACCAGGCATCCGAAGCCGGCAACGTCGCTACGCGACTGGCCGTCGCCGCGCAAACCGCCGACATCTACACCACCGTGCGCGGGCTACAGGCACGGCTGGCGATTGCCAGGCGGCAGGTGGACACCCAGCAGGAGCTGCTGGACAAGGTTCGCCTGCTGCACGCCCGGGGCCTTGCCGCGGAGTACCAGGTGCAGCAGACCGAGGGCGAGCTCGCCCAGGTTCAGGCCAGCCTGCCAGTACTGCAGACCGGCCTGGACGCGGCGATGAACGCACTGGACGTGATGCTCGGTACGCCACCCGGCAGCCACCGCAGCGAACTCGCCGGCGCCAGCGCGATCCCACGGGCGCCACAACTGACGGGCACCGGCTCACCGGCTGATCTGCTGCGCCGCAGGCCCGACCTGATCGCGGCCGAACGTCGCCTTGTCGCCGCCAATGCGCGTATCGGCGAAGCAATCGGCGAGTACTACCCGAAGTTCTCCCTGGCCGCCCTGCTCGGCAGCGCCACCACCGAAAGCGGCAATCTGTTCGGCAGCGGCGCCGCGCAGTCGGCAGGCATGCTCGGCTTGCGCTGGCGGCTGTTCGACTTCGGCCGCATCAATGCGCAGATCGACCAGGCCAGGGGGCAGGAAGCCGAAGCACTCGCCGCCTATCGCCAGTCGGTACTGCGGGCCAGTGAAGAGGTCGAGAACGCTTTCTCGGCGCTGGTCAATCGCGAGGCTCAGGCGGTGACCCTGGCGGCCGGTGAAACCTCCCTCAGCGGCGCCAGGCAGTCGTCCTTCGTCGCCTATCAGAACGGCGCGGCCAGCCTGATCGACGTGCTCAATGCCGACCAGACCCTGCTGCGTGCCGCTGACGCCAGGGCCCAGGCACAGGCAGAAGCGGCTCGTGCCGCCATTGCCGCTTTCCGAGCCTTGGGCGGAGGCTGGGAGCCATCGGAGTACAACACCGATGGTAGAGGCTTCACCGCGCCAGCTGCCCAGGCCCAGCAGCCAGCGCGCGTTGAACCGGAACGCAGGGCAGACACCCGACCAACCAGCTGAGTCTGCGCTGTCGACGCCAGGCTGCGGTGCGCGGACCTTCAGCTCATCGGCGCACCGGGCTGCATGCGTTGCACATGCATGTTTGTTGCACAAAGGCGCAGCAAGCGCTGCACCTTCGATGGGTAGACCGCGAGTACTTGCGCCCCCCTCAGCCCAGCGCCGCCGCGACCGTCCTTGATCGCCAGGCAAAGCCCACTACCATCAACAGCCCCAGCCCTGCCATGGCTGCCCCGGCCAGGGAGACCGCCGGGTAACCCAGCCCCGCGCTGATCACCGCGCCGCCCAGCGCCGCGCCAATCGCGTTACCCAGGTTGAAAGCGCCGATATTCACCGCCGAGGCCAGGTTCGGGGCATCCTTGGCGGCCTCCATCACGCGCATCTGCAGCGGAGGCACGATGGCGAAGCTGGCGATGCCCCAGATCAGGATGGCCACGGCGGCCGGCAGCGGCCAGCGCATCAGTACGGTGAACGCCAGCAGTACAACTATCAGTACGCTCAGCGAAACGATCAGGGTGCGGTCGATGGATCGGTCAGCGGCCTTGCCGCCCCACATGTTGCCCAACGTGAGGCCCACCCCGTACAACACCAGCATCGCGGTAATAAACGCGGTGGACGCGTGGGTCTCGCTGCCGAGGATCGGCGCGATGTAGGTGAATACGGTGAACATCGCACTCGAACCGACTACGGTCAGGGCCAGCGCCCCCAGCACCGGGCCACGGCCCAGCGCGCGAACTTCGGCCATTACACCGACGCTTTTCGGCGCTGGCAGGTTGGGCAAGGCGAACCACAACGCGACCATGGCCACCACGCCGAGGCCGGTAATTCCCCAGAATGCGGTGCGCCAACCGAGCACTTCGCCAAACCAGGCAGCCAGCGGCACACCACCGATGGTCGCCAGGGTCAGGCCCATGAACATGGCCGCCACCGCCCCGGCACGTTTCTCTGGGACGACCACGCTGGCGGCGACGATGGAGCCAACGCCAAAGAACGCACCGTGGTTCAGTGAGGTCACCACCCGGGCGACCATCAGGCTGTAGTAATCGGTCGCCAGGGCCGACATCAGATTTCCCAGGGTGAATATCGCCATGAGCCCGATCAACAGGTAGCGCCGGGGAATCCTGCCGGTGGTCAGGGTCATCAGCGGCGCGCCGAGCAGTACGCCCAGGGCGTAAGCACTGACCAGTAGACCGGCGGCGGGAATGGAAACGCCGAGATCACTGGCGATACCGGGCAACATGCCCATGGGCGCGAACTCGGTGACACCGATGCCGAAGGCCCCGATGGCGAGTGCGACGAGGGGTGGATTGATACGCATGAGAGGCTCCTTATCTATGCCGCAGATGCTACGATCCCGCCCCCGATGGCGGTAGACCGCTTTTCTGGCAAACACCTTTGCCGTGGAGGCACGAATGGACGTAGGCGGCCGATCAGGCGAGATGGCGGTGCTTGTCCGCGTGGCGCAGGCAGGCAGCCTGTCGGCGGCAGCGCGCACCCTGGGCCTGACACCCTCGGCGGTCAGCCGGATCATCGCGCGCACCGAACAGCGCCTGGGCACTCGCCTGCTGTTGCGCACCACCCGGGCGATCACCTTCACCGCCGAGGGCGAGGCCTACCTGCGCGGCGCCCGGCGCATCCTCGCCGACATGGCCGAGGTCGAGGACGCCATCGCCGACCAGAGCGTGCCGAAGGGGCGCATCCGCGTCAGCGCCGCGCTCGGCCATGGGCGGCTGGCCATCGTGCCGCTGGTGGCGGCCTTCAGTGCGCGCTACCCGAACATCACCGTCGACCTCACTCTGGGTGACGAAGTGGTCGACATTCTCGGCGGCCAGGCCGACGTGGCGGTGCGCTTTGGCCATCTGCCCGACAGCCCACTGACCGCGCGCAAGATCGGCGACACCGGCCAGGTGGTGGTGGCCTCACCCGATTATCTGCAGCGCCATGGCACGCCCCAGGAACCGGAAGACCTGCTGGGGCACAACTGCCTGCGCTTCAACTTCCGCCGTGCCGAACCCAACTGGCCGTTCGTGCGCGACGGAAACGAGTTCTTCATGAAGGTGGGCGGCAACATCGAATGCAGCAGCGGCGAGGCCCTGGCGCAATTGGCCCGTGTCGGCGCCGGTATCGCCCGCATCGGCGAGTTCAGCGTGAGCGAGGACATCCAGCGCGGCGAGCTGATACCGCTGCTCGAAGCCTGCAACCCCGGCGACCGGGAACCGATTCACGCGGTATTCGTAGGCGGCTCGGCAATGCCGGTGCGGGTGCGAGTGTTCGTGGATTTTCTGATCGAGCATCATCGGCTTTAGGGTTTCGCCGTCGATCTTCGGCCGCAGCGGCAGTTAGCTACATAAGGCCCTTTAATCCGATAAACAGCAGCGCAATGACGAACAGCACCACAAGCGAAAATACCAAACCAACGAAACTCGGCAGGAAATGCAGGTAGCTGTTGGTATCGCGATAACGCCCGAACGTCATCGCCTTCAACACCCAAAGCCCGAGCACTCTGAACACGACTTCAAATAGGACACCGATGGTGTTGAAAACCACTTCCATGATGTGTCCATCTCCTCGGCGTACTGGGTAACCCGGCCGCCTTGATACCAGCGTTAGTGATTCAGAAAAAACAGCACCAGCAGATACAGCCCGAACCCCACGACCGGCAGCAAGTGCCAGAGGTTGGACAGCCACGGCGCCGCGCTCAGGTAGCCGACCACCAGCAGACCGGCGGTGAACAGCGAGATGGCCGGTAACAGCAGCATCAGGCTCGACAGCAGGCGATCCTGGAGCGGCGTCAGCTCGCTGTGGTTGGCGATTGCGGCGCCGGAGAACACCACGATCAGACCCTGCAGGCCGGCGAAGAACAACTGGGCGATCACGCCGATGATCAATGCCGTAAGCGACATGCACATGCCTCCCTTCATTCACCCGGTTGCAGGTTGGCCAACAGCTTGCCAGTGAGTGTATGCAGTTGCTGTTTTTCCTCGTCGTTGAGGGCAGCGAGCACGCGCTGCAGATTAGCGACGTGGGCGGTGAGCATGTTGTCGATCAGTGCAAAGCCCGCCGGTGTCAGGGCCACCAGAATGCCGCGGCGGTCGCTTGGGTGGCGGCGGCGCTCGATCAGTCCGGCCTTCTCCAGGCGGTCGATGCGGCTGGTCATGCCGCCCGAGGAGATCATCGCGCTCTCGTACAACGCAGTGGGCATCAATGCGTAGGGCTCGCCCGCGCGGCGCAGGGTGGCGAGCAGGTCGAACTCGCCGGCTTGCAGGCCGTGCTCGGCGAAGAACGGCAGCAGGTGGTCGCGGCTGATAACGTGGGACAGCTCGGCGAGGCGACCGATCACCGCCATGGAAAAGCCGTCCAGGTCCGGGCGTTGTTGTTGCCACTGCTCGGCGGCCAGTTGTGCACGATCCTGCATATCGCCCTCGATTTATCTTGCCATCAAGATACTTTTCAAAAAGAATGTTTCCATCTTAGCGTATTCATTGGATGGAACCACCCATGGCCGCCCCACAATCACGACCGCTCCTGTCACTTCTGCTGTTGCTCGGCATCGGCGCGCTGATGGGGCTGACCAGCAACCTGGTGAAACTGGCCAGCGCCGCGGGCTGGTCGCCGGTGGCCTATCTGCTCTGGAGCCTGCTCGGTGGCGGCCTGCTGTTGCTGCTGTTCACCCGCCTGCGTGGCGAAGCGCCAGGATTGAGCCCTCGCCTGCAGCGCTACTACCTGGCCTCGGGCTTGCTAAGCATCGCCCTGCCCAATGGCTTGCTGTTCAGCTCGATTCCCCATGTGGGTGCGGGCTTCGCGTCGATGTGCCTGGCATTTCCGCCGCTGATCACCTACCTGCTGGCCCTGGCACTGCGCATGGAGCCGTTGAGCCGGGTGCGCCTGCTGGGTATCTGCATTGGCCTGAGCGGCAGCCTGCTTTTGGCGCTGGACAAGATGCACAGCGGCGACAGCCCGTTGCTGTGGATTCTTGCCGCGCTGGCGGTACCGGTGTTTCTCGGCCTGGGCAACATCTACCGTTCGCGCTGTTGGCCGGCCGGTGCCAGCCCGCTGTCGCTGGCGCCGGGCATGCTGCTGGGTGGCGCCCTGCTCCTGCTACCGCTGGCCCTGTTCGACGTGACGCTCGCCCCGGCGTTGCACAGCGGACCGGCGATCAGCCTGCTGCTGGTGCAGATGGCGCTGTTCGCCATCGTCTACGCGCTGTATTTCGTGCTGCAGAAGCTGGCCGGCGCGGTGTACCTCAGCCAGATCGGTTCGGTGGCCGCGATGCTCGGTGCGGCAATGGCCGTCACCCTGCTGGGCGAGCACGGCAGCCTGTCGATGTTGCTGGCGGCGCTGTGCATCGTCGGCGGTGTCTTGCTGGTGGCGTGGCGCGGTGCGCAGGAGAACAAGTCATGAAACGCCAGACCCTGCTGTTACTCGCCATCGTGCTGCTTGGCCTCAACCTGCGCCCGGTGCTGGCGGCGCTCGGCCCGCTGCTCGACCGCATCCAGCTCGACACCGGCCTGGGCCATGTTGGCGCCAGCCTGCTGACCAGCCTGCCTATCGTCATCATGGGCCTCGGGGCGCTGGCGGCCGGCGTGCTGCGCCGGCGCCTGGGTGAGCAGAACGGCATCCTCGCAGGGGTTGTGCTGATCGCGCTGGCCTGCGCGATGCGCGGCGTGCTGCCTCAGGCGGCACCGCTGATCGCCAGCGCACTGCTGGCCGGTGCGGGCATCGCGTTCGTGCAGGCGCTGTTGCCTGGCCTGATCAAGGCACGTTTCAGCAACGACAGTGGCCGCCTGATAGGCTTCTACAGCTGCGCGATCATGGGCGGCGCTGCATTTGGCGCAGCGCTCACGCCCTGGTTCGCGCACTGGATCGGTTGGGGCTGGGCGCTGGCGCTGTGGGCCTTGCCGGCGGTCGGCGCGAGCCTGCTGTGGAACAGAGCGGCACCGGCCGATAGCGCGCCGCCGACTGGCGAAGTGCGGCACCTCGACGCCTGGCGCTCGCCGCGAGCCTGGTTGCTGATGGCGTTCTTCGGCGTCGGCACCGCCGGCTACACCCTGGTGCTGGCCTGGCTGCCGCCCTACTACACCGCTCTGGGCTGGAGCGCGCAGTCCAGCGGCTTGCTGCTGGCCGCGCTGACGCTTTGCGAGGTGGCCGCCGGCCTACTGGCCTCGAGCCTGCTGGCGCGCTACCCGGATCGCCGCCCGCTGCTGGCCGTGGTGCTGCTGTCGCTGCTGGCCGGCCTGCTGGGTTTGCTGTTCGCACCGCTGCAACTGGTCGTGCCGATCTGCATCCTGATCGGCGTCGGCATCGGCGCGCTTTTTCCGCTGTCGCTGGTGGTCGCCCAGGATCACCTCGACGATCCACGGCAGACCGGCGACCTGCTGGCGTTCGTGCAAGGCGGCGGCTACCTGATCGCCGCAAGCTCGCCGCTGCTGGCGGGCCTGCTGCGCCAGTACACCGACGACCTGCGCCTGAGCTGGCTGGCCATGGCCGTGGCGACCCTGGCGCTGATGATCATGGCCGCGCGCTTCAAGCCGGGCAGCGGGCACTTCCATACGCGACTCAGCACGTAGGGCGGACTCAGGAGCGCCAGCGAACAGTCCGCCATACCGGCACACGGCGTACTGCTTCGCGAGTACGCCCTACGTGGCTACGTGGCGGTTTCGCAAACACATCGCCGCCCAACCACAGGCACGTAGGGCGGACTCAGGAGCGCCAGCGAACAGTCCGCCTTACCGGCACACGGCGTACTGCTTCGCGAGTACGCCCTACGTGGCTACGTGGCGGTTTCGCAAACACATCGCCGCCCAACCACAGGCACGTAGGGCGGACTCAGGAGCGCCAGCGAACAGTCCGCCTTACCGGCGCGCGGCGTACTGCTTCGCGAGTACGCCCTACGTGGCTACGTGGCGGCTTCGCAAACACATCGCCGCCCAACCACAGGCACGTAGGGCGGACTCAGGAGCGCCAGCGAACAGTCCGCCTTACCGGCACACGGCGTACTGCTTCGCGAGTACGCCCTACGTGGCTACGTGGCGGTTTCGCAAACACATCGCCGCCCAACCACACAGGCACGTAGGGCGGACTCAGGAGCGCCAGCGAACAGTCCGCCTTACCGGCACACGGCGTACTGCTTCGCGAGTACGCCCTACGTGGCTACGTGGCGGCTTCGCAAACACATCGCCGCCCAACCACAGGCACGTAGGGCGGACTCAGGAGCGCCAGCGAACAGTCCGCCTTACCGGCACACGGCGTACTGCTTCGCGAGTACGCCCTATGTGGCTACGTGGCGGCTTCGCAAACACATCGCCGCCCAACCACAGGCACGTAGGGCGGACTCAGGAGCGCCAGCGAACAGTCCGCCATACCGGCACACGGCGTACTGCTTCGCGAGTACGCCCTACGTGGCTACGTGGCGGCTTCGCAAACACATCGCCGCCCAACCGCACAGTCCGTAGGGCGGACTCAGGAGCGAAGCGAACAGTCCGCCATACCGGCACACGGCGTACTGCTTCGCGAGTACGCCCTACGTGGCGAATCGGGCGCCCATGATCGCTCCTGACCCCAGGTCAATCGTCATACAGGCTTGCGTCGGTCTCCGGGCGTCCGGCCCAGTCCGCGGGATAGAGCCCGCGCTCGACATCCCGGTGAAACGTGGAATAGGGCCAATCGCCTACTCGCGGCACCAGGCCATGCTTGAGCGGATTGATATGGATGTAATCGAGATGACGCCTGAAATCCTCTTCGTCACGTACCAGGTGCTCCCAGTAACGGCGTTGCCAGATGCCCCGCTCCCGACGATCCCGGAGAATCTTCGAACGCCACTCGTCCGCCGGTACAGCTCGGGAGAAGACCATCTTGATCAAGCGCCAGCGCAGTGAGAAATCGACCTCGCCTGGCGGCAGTTCGATCAGACAGTGGAAGTGATCGGGCAATACCACCCAGCCGTGTATCTCGAACGGGTGACGTTGCCGGACGACACGCACGGCTTCACGCAGGGTGTCGATGTGGCGCACGAGCAGATCGTTGCCGCGTCGAAAACGCAGGGCATGGGTGAAGAAGTAGGTACCGCCAGGGCGCCATACACGGCGATAGTTGGGCATATGCGTCGTCCTTGACGGTTCTAACGAGTAGAGCCTAGACCAACCACGCAGGTCGGTCTCAGGAGCGAAGCGAACAGTCCGCCATACCACCACACGGCGTACTGCTTCGCGAGTACGCCCTACGTCTGTGCTCGTCAGGCCAGCACTACACGTAGGGCGGACTCAGGAGCGCCAGCGATCAGTCCGCCATACCGGCGCACGGCGTACTGCTTCGCGAGTACGCCCTACGTCTGTACTCGTCAGGCCAGCACTCCACGTAGGGCGGACTCAGGAGCGAAGCGAACAGTCCGCCATACCGGCACACGGCGTACTGCTTCGCGTACGCCCTATATGGCCAAGGCGGGTCAGTTCGCCCCGCGCAGGTAGGCGACCACGGCTGCTTCGTCGCCCGCAAACTCGATGCGCTCGGCCTTGCTGTCGCGCTGGTAGGCGTACATCGGATCGTAGTACTCGCGCAGCAGGCCTTCTATCCAGCCGCGGTGCAGCTCGACCGCGCCGCTGCGCTGCTGCTCGTCCAGGGCTGCCTGCATGATCGCCAGCAGGCGCTTGTGGCGCTCACCGCCGAGGCGTTTGTGGATGTTATCGAGGCTCTGCAGCAGGCGTTCGGCGAACAGTCCGAAGCCCTGCTCCTCGCCATGCACGCCGATGAATTCGGCGCATAGGTCGACCACGTAATCACGCAGAATGCGCTCGACGCGGTTGTCGAAACGGTCCTCCAGCCACACCAGCGGGTAACCCTGCATGCCCTGGTACAGCGCCAGCGGCACATTGCAACTGCCGACGATGCGGCCTTCATCTTCCACCACGAACTGCTCGATGCCCGCCGCGCGCTTACGCAGGATGTCGATGGCCAGGGCGTTTTCGAAATCGATCTGCGCCGGTTGGCCGGTGGCGCGCTTGCCGAAGCTGGAGCCGCGGTGATTGGCATGGCCTTCGAGGTCCAGCGCATTGGGCAGTTGCGCCAGCACGTCGGTCTTGCCGGTGCCGGTCATGCCGCCGACGACCATGAACCGGCACTGCCCCAGCGCTTCATCGAGGGTGTCCAGCAGGAAGGTGCGCATCGCCTTGTAGCCACCGACCACGCGTGGGTAATCGATGCCGGCTTCCTTGAGCCACTGCTGGACGATCTGCGAGCGCAGGCCGCCACGGAAGCAGTACAGGTAGCCGTCGGGGTTGGCGCGGGCGAACGCGGCCCAGGCCTCGACCCGCTTGGCCTTGGTCTGCCCGCCGACCAGTTGATGGCCCAGTTTGATGGCCGCCTCCTGGCCGTGCTGCTTGTAGCAGGTGCCGACCTTCTGGCGTTCCAGGTCGGTCATCAGCGGCAGATTGAGTACGTCGGGAAAAGCACCTTTGACGAACTCCACCGGGGCGCGGGTATCCATCATCGGCGCATCGCGCAAAAACAGATCGCGGTAATCGCGTGCGTCGTCGCGCATCAGAACACCTCGACGGCGTGACGCTGTCGCTCCACCAGCACGCCGATGGGCGCCAGCTCCAGGCCCAGCTCGGCGGCAACCGCGAGAAACTCTGCCTCGCCCTGCTCGCTGACGGCGATCAACAGACCGCCGCTGGTCTGCGGGTCACACAACAGGTCGCGCTGCTCGTCGCTGAGCGCCTCGATGCGCTCGCCATAGCTGTCGAAATTGCGCAGGGTGCCACCCGGCACACAGCCCTCGGCCAGGTAATGCTCGACGCCCGGCAGGCGCGGCACCGCGGCATAATCCACGCGCGCGCTGAGCCCCGAGCCGTCAGCCATCTCCACCAGATGGCCGAGCAGGCCGAAGCCGGTCACGTCGGTCATCGCGTTGACGCCTTCGAGCTTGCCGAAGCGGCTGCCCGGCTTGTTCAGGGTGCACATCCAGTCGCGTGCCAGGCCGACGTCTTCGGCGCGCAGCTTGGCCTTCTTCTCGGCCGTGGTGAGGATGCCGATGCCCAGCGGTTTGGTCAGGTACAGGGTGTCGCCAACCTGGGCGGTGTCGTTGCGCTTCATGTGTCGCTTGTTCACCACGCCGGTCACCGCCAGGCCGAAGATCGGCTCCGGCGCGTCGATGGAATGCCCGCCAGCCAGCGGGATACCGGCGGCGTCGCACACCGCACGGCCGCCGCGGATCACTTCGCGGGCGACTTCTGGCGGCAGCAGGTTGACCGGCCAGCCCAGGATGGCGATGGCCATCAACGGATCGCCGCCCATCGCGTAGATGTCGCTGATGGCGTTGGTGGCGGCGATACGGCCGAAGTCAAACGGGTCGTCGACGATGGGCATGAAAAAGTCGGTGGTCGATACCACGCCGCGCTCGTCGTCGAGCGCATACACCGCGGCGTCATCACGCGAGGCGTTGCCGACCCAGAGCTTGGGGTCGAGATTCTGCGCGCCGCTGCCGGCGAGGATCACCTCCAGCACCTTGGGGGAAATCTTGCAGCCGCAACCAGCACCGTGGCTGTACTGGGTCAGGCGGATCGGCTCACTCATGGCAACGTTCTCGACAGCTGGGAAACAGGCCGGGGATTATAGGGGCTGCGGCCGTTTGATTCACGGCCGCGCGTCCGTGGCCCCGCTGCGCCCCATGAAACGACGACAAACCCCGGCAAAGCTGGCCTTTCTCGCGGCGCCTCCTATAATCGCCGCGCTCTTTACCCACTTCTGGAACGCGCACCGATGAGCGCCTTCCAGCCGTTTTTTCCGCTATTGAACCGGAGAACTCCATGCTCAAGCGCACCCTGTCGCTGGTCACCGGCCTCGCCCTGTCCTTGTCCGCTCTCACCGCGCACGCCGCTGACACCCTGCGCGTGTCGGCCATTCCCGACGAAGCACCGACCGAATTGCTGCGCAAGTTCAAGCCGCTGGGCGCGTACCTGGAGCAGCAGCTGGGCATGAAAGTCGAGTTCGTCCCGGTGGCGGATTACCCGGCAGTGGTCGAAGCGCTGGCCACCGACCGACTCGACATGGCCTGGCTGGGCGGCTTCACCTTCGTGCAGGTGCACCTGAAGACCGGCAACGCCATTCCGCTGGTACAGCGCGAGCAGGATGCCGAATTCACCAGCAAATTCATCACCTCGGACCCAAGCGTAAAATCCCTGGCCGACCTGAAGGGCAAGACCTTTGCCTTCGGTTCGGTGTCATCCACCTCGGGCAGCCTGATGCCGCGCTACTTCATGCTCAAGGACGGCATCAAGCCGGAGGCCTATTTCAGCCGCGTGGCCTACTCGGGCGCTCACGACGCCACTGCCGCCTGGGTCCAGGCCGGCAAGGTGGATGCCGGCGTGCTCAACGCCAGCGTGTGGGACAAGCTGGTCAACAGCGGCAAGGTCGACACGAACAAGGTCAAGGTGTTCGCCACCACGCCGACCTACTTCGACTACAACTGGACCGTGCGTGGCAGCCTCGACCCGGCCCTCGCCGAGAAGATCAAGCAGGCATTCCTGGCACTCGACCCGGCGAACCCGGAGCACAAGGCGATTCTCGATCTGCAGGCCGCCAGCCGCTTCATTGCTACCAAGCCTGAGAACTACACCGGCATCGAAGAGGCTGCCCGCGCTGCCGACCTGCTGAAATGACCCTGCGCCTGTCCGGCATTGGCCTGCGGCACGGCAACGGCGTTCAGGCACTCGAAGGGTTGCAGCTGAGCATCGCGCGCGGCGAACGGGTGGCGATCATCGGTCCCTCCGGCGCGGGCAAGTCCAGCCTGCTCAACCTGCTGGCTACCGCGCTGGCGCCCAGTACGGGTGACGTCGAGGTGCTCGGCGAGCGCCCCTGGCAGCTGTCGAGCCGCCAACGGCAACGCCTGCGTGCGCGCATCGGGCTGATCCACCAGGCGCCACCGCTGCCCTCGCGGCAACGGGTGGTCACCGCCGTGCTGGCCGGTAAGCTCGGCCAGTGGAGCCTGGGCAAGAGCCTGCTCAACCTGCTGCACCCACTGGACATTCCCGGCGCGCGCGCCGAGCTGGCGAAGCTCGATCTGGCCGACAAATTATTCGCCCGCTGCGGCGAGCTGTCCGGCGGCCAACTGCAACGGGTCGGCATCGCGCGTGCCCTCTATCAGGCGCCGGAACTGCTTCTTGCGGATGAGCCGGTGTCGGCGATGGACCCGCGCCTGGCCGACCATACGCTGTCGCTGCTGTGCCGCCACGCGCAAGCCAGCCAGGTCACGCTGGTCGCCAGCCTGCACACGGTGGAACTGGCCCTGGCGCATTTTCCGCGGGTGATCGGCCTGCGTGATGGGCAGATCGTCTTCGACCTGGCGGCCAGCGATGTCGATCATCAGCGCCTCGACGCCTTGTACGCCAACGAACAGCTGAGCCCCGACACCCAGCTCGCGGCTGCTGCGAACGCATGGGCACCGCGATGCTGAGACGCGACGGACGCGATCCCGCGGCCGCTCCACGCCTGCTCCTGAGCCTGCTGGCCATTGCCCTGTTGTGGCCTGGCATCCAGCTCGCCGAACTGGACCTGGCGGTGCTGCTGCAGCCGGAAAGCACCCGTTCGATGGGCAGCTTCCTGGCGGGCTTCTGGCCCCCGGCGCACGATGCCGAATTCCTGACACTGCTGCTGGACGCCACCCTGCAGACCCTCGCCATCGCCACCGCGGGCATGGCCCTGGCGCTGTTGTTGGCGGTGCCGGCCTGCCTGCTGGCCAGCCGCGCACTGTCGCTGTCGGCCGCCTGCCGTGGCGGGCGCCCCAGCCTGCTCGGCCAGTCCCTGCGCTGGCCGGTGCGCGGGCTGCTGATCGTGCTGCGCAGCGTGCCGGAAATCGTCTGGGCGCTGCTGTTCGTGCGCGCCGTCGGCCTCGGGCCTACCGCGGGTGTGCTGGCCATCGCCATCACTTACGCGGGCATGCTCGGCAAGGTCTACGCGGAAATCCTCGAGTCGGTGGACCAGCGCCCGGTGCACGCGTTGCTGCAAGCCGGCAGCGGGCGCCTGGCGGCTTTTGCCTACGGCGTGCTGCCGGGCGCCGCGGCAGAGCTGACCTCCTACACGGTGTATCGCTGGGAGTGCGCAGTGCGCGCCTCGGTGGTGATGGGCTTCGTCGGCGCCGGCGGCCTGGGCCAGCAGATCGACCTGTCGATGCGCATGTTCGCCGGCGCCGAAGTGGCCAGCATGCTGCTGACCTTCCTGGTGCTGGTGCTGCTGGCCGACCAGCTCAGCCGCCTGCTGCGCGCGAGGTTCGCATGAAGCGCCTGGGCAATAGCGTGCTGGTATTGGCCATCGGCGCGGCAGTGGTCGGCTCGTTCGTGTACCTGGGTCTGGATCTGCTGAGCCTGGCCAACGGCGACAGCCTTGCGCACATGGCCAGTTACGCAGGGCGTTTCATGAGCCCGGACCTGAGCGCCGAGCACCTGCAGGCGACCGCTACAGGCGCACTGGAAACCCTGACAATGTCGGCACTCGGCACCCTGCTTGCCGCGTTGCTCGGCGTGTTTCTCGCCCTGCCGGCAGCCGGCCGCCTGGGCTGGCCACTGCAGAGCGTCACACGCCTGCTGCTCAATGCGCTGCGCGCCATTCCCGAGCTGGTGTGGGCGGTGCTGATGGTGCTGGCCGCCGGCCTGGGGCCCAACGCCGGCACACTGGCGCTGGCGCTGCACACCGCTGGCGTGCTCGGCCGGCTGTTCGCCGAGGCGCTGGAGAACACCCCGCCGCAGCCGGCCGCCGCCATTCGCCTGCAGGGCGGCGGCGCCTGGGTGGCCTTCTGCTACGGCACCCTGCCCAACCTCTGGCCACAGTTGCTGGCGTACACCCTGTACCGCTGGGAGAACAACATCCGCATGGCCGCGATCATGGGCTTCGTCGGTGCCGGCGGGCTGGGGCAGATGCTTTACGTCAGCCTGAGCCTGTTCCAGGAAGCCCAGGCCAGCACGGTGATCCTCGCCATGTTACTGCTGGTACTGGCCGTCGACGCCCTCAGCGGCTGGACCCGGCAACGCTGGGTGCGCAATTAATCACTGAGCCATGGGCCGTGGCCAGGGTCTGACTACCGACAACGAACGTTACTTGCGAGACTCGTCCATGTCCTCACCCCGCATTGGCTTCGCCTGCCAGTATCGCCACCCGGATCGCAGCCTGCCGGCTGGCGAGCTGAAAGCCATCGATGCGGCGTTCAACCCGCGCACTACCACACTGCGCTGGATGGACAGCGTTGCCCCAGCAATGGCCCACGCCAAGCTGGTGGAGATCGTCGAGCACAACCTGCTGGCCCAGTTGCGCCTGCTCGCCTATGTGGTCACCCTGCCCGAGCCACTGCAGATGCTGCGCCTGAGCAGCGACCTGCTGCCGTTCTACAGCCACCCCAAGGTCAGTGCCTTCTACCGGCAGCCGCCGATGCAGCAGCGCCTGATCGAGGGGTTTGCAGCGATTGGGGAGATGGCCCGCGCGGCGGGTATTCGCCTGTCGATGCACCCTGGCCAGTACTGCGTGCTGGGCTCGGATCGCCCGGAGGTGGTCGAGAACAGCATCGCCGAGTTCGAATACCATGCCGACATGATCCGCATGATGGGCTACGGCCGGCAGTTCCAGGATTTCAAATGCAACCTGCACATCGCCGGCAAACTCGGCGGTGACGGTATTCGCGCGGTGTGGCCGCGGCTGTCCCATGAAGCGCGCCAGTGCATCACCTTCGAGAATGACGAGAAGACCTACGGCGTCGATGATTGCCTGGCCCTCGCCGACCTGGCGCCCGTGGTGCTCGACGTGCACCACTGCTGGATTCACGAGAACGACTACATCGACCCGCAGGCCGAGCGCGTGGCCCGCATCATCGACAGCTGGCGCGGGGTGCGGCCGGCCATGCACCTGTCGCAGCCGCAGGAACGCCTGCAGGAACTGGGGCTCGCCGCCGAGCGCAAACTGGAAATGCCCGAGGTGCTGAAGGTGGTACCCAAACGCGAGCTGTATGGCCACAGCGCACGCATGTGGAACGACTGGACGAACCAGTACGTGCTGCAGTTCCTGGATCGCTTCGACATCATGTTCGAGGCCAAGGACAAGAACGTCGCGACCCTGGAATTCTACGCACGCTACCTGCAACCCGACCGCTAGCGGATCACTGCCAAACCGCTCCTGGTGCCGGGCGATGCAGCTCGTAGCCTGGGCCGAGCGCAGCGACACCCAGGCTACGAGGATGACCAATAGCCTGTGGGTAGCGCCACAACCTGTAGGAGCCGCGCCCCCGCGGCGAATCGCGCATACAACGCCGAACCCGGGATACATCCACGATTCGCCCAGGGCAAAACTCCTGTAAATGCAGCGCCTGGCGATGCAGTTCGGAGCCTGGGTCGAGCGCAGCGACAGCCGGGAAATCGACCTGGGTATCGCTTCGCTCAACGCCAGGCTTCGGAGTCGAAACTGCCCGCCCAATAATGCAAAAGGCCCTGCAGTGCAGGGCCTTTCGTTACGGCGCCAAGGTTTACTTCTTGCCGAGTTTCTTCAGTTCTTCGTCACGCAGCTCGCGGCGCAGGATCTTGCCAACGTTGGTGGTTGGCAGGCTCTCGCGGAACTCGACCTGCTTGGGTCGCTTGTAGCCGGTGAGGTTGTCGTGCATGTGCTGCAGGACCTGCTCCTTGGTCAGGGTCATGCCCGGTTTGACCACCACGAACACCTTGATCGATTCGCCGGAACGCTCGTCCGGCACGCCGATGGCCGCGCACTGCAGCACACCCGGCAGGGCCACCAGCACTTCTTCCAGCTCGTTAGGGTAGACGTTGAAGCCGGACACCAGAATCATGTCCTTCTTGCGGTCGACGATGCGAATGTAGCCGTCGGGCTGGATGATGCCGATGTCGCCGGTCTTGAACCAGCCGTTGGCGTCGATCACTTCATCGGTGGCGTCCTGGCGCTGCCAGTAGCCCTTCATCACTTGCGGGCCCTTGATGCACAGCTCGCCGGTTTCGCCCAGCGCCAGGTCGTTGCCCTGGTCGTCGATCACCTTGAACAACGTGGACGGCGCAGGAATGCCGATGGTGCCCAACTGGATATTGGTGATCGGGTTGACCGAGGCCACTGGGCTGGTTTCCGTCAGGCCGTAGCCCTCGCAGATGGCGCAGCCGGTGACCTGCTTCCAACGCTCGGCAGCCGCCTGCTGCAGCGCCATGCCGCCGGACAGGGTGACCTTCAGTTTGGAGAAGTCGAGTTTCTGGAAACCCTCGTTGTTGCTCAGCGCCACGAACAGCGTATTGAGACCAACGAAACCACTGAACTGGAATTTGGACAGGTCCTTGACCATGGTCGGCAGATCACGCGGGTTGGTGATCAGCAGGTTGTGATTGCCGCAGTGCATCATTGCCATGCAGTGAAAGGTGAAGGCGTAGATGTGGTACAGCGGCAACGGCGCGACGAGAATCTCGTTGCCTTCGTTGAGGTTGGAGCCCATCAACTCGCGGCATTGCAGCATGTTCGCGATCAGGTTGCGGTGGGTCAGCATCGCGCCCTTGGCGACGCCGGTGGTGCCGCCGGTGTATTGCAGCACCGCGACCTCATGGGCGGCCGGATTGGCCTCACTCACCGGCTTGCCGCGGCCCTGGCTGAGGGCATCGGTCAGCTTGATGGCAGATGGCAGGTGGTAGGCCGGCACCATCTTCTTCACGTACTTGACCACGGCATTGACCAGCAGGCGCTTGAGCGGCGGCAGCATGTCGCCGACTTCGGTGACGATCACCGTGGTCACGCCGGTCTTGGGCACCACCTGCTCGGCCAGGTGAGCCATGTTGGCCAGGCAGATCAACGCCTTGGCCCCGGAATCCTTGAATTGGTGCTCCATCTCCCGCGCGGTGTACAGCGGGTTGGTGTTGACCACCACCAGGCCAGCGCGCAGCGCGCCGAACACCACCACCGGGTATTGCAGGACGTTGGGCAGTTGCACGGCAATGCGGTCGCCGGGCTGCAGGTCGGTATGTTGCTGCAGGTACGCTGCGAAGTGCCCGGACAGCTCGTATAGCTGACCGTAGGTAATGGTCTTGCCCAGGTTGGTGAACGCGGGCTTGTCGGCAAACCGCTGGCAGGACAGCTTCAGCACCGCCTGAACGTTGGGGTACTGGTCGGGATCGATCTCGGCCGCGATCCCCTCGGGATATTTGTCCGTCCAGAAGTTTTCGGTCATGGACACCCACTCCTAAGCAACTGCTTGTCTTCACCGCGTATGCGGTTGTTTGTTGTATGTATGCCTGCCTGTTCGCCCCTGTGAGGCGCAAAGCGGGGCCGAGAGTAGCAGAGTTGCCAGATACCGACCAGAGCTCGAAAAGGCCCGCCGGTATCAGAAATGACCACATATACAAAAATAGTCACAACTGGCTTTTTACTGCCTGCTCGATGTGCGGCAGGCACCATGAAACAGCAGGCAACGCCCATGATAGACGCCTGCGAGCTTTTATGCCGCGAGTGATTTGGCAATCCGCAGGGAGTGGCAGAAAAGAGGCCGGGACAACGTCTGCTGCCGCAGCCCGGTCAGGCGCCTGCAGAGATCATGGGCATCGACAACGCAGCGACAGGCGCCATTGCGGCTGTCGCTGCGCCTTGCACCTACAGTTACGCTTGGTCGCGCAGCTCGCGGCGCAGGATCTTGCCCACGGGGGTCATGGGCAGCGAATCGCGGAAGACGATGTGCTTCGGCACCTTGTAGCCGGTGAAGTTGTCCTTGCAATAGGCCTTCAGCTCCTCGGCGGTCAGGCTACTGTCGCGTTTGACCACGAACAGTTTGACCGCCTCGCCGGACTTGTCGTCCGGCACGCCGATGGCTGCGCAACTGGCGACCTTGGCGTGGGCCATCACCACGTCTTCGATCTCGTTGGGGTACACGTTGAAGCCGGAAACGATGATCATGTCCTTCTTGCGGTCGACGATACGCACGAAGCCGTCTTCGTCGATCACCGCAATGTCGCCGGACTTGAACCAGCCCTCGGCGTCCAGCACCTCGGCGGTGGCCTCCTCGCGCTGCCAGTACCCCTTCATCACCTGCGGCCCCTTGATGCACAACTCGCCGCGCTCGCCGAGCGGCAGTTCGTTGCCGTCGTCGTCGATGACCTTGAATGCCGTGCCCGGCACTGGAATGCCCACGGTGCCCAGCCGGGCGCGATCACCGTAGGGGTTGGCACTGGCGATCGGCGAGGTTTCGGTGAGGCCGTAGCCCTCCACCACCGTGCAGCCGGTCAGGCTCTGCCAGCGCTCGGCCGTGGCCTTGACCAGTGCGGTACCGCCGGAATTGGTGACCTTGAGGTGGCTGAAATCGAGGTTCTTGAAGCCCGGGTTGTCCATCAGCGCCACGAACAGCGTGTTGAGCCCGAGCAGCGCGGAGAATTCCCACTTGCCCAGCTCCTTGATGAAGCCGGGAATGTCGCGCGGGTTGGTGATCAGCACGTTGTGGTTGCCGTTGACCATCATGCACATGCAGTTAACCGTGAAGGCGTAGATGTGGTACAGCGGCAGTGGCGCGATCATCACCTCCTGCCCGCGCTTCATCAGCGGCGTACCGTCGGGGCCGTGCTGTGACATGCAGGCATCGGCCTGCAGCATGTTGGCGATCAGGTTGCCGTGGGTCAGCATGGTGCCCTTGGCCACACCGGTGGTGCCGCCGGTGTACTGCAGCACGGCGATATCGTCCTGGGTGGCTGTAGCCGGTCGTGCCGCCTGGTGGGCACCTTCGCGAAGTACCTGCTTGAAGGACAGTGCCTGGGGCAGATGGTAGTCAGGCACCATCTTCTTGACCTTCTTCACCACGGTATTGATCAGCCAGCCCTTGAGGCTCGGCAGCATGTCGCCCATGCGCGCCTCGATCAGGTACTCGATCGGGCTATCGGGCAGCACCTCCTGCACCAGCTTGCCGAACATGTTCAGGTACACCAATGCGCGCACGCCGGCGTCCTTGAACTGGTGGCGCATTTCGCGGGCGGTATACAGCGGGTTGGTGTTGACTACGATCAGCCCGGCGCGCATCGCGCCGAACACGGCGATGGGGTACTGCAGCACATTGGGCATCTGCACGGCGATGCGGTCGCCTGGCTGGAGATCGGTGTGCTGTTGCAGGTAGGCGGCGAATGCGGCGGACAGTTCGTCCAGCTCCCGGTAGCTCAGGGTTCTGCCCAGGTTGCTGAAGGCGGGCCGGTCGGCGAACGTCTTGCAGGAGCGCTCGAATACGTCGACCACCGACTGGTAGGCGCTCATGTCGATGTCGTTGGGCACACCGGCGGCGCGCTTGTCGTTCCAGAAATCAGGTTGCATTGTTGTTGTCCTCATTCCCTGAATAGCGTGGATAAGCTTCAGCGAACTTAGCAGCAAGGCACCCGCTCGCAAACCGACAATCAATACCGTGAATTTCAGCCCCTGCGCGGTCTACAATGCGCGGCAACCGCAGGCTCAAGGAACTGCCATGCAGCACCGCACCTTCTGGCTCGACAGCAGCGATGGCGTACCCCTGTACGTCAATCACTGGCGTGCCGAAGGCGTGCCCGGCGAGCCCGCGCGCGGGGTGCTGATGGTGGCGCACGGCATGGCCGAGCACAGCGGCCGTTACGCGCGTTTTGCCGAAGCACTGGTAGCGGCCGGCTTCGATGTCTACGCCCATGACCAACGTGGCCACGGCCACACGGCGCAGCACGGCAGCCTCGGGCATTACGCCGATCAGGATGGCTGGGCGCGCGTGGTCGGCGACCTCTCCACGCTCAATCACCACATCCGCCAGCAGTACCCGCAGACGCCGATATTCCTGCTGGGCCACAGCATGGGCAGCTACATCGCCACCGCCTACCTGATGCACCACAGCAGCAGCGTGCAGGGGGCGATCCTCTCGGGCACCAGCCATCAGCCGGTACGCGCCTATAAGGCCGCCGCGCTGGTCGCCCGCCTTGAGCGCTGGCGACAGGGCCCTACCGGGCGCAGCGCACTGATCGACTGGTTGTCGTTCGGCGCCTTCAACAAACCGTTCAAACCGGCGCGTACCGCGTTCGACTGGCTGAGCCGCGACACCGCCGAGGTCGACCGTTATATCGCCGACCCGTTGTGTGGCTTTCGCTGCAGCAACCAGCTATGGCTCGACCTGCTCGGCGGCCTGCAGCGTATCGGCCGCATCGCCGACCTGAAGCAGATCGACCCGCAGTTGCCACTGCTGATCATCGCAGGCGAGCACGACCCGGTGAGCCGGAGCGGGCGCCTGCAGAAACTGGCCGACGCACTGGCCCGCTCGGGGCATGCCCGCACCACTCTCAAACACTACCCACAGGCCCGTCACGAACTGCTCAACGAACTGAACCGTGACGAGGTTACCCGCGACCTGATCGACTGGCTGGAACAGGCACTGGAGCAGCCCCGCCACCGACCATCACTTCCTCAGGAATCCACGCCATGACGCAAAGCAGCAACACCCCTTACGAAGAACTCGAAGTCGGCCAGACCGCTACCTACAGCAAGACCGTGGAAGAACGCGACATCCTGCTGTTCGCCGCCGTCTCCGGCGACCACAACCCGGTGCACCTGGATGCCGAATACGCAGCCACCACCATGTTCAAGGAGCGCATCGCGCACGGCATGTTCAGCGGCGCGCTGATCAGCGCCGCCGTCGCCTGCACCCTGCCCGGCCCTGGCACCATCTACGTCAGCCAGCAGATGACGTTCCAGAAGCCGGTCAAGCTCGGCGACACCCTCACCGTGCGCCTGGAAATTCTCGAGAAGCGCCCGAAATTTCGCGTACTGATTGCCACCCGCGTGTTCAACCAGAACGACGAACTGGTGGTCGACGGCGAGGCTGAAATCATCGCGCCACGCAAAGCCTTTACTGTCGAGCTGGCGACCCTGCCGCCCATCAGCATCGGCTGATTTTTTTGCAGCCTTAGAACCTGTTCACGATCTCTAGCTGGACGTAGGGTGGACAACGCTTTTTTGTCCACCATTACAAGTGCGAAACGGTGGACGGATGAAGCGTCGTCCACCCTACAAAAGGCCACTGAGGCCATAGATAGTCCGTAGATGGGTTTCACCTACGCCGCCCGACCCATCCTGCGATTTCATACGACGTACATTTTTCTGGAGCCTTCCATGCCACTGTCCATGCATTCCATTTCCATCCCGGTCTTCACCCGCCAACTGAACAACCTGTCGACCATCCTCGGCATCGCCGCCGCCAACGCCGAAACCCGCAAGATCGAGCAAAGCGTGCTCCTCAACGCGCGCCTGGCCCCGGACATGTTCCCGCTCGCCCGCCAGGTGCAGATCGCCTGCGACACCGCAAAAGCCGGCGCCGCCCTGCTGGCCGGCGTCGAAGCGCCAAGCCATGCCGATGACGAAACCAGCTTCGCCGAGCTGCAGGCGCGCATCGCCAAGACCCTCGAATTCGTGCAAGGCATCAGCGCCGCCCAGCTCGACGGCAGCGAAGACCGCACCGTGACCCTCAAGCGCCGTGACAAGGAGACCCACTTCCAGGGTCAGGCCTTCCTGCTCGACCACGTGCTGCCGAACCTGTATTTCCACCTGACCACCACCTACGCCATCCTGCGCCACAACGGCGTGGAGCTGGGCAAGCGCGACTTCCTCGGCACCCGCTGAGCCCCCTGCTGGCCAGATGATGGACAGGCTCCCTGCCTGTCGTGACCTCTTGGTGCATGCCCGCCGGGCATCGCACCAAGACAGGTCAACCTTGTTAAAAGCCAACAAGTAAAATCAGCCTGCACCCTTAAAATCAGCATTTCATTGTGCACTTCGCACAAACCGCACTGTAAGAGCTGCCGAACTGATCAGTTGGCACGTCACCTGCTATAGCCAAGCCTTCTCTCACCCCGTGGAGCTAGGCCATGACGCACCCCACCACCGACAGCGACTACCCCTTGAGCGAAGTGCCGGCCGGCGCCCGCAAGGGGCTGTTCTCCACCTCGATCATGCTGTTCTCCTTCACCTTCTTCACCGCCACCATGTTCGCCGGCGGCAAGATCGGCATGGCCTTCGACTTCAAGACGCTGATCTGGGCCGCGATCATCGGTAACCTGCTGCTCGGCACCTACGCGGCAATACTGGGCCTGATCGCCTGTCGCAGCGGCCTGAACTCGGTGCTGATGGGCCGTTTCTGCTTTGGCGAAGCGGGCAGCAAGCTCTCCGACGTATTGCTGGGCTTCACGCAGATCGGCTGGTACGCCTGGGGCACCGCGACGGTCGCCATCGTGCTGGTAAAGATCCTCGGCCTGCCCGAGAGCCTCACCGTGCCGTTGATGGTGCTGTTCGGCTTCGGCTTTTGCCTCACCGCCTTCATCGGCTACAAGGGCCTGGACATGCTCTCGCGCATCTCGGTACCGGCCATGCTGGCCCTGCTGGTCTGCTCGCTGTGGATCGCCACCGATGACGTGGGCGGCATCAGCGCACTGCTGGCCATCGAGCCGACCCAGAGCATGACGTTGAGCGTCGCCATTACCATGGTCTTCGGCACATTCGTCAGCGGCGCCACCCAGGCCACCAACTGGACCCGTTTCGCCCGTACCGGCCGTATCGCGGTAATGGCCAGCATGGTCGGATTCTTCCTTGGCAACGGCCTGATGATCGTCGCCGGTGCCTATGGCGCCATCGTCTACCAGCAACCGGACATCGTCGAAGTGCTGGTGCTGCAGGGCCTGTCCATCGCCGCGGTGGTGATGCTGTTCCTCAACCTGTGGACCACCCAGGACAACACCATCTACAACTTCGCCGCGGCCGGCTGCAACCTGCTGCGCACCGGGCGCCGCAAGACCGTCACCGTGGTGGGCGCCGGCATCGGCACGCTGCTGGCCATCGGCGGCATGTACGAAATGCTGATTCCCTTCCTGATCCTGCTCGGCTCGATCATCCCGCCGATTGGCGGCGTGATCATGGCGGACTACTTCTACGGGCATAAGGGCCGCTACCCGTTGCTCGCCACCGCCCGGCTGCCGGCATTCAACTGGGTCGGCCTGGGCGCCTATGGCGTCGGTGCGCTGTGCGCATACTTCTCGCCCTGGGTTGCACCGCTGGTGGGCATCGCCGTCGCCGCGCTGGTCTACGTCAGCCTGTTCGAAGCGAAGAAAGTCTTCGCCGCCCGCGGCCTGGTCGCCGACGCATGAGCCTGAGCGTCACCGATATTCTGGCCCTGCCCGGCTTGCATGACCTGCGCCTGCGCGCCGGCCAGGCGGCGCTGGGTAACCCGGTGCGCTGGCCGTACGTGGCCGAGAACGCCGACATCGCCGACTGGGTGATGGGCGGCGAGCTGGTCTTCGTCACCGGCATCAACCACCCGCGTGATGAGGCCAACCTGCTGCTCCTGGTGCGCCAGGCGGTCGAGCGCGCCACCGCTGGCCTGGTGATACTCACTGGCGCCGAATACATCCAGCAGATTCCAGCCAGCGTGATCGCCGAAGCCGAGCGCCTCGGTTTGCCGCTGCTGGAGCAGCCCTACGGGCTTAAGATGGTGGTGGTCACCCAGGCGATCGGAACCGCCCTGGTACAGCAGCAGATGCTGGGCAGTTCGCGCCAGCATGTGCTGGAGCAATTGCTGGAAGGCGATTACCAGTCGCTCGACGTGCTGCTGCAGCGCGCCGCCAGCCTCGACCTGCCGCTCGGTGTGCCCCGCCAGGTCGCCCTGCTGCGTCTGCAGAACAGTGAACAGCTGTTCGATGGCGAAGCGGCCGACAATGGCGAGCGCCTGTTGCGCGACAATCGCCAGTGCCTGCAACAGCGCCTGGAGCAGTGCCTGCAGCAACTGGGTGAAGGGCTGCCGCTGATCAGCCAGGGCGAGCACTGGATCGCCCTGCTGCCCTGCACGAGCAGCCAGGACGAACAACGTAACCGGCGCCTGCTGCTGGATCTGCTCGCCGCGCTGGACCCGCGCCTGCAGCCGCAGCGCCTGGTACTCGGCCTCAGCAGCGGCAGCCATGACCCCGAACAATTTGCCCGCGCTTTAGGTCAGGCCCGCCAGGCACTGGTCGCCGCCCAGGCCTTTCCCGAGCGCCTGGGGCTGTGTAGCTTCAATGAGCTGGGGGTGATCGAACTGCTCGGCGCCATTCGCGACCGCAGCCTGCTCGAACGCTTCGTGGAACGCACGCTGGGCCCGCTGATCGGCGATGATTCGCGGCATGAGCCGGTGCTCATGCCAACCCTGGAAGCCTGGTTCCACGAGAACGCCAACCTGGCCCTGGCCGCACAACGCCTGGGCGTGCACCGCAACACCCTGAGCTACCGTGTACAGCGTATCGAAGCGCTGACCGGCTGCTCGTTCGATGATCCACACGACCGGTTGAATATCAGCATTGCGCTGCTGATTCGCCGCCTGTCGTCTCATAGCCTGCCAAGGAGTACCCCATGAACATCGTCAACGCCCGCCTACGTGGCCGCGAAGGCCTATTCCATATCGCCCTGGAGGGCTCACGGATTGCCGCCATCAGCGCGCAGCCGGCCGCCGTCACCGCGACAGAAGGCGACCTCGACGCCGCCAGCAACCTGGTGGTGCCGCCCTTCGTCGAGCCGCACATTCACCTCGACGCGACCCTGACTGCTGGCGAGCCGGCCTGGAACATGAGCGGCACGCTGTTCGAAGGCATCGAGCGCTGGGCCGAGCGCAAGGCGCTGGTTACTCACGAAGACACCAAGACCCGCGCCAGAAAGACCATCGACATGTTGGTCGATCATGGTATCCAGCACGTGCGCACCCACGTCGACGTCACCGACCCGAGCCTGGCGGCGTTGAAGGCGATGATCGAGGTGCGCGAGGAAACCCGCCACCTGATCGACCTGCAGATCGTCGCCTTTCCCCAGGAGGGCATCGAATCCTATGCCAATGGCCGCGCGCTGATGGAGCAGGCGGTGGCGCTGGGCGCGGATGTGGTTGGCGGTATTCCGCACTTCGAGAACACCCGCGACCAGGGCGTCAGCTCGATCAAGTTCCTGATGGACCTGGCCGAACGCACGGGCTGCCTGGTGGATGTGCACTGCGACGAAACCGATGACCCGCAGTCGCGTTTTCTCGAAGTGCTGGCCGAAGAGGCCCGCGTGCGCGGCATGGGCGAACGCGTCACTGCCAGCCACACCGTGGCCATGGGCTCCTACGACAATGCTTACTGCTCGAAGCTGTTTCGTCTGCTGAAGATGTCGAAGATCAACTTCGTCTCCTGCCCGACCGAGAGCATCCACCTGCAAGGCCGCTTCGACAGCTACCCGAAGCGCCGCGGCCTGACCCGTGTCGCGGAGATCGACCGCGCCGGCATGAACATCTGCTTCGGCCAGGATTCGATCGTCGACCCGTGGTACCCGCTGGGCAATGGCAACATCCTGCGCATTCTCGAAGCGGGCCTGCACATCTGCCACATGCTCGGCTACAGCGACCTGCAGCGCAGCCTGGACCTGATCACCGACAACAGCGCCCGCACCCTGCACCTGGGCGAGCGCTACGGCCTGGAAGTGGGCCGCCCGGCGAATCTGTTGATCCTCTCGGCCCCCGACGACTACGAGATGATCCGCACCCAGGGTTATGCCCTGGTGTCGCTCCGCAACGGCGAAGTGCTGATGCGCAGAACCCCGGCGAGTGTGCAGCGCGGTTGATCCGCGAGCACATACCGGATAGCCAAACGCTACCTTGTAGGGCCCCGACCCCGGGGCGAATCGTAGGCATATTTCGGTATCGGAGTTGCCTGAGCCATTCGCCGCGAGGGCGCGGCTCCTATAGAGGGTCATGCCATCCGCACGCCGGAAATCATCCACCCTACGAAAGCGGCTGCGGCGCCTACTCGACCCGCACGCTGGCGGTCATGCCGGCGCTCAGTTGAACGTTCTCGGGCATGGCATCGAGCTTGATGCGCACCGGAATGCGTTGCGCGAGTCGCACCCAGTTGAAGGTCGGTTCGACATTGGCCAGCAACTGGCCGTCCGGGCTGGCGTTGCGGTCGGTGATGCCGCGGCTGATGCTTTGCACTTCGCCGCGAATTTCCTGCTCGCCGCCCATCAACCATACCTCGACGGGCGCACCGACCTGGATGCGTGGCAACTTGGTTTCCTCGAAGTACGCCTGCACGTAGAACGAGCCGGTGTCGACCAACGCCATCACCGCCTGCCCTGCCGTCACGTAATTGCCCTGGGCCAGCACCAAATTGGTGATCTGCCCGTCACGTGGCGCCCGCACTTCACTGCGCGCCAGGTTGAGCTGGGCGATGCGCAAGTCGGCCTGAGCTTCGCGAAATTCGCTGCGCGCCATCTCGGCGTTGATCTGCGCGTTCTCGCGCAGCTCGGCGCTGATCGCCTGGGAGCCAAGGCGCGCGCGCCGGGAGGCTTCGTGTTCGCGCAAGCCGAGCTGCTGCTTGCGAATGTCTACCACGGCCTGGGCCTTTTCCACCGCGGCCTGGTAGCGATCACGGTCGATGGTCATCAACAGGTCGCCGGCCTTCACCTGCTGGTTGTCGCGCACCGTGAGCTCGACCACCCAACCCGATACGTCGGGGGCGATGGTCACCACGTCGGCACGCACCCGCGCATCGCGGGTCCACGGCGAATACATGTAGTGCTGCCAGATCCAGGAGCCAGCGAAAATCGCCGCCAGGACCATGGCCAGGGTGATGCCGACGCGAATCGTCGAACGCATGTTCCATATCTCCTTAACCGATCCGCAAAGCTTGTTCAGCATATCGCGAGCTAAAGCCATGCAAGGCAAAAACAGGCGAGGAAGCGGAGTTTACGAGTTTGTAAATGAGCAATCCGATCCTGTTTTTAACGCCGCAGGGCCGACGCGCAGCAGATGCTGACAAGCTTTCAGGTTCCCAGCACGGCGACCACAGCCGCCAATACACACACAAACAGGGCGCAATCGAACAAGGCTTCGTGCCAGATCCACTGTGCCATTCCCACGCGCTGCAGCCCGAGGCGTATAACGCCGGTGAGCAGCAGCGCCAATACCGCGTAGGCCGCCATGGGGCTTAGCAACACCCCGCCCAGCGACCACTCATGCAAGCCCATGAGCTTCTCCTCTGAGGTGGCACCACTGGCGCCAGCCGGTTTGCAATTGCAGCAGCGCGGCCTCGGCCAGGCGCTTGTCGACACTTGGCGCACAGGCGCGCAAGGCCGCCTGCAGATCCGTTACCGGGCCATCCAGATCACCTTCGCGACCCGGCGCCGGGCCGCGTTCCAGTGCATCATCGAGGCGCCGCAGAAAACGCCGCTGCGAACGATCGAGTTCAGGGTCGGCATTGGCCAGGCAGGCGCGCAGGTGCAGCAGCTCATCGCCAAGGTCAAGACCCGCCACGCCGTCGTCCCAGCGGCTGCGCGCCTGGTCCGGGCGCGCCGGATAGTGCCGGGCAAGCTGCAGCAGGCGGTCGGCCATGCGCCCGCCGAACCAGTTTTCCGCGCGGCCCAGTTCGCGCCGGGTCAGGCGGCCGAGGTCGACCAGCGTGGCGTGCATCAGGCGGCGGCCATGCCACACCGGGTTGCGCAGCACCACCAGACGGAACGCCAACACGGCGATGCCGACCCCCATGAGCATGCCCGGCGCTTCGTTGAGAAAGAACTCGACGTTGTAACCAACGCCCGGCGCCGGCAGGCACAGCACGATGAAGTGCAGGCAGAAGGCAGTCGAGGTAGCGGCCAGCGGCGGTTTGGCCATGCCCAGCACACCGAAGAACAGCGGCACGCCGAGCACCAGGCAGAGCATCACGAAACCATCGATCTGCGGCATCAGGATCTGCCCGACGAAGAACGCCACCGGCAGCGCGTAGAGGATGCCGCGCAGGAACATCATGCCGATCTGTGGGGCCGCCTCGAGCCGCGCGAACAGGCTGCAGACCACGCAGGCCAGCAGCATCGCGCCGATGGCGTGCGTCCACGCGGTGGCCAGCCAGAATGTGGCCAGGGTCAGGAACGCCAGAGCGCTGCGCGAACCGTACACCAGCGCGCTCTGCCAGTCGTAGTGCCAGGACAGCGCGCGTGGAGCGTCGGCCGGTGCGCGGCCCTCCTCGACCGCCAGCAGCGCCCGGCCAGCATCTTCGATGCGCAGCAGCAGAACGGCCATGCGCTCCAGGCACAGCTGCTGGCCGCTGTTCAACTCCTCGTCCTGGGCCGCCTGGCGCAAGCGCTCGATCAACGCCGGCAGGTCGCCCTGCCCCTCTTGCAGATGCTCGTCCACTTCCTGCAACCAGGGCGCGACGGCCTCGGCTTCGCTGCCGCTCAACTGCCGCCACTGGCGCGCCACACCACGGGCCAGCCGCAGTACGCCGAGCAGGTCGCGGCTGAGGACGCGCAACGCCACGGCGCGCTGGCGACCGCGCTCGCCTTCGAACCAGGCGTGCTCGCGCTGGGCGTCGACGGCGACGATACGCGACAGCGCCTCCAGCAGCCCCTGGCGTGCCTCAGCCTCGCCGGTCAACGCCTGGCGCGCCGCCTTGATCCCGGTCTGCAGCGCCGCGCGGGCCTGCTGCGCCAGCTGTCGCTCGACCCGTTGCGGCCACAGCAAGGCGCTGCTGAGCGTGGCGCAAATGATGCCCAGACAGATTTCAGTGGAGCGGGCGATGGCTTCGTCGAAGATCACCAGAGGCTTGCCGATGGCCGGCAAGCCAATGATCGCCACGGTATAGCCAGCCAGCACGAAGGCGTAGGACCACGAGCTGCGCAGCATGGTCGACGCTGCCGTACACAAGCCCAGCCAGAGCGCGAACGCCAGCAAAAACAACAGCGGTGTCTGGGCGAACAAGGCCATCATCACCACGGCCATGAACGTGCCGACCAGGGTGCCGAGCAAGCGCGCAAGGCCCTTCTGCACCACCATGCCGGAGAGCGGTTGGGCGACGATAAAGGCTGTCATCAACGCCCACTGCGGCTGCTCCAGGCCCAATCGCAGGGCAAGCCAAAGCGCCAGACCACCGCCAAGCAGGGTCTTGATCGCGAACTGGATGGCTTGCGAGCTCGGCGCAAAGAACGCCAGCAGGGAATCACGCACGTTGGTTACCTAAAGGGGTCTCAGCTGTGAACATAGCTGTCGCTAAACGGTTCCGCCTCCGTGCAGAACGCCAATTATTAGCTAGCTAACTATCGCTGTCCAGAGCCCGCCTCCAAGCGCCCCTTGAAATCGCCGTATAAAAAAAAGGGCGACCGAAGTCGCCCCAATGCCTTGCGTGCCTGTGAATCCGGACTTAGCGCGGCCGCTTGTGGCGCGCGCCCTTCCTGATGAAATAAGCGAACCCGGCACAGAACAGCAGCATCAGCCCCACGGCAGCGATACCGACGAGGACCACCCCATCGACGAACATGCTGCCTTCTGCATCTGCTGTTCGGGTATGGGGCTACGTTAACAGCGCTGCGCCGCGCGCCATTGACCCAGATCAAGGGCAACGCACGGCCTGCCGAAACAGTCAGGGATCATGAGGGGATGCGGAACGGGAAATCTGCGCACGTATCCATGAGCTGGATACGCAACAGGAGGGAAACGAAGCAGAGAGCCCACTCCGTCAGGGAAAATACTGCTCAGCGCTTCTTTGGCTTCCTGGCCTTCTTCTTGCCTTTGGGCAGCGGCAGCGCTTGCTCGAAGGCATTGCGCATTTCCTCGAGCTTTTTGTCACGCAGGTCGTGAATGCGCTTGTCGCGCTCGGCGGCAAAGTCGATCAGCTTTACATCGTTACTCATAGCGGCGCCCGGATCAGACGAAATGTAAGGTTCAGGCGCGGCGCGCACGGCTTGCGCGTTTTCGCCACCTGGTGCTGCCAATGATGCTGCGTCTGGCCGCCCATGACCAGTAGCGAGCCGTGCGCCAGCATCAGCGAATGGGCAATGCGGGTGTGGCCCTTGCGGCGCAGGTCGAAGCGCCGCTCGCCGCCCAGGCTCAGGGAAACCACCAGCGGGTCCTCGCCCAGCTCGCGCTCGTCGTCGCTGTGCCAGCCCATGGAATCCTGGCCATCGCGGTAGTAGTTGAGCAGCGCGCCATTGAGCGAATGCCCCAGTGTATCGACCAGGCGCTGGCGGATCTCCGCGAGCAGCGGCGTCCAGGGCAGCGGCTGATGCACCATCCCGGAATAGCGATAACGGGCCTCGGCGTCGCCATACCAGGCCAACAGCCGTGGCACCGGATGACGCTTGCCAAACAGCACCACCTCGGGCTGCTGCCACGGCGTCTCGCGGACCAGTTGGTCGAGCCAGTGATCGGCCGTGGCGCGGTCGAGCCAGGCGGGCAGGTACGTCAGGTCAGCGTCGGGCAGATTCAGATCGGATCGGTCGAACAGAGCGCCCTGGGCGCTGGAGGCGGGGTCAACGTTGCTCACACTTCAACATCCACCCACAGGCCCTGGCGGGGCAACTGGTCGATGGCGGGCTCATCCTGTTCATCCACGTCGCCTTCGGCCAGCTCGGCGGCGGTGTAACCACGCCGTTGCCGACGCCGCTGCTCTTCACGCAGGCGCTCTTCGACTTCCTGAGGATGGCGTTTTTCCAATCCGACCGCATCTTCCTGGGCGGTCTCGGCGGTCGGCGTTACCGGAGCGATTTCCGGGCGCGGCTTGACCACGTCCTGCTGGGCAGTGACCGGAATCAGGCCTTGTGGAATCGGCGGCAACATAAAAGCGCTCCCTTTGTACGCTTGTCGGCAGCCGGGCAGGCAGCTTTAGCGTCGTATCGCTACACTTCTGACCGGGTATCGGTCAGTAAGTGCCAAATCCACACCATGCACCTTTGGCCGAGGGCCGGCGTTTCCGGTACCATAGCCGGCTTTTTCACAGGTGGAGACAGGCAGCATGGCGGAGTATCAACCGGGGCAACGCTGGATCAGCGACAGCGAAGCGGAACTGGGTCTGGGCACCATCCTCATGCAGGACGGCCGCATGCTCACCGTGCTCTACCCGGCCACAGGCGAAACCCGCCAATACGCCACCCGCAATGCGCCGCTGACCCGCGTGCGTTTCTCGCCGGGTGACGAGATCACTCACTTCGAAGGCTGGAAGCTGACCGTGCGCGAAGTCGACGACGTCGACGGCCTGCTGGTCTATCACGGCCTGGATGCGCAGAACCAGAACGTCACCCTGCCGGAAACCCAGCTGTCCAACTTCATTCAATTCCGCCTGGCCAGCGACCGCCTGTTCGCCGGCCAGATCGACCCGCTACCGTGGTTTTCGCTGCGCTACCGCACCCTGGAATTCACCAGCAAGCAGGTGCAGTCCTCGCTGTGGGGCCTGGGTGGCGTGCGCGCCCAACCCATCGCCCACCAGTTGCACATCGCCCGCGAAGTGGCCGACCGCATCGCGCCGCGCGTTCTGCTCGCCGACGAAGTGGGCCTGGGCAAGACCATCGAAGCCGGCCTGGTCATCCACCGCCAGCTGCTCAACGGCCGCGCCAACCGTGTGCTGATCCTGGTACCGGAGAACCTGCAGCACCAGTGGCTGGTGGAAATGCGCCGTCGCTTCAACCTTGAAGTGGCGCTGTTCGACGCCGAGCGCTTCATCGAAAGCGATGCCAGCAACCCGTTCGAAGACGCGCAACTGGCCCTGGTCGCGCTGGAATGGCTGTGCGAAGACGAGAAAGCCCAGGACGCGCTGTTTGCCGCCGGCTGGGATCTGATGGTGGTCGACGAAGCCCACCACCTGGTCTGGCACCCGGAAAAGGCCAGCCGCGAATACAGCCTGGTCGAACAGCTCGCCGAAGTCATCCCTGGCGTGCTGCTGCTCACCGCTACTCCCGAACAATTGGGCCAGGACAGCCACTTCGCGCGCCTGCGCCTGCTCGACCCGAACCGCTTCCATGACCTGGAAGCCTTCCGTGCCGAAAGCGCCAACTATCAGCCGGTCGCCGAAGCCGTGCAGGAGCTGCTCGACAAGGGCCGCCTGTCCGACGCCGCGCACAAGACCATCCACGGCTTTCTGGGCGCCGAGGGCGAAGCCCTGCTGGCCGCGGTCGCCGACGGCGATATCGAGGCCAGTGCGCGCCTGACCCGCGAGCTGCTCGACCGCCACGGCACCGGCCGCCTGCTGTTCCGCAACACCCGCGCCGCCGTACAGGGTTTCCCGGAGCGCGAACTGCACGCCTACCCGCTGCCGAGCCCCGACGAATACATGGAGCTGCCGCTGGGCGAACACGCCGAGCTGTACCCGGAAGTCAGCTACCAGGGCCAGGCGGACATCGAGGAAGAGCAGCGCTGGTGGCGCTTCGACCCACGCGTCGAGTGGCTGATCGACACCCTGAAGATGCTCAAGAAATTCAAGGTTCTGGTCATCTGCGCCCACGCCGAAACCGCGATGGATCTGGAGGACGCCCTGCGCGTGCGCTCCGGCATCCCGGCCACGGTGTTCCACGAAGGCATGAGCATCCTCGAGCGCGACCGCGCCGCGGCCTACTTCGCCGACGAAGAATTCGGCGCCCAGGTGCTGATCTGCTCGGAAATCGGCTCCGAAGGCCGCAACTTCCAGTTCGCCCACCACCTGGTGCTGTTCGACCTGCCAGCCCACCCGGACCTGCTCGAGCAGCGCATCGGCCGCCTCGACCGGATCGGCCAGAAGCACAAGATCCAGCTGCACGTGCCGTACATGGAAAACAGCCCACAGGAGCGTCTGTTCCAGTGGTATCACCAGGCACTGAACGCCTTCCTGGCCACCTGCCCCACCGGCAACGCCCTGCAACACCGGTTCGGCAGCCGCCTGCTGCCGATGCTGGAAAACGCCGACGATGGCCAGTGGCAAGCGCTGATCGACGAAGCCACTGCCGAGCGCATGCGCCTGGAAAGCGAGCTGCACGCCGGCCGTGACCGCCTGCTGGAGCTCAACTCCGGCGGCGCTGGTGAAGGTGAAGCGCTGGTCGAAGCGATCCTCGAGCAGGATGACCAGTTCGCCCTGCCGATGTACATGGAGCAGCTGTTCGACGCCTTCGGCATCGACAGCGAGGACCACTCCGACAACGCCCTGATCCTGCGCCCCAGCGAGAAGATGCTGGATGCCAGCTTCCCGCTCGGCGACGACGAAGGCGTGACCATCACCTATGACCGCGACCTGGCCCTGTCGCGTGAAGACATGCAATTCCTCACCTGGGAACACCCCATGGTGCAGGGCGGCATGGACCTGGTGCGTTCCGGCTCGATGGGCAACACCTCGGTGGCGCTGATCAAGAACAAGGCGCTCAAGCCCGGCACCGTGCTGCTCGAGCTGCTCTACGTCAGTGAAGTGGTCGCACCACGCAGCCTGCAACTGGGTCGCTACCTGCCGCCGGCCGCGCTGCGCTGCCTGCTCGATGGCAACGGCAATGACCTGGCGGGCAAGGTGTCCTTCGAGACCCTCAACGACCAGCTGGAAAGCGTGCCGCGTGCCAGCGCCAACAAGTTCGTGCAGGCCCAGCGCGACGCCCTCAACCCGCAGATTGCCGCCGGTGAAGCGAAGATCCAGCCGCGCCATATCGAACGCGTGAGTGAAGCCAAGCGTCGCCTGGCGGCCGAGCTGGACGAGGAACTCGCCCGCCTGACCGCCCTGCAAGCGGTCAACCCGAGCGTGCGTGACAGCGAGCTGGCAGCCCTGCGTGAGCAGCGCGAACAGGGCCTGGCGATGCTCGACAAAGCGGCGTTGCGCCTGGAAGCCATCCGGGTGCTGGTCGCGGGTTGACCGTTCTCCTGCCCTCCAAACGGAGGGCGGGAGCTGGGCCGATGGTCTGAATACCCATTGGGAGCGTCGCCCTCGGCCCTCGGCGCGAACGATTGCGGCCATACCGCACCACCGCATCACGGCCACCATTCGCCGCGGGGTCGCGGCTCCTACAAGTGATCGCGGCGTCACCACCCATCGCGTAGGAGCGTCGCCCCCGGCGCGAACGATTGCAGGCTTACC
The DNA here is from genome assembly GCF_979258965.1 of Pseudomonas sp. AC532. Classification (NCBI taxonomy): domain Bacteria; kingdom Pseudomonadati; phylum Pseudomonadota; class Gammaproteobacteria; order Pseudomonadales; family Pseudomonadaceae; genus Pseudomonas; species Pseudomonas sp. AC532. Next base: position 1,341,704 of record NZ_OZ409888.1, read on the forward strand.
GTACCATCGCATCACGGCCACCATTCGCCGCGGGGTCGCGGCTCCTACAAGTGATCGCGGCATCACCACCCATCGCGTAGGAGCGTCGCCCCCGGCGCGAACGATTGCGGCCTCGCCACGCCACCGCATCACGGCCGCCATTCGCCGCGGGGTCGCGGCTCCTACAAGTGATCGCGGCGTCACCACCCATCGCGTAGGAGCGTCGCCCCCGGCGCGAACGATTGCGGCCATACCGCATCACCGCATCACGGCCACCATTCGCCGCGGGGTCGCGGCTCCTACAAGTGATCGCGGCATCACCACCTCTCGCGTAGGAGCGTCGCCCTCGGCGCGAACGATTTCGGCCATACCGTACCATCGCGTCACGGCCACCATTCGCCGCGGGGTCGCGGCTCCTACAAGTGATCGCGGCATCACCACCCATCGCGTAGGAACGTCGCCCTCGGCGCGAACGATTGCGGCCTCGCCACGCCACCGCATCACGGCCACCATTCGCCGCGGGGTCGCGGCTCCTACAAATGATCGCGGCGTCACCACCCATCGCGTAGGAGCGTCGCCCCCGGCGCGAACGATTGCGGCCATACCGCACCACCGCATCACGGCCACCATTCGCCGCGGGGTCGCGGCTCCTACAAGTGATCGCGGCATCACCACCCATCGCGTAGGAGCGTCGCCCCCGGCGCGAACGATTGCGGCCTCGCCACGCCACAGGGGCTCAACGCCGCACCTACACGGGTATCGCTTCGCTCAACGCCACCCTGAAAACCACGCTCTATACCATCTGCAACCGCTGCTTGCGCGTCGGTGCCGGATAAGCGCTGTCGATCATCCGCAAATCGTTTTCGCTGAGCTGCAGATCGGCGGCGGCTGCATTCTCTGCCAGATGCCGTGGGTCGCCTGCTTTCGGAATCGCCACTACCCCGGGCTGGCGCAGCGCCCAGGCCAAGGCTACCTGCGCAGCGCTCACGCCGTGCTCCTCAGCCACCTGGCGCAACGTCGGGTTGGCCAGCAGCGCACCGCCCTGCCCCAACGGACAATAAGCCATCAGCGGCATGCCCTGGCGCTGTTGCCAAGGCAGTAGGTCGAACTCCACGCCCCGCTCCTCGGGGTTATAGAGCACCTGGTTGGTCGCGCAGCCAGGCAGGTCCAGTTCCTGAAGATCATCCAGGTCAAAATTGGATACGCCCCAGCGGCCGATCTTGCCCTGCTCGCGCAGGCGCTCGAACGCCTCTACCGTTTCCGCCAACGGGTACTGCCCACGCCAGTGCATCAGATACAGGTCGATATACTCGGTACCCAGGCGCTTCAGGCTGCGCTCGCAGGCCGCTGCCACACCCGTACGACTGGCGTTGTGCGGGTAGACCTTGCTGACCAGCACCACCTGATCACGCAGGCCGGCGATGGCCTCGCCGACCACCTCTTCGGCGCCGCCCTCGCCATACATCTCGGCGGTGTCGATCAGCCTCAGGCCACGCTCGATACCCTCGCGCAACGCCGCCACTTCGCCACGTCGCTGGTCCGGTTTCTCGCCCATGCGCCAGGTGCCCTGGCCGATCACCGGTACCTGGGTACCAGCCATTTCGAGTGTTCGCATCATGCTTCCTCCTGCTGATTGCATGCTGACCGACAGCCGCTACCCAGGTTCAGGCTGCGCACAGCCATGACCTCGACGTGAGGTGTCTAGCGCAGGCTGCCGCACGCGCCTCGACGGTCAGTTTTCCGCCCGGCGGGCACGGCACAATACGACCCAGCGTCTACGCTGGTGATAAAGGACAAGCCAGGGCCAGTTGACGATGGGCGCACTATGGCGATCCGATCCAGCACCGCCTGTCAGCACGCGCAAAGCGGCGACCGCTGTGCATCTCGAGCCCCGGCGCCCATCGCACCGGGTGCGCTGGGCCGTCAGTACACTGCTGATGCTCCTGCTGATAGCTGGCGCCGCTCTGGTAGCCTACGAGCTGCGTACCGCTTATTTCCAATCCACTGAACTGAGCCGCTACGCCACGCAGCTCACCTACCAGGTCGAGAGCGGCTCCAGCGACGCGGTCATCTACCCCGGCGCCGGCCCTTTCGACCAGCGCATGGGCTACAGCCGCTTGCCCACCTTCATCGAACGTCTGCAAAGCAGAGGCTTCGAAGTACTGGAGCAGAGCCATTTTTCTCCCGCGCTGATGCGCTACGCCGAACGGGGCTTCTTCCCGCCCTTCGATGAAAAGGCGCAGACCGGCGTGGCCATCGAAGACTGCCGCGGCACGCCCTTCTACACGGTGCGCAATCCGCGCCAGCGTTACCCCAGCTTCGAGGCGATCCCGCCGCTGGTGGTCGGCAGCCTGCTGTTCATCGAAGACCGCAAGCTACTGGCCGGCGAACCCGCCGAGGCCAACCCGGCGGTGGACTGGCCGCGCTTCGTAAAGGCGGCGCTGTCGCAGGCCGGCAAGTACGTCGGTATGCAGGATCAGTCCGCCGGTGGCAGCACCCTGGCCACGCAACTGGAGAAGTATCGCCACTCGCCGGATGGCATCACCCACGCGCCTGCGGAGAAATTGCGGCAGATGGTGTCTGCCAGCGTGCGTGCTTATCAGGGTGGCCCGCAGACCCTCGAAGCCCGGCAAAACATCGTGCGTGACTACCTCAACAGCGTGCCGCTTTCGGCCGCGCCCGGGCATGGTGAAGTACACGGCCTCGCGGATGGCCTGCGCATCTGGTACGGCGCCGACTTCGCCACCACCAATGGTCTACTCGACCCGCAGCGTTCCGCTGATGCGAACCTGGCAGAACGCGGCCTTGCCCTGCGGCAGGTACTGTCACTGATGATCGCCCAGCGTCGGCCTTCGTACTATTTGTCTCGAGGGCGTGCAGAGTTGGCCAAGCTGGTCGACAGTCACCTGCGCCTGCTCGCCGATGGTGGCGTGCTGGATGCGAAATTGCGCGACGCGGCGCTGGCCGAGCAGGTGACTTACCGCGACTGGCAGACCGATCCCAACCTGCAGCGCGTCGATTCGGACAAAGGCATCAGCATGGCCCGGGCGCGGCTGGCCAGCCTGCTCGATCTGTCCTATTACCAGCTCGACCGCCTCGACCTGGATGCTCGCGCCAGCCTCAACTCGGATCTGCAACAGGAGGTCAGCCTGTACCTGGAACAGCTCGCCGACCCGGTCTTCGCCGAAACCGTGGGGCTGTTTGGCGACCGCTTGCTGTCGCCCAGCAAGACCGCCGATGTGCGTTACAGCTTCACCCTGTTCGAACGTACGCCCAACGGTAACCAGGTGCGGGTACAAACCGACAACACCCACCAGCCGTTCGACATCAACGAAGGCAGCAAGCTGGAGCTGGGCTCCACCGCCAAGCTGCGGGTAATGGCGACCTACCTGGAGGTGATCGCCGAGTTGCATGCGCGGCATGCCGGCATGAGCGCCGCCCAGCTGCGTACGGTGGAGGTGGCCGACATGGACCTGCTCAGCCGCTGGGCGATCGACTACCTGTTGCGCACGCCCGGCACGGATCTGGCGGGCATGCTGGACGCCGCATTGGAGCGGCGCTATTCGGCCAGCCCCAGCGAGCGTTTCTTTACCGGCGGCGGCCTGCATACCTTTGGTAACTTCCGCCGCGAAGACGACGGCCGGCGCCCGACTCTGCGAGAGTCCTTGCAGGAATCGATCAACCTGCCGTTCATTCGCCTGATGCGTGACCTGGTGCGTTACAGCACCTACCAGGCACCGGGCAACAGCGCCGCCCTGCTCAAGGACGACAAGGATCCGCGGCGCCAGGAGTACCTGAGCCGCTTTGCCGACCGCGAAGGCACCACCTTTCTGCTGCGTTTCTGGCGCAAGTACCAGGGCCAGTCTGCACAGCAGCGACTGGACACCTTCATCGGCGGTTTGCGCCTTACCGACACGCGCCTGGCGGCAGTTCACCGCTACCTGATGCCCGATGTCGATAAAGCCACCTTTGCCGGCTTTCTCAAGGCCCACCTGCCGGGTGAGCCGCCAAGTGCCAAGCGCATCGACGATCTTTACACGCGCTACGGGCCGGGCGCTTTCAGCTTGCCGGACCAAGGCTATATCGCCCGGGTTCACCCGCTGGAGTTGTGGCTGCTCGCCTACCTGATCGACCATCCGCAAGCCGCCTTCGATGACGCCGTGACCGCCAGCCGCGACCAGCGCCAGGAAGTCTATGGCTGGCTGTTCAAGAGCCGCCACAAGAGCGCACGGGACAGCCGCATTCGCATCATGCTGGAGGTCGAAGCGTTTCTCGACATTCACCAGCGCTGGCAGAACCTGGGCTATCCCTTCGAATACCTGGTGCCGTCCCTGGCCACGGCCATCGGCAGCTCCGGCGACCGCCCCGCTGCTTTGGCGGAGCTGATCGGCATCATCCAGAACGATGGCCTGCGCCTGCCCACCGTGCGCATCGACAGCCTGCACTTCGCCACCGGCACGCCCTACGAAACGCGTCTGGGTCATGTGCTGGAGCCTGGCCGACAGGTAATGGCGCCGGAAGTCGCCGCCGCATTGCGCGGTGCGCTGTCACAGGTGGTGGATGGCGGTACGGCGCGGCGCCTGCAGGGCACCTTCACCCTGGCCGATGGCAGCCCCCTGACCCTCGGCGGCAAGACCGGTACCGGCGATAACCGCCTGACCAGCGTAGGCCGTGGTGGCCAGGTGATCAGCTCACGGGTGCAGAACCGCACGGCTACGTTCGTGTTCTTTCTCGGCCCGGACCACTTTGGCACCCTCACCGCCTTCGTGCCCGGCCGCGCGGCAGAAAACTTCCGCTTCACCTCGGCGCTGCCGGTACAGGTACTCAAAGGTATGCAGCCGATTCTTGCCCCCTACCTGCAAACAGCCGCCCGCACCCTCTGCGCCCCGCCGCCGCAGGAAGCAACCGCGCAACCGGCTCGCTAAAGGCCAGCTTTATAGCCAGTAAAGCGAGCCGCCGTAAAGACAGGCAGCAATGTGGCGATAGGGGACATTCGTAAGGTGGATGACGCTCTTTTCATCCACCATTGCGATCGGTGGACGGGTCGGGCCGCGTAGGTGAGGCGTCGTCCACCCTACGACTGTGGGAGCGGGCCGTGCCCGCGAATAATCACGAGCATGGCCCGTTCCCACAATGAATCACCGAACGTCTGCTTCTGCCTTGTTCGCGACGGTCACTACCCCAATAGAAGCTAACGCCTGCGCTGCAGGTACAACGCTTCGACCTTCTCCCGCGCCCACGGTGTTTTACGCAGGAAGGTCAGGCTCGACTTGATGCTCGGGTCGCTCTTGAAGCAGCGGATATCGATGCGCTGGGCCAGGCCGTCCCAGCCGTAGTGCTCGACCAGATCGGTGAGGATGGCCTGCAGCGTCAGGCCGTGTAGCGGGTCGTTGGTTGTGCTCATGGGTCTCTCCCTATCGCGGCGCGGCAGCTTACCAGACGACGCGAACGAAAAGGCCCGGACAACCGTCCGGGCCTTTTGACCAATCGGTTACCGAAACGCGATCAGAGATGCGCGTCCTGGTATTCCTTCTCGGCCTCGTCGAAACGCTTGACCATGGTCGGCGTCGCCGGGCGACCGATCTTGCTGAACACGACGATGGCCAGGGTGGCGAGGATGAAGCCCGGGATGATTTCGTAGAGGCCCAGGCCGATGAAGTTCTTCCACACCACCACGGTTACCGCACCGACCACCATGCCGGCCAGCGCGCCGTTGCGGGTCATGCCTTTCCACACCAGCGAGAGAATCACCACCGGGCCGAAGGCCGCACCGAAACCGGCCCACGCGTAGGACACCAGGCCCAGCACCTTGCTCTCCGGGTTGGAGGCGATGCCGATGGCCACCAGCGCGATCAGCAGCACCATGCCACGGCCAACCCAGACCAGTTCGGTCTGGCTGGCGTTCTTGCGCAGGAACGCTTTGTAGAAGTCTTCGGTCAGGGCGCTGGACGAAACCAGCAGTTGGCAGCTCAGGGTGCTCATCACCGCCGCCAGAATGGCCGACAGGATCAAGCCGGCGATCCACGGATTGAAGAGGATCTTGGTCAGTTCGATGAACACGCGCTCGCTGTTCTCGGTGACCGGACCAGCCAGCGTCGGGTTGTTGGCGAAGTAGGCGATGCCGAAGAAGCCGACCGCTACTGCACCGCCCAGGCTGAGGATCATCCAGGTCATGCCGATGCGCCGAGCGGCCGGAATCGACTTCACCGAATCGGCCGCCATGAAGCGCACCAGAATGTGCGGCTGGCCGAAATAGCCCAGCCCCCAGGCCAACAGCGAGATGATGGCAACGAAGGACAGGCCGCGGAACATATCGAAGTTGGCCGGGTTGGCCTGCTCGATGGTCACCATGGCCGCATCGAAATCGCCCAGGGCGAGGATCACGAATACCGGGGTGATCAACAGCGCGAAAATCATCAGCGTCGCCTGCACGGTGTCGGTCCAGCTCACCGCGAGGAAGCCGCCCACGAACACGTAGAGGATAGTTGCCGCCGCACCGACCCACAGGGCGGTGTCGTAGCTCATGCCGAAGGTCGATTCGAACAGGCGGGCGCCGGCCACCACGCCGGATGCGCAGTAGATGGTGAAGAACACCAGGATCACCAGCGCCGAAAAGATGCGCAGCAGTTTGCTGTTGTCTTCGAAGCGGTGGGTAAAGAAGTCCGGCAGGGTCAGCGCATTGTTGTTGTGCTCGGTGTGCACACGCAGGCGGCCGGCAACGAACAGCCAGTTCAGCCATGCACCGAGGATCAGGCCGATAGCGATCCAGCTTTCAGATATACCGGCGATGAAGATGGCGCCTGGCAGGCCCATCAGCAGCCAGCCGCTCATGTCGGACGCGCCAGCGGACAGCGCCGTGACGAAGCTGCCGAGGCTGCGGCCGCCAAGGATGTAGTCGGAGAAATTCTTGGTCGCACGGTAGGCAATGAAACCGATCAGCACCATGGCCAGGATATAGACCACGAAGGTGACCAGCATGGGAGTACTTGCAGTCATTGGGGAATGCCCCTCTCGTTTGTTTTTATTCGAACCGGGGGTTACCCAGCCCAGTTGGCACATCACGACCAGCGGTCACGGTCGCGCTCCAGGTACACCACTCTGCTGGTGGCATTACCGATTCGGGGCATCAGCCCCCAATAGCAAAACGGGCGGAAACCTTATGATTCCCGCCCGCTTGTGATTACTCGTCGCCCAGCGACAGCAGTGAGGCGTTGCCGCCCACCGCCGTGGTATTCACAGAGGTGGTGCGCTCATTGACGAAGCGCAACAGGTAGCTCGGGCCGCCGGCTTTCGGGCCAGTACCGGACAGGCCGCAGCCGCCGAATGGCTGTACGCCGACCACCGCGCCGATCTGGTTGCGGTTCACGTACAGGTTGCCGACGCGCGCCAGGCTTTCGATGCGGGCGGCAGTTTCCTCGTTTCGGCTGTGGATGCCAAGGGTCAATCCGTAGCCGGTGGCGTTGATCGCCGCGACCACCTTCTCCAAGTCGGCGGCGTCATAGCGCACCACGTGCAGCACCGGGCCGAACTGCTCCTTCTTCAGCTCATCGATCCCGCCGATTTCGAACGCCACCGGTGCGATGAAATGGCCGTTCAGGTCAGCGCGCAGCGAGGCCTCTGCAATCAGCTTGCCTTCGCCCTTGAGCTGATTGATATGCGCCAGCAAACCTTCACGGGCCTCGGCATCGATCACCGGGCCGATATCGTTCTCGCGCAGGTAGGTCGGGCCGATCTTCAGTTCGGCCATGGCGCCCTTGAGCAGGTCGATCACCCGGTCGGCGATGTCGCGCTGCACATACAGCACACGCAGTGCCGAGCAGCGCTGACCGGCGCTGGTGAAGGCCGAGCCGACGGCATCCTTGACCACCTGCTCGGGCAGTGCGGTGGAATCGACGATCATCGCGTTCTGGCCACCGGTCTCGGCGATCAGGGTGGCGATCATGCCGTCCTTCTCGGCCAACTGACGGTTGATGATGCGCGCCGTGTCGGTGGAGCCGGTGAAGCACACGCCGGCCACACGCGGGTCGCGGCAGAACACACCACCAAGGGTGGCGCCATCACCGGGCAGGAAGGCGATCACATCCTTTGGCAGGCCGGCGTCGAACATCAGTTCCAGGGCGCGGGCGGCGATCAGGCTGGTCTGCTCGGCCGGTTTGGCCAGCACCACGTTACCGGAGACCAGCGCAGCGCTGATCTGGCCCAGGTAAATGGCCAGCGGGAAGTTCCACGGGCTGACGCAGACGAAAATGCCGCGGCCTTCATGGAACAGCTCGTTGCGCTCGCCAGTCGGTCCCTTGAGCTCTTCGCGGCCCAGCTTGAGGCGTGCCTGCTGCGCGTAGTAACGGCAGAAATCCACCGCCTCGCGCACTTCGTCGATACCGTCCTGCATCGACTTGCCCGCTTCCACGGTACACAGCGCCATCAGCTCGGCACGGTTGCTTTCCAGCAGGTCGGCAAGGCGCTCGAGAATGCTCGCACGCTCATCGATAGCGACAGCGTTCCACTTCGGCCAGGCGGCGCTCAGGCCATCCAGCGCCTGGGCGGCCTGGGCGGCGGTGGCGAACTGGGCGGTGCCGACCACCTTGTTCAAGTCGTACGGGCAGCGAACTTCCTCGGCGGTGCCGCTCAAGGTCTGGCCGTTGATCACCGTGGCAGCCTGCCATTGGCGGTCCAGTTGCGGCGTGTAGGCGTTTTCGAGTTCGGTCAGCGATTTCTGGATGTTCATGTTGATGCCCTGAGAATTTTTCCGTGTGCCCCCGTACAGCGCTGGCGGAAGCGGGATTTTGTTATTGCCGAGGCTGGCGAATTTGCTCAGCTGGGTGACCGGGTGATCGATCAGCGAGTCGACCGGCACGCTCGGGTCGACCAGCTGGTGCACGAACGACGAGTTGGCACCGTTCTCCAGCAGGCGGCGCACCAGATACGGCAGCAGGTCCTTGTGGGCACCTACGGGCGCGTAGATGCGCACGGTCTTGCGGTGCTTCTCCAGCACCGTGTCGTACAGCGCGTCGCCCATGCCGTGCAGGCGCTGGAACTCGAACTCGCGCGGCGACGCCTGCTCGGCGGCCATGGCCAGGATGCAGCTGACGGTGTGCGCGTTATGGCTGGCGAATTGCGGGTAGATCACACCACGGGTGAACTCGCTGAGCAGGTAACGGGCGCAAGCCAGATAGGACGTATCGGTGCCCTCCTTGCGGGTGAACACCGGGTAGCCATCGAGGCCCCACACCTGGCACTGCTTGATCTCGCTGTCCCAGTAGGCGCCCTTGACCAGGCGCAGCGGCATCTTCTCGCCGAGCTCCCTGCCCAGCAAGGTCAGCCAGACCAGCACCGGCAGGCAGCGCTTGGAGTACGCCTGGATCACCAGCCCGAACTCGCCCCAGCCGGCCACCGCGGGGTCACGCAGCAGCTTCTCGTAGAGTTCCAGAGACAGTTCGAGGCGATCCGCCTCCTCCGCGTCCACGGAAATCCCGACGTTCAGCTTGCGCGCACGGATCACCAGTTCGCGTACGTTGGCGAACAGCTCGGTCAGCACGCGCTCGCGCTGGGCCACTTCGTAACGCGGGTGCAGCGCCGAGAGCTTGATCGAGATCGACGGTTTGGGGCCTGGACCAACCTGCGGCTCGGCGCCGACTGTGTCGATCGCCTTGCGGTAGTCGGCCATGTATTTTTCGGCGTCTTCGGCGGTCAGCGCCGCTTCACCGAGCATGTCGAAGGAATAGGTGTAGCCCTTCTCGCGCTCCGGGCGACCGTTCTTCAGCGCTTCGCTGATGGTGCGGCCGAGCACGAACTGCTTGCCCATCAGCTTCATGGCCTGGTTCATCGCCGCGCGAATCACCGGCTCGCCGGAACGCTGGATCAGCCGGCCGAGCACGTTCTTCGGACGACCATCACCGGTCTGCGGGTCCACGACCTTGCCAGTCATCACCAGGCCCCAGGCCGCGAAGTTGACCAGCACGCTGTCGCTCTTGCCCAGGTGGCGCTCCCACTCGGCGGCGTTGAGCTTGTCGCGGATCAGCGCATCGGCGGTGGCTGCATCCGGCACGCGCAACAGCGCCTCGGCCAGGCACATCAGCATCAGACCTTCCTGGGTATCCAGGCTGTACTGGCGTAGCAGTGCGTCGAGGGTGTCGACGGCATTGTCGCGGCCTCGCACGTCCTGGATCAGGCTGCGTGCCTGCCGGCGAACGCTCTCGATACCGGCAGCGCCGGGATCGGCAAGCTGCAGCAGCTCGCCCAGGTAGGCGGCCTCGTCAACGTTGTAGTTGGCGCTGATGGCAGGGAAGAAATCGGCGGCCTTGGCAGCGGAGATCCGGTCGAGGAACTCCTGGTGCAAGACGTGACTGGCTTTGAACATCACGCCCATCCTCTTGTAGGGATTATGTATGGGGGTACCCCTGCGTTGGGTCTAGCCCAGATACGGGAATCTGGCGATCCCACCTTTGCAGAAGCGGATGGCGGAATGTAGTAGCAAATGGATGACCGCTTCTTTCGGAAACCTCTGAAGTTTTTGCAGAAAACTCCAGGCGCGCGCGCAAGCGCCACTAGGTGCAGGGGCTTGCGCGTGCACGCCGGCCAAAACCGCCATCTGTAGGCAACTGCTGGACAGTTCGCCATGCAGGGGCGGCAATCGAGACGGCGGGGCACCATCACTCATTGCCGTTGCGGTCGCCGAGCGATCCCCCCGGGGATGCTCATCCACTTGTCGAGGCGGCCTTGCGGGGTCGCTGACGCTCGAGCGGCAATTGTTTTCAAATGTTGTGAAAACTGCCTGAAGCGCTGAGAGCACCGAGCCACGGGCCTTTGCCTGCATACTCTGGCCCGACCAGCAGAGTGGCCTACCGATGGCGAAGGATTATAATGAGGACCCTTTTAACCTCGGCCCCATTGTGGACACATCAAGTTCTGACGGTTGTAGAGACCTTTCTAAACGAACAAATAGTGAGGTGACGCGGTGACCGAGCCGATCCTCGCCCTTCTGTTCGGCACCCTGATCATCCTGGCGATCATTGCGGCAAATGGTTACTTCGTCGCCCAGGAATTCGCCTACATGGCCGCTGATCGGACACGACTCGCCGTGTTGGCGGCAGAAGGTGACGCCTCCGCGAAGCGCGCCCTCGAAGTCACCAAGCGAACCAGCTTCATGCTGTCGGGTGCCCAGCTGGGCATCACCGTCACAGGCCTGATGGTCGGTTTCGTCGCGGAGCCTCTGGTTGGGAGGTCACTGGGTATTCTGCTGGGCGGGGTAGGCGTCCCGGCAGAGATCGGCGTAACCGTTGGTACCCTGCTTGCCCTGCTGGCAGCGACGGTCATCCAGATGATTTTCGGTGAGCTTTACCCGAAGAACCTGGCCATCGCCAATGCAGACCCGATGGCCAGAGGGCTTGCCCGCTCGACGCTGATCTACCTGACCGTATTCGGTTGGTTGATCGGCTTTTTCGACAAATCGGCCAACCTGTTCCTGCGGATGCTGCGCATAGAACCCGTCCACGATCTGGACGTGAGTGTCTCGGCGGATGACCTGCCGCACATCATTTCCGACTCGCGCCACAGTGGCGACCTTCCTGACGAACTCTCCCTGGTGATCGATCGCATTCTCGACTTCCCGAGTCGCGACGTTGAGCACGCCATGATTCCACGGTCACAGGTGGACTGGCTTCCCCCGGAAACAACGCTGCTCAGGCTGCGCGAGTTGATGGCCAGCGGTCACACTCGCTACCCGGTGATCCACGAGGATACCCCTGTCGGCGTCGTTCACCTGGCCGATATCCTGTTGCGACTGTCGACGCAGGCAACCGAAGAAACCATCGACACCGTGATGCGACCTGCGGTGGTCATTCCGACCCTCATGCCGCTGCCGGACGCTTTGGCGCAGCTGATCCAGACCGACAATCAGCTGGCCTGCGTGATCGACGAATACGGCAGTTTCGTTGGCGTGCTGACTCTCGAGGACCTTGCCGAAGAAATCGTCGGCGAAATTACCGATGAGCATGATGAAGCCAACTCGGCCCCGGTCATTACCGGCGCAGAGGGTGTGTGGATCATGAATGGTGATGTTCACCTGGACGAAGTCGAGCGAGCGCTCGGCTACGACCTGCCTCGTGAGCAGGTTGAAACCATCGCTGGCCTGCTGATTGCCGAACTCGGTGCCTTGCCTGCCGAAGGCGATATCGTGGCGATAACCCTGCCTGAAGAAGTTTCTGACCTGGTGTCCGATGTGCCCGTGGTGCGACAGCTGATGATCGAGGTACTGCGCGTTGAACGCTATGTACCGACTCAGGTGCGCGCCACGCTCATACAGACCGTGCAGGGGGACGAGCCACATGAATGACGCGCTGATCGTCACGCTGGTAACCGCCGCACTCATTGTCCTGAGCGCAATCTTCGTCATCATCGAGTTCGCACTGCTTGGTTCGCGCCGGCATCGCCTCGAGGCGCTCGCGCCAACGAGCTCCTCTGCCCGGGCCGCCTTACGCGGCATGAACGACCTGACCCTCATGCTTGCAGGGGCTCAACTCGGTATCACGTTCTGCACCTTCGCCCTGGGAGCAGTGACCAAGCCGGCGGTCGACAACTGGCTCGGCCCACTGCTGATCGTCTGGGGCGTGCCCGAGTGGATAGCGGGTGGGGCGTCGTTTGCAATCGCGCTGTTCGCGGTGACCTTCCTGCATCTGGTGGTCGGTGAAATGGCCCCCAAATCCTGGGCGATTGCCCACCCGGAGAGGTCGGCGCTGGCCATCGGCATCATCTCGCGCGCCTACATCTGGCCAATACGCCCGCTGATGCGCTGGGTGAACAGGATTGCCAACCGCCTGGTGCGAGCATCAGGCGTCGAGCCCGTCGAGAGCGCCGCCATTGGCGGCCAGGACATTGCCACCATACGTCAGCTTGTCGAACACTCAGCTGAAGTGGGCACACTGAAACCTGCCTTGCAGCAGCAGATTTCCAGTGTGATCGACCTGGGCTCCATGCCGGTGGAAGCGTTGGCAACCGGCTGCTCTACCCTGGCACAGGTAGCGTTCGATGCATCAGTGGCCGAGGTTCGTCACGCAGCCGCCCAATCCGGCCACTTGCGCATTCTGGTTCTGGGGACCGGCAATACGCTTCCCTGGGTCGTTCATGTTCGTGACACCCTGCTCGAACCTGACCTGAGGCCGGCACGCGAAATCGCCCGCAAGGTGTTCGTACTGGATGCGAAAACGCCGGTCTACGAGTCACTGGCACTGATGCGCAAATCAAGCGTGCAATTTGCGGTGGTCATGAGCCAAGGCCAGATGACAGGCGTCGTGACGCTGGCCGACATACTGGAACGCATACTGCCGGTGACCGCGCCCTCGCAGGCTGATCCGGCAGCCATCGAATCGGGTCGCAATAGCAAATGATAGAGAGCATCGTGGTACAGGCAGCGACCGGCTTCGGCCTTGGTCTGCTGCCGTTCATGCCTGGGACCTTCGGCTCGTTGCTCGGCCTGCCATTGGCCTGGTGGCTCATGGGGCATCCGCCAAAGCGGCAGGCGCTCATCGTCATCGTGCTGTTTATCGTTGCAGTACCACTCTGCCATTGGGCCTCGATATGGCTCGGCGGCGGCGATGTCCCGCAAATAGTCGCCGACGAGTACCTGATGTTCCCGGTAGCGGTGCTGGGGCTTTCTCTGGCAGGACGCCTGCGGATGCTGCTGATAGCGTTCGTACTGTTCCGCCTGTTCGATGCGCTCAAGATACCCCCGGTAAATCTCCTCGAAGCCGTGGGTGGCGGCATAGGCATCGTGCTGGACGATCTCATGGCGGCCGTCTATGCCTTGCTTGTGATCGTTATCGGCCGCGCACTGATGCGCAGGCTGAAAAGCAGGAACGCTGCCTGATCCAGGTCTGCGCCGCCCCGCCCAAGACGCCTTGCCGCCCTGTCGCTGAACAGCCAGGTCTCGCAATTTCGCCTGTAGTTACAGCGATCCCTCAAAAAAGCAAAACCCGCCGTAGCGGGTTTTCCTGAATATGCCGCCGACCCTAAGCGGGTCGGCGGCTCTTTTTCGCGAGATCAGCTCACGCAGTCAGGCGGGTCAGCGCCTCGCGGTACTTGTCAGCCGTCTTCTGCGCGACATCGGCCGGTACCGCTGGCGCTGGCGGCTCCTTGTTCCAGCCGGTGGATTCCAGCCAGTCACGAACGAACTGCTTGTCGAAGCTTGGTGGGTTGCTGCCCTCGGCGTAGCTGTCGGCGGGCCAGAAGCGGCTGGAATCCGGGGTCAGCACTTCGTCCATAAGGGTCAGCGTACCGTTTTCATCGAGGCCGAATTCGAACTTGGTGTCGGCGATGATGATGCCACGGGTGGCAGCGTACTCGACTGCGGCGCTGTACAGGGCGATGGAGGTATCGCGCACCTGGGCGGCCAGCTCGGCGCCGATGATCGCTTCGCACTGCGCAAAGCTGATGTTCTCGTCATGGTCACCCACGGCAGCCTTGGTCGACGGGGTGAAGATGGGCTGCGGCAGCTTGGCGGCTTCCTTCAAGCCAGCCGGCAACTGGATACCGCAGACGGTGCCGCTCTTCTGGTATTCCTTCCAGCCGGAACCGACGATGTAACCCCGCACGATGGCTTCCACGGCAACCGGTTTGAGGCGTTTGGCGACCACGGCGCGACCTTCCACCAGCGGTAGCTCGGCGGCCGGCACCACGTCTTCGACGCGATCACCGGTGAAGTGGTTGGGCACCACGCCTGCCAGCTTTTCGAACCAGAAATTGGAGATGGCGGTAAGGATCTTGCCCTTCTCCGGAATCGGCTGCTCGAGGATCACGTCGAAGGCCGACAGGCGGTCGGTGGCAACCATCAGCATGCGCTTGTCGTCGATCTCGTAAAGATCGCGGACTTTGCCCGAATAGATCTTTTTCAGGCTAAGGGAAGGTGTGGTCATGTCGAGATTCCGCCTTGTCGCGTGAAAGTCGCGCCGCGCTGCGTCGACGCCGACGCGGCTGTAGATCGGCAGTGCAAACGCCCCGCCCGTTAAAACAAAAGGCGAAACCCCCTGGGGGTTTCGCCTATCGCAACCACTCGACCAAGCTGGCTTAGCCGAGGTTTTCCTGGATCATGCCAAGAACGCGACGAGCCACATCGGCCGGCGCCACGGTATTGAGGTCTTTCTCGACCGTCACCTGCACGGTGTCGCCCACGGCGGTCAAGCGAACCTGATAACGCTCGGCGCGGGCCTCGATCTCGTCCTTGCTTTCCGAGCCGCCGAACAGGCGGCTGAAGAAGCCAGGTTTCTCGTTGTCGCGTTGCGGGCCTTCGGCCAGGTTGACGTAGTAGACGCCCAGCGTACGGTTGATGTCGTCGATGCGCAGTTCGGCCATGCGCAGCGAGCGGCCAACGCCGGACCAGGCACGGTCGAAGTCGGTGCTCAGATTGAGCACGGGGTTGCCGGTGCCGTCTTCGGACAGGCTCACGCGGCTCGGCGCGTCATAGTCACGACCAGCCAGCAGAGATACGGAACCGCCCTGCTCGACACTGCGCGTCAGGGTGACCTGCAATTCGTCGAGCAGCGCGGCGTCCAGCGCTTTGTTGACGCTGCGTTCGGTGAACGGCACATCGGCGCTGCTGCCAGCCGGACGCTGCGCGGTCACCACGAAGATTTCGCTGGTGTTGCGCTGCACGCCAGGTTCGAGGCGCACGTGCACGCGGGTTTCGGTATTGCCATCGAGCCCGGCAACGCGGCCGCTCAGACGGCTCTGCATGCTGCTGGACAAGGCGTCGAAGCGCTGCCAGTCGGTGCTGAACTCACCGGTTTGCGGGCGTTCGTCAACGATGCGGAAGCCGCCGTCCTCAAAGAACTGGCGGGCACCCGGCCACACTTCGGCGGGCACACGCTGAGCGACCAGCCAGCTGGAGTCGCCGCTGTTCTGCAGGCTGAATTCGCTGACTTCCCCGGTCACCGCCAGGGGCTGCGGACGCGGTACGTCGTACTTGCCCTGCACATCGCTGTCGCGAATCTGCTGCGGAACCGGCAGCAGCGGGTCGAGGCGCTTGGCCTCGACATCGGCTGGCAGCTGCATGGGCGCCGTCTGACGAGCGGTGAGGTAATCACTGCCGCGATCGCGGAAGTAGCCATTTTCGCCCCAGACCCAGCCACAGCCACTGGTGCTGGTGATGATCAGAGCAAGTGCGGAAAGTCCGGCCAGTCGCTTCATGCGTCGTAATTCCTCGATTAGACCAATACACCGGACTGGCGCAGGGCCTGACGCAGCGGTTCGTGACAACGGGGGCTCAGCCAGGTGAGCGGCAGGCGAATGCCGTCGGCCATCATGCCCATTTCGTTCAGCGCCCACTTCACCGGAATCGGATTGGCTTCGATGAACAGGTTCTTGTGCAGCGGCATCAGACGGTCATTGATCGCCCGGGCAATCGCCGCTTCGCCACGCATGGCTGCCGAGCACATGTCGCTCATGGCACGCGGTGCGACGTTGGCGGTCACCGAAATGTTGCCCTTGCCGCCTAGCAGCATCAGCTCGACCGCGGTGGCGTCATCGCCGGAATAGAGCAGAAAGTTGGCGCCGACGCGCTCGAGAATGTCGCGGGCGCGCTGCAGGTCGCCAGTGGCTTCCTTGATACCAATGATGTTGTCGACATGCGACAGGCGCTCGACGGTCTCCGGCAGCATGTCGCAGGCGGTACGGCCCGGTACGTTGTAGAGGATCTGCGGTATGGCCACGGCTTCGGCGATATGGCGGAAGTGCAGGTACAGGCCTTCCTGGGTCGGCTTGTTGTAGTACGGCGTGACCAGCAGGCAAGCGTCGGCGCCAGCGCTCTTGGCGTTCTGGGTCAGCTCGACGGCTTCGCGGGTGGAGTTGGCCCCGGTACCGGCGATGACCGGAATACGGCCGCCGACCTGGTCGACCACACGACGAATGACTTCGATGTGCTCGTTGACGTCGAGCGTCGCCGACTCACCGGTAGTGCCGACCGCGACGATGGCGTTGGTGCCCTCTTGCAGGTGGAAGTCCACCAGTTTGCTCAAGGCGTCCCAATCGAGATTACCCTGCGCATCCATGGGCGTGGCCAGTGCCACCATACTGCCCGCAATCATGCAACCGCTCCTGCCGAAAAAGAGAGCGGTAATGGTACTGGCGCCACCAGCCTTGCACAAGCGAAGTAGCAGGTGGCGTGAAGCACCGTGATTTCTGGCACTGACCGCCACTCTCTGCGCGCGGATAGCGGTATCTGGTCATTCCCCTGACGGGCGCTTTTCGCTACCCTGCGAGTTTGTTTGGCACTGTCTATAGAGCCGAGCGTTCAACGTTTAGGAAGGCTGCATGTCCACCCCCCCAGTTCGCGAACAATTCCTCGTCATCAGTGCACTCGGCACCAACGCCATGGAGCTGACCAATGTGCTGTGCCGAGCCAGCCATGAAAACCGCTGCGCGGTCATCAGTACGCGCCTGAGCCGCCACGGGGAGTTCAGCGCACTGGTGCTGCAGATCTCGGGTAACTGGGATGCCCTGGCGCGCCTGGAAGCGGGTTTACCGGCGTTGTCCAAGAAGCACGAGTTCACTGCCAACGTGATCCGCAGCGGCGCCTCGGAAGTTCGCCCACAGGCGCTGCCTTACGTGGCCTACGTCAGCTCGGTATACCGCCCGGACATCCTCAACGAACTCTGCCAGTTCTTCATCGATCATCGCGTTGAACTGGAAGCGCTGACCTGCGACACCTACCAGGCGCCGCAGACCGGCGGCACCATGCTCAACGCCACGTTGACCGTCACCCTGCCCGCCGGCACCCAGATCAGCTGGCTGCGCGATCAGTTCCTCGACTTCGCCGATGCCCTGAACCTGGATGCATTGATCGAACCCTGGCGTCCTCAGAACCCATAAAGGAGCGTTTCATGGCCATCGCTATCGATTCCCCGGTCGCCGATTTCAGCGCGCCCGCCACCGGCGGCGACTTCAACCTGGCCGCCTGCAAGGGCAAGCAGTTGGTGATCTACTTCTACCCGAAGGACAACACGCCAGGCTGCACGACTCAAGGGCAGGGCTTTCGCGACAGCCACCAGGCGTTCGCAGCGGCCAACACGGTAGTCATCGGCGTGTCCCGCGACAGCCTCAAGACCCACGAGAACTTCAAGGCCAAGCAGGGTTTCCCGTTCGAGCTGATTTCCGACAAGGACGAAGTCGTCTGCGGACTGTTCGACGTGATCAAGCTGAAGAAGCTCTACGGCAAGGAATACCTGGGCGTCGACCGCAGCACCTTCCTGATCGACAAGGACGGCGTGCTGCGCCAGGAATGGCGAGGGGTGAAGGTGCCGGGTCATGTCGATGAAGTCTTGGCTGCTGCCCAGGCGCTGAACAAAGCCTGATACAACAAAAATGCCGCTCTCGAGCGGCATTTTTCATGGCCTCCGTTCAGGCGTCTTTCATGCCTTGCGCAGCCAGTAACTGAACACCTCACCCTCGGCTTCTTCCCGAAGCAGTTCATGGCCGGCCAACCGGGCGAAAGCCCGAAAGTCGCGCTGCGACCCGGCATCCGTGGCCAGCACCTTGAGTACCTCGCCACTGGCCAGGCCATTGAGGGCCATTTTGGCCTTCAGCAAAGGCAGCGGGCAGTTCAGACCACAGGCATCCAGCTCACGCTGATGCTCGCCCTGCCAAACCTTTACATCATTCATATTGCCTCCTGTTCACTGTGCGACAGCATAACCCAAGGCCCGCCGGCGCTGGTCAGGCAAGTGCCTGCCCGGCTACAGTACGGCACTGATCCGACAAGAGCTCCATGCATGAATGTTCTGCGCCCCACCCTGCTGACGCTCGCCTGCCTGCTGGCCCAGCCGGCGATCGCCAACGACCTGCCATCGCTCGGCGATGCAAGCTCCGCGCTGGTGTCCCCGCAACAGGAATACCAGCTCGGCCGCGCCTGGCTGAGTATCGTCCGCGGCCAGGTCAGCCAACTGTCGGACCCGCAGCTCAAGGACTTCGTCGAGAGCAGCGTCTACCGCCTTGCCGAAACCAGCCAGGTGCAGGATCGCCGCCTCGAATTCGTGCTGCTCAACAGCCCGCAGATCAACGCTTTCGCGGCCCCCGGCGGGATCATCGGCGTCAACGGCGGGCTGTTCCTGTATGCGCAGACCGAGGGCGAATACGCCTCGGTACTTGCCCACGAACTCGCTCACCTGTCGCAACGCCACTTCGCACGCGGCCTGGAAGCTCAGCAGCGCATGCAACTGCCGGTCATGGCAGCGATGCTCGCCGGTATCGTTGCAGCCGCAGCGGGTGCCGGTGATGCCGGTATCGCGGCCATCGCCTCGACCCAGGCAGCGGCCATTCAGGAGCAGCGACGCTTCTCCCGGCAGAACGAGCAGGAAGCCGACCGTATTGGCCTGGTCAACCTGGAAAAGGCCGGCTACGACCCGCGCTCGATGCCGAGCATGTTCGAGCGCCTGATGCGCCAGTATCGCTATGACCGCATGCCGCCGGAATTTCTGCTGACTCACCCGGTTTCCGAATCGCGCATCGCCGATACGCGCAACCGCGCCGAGCAGTACCAGCCAGGCGGCACCGAAGACAGCCTGCGCTATCAACTGATGCGCGCCCGCGTGCAGCTGACCTACGAGGAAACGCCCGGCATCGCCGCCAAGCGCTTTCGCGCGCAGCTCGATGAAAACCCGAACATGGATGCCGCACGCTACGGCCTGGCCATCGCGCTGATCAAGGGCAGCCAGTTCGACGAAGCGCGCGACATTCTCGCCCCTCTTTTGCAAAAGGCCGCTGACGACGTTACCTACAACCTCGCGCAGATCAGCCTGGACTCCGCTGCCAACCGCTTGCCGGCTGCCGAGCAACGCATCAAGCGACTGCTCGACCTGTACCCGGGCAATTACCCGCTCAATCAGGCGCGCATCGACCTGCTGCTCAAGCAACGCAAGATCCCGGAAGCCGAGAACGCCCTTAACGAGCTGCTCAAGCGCCGCATGAAGGATCCGGACGTGTGGTACCAGGTGGCGGAAGTGCGCGGCCTCAGCGGTAACACCATCGGCTTGCATCAGGCCCGCGCCGAGTTTTTCGCCCTGGTGGGAGATTTCAATCAGGCCATCGAACAGCTCGACTTCGCCAAGCGGCGCGCCGCCAACAACTTCCAGATGGCTTCGCGTATCGACGCGCGCCAGAAGGAGTTGATCGAAGAGAAACGCATGAGCGAGGAAATGCTGCGCGGCTAAGCCGGCACGCACCTCATGGATCGAGCCTGCCCTGGGCGGAGCGGAACGAGCAGCCGGCAACCCTGAGCATGCTGGAGGATGACAAGAGCGTAATCCCCCTGCCCCGGGGCAATGACGCCGCTGCCCCTGGCCACCGATCAGGCGTTACCTGCCAGCTTCAGCCGTGCGGCCTGGGTGAAATCCAGCATGCGCTTGAGCGGCTTGATCGCACGCGGGATCAGCGCCGGGTCGACAAACACTTCGTTACTGCCTTCGCGCAGGCACTGCAGCGTACGTTGCAGGGTGTTCATCGCCATCCACGGGCAATTGGCGCAACTGCGGCAGGCGGCGCCGTTACCGGCAGTCGGTGCGGCAACGAATTCCTTGTCCGGGCACAGCTGCTGCATCTTGTAGAAGATGCCGCGGTCGGTGGCGACGATGAAGGTCTTGTTGGGCATGCGCTGGGCCGCAGCGATCAACTGGCTGGTCGAACCCACCGCATCGGCGAGGTCGATCACCGCCGTCGGCGACTCCGGGTGCACCAGCACCGCTGCGTCCGGGTACAGCGCCTTCATTTCTT
Organism: Pseudomonas sp. AC532; assembly: GCF_979258965.1. NCBI lineage: Bacteria > Pseudomonadati > Pseudomonadota > Gammaproteobacteria > Pseudomonadales > Pseudomonadaceae > Pseudomonas > Pseudomonas sp. AC532. Next base: position 1,362,434 of record NZ_OZ409888.1, read on the forward strand.
CCAGCTGGCGGGCCTTGAACTCCTCGTGAACGATGCAGGCACCGTCCCAGAGCAGCATGTCGGCGCCGGTCTTGTTCTGGATGAAACGGCCCAGGTGCTGATCCGGCGCCCAGATGATGCTCTCGCCGTTGTCCATCAGGTGCTCGACGATCTCGACCGCGCAGCTGGACGTCACCACCCAGTCGGCGCGTGCCTTCACCGCGGCCGAAGTGTTGGCATATACCACCACGGTGCGCTGCGGGTGCTGGTCACAGAACGCCGCGAACTCATCGACCGGGCACCCCAGGTCCAGCGAACAGGTGGCCTCCAGCGTCGGCATCAGCACGCGCTTCTCGGGGTTGAGGATCTTTGCCGTCTCACCCATGAACTTGACGCCGGCGACCAGCACGGTCTGCGCCGAGTGCTGATTGCCGAAGCGGGCCATTTCCAGCGAGTCGGACACACAGCCGCCGGTTTCTTCGGCCAGCGCCTGCAGCACTGGGTCACAATAGTAGTGGGCGACCAGAACGGCGTTCTGGCGCTTCAGCTCTTGCGCAATTTCGTCACGGTAGAACGCTTCCTGCTCCGCCGTCAGCGTCTCTGGCTGCTTGGCATCAAGATGAGCCTGGACAAGAAGTCGTTCGGCAATCTGCGTCATGTCGTGAGGCCCTATCGAGGTCTATCAGCACGGAACCTGGAGTATATCGCCAGACGATAACGGCTGGTCGGTAAACGCCTGGGGCGTCACGTATTGAACAGCAGCATACTGCCAACAGTGCGCGGGCGCGCATGGTAAGGGCATTGTCAGGCCTTTTTCAATCGCGCGGGCGACCTCGCATCGCCGCACAGGTTGATCGCCACGGTAAACCGCCGCATCATCAGCATCAGAACACACCCGCCTGGCCGAGCGACAGTCACCGGGAAGACTGAGAGGCCATGAAATGGGGCAATTGCCCTCACCTGGCACCCAGGTTCAGCATGGCAGCGGCCGAACACGGCCGCGGCATGGATTACCGTATTACCACCCTGGAAAAAACATCGGCCACGCGCGCGCCCGCAGTGGTCGTACAGCGATTGAGGATGTCATGGCTTACGAAAGCATCGAATGGGACAAGTTGGGTTTCGACTACATCAAGACCGATCAGCGCTACCTGTCGCACTGGCGTGACGGCGAGTGGGATCAGGGCACGCTGACCGAAGACAACGTACTGCACATCAGCGAAGGCTCCACGGCGCTGCACTACGGCCAGCAGTGCTTCGAAGGCCTCAAGGCCTACCGCTGCAAGGACGGCTCGATCAACCTGTTCCGCCCGGATCAGAATGCCCTGCGCATGCAGCGCAGCTGCGCGCGCCTGCTGATGCCAGCACCAACGAGCGAACAGTTCATCGAGGCCTGCAAGCAGGTGGTGCGCGCCAACGAGCGTTTCATCCCGCCTTATGGCTCCGGCGGCGCGCTGTATCTGCGTCCGTTCGTGATCGGCGTGGGCGACAACATTGGCGTGCGTACCGCCCCCGAGTTCATCTTCTCGGTGTTCTGCATCCCGGTAGGCCCATACTTCAAGGGCGGCATGAAGCCGAACAATTTCGTGATCTCCGGCTATGACCGCGCAGCGCCACAGGGCACCGGCGCCGCCAAGGTTGGCGGCAACTACGCTGCCAGCCTGATGCCGGGCTCCCAGGCCAAGAAGAACAACTTCGCCGACTGCATCTACCTCGATCCGCAGACCCACACCAAGATCGAGGAAGTGGGCTCGGCGAATTTCTTCGCCATCACCCACAACGATGAATTCGTCACCCCTAAATCGCCATCGGTATTACCGGGTATCACCCGTTTGTCACTAATCGAACTGGCGCAAAGCCGCTTGGGCCTCAAGGTCATCGAAGGCGACGTGTTCATTGATCGCCTGGGCGAGTTCAAGGAAGCGGGCGCTTGTGGCACCGCTGCCGTGATCACCCCGATCGGCGGTATCGAGTACCAGGGCAAGCTCCATGTGTTCTACAGCGAGACCGAGGTCGGCCCGACCATCAGCCGCCTTTATAGCGAACTGACTGGCGTGCAATCCGGCGATGTGGAAGCACCGCAAGGCTGGATCGTCAAAGTCTGATGCGGCGCACTGGCGAGCCTTGCGGGGCTCGCCAACACTCGCTGTAAGGCTGCATGCCAGCAGAAACGAAAAAGCCCGGATCCTTTGCGAGGTCCGGGCTTTTTTGTGCGCCTTCATCTGGAAGGCTTGAGATGGTGGGTCGTGTAGGATTCGAACCTACGACCAATTGGTTAAAAGCCAACTGCTCTACCAACTGAGCTAACGACCCGTTGTGCGAGCGGTATGATACTGATTTAATTCAGGAATTCAACACCCGCCGAAAAATATTTTACTGGTAGCGGGTTGGGTCGGGCACACCGGCAGCGGCGAAGCCGGCAGAGCGAAGACGGCAGCTGTCGCATGTGCCGCATGCACGACCATCCGCGTCGGCGAGGTAGCAGGAGACGGTCAAGGCGTAATCTACGCCCAGTCGCGAACCTGCCTGGACGATCTGCGCCTTGCTCATCATCTGCAGCGGGGCCTGGATGCGGATGGCCTGCCCTTCCACGCCCATACGGGTTGCCAGGTTGGCGACCCGCTCGAATGCCTCGACGAACGCCGGGCGGCAATCCGGGTAGCCGGAGTAATCCACCGCGTTGACGCCAATGAAAATATCCTGCGCCTCCAGCACCTCGGCCCAGCCCAGCGCCAACGCCAGAAACACGGTATTGCGCGCCGGCACGTAGGTCACCGGGATGCCAGTGGTCGGGCTCTGTGGCACATCAATGCTCGAGTCGGTCAGTGCCGAGCCGCCGATACCGCCCAGATCCATGCCGATCACCTTGTGCTCGATGACTCCCAGCTGCCGGGCAACCCGTTCGGCAGCCTGCAGCTCGGAGCGGTGCCGCTGACCATAGTCGAAGCTCATGCTGTAGCAGCTGTAGCCCTGTTCCCGGGCCATGGCGACGACCGTCGCGGAATCGAGGCCGCCGGACAACAGGATGACCGCTTTCTTTTCACTCATGTCAGTGCCCCGGCTCATCGTTCCAGAGAATCTTGTGCAACTGCAGCTGCATGCGTACAGGCAAGTTATCGGCGATCACCCATTCGGCCAATTGTCGACCGCTCACCTCCTGGTGACTGGGCGAGAACAGCACCTCATCGACGCGATCAGCCAGGCCATACTGAATGAGCTTGCTCACCGACCAGTCGTAGTCTTCGCGCGAGCAGATCACGAATTTCACCTGATCGCGCGGTAGCAGGTACTCGATGTTTTCGTAGCGATTACGCCCGACCTCGGCCGAGCCTGGGGTCTTCAGATCGACGACCTTGCTTACGCGCGGATCGACGGCGGAAACGTCGAGCGCACCACTGGTTTCCAGCGACACCTCATAACCGGCGTCGCACAGGCGCTCAAGCAGGGGAATGCAATTGGGTTGTGCCAGCGGCTCGCCACCGGTTACGCATACATAGCGCGGCCGATAGCCCGCAACCTGCTGGAGAATGGCATCCAGCGAAAGGATTTCGCCACCACTGAAGGCGTAGGCGGTGTCACAGTATTGACAGCGCAGGGGGCAGCCGGTCAGGCGTACGAATACCGTCGGCAAGCCGGCAGTACGCGTTTCCCCCTGCAGCGAGAAAAAGATCTCGGTGATGCGCAGGGTTTCTTTCATAAGGGCCACGGGCGTGACGGCGAAACAGGCCATCCGCCTCCGTTGCGGAAAAGGACGGCGATTCTAAACGAAAACATGGCCGGCCGGGCATCTTCGAGGATCCGAGGGTTTCTCGAAGCTACCCTGCTCAAAAACTGAAGCGCACAAAAAACCCGCGGCAGGCGCGGGTTGATCGATTACCGCAGGCGGTCTACTGGATTCGCTGCAGGTCACGCTGCGCCAGCTGTGCGGCGGAGGTGCCGGGGTACTGCGCGATAACCTGCTGCAGGATGCCCTTGGCCTTGTCGTTGTTGCCCATGCGGATTTCCACATCGGCCAGCTTGAACAGCGAATCGGGCACCTTGGAGTGCTGCGGGTAGGCCTGGCCTACTTTGGCAAAGGCCTGGCTCGCGCCCGGCAGGTCGCCTTTGGCAAGATTGACCTCGCCGAGCCAGTATTGGGCATTGCCGGCATACTGACTGTTCGGATAGCGACGCAGGAACGCGGCGAAAGCCTGGCTTGCCTTGTCGAAGTCCTTGGCTTTGATCAGGTCGAAGGCTGCATCGTAAAAGAGCTTTTCCTTCGCCGGATCAGCGGGTTCGCCGGAGGCTTGCGCCTGCCCTGCAGCACCTGCTGGAGAACCACCTGCACCGGTACCGGCGCCTGCGGCTGGAGAATTCTGTGTAGCTGCTGCAGCACCAGCTGCGGCACCACTGCTCATACGCTTGTCAAGTTCCTGGTAACGTTCCAGGCCTTCTTGTTTCAAACGCTGAATCTCGTTCTGCTGCTCTTCAAGCATCCCCCGCAGCTGAGCAATTTCCTGCTGCATCTGCTGGAGCTGACTGAACAGCATGCCCTGCGCTGTCGATGGGGTTTGCACCCCACCGCCAGCGTAGGCGCCAGACGTGCCGTAACCGGCATTCGGGTTGCCACCACCGTTACCGGTGCTGCCATCCTGTACGGGAATCTGAGCCCAGACCGCAAGCGGCAGGCTCAGCGCCATAACGGTTACTACACGCTGGCAAATTCGCATATCGAATTACTTACGCAGTTCGACGCGACGGTTCTGAGCCCAGGATTGCTCGTCGTTGCCAGTGGCAACAGGACGCTCTTCACCGTAGGAAACCAGTTCCAGCTGAGCAGGGGAAACACCCTGCAGTACCAGGTAACGCTGAACGGCCTTGGCGCGACGCTCGCCCAGAGCCATGTTGTATTCGCGGGTACCGCGCTCGTCAGCGTGGCCTTCCAGGACGACGCGAGCGCCATTGCCTTTCAGATCCTTGGCGTGAACGTCCAGAGCGCGCATGGCTTCCGGCTTCAGGTCAGAGCTGTCGTATTCGAAGTAGAAAGTGGTGATAGCGCGCAGAGCGGCTTCTTCACTCAGGCTGCCGTCGACGGCGCCGGTGTTTGCACCGTAGCCAGCGTTCGGGTCTACAGCGCCTTCGCCAGCGGTGTCACCGCCTTTGGAGGAACAGCCAACAGCCACGGCGAGAGCCAGGCTCAGTGCAGCAAACTTGCCAAATTTCAGCATTTCCATGTGTAACTCCTAATGAACCCCAGTGTGTTAAGCATCAAACAGGTAAAGCACCGCGCATCAGTTCAGGAAGGGGGACCAGGATGGCTCTCGAACTTCGCCTTGAGCGGTAGGTAGAGGGAGCCTAACGCGACCGTTAACGGACGCTAACATCAGGACTCCCCGCCCCTGCTGGCGGGTAGCGTAGATTATCATGGTGCCGTTGGGCGCAACAGTAGGCGACTCATCCAAACTTGTGTCGGAAAGAATTCGCAGATTGCCACGCTCAAGATCCTGTGCGGCTACCTTGAACACGGTGTAACCATCCTGGCGATGGATCATCACCAGGGTCTTTTCGTCAGCAGACAATTTAGGGTTGGCATTGTAGTTGCCGACGAAGGTCACTCGTTCGACCGCACCAGAACTGATGTTGGTCTTGTAAATCTGTGGTTTGCCAGAGCGGTCAGACGTGAAATAGATGGTCTGGCCGTCCTTGCCCCAGAAGGGCTCGGTATCGATGGCGGAATGATTGGTGATGCGGCGCAGGTTTCGCGAACCCATGTCCATGACATAGATTTCCGGGTTGCCATCTCGCGACAGCGTGAACGCCAGGCGGCTACCGTCCGGCGACCAGGACGGTGCACCGTTCAGACCTTCGAAGTTGGTGATCTGCTCGCGACGCCCGGTATCGATGTGCTGGACGAAGATGCGTGGGCGCTTCTGCTCGAACGACACGTAGGCGATACGCTTGCCATCCGAGGCGAACGACGGCGACAGGATTGGCTCGCGCGATTGCAGCAGGGTAACTGCACGCGCGCCGTCGTAGTCCGAACGCTGAAGGGTGTAACGGGTGTTGTTCACCCCGAAACGCTCTGCCGTGACGTAAAGCATGCGGGTCGAGAAGGCACCCTTGACGCCGGTGAGCTTCTCGAACGACTGGTCGGCGATATGGTGAGCCATGTCGCGCAGCTGATCGACGCCACCGCCGACGTTGCCCGTCAGCACCTGTTGTTCGGTAGCGACGTTGAACAGGGCGAACTGCACCTGCAGACGCGCACCATTGGGGACGATATTGCCAACCAGCACGTACTGCGCCCCCAGGGCTTTCCAGTCGCGGTAGATGACTTCGCTGCCTTGAGTCGGCAGGCTGATCATGTTCTGACGCGGGATGGGCTCGAAGACACCCGAGTTGCGCAGGTCATTGCCAACGATGGTGGCGATATCCTCGGGCAGCACATTGCCGCCCTGCCAGCCAAACGGCACCACGGCAATTGGCGTGGCGCGGTCAGTACCGCTGCTGATCACCAGCGGATCAGCCGCCTGCACGGTACCGACCAGCATGGCCAGGCCCAGTACAACGATTCGCATCAGGGTATTCACAGACCTAAATCCTCCGGTTTGAAGACGGCACGACGCTGCCGGTAAAGCCGATCGAACGTGGCACGATCAAGTTGCTGCATTTCCGCAATGCGCCCCACGTTGCGCACTGCCTGCACTGCCGAGCTGTCAAACGGTGAATCACCACTGGAGCGGCTGACGCTGGCATTGGTGATGGTGCCATCGGGCAACATCTCGATCAGCACTTCCACGCTCATGCCATTGCGCGCCGACGGCGGACGCCGCCACTGCTCACTGACCAGCTTGACGATAAGGTCATCCAGACTACCGGCGACCTCATCACCCTGTGTCTCGGCCAATGCCTGCTGCCGCTCGGTGTCTTCGGACAGCAATTCGGCCAGCGCCGCTGCCTTCTTGTCCTCTACCGCCTTGCGCTCGGCTGCCTGGGCGTTGGCTTTTTTCTTGGCATCCTCTGCAGCTTTTTTCTTCGCTGCATCGGCTGCGGCTTTCTTCTTGGCCTCTTCGGCTGCCTTTTTCTTGGCATCTTCAGCGGCTTTCTTCTTCGCCTCTGCGTCGGCGGCCTTCTTCTTGTCGGCCTCCAGCGCAGCTTTTACCTTGGCAACGTCAGCAAGTTTCTTCTGCTCGGCGGCTTTTGCCGCTGCATCGGCCTCTGACTTTTTCGCTGCATCGGCCTTTCGAGCTTCCTCGACTTTCTTTTGTTCCGCTGCTTTCGCGGCCTGCTGCTTCTGCGCCTCGGCCTGCGCCTGCTTTTCCTGCTCGGCTTTCTTCTGTTCGAGCTGTTCGGTCTCGAACTGCGGCGCCGCGGTTTTCTTCGCTTCGCCAGCTATCTTCTGGTTGGTCTGGGTCGTGGCCTGGCTCTGCGACTTCAACTGATACAGGGTAGCCTGCACGATCGGCCTTGCTGGCGGCAGCTCGGGTGCGAAGGCAAAACTGACGAACAGCATGGCGAACATCAGCGCGTGCAGCCCTACGGCCCAGATAACCGGCCAGAACAGGCTTTGCGAAGGTGAGCGTTCACGCTGCTGCATCAGGGCGCCTCGGTAATCAAGCCGACGTTACCCACGCCAGCCTGCTGCAAGCCGCCCATGGCGGACATCACGGTGCCGTAATCGACCGCCTTGTCGCCACGCACGAACACCTGAACCTGCTTACCCTGGCTGCGGGTCTGGTTGATGATGGCGGTGACCGCGCGGGTCATCTCGTCAAGGGTCAACGCGCGATCCTGCACGGTATCGGTATCGACCTCCGAGCCCATGTTCCAGTAGTAGGACTTGTCCGACTTGATGGAAATGGTCAACACCTGGGAATCGTTGTCCTGAGGCAGCACTTCGCTGCTGACCTGCGGCAGGTCGACCTTGACCCCCTGGTTGAGCATCGGCGCCGTCACCATGAAGATGACCAGCAGCACCAACATCACGTCGATGTAGGGCACCACGTTCATCTCGGCGACGGGCTTGCGTCTGTTGCGAATTCTGGCTCTGGCCATGGTAGTGAAACCTGTGTTGAGTGCGCCGGAGGCTTATTCTTCGCTGCTGTGTACTTTGCGGTGCAGGATCGCCTGGAATTCGTCGGCGAACATGTAGTAGCGCGAGATCAGCATTTCACCGCGGGCAGCGAACCGGTTGTAGGCAATAACCGCGGGGATGGCGGCGAACAGACCGATTGCCGTGGCGATCAGTGCCTCGGCAATGCCGGGTGCCACGGTGGCCAGGGTCGCCTGCTGCACCTGGGCCAGGCCGCGGAACGAGTTCATGATCCCCCAGACAGTACCGAACAGACCGATGTACGGGCTGGTGGAACCGACGGTGGCCAGGAACGGCAGGCTCTGCTCGAGCTTTTCTTCCTCACGGGAAATCGCCACACGCATGGAGCGCGCAACGCCGTCCATCACCGCATCGGGGTCCATGCCCGGTTGCTGGCGCAGGCGAGAGAACTCCTTGAAACCGGCACGAAAAATCTGCTCCAGCCCCGAATCCGGATCGGGATTGCTGCCAGCCTGACGATACAGCTTGGACAGGTCGATACCCGACCAGAAGCGCTCCTCGAAGCTGTCCAGCGAGCGCTTGGCCGAGCGCAGGAAATTGCTGCGCTGGAAAATCATCACCCACGACATGACCGAGGCGGCCACCAGGGTGAGCATTACCAACTGCACCACCAGGCTGGCGTTGCTGATCAGACTCCACATCGACATGTGGTCAACGGCATTTGCGTTGGCTTCCACGCTTACTCTCCTGCAGTAAAGGTACCGGCACCCACCTGTTCGGCGAACGCAGTTCGCAAAGACAGAGGCATGGCCCGGGGTTTGAAATTATCGGCGCGCACACAGGCCACCAGAAACTGCCCTTCGCAGAGCAGCACGTTATCCGTCGCCCGCCTTACCTGTTGACGAAAGCGCAGGCTGGCACGGTTCAATTCACATACTTCGGCATTCACCAGCAATTCGTCGTCCAGCCGCGCCGGCGCGTGATAACGCGCCTCGCTGGAGTGCACGACGAATAACAGCCCCTCACCGGCCAGCACCGACTGGGCATAACCCAGTTCGCGCAGCCGCTCGGTGCGAGCCCGCTCCATGAATTTGAGGTAGTTGACGTAATAGACGACACCACCGGCATCGGTGTCTTCGTAGTAAACACGACAGCGATGGACAAAAGGCTGACCTGCGTATTGCGCGCGCATACTCTAGTGCCAGCCCCGAGTCTTGCCAATCGGCCGGGCAAGTATTTTTTTCATTGCCCTTCCCCACTGGTGAACAAATCGAGTGTCGGCCGTTCCTCCATGCGCTTTGGCGTATTGAGGCCGAAATGCAGATAAGCATGACGGGTGACCACGCGCCCCCTTGGCGTGCGCATGATGTAACCCTGCTGAATGAGATAGGGTTCCAGCACGTCTTCGATGGTGTGGCGCTCCTCGCTTATCGCGGCGGCCAGGCTGTCGACGCCTACGGGCCCGCCGTCGAACTTCTCGATCATGGTCAGCAGCAGGCGGCGATCCTGGTGATCGAAGCCGCGCTCGTCGACATCCAGCAGGTTCAATGCCAGGTCGGCGATCTGCCGGGTGATATCACCCTGGCCGCGCACTTCGGCGAAATCGCGCACGCGCCGCAGCAGGCGATTGGCGATTCGCGGCGTACCGCGGGCCCGGCGGGCGATCTCGTATGCGCCCTGCGCCTCGATCGGCAGGCCGAGAATTCCGGCGGCCCGGGTGATGATGGTGGCCAGGTCCTCGGTACCGTAGAACTCAAGGCGCTGCACGATGCCGAAGCGGTCGCGCAGCGGGTTGGTCAGCATGCCGGCCCGGGTGGTGGCCCCCACCAGCGTGAAAGGCGGCAGGTCGAGCTTGATCGATCGCGCGGCAGGGCCTTCGCCAATCATGATATCGAGCTGAAAATCCTCCATGGCCGGGTACAACACTTCCTCGACGATGGGCGACAGACGATGAATTTCGTCAATGAACAGCACATCGCCGGGTTCAAGGTTGGTGAGCAGCGCGGCCAGATCACCGGGGCGCTCGAGCACCGGGCCGGAGGTGCTTTTGATGGAAACGTTCATTTCCTGGGCGATGATGTTTGCCAGGGTGGTCTTGCCCAGGCCTGGCGGGCCGAAGATCAGGGTGTGGTCGAGTGATTCCTTGCGACCGCGCGCAGCCTGGATGAACAACTCCATCTGCTCGCGAACAACGGGTTGGCCAATGTACTCGGCCAGGGTCAGGGGACGAATGGCACGGTCGACCTGCTCGTCGCGGTCGCGGCCGCCAGCCGTGACCAGCCTGTCTGCTTCGAGCATTTACAGCATTCCCTTCAGCGCGCGACGAATCATGTCTTCACTACTCAACCCATCTTCTTTGACTGCCGTGACGGCGCGACTGGCTTCCTGAGGCTTGTACCCCAGCGAGATGAGCGCACTTACCGCATCATTCTCCGCGCTTGAGACTGCGCCACCTGCACGAGGTTCAACCACCAGGTTGGCCATGCCGGGCACGGTTTCCCAAGCCTTGAAGCGATCCTTGAGCTCGACCAGCAGCCGCTCGGCGGTTTTCTTGCCAACGCCCGGGATCTTCACCAGCGCGGCCGTGTCCTGCGCCTGGACGCAACGTACCAACTCATCGACCTCCAGCCCGGACATCAGAGCAAGTGCCAGCTTCGGACCGACACCGTTGAGGCGGATCAGCTCGCGAAACAGCTCACGCTCACGCTTCTCGAAAAAGCCGTACAACAGATGGGCATCCTCGCGCACCACCAGGTGCGTATGCAGCGTCAGAGGCTCACCCACGGCGGGCAAACGGTACAACGTGGTCATCGGGACTTCCAGTTCATAGCCCAGGCCATTCACATCCAGAATCAAATGCGGCGGCTGCTTTTCCGCCAGGGTGCCGCGTAAACGTCCGATCACCGGCGTATTCCTCAAGTAGAAAATTCAAGCCTGTTTGCAGCCCTGCAGACGAGGCAACCATAGGCCTAGGCCCACCCTTGCCGACCGGATAGGCGCTTACAAGCGAAGCCGGCCACCGCGCCGTTTGGCACCGGCCAGCCCATGCGGGATGAGACTCTGCCGATGGTGCGCATGGCACAATGCGATACCCAGCGCATCCGAGGCGTCGATCTGAGGTTTCTGCACCAGCTTGAGCAAGTGCATGACCATCATCTGCACCTGCTCCTTGTCGGCCCCACCCGTACCGACTACCGCCTGCTTGACCTGGGTCGCGGTGTACTCGCTGACCTCCAGGCCGGCCTCGACCGCAGCGACGATGGCGGCACCGCGTGCCTGCCCGAGCTTGAGCGCAGAATCGGCATTACGCGCCATGAATACCTGTTCGATCCCCATGGTGACCGGTCCGAAGGTGCGAATTACCTCGCTGACGCCACGAAACACGATCTGCAGCCGCTCGGGCAGCGGCCCGCCGCCGGTACGAATGCAGCCCGAGGCCACGTATTCGCAGGTGCGCCCCGTATCGTGTATCACACCGTAGCCGGTAATGCGGGAGCCGGGGTCGATCCCCAGAATGAGCGTCATGCCAGTCTTCCATCAGTGGCATTGGCCACACTGTCTATTTATCCAGGCGCGAGTATAGGGTCGACGCACGGGCGCCGTCATCCAAAGGATTCACTCGACGTGCCAATGACACTCCGATTCTGGAAAGGCGCGCATAAAAAAGCCGGAAGCACCCAGCGGCGGCTTCCGGCCTTACAGCCTGTCGCAAGCCTAGCCGAGCTGCTCCATGATTTCGTCGGACACCTCGGCGTTGTGGTAGACGTTCTGCACGTCGTCCAAGTCTTCGAGCATGTCGATCAGCTTGAATACCTTCTGGGCCGTTTCCAGGTCGGTGATCGGCGCGCTGATCGATGGAATCATGGCGATGTCTGCCTCCTCGGCCTTGAGCCCGGCAGCCGCCAGCGCTTCATTGACGGCGTGAAACTCGGTGAAACTGGTCGATACCAGGGCATCCCCCTGCTCCCCCATTTCCACGTCGTCGGCGCCTGCTTCCAGGGCTGCCTCCATCAGCTCGTCCTCATTCACGGCGGCGAAGCTGATCTGCCCCTTGCGCTCGAACATGTAGGCGACCGAGCCGTCAGTACCCAGGTTGCCACCGCACTTGGTGAATGCATGGCGCACTTCGGCGGCGGTGCGGTTGCGATTGTCGGTCATCACCTCGACGATGATCGCCACACCGCTCGGCGCATAGCCTTCGTAGCTGAACTCGACGACATTGTCGGCTTCGTTGTTGCCGGCGCCGCGAGCGATGGCGCGATCAATGACGTCTCGCGACATGTTGTTGGTCAGCGCCTTGTCAACCGCCAGGCGCAGGCGCGGATTGTCAGCCGGGACCGGCCCGCCATGCTTGGCGGCGACTGTCAGCTCGCGGATGAGCTTGGTGAAGATCTTGCCGCGCTTGGCGTCCTGGCGGCCCTTGCGGTGCTTGATGTTGGCCCATTTGGAATGACCAGCCATAATTCACTCCATTTCCTTCAAATTAGATGGCAGCCGGCAAAAGCCGAGATGAGAACCGTCGCGAGCGCAGGTCAGGCAAGGCAGCACCCGCTCCCGGCGGGCTGCTGCATTCACCACATCCTTGTGGATCGCGGAAAGCAGTGAGAAAGCGCAGTTTGCTGTAGCAAATGAGCATTTCGAACTGCTTTCCAACGCAGCATGACCAAGTGCAGCAGGTTATCACTCGGCCTTGGGTTGCTCGCGCAGACGGATGTGCAGCTCGCGCAGCGACTTGCCGTCCACCACACCCGGCGCCTGGGTCATGACACAGGCCGCGCTCTGGGTTTTCGGGAAGGCGATCACTTCGCGAATCGACGACGCACCGGTCATCAGCATCACCAGGCGGTCGAGGCCGAAGGCCAGGCCACCGTGGGGCGGGGCACCATATTTCAGAGCGTCGAGCAGGAAGCCGAACTTCTCCTGCTGCTCGTCTTCACTGATGCCCAATACGCGGAACACGGTCTGCTGCATGCCCTTGTCGTGGATACGGATCGAACCGCCGCCCAGCTCGGTGCCGTTGAGCACCAGGTCGTAAGCGCGCGACAGAGCGGCGGCCGGGTTGGCCTCCAGCTCTTCGGGCGAGCATTTCGGCGAGGTGAACGGGTGGTGCATGGCGGTCAGGCTGCCATCGTCGTTCTCTTCGAACATCGGGAAGTCGACGACCCACAGTGGCGCCCATTCGGCGGTCAGCAGGTTGAGGTCATGGCCAAGCTTGATCCGCAGTGCGCCCAGGGCATCGTTGACCACCTTGGTGCGGTCGGCACCAAAGAACACGATGTCACCGTCGACCGCACCGACGCGATCGAGAATGGTGTTGAGGTTCGGTTCGGCAATGTTCTTGACGATCGGCGACTGCAGCCCTTCGACGCCCTTGGCGCGCTCGTTGACCTTGATGTAGGCAAGACCCTTGGCACCGTAGTTGCCGACGAACTTCGTGTAGTCGTCGATCTGCTTGCGCGGCATGCTCGCCCCGCCCGGGACGCGCAGCGCGGCAACACGGCCTTTCGGGTCGTTGGCCGGACCGGAGAACACCTTGAAGTCGACATCCTTGAGCTGGTCGGCGACATCGACCAGTTCCATGGGGATGCGCAGGTCTGGCTTGTCCGAACCGAAGCGGCGCATGGCCTCGGCCAGAGTCATGTGCGGCAGCTCAGCGAACTCGACGCCCAGCACTTCCTTGAACAGGTTGCGGATCATGGTCTCGGTGAGGTGCATGATGTCCGCTTCATCGAGGAAGCTGGTCTCGATGTCGATCTGGGTGAATTCCGGCTGGCGATCGGCACGCAGGTCTTCGTCGCGGAAGCACTTGGCGATCTGGTAGTAACGGTCGAAGCCGGCGACCATCAGCAGTTGCTTGAACAGCTGAGGCGACTGCGGCAGGGCAAAGAAACTGCCGGCGTGGGTACGGCTCGGCACCAGGTAGTCACGCGCGCCTTCCGGCGTGGCGCGGGTGAGGATCGGCGTTTCCACGTCGAGAAAGCCATTTTCGTCCAGGTAGCGCCGAATGCTGCTGGTGATGCGCGAACGCAACTTCAGCTTCTCGGCCATTTCCGGGCGACGCAGGTCGATGAAGCGATAGCGCAGGCGCGTCTCTTCACCAACGTCCGTGTACTCGTTGAGCGGGAACGGCGGGGTTTCCGCCTCATTAAGTACTTGCAGCTCGTAACCGAGCACTTCGATGGCGCCACTGGCCATATTGGCATTGCGCGCGCCTTCTGGACGCAGGCGCACCTTGCCGGTGATCTTCACCACGTATTCGCTGCGCACGCGGTCAGCCTTGGCGAAGGTGTCGGCACGATCCGGGTCGAACACCACCTGGGCCAGGCCTTCACGGTCACGGATGTCGAGGAAGATCACGCCACCGTGGTCACGGCGACGGTGAACCCATCCGCAGAGGGTGATTTCCTGGCCGTCCAGGCTTTCGTTCAACTGGCCGCAATAGTGGCTGCGCATCATGATCGGGTTCGCTTCTCTGATCGGTTCTGAATTCGTCGACATCGACTGCCACTGGGGCAAAGCGTCTGAGCCGCACGCGTGAAAAGGGCGAAATTATATAGGCTTTATTGACAGGGCGCAGCACGTGATGTGCGCCCGATCAGCTGCAAAAGAGTGGAACCTGACGTGCAATGATTGATTCCAAGCATGACCGTCATTGAGACGAACCCGGAGCATGTGACGAACGGCCATGATAGGCTTTTCGCTATCGACTCTTTACCCATTGGCCAATCAGGAGAGCAACCATGGAAATCAACATCGGAATCGCCGAACAGGATCGCGAAGCCATCGCCGAGGGCCTTTCTCGCCTTCTCGCCGACACCTACACCCTGTACCTGAAAACCCACAACTTCCATTGGAACGTGACCGGGCCGATGTTCAATACCCTGCACCTGATGTTCGAAGGTCAGTACACCGAGCTGGCACTGGCCGTGGACCAGATTGCGGAACGCATTCGCGCACTGGGCTTCCCCGCACCGGGCACTTATTCCGCCTACGCGCGTCTTTCTTCGATCAAGGAAGAAGAAGGCATTCCGACTGCCGATGAAATGATCAAGCTGCTGGTGCAAGGTCAGGAATCTGTCGTGCGCACCGCTCGCGGCATCTTCCCGCTGCTGGACAAGGTCAGTGACGAGCCGACCGCCGACCTGCTGACGCAGCGCATGCAGGTTCATGAAAAAACCGCCTGGATGCTGCGCAGCCTGCTCGCGTCCTGATACACCGAGAACGATGGCCGATCTTTTGCGGCCATCGTTTCTTTCTGCGACACCCGCCTCGCGCTGCAATGGCGCGCGGTAACAGCGCTTATTTGAGAAGCCCCCCTCTTTGCTGTTAAATACGCCCCGTGCCGTCATCCCGACTCATGGGATTGGCGCATAGGCTGGCCCTCTCGTCTATCCATCGCCCTTACATCTCGGCAAATCGCGTGGAGCCAGCTCTTCCTGGTGATCCTTTATCTAGTGAGTGCGTGAACATGTTGAAAATCGTCCACCTACTGGTAGGGCTTTGTGCCCTGCTGTTGTCCACCACACCCAGCCTGAGCGATCACGCCCAGCCGTTCCTGCAGCATCCGGACGCCCTGTGCCTGGCTCTCTTTGGCTTTCTCAATCTTCTCCTGGCCACGCAGTTCCCACTCTGGCACAGCAACCTTCGTCAACAACTGCAAAACCTGGTCTGCGCCCTGCTGATTCTCGGTACATTGCTGCAGGCGCTTATCCTCCTCGCTCCCCTGCCGTTGATAGCCGAACAACCGGCCCTGCTGTTCAGCCTGTTGATCATCGCCGCCGCCGTTGCCTTGCACCTGGCGACCAACTTGCGTTTCGACCGACACAAAGCGTCGGTTACGCAAGACCTGGGCGACCGCGAGACCGGCACGGTGAAGTGGTTCAACACCTCCAAGGGCTTCGGCTTTATCTCGCGTGACGCTGGCGAAGATATCTTCGTGCACTTTCGAGCCATCCGCGGTGAAGGTCATCGCGTTCTGGTAGAAGGTCAGCGCGTCGAGTTTTCCGTGATGCAGCGCGACAAGGGCCTGCAGGCAGAGGACGTGATCGCCGCCTTGCCAACCCGGCGCTGACGCGACACGCAGCAAAAAGCCCGCAGCGATGCGGGCTTTTTCATTTCAACAGGCAGGACTCAGTAATGAGGCGGAGGAGCTTCCTCCTGGGCTCCGGAGAAAGGGCCTGCCTCCTCCTGCCGCTTGGCCAGCGCCTGCATGTGCAACTGCAGACGCTCGATCAGTTTCTGCTGCTCCACCAGGGCATCGTTGAGCGCCTGAATGGTGTCATCCTGAAATGCCAGGCGACTTTCGAGCTCCACAATACGGTCTTCGAGCACCTTCATTCATTGCCCCCCAAGCGAAACTGCGCCGGCATCACCGAACGCAATCTGTCGCGCAACTCGGCAACCTGCTCCGACTCGTAAGGCTTGGCCGGGTGGCGACCCCATACCGGCGCCGGCCAGGCGTCATCACCGCGATAACGGACGATGACATGCATGTGCAGCTGGCTTACCACATTGCCCAGCGTGGCGATGTTGATCTTGTCCGCCTTGAACACATCCTTCAGCAGTTCAGCCAGCAACGTGGTCTCGCTCCACAACGCGCGCTGGTCCTCGACGCCCAGCTGAAACAGCTCGCTGACCTCCTCGCGACGTGGCACCAGGATGAACCACGGATAACGTGCATCATTGCTAAGCAGCAGGCGACTCAAGGGGAAATCCCCCAGCACAAAGGTGTCTTGCTGCAGACGGCTATCCAATTCGAACATCAATTCACTACTCCGTTGAAAGGTAGGCGCATCCCGTCAGGGGCAACCGGATAGGGGGGGCCAGCATACCTACCGGCAGTGGTGATTTTAAACCCAGGCATGGTTCGCACCAAAAAAGCGCACACACCGAGACCCCGCCTTTCGGGACGCACCAAGATTGTTCCCCAAAGTAAACATAAGGGAAACACCACCGCCCTCAATCAATACTCATTATCAGCAAAATGACTGAAAAGCTTGGTGACTACTAATAAGCAACCTACCGAAAAAGGGAGAAACTAAAAATTTACGTCGAGAATATGTATTTGCAGCGCTGCAAATGACCAATTTGTAACGCAAACCCTATTAATTGGAACCAAAAGCAATTTTGAGCACGAGTCTTGCTTTAGAGCCTTCAACGCTCCCTGCCAGCGCACTCAGGTAACGCGATTGCGCTGGATCGGAAGCTGAAAGGACAAGGGTGTGGCGCTTGTGGGATAAAAAACGGCGCTGGGAAGGCGAGGCACGCTCTTTATGGCGTGCAAAGTACGACCAGTGGATAGATTGAAACTATCGACTTACAAGGCGCCGTGCTATAAGTTCCATCCGACACAAAAAGAAATAGAGCTGCTCGCCATAACAACCAACTTGAGCAGCGGAAGTACTCTTCTAAACCAAAGGAGCAAATCACGATGCGAGTGATGAAGTGGAGCGTAATGGCCCTGGCAGTAGCCGCGGGTACCTCTCAAATGGCAGTGGCTTCGGACCAATCCGAATCCAAGGGTTTCGTCGAAGACAGCAGCCTGTCGCTCCTGGCGCGCAGCATGTACTACAACCGCGATGCCCGTAATGGTGCTTCTCGCGGCACCGAAGGCAACGGTTACTCCGAAGAGTGGGGCGCCAGCGCCCGCGCCATTTATGAGTCCGGTTTTACTCAAGGCACCGTAGGTTTCGGCGTCAACGCTTATGCTGGCGCGCTTTGGCAGTTGGACACCGGTAGCGGCCGCCGTGGCGTAGGCATGTTCCCCGAGAACGAAGGCAAGGACCTGAGCATCGCCAACGCAGCGGTCAAGGCGCGCTTCTCCAACACCGTCGTGACCTACGGTTCGCAAATGCCTGCTCTGCCGGTTCTGGCCTACGATGACGGCCGCCTGCTGCCGGAAACCTTCGAAGGCACCATGATCACCAGCACCGAGATCGAAGGTCTCGAGTTGAACGCCGGTCGTTTCACTGCTCAAAACGAAATGCGCCAATCCGGTCGCGATAGCATTCGACTGAAATCTATCAACGTATTCGGTGGCTCTTACTCCTTTACCGACGACCTGAGCGCTGCCCTGTACCACAGCGACCTGGAAGATCAGTACAAGCGCAATTACGCCAACCTGAACTACAACCTGCCACTGACCGAAGAACAGGCTCTGAGCTTCGACTTCAACATCTACGACAGCGATTATGATCGCGAAGTTGGTGGTGGCGATAACACCATCTGGAGCCTGGCGGCCAAATACAGCGTCGGCGCCCATGCCTTTACCATCGCTCACCAACGCAACACCGGCAGCCAAGGCTTCCTGTATGGCAACGGTGACGGCGGCGGCTCAATTTTCGTAGCCAACAGCTTCCTGTCCGACTTCAACCTGGAAGACGAGCGCTCCTGGCAAGCCAGCTATGACATCGACTTCGCAAGCTATGGCGTTCCTGGCCTGGCGTTCAAAACTGCCTATATCTGGGCGGACAACATCACCTCACGTGATGCCGGCGTGATCACTAACACCAACGGTAAAGAGCACGAGTTCTTCAACCAGGTGGCATACACCGTTCAGAGCGGTGCTGCCAAGGATCTGTCCTTCCGCCTGCGTGCCTCGCTGTTGCGTGCCAACTCCGAAGTTAGTGATGTCAACATCGACGACACCAACGAAGTTCGCTTCTACGTGAACTACCCGCTCAGCGTTCTGTAATCTCGCGCAAGCCTGACCGCAGTTCAAAAACCCGGCTTCGGCCGGGTTTTTTATTGGCTGTCCACTGAGCGATCTTGCGGTCGAAATGATGCGACCTGGCCTTAAGGCGTCCAGTTGCCAGGCAAAAGCGCCTGTCGAGGTCCGCCAGTTTTTTTACCAGGGCCATCGGGACTCTGCGTCCTATACGCCACAGAGCTGCCGCCGTACAATGCCGAGCCATAAAAATCCCCTTTGCAACCGACAGAACGGCCCATCATGCGTACCAGTCAGTTCCTGCTTTCGACCCTCAAAGAAACGCCTTCCGATGCTGTCGTCATCAGCCACCAGCTGATGCTGCGCGCAGGAATGATCCGCAAGCTCGCTTCCGGCCTGTACACCTGGCTGCCCATGGGCCTGCGCACCCTGCGCAAGGTCGAGAAGATCGTGCGCGAGGAGATGGATGCGGCTGGTGCCCTGGAAGTGCTGATGCCCGCCATTCAGCCTGCCGAACTGTGGCAGGAATCCGGCCGCTGGGTGCAGTACGGCCCCGAACTGCTGCGCGTGAAGGATCGCCATGATCGCGAGTTCTGCGTGGGCCCGACCCACGAAGAAGTCATCACCGACCTGGCCCGCAACGAGCTGAACAGCTACAAGCAGCTGCCGCTGAACCTGTACCAGATCCAGACTAAATTCCGCGACGAGATCCGCCCACGTTTCGGCCTGATGCGCGGCCGTGAATTCATCATGAAGGACGCCTACTCCTTCCATGCCGACCAGGCATCGCTGCAGCAGACCTACGACCGCATGCACCAGGCCTACTGCAATATCTTCACCCGCCTGGGCCTGAACTTCCGCCCGGTGGTGGCCGACAACGGCTCGATCGGCGGCGCTGGCTCCCACGAGTTCCACGTGCTGGCCGACTCCGGCGAAGACGATATCGTGTTCAGCAACGCGTCCGACTACGCGGCCAACATCGAAAAGGCCGAGGCGATTCCTCGCGAAACCGCCCGCCAGCCTGCTACCGAAGAGCTGCGCCTGGTCGACACGCCGAACGCAAAAACCATTCAGCAGCTGGTGGACGGCTACGACCTGCCCATCGAGCGCACCATCAAGACGCTGATCGTGCATGCCGAAGAAGAAGGCAAGCTGATCGCCCTGATCATCCGCGGCGATCACGAACTGAACGAAATCAAGGCGGGTAATCAGCCCGGCGTTGCCAGCCCGCTGGTCATGGCCTCCGATGCCGAATTGCGCGCTGCCATTGGCGCTGGCGCCGGTTCCCTGGGCCCGCTGAATCTGCCTTTGCCGATCATCATCGACCGTTCCGTGGAACTGATGAGCGATTTCGCCATTGGCGCCAACATCGACGACAAGCACTACTTCGGCGTGAACTGGGAGCGCGACCTGCCCGTTCCGACCGTCGCCGACCTGCGCAACGTGGTCGCCGGCGACCCGAGCCCGGATGGCCAGGGCACCCTGGAAATCAAGCGTGGCATCGAAGTCGGGCATATCTTCCAGCTGGGCACCAAGTACAGCGAATCGATGAATTGCCAGGTGCTGGGCGAAAATGGCAAGCCGGTCACCCTGAGCATGGGTTGCTACGGCATTGGCGTTTCCCGTGTGGTGGCTGCGGCCATCGAGCAGAACGCCGACGAGCGAGGCATCATCTGGAACGACACCCTGGCGCCCTTCCAGATCGCTCTGGTGCCGCTGCGCTACGAGACCGACGCAGTGCGCGAGGCGACCGACAAGCTGTATGCGCAGCTCACCGCCGCCGGCTTCGAGGTTTTGCTCGACGACCGTGACAAAAAGACCAGTCCGGGCATCAAATTCGCAGACATGGAACTGATCGGCATCCCGCATCGCATCGTGGTCAGCGACCGCGGCCTCGCCGAAGGCAACCTGGAATACAAGAGCCGGGTGGAAACCGAGGCTCAGCCGCTTGCGGTTGCCGAGGTCGTGCCGTTCCTCCAGAACCGTATCCGCCGCTGACCCGCCAAAGAGCCGTCATGTTCAAGCGAAGCACCCTACGTCTCCTCGGCGCCACCACCTGTGGCGCCCTCTTCCTCACGGGCTGTGCCAATCACCTGCCGCAGCGCAGTGAGCATGAAGAGCGCATCGAGCGGACATTGTTGAGCCACAGCCTGCAGATCGATGTCGGGCAGCCCCCGGTACTGGAACTGCCGCAACGGCGCGTGCGCGTGCATGAGCAGAAAGTCTTCGAGGTGACGCCGTTCGAGGTCACGCGCCATTACGACCGCTACACGCCTTACCAACCCTGGCGTGAATTGTACGAAGTGCCGCTGGGCGCAGTGGCCATCGTCGGCGGCGTGGGCGCCAACGTGCTTAACGTGGTAGCGCTGGGAACACTGCCGGATACCGCCACCAAAGACTGGATCAGCTATGGCGTGGCGGGTATCAATCCGTTCATGAACGTCGAGTCCAATGGCCGCTCCCAGCAGAACCTGGCCGGCATCGACGAAAAGCGCCGGGACACCCGAACCGATTACTCCAGCCTGCCCTGGGCAGAACGGCCGGTACTGGTCAAAGCCGGTGATCAGACTCACGAGCTGCTTACCGACCGCAACGGCGTGCTGAGGCTGAACCTGCTCGACGGCCCGTTCGCCGATCAGGACACCGCCCTCATCGGCACATTGCTGCTGACGGTGACCGATGATCAGGACTCGACCAGTACCGAGGCGACCCTGCTGGTCAGCCGCACTCTGCGCGGCAAGCTGCGCGAAGCACACGACCTGATCTATGACGACCTGGAAGGCGCGGAAGTGGAGCAGTGGGTGCACCGCGTCAAGCGCCTGTCCGAACTGGGGCTTGAAGAAGAAGCCAGCGAGCTCGAGCAAAGCCTGATCGAGCTGACCCGCAACGACCCGGAACTGCAGGCGGCGTTTCTCAAATCCTTGACGGAGGATGCAGGTCGACTGGTCGCCGACCCCGGCGAGGAGGATTGACCCCTAGCGCCGTATCTCGAAACCCTGCAGGCCCTGACAGGGCTGCTCCCGCAGCTCGAGATCGGTTACCTGTGCGTGTGCCGGACCGTTTTCCAGCCAGCTAGCCAATGCACGCACGGCTACAGCGTCGCCCTCGGCCCACACCTCCACGCGTCCGTCCTGCAGATTACGCACCCAGCCTGCCAGGTTCAGCCTGCGCGCCTCGGCGGCCGTGCCCTGACGGAAGCCGACCCCCTGAACGCGCCCGCTCACATGGCCATGCAGACACAATCCGGCCATGCACTAGCCCTCCTGGCGCAACGCGCTCAAGCGTTCTTTCAGCCCCTCGGCAGTCTGTTCGCCGAGCAGCCGCTCGCGCACCTTGCCCTGGCCATCGACGATGTAGGTCACTGGCAGTGCATCACTGGGCGGCAACCCGAAGCGCTCGGCGGGGTCCGTGGCCAGCACGGTGAACTCGATACCCAGCGCCTGGGTAGCCTTGGCGAGCTCATCGCCCTGCAGACCATCGAAGTTGACACCGAACACACCGACCGACTGTTTTTCGAGCTCTGGCGCCAATGCATTCAGCTCTGGAATCTCGGAACGGCACGGACCACACCACTCAGCCCAGTAATTGATAACCAGCCACTGGCCTTCGAGGCGCTCAGCCGCTACCTTTCGCCCATGCTGATCGACACCGAAGTCATCCCCGCATCCCGCCAGCACCACCACGGCGACGAGTAATACCACGATCCGAATGACTGACTGGAGTCGCTTTACCATGGAAACGGTCCTCACACCGATAGGGTTGCTATGACACTGGATGCCTCGCAGCTCGACGTTCCCGAGGCTCTTGCGAGCCATTCGATCAGCCAGGCCGTACTTGGCGAGCGCATCAGCGCGTCCCGCCAACTGCCGGGCGACGCAGGGTTGCAAGAGGTCGTGGCACTGCTAGCAGGCCTCAACCGCACTGCGATGACCTTACTCGAAAGGCAGCGCACGCTGCAAAATTTCAGCGATGAATATCGTCACTATGCGGCCGCCATGCGCGCCACGCACTCGCCTTTGCTGACCACGTTGTGCAATGAACTGGCAATCGGCTTCAAGCGCCTGCTGCTGCAGATACTGCAGGGCCACAAGCCATCGCGCCCTCACCTGGCCTGGTGCCTGTACATGGCGCAGCATTTCCTCGCCCAATCGCTGCTGCGTCATTACCAGCAGTATCAGGAACCTGACGCCGGGCTCTGGCGCGACAGCCACCTGCTGTACTGGCTGGGTGAACAACAGGACTGCCTTGACGAGCCCGTGGCTGCGGCGTTTTCCCCCACACCGGCCGACACCCTGCGCGGCCTCTATCAGCAACTTCTGCTGTTGGCCCTGAGCAACCCGCCGCACCTGCATCCGGAAGAATGCGAGCGCCTGTTCACTGCCCTCGCGCCACTGGCCGCCACAGCGCGGCTGTTAACCTGGGACATCGAGGACAAATCTGAGGGCGCCTTGATCGACCTGGAGCGGCCGCAGCCTTGCCTGACCCTCCAGCAGCGTCCGCAGAGCGGCGCCGATACCCTGCGCCGCCTGGAACTGGGCGCCCTGCTGGTAGCGCTGGGCGAACCGGCGCCCCTGCAGAGCAGCGCGGAACGCGAACTGCTGGAGCGGGTGCGGCAGCACTGGCAAGGCAACAATCAGCGCCGTCATTTGCGCACCCCGCAGCAGAGCGATTGCCGCCTGGCCGTTGGTGTGCCGGCAATTCATGCCCAACTGCTGGAACAGCATCCGCAGTGCACACCAGGCAGGATCATGGATATCGGCCCTGGCGGCGCGCGCCTGCTGTGCAGGGTGCACGCGGCGGGTACGCTGCCCATCGGCGAACTGGTGCTGCTGATGGCCGACAGCGACATTCTCGCACTGGTCTGCTGGCGGCATGTCAATGCCGAGGGGCTGCATGTCGGTCTGCGCTACCTCAAGGGGCTGGCGCAGCCGACCTGGATAAGGCGCACGCCGAGCAGTCAGCCGCACCTCGGCATCCTGCAAAGCACACCGAAGCCACGCCACGGCTGGCACCATGGGCTGTGGCTGCCGCGCAACCAGTTCGCCGAGGCTGAAAACCTGTGGCTGCAAATGCCCAACGCGGCAAGCCAGAATCCGCTGCAGTTGCCCCCGAGCAACCTGACAGGGGCCATGGTCAGCCGTTACCCGCTCGAACTGCCATAAATGCGACGCAGATCACGCAAGGCTCCTGCCTGGCGCACAGTCGGCAAGCAGCGGGCGTCTTTATAATCCCTCGCTCATGCCTTTCGCAGCCAGGGATCACCCCATGCCTAATGCCCACGACACCTTGATCGGCCAAGTACCCGCTCATCTTGTACGCAGCGCGCACCTGCACCTCACGGCTTATGACGGACGCGTGGCGCAATTCAACATAGCAGCCTGGCTGCACCTGCCAGGCCAGGCCGGTAGTCTGGTGTCGCTGCAGGTGAGCTACCGTGATGGCGAGCAACGGCGCCTGGTCAACCTCGACCATGCCAAGGTCGGCACCCAGGACAGGCTCCTTCTATCCGGTGTCGCTCGCCTGCCGGTAGTGCAGCAGATCGAGGACATGCAGATACGTTTGCGGTCGGCACAGCCTCGGGTCGAGGTCAAGGTGGAGGAGCTGTTCGTGCAGGCTGTCGAACCTGCATACGTGCAAACGCAACTGGATCAGGCGAACGCCTGATCCAGGCGGGGCGCATCGGGCTCGGCACCCGGCTGTAATGCCTGACCGGGCGGCGCTGCTGGCGCGGCAGCCAGCGATTCCGGCCAGCGACTGAACTGCAATCCGGTAATCCGGTTCAGGTTCTCCAGCGCGGCGCTGCTGCCGTCCGGATGGAGCCTGACGACCTTGTTGACTGTTGCACTCATGCGCCTGCTCCCGACTCTGTTCGCTACACTGGCACTCTGCCAGATCCGTGCCAGTATTCAGGCGCCAACAAATCATTGATATTACTGACTCGCTGCGCGCACCTTGCTCATGTGCCGCAGCGCACTACCGCGCAATCTGTCATTTTTTGTCACTCCCTTCGCCCTCCAGCCACCGCGCCAGGTTGTCGCCAAACAACAGCCGGTGTTCCTCGTGGAGGCGCTGCAGTGCCTCGCGCATCGCGGGGTACCAGGGCTCCTCCAGCTCGTCGGGCAACTGGTCGAGGCGCGGCAACGACCAGGGGCTGCGCTCCAGTAACTGTTGCAGCGAGTAATGACCGAGGTCGCGGCTGAGCATCCAGCTGTCACCTCCCGTGCAGGCCACCAGGCGCTGACCCTCCAGGAAGCCGAGCATTTCCTCCCACTCATGCTCTGGCAACAGCCAGCCCTGGCGCTGCACATCACGGTGGCGCACCGGCAGGCCGGTACGCTGGCGGGACTGGAAAACCCGCAGGATCCCCAGCAACACCAGCACCTTGGGCATAGCCCGCTTGCGCCATTGATGGGAAACCCCGAGATTGCACACCAGCTCGGCACCGATCAGCACGATCAACCACGACATGAAGATCCACAACAAAAACAGCGGCACGGTGGCGAAGGCGCCATAAATCAGCTGGTAACCGGGAAACAGGCGCACGTAGAGGCCGAACAGCGCCTTGGCCAGCTCCAGCAACACCGCGGTGAACAGCCCGCCCCACAAGGCGTGGCGCAGCGGCACCCGCGCATTGGGCACCGCGGCATAGAGCAGCGTGAAGGCCGCCACGCTGAACAGCAGGGGCGTGAAACGCAACAGGGTCTGGGCGCCGACGACCGCGTCCGGGCCGCTGAGCAGCGACAGCGAGGCGATGTAGGTGCTGACCGCGAAACCGGCGCCAAGCAGCATCGGCCCAAGGCTGAGAATCGCCCAATACAACAGGAAGGTGGAAATTCCGCGGCGCGGCTGGCGTACCCGCCAGATGGTGTTGAAGGTGCGCTCGATGGTTACCAGCATCCAGAACGCGGTAATCGCCAGCACCGCTACGCCGATCCAGGTCAGCTGACGTGCCTGGGCAGTGAACTCACCCAGGTATTGCTGCAGGGCTTCGCCCGCCGATGGCACGAAGTTGTGGAAGATGAACGCCTGGATCTGCTCACCGGTGCCCTGGAATGCCGGAACGGCCGAGAGCATGGCGAAGGTAACCGTCATCATCGGCACCACCGCGAACAGCGTGGTATACGTCAGCGCAGCGGCATTATCGGCCCCGCGATTGGCAAAAAACCGATGCCAGAGGAACCGCCAGAATTCCAGCCAATCGCGCAAACGTTGCTGCATAGCCACTCCTCTGAGCCTGTCCTGATATCGCCAACGACTGCCTTGCGAGCACCACGGCTCGCGCCGAGCCGCTGCAAGGCAGCGCGCCGGTCAGGCAGACAGGCCAGGCGAACGCGCAGCCATCACCGTCAACACGACGGGCCGATGGCTAACAGACGCAGCGCCCGCGTTTTGGTTCGCCTCCTTTGCCGCACCCGGTTCAGCGCGAGGCGTCAACGCGGTTAGAATAGCCGTCACCTGCCGCCAGAAGCGACCCCAATGACCGATCTGACGCTCTACCACAACCCGCTCTGTTCCAAATCCCGCAGCGCCCTGCAACTGCTCGAAGAACGCGGCGTGCAACCCACCGTGGTGCTTTACCTGGAAACGCCACCCAGTGCCGCGCAACTGCGCGAATTGCTGGACAAACTCGGCATTGCCGCGCGCCAACTATTGCGCACCGGCGAAGACCAGTACCGCGAGCTGAACCTGGCCAGTGAGGCGCTCGGTGAAGAGCAACTGATCGCCGCCATGGTCGCCCAACCACGCCTGATCGAGCGGCCGATCCTGATTGCGGGCGACCGCGCAGTGATCGGCCGCCCGCCCGAGAACATCCTGGATCTGCTGCCATGAGCAATGACTACATCCTCGTGCTTTACTACAGCCGCCACGGTGCGACGGCGGAAATGGCCCGGCATATCGCCCGTGGCGTGGAGATGCAAGGTCTGGAGGCGCGTCTGCGCACGGTGCCGGCGGTATCCGCCGAGTGCGAGGCGGTGGCTGACACCATCCCTGCCGAAGGCGCGCCCTATGCGAGCCTCGACGACCTGAAGAACTGCGCCGGCCTGGCCCTCGGCAGCCCGACACGCTTCGGCAACATGGCCGCACCGCTGAAGTACTTCCTGGACAGCACCAGTAACCTGTGGCTGACCGGGAGCCTGGTCGGCAAGCCCGCAGGCGTGTTCACCTCGACCGCAAGCCTGCACGGCGGCCAGGAAAGCACCCTGCTGTCGATGCTGTTGCCGCTGTTGCACCACGGCATGCTGGTCGCCGGCCTGCCCTACAGCGAATCGGCACTGGTCGACACCCGTGGCGGCGGCACCCCCTATGGTGCCAGCCACCACGCGGGCGCGGACGGCAAACGCCCCCTGGACGAGCACGAAACCGCCCTGTGCCGAGCCCTCGGCCAGCGCCTGGCAACCATCGCTCTGAAACTGGGAAATGGCCGTGGGCAAAACCGCTAAAGCGCTCCCCAGCATCGCCTGGCTGCTACCACGCCTGCGCATATGCCGCTACCTGAGCCTGGCCAGCTTTCTGGGTTTGGCAGCGCTACTGCTGATCTGGAACCTTGGCTACGCTGCCGTACCGGCCAGGTTGCTGTGGGCGGTGCTGGCCTTTCAGATGCTACCGCTGCTGCTGCTTGCACCAGGTATGTTCGGCGGGCACCCGCGCACCCATTCCTGGGCCTGCTTCGTGGTCAACCTGTATTTCATCCAGGGCGTACTGGCGGCTTTCGACCCCTCGAAGCGGCTGTTCGGATGGCTGGAAATATTCCTCAGCCTGACACTGTTCACCAGCGCGCTGTTCTACACGCGGTGGTGCGCACAATACCAGCGCATTGGCACGGGCTCCGGCGATCCCGAGCCGTAGAAGCATGCTGACACCGCAGCGTAGAAATAAAGCGGCATGCGCCGCGCTTCAGCCCAGTAGCGCCGGCGCGGCTACCAGCCAAGCGTCTCTTTCAGGAAGGGGATGGTCAGCTTGCGCTGGGCCTGCAACGAGGCCTGATCGAGGCGTTCGAGCAATTCGAACAGGGCGCTCATGCTGCGCTCGCCACGGGTAAGGATGAAGCGGCCGACCTCGTCACTCATGTGCAGGCCACGCCGCGAAGCGCGCAGTTGCAATGCGCGCAGCTTGTCTTCGTCGGACAGCGACTGCAACTGGAAGACCAGCGCCAGAGTCAGCCGCGACTTCAGGTCGGCGAGCGTGATCGCCAACTCGCGAGGCGATGCGTTGGCCGCCAGCAGCAGCCGACGGCCACTGTCACGCAGACGATTGAACAGGTGGAACAGCGCCTCTTCCCAGATACGCTGGCCGGCGGCCGCCTCCAGATCATCGAGGCAGACCAGCTCGAATTGCTCCAGGTTATCGAGAATCTCCGGGCCATGCTGTACCACCTCGGCCAATGGCAGATAGGCGGCACGCTCGCCGCTTTGCTCGAAGCGCAGACAGGCTGCCTGCAACAGGTGGCTGCGCCCGACGCCCTCGCCACCCCACAGATAAATCAGGCTTTCCGTCCACCCCGCCTCTGCTTCACACAGGCGCTCGACATAACCCAGGGCAGCGGCATTGGCGCCCGGGTAGTAATTGGCGAAGGTGGCGTCGTCACGCAGACGCACACCCAGGGGCAACTGAATCGGCTTCATGCTGGGGGACGGCTCGCTGGAGCCAGGTCGGGGCTCTGGGTAAAGGCCGCAAAGTTTATACCCTTGGCGGCGCCCTGTCATTGCCGCACTTTCCAAGGCAATACAAGGATTTAGCCAGGCAGCGCGGGATCGACGAGGCGCCGGCGAGCGGCCGGCGCCCGGGTCATCAGGCGGCCGGGTTCTGCCCGCCATATGTCGCGGACTGCTTGTACAGGTCATGTACGTGGCGCAGCAGTACCATGATCACCGCAGCAACCGGCAACGCGAGGAGGATGCCGGTAAAGCCGAACAGCTGCCCACCGGCCATGATGGCGAAAATCACCGCCACCGGATGCAGGCCGATCCGATCGCCCACCAGCAACGGCGTCAGCAGCATGCCCTCGAGCAATTGCCCGATCACGAACACCGCGGCGATCGCCAGCAAGGGGTATGGATCGCCTCCGAACTGGAACAGGCCAGCCACCAGCGCCGCACCGATGCCGACCACCACGCCGAGGTAAGGCACGATACTCGCCAGGCCCGCCAGCACGCCGATCAACAGCCCCAGTTCCAGGCCGATGGACATCAGCCCGACGGCATACATGGTGCCCAGCGCCAGCATCACCAGCAATTGTCCGCGCAGGAACGCGCCCAGCACTTCGTGGCACTCGCCAAACAGCTTGACCACCAAGCCTTCCCTGCCGCGCGGCACCAGGCCACGCAGTTTGGCGACCAAGAGATCCCAGTCGCGCATCAGGTAGAAGCTCACCACCGGAATCAACAGCAGGTTGGCCAGCCAGGCCATGAGCGCCAGGCTCGAGGCGGTGACCTGAGAAAGAATCAGCCCGGCGATATCGGTGGTCTGCCCCAGGTGCGCGGAAATCGCGGCTTTCAACTGATCGAAACGCCAGAACCCTTCATTGAGCCCCAGTTTGACCTGAATCCACGGCAGCGCCTGGTTCTGCGCCCAATCGAGCATCTGCGGCAGCAGCTCGTAGAGGCGCGCCAGTTGCTTGCCCAGCATAGGGATCAGCACCAGCAGTGCGACGGCGATCAGCAGCGTGAACAAGGTGAACACCACGATTACCGCCCAGGTGCGCGACAGCTTCAGGCGCTCCAGGCGATCGACCAGCGGATCACCGAGGTAAGCGATCAGGATGCCGATCAGAAACGGCGACAGGATCGGATGCAGCACATACAGGAAGCCACCCAGCACCAGCAATGCAGCAATCCATAGCCAGCGAGACGAAAGGGGCATGCGCAATCCTCGAAAGGGAAATGATGGATCACCGCCCTAGCGGACGCACAAGCCAGGCGCCAGCGTGCCCCGAGCCGTCTACAGCGAAGCGGTGATGTTCAGAGAGCGCGCAGTCTACCAGCGAAAACGCAACACATCGTCACGCGGCACGATGCCAGGCGCCGCGGGCTCGCTCGCAGGCTCGACCGGCACCTGCCCGGCATCGACCGGTGCAGGCGGCTCGGCCTGGCTCGCCGCTTCGGCAGCCAGCTCGGCAGCCGACACCTCACGCAACTGCAGCAGTGCCAGCTGCGCACGCAACTGCTCGGCGGTGGCATTGACCTTGTAGGTCAGCCGATCCGCCTGTACGGCCTGCAGCTGGGCGCCAAAAGGCTCCAGCACCCGCTGCAATTCGGCATAACGCGACAGGTCGGCGCCGATGATTTCCACGGTCTGGGTGCTGCTGGCACCCGGGGCAACCACGAAACGCGGCGCCAGGCGCTCACTTACCGCCAGCAACAACGCATCGGCCAGGGCCGCCTGGTCGGCGCCCTCCGCCTTGCCTTGCTCGCGCTCGTCCCCCAGCCACAGCTGCCAGCTGGCCTGCCATTTACCGTCGGCTTCGCTGGCCCGAACGGCCAGCAGCGCATCGGCGTCATAGCGCTCCGAGGCCTCGCGCAGCGGGCCTGGGTCTTTGCCGCCGAGGGTTTCGCTGGTGGCCAGCAATTGTTCGCTCAAATCGGCCAGTGGCAGCCGCAGCGGCAAACCGCGGTGCTGCGCAGCCTGGCGCAGCGGCTCTGCACTGGCCTGGCCATCACCGACCATGTTCGAGCCATTGGCGGTATCGTTCAGCCACCAGGCCAGAATGGCCGGCCGATTGACGCCCCACAGCGGCAAGCCGGCCTGGCGCAGGGAACGGTCCGTGGACACGGCGTCGAAGTCGACCACCAGGTGATCGCCTTCATACGCGTACTGGCTGATGATCTGCTGCGGATCCTTGCGCAATGCGGCCAGGGCATTGCCCTTGGACGCCTCGGGCTTGCCGGTCAGGCGCAGCACAAGGGTATCGACCGCGCGCTGCAGGGCGGCCTCACGCTCTTCGGGCTGCTGGCTGGCAACCGTTTCCCGCACCTGATAGAGGTCACTGACCGTAGCCGCCAGGGTCGGCAGGCTGAGGAGCGACAGGCAAAGGAGCAACGGGCGGAAGGTCGGGCGCATGAATTGGGACTCTCGACGAATGGGAGGCGGCGCACGGCAGAAGCCGAAGCGTTATACCTTAGGTGCTGTTGCCCTTGCATCGCAAGCCGCGTCGCCCGCGCCATGATGATGGTACGACCCAACGCGCAGACCCTGTGTTTCGCACAACCAGCCACAGCGCCGCCGAACGGCGCTGTGGCTGGCCGCTGCGGGGCAAGCCTGATAAAATCGCGCGCCTTCGCAGAACGGCCCCGTGGGGCCGGTGCTATTCCGACTTTTCACCTTCCAAAGGCCTGGATCTATGAGCAAGCAACCCTCCATCAGCTACAAGGACGCAGGTGTGGATATCGACGCGGGCGAAGCCCTGGTCGAGCGCATCAAGGGCGTAGCCAAGCGCACCGCCCGTCCTGAAGTCATGGGTGGCCTGGGTGGCTTCGGCGCCCTGTGCGAGATCCCGGCCGGCTACAAGCAGCCCGTTCTGGTCTCCGGCACCGACGGCGTCGGCACCAAACTGCGCCTGGCCCTGAACCTCAACAAGCACGACAGCATCGGCCAGGATCTGGTGGCCATGTGCGTGAACGACTTGGTGGTATGTGGCGCCGAGCCGCTGTTCTTCCTCGACTACTACGCCACCGGCAAGCTCAATGTCGACGTTGCCGCCACCGTGGTCACCGGCATCGGCGCCGGCTGCGAACTGGCTGGCTGCTCGCTGGTCGGCGGCGAAACCGCCGAAATGCCCGGCATGTACGAAGGCGAAGACTACGATCTGGCCGGTTTTTGCGTCGGTGTGGTGGAAAAGGCCGAGATCATCGACGGCTCCAGGGTTGCCGCCGGCGATGCGCTGATCGCCCTGCCCTCTTCCGGCCCGCACTCCAACGGCTACTCGCTGATCCGCAAGATCATCGAAGTGTCCAACACCGACATCGGCAGCACCCAGGTCGATGGCGCGCCGCTGGCCGACCTGCTGATGGCACCGACGCGCATCTACGTCAAACCACTGCTGCAACTGATCAAGGACACTGGCGCGGTCAAGGCCATGGCCCACATCACTGGCGGCGGTCTGCTCGACAACATCCCGCGGGTACTGCCGGACAACGCCCAGGCGGTGGTCGACGTGGCGAGCTGGCAGCGCCCGGCGGTGTTCGACTGGCTGCAGGAGAAAGGCAACGTCGACGAGCACGAAATGCACCGCGTGCTTAACTGCGGCGTGGGCATGGTCATCTGCGTGGCGCAGGATCAGGTCGAGGTCGCGCTACAGACCCTGCGTAACGCCGGCGAGCAGCCGTGGGTCATCGGCCAGATTGCCGCAGCGGCGGAAGGCGCCGAGCGTGTCGTGCTGAACAACCTGAAAAGCCACTGATGCCGCGACCCTGCAACGTGGTGGTGCTGCTGTCCGGCACGGGCAGCAACCTGCAGGCCTTGATCGACAGCAGCGCCGATGGCGACAACCCGGCGCGCATCGCCGCGGTTGTCGCCAACCGCAGCGATGCCTTCGGCCTGCAACGAGCCCGGGATGCAAACATCCCGACTCGGGTTCTCGAACATGGCGATTATGACGGGCGCGATGCCTTCGATCAGGCGCTGATGCACACCATCGATGCGTTCGCCCCCGACCTGGTGGTGCTCGCCGGCTTCATGCGCATCCTCACCCCCGCTTTCGTGCGCCATTATCATGGTCGCCTGTTGAATATCCACCCGTCGCTGCTGCCCCGTCACAAAGGGTTGCACACCCACCAGCGTGCGCTGGAGGCTGCAGACGCCGAGCACGGCTGCAGCGTGCACTTCGTGACAGAGGAACTCGATGGTGGCCCTCTGGTCGTACAGGCAGTAATCCCGGTAGAGTCGCAGGATACTGCCGTCAGCCTGGCACAGCGGGTGCACCTGCAAGAGCACAAGGTCTATCCGCTGGCCGTGCGCTGGTTTGCCGAAGGCCGCTTGCGCCTGGGTGACTCGGGCCCGCAGCTCGACGGTAACCCGTTGCCGGTCACCGGCTACCTCATCAACAGCAAGGAGACTCCATGCGCCGTGCCTTAATGTTAGCCCTGGCGTTGTTCAGCCTGCCTGCACTCGCCGCAGAGCCCAAGCCCTTCTCCGCCAGCTACACCGCCGACTGGAAACAGGTGCCGGTCAGCGGCTCTGCCGAACGCAGCCTGCAGAAGCTCGAGGACGGGCGCTGGCAACTGGTCTTCAAGGCCTCCATGCTGGTTGCCGGCCTTACCGAGCAAAGTACCTTCACGATGGAGGGCGACGCCTTCCTGCCGCAAAGCTACAAGTTCGAGCGCAGTGGCCTGGGCAAGAGCAAGGATGTCGAATTCGACTTCGACTGGTCGCAGAAGCAGGTGATCGGCAGTGATCGGGGCGATCCCGTGCGCTTCCCGCTCAATCGTGGCATGCAGGACAAATCCACCTACCAGCTCGCCCTGCAGCACGACGTCGCCGACGGCGAGAAGAGCATGAGCTACCAGGTGGTCGACGGCGACGAAATCGAAACCTACGATTTCCGCGTGCTCGGCGAGGAAGTGGTGCGCACCAGCGCCGGCCTGATCGATGCAATCAAGGTCGAACGCGTCCGTGACCCCACGCAAAGCAGCCGCAAGACCATCCTGTGGTTCGCCAAGGATTGGGATTACCTGCTGGTTCGCCTGCACCAGGTGGAGAAAGACGGCAAGGAATACCAGATCATGCTCAAATCAGGCACGGTCGATGGCAAGACAGTCGAAGGTCGCCGCGACTGACTCCTCGAACCACTACTCCCAGAAAAGCCGGGCATGTCCCGGCTTTTCTGCGTCTGGAGCGCCCGCTACAGAGCTGCAAAAAATCAGCAAGCGAAGCGCTTGCGGAACTTGTAACTAATTACTACAGTCGTAAAGGTGTCGGTGATTAGCAGGCTAAGCACCGACAAGAAGGCTTTGCGCCGCACCTATCCGGCAACACTGGAGAAAGAAGAATGAGCGTAGTAGTAGTGACCGAGCGTGACGAACACCACATGTCTCATGAAGCCCAGGCCGAAGGAAAACGCATCTGGGACGTCTACCAGAACGACCAGCTGGTCGGCATATTCCCCTCTGAAGAAGAGGCAGTCGCCTACCAGGCGGAACTGGAATCCTCCGAAGTCGCTCTCACGCACTGAACGGAATCGAAACAAAAAGCCCGCTGACAGCGTAATGCTGTTCACTTAAGCGGAGCAGCCTTACGATCCACCGGATAACGGGTTTTGGAAATCTTCACCGTCCGCGGTCTTGGTGGCCTCGGACGGTGATCCAGAAACAGTCCCCCGATACCTCCGCGCAACTCTACCAACCGCCTACCTGTTGCCGATACCGGATTGGCGGCCGCCATGACGATCAATTGCACAGCGATGTACTGGCAGGCCGGCTTGAACCGTATGTCCGAAGGCGTTCGGCCGAAGGCTACTGCGGCTTGGCTGGCCTCTCGTCGTATGACGTTGTAAGCCAGCAACAGACCCCAGACCTCCTGATAAATCAGCTCGACCTTCTTGCTGCGCAGTGTCACGGCGTTCTGCTGCATCGAGCTTTTGATATCTCGAAACCCCAATTCAATCTCCCAGCGCTCCAGGTACAGCTGGGCTACAGCTTCTGCGCTGTAGTTCTCGGCAGGTAGCGATGTGAGCAGCGACCTGATCTGCCCCATGCTTTCATAGCTGACTTCCCGCGCCTCCCAGTGTGTAGGCAAGTTCGGGTTTCGCTTGCGCGCCTGGGGCGAAACCTTCATCCGAATACGACGATCGTGCTCGCCATAACGCTCGACTTCCTCCATGACCAGCTTCTTGCGAGCCGGCGTTAACCAGTGACGATTGTCGCCACCCTCAGCGACGCTCAACAACAGATCCGCGCCCCAAAAGCCTTTATCGAACAGCGTTATCGAGTTGTCCGGAATCTGCTCAAGGAGGGTCTCGGCCAAGCGCATCTCACTACCACGGTACGGGCTGAGTTGGGCATCGAGGATCACGTGGGAACGCACATTCATCAGCGCAACCAGGCGTAACATGGGAAACGGTGTCTGGCGCTCGGTACCCGTGTTGCCCGAGCCGAAATGCTCTCGCAACTCAGGTGAATCGGGTGTTCTCAGCAACGCACCATCCACCGCGAACACCTGCAAACCGCCCCAGTCATCCCCCTCGTATCGCTCGCAGCCCCATTGTTTACCTGTCTGGCGAAACAAAGACTCGACTGGATCGGCTCCCAGTCGCTTCCGTGCTTCAGTTACGCCGCTACGTGCCAGTAGCTGATCGGAGGCCAAGCCTTGGGCGCAGATATTCAGGCGTCTGGCCACTTCGTGCACAGGCTCGTCGCGAAACAAGGCCATGCCCAGCACCAACCAAAGCACTTGGTCGCTTGGCAGACGCCGCCGCCGGATAGTGGCTTGTGCAGATAGGTCCAACGCACTGGCAACCCATTCAACAGGGATATTCTGGGTGAAGGTGCTGAGGTCTGAGAAATTGAAGAGGTCGCCGAGGTCGAGCAATTGCTGCTGAATAGGCATAAAAAAATCCGATACCAGGGAGCTGGTATCGGATTTTCTAGAAGTCCCGGCTTAGGCTCAAATGCTTAAGTGAACAGCATTACGCTGACAGCGGGCTTTTTCATCTCACCACATCAGGTCGTCAGGCACCTGATAGGCCGCGTACGGATCATCCTCGTCCGGTGCTTCGGTGGGCGTGTTGAGCAGCAGAATGCGCTGCGGGTCGCGCTCCTGGATCTTCAAGGCCGCCTCACGAGGAATGACTTCATAACCGCCGCCATGGCGAACGATGGCCAGCGAACCACGGCTCAGCTTGTCGCGCATCAGCGTGTTGACGGACAGGCGTTTGACCTTCTTGTCATCGACGAAATTGTAATAGTCCTCGGTGGTCAGCTTCGGCAACCGGGATATCTCGATCAATTGTTTGACCTGCGCGGCACGGGCTTTCTGTTCGGCCTTTTCCTGCTGCTGGCGATTGAGTTCCTGATCACGCGCCGCCTTCTCGGCCTTGGCCTGCTGGGCCGCAAGCTGGCCGGATTTGTCTTCCTCGGCCTGCCCCTTTTTCACCATGCGCTGCTGCTTGTGCTGTTGCTTGCTGGCCTGTTTGACCTGCTTCTCGTTGACCAGACCCGCCTTGAGCAACTGGTCACGTAATGAAATCGCCATAACCTACCTATCCGCAGACAATTGATGAGATGGGCCACGCCCATCGGATTGCGTCCAGGCGACCGTTGCGCCTCGACTCAGCAGCCTCGCTGCTTCTCGTTCTTCTTGGCCTCGCCCCACAGGGCGTCAAGCTCATCCAGGGTGCAATTCTCGATGGGCCGACCCGCTTCGCGCAATGCCTGCTCGATAAAACGAAAGCGCCGCTCGAATTTACCGTTGGCCGCGCGCAGTGCCGTTTCCGGGTCGACCTTCAGGTGGCGCGCCAGGTTGGTGGCGCTGAACAGCAGATCGCCGATCTCCTCGGCGATGGCCTCCGGGTCGTTCTCGCTGATCGCTTCGAGCACTTCATCGAGCTCTTCGCGCACCTTGTCGAGGACCGGCAGCGCATCAGGCCAGTCGAAGCCGACCCGAGCCGCACGCCCCTGCAGCTTCTTGGCGCGGCTCAGCGCCGGCAGCACGTTCGGCACGTCATCGAGCAGCGATAACTGCTGCGGCGCGGCGGAGCGCTCGGCACGCTCCTCGGCCTTGATCGCCTCCCAGCGCTGCTTGACCTGGGCCTCGTCCAGCCGCGGCTGATCGAGCGGGCCATACAGATCGCCATCGGGAAACACGTGGGGGTGGCGCCGCACCAGCTTGCGGGTGACGCCGTCGACCACCGCAGCAAAATCGAAGCGCCCCTCCTCCCTGGCCAACTGACTGTAATAGACCACCTGAAACAGCAGGTCGCCCAGCTCGCCTGGCAGCTCATCGAAGGCCTCGCGCTCGATGGCGTCCGCCACCTCATAGGCTTCTTCGAGGGTATGCGGCACGATGCTCGCGTAGGACTGACGCTGGTCCCAGGGACAGCCGTACTGCGGGTCGCGCAGGCGGGCCATGAGGGTGAGCAGGTCGTTCAATTGGTACATGGAAGGATCCAGTCGATGCTGGCATGAGGCGCAGCAACACCTCATGCCTGTTGGCGGCTCAAGGCGCCCGGTGGCGGCGCGCCTCGATGATGTTGGGTAACTGCGAGATACGCCCGAGCAGACGGCCCAAGGCATCCAGACCGGGAATCTCGACGGTCAACGACATCGAGGCGGTGTTGTCTTCCTTGTTGGAGCGGGTATTGACCGCCAGCACGTTGAGCCTTTCGTTGAGCAGCATCTGGGTCACGTCACGCAGCAGACCGGAACGGTCGTAGGCGCGGATGATGATGTCCACCGGGTAGGTCTGCGCCGGCACCGGCCCCCAACTGACCTGGATGATCCGCTCGGGCTCGCGCCCGCCGAGCTGCAGCACCGCCGCACAGTCCTGGCGATGGATGCTGACCCCACGGCCCAGGGTGATGTAGCCGACGATGGGGTCACCCGGCAACGGCTGGCAACAGCCGGCCATCTGCGTCATCAGGTTGCCGACACCCTGGATCTGGATGTCGCCGCGCTTGCCCGGCTTGAAGCCCTGGGCCTTGCGCGGAATCAGTTCGAGCTGCTCGTTGCCGCGCTCCGGCTCGACCAGTTGCTGGGCCAGGTTGACCAGCTGCGCCAGGCGCAGGTCACCGGCACCGAGCGATGCGAACATGTCCTCGGCGGTGCGCAGGTTGGCTTTCTCGGCGAGTTTTTCGAAGTCCACCGGCGGCAATGCCACGCGCGCCAGCTCCCGCTCGAGCATCGACTTGCCGGCGGCGACGTTCTGGTCGCGATCCTGCAGCTTGAACCAGTGGACGATCTTCGCCCGGGCCCGCGAGGTGGTGATGTAGCCCAGGTTGGAGTTGAGCCAGTCACGGCTCGGCGTGCCCTGCTTGCTGGTGATGATTTCCACCTGCTCGCCGGTCTGCAGGCTGTAGGTCAGCGGCACGATGCGGCCGTTGATCTTGGCACCGCGGCAGTTGTGGCCAATCTCCGTGTGCACCCGGTAGGCGAAATCCAGCGGCGTGGAGCCTTTCGGCAAATCGATGGCGTGGCCGTCAGGCGTGAACACGTATACCCGGTCCGGCTCGATGTCGACGCGCAACTGTTCGGCCAGGCCGCCGATATCGCCCAGCTCCTCGTGCCACTCGAGCACCTGGCGCAGCCAGGAAATCTTTTCTTCGTAGTGGCTGGAACCGGATTTGACGTCGGTGCCCTTGTAACGCCAGTGGGCGCAGACGCCGAGTTCGGCCTCTTCGTGCATGTTGGAGGTGCGAATCTGCACTTCCAGCACCTTGCCCTCCGGGCCGAGCACGGCAGTGTGCAGGGAGCGGTAGCCATTTTCCTTCGGGTTGGCGATGTAGTCGTCGAACTCCTTGGGGATATGCCGCCACAAGGTGTGCACGATGCCCAGCGCGGTATAACAGTCACGCACCGCCGGCACTAGCACGCGCACGGCGCGTACGTCATAGATCTGGCTGAACTGCAGGCCTTTGCGCTGCATCTTGCGCCAGATGGAATAGATGTGTTTCGCCCGGCCGCTGATGTCGGCCTTGATGCCGGTGGCTTCGAGCTCCTCGCGCAGTTGCTCCATCACTTCGTTGATGTAGTGCTCGCGGTCCAGGCGGCGCTCGTGCAGCAGGTTGGCGATCTGCTTGTACTGCTCCGGCTCCAGGTAGCGAAAGGACAGGTCCTCCAGCTCCCACTTGATATGGCCGATACCCAGGCGGTGGGCCAGCGGTGCGTAGATATCGAAGACCTCGCGGGCGACGCGCTGGCGGCGCTCTTCGTCGGTGTCCTTCACCGCGCGGATCGCGCAGGTTCGCTCGGCCAGCTTGATCAGCGCCACGCGCACATCGTCGACCATCGCCACGAGCATCTTGCGCAGGTTGTCGACCTGGGCCTGGGAGCCCAGCACCAGGGATTCACCACGCGGGTTGAGGCTGGCGCTGATCGCGGCCATGCGCAGCACGCCTTCGATCAGCTTGCTCACCACCGGGCCAAAACGCTGACGCACGTCAGCCAGGGGGATCTTGCCTTCACGCACGCCACGGTAGATGACCGCAGCGACCAGAGAGTCCTGGTCGAGCTTGAGGTCGGCGAGGATCTCGGCGATTTCAAGCCCTGCACTGAAACTGGATGCACCCTCGGTCCACAGATTCTGCGCCGCATTGGCCTGCTGCTCCGCCGTTCGGGCGAACTCACAGGCGTCGCGCAGGGCATCGCGATCGAGTGCGGGGTCGACACTCGTGACGTGCTCCAGCCAGGCCTCGAGATTGATACTGCCATCATCGTTGATGGGCTGGTGCACTCTAACCTGAACCATCTCTACCTTCCCTACAGCGGGGGCGTACCCCGCTAAATGTCGCCAGCCTTCTGCGAGCCGGTCGGTTTGACCACATCGGCGCAATCCCTGTGCGCCACTGCACTATTCGTGTCTCTACAGCGTAGAACCTGCGACGCCCTGCCAAATGGCCGGTCGGCGGATGGCAGATGCGTCGAGCAGCCTTTCAACGCTCGAAGAGCGCCATCGCCTCGACATGCGCCGTCTGCGGAAACATGTCGAGAATACCGGCTTTTTTCAAGCGATAACCTTGTTGCAACAATTCGCCACTGTCGCGCGCCAGCGTGGTCGGGTTGCAGGATACGTAGACCAGCCGTGTGGCGCCTAGCGCGGCTACCTGCTGCACCACCTGCAACGCACCATCGCGCGGCGGATCGAGCAGCACGGCGTCGAAACCGCCCACTGCCCAGGCCGCATCAGTCAGCGATTTGGACAGATCGGCCTGATAAAAGTGCGCATTGCCCAGGCCATTGTCACGGGCATTGCCAGCGGCGCGCTCGACCATGGCCTGCACGCCTTCCACGGCGATCACTTCACGTGCCAGGCGGGCCAGCGGCAGGGCGAAATTGCCCAGACCACAGAACAGGTCCAGCACCCGTTCATCACTGCGCGGCGCCAACCACTGCAAGGCCTGGGCCACCATCGCCTGGTTGACCGCGGCGTTGACCTGCACGAAGTCGCCAGGTCGATAGGCCAGTTGCAGGTCCCAGGGTTCCAGGCGATAGCCCAGCGACTGCGTCGCGTCCACCGGTTGCGGCTCACCCTCGCCGTGCAGCCACAACTGGGCACGGTGCACCGAGCAGAAGGCTTGCAAACTCGCCAGGTCCACCTCGCTCAGGGCTTCGGTGTGGCGAACCAGCACCGCGCTGGCAGTGCCATGGAACAGTTCGACATGACCGATGGCCCTTGGCGCCTGCAAGCCTGCCAGCACTGCCGGCAGCGCACGCAGGATCGGCTGCAGCGGCTCGACCAGTACCGGGCATTCGCCGACGGCGATGATGTCCTGGCTGGCCGCGGCACGGAAACCCACTTCGAGGTGCTTGTGCTTCATGTCCCAGCGCACGGCGATACGCGCACGGCGGCGATAGCCGAACGCCGGGCTGCGCAACGGCTCGGCCCAGGCCTGGGGCGCGATACCGCCCAGGCGATCGAGCTGCTCGATGAGCATCCGCTGCTTGAGGGCCAGTTGGTCCTCTTCGGCCATGTGCTGCACGCTGCAGCCACCGCAGACGCGGGCGTGCACGCAGGGCTCGTCACGCCGTGCGGGGCTGGCCTGGAAGACGCGCTCGGTACGGGCTTCTATCACCTTGCTGCGGGCGTCGAGCACGCGCGCCTCGACTTCCTCGCCAGGCAATGCGCCGCTGACGAACCAGGTGCGGTTGTCGATGAAAGCGATACCGCGGCCATCGTTGGCCAGGCGCTCGATCTTCAGGCGCTGCTTCTTGCCGACCGGCACCTGTGCTGCACGCGTTCCGCCACTGGGCTGGAAACGCAGGCCGCCATTCTTGCGGGCCATCAGCGCTCCGGGGCGTCGTATACGCCGGTGGACAGATAGCGGTCGCCGCGATCACAGATGATGGCGACCAGCACCGCGTTCTCGACTTCCCGAGACAAGCGCAGCATGGCGGCGACCGAGCCACCCGAGGAAACGCCGCAGA
Organism: Pseudomonas sp. AC532; assembly: GCF_979258965.1. Classification (NCBI taxonomy): domain Bacteria; kingdom Pseudomonadati; phylum Pseudomonadota; class Gammaproteobacteria; order Pseudomonadales; family Pseudomonadaceae; genus Pseudomonas; species Pseudomonas sp. AC532. The sequence continues at coordinate 1,403,181 of NZ_OZ409888.1, forward strand.
AGATGCCTTCCTCACGTGCCATGCGGCGCATCACGTCCTCGGCCTCGGCCTGGGACATGTCGACGATGCGGTCGACGCGCTCGGATTCGAAGATCTTCGGCAGGTAGGCTTGCGGCCAGCGCCGGATGCCGGGAATTGCGGCGCCTTCCATCGGTTGCAGGCCAACGATCTGCACACCGGGGTTCTGCTCCTTGAGGTAACGCGACACACCCATGATGGTGCCGGTGGTGCCCATGGAGCTGATGAAATGGGTGATCTGCCCGGCGGTCTGGCGCCAGATTTCCGGGCCGGTGCCGGTGTAGTGGGCGACCGGATTGTCGCCGTTGGCGAACTGGTCGAGCACCTTGCCGCGGCCGGCCGCCTGCATGGACAGCGCCAGGTCGCGGGCACCTTCCATGCCCTCTTCCTTGCTCACCAGGATCAACTCGGCGCCGTAGGCAGTCATCGCCGCCTTGCGCTCGGCGCTGGAATTGTCCGGCATGATCAGGATCATCGGGTAACCCTTGATCGCCGCCGCCATGGCCAGGGCGATGCCGGTGTTGCCCGAAGTCGCCTCGATCAGCGTATCGCCTGGCTGGATATCACCGCGCAGCTCGGCACGGCTGATCATCGACAGTGCCGGGCGATCCTTCACCGAACCGGCCGGGTTGTTGCCTTCGAGCTTCACCAGCAGGGTATTGCTGGTGGTGCCGGGCAGGCGTTGCAGGCGAACCAGCGGCGTGTTGCCGACGCATTCGGCGATCGTGGGGTAGTGCGGGGTCATGGCGTCGATCGAGTCCAGACGGCTGCAGGGGGCGGCCATGATACCGGCAAAACGGCGCCAGCCCTACTACCGCCTGAACGCGTGGCGAATCCACATGGTCAGCCGGGCAACCGCCGCAACGCCACGATTACCGGCACTTGCACGTCAGGCGGCGGGCCATACGAACCAGCCGATCTAAGCTGATAACGGATTCATCTAACGTCGGGTTATCCCGGCGATCACCGGCGTGCCGCTGACCGGGTCGCGCATCAGGGTGCAGCGCACGTCGTACAGTTCCTCGACCAGCGCCGGGGTGACGATCTCGACCGGCGCGCCTTCGGCCATGATGCGCCCGGCCTTCATGGCCACCAGGTGGTCAGCGTAGCGGCAGGCGCTGGACAGGTCATGCACCACCATGACCACCGTCTTGCCGACCGAGGCCAGGGCGCGGATCAGCTCGAACACCTCGATCTGGTGGCCGAGGTCCAGCGCCGAGGTCGGTTCGTCGAGCAACAACAACGGCGTCTGCTGGGCCACCGCCATGGCGATCCAGGCGCGCTGGCGCTGGCCCCCGGACATCGACTCCAGCGGGCGCTCGGCCAATGCCTGCAGGTCGGCCACGCGCAGCGCCTCCTCGACGATCGCCTGGTCCTCGGCCGACCACTGCCGCAGCAGGCTCTGGTGCGGCTGCCGACCGAAGCGGATCAGCTCGGAAACGGTCAGGCCGTCCGGTGCCGTGGCGTCCTGGGGCAGCAGTGCCAGCTGCCGCGCCACCTGCCTGGACGGCAGGCTACCGATGACCTTGCCATTGAGCAGCACCGCGCCGGCGCTTGGTTTGTGCAGCCGCGACAGGCCAGCCAGCAGGGTCGACTTGCCGCAGCCATTGGGGCCGACGATGGCGGTCACCCGCCCTGGCGGGATGCGTAGCGACAACCCCTCGATGATCGCCGCGTGGGGATACCCCAGGCTCAGGTGCTCGGCGTGTAGGGACGCCTCGGCCTCGGGCCGGGTGGCAAACAGGTTGGAGGTGGTCATGGGCTCGTTTCCAGAGTAGCCACCGGGTTCGGGTGGCCGTTCATGTCAGTTTGCGCGATGGCTGTCGCAACAGGATCCACAGCAGGTAAGGCCCGCCAACTACGGCGGTGATAACCCCGACGGGAATTTCGATCGGTGCGAGCCAGGTCCGCCCTACCCAGTCCGCGCAGGTCATCAGCAATGCTCCAGCCAGCGCCGAACACAGCACCGGCACCCCACGGTGGCCGCTCAGGTAGCGGGCCATCTCCGGCGCCGCGAGGGCGACCAGGCCCACCGGGCCCGCCACGGCGACTGCCAGCGCCGTCAACAACACCGTGGTGAGCAGTGTCAGCAGGCGCATGGTCTTGAGCTGCACGCCGAGGCCCACCGCCACGTTGTCGGAAAAGCGCATCAGCTCCAGGCGCTGGGCCAGGTACTTGACCAGCGGCAGGCATAGAAGCAGGCCGATGCCCAGCAGCCAGACCGCCAGTGCCGGCCGTGCGTTGAGGCTGCCGACCGTCCAGGGATAGGCAATGTTGGCGGCATCGATATCGGCCCGTGCCAGCATCAGGTTGGTCAGCGCGCCGAACACCGCGCCCACGGCAATCCCCACCACGATGAAGCGATAGCCGCGCGCCCCCGCGCCGGCACTCAAGCCGAATGCCAGCACTGCGGCGGTAGTCGCCCCCATCAGCGCCAGCGCCGAGGGCGCCAGAGTCGTCGGTACGGCGACGATGGACGCCACCGCGAACGCCGTGGCGCCGTCATCGATACCGATCACGCCGGGCGTGGCCAGGCGATTGCGCGCCAGGGTCTGCAGCAGGCAACCGCCGATCCCGAACGCCGCGCCGCTGAGCAGGCCGGCGACCAGGCGCTGCAGGCGCAGCTCCTGGACCAGAAACACGTGCATCGGCTCGCCCTGGCCAAGCGCAGCGGCCAGGGCCGTCCAGGGCGACAGCCCGGCGGCACCGGAAGCGAGGCTGATGCCCGTGATGATCAGCAGGGCGGCCGAGAGCCCCAGCGCGGCGAACACCCCACGCCGGTTCAGCAACACGCGCAGTGAGCCGAATGCCAGCAGCCAATAGCCGCTCGGCGCCGCGCCGCAACGCCAGGTGCTCATAGCGTCGGCAACCTCTGGCTGCGCACCACGGCGATCAGCACCGGGGCACCGATCAGCGCGGTTACCACGCCTATCGGCAGTTCATAGGGGCTGACCAGCAGCCGCGAGAGGATGTCGGCAAACAGCACGATGATCGGCCCGAGCAACAGCGAGAGGCCGATGGTGCGACGGATATCCGGCCCCACCAGGCGGCGCGCCACGAATGGCACCACCAGACCGACGAAGGCCATGGGGCCCGCCGCCGCCGTAGCGGTGCCAACCAGCACGGCAACGCCCAGCAAGGCGCCGAGCCGAGTCAGACCTGGATGGTGGCCAAGGCCGCTGGCCATCTTCTCGCCAAGTGCAAGGGCCGCCAGTGGGCGGATCAGCGGCAGCAGCAACACCAGGCCAAGCAGCAGACCGGGTGTGCTCCAGCTCAGCACATCCTGCGGCCTGCCAGCCAAGGCGCCGATGATCCAAAAACGAATCTCGTCGGAGCTGCGCTGGTCGTGAAGCAGAATCAACGTACTGATGGCCGTGAGAATGCCCGAAAAGGCTGCGCCGGCCAGCACCAGGCGAACCGGGTCATCGCCGACACCTCGTACTTGCGTCACCAGCAGCACCAATAGGCAGCCAGCCATGGCACCACCGATGGCGACCCCGAGGTTCAAAGTCGCCGCACTGGCGCCGAGGCTGATCGCCACCACTACCGCGAAAGACGCTCCGGCACTCACACCCAGCAAGCCAGGTTCGGCGAGCGGGTTGCGGGTCGCCGCCTGCAGCACCACACCGCCAGCACCCAGCGCGACGCCGACCAGCAGCCCCAGCAGCGTACGCGGCAGGCGCAACTCGAGCAGCACGAAGCGTGCTTCGTCATCCACGCTGCCGAGCAGTGCCGCCAGGCTGCGCAAGATGCCGACCTCACCCGCGCCGATCAGCAGGCTGGCCAGGCACAGCAGGGCCAATGCCACGGCCACCCACGCCAGCGCACGGGGCAGCGGCAGGCGAGCGCCCGGTACCTGTGCGGTCATTGCGAGGCGATGGCCTTCTCGACGTCATCGAGAATCACATTGGCCGCCAACGGCCCGCTGCCGCTGCTCCAGATCTGCCCGTCGACGCTCTGCACATGGCCACTGCTGACCGCCTTAAGGCGGGCGAACGCCGGCTGCTGACGCGCCTGCTCCAGCGCCTTGTCGCCATCGGCGTTGAGGGTGGCGAGGAACAGCCAGTCACCGTCGATACGCGACAGGTTCTCCAGGCTCAGGGCGTCGCTGTGCGGCTTTTGTGTGAGTTCCGCTGCCATCGCCGTGCCCTTGAAACCGAGCTGGCTCAGTAACTGGCCGACGAACAGGTGTTGAGACATCACGCCCGGGCCCTGTGGGCTCCAGCGCACCACGGAGGCGACCTGCCCCGCTTCGATCCTGCCCTTGAGACGCTCGATGCGCGTGTCCACGCCGGCGATGGCCGCCTTGGCCTCGGCAGGCTTGTTCAGCGCGTCACCGTAGAACACCACGTTATTGCGCCAGTCCTGAAACGAATCGCCCTTGGGCACTACGGTCGGCGCGATCAGGCTGAGCTTCTGGTACTGATCCTTGCTCAGCTCCGGCGAGGCCAGAATCAGATCAGGCCGCAGGGCGAACACCGATTCCAGGTTGGTTTCCCGGGCCGTGCCGACGATCTTGATATCGCCCGCCTTGTCCTTGAGGTAGTCCGATACGCTGCTACCGCCGCGGGTCGCGACGCTGCCCAGAGGCTTAACACCGACAGCGAGAGCGACATCCAGCGCGTTCTCCCCCAGGGTCACCACGCGCTGCGGCGTGCCCTGCAGCTCGACCGCGCCAAAGGCCGTATCGAGGGTGCGCGGCTCAGCCAGCGCGTTGCCCAGCGGCAGCAGCGCGAACAGGCCGGAAAACGCCAACAGGCGCGAGCATCGGGATAGGCTAGCAATCATCGGAACATCCTTTCTTGACGGTAAAACGGACGGCTACCAACGGGTAGCCGATACAGTGCAACGGCCTGTGGCACGCCCTGATTGTCGGCAGCCGCCATACTGCGGCAAAAATACCCAGGAATTTCATTTACATATGTAAAGCCCGCGGCAGGCGCAGGTACCCCGGCAGGGCTCATCGTGCAAGCACGTGCGCGACAACGGCATCGTCACCAGCACTCAGGCGCAGGGCCGGCCCGAGGGAGGCCGGGAGCATGGGAAAAACACACTGAATACCCGCTTGAGCCGTATCCAGAGACGTGGGTCGCAAGGGGTAAGGCCTGGCCGTTGGTTGGCAAAGCCCTATCTCCTGACGGACCGTGGCACGTTAACTTCAGAAGTCGACGGTCATACCGACGGTGAGCCGACGCCCATCGAGCACGACCCCAAAATCGTCGTTGCTGACTTCCTTATTTGCTACGTTGTACAGGCCACCCTTGATATCGATATTGCGCGTCAGTTGATAGACGGCACCGACATCGAAGAATCCATAGCCTGGCGTGCCGTCACTCATGCTGACCCGACTCAAGTAATCGCTGGTCTTGCCGCGGTAGTTGTACTGCGCCCAACTCTTCAGCCGATCGGTGATGGCCCAGTCCAGACCAATATTGACCATGTGCCGAGGCGTTTGATTGAGAGGGTCACCCTTGAACTCACCGGTTTTTTGTTCGGAGTCCGAGAAGGTGTAACTCGTGCGCAAGTCCAGGTCGTCGCGCAGGGCATAATCCAGCGTGAACTCCACACCTTGCATCACCGCTTCACTGACGTTCTCCTGGGTGCTCAAGAACAGATAGTTGTTGCCGCCGAATGCGCAGGTCCAGGCCGCAGGGTTGTTCCTGTTCGCTGTCGAGTTCGGACTTTCACACGTTCGAAACTCGGTGATTTTGTCCTTGTACTGCGTATGGAACAGCATGAGGCTGGTATTCAGGCCGATATCCCGGTCCTCGTAGACGTAGCCGATCTCATAACTGGTGCTGGTCTCCGGCTCGAGCTCGGAGTTACCGATAATCAATGCCCGCGGATGCGGTGCAGGAGAACCGCCACCTCCGGTTCCGCGTCCGAAACCTTCGGTCGCCGAGGTCAGGCTAGGCTGTAGGTACCCGGTTGATACGCCGCCTTTTAACGTCAGCTTTGGAGACAGGTGGTACACGCCATAGATACGTGGCGACAGATGCCCGCCAAAAAGTTCATCGTCGTTGTAGCGCAACCCTGTGGTAATCGCGAAATCATCCAGCACGCTCCATTCGATTTCGCCATACACAGCTGCCAGCCATCGATCAACCTTCTTTACCGCTCCCGGTACGTTGGCAGTCAACAGCCCGTTGGTTTCATCGACAAAACTCTCATTCTTGTACTGCCCGCCGAAAGTCAGCGTGTGCCGGTCGAGGAACCAGGTGCCCTGAGAGTTGAGAGTGGTCACTCGCTCACGCCTGGTATCATCCTGGACCCTGTCGGAAATATCGTGCTGTAGGTAGGTATTGAGAAGGACGTCCCCGTAGCTGCCATCGTGGGAAAGGACATATACATCCTTGTCATATCGCGTGGCGGAACGATCCGCATCCGCTGCAATGCTTCTGCCGGGGTTATGGGTATATTTACGGGTCGCAGAATCGTAGCTGAACGCGAACTCGTTGCTTTCGTCTGGTGTAAAGGAAAGCCGGGCGCCGCCTTTTTTATTGGTACTGTCCGGTGTGCTTTCCGCGCCATCGGTGCCGCCCGGGTGGTCACTCTCCTGGGTATTTAGGTACGAGCCGTTGAGCTGCATGCCCAACAACCCGGGAATCAGAGCCCCCCCCGCGAACAAGTCGACCTGATTACCATCGTTGCTCAGGTCATTGAGCGAATGGGTGTACTCGGTATTGAAACTGCCATGCCATTGCGTGCTTGACTTGCGGGTGATGATATTGATGACGCCACCCATAGCCTCCGAACCATATAGCGAAGACATCGGCCCACGAATGACTTCGATCCTCTCGATCATGGAAAGCGGCGGCAGTGCAATCTGTTTGCCGCCGTCGGAACCGTTGGTGTTCACCGAACGACCTGCCGAAACGGGTCGGCCGTCGATCAGATAAAGCGTATACGCGGCCGCCATGCCACGAATGCTGATGTCCTGGGCGCCACCTCCGCCCGTGACATAAACACCCGGAATATTTTTCACGGCGTCAGTGATATCGCTATAAGACTGCTTCTCAAGTTCCTCGCGAGTGACTACGGAGATACTCGCGGGGGCTTCAGCTATGTTCTGCTCGAATCCCGACGCACTACGCACCATCGTAGTTTCAAGCTCGACTATGCCGGTCTCTCGAATCACCCCAGCCCCTTCGAGCGACGGGGTTTGCGCATACGCCGGCGCACTGAACGCCACCATGATGGCCGTGGCCAGCACACTAGGTGTGTATTTCGGATTCATTGACGTCCCCAACCGCATAAATATCAGGCCCGAGCGGGCAAAGGCGGCGATACCGGTTCTCTTGGATGAGCGTGCTAGAGCCATCCCGCCGCGATAACGACGCAAATGATATTTAATATCATATGAGAGTAAACGTCATTTACACTCTATACACTTTGCTTTTGCAGCTCTGCAGCGGGCAGCAGGAGGTGCATGTGCAGGCCACTGCCGGGCGGGCTTTGGGCCCAGAGCCGGCCGCCCTGCAAGGCGATGGCGCTACGCGCGATGCTCAGGCCGAGGCCGAAGCCGCCGTCACCCGGCCGGGCGCTGTCGAGGCGCGCGAAGGGCTCGAAGATGGTTTCCAGGTAACGGGGATCGATGCCCGGCCCGTCGTCGATCAGGCACAGGTGCCAATCCTCCCCGCGCCGCTCACCCTGCAGGCGGACCCGGCCATCGGGGGGCGAATGACGGATGGCGTTGCGCAGCAGGTTTTCCATTGCCTGGGCCAGGCTGGTCAGATTCGCCGCGACCAGGCACCCCTCATCCACCTCGAACGGCAATCGTTCGCTCGACCACCCGGTTTCGAAACAGGCGTCTTCGACCAGCATGTCCCAGAGCTGCACCAGGCGGATTGGCTCACAGGTGAAGTGCGGGCGCTCGGAGTCCAGCCAGGCCAGCTGCAGCGAGTGCTCGACCAGCCGCTGCATGATGGCGATTTCCCGCTCCAGGCGCTGGCGCAGCGCCTGTGGGTCGCGCTCACCGTCCGCAGCCACCTGCAGGCGGCTCAGCGGCGTACGCAGTTCGTGGGACAGGTCGCGCAGCAGGCGCCGCTGGTAGGCGACGGTACCCTGCAGGCGCTCGGCCATATGATCGAAAGCACGCCCCAGTTCCCCCAACTCGTCCTTGCGTGCGGCCACCGGCGCACCGACCCGCGCGCTCAGGTCGCCAGCACTGAGGCTATTGGCCTGGCGGCGCAAAATCACCAGTGGTGCGATGAACAGGCGGTACAGCAAGGTACCGAGCAGGATGGCCAGCAATGCCGGCAAGACCTTCTGCAGGAGAAACTCCCACACGGGCTGGTAGTGACGTGGATCGAGGCGTGGCGGCAGCTCCATCACCAGGCGGATGCGCTCGTCACTGAAGGGGATGTAGAACGCTGGCCGCCCCCCGGGCCGGCCGACCTTCTGATCCAGGCTGCGCACGAAATTCAGGCGCAGCGCTTCGTCGGCGCTCAGCGGCTGTGACGACAGCGAACGATGATCATCGACCACCATGGCCCAGACCTGTTCGCGCTCGCGCAACGCCGCCAGATAGGCATCCAGGCCCGCGGCCCCCTCTTCCTTCCACGCGGTTTCGGCCTCCCTGGCGAACCCGTTGAGGGCGCGCCGGCTGGATTCCGACAGGGTGGACATGGCCGCGTAGACCCGCTTGTCCAGGTCGAGATGCAGGCTGACGATCAGCAGGCAGAACATTGCCAGCCCGACGATCAGCTTCCAGAACAGCGAATGGCGGCCAGGCACCTCAGGATTCCCTGGCCGTCAGCACGTAGCCCTTGCCCCAGACCGACTCCAGCCGCGTACCGGTGTAGGCGATGGCCTTGAGCTTGCGGCGTACGTTGCTGACGTGCATGTCCAGGCTGCGATCATGCTGGGCGTAGCCGCGGTGCAGCACGTGCTGATACAGGAAAGCCTTGCTCAGCACCTCTTCGGTGTGCCGCGAGAAGGTTTCCAGCAAGCGGTATTCGGTAGGCGTCAACGTCGCCCAGCGGCCTTCGTGGCACACGTCGCAGCGGTCTTCGGCGAACACCAGCGTGCCCTGCTGCAAGGGCGGCTGTTCACGACGCTCGTAGGCCACCCGGCGCAGAATGGCCTCGATGCGCACACTCAGCTCGCCAAGGCTGAACGGCTTGGGCAGGTAGTCGTCGGCACCCTTGCTGAACCCGGCGATGCGATCCTGCTCGGCGCCCAGCGCCGACATCAGGATGACCGGCACATGGCGCCGTTCGCGCAGGCGCTGCAGCACGTCCAGGCCGTTGCTGCCGGGCAACAGGATATCCATCAGAATCAGGTCGAAAGCCTGTTCCTGGGCCAGGCGCAGGCCCTCGCTGCCATCGAGGCTCACCGTCACGTCGAAACCGCAGCCGTGCAGGTGGGCCTGCAGGTGCGAGGCAAGCGCCGGATCGTCTTCGACCGCGAGAATACGGGTGGCACGGGTGGTTGGCGGCAACATGACAGGCAGGCCCTGAAGACAAATGTGAATGATTCTACCTTTTAGTAGCGGGCCAGGTAAGCGGCCACGAATACCAGTCGAGCGCTCTCACGGCGGAGTCGCTACACTGCCTGGCATCGTGGAAAGAGGGCGTCGCGTGTTCAAGGATATTGGCATCAAGGGCCGGGTACTGATGCTTACCCTGCTGCCCACCAGCCTGCTGGCAGTAGTACTGGGCGGCTATTTCATCTGGATGCAGCTGTCCGGTCTGCAGGGGCAGTTGCTCCAGCGCGGGCACATGATCGCCGAGCAACTGGCGCCCCTGGCGGCGCCCGCCCTGCTGCACCGCGATAACTCGCTGCTGCAGCGTATCGCCACCGAAGCGCTGGAGCAGCCCGACGTGCGCGCGGTGAGCTTCCTGACCACGCAAAGTGATCGCCTCGCCCATGCCGGGCCCAGCATGCTCAACGACCGGCCCGAGATCGACAGCGACACCGTGGGTGTCGCCCAGCACAGCAGCCAGGATGCCACCCGCTTTCTATTACCGGTCATGGCCCAGCACCTGACCCTCAGCGGCGAAGAACAGCCCGCCTCCGCGGCAGACCCGATCGGCTGGGTCGAACTGGAGTTGTCGCACCAAAACACCCTGCTCAGCGGCTACCGCAGCCTGCTGACGAGCCTGCTGCTGGTGGTCACCGGGTTGATCATCACCGGCTTGCTGGCCCTGCGCATGAGCCGCAGCATCAACGACCCGCTGTTGCGCATCAAGAACGGCGTCGCGCTGCTCAAGGACGGCCACCTGGAAACGCGCCTGCCACCGCTCGGCAGCCATGAGCTGGACGAACTAGCCTCGGGCATCAACCGCATGGCCGAGTCTCTGCAGAACGCCCAGGTAGAGCTGCAGCACAGCATCGACCAGGTTACCGAAGACCTGCGCCAGAATCTGGAGACCATCGAGATCCAGAACATTGAGCTGGACTTCGCCCGCAAGGAAGCCCTGGAAGCGAGCCGCATCAAGTCCGAGTTCCTGGCCAACATGAGCCATGAGATCCGCACGCCGCTCAACGGCATCCTCGGCTTCACCAATCTGCTGCAGAAGAGCGAGCTGAGCCCGCGCCAGCAGGACTACCTGAGCACCATCGAAAAATCCGCCGACAGCCTGCTGGGGATCATCAACGAGGTGCTCGACTTCTCCAAGATCGAGGCCGGCAAGCTGATACTGGAAAACATCCCGTTCAACCTGCGCGACGTGCTGCAGGACACCCTGACCATCCTGGCCCCTTCCGCCCATGAGAAGCAGCTGGAGCTGCTCTCGCTGATCTACCGTGACACGCCGGTTTCGCTGTCCGGCGACCCGCTGCGCCTCAAGCAGGTGCTGACCAACCTGGTCAGCAATGCCATCAAGTTCACCCGCCAGGGCAGCATCGTCATCCGCGCCATGCTCGAAGAGGAAACCCCCGATCGCGCCCAGCTGCGCATCAGCGTGCGCGACACCGGCATCGGCCTGGCCGACGAAGACCTGCGTGCGCTGTTCCAGGCCTTCAGCCAGGCGGACAATTCCATGTCGCGTCAGGCGGGGGGCACCGGTCTCGGCCTGGTGATTTCCAAACGCCTGATCGAGCAGATGGGCGGGGAAATCGGCGTGGAAAGCGCCCCCGGCGAAGGTTCTGAGTTCTGGATCAGCCTCAACCTGCCCAAGGCCCGCGGCGACGCCGACGACCAACCCCGCGCCCTGGCCGGACGCCGCGTCGCGATCCTGGAAGCCCATGAACTGGCGCGCCAGGCGCTGCAGCACCAACTGGAAGACTGTGGCTTGCAGGTCGGCGTATTCGAGGACCTCAACAGCCTGTGCGCAGCCGTCGCGGCGGCCAGCCAATCGCCCCAGCCGTTCCACTGCGCGGTGCTGGGTGTGACGCACAATTATCTGGCCCCGGAGCAGCTCGGCAAGCGCGTATGGGACCTCGACCACCTGGGCTGCAAGAGCGTGGTGCTATGCCCTACCACCGAACAATCGCAGTACCAGGACTGCGTGCCAGACTGGCATGTCCAGCTGCAGGCCAAGCCGGCCTGCACCCGCAAGCTGCAGCGCTCGTTGAGTGAGCTGATCATTCCCAAGCACATCCGCCAGCAGGCTCCACACAACACCACGCGTTCGCCAGCCATCCTGTGTGTCGACGACAACGCCGCCAACCTGCTGCTGGTGCAGACCCTGCTCGATGGCATGGGCGCGCGGGTGACCGTTGCCAGCAGTGGTTTCGACGCTCTGGCAATCACGCGCGAACGGGATTTCGACCTGGTATTCATGGACGTACAGATGCCGGGCATGGATGGCCGCCAGGCCACCGAGGCCATTCGCCAGTGGGAACATGACAGCGGCCGCACGCCCATGCCCATCGTGGCCCTGACCGCCCATGCCCTGGCCAATGAGAAGCGCACGCTGCTGCAAAGCGGCATGGACGACTACCTGACCAAGCCGATCAGCGAGCGGCAACTGGCCCAGGTGGTGCTGAAGTGGACCGGCATGGCCCTGCAGGGCAGTGCCCAGGAACCGGCCCCCGACCTGGCCGCCGCTCCAGCCACGGCGGTTCTGGATACCGTGGAAGGCCTGCGCCTCGCCGCGGGCAAGGCCGACCTGGCAGCCGAGATGCTGAACATGCTGCTCGCCGGATTGCCCGGCGACCTGCAAGCCATCCGCCAGGCCCGCGCCGAGGGCGACCGCAACGCCCTGATCGAACGCATCCACCGCCTGCACGGTGCCACCCGCTACTGTGGCGTGCCGCAATTGCGCGCCGCCTGCCAGCACAGCGAAACCCAGCTCAAGCAGGACCAGCCGATCCGCAGCAGCGGGCTGGATGAACTGGAGCAGGCGATACAGCGCCTTGAGCAACTGGCCGATGCCGAGTACCTGCCACCGCAACCCTGACGGCGAACGCCTGCGCAGCCCGGAGCGGCCGTGCAGGCCTGCAACGATTGATCGACGTCCCGGTCAGCCCCCGACAACTGCGGCTTGCGACCAGCCGCCGCGCATCCCACGCCCAGCGTTTCGCTTTTCACTGCAGCGCAGTGACAAAACGCTATTCATTTAATTCCGAGTTAATACATAATGAGAATCATTAACACTAAAATTAAGAATTCTTAACTCCATCCCTCGCGCCCTCCTTTGCTAAAAGGTCCCCGTGAGCAATGGGGGTGGGAACGAGGAACCGGTCATGCGTGTGCTCGTAGTCGAAGACGATGTGGCCGTCGGTCACTGGATAAGCAGTAAGCTGCACGCGTCCGGCCACAACTGCAAAATGGTCGACAACGGCGAGGGCGCGCTGCAGATCATCCAGACCGAAGCCTTCGATGTGGTGGTGCTCGACCGCATCATGCCGAAGATGGATGGCATCGAGGTGCTGAGCCAACTGCATGGCCGCCCCCATCCGCCAGTGCTGATTCTTTCCGCCAATGACCAGACCGCCGACCGCATCGAGGGGCTGCGCGCCGGCGCTGACGACTACCTGGGCAAACCCTTCGATTTCACCGAATTGCTGCTGCGCCTGGAATTGCTGATTCGCCGACGCCCGCAACGCCTTGCCGCAGAAAGCCTGCTTATCGAAGACCTGAGCATCGACCTGGGCCACCGCCAAGTCACGCGCGCCGGGCAACGCATCGACCTCACCGACAAGGAGTTCAAGCTACTGCTGGTGCTGGCCGAGAACCGCGGCCAGACAGTGACGCGCAGCATGTTGCTGGAAAAAGTCTGGGGCTATCACTTCGACCCGCAGACCAACCTGATCGACGTGCACCTGTCGAAATTGCGCAACAAGATCGACAAGGATTTCAGCCCGGCGCTGCTGCGCACCATCAGGGCGATCGGCTATGTCCTTGGCTGACAATCGCCTGCACCAGTTGCTCGCCACCAGCAGCTTTCACCAGGCCACGACGGTGGCCTTCATCTGCCTGCTGGTCGCGCTGGCCTCGATCATCTTCAGCAACCACCTGCTGGAAATCATCATGCGCAACCACGTGCGCGACATGATCCTGCTGGACATTCGCACCCAGCAGATGCAGGGCCGACTGACCAATGCGCCGCAGGTTGCCGAGCTACTGCTCTACCGCCAGCCGATGGAAATTCGCAAGGACCGTCACTCCATCGTGCTCGACAGCCACGGCGCCCTGCTCTACGGCGACGGCGACCTGTTCCCCGGCGGCTGCCCGGCGCCCTGCGATAGCAACTGGCGCCATGTCGAACGGCTCGACGCCAGCGGCAATCCCAGTGAAATGTTCGGCCTGATCGTGCCATTGCAGGACGGTGGCCAATATTTCAGCGGTTACGACCTGCGGCCAATGCTCGAGCGTACTCGCATCATTCCGCTGATGGCCGGCGCCGGCCTGCTGATCATCCTGCTCTCGATACTGATCCTCAGCCTGCCATTCAGCCTGCGCAACCTGTATCGCATCAACCGCATACGCGATGCCCTGGTGCTCTATGCCAGCGGCGACCACAGCGTGAGGGTGCCCTGCGAACAGCGGGGTGACGAGTTCGACCAACTGAGTGCGGAGATCAACCACGCCCTGCTGCGCATCGACCGGCTGATGGATGACGTGCAGAACATCACCAGCCATATCGCCCACGAACTGCGCACGCCCCTGACCCGCTTGCAGAATCGTCTGCTGAATGTCGCCGAGACCCTCGACGGCGAGCCGCGTGAAGAACTGCTGCGCGCCGTGCAGGACAGCGAGCGCATCCACAACCTGTTTCGCGCAGTCATGCGCGTGGCGGAGGTGGAGACCGGCCGCTGCGCCCACCAGTTCAGCGCCCTCGACGCCTGCCAGCTGCTGCAAGACGTTCGCGACTATTACCTGCCACTGGCGGAGGAGCGCGGCTGCGAGCTGAAGATCAGGCACAACGACCTGCAGCTCTACGGCGACCAGGCGCTGCTCTTCCAGGCCATGGCCAACCTGATCGACAACGCCCTCAAGTACGCGCCTGCCGGACAACCCATCGTGCTCGCTGCCTACGGCCAGGGCGGGTGGGCTCACCTGAGCGTTGCCGACAGCGGCCCTGGCATTGCGCCCGAACTCAACGGCAAGGCAATCGAGCGCTTTCAGCGCCTGCACCTCAACAGCGCGATTCCCGGTAATGGCCTTGGCCTGACGCTGACCAAGGCGATCGCCGAACTGCATGGTGGTGAGCTGATCCTAGACGACAACCGACCCGGCCTGCGCGCCACCTTACGCCTCAAGGCGGCGGCCAGGCCGGTACCCGATCACCCTGCGCCGGACACCTCGAAACACACCTCGGCGGCCTGAACACAGGCGCTGCGCCAACCTTCCTTAAGCATTCTTAATGAAGCGCCGCTTGATGCTCAATTGATAATGAATCCTAATATCACTCTCTGTTCATCACCCTGCAAACCCATCCAAGGAGTTGTGCCCATGGCCAACCAACTGAAGAAATTTCTGGCCGATGAAAGCGGCGTGACTGCCATCGAGTACGGCATTCTCGCGGCTGCCATGGCCGCTGCCATCGGTGTGATCTTCGGTTCCGATGGCGTGTTCGTCACCGCGCTCAAGGAACGCTTCTCGTCGATCGCCGACCAGATCACCAATACCAACAACCCTGGCAGCAGCAAGTAAGCATCGAGGCTGGAGCATCATGGATACCGATACCTTCAGCCTCCTGGTCCTGCTTCCGGCCCTGCTCTTCGTCTGCTGTTCGGACCTGCTCTACCGTCGTATACACAACCTGATGGTTCTCCTGCTCCTGGCGTTGTGGTTGATCCTGCCGCTCTGTGCGCCGTTCGGTTTTGGCCCCTGGGCCGACCTGAGTACTGGCGAGCTGGTGGAACGCATTGCCCGCACGCTGCTTGGCGCCAGCCTGGTGCTACTGGTGGGCTACGGCCTGTTCTGCCTCGGCCGCGTAGGAGCAGGCGATGTAAAGCTGATGGCCGTCATCTGCCTGTGGATGGGTCAGGGCAACCAGATGACCTTTCTGATCGTCACCGCACTGGCGGGGGGCTTTCTGGCATTGGCCCTGCCCTTGCTGTCAGTGCTGGAAAACACCTTGGCACAAGCCTGGCAACGTCTTGCCATTACCCGGCCGTCGTTGCGCATACAGACACCCACGGTATTGACCGACCAGCGACCGGCCGGCATTCCCTATGGCCTGGCCATCGCGGCGGGTGCCTTTTACACGCTGTTAGGCCCCCTTCACTACTGAGTGCACGGTTCAACCATGAAAACCCCTTCAGTCCTTCTTCTGGCCGGCACCCTGCTGGTTGCCGGCAGCGCCGCCCTGCTGGCTCGCGTCCTGCTGACCCCGCCGCCACCCCCGCCGCAGGTGGTGGAAAGCAAGCCTGTGGAGCAGCCCAAACCAAGTCATCCGGCCATCCTGGTCGCCAGCCGCGACCTGCAGCCCGGCGATTTCATCGACCCGTCGGCACTGCGCTGGCAGGCCAGCGATAGCGCCCATGACGACCAGTTGTATTTCATCGAGGGGGCCGAAGGGAGTCGGCAACTGACCGGCGCCAGCGTGCGCCAGCCGATCGCGGCCGGCGCGCCGCTGACAAGCAACCTGGTGGTCAAGGCCAATGAACCGGGCTTCATCGCCACCGTGATCAAGCCCGGCATGCGTGCCATCGCGGTGCCCACCAGCAACAGCGCAAGCCTCTACAGCATGCTCAGCCTGGGCGACCGTGTGGATGTGCTGGTCAACCTGCAACGCGACCAGGAACAGGCGCAGAGCAGCGGCCAGCAAACCCCGCGTCTGGCCGCGCAAACCCTGCTGCAGGACGTGCGCGTGCTGTCGATCAACAACCGCGTGCGCAGCCCCCTGCAGCCAATGGAGGTGCCAGACGCCAAAGCGCAGAACAGGAAGGCAGAGGGCTACCCCACTTCCTATGCGGAAATCGTCACCCTGGAAGTCCCCCCGTGTATGCCGAACGGCTGGCCCTCGCCAGCCAGATCGGCACCTTGCAGATGGTGTTGCGCAGCAGCCTGGAAGCCAGCGACGGGCTGGCCAAACCCGGCACTGACCGGGTCACCACCCTGGCCCAGACCACCAGCGTGTACAAGGCGTCGGCGGAAACCTCCACACCGAACGTGCAGACCTTCCGTGGCGACGCTGCCACCGCCGTGCAATTCGGCTCCCAGTGAGCCGGCCAACCGAGAGACCGAGAATGAAGTTCGCGTATACCCCTCTTGCGCTGTCCCTGACCTGCCTGCTTGCCGCTGGCGGTCTCGCCTCCGGGTTCGCACATGCGCAAACGCAGGAAGCGCTCGATCTGCCGGTTGCAGAGCCTGCCGATTACAACCCGGACCTGGACCTGGCTTTTGCCCGCGAGTACTACGCGCAAAACGGCGTGGCAACGCCAGGCGAGGCAGCTGTTGCCTCGGCGCCTGCGCCTGAACCAGCGCCACGTCCGCTACGCAGGCACCTGGTACAGGTCGACGAAACCGAAACCGTGCAGTTGATGCTCAACCAGGGCCGCCTGCTGCAACTGCCGCGCGCCGCCGCAACGGTCATGGTCGCCAACCCGGAGATTGCCAGCTACCAGGTACCCACGCCGGGCAGCGTCTTCGTGTTCGCCAAGGCCCCCGGCACCACCACGTTGTACGCGCTGGACGGCAACGATGAAGTGATATCAGCGATCCGCCTGGTCGCCAGCCAGGACATGGCGGCGCTCGGCCGCCTGAGCGACCAGATCGCCCGCGAAGTTCCCGGTGCCCGGGTCGAGTTCCTGCCGTCCGGCAGCAGCCTGATCGTGCGCGGCAGCGTGCGCACCCCACAACAGGCC
This sequence comes from Pseudomonas sp. AC532, assembly GCF_979258965.1. Lineage (NCBI taxonomy): Bacteria > Pseudomonadati > Pseudomonadota > Gammaproteobacteria > Pseudomonadales > Pseudomonadaceae > Pseudomonas > Pseudomonas sp. AC532. Next base: position 1,420,404 of record NZ_OZ409888.1, read on the forward strand.
AAGCAGGTGATGGATAGCGTGGAGGCCAACCTCGGCGCAGCATCCAGCAGCGCCGGCGGCAATGCTCGTGCCCCGCAAGGCGGCGGCCAGCAGGGGCAGACGCCCGCCCCACGGGTAATCAACCAACTCAAGGTCGAGTTGTCTGCCCAGGTCAACATCAGCGTGCGCATCGTCGAAGTTTCTCGCAGCCTGACCACGTCACTGGGGCTGAACTGGGACATAGCGCTGAAAGACGGCAATTACTTCCTGCGCAGCGGTACCTCGCTGTTCGACGCGACCACCGGCGCCTTCAGTGGCGGCGCCGCCACCAATGCGGTGGCCGGCGGCTTCCACCGCTACGGTTCCACGACCGTGTCCGGCCTGCTCACCGCCCTTTCCGAAGACGGCCTGGCTACGGTACTGGCCGAGCCGAACCTGACTGCGATGTCCGGCGAGACCGCCGGTTTCGCCGCTGGTGGCGAGGTACCGATCGTGACCTTCGTCAACAACAGCGTGAACATCGATTACAAACAGTACGGCGTGATCATGCGCATGACGCCAACCCTGCTGTCGCCCAAACGCATCAGCCTGCACGTGGCACCCGAGGTCAGCGATCTGTCCAGCGACGGCGCGGTGGAACTGGAAGGCTTCACAATCCCGGCCTTCAAGGTGCGCCGCGCCGATACCACGGTAGAACTGGCCAGCGGCCAGAGTTTCGCCCTCGCCGGCATGCTGCGCAGCAACCTCGCCCAACAGATCAATGGCGTTCCCGGCCTGAAGAGCATTCCAGGCCTTGGCCGTCTGTTCGAGACCGAGACCAACACCCAGGAAGACACCGAACTGGTGATCATCGCCACCGCCTACGTGGTCGAGCCCACGGCGCCCGGTGAGCTGCAAACCCCTGGCCGCGGTATTCGTGCGCTGGATGCCCAGCTCCCTGCCCAGGCCACCGCCGGCTACCTGTTTTGAGGAGCGCCATCATGTCCATTCGATCCGTACTGCCGCTGCTGGCAGTTTCACTGCTGGTCACCGGCTGTGACCGCCACATCAACCAGATGCGCGAACAGCGCCTGGCGCCCTACGAAACGGCGCCACGGCCCAGCGTCGCGCCCTCTGCGCTGGTCACGTCCCTGCAGGCCAGCGGCAACGGCAGCTTCACGGCTGAATCACTGGACAACCTGAACACCTTGCTCCGCGCCCAGGGCCGCCTGTCACAGCAGACCCTGACCCTGCAGCCCTTTACCCCAAGCGGCGAGCGGCTGGCCGAACGGCTGGGCAGGGTGTTGCGTGAACAAGGTGCGCCTGCCACGCAGGTGATCGTCATGCCCGCGCGCCTGGAGTCAGCCAACGGCGGCAACTGGGATCTGCAGGTGGTCTCCGAAGCCCTGGTCGTGACGGTACCGGACTGCAGCATCGCCAACCAGCAAGCCTGGACGGTCAAACCCCATGAGGCTGTCGGCCCGCTGGGCTGCGCCACCCGCGCCAACCTTGCCCGCATGGTCTCAGACCCGCGTGACCTGATGCGCCCTCAGGCGCTGGATGCCGGCGACGGCATGGCTGCCGTGAATGCGGTCGGCCGTTATCACGACGACGAGATCCGTGAACTGCTCGACATCGACTTCCAGGAAAACTGAGCCCCCGCGCCCGGCGCAAAGAGAATCGCGACATGAACGACACCTCGATCCAACGCCACGCCACGGCGAATCTCATGCTGTTCGCCGTCGACAATGAACAGGCTGGTCATTACGGCGAACGCCTCATTCGCCTGGGCTTCGGCGCCGACCAGGCACGCACGGGGGGCCTTGCAGCCGCCATCGCCTGGAGCCGCAGCAACCCGTCCCCGGAGTTGCTCGTCGTCGACCTCGATGATGATCCGCTGCCCCTGCAATCACTCGCCGAGCTCGCCGACGTCTGCGATCCGGCCTGCCATATCGTCGCCCTGGGCAGCAAGCAGGACGTCGATCTGTACCGCAGCCTGCTGCACAGCGGCGTGTTCGATTACCTGGTCAAGCCGGTGCCGCTGGATCTGCTCGCCGCCACCCTGAACCGTGCCCGCACCCTCGGTCACAGTGACCCTCACGGCGTGCGCAGTGGCCGTACCATCGCCGTCACGGGTGCCTCCGGCGGCTGCGGCACCAGCACGGTGGCCGCCGGCATCGGTCAGTTGCTGTCGCAACAGCGCCACACAGCCACAGCGGTCGTCGACTTCGACCGCAGCAACGGCGACCAGAACCTACTGCTCGGCTACGAAGGCGAAGCCGGCCTGGCCGGTGCGCTGTCCAGCAGCGAGATCGATACCCGCCTGCTGCAACGGGCCATGGGGCAAATCAATGAACGACTGCACCTGCTCGCACAGACCCCGGTGCTACGTGGCGATGCCCCGCTCGACCGCGAACACCTGCTGAACCTCGGCGGCAACCTCTGCCGCCTGTTCAACCAGGTGATCTGGGACCTGCCGGCCAGCCGGCCACCAGGCAGCCTGGAGGTTTTGGCCCACGCCCAGACGCGCATCCTCATCACCGACCTGACCGTACAGGACGCCCGCAACCTGCATCGGCTGTTGCGTGAAATCGGCGACGAAAGCGACGGCCAGCAATTGCTGGTAGTCGTCAACGCCGCGCGTGGCCGTGCCCAAGGCGTTGTCGAGCGGGCGCAGTTCGAGGACTTCATTGAGCGCCCCATCGACCTGTTGCTGCCCCACGCCAGTGACGCACTGGCCGGGAGCCTGCTCAGCGGGCCACTGCGGCTGGACGACGCGGCCGGTTTCAAGGACGCGCTGCTGGATTTGGCCGACCTCGCCACCGGGCATTCGCCGAAACGTATCGCCAGCACGTCAAGCAGCCTGCTGGCACGCCTGCGCCAGGTCTTGAACCGCCAGCGTTCCGCGGCCTGAGAGGAAAACGCCGATGCTCATCCGCCCTCCGAACCGCAGCCGTGAAGCGCGTAAGCCGAACGCTGCGCAAACAACACCCCAACCAACGCAAGAGGTGCGCGCCACCAGCGTGCAGCGCACTGCCCAGGCGCGCCCCACTGATACCCTCGGCGCACAGAACCGCAAGCTGATTCGCGGCTACCTCTACGACCAGATCGATCCCCTCAAGGCGGCGGCCATGGGTCGCGACAAGCTGCGCGGGCAAATCGAATCGATGATCCGCCGCATTTGCGATGACAACCGTCTGCAGCTGTCGCGCCAGGAAGAGGAAACCATCGGCGAGGAAATGCTCAACGAGATGGTCGGTATCGGCCCCATCGAGCCGCTGCTGGCCGATGACTCGGTGAACGACATTCTGGTCAACGGCGCCGGCCAGGTGTTCGTCGAGCGCTTTGGCAAGCTCGAGCTGTCGCCCATCACCTTCGTCGACGAGGAACATGTCTTCAATACCGCTCAGCGCATCGCCGCTGCCGTGGGCAGGCGCATTGACGAAAGCCATCCGATGGTCGATGCACGCCTGGCCGACGGCAGCCGGGTCAATGTCATCACTTATCCGCTGGCGATCGACGGTACGACCATTTCGATCCGCAAGTTCATGCGCCGCAACATGTCGCTGGAGATCCTCGCCGAACGCGGTGCGCTGTCCATGGAGATGGTCGAAGTGCTGCGCAGAGCCATGGTCGCCAAGCTCAACATCATCGTTTCCGGCGGCACCGGTGCGGGCAAGACCACGCTGCTCAATGCCCTGTCGCAGAAGATCAGCTTCGAAGACCGCATCATCACCATCGAAGACGCTGCCGAACTGCAGCTGCAGCAGATTCACGTGGTGCGCCTGGAGACCCGCCCGGTCAGCGCCGAAGGCACCGGCAAGGTCGACCAGCGCGATCTGGTGCGCAACGCCCTGCGCATGCGCCCGGACCGCATCATCCTCGGCGAAGTGCGCGGCGGCGAGAGCTTCGACATGCTGCAGGCGATGAACACCGGCCACGACGGCTCACTCTGCACGGTGCACGCCAACACCCCGCGCGACGCCATCATGCGTATGGAAAACATGGTGATGATGGCCAGCATGCAGTTGCCTCTGGAAGCCATTCGCCGACAGATCGCCAGTGCCGTGAACCTGATCGTCCAGGTAGAGCGCATGCGCGACGGCGGTCGACGGATCGTCTCGATCACCGAAGTCTGCGGCATGGAGAACGACGTGATCCAGACCCAGGAGTTGTTCGCCTTCAAGACCAGCAGCATCGATGCCCAGGGCCGCCTGCTGGGGCAGTACGTGGCCAGCGGTCAGCGCCCGCAGTTCTACGGCACCCACGCGCATTTGTTCGAGGGCCAGCACTGATGGAGGCCGTACTCGACCTGCTGACCCTGCTGGTGTTCGTCACCGTGATCCTCGCCATGCTGGCCGCCCGCAGCCTGTCCAGGCGCGGTCACGGCGACAAGGCGGTGAGCCTGCGCCTGCTGAAGCTCAAGGAGACGCTCGACGGCCAGGCCCACCAGCACAGCCGCCTGCCGACCGTAGACGGCATTCTGCGCGACATGGAGCGCACGCCATTCGCAGACCTGCCGGTACTCGGCCCGCGTATCGCCCGCATCTGGCTTGGCCTCAGCGTGCTGGGCTGGCAGCAGAACCTGCGCATGCGTGTGACCCTGACCGCCTTCGCCAGCCTGATGATCGGCGTGCTGCTGGGCCGCGAAACGCCTATCCCCGTGCTCGGCAGCCTGCTGCTGGGCCTGAGTGCCTTCGTCTTGCTGGCCCTGCTCGGTTACCGCAGCGGTATGGCCAAACACCTGCGTGAATTGAAGGCAAGCCTGCCGGAAGCCATCGACGCGGTGACCCGCACCGCCCGCGCCGGGGTGCCGGTGAGCAACGCCTTCGCCCTGGTCGGGCCGAACCTGGCGGGCCCACTGGCCCTGGAGTTCGCCCTGATCGATAACTGGCTGCGCCTCGGCGTGCCGTTGCGCCAGGCCATGCAGGATTCGGCGCGACGCATTCCTCTCAACGAATACCGGTTCTTCGCCGTGATCCTGATCATCAACCAGGAAGCCGGCGGCCGGCTGGGCGAAACCCTCGATCGCCTCTCCGCCACCCTGCGCGACCGCCAGGAACTGCACCTGAAGATCCAGGCCAAGACCTCCGAAGCACGTGCCTCGGCCAAGATCGTCGCCTCCCTGGTGCCCTTCGCGCTCGGCTACATGTACCTGAACTCGCCGAAGGACTTCCACTTTCTGCTCAACGACCCAACCGGCAATATCGTGCTGTTGTACGCCTTCGGCAGCGTCGCCCTGGGCCTGACGATCACCCAACTGATGGTTCGGAGGGTGTCATGAAGAGCTGGCTCGATGACCCGTTGGCCAGCGTCGCCCTGGCTATTCTGCTCGCCGGTATCGGCCTGCTGCTGATTGCCCTGCACCAGCGTTCGCGGCCGGCAGCGCTGCGTGAACGGCTGTTGCCCGGTGGGCAGCGCACCAGCCTGGACAAGCCCGCTCCGGGTGCCGCCCACATCAATGACATCCTGCGCCAGCAGGGCCTGCACATGCCGCCCCGCCTGCAGGCCCTGTTGTTGCCGGTGGCGCGCGTCGGTGAAACGCTGGCCGGCACCGACCAGGATCGCCACAAACTGCGGCGGCTGCTGTCCATGGCAGGCCTGCGCAGCCAGGAAGCATTGGGCCTGTTGATGGCCGGTAAATATGCACTGGGTCTGCTGCTGGCCGGCATCGTCCTGTTCGGTGTGCTCGAACCCGGTTCGCGGCTTGGCCTCAACGGCCTCGCCGGCGGCCTGATCGCGCTGTTCGCCGGCACCACCCTGCCGGAAGTGTGGCTCAAGGTGCGCAGCGCCCGGCGAGGCGAACGCCTGGAGCACAGCCTGCCGGACGGCCTCGACCTGATGGTGATCTGCGCCGAAGCCGGCCTCCCACTGGGTCGCGTGTTGCAGGTGGTCTCCAAGGAGCTGACCCTCTCAGCTCCGGAGCTGGCCGACGAGCTGCGCTACACCTACGCCGAACTGCAGATCCTCAGCGACCGCCCGCGAGCCCTGCTCAACCTGGCCGAGCGTACCGGTGCCAAGGGCATCGAAAGCATGGTCGCTACCCTGATCCAGGCAGAACGCTACGGCACGCCACTGTCGCAGGCACTGCGCACCATTTCCGAAGAAAGTCGCAAGACCCTGATTCTCACGCTCGAAGAGCGCGCCGGCAAACTGCCCGCCCAGCTCAGCGTGCCGCTGATGACCCTGATCCTCCCCCCATCGTGGCGATGATGGGAGCACCGGCCATGGTGCGCATCGTCCGCCTCCTCAGCCAATGAATCGAGACCTGCCATGCGCCTGAACCATCCTCTTCTGCCTGCCCTGCTGGTTCTGGTGCTCAGCGGTTGCGCCAGCATCGGCTTGCCGAACGCCACCCCCGCACTGGGCAAGGAAGCCCGCGAGGCCCTGCATCTCGCCCACACCCTGCGCGACAACGGTCGCCTGCAGGCGGCCCACGCGGTCTATGCGCGCATGGACGAACGCGGCCAGCTCGATGGCAGCTACCTGCTCGAATACGCCAGCGTCGCCAGTGCCGTGCGCCCTCCCCCGGACGCCCTGGCCTTGTACCAGCGCGCTCAGCAAGCGCTCGCCAGCGACAGCCGCTTGCCGAACGAGCAGCGTCTGGCGCTGTGCAACGGCACGGGGCGCGCGCACTTGGCTCTGGGTCAGTCTGCCCAGGCCGAGCGGGACTTTCGTTGCGCCCTTAAAGCCAGCCCCGACGATGCCATGGCCCACAACGGCCTGGGCGTGGTGATGAACCTGCAGGGCCACGACGACCGGGCACGTCAACAGTTCGAACGGGCCCTGCAAAGCGACCCTGGTTACCGCCCCGCATTGAACAACCTGGCGCTGTCCTGGCTGGCCAGTGGCGACAGCAGCCGCGCCATCGGCCTGCTCAATGGCGCCCGCGGCCAGGGCGACATATCGCTGCAACTCAATCTCGCCCTGGCCTACGTGATGTCCGGCCATGACGACACCGCTGAACGGGTTCTGCTCGACAACCTGGAAGCGGAATACGCCACGCGGATTCTCGACGGCTTCCGCGCCGCCCGTGAGCGCGTTCAGGCTGGCGCGCCGCTGGCCAGCGAATTGCTGGCCGCCAGCCAGCAGCCCCTGGCATTGAAAGAACAGGACTGACCTCATGCATACCCAGGCGTTGCTGCGCGACCAGGATGGCGTTACCGCCGTGGAAACGGCGCTGATCATGCCAGTGCTGCTGTTTGGCGTGATGATGCTCTTCGAGCTGGCGCGCATCGCCCTGATGATCGGCGTTGGCAGCCTCGCGCTCGAGCGCTCGCTGCAGGATTTTCGCCATGACCGGGCGTTCTACCAGCAAAGCCAGGAAACCCTGCAGGAGGCCATCGAGACACGGCTGGTGGCCGGCTCCTACGGCCTGCTCGATCAGAGCGACCTGGAGGTCGAGCTGCTGGCCTTCGACAATCTGCGTCAGCTCGGCGGCGGCGAGCCCGACGCAGAGCGCGACGCGGCAGATGCCTCGCCCCAGGTGCTGAGCGTTACCGTGGACATGACACAACAGTTCATCACCCCACTGCCGGCGCTGTTCGGCCTGGGTGACGCCTTCCAGTACCAGCACCGGCAACTGCTCGGCAACCTCACCAGCGAGCGCCCTGGTGCGCAGGAAGCACCATGAGCCACTCCCTCAAACGTCAGCGCGGCAATGCCCTGGTCGAAGGCGCCCTGAGCCTGCCACTGCTGGTGGGCGCCGCGCTGTTGATCGCAGACCTTTACAACATCAACCTGGCTCGTGCCCACCTCGAGCAATCAGCGCATGCCATCGCCAGCACATTGACGTTGCAGCAGCGCCTCGATCGCGACGGCCTGCAGGCGCTGATCGACCACGCGGCCGCGCCGCAGGTGTTGGGTGACTACGAACTGCTGATCAGCAAGGTGAACCTCGACCGCAGCATGACGTGGCGCCCGCTGCGGCGGGGCAACCTCGAAGGGCTGTGCCCCGTGAACGCGGAAGGCGAGCGCTATACCGGCGAATTACCGGAGGAGGTGGAGCGCCAGCCCCAGGCAGGCGAAGAGGCCGCGGCCAGCAGCGCGTCGATACTGGTCGTGCAGCTCTGTCGCAACAGCGACAACCTGGCACTGAGCAATGGCCTGCTGATGAACAAAGACATGCAAGCCATTGCCTTTGGCCGCATGGTGCACAGCGACGTCGCACTGGATCGGCTGCTGAGCGAGGAAGTTGGCGTGGATTATCAGGACTGAGATACGCCGCGTGGCAAACATGAAGCCCTCTTAACTTGATGCCCAACAGGACGTCTCTTTAACTGTGTGTTCACCAGAACGGATTACCGCCATGCGCATCAATACCTCCCGGGCTGCCTGCGACTCCAGGCAGCCGCCGCCAACGAGTGGCGTCAAGCGTATGGGCTATCTGCTGCTCGCCTACCTCAGCCTCGGCTGTGCGGTGCTCGGCGTGATCCTTCCCGGCCTGCCGACCACCGAATTCGTGCTGCTGGCAGCCTGGGCATCAGCCAAGGGATCGCCGCGCCTGAACCGCTGGCTGCACCAGCATCGCCTGTTCGGCGCCCTGCTGCGCGACTGGCAGGCGGGTACGGTCGCCCGCAAAGCCAAGTGGATGGCCAGCGCCAGCATGTTGCTGTGCTTCGCCTTGCTGCTCTGGCATCAGCCGCCGCTATGGCTACTGATAACGGCGGCCGCTGGAATGGCGTGCGGGCCACTGTGGCTGTGGTCACGGCCGGAGCCACACCGCACGCCGGCGATCAGCCATCCAGAGCTGGAAAGCCACTGAGCATTCCGCCCCCCTGAAAAATCATCGCGCGAGCTCGGGACGCAACGACCTGCCGCCCTTCTGCACTGCGCTCATTAAGCATTCTTAATGAAGCGGCGATTGCCTGATATTGGGAATTATTCTTATCTTTACGACCACTCTGGTACCTCCCCAGTATCGCCCACGGATCGCTTGCCTACCCGCCATGACAGCCACTTACCTGCCCTTCGACAGCTGCGTCATTCAAACCTGCACGCCGCGTGAAGAGTGCCGCCCATGATTCGCCGCAGGCAGCAGCGTGGCAGCGTCGCATCCTTCATGGTGCTGGCCATCGGCGGCGCACTGCTGGCCACGGCCTATGCTCTGGATACCAGTCGCATGACCAACAGCGCCGGGCAGATCAAACGTGCCACCGACGCAGCGGCGATGGCGGTGGGTAACGAGCGCCTGCTCAAGGGTGAGCAGCCCCTGGAAAAACTGCAGCTACTGGCCGAAGGCTACGTACTCAATAACCTCGGCATGGACAGCGCTCTGGGCGAACAGATCAGCAGCGAGAATATCGCTCTCAGTCAGGAAACCGACGACGAGCAACGCACGCGCTACAGGGTCGAGGTGGTCTTCGAGGCCGCTCCGGAACTGCTCGGTGGCGAGGTGGAAGAGATCCGTGTGCACTCCACCGTCGAGGTGCAACCTAGTGGCTTGGAGGTCGCGCTAGCGTTGCCAAACACAGGTTCGGAAAACGAAAGCAATCTGCGGGTACTGCGTCGCCAGAGCATGCGCTTCGCTCGAAAGCTGGTAGAGGGGCGCGACGACGCCTGGCTGGCATTAGTACCTTACAGCCAGGCGGTCAACGTCTCGCCCGACTACACCAACCCGGAGTCACGCACACCGCCCGGGCCAAGCGCCAGCCATGCGCGACGCCTGAACAACTGGGCCATGGCCAGCGCCCTGCGCCCGGTGGAACTGACCACGCTGTTCCGCACTGGCTACGCGGGTCTGCAGGATCGCCGCATCCCGGACCGTCGCGCCAATCTGCTGTGCATGTATCGCGGTCTGAACCGTGGGCAGAACTACTTCTGGGATCGCGCCCCCAGCGGGCAATTCCGTATTTACTATCGCGATGACCTGCCGGAAAACGGCAGCCCCGGCGCTACGCCAATCAACTGGATCGGCCCTCCTCCACTGGATGGCCAAGCCACTGGTATCAACGATACCCGCTGGATGGTCGCCGACAGAGGCTGCCCCTCCGCCCCCCTGCTGCCACTGAGCAATGACCTCGACAAGATCGAGGAACGTCTCGATCAGATGTCCACGCGCTTCAACGTCAATTACGCCATTGCCATGGGTTGGAGCGCCATGGCCCTGGCGCCGGCCTTCAGGGGTAGCAGCGGCTGGGATCTGCCCGACGAGCTGCCCAAGGACTTCAAGGACGACGGCGGCGACAGCTACAAGGCCATCGTCATGTTGGTCAATACCACCGGGCAACGCTGGTTCGACAGCGATTCCTACAACGCCGACACCGCCCAGGCCATCGATGGCGAGACCGGCACTGACGGCGAAAACCACAGTTTGAGAACACAGCGCTTTGCCCGGCTGTGCGACAGCTTTCGCCAACGCAAGCTGCGCTTCTTCATGATCGCCATCGGCCAGGACGAGATCGAGAACAACGACCTGGGCGCAGAAGGCACGCTGATCAACGGCGCCTCCGAGTTTCGCCGCCTTGCGGGCCCCGGCCTGGCCCGCTGCGCCGAACAGGCTGGTGACATCACCTACCTCCCCGGCTTCGACTTCACGACCGCCGAAGGCGGCATACAGGACCGCCTCGACAAAATTCTCGAAGAGATCCGCAGGCAAGGCTCCTACGTCCGGCTGGTCGAGTAGCACCAACTCTCATCCCACTCTTTCGATTTCACCGACCCTTGTCCTGGAAGACTGCCATGACCACACGCAAGCACTCGCCACGCTATTTCCGGGCCCTGGCCCTGGAGCCGCGCATCCTGCTGGATGCGGCCGCAGTCGCCACAGTCGCGGACGTGGCGGCCCAGGTCGATGCGCCGGCAACTGCCGAGGCGCCGGGCGTCGAGGCAAGGCCGGTCGATAGCACGATCACCATCACCGATAGCACCACCAGCTTCCCGCTCGTCAATCTGTTCGACGACGTTCAGGTAACGCTCGATGGCAGCGGCTCGGCACCTGCCGAACTGGTGATAGACGTGAGCACCAATGGTGCCAACCAGGCACTGCTGATCGACGGGAAGGAAATCGCGCTGCTGGCAGGCCAAGGCACCACCGACAACCATCGCTATCAGGTTTCACTCAGTGGCAGTACGGCCACCGTCACCCTGAGCCTCTCCCCCAACGCTGCCAGTGCAACGGATCTTGGTAGGCTGATCGATGGCATCGCCTACCGCACTCTGGACAGCACGGTAGCCAGCGGCACCATCGATGTAACCCTGAAAACCCTGAGCGACACTAACGGTGACGTCGCCGACCTGAGCGCCATCAGCACAACGGTCACGGTCGTCAACCAGAGCACCTCCCAGTTCTCAGAAACCCTCGGAGACAGCAGTGAACAGGCAGGAGCGAACCTGCTGGTGGCAGACGATCAGGGCCCCAAGCTGGGTGCGGAAACCGGTGCGCTGGACCTTGCCGAGCGGATTTTCTCCGACGACTTCCCCAATCCTTACCAGGGCATTCAGGGGGTAGTCAGCGTGGGCGATGACGTCTACGCCGTGCGCACCACCAGTGAATGGGTCTACGACGAGACAACCGGTAGCGGTGCCGACGTACAGATCAGCAACCTGTACATTTTCCAGCGCAATCAGGACGGTACCCTGAGCCTGCAAGAAACCCTCGCAGCCACTCCCCGGAACGGCCTGAATGGCGCCTGGGACATTGGCGCCTCGGCGGACGGTGGCACCCTGTTCGTCAGCAACAGCGAGGGTGTAACCCTGTTTCACCGTGATGCCGGCACGGGCAGCCTGAGCGCCTTGGCCAGCCTGGGAGATGTGGGCCTGGTCAGCGATGTGGTGGCCATCGGTGACCGCCTTTATGTATCCACAGGTGATGCACTGAAAGTCTACCTACGCCAGGGCGAAAACCTGGTGGAGCAGGACAGCGAAACGGCTCAGGCCGAGTTCGCCCAACTGACCGCCCTGCAGTTGTCCAGCGATGGCCAATTCCTGTTTGCCGGCGTATCCGGCAGCACCAGCCTGGCCAGTGTGTTTCGCATCAACGCTGATGGCAGCCTGACCCATGTGGCAGACGCAACAGCTGACGGCGGCGAGCACTTCGTCAGTGCCATCGCACTCTCTGCGGATGGCCAATCCCTGTATGCGCTGGATAACGGCAACGCCCTGTACACGCTGACGATTGCCAGCGATGGTCGCCTGGGCGCCAGCGGTACACCTGTCGAACTGAGTGCGGGCAGCAAGCAGATCATCGTCTCTCAAGATGGCAATGCACTGATCATCACCGGCGCCGCCCAGATCGAGCTGTTCACCCGCAACGGCAGCGGCACGTTCGCCCTGAGCCAGGCGTATTCGAGCTTCGACGGCAGCAACCTTGATGAACTGCGCAGTGCCAGCCTCAGCAGCGATGGCAGCCAGATTTACCTGAGCGGCGAGTTTTCCTGGAATCAGGGGTTACTGGTACTCGATCTGCAGGCCGCCAGTTCGAGCTTCACCGAAGGCGGCAATGCGGTCGTCGTGCTGCCCGGCGGCACCCTGGCCGACACGCGACTCGATGCACTCAACGATGGCCAAGGCGATTACAACGGTGCCAGCATCGTGGTCGCACGTGAGAACGGTGCGCAGGCAGAAGACCGCTTCAGCTTCATCGATAACGCAAACCTGAGCCTCTCGGGTGAAAAGCTCCTGCTCGACGGCGTGGCGATTGCCGATTTCACCCAGGCACAGGGCACGCTGACTCTGGCCTTCATCGCCAGCCTCAGCCAAGCCGATGCGCAGAAGGTGCTACGCGGCATCGCGTACAGCAACAGCAGCAACGATCTGGCCGCTCAAGCCAATCTGAGAATGACATTCAGCGACGGTGATGCGCAGAGCACCAGCAGGATCGTCGACGTCACCCTGCAAGCAGTGAACGATCCGGCCATCGTCGAGACCACAATTCTGCATCCGACCTTCAATGCAGAAGGCGAACGGGTTCCCCTGTTCGAAAATACCAGCATCGATACCGTAGAAGCGGGCCAGACCATCTGGTACGTGGCGCTCACCATCGATGCCGTTCGCCCCGGCGACGTGCTGGGCGTTGGCAATGGCCGCATCGCACTCGACGGCCCTACCGGTGTCGGCACCACCGGAACCGGTCAACAGTACAACATCATCCGCCATGCCGACGGCACGACCTCGGTCTGGGTCTATACCACTGGCAGACCCGTCGCCGAAGTGGAAGCACTGGTCGATAGCCTGACCTTTGAGCACACCGGCAACGACGTCAGCGGTCAGCGCACCATTGCGCTGGCATTCAGGGAAATGGCGAATGAAAACCAGCTGACCACCGTGGCCGACAAGGCTGTAGTGACACTGTCTGCAGCGCTCACACCCAATAGCGCACCGACACTGAACGGCGTTTCGCCCACCGTCCCGTACACGGAGCAGGCGAGCCCGGTAGCACTAGTGCCAGCCGCCACCCTCGGTGACACCGAACTGCAGGCGTTCAATGGCGGCCAGGGCAACTACAATGGCGCCACACTCACCATCACGCTGGGTGTCGGCAAAAGCAACTCAGACAGCCTGGGTTTCCTCGGCGCCAATGGCTTGAGCATCGCCGGTGACAATCTGCAGAAAGACGGCCTGACGATAGGCCACGTCAGCCTTGCTGACGGCGTAATGACCATTACCTTCAGCGATGCCTCGGGTGGCGCCCCCACGGGCACCGATGTGCAGAACACCCTGCGGCAGATCACCTATGCCAACGGCAGTGACGTACCGGGTGCCAACGTCGCGGTCAGCATCACGCTGGCCGATCAGCGCGGCCTGTCGGTGGAGCGATCACTGAGCATCGCCATCACCGCCGTCAACGACGCACCGGTGATCAACGATGACCCGATCCGCTCCCTGGGCGATCTGCAAAGTCTGCAGGACCTGCGCGACATTCCAGGCCTGTCTGCCCCCACCAGCAGCACCCTGTCCACTGACGGCAGCCGTGTGTACGTCGCCGACGGCCAGGGCAACATTGCCTTGTTCAGCCGCGATGCGGGCACCGGCGAACTGAGCCATGTACAGACCTTCGCGGGGCAGACCGGTATCGTTGAGCTCCAGCTGACCAGCGATGGCAGCATGCTCTATGCCTTGCAGGAGAACGGCAGCAACAGCGTCATCACCTGGTTCGCGGTGGACGCCGACGGCAGGTTGCAGCAGCAGGAGTCGCTCTCGGGCCTGTGGAACATCCAGGGCATGTCACTTTCCGACGACGGCAGAAACCTCTACCTCATCAACCAAAACACGATCAGCGCCTACAGCCGCGATACCGCCAGCGGAGCGCTCGACCACCTGGGCGATCTCGTCGCTGACATGGACAGCGCGCCCTACCTGTGGAGCCCCACCGAGATCGCTTCCAGAGGCAACCTGGTATTCGTGGTAACCAACCCCGGCAACGGCTCCTCGCTCATCGTTTATGAACGCGATACCGATGGCAACCTGACAGCGCCCGTCAACATCCGCTCCGGCAATAGCGATGCAACCGGGAAGACCGTAAACCTGAGCAATGTTCAGCACATCGCCGTGAGCGCCGATGGTCGGACCATCTTCGTTGCCAACAGCCGTACCAGCTCGGTGATCGGGGGGTGGGGCACACCCGTCGAAACCGTTATCCACAACCACCCTCAGCAGGTCGATGGCTTCAGCCTCGATCCTGCCACCGGCGCCCTGACCCACCTCGGTACGATCAGTGATACACCAACGGTCGAAGACATCGCCCTGTCCGCCGACGGCAAGGCGCTGTTCATCACTCGCAACGATGGCTCACTGGCCTACCATTCGGCCATCACGCTGGAAAAACTGCCCTCTTCACAGGCGGGCCTGGCAGGCGCGGATCGCCTGGCGGTTTCGGCAGATGGCGCGGTGATCGTCACCGGCAGTCGCCTGCTCGTATTCAATGCACCGGCGATGCCTGGCCCTGGCGGCGAGATTGGCGGAGCGCCCGCCATCCTCTTCCCGGCAATCGAATTGAACGACGCCGAACTGGACGCCGCCGACAACTACCAGGGTGCCAACGTCACGATCAGCGGGCAGGCCGGCGATGTCTTTGGCTTTCGCGACAACGCCACCTATACGGCCGAAGGCGAGCGCATTCTGCGCGGTGGGGTCGAAGTGGCGACGTTCGCGCAGACCAGCAACCGCGCCGTGCTGAGTTTTACCTCCGCCATCAGCGGCAGCGATGCCAATGCACTGCTGCGTCAGATCACCTACGTCAGTGCCTCGGGTACGCCGGGCAATCATGGTATCGAGCTGGTCATGAATGACGGCGAGGCGGACAGCCCTGCGCGCACCATCGAGTTCACCCTGCTGCCAGCCAACCAGGCTCCGGTGTGGTCGGGCCCGGACGGCTATGCCCCGGTCGCAGCCGAGGCAGGCAAGGCCTATTCGGTCGTACTGCCGAACGACCTGTTCAACGATGCCGAGGGCGATGCACTGACCTGGTCGGTACAAGGTCTGCCACCAGGGCTGACCTTCAATGCGCTGACGCGGACCCTGTCCGGCAGCGCGCCGACCGAAGTGGGCAACTACGGCTTTACCCTCACCGCCACGGACGGGCGCGGCGCAACGGCCGAGCATGAACTGACGCTCGACGTGGTCAACTCTGCACCGCAAATCGGCATCGCCTACAGCCTGGACAGCGCCCAAAGCGGCCTGGCCTACAGCGCAACCCTGGCGCAAAACCTGTTCACCGACGCCAACGACAGCGAACTGAACTGGGAACTCGAGCTGCCCGAGTGGCTGACCTACGACGCGGCCACCCGCACCCTGTCTGGCACCGCGCCGGATGTGGCGGGCAGTCATTCGATTACCATCACCGCCACCGACCCACATGGCGCGACGGTTTCTCGCACGTTAACCCTGGCTGTGGCCCTGCCGGTACAAGACACGGGCGAAGCCGCCCTGCCGGAGCTGAACACCGGCTTCCAGCCGCAGCCGAACACGGCGCCAACTGCCAGCTTCGGCGGCCAGGCCCTGAACGCCCCCCTGTTCGGAGCCAGCGATGCACCGGCCAACACCCCAACCGAAGCGCCTACCTCCGCGCAACCGGCACCAACGGTGCAAAGCCTGCTGCGCAGCAGCGGTAACGGCCTGGCCGATGGGCGCGGTTCGCTGAGCCAGCAACTGGCCAACGCCGCTGGCGTGATCACCGACAGCGGCTACCAGAACACCGGTGGCAGCTTCAGCTTCGATGGCGCGCGTTTCAACACCAGCGTCGACCTCAACGCCAGCAGCGAGCGCAGCGTCAGCCTCAAGTTGCCGGTCGAGCTGCCCAATGGCGGCACGGCACAGCGCATCACCCTGGCCAACGGCCTGCCGCTGCCAAGCTGGGCATCGTTCGATGCGCGCAGCGGGGAGCTGCGTATCGATCGTGAGCGCCTGCAGCGCGATGGAGTGCTGCGCCTGACCCTGATCAGCCGCGATGGCGAGGGCCGCGAACAGCGTACGCCAATGGATATTCGTGCCGAGGGCGCGGCGGCGCAAAGCACCAGTGAAGCGCTACAGCAACCCGCTCCCGCAGCAGAGTCGTTGCCGGAGCGGATGCGCCAGGACACCTCGAACGCCCTGCTCAGCGAAGCGCTCGAGCTGCTCAACCAGTTGAGTGACCTGGCTGGGGAGCCGGTCGCTGTCACCACACGCCACATCGCCTGAACACTGCCAAGGATCATCGATCAATGAACCGCATAACCTTCGACCGCTGCACCCTGCGTCTGGCCGTCGCCTGCGCCGCGTTGGGCCTGAGCGCCTGCGCCGTCACCCCGCAAGTACTGACCCCCGAGCAACAACTGGCCGACGCCCGGAAAGACCGCAGCGCCATGTTCGACAATCAGGAACCAGTGACGCGCGCCATCGGTCTGGACGAAGCCATGGCCCGCGCCGTGAAGTACAACCTGCAACAGCGCCTCGGCCTGATGCAGCGAGCCCTGGAAGACAACAGCCTGAGCGTCGCCAACCTCAGCCTGCTGCCTCAACTGGCAGTCAGCGCAGGGTGGAAGGGACGCGACAATGTCGCCGGCTCGTCCAGCGAATCGGTCACCACCGGGCGGCAATCCCTGGAGCCGTCGACCAGCAGCGATCGCGCAAGCCGCGACGCCAACCTGCGCCTGTCGTGGAACGTGCTCGATTTCGGGGTCAGCTACTTCAGCGCCAAGGCCCAGGCCAACAAGGTGCTGGCCGCCGAAGAGGCGCGCCGCAAGGTGGTCGCCGATATCGTTCAGCAGGTCCGTGACGCCTATTGGCAGGCTGCCAGTGCCGAGCGCCTGCAGCCGGACGTGCAACGCGCGCTGAGTGATGCCCGCGGCGCCCTGGACCAGGCCCGGCAGACCGAACGCCAACGCCTGGTCGCACCACTGGAATCGCTGCGTTACCAGAAGAGTCTGCTGGAAATGATCCGCCAGCTCGAGGTGGTGGAAGGCGAACTGGCGGTGTCCAAAGCGCGCCTGGCCAGCCTGATGAACCTGCCGCCAGCGACCGCGTTCAGCCTGGTACTGCCGGAAGAATCGAGCTACGCCCAACCGGCTCTGGCCTACAACCTGGCGGATCTTGAAGTGACCGCCATGACCGAGCGCCCGGAGATCCGCAGCGAAAGCTATCAGGCACGCAATGCCGTGCTGGAAACCCGTGCCGCCATGCTCAAGCTGCTGCCGGGCGCCAACCTGTTCGTCGGCGCCAATTACGACAGCAACAGTTACCTGGTCAACGACAACTGGGCCGATGCCGGCATGCAGGTGAGCTGGAACCTGTTCAACGTCCTGGCTTACCCGGCCATCAGGAAAACCGGCGAAACCCGCCTGCAGGTCGCCGAGCTGCGCCGCCAGGCCATGCGCATGGCGGTACTCACCCAGGTCAACGTGGCCTGGCGCGAGTACGAGCGTTCCAGCCAGGTGTTCGCCCGCTCCAACGAACTGCAGCAGGTGCAACGCGGCATTTTCCGGCAGAGCGAAAGCGCATTCTCCAGCCAGGCGCAGAGCCGCCTGGAACGCGTGCGCACCGCCACCGAAACGGTACTGGCAACGCGCACCCGCGACCGTGCTTTCGCCGAACTGCAGGTCGCTCACGGCGCCGTTTACCAGGCCGCCGGTCTCGATCCGCTGCCTGCACGTATCGCTGGCAGCAGCGTCGATGAGCTGACCCGCGCCATCGCGGGCAACGCCATGCGCCTCAACCAGGGCCAGGGCGCCGTGCCCGCCGGCATCGCCGCTGCCCAGCAGGTTCCTTACGGCGCCGCCACGCCGCTGGTGACGGCTGCGGCGCCAGGCGCACCTCTGGTGACCCAGCGTGCACAGCCGCAAGCCAATACGCTGCGCCTGGATATGTGGGAAAGCCTCGGCTCGTTGCGAGGCGCCGAACTGGTTCCGGTGGAGCAGGCCAATGCCCGCTGACCAGCCGCTTGCAACGGAGCGTTTGTGGCCCGGAGTGCTGGCGATCCTGATCGCCACGGCAGCCAACCTCGCCCATGCCGATGAGGCGAGCAGCGAGCTGCGTGTGCAGCTCAGCCCGATCCGCCAGACGGTGCTGTCCAGCGAGCTCAGCGGCAAGCTCACCGATCTGGCCGTCAAGGAAGGTGATCGCTTCAAGGAAGGCCAGCGCCTGGCCGCCTTCGACTGTTCGGTGCAGCGCGCCCAGCTCAACCGCAGTGAAGCGGTGCAGCGTGGTGCGCAGAAGAAGCTCGACGTCGCCAAGCGCCTCGATGCCCTGGAGTCCATCAGCCAGGCCGAGGTCGCCCAGGCCCAGGCCGACATGGCTGTGGCCCAGGCGGAAAGCGGCGTGGGCCGCGCCCTGCTGAAACGCTGCAACCTGGATGCGCCCTTTGCCGGGCGCGTTTCGCAGCGCATGGCGCAGCGCTTCCAGCATGTCGCCGAAGGCACCGAGTTACTGGCGATCTACGACGACAGCGCCTATCAACTGGAACTGATCGCTCCCTCGGCCTGGATGTCCTGGCTCAAGCCCGGCGTCCAGTTCGAGGTACAACTGGACGAAACCGGGCAACGCTATCGCGCGCAGATCGAACGCCTCGGTGCGGCCATCGACCCACTCAGCCAATCGCTCAAGGTGTTCGCGCGCATCACGGGAGAGAGCGCCGGCTTGCTTCCGGGAATGAGCGGTGTCGCGCTGCTGCAACCACCGGCAGACGGTTCATGAACGCCACTGTCACCGCCCTGCCTGACAGACGCGCCGAGCGCATGGCGCTGTTGCTGCAACTCGAGCGTCGCGCCCGCGCCCAGCGCGACGCGGCTGGCCTTGGCTTCCTGATGGTCAACGATACCCGCCAGCTGCTTGACTATCAGGAGGCCTTTCTGTGGGATGCCGACACACGCCGTATAAGCGCCTGTTCCGGGCTCGCCCAGGTGGAAGCCAATGCACCGCTGATGCTGTTCCTCGGCCGCCTCTGTAGCGACTGGGATACCCAGCCCTGGGCAGCCGAACTGCGTGATCTGCGCGCCACCGACGCCCCCGGCGCACTGCAGGGCGAGTGGCCGGAGTACCTGGCGCCCAACCTGCTGCGCCTGCCCCTGCAGGACCGTGACGGCCATGCGCTTGGCAGCCTGCTGCTCAGCCGCGAACAGGTGCTGGCGCGCCCGGAGCGGGCACTGCTGGAACTGCTGCAGGACGCTTACGGCCACGCCTGGGCCTGCCTCCTGGGGGGCAGGAAACGCTCGCTGGTCAGCCAACTGCGCAAGCGCCCAAGGCGAGTCGCGCTGGTCGCTTGCGCCCTGGCGCTGGCGATTGCCTTGCTGCCGGTGCATCAAACGGTACTGGCCCCGGCTGAAATCATGCCACGCAACCCGGCGGTGCTGCGTGCGCCCTTGCAGGCAGTGGTCGAACGCATTCTGGTGCAACCCAATCAGGTGGTGAAAAGCGGAGAGGCGTTGGTGCAGTTGGACAAGCGCGAGCTGGAAAACCGACTGGAATCGTCCCGGCAAACCTTCGCAGCAGCCGACGCCCAGTTGCGCCAGACTCGCCAGCAAGCATTGTTCGACGAACGCGCCAAGGCCGCCCTGGCCGAATTGATCACCCGTCGGGACCAGGCCCGCGCTGACCTGGCTTTTCTTGATGACAATCTGCAGCGCAGCCTGATCCTGGCGCCCCGTGATGGGGTGGCGATCTTCGACGACCCCGGTGACTGGATCGGCCGGCCGGTGGCCCTCGGTGAACGCATCATGCAGATCGCCGCCCCCCACGACGCTCAGCTGGAAATACAGCTGCCGGTGGCCGATGCCATCGCGCTGGAGCCGGCTGCCGACGTGCTGCTGTTTCTCAACAGCCAACCGGGCAGCCCGCTCCCCGCCAGCCTCGAACGCTATGGCTACCGTGCCTCGCCCAGCGCGGACGGTGGCATGGCTTACCGCCTGCAGGCAGGCTTCAACGAGGCCGATCCGCGCCTGCGTGTCGGCCTCAAGGGCACGGCCAAGCTGTATGGCGAACGTACCCTGCTGATTCACTACCTGCTGCGTCGTCCCCTGGCCGCGCTGCGCGTCCACCTGGGCTGGTAGATGAACGCACCACTCGCCCTGCCCGACCTGCGCCGCAGTTTGCGCCTGCACCCAGGGCCTCGTTCGCGGGACGGCGCACCAAGCTGGACGCTCGAAGACCTTCCCCGTGGGCGCTTCTACCGGATCGGCTGGGCGGAAGCGGAAATTCTTGCCCGCTGGCAGATGGGCAGTGCCCGGGCCATTGCCGAAGCGGTGAGCAGGGAAACCACCCTGGCACTGAGCAGCGAGGACGTCGACGCGTTCACGCAGTTTCTACGCAGCATGCAATTGGTCGACGTCAGCGGGGACGCCGCCCTGGCCGACCTGCGCACACGCGGCGAAGCAGGCAAGAGCAGTGGTTGGAGCACCTGGTTGCTGAGCAACTACTTGTCGATCCGCATTCCACTGCTTCGCCCGGACCGCTTCCTGTCGTGCAGTTATCGCTACATCGCCCCGTTGTTCAGCCGCACCTTCGCACTCGCTACGCTCATGGCGGCAGCGGTCGGCTTGTACCTGGCGACCCGCCAATGGGACAGCTTCGTGCATACCTTCCTGCATTTCTTCAGCCTGGAAGGCGCACTACTGGCTGCCGTCACGCTGAGCCTGACCAAGGTGCTCCACGAGTTCGCGCACGCCTACACCTGCAAGCGCTACGGCTGCCGAGTGCCGACCATGGGCGTGGCCTTCCTGGTCCTGTGGCCAGTACTCTACACCGACGCCAGCGGCGCCTGGCGGCTCACCTCACGACGACAACGGATGGCCATCGGCGCTGCCGGCATGGGCGTGGAACTGTGCCTGGCCGCCTGGGCCACCCTGGCCTGGAGCTTTCTACCGGATGGCATGCTGCGCAGCGCGGCATTCATGTTGGCCAGCACCACCTGGATACTCACCCTTGCGGTGAATCTCAATCCGCTGATGCGCTTCGACGGCTACTTCCTGTTCTCCGACCTGCTCGACGTACCCAACCTGCAGGAGCGCGCCTTCGCGCTCGCCCGCTGGCACATGCGCGAAACCCTTTTCGGCTTTGGCGATGCGCCCCCCGAATACTTCGCGCCGGCGCTACGGCGCGTGCTGCTGGGCTACGCATTCGCCACCTGGGTGTACCGCTTCTTCCTGTTTCTGGGCATCGCCCTGCTGGTCTATCACTTCGCCTTCAAGCTGCTCGGAATGCTGCTGTTCATCGTCGAGATCGGGCATTTCATCCTTCGCCCGATCATCGGCGAGCTGCACCACTGGCACCAACGCCGCAAGGACTACCGCGTGAACCGCAACACCCTGATCTGCGCCAGCGTATTGCTGGTCGCACTGTTTCTACTGGCCTGGCCCTGGCGAAGCCGGATCGAGGCGCCCGCCCTGTTGCGCGCGGAACGACAGGCGATACTGCTCACCCCGGCGGGTGCCAGGCTGGAGCGTATAGCGGTGCAGCCGGGCGAACCGGTGCGTGCCGGGCAAACACTGTTTCGCCTGCACTCGGCGCAGCTGCAGCACGACTTCCAGGGCCTTGAGCGGGAAATCGAGCGCCTGCGCCAGCAAAGCAGCCTGCAGGTTCGCGCCAGCGAAGGCGCCGCCCGCCAGGCAATCGCCCGGGAAGAGTTACAGGTGGCGCTGGAGCGGCGTATTGCCTTGCAGGAGCGAATGGCCCAGTTGCAGGTCAAGGCGCCCTTCGACGGCGTGCTGGTCGATAGCCCTGCGGCCCTGTCCGAGGGCGAATGGTTGCCTGCCGGCGAATGGCTGGGTACCGTCGCCGATACGGGGAGCGAGCGGGTCGAAGCGTTCGTCGCCGAGGCGGATCGAGAGCGCCTGCAGGTTGGCGCCCAGGCCTGGTTCCTGCCCGAAGACCCCGGGCGACCACGCCGCCTCTTGCAAGTCGAGGATATCGGCCAGACCGCGGTGCGCCAGCTCAGCGCGGCACCGGAGCTCGCCTCCGTCTACCAGGGCGCGCTTGCGGCAAAGCTCGACGATGAGCGTGTACCGATCCCCGAACAGGCGCTGTATCGTGTGCAGTTGCGGCCACTGGACAGCCAGGCTGACAGCCTGCCGATCACCCTGCGCGGCAATGCCTCGATCAGTGGCGATGCCCGCAGTCCGTTGATGCAGGCCTGGCGTCAGGTGCTGACCATCGTGATCCGCGAGTCGGCATTTTGAACGGTTAAGCGTTCTTAATGATCCGCTGATTGTTCCACACCTGGGTTCTCGCCATCATCAATGGCATTGAGAACCTTTCACCGGAAGCCAAACGATGACAGCCATCGCCCAACCCACTGCGCAACTGCCCCTGACCAAATGCCTGAAAGCCGGCACCAGCCGCGATCACGACAGCGTCGACGCCCTGGTCATGCAGTGCCGGCCATTTGAAAGCCTGGAGCGCTACGGTTACTTCCTGTGCCTGCAGCACCGGTTTCACGGCGCCATCGACGCACTGTACGACGATATCGAGCTCAATCGTCTGCTGCCGGGCCTGAGCGAACTGCCGCGGTTCGAGGCGGTCTGCAGAGACCTCGACGACCTGCAGTTACCGGTGCCGCCGACACCGCCAGCGGTGGTTCCCGGCAGCCCCCATGCGGCGCTGGGCTGGCTGTACTGCAGCGA
Organism: Pseudomonas sp. AC532; assembly: GCF_979258965.1. Classification (NCBI taxonomy): domain Bacteria; kingdom Pseudomonadati; phylum Pseudomonadota; class Gammaproteobacteria; order Pseudomonadales; family Pseudomonadaceae; genus Pseudomonas; species Pseudomonas sp. AC532. The sequence continues at coordinate 1,443,386 of NZ_OZ409888.1, forward strand.
GGGCTCGAACCTGGGCGCGGCCTTCCTGTTCAAGGAAACCCAGCAGATCGGCCTCGATGCCGAGCGCGGCGCCCGCCACCTGGCTGCCCATCCGATTGGCCGCGGCCTGCACTGGCGTCAGTTCGTCGCCCTGCTCGATGGCCTTGAACTGAGCGAAGCACAGCGCGCGGAAGCGGTCGGCGGCGCCGTCGCGGCGTTCGATTACTACCGCGCAGCGCTGCGGGAGATCTTTCCGGCGGCATGATCGACCCGGGCAGCTATTTTCGCTGCCCGCCCTCCTCCATCCCGGCCTGTTAGAATGCCCTCCTTATCCGGAGGAACCATGGCCGAACACGATTTCCGCTACAACCTGCTCAATCCCGAACACACGCTGATCGAGTGCCGCGCCCTGGCTCCCGGCCGCTATCAGGTCACCGGCAACGGCGGCTCGATCAAGAACGCCGACACCCTGGTGGTCAGCCTCAAGGGCAGCCGCGACCTGAACATGCGCCTGCAGGTCGACAAGGTTCGCCACCTGATCAACCCGCCAGGCCAATGGGTAGCGGTGGCACACGGGCCGGCCTTCACCGAGCTGTCGATTTTCAACTGGCAGGTCACCTGCGACAGCTGCGGCAAGCAACTGGACTTCGAATTCGCGGTCGACAGTGCACTGGGCAAGAAAGCCCAGACGCCTGCCGCCGATGCTCGCCTTGCGGAACTCGGCTGGCGCAAACAGGAGGGCAAGCACCTCTGCCCCGCGTGCCTGAAGAAGGAGGCCTGATGAAACCGTTACTCGCCCTGGGCTTGCTGACCGCGGCCCTTGCCGGCTGCGCTGGCAAACCGGTGCAACTGGAGACCGAACGCGTGTACCGCGTCGAATGGATTGGCGAACGCCCGCTGATCGACAACAGCCACCTGACCATCACCCTGGGTGAAGACGGCCGTGCCTACGGCAACGCCGGCTGCAACCACTGGTTCGCCAACTACCAGCGTGACGGCGACACGCTGTCCTTCAGCGAGGCCGGCAGCACCCGCAAGATGTGTGCGCCGGCATTGATGGAACAGGAAAGTCGTTTTCTGCAGAGCCTCGGCACCATCGAACGCTGGGATATCTCGCCCATCGAGCAACTGCGACTATGGCCGGCCAGTGGCAAACCGCTCCGGCTGTGGCCTGACGAATAAGCAACAGAGGCCGAGTTCGCTGCGACAGCAGCAGTTTCTAACTGCTGACGGTGGGGATATCACCATTCGCCGCGGGGGCGCGGCTCCTACAAAAATCGTAATCGCGTAGGAGCGTCGCCCTCGGCGCGAACGGGCGTGGTCGTGCTGCAATGATGGCGCTGCGGCCACCATTCGCCGCGGGGTCGCGGCTCCTACAAAACGCAATCGGGTAAGAGCATCGCCTCCGGCGCGCGCGGCTGTGGCCATGCGGCTAGGGCTCTGGCGGCGTAAAGAGATCCAACTGCTCGTGCTTACCACGTAAATCCTGCAACCGCACGCCCACGCCCAGCAAGCGCACCGGGCGATTGCCGCGTGCGTGGGCGTTGGTCAGCAGCACACGGTAACTGTCCAGATCACGCGCCGCACCGGCCTGTTCCAGGGTGGTCTGGGTGAAGTCGTGAAACTTCACTTTGACGAAGGGTTTGCCGGCCCGGTAGCTGCCGTCCAGGCGGGTCATGCGCCGCTCCAGTTCTTCCAGCAATGCGGGCAACTGTTCAAGGCAGGCCTGCAGGTCCGGCAGATCCTGATCGTAGGTGTTTTCCACGCTCATCGACTGGCGGCGGCTGTCGGTCTGCACCACGCGCTCGTCGATGCCGTGGGCGAGGTTCCACAAGCGCTCGCCAAAGCTGCCGAACTCACGCACCAGGCGCAGCTTGTTCCATTCGCGCAGGTCACTGCAGGTGCGTATACCGAGGCGTGTCAGCTTGTCGGCGGTGACTTTGCCGACGCCATGCAGCTTGTTGACGGGCAACTCGGCAACGAAATCCTCGACCTGATCCGGCGTAATCACGAATATCCCGTTGGGTTTGCGCCAGTCGCTGGCGATCTTGGCCAGGAACTTGTTCGGCGCCACGCCTGCCGACACGGTGATATGCAGGTCGCTGGACACACGGCGGCGAATGTCCTGGGCGATACGCGTGGCGCTGCCGCCAAAATGCTCGCAGTGCGACACGTCGAGAAAGGCCTCGTCCAGCGACAGCGGTTCGATCTGGTCGGTGTAATCGCGAAAGATCGCGTGGATTTCTCGCGAAACGCCGCGGTACACATCGAAGCGCGGCTTGACGATCAGCAGGTCCGGGCACAGCTTCAGCGCGTGCCCGGAAGCCATCGCCGAGCGCACCCCATACGCCCGCGCTTCATAGTTGCAGGTGGCGATAACCCCACGCCGATCCGCCGAGCCACCCACTGCCATCGGCTTGTCGGCCAGCGCCGGGTTGTCGCGCATTTCGACCGAGGCATAAAAGGCGTCACAGTCGACGTGAATGATCTTTCGCTGCGCCATAAACCTGAAAACGAGAGAGCTGGACGACCACGCAGGCGGCCGAGCGACGATGGGATGGGCACCTTACTGTATAAAAGAACAGCCTTCCAGCCTGCCCCGCCAACCGGATGGTTTTATCTGCCATGCGCCTTAGCGCCGCGAAACCGCCTGAAAGCCCCGCATGGCAGGGGTTGCATCGCTCGACCCGCTTGCTGATCAACGCTAACCGATTGAACGGAAAACAGTTTTTCCGAGATAAGCGTTGACAACATGTTTCAAATGAATAGAATGGCGACCGCGGGATGGAGCAGTCTGGTAGCTCGTCGGGCTCATAACCCGAAGGTCGTCGGTTCAAATCCGGCTCCCGCAACCAGATACTCAGAAAGGCCACTCAATCGAGTGGCCTTTTTGCTTTCCGCCTGTCGACTAACTATTTGATTGAAAAGCACAAAGTGGTTGACAGAGAAGCTTACTTGTATAGAATTGCCGGCGCGGGATGGAGCAGTCTGGTAGCTCGTCGGGCTCATAACCCGAAGGTCGTCGGTTCAAATCCGGCTCCCGCAACCAGATACTCAAAAAGGCCACTCAATCGAGTGGCCTTTTTGTTTTTCCGCCCTGTCGATTTAACTAATTGATTAGAAAGCAGAAATCGATTGACAGAAGCGCGTTTTTATATAGAATTGCCGCCGCGGGATGGAGCAGTCTGGTAGCTCGTCGGGCTCATAACCCGAAGGTCGTCGGTTCAAATCCGGCTCCCGCAACCACCTTCGAAACGAAAGCCCTGATAGCCTCGCTGTCGGGGCTTTTGTTTGTGGGCGCTCGAAATTTGACTGCCCGGCACAACGGCTATCAGCCACTATCCTTCTTGCAGATAAATCTTCATGACGTCAGGCACGACACCTTGAAGCGGTTCGCCTGTACCCATACATTATTTGTCACACAAAGAAACTTGGCTTCTGCCTTACAATCTGAGCCGCACTACCCAAGAGGTATCCGATGCGCGCCAGCTCCGACGCTACTGCCCAACCGTCCCTGCCCAAATCCCAACTCCTGCTATGGCGACAGCGCCTCGATCGATACCGCCAGCCTTTGGGGCTAGGGGCAGCGCTGCTGCTGTTCGTGGTCGCGCTGCTAGCCTGCCGGCACCTGCTCGATGAGCTCGACCCCAGCGCGCTGCATGCCTCCATTCTGGCCGTGCCGGCCGCCAACCTGTTTGGCGCAGTCGGCCTGACCGTCCTCGGCTTCATCGCCCTGCTCGGCTACGAATGGTCAGCAAGCCGCTACGCCGCCGTCAGCCTTCCAGCTCGCACGCTGGCAACCGGCGGTTTCTGCGCGTTCGCCATCGGCAATGCGGTCGGCCTGTCGATGCTCTCGGGTGGCTCGATCCGTTATCGCCTGTACGCCCGGCATGGCATCGGCGCCGGCGAAATAGCCCGCATGACGGTATTCGCCAGCCTGTCGCTGGGCTGCGCCCTGCCGTTATTGGCGGCACTCGCAGCGCTCGCCGCCCCCACTGCTGCGGCGACAGCGCTGCACCTGCCGACACCGCTGCTGATCGCCATTTGCGTGATGCTGCTGGCGCTTGGCGGCGCGCTGCTCCTGGCGGTGCATCGCGCCCGACTCGCAGAGCGCCCCGCGCCGGGCTGCGTGACCGTGCGTGTGCATCGGCACCTGCTGCGTTTGCCCGATACGCGGCTGACGCTGCTGCAGGTGCTGATCACCCTGGTCGACGTCAGCGCCGCCGCTGGCGTGCTGTATCTGCTACTCCCCGAAGCACCGCCCTTCACTACCTTCCTGCTGGTGTACCTGCTGGCACTGGCAGCCGGGGTGCTCAGCCATGTGCCCGGCGGGGTCGGCGTATTCGAGGCGGTGCTGCTGGCGGCCTTCGCCAACGACCTCGGTGCTGCGCCCCTCGCGGCCGCCCTGCTGCTCTATCGCCTCATCTATATCGTGCTGCCTCTGCTGGTGGCCTGCCTGCTGTTGCTGGCCATGGAGCTGCGCCGCCTGGTCGACGCGCGCCAGGCCATCCGTGCGGCGAGCGGCCTGGCGGCGCCCATCCTGGCCTTGCTGGTGTTCATCTCCGGGATGGTGCTGCTGTTCTCTGGCGCCACGCCAAGCCTGGACGAGCGCCTGGAAATTCTCGACTTTCTCATTCCGCACAGGCTGATCGACGCCTCGCACTTTGGCGCCAGCCTGATCGGCCTGCTCTGCCTGTTGCTGGCACAAGGGCTGCGTCGCCGCCTCTCCGCGGCCTGGGCGATGACCCTGGGGCTGCTGGTCACCGGCGCCGTGTTGTCGCTGCTCAAGGGCTTCGACTGGGAGGAAGCCCTGCTGTTGAGCATCACCGCGGGCCTGCTGGCGCTGTTCCGCCCGTATTTCTATCGCCCCAGCCGCATCATGGAACTGCCCTTTTCGCCCTGGCACCTGGCGGCCAGCGCCTGCGTGCTCGGCGCTTCGATCTGGCTACTGTTCTTCGCCTATCAGAATGTGCCGTACGAACATCAGCTGTGGTGGCAGTTCGCGGTGAATGCCGATGCCCCACGCGGCCTGCGGGCGGCACTGGGCTGCGTGCTGGTGCTCAGCGTGGTGTTTCTCGCCTGGCTGCTACGGGCCGCACCACCGGCCATCGCCCTGCCCGACAGCGAAGAACTGGACCGCGCTGCGCGCATCGTCAAGGCCTCCGATCAGGCCGACGGCGGCCTGGCGCTGACCGGCGACAAAGCACTATTGGTACACCCAGAGGGCGATGCCTTTCTGATGTATGCGCGGCGCGCGCGCAGCATGGTCGCGCTGTTCGACCCGATTGGCACAACGCAGCGACGTGCCGAGCTGGTCTGGCAGTTTCGCGACCTCTGCGACCGCCACCACACGCGCCCGGTCTTCTACCAGGTGCGCGCCGAAAACCTGCCGCTGTACATGGACATCGGCCTGACCGCCATCAAGCTGGGCGAAGAAGCCCGGGTCGACCTCAACCGCTTCGAGCTGGAAAGCACCGGCAAGACCATGAAGGACCTGCGCTACACCTGGAACCGTGGGCAGCGCGATGGCCTGGTGCTGGAATTCTTCGCACCCGGTGAAGCGCCGCTCGACGAACTGCGTGCGATCTCCGATGCCTGGCTGAACGGCAAGCAGATGCGCGAGAAAGGCTTCTCCCTGGGCCGCTTCGACCCCGCCTACCTGCGCCACTTCCGCATCGTCGTGGCGCGGGTCGAAGGCCGTGCCGTGGCCTTTGCCAACCTGTTGGAAACCGACAGCCGCGACCTCGCCACCCTCGACCTGATGCGCGTGCTGCCAGACGCACCGAAGCTGACCATGGAATTTCTCATGCTCGGCCTGATTCTGCATTTCAAGGCGGCCGGCTTCGCCCGCTTCAGCCTGGGCATGGTGCCGCTGTCCGGCCTGCAGCCTCGTCGTGGCGCGCCACTGGCGCAGCGTCTGGGTGCGCTGGTGTTTCAGCGCGGTGAGGCGTTTTACAACTTCCAGGGCCTGCGCCGCTTCAAGGACAAGTTCCAGCCGGACTGGGAGCCTCGCTACATGGCCGTGCCCGCGGGGCTCGACCCGCTGGTGGCGCTGACCGACACCGCCGCGCTGATCGCAGGCGGCTTTACCGGACTGGTGAAACGCTGATGACTCGCACTGCCAAACGCTTGCTGCCGCTCGTCCTCCTGCTGCTCGCCCTGCTGGCGGGCGGCCTTTATCACTGGCTGCGGCCCGCGCCTGAGCCCAGCCTGACACGCCATCCATTGGCCTCGGGCGGTGACCTGCTGCTGGCCACGCCCGGCGGTACGGTGCAACGTCGCGTGCTGTTGGCGCTGCCTGTCGATCAACAACTGAGCGACGCCGAGTTGCTGGAACTGGCGCAATCCAACCACGCCGCGATCGGTCAGTATCAGCCCACACAGAAGAGCTGCGAGGACCAGGCCAAGCGCCTGCAAGAAGCCAGCGCGACGCTCGGCGGATCGACCGACCTGGTGGCAGGCAGCGATACTGGCGCCATGCTCGCCTGGCGCTGGCTCGCCACGCAGAACGACGACAAGGCCCAGGCCCTGTCCGTCGGCTTTTCGCTCGCCAAGCCCGATTGCGCCACTGCGCCCCCTGCAAGCAGTGCCCATGGCCACTGGCTGGCCGTTTGGAACGACAATCCGGATGACGCCAGCGCCCGTTTCGTGCGCCAGCAGGCCAACGCCGAAACTTTAATCGGTGATTACCAGACCGAACCCAAGACCCTGCTGATGACGCAGCTGCGCCGCCTGCTGCAGGGCGCCAGCGATGATCTGCCAGTGGTCGAAGTGCCAGCTGCCCAGCCTGGCGATACGGTGAGCCTGTTCTACTCCGGCGACGGCGGCTGGCGCGACTTGGACAAAGCCGTGGCCGAACAGATGGCCGAGCGCGGCTACCCGGTGGTCGGTGTCGACACCCTGCGCTATTTCTGGCAACGCAAGAGCCCGGAGCAGGCCGCCAGCGACCTCTCCGAGCTGATGCGCCAATACCGCGAGAAATGGCACGCCAAGCGCTTCGTGCTGATCGGCTACTCCTTCGGCGCCGATGTGATGCCTGCGCTCTACAACCACCTGCCCGACAGCGACAAGCAGCAGGTCGATGCCGTGCTGCTGCTGGCCCTGGCGCGCAGCGGCGCGTTCGAGATCCGCGTCCAGGGCTGGCTGGGCAAGGATGCAACCGAAGCGGCGACCGGCCCGGAGCTGGTCAAGCTGCCGGCCGACAAGGTGCTGTGCGTCTACGGCACCGAAGAAGCCTTGCAGAGTGGCTGCACCCAGCCGCAGGCCGTTGGCGAAAAGCTGCAGCTGCCAGGCGGCCATCATTACGACAAGGATTACCCGGCACTGGCCGAACGCCTGATCGCCGCCATTCAGAAACGCCAACAGGCAACGCACCGATAGCCCCGGCAGCCGGCTGCAAACCGGCTGCGGGCACTTGTGCGATCACCCCAGGAAATAGAAGGCGCCGGCGATGACCACGCCCGAATACAACAGCATGATCAGGCAGTAGCCCATGATGTCCCGCGCGCCCAGCCCGGCGATGGCCAGCAGCGGCAAGGCCCAGAACGGCTGTATCATGTTCGTCCAGGCATCGCCCCAGGCAATCGCCATCGCGGTGACTTCCGGCGCTACACCGAGCGCTTGCCCGGCCGGCAGCATGATCGGCCCCTGCACCGCCCATTGGCCGCCACCGGACGGGATGAACACGTTCAGCAACCCGGCACTCAGGAATGCCAGTACCGGGAAGCTGTCAGCCGTCGACCAGGCGATAAACAGGTCGGTTATCTGCCGGCCCAACACTTCGCCCTCGGGGCTGGCGCCCACCATCATGCCCATGATGCCGGCATAGAACGGAAACTGGATGATGATCCCGCTGATGCCGCTGACGCTCCCCTGCACCGCACGGGCATAGCGCTCAGGCGAGCCGTGGGCCAGCAGCCCGGCGAACAGGAACATGCCGATCACCAGATTGAGCGTCAGGCCAAAACCGTTCTCGGCAAAATGAAAACCGAAGTAGACGGCCGCCATGGCTACCAGCAGCAGGCCAAGAATGCGGCTGTCATCCAGGCGCTGAGCGCCGGTTTCGCGCGGCACGTGGGGCGCCGGCGGGTCGACCAGCAAGGCAGGGTCGGCAACCGTCGGTGTGGCAGGCTGCATGGCGCGATTCAACAGCGGCGCGCCAATCACCAGCATGGCGATGATCGCCAGGTTCAACGTGGAGAACAGCGTGTGTTCCACGCCAACCGCTGCGGTCAGCGCGCCGCCGGTCATGCGCTCAAGATCAGCGCCGCCAGTGGCCAGTGACAACGGGATCGAACCCGACAAGCCGCCATGCCAGACCAGAAAACCCGAATAGGCAGCGGCCACCAGCAATGGGTAATGCACGCCTTTGACCTGACGCGCCAGGGCCCGCGCGAACACCGCGCCGACGACCAGGCCGAAGCCCCAGTTGATCAGCGAAGCGAGCATGGCCACAAGCGTGACGAATATGATCGCCTGCCCCGGTGAACGCGGAATACGCGCCAACCGATCGAGCAAGCGGCTGACCGCCGGCGCGTTCGCCAGTGCATGGCCGGTAACCAGCACCAGCGCCATCTGCATGGTGAACATCAGCAGGCCCCAGAGGCCGTTGCCCCAGTGTCGCGTCATCTGCACCAGGCTCTGGCCAGTGGTGGCCATGCCGAGCAGCAACACCAACAACGTCAGCAATAGGGCAAACACGAACGGCGATGGCAGGTAGCGTTGAACCAGGTTGACGCTCAGCGAAGTGATTCTGGCGAACATGGGCGAACATCTCTTGTGGTTGTTGTGAGCACAGCGTAGCAAAGGCCCGAAATGGCAATTACCTGCCGACACACGGGTGGCACGGCCTACCGGCAGTGCTGGCAAAGTCACGCGCGCGCCGCTAGAATTGCGCACTTTTTGATCAGAGGCGCCCCAGCGCCCGCATCGCCTAGCCTGAGGTTCGCCCGCATGACCACCACCGCCACGCCGAAAGTCGGCTTTGTCAGCCTCGGATGCCCGAAGGCTCTCGTTGACTCCGAGCGCATCCTCACCCAGCTGCGCATGGAAGGTTATGAGGTCGTGCCGACCTACCAGGACGCCGACGTCGTGGTGGTCAACACCTGTGGCTTCATCGACAGCGCCAAGGCCGAGTCGCTGGAAGTGATCGGTGAGGCGATCAAGGAAAACGGCAAGGTCATCGTCACCGGCTGCATGGGCGTCGAAGAAGGCAGCATACGTGACGTGCACCCCAGCGTGCTGTCGGTCACCGGCCCGCAGCAATACGAGCAGGTGGTCAACGCGGTGCACGACGTGGTGCCGCCGCGCCAGGACCACAACCCGCTGATCGACCTGGTGCCGCCGCAGGGCATCAAGCTCACGCCGCGCCATTACGCCTACCTGAAGATTTCCGAAGGCTGCAACCACAGCTGCAGCTTCTGCATCATCCCGTCGATGCGCGGCAAGCTGGTCAGCCGCCCGGTGGGCGACGTGTTGGGCGAGGCCGAGCGCCTGGTCAAGGCCGGCGTCAAGGAGCTGCTGGTCATCAGCCAGGACACCAGCGCCTACGGCGTCGACCTCAAGTACAAGACCGACTTCTGGAACGGCCAGCCGGTCAAGACGCGCATGAAAGAGCTTTGCGAAGCGCTCTCCAGCATGGGCGTGTGGGTGCGCCTGCATTACGTGTACCCATACCCCAACGTCGACGACATCATCCCGCTGATGGCCGCCGGCAAGCTGCTGCCGTACCTGGACATCCCTTTCCAGCACGCCAGCCCGCGCGTACTCAAGCTGATGAAGCGCCCGGCCTTCGAAGACCGTACCCTGGCGCGTATCAAGTCCTGGCGCGAACAGTGCCCGGACCTGACCATCCGTTCGACCTTCATTGTCGGCTTCCCAGGTGAAACCGAAGAAGACTTCCAGTACCTGCTCGACTGGCTGACCGAAGCCCAGCTCGACCGCGTCGGCTGCTTCCAGTACTCGCCGGTGGAAGGCGCACCGGCCAATGACCTGGACGTGGACATCGTGCCCGATGACGTCAAACAGGACCGCTGGGATCGCTTCATGGCCCACCAACAAGCCATCAGCACCGCACGCCTGCAGATGAAGATCGGCCGCGAAATGGACGTGCTGATCGACGAAGTCGACGACCAGGGCGCCGTCGCCCGCTCCTGGGCCGACGCCCCGGAAATCGACGGTAGCGTGTTCATCGAAGGCACCGACTTCCAGCCCGGTGACAAGGTGCGTGTGCGCATCGTCGATGCCGATGAATACGATATGTGGGCTGAGCGGGTTTAAGCCCCCTCTAACAAACGCCCACTGCGCCAGCTTGGCCAGTGGGCGTTTTTGTATCGACGCGAGCCTGCTCGAGATAGACAGACCAGGTACAAGCCGAGTAGTGTCTTGCCACTCCCAACTAGGCGCTGACGGCCCATAACCCGTCACCGAAACGCCAAACGCTCAACCCGGATCTGAGCTGTGAGAAAACAAGGAATGTTGCCCACCATCCCCCCTCGCATCGCCAAGCGGCATGGCTTAGCTCCAAGCCCGACCGCCCTTTTCGCTTTGCTTATTACCTGCTGCCCAGCCCTGGCTGTTGCCGCCAAGCCGAATATGGCAGGCGATTACGAGGGCCAGATCGAAAACGCCGGCAAGCTGGACAACGTGGTCACCTCCCTGCGCTGGAGCACCAAAGATACCCTGTCCGGCAGCTATGTCCTGACCGACCAGGATGGCGAAACCAAAGGCCGGCTCAAAGATTGTAAGCCGCTGCACACTCTGCTCCTTAAGTGCGTGTGGATAGACAAATACGGCTACGGAGATCTCGAACTCAACTTCGATGACCGCTTCACGGAGTTTTACGGCGAGTGGCGTTATTTTGGTGGTGGGGAGCGGTATGTATGGGAGGGTGCCAAGAAGCACCGACAGTGACCTTCTGAGCAGCGCAGCACATGGGAGCACAACCTTAGAGGCCTCGCGAACTTGGCTGAGAATTGGAGCAGTGGCAACTCGGAAGTATTTTGGATGCCGCAGCTTGCGAGGGCGATAGAAAACGTCATTGGCCTACTCGCTAACTACGCAGGTGCGAGAAGCTCATAGGCGGCGGACCTCGAAGGCGACAAGATAAAGCTATCAAAGGAGCAGTATATGGGATGGGATATTACTTATCACCCGATCGGAGCCGACGAAATTCGCTCACTTTACTTTCAAGGGCTTACCGATCCGAATCATATCAACTCCATTATTGAGACGTTCAGCGTCGATGAATTCTATGCTGAGCAACTGAGAATGAGATTTGAAGAAGCGCGCACCCTAGACGAAGACACTCCCTTTAACAAAGGGCATGCCTTTTATGTAGCGATCATTTTAGGTTTTTTAAGAAAGCACCACTACATAAGGGGCGGCGCATTTTCATTCCTTGTAGACGACGCTGTAATGGCGACGTATTTAGGCGACTGGAAAACGCTGATTCCTGAAGCCTATTGGGAAAAAAAGATCGAAAACCAGTTAACAGAAAATTACTGCGGTGGTGTTTATTTGCCTCACGCAGCACTTAGAAAATTACGTGCAGACTACCAAACGGCACCACATGTAAGAGCAAAAATGGATGAAACCTTCTCACATGAACGTTTGGATATTTTCTGGAAAGCGGTAGATGATGCGATTGAGAATGGCTTTGGCCTTATCGAAGCATCTGAGATTGTCGAGCCCAACCCACTGGATCTAGACGCGAGCCGCAGCTTGTCGAATCTGTTCAACTGCAACCCAGAGGGAGCCCTTCTTTATAGTAAAGCTGTAGCGGTACAACTGAACGAGGCAATTGAAAAGCAAAAAATGGAATCGCAGCCTTCCAAAAAAGGCTTCTTTTCCCGACTCTTTGGGAAATGAAAGCCTTAGGTGGCACATGCGCGTTCATCTTATAAACAGCCCCACGACCAACAAACAGCAACTAGATGATGAAAGAGTGGCAAACCAGACGCTGGCTTAACTCATTGATTTCGCTTATTCGCGGAAAAAATCCATTCAACTCGTTATCGCATACACCTAACGGATCGACAACTGGCTACGACCGCATTCAATGCAACGAGTGTGGCAGCATGATCTTGCTGGCAACAGCAATTAAGAATGAAGGCGCGTGCGCAATTTGCGCCAAACTTTCAGTTGAGTCACGCCAAGCCATAAAAACGCATCGAAACCAGATAGCAACCGGCGACATTTTTTACGCTAGCAACAATGATCTACTCACTGCCAAGGGCTCTGACAAGATCATGACATCCGATTCACCCTGGACACTCGAACCGAACTTCTATGACGGCCATGCGGCTACCAGCATCGATGAAGCAATAAAGCTGGCCATGCGTGAACCGAACGGTCATGTATTTTTGGTAAATGACTTAGGTGAAAACCTAAATTTCTCATTTACCGAAATTTATGCCGTATGCACGCTCCAAACGCCAGGCAGCGATAGCGGGTTTTACGCAAGGACACCTGACTGCCTTAGCACTCAAGTTGAAGCTCGGTACCATGCGCCCGAGGCCTGCCCCTGCTGTGGTGAAGGAATAGGTTGGTTCCCCAGCCGGTTCCATCTACCTAGAAAGACGGCATTTGAATTACTACAGCGCCTGATCGATTCTAAATCAGGTTCAGAAATGTGGATACCAACAGGCGATTATGCCTTTACGACCGCAGGACAAGGATAGTCGTCATTCAGATATCGGATCTGCCGCTCATGTTGATCCCAATTTTTTGCAGCGACAACTTAAATACTATCATTCACAACGAGAAATTATGCGCATCACACTTATCATACTGACCGCCCTTCTAAGCAGTTGCACCTTCTATGACAGGCTAGGTAACAAACCCTATATATTCCCCAAAGACAATGAGCCTTCCGCCGAAGTCGTCGTAGAGTTTAGCGGAGGCTCATGGTTTAACATTTTCAACATGGACAAAAACGGGTGCTTCGCAGGGACCTCATCGGTTGGTTCATCTGGTAAAACGGTAAAAATCCATGCCAACAGGACTACATACCTGGCATTGGAAAATCAACTCTCCGGTTCGTTCTGCAGAATAATCTTTTCATTCACACCCGAAGAAAACTCAAAATACGTCTTCAACCAAGGCTCGCTCATTGAAGAAAAATCTGGCGTTTCTGGCTTTCTCTCAGGTCCAGACGTTTACTGCACTGTTAGTGGAGAAAGAGTGCCCGACGATGGAAAAAAAGAACCGTTGCTCCTTAAAAAGATGAATCTTCGTCCTTCAGGCTTAGCGTGCCTTCGAATGAAGGACGCGTCTGGTTCCAAGTGGTAATAGTGGTTCGCCGAAATCAGTTTGAACCGCCCCTTAACCAAACGTTATAACTTTAAGGATTAGCAATGAGGAATTTAGCTTTAGCTGTTTTACAGGCTACGTCGAAATTTGAGTTATGGGACGATGAGACAGTAAATCCAGACGAGGCTGCAGAAGCTTTGGAGCAAGTGGCTGCCATTCTGTCTGAGTGCTCGGATGAGGAAAAAAAGATTTTGGCAGAAGTAGCCCAAGAAAGTGCTGAACTTTTTCAAAAAATTAAACAAGGGGAAGCAGCAGAGTTTTGCGCAAATTTTATGGCTAATGCAGGGCTGGAGTGAGTTCTAAAAAACAACTCAAACCGACCTTCGCTGCGTTCCGGCGGCTTAGTAGGGGGTTAGGCAGCAGTAAGACGCCAACGAAAACCGCCAATATGACCCGCAAACCAACAGTGAGACTTATGGAAGACGACACACGTGAACGACGGGAGCAATTCATGGCCATTGCCGTGTGCGAGCATCATCAGATGCGCGAACCTACAATAAGTGTCTTTGAACTCTGCGACCGACTTCGGACTATCTGGGACGCGACAACTCTTGAAGCCCAGGGGAGGCGTCTAACACTTGACGCAGTTGCTATTCTAGCTCTCAATAATCGCGTTGCAGCCGCTTTCGGGGCCAATCCAGGAATTTTCCAGAAGCAGGACGATTGGCAAGTATTTCTTGATGAGTGTGGCGACATTGACGATGATCCGAGGCATGTTTGCTCCTGGATATTTTCATCCCTCTATTGGAAGCATTTGCCGCAATTTCGGCTTGCAACAGCTTGGATATTCGTGAACGGCATTCGGTTGCAACACGGTCTCGCAGGTTATCAATTGAGTTTGAACAAGCTTGGGCCATTTCTGGAAAGCTTATCTGGCTCCGGACCGTCGCTATTCGACGGCCAGACCTTCTACCCCGAAGACTATGCCTGATGCCACCCAGTGCCTAACAAGTGGTTCAAATCGTTCGATTCGCTCACTGGGACGGGCTAAAGCCCGCCTCTTAACCAAACGTTAGGCTAAAAAAATGAGTCTCGACATTCACCTTGAAGCCGATGAGCGACTTTCAATAGCCACTGTCTCTACGACATTGAGCGAACTCGGCGCACAGGATACAGACGATGACGACCATACGGTGGAAGGAATTTTCGAGTCCGGATTATCAGTAAGCGCCGCGTGCGAACTAAATGACCATACGCTATACGCGGAAGACACTAAAAACATGATCTTCCCTGTAGCCATTCGCTGTTACATGCGAATAAAAGGGCCGGAGCCAGAAGGTTTTTCTGCACTTGGTGATCTAGAGCGCTTTGTAAAACTCCTTACAACCAAAACCGATGCTAATTTTGTGGTTTCATTCCAGTACGAATCAACGTTGTATTGGAGAAATAGCGATGGTTTGCAGGCCGCCTAACTAGTGGTTCAAACCGTTCGCTTCGCTCACCGGGACAGGCTAAAGCCCTCCCCTTAACCAAAGGTTAAATGCCTATGAAAATTATCGAATATGATGGGAAGTACCGAGAATCAGCTATTGATCTGATGTGTTTACTACAAGAGCATGAGCGTCGTTTAAATAGTGACCGGCCACCCTCCGATGAAGTTTCAGCAAACCAACTCGACTATTTAATAGCTGCAGTTGGTTGCTCAATAGGAAAAATATTCCTCGCTATTGAGTCAGCTCAGGCTGTTGGCCTAATCGTAGTATTCCGTGACAATGAACACCCGGGCACGCAACACGTATACCCAGAATATATCCAGTACGGCCTAATTACAGACTTTGTCGTGGCAGAGTCTCATCGTGGCTCAAGCGTCGCTTCTGAGCTTCTACAGCACGCAGAGGCCTTCTGTCATTCCCTTGGATTGTTCACCGTTAAACTATCAGTGCTACACACAAACGCAGTTGCTCGTAAGTTTTATGTGAAAAAAGGTTATCTGCCTTATGAAATGGTTTACCGAAAAGTCATTTAACCAGGCGCTTTTGCCGGATAATTTTCCACCGCTTCGCGGCTACAATATTGCTGCAAAACTCTACGTTAGGCTCAACCAAGGAGAAATAATCTAAATGCTCAAACCAATGATCTATGCTTTTTTTATTGCCACCTCGCTAGCAGGATGCGCTGGAAAATCCCATATAAATGGGGAAGAATTATCAGTAGGTGACGCTTCAGGGTATGTTAAAAACGTTAAAATAAAACAAAGCGACATCAATGCCACCTGTGACTTTAACGCCTTTAAAGATGGCTTTAAACATACATATATGAGCATATGGAACGGCCGACTAGAAGAGATTATTAAAGCGAGTCCGGAGCAGAATGTCATCGAGCATCACTCGAAATTGTTTTTTAACTCCGAGCAAAATGTACGAGCGACTCTTGATGAAGAAGTTGATTCAAGGAGTAATTACAACTACTGCCAGGAATCAAGCTACCAACAAGGCAAAATCAGCGGCTTCATTTATTCGATAGAAGATCTTAAGGTACTTGAAAGCAAGTCTCCCACATAACAGCACGCTTTAGCCTAACAACTTATTTAAGCGGTTCACTTCGCTCACCGGGAAGTGCTAAAGCCCCCCTTAGCTTAATCGTTAGACGCACCTATCAGATACCGGTGATCAGCAAGTCAAGAGCAGCAATTATTTCATTACGCTGTGCTGAGAGGTCGGCAACTTGAGTGCCGAGTTGTTTCTTGGCTATACCGGCCAGCTGCGGAGTCACCATCACGTACTGTTGATCATTAATTTCAAACGTTGGCGTGAGGGTTGCGAGAGTTTTCCCTTTCATGGCGGTAGCCGTGTAAAGCGGTACTACAACCCTCGTACCAAGCTCAGCAATCAGGTCGCTCTGCACATCAAGCAGCAAGGGCACTGCAGCCTTTGTGGCGGCGTTTGTGTTCTTGTGTACTGCGAACTGAGGCATCAGAAGCCCCTTAGGTCGTCGCTGAACACGCCGTGAGCTTCCACATGTTCGTTATAGGCATGGATGGCTTTCCGATTCTCGTCCAGCCATTGCTCACGCTGTTTCTTCCTCAGGGCCTCAGCCAGAGCCTGTTCTAATGTCGCCGAGAGGTTAATATCCAAATCCTTGGCTTTATTGAGCAAGTCGCCGTTAACGCTGAGGTTGGCAGGCCGCTTGGGGGCGTTGGGGTTGTAGGCAGCAAGCATGGGCATTCCCTCCCTCCTAGGCTTTCATGCGCACATGGTATGCGCATACCGACCTGCGGTCAAAGGCGCGTCTAATAACTGTATATGGGCTCTTCTCACACGCTGAAGCGCCGCTCTTGGCACCACACCGCCCAGCAGATCCGCACCAAGTTGTTGCTCCCCAGCACCGCGCCCCGCTGTCTCACTTTGTCCAACCTTCCCCGCCATGGATGCATACGATTCGCGCCTGCAAACGATTCGTAAGGACTACTCCATGCACGCGCCCTTCCCTCGCCGCCCTGTCGGCACATTGATTCGCCTGGCGACTTTATGCCTGGCCACTGGCAGCGCCCTCGCCCAGGCCGACACGGTCGAGCTGGACGATATGGTGGTGACCGCCTCCGGCTTTGCCCAGAACCTGGAGGATGCTCCGGCGTCGGTCACGGTTATCAGTGGTGATGACCTGCGCAAACGCTCGGTGCAGAACCTGGCCGATGCGGTGCGCGATGTGGAAGGCGTGGTGGTCAATGGCGGTGCCAACGAGACCGATATTCAGATCCGTGGCATGCCGGGTGATTACACGCTGATCCTGGTCGATGGCAAACGCCAGAGCGGGCGGGATTCGCGGGTCAATGGCAACCGGGGCTACGAGCAGAGCTTCGTGCCGCCGGCGGCGGCCATCGAGCGTATCGAAGTGGTGCGTGGGCCGATGTCGTCGCTGTACGGTTCGGATGCCATCGGCGGGGTGATCAATATCATCACCCGCAAGGTGTCGCCCGAGTGGGGCGGCAATGTGTCCTACGACTATTCGGCGCGGCCGAACAGCGACCAGGGCAATGCCCGCAACACCCAGTTCTACCTCAATGGCCCGCTGATCAACGAGGTGCTCGGCCTGCAGGTGTGGGGCAGCTACCTCGACCGCCAGGCCGATGACGATGCCGAAGCCAACGAAGGCTTCGCCAAATCCGACAACAAGAGCCTGACCGCGCGCCTGGCCCTGACGCCGAGCGAGAACCATGAATTTCTGCTCGAAGCCGGCGCCTCACGCCTGAAGAATGGCGATGGCCTGAGCGCCAACTGGTCGACTCGCGAGCAGAAGAACAACCGTGATCACTGGTCACTGACCCATGACGGTCGCTGGGGCTGGGCGGATTCGACGTTGTCCTTCGCCGAGGAAACCACCAGCCGCGAGGGTAAGGCGACCCCGGCGCAGGCCGATGTGTTCGGGCGCAAGCCGGAAATCCGCAATCGCGTGCTGGACGGCAAGCTGGTGATCCCTACCGAGTATCACGTCACCACCACCGGCGTGCAGTGGAACGAAGCGACGCTGACCGACTGGAACCAGGCTAATCGCGGCACCGCTCGCGAGCGGGAAAACGAGGAGTACTCGGTGGTGCAGAAGGCGCTGTTTGCCGAAGACGAGTGGTCGATCACCGACGACTTCGCCCTCACCACCGGCGTGCGCCTGGATCATCACGAGCAGTACGGCAGCCACGTCAACCCACGCGTTTATGGCGTGTGGCACCTGAATAACGAGTGGACGCTGAAAGGTGGCGTGGCCCGTGGTTTCAAGGCGCCGGAACTGCGTGCAGTGATCGACGACTACGCGGTGATTCGCCGCAACCGTTTCGTGCAGTTCGGCAACGCCAACCTCAAGCCAGAGAGCAGCACCAACTACGAGCTGAGCGCGATGTGGTCGAACCGTGACGACCTGTCGGCCGGCGCCACGCTGTTCTACAACGATTTCAAGGACAAGCTGTCCACCGTCACCACCGCCGAACAGTGGCAGGGCCTGACGGTGATGGAGCGAGTGAACGTCGACAAGGCGGTGATCCGCGGCCTGGAGTTGAGCGGTAACTGGCAGGCGCTGGCCAATGTGGCGGTCAAGGGTAACTTCACCTACCTGGATTCCGAGCAGAAGAGCGGCGTCGACAAGGGCCGGCCGCTGTCGCTGACGCCCAAGCGCAAGGCGAGCCTGCGTGCCGACTGGGACATCACCGACCGAGCCCTGGCCTGGGCCGCCACCCATTACAGCGGCGAGGAATATGGCGCCACGCTGACCGGCGAATCGTCACGTGCCTACACCACGGCCGATGTCGGCGGTTCGTACAAGCTGACCGAGTCGCTGACGCTCAACTCGGCCATCTACAACCTGGGTAACAAGCGCCTGAATGACGAGGACGACGGCACGGTCAATTACGGCCGTACCTACTGGCTCGGGGCGTCGCTGGACTTCTAAAAGTGACGGCCCGCTGACCGGGATGTGATCATCCCCATGTGAAGCCTGGAGGGATGCTCTGATGTGTCGTGGCGGAGATCGCTTCCCGGGTTTCGCTGCGCTCTACACCAGGCTACGGAGCGCGGCGCAGACCGTAGCCTGTCACTGAGCGCAGCGATGTGCAGGGAGCGATCTGTAAGGCGGCCTATGTGTCGTGGCGGAGATCGCTTCCTGGGTTTCGCTGCGCTCTACGCCAGGCTACGGAGCGCGGCGTAGACCGTAACCTTCACTGAGCGCAGCGATGTGCAGGGAGCGATCTGTGAGGCGGCCTATGTGTCGTGACGGAGATCGCTTCCTGGGTTTCGCTACCTCTGCACCAGGCTACGGGTGGAGCGCGGCGCAGGGACGACCGAGCACCGCAACACTAGCTGCTGGCAAGCACGGCCTCGGTGTCCTCTTTCGCCTCCGGCGTGCCTCGCTTGTTCATATCATCGGCCTGCCTGCCCAGATACCAGCCGAGCGCTCCCCAGACCAAGGCGCAGAATGCACCGACCAGCGCCACCAGCACCGCGCCCTGGCCAAGCATGTCCAGCCCACTCTTCACCCAACCACTGATGGCGTCGCCGGCCCGATAGACGACGGTGTCGATAAAGCCCTTCGCCTTGTATTTGCTCTCCGCATCCAGTGGCGCGAAGAGCATTTCCCGTCCGGGCCGCACGAACGCGTACTCGCCAATGCGGCGGACGATCATCAGCGCCGCCAGCATGGCGAACGTCGGTGCCAGGGCGAGGCCGACGAAACCCACGCAGACGAGCATCGGCACAATCGCCAGCAGCATGCGCACACCGAGTTTCTGGGCGATGCGCCCGGTGATGAACAACTGCGACAGCAAAGCGCCGGCCTGCACGATCACATCGATGATGCCGAACACCCGGATCTGCGACTCGCGGTCCGGGAAGCGCTCCGCCACCAGCCGCGCCTGCTCGAAGTACAGAAAGGTCGTCACGGTCGCGAGCAGCACCACGAAGCCGGCGATCGCCAGCAGGTAAGGCGATTGCAGCACGCGCGTCAGGCCGCTGAACGGGTTACCCGTCACCGGTTTGCGCGTGCTCTCCGTGGCCACCGCACCGGGTCGGCCAGCACCGCCAACCTCGCGCCAGCGCATCAGCGGTGCCTTGAGCGCCAGGGCGACGCCGAGCAGCACGCCGGCCAGCACTACCAGCCCGGACTGGCCCAGCGTGCCGACCAGCAGCGCACTCATCGCCGGCCCGACCAGGCCGCCGACGCTGGCGCCGGCCGCGATGAAAGCGAACAGCCGCTTGGCCTGGTGCCCGTCGAACACATCGGCCATCAGGCTCCAGGCCACCGATACCACGAACAGGTTGTAGACCGAGATCCACACGTAGAACACCCGCGCCAGCCAGATGCTGTCTTCGCTGAGCTGAAACAGCGCGGCGAACGCCAGCAGGTTCAGGCAGAAGAACCCGTAAACCCAGTCGACGAAGTGAATACGCGGCACCCGCGAGCTGAGCCAGGCGAACAACGGCACGGCCACCAGCATGACCACGAAGGTGGCGGTGAACAGCCATTGCAGGTTATCGATCCCGGCCATGATGCCCATCGACTCGCGAATGGGCCGCAGCATGAAGTAGCCGGAGAACAGGCAAAAGAATAGGGCGAACCCCGCGAGTGCGGGATTCAGCTCGTGGCGTTCGGCGTTGATGGCGACGCCAAGGCGTTGCACCAGGATTGCTGACAACATGACGACTCTCCTCGAGGCTCAGCGGTAGCTGACGCCGGTCAGCTCTTCGGCAACCTGCCACAGGCGAGCAGCCGCTGCGGCGTCCTTGGCAGCATCCGGCACCGTGGCGAACCCCAGCGGTCCGCGCTTCTCTTCCTCGCCGACGGGCCCGTAGTAGGCGCCTCCCTGGGCTTGCGGTGCAGTGGCTGCGAACAAGGTCGGCAGTGCCCCCTGGGCGGCCGAGTGATAGTCCTCACGGTCCTTGGCCCAATTGCGTCCGAACTCACTGTCCAGGCCCGGCCCACGCTTGATCAGTTCGGTAACGGCCACCCCGGGATGCGCGGCGATGCTCTGGATACCCCAACCCTGGGCCTGGCTACGGCGCTGCAGCTCGAATGCCCACATCAACACGGCCAGTTTGGACTGGGCATAGGATGCGTAAGGGTTGTACGCCTGTTCGGATTGCAGATCATCGAAGTTGATGCTGCCACGCGCGACCGCGATGCTGGACAGCGTGACCACCCGCGGCGCGTCGCTCTTGCGCAGCAGCGGCAGCACATGGCCGGTCAGCGCGAAATGGCCCAGGTAGTTGGTGGCCAGTTGCAGCTCGAAGCCATCCGCCGACGTACCGCGCTGGGGCGGCGCCATGACCGCGGCGTTGTTGATCAGCCCATCGAGGCGCGGCAAGGTTCTGTTGAGACGCTCGCCCAGCGCCTTGACCGAATCCAGATCCGCCAGATCGACCGCCTCGAACCGCACCTGGGCACCGCGAACTTCGTTTTTGATACGGCCAATGGCCTCTTCGCCGCGCAGTGGATTGCGTGCGGCGATCACCACCTCGGCGCCTGCGGCGGCCAGCGCCTTGGCATCCTCATAGCCCATGCCACTGGTGCCACCGGTGACCAGGAAGATACGCCCACTCTGCGACGGCATATCCCTCAGGCTCCAGTCCGGCTTGGGCTGCGTTTGCGCGGTGGCGCCGCCGGCTTCGAGCATGCACGTCAGCGCCAGGCCAATGGTCGCCAGCATCTTGCGCCAGGCCGAGCGCGTGGCGAGCAGGGGGTCAAGCTGTAGGGTTATGTTTGTCATTGTCTGATCCTCACGTGGATTGTGGTCCGGCAAGCCGCCAGGCGGCGGCCGACGTGAGCATTGTTGCCCCTGGCATTACTGCCGATAAGCCACAACAAAATGGACGCCGTGTACGGCCATTCGTACAATCGGTACTTTCCTCGTGGAGCATTGCCCGTGCGCCAGCCCAACCTGACGGATGTCGCTCTGTTCGCCGCAGTCGTGGAGGCCGGCGGTTTCCGGGTGGCCGCGCAGAAACGCGGGATGTCGGCGTCGTCCATCAGTGACTGCGTGCGCCGGCTGGAGAGCGACCTGGGCGTGCGGTTGCTCAACCGCACCACCCGCAGCGTGTTTCCCACCGAGGTGGGCGCGCGCCTGCTGGAGCGCCTGCGCCCTGCCCTCGATGAAATCGGTGCCGCGTTCAGCGACCTCGATGACGATGCGCTGTGCCCGGTGGGCAGCCTGCGCCTCAACGTGCCGGTTCCAGTGGCGCGCTTCGTGCTGCCTTGCCTGATCCCGGCGTTTCTGCAGCGTTACCCCGGGGTGAGCGTCGAGGTGGCGATGGACAATACCTTCATCGATGTCATCGCCGCCGGGTTCGACGCCGGCGTGCGCTATGAGGAAAGTGTCGCCAAGGACATGATCGCGGTGCCCATCGGTCCTCGGCGCCAGCGCTTCGTCGCCGCGGCATCGCCGGCTTATCTGCAAGCGCACGGCACGCCCCTGCATCCGCGGGACCTGCTCAATCATCGCCTGATCGGCCATCGCTTCGAGAGCGGCAAACTGGGCGTATGGGAATTCGAGAAAGACGGTGCCACCGTGCGCGTTCCGCCCCAGGGCCCACTCATCACGTCGTCTACCGATCTGAAGATGAGTGCCGCCGTGGAAGGTGCGGGAATCATCTACACCTTTGAAGACTACCTCCGGCCGCTGATCGATCAAGGCGCACTGCTGCCGGTACTGGAAGACTGGTGGCAGGCATTCGACGGCCCCTACCTGTACTACAACGACCGCCGCCACGTGCCCTCGCCGCTGCGCGCATTCGTGGATTTTCTCAAGACCGAAAACCAAGGCTGAGCGCATCGGTGTCAGCGAGATAGCGCCCTGGGTTTCGCTGCGCTCTACGCCAGGCTACGGGTGGATCGCGTTGCAACCGTAGCCTGTCACTGAGCGCAGCGATGTGCGGGAAGCGGCTGCCGGGTCGGTGTCGGTGGCGTGGCGTAAATCGCGCCCTGGGTTTCGCTGCGCTCTACGCCAGGCTACGGGGTGGATAGTGGTGTAAACCGTAGCCTGTCACTGAGCACAGCGATGTGCGGGGAGCGGCTGCCGGGTCGGTGTCGGTGGCGTGGCGTAAATCGCGTCCTGGGTTTCGCTTCGCTCTACGCCAGGCTACGGGTGGATCGCGTTGCAACCGTAGCCTGTCACTGAGCGCAGCGATGTGCGGGGATCGGTCTCCGGGCCGGTATCGGTGGCGTGACGCGAATCGATTCCTGGGTTTCGCTTCGCTCTACACCAGGCTACGGGTGGATCGCCGTGCAACCGTAGCCTGTCACTGAGCGCAGCGATGTGCGGGAAGCGGCTGCCGGGTCCGTGTCGGTGGCGTGGCGTAAATCGCTTCCTGGGTTTCGCTTCGCTCTACGCCAGGCTACGGGTGGATCGCCGTACAACCGTAGCCTGCCACTGAGCGCAGCGATGTGCGGGGCGGACACCGAGGTAGGTGGGTTTATCGGGATCAACAACCATCCGCCGGTAAACGCACCACTGCACACAGGCCAGCGGGCAGGCGGTTTTCGAGGGTCAGTTCGCCGCCGTGGGCCTGCACGCAGGCACGGGCGATGGCGAGGCCAAGGCCCAAGCCTCTGCCGCTTTTCTCGGCATTCAACTGCACGAACGGCTCGAACACCTGCTCCAGGTGAGCGGGGTCGATACCGGGCCCCTGGTCGAGGATCTCCAGGCGCAATTCGCCGTCAGCCGCAGTCGCCAAACTGAGGGTGGTGTCCCCGCCATGCTGCAGGGCGTTGTCGATCAGGTTGGTGAGTGCGCGCTTCAGCGCCAATGGCCGGCAGCGGCAGAACACCTCATCGCCTGCCTGCCAACCGACCGGTTGGCCCAGGGTGCGGTAACGCCGTGCCAGGTCATCGAGCAGCCCGGTCAGTGACAGGCGCACAGTGGCTTCCTGCACGGCGTCGTCGCGAATGAAACCGAGTGTCTCGGCGACCATCGCACGCAGCTCATCGAGGCTGTCGAGCAGGTCTTCACGCAATGCACCATCGTCGAGCAACTCGAGCTGCAGGCGCAGTTCGGTCAGCGGCGTATTGAGGTCGTGGCTCAGCGCCGCAAGCATCTGCGTGCGCCCTTCCACATGCCGCGCCAGGCGCTCCTGCATCAGGTTGAACGCCTGGCTCAGCTCCTGCGCCTCGCGCGGGCCGGCGAGTGCCAGCGGCGCGATGCGTTCGCCGCGGCTGATGCGCTCGGTGGCTGCCGCCAGCGTTCTGAACGGGCGCACTACACGAGCCATGACGAACAGCAGGATCAGCAGGATCGGCACGATGCTCAGCGGCAAGGCATAGGCCAGCAGGCGGCTCCACTCATAGGCACCGGAGGGGTGCTGCAGCGCATTGAGGTACTGGCCCGACGGCAGCCGGATGCTGCTGCGCAGGCGCAACGGCTCCCAGCCGGCAGGGCTGAGCACGTCTTCGCGCGCCGGCCCGCCGCCGACCCTGTCCAGCTGCATGTGAATGTCGCTCACCGGAACCTGCAGCTCGCCGGCCAGCTCAGCCGACAAGCGCCGTTCCTCGGGGTGCATCTCGAAGGGTGCGACGTCCGCCTCGGCTGCCGTCCAGAAGCGCGCCTCGGGGCCGCCCATCGTCGCCAGCAGCCGCGCGCCGTGGGCTTCGCCTAACGCGTCGACAGCATGGTAGGCGGTGCTCAGACGCTCCACCACCTGGGTGCGCGACAGCGGATGCACCAGGGCGCCGGTGCGTTGCAGCAGCAGCACGGCAATGGCATGGGAAGCCAGCAGCGCGAGGATCAGCAGTACCGCCAACTGATGAACCAGGCGCTGCGGCCACAGACGCACCACCATCCTCATGAACGCGCTACGTCGGCGACCAGCATGTAGCCGCCGCCCCACACGGTACGCAGCAGGTCGTCACAGCCGGCACTGTCGGCCAGCTTGCGCCGCAGCCGGCTGACCTGGCGGTCGATGGTGCGGTCGAACACGTCGCTGTCCGCACGCGCAGTCAGGTCGATCAGCCGCGCGCGGGCCAGTACCTGGTTGGGGTGCTCGAGAAACACCTGCAACAAACGGCTTTCTGCCGTACTCAGGCGAATCGACTGCCCGTCGCCAGCGCTCAGGCAACCACTGCCACTGGCGAACCCCAGACCGGCGAACTGATAGTGTCGCTGCACAGACTGAACCGATGGCTCGGCCGTGGCGGGCACACTGCCCAACGGGCCGCGCCGGCGCAACACGCTGTTGATGCGCGCAACCAGCTCGCGCGGCTCGAAGGGTTTGGTCAGGTAATCGTCGGCGCCCAGATCAAGCCCCCGAACGCGGTCACTGGCGGTGTCACGGGCCGTGAGCAGAATCACCGGCACGCCATTGCGCCGGTGCAAGCGGCTGCACAGTTCGAAGCCGTCGCCGTCGGGCAGCATCACATCCAGCACCACCCCATCGAACGGCTGCGCCTCGAGCAACTGCCACATGCCCTCGGCGCTTTCCGCGGTGCGCACGTCGAAGCCATGCTTGCGCAGGTAAACGGCCAGCGGCTCGCGAATCTTGCGGTGGTCATCAACCACCAGAATGCGCGGTGCGGAATGTGTAGTCGGTGGATTCATGATGGCTCGCGGCAGGCGCCGCCTGTACAGCTCGGGCTGCTTATGCAGAGGATAATCATTTGCATGCCGATAATACCCGAGAGCCCGCCTCGCTTGCAGTGACTTCACACAGCGGCCTGCGGCATCGGCTGCATTTGCTGACACACGGTTTCGGCGTGCATGCACCTGGGCTTATCATGCCGGCCATGATCAAAGACCCGTTCCAACGCCTGAACCTCGACCGCGAGGTGCTCAGCGTCAGCCAGCTCAACAACCGCGCGCGCCTGCTGCTCGAAGATGTCTTCGGCGGCATCTGGGTCGAAGGGGAGATTTCCAATCTCGCACGGCCGGCTTCCGGGCATGTCTATTTCACCCTCAAGGACAGCCAGGCCCAGGTGCGCTGTGCGCTGTTCCGGCAGAATGCCGCCAAGGTGCGCCAGGCGCTGCGTGACGGCCTGGCGGTCAAGGTGCGCGGCAAGGTCTCGCTGTTCGAGGGCCGTGGCGACTATCAGCTGATCCTCGATTCGGTGGAGCCCGCTGGCGACGGCGCGCTGCGCCTGGCATTCGAGGCCTTGAAGGAGAAGCTCGGCGCCGAGGGCCTGTTCGCCGCCGAGCGCAAGCGCGCCCTGCCCGCTCACCCGCGGCGCATCGGCATCATCAGCTCGCCCACCGGCGCGGTAATCCGCGACATCATCAGCGTGTTTCGCCGCCGCGCGCCGCAGGTCGAACTGAGCCTGATTCCCACCGCCGTGCAGGGCCGCGAGGCCACTGCGCAGATCGTCCGCGCCCTGAAGCTGGCCGATGCGCAGGGCTTCGATGCTCTGATCCTGGCCCGTGGTGGTGGCTCGCTGGAGGACCTCTGGTGCTTCAACGAAGAGGCCGTAGCGCGCGCCGTGGATGCCTGCATCACCCCCATCGTCAGCGCGGTCGGCCATGAAACCGATGTATCGATCAGCGATTTCGTCGCCGACGTGCGCGCCCCTACGCCCTCTGCCGCAGCTGAGTTGCTGGCCCCGCACAGCGATGATCTGGTGCAGCGCGTCACCGTATTGCAGCGCCGCCTGACTCTGGCCATCAATGGCCGCCTGGCGCGCGAGCGCATGCGCCTCGACGGCCTGACCCGGCGCATGCGCCATCCTGGCGAGCGGTTGCGTCAGCAGGCTCAGCGTCTCGACGATCTCGACATGCGCCTGCGCCGCGCCTACGCGCAGCAGGTCAATCAGCGTGCCCACAAACTGGCGCAGTTACAGGCACGCCTGGCTGGCCAGCACCCGGGCCGGCACCTGAAGTTGCTGCGCCAGCGCCTCGACAGCCTCGCCGAGCGCCTGCCCAGGGCCATGAAGGAAGGCCTCAAGGCCCGCCGTCTGGCGCTGCAGAGCCAGGTGCAGACGCTGCAGGTGGTCAGCCCGCTGGCGACCCTGGGCCGCGGCTACAGCATCCTGCTCGACGACCGTGGCCGGGCGATCCGCAGCGCGGCCGCCACCCAGCCGGGGCAACGCCTCAAAGCACGTCTCGGCGAAGGCGAACTGGACGTGCGCGTCGAAGACAATCACGTCGCGCCCGCCACCCTGTCGCTGCTGGACTGAGCATGATGGCCACCCTCATCTCGCCCGCAAGCGGGCTCCTACACAATGCGGAGAACCCACATTCCCATGTAGGAGCCGGCTTGCCGGCGAATGGCAGCCATAGCGGGCTTTCACAGAATGCCCACGCTCACCCTGACAGAACCCTTCTCAGGCCTCGATAAAAAGGAAAATCAATGCGCTCCCTGCTGTTGCTGCTCACCCTGTGCCTCGCCCTGCCCGCCCATGCCGAAGGCTTCATCAGTCGCCTGCTGAACAAGCCGGTGCCCGGTGGCGTTGCCGTGGTCGACCTGGGCGCCTCGACCAGTGCGCCCAGTGCTACCTACCAGGGCAAACCGGTGCTGGTGGTGCATGAGGATGGGCAGCGCTGGATCGCCATCGTCGGCATTCCGCTGAGCGTAAAACCTGGCACCCAGCAGATCGAGTCGAGCGGCCAGCGCCTGAGCTTTCAGGTGGGCAGCAAGACCTACGTCGAGCAGCGCATCACCATCAAGAACCAGCAGCAGGTCAACCCGAACGCCAAGAACCTCGCGCGCATCGAGCGGGAACTGGCCGAACAGACCCGCGCCTACCAGCAGTTCAGCCCCCGCCAGCCAAGCAACCTGCTGTTCGACAAGCCGGTCAACGGGCCGCTGTCGAGCCCCTTCGGGCTGCGCCGTTTCTTCAACGGCGAGGAGCGCAACCCGCATTCCGGCCTGGACTTCGCCGCCAACCGCGGCACGCCGATCAAGGCGCCAGCAGCGGGCAAGGTGATCCTGGTGGGCGACTATTTCTTCAACGGCAAGACGGTCTTCGTCGACCACGGCCAGGGCCTGATCAGCATGTTCTGCCACCTCTCGGAGATCGGCGTGAAGGTTGGCGACGAGCTGCCCCGCGGCGGCGTACTCGGCAAGGTCGGCGCCACCGGCCGCGCTACCGGCCCGCACCTGCACTGGAACGTCAGCCTCAACGATGCACGGGTCGACCCGGCGATCTTCATCGGTGCGTTCAAGCCCTGAATCAACTCGGGGGCACTGGTGTATAACGTGACGATTGCCGATGACTTCCACGCGCGCAGCGCTGTGCAGGGGGAGTCGTCTTCCCCGCCCAGCAGGAGCCACGATGATCACCGTCCATCACCTGAACAACTCGCGCTCGCAGCGCATCCTCTGGCTGCTCGAAGAGCTGGGCATCGACTATCAGATCAAACGCTACGAGCGTGACCCGAAAACCCTGCTCGCCCCGCCGGAGTTACGCGCCGTGCATCCTCTGGGCAAGTCGCCGGTGGTCACCGACGACGGCCTGACGCTAGCCGAGTCCGGCGCCATCATCGACTACCTCGCCAATCGCTACGGCCCGCACCTGCTGCCGCCTGCCGACAGGCCGGAGCGCCTGCGCTGCACCTATTGGCTGCACTACGCGGAAGGCTCGGCCATGCCGCCCCTGCTGCTCAAGCTGGTGTTCGACAAGGTTGAAAGCAGCCCGATGCCTTTCTTCGTCAAACCCGTCGCCCGTGGCATCGCGCAGAAGGTCAAGAATGCCTTCATTGCTCCACAGCTGCGGCTGCACCTGGACTACCTGGAAAGCGAGTTGGGCAAGAGCACCTGGTTCGCCGGTGAGCAGTTCAGCGCAGCCGACATCCAGATGAGCTTCCCCCTGGAAGCCGCCGCTTCCCGCGCCGGCCTGGACGCCAGCCACCCGCGTCTGACAGCTTTCCTCGAGCGCATCCACGCCCGCCCCGCCTACCGGCGTGCGCTGGAGAAAGGCGGCGAGTACGCCTACGCCAACTGAGGCGCCGCACGGCACGCCGCCCCTGGTCGTACCGAGACAGTTGCCCGCGATGGCACATCGGTGCGGCGGCATGCGTTGCAGTAGCGGATCGGCAGCCCGGAAGGTGCATCGGCCTTATCTGGCGGGCGACCATCAAGCTGACCAGCAGACGGGGCGCGCAGCCCTCGACTCCTCCCGCGCATGCCACGCGCAACATGCGTACTCAAACCGCATAGGCAGGCAACGCTGCGCAGTTGCCCGAGGGCGGCCTGCGTTTGCTATCGTACCCGCCCGCCGCGTGCCGAGCTGCGCCGCGCGCTGCCATGAAGCAAACGAGAGAAGCGATGAAAGAACACTATCAGTCCACCCTGAAGTGGCTGCAGCAGTACCCCGAGCTGCACACCCTGATCAGCCTGTGCGCGCTGCTGATTGGCGCCTGGCTGGCCAACTGGATCGTCAAGCGCATCCTGGTGCGTGGCCTGTACCGGGCACTGCGCTCTACCACTGTGGGGCAGGACAAGGCACTGACCGACTCCCACGTGGTGCGCCGCCTGGCCAACATCGTGCCGGCGCTGATCCTGGCCAGCGGCATCAAGGTGGTGCCGCACCTGCCGGAAGCGGTGGTTACGGTAGTCGACAACGTCTGCAGCGCCTTCATCATCCTCACCATCGCCCTGGCGATTGGCGGCGTGCTGAACCTGGTCAATGCCTTCTACCAGCGTCGCCCCAGCGCGCACCTGAAGCCGATCAAGGGCTACATCCAGGTGGTGACCATCGTCATCTATGCGATCGCCACGATTCTGATGATCGCGACGCTGATCGATCGTTCGCCGCTGATCCTGCTGTCCGGCCTCGGCGCAATGGCCGCGGTACTGATGCTGATCTTTCAGGACACCCTGCTCTCGCTGGTGGCCAGCGTGCAGATCTCGTCGAGCGATATCGTGCGCGTCGGTGACTGGATCGAAATGCCGCAGCTCAACGCCGACGGCGACGTGATCGACATCGCCCTGCACACGGTCAAGGTGCAGAACTGGGACAAGACCATCACCACCATCCCGACCAAGCGACTGATCAGCGACCCGTTCAAGAATTATCGCGGCATGCAGGAGTCCGGCGGCCGGCGGATCAAGCGCGCCCTGTATCTGGACCAGACCAGCGTGCGCTTTCTAAGCCCCGAGGAAATCGCCCATCTGCAGCGTTTTCTGTTGCTCGGTCAATACCTGAGCAACAAGCAGAGCGAGCTGCTGAGCTGGAACACCGAGCTGGCCGAAGCGGCGCAGGAGCCGGCCAACACGCGCCGCGTCACCAACCTCGGTACCTTCCGGGCCTATGTCGAGCACTACCTGCGCCAGCACCCGGGCATCAATCAGAACATGACGCAGATCGTTCGCCAGCTGCAACCGACCGCCAACGGCCTGCCGCTGGAGCTGTACTGCTTCACCAACACGGTGGCCTGGGTGCCGTACGAGGGCTACCAGTCGGATATCTTCGATCACCTGCTGGCGATCCTGCCGGAGTTCGGCCTGCGTGTGTTCCAGCACCCGAGCGGTGCCGACATGCGCGAGCTGCGCCCGGCGCTGCAGCCAAGCTGACCGCTGCCAGCTGGCGCTGCGCAACGCGCAATCCAGAAAGCAGCCATATGCGCAATAAAAAACCACCAGAGTTGACAATCTGGTGGTTTTCACCAATTTACCAGACAGGCTTGCCAGCTTTCCCCTCAGTGGATAGGGTTGGTTCCATGAACACCTCCCAAACTCTCATTCTGCTTCGGCAACATGCCAACCTCTGCCTGGTCGCTCAGCGACTGCGATAGGGTCTACCGGCCCCTTTTCGTCTTTTCGTTTCCTCTCTTATTCAGCATGGCCCACGCTGGCCCTCGCCTTCAGGATTGATCCATGAGCATGCTCAAAGACCCTTCGCAGAAATACCGTCCGTTCACCCAGATCCAGATTCCGGACCGCACCTGGCCCGACCAGATCATCGACAAGGCGCCCATCTGGCTGTCCACCGACCTGCGCGACGGCAACCAGTCGCTGATCGAGCCGATGGATGCCGAAAAGAAGATGCGGTTCTTCAAGTGCCTGGTGCAGGTCGGCCTGAAAGAAATCGAAGTGGGTTTCCCGTCCGCCTCGCAGACCGATTTCGACTTCGTGCGTGAGCTGATCGAAGGCGGTCACATCCCTGACGACGTGACCATCCAGGTGTTGACCCAGGCCCGCGACGACCTTATCGAACGCACCTTCGAATCCCTCAAGGGGGCCAGGAAGGCCATCGTGCATTACTACAACGCCTGCGCGCCGAGCTTCCGCAAGATCGTCTTCAACCAGGACAAGGCCGGCGTCAAAGCCATCGCCGTTTCCGCCGGCACCACCATCAAACGCCTGGCCGCTGCGGCGCCAGACACCCAGTGGGGCTTCGAGTATTCGCCTGAAGTGTTCAGCAGCACCGAAATCGACTTCGCCGTCGAGGTGTGCAATGCGGTGATCGACGTGTTCCAGCCGACCCCGGCCAACCCGCTGATCCTCAACCTGCCCGCTACCATCGAGTGCGCCACGCCGAACAACTACGCCGACCAGATCGAGTGGTTCGGCCGCCATGTGAGCAGGCGCGACAGCGTGTTGATCAGCGTGCACACCCACAACGACCGCGGTACCGGCGTGGCGGCCTCGGAGCTGGCCGTGATGGCCGGTGCCGATCGCGTCGAAGGCTGCCTGTTCGGCAACGGCGAGCGCACCGGCAACGTCTGCCTGGTCACCCTGGCGCTTAACCTCTACACCCAGGGCGTCGACCCGCAGCTGGATTTTTCCGACATCGACACCGTTCGCAAGGTGGTCGAAGAGTGCAACCAGTTGCCAGTGCACCCGCGCCACCCGTACGTCGGTGACCTGGTGCATACCGCGTTCTCCGGCTCGCACCAGGACGCGATCCGCAAGGGCTTCGCCCAGCAGAAAGAAGGCGCGGTGTGGGAAGTGCCCTACCTGCCGATCGACCCGGCCGATATCGGTCGCGATTACGAGGCGGTGATTCGCGTCAACAGCCAATCGGGCAAAGGCGGCATTACCTTCCTGCTCGAACAGGAATACGGCATCAACCTGCCTCGCCGCATGCAGATCGAGTTCAGCCAGGTGGTACAGGGCGAGACCGATCGCCTGGGCTTGGAGATGACTGCCGGGCAGATTCACGGCCTGCTCGAGCGCGAGTACCTGCAAGCCAAGGCGCCTTACGAGCTCAAGGGCCATCGCCTGCAGGAAGAAAACGGTGACAGCAATGTCGAGGTGCAAGTGCTGGTGGACGGCGCCGTGCAGCGCTGGAGCGGCGCTGGCAAGGGCGCGCTGGAAGCGCTGGTGTCGAGCGTGCCGCTGGCAGTGGAGATCATGGATTACCACGAGCACGCCATCGGCGGCGGCGCCAACGCCAAGGCGGCCTGCTACATCGAGATCCGCCTCGACGGCCAACGCCCGCTGCACGGTATCGGCATCGACGAGAACATCACCACGGCGAGCTTCCGCGCCCTGTTCAGCGCGCTCAACCGCGCGGTGAAGCAGGCCGAGGGGAAAACCCAGGCGGCCTGATAATCAGCCTGCGGTAAACGACAAAGGGACGCTGCGCAGCGTCCCTTTGTCGTTTCCAGAACCATGTTTCTGTAGCCCGGGTCGAGCGCAGCGACACCCGGGAATTGCCCTGGGTATCGCTGCGCTCAACGCCAGGCTACGAACTCGCCTTTGCCAGCTTCGCCTGCCGTTGCAGGGTATTGCCCTTGAAGAACGCCGGCGCCTGCCAGCGCGCTATGAACATCAGCACCAGGCCCAGCAGCAGGATCACCACGGCGATGACGAACACCAGGCCAACCCCACCGATGTGCGAGCCGCTGCCGAAGTCCGGCGACATGCTGTCGAAGGTGGTCTGCCAGAAAATGATCGACAGCATCACCGCACCCACCAGCGGGCACAGGCCACGCATGAAGAAGTGCCGGGCGCTGTCGAACAGGCTGTGGCGGAAGTACCAGACGCAGGCGAAGGCGGTCAGCGCGTAGTAGAAGCAGATCATCATGCCCAGCGCGGTAATGGTATCGGCCAGCACGTTTTCGCTGAGGGTGCGCATGGTCACGTAGAACACCGCGGTGGCAATGCCGGCGGCGATGGTCGCGTAACGGGGCGTTTGCGAGAGCGGATGCACGCTGGCGAACCGCTTCGGCACGGCCCGGTAATAACCCATCGCGAGCAACGTGCGCGCCGGCGAAATGAAGGTCGATTGCAGCGATGCCGCGGTGCTGGCCAGCACCGCGATGGACATCAGGATCGCCAGGGGGCCCATCACCGGGCCGGCCAGGTGGGCGAAAACGTTTTCCTGGATCTGCGCGTTGCCCAGGCCAAGGCCGGTATCGCCGGTACCCGCGAACTGCAGGGTGGCGGCCGCGGTGAACAGATAGAGGGCGAGAATCAGCAGCACGGTGATGGTCGCCGCCCGGCCCGGTACCTTCTCGCTGCCCACCGACTCTTCGCTGACCGTCAGGCACACGTCCCAGCCCCAGAAAATGAAGATCGACAGCGACAGACCGGCGGCGAACGCCGAGAACGAGTCGATGTTGAACGGGTTGAACCACTCGGGATGGAACACCACCGGCGAGCTGTCTGGCGCCGCCGCGAAGGCCGCCAGCGCGAAGCCGATCAGCACCACCAGTTGCAGGGCCACCAGGGTGTACTGCACGCCCATGGTCATGCCGATGCCGCGGCAACAGACCCACACGGCCATGGCGATGAAGGCGCAGCAGGTGACGATGTTCACCAGCAGGTTGCGGGTCAGGTCGGCCAGCCAGTCCAGGCCGGTCAGCTGGGCGAGAAACAGGTAGAAGAAGTCCACCGCGATGCCCGCCAGGTTGGAGAGCACGATGGTGGTAGCGGTGACCAGCCCCCAACCGCCGATCCAGCCGATCATCGGCCCGAACGCACGCGCCGACCAGGTGAACGAGGTGCCGCTGTCTGGCTCGGCGGCATTCAATTCGCGGTACCCCAGGGCCACCAGCAGCATCGGCAGAAAGCCGACGATGAACACCGCCGGCAGGTATACGCCGACCTCGCGCACCGTGGGGCCGAGGGCACCGGTCAGGGTGTAGACCGGCGCGATAGTGGAAATGCCCAGCACCACGCAGGCCAGCAGCCCTATCTTGCCTTGCGCCAGCCCCTTGCCGGAGACCACGGCGGCAGCGCCTGCCGGGGTGCCCTGGACGGTCGATGATTCACTCATAAGCCTCTGCCATCGTTGTGATTGTTCGTCAGAGAGCCCCGAATCTGCGGGATTCAGGGCGGATTCAGCCTGCTCGCGCGCCTCGTTTTCGCCATGCACCATAGAGCCGCAGAGCGGGCATACACCGCCGCGCTCGCGGGGCGCAACAGCACATGCGAGGCCGCCTGGCCTCACGATGCGCCGCGGAAAAGCCGCCGGTCACTGGCGCAGGCGACGCTCGGCATAAGCCTGGCAGGCAGCGCGGAAGGCCTGGAACAGCGCCAGCGACTCCGGGTTCTCGGTGAAACGCCACTCCGGGTGCCACTGCACGCCGATCAGGAAACCTGGCGCATCGGGAATCGACACCGCTTCGACCAGGCCATCCGGCGCCAGGGCTTCGACGCGCAGGCGCGGCGCCAGGCGGTCGATGCCCTGGCTGTGCAGGGAGTTGACCTCGAACTGCATCGGCAGGCCGATACGCTCGAACACCCCGCCCGGCTGAACGTTGACCGCGTGCTGCGGCGCGTATTGTTCGGCCACCGAGTCGCGCTGCGGCTCGCGGTGGTCGAGATAGCCCGGCAACTCCTGCACCCGCTGGTGCAGGGTGCCGCCCAGGGTCACGTTGAGCTCCTGGAAGCCGCGGCAGATGCAGAACACCGGCACACCCTTCTCTATCGCCAGGCGCAGGAGCGGCAAGGTGTTGGCGTCACGGCGCGGGTCGTGCTGGGTGCCTTCAAGGCTCGGCGAGCCCTGGTAATGGCGCGGCTCGACATTGGACGGCGAACCGGTGAACAGGATGCCGTCCAGCTGATCGAGCAGCTGATGTGGGTCACTCGGCGTGCTGCGCGCTGGCAACACCAGCGGCAGGCCGGCATGGGCGGCGGCTTCGACGTACTTGTCACCGACGGTGTGCGAATCGTACTTGCCAAGTTGCTGCCGGCAGGCAGTAACGCCGATCAGGGGCATACGGGTCATGGTGTTCTCTCCGGAAAAGCCTGCCGACGGAGCGCGTCGGCAGGCGCAGCATCAGATACCGAGGCGATCGCGCAGTTGGTAATAAACCGCGCCCAGGGCGGTGAACGGCACGCGCAGCAACTGCCCGCCCGGGAACGGGTAATGCGGCAGGCCAGCGAAGGCGTCAAAACGTTCGGCCTGGCCGCGCAATGCCTCGGCCAGCACCTTGCCGGCCAGGTGCGTGTAGGTCACGCCGTGGCCACTGCAGCCCTGGGAGTAGTAGATGTTGTCGCCGATGCGACCGACCTGCGGCAGACGCGACAGGGTCAGCAGGAAGTTGCCGGTCCAGGTGTAATCGATCTTCACGTCCTTGAGCTGCGGGAAGGTCTTGAGCAGCTTGGGGCGGATGATCGCCTCGATGTCTGCCGGGTCGCGGGCACCGTAGACCACGCCGCCACCATAGATCAGGCGCTTGTCGGCGCTGAGGCGGTAGTAGTCGAGCAGGTAGTTGCAGTCCTCCACGCAGTAATCCTGCGGCAACAGGCTATGAGCCAGTTCGTCCGACAGCGGCTCGGTGGTCAGCACCTGCGTGCCGCAGGGCATCGACTTGGCGGCCAGCTCCGGCATGAGCCCGCCCAGGTAGGCGTTGCCGGCCACCACCACGAACTTGGCCTTCACCTGCCCGTTCGGCGTGTGCACCACGGGCTGC
The DNA here is from genome assembly GCF_979258965.1 of Pseudomonas sp. AC532. NCBI lineage: Bacteria > Pseudomonadati > Pseudomonadota > Gammaproteobacteria > Pseudomonadales > Pseudomonadaceae > Pseudomonas > Pseudomonas sp. AC532. The sequence goes on from NZ_OZ409888.1 coordinate 1,478,877, forward strand.
GGGCCACGGTCGATACGGGTTGCCGGGCTCTGCTCATAGATCGCGCCGCCCAGGGAAGCCACCGCTGCGGCTTCACCCAGGGCCAGGTTGAGCGGATGGATATGGCCACCGCTCATGTCCAGCATGCCGCCGACGTAGCGGTCGGTACCGACCACTTCGCGGATGCGCCGCTCGTCCATCAGCTCCAGCTGGGTGTGGCCGTAGCGCTCCCACAGCTTCTTCTGGGCTTCCAGGTGGCCCAGCTGCTTGGGGGTGATGGCAGCGAACACGCCACCATCTTTCAGGTCGCACTGGATGTTGTACTTGGCGACCCGCTCACGAATGATGCGCCCGCCTTCGAAGGCCATCTCGCCGAGCAGTTGCGCCTGGCGCGCGCCGACCTGCTTTTCGATGACGTCGATATCGCGGCTGTAGCTGTTGACGATCTGCCCGCCATTGCGCCCCGAAGCGCCGAAACCAACCTTGGCGGCCTCCAGCACGGTCACCCGGAAACCGTTCTCCAGCAGGAACAGCGCGGTGGACAGGCCGGTGTAGCCGGCGCCGATGACGCAGACATCCGTCTCGACTGATTCGCCGAGCGTGGGGTAATCGACCCGCGGGTTGCGCGAGGCGGCGTAGTAACTGTCGACGTGTTGAGTCATGTGAAACTCCTTAACTGCAAAGTTTCCGCCTTGGGACAAACCCTTCGAGACCTCGCGAGCTAGAGCCATGCAAGGCAAAAACAGACGAGGAAGCGGAATGTACTGTCGTACATGAGCATTCCGAGATTGTTTTTAACGCCGCAGGGCCGACGCGCAGCAGGTCGGTTTTTAACCTCAAAGTTTGATCCAGGTGGCCTTCAGCTCGGTGTATTTATCGAAGGCATGCAGCGACTTGTCGCGGCCATTGCCCGATTGCTTGAAGCCGCCGAAGGGCGCGGTCATGTCGCCGCCGTCGTACTGGTTCACCCACACGCTGCCGGCGCGCAGCGCACGGGCGATGCGATGAGCCCGCGAGATGTCACGCGTCCACACGGCAGCAGCCAGGCCATAGGGCGTGTCGTTGGCGATGCGCAACGCTTGCTCATCGCTGTCGAAGGTGATCACTGACAGCACCGGGCCGAAGATCTCTTCCTGGGCGATGCGCATGGCGTTGTCCACACCGTCGAAAATCGTTGGCTGCACGTAGCTGCCGCCGGTTTCCTGCAGCGCACGCTCACCGCCACTGACGATCACCGCGCCTTGCTGGCGACCGGACTCGATGAAACCGAGCACGGTGTCGAGATGGCCGTCGTCGACCAGGGCTCCCACGCGGGTTTCCGGGTCCAATGCATGGCCGGGCTTCCAGCGTTGCAGGGCCTCGACCACCATCGGCAGGAAGCGCTCCTTGATCGAACGCTCGACCAGCAGGCGCGAGCCGGCAACGCACACTTCGCCCTGGTTGAAGGCGATGGCAGCGGCCGCAGCCTCGGCGGCTGCGGCGAGGTCCGGCGCGTCGGCGAAGACGATGTTCGGGCTCTTGCCGCCGGCCTCCAGCCACACGCGTTTCATGTTCGACTCGCCGGCGTAGATCAGCAGTTGCTTGGCGATCCTGGTGGAGCCGGTGAACACGATGGTGTCGACGTCCATATGCAGGGCCAGCGCCTTGCCCACCGTGTGCCCGTAGCCTGGCAGCACATTGAATACACCAGCCGGAATGCCGGCCTGCAGCGCCAGCTGGGCGATGCGGATGGCCGTCAGCGGCGACTTCTCGGACGGTTTGAGAATCACCGAGTTGCCGGTCGCCAGCGCCGGGCCGAGCTTCCAGCAGGCCATCATCAGCGGGAAGTTCCACGGCACGATGGCCGCCACTACACCGACCGCTTCGCGGGTCACCAGGCCGAGCTGGTCACGGGGCGTTGGCGCTACTTCGTCATACAGCTTGTCGATCGCCTCGGCGCTCCAGCGGATGGCATTGGCCGCCGCCGGTACGTCGATGCCCAGCGAATCGCTGATCGGCTTGCCCATGTCGAGGGTTTCCAGTAGCGCCAGCTCTTCGGCATTGGCCAGCAATGCGTCGGCGAAGGCGATCAGCACACGCTTGCGCTGTGCCGGCGCCTGGTGCGCCCAGTCACCCCGCTCGAAAGCGGCGCGGGCAGCCTGGACGGCGAGCTCGGCATCCTCGGCCATGCAACTGGCCACGCGGGCCAGATGCCGACCGTCCACCGGGCTGACGCTGTCGAACGTCCCGCCGCCAACGGCATCGCGGTAAGCACCATCGATAAAGGCACGTGCCTCTATATCCAGGCCACGGTAACGCTGCTCCCAGTCCCGGCGAGTGAGTGTACTCATGTGCGTAACTCCCTCAAACGGTATGCAGGTACCAGTTGTATTCGAGGTCGGAAATGGTGGTTTCGAACTCGTGCATTTCCGCTTCCTTGCAGGCCACGAAGATGTCGATGTACTCCGGGCGGATGTACTTATTCATCACTTCGCTGTCGTCGAGCTGGCGCAGGGCATCACGCAGGTTGTTCGGCAGGCTCTGCTCAAGCTGTTCGTAGGAGTTGCCCTCGATGGGCTCGCCCGGGTCCAGTTGATTGGTCAGGCCGTGGTGAATGCCGGCGAGGATGGAAGCCATCATCAGGTAGGGGTTGGCGTCGGCGCCGGCGACGCGGTGCTCGATGCGGATCGCATCGCTGCTGCCGGTCGGCACGCGTACCGCCACGGTACGGTTGTCCAGGCCCCAGCTCGGTGCGTTGGGCACGTAGAACTGCGCGCCGAAACGGCGGTACGAGTTGACGTTCGGGCACAGGAAGGCCATCGAAGCCGGCATGGTTTCCAGGATGCCGGCGATGGCATGGCGCAGCGGCGCGTGCTGCTCCGGGTCATCGGTGGCGAAGATGTTCTGGCCGGTCTTCTTGTCGAGCAGCGAGATGTGCACGTGCAGGCCGTTGCCCGCCTGGCCCGGGTAGGGCTTGGCCATGAAGGTGGAGTCCATCTCGTGGTCGTAGGCGATGTTCTTGATCAGGCGCTTGAGCAGCACGGCGTAATCGCAGGCCTTGATGGCATCCTCGACGTGGTGCAGGTTGACCTCGAACTGCGCCGGGGCACTTTCCTTGACGATGGCATCGGCCGGCAGGTCCTGCTCCTTGGCGGCTTCGAGCATGTCCTGCAGGCAGTCGACGTATTCGTCGAGGTCATCGATCAGGTAGACCTGGGTGGAGATCGGCCGCTTGCCGGAAATTGGCGAGCGCGGCGGCTGCGGCCGGCCGTTCACGTTTTCCTGGTCGATCAGGTAGAACTCCAGTTCGAAGGCCGCGCAGATGGTCAGGCCCAGCTCGTCGAACTTCTCAACCACCTGGCGCAGCACTTCACGCGGGTCGGCGAAGAACGGCTTGCCGTCCAGCTCGTGCATGGTCATCAGCAGTTGCGCGGTCGGGCGCTTCTGCCAGGGCTCTTTGCACAGGGTGTCGGGGATCGGGTAGCAGATGCGGTCCGAGTCGCCGATATCCAGGCCCAGGCCGGTACTTTCCACCGTCGAGCCGTTGATATCCAGGGCGAACAGCGAAGCCGGCAGGTTGATGCCTTTCTCGTACACTTTATGCAGGCTGGCGCGTTCGACACGCTTGCCGCGCACGATGCCATTCATGTCGGTGATCAGCAGGTCGACGTACTGGATCTCCGGGTGATCCTTGAGAAAGGTGTTCGCCTCATTGAGCTGGACGACACGGGGGGTTACCGAAGTCATGGACATCATTCCTTTTGGTTCGGCGCGCCCGCGGAAGACATCTCACGAGCCTGGCGCCTCATTATTCTGGGTATCCGCAAGCGGATTTGATTCAAGGCAACGCCCTGAGTATAAGTGGGCGCATACGCAACCGATACTGGCATTCAGACAATTCATGATTGCATCGACGCAATATCAGATCAGCCATGCCGACCTCGCCCTGGTCCTTGCGCTGGTGCGTGGGCGCTCCCTGGCCAGAGCCGCCGAACAGCTGCACGTGGACGTCTCCACGGTGTTCCGGGCCATTCGCAAGCTGGAGGCCAGCCTGGGCGTCGCGTTGTTCGAAAAAAGCCGCCGCGGCTACATGCCGACCCAGAGCGCCCAGGCCCTGGCCGAGCAGGCCGAGCGTGCGGAGCAGGCCCTGGATGCCGCGCGTATCGCCTTGCAGCATGGCGAGAAGGTCATCAGCGGGACCGTGCGCCTGACGTGCACCGATGCGGTGCTGCAGAACCTGCTACTGCCCAGCCTGGCCGAGCTGATGCCGCGTTACCCGGCACTGTCGCTGGAGCTGGCCACTACCAACACCTTCGCCAACCTCAGCCGCCGGGATGCCGACATCGCCCTGCGCCTATCCAACGCCCCACCCGACCATCTGGTGGGCCGCCACCTGGGACACACCGCCTATTACATCTGCGGCCGCCCCGAGCATCGCGAGCTGTTCACCCAGGCACCGATGTCGGTGCCGTGGATCGCCCCTGACGACTCGATGCCCGACCACATCACCGTGGCCTGGCGGCACCAGGTCTACCCCAGCCTGGTGCCTCGCTATCGCTGCAGCAGCATGTCGGCGGTGGCCACGCTGGTGCAGGCCGGCCTGGGCATCGCGGCCCTGCCCGACTTCATGGCCCGCAGCCTCGAAGGCGTTGCGCGCTTGAGTGACGCGCTGGCCGATTGCGACACCGACTTCTGGCTGCTGACCCGCCCCGACTGCCTGGCCCTGCGCTCGGTTCAGACATTGTTCGACCAGCTCACTCCGCTGCTGCGCGCACGCCTGAATACACGCTGAGCCAGCGGCGCCACTTGCCGCAGGCACCGGCGCAGAGCCCTGCCGGGCAGACAACGGGCGGAACGCGGGAACCATCTGCCTGCCGGCGCCTTCTTAAAACATCACAGAGGATCAGGACAGACAGCGACAGGATTGTGCAATCGGTCCACCTGGCCCCTGAACTACCCTGAACCACCTAGTCGCGGCCCTCCTCGCCGCGTTTCACACGACAGGAATTGCCCATGACCACCATTCTCGGCTATGCCGCCCAGGGCGCCAGCACACCTCTCGCGCCCCACCGCTTCCAGCGCCGCGCCGTCGGTGCCAATGACGTGCAGATCGACATTCTTTACTGTGGCGTCTGCCACTCCGACCTGCACACCGCGCGCAACGAATGGAAAAACACCCTCTATCCGTCGGTACCGGGCCACGAGATCGTCGGCAAGGTCACCGCAGTAGGCAGTGACGTGACCGGCTTCAAGGTCGGTGACCTGGCCGGCGTCGGCTGCATGGTCGACAGCTGCCAGAGCTGCCCTTCCTGCTCCGAGGGGCTGGAGCAGTACTGCGAGAACGGCTTCACCGGCACCTACAACGGCCCGGTATTCGGTGGCGAAAACACCTTTGGCGGCTACTCCGACAACATCGTCGTCGACCAGAAATTCGTCCTGCGCATCAGCCACACCGACAACCTGGCCGCCGTCGCACCGCTGCTCTGCGCGGGTATCACCACCTATTCGCCACTGCGCCAGTGGAACGTGCAACCGGGCGACAAGGTGGGTGTGGTCGGCCTCGGCGGCCTTGGCCACATGGCCGTGAAGATCGCCGCAGCCATGGGCGCCCATGTGGTGTTGTTCACCACCTCGCCGAACAAGCGCGAAGACGCGCTGCGCCTCGGCGCTGCCGAAGTGGTGGTGTCGAAGAACGCCGACGAGATGGCCGCGCATGCCAGCAGCTTCGACTTCATCCTCAATACCGTCGCCGCGCCGCACAACCTGGACGCCTTCCTCGGCCTGCTCAAGCGCGACGCGACCATGACCCTGGTCGGCGCACCGGATTCACCGCACCCGTCGCCGGAAGTCTTCAGCCTGATCTTCAAGCGCCGCCGCCTGGCCGGCTCGCTGATCGGCGGCATCGCCGAGACGCAGGAGATGCTCGACTTCTGCGCCGAGCATGGCATCGTCTCCGACATCGAACTGATCGACATCCAGAACATCAACGAAGCCTTTGAGCGCATGCTCAAGAGCGACGTGAAATACCGCTTCGTGATCGACATGGCCTCCCTGGCCAAGGATCAGCACGCAGCCTGACCCCAGGCAACTCCCCCTCCAGCGGCCCGGCTTCGCCCTTGCGATCCGGGCCGCTGGCGTTTTATCGATGCCCCCGCGCGCGCGACCTGCCGCGCCTGTGCGGGTAGCGCCCACGGGGCGCCTGCCCAGCCAGGTCAGCCCAATGCGAACGGATCGGCATCCTGGTGCGCCGGGAAGCGCTCGCGGTAGGCGGCCAGAGCGCGGCGATCGAGCCGCTGATGGAACACGCCGGCCTGGTCATGGGCATCGAGCAGGCTGTCGCCACGAAAATCCAGCACCTGGGAATCACCGCTGTAGGGGTGGCCTGTGCCGTCCACACCGATGCGGTTCACCGCTGCCACGTAGCACAGGTTCTCGATCGCCCGGGCCGGCAGTAGCCGGTTCCAGTGCGCACGTCGCGCGGCCGGCCAGTTGGCGGTGTAGAGCAGCAGGTCGGTGCCCTGCGGATCGCGACTCCAGACCGGGAAACGCAGGTCGTAGCAGATCAGCGGGCGCACCCGCCAGCCCTTGACCTCGAACACCTCCTGCCGCTCACCGGCGGCGTAGTGTTCGTGCTCCCCGGCCATGCGGAACAGGTGGCGTTTGTCGTAATGCGCCACGGAACCATCCGGCCGCGCCCACAACAGGCGATTGCGATAACGGCCATCGGCGGCCTGGATGATCAGGCTGCCGGTGATCACCGCGCCGATGCGCTGTGCCTGCTCGCTGAGCCAAAGGCTGGTGGGGCCGCCTTCCGGCTCGGCCAACTCGGCCGACTGCATGGAAAACCCGGTGCTGAACATCTCCGGCAGAATCACCAGATCGGCGCCCGCGGCCTGCTGCAGCTGCGTCTCGAAGTGGCTGCGGTTGGCCGCCGGGTCGTGCCAGGCGAGGTCACTCTGGATCAACGCCAGTTCGAGGTGGTCTTGTTTGCTCATGGATAGCCCTCCGTGATGTCGCATGCCAAGCGGTGGACAACGCTTCGCGGTTGTCCACCCTGCAAGGCGCTAGATGGCGCTGAGTTTTTCCGCGGCCTGACGCAGGGTGTCCTCGCGCTTGGCGAAGCAGAAACGCAGCAGACGCTGGGCGGGGTCCGGCCGCTCGCTGAATACCGACACCGGAATCGCCGCCACGCCGTGCTCGCGGGTCAGCCACTGAGCCATCGCCACGTCATCCAGATCGGGGCGGATGGCCGAATAGTCGGCCAGCTGGAAATAGGTGCCCGGCGTGCGACTGAAGGTCAAGCGCGAGCCCGCCAGCAGGTCGCAGAACAGGTCGCGCTTGGCCTGGTAGAAGCCGGGCAGTTCGTCGACATGTTCGGGGCAGGCGGCCATGAAATCGGCCAGTGCGCACTGCAGCGGCGTCACCCCACAGAAGCTGACGTACTGGTGCACCTTGCGCAGCTCGGCGCTCAGCGCGGGTGGCGCCACCACATAGCCGGTCTTCCAGCCGGTAACGTGGTAGGTCTTGCCGAACGAGCTGACCACGAAGGCACGCGCGTACAGCTCGTCGTGGGCCAGCACGCTGGCGTGCTGGCGGCCATCGAACACCAGATGCTCGTAGACCTCGTCGCTGATCAGGTAAATGTCACGGTCGCGGATCAACCCAGCCAGGCGATCCAGTTCGTCAGGGCCAATCAGCGAACCACTGGGATTGTGCGGCGTGTTGAGGACGATCAGCCGGGTACGCGGGCTGAGCGCCGCCTCCAGGCGCTGCCAGTCGATGGCGAAATCGCCACTGGCCAGAGGCACGTGGACGCAGCGCCCACCGGCCAGGGTCACGCTCGGATCGTAGCTGTCGTAACAGGGGTCGAAGACGATTGCTTCGTCGCCAGGATGGATCACCGCCTGAATCGCGCAGAAGATCGCCTGGGTGGCGCCTGGCGTAACGGTCACCTCGCTGTCGGCACTCACGTTCCGGCCGTAAAGCCGCTCGATCTTCAGCGCGATCTGCTCACGCAGCGCCGGCAGGCCGCTCATCGGTGCGTACTGGTTGTGCCCCGCTGCCACGTGCCGCGCCAGCGCTTCGCGCAGGCCTTCAGGGCCATCGAAATCGGGGAAACCCTGGGACAGGTTGATGGCGCCCGCCTGCGCGGCGAGGTGTGACATGGTGGTGAAGATGGTGGTACCGACGGAGGGCAGCTTGCTGGTGAACATCGAGGCGTCCTGGGCAGTCGAGGCAGACCCCGAGGATAGCCGATGGCGCGAAGCCCACGCACCCGGTAATAATCACCGGCCAACCGATGAGAAGCCCATGAACGTCGAAGACCTGCGCCTGTTCGTCACCACCCTGGACGCGGGCAGTTTCACCGCTGCCGCCGATACCCTCGGGGTGACCAAGCAGTACGTCAGCCGCCGCGTCGCCGCCCTGGAAGCGCTGCTCGGCGTGCGCCTGCTCAACCGTACCACGCGCCGCCTGCAGGCCACCGAGCTGGGCCTGCTGCTGTACGACAAGGCCACCACCATTCTCGCCGACCTTCGCGATGCCCAGGAACTGGTCTCGGCCCAGGGCGCTTCCCTGCGCGGCACCCTGCGAGTCAGCGCGCCGATGACCTTCGCCACGCTGCACCTGAGCCACCTGCTGCCGTTGTTCATGCAGCAGCACCCGCACATCAACCTGGAGATCGACCTCAACGACCGCGCCGTCGACCTGCTCGCCGACGGCTACGACATGTCGATCCGCATCGGCACCCTGGAAGACTCCAGCCTGATCGCCAAGCGCCTGAGCGACATGCAGACCATTCTCTGCGCCAGCCCCGCTTACCTGAAGGAGCACGGCACGCCCGCCGATCTCGCCGCGCTGCAGCAACATGCCTGCCTGCTCTACGGCCACAGCCGGCATGTCGAATGGCGCCTGCGTGACCAGGGCAAGGCCCGCAACCTGACCATGCGTGGTCAGCTGCGCGCCAACAATGGCGAGTTGATCCGCGATGCCGCCATCGCCGGCATGGGCATCGCCTACCTGCCCACCTTCATCGTTGGCCAGGCCCTGGAGAGCGGCGCGCTGGTGCCGATCCTCCACAGCCATTGGCCGGCGCCGGCCGCGGTGTACGCGGTGTATCCGCAGCACCGGCAATCCGCCCGTGCGGTGCAGGTGTTTTCGGATTTCATCAAGGACCACGTCCAGCACATGGGCCGTTGAATCCTGGCTACAGTCAACCTAAATGAGACAATAAGTCCATTTTCAGCCGGTTAATCAATCCATGGATAGTCAGTAGACTCACCTCCATGCCGCCGACTCAGGCAGCGACCATCAACAGGAGGATTCATCATGCTGGCTATCCGTAAATCGACCGATCGTGGCCACGCCAACCATGGCTGGCTCAATTCCTTTCACACCTTCTCGTTCGCCAGTTACAACAACCCGAAAGAGCGCGGCTTCTCCGACCTGCTGGTGATCAACGACGATACCGTGACCGCCGGCCAGGGTTTTGGCGAACACCCGCACCGCAACATGGAGATTTTCTCCTATGTGCTGCAAGGCGCGCTGGAACACAAGGACAGCCTGGGCACCGGCTCGGTGATCCGCCCCGGCGACGTGCAGTTGATGAGCGCCGGCAGTGGTGTGTCGCACAGCGAGTTCAACCACTCGCGCAGCGAATCGGTGCACTTTCTGCAGATCTGGATCGTGCCGAGCGAGCGTCAGGCCGAGCCGCGCTACCAGCAGGAGCACTTCAGCGAGGCGCAGAAACGCGGCCGCCTGCAGCTGATCATCTCGCCGGATGGCGCTGATGGTTCGCTGAGCGTACGGCAGAATGCGCGGGTGTACGCCGGGCTGTTCGACGCTGACGAGCAGGCTCATCTGCAACTGGACGACAACCGCTACGCCTACGTTCATGTGGCCCGCGGCAGCGTTCAGCTCAACGGCGAGCAGTTGCAGGCCGGTGACGGCGTAAGGCTGCGCGACGTGCGCGAGCTGCACCTGAGCCATGGCCAGCAGGCCGAAGTGCTGGTGTTCGACCTGCGCCCCAACGAACTGCCGTCGCTTTCCTGATAGGTACGGCGTTGAGCGCAGCGATACCCGGGATTGACCGCTCAGGTATCGCTGCTGGTTTTTCGTAGCCTGTCGCTGAGCGAAGCGATGCGCAGGGAGCGGTGTTCAGCCTTGCCGGCTCGGGCAGAGCGGGTGCCGCTTCCTGGGTTTCGCTACGCTCTACGCCAGGCTACCCGGCAATTCGATGCACGGGCCACCAGCCTCTAGGCGCCTCACTGCCCCAGCCTTTAGAATGAGCCTCCGCCGCCCGCCGGCCATCTGCTCAGTCGAAAATCCCCATGCGCTGGTTGCTCGCCTTCACGCTCTTCTCATTGGCCCTGGCCGGGCATGCCGCCACTGCGCCCACCGCTCCCGTGGCGACCGTCGACAAGGTATTGGTGGAGAAATCCCAGCGCCGGCTGCAACTGATCAGCCAGGGCAAGACGCTCAAGTCGTATCGCATCTCCCTGGGCAAGCAGCCGCTCGGCGCCAAGCTGCGCGAGGGCGACCTGCGCACGCCGGAAGGCTTCTACTGGATCGACTGGCGTCGCAAGAGCGAGAAGTACAACCTGTCCATGCACATTTCCTACCCCAACGCCCGTGACCAGGCACAGGCCAAGGCCGCGGGCGTGAAACCGGGTAGCATGATCATGATCCACGGCACGCCGCTGGACGACGAATACCCCGAGTGGTTCTTCCACACCCTGGACTGGACCGAAGGCTGCATTGCCATGAAGAACGCCGACATGCGTGAGGTCTGGACACTGGTGAAAGACGGCACGCTGATCGAGATCCGTCCCTGAGGCGATCTACCAGCGAATGCTTCGCGCCACCTCGCTACTGCCCGGTGCCAGCCATTGCGCACTGACCAGGACCGGCTGCAGTGCCGCGCCGGGTTCGACTCGCCCCGTCAGGCGGGCTTGCCGGGTGAGCAGATCGGCCGCCAGGTCGGCCTGATGCTGCCCAGCCAGGCTCAACTGCCCCGCCAATTTCCAGCCGGCGCGGCAATCGAGCGCCAGACGCGCCTGCCCCAGATCCAACTGCCAGGGCGCCAGCAGCGCCAAGCCATCGGCCTGTAAATGGCCGTCGGCTGACAGGCAGCGTGACCCAGTGCCCTTCAATTCGATAGTGCCCTGCCACCGCCCTGCAAGACGGTACCCGGTGACCAGGGTCTGCGGGTCGTCTGCCGGCTGCAGCGAGGCCCGCCAGGCCCAGGGCCAGCCCGACACCTGCAGTTGCCAGCGCTGCCCCTGATAACCGGCACTCGCCTGCGCCCGTAGCTGCCAGGGCTGCCACCGCCAGTGCAGCGGGCCGAGATCACCCAGGCGTTCGGCCTGCCCATGCCAGAGGCTGCCGCTGATGCCGGCCAGCGGCACCGGCAGTGGCGCCAACGCCCACCGGGCGGGTAACTCGACCAGCAGGGTGATGGTGAACACCAGCAGCGCCCACAGCCAGCGATGCCGCGTCATCGCTGCAGCACCAGTTCGAACTGCAGCGCCGACTCGTCGCGCTGCAGCCCCCAGCGCAGCGGTTGGGCACCGTCGCGTTGCAATTGCAGGAGCCAGTCCTGCAATTGCCCGGCATCTTTCAGGCGCCCGCGCAACAACCACTCCTCGCTGCCGGGCTCCAGGGTTTCGAGGGGAATGCCGTGCGCCCTGGCAGCCTGCTGCAGGTCGTCGGCGGTCAGTGCCCTGTCGGCTCGCAGGGCCTGGGCCGACTGCGCCAGCGCCTGCCACTGGCCGAACGCCTGCCAGCGCTGCTGGCCTTCACGCCAGGCCAGCAGCGCCAGCAACACGGCGATGACCAGGGCCGCCAGTAGCCGCACGCTGCGGCGCCCGAGATGCAGGTTCATGATGCGGCTCCAAGATCGAAGGTCAGATTGAGCTCGTCGCTTTCCTCGCTCACCTGCACCGCCACGCCTATGGCGCTGGCCATCGCCTGCCAGGGTGAATCGTCGATGACCTCATGCCCTTGCAGACGCAGCGTCCAACGCTGGCCGTCGAAGTGGGCAGCGCTCAATTGCCAGCTACCGTTGGCGCGCAGCCAGCCATCGATTTCGGCCTGCAGGTGCTCCAGTTGCCGCAGGCGAAGCTGTCGTTCATCTGCCCCCTGACGTTGCTGCTTCAACCGTTGTGCAGCTTCACGGACGGAAGCGACTGGCCCGACCACTGCTTCCACCTGAGTTCGATAGATGCCCTGCTGCCGCCACTGCTGGCTGGACCACAGGCCAACCCAGAGCACGGCCAGGGCCAGACAGGCAGCAGGCAGGCGCCATAGACCCGGGCTCCTCTGCCGGGCCTGGCGTTTGGCGCGGCGCCGCTCGAACAGAGTCGGCAGGCCATCCAGCGCGGCGAAGCGCTCAGGCCAAGCCCCCTCGAGCGCCTGCATCTCGAGTTCGCCCCACATACCGGCGGGTGCTGCTGCCTGAAGCTCGCCGGGCCAGGCCAGCCAGTGCTGGCGCGCCTGCGCACTGCTACCCACGAACAGGCTCAACCGCGCGTCCCGCTGCCAGCACCATGCCGTGCCGGCAGCGGGTACCGGCAGCAGTTGGAACTCCGCCCAGCAGCGCTGCACGTCGAGCTGCCACGCTGCACACTGGTCCAGCCAGCCATCCAGCAGCGCCTGGTCGGTGCAGACCAGTTGCAGGTAGCCGGGCTCACGGGCCAGGCAGCCACAGGCCAGGCCCTGGGCCCCCTGCAGCAGGCGATCCTCGAGCAACAGCGGCCACTCGTGACGCTTCAGCCCCGGCGGGGCCGGCACCTGGAAGTGACTGCAATGCTCGCCCGGCAACACCAGCGCCACCCGCGCAGCGGCCACAGGCGGTGGCGCTCCCGTGCCAGATGCCTGCACACCTCCCCCTTCCACGCGTGCCCATTGCCAGCTCTCGGCATGCGTACCGGGGCGCACCAACAGCCAGGGGCGCGGCGCGGCGCGGCCCCAGCGCTCAAGCTTCATGAACGGCCCCAAGGCAGGGCGAACGTACACACATAGGGTGCTCCATGGCGCTGAAACGTCAGGCGCACGCCCCTGTCCGGGCGCAACCTGTCCGTCGATGGCCAAGCCAGCCAGCGGCTGTCCTGGCGAAAGTTGAAACTCACCGATTCCACTTGTTCCAGTTGCTCGCGCAGAGTCCAGACCGGTGCGCCAGCGGCGTACAGGTCAGCGGAGGTATGCAACAGCAGGCGCTGGCTGCGGCGGTCGTAGGTCAGGCGCTGGCGCTGCAAGCGGGCGCCGCCTTCGGCGCTCGGCCAGGCGCCAAGCGCCACCCACTGCAGTTGCAGCGCGTCGGGCTTCCAGTCCAGCCAGTTCAGGTTCAGCGGCAGACGCTGCTCGTGCAGCTGGCGCAGCACGGTGGTGTCGAAACGTCGCTCCAGCGCCAGACAGAAGTCCAGCACCGGCATGCCTGGCGAGCCCTGTGACAGGCGCTCACGAACGTTGATCCAGCCGTTGACCAGGGCTGCCAGCAGCACGCCGAGCAAGGCGGTCAGCGCCAGGGCCACCAGCAGTTCCACCAGGCTCAGGCCACCCTGCCTGCTCATCACGGGCGCACCAGAAACAGCTGATACGCGCCCAGTGGCTCGCGGCGATCGGGGTCGCCGAACAGGCTCAGTTCAGCGCGGCGCAGATCTCGCACGCCTGTGCCCCGCACCAGCAGCTGCCAGTGGCAGTCGGCATGGCCCTGGGCAAGAACCCCCGTCAGGCTGTTCTGCGCAGGCCACAGCTGCTCGACCGCAAAACGCGCTTCCAGCTCCCGGGCGCACAGCGCGCCCAGTTGGTGCTGCTGAACGCTCTGCTGCACGGCCAGGCGCTGGCGCAGCACCTGGCTGGTCATCACCGCCAGGGTGGCGGCGATACCCAGGGCGACCGTTACTTCAAGAAGGGTGAAACCCCGCTGGCGCTTCATGGCAGCGACGTCCGCTGCAGGCGCCCTGCGCCTTCCCATTGCCACTGTTCAGCGCCTTGTGGCCAGCGCCAGCGCATGGGCCGAGCGGTGCCCATGCCGTTCGGCGTGAACACCAGCCGCGGCTCTCCGGCTGCCGGCCAGTCGGGCTTCAGCACCGCCGGCCACTCGCCCAGCGCTACCGGCTCGACCTGCCAGCGCAGCCCATCGCCCTCGCGCACCTGGCGCACGAACTGCGGGCGCTGGCCATTCCAGCGCAGCCCATGAATCTGCCCGGTATGCAGCGCCAGTTCGCCCTGGGCGCGGCTGGCCGCAGCAAGGCGCTCCAGCGCCTGCTGCGCCGGCGCCTGGCCGCTGTCGAGCCAGGCCACGCTGAGGCTGGTCAGCAGGCCGGCGATGAACAGCACCACCAGCAGCTCCAGCAGGCTGAACCCGCGCTGCGCAGACGCAGGGTGGATAACACGCCTTTCATCCAGCATGGCAAAAGCCACGTAGGGTAGACCGGGGCGCGTAGCCGACGCTTTACCCGTCCACCGCTTACGATCGCAATGGTGGACAAAAAGAGCGTTGTCCACCCTACGTACCTGCGCAGACGCAGGGTGGCTGGCACGCCTTTCATCCAGCATGGCAACAGCCATGTACGGTGGACCGGGGCGCGTAGCCGACGCTTTACCCGTCCACCGCTTACGATCGCAATGGTGGACAAAAAGAGCGTTGTCCACCCTACGTACCTGCGCAGACGCAGGGTGGCTGGCACGCCTTTCATCCAGCATGGCAACGGCCATGTACGGTAGATCGGGGCGCGTAGCCGACGCTTTACCCGTCCACCGCTTACGATCGCAATGGTGGACAAAAAGAGCGTTGTCCACCCTACGTACCTGCGCAGACGCAGGATGGATGACATGCCTTTCATCCGGCATGGCAACAGCCATGTACGGTAGATCGGGGCGCGTAGCCGACGCTTTACCCGTCCACCGCTTACGATCGCAATGGTGGACAAAAAGAGCGTTGTCCACCCTACGTACCGTGATCGTGATGGTGGGCACGTACAGCGCTGTAAACCCTACGTACGCTTGCGCCACCTCGCTGTCATTCCGGTTCATGGCCGCGTCTCAAAGCTCCCAGTTGCCCAGGTCGGCATCGATGCCCTCGCCGCCCTCCAGGCCGTCGGCGCCCAGCGAGTAGATATCGACCCGGCCATGCTCGCCGGGGCTGCGGTACTGGTAGGGCTTGCCCCAGGGGTCCTGTGGCAGGCGGCGGATGTAGCCGTCGGCGCGCCAGGCGCGCGGCAGCGGTTCGACGCTCGGCTTGGTGACCAGCGCCGTCAGCCCCTGCTCGTTGCTGGGGAAGCGCAGGTTGTCGAGGCGGTACATGTCCAGGGCCTGCTCGAAGGTCGACAGGTCGGCCATCACCTTCTGCTTCATGGCCTTGTCCTGGCTGCCCAGCACGCTGGGCGCGACCACGGCGATCAAGAGCCCCATGATGAAAATCACCACCATGATTTCCATCAGGGTGAAGCCCCGTTGAGTGAAACGATTGCTGCGCATGATGGCTCTCCTCATCACAGTGTCAGGCCCTGATTGAGCTGCATGATGGGCAGCAGCACGGCCATTACGATGAACAGCACCACGCCGCCCATCACCAGAATCATCAGCGGTTCGAACAGCGCCATGGCGGTGTCCACCTGGCGGGCGAAGCCTCGCTCCTGGTTGTCCGCCACGCGTTCGAGCATGTCCGGCAGGGTGCCGCTGGCTTCACCACTGGCGACCATGTTCAGCAGCAGCGGCGGGAAGTGCCCGCTGGCTTCCAGCGCACGGTGCAGACTGACGCCGCCCTTCACCTCGCTGCTGACGCGTTCCAGCGCCAGGCGGATGCGCCGGTTGTTGACCGTGGCAGTCGCCACCTGCAGGGCTTCGAGCAACGGCACGCCACTGCCGGCGAGAATCGCCAGGCTGCGCGACAGCCGTGCGCTCTCCAGTACCTGCAGGAGCACACCGACCTGGGGCAAGCGCAGCAGCAAATCGTCACGGCGCAGACACCAGTGCGGCTTGCGCAGCAGCAGATGGCCGACCAGGGTCGCCAGCAGCGCTGCGCCAAGCAGCCAGGGGCCGAGTAGCACCAGCGCATTGCTGATGCCGATCAACAGCGTGGTGATCCACGGCAGACTCTGCCCGGCGTGGGCGAACTGCTCGGTGAGCTTGGGCACCACGAAGGTCATCAGGCCGATCACCACGGCCAGGGAGACGCCCATCAGCACCGCCGGATAGATAAGCGCGGTGCGCGCCTTGTGCTGTTGCCGCTGCACCTGTTCCAGGTGCTCGGCCAGGCGTTCGAGCACCTGGGCCAGGCGCCCGGAACGTTCACCGGCCTCGACCAGCGCGCAATACAGGGTCGAGAACACACCGCCCTGGCGGGCCAGGCTGCGAGCCAGGCCAACGCCTTCGGCGAGGGAGCCGCGTACCGCCACCAGCAGGCTGCGCAGGGCCGGCTGGACCAGTTGCCTTTCCAGAGTGCCCAGGGCGTCGACCAGCGGAATGCCGGCGCCGGTGAGGGTTGCCAGTTGCCGGGTCAGCTCGCACAACTGCGCGCGGCTGACCCGCAGACGACGCGGCTGGCGGCTGTGTGAGTCATGGCGATGCAGCTCACGGGCGAACAGCCCGTTCTCGCGCAGCAACTGCCGGGCGTGGCGCTCGCTGTCCGCCTGCAGGCTGGCCTTGTGCGGTTTTCCGGCCAGGTCGATGGCCTGGTAGCGATAGGTCGGCATACTCAGCCCTGCACCGCTCGCAACACTTCGGCGAGGCTGGTATCGCCGCGGGCCAGGCAGTCGCAGGCCATCGCCGACAGGCTCTGGCGGCGATCCTCGAGGTAGGCGTGCATGCTCACTTCACTGGCGCCGCTGTACAGCAGCGCGATCAGCCCGGCGTCCAGCTCGATGAATTCATAGAGGCCCAGGCGGCCCTGGTAGCCGCAACCCTGGCATTGTTCGCAGCCGACTGGATGGAAGCTGTGATCGAGCCCGGCGAGCTCCGGCATCAGGTGCCGTTCGGCGTCCTGCAGGGGCTTGCGCACCGCGCAACTGCACAGGCGGCGAACCAGGCGCTGAGCGAGCACACCGCGCAGGCAGGAAGCGATCAGAAAGGGCTCGATGCCCATGTCGCGCAGCCGCGTCACCGCGCCCACCGCGCTGTTGGTGTGCAGCGTGGACAGCACCAGATGCCCGGTGAGGCTGGCCTGCACGGCAATCTGTGCGGTCTCCCGGTCACGGATCTCACCGAGCATGATCACGTCCGGGTCCTGGCGCAGGATCGCCCGCAAGCCAGTGGCGAAGGTCAGCCCGGCACGCGGATTGATGGCCGTCTGGCCGATGCCGGCGATGGCGTATTCCACCGGGTCTTCGACCGTGAGGATGTTGCGGCTGCCGTCGTTCAGGCTGTTGAGGCTGGCGTACAGCGTGGTGGTCTTGCCCGAGCCGGTCGGCCCGGTGCTCAGCACGATGCCATTGGGGCGGCTCAGGCAGGCGCGCAGGCCCTGCTCCACCGCGGGCGGCATGCCCAGGTTGGGCAGTGCCAGCAGGCTGGCCTGCTTGTCGAGCACGCGCATCACCACGCGCTCGCCATGGATACCCGGCAACGTGGACACCCGCACGTCGACCTCGCGCCCGGCAGCCCGCAGAGTGATGCGGCCGTCCTGGGGCTGGCGCTTTTCGGCGATGTCCAGCCGCGCCATGACCTTGATCCGCGACACCAGCATGGCCGACAGCGCACGCGGCGGGCGCAACACCTCACGCAGGTGGCCGTCGATGCGCAGGCGCACCACCAGGCTTTGCTCGAAGGTCTCGATGTGTATATCGGAGGCTTGCAGCTGCAGGGCCTGGGCGAACAAGCCATTGATCAGGCGGATCACCGGCGCCTCGTCATCGCTTTCGAGCAGGTCCTCGATGCGCGGCATCTCGTTCATCAGGCTGGCCAGATCGACCTGTTCGCCAATGCCCTCGATCAGCGCCGCGTTCGCGCCCTCGCCAGCCTGGTACAACAGGCCCAGGCGCTGCTCGAACTCGGCGCGTGGCAACCGGCACACCGAACCCGGCGCACCCGCGACGCGCAGCAGTTCCTGTAACTGGTCGCTGTCGGCGTCATCGCACAGCCACAGGTTCCAGTCGCCCTCCCCGGGCACCCAGGCCAGGCCGGCCTGGCGCGCCAGGCGGTAGGGCAAAAGGCTCACCAGACACCCTCGTCGAAGCGTGCACGGCTGGCCGGAAACAACTGCGGCAAGCCGGGATCGGCGTCCGCGGCCGGCAGCTTGAGCACGGTGTCGCGCTGCAGGTTCCGGTATTTCTCGGCACTGAAGCTGGCGATGCTCGGCCCGTCGCGCAGGATGCGCGGGCGGATGAACACCATCAGGTTCTGTTTCACACCGCTCTTGCCGGTGGAGCGAAACAGGCGGCCGAGGCCGGGGATGTCACCGAGCAGCGGCACCTTCTGATCGGTGGTGCTGGCCTCATCGCTGATCAGCCCGCCAAGAATGATCAGGCCGTTGTCCTCGACCATCACCTTGGTCTTGATCTCCCGCTTGTTGGTGATCACATCGCTGGCGGAGGCGAAGTCGGCGATCGACGACACTTCCTGGACGATGTCCAGGCGCACGCTGTTGTCGATGTTGATCTGCGGCTTGATACGCAACTTCACGCCGACCTCGCGGCGCTCGATGGTCTGGTACGGGTTGCTGTTGTTCTGGGTCACCGAACCGGTGACGAAGGGCACTTCCTGGCCCACCAGGATCGACGCCTCGGCGTTGTCGAGGGTCAGCAGGGTCGGCGTGGACAGCAGGTTGAAACCGCTCTTGCTCTTCAACGCATTGAGCAACACGGCGAAATTGAAACCGCCGCCAAAATTACCGATCCCGGCGGTCGCGCCGTTGACGCCCGAGAGCAGCTCGCCAAGGGCGGCGTTGTCACCGCTGGCCGCCGCACCGGCGATGCTCGCGATGTTCGCGCCGCCCGCGCTGAAGTTGACCACACCGGCGCCGAGCCTCTCGTCGGCGAACAGCCATTGCACGCCCAGCTCCTCGGCGCGCGAGTCGGAGACTTCGGCGATGATCGCCTCGACCACCACTTGGGCACGGCGAATGTCCAGTTGCTCGACGATGGAGCGGTAGGCGGCCAGCTCGCTGTCAGGGCCGACCATCACCACCGCGTTGGTGCCCTCTTCGTACTCCAGGCGCACCCCCGAATCGCTGATCGGCAGGCGCGCCACCTGGGCGCCCTCGGCGCCTTCGCCGGGTGTCTGCGGGGCCTCCTGGCTGAGCCCGCGTAGCACCTTGACCACCTCGGCGGCGTTGGCATGGCGCAGGTAAATCACCTGGGTGTTGGAGCTGCGCAGCTCGCCACCGGGGCGGTCCAGCTGCGTCAGCAGGGCGCGCACCCGCTCACGGCTGTCGGCGCTGCCGCGTACGAGCAGGGCGTTGCTGCGCGGGTCGGCGATTACCTGGGCGCTGTCGCCGCCCTTTTCGCTGGCCAGCAGGCGGGTGATCAGCAAGCTGGTGTCGGCGGCGCTGGCGTGCTGCAGGGGCATCACCTGCAGCGGCTCGTCACTGACCTGATCGAGCTCGGCGAGCAGGCGGTCGATACGCGCCAGGTTGCTGCGCCAGTCGGTAATGACCAGCAGGTTGGCGGCCGGATACGGGGTGATGACGCCGACCCGCGGGTCGATCAGCGGCTTGAGAATGCCGAGCAATTGCTCGCTGGCGGCATTGCGTACGCTGAACACCCGCGTGGCGATGCCGTCGCCGCCTGCCGTCTGCTCGCCACTCGGGTCCACGGGCACCGGCTCCAGGCGCGCGGCCTGATCAGGGAGAATTTTCACGCTGCCATTGGGCAGGTTGACCGCGGCGAAGCCCTGGGCGCGCAGCTGGGCGAGAAAGATGTCGTAGATCGCTTCGCTGTCATGGCGTTCGACCGTACGCACGGTGACCTTGCCCTTGACCCGCGGGTCGACGATGAAGGTGGTGCCGGTAATCTGCGACACGCTGTCGATGAACTCGCTGAGCTCGGTGTCGACGAAATTCACCTCGTACAGCGGCGACTCGGCGACTGGCAGGTCCAGCACCTCCTCGGCCAGAATCGGTGCCGAGCCCAGGGCCAGCAGCGCGGTCAGGCAGTAGCGAACGATCATCTCTTATCCTTGCCGCTTGAAACCGGTCACGGCAGGCCGTGGCGGCCAGGGCAGGCGCTCGCGCCGCCCCTGGTTGTCGAAAATCAGCCCCGTGTCGTCGATCTCCTGCAGCACGATGCCGGGCGCCAGGCGTTGCCCTAGGCTGATGCTGCGCACCTGTTGGCCGAAGCGCAGCACCACCACGGTGGCGCTGAGGGGTACCGCGCGCAGCCCACCCAGGTACTGAACCGGGAGGCGCGTCAACGGCACGGCACCGTCGCCGGCCTGCAGTTGCCAGTGGCCCACCAGCAGGCCGGGCACCACCGCCATGTCGACGGCGGGCGCCCGTGCCGGCTGCGGCTCTTGGCTGAGCTGCAACACGCATTGCGCCGCCAGCCAGGCACCGAGGGTCAGCCACAGCCCCGCCCACACCTGCGGCCGGCTGATCAACTGATACCCCTGGGATGCCAGCCAGGATGGCCCTGCACGAAGCGCACACTGGGCAGATGCAGGGCAGGCAACTGCCAGCCGTCCGGTTGCCTGGCCAGCCACGCCTCGATGCGCTGCCACAGCGGCTCGCCTGGCGCGGCCTCGGCGCCCATCGAGATGCTGCGGCACGCACCCTCGTGTGGCGCCAGGCCGGCGATACGCTTGCCGGTCGGGCTGTAACTGACCTGCCACGGCTGCCCCTGCCAGCGCGGCAGGTCCTGGCTGTTGTCGAGTAACAGGGGATCGCCGAACAGCTGCTCGGCGGCATTTTCCAGCACCCGGTCGAGCGGCCCGATTGGCGCCTCCACCACGGGTGCCGGGTGGCCGCCGGTCAGGCTGATCAGGTGCTCGCGGGTAATGGCCTGGCCGGCGGCCACGGGGCTGTCGTAACGCAGGCCGGGCAGAAGCACCTGCATCTGGCCGTCGTCGGAGAGCGCCTGATGCAGCAGGCGGTCCCAACTGCCGCCGCGGGTATCGCGCCGCCACAGCGCCTCAGGTGCCTTGCCCAGCGGCTGGTCCAGCCAGGCGGCATGGGAGGCGCGCTGGCCCTGCAACTGGGTGCGCAAACGCGCCGCATGCGCCTGGCCCGTCGGGGTGAGCAGGTGCTCGAAGGCAGGATGGAAACGGACCACGAAAGTCCATTGCCCGGCCTGCCGCTGACAGCCGATATGAAAGGCACCGCTGGCCCGACAGCCGGCCAGCAACACCGGCACGCGCCTGCCGCTGCTCTGTAGCGCCTCGATGGGTGCTGGCCAGAAATCCTGGCCGCGGGCACACAGCAACAGATCGGCATCGCCCAGCCGCTCGGCCAGCCACAGCCCGGGGCCGGTTCCCACATCGGCCAGGGCAATGACCAGATCGGCCTCTGCGCGAGCTTGCTGGAAGGCCGGCAGCAGCGACTGGTACCACTGTTTCAGGGAGGCGCGCTGATCGGCGGCATAAGGGTCGGTGACGCCGACTACCGCCACCCGTACACCGGCCCGGTGGATCACGGTGAATGGCTGGGTGCCCAGCGTCTGCGCCTGGGCTTCTGCCAGGCCCGCAGCGACCACGGGCCGCGCGTACTGGCGATAGAGGCCGGCACAGCGCTGTGGCCACAGCACGCGTTCGTCACTGCTGACGCGCACCTCGCTGCCCAGCAATTGGCTGCCTTGAATACCGCTATCGCCCTGGCTCAGGTAAGCCAGGCCGCTGCCGTTCCAGCCCTGGCCATTCTCCAGCGTCAGGCAGCGCTGCGTGCCGTGTCGCTGGCGCAGCTCTTCGAGCAGGGCGCCCAGTACTGCATAGCCGCCCGTGCTGACGCCCTCTGCCAGGCGTGCATCGAGCAGCGGGTTGAGTTCGCTGCGCGCCTGGTGGGCATCACTGCCACTGCGCCAGGGCGCTCGCCCGAGGTGCGAAACAGGTCCCAGGCGGGTGGCCGGCACCACCGGTTGGCCGGGCTGGCGCGCGTCCAGGGTGTCGGCGAAATACAGCAGCTCCAGCTCGGACTGGCCGTCCGGCCGCGAGGTCGCGAAGCCCGAGCAGGCACTGAGCAGGGGCGCCATGGCGCCGATGCCCATCCAGCCCATCACTTCACGTCTGCCGATGTTCGTCATGGCCCCGCTCGCCTCACTTGCTCAATGGTCGGGGCGGGATACTGGGCGGATTATGTGACAGTTTAATGGCAGTTGTCTGACGACGGCTTCTTTATTACCGATTAAAAAAATCAGATAAATCAAACAGGTAGCGTCACAAAGTTTTAAATAGCCGTTAACACAACTGCCAAGAAATCATCACACTCGATCTCTACAGTCCCGGTTTCCTCAAGCCGCTTCAATAGAAAAAGGACATGACCTGATGAGTCGAGATACCGGCGATAACCTGGACCGTAACCTCAGTGGCAACCTGCCGATGGCATCGGTTCTGGATACGTACCTGAGCCGTCGCAGCGTGATGCGCGGTGGCCTGGGCGCCGCGATTGCGATGATCGCGGGCACCGGCCTCACCGGCTGTTTCGACAGTGACAGCTCCAACGACGATCCGGCCACCGAGCCGCCCGCCGAGGCCCCACTGGCGCTCGGCTTCCAGTCCATCGCCGGCTCGCGCACCGACGCCTGCGTGGTAGCTGCCGGTTACAGCGCCTTCGTACTCGCGCCCTGGGGCACGCCGTTCAACAGCGCAGGCGGCACCTGGAGAGCCGATGGCACCAACACCGCCCTGGAGCAGGAAAACTCGGCCGGCATGCACCACGACGGCATGCATTTCTTCCCCATCAACGGCAGCTCCGATGACGGCCTGCTGGCGATCAACTACGAATACATCGACGAGAACGCCCTGCACCCCAGTGGCCCGACCACCACCAATGGCCGCCGCCCGGCCGAAGAGGTGCGCAAGGAGATCAACGCTCACGGGGCAGGCGTGGTGCGTATCAGCAAGGTCGGCGGCCGCTGGCAGGTGGTCGACAACGACCCGCTCAACCGCCGTTTCACCACGGCAACGGTCATGGACATTTCCGGCCCGATGAGCGGCACCGATTCGCTGAAAACCAAGTTCTCGCCGACCGGCACCCAGACCCGCGGCACCAACAACAACTGCGGCAACGGCTACACCCCGTGGGGCACCTACCTGACCTGCGAGGAAAACTGGCCGTCGATCTTCATCAACACCGGCGTGCGCCCCGCCGATCAGCAACGTATCGGTATCGCCACCAGCACCGGCCGTTATGGCTGGGAAACCGCGGCCGGGGATGCTTCGGAACAGGACGAGGAATTCGCCCGTTTCAACATCACCCCGAGCGGTGCATCGGCGACCGACGACTACCGCAACGAAGCCAGCACCTACGGCTACATCGTCGAGATCGACCCCTATGATTCCAGCACCCGCGCCGTGAAACGCACCGCCCTGGGCCGCTTCCGCCATGAGGGCTGCTGGCCCGCACTGCCGGTGGTCGGCAGGCCGGTGGTGTTCTACAGCGGCGACGACTCGAACAACGAATACCTGTACAAGTTCGTTTCCGACGCAGTGTGGGATGCAGCCGACGCCAACCCGAGCGACCGCCTGGCCACCGGCGCCAAGTACATGGACAACGGCACCCTGTACGTCGCCCGCTTCGATGCCGATGGCACCGGCGCCTGGCTTCCCCTGGTACCGGCCACACCGACGACCGGCGGCAGCACCCTGGGCGCCCTGTTCACCGACCTGCCGGGGATCATTCTCAATACCCGCGGCGCTGCCGATGCAGTGGGCGCCACGCCGATGGATCGACCGGAGTGGACCGCCGTCAACCCGCTCAATGGCGACGTCTACCTGACCCTCACCAACAACAGCGCACGCACCGCCGCGCAAGTCGATGCCGCCAACCCGCGCGGCCCGAACCGCCACGGTCACGTGATCCGCTGGCACGACAGCGACGACCAGCTGAGCTTTGCATGGGACATCTTCGTGTTCGGTGCCAATGCGGCCGGCGCCCCGGACATCAACCGTTCCGGCCTGACCGAACTCAACCAGTTCGCCAGCCCGGACGGCATGAGTTTCGACAGCCGCGGCATTCTGTGGATCCAGACCGACAACGGCGAAGCCACCGTGACCAGCTACACCAACGACCAGATGCTGGCGGTCGTGCCCACCAACCTGGTCGACGCCAACGGTGAACAGGTGCCGGTCAACGCGCAGAACCAGGTGGACCTGCGCCGTTTCTTCGTTGGCCCCAATGGCAGCGAGGTGACCGGCATCGCCTTCACGCCAGACAACAAGACGATGTTCGTCAACATCCAGCACCCGAGCAACTGGCCATTCACCGACGTCGCCACGGACGAAACGCCCGCCGGCACCACTGTGCGCCCACGCGCCTCGACGGTGGTGATCCAGCGCGACGACGGCGGCGAAATCGGCGTCTGACCTGCCCCTTGGCACGGGTTCATCCCGTGCCATTTACCTGGATCGAGCTCCGCGACATCCAGGCCCTTCTCCCCGTGCGTCGCATTCGCCGCCGAGGGCGACGCTCCCGCACATGCGGCGTCGGACGCCCCTTTTGCAGGCACCTCGATATCGTAGGAGCCGCGACCCCGCGGCGAATAGCGGCCACACCGCAGATTTCAGAATATCCACCATCGCATTCGCGCCGAGGGCGCTCCCACACATGCGGCGTCGAACGCCCCTTTTGCAGGCACCTCGATATCGTAGGAGCCGCGACCCCGCGGCGAACAGCGGCGACACCGCGGATTTTCAGAACATCCACCATCGCATTCGCGCCGGGGGCGACGCTCCCACACATGAGGCGTCGGACGCCCCCTTGCAGGCACCTCGATATCGTAGGAGCCGCGCCCCCGCGGCGAATAGCGGCGACACCGCGGATTTTCAGAACATCCACCATCGCATTCGCGTTGAGGGCGACGCTCCCACACATGCGGCGTCGAACGCCCCTTTTGCAGGCACCTCGATATCGTAGGAGCCGCGACCCCGCGGCGAATAGCGGCGACACCGCGGATTTTCAGGACATCCACCATCGCATTCGCGCCGAGGGCGACGCTCCCACACGTGCGGCGTCGAACGCCCCTTTTGCAGGCACCTCGATATCGTAGGAGCCGCGACCCCGCGGCGAATAGCGGCGACACCGCGGATTTTCAGAACATCCACCATCGTATTCGCGCCGGGGGCGACGCTCCCACACGTGCGGCGTCGAACGCCCCCTTGCAGGCACCTCGATATCGTAGGAGCCGCGACCCCGCGGCAAATAGCGGCGACACCGCGGATTTTCAGAACATCCACCATCGCATTCGCGCCGAGGCCGAAGAATACAGGCGCCCAGAAACCCAAAGATCGTGAACAGGTTCTCTGTCAGTGCCCTAGGGTCTGTCGCGTTGAAACGGCAACAGCCCCTAGAACGGCAAGGGTTCACGGCTGATCACCTGCACCCGCTGAGCGGGCACCTGGGCGTGCCAGCGCACCACGCCCTGGGCCTGCACCTGAAACTGGCTGGTGATGGGCCGACCATCCTGCTCGAACTCGAGTTGCAGCATGAAATCACCGCTGTTGAGTAGCAGCCCTTCGCTCAGGCGTTCAAAAGTCGCGTCGTCGACGGCGCCCAGAGCCTCACGCAGGGCAGCCGCATCACGGTAACCGTTGGCGGGTCGGCCGGTGACGATGCGGGCCAGCAGCGAACGCGAGAACTCGCCCTCGTAGAGCGCATCGAGCAAGGGCAGATGCTCCAGATTCAAGGCGTTGGCATTCAATCGCCAGCCCGAGGTCTGCGGCAACGCGCAGAGTTGCGGGTAGCGCAGTTGCCGACCACGCTGCGGCGCGAGCAACAGATTGAGTTCGCTCATGTCGACCATCGGCTGGTTGGCCGCCAGCCGCGCCGGTGTCTGGCGCAGGTACTGATCGCTTTCGGCCCCGTGCAGGCGGCTCTCGCCATCGCCGTCGATCCAGTCCGCCAGCGCCTGTACCAATTGCTCGGCGGCCAGGTCGTCGCCAAGCAGGTGCTGCAACTGGCGTTCGGCCCGCTCGGCCTCCTGGCCGGCCAGCGCATTGACGTTGAAGCAACTGTGCAGATCACGGATACGCAGGGTCGCCGCTCCGCCCGCGAAGGCGTAGCGCAGCGGCTGCCCACGCAGGGCTTGCCAGAACAACGGGCTCTGCCGCCAGGCAGGGTCCCTGAGCGCCTGCTCGGCGAAGGCCAGGCCGGCGACTTCCAGGGCCCGCGCCTGGATCCGCTGCTGCTGCAGGCGCACCGCATCGACCTGCTGCCGTCCCTGCTGCACCATCCACGCCAGCCCGCCGGCGAGCATGGCCAGGGCCACCAGCACCATCAATAACGCCGCGCCACGTTGCCGCCTGCATCCCATCACTCGCACCCCGAACCAAAGAGCCGACAGTCAACAGGTTGAATGTTGCAGCGACGTGGCAAAACGCACTTCCGGTCATCGCCGCGTCACCGTAGCGTCATAAAGCCCAGGCAGATTAGCCCTTCAATTTCATAGCGTTGGAGAGTTTTCATGGGCGGCATCGGTATCTGGCAATTGGTGATCGTGCTGTTGATCGTGTTCCTGCTGTTCGGCAGCAAGCGCCTCAAGACACTGGGTGGCGATCTGGGCGAAACCATCCAGGGTTTCCGTAAATCCATGGCCAGCAGCAATGCACCCGACGAGGCGCCGACGCAGGTTGAGCAGAGCACGCCTGTGCACGGCCCCCAACAGTCTCACGCCCACGCGGATCGCCAGGCCTGATGTTCGAGGTCGGTTTCACCGAATTGCTGCTGGTGAGCGTGGTGGCGCTGCTGGTGCTCGGCCCGGAGCGCCTGCCGGTCGCCGCCCGTACCCTGGGGCGCGGCCTGGGGCAGGCGAAACGGGCAATGCGTATGCTGCGCGACCAGGTCGAGCGTGAGCTGGATGCCGAAGCGGTGGGCAAGGAACTGGACGCCGCACCGTTGCGACAACTGGAGCAGGAACTGCGTCGCGGGATCAACCTGCAGGCACAACCGCAGCCAGCAACCGGCAAACCGGAGGCCACCACATGAGCGACATGCCGCTGACCGCTCACCTGGGCGAACTGCGCAAGCGCCTGGTGCGCTGCCTGCTGGTGATCCTGCTGGCATTCCTGGGCCTGTTTCCGTTCGCACAGACGCTTTACACGATGATCTCCGAGCCGCTGCGCCGCTACCTGCCCGAAGGCGCGAGCATGATCGCCACCAGCGTGACCTCGCCGTTCCTGGCGCCCTTCAAGCTGACCCTGATGGTCGCCGTGTTCATCTCGATGCCGGTACTGTTGCATCAGGCCTGGGGCTTCGTGGCACCGGGGCTGTATCGCCGCGAGCGGCGCATCGCAGTGCCGCTGCTGGTGTCGAGCATCCTGCTGTTCTATGCCGGCATGGCCTTCGCGTTCTTCGCGGTATTCCCGATGATGTTCGGCTTCTTTGCCAGCGTCACGCCGGACGGCGTGGAGATGATGACCGACATCGCCCTGTACCTCGATTTCATCCTGGCGCTGTTCCTGGCATTCGGACTGGCGTTCGAGATTCCGGTGGCCACCTTCATCATCGTCTGGGCCGGGCTGACCGACGTCGACACCCTGCGCCGCAGCCGGCCTTACGTGATCGTCGGCTGCTTCGTGGTGGGCATGCTGCTCACCCCGCCCGACGTGTTCTCGCAGACCATGCTGGCGGTACCGATGTGGTTGCTGTTCGAAGTCGGCCTGATCGCCTGCGGCAGCATCCAGCGCCGAACCAGGCAGGACGGCGAGCAGGAACTGGCGGTCGCCGACTGACGGCCGGCACGGCACGCCGGCGAGCGCGCGAACGCTTGCCCGGCGGCACCCGCAAACGCCCACTCGGCTCTGCGCCAGCAGCCACTGGAAGGCGGGCAGAGCGGCCACCCGTTTCGTGAGTCAACGCGCTGCCCCCCCTGCCCCTGGCCGAAATGCCCTTGGCGCAGCGAGCGCCGTGCCTGTCCAGGCCTACCAATCAGATTACCTGGCCACCCCCCGATCCCCTGCCTGCAAAGCTTGGCCATCGGGTGTGGAAATTTTTTCATATTTATCTTGCGCGCAATATTTTATCGGACTACATTTCATCCCAGTGAATTAGTTAGCGCACAAGATATTAATCAGACAGCAAAAGGAACCACGCTCATGCACACCATCGAAGCCCTCTACACCGCCACTGCTACCGCCACCGGGGGCCGCGACGGCCGTGCCGTCTCGTCCGACGGCAACCTCGACGTGAAACTCACCACGCCGCTTGAGCTGGGCGGCCAAGGCGGTGATGCCACCAACCCGGAGCAGCTGTTCGCGGCCGGGTACTCGGCCTGCTTCATCGGCGCGTTGAAATTCGTTGCCGGCCAGAAAAAGCAGGCGTTGCCCGCGGCCACGTCGATCACCGGCAAGGTCGGCATCGGCCAGATTCCCAACGGTTTCGGCCTCGCCGTCGAGCTGGACATCAGCCTGCCGGGGCTCGATCAGGCCGCCGCCCAGGCACTCGTCGATGCCGCACACCAGGTCTGCCCTTACTCCAACGCGACCCGCGGCAACATTGCCGTGCGCCTGAACATCAACGTCTGACCCCACTCGCCACTCAGGAATGCACCCATGAAACTGATCCAGGTTTTCGCCACTGCAGCACTCACCCTTGCCGTTGGCCAGGCGTTCGCGGCCGGTGGCCCTGATGTCGAAAAGCAGACCCAGGGCTTCCTCGATGCCCTGGCAGCCGGTGGTGGACAACCACTGGAAACCCTCGCCCCCAAACAGGCCCGCGCCGTGCTCAGCGGTGCCCAGGCAGGCGCCAAGCTGCCGGCTGCGGAGGTGAGCCACAAGACCATCACGGTCGATGGGCAGTCCATCAACCTTACGGTGGTTCGCCCGGCGGGTGCCAAAGGCACTCTGCCCGGCTTCATGTTCTTCCATGGCGGCGGCTGGGTGCTGGGCGATTACCCGACCCACGAGCGGCTGATCCGCGATCTGGTCAACTACTCCGGCGCCGCTGCGATCTACGTCGACTACACGCCATCACCCGAGGCGCATTACCCGACGGCGATCAACCAGGCGTACGCTGCCACCCGCTGGGTCGCCGAGCATGGCCGCCAGATCGAGGTGGATGGCAAGCGCCTGGCCGTGGCTGGCAATAGCGTGGGCGGCAACATGGCGGCGGTGGTCGCTCTGATGGCCAAGGACAAGGGCACCCCGGCGTTGAAGTTCCAGGCGCTGCTGTGGCCGGTTACCGATGCCAACTTCGACACGCCGTCCTATCAGCAATTCGCCGAAGGGCACTTCCTGACCCGCAACATGATGAAGTGGTTCTGGAACAGCTATACCACCGACCCCAAGCAGCGCGCGGAAATCTACGCCTCGCCGCTGCGGGCAACCACGCAGCAGTTGCAGGGCCTGCCACCCGCGCTGGTGCAGACCGCCGAGCTCGATGTGCTGCGTGACGAAGGCGAAGCCTACGCCCGCAAACTCAACGCGGCGGGGGTCACGGTCACCGCGGTTCGCTACAACGGCATGATCCACGATTACGGCCTGCTCAATGCGCTGAGCGAGGTGCCGACCGTGCGCCTGGCCGTGCAACAGGCCGGTGAAGCGCTCAAGCACCACCTGAAATAATCGGCGATGCGACGAGGCCCCATGGCATCAGGTGCCGTGGGGCCTCGTTGTGTGCAGAAGCTAAAAGTTCAGATCGGACAGGCGCCACACGTCGAAGGCCGGGGTCTCGTAAGGGTGGTTTTTCTTCATGGCCTTCACGGCGTTATGGATGAGTTCGTCAGCCACCACCAGCTCCACCTTCCACTCGGCAATGGTGGTCAGCTCGCCCGGCTGCCCGATGAACGGCGTGCTGCCGTCGAGCGGACGGAACTGCCCACGGCCGAGGGTTTGCCAGCAGCACTGCTCATAGCCGCCAACGCGCCCGGCGCCAGCGGCGAACACTGCCGACTTCACGCTTTCCAGATGACTTTCCGGAACGTAGAAACACAGTTTGTACATCAACTACTCCGCTGCAAGTCGCTGAAAACAATGAGCTAATCATGCCATAGCGTAATGGCATATCGCCTTATCAGGTTCGTGACGGAACCGACATTGCTGACATATTCAGACTCACGTCCAGGGGCACCGTTCCTAGAGAAAGCAGCGGTAATTGCATTGCGCGACATACCGCACATCCGCAGTGGCGCGGCAAACCGTCGCGCACCCTGGCGACAGGCATCGCCCTGCAAGCCGGTTCGACGATGCCCCCGAATGAAAACGCCAGGCAATGCCTGGCGTTTTCATTCGGCCTGTCGGGTGATCAGTCGACCCACACCCGCGCATTGCGGAACATGCGCAGCCAGCCGCCGTCTTCCTGCCAGTCGTCGGGGCGCCAGGAGTTCTGCACGGCGCGGAACACGCGCTCCGGGTGCGGCATCATGATGGTCACGCGGCCGTCGCGGCTGGTCAGCCCGGTGATCCCGCGCGGCGAACCGTTGGGGTTCGCCGGGTAGGTTTCGGTGACCTTGCCGTGGTTGTCGACGAAACGCATCGCCACGGTGCCGGACAGGTCAGCCTCCAGCAGTGCCTCTTCGCTTTCGAACTCGGCATGCCCTTCACCGTGGGCGATGGCGATCGGCATGCGCGAACCGGCCATGCCACGCAGGAAGATCGAGGCCGACTCCTGCACCTGCACCATGGCCACGCGCGCTTCGAACTGCTCGGAACGGTTGCGCACGAAGTGCGGCCAGAACTCGCTGCCCGGAATCAGCTCGTGCAGGTTGGAAAGCATCTGGCAGCCGTTGCACACGCCGAGGGTGAAGCTGTCCTTGCGCTCGAAGAACGCCTGGAAGGCATCGCGGGCACGGGTATTGAACAGTGCCGATTTGGCCCAGCCCTCACCGGCGCCAAGTACGTCGCCGTACGAGAAGCCGCCACAGGCGACCAGGCCCTTGAAGTCGTTCAGGTCGACACGACCGGCGAGGATGTCGCTCATGTGCACGTCCAGCGCCGCGAAACCGGCGCGGTCGAACGCCGCGGCCATCTCCACCTGGCCGTTGACGCCCTGCTCACGCAGCACGGCGACCTGCGGGCGCACGCCTTTCTTGATGTACGGCGCGGCGATGTTGTCGTTGACGTCGAAGCCCAGCTTGACGCTCAGGCCGGGGTTGTCTTCTTCCAGCAGCGCATCGAATTCCTGGTCCGCGCAGTCGACGTTGTCACGCAGACGCTGAATGCGGTGGCTGGTTTCCGCCCATTGGCGCTGCAGCAGACGACGCTGGCCGGTGAATACCGGCTGGTCGTTGAAGCTGATGGCCACGTCACCGTTGTTGACGGGCTGGCCGATCACCGCGACGCAATCGCCGAGGCCGGCAGCACTGAACTGCGCCAGCACGTCCGGGGTGGCGTCCTGGCGGACCTGAATCAGCGCGCCGAGTTCTTCGTTGAAGAGGATGGCGGCCAGTTCCTCGCGGCTCTCGGCCAGACCGTCGAGCTGCAGGTTCAGGCCACAGTGGCCGGCAAAAGCCATTTCCAGCGCACTGACCAGCAGGCCACCGTCGGAGCGGTCGTGGTAGGCCAGCAGGTGACCGTCGGCGTTGAGGCCCTGGATCACCGCGAAGAACGCCTTGAGGTCTTCGGCGTCGTCAACGTCCGGCGCCTGGCGGCCGAGCTGGCTGTACACCTGGGCGAGGATCGAGGCGCCCATGCGGTTCTGGCCACGGCCGAGGTCGATCAGGATCAGGTCGGTCTCGCCCTTGTCCATGCGCAATTCGGGGGTCAGGGTCTTGCGCACGTCGGTGACCGGGGCGAAGCCGGTGATGATCAGCGACAGCGGCGAGGTGACGCTCTTATCACAGCCCTCCTCACTCCACTTGGTCTTCATCGACATCGAGTCCTTGCCGACCGGGATGGTCAGGCCCAGCTCGGGGCACAGCTCCATGCCCACGGCCTTGACCGTGTCGTACAGCCGCGCGTCTTCACCGGGGTGGCCGGCTGCCGACATCCAGTTGGCCGACAGCTTGATGTCGGACAGTTTGTCGATGCGCGAGGCGGCGATGTTGGTAAGGGTTTCACCGATGGCCATGCGCCCGGACGCCGGCGCATCGAGCAGTGCCAGCGGGGTACGCTCGCCCATGGCCATGGCTTCGCCGGTGTAGACATCGAAGCTGGTGGCGGTGACGGCAACGTCGGCCACCGGCACCTGCCATGGGCCGACCATCTGGTCACGCGCCACCAGGCCGGTGATGCTGCGGTCGCCGATGGTGATCAAAAAGCTCTTGCTGGCCACAGCCGGGTGACGCAACACGCGCTCGGCGGCTTCGGTGATGTCCAGGGTGCTGGGGTCGAAATCATCGCCCAGCTCGGCTTCCCGGGTGACCGAACGGTGCATGCGCGGCGGCTTGCCGAGCAGTACTTCGAGCGGCATGTCCACCGGGGTATTACCGAAATGGCTGTCGGTGACGGTCAGGTGCGGCTCTTCGGTGGCCTCGCCAACCACCGCGAACGGGCAGCGCTCGCGTTCGCAGATAGCCTGGAAGCGGTCGAAATCGACGGCACTGACGGCCAGTACGTAACGCTCCTGGGACTCGTTGCTCCAGATCTCGTGCGGGGCCATGCCCGGCTCGTCGTTGGGCACGTTGCGCAGTTCGAAACGGCCGCCACGGCCGCCATCGTTGACCAGTTCCGGGAACGCATTGGAGATGCCACCGGCGCCCACGTCGTGGATGAAGGCGATGGGGTTCTTGTCGCCCAATTGCCAGCAGCGGTCGATGACCTCCTGGCAACGGCGCTCCATTTCCGGGTTCTCGCGCTGCACCGAGGCGAAGTCCAGGTCCGCCGAGCTGGCACCGGTGGCGACCGACGACGCGGCACCGCCACCGAGGCCGATCAGCATGGCCGGGCCGCCAAGCACGATCAGCTTGGCGCCGACGGTGATCTCGGCCTTCTGCACGTGATCTTCACGGATGTTGCCCATGCCACCGGCGAGCATGATCGGCTTGTGGTAGCCACGCACTTCGTCGCCGTGGGGGGTGCTGATCGATTGCTCGAAGGTCCGGAAGTAGCCGGTCAGCGCCGGGCGCCCGAATTCGTTGTTGAACGCCGCGCCGCCCAGCGGGCCTTCGATCATGATGTCCAGCGGGGTGACGATACGCTCCGGCTTGCCGTAGGCCTGCTCCCACGGCTGTTCGAAGCCGGGAATGTTCAGGTTGGAGACGGTGAAACCGGTCAGCCCGGCCTTTGGCTTGGCGCCGCGGCCCGTGGCGCCCTCGTCGCGGATCTCGCCGCCGGAGCCGGTGGACGCACCCGAGAACGGCGAGATGGCCGTCGGGTGGTTGTGGGTTTCCACCTTCATCAGGATATGCACCGGCTCCTGCACCGCGCCGTACTGACGGGTTTCAGGATTGGGGAAGAAGCGCCCGGCGGTGTGGCCGACGATCACCGAGGCGTTGTCCTTATAAGCGGACAACACGTTCTCGCTGTGCATCTGGTAGGTGTTCTTGATCATGCCGAACAGCGACTTTTCCTGGCTTTCGCCGTCGATGTCCCAGCTGGCATTGAAGATCTTGTGGCGGCAATGCTCGGAGTTGGCCTGGGCGAACATCATCAGTTCGATGTCGTGCGGGTTTCGCGCGAGGTTCTGGAAGGCGCTGACCAGGTAATCGATCTCGTCTTCGGCCAGGGCCAGGCCCAGGTCGGTATTGGCCTTTTCCAGCGCGGCGCGGCCACCGCCAAGGATGTCCACGGCGGTCAGCGGCTTGGGCTCGGCATGGCTGAACAGCTCGGCGGCGTCTTCCAGGTTGCCGAGCACCAGCTGGGTCATGCGGTCATGCAGGATGGCCGCCGCCCGCTGCACATCGGCGTCGCTCAGCTCGCCCGCCAGGTAATAGGCGATGCCCCGCTCCAGGCGGCGGATCTTGCCCAGGCCGCAGTTGCGGGCGATGTCGCTGGCCTTGCTCGACCACGGCGAAATGGTGCCGAAACGCGGAATGGTCAGCAACAGGCGACCGGAGGGCTCCTGCACCGGCACGCTCGGCCCGTACTTCAGCAGACGGGCCAGCACCTGCTCTTCGTCGGCACTCAGCGCACCGTCGACATCGGCAAAGTGTGCGAACTCGGCGTAAAGGCCGGTCACAGCGGGCACCTTGCTGGTCAGTTGCTCGAGCAATTTACCGTGGCGAAAAGCAGAAAGGGCGGGAGCGCCGCGCAGGATCAACATCGGGGACAGCCTCTGGGAAGGGGTGTACTTTGAGGCCGCGTATTCTAGCCTAAAGCGTCGTGCGCGGCACGTCCGCTCGCACCATGCGGCAAGCGCCCGGGCAGCGCCTCGCTGGCGCCTCGCATGGGCGGCAAATAAAGTGCGTTTGCCTAGCAGAGCGCCGCTGCACTGTCCAGATATGGAACGGCACGGCGTTGGCGTATACTGCCCCGATGCCCTCCTCTTACCTGATTGGCAAGCGCTACGCCGGTTGGCTCTCGGCGATCGGATTACTCCTGATGCTCGGCGGCTGCGCGGAACCTCCCAGCAGCCTTGAGCGGATCAAGGAGGAAGGCGTGCTGCGCGTGATAACCCGCAACAGCCCGGCCACTTATTTCCAGGACCGCAACGGCGAAACCGGCTTCGAGTACGAGCTGGTCAAGCGCTTCGCCGACGACCTGGACGTCAAGCTGGAGATCCAGACTGCCGACAACCTCGATGACCTGTTCGCCCGCCTTGGCCAGCCTAACGGCCCGGTGCTGGCTGCGGCCGGCCTGGTGGAAAGCCAGGGCCGCCAGCAGAGTGCGCGGTTCTCGGTACCCTACCTGGAAGTCACGCCGCAGATCGTCTACCGCAACGGCCAGCGCCGCCCGAGCCGCCCTGCGGACCTGGTCGGCAAACGCATCCTGGTACTCAAGGGCAGCAGCCATGCCGAGCAACTGGCGGCGTTGAAGATCGAAGTGCCGGAACTGCAGTACGAAGAGTCGGCCGATGTCGAGGTGGTCGACCTGTTGCGCATGGTCGATGAAGGGCAGATCGACCTCACCCTGGTCGACTCCAACGAACTGGCCATGAACCAGGTGTATTTCCCCAACGTGCGCGTCGGTTTCGACCTTGGCGACTCGCGCAACCTGGGCTGGGCCGTGGCACCAGGTGAAGACACCAGCCTGCTCGAACAGGTCGACGGCTTCCTGCGCCGCTCCCAGGACAACGGCAGCCTGCAGCGCCTCAAGGAGCGCTACTACGGGCACGTCGACGTACTCGGCTACGTGGGCGCCTACACCTTTGCCCAGCACCTGCAGCAGCGCCTGCCGCGCTACGAGAAGCACTTTCGCAAGGCCGCCCAGGAACATGGCCTGGACTGGCGAATGCTGGCGGCGGTGGGCTATCAGGAGTCGCTCTGGCAGCCCGGCGCGACCTCCAAGACCGGCGTGCGGGGCTTGATGATGCTGACCCTGCGCACCGCCCAGGCCATGGGCGTATCCGACCGTCTCAACCCGCAGCAGAGCATCCAGGGCGGCGCCAAGTACCTGGTGCACGTCAAGGAACAGCTGCCGGACAGCATTCAGGAGCCAGACCGCACCTGGTTCGCCCTGGCTTCCTACAACGTGGGCGGCGGCCACCTGGAAGACGCGCGCAAATTGACCGAAGCCGAGGGGCTGGACCCCAACAAGTGGCTCGACGTGCAGAAGATCCTGCCGCGTCTGTCGCAGAAACAGTGGTACAGCAAAACCCGTTACGGCTACGCCCGCGGCGGCGAGCCGGTGCATTTCGTGCGCAACATCCGCCGCTACTACGACATCCTCACCTGGGTGACCCAGCCGCAGCTCGAAGGCAGCCAGGTCGCCGAAAGCGGCCTGCACGTGCCGGCAGTCTCCAAGGATCACCCCGAGCAGCAGGAAAAGGCGCCGCTCTGAGTGCGGCCGTCTTACCGACCCTTTTCCTAGAGCGCTATCCATCCGAGACAGCCTTAGCCACTCGCCATCGACGGAAGCCAGCTCATGCTGAACAGAAGCAGACTGGTTCCCGAATTGATGGTGATGGACCTAGATAGAAGCCTGAAATTCTGGGTGGCGTGCCTGGGGTTCACGGTTGCCTATCAGCGTAATGATGAAGGCTTCGCGTACCTGGATAGGGACGGGGCCCAGATCATGCTGGAGCAGATCGACCCACATGCCGGACAGTGGATTACCGGCCCGCTGCAACCGCCCTTGGGCCGCGGTCTTAATTTGCAAATCGATGTTCGCGCCGTGCAACCCATCATCGAGAAACTCCAACAGGCCGGGCATGCTCTGTTCCGCGCTTGCGAAGACGTCTGGTACCGGGCCGATGAATCAGAGGTGGGGCAACGCGAATTTCTCGTCCAAGACCCTGACGGCTATCTCGTCAGGTTGGTAGAGCGGCTAGGTGTCAGAGATCGGCAAATCACGTAGCCCGCCGAACAGGCCCGATAAGCGTGTGCGCACAGTAACCGCCCCTGGAAATGACTTTTCATAATCTCAGTGAACGTGCGCAACGCGGCAGTAACGTGACGGTGGCTGGAGTAATAAAGCCGCCTATCCACTGGAGGCGAACAGCCCCCGAGAAGCAGCCAACCTTCCCATGGTCACCTGCTCTACTCCTGAAAAGCTGAGCGGCCAGCACGGCACCTGCCTGAAATGGCAGGGCGCTGGCATTACTTGTCCTTTTCCATCCTGCTGAGCAGCGAATCCAGATACTGCTGCGCACTGCGCGCCTCGTCAGGATCTTTGGTCTGGTTCGCAGCAGCCCGGTACCAATACGCCGCCTGCTGATAATCGCGGGGGACAATCCTGCCACCGTCGTAGATGATCCCCATCAGCTTCTGCGCCCCCGGAACGCCTTTTTCGGCGAGCTTCTTGGTCCAGTTGAAAGACTGCTGGGGATCTTTCGCCACGCCCTCCCCGATGGCGTACTTGGCTGCTACGGCAGTTGCTGCTGTTTCGTTGCCTTGTTCGGCGGCCTTGAGCGTCCACTTGAACGACAGGTCCGGGCGCTTTTCCACGCCCCAGCCAAACTCGTACTGGCGCCCGAGCCACACGGCGGCACCCGAATGCCCCTGTTCGGCCGCCTTGGTGTACCACTGCGCGGACTGCTCGAAGCTCTGCTTCAAACCCTTGCCCATGTAGTAACGGTTGCCCAGTTCGTACTGGGCGTCGATATTGCCCTTGTTGGCAGACTCGACCACCGCGGCGAGTTCGCTGTACTCATCGAAGGCTGCCGGCTGTGCCATCAGGCGCACTGGCTGGAACACGCAAAAGGCCAGGAAGAGGGACAGCAACAAGAGCCGCTTCGCAGAATCGCGCATGAGCATTCACCAGACTGAAAGATGAGCGATCATATACAGCACCGCTGCATAACGGCTAACAATCGCTGCCGAGGCTGATCACCCAGGTAGTACGCGTCGATTGCCGCCCTGGACCTATGGCGCCCTTTGTGAGCCGGCATTACCCTCGCCGCGCCTTGAAGAATGCCTTCAATACCGCCCCGCACGCCTCCGCCAGCACCCCGCCCTCGACCAGCACACGGTGGTTGAGAAACCCCTGATCGAAGAACTGGCCGCGGCTTATCGCCATGCCAGCGCGGGGTTCGCTGGCGCCGAATACCACGCGCTGTACGCGCGAGTGAACGATGAGCCCTGCGCACATGGCGCAGGGCTCCAGGGTCACGTACAGGGTGCTGCCCGGCAGGCGATAGTTGTCGACTGCCTGAGCGGCGGCGCGGATGGCGACCATTTCGGCGTGGGCGCTGGGGTCGCTGGTGGAGATCGGGCAGTTGAAACCGCGACCGATCACCTCGCCGCCCTGCACCAGCACGGCGCCGACCGGCACTTCACCACGGGCAGCGCCTTCGGCGGCCAGCTCCAGCGCCTCGCGCATGAAGCGCTCGTCGTGGCTGCGGTCGATGATCAGCGGGGCTCTCAACGTTGAGCTCTCAAATCAGGCGCACTCACTTCAGGCGATCTCGATGGCGGCCATCAGACCGGTTTCCATGTGGTCGATGACGTGGCAATGGAACATCCATACGCCGGGGTTATCGGCCACAAAGGCGATGCGCGCGGTCTCGTTCTTGCCGAGCAGGAAGGTGTCGGTGTAGTACGGCTCGATCTTGCGACGGTTGGAATCGAGCACCTTGAAAATCAGCCCATGCAGGTGGATCGGATGCTGGTACTGGGCCATGTTGCGCAGCACGAAGATATAGTGGCCATCCTTCTTCAGGCTGGCGATGGGGCGGTCGGCGCAGGTCTTGTCGTTGATGTCCCAGGCCTGGCCGTTGATCTGCCAGTACTTGTAGCGCCCGGCGGCTTCGTCGGCAGGCGATGCCAGGGAGGCCGCCCATTCGAAGTTGAAGCGCAGCGTTTCGGCCTGCGCCAGGTCCGGCTCGGCCACCGGGTTCGGCGGCAGGGCTGGCGGCCAGTCGGCGGTGGGTTCAGCACTGGCCCGCGCCTTTATGGTGGCCAGGCGCAGCGGCCCGTTGCGCAGCGACAGCTCATCCGCGCCGACTGCCGGCACTTTGAGCGCCAGGTCGATGCGCATGCCCGGCCCCAGCCAGTACTCCTTGCCCAGCGGGCGCGGTTGGACCGGGTTGCCGTCCAGCGCATAGATGCGTGCCTCGCCCTTTGGCAGGTTGAGCCGGTAGGTGATGGTGCTGTCGACGTTGATCAGGCGCAGGCGTACCACCTGGCCGGCGGGCAGTTCCAGGGTCGGCAGCGACACACCATTGATGGTCGACAAGCGCCCACGGGTGCCCTCACGTGCCGCCTCGCGAGGTACGCTGAAGGCGGTGAAGGCACCCTCTTCGTCCACGTGCCAGCTCTTCAGGCAGAGGGTACGCTCGTGCCTGAAGCCGGTCGGCTCGCGCTCCTCGATGATCAACGGGCCGACCAGGCCGCGGCCCAGTTGTCGGGCGCTCGACTCATGCGGGTGGTACCAGTAGCTGCCGGCATCCGGAGTGACGAAACGGTAGTCGAAGAACTCACCGGGCAGCACCGGCGCCTGGGACACATAGGGCACGCCGTCCATTTCCAGCGGCAGGCGGATGCCGTGCCAGTGGATGGTGGTCGCTTCGGGCAGGTGATTGATGAAGCGCACCCGCAGCTCGTCGCCCTGGCGGCAGCGCAGCTCCACCCCGGGTGCCTGGCCACCGAAGGTCCAGGCGGGCGTCACATGGCCGGGCACCAGTTCGATGTCATGGGCGGCAGCGATCAGCTCGTAGTCGTGGGTCTTGCGGTCGAACGGGCGCCCCAGCCAATAGCGCGCCCCGCCGGCGCCAAGGCCAACGACGCCAAGGCCGACCAGACCGCCCAATACCTGCCTACGGGTGAAACTCATGAAGCTGCTCCTGAAACGGGACTGCGGTGACGCTAAATCAGGTTGATCGCCCGCGCCTCTGCGGGCGCTGGAAAGCTGCGAACGATACACCCTGAGGGCTGGGCCGTTAAGGCTGCGCCTCGGTAATGTGCCGGCGAACGACGTCGCCGGGTGGATCGCCAGGTGGACGAGGCATCGTCCCCCTGCCAGATCTGGCACGGTGCGTCGGGTGGACGACCCGCCGTTCATCCACCACCGCGATCACGCATTGGCCCACGAACCGATGCCAGCGCCCCGCCCGTTACGATCGCCGATAAGCCCGCGTGGTCAGCAGATACACCGGCAAGCCCGACACCAGCACGATCAGCGCGGCATAAGGCGCGGCGCCGGCATATTCCAGGTTGCCGGTGTGCGACCAGACCTTGGTGGCGAGGGTTTCCAGACCGGTCGGACCGAGAATCAGCGTGGCCGTCAGTTCCTTCATGCTGTCGAGAAACACCAGCACGAAGCCGGCACCGATGGCCGGCGAGATGATCGGCAGCGTCACCCGTAGAAAGGTTGCGATCGGCGTGTGGCCGAGGGTACGTGCGGCCTCTTCCAGCTGCGGCGAGGCCTTCTCCAGCGCCACGCGGATCGGCCCCTGGGCCATGGGCATGAACAGCAGCGCATAGGCCAGCAGCAAGAGGATGCTGGTCTGGTACAGCGCCGGTACGTAGCCGAGGGCGAAGAACACCAGCGACAGGGCGATCACCAGGCCCGGCAGGGCGTGCAGCAGGTACGGCAGGCGATCCGCCAGGGTTGCCATGCGCCCGGAGTAGCGCACCACGACCAGGCACACCGGCAGCGCCAACAAGCAGCTGAGCAAGGCGCCGCCGAAGGAATAGGTCAGCGAGGACCACAGCGTTCGAGCGATTTCGGCGACCGGAAAGCTGGCCGAGCTGCCCTCGACGATCCAGAACCCCAGCATCACCAGCGGCACACCGCAGCCGGCTGCCACCAAAGCCGCCAGCACTGCCTGCGCCAGGATGC
Source organism: Pseudomonas sp. AC532 (assembly GCF_979258965.1). Taxonomy (NCBI): domain Bacteria; kingdom Pseudomonadati; phylum Pseudomonadota; class Gammaproteobacteria; order Pseudomonadales; family Pseudomonadaceae; genus Pseudomonas; species Pseudomonas sp. AC532. The sequence goes on from NZ_OZ409888.1 coordinate 1,519,164, forward strand.
TCCAGCCGCCCAGCCGCACCCGCGCCGCACTGCGCGCCACGCCCTGGCCGGTGCGCGCATAACCGCGCCCGCGCAGGCGGAACTCGCCCCACAACAGCAGCATGCACAGCCCCAGCAGCAGGGCAGACAGCATTGCGGCGTTGCTGCCGCTGAACTCCAGCTCGAACTGCTGATAGATGGCGGTGGTGAAGGTCTGGTAACGCATGATCGACGGCGCGCCGAACTCGACCAGCATGTGCACGGCGACCAGCAGGCTGGTGGCCATCAGCACCGGGCGCAGCAGCGGCAGCGTCACCCGCCGGAACACCTGGCGACGGCTGCAGCCGAGCATGCGCGCCGACTCTTCGAGGGCGGGGTCGAGGTTGCGCAGCACTGCCACCACCGGCAGGTAGATCAACGGGTACTTGGACAGGATCATCACCATCACCGTGCCGCCCAGGCCCTCGAACAACGGGCTGAGCGACACCCAGGTAAAACCGCTGACGAACGACGGGATGGCGAACGGCAGGCACAGCAGCACGTTCCAGTGCCGGCGCCAGCGCAGGTCGCTGCGCTCCACCAGCCAGGCCAGCGCCAGGCCAAGCAGTGCGCAGCCCAGAGTCACCAGCACCATCAGTTTCAGGGTGTTGGCCAGCAGGCCGAATACGAAGGGCCGCCAGAGCAGCGCAAAGGCTTCATGCGGGCCCACCTGCGTGGCACGCACCACCACGAAGAACAGCGGCAGGGCGGCGAGCAGCAGCAGCGCCAGCACCGGAACCTGCAACCAGATCGGCGGCGCCTTGCGCCGCCGGGCGCTGGCGGCTACCGGAGGCAGTGGCAGTTCAGGGGTTACCACCTGGGGCTGCATGGTCAGTTCATACCCACTTCGCGTTGCAGCTCCAGCGCATCTTCGGCCAGGCCGATCTGCGCGGCGGTAATGGCCGGTGGCTTGAGCTGGTCATACGGTTTGAGCAACGGATCGGCCTGCACCTTGGGGTTGACCGGGTATTCGGCGGATTTGCTCAGGATGGCCTGCTGCCCTTCCTCGCTGACCATGAAGGCGATGAACTGCTGGGCTTCCTTCGGGTGCTTGCTCGCCTTGACCACCGCAGCTCCGGACACGCTCGACAGGCCGCCTGCATCACCATCGGCAAAGTAATGCAGCTTGGACGTCAGTTCGCCCTTCTCCTTCTTCAAGGCCGTCCAGTAGTAGCTGTTGACCAGCGCGGCGCCCACTTCACCGTTTTCCACGGCCTTCATGGCAATCACGTTGTTGGTGTAGGTGCTGCCGAATGCCTTGAGGCCGGTCAGCCACTCCTCGGCCGCCTCGCGGCCATTGAGGCGGATGACCGCTGCCGTCTGGCCGAGAAACTCGCCGCTGCTCGGCACGAAGGCGATCTTGCCCGTCCACTCGGGGTCGGCCACTTCCAGCACGCTTTTCGGCAGCTCGGCTTCGCTGACCAGATCCGGGTTGTAGGCCAGCACCCGCACGCGCGAGGTGATGCCGATCCAGTTGCCGTTATCGTCCGAGAATTTGCCATCGATCTGCTTGAGGGTGCCGTCATCGACCTTGGCCAGCAGGCCCTGGCTGCCGAGCTTGATCAGCGGTGGGGCTTCTTCGGTGTAAATGATGTCGGCCGGCGAACGCTCGCCCTCTTCGGCGATCTGGTTGGCCAACTGGCCGCCGCCGCCCTTGCGTATCAGCACCTTGATGCCGGTCTTCTTCTCGAAGGCTGCCGCCACGGCCTTGCCGGTGGCCTCGTGCTGACCGTTGTAGAGCGTCAGGGTCACTGCGTCGTCGGCCTGCACGCCGCCAGCAAACAGCAGGGTGGACAGAATGCCCGCGCCAACAGCGCGCGCCATACCGGTTACTCGATTAGCCGACATTGACCGCTTCCTCTGAAACAAAAAGTTACCAGCGATTATACGGGCCAATTGCGGCTGCTTCTCAAGCAATGCGAGGAAACCGTTCAAAGGTGACCGGTGCAGGACTCGACAACCTACCAAAGGTAAGTTACTAATAGTAGGAATTCACTTCTCGGAAACCTCTCATGCATACCCTGATCGTTGTCGCACACCCCGACACACACTCCCTGACCCAGGCGATCGCCAGGCAGATCGGTTACGGCGCGACCAGCGTCGACAGCGGCCATTCGGTGGAGATCGCCGACCTTGCAGCCGAAGGCTTCGATCCGCGCTTCAACGCAGCGGATATCGCCCTGTTTCAAAGAACCACCTCCACACCAGCGGATATCGCCGCCGAACAGGCACGCCTCGACCGTGCCAATGCACTGGTGTTGGTCTACCCGATTTACTGGTGGTCTTTCCCTGCCCTGCTCAAGGGCTGGATCGACCGGGTGTTCACCAACGGCTGGGCTTATGAGGATGCCGAGAACGGCAAGGTACTGAAAAAACTGCAACGCCTGCAGGTCCACCTGGTGGCCGTGGGCGGAGCGGACGCAGGCACTTTCACGCGCCACGGCTATGGCGAGGCGATGAAGACCCAGATCGACCATGGCATATTCGATTACTGCGGCGCTCCGGTGGTGTCTTCCCATTACCTGCTGGCCTCCGACCCTGGCTTTCCGGAGGCCCATCTGGAGACGGCACTGGCGATTGGCCGTAAGCTGTGCGCCGAGCAATCCTGAATCGCCTGGAGTCCCGATGAGTTCGCAGCCCCCCTGTCACCACGCCGCCGCCTGCCCCGCGAGGAACGCACGCGTCAGCTTCTCGAAGTGGCCTGGCAACTGATCGGTGAAGACGGCACGGATGCGCTGACGCTGGGCAGGCTGGCCGAAGCGGCCGGCGTGACCAAGCCGGTGGTGTACGACCACTTCGGCACCCGCAACGGGCTGTTGGCAGCGCTCTATCAGGACTACGACGAGCGCCAGACGTCGATTTTCGACGCCGCCGTGCACGCCACAGCGGCAAACCTGCAGGACAAGAGCCGCGTCATCGCCGCCAGCTACGTCAACTGCGTGCTCACCCAGGGCCGGGAGATCTCCGATGTGGTGGCCGCCCTCACCGGCTCCCCGGAGCTGGCGGCGGTGAAGAAGCAGTACCAGCATGCGTTCATCGACAAATGCGCGGCCATTCTCGCGCCCTTCTGCGCGCGCGGCGATATTTCGCCCGCCGGCATGTGGGCGATGCTCGGCGCTGCCGACTCGCTCTCGGATGCAGCCGTCGCAGGCGACATCAGCGAGCAACAGGCACAGGACGAATTGCAGGCCATCATCCTCGGCCTGGTCGAGCGGAGCCGTTAACGCAGCCTCGGCGCATAGCCGCAACGCGCGAAGACGATCGCCAACCGACCTGCCTGGTTTGCCGCTTGCCAAAAGCACGCCATGGCCGTCTTCTACACAGCAAGACCTGAACCTCACGGAGAGCGCAGCGCATGATCGATTTCAACAACAAAGGCTATTTCAAACTCAAGCAGAACGACGAATACGCCCAGCGCGTCAGCGCCCTGCTGGTTGAAAACGAGTATGTCGTCGAAGCCTACAAATCCATGCGTGACGGTGTGGTGTTCACCAACAAGCGCATCATCGCCGTGAATGTGAAGGGCCTGACCGGCAGCAAGAAGGATTTCACCTCCCTGCCCTACAAGAACATCGTCGCCTATTCGATCGAGACGTCGGGCACCTTCGATCTCGACTCGGAACTGGAAATCCACTTCTCGTCTCTCGGCAGCGTGAAGTTCGAATTCACCGGCAAGACCGCGATAGTGGAAATCTCCAAGCTGATATCGTCACACGTGTTTGGTTGACGCCCTCAAGCGGTGCCATCGCCACGACCCAGGCACAAAGAAAAAGGCGCGAATCGACCAGCGATTCGCGCCTTTTTCATGAGCTGTCCCCGCCGCCGATGCAGAGCCTCGAAGCAGCCTGCGGCATGCACGGGGCATCGCCCGAGCAGGAAAGTACCGCTCGGGCAATGCTCTACCGGATTACCAGTTGTAACTCACTTTCGCCGTCACTTCGCGGCCAGGGTTGTAGTAGTGGGCAGTACCCGAGCCGACCACGTGCTGCTCGTCCAGCAGGTTGCTGACGTTGATGGCCAGGTCAGTGCCTTTGGTGATGTTGTAGTTGAAGGCGGCATCGAACAGGGTGGTGGCGTCGCTTTTGCTGGTATTGGCAAGGTTGAAGTAATAGGCGCCTACATAACGAGCCCCCAGGCCTGCGCTCATCTTCGTGCCAGGGAAGCTGTAATAACTCCACAGCGACGCAGAATGCTTCGGCGCAACATCGAACTCGTTGCCCTCGCGAGAGGGATCGATGTCACGAATGATCTCTGACTCCATATAGGAATAGCCACCGACCAAGCTGAGGTTTTCGGTGATATCAGCCTTCGCTTCCAGATCCAGGCCGCGCGTGCGTGTCTCACCAATCGTTTGTTGCTCGATGCGGTTGTCCGGCAGGGTAACCGCGAAGGTAACGTCATCCTGGGTCAAGTCATAGACGGCCGCCGAGAACAGCGCATTCATATTCATGGGGGCATACTTCACGCCGATTTCATACTGCTTACCGCGCTTCGGCGTGGTGCCAATCTCGGGTGGAGCGACCGACTCGACCATGCTGACGTAAGTAGACACTTCGTCGGAGACGATATAGGTCAACGCACCGCGGTAAGACGTTTCGGAAAAGTTGTCGTTATCGTCAAACTCTGGAACGGCGTTGAAGTTGTTGAATCCTTTGCTGGACAGATCCATGAAATCCCTACGCGCGCCGGCCGTTACGATGAAGCGCTCATAGAAAGAAAGGTTCTGCTGGAGGAAGACGGCAGTGGTTTTGGCGTTTTCATCGCGAACTGTATAGGGTGCGGCTCCGCGTGCCACTCCGGTGAACACCGGGTTGGCAATGTCGATCGAGGAAGCAGGTGTGAAGATCGAACTGGTTTTGGTCGAAGAGTCGAGGTATTCGATCCCAACCAGCGAACTGCTGTCGATATTCTCGAAGCGGTGATCGTATTGAAGCATCACGTTGCCGTTGAGCTGGTCTGCCTCACTGTCCGTCGCGAATTGCACACGGTCGATGGTGGTGCCTACACGTCCAGCGGTATCGCTCAGGTACACGTAGCCGAAGTCATCAGTCAGCTCGCTATAGCGAAGGTTACTGCGAAGCACGAAACCATTGTCGAAATCGTGGGTGATATTGCCGCTGAAGCTCGTGCGCTCAACATCGTGGAAGTTGTAGCTGGGCTCTCCAAAGAACTCATCGCGGTCGTATTCCCTGTCCAACGGATAACCACCGCTGTTGGGCGAACCTTCGGTTTTCAGGTGATCCAGAATAATGGTCGCCGAAGTAAATTCGGTCGGTGCCCAGGTGAGGCCGCCCATCAAAAGCTGATTATCGTCCTGCGAATGGTCGTACTCGCGTTCACTGTCTTGCTTCTTCGCGGTCAAACGGCCGGCCAGAGTCTTACTATCATTGAGCGCATCGCCCACATCGATGCCGACTTCCTTGTGATCGAAGGAACCGTAGGTGGCATAGCCTTGGCCAAACGAGTTGAAGCGAGGCTGTTTGCTCACGAAGTTTACCGAGCCACCTGGATCAGCCGGGCCAAACAGCGTGGAGTTGGCGCCGCGCAGCACTTCGACCCGCTCATAGGCGAAGGGGTCTTCACGCACACCACGCATCGAACTGAGGGTCAGACCATCACGATAAGTGGTGGCCTGAAAACCGCGGATCTTGAAGTAATCATTACGGTCATCTGAGCCGTAATAGTCGGTGAGGATGCCCGGGGTGTACTGCAGTACCTCTTCGGTAGTACTGGCGCTGCGCTGCTCCATTTCCTTCTGGGTCACGACGGATACGGAAGCAGGCGTGTTGAGGATGCTGGTGGCGACCTTGCCACCCACCCACAGCTCCTGAGCGACGACCGTACTGGCGTCATCGCTTGCAGCCGCCTGGGAATTGACGATGATCGGCGCAAGGCGGTAGGTCTCATCCTCACCGATAGTGATCGCCTCCTGGGCGTTCGCTCCGAGGGGAGCCGCTACCAGTGGAGCCCAGAACAGGGCGGCCGTAGCGGTTCGCTGCCAGGACATCGTGGTGGTGATAGCCCCGGTTTTGCAATGAGTCATGCTCAAGATCCTTGATTGTTATGGACATTTCCGTCGTCGTGAAGGCCCGGCGGAGATCGTACAACCAATGGTATTCGAAAATAACTATCACAACGATAGTCATTCACATGTAAAACTGAAATTCTCCTCACAACCCGACAAAACGCACCTGCGGGCAAAAACCAGGCACCCCATCGCCACATGACGGGCCGCTACCGCACCTCGAACACGCAAGAATTCACGGCGCACAGGCAGCCCTTCTGGCGGACCATTCGGGATCATTCCGCGTTTGATCAGGAGACCGCAGCTGCATGGCGACCCCGGCGATGCCTGGCATGCGGGGGTTCCGTGAGCAGCACCCGGTGGCTGGGTGTCGGGCTGATGAATGAAGCGTGCGCAGGTCTCCTCGGTGAGGTTACGCCAGCGCGCACTCAGCCCTGTATGCGTGCCGAGGTCGTGTCGAGGTACATTCCGTAGACCGCAAGCGGAAAGGCAGCCGCGCTCGAGTCATATGAAAAGCTAACGTGATGTGAGGCGTTAAGGTACCGAGACAACTTATCCGTTGGTATGCATCAAAAAGCACGTTCCGCCAACAGCACGCCATGCTCGTCACTCAATTGCAGGGCTTTGGTCACCCCCCTGTCAACGAGCGATAGTTGGTAACTACGTGCCTTTGCGAAACGGTGGTAATCGATCAGCACAAATTTGTTGAGCGTGTCGTTTTTACCTGAATCACCAACCACAAGCACTTCCAGGCGGTTGGGCCCTGGCGCAACGGAAAAGTAACGCCCATGTTCCACAGCCGCTCCATTCAACTTGCTGGCCACCAGTGTGTAAGTGGCGTCACTGGAGAGCATCACTACACTGTTCGAGGCCGCTGGTGCCGGTAGCCTGTTGGTACAGGCTGACAACAACACGACCGCGACAACAATCATCCACCTATTCATTTTTTTACCGTCGAGTGTGGTTGGCATTCAATTTCCGCAAGCGCGGTGTTTCATGCTGCTGCACTGGCCAAGTCCCCGAACGAGACCCTGGAACATTTGGCAATCAGCAGATTGACAAGCACTTCAAGCGGTTTTGAAGACAGGTGATCGTGCATGGCGTTTGCGTCATACCAGACGAACTCGATGACCCAGCCATTGGTGACCTGAGTTCGTTGCAATCTGCACCCCATACACCTGACCGAGACCTGCCTTATGTATTTCAAAAGCAAGAGAACCTCTAACTGCAGGTCTTCGCCCTTTTTCGCTTCGAACTCTATTACGTTGATTACCGGTGACATTCTGAAACCCCTAAGGCTTGGCGCGCATAGAAAGGGCATTTGAAGGCGAACGTGCCTATGGAACGGCTGCGGTGGTCGCCCTGGCATTCCCGATACCGCGCCGAGCAGGCGCGAATTCATGAGCTGAAAGAGGCTTTTTCGGGATTGCGGAGCCAGCATAAATCAGGCTAATTTGGCGAAAATGACAAAAACCTTCTTGTTTCCGCCAATCGCTGAAAACTCGGCGGCCACCCTCGGCAGGGGTCTCAATGGTCAGCAAGTCGATACAGATCATGTCGTATCCGGGGATCAGCCTTCTCGATTTGGCGGGGCCTCTCGATGTTTTCATCGCGGCCAACCACTACACGAAATCGCCAACCCCTCCCTACTCGTTATCCATCATCGCGCTGGAGAGCAATACGGAGGTTTTCACGGGGCTTTCCCTGAGTGCCAACGTGCTAAGCGCTGATACGCCGGCACCGAACATGCTGATAATTCCTGGCGGGCCAGGTATTCAGGCGTTTTGCAAAGAATCGAAATTCTCCAGGTTCGTCGCTCATGCGGACAAGGCAGAACGCCTGGTGTCGGTATGCACCGGCATATTCGCATTAGCGGCGGGCGGTAAATTGAGCGGCCGAAAAGTAACGACTCACTGGTCGGCTTATGAAGAACTGGAAAAACGCTATCCCAACGTGATCGTCAAGAGAGGGCCAATCTTCATCAATGATGGGAACGTCTGGACGTCAGCGGGCGTGACGTCAGGGATCGATCTTGCTCTTTCCATTATCGAGCAGGACCTGGGCCACACCGCAGCACTTGAAGTCGCAAGGCACCTGGTAATGTTCCTCAAGCGCCCCGGTGATCAGGATCAGTTCAGTTCATCCCTGAAACTGCAGTCCGGCAGCAGCCAGTTTTCTGACCTGCACGCCTGGATAAGTACAAACCTGAACCTGGATCTCTCTGTTCCGGTACTGGCCGATTTCATGCACATGACCGAGCGTACTTTTCTTCGTAAATACACTGCGGATACAGGGCAGACCCCCAGCAAAATGGTCGAGCTGCTTCGGCTGGATGCTGCCCGCCACCTGCTTGTCACCTCCAACAGCCCCCTCAAGGAAATAGCTTACAAATCAGGCCTTGGTAGTGAAGCAACGTTGATCAGGCGGTTCATCAAAGCATTCGGCGTGACGCCAAGGGAGCATCGTGCGCATTTCAGATCAAGGCCATGACGGGCTGCATGAACCGCATGCGGCGTTAACGCAGCGACGTTGCTGCGGGCTTGCCGAGTACGCTCTGCACCCCCGCCAACGTGCGGCAATTAACCACGCCTCCTGCCCGCGCGTGCACGCGCCCGAGTGGTAAAGTCGCGCCCATGAACATCTCGCGCAATGAACGGACACTCGTTGCATGGATGCTGTACGCCAGCGTCCTGTTCAGTCTGTTCGCCTGGGGTATTCATCACGGTCAAATGAGCGGACTGGCGCTTAGCGGCCTCGATGGCGGCTACTGCTCAATGAGTGGCGGCCAGGGCTTCGAGGCAGACGGCTCCGACCAGACGCAACATGCGGCCTCCCAACTCAACTGCCCGCTGTGCTCCTCCTCTTCGCTTGCAGTCGCCGTCAACATGGCTGACTGGAATCTGCGCGACATGCCCAAGGGCAGCCTTTCTCCGGTAGTCACACGTACCCTGGCGCAGCCCCCTCCCCGCGACTGCTGGCCCTCTCTCAACCCCCGCGCACCACCCACCACTTCCTACGCAGTGTGAATCCTTCTGGCTGATCCGCAGCATTACGCCTTGGCGTTGCTCGGAAACAGCGCGTACCCATTCGTGTGGAATTGCTGTTCATGAATCAACAAAACACCCCTCTGGTGCAGCGGCGTGGCGCCTGCAGTCTTGCGCGTGTTCGAATTACCCGAGAGCACAATCCGCTTGCCGATGGTAGAGAGCTGCAGGCTTGTAGAGACGCGTGCTGCCTGAGGCAGACCAGCCTTACCACTCTGCGCGTCTGACCACCATGAAGCGCTATCTCCATCCGTGGCACCGGTGGCTGTCCAAACCAGACACCCAGAGCAACAACGCATGCCGATGAGCCGCCCTCCTGGAGCATTCACCGCCTGGGCGCTCTATGGCTGCGTGCTCTTCAACCTTTTCGCCTGCGCAACGGCGCACGGGCAGCTGAGCGGCTTGACGCTCAGCGGATTGCAAGGCGGGTTTTGCCTTTCCCTCGACAACCAGGCCGTCACAAAGATGAAGGGGCTGGCGGGCCAGGCCTTGCCACAACCGCTGAGCAAGATCGACTGCCCGATGTGCTCGTTCGGCGGTGGGGTCGCGTCGCTGAAGAGTACCGCCTGGCTGGTAACCCTGCCGGCACTGAACACTCCATTCACTCCCCCTCATCAAACACCCCACACCACGGCACTGCATGACCGTGTGGCGCATCTTCCCCGGGCGCCGCCTTCCTGCTGACTGTCTGGCTAACGGCCTGACAGCTCTTTTCGATTTGGCTTGACCCTTTGGCTTGCATGCCTCGCATCGAGGCGTGCTGCTTACGCCTATCGTGTCCACAGGATGCACATAATGTCCGTAGATATTCGCTCCCGATCCACCTGCCGCTCGACACCGCCCCTGCTGCTGTCTTGCCTATTTGCTCTTGCTCCGCTGAGTCAGGCCGTTGCCGACACCCGCACAACGGGCGATTCGGTCGTCACCCTCGGCGCGGTCAGCGTCGTTGCAGGGCAAGCCGGCCCGCTGGCCAGCCACAACATTCTCAGCTCGGTCGATGTGCTGGGTGCCGACATCCTCGCAAGGCAGCCGGTGCAATACAGCTGGGAGCTGTTCAATCGTGTCCCGGGCGTAATGCTGACCCCGTTCAATCAGGGCACCACCTCCGGCAAGTTGTCGTTTCGCGGTTTCAATGGCGAGGGTGAGGTCAATGCCGTCAAACTGCTGATCGACGGCATCCCCAGCAATACCAACGACGGCAATATGCCCTTCATCGACATGGTCTTCCCGCTGGAGATCGACAGCATCGAAGTGGTGCGCGGTACCAACGACCCGCGTTACGGGCTGCACAACATTGCCGGCAACGCCAGCATCAACACCCGCCAGGGCGGCAACGAAGGCAAGCTGCGGCTGCGCCATGGCAGCTTCGACACCCGCGAGCTGCAACTGGTCAAAGGCATCGAAGACGGCAACTGGAGCCAGAACTACGCGTTCAGCTATCAGGGCAGCGATGGCTATCGGGATCATGCAACGGCCGAGCGCATGAGCTTCTCAGGCAAGTGGTTCTATACCGCAGACGATGACGGCTGGCGTGCCGGTCTGATCGCCCGGCACTACACCGTCGATGCCGACGAAGCCGGCTACCTGAGCCGCGCCGACTCTCGCGACCGGCCGCGACAATCCTACGCCAACAACGCCACCGACACCGGTGAGCGGGAAATGAACCAGCTCAGCCTGCACCTGGACGCCAACCTCTCGGACACCTTGAGCTGGGCCAGCAAGGCCTACGTGAATACCTTCGAAGACCGCCGCTGGACGCAGTACTGGCGAACCTCGTCGCAACAGGAGCGCTACGCCGACGAAACCCAATACGGCGCGCTGAGCAGCCTGACCTGGCGCCCAGAAGTAGAGCATCTGCATGCCTTCGCTCTGGAGGGTGGCGCCGAAGTGCAGCGCCAGGAGAACGAAAGCCTGCGTTACCGCACGCAGCAGCGCAACCGCGTTGCGCAAACTCGCGAGCAGCGATTCGACCTGAATGTTTACGGCACTTACGTACAAGCGGTGATCGAGCCCACCGACTCACTGAAGATCATTCCCGCGTACCGTGTCGACAAACTCTACGGCGGGTACGTCAACGGCTTGAGCGGTGAACACGCCGACGTCAACGATTACGGCCTGATCAAACAGCCAAAGATCAGCGTCGTCTACTCGCCCTGGGAGCAAGCCAGCCTGTATGCCAACTGGGGCCGCAGCTATCAGGTCGGTGTCGGTTCGGCGGCTTATCGCCTCGCGACCCTCAGCGACGACCTGAAACCCTCGATCAACGATGGCTGGGAAACCGGTATCAAGTTCAAGCCAGCCGCCTGGATCGATGGCCGTATCGCCTACTGGGAGCAGAAGGCGTCGGATGAAGTGCAGCGCAAGCTCAACGACGCGGTCGGCGATGCCGAGAACGTCGGCAAGACCCTGCGCAAGGGCTGGGACGTGCAGCTCAATCTATACCCCACCGACGCTAGTAGCATCTGGCTGTCCTACTCGCGGCAGTTCTCCGAGATCCTTGAGCCCAACCCCAACCTGCCGGCCAGCAAGGGGCAGGAGATGGATCACGTTCCCCATCACCTGTATGCAGCAGGCTCGACCTATCAGCTGACGCCAAAGCTCGAGCTGTCCGCCTGGGTCAATGGCCAGAGCGACTACTACCTGGAGCGCACCAACAGCACCGGGAAGTTCGGCGATTACGTGCTGCTCAACCTGGGTGCGGGTTATCAGGTCACGCCAACCCTGAGCATCGATGTTCAAGCCAAGAACATCACCGACCGTTACTACGAATACGCCTGGTATGACGACAGCGCCGGCGTGCAGCAATCGCTACACGCTGCTGGCGACGGCCGGGCGGTTTATGCAGGGCTCACGCTGGACTTTTAAACAGCAGCGACAAGTGCCACGCAGTGCTAGCTACGTGGCATTCGCTCATGCGGCGAACGCTTACGAGGACCCTTATACGGGCTCGAAAATGACAAACCTACCTGATGAACACCCAGTACATCGTTACTTGGCGTACGGCATTTCTCCTGGCGGTCCGCTGCTTCACAGCGACAGCCAGCGCGAAGACGTGACCCGCCGCATACGCAGTGAGGCTCAGCATCATGCCTGTACCTAAGCAACGACCCAATGATGCGATATTTCCAGACTACCCGAGCAACGCCAGGACATTCATTACGCTGGACTCGAAATTGCTACCTTACTGGCACCTGATCTTCGACTTGTGCCCCGTGCTTTTGAAGCTGGACCCGCCTGATGGGTTGAAGGTGTTCCGGCGATTCATGAGCTGGGCCTATCGCAACCAGCCCTCACAAGACTGGACGTTTCATGTGAGCCTGTGTCGGTGGTTGCTGAGCTCAGCGTTCGCTGCCGAAGTGCATACGCCTCATGTCGAGAGCTTGCTCTGCGCGGCTGCGGCGCGCTGGGCAAGCAATGACTACAGCCGCGCGAAGGGCATAGTGATCGTATGCACGTTGATACCGGCAATCACGCTCGAGTGGAAAGACTACGACAGTCAACCGGCTAGCGACTTTCAAGTGCTGCCCCCCGCCAGGATGGATTTTGCCTGGTCGCCGTTAACTGCAAGTGGGGAGCAAGGATTCCAGCGTTGGCTACGCATACCCGAGTGACGATGGTCACAACCAACCTCCAGAGTCGCGCATGCTGCTGTGGTTCGCAGCCTATGCGGCAGCTGAGGGGCGCTTGCGTTTTAAACCCGCAACTTGCTCAGGCAGGCATATCAATGCCTGTTTTCCTATCCAATCGACGAACGCCTTTTCAGGGATCATGACATCTACCGCACCCACCGAGCACATGGTTTCACAAGGCTGAAATGAAAAAAGCCCGCTGTTACGCGGGCTTGGAAGCACTTAATTCGCTACTGCTGGCTTGCGCCGGACGCGGGATCATTCCCACTCAATAGTCGCTGGCGGCTTGCTCGACACGTCGTAGGTGACGCGGGAGATGCCGTCGATTTCGTTGATGATACGACCGCTGACGGTTTCCAGCAGCTCGTACGGCAGGTGTGCCCAGCGGGCGGTCATGAAGTCGATGGTTTCCACCGCGCGCAGGGCCACGACCCAGGCGTAACGGCGGCCGTCACCAACCACGCCAACCGATTTAACCGGCTGGAACACCACGAACGCCTGGCTGACCTTGTGGTACCAGTCGGCCTTGCGCAGTTCTTCGATGAAGATGTGGTCGGCGCGACGCAGCAGGTCGGCGTATTCCTTCTTCACTTCACCGAGAATGCGCACGCCCAGGCCCGGGCCCGGGAATGGGTGGCGGTAGACCATGTCGTACGGCAGACCCAGCTCGAGGCCGAGGCGGCGGACTTCGTCCTTGAACAGTTCGCGCAATGGCTCGACCAGCTTGAGGTTCATTTCCTCGGGCAGGCCGCCGACGTTGTGGTGCGACTTGATCACGTGGGCCTTGCCGCTCTTGGCGCCCGCGGACTCGATCACGTCCGGGTAGATGGTGCCTTGCGCCAGGAACTGAATGTTGTCGAGCTGGCTGGCCTGGGCATCGAACACGTCGATGAAGGTGCGGCCGATGATCTTGCGCTTCTTCTCCGGGTCGGCTTCGCCGGCCAGGTTGTCGAGGAACTGCGCTTCGGCGTTGGCGCGGATCACCTTGACGCCCATGTTCTCGGCGAACATGGCCATCACCTGCTCGCCTTCGTGCAGGCGCAGCAGGCCGTTGTCGACGAAGACGCAGGTCAGCTGATCACCGATGGCCTTGTGCAGCAGCGCCGCAACCACCGAGGAGTCCACGCCACCGGACAGGCCGAGCAGCACATTGGCATCGCCCACCTGGGCGCGCACCTGGGCGATGGCGTCTTCGGCGATCTTCGATGGCGTCCACAGGGCTTCGCAGCCGCAGATGTCGAGAATGAAGCGCGACAGGATGCGCTCGCCCTGCTTGGTGTGGGTCACTTCCGGGTGGAACTGCACGCCATAGTAGTTGCGGTCGTCGTCGAACATGCCAGCGATCGGGCAGCTCGGCGTGCTGGCCAGCACGTGGAAGCCAGCCGGAATTTCGGTGACCTTGTCGCCATGGCTCATCCACACGTCGAGACCGAATACACCGTCGGCATCGACATGGTCTTCGATGCCATCAAGGATGCGGCTCTTGCCGACTACATCGACACGGGCGTAACCGAATTCGCGCAGGTCGGAACCGGCTACGCGGCCACCGAGCTGCTCGGCCATGGTCTGCATGCCGTAGCAGATGCCGAACACCGGCACGCCGAGGTCGAATACCGCCTGGGGGCAGCGCGGGCTGTTGGCTTCGTGTACCGACTCCGGGCCACCGGCGAGGATGACGCCGCGCGGAGCGAATTCGCGAATTGCCTCATCGTCCATGTCGAACGGGTGCAGCTCGCAGTACACGCCGATTTCGCGCACGCGGCGGGCGATCAGCTGGGTGTACTGGGAACCGAAATCGAGGATCAGGATGCGGTGAGCGTGGATGTCGAGGGCCATGACTAGTTCTCGTCAGTGGAAAGCAGAAACAACGCGGGGCTGTCGATAACAGCCCCGCTTACAGGTATTACCGGCGCATCAACCTACGCGGTAGTTCGGCGCTTCCTTGGTGATCTGCACGTCGTGGACGTGAGATTCGGCCATGCCGGCACCGGTGATACGCACGAACTCGGGCTTGGTGCGCATTTCTTCGATGGTCGCGCAACCGGTGTAGCCCATGGAGGCACGCAGGCCGCCCATCAGCTGATGAACGATGGAGCCCATGGCGCCCTTGTAGGCGACGCGGCCTTCGATGCCTTCCGGCACCAGCTTCTCGGCACCGGCCGCGGAATCCTGGAAGTAGCGATCCGAGGAACCCTGTGCCTGGGACATGGCGCCCAGCGAACCCATGCCACGGTAGGCCTTGTAGGAGCGGCCCTGGAACAGCTCGATCTCGCCCGGCGCTTCTTCGGTACCGGCGAGCATGGAGCCGATCATCACGCAGGAAGCACCGGCAACGATGGCCTTGGACAGGTCACCAGAGAAACGGATGCCGCCATCGGCGATCAGCGGAATGCCGGAGCCTTCCAGGGCGGCGGCGACGTTGGCGACGGCGGAAATCTGCGGCACGCCAACGCCAGCGACGATACGGGTGGTGCAGATCGAGCCAGGGCCGATACCGACCTTGACCGCATCGGCGCCCGCTTCGGCCAGCGCCAGTGCGGCGGCGCCAGTGGCGATGTTGCCACCGATCACCTGGATGTCCGGGAAGTTCTGCTTGACCCAGCGCACGCGCTCGATCACGCCCTTGGAGTGGCCGTGAGCGGTGTCCACGATGATCACGTCGACGCCCGCGTTGGCCAGTGCGGCAACGCGGTCACCGGTATCGGCGCCGGTACCGACGGCTGCGCCCACGCGCAGACGACCCTGGTCGTCCTTGCTGGCCAGCGGGTAGGCCTTGGCTTTTTCGATGTCCTTGACGGTCATCATGCCCTTGAGGGTGAAGGCGTCGTCGACGATCAAGACTTTCTCGATGCGGTGCTTGTGCAGCAGCTCACGGACGACTTCCTTGGCGGCACCTTCCTTGACCGTGACGAGACGCTCTTTGGGCGTCATCACTTCACGCACGGTGGCGTCCAGACGGTTCTCGAAGCGCACGTCACGGGAGGTGACGATACCGACCAGGTCACCGTTGCTCAGCACCGGTACACCGGAGATGTTGTTCTGGCGGGTCAGTTCGAACAGGTCACGCACGGTGGCGTCGGCCTCGATGGTGATCGGGTCCTTGACTACACCTGCTTCGAACTTCTTGACCTTGCGCACTTCGGCAGCCTGCTGCTCGATGGTCATGTTCTTGTGGATGATGCCGATGCCGCCTTCCTGCGCCATGGCGATGGCCAGGCGGGCTTCGGTCACGGTATCCATGGCGGCGGAAAGCAGCGGGATATTCAGCTCGATGCCACGGGTAAGGCGAGTCTTGAGGCTCACGTCCTTCGGCAGAACGTCGGAAAAACCGGGAATAAGAAGAACGTCGTCGAAGGTAAGGGCTTCTTGACTGATACGCAGCATGGCGGGGGCTCCCAGGCGGGAAAATCGGAAGCGCGCCATTATACCGAGTCCGCCCCTGTCACTCAATGTAAAGAATAGGGATCGACCGTTTGGCAATTATTATCATTGATTCTCAACGACCGGGGAACCGAAGCGGATTCATGTAGCCTGATCTATCTCAGGCTCAAGGAAGAGCTCCCCTTTCCCCCGCAGCGCCACACCACCGGCTGATCATCACGCCGCGGCACGGCGCTGCGTCCGCCTCGCCTCAGGCCTGCACCAGCGCCACCGGGTAACCCAGCCGTTCAGCAAACTCTTCGACGAAGGCCGGCGTGAAGCGCGCATCGGCCCAGCCGTTGAAGATGAACCCCAGGTTGGAAAAGCCGCAGGGCTGCAGAAACAGAAAACCGTTGATGTCATCTTCGTGCCGGCATTCGGGGCAGGTGAAGTTGTCGGTGTCGCCGGGCATCCATTCGTCCAGGCTCTCGAACAGCGCCTCACCGACTTCCCGGCGGCACTCGGGGCAACCCGCTTCTTCGAGAAAATCCTCAAGGGGCGTGTAGATGCAGCGCCGGTAGATGACCTCCAGGCCGTTGATGGGCTGGCCGAACGGCAGCCGCTCGGCGAACTCGACCACCCTGCTCGCCCCCGGTGCGATGGCATAGGCCATGCCGCTGCGCCCGCAGGTGGTAGGCAGCGCCTCGACGATATCGCGCTTGGCGAGCCAGCGGAGAATCTGCTGCGCCTTGCGCTCGTGGCCAGGGAAGGTGGAAATCCGTGGGACGAGGATGCTTTGAGTGGCCATGGCCTTGCCTTCGAGAAGCTGCAAACCGCGAAGCTTAGGGGTTGCCGGCAGTCGATCACAAGCCACAGCGCGCCTGGCCGACAGGCTGCCCTTGCCGACCAGGCGCGTGCCCCGCGGTTAGCGGCAGGCCAGTTGGCGGGCCTGGCGGCGGTTGAAGTAGCGCTCGCGCAGGCTGTCGTAGGCCCAGTTGTAGCCCAGGGTGTAAGGCAGGAAGAACAGAATCAGGCCGATATCCAGAAAGAATGCTGCCAGCAGGCTGATCGACAGCCACCAGGCCGCCAGGGGCACCAGCACCAGTATCAGCCCGGCTTCGAACAGCAAGGCATGACTGATCCGCGCCCACAGACCGCGCTCGAACCCCATGCGGCGCTGGGCTGCGTCGAACAGGACGTTGAAGATCATGTTCCAGAGCATGGCGATGGCCGAAAACATCAGCGTAAGGGCGCCCATGTGCGCCAGGGATTTGCCCATGACCCAGGCCAGCAGCGGCGCGCACACCACCACGGCGATGACTTCGAACAGGGTCGCGTGCAGCACGCGCTCCTTGAAGGTGCGGCGGGCAAGATGATTGGGCTGACTCATTCCGGTAACTCGCAAGGTAACGACGATGACGCTATCCTCATCGGAAAAACAGCCAGAGCAAAGTTGCCAGCCATCGGCAAAACCGATATGAACCTATCACCCGAATCACTGCATGCATTCGCTCAGGCGGCGGCCACCGGCTCGTTCAGCGCCGCCGCCAGGCGGCTCGGCAAAAGCCAGTCGACAGTCAGCGAGGCAATTTCCCGCCTGGAAATCGACCTCAATGTCAGCCTGTTCGTGCGTGGCGCGCGCCAGCTGACGCTCACCGAGGCAGGCAGCAGCCTGCTGAGCCGTGTGCAGGACGTGCTGGCGGCCTCTGATCGGTTGCTGCGCCAGGCAGGGCAACTTGCCGCCGGCCTGGAACCCAAGCTGACCCTGATACTGTCGGACGCCTACCAGGCCAGCCAATACCAGGCGCGCCTGGTGGAGCTGGATCAGCGCTACCCGGACCTGGAGTTCGAATGCTTTTTCGCCGAGCACGCCGATGTGCTCGACCTGGTCGGTCAGGGCCGCGGCCACCTGGGTCTGCTGGCGGCCCAGGCCAGCTACCCGCCGGAGCTGGCCCACGCCAGCCTGGCGGACTGCGCGGACTTCGGCCTGTTCGTGGCCAAGGGGCATCCGCTCGCCCAGTTGCCACGCGTCACTACCGAAGATCTCGTCCACTGGCGCGTGTTGCGCCTGAGCACCGTGGCCGACCAGGGCGCCGAGCTGGACGACCTGCCAGGTAGCGGCGGACGCTGCTGGTCGGCGCCGGACTACCTGCTGTTGCTGGAAATGGCCACCCTGGGGTTTGGCTGGGCGGCGCTACCCCGACAGTTGGTGCTGGGACACGGCGATGGGCGCCTCCAGGAACTGGCTATCAATGGCTGGCCCAAGCAGGTTCCGGTTGACGTGGTCTGGTCGCGAGAGCGTCCGCTGGGCCCTGCAGCGGCGTGGCTGCTGGAGCGGCTGCTGGCCGTCTGAGCGGCGTTTGCAGATGAAGAGCACTCCGATCGATCTCGAACGCAGAAGCTTCACGGGCGTGCGCCGCGCCTTCTTCCTGATTTTCACCGTGGTGCTCGGGTTGTCGCTGTATGCATTGATCGGCATCGCCTTCAATCCCTGGCTGGCCGGTTTTCTGCTGCTGCCAAACGGCTTGCTGATCCATCTCGCCGTGTTTGCTAAGGACGGCGCCCTGCGTAGAGGCAGCGAAGGCCTGCGGCTGCTGGCGCGGGCCTTTGGCTGAGGCTGACTGTTGAGCGGAAACGGGCTGAGCTATGCTGCTCGCCCGTCAAGGAGACCGCCATGATCACCTGCTACCTGCGCTACATCATCGACCCCTACCAACTCGCCGAATTCGAGCACTACGCCAAGCTGTGGATCCCGCTGGTGGAGAAGTTCGGCGGTCAGCACCATGGCTACTTTCTGCCGTCGGAAGGTGCCAACAACGTGGCCCTGGCCCTGTTCAGCTTCCCCAGCCTGGCCGCTTACGAGGACTACCGCGAGCGCTCCATGCAGGATGAGGAATGCCTGGCCGCCTTCGCCTACGCCCAGCAGAACCGTTGCATCCTCAGCTACGAGCGCAGCTTCATGCGCCCGGTGGGCACCGAGCCCCGTTGACGCTCAGAGCTCAGTTGCGTAACAGACCGGTGAGCTGCTGGCCCCGCGCCGCTCCAGCTCGTCTTCGAGAAAATCCTGCAGCACCCTGGCGTTGTTGTGCTCGGTGTCCCGAGCGGCGTAGAGCAAGGTCAGGTTGCCGGCCGCAGCGCGCGCCAGCAGGCCTTGCCAATATTCCGGATGCGCAGCCAGTTCGCGGCGGTAGGCGTCGCGAAAGGTAGCGTAAGCCTCGGCCTGGTGCCCGAAGCGGCGGCGCAACGCCTCTGACGGCGCGACCTCACGCAGCCATTCGTCATGGAGCACGGCCTCCTTGCGACAGCCGCGTGGCCACAGGCGATCGACCAGCACGCGGTAGCCGTCGCCCTCCTGCGCGGATTCGTAAACACGCTTGCAGTGGATCATCGGTAACGTCCCTTGAGATTGCCCTGCCGCCTCGGTAACGTGGCCGCTCGCCAAACGGAGAGCCCCATGCACATCAGCCGCAAACTCATAGTGTTCACCCTGTTGCCGCTGTTCGCCAGTTGCGCGGTGTACACGGGCAAACCCGCGGAGCCGGAACAGGCGCAGACCCGCCTGCAGGGCGAGCTGAGGCGCGAAGCCGGCCAGCTGTGGTTCTCGCCGTGCAGCGACCCGCGACGGTTCGCCGTCAGCGAGGGCAATACCGGCATCGCCCGGGACAGCAGCGAGCTGCTCGGCGACGGCCACTCGGTACTGTTCGCGGATCTGCGTGGGCGCATGGGTTCGACCCCGGTCAGCGGCGCCGACGGCGGCTTCGAACTGAGCCGCGTGTACCGCCTGCAGCCGGAGGGCAACGGCTGCGACGACCCCGACTTCAAACGCACGGTGCTGCACGCCAGCGGCCAGGAGCCGTTCTGGAGCGTGACCGTGAGCAATCAGGGGATGGTGCTCAGCAGCCCGGACAGCGAGCCACTGGCACTGCCCTATATGGAAGAGCAGCTGCCGGAAGGCCGCCTGAACCTGACCAGCGAAGCCAACGGCCAGCGCGTCGAGCTGTGGATCGCCCCGCAGCGCTGCGTCAACGAGATGAGTGGTGCGGTGCAACACCTCAGCGCCGAGTTGCGCCTCAATGGCAAACTGATGCGCGGCTGCGCCTCGTTCGGCGGTGCGCGCGACAACTGACCAGTGAGCATGGCATTGCCCGGCGGGTTACGCGCTACGAACAGGCACGCTTTTGTAGGAGTCGCGACCTCGCGGCGATTTGTGGCCGCACCCTGAATCTTCCAGGATGACGGCTATCGCAACGCGCCGAGGTCGACGCTCCCACAGGTTAACGGTCTGATTGCGGGGCAACGATCAAGGCGGTATCTACAGGCAGCCTTGCGCCTCACGGTTTGCGACTATATCCGGCGAAAACCGCTGATAAATCGTGAACAGCTTGCTAGAGCAGGATGCCCTTGTCCCGTGCACGCTCATGGCAGACCACCAGCACCTGGCGACGCTCGTCGTTATCCATGCGGCTCCAGCGAGTGATCTCGTCGACGTTGCGCTGGCACCCGATGCAGATATCCTCTTCGTCCAGCGCGCACACATGCACGCAGGGCGAGGCGACGGGGCGTTCCGTGGTGTGCATCATTCGTCTTGCTCGGTCAGCTCGGCGGCGTAGCGCCGGGCGTTCTCTACATAGTGCGCGGCGCTGGCTTCGAGCAGTTTCTTCTGCTGCTCGGTGAGTTCGCGCACCACCTTGCCGGGCGAGCCCACCACCAGTGAACCGTCGGGAATCTCCTTGCCCTCGGCGATCAGCGCATTGGCGCCGATGATGCAGTACCTGCCGATGCGCGCGCCGTTGAGCACCACCGCATTGATGCCGACCAGGCTGTAGTCGCCCACGCTGCAGCCGTGCAACATGGCGTTGTGGCCGACGGTCACGCCTGTGCCGAGGGTCAGCGGCGAGCCCATGTCGGTGTGCATCACCGCACCGTCCTGCACGTTGCTGTTCTCGCCGATATGAATCAGCTCGTTGTCACCGCGCAGCACTGCGCCGAACCAGACGCTGGCGCCCGCCTCGAGGCGCACCTTGCCGATGAGGGTGGCATTGGGGGCGACCCAGCTTTGCGGATGCTGCTCGACGCGGGCATTGCCCAGGCGGTATTTCATGGCGAGGGTCTCGGAGCCGGGCTCAGGTGAGGTGAATGTACTGCTCGGGCGGGCGACGCATGTCGATACCGGCGTCATAAACCAGGTTGACCAGCTCGACCAGCATGATCGCCGTCAGCCCCCAGATCTTGTATTCGCCGTAACGATAGCTCGGCACGTACCAGCTGTGCCCGAGGTAGTCGATACGGTGGGTAACCTCGCGGGGGTCATCACGAAAGAACACCAGCGGCACGGAAAACACCGCGGCGATCTCGCCATCGTTGGCCTGGTAGTCGACGAAATCCGGCACCACGCCGACATAGGGCGTTACCTGGATACCGTGGCGCGACACCAGCGTGCTGAGCGGCCCCACGACTTCCACCAGCCCGGGCGGCAGGCCGATCTCTTCCTCGGCTTCACGCAAGGCGGTGTCGATCAGGTCACGGTCTTCCGGGTCGCGGCGCCCACCCGGAAAGGCGACTTCGCCGCCATGGGTGGACAGCCCGCTGGCACGCAGCGTGAGCACCACCTCCGGCTCGTCGCTGCGGGTGATGGGCACCAGCACCGCCGCTTCTGGGAAGCCCTCCTGGGTTTCCATGAAGCGCGGGCTGTAGTCGCGTACACGTTGGAGTAGCTCGTCCAGCATGGGCATTCTCGGCATTCTTCTGCGCCGGATAATGGCATGAAAGCGCGGCGCTGCCCAACCCTGCGCCGCCGCCGCGTGCGCAGGGCCGCAACATCAGCTCTTCAGGCGGTAGCCGGTCTTGAAAATCCACCCGACGGTGAGAATGCACGCCAGCAGGAAGCCGAGAATCATCCCCAGGCTGACCAGCACATTGACGTCCGACACGCCATAGAAGCTCCAGCGAAACGCACTGATCAGGTAGACCACCGGGTTGAACAAGGTCACCGTCTGCCACACCGGTGGCAGCATGCTGATCGAGTAGAAGCTGCCGCCCAGGAAGGTCAGCGGCGTGACGATCAGCGCCGGAACGATCTGCAGCTTCTCCCAGCCATCGGCCCACACGCCGATGATGAAGCCGAACAGGCTGAAGGTCAGCGCCGTCAGCACCAGGAAGGCGAGCATCCAAAAGGGATGGAGAATCTCGAAATCGACGAACAGTCGCGCCGTGGCGAGGATGATCAAACCGAGCACGATGGACTTGGTGGCCGCTGCACCGACGTAGCCGAGGAGGATTTCCAGGTAGGAAATCGGCGCCGACAGCACTTCGTAGATGGTCCCGGAATACTTGGGCATGTAGATGCCGAACGAGGCGTTGGAGATGCTCTCGGTCAGCAGCGCCAGCATGATCAGCCCGGGGATGATGAAGGCGCCGTAGCTGACGCCGTGCACCTGGGTCATGCTCGAGCCAATGGCCGAGCCGAACACCACGAAATACAGCGAGGTGGTGATCACCGGGGTGGCGATGCTCTGCAGCAGGGTGCGCCAGGTTCGCGCCAGTTCGAACAGGTAGATGGCGCGGATCGCGTAGAAATTCATGGCCGGCACTCCATTTCAGGTCGTTGAGAGGCGTAGCGAGCGAAGGCTAGGCAAGGCAAAACCAGGCGAGGCCGCGCAGTGTACGCGCGGTACATGAGCAGGCCGAGCCGGGTTTTAACGCGGCATAGCCGAGTGCAGTAGCCTCTCATCGGCTTGAAACCAGGCTGACGAAAATATCTTCCAGCGAACTCTCGCTCGACTGCAGATCTTTGAAGGCGATGCCGTGCTGCGCCAGCGCCTGCAGCAGCGCGGCGATGCCGGTGTCCTCCTGCTGGCCGTCGAAGCTGTAAACCAGCTCATGGCCGTCGTCACGCAACTGCAGGTCATCGCGCTGCAGCGCCGGCGGCAATTCGCTCAACGGCTGCTGTAGGTGCAGGGTCAGTTGTTTCTTGCCGAGCTGGCGCATCAGCGTGTCCTTGTCCTGCACGAGGATGATCTCGCCCTTGCGGATCACCCCGATGCGGTCGGCCATCTCCTCGGCTTCCTCGATGTAGTGGGTGGTGAGGATGATGGTCACGCCGCGCTCGCGCAGCTTGCGCACCATTTCCCACATGTTGCGGCGCAGTTCGACGTCGACGCCGGCGGTCGGCTCGTCGAGAAACAGAATCTCGGGTTCGTGGGACAGCGCCTTGGCGATCATCACCCGGCGTTTCATGCCGCCCGACAGCTCGAAGATGCGCGCATCTTTCTTTTCCCAAAGCGACAGGTCGCGCAGCAGTTGCTCCAGATACGCGTTGTTCGGCGCCTTGCCGAACAGCCCGCGGCTGAAGCGCACCGCTGCCCAGACACTCTCGAAGCCCTCGTTGAACAGTTCCTGAGGCACCAGACCGATCTTCGAGCGGGCCGCCCGATAATCGCGCAGGATGTCGTGACCGCCGACCGTCACCGAGCCGCTACCCGGATTGACGATGCCGCAGATGATGCTGATCAGCGTGGTCTTGCCCGCACCGTTGGGCCCCAACAGCGCGAAGATCTCGCCCTTGTGGATGTCCAGGTCGATGGATTTCAGCGCCGGGTGGCCGGACGCGTAGGTTTTGTTTAATTGCTGAATGGAAATGACCGATTGCACGGCGTTGCCTTGATCCTGGAAACAGTCGGTCATTGTAAAGAAATGCTACCGCTCGTGCTGCCCGCTCGGCGGCGGCGCCCCATTGCAGCTCGCTCAGCGACTTGCGCGCCGCCAGCAAACCCGGTGGCTGCAGCGCCACCGACAGCGCCCTACAGCCTTCGCCGACTCATTGCCGCCTGCACCGAATTCGGAACACGGGCACGACAAGGCAGTCCGATACACGGCACACTCACGCACTTCACAGTGAACCCTTCAGATACAAGGATCATGCAATGGCTTTCAAACACCTGATTGGCGGCGCCGCTCTGCTCGCCCTGCTCGCCGGCTGCAGCTCGACCGACACAGCGCCCACCCAGGCCTCGAAACCCGCCAACAGCGACGGTAAATGCAGCGCCGAAGGCGCGCAGAACCTGCTGGGCCAGGTGGCTACCGCAGACCTCGTCGAGCAAGCCCGTGAACGCTCCGGCGCCCGCACCGCACGCGTGCTGTCGCCCGGCGACATGGTGACCCTGGACTACGATTCGCAGCGCCTGAACATCGACATCAGCGAAGCCGAAGTGATCGAGCGCATCACCTGCGGCTGATTTGTTGGCCGCCGCTGATCTGCGCCACAATCTGATAGGCGCGAATACAGCTCGATGTAGGTACGGATGGCACCCACCTCGAGCAGGCCGTCGTCGAGCAACTGGCTGATGCGCAAGCGCTGCGGCCCGGCGAAGGAGAAGTCGAGCTTGCGGGCGATACCACGTTCGAACAGGTCAAGGTGCTCGGCGCGGCTGACGCTCGGCATGATCATGTGCAGATCGTGCAAACGACCAGAGTCGACCTGCGCCAGCGAGCGGGACAGGAAATCAGCCTGCTTCTGATTGTTGCCCTCCAGCACCACCCGGTCGCCCGAAGCGATCAGCGCTTCGAGCGCGGCGACGATCTTGTCGCCCGGCAGGACTACGCCATCGGCGAAGGCACGCACCTGATCGAGACGCCGGGCCTTTTCGGCACGGCGGCGCGACCACTGCGGCGGTGGGGATATTGTTGTCATTGAAGACTCCACGAGTTCCGCTGTCGTGAAGACACAGTGGAAGTGCCCATTCGCCTGATCAATCAAGCGCGGCGCCCTATCGTTACGATCAGGTTAACGATTCGTACCGATTAACCTCAGGGGGCAGACCGGGCATACTGCGCCACCGATCTTTCGCTACCCGGCCACACATGCGCATTCACGTCACGTTTATCGATCGCGTCGGCATCACCCAGGAAGTGCTCGCCCTGCTGGGCGGCCGCAATCTCAACCTGGACGCCGTAGAGATGGTGCCGCCCAATGTCTACATCGATGCGCCCACGCTCAGCGCCGCGGTGCTCGATGAGTTGCGCGAAGCGTTGTTCAAGGTGCGCGGGGTCCAGGCGGTGACCGTGGTCGACATCCTTCCAGGACAACGCCGACGCTTGCAGCTCGATGCGCTGCTGGCGGCGATGAGCGATCCGGTGCTGGCGGTCGACGGAGACGGCCGGGTGCTGCTCGCCAACCCCGCGCTGATCGCCCTGTGTGGCCGCGAGCCCGAAGGCGAGGCGCTTGGCGAACTGTTTGGCGAGGCGGACCTGCAGCAGGCCCTGCTCGATCAGCACTTGCGCCTGCCGTTGCGCGAGGTGACGCTGAACGGCCAGGCACTGCTGCTCGATGCCGCGCCCATCAGCGAAACCGCCGAAACCGGCCAGCTGGCCGGTGCGCTACTGACCCTTTACGAACCCAGCCGTATCGGTGCTCGCCTGGCCGCACTGCACCACGACCACGCCGAAGGCTTCGATTCGCTGCTCGGCGACTCGCTGCCCATCCGGACTCTCAAGGCCCGCGCGCAGCGAGTCGCCACACTCGACGCGCCACTATTGATCCATGGCGAAACCGGTACCGGCAAGGAGTTGGTGGCACGCGCCTGCCATGCGCTAAGCACCCGGCACAGCGCGCCGTTCCTGGCACTCAACTGCGCTGCGCTGCCGGAGAGCCTCGCCGAAAGCGAGCTGTTCGGCTATGCCCCAGGCGCATTCACTGGCGCCCAGCGCGGCGGTAAGCCAGGCCTGCTGGAACTGGCCAACCAGGGCACCGTGTTTCTCGACGAAATCGGAGAAATGTCGCCCTACCTGCAAGCCAAGCTGCTGCGTTTTCTCAGTGATGGCACCTTTCGCCGGGTAGGCGGTGACCGAGAGGAACGGGTCAACGTGCGCATCATCAGCGCAACGCACCGCGACCTGGAAAAGATGGTCAGCGAAGGGGCGTTTCGCGAGGATCTGTTCTATCGCCTGAACGTGCTCAACCTGCAAGTACCGCCGCTGCGCGAACGCGGCCAGGACATCCTGCTGCTGGCCCGGCATTTCATGCAGCACGCCTGTGCGCAAATTCAGCGCACTCAATGCCGCCTGACCCCTGACACCTACCCGGCGCTGCTGGGCAATGGCTGGCCGGGCAACGTGCGCCAGTTGCAGAACGTGATATTTCGAGCAGCCGCTATCTGCGAAAGCAACCTGGTGCAGGTAGGCGATCTGGACATTGCCGGCACTGCCGTCGCCCCGCAGCCGGGCGCGGAAGTGGGCAGCCTGGAAGCAGCCGTATCGGCATTCGAGAAGGATCTGTTGGAAAAACTCTATGCGAGCCACCCGTCGACGCGACAGCTCGCTGCACGTCTGAACACCTCACATAGCGCCATTGCCACGCGCTTGCGCAAGTACGGCATCGGACGCGACCGCTAAAGGCGACCTGGGGCTGGCCGCCTGTAATCGGTCGAGCATTCCAGCCAGTTGCCAGAATGCTCGCCCAGTCAACGGCTGGTCAGCTGCCGCCACCAGCGCCACCGGAACCACCGGCGCCGCCCGCACCACCAGTGCCGCTACCACCTGTTCCGGTACCTGTTCCGGTGCCCGTTCCGGTCCCGGTGCCTGTGCCGCCACCATTGGTGCCGGTACCACCTGGCATCGGGTCGGAGCCTGCACCAGTGCCATTGCCGCTACCGGTTCCGGTACCTGGCACAGTACTGCTGCCGTCGGTTCCCGGCCCAGGCGTGCCGGTACCTGGATTCAGGGTGCCATTATCGGTAGGCGGAGTTCCCGGAGCTGAAGGCGTTGTCGGCGTAGTGGTGCCGGGCGCCGGAGCACTGGAGTCCGCCACGGCAGGCAGCACGGCACCGGCCAGCAGGCCGCTGAGTATGAGAGCAGGTATTTTCATCGAGTTCATTGTCGTCACCTTCGTCCAGGTTGGTGGAGAGTTCACTGCCTTCATCAATGAAACCAGCGCTCCCTATACCCGACCAGCGGCAATTCGACATCGTTCGCTCAGCAGGACGAACGGTGAGGGTCACGCAGCACATCGATGAGCTCGGCGAGCCAGGGTTCGGCGTCCTGCTCGGGGGTCACGCTTTCACTGGCATCCACACGCAGCATGGGCAGCACTTCGCACACGCCCAGTTCGGCATACAGCTCGCGTACCTGCTCGCCACCGCCGCAATAGGTGTCGCCATAGCTCGAATCACCCAGGGCAATCACTGCACCGGGCAATGCACGCCAGGCGGGCAGGCTGTCGCGGATCGCGCAGTACAGCGGCATCAGGTTATCCGGCAGCTCGCCCATACCGGTGGTCGAGGTCACCACCAGAAAGCCCTCGGGGCCAAACGCGAGCACATCGTCCAGGCTCGCCCGAGGGTTGTGCCAGGCCTGAAAACCGGCCTGATTGAGAAGCCCTTCGGCGTGACGGGCCACTTCTTCGGCCGTGCCGTACACCGAACCGGACAGGATCGCGACTTTCATTGAAACTCCGTAATGTTAGGGGCTGCGCCAGACATTATGCCGCATTGGCCATGCACCGGTTTCTTCGACAAAGGTACCGCTGAGCAGCCGGACATGCCTCTGATAGACTGTCGCAAACGGATGGGAACGCATTGCAATGATCAGCGCCAAATTGCTGCAATTGGTCATCGACGCTTCGAACGACGGCATTGTGGTTGCCGAGCAGGAGGGCGAGGACAACATCCTCATCTATGCCAACCCGGCGTTCCAGGCGCTCACGGGCTATGACAGCGACGAAATTCTTTACCAGGACTGCCGCTTCCTGCAGGCCGGCGATCGTGACCAGCCCGCGCTCGCGCTGATTCGCGACGCTGTGCGCAGCAATCAGCCGTGCCGCCAGGTAATTCGCAATTACCGTAAAGACGGCAGCCCCTTCTGGAACGAACTGTCGATCACCCCGGTATTCAACGAGGGCGACCAGCTGACCTATTACATCGGCATCCAGAAAAACGTCAGCGAACATGTCCAGAATCAGGAGCGGGTCAGGAAGCTGGAGGCCGAGGTGGCCGCGCTGCAAGCGGAACTGGCCGAACTGAAAAAAAACCGCTAGCGGCAACGAAACAAGAGTCTGGTGGTCATATTCTTGCCCTTAACACGCGCAGAACGCCGTCATGCAAGATTCGTCGTTGTTAACACCCCTCGAAATGGAATTCATCCAACAGCTCACCGAAAACAGCCCTGCCCCGGCCGAAACCGACCCGGGCCTGCAGGTCGATGCCGCGCGGCAGACCGCCGAGCTGCTCGCCAGCTGTGCGGCCAAGGAACAGCTGACCATCGAGGCGCACATCGACAACCAGCGCCTGACGTTCACCCCTCACCTGGTGACCGACGAGCAGAACACCCCGCACCTGGAACTGGGGGTGCCGCAGATTTTCGAGGACGGCTCGTTCAATCGCTCATGGCGGCTGCCGCTCGACCCGCCGCGCGCGCTCCTGGCACGTGACGGCCAACCGACCAGCCTGCTGATCCATGAACTGTCGCTAAGCGGCCTGCTGGTAGCGCAGACGGCCGAGTCTTCGCCGCCGGATCGCTTCAGCCTGGCGATGGACATTGGCGAGCAGGCGCCCATCATTCTGCAAGGCAGCCTGGTGCGGGTGACCGACGAGGGCCTGCTGGCCTATGAACTGACCCTGGACGAAGAAAACGGCAAGTGCTTGCAGCACTATCTGTACGAGCAGCATCGCAGCCTCTACGGGCCACTTCACAGCCTCTGAAACCTCGTTCTCAGGTGTCCAGCCGCCCCGCCAGCAACTGTCGCAGGCGCTGACGCATCAGCCGCCCTTCACTTCCCAGGCAGGCGATCGGCGAGCCACGCAGCGTGTCCTCGAGCAGGTCCGCGCCCTCGCCCACCAGCCCCACCGGGCATTCGAGGGTTAGCGCCAGGCGCTCCAGATCGCGCGGCGTATCCGCGGCAGGCGCCTGATTGGAAAACACCAGCACCGCCTGGGGGCGAACCTTGCCGCAGACGCCCGGCAACTCGTCGAGCGGCTGGCCAATGCCCAGCACATGCACCGCCGCATCCTGCGGACTCAGCAGCAGCCCCGCGACCAACAGTTCCAGCTCCCGGCACCGGCCTGGCAGCGCGACCAGCAGGATCCGCTCGGCGGTCTGATCGCGCAGGTTGCGCAGCCTTTGCAACACGCGCCCGCGCAGGAAGGTGTCGAGAAACAGCCACTCACTGCCGTAACCCGGGCGGCCATAGCGCACCAGCAGACGGCGCCAGAGCGGCATGATCACGTCCTGAAAGGTGACCGACAACGGATAGCTGGAAAACACCTGGCCATAGACTCGATCGAGCTCCGCTTCATCGAACGCCTGCACGGCATTGAGGAGGCGGGTCTGGTATTGCGACCATTCGTTGGAGGTCGCGGACTCGTAGGTCTGTGCAGGCGCAGCTTCGTTCGCCCCATGGCGAGCGAAGATGCGCCCCACCTTGCTGACCGGCACGCCGCGCTCGATCCAGGCAAGGACGCTGCGCACCATCTCCACGTCGGCTGGCGAGTACAGCCGGTGGCCGCTGTCGGTGCGTACCGGCTGGATCAGGCCATAACGCCTTTCCCAGGCGCGCAGCGTCACAGGGTTGACCCCCGTCAGACGGGCCACTTCGCGGATGGGGAAAAGTTCTTCCTCCTTCAACGCAGCGGTAACGAATGGCGCGGTGCCAACCAGATCGGACATAGAAAAAACCGCTTTTAAGTCAGAATTGTTCAAGTTTACTCCACCTTTGCCGCCACTTCCCGTTACTTATACAAACCCTGTACAGCGTCCCAACGAGGCGATTACAGGTCGTTCAGGGTGCACTATCCGTATTCATGCGCACCTGCAATCACTCCGATCAGAGCGTGGCCACCCTCCGTGGCGTCGTCCGACGACGAACGGTAGCCTTCTTCAGCCCTTGTAGATGGAGGCATTGCGCCATTTACCACGCTCCCCTGCCGAGACATCTGGCTTATTTTCGGAAAACAGGAATAATCCTTGCTGCGTTCCAAGCCGCGCCTCATCACCCCGAGCCGCGCATTCGCCTAAGCCCTACCCGGGTCAGGTGCCAAGCAGGAGATACACGATGTCTACCGAACCAGTCACCCTCATGGTGGCGCGCCGCGTTGCCAGCGGGCGTTACCACGATTTCATCGCCTGGCTGCGCGAGGGCGAACAACTGGCCACGGATTTTCCGGGCTATCTGGGCTCCGGCGTTCTTGCCCCCCCTGCGGGTGACGATGAATTCCAGATGGTGTTCAGGTTTGCCGACGAGCAGACCATGGCGGCCTGGGAGCACTCTGCGTCCCGGCGGGCCTGGCTGGCCCGGGGCAAGGGCCTGTTTGCGCAGCCCCACGAGCACCGCGCGCTGGGCATCGACGCCTGGTTCGGCAGCGGCCTGCGACAGCCGCCGCGCTGGAAGCAGACGGTCGCCATCTGGCTGGCCTTCTTCCCGGTTTCCCTGGGGTTCAACCTGTTGTTCGGCCACTGGCTGGCGGATCTCCCGCTGGTTACACGGGTACTGCTCAGCACCCTGGCCCTGACGCCGCTGATGACCTATCTGTTCATACCTCTGGTGACCCGCCTGCTGGCCCCCTGGCTGCAAGGCGCCCGACCTGCAGGGCTGCTGCGTCGCATCAGCCCCTCCACCAGCCGCTGAGCCGGTACCGCCATGGCCCGCAAGGGCCTGGCGCCCTGTATACCCACATTGTACGAAGGGTTGTACAGCTTTCGCCGCTGCTATAACTTTGCACAGCCTGGGCCATTGGCCCTCACGGCGGCGCCCTCCCGTCCACTCCCCGGCCAATTGCTCATGAGCGTCAACAACGCCCCGATCCTGATTACCGGCGCCAGCCAGCGTGTCGGTCTGTATTGCGCCGAACGGCTGCTCGACGACGGCCATGCACTGATCGTCAGCTACCGCAGCGAAACGCCTGGGCTGGAAACGCTGCGTGCGCAGGGCGCGCTGACCCTGCATGCCGATTTCACCGACGAAGCCAGCATCCTTGCCTTCATCGACACGCTGCGCGGCCACACCAACTCCCTGCGCGCCATCGTGCACAACGCTTCGGCCTGGTTCGCGGAAACACCAGGCCAGGAAGCGGCAGCTTTTCAGCAACTGTTTACCGTACACATGCTCGCCCCCTACCTGATCAACCTGCATTGCGCCGCGCTGCTGCAGCGCAGTGAACAGGCGGACATCGTCCATATCAGCGACGATGTGGTACGCAAGGGCAGCGGCAACCGCCCGGCTTACTGCGCCAGCAAGGCGGGCCTGGACAGCCTCACGCTGTCCTTCGCGGCGCGCCTGGCACCCGGCATCAAGGTCAACGGCATCGCGCCCGCCCTGCTGATGTTCAACCCGGACGACGACGCCGATTACCGAAACAAAGCCCTGAACAAATCCGCGCTGGGCTTCGAGCCAGGTCCCCACGTGGTCTATCAGAGCCTGCGTTACCTGCTGGACAACCCGTACATCACTGGCACCACCCTGACCGTGAACGGCGGCCGCCACCTCAAGTGAGGCGCCGCGAGGATAAATGACGATGAACCCATTACTGCCCAATCACTACCGTGAAATCCTCCTCGGCGTTGGTGAAGACCCCGAGCGTGAAGGCCTGCTGGACACCCCCAAGCGCGCGGCCAAGGCCATGCAGTACCTGTGCAACGGCTACGAGAAGAGCCTGGAAGAAGTGGTCAACGGCGCGCTGTTCAGCTCCGAGAGCGACGAGATGGTGATCGTCAAGGACGTCGAGCTGTATTCGCTGTGCGAACACCACCTGCTGCCCTTCATCGGCAAGGCGCACGTGGCTTACATTCCGACGGGCAAGGTGCTCGGCCTGTCGAAGATCGCGCGCATCGTCGACATGTATGCGCGGCGCCTGCAAATTCAGGAAAACCTCACGCGCCAGATCGCCAATGCCATCGAGGAAGTGACCCACGCTGCCGGCGTCGCCGTGGTGATCGAAGCCCAGCACATGTGCATGATGATGCGCGGTGTGGAAAAGCAGAATTCGGTAATGAGCACCTCGGTGATGCTCGGTGCCTTTCGTGAGTCCTACAATACCCGCCATGAATTCCTGCAACTGATCGGACGGAGCAAGTAACGATGCCCAGACTGGAACCCGGCATGGCGCGCATCCGCGTCAAGGACCTGCGCCTGCGCACGTTCATCGGCATCAAGGAAGAGGAAATCAACAACAAGCAGGATGTGCTGATCAACCTGACCATTCTTTATCCCGCAGTGGATGCGGTGCGCGACAACGACATCGACCACGCCCTCAACTACCGCACGATCACCAAGGCCATCATCGGCCATGTGGAGGGCAACCGCTTTGCCCTGCTGGAGCGTCTGACCCAGGAGATCCTCGACCTGGTCATGGTGAACGAGGCCGTGCGCTACGCCGAAGTGGAAGTCGACAAGCCCCACGCACTGCGTTTTGCCGAGTCGGTGTCGATCACCCTCGCCGGCCATCGCTGACACTTCGAAAAACCGCAGGCTGGCCCGGTTGCCGACCTGCGTGCCGGCTCTTATCATCGCAGCCACTCCCTCCAGAGAGCATCGCCATGAATGACCAAGAACGCCTCGAACTGGAAGCCGCCGCCTACCGCCGCCTGGTTCAGCACCTGCGCGAACGGCCGGATGTGCAGAACATCGATCTGATGAACCTGGCCGGCTTCTGCCGCAACTGCCTGTCCAAATGGTACAAGGCTGCGGCCGACGACCTGGATATCGCCATCACGCCCGACCAGGCCCGCGAAGAGGTGTACGGCATGCCCTATGCCGAGTGGAAGGCCAAGTACCAGACCGAAGCCAGTGCCGAGCAACAGGCCGCCTTCACCGCCAAGAACCCGAAAGGATCCGCATGAGCCACCTGAACGACTTCCGCGCACGCCTCGCTGCCGAGCATTTCGCCTTTGCCGAAACCCTGGCCTTTGTCGCCGAGCACTACGACTACCAGCCAAGCGCCTTTCGCAACGGCGAGGTAGAGAACGCTGCCGGCCAGAACGAAGGCTCCTGCAAGACCCTCGGCCTGGCCCTGCTTGAAGGCCTGAGCGATCAGGAAGCCCTGCTGTGCTTTGGCGAGCACTACCGCAGTGTGCTGGCCACGCCCGAAGGCAGTGACCATGGCAATATCCGCGCCCTGATGAAAACCGGCCTGGCTGGCGTCAAGTTCGAACAGCAGTCGCTGACTCGCAAGGCCTGATTCTTCGCGCCTCCTCCGGCTGGGCGTTCGCCCGGCCAGCTGCGCCCTCGACAATCATCACGCCCACACAAAAACCGCCCTGAAGCGAGATCGCCAAAGGCAGTCGGTTGGTACGTCGTGGGTGATGTTTGCAGAGAAATCACACACCGTAGCCCTGACGATTGCAGGGCCCGGTGTGGTTCGAGCGCTAGCCGTTACAGCAGCTTGCGATCCTTGCCGGCAGCGATGCGCAGGCGCAGCGCATTGAGCTTGATGAAGCCCGCCGCGTCAGCCTGGTTGTACGCGCCGCCGTCTTCTTCGAAGGTGGCAATGTTGGCGTCGAACAGCGAGTCATCGGACTTGCGGCCGGTGACGATGACATTGCCCTTGTACAGTTTCAGGCGCACAACGCCGTTCACACTGGCCTGGGAAGCGTCGATCATCTTCTGCAGCATCAGACGCTCCGGGCTCCACCAGAAACCGTTGTAGATCAGGCTGGCGTACTTGGGCATCAGCTCGTCTTTCAAGTGAGCGACTTCGCGGTCCAGGGTGATCGACTCGATGGCCCGGTGGGCACGCAGCATGATGGTGCCGCCTGGTGTCTCGTAGCAGCCACGGGACTTCATGCCGACGAAACGGTTCTCGACGATGTCCAGACGGCCGATGCCGTTCTCGCCACCGATGCGGTTCAGCTCGGCCAGAACGGTAGCCGGGCTCAGCTCCTTGCCGTCGATGGCGACGATGTCACCGTTGCGGTAGGTCAGCTCGATGTAAGTCGGCGCATCCGGCGCCGCTTCCGGCGACTTGGTCCAGCGCCACATGTCTTCTTCGTGCTCGGTCCAGGTGTCTTCCAGCACGCCGCCTTCATAGGAGATGTGCAGCAGGTTGGCATCCATGGAGTACGGCGACTTCTTCTTGCCGTGACGCTCGATCGGGATGGCATGCTTCTCGGCGTAGTCCATCAGCTTCTCGCGCGACAGCAGGTCCCACTCGCGCCAAGGCGCGATCACCTTGACGCCCGGCTTGAGCGCATAGGCGCCAAGCTCGAAGCGTACCTGGTCGTTGCCCTTGCCGGTCGCGCCATGGGAGATGGCGTCGGCGCCGGTCTCGTTGGCGATTTCGATCAGGCGCTTGGCGATCAGCGGACGGGCGATGGAGGTACCCAGCAGGTACTCGCCTTCGTAAACGGTGTTGGCGCGGAACATCGGGAAGACGAAGTCACGCACGAACTCTTCGCGCAGATCGTCGATGTAGATTTCCTTGACGCCCATGGCCTTGGCCTTGGCGCGGGCCGGCTCGACCTCTTCGCCCTGGCCGAGATCGGCGGTGAAGGTCACCACTTCACAGTTATAGGTATCTTGCAGCCACTTGAGGATCACCGAGGTGTCCAGGCCACCGGAATAGGCCAGAACTACCTTTTTGACGTCCGCCATGCCATCCACTCCACGGGTTGTGCGAAAGCCCGTGATTCTACTGCCCATGGGCCTCGATTTACAGGGGTGCGACAGCCGATGGCATTGAAGCGACAGGATCAGGAGGTGGCGGCCGGTGTCGCAGGCTCGGCGGGTGCTGCCTGTTCGGTAGGCTGAACAGGGGCTTCAGGCACCTTGTCCAGGCGTACGGACACCCGCCGGTTCTTGTCACGGTTGGCGGCCGTGTTGTTCGGCGCCAGGGGATAACGCTCGCCATGGAAACGCATGACGATGCGCTCTTCAGGCACCCCCTGGGTCTTGAGGTAATCCATCACCGCCAACGCACGGCGGCGCGACAGGTCACGATTGGTCAGGCGGTTGCCGCTATTGTCGGAATGGCCATCCAGTTCGATGCGATTGACCGTGGGATCGGCTTTCATGAAGTCGAGGATGATCTCCAGCCTGGCCTTGGCCATGGCATCGAGCTCGGTACCGCCGCCCGGAAAGCCGATGTTGGATTGGCGCACCTGATCGAAATTGACCGGCAGCAGTTTGGCCGTGCACGTGAGGTAGTCGTCGTAGGCCTTGCGAAAGCGCACCGGCAACAGGCGCACCTCGAGGTTCTCCCCGCTCATCGGGCTGCGATGGCGCACCAGCGGGCTGCGGCCTTCCAGCAGCCCGGTCAGCAAGCGCCCGGCCTGCTCCTGACTGCTATTGAACGGCACATCGCCGCTGCCAACACTGACCACGCCGAGGTTGATGTCGCCGCGCCCTGGCTGCCACGGCGCTGCTGCAGCCAGCAGGGTTGCCGAGCCATTGCCCAGCCAGCGCTCCCTGGGCTGCAGGCGGAAGGTCGCCTGCTCGCCCGCGCGGCGCACGAACTCGCCAGCACCGAAATCGGTGATCGGCTGGCTCAGGCGGCACTCGAACTGGTCACCCGCCACCTGCCACTCGGCCTTTTCCAGGCGAGTCTGGAAGCTGATCGCGGCCGCAGGCAGACTCGCACCTGTGCCGACAAGCAATCCAATGATGAGGAAAAGTGGCTGACGCACGACGAGCTCCACAGGAAAACATAACGTTCCCTGTGGGTATCGGTGCCGAGGCAGAAAACTTGAGCAGCCCGGTGGCGATCTGCGGCGTGCCCCCGTCGACCTTTTCCGGTAGCATCCCAGGCATGTTTCGCCCCCGCCTGGAAGCCTCAATGACCGACCGCATCACCCTGCTGCGTCCCGACGACTGGCACATTCACCTGCGCGATGGCGCGGTATTGCCGCACACCGTCGCCGATGTCGCCCGCACCTTCGCCCGCGCGATCATCATGCCCAACCTGGTGCCGCCGGTACGCAACGCCGCCGAAGCGGGAGACTATCGCCAGCGCATTCTCGCCGCACGGCCAGCAGGCAGCCGGTTCGAACCGCTGATGGTGCTGTACCTCACCGACCGCACCACTGGCGACGATATCCGCGCCGCCAAGGCCAGCGGCTTCGTCTACGCGGCCAAGATGTACCCGGCGGGCGCGACCACCAATTCCGATTCCGGGGTGACCAGCCTGGACACCATCACCGGAGCCCTGGAAGCCCTGGCGGAAACCGGCCTGCCACTGCTGGTGCACGGGGAAGTAACCCGCGCCGAGATCGATGTGTTCGACCGCGAGAAGGCGTTCATCGACGAACACATGCGCCGCCTGGTCGAGCGCTTCCCGACGCTGAAAGTGGTGTTCGAGCACATCACCACCGGCGATGCCGCGCAGTTCGTCAGGGAGGCGCCGGCCAACGTCGGAGCCACCATCACGCCCCAGCACCTGCTCTACAACCGCAACCACATGCTGGTCGGCGGCATTCGCCCCCACTTCTATTGCCTGCCGATCCTCAAGCGCAACACGCACCAGGAAGCGCTGCTCGACGCGGCCACCAGCGGTAATCCGAAGTTCTTCCTGGGCACCGACTCCGCGCCCCACGCACAGCACGCCAAGGAAAACGCCTGCGGCTGCGCCGGCTGCTACACCGCCCATGCGGCCATCGAACTGTACGCAGAGGCCTTCGAGCAGCGTGGCGCGCTGGACAAGCTGGAAGCCTTCGCCAGCCACTTCGGCCCGGACTTCTACGGCCTGCCGCGCAATACCGACACCATCACCCTGGTGCGTGAATCCTGGAACGCCCCGGCCAGCCTGCCGTTTGGCGAGCAGATGGTAATCCCCTTGCGCGCAGGCGAAGCGCTGCGCTGGCGCCTGCTGGAGGCCGGTCAATGAGCGAAGAACAGTACGAAGACGACCTTGAGCAGCCGAGCAACAGCGGCCCGCGCCACCCCATGGCGGCGCGTTTCCGCGGCTACCTGCCGGTGGTCGTCGACGTCGAGACCGGCGGCTTCAACAGCGCCACCGACGCCCTGCTGGAAATCGCCGCCACGACCATCGGCATGGACGAGAGTGGCTACCTGTACCCGGACCACACGCATTTCTTCCGGGTCGAGCCGTTCGAAGGCGCCAATATCGAACAGGCGGCGCTGGAGTTCACCGGCATCAAGCTCGATCATCCGCTGCGCATGGCGGTAAGCGAAGAGCACGCGCTGACCGAGATTTTCCGCGGCCTGCGCAAGTCTCTGAAGGCCAATGGCTGCAAACGCGCGATTCTGGTTGGCCACAACAGCAGCTTCGACCTGGGCTTTCTTAACGCCGCCGTCGCCCGCTGCGACCTCAAGCGCAACCCCTTCCACCCGTTCTCCAGCTTCGACACCGCCAGCCTGGCAGGTCTCGCCTATGGCCAGACCGTGCTGGCAAAGGCGTGCCAGGCCGCCGGCATCGAGTTCGACGGCCGTGAAGCGCACTCCGCCCGCTATGACACCGAGAAGACTGCCGAGCTGTTCTGCGGCATCGTCAATCGCTGGAAGGAAATGGGCGGCTGGGAAGACTTCGACGAGTGAATGCCATGAAAAAATACCAGATTTTCATCGATGGACAGGCCGGCACCACGGGTCTGCAGATCCGCCAGCGGCTGGCCAACCACCCGCAGATCGAGGTGGTCACCATCGACCACGACAAGCGCCGTGACGTGCACGCCAAGCTCGAACTGATGCGTTCGGTCGACGTGACCGTGCTGTGCCTGCCCGACGACGCCGCGAAGGAGACCGCTGCCCAGGCACGCGAAGTCGGTTGCCGGGTGCTGGATGCCAGCTCCGCACACCGCACCGCCAGCGACTGGGTGTTCGGCATGGCCGAACTGGCCAAGGGGCAGCGTGAAGCGATTGCCACGGCCAGTGCGGTAAGCAACCCCGGCTGCTACGCCACGGGCGCCATCCTGCTGCTGCGTCCGTTGATCGAAGCGGGCCTGCTGAGCGCGGATCGCGAGCTATGCATCAATGCGGTCTCCGGCTACACCGGCGGCGGCACCAAGATGGTCGAGCGCTACCAGCAGGACGACGCCCCGGTATACGCCGCCTATGGCCTCGGCTTCGATCACAAGCATATTCCGGAGATCCAGCACTGGAGTGGCCTGCACGCCCGGCCGATCTTCCAGCCAGCGGTCGGCAGCTACGACCAGGGCATGCTGGTGATGATCCCGCTGCAGGGCTGCGACGGCGCAGCCCTGCAAAACGCCTTGGCCGCCTACTACCAGGGCGAACATTTCGTGCAGGTACTGCCCTACAACGAAATCCCGGCCGATTCGGCGCCATTCGTCACCCCTCACGGGCTGAACGGCAGCAACCGTGCAGAACTGCAGGTATATGGCGCGAGCAGCGGCAAGCAAGCCCTGCTGGTGGCCAGGCTCGACAACCTGGGCAAGGGTGCCTCAGGGGCTGCCGTGCAGAACCTGAACATCATGCTCGGCCTGGAAGAACGGCTGTGCACGCAGATCGACTGAATCCTGATCTGTAAAAAAACCGGCTCGCGAGCCGGTTTTTTTATGCTCATGTTCCGCCGCAGCGGCCCGAGAAGATAGATTCCAACGGGGCGGCCATACGTCTTCACGCCGCTCGCAAGCGGCAAGAAAGCTCGCCGCAATCCAGGCCGCACCGCCGCTCAACGAGCAGACCAGCCAGGCTGAATTACCGCTCATCCAAAGTCACGAATTGGTGCCAATCAACAGCCAGTTTATCTTTGACACGCATTCTCATTAACATTAGTATCCTTTGCCATCAGTCTCAGCCAAGTGACGGGCCAAGCCTATGTACGTCTGCCTCTGCGAAGGTGTCACCGACGGTCAGATCCGCGAAGCAATCTACGAAGGTTGCTGCAGCTACCGTGAAGTCCGTGAAACGCTGGGCGTTGCCAGTCAGTGTGGCAAATGCGCTTGCCTGGCCAAGCAGGTGGTACGCGAAACGCTGGGCGAAGTGCAGCAAAGTCAGGTGGCCATGGCCTATCCAGGAAATTTTGTTGCTGCCTGAATCGCCTGTTTTATCAAGAACCGGATCCTGTATCCGGTTTTTTTATGCCTAGAATTCAATGAGTTAGCGTCAAGACGCACAACTTAAACACTCTCATTTATATTTATTTTTACTTATATTTCAATAACTTACGTTTGACAGTCGTATTTGGCAAGCCCAGAATTCGCCATCGGTTACTTATTTCCAGGCAGGAAGGGCTTCAGCATGAAAGGCGACAAGACGGTTATCCAGCATTTGAACAGGATCCTCGGCAACGAGCTGGTCGCGATCAATCAGTACTTCCTGCACGCCCGCATGTACGAGGACTGGGGCCTGACCAAACTGGGCAAGCACGAGTACCACGAGTCCATCGATGAGATGAAGCATGCCGACAAGCTCATCAAGCGCATCCTGTTTCTGGAAGGCCTGCCGAACCTGCAGGACCTGGGCAAGATCCTGATCGGTGAGAACACCCAGGAAATGCTCGAGTGCGACCTGAAAATCGAGCACAAGGCGCACATCGACCTGAAGGCAGCCATCGCCTACTGCGAAACTATCGGCGACTACGCCAGCCGCGAACTGCTTGCAGAAATCCTCGAGTCCGAGGAAGAGCACATCGACTGGCTGGAAACCCAGCTCAGCCTGATCAAGGCAGTTGGTCTGCAGAACTACCTGCAGTCGCAGATGGACGAATAAGCGTCAGCGGCAAAGAAAAACGGGAGCCAAGGCTCCCGTTTTTTGTGCCTTTGATGTGGGCATAAAAACCGGAGCGCCTAAAGACGCTCCGGTTTTTTACTGATTCAAGGAGCTTGCGAGCTAGAGCGCTGAAAGGCGAAACCGAAATAAAAAGCGGAGTGTACTTTTGTACATGAGCATTTTTATTTCGGTTTCAACGCAGCAGAGCCGACGCGCAGCTGCTCATCAGATTACTTCTCGACGAAGGCGCGCTCGATCAAATAGTCCCCCGGCTCACGCATACGCGCGGAGATCTTCAGCCCAAAGCTGTCGAGCACTTCGCTGGTCTCGTCGAGCATGCTCGGGCTGCCGCAGATCATCGCACGGTCATCCTGCGGATTGATCGGTGGCAGGCCAATGTCGGCGAACAGTTTGCCACTGCGCATCAGATCGGTCAGGCGCCCCTGATTTTCGAATGGCTCGCGGGTCACGGTGGGGTAATAGATCAGCTTTTCCTTCAACGCATCGCCAAAGAACTCGTTGCGTGGCAGGTGCTCGGTGATGAATTCGCGGTAGGCCACCTCATTCACATAACGCACACCGTGAACCAGGATCACCTTCTCGAAACGCTCGTAGGTTTCCGGGTCCTGGATCACGCTCATGAACGGCGCCAGGCCGGTACCGGTGCTGAGCAGATACAGATGCTTGCCGGGATTCAGGTCATCCAGCACCAGCGTACCGGTGGGCTTCTTGCTGATGATGACTTCGTCGCCTTCCTTGAGATGCTGCAGCTGCGAGGTCAACGGGCCATCTGGCACCTTGATGCTGAAGAATTCCAGGTGCTCTTCCCAGTTCGGGCTGGCGATCGAATAGGCGCGCATCAGCGGGCGTCCGTTTTCCTGCTGCAGGCCGATCATCACGAACTGGCCATTCTCGAAGCGCAAGCCCGGATCTCGGGTACACTTGAAGCTGAACAGCGTGTCGTTCCAGTGGTGCACACTGAGAACGCGTTCGTGATTCATGTTGCTCATTTAGAGGCTCCTAAAAACGTCAGACGCGCTGATTCTTGAGCGCAATTGCGCGGCATTCTAATCGCGGCCACAATATCTGTTAAATGAATTATCAAGATATAGGTTATCGGTTATATAGATATGCGATTTACTCTCCGCCAGCTCCAGGTATTCGTCGCCGTCGCCCAGCAGGAGAGCGTCTCCCGAGCCGCCACCCTGCTCGCTCTGTCACAGTCGGCCGCCAGCACCTCGATAACCGAGCTGGAGCGGCAGTCCAGCTGCCAGCTGTTCGACCGCGCCGGCAAACGCCTGAGCCTCAACGCCCTCGGGCGGCAATTGTTGCCACAGGCCGTGGCGCTGCTCGACCAGGCCAAGGAAATCGAGGACCTGCTCAAGGGTAAATCCGGTTTCGGTTCGCTGGCCGTGGGCGCCACCCTGACCATTGGCAATTACCTGGCGACCCTGCTGATCGGCGGCTTCATGAAAGAGCACCCGGAAAGCCAGGTGAAACTTCACGTTCAGAACACTGCGCATATCGTGCAACAGGTTGCCCATTACGAAATTGATCTGGGTCTGATCGAGGGTGACTGCAACCACCCCGATATCGAGGTGCAGAGCTGGGTCGAGGACGAACTGGTGGTGTTCTGCGCCCCCCAGCATCCGCTTGCCCAGCGCGGTCATGCCGGCATCCGCGAGCTGAGCGGTGAGGCCTGGGTTCTTCGCGAGCAGGGTTCCGGCACGCGCCTGACCTTCGACCAGGCCATGCGGCATCATTCCGACGCTCTCAACATCCGCCTGGAGCTGGAACATACCGAGGCGATCAAGCGCGCCGTGGAATCGGGCCTCGGTATCAGCTGCATTTCGCGCCTGGCGCTGCGCGATGCCTTTCGCCGCGGCAGCCTGGTGCCGGTGGAGACGCCGGACCTGGACCTGCGCAGGCAGTTCTACTTCATCTGGCATCGCCAGAAGTACCAGACCGCCGCCATGCGCGAATTTCTGGACATGTGCCGGGCGCTGACCGCAGGCATTCGCCGCAGCGACGAGATCGTGCTGCCCGAGGTGCGTTAGCCAAGCAGGATAATGCCCCACACGCTGGCGATCAGCGTCAGCGACACCAGCTGCGCGGCGCTGCCCATGTCCTTGGCGGTCTTGGATAACGGGTGGAGGTCGAGCGAGATGCGGTCAATGGCGGCTTCGACCGCCGAGTTGAGCAATTCGACGATCAGTGCCAGCAGGCACACGGCGACCATCAGGGCACGCTCGCCACGGCTGACGTCAAGCAACAGCGCCGCGGGAATCAACACCGCGTTGAGCAGCACCAACTGCCGAAACGCCGCCTCGCCAACGAATGCGGCCCGCAGGCCATCCAGCGAATAGCCCGCTGCATTGAGGATGCGCTTGAACCCGGTTTGTCCTTTGAATGGCGACATAGACAGCGAACCGCAAGACAGGAAAAGGCCGGCAGGGTACGCCAGAGACCGAGAAAAATCCCGCACAATCGCTGCTGTCAGGCGGCCGGCACAGACTCCAATTGTTGCAGCAGCAGCGCTGCCTGAGTGCGGGTGCGCACGTTCAGCTTGCGAAATATCGCTGTGACGTGAGCCTTGACCGTCGCCTCCGACACACTCAGCTCATAAGCGATCTGC
Source organism: Pseudomonas sp. AC532 (assembly GCF_979258965.1). Taxonomy (NCBI): domain Bacteria; kingdom Pseudomonadati; phylum Pseudomonadota; class Gammaproteobacteria; order Pseudomonadales; family Pseudomonadaceae; genus Pseudomonas; species Pseudomonas sp. AC532. Next base: position 1,561,483 of record NZ_OZ409888.1, read on the forward strand.
TTGTTCAGCAGCCCTTCGCAGACCATGGTCAAAACCCGGAACTGTTGCGGGGTGAGGCTGGCCAGGCCGGCGCTGGCAGCCTTCGCCTCGGCCGACAGGCTGATCGACTCCTCACTTTGCGGCGGCCACCAGACCTCGCCGTCGAGCACTTGCCGCACGGCCTGCTGAATCATCTCCAGCGAGCTGGACTTGGGAATGAAGCCACTCGCTCCGAACTCGCGAGAACGCACCATGACCGCGGCGTCTTCCTGGGCCGAGATCATCACCACCGGAATCTGCGGGTATTGCCCGCGCAGCAGCACTAACCCGGAAAACCCATAGGCGCCAGGCATGTTGAGATCGAGCAGCACCAGATCCCAGTCGGTCTTTTCGGCGAGTCGCGCTTCCAGCTCGGCGATGCTGGCCACTTCGACCAGCCGAACACCGGCGCCAAGCCCCATTGTCAGGGCCTGTTGCAGCGCACTGCGAAACAGGGGGTGATCATCGGCTATCAGGATTTCGTAAGCGACCATGGCAGATCCTGTTCTTTTTATAGGCAGGCCGTACTGCAAGACTGCGTCCGCCTGACGGCGTGGCGTACGGCGCCCAACAGCATGCCCAGCGCGGGCGGGGTGGTCAAGCGCGGCGCTTTACGGCAAAGTCTGCGCCCTTCCTGCCAAGAGCCCGATGATGCCCAACCAAGCGCTGCGCGCCGATCTGCTGATGTTGCTGACTGCCATGATCTGGGGTTCGTCGTTCGTTGCCCAGCGCATGGGCATGGATGCCATCGGGCCCTATCTCTACAGCGGCCTGCGCTTCGCCCTGGCCGTCGCGGTGCTGTTACCGCTGGTTGTGCTGCTGAGACGACGCAACGGGCAACCGGCTTCGCCGCTGAGTCGGCCACTGCTGCTGGGCGGTAGCCTGATGGGTGCGGTGCTGGCGCTCGGTATCAACCTGCAGCAGGTCGGTTTGCTGTTCACCAGCGTCACCAACTCCGGTTTCATTACCGGCCTGTACGTGATCGTGGTGCCCTTGCTCGGGCTGCTGTTGGGCCACAAGACTGGCACGGGCATCTGGCTGGGGGCGTCACTGGCGGTGATCGGTATGTTCCTGCTCAGTGTCGGCGAGGGTTTCCAGGTCGCGTCCGGTGACTGGCTACAACTGGCGGGGGCCTTCGTGTGGGGCATCCACGTGCTGCTGGTAGGCGTGTTCGCCGCCCGGCACGACGCACTGTTGCTGGCCCTGGTGCAATTCGTCACCTGCGCAGTCATCAGCCTGGCGCTGGCAGTGGTCTTCGAGCACCTGCCGAGCGCCGACCTGATCCAGGCCCTGCCGGCGATTCTGTATGGCGGAATATTCGGCGTGGCGGTGGGCTTTACCTTGCAGGTGGTGGCGCAGAAACACGCCATCGCCTCCCATGCGGCGATCATCCTTTCTCTGGAGGCGGTGTTCGCGGCCATTGCCGGCGCCGTGCTGCTCGGTGAATCGCTGTCGGCGCGCGGCTATTTCGGTTGCGCGCTGATGTTCGGCGGCATGCTGCTGGCCCAGCTCTGGCCGAAACCGAAGCCCATTACAGGAACGCCTTGAGACGCTGGTGCAGTGGGTTGTCCAGGTCCACGGCATGCGGCGCCTTGGAGGCCAGGTAATGCTCGCTGAACACATCGAGGTAGGCATTCAGCGCGTCGGCGGCCCGCTCGTCACCGGCCAATTCCAGGCACAGCGCTGCCACTTCGGCAGTACAGAGATGGTCATCACGCTTGGAACGGCGCAGACGGTAGCGTGACAGCGCTTCCGGTTGCAGGCTCAGCACGGGCAAATGGTCCAGGTAGGGGCTCTTGCGAAACATCTTGCGCGCCTGCGTCCAGGTGGCATCGAGCATCACGAACATCGGGCGCTTGCCGGCCGCCACATCCACTGAGGTCACCACGCGTTCGGGCTCGGCGTATTCACCCGGGAACACCAGATACGGCTGCCACTGGGGCTCGCTCAGCAATGCGGGAAGCATCGGATCGACCTCGGTACGCGACCAGCCGAACGCCGAGGTGTCGGCAACCACATCGGCGATCAGCCAACCGGTATTGCTGGGTTTCAGCGCCTCGACATCGTGCATCAGCAGGCACACGCCCGCATTCGCCGAGACCTGCGGCCGCCAGGCGCACAGGCAGTGGCTGCGCGCCAGCCGACAAGCCGGACAGCGCTCGGCACGCGAACCTCTGGCCAGAAACGGCTTGACGCTGCGTGCCAGGCGCGCAGCACGTAAGGCGGCAACGGCATGGCTCATGCCGGCGCACTCCGGGAGCCCGAACAGATACGAAAGGAGAAAGACAAGGACATGGTCGCCATGGGGTCCAGCAACGAGGGGGCGTAGTCTATCAAGTGCGCACTTATAAATACCTCATCGGCCCTGCTAATCTCCATGCACCGCCGGGGATTGCCACCATCTGCCCGTTACCCGGCGAGCCCCTTCGCCAAAGCGAACATAAAGAAGCGAGCCGGGTCTATACCCGCTCACCGTTTTCAGGAGTCAGCCCAATGCAGCGTATCGCCCTTTCCGCCCTTCTCGTCAGCCTGCTGTTGCCGACGGCCCAGGCGGCATCGTTAAAAGGCTACGAGCTGACGCAAACGCTGGAGAAAGTGGCACGCGAAAGCAGCGTCGGCACACCGCGCGCGATCAATGAAGACATCCTCGACCAGGGCTACACCGTCGAGGGCAACGAACTGATCAATCACCTCAGCGTCCGCCCGGGCCACGCCTCGCAGATGCGCGGCAACCCTGACACCGTGCGCGCCCAGCTGGCCAACAGCGTGTGCAGCAACCCCGGCTTCCGCAAACTGCTGGCCAGCGGTGCGGTGCTGCGCTACGAATTCAGCGAAATTCAGAGCAACCGCCCGGTAACCACCGAACGCATCAACAAGACCGACTGCCGCCTGTAACCAGGTAGGCCGGGAAATACAGATAGCGCCCACGCCGGTTAAGCCGCAGGGGTGCTTATCGAGGTAGCAGCGCATGGATGATCACGCGAACAAGCTCTCGCCACGCAGCCCTGACAGCCAAGCCCAACTGACGCAAAGCCTCGACGAACTGGCCGCTCGGTTGACCCCGCCGGACAGCCCCAACGTGGCGCTGTACCGGGAAATGCTGGCGACCGTGGCGCGCATGGCCCAAGCCGATCGCAACCGCTGGGACGCCAAGATCATGCTGCAGACCCTGCGTGAGATGGAGCGTGCCTTCAGCGTGCTGGAGCGCTTCAGGCACCGCCGCAAGGTCACCGTATTCGGCTCCGCACGCACCCAGCCAGGCCATCCTGTATACGCACTGGCACGGGACCTGGGTGCCACCCTGGCACGCCATGACCTGATGGTCATCACCGGTGCGGGCGGCGGCATCATGGCAGCGGCCCACGAAGGCGCCGGCCGGGACAACAGCCTGGGCTTCAACATCACCCTGCCCTTCGAGCAATCAGCCAACGCGACCTTGCAAGGCAGCGACAACCTGCTGTCGTTTCACTTCTTCTTTTTGCGCAAGCTGTTCTTCGTCAAGGAGGCCGATGCGCTGGTGCTTTGCCCCGGCGGCTTTGGCACCCTCGACGAAGCCCTGGAAGTGATCACCCTGATCCAGACCGGCAAGAGCCCGCTGGTCCCGGTGATTCTCCTCGACGAGCCTGACGGCACGTTCTGGCAGGGGCTGCTCGACTACATCCAGCAGAACCTCGACAGCAATGGCTACATCCTGTCCAGCGATCTGAACCTGATGCGCCTGGTTCACGATGCCGAATCGGCAGCCCGGGAAATCGATCGTTTCTACGCCAATTTCCATTCCAGCCGCTGGTTGAGCGGGCAATTGGTGGTACGCCTGCGCCATGCTCTGAATGACGATGCCCTCGCCTACCTGAATCTGCACTTCAGCGATCTGTGCACGCACGGTGAAATCGAACAGCAACAGGGCGGTGAGGAGCGGACCGAAACCGCCGAGCTGCGCATGCTGCCGCGTCTGGTCTTCGCCTTCAGCGGGCGCAACACCGGGCGTCTGCGGGAGCTGTTCGACGTGATCAATCAGCCGCACCACTGGCGGTCCTGAACGGCGGGACCGCGCACAGTGATGGCGCTCATTGGCAAGCATGAGTTTTCAGGAACGTGGCTGTGCTGCGGCAGCACGGTTGGCTACTGGCAAACCGCTACGTGAAAGAGTCAGTCCTCGAAGGCCCCACGCAGCAACTGGCCGACCAGCTCCATCGGGTAACCCCGGTAAACCAGAAAGCGCATCTGCTTGGCCCGCTCACGGGCATCGGACGGTAACTGCCCGGCATACTTGCGTTGCCAGGTTTCCTGCAAGCCCGCACGCCAGTCGATTGCGCTGTCGCGCAATGCCTGTTCGATATCCGCACGCGCCAGGCCGCGCTGGGACAGGTCGTCACGGATACGCTGCGGGCCAAAGCCCGAGCGTGCCCGGTAACCGATGAAGCTTTCCAGATAGCGTGCTTCGCAGAGCAGCCCTTCTTCGCTCAGGCGGTCGAGGGCAACGTCGATATGTTCGTCGCTGGCACCGCGCTGGCGCAGCTTGCGCGCCAGCTCGACACGACCATGCTCACGGCGCGCCAACAAATCCATTGCGGTGTGGCGCACCGCCTGCACGTTATCCAGTATGGCCGGCACAGGTCAGATCAGAGGTCGGCTTCGGCGTTGGCTTCAACAGCCGAATTGGCTTTGACCGTCGGGCTGACAACGAGCAGTTTCTCGCGAATCAGACCTTCGATGGCGCGACCCACTTCCGGGTTGTCTTCCAAGTACTTGGCCGCATTGGCCTTGCCCTGACCGATCTTGTTGCCCTGGTAGCTGTACCAGGCACCAGCTTTTTCAACAAAGCCGTGCTGCACACCCAGATCGATGATTTCGCCGTTACGGTAGATGCCCTTGCCGTAGAGAATCTGGAACTCGGCCTGGCGGAATGGCGGTGCCACCTTGTTCTTGACGACCTTGACACGGGTTTCGCTGCCGACCACCTCGTCGCCTTCCTTCACCGCGCCGGTACGACGAATGTCGAGACGAACCGAGGCATAGAATTTCAGGGCGTTACCGCCAGTGGTGGTTTCAGGGCTACCGAACATCACACCGATCTTCATGCGGATCTGGTTGATGAAGATGACCAGGCAGTTGGCATTCTTGATGTTACCGGTGATCTTGCGCAGCGCCTGAGACATCAGGCGCGCCTGCAGACCAACGTGCATGTCGCCCATTTCACCTTCGATTTCCGCCTTCGGCACCAGGGCCGCCACGGAGTCGACGATGATCACATCGATGGCGTTGGAGCGCACCAGCATGTCGGTGATTTCCAGGGCCTGCTCGCCGGTATCCGGCTGCGATACCAAGAGGTCGTCGACGTTGACGCCCAGCTTGCCGGCATAATCCGGGTCCAGCGCATGCTCGGCATCGACGAAGGCGCAGGTCGCACCCATGCGCTGCGCTTCGGCGATCACCGACAGGGTCAGCGTGGTCTTGCCGGAAGACTCCGGACCATAGATCTCGACGATACGGCCTTTCGGCAGACCGCCTATGCCCAGAGCGATATCAAGGCCCAGGGAGCCGGTGGAGATGGCGGGGATCGCCTGACGATCATGATCGCCCATGCGCATGACCGCGCCCTTGCCGAACTGCTTCTCGATCTGGCCCAGTGCAGCCGCCAACGCGCGCTTCTTGTTCTCGTCCATTACATTCCTCACGTGATCAGAAGGGCCTGACGGCCAATAACTGTATAAGTAGACAGTATTATTCCACAGGGTTCGTCACTCGCCTACCCCGACGATGGATTTTCTTGCGCCAGTAGTCGCAACAGCCCTGCCAGTGCCGCTTCCACGGTCTGCGCGCGCACCGCATCCCGCGAGCCGGCGAACTGGAAGCGCCTGCTGAACAGCTGTTCGCCATCCGCCCAGGCGACCCATACCGTACCAACCGGTTTTTCCACGCTGCCGCCACCGGGGCCTGCCACGCCGCTGACCGCCGTGGCGTAGCGCGCGCCGCTTTGTCTCTGGGCACCGATCGCCATGGCCTCGACCACCTCACGACTGACCGCGCCCACACTGGCGAACAGCGCCTCGGGCACCCCCAGCTGGCGGGTTTTCTGGCCATTGGAATAGGTAACGAAGCCTGCTTCGAACCAGGCCGAACTGCCGGCGACGCGGGTAATGGCTTCGGCAATGCCGCCGCCCGTACAGGACTCGGCCGTACTGACTTGCGCACCATGCGCCTGCAAAGCCTCGCCAAGCCGTGCAGCGAGCCTGCTCAGGGGCTGGTCATCGAAATTCATCTGCGCTCCGGGGTTAAAGGCGGTGGGGTCGATACCGTACACTAGGCGCTTTTGCTATTTAGCCGGACACTCGACACGATGAGCCAAAGCGACCTCAGCTCCCATACGCCGATGATGCAGCAATATTGGCGGCTGAAGAACCAGCACCCCGATCAGCTGATGTTCTATCGCATGGGCGATTTCTATGAAATCTTCTACGAGGACGCGAAAAAGGCCGCGAAGCTACTCGACATCACCCTGACTGCCCGCGGCCAGTCCGCCGGCCAGGCGATTCCGATGTGCGGCATCCCCTACCACGCCGCCGAGGGCTACCTGGCCAAGCTGGTCAAGCTGGGCGAGTCGGTGGTCATCTGCGAGCAGATCGGCGACCCGGCCATCAGTAAAGGGCCGGTGGAGCGCCAGGTGGTGCGCATCATCACCCCGGGCACCATCAGCGACGAAGCGTTGCTCGACGAACACCGCGACAACCTGCTGGCTGCCGTGCTGGGCGACGAGCACCTGTTCGGCCTGGCCGTGCTGGACATTACCAGTGGGCGTTTCAGCGTCATGGAGATCGCCGGCTGGGAAAACCTGCTGGCCGAACTGGAACGGCTCAATCCTGCCGAGCTGCTGATTCCCGATGACTGGCCGCAGGGCCTGCCAGCGGAAAAACGCCGCGGCTCGAGACGCCGCGCGCCCTGGGATTTCGAACGTGATACCGCACTGAAAAGCCTGTGCCAGCAGTTCGGCACCCAAGACCTCAAGGGGTTCGGCTGCGAAACGCTGACCCTGGCCATCGGCGCGGCCGGCTGCCTGCTCGCTTACGCCAAGGAAACCCAGCGCACCGCCCTGCCCCATCTGCGCAGCCTGCGCCACGAGCGTATCGACGACACGGTGATCCTCGACGGCGCCAGCCGCCGTAACCTGGAACTGGATGTCAATCTGGCAGGCGGGCGCGACAACACCCTGCAATCGGTGGTCGATCGCAGCCAGACCGCCATGGGCAGTCGCCTGCTCGGCCGCTGGCTGAACCGTCCGCTGCGCGACCGCACAGTGCTCGAGGCGCGGCAGGAGTCGATTGCCTGCCTGCTGGATCGCTACCGCTTCGAGAACCTGCAGCCGCAGCTCAAGGAGATCGGCGACCTGGAGCGCATCCTCGCCCGCATCGGCCTGCGCAACGCCCGCCCCCGTGACCTGGCGCGCCTGCGCGACGCCCTCGCCGCCCTGCCAACCTTGCAAAGCGCGATGGCCGAGCTGGAGTCGCCGCACCTGGCAAGCCTGGCGCGCACCGTGAGCACCTACCCGGAACTCGCCGAGTTGCTGGCCAAGGCCATCATCGACAATCCGCCAGCGGTGATTCGCGATGGCGGCGTGCTGAAAACCGGCTACGACGCCGAACTGGACGAGCTGCAGTCGCTGAGCGAAAACGCCGGCCAGTACCTGATGGACCTGGAAACCCGAGAGAAGGCCCGCACCGGCCTGGCCAACCTCAAGGTCGGCTACAACCGCGTACACGGTTACTTCATCGAGCTGCCCAGCAAGCAGGCCGAATCGGCGCCCGCCGACTATATAAGGCGCCAGACGCTAAAAGGTGCCGAGCGCTTCATCACCCCCGAACTCAAGGAGTTCGAGGACAAGGCGCTGTCGGCCAAGAGCCGCGCCCTGGCACGTGAAAAGCAACTGTATGACGCCCTGCTGGAAGAACTGATCGGCCACCTCGGCCCCCTGCAGGACAGCGCTGCGGCCCTTGCCGAACTGGACGTATTGAGCAACCTGGCCGAGCGCGCCTTGAACCTGGACCTCAATCGCCCGCGTTTCGTCGACGAGCCGTGCATGCTGATCGAGCAAGGCCGCCACCCGGTGGTCGAGCAAGTGCTGACGACGCCGTTCGTCGCCAATGATCTCAAGCTTGACGACGCCACACGCATGCTGATCATCACCGGGCCGAACATGGGCGGTAAATCGACCTACATGCGTCAGACCGCGTTGATCGTGCTGCTCGCCCACATCGGCAGCTTCGTGCCGGCGGCGCGCTGCGAGCTGTCGATGGTCGACCGCATCTTCACCCGTATCGGCTCTAGCGACGACCTGGCTGGCGGGCGCTCGACGTTCATGGTGGAAATGAGCGAGACCGCCAACATCCTGCACAACGCCAGCGAGCGCAGCCTGGTACTGATGGACGAAGTCGGCCGCGGGACCAGCACCTTCGATGGCCTGTCGCTGGCCTGGGCCGCAGCGGAGCAGCTGGCGCATCTACGCGCCTATACCCTGTTCGCCACCCATTATTTCGAGCTGACCGTTTTGCCGGAAAGCCAGCCGGTGGTCGCCAACGTGCACCTCAATGCCACCGAGCACAACGAGCGTATCGTTTTCCTGCACCATGTGCTGCCCGGCCCTGCCAGCCAGAGTTACGGCCTGGCGGTGGCGCAGTTGGCGGGCGTACCGGAAACGGTAATCCTGCGTGCACGCGAGCACCTCGCGCGGCTGGAAACCACCAGCCTGCCTCACGATCTGCCGACACCAGGCATCGGCAAAGCCGCAGCGCCGATGCAAAGCGACCTGTTCGCCAGCCTGCCGCACCCTGTGCTCGAAGAGCTGCAGCGCGTCGAGCCGGATGACCTGACCCCGCGCAAGGCGCTCGAACTGTTATATACATGGAAGGCGCGAGTCTAACGCCGCCCGCCACAAGCTGTTAGAATCCCGCGCGCTCCGGGAGTGCTGCAGTCATTAGCCTGGCCTGCCAGCCCGATTCCCGAGCCTGAGAGCTGCTGATCAAGGAGCGGCTCGCTGCCGTAGCCCGAGGAGAAAACTAGAAATGACCTTCGTCGTCACCGACAACTGCATCAAGTGCAAGTACACCGACTGCGTGGAAGTCTGTCCGGTGGACTGCTTCTACGAAGGCCCGAACTTCCTGGTGATTCACCCGGATGAATGTATCGACTGCGCACTCTGCGAGCCAGAATGCCCGGCGCAGGCCATTTTCTCCGAAGACGAGATACCCGATGGCATGCAGGAATACATCGAGCTGAACGCCGAGCTGGCGGAGATCTGGCCGAACATCACCGAGCGCAAAGACGCACTGCCCGATGCGGCACAATGGGATGGCGTGAAAGAAAAACTGCAGCACTTGGAACGCTAAGCCCAGGCTCGCTGCATGCATCGCCGATGAATGCCGCTCCCGGCCGGGACGCGGCATTTTTTATGGCCGCCGTTCGCGGCTCAAGGGGCCGTGATCCTGGCAATGGACTTTTCTGCAGGCGAAAAAAAGGGGCGGTTTTACCCGCCCACTCTTTTGTTCCTATTCCCTGATACTCCCAATTCATCGTCCTGATGAATCGCGTCCCGCGATGTCCTGGTCACTATCCCTGGCAACCTGCGCTTTATCCCTAAGCACGGTTCAGATACTAGCGATGCTGGTATTAATCACAACGGCGCGGTTATTCCCACAGCTGACGCGCCGGGCATCAGCATAAAAAATAATTCCTTTATAATCATAAATTTAAGAGATCTAAAACCGCACCGCCAGCTTTACAGCGGCAAAATGCCAGCAATGCTTACAGCTCGCGTAAGCAAATACTTACATGCACAGAGAACAAATCAGCGCTTACGCAGGCGCACGGTTTATCGCAAGACAGGCGCCGACGCACCGCGCCGCAAAGACGCAGCACACCAGCGGATGGTCAGCGCGGGGTCAGACCGAGGCGGCGAGCGGATGAAAGCTGAAGTAATAGCGCAGGGCGTCGACCATCTCGACGTAGTCTGCCGGTGGCGCACTGAGCACGAAGCCAGAGTCGAAGCTGCCCGGCGTGACGTCTTCGTGGCACCACTGGCACGTGGCCCTGAAGTCGATGTGCCGAATGGAGTCCTGGCCCGGAATCTTCAGGCGCATGTCGAAACAGCCGCCCACCAGCACGGGCAGTTGGCTGATCAGCATCAGACCATCCAGCGAGACATTGCCCAGGTGACCGATCGGCTTGTCGGTGAAGGCATTGAAGACGTTGAGGTAGTACGGCAACTGGTGCCGCTCTATATGGCGATTGGCATTCATAATGGCGAAACGCTATGAGTGTCGGGTGAGTATGCCGCCAGCCTGTTGAACTGGCCAGCCTCAATTGCACCGCTCGGACAACTGGCGACGCAGGTACTCCCGCCCGGCGTCCAGCTCCGCATCACTGTAGTAGCGGCGTTCACCGTCGGCACCAGGCTCATAATACCGTCGGCCTTGCGGAATGGATGCCAGCTGCGTGCGCAATGCCTGGCACTCCTTTGCCCGCTCCGCCTGCTGCTGGCGGCGCACCTGCGCAGCCTGGGCCTGCTCTTCACGGCGGGCCTGGAAATAACGCTCGCTGCGCTGTTCGCGCTCGCGGGTAGAAGCATCGCGTTCCACCACCTGCGGGCGGATGTCGATAACCTCGGCCTCTGCCGCCTGCGGCTGCTGACCGTAATGCACCCGCCCCTGCTCGTCGACCCAACGATAAACGTCCGCCAGGGCCAGGGTGGGCAGCAACAGAAGGCTGATCCATGCGCGCATTACACCAGTCCCTATTCCATCAGGTGGCCGTCAAAGCGCTCCAGCAGGCGATACCTTGGCGGGCTCCGGCAAGCCATGATGGCCTAGCTGGCGCAGGGTTTCCAGACGCGCACGAGCCCGGAATGCATACTCGCTGGTGGGATAACGGCCGATGATGAACTGGTAGGTCTGCGCAGCATCGATGTACAGGCTCTGGCGCTCCAGGCACTGGCCACGCAGCAGGGAAATCTCCGGCTGAATATAGCTGCGTGAACGGCTTACCCGCTCGGCCTGAGACAGGTACAGCAAGGCGTCGTCACAATCACCCAGTTCGTAGGCGTGGTACGCCTTGTTCAGGTGATGGTCGAGCGACATGCGGCTACACCCGCCGATCATCAGCACACAGCACAGCACTAACAGAATACGCATGGGTTTCTCCTCCAATGGAGAGCGTATCGGCGCAGACCGGAAAAACTGAACTGTCGCAACATACTGCATTGCGTTGTGACTCGCGAAGAAAGAAAGGATTGGCTCGGTCTTCTAAGCTGATGCATGTCAACGCATGCCGTCATGCGATGGGATGCAATCAGGTCCACCAACTCCGCGAGGTCGACGTCATGAAACTCGAACAGCTACTGGTCGTGATCGATGCCAGCCAACCCAGCCATCCGGCGCTCGAGCGTGCAGCCTGGCTGGCGCGTGGTACTCAGGCGCGGCTGCACATCCTGCTCGTCGAGTATAACGCTGCTCTGGATGGCAGCCTGCTCGAGAACACCCTGCAGAACAGGGCGCGAGATGCGCTGCTGGAGCAGCGCGGCGAGTGGCTGGATACCTTGCTTGACCCCTTACGCGAGGAAGGCCTGGCGATCCGGCAGGAGGTGCGCTGGGGCAAACGGCTGCACGAAACCGTGCTCGAGGTGGCGGCGCAGCTCAAGCCCGACCTGGTGTTGAAATCCGCTGCCCAGAACAACCTGCTGCGCCGCCTGCTACTGACCGACAGTTGCTGGCAACTGATGCGCCACTGCCCCTTCCCGCTGTGGCTGGTGCACCACGCCGACTGGCGCGGGCACAACCTGTGCACGGCAGTCGATCCGCTGCACAAGGACGACAAGCCCGCCGCCCTGGACCACCACCTGATCAGCACCAGCCTGGCACTCTCCAGCGCACTCGGCATGCACACCGACGTGGTGCACTGCCATGCGCCCCTGCCGCGCACGCTACTCAATAACACCGAGTTGCTGGCCACCTACCAGCAGTTCGTCGCCGACGATGCGCAGCAGCACAACGAGGCCTTTGCCGAACTGGTTCGCCAGCACGGCATTGCCGACGACTCGGCCCACCTGCTCGAAGGCGCGCCGGAAAACATGCTGCCGCGCTTCGTGCAAAAGCACCAAATCGACCTGCTGGTGATGGGCGCGATCGCCCGCGGCCGCCTGGATACCATTCTCATCGGCCACACCGCCGAACGCCTGCTCGAATCGGTGGACTGTGACCTGCTGGTGGTGAAACTCGCTGCCGAAAAGTAGTGCAGAGGAACAATGACTACAGCGCTGCGGCGTAGTAGCCTCGCGGTCTGCTTCAACTTAGGAGTCCGCGCATGACCGCTCGCCGCACCAAAATCGTCGCCACCCTCGGCCCAGCCAGCAATTCCCCGGAAATGCTGGAACAACTGATTCTTGCAGGGCTCGATGTTGCCCGCCTGAACTTCTCCCACGGCTCGCCCGAAGACCACAAGGCCCGCGCCAAGCTGGTTCGTGACATCGCCGCCAAACACGGCCGTCACGTCGCGCTGCTGGGTGACCTGCAGGGACCGAAGATCCGTATCGCCAAGTTCGCCAACAAGCGTATCGAGCTGAAGGTCGGTGATCGTTTCACCTTCTCCACCAGCCATCCGCTGACTGACGGCAACCAGGACATCGTGGGTATTGATTACCCGGATCTGGTCAAGGATTGCGGCGTAGGTGACGAGTTGCTGCTCGACGATGGCCGTGTGGTCATGCGCGTGGAAACCACCACTGCCGACACCCTCAATTGCGTGGTGCTGATCGGCGGCCCGCTGTCCGACCATAAAGGCATCAACCGCCGTGGCGGCGGCCTGACGGCTCCAGCCCTGACCGAGAAAGACAAGGCCGACATCAAGCTCGCGGCAGAAATGGACCTGGACTACCTGGCCGTTTCCTTCCCGCGTGATGCGGCAGACATGGAATACGCCCGCCAACTGCGTGACGAGTCCGGCGGCAAGGCCTGGCTGGTCGCCAAGATCGAACGTGCCGAAGCGGTCGCCGACGACGAAACCCTCGACGGTCTGATCAAGGCCAGCGATGTGGTGATGGTGGCCCGTGGCGACCTGGGTGTGGAAATCGGCGACGCCGAACTGGTCGGCATTCAGAAGAAGATCATCCTGCACGCCCGCCGCCACAACAAGGCGGTGATCGTCGCGACCCAGATGATGGAGTCGATGATCCAGAACCCGATGCCGACCCGTGCCGAAGTGTCCGACGTGGCCAACGCCGTGCTCGACTACACCGACGCGGTCATGCTCTCGGCGGAAAGCGCCGCCGGTGCCTACCCGCTGGAAGCGGTGCAGGCCATGGCGCGTATCTGCCTGGGCGCCGAACGTCACCCGACCGGCAAGAGCTCCAGCCACCGTATCGGCAAGACCTTCGAGCGTTGCGACGAAAGCATTGCCCTGGCGGCGATGTACACGGCCAACCACTTCCCGGGCGTCAAGGCCATCATCGCCCTGACCGAGAGCGGCTACACGCCGCTGATCATGTCGCGCATCCGCTCCTCGGTGCCGATTTACTCCTTCTCCCCGCACCGTGACACCCAGGCGCGTTCGGCAATGTTCCGTGGCGTGTATACCATCCCCTTCGATCCGGCGGCCCTTCCACCGGGCGAAGTCAGCCAGGCAGCGGTGGACGAACTGCTCAAGCGCGGCCTCGTGCAGCAAGGCGACTGGGTGATCCTGACCAAGGGCGACAGCTACCACACCATTGGTGGCACCAACGGCATGAAGATCCTGCATGTCGGTGATGCGCTGGTCTGACCAGCCGCCGCTCCAGCCAGAAGGCCCGCGTTGATCGCGGGCCTTTTCGTTTTGCACCCGTCAGGCGTGGGGCAGGAACAGTTCGGTGAACAGCTGGCTGCGAGGCAGGCCGGCCAGGTAAAGGCGCCGGGCGAGCAACTCGACGGTCTCCGGCCGACCGCAGAGCAAGGCAATCGTCTGCCGCGAGGCGAGCCGCAGCGCCTTCAGCCACTCGGGCAGTTCAGCTTTGTCGACCAGTTCCACCTCGACCTGAGGATAGCGGCGGGCAAGGTCGGCCAGCTCCTCGGCCAGGTAGTGGTCACCCGGCGAACGCGCGATATGCATGACCCGGATAGGGCCCTGGTGCGCCTGGCGCAGCGCTTCGCGGAGCACCGCGTACAGTGGCGCCAGCCCGGTTCCGCTGCCAAGCAGCCACAGCGGCCTGGCCTGCCAATCGACGTCGTAGTGCAGCGCCCCGCCGCTCAACGCGCCAAGGCGCAGCTGTGCACCTACCGTGAACTGCCGGGCGGCGTCGCTGAATGCGCCGGGCTGGCGACAATCCACGTGGAATTCGAGACAGGCATCCTCTTCCGGCAGGCTGGCCAGCGAATAAGGTCGGGCGATGCCATCCGCGGTCCACAGCAGCAGGTGCTGGCCAGCGCGGTAACGCACCGGCTGCTGCGTCACGAGACGGATGCGCAGCACATGCTCGCTCAACCAGTCGCAGGCCTGAACCCGCGCTGGTATGCCGTCACGCAGGGGGTCGAAGGTCTGCAGTTGCAGGTCCTCGACCACCCGGCACTGGCAGGCCAACCGCCAACCGGCCTGGCGACGTTGCGGGTCGAGGGCATCGGGCCGGGCATCCAGCGGATCGCCGACCAGGCAGTGCACCACGCAGGCCTGGCAACTGCCGGCGCGGCAGCTATGGGGAACGGCGACCCCGGCGTGCAGCAGCGAGTCGAGCAGGTTGCTGCCGGTGGCCACGCTGATGCACCGGTCACCGACCCGTATCTCAGGCATCGACGGCTTCCCAGGTAGCCGCGCAGCGGTTGCGGCCGCTGCGCTTGGCCTGGTACAGCGCCTGATCGGCGCGATGCAGGGCTTCGTCGAGATCGTCGTGCATGGCCACCATCGTCATCCCCACGGATAGGCTGGGGTTTTGCACCTTGACACCGCTCGGTTCGATTTCCATGAAGGCCATACGCAGTCGCTCGCAGCAGGACCGGAAGGCCACCGGATCGGTATCGGGCACCAGCAGCACGAATTCTTCCCCACCATAGCGCGCGACGGTGTCACCCTCGCGCAGGCAACCTGCCGCCACGCTGGCGAATGCCTGCAGCACCCGGTCTCCGGCGGCATGCCCATAGCGGTCGTTGATGGTCTTGAAATGATCGAGGTCAATCAGCGCCAGCCCGTGCTGGCGCTTGGGCGTCAACCGCTCAAGCTCGAGGGCCGCCATGCGCAGGAAATGGCGGCGGTTGAACAGCCCGGTGAGCTCGTCGGTGGCCACCAGGTCTTCCAGCTGGCGCATCATCCCACGCAAGGTTTCCTGGTGGGCCTGCAACGCGAAGCGGCGCTGGCGCATCCGTTGGCGCATGCTCTGCATGTAGGAGGCGAACACGCTCAGCCACAGCAGCCCCAGCCCCAACGCGCAGACCTGCAGGGTCGCCAGGCCCGGGTCACGCATGCGCATCTGATAGGCCTCGTAAAGATTGACCAGTACGAAGCCCAGAAACGCCAGGCCAGTGCAGCGGAAAAACACGCGTCGTGGTAGGTGAAACAGGCCGAACAACAACACCATGGGATAGATCAGCAGCATGCTGCCACGGGCTTCACCGAGCATCGCCATCAGCGCGGTCGCCATGCCCAGCGCGACGAGCACCTGCACCTCGGTGAGGCTGGGGTCGCGAAAGGCAAGGTTGCGGCCGCTCAGCAACAAACCGTAAAAACCCATCTGACTGAGCACGGCAACGCCCACCAGGCCTGCGACCGCACTGCCACTCACGCTGAAAAGCTCGTGGCAATAGGCGATCCCCGCCAGTGCAGTGATCAACAGGTAGCTCGCTACAGCCATGCCGAAACGTTTCATCAGCAGATTCTGCAGCGTGCGTTGGGTCAAACGGCGGTTGCTTGAGTTCACGGGCTCCGTCCCATACTGGCAACTAGCCGCCACTCTACCCGCGAGCTGGTAAAAAGCCTAGCGACGCTTTCGCTTATCGCGGCCTGCCCCTACGGGTGTCCGAGGCGCCTGCCCCGCGGTATACTGCCGCGCCTTCTAGAACGCGCCGGCCATGTTCCGGCGCCTCAGTTCCTGCCCTACAAGGGAGCGCCCCGCATGACCGTGATCAAGCAAGACGATCTGATCCAGAGCGTCGCCGACGCCCTGCAGTTCATTTCCTACTACCACCCCGTCGACTTCATCCAGGCGATGCACGAAGCCTACCTGAAGGAAGAATCGCCGGCCGCGCGCGACTCCATGGCGCAGATCCTGATCAACTCGCGCATGTGTGCCACCGGCCACCGCCCGATCTGCCAGGACACCGGCATCGTCACCGTGTTCGTCAAGGTCGGCATGGACGTGCGCTGGGACGGCGCCACCATGGGCGTCGACGACATGATCAACGAAGGCGTGCGCCGCGCCTACAACCTGCCCGAAAACGTGCTGCGCGCCTCGATCCTGGCCGACCCGGCCGGTGCCCGCAAGAACACCAAGGACAACACCCCAGCGGTGATCCACTACTCCATCGTCCCCGGTGACAAAGTGGAAGTGGACGTCGCGGCCAAGGGTGGCGGCTCCGAGAACAAGTCGAAGATGGCCATGCTCAACCCGTCCGACTCGATCGTCGACTGGGTGCTCAAGACCGTTCCGACCATGGGCGCTGGCTGGTGCCCGCCAGGCATGCTCGGCATCGGCATCGGCGGCACCGCCGAGAAAGCGGCGGTGATGGCCAAGGAAGTGTTGATGGAATCCATCGACATCCACGAGCTGAAAGCCCGTGGCCCGCAGAACAAGATCGAAGAAATGCGCCTGGAGCTGTTCGAGAAGGTCAACCAACTGGGCATCGGTGCCCAGGGTCTGGGTGGCCTGACCACCGTGCTCGACGTGAAGATCATGGATTACCCGACTCACGCAGCGAGCCTGCCGGTGTGCATGATTCCCAACTGCGCCGCTACCCGCCACGCCCACTTCGTGCTCGATGGCAGCGGCCCGGCCGAGCTGGAAGCACCATCGCTGGACGCCTACCCGGAAATCGTCTGGGAAGCGGGCCCGTCGGCGCGTCGTGTCGACCTCGACACCCTGACCCCGGAAGACGTGCAGAGCTGGAAGCCGGGCGAGACCATCCTGCTCAACGGCAAGATGCTCACCGGCCGCGACGCGGCGCACAAGCGCATGGTCGAGATGCTCAACAAGGGTGAAGAACTGCCGGTCGACCTGAAAGGCCGCTTCATCTATTACGTCGGCCCGGTCGACCCGATCGGCGACGAAGTGGTTGGCCCGGCCGGCCCCACCACCGCCACGCGGATGGACAAGTTCACCCGGCAGATCCTCGAGCAGACCGGCTTGCTGGGCATGATCGGCAAATCCGAGCGCGGCCCGACCGCCATCGAAGCGATCAAGGACAACAAGGCCGTGTACCTGATGGCCGTCGGCGGCGCCGCCTACCTGGTGGCGCAGGCGATCAAGAAGTCCAGGGTGCTGGCTTTCGCCGAACTGGGCATGGAAGCGATCTACGAGTTCGACGTGAAGGACATGCCGGTTACCGTAGCGGTCGACAGCAACGGCGAGTCGGTGCACATCACTGGCCCGGCGATCTGGAACAAGAAGATCGCCGACAGCCTGGCGGTGGAAGTGCAGTAAGCAACGCCCTGCAGTAAACGAAAGCCCGGCCAAGTGCCGGGCTTTCGCGTTTATGGGGCGCGCCCGACACTATCGCGTAGGAACGTCGCCCCCGGCGCGAACGATTGCGGCCGTCCTGCACCATCGCGTAACGGCCGCCATTCGCCGCGGGGTCGCGGCTCCTACAAGTGATCGCGGCATCACCACCTCTCGCGTAGGAGCGTCGCCCACGGCGCGAACGATTGCGGCCATAACGCACCATCGCGTCACGGCCTCCATTCGCCGCGGGGTCGCGGCTCCTACAAGTGATCGCGGCATCACCACCTCTCGCGTAGGAGCGTCGCCCCCGGCGCGAACGATTGCGGCCATACCGCACCATCGCGTCACGGCCACCATTCGCCGCGGGGTCGCGGCTCCTACAAGTGATCGCGGCATCACCACCTCTCTCGTAGGAACGTCGCCCCCGGCGCGAACGATTGCAGGCTTACCGTAGCATCGCATCACGGCCACCATTCGCCGCGGGGTCGCGGCTCCTACAAGTGATCGCGGCATCACCACCCATCGCGTAGGAGCGTCGCCCCCGGCGCGAACGATTGCGGCCGTCCTGCACCATCGCGTAACGGCCACCATTCGCCGCGGGGTCGCGGCTCCTACAAGTGATCGCGGCATCACCACCTCTCTCGTAGGAGCGTCGCCCCGGCGCGAACGATTGCGGGCTTACCGTAGCATCGCGTCACGGCCGCCATTCGCCGCGGGGTCGCGGCTCCTACAAGTGATCGCGGCATCACCACCCATTGCGTAGGAGCGGCGCCCCCGGCGCGAACGATTGCGGCCGTCCTGCACCATCGCGTAACGGCCGCCATTCGCCGCGGGGTCGCGGCTCCCACGATGAGTCACGGCGGAGCCACCCATCGCGTGGGAGCATCGCCCTCGGCGCGAACGATTGCGGCCGTCCTGCACCATCGCGTAACGGCCACCATTCGCCGGCTACCCGGCTCGGGGGTGAGCAGGTTCAGAACTCCAGGGTGCTGGAGAGCTGCACCTGGCGGGGCTCGCCGACGGAGACGGCCAGGTTGTTTACCGACGAGCTGTAGTAGGTTTTGTCGAACAGGTTCTTCACGTTGAGCTGCAGCTTGAGCTTGTTATCGCCCAGGCGCGTGTCGTAACTGGTGAAGGCATCGGCCACGGTATAGGACGGCAGGGTGAAACTGTTGGCCGCATCGCCTTCTCGGTCACCCACGTAGCGGGCGCCCACACCGGCGCGCAGGCGGTCGGCGCCGAATAGCTGGCCAAGGTCATACACGCCGTACAGCGAGGCAGTGTGCCGGGCAACGTTCTGCAGGCCATTGCCTTTGAGCTCCGGGTCCTTTGTCACTTCGGCATCGGTGAAGGCGTAGGTGCCGATCAGGCTGAGGTCGTTGGTCAACTGCCCGGTCACGTCCAGTTCAACGCCTCGGGAACGCACCTCGCCAGCGCCGCTGGCGACCGAGAGTCCGGTCCCAGGATCGGTCTGCGTCACCAGCACGTTTTCCTTGACGATATCGAACAGCGCCAGGGTGCCGGTGATACGCCCGGGTCTATCGAGCTTGGCGCCGATCTCCCAGCTCTTGCCCTCCTCCGGCTGCACGCCGTCGATGGAGGCGTTACCGGTCAGCGGCGCGATGGTCGAGTTGGGCTTGAATGACTCGGTATAACCGCCATACAGCGACAGCTCCTCGTTGAGCTTGTACACCAGGCCGACGCGTGGCACCCACACCTGGCCGTCGATGTCGGTGTTGTTGCTGAACGGCCGGCCGCGCCCGGCAAGCTGGTCATAGAGCTGATAGCGGGCGCCGGCCACGAAGATCCACCGCTCGCCCAGGTGCACCGAATCCTGGAAGAACGCGGACTGGGTGACCACCCGATCGGTCTGGTCGCTGTCGCTGGCGGCGACCGCTGTCGGGATCGGCACGGCGCCGTATACCGGGTTGAAGGGATCGAAGCGGATAGCAGTATTCTGACGCAGCAGGTCTTCGCGGTAGAACTTGCGGTATTCGTGGTCCACGCCCATCAGCAGGTCGTGCTGCATGCCGCCGAGCGTGACCGTGCCGTCCAGGTCGGCAGTGGCGAAATGCGAGGTGCTGACCGCCCCCTGGGTGCCGTCCAAGCGCCGTGTGTAGGCGTTGCTGGATGCCGTTCCAGGCTCACGGAAGATGCGCGCCTGATAATCGTCGTAGCGGTCGCGGTTGTAGCTGTAGGCGAAGTGGGCCTTCCAGTCTTCGTTGAGCTGACGGGACAGGTCGAAGAGGGTCAGGTGCGAGCGGCCATCGGTGATGTTGTAGGCCTCGTCCATACGACGCTCGGCAGGAACGTCCAGCGGCTTGCCATCACGAAAGATCGTCCCGCGGTCGAACGGCACCGAATACTCGCGGTACTCGTGGCTGAGGGTCACCGTGGTGTCTTCGCCGTACCAGGCCAGGGAGGGTGCGAAAGTCTTGTCGCGGTTGTGGCCGAACTCGCGCCAGTAGTCGGCGTCGTCATAATCGGCGATAAGGCGGTAGGCCAAACCCGTTTCGCCCAGCGGGCCGGTGACATCCAGCGTGCCGCCACTGCCGTTCCTGCCATGGCCATAGGTCGACGCACGCCCCGTGATGGCCCGGTAGCTTTGCAACTGCGGCTTCTTGCCCACCACGTTGATTACGCCACCCGGATCGAGAATGCCGTAGAGCATCGACGACGGCCCCTTGAGCACCTCCACGCGCTCGGCAGTGGCGGTGAAGTTGCGCCCCTGGATGGTGCGCATGCCATCGCGCAGGATGGAGCCGTCGCGGTTGTCGCCGAAGCCGCGCTTCATCACCGCATCCAGCGTACTGCCCAGGGTATTGGCCTGGGTGATGCCACTGACGTTGACCAGTGCGTCGTCGAGGTTCTGCGGCTGCTGGTCCTGCAGCGCCTGGGCCGTCACCACGGCAACGGCCTGGGGAATCTCCAGCAGCGGCGTATCGCTGCGCGTCAGCGAGGTGGTTTCCGGCGGCTGGTAGCTGTAGCTCGGGGTGCGCTGCGACTGGATGTTCACGGCATCCAGATTGACCGCGCCCTCGCTGCGCAATGCCTGCAGCGCCACGGTGCCGGCGCTGGGCTGGCGGTAGCTAAAGCCGGAGCCGGCCAGCAATCGGGCCAGCGCCTGCTCGGCAGTCATGCGCCCATTCAGCGCGGGCGCCTGCATGCGGTATGGCGCTTCATCGGTGTACACCACATTGATGCCGGTGACCCGGCTGAAGGCATCCAGCGCCTGCGGCAAGGCCTGCGCCGGGATGGCGAACGCGTAGGTCGCGGCCTGCTCAGTGGCAGACTGAGCCAGGGCTGGCTGCACCAGCGGCAGGCTCGCGGTGCCGAGCAGGACTGCCAGGCTCAGGCGTTTCCAGAAGGCATCCTGCCGACGCATCATGCGGTCATTCATCGTGGTTTCAACCCCAGCTGTAGTGGCTCTCATCTGCGAACTTCTCGCATTTCAAGCACTACACGAACGCCAGAAGGATTTACCTCACCGAACTGGCGAAATATTTTCAACGCAGGATGACCAGCCGCCCCAGAACACGGTGTTGCTCGAAGCCGACCACGCCCTGCAGCGCATCGAGAATCGCCAGCGGGTCGTGACTGGCGAAGCTGCCGCTGACTCGCCGCTCACGCAGCTCATCATCGAGCAGCAGGATGCGGCCCGGGTAGTAGCGGCGCAGTTCATCCAGCACCTCGCCCAACGGCGCGCGGTAGAAACTCAAGCGGCCATCACGCCACGCCGTCAGTGCCTCGGCGTCGACACTGCGCAGGTTGGCGCTGGCGCCATCGGCAAAGCTCAGCTGCTGATCAGCGGCCAACACCCGTGGCGCCTCCAGCGGCCCGCCGCGCACGGCGACCCGGCCCTGCAACACCGAAACCCGGGCGCCTTGATTGATGCGGCGGACCTCGAAACGGGTGCCGAGTACGCGTGCCTCGCCACCCGCAGCCGCGACAGTGAACGGCACCTCGCCCGGTACCACGCTGAAATACGCCGCGCCACGGCGCAGCTCGACATGCCGTTCGCCTGCGCCGTAGTCGACGGCGATGGCGCTGTCGGCATCCAGTACCACGGTGGAGCCGTCGCCCAGCGTCACGCTGCGCACCTGCCCGGGCGCCGACACCACATCTGCGCCCAGGTCGTCGGCCCAGCGCAGTGGCTGCCAACCGCCACCCCACACTACGATCAGCAGGCAGGCGGCCATCGCCAGTGCGGCGGACCAGTAGGGGCGTTTACTCGCCGGCGGATGCAAGTACCGCTGCAAAGCGACAGCCTCTTCCTGGGCCAGGCGCTGAGCAGCCGGGCGGCCGAGGTGCCAGAGCGACTGCATGCGCACGAACGTGTCGACATGCTCGGGCGCCGCGGCCAACCACTGCTCGAAGGCCATCTGCACCTTGTCGCCCGGCTGCCCCTGCAAACGGCCGAGCCACAGCCAGGCGTCCTGCTCGATGGCCGACAGTGATCCCTCCTGACGAAGTGGCTCATGGCTCATGGGGCGACGTTTCCGTGTGAGGGGCTGGCCGACGTGTCGATAACGCTGGCCTTGCAAGCTTCCAGGGCGCGCATCATATGTTTTTCCACGGCGCTCTGGGAAAGCGCCATGCTGCGGGCGATCTGCCCATAGGTCTGGCCGTGGATGCGGTTGAGCAAAAAGATGTGCCGGGTACGCTCGGGCAAGGCGCGCAAGGCCGCTTCCACACGGCGCAGGTCACTTCTGGCCTCGAGGGCCGCATCCGGGGAAGCAGCACTGTCACCCTGCTGTTCGCGCTGTTGGTCCGTCTCGTTACGCGAGCGTGCGCCCTCACTGCGCAAGTGATCGATGGCCAGGTTATGGGCGCTGCGCATCAGGTAGCTGCCCATGTCTTCCAGCGGCGCGCCGGGCCGTCGCCAGAAGCGCAGGAACAGCTCCTGAAGCAGATCCGCCGCCGTCGCCCGACAACCGACACGCCGGCGCAGCAGCGCTTCCATCTGCGCGCGGCGGGCCAGAAAGGTGCGCACGAACGCATCACGCTCCAGCGGTTCGGGGGCCGATGGAGTGCGCGGGCGAGGTTCGGGCGAGGATGGAAGATCGACCATCTGGGTGAGTTGCTCTTGACGATGCGCCGGAAGCGAGGCGGCAATCCACCAATGATAATGCTTATCAACCAATGCAGATAGCACCACGCTGCAGGCAAGCGGAACGATAAGGCCCTGTTGGTGGCCTAAATGACACGCGCACTCAGGAGTTGCCCATGACCTTTTCCATCGTTGCCCGCTGCCCGCGCACCGGCCAGTTCGGCGTGGCGGCCGCTACCGCCATGCCCGCCGTGGGCAAGCTGCTCAGCCATGCCGCCGCCGGAGCAGGCGCCGTGGCGACCCAGGCCCAGGTGAACCCGTACCTGGGGCTCGATGGGCTGGCGCTGTTACGCGAGGGCCATTCGGCGCCTGCTGCACTGAAGAGGCTGATGGACACCGACCCGTGCATGCAACTGCGGCAATTGGCGCTGATCGACCGCAACGGGGACAGCGTGTGCTGGACAGGTGATGAATGCATTCCCTGGGCAGGTTCGCTGTCTGGCGAGCAGTTCTCGGTGCAGGGCAATCGCCTGGCCGGCCCGCAGGTGCTGGATGCCGTGGCCGACGCCTTCCGCCTCGGTGAAGACCGGCCACTGGTCGAGCGCCTGATTGACGCGCTGGAGGCCGGCGATGACCGCGGCGGGGATCGCCATGGCGAGTCATCGGCGGTGATCTATATCGTCGACCGCGAGCAATACCCACTATGGGACATCCGTGTCGACCACCACCGCGACCCGGTCGCCGAGCTGTGGCGCCTGCACGGCGTATTCGCCCGCGATGTGCTGCCGGAAATACTCGCCATGCCTACCCGCGAGAATCCGGCCGGCAAGGCCGCCGAAGATTCGGTCTGACGTCGGGCGCTGCCCACGCTAGCGCGCCGCCGCACCAAAGCGTTTACGGTAATCGCCAGGCGACAGGCCGACAAGCCGGGTGAATACCGTTCGAAAGGCGCCGCTGTCCCGGTAGCCGACCTGCCAGGCCACCTGATCGATGCTCTGCCGGGTGAACTCGAGCAGGTCGCGCGCCCTGGTGACCCGAAGTTGCTGACAATACTGCGTAGGATTCAGACCCGTAGCCGCGCGAAAGCGGCGCAGGAAAGTACGTTCGCCCAGGCTGGCTCGCTCGGCCATGCTGACCAGGCCGACATCGACCACTGCCAGCCCCTGCAGCCAGTGCTGCACGGCGAGTATCGCCGCGTCGCCGTGGTCGAAAATCGGGGTGAAACGGCTGAAGTGACGTTGTGAAGTACGGTTCAGGTCGACCACCAGAAAGCGCGCGGTTTCTGCGGCGATGGTCGCGCCGAGCAGACGCGTCACCAGCGCGAGGCCAAGATCGGTCCAGGCCATCAGACCGCCGGCGGTCAGCACGTCACCGTCGTCCACGATCATCCGTTCTGGCAGCACGCGCACCGCGGGATAGCGCGTCGCGAGCTCGGCGCCAAGCCCCCAGTGGGTAGTGACCGAGCGGCCGTCGAGCAGCCCCGCTTCTGCCAATGGGAAAGCCCCTGCACATACCGACGCCAGGGTGACGCCGGCGGCGTGGCGCTCACGTAGCCAGCTGCAGTATGGCTCGCCTACCTGCCGGCCGTGCACGGCTTCCAGGCTCGGCGCGAGGATCACCACCTGCGGGCAACCCGCCTGCTGTGCAGCGCTGTCATAGACGCGCTGCAGCGATCCCTGATCGTCTGCCTGCCAGTGACTGACGCGCAGCTCCGGCACGCCCTCGCGGCCCTGGCTGGCCGCCATGCGGTTGGCCACCGTGAACAGGTCGCCCAAGCCATAAACCGCCGCCAGCTGAACACCGGGATACAGCAGTAGCCCGATCTCCACGTATCGCTTCATTGTCAGTTTTTCCCTGCAGAATGTCGGCCCTGCCCATGCCCAGCCGAGCACGTCAGGGCTAAGGTGTATCGCATATATCCCACGGAGAACACCATGAGCACGCGCGCCCTGATCCTCATCGACATCCAGAACGACTACTTCTCAGGCGGCAAATGGCCGCTGCACGACATGGACGCAGCCGCGCAGAACGCCGCACGGGTGCTGGCTGCCGCCCGCCAGACCGGCCAGATGGTGATCCATGTGCGCCATGAATTCGAAGGCGACGGCGCACCCTTCTTCGTCGCCGGTTCGCAAGGCGCGCATATCCACACCAGCGTGAAACCCCTGGAGGGCGAAAGCCAGGTGCTCAAGCACAAGGTCAACGCGTTCATCGGCACCGACCTGAAGGCCCTGCTCGACAACGCGGGTATCAAGGAGATCACCCTGGTCGGCGCCATGAGCCACATGTGCATCGACGCCGCCGCCCGCGCCAGCGCCGACTACGGTTACGCCACCACGGTGATTCACGACGCCTGCGCGACCCGCGACCAGGAATTCGAAGGCAGCCATGTGGCGGCAACTCAGGTGCAGGCGGCTTACATGGCCGCACTGGCATTCGCCTATGCGACCGTCACCTCGACCGAACAATACCTGGCTGGCTAAACGGCACCCCGTAGCCTGTGGTTGAGCGCAGCGATACCCAGGGCAACCGTCCCGGGTGTCGCTGCGCTCGACGCCGGGCTACCGAATAGGCAATCCCGCGACCAGACTCATGCCAGCTCTCTACGCAGCTGCCGCGCTGCGGCGACCATGTTGACCAGCGCCGCTTCGGTCTCGGGCCAGCCGCGGGTTTTCAAACCGCAATCCGGGTTGACCCACAGGCGCTCGGCCGGGATGCGCTGCACCGCCTTGCGCATCAGCTTGACCATTTCGGCCATGTCCGGCACCCGCGGTGAGTGGATGTCGTAGACGCCCGGGCCGATCTCGTTGGGGTACTCGAAGGCCTCGAAGGCGTCCAGCAGCTCCATGTCCGAACGCGACGTCTCGATGGTGATCACGTCCGCATCCATCGCGGCGATGGACTCGATCACGTCGTTGAATTCGCTGTAGCACATATGCGTATGGATCTGCGTTTCGTCGCGCACGCCGCTGGCGCACAGGCGGAACGCCTCGGTCGCCCAATCCAGGTACGCTTGCCAGTCGGCCTTGCGCAGCGGCAGTCCCTCGCGCAATGCCGCTTCGTCGATCTGGATGATCTTGATGCCAGCCGCTTCCAGGTCCACCACCTCGTCACGAAGCGCCAGGGCCAATTGCCGCGCCTGCACGTCGCGGCTGACGTCCTCGCGCGGGAACGACCACATCAGCATGGTCACCGGGCCGGTCAGCATGCCCTTCATCACCTTGCCCGTGAGGCTCTGCGCATAGCGCGTCCACGCCACGGTCATCGCCTGGGGGCGGCACAGGTCGCCAACGATCACCGCCGGTTTCACGCAGCGCGAACCGTAGCTCTGCACCCAGCCAAAGCGGGTGAGCAGGTAGCCATCGAGCTGCTCGGCGAAGTACTCGACCATGTCGTTGCGCTCGGCCTCGCCATGCACCAGCACGTCGAGGCCCAGGCGTTCCTGAATCTGTACCGCGTGGCGAATCTCGCTGTGCATGGCGTCTGTGTAGTCACCGAGCGACAGCTTGCCCTGCCTGAAGGCCTGGCGGGCCAGGCGGATCGCCGAGGTCTGCGGGAACGAACCGATAGTGGTGGTCGGGAACGGCGGCAGAGCCAGGCCAGCACGCTGTTTGGCGATGCGCAGAGCGAATGGCGAGCGGCGCTGGCTGTCGCTCGCCTGCACCGCTGCAAGGCGTGCCCGTACCTGCGGTTTGTGGATGCGCGGTGATGCCGCCCGGCTGGCTTGCACGGCGCGGCTCTCGGCCAACGCGGCGCTCACCTCGGG
Source organism: Pseudomonas sp. AC532 (assembly GCF_979258965.1). Lineage (NCBI taxonomy): Bacteria > Pseudomonadati > Pseudomonadota > Gammaproteobacteria > Pseudomonadales > Pseudomonadaceae > Pseudomonas > Pseudomonas sp. AC532. Next base: position 1,587,973 of record NZ_OZ409888.1, read on the forward strand.
GGCATCGGGCTGGTTGACGGCCCGCGCCAGCAGCGCCACCTCGGCGCACTTCTGGGTGGCAAAGGCCAGCCAGCTTTTCAGCTCGGCATCCAGCTCCTGTTCACGGGCCAGGTCGACCGGGCTGTGCAACAACGAGCAGGACGGCGCGATCCACAGGCGTTCGCCAAGCCGGCTATGGGCATGGCCGATCACCGCCAGGGCGCTTTCCAGATCGCAGCGCCACACGTTGCGGCCATTGACCACGCCGAGGGACAGCACCTTGTAGGCCGGCAGACGGTCGAGAATGGTCGGGTACTGCTGTGGCGCGCGCACCAGGTCGATGTGCAGGCCGCCCACCGGCAGGTTGGCGGCCAGGCCGAGGTTCTCTTCGAGCCCGCCGAAGTAGGTGGCGACCAGCTTCTTCAGCGGTTCGCGCTGCAAACTGTTGTAGGCGCGCTCGAAGGCGTTCTTCCAGTCCTGAGGCAGGTCGAGCACCAGAATCGGCTCGTCGATCTGTACCCATTCCACGCCCTGCTCCGCCAGGCGCTGAAAAATCTGCCCGTACACCGGCAGCAGACGCTCGAGCAGCTCCAGCTTGTCGAAGCCCTGGGCCTCGCCCTTGAGCTTGCCGAGCCACAGGTAGGTCAGCGGACCGATCACCACCGGTTTGACGCTGTGGCCAAGCGCATGGGCTTCGGCGACTTCCTCGAACAGTTGTTCCCAGCTCAGGGCGAACTGCTGGTCGGCGGTGAATTCGGGCACCAGGTAGTGGTAGTTGGTATCGAACCACTTCGTCATCTCTTGCGCATGGGCGCCGCCGCAGCAGTTGTCGCCGGTCACGCCACGGGCCATGGCGAACAGCGTATCCAGGGTCGGCTTGCCATTGGCCGGGCGGAAGCGCTCGGGAATCACCCCGAAGGCCAGCGAATGGGCCAGCACCCCGTCGTACCAGGCAAAGTCGCCGACCGGCAGCAAGTCGATACCGGCGTCTTTCTGCACTTGCCAGTGGCGTGCGCGCAGCTCGCGACCCACTGCACGCAGGCCGGCTTCGTCGAGGTCGCCTGTCCAGAAGGCTTCCTGGGCTTTTTTTAATTCGCGGTCACGTCCGATTCGGGGGAATCCGAGGCTGTGTGCCAGGGCCATGGCGATCTCTCCAGTGCATAAATGATGGCGTGCATTGTCGAGACCCATCACAAATGAAACAAACTCAACCTTCTAACGTTAAGAACAAGTTCTACTCATGTTCAGTCGAAGCGGATCAGGCCGCATCCCGCCACTCTGCTTGAGGTGCCTGGCGCAGTCGGGCAAGCTGGCCGCTGCTCTCTGGACGAACCCGGCATGCCTGACTTCCCCGACGACCCCGCCCAGACCGAACGCACCCGCGAGATCGTGCTGCGCTACCACTACAGCTGGAAGTACCGCGACCTCGACGCGGTAATGGCGCTCTATCACCCCGAGGTCGAGTACCACGACTTCTTCCTCAATCGCAGCATGGGCCTCGCCGAGCTGCGCGACTACGTGCTGGGCACCATGCCGCGCCAGCCGGACGAAGCGCTGGAACACACCGACCGCATCCGCATCGACGGCCACACCGCGTTCATCCAGTACCGCACCACCCTGCAGGGTGGCGGGGGCCTGGTGTCGTTTCGCACTGCCGAGGCCATCACCGTGCGCGACGGGCTCATCTGGCGGGTCAACGAATACGCTTCGCTGGTGCATGAAGGGCCCGATGCACGGGTACCGATCCAGAGCAGCGCCGCGATCAGCAAGCTGGGCCTGTCGACCCGCCAGTTGGGCTTCATGGCCCAGGACCTGCAAGATTACGTCCAGCGTCGCCAACCCTTTCTCGACCCGGCACTGAGCCTGCAGCAGGTGGCGACGGCCACCGGTTACAGCCGCAACCAGATTTCCTACCTGCTCAACCAGGTGCTCGGCCAGAGCTTCTACCGCTACGTCAACCAGGCGCGGCTGCAGCATCTGCTGCAACGCCTGCAGGCCGGCAATGATCTGCGGCGCATGGACGAGCTGGCTTTCGAGGCCGGTTTCAACTCCCTGACCGCCTTCTACAGCACCTTCCGCCGCCATACCGGGATGACGCCGAAGGCCTACCTGAAAACCCTTCACCTGCCCCAGGACGGCGCCCCGGTGGTGCCCACCACGGCCTCGCCATCGGCCCGGGCCGCCGACCCCCAGCAGTGAGAGCCGCGGCCTCGCGCCGTTACCGACTCCAGCGCCGGCTACGCGCGGGTACGCACGCAAGACAACGACGAGTTGGGCTTCTAGTCTTGCCGCATACCTTTTGTGCGGAAGCGGTGCATGAACGACTGGCGCAACATCAGCCTGTGGATGGACCAACTGGATGAGCCGCTGACACCGCGCCCATCGCTGCAAAGCGATATCCAGGCCGATGTCGCCATCATCGGCGCCGGTTACACGGGGCTGTGGACGGCCTATTACCTCAAGCGTCAGGCACCCGAACTGCGTATCGTCATCCTCGAGGCGAAGATCGCCGGCTTCGGCGCTTCCGGTCGCAACGGTGGCTGGCTGATGGGCAATCTGCTCGGCGAGGATCGCCTGCTCGCCGGCCTTTCCCCCGAAGCGCGGCGCCAGTCCTACGACCTGCTGCACGGCATTCCCGATGAAGTCGGCCAGGTGCTGCAGCGCGAGGGCATCGACTGCGACTACCGCAAAGGCGGCGTGCTGTATTGCGCGGCCCGCTACCCGGAGCAGGAACTGCGCCTGCGCGAGTACCTGCGCGGCTACCGCGAAGAGGGCCTGGGCGAGGACGACTACCGCTGGCTGCCCGCCGATGAGCTCGCCCAGCAGTTGCGCATTCCCGGCGCCTATGGCGCGCTGTACACGCCCCACTGCGCGACCATCCAGCCGGCGCGCCTGGTGCGCGGCCTGGCCCGCTGCGTGGAAGCCATGGGCGTGAGCATCCATGAAGGCACACCGGCCCTGGGCTGGCAGGCCGGCAGCGTGCGCTGCGCTGCGGGCGAGGTGCGCGCCAACTGGATCGTGCCGGCCGTGGAAGGCTATGCCGCCAACCTGCCGCCACTCGGCCGCCACCAGATTCCGGTGCAGAGCCTGATCGTCGCCAGCGAACCGCTACCGGCCTCGACCTGGGCCGAGATCGGCCTGGAGCGCGGCCAGGCGTTCTGTGAAACCAGCCGCCAGGTAACCTATGGCCAACGCAGCCTCGACGACCGGCTGATCTTCGGTGCCCGCGGTGGCTATCGCTTCGGCAGCCGCCTGCGTAATGACTTCAACCTCAACGATGAAGAACGCGGCCTGCGCCGCTACCTGTTCAGCGAACTGTTCCCGCAACTGCGCAACGTGCGCATCACCCACGCCTGGGGCGGCAACCTGGGCATGGCACGGCGTTTTCATCCGCACATGCTCTGCGACCGCGGCAACGGCATCGCCCTGTCCGGTGGCTACGGTGGCGAGGGCGTTGGCGCCAGCAACCTGGGTGGGCGCACCCTGGCCGACCTGATTCTCGGCACCGACAGCCTGCTCACCCGCCAGCCCTGGGTGCGCCACGACACCCGCGTGCAGGACCTGCCGCGCTGGGAGCCAGAGCCTTGCCGCTGGCTGGGTTACAACGCCGTGATTCGCAGTTTCGTGCGTGAAGACAAGCTGCTCGCCGATCCATCCAGCCGCCCGTGGCAGCGCTACATGGCGCAGCGCGTGGCCAGCCTGATGGAAGGTTTCATGAAATGAACGCCCTCATCCGACACTCAGGTTGCATGCCATGACCATCACGCATTTTCGTAATACCGCCAGCATCGCCCTCGACGAGCACAACCCGGTCGCAGTCCCGCTCAGCGAGCCTGCCGCCATCACCTCGGTAACCTGCGTGGAGCGCGACGACGGCGTGGAAACCGGCATTTGGGAATGCACACCGGGGCGCTGGCGCCGACAGATCGTGCAACAGGAGTTCTGCCACTTCATCGCCGGGCGTTGTACGTTCACCCCCGACGTGGGCGAACCCATCGACATCAAAGCCGGCGACGCCCTCATGTTGCCGGCCAACACCACTGGCGTGTGGGACATACAAGAAACGCTGCGCAAGACCTATGTACTGATTTTCTGAGGATCTATTCAAAGTTTCGCGAGCTAGAGCAATGCAAGGCAAAAACAGGCGAAGAAGCGCAGTTTACGCGCTGTAAATGAGCATTCTGAGCCTGTTTTTAACGCAGCAGTGCCGACGCGCAGCAGACTTTGAACAGATCCTGACTGCTGCCTCCACAACATCACAACAATCGTTGAGGTCTCCCATGCTGAAATCGCTCATCCCGCTGATGCTCGTCGCCTCGGTCAGCCAGGCGGCGCAAGACGTGCGCATCTACAACTGGACGGACTACATCGCCCCCGACACGCTGAAGAACTTCCAGCAGGCCAGCGGCGTCACGCCCCACTACGACGTCTACGACAGCAACGAAACCCTCGATGCCAAGCTGATGGCCGGGCGCTCCGGCTACGACGTGGTGTTTCCCTCCAACCACTTCATGGCTCGGCAGATCCAGGGCGGCGCGCTCAAGCAGCTGGACAAGAGCCAACTGCCCAACTGGCAGAACCTCAACCCCACGCTGCTCAAGGCGCTGGAAGGCAACGACCCGGGCAACCAGCACGGCTTCCCGTACCTGTGGGGCAGCACCGGCATCGGCTACAACGTCGAGAAGGTCAAGGCGGTGCTCGGCGACGACGTGCCGCTGGACTCCTGGGACCTGATCTTCAAGCCCGAGCTGATGGCCAAACTGAGCAAGTGCGGCGTGGCGATTCTCGACAATGGCCCGGAAATGCTGCCCATCGCCCTGCATTACCTGGGCCTGCCGCACCACAGCCAGAACCCGGAGGACTACAAGAAAGCCGAAGCACTGCTGATGGAGATGCGCAAGAACGTCGCCTACTTTCACTCCTCCAAGTACGTGGGTGAGCTGGCCAACGGCGACGTGTGCATGGCGGTCGGTTTCTCCGGCGACATCATGCAGGCCAGCGCCCGCGCGAAAGAAGCCGGCAATGGCATCGATATCGCCTACGTGATTCCCAAGGAAGGCGCGCCGATGTGGTTCGACATGGTCGCCATCCCCAAGGACGCGCCCAACGAGAAGGCCGCCTACGCGTTCATGAACTACCTGCTCGAGCCCAAGGTGATCGCCGGCATCAGCGACCATGTGCACTACGCCAACGGCAACAGCAAGGCCGACGGCCTGGTCGACCCGGCCCTCAAGGCAGACACCACCGTCTACCCGCCCGATGACGTCATGGAAAAGCTCTACGCACTGGAAGCCATGCCGCTGAACGTCGACCGCATCCGCACGCGGATCTGGACGAAAGTGAAGAGCGGCACCTGAGACAAGAGAGGTAACGACGCAGGCCAGGCGTTCGCAATGAACGCCTGGCGTTGCGCTCAGATCCAGCGGTCATTGAGCGCCGTGCGCTCGCCGCCCTGCTCGCCGGTATTCAATACACCCCGTGGTTCGATGAGCAGCAGCTTGACCTCCTCCTCGGCACAAGGCTTGTGCTCGAGACCTTTGGGCACCACGTACAGCTCGCCGCTGCCAAGCGTCACCGATCCGTCACGAAAATCCAGGCGCAACGTGCCATCAAGAACCAGGAAGGCTTCGTCGGTTTCGGCATGGGAATGCCAGATGAAATCGCCCTGCAGGCGCGCCACCTTGAACTGGTAGTCGTTCATTTCCGCCACGACGCGAGGTTGCCATTGCTCGGCGATCAGATCGAGTTTGCGGATCAGGTTGATGGCTTGCTGGGTGGATCGGGTTGGCTGGCTCACAAGAGGCTCCTCGGTTGGTTTTCACTACCTTAGCGAGGCACCTCAGGCGCTATCTTGTACGATCCTGCAACTTAATCATGCCCAGCCATCGCGCCGGCGGCAGGCCAAAGCTGCTGACGAAATGACGTGTCATGTGGCTCTGGTCGAAAAAGCCGGCAATCAGCGCCGCATCGGCCAAGCCGATCCCCGCCAACGCCAGCTCGCGGCAGCGATCCAGCCGACGCATCGTCACGTAGCGGTACGGGCTGGTGCCGAACAATGCGCGAAAATCCCGGGAAAGGCTCCAACGGTCGCGCCCACTGACATGCTCCAGCTCATCCAGGGTGATGTTCGCACCGTTGCGACTGTGAATGAACTCGCGAGCGCGTTGTGCTGCCGGATAATCGAACGCGCGGCGACCACGCCTGGTGCCAGCGACGGCGTCGAGTGCGTGCGCCAGGTCGTAGATCGCGTCATCCTCCTCGAGCGCTTCAAGGGGGTGATCCACCGCCTGCATGAATGACCCGATGGCGCGTTGCAGGCGCACATCATCGGACAACCCGCCCGCAACAAAAGGCAACGGCTTACCGCCCAGAACCTGCTGGATCAGCACCGGATCGATGTACAGCATGCGGTAGCGAAAACCGTCCTCGGTACCCGCCATACCGTCGTGCAGCTCATCCGGGTGCAGGACCAGGGTGCCGCCCGGAACGCTATGACGCATCGCGCGCCTATAGCGAAAGCTCTGCACCCCGGATAGCGTGCGGCCAATCGCGTAGCAATCATGGCGATGCGGATCGTATCCGTGGCCGCTGAAATAAGCCTCGATACGTTCCACCTTACCCGGCGCGCGGCTACGCAGCACCCAGTCGCGGCTGCCAGTCAGTTCGCCCATTCTCAAGCACCTCTCGATCAATACCCTTCGTCTGGGAAAAAAAAGCAGCATGTCGAAGTGATGCACAAAACACTAGGTTACGCGCAAGCATGCATGAATCGACGACTAAACAGTCTCACGGTCACGCGCTTCGCGCAGGCCGCTATCGGTAATCCCATAAAGACCGGGGCTCTCGGCTTGCGGCACCACCCCATCAAGCCGCTCGCCTGGTTTGACCCGGTAGTGGCTGAGCTTGAGGTCCCCCAGATCCACCTGCTCGGCGCCGACACCCTTGAGCCGCTTGCGCAATAAACGGGCGAAGCTGGCGCCCCCCTCCAGGCTCGGGATGCGCAGCGCCACGTCGTAGCTGGTGTAGTTCTGCAACACATCGAGGATGAAGCCTTCCTCGGCATTGGGCAGGCCGAGAAACTTTAGTAACACCGGGTCGCGCACGAACTCACGCGGGCTTTTGCCCAACACATGCAGATTGCTCGCGGCTTCCTGCTCGACCGCAGCGCGATCCTGGCTGGCCAAAAGGCGTTCGTAATACAGCGTGCCGATCTGCCGCTCCAGCGCGCGGGTGCTCCAGTTCTGAATAGCGGCCAGGTTCATATACCACTGACGGGCGCTGTCGCTTTCCACCTTGAACAGGGTGCGATAGTGCGTCCAGCTCAATTCGGAACGCAGTGCGTTCCAAATCGGGAATGCCTGGTAGAAGGCGCGCATGTGCCGCAGGTTGTGCTCATCGAAGCCCTGCCGAACTCGATCGTCAGCCCATCGGCCAGATTAGCCGGCAGCTTCTTGCCACAGGCGGCTCGCGCCTGCCCACCCTGTTCGAACTCGACGATATGGCGACCCACTACCCAACAGGTTTGCACCTGGATCGTATCCACCGCTCGCACCGCCTGCTGCCGCGCCTGGCGGATCAGCTCGGCCAGTTCAGTGAGCAAGGGTTGCAACGTGGTCTGTGGTGTGGACGCGCTCATGCATCCTTCATCGAGGGCTGCAAGTCGGCGAGGTTTTGCTGGTTCACGCGTGTATTCCTTGAGCAAAAGCGGGAGTACGCCAACTGGCGATCTCCTGGGTACCGTCTAACGATGGCGAACCTTACCCGCTCATTCCGTGGCAAGCCAGTGCTTGAGGTCAGATCATGCTGCCGCGCCAGGGCTGCGACATGGGCAGGTCCATCGCCGCTGCCGCGGATCGGTTTCTTACCCTGAATCTCAACGGCATGCGCTCACCCAAGTAACCCGCATGCCCTCACTCTGGCTCTGCTGGTGTGGGCGCCGGGTCGACCAGGTTTGGCACATGAGTGCTCGCTGCTCGCCGCAGACTTGCCGATAGTTTCAGGTAGGGAAATGCGCGTTCCAGTGCTGGTTGACCTTTTGGCCAACTCATCGCAGTGCTTGGGGAATGCTTTTCAACGATGCCGTTTGATAACGACAGGCGTTAGGTAATTCGCTGTAAAGGAAAGAGACTATAACTCCCGAGGCGGATTGCCCGCCCCGGGGGTCATGCGTTACTGATTACGCGTTACGCGCCACACCGTGTTGGCGAGGTCGTCGGCGATGATCAGCGCGCCTTTCGGGTCGACGGTGACCCCCACCGGGCGGCCACGGGTCTTGCCGTCGTCACCACGGAAGCCGGTGGCGAAATCGACAGGATCACCCGCCGGTCGGCCGTCGGCGAAGGGCACGAAGATGACCTTGTAGCCCACCGGGTTGTCGCGGTTCCAACTGCCGTGCTCGCCGACGAACACACCGTTGGCGAACTGTTCGCCCATCTCCGGGATGGAGAAGTCGACGCCCAGGGCCGCGACGTGGGAGCCCAGGCTGTAATCCGGCTTGATGGTGATATCGACCATCTCCGGTTTATGCGGCTGTACGCGAGTGTCGGCGTTCTGGCCCCAGTACGCGTAGGGCCAGCCGTAGAACTTGCCCTCCTGCACCGAGGTCAGGTAATCGGGCACCAGATCAGGGCCCAGCTCGTCGCGTTCATTGACCACCGCCCACAATTGCCCCGTTTCCGGCTGAATGGTCAGCGCGGTCGGGTTACGCAGGCCCGTAGCGTATGGCTTGTGCGCGCCGGTTTCAGCGTCGACCTGCCAGACCAGAGCGCGATCGGCTTCGACCTCCATGCCGCGTTCGCCGATGTTGCTGTTGGAGCCGATGCCCACATAAAGATAGCGGCCGTCCGGGCTGATGGTCAGCGCCTTGGTCCAGTGGTGGTTGATCTCGGAGGGCAGCTTGGTGACCGTGGTTGGCGGGCCGCCGGCTTCGGTCTGGCCGTCCTGGTAATCGAAACGCACCAGCGCATCCTGGTTGGCCACGTACAAGGCGCCCTCGAAGAAAGCCAGGCCATAGGGCGCATTGAGATTCTCGGCGAACACCGTTTGCGTCTCGTAGGTACCGTCGCCGTCGCCGTCACGCAGCAGGGTCAGGCGGTTGCCGCCCTTGACCTGAGTATTGCCCTGCGCCTTGATGTAGCCGGCGATCACGTCCTTGGGCTTGAGCTTCGCGGCGTTGCCACCGCGGCCTTCGGCCACCAGGATGTCGCCGTTGGGCAGCACCAGGGTCTGACGCGGAATCTTCAGGTCGGTGGCGATGGCGGTAATGCTGAAACCATCCGGCACGCTGGGCTTCTGGTCGCCCCACTGCGCCGGATCGGCGATCTTCATGCTCGGCAGCAGGCCACGCTGCGGCTCAGGCAATTTGGGGTCGGGGCCGCGATCCAGGTTGGTGTCCGCTTCGCCGCCACAGGCGCTCAGCAGCAGGGCCACGCTCATGGCCGTCAGTGCGCTTGCAGTTCTCATCGCTCGCCTCCCGAACGCAGGTTGCTGAGGCCGATCCACGCGGTGACGGTGATCAGCAAGGTCATGATCACCGACAGCACCAGGCTCGTCGGCATGATGGCCCAGGCATCCTTTGCGTGCTCGAACGCATTGACCAGCCCGAATACCCAGGTGATCAGCAGCAACAGAAAATACATGACCGGGCGCCCGGCCTTGCGGTCGGCGCGGATCAGGTTGGCCAGCGCGAAAAGCAGCGCCAGCCCGCAGAACAGCAGCCCGCCGGCGATCAGCCACGAGGCGAAGTTGCTCCACTGGATCTGGAAGGTCTTGTAGTAGGCGATATCACTCAGCAACGCGCCAAGAAAAAGGGGGACGGTTCCGGCAAGCAGGATCGCATGCAGCGGACCTGGCGTATGCCGGTAGGCGGGGTGGGCGGTAACGGTCACGGTGGCTCCTTATCATTCAGCTACCCTGGGCTCGGGCTCGGCACGGATACACCGGCCCATCGGGCTCGCGCTGGCTGCGCATAGAAACGGATCGCGCTGGCGGAACGTTAGTTCAGCTCCATTTCCAGATTGAAATATCCTGCAAAATCCACTCATAGCCGGCTGCTCGAACCGGCGCGAGACTCGACAGTGCGCCGCACGGTGACGATGCGTTGTACGCACCTGCGGTAGCGCGTGAATCCTCAGCCTTGCTTGCGCAACGCGTCGATCAGCTGCGCCTTGTTCATGCTCGAACGCCCGGCGATACCGCGGCTGCGCGCCTCGGTCAGCAGGCTTTGCTTGGTCTGGGTTTCCAGCGACGAGGTGGACGAGCGCGAATTGCCCTCACGGGTCTTGGCGGCACGTTTGGCGGAGTCGGAGCGCGCGGTCTTCTTGTCGCTCGGCGCGGTTTTGCGCCCCGAGCCGGAGGATTTCTCGCCGCCGCCGGACTGCTTGTTGACGGTGGCCCAGGCACGCGCTTCGGCCTCGCCGCTGGACACGCCCTTGTCCTCGTAACTCTCCTCGATGTGCTGCGCCTTGCGCTTCTGTTTGTCTGTGTAGGTGTCCTTGCTGCCACGTGGCATGGTGATCACTCCCGAACGCATGAGGGTTAAGTAAGTGAGATCGCCTGGCGACGCGAGTGCGACCCGGCAGACGAGCGGCAGCGGCGATAGGCCTTTCGTCGACAGATGATTCGATTGATTCAACTTCCGCGCCGTGAAGGTTCTCCGAAAAGGAACACCCTTCCCTGCACAGGAGCCACCGCCATGCCTAGTTACCCAACACCGCCCTTCCCCGCCCAGCCGCAGCCCGTGCCGGGTTCGCAACGCAAGATGCAGCCGCAGCCGGATTGTGGCGAAACCTCCTACACCGGCAGCGGCCGGCTGAAAGACAAGGTCGCGCTGATCACCGGCGGCGACAGCGGCATCGGCCGCGCGGTGGCCATTGCCTTTGCCCGCGAAGGCGCGGACGTGGCACTGGCCTATTGGGAGGAGCACGAAGACGCCAGAGAGACCGCCCACTGGGTTGAACAGGCGGGCCGCCAGTGCCTGCTGCTGCCCGGCGACCTGGCCGACAAGGCGGTCTGTCAGGACACCGTGGCACAGACCGTGGAGCGCTTCGGGCGCATCGATGTGCTGGTCAACAACGCCGCCTTCCAGATGACCCGCCAATCACTGGAGGAGATTCCGGACGAGGAGTGGCTACGCACCTTCGATGTGAACATCACGGCCATGTTCCGCCTGTGTCAGGCGGCGGTGCCGTCGATGCCGGCGGGCGGTTCGATCATCAACACCACGTCGGTCAATTCCGATGACCCCACGCCCACCCTGCTCGCCTACGCGACCAGCAAGGGAGCAATCGCCAACTTCACCGCCGGCCTGGCGCAACTGCTGGGGCCCAAGGGCATCCGCGTCAACAGCGTGGCGCCCGGGCCGATCTGGACACCGCTGATCGTCTCGACCATGCCCCAGGAGGCAGTGACTTCGTTCGGCGAGCAGACGCCGCTCGGTCGGCCAGGCCAGCCGGTCGAGGTCGCGCCGATCTTCGTCTTGCTGGCCTCCGACGAAGCCAGCTACATCTCCGGCTCGCGTTATGCCGTCACTGGCGGCAAGCCTATCCTGTAAGAGGGGCAGGATCGCCTTGCCCCAGCTGTTGGCTCCACGGTACGCAGCCAGTCAGTCCACTGTCGATCCACGGCAATCGCGCGGGCGAAGACTCACCTCGGCACCGGTGTGCGACCCAGGCATCGGCGGCCAGCCCGCCGATGCGTGCCTGCAACACGGCATCGTGATCGATCGCGCCAACGGCGACGGCAAGTGCATTGGTCTACGCGGGGGTGATACCGCCGCGAAATACGAGGTCGGTACACGTGCCGAAGCATTGGGGTCTACCCGCTGGGTGCCGGCGCGCGTTGGCGGCGAATCACCCCTCAGTTCTGCGCGGGTCGGCGCTGCGTGGGTAGGTTCGCTCCTCCTGAATGGTGCCGTCCTCCTTGTGGATCTTCACGGAGGCAATCTTCCCCTCCAGAAATGCGGCGCTGATGGCGAGCAGCTCGTCCTTGGTCGCCGCGGTTTTTGACGGCCGTTGCGCCCCCTCCTTCTTCAGTACCCAGCCGCTGTCGCCTTTGGTGATGTGGTAATTGCCCATCTGGATTTCCTCCTGGTTACTTCAGGCCGATGCGTTTGCGCATGTCGGCAGTGATGCGTTGCGGTGTCTCGAAAAAACGCGCCCACGGGTCATCCTCGAGGGTGTCGAGTCGCTCGTGCAGGGTGTGGATGTTCCACGCATCGGCGCCCTTGATCTCGGTCAGCTCGTCGCGCCGGATCGGCACCGACACTGGAAGTCCTGCGCGGCTGCGCGCCGAATAGGCACACACCGTGGTGGCGCCGAGGCCGTTGCGCAGGTAATCGATGAAGATGCGCCCGACCCGGTTCTTGGGTCCGGACACCGCCGAGAATCGATCGGGTATCAGCCTCGCGATGTGCTTGACGATGCCGTGGCTGAAGCCTTTGACCGCCTCCCACGATGCCTCGGGCGTGAGCGGCACGACGATATGGATGCCCTTGCCGCCGCTGGTTTTCAGATACGACTCGAGGCCCAGCTCATCGAGCACGGTCAGCGTCAGGTGCGTGGCCTCGACCATCGCCTTCCACGGCAAGGCAGGATCGGGGTCTAGGTCGAGAATGAAGCGGTCGGGTTGCTGCAGATCCGCGACGGTGGCGTTCCAGGTGTGCAGTTCGAGGGTGCTCATCTGCACCGCGCCGATGAGCGCCTGCGGCGTGTCGATCAGCATGCCGGGGTGGCCGACACGCGCCTTGTCCAGCGTCTGGATACCGGGGATCGCCAGTTGCCCGGCGTTCTTCTGGAAGAACAGCTCGCCGGCCACGCCATCAGGTGCGCGCACCAATGCCACCGGCCGCCCCTGCAGGTGCGGCAGTATCCATTCGGCCACGCGAATGTAGTAATCGGCCAGTTGCCGCTTGGTGGTGCCACTGCTGGCATCGATCACCCGCCCGGGATGGGTAAGGCGAACGGTCACCGCCTCCTGCCTGGCTGGAGTTTTTTTTCCCGGGGGTGGCGCAACGGGCTTTTCCTCAAGAATCGCCTCGGCCGTTTTGTCATTGCGGATGCCGTGGAACACGGCGTGGCGCACTGCGCCCTCCTGAGTGATCTGCGCGAATGCGACTTCGGCCAGCAGCACCGGCTCAAGCCAGTGCACGCCCTTCGCCTCAAAGCCGGTAGGCGGATTGACCACCGCCGGCCGCTTGATTTCCAGCGGCACCAGTTGCTCATGGAGGGTGGCGAGCGTCGACTCATTGAACCCGGTACCGACCTTGCCGGCATACCTGAGCTCGCCGGATTGCCCGTCGTGCAGCGCCAGCAGCAACGCGCCGAAACGGCTGCGGGCGCCCTTGGGGTCGCTGTAGCCGACGACCACGAACTCCTGCCGGCGCTGGCACTTGAGCTTGATCCAGTCGTGGTTGCGCGCGGAGCGGTAGACGCTGCCCGCGCGCTTGCCGATCAAGCCTTCCATCTGCATCTGGCAGGCGCTGTTGAGCAGCGCATCGGGCGCTTCTTCGAAATCCTCGGAGAACCGCAGCACATCGTCCTCACTGCGTTCCAGTACCTGAGAGAGGGCGGCGCGGCGCTGCTCCAACGGCACCTGGCGAAGGTCCATGCCGTTGAGATACGGCATATCGAACAGGTAGTAGACGATGCTGCCGCTACGGCCGACCTCGAAGGCATTCTGCAGGGCCTGGAAATCAGGGATGCCACGCTCGTTGGCGACCACCACTTCGCCGTCCAGCCATGCCGATTCCAGGCCCAGGCTGGCGAGCGCTTCGGCCTGGCGCGGCAGTTTGTGGGTCCAGTCGTGGCCATTGCGGGTGAACAGCTTCACCTCGCCATCCTCGATGCGGGCGAGGATGCGGTAGCCGTCGAACTTGATTTCGTAGCGCCACTCACCCGCCGGCGCGGCCTCGACCAAGGTGGCAAGCTGCGGTTTGAAAGTGTCGGCGAGCACAGCGCTGCGGGCGCCCTGCAACTGCACGTCCCCGCTTCTGCGCCGTGGCGCAGGCACCGCGGCGGCGGGTTTCGGTTGCGCCGCCTTGCCGCGGCGCTTGCGCGTACCGAGTACGCGGTCGCTGAGAACACTGCCGGGCAGCGCAGTGACGATATCGAACTCGCTCGTCGGGCGGGCCTGGGCGTCGTCATGCTTGATCAGAAACCACTGTTCCTGCTTTCCGGCGATACTGGTTTTGACCAGGTTCCACACGCCACCAAGCTTTTCACCCTGCAGCTCGAACTTGAGCTTGCCGCTGCGGTAGCCCTCGCCGGGGTCGGACAGCGGCCGCCAGATACCGGTGTCCCAGACGATGACCTCTCCCGCGCCGTAGTGCCCCTCGGGAATGACACCTTCGAAACTGGCGTAGGCAAGCGGGTGATCTTCGACATGCACGGCCAGGCGCTTGACCGATGGGTCCAGCGACGGGCCTTTGGGCACTGCCCAGCTTTTCAGCGTGCCGTCGATCTCCAGGCGGAAGTCGTAATGAAGCCGGGTGGCGTGGTGCTTCTGCACGCAGAACTGCAGCCCGGCAGCGCGCCGTTTGCGCGTTGCCGGGCGGGTGCCCTCGGGCTCGGGGCTGGCGGCGAAATCGCGCTTGCGGTTGTACGCCTCGAGCGCGTCGCCGGCCGAGGGCTGCGAGTCCTCGTTCGCGGTTTTTGCAGGTGTTGCGGCTTTCTCGGTTTTTGCGCGCGGTGCCGCGCGGCGGCGTTTGCCGAGCTGAATCCATACGGGTGCGTGATCGCTGGGGTGATCCTCGCCACGCACCCAGCTGTCCACGCCGGCGCTCTTGAGGTGTGCGGCCAGCACCGGGTTGAGCAGCAGATGGTCGATACGCAGCCCGGCATTGCGCGGCCAGTGCTGGCGGAAGTAATCCCAGAAGGTGTAGATCCGCTCCTCGGGGTGCAGGTGACGCAATGCGTCGACCCAGCCCTGGGCGAGCAGGCGCTCGAAGCAGGCGCGGCTCTCCGGTTGCAGCAAGGCGTCCTTGGCCCAGGATTTCGGGTTGTAGATATCCAGATCGGTGGGCACCACGTTGAAGTCGCCCGCCAGCACCACCGGATGCTCGCTGGCCTGAAGTTGCTCGGCGTGAGCGATCAGCCGCTCGAACCAGGCCAGTTTGTAGGCGAACTTTGGCCCCGGCTGCGGATTGCCATTGGGCAAGTAAAGGTTGGCGACGACCACCCCATGAGCCGCGGCTTCGAGGTAGCGCGCCTGCTTGTCGTCATCCGCGCCGGGCAGGCCGCGGCGAATCTCAAGTGGCTCGGCATCGCGGGCAAGAATCGCCACGCCGTTCCACGACGCCTGGCCATGGTGCAGCGACCCGTAGCCGGCGGCCTCCAGCTCGCGCGCGGGAAAGGCGTTGTCGCGCGCCTTGAGCTCCTGCAGGCAGACCACATCCGGTTTCTCGCGCCCGAGCCAGTCCAGCAGATTGGCCAGCCGCGCGTTGATGCCGTTGATGTTGAAGGTCGCAATCTTGAGGTTCTGCATGCACCGCCCCGATGACACCTGCGTTCAGCGAGCCGAACTGGCTGTCATGTCTAGAGCGCTGACGGTGATCAGTGTTCGAAGTTTTTGACCAGTTGCCTGTGCGGCAGCTCAGGAGAGGCGCGCGCAAATTCCCTGAACGTTTTGCGACTCGCCTGCTTCTATTTTTCAGGCGCCCGCGATGGCGCACCCGACAATGGCGACAAGGCGAACTCATGCTCGTTTATCTGCTAACCCTGTTCCTGGTAACCGCAGCCGGCCTTTACATGGGCGTCACGCTGCTCCACGAAATGGATTGACTCCAACTCCCGGCTCGCGCAGAACCGGGAGCCCTGGGCGCCGCTACGACTGACAGCCCGAGTGCTCGATACGAGTGACCGTTGGCCGCCGGTAGCGATGCTGCCGCCCCAGGTCGCTGATCGCGTACGCTCAGTCCAGCACGCCGCGCAGCACTTCCTGGATCACCCCGGTGGCAATCGCCACCAGCAGCAGGTCGGTACCCGCCTGTTGCCATTCGTAGCCGTCGTAGCGAGGCAGTTGGCCGAGCAGCCGACTGTCGAGCTTCTTGGCAATGCCGGGGGGCAGTGGTTTGCCGCGCGCCAGGTTCTTCTGGATACCCGGTGGCAGGGGTGCGCCAGGGTTCCAGTAACTGCGATTGTCCGAGAGGATGATCCTGACCCCGCCAATGTCGATCGACGGCCCGCCCTGCCAGCCGTCATTGCCGCCATGCCCCTGGCTGCCCTGCTGGCCACCCTTGTCGTGGCGGTTGCCATTTCCCTTGCCATTGCCCGGGTCGGCGAGCAGTGCAGGCGCCGAGGCCAGCAGCACGGCGCCTAGAAGCGCGCCCGATAACGTCGTGAGTTTGAGCATGGGGGTTACTCCTGAAGGGTGTTCACCGCTGCCGATAAAAGCGCCCGCCGCCAGCGCGCGCCAGGCAGGATCGACCTCTGTTCGCTGGCGTAGCCGCCAGCGGCCGCCATCAATCCGCCGAGGGAGCGCCGTAGCGCCAGCGGGTGAAGTGATGCAGGGTCAGCAACCCACAGATTAGCACCAGCGGGATCAACAACACCCCGGAG
Organism: Pseudomonas sp. AC532; assembly: GCF_979258965.1. NCBI lineage: Bacteria > Pseudomonadati > Pseudomonadota > Gammaproteobacteria > Pseudomonadales > Pseudomonadaceae > Pseudomonas > Pseudomonas sp. AC532. The sequence goes on from NZ_OZ409888.1 coordinate 1,604,505, forward strand.
AGCATCGAGCTCCACCAGGCGACCCCCGACTGCCAGGTCTTGCCCTTGCCTTCGGCAACGAACACCAGCCGCGTGGCGACCTCGCCAAAGCGCGGATCGGGGGTCGCCGCGCGCACCTGCAGGCGATAGTCACCCGGCTCCAGCGGTATCCGCGACACGGCGCGGGTGATCTCATCGCTGCCGTAGCTGACGAGCTCTTTGCCGACCTCACCCTGCCCTTCGGAGACCAGCTCGCCGGCCGGGGTGAACAGCTTCCAGGCCAGGGTCATGGGCGCCGGCGGGTATTCGACCCACTGCTCGTTTTCCCAGATCGGCCCGCCGGACAGCTTGCGCACCGTGTACAGCGGCAACTCCCCCGTGGAAAACACCACCGCCAGCATGTCGAATTCGAGCGTGCGAACCTTCACCGGCAGCTCCTGGGTTTCGCCCTTGTCGAGCCGCACGGGCACATCCAGAGGCAGCGTGGTGGCCCACACGGTGAACAGGCGAAGCCCGACAATCAACAGCAACAGGCTCAGGCCCATGCTGCCCCAGAGGATCGCTTTGCTCTTGTGACTCACAGCCAGACTCCTACCGATGCAACCCCAAAGAGCCGCAAGGCTACTCCATATGCCGCCCCGGATTCACCTGTGCTGATCGACAGCCGCCAGAAGGCCGCTCTAGCGCGGCCGCGTGGACGGCAACAGAACGGTCAGGATGCCCAGCAGCGGCAAAAACGAGCACAGGAAAAACACGTACTCGATACCGTGGATGTCCGCCAGATAGCCCAGCAACGCCCCGCCGATTCCGCCGAAGCCGAACATCAGGCCAAAGAACAGCCCGGCGATCATGCCCACGTTGCCCGGCATCAGCTCCTGAGCGAACACCACGATGGCAGAGAAGGCCGAGGCCAGGATGAAGCCGATGACCATGCTCAGCACGCTGGTCCAGAACAGATCCACGTGGGGCAGGGCCAAGGTGAACGGGGCGACGCCGAGGATGGAAAACCAGATCACCTTCTTGCGGCCGATGCGGTCGCCAATCGGCCCGCCAAAAAAGGTGCCGGCGGCAACGGCGCCGAGAAACAGGAACAGGTGTAGCTGGGAGCTGGCGATCGACACGCCGAACTTCTCGATCAGGTAGAAGGTGAAGAAGCTGGTAAAACCGGCCATGTAGAAGTATTTCGAGAACACCAGCAACGCCAGCACCAGCAATGCACCTCTCACCTGACGCCTCGACAGCCCGTGGGTGGCCTGCCCGCCCTGCTTGAGCCTGAACAGGTTCAGGTGGTTGCGGTACCAGCGGCTGAGGCCGTACAGCACCAGGATCGCGAACACGGCGAACAACCCGAACCACGCCACGTGGCCCTGCCCATAGGGAATCACGATAGCCGCAGCCAGCAGCGGGCCAAACGCGCTGCCGGCGTTGCCGCCCACCTGAAAGGTCGACTGCGCCAGGCCATAGCGGCCGCCCGAAGCCAGCCGGGCGATACGCGATGCCTCCGGGTGGAAGGTCGATGAACCGATCCCCACCAGCGCCGACGCCAGCAGGATCGCCGGGAAACTGCCGACATACGCCAGCAGCAGGATGCCGACCAGCGTGCACAGCGAGCCGGCGGGCAACAGCCAGGGCTTGGGGTGACGATCGGTGTGGTAGCCCACCCAGGGCTGCAGCAGTGAAGCGGTGAGCTGGAACACCAGGGTGATCAGCCCGACCTGGGTGAAGGTCAGCCCGTAACTGGCCTTGAGCAGGGGATAGATCGACGGTAGAACGGCCTGGATCAGGTCATTGATCAGGTGCGCCAGGGCACAGGCGCCAATCACTCGCATGACCAGGGGGCTGGCCTGCGCGGCCACCTGGGTAGAGGCTGCGACGGTGGCAGCGGAGGAACTGAGGGCCATACGGGACGCTTCCGGCAATGGCGATACCGGCGCGGAACATGCCCGCTGCACGGCACTGCTGGTGAATGGAGTTCGGCGCTATGCTAGGGCCGTCCGCCTTGCCTGTCTCACGCAATTGGGGACCCGAACCACTCGAAAAGGACATGACCATCAAATCGCTGCATCAGCTGATCATCGAGATCGACGAGGCGAACTGGCGAGTCAGGTGCAGCGCCACCGATTACCCGCGCGACCGGCACATCGCTCCTCACCGGCACAACAAGCACCAACTGATCTACGCCATCGAAGGCGTGATGGTGGTGCGCGCAGCCAGGGGCCAGTGGACCGTGCCGCCGAACCGCGGCTTGTGGATGCCCAGCGGTGAGCTGCATGAGGTCAGGTGCATCGGGGCGGTAAAGATGCGCAGCGTGTTCGTGCACCCGGACGGCCTGGCGCACCTGCCAACCGAACCCAGAGTGGTGGGCGTCTCGCCCCTGCTGAGCGAGTTGATCAAGACCTCGGTCAGCATCACCGAGCCCTATCCGCAGGACTCTCGCGAGGCACGGGTGATGGGCCTGCTGCTCGATGAACTGCAGTTGCTGCCCACCCTGCCGCTGCACCTGCCGCAGCCAACCGAGGGGCGCCTCGCGGTCATCTGCTCGACCCTGCAGGCCGACCCCGGCGACGGCTCGACGCTGTCCGACTGGAGCGCTCGCCTGAACGTGGACGAGAAAACCATCCAGCGGCTGTTTCGCAGCCACACCGGCATGACCTTCGGCCAGTGGCGCCAGCAGGCTCGCCTGCTTCTCGCCCTGGAACGGCTGGCGGGTGGCGAGAAGATCATCGACATCGCCGGCGACCTTGGCTACGAAAGCCCCAGTGCATTCGCCAACATGTTCAAGAAGCACTTCGGCACCACGCCCAGCCAGTTCTTCAGGTGAGCCAGGCGCGCTGCCGTTGCAGCCTGCTCCCGGGCGAGGCGCCTGCGGTGAAGCTGGCACCTGCGGTGGGCATGCCAGATCATCGGCGGGCGACGGCTGGCGTCAACTCTGGCTGAATCCTTATGCCATCTGCGCAGTCATACCTCACCAGTAGCAGCAGATACGTATGATCATTCCGGCCGGCTACAGGCCATGGACCGAGGTGCAGAGATGGCTACGCATAGTGAAATGGTGCTGGAACAGGCCATGTTGGCCGTTTTGGGCGCATGTATCGACTTGGGTTACGACGTCGACAAGCTGGCCCGGCAAGCCCAGATTCTGATTCTCGACAACAGCAAGTACAACCATGTCGAACAACCCCTGGCATCGACGCCACACGAGGCGATCGAACGCGCACTGTCCACGGTGAAAAGCGCGCCTCGCCTCTGATCGCCAGGCCCTTTCAGGCCGCTAAGCACCTTTCCCCTGCCCGCGCCAGCGCTGATGGCGCGTGTTGGCGTGTGCGCGGCTTGCCACTTGGCAGACCTGCGCACTGGCCGTAGCCACCGCAGCCGGCATGCAGGCGGGCAAGCGAGCCCTCGCGGACTATGGATCGAGCCGTCTGCGCAACCATGAGAAAGGCGCCAACATGCCGAAAACGATGTAGGCCAGCGCCCGCGTGAGCACCCGCGCGGGCAGCGGAGCCGGGCGCCAGGCAGGTTCGGGCATGAAGGTGCCGGCGGGGCGAAAATGCGCCAGCGGGCGGGTCAGGAAGGCATTCCAGAGGCCTTGGCTGGCGATCAGCACACGCAGGTTCTCAGGGATGAAGAAGCCGGAATGACCATAACCCTCGCTGCGCACGTTGAGCACCTGCGTGGCGCAATAGCCGACCACGCCCGCGGGCCCCGCGCCGGGAATCGCGTACTGCGCATAGGGCACCGCACCATCCTCGGCACCCACATGGTTGAGCACCGCCTCGACCCGCGCCTCGTCGATCAACCGGTCCCAGCCGAAATCCGGGCGGATGATGCTGGCCGCCGTGATGATTCGGCCGAACCTCAGGTCGGCAAACCGCGAGTCATCCAGCACTTGGGAGAGCAACAGCGTGCCGAAGCTGTGGGCGATGATGTCCGGCTGGGTGGGCAAGCCGCTCTTGCGTGCCTGCTCGATGGCGATCCTGATGCGCTCACCGAGGCGCCTGGCGAGCTGCCGGTGCAACCAGCGGGAGAATACGTCGATGGTTGCCCAGCCGTATTTGTAGATGAGTACCGGCGCTGAATAGCTGAGGCGATTGGCGATCTCCCAACTGAATTCTTCCTGCCATTTGGCGCGGCTGTTCATGCCGTGGATGACGATAACCCAGCGTATGTCGCGGCTGGTCTCACCTGCCAGCCGGTAGAACGGCTCGGCGATGGCCTCTACGCCGCGCTGTGCAAAGTCCTGGTGACAATGTGGGCAGGCGCTGTGCGGCGCCGCGGGCGGCAGGGTTAGCCCGCACTCGGCCAGGGGGCAACGATAGGCCGCGATGCGCCGCGCGGCGCCCGAGGCAACCAGCGTGTCGAAGAACCTGGCCAGGGCATCGTCCTCGCCCTGTGCCGCGACCCGCCGGGCGAATTGCGCCAGGGTGAACTCCAGTTCGACGCCGTGCGCCAGGCGCCGCTCGATCTCAGCCTGCCAGGGGCATGGTAATGGGCTGTTCATGGTGCGTTGTTGTACCCCCAGAGCAGCTCGAGGATGCGCACGATGTCCTCGCGCTTGCACTGCGCCCAGATTCGCAGCCGGCCCTCACGGCCATAGACCTGCACGGCGATGCGCCGGCTGGTACCGTGCTCTTCGGCGGCGAAATGCAGCATGCCCTGCGCGCGGTCGAACTGGCCGGTATCCACGGCCTGCAGCACCACACGCACCGGCTCTACGGCCTCGATCCCACCCTCTGCCAGGGTCGACGCCAGTTCCACGTACCCGCCATCGAGCTCGAAGCGCGTCGAGTGCACCCCGCGGCCCTGCGCCGCCGCCACTTTCACCGCCTGGTTGAGCGGGATTGGCGTCGGCGCGGTATCCGGGCAGCCGAACGTGGCCAGCGTCGCGCGAACCTCGGCGAACACCGCCTTGTGATCGATGTCCGGGTTGCGGTGGATGAGGATCGCGGCATAAGGCTCGCCGGCGCGCCATTCGTAGCGCACCACGCTGCGGTCGAGACGCTGCCGGTAGGCCTCGAAACGGTAGCGTTCCAGTGCCTCGTCAACGCTGAAGTCCCTGGGCCTCCAGCGATTCCAGCCGGCCTTGCCCTGGTGCCAGACCACCGACAGGCCGCCGTTCACGCTGATGTGGGTAAGCGCCAGCAGGTCGGGAAACGCCAGGCTGGCGCCGGCATCGAGCAGGTGGCCATGGGGGCTGGCGACGACCGCGGCAGCCAGCGTGGCGCCATCGCACGGTGGCGGCTCGACCAGGTAGAGGTGCTGGTCGCCCCAGCCCTCCACTTCCGCGAGCCAGGCCTCGAACAGGTCCTGGGTCAGCTCATCGGCATCGATGGCCGCGTCCAGGTTGGCGGCGAAGTCCTCCTTGGTGGCGCCGATCTTCACCCCGGTGCCACGCAGCAACTCCTTGATGAAGGCGTTGCCCTGGGCGACGACGACTCGACGCACCAGGTCCTTGAGTTGCGGTTTGCCAAGCGGTTCCCTGCCCATTGCCTCTCCGGTGCATGTGCCCTGCCATGCCGGAGCGAGCGGGTAGGCCCACCGCCAGGCATAGCGATGCGCCATCATACCGAATCGAACCGGGTTGAGGACCTACCCGGCCCAGGCTTTTAACCAGCAGAGAGGGAACTGGCAACCAGCGTCAAGCGGCTGCCCTCGGAAAAGCCGAGCGCCGCCGGGCTAGCGGTGCTCGCCCTTGCGCAGGCCCAGTTCGAGCAGCAGCTTTTCCAGCGCGTCGAGAGACACCGGCTTGCTCACGTGGGCGTTGAAGCCCGCCTCGTAGGCCTTGTCGATATCGCTCGCACCGCCGTAGCCGGTGAGCGCCACGGATGGCGTTTTGCCGTGCTGAGGCAATTGCCGCACGCGGCGCATCAGCTCATGGCCATCCATCACCGGCATGCCGATGTCGGAGAGAATCAGGTCGAAGGCCTGGTTTTCGAGGACTGCCAGGGCGGCGGCACCGCTCTCGGCGACGGTGACGCGGGCGCCCTCCATTTCCAGCAGGGCTTCCATGATCGTGCAGATTTCCGTCGAGTCATCGACGATCAGCACATCCAGGTCGTTGAACACCCCGTCGGTGATGTCCTCCAGGATCAGCGGCTCACCTTCCTTCTGGTAAAGCGGCAGCCACACACTGAAGGTCGCGCCCAGCCCGACGCCGGGCGACACCACCTCGATGCGGCCCTGGTGCGCATCCACCAGTTCCTTGACCAGCGCCAGACCGATGCCCAGGCCGTTCTTGCGGGCCGAGCGGCGGTGCTCGGGCACCTGGCCAAACAGGTCGAAGATCTTCGACAGCGACTGCGGCGGAATCCCTTCGCCCTGATCCCGGACGAAGAACTTCACGTAATCGCCGTCCTGGCTCATCCCGACATGCATCACCCCGCCGTCGTCGCTGAACTTCAACGCGTTGTTGAGCAGGTTCCAGACGATCTGCTCCACGCGCACCGGGTCGGCATGCGCCACCAGTGGGTCGCTGCCAGCAGGCGGCATGTGCATCTCGATGACGATGTCGCGCTCGGTGGCGTGGGCCTGCAGCACCCCGACGATCTCGTCGATGCACGGCTGCAGCAACACTGGCGCGTGGTTGAGCTTGAACTTGCCGGTATTGATGCGCGACAGGTCGAGCAGATCGTCGATGATCCGCGCCTGGCTGCGAATCGACGCGAGGATGGTGTCAACCGCCCGCGCGGCGACGGCCTGAGTCTTGACCACCGACAGGCGTGACATGAGTTCAGCGTTGAGCTGAATCAGGTTCAGCGGGTGCTTGAGCTCGTGGGACATCATGGCGAAGAACTCGTCCTTGAGCTTGTCGTTGGCCTGATTTTCCACCAGCAGGCTTTCCTGCTCCGCCTCGCGGCGCTTCTTCTCGGTGATGTCGCGGCCGATTCTGGCGAAGCCATGGGTGCCGCCGTTGGCCAGGCAGGTGGTGACGCTGCTGCAGAAGAACTGCGAGCCGTCCTTGCGCACATGCCAGCGGTCGTCCTCGGCGCGCCCTTCTCGCGAAGCGGCCTGCAGTTCGCGGGCCAGCACGCCTGCCTGGCGATCTTCCTCGCCGAGGACCAGGTCGGCAGACAGTCCCAGCACTTCCTCTTCTCGGTAGCCGTACATGCGTTCGGCGCCCAGGTTCCAGCCGGTCACCTGGCCTTTCGGGTCCATGGTGATGATGATGTAATCCTGGGTGGTTTCCGCTGCCAGGCGCAGGCGCTCCTCGCCCTCACGCACCTTCTCTTCGGCAAGGCGGCGCTGGGTGATGTCGATGAAGGTCAGCACCGCGCCGTCGATGAGATTGTCGGTGGTCCGGTACGGCAGCATGCGGGTGATGTACCAACGCCCGTCCGAGCTGGACGCTTCGCGCTCGATGACCCGCAGCGACTCGAAGGCCGTCGCCGCGTCCTCGGCCATGTTCGGGTAATCGAGGCGATGAGTGATATCGAGCAACGAGCGCCCGGTGTCCGAGTTGATGATGCTGAATATCTCGGTAGCGCGCGGCGTGAAGGACTTGATGCGCATGTGCCGATCGACGAATACCGTGGCAATGTCGGTCGAGGCGATGAAGTTCTGCAAGTCGTCGTTGATCTTGCCGGTTTCCTCGACCTTGGACTTGAGCTCCTGGTTGACGGTGATCAGCTCTTCGTTGATCGACTGCAGTTCTTCCTTGCTGGTCTCCAGCTCCTCGGTGGTCGAGCGCAGTTCTTCGTTGATCGCCTGCAACTCTTCGTTGGAAGCCTTCAGTTCCTCGGTCGAGGTTTCCGCCTGCTCGACCGTCGCCTGCAGCTGTTCCTTGGTGTTCTGCAGCTCGCTTTCCAACTGCGACAGTACGCTGTCCTTGGCCTCTTTCTGCGTGGGGGTGCCGTCGTTGCTCATGGTCTCTTCGACTTCGTCGAACAGCACCAGGGCAAAGTCCGCATCCATGTCGCGGAACGGCCGGGCAATCATGTTGATGTAATAGCTGCGCTCGTCACGGCTATGCCGCACCCGGCGCGCCTCGACGCTCTTGCCCGTGTGGAACGCCTGAAACAAGGCGGTGCGCAGCTCCAGGCGCAGTGAGGGATGGATCAATGACAGCAGATTGTGCGATGGCTCGCCGCCGACATAGCGCAGGAAGCGCCCGGCCTGATCGGACATATGCACGATGTTGGACTCGTGATTGACGATCACGCTGGGCGGTGCGTATTGCTCCAGTACCCGCTGGTGCAGGTCGGCGAAGGAGATTTTGCGGCGCTCCGGGGAGCTCCCCGGGCTGACGCGCAGCGACGCCGTATAGGACTCGAACGGCAGCGGCGTGCTGGGGCGAATCTGCGCGGCGCCGGGCTTGGCCCGGTAGATGCGGTTCTTCTTGTCGACCGGGGTGAACAACTCCAGGCAGATATCGGCGGACTCGGAGCTGCCGAGAAACAGATAGCCACCGGGCAACAGCGCGAAATGGAACATCTGCAAGATCTGCTGCTGCACTTCACGATCCAGGTAGATCAGCAGGTTGCGGCAGGAAATCATCTGCAGCTTGGAAAACGGCGGATCGCGCAGCAGGTTGTGCAGGGCGAACAGCACCCGTTCGCGGATTTCCTTCTTCACCCGGTAGCGCGACTGCTCCTTGGTGAAATACTGGCGCAAGCGCGGCGGCGCAACGTCGGGCAACAACGCTTCCGGGTACAGGCCCATGCGTCCGGCGGCAATCGAGTGCTCATCGATGTCGGTGGCGAATACCTGGTACTTGCAATCGCGCTGGCTGTATTCGATCTGATCGGCCAGCAGCATGGCCAACGAATAGGCCTCTTCACCCGTCGAGCAACCGGCGCTCCATACCCGGACACCGCTCTCGCTGTCGCAGGGAATGTCGAACAACCGTGGGATGATGTCGCGCTCCAGCGCCTCGAAGGCTTCGCGGTCGCGGAAAAAGTTGGTAACGCCAATCAGCATGTCGTCGAGCAGCTTCCTGGCTTCCTCGACATGCTCCTGCAGGTAAGCCCGATAGGCGGGCAGATCGCTGAGCCGATTGACCTGCATGCGCCGCTCGATACGCCGCAGCACCGTGGCCCGTTTGTAATGCTTGAAGTCGTGGCCGGTACGCGTACGCAGGATGGTCAGGATATCCCTGAGGGCCGCCTCGGCATCGATTGCCTGTTGCGGATCCTGAATGCCCTTGATCGGCGCCTGTACGTCGGCGTCAGCGGGCAGTTGGATGCTGCGCATGGTTTCCCACAGTTCCACCAGCTTCTGGGGGATGTCGGTGAGCGGCAGGATGAAATCCACCTGGCCGGTGGCGATCGCGCTATGCGGCATGCTGTCGTATTCGGCATCGTCAGGCGCTTGCGCGATGGTCACACCGCCCTGTTCCTTCACTCGCACCAGGCCGGCCGCGCCATCACTGCCACTGCCGGTGAGAATCACGCTGATTGCACGTTCCTGATGAGCGTCGCCCAGGGTGCGCATGAACAGGTCGATGGCGATATGCCGAGGCTGGCTCGCCGTCATTTCGCTCACACGCAGGTACCCATCACTCATGGTCAACTGCATGGCTGGCGATATCAGGTAGATGCAATTCTGTTCGACGGGCACCGGCGTGGTGACTTGCCGGACCTTCATCTTGGTGACTTTTTGCAGAATGCTGTCGGCGTTGCTCTCGTGGTTCGGCGACAGGTGCATCACCACCACGAACGCCATGCCATTATCGCCCGGCATGTGCTCGAACAGGCGTAACAGTGCGGGCAGCCCACCGGCCGATGCGCCTATTCCAACGATGGGAAACTTCAGGTGACTGGGTTCGACGGGTGCCGTGGAAAGATCCTTTGATCGAGTGGGCTTGCTCATCAATCGTCCTAATTTTGTCCTGTAGAAAGGAATCCAGGGTGACCACAACTACCTGATTGATGGCACGCTAATCAGCGGAGTACTTGCCGTCTTAGTCACAATGAACAGGCTGTTCGATTACAGCCTTGCGGTGAGTATCAAGAGTATCGACTTTATCACACTAGCCGAGCATTGGCGCCTGCTCCAGCTTGATTGCCCAGCAACTTGAATAGCGTAAAAAACAGCGCCGGGCGATATCAAAACAGCATGATCTACATCAACTAAACACTGCTATACACCCGCAAAGTTTGCACAACTTTTAATGGCCACGTTATGCACTCAGGAATAGTACGGCGAGTAATACGGGTACTCGGCCGTGCGCGCGCCAATGATCATTTCGCTTAACCAACTGGTGAGAATCGAGGTATAGGCTTTCTGGTCACTGTCGTCGCTCAATGCATGATCGGCGCCTTTCATGATGCGGTGGGTGAGCGAGTGTGCTTTATCGAACGAAGCGCGGTAGTTCATCAAGGTGGTGTGCGGTACGAAGTCGTCGAACTCCGACTCGACCAGCAACACATCGCCGGTGAAGCGCGAGCAGCAATTGAGCGCGCGGTTTTCCAGCGGTCCCATGGCGGTGCGACGGTAGCGGGCCAGGCCAGCGCGGTCGAGCGCCTGCTTGGGCTGCTCCCATTCATCGTCCCAGTACAGCGCCGGCACCCGCAGGCCGAGCCAGCGAACCGGGCGCAGTTCGGTGAGAATGGCCGATAAATAGCCGCCATAACTGGTGCCGATCACCGCGATCTTCTCCGGGTCGATAGCCGGCTGGCTGAGCAACCGGTCATAGGCCGCCACGATGTCCGCCAGGCTGTGCTCACGCGAGACCGTTTCACGGCTGGCAGCGGTGTTTTCATGGCCGCGCATGTCGAAGGTCAGGCATACGCAGCCGAACCCGGCGATGCCCTTGGCCCTGGCCAGGTCGCGCTGCTGGCTGCCGCCCCAGCCATGCACGAACAACACGCCCGGCACCTTGCGCTCTGGGGACATCAGGGTGCCGGCGAGCTCCTCGTCGCCAACCGAGATGCTGATGATTTCACTGTGGGCAGGCATCGACTTCCACCTTTACATAGCGGCTGAGAGTGCCGTGGGGCTGCAGCCGGCAGCGCTGCAGCAGTTGCGCACCGGCGGGGGCATCGTCGCCATAGGACTCATGGGTACTGGCCCGCAGGCATTGCAGCTGAGGGTCGCGCTGCAGCGCCTGCACGGCGAACAGTTCGGCGGCACTGGCACCGCCCAGTCGCCATGACTGTTCGAGTACCCCGGAACGCGGCTGTCCATCGGCGCCGAGGCCCTGGGCAACGTCGTAGTTGCGGCGCGAGGCGATCAGGCCGAAACACGCGAGCGCCGCCTGGTCATAGCATTGCGCCTGGCGAATCGCCTGCCGCGCGGCATCATCGAGCGACAGCGCTTGCAGGGCCTCGAAGCCGCCGCGCACCAGGGTCAGTTGCGAGCCGCCATACACCTCGTGCTGCGTAGCGTCCCGGGTCAGCCGCTGGGTGCCGAAATAGCTCGCGGTAATGCCTGCGACGGTCACCTGGCCAACGCTGAAGGTCTGCACGTCCTGCAGGTGCTCCTCGATCACCAGGCCCCAGCGGGCGACCTCATCGGGGGCCTGATCGGCCAGGCAGGCATTCAGGCTTGCGCCGTCCGTAATCCGCCACTGCCCTCTTCCGGCCTTGCCACGCACGGCCTTGAGCCTGATAGGGCCGACATCGAGCATGGACATCGCGGCCTGCCGTGCATCGTCCAGATCGAAGACCGTGTGGCCGCGCAGCACTGCCGACGCCACGTGAGGATGAAAGGCTGCACACCAGCCCTCTGGAACCCGCCGCGGGCTGCCGGGCAGCGGGTGGCTGATCGCCTTGGTGGCCATATAGGGGCGCGGCACCGCGCCGCCGAAAAAATCCTCGGCGGCGTGCAGGCCTAGATCGGTCCTGCTGGCGGCGCCCATCACGGTTTCATCGGGTACCCAGTAGCAATTGCGTTGCGTATCCGGGCGCTGCCAGCCCAGAAAGGGAATGCCCAGCAACGCGGCGAGGCGTTCGCCCAGCAGTTGCTGCATCGCCGCATCGTGCTCGGGCACGGGGCCGTTGAGGGCAATCAGTGCCACACCTGCTTTGTTGGTCATCGCAAACCGTCCGGTAAGTTGCCTGTGGAGGTTTTCAGGGTGGGCCCGGCAACGAGGGCCAGCGTGGCCCCGGGCATCCCATTTCCTAGTAGGAAGCAGCCCTTGCAAGCGAAGTTCACCCGACACGAGAAACGGTATAGGTGACCCGCTGCGGCTGGCCGTTACATGGCGCTGGCAATGGTCTCGGCTGTTGAAGGCCGCCCCGCGTTGAACGGCCCACGGTCAGCGCTACAATGACCCGATGAAAACCAACCGGCCGCAGGGCTGCACCAACCTCAAGCTGCGTCAGCTCACTCGCATGGTGACGCGTCACTACGACCGCTACATGGCCGAGTGTGGTTTGAAAAACACCCAGTACGCGCTGCTCTCGCACATCGTGCGGCTCGGGCCGATTCGCCCCAGCGACCTGGCCAGGCGCATGCAGATGGACGCCTCCACCTTGACCCGCAACCTGCAGCCCCTGGTGGCGCAAGGCTGGGCCGAAACGGGCGCGGGCAACAATGCGCGCAGTCGCCTGGTGACGGCCACCGAGGCGGGCCATGCCAAGCGCACGCAAGGGCAGCTCGCCTGGCTGGCGGCGCAGACGGCGCTCAATGAACGCCTGGGTATGGAGCGCGTGGCGGCCCTGCATACGCTGCTCGACGCCTGCATCGAATCCCTCGATGAGGCCGAACCCGACGGGCGCTGATGGCCGGCGACCGACGCGGCGTGCCGGGTAGTCGCCTGGTCGCGTGCGTGCAGGGGCTGGCGTGTTTTACTGTTCCTCTTCCCGCAACTGACCGCTCAACTGGTCGCAACTCGCCGACCAGTCCGCCAGCCAGCGCGGCAGCGGCGGAGACTGCTCCGGCAAGCCCAGTTCGCCGGCGAACTCGAGGGGCGAAACCGTGCCCTTGGCGTTGCGGAACAGGCCGCGCATGATCACCACCCCGGCGACCCGGCCATCCTTCACGAAGCGGTGCTCCATGAAGCTCCACTTGTCATCCCAGCCGAGCATGCGGCTATGGATCTCGAACGCCTCGAACAGCTTCAATTCACGGCGAAACTTGCCCCACACATCGCCCACGATAGGCACCGCGCGCTGGCGCAGGGCAACCCGAAAGGCGCCGCTGCGCAGCACGTAATCCATGCGCCCGACATCGGCCAGGGTGAAGTAACGGCCATTGGTGACGTGGCGGTTGAAATCCAGGTCCAGCGGCCAGACACGCATACGCACCACGGTGGTGTCGAAGGCCGCCACCGGACGGCGCCAGGGGCGGCGCAGGAGCATGAGGAAAAGCCGAAACCAGAGATTCATCGCACCACTACCTGCTTGAGCAAAGGCGTGCACTGTAAACAATGCCCTGCCTTGGCGGGTAGCTGCATAAACGCCTTATTCGAGGTTTTTGCGCCACGCCATCGCGCCGGGCGGCTGACCGCGCAGGCGCTGTTGCCCCAGGCTAAAACGCCGAGAGCGTATTACCGAGCAGGCACAGGCTGCGCAGTGGCGGCCCAGGCTTCAATCGCGCTGTGCGCAGGCGCCTTCTGCCGAACCGGTCGGGCTTTCGCAAGGGTGAAGGTTACCGCCGACATTGCCACCTGATTCGAGCAGGCGCTTGGTCTGGGCGATGAAGTCGAGCATCACCGCCTGTACCAGAGGGCCATTGGCCAACTGGGCTGTACTCAGGTAGCGGCGTCCGATGCACTGTCCTTCGTTTGACATGGCAATGAAGCAAATGCCGGTAGGACCTTTTTCAAGGTCCAGCTGGCAGCCCGTGTCCGTGACGAATCTATTTATGTATTTGTCCATAACCTTGTGAGGCGATTATCTGCAAATCCGTTCGCATTGTATTGAGACCGCTCGTCTCGCCACCCGTCGGCGGGCTGGCCCCATCGCGGCGTTGTCGCATGTTCCCCTGGGCGGCGATCAGCTAACACCGGTCGGCCCCTCGAGTACCTGGCGAATCTTTCTGGCCAGATCGGAGGGCACGTAGGGCTTGGAAATGACATCGAACTCGCTGCCACCCGCGTCGGTACGTTCGAGGGAGCTCTCTGAATATCCGGTAGTGAGCAACACCCTCAATCCCGGCTTGCGGCGCTTGGCCTCGCGCGCCAGCATCACGCCATTCATGCCGCCGGGCATGATCAGGTCGGTGAACAGCAGGTCGTAATCGGCGACGTCCAGCATCTGCAGCGCCTCGCGGGCATTGAGCGCGATCTCGGCCACGTAGCCGTAATCTTCGAGCACCATCTTGGCAAGGTCCGCCACATCGGGACGGTCCTCGACGACCAATACCCGTTCGCTACCGTTGCGCTCGTTCGGTCGCTCTCTGGAAGGGCTGTGAACCACCTGGCTGTCGTCGGCGGGGAAGTACAGGCGCAGCGTGGTGCCCACCCCCTCTTCGGAGTAAATGCGCACCGTGCCGCCAGACTGCTTGACGAATCCATACACCATGGAGAGGCCAAGGCCCGAGCCCTTGCCCTCCTCCTTGGTGGTGAAGAACGGGTCCATGACCCGGCTGCTGACACTTTCCGACATACCGATGCCGTTGTCGGTGATTGCCACGCTGACGTAGCGACCCGGCATCAGCCCGTCATAGGCCATGCTACCGAGGTCTTCGACCTGCACATTCCTGGTCTCGATGTGCACGGTCGGCTGGTCACGGCCTTCCAGCGCGTCACGCGCATTGATGAGTATGTTGAGAAAGGCGACCTCGGCCTGGGTTGGATCGATGCGGCAATTCCACAGCGCCGGATCGAGCATCAAGCGCATGTTGGTACGCCCCAGGGTGCGCTCACCGAGCTCCTGGAAACCGGTGATCAGCCCGTTAAGGTTGAGCACCCGCCCCTCGAGCTTCTGCTTGCGCGAGAACGCCAGCAACTGCTGGGTCAGCGTCGCGGCGCGGTCAGCCGCGCTGCGGGCATTGTGCACGCAGCGCTGGATGCGTTCCTGATCGTAGGCTGGCTTGGCGGCCGTGCGGTCAAGCACCTCCAGATAGCCGATCATCACTTGCAGCAGGTTGTTGAAGTCGTGGGCGATGCCGCCGGTGAGCTGGCCGAGCGCCTCCATCTTCTGCGCCTGGCGCAGGCCTTCCTCGGCATCGCGACGGCGGCTGATGTCGAGTTGCGACGCGAAGAAATAGATCAGCTCGCCGGCGTCGTTGTACACGGGCGAAATGAACAGGGCATTCCAGAAGGTCGAGCCATCCTTGCGGTAGTTGATCAGCTCGACCGATATTTCCCGACGCTCGGCGATGGCCTCGCGCACCTGGGTGACCACCGACCGATCGGTTTCCGGCCCCTGCAGGAAACGACAATTGGTGCCGACGATCTCGTCGGCCTGGTAGCCGGTCATTTCCAGAAAAGCGTTGTTGGCGAAAATGATCGGGTTGTCGTCCCGATTGGGATCGGTGACGATCATCGGCATGCGAGTGGTTTCCACCGCCGCAAAGAAGACGTTCTTGCCCGAATCCGACAGGTCGCCGGACGCGGCGTTGTCGACACGAAAGCTCTGTTTGCCACTCATAGACATTGGTTTACCTGTATAGAGGGCGCAGCCAGCGGAACGGCCGCTCTGTATAATTCGAGCGACCACCCGTCAATTAGTTCTACATCGAGCAAAGCTTGTACAACTTTATGCTGCCTGCTGACAGGCTCACTCAAATCCTTCATCACGGCTGACGACGCGGGTATCGCCCACTAGTCGAGCAACCGGTGAAGGTTTCAACGGGTGCTGGCAAACTGCCGTTTTTTCGTCCACTGCAACGCCTAAGGATGCCTACCGTGCGCTCCATTCTCGACCATTTCGATTGGGCCTCCACCCCGCTCGGGGCCCCGGAGTGCTGGCCGGATGCCTTGAGAACCACGTACGGCATCATGACCACCAGCAGCTTCGCGATGTGTGCTACCTGGGGCCCGGAGCGCACCTTGTTGTACAACGAGGCGTACATTCCGTTTCTGGCCAATCGGCATCCCGACGCTCTGGGCAAGCCCATCCAGGCGGTCTGGCACGACGTCTGGGAAACCATAGGCCCGCTGGTCAACAAAGTGCTGGCTGGCGAGCCCGTTCACCAGCAGAACATGCACCTGGTAATGACCCGCAAGGGCTACCCGGAAGACACCTACTGGACCTTCTCCTACAGCCCTCTGACTGACGCGTCGGGCAACACCGCCGGCTTTCTCAACGTGGCAATCGAAACGACCCGCCTGGTGATGATCGAGCAGCCTGCCATCGCCAATGCCGAGCGCGTTCAGCTGGCGCTGGCCGCGGGGGCGATCATCGGCACCTGGTTCTGGGACCTGCCGACCAACCGTTTCACCGTCGATGAAGCCTTCGCGCGCAACTTCGGCCTCGACCCGGCGCTGGGCCGCGACGGCTTGAGCCTGGAACAGGTGATCGCTACGGTTCACCCGGACGATGTCGCCAGCCTGAGCGAAGCCATCGACGAAGCGATCGCCCGCGGCGGCCCCTATGCCCACCAGTATCGGGTGCGCCGCGCCGATGGTCGCTATTATTGGCTGGAGGCCAATGGTCGCGTGGAGCTGGCGGCCGATGGCACGGGGCTGAGCTTTCCCGGCGTGCTGATCAACGTCGAGGATCGCCGCGCCATCGAAGGTGAGCGCGACCGGGCCATCGCACGCGTAATGGCGCTCAACGAGGAGCTCGAGCAGAAGGTCATCGCCAAGACCTTCGAGCGCGGCCGTACCTGGCAGATCACCCCTGACCTGCTCGGTGTGCTCAACAACGAGGGTTACTTCGAGGCCTCCAACCCGGCGTGGCAGGCGACACTCGGCTGGACGGAAGACGAGTTGGCCACCACCCACTTTCTGCAATTGGTGCACCCCCGCGACCTCGCCGGCACGCAGGCCTACTGGCAACGCCTGAAGGACACCGGTGAGCCAGCGCTGGGCCTGGAGAATCGGTTCAGTTGCAGCAACGGTGAATGGCGCTGGCTGTCCTGGGTGGCGGTTCCAGACGGCGGTAGGACCTACTGCTCGGCCCGTGACGTGACCCGCGAAAAGCTTTACCGCGCCGAACTGAGAAAGCGCACCGCCGAGCGCGACCGGTTATGGGAAAGCACCAACGACCTGATGGGCTCGGCGGGCCTCGACGGTTATTTCAAGACCATCAACCCGGCCTGGTCTCAACTGCTTGGTTGGGACACCGAACACCTGCTCAGCGAGCCATTCATGGAGTTCGTGGTCGAGGACGACCGCCCCGATGTGCTGGGCATGATGGAGCGCCTGGTCAAGGGTGAGAAGGTCAGCGGTTTTACCAGCCGACTGCGTGGCAAGAATGGTGAAGCCCGCTCCTTCCTGTGGACTGCCGCACCGGACACATCCCTGGGTATCGTCCACTTCGTCGGCCGCGATGTCACCGCCCAGCACATGGCCGAAGAGTCGCTCAGGCAGTCACAGAAGATGGAAGCCATCGGTCAGTTGACCGGGGGCCTGGCCCACGACTTCAACAACCTGCTGGCGGGGGTGTCCGGCTCGCTGGAACTGATGCGCCTGCGCATCGAACAGGGCCGCTTCCACGAGCTGACCAAGTATATGAGTTCCGCGGAAACCGCGACCCGCCGTGCGGCCGCGCTGACCCACCGCTTGCTGGCCTTCTCCCGCCGGCAGACGCTGCTGCCCAGGCCAACCGACGCCAACCAGCTGATCGCCGGCATGCTGGAGATGATCCAGCGTACCGTGGGGCCCGCCATACGCCTGGAAAGCGACCTGCTGCCTGACCTGTGGACCGCACTGGTGGACGCCTCACAACTGGAAAACACCCTGCTCAATCTGTGCATCAATGCGCGGGATGCGATGCCCGGCGGCGGGGTCATCCGCGCCAGCACGCGCAACCTGCGCATCGACGGCAGCGAGGGTGCCGCCCTCAATCTGCCAGCGGGTGAATACCTAAGCCTGGCGGTGCAGGACAATGGCGTAGGCATGCCGGCCGCTATCGTTGCACGCGCCGTGGAACCCTTCTTCACCACCAAGCCAATGGGGGAAGGCACGGGCCTCGGGCTGTCGATGGCCTACGGTTTCGCCAAGCAGTCCGGGGGCAAGATGCGCATCACCTCTGCAGTCGGCAAAGGCACGGTCGTGACCCTCTACCTGCCGCGCCACGATGGCAAGCCGGAGGCCAGCGCCACGCCGTCGGCCCTGGTCGGCCTCGAGGCAGCCGAGCGAACCGGCAGGACCGCCGTGGTGGTCGATGACGAGCCGGCGATTCGCATGCTGGTCAGCGAAGTGCTCGATGAATTGGGGTTCACGGTCATCGAAGCCGCCGACAGCGCTGCAGGGCTGCAGGTACTGCAATCGGCCGCTTCGGTAGACCTGCTGATCAGCGACGTTGGCTTGCCAGGTGGCATGAACGGCCGCCAGATGGCCGACGCGGCGCTGACCAACAGGCCCGATCTACCGGTGCTGCTGATTACCGGCTACGCGGAAAACTCGCTGCTCACCGACGGCCAGCTCAGCCCGGGCATGGCCGTGCTGACCAAGCCCTTTACCCTGGACGCCCTCGCATCGCGCATACGCGAGCTGATGAAGACGTAGCCGCACTGCGCCAAGCGCAAGCAAAAACGCCGCCGCAGAGCGACTCTGCGGCGGCGTTTTTAACTGTCGACTGTCGGTTGGCCAGGCGCGGCTATCAGCCCAGGGCTTCCTGATAATCCTTCACGTAATCGCTGGCCAGGGAGGTCTTCTGCTGCTGGGTGAGCATTTTGCCGGCCTGCTGGAAGAAGGTGTGCTCTTCGTCCTCCAGGTGATGGAAGATCTTGTCCTTGAGTTTACGCGCGGTGGCGATCCAGGACGGGCTGGAGGGGTCGGTTTCTTCCAGGGCTTCCAATAACTCGTCCATCTCATGGTGTTCCGCCACACCATGACGGGACAGGTCGACGCCGGCGTCGTGCTTCATCAACGGCGAGTAGAAGAAGCGTTCCTCGGCGCGGGCGTGGGCCAGCAGCTCGTCCTTCAGTTCCTGGTAATACTGCGCGCGCTCGGGAGAATCACCGTGGGTGCCGACCAGCGCCTCGGCCAGTTCACGTTGACGGTCGTGGCTTTCTCGCAACGCTTCGAAAATTTGCATGGAGTTTCCTCATCAGAGTACGGCATGTCCGTGGCCTTTCGAGGCCCTCTGATGGGTCTGACCGAAGCGGCGAAATTGTGGTTCAACCAATTCGCGGCACGCCACCCTGCCGGGCTCAGCCGGCCTGGCGCCGGGTCGCGCGTTCAGTGCTGCGCCAGGAGCGCGCTCAACAGGCCGGGAAACCGCGCCTCCAGCTCGCAGCGGCGCAGCGAATTCATGTGTGTGGTGCCGATATTGCGCGTGTGCACCAGCCCGGCATCGCGCAGTACCCGAAAATGGTGGGACATGCTCGACTTCGGCCGACCACCATCGAGTTCGCCGCAGGTGGCCTCGGGCACGCCCGCCAGGCAACGGACGATTTCCAGGCGCACCGGGTCGCTCAGGGCATACAACAGACGCTCGAGGGTCAGGTCACTGGGGTCGGGGTGTTTGAAGGCTCGCATGCTGCGCATGATAACGGGGCTATCGTTAATTGCCATAGTTCGATTAATATCGAACGACAGTAATTAATTCAGCCTTTCTGGAGTCGCCTCATGTCCGCGCTGTTCGAACCCTTCACGCTGAAAGACGTCACCTTGCGCAACCGCATCGCCATCCCGCCCATGTGCCAATACATGGCCGAAGACGGCATGATCAACGACTGGCATCACGTCCACCTGGCCGGCATGGCCCGTGGCGGCGCCGGCCTGCTGGTCGTGGAAGCCACCGCGGTGGCCCCGGAAGGCCGCATCACCCCGGGCTGCGCCGGTATCTGGAGCGATGCGCATGCACAAGCATTCGTGCCGGTGGTCAAGGCCATCAAGGCTGCCGGTTGCGTGCCGGGCATCCAGATCGCCCACGCCGGGCGCAAGGCCAGCGCCAACCGCCCATGGGAGGGCGACGACCATATCGCCGACAACGACTCGCGTGGCTGGGAAACCATCGCGCCATCGGCCATCGCCTTTGGCGAGCACCTGCCAAAAGTACCGCGCGCCATGACCCTGGAAGACATCGCCCGGGTTCGCCAGAACTTCGTCGACGCCGCCCGCCGCGCCCGCGATGCCGGCTTCGAGTGGATCGAGCTGCACTTCGCCCATGGCTACCTGGGCCAGAGCTTCTTCTCTGCCCACAGCAACCAGCGCACCGATGCCTATGGCGGCAGTTTCGACAACCGCAGCCGCTTCCTGCTGGAAACTCTCGCCGCGGTTCGCGAGGTATGGCCTGAGCATCTGCCGCTGACCGCTCGCTTCGGCGTGCTGGAGTACGACGGCCGTGACGAGCAGACCCTCGAAGAGTCCATCGAACTGGCGCGCCGTTTCAGGGCCGGTGGCCTGGATCTGCTTAGCGTCAGCGTCGGCTTTACCATCCCCGATACCAACATCCCCTGGGGCCCGGCGTTCATGGGCCCGATCGCCGAGCGCGTGCGCCGCGAGGCCGATATCCCGGTGACATCGGCATGGGGCTTCGGCACACCGCAGCTGGCGCAGGAAGCCGTGCAGGCCGGGCACCTCGACCTGGTGTCCATCGGCCGCGCCCACCTCGCCGACCCGCACTGGCCGTACTTCGCAGCCAGGGAACTGGGTGTCGACAAGGCGTCCTGGACCCTGCCGGCACCCTACGCCCACTGGCTGGAACGCTACCGCTAAGCGGCAATAGCGCGTTCGCCTGGCTGCTTCAGTGGCCGGGCGAACGCAGCACGCGATAGCTTCATACGCCTGCGCTCACTGCGCCTGCCCCACGCTCATCATCAGTTCCAGATTCTGCACAGCAGCGCCAGCCGCACCCTTGCCTAGGTTGTCGAACACGGCGCTGAGTAGCACCTGCCCGGACACCTCATTGCCCAGTACCGCCAGGCGCATACCATCACGTGCGTTGAGTGCTTGCGGATCCAGGTGCGACAACTCACTCGCCTCATGCCTGGGCATTACCTGTACGTACTTGGCGGCGCGATAGTGCGTGGCCAGGCAATCATGCAGTTGCCGGGGATTGGTGCCCTCGGCCAGAAAGCGCGGATGAATTGCAATGGTCAGTACGATGCCCTGCCGGTAGGCACCATAGGCAGGCACGAAGACCGGGCGCTCCAGCAACCCACTGTGCCGCTGAATCTCCGGCACATGCTTATGCGCGAGGCCAAGCCCATAGACCTGCAGCGCAGGGGCCGATAGCGACCGCTCGCCCTCGTACTCATCCACCCCCGCTCGACCCTTCCCGGAATACCCTGATACGGCATGAATGACCGCGGGAAAATCTCGTAGCAGCAAACCGGCTTCCAGCAATGGACGCAGCAAGCCAATCGCGCCAGTAGGGTAGCAGCCCGGATTGCTGACCCGGGTTGCCGTTGCAATCCGGCGAGCCTGCGCGCAATCCATCTCGGCAAAACCATAGACCCAATCCGCATGAGTACGATGCGCAGAGCTGGCATCGATGACCCTGACCTGCGGACTTTCGATAGCTGCCACTGCATCACGGGACGCATCATCGGGCAGACATAGAATTGCGAAGTCGCAGGCATTGATGGCATCGGCACGACGCCTGGGATCCTTGCGATATTCGCCAGCCAGGGCCACCAGTTTGAGATCGTGTCGATCACGTAGGCGCTGGTGGATCTGCAAGCCGGTGGTGCCCTGATCGCCGTCGATGAATACGCTTGGAGACTTCATGCCGCTCTACTCCTGAAGAAGAAATCTCATCCTCCAAGAACCAGCAGGGTTGTAAAAGTTGAATTTATAAATCCTATAATTCATTTTTTCTGAATCGAGTCAGCGATGCGTGAAATCAGTCTGGATCGCCTACGAACACTGGTCGCTGTCGCTGACCTGGGCTCCTTTGCCGAGGCTGCCACCCGGCTGAATCTGGCGCCCCCAACCGTGAGCTTGCATATATCGGAGCTGGAGTCGCGGGTCGGCGGCAAACTCCTCACCCGTACTCGTGGGAACATTCAGCCCTCTGCGATTGGCTACACGCTGGTTGAGCGCGCACGCCGTTTACTCGCCGATGCCGAGCAAGCACTGGACGAGGTAAGACGACAGGTACAAGGACTGACCGGACGCGTGCGGCTGGGTGCCTCCACGGGCGCACTTGCCCAGTTGCTGCCACGGGCATTGGAGATTCTCAGCGAGCGTCACCCGGCAATCGATATCCAGGTTTCCGTACTCACGTCACAGGAAACACTGAGGCACCTCACGGAGGGGCAATTGGAAATTGGTCTGGTCGCACTGCCGCAACCCGCCATCAAGAATCTTCATGTCACCCACTGGCGACGCGACCCCGTAATGGCTTTCCTGCCTGCTCGCTGGAATTTTCCCGATTCGGTGACACCGGAGTGGCTGGCCGATCAGCCGCTGATTCTGAATGACAAAAGCACCCAGCTTTCGAGATTGCTTGCCGAGTGGTTCGCAGCGGCGCAAAAGCTGCCCACACCGCGTATCGAGCTGAACTACAACGACGCGATCAAGAGCCTCGTCGCAGCAGGGTATGGTGCGACGCTGCTGCCCCACGAAGCGTCGACCCCGCAACCCGACCCAAGAACGGTGATGCGCCCGCTAAATCCGGAGCTGTGGCGGCAACTCGGCATAGCCCACCGCAGCAGCGACCTGGAACGCGCGACACAGCACGTTCTCGATGTGTTGTGGGAGCTGAATACGGATCAGAGACCGACATTACCCAGACCATGAGGCTCGCAGCTGAGCACCGGCACATTCTATTTCCGGCGGAACATCTGCCGCGCAAGGTGGTTGCGCAATCAACATGACGCCGCCGTTGGCCGGGGCTGATCAAGCCGTAAACCGGCACATCCGATCGCTCACAAGTCCCTTGCCGAGCCTGCGGGCACGGCGCATCATGCCGCCACTCCTCGCCGCGGTACCCTCCGATGCCCCATCGCCCTGCCCCCTTCCCGTCTGACGAGGAAGAACGTGCTCTGTCGCTCGAGCACCTCGGCGTTCTCGACTCCGCGCCGGAGCAGGGTTTCGATGACGTCGTCCTGCTGGCCACCACGTTGTGCGATACGCCGATCGCCCTGGTCTCGCTGGTCGACCGTGAGCGGCAATGGTTCAAGGCGTGCATCGGCCTGCCAGTCAGCGAAACCCACCGTGACCTGGCCTTCTGCGCCCACGCGATACTGGCGCCGGATGAAGTGCTGGTGGTGGAAGACGCCACCCAGGACCCGCGCTTCCAGTACAGCGATCTGGTGCTTGGCCCGCCCTACATCCGCTTTTACGCCGGCGCGCCGATCCGTACCGAGGCGGGCTATCCGCTGGGCACCGTGTGCGTGATCGACACCCGCCCACGCAGCCTCAGCGATTCACAGCGCACCGCGCTTCAGGCCCTGGCACGCCAAACCGCGGCCTTGCTGCAATTACGGCTGCTGCAGAAACAGCGCGAGCAGCGCGCCAGCGAGCTGGTGGAACAACTGCAGCAGGCGCAGGCGCAACACCGCGAAGCGCAGGAATCCCTGCGCCATGCGCGCCGGGTCTCGTCGCTGGGCATGCTCACCGCGAGCATCGCCCATGACGTCAACAACCTGCTGCAAGTGCTCGGCGCCAGCCTGCAGATGGCCCACCTGCGCGCACGCCGCCCGGCCGAGGTGGAGCGTTTCAGCCAGACCGGGCTGCAGGCCGTCGAACAGGGTGGCAAGCTGATCCGGCACCTGCTGGCCAACGTGCGCCAGGATGGCCCCGAGCTGGTGTGCATCGACATCAGCGAGCGCATCGACGGCTCCCGCGCCCTGCTGGCGGGCAGCCTGGGTGAATCCATCGAACTGACCTTCGATCTCGCTGCGCGTGATGCGGGGGTGATGTGTGACGAAGTACAACTCCAGGCCGTGCTGCTCAACCTGCTGAGCAATTCGCGGGATGCGATGCAGGGTCGTGGTCACGTGCACATCGCCACGCGGCTGCTGCAGCTAGCCGGCGACCCGCAGCTCAACGACGGCGCGTACCTGATACTCAGCGTCACCGACGATGGGCCAGGCATGTCGGCAGAGCTGGCGAGCCGGGTGTTCGACCCGTTCTTCACCACCAAACAGGCCGGCCAGGGCACCGGGCTGGGGCTGGCCCAGGCCCGCGAGTTCGCCAACCAGACCGGTGGCGAGGTGCGGATCGAAACGGCGCCAGGTGCCGGCACTACCATGAACCTCTACCTGCGCGTGCTCGGCCACATCAGCGCCGTCGATCGAGCAGGTTGACCACCAGGCGATCCAGCCAGCCCCACAGCCGCTGACGCAGGCGTTTCCAGAACGGGCGCGCCTGCCACATCTGCAGGTCCACCTCGCGGCTCTGCGGGAAATCGGTTTCGAAGCTCTGCTGCACCGCTGCGGTGAACGCCGCATCCAGCGCCTCGACGTTGGCGTCGAGATTGAAGCGCAGGTTCCAGTGATCGAAATTGCACGAGCCGACACTGACCCAGTCGTCGATCAGCACCATCTTCAGGTGCAGGAAGCGCGGGCGAAACTCGAAAATGCGTACGCCCGCCTTGAGCAGCCGCGGGTAATAGCGCTGGCCGGCGAAACGCACCGGCGGGTTGTCGGTGTGCCGGCCGCTGAGCAACAGGCGCACCTCCACGCCGCGCGCCGCCGCCTTGCGCAACGCCCGGCGGACCTTCCAGGTCGGCAGGAAGTAAGGCGTCGCCAGCCACACGCGCCGCTGCGCGCCGTTCAGCGCGCGGATCAGCGATTGCAGGATGTCACGATGTTGACGAGCGTCGGCATAGGCCACTCGGCCCCAGCCCGGCCCGGCCGGCGGCAGATGCGGCAGCGGCTTGCGGTGCGGAGTGAGATAAGGGCGCCAGGCGAATCGCGTATTGTTGGCCTGCCACTGGCCATCGAACAGTTGCAGCCAGTCGGCCACCAGCGGCCCGACAATCTCCACCATCACCTCGTGCCAGGCGCTCACCGGCTCACCGGGCGTCCAGAACTCATCGGTCGAACCGGTGCCCCCCACGAACGCCACCCGCGCATCGACCACCAGCAACTTGCGGTGGTCGCGGTACAGGTTGCGCATGCCGCGGCGCCAGCGCAGCGGGTTGTACCAACGCAGTTGCACGCCGGCATCGAGTAGCGCCTGCCGATCCGCCTGGTTGAGGCCCTGGCAGCCGAACGCATCGAACAGGCAGCGCACCGCCACGCCACGCTGCGCTGCGGCGCACAGGGCACGCAGCAGGGCATCGGTACAGGCGCTGGTGACTACCAGATACTGCTCCAGCTCGACGGTGTGCTGCGCCGCGTCGATGCAGGCGATCATCCGCGGGAAAAAGGCCGGGCCATCGTTGAGCAGGGTGAAACGATTGCCTTCCCGCCAGGGAAATACCTGACCGGGCATCAATCACTCACAGGCGCTGAAAAGCGGGGCAACGGGCACATGACATCTCGGCCGCAGGCTGGGGATGCGCCACGATAGCCGCCCGCGTGCACCTTGCAAAGCGCCAGGGTGTCACCACTCAATGCCGGTGACCACACATGCGGCAGCGGGCGCCATCCATTACTCCGGTGCAGCGTGGGCAGCCGCCGTTCAAAGTGCCGCGGCGCCAGCGCCAGATCTGTACCAGCCGCAGGGTCGTCCAGGCGGCACCGCAGGCCGGCAGCACCATCAGCCATGGGAACAGCGTACGTGCGGCCTGCGCCAGCGCCGGCTGCGCCTCGCCCTGCTGCGACAACAGCAGCACGCCCATCATCGCCACCAGGCCACCGGCGATGAGGATGAAGGGCAGGCCGAGGTTTCTGATGAAGAACATGGAGTGCGCTCACGACAATCGGGCGCACATGGTAAGCAACGCCACGCCGGCTGCACAGGCACATCGCCCATTGGCAGCGAGCAGCCCGGCGCCTGTCACGTAAGCATCACCGAAGCTTCACAGTTGTGACACCCGCCCTGCCTAGCCTGAAATCGTTTCCTGAGTTCGCTCAGGTCAGCAGGCCAATCCGGTTCGCGTGCGCAGCAACGGCTGCCCCGACCCGCAACGGAGGTAAGGCATGACCCAGAACGCCATGGCACCCGCGCGCAGCACCACTCCTCGTCGCCTGCAGGCCGAGCGCCTGACCAGCCCGCATGCACTGCGCGAGGCCCAGGCCCTGCGCTTTCGCGTGTTCAGCAGCGAGTTCGACGCCAAGCTCAAAGGCGCCGAACTGGGCCTGGACATGGATGACTACGACCTGCACTGCCGGCACATCGGCGTGCGCGACCTGAGCAGCGGCGAGCTGGTGGCCACCACCCGGCTGCTCGACCACCAGGCCGCCGCCGGCCTCGGGCGCTTCTACAGCGAGGAGGAATTCGCCCTGCACGGTTTGCCCCACTTGCAAGGCCCGGTGCTGGAGATTGGCCGCACCTGCGTGGACAGCGCCTACCGCAATGGCGGCACCATCGCCGTGCTCTGGGCCGAGCTGGCCGAGGTGCTCAATGAAGGCGGTTATCGCTACCTGATGGGCTGCGCCAGCATCCCCATGCGCGATGGCGGCATCCAGGCCCAGGCCATCATGCAGCGCCTGCGCGAACGCCACCTGTGTACCGAGCACCTGCGCGCCGAACCGAAGACTCCACTGCCAACCCTGGAACTGGCCGGCAATGTCATCGCCGAAATGCCGCCGCTGCTCAAGGCCTACATGCGCCTGGGCGCCAAGGTCTGCGGCGAGCCGTGCTGGGACAAGGATTTCCAGGTCGCCGACGTGTTCATCCTGCTCAAGCGCGACGAGCTGTGCCCCCGCTACGCGCGACATTTCAAGGCGGCGGTCTGAGCGCACGCTTGCCGATGGCGACTGACCGCGGTAAAAAATGCCGCGCCGGTTGCGACGCGCTGACGAGCATCGTCCGCGCGGCGCCCCTCCTCCTTCCCCCGTGCAAGGTGCCGACCTCGATGAGCAAACTGCGTCTTTATTCGCGCCTGGCCCGCCTGCTGGCGGTGGTCGCGATGGGCACCCTGCTCGCGGCCCTGCTGGTCCCGCTGGAACGCCTGAGCCGCCGTGACCTGATGGGCCTGCGCCAACACCTGACGTGCTGGTTCATGGCGCGCCTGAGCAATGCCCTGCCGTTTCGCGTCAGCGTGAAGGGCCATTTGCCGAAAAAACCCATGCTGTGGCTCAGCAACCACATCTCCTGGACCGACATCCCGCTGATCGGCAGGCTGGCGCCGCTGTCGTTCCTCTCCAAGGCCGAGGTGCGCACCTGGCCGGTGGCCGGTTGGCTGGCGCACAAGGCCGGCACCCTGTTCATCCGCCGTGGCGCAGGCGATGGCGGCCTGCTCAACCATCAACTGGGCCGCCACCTGAGCGGCGGTCGGCACCTGCTGATCTTTCCGGAAGGCACCACCTGCGACGGCAGCGCCCTGCGGACCTTCCATGGTCGTCTGCTGAGCAGCGCCATCGAAGGCGGCATCGACCTGCAGCCGGTGGCCATTCGTTACCTGCGCAACGGAGAGCCGTGCAGCGTCGCGCCCTTCATCGGCGACGACGACCTGCTCTCGCACCTGCTGCGCCTGATGGGCAGCGAGGTTGCCGAGGTGGAAATCCAGCTGCTGGAACCGATCGACAGCCAGGCCGGCAATCGCAACGAACTGGCCCGGCGCGCCCAGGCGGCTATCCACACGGCGCTATACGGCGCCCCGGAAACCGCCGCCCTGGCCGCCTGAGCACCGCTAGCCTGCGGGCAACTGGCGCTCTTCGCGCAACCAGCGGCGGTAGATGGGTTCGGCGAAGAACAGCACCAGGAACAGGCGGATCACCTGCATCGCGGTCACCAGCGGCACGGCCAGTTGCAGGGTTTCTGCGGTCAGGCTCATCTCGGCGATGCCGCCCGGCATCATGCCCAGGGTCAGGGACTGGAAATCCAGGCCGCTCACCCAGCCGATCAGCAATGCGGCCAGAAAGGCCACCAGCATCATCGCCAGGGTGGTGATCAGCGTGCGGGCCAGAAAAGAGGGGGCGTAGCGGAAGAAGGCGCGGTTGAAGAAGCAGCCCAGCGCGCTGCCGATCATCAGCTGCCCTGCCTGGCTGGCGCCGGCCGGCAAGGTACTGCTCAGGTCGAAGCCGATACTGAACAGCGCGCTGACCAACAGCGGCCCGAACAACCAGGGGTTCGGCTGCCGCAGGCGCTGCAGCAGCCAGCCGGCGCCAGCGGCCAGCGGCAGGATCACCGCCAGCCATGGCCAGTCGGCATGGGCGGTGTGCACATGCACCTCGCCTTCGCCCATCAGAAACTTGAACAATGCCGGCACCAGCAGCACCACCGCCACCACGCGCAGGCTCTGTGCGGCAGCGACCCGGGTGAGCTCAGCGCCATTGCGGGCGCCGAGATTGACCATCTCACCGGA
The DNA here is from genome assembly GCF_979258965.1 of Pseudomonas sp. AC532. Classification (NCBI taxonomy): domain Bacteria; kingdom Pseudomonadati; phylum Pseudomonadota; class Gammaproteobacteria; order Pseudomonadales; family Pseudomonadaceae; genus Pseudomonas; species Pseudomonas sp. AC532. The sequence goes on from NZ_OZ409888.1 coordinate 1,632,794, forward strand.
CCCACCCGGCATGCTGGAGAAATAGGCAGTGGCCATCGTCTCACCGGTGCGGCGCATGAACCAGACACCGATGACGCTGCTCAACACGGTAATCAATGCGCCGATGACGATGGGCAGCAGGTGCCCGGCGATCTGCGCCATCAAGGCCGGGGTGAAGTGCAAGCCGATGCCGATACCGATGATCCACTGGCCGAACTTGCGGCCACCGGGTAGCGGCTGCAACTGCCAGGCAGTAGTGCAGCGCACCAGAATGACCGCCACCAGCGAGCCAATCATCCAGGGCAGCGGCCAGCCGACCGCGCTGGCGAGCAGCGCGCCAAGTACGCCTACCAACGGCGTTCCCAGGTAATTCAGCCAATGGCCTTTGAGCATTCTGTCCCCTTGGGTGTCAGTGCGACTGCGGTGACGGCGACAGCCGGCTTACGCCTGCTGGCCCGGGTGCCGCGCAATGGCGGCGCTACCGCTACGGCCGGTAACGGCGCCGCGGCTCTGGAGCATGTGTGCACGAACACGCTGTGTGCGTTATGGCCAGATACTGTTCAGGTGAGTTTTTTCTCCAGCGCGAGGAAACCCTTCCATTCGGCAGGCGATACGAAGTAATCAATGCCGTAATATTGCTCTTAATCTAAATAAAAAACAATGAGCACGAAAGCAAAGAGACCGTGAGCAGCTCTTTGCGAGGGGCTGATTCCGTAGCAGAATGCGGCGCTAGCCAGACACTCGACCAGGCACGGCCCAGGACAGCATTCCTCCGATGACGCTCACTGCCCTGCAAAAACGCATTGCTCGCGAGATCATCGCTTACGTTCGCCGCGAACGGCTGCCCGTGGGCCACCACCTGGCCGAATCGCACCTGGCACACACGCTGAATACCTCGCGTACCCCGGTCAAGTTCGTGCTGGGGTATCTCAGCGAACGCGGCATGCTCAAACATGACCGCAACCGTGGCTTCTTCCTCTCCCGCGCCGCGGACGACCTCAACGATCTGGTGCTGGAGATCGCCGAGGCGGAAGAGGATGCGGTGTACATGAAGTTCGTCGAACTGCGCCTGGCCAGGCAACTGCCGGAGCACATCACCGAGATCGACCTGATGCGCCAGTTCGCGGTGTCGCGCACCGAACTGCGCGCGGCACTGCTGCGCATGCAGCAGGAAGGCTGGGCCGAACAACGCACCGGGCAGGGCTGGAAGATGCTGCCGGTGATCGACTCGGTGGAAGCCTACGAGGAAAGCTTCACCTTTCGCGTCACCATCGAGCCGGCAGGGCTGCTGTCGCCGACCTTCCAGGTCGACCAGGCGGTGCTGGCGCTGTGTCGCCAGCAGCAGCAGTACATCGCCGACTCGGGCTACCTGAGCATGACCACCCAGGAGTTGTTCGAGGCCAACTCGAAATTCCACGAGATCCTCGCCGGCTTCTCCGGCAACCGTTTTCTACTGCAATCGCTCAAACGCCTCAACGGGCTGCGCAGGCTGGTCGAGTACCGTGTGGAACTGCCGCGTCAGGCACGCCGCAAGCAGGTGCTGGAGCATCTGGAGATCCTCGACCTGATCGAGCGCGGTGATCGCCTCGGCGCGGCCGATCGCCTGCGTGCCCACCTCGAAGGTGCAAGGCGCAACAAGCTCAACCCGGCCCTGCTCGAGCGGCTCGGCCTGCACAGCGAAGACTGAAGCAAGCTATGGCTGAGCGCGCTGCTCGCGTGCGAAGCGCATCAGCGCGGGGTAGAACGCGGCGAAATCCTCGCTGAGCGGCGCGTACAACCGACGCAGGTCGTCCAGGCCGCCATCCAGCAAGCCTGGGCGCGACAGGCGCCGCGCCATGCCCGCTATCACGTGCTCCAGCACCTCGAAATCGCGATAGCTGCCCAGCCAGTCCTGCGCTGCCATGCGCGGGGCGATGCGCTGCAGATTACCGGGCAGCTGCGCCTCGGAGGCCAGCACGCCGTACACACGGGTGGTGAAGCGCTCAAGTGGGTGATCGCTGTACTGCTGCCAATCGCGGGCCAGGCAATGGTCGAAGAACAGATCGAGAAAGATCCCGGCCACACGCCGACGCTGCGCTGGAAACCGCGCACGCGCCTGTGCCTGCAGTGGGTGGCTGTCGGTGAATGCATCGATACGCCGATGCAAGCGAATGCCGGCCTCGATGGCGGCCGGCCATTGCCCGGCCAGCGGTCCCTTGACGAAGTCGCCGTACAGGCTGCCGAGCAGTTCGGCGGGCTCATCGCCGCCCAGGTGCAAATGTGCGAGGTAGTTCATGCAGGCAGCTTAAAGCCTCGGCACGCCATGCGCGAGCGGTCGCCCATCACGCCTGTCGATGGGCACTATCTGCCTGAACGATCTGTATATCGCCACGCTCCGATATAGAGTTCGCTGCATCGCGATATTGCGCTGCACCGATATCAGGAGATCCCATGAGCGCCGCTGACATCGACCTCGACGACGTGATCAAGGCCCTGGCCCACCCCGTGCGGCGGGACATACTGCGCCGGCTCAGGGAGCCGCAGGCGTATTTCGCCGAGCAGGACCACCCGTTCGACATCGGCGTGTGTGCCGGCAAGCTCCACGCATGTACCGGCCTCTCGCAGTCCACGGTATCGGCGCACCTGGCCACCCTGCAGCGCGCCGGTCTGGTGACCAGCCGCAAGGTTGGCCAGTGGCATTTCTTCAAGCGCAACGACGCCACCATCGCCACCTTCCTGCGCCTGCTGGGTGAACAGCTTTGAACCGCAACCCGCGCCAGGAACCGGCTGCTCGCCCCCTTTTCACACGCACACCGCTTTGCAACCGTACCCAACAGATGACCCGAGGATCCACGCTATGACCACCCTGTTCGACCCTATCAAGATCGGCGATCTGGAACTCGCCAACCGCATCATCATGGCGCCCCTGACCCGCTGCCGCGCCGACGAAGGCCGCGTGCCCAATGCCCTGATGGCCGAGTACTACGTGCAACGCGCCTCGGCCGGCCTGATCATCAGCGAGGCCACCTCGGTCTCGCCGATGGGCGTCGGCTACCCGAATACCCCGGGCATCTGGTCCGATGACCAGGTGCGCGGCTGGAGCGCCGTGACCAAGGCCGTGCACGCCAACGGCGGCAAGATCGTGCTGCAGCTGTGGCATGTGGGGCGGATTTCCGACCCGTCCTACCTGGACGGTGAGTTGCCCGTCGCGCCCAGCGCCATCAAGCCTTCCGGCCATGTCAGCCTGATCCGCCCGATGAAGGATTACGTCACCCCGCGGGCCCTGGAAACCGAGGAGCTCGCCGACATCGTCGAGGCCTACCGTCAGGGTGCGGAAAATGCCAAGGCCGCCGGTTTCGATGGCGTGGAAATCCATGCGGCCAACGGCTACCTGCTCGACCAGTTCCTGCAGGACAGCACCAACCAGCGCACCGACAATTACGGCGGCTCGCTGGAAAACCGCGCGCGCTTGCTGCTGGAAGTCACCGATGCGGTGCTCGGCGTCTGGGAGCCGGGCCGGGTCGGCGTGCACCTGGCGCCACGTGCGGACAGCCACGACATGGGCGACTCCAACCGCGCGCAAACCTTCACCCACGTGGCCCGCGAACTCGGCAAGCGCAACATCGCCTTCCTCTGCGCCCGCGAGCGGGAAGCCGACGACAGCCTGTCGCCAAGCCTCAAAGAAGCCTTTGGCGGCGTGTTCATCGCCAACGAACGCTTCTCCAAGGACCAGGCCAACGCCTGGCTGGCCAGCGGCAAGGCCGATGCCGTGGCATTTGGTGTGCCCTTCATTGCCAACCCGGACCTGCCCGAGCGCCTGCGCCAGGACGCACCGTTGAACGAAGCGCACAGTGACACCTTCTACGCCCCCGGCCCGGTCGGCTATATCGACTATCCGCGCCTGTAACGTTCACCGAGCAATAAAAAGGCCCGCGTTCTCACGCGGGCCTTTTCGTATCGGCGCCGTTTTGTCTTAGCGAGCGTCGATTTGCTGCTGCAGGTTCTGTATCTGCGCCTGCAGGGTGTTGATGCTGCGCGTGGTTTGCGCACGGAACGCATCGAACTCTGCCGTGTTGCCGCCACTGCTGGCGGCCGGGCGGTTATCCAGCTGGCTCTTGAGCACCAGCAGGTCCTGCTCCAGACGGTCGACTGCGGCATTGGCGTTGCCAGCCTTCTTCAGCGTCTCGACCTCGGCCGTCAGGCTCTTCACCTGAGTGGCCAGCCTGCCGGCATCGCCCTGGTTGCTGGCCAGCGAGGCCAACTCGGTTTTCACCGCTGCCAGTTCGCCTTTCAACGAATCCTGACCGCTGCCCAGAGTCTTCAGGCTGTCGGCATACTTGCCGGCATCACCCTGCTGGGCCTTGACGTCAGCGAGCAGTTGTTCGATGCGCTTGTCCTGACCGCTCTGCTGGCCGCCGGCCGCCTGCTGCTGCTTGGTCAGTTCGGCGACTTTGTTTTCCAGCTGGCGAACCTGCAGGCGCAAGGCCTCGCTGCCGGTGGTGACGTTGGATTCGGCGGCCACCACCTTGCCGGAAATGTCCTGGATGCGGCCTGCCGCTTCCTCGCTGATACGCGCGAAGCTTTCCTGGGTGGCGACCAGTTGCTGCTCCATCAGGTTGATCTGCTGAAAACTCCACCACCCCACCGCGCCCAGCGCGATGCTCAGTGCGCCAACCAGCGCCCATAGCGGGCCCGTGCTGGCGGCCCGCGGTGCCGCCGCGGCCAGGGCAGGTACACCGGCCCGGGCATAGGGCTGCGGCTCGGGGTCGAAATCATCGTGATCGCGCGGATCCGGCTTGAGGCTGGGCACGTCGTCGAATTCGTCGTGGGCATCGTTACGCATGGGAAAGACCTTGAAAAAACACGGTGAGGGCAGATTGCCACGCAGTATACCGATTCGCGCGAGGCGCTTCAGTGTCGCGCTTCCGGTAACGGCTGCACCGCTGCGGGGCAGCCTGGCCTCAGAGACCGCCACGCAGCCCGCCAGGTTCCGCACCGGGTGATCGGGCACGCCCCTTGCTAGCCATTTGCCAGCTTTACACCGCGCGACCGGGTCACCCGCACTCGGCGCAGCCTTTCATCAGCACGGGGGTTGGCACATGGAACTGAACAGAGAAGTGTTGGAGTGCATGAAAAACCTGCGCCGCCGCCTGCGCGACGAATTGGCCGTGGACATACGCCTCAGCCAGCCAGACGTGGTGTCGGCCATGCTGATCGCCTGCCTGCGTTCCAACGACGCGCACACCCGCGCACTGGGCCTGCGCCTGGCGCAACTGAGCGACACCGTGGTGCGACAGGAACTGCCGGCGGGCAGCGACATCCCGCAGCCGCTGGCCAGCACCTCGAACCGCGTCTACCGCGGCCAGCGCATCTACGCCTGAGCCCGCCACCAGCGACAGAACTCGTCCAGCGCCGCCCATAGATCGACGCCGGCGGCGTAGTCGAGATGCTCACGCGCCCGGCTGATATCCAGGGAGAAGTTGCGACTCATCACGTCCACTGTCAGCCTCGACAGCGAGGGCTCGGGCCGCCCCGGCAACAGGCTGCATAGCCCTTCGTTGACGGTTGCGACGCTGCGCGCCAGGCCGACTGGCACATGCCGGGTGACCAGCGGCAGCTCAAGTTGGCGCATCACGTAATTGACCGCATCCCAGAGCGGTACCGGAGCGCCATTGCTGATGTTGTAGGCCTTGCCCAGGGCCGGGCCGGTGGCCAGCAGGGAACTGAGCAGCGCGTCGTTGAGGTTGTGTACGCTGGTGAAATCGACCCGGTTCAACCCGTTGCCGATGATCGCCAGGCGCTTCTTGCGCTGCAGCGCGATCAGCCGCGCAAAGATGCTCGTGTCCCCTGCTCCGGTGACGAAGCGCGGGCGCAGGGCGATCACCTCCAGGCCGAACTCCTGAGCACCGAACAGCCGTTGCTCGGCCAGGAATTTGGTGCGTGCGTAATGGCTGGAAAAGCGCCTGGGCACCTGCTCCTCGCGCAGGCCGAGATGGTCGCGCCCATCGAAATAGATCGACGGCGAGGACAGCTGCACCAGTCGCGGTACCCGTCGCTTGAGGCAGGCCTCGATGACGTTCTCGGTGAGCACCACATTACCCTGGTGAAAATACTCGTACCGCCCCCACACGCCCACGGCTCCGGCGCAGTGCACCACGGCTTCGACGTCGCGGCACAGCGCCAGGGCCAGCTGCGGGTCGGCCAGGTCGCCGGGCATGAAGTGCGCACCACGACGCACCAGGTGCTCCACGGCGTCTTCGCGACGCCCGGTCACGCGCACCTCCAGCCCTTGTTCCAGGGCAAAGCGGGCGAAGCGCCCGCCGATGAAACCGCTTGCTCCGGTGACCAGAATCTTCATGACGTCCTCCGCTCGCCTATCGCTGCACTATAAGGCCTGCCGCCGCCGAGCAGCAGCGGCAGTCATGCCAGGGGCACCAGATAATCGCCGGCGTGGCGGTGCAGATGGCCGGTGAGGCGATCCAACAGCTCGCCACCATTGCGCCAGTGGTGCCAGTACAGCGGCACATCGATGGGCCGGTCTGCGAGCAACTCGACCAGTTTGCCGCTGGCCACCGCCTCGCGCATCTGCGGCTCGGGCACCATGCCCCAGCCGAGACCTTCGGCGGTCAGGTGCAGAAAGCCCTCTGCAGACGGGCACAGGTGATGGAGAAAGCTGCCTGACAGGCCCAATTCGCTCAGGTAGCGATGCTGCAACTGGTCGTCCGGGCCGAACACGATGGCCGGCACCCCGGCCAGCCGCTCGGCGGTCACGCCCTGGGGAAAATGTCGGGCGAGGAACGACGGGCTGGCCATGGCCCGGTAGCGCATGGCTCCCAGCGGCAAGCTGCGTGCGCCGGACACCGGCCGTGGCGCGGCGCATACGCAGGCGGCGACATCGCCGGCACGCATGCGCTTGAGGCCAACTTCCTGATCCTCGACGACCAGCTCCAGCAGCACGCGGTGGACCGCGCAGAAGTCCGCCACCGCTTTCGCCCACCAGGTCGCCAGGCTGTCGGCATTCACCGCGATGCGCAGCCGCTGCGCTTCACCGTCGGCGTCGAGGGATGGTACCTGCGCCTGCAGGTCACGCTCGAGCAGGCGTACCTGCTGCACGTGGTTGAGCAGGCGCCGGCCCACATCCGTGGGGGTCGGCGGCATGGCGCGCAGCAGCACGGGCTGGCCGATACGCGCTTCCAGCAGCTTGATGCGCTGCGACACCGCCGATTGCGACAGACCCAGCACCTGAGCGCCACGCTCGAAGCCAGCCTGTTCGACGACCGCCGCCAGGGCGGCCAGCAATTTGTAATCGAGCAATCTATTTTCCTAATGCGTGATCAGCAATATTGCTTTTTCTTATACAACCAATCACCGCAGACTGTCAGCCACTCCCCTCCACACAGGACGTCATCGCACATGTCAGCTCTCGGCACCTCGACCCCCTACAGTTCCGTTCAGGAGCGCTGAGCATGTGGCAGAGCTATAGCAATGGACTGTTGATCACCGCCGGTCTGATCGTTGCCCTGGGCGCCCAGAACGCCTTCGTCCTTGCCCAGAGTCTGCGCCGTGAGCACCATCTGCCGGTGGCGCTGCTGTGCATCGTCTGCGATGCGTTGCTGATCAGCGCAGGCGTGTTCGGCCTGGCCACCCTGCTGCTGCAGAGCGAGCTGTTACTGAGCATTGCCCGCTGGGGTGGTGCGGCGTTTCTGCTCTGGTATGGCGCCCAGGCCCTGCTGCGCGCATGCCGCCCCAGCGCACTGCAGGTCGAAGGTGCGGCTCCACGCTCGCTGCGTGCAGTATTGTTGGCCACGCTGGCGGTTACCCTGCTCAACCCTCACGTCTACCTCGATACGGTGCTGCTGATCGGTTCGCTCGGCGCACAGCAAAGCGTACCCGGCGCCTATGCGGCCGGTGCAGCCAGCGCATCGCTGCTGTGGTTCCTGTGCCTCGCCCTCGGCGCGGCCTGGCTGGCCCCCTGGCTGGCGCGCCCGCTGACCTGGCGAATCATCGACCTGTGCGTGGCAGCGATGATGTTCGCCATCGCCTGGCAACTGATCGCCAATCCACTCTGAGCCCGGGCGAGGGTGCCGGTGCTATGCTGCGGGGCTCGCAGCGCCCGGCCGGAGCCCCTGTGGAAACCAGCGTCTTTATCATGGTCATCGCCTCGGCGGCCTTGCACGCGGGCTGGAACGCGCTGCTGAAGGTCGGCCTGGACCGTTTTCTCACCGCCTCACTGATCCAGATCGGCGCCGGCACCGTCGCGTTGCTTGCCCTGCCCTTCGTGGCCCTGCCCGGCGCCGCCGCGTGGCCGTGGATCGGTCTCTCGGCGCTCCTGCACATCGGCTACAACGCGTTTCTCAGCCGTGCCTACCGCTACGGTGATCTCGGCCAGGTCTATCCCATTTCGCGGGGCAGCTCGCCGCTGCTGGTAGCCGGCCTGTCGGTGCTGCTGCTCGGCGAAGTGCTGCCGGGCGGGCAACTGCTCGGGCTGGCCGTGCTGGTCGCCGGCATCTGGCTGATGGCGGTGCGCGGCGGCAACGGCGCTACCAGTGGCGGCCTGCTGTTCAGTGCGCTGATGACGGCGCTGTTCATCGCCGGCTATACGCTGTCCGACGCCAGCGGTGCACGGGCCAATGGCGATCCACTGTCCTACTCGCTGTGGCTGTTCGCGGTGAACGGCGTGGTGATGGCCGTGGTGATCATCGGGCAACGCGGCCCCCGTATCCTTGGCGAACTGGGCCCGCACTGGCGCGCCGGATTACTCGGCGGGGGCATGTCGCTGCTCGCCTACAGTATCGTCATCTGGGCCATGACCCAGGCCCCGGTGGCGCTGATATCGGCCCTGCGCGAGACCAGCGTGGTGTTCGCCCTGCTGATCGGCAGCCTGTGGCTGAAGGAGCGCCTGCCGCCGATTCGGCTACTGGCCTGCCTGATAATCCTCGCTGGCGTGGCGACCATGAAACTCGCCTGAGCCCGTTCCTGCCTTGTGGCTTACGCCATGCAGGCCGGTGCATCGCACATGCTGAAATTCGTATGTCCTCGCCGGCTTCGCCCGGGTGACGACACGCCTGCCGAGAAAGGCTCTAGCACCGCTTTCCCGCACAGTTGCCGCGTGGTTATGCAGCCCCCCCGATGCTATGATCCCTGCCCTGCGTCGCAAAGGGTATAAACCCGCCGACGCTAGTTTGGCCGCCCGTGATCGGCCTTGCGCTCATTGCAACAGACCTGATTAGGAGAATAACCATGGCTTTCGAATTGCCGCCGCTGCCTTACGCACACGATGCTCTGCAGCCGCACATCTCCAAGGAAACCCTGGAGTTCCACCACGACAAGCACCACAACACCTATGTCGTGAACCTGAACAACCTCGTGCCGGGTACCGAATTCGAGGGCAAAAGCCTGGAAGAAATCGTCAAGACCTCTTCCGGCGGCATCTTCAACAACGCCGCCCAGGTGTGGAACCACACCTTCTACTGGAACTGCCTGAGCCCCAACGGTGGCGGTCAGCCTACCGGCGAACTGGCCGCGGCGATCGACAAGGCCTTCGGCTCGTTCGACACCTTCAAGGAAGAGTTCAGCAAGGTCAGCATCGGCACCTTCGGTTCCGGCTGGGGCTGGCTGGTCAAGAAGGCCGATGGCTCCCTGGCGCTGTCCAGCACCATCGGCGCCGGTTGCCCGCTGACTGCAGGCGACACCCCGCTGCTGACCTGCGACGTGTGGGAACACGCTTACTACATCGACTACCGCAACGTCCGTCCGAAGTATGTCGAGGCGTTCTGGAACCTGGTCAACTGGGACTTCGTAGCGAAGAACTTCGCAGCCTGACCCCCCTCCGGCGGGCTTGCCAGCAAGCCACCGGCGTAGAATGAAGATGCCCCCCTGACGCAGGTCAGGGGGGCTTTTTTTCGTCTGCAAAGGGCCGCTTGCAGCAGGCGGCCGATACGCCGAGAGCGACGGACGGTACTCAAGTCCTGGGGGCCGTCTCCGAAACAGTGCAGGTTGCCGGCGCAAACCGCACGGGCGCCTTTGAGATGCCTTGTCATTCAAGTCTTTGACTGCCACCGCGACTTTGCCAATACTCACCCCTATCCGGCGACCGGGTATCGCACAAGGAACTGCCATTTGAAGCTGGAACTCAAGCACAGTCTGTCCGTTAAACTGCTTCGCGTGGTGCTGGTCTCCGCGCTTGCCGTTGGCGTGGTGCTGAGCCTTGGGCAGATCGTGTTCGATATCTACAAGACCCGCCATTCCATCACCGGCGATGCCCAGCGCATCCTCGCGATGTTCCGCGACCCCTCGACCCAGGCGGTCTACAGTCTGGATCGCGAGATGGGCATGCAGGTCGTCGAAGGTCTTTTCCAGCATGAGTCGGTGCGCCAGGCGTCCATCGGCCATCCGGGCGAGCAGATGCTCGCCGAGCGCAGCCGGCCGCTGGCCGAGCTGCCGATCCGCTGGCTGACCGATCCCATCCTCGGCGAGGAGCAGACGTTCGCCATTCGCCTGATAGGCCGCGAACCCTATAACGAGTACTACGGTGACCTGAACATCACCCTGGATACGGCCCTGTACGGTGAGAGTTTCCTCACCAACTCGGTGATCATCTTCGTCTCCGGCGTGCTGCGCGCCCTGGCCATGGGGCTGGTGCTGTACCTGGTCTACTACTGGCTGCTGACCAAACCGCTGGCCAAGATCATCGATCACCTGAGCAGCATCAACCCGGACCGCCCCAGCGAAAACAAGCTGCCCATGCTTGCCGGCAACGAGAAGAACGAGCTGGGGCTGTGGATCAACACCGCCAACCAACTGCTCGCCTCGATCGAGCGCAATACGCACCTGCGCCATGAAGCCGAGAACAGCCTGCAGCGCATGGCACAGTACGATTTTCTCACCGGCCTGCCGAACCGCCAGCAGTTGCAGGGCCAGCTGGAGCAGATTCTCGAAGATGCCGGGCGCCTGCAACGCCGCGTCGCCGTGCTGTGCGTCGGCCTGGATGACTTCAAGGGCATCAACGAGCAATTCAGCTACCAGACCGGCGACCAGTTGCTGCTAGCCCTGTCCGACCGCCTGCGCAGTCACAGCGGGCGGCTGGGCGCTCTGGCGCGCCTCGGGGGCGATCAGTTCGCCCTGGTGCAGGCCGATATCGAGCAGCCCTACGAGGCCGCCGAGCTGGCGCAGAGCGTGCTCGACGATCTCGAGGCGCCATTCGTGCTCGATGAACACCAGGTGCAGTTGCGCGCGACCATCGGCATCACCCTGTTTCCGGAGGACGGCGACAGCCCCGAGAAACTGCTGCAAAAAGCCGAGCAGACCATGACCCTGGCCAAGAGCCGCTCGCGTAACCGCTATCAGTTCTACATCGCCAGCGTCGACAGCGAGATGCGTCGCCGTCGCGAACTGGAAAAGGACCTGCGCGACGCCCTGGCACTGAATCAACTGCACCTGGTGTATCAGCCGCAGATCAGTTTCCGCGATCAGCGCGTGGTCGGCGTCGAAGCGCTGCTGCGCTGGCAACACCCGCAGCACGGGCTGGTCGCGCCGGACCTGTTCATCCCGCTGGCCGAACAGAACGGCAGTATCATCGCGATTGGCGAGTGGGTGCTGGACCAGACCTGCCGGCAACTGCGTGAGTGGCACGACCAGGGCTACGGCGACCTGCGCATGGCGGTCAACCTGTCTACCGTGCAGCTGCACCACGCCGAGCTGCCGCGGGTGGTCAACAACCTGATGCAGATGTACCGCCTGCCCGCCCGCAGCCTTGAGCTGGAAGTGACCGAAACCGGCCTGATGGAAGACATCAGCACGGCCGCCCAGCACCTGCTCAGCCTGCGTCGTTCCGGGGCGCTGATTGCCATCGACGATTTTGGCACCGGCTACTCGTCACTCAGCTACCTGAAGAGCCTGCCCCTGGACAAGATCAAGATCGACAAGAGCTTCGTTCAGGACCTGCTCGACGACGAAGACGACGCCACCATCGTTCGCGCCATCATCCAGCTCGGCAAGAGCCTGGGTATGCAGGTCATCGCCGAGGGCGTGGAGACCGCAGAGCAGGAGGCGTACATCATCGCCCAGGGTTGCCACGAAGGTCAGGGCTACTTCTACAGCCGCCCCCTGCCGGCTCGCGAACTCACGCACTACCTCAAGCAGTCGAGCCGGGCGCGGCAGCGTATCAACCCGGCCACCCTCTGACCGGGGCAGTTCCAGGTATTCCAGCCCTGCATCGGGGCTCGGATCGGGCGGTAGCACATCCAGCCTTTGCGTAAAATGCAAATCTTTCGCATTATGTCGCAGCTCGCGTGGCCGACCACGCACGCTCCCCATTAACACGCAAAGGATTTCGTCATGATTCGTATGCCCCTGGCTTCTGCCAGCCTGCTGACCATCGCCATCGCCCTCGCGGGTTGCGGCGAAGACAAGGCGCCTGCCAGCCAAGCCGCCGCCCCGGCTCCGCAAGCAAGCACCAGCAGTGCACCAGCAGCGGCCGGCGCTTTCGACGAAGCCGCTGCACAGGCCGTGGTCAAGCACTACGCCGACATCGCGTCCGCTGTGTTCGACGACGCCGCCAGCACCGCCAAGACCCTGCAAAAGGCCGTCGATGCCCTGCTCGCCACACCGAACGCCGATACCCTCAAGGCCGCCCGCGAAGCCTGGCTGGCAGCACGCGTGCCGTACATGCAGAGTGAAGTGTTCCGCTTCGGCAACACCATCGTCGACGACTGGGAAGGCCAGGTTAACGCCTGGCCCCTGGACGAAGGCCTGATCGACTACGTCGACGCCGACTACCAGCACGCCCTGGGCAACCCGGGCGCCAGCGCCAACATCATCGCCAACACCGAGATCCAGGTTGGTGAAGACAAGGTCGACGTCACCGAAATCACCCCGGACCTGCTGGCCAGCCTGAACGAACTGGGCGGTTCCGAAGCCAACGTCGCCACCGGTTACCACGCCATCGAATTCCTGCTCTGGGGCCAGGACCTGAACGGCAGCGGCCCGGGTGCCGGCGAACGCCCGGCGACCGACTACGTGGTCGGCGAAGGCGCCACCGGTGGCCACAATGAGCGTCGCCGCGCTTACCTGAAAGCCGCTACCGAACTGCTGGTCGCCGACCTCGACGAAATGGCGGGCCAGTGGAAAGCCGGCGTCGCCGACAATTACCGCGCCACCCTGGAAAGCGAATCGGCCGAAAACGGCCTGCGCAAGATGCTCTTCGGCATGGGCAGCCTGTCCCTTGGCGAGCTGGCTGGCGAACGCATGAAGGTCGCGCTGGAAGCCAATTCCACCGAAGACGAACACGACTGCTTCAGCGACAACACCCACAACTCGCACTTCTACAACGGCAAGGGCATCCGCAACGTCTACCTGGGCGAGTACAAGAAGGTCGACGGCAGCAGCCTGACCGGGCCGAGCCTGTCCTCGCTGGTCGCCAAGGCGGACGCCGCCGCCGACAGCACCCTGAAGGCCGACCTGGAAGCGACCGAAGCCAAACTGCAGGCACTGGTCGACAGCGCGAACAAGGGTGTGCACTTCGACCAGCTGATCGCCGCCGACAATGCCGACGGCCAGCAACTGGTACGTGATGCCATCGCTGCGCTGGTCAAGCAGACCGGTGCCATCGAGCAAGCAGCGGGCAAACTGGGCATCAGCGATCTGAACCCGGACACCGCCGACCACGAGTTCTGATCCTAGAACCTCAGGCGTAGACCAGGCCGATGCGACTCACCTCGCATCGGCCTTTTTCATTTCTGCGCTGTGGGCCGTCTACACATGCAAATCCATCTTATTTAAATGTCCATAGGCTGCTAAGATTCCCGCCCTTGATTTTCCTGTCACGGACTCCGTCGATGCCTGCGCTACCCGGTCGTCTGCTGCCGCTGCTGGGCCTGGCCCTGAGCCTGGCGGCCTGTGACCAGTCCCCGCGCTTCACCGCTGCCGAGCCTGGCGAAGCGCTGTCCGCCGGCACGGCCACGGTGTCGCGCACTGACCACAACGCCTTCTCCCTGCCCTCCGCCAACCTCAAGGCCGAGCGCCGCCTGGATTTCAGCGTGGGCAACAGCTTCTTCCGCAACCCCTGGGTGATCGCGCCTTCCACCACAACCGCCCGTGACGGTCTCGGCCCACTGTTCAACACCAATGCGTGCCAGAACTGCCACGTTCGCGACGGCCGAGGCCATCCGCCGGAACCTGGCAGCGTGAACGCCGTATCGATGCTGGTGCGCCTGTCGATCCCAGCCGGCAGTGCCGATGGGTGGATCATCGAGCGCCAGGGCGTGCTGCCCGAACCGAAATACGGCGCGCAGCTGCAGGACATGGCCAACCCCGGCGTAGCGCCGGAAGGCAAGGTACGCGTCGAGTACACTACGCACACCGTGCAGTTCGCCGACGGGTTTACCCTAGAGTTGCGCAAGCCGCAGTTGAACATCAGCCAGCTGGGCTATGGCCCGATGCATCCGGATACGCGGCTCTCCGCGCGCATCGCCCCGCCGATGCCCGGCCTGGGGCTGCTCGAGGCGATCCCCGAGACGGCCATCCTCGCCAATGCCGACCCCGAAGACAAAAATGGCGATGGCATCGCCGGGCAGCCCAACTGGGTGTGGGACGACGCCCGGCAGAAGACCGCGCTCGGCCGTTTCGGCTGGAAAGCCGGTCAACCAACCCTGAATCAGCAAAACGCCCACGCCTTCGCCCACGACATGGGCCTGACCAGCAGCGTTGTGCCCCGCGACCAGTGCACCGATGCGCAAACCGCCTGCCGCGAGGCTCCCCACGGCGGCGAACCGGAGGTCAGCGACAACATCATGAAGATGGTGCTGTTCTACACCCGCAACCTGGCCGTGCCGGCACGCCGCCAGGTCGACGATGCCCAGGTGCTGGCCGGCAAGACCCTGTTCCACCGCGCTGGCTGCCAGGGCTGCCACACGCCCAGCTTCGTCACCGCCGCCGACGCTGCCGAACCGGAGCTGGCCAACCAGACGATTCGCCCCTATACCGACCTGTTGCTGCACGACATGGGTGAAGGCCTGGCCGATCGCCGTGACGAGTTTCGTGCCAATGGCCGGCAGTGGCGAACCGCGCCGCTGTGGGGCATCGGCTTGACCGAGAGGGTCAGCGGCCACACCCAGTTCCTGCATGACGGCCGCGCCCGTAATCTGCTCGAAGCCATCGCCTGGCACGGCGGCGAAGGCGAAGCGGCCAGGCAACATGTCCTGCAATTTTCCAGCGAGGAGCGCACCGCGCTTCTGGCGTTTCTGAACTCACTGTAAGGAGTCGCGCATGATCCGTTCTCCGCTGACCGTCGCCCTGCTGGGCCTGAGCCTGGCCGCGTGCTCACCTTCAGACCCACAGACCACCGTCAGTACGGCGCTGGCCGACGGTGTGCTGCTACCGGCACACAGCGTCTGGAAAGAAGCCGACGTGGCCCTCGCCACGAGCGCCAAGGCCTTCTGCGCGGGTAGTGAAGACCTGCCGGCAGCCCGCCAGGCGTTTCTTACCGCACAAAGCGCCTGGGCGAGCTTGCAGCCCCTGGCCGTGGGACCGCTCGCCGAAGGCAACCGCGCCTGGCAAGTGCAGTTCTGGCCGGACAAGAAGAACCTGGTAGCGCGCCAGGTGCAGGCGCTGGTCAACAGCAAGCCGCAGCTCACTGCAGCGGACCTGGATAACGCCAGCGTCGTCGTCCAGGGGCTGACGGCCTACGAATACCTGATGTTCGACCCGGCCATAGACCTGCAGAACGCCGAGCAGAAAACCCGCTATTGCCCACTGCTGACGGCCATTGGCGAGCACCAGCAGGCACTGGCGAGCACGGTCCTGGACCAATGGCAGGGTGAAACCGGCGCGCTCAGCCAATTCAAGCTGTTCCCCAACGAGCGCTATGCCGAAGCGAGCGAAGCCATTTCCGACCTGCTGCGCACCCAGGTCAGCGCCATCGACGGGCTGAAGAAGAAGCTCGGTGCACCGCTGGGCCGGCAGAGCAAGGGTGTGCCGCAGCCCTACCAGGCCGAAGCCTGGCGCAGCCAGGCCAGCCTGGCCAACCTGGGCGCGGCGCTAAGCGCAGCAGAACAGCTGTGGCATGGCGCCAAGGGTGATGGTCTGCAGGCGCTACTGGACAGCGATCAGGACGCACTCAAGCAGCGTATCGATGCCGCCTACGCCGACACTCGGCAACAGCTCGCCGGCCTGCAGCGCCCGCTTGGTGATCTACTGGCCGACGAGGCCGGGCGGCAGACGCTCAACGCCTTCTATGACAGCCTCAACGTGCTGCACCGCCTGCACGAAGGTGAACTGGCCAAGGCGCTGGGTATCCAGCTGGGCTTCAACGCGCACGACGGGGACTGAGCCATGGCGATCAAACGCAGGGCCTTTCTCGGCCTGAGCGCCGCGGTGCTGGCGGCTGGCGCCGTCGGCGGCTGGAAATTGGGCCACCACGGCGGCCAGCCGCTGCTGCTGTCGGCACGCAATGACGAAGGCGGCAAGCATTACGCGGTCGGCTACCGCCTCGATGGCCAGCGCGCCTTCGCTACCCCGGTAAGCGAACGCTGCCACGATGTGGTACCGCACCCGAGCCTACCGATGGCGGTGTTCGTTGGCCGCCGGCCGAGCACTGAAAGCTACCTGATCGACACGCGCGACGGTCGTCTGCTGCAGACCCTGCGCAGCGAGCCGGACCGGCATTTCTATGGCCACGCGGTGTTCCACAAGGACGGCCAGTGGCTGTACGCCACCGAAAACGACACCACCGATCCGGGCCGCGGCGTGCTCGGCGCCTACCAGTTGGACGGTGAACGCCTGGTGCGCCGCAACGAGTTGCCCACCCACGGTCTGGGCCCGCATCAGGTGCTGTGGATGCCTGATGGCGAAACCCTGGTGGTGGCCAATGGCGGCATCCGCACCGAGGCGGAAAGCCGGGTCGAGATGAACCTCGACGCCATGGAAGCGAGCCTGGTGCTGATGGCCCGCGACGGTGCGCTGCACAGCAAGGAGCAGTTGCCCGAGCGCATGAACAGCGTGCGCCACCTGGCCGTCGCCAGCGACGGCACCATCGTCAGCGGCCAGCAATACATGGGGGATGCCATGGATGCCGTGCCGCTGGTAGCGATCAAGCGGCCAGGCCAGCCTTTCCAGCACTTCCCGATGGCCGACGCGCAGCGCCAGATGATGAATCAGTACACCGCCAGCGTGGCCGTACACAGCGATCTGCGCCTGCTGGCGATGACCGCACCGCGCGGCAATCGCCTGTTCATCTGGGACCTGGACAGCGGCGCCGTGCGCCTGGACGCCGGCTTGCCGGACTGCGCCGGCGTCGGCGCGGTAGCGAACGGCTTCGTGGTCAGCGCCGGGGTCGGCCGCTGCCGTCTGTATGACTGCCGCGCCGAGCGCATCGCCATGCAGCCGTTGGAACTGCCTGCCGGGCTCTGGGACAACCACCTGCGCCTGGCCTGAGCGCTATCGACTGTGGGAACACGCCGTGCTCGCGACTTTTCGCGGGCATGGCCCGCTCCCACATGAGTCCGCCAGCATTTACCACGGCTCCCACGCTCCAGCCCGTAGGATGGGGCGGGCCGCGTAGGTGAAACCCATCGATGAATTGATGGGTTTCACCCATCCTACCCTGACGGGCAGCAAGGTGGCGCAAACAGCCGTTCGGTGATTCATTGTGGGAACGGGCCATGCCCGTGATTTTTCGCGGGCATGGCCCGCTCCCACAGTCGTAGGGTGGACGACGCCTCACCTACGCGGCCCGACCCGTCCACCGCTCTGCGATCGCAATGGTGGATGAAAAGAGCGTCATCCACCCTACGGCTGCTTCTGCCTTAAAGCAGCCCCAGCTGCTCGGCCCTGGGCTCGCTGTCGGTATAGGGCGGCAGCGGCGGCAGACCCGGCAGGCGTTCGCTCAACAGCTCGTGAAAACGCAGCGCCTGGGCGGCGGCGAGGTGGTTGTCCGGGGTGTGCAGGAACACGTAGGGCGTGAGGCCCTGTTCGATCCAGGCCGCCACCTTGTCCAGCCAGGGCTCGAGAAACGGCTGATTGGCAGCCAGATCCGGCCCGCCGATGAAGCGCACCTGCGGGCTGTCGCTGAACGCTGTCGGGCGAATCGGCAGGCGCGGCTTCTTCGACTGCGCGTGCAGCACCGCCGGGTCGCTCGATTGGCAGCTGAACAGCGCACGGGAGTCCAGACAGATGCGCTCCACTCCCCGGTCGTGCAGCAGGCGGTTGAGCGCACGTTCATCGTCGCCCCTGTCGAAGAACGCCGGATGGCGCACCTCCACGGCCAGCCGCCGGTGGGCGAATTCATCCAGCCACACTGCCAGCTCGCCCAGCCGTGCCGGGCCGAACATCGCCGGCAGCTGCAGCCAAAGCGGCGTCACCCGCTCGCCCAGTGGCGCGAGCAACGCGAGAAACGCGCGGGTGCTGTCGAGCTGATCGCGCAGGTCGCCGTCGTGGCTGATGTCCTTGTGAACCTTGGCGCAGAAGCGAAAATCAGCCGGCATGCGCTGCACCCAGCGGGCGAGTTTCTCCTCGTCCGGGCGCGCATAAAAGGTGGTATTGCCTTCCACGGCATTGAACACCCGGCAGTAATGCTCGAGGCTGTCATTCATGTTCAGGTCGGGCGGGTAGAAGCTGCCGCGCCAGGCGGCATCGCTCCAGGAGGGACAACCGAGAAAATAGGGAAGCATCGCGAACCGCTGATCATTCTGAAGCGGCCATTGTGCCTGAGCGAGGCGCGTGAAACAGACCGCGAGTCGATCAGGCGTAGAGATCGAGGCCCAGTACCTGCTGGGCATCCATGTCGCGCACGTAGGCTTCGGTGCTGCTGTAGCTGGCAATGGCCTGGGCGGCGCGATTGCTGATGGCGGGCTGGTAGGTGACATCCAGCGAACGCACGGGGAAGTTGTCCGCGCTGGCGCTGCTCTGCTGCACGCGACGGATCTGCGGAATCTGCTCGAAGCCCTGGGACGCCGCGCTCGGTGCCGGTTGCTCGCGCTTGACCTCTTGTTCCCGGTTCGCCTCGCGATAGGGCGTGACCGCAGTCCCCGAGCGGGGGCCACGATCCGGTGAATAGGGCGCGATGTTACCGTCGATACGCATCAGTGAAGGCTCGGCAGAAAGACGTGCGGGAGTGCTGGCAATTTAGCCGCCGCGCAGGCCCTTGGCAATCGATGGTCGGGAACTTGACGACAAAAGGACGACTATAACCCTACCGCCCATCGGCAACTCAGAAACCAGCCGGTGGCGGCATCTTTGGCGTCGCCACTTTGTCACGCAAATAGATGGGCTGCGCCTGGTCGGCAACCACCGCCTCCCCCCGCGCCCAGGCGAAACGGGCGAGGCTGAGCAAGTCTTCGGCGTGAGGCAGCATGGCGTCCTCACGTGCCGACACCTGGGCCGCGATACGCGGCGCGAACGTGCCCCAGCCAGTGCCGGCACCGAACCACTCACCATCGGCATCACCCGGCAGTTGCGCCTGCTCCGGCGCCAGCACCGCCTCGCGACCTGCCAGGCGCATTTCGCCCTGCTCGGCGCGGTAGCAGCCCCAGTACACCTCATCCATTCGCGCATCGATGGCGGCCGCGACCTGGCCCGCGCCGTGTTCGCGCAGGGCGCGTTGCGCCAGCACCGCCAGGTTGGACACCGGCAGCACCGGGCGGTCGAGCGCGAACGCCAGCCCCTGCACCACGCCGATGGCGATGCGCACGCCGGTGAAGGCGCCAGGGCCACGGCCAAAGGCGATGGCGTCCAGCGCAGACAGCGCCACGCCCTGGCTGGCGAGCAACGTCTTGATCATCGGCAGCAGGCGCTGCGCATGCAGACGCGGGATCACCTCGTAATGACTCGTCACCCGGCCGTTATGCAACAAGGCGACGGAACAGGCTTCGGTGGCGGTATCGAGGGCCAGCAGAGTGGTCATGGCGATCTGTAGAGGTGGCTGAGCGGGCGGGCATTAAAACGGTTTGCCGCGCTTTTTTCCAGCACAGCGGGTCAAGCCGCTGGCGGGCGCCGGCGGGGGATGAACGGGCAAGCGCTACAGCAGTGCACTGCCGTGCCTGCGCTACTGCCCGGTGCGGCAGTAGCGCTTGACCTGTCAGCCCACGCTGACGGGGGCTGCGTCGCTTACCATTTTTCGATGACGGGCTTGGCGTCCCAGCCCTTGAGCGGCTCTTTCGACCAGGTGCCATAGCCGGCGTTGGGGAACACGATCCATTCGGTGCCCCACTTGGCCGATTCAGCCTCGGCGGTCGCACGTTGTTCGGCCACCGGCGTCTTGCGGAAACGCGCATCGAAATCATGCAGGGTATCGCCGAGCAGCATCACGATGCGGTAATCCTTGGCGACCAGCGCCCGGCGCTCGACCTTCGGCGGCCCGAGCAGCATCACGCTTTCTGCGCTGACCTGCGGCAGGTCGAGCTTTTTCAGCGCTTTGAGGGTGTAGTCCTTCTGCTCATCCGAGCGATCGGAAACATAGCGAATGACCACGCCCAGCTTGTCGGCGTGTTCGAGGAATTTCCTGGCGCCCGGAATCAGCACGGGCTCGCCATCACGCTCCCAGGGCAGCCAGGTGTCCCAGCCATCATAGGTGTGGCAATTGGCGAGGTCACGCGCGAGCAGCGCGGAGTTGTCGATCACCGTTTCATCCACGTCGGTCACGATGGCCAGCTTGGATGGGTCCTCGGCAGCCGCCACGGCGGCATCCAGCTTCTCGGTGGCGATGTTGTAAGCCTGCATCTGCAATGCCCGAACTTCGGCTGATTGCTGCTGATAGCGCAGCGCCATGGTGAACTCGGCAACCGAGCACTCGCCCTTCTTCTGCGGGGCGCCGTCGGCCAATGCGACGGATGCGCTCAATGCCGACGCCACGATGGCGATGGGCAGGCAGGCAAGTCTTCTGTTCCTGGTCATGGAATGCACTCTGATGGGGGTTGATGAATTACCGCGTTCCTCACCTGCAGCAAGGCGGTCTGGTGACGGTCGATGAACCCGGCTGGCCGTGCCCGGACGCTGGGCAGCGCCATCGCGCGCCACACATGCATGCATCACCGACGTCCGGCACGTCACCATTGTAGAAGCATAGCCGCTTCGCTTACTGCCCGGGAACGACACGCAGCCGACCCGCAGGGATGGCGGCATGCCCGAAAACGACAACGGCCCGCAAGCGGGCCGTTGTCGTCGTGCAGGCAGGCTTAGCTGAGCGCTGCCATGACCTTGGCGGTGATCTGCTCGACCGAACCGACGCCCGGAACGGCGCTGTACTTCGGCGTGCCTTCGGCGGCCGCGAGTTTCTGGTAGAAATCCACCAGCGGCTTGGTCTGCGAATGGTAGACCGACAGGCGATGACGCACGGTGGCTTCCTTGTCGTCGTCACGCTGGATCAGGTCCTCACCGGTTTCGTCATCCTTGCCGGCGACTTTCGGCGGATTGTGCTCGGTGTGGTACACGCGGCCGGAGTTCGGGTGCACCCGGCGACCAGCGATGCGGCCGACGATCTCTTCGTCGTCGACGGCGATCTCCACCACGTGATCGATCTGTACGCCTGCATCCTTGAGTGCCTGGGCCTGGGGGATGGTGCGCGGGAAGCCATCGAACAGAAAGCCATTGGCGCAATCGGGCTGCGCGATGCGCTCCTTGACCAGGTTGATGATCAGTTCATCGGAGACCAGGCCACCGGCGTCCATCACGCTCTTTGCCGCCATGCCCAGTTCGCTACCGGCCTTGACCGCAGCACGCAGCATGTCACCCGTGGAAATCTGGGGAATCGAGAATTTCTTGGTAATGAAACCAGCCTGAGTACCTTTGCCGGCACCGGGCGCCCCCAACAGAATCACGCGCATCGATGTGCTCCTCAAGTTCTTGGTAGTGATGGTGGACTCGCCTCGTGGGGCCAATCTCGAAAAATTTCAGCAGGCGAGCCAGGGGCCGAACTGCCAGAAGGTCGATCAAGATACACAGCGCCCCTGAGCCGCACAAGCCGTCGAAAGTCGCAGACAAATGCGACCTGAGGCCGCATGTCCAGGCTGCGTGCTGCAGCTTGCACCGGATTGTCGCCCCGGCGCCATACAACTAACGTCCAAACTCGCGCAACCCCAGGGCAATTCCCATGAATTGCGCGAACTTGGACGCCGTTGACGGCACGTTCTCCACTGCTGGAGCCAATGGACGAGACCTAGCCAGTATTGCGCAACCCTGCTGCAATCCCCGCGACGCTGACCAGAAGCGCCTGTTCCAGAGCGCTTCCGGCCTCGTGCTCGCGCTGCCTGGAACGGGCAAGCAGTTCGGCCTGCAGCAAATGCAGCGGATCCAGATAGGTGTTGCGCACGGTGATGAATTCCAGCGTCTCCGGGCTGTGGGCGAGCAACTGCGCTTGCCCGGTCAGCCCCAGCACCACCGACCCGGCCTGCGACAATAGGTCGCGCAAATGAGCCCCCAAGGGATGCAGCCCGGCGTCGACCAGGCGCTCGTCATACAGCCGGGCAATCGACTCATCGGCCTTGGCCAGGACCATCTCCAGCATGTCGATACGGGTGCGGAAAAACGGCCATTGCTCGCGCATCTGCTCCAGCAGCTGGCCTTCGCCCCGGGCCAGCGCACCGCTCAACGCAGCCTCCCAGCCAAGCCATGCGGGCAACATCAGGCGGGTCTGGGTCCAGGCGAAGATCCACGGGATGGCGCGCAGGCTTTCCACCCCGCCCTCCCGGCGCTTGGCTGGCCGGCTACCCAGGGGCAACCGGCCCAGTTCCTGCTCGGGTGTGGCCTGGCGGAAATACTCGACGAACTGCTCATGCTCCCGCACTACCCCGCGATAGGCCGCTACGCCGTCTGCGGCGAGCCGGTCCATCTGCGCCCGCCAGGTCGGCTGCGGCGCTGGCGGCGGCAGCAGGGTCGCCTCCAGCACGGCGGCAAGGTAGAGGTTGAGGTTCTGCTCGGCGATGTCCGGCATGCCGAATTTGAAGCGGATCATCTCGCCCTGCTCGGTGGTGCGAAAACGCCCGTTAACCGAACCGGGTGGCTGCGACAGGATCGCCTCGTGGGCGGGGCCGCCGCCACGCCCGACGGTGCCGCCGCGGCCGTGAAACAGCAGCAACTCCACTTGATGCTGCTGGCAGATGTCCACCAGGCTCTCCTGGGCGCGGTACTGCGCCCAGGCGGCGGCGGTGGTGCCAGCATCCTTGGCAGAGTCGGAGTAACCGATCATCACCTCCTGAGGGCCATGCAGCTTGGCCCGGTAGCCCGGCAGCCCGAGCAGGCGCTCGATGGCAACCGGGGCGTTGTCCAGGTCCGCCAGGGTTTCGAACAATGGCACCACGCGCATTGGCCGACGCAGCCCGGCTTCCTTGAGCAGCAGTTGCACGGCGAGCACGTCGGACGCCGCACCGGCCATGGAGATCACGTACGAACCCAGCGAAGCAGCCGGCGCCGCTGCCACTTCACGGCAGGTGGCCAACACTTCGGCGGTATCGCCACTCGGGCGGAAGTCGGCCGGCAGCAACGGCCGGCGGCCATTGAGCTCGGTCTGCAGGAATTGCAGGCGCTGCTCCTCGTCCCACTCGTCATAGCGACCCAAGCCCAGGTAGTCGGTAATTTCACCGAGCGCCGAGGCGTGCCGGGTGGCGTCCTGGCGCACATCCAGACGCACCAGGAACAAGCCGAAGGTACTGACCCGGCGCAGGAAATCCAGCAGCGGGCCATTGGCAATCACGCCCATTCCACAGTCGTGCAGCGAGCGGTAGCACAGGTGCAGCGGCTCATAGAGGTCAGCATTGTCATGCAGCACCGCAGCCGGCGGGCTCGCCGGGCCGGCCAGGGATTCATGAGCCCAGGCACGGGTCGCGCGCAGGCGTTCGCGCACTTGCTTGAGCAGCGCGCGGTAGGGCTCGGCGCTGTCACCGGTGCGGGCACGCAGCTCGTCGCTGGCCTGTTGCATGGACAGCTCGGCGGCCAGGCTATCGATGTCGCGCAGGTACAGGTCAGCCGCCATCCAGCGCGCCAGCAGCAGCACTTCACGGGTCACCTTGGCGGTCACGTTGGGATTGCCGTCGCGGTCACCGCCCATCCACGAGGCGAAGCGGATCGGCGCGGCCTCCAGCGGCAAACGCAACCCGGTCTCGCGCTGCAGCGCCTGGTCGGCCTTGCGCAACACCGTCGGCACGGCATACCACAGCGAGTTCTCGATCACGGCAAAACCCCACTTCGCCTCGTCCACCGGCGTAGGCCGTACCCGACGAATCTCCTCGGTGTGCCAGGCTTCGGCGATCAGCCGCTGCAGGCGGCTGGCGATTGCATCGCGCTCGGCCTCGCAGAGGTCGCGATGATCCTGCTCCGCCAGTTGCGCGGCGATGGCGTCGTACTTCTGGATCAGTGTGCGCCGCGCGACTTCGGTCGGGTGGGCGGTGAGCACCAGTTCGATGTCCAGCCGCCCCACCTGCCGGGCCAGGGCTTCGCGATCGTGGCCGCCAGCGCGCAGGCGCTGGAGCAATTCGTCCAGGATACGGTTCTCGAACGGCTGCGCCTCGCCGGGGTGACGCCGGCGTACGCGGTGGTACTGCTCGGCGATATTGGCCAGGTTGAGAAACTGGTTGAACGCGCGCGCCACGGGCAACAGCTCGTCGTCGTTGAGTTGGTCGAGGGTATCGCTGAGCTGCCGGGCACCCTCTGCCGAGCCCTGGCGAGCCGCCTTGGCACCCTTGCGGATGCGTTCGATCTTGTCGAGAAAGGCATCGCCGTACTGCTCGCGGATGGTGGTGCCGAGAAGCTCACCAAGCTGGTGAACGTCTTCGCGTAGGCGTGCGTCGATTTGCGTCATACCAGTTCCCCTGCGCCGCTGCGTGAGCCTCCAGATTGCCCAGCCTTGGCGCGACTGACAAGCGTGCCTGTACCCGCAGCAGCCATGACCATCGTCACCGGCCCTGCCTTGCGGCCGGCAAGCAAGCGGAACGCAGCCGGGGGCTGCCAGGTCTGTAACGAAGAATCCGCCCCCCTGCGAGGTACCTATGAAGATCCGCGAACTCGTCCAGCAATGGGAACAGAACGCCACCGGCCGCCTGGTCAGCACGCCCTACCAGGTGCACCTGGACGTCGAGGCCGCCGCGCGCTTGTCGGCCCTCGCCCACATGTACCCCAAGCGGCGCCCCGAAGAGTTGCTGGCCGAGCTGCTGGGCGCCGCGCTGGAGGATCTCGAGGCAAGCCTGCCGTACGTGCAGGGCACCCAGGTGGTCGCCACCGACGAGGAAGGCAACCCGGTGTACGAGGACGTCGGCCCTACCCCGCGTTTTCTCGAACTGGCGCGCCACTACCTGCAGGAAATGACCGATGCCGACGGTCAACCACACCCGTGAGCGCCCTTGCCGACAATTCTGCAATCGCTGGCAAAGCGCCGCGTGGCGTGGCCTGGCGCGGTTTCAACGTGCCGGGCAGCCGGTGCCAGGCAGTTTTTTGCTGAACGTTTACGGCTTCGCTCAACTCACAGGGTTATGCCGTAGTGACCGCTGGTCGCCGGGGAAAAACTTACTCAGCCTGTATTGCTCGTGAGTTCCGGACGGCAGGTGACCATCGTGGGAACCGACTGTTTGCCAGGAAATTACCAATGGAGTTGCACACCATGACCACTAAAACTGCCTCAAACGCACGTACTCAACTGGCCGGCTGGAAGCTCGCGGCACTCGCCATCGGCAGCACCCTGCTGCTTGCCGGCTGTGCAGGCAACCCGCCCAGCGAGCAAATGGCCGTGACCAAATCTGCCGTCAACGAAGCCGTGAGCTCTGGCGGTACCGAATTCGCCGCAGTGGAAACCAAATCGGCCCAGGACAAACTGAAGCAGGCCGAGCTGGAATTGCTGGACCAGAATTACGAAGAAGCCAAGCGCCTGGCCGAACAGGCTGAGTGGGACGCCCGCGTTGCCGTTCGCAAGACTCAGGCAGCCAAGGCCAACAAGGCACTGCAGGATGCCCAGCAGGGTATCGAGGAACTGCGCCAGGAAGGTCTGCGCGGTGCTCAACAGGCTCCGATCCAGGGCCAGTAACGGCCTCGTCAGACTTCGCCCACCGAATAAAGGATGAACGATCATGCGTAAACAAGTGATGATTCCAGCCCTGCTGGCCCTGAGCGTTGGCCTCGCTGCCTGCTCCACCCAACCCAACGTCAACCTGGAGCAGGCGCGCAGCAGCTACTCCTCCCTGCAGACCAACCCCGAAGCGGTGAAGGTTGCGGCCCTGGAAACCAAGGACGCGGGTGAAGCACTGGAGAAAGCCGAGCGCGCCTTCCGCGAGAAGGAAGACGAGAAGAAGGTCGATCAGCTCGCTTACCTGGCCAACCAGCGTATCGAAGTGGCCAACCAGACCATCGCGCTGCGCACCACCGAACAGCAACTGGAGCAGTCCGCAGCCCAGCGTGCCAAGGCCCGCCTTGAAGCCCGCGACGCGCAGATCAAGCAACTGCAGAACAGCCTCAACGCCAAGCAGACCGAACGTGGCACCCTGGTGACCTTCGGCGACGTGCTGTTCGACCTGGACCGTGCCGAGCTGAAGCCGGGCGGCATGCACAACATCACCAAACTCGCCCAATTCCTGCAGGAAAACCCGGACCGCAAGGTGATCATCGAAGGCTATACCGACAGCACCGGTTCGGCTGAATACAACCAGAGCCTGTCGGAGCGTCGCGCCAACGCCGTGCGCATGGCACTGGTGCGTCAGGGTGTAGGCCCGGAGCGCATCGTTGCCCAGGGTTATGGCAAGGACTACCCGGTCGCCAGCAACGCTGACGCTTCCGGCCGCGCCATGAACCGTCGTGTGGAAGTGACCATCTCCAACGACGACAAGCCGGTTGCACCGCGTACCTCGATGAGCAACTAAGGCCCTAGGCCTTCTCGCAACGTCGGCGTAACGCCGATGCTTGCGCCAACCAGCCCCGCTTTTGCGGGGCTTGTTGTTTGCGCGTCCGGTCAACCGTTGCAGCGCACCGCGCGCTTGCGGTCGTCGATCAGCACACCGCTGAGTCCCTTCTGTTGCTGGTCGAACAACACCAGCACGCCGTCGATGCAGCGCGCCAACTGATCGGCCGGTTTCAGGCTGACCTTGTAGTCTTCGCCAGGAACGGTCTTGAGCATGGTGAACGCCGACAGCAACAAGGCATCCTCGGGCTTGGCAATGTGCAGGTAGCCGTAAAAGCCAAGTACCGCAACGGTCCCGGCAACGCTGCCGATCGCGGTGAGGATAAGGGGAATGGGGTTGCGCTCGCTCATGCACAGGTCTCGCAGGCGATCCGCATCGCGACGCGGATCGATGAAGGGAAGATCGGCGCGCCGCCTCGCCGTCATCCCCCACCGTGCGGTCAGAGAATGTTGGCGTAGTCGGCTTCGATCCGGTCCAGGCTCAGGTGGTTGAGAAAGTTGGAGAAGCACATCCAGGCCGACAGCGAATTGAGGTCACGGAACTGTTGCGGCAGGTACTTGGGTGGACTCACCAGGCCTTCATCGACCAGCTGGCGTAGCGTACGCATATCTTCGAGCGTAGTTTTGCCGCAGAACAATAAAGGGATCTGTTCCAGCTTGCCTTTGCGCACGGCGAGCTGGATGTAGTTGTAGATCATGATGAAACCCTTCAGGTACGACAGGTCCTTGGTGAAGGGCAGGCCATCCGGCGCAGAGCCGCGAAATGCCCGGCTGGCGTTGCTGTAGCTGTCCTCCAGGCTGAAGCCTTGCTCGCGGTAGAACTCACAGACCTGCAGGAAATCGGCGCCCTGCTCGGCCATGTGGATGGCGCGGGTGCGGTTGGTGAGTTTGCGCAGACGGCTCGGATAAGAAGCGAAAGCGATCACTTCCATGAGAATGGCCAGGCCCTCCTGGGTGACCGTCGACGAGGGCGGCCCCTTGGCCAGGAAGGTGCAGATCGGCTGGTTCTGGCCATTGAGCGTGGTCGCCACGTGCACCAGCCCCTCGTGGACTTCGAGCGCCTTGACGTCACGCTCGTTGAACATCGCGTCGGTGCGAATCTTGATGTAGTCAGCGCCCGCCGCCGCGTCGGCCAGAATCCCGTCCGACTCGAACACCCGTATGGTGCTGTCGCTCTCGCCAAACACCACATTCAGCCGGCTCTGCAGCAACGCCACCGCGTCCTTGGCGCTGAGCGTCTTGGGTTCATCCTTGAGGTCGCCGCGACTGTCGATGTTGTTCAGGTAGCCGGAAAACATCAGCCCAAGGTCCGCCAGGGTTGGATCGCCGGCGTGGAAAGCGTCGGAGGCGGCGCCGTACAGCTCCTGGGAAATCAGCCCGAAATCCGCCGTGCCGCGAGCTTCCAGCATACGGATGACCATGCGGTACTCGCGGCACATGCGCCGCATGATCTGCCCGACCGGGTTGAACTGGCCAAGCTGGCGGGTGATGTCGCGCTCGATATTCTGGAATTCGAGCTTCTTTGCGGCCGGGTCAAAGGCCAGTGGGCGGCTATCGTAGTAGGCGCGGTCGACGGCAGGCAGCTCTCGGCCCTTGTGCTTGAGAAAAGCCTGGCGAATGGAGTCGTCCCATTTCACCGCGTCGAGTACGCGGATCGGCGTCTGCGCCTCGACGATACGATCGGACAGCGCGCGCACGACCAGTTGGTAACCGTCGAGTCCTGTGTGGCTGTTCATGGAAATCCTCTCTGCGTCGCTGCTGATTATTTGAAATTGCCTAAGTGATCCTCAAGGAGCGGATCGCTGATAGCGTGCCACTTCGACGAATACGTCGGAATTGGCAGGGTCGTTAAGGTAAGCGAACACCTGCTCCAGCTTGCTGGACACCAACACACCCTCGCCTTGCGGCATGTCCACGCCGCTGCCTTCGAGTTCGCCGCTGTCGATGGCCTGCAGAATCTGCCCGACGTCCAGGTTGAACAGCACCAGTTCGTTGTTGTGGGTCAGCTCGAAGCCGCCGATGGCGAAATTCGCGCCCATGCGCTTGGGCACGCCTGCCGACAGGTACCAGCGGCGGCCATGGTGGGCGACGGTGAAACTGAAGCTTTGCAGGCTGGCCACATTATCGGGGCTGTCCACGTAGGTGTCGGCCTTGTACAGGTTGGAGCCGGAACGGGTCACATCGAGGTAGCGCAGCTCGCCCCACTCATCGGTACGCGACCAGACCCCGAGCAGCGGAATCGGTGCCGCTTCATTGGCCGGGATCGGCTCCTTGAACGTCACCAGGCAGCCACTCAACAGCAGAAACGACAGCACCATCAGTGCGCGCCAGGCTTTCATCTTGCTCTCCTTGAGACAATCGTGGGCTGCCGGGCTGATAGTCCATTCCGGCGACGCAGCGCGTCAAGCATCCCGCTGGGCGTCTTTGAACAGGATAGGCGTTGAATCGCAGACAATAAAAAGCCGCCCGGAGGCGGCTCTGGTAAACCCTTAGAGTTCCGGGCGCATATGCGGGAACAGAATCACGTCGCGAATCGACGGTGAGTTCGTCAGCAACATCACCAGGCGGTCGATACCAATGCCCTCGCCCGCCGTCGGCGGCATGCCGTATTCGAGCGCGCGCACGAAGTCGGCGTCGTAGTGCATGGCTTCGTCGTCGCCGGCATCCTTGTCAGCCACCTGGGCCTGGAAGCGGTCGGCCTGATCTTCGGCGTCGTTCAGCTCGGAGTAGGCGTTGGCGATTTCGCGGCCACCGATGAACAGTTCGAAGCGGTCGGTGACGTTCGGGTTGTCATCGTTGCGGCGCGCCAGCGGCGACACTTCGAACGGGTACTGGGTGATGAAGTGCGGCTGCTCAAGTTTATGCTCGACCAGCTCTTCGAAAATCATCACCTGCAACTTGCCCAGGCCTTCGAAGCCGAGCACCTTGGCGCCGGCTTTCTTGGCGATTTCCCGCGCTTTGTCCAGATCCTGCAGATCGGCCGCGGTGATCTCCGGGTTGTACTTGAGGATCGAGTCGAACACCGACAGGCGCACGAACGGCTCACCGAAGTGGAACACCTTGTCGCCGTACGGCACGTCAGTGGTGCCAAGCACGCTCTGCGCCAGCTCGCGGAACAGCTCCTCGGTCAGGTCCATGTTGTCTTCGTAGTCGGCGTAGGCCTGGTAGAACTCGAGCATCGTGAACTCGGGGTTGTGCCGGGTCGAGACGCCTTCGTTACGGAAGTTGCGGTTGATCTCGAACACTTTCTCGAAGCCGCCAACCACCAGCCGCTTGAGGTACAGCTCCGGCGCGATGCGCAGGAACATGGCCATGTCCAGGGCGTTGTGGTGAGTTTCGAACGGCTTGGCCGCAGCGCCGCCCGGGATGGTCTGCAGCATCGGCGTTTCCACTTCGAGGAAGTTGCGCTCGGCGAGGAAACGGCGGATGTGGGCGATCACCTGGGAACGCACGCGGAAGGTTTCGCGCACCTCTTCGTTGACGATCAGGTCAACGTAGCGCTGGCGATAGCGCTGCTCGGTATCGGTCAGGCCATGGTGCTTGTCCGGCAGCGGGCGCAGCGACTTGGTCAGCAGGCGCACGTCGGTCATCTCGACGTACAGGTCGCCCTTGCCGCTACGGGCCAGGGTGCCGACGGCGGCAATGATGTCGCCCATGTCCCAGCTCTTCACTGCGGCCAGGGTTTCTTCGGGCAGCGTCTTGCGGTTGACGTAGACCTGGATGCGCCCGCTCATGTCCTGGATGACCATGAAGGAGCCACGGTTGAGCATGATGCGACCGGCAACCTTGACCGGAATGGCAGCGGCTTCGAGCTCTTCCTTGGTCTTGTCGGCGTACTGTTTCTGCAGGTCGGCGCAGAGGTTGTCGCGACGAAAATCGTTGGGGAAGGCATTGCCCTGCTCGCGGATGACTGCAAGCTTTTCCTTGCGTTGGGCAATCAGCTTGTTTTCTTCCTGTTGCAGTTGCTGCTGGTCGGCTTGTTGGTCGCTCATGTTCGTCGGGATTCCATCACGGGGTAGTCGCCGCCCCTCGTTGGGGCGGAACCAAAAGGTATTACAGGCCTTGTTTCAGGCTGGCTTCGAGGTACTGGTCAATGTCGCCATCGAGAACTTTCTGGCAGTCGCTACGCTCCACGCCAGTTCGCAGGTCCTTGATGCGCGAATCGTCGAGCACATAGGAGCGGATCTGATGACCCCAGCCGATATCGGACTTGGTGTCTTCCAGCGCCTGGGAGGCGGCGTTGCGCTTCTGCATCTCCTGCTCGTACAACCGGGCCCGCAGCATTTTCATGGCGGTGTCCTTGTTGGCGTGCTGGGAGCGTTCGTTCTGGCACGCCACCACGGTGTTGGTCGGCACGTGGGTGATACGTACTGCCGAGTCGGTGGTGTTGACGTGCTGACCACCGGCACCGGAAGAGCGGTAGGTGTCGATGCGCAGGTCGGAGGGGTTGATGTCGATCTCGACCTTGTCGTCGATCTCGGGCGACACGAACACCGCCGAGAACGAGGTGTGGCGACGAGCGCCGGAGTCGAACGGACTCTTGCGCACCAGGCGGTGCACGCCGATCTCGGTGCGCAACCAGCCGAAGGCGTACTCGCCCTTGATGTGCACGGTGGCGCCCTTGATACCAGCGACTTCACCTTCGGACAGCTCGACGATCTCGGCGCTGAAGCCGCGCTTGTCGGCCCAGCGCAGGTACATGCGCAGGAGGATGTTGGCCCAGTCCTGCGCCTCGGTACCACCGGAGCCGGCCTGGATATCCAGGTAGCAGTTGTTCGGGTCCATTTCGTGGCTGAACATGCGGCGGAATTCGAGCTTCTCGAGGATCTCGCGAAGGCGCTCGATTTCCGCGGCGACGTCGTCGACGGCGCCCTGGTCGTCTTCTTCGACGGCCATCTCGAGCAGGTCGCGGGAATCGGCCAGGCTGCCGGTCAGGTCATCGATGGTGTCGACGATCAGCGCCAGGGTGGCACGCTCACGGCCCAGGTTCTGGGCGTATTCCGGCTTGTTCCAGACGTTCGGGTCTTCGAGCTCGCGGTTTACTTCGACCAGACGATCATGCTTGTGATCGTAGTCAAAGATACCCCCGAATGGTCTGGGTGCGCTCGGACAGGTCCTTGATGCTGTTCAGGATCGGGTTGATTTCCATGGCTGTCGGCACTCGCAGGTAAAACTTCGGAAAAGCCGCGGAGTATACCTGACTGCGGATTGCCTGACAGCACGATCGAGCGCGTCGACCCGCCTGCGGCAGACCGACGGCCATCTATACTGCCAAGACCGCCCTCCACCCGCATGAGGACCACCGCGCCGCCATGTTCCGCACTCAAAGCCTGCGCAGCCGCTATGCCCTGTTGATCGTCTTGCTGGTGAGCGTGCTGAGCTGGCTGTTCGGCAGCCTGGTCAGCCGCGACGCCAGCGAACGCATCCGCGCGGACGTGGGCCAGGATCTGGCCGAAGCCTCGTACATGATGCTCGACCGCCTGGATCGCGACCTGCAGAACCGCGCCAGCATGCTGCAGGTGCTTGGCAGCCTGCGCGTGCTGCGCCAGGCGGACGACATCGACGACATGCGCCGCCTGCTCGATCACCTCCAGGGCCAGTTCCCGAGCATCGCCTGGATCGGTTTCAGCGACCCGCGCGGCACGGTGCTGGCCTCCAGCAACCGCGTGCTCGAAGGCGCCAGCATCGCCCAGCGCCCGGTGTTTCAGGAAGGCAGCAAGGGTTTGTTCATCGGCGATGTGCACGAAGCCGTGCTGCTCGCCAAGCTGTTGCCCAACCCCACCGGCGAAGCGATGAAGTTCGTCGACATCAGCCTGCCGGTTCATACCCGCGACGGTAACCTGGCCGGGGTACTGGCCTCGCACCTGTCGTGGTCGTGGGCCGACGAGGTGCGCCAGGCAATCCTCAAGCCCATCGAGGATAATCGCCAGATAGAATTTTTCGTGGTCGGCCAGGACCGGACCGTACTGCTGGCGCCTGACAACACGGTTGGCCAGCGCCTGCACCTGCCGGCCATGCAAAGCCTGTCGAGCCAGCGCAGCGATTGGGCGGTGCAACAATGGCCGGACGGCCAGCGCTATTTGACCGGCCTGGCGCGCAGCCAGGGCCACCTGGATTATCCGGGGCTTGGCTGGATGGTCATCGCCCGCCAGCCCCTGGAGCAGGCCGAGGAGCCGGTGCGGACGATGCGCACCACCATCATGCTATGGGGCATCGCGCTGGCCCTGTTGTTCGCTGCCTGTGGCTGGGTTCTGGCCCACTACATCGCACGCCCGCTGCGCATCATCGCCGCGGCGGCCGACCGCCTGGCCAGCGGCGAGATCACCGTCATTCCGCAGGTTCGCAGCCCGCGCGAAGTCGCCCAGCTCAGCCAGTCGATTCGCCACTTGGTGGAAAGCCTGACGCGCCAGCACAGCGAGCTCGACGCCCTGGAAAACCGTGCCCACCATGATCCCCTGACCGGCCTGCCGAACCGCGCGGCACTGGCCCGCTATCTGCCGCTCGCTCAGCAGCGCAATCACGGCGGGCATGGCGGGCTTGCCGTGCTGTACCTGGATCTCGACGGCTTCAAGCCGGTCAATGACCGTTACGGCCATGCAGTGGGCGATCAAGTGCTGCGCGAGTCGGCATCACGCATGCGCGGCAGCCAGCGAGCCGGCGATCTGGTGGTGCGCCTGGGCGGCGACGAGTTTCTGATGATCCTGCAGGTGTCGCTTGACGAGGCATCCGTCCAGGCGCGGCAGATCGCCGAGCGGGCCATCCAGAAGCTGGGAGAGGAAATCGCATGGGAAGGGCACAGTTTGCGCGTCGGCTGCAGCATAGGCGGCGCACTATGGCCGCGTGACGATGCCAGCCTGGAGCAGGTAGTGGAGCTGGCGGACCAGGCGCTGTACCGCGCCAAACAGGCGGGGCGACGCTGCGCGGTATTCCATGGTGATCCGCCGCTCGGCACGCCGCCCGCGTGAGTCAGCCCAGCGAACTGGTGTCGTTGACCAGGCCTACCTGATCGCGGCCGGCCTCCTTGGCCATGTACAGCCCACGATCAGCCAGGTTGACCAGTTGCAGTGACGTCTGCCCAGCCCGCGGCACCAGCGTGGCGACCCCCAGGCTGGCGGTCAGCACCGAGCCGGGCAGAGGCTTGTCGTGGGGGATGCCCAGGTCGGTAACGGCGCGGCGGACCTTTTCGGCCAGCAAGCGTGCACCGCCAGCCGAGGTGCTGGGCAGCACCATGGCGAACTCTTCGCCACCGTAACGGGCCGCAAGGTCTGTGGAGCGGCTGCAGCAGCCGCGCAGTGCACCGGCGACACGGCGCAGGGCTTCGTCGCCAGCCACATGGCCGAAGTTGTCGTTGAAGCTCTTGAAGAAATCGACGTCGATCATCAGCAACGACATCGGCGTCTGCTCGCGCAGGGCGCGGCGCCACTCCATCTCCAGGTACTCGTCGAAGTGGCGACGGTTGGAAAGGCCGGTCAGCCCGTCGGAGTTCATCAGGCGCTGTAGCACCAGGTTGGTTTCCAGCAGCTGCTGCTGGCTTTCGCGCAGCGCGCGGTAGGCCTCATCGCGCTGTTGCAGCGCGGTGTAGGAACGCGAGTGATAGCGAATGCGCGCCACCAGCTCGATGGTGTCCGGCAGCTTGACCAGGTAATCGTTGGCGCCCGATGCAAAGGCGGTGCTCTTTACCGTCGCGTCGTCCTTGGTCGACAGTACGATGATCGGCACATCGCGCAGTGACGGCCGGGCCCGGTAGGCGCCGAGCAAGGTCAGACCATCGATGCCGGGCATCACCAGATCCTGCAGGATCACCGTGGGCCGCAGTTGCTCCGCCACGGCGACCGCCTGCGCAGGATCGGAGCAGTAATGGAAGTCGATTCCCTGCTCGCCCTGCAACTCGCGGCGCACGGCCTCGCCGATCATCGCCTGATCGTCGACCAGCAGCACCATCACCGCACCATCCTTGCGTACGCCGAATTCGTCCATGGAATGAGGGGTTTGCATATG
Organism: Pseudomonas sp. AC532; assembly: GCF_979258965.1. Classification (NCBI taxonomy): domain Bacteria; kingdom Pseudomonadati; phylum Pseudomonadota; class Gammaproteobacteria; order Pseudomonadales; family Pseudomonadaceae; genus Pseudomonas; species Pseudomonas sp. AC532. Next base: position 1,667,616 of record NZ_OZ409888.1, read on the forward strand.
GGCTCCAGAACCACCTCGTGCGGAGATGGGAGGCTAAAAATTTACACGCAGGGTAAGTCTATCCCTGCAATAGCTCAACGATACGCGGCGCAATGCTCTCCAACCCGAGTATTTCCCTGGCGGCGTCGAGTTCAGCTGCCGCCTTGGGCATGCCATACACCGCACAGCTGGCCTGGTTCTGGGCGATGGTGAGGAAACCCCGACCGCGCATGTTTTTGAGGCCCTGAGCGCCATCGCGGCCCATGCCGGTCAACAGCACGCCGATGGCGTCACCTGCCCAGTGCTCGACCACGCTGTCGAAGAACACGTCGATGGAAGGCCGGTAGATGTGGCTGCGTGGCTCCTCGGTGTAAGTCAACTCGCCACTGCGTTGCAAACGCATGTGGTTATTGGTCCCGGCCAACAGCACTACGCCGGCTTGCGGCCTCTCACCATCCTGGGCCAGGCGCACCGGCAGCGTCGATTCGCCCGCCAGCCAGTCGGCCATGCCCGCGGCGAACACCTGGTCGACGTGCTGGACCAGAATCACCGCAGCGTCAAGGTCGCCAGGCAGGTGCTTGAGCAAGGTCGCCAGCGCGGCTGGCCCGCCCGCCGACGCCCCGATGGCGACCAGCCGGCGCGCCGCTGGCTCATCCGCCTGCACCGCCGATGCGCTGCGCTTGCGGCCGGTGTTCTGGCCGATAAGCCAGCCGATGTTCTGGATCTTGCGCAGCAGCGTACTCGCATCCGCCGACTGGTCGCTGCCCAGCGAAGGCGTGTTGACGGCGTCCAGCGCACCATGGCCCATGGCTTCAAACACACGGCTGACGTACTGCTCGATGTCCACCGAAACGATGAGGATCGCGCAGGGGCTTTGCGCCATGATGCGCCGGGTCGCCTCGACGCCATCCATGACCGGCATCAGCAGGTCCATCAGCAACAGGTCCGGCAGGTCGACCTGACAGTTCTGCACTGCCTCGGCACCGTTGCCAGCGATCCAGGCGATGCGGTGTTCTGGCTCCAGCGCCAGGGCCCGACGCAACGCCTCCACGGCAAGCGGCATATCGTTGACGATGCCTATCCTCATTCGTGCGGTTCCCCTACCAGATCAACCACGGCGTCGAGCAACGCCTCGTCATGGAAACTGGCCTTGGCAAGATAATAGTCGGCTCCTGCATCCAGGCCACGTCGGCGATCTTCTTCACGGTCCTTGTAGGACACCACCATCACCGGCAGCGCCTGCAGGCGGCTGTCGCGGCGCACCAGGGTAACCAACTCGATGCCGTCCATGCGCGGCATGTCGATATCGGTGATCAGCAGGTCGAAGTGTTCCGCACGCAACGCGTTCCAGCCGTCCATGCCATCGACCGCCACCGCCACGTCATAACCGCGGCCCAGCAGCAGCTTGCGTTCCAGTTCGCGCACGGTCAGCGAATCATCCACCACCAGCACGCGCTTGCGCGCCGCGCCGGCAAGCTGCCGCACGCTGCGGTCGACCCGCTCCAGGCGGCCACTGCCGAGCAGCTTGGACACCGACATCAGCATGTCCTCGACATCGAGAATCAGCACCGGTGTGCCGTCATCCAGCAGCGCACCGGCCGAGACGTCCTGGACCTTGCCCAGGCGCGCGTCCAGCGGCATCACCACCAGCGTGCGCTCGCCAACGAAACGCTCGACCACCAGGCCGAACAGGCTGTCCCGATCACGGATCAGCACCACCGCGATGCCGTTGTCGGCCGCTTTGCCTTCCGGGCGCTGAAGAATCTGGCTGGCTGCGATCAGCCCGACGTGCTGGCCTTCGCTCCAGAAATGCTGGCGACCTTCGAGCTGCACGATGTCCTCGGCCTGCAGGCGGGTCATTCGTTCGATGTGTGCCAGCGGCAGGGCGTAGGCTTCGCCGCCCACCTCGACGACCAGGCTGCGCACCACTGACAGCGTCAGCGGCACTTCGAGGTGGAAGGTAGAGCCCTGTCCCGCACGCTGCTGCATGCGCACACCGCCACGCAGTTGGCGCACCATGTGCTGCACCGCATCCAGGCCGACGCCGCGGCCGGACACCTCGGTGACCTGGTCACGCATGCTGAAGCCGGGCAGGAACAGGAAGGCCAGCAGTTCCTCTTCGGTCAGCTGCTCGCCGGTCTGTTCGGTGGCGAAGCCGCGGCTGATCACGGCAGCCCGCAGCCTGTTCAAGTCCACGCCGCCGCCATCGTCGCTCAACTCCAGGAGCAGCATGCCGGCATGGTGGCGGGCGCGGATGAGGATCTGGCCCTCGGCCGTCTTGCCACGCGCCAGGCGCGTTTCGGGTGCTTCGATGCCGTGATCCAGGGCGTTGCGCAGCAGGTGCGTGAGCGGTGCTTCCAGGCGCTCGAGCACATCGCGGTCGACCTGGGTTGCCTCACCTTCGATCACCAGCCGTACCTGCTTGCCGAGTGCCCGGGCCAGGTCGCGCAGCATGCGCTCGTGACCGGCCAGCACATCGGCGAAGGGCCGCATGCGCGAGGCCAGCGCAGCGTCATACAGCGACTGGGCCCGCTGGCCGCCTTGCCAGCCGAAGTCGTCCAGGTCGGTCATGTGCTGCGCCAGCACCTGCTGACATTCGGCAAGGGCCTGCCGAGTTTCCACCAGCATGGCCTCGGCCTGGGCATCGATACTGCCTTCCGGCAGCGCTTCGCGCGCCACGTCCAGCGCGCGGCGCGCCGTGGTCTGCAGGCGTTTGAGGCGCCGCAGGCCGTCGCCCAGGGGTTTGATGCGCTGGAACTCGACCAGCGACTTGCTGGAGATGTCCAGCAAGTGATCAAGGCGCTCGGCGCTGACTCGCAGGATGCGCCCTCGCCCTTCACTGGTAGCATCGCCGCTTTCGGCCTTCAGCACAGTGCCAGGCGCCGCCTTTGCCTCGGGCTCGGTCTGAAGTGGAGGTGCCTCCGGCAGTTCAGGCTCAGGCAGAGCCGCTGACGTCGACAGCGCTACCGAAGGACGACTCGGCACATGCCCACCGCGGGCGAGGATGCCGAGGCGCTCGATCAGTTCGTCGACGGCGGCGCTCGGCCCGCTCGACTGCGACCCCAGGCTCAGCAGGATATCCGCACCCTGCAACAGTGCATCGATGTGCTCGGGCTGCAGCAGCAGGCGACCTTCCTGGGCCTCGACCAGGCAATCCTCCATCACGTGGGCGACCTTCACGCCGACATCGAGGCCGACGATACGCGCGGCCCCCTTGAGCGAGTGGGCCGCGCGCATGCAGCCCTCGAGGCTGTCGGCATGCCGCGGGTCGCGCTCGAGCACCAGCAGGCCGTTGTTGAGCACCTGGGTCTGGGCTTCGGCTTCCAGCTTGAACAGCTCCAGCAGCGAGGCGTCGCGCATCTGATCGGGCGTCATCCGAGACTCCTGGCGATGGTTTGCTGGAGGATATGCTCATCGAGCAGGGTCACGCTGCGCCCCTTCCACTGCAATACCCCGGAGGCGAAGCGCCGCGCCATGGGTACGCTGCCGTTAGCCGCCTCGACCACCTGGCTGACCGCGACGGCTTCGATACCTTCGACTTCGTCGACGGGCATGACCACCGGCCCGTCAGGCAGGTTGAAAATCAGCATGCGCGGCACCACTCGCCGCTCGGTGATGGCTTCGGCGCTATCCAGGCCGAGCATTTCCGCCAGCGAGACGCAGGCCACCAGGGCGCCACGTACATTGGTCACCCCCATCAGCCCCAGGGAGCGCTGGTGCGGCAGCGAATGAATCGCGGTACGTGTCGCCACTTCGCTCAACGCACGGGTCGCCACCGCCAGCCAGGCTTCGCCAACGCGGAAAATCAACATCGAGCGGCGCTCGCAGTCGTCTTCCTCCACCCATTCGTGTTCGGGCTCCGACTCGCTGCGCTGCAGCGCGAAACGGTCCAGCAGTTGGGTCGCGAGGGCAGCATGCACTTCACAGTTACGGCAATGGATGTGCGTGAGCAGACGCTCGCAAGACTTGTCGCCTTGCACACCGATACGGTTCCAGCAGTCATCGACGGCCGCCCGCTCCACATCGCTCAACGGCAGAAGACTATCGGTCATCGCGGCTTACTCCACGCCCGGCCCGCTGCTGCAGACGCCTGGCTCCAGCCAGGTCGCCACGGGCAGCGAGCAGCGCCGACAGATGGGCCAGCGCCTCGGCATGCCGAGGCGCCAGATACAGAGTCTTGCGGTAATAGTCCTGGGCCTCGCTGCTGCGCCCGGCCACATCGCTGAGCAACCCCAGCCAGTAGAAGGCCTGCGCCGTCGGGCCGTGGGCAGCCAGGTAGCGCTCACAGGCGGCACGCGCTTCATCGCTGCGCCCGGCGTTGGCCAATTGGGCGATGGCCTCCAATGCCGCATCGCTGGCGGCAGCTACTGCCAGCGGTGCAGGCGGCGGGTGCCGTACAGGCGGCTTACCGGCAGGCGCCACGGGCATCGCGACGCGCGGCCGCGCAGCTGTCGCCGGCGGCTGCGGGCTTACGCTGGCAGCGAGGCGCGGCGGCTTGTCAGTGGCACGACGGAACACGAACGCGAGCGGAATATTCAGCGCCTGCATGCCGACCTGGCTGAACAGGCTGGCCTCGGCAGGACCGATGAACAGCGCACCGTCCTCACGCATCAGCCGCTGCAGCACGGCGGCCACGGCGTGCTGGGTAGGCCGGTCGAAATAGATCAGCAGATTGCGACAAAACACGAAATCATAGGGTGCCTCGCCGGCCAGCAAGCCAGGCGCCAGCAGGTTGCCGGCCAGCAGACGGACCTTGCGGCATACCTCGTCCCGCAGTTGGAACCCTTGCTCGGTCTCGACGAAGTACCGACCCCGAAAGCCCAGGTCGTCGCCCCGAAACGAGTTGCGCCCGTACAGCGCGCGCTGAGCGCGCACCAGAATGGCCTCGCTGATGTCCATGGCGTCGATGCGAAACGACTCGCTCGGCAGCCCGGCGTCAAGCAATGCCATGGCGATCGAATACGGCTCTTCGCCGCTGGAGCACGGCAGGCTGAGAATGCGCAGCGCCCGCACGCCATGCAGCTGCCCGACACGCTCGCGGGCCAATTGCACCAGCGCGGTGAAGGATTCCGGGTAGCGGAAAAACCAGGTTTCCGGCACCACCACGCCTTCGACCAGCGCCTGCTGCTCGCTGGCCGACGCCTGCAGCTGCAGCCAATAGGCATCTTCGTCTGCACAGCCCAGCGCAGCGATACGCTGGCGAACCGCGCGGTCGATGACGACCTGGCCGACCGACTCGGCATCCAGGCCGATCAGGCCGTGCAGCAGGCCCTCGATACGGCGGTTCATGGGCGCAGCTCCGCAGCGGCATCGAAAAGCAGTGCACGCGTCGCCTCATCGAGCAGGTCGGCCACCCGCACCCATTGCACCAGGCCCTGCTCGGTTTTCAGTACCGGTCCCAGATAGGCGGCATCGGGCACGCTCAGTCCACCCGCCACGAACGCCTCGACGGGGCTGCGCAGGGTATCGCTGGCCTGTTCCAGAATCAGCCCCAGCCAGCGCGCCGGTTGGCCTGCCTGCGGCTGGTAGCTGACCACCACCAGGCGCGTACTGGTGCGCACGATGGCGGGCCGACCCAGGGCCTGGCAGGACAGGTCGAGCACCGGCACCGGCGTGCCGCGGAAGACGAACAGCCCGGCCACCCAATCAGGTGCTGCGGGAATCTGCTTCAAGCGGCGCAGCGGCAGCACTTCGACCACTTCGCGAACATCCAGCGCGTAGCGGTCCGTGCCCATGCTGAACAACAGGAACAGTTGACCGGGGCTGCGCCGCCCCGGCGATGGCCTGGCCGTTTCGCTCACCGATTCAGACCTTGAAGCGGCTGACGCCGGTGCGCAGACCGTTCGCCACCAGGTTGAGGTCATCGATCGAGGCACTGGCCTGGCGCAGCGACTCGACGGTTTGCGAAGAGGCCTCGCTGAGCTGCACCAGTGCCTGGTTGATCTGCTCGGCGCCGGTGGACTGCGCCTGCATGCCTTCGTTGACCATCAGCACCCGCGGCGCCAGCGCCTGCACCTGATGGATAATCTGGGCCAGTTGCTCACCGACCTGGCCGACCTCACCGATACCGCGGCGCACTTCTTCGGAAAACCTGTCCATGCCCATGACGCCGGCAGATACCGCCGACTGAATCTCGCGGACCATCTGCTCGATGTCGTAGGTGGCGACCGCGGTCTGGTCGGCCAGGCGCCGTACTTCGGTGGCGACCACCGCGAAACCGCGCCCATACTCGCCGGCCTTTTCAGCTTCGATGGCGGCATTGAGCGACAGCAGGTTGGTCTGGTCGGCGACTTTGACGATGGTGGTGACCACGTGATTGATGTTGCCGGCCTTCTCGTTGAGGATCGCCAGCTTGGCGTTGACCAGCTCGGCGGCGCTCATCACCTGATGCATCGTGTCTTCCATGCGCGCCAGGCCCAGTTGGCCGGCACCGGCCAAGGTCGAGGTCTGCTCGGCGGCGCCCGACACTTCGGTCATGGTGCGCACCAGATCGCGCGACGTGGCGGCGATCTCCCGCGAGGTCGCGCCGATTTCCGTGGTGGTAGCGGCGGTTTCCGTTGCGGTGGCCTGCTGCTGCTTGGAGGTGGCGGCAATCTCGGTGACCGAGGTCGTTACCTGCACCGAGGAACGCTGCGCCTGGGCGACCAGGGTCTTGATCTCCTCGGCCATGCCGTTGAAGCCGGTTTCGATGGCGCCGAACTCGTCTCGCCGGCCCAGGTTCAGGCGCGCGGTCAGGTCACCACTGGCAAGCGTCTGCAGGGTGTGCACCACCTGTTGCACCGGCCGGGTGATCGCCTGCATGAGGAAATAGCCGCAGACGAAGGCGGCAATGATCGCCAGCACCACCGAAATGGCCATACTCAGCTCGGCACGGTTGACCGCGGAGACGATATCCCCCGCTGAGGAGTAGGCCACATCGCGGTTGAGCGCGATCATCGAGGTGAGCTGGGCGCGCCCCGTGTTCCAGGTATCGGTGAGCTGCCCGGCCAGTTGGGCACGGGCTTCGACGGAGCGGCCCTGGTCGTAGACGGCCAATACGCCGGCCTGCTGCTGGGCGAACTGCTCGCGGGTCTGCTCGAAGGCGTCGAGAGCACTGCTCTCAGTGGTGTCGCGGATGGTCGCCCGGTATTCGGCCAGGGAGGCGATCAGCCTGTCGCTGGCGACCTTGATCTGCTGCAGGTCGGTATCGCTGAGCGTGTGCTGCTCCTTGATACTCACCTGCACGATGGTCTGGTGGAACAGGTCCGTCCAGGCACTGCGCACCTGGGTGATATGGAACATGCCGGGCATGGCATCGTCCAGCAGGCGGGTGGCGCCTCCTTCGACCTTGAGCAGGCGCTCGAAGGATGCCGCGGCCATCAACAGCATGATCGCGACGATAACCGCAAAACTTGCCTGGATACGCTGCCGAACAGTCCAGTTCTTCACATTCAACCCCATCTGCCGAGACCCTGAATCAAGCCTGCAGGCCGCGCCTGCAGGTCATGCGCCGGACTCTATGGGCGTTGCAGTTGCAGCGCAAGCGAGGCCGAGCCTATTTACTGTAGCAACAGGCGGGTCGGTGTCGGGGAAAAGGGGCATGCCGCTGCCGGACGGCGGTCAGCACGTCGGCAGCGGAGCCAGGTGGGGCTATTGCAGGTCCTGGCGAACCTGGGCTTCGAGCTCGGCCTTGAGCGCTGGGTCGAGTTTCAACTGGCGGGCCAGTTCTTCCAGATAGGCACGTTCCATGAAGTGCTCTTCATCGACCATCAGCACGCTGGCGACGTACATTTCCGCGGCCATCTCCGGGGTGCTGGCCGAGCGTGCCACGTCGGCGGGATCGAGTGGTTTGTTGAGCTCTGCCTGGAGCCAGCGCTGGGTTTCGGCGTCGCTGGTCAGCTTGCTGAATTCGCCCTCGATAAGCTCGCGCTCACGCTCGTCGACGTGACCGTCGGCCTTGGCCGCAGCCACCAGCGCCTTGAGGATGCCCTGGCTGTGCAGTTCGACCTCGGGTGCCGGCAGGCGATCGAGGGTCTGCGGCTCGCCCTGAGGCGCACCAGCCTGCTTGGCCTGCCAGTTGCCATAGGCCTTGTAGGCAATCACGCCGAGTGCAGCCAGGCCGCCATAGGTGATGACCTTGCCACCAACTTTGCGGGCGCTCTTGTTGCCCAGCAGCATGGCCAGGGCAGCACCGCCGCCCGCCCCCTTGAGCATCGAGCCGATGCCGCCGTTGTCGCTTTTACCTACGCCACCCTTGCCGGCGCCGCCCAGCAAACCACCCAGAGCGCCCCCCAGCCCCGAAGAGGATTTGCCGCCGGATTTCTGTTGCAGCAACTCCTGCCCGGATTTCAGCAGTTGATCGAGCAAGCCGCGCGTATTCATGGAGATCTCCAATGGTTCAGGAACGGACGAATCTACTGCGAAGCCTGGCAGCCGTCGGCAACATATTGCGTCAGGATATTGCGCAGGCAAGCACCTCAAACCTCGTCGAATAGACCGGTCAGAGCAAGCGTCGTTCAAGCTCGTACCAGCAGGCCGTTTAAAAACGTAGGCGAGGCAGCCAGCGCAAGGCAATAAGCGATGAAGCGGCCGGGGTCGCGGGCGACCGTACTTTTGTACATGAGCATGACTCGCTTCGCTCGCCCTTCGGGCCGCGCTAAAGCGCGTTAGCCGCAAGCGGCTTACCGAGTTTGTTTTTAACGCAGCGATGGCAACGCACGACTGCATGGATGCAGGAGGTAGAGCGACGCAGGACGCCAAAGCCGAGGTAGTTTTTCAACGACCTGCTAGCGCGGTGCCAGATGGGAGATGAGCAACTGCACCGACTCCTGGCCGCGGAATTCGTTGACGTCCAGCTTGTAGGCCAGTTCGACCCAGCGCACGGTGGGGTTGGGCCATACGTCGCGGTCGACCCCAAAGGCGATGCCGTCCAGCTGCAGGCTGCCGCATTCGCTTTTCAGCACCACCTTGAGGTGGCGCTCACCGACGATGCGCTGCTGCACCAACTGGAACGCGCCATGGAACAGCGGCTCCGGGAAATGCTGACCCCAGGGCCCGGCATTGCGCAGCTCGCGGGCCAGCGGCAGGTTGAACTCGTCGATGCTCAGCATGCCATCGGACAGCAGCCGGCCGGTCAGGTCGTCTTCGCAGAGTTGGCGACGAACTTCTTCATCGAACGCCGCCGCAAAGGTCTCGAAATGCTCGGCCGGCAATGACAGGCCGGCAGCCATGGCGTGGCCACCGAACTTGCTGATCAACCCCGGGTGACGCGATGCCACGGCGTCCAGTGCATCGCGGATATGAAACCCCGGCACCGAACGCGCGGAGCCCTTGTAGAGGCCGTCGCCGGCATCGGCGAAGGCGATGGTCGGGCGGTGGTAGCGCTCCTTGAGCCGCGAAGCGAGGATGCCGATCACACCCTGGTGCCAGTCGGCCTCGAACAGGCAGAGGCCGAACGGCAGGTTCTCCAGCGGCAGGTCCTTGAGCTGGGCCAGCGCTTCGCGCTGCATGCCCTGCTCGATGGCCTTGCGGTCCTGGTTGAACTGATCGAGCTGCACGGCCATGTCGCGCGCCAGGGCTTCGTCTTCGCAGAGCAGGCATTCGATGCCCAGGCTCATGTCGTCGAGGCGGCCGGCGGCGTTCAGGCGTGGGCCGAGAATGAAGCCCAGGTCGGTCGAAGTGATTCGCCCGTGCTGCTTGCCGGCGACTTCCAGCAGTGCGCGCAGCCCCGGCCGCGCCCGGCCGGCACGAATGCGCGCCAGGCCCTGGTGCACCAGGATGCGGTTGTTGGCGTCCAGCGGCACCACGTCGGCGACGCTGCCGAGGGCGACCAGGTCGAGCAGCTCGCCAAGGTTGGGCTCGGGCCGCTCGGCGGTGAACCAGCCCAGCGTGCGCAGCCGCGCACGCAGCGCCAGCAGCACGTAGAAGATAACCCCAACGCCCGCCAGCGACTTGCTGGGGAACGTGCAGCCCGGCTGGTTGGGATTGACGATCGCATCGGCATCCGGCAACGCGTGGCCGGGCAGGTGGTGGTCGGTGACCAATACCTTGAGGCCGGCCGCCTTGGCAGCCGCCACCCCCTCGATGCTGGAGATGCCGTTGTCGACGGTGATCAGCAGTTCGGGTTCGCGGGTCAGCGCGACGGCAACGATTTCCGGCGTCAGCCCATAGCCGTACTCGAAGCGGTTAGGCACCAGGTAATCGACATGGGCCGCGCCGAGCATGCGCAGGCCGAGCACACCAACGGTGCTGGCGGTGGCGCCGTCGGCATCGAAATCACCGACGATCAACAGCCGCTGGCGCTGCTGCAAGCCCTCCACCAGCAACTCCACCGCCGCTTCGATGCCTTTGAGCTGCGTGAACGGGATCAGCCGCGCAAGGCCTTTCTCCAGTTCAACTGCCGACAGCACCCCACGGGCCGCATAAAGACGGGTCAACAACGGTGGCAGGTTACCCAGGTCGGGCAGCGAAGCAGGAAGCGGGCGGGACTCGATACGCATGGAGGTCGGATTCTACTCGTGCGGTTAAAACGGGAGGCGTCAGCCGAACGGACGCCTGTGAATCAGTTGCCTGTAGTGCGCTCGCCAGCCAGCCACTCGATGGGAATTTCGTGCTGGCCGCGTTCGTCGGTGACGAACAGCTCGCCGTCGCTGATCATCACGCTCCAGCTCAGCGCACGGGGCATATCCTGAGCGAGATCGGCCAACGCTTCCTGGCCCAGGGCGACGACATTGATGTTCTTCAGGGTACGCACCGGGTCGAGGCACTTGGTCTGCCACACGCGCAGGTTGCCGTAGGCCACCAGGCTGAATTTCTCGGTCCTTCGCGAGCACCAGGTAATGCGCTCGCTGTCCGGCTGGCCGACTTCGATCCAATGCAGCACACGACCGTCCAGGCTCTTCTCCCACAGCGCCGGCTCGTCGACATCCGAGAGGCCGCGACCGAAGGCCAGGTGTTCCTGATAGAACAGCGCGTAGGCGATCAGACGCGACGCCAGACGCTCCTCGGTTTCCGAGGGATGGCGGGCCACGGTGAAACGCAGGCTTTCATAGATGCTGCGATCGATATCGGTGAGGTTGAGATCGATCTTGTAGGTCGTGGACGGCTGGGCCATTGCGCACTTCTTGGAATTCGGAAAAGTGCGCCAGTCTATCAGGCCGGTCGGAAACGTGGGCAGAGCGCCGCCCAAAGGGGCGCCCGCCACGTTTCACCGGGCTGCTTGTTAGCCTTTCCAGTCCGGATAGCGGCGCTCGGCCGGCGCAGGCGGGAAGTACTGGTACAGCCAGGTCTCACTGAGCACTTCCTTGTTGTCGCTACGGCGCAGGAAGGCGCGCATGTTCACCGGCTCGACGCTGTCGCTGGTCGGGAACCAGTCGAACTGGGCGCGGAACCCCTCGACTTCCGGGTACAACGCAAGAATGCTGAAATCCTTGGCCTCGCCATGGGACGCTTCGACCACCACTTCGACCTGTGCCTTGGCATCCATCTTGGCCAGCGGGCCACCGCCGAAATCGATGGCGAAGCGGCGGGCCCACTGTTTCGGCCAATGCTCGCCCGGTGCCCAGCCGAGGGTGAAGCCGCCCATGCCGGAGCGCGTGGCATGCACCTGAGCGAGGGTCGGTTTGACCGGCGGGAGCGCGGCCCAGTGCAGCTTGTAGCCGAAATTCAGCGAGGTGCCGGGCTCGATGGCCTGCTTCGGGTTCCAGAAGCAGACGATGTTGTCCATGGTCTCGCCGGTGGTAGGGATCTCCAGCAGGTCGATGCTGCCCTCGCCCCACGGGGTGGTCGGCTCGACCCACAGGCTCGGCCGGCGGCTGTACCACACCACGGTGTCCTGGTAGGACTTGAAGTCATGGTCGAACTGCACCAGCCCGAAGCCTTTCGGGTTGGTGTCGGCAAAGGCGTTGAACTGCAGCTTTTCCGGGTTATTCAACGGCCGGCAGACCCACTCGCCGTTGCCGCGCCACATGGACAGGCGGTCGCTGTCGTGAATCGCGGTGGTGACGAAGTCGCACATGCGTCGCTCGTGGCCGCCGCAGGAGAACATGCTGGTCATCGGCGAGATGCCCAGTTGCTTGATGGTCTTGCGGGCGTTGATGTGCGCGTCGATGTCCATCACCACGCGGTCTTCCAGGCAGTCGATATCGAAGCGGAAGGCGCCGGTCGCGCTAGGCGAGTCGAGCAGTGCGTAGAGCACGAAGCGGGTGGCGTTCTTGTCCGGGGTTTCGAACCAGAACTCGGTGAAATCGGGGAATTCTTCCGGCGTATCGGTAAAGGTGTCGATCGCCAGGCCCCGGGCCGACAGACCGTACTGGCCGGTATTGTCCACCGCCCGGAAGTAACTGGCGCCGAGAAAGGAAACGATGTCGTACTTGGCGATGTTCGGCTGCTTGAACACCTTGAGGCCGGAGAAGCCCAGGTCACCCTTGAGCTGCGCGACGTCTACCCCGCTCTTGCCATACTCGAACAGCTCGGGACGAAAATGCACCTCGCGGGCGACCCGGCTCTTGGGGTCGACGGCATGCATGCGCACCGGCTGGCGGAAACCCATGCCGACGTGGAAGAACTGCACGTCGAGCTGCCCGTCCAGTTCATTCCACAGCGAATGCGCCGGGTCGTACTGGATGGCGTTGAACTGCTGCGGCGTGAGCTGGGCCAGCGTCTTGGGCAGCACCTCGGCAGTGCCCTTGTAGGCACGGCCGGCCATGCTCTTGGCACGCGCCTGCAGCTGTTTGAAGTCGAACGGTTCGGCGTCGCCATCAGCGGTTTCGGCGAAGCTGCGCAGGCTGAACAGGCCGGCCGGAAGACCGGCACAAGCCGCCATCAACATGGAGGCTTTCAGGAGGTTACGTCTTTGCATGGGCGTACCTGAATGGGTTGGAAATCTGCACGAAGGCGGTAAAAAGACCTACAACAGATAGCCCTGCAGCCACATGGTTCCGCGGCGACTTCGCAAAAAACCGGTGTTCAGCCGCCCGGCGACAAGCGAAACGCCTAGCGCTTCGCTTCCAGCAGCACCCTGATGGCGGTGCGATCACGTTTGCCGTCCCGCTGGGTGAGCAGGTCGAGAAAAGCGAAGGAGTCGAGACCGTTGACAGTAGTTTTCGGGCTGACGATCTTGCGCCGCGGGTCGGCGCCGCGCTCCAGCAGCAACCCCACCAACACCGGCTCGCCATAAAGAATCGCACCATTGAGCGCAGACAGGCCCATCTGGTCCGGTTCGTCGACCGGACAGCCCGCATCGAGTGCCTGGTTGATCTGCGCCAGAGCCAGGTCCTTGCGCGCCTCGGACTCCCCGTAGGCGGCCGTCATCAGCGTCAGGGTCGGCGCCTGCATGGACGCATTGCCCAGTACGCAGCCGCGCTCATCCATGGTTTGCAGGCCATGATCGTTCGGCGCGACTTCCGCGTGGGCAACGCCGGCCAGCAGGCACAGCGTCAGCAGGCGAACAGGCCGCGAAAAAAACCCAGGCACGCCGAGCTGAACGCGCCCGCAAAGGCGCCGTTCAACGGTATCGATGAACATGTCGAGCCTCTCTGCGTTGCCAGATCGCCACCGGCGTCTCTCTGGCGGTGGGTCAAAGCGCATAACGTTTCTCCAGGCTGCTGTAGCCCATACCCACACCTTTGCTGACCTTGAGCTGCACCGCGACACGCTCCTTGAGCGCTTCGACGTGGCTGATCACGCCGATCATCTTGCCGCTGGCGTTGAGGTTGTCCAGGGCGTCGAGCGCCACTTCCAGGGTTTCACCGTCCAGGGTGCCGAAACCTTCGTCTAGAAACAGCGAATCGATGCGCGTCTTGTGGCTGACCAGGTCGGACAGCGCCAAAGCCAGGGCCAGGCTGACCAGGAAGCTCTCGCCCCCGGACAGCGTGCGGGTATCGCGGGCGATGTCCCCTTGCCAGGTGTCGATCACCTCCAGTTCGAGTTCTCCCTGGGCTCTGCGCGCCAGCTGGTAGCGGCCATGCAGGCGCTGCAGCTGACCGTTGGCCAGGTGCACCAGATGGCCGAGCGTCAGCCCCTGGGCGAAGCGGCGGTACTTGGCACCGTCGGCCGAACCGATCAGGCTGTTGAGCTGCTGCCAGCTGTCGTACTCGCGCTGCTGGGCGGTGATCGCCTCGAACAGCGCCTGCTGGTTGAGGCGGCGCGTGTCATCGCCCTGCAACTGCCCGCGAATCTCGCCCTGGCGCTGGCCTAGCTGTTTCACGCTTGCCTGCAGCGCCTGCAGGTGCTCGTCGAGGTAGGCGGCGCTGTGTTCGGTCTGCGGCGCGGCTCGCAGCGCCGTCAACTGGGCCTGGGCGGCGGCGTGCAAGGCATGTGCTTCGGTACGCGCCGTCTGCAGGCGCTCCTTGAGCGCTTGCAGTTGCTCACGCTGGCTGTCATCGAGCAACGCGCCGAGAAAAGCCGTTTCATCGTCGAACGGGCTGTTCGCCAACGCCGCCTGCCACTGCGCGGCAGCGGCTTGCTCGGCATCGCGCAACGTGATCTGTCGCCGGGCCAGGCTCTCAAGGGTAATGCGCAGTTCCAGACCGCGCCGCTCGGCGCTCTGCCAAGTCGCGTCCGCGGCTTCCAGTTGCGCCTGCGGGTCATCCAGCCGCTGCGCGTGGAGCGGTTCGCCGCCGCCAGTCTGCCAGCGTTCCAGCCATTGCTGCGCGCGTTTCTGTGCCTCGCCGAGCTGGTGCTGCAGCGCCGGCAGCCGTTGCGTCAATGCCTGGCGCCGCTGCTGCGCCGCTTGCCAGCGCGTGGCATCGGCCTGGCGGTCGGCCAGCCAGGCGGCGCCGTCATCAGGCAGACCATGGCCGAAGGCAGCCAGTTGCATGGTCAGCTCTGCCTCGACCTGCTGCTGCCGGGCAGCGTGTGCCTCACGCTGCTCGGCCAGCGCCCGCTGCGCGGCCTGGGCCAGGTCACGGTCGCGCTCCACGGCACCGAGTTGCTGCTGGGCTGCGAGGTTTTTCTGGGTGCAGATGCTGCCGTCCTGACGGGCACGTTCGAGGTCCAGCTTGAGACCGTCGAGCTTCTTCAGCGTGGTGCTGACCTCGACATGCTCGGCGAGCTGCCGGGTTTGCGCTGCCGCAATGGCCTGCGGGTCCTCCGGCAACGGATCGAGCAGCTCGCCCAGGCGCTGCCAGGTGGCGGTCAGTGCATCGAGCTGGCGCTGCAGGTCCTCAGCCTGCTCCTGGCTATGCGCCACCTGAGCTTGCAGCGCGGCGACCTGATTGCCGAGGGTCTGGCCCTGCTCGGTCAGCGCCTCGAGGACGAGTCGGGCATCGTCGCGTTCGCGCTGGGTGGCCGAGATATCCAGCGCCTGGTAGGCGGCGACGGCCGGGTGCTCGGTGGCGCCGCACAACGGGCAGGCTTCGCCCGCCTGCAGCTGCGCCCGATACGTCTCCAGGGCCTGGATGCGCTGCTCCTGCTCGAGCAGTTTGTCCTGATCGGCCAACCGCTGCTTCACCTCGCGATAGCGCGCACGCAAGGCCTCACGCTCGCTTTCCCGCTCGCTCAGCCCCTGCTGCTGGCGCGCCAGGCTGGTGGCGACCCGCTGCTGTTGCTGGTGCAGTTGGCTGCGCCGCTCGGCCAGTTGCGCCAGCTGTTCCAGTGCGCTGCCGTGGGCATGTACGCGTTGCCAGTGGTCGCGCCACTGCGCTTCGCTGCGCCCGCCCAGCGCCTCGTGCCAACGCGCCTCGACCTCGGCAAGCCGCTGCTCGGCATCGACCTTGGCCTGGGCGGCCGCCTGCACCGATCGAACGAGGCCGCCCAGGTTGAGCTGAAACTGCTGCAATTGCTCGACACCGGCCTGCTGGCGCTGGTGCAACGCGGCAATGGCCTGTTGCGCCTGCTGGCGCACCTCGAATGCATGTTGCCAGCCGCTGAGCTGCGCAAACAGCCGCTCCTGGTCGCCGGCTGCCTGCAACTGCGCATCGAGGGCGCGGCATTCATCGTCCAGCTGCTGCAGCGTCTGCTGCTGGTCGAGCGCGACAGCAGCGCTGGCCTGCGTCGCCTGTTCGAGGCTGGCATGCAGGCGCTCGCTGACCTCTGCGAGCTCGCGCTGATGCACGCGCTGCTCGTCCTCGCTCACGACCAGCGCCTTGCCTGCATCACGCTTGGCTTGATAGATCGGCTGCAGCCGTTGCGCGGGCTCGTTGTGCTGCAAGCGCATCAGCTCGCCTGCCGCCTTTTGCTCGGCCTGAACTGCGGCCTCCAGCTGGGTCGCGGCGACGCTTACCTGCTCTTCGGCACGGGCCAGATCGGTCAGCCACTGGCGTTGTCGCCCCGCCTCGGCGCAGGCGTGCTGCATCCTGGCCTCCTCGGCCGCCAATTGCTCAGCCTCGTCCGCAAGGGCCTGGCGCTGTTCATCGCTCAGCAGCTCGACGCCATCGGCACGGGCGCGCAACTGGTCGAGTTGGGTCTTCACCTCGCGCGTCTGCTCGAACACCCGCTGGGAAATCAGCCCGTAGACATCCGTGCCGGTCAGCTCCTCCAGCAACTCGGCACGCTGGTTGGCCGAGGCCTCGAGAAACGCCGCGAAACCGCCCTGCGCCAACAACATCGACTTGGTGAAGCGGCCGAAATCCAGGCCGGTCAGGCGCTCTACTTCGCGCGGCTTCTCGCTGAGCTTGTCGGTGATGATCTCACCATCGAGCCGCGCCAGTTCGGCCTTGGCGCCCTGCAACGCGCCATCGGACTTGTCCCTTGCGCGCCGCTGGCTCCAGAACGCGCGATAGCCCTGCCCCTTCACCTCGAACTCGACCTCGGCCAGGCACTCGGCGGTGTGCCGGGTCATCAACTCGTTCTCGCCGCCGACCCGTTCCATACGCGGCGTGCGGTGATACAGCGCCAGGCAGATGGCATCGAGCAACGTCGTCTTGCCAGCGCCTGTTGGTCCGGTAATGGCGAACAGCCCATTGCTGGCGAACGGCTCGGCGGTGAAATCGATCTTCCACTCGCCCTTGAGCGAGTTGAGGTTCTTCAGGCGCAGGCTGAGGATTTTCATGGACGGGGACTGAGCTCGGGTCACGGCAGAACAGCTATTGTCGCACCGTTGCGAGGCTGTCGCCCATGCCGGGACCCTGCTTGTTGAGGAGAGTGATCAGCTGGGATACCGGCTCAACATGCGTCTCACCAGCAGGGTTTTGGTCGGTCGAGCCTGTTACTTCAGGTTCTTTCTGAAGAACTCGCTCAGCGCGTCGAATGGGATCAGTTTGACCCGATCGTACAAATCGACATGACCAGCCCCTGGCACAATCACCAGTTGTTTAGGCTCACCAGCGAGCTTGAAGGCTTCCTGGCTGAACTCGAGCGAGTGCGCTTCGGAGCCTGCGATGAACAGCATCGGTCGCGGCGAGATCGAGGCGATATCATTGAATGGATAGAAGTTCATGAACTTGACGTTGCTGGTCAGCGTCGGGTGCGTCGTCAGCTTGGGCGACTGGCCTTCAGGCGTGAACTCGCCACGCGGCGTACGGTAGAAATCGTAGAACTCGCGCTCGATCGGATGCGATTTTTCGGTGATCTCGTGCACGGTGCCGCTGGTGTATCTGGTCTCGCCGCCCGCAAATTCCAGGTCACGCTGCGCCGCCGCTTCGGCGATGATCTTCTTTCTTTGCTCCAGCGTCTGCGAGTGCTTGAGTCCGTTACGGTTGGCAGCGCCCATGTCGTACATGCTAACGGTGGCGATGGCTTTCATGCGCGGGTCGATCTTGGCAGCGCTGATGACGAAGCTGCCGCTGCCGCAGATACCCAGAACACCGATGCGGTTTTTGTCGACGAAGGTCTGGGTGCCAAGGAAGTCCACTGCCGCGCTGAAGTCTTCGGCGTAGAGGTCCGGTGATACGGCATTGCGTGGTCGGCCTTCACTCTCGCCCCAGAACGACAAGTCCAGGGACAGGGTCACGAAACCCTGTTCGGCCAGCTTCTGTGCATACAGGTTGGAACTCTGCTCTTTCACTGCCCCCATGGGGTGGCCGACGATGATGGCCGGCCCCTTTACGTCCGGGTCCCAGCCTTTCGGAATGAACAGGTTCCCGGCCACGCGCATCTTGTACTGATTGTTGAACGTCACCTTCTGCTGAATGAGCCTGTCGCTCTTGTAGAAGTTGTCTGCGCCGTTGGACATATCTGCTCCCATTGCCACATGAGAGCCCACTAAAAGCCCAAGTATCACCAGAAGTCTCTTCATTTGCGGTTTCCTGAATCGAGGGATAAACAAAGGTTCTTTATTGCTTCATGCGCTGAATCGAGCGTGGCGCATTGCGGCCAGGGCAAAGGCGGCCGAACCGGACAACACCACGGCGCCAAATGCGAAAGGGCTCCACCAGCCGAGGTGATCGAACAACGCGCCACCCACGCCAGCACCCACGGTGATCGCCATCTGAATGACCGCAACCATCAGGCCGCCACCGGCTTCGGCGTCGTTTGGCAGCGTGCGGCTGAGCCACAAACCCCAGGCCACCGGCGCAGGCGTGGCCACCAGTCCCCAGACACCGAGCACAAAGGCGACGGCCACAGGCGAATGCCCCAGCGCAATCAACACAGCAGCTAGCACAGCCATCGCCAGCGGGATTGCGATCAGGTAGGCGTAAATGCGTTTCTGCAGCAGTCCTCCGATCATCCAGGTCCCTGCCAGACCGCAGAGGCCCAGCAACAACAACATCAGCGACAACGTGGTCACGCTCACGCCGGTGATGCTTTCCAGAAACGGACGCAGGTAGGTGAAAACCGCGAACTGGCCCATGAACAACAGCATGATCGCGAGCATGCCGATGGCCACCTGCGGATTGCGCAGCAGCTTGAGAGGATTGGTCGCCCGGCTGTTCTGCGGGCTGCTCATCGCCGGGACGCTCAACCACTGCCACGCGAAGGCCAGCACCGCGAGCGGGATCACCAGAAAGAACGCGCCACGCCAGCCAATGTACTGCCCCAGAAAACTGCCCAGCGGCGCGGCGACAGTCGCGGCTAACGCGTTACCGCCATTGATTAGCGCCAGTCCCTTGGCGACCGAATCCCTCGGCACTAGACGCATGACTGTGGCAGTCGACATCGACCAGAAGCCACCGATGGCGACACCCAGCAAGGCACGACCGGTCATGAACACCACGCCGTTGGGCGCAAACGCCACCGTCACACCCGATAACAGCAGCAGGAAGCTGAAACCGAGCAGCACTCTTTTGCGATCAAAGCGCCCGGTCAGCGGCGTGTTGAGCAGGCTGGTCAACACCGCGAAGAAGCCGGAAATGGAAATCGCCTGACCTGCCTGCCCCTGGCTGATGCCAAGGTCCTGCGCGATGGGCGTCAGCAGGCTGACCGGCATGAACTCCGAGGCAATCAGCACGACCACACACAGCGCCATCGAAAAGACTGCACCCCAAGCGGGAGGATAGGCCGCAGCCGCATTGTGTCCCGTAGATGAAGCAAATGTTTTCATGCACCAATGACCTGTCTGAACCCGGCCGACAAACTGACGCAACGCATGCCATCCGCTGCCAGCCCGACGACCGTAAAAATGTGAAGCACAGGCTAGAGCAAAGGGATTACCATGATTAGACGACACAATTTCCATGCGATTGTGAGAGAAACTCAGCAATGAGCACACCCAGACTGAATGACCTGCAAGCCTTCCTCGCAGTGGCGCGGGATCAGAGCTTCACTCGCGCAGCCGTGAAGCTTGGCGTCACCGCCTCGGCCTTGAGCCACACCATTCGCGGTCTTGAAGAAAAAATGGGGGTGCGCTTGCTGGCTCGCACTACGCGCAACGTGGCGCCGACCGAAGCGGGCGAGAAGCTGATGAATGCAATCGGACCGCTGCTGGATCAGATCACTACAGAAGTGGCAGTGCTGGGCGAGATGCGCGACAAGCCCGCGGGCACCATCCGTGTGACGTGCTCCGATGACGCCGCCGAGAACATAATCCGCCCCAAGCTGACGGGTTTTCTGGCCCAGTACCCGGACATTCACGTCGAGGTGTGCATCGACTACGGGTTCACCAATATCGTCAGCGAGCGTTTCGATGCGGGGATACGTCTCGGGGAGTCGATCAGCAAGGACATGATCGCTGTACGCCTGGGGCCGGACTGGCGCCTGTCGGTCGTCGGCACCCCCGAGTATTTCGAGAAGCACCCCGCACCGCAGCAGCCCCAAGACCTGACCCAGCACACCTGCATCAACATCCGCCACTCACCGAATGGCAACTGCTATGCCTGGGAATTCGAAAAGGACGGCCGCAAGCTGAACACGCGGGTCAGCGGCCAGTTCACCTCCAACAGCATGATCCACGTCCTGAACGCTGCCCTTGATGGCGTAGGGCTGGCTTATGTACCGGATTTTCTAGCCGAACCGCATCTGGCCAGCGGACGCCTCAAGGAAGTACTCGCCGATTGGAGTCCCTACTTCGAAGGTTTTCATCTCTATTATCCCAATCGCCACCAGGCATCCCCCGCGTTCACGGCATTTGTGGATGCAATCAGATATCGGGGATGACAGGAACTTCGGCGCTGGCCTTGCCGAGAACTTGTCCGGGTTTCGCAAGCCGTTTGAACTCGGGCCAGGGCAGGGAAAATAGATAGCCCAGCGTAGCCATACCTTTAGTGAATGGGCGTCATCGCAACAAGTGTGACTATTGCTTAGCCTGCCAGGCGACATTTCAACAATACGCAGAACATGTTTGACTATCACTGTATGGGTGATTATTGAGTAACCCTCACATACTCATACAAGACCGGCGAGGTAATGAATTACTCAGTAGTGACATATGCTGCATCCTCCTAGCGCTCATGCTTCAGGGTACGCCCTATGATCGAAAAAACGCTGAGCGCTCACTGTGCCGGGAGATGGTTGACTATCCTGCTGCGGCTCAGTGTTTTTGCCGCAACCCTGCAGCCTCAGGCCTATGCAGAAACAGCTCAGCCCACCAACCGAGAACAAGCCATGCGTGTTGCAATGCTAGTCAATGGTGAGTCCGTGACCATCAGCCTCGAAAATAATCAGACCTCCAGAGACTTCGTCGCTCTGCTGCCACTCGACCTAACGCTGGAAGACTATGCCGCCAGCGAGAAGATCACCACGCTATCTCGCAAGTTGAGCACCCAAGACGCAGCACCAGGTATAACGCCGGTAACGGGAGATTTCGCCTATTACGCCCCATGGGGCAATATTGCGATTTTCTACAAAGGCTTCACGTACTCGCCCGGGCTTATAAAGCTTGGCACGCTCGAATCAAATCTAGACATCATTCGCCAGCCAAGCCCGCTGAACGTCAGGTTCGAACTAATCAATCACTGAACGTTAGGTGTGCATCAGGCGAGCAGTCATACACAAGCAAACAGAATCCCTCTCAGCTGAAGAGAAGATCACGCACCATCATGCGTTGAACTTGCTGGCATTAAGGAGAGACGGTAGCGGTGTGAGTTCCTACATGCAGCTAATCAATACTCTGTACAACCGACTTTCCCTCGATGCCCTAACGGAGATTGTTTTCTAAAATCACGCTCTTGCCAGACAGCGCCCGAACTCACCAGCGACTCGGGCAAATCGCCCCATGTCGCGGGCAGTAACAAAAACGTTCCGCCGCCCCCCGCTACGCGCGGGTAACGTGTGAGATCCGCTCACAAGGAGAGAGATTCGCCATGGTCCGTCCCGTTCACCACCTGCTCGGTGGCATCGCACTCAGTCTCGCCACCCTTAGCGCTCACGCCACCGAGGCACTGCCCAAGGCGCAGTGGCCATTCACCGCAGAACCGCGCGCCACGCTCGACGAGCCGTGGGCGATGACCTTCCTGCCCGATGGCACGCTGCTGGTGACCGAGAAGCGCGGCGCGCTCAAACATGTCGACCCTAAGACCGGCAAGGCCCACGATATCGCCGGCGTGCCGGAAGTCGCCTACGGCGGCCAGGGCGGCCTTGGCGATGTGCTGTTGCACCCGGACTTCGCAGACAACGGCTGGGTCTACATCAGCTACGCCGAAGCCGGTGATGGCGATACCCGGGGCGCCGCGGTGGCGCGCGCCAAGCTGCAGCTCAATGATGACGGCAGCGGTGCGCTGACCGAACTTAGCGTGATCTGGCAGCAGACACCAAAAGTCAGCGGCGGCGGTCACTACGGCCATCGCCTGGCCTTTGGCCCGGACGGCAAGTTGTGGATCACCTCCAGCGAGCGGCAGAAATTCACCCCGGCCCAGGACATGAAGGCCAACCTCGGCAAACTGGTACGCCTCAACGACGACGGTAGCCTGCCGGGCGACAACCCGTTCGCCGACCAAGGCGGCGTGGCGGCTCAGGTCTGGTCGCTGGGCCATCGCAACATGCTCGGTATCGCTTTCGACGCCCAGGACAAACTCTGGGTGCACGAGATGGGCCCAGCCGGTGGCGACGAGCTGAACCTGATCGTGCGTGGCGAAAACTACGGCTATCCGGAGGTTTCCAACGGCGACCACTACGGCGGCAAACCGATCCCCGATCACGATACCCGCCCGGAATTCGAGGCGCCCAAGCTCACCTGGAACCCGGTCATTTCTCCCGCAGGCTTCGTCATTTACCAGGGTGAGCGCTTCCCCGGCTGGGCTGGCGCCGGGTTGATCGGCGGGCTCTCCTCCGAGGCGCTGGTACGCGTGGCGTTCGAGGGCGACAACGCCCGTGAAGCCGAGCGTTACGACATGGGTGCGCGCATTCGCGAAGTGGAACAGGGTCCCGATGGCAGCATCTGGCTGCTCGAAGATGGCAGCAGCGGTCGCTTGCTGGAATTGCAACCCAAGTAACCGGGCGGCGATACCTGCACTTGGGTATCGCGTCGCTCGATGCCAGCGACCTGCCGCGTCGCCCATTAAAAAACCGCAGCCTGGCTGCGGTTTTTTAATGCTTGATACCGGCCTAGTAGACGAACGTCAGCAGCACGTTGAACACCAGCGCGGCGACGAAACCGATCGGCGCGGCCCTGAACAACAGCTGCGGGAACAGCGAGGCGCGACTCTGCTCGGAAGTGCAGGAACCGAGAATGAGGCTACCACCGGAGGAAAATGGTGAAATCGAGGTGGCCTGAGCGCCCACCACGATGGCGATGAACAACACCATGGGTTCCAGGCCCAGGGCCTGCGCGATCGGCAGCACCATGGGAAACAGCGCAGGGGTGACCACGCCCAGGGTGCTGGAGAACAGCGACATGAACGCCGCCACCACACCAAACACCACTGGCACCAGAATTGGCGGGATACTGCCGCCGATCCAGGAGGCCAGCAGATCGATGGTACCGGCCTTGATGGCCACCGAGATCAGCATGCCGACGCCGCAGATCATGATCAGCGTGCCCCAGGGCACCGATGCCATGGCCTTGCGCTCGTCACCCAGTTTGAGCAACAGCGCGATCACCGAGAAGATGCTGGCGATCAGGCCGATGTCCATCTTCGAGTTGATGAAGGTGATGGTGGCGTTCTCTGGCAGGGCGATATGCGCGATAGGTGCAGCCAGCACGATGGCCATCATCGCCAGGGTGAGCCAGAGGGTAATCCTCTGCTCGCGATCAAGCGCCGTCGGCTCGCTGGCGTCGAACACCGCGGCCTTCATCGCTCGACCTTCACGGGTCAGGAACACGAACGCGGAGATGACCAACAACGGAATCACCAGGGTGCTGACGAAGATGCCGAACGCATTGATGAAGGCATCGTTGTCGCTGATGCCGGCGTTGGTCATCAGGCCACGAAAGATGATGCCACTCTGGCTGGACATGAAGTTGGCGCCGCTCAGCGCACCGTAGTTCACCGCCATGCCGCCGACGATCAGGCTCATGCCGGTGCGCTGGCAGAGCAGCAGGGTGATCGGCGCCATGAACGCCAGCACCGTGTAATAACCCGCGCCCATCGCCGCGATCACCGTTGCCGTGAAGAACACCGCGAAAGGCAACAGCTGCGGCACACGGCGGCAATGGTAGATCAGATGCTCGGCGAGTTTTTCCAGGGTGCCGTTGACGGTGGCGAAACTGTAGAACAGGCACACGGAGAAGATGATGAAGAAAATCTTCAGCGGCCACATGCCGATGACCTCGGACGGGCTCAGCCCCATGCCGAAGCAGCCGATCAGGTACGCGAAGGCGATGGCGAACAGACCGATGTTGATCTTGGTTTTGTAGCCGAGGGCGACCGCGACGACGATGGCCGCGACGACGAGCATGCTCATCATGATGGAGTTTTCCTGTTGTTGTTCGAATGGGATCAGCGGCTGCGGGTGAAACCGAAAAGGCGCGCGGGGTTGGTGACCAGCACCTGGCGCCGCTCGGCCGCGTCCGGCAACAACGTCTCGATCAGTTCGAACTGCCTGGCATAGTCTGTCCGATCTTCGAACTGGGTGTTCGGCCAATCGCTGCCCCACACAAACCGTTCGATGCCGCCCGCTGCTTCGCGCACCTGCATCAACACGCTCGCCGCCTGGGCCGGTGCGCACTGGCTGCGGTAAGCCGCGGAGAGCTTCAGCCACACCCGGGAATGGCCGAGCAGATGCAGAAACGCTTGATGACCGGGTTTCTGCACATCGATGCCGCCACTCGGCAGGCCGAAATGGTCGACCACCACGGTCACCCCGGTGGCCAGGATGACCGGCACGATCTGCGCCAGGTCATCGAGCCCGCGCTGGATCTCTACCTGCCAGCCGCGGCGCGCCAGCCGTTCGAACAGCGCGGTCCACGCCGGGCCGGTGTAATCCTCGAGCGCCTTGCCGATCAGGTTCAAGCGGATGCCGACCACGCCGCAAGCGCCGAGCTCGTCCAGCTGGGCTTCGCTGACCGAGGCCTCCACCACGGCCACTCCACGCAGGCGCTGGGTAAAGCGGTGCAGGGCCTCGACCATGAAACGGTTGTCGGTGCCCAGAAAGCTTGGCTGGATCAACACGCCGTGAGACAGGCCGTGGCGGTCCAGGTGGTCGAGATACTGTTCGACGAGGGCGTCGTAAGCAGGGCTGTAACGGCGGTTGGCGACCATTGGCAGATCCTGGCGGAAGATGTGCGCATGGGTGTCGACACCGGTGAAGGCGGGGTTGGACGTGCTCATGAAAGCGTTACCTGATCGATTGTTATGGAGGCCGGCGTCAGCGCGGCCGCTGTTATCACGACATTAATTCATATATATGAATAGTTAACCATATATATGACTTTGCCATTCTGTCAATCGACCTGCCGGTGGTAGAGTTGCTGCCTGCCTGTGGCAACCGGACATGAACGACACATGAATGCCTCGACCCTCGGATACGACCAGCGCCTGCCCCTGTACCAGCGGCTGCGTGAGGAAATGCTCGCCAAGATCGCCGCGGGGGAATGGTCGCCCGGCGCGCCAATCCCTACCGAAGCGGAGCTGACCAAGCTCTATGGGGTGGCCATCGGCACCGTGCGCAAGGCGGTGGATACGCTGGTCAACGAGGGGCTGCTGCTGCGCAGCCAGGGCCGAGGAACCTTTGTGCGCCGCCCGAACTTCGATGCTTCGCTGGCACGCTTCTTCCGCCAGGTGAACGCCAGCGGTGGCCAGGAAATACCCCGCAGCCAGATACTGTCGAAGGCGCTGCACAAAGCCCCCAGGGAGGTCGCCAAGGCACTCGCCCTGAAGCAGGGCGAGCAGGTGCTGCGCATGGAGCGCCTGCGGATGATCGAGGACCGCACCCTGTTTCATGAGGAAATCTGGCTGCCCGCCTCGCGCTTCATCGTGCTGCTGGATATCGATTCGGCAACCTTCGGCGACCTGCTCTACCCTTTTTACGAGAAGCAATGCGGCCAGTGTATCGCCTCGGCGCGGGAGACCCTGACGGTCGCCACGGCCGACGATGAGGTCGCGCGCCTGTTGGCCATCGACCCCGGCAAACCGATAGTGGTGATCGAGCGCACCGCGTTGGGCTACGACCACAGCCCGCTGGAATATCGCCTGTCACGCGCAGCGGCGGACAACTTCCGCTACCAGATCGACATCTGCTGAAACGACAGCCGGGCGCCATGCCGCTAGCACCAGGAGCCCGCTCACCGTTCCTTCCGCCGGGGCTGCTTGCAGCACACGCCGCCCGGCGCGCCTGACCTTCGCCCTCCCCGCATAACGCGTTGCCCCTGCAGCGCCTGACGCCAGGCCGGATCCCGCATCCGCCCGCTCGCACAAGTAAATCTTGGCGGCCCGCTATTTAGATTTACGCGGTGCTGCCGAAGTGCTATCAGGTGCTTGAAGAAAGATGCCGTGCTGCCAACAACAACTACAACAACAGAATCAGGAATGCGCCCATGAACAGCTTGCGCCGCTTGCCGATAAACCGTCGCCTATGGCTCATCATCGTGCTGCCTGTTCTGATGATGGTGCTGCTCGGCGCGTACATGCTCCACCAGATCAGCCTAGGGCTTTACGCCGGCAAGTCGGAAAAGACCCAGCACGTGGTGCAGAGCGCGGTTGGCCTGCTCAAGTACTACCAGGGTCTGGAAGCCAACGGCAGCCTGACCCGCGAACAGGCGCAGAAACAGGCGATAGACGTGATCCGCGGGCTGCGCTACGGCGGCCAGGAGTACTTCTGGATCAATGACCAGACGCCGACCATGATCATGCACCCCACCAACGCCAAGCTCGAAGGGCAGAACCTCTCCGGCCTCAAGGACCCGGACGGCAAGGCCCTGTTCAGCGACATGGTTGCCGTTACCCGTGCCCAGGGCGCGGGCGAGGTCAATTACCGCTGGCCCAAGCCAGGCAGCAGCGAGCCGGTGCCGAAGATTTCCTACGTCGAGCTGTTCCAGCCCTGGGGCTGGATCATCGGCTCCGGCGTGTATGTCGACGACGTGCAGGCCGAATTCAAATCCCAGGCCCTGCGCGCTCTGGCCATCGGCATACCGGCCGCCCTGCTGCTGATCGCGCTGGTGGTGCTGATCTCGCGCAGCATCGCCCTGCCCCTGCAGCAGGCGGTGACGGCGATGTCCAACATCGCCAGTGGCGAAGGCGACCTGACCCATACGCTCGACGATCAGGGCCGTGATGAACTCGCCGCCCTGGCCGGCCATTTCAACGCGTTCACCGGCAAGATGCGTCAGGTGATCCGCCAACTGCTCGACTCCGCCGGCTCGCTCGACCAGGCGGCGCGCTCGCTGGGCGATATCTCAAGCGCCGCCCAGCAGCACAGCCAGCAGCAGGCGCAGCAGATGGAGCTGGTCGCCACCGCGGTCAACGAGGTGACTTACGGCGTGCAGGACGTGGCGAAGAATGCCGAACACGCCTCCAGCGAAGTGCACACCGCCGAGGAGCAGGCCAAGCAGGGCCAGCGCAACATCGACGCCAGCCTGACGCAGATCGATCAGTTGTCCGGCACCATCGACAAGGCGGTGACGGTGATCCAGTCGCTGGCCGCGGAAAGCACGCAGATCGGCGGGGTGCTGGAGGTGATCCGCTCGATCGCCGAACAGACCAACCTGCTGGCGCTCAATGCGGCCATCGAAGCGGCGCGGGCCGGTGAGCAGGGCCGCGGCTTCGCCGTGGTGGCGGACGAGGTGCGCCTGCTGGCTCAGCGCACACAGAAATCCACCGCGGAAATCCAGGGCATGATCGAGCGCCTGCAGGGCAACTCCGAGGCCGCGGTGAAGGCCATCAGCGACAGCAGCCGGGCCTCGCAACTGACGGTCGAGCAAGCCAGCCAGGCCGGCGAAAGCCTGGCGCAGATCGCTCAGTCACTGCGCAACCTCACCGGGCTCAATGCCTCCATCGCCAGCGCTACCCTGCAGCAGTCCCACGTGGTCGACGACATCAACCAGAACGTCACCCACACCGCCGCCCTGGCCCACAGCGCCGCCGAGTCGGCGGAGCAGTCGAGTGCCGCCAGCCAGCACCTCAAGCAACTCGCCGAGCAGCTCGGTCGCCTGCTGGGGCAATTCCGCGTCTAGCGTCTGCCCCACGAAAAACGCCACCTGAGCGGCCTGGCCCAGGTGGCGTTGGCAGTCAAGCGCCCCGCTATCAACCGTCGTTGCGAAGGTGTTCCAGTACCCCGCGGTAGAGCGTTTCGAGTCGCTGCACATCCGCCTCGTCGAGGTTTTCCTGCTGCACGCGCTGGGCGAACACCTGCTGCGGCGTCAGCTCATCGAGGGTCACCTGCTCGCCCTGCAGGCTGGCCACGGCGCTGCCGCGGGCGCGGCGAATACGCAATACCTCTACGGGCAGCCCCTCGCACAACGCGGCGACTCGCACCTGCAGATCGCTGAGGTAATCGTCGCCTTCGACCTGCACCTCCAGCCACACCGGACATGCAGCACTGCCGGCGGCAGCCGCCTCGGCCAGGGCGGCGGGCAACGTTTTCAATGTGCCGCGAATCGACTGCAGGGCCTGGAAGCACGGCACCGGCAGGGCGCGCACCTCACGCAGCCCGGCGGTGTCCACCTCGACCAGCAACACCTCCTTCTGCTGCCTGGCTTCGTCGAAGCTCAGTGGGATCGGCGAGCCGCTGTAGCGGATGTGGTCGAGGCCACCGACCTTCTGCGGCCGGTGGATATGCCCCAGGGCGATGTAATCGGCAGCCGGAAACGATGACGTCGGGAAGGCTTCCAGCGCGCCCACGTAGATTTCCCGTACCGACTCGCTGGCACTGGCACCCACGGTGGTCAGGTGCCCAGTGGCGATGATAGGCAGCGCGGCGCCCAGTTCTGCGCGACGCGCCTGGGCCAGTTCGAAGAGCGCCTGATAGTGCCCATGAATAGCTTGCTGCAGCGACAATTGCTTGTCCGCCGCGCTCTGCCCCGCCTCGCTGCGCAGCACATCCCGCGGGCGAATGAAGGGGATGGCGCAGAGCAGCGCCGCCGGCCCGCCATCGGCGCCGTCGAGCACCAGCAACTGGTCCTGCAGGTGAACGCCAACGCCGGGAATCACCCGGGTGCCGAGCTGGGCCAGCAAGGTGCGGCTTTCACCGAGCATGGCCACCGAATCGTGGTTGCCGCCGAGCACCACCAACTGGCAGCCGGTGTCGCGCAGGGCAACCACGAAATGGTTGTACTGCTCTCGGGCGTAACTGGGCGGCGAGCCGGTGTCGAAGATGTCGCCCGCGACCAGTACCACCTGCACAGCGTGCTCGCGCACCTGCTCGATCAGCCAGGCGCAAAACGCCTGGTGCTCGGCCTGGCGGGTCTTGCCCATGAAGTGCTGGCCCAGGTGCCAGTCGGAGGTGTGCAGAAGGCGCATGCGGGCCCGATCCGTGACTGAAAAAACCCGGCCACCATGCCTTTTCGGCGCCTGCAAGGCAATGGTTTCACATCAGGTAACACACCTGCAGACACCGTGATAGCTGAGCTGGCGAGCATTTGCGAACGAATGGCCCGGCACCGGTCGTTTCACGGGCCGAACCATGCCGCGCGGGCCTCGGTCGGAAAATCGTCCCCTGCCCCTATCGATCCTGTCGAGGAGTCAACGCCGATGAGTAACGTGCCCGCCCGCCCCTTGTCGTTCTGCGCCACCGCACTGGCCCTGTGCGGCCTGCTGCACAGCGCCGCCGCCCACGCCCAGCCAATCGCCCTCGACGTGCCCTACGTGCCGACGCCCGAGCCGGTGGTGGCGCGCATGCTGGAAATGGCCAACGTCGGCCCCGATGACTACGTGATCGACCTGGGTTCGGGTGATGGCCGTATCGCCATCTCGGCCGTCAAGGACCGCGGCGCCAGGGCCGCCTACGGTATCGATCTCAACCCTCAGCGCATCGAGGAAGCCGAAGCCAACGCGCAGCAGGCCGGTGTTGCGGACAAGGTGGAGTTCGAGCAGGGCGACCTGTTCAAGAAGGACATCGCCGATGCCGACGTGCTGACCATGTACCTGTTGAATTCGGTCAACCTGCGCTTGCGCCCTGTGATCCTGGAGACCCTCAAGCCCGGCACCCGGGTGGTATCCCACGCGTTCAGCATGGAGGACTGGGAGCCTGACCGCAGCGATATCGTCGAGGGCGCGCGCATCTATCTGTGGATCGTACCGGCACAGGTAGCCGGCAATTGGCAGATCGAGAGCGAAGGCGAAACCTTCGAGGTCGAGCTGCAGCAGCGCTTCCAGGAAGTCTCCGGCACCACCCAGCACCAGGAACAGCTGCGCGGCCGCCTGAACGGCACCGAACTGCGCTTCGAGGTGGACGGCAAGCTGCACGTCGGCCAGGTCGAGGGTGATCGCATCGAACCGATTTCCGCCGAAGGCGCGGTGACGGGCTGGCGCGCGCGACGGAGCTAAGCCATGAACGCACGCACAGCGACACGACAACCCGGCCTGTCGGTCATCGACGGCGTCGCCATGCTGGTCGGTGTGGTGATCGGCGTGGGCATCTTCGGCTTCCCGCCCCTGGTCGCCCAGCACGCCGACAACGCCGTGCTGTATATCGCCCTGTGGCTGGCCGGAGGCCTGGTGATGCTGGTCGGCGCGCTGTGCTACGCCGAGCTCGGTGCCAGCTACCCGGATCGCGGCGGTGAATACCATTACCTCAACCTGGCCTGGGGGCGGCAGGTAAGCCTACTGTTCGCCTGGGCCAGGGGCACGGTGATCCAGACCGGGGCGATTGCCGTGGTGGCATTCATCTATGGTGACTATGCCCAGCGCCTGTTGCCACTGGGCGACTACGGCAGCGCCTGGCACGCGACCCTGGTGGTGCTGGCGCTGACTGCCCTGAATATCCTCGGCACCCACGAATCCAAGCGCCTGCAGGTGCTGTTCACCGGCATCACCCTGGCAGCGCTGGTCACGGTGATCATCGCCGGCCTGATGTTGGCCGAGCCGGTGGAGGCCCTGGCGCCCGCCGCCACGGAGGTCAGCGGCAACCTGGCCGGCATGCTCGGCATGGGCATGGTGTTCGTGTTGCTCACCTACGGCGGCTGGAACGAGGCGGCGTACCTCTCCGGCGAACTGCGCAACCCCGGGCGCAACATGAGCCGCGTGCTGCTGCTCGGCACGCTGGTGGTGACTGCCGTGTACCTGCTGGCCAACCTGGTGTTCATCAACATCTTCGGGCTCGAAGGCCTGCGCCAGTCAACCGCCATCGGCGCCGACCTGATGACCATCGTCGCCGGGCCATGGGGCGGCGTGCTGCTCAGCGTGCTGATCTGCATCACCGCGATCAGCACGCTGAATGCAACCATCCTCACTGGCTCGCGGGTTTACTACGCGCTGGGCCGCGACGTACCGCAGCTGTCCATGCTCGGTGCCTGGAATGACCGGGCAGCGACTCCGGTACGGGCGCTGCTGGTGCAATGCCTGATCACCCTGCCATTGATTCTGTTCGGTGCGCTCAGCGAAAGCGGCGTGCAGAGCATGGTCGCCTACACCGCGCCGGTGTTCTGGCTGTTCATGTGCCTGACCGCGCTGTCGCTGTTGCGCTTGCGCCGCCTGCAGCCGAATCGGCCGCGACCGTTCAGTGTGCCGCTGTACCCGCTGATGCCGTTGCTGTTCGCCGCCAGCTGCCTGGCGCTGTTCGTCTCCAGCGCGCTGTATGCGGGTGCGGGAGCGCTGCTTGGCCTGCTGGTACTCGCTGCCGGCCTGCCGCTCCTGCTGCTGCAACGCCCTGCCGCGCAATCGGCGCCGCTCTAGATCGACTCGGCCCGCGCTGCACGGCCGAGCCTCCAGGCTGGGGCCTGCAGCCTGCCTGGCGGGGCCGGGGCTACGCACACCCGAGCGACGGAATATGCTAAACAGGGTTTCTTTGCCGAGGAGAACCCCACGCATGCCGCCGAAAATGCCCATCGAACTGCTGATCTGCGACTGCGACGGCGTACTGATCGACAGCGAGATCATCGCCGAGCGCCACCTGCACGCGGCACTGGCCGAACACTATCCGGCCCATGAACTCGACGTGGTACTGGCCGGCACCTTCGGGCTGCAGAGCCGTGACATTCTGGCGCGGGTCGAAGCGCACTTCGGCAAACGCCTTCCCGAAGGCTTTCTCGAAGAGAACCGCACCCGCATCAAGGCGCTAATCCGCGCTGAAGTGCAGCCAATCGAAGGCGTACGCGATGCCCTGCTGAAGATCGACTTGCCGCTGGCCGTCGCCTCCAACAGTTATGCAGACGCGGTGGCCTTCGCCCTGCAACGTTGCGAGCTGGTTGAACGAGTCAACCGTGGCGCGTTTAGCGCCGACCAGGTCGAGCGGCCGAAACCCGCGCCGGACCTGTACCTGCTCGCTGCGGAAAGTGCTGGCGTCGATCCACGCAACTGCCTGGTCGTCGAAGACAGCATCACCGGCGCCACCGCCGCGCTGACCGCCGGCATGCAGGTGATCGGCTTTCTCGGCGCCAGCCACATCCCTCCGGAACACGGCGAAGCCCTGCGTCAGCTGGGCGTTGAGCACCTGATAGGACGTATGAGCGAGCTACCGGGATTGGTGCGGCGCCTGCAAGAGGGCGGAGCCTGAAGCTCTGACCGACATTCCGGCGGCGGTTCGCTAAGCGCCGTCGCCCTGTGTGCCGGCCCCTGCGATGCCGTTGCGCTGTTGCCACTCGTCGACCACATCGCCCATGGTGCGCGGCGCTCCGCTGCGAATCCAGGCCATGAACGCGCGGTCGAAACGAAAGGCGGCACCGCACTGTGTCCGCATGAAACGCCGCACGTTCTGGGTGCTGCGGTAATCGCCACTCAGAGGCGTATCGCGGGTAATACTGCCGCTGTGCCAGTCGAACGTCATGCGCTGCCCCTTCCCCATCAAGCCACCGTTACAGCACCGGCCAGCCAATCAGTACGAGGGCATGCAAGCCTCTCGACGATCGGCTGGAAACAGGCCGCACGCGGCGCACCAGCGCCCCGCCACCATGCGCACCAATGTGCCCTGCCTTGATGTCTTTTTAAAGGCCTGGCTGGCGCTCAGCCTTTTTTCCGCGAACGTCTCAAGGCGCTGGCCATGTCCTGATCGACCTGCCTGCGCCAGTCGCGGTCCTCGTCACTGTCACGCTGCAGACGACGCTCGATGGCCGCATTGGCGCTGGCCTGACACTGCCGGAAGCCGTCGTCCCAGCCGGTGGAATACGCAAGGTCCGCCAGGTAGGCGGGCACATTCTTGCGAAAGGCGCCAAGTGCCTTGGCGGCGCTGTCGCCGCTGCTGCAGCCATCGGCGTAGCCTGCAGCGAACTCCGGCGGGTAACCTTGGGCGAGCAGGTATTGCTGGGTACTCTGGCAGCCCCCTGCCAGCGGGGCCAGCAGCATCACCAGCAGCAATCGGCGCTTGTTGGTCATGGCGTCATCTCGTCTGCGCCAAGCGCGCCCAGAACCTTTGCCTTCAACACGCAGTACGCCCATGGGTTGGTGCTGCAGGCGCCGCTGTTCAACGCGCTGCGAAAGCGCTGCAAGTCGACGCCCCGCAGGTAGCGCTCGGCATCGTCGAAACGTTCACGCCCACCAAAGCCGCCTTCGCGCATCTCGTCGATTGCCTGCTGCCGGCTCCAGCCCTGGTAGACGATGCGGTACATGGCCGCGATCATGCCGGTGCGGTTCTGCCCGTGCCTGCAATGGATCAGCACCGGACCATCGGCCTGGGCCTGGCGAATGGCGCGCAGCGCCTGCAACACATCGGCGTCGTCGACACGGTCGGCGTGCAGGGGCTGGTGGACCTGACGAATGCGCGGGTCGCTCAGCCATTGGGCATCGCTGCGCTGGTAGAAGTTGATGACCGTGGCGATCTTCAGGCGCTGCAGCTCGGCCTGCCGGTCGGCGCTCGGCAGTGCACTGCGGTAAAGGTCCGGCTGCATGCGATAGAGATTGAAGGTCGTGTCTACCGCGGTTGCCCAGGGTAGGTCCGCAGGCGGGTCGCCCACCACCTGCACGGCGCACCAGGCAACCGAAAGCGGCATGGCCAGCAAAATCGCCAGCAGCCAGCGGGCAAACGACAACGGGCGTGGTGAGGCGTAGCGCAGCTGTGGCATCGTATGGTCCTGGCTGGATGAACGAGCCACAGTCTTGCGAGCCCCCCGTGAGGGCGCCGTCATTGCTTCGTGAAAAAAGCGTCAATCCCTGTGAAGAGAACGTTGCATGCGCATTCTGGTGATCGAAGACAACCGCGACATCCTGGCCAACATCCTGGATTACCTGCAGCTCAAGGGCTACACCGCCGACTGCGCCCAGGACGGCCTGTCCGGGCTGCACCTGGCCACGCAGGGCCATTACGACCTGATCGTGCTCGACATCATGCTGCCTGGCCTCGACGGCTACCAGCTGTGCCGTCGCCTGCGCGAGGAAGCGCGCAGTAGCATCCCGATCCTCATGCTCACCGCCCGTGATGCCCTGGAAGACCGCCTGCAGGGGCTCAGCGCAGGTGCCGACGACTACCTGGTCAAACCCTTCGCGCTGTCCGAACTGGTTGCCCGCATCGAAGCCATCCTGCGCCGCTCCCAGGGCAACCGCCGGCGTGTGCTGGAAGTCGCCGACCTCAGTTACGACCTCGACACCCTGAGCGTCACGCGCTCTGGCCTGCCCATCAAACTCAACCCGCTGGGCATGAAGCTGCTCGGCGTGCTGATGCAGCGCTCCCCCGCCGTGGTGCGCCGCGAGGCCTTGGAGGAAGCCCTGTGGGGCGACGACTGCCCGGACAGCGACAGCCTGCGCAGCCACATTCACCAACTGCGCCAGGCGATCGACAAACCCTTCGCCACACCCTTGCTGCATACCCTGCACGGCGTGGGTTACCGCCTGGCAGCGAATCGCGATGGAAACTAAACAGCCCTTCCGACGGCGCATCCTGATCGCCTTCGTGACCATGACCATCCTGGTCAGCGGGGTGTTTTCCCTGAGCATCGTGGCCATTGTCCATCTCATCGAGGAACACCTGGTTTCCGAAGAACTCGCCCTGGAACTGGGCGTGGTGGTGCAGCAGGACCTGAAGAGCGGCGAGTCGCCACGCCTGGACTCGAGAACCCGCTTCTATGCGTCCAATTACCCTGAGTACGCCATTCCCGACCGCTATGCCGATCTGCCGGAAGGCTTCAGCGAACAGGTCGAGGGCGAGCGCGCGTTCTACATCTTTACCCAGATGATCAACGGTGAGCGCTACCTGCTGGTGCAGGAGCAGAGCGAATTCGAGAAACGCGAGCAGGTGCTGTTCAACGTCGTGCTGGCGGGGTTTCTGTTGTCGGTACTCGGCGCGCTGGGCCTGGGATGGTTCATGTCCGAGCGGGTTATGAGCCCGGTGAGCAAGCTGGCCAACCAGGTGCGCCACCGCGACCAGCTACTGCCGCTGGCCCCTGCCCTGGCGCCGGAATACCCCGACGACGAGGTCGGCCAGCTCGCTGCCGCTTTCGACAGCACGCTGGGCCGCCTGCGCCAGTCGCTGGAGCGCGAGCGGCTGTTCACCAGCGACGTCAGCCACGAGCTGCGTACCCCGTTGATGGTCATCGCCAGCTCCTGCGAACTGCTCTCGCAGGTTGAGCTGCAGCCCGCGCAACGCAAGCAGCTGGCGCGCATCGAAAGAGCCAGCGGGGAAATGCAGGATCTGGTGCAGACCTTCCTGCAACTGGCCCGGGTCAAGGGCAACGAAAGCCTGTTCGCCGGTAGCGCCAGCCTGCGCCAGATCGCTGACGAACAGGTCGATGTCTGGGCTCCGTTGATGCGCGAGAAAGGCCTGGATTTCCGCATGGAGGTGCAGGCGCAGGATGAGGGTGTCTACAACCCCACCTTGCTGCGTACGGTGATGGCCAATCTGCTGCGCAACGCCCTGCACTACACCGAAACCGGCTTCGTGAAGCTGACCCTGCAGCCTGGCGGGTTTCGGGTCGAGGACAGCGGCGTCGGCATTCCCGAGCAGCACCACGAGCAGATCTTCGATCCGTTCGTGCGCGGCGAGCAGGCCCGTGGCGAGGGCCTCGGCCTGGGGCTGTCGCTGGTCAAGCGTATCTGCGCGCATCAGGGGTGGCAGATATCGGTGCACAGCCTGCCGGTCACCGGGAGCTGTTTCCAGGTGCTATTCGAGACCGCGACCTAACGTTTTTTTCACGTCCGCTTAACGGCTTCATCAGAAGCCGCTTCCTACCATCGAGGCACTACCACCAAGGTGCCTCGCCATGCCCAAGCCCCGCTCCCCCGAGCTCGCATTTTCCAGCAAGTACGACCAGCCCCACGCCCAGGGTTACCTGAACAAGCACCGGCACGGGCTGGCGCGACGCCTGTCCAACTGGCGTGACGTCCAGGTGGGCCGCAGCGCCTTGCGCCTGGCCGGTGACCCTGCCCTGGTACTGGATCTGCCCTGCGGTGCCGGCCGTTTCTGGCCGATGCTTGCCGAACATCCGAACCGGGTGATCCTGGCGGCCGACAACTCCGCCGACATGATCGACACCGCCCTCGCCGCCCAGCCGCGTGAGGTGGTCGCCCGGGTAAAGACTTTCAAGACCTCGGCGTTCGACATCGGTCTGGGTGACAACGCCGTCGACTGCGTGTTTTGCATTCGTTTGCTGCACCACTTCAAATCCTCGGACCATCGCCTGGCCGCGCTGCGCGAATTTCATCGGGTTACCCGCGACACCGTGATTGTGTCGCTATGGGTCGATGGCAACTTCAAGGCCTGGCGACGCAACCGCCTCGAAAAACGTCGGGGGGCTGGCGAAAACCGGTTCGTGGTGCGCCGCGACGAGATCGAATTCGAGTTTCTCAAGGCCGGCTTCCAGGTGCTCGGCCAGCGCGACTTTCTGCCCGGCTATGCCATGTGGCGCACCTACGTGCTGCGCAAGCGCGAGGTGCAGTGATGGCCATGGTAATCGGTTACCCGTCGCGGCCACAGGCCAGTTGCACCTTCGAACACTGGTGGCAGTGCAGCGGCGCCTGGGTAGAGCCTCTCAACCAGCGGCGCGCAGGTGAAAGCGGCGTGCAACTGCTACAACCGCGCGACGCTTCGCTCCCGGCGCTGTACAGCAAGCGCCAGACCGGCCACCTGTATCGCAGCCTGCGCCATCCCCTGGGCCGCCCGACGATCCTGCGCGAGCTGCGTGCCTACCAGGCATTTACCCGGCTAGGCATCGCCGTGCCCAAGCTGATTTATGGCTCGGCCCGCAAACACCACGGGCACTGGCAGGCGCTGCTGATCACCCAGGCGCTGACCGGTTTCGTCAGCCTGGAGCAGTGGTATCAAGGAGCGCCAAGCGCCGCACAATCGGCCAGTATGCTGACAGCCCTGGCCATCACCCTGGCACGCCTGCACCAGAGCCGCTGGCAGCATGGCTGCTGTTACGCCAAGCACCTCTTCATCAGAACCAACGACCAGGGCGGCGAACCCACGAACGCGCAAATCGCCCTGCTCGATCTGGAAAAAAGTCGCCGTCGCTGGCGCCCGGTAGACGCCTCCCGCCATGACATGCGTCAGTTGCGACGCCATTGTGGTGCGATGCCCGACGGCGACTGGAGCCTTCTGATGGAGACCTATGCGGCGTTGATGCGCCCCTCAACGCCGGTGCACGCCGCTGGCTGATTGACTGATCACTGCAACGCACCTGCGCCTCGCGTAAAGGCAGCGTTTCTCAGTGCCAGCAGGCCGCTATGCGCGTGCCACCCAGGTAGCCAACAGCGCAACGCCTACCGCTACCTGGGCCCACAGCAACACGCGCACGACCTTGCCCAGGGTTGCGCCGAGCGCGCAGCGCCACCGCAGTGCAACACCAACGGCCAGGACAGGCATATACGCCAGGCTCCAGGCAAACCAGGCGACGCCAATGCCCATGCAGCCGAAATTTTCGCAGCGAAGCCAACCAATACGGCTGGCAGCGACCATCAGTATCAGAACTGCCACGACATAGGCGGCTGCAATCGCTTTGCTCATGGCGCCATCCCGCTTGAAGTCTTTTTTGTTGGGCCAATGGCCGCACCTGCCCATTGAGGCCTGCCTCGCCCGTGGCGTGCGTCGATCCAGAGGCCGGATGGTGGTTTTCAACCGTCTGCCATGGGCACGGTGGTTGCGCCCTGGTTCAGGGTAGCGAGTGCCTGATGGATCGAAGGCGTGATCCACCGCCTGCCCGGCTTCACATTAGCCAATCCTTGACCAGCATGTGGGTCTTCACCTTATAGACCCCGGGAAAATTCTCGATCTCGCCACGCACTTCGGCCAGCCGCTCCATGGAGGGCGCTTCCACGTAGACCAGCATGTCGGTCTCACCGCTGATGCCCGAGCAGCGACGCACTTCGGGGAAGACGCGCATGCGCTCGACGTACTGCTCGCAGCGCCCGCCGGTATAGAACAGCTCCAGGTAGGCCTTGACCACCACCGCAGCAGGTTCGGCGATCCGTGCGTGATAGCCCTGAATCACGCCGTTGGCTTCCAACTGACGAATGCGCTCACTGACGGCCGAGCGTGACAGGTTGACCTGCCGCGCCACCTCGGTGACGGTCAGGCGCGCGTCGGCGCACAGCAGGGCGATGATGCGTTGATCGAACTTATCCACACAGGGTTCTCTGCACAAACGGGATGATGGCCATTGCCGCCGTTTCGTCGGCGCTCTCCGACGCTTCGCCAGCTGCCCTGCAAGCGAGGCGGCCTTACCATATTGGCAAGGCCGGCAGGCGCTCTGCCAAGGGCCGGTCAGGGGTGAGAGCATACAACATGAGTCGATTGAACAAGGAATTGGGCCTGCTGCAGGGAATCGGCCTGCTGTCGACGTCGCTGCTGGGCACCGGTGTGTTCGTGATCCCGGCGCTGGCCGCCACGGCCGCGGGCGAGATATCCCTGTGGGCCTGGCTGCTGTTGATCGTGCTGATCCTGCCGATGGCCTTCACCTTCGCCCAGTTGGGCCGTAACTACCCCCACGCCGGCGGCGCGCCGCACCTGATCGGCCGCGCCTTCGGTGGGCGGATGGAACGCATGAGCGCCTTCCTGTTCCTCGCCGTGCTGCCGGTCGGCTTGCCAGCAGCGCTGCATATCGCCAGTGGCTTCTGGCATGCCGTCTTCATGCTGAGTGACCTGGCCATCCTGGCCATTCAACTGGTCACCCTGGCCATCATCCTGCTTCTCGGTCAACGGCCGGCACGCACCTCGGGCGGCGTACAGATCGCCATCGCCCTGGCGATCATCGCGACCATTGCGCTGATCTGGTGGAAAGGCGACCTGCCGCACGCCGAGCAGCCGTTGCTGCCGCCCCTGGCCGGCAACTGGCAGCTGCTGCCCGTGGCACTCGGGGTGATGTTCTGGTGCTTCGTGGGCATCGAGGCCTTCACGCACCTGGGCGAAGAATTCAAGAACCCGCAGCGCGACTTTCCCCTGGCACTGCTGCTCGGCGTGCTGCTGGCAGGCCTGGTGTACTGGGCCTGTTCGGTGGCGGTGCTGAGCTTCCATGCCTACGGCGATGTGCGCACCGATGCGGCGTCGCTGCCACGCATGCTCGATCTGCTGCTGGGCGACCAGGCGCGCTGGCTGAGCGCAAGCATCGGTTACCTGGCCTGTTTCGCCTCGATGAACGTGTATATCCAGGGCTTCGCACGGCTGATCTGGAGCCTGGCCGACGAAGGCAAGCTGCCGCGCCGCCTCGCCAGCCGCAACAGCAATGGCGTGCCGGCCAATGCACTGCTGCTGGTAGTGCTCGGTTGCGCGCTGAGCACCACGGTGATCTGGTGCCTGGCGCTGCCGCTGGATCAGTTGATCCGCTATGCCAATGGCAACTTCATCGTCATCTACCTGCTCAGCATGGCCGCGGGCTGGGTGCTGTTGAGGGGCTTCTGGCGCTGGCTGGCGGGCATCAGTGCGCTGCTCTGCGTCGGCATCCTGCTGATGCTCGGCCTCGACGCGTTGTACGCCATCGGCCTGCTGGGCGTTCTGCTGCTCCTCGACCGCCGGCGCCAGGCGCGCCGTTTGGCGCTCGCCACAGGTTGACTGCGCAGCGCGCGACCGCGGTGACGTCAGTCGGGTAAACTTGCGCAACTCGTGCCGCCGTCAGGCGGCCATTTTTTGCGTCAACGCCGGAAGAGACCCTCCATGCCGATCCGTCACTGCATCGTCCACCTGATCGACAAGAAGCCCGATGGCAGCCCCGCCGTACTGCATGCCCGCGACAGCGAACTGGCGGCCTCCCAGGCCATCGAGAACATGCTCGCCGACCTCAACGACAGCTACAACGCCAAGCAGGGCAAGGCCTGGGGCTTCTTCCACGAAGAATCCGGCGCCTACCCGTTCAGCGGCTGGCTGAAGGCTTACCTGGAAGAAGGTGGCGATTTCACCGCGTTCAGCCGCCAGGCCGTCGAGCACCTGCAAAAGCTGATGGAGGAGTCCAACCTGTCCACCGGCGGCCACGTGCTGTTTGCCCACTACCAGCAGGGCATGACCGATTACCTGGCCATCGCCCTGCTGCACCATAGCGAGGGCGTGGCGGTGAACGACGCGCTGGACGTGACCCCGGCCAAACACCTGGACCTCGGCCAACTGCACCTGGCGGCGCGCATCAACATCAGCGAATGGCGCAATAACAAGCAGTCCAGGCAGTACATCTCGTTCATCAAGGGCAAGAACGGCAAGAAGGTCTCGGAGTACTTCCGCGACTTCATCGGCTGCCAGGAAGGCGTCGACTCGCCGAGCGAGACACGCACCCTGCTCAAGGCGTTCAGCGATTTCGTCGAGAGTGAAGACCTGCCCGAGGAACAGGCGCGCGCCAAGACGGACACCCTGGTCGACTACGCCACCAGCCAGGCCAAGATGGGCGAGCCGATGACCCTGGAAGCGCTCTCCGGGCTGATCGATGAAGAGCGCCCAAAAGCCTTCTACGACCATATCCGCAACAAGGATTACGGCCTGTCGCCGGAAATCCCCGCCGACAAACGCACCCTGAGCCAGTTTCGCCGCTTCACCGGCCGCGCGGAAGGCCTGTCGATCAGCTTCGAGGCGCACCTGCTGGGTTCCAAGATCGAGTACGACGAAGCGTCGGACACCCTGACCATCCGCAACCTGCCGACCCAATTGACCGACCAGTTGAAACGCCGCAAGGATTAAGCGATAAACGTCGGACTCCCCCGCTGAGACGCCCATCATGAAACGGATTTTGCTGATTCTCGCGGTGCTGGCCGCCTGGCAACATTGGGATCGTATCGAGCCACGGCTGTTTGGCGGCGGCGAGCAGGTTGCCGCCAGCGGCCAGGTCATCCTCTACGCCACCAGTTGGTGCGGCTACTGCGCCAAAACCCGCGAATTTCTCGGCGAACGGGGTATTGCCTACACCGAAATGGATATCGAAAAATCTGCAGAAGCCCGCCGTGCCTACGACGCCCTGGGCGGCCGTGGCGTGCCGGTGGTCAAGGTCAACGACACGGTAATCCACGGCTACGACCCCCAGGGGATTCTGGCGGCGTATTGAGCTGGGACACGCGGAAGAAAGCGCGCGATGCTTTTTACTGGGTGACTGTCGACCTGGGGCGGACAGCGGCCGAATCGTCGAGCAGCCCATCGGCTGCTCGAGGTCACGCGCTCGCGGGCGGACCGTGAACAAGCCGGCGGGATCAGACGCGAACACTTGGCCGAGGGGCTGCAACATCGGCTGACAAGGCTCCCGCCGCTGTCACCCCTTGGTCAGATCAACCAACGGTGTCTGCCGCACCTCGGTCTCCCGCCCGCCCTGAATCTCGCTCACTTTCTTCAAGGCCTTATCCACCGCCGCCTTATCCGCCAACAAGCTGTAGCTGATGCGGAACTGCCTGTGTTCCTTGGGCCCGATTGTCGGTACCAGGTTCAGTGGACGCTGATAACGGCGGTTGTAGGAAAAACTCGTCCCCGGCTCCAGCCCCGTGACATAGCCCTGGCCTTGGGTATCGGTGTTTTTCCACAGCGAAAACACGGGCAGTGTCTGGGTATTGAAGCCGACCGAAACGCCCAGGCTACCGGCCTTGTTATGCAACACGGTCAAGGTATCGCCCTTGGCATCGGCATACGGCACCACGTTGTAAACCGTTTCGTCGTAGTCCCGGGTGGGTGCGCGGTAGGTTTGCCAGTCGGGCAGATCGCCCTTGGCCTTGTCGTTGAACGGCGACACCTGTTTCACCGGCGCGGCGAAACGAGCGCCCTCCTCCAGGAACGGGGTGCTGAAGTTGCTGTGATACAGCGCTTGGTATTCCTTCGGATAGTCGCCGTTGTTGGTCAGGGTGTCGTTGAGGGCGAACACGACGCTGCCGGGTTCTGTAACCAGTTCGGTCGCGACCGAGAAGTCGACCTTCTTGAAAGCCTGTTCTTTCAGTTCGCCGCGCAGCGTGATGGCATACGGTGGTTTTTCATCGATATGCAGGGTGACTTTGCTCGCAGGAATGTTGGCGGCCCGACCGTGCAGGGTCAGCATTTCGCCGTTGTCGACGCCGGGGTGGCCGACCCACTCGTATCCGCAGCGGGTGACCAGCTCATTGAACCCTTCCAACCAGCCCAGACCACCGCGGCCATTGAGTTCGATGAAGGACGGATTGACCACTTCCTTGACCGGAGAATCCCAGCCCATGCGCACAGTGCCGACCGAGGCCTGCAAGACATTCATTCCACGAGTCGGCACTACCGAGAGTTTCATCGTGCCGTTATCGATGTCGACGATGCTGACGCCCTCCTGCCGACCGCCATGCAAGGTGCGCAGGGTAACGCTGAAGGGTTTGTCGGTTTTTATTCCGAGTTGCTGGCTGGTGATCTGCCAGCTCTGCGCGGCTTTGTCGGTGTCGAGCAGAACGTAATCCCAGGCCATGGCGTGGGAGGCAGCGGAGAGTGCGCTGAGGGCAACAACGAGTTTGAGCGAGGTCATGGCGGTAGCTTCTCTTGGAGTTGTTGCATTTTTTATAAACTTGATGAAACGTTTCAGCAAGCTAAAAATCGACAGAACTCCAGCGAGGCTGGCAGCGAGCGCAGTGCAAACACGGGAACGTCGCTGATTGGCCGGTTACCGGCGGCTTGGCTCCGACCGTCGCTTTGCATGGTCGAAACCTGGCCTGTTCCGCCATCTCCAGAGCGTCATCGACCTCAAGCCCCAGATATCGGACGGTACTCTTCAGCTTCGTATGGTCGAGCAGCAGTTGAACCGCCTATTCCCAACTCACCGCCACGCACCGTAGAATTGAGAAAAATTCCTATTCTCAGCTATCCCAAGGAGGCGGGATGTCCACGGTGTGCCCCAATACGGAGTGCCATGCAGGGCTGGACGCGCTCTACCGCCAACATCACGGCTGGTTGCGCGGCTGGCTTCGGCATCGCTTGAACGATTCCGCCGATGTCGCCGACCTGGCGCAGGACACCTTCATTCGCGTGCTGTTGGCGCGTACGGCCGATACGCTCAATGAGCCGCGTCATTACTTGGCAACCATCGCCCGTGGCTTGGTCATCGATCTGTACCGCCGCCGCAGCCTGGAGCTGGCCTACCTCGAAGCGCTGGCGCTACGCCCGGAAATCCACGCGCCCTCCCCCGAAACCCGCGTGCTGATTCTCGACAGCCTGCTGGCAATCGACCGCCTACTCGATGGGTTGGGCGTACGCACGCGGGCAATTTTCCTCGCCGTGCAACTGGACGGTCTGACCTACGAAAAGGCTGCCGAGCGCGTCGGTGTCTCGGTGAGCACGGTGCGCAAACACTTGGCTCGGGCGCTGATGCACTGCCTGCTGCTCGACGACGCATGAAAGCCATTCTCGCCGAGGCGGTGGACTGGTACGTGCGCCTGCACGACAGCCACGTCAGCGATGCCACCCGCGCCAGCTGGCAGGCCTGGCTAGTCGCCGACATCCGCCACGCGCAGGCGTGGGCACGCCTGGAGCAACTGCAGCAGCGCATGGCGCAGGCGCCCGGCGGCGCCGCCATGACACTTGAAAACGCCCGCCAGGATCGCCGCAGCGCCATCAAAGCCTTGGCTTTGTTGCTCGGAGTAGGCGTCGTCGGCTGGCAAGGCTACCGGGTATCGCCATGGAGTGCGGACTACGTCACCCACGTCGGCGAGCGCCGTCAGTTGACCCTGGCCGACGGCAGCCGCCTCGACCTCAACACCGATACGCACGTGGATATCCGCTTCGATGCCGGCGAGCGCCTGATCCACCTGCGCCACGGTGAAATCCTCGTGGAAACCGCCCATGACCGGCGCCCGCTAAGTGTGCTGACTGCCGAGGGACGCATCCTCGCCCTCGGCACACGGTTCAGCGTACGCCAGGAAGCAGGAATGAGCTGCGTCACGGTCGCCGCCCACGCGGTCGAAGTACGCCCCGAAAGGGCGCCGCAACAGGTCATGCGCGTAGACGCCGGGCAGAGCCTGAATTTCGCTGCTGATCGGCTCGGCCCGCTGCAGCCGACGGCAGCAGACGCCCAGGCCTGGACGCGCGGCATGCTGGTCACCGTAGACTGGCGTTTGGCCGATGTCATCGCCGAACTGTCACGCCATCGCCCCGGCCACCTCGGCTGCGCCGAGCAGATCGCCGATCTGCGCCTGTCCGGTGCCTTCAACCTGGATGACAGCGATGCGGCCCTCGCTAACCTGGAAGATTCTCTGCCTGTAAGGGTCCGTCGCCTGACCCGCTACTGGGTGCGGGTCGAGCCGCGGGATGCGTAAGCAAGACACTGCGTATCGCTGCG
Organism: Pseudomonas sp. AC532; assembly: GCF_979258965.1. Taxonomy (NCBI): domain Bacteria; kingdom Pseudomonadati; phylum Pseudomonadota; class Gammaproteobacteria; order Pseudomonadales; family Pseudomonadaceae; genus Pseudomonas; species Pseudomonas sp. AC532. The sequence continues at coordinate 1,712,023 of NZ_OZ409888.1, forward strand.
CTTGGCACCCGGCCACACACGATGACAGCAACGTTGCCTGCGGTTGAGCCGCACCATACCCACGCCAGCCATTCATCCATAGCCCATCGCTACATCCGAGCCGCGGATGACCCGGCAACATCATTTTTGCCCCGGCAGAATTTTTCTGCTCTGGGGGTAACAGATTCCCATTCCTGCTTCGGCTCCACACTCAACGCGCGCAGAGACGCTCGCCAATGCCAACTCGAACAGGAACCCATTGATGTCCGCACACCCTTCCCCTCTAGGCCGTAGCATCCGCCACGTGACGCTGGCGCTGAGCCTCTGCGGCTCGTTGCTGGCGACTACGACCGCCCGGGCCGAACCGCTCGCCTACAACATCCCGGCGGGGAGCTTGGCCGCCGCGCTCAGCCAGTTCGCGGCCGCCAGCGGCGTGACCATCAGTTTCAGTAGTGGCGAAACCAGCGGATTGCAGTCGCCAGGTCTGCGCGGCGATTACGAGCTGCAACAGGGCTTCAGCCGGCTCCTGCAAGGCAGCGGTTTGCAGATTCGACAGGCAGGCGAGAAACGTTATGTGCTGACCAGGCAGGAAGCGGCCAGCACACTGGAACTCGGTGCGACCAGCATTACCGGCTCGGGGCTAGAGACGAACACGGAAAGTACCGGTTCTTACACCATGACGCGCCCGACCAGCACGGCAACCAAGCTGGGATTGAGCGCGAAGGAAACGCCTCAATCGGTGAGCGTGGTTACACGCCAGCGCATGGACGACCAGAACCTCTCCACTGTCACCGACGTTCTGGAAGCCTCGGTCGGCATCAGCACGTTCAATCAAGGCATTGGTACAGACCTGGATCAGCCGTACTCACGAGGCTTCACCGTTTCAAACTACATGCTCGATGGGCTGCCAAGAGAAAGCGGGATGTACAGCCTGCAAACCTCGACGGCCTTATATGACCGAGTTGAAATCGTGCGCGGTGCCACTGGCCTGATGGGTGGAGTGGGTAGCCCCGGCGCGTCGATCAACATGATCCGCAAGCGCCCGACCCTCGAGCGCCAGGCCAGTATCAGCACAGAGGTCGGCAGTTGGGATCATTACGGGCTGGGGGTCGATATATCCGGGCCACTCACCGAGGCCGGCAATATCCGCAGTCGCCTGGTACTCGACCATCAGGACCAGAACAGCTGGCTGGATCGCTACGAAAGCCGAACCAGCCTGTTCTACAACGTTACCGAGTTCGACCTGAGCGACTCGACCATGCTCAGCATCGGCCTGAGCCATCAGCGCAACGATAACGAGTCGCCAATGCGCAGCGGCGTACCGCTCTTCTACGCCAATGGCACCAAGATCAACCTGCCGCGCTCCTACAACAATGCGCCGGACTGGTCATTTTACGATCTCCAACAAAGCAATCTGTTCGTCGCGATGGATCACCAATTCGGCAATGGCTGGACTGGCAAGATGGAGCTCAGTCATACGCAGTACGAACAAAACGCGGTGTCCTACTTCCAGTATGGCGAGATCGATCCGGCGACTGGACTCGGCAGCAGTATTACCGCGGCAAAATGGGTGCAACCTACTCGGACCACTGCATTGGACGCCTACCTGACCGGCCCATTCTCGTTGTTCGGGCGAGAGCATGAGCTGGTCACTGGCATGGCCGTATCTCATAAAGACATGAAGTCCGAGAACTACAATTGGCTGTACAGCTGGAACAGCACCTACGACGGTACCCTAGGCGATATATGGCAATGGGACGGCAGCGGCGCGAATCGCCCGAACTTCGACATGACCGGTAAAACCGATACCGAAGAGACTCAGTACAGCGCCTACCTGACCTCGCGTTTCAACCTGACCGACGCCACTCACCTGATACTTGGCTCACGTGTCATGGATTGGCGGCGCGACTCGGAAACCAAGCGAGTGACAGGTTTGCGCAGCAAACAAAGTAAAAAGGAAAGTGGCGTAGTAGTGCCTTTCGCCGGCCTGGTCTACGACCTGAATGATGTGTGGGCGCTTTATGGCAGCTATACGCAAATCTTCAACCCCCAGGGCGCCGCTGTACGTGACATCAACAATGCGCCACTGGATCCGGAGGAAGGCACTGCCTATGAAGTGGGCATCAAGGCCGGGTTCGACGAGGCTCGAATCAACGCCAGCCTGGCACTTTTCAGAAGCGAGCAAGACAACGTCGCGGAGCTCGACGGCACGACAGGTTTCTATCGAACCCTGCAAGGCATCACCACCGAGGGTGTGGAATTGGAGGCTAACGGCGAACTCACCGAGGGCTGGAACGTCTTCGGCGGCTACGCCTACAGCGTGAGCGAAGATGCTCAGGGCAAGCGGGCCATGAGCCGAATTCCTCGTCACTCACTCAAGGGGTTCACAACCTACCGTCTTGCCGGCCCCCTGGACAAGTTCACCCTAGGTGGCGGCTTCAACTGGAAGAGTCGATTTGGCTTCGAGGGAGAGGGCTTCCCAGAGCAGAAAAGCTATTTAGTACTGGATGCCATGACCCGTTACGACATCAGCAGGCAGCTTTCCGCAACCTTGAACGTCAGCAACCTGCTCGACAAAAAATACTTCGCTTCAGTGACCGAAAACGGCGTGTATGGCGAACCGAGAAATGCGGTGCTTTCGCTGAAGTATTCGTTCTGATGCGCACTGCAACGTTGTGCTGGGAGAAGGCTCGACAAGCACAACGTTGCCTGGCAAGCACAAATGAGCACTTGTCAGGGTTGTTCCACAGCCTGGGCGATTGGCAGCCTTCGGCCGATGACTCTGTTGCGACCGGCTGCTATCAGCCCAGAGTATGGGGAGGGATGCGGACCGCTAATTGTTTCCGGATGTGGCTAAAGTTTCCTGCGGCGGGTCGATAGCTTCAGTACCACGTCGGTCATCCGCCAAATCTGGAAGCTCTCATGCGCCTTAGAAACCTCAATCTCGCTCCACGAGCTGCGCTGTTTTTTGCATTGATTATCGGGCTCGTTTTTGTTCTCGGTGTAGTCGCCGTGGTGCAAATGGTGAATCGCCCCTAGTTTCGTAGACACCTCCAAGCCTCATAATGAGGCCCACTAGGAGGTGCCATGAGCAACCAGCGTTACCCCGAAGAATTCAAAATCGAAGCGGTCAAGCAAGTGACCGAGCGTGGCCTTCCTGTAGCCGAAGTGGCAGCGCGGTTAGGTATGTCGGTGCACAGCCTGTATGCCTGGATCAAGCGCTACAGCAAGCCCCAGGAAAAGCGGCAGCAAGAGGGCGATCAGCAGGCCGAACTGCGTCGTCTGCGTGCTGAACTCAAGCGAGTGACCGAAGAGCGAGACATCCTAAAAAAGGCCGCCGCGTACTTTGCCAAGGAGTCCGGCTGAAGTACGCCTTCATCAGCAAGCTGTCGGTGGAGTATCCGGTTCGGCGTCTCTGCCAAACCCTCAAAGTGCATCCCAGCGGTTACTACGCTTGGCTATCCGAGCCTAGCTCCGTACGCGCCAAGGAAGATCAGCGTCTGCTTGGGTTGATCAAGCATGCGTGGCTGGAAAGTGGTGGTGTTTACGGCTATCGGAAGATCCACGACGACCTGCGTGAGTTGGGTGAGTCCTGTGGCCGTCACCGAGTGGCCCGCCTGATGAGGTTGGAGAAGCTGCGTTCGCAGACCGGCTATCGTCGGCGCCCTGGCTATTACGGTGGCAAGCCAAAAGTGGCCTCGCCCAACCGCCTGGAGAGACAGTTCAAGGTCGCAGAGCCCAATAAGGTCTGGGTCACTGACATCACCTACATTCGCACCTATGAAGGCTGGCTGTACTTGGCTGTGGTGCTGGATCTGTTCTCACGCCAGGTGGTCGGCTGGTCGATGAAGCCACGGATGTGCAGCGATCTCGCGATTGATGCCTTACTGATGGCGGTGTGGCGGCGCAAACCCAAGCAGGAAGTGATGATCCACTCAGACCAGGGCAGTCAGTTCAGCAGCCTGGACTGGCAAAGTTTCCTCAAGGCTAACAACCTAATCAGTAGCATGAGCCGGCGCGGTAACTGTCACGACAACGCCGTGGCAGAGAGCTTTTTCCAACTGCTGAAGCGCGAACGCATCAGACGAAAAACCTACGGCACTCGTGAAGAAGCACGTGCTGATGTGTTCGATTACATCGAGATGTTTTATAACCCTAAACGCCGGCACAGCAGCGCTATGCAGCTATCGCCAGTGGATTTTGAAAAGCGCTATTTCCAGAGCTTGGAAAGTGTCTAGGAAAGCCGGGGCGATTCATATCGCATCAGTGGGTGCAAGCAATTTTGGCTTTTCGCGCTCTTCCAAACGAATGTCGCCTTCACCGTAATAAACCATCGCTTTCATGGAAAAACCCCAAATAAAGAATGTGAGAATTTTTATAGGGTCAAATCAAAACTATTGTCAAACTACTCCCGCTTAAAACCGCTAAGCCGATTATGTGGCGAGAGCGTCGGCCTCTATCCCTCGATCCGATCTGCCGAGCAAACAGGCGCGTCTGTTCGGCAGTGTAGGCGGAGCCGTTATCGCTGAGCCATTGCACCCCACCGGCCGCACCTGCCGGTAAGCTGCCTTAGGTACAGCACGCTGAAGTGTGTCCACTCTGCGTGGATAGGCCGATTGGTCGGTTGGTACCCACCCAAACGGCAGTCGAGTCGACTCAGTGTTTGAGAAGCTGATCCAGTGCGTCGGGCTTGTCGTGGATGCCGAACTGGTCTACCAGTGTCGCACTGGCCTTGTTGAGGCCCACCAGGTCAACCTCGGTGCCGGCAGCGCGGAACTTGAGCACTACCTTGTCCAGTGCGCCAACCGCAGTGATGTCCCAGAAATGCGCGTGAGTGAGTTCGATGACCACGTTTTCCAAGGGTTCTTTCACATCGAATGCATTGATGAAGCGGTCAGCGGATGCGAAGAACACCTGACCGACTACCTGATAGCGGCGCGTTCCGTTGATGAGCTCCGAATCGATGGCCAACAGGCGCCCGATTTTGTTCGCAAAGAACATGGCGGCGAGCAATACACCAGCCAGAACGCCATAGGCAAGGTTGTGGGTCCAGACCACCACCACCACGGTCACGAACATTACCAGGTTGGTCGAGAACGGGTACTTCTGCAGGTCTCGAAGCGATGCCCAACTGAACGTACCGATCGATACCATGATCATCACTGCAACCAGCGCTGCCATGGGGATCCGGCTTACCCACTCACTCAAAAATACCACCATCACCAGCAACACGACGCCTGCGGTCAGCGACGACAGCCGCCCTCTGCCTCCCGATTTCACGTTGATGATTGACTGGCCGATCATTGCGCAGCCCGCCATGCCGCCAATCAAGCCGGACGCCACGTTTGCAACGCCCTGGCCTTTGCATTCACGGTTCTTGTCGCTCGCGGTGTCCGTGAGATCGTCAACGATCGTTGCGGTCATCATCGACTCAAGCAGGCCCACGACCGCCAGTGCTGTGGAGTAAGGCAGGATGATAAGCAGGGTCTCGAGATTCAGCGGGACTTCGGGCCAGAGGAAGACTGGTAACGTGTCAGGCAGCGCCCCCATGTCGCCAACGGTGCGGATGTCCAGGCCGAACGCCATGGACACGGCCGTAAGAACGAGAATGCATACCAGGGGTGACGGGAGCAGGCGGCCTACGAGCGGTACGTAAGGAAGAAGGTAGATGATGGCGAGTCCCGCTGCGGTCATCGCGTAGACGTGCCAGGTGACATTGGTCAGCTCGGGCAACTGGGCCATGAAAATCAGAATGGCCAGGGCGTTTACAAATCCGGTGACCACCGAGCGCGAGATAAAGCGCATCAGGCTTCCCAGTTTCAGGTAGCCCGCAAAGAGTTGGAGCACGCCGCAGAGCAGCGTCGCGGCCAGCAGATATTGCAACCCATGCTCTCTGACCAGGGTGACCATCAGAAGGGCCATCGCCCCGGTAGCCGCCGAGATCATTCCCGGCCTGCCGCCCACAAAGGCGATAACCACTGCGATGCAGAAAGAGGCGTAGAGACCAACCTTCGGGTCGACACCCGCAATGATCGAGAAAGCGATTGCCTCCGGAATCAGCGCGAGGGCGACGACGATACCGGCGAGCACGTCGCCACGGACGTTGAAAAACCAGGTCTGCTGCAGTTTTGCGAACATAGAAATCCCACGAATTGGATCACGCAGCACCGCGCGAATGCGCACGGCACGTGGCAATACAGAATCAATTTTTTGAGTTCAGTGGGCTGTGCCAGGGCATAGAATCACAAGCACAACAGGCAGTGCCGCGATCGAGGCGAGCGGCAAGGTAATGCGGGGGGCGAAGCGCTATGGCGGCGTAGGCAGCCAGAGGTGTTGAGTTGAGCTAGGCACGATGGCGAGTAATCAAGGTCGCTTTCGGAACGGGTAGGCTACTCTTTTTATCGCGATCACGTAACCGCTGTCGCACGCCAAATCCGAGGACGGCCCTGACGAATCCAGAAAGGGTGACCACGACGACAGTGCTGCTCCCCATCCTTTGGGTTCCGACATACCACCAGCATCGCCTAACATCGCAGCCACACAGACACGATCAGATCGCACCGTTGGTAGAACGCGTGCACCCATCAGTTACTTCGGAGTCAGCCACGTGATCGTATCCACCCTCCTCCCGTCGAGCCGTGCACGGGGCGGATTGACGAACTGTGCCCTCGCCCTTGCCGCGATGCTCGCCTGGGGGGCTCCGGCGCATGCCGCCGAAACAGCGAACACAGCCACGCTGGATAGTGTTCTCGATAAAGCAGTTGAGTTGGTGCCACTGGAAACGGTGATCGTCGCACGCGATGGGCAGATCATCGCCGAGCGCGGCTACCGGGGGCATCGCACCACTGCCGCCACCAATATCAAGTCGGCCTCCAAGCTGGTGATATCAGCCTTGGTCGGCATCGCCATTGACAAGGGCATTCTCGACGCAGCCGGTCAGCGAGTGGCGCCGCTACTGGCGCCCGAGCTGCCGGCCACCCCTGATCCACGCCTGCAGCGGTTGACGATCGGCCACCTGCTCTCGATGCAGGCTGGGCTAGGCTCGACATCCGGCCGGAACTACGGCGCCTGGGTTGGCAGCCGCAACTGGGTGCGGGCGGCGCTGGCGCGCCCGTTCGAGGACGAACCCGGCGGCCGGATGATCTATTCCACGGGCTCCACGCATCTGCTCTCGGCAATACTGACCCGGCAGAGTGGGCGCTCGACCCTGCAACTGGCGCGTGATTGGCTGGGCCCTATGGACGGCTTCCAGATCGCCAGCTGGAGCCGCGATCCTCAAGGTATCTACATGGGCGGCAACGAGATGGCCATGAGCCCGCGGTCCTTGCTGGCATTTGGCGAACTCTACCGTCGCGGCGGCGTAACAACGTCCGGCCAGCGCCTGGTCTCGCAGGCCTGGATCGATGCGTCCTGGCAACAACGCACGCGGTCGCCCTGGACGGGCGACGGGCATGGTTATGCGTGGTTCCTGACCCGTATCGCCGGTGAGGACATCCGCTACGGCTGGGGCTATGGCGGCCAGATGCTCTACCTGGTGCCGCGGCTTGGTTTGACCGTGGTCATGACGTCGGACGAGCATGCGTCAGCGGCCCAGAGCGGCCACCGCAGGGACCTTCACCGCCTGCTCGCACTCATCATCGCGTCCTCGACGCAAACGCCCTGAACGCCGTTTAGCCGCAACGGCCCGACGGGAAGGGTCACCGGCCGGCCCAGCGTATTAGTCCGGGGTCCCTTGCGCAGCGGCATCGGTTGCAGGAGCAGGTTCCTGCCGCTTTGACCGAGCGCGCTGTGCCTGCCCTCGATGCTGTCTTGCCTGCTGCCTTGCCCGCGCGGCCTGGGCTGCCGTTACCTCGCCGGCTGGTTGCCCGTGCAGGTCCAGGCGCGGCGCATTCTCCGTCATGCTTACCCAATAACGGTTTCCGCGGCACCAGGAGGCGAGACCCAGTTTGAGTTGTTCCCTGGAGATGCCAAGCAGTTCAAGGTGCTGTTCGGCGTCCTTGAGGATGCCCTCCTTCAGCGGAACCTTGGGTGCCGGATTGACCGGGAAGGCCAGCGGAAAGTGCTTCTGCAATCGCCAGATCGCCTCTACCGCAGGGTCTTGCTCACGCGGCTTCGCCTGCACGGAAGGCGCTCGCTTGCGCTGCTTGGCACCATCGGTCTTGGGCTGTTTTTCAGCCCGCAGGCGGTCACGCAGTTCAGCTAGTTGCTCAAAACCCATCGTTCAGTTCACCGTCTCAATATTGATTCGTATCATAAGGGTTTTTCCACACAGTTCCCGGGAACGTTCACTACTACGCCAGGCGATAGCCGTCTTTACGCCCCTGGAGCACAAGTACCCGGCACCTGCGGCGGCTCCCGGCCAAGGCGCATCACCTATAGCGTGTGCTTACTCCCAGGCTTCCGGCAGATACGGCTTGTCCGCTCAGTACCGAGAGGTATCTTACCGGGTTAGGCCTTTTCCTTCTGCCTCGTATCATTCATTGCCATGCCGTTGCGCCCTTGCATTCAATGGACGCGATGATTGTAGTGGTCCAATAACCCAACCACCGTCCCAGGCGAGAGATAAATCAGCCTCGGAAAGAGCGATACGGCATTGCCCCGCCCTGCGCTGCAAACCGTCGCCCGGTCCTGATCGTGCAGACGCGTTGATGGTCATGCCTTTGAAAACCCATTTACACTTTCGAGGGTTCGCCTCGTGATTGGCTGCCTGATTCATGCCAGCACAATACCGCTTTCGTTGAAGGTCCCTCGTCAACAAGCGCCCACCTGAACGTCACAACGTGCCGGGACGTCTTAACCGCTTCAGCCAGTCCTCAAGGTGCCTTATGCATTTGATACCCGAACTGAAGAGCGGCGCTAACGTGCTGATATGCGGAGCCAGCCGAGGTATCGGGTTGGCACTGTGCACGGCTCTGCTCGCTCGCGATGATGTGGCTCAACTATGGGCAGTAGCGCGCAAAGCCAGCACCTGCGAAGCGCTGGCCGCGCTTGCAGAGCAGTATGGCCACCGCCTTGTACGAGTTGACTGCGACGCACGCGATGAGCAATCCCTTGAAGCACTCGTGAGCGAGAAGCTCGAAGGCTGCGATCACCTGCATCTGGTCATCAGTACGCTGGGCATTCTTCATCAGGACGGTGCAAAAGCAGAAAAAGGTCTGACGCAACTCACGCTTGCGAGCCTGCAAGCGAGCTTCGCGACCAACACCTTTGCGCCGATCCTGCTGCTTAAACACTTGCTCCCGTTGTTGCGCAAACAACCGTCTACCTTTGCGGCGCTCTCGGCCAGGGTTGGCTCGATTGGCGATAACCGATTGGGCGGCTGGTACAGCTATAGAGCCAGCAAAGCGGCGCTCAACCAGTTGCTGCACACGGCCAGTATCGAGTTGAAGCGCCTGAACCAGGCCTCTACTGTCCTGGCAATACACCCGGGCACGACTGACACGGATCTGTCTCAGCCATTTCAGGCGAACGTGCCTGATGGGCAACTATTCGAACCAGCTTTCTCAGCGGATCGCATTATCGAGCTGATTCAAGCACATGGACCGGCCGACAGCGGGACCTTCTGGGCCTGGAACGACAAGCCCATTGTCTGGTGACGTGTTCACTCGCGAAAACGCTCCAACGTTCAGGCGAGTCCTTGCTGCCTGACCGGTTGTTTTCGGAGTCAATCCAGATCCGTTCGGCGCAGGGCCACCCTGCTCGGCGCTATTGTGCTGTACCACCTGAACCGCGCGAGCGGTTACTGGCGGATACCGAGATCATCAACCTCATGGTTCAGCCCCGGTGCCCGGCAGGGCCATGAGCAGCGCAAGAGCTGGCAGTTCTTCAGCTCGGCTCGGCCTGCAAGAAGCGCTCAACGTCGATGGCGTCGATCTGATCAGGGTGCAAATGCCGTTCGGCGTAGCGTACCGGCAGCCCGGACTGCAAGAACAAGGCGAACAGATCGGCGTCGATATGCCCCTTGTCGCGCAGCCTGGCGAGAATCTCGATCGACTCGGACAATGTCTTGGCGCGCTTGTAGGGCCGGTCGGAAGCCGTCAACGCTTCGAAAATATCGGCGATGGCCATGATGCGCGCCGGGATGGACAGCTGACTCTTGTCGAGCTTGCGCGGGTAGCCCGTACCAAGAAGGGTTTCGTGATGGGTGCCGGCATACTCTGGCACCCGCTTGAGGTTCGACGGCAAGGGTAGATTTTCGAGCATGACGATGGTCTGGATGATGTGCTCGTTGATCTTGAAGCGCTCTTCTTCCGTGAGCGTGCCGCGGCTGATGCTCAGGTTGTAGAGCTCGCCATGGTTGTAGAGGTGCTCCGGAACGCTGACCTTGAAGCCGTACTTGGGGTCGAGCGCCTTGGTCTCGGGGCGCGGGAAAATATGCTGTGGTTTGTCTGCCAGTAGCCGTTCAACCGCGGGCAGCGGCGCCACGGGTACGTCGGCGACGCGCGCCAACTCCGTTGCCGAGAGCCCGAGGCGATCATCGAAATGCCGCAGCCAGGTACGCGCTCCCGCTTTGCCAAGGGTGCCTACATGGTCCGGGTTCATCAGTTCGCCGCCGATATTGCAGCCGGCGATGAAGGCAAATTCGTCCTGGAGCGTTTGCTCCAGCTCCTGATAACGGGCATCGGCCGCCGACCGGTCGTGACCGTCGAGCAGGTACTGCAGTCGCTCGATCTGCGCGTCGCGCAGCAGCACCTCGAAACGCATGCGCACCTCGTGGATGCGGTTGTGGATCGTCTCCAGCTTGGTGGCTTTGTCGACGACATGCTCAGGCGTGGTGATCTTGCCGCAGTCATGCAGCCAGGCGCCGATACGAAATTCACGCCATTCGTCTGCGGTCGTGAAACGAAAGCCCGCCAGCGGTCCTTCGCTGACTTCGCTGGCCGCCTCCGCAAGCATCATCGCCAGCTCCGGTACGCGCTCGCAGTGCGCCCCGGTGTAGGGGCTCTTGGCGTCGATAGCGCCAGCCAGAATCTCGATCATGCCGTCGATAAGCGCACGCTGCGAATCGATCAGGTTGTGGTTCTCGAGCGCCACGGCGGCTTGCGAGGCCAGCGCCCCGATGAATGACATAACCTGCGGCGAGAAGGCGATCACCTCGCCGGTTTCGACGTCCAGGGCATTCATGAACTGCAGCACGCCGATCACCTCGCCACCTCGTGGCGCCAGCGGCACGGTGAGCATGGACACCGTATGGAACCCGGACTCGCTGTCGAAGCTGCGCGTTCCGCTGAGATCGAAACGGCTTTCGGCGTAGACGTCGTCTATCACCACGGTTTCGTTGTGCAGGGCGGCGTAGGTCGACACATGCCGTTCGTTGGGCAAGCCGGTCTGCGGATCGTGCAGCGCAATTTCGATGGTCGGCAGTTCGTCGTCCATGGACCGCAACGCGAAACGCAGCGTGTTGTGCTCGGTCTTGAGGTACATGGTGGCGGCCTGGGCATTACAGATGCGCTTTCCCTGCATCAGGATGTGCCGCAGCAAGGCATCACGGTCGCGCTCGGACGACAGCAGCAAGCCGTTCTCGACCAGGCTGGAAAGCTTCATCTGCGACACCTGCAGGGCCTGGGTCTGGCTCTGCAACGCGGCTTTCATCTCGATATGGTTGCGATTGAGGGTCTCGATCTCGGCGAACATCGAAGCTGCCGGCAGCTCGCCGGAAAAGTCCATCTGGCGGATTTTCTGGGTGTCCTGCACCAGCAGTTTGATGGTCCGATCGATGCTTTCCACACCGTTGAGTACCAGCGGCATGGTGCACAGTACTATCGCGATGGACAGGCACAGCGCCACGGCCGGGGAAACACCCAGAGTCAGCGCCAGCATGGGCCCCAGCTGCAAAAGCAGGAGCGTGATGACGACCAGGCTCCTGCTTTTGAACCGTAGCCTGAATCGCGGCTTGATTTGCCCTGATGACATACTGCAACCTGCGCTACGATCCCTTTGCGTACGACTCGCACATTCGGCCAGACAGCGGTGCTGCGGCCAGATGTACAACGCTCAGCTCGACTCGGGGAAATAGAATGAAAAAGGAGATTACTGTGTTTGCTCGTTTCAAGATATGGCCGCTTGCCGGCGCATTGATGACCTCGGCAGCATTCGCGCTTGAGCCAGCCACATCAATAGGTTACGTGATGAAGGTACAGGGAGAAGCCACCGTCAGCATAGATGGCACAACGCAATCAGCGACGATTGGTACACCATTGTACGTCGGCAGCATCGTAAAAACCGGCCCCGCCGGTTCGATGGGCGTAACCCTCAAGGACAACACGGTGATGTCGTTCGGCCCCAACAGCGAGCTGGCCCTCGACGAGTTTCTGTTCGACCCGGCCCAGGACGAATTGAAACTGAGCGCCAAGATCAGCCACGGCACGCTCGATTACATCTCCGGCACCATCGCCAAACTCAAGCCCGAGGCCGTGGAGATCAACACCCCCACCGGTACCATCGGCGTGCGTGGCACACACTTTCTCGTCAAGGTTGATTGAGTCCGAAACGGCATGCCTGCAACTTATACCCACTTGACCGGCCTTATCCTCTGCGCCTTGCTGAGCAGTGGCTGCGCCTCCAAGACCTATGTGGTGCTGGTAGAAAGCCCCGACGGAAGCACCGGTGCCATCGACGTCAGGACTGACAAGGGCCTCACTCGCATTGACCAGAAGGGTTACGCGGTTGCCCTAGATGGCAGCAGCGCCAAGCCATTCCTGGTGGCGGAGCCGAGACTGGACAAGGACTTCTCCGCCGCCCGCGCGGCTCAGCCTGCGTTGCCGAAAAGCTACCTGTTGTACTTCAGGACCGGCGGTACCAGGCTGACCGAGAAGTCCCAGGCGGAAATCCCCGACGTGTTGCGAACGGTCAGGGAGCGAGGGCCATCGGCCGTTTCCGTGATCGGCCACACCGACACGGTCGGCAGCAAGACAAGCAACGAGGACCTGGGGCTGTTGCGCGCCCGCGACATCGCCCGCCAGTTGCAGGAGAACGGCCTCCAGGCGCTGGAGCTGCTCGTGACCTCCCACGGCGAAGGCAACCTGCTGGTGAAGACCCGGGACAATACTCCGGAGCCCGCCAACCGCCGGGTCGAAGTCACCGTACGCTGAGCCCGCGCCGCGGGCTCTCACTTGCGGCTCATCGCGAACCGCGCCCCTTGCTCACCCGCCCGCAGGCGCTGAAGGTGGAAGGCGACCAGCCCGTCCCGGGGGCGGTGTTCGCCAAGACTCTCGAATACCGCCAGCGCGCCTGGATCGCCACTTTCCAGCAGCCGGTAGGCTGCCTGGTAAGCCTCATCGCCAGGCAACGCGGGTTCGACCATCGCCTCAAGCGGTTCGAACACCCGCACGGTCTCGACCTTACCCTTGAGTACCACCTCGCCCACCGGGCGCATCGGCACGTCGGGGCAGCTCTGGCGAATCGCTTCGGACACGCACAGCAGCGTGCCGATCTGGCTGTTCAGGCTCTCCAGCCGCGATGCGGTGTTTACCGGGTCGCCCAGGGCGCGGTAATCGAAGATCATCGAGCCGCCAAAGTTGCCCACCACCACATCGCCACTGTGCACGCCGATGCGCGTCTGGCCGAATTCGATGCCCCGCTCGCGCAACGAGGTGACATAGGCCCGGGTGAATCGATTGATCTCCAGCGCGCAGGATAGCGCTCGCTGCTGATGATCGGCCTGCGGGATCGGTGCGGAAAACATGATAGCCACCGCATCCCCGACAATTCGATCCAGCGTGCCCTCATGACGAAAGGCGATGCCGATGACCTGCTCCAGGTAGTCGTTGAGCAGGCTTACCGCCGCCTCGGGGGCCTGACGCTCCATCATCGAGGTGAACCCAGTGATGTCGGTGAACACGAAACTGCACGTCTGCCGCTGCCCACCGAGTGTCAGCCGCTCTGGGTGTGCCACCAGATGGCTGACCAGGTTGGGCGAGACGTACCGCGAGAAGGCGGCCTGGATCCAGCGCTGCTCGCGCTCGGCAGCCATGTGCCGCACGATGCTGGCAGCGCCGAATACCAGCAGCAGCCCGAGCGACGGCGTGAACAGGTCGAGCAGCAACCGGTGCGCCACGAACGCATACCAGGCGCCGGCATTGAGCACTGCCACCAGCAACAGCATGAGCACCGCCGACGCCAGCGCCGGCGCATTAAGCGCCAGGACTCCAAGCAGCAGCCCAGCCACCAGCAGGGTCAGGCTCTCCACCGCCAGCGTCCAGCCTGGGCGCAGCAGCAAGGTGTCCGTGAGGATCTGTTCCAGCGCCTGGGCATGGACCTCGACGCCTGGAATGATCCCGCCCATCGGGCTGAAACGCAGGTCCTGCAACCCCTGGGCAGACGTGCCGATCATGATGATGGCGCCTGCCACGGATGGCGCCGCCCCTTCCAGCACCTGCCAGGCCGGTATGCTGCGGCCCGGTTGAGGCGCGGTGAAATGCACCCAGAGTTCGCCGCTGGCCGCGGTGGGAATCTGCAGCCGGCCGATGTCGACCCGCTGCACCCCGGACTCGCTGCTGATGATTCGGTAACGACCAGTGCGCTGCGCCACACGCAGGGCCTCCGCCACCAGGGATGGCCGCAGCTCCCCCGCCAGCGACAGGAATAACGGCACTCGCCGGACCACGCCGTCGGCATCCGGTTTGAAGGTCATCGCGCCGTTGCCGCGGGCAGCCTGTTCCAGCTGCGCCAACGGGCGGGTAGCGCCCTTGAACGCAGGTACGAAGGCGAGCGGGGATTGCCCCTGCACCACCGTACCAAAGCGGCTGAGCGGCGGCCCGTCCGCACTGGCGCTCTGCTCGGCGGCAAATCCGAGCACGGTGTTGCCGCGCTTCAATACCTCGGCGAGCTGCGCGTCGTGGTCTGGCAAGGCGGCCAGCCCGGCGGCCAACTCAGCAGGCAACGCGTTGCCGCGCAGAAGCTGCGTGGGCGAGGTGCGGTCCGGCTCGGCGAACAATACGTCGAACACCACCGCAGCCGCGCCCGCCTGCTCGAGCTTGTCCACCAGCGCCGCGACCTCGGTCCGCGGCCAGGGCCACTGGCCGACGCGCTCGAGGCTTTGCTCGTCGAGGTCGACGATACGCACCGGCGCCTCCTGGTAAAGCCGCGGATGCCAACGCTGGTACTGGTCGAAAACCGCATTGCGGACTTTTTGTACCGGCATTGGATCGAGCAGAAATACCACCAGCAGACCCAGCAAGACGGCAAGGCAAAAGCCGCCCCCTAACGACAACAGACGGAATCTAGGCACACACAGAGGCTCAGGGCAGGATGGAGAACGGCAACGGGTTCATCCGAAGATACCGAAAAAATCGCGGGACAGGTCGGGTGCGTCACAGGACAAAGGGAAAACAGCGTACCCCAGCGAAGAACACGCGCCCTGGTAGAGCGCCATGCACGAGCACATGGCAAGAGGCAAGCGCCAGGGGCTCGAGTATCTCCAGCCCCGGCAAAGCCTGCTCCAGGGGATCAGGTAATGAACGGGCTGATGATCAGGCAGACCAGCAACCCCGTCAGACCAACCAGGGTCTTCATCACGGTCCAGGATTTCAAGGTGTCAGGCACGCTCATGCCGAAATAGCGGTTGGCCATCCAGAACCCGGAATCGTTGACATGAGAAAAAGCGGTACCGCCGCACGCGATGGCTATCACCAGTAACGCGGTCATTTGATCACTGACGCCCATCAATTGCACGACCGGTGCCGTGAGGCTCGCTCCGGTGATCATCGCAACCGTTCCCGAACCCTGGGAGATACGCATCACCGCAGAGGTCATGAAGGCGAAGAGCACCAGTGGCATGCTCAGGCTCTGCATGCCCGCCGCGAGAATTTCGCCGATACCCGAAGCAACCAGAATCTTCCCGAAAACACCGCCAGCCCCGGTAATCAAAATGATGATCCCTGCAGGCTCCAACGCCTTGGTGGCGATCTTTTGCAGTTCATCCTTGCTGTAACCACGCTTGTGGCCGAAGACCCAGAAGGTCAGAAGACAGGTCAGCAATAGCGCAATGATCGGATTGCCCACGAACATCAGGACATCGCGCAGAGCATTTCCTTCGGCCAGCATCAGCTCGGCGGAGGTATTGCTCAGGATTAACAGCAGGGGGAGCAGGAGGATCAAAACCACAGAGCGAAACGAGGGCAGCTTGCTCGCGTCCTCGAAGGCGCTTTGCCCCTGATTCATGTGCTCCGGAACGGGTACGAAGATCCGTTTGGCAATGTATTTTCCGAAGATGGGTCCCGCCACTGCCATCGCCGGCAGGCCCGCGATCACGCCCCAGATGATCACCCAACCGAGATCCGCGCCCAGAATGCTCGCCGTGGCAATCGGCCCGGGTGTCGGTGGAATGAAGGTATGCGTCACGCTCAGGCCCGCGCACAGGGGGATACCGTAGTACAGCAAAGAGCGTTTGGTGCGCTTGGCAATACCGTAGATCAGCGGTACGAGGATGATGATGGCGACATCGATGAAGACTGCTATCGACACCAGAAAACCTGTCAGCCCCAACGCCCACGGTACGCTTTTATCGCTGCAGCGCTCGACCAGGTTGAGCGCCAGGCGCTCCGAGCCACCGCTTACCCGCAGCATTTCTCCGAACATGGCGCCCAGGCCAATGATCAGTGCCACGAACCCCAGCGTGCCGCCCATGGATTTGACGATAAAGTCGAGCAACTCCTGTGCAGGCATTCCAAGGGCAAGCCCGGTTCCCACACTGACCAGGATAAGCGCGAGAAAGGGTTGAAATCGAAACCTTACGATCAGAATCAACAATGCCAGGATGGCACTGACCGAGATCGTGACGATCAGGGCTGTGTTTTCCATGAGTAACTCCGTTTGTTCTTATAGGGGAGTATCGACAGGAGGTGGCAGCGCCCGGCGTCAAACCGGGCAGTGCCTGCGTTATGGCGCGTGAATCAACGGTCCTCGGGGACCTTCGCATGCATGACCGGCGGTCTCAGAAACTCGAAGTCGCAGCCCTTGTCGGCCTGTTGGATCTGCTCGTAGAACAGCTTGCGATAGCCCCGCTCGGCGTCCACCGGCTTGGGCGGCTGCCAGTCAGCGCGGCGACGAGCCAGTTCTTGGTCCGATACTTTCAGTTCAATGCTGCGCTCGGCAACGCTCAGGCGGATCCGATCACCGTTCTGCACCAGCGCCAGGGGGCCGCCCTTGGCAGCCTCTGGCGTCACATGCAGGACGATCGTGCCGGCGGCCGTACCACTCATGCGGCCATCGGAGATGCGCACCATGTCCTTGACGCCGGCCCGGGCAAGTTTCTTGGGAATGGGTATGTAACCCGCCTCCGGCATGCCTGGCGCACCGATCGGACCGATGTTTTTCAACACCAGAATGTCATCTGCGTTGACGTCCAATTCCGGGGCGTCGATGCGCAGCGCCATGTCTTCGGAGTTTTCGAATACCACGACCCGGCCTTCGTGCTCCATGAGCTCGGGGTGGGCTGCGGACTGTTTGATGATGGCGCCTTCTGGCGCGAGGTTGCCGCGCAGAAAAGCGATACCGCCTGCCGGATAGATTGGATTGACGAGGCTGCGTACCACGTCCTGGCTGAACACGGGTACTTCATCCAGCTCCTCACCCAGTGTGCGTCCGGTGACCGTGAGAGCGTCCAGATGCAGGAGTGGGCGCAGCTGATGCAGAACCGTCTGCAGCCCCCCGGCTCGATGCAGGTCCTCCATGTAGTGCTGCCCTGACGGCTTCAGGTCCACCAGCACTGGCGTCTCGCGGCTCATGCGGTCGAAGGCTTGCAGGTCGATATCGAAACCCATGCGGCCGGCGATCGCCGTCAGGTGGACTATCCCGTTGGTCGAGCCACCGACTGCCAGCAGTACGCGCAAGGCATTCTCGAAAGCCTTGGCGGTGAGAATCTTGTCCGGCGTCAGCCCGCTACGAGCCATCTCCACGGCATGCTTGCCGGTCAGTTCGGCGATGCGGATACGATCCGACGTGACGGCGGGTGGAGAGGCTCCACCAGGCATCACGATACCTAGCGCCTCGCCCAGGCAGGCCATGGTGCTGGCCGTGCCCATTACCGAACAAGTGCCAACGCTCGCCACCAACCTGGAATTGACCTCGTTGATTTCCTGCTCGTCTATTTCCTGGCCCCTGAACTGCCCCCAGTAACGCCGGCAGTCTGTACACGCCCCAACACGTACACCACGGTGGCCACCGGTGAGCATGGAGCCGGTAATCAGCTGGATGGTAGGCACATTGGCCGACGCTGCGCCCATCAATTGAGCGGGCACGGTTTTATCGCACCCTCCAATCAACACCACTGCGTCCATAGGCTGCGCGCGGATCATCTCTTCCGTGTCCATCGACATCAGGTTGCGCAAGTACATGCTGGTAGGGCTGGAAAAGCTCTCGGCGATGGAAATTGTCGGGAAGTCGATCGCCAACCCACCGGCCATCATCACGCCGCGTTTTACCGCCTCGATCAGTTGCGGCGCGTTGCCGTGGCAAGGGTTGTAACCGCTCCCGGTATTGGCGATACCGATAATGGTTCGGTCAAGCGCTTCATCCGTGTAACCGGCACCCTTGATGAAGGCCTTGCGCAAAAACAACGAGAATTCGGTGTCACCATAATTGGTGAGCCCCTTGCGAATCCCTTTGGGCACCACCACGGCGGGGGTATCGGCTGCTTTTCTGGTCATGAGGCAGTCTCTTGTTGATTAGATTATTGATAATCTTGTCGATACAGTTAGCCACGTCATGCCTTGGATGGCAACCGCTGGCGGCGGCCGCCCATCAGGACACCGGATTGAGACACGGGACAAAGCGCCCTATATTCTGGCGACTGGGCCCAATGATGCGGAAACCGAGAGCGTGATTCTGGAAGCTGCGAACATAAAAAAAATGCGCGACGTCGACCCTGCGGTGAGCCGGGTGGTCGAGACGCTTGAAGAGGAGATCGTGCTTGGGGTTCTGCACCCAAGAGAGCGTCTTGTGGAGGACGAATTGCTCGGCCGCTTCCAGCTAAAACGTCATGTTGTCCGTCAGGTGCTGGCCGAACTGGAACGCATGGGGCTGGTAGAGCGCAAACGCAATATCGGTGCGTTGGTTAAGGCCTACAGCGCGCAAGAAGTGAAACACCTCTACGCCGTGCGTGAGCTCCTGGAAACTCAAGGCGCCCGGATGATTCGCTTTCCCCTCCCCCCGCAAGGCTGGAGGCCTTGGTGGCCATACAGGAGCAGCATGATGCGGCAGTGGCGGCTGGCGACATGCGTCAAATCTTTCGTCTCAACGTGGCGTTTCATCGAGAGTTCTTCAGCCTGTCCAATAACCCCGTCCTGGTTGCAGCCATACAGGATCATGCGCAACGCGCGCATTCGATCCGTGCCTCGACCATGGCTCTGCCCCAACGAGTGGAGCAGGCTCGCAAGGAGCATTGGCTACTTATCGATGCATTGCGTGCCGGTGATACGCAGCGCCTCGCAGAGCTTTGCAGCATCCACCTGAGCCCCTCGAGGGATGCCTACATCGAGGTACAAAACCGTCGCTGCCCGCCCCAGCCTGAAACATCTGAAGGCTGATGTGCCCACTCCACCCCTGGCCGTACGGTGCGCTACCCATCGAGCCGGTGTCAGACTGAAAGCGGTGCGCCCGACATGCCTGCTCCAGGCAGGTTGTTTCACGTGGCTGTGCGAGGCGCCGTGCATCGACCCAGCGGCGTGCAACCTGCTGCCTGTCAGCACGTTGCCCGATAGGCCGTCCAACAGCACCTCAGCATTCGCCTGCTGCTCAGTGACGGCGCCCGTCAACCCCATCGCTTGCGTGGCGCCACTGCCGAGGGCTGACACCGAACCAGCGGCGGAAGGCGCGGGAGAAAGCGCTGACTTCCGAGTAGCCGAGCAGCGGTGCCAGGTTGGAGATGGGCAATTGATGCTGGCGCAGGTAGTGAGTAGCGAGTTCGCAGCGCAGTTTGTCGACCATCGTGGAGAAGGTCAGGCCCTGGTCGCGCAAGCGGCGCTGCAGTGACCAACTGCTCATGCCGAGCTGTTCGGCGGCCAATTCCAGTACGGGTTCGCCCATCAGCAGCTGCTGGCGAATTTGCTCACGTACGTCATCGGCCAGGTCACGCGCGCCTCTGCCGCTCAGGTTGCTGAGCTGGCTGAGCGAGTCCTGCATCACCAGCAGCAATACCGGATCACCCTGCGGCATGGCGCGGTCCAGGCCGCGCTTGGGGATGACCAGCGAATTGAATGGCTGCTCGAAATACACCGGTGCATCGAAAACCTTGCAGTGCTCCTGCCAGTGTTCAGGGCGCGGGTGTTCGAAATGCACGGCGCGTGGTGCCCACTGACTACCCAGCACGTGACGCACCAGGTTGAGCGCCATGCCCAGGGTCAGCTCGGCGTCCTGGCGGCGGCAGAGGATGGCCCCATGGCGTACCTGGTAGTCGAAGCGATAGCACTCACCTTCGTCCACCAGGCGGATCAGGCTGTTGCGCTGGTGCAGTGGAAAGGCACGGGCGAAGTTGATGAGCGCCTGTTCCACGGTCGCCGAGCACAGGCCGATATAGCCGAGCAGCCCCAGCGCCTGGGGCTTGAACTGTTGGCCGTAGTAAAGCCCGAAGTTGTCGCAACCGGACTGGCGTGACGCTTCCTCCAGCACCTGGCAGTAATTGGGCAGGGCCAGGCTCAGCGTGGGGTGGCGCAGGGACTCCGGATCGATGCCGGACACCCCGAGGACGCGGTCCGGATCGCCGCCGTGTTTCTCGATGAAGCCGCACAGGCCGCTGGCAGCCGCCGCCAATACACCGGTATGGGTTTGCCCACCGGCGAGCAACGACAAACCGGTGGATAGATCAGGCTGAGAGAGTACGGAGCTCATCGGCGCCTCCTAGGTGACAATTCATGTCTGGAAGCAAGAAGTACGCCGCTGTGCTGCCGATAGCTGCGCACCCCGCTGGCTGCGAGCGGCGTGCCATTGATTGCGACAGCGCGCTGCCGATCGGCGGGCCCAAAACGAGTCATTCGGAAACACCCGCACCAAAACCGAGCGCACCATTGGCTCCACCCGACACAGCGCCGGCTCATTGCAAAAGTTGACTTTGCACAACAGCCACCCTCGCCTAGCGTCAAGTCGGCCACATGAATTCGTCTCATAGTTCAACGCGAGCCTCGGTCGTGCTCGCGACCCACCCTGACAACTACAAGAACCGCATTGGGAGAACGTCACATGATCTATGCCAAACCCGGTACCGCAGGCGCCGTCATCACCCTCAAACCGCGCTACGGCAATTACATCGGCGGCGAGTTCGTCGCGCCCGTGGGCGGTCAGTACTTCACCAATACCAGCCCGGTGGATGCCTCGGTGATCGGTGAATTCCCCCGCTCCGACGCCAAGGACATCGACAAGGCCCTGGACGCCGCCCATGCCGCCGCCGACGCCTGGGGCAAAACCTCCGTGCAGGACCGCGCCCTGGTGCTGCTGAAGATCGCCGACCGTATCGAAGCCAACCTCGAACTGCTGGCCGTGGCGGAAACCTGGGACAACGGCAAGGCCGTGCGCGAGACCCTGAATGCCGACGTGCCGCTGGCTGCCGACCACTTCCGTTATTTTGCCGGCTGCATCCGCGCCCAGGAAGGCAGCGCAGCGGAGATCAACGAACACACCGCGTCCTATCACTTCCACGAACCGCTGGGCGTGGTCGGGCAGATCATCCCCTGGAACTTCCCGCTGCTGATGGCCGCCTGGAAGTTGGCCCCGGCCCTGGCAGCCGGCAACTGCGTGGTGCTCAAACCCGCCGAGCAGACGCCGCTGTCGATCACCGTATTCGCCGAACTGGTCGGCGACCTGCTGCCGCCGGGCGTGCTGAACATCGTCCAAGGCTTTGGCCGTGAGGCCGGCGAGGCCCTGGCCACCAGCACGCGCATCGCCAAGATCGCCTTCACCGGCTCCACCCCGGTCGGCTCGCACATCATGAAGTGCGCCGCCGCCAACATCATCCCGAGCACCGTGGAGCTGGGCGGCAAGAGCCCGAACGTGTTCTTCGAGGACATCATGCAGGCCGAGCCGGCGTTCATCGAGAAGGCCGCCGAAGGCCTGGTCCTGGCCTTCTTCAACCAGGGCGAGGTGTGCACCTGCCCATCGCGCGCACTGGTGCAGGAGTCGATCTTCGAGCCGTTCATGGTCGAGGTGATGAAAAAGATCAAGGTCATCAAGCGCGGCAACCCGCTGGATACCGAGACCATGGTCGGCGCTCAGGCCTCGCAGCAGCAGTACGACAAGATCCTGGGCTACCTGGAGATCGCCCAGCAGGAAGGCGCCGAACTGCTCACTGGCGGCGCCAGCGAGAAGCTCGAGGGCGACCTGGCCGGCGGTTATTACATCCAGCCGACCCTGCTCAAGGGCACCAACAAGATGCGCGTGTTCCAGGAGGAGATCTTCGGCCCGGTGGTGGGCGTGACCACCTTCAAGGACGAAGCCGAGGCCCTGGCGATTGCCAACGACACCGAGTTCGGCCTGGGCGCCGGCGTGTGGACGCGCGACATCAACCGCGCCTACCGCATGGGCCGTGGCATCAAGGCCGGCCGTGTATGGACCAACTGCTACCACCTGTACCCGGCGCACGCTGCCTTTGGCGGCTACAAAAAGTCCGGGGTCGGGCGCGAAACCCACAAGATGATGCTCGACCACTACCAGCAGACCAAGAACCTGCTGATCAGCTACGACATCAACCCGCTGGGCTTCTTCTGATCTGCCGATTCGCCTTAGCTAGCCAACCCATAAAGCAGAGCCCGCCACCCTGTGGCGGGTATGAAGGAGTCTGAAATGTCCAAAGAGACACTGACCACACCCTCTCAGGGCGGTGTGGAAACCGAAGCAGTCAGCGCCGACTACTTTGCCAACCGGCAATTGAAGCAAGGCGCCGCCGGCTGGATCCTGTTGATCGGCCTCGGCGTGGCCTACGTGATTTCCGGCGACTATGCCGGCTGGAACTTCGGCCTGGCGCAAGGCGGCTGGGGCGGCATGTTCATCGCCACGCTGCTGATGGCGACCATGTACCTGTGCATGTGCTTCTCGCTGGCCGAGCTGTCATCGATGATCCCCACGGCGGGTGGCGGCTATGGCTTCACCCGCACCGCCTTCGGCCCGTGGGGCGGCTTCCTGACCGGCACGGCGATTCTCATCGAATACGCCATCGCGCCCGCGGCCATCGCCTGTTTCATCGGCGCCTACTGCGAGTCGCTGTTCGGCGTCGGCGGCTGGATCATCTACCTGGTGTTCTACGTGGTGTTCATCGGCATTCACATCCTCGGTGCCGGTGAGGCCCTGAAGCTGATGTTCGCCATCACGGCCGTGGCGGCCATCGCCCTGGGCGTCTACATCGTGGCCATGATCCCGCACTTCCAGGTTGCCAACCTGTTCGACATCCCGGCCACCGAGGCCACCGGCGCCAGCAGCTTCCTGCCGTTTGGCTACCTGGGCATCTGGGCTGCCCTGCCCTACGCGATCTGGTTCTTCCTGGCCGTCGAAGGCGTGCCGCTGGCCGCTGAAGAAACCAAAGACCCGAAACGCGACCTGCCTCGCGGCCTGATCGGCGCCATGCTGGTGCTACTGGCCTTCGCCGGGCTGATCCTGCTGGTTGGCCCTGGCGCGGCTGGCGCCCAGTCACTGATCGCCTCGGGCAACCCGCTGGTGGAGTCGCTGGTCAAGGTCTACGGCGGCTCGACATGGATGAGCCAGTTCGTCAACCTGATTGGCCTGGCCGGCCTGATCGCCAGCTTTTTCTCGATCATCTACGCCTATTCGCGGCAGATCTTCGCCCTGTCGCGCGCCGGTTACCTGCCGCGCGGCCTGTCGCTGACCAACCGCAACAAGGCGCCGGTAATGGCGCTGATCGTGCCGGGCATCGTCGGTTTTGGCCTGTCGCTGAGCGGCCAGGGCGACCTGCTGATTCTGGTGGCGGTTTTCGGTGCCACGCTGTCGTATGTGCTGATGATGGCCGCGCACATCACCCTGCGCGTGCGCCGCCCGGACATGCCGCGCCCGTATCGCACTCCCGGTGGCGTGCTGACTTCCTCGGTCGCCCTGGTGCTCGCGGCAGTGGCCCTGGTGGCCGGTTTTCTGGTCGACCCGCGGGTCGTGATCGGTGCGGCAGTCATCTACGCTCTGTTCATCGCCTACTTCGCCTTGTACAGCCGTCACCACCTGGTGTCCGGTACGCCGGAGGAAGAGTTCGCCGCCATCCAGGCCGCCGAACGCTCCCTGCGCTGATCCACTCCAAGTGGCCGCTCCGGCGGCCGCTCGACAATGAGGGCACCTTTAGAAACGTAGGCGAGGCGGTCAGCGCAAGGCGAAAACAGGCGAGGAAGCGGAGTGTACTTTTGTACATGAGCATTCTGATCGGACTCGCGCACGAGCCTGTTTTCAACGCAGCGATGACAACGCAGGTAGTTTTTAGAGGCGCCCGGGAGGAAGTATATGGCTCGTTTTACCCATACCATCGGCAATATGACCTGGAGCTTCGATAGCTTGCGCCAGCTGATGGCCAAGGCCAGCCCGGCACGCTCCGGCGATTACCTGGCAGAGGTGGCCGCGCAGAGCGATGCCGAACGCGCCGCGGCGCAGATGGCGCTGGCCAACGTGCCGCTCACGCATTTTTTGCAGGAGGCACTGATCCCCTATGAACAGGACGAAGTCACCCGGCTGATCATCGACACCCACGATACCGCCGCCTTCGCTCCGGTCAGCCACCTGACGGTGGGCGGCCTGCGCGACTGGCTGCTGGGCGACGCCGCCGACGAAACAAGCCTGAGCGCCCTGGCTCCCGGGCTGACGCCGGAGATGGCTGCCGCGGTGTCGAAGATCATGCGCGTGCAGGACCTGGTACTGGTCGCGCAGAAGACCCGCGTGGTCACCCGTTTTCGCAATACCATGGGCCTGCGCGGGCGGATGTCCACGCGGCTGCAGCCCAATCATCCAACCGATGACCCGGCGGGCATCGCCGCGAGCATCCTCGACGGCCTGCTGTATGGTAACGGCGATGCGATGATCGGCATCAACCCCGCCACCGACAGCGCAAGCTCGATCCGCGCCCTGGTGGACATGCTCGACGCGATCATCCAGCGCTACGAGATTCCCACCCAGTCGTGCGTACTGACCCACGTCACCAGCTCCATCGCCGCCATCGAGCGCGGCGCGCCGCTGGATCTGGTGTTCCAGTCGATTGCCGGCACCGAGGCGGCCAACGCCAGTTTCGGCGTGACCCTCAAGGTGCTGCAGGAAGGTTACGAAGCTGGCCTGAGCCTGGGGCGCGGCACCCTGGGCAACAACCTGATGTACTTCGAAACCGGCCAGGGTAGCGCCCTGTCGGCCAACGCCCACCACAACGTTGACCAGCAGACCTGCGAAACCCGCGCCTATGCGGTGGCCCGGCACTTCAATCCGTTCCTGGTCAACACGGTGGTCGGCTTCATCGGCCCGGAGTACCTGTACAACGGCAAACAGATCATCCGCGCGGGCCTGGAGGATCACTTCTGCGGCAAATTGCTTGGCGTGCCGATGGGTTGCGACATCTGCTACACCAACCATGCCGAAGCCGACCAGGACGATATGGATACGCTGCTGACCCTGCTCGGTACCGCGGGCATCAACTTCATCATGGGCATACCCGGCTCCGACGACGTGATGCTCAACTACCAGACCACCTCGTTCCATGACGCGCTGTACGCGCGCAAGGTGCTTGGGTTGCATGTCGCCCCGGAATTCGAAGAGTGGCTGGCGCGCATGGGCATCTTCCAGCAACAGGGCGGCCGCCTGCGCATGGGCGAGGAACTGCCGCCGGCCTTCCGCAAGGCCCTGGCGCAGCTCGCCTGACTCCCCCCTTCTCGCCCGCCTCGAGGTTTCCATGCCAGACGACAAATCCCCCGCTACCAAAAACCCCTGGCAGCATTTGCGACAACTCACGCCGGCGCGTATCGCCCTGGGGCGCGCGGGTACCAGCCTGCCGACCGCTGCCCAGCTGGATTTCCAGTTCGCCCACGCCCAGGCCCGTGACGCCGTGCACCTGCCGTTCGACCATGAAGGTCTGCGTGAGGAGCTGCAGGGGCGCGGGCTCGACACCCTGCTGGTGCAAAGCGCGGCAGCGGACCGGCATACCTACCTGCAGCGCCCGGACCTGGGTCGCCGCCTCAACGAGGAATCGGCCCAGGCCCTGGATGACTACGCCAGGGAAAAGGGCCGCGGTTATGACCTGGCCATCGTCATCGCCGACGGCCTGTCGTCCCTGGCCGTGCGCCGCCACAGCCTGCCATTTCTGGAACGGCTGCTCGAACAGATTGACGAAGAAGGTTGGAAGCTGGCGCCCATCACCCTGGTCGAGCAGGGCCGAGTCGCAGTGGCGGACGAAGTGGGCGAGCGTCTGGGCGCGAAGATGACGGTGATCCTGATCGGCGAACGCCCGGGCCTGAGTTCGCCCGACAGCCTGGGCCTGTATTTCACCTATGCGCCACGGGTAGGCCTCAACGACGCCTACCGCAACTGCATCTCCAACGTGCGCCTGGAGGGCCTGAGCTACGGCATGGCGACCTTCCGGCTGATGTACCTGATGCGTGAGGCCTGCCGGCGCCAGCTATCGGGCGTCGACTTGAAGGACGAAGCCGAAGTGCCGACCCTCGAAGACGCCGGGCCGGGCAACTTTCTGCTGCCGGGTCAGCATTAACGCGCAGGGTGTCGCTTCATCCGCCACCATCGCGGCCGCAAAGGTGGATGAAAAGAGCGTCATCCACCCTTCGGATTGTCACCATTCTGGCAGTTGAAAGACCGGCCGAAGGCCAACAGGGGCCATCGGCACCGTACCTGTGGGAACGGGCGGGTACGCTTGGTCCATGCCCGTGGCTTTTCGCGGGCATGGACCGCTCCCACATACCTGAGCCAGTAGCCGCCTTGTCCCTGTAGACGAAACGAGCCGTCATCGCTGGCCTGCCTGTGGCCTCAGCGCGCCTCGATGCGAAACCCGAGCCTTGGGAAGTGCACATGCACGACGCCGGCGCGGTCGTCTTCTCGGCGCAGGATCAGCTCCTCCACACCCGCGAACAGCAACTCGCCTTCCACGGCTTCCACACCATAGTCGATGGCAGAGATCGCCACACGCTGACCGGCCACGAAGCCATTCGGATCGCTGAACGCATCCTCTGGCAACGCCGCCGGCGTGGCCGTCCGCGCCACATCGATGGCGCCCTCGCTGCTCAGCTCCTCTGGCTTGCCGCGCCCGCGCGCCAGCACCCGGTCCAGCCACGCCGCGACGACCGGGTAGCCGTCAACCAGCGGCGAGGTGACCGGCGTGGCACGCAGGAACCACAGCGGATGCGCCATGGCGATGTCGGCCAGACTCGCCTCGCCGAACAGAAACTGGCCGCCGCAGGCCTGCAACTGAGCCTGCAAGCGCGCCATCAGAACCGGCCACTGGTGCCTGGCCACTTCGGCAGGCAGGCGAGCGGCCTGGCCGCCGGAAAACAGCTTGGCGCGATCAGCAACGAACGCCTGCACGAACTCCGGCGGTGCCTTGGCGAAGCGCACGGCGATGGATTCTGGCTGGAACACCAAGCTTACCGCATGCTGGAACACCACGGAATCGGCCCACTGGGCGAAGGCGGCAATGGCGAACGCCTGCGCGCTCGGCAGCAGCGCCGGCTGCGGCTGCTGCGCCTCCAGGCGACGGGCGATCAAGGCGGTGTCGCAGTAGATGTCAGCGCCTATCTGCAGCACCGGCGTCTTGCGATAGCCGCCAGTCAGGGCAGTCAGGTCCGGCTTGGGCATCAGCGGCGGGATCTGCACAGAACGCCAGGCCAGGTTTTTGAAACCCAGCAGCAGACGCGCTTTTTCGGCAAATGGCGAGGTGGGGTAATGGTGCAGGATCAGCTCAGACATCGGAAACCTCCGGAGGCGGATGAGTCCAGCAGCTTACCTCAGCCTGACGTTGGCGCTAGGCAGAACCCAGTGAGGCGGATGGCTGCTCATCATGCACATGCATCAGGCTGCCGGTAGCAACCAGCGTTTCCTTGGCGCCCTTGCCGAGCCGCTTGATGGCTCGCTCGCGGCGCAAGGCGTCGCCCTTGCCCGCACAACTTTCGCTATAGACCAGGGCTACCGCGGGGCTGGAAAAGAAGAAGCGCGCGCCTTTGCCACTCTGGTGCTGGGCGAAGCGCCGCTGCGGGTCGTCACTGATGCCGCAGTAGAGCGCGCCATTGGCGGCGCGCACCAGGTAGACGAACCAGGCTTTATCCGGCGTAACGCTCATTGCCAGGGATCAGGCGAACCACTCGCGGGCGGAACGCCATACGCACATGCCGACGAAATATGCCGACGACAGCCCCCACAGCACCAGCAACCAGACCGGCTGGGTCGGGAACTGCAGAATCAAACCGGCACAGGCGACCATCCAGATCATGGTCACCGCGATATTCAGCGCCATGAACTGCTTGACCCGGAACGGGTGCAGGAACTTCATGCGGGTCAGGGTCAGACCGGCCAGCACCATGATCACCAGGAAGGTCACCCAGGGCTGGAAATCGAGCAGGTAGAGGTACACCACCACCACGTTCCACGCCGCCGGGAAGCCGACGAAATAGTTGTCCTTGCTCTTCATGTTGACGTTGCAGAAGCAGAACAGCGACGACAACAGAATGATGCCCACGGACAGCAGCAGCGTGTACTCGGGCAGCGGGATGAAGCGGTACACGAAGATTGCCGGGATGAACACGTAGGTGAGGTAGTCGATCACCAGGTCGAGCGTGGAACCGTCGAAATGCGGCAGCACCACCTTGACCTCGTACTTGCGCGCCAGGGTGCCGTCCAGGCCGTCGACCAGCAGCGCAAGCCCCAACCACATCAGGCAGCTTTCCGCCCGCCCGTCGATCAGCGCCAGCAGTGCGAGCATGCCGAGGATGACCCCACTGGCAGTTACCGCGTGCACACTCCAGGCTTTGGCTTTACGGGGAGATAGGGACATAACACTCATGATCGAAATACTCTGGCGGACGGGCGTTCACTGGACGAATTGAGCCTTTACATACGCTCGGCCATTCATCAGCGAAGATTCTGACCGGAGAGCGTACCACTCCGTTCAGCCGCGCGCTTCTACACCGTGCTGCCCGTCTGACGCACGGGCGGCCTGAAACTGCCGCAGGCCGTTCCTGGCCTGCCTGCGCACGGTATTTTTCAACAAGGGTGTCCAGCCAAGCAAGACACCTTTAATGCCCAGTGCCTGAGCGGCCCAGCGCCACATGTCGAAGTGATCGCGGTGCTCGACGATCAATCCGTCACGGACCACGAACGAGGCCCGGATGCGGTTTACCACCGTGCGCCCGGTCTGGCTGAACAGATACGTCGCCTCCCAATCGGCGCTGCCGCCCTGGGCATCGGCCTGCACATTGGAAAAAGTCAGGGAAAAATTGCGCGCCCGGGTGGTCAGCATGCGCCACATGTCAACGGCGTCGCCGCCGCTCAGGGTGCCGAAAGCCGGATCGGTGAAACGCACGTCCGGCGCGTAACAGCGGCCCATCTCCTCGGCATCGAGCCGCTGGAAAGCCTGGTAGAAACGGGTGATCACTTGGGCATTTTCTGCAGACATGGCCTGGGCTCCGGGAAACGTGCTGCAGTATCACCTTGCCGCGAACGGCCGCCAAGAGCGGGCGAGTCACGGAAGCACCATCTCGACGGTATCGCCGAGCAGAAATTCGCGATTGCGCTCCGCGCAGTCACGCAGGTAATCGGCGACCAGGGTGATGCGCTTGAGCTTGCGCAGGCCCTCCCGGTAATAGAGCCAGAACTGCCGGGTAACCTTCACCTGCTCGGGCCGCCCCTCGATCAGGCAGGCATCTGGCGCTGCCAGGAAACACGGCAGGACGGCCGGCGCACGCCCCTGCAGTGCGCCATGTACTGCGTGACGACACGGGTACTGCGCAACAGGCTGTTGGCATTGGGTACCAGGTAGAACAGCACCGGGCTGAATGCCAGGTCATCGACATAGGTGATGAAAGCGTGCCGCCCCAGCTCATGCAGGCCGTGATCGGCGGGGGTGCGCTGAGATGGCCGGGCGTTGCGTAGAGTTGAGGTTGTAGTCACACAGCCTCGAGCATACATGGGGCCCGGGTTCGGGGCGCTCCAGGGTGATGGCGATATCCGCCTCGCGCCGGGACAGGCTGATGAAATGCGGCACCGGCAACAGGTCGATGGCGATGTTCGGGTAGATGCCCTGAAAACCACCCCGTTGCGGCGCCACGAAATAGCTGCCGAAGCCCTCGGTCGAACCGCTCAGCGGCCTACTGGCGGCGTTCGCAACTTACGCCATCGGTTTTATCGGCCGGCCGCCAGGCGGCCTATCAGGCACAGGCAAAACAACGCCGGGGCTGAGTCCAGGCAACGTACTCACGTACTGTGTCGGCTTCAGCCCCGGCGTTTTTCATGAACGTTCGGGCATTGCGCAGGCAATGCTGCGCGCTGCCCGACCATTCTCAGTGCAGGATCTGCCCCAGGAACAACTGGGTACGCTCATTCTGCGGGTTGTCGAAGAAGGCATTGGGCTCGGCCTGCTCGACGATTTCGCCCTTGTCCATGAAGATCACCCGATCCGCTACGGTACGGGCGAAGCCCATCTCGTGGGTTACGCAGAGCATGGTCATGCCGTCCTGGGCCAGACCGATCATGGTGTCGAGTACTTCCTTGACCATTTCCGGGTCGAGTGCCGAGGTCGGCTCGTCGAACAGCATGATCTTGGGCTTCATGCACAGCGCGCGGGCGATGGCCACACGCTGCTGCTGGCCACCGGACAACTGCCCCGGATACTTGTGAGCCTGCTCCGGAATGCGCACGCGCTCGAGGAAGTGCATGGCGATTTCTTCGGCCTTGCGCTTGGGCATCTTGCGCACCCACATCGGCGCCAGCGTGCAGTTCTGCAGCACGGTGAGATGCGGGAACAGGTTGAAGTGCTGGAACACCATGCCCACTTCACGGCGCACGGTTTCGATGTCCTTGAGGTCACGGGTCAGTTCGGTACCATCGACCACGATGCGACCGGCCTGGTGTTCTTCCAGGCGGTTGATGCAGCGGATGGTGGTGGATTTGCCCGAACCCGACGGCCCGCACAGCACGATACGCTCACCCTGACGCACATCGAGGTTGATGTCCTTGAGTACGTGGAACTGCCCGTACCACTTGTTCACGCCCTGCAACTGAATGATCGGCTCGGCGCTGGGTTGCTTGTTTGCTTCACTCATAATTCACTCCTCTCGAGGGGCTGATTCAGGATTTAGCGAGCTAGAGCCAGGCAAGGCGAGAACAGTCGAGGGAGCGGAATGTACGGTTGTACATGAGCATCCCGAGAGTGTTTTCAACGCCGCCTGGCCGACGCGCAGCGAATACTGAACAGCTCCTAACGCTTGTGACCGGTGTCGAGCTTGCGCTCCAGATGGAGCGAATAGCGGGACATGCCGAAACAGAAAATCCAGAAAATCAGGGCGGCGAACACGTAGCCTTCGGTGGCCATGCCCAGCCACGCAGGGTCGGCAGCCGCCTGCTTGACGCTATTGAGCAGGTCGAACAGGCCGATGATGATCACCAGGCTGGTGTCCTTGAACAGGGCGATGAAGGTATTGACGATACCCGGAATCACCAGCTTGAGCGCCTGCGGCAGGATCACCAGACCCATCATCCGCCAGTAGCCCAGGCCCATGGCGCCGGCAGCCTCGTACTGCCCCTTGGGAATCGCCTGCAGGCCACCGCGCACCACCTCGGCGATATAGGCCGACTGGAACAGGATGACGCCAATCAGCGCACGCATCAGCTTGTCGAAGCTCATGCCTTCGGGCAGGAACAACGGCAGCATCACCGAGGACATGAACAGTACGGTGATCAGCGGCACGCCGCGCCAGAACTCGATGAAGGTCACGCAGACCACCTTCACCGCCGGCAGGTTGGAGCGCCGCCCCAGCGCCAGCAGGATGCCCAGCGGCAACGCACCGGCGATACCGACGGCAGCGATCACCAGGGTCAGCATCAGGCCGCCCCAACGGCTGGTCGGTACGGTTTCCAGGCCGAACACGCCGCCATGCAGCAGGCACCAGGCGACGATCGGGTAGATCACCAGGAAACCGATGCCGTAGACCGCCTTGCGCGGGAAGCTGGAAATGAACAGCGGCGCGGCACCGACGATCGCCAGCACGGCGGTCAGGTCCACGCGCCAGCGCAGCTCGCCGGGGTAGAAGCCATACATGAACTGGCTGAAGCGCGCCTGGATGAACACCCAGCAGGCGCCTTCCTTGGTGCAGTCAGCGCGGGTGCTGCCCACCCAGTTGGCGTCGATGAACGCCCACTTGAGCAGCGGCGGCACTATCAACCAGACGAGGTAGATGGCGAACAGGGTCAGCAGGGTGTTGAGCCAGCTGGAGAACAGATTGCTGCGCATCCAGGCGACTGCGCCAATGCTGGCGCCGGGTGGCGGCTGATCCGGTTTGAAAATATGGGTTGTGCTCATGCGCTAGGTCCTCACCGCTCGATCAGCGCGATGCGCTTGTTGTACCAGTTCATCAGCAGGGAAATGCTGATACTGATCGCCAGGTAAACGCTCATGGTGATGGCAATCACCTCGATGGCTTGCCCTGTCTGGTTGAGTACCGTGCCGGCGAACAGCGACACCATGTCGGGGTAACCGATACCGGCCGCCAGGGAGGAGTTTTTCGCCAGATTCAGGTATTGGCTGGTCAGCGGCGGAATGATCACGCGCATGGCCTGCGGGATGATCACCTTGCGCAGCGTCGGGCCCGGGCGCATGCCCAGCGAACGAGCGGCCTCGGTCTGCCCGTGGCTGACCGAATTGATGCCGGAACGCACGTTCTCGGCGATGAACGCCGCGGTATAGACAGTCAGCGCGATGGTCAAGGCCAGCAACTCGGGGATCATTACCCAGCCGCCAACGAAGTTGAAGCCCTTGAGTTCGGGCACCGACCAGTGCAGAGGGCTACCGAAGAGCAGCGCGAACAGAGTGGGGATGACGATCGCCAGGCCCAGGCCTGCCCAGAACTTGTGAAACGGTACGCCGGTGGCTTCGAAGCGCTTGTTGGCCCAGCGGGTCATCAGCACGATAGCGACCAGGGTCACCGCCAGCCCTGCCACGAACGGCCAGAAGGCGCCAGTCGCCTCGGCAGCCGGCATGTTGAGGCCGCGGTTGCTGAGGAAGAAGCTGTCGCCGACGCTGATGCTCGTACGTGGCCCCGGCAACGGCAGCAGCACGGCGAAGTACCAGAAGAGAATCTGCAGCAACGGCGGAATGTTGCGGAAGACCTCGATGTAGACCGTCGCCAGCTTGCTGATCATCCAGTTCGGCGACAGGCGCGCGATACCGATGATGAAACCGAGAAGGGTCGCCAACACGATGCCGATGATCGACACCAGCAGGGTGTTGAGCAGGCCGATGACGAACACGCGGGCATAACTGTCCGCTTCGGTGTAGCTGATCAGGTGTTGAGCGATGCCGAAGCCGGCACTGCGCTCGAGAAAGTCGAAGCCGGAGGTGATACCCCGGTGTTGCAGGTTGGTTTGCGTATTGTGGAACAGGAACCAGCCTAGCGCGATCACCGCAACGACAGTGATGATCTGGAATAGCCAGGCACGCACACGTGGATCGCTAAGGGAGAACCCCTGCGGTGCGCCGATGTTTTTCTGCATGGGAATGCCCCAGGTATAACGGAACGAAAATCGCCCGGCAGCAGGCTGCCGGGCGACAGGTCAATCAACGCACTGGAGGAGCGTAGTGCAGACCGCCTTTGTTCCACAGAGCGTTCAGGCCACGCTCGATTTTCAGCTCGCTGCCCTTGCCGATGTTACGGTCGAAGACTTCGCCGTAGTTACCGACCTGCTTGACGATCTGGACGACCCAGTCCTTCGGCAGCTTCAGGTCCTTGCCGTACTCACCGTCGGCACCCAGCATACGGGCGACGTCAGGGTTCTTGGTTTCCTTGGCCAGGGCTTCGACGTTCTTGGAGTCGACACCCAGCTCTTCGGCGTTCAGCATGGCGAACAGGGTCCACTTGACGATGGCCATCCAGTCTTCGTCACCACGACGAACCAGCGGGCCCAGGGGCTCCTTCGAGATCACTTCCGGCAGCACGACCCAGTCATTCGGCGCACCCAGCTTGATGCGCTGCGCGTACAACTGCGACTGGTCGGAGGTCAGCACGTCGCAACGGCCGGCTTCCAGGGATTTGGCGCTTTCGTCGGAGGTATCGAAGGTGATGGGGGTGTACTTGAGGCCGTTCGAGCGGAAGTAGTCGGAGACGTTCAGCTCGGTGGTGGTACCGGCCTGGATACAGATGGTCGCACCATCCAGTTCCTTGGCGCTGGCAACGCCCAGCTTCTTGTTGACCAGGAAGCCGATGCCGTCGTAGTAGGTCACGCCGGTGAACACCAGGCCCATGCCACCATCGCGGGAGCTGGTCCAGGTGGTGTTGCGCGACAGCATGTCGACTTCACCGGACTGGATCGCGGTGAAACGCTCCTTGGCGGTCAGCGGGCTGTACTTGACCTTGCTCGCGTCGCCCAGCACTGCAGCGGCAACACCGCGACAGATATCGACGTCGATGCCCTGATAGTTGCCCTTCTCATCCGGTACCGAGAAACCCGGCAAGCCGTCACTGACGCCACACTGCACAAAGCCCTTCTTCTTCACGGCGTCCAGCGTGGCACCGGCGTGCGCCATGCCTGCTGCGCCAAGAACGGCGGCGGCGGTCAACATCGCCAGGGTGGTTTTGACCATCTTCATTGAACATTCTCCGGTTGCTTTTGTTGTGTTGGAGTCTCAGCCCGATCGCCGTACCCTTTTGGGGCATGTCGTCACTGTAGGCAGCAACAGTGTAGACCGGTGACCAGACCTCGGTGCAGTGCCGTGACCTATTCGAGAGCGAAGTCATCAGCGCTTGCACCAGCCCGCGGGTGAGCAGGCCCGAGACGGATAGCGAATTTGTACATCGACAGGCATGCAGCGCCCGGCGAACCTTTTGGAAACCCCATCAAATCGGCTTTCCCGTCTGCTCCGCGGCCCAGAGCGGTGTTACCACCCCAGGCCGGCGACATCAGTCTCGTGTTCTATAGCAAAGCCCATACCACACGCGGTTTTTATCTGTGCAACAGGCAGGTCAAGGGCGAAACTTGTAACCTTGCGACATCTTGTTCATGGATAGGTACAGTGACGAAAAACAGTTACGCACCAAAGTAATGCACAAGCCCCACATTGGAGCAACATATGGATACCACATTGCTACTGCAGCCCCCACTTGCCGCCGATGCCTGCGTGATCTGGCTGCACGGTCTGGGTGCAGACCGCTTCGACTTCGAGCCGGTGGCCAAGGCATTGCAGCAGACCCTGCCGAGCACACGCTTCGTACTGCCACAGGCGCCAAGTCGCGCGGTGACCGTCAATGGCGGCTACGAGATGCCCAGCTGGTACGACATTCTCGCCATGAGTCCGGCCAGGGCGATCAACCGTGATCAACTGGAGCAGTCGGCGCAGCAGGTCATCGACCTGATCGAGGCGCAGCGCGACGGCGGCATCGATCCGGCGCGGATCTTCCTGGCCGGTTTTTCCCAGGGTGGCGCGGTGGTGCTGCACACCGCCTTTCTGCGTTGGCAGGGCCCCCTGGGCGGCGTGCTGGCGCTGTCGACCTATGCACCGACGTTTGCGGATTCGCTGCACCTGACCGAGATACAACGCGGCATCCCGGTCTATTGTCTGCACGGCAATCAGGATGGCGTGGTGCTTGAGAGCATGGGCCGCGCTGCCCACGACTGGCTACAGGCGCGCGACGTCAGCGTGACCTGGCAGCAATACCCCATGGGCCATGAGGTGCTACCGCAGCAAATCCGCGACATCGGTGCCTGGCTGGCAGGCCGTCTATAACGGCCGTCTGCCAAAACTGACCGGGCTGTGACAATGGTCACAGTGCGCATGCCGCTTGTCGTCGGCGTGATGTGAGAGCATTGTCAGCCAACGAGCCGCCGGATACTGTCGGCGCCACAAGGCCAGGTCATTCGCCATGAATGCGGTCATTGAATAGGGAGCGTTAGCGGTGCCAATCGTTACGCGTTTCGGGCAAGGATGCTGATGCCATGAAGGCAACCCAATGGTCGATTGACCTTCAGCAGATCCGCAAACTGAAGCTGTTCAACAACGTTGCGCTGAGCAGCCTGACGCAGCTGCTGGAGTCCTTCAGCCCTTATGATCTGGATACCGGCGAAGTGCTGCTGTCGCCATTCGAGCGCAATCAGTACCTCTATATAGTGGTCAGCGGCAATCTCAAGGTTTACCTCGGCTCCCTGGACAACCAGCCGGTGACCACGCTGCGCTCCGGCGAGTGTGCTGGCGAAATCAGCTTTATCGACAACGCGCCTCCCAGCGCCTACGTGGTGGCCACCGAGCCGAGTAGCGTGCTGCGCCTGCACCGCGATGCCCTGAACACGCTGTTCGAGCAGTCCCCGCAAATGCTGCAAAACCTGCTGGAGGTACTCTGCAGCCGCGTGCGCCAGGGCAACCGCCAACTGATCGACAGCGAACAGAACGCCAACGTCGACAAGCTCACCGGCGCGTTCAACCGCCGCTGGCTGGAGCATATGTTCGAGCGTGAGCGCAGTCGCTGCCTGTTCAGTTGCCAGCCGCTGAGCCTGCTGATGCTCGATGTAGACCACTTCAAGGACTACAACGATCAGCACGGGCACCTGGCCGGCGACTACGCCTTGTGCCTGGTCGCCCACACCCTGCGCCGGCAACTGCGCGCGCGCGACAGCCTGGTGCGCTTTGGCGGGGAGGAGTTCGTCGTGCTGCTGCCGGAGCTGTCGTTGCAGCAGGCAGCGGACATCGCCGAACGCCTGCGCGAGAGCCTGGAGCAGATCAGCGCGTTCTACTCGCCACTGGGCGCCCAGCCCGGCGTGACGATATCGCTGGGGCTGACCCAGATGATGCCCAAGGACAACCTCAACAGCCTCATCGCCCGCGCCGACAAGGCCCTGTACCAAGCCAAGGACGGCGGCCGCAACCGCCTCTGTCATTGAAATGCCGTCAGCGCGTGGCACGCTAACCGACCCAGCCTGCCCCGTGGATTCTGCCGATGCGTAAACGCCTGCTGATCGCGCCGCTTGCCCTGATCGTCGCTGCGGGCGTTTTCTTCACCTTACCCAGCGTGCTGGACCGCCACATGAACAGCGTCGAAACGCCAGCGCCCTACCCGGCCAGCGAGGCAGCCGCCCGCCTGCACGACAGCCTGTTCATCGCCGACCTGCACGACGATGCCCTGCTCTGGGAGCGCGACCTGCTCAAGCGCTATAGCTACGGCCACTCTGACCTGCCACGCATGCTGGACGGTCGTGTCGGCCTGCAGGTGTTTTCCACGGTCACCAAATCGCCTCGCGGCCTGAACTACGAAAGCAACGCTGCCGACAGCGACACCATCACCCTGCTCGCCATGGCCCAACGCTGGCCGCGGGCGACCTGGGACAGCCTGCTGCAGCGCGCGCTGTATCAGGCCGACAAGCTGCGCGAGGCTGCCGATGATAGCGATGGGCGGCTGGTGCTGATCAGGACGAAGGCCGATCTGAACACCTTTCTGCAGGCCTGGAACGCCGATCCGCGCCGCGTCGCCACCCTGCTGGCGACCGAAGGCCTGCATCCACTCGAAGGGCAGCTGGCGAACCTGGATCGTCTGTATGACGCCGGCTTTCGCATGGCGGGTCTGACGCACTTCTTCGACAACGAGGTCGGCGGCTCGGCCCACGGCCTGAAGAAAGGAGGCCTGACACCGCTTGGCCGGCAGGTCATCGCCCGCCTCGAAGAAAAATCCATGTTGATCGACCTGGCGCATGCCTCACGCCCTCTGATGGACGATGTGCTGGCTATCGCCACGCGCCCACTGCTGGTATCCCATGGCGGCGTAGCAGGCACCTGCCCTGGCACCCGAAACCTGAGTGACCGGCACCTGCGTGCCATTGCGGCCACGGGCGGGGTGATCGGCATCGGCTACTGGGATACCGCCGTCTGCGCGACCTCGGTCGCTGCCATCGTCGAGGCGATTCGCTATACGGCGGATCTGGTTGGCGTGCGCCATGTCGCCCTCGGTTCGGATTTCAACGGCACCATTCACGCGCCGTTCGACGTCACCGGCCTTGCCCAGCTGACCGAAGGGCTGCTTGGCGCCGGTTTCAACCGCGAGGAGATCGCCGCGATCATGGGCGGCAACGTCCAGCGCCTGCTGCTTGCCAGCCTGCCGCCCGGCTGATCGCAACGCCTGCAACCAGGGCATCGGCAGGGTACTTCGCCCTGCGCGCGTCTTGCTTTACACTGGCTGTCGTTCATTCCTTAATCAACCGACGAGATGACCGTGCTCAAAGCACTCAAAAAAATATTCGGCAAAACCGAAAGTGAGCCACACAGCTCAGTCTCCGCGACCCTCGAGCCCTCCTCGCCCCCCGCCAGCCCCGTTAACGAGGAACACCAGCCGCGGCCACCGAAAGCGTCGGCCCCCGCTGCCCAGAAACCTCGCAATACGCCTGCCAAGCCGCGCCGCGAGCGCGCGCCCAAGCCGCTGGACACCTGGAAACTCGAAGACTTCAACGTCGAGCCGACTCCCGGCAAGACCCGCTTCCACGACTTCAAACTGTCGCCGGAGCTGATGCACGCGATCCACGACCTGGGCTTCCCCTACTGCACGCCGATCCAGGCGGGGGTACTGGGCTATACGCTCAAGGGCCGCGACGCCATTGGCCGTGCCCAGACCGGCACCGGCAAGACAGCGGCCTTCCTGATCTCGATCATCACCCAGTTGCAGCAGACTCCGCCGCCAAAAGACCGCTACATGGGTGAGCCGCGGGCGCTGATCATCGCACCGACCCGCGAGCTGGTGGTGCAGATCGCCAAGGACGCGGCCGAGCTGACCAAGTACTGCGGCCTTAACGTCATGAGTTTCGTCGGCGGCATGGATTTCGACAAGCAGCTCAAGCTGCTCGAATCACGCTTCTGCGACATCCTGGTGGCCACACCGGGTCGCCTGCTGGACTTCAACCAGCGCGGTGAAGTGCACCTGGATATGGTCGAGGTGATGGTCCTCGACGAAGCCGACCGCATGCTCGACATGGGCTTCATTCCGCAGGTGCGGCAGATCATTCGCCAGACGCCGATGAAGGGCGAGCGGCAGACCCTGCTGTTCTCCGCGACCTTCACCGAAGACGTGATGAACCTCACCAAGCAGTGGACCACCGATCCGGCCATCGTCGAGATCGAGCCGGAAAACGTCGCCAGCGATACCGTCGAGCAGCATGTCTACGCTGTAGCCTCGGCCGACAAGTACAAGCTGCTCTACAACCTGATCGCCCAGAACGACTGGATCCGCGTGATGGTCTTCGCCAACCGCAAGGACGAAGTACGGCGCATCGAAGAACGCCTGACCCGCGACGGCATCAGTGCCGCGCAGATGTCCGGCGACGTGCCGCAGCACAAGCGCATCAAGGTCCTGGAAGGCTTTCGCGAAGGCAGCATTCGCGTACTGGTCGCCACCGACGTGGCAGGCCGCGGCATCCATGTCGACGCCATCAGCCACGTGATCAACTTCACCCTGCCGGAAGACCCGGACGACTACGTACACCGCATCGGGCGTACCGGCCGCGCCGGCTCCAGTGGCACCTCGATCAGTTTCGCCGGTGAGGACGACGCCTTTGCCCTGCCGCCGATCGAACAACTGATCGGTCGCAAGATTCAGTGCGAGATGCCGCCGGAGGAATTGCTCAAGCCGGTACCGCGCAAGCACTGAGGGCCGCCGTCGCTGCTCGATGACCAGGCGCTCGCCCGGCCCTCCCCCCCCCGCTTGACCATTTAGCGCCCTGTCATGGCAATGCCCGACAGGGCGTCGCCATAACAGGGATTCGTTCATGACACTCAAGATCGACAGCAGCGACCTGAGCCGCGCCGTCCAGGCGGGCGTTCTGCAGCCAGGCCAGGACCATGCCCTCCTCGACTTTCTGCGCCACGCCCCGCAAAGCCGCCCCAGTTTTCAACTGTCCCACGTGGCCTACTACTTCGGCGCCCTGCTGATCATCGGCGCCATGGGCTGGTTGATGACCGAAGCCTGGATGAGCATCGGCGACACCGCATTGCTCGTGATCAGCGGCGCCTATCTGCTGCTGTTCCTGCTGGGTGGTCGAAGCCTCTGGCAACGCGGCCAGAGCATTCCAGGCGGCCTGCTAGCCGCCGTGGCGGTGAGCCTCACGCCGCTGGTGATGTTCGCCGCCCAGGGCGTGTTCGCCTTCTGGCCAACGGGCGACGCACAAACCGACTACGTCG
The DNA here is from genome assembly GCF_979258965.1 of Pseudomonas sp. AC532. NCBI lineage: Bacteria > Pseudomonadati > Pseudomonadota > Gammaproteobacteria > Pseudomonadales > Pseudomonadaceae > Pseudomonas > Pseudomonas sp. AC532. The sequence continues at coordinate 1,752,317 of NZ_OZ409888.1, forward strand.
ATTATTACCGCTACGTGCAAGGCGGCTGGCTGATGATGGAAGTGGCGACGATCGTTGTCGGCTTGCTGGTACTGCGCATCATGCCCTTCCCGTTCATCGTCATGCCGATGGCCGTGGCACTGTGGTTCATGTCGATGGACCTGAGCGAGCTGCTTCACGGTGAATACCTGGATTGGGAAAAACGCCGCGAGGTGTCCTTGTGGTTCGGCCTGCTGATCCTGCTTGGCAGCCTGGTGGTGGACGGCCGCAGCAAACAGGACTTCGCCTTCTGGGGTTACCTGGCCGGCCTCACCGCCTTCTGGGGCAGCCTAAGCCTGATGGACAGCGGCAGCGAGTTCGGCAAACTGTTCTACTGCCTGATCAACCTGGGGCTGATAGGTTTTGCCGTGCTGCTGCGCCGCCCGTTGTTCATGGTGTTTGGCGCCATCGGGGTGGCCGCCTACCTCGGCTACCTGGCCCATGACGTTTTCCAGGATTCGCTGTTGTTCCCCGTGGTGGTCAGCCTGATCGGCCTGGGCGTCATCGGCCTCGGCCTGCTCTACCAGAAACGCCGTGAAGCGATGACCAGCGCCCTGCGCCGCCACATGCCGGAAAGCTGGCAACGGTTCCTGCCGGCGCTGCGCCGCTGAGCTGACTCGCACGCCTCCTGAGGCAATCCAGCGCCCACCGTGCCGACGCCCTCCCAGCGAGCGTTGGCAATCGGCGCGGCCCAAGCTGGCGCGCGCTCACTGCGCTGCAAAGCCACCTGCAAACAAGGACTTACAGGGCGCACCGGACGGCTTGCGCCATCAATTGGCTAGCCTTGGAATCTGCAAGCGAATCGGTATGATGCGGCACTTTTCCGGAAAGCCGCATGCCGCCCCGCCGCCTCATCGCCCTGCTGTTTCTCGTTCTCGCTACGCCCCTCGCCGCCGCGCCGCCACAGTCCTTCAGCCAGGCCAAGAAGATCGGCTGGAAGCTCTACGAGCGCCAGTCGGTAGAGTTCTACTGTGGCTGCAGTTTCAGCGGCAATCGGGTCGACCTGAAAAGCTGCGGCTACATCCCGCGCAAGAATGCCAACCGGGCCTCGCGAATAGAATGGGAACACATCGTCTCGGCCTGGGAAATCGGCCACCAACGCCAATGCTGGCAGCATGGCGGTCGCAAGAACTGCAGCCGGAACGACCCGGTGTTCCGGCGTGCCGAAGCCGACCTGCACAACCTGGTACCAGCGATTGGCGAGGTCAACGGTGATCGCAGCAACTATGACTTTGGCTGGCTACCCCAGAAGCCCAGCCAATATGGCGCGTGCCCGACAGTGGTCGACTTCAAGGCGCGCAAGGTCATGCCGCGCAAGGAAGTGCGCGGCATGATCGCCCGCACGTACCTGTACATGAGCGACCGTTACAAGCTGCGCCTGTCGAGGCAGAATCGCCAGCTGTATACCGCCTGGCACAAGACCTACCCGGCCCAGCAATGGGAACGCCAGCGCAACCAGCTGATGGGCTGCGTGATGGGCTGGACCAACCCCTATGTCGGGCAGCTCGACAAGCGCTTGTGCGAGCCGGCTCCAGTGGCAGCGGTTGGTCGGCGCTAGAACCTGACGACGAAAACGTGAGACATAACCCCTGAAAGCCAAAAGGCCGATCCCTTGTGGTGATCGGCCTTTTGGGCTGCAGCGCTCAGTCGATCACAGCGGCTTGCCGCGGTTGCCGTGGGCAGCGACGAAGGCCTGCACGGTCTTCAGGTCGTTGGCCAGCACCGTGCAGCGCTCGTCACGCTCGAACAGATCGGCCAGATGCGCTGGCAGCGCTGGCGAGAGTGCCACCGCCGATTTTTCGATCGCTTCCGGAAACTTGACCGGGTGCGCCGTGCCCAGCACCACCATCGGCACGCTCAGGCTGCGCCGGCATTCGCGGCCGGCACGCACGCCAATGGCGGTGTGCGGGTCGAGCAACTCACCGGTGGCGGCGTACACCTCGGCGATGGTCTGGCAGGTCTGCTCATCGCTCACGGCGAGCGAATCAAACAGCTTGCGCGCTTCGGTCCAGCGATCATCTTCGACGGTGAAGCCGCCGGTCTGGCGGAATTCGGTCATCAACGCGGCGATCGACGGGCCGTTACGACCATGCAGGTCGAACAGCAGGCGCTCGAAGTTCGACGACACCATGATGTCCATGGACGGCGATAGCGTCGGGTACAGGTCGCCCTTGGCGTACTGGTTGCCGCTCATGAAGCGGTGCAGGATGTCGTTGCGGTTGGTGGCGACGATCAGCTGGCTGACCGGCAGGCCCATGTTGCGTGCCAGGTAACCGGCGAAGATGTCGCCGAAGTTGCCGGTCGGCACCGAGAAGGCCACCGAACGTGCCGGCCCGCCGAGCTGCAGAGCGGCATGGAAGTAGTAAACGATCTGGGCCATGATCCGCGCCCAGTTGATGGAGTTGACCGCCACCAGGCGCGTGCCCTTGAGAAAGCCCTGATCGGCGAAGCTGGCCTTGACCATCTCCTGGCAGTCGTCGAAGTTGCCTTCGATGGCGATGTTGTGGATGTTGTCGCCGAAGATGGTGGTCATCTGCCGGCGCTGCACCTCGGACACCCGCTGGTGCGGGTGCATGATGAAAATGTCGACGTTATCGCAGGCCTTGCAGCCTTCGATGGCAGCGGAACCGGTGTCACCCGAGGTGGCACCCATGATCACCACGCGCTCGTTGCGCTTGGCCAGCACGTAGTCGAGCAGACGGCCGAGCAACTGCAGGGCAAAATCCTTGAACGCCAGGGTCGGGCCGTGGAACAGCTCCAGCACCCATTCGTTGCCGTTCAACTGGCGCAATGGCGCCACGGCCGCGTGCTCGAACACGCCGTAGGTGTCTTCGAGAATCTTCTTGAAATCGGCGTCCGGAATGCTGCCAGTCACAAATGGGCGCATCACCCGGAACGCCAGCTCGTGGTACGGCAGGCCGGCCCAGGAGGCGATTTCTTCCTGGGTGAAGCGCGGCAGGTTTTCCGGCACGTACAGGCCACCATCGGTAGCCAGGCCTGCCAGCAGAACCTCTTCGAAATTCAGGGCCGGTGCCTGGCCGCGAGTGCTGATATAACGCATTGTCTGCAAACCTTCGGTTGAGCGTCACGCCGCGATCCGCTCGCAGCGTGCGGCTGAAATTAGTTGAGTTGTTCGACGCGGATCCGCACGACGTTACCCACCACGTCGTTCAGCGCTTCCAGTGCGGCAATGGCGTCGTTCATGCGCTGCTCGGCAACGCGATGAGTGACCAGGATCATCGGCACCAGGCCGTCCTGTTCTTCGACTTCCTTCTGCATGATCGATTCGATGTTGATGCCACGCTCCGACAGGATGCTCGCCACCTGGGCCAGCACGCCGGGGCGATCCTTGGCCTGAATGCGCAGGTAGTAGGCGCTTTCGCAGTCGCTGATCGGCAGGATCGGGTGGTCGGACAGCGAGTCCGGCTGGAACGCCAGGTGCGGCACGCGGTTGGTCGGGTCGGTGGTCAGGGCGCGCACCACGTCGACAAGGTCTGCCACGACTGCCGAAGCGGTCGCCTCCATGCCGGCCCCCGCGCCGTAGAACAGCGTACTGCCAGCGGCGTCGCCATTGACCATCACCGCGTTCATCACGCCGTTGACGTTGGCGATCAGGCGGTCGGCCGGGATCAACGTCGGGTGCACACGCAACTCGATGCCGGCATCGGTACGCCGCGCAACGCCCAGGTGCTTGATGCGATAACCCAGCGCCTCGGCGTAATTGACGTCGGCGGTGGTCAGCTTGGTGATGCCTTCGGTGTAGGCCTTGTCGAACTGCAGCGGGATACCAAAGGCGATGGAAGCCAGAATGGTCAGCTTGTGGGCGGCGTCGATGCCTTCCACGTCGAAGGTCGGGTCGGCTTCGGCATAACCCAGCGCCTGGGCTTCGGCCAGCACGTCTTCGAAGGTGCGGCCCTTCTCGCGCATTTCACTGAGGATGAAGTTGCCGGTGCCGTTGATGATCCCGGCCAGCCAGTTGATGCGATTGGCCGCCAGGCCCTCGCGGATCGCCTTGATCACCGGAATGCCGCCTGCCACCGCCGCCTCGAAGGCGACGATCACGCCTTTCTCGCGGGCGCGGGCAAAGATCTCGTTACCGTGCACGGCGATCAGCGCCTTGTTGGCGGTGACCACATGCTTGCCGTTGTCGATGGCCTTGAGCACCAACTCGCGAGCCACGCTGTAACCGCCAATGAGTTCGACGACGATATCGATCTCGGGGTTGCAGGCCACCGCGAAGACATCGTCGGTCATGGTAATGCCGGTCGATTGGTACTGGGGCTTGGGTGTGCGGGTGGCAATCTGCGCCACCTCGATGCCACGCCCGGCACGACGCGCGATTTCCTCGGCGTTGCGCTTGAGCACATTGACGGTACCGCCACCGACGGTACCCAGCCCACAGATGCCTACTTTGACCGGATTCACACTAGACCCCCAACTGCACTGCGTAAAACGGCCGACGCAGGCGCCAGCCGTGAAAAAAGAGCCGCACCTTACGAAGCGGCTGTCTGATAGTCAATCAAGCCGGATCACTTGGCTTCCAGGGCCAGACGAGCGAGCTGCGCCGCCGGCTGATAACCCGGAATCATCTTGCCGTTTTCAAGAATGATCGCCGGCGTGCCGTTGACGCCGATCATCTGCCCGAGCTGGTATTGCTGGGCGACCGGATTGGCGCAGGTGGCTTCAGGCACCGATTGGCGCGCCTTGGCCTGATTCATGGCGGCCTGGCGATCCTTCGAGCACCAGACGCTGGCCAGATCCTTGGCAGCCTTGCTGCCCAGGCCTTGGCGCGGAAAGGCCAGATAACGCACCTCGATGCCCTGCTTGTTCAGCTCGGCCACCTCGCTGTGCAGCTTCTGGCAATAACCGCAGTCGGTGTCGGTGAATACGGTAATGTGGGCCTTCGGTTCCTTGGGTGCGAACACCACCATGTCCTTGGCGGGAATGGCGTTGATCTGCTTGGCCACCGCGCGGCTCTCTTCGACCTCGGTGAGGTTCACCGCCTGGCCGTCCTTGAACTGGAACAGATAACCCTGCATGACGAATTGCCCGTCAGCACTGGCGTACAGCTGGCGCCCGCCCTTGAGCTGCACCTGATAGACGCCGGGCATCGGGCTTTCGGCAATGGCTTCGATGGGCAGATCCGGCTGGATCGACAGCAAGTTCTTGCGGATCGTCTGATCCGGATCGGCAGCGTGGCCGAGGGTGCTGACCAGGCCAAGGGCCATGGCCGCGAAAAGGCGGGTCACACGCATGGATACTCCTATCGAGCGACGGGGTGACGAGGGAAGAGCGAAGACTACCATAACCAGGGGCCCTGACTGCGGGCGGCAGATGCAAAGCGCGAACTGACACCGGCCCGTTCAACCACGCGGATGGTGCTGGGCGTGCAACGCCTGCAGCCGCGCGCGCGCCACATGGGTGTAGATCTGCGTGGTGGACAGATCACTGTGCCCCAGGAGCATCTGCACCACCCGCAGGTCCGCGCCGTGATTGAGCAGGTGGGTGGCGAAGGCATGGCGCAGGGTGTGCGGCGACAGCGACTTGGCGATGCCGGCAACCCGGGCCTGGTGCTTGATGCGATGCCAGAAGGTCTGCCGGGTCATCTGCTCGCCACGCAGGCTGGGAAACAGCACATCACCGGGACGCCCGCTCAGCAGCGCCGGGCGCGCTTCGCGGCAATAACGCTCGACCCAGCCGATCGCCTCCTCCCCCATCGGCACCAGGCGCTCCTTGCTGCCCTTGCCCAATACCCGCAACACGCCCTGGCGCAGGTTGACCTGCTCGAGCGTCAGGCCAATCAGCTCGCTGACCCGTAACCCGCAGGCATACAGCACTTCGAGCATGGCGCGATCACGCAGGCCGATCGGATCGTCCAGGTCCGGAGCGGCCAGCAGCGCTTCAACGTCCGCTTCCGATAGCGACTTGGGCAGCGGCCGCCCGAGCTGTGGCATGTCCACTTGCAGGGTCGGATCGCTGTCGATCACCCCCTCGCGCAGAAGGAACCGATAGAACCCGCGCATGCCGGAAATCAGCCGCGCCGTGGAGCGCGCCTTGTAGCCTTCGTTCATGCGCCAGGCCAGGTGATCGAGCAGCACGTCGCGCCCGACCGCCTGCAGATCCAGCCCACGGCTCTGCAGCCAGCCGTTGAGCAGTGCCAGATCACTGCGGTAAGCCGACCGTGTGTGCTCGGACAGGCCCTTCTCAAGCCATAGCGTTTCGATGAAACGCTCGATCAGCGGATGGTCGACTGCAGGCATCGGTTAGCCCTGAAAAAAGAGAGTGGAAGGCACCGGCGACGCGCGCTCAGAAACCCGGCAATATCGGTACCGGCTTGCCATCGTCACCCATGGCGACAAAGCTGAAGGCACCCTGGATGGCCAACTCGCGCCCCGCGCCGTACATGTCCTCGACGAACACGTCCACCTGCACTTTCATGCTGGTGTTACCCACCGCACTGACCCGCCCGACCAGCTCGACGATGGTGCCCGCGGCAATCGGGTGATTGAAGTCGATACGGTCGGAAGACACCGTCACCAGCGGCAACCGGCAGAAGCGCGTGGCGGCGATGAACGACACCTCGTCCATCCACGCCATGGCCGTGCCGCCGAACAGGGTGTTGTGGTGGTTGGTGGTCGGTGGGAATACTGCCTTGGCCACCCGCGTTTCCGACAGCTCGGTACGCCGCTGGATTTCCTGCTCTCTGGGGGTCATCACTCAGAACCTGCTCACGACTTTGGTGTGCGTAGTAGATACAAAAATCGCACCTAATAAGAAGGGCCTCTACAAGGCGCAAGTAGCCTTTCATCCCCGTAGGGTGGACAACGCTCTTTTTGTCCACCGTTGCGATAGTAGAGCAGTGGACGGTTGCGGCGTCGTCCACCCTACGAACTGGATTTCCTGCTCTCTGGGGGTCATCACTCAGAACCTGCTCACGACTTTGGTGTGCGTAGTAGATACAAAAATCGCACCCAATAAGAAGGGCCTCTACAAGGCGCAAGTAGCCTTTCATCCCCGTAGGGTGGACAACGCTCTTTTTGTCCACCGTTGCGATAGTAGAGCGGTGGACGGGTCGGGCCGCGCAGGTGAGGCGTCGTCCACCCTACGAACTGGATTTCCTGCTCTCTGGGGGTCATGAACGACACTTCGATGATCGAAACGAACAAACGCCAGAAACGAAAAAAGCAGCTCAAGGCTGCTTTTTTCGAGAGGGAAGCGTGGCTTAAGCCAGCTTCTCCTTGATGCGTGCTGCCTTGCCGGACAGGTCGCGGAGGTAGTACAGCTTGGCCTTGCGAACGTCACCACGACGCTTCACGGACAGGCTGTCGACCAGCGGGCTGTAAGTCTGGAAAGTACGCTCGACGCCTACACCGCTGGAGATCTTGCGCACGGTGAAGGCGCTGTTCAGACCGCGGTTACGCTTGGCGATTACCACACCTTCGAACGCCTGCAGACGCTGACGGTCACCTTCCTTTACTTTTACCTGGACGATCACGGTGTCGCCCGGGGCAAAGGTCGGGATCTCTTTGTTCATCTGCTCAGCTTCGATCTGCTGAATGATTTTGTTGGTCATGCTGCGCTCCTAAGACGGGCCGTCAGGCCGGCCATCGATATTTAGTTATCGTCCCGCTGGCGGATGTATTCCTCCAGCAGCTTTTTCTCTTCTCCAGAAAGCGAGCGGCTATCCAGAAGATCGACACGGCGTTCCCAGGTGCGCCCCAGGGACTGCTGCAAACGCCAGCGCCGGATGTGTTCATGGTTGCCACCAAGCAGCACCTCAGGAACACGTTTATCCGCATACACCTCCGGGCGGGTGTAGTGCGGGCAGTCGAGCAAGCCATCCGTGAAGGAGTCTTCCTCGGCCGAGTCTGCATGACCCAATGCACCAGGCAAAAGGCGCGTTACCGCATCGATCAGCACCATGGCCGGCAGCTCACCGCCGGACAGGACGTAATCGCCAATCGACCATTCCTCGTCGACGTGCGTTTCGATGAAACGCTCGTCGACGCCTTCGTAGCGGCCGGCGATGAGGATCAAACGTTCCTCCTTCGCCAGCTCGCGTACCGCCGCCTGCGTCAGCGGGCGGCCCTGCGGCGAAAGGTAGATCACCTTCGCCGGACCGCCGCTGGCCTGCCTGGCATCAGCCAGAGCATCTTCGAGCGGCTTGATCTTCATCACCATGCCAGGACCGCCACCGAAGGGGCGATCGTCAACCGTGTGATGACGATCCGTGGTGTAACTGCGTGGGTTCCAACAGGTCAGCTGCAACAGCTCCTGCCTTACCGCACGGCTGGTGATGCCGTAATCGCCGATGGCGGCGAACATTTCCGGGAACAGCGTAATGACATCGACGCGCAAGCTCGGCATGGCGTCAGAAGTCCGCATCCCAGTCGACCCGCATCTCGCCAGCCTCGAGGCTGATCGACAACACACACTGCTGCGTATAGGGCAACAGGCGCTCGCGATCATCGAGGCTGTCGATGCACGGCTTGACCACCATCACATCATTGGCACCGGTCTCGAACAGGTGGTCGACCTTGCCGAGCAATTGCCCTGCCTGATCGATGACCTTGAGACCTTCCAGCTGGTACCAGTAGAACTCGCCGTCGTCCAGTTCGGGCAGCTGGCTGCGGGGCACGGTAATCTCGAAACCGGCGTAGGTACGCGCCACTTCACGATCATCGAGCCCTTTCAGCCTGGCGACCAGAACCTTGCCCTGCAAGCGTCCACCAGCCAGTTCAACCTGTTTCACCTCACCATCGCGCCGCAGCGTCCAGCGAGGGTAATCGAGCACGTTATCCAGAGGATCGGTAAAGGAAAACACCTTCACCTCACCCTTGACGCCATGCACCGAAACAATCTTGCCGAGAACGATGAAATCCTCGGCGGGAGCCGGCGTCGTGCTCATAAAGTGCTTAGGCAGCAGCCTTGGCAGCTTCTTTCAGCAGCTGAGCAACGCGCTCAGACGGCTGTGCGCCCTGGCCGAGCCAGTAGGTAGCGCGCTCTTGATTGACGGACAGCTTGACTTCGGCACCCGAGGCGATCGGATTGAAGAAGCCGATACGCTCTACGAAGCGACCATCGCGCGCATTGCGGCTGTTGGTCACGGTCAGGTGGTAGAAGGGGCGCTTTTTGGAGCCGCCACGAGCGAGACGAATAGTTACCATGTGAACATCGTTCCTGTAGTCGGTGCTAACTTGAGGCACACATCAAAAATGGGCCTAGGCCCGAAAGGCCGCATATTCTAAGGATTATGCGGCTGTTTGCAAATCTCTTTTTCCGCCGACCCTCGACAGGCCGGCGCAGACGCTTCAGAACTTCGGCATACCGCCGCCCGGCATCATGCTGCCCATGCCGCGCATCATCTTGGCCATGCCACCTTTTGCGCTGAATTTCTTCATCATCTTCTGCATCTGCTTGTGCTGCTTGATCAGCCGGCCGATGTCCTGCACCTGCGTGCCGGACCCCATGGCGATACGCCGCTTGCGCGACCCACTGATGATGTCCGGGTCCCGGCGCTCGGCAGGCGTCATCGAGTTGATGATCGCCTCCATCTGCTTGAATTGCTTCTCCGCTGCGCCTTGAGCGCCGCCCATCTGCGACAGGTTGACGCCGCCCATCTGCGGCAGCTTGTCCATCAGGCCGCCCAGACCGCCCATGCTCTTCATCTGCACGAGCTGGTCACGGAAGTCTTCGAGATCGAAGCCTTTGCCCTTCTTGAGCTTCTTGGTGAGCTTCTCGGCCTTGTCACGGTCGAGGGTCTGCTCGGCCTGCTCGATCAGGCTGAGCACGTCACCCATGCCGAGGATACGCGAGGCGATCCGCTCGGGGTGGAACGGTTCGAGCGCTTCGCTCTTCTCGCCCATACCGATGAACTTGATCGGCTTGCCGGTGATCGCGCGAACCGACAGCGCGGCACCACCCCGGGCATCACCGTCGACCTTGGTTAGCACCACGCCGGTGAGCGGTAGCGCGTCATTGAAGGCCTTGGCGGTGTTGGCGGCGTCCTGGCCGGTCATGGCGTCGACCACGAACAGGGTTTCCACCGGCTTGACCGCCGCATGCAGTGCCTGGATCTCGGCCATCATCTCGGCATCGATGGCCAGACGACCGGCGGTATCCACCAGCACCACATCGATGTACTTGAGCTTGGCTTCACGGATCGCCGCTTCGGCGATGGCGACCGGCTTCTGGCTGATGTCGGACGGGAAGAAGGTCACCCCGATGTCGCTCGCCAGGGTTTCCAGCTGCTTGATCGCTGCGGGGCGGTAGACGTCCGCGGACACCACCATCACGCTCTTTTTCTTGCGCTCCTTGAGGAAGCGCGCCAGCTTGCCCACGGTGGTGGTCTTGCCCGCGCCCTGCAGACCGGCCATCAGCACCACCGCAGGCGGCGTGGTGCTCAGGTCGAGGTCTTCGTTGGCCGCGCCCATCAGGCTTTCCAGCTCCAGGCGCACGATCTTCACGAACGCCTGGCCAGGCGTCAGGCTCTTCGACACTTCGGTGCCGACGGCACGGTCCTTGACCCGCCCCACGAAATCCTTGACCACGGGCAACGCCACGTCGGCCTCGAGCAGCGCCATGCGCACTTCGCGCAGGGTGTCCTTGATGTTGTCCTCGGTCAGCTTGGCCTTGCCAGTGACGCTGCGCAGGGTCTGCGAGAGGCGATCGGTTAAATTTTCGAACATGCGCGTTCCTTTCGGGCCGTCGGGCCGGGATGGGCTTGCAGCAAACGGCGGATTATAACGAAGACTGCCAGCCTTTCGAGGCTTCTTTGTCGGCACCCCTGCGACATATGAGAGCGGATAGCGCCTGCAGTCTTTTTGCGACACCCGTTGTGTGCCACACTCAGCGCCTTTCCGGCCTTGTCATCCAGGATCTATGCACCCTCTGTTGCCCAGCCTCGCCGCAGCCATTCTTTACTTTGGCGCCGCCAGCTACCAAGGCCTGCACCTGACCCGGCGCAGCACGCCCCGCAAAAGCCTGCTCGCGCTCGTGGGCGTCGTCGCGCTGTTTTTTCATGGCGGCAGCCTGTTCATGCAGATGCACTACAGCGCCGGGCTGAATCTGGATTTCTTCAACACCGCCAGCCTGATCGCCTTCACGGTGATAGCGCTGATCCTGCTGGCCTGCCGGCGAATGCCGGTGGACAACCTGTTGCTGTTTCTCTTCCCGCTGGGCGGCCTGACGGTGCTGTGCGCCCAGTTCATACCCAGCGGTACCACCCAGCCGCTCGAAGAAGGCCCCGGAATCCTCGCGCACATCCTGCTGTCGATCATGGCGTACGGCATGTTGACCATCGCCATGTTCCAGTCGCTGCTGCTGCTGGTACAAGATCATCATCTGAAGCACAAGCACCCGTCCGGGTTGATTCGCAACTTCCCGCCCCTGCAGACCATGGAAAGCCTGCTGTTCAGCTTTCTGTGGAGCGGCTGGGCCCTGCTGTCGCTGTCGCTGCTGTCCGGGGCGATCTTCATCGACAACCTGTTCACCCAGCACCTGGTGCACAAGACCATCCTGTCCTGCTTCGCGTGGGTGGTGTTCGCCGTGCTGTTGTGGGGCCGCCATCAGCTCGGCTGGCGCGGACACAAGGCGATTCGCTGGACGCTTGCCGGATTCTGCCTGCTGATGCTGGCCTTCTTCGGCAGCAAGCTGGTCCGCGAATTCATCCTGCACATCTGATTCCGTGGACACGCCCTCACCCATCCCCCTGCTGGCCGTGCTGCTTGTGTTGCTCGCCTGCGCGGCGTTCTTCACCTGCGCCCGCACCGTGCTGTTCAGCCTCAACCGCTACCGGCTGCGCCACCGTGCCCGCCAGGGGCACCGCGCCGCCACGCGGTTGATCCGCCTGCTCGATCAGCCGCAACGCCTCTCTGCCACGCTGCGCATCGGCAACCTCTGCAGCACCGTGGCCGCCTCGGTAACGGCCACGCTGCTGGCCCTGCATCAGGGCGGTAGTACCACCCTGGCCATCTGGCCGCTGCTGCTGACCCTTGCCGCCCTGATGCTGGCCCACCCCCTGGGGCGCGTTCTGGCCGGGCTGCCGGCGCCGCTGTTCGCTTACCCGACGAGCAGACCTCTGTTGATGGTCAGTGCCGCGCTGTCGCCGCTGACCAGCCTGCTGCTGAGCCTCAGCCAGGCGCTACGCGCCACGATTGGCAGGCCGTCGATGGTCCAGCGCGACGACCTCAGCCTCGAGGAACTGCGCGGTGCGCTGCAGGCCGACGACCTGCCACTGCCCGGCGAAAGACGTGCGATGCTGCTGGGCGTGCTGGAACTGGACCGCGTCAGCGTCGACGACATCATGATTCCCCGCCACGAGATCACCGGCATCGACTTGCAAGGCAGCACGCCGCTGATCGAGCAGGTCCGCAACGCCGCCCACACGCGCCTGCCGGTGTACCGCAACAGCCTCAACCAGACCGAGGGCATTTTGCACATGCGGCGCCTGGCCGGCCGCGGTGAACTGGACGAAGCGGCGCTGCTGCTGGCCTGTGACGCTCCCTACTTCGTGCCCGAAGGCACCACGCTGGCCAACCAACTGGTGAATTTCCAGCAGCACAAGTACCGCACCGGCATCGTCGTCGACGAATACGGCGAGGCCATGGGCATCGTTACCCTGGAAGATATTCTCGAAGAGATAGTGGGCGACCTGAGTACCGTGGAAACCGCGCATCCACGCGAGTTCCAGCCGCTGGGCGATGGCACCTGGGCGATCAAGGGCAGCGCTTACCTGCGTGAAATCAACCGGGCGCTGGGCTGGAGCCTGCCGGTCGACGGGCCGAAGACCGTCAACGGCCTGGTTACCGAGCTACTGGAGAACATCCCGGCTAACGCGGTATGCCTGCAGGTAGGCCGCTACCGCTTCGAAATACTCAGTGCCAGCGGCAGCCGGGTGCTCGAAGTGCGGGCCTGGGAAGCCCTGCCAAGGTAAATACCGCCAGCGGTCGCCTGTGCCACCGCTGGCGCTTTCCGTCAGAGTTCGACCTTGACCGCTTGTGCCGAGCGCAGGGCCTTGGCCCGCGCAGCTTCCAGCGACTCGTCGCGCGCCAGGGCCACGCCCATGCGGCGCTGGCCACTGACCTCCGGCTTGCCGAACAGGCGCAGCGCGGTATCCGCCTCGGCGAGCGCGGCGCCCAGGTTGCCGAAGCTGACCTGCTGCGATTCGCCTTCCACCAGAATCACCGCCGAAGCCGACGGGCCGAATTGGCGAATCGCCGGGATCGGCAGACCGAGAATGGCCCGTGCATGCAGCGCAAACTCGGACAGGTCCTGAGAAATCAGGGTGACCAGGCCGGTGTCGTGAGGGCGCGGCGATATCTCGCAGAACCACACCTGATCGCCCTTGACGAACAGCTCGACGCCGAACAGGCCACGCCCACCCAGCGAACCGGTCACCGCCAGGGCGATACGCTCGGCTTCGGCACGCGCCGCCGGGCTCATCGCCTGGGGCTGCCAGGACTCCTGGTAGTCGCCCTTCTCCTGGCGATGGCCAACCGGCGCGCAGAAGGTTGTGCCGCCGACGTGGCGCACGGTCAGCAGGGTGATTTCGTAATCGAAGTCGATGAAGCCTTCGACGATCACCCGGCCCTTGCCGGCGCGCCCGCCGGCCTGGGCGTAATCCCAGGCCTTCTGCACGTCGTCGGCACCCTTGAGCACCGACTGGCCCTTGCCCGAGGAACTCATGATCGGCTTGACCACACAGGGGAAACCGATGGCGCTGACTGCCGTCTGGAACTCCTCGAGGGAGTCGGCGAACTGATACGGCGAGGTGGGCACACCCAGTTCCTCGGCCGCCAGGCGACGGATGCCCTCGCGGTTCATGGTCAACTGCGCGGCGCGGGCGCTGGGGATGACGGTGTAGCCTTCGTTCTCCAGCTCGACCAGGGTCGCGGTGGCGATCGCTTCGATCTCCGGCACGATGTAATGCGGCTTTTCCAGCTCGATAACCGCGCGCAGCGCTGCGCCATCGAGCATGCTGATCACGTGGCTGCGATGGGCCACCTGCATGGCCGGCGCGTTGGCGTAACGGTCAACAGCGATGACCTCGACGCCGAGGCGCTGCAGCTCGATCACCACTTCCTTGCCGAGCTCGCCCGAGCCACACAGCAACACGCGGGTCGCGCTTGGCGACAGGGGGGTTCCGATACGGGGCATAACAGGATCCTTGGGTAGCAGGAAGAATTCAGGCGGGGATTTTAATCACCGCGGGCGACGACCGCGACTTAAATCGGCGCGCCCGCCAACGCGCCGCGGCGACAGCCCGTCGGCTACCGACAGTCGGCGCGCGGGCAACCCTCATGGATGCCGCGAATTGCTGTGCATCAGGGCGAGGGGGCAAGGCTTCGTCTACGCTCAATATGGATGTCGTCGCGGCATCGTCCGCCGATGCAGCGGCGCAGCTCCTGGCACGTAGACTTGCAAAGGAGGCATCGCCATGGACGCGTTCCACATCATGATCGTGATATTGATCAGCGGTTTTCTGCTGCTGGGCATCGGCTTCAACAACCGCGAGCAGGAATGGGGCATCTGGCTGACGGGCCTGGGTGCCCTGTCGATGTTCGCGCCGCTGTTATTCAAGGTGTTCATCGAATTCGGCTGAGCCCCGGCTCTGCTGGACCACCGCTCAGCCGCTTGCGCCGCTATGAACTTTCGCTGTCGGCCTGCCAGCGCTGCAACGCCGCCTGGTCGCTGCCGCGGCCCTCGACCCAGCGCGGGCCACTGGCGGTGTCTTCCTTCTTCCAGAACGGCGCGCGGGTCTTCAGGTAGTCCATGATGAACTCGCAGGCCTGGAAGGCCGCTTGTCGGTGCGCGCTGGCCACGCCGACGAAAACGATTGGCTCGCCCGGCTCCAGCCTGCCTACGCGATGGATCACCTCGACGCCCAGTAGCGGCCAACGCTCACGGGCCTGGGCTTCGATACTAGCCAGGGCCTTTTCCGTCATGCCCGGGAAATGCTCTAGGAACATGCCCGCCACCGCCTGGCCGTCATTGAAATCGCGTACGTAGCCGACGAAGCACGCCACGGCGCCGACCCCGCGATTGGCCGCGTGCACGGCGTTGGTCTCCAATCCCGGATCGAACACTGCCTGCTGTACGCGAATGCCCACCTCAGCCTCCGGTAACCGTCGGGAAAAAGGCTACCGCGTCGCCATCGACCAGCGGTTCGCTCAACCCACAGAGTTCTTCATTGCGTGCGCACATCAGGCCGCGCTCGGCGAGCACCTCCCAGGCACCGCCGCGCCCCAGCAGGTGCCGGCGCAGTTCGTCCAGGGTGGCAAAGCTGGCCGCCACCTCTTCGCAGTCGAGGCCCAGGGCTTCCCGGTAGCGGGCGAAATACTGCACACGGATCATCGTTCGCCCTCGCCCGCCAGGTAGTGCCCACTCTTGCCGCCGAGCTTTTCCAGCAAGCGCACCTGCTCGATGACCATGCCGCGATCCACCGCCTTGCACATGTCGTAGAGGGTCAGCGCGGCGACGCTGGCCGCGGTCAGCGCTTCCATTTCCACGCCGGTCTGGCCGGTGAGCTTGCAGCGCGCATGAATCAGCACTGCGTCTTCGCCCTCGGCCTGCAGCTCGACCTTGACGCTGGTGAGCATCAGCGGATGACACAGTGGAATCAGGTCTGAGGTTTTCTTCGCCGCCTGGATGCCGGCGATACGCGCCACGGCGAATACGTCACCCTTGGGGTGCTCGCCGTCGACGATCATCTGCAGGGTAGTGGGCAACATGCGCACCCGGGCCTCGGCAACGGCCTCGCGCACGGTTTGCGCCTTGTCGCTGACGTCGACCATATTGGCGCGCCCCTGGGAGTCGAGATGGGTCAGCACGGGCAATCTCCAAGTAGAAAACCTGGCGATTGTAGGCGCCGCGTTGGCCGGTGCAAACCGCGGGTGCCCGGAAAAACACCCGGAACCGCTCGGCGGCCCCGGGCCAGCGGTTTACATGTGGCTTTCCGCGTACTCGGCGAGTATCGAGCGCGGTACGCCCTGCAGTGTGATGTGCACGCCGTGTTCGAAGCCCTTGAAGCGTTCGGTGAGGTACGTCAGGCCGGAGCTGGGTGCCGACAGGTAGGGCGTGTCGATCTGCGCCAGGTTGCCCAGGCAGATGACCTTGGAGCCGCTACCGGCGCGGGTGATGATGGTTTTCATCTGATGCGGCGTGAGGTTCTGGCATTCATCGATGAGAATCAGGCTCTGCTGGAAACTGCGGCCACGGATGTAGTTCAGCGATTTGAACTGCAGCGGCACCTTCTGCAGGATGTAGTCGACACTGCCGTGGGTGTTCTCGTCGTCCATGTGCAGGGCTTCGAGGTTGTCGGTGATGGCGCCCAGCCAGGGTTCCATCTTCTCGGCCTCGGTGCCGGGCAGGAAGCCGATTTCCTGGTCGAGCCCCTGCACGGACCGGGTGGCGATGATACGCCGGTAGCGCTTGCTGACCATGGTCTGCTCGATGGCCGCGGCCAGCGCGAGAATGGTCTTGCCGGAGCCGGCGGCACCGGTCAGGTTAACCAGGTGGATGTCGGGGTCGAGCAATGCGTAGAGCGCCAGCGCCTGATAGATGTCGCGCGGTTTGAGGCCCCACGCCTCCTGGTGCAGCAGCGGCTCCTGGTGCAGATCGAGAATCAGCAGCTCGCCGGCCTCGGCCTCCTTTACCCAGCCGACGAAACCCTGCTCGTCGATGATGAATTCGTTGACGTTCACCCCCGGGAGTTCCTCGCTCAACTGCACACGATGCCAGGTGCGACCATGCCCCTGACGGGTATCGACCGTGGCGACACGATCCCAGAAGGCGCCTTCGACGTTGTGGTAACCCTTGGACAACAGCGAGATGTCGTCGACCAGTTGGTCGGTGTGGTAATCCTCGGAATCCAGCCCGCAGCCACGGGCCTTCAGGCGCATGTTGATGTCCTTGGTCACCAGCACCACGGACGTGCCCGGCCGGCGTGATTTCAGCTCCACCAGCTGGTTGATGATCTTGTTGTCGTTGAGGTCTTCCGGCAGCCAGGTCACCGGCGCCGCGCTCTTGCTCATGAGAATCGACAGGAAACCGCTAGGATCTCCCTTGCCACGCTGGATCGGCACCCCGTGCTCGACTTCCTCGGGGCTGGCGCCGTCGAGGATCTTGTCGATCAGGCGGATCGCCTGTCGGCATTCGGCGGCGACGCCCTGCTTGCCGGTCTTCAGCTTGTCGAGTTCCTCCAGCACCGTCATCGGAATGGCAACGTGGTGTTCCTGGAAGTTGAGCAGCGCGTTGGGATCGTGAATCAGGACATTGGTGTCGAGGGCGTACAGGGTTGGGGCGGTGGGCTTGATGCGTCCGTGGTCATCCATACTCGTCACCTCTTGTCGGATCCAGCGACGGAATGCCAAACGGCGCTCCGCCACACAGGGCCACCGACTCTCCGCTTGAACGGAAAGGTGCACACGGATGAGGGCCGAGGGCCGCCACCTGTCTGCAGGGTTCGGCGGTCTTTCAAGGCGGCCTGCAGCGGCCGATCCTCATGATCGGCTCGCTGCACACCACAGCTCGTTGATACTCCAAAAGATGTGACAGGAAAACGATCTTTTCAGATTTTTGAAGTTTATTTTTCGGTGTGACGAATGACGCTTGGCGCCCGGGCAGCGCGCCGCTAAAGTCCTAAGTTCCTCTGCATCGCCTTACTTGGCGAATCCTCTCCTCAGTTCGCTGCTGCTCACTGCTGCGGCCATCGAATCGGCTAGAATCGGCGCTTCGCTGAAGGAGACGACGCATGCTGATGGTGATTTCACCCGCCAAGACCCTCGATTACGACACCGCGCCGGTGACGTCACGCTTCACCCAACCCGAGTTTCTCGATCATGCCCAGGAGCTGGTCGCCCAACTGCGTGATTTTTTGCCGGCGCAGATCGCCGAGCTGATGCACCTCTCCGACAAACTCGCCGGTCTCAACGCCGCGCGCTTCGGCAGCTGGACGCCAGCCTTCGACCGGCACAACGCCAAACAGGCGCTGCTGGCCTTCAAGGGCGACGTGTACACAGGCCTGGATGCCGAGAGCTTCCAGGAGGCGGATTTCGACTTCGCCCAGCAGCACCTGCGCATGCTCTCCGGGCTCTATGGCCTGCTGCGCCCGCTGGATCTGATGATGCCCTACCGCCTGGAAATGGGCACCAAGCTGGCCAACGCCCGCGGCAAGGACCTTTACGCGTTCTGGGGCGAACACATCAGCGACTGGCTGAACCAGGCGCTGCAGGCCCAGGGCGACGACGTACTGCTCAACCTGGCCTCCAACGAATACTTCGGTGCCGTCAAGCGCAAGGTGCTCAAGGCGCGCATCATCGATACCGAGTTCAAGGACCTGAAGAACGGCCAGTACAAGATCATCAGTTTCTACGCCAAGAAAGCCCGCGGCCTGATGGCCCGCCATGTGATCCGGGAGCGCCTGAAAAACCCGCAAGACCTCAAGGATTTCAACGACCAGGGCTACCGCTTCTCGGCCAAGGACTCCAGCGCCGACAAACTGGTGTTTCTGCGTGACAGCGCGGCGGACTGATCGACCGCCGAAACATCCGCCAATCGCTGCCTGGATGCCGCGCCACCCGCGCTTGTGTAGGATTGGCGAACACTCAACGCACAAGGTTCAGCGATGATTTTCGGTGCAATTCTGGTGCTCAGCTGGTTCATCCTGCTGATCCGCTACCCCGCCAAGGCCCTGCCCATTTCCCTCGCCGCACTGGTGGGCCTGGGGATGGTGGCGAGCTGGGTGCTGTGGCAGGAAAGCCGTGAGACGCGCCACCTGGCCCATCTCGAACTGCGCCTTACCCATGCGCCCGAAAGCTGCCCGGCGGACCGCCCGCTCAACCTGCACCTGCACAATGGCAGCGAGGCGGCGCTGCTGGAGCTGCGCTGGCAGATAACCGCCTACCGGCCGGGCGACAGCGTCAACCTGGCACAGCGCCTCTACGAAACGCCGCGCTACAGCGGGCCGGGCGAGCTGCTGCCCGGCGCCGACTGGCAAACCTGCCTGCCGCTGCCTACGCTGCGTAGCGGTTACCGCGCCAGCACGCTGGAGTTTCGTGCCGAACAGCTGCAGGGCACGTTCAGCCGCTGACACAGACGCAACCGCCATGCTCCTGACAATAACAACCACAAGGATTCCCGCATGAGCCAACCCACGGTTCTCATCACCGGCTGCTCCAGTGGCATTGGCCGGGCACTGGCCGACACCTTTCTGCAACACGGTTATCAGGTCTGGGCCAGCGCCCGCAACGAAGACGACCTGGCGCGCCTCAGCGCGGCCGGCTTCAACGCCGTGCTGCTGGATGTCAATGACGGCGCCGCGGTCGAACGGCTGGCCGCCACCCTCAAGGGCCGGATCGGCGGACTGGACGTGCTGATCAACAACGCCGGCTACGGCGCCATGGGGCCGCTGCTCGATGGCGGCGCAGCGGCCATGCGCCGGCAGTTCGAGACCAACGTGTTCTCGATCGTCAGCGTCACGCGTGCGCTGTTTCCGCTGCTGCGCCAGAACAAGGGCCTGGTGGTGAATATCGGCAGCGTGTCGGCGGTGCTGGTCACCCCGTTCGCGGGCGCCTACTGCGCCTCGAAAGCCGCGGTGCACGCGCTCAGCGATGCCTTGCGACTGGAACTCGCGCCGTTCGGTATCGGCGTACTGGAGGTGCAGCCTGGCGCCATCGAGTCGAGCTTCGGCACCCACGCCAGTCGCCAGGCCGAGCAACTGATCGGCGAGCACTCGCCCTGGTGGCCGATGCGCGATGGCATTCGCGCCCGCGCGATGGCCTCCCAGGACAACCCGACGCCGGCCAGCCACGTCGCACGCAACGTGTTCGCCGCCGTCGCCAGCGGCAAGCGCCCGCGTGTAGTGCGCCTCGGCAACGGCAGCCGTGCGCTGCCGTTGCTCGCCGCACTGGTGCCCGGCGCGCTGCTGGACCGCGTGCTGAGCCGCCGCTTCGGCCTTGATCGCAGCTTGTAGAAGCCGGCATCAGCGACGAAACTCCCTGTTCCCCTTCACGCACTGAGCCGTGCCGCCATGCCCGCATCTCCACTGTCCGTCGCCATGACCCGCTACGCCGTCGTCGGCGTGGTGGCCGCCGTACTGATCAACGTGCTGCTGCGCAGCTTCGTCAAACTTGGCGGAGTACTGGCCACGCTGGTGATCGCCGCCAGCGTCGCGGCGCTGATGGCCCTGCTGTTCGCCTGGCAGCAGCGCCGCCCGCCCACCCGCGGTGAACGCCGCCGGCTGGTATGGCTGTACAGCGGCATGCTGGCCGTTTTGTATGCCGGCCTGCTGACCATGATGACCCTGCAGGACGAGCCAAGCCCGATGGGCGTGGTGATATTCGCCCTGCATTATCTGAGCTACCCGCTGCTCGCCCAACTGCTGTTTTCGGAGCGAATCTTCAAGCGAATGCCATGAGCTGCGGCACTTGCAGGCAAATCGCCGCTCTACACTCGATAGCAAATAAACCTGATCGGGTAGTAGATGAGAACCAGCCGGCATATCAAGACTCAGGAGCGGCGCATCATTCTGGCGCTGTTCGCTGCGCTATTGACGGTCCAGGTGGTCATCTACCTGGTCAGCGTGCGCAGCAACCGCACCATCGTCGAAGACACCGTCAGCACCCAGCTGGAGACCACCGCCCAAGTGGTCGACCAACTGCTCGAGCTGCGCCAGCGCCAGCTCACTCAGGGCGCTGCCGTACTGGCCGCCGATTATGGCCTCAAGGAAGCCATCGCCGTCGGTGAACGGGCGACCATCGAGTCGATGCTGCAGAACCACGGTAGTCGCCTGCAGGCCGACATCGCCGTGCTCAATACCCTTGATCGTCAATTGATCGCCAGCGTGCCCCGCGAGCTGCAGCAGGCGGATCTCGCCCCGCTGCTCAAGGCCGCAGCGCTGTCCGGCAGCGTCGACGGCCAGATGCCCATCGCCATGCTGCGCACCCAGGCCGGCATGCTCTATCAGTTGGTCCACAGCGTGGTGAACATGCCGACGCCCCAAGCCGAACTGACCCTGGGTTTTGCGATCGACGATGCGTTGGCCGAAGAGCTGAAGCAAGTCACCGACACCGAATTCGTACTGCTTTCGCGGGGTGAGAACGGCGCCTGGCAACTGCATGGCAATACCCTGAGCAGCACCTTTGATCGACTGCTCGGCAATCCGGCAGCACTGACCGCTGGCGCCACCTGGACGCTGCAGGACGAGCGTGGCGACTACCGGATGCGCTCGGTATCGCTCACTCGTGTCAATGCTCAGGGTGCCAGCGAGGTGCTGTTGATCATGGGCAAATCCCTGGGCCAGAGCATGGCCGCGTACCAGCGCATCGAGAACCTGCAGTTTTATCTGCTGCTCGCCAGCCTGCTGCTCTCGGCGCTGGTCATCCTGCTGATCAGCCGCCATCTGTTGCGCCCGCTCAACACCCTGGCCCATCTGGACTCGCTGACCGAGCTGCCCAATCGCCGGCTGTTCGACCGCAGCGTTGCCAATGCGCTGAGTGACAAAGGCCGCAGCACGCCGTTCGCGCTGATGATGATCGATCTCGATCAATTCAAGCTGATCAATGACCGCTACGGTCACGCCGCCGGCGATGAAGTGCTCAAGGTCAGCGCCGAACGCCTGCGCGGCCTGCTCAGGCGCATCGACATACCGGCGCGGCTGGGCGGCGACGAATTCGCCGTACTGCTGCCGGGCCTCGACCGCGCCGCGGCGATACGTTTCGGGCAGCGCATCGAAGATGCGCTGGGCGAACCCATCACCTTCAACCAGCAAACTCTGCAGATCGGCATCAGCGTCGGTATCGCCATTGCCCCACAGGACGGCGAAACCGCCAGCGAGCTGTTGCGCATGGCCGACGCCGAGATGTACGCCGACAAGGCACAGCGCGAGTGCGAGCCGGTCTGAAAGGTCGAACGCCCGCGGCCCGGACAAGTCGCACCTGATGTCATTCTCGGTAAACGGGCGTCATCATGGAGTACATCGATTGGCTGCAATGGCCGGCCATGCTCATCACCGTCGCGGCAGCCTGGTTGGTCGCCTCCAAGCAGCGGCGACGTCGCAACCTGGGTTTCTGGGTGTTCATGGTCAGCAACCTGCTGTGGATCGTCTGGGGGTTGCACAGCCACGCGTATGCACTGATCGTGCTGCAACTGTGCCTGGGGGCCATGAACATCCGCGGCGCGATCAAGACGGAAACGGATCGACAGGCGGCTTGACGGTCGGCCCAGTGCTGCCAATCACGGCTGAGCTGTGAGACCATCGGCGGCTTGCCATCGTTTCCGTCTCGCCATGCCAAACCGCGCCGTTGACTCCAGAGAGCCCGCCTGATGCCAGATATCCTGCACCTGAAGCAGGCCGACTGGCGCGGCGACTTCGATGACGGCGCGCTGCGCAGGGGCCAGGACTACGCGACCCGCGGGCTCAGCCGCCTGCTCAGCCTCAAGGACCTGTCGCTGCTCGCCAGTTGCCTGGGCAGCGGCGAACGCCCCTACCAACAGCGCATCACGTTGCACCCCTACGGCCAGGGCTGGGGGGTCACCGGCCACTGCAGTTGCCCGGTCGGCTTCAACTGCAAGCATGTCGCCGCCGCCCTGCTTACCCTGGAGGCGCGCCAGCGCAACGGCGACGACCTCGGTTCGCTGATCGTGAGCGAAAAGCCCCTGGAAGAAACCCGTCTCGATGACGTGCCGCCGCTCCCCGTGTTGACCCTCGGCAGCCATGTGCGCGTGCATTTCGATGCCCGCAAGGGCCGCATGCAGGAACAGACGCAGCACCGTGCGGCCCTGGCCTTCGACTATCAGGGCCATAGCGCCGTGGGCAAGCAAGCCAAGGACCTGCTGGTGCGCCTTGGGCCCGCCCGCCAGTTGCGCATCGTGCGCGACGCTGCCCGCGAAGGCGAACTGCGCAAACGCCTCGAAGACGGTGGCCTGCGCACCGCCCTGCGACAGAGCGAGGCATTGGCCCAGCACCCCGGCGAGCATTTCGAACTGCTCGGCGATGCCGCCTGGCTGGCATTCATGCAGCGGCAGGTTCCGGCCCTGCTCGACGAGGGCTGGCGTATCGAGATCCAGCCGGATTTCCATTACAACCTGGCGCACATCGACGACTGGTACGCCGATGTCGAGGACGTACCCGAGCACGGCTGGTTTGATCTGGAGCTGGGTATCGAGGTAGAGGGGCAGCGCATCAGCCTGCTGCCGATCTTGCTGCAGGCCATTCGCCGTACGCCCTGGCTGCTTTCCGGTGAAGCCCTCGCCCAGCGGCAGGATGAAGAGATGCTGCTGGTCACGCTGCCCCACAGCCAGCGCCGAGTGGCACTGCCCTATGCACGGCTGAGGCCGCTGCTGGCGGCGCTGGGTGAGCTATTCATTGGCGACGGTGACGAGATTGGCACCCGCGTTCGTCTGCCGCGCGCCGACGCCACGCGCCTCAATGCCCTGCAGCAGGGCCCCGCGCTAAACTGGCAGGGCGGTGCCGAGCTGCGCGACTTTGCCGAGCGGCTGCAGCACACCACGTTGCAAACCGTCACCGCGCCGCACGACCTGGCAGCGCAACTGCGCCCCTACCAGCTCCAGGGCCTGGGCTGGATGCAGGCGCTGCGCGAACTGCAGGTGGGTGGCGTGCTCGCTGACGACATGGGCCTTGGCAAGACCCTGCAGACCCTGGCGCACCTGCTTCTGGAACAACAGCACGGCCGCCTGCAGCAACCCGCACTGATCGTCATGCCCACCAGCCTGATTCCCAACTGGCAGGATGAAGCCGCCCGCTTCGCGCCGACGCTCAGGGTACTGGCCCTGCATGGCAGCAAGCGACGCAGCCTGTTCAAGCTCATCGGCGAGCACGACATCGTGCTCACCACCTATGCCTTGTTGCCGCGTGACTTGAAGGCACTGACCGCGCAGCGATTTCACGCGCTGATTCTCGACGAAGCGCAGAGCATCAAGAACCCCCGCAGCAAGGCCGCCATGGCCGCCGGGCAAATCATCGCCGGCCAGCGCCTGTGCCTGAGCGGCACGCCGCTGGAGAATCACCTGGGAGAGCTGTGGTCGCTGTTCAACTTCCTGATGCCAGGCTGGCTCGGCGACAGCAAGGCCTTCACCCGCGACTACCGCACCCCCATCGAAAAGCACGGCAACGAGCAGCGCCTGGCGCACCTGCGCGGGCGCATCAAGCCGTTCGTGCTGCGCCGCAAGAAGGAACAGGTAGCCCGCGAGCTCCCGCCCAAGACGGAGATCATCCAGTGGGTGGAGCTGACACCTGCGCAGCGCGACCGCTATGAAATCCTGCGCCTGGCCATGGACCGCAAGGTGCGCGAGGAAATTACCCGCCAGGGCCTGGCACGCAGCCAGATCGTGATTCTCGAGGCACTGCTGCGCCTGCGCCAGGTGTGCTGCGATCTACGGCTGCTCAACGATGCCAGCGAAGACCTGACCAGTAGCGACTCCGGAAAACTCAGCAGCCTGCTGGACATGCTCGAGGCACTGATCGGCGAAGGCCGCCGGGTGCTGCTGTTCTCGCAGTTCACCTCGATGCTGGCGCTGATCGAAGGCGAACTGCTGGCACGCGGTATTGCCTACGCCAAGCTGACTGGCAGCACCCGCGACCGACGCACCCCGGTGGAGCAGTTTCAGGCGGGGCATTTTTCGGTGTTTCTGATCAGCCTCAAGGCAGGCGGCGCGGGGCTCAACCTGACGGCAGCCGACACCGTGATTCATTTCGATCCCTGGTGGAATCCGGCCGCAGAAGCCCAGGCCAGTGACCGTGCCTATCGCATCGGCCAGGACAAACCGGTGTTCGTCTACAAACTGATCGCCCGCGGCAGCGTGGAAGAGAAGATTCAGCAATTGCAACAGGCCAAGGCAAGCCTGGCCCGCGGCCTGCTGGAAGAAGGCGGCAGCCAGGCCCAGTGGCAACTCAGCGAAGACGACCTGCAGGCGCTGTTCGCCCCGCTGAGTGACTGAGCAGCGAGGTCATTTCTCGCTGTAGTTGTCGCCAACCACGTCCCCCGAGGAGTCGATGGCCTTGCTCGACGGAAACCGGTACGACGCGAAGCGCACCGCCAGCACCGACAGCGCCAGAAAGAAGATCCCGCCACACAGGTACAGCAGGCCGATATCCGGTGCCTTGTGATGGGACACGTCGCCGATCAGGTAGCGGGTCAGCGCAGTAATGGCGATGTACAGCAGAAAGCGGATCGGCAGATGGTTGGTCTTGAAGTAGATCCCGACCATCGCCCCCAGCTCCAGGTAGATGAACAGCAGGAGGATGTCATCCACGCTGGCACTGCCTTTTTCCAGCATGCCCAGGAAGGCCGCGACCGACGCCCACGCCGTCGCCCCGCCGATGACGAACAGCCCCAGGTAGTGAAAGCCTTCGACGAACAGGTTGCCAACCGAATTCGCTCCCTTGTGCATCTGCATACGGCTCTTGTCCAGCCAGTTCATACCCTTCCCCTTTTACCGATTGATGCAGGCCAAGCGCAGCAGCATGGTGCGTCTGCATGACAATCCATGCAGAAACAGGACCAATGCGCGTGGCGGCGAGGCCACAAAGAAGCGCGCCGTCGCCGAAAAGACACGTATGGCCAATCTCCAGAGACGTGACAAGATGCCACGCCGGCCGAAAAGCGTGGTTATCCTGTTCAAAAGCACCCGGGTTGATTATGCTTGCCGAAGCTGTATGCATGAACAGTATATTTAACCATTAGCGTGAAGGCGTAGAGGTGATGAATGGCCGTCGAAGTGGTGTACCGCAGCAGTCGCGATCCGGAGCGTTTATTCATGGATAAAGCCGAAGCCGACCGTCACGACAAGATGCTGGAGCTCGCCGAGCGACTCAGCGAAGTGCTGCACAAGGCCGTGCCGTCGCTCAGTGAAGAGCAGGGAGAGGAACTGGGCGTCTACATGGCGCGTAATCGCGATGTGTTCGCCCGGGCCTTCAAGAACCAACCCGATGCGCTGGCCGAACTGGTCAGCGAGCCCGAGGCGCAGTAACCGCCAGGCGTTGGCTGCCCCATCGCCGGCAACATCTCCTCGCTCTCGACCGCTAGACGGCAGGCGCGCGCGCAGTTAAAACAAGGTTACCCCCGGGAGGTGACCATGAGCGCGCGCGACCACTGCCTTGCCTGTCTGAGTACTGCACAGCCGGCTCTTTTCGAAGCCGCATTATGGGTCGCGACCGAACATGACAGCACGCTGCAGCCCAGGCAGGTGCTGCATGAACTCGATGGCCTGCGCCATCAGGTCGATGCCGGCCTGCCCAGCCTGCCTCGGCAGGAACTGGCGCAACCGCTGTTGCGGCGGCTTAACGACCTGCATTTCCAGGAAGACGACGACAGCCCCATGCGCCCCCGCGCGGCATTGCTGCACAGTGTATTGCAGCGACGCCGTGGCCAGCCGCTGAGTATCGCGCTGATCGCCCTGGAGCTGGCACGGCGGCTGGACATCCCTTTGCAAGGCATCAACTTCCCCGGGTACTTCCTGTTGCGCGTGCCGGGCGCCGACCATCTTCTCGACCCGTGCGGCGGCCGGCGCCTGTATCCGCGTGATTGCCGCGACATGCTCCTGCGCTATGTCGGCCCGCAAGCCCAGCTCGGAGCCGAGCACATGCAGGCCTGTGACGCGCGTGGCATGATCGTTCGCCTGTCGCGCAACCTGCGCCACCTGCACATGCAGGATGACGACTACCTGTCGGCGCTGAAAGATGCTGAGCGCGTGCTGCTACTGACGCCTCCCAATGTCGCTGACCACCTCGTGCGCGCCGATATCTATCAGCGACTCGATTGCCCACAAGCGGCGCGCTTCGATCTCCAGCGTGCCCTGCTGCTGTGCGAAGACGCCGGTCTGCGCCTGCGCCTTGGCGATCGGCTGCGCCAGCTGAGTGCAACCACGGCACTGCACTGAAGCGTCCCCGCTACCGTATTGATTACGATACAGCGTATTCAATACGACACACACCAGCCTGACAGCGACAGGCCCGCACAGTGAGGGGGTGCGGTAGGCGCTGTCGCCTTCCGTATCGATATCGATACAAGAGCCCTGATAATTTTCACTGCGCAAATATAAGTCATTGATTTATAAGATAATAATAAAATGGCATCACCCTTGCATTCAGCCTGCTCATTAGCCGCGCCTGCATGCCGGGCACAATGACCACAAGGGATCCCCATGAGCGAAATGCGTTTTACCGTCGAACACGAATGGCTGCGTCAGGAAGCCGATGGCCTGGTCACCGTAGGGATCACCGCCTACGCTCAAGACGCGCTGGGCGACGTGGTGTTCGTGCAGTTGCCCGAGTTGCAGGCCTACGCTGCTGGTGATGAAGTGGCCGTGCTGGAATCCGTGAAAGCCGCCAGCAATATCGGTATGCCGATCGACGGCGAGGTGGTAGAGGTCAATCCCGATCTCGAAGCCAGCCCCGAGCTGGTCAATGCCGAGCCGCTGGGCCAGGGCTGGTTCTTCCGCTTCCGCCCTGCCGATGCCAGCGCCCTGGCCGACCTGCTCGACCAGGACGCCTACGAGCGCCTGCTCAACGCCAAAGCCGACGCTTGAGAGAAGCCCATGACTGACTTGACCACCCGCAACGAATTCATCGCCCGGCATATCGGCCCGCGTGAACAAGACACCGCCGCCATGCTGGAAACCCTGGGCTTCGGCGACCTCGACGCGCTGACCGCCAGCGTGATTCCGGGCAGCATCAAGGGCACCAGCGTGCTGCCGGCCGGCGACGGCCAGAGCGAAGCCGAGGCCCTGGCCGCCATCAAGGCCATCGCTGGCAAGAACAGGCTGTTGCGCAACTACATCGGCCAGGGGTACTACGGCACCCACACGCCGTCGCCGATCCTGCGCAACCTGCTGGAGAACCCGGCCTGGTACACCGCCTACACGCCCTACCAGCCAGAGATATCCCAGGGTCGCCTGGAGTCGCTGCTGAACTTCCAGACGCTGATCAGTGACCTCACCGGGCTGCCGATCGCCAACGCCTCGCTGCTCGATGAAGGCACCGCCGCCGCCGAAGCCATGACTTTTTGCAGGCGCCTGTCGAAGAACAAGGCCGCCAACGCCTTCTTCGCCTCCCGGCACTGTCACCCGCAGACCCTCGACGTGTTGCGCACCCGCGCCGAGCCACTGGGCATCGAAGTGGTGATCGGTGACGAAGCCGCCATCGACGACGCGAGCGCATTCTTCGGCGCGCTGCTGCAGTACCCGGCCAGCAATGGCGATATTTTCGATTACCGCCAGGTGGTCGAACGCTTCCACGCTGCCAACGCTCTGGTCGCCGTCGCTGCCGACCTGCTGGCCCTGACCCTGCTGCAAGCACCGGGCGAGTTCGGCGCCGACGTGGCCCTGGGCAGCGCGCAACGCTTCGGCGTGCCGCTGGGTTTCGGTGGCCCCCACGCGGCCTACTTCGCCACCCGCGATGCCTTCAAGCGCGACATGCCAGGTCGACTCGTCGGCCTCTCGGTGGACCGCTTCGGCAACCCGGCCCTGCGCCTGGCCATGCAGACCCGTGAACAACACATCCGCCGCGAGAAGGCCACCAGCAACATCTGCACCGCTCAGGTACTGCTGGCCAACATCGCCGCCATGTACGCCGTCTACCACGGCCCCCAGGGGCTCACCCGGATCGCCCAGCGCGTCCATCAACTGACCCTGATCTTCGCCCGCGGCGTGCAGAGCCTCGGCCTTGCGGTTGAGCAGCAGGCATTCTTCGACACCCTGACCCTGCACACTGGTGCGCAAACCGCCGCCCTGCATGAAAAAGCCCGCGCAGCCGCCATCAACCTGCGTGAAGTGGATGCCGAGCGCCTCGGCCTGTCGTTCGACGAGACCACCACCCAGGCGGATATCGAGCAGCTCTGGTCGCTGTTCGCGGATGGCAAGCCGGCGCCGGACTTCGCCGCCCTGGCCGCCGGGGCCGACAGCAGCCTGCCCGCCGCGCAACTGCGCCAGTCGGCGATCCTCGAGCACCCGGTGTTCAACCGCTACCACTCGGAAACCGAGCTGATGCGCTACCTGCGCAAGCTTGCCGACAAGGACCTGGCCCTGGATCGCAGCATGATCCCGTTGGGCTCCTGCACCATGAAACTGAATGCCGCCAGCGAGATGATCCCGGTCACCTGGGCCGAGTTCGGCAACCTGCACCCCTTCGCCCCGGCCGAACAGAGCGCGGGCTACCAGGAACTGACCGACGAGCTGGAAGCCATGCTTTGCGCCGCCACCGGCTACGACGCCGTGTCGCTGCAACCCAATGCCGGCTCCCAGGGTGAATATGCCGGCCTGCTGGCGATCCGCGCCTATCACCACAGCCGTGGCGACGACAAGCGCGACATCTGCCTGATCCCGCAGTCGGCCCACGGTACCAACCCGGCCACCGCGCACATGGCCGGCATGCGCGTGGTGGTCACCGCCTGTGATGCCCGCGGCAACGTCGACATTGACGACCTGCGCGCCAAGGCCGAGCAGCACCGTGACCAACTGGCCGCGATCATGATCACCTACCCGTCCACCCATGGCGTGTTCGAGGAAGGCATCCGCGAGATCTGCGCCATCGTTCACGACAACGGCGGCCAGGTGTACATCGACGGCGCCAACATGAATGCCATGGTCGGCCTCTGTGCGCCCGGCCAGTTCGGTGGCGACGTTTCGCACCTCAATCTGCACAAGACCTTCTGTATCCCCCACGGCGGTGGCGGCCCGGGGGTCGGCCCGATCGGGGTGAAATCCCACCTGGCGCCGTTCCTGCCCGGCCACGCACACATGCAACGCAAGGAAGGCGCGGTCAGCGCAGCGCCGTTCGGCAGCGCCAGCATCCTGCCGATCACCTGGATGTACATTCGCATGATGGGCGGTACCGGCTTGCGGCTGGCGTCGCAGATGGCCATCCTCAATGCCAACTACATCGCCCGTCGCCTGGAAGAGCACTACCCGGTGCTGTACAGCGGTGAAGGCGGCCTGGTGGCCCACGAGTGCATCCTTGACCTGCGCCCGCTCAAGGACAGCAGCGGCATCAGCGTCGACGACGTGGCCAAACGCCTGATCGACTTCGGCTTCCACGCCCCGACCATGTCCTTCCCGGTGGCCGGCACGCTGATGATCGAGCCGACCGAGAGCGAGTCCAAGCAGGAACTGGATCGCTTCTGCGATGCCATGATCGCCATTCGCGAGGAGATTCGCGCGGTCGAACGCGGCGAACTGAGCGCCGACGACAACCCGCTGAAGAACGCCCCGCACACCGCTGCCGAACTGGTCGGCGACTGGACGCACCCGTACAGCCGCGAACAGGCGGTCTTCCCGACCCGCAGCCTGATCGACGGCAAGTACTGGCCACCTGTCGGCCGGGTCGACAATGTGTTCGGCGACCGCAACCTGGTCTGCGCCTGCCCGCCCATCGAAGCGTATCAGGACGCCTGATCACGCCCGACTGCCGAACGGTTCGGCAGTTTCCCCTTCTCCAAGCCCGCGCGCTGGCGCGGGCCGCTCAAAGCCTATACAGGAGAGCGCCATGACCACTGACATTCTGGCGAAAACACCCCTTCACGCCCTGCACCTGGAACTGGGTGCGCGCATGGTGCCGTTCGCCGGCTACGAGATGCCGGTGCAGTACCCACTCGGCGTGATGAAGGAACACCTGCATACCCGCGATGCCGCCGGCCTGTTCGATGTGTCGCACATGGGCCAGATCATTCTGCGCGGCGCAGGCGCCGCCCAGGCACTCGAAAGCCTGGTGCCGGTGGATATCCTCGACCTACCGGTCGGCATGCAGCGTTATGCCATGTTCACCAATGAGAATGGCGGCATTCTCGATGACCTGATGGTCGCCAACCTGGGCGATGACACGCTGTTTCTGGTCGTCAACGCAGCCTGCAAGCACCAGGACCTGATGCACCTGCAACAGCGCATCGCCAACCAGTGCCAGGTCGAGTCGCGCTTCGAGCGCGCCCTGCTTGCCCTGCAGGGCCCCAAGGCCGTTGACGTGCTGACTCGCCTGGCACCGGAAATGGCGAAGATGACCTTCATGCAATTTCGCGCCGTGCGTCTGCTCGGTGTCGATTGCTACGTCAGCCGCTCCGGCTACACCGGTGAGGATGGTTTCGAGATTTCCGTTCCCGCCGCCCACGCCGAAGCGCTGGCACGCAGCCTGCTAGCCGAGCCGGAGGTGCAGGCCATCGGCCTGGGCGCCCGCGATTCGCTACGCCTGGAAGCCGGCTTGTGCCTGTATGGCCACGACATGAGCGCCGACACGACGCCGGTCGAGGCGAGCCTGCTGTGGGCGATCTCCAAGGCGCGCCGTGCCGATGGTACGCGGCCAGGCGGCTTTCCCGGCGCCGAGCGGATCTTCGCCCACCAGCGCGACGGCGTTGCCCGCAAGCGCGTTGGCCTGCTACCGCAGGAGCGCACGCCCGTACGCGAGGGGGCAGAGCTGGTGAATGCCGATGGCGAGATCATCGGTCAGGTGTGCAGTGGCGGCTTCGGCCCAAGCCTGGGTGCGCCGCTGGCCATGGGCTACCTGCAGAGCAGCCATGCCGGCGCGGACACTGACGTATGGGCGCTGGTGCGCGGCAAACGCGTCGCCATGAAAGTCGCGAAAACGCCATTCGTGGCGCAGCGTTACCACCGCGGCTAGGCATCTCCCCCGGGCGGCCCCCGCCGCCCGGATTAGCGGCTATCCAGATACTGGCGCCGATTACTGAAGGCTTCGCGACGCATGTCGCGAACATCCATCGACACGTTCTCGACAGCCGGCAGGCGCTCTACCAGCGCCCCCACGACTGCCATCGACAGCGCTTTCTTCATTTCATCACTGCGCCCTGCCAGCAGATAGATGATCACGTGGACGAACTCTGCCTGGCTGCCACCCACGCTGTAGTGGTCATAGAGACTGAGCCGTACCTTCACCTCGCCTTCCTTGAACAGGCCGCTGTCCATGACTGTCCCGTGCACCAGGGTCACCAATTCATCGGCGCAAATGTGGTGTTCAAGCGTGCGTGCACCTTCGATCAGGCAATGTGGCATCGAGCAGTCTCATGTCATTGAAGATATCGTCATACGTTATCACACGACATTACCGCTTCCAGCCAGTACACCCAAAGTCGTATACGCAGCTCGCTGCGCAGGTCCCAGAATGAAGCTGCATGTTCCGCCGCAACGCCCGAACCACTAGGCTTATCCCATAATACGGGATCGCCATGCGCGCCTTTAATCGGACCGCTTGAAACATTTTGTCTGGGTGCGTTGACAAGCGGATTGCGAGCTGCAAATAATCCGCGACAAATGTTGTATGACAACAAAGCCTATAAAAACAAAAAAGGTCGCATCATGAAGACACGCTCAGTCTTTCTCTCCGCACCCAATCCAGTCGCCTGGGCTCTTCTGCCCGGCCAGTCGCATTCATCTCGTTTCCTGCGCGCCACCTATTCGCCGACGGCTAGGGCCTGAAGCAGGGACTGGCGTGCTCGCACGCCGGTCTGTCGCCCTGCACAGGGCTATTCACGCCTTCCCCATGGCATGTCGACCCATCAGTCGATAGAGGAAGGCTCGTTAAAAAATGGGAGCACAACAACAATGACAGCACGCAAGATCGTCTCGCTGGGCCTCATCGGCGCGGGGACAATGGCCCTCGCCCTGCCCTTCGCTGCACAGGCAGAAGGCTTTGTCGAAGATGCCAAGGTTTCCCTGAACCTGCGCAACTTCTACATCAACCGCAACTTCACCAACCCGGCAAACGCCCAGAGCAAGGCCGAAGAGTGGACCCAGAGCTTCATCCTCGATGCGCGCTCCGGCTACACCCCGGGCGTGGTCGGCTTTGGTGTCGATGCCCTGGGCATGCTCTCGGTCAAGCTCGATGGCGGTGGCGGCACCTACGGCACCGGCCTGCTGCCGCGCCATGACGATGGCCGCCCGGCCGACGACTTTGGCCGCGTGGCCCTGGCTGCCAAGGCCAAGGTCTCCAAGACCGAACTCAAGGTTGGCGAGTGGATGCCGGTGCTGCCGATCCTGCGTGCCGACGACGGCCGTTCGCTGCCGCAGACCTTCCAGGGCGCGCAGATCACCTCCAACGAGGTCGCCGGGCTGACCCTGTACGGCGGCCAGTTCCGTCAGAACAGCGAGCGCAACAATGCCAGCATGGAAAACATGTTCCTCAATGGCAACAGCTCGGCGAACGACTCCGATCGCTTCAACTTCGTCGGTGGCGAGTACAAGTTCAATGGCGACCGCACCATGGTCGGCCTGTGGGGCGCCGAGCTCAAGGACGTCTACGAGCAGCAGTACCTGCAACTGACCCACAGCCAGCCCATTGGCGACTGGACCCTGGGGGCCAACCTCGGCTACTTCCAGGGCGAAGACGAGGGTTCCGCGCGGGCCGGCCGGCTGGACAACAAGACCTACTCCGGTCTGTTTTCCGCCAAGTACGGCAGCAACACCTTCTACGTCGGCCTGCAGAAGGTCAGCGGCGACACCGGCTGGATGCGCGTCAACGGCACCAGCGGCGGCACCCTGGCCAACGACAGCTACAACTCGGCCTACGACAACGCCAAGGAAAGATCCTGGCAGGTGCGTCACGACTTCAACTTCACCGCGGCCGGCATCCCCGGCCTGACCCTGATGAACCGCTACATCAGTGGCAGCGATGTGCAAACCGCCACCACCAATGACGGCAAGGAGTGGGGCCGCGAAACCGAGCTGGCTTACGTCGTGCAGAGCGGCACCTTCAAGAGCCTCAGCGTTCGCTGGAGGAACTCGAGCCTGCGCCGCGACTACAGCAGCAACGAGTTCGACGAGAACCGCCTGATCTTCAACTACCCGCTGTCGATCCTGTAAGCGCGACACTACATCGTACAACTCCAGTGTCATGGCATATTTGGCCCGTCCTCGTGACGGGCTTTTTTATGCCCGCCATCGCCATGAGCAACCGAGCGCTTTGCTTTAAACTGCCGCCCCTCCCCGCCGACCGACAATGCCCATGACCCCGGCCAACCTCGCCTTTCTAAACCAACACCTGAGCAGCGCCCTGAGCGATGCGCCGACCCAGACCCGCCGCCTCTTCCATGGTCGCGGGCGCTGCTGGCAGGGGCTCGAACACATCACGGTCGACTGGCTGCAAGGCATCGTGCTGGTGTGCCTGTTCAGGGAGCTGCCCGCAGATGAGTTCGACGCCCTGCAAGCGATGCTGCTGCAGGTCAGCCAGTCAGCACCCTGGCAGGCCAGCCAGGCGCACAGCCTGCTGTTGCAGCACCGCTACCAGATCGACAGCCCGATGCAGTGCCTGGTGGGGGAATTGCCGGAGCAATGGATCATCGAAGAAGACAGCCTGCGTTTTTTGCTCGACCTGGGCCGCAAGCAGAACACCGGTTTGTTCCTCGACATGCGCCTGGGTCGGCGCTGGGTGCGTGACAATGCCAGGGGGCAGCGAGTGCTGAACCTGTTCGCCTACACCTGCGGCTTCTCGATTGCGGCAATCGCCGGTGGCGCGGAGCATGTGGTCAATCTGGACATGGCCAGGGCAGCGTTGAGCCGTGGGCGCGACAACCACCGGCTCAATGAGCACGACCTGAGTCGGGTCAGCTTTCTCGGCCATGAGCTGTTCAAGTCCTGGGGCAAGGTGAAACGACACGGCCCCTACGACCTGATCATCATCGACCCGCCCTCCTTCCAGAAAGGCAGCTTCGCGCTTACCCAGGACTATCAGAAGATCCTGCGCAGGCTTCCGGAGTTGCTCAGCCTGCAGGGCCGCGTGCTGGCTTGCGTCAACGACCCCACTATCGGCAGTGATTTCCTGACCGCCGGCATGGCCGAGCATGCCCCGCAACTGCGCTTCGAACAACGCCTCGACAATCCGCCGGAGTTCCCGGACTCAGAGCCCGAAGGCGGTCTCAAGGCGCTGCTGTTCAGCTGCCCTTGAACCAGTCCCACAGGCCCAGGGAAAACCCGGAAAACAGGTTGATGCCCAGCGCCGACTTGACCAGGTAAAGAAAGACCAGACCAAGCAGCAGCGACACCAGCAGAAACGCGCTTACGCCCAGTGCCTTGGCGGTCAGCGACAGCTCGTGCTCGGTGCGGCTGAGATCGCGCCTGTTGCGCCCGGCCAGCAATACGAAGTAGTAGCGCCAGCGCCACAGCTTGACGGTGCCGCGCAGGTCCAGGCGATGTCGCCCCCACTGGCGCGCGCCAAATGCCACCTGCAGTGCATCGAGCTGTTCGGCGCTGAACGACTCCTTGA
The DNA here is from genome assembly GCF_979258965.1 of Pseudomonas sp. AC532. NCBI lineage: Bacteria > Pseudomonadati > Pseudomonadota > Gammaproteobacteria > Pseudomonadales > Pseudomonadaceae > Pseudomonas > Pseudomonas sp. AC532. The sequence goes on from NZ_OZ409888.1 coordinate 1,787,550, forward strand.
GGTCGTCGGGCAGACGCTCCTTGAGGCCCCTGATGAAGGGATCCTGCTCATCCATGGTTATTTCTCCGGATAGCGGCAACTTGATGCGCGCCACCATACCAGCCCTGGCAGGCAGTTTGAAAACAGAGGCGGGCTACCAGCGCAATGCCGATGACGGCCCGCAAAAAGTATGAAGGCGGAGTTTACGCGTAGTAGCCAAGCGCTTGCCAAACGAAAACGGGCCCCGTCATCAGTTGATGGCGGGGCCCGTTCGATTCGCGCGGCGGCTTTAGCGTGAGGCGAATGCCGCGCAGAAGCCACTGACGTTGTCGACGCCGCAGATGCTGTTGACCGAGGTCATCAGCATCTGGCTCGGCGTAGCCTGGAAATCCACCGACATCATCACGCTCAGCGCGGTGATGGTGACGATGGAGAACACGAACAGCTTGCGTGCCCAGACCTTGTCGTCGACGGCCTTGTAGCCCGACACGCCCATCCACAACCAGTAGGCACCGCTGACCACCGCTACCACGAAGTAGCTGTAACCGGCGTAACCACTGATGGTCAGCATGAGCGTGGCGACCAGGAAAGCGGCGATGTACAGGACGATGCTGCGCTTGGCAGCGGGAATGCCCTTGATCACCGGCAACACCGGAATGTTGGCTGCCTGGTAGTCATTGAAGCGAAAGATGGCAATAGCGTACGAGTGGGGCATCTGCCAGAGGCTGAAGATCAGCAGCAGGATGGCTGCCCCCATGTCGAACTCGTTGCTTACAGCGCAATAGCCCACAACAGGCGGAGCGGCGCCCGACAGACTGCCAACCAGCGTTCCATAAACCGAATTGCGCTTGAGGTACAGGCTGTACAGCCCGACGTAGACGACGAAGCCCATCAGGACCAGGCCGACTGCAAGCAGATTCGTGGCTTTATAGAGCAAGGCAACGCCTGCGATCCCGAGGATGCAGGCGTAAACAATGGCATGAGTCGGCGGAACCAGGCCTTTTACCAGCACCCTGTTCTTGGTCCGCTCCATTTTTTCATCGATGTCCCTATCGATGTAGTTGTTGAACACGCAACCGGAAGCAATCACCAGAGCGACGCCGAACGCTGTTGCCAGGAACAGCATCAGGTCGATATCCCCCTTTGAAGCCAGGAAGAAGCCACCGGCCACGGAAATCATGTTTCCAAAGACGATGCCCGGCTTGGTCAGGAGCAGGTATTGCTTGAACATCAGGCTGCTCTCTTTAGTTGACCATCATGTAGTAGTGCATGCTCCAGATGATCCAGATCGAGAGCGCTACGACGATGATGGAGATCAGGACGGTGAACGCGAAGGCAACCGTGTTCCAGCGCTGCTCGGACGACGAGTTCATGTGCAGGAAGTACACCAGGTGTACGTAGATCTGCACGACCGCGAAGGCGACGATGGTGAACAACGTGGCCGCTTTCGACATGACGGGGTTCATCACGATCGCGAACGGGATCACGGTGAGGATTACCGACAGCACGAAGCCGACGACGTAATCCTTGGTGCTGCCATGGCTTGCGCCAGCGGCAGAGTGGTGATCATGAGCCATTACAGAGCCCCCATCAGGTAGACAACGGTGAACACGCAGATCCAGACGACGTCGAGGAAGTGCCAGAACAGGCTGAGACAGCTCAGACGGGTTTGAGTGACAGGCGTCAGGCCGCGGCTGGCGACCTGGTGCATCATCACCGCCATCCACACCAGGCCGGCACTGACGTGCAGACCGTGGGTACCGACCAGGGTGAAGAACGCCGACCAGTAAGCACTGACCTGAGGAGCGGCACCTTCGTGGATCAGGTGCTGGAACTCGTACAGCTCGATCGATAGGAACACCGCACCAAACAGGAAGGTCGCCGCCAGCCAGACCAGCACCTTGGCCTTGTCGCCACGGTACATGGCCAACATGGCCATGCCGTAGGTGATGCTCGAGAACAGCAGCGCGAATGTTTCGACCAGAACCAGTTTCAGGTCGATCAGATCCTTTGGAGTAGGACCGCCAGCGTACGCGGTGCTCAGCACCGCGTAACCGGCAAACAGGGTCGCGAACAGGATGCAGTCGGTCATCAGGTAAATCCAGAACCCGAAAACCTTCATCTCACCCGCGTCGTGGTGATGCTCGTGCTCATGCTCGTCGGCATGAGCAGCGTGGTTGCTCAAAACTTCACTGGACATGGTTTACGCCTGCTTAGCCTTTGCTTGAATGTGTGCCTTCTCGATGCGTTCGATTTCATCGGGCTGCACGTAGTAATCGACGTCCGTGTTGTAGCTGTTGTAGATCAGGACGGCGAAGATACCCACGAAGCTCAACCCTGCCAGCCACCAGATGTGCCAGATCAGAGCGAAACCAAAGACCAGAGCGCCCATGGACATGATCAGGCCAACGCCGGTGTTCTTCGGCATGTGGATCGGCGCGTATTTGGTCGGCGCGGGCGGCAGACCGTCACGCTTCATCTCGTGGAACTCGTCGATGCGATTACCACGCGGGGTGACCGCGAAGTTGTAGAACGGCGGTGGCGACGAAGTCGACCATTCCAGGGTACGGGCGTCCCATGGGTCGCCGGTCACGTCGGCCAGTTCCTTGCGCTTGATCACCGATACGACGAACTGGATCAGGGTGCACAGGATACCGATACCGATCAGTGCAGCACCGCAAACGGCCACGTAGGTCATCGGCACCCACTCTGGGTTGGTCACCTGATTCAGACGGCGAGTCATGCCCATGAAGCCGAGGATGTACAGCGGCATGAACGCCAGGTAGAAACCGATGATCCAGCACCAGAACGACGCCTTGCCCCAACCCTCGTGCAGCCTGAAACCGAAGGCTTTCGGGAACCAGTAGGTGATACCTGCCAGGTAGCCGAACACCGCACCACCGATGATCACGTTGTGGAAGTGGGCGATCAGGAACAGGCTGTTGTGCAGCAGGAAGTCTGCACCCGGGACGGCCAGCAGCACGCCGGTCATACCACCGATGGAGAAGGTGATGATGAAGCCCAGGGTCCACAGGATCGGCGTGGTGAATTCCAGGCGCCCGCGGTACATGGTGAACAGCCAGGTGAAAATCTTCACACCGGTCGGAATGGCGATGATCATCGTCGCGATACCGAAGAAGGCGTTGACGCTGGCGCCAGAGCCCATGGTGAAGAAGTGGTGCAGCCAGACCACGAACGACAGGACGGTGATGGCCACGGTAGCCCAGACCATCGAGGCATAACCGAACAGACGCTTGCGCGCGAACACCGCCGTCACTTCGGAGAACACACCGAAGGCTGGCAGGATCAGGATGTACACCTCAGGATGGCCCCAGGCCCAGATGAGGTTGACGTACATCATCGGGTTGCCACCGGCTTCGTTGGTGAAGAAGTGGAAATCCAGGTAGCGATCCAGAGTCAGCATTGCCAGCGTGACGGTCAGGATCGGGAACGCGCCGCAGATGATCACGCTGGTGCACAGGATGGTCCAGGTGAAGATCGGCATCTTCATCAGACCCATGCCAGGGGCACGCATCTTGATGATGGTCACGAAGAAGTTGACACCGGTCAACAGCGTACCGACACCTGATATCTGTAGCGCCCAGATGTAGTAGTCGACGCCAACTCCCGGACTGTACTCGATGCCTGATAATGGCGGATAAGCGACCCAGCCGGTCATGGCGAACTCACCGACGAACAGCGACAGGTTCATCAGGACCATGGAGATCGCGAATAGCCAGAAGCTCAGCGAGTTGAGGAAGGGGAAGGCAACGTCGCGCGCACCGATCTGCAGCGGCGTGACGATGTTCATCAGACCGATGACCATCGGCATCGCCACGAAGAAGATCATGATCGTACCGTGAGCGGTGAAGATCTGATCGTAATGGTGCGGAGGCAGGTAACCCTCGGAGCCGCCATGGGCGAGCGCCTGCTGGGTACGCATCATGATGGCGTCAGCGAAACCACGCAGCAGCATGACCAGGGCGACGAGAATGTACATCACGCCGATTTTCTTGTGGTCGACCGAAGTCAGCCACTCGGTCCACAGGTAGCCCCACTTCTTGAAGTAGGTCAATGCGGCAACCAAACCGAACCCACCCAGGGCCACGGCAATCATCGTGACCACGAGAATGGGCTCGTGCAGGGGTATTGCGTCTAGTGTCAGCTTTCCGAACATCGTTTATTCCTCCGCACCTGAATCGTGCGCGGCTTCGCTCACAGGGTTGCTCTTGTAATCGATGTACTGGCCAAGGATCTGACGGAACAGACCAGGCTGAGCGTTGAAGTACTCGACAGGGTTGTTTTCACTCGCCTTGGCCAGCATCTGATAGCGGTCGTTGAAGTCCAGCGTGTTCGGCGACTGTTTGACCTTGGCCACCCACTGCTCGAACTCTTCGTTGCTGGTCGCATGGACGGCGAACTTCATGCCCGTGAAACCGTGACCACTGTAGTTGCCCGAGAGGCCGAAGAACTCGCCCGGCTCGTTGGCGATCAGGTGCAGTTGAGTGCGCATGCCGCCCATGGCGTAAACCATGCCGCCCAGTTGCGGGATGAAGAAGGTGTTCATCACCGACTGCGAGGTGATCTGGAAACTGACCGGCGTGTTGTCCGGGATGTACAGCTCATTGACCGTGGCGATGCCCTGCTCCGGGTAGATGAACAGCCATTTCCAGTCCAGGGACACCACTTCGACCACCAGCGGCTTGTTCTCGTGCTCGATCGGCCGGTACGGATCCAGGGAATGGGTGGTCTTCCAGGTGATCACCGCCAGCACGATGATGATCACGCAAGGGACGCCCCAGACGATGGCCTCGATCTTGTGCGAATGAGCCCACTCGGGCGCGTAGGTCGCGTCCTTGTTCGAGGAGCGATAGCGCCAGGCGAACAGAATGGTCATGAAAATGACGGGAACCACCACGATCAGCATCAGCAGGGTGGCGGTAATGATGAGGTTGCGCTGCTCGATGCCGATTTGGCCTTTCGAATCGAAAAGAACCCAATCGCAGCCACTCAGGGAGACGGCCACGACAATCGTCAGAAGCGTGCGGAACAAGCGGTGGTACTTCTCTTCTCTCATTTCACGACCTTCAGCAAAGTGATATCCCACATAGCGTTCTGTTCAGCCTGATGCCCAATACGGCAGGGCATGCCAGGAAAACGGGTGCACTCGCACACCGAAATTGTTTCAGCATCGAAACCACTAAACGGAGGGGGCGACATTTTCGGTTACGCGGCCGAAAAAACCAACCGCATAACGACGATGGGCCTGCAAATAGTCGGGTTATGTTGCTCGACCCGACCTGCCCCAGCCCTACACCAACAGCCGCAACCCTGCGACCGATGACATCTCGCTCAGCTCGCAAAGCCCCATATGACCGCACCTGTAGCGCACGGCAGAGCCATGGCTTGGAAACTGGCGGCAAATAAACGGTGAGTTACGACTTATAATAGTGGCTCATATCGCGCAGATTGCGCGGCAATATGTCGCACAGCAGAGACCACTCGAAAAGGAGGGTCACTGCCTTCGATCAAGAACCCTCGTCAGGCTTCCAGTCGCAGTAGCAGCCAACCGCCATGGTATTGGCTGCGGACACGCTGCGGTTGGCGGAAAGCGCATCGAGAATCGGCTCTACGAAACTGTTCGACGAGTTGCACACCAGCCCTTCGCTGTAGGGGCCGGCATAAGCCAGCCGCCCCTGCTGGTCCCAGATGGCGATCGCCGGGCTCGCCGGAATCGACTCCATGCCTTCCAGGGACTTCAGCGGCGTCAGCTTGCCACGCAGGAAGGGCAGCATTTCACCTTCACTCCCGGGCTTCTGCACGCTGTAGAACTCGACGCCGGAAAAGCGGTAGAGGCTGATCAGGTAATTGAGGTGCGCGTCGGTTTCCTTGTGGCACGGGCACTGCGGATCCCAGAAATGCACCACACGAATATTGCCCGGCCCGGCCAGCTCGGCCGGCAGCTTGAGGCCGCCGCCCTGGAAGAACACCGCCTGTTCCTGATCACTGAACGGGCGCAGGTACGCCACGCCGAAGCGGGACCAGACCCAGGTAGCGATCGCCAGCATGATCGCCAGCGCCAGCAGGCACAGAATCAGGAGAAAGCGTTTCGAGGGCGCGGTCTGGCTCTTGCTCATCACTCGGGCTCACGGCCGTATTTGATACGGAACTGCTTTTCCATTTCCTTGCAACTGTCGGTCGCGAAGGTGCGTGATGTCGGTGTCGCGCTCGGATCCCTGGCCTTGACCCAGCACGCCTTGATGGCGCCCACTTCGTTGGCCTCGATATCGGCTGTCTGCTCACGGGTGATGGCGTAGATGATGATGCCGAAGACCAGCGCGATGAATGCCAGGCCCAGCAGCGTCAGCCACAGGCAGCCGCCGCGACCACCGGTATCGGGTTGCTCTGAGGATTGATTGCGTGCCTGGTCGTCGCTCATGGTCTCACCCCATCGAAGAGGGTGCGGAACATAGCACTTTTTACCCCTGCGGCGGCAGGGGCCAAAAAAGCACACATAAAAAGCAGGGGTACTGCCCTCACCTGCCCTGTCGCGCGCAGCTGCCTGCTATCAGGGGCTCCAGGCCAGACGCCGGGGATTTACGGGCAACGCCGGACATACGCCGTTACGACCCTCCTGGGTGTCGCCCACGCTACCTAACCTCCCGCCAACCGTAGCGTCTGGCGCACCACGTCACATCCAGCGGGCGTGTGAGAGGGGCTACCGGTAAATTTCTGGTCAAACCTATTGCGGTGAACTTCACTCATACCCTGTGAGGGCTGAATTGATTTGCGGTTCGCCGCACGATACAGGCTGATCAGCTCTCGGATATCTCATGCCGGCGGGAAGCTGGAGCCAGAGGAGAAGAGTCATGATCAATCACATTTGGGGGCTGCTGGCCAATCCGGGCCGCGAGTGGCGCAACATTGATCGGGAGAAGCAAAGCATCACCAACCTTTATGCCCGTCACGTTCTACTGATGGCACTCATCCCTGTCGTCAGCGCCTTCATCGGTACTACCCAAATCGGTTGGCATCTGGGAGGCGAAGCTTACAAGGTAGCGATGCCGACGGCTGCAGCGTTGGGCATCGTGTTTTACATCCTGATGCTCGTTGGCGTTGCCATCATGGGCAACGTGATTCACTGGATGTCCGACTCGTTCGCCAGCCGGCCGAGTCGTAGTCGCTGCATCATTTTCGCAGGTTACGTCGCGACGCCGCTGTTCATCGCCGGTATCGCCCTGCTGTACCCGAAAGCGTGGCTGCTGCTGATCGTCGGCCTGATCGCCCTCGCTTACAGCGCTCGACTTCTTTATGTAGGCATGCCGGCGTTCCTGCGCATTCCGGTCAACGAAGGGCTGACCATTTCCGGTGGCACCCTGGCCATCGGGGTGCTGGTGCTGGAGCTGCTCATTGCGCTGACGGTGGCGCTATGGGGCCTGGGTTTCGACGACTACGCCGTAAGCTGGTCGCTGTTCCGCTGACACTGCCGCAACTGACAAGAAACCCGCCATTGGCGGGTTTCTTGTTTTCTGCACAGCGCAAAGCCCGCTCAGAGAAACCAGCGATACTCCCGCGCACTGATACTGTCCATGAACGCCAGATGATCCTGGCGCTTGTTCTCGCAATAGACCATCACGAATTCCTCGCCAAGGCCGCTGTTCACCGCCGGATGATGGCGCATTGCAGTGACCGCAGAGAGCATGTCCATGGGAAAATCGATGCCGCTCTGGCGATTTTCATTCAAGGGCGCGATAGGCTCGCGGCGCTGCTCCAGCCCATGTTCCATGGCCGCCAGAATCGCCGCCAGCACCAGGTAGGGGTTGGCATCGGCGCCGGCCAGGCGATGTTCGATGCGCAGGTTGCGGGCATCGGAATCGGGAACGCGCACGCAGGCGTCACGGTCTTCATACCCCCAACTGGCGCGGCTCGCCGCGTTCACCCGCGAGCCGTAACGGCGGTAGGCGTTATGGTGCGCGGCGAAGATCGGCATGCAGTGCGGCAGCCACTCCAGACAGCCGGCTACTGCATGACGCAACGGACGTTGTTCGTCGAGCGCCAGCAGGTTGTTGCCCTGCCCGTCATAGAGGCTGACATGCACATGCATGCCGCTGCCCGGTGCATCCAGGTACGGCTTGCTCATGAAGCTGGCCCGGTGCCCGTGCTTGAGCGCTATGCCACGGGTCAGCCGGCCAAACAGCGCAGCCCAGTCGGCGGCCTGCAGCCCGTCCTCGCAATGGCCGAAATTGATCTCGAACTGCCCTGGACCAATTTCTGCGGTGATCACGTTGGCATCGATGCCCTGCTCGTTGGCGGTCTCGACGATCTCGTGCAGCACCTGCGAAAACCGCGACAGGCGCTCGATATGCAGATTGGGCTGGTCGTCCTCGTCACCGCACAGCGGATCGCGGGGATACTGCGGCAAGCCGTCCTTGAGGGCTCGGTCGAACAGGTAGAACTCCAGCTCGAAGGCCACCACGGGGCGAATGCCCTTGGCCGCCAAACGCGCCAGCACCCGCGACAAGACTTCACGGGGCTCGAATTCGATGGGCGATGCAGTGCCATCGGAGCTGATCAGCATCTGCGCCAATGGCTGGCTGTCCCAGCGCACCGGCCTGAGCGTGCCGGGAATCAACCGACGGGGCGCATCCGGGTCACCATCGTTGAAGCAATAATCGCCAATCGGGTGCAGGCCGCCCTGGGCGCCTAACAGCACGCAGTTCTGCGGTAACTTGAGCAGGCTGCCGGCCGCCACCTTCTCGAGCATGTCGATGGGATAGCGCTTGCCGTAGAAGTGGCCGGGGATGTCCAGGCAGATCAGGTCGACATAGCGCACCTCGGGGTGAGCGGCGCGGAATGTACGGACTTCGTCGAGCAGGTTGTCGGTGGTCATGTCGAGGATCCTGTGTCCGCTCAGCGGAACACCCAGAGTACCCGTGCGGGCTGGTCGGTAAGGTTGGCGTAGCGAAATCGGCTGTGTGCCGGCAGCTGGAAGCTGTCGTTGGGGCAGAGGGTAACCGCCTCGGGCTGGTCATCGAGCCAGATGCTCAACTGCCCCTCGAGCACGAAGCCACCTTGCTCGGAGCTGTCGTTCAAGTGCCCGTCACCACTGGTGGCGCCCGGCGCCAGGTGGCTTTCCAGCATGGCGAACCCCGCCGACATGCGGGGTGAGACGAGCACATCGGTGATGCCGCCTGCGTAGTGCAGCGTGCGGCGCTCGCCGGGCCGGGTGATCCACGGCAACGAGCGCGGGCTGGTGAGGCTATAGAAGTAGGTGGTCGGCACACCCAGGGTCTCGCTGATGGCCGTCAGATCCGCCACGGTGGGCCGTGACAGGCCTCGCTCTACCTGCGAAAGAAAACCCACCGAACGGCCGATACGCGTCGCCAGCTCGCCGAGCGTGAGGCCCTTGTGCTTGCGCAGGTCCCGTATCAGGATTGCCAGCCCCTCGATCTCTTCCTGCATGTCCATGGGGTAATCCTCTAGATAAGGTCGCGCAGGCGGTACCAGGCCTTGCCTGCCGCTTCGAGCGGCGCGGCCAGCCAGGATCCGCCGGGGAAGCGGGGATTGCCGATACGCTGATAAAGCGCCAGCAGGTGCTCGTCACCCAGAATCGAATCGCTGACCGCCCGCGCTGCAGCCAGGGTCGGCAGCACACCGTGGCCAGAGAAGCCCTGCAGCCAGTAGCGCTGCCCTTGGCGACCGATATCGGGTGTGCACCTGAGGGTCACATCAATGTGCCCACCCCAGCCAAACTCGATATCCACCCCGGCGAGCTGCGGATATACACGCTGCAGATACGGCCGAATCGCCGCTGGAACATCCTTGGGCAACCCACCCAGATACGTGCAACCGCCGCCGAACAGCAGGCGATTGTCCGGCGTCAGGCGGAAGTAATCCGGCACGAACTGGTTGTCGATCACACAACTGTCGTGGGGCAACAACGAGCGCGCCAGCGCTGGATCGAGCACCGCGGTGGCCACTTGATAGGAGCCCACCGGCAGCAGGCGAGCGGACAACGACCGGTCCAGATCGTCGAGGTAGGCGTTGCACGCCAGCACCAGCACGTCAGCGCGTACCTCTCCCCGAGCGGTACGCGCCCGATAGCCGCCAGGTATCTGCGTGTAGTCGAGCACCTGGCTCTGCTCGAAGATCCGCCCTCCGGCCTGTTCAAGAGCGGTCGCCAACCCAAGGGCCAGCTTCAGCGGATTGAGGTGCGCACCCCGGGCGTCGTGGAGGGCGGCAACGTAGCGCGGGCTGTCGACCCACTCGCGCAGCTCCGCGCCCTCGATCAGGCGCAGGTCTGCATAGGCCCACTTATGCCGCGCATCACGTTGCGCGGCACGCAGCATCTCGACGCGCCGCGGTTGCACGGCAGTCCACAGGCTGCCGGGTCGGTAATCCACCTCGAAACCATGGCGCTCAGGCAAGGCACGCAGCTCTTCGGCGGCCCAGCACATGCTGTCCCACAAATCACGCACGCCGCCCACGCCCAAGGCCTTTTCCAGCGGCGACATATCGCAGGACCAACCCAGCAATGCCTGCCCGCCATTGCGCCCGGACGCCGCCCAGGCCACTCGGCTGGCTTCCAGCAACACCACGCGCTTGCCGGCCTGCGCCAGGCGCAGGCCGGTGTGCAGGGCGCTGAACCCGGCGCCGATGATCAGCACGTCGCAGTCGAGGCTTGCCTCAAGGCTCGGCCGCAGCGGGATCGAGCCGGGAAAGGTGCCGGCGTAGTAGGTGCCGGTATGTCGAGCAGACTGCAGGAACATGACATGAAATTATCGAAATATATTTCATGAAAAAATACACCATTAATTTCACAAACCCAAGTACTGGCGGATCGCCGACAGCTTTCCATGAGCGAGCGAACGCTTGCGCTCCAGCCGGGTCGAACCCCCCACAACAATCGAAGCGCTGGCGACCGCATGCCCCAAATGGTCATAACGCCCAGCCTGCCCTAGCCCTGGAGCACCCTGCAATGACCCGACTTGCCCACCTCTCCACCACCCTGTTACTGGGCTTCGGCACACTGTTGATGGCCGGCTGCGCCCAGCATGGCGCACAGCCGGAAACGCCCGCCGCAACACCGACGCCGGACACGCGCGTAGCGCCCGAACAGCAGGCGGCCGAAGACGACTTTCAGCGCCTGAGCAGCCTTGCGCAACGTGGCGACCTGGACAGCCAGTTCAAGCTCGGCAGCTTTTACTTCGTCGGCAAACCACAGAAGGACCTCAAGCAGGCCGAATACTGGTGGAAACAGGCAGCCGATCGCGGCCACGCCGAAGCGGCCGTCAGCCTGGCGTATCTTTACACCGGCCGCGACAACCCGGAGTTCGGCAACCCGTCGGCCATGCTCAAGTACCTGAACCAGTCCGCCAGCAGCGGCAACCCGATGGCCCAGCACATCCTCGGCAACCTGTACATGCGTGGCATCCAGGGTGTCGAACGCGACCCGAACCAGGCCCGCCGCCTGTTCCAGAGCGCCTGCCGGCAGAACTACGCAGCCAGCTGCAAGGCGCTCGACAGCGCGCCAGGCGCCTGACACCGTTCAGGGCTGCAGCGTGAAGGCCGTCTGGCCGGTGTGCATGTCGAAAGGGATGGAGAAATGCTCGTGGACGATCAGCCAGCGCCCGTTCTGCTTGCGGTAGCACTGACTGACGCGCATCCACGCCGATTGCATCTCGCTCTGCTCGTTGGGGCCGCCGCAATGGCAGAGAAAATGGCCGAAGCCCAGATCCTGACCCAACTCGATGTGCAACTGCTGCATGTCGAACAGCGTCGGCCCCGGACACGTGACCAGGCAGACCTGCCAGTGGCTCATGTAGGCCTCGCGGCCCTTGAATTGCAGTTGCCCTACCGCGTCGAACGCCCTCACATCACTGCAGTAGTGTCCGCGGATACGCGGCAGGTCCTTGTCGACAACCGCCTGGCGCCACTGCTCCAACGCCTGTTCGATGCCGGCATGGTCAGCCGCATTGCGGGTAATGGTCGTCATCGCCACCTCCACTCGTCGTCCACCTGCGAAGCGCCCGTGCGCCCCGACCTCACCTCACTCTAACCCCGCGACAAACGGCGGCCAGACAGGGCGACGAACGCACTGTTGCGTTGCGGTAAAGCACAGATGGTCGGTCAATGCAGCGCCACGGTAGCGCGAAGGGAGGAACCGATGCACTCGTGGTGCACCGGGTGACGCTCAGGGTGAAGGACGCAACCGGGCTTGTGGCCCTTCGCGTATACGCAGCGGCAGCGGGCGCCACCCTGCATATAGGGTAATCAGAGCGGGGTGAGCAACTCGCCGCGCTCGATGAAGGCATCGAGATTATCGAACACCAGGTTCTCCATGGCCAGGCGGGTTTCCTCGGTGGCACTGCCGACGTGGGGCAATAGCACCACATTGGGCATGCCGAACAACGCCTCGGGCACCCGCGGCTCATCCTCGAACACATCGAGCCCAGCACCGCCCAGGGTGCCAGCCTGAAGAGCGGCTACCAGCGCCTGCTCGTCGATCACGCTGCCACGCGCGATATTGACGACAATACCGTCGGGGCCGAGCGCCTCGAGCACGGCGGCATCGATCAGGTGATGCGTGGACGCGCCACCCGGGCACGCCACCACCAGGAAATCGGCCCAGCTTGCCAGCGCCTTGAGGTCAGCTTCGTAGCCGTACGCAGTGCCCGGATCGGGACGGCGGTTGTGGTAGCGGATATCCAGGTCGAACCCGGCCGCACGCTTGGCGATCTCCTTGCCGATCCGCCCGAAGCCGACGATGCCCAGTTTCTTGCCACTGACCTTGCGACCAAGCGGGTACTGGCCCTTGAGCCACTTGCCCTCGCGCACGTACTGATCGCAAGCCGCGAACTGCCGGGCAGTGTCGATAAGCAGACCGATCGCCGTGTCGGCCACGCATTCGTTGAGTACATCGGGGGTGGTGCTGATCGGGATGCCCCGGGCCTTGGCCTGGTCGACGGCAATCGAATCGTAACCGACGCCAAAACTGCAGATGGCCTTGAGGTTGGGCATCTGCGCCAGTTGCTCGGCCGAGCAGCCGTAGCGCGCCGAAGTGACCACGATATCGATCTCGGCGCCGCGTTCGGCGAGCACATCCTGCTGCTCCCACAACCGCACCAATTGGTAATCACGCTGCAGGCGCTCGTTGAAACGCGGCGGGAAACGACCGACCTGAAGCACTGTGGGACGACTCATGCAGCTCTCCTTCAATCCTGAATCAATGCGACATAGTGAAGGCCAACGCAGCGCAGCACAAAGCTTCGTGCCATGAAACGACCCGCTTCAGGTCTTCCCGCTAGCGCACTGCCAAGCGCAGGCAGCCACGCAAGAACTGGCAAGAAACGCAGCGTAGCCTGGTAACCGCCGACGGCCCCGCAGCGAAGCAAGCGGCGGGGGCGCCTTGTAACGCACAATTATCGCTCCGCTCGACCCTCTGCAACCGCACCGAAGTGCGCAAGGCCTCTGCGCAGCTGACGTGCGGCTGGCTCTCACGTCACCGGAGCGGGGTTGAAGAGCACCAGGTCATTGTGCAGGCGGTGCTTCTCTGCCCAGGTCTGCTTCTTGCCGCTGGCCACATCCAGATAGAGCTGGAAGATGTGCCAGCCCATCTCGTCGAGGGTCATGCGCCCGGAGGTGATCTGCCCGGCGTCCACGTCGATCAGGTCCGGCCAGCGCTCGGCCAGTTGGGTGCGCGTCGCCACCTTGATCACCGGCACCATGGACAATCCATAAGGCGTGCCGCGGCCGGTGGTAAAGATGTGCAGGTTCATGCCGGCGGCCAGCTGCAAGGTGCCGCAGATGAAGTCGCTGGCTGGGGTGGCGCAGAAGTACAGGCCCTTGCCACGAATCCGCTCGCCGGGAGACACCACCCCGACAATCGGGCTGTTGCCGGATTTGGCGATGGAGCCCATGGCCTTCTCGACGATGTTGTTGAGGCCGCCTTTCTTGTTGCCCGGTGTGGTATTGGCGCTGCGATCAGCCATGCCGCGCTCCAGGTAACGGTCGTACCAGTCCATTTCGCGGATCAGCGCATCGGCAACTTCGACGCTCGCCGCACGTGGGGTAAGCAGGTGGATGCCGTCACGCACCTCGGTGTTTTCCGAGAACATCACGGTGGCGCCGGCCCGCACCAGAAGGTCCGAAGCCACACCCAGCGCCGGGTTGGCGGTGATGCCGGAGAAGGCGTCGCTGCCGCCGCACTGCATGCCCACCACCAGTTCGCTGGCCGGGCAGGTTTCGCGACGACGCTGATCGAGCACCTTCAGGCGCGTCTCGATCATGGCCATGATTTCCTCGACCATGCCGCTGAAGCCGGTGCTGGAATCCTGCAGGCGGAACAGCCAGTCCTCCTCATCCATGCCATTGGTGAGTGGGTCACCATCCATCAACTGGTTGGCCTGCAGCTTTTCGCAGCCCAGGCTGATCACCAGCGCCTGGCCACCGAGGTTGGGGTTGCGGCTGATGTTGTAAAGCGTGCGGATTGGCACGACGGCGTCTGGCGCGTTGATCGCCACGCCACAGCCGTAGCTGTGCGACAGCGCCACCACGTCGTCGACATTCGGGTACTTGGGCAAGAGCTCCTTGCGCACGCGGTCGACGCAATGGTCGAGCACGCCGACCACGCATTGCACGGTGGTGGTCACCCCAAGGATGTTGCGCGTGCCAACGGTGCCGTCCGGGTTGCGGAAACCCTCGAAGGTGTAGCCCTCCAACGGCGCGGGTACGGCCGTCGTGATCGTCGCCTTGGGCAGGTTGTCCAGCGCCGGGGCCTCGGGCATGCGCAGCAGCGCCTCGGTCACCCAGGTGCCCGCCGGGATAGGGTTCAGGGCATAGCCGATCACTTCACCGTAGCGCACTACGTTGCCGCCTTCGGGGATCGCCACCAGCGAGACCTTGTGGCTCTGCGGAATACCCTCCAGCGCCTCCAGGCCATCGGCGAAACGGCCACCGGCCGCCACCCCCTGCTCGTTGACGACGACGCCAACGTTGTCGTCGGCATGCAGGCGGATGTAACGCGGGGAGTCCTGATGTTGAATGAGATCCATGGGGCTAATCCTCTTTTTGTTGTCTTTACGCGCGCGGCGTCGCCTGCCAGTAGCAGGCCACGCCGCGCGGGAAGTCAGGTTGCCAGCGCGGTGTGCGCCGGGGCGTTGATGACATGGCCGTTTTCGTCCTTCGACACCGCGCCAGTCCTCCCAGGCGAAGATCGCGGGTTGGCAAAGGATCGAAGCCGATCACTAGCCCGAGGCGGCGGACGCCCGCAAACCGGGATCGGGTCTGGGGGTATCTGCAAAGGCACACGGACGAAGATTGCCCGTGGCAGGGCACGCAGATGATGTGCGGATACTGATGTTCACGGCTTTATTATCCTTGTTGGCTGACGGTGCCCCCGCCTGGTGACTGGCAATTCTATGATTGCGCAATCATTCAAACGATGAACAAGGCACCACGCAGTTCTTTACAAAGCAGACTCTACTATGATTGCGCAATCATTCAAGCAAATAATTGCCGCTTTTCCAGTGTCCGATGAAGTGTCAGGTGGTGGCACGATCGACAAGGGTGAAACCGGTATCCAGGCGCACCGGCTGTTGCTCGCCATCGTCGCGAAAACGTTGCAGTAGCGCATTGGCAACGAGCTTGCCCATGCGCGCGCCGTCGACGTTCACCGTCGACAAAGCCGGATGAAAATGGGCAGCGCTGGACAGGTCGCCGAAGCCCATGACCGCTAGCTGCCCGGGCACCTCGATTTTCCTGCTCGCCGCCTCGGCCAGGATACCCTGCGCCACGGTGTCCGAACTGCACACGATGACCTGCGGAGCGTGCCCCGCGTCGAGCAGTTGACGCAGCCCCTCCCGGCCGCTTTGCAAGGTAGCCGGCGCCGCCAGAACTGCCATCGGCACCTCGGCCACGCCTAAGGTGTTGAGTTGTGCGACCACGCTGCCGCTGCGCTTGAGGGCTCGGGAGTCGTCCACCGAAACGATGGCGAAACGCCGATAGCCCTTGCCGTGCAGATGGCTGGCAATTGCCTGGCCAACCTTTTCATGTGAGAAGCCTACCTGCATGTCGATGGGCGACGCGCCCAGGTCCCAGGCCTCGACCACGGGGATACCGGCGGCCAGCAAGCGCAGGCGGCTCTCCTCGGTGTGCAGCGTGCCGGTCAGCACGATGCCGTCTGGCCGACGCCCCAGCAGGGCGCCAAGCAAACGCTCTTCCTGCTCGGCCGAGTACCCGGTCAGCCCGATCATGGTCTGGTAGCCCGCGGCTGTCAGGTGGTCCATCAGCGATTGCACGGTTTCAGCAAAGATCGAATGCGCGATGGTCGGCACGAAAATGGCGATCAACCGGCTCTTGTTCGACGCCAGACCACCGGCCAGCATGTTTGGCACATAGCCGGTCACGCGCACGGCCTCGAGCACTTTCTTGCGTGCATCCTCGCTGACCACGTCGGGCCGGTGCAGCGCCCGAGAGACGGTGATCGGCGAAACGCCGGCCACCTTGGCGACATCGATCAGGGTAACGCTCGCGCCCTTCTTCACAGGCGAAGATGCGGATGCAGAACGTGAAGATTTCTTTGCCATGGCGAGCCGCTGATAGCGCAAGGGAACCGCATCTTAACCAGCCGGCCGGGCGGCCACTAGCGGCCGGCGCGCCAAGCTGTAATTGCGTGTTGCCCGAAAAGCACAAAGCCCGGGCATACAGCCCGGGCTTTGCAAGTGGCTTCAGAAAGCCGACAGCTTACTGCGGGCCCTGGGCATCGATCAGTGCGGCCAGTTTCTCGTACTCGGCTGGCAGCAGATCGGTCAGCGGCGCGCGAACCGGGCCTGCGTCGTACCCGGCGATCTTGGCGCCAGCCTTGACGATGCTCACGCCGTAGCCGGCTGTCAGGTTGCGGATATCCAGGTACGGCAGGAAGAAGTCATCGATGATCTTGCCGACAGTGGCGTGATCTTCACGGGCAATCGCGTGGTAGAAGTCCATCGCGGTTTTCGGGATGAAGTTGAACACCGCCGACGAGTAAACCGGTACGCCCAGTGCCTTGTAGGCCGCTGCGTAGACTTCAGCGGTCGGCAAACCGCCCAGGTAAGTGAGTCGGTCGCCCAGACGGCGGCGGATCGACACCATCAGCTCGATGTCGCCCAGGCCATCCTTGTAACCGATCAGGTTCGGGCAACGCTCGGCCAGTTGTTCGAGCAGCGGCGCGGTCAGGCGGCAGACGTTGCGGTTGTAGACAACCACACCGATCTTCACCGACTTACAGACTTGCTCGACGTGAGCGGCAACGCCTTCCTGCGACGCTTCGGTCAGGTAGTGCGGCAGCAACAGCAGGCCCTTGGCGCCCAGGCGCTCGGCTTCCTGTGCGTACTGGATGGCCTGACGGGTGGAACCACCGACGCCGGCGAGGATTGGCACGCTACCGGAGCAGGTGTCGACGGCAGTTTTGATCACCGACGAGTACTCGTCAGCCGCCAGGGAGAAGAATTCACCGGTACCGCCAGCGGCGAACAGAGCGGAGGCGCCGTAGGGGGCCAGCCACTCGAGACGACGAACGTAGCCAGCCGGGTTGAATTCACCCTGGGCATCGAAGTCGGTCAGCGGGAAGGACAGCAGGCCGGAGGAGAGGACGGTTTTTAGTTCTTGTGGAGTCATTCTTCTTACACCCTTGGATGAGGACATGGAGGCCGTTACCGGCGACTGAAGTCATACGTTATCGTACAACTATAAATATTCCTAGTCTTTTCCAGTGCTTTTCTTCTTTCCGCACCATTTGGGAGCAGACCCCGAATATGTCAATGAAATGTCCAAAAAATAGGAAAAACCTCTCAAAATCTCCAATTACATTGGAAATAACATCCTTTAGATTGATGAAAAGTCACTTTATGGCGAAAGAGATTCCGCGCTGATGCATTTGTCGAGTGCCTTCAGCGGCACGCTAGTCGTATGACAACATCAGCCAAAACGCCGTGATGAAACAACAATCATAAAGGTGCGCACCATGACGACACCCTTCCGCAGTCCTCTCTCCACACGCACGCACCACCGCCTGACACCCTGCCCTGCCGGTCCCGTTCACACGACTGCGCCCTACGCCGGCAGGTAACCACCCACACCATAGATAACGCAGCACTGCGCCGATCCGCTCCACTTGCAGCGCCTGCGGCGACCTTCGGCTAATCACCGGAGCACGCTGGCGGCGCCACCCATCGCGGCACGATAACAAGAGAAGGAAATACCCCATGCGAACCACCTCCCTACGCACCGCCATCGGCCTGCTGGCCGCCCTTACCCTCACTGCAGGCGCGGGGCTCGCGCAGGCCGACGACGCCTACCCCACCAAGGCCATCCAGGTCGTGGTGCCCGTCGCCCCGGGTGGCGATACCGACACCAACGCCCGGCTGTTCAACAAATACCTGGAAAAGGAGCTGGGACAATCGCTGGTGGTGGTGAACGTCGATGGCGGCGGCGGCACCATCGGCATGCGCCGGGTAATGGCGGCCAAGAAGGACGGCTACACCGCGATGTTCTTCCATGGTGAAGCCATGGTGCCGCAGCTTGCAGGCCTGGTGGATGTCGGCATCGACTCCATGGACATGGTCGCCATCGCCTTGCTGGACAACACCACCGTGCTGGCGACCCACAAGGACGCCCCCTTCAAGACCATGGCGGAGCTGGTCGCATACGCCAAAGCCAACCCGCGCCAGGTCGATTTCGGCATGTTGACCGGCGGCTATCCGCATCTGGTAGGCATTGCCGCGCAAAAGCAGCTGGGAATCGAAATGAACATGGTCGATGTCGGCGGCAATTCGGCGAAAATCGTCGCCCTGCGCGGCCACAAGATCAACTTGATCAACGTCCAGTACGGCATCGCCAAGGACTACTTCAGCTCCGGAGATTTCATCAACCTAGGCCTGCTGTCGCCGGAGCGCAACCCGCTGATGCCGGACGTGGCGACCACTGGCGAAGCGGGCTTCCCGCTGGAATTCAGCAAGTTCTTTTTCTTCGCCATGCCCAAAGGCACCCCGCAGCCGGTCATCGAGACATTCTCCGCAGCGGTGAAACGCGTCGTCGAGAACCCGCAATACCAGCAGGAGGCGAAGAAATTCTTCCTCTCGCCGACCTACATGGCCCCAGCAGCTGCAACCGAATACGCGGATAAGCAGTACCGCTACCTCCAGCAGTTCCAGCAGCTGTTTACCGCCCAGTGAAGCCACCGCGATCACCTGCGCCCCGGCACGTGCGCAGTGTTCGCCATGACGAGGACCCAACTCATGCATGCAGAGAAACGTCTGCCCGGCCCTGACCTCATTACCGGCGCGGTATTCCTGGGCACCAGCATCCTGCTGTTCTGGGCCAGCCAGCACATCAGAGAATTCGCCGCCATCGGCGTTGGTTCCGCCTTCGTGCCGCGCTTGACCGCCGGCCTGCTGATGGTGGTGGCCATCGCCCTGCTGGTCGACGGCTGGCGCCAGACCCTGCGCCCCCGGCTGCGCAGCGAGCCCGCGACGCCACCCTCGCCCCCGATGTTCGCTGGCCTGCCTGCCGTTGCGGCAAGCGTGGTGATCATGGGCCTGTACCTGGCGCTGCTCGAACCGCTGGGTTTCCTGCCGGCCTCGGCGCTGTACGGCTTTGTACAAATGCTGATCCTGGCCAAGGACGCCAAGCGCACCTACCTGAAATTCGCGTTGGTCGCACTGTTGCCAGCCGCTTGTTTCTACTACCTGTTCGTCAACGTATTCGATATCAGCCTGCCCGCGGGAATTCTGGGCTGAGGAGCTGCACATGCTTATAGAAGGCATCCTTTCCGTACTCAACATGCAGACGCTGTTGCTGATAACCGGCGGTACGCTGCTGGGCATCATCATTGGCGCCATCCCTGGCCTGACGGTCACCATGGGCGTTGCGCTGTTTCTGCCGGTCACCTTCGCCATGTCACCGGTGGACGGCCTGTCGCTGCTCATGGGCCTTTACATCGGCGGCACATCGGGTGGGCTGATCTCGGCGATCCTGCTGAAAATCCCCGGCACCCCGGCGTCGATCGCCACCACCTTCGATGGCCACCCCATGGCCTCGCGCGGGGAGGCAGGCAAAGCCCTGTCGGTGTCGATCATCTGCTCGTTCCTGGGCGGTATCTTCAGCCTCGGCGTATTGTTTTTCATCGCTCCAAGGCTGGCCGAGGTCGCCTTGCAGTTCGGCCCCTATGAATACTTCGCCATTGCGCTGTTCTCGCTGACACTGGTTGCCGGCCTCAGCGGTGGCTCGCTGGCGCGAGGCCTGGGGGCTGCGGCCATCGGCCTGATCATCGCCTTCGTCGGCATGGCGCCCATCACCGCTTTCCCGCGCTTCACTTTCGGCTGGGCGGAGCTAGACGGTGGCATTGCCTTGCTGCCGGCCCTGATCGGCCTGTTCGCCGTCTCGCAGCTCCTGGAGGAAGCCGAATCACGCGATAGCAGCACGCCGCCGGCGGCGGCCAACTACAACCTGCGGCAGATGGGATTCTCCATACGCGCCGGCTTCGGCCATTTCGGCAACTGGCTGCGATCATCACTGATCGGGACGGGGGTCGGCATACTGCCCGGGCTCGGCGGGTCGGTGTGCAACCTGTTGGCGTACGGCGCGGCGAAAAAATACTCCAGGCACCCGGAGCAGTTCGGCACGGGCATCACCGACGGGCTGGTCGCCAGTGAATCTTCCAACAACGCCTCGACCGGTGGCGCGCTGGTGCCGCTGATGACCCTCGGCATTCCAGGCGACAACACCGCCGCCATCCTTCTGGCCGGCTTCATGATCCATGGCATAACCCCGGGCCCCATGCTATTCGAGACCCAGGGGCTGCTGGTCTACGGCATCTTCACGGCCCTGGTGATCGCCAACCTGGTGATGGTGGTCGGCCTGTTCAGCTTCATGCGCGGCTTCGTGCGCCTGCTGTCGGTACCCAAGCACATTCTTCTGCCGCTGATCATGATGCTCTGCGTAATCGGTGCGTATGGCATCAACAACCGCCTGTTCGATGTCGGCTGCATGCTGCTGTTCGGTCTGATCGGCTGGCTGATGAAGAAGGCCTCGATCCCCATGACACCCCTGCTGCTCGGCTTCATCCTCGGGCCGATCATCGAGGTCAACCTGCGCCGTGGGCTGATGAGCAGCCAGGGCGATGTGCTGCCCTTCATCACCGAACCGATTTCCGGCTTGGTTTTGCTGGGCACCTTCATCGTGGTGGTGGTTACCGCTTACAAGGAATTTGCCAAATCGCGTAGCCGCCGCCCTCGTCCGCTCACCGATGGCTGACGCCAGGCGTCTCGATGAACACGCGACAGCGTTTCCGACCTGCATAAAAAAGCCCCGGAAATCCGGGGCCTTTTGCAGCCATCTGGCTGAACGTATTCAGCTGCCTTACAGCCTCATACGGCGTTTACTGAGCGCCTTGCGCCTTGATCAGCGCGGCCAGTTGCTCGTACTCGCCTGGCAGCAGATCGGTCAGCGGTGCGCGGACCGGGCCGGCGTCGTAGCCGGAGATCTTCGCACCCGCCTTGACGATGCTCACGGCATAACCGGATTTACGGTTGCGGATATCCAGGTATGGCAGGAAGAAGTCGTCGATGATCTTGCCGACGGTGGCGTGATCGTCCTTGGCGATGGCGTGGTAGAAGTCCATCGCGGTTTTCGGAATGAAGTTGAACACCGCCGAAGAATAGACCGGCACGCCCAGCGCCTTGTAGGCAGCGGCGTAGACTTCGGCGGTCGGCAGGCCACCCAGGTAGCTGAAACGGTCACCCAGGCGGCGGCGAATCGAGACCATCAGTTCGATGTCACCCAGGCCATCCTTGTAGCCGATCAGGTTCGGGCAACGCTCGGCCAGTTGCTCGAGCAGCGGCGCGGTCAGGCGGCAGACGTTGCGGTTGTAGACCACCACGCCGATCTTCACCGATTTGCAGACCTGCTCGACGTGAGCGGCCACGCCTTCCTGCGACGCTTCGGTCAGGTAGTGCGGCAGCAGCAGCAGGCCTTTGGCGCCAAGACGCTCGGCTTCCTGGGCGTACTGGATGGCCTGACGGGTGGAACCACCGACGCCGGCGAGAATTGGCACGCTACCGGCGCAGGTGTCGACGGCAGTCTTGATCACCGACGAATACTCGTCAGCCGCCAGGGAGAAGAATTCACCGGTACCGCCAGCGGCGAACAGCGCAGTGGCGCCGTACGGGGCCAGCCACTCGAGGCGACGTACATAGCCGGCCGGGTTGAATTCACCTTGGGCATCGAAATCGGTCAGCGGGAAAGACAACAGACCGGAGGAGAGGACAGTTTTTAATTCTTGTGGGGTCATTTCGTCGAACACCTGTAGCGCACGTATGGAAAAGGAGCAGCCTAGGCTGTTAGAGATACGTTATCGTACGACATTATTGAAAGCCATACTTTTCTCTTCCCCTCTTCACGGCCCCCTCTAGCCCGCGTGTCTTGACGGCACGTTGCGCGGCGCCACGCCGCTTGCCGGCCACCCATTCCCACCGTTTTACGAACCATTGTTGCGCCATACAAGGCGCCATTGCGCTTGCCGACCATTGCGCCCCTGCGGCGTGCGCCGCGACTGCCGCCGGCCTCTGCCGCTATTGCCGGTCCGAAGGCGGTGAGGGCTGCGCTCGAGTCGCCAGCCGGGCACCGGTCACCATGGCCTTTTCGCGGTAGCGCAGTGACAGGCGATGCCGACGGGCGCCCCGCCATTCCCACCAGTTAGGAGCGAAGCGTCTATCTTGCCTATTTCAGACCTATATAGTCCTTTGATGGGGGACTATCGTCTTAGGGTGAGCGCGTTGACAAACGCTTGGGGGGATGCCGATAATTCGTCAATGTCATACGACAACAGATGACACTCTCTAAATAACAACAAGCAGAGAACAGGCCTCCCGCCCATGACTACGACTTCCAACGCACACCCCCCCTTCAATCGCCTGCTGCTCACCGGTGCGGCTGGCGGACTGGGCAAGGTACTGCGCGAACGCCTGCAGCCCCTGACCAAGATCCTGCGTCTTTCGGACATCGTCGAGATGGCACCTGCCGAAGGCCAACACATCGAAGTTCAGCGCTGCGATCTGGCCGACAAGCAAGCCGTTCATCAGCTCGTCGAAGGCGTCGATGCCATCCTGCACTTCGGCGGGGTCTCCGTGGAGCGCCCGTTCGAGGAAATCCTAGGTCCGAACATCAGCGGCGTATTCCACATCTATGAAGCAGCGCGTCGCCATGGCGTAAAACGTGTGATCTTCGCCAGCTCCAACCACGTCATCGGCTTCCACAAGCAGACCGATACCATCGACGCCGATTGCGCGCGCCGCCCCGATGGTTACTACGGCCTGTCCAAGTCCTATGGCGAGGACATGGCCAGCTTCTACTTCGACCGCTACGGCATCGAAACCGTCAGCCTGCGGATCGGCTCCTCGTTCACCGAACCGCTGAACCGCCGCATGATGAGCACCTGGTTGAGCTACGACGACCTGGTGCAACTGATCGAGCGTGGGCTGACCACGCCGAACGTCGGTCACACAGTGGTGTACGGCGTATCGGCAAACAAGATCGTCTGGTGGGACAACCACAAGGCCGCTCATCTGGGTTACGCGCCCAAAGATACCTCCGAAGTGTTCCGCGACAAGGTCGAGGCGCAGCCGCCGATGGCGGCCGATGATCCCAACGCGATCTATCAGGGTGGTGCCTTCACGGCGGTTGGCCCGTTCGGCGACTGATACACACCCCTCTTCGACAACAATAACAAGAGGTCGGACATGCCCACGCAAGCCGAACTGATTCTCGACGCGCGCAACGCCGTGGGCGAAAGCCCGGTGTGGTGCGCCCGCGACCAGGCCCTTTACTGGGTCGACATTCCCAATAAGCGGCTGTACCGCTGGAACCTTGCGGATGCCACCACGCAAAGCTGGGAAGCCGACGAGATGCTTGCCTGCATCGCTCGCCGTGCGGATGGCAGCTGGATCGCCGGTATGCAGAGCGGGATTTTCCAACTGACCGCTACCGATGATGGTCGGCTGGTCGGCGAGCGCCTGATCGCAGTGGATCATGCCCGCGAGGGCATGCGCTTCAACGATGGCCGCTGCGATCGCCAAGGTCGTTTCTGGGCCGGCAGCATGCTTCTGGACATGGCGGCAGGCGCCAACGTCGGCGCGCTATATCGCTATGACGGCGCCGGGCAGAGCAGCCTGCCCGTCCTGCTGGATGACCTGATCGTGCCGAACGGCCTGGGCTTCAGCCCGGATGGCCGCACCCTGTACCTGTCCGACTCGCATCCGTCGGTACAGCTGATCTGGGCCTTCGACTACGACATCGACAGTGGCACGCCGCACAACCGCCGCCTGTTCGTCGACATGAACGACTTTCCCGGGCGCCCCGACGGCGCCGCAGTGGATGCAGATGGCTGCTACTGGATCTGCGGCAACGATGCCGGCCTGATTCACCGCTTCACCCCAGCCGGTCGTCTCGACCGCTCGCTGGAAGTGCCGGTGAAAAAACCGACCATGTGCGCCTTCGGCGGGCCGAATATGGACACCCTGTACGTTACCTCGATTCGTCCGGGCGGCAACCTGGACGACCAGCCGCTGGCGGGTGGTGTATTCGCCTTGCAGCCGGGTGTAAGCGGTATTGAAGAAACACCGTTGCGATCCTGATTTACCCACATCTGGAAGGCCTGTTGATCCGATGGGCCACTCTGGAGCTTCACAACGCTGCAACCAACAACAACAAAATGGAGATTCACATGAATTTCAAGCGCAAGTTGCTCATCGCCGCACTCCCGCTGGCCATTGGTCTGTCGAGCCTGGTTCAGGCTGACACCACCCTGAAAATCGCCGAAATCCATCCGGCAGGCTACCCAACCGTAGTGGCCATGGAAAACCTCGGCAAGAAACTGGAAGCCGCCACCAACGGCGAAATCAAGGGCCGTATGTTCGCCGGTGGCGTTCTCGGTTCCGAGAAGGAAGTCATCGAACAAACCCAGATCGGCGCCGTTCAGCTGACCCGCGTCAGCCTCGGTTCGGTCGGCCCGGTGGTTCCGGCCACCAACGTTTTCAACATGCCGTTCGTGTTCCGTGACATCGACCACATGCGCAAAGTGGTGGACGGTGAAATCGGTCAGGAAATCCTCGACGCCATTACCAACTCCGACTTCAACATGGTCGGCCTGGCATGGATGGAAGCTGGTAGCCGCAGCCTGTACACCAAGAAACCGGTGCGCAAGCTCGAAGACCTCAAGGGCATGAAGATCCGTGTGATCGGCAACCCGCTGTTCATCGACACCCTCAACGCCATGGGCGCCAACGGCATCGCCATGGACACCGGTGAGATCTTCAGCGCCCTGCAGAGCGGCGTGATCGACGGCGCCGAGAACAACTCGCCGACCCTGCTCGAGCACAACCACTTCCGCGTCGCCAAGTACTACACCCAGACTCACCACCTGATCCTGCCCGAGCCGCTGCTGATGTCCAAAGCCGCCTGGGAGAAACTGACGCCGGAGCAGCAGACCCTGATCAAGAAACTGGCCAAGGAAGCGCAGCTCGAAGAGCGTGACCTGTGGGTAGCCAAAGAGAAGGCCAGCGACGAGAAACTCAAAGCCGAAGGCGTCGAGTTCATCGAAGTGGACACCAAGCCATTCTATGAAGCGACCGCCCCGGTTCGTGAGAAGTACGGTGCCAAGTACGCCGATCTGATCAAGCGCATCGAAGCCGTCCAGTAATCCTCTCGCGCAAGCGCATGGAGCCGGCTGCCGCCGGCTCCATGCCATCCGGTGAAGTCTCATGAAAAACCTGGTTCTGGGCGTCAATGACGCCATTTACCGCGCCTGCATCATGGTTGCCAGCCTGGCAATCGTGATCATGGCCACGATCATCCCCTGGGGCGTCTTCAGCCGTTACGTGCTGGGGCAAGGACTGGGCTGGCCCGAGCCTATCTCGATTCTGCTGATGGTGGTGTTCACCTTCGTGGGTGCCGCCGCCAGCTACCGCGCGGGCGCTCACATGGCCGTGACTTCGCTGACCGATCGCCTGCCGCAAGTAACGGCACCAGTGATCACTCTTTTTGTGCGCCTGACGATGGGAGCCGTCGCACTGTTCATGCTGATCTGGGGTTACAAGCTGTGCGTTGCAACCTGGAACCAGTACCTGAGCACCCTGCCCTCGGTAAGCGTTGGCATCAGCTACATGCCGATTCCGGTAGGTGGCTTCATCACCCTGATGTTCGTCATCGAGCAGTTGCTCTACGGCGATCAGCACAAGCGACGCGTCGTTGATTTCGAAGCGGTCGAAGACTCCAAGGAGGCCGTGTAATGGATGCCGCCATTCTCGTAGGCAGCTTCATCGTCCTGATCCTGCTGCGCGTTCCCGTCGCCTACTCGCTTGGCATCTCGGCGCTGATTGGCGCCTGGTGGATCGAGATTCCCCTGCACGCCGTGATGATCCAGATCGCTGGCGGCGTCAACAAGTTCTCCCTGCTGGCCATTCCGTTCTTCGTGCTGGCCGGCGCGATCATGGCCGAAGGCGGTATGGCTCGTCGCCTGGTGGCCTTCGCTGGCGTGCTGGTCGGCTTCGTACGCGGTGGCCTGTCGCTGGTGAACATCACCGCTTCGACCTTCTTTGGCGCCATCTCCGGCTCGTCGCTGGCCGACACCGCGTCGGTAGGTTCGGTGCTGATTCCGGAAATGGAGAAAAAGGGTTACCCACGTGAGTTCGCCACCGCCGTGACCGTGTCGGGTTCGGTGCAGGCGCTGCTTACCCCGCCAAGCCACAATTCGGTGATCTACTCGCTGGCCGCAGGCGGTACGGTGTCCATCGCCGCATTGTTCATGGCGGGTATCGGTCCGGGCCTGCTGATGAGCGCGACCATGGCCGCGCTGTGCCTGTGGTTCGCCAAGAAGCGCAACTATCCGAAAGGTGAAGTGATCCCGCTGCGTCAGGCGATCAAGATCTGTATCGAAGCGCTGTGGGGCCTGATGACCATGGTCATCATCCTCGGCGGCATCCTCTCGGGCGTGTTCACCGCCACCGAGTCGGCGGCCGTTGCGGTGATCTGGGCGTTCTTCGTGACCATGTTCATCTACCGCGATTACAAATGGCGCGAATTGCCGAAGATGATGCACCGCACCGTGCGCACCCTGTCGATCGTGATGATCCTGATCGCCTTCGCCGCCGCGTTCGGCTACATCATGACCCTGATGCAGATTCCGTCGAAGATCACCACCGCGTTCCTGACCTTCTCGGACAACCGCTACGTGATCCTGATGTGCGTCAACTTCATGCTGCTGGTGCTCGGCACGTTGATGGACATGGCGCCGCTGATCCTGATCCTCACGCCGATCCTGCTGCCGGTGGTGACCTCGTTCGGTGTCGACCCGGTGCACTTCGGCATGATCATGCTGGTCAACCTGGGCATCGGCCTGATCACCCCGCCTGTTGGCGCTGTGCTGTTCGTCGGTGCGGCGATCGGCAAGGTGACCATCGAAGCAACGGTCAAGGCACTGCTGCCGTTCTACGCCGCGCTGTTCATGGTGCTGATGGCCGTGACCTACATTCCGGCCATCTCGCTGTGGCTGCCTAGCGTCGTACTCTGATACTGCTACACCCGCGGCGGGTCGCGTGCATAACGCGACCCGCCGTTTTTTTTAGCGCAACGCGAATGGTGAGCACACCATCAAGCGCTTCAGGCTCAACTCGATACGGAAATTGCTGACATGACTGCCCCTGCCCTGTTTCCCCGTCATATCGCTGTGCTGCTGCTGGCGCTGCTAGCCTGCTCGTTCGCCGGCAACCATATCGCCGCACGCATCGCCTTCGACAATGACACCGGCCTGCTGCTCGCAATCCTCTGCCGCTCCGGTGTCACCATGCTGGTCCTGCTCGGTATCGTGCTCTGGCAGCGCCAGACACTGCAGTTGCCACCCGGCGCCTGGCGTTGGCAACTGCTGCTGGGCCTGTTGATCGCCACCCAGAGCATCTGCCTGTATTCCGCGGTAGCGCGCATCCCGGTAGCGCTGGCCCTGCTGATCGGCAACACCTTCCCGATCCTGCTCGCCCTGCTCACCTGGGCTCTGGGCGGCTCGGCACCGACGCGGCGTACGGTAATGCTCATGGGGCTGATCCTGCTCGGCCTGGTCTTCGCCCTGGATCTGCCCGCACGCCTGGGCGCCAGCGAGCCGGCTGGTCCGGAATGGGTGGTCGGTGTCAGCGCATCGTTCCTGGCCGCCTGCGTATTCGCCTGCGCGCTGTGGATCACCGATCACAAGCTGTCGAGTCTGCGTGGCTCGGTACGCAGCATGCTGACCCTGATGATCGTGTTCAGCAGCATGGCCCTTGCCGGCAGCGCCGATCTGATTCCCGGCGGCATGAACCTGCCGGCCAATTCCACCGGCTGGATCGCCCTGGGCGCGTTGGTGCTGCTCTACGGCATCGCCTTCTGCATGCTGTTCGTCACCGTGCCGCGCCTGAACATGGCCAAGAACGCACCGGTGATGAACATGGAGCCGATCGCCACGCTGCTGTTCGGCTGGCTGCTGCTGGATCAGGTACTGAGCGGTATGCAGATGATCGGGGGGGCGATAGTGCTGGCGGGAATCGTGTTACTGACCTATCGCAAGGACGCCTGACACCTTGCGGTGATCCATCGCGCGCCGGCCCTGCATCAACTCGAGCAGGGCCGGCGGGCATGATGGTCAGCAGAGCGCGGGCGACACCCTCACCGTCGACCGGGGGTTCAGGCCTGCTTGACGGCGACCTCGGCCGCCGCTTCATGGGCCTGGCGCAGCCGCTCGCGGCTGTTGGTCAGGTGCAGGCGCATCGCAGCACGGGCGGCATCGGAGTCCTGGCGGGCGATGGCTTCGTAGATCTGCTCATGTTCGCGCTCGAGGCGCGCCATGTAGTGCGCATGATCGTCGTGAGCAAGGCGCGCCGAGTTCAGCCGGGTACGTGGAATGATGCTGGTACCCAGGTGATTCATGATATCGGTGAAATAACGGTTGCCGGTGGCGTGGGCAATCTGCAGGTGAAACTGGAAATCGGAGGACACCGCATCGCTCTCGTGAGCCACACCCTCATTGAGCGCATCCAGCGCCTGGCGCATCGAGGCCAATTGCTCGGCCGTGCGACGCTGGGCCGCCAGGCCGGCCGACTCGACTTCCAGGCTGATGCGCAATTCGAGCACCGCCAGCACTTCACGCAGGGTGACGATGGTCGCCGGATCGATGCGAAAGCCACCGGGGTTGGGCGTATCCAGTACGAAGGTGCCAATGCCATGGCGGGTTTCCACCAGGCCGGAAGCCTGCAACCGCGACAGGGCTTCACGCACCACGGTGCGGCTGACGCCCTGCTCTTCCATGATCGCCGACTCGGTCGGCAGCTTTTCGCCACGCTTGATCACCCCATCGCGAATGCGCTGGGAAAGCTCCGCGACCAGCTCCTGAGCCAGGCTGCGATGCTTGCGGCGCGCACGTGGCGGCGTGTTCTGATTTTCCATAGCACTAGATATCGTCTGGATGGCCAAAGCGCATCATATATCAGGCAGTTGTATGATGACACGCCCTTCTAATTACCGCATATGACCCGCTAACCGCACAGGTATCACACGATGGCGCACAACAGATTACAACTGCAAGACCGC
The DNA here is from genome assembly GCF_979258965.1 of Pseudomonas sp. AC532. Lineage (NCBI taxonomy): Bacteria > Pseudomonadati > Pseudomonadota > Gammaproteobacteria > Pseudomonadales > Pseudomonadaceae > Pseudomonas > Pseudomonas sp. AC532. Next base: position 1,817,172 of record NZ_OZ409888.1, read on the forward strand.
TACACCAGCCTTACGCTCGCGCCCGCAACCGGGGGCAGCATCGCCAACTGGGTGGTCAGCGAAACCGGGCAGCCCCTGTTGCGCCATAGCGACGAGCAGGACCTGCACGCCGGCACGCCGCGCCGGCTGTGTTGCTACCCGCTGGTACCCTGGTCCAACCGAATCAGCGAGGGCGGTTTCGACAATCCGCAGGGCTGGCTAGCCCTGGAGGCCAATGCGGAAAACTCGCCGCTGCCAATTCATGGCAGCGCCTGGCAACAACCCTGGCAGGTGGTCGAGCACAGCGACAACTCCGCTGTGCTGCGCCTTGATAGCCAGGTTCCTTTTGCCTACCGTGCGGAGCAGCGCATTCGTCTGCATGAGGGCCGCCTGGACATCCATCTGCAGGTCACCCACCTGGCCGATACTCCGATGTGGCACGGCCTGGGCCTGCATCCCTATTTTCCACGGCTCGCCAACACCCGCCTGCAGGCGGGTGCGCAACGCGTGTGGGAATGCACCCGCGACAGCCTGCCGACCACGCTTGGTGAAGTACCAACGCACTGGAATTTCTCGCAAGCGGCCGCACTGCCACAACGCCACACCGACAATGCCTTCGTAGGCTGGGACGGCCAGGCGCGCATCCTTCAGCCGGATGCGGGTTACAGTCTGGAAATCAGTGCCGAAGGCAGCGAGTTGTATTTGCTCTTCTGCCCCGAAGAAAAACCCTTCTTCTGTTTCGAGCCAGTCAGCCACCCGGTCAACGCCCACCACATGCCTGGCAAGCCCGGGCTGGTCCTGCTTAATCGGGGCGAGCACCACAGCCTGACCTTCAGCCTGCAATACCGGGCGCTTTCCTGACCGCGCGGCCAACAGAGGGCAGTGCGACGGCACTGGACATTCGCCAGCGGTCGGTGATAATCAGGCGCTTGCCCTCCCGCGTCCCGCAAGGCCTGTCGTGGATACCCGGAACTTTGCTGGGGGCAAACGCTTCAAAGTAGAGCGAGTGACCGTATCAGTAAGACCGCCCGGTCTTACGTGTCACCGCTCTCCTATTCAGAAAACCATGGGTACTATCGTGACGAAAGACGAACTGCGCGCCGAACTCGAGCGCCAGGCGCAGCGTTACAAGGACGTATACGGCGGTGAAGTCATCACCTACGCCGCTCAACCGGATCCGGAACGCAAGCCGTGGCGCAAGAAAGCCAGCCTGCTCGACCAGGCATTTGACAAAGAACTAGAGAAAATCGAGAAAGACCTGTCCAGCAAGGCAGAGGCCAGCGCCGAAAGCGCCTGACCCTGCACAGCTGCAGCCGTCGGCCTTATGCCGCCGACCGCCAGCATTCGCGCTAGCGCCGCTTGCCGCTCGATTTGCTGCCCAGCAGAGAGCCCATCAAGCCCCGCACCAGTTGCCGACCAAGCTGATTGGCAACCTGGCGCACCGCGCTTTTTACCGCCTGGCTGGCCAGCCCGCCAAGAAAGTCGCTGGCCACGCTGGCCGTAGACGGCACCGGCTTGCCAGCCTGCACCTGCTCGCTCGCCTGGACTGCGCGGGCGGTCAGAATCTCGTAGGCCGACTCACGGTCGAAGGCCTTGTCGTAGCGACCGGCCAGGGGCGATTGGCGAACCAGCACCGCGCGCTCCGCCTCGGAAAGCGGCCCGATCCGCGACTGTGGAGGGGCGATAGCGACACGCTGCACCATCGCTGGCGTGCCCTTGTCTTCCAGGGTACCCACCAGCGCCTCGCCGATGCCCAGCTCGGTCAGCACCGCCAGGCTGTCGAATGCCGGGTTGGGGCGAAAGCCCTCGGCCACGGCGCGCAACGCCTTCTGCTCACGCGCGGTGAAGGCCCGCAGGCCGTGCTGGATGCGCAGGCCCAATTGCGCAAGCACGTCGTCAGGCAGGTCGCCGGGCGATTGGGTCACGAAGTACACGCCCACCCCTTTCGAGCGGATCAGGCGCACCACCTGTTCGAGGCGCGCCTGCAGGGCCTTCGGTGTGTCCGCAAACAGCAGGTGCGCCTCGTCGAAGAACAGCGCCAGAAGCGGCTTGTCGGCATCGCCGCGCTCAGGCAACTGCTCGAACAGCTCCGCCAGCAGCCACAGCAGGAATGTCGCATAGACTTTGGGCGCCTCGTGCACCAGCCGGCTGGCGTCGAGCAGGTGGATGCGCCCGCGACCGTCACCGTCCGGCTGCAGGATATCTTCGAGCTGCAGGGCAGGCTCGCCGAACAGCGCGTCGCCGCCCTGCTGTTCGAGGCTGGCCAGCCGGCGCAGCAATGCCTGGGCGGAGCTGGCGGTAAACAGGGCGCTGTCAGCACCCAGCACCTCGGGCTGCTCCCGCAGGTGGTTGAGCAGGGCTTTCAGGTCCTTCAGGTCGAGCAGTAGCAGGCCTTCGCGATCAGCAACCTTGAACGCCGCATACAACGCCGCCTGCTGGCTGTCGGTGAGTTCCAGCAGGGCACCAAGCAACAGTGGCCCCATCTCGCTGAGGGTAGTACGCAGTGGATGACCGCTGTGCCCGTGGACATCCCACAGGCTGACCGGGTAGGCCGCAGGGTTGTGCGCCAGCCAAGGCATGCTGGCGATACGTTCGGCAATCTTGCCCTGGGGGGCGCCGGCAGCACCAAGGCCACACAGATCGCCCTTCACATCCGCCGCGAAAACCGCCACGCCAGCATCACTGAAAGTTTCGATCAAGCGTTGCAGGGTAACTGTCTTGCCGGTGCCTGTGGCACCGGCAATCAAACCATGGCGGTTGGCCAGGCGCAGCGACTGGCCAACCGCCTGGCCATCACTACCCGCTCCGAAAACGAATTGCTGATTCAAAGACATGCTGCCGTCCTCTGGATTGAAGCTTCATGGCGTCGCGGCTGGCACAGCAGCCAGCCAGCGACCGGTGCAGCACCCTCCCGACTCGCCGACGGGCGAGGCCTTACAAGACTGGTTCCAGTGAATGCCGGATGCAAGATGCCATGACCAGAAACTTGCAGCTCGGCCACCTCACCCTGCCAGCCAGGCTGAAGGGCGAGCCCGCCTTCGCCAGCGGCGGGCAAACAAAAAGAGGCGCCACTCAGGCCGTGTAAAAAATAGCGAGCGAAGGGCAGGCATGGCAAAACCGGCGATAAGAGCAGTTTACGAGTTGCCAATGAGCGTTTTGGGCTGGTTTTCAACGCCGCATGACAGGGCGCAGCAGTTTCATACAGCCTGCACTGGCGCCCCTTCTCGTTTCTGCCCATTCATTGCGCAGGTGCTTCGCCCTCACGCTGCAAACGACGCCAAAGCGCCTCGGCCCCCTCGAACTCGGCGCCATCGTCGTCACTCAAGGCATCGGGATCGTAGCGCCGCACACAGCCCTCGCCCAAGGTTGGTGGCGGGGTGGCGGTACCCGGCTGAGGAGGTGTGTCATCGCTCATCATCAGCTCCGTGAGTCGGGCGAACACCGAGTGGCAGGATGCGGCTCGTGAGGATCAATCGAATACCACGGTCTTGTTGTTATGCACCAGTACACGGTCCTCAAGGTGATAGCGCAAACCACGGGAAAGCACCATTTTTTCCACGTCCTTGCCAAGGCGCACCATTTCCTCGATGGACTCGCGGTGGCTAACGCGCACCACGTCCTGCTCGATGATCGGGCCGGCATCCAGCTCCTCGGTCACGTAGTGAGAGGTGGCGCCGATCAGCTTGACGCCGCGCAGCGAGGCCTGGTGATAAGGCTTGGCACCGACGAACGAGGGCAGGAAGCTGTGGTGGATGTTGATTACCCGCTGGGCGTAGTCCTGACACAGTTTCGGCGGCAGGATCTGCATGTAGCGCGCCAGCACGATGACGTCGGCGCGGTGTTCCTCGACCAGGCGCGCCACCTCGTCGAATGCCGGCTGCTTGTTCTGGGAGTCCACCGGCACGTGGATGAACCTGATGCCGTGCCACTCGACCATGCTGCGCAGGTCGTCGTGATTGGAAATCACACAGGGAATCTCGCAGTCCAGTTCATTGCTGTGCCAGCGATGCAGCAGGTCGGCCAGGCAATGGGATTCGCGGCTGGCCATCAGTACCACGCGCTTCTTCTGTGCCGAATCGGTAATCCGCCACTCCATGGAAAATTCCCTGGCGATCGGCGAGAAGGCCTGGTTGAAGCCGTCCAGGTCGAACGGCAACGAATCGGCACGAATCTCATGGCGCATGAAGAACCAGCCGCTCTGCGTGTCCGAGTGGTGGCTAGCCTCGGTGATCCAGCCGTTGTAGGTCGCCAGGAAGTTACTGACCTTGGCCACGATACCGGTACGGTCAGGGCAGGCGATGACCAGCCGAAAAGTGCGCATGAACAACTCCAGAGAAATAGCGAAGGCGCGCATTTTAGCCAGACTAGGGACAAAACGGCAGCACCACGACGAGCCGGGGCTTCGGTGCGCGGCAAGCGCCCGCCAAGTGATCGGCAATAGCGTATTGAGCCGGCTAATAATGTGGCGACTACCTCACACAAACCGGATTAGTCATCGCCCTTTTTTAAGTGGCAATTAAAAAGTAAATGCGTGTTGCTGCCTGCAACTTCTCTTTAACAACATCGTCTCCATTACAAACCGGTTTACTTATAATTTACCGATGTCTACTATAAGCAACACTTGGCTACTACCCCCCAGCATTTAAAGGTAAGCACATGTCCCTGATCACCGAATACCGCAGCCTCGAAGAAAACATCAAAGAACTGCAAGAGCGTCTGAAGAGCCTGTCGCAGGATGACAAGCTGAAGAAAGAACTCGAATTCGAAGGCAAACTGCGCACCTTGATGGGCGAATATCAGAAGTCGCTGCGCGACATTACTGCCCTGCTGGATCCGGAAGCCAAATCCGGCAAGAACCAGCGCACCACCAAAACTGCCACCACTGGCAGCAAGCGTGCTCGCAAAGTTAAGCAGTACAAGAACCCGAACACCGGCGAAGTCATCGAAACCAAAGGTGGCAACCATAAAACCCTGAAAGAGTGGAAAGCCAAGTGGGGCGCCGACGTCGTCGAAAGCTGGGCTACCCTGCTGGGCTGAAACGGCTTGGGGCGGTGAGCCCATAAAAAAACGCCAGCACTGCTGGCGTTTTTTTATGGGCGCTGTTTGCACGGAACACACCTGCTCAGCGGTCAGTGAGCACGTTGTGCTCTTCAGCCCGAAAGATACCTGCCCGCCTCACCCGTTCGATAATCATCTGCAGCCTTATAGGCCATAACGCTGCCGCAACTCCTGCGCATGCGCACGCCACGCCTCGAGTACTACCCGCTGCGCGGCCGTCGCACCACTCAGCACTGTTGCCATGTCCGCCTCGAAACTCGCGAGCGTATTGGGTGCCCCCCATTCCGGCTGGCCAAGGCGCTGACCGCAGAATGTTCTCCAACGCTGTTGTTCTTCAAGCGTCAACGTGGCTGGAAAGTTTCGCGCCCGGTAACGAAACAATAATTCCGGTAACCGCTGATCATCGAACGGCCAGGCCTGCGTGCCTAACTGCAGCGGATCGCTGTCGCGCACGCGTTCACACAGTCGCCGGTCACGATCACCAATAAAACCATCGTACAACTGCTGTTCCGGATCCAGCCCGCTGGCAAAACTTTCCTCTTCATAGACCTGCGGCAATTTTTCCTGCCACTCGCCCTGGCGGGCGACCAACTGCTGAGCACGCGCCAGATAATCGGCCCTGTCCACCTGCAGCCGCTCGCAATCCTCAGCGCGCAAGACACTAAGCGGTGCGACCACCGGGCAACGATTGATGTGGATGAGCTTGAGCGGCACCGGGAGCTCGCCTTCGCCCAGGGCCTCCCGCCGGGTGTACAGGCGACGGCGCAACGTCTCGGCGTCTTCGTTCAGCAACGGCGCACTGTTCAGGTGCAGGTCACAGACGATCAACGCGTTGCGATTGCGCGGGTGCCAAGCCAGCGGCAGGACGATGCCCAGGTAATGACGCGCCCCTGAGAAACGTCCGGACACGTGCACCAGGGGTTGCAGCAGGCGAATCTGGTCAAGCACCCGCTGCTTGCTGCGCAACCCGTACAGGTAGTCGTAAAGCTTCGGCTGGCGCTCGCGCACCAGGCGCGCCAGGGCGATGGTCGCGCGCACGTCGGACAACGCATCGTGGGCCTGGCCGTGCTCGATGCCGTTGGCAGCGGTCAATTGCTCGAGCTTGAGGCTCACGCCAGCTTCGCCCTGAGGCCATTCGATGCCCTCGGGGCGTAATGCATAGGCGGTTCGCACCATGTCGATGAGGTCCCAGCGGCTGTTGCCGCCCTGCCATTCACGGGCATAGGGATCGAAGAAGTTGCGGTACAGGCTGTAGCGCGTTACCTCATCATCGAAACGCAGGCTGTTGTAGCCCACGCCGCAGGTACCGGGGCGAGCCAGTTCGGCATGCACGCGCGTCATGAACTGCGCCTCACCGAGGCCGTCACGTGCCAGACGCTCCGGGCCTATGCCGGTAATCAGGCAGGCCGCCGGGTGCGGGAGGATGTCATCGCTGGGCTGGCAATAGAGGTTGAGCGGCGCTTCGATCTCGTTGAGCTGCTCGTCGGTGCGGATACCCGCGACCTGGAGCGGGCGGTCACGGCGCGGATCGATGCCCGTGGTTTCGTAGTCGTACCAGAATAGGCTGGACGGCACGGCGTGCTCCTAATTTAGCGAGTAAACGTCGCAGTCTACGGCGTGTTGGCGAGGCATCACAAACCGCAACCCGTCCTCGAAAGCTTGATCATGCGCACACCTCAGCGAAGCGGCGATACGGTTATCCTTGTGGGCCGGCTGCGCGACCATTAATATCAGGAAACAAATCTTACTTACACTCGCCAAGGATGAATCATGAGTGACACGCTTTCCACCAATCCCTACGCCGTTCCCACCAGCGATCTGCGCGATGCCCCCAACGGCGACCAGGCCCTCAGCATCGAGCAGGCGCTAAGCCGTGGTTACGACTTCAGCATCGGCTCGCTGATCAGCGAGGCCTGGCAACTGACCAAGGGCACCAAAGGCATCATCATCGGCGGCTTCCTGGTGTTCTACGTGGCGCTGTTCATCGCGTCTTTCGTGATCGGTGGCGCCTTCGGTATCTTCACAATGTTCAGCGACAGCCTGGCGCTGATCATCATCGGCCAGGTGGTGACGATGATTCTCGCCTCTGCCGCGGCCTATCCGTTCATGGCCGGCCTCAACATGGTCGGTATCCGCCGCGCCGCCGGGCAGCCGTTCAGCTTCAACGAGATTTTCAGCCACTTCGGCCGTACCGTACCGCTGCTGCTCACCGCCCTGCTGATGATGCTGCTGATCTACATCGGTTTCTTCCTGCTGGTGCTCCCGGGCATCTACCTGGCGGTGGCCTACATGCTGGCGATTCCGCTAGTGGTCGAGCGCGGCTTGTCGCCGTGGCAGGCGCTGGAAGCCTCGCGCAAGGCAATCAGCCAACACTGGTTCAAGGCCTTCGGCCTGTTCCTGCTGATTGGTGTGATCGTCATTCTCAGCGCCATCCCGCTGGGTATCGGCCTGATCTGGAGCATTCCGCTCTTCGTCGTGACGATGGGCGTGCTGTACCGCACCATCTTCGGCGTGCTCCCGGTAGCACGCTAACCGCCGCCCGCCTGACCGCGCTCGCGCGGTCAGGTTGCTTACTGCCTCGCTGCTGGCTAGCATCGGGCTTTGCACATACGACGTGACGATGCCGCCCTCCTCCGCTTCGCCTCTCAATCGACAACAGCCAACCGTGCTGGACACACGCTATCAGGTGGAAACGCCGGAAGGCATCGACCTGGCATTGCGCCCGGCGGGCCTGGTGCCGCGTGCCCTGGCCTTCACCATCGACCTGCTGATCCGCGGGGCGATTCTCGGTGTCGTCTACCTGGTGCTCGGTTGGCTCGGCCAATTCGGCATGGGCCTGGCGACCATCATCATGTTTCTGGTGACCTGGTGGTACATGGTGCTGTTCGAGATGTTCAATCAGGGCCGCTCGCCCGGCAAGCAGATGCTTGGCCTGCGGGTCGTGCATGACGACGGCACACCGATTGGCTGGCCGGCTTCGCTGACCCGCAACCTGTTGCGCTTCGTCGACCTGCTGCCATTCGCTTACACCCTGGGCATCATCAGTTGCCTGAGCAACCGCGCATTCAAACGCCTCGGCGATATCGCCGCCGGCACGCTGGTGGTCTACCGCGACCAGCCAATCGAGCGGCCCAAACTGCCGGACGCCGATGCGCTGCACGCGCCCATTGCCCTGGACCTGGCCGAACAGCGCGCCCTGCTAGCCTTCGCCGAGCGCGGTGAAACCCTGTCTACCGCACGCCGCGCAGAACTGGCGGCCATTCTGGCGGAGCCGTTACAGGTCGATGCCGAACATGCCGAACGGCAGATCAACGGCATCGCCCGCGGCCTGTTGGGTCCGACATGAAGCAGAGCCTTTTCGAAGCCCGGCACAAACCGCAGTGGCAGGCCTTCACCGAATACCTCGAGCGCCTTGAAAAAGGAGGCGTCGACGCGCAGAAAAGCCACACGTTCGCAGCCGATTACCGGCGCCTGTGCCAACACCTCGCCCTGGCCCGGGAACGCGGCTACAGCAATCACCTGATCGATGAACTGCAACAGTTGGCACTGCGCGGCCACCAGCAGTTCTATCGCCACCGCAGTGCCATCGGCCCACAGCTGATTGGCTTCGTGCTCGCCGGTTTTCCACGCCTGGTTCGTGAGGAATGGCGCCTGGTGGCCATCGCCAGCCTGCTGTTCTTCGGCAGCCTGGCGGTCATGGGCAGCCTGGTCTACCTGTTTCCGGACCTGGTCTACAGCGTCATGGACCCGGACCGCGTCAGTGAGATGGAACGCATGTACGACCCGGACACCACCCGCCTGGGCCGTTTCGGCGAGCGCGACTCCGGTGACGACTGGATGATGTTCGGCTACTACATCATGAACAACATCGGCATCGCCTTTCAGACCTTCGCCAGCGGTCTGCTGTTCGGCGTCGGCAGCCTGTTCTTCCTGCTCTTCAATGGCCTGATGATCGGTGCCGTGGCCGGTTACCTGACGCAGTTGGGCTACAGCGAAACCTTCTGGTCGTTCGTGATCGGCCATGGTGCCTTCGAACTGACCGCCATCGCCCTGGCTGGCGCCGCTGGGCTCAAGCTCGGCTGGGCGCTGCTCGCGCCCGGACGCCTGCCGCGTGGCGAAGCGCTGCGCCTGGCGGCGATCCGCGCCGTACGCCTGCTTGGCGGCGCCGCGCTGTTCCTGCTGGTAGCCGCGTTCATCGAGGCCTATTGGTCCTCCATGACCTTCGCCACCCCGCATATCAAGTATGCCGTCGGCGCCGCCCTCTGGGGCCTGGTGCTGGCTTACCTGTGCCTGGCCGGCAGGGGGCAGCATGCGCCTGACTGACGCCAGCGTGGCGATTCGCCCGCGCACCGCCTGGGAGGCGATCGACCTGGGCGTGCTCATGGCCGGCCGTCATCGCGGCCTGCTGATGGCCAGCTGGGCCATCGTCACGCTACCGGTGTTTGCCCTGCTCAGTGCGCTGCTATGGCAATACCCCTCCTGGGCCATGTTCGTGTTCTGGTGGCTGAAGCCCGCCTATGAGCGGCTGCCGCTGTACATCCTGTCGCGCTCGCTGTTTGCCGATACGCCGACACTGAAGGAGGCCCTGAGGGCACTTCCCGGCCTGCTCAGGCCGCAGTTGCTGGCCAGCCTGACCTGGCGCCGCTTCAGCCCGACGCGCAGTTTCGACCTGCCGGTGCTGCAGCTCGAAGGCCTCAAGGGCCAGGCGCGCACGCAGCGCCTGAACGTACTGGCGCAGCGCGACGCCGGTGCCGCCACCTGGCTGACGCTGGTGGGCGTGCACCTGGAAGTTGCCCTGTGGATCGGCCTGGGCAGCCTGGTGTACCTGTTCATGCCCACGCAGATAGAGATGGACTGGGACTGGCAGAGCCTGATCAATGGCGACACCAGCGAATGGCTCTGGCTGGAGCACCTGTCCAACCTGTTCTACGTAGCACTGCTGGTCTTCTGGGAGCCGATCTACGTGGCCTGCGGGTTCACCCTGTACCTCAATCGCCGCACCGCGCTGGAAGGCTGGGATATCGAACTGACCTTCCGCCGCCTGCGGCAGCGCCTCACTGGCGCGGCCTATGCCCTGCTGCTCGGCATTGGCATGTTGCTCTTGCAGCCCGCCACGCCGGCGTTCGCCGACACCGAAACCGACACCACGTACAGTTGCCCACTGCCCAAGGAAGACCCGAACGGCCCGGAGGCCGCGCGACTGCTCGCCCAGCCACTGACCAGCGAGGCTTCGCGCCAGTCCGCACTGGCGATACTCGACGCACCACCGTTCGAGAACCGGGAAACGGTGACCCGCTGGCGTTTCGGCGATGACACCGAGCAGGCCGAAAGCGAGCCATCGGCAGACAGGGCCAAGGCCGTCGAGGCGCTGCTCGAAATGGTCGAGAACTGGACTGTGCTGAAAGGCCTCGCCCTGTTCTTCGAGGCGCTGCTGTGGGCGCTGGTGATTGGCATCATTGCCCTGGTGATCTGGCGCTACCGTGACTGGCTGAGCACCTTCGCCGGCCGGGCCCGCCTGCGCCTGCCGGAGCGCAACGAGGCGCCCAGCCAGCTGTTCGGCCTGCAGGTGCTGCCGCAGAGCCTGCCCGACGATGTCGCCAGTGCCGCCGAACGTCTCTGGCAGGATGATCCACGCGCCGCCCTGGGCCTGCTGTACCGCGCACTGCTCAGCCGACTGATCCACGACCACAGGCTGGCGCTTAAAAATTCCCACACCGAGGCCGAGGTGCTGCCGCTTGTCGATAGCCTGGATGACCCCGAACTGAGCAACTTCAGCCAGAACCTGACCCGCCACTGGCAGAACCTCGCGTACGGCCATCGCCTGCCACCGGCCGAGCTGTGCCCGGTGCTCTGCAACGACTGGCGCCGCCTGGTCGAGCACGGTGGCCAACCATGAACCGCACCACTCGCATCGCCCTTGGTGGCTTGCTGGTGCTGGGCCTCGGCCTGCTTGGCAGCTACCTGTTGGGCCGTGCCGAATCCTACGAGGAAGTGGTGACCCACGGCCCCTCGCCTGAGGCCCGGGCGAATCCGTATCTGGCTGCCGAATACTTCCTGCGCGAGCGCGGCATCGCGGTGACACGCGCCGACAACCTTGCCGGCCTGGCTACCCTGCCCAGCCGCGGACAGACCCTGCTGTTGCTGGCCAACCGCAGCAACCTCACGCCGCAGCAGAACGAGCGCCTGCTGCAATGGACCGCCAAGGGCGGCCACCTGCTGTTCATCGCCGAGCGCATGTGGGACGAGGCCGAGGGCAAGAGCGGCGACCAACTGCTCGACAGGCTGAATGTGCAGCAGTACCCCGTCGAGAACCTCGACAAGGACGAGGATGAGGCCGCCAGCGAGGACGCTACCGACGAGGACACGGCGGAGCCGGGCAGCGAGAACAGTGCAGAGCAGCCGCTGGATACCTACCCCGGCCTCACCAAGCTGTACCTGGAAAACGAACAGGCACCGGCCTATATCGGCTTCGATACCGACTTCCACCTTTACGACGCCGACGACCTGGCCCATGTCTGGGCCAACAGTGGCGAAGCTACGCACCTGCTGCAGATCTATCACGGCGAAGGGCTGATCAGCATCGTCACCGACGCCTGGATCTGGCAGAACGACAAGCTGGGCAACCACGACAACGCCTGGCTGCTCTGGTACCTCAGCCAGGACAGCGCCGTGACCCTGGTCTACAACGCCGATCGCGACAACCTGCTGACCCTGCTGCAGCGTCACTTCACGCCTGCGCTGCTGGCCCTCGGTCTGCTCCTGGCACTGCTGCTCTGGCACGTCGGCCAGCGCCAGGGCTCGCTGCAACCGCAGCCAGCCAGCCGTCGGCAACTGCAGGAACACCTGCGCGGGGCCGCCGACTTCCTGCTGCGCCATGGCGGCCAGCAGCGCCTGCTCGGCAATTTGCAGCAGGACATCCTGCGCCGTGCGCGGCGTCGCCATCCCGGCTTCGAGCGCCTCGGGGTCGCCGACCAGTGGCAGATCCTCGGCCGCCTCAGCCGTCTGCCGTCCTCCGCCATCAGCCAGGCCATGCGCCCGCTGGGCAACAAACGTCTTTCCGCCAGCGACTTCACCCGCCAGGTCGCCCACCTGCAAACACTCAGGAATGCCCTATGAGCGAACATACGCCCGACCAGCCGAGCAGTCCGATCAGCGAACCTGCCAGCGCCGCTGCGGCGCCGGCGGCAAACAATATCGCCTTGCAACGCCAGCGCGCCAGCCAACTGGCGCAGGCCCTGCGCCAGGAACTGCAAAAGGCCGTGATCGGCCAGACGGCCGTGATCGACGACGTGCTCACCGCGCTGATCGCCGGCGGACACGTGCTGCTCGAAGGCGTACCGGGCCTCGGCAAGACCCTTCTGGTACGTGCCCTGGCGCGCTGCTTCGGCGGCGAATTCGCACGCATCCAGTTCACCCCGGACCTGATGCCCAGCGACATCACCGGCCACGCCGTATACGACCTGCAAAGCGAGCAGTTCAAGCTGCGCAAGGGGCCGATCTTCACCAACCTGCTGCTGGCCGACGAGATCAACCGCGCCCCGGCCAAGACCCAGGCCGCCCTGCTGGAGGTCATGCAGGAGCGCCAGGTGACCCTGGAAGGCCGCGCACTGGCGGTGCCGCTGCCGTTCATGGTGCTGGCCACCCAGAACCCCATCGAGCAGGAAGGCACTTACCCGCTGCCAGAGGCCGAACTCGACCGTTTCATGCTCAAGCTGCACATGGACTACCCCGAGCAGGACGAGGAGCTGAGCATGGTTCGCCAGGTCAGCCGCTCGACCAAGGCCGACATGCTCGAGGTGACGCCTCTGCGCACGCTGCTGCAGGCCAAGGACGTGCTGATCATGCAGAAGATCGCTGGCGACCTGCCGCTCGACGATCAGGTTCTCGACTATGCAGTGCGCCTGGCGCGTGCCACGCGCAGCTGGCCTGGACTGGCGATCGGTGCCGGGCCCCGCGCCTCGATTGCCCTGGTACGCGGCGCCCGCGCTCGTGCCCTGCTGCGCGGCGGCGATTTCGTCCTGCCCGACGACATCAAAGGCTGCGCCCTGGCCGTACTGCGCCACCGCGTGCGCCTGTCACCGGAGCTGGACATCGAAGGCCTTTCCATCGACCAGGTGCTGCTGCAGTTGCTCGACCAGGTGGCCGCGCCCCGTCTATGAACGCCTCGACCCGGGATAGCGCGGCATGAAGCCCTCCTCCGTCCTGCTCCGCCTGCTGGCCGCCCTGCTGCTCGTCGCCATCGCCCTTGGCGCGCTGGATGCCCTGTCGGTGGCCGTGCCGGAGCGCCTTATCGCACTGTGGTGGGGCGCCCTGCTGGTGCTGGCGGGCGCTGCATCGGTCGATGCCCTGCGGCTCTCCCGGCAAGCATCGCCGCGCCTGCAGCGGCAGTTGCCGGGCAACCTGCCACTGGGCCGCTGGAGCGATGTGCAACTGACCGCCCAACACGATTATTCGCGGATCGTGCACCTCGGCGTGTTCGATCACGTCCCCCAGGACATGGCCGTCGAGCACCTGCCCCAGCAGGTGGAACTGCGTCCTGGCGAACACACCACCTTCAGCTATCGGGTGCGCCCGCTGGTGCGCGGGCATTTCGTCTTCTCCCGGTGCGAGATCAGCCTGCCCAGCCCGCTGCGCCTGTGGCAGTCGCGGCGTTACCTGGAGGTACACGACGAAGCCCGCGTGTACCCGGATTTCGCACGGCTGTACGGCGCGCAGCTGATGGCCGTGGACGACTGGGTCGCCCAGCTGGGCGTGCGCCAGCGGCAGCGCCGCGGCCTGGGCCAGGAATTTCACCAGTTGCGCGAATTTCGCGATGGCGACACGCTGCGCCAGATCGACTGGAAAGCCACCGCCCGCAAACGCATGCCGATCGCCCGTGAATACCAGGACGAGCGCGACCAGCAGATCGTCTTCCTGATCGATTGCGGCCGGCGCATGCGCAGCCAGGACGGCGAGCTGTCGCATTTCGATCACGCCCTCAACGCCAGCCTGCTGCTCAGCTACGTGGCGCTGCGCCAGGGCGACGCCGTGGGCCTGATGACCTTCGCCGGCGAGCACTCCCGCTACCTGCCGCCAGTCAAAGGCCAGGCGCAGGTGAATGTGCTGCTCAACGCAGTCTATGACCTGCAGAGCACCCAACGCCCTGCCGACTATGCCGCGGCGGTGGACAGCCTGCTCAGCCGGCAAAGCCGCCGCGCCCTGGTGGTGCTGATCAGCAACCTGCGTGACGAAGACGACGAGCAACTGCTCGGCGCCGTGAAGCGTCTGGAACGGCGCCACCGGGTGCTGATCGCCAGCCTGCGTGAGGACGTCCTCGACAACCTGCGCCACGCCCCGGTACGCGATTACGAGTCGGCCCTCAACTACTGCGGCGCCGTGGACTACCTCAACGCACGCAATACCCTGCATGAGCGACTCGGCGCCCATAACGTGCCGGTGCTCGACGCGCGTCCCACAGAGCTTGGCCCCGAGCTGGTCAACCGCTACCTGGCGTGGAAAAAGGCCGGAGTACTGTAAGCGAGCCGGCAGCGCTTCGGCCTGCTCCGACCGGCGGCGGGGCTGCCGTAAAGCCAGGCGCAACGCGGCATTGCGCCCAGGCCACACCTGCAAATCGCGGGTCGTGCGCTGTGTTTGATGCCCCATGGCCAGTAGTTTGTATCAGGCTACTTCCAGCGAACGCGCCATTCCTTATACTGCGCCCATCGTTTTCGCCTGTGGAGCGCACGCCTTTGAACTTTTCCTCCTGGACACCCAAGGAGCGCCTGATTTGCGCAGCGTTCTTCGCCGTGGCCATCGCTTGTCTGCTGTACGGCTTCACCTCGGGAGTGCCGCCGATGAGCAGCGAATTCTTTTCGATGTTCGCCGTGGTCTCGCTGGTGGTCGGCCTGGCACTCACCCCGCAGTTCATGCTCCAGCCGCTGCGCGAAAGCCTGGGCAGCAACCTCTCGAAACCCATGCGCATCGCCCTCGGGTTCTTCTGTGCCTTCCAGCTGATCGCGGTGATCCGCGTGGTCGTCGGCTAAGCCCCGCCACGCACCAATGCGCCAACGATCAGTGCGCCGCCAGCGGCATCACCGTCACCTGCACCTCGGGGTCGTGATCACCGCCACCGAGGATTACCCCACGCAGCGGTGAGACATCGGCAAAGTCGCGGCCCCAGGCCAGGGTGATGTGCTCCAGCGCCGGCAGGATATTGTTGGTCGGATCGAAGTCCACCCATCCATTGCGCGGGCAATACACCGATACCCAGGCATGCGACGCGTCGGCGCCAATCAGCCGCGGTTGGCCGGGTGGTGGCTGGGTGAGCAGGTAGCCGCTGACGTAACGCGCCGCCAGGCCACGGGAGCGCAGGCAGGCCAGCATCAGGTGGGCGAAGTCCTGACAAACGCCGCGACGCTCCTCTAGTACCTTGGTCAGCGGCGTCGCCACCTGGGTAGCCTCGGCGTCGAAGGTGAATTCGTCGAAGATTTTCTGCATCAGAGCGCGTACCGAGACCAGCAGCGGTTGCCCGCTTGGGAAGCAATCGTCGGCGAACAGGCTGAAGGCACGTTTGAGGCGTACGTAGGGTGACTGGAACCGATAGCGCGTGGCGTCCAGCAGCTCGGGCTGCCAGGGCCGCCCCTGATAGCTAAGGACATCGCAGACCCTCTCCCAGGCAGGCGAGTCCTGCAGGTCAAGGTAGGCCCGCGGCAGCACTTCGACGTCGAGTTTCGCACAGATCTTCAGGGCATCGTGGGGCCGCTCGAACGCCAGGCGAGTCAGCGGATTGCCGAACACGTCAAGGATATCGTGGCGCTGGCTGGGCGCCGGCGTGACCTGCAAAACGCGCTGGGTGCAGCGCTGCCAGGCGCACTCGCGGGGCCACAGGTGGGCCAGTTGCTGGGCCAGGGAAACCGGCGAGGCGTAACGATAGTGGGTGTCGTGCAGCACCTGATAGCGCGCGCTCATGAGGACTGGGTCCCCTGGCTGGCGGCAACGTGCACGAAGAAACGCAGGCCCAGCTCGTCGGATACCTGACCCGCGGCCTGGCCGATGGCTTCGAGCAGCGAGGCCAGGCCATCGAGCACGTCACGGATACCCCGTGCACCGAACAGCGGGTTTTCCAGGCTGCGCAGATCAACCGCACTGAGCTGCCGCTCACGCTGCGCCAGGGCCGGCGCATCGGGCAAATGGAAGCGTTCGGCGAGGCGCTCCATGGAGCGCAGCAGCATGCGTAGCTGGAACAGCACGGCATGGGGGTTCTGCTCATCGAGCAACAGCAGGTCAAGAACCGGAATCAGCTGGGCCGACGCCATGTAGCGAGTGCGGTAGGTGATGCTGCTGTTGCCCAATTCCAGCAGCCATTCCAGCGCCGACTGGTCATCCGGGGTCGGGCCTCGCAGGAAACCGCCGACACTGTCACACAGGAACTGCAGGCGCTCGATGCAGCGGCCGAGCACCAGGAAGCGCCAGCCGTCGTCGCGGGTCATGTCATCCAGCGCGAAACCGGAAAGCGCGGCCAGGGACATCAGCAGGCGATTGAGAAAATCCAGCAGTTGCCCGAAATCGCCACCACGGGCGTCCAGGTTCTGGGCGTCACGCTGCAACTCCACCAGCGCCTGCCAATTGGCCTGGGACAGCTTGCCGCGCACGCTGCCGGCGGTCCACTGCAGGCGCTGCAGGTTGATGCGCAGGCTGGCCGGCCATTCGCTCCCCATTACCGCCTCCAGTAGCCGGGCGTCCAGCGCGCCATGCTCTTCGTCCGGCAGCAGCCCGAGGCTCTCGCCGAGCTCCAGTGCCGCCGCCAGGGCCTGGGGATCGTCATCGTCATCGACATAACGGCCGAGCATGATGCGCAGCAGCCGCGCACTGTCTTCGCAGCGCTCGCTGTAGCGGCCGAACCAGAACAGGTTTTCCACCACCCGCGACGGCAGGTAGGGGTCGCTGCGCACCAGATCCGCGGCGCCAAGCGGCCGTGTTCCCTGCCAGGGCTCGCCACCACCCTGTCGCTCGCCGAGCACCCAGGTGTCCTTGCTGGCACCGCCACGCTGCATCGACACCACCTCGGCATCGGCCTCTGCGGCCACCCTGGTCAGGCCGCCGGCCATCACCCGATACCCCTCGGCACTGGCCACGGCGAACACGCGCATGCCGATGGCGCGCGATTGCAGCGTGCCGTCGCCCTGCCAGACCGGCGCGTGGGACAGTTGCGCCAGCGCCTGGGCGACGTAGGCATACGGGCGCAAACGCAGGCGTTCGGCCAGTTCGGCGCGCTGCATGGCATCCAGGTCGCGGCCGAACACCGGGGTGAAACTCTGCGATGGGAAGCTTGGCCGGATCAGCAATTGAGGCAACTTCTCCAGCGCCTCCTCGAGCACCGGTGGCTCGCCACACCACCAACTGGCGACGCTCGGCAGCAACAGCGGCTCGCCCAGCAGCTTCTCGCTGATCGCCGGCAGGAAGCCTGGCAGCCCGGGTGATTCCAGCACTCCGCTGCCTAGCGCGTTGGCCACCAGCACGCGGCCCTGGCGCACCGCCTCGAGCAGGCCGGGTACGCCCAGGGCGGAATCGGTGCGCAGCTCCAGAGGATCGCAAAAGTCGTCATCGAGCCGCCGCAGCACCGCGTGCACCCGGCGCAGGCCGGCGAGAGTCTTGAGGTAGAGGGTGGCGTCGCGCACGGTCAGGTCGCTGCCTTCGACCAGCGGGTAACCCAACTGGCGGGCCAGATAGAGGTGCTCGAAGTAACTTTCGTTGAAGCGCCCAGGCGTGAGCACCACCACCAATGGCGTCTCGCCGTCGGCCGGGGCCTGGCGGGCCAGGGTGTCCTGCAGGGTGCGGAAGAACCCGGCCAGGTGCTGAACGCCGAGGTCGCGGTACAACTCGGGAAAGGCGCGAGAAACGATCTGCCGGTTTTCCAGGGCGTAACCTGCGCCGGAAGGCGCCTGGGTACGATCGGCCGTTACCCACCAGCGGCCGTCCGGGGCGCGCGCCAGGTCGACGGCATACACGTGCAGAAAGGTGCCACCGGGTGGCTGCAGCCCCTGGCACGGCCAGAGGTAGTTCTCGTGGCCGAATACCAGTTCCGGCGGCAGCAGCCCGTCGGCCAGCAACTGCTGTGGCCCGTAGAGATCGGCCAGCACCTTGTCGAGCAGCGTCGCGCGTTGCGCGACCCCGGCGGCGATGGTCTGCCACTCGTCGGCAGGTATCAGGTTGGGCAGCAAATCCAACTCCCAGGGGCGGTCGGCGCCATCGGGATCGGCGTAAACGTTGTAGGTAACGCCGTTCTCCTGGATCTGCCGGGCGAGCATCGCCTGGCGCTGCTGCAATTGCGCCGGGCGGCTGCGTTGCAGCCGGGCCAGCAGCTTGCGCCAGTGAGGGCGTACCTGCCCATTGGCGTCGAGCAGTTCATCGTAGGCCGTGTCGTTGGACGGGTAATCGGCAAGCAGGTCAGCCATCACTGTCTCGGTGCAGTCTTGTTTTCGGGGCATTGCGGTATAGCAGCGTAGCCTGCGCCGTCAGATACGGCGCAGATCCAGGGTCATTGGCAGTTCCTGGTTGGCAGTTGGCGTCAACAGCGCACGCTTGCCCGGGCTATGGCCAACGCGGAAGAAGCGCGCCAGGCGCCGGCTTTCCGCTTCATAGGCGTTCACCGGCAGGCTCTCGTAGTTGCGCCCGCCGGGGTGGGTAACATGGTACTGGCATCCACCGATGGAACGGTTCATCCACGTGTCGACCAGGTCAAAAATCAGCGGCGCGTGTACACCGATGGTCGGCTGCAGGCAGGCGGCCGGCTGCCAGGCACGAAAGCGCACCCCGGCGACGAACTCGCCCACCGTGCCCGTGGCCTTGAGCGGCACCGGTACGCCGTTGCAGGTAAGCACGTAGCGGTCGGCCGTCAGGCCGTTGACCTTGACCTGCAAACGCTCCAGGGACGAATCGACGTAACGGACCGTGCCGCCAACCGCGCCCTCCTCGCCCAGCACGTGCCAGGGCTCCAGCGCCTGGCGCAGTTCAAGGTCGATGCCCTTGATGCTGAAGTCGCCGGCCTTGGGAAAACGGAACTCGAAATGCGGCGCGAACCACTCGGCGCGCAGGCGGTAGCCGAAGGTACCGAGCTCTTGCAGCACATCGGCGAAGTCCTGCTCGACGAAATGCGCCAGCAGAAAGCGGTCATGCAGCTCGGTACCCCAGCGCACCAGGCGCGTGGGCCGGTAGGGCTCCTTCCAGAAGCGCGCGATCAATGCCCGCAGCAGCAGTTGCTGGGCCAGGCTCATCTGCGCGTGGGGTGGCATTTCGAACGCACGCAGTTCGAGCAGGCCAAGGCGCCCCGACGCGGAATCCGGGGAGTACAGCTTGTCGATGCAGAATTCGGCCCGATGGGTATTGCCGGTGACGTCCACCAGCAGATTGCGCAGCAGGCGGTCGACCAGCCAAGGCGCGCACTCGCGCCCGGGTTCCGGCATCTGCGCGAAGGCAATCTCCAGTTCGTAGAGCGAGTCGTTGCGTGCCTCGTCGACACGCGGCGCCTGGGAGGTAGGGCCGATGAACAACCCGGAGAACAGGTAGGACAGCGACGGGTGATTGTGCCAGTAGCTGATCAGGCTGCGCAGCAGGTCGGGGCGCCGCAGGAACGGCGAATCGGCGGGCGTGGCGCCGCCCAGCACGAAGTGGTTGCCGCCGCCCGTGCCGGTGTGCCGGCCGTCGACCATGAATTTCTCGCTGCTCAGGCGGCACTGGCGCGCCTGCTCATAGAGAAACTCGGTGCGTTCGACCAGCTCGTTCCAGCTGGCGGCCGGATGAATATTCACCTCGATCACGCCGGGGTCCGGCGTGACCCGGAAGAACTGCAGCCGCGGATCGCCCGGCGGCTCGTAGCCTTCGAGCAGCACGGGGCAGTCAAGCTCGGCAGCGGTTTCTTCGATGGCGGCCGTGAGCGCCAGGTAGTCTTCAAGTTCGCTCAGCGGCGGCATGAACAGGTACAAACGCCCGCCGCGCGGCTCGGCGCACAAGGCGGTGCGCACCACCTCCGGCGCCGACTGGCCACGTTTGGGCTTGGCAGCAGCGGCACCTCGGCTGCCGCTCCATACACCCCGCAACTGTTGCTGCAGATCAGCCGCAGCCGGCAGCGGCGCGAACACCTGGGAGGGATCGGCCGGGGTAACGTAGGGGTACTCTTCGGCCCTCACCCAAGGCTGCGAATCGAGCGGCAGACGATAACCCAGCGCCGAGTCACCCGGTACCAGGCGACAATACTCCTCACGCAGGTACCAGCAGCCACTGCGCCAACCTGCCCGGCGCTCATCGCGGGCCAGCGGCAGCACGTGACCGATGACCCTATCCAGGCCCTGTTCGAATACTCGGCGCAAACGCTCGCGCTCCAACGGATCGCGCAACCGCGCATCGTCGGCTGTCACGTTGTCGGGCAGGCGCCCCTCGCGCCACAGGTAATACAGGCCATCTTCGAAAGCCGGAAAGCTGTGCCCGGGGTCGACACCCAGGCGCTCGGCCAGGCTGGCGAGGAATCGCGCGGCCATCTGCGCATCGGCCCCGTAGTCGCGGCCCTCATCCGCCAGCAGCGCGGCGTTGTGCCAGACCGGCTGGCCGTCACGGCGCCAGAAGGCATTCAACGACCAGCGCGGCAATTGCTCGCCGGGGTACCACTTGCCCTGCCCGAAATGCACCAGGGCAGCCGGCGCGTAGTGCTCACGCAGGCGCATGAACAGGTCGGTGGCGAGCCGGCGCTTGTTCGGCCCCAGGGCGGCGGTGTTCCACTCGGCATCGTCCGGGTAATCGAGCGCGACGAAGGTCGGCTCGCCGCCCATGGTCAGGCGCACGTCGGCGGCCTGCAGGTCTTCATCGACGCGGCGACCCAGCTCGACAATGTCGTGCCACTGGCTATCGCTATAGGGTTTGGTGACCCGCGGCGCTTCCCAGATGCGCTCGACGCGCATCTCGTGGCTGAACTCGCATTCGCATTCGTCAACCGCCCCGCTGATCGGCGCCGCCGACGAGGGTTCCGGGCTACAGGCCAGGGGAATATGGCCCTCGCCGGCGAACAACCCGCTGGTGGGGTCGAGGCCGATCCAGCCCGCACCCGGCAGGTAGACTTCGCACCAGGCGTGCAGGTCGGTGAAGTCCACCTCGGTGCCGGACGGGCCATCCAGCGACTTGACATCGGCCTTGAGCTGGATCAGGTAACCGGAGACGAAGCGTGCCGCCAGGCCCAGATGACGAAACAGTTGCACCAGCAGCCAAGACGAGTCGCGGCATGAGCCGGAGCCATTGACCAGGGTCTGTTCCGGGGTCTGCACACCCGGCTCCATGCGGATCAGGTAAGCGATATCGGCGGCCAGGCGCTGGTTCAGGGCAACCAGGAAATCCACGCTAGGGCGCGGCGTACGGTCGATGCCCGCCAGGTATTCGGTAAAGCGCGCCTCGCCCGGCAGCTTCACCAGGTAGGGTGCCAGCTCGCGCTGCTCACCCTCGGTGTAAGTCAGTGGAATCTGCTCGGCGTAGGGCTCGAGGAAGAAGTCGAACGGGTTGAACACCGCCATTTCGGCGACCAGATCCACCTCCACGCGCAGCTCGCGGGTTTGCTCCGGGAACACCAGGCGCGCCAGGTAGTTGCCCTGGGGGTCCTGCTGCCAGTTGATGAAATGCTCGCCCGGTTCGACACTCAGGGAGTAGGACAGGATCCGCGTGCGGCTGTGCGGGGCGGGGCGCAAGCGGATGATCTGCGGCCCCAGGTTGATGGCTCGGTCGTAGCGATAATGAGTGACGTGATGCAACGCGACATGAATCGACACGGCGGGCCTCCTGCGACCTGGGCGATAACAATATTGGCGCAAGACTTGTGCCAGCGCCGGCCCATGGCGGCAACGCAGACACCCTGACGCAGACTTGGCACCAGCCTGAGGCATACCACGCCCCACAACGAACACCACGCACCATAACAGCACCTTAGCCAGGGCAGTGCGCTTCCGTTACCATCGGCACACTCAGTAGCGAGATGCGGCATGTATATCTATCGATTGGTTCTGATTCTGGTAGTGGGCATCTACCTGTTCTCGCCTGCCATCATGGACTGGTGGATCGACCCCAACGGCGCCTGGTACCGGCCGTACATGCTGTGGCTGATCCTCATCGTGGTGACCTTCATCCTGCAGGGCCAGCGTGATGCCGACGAACTCTGAACCGGCACGGGGCATTTCGCCGTGCATGCAGACTGTTCGCCGCACAGTGCCGCTACCGGCACAACCAGCGCGCGTCGCCCCCCTGACCACCGCTTGCCTTGCCCCCCAGAGCCCTCGCAATGCCGATTAGCTTTAGCCTGACCCAGCTGATGCTGGTCAGCGTCGCCTACCTGCTGGTGCTGTTCAGTGTCGCCTGGTGCGCCGACCGTGGCCTGATACCACGCCGGCTGATCCGTCACCCGCTGACCTACACCCTGTCACTGGGCGTCTACGCCAGTGCCTGGGCTTTTTATGGCACCGTCGGCCTGGCCTATCAGTACGGCTACGGTTTTCTGGCCAGTTACCTGGGGGTGACCGGCGCGTTTTTGCTGGCGCCGGTGCTGCTCTACCCGATCCTGCGCATCACCCGCACCTACCAGTTGTCTTCGCTGGCGGACCTGTTCGCGTTTCGCTTTCGCAGCACCTGGGCCGGCGCGCTGAGCACGCTGTGCATGCTGGTCGCGGTGCTGCCACTGCTGGCCCTGCAGATCCAGGCGGTCACCGACGCCATCGGCATTCTGACCCGCGAGGCGGTGCAGCCGCAGGTAGCGCTGGCGTTCTGCGTGCTGTTCATCCTGGTCACCATCCTGTTTGGCGCGCGCCACCTGGCAACCCGCGAAAAACACCAGGGGCTGGTGTTCGCGATTGCCTTCGAGTCGGTGGTCAAGCTGCTGGCCATGGGCGCCATCGGCCTTTACGCACTGTACGCGGTGTTCGACGGGCCGCGCGACCTGGAGCAGTGGCTGGTACTCAACCAGGCGGCGCTGGCGAGCTTGCATACGCCCCTGCAGGAAGGACCCTGGCGCACCCTGCTGTTGGTGTTCTTCGCCTCGGCCATCGTCATGCCGCACATGTACCACATGACCTTTACCGAGAATCTCAATCCACGTGCGCTGGTCAGCGCCAGCTGGGGTCTGCCGCTGTTCCTGCTGCTGATGAGCCTGGCGGTGCCGCTGATTCTCTGGGCCGGCCTGCGCCTGGGCTCGACCACCAGCCCGGAGTACTTCACCCTTGGCCTGGGCATCGCCGTCGACAGCCCGACACTGGCACTGATCGCCTACATCGGCGGCCTTTCGGCCTCCAGCGGGCTGATCATCGTCACCACCCTGGCGCTGTCGGGCATGCTGCTCAACCACGTGGTGCTGCCGCTCTACCAGCCACCGGCGGAAGGCAATATCTACCGCTGGCTGAAATGGACCCGCCGTGCGCTGATCGTCGCCATCATTCTCGCCAGCTACGGCTTCTACAACCTGCTCGACGCCCAGCAGGACCTGGCCAACCTGGGCATCGTCTCCTTCGTCGCCACCCTGCAGTTCCTGCCGGGTGTGCTCTCGGTGCTGTATTGGCCGACCGCCAATCGCCGGGGTTTCATCGCCGGCTTGCTGGCCGGCATCGGCGTCTGGTCGGTGAGCATGCTGATGCCGCTCCTGGGCACCCTGCCGGGGCTCTATGTGCCGGTTCTGGACCTGGTCTACGTGCTGGACGACAGCAGTTGGCACATGGCGGCCATCGCATCCCTGGCCACCAACGTGCTGGTGTTCACCCTGGTCTCGGTGTTCACCGATTCCAGCCCCGAGGAAGACAGCGCAGCCGAAGCCTGTGCGGTGGACAACGTACGCCGCCCACAGCGTCGTGAACTGCTGGCGCTGTCGCCCCAGGAGTTCGCCACCCAACTGGCCAAGCCGCTCGGCGCCAAGACCGCGCAGCGCGAAGTCGAGCAAGCCCTGCGCGACCTGCACCTGCCGTTCGACGAACGCCGCCCGTACGCCCTGCGCCGCCTGCGTGACCGCCTGGAGGCCAACTTGTCCGGGCTGATGGGGCCGAGCGTGGCGCAGGACATCATCGAATCCTTCCTGCCTTACAAGACCGGCAGCGAAAGCTACGTCACCGAGGACATTCACTTCATCGAGAGCCGCCTGGAGGATTACCACTCGCGCCTCACCGGCCTCGCCGCCGAGCTCGATGCCCTGCGCCGTTACCACCGCCAGACCCTGCAGGAGCTGCCCATGGGCGTCTGCTCGCTGGCCAAGGACCACGAGATCCTGATGTGGAACAAGGCCATGGAAGAGCTGACCGAAATTCCCGCCCAGCGCATTGTCGGCTCACGCCTGTCGACGCTCGGTGAGCCCTGGCGCGGACTGCTGCAAAGCTTCATCGAACTGCCCGACGAACACCTGCACAAGCAACGCCTGGCACTGGACGGACAGATCCGCTGGCTGAACCTGCACAAGGCGGCGATCGACGAACCCCTGGCGCCGGGCAACAGTGGCCTGGTGCTGCTGGTCGAGGACCTGACCGACACGCAGATGCTCGAAGACAAGCTGGTGCACTCCGAGCGCCTGGCCAGCATTGGCCGCCTGGCCGCCGGCGTGGCGCACGAAATCGGCAACCCGATCACCGGCATCGCCTGCCTGGCGCAAAACCTGCGTGAAGAGCGCGAGGATGACGCCGAACTGACCGAAATCAGCGGGCAGATCCTCGAACAGACCAAACGGGTCACGCGCATCGTCCACTCGCTGATGAACTTCGCCCACTCCGGCAGCCACCAGCAGGCCGACGAGCCGGTGTGCCTGGCGCAAATCGCCCAGGAAGCCATCGGCCTGCTGGCACTCAACCGGCGCAGCGTGGATGTGCAGTTCTTCAACTTGTGCAAACCCGAGCACTGGGCCGACGGCGATCCACAGCGCCTGGCCCAAGTGCTGATCAACCTGCTGAGCAATGCCCGTGATGCCTCGCCCGCGGGCGGCTCCATCCGGGTGCGTAGCGAAGCCTCGGAGCACACCGTCGACCTGATCGTCGAGGACGAAGGCAGCGGTATCCCCAAGGGCGTGATGGATCAGCTGTTCGAGCCGTTCTTCACCACCAAGGACCCCGGCAAAGGAACCGGACTCGGCCTCGCGCTGGTCTATTCCATCGTGGAAGAGCATTATGGCCAGATAACAATCGACAGCCCGATCGACCTCGAGCAGCAACGTGGCACCCGTGTTCGGGTGACGCTGCCGCGGCATATCGAGGCACTGCCACTGGCGACCTAAATTGCGAAGAACCGCATTCCTGGCGATGCGCGCGGCCCGGCTTGGCTGCAGCACCGGGAAGCAGGCTCCGAGACCGTCGAGAGAATTTGTTTAAATGCCTCATATCCTGATCGTCGAAGACGAAACCATCATCCGCTCTGCCCTGCGTCGCCTGCTCGAACGCAACCAGTACCAGGTCAGTGAAGCCGGCTCTGTGCAGGAAGCCCAGGAGCGCTTCGACATTCCCGGGTTCGACCTGGTCGTCAGTGACCTGCGCCTGCCTGGGGCACCGGGCACCGAATTGATCAAGCTGGCCCAGGGCGCTCCGGTGCTGATCATGACCAGCTACGCGAGCCTGCGCTCGGCGGTCGACTCGATGAAAATGGGCGCGGTCGACTACATCGCCAAACCCTTCGATCATGACGAAATGTTGCAAGCGGTAGCGCGCATCCTGCGTGACCGCCAGGCACTGCGCAGCCAGGCAGGCAGTGCGCCCACGCCGGCCCGCGCGGCTGAAAAAGGTGACAAGGCCAGCAACGGCGAAATCGGCATCATCGGCTCCAGCCCGGCGATGCTCGAGCTGTACAGCAAGATCCGCAAGGTGGCGCCGACCGACTCCAACGTACTGGTGCAGGGCGAATCGGGTACCGGCAAGGAGCTGGTCGCCCGCGCGCTGCACAACCTGTCCAAGCGCGCCAAGGCGCCACTGATTTCGGTCAACTGTGCGGCGATCCCGGAAACCCTGATCGAGTCCGAGCTGTTCGGCCATGAAAAGGGCGCGTTCACCGGTGCCAGCGCCAGCCGCGCGGGCCTGGTCGAAGCGGCGGACGGCGGCACCCTGTTTCTCGACGAAATCGGCGAGCTGCCGCTGGAGGCCCAGGCGCGTCTGCTACGGGTTCTGCAGGAAGGGGAAATTCGCCGGGTCGGCTCGGTGCAGTCGCAGAAGGTCGACGTACGCCTGATCGCGGCCACTCACCGCGACCTGAAAACCCTGTCGAAAACCGGCCAGTTCCGTGAAGACCTCTATTACCGCCTGCACGTCATCGCCCTGAAACTGCCGCCCCTGCGCGAGCGAGGTAGCGACGTGCTGGAAATCGCCCGCGCGTTCCTGCTGCGTCAGTCCACCCGCATGGGCCGCACCGACCTGCATTTCGCGCCGGATGCCGAACAGGCCATCCACCACTACAGCTGGCCGGGTAACGTGCGCGAGCTGGAGAATGCCATCGAGCGCTCGGTGATTCTCTGCGAAGGCAGCACCATCAATGCCGACCTGCTGGGTATCGACATCGAGCTGGAAGACCTGGACGACGACGCCTTCCGCGGCCTGCCGCCACAGAACGGCGCGGTCAACCCCACCAGCCAGGATCCCAGCGAAGACCTGTCGCTGGAGGACTACTTCCAGCACTTCGTGCTCGAACATCAGGACCACATGACCGAGACCGAACTGGCCCGCAAGCTGGGGATCAGCCGCAAATGCCTGTGGGAGCGCCGCCAACGTTTGGGCATTCCGCGGCGCAAGTCGAGCGTCATCAACGAATGAGCCGCGACGGCTCTGCGGCGGCTGTTACCGCGCCAGGACGGGGCCCGTAACAAAGCCGGGGTTTTCGGTAACGGAATCCCGGCTTTTTTTTGCCTCACAGAAAATCAAAAAACCTAACTACCTGTTTTTAAAAGAAAAACAAAAACTGGCACGGTGAATGCTTTATCTCTTGCACAACAACAATAACAAGCATGATCCACGACAATAAAAATAAGACGTAACGACTCCAGCACAATAAGAACAAGACGGCAGGAGACGCAGCTAACTGATTCTTTTGGAGAGGATTGCCTTGCAGGGCCTTTGCCCTTGACCAGATAGAGAACAATAAAACTGTCGATAGACAGCAACGGTTCTGGTTGGGTCGATGACCTGAGGTAGCGTCAGCATCCAAAGTAATCCGTTTGCTCTTGCTCCCCATATCGGGAGATTTCCGGGCACACAGTTCCGGAACGGGCGATCCAACAAAAACAACACGCCCGCCTAACAAGAAAAACGCGCAGTAACATTTATGGGGGAGCTTCGGCTCCCCCAGTAGCTTCGATCCCGGCCTGCCGCCCTCCCCCGCTTACACCACGCCTCACACAATGCTAGAATCCGCGATATTTCTGCGCCTTTACTTTATTCTGGCCGCTCATTTCGTCATACAGTGCCCTCCATGCTGAAAAAGCTGTTCAAGTCCCTTCGTTCGCCATTGCGCCGCGCGCACAAGCCCCACAGTACGCCGCAGGTGCTGAACAGCAATCAGCACCCGATCCAGCGCGGGCAGATCAGCCGCTACGCCATCAGTGTGGTCGAGCGCCTGCAGAACGCAGGCTATGAGGCCTATCTGGTCGGCGGCTGCGTGCGCGACTTGCTGCTGGGCATCGAGCCAAAGGATTTCGACGTCGCCACCAGCGCCACGCCCGAGCAGGTCAGGGGTGAGTTCCGCAATGCCCGGGTGATCGGCCGCCGTTTCAAGCTGGTGCATGTGCATTTCGGCCGCGAGATCATCGAAACCGCCACCTTCCGCGCCAATCACCCGCAGGGTGACGAGGAAGAGGACACCAGCCAGTCTTCGCGCAACGAGAGCGGCCGCATCCTGCGCGACAACGTTTACGGCACCCTGGAAGACGATGCTCAGCGCCGCGATTTCACCATCAATGCCCTTTACTACGACCCGGTTTCCGAGCGAATCCTGGACTATGCCAACGGCATGCACGACATCCGCAACAACCTGGTGCGGCTGATCGGCAACCCGACGCAGCGCTATCAGGAAGACCCGGTGCGCATGCTGCGCGCGGTGCGTTTCGCCGCCAAGCTGGACTTCGACATCGAGAAGCACAGCGCCGACCCGATCCATGACCTGGCACCGCTGCTGAGCGGCATTCCGGCCGCGCGGCTGTTCGACGAAGTGCTCAAGCTGTTTCTCAGCGGTTACGCCATCTATACCTACGACCTGCTGGTGGATTACGGCCTGTTTGGCCAGCTGTTCCCGGCCAGCGCTGCCGCCCTCAAGCACAATCACGACTACACCGACACGCTGATCCGCAATGCACTGGACAACACCGACCTGCGCATCCAGCAGGGCAAACCGGTGACCCCCGCCTTCCTGTTCGCCGCCCTGCTCTGGCCGGCCCTGCCGGCACGGGTCATTCGCCTGCAGGATCGCGGCATGCCGCCGATTCCGGCGATGCAGGAAGCCGCTCACGAACTGATCGCCGAGCAGTGCCAGCGCATCGCCGTGCCAAAGCGCTTCACGCTGCCGATCCGCGAGATCTGGGACATGCAGGAGCGCCTGCCACGTCGCAGTGGCAAGCGCGCCGACCTGCTGCTGGAGAACCCGCGTTTCCGCGCCGGCTACGACTTCCTGCTGTTGCGTGAAAGCGCTGGCGAGGAAACCAACGGCCTGGGCGACTGGTGGACGGACTACCAGGACGCCAGCGACAGCGATCGCCGGGTGATGATCCGCAATCTGTCCAGCAAGGACGATGGCCCGGCCGCACCGCGCAAGCGCCGCCGCAGCGGCGCCAGCAAGCGCAAACGCCCCACCCAGGACGGCGCTGCCGAGTAGGCCCATGGAACGCGTCTACATCGGCATGGGCAGCAACCTCGCCGCGCCTGCCGAACAACTGCGTCAGGCGCTGGCGGCGCTGCAGGCATTGCCGCACACCCGCCTGGTAGCCTGCTCCTCGTTCTATGCCAGTGACTCACTGTTGCCGGGCCAGCCGCGCTACACCAACGCGGTGGCCGCCCTGGACAGCGATCTGCAGCCGCTGCAACTGCTCGATGCCCTGCAGGCCATCGAGCTCGATCAGGGCCGCGAGCGCCACGAGCGCTGGGGGCCACGCACCCTCGATCTGGACATCCTGCTGTTTGGCGACCGGCTGATCGACGAATCGCGCCTGCGCGTGCCGCATTACCACCTGCACGCCCGCGCCTTCGTTCTCTACCCGCTGGCGGAAATCGCCGCCGGCCTCGAACTGCCCGATGGCCGCACTCTGGACGCCTTGCTGGCGGCCTGCCCCTTCGAGGGTCTGGAACGTCTGGCGCCCTGAACGAGGTGGTCGCATCGATGAGGGTAACGACGTAACGGCGCGGTAACACATTCCATTGACTTGGCCCCCCGCCATCGGGACTATAGCCACCCATTGCCCCCTAGCGGAGCACAAAGGGCCGCTAAACAGGCCGAATTGAAGCAGCCCTGCTGCCTCCTGAATGCCAGAAAGAACCTGCTCCACGAGAGCCTGTAACCAGCAGGCCCGCACAGGTTCCGAGTGAGGATACGTTCATGCCTGATGTCACCCTGACCACCCTGCGAGCACTCAAGCAGAAGGGTGAAAAGATCACCATGCTCACCTGCTACGACGCCACGTTCGCCAGCGCCTGCAGCCAGGCCGGTGTCGAGGTGCTGCTGATCGGCGACTCGCTGGGCATGGTACTGCAGGGACATGACAGCACCCTGCCGGTGAGCATGGCCGATACCGTGTACCACACCGCCAGCGTGAAGCGCGGCAACGCTGGTGCGCTGATCGTCGCCGACCTGCCGTTCATGGCCAACGCCACGCTGGACCAGACCCTGCACAATTCCGGCCTGCTGATGCAGGCAGGCGCGCACATGATCAAGGTCGAGGGCGCCGCCTGGCTGGCTGAATCCATCACGCGCCTCGCCGAACGGGGTGTGCCGGTGTGCGCGCACATGGGGCTGACGCCTCAGGCGGTGAACATTCTCGGCGGCTACAAGGTGCAGGGCCGTGAACAGGCCCAGGCACGCCAGATGGTGGCGGACGCCATCGCCCTCGAACAGGCCGGTGCGGCGATGCTACTGCTCGAGTGCGTGCCGAGCGACCTGGCCGGGGAAATCAGCCGCACGGTGAAGGTGCCGGTAATCGGCATCGGTGCCGGCGCGCAGACCGACGGCCAGGTGCTGGTGCTGCACGACATGCTGGGCCTGTCGCTGAGTGGCCGGGTACCCAAGTTCGTGAAGAACTTCATGAGCGGCCAGGCGAGTATCCAGGCGGCCCTTGCCGCCTACGTCAACGAGGTCAAGGCCGTGACCTTCCCTGCCGCCGAGCATGGGTTTTCCGCATGAACACCGTCAAGACCGTGCGCGAGTTGCGCGCTGCCGTCGCCCAGGCCCGCGCCGAAGGCAGGCAGATAGCACTGGTACCGACCATGGGCAACCTGCACGCCGGGCATGCCGCGCTGGTGGAAAAGGCCGCCCAGCGAGCCGACTTCGTGGTCGCCAGCATCTTCGTCAACCCGATGCAGTTCGGCCCCGCCGAAGACCTCGACAAGTACCCACGCACCCTGCAAGCCGATCAGCAGCGCCTGATCGAGGCCGGCTGCCACCTGCTGTTTCACCCGGACGTCGAGGAGATGTACCCGGGCGGCATGGGCGAGCAGACCCGCATCACCGTACCCGGCGTTTCCGAAGGCCTCTGTGGCGCCAGCCGCCCCGGGCATTTCGAGGGCGTGGCCACCGTGGTCACCAAACTGTTC
This sequence comes from Pseudomonas sp. AC532, assembly GCF_979258965.1. Lineage (NCBI taxonomy): Bacteria > Pseudomonadati > Pseudomonadota > Gammaproteobacteria > Pseudomonadales > Pseudomonadaceae > Pseudomonas > Pseudomonas sp. AC532. The sequence continues at coordinate 1,847,951 of NZ_OZ409888.1, forward strand.
AACATGGTGCAGCCCGACCTGGCGGTGTTCGGCCAGAAGGACTTCCAGCAACTGGCGGTGATCCGCACCCTGGTGCGTGACCTCAACATGCCAATCCAGATCATCGGCGAGCCGACCGTGCGCGCCGACAGTGGCCTGGCCTTGTCCTCGCGCAACGGCTACCTGAGCGACGCGCAACGCGATACCGCCACCGTCCTCTATCGTTCGCTGCAGCACATCGCCGAGGCCATCCGGGGCGGGGAGCGCGACCTGCCGGCACTGCTCGCCGAGGCGCAGCGCCAGCACGCCGACGCCGGCCTGCGCGCCGACTACCTGGAAGTGCGCGAGGCGCAGACCCTGCGCGAGGTCAGCCCGGGTGACCGCGACCTGGTGGTGCTGGTAGCCGCCTATCTGGGCAACACGCGGCTGATCGACAACCTCAGCTTCAGCCTCGACCAGGGTTACTGACGGACACTGCACCGCGCCGCCGAACCCGGCTACACTCGAAAGCCCGGACGATTTTTCCGGGCTTTCTGGTATCTGGCTGCCGCTGCAGCCTGGCCCCTCGAATGCCTCAACAAGGAAGCCCCATGGCGTATTTCCAACAGCCACTCGATGTTCTCGCCCTGCCCACCTGGCAGGCCCTGCAGCAGCATCGCCAGGCCATGCAGCGGTTCAGCATGCGCGAAGCCTTCGCGGGCAATGCGCAGCGCTTCGAGCAGTTTTCCCTGAGCAGCTGCGGCCTGTTCCTCGATTACTCGAAGAACCTGGCCAGCGACGAGACCATCGCGCTGCTGATGGCCCTGGCCCGTGAAGTGGGCCTGGAGCAGTCGATCCGCGCCATGTTCGACGGTGAAAAACTCAACGCCTCCGAAGGCCGCCCGGCACTGCACACCGCGCTGCGCCGCCCACTGGGCGACAAGGTGCTGGTCGATGGCGTCGACGTGATGCCCCAGGTGCAGCGCGTGCTGCAGCAGATGACCGAACTGGTCGGGCGGATTCACAGCGGCCTGTGGCGTGGATTCACCGAAAAACCCATTACCGACGTGGTGAACATTGGCATCGGCGGGTCCTTCCTCGGCCCGCAACTGGTCTCCGAGGCGCTGCTGCCGTTCGCCCAGCGCGGCGTGCGCTGCCATTACCTGGCCAATATCGACGGCAGTGAATTCCACGAGGTGTCGGCCAAGCTGCAGGCCGAGACCACCCTGTTCATCGTCTCGTCGAAATCCTTCGGCACCCTGGAAACGCTCAAGAACGCCCAGGCCGCGCGCGGCTGGTACCTCGCTCAGGGCGGCTCCGAGGCCGAGCTGTACCGGCACTTCATCGCCGTGTCGAGCAACCGCGAGGCCGCAGTAGGTTTCGGCATTCGCGAAGAGAACATCTTCCCGATGTGGGATTGGGTGGGTGGTCGCTATTCGCTGTGGTCGGCCATCGGCCTGCCGATCGCACTGTCCATCGGCATGTCCAACTTCAAGGAACTGCTGGCCGGCGCCTACAGCATGGACATGCACTTCAAGACCGCGCCGTTCGAGCAGAACATGCCGGTGCTGCTGGCGCTGCTGGGTATCTGGTACGGCAACTTCTGGGACGCGCAAAGCCAGGCGATCCTGCCGTACGACCACTACCTGCGCAACATCACCAAGCACCTGCAGCAACTGGACATGGAATCCAACGGCAAGAGCGTGCGCCAGGATGGCAGCCCGGCCAGCGGCGCGACCGGGCCGGTGATCTGGGGCGGCGTCGGCTGCAACGGCCAGCACGCCTATCACCAGTTGCTGCACCAGGGCGCGCAGCTGATTCCCGCCGATTTCATCGTCCCGGTGGTCAGCTACAACCCGGTGGCCGACCATCACCAGTGGCTATACGCCAACTGCCTGTCGCAGAGCCAGGCGCTGATGCTCGGCAAATCCCGCGAAGAAGCCGAAGCCGAGCTGCGCGCCAAGGGCCTGGCCGAAGACGACGTGCAGCGCCTGGCACCGCACAAGGTGATTGCCGGCAACCGGCCGAGCAACACCCTGGTACTCGAACGCATCAGCCCCCGCCGTCTCGGCGCGCTGGTGGCCCTGTACGAGCACAAGGTATTCACCCAGAGCGCCATCTGGGGCATCAACGCGTTCGACCAGTGGGGCGTCGAGCTGGGCAAGGAGCTCGGCAAGGGCGTCTATTCGCGCATGGTCGGCAGCGAAGACAGCCACGCCGAAGACGGTTCGACCCAGGGCCTGATCAACTACTTCCGCGGCCGCCATCGCGGTTGATCACCCGGGGCCCGCCCCGGCGGGCCCTGCAATACCTTGCAGCACTACGCGGCTCGCCGGGCTCGCCCCATAAGACTTGGCTGCTACCCTTATTGTCCTATGGGGACAAACAACAAGAGGGGAACCGCCCATGTCCACGATCAGCCGCCACCCCGTCAGCGACGCCACCCGTCAGCACGCCCACCTCGACGAGGCCGCCTACCAGCGCCTCTACCGTCAGTCGGTCGACGATCCGCAGACCTTCTGGGGCGAGCAGGCCAAGGCCTTTCTAGACTGGTTCAAGCCTTGGGACGACGTCTTCAGCGGCAGCCTGAGCAAGGGCGACATTCGCTGGTTCTCCGGCGGCCAGTTGAATATCAGCCACAACTGCATCGACCGCCACCTGGCCACCCGCGGTGATCAGGTGGCGCTGATCTGGGAAGGTGACGACCCCAAGGACTCGGCGCGCATCACTTACAAACAGCTGCACGAACAGGTCTGCCGCCTGGCCAACGTACTCAAGGCGCGCGGCGTGAAGAAAGGCGACCGGGTGTGCATCTACATGCCGATGGTGCCCGAGGCGGCCTACGCCATGCTCGCCTGCACGCGCATCGGTGCCGTGCATTCGGTGGTATTCGGAGGTTTCTCCCCGGACGCGCTGCGCGACCGCATTCTCGACGCCGACTGCCGCACGGTGATCACCGCCGATGAAGCGGTGCGCGGCGGCAAGCTCATCCCGCTCAAGAGCAACGTCGACAAGGCGCTGAATAGCTGCCCCAACGTCTCCACCGTGCTGGTGGTCAAGCGCACCGGCAACCCGGTCGACTGGGACGAGAAACGCGATCTCTGCTACCGCGAGGCCGCGCAGCAGGCAAGCGCCGACTGCCCCGCCGAGCCGATGGATGCCGAGGATCCGCTGTTCATCCTCTACACCTCCGGCAGCACCGGCAAACCCAAGGGCGTGCTGCACAGCACGGCGGGCTATCTGTTGCAGGCGGCGATGACCCACAAATACGTGTTCGACTACCACGACGGCGACATCTACTGGTGCACCGCCGATGTCGGTTGGGTTACCGGGCACAGTTACATCGTCTACGGCCCGCTGGCCAATGGCGCCACCAGCCTGATATTCGAGGGCGTGCCCAACTACCCGGACACCTCGCGCTTCTGGCAGGTCATCGACAAGCACCAGGTGAACATCTTCTACACCGCGCCAACGGCATTGCGCGCCCTGATGCGCGAAGGCGAAGCGCCAGTGAAGAAGGCCTCGCGCAGCAGCCTGCGCCTGCTTGGCACTGTCGGCGAGCCGATCAACCCGGAGGCCTGGGAGTGGTACTTCAGGGTGGTCGGCGAACAGCGCTGTCCCATCGTCGACACCTGGTGGCAGACCGAGACCGGCGCCATCATGATCACCCCGCTGCCAGGCGCCACCGACCTCAAACCCGGCTCGGCAACGCGGCCGTTCTTTGGCGTGCAGCCGGTGCTGCTCGACGAGCAGGGCAAGGAAATCGACGGCCCCGGCGCCGGCGTGCTGGCGATCAAGGCCAGTTGGCCAAGCCAGATACGCAGCGTCTACGGCGACCACCAACGCATGCTGGAAACCTACTTCACCGCTTACCCCGGCTATTACTTCAGCGGCGACGGCGCGCGCCGCGACGAGGACGGCTACTGGTGGATCACCGGCCGTGTCGACGACGTGATCAACGTCTCCGGGCACCGCATCGGCACCGCCGAAGTGGAGAGTGCGCTGGTGCTGCACGAGGCGGTGGCCGAGGCAGCCGTGGTCGGCTACCCCCATGACGTCAAGGGCCAGGGCATCTACGCCTTCGTCACCACCATGAACGGCGTCGAGCCCAGCGACGAGTTGAAGAAAGAGTTGCTCGGCCTGGTCGGCAAGGAAATTGGCAGCTTCGCCAAACCCGAGCTGATCCAATGGGCGCCGGGTCTGCCGAAAACCCGTTCAGGCAAGATCATGCGGCGCATCCTGCGCAAGATCGCCTGCAACGAGCTGGACAGCCTCGGCGACACCTCGACACTGGCCGACCCGAGCGTGGTCGACAGCCTGATCGAACAGCGCCTCAACCACTGACGCGCCTCATGGCTCCGTCTCTGCGGGGCCATGAGGCGGCTTGCCTTGGCCCCGCCAAGCGCCGACACTGCGCCGCATGGAAAGCCTACGTCGTCAGATAGAAAAACAGGTGCACAGCCTTACCGGCGCCTCGCTGGGTGTGCTCGACCTGGACCAGCCGCGCTTCGACCCCGGCCTGTTCGGCGCCGAGTCGATGGTCTGGGAAGTGCACGCCGACTTCACCGCGATGATGGTCGGCGGCATCTCCGCCCTGCTCCTGCAGATGCTCCACCCCCTGGCCCTGGCCGGTGTCTGGGATCACTCCACGTTCCGCCAGGACATGCTCGGCCGCCTGCGCCGGACCAGCCTGTTCATCGCCGGCACCAGTTACGGCGGCCTGCACGACGCCGAGCAGTTGATCGACAAGGTGCGCCGCGTCCACCTGCAGGTGATCGGCCAGGCGCCTGACGGCCGCCCTTATGCCGCCACCGATCCCGACTTGCTGACCTGGGTACACGTCTCGGAAGTCAGCCAGTTCCTCGCCGGCTACCTGCGCTATGTCGACCCGCACCTGCCAGTGGCCGAGCAGGATCGCTACTACCGCGAGGTGGCGCTGATCGCCGAACGCCTCGGCGCCCAGGGCGTGCCCACGTCGAGCCAGGCCGTCAGCGACTACCTCGAAGGCATGCGCCCGCAGTTGCTGTGCGACGAACGCACGCGCGAAGTGGTAAGGCTGCTGTACACCGCGCCGATGCCGAGCATCCTGGCCAAGCCCTTTGGCAGCCTGATGATGCAGGCCGGTGTCGACCTGCAGCCTGACTGGGCCAGCGAGCTGCTCGGCGAACGCCAGGCCGCCTGGCGCCGGCCACTGATCCGCGCAGGCGTGCGACGCACCGCCAAGGTGCTGCGCTGGGCCGTGAGCAATAGCGCTGCGCAGCGTGCACGTCGCCGCCTGGCGCCCTAGCCAGGCAGCTGCGGGTCGCACGCAACCCGCGCAAACCCGGGCCGTGAACTGCGGAAATCGACGGTTTTTTGCTAAACTGCCGGCCTCCCAATTCCGAGACGCCGCGCGTGCCATCTCTTGACCAGGCGCTGCGCGCCGCCCTCGCTGCCCGCGAAAACCTTTTCAGCGAACTGCACGCTCAAGGCACCGACTGCTACCGCCTGTTTCATGGCAGCCAGGAAGGCGCCAGCGGCTTGACCGTCGACCGCTACGGCCTGCAACTGCTGGTGCAGAGCTTCCACCAGAGCCTGAGCCGCGACGAACTGCTGGGCCTGCACGCGCTCGTCAACGAAACACTCGGCTTGCCGATGCTGCTGGTCTACAACGACCGCTCCAAGGGCAATTCGCGCATCGACCGCAGCGACCCGGTGTACAGCGCCAGCGACGAGGCCCTGGCCGACCTGCTTGGCCGCGAATGGGGCCTCGACTACCGGGTGCGCGGCCGTCATGCGGGGCAGGACCCGCTGCTGTTTCTGGACCTGCGCAACGCCCGGGGCTGGGTCCAGCGTCACAGTGCCGGCAAGCGCGTACTCAACCTGTTCGCCTACACCTGCGGCGTGGGGCTCAACGCGGCAGCTGGCGGGGCCAGCGAGGTGGTCAACCTGGACTTCGCCGAGGGCAACCTTGCCGTCGGCCGCGAGAACGGTGCGCTCAACCCGGGGCTGGCACCCATGCAGTTCGTACAGTCCGATTATTTTCCGGCGATCCGCCAGTGGGCCGGGCTGCCCATCGCCGCACGCCGCGGGCATAAGCTGCCCAGCTACCCGCGCCTTGAGCAGCGCCAGTTCGACCTGGTGTTTCTCGACCCGCCGGCCTGGGCGAAGAGCGCCTTCGGCACCGTCGACCTGCTGCGTGATTACCAGAGTCTGCTCAAGCCGGCGATTCTCGCCACCGCCGAGCACGGCACCCTGGTGTGCTGCAACAATTTGGCAAAAGTGCCAATGGCAGAGTGGCGCGAGCAGGTGCTGCGCTGCGCCAGCAAGCTGGGTCGGCCGGCGCGCGAGCATGAACAGTTGTTCCCCGCCGCGGATTTTCCGTCTTCGGATGGCAATCCGCCGCTGAAAACCCTCGCCCTGCATTTTTGAACGCCCGCAGCGTGCCGCGGAACCCAGCCCCCATGCCATAATCCAAGGCACTCTCGCCAGGAAGATGAAGCAGAACCATGCCCAAAGGATTGCGACGCGCCGTTACCGCCCTGCTGATTGCCATCGGCCTGTACAGCCTGATCGGGTTTCTCGTCTTGCCCGGCATCGCGCTGCGCATCGCCAACGGGCAACTGGAGCAGTACGCGACCCAGCCGGCGCGTTTGGATCGCCTGCAGCTCAACCCCTTCACACTCGAGGTGGATGCCTGGGGCCTGCACATCGGTGAGCCCGGCAAGCAACAGCTGGCGTTCGAGCACCTGGCCGTCAACCTGCAACTGGACAGCCTGTGGAGCGGCGCGCTGCACCTGGCCGACGTGACACTGGTCAACCCCCACACCGAAGTGCGCTTTGGCAAGGACGGCACCCTCAACCTGACCCAGCTGTTCAAGCTGCCGCCCAGCGAGCAGCCCGAGCCGCCGTCCGGCGAGCCGTTCGCGCTGCGCATCGACCGTATCGAGCTGCTGGGCGGCAACCTGCACTTTCAGGACCTGCGCCCGCAGGAGCCGATCGACATCCACTACGACGACCTCAACCTGCAACTGCATAACCTCAGTACCCTGCCCGACGACAACGCCGACATGACCCTGGTCGCCACCGGCCCGGCAGGCGGCCGGATCGACTGGAACGGTGAACTGAGCCTGAGCCCGATCAGCTCCCGCGGTACGCTGAAGGTCACCGACGAGCCGATGCAGGCGTTCTGGCCCTACGTGCGTGACGCCGTGCCGCTGGTGCTGGAGAAAGGCGTGGTCAGCCTGTCGACCGACTATCAGTTGAACCTGCGCGACGGTACCGACCTGCAATTGAGCGACGCGCGCGTCAAGGTCGCACCATTCGCCATGCAGACACCGGACGGCAAACCGCTGCTCGCCTTCAACGAACTGGAGGTCAGCGACACGTCACTGGACCTGGCCAAGCAGCAGGTGGTGATCGGCAAGGTACGCGGGCAGAAACTGGAAGCCTGGGCGGCCCGTGAAGCCGACGGCCAGCTGGACTGGCAGACGCTGCTGACCGGCAAGCCAAGCGAGCCACCCGCGCAGAAACCGACAGCGGCCGCAGAGCATGCCGCGCCGGCCAACGCCTCGGCCGATACCGCACCCGAGGCCCAAAGCGCGCCTGGCAAACCCTGGCGCGTGCAAGTCAAGGATGTGCAATTGCGCGATTACCACGCACATCTGGTCGACCGGGTACCGAGTGAAGCCGTTGCCGTCGAGCTCGGCCCGCTCGATCTGGACATGCAGAATTTCGACAGTCTCGGCACCTCGCCCTTCTCGCTCAAGCTGAATACCGGTGTCGGCAAACAGGGCGCGCTGCAGGCCGAAGGCCAGGTGCAGCTGAGCCCGACCACCGCCGACCTGAAGGTCGCCACCCGCAACCTCGACCTGCGCATCGCCCAGGCCTACATCAGCCCGTTCGTGCACCTGGAACTGCGCAGCGGCCTGCTGAGCAGCGACCTCGGCGTTGTACTGGCGTCCACCGAGCCTCTGGCGTTGCGCGTGCAGGGCAAGGCGCAGGTCACTCAACTGCACACCCTCGACACGCTCAAGGGCCGTGACCTGCTGCGCTGGAAACAGCTCGACCTGGGCGGTATCGACTACCGCCACGGCGAGCGTCTGGACATCGAGCGGGTCGACCTGGCCCAGCCCTACGCGCGCTTCATCATCAACGAAGACCTGACCACCAACGTCAACGAGCTGATCATCAAGCAGCCCGCCGGCAACGCCGGGCAGGCGCAGGCTTCGGCCGAGTCTGCCGAGCCCCTGGCGATCCGCATCGGCGAAGTCAGCCTCAAGGATGGCTCGGCCAATTTCGCCGACTTCAGCCTGCGCCCCAACTTCGCCACCGCCGTGCAGCAGCTCAACGGCCGCATCGGTACCCTCGACAGCACCAGCAACAAGCCCGCGCCGGTGGACATCAGTGGCAAGGTCGACCGCTATGCGCCGGTCAGCATCAAGGGCAGCCTGACGCCCTTCGACCCGCTGCAGAGCCTGGATATCGCCACCCAGTTCAAGCAGGTCGAGTTGACCACCCTGACGCCGTATTCCGGCAAGTTCGCCGGGTACCGCATCCGCAAGGGGCGCCTCAACCTGGACCTGCATTACCGCATCAACGACGGCAAACTCAACGCCGAGAACAAGGTGCTGATCGAACAGCTACAGCTCGGCGAGCAGGTCGACAGCCCGGACGCCGTCGACCTGCCGATCCGCCTGGCCGTGGCCCTGCTCAAGGACACCCAGGGGCGCATCTCCCTGGAACTGCCACTGCAGGGCGACCTCAACGACCCGCAGTTCAGCGTCATGCCGATCGTCTGGCAAACCCTGCGCAATCTGGTGCTGCGCACCGCCCAGGCGCCGTTCAAGTTCATCGGCGGCCTGGTCGGCGGCGGTGGCGCCGATATGGACCTGAGCACGGTGGTGTTCGCGCCGGGCAGTGCCGAACTGGACGGGCAGGCGCAAAAGGCGCTGGACATGCTCGCCGATGCACTCAAGGAACGCCCTGCCCTGCGCCTGGAGATCGAGGGCATGAGCGCACAGAGCAGCGACGGTCCGCTGCTGGCCGCCCAGCGCCTGGAGCGTGAGTACCAGGATTACCTGTATCGCATCATGCAGCGCCGGGGTGACCAGGTGCCGGCCAGCGCCGACCTGATCAGCGTCCCGGACGACGAAAAAGGTCCCCTGCTGGAAGGCATCTACCGTGCCCGCCTGAAACAGCAGCCGCCGGCCGACTGGGCCGAGCTGGACGATGAACAACGCACCGCCAGGCTGCGCGAGGCGGTACTCGGCTCCTGGACCGACAGCCGCGGCCTGCAACGCCAGTTGGCACAGGACCGCGCGGCGGCAATCAAGGACTACCTGGTAGACCGTGGCCAACTGGCCGGCGAGCGGGTCTACCTGCTCGACGTCGGCCTTGGTCAGGCGCAACCCGACGGCCGCGTGGCCACACCCCTCCATCTGGACAGTGAGTGACAGGCCTATGAAACGTTTGACGCTGCTGCTGGCACTGTGCGCCAGCCCGCTGCTGAGCCATGCCGATACTCTGCGGTGCGGCAGCAAGCTGGTGAACCTTGGCGACCGCACCTTCGAAGTGATGCAGAAATGCGGCGAACCTGCCTTTCGTGACCCGGTCGGCTACACCGTCGGGGCTTATAATCAACGCGAAACGAACATCGAGGAATGGGCCTACGAGCCCAGCAATGGCATGTTCACCATCCTGACCTTCGAGGGCAATCGGCTGACGCGCATCGAGCGCAAACGCCGTCAATGACGATGATCAAGACATTCATTTCCTGCACCCTGCTGGTGCTGCTGGCCGGCACGGCCAACGCCGCCAGCTGGCGCTGCGGCAGCGGCCTGGTGAGCACCGGCGACAGCACGGGCGAAGTCCAGTCCAAATGCGGCGAACCGAACAACCGCGCGTTTCTCGGCTACAAGGAAGTGACCGACCGCTATGGGTTCGCCAATGAGGTGCAGCTCGAGGAATGGAGCTACGGCCCGCGCAACGGCATGCACTACTTTCTGCGTTTCGAGGGCAACCGCCTGGAAAAGATCGACAGCAAGCGCGGCGACTGAGGTGCTTCTGCCTGGGCAGCCCGGGCGACGGCCATGCGCCGTCACCCTGGCTGCGCTCAGCTGCGGGCGGCGTTGATCGCCTGGATGTAGGGCTCGGCATTGCGCTGATCGCTGATCAGGGCGATGAAGTCGTTGCCGTCGGCATCCCGGGCATCGAGGTCATAGCCGGCCGCGACGAAGAAGCCAACGAAACGCTCGAAGTCATGGTCACGCAGGCCGCGGTAGGCCTTGACCAGCTTGTGCAGCGAGGGCGGCGTGGCGTCAGCCGGTTCCACGGCGAGAAACAGCTTGATCTGCTCGTCGCTCACTTCGTCGCCAATCACCTGCTTCTTGTCTTTACGCATCGCTCACTCCAGCAAACCAGACCACACGGGGCCGGCAGTGTAACCCCGGCGTCGCGAGCGCTCAACGCGGTGCGCCAAGGCGCGAGCAGCAGAGCGGTTTAGCATCGCCGGCAACGCAGCGGTACGCGACTTAAGTCAACGACTGGCGGCTGCGCTCACGCCTATACTGTTGCCAACCAGGCAGTTGCCGGCGTTTCGGCCCGGCCGCGCCAAGTCGCCGCAACTGGCGCTGATACGCCAACAGCCCTCAGGAACAGCCACCATGCCCAGCCTGTTCGCCGCTTGCCGCCAGAGCCTGCGCGGCGGATACACCTGGGCCAGCCTGCGAGGCGACCTGGCCGCCGGCCTGACCGTCGGCATCATCGCCATTCCCCTGGCCATGGCCCTGGCGATCGCCATCGGCGTGGCCCCGCAGCATGGCCTCTACACCGTGCTGATCGCCGCTCCGCTGATCGCCCTGTGTGGCGGCTCACGCTTCAATATCTCCGGCCCCACTGCGGCCTTCGTGGTGATTCTGCTGCCGATCACCGGGCAGTTCGGCATCGGCGGCCTGCTGCTGTGCACGGTGATGGCCGGGCTGATTCTGATCGCACTGGGGCTGCTCAAGGCCGGGCGACTGATCGAATTCGTCCCCTACCCGGTTACGCTCGGCTTCACTGCCGGTATCGGCGTCGTCATCGCCACCCTGCAGCTCAAGGACCTGCTGGGCTTGCAGCTGGCCGGCCAGCCGAGCCATTACGTGCAACAGGTGCAGATGCTGCTGCAGGCACTGCCCGGCATTCAGCCTGGCGACGCACTGGTGGCCGTGGCCTGCCTTGGCGTGCTGCTGGTATGGCCGCGGCTGGTGCCGCGCATACCCGGCCATCTGGTAGCGCTGACGGTCGGCGCTCTGCTGGGCCTGCTGCTGGAACGCAGCGGCGTGTCGGTGGCCACCCTGGGCGAGCGTTTCAGCTACAGCGTCGATGGGGTCAGTTACCCCGGAATTCCGCCCTTCCTGCCGACGTTCGCCTGGCCCTGGCAACTGCCAGGCGCCGATGGTCGGCCGCTGGTGCTGTCCTTCGAGCTGATCCGCCAATTGGCCGCGCCAGCCTTTGCCATCGCCATGCTCGGGGCCATCGAATCACTGCTTTGCGCCGTGGTCGCCGACGGTATGACCGGCAGCAAGCACGACCCCAACGCCGAGTTGCTCGGCCAGGGTATCGGCAACCTGGTCGCACCGCTGTTCGGTGGCATCACCGCCACCGCCGCTATCGCGCGCAGCGCCGCCAACGTAAGGGCCGGTGCCCACTCACCGCTGGCCGCGATCATCCACGCCGCCGTGGTGCTGGCCGCGATCCTGTTTCTCGCCCCGTTGTTCAGCTACCTGCCGATGGCCGCGCTTGCGGCCCTGCTGCTGATGGTGGCGTGGAACATGAGCGAGGCCCACCACGTGGTCCATACCCTGCGCATCGCGCCGCGCAGCGACGTGCTGGTGTTGCTGACCTGCCTGTCGCTGACGGTCCTGTTCGACATGGTGCTGGCGGTCGGCGTCGGCCTGCTGCTGGCTGCCGGGCTGTTCATCAAACGCATGAGCGAACTGACCGATGCCCGCAGCCTGCCTCGCAACGGCCATCAGACCCTGCACGATCTGCCGGAGCACGTGCTGGCCCTGGCCATCCGCGGCCCTTTGTTCTTTGGTGCCGCAGAACGCACGCTGGGCGCGCTACGCCGTCTCGACCCGCATATCCGCGTGGTGATTCTCGACGTCAGCGCCGTGCCGATGCTCGACATGACGGCGCTCGCAGCGCTGCACGCCATCGTGCTCGAGTATCGCCGGCACGGCATCGCCCTGATCGTCAGCGGCGCCTCGCCGTCGCTGCGCCTGAAGCTGCGCCGCGCCGGCCTGCAACGGGCCCACGGGCGCCTGAGCTACGCCCGTGATCTAGCCCAGGCACGGGCGATCTGTGAAGGCTGGTCCAGCGACGCCTGAGCCGCGCGCCGACCAGCCGCAGGGCTTGGAAGCCGTTAACGATCTTTCGGCTCGACTTAAGCGCTTTGCCCGCAAAGTGGCGAAAGCTGCCGTTCTCTATGTAGGGTGGATGACGCTCTTTTCATCCACCATTGCGATCGCAGAGCGGTGGACGGATGAAGCGTCGTCCACCCTACGACAGGCCGCTTTTGCCTTGTAGCTGCCGCTTCATGCACATAAAGATCGTAAACAGGGTCTTAGAGCCCCTTGACCGCGTAGATGCCCGGCGCGTTGCGCCAGTACCCCTTGTAGTCCATGCCGTAGCCGAAGATGTAGCGGTCGATGCATGGCAGGCCCACGTAGTCGGCCTTGAGGTCCGGGCGCGCCTTGCGGTCGTGATCCTTGTCGATCAGCACCGCGGTGTGCACGTTGGCAGCACCGGCGTGGTGGCAGAAGTCGATGATCGCGCCAAGGGTGTGACCTTCGTCGAGAATGTCATCGATGATCAGCACGTCACGGTCGATGAACGAGACTTCCGGCTTGGCCTTCCAGAACAGCTCGCCGCCACTGGTCTGGTTGCGGTAGCGGCTGGCATGCAGGTAAGACGCCTCCAGCGGAAAGTCGAGCTTGGTCAGCAGTTTGCCGGAGAAGATCAGCCCGCCATTCATCACGCAGAACACCACCGGATTACGGTCGGCCAACTCGCCGTTGATGGCCACGGCGACGCGCTCGATGGCGGCCTCCACTTCGGCTTCGTTGTAAAGGCAGTCGGCTTCGGCCATTACCTGGCGGATGTGGGCAAGATCGGCAGGCATATCAGCTCCTCGTTGGCGGCGGCGCCGGGCCAGCAGGCTGGCAGCACAGGCGTCGAACCGCATGTTATGGATGGCCCGGCGGGCAAGCTGATCACCGGGTCAGAAAAAAGGCCGCAACGTTACGCATCCGGCCCGCGTGGCGCAAGCGGCTGCGCACGCGCTCGACCAATGGCGAGGCGCCCGCAGGCGAGTGCAGAAAACCCTCGCGTGCAGCCGGCGCAGGCGCTGTGCGGCCGCCTGAGACAGCCCTGCCAGCACTGGCGATTGCAAAAAGTTGCCCATGTGCAGCGCCCATACTGCGGCGCAATGCTTTAATCTAGCGTGTTTTTTGCCCATTTTTGCCGGAGACCCCGCAATGCCAGTCCTCGAGATCCGCCACCCGCTGATTCGCCACAAGATCGGCCTCATGCGCCGCGCGGATATCAGCACCAAGAATTTCCGCGAGCTGGCCCAGGAAGTCGGCGCCCTGCTCACCTACGAGGCGACCAAGGACCTGCCGCTGGAAAACTACGAGATCGCCGGCTGGGCAGGCCCCGTGCAGGTCGAGAAGATCTCCGGCAAGAAGATCACCGTGGTACCGATCCTGCGCGCCGGCATCGGCATGCTCGACGGCGTGCTCAGCCTGATTCCGGGTGCAAAGGTCAGCGCCGTGGGCGTGGCGCGCAACGAGCAAACGCTGCAGGCGCACACCTACCTGGAAAAACTGGTGCCGGAGATCAACGAGCGCCTGGCGATGATCATCGACCCGATGCTGGCCACCGGCGCCTCCATGGTCGCCACCATCGACCTGCTCAAGAAGGCCGGCTGCAAGGAAATTCGCGCCATGGTGCTGGTAGCCGCGCCCGAAGGCATCAAGGCGGTCAACCAGGCGCATCCGGACGTGCGGATCTACACCGCATCCATCGACCAGTGCCTCAACGAACACGGCTACATCATTCCTGGCCTGGGCGATGCCGGCGACAAGATCTTCGGCACCAAGCAGAAGGACGCCTGATCGATGCACGACGAATTCAACGATCCGTTGTGGCGGCAAGTGCTGTCCGGCGCGCAGATGCTCTTCGTGGCCTTTGGCGCGTTGGTGCTGATGCCGCTGATCACCGGTCTGGATCCCAACGTGGCGCTGTTCACGGCCGGTCTCGGCACCTTGCTGTTCCAGATCGTCACCGGCCGCCAGGTGCCGGTATTCCTGGCCTCGAGCTTCGCGTTCATCACCCCGATCATTCTCGCCAAGGGCCAGTTCGGCCTGGCGGAAACCATGGGCGGCGTGGTCGCGGCCGGTTTTGTGTACACCTTTCTCGGCTTCGCCGTGAAGATCAAGGGCACCGGTTTCATCGACCGCCTGCTGCCGCCAGTGGTGATCGGCCCGGTGATCATTTCCATCGGCCTGGCGATGGCGCCGATCGCCGCCAACATGGCGATGGGCAAGGCTGGTGACGGCAGCGTGCTGTTGCCCTACAGCACGGCGATGTGGATTTCCATGCCAACCCTGCTGACCACACTGATCGTCGCCGTGTTCGGCCGTGGCATCTTTCGCCTGGTGCCGATCATCTCCGGCATTCTGGTGGGCTTTGCGCTGTCGATCTACTTCGGCGCCCTCGACCTGAGCCACGTGGCTACCGCGCCCTGGTTGGCAGTGCCGGCCTTCACCGCTCCGGCATTCAACTGGCAGGCGATCCTGTTCATCGTGCCTGTGGCCCTCGCGCCGGCCATCGAGCACATCGGCGGCGTGATCGCCGTGGGCAGCGTGACCGGCAAGAACTACCTGAAAAAGCCCGGCCTGCACCGCACCCTGCTCGGTGACGGCCTGGCTACATCGGCAGCCGGTATGTTCGGCGGCCCGCCCAACACCACGTACGCGGAGGTTACCGGCGCGGTGATGCTGACCAAGGCCTACAACCCGAAGATCATGACCTGGGCGGCGATCTTCGCCATCACCCTGGCCTTCATCGGCAAGTTCGGCGCCATCCTGCAAAGCATCCCGATGCCGGTGATGGGCGGCATCCTGTGCCTGCTGTTCGGTTCCATCGCCGCCGTCGGCATGAACACCCTGATCCGCCACAGCGTCGACCTCAGCGAGGCACGCAACCTGGTGATCGTCTCGGTGACGCTGGTGTTCGGTATCGGTGGTGTGCTGATCGGTACCGGCGACGGCCCGGACGACTTCGGCCTCAAGGGCATCGCCCTGTGCGCCATCGTCGCCATCTTGCTGAATCTGATCCTGCCGGGTAACGACGGCTGGAAGAAGAAGCGTGCCGACGACGCGCCCGACATCTGAGAACCTTTTAGAGCCCTGCTGCGCGTCGGTTGTGGCGCCGCCCAGGCCTTGCAGGCGCTAGCTTGCAAAACCTTGGAAGGGCTCAAGAAGATGCCCGGCGCCAGCCGGGCATTTTTCATACGTTTTGCGGCGCCCGCTCGCAAAGCCGCGTGAGTGCCGCCACCCAGCTCGGGTGGTCGTTCAGGCAGGGGACCAGTTCCAGGCTTTCGCCTCCTGCCTCCTGGAATTGCTCGCGCCCGCGATCACCGATTTCCTCGAGCGTCTCGATGCAATCGGCGACGAAGGCCGGGCACATCACCAGCAGCTTCTTCACGCCCTGGGCGGCCAGCTCGTCGAGGCGCGCCTCGGTGTAGGGCTCGATCCATTTGTCCTTGCCCAGGCGCGACTGGAACGACACCGACCACTGCTCAGGCCGCAGGCCCATGCGTTCGGCAAAGGCCTCGGCGCTGCGCATGCACTGGGCGCGGTAACAGGTGGCGAGCACCTGCGGGGGCGCCGTTTTGCAGCAGTCGGGCCCGCGCAGGCAATGCTTGCTCGGGTCGAGCTTGCGCAGGTGCCGCTCCGGCAAGCCGTGGAAGCTCAACAGCAGGTGATCGAACTCCTTTTCCAGGTAAGGGCGGGCGCTATCGGCCAAGGCGTCGATGTAATCGGGGTCCTGGAAGAACGGCGGCAGGATGGCGAAGCGGATCGGCAGCTTGCGCTCGCGCACCACCCGCTTGGCCTCCTCGATCACCGTGGTGGTGGTGCTGTCGGCGAACTGCGGATACAGCGGCGCCAGGGTCACCTGAGTGATGCCCTGCCCGGCCAGGCGCGTGAGCACGTTGTCCAGCGATGGCTCGCCGTAACGCATGGCCAGCTCGACCGGGCCCTGGGTCCATTGGGTTTTCATCGCCTCCTGCAGGCGTTTGCTGAGCACGATCAGCGGCGAGCCATCCGGCCACCAGATCGAGGCGTAGGCGTGGGCGGATTGCGCCGGACGGCGGATCAGGATCAGCGACACCAGCAGCCGACGCAGCGGCCAGGGCAGATCGACCACGTAAGGGTCCATGAGGAACTGGTTGAGGTAACTGCGAACATCGGCGACTCGCGTGGAAGCCGGTGAGCCAAGGTTGACCAGCAGTAAGGCGTGATCGGTCATGCAATGTCATCCTGTTAGTGAAGGCTCAGCAAATCCACCAGAGCCACATCCAGATGCGTGAAGCGAAATTCGAAGCCGGCCTCCTGCGCCTTGACCGGCAAGGCGTGCTGGCCACCCAGCAGCAGCATCGACATCTCGCCGAGGGCGGCGCGCAGCACAAAGGCCGGTAGCGGCACGATGGCCGGGCGGTGCACAGCGTGGCCCAGCTCGCTGGCGAATTCGGCGTTGCGGACCGGGTGCGGCGAGCAGGCATTATAGGGACCGCGTGCCTGCTCATGCTGCAAGAGAAAATCAATCAGGGCGATTTGGTCGGCGAGGTGAATCCACGGCATCCATTGGCGTCCGTCACCGATGCGCCCGCCAAGACCGAAGCGGAACGGTGTGACCATCCGTTTGAGAATCCCACCGTCCTTGGCCAGTACCAGCCCGGTGCGCAACAGCACCACGCGCATGCCCAGCGCTTCGGCCTGCTGGGCAGTGTCTTCCCAGGCGATGCACAACTGGGCAGCGAAATCGGCGCCGGCGCCGGCCTGTTCATCGACGATGTGCTCACCGCTGTCGCCATACCAGCCGACCGCCGAACCGGATAACAGCACGGCGGGTTTCTGCTCCCGGCCCTGCAGCCAGGCCAGCAGCTTTTCGCTCAGGCCGATGCGGCTCTCCCAGAGCAGTTGCTTGCGCGCCTTGCTCCAGGGGCGGTCGGCGATGGGTGCCCCGGCCAGGTTGACCACCGCGTCCAGCGGCCCGTCGCCGACCTCTTCCAGGCGCCCGACCCCGCGCACGCGGGTGCCGCAGAGCATGGCGACCTGTGCAGGGCGACGGCTCCAGACCGTCACCTGATGCCCTTGCTCGACCCAGTAACGGCATAGGGCGCGACCGATCAAGCCAGTACCGCCGGTGATCAGGATATGCATGGCAGCTTCCTCATAGGGTGCGTGGCAGTTTCGCCGTTGCCGGTGGCAACGGCGTGGCGACAACGACAATATTCCGCGCGGGCAGTTGGCCGACATAACGGGGAAACTATTGGCGTGCGCGCCTATTCTGAAGAATAGATGCCCTGGCTGCGGATACCGACCATATGGACACCTACTTATACAACAATTCTAGATTGTATAGGTTATGTTCAGGAGGTAGCCTTGGCCCTAGCGAGCTGTCGGCGTGCAGTCGCGCCTTCTCGGCAGCACACGAGGTAAACGATGACCAGCACAGTCCCTATCGCCATCATTGGCACCGGTATTGCCGGGCTGTCCGCCGCCGAGGCGCTGCATGCAGCCGGCTACTCGGTGCACTTGTTCGACAAGAGTCGTGGCAGCGGTGGCCGCATGGCCAGCAAGCGCAGCGATGCCGGTGCCCTGGATCTGGGCGCCCAATACTTTACCGCCCGCGACCGCCGCTTTGCTGCCACGGTGCAGCAGTGGCAAGCCCGCGGCTGGGTCGAGGAATGGACACCCAGCCTGTATCAGTACGCCCACGGCACGCTCAACCCCTCCGCCGACGAGCAGATTCGCTGGGTAGGCAAGCCACGCATGAGCGCCATTACCCGCGCGATGCTCGGGGCCCTGCCGGTGAATTTTTCCTGCCGCATCGCCGAAGTGTTTCGCGGCGAGCAGCACTGGCACCTGCTCGATGCAGATGGCAAGAGCCACGGGCCGTTCAGCCACGTGATCATTGCCACGCCGGCCCCTCAGGCCAGTGCCCTGTTGGCTTCTGCACCCAAGCTAGCTGGCACCGTGGCGAGCGTCAGCATGGAACCGACCTGGGCAGTGGCGCTGGCCTTTGCGCAGCCGCTGCAAACGCCGGTGGAAGGCTGCTTCGTGCAGGGTGAGGTGCTGGACTGGACGGCGCGCAACCGCAGCAAGCCGGGCCGGGATACCACCCTGGATACATGGGTGCTGCATGCCAGCAGCAGTTGGAGCCGCCAGCACCTGGATCTGTCCAGGGAGCAGGTGGTCGAACACCTGCACGGCGCCTTCGCGGAGATGATCGGCTGCGTGGTGCCCGAACCGGTGTTCAGCCTCGCTCACCGCTGGCTGTACGCACGCCCGAGCGCTGCGCACCAGCTCGGCGCCCTGGCCGATGCCGACCTGGGCCTGTATGCCTGTGGCGACTGGTGCCTGTCCGGCCGCGTCGAGGGTGCGTGGCTGAGCGGCCAGGAAGCAGCGCGCAAGCTGATCGCGCATAACCAATGACGACCGCAACGCACCGCCTCAACCCGCGCAAACTGCTGCTGTCCAAATGGACGGCAGCCCGGCCGCAAAATCGTGAAAAACACTTTCTGGTCACCGAATTGATCTGCGATGAAGAAGGCGTGGTGCTGGAAGTGGAACTGCAAGCCGTGCTCAGCAAGCGGGCCCAGCGCCTCGACTGGCGAGCGCTGCAGGATGCCGGCACCTGGCGAATGGGGTGGCAATGAGCGTCGCGGTGCCACGTGAAGCAAACAGACTGTACAGAGGATTTGACTTGTACAAGATCGCGCTTACTATGAGATAAAACTTGTACAAAAATAAATCTTTGTACAAGAACATTTCGAAGGTGCGCCATGTCAGCTACCCCGCTCCACCGCGAAAAACTCAAACTGGGCATCAGCGCCTGCCTGCTTGGCACCGAGGTGCGCTACAACGGTGGCCACAAGGCGTCCCGCCTGTGCCTTGATCAGTTGAGCGAATACTTCGATTTCGTGCCGTATTGCCCTGAAGTTGCCATAGGCCTCGGGATTCCGCGCGAGCCGATCCGCCTCGTGGGCGACCCCGATGCACCGCGCGCGGTTGGCACGGTACACCCCGACCGGGATCACACCGACGCACTGCTCGCCTACGGTGAGCAGGTAGCTGCCAACCTGCCGCCCATCAGCGGCTACATCGTCATGCAGCAATCACCTTCCTGTGGCCTGGAGCGCGTCAAGGTCTACCAGGACAACGGCCACCCGAGTGAACCCAGAGGCCGCGGCCTGTACACACGCGTGCTCTGCGAGCGGCACCCGAACCTGCCGATCGAGGAAGACGGTCGGCTCAACGACCCGGTGCTGCGGGAAAACTTCATGACCCGCGTGTTCACCTATTCACAGTGGCAGGCACTGTGCGAATCGGGCTTGAGCCGTGGCAAGCTGATCGAATTCCATGCCCGTCACAAGTACCTGCTGATGGCCACCGACCCGCTGCGCTACAAGCGGCTCGGCCGCCTGCTCGGTGATCTGGCCGGTGAGAACCTCGACGACCTGGCCGCGCATTACATCAGCGAACTGATGACCGCCCTCAAGCGCTGCGCCACCCGTGGTACCCACAGCAACGTGCTGCAGCACCTCAGCGGTTACCTCAAAAGCGCGTTGAGTGCGCAAGAGAAACAGGAAATGCAGCAGTTGATCGGCCAATACCGCCACGGCATCGTGCCGCTGGTGGTGCCGCTGACCCTGCTCAAGCACCATTTCCGCCAGCATCCCGACCGCTACATTGCGCAGCAGGTGTATCTGCAGCCGCATCCGGAAAATCTCAGCCTGCGCAACGCCCTATGAACCAGCCCATCTCGACCGAGCCAGGCGACGAAGGCTACCGCGACGCGGTCGCCGAGGGGTACCTGCCGATCCGTGAGGTGGCCAGCCTCACGGGCGTCAACCCGGTCACCCTGCGCGCCTGGGAACGCCGCTACGGACTGGTGGTGCCCCATCGCACGCCCAAGGGCCACCGTCTCTATTCCCCGGATCAGGTGCAGACCATTCACGCCGTACTGGGCTGGCTCAACCGCGGTGTATCGGTAGGCCAGGTCAAGGGCCTGCTGCGCGCCGACCAACCGCTGCCGGCCGAGCAGGCCTCGCAGTGGCAGGCAAAACGCGAGCAGCTGTGCAGCGCCATTCACCTGCTCGACGAGCGGCAGCTGGACGAACGCTTCAATGCCGAACTGGCGCTGTATCCACCCCAGATACTCTGCCAGCACCTGCTGCTGCCGTTGCTGGTGACGCTGGAAACACGCTGGCCGCAACGCCCTGGCGCGACCACCGAGCGGCTGTTCCTGCACAGCTGGCTGCGCAGCAAGCTCGGTGCGCGGGTGTACCACGACAATCGCCAGCACCACGGCAAGCCGCTGCTGTTGATCAACCTGTGTCAGATGCCGATGTCGCCGCAACTTTGGCTATGCGCCTGGCTGATCGGCACTGCCGGTTGCCCGGTCGACGCGTTCGACGGGCCGATTCCGGTGCACGAGCTGCCTCTGGCGATCGCCCGTTTGCAGCCGCGCGCCCTGCTGCTGTTCTGCGAAGCGGACGCCAATACCGATGCCGAATCCTCGCTGCACCAGTGGCTGGCCGACCACGGCATTCCCTGTCTGCTGGTTGGCATCGAGGACCCGGCACGCGGACAGCAGCTTGTCGCCAACGCGCCCGCCGGCGCGGACATCACCTTCATGGCCGATCCCCTTGCCGCGTTGCAGACGCTCGCTGATCGCCACCTGCTCGAATAGGACAACCCATGCTGCAACTGATGTGGTTTCGCACCGACCTGCGCGTCACCGATAACAGCGCGCTGGCGGCTGCCATGCAGGCCGGTCCGACGGTCGCGGTATTTCTGCTCAGCCCCGGCCAATGGCGCCAGCACGATGACGCACCAAGCAAGGTGGATTTCTGGCTGCGCAACCTCGCGTGCCTGAGTGAAGAGCTGCAGCGCCTCAACGTGCCGTTGCTGATCCGCGACGCCGATGACTGGCGCCAGGCGCCCGAGGTGATCAGCGCGCTGGCCAGGGAGTTGCAGGCCACCGCGTTGCACGTCAACGAGGAATACGGCGTCAACGAAACGCGCCGTGACGAGCAGGTCGCCGCCGCGCTGGATGCGCTTGGCGTCACTGTCCGCAGCCACCTCGACCGCCTGCTGTTCAAGCCCGGCAGCGTGCTCACTCGTACCGGCACTTACTTCAAGGTCTACAGCCAGTTTCGCGGGGTCTGCTACCAGCGCCTGCACAGTGCCCTGCCGCCGCTGGTGGCCTTGCCAAAGGCTCAGGCCAAGCTGAAAGTTGCTGGCGATCCGTTGCCGGCGCAAGTGGCTGGTTTCGAGCCGCCGAGCCGGGCGCTGCGTGATGCCTGGCCGGCCGGCGAGCAAGCCGCCCGCGAACGCCTGCAGCGTTTCGCCGATGAGTGGATCGAGGACTACCACGAAGCCCGCGATTTTCCCGCACGCCCTGGTACCAGCCAGCTGTCCGCCTACCTCGCCGCTGGCGTGGTGTCGCCACGCCAGTGCTTACACACCGCCCTGAACTACAACGGCGGAGAATTCGAGAGCGGCAACCAGGGCGCCGTTACCTGGATCAACGAGCTGATCTGGCGCGAGTTCTACACCCATATACTGGTGGGCTATCCACGGGTTTCCATGCACCGGGCCTTCCGCCCGGAAACCGAAGCCTTGCCCTGGCGCCACGCCACGGGCGATCTGCAGGCCTGGCAGGAAGGCCGCACCGGCATTCCGATCATCGATGCGGCGATGCGCCAGATGCTGGCCACCGGCTGGATGCACAACCGTCTGCGCATGGTGGTGGCGATGTTCCTCACCAAGAACCTGCTGATCGACTGGCGCGAAGGCGAGCGGTTCTTCATGCGCCACCTGATCGATGGCGACCTCGCCGCCAACAATGGTGGCTGGCAATGGAGCGCCTCCACGGGCACCGATTCGGTGCCCTACTTCCGCATCTTCAATCCGGTCAGCCAGTCGCAGCGCTTCGATCCGGATGGCCGCTTCATCCGCCAGTGGCTGCCGGAACTGGCAGCCCTCAGCGACAAGGCGATTCACGACCCGCACGCAGGTCGCAAGGGGCAGGCCAGTCTGTTCGGCGCCGCGACGGATTACCCGTTGCCCATCGTCGACCTGCGCGCCAGCCGGCAGCGTGCGCTGGATGCGTTCAAAAATCTGCCATCGACCAGCCCACCGGCCTGATGCCGTCAGCCTTGGCTCCGGCCCTGTGCCTGCAGGAAGTGCGGGACTGAATCGCCTGCAGACGCGACACGCGCAGACACCAACGCAGCGCCCGCCCGACGACGACCACTGTTGCACCCGCTGCCGCAGCGCAGGCAACATCGTCGCCCCCGGACCGGCGCCGAGCGAAACGGTAGCTGGCCTCCCTGTCTAACTGGTGGAACCGTCGGTGTCCAAGAACTACCTCAACGCGCTGCTATTCATCACCGGCTGGCTGGCCTGCATGGTCGCTGGTGGCCATGGGCTATGGCTGGTGGCGGCCATCATGCTGATGCACTTCTGGCGAGTGGGTGGCTGGCAGCGCGAGGGCAAGCTGCTGGTTTGCGCCTTTCTATTCGGCAGCGCGCTGGACAGCTTCCTGCTGCAAATGGGCGTCTTCGACTTCGGTGCGCCTCGCCAGCTCATTCCACTCTGGCTGGCCTTGTCCTGGCTGCTGCTCGGCACCACGTTGCGCCACTGCCTGGCCTGGACAGCGCGGCCCTGGTGGTACGGCAGCCTGCTCGGAGCCTGCTACGCGCCGGCGTCCTATGGCGCCGCAGCAGCCCTTGGCGGGTTAACCTTTCCCCTCGGTGCCACGGTCACCCTGGCGTTGCTGGCGCTGCTCTGGGCGGCAGTGCTGCCACTGTTGCACGGTTTCGCCCAGTTGCATGCACCAGGCCGCCCGGCTTGAAACCACTCGGTGCATTGGCAGTTGGCGTAGACTAGCGCGATGAGCAGCGCCACCCACATACCGCATACGCAGATTCCCGAAACCGTCGAGGTCAGTTGCAGCAACTGCGCGGCTTGTTGCTGCCAGTTGGAAGTGATGCTGATCACCGACACTGGCGTGCCGGAACGCTTCATCGACAATGACCAATGGGGCGGCGAAGTGATGCGCCGGCTCGATGATGGTTGGTGCGCGGCGCTGGACCGCGACACCATGCGCTGCACCATCTACTCGGTACGCCCACTGATCTGCCGCGAGTTCGAAATGGGCGCCCCGGAGTGCCTGGAAGAACGCCTCGGTATTGCCGACGCCTATCGCTGACGACACCGCTTACTTCCTCTGGCGGTATTGCCGACATCAAAAAACCGGGCGCGTGGCCCGGTTCATGGTGCAGCGATAACGCAGACTTAGAAATTCAAACGATAGTGTAGCGAGTAAGCTTCGACACCATCGTTGGGGCTCTTGATGCCGGCATTGGAATAGTGGATCGCACGAATACCGACTTCATGGCCACCCGCGAAACGCAGGCCGGCACCGATACGGTCTTCAAACTGGAACGAGGACCCCAGGTCGTTGGATTCCAGTTTGGTGTTGGAGAACGCTGCTACACCGATACCCGCTTCCAGGTAGGGTTTGACGTTCTGCCCGGCGAATTCGTAAACGAATACCGGCGCAAACGACACACTGTGATTGGTCGAGGTATCGTCACCTTCCCAATAGGTGTACCCGGCGTCCCAGTAGCCGCCCAGATGGCCGACACTGCTTTCGAACCAACGGCTGTTGAAGTCGAATTGAGCGCCCAGTCGGTAAACCATGGTCGAGTCACCGGACTGACCTACCGAGAAGGTCACGCCCGCGGCCTGAGCTGCTGTTACCGATCCAAGAGACAACGCAACTGCAGCGGCCAAGCCAACCAGCTTCTTCATTGGAAACATCCTTTTTATAGGGATTTACGGTTTGTTAAGTGTGTGCACGGGAAAACTATAGTTACAGACTTTAGCCAAGTTTCATTTGTTCTAACAATTTTTAATGGCCAGTGGCCGCGCTTTGTATCGCGCATTGCAACGCTGCCGCAACGACGCGATAGCAGCCTGTTGCGCACAGCTGTCGATCAGAAAGGCATGCAATAACAGCCGCCATTGCCGGCGCGTGCAGTGCTGGTTAAAGCAGCTTGGTGGCGGCCATGTAGTGAACTGTTATGGAAAGTGCCGCACCGGCTCGGCACTGCCCCAAAGGCAGGGCATTACTTGCTGCATCAACAAGGGCTCGCCGCTGCACCAGAACCGTTCAGGGCCAGCCGGCCCGCTGGCCAGCAATTGGCGCTCGTGCAACAGCCGCTGCAATTGCCGCGCGACCGCCGCGCCGGTGTCGATGAGGCTGATCGACGGGCCCAGCCATTGGCTCAGCAGGGGCTTTAGAAAGGGGTAGTGAGTGCAGCCGAGAATCAGCGTGTCGCAGCCTGCGGCAAGCAGCGGCTCGACGTAGCCGCGCAACAAGCGGTGCAACGCCGGGCTGTCCAGGTCGCCCGCTTCGATCAACTCGACCAAACCCGGGCACGGCTGAGTGACCACGCGCACATCACTGGCGAACTGGTCGAGCAACGCGGCAAAGCGTGCGCTTTTCAGGGTGCCAGTGGTGGCCAGCACACCCACTACGCCCGAGCGGGTCGCCGCAGCCGCGGGCTTGACCGCCGGCTCCATGGCTACGATGGGCAATTGCGGATAAAGCAGGCGCAGGTCGGCGACTGCGGCTACGGTCGCCGTGTTGCAAGCCAGCACCAGCGCCTTGGCATTGCGGGTGAGCAGAAACTCGGCGATTGCCCGGCAGCGCTCACGAATGAATTCGGCGCTCCTCTCGCCATAGGGCACATGGCCGCTGTCGGCCACGTAGAGCAGCGATTCATGGGGCAACAACGTGCGGATCTCGCGCAGCACCGTGAGGCCGCCCACGCCGGAATCGAATACCCCGATTGGCGCCTCACTCATGATTGCGGCTCGCGCATACCGCACAACCGGGATCTCGCTTGACCCTCAGCTCGCGAAAACGTGACCCCAGGGCGTCGATCAGCAGCAGCCTGCCGACCAGCGGCTCGCCGAAACCGGCCAGCAGCTTCATGGCCTCCAGCGCCTGCAGGCTGCCGACCAGGCCGACCAGCGGCCCGGCGACACCGGCTTCGCTGCAGGTGAGCTCCGCCTCGCTGCCGTGGCCATACAGGCAGTGGTAGCAGGGGCTGTTCTCGACGCGCGTGTCGAATACCGACAACTGCCCTTCGAGGCGGATCGCCGCGCCGCTGACCAGAGGTTTGCCGGCCGCCACGCAGGCCGCGTTGACCGCCTCACGGGTGGCGAAATTGTCCGAACAGTCGAGCACCAGATCGACCGCTGCTACTGCCACAGCCAGGGAGCCGGCGTCCAGCGCCTGCCGATGAGCCAGCAGGCCGATGCCCGGGTTGATCGCCGCGAGCCGCGCCAGCGCCGAGTCCACCTTGCTGAGGCCGATGCTGGTGGTGTCATGGGCGATCTGCCGCTGCAGGTTGCTGAGATCGACGGTGTCGAAATCCGCCAGGTGCAGCTCGCCCACCCCCGCAGCCGCCAGGTACAAGGCCACCGGCGAGCCGAGCCCGCCCAGGCCGACGATCAACACGCGGCTGCCCTTGAGCCGTAACTGCCCGTCGATATCGATCTGCGCCAGCAGGATCTGCCGGCTGTAGCGCAGCAGCTCCCCGTCACTCAACTGTTCACTCATGCGGCCACCGCCCCAGGCTGATGCGTTCGTGGTTGGCCAGGTCGCGCCGGCTGTGCACCTCGCTGAAGCCGCGGGCGGCCAGCAGGTCGCGCACCGCCTTGGCCTGGTCGAAGCCGTGCTCCAGCAGCAGCCAGCCGGGCGCGGCCAGATGGCCTGGTGCCTGGTCGATGATCAAGCGGATGTCGTCCAGCCCATCGGCGCCCGAGACCAGCGCACTGCTGGGCTCGAAGCGCACGTCGCCTTCGCCGAGATGGCGGTCGTCGCAGGCTATATAAGGAGGATTGCTGACGATCAGCCGGTACCGCTCGCCGCCCAGGCCATCGAACCAGTGGCTGGTTTTCAGCACAGCGTTGCCCAACCCCAGACGCAGCCGATTGCGCTCCGCCAGGGCCACGGCTTCCTCGACCCGGTCAACGCCGGTCAC
Organism: Pseudomonas sp. AC532; assembly: GCF_979258965.1. Classification (NCBI taxonomy): domain Bacteria; kingdom Pseudomonadati; phylum Pseudomonadota; class Gammaproteobacteria; order Pseudomonadales; family Pseudomonadaceae; genus Pseudomonas; species Pseudomonas sp. AC532. The sequence goes on from NZ_OZ409888.1 coordinate 1,874,289, forward strand.
CTGCCATGCCGGGCGTTCGCTCGCCAATGCCAGGGCGATGGCGCCAGTACCGGTGCCGAGATCGAGCACGCGCGCGCTGCCGTCGGGCAGCAACTGGAGGGCGGCCTCGACCAGCAGCTCGGTGTCCGGACGGGGAATCAGGGTGTGGGGCGCGACGTCCAGCTCCAGGCTCCAGAAGCCCTGCCGGCCGAGGATGTAGGCCACCGGCTCGCCGTTACGACGGCGCGCCAGGCTGGCGGCGAATCGCTCAGCCGCGTCGGCCTCGACCTCACGGTCAGCCCAGGTGCGCAGGTAGCTGCGTGGCTTGCCAAGCGCATCAGCCAGCAGCAGCTCGGCGTCCACGCGGGCGCTGGGCGAGTCCGGCAGGCAGGCGGCGTTGAGCAGGGATTCGATGGTCGCCATGGTTCTCTCGTGTCGGGCGCAGCGCCCCGCTCTCAATCGCTCAGGGCGGCCAACTGGTCGGCCTGGTATTCGGCCAGCAGTGGCTCGATAACCGCGTCCACGCCGCCGGCGATCACTTCGTTGAGCGAATACAGGGTCAGGTTGATGCGGTGATCGGTCACCCGCCCCTGGGGAAAATTGTAGGTGCGGATGCGCTCGGAACGGTCACCGGAGCCCACCAGCAGCTTGCGCGTGTCGGAAATTTCCTTGTGCGCGGCGGCTTCCTGCTGATCCTTGAGTTTGGCCGCCAGCCAGGCCATGGCCTTGGCGCGGTTCTTGTGCTGCGAGCGCTCTTCCTGACACTCGACCACCGTGCCGGTAGGAATGTGGGTGATGCGGATCGCCGAGTCGGTGGTGTTGACATGCTGGCCGCCGGCACCCGAGGAGCGGTAGGTATCAACGCGCAGATCGGCCGGATTGATCTCGATGGCCATCTGCTCGTCCGGCTCGGGCAACACCGCCACGGTACAGGCCGAGGTATGGATGCGCCCCTGGGATTCGGTTTCCGGTACCCGCTGCACACGGTGCGCACCGGATTCGAACTTGAGCTTGGCGAACACGTTGTCACCCTCGATACGCGCGATCACTTCCTTGAAGCCGCCATGTTCGCCTTCGTTGGCTGACAATACTTCAACGCGCCAGCCCTGCTTCTCGGCGTAGCGCGAGTACATGCGGAACAGGTCACCGGAGAAGATCGCCGCCTCGTCGCCGCCGGTACCGGCGCGCACTTCGAGAAACACGTTGCGTCCGTCGTTGGGGTCGCGGGGCAGCAGCATGCGCTGCAGGCTGTCTTCCAGTTCGAGCAGGCGCGTCTTGGCGGTATCGACCTCCTCCTCGGCCATTTCGCGCATGTCCGGGTCGCTGTCCTTGAGCAGCGCCTGGGCACCTTCGAGGTCGGCCTGCACCTTGCGGAACTGGCGAAACGCCGCGATCACCGGTTCGATCTCTGCATATTCCTTGGAGTAGGCGCGGAACTGGCTCTGGTTGCCGATGACGCCGGCATCACCGAGCAGCGCCGTGACTTCTTCGAAGCGATCCTGCAACACGTCGAGTTTGTTGATCAGCGAAGCTTTCATTGCATGCCTTCTATTTATTGACCAAGCCGGGCGACGCGCCGTCTTCGAGGGCGAACAGCTCCTGGGCCACGCCGAGCGCATCGGCACGCCCGTCGGCGGAGAATTTTTTCAGCTGCACGCTGGGTGCGTGCAGCAACTTGTTGGTCAGGCCACGGGCCAGCTGCGCCAGCACCTCGTCGGCGGCGGCACCGTTGGCGAGCATGCGCTGGGCGCGCGCCAGCTCCTCGTCACGCAGGCGTTCGGCCTGCTGTCGGTAGGCGCGCAGCACGTCCACGGCGGCCAACTCGCGCAGGCGCACCATGAAGTCGCCGGCGCCCACGGCCACTAGCTCTTCCGCCGCCTGGGCAGCGCCCTGGCGGCTCTTGAGATTTTCCTCGATGACTTCGTGCAGGTCGTCGACGGTATACAGGTAGACGTCATCCAGCTCGCCGACCTGCGGCTCGATGTCCCGTGGCACGGCGATGTCGACCATGAAGATCGGCTTGTGCTTGCGCTGCTTCAGGGCACTTTCCACCGCACCCTTGCCGAGTATCGGCAGTTGGCTGGCGGTGGAACTGATGACGATGTCGCTGTGCGCCAGCTCCTGCGGGATATCGGACAGCAGTACGGCGTGCGCGCCGAACTGCTCGGCAAGGCTGCTGGCACGTTCGAGGGTACGGTTGGCCACCACGATGCGCTGGATGCCCTGGTCGTGCAGGTGGCGGGCGACCAGGCTGATGGTCTCGCCGGCGCCGATCAACAGCGCCTGGCTGCGGTGCAGGTCGGCGAAGATCTGTTTCGCCAGGCTCACGGCGGCGAAGGCCACCGACACCGGGTTCTCGCCGATGGCGGTGTCGGTACGCACCTGCTTGGCGGTGCTGAAGGTGGCCTGGAACAGGCGCCCCAGCAGCGGCCCGAGGGTGCCAGCCTCGCGGGCCACGGCGAAGGCCGACTTCATCTGGCCGAGAATCTGCGGTTCGCCCAGAACCATGGAGTCGAGGCCGGATGCCACGCGCATCATGTGACGAACTGCCGCATCATCTTCATGGATATAGGCGCAGGCACGCAGTTCGTCGACGCTCAAATGATGATAATCGGCCAGCCAACGGAGCACCGCTTCGACGCCTGGCCCGTCCTGTTCGAGGTACAGTTCGCTGCGGTTGCAGGTCGACAGGATCGCCGCCTCACGGCTGGGCGTGTGCCGACACAGCAGTTGCAGGGCCTCCACCAGCTGCTCAGGGGTAAATGCCACGCGCTCGCGGACATCCACCGAAGCGGTCTTGTGGTTGATACCGAGGGCAATAAAGGCCATGCACGTCGCTGACAGGGGGTGGAAGCCGACAATTGTCCTACTTCGACCGGTGCAGGACAACCATTGGCCAACGCATCGCGACGATAGCCCGGCTTGATCGTCGGCAATGAGAATGACTCAGCCAACCGGCACGGGCGGCCTCCCCGCCCGCCCGGCCATGCTCGTATGGCGGTTCGCTCGACCGAGGCGCGTGCGCTGATCGGCCAGTTGGCGGGCGCTCGACTGGTGTATCGCAACCCGTGCCTTCATCCGATGCAACACAGCCCAACGCAAGCAGTCCAACCTCACATCGCCAGGACACACGGGCTGCCCATGGGCTTGCCCAACGGCTTGTGTCATGATGGCCAAAACCGCAGGTTAGTCGCATTTCCCCTATGAATAGACCCATCGCGTTGCTGACCGCCCTTGCCTTTCTGGGCGGTTGCCAGACTTTCTCGCCGTCCGCTCCGGACGGCAACGTACCCGTCGAAGAGCCGGGTAAAGAAGCGCAGGCCGAGGCGCCTGAGGCGTACGGTTCGTTCAGCCAGGAAACCCTGCTGGCACTGCTGACCGCCGAACTGGCCGGCCAGCGCAATCGCTTCGACATCGCCCTGAGCAATTACGTCCAGCAGGCCAATTCGACCCAGGATGCCGGCGTCGCCGAGCGTGGTTTCCGCATCGCCGAGTACCTGGGCGCCGAGCAGGAAGCCCTGGAGACCTCATTGGTGTGGGCCAAGAACGCGCCGGGCAATGTCGACGCGCAACGCGCCGCCGCCGTGCAACTGGCCCGCGCCGGGCGCTTCGACGAGTCGATGGATTACATGGAGCGGGTGCGTCAGCGCCAGGGCAACACCCATTTCGACTTCCTCGCCCTGTCAGCGGCGGAATCCGATCCGGAAACCCGTGCCGGCCTGCTGCAGAGCTTCGACCGTCTGCTCGCAAAATACCCCAACGACGGCCAACTGCTATTCGGCAAGGCCCTGTTGCTGCAGCAGGATGGCCGCCCCGAGGAAGCCCTCAAGCTGCTCGAAAACAGCGATGCCAAGCAGGACCAGGCCGCGCCCCTGCTGCTGCGCGCACGCCTGCTGCAGGGCCTGGGCCGTGGCGCACAAGCGCTGCCGCTGCTCAAGAAGGGTATGGAACAGAACCCCAACGACAAGCGCCTGCGCCTGACCTATGCCCGCCAACTGGTGGAACTGGGCCGCATGGACGAGGCGCGCAGCGAATTTTCTTCGCTGCTGCAACAATTCCCCGAAGACGATGACCTGCGCTTCTCCCTGGCGCTGGTGTGCCTGGAAGCCGAAGCCTGGCGCGAGGCGATCGTTTACCTGGAAGAGCTGATCCAGCGCGATGCGCATGTCGACCCGGCCCAGTACCACCTGGGTCGTGCCCATGAAGCCCTGGGCGAGGTGGACGAAGCGCTGCTCGCCTATTCCATGGTCGGCGCCGGCAACGACTATCTGCCCGCCCAGGCGCGCATGACCGACCTGCTGGTTGCCAGCGGCCGCGGCGCGGAGGCTTCCAAGCGCCTGGCACAGGCCCGCGACAGCGAGCCCGACTATGCCCTGCAACTGTACCTGATCGAAGCCGAATCGCTGTCCAAGCAGGACCAGTCGGACAAGGCCTGGGCGCTGATTCAGGAAGCGCTCAAGCAGTACCCGGGTGACCTCAACCTGCTGTATACCCGCGCCATGCTGGCCGAGCCCCGTAACGACCTGAAGCAGTTGGAGCGCGATTTGCGCACCATACTCGAGCGCGAGCCCGACAATGCCATGGCCCTGAACGCCCTTGGCTATACGCTGGTCGACCGTACGGATCGCCACCAGGAAGGCCTGGAGCTGATCGAACAGGCCCACGACCTCAACCCCGAAGACCCGGCGATTCTCGACAGCCTGGGCTGGGCGAATTTTCGCCTGGGTAACCTGGTGGAAGCGGAAAAACTGCTGCGCCAGGCCTTCGAACGCTTCCCGGACCATGAAGTCGCCGCCCACCTGGGCGAAACGCTGTGGGCGCAGAACAAGCAGCGCGAGGCCAGAAAGATCTGGCGCGACGCGCTCAAGGAACAGCCCGACAGTGAAATCCTGCGCAGCACCGTGCTGCGCCTGACCGGATCAGAGAGGCCCTGATGCAGTTTCGCCCCCTACTTGCACTCGCCCTGGTAACCCTGCTCGCCGGTTGCTCCGGCCTATCCACCCGTGAAGCGGTGGAGCAGGGCCTGGGTGATCCCGCCCGCTGGCAGGCTCACAAGCAACAGATCAGCACCCTCGATGGCTGGCAGATCAACGGCAAGGTCGGCATTCGCGCCCCACGCGACTCTGGCAGCGGCACGCTGTTCTGGCTGCAACGCCAGGACTATGCGGACATTCGCCTGTCCGGCCCCCTGGGCCGCGGTGCGGCGCGCCTGACCGGGCGCCCTGGCGACGTGCAGCTGGAAGTAGCCAACCAGGGCCGCTACCAGGCCGAATCGCCCGAGGAACTGCTGCAGCAGCAGCTGGGCCTCAACCTGCCGGTGTCGCACCTGCTCTGGTGGATTCGTGGCCTCCCTGCGCCGGACAGCAAAAGCCGCCTGACCCTCGATGCCGACAGCCGCCTGGCGCAACTTACCCAGGATGGCTGGGAAGTCAGCTACACCCGCTATGTCGAACAGAACGGCTACTGGCTACCAGAGCGCCTGCGCCTGGAAGGCCACGACCTGCAGGTGACCCTGGTGATCAAGGACTGGCAACCCCGCCAGCTCGGCCAGTAACCGCTGCCCGCGCGCCCCTGCGTTATTCACGCGGGGCGCCGCCATTGCCCATGATCACCGCATCCCACGCAGGAGCCTCGCCCCGGCGCGAAAGAGTGCGGCCGCAAGTGCCAATGGGCCTGCCCCCGCCTACAAACCACACACCCTCGTAGCAGCGTCGCCCGGCGCGAGCATCACCGGCGGGGTCGAGTCAACAACACGATCCTCAAAGCCATCAGGACGGCGCATAATCGGCTGCCACCTCAGTGACCTACAAAGCCCGCAATGATCGACGCCATTCCCGCTCACGCTCAACTCATCCTGCCCGCCCCGGCCAAACTGAACCTGATGCTGCACATCCTTGGCCGCCGTGAAGACGGCTATCACGAGCTGCAGACCCTGTTCCAGTTTCTCGACCATGGTGACGAACTCGGCTTTGCCCTGCGCGAAGACGGCGTCATTCGCCTGCACACCGAGATCGACGGCGTACCCCACGACAGCAACCTGATCGTACGCGCCGCACGGCAGCTGCAGACGCAGAGCGGCACGTCCCTGGGGGCCGACATCTGGCTGGACAAGCGGCTGCCCATGGGCGGCGGTATTGGCGGCGGCAGTTCGGATGCAGCCACCACCCTGCTCGGCCTCGCCCACCTCTGGCAACTGGGCTGGAGCGAGGATCGCCTGGCAACCCTGGGCCTGAGCCTGGGCGCCGACGTGCCAGTATTCGTGCGCGGCCGTGCTGCGTTCGCCGAGGGCGTTGGCGAGAAACTGACCCCTGTCGAGCTGCCGGAGCCCTGGTTTCTCGTCGCGGTGCCGCAAGTGCTTGTCAGTACAGCAGAAGTTTTCTCCGACCCTGAGTTGACACGCGATACGCCGCCCATTAAAGTTCGCAGCCTTCTTGAGGGGGGTGGTCGTAATGACTGCCAGCCGGTCGTCGAGAAGCGTTACTCAGCTGTTCGTAACGCGCTGATCTTGCTGAACAAATTTGTTCCGACAAGATTGACCGGCACTGGAGCTTGTGTGTTTGGGAGCTTCCCAAACAGGGACGATGCTGATAAAGTCGCCCGCCAACTTCCAGCCACACTGCCAAGTTTTGTTGCGCAGGGTGCCAACGTTTCGATGTTGCACCGCACGCTGCAAGAACTGGTCAGGAAGTGAATGCGTAGCATCGGTTATACGTTACAGGGGCGTCGCCAAGCGGTAAGGCACCAGGTTTTGATCCTGGCATGCGTTGGTTCGAATCCAGCCGCCCCTGCCATAACCACCCAAGGGTGGCTCGTACTACCGAATTGAGCAGCATTGCGTCACACACGATACAGGGGCGTCGCCAAGCGGTAAGGCACCAGGTTTTGATCCTGGCATGCGTTGGTTCGAATCCAGCCGCCCCTGCCATTTTTATACTCATCCAGGTTACCCTCAGCCGGCAGGTACTGCGCGTGTCCAAGATGATGGTCTTTACGGGGAACGCTAACCCCGATCTGGCGCGACGTATCGTTCGTCAGCTGCACATCCCCCTCGGCGATGCCTCTGTCGGAAAGTTCTCCGACGGCGAAATCATGATCGAAATCAACGAAAACGTCCGCGGTAAAGACGTATTCCTGATTCAGCCGACGTGCGCGCCAACCAATGACAACCTGATGGAACTGGTGGTGATGGCAGATGCCTTCCGCCGGTCCTCAGCCACTCGAATCACCGCTGTCATCCCCTACTTCGGCTATGCCCGCCAGGATCGCCGTCCGCGTTCCGCCCGCGTGGCAATCAGCGCCAAGGTCGTGGCCGACATGCTGACCGTCGTCGGCATCGACCGTGTACTCACCGTCGACCTGCACGCCGATCAGATTCAGGGTTTCTTCGATATTCCGGTGGATAACATCTACGGCTCCCCCGTGCTGGTGGATGACATCGAAGACCAGCGCTTCGAAAACCTGATGATCGTCTCCCCGGACATCGGCGGCGTGGTGCGTGCTCGCGCCGTGGCCAAGTCCCTGGGTGTGGACCTGGCGATCATCGACAAGCGTCGTGAGAAGGCCAACCACTCCGAAGTGATGCACATCATCGGTGACGTGGAAGGCCGTACCTGCATCCTGGTTGACGATATGGTCGACACCGCAGGCACGCTATGCCATGCGGCCAAGGCCCTGAAGGAACATGGCGCTGCCAAGGTATTCGCCTACGCTACTCACGCCGTACTGTCGGGCCGCGCCATCGAGAACATCGAGAACTCGGTACTCGACGAGCTGGTGGTGACCAACACCATCCCGCTGTCGGCCGCCGCACAATCCTGCCCGCGCATCCGCCAACTGGACATCGCGCCGGTTGTCGCTGAAGCGGTACGCCGTATCAGCAATGAAGAATCGATCAGCGCGATGTTCCGCTAAGGGCAACGCACTGATAAAAGACGCCTGGCCGACTGGCCAGGCATTTCACTGAACCGCCCCGTCGCTGGTCGCAAGCGTAACGGGCGGTTTGGTTATTTTGGAGAAGTGAAATGACTGCTGAATTTACTGTGAATGCCGAAGCGCGTTCCGACCTGGGGAAAGGTGCGAGCCGCCGCCTGCGTCGTAACGCCGCCCTGGTTCCGGCTGTAGTGTACGGTGGCGACAAAGCCCCTGTGTCGATCAGCCTGATTGCCAAGGATTTCGCCAAACTGCTGGAAAACGAAGCGGCATTCAGCCACGTGCTGAACCTGATCGTTGATGGCAAGAAAGAAAACGTGCTGATCAAGGCCCTGCAGCGTCACCCGTCCAAGGGTTTCGTTCTGCACGCTGACTTCATCCGCGTGATCGCCGGCCAGAAACTGACCGCCCACGTACCGTTGCACTTCATCAACGAAGCCACCTCGGTTGGCGTCAAGCAAGGCGGCGGCGAAGTGCTGCACGCTGTGAACGAAGTCGAAGTTTCCTGCCTGCCGAAAGACCTGCCGGAATTCATCGAAGTCGACATGGCTGCGGTCGAAGTTGACCAGACCGTTCACCTGTCCGACATCAAACTGCCGAAAGGCGTTGAGCTGGTTGCTCTGGCCCACGGCAGCGATCTGCCGGTTGCCAGCATCCACCTGCCGCGCGTTCGTGTAGAAGAAGACAGCGAAGGCGAAAGCACCGCCGAGTAATCGGTGTGCTCCACACCTCGGTGTGGGCCTTGCTTGAGAAAAGGGCTCCTGTATGACTGCCGTACAACTGATCGTTGGCCTGGGTAACCCGGGCCCCGAATACGACCAGACCCGGCACAATGCAGGGGCCCTTTTCGTTGAGCGCCTGGCTGACAGCCAGCGCGTCAACCTCAGCGTTGATCGCAAGTATTTTGGCCTGGTGGGCAAATTCGCCCATGAGGGCCGCGAAGTTCGTCTGCTCATCCCCACCACCTTCATGAACCGCAGCGGCCAGTCCGTGGCGGCGTTGGCGAATTTCTTCAAGCTGGGGCCTGAAGAAATCCTGGTGGCCCACGACGAACTCGACATGCCTCCCGGCGTCGCCAAACTCAAACAGGGTGGCGGGCACGGCGGGCATAACGGGTTGCGCGACATCATCGCGCAACTCGGCAACCAGAATAATTTCCACCGCCTGCGGCTTGGCATCGGCCACCCCGGGCACGCCAGCCTGGTTTCCAACTTCGTGCTGGGCCGCGCACCGCGTGGCGAGCAGGAACTGCTGGATGCCAGCATCGGCTTCGCCCTCGACGTCCTCCCGGAGATTCTTGCCGGTGACTGGACGGTGGCGATGCGCAAGTTGCACAGCCAGAAAGCCACTCTCTAAATTTTATCTACCGCCTTTGGCGCGAGGGACACACCATGGGATTCAATTGCGGCATCGTCGGCCTACCCAACGTCGGCAAGTCCACCCTGTTCAACGCCCTCACCAAATCCGGTATTGCGGCCGAGAACTTTCCGTTCTGCACCATCGAGCCTAACAGCGGCATCGTGCCGATGCCCGACCCGCGCCTCGACGCCCTGGCGGAAATCGTCAAGCCCGAGCGCGTGATTCCTACCACCATGGAATTCGTCGATATCGCCGGCCTGGTAGCAGGCGCCTCGAAAGGTGAAGGCCTGGGCAACAAGTTTCTCGCCAACATCCGCGAGACCGATGCCATCGCCCACGTCGTACGCTGCTTCGAAGACGAGAACGTCATCCACGTCGCCAACAGCGTCGACCCCAAGCGTGACATCGAGATCATCGACCTCGAACTGATCATGGCCGACCTCGACAGCTGCGAAAAGCAACTGCAGCGCGTCACCCGCACCGCCAAGGGCGGCGACAAGGAAGCCGTAGCGCAGAAGGCGCTGCTGGAAAAGCTCATCCCGCACTTCACCGAAGGCAAGCCGGCACGCAGCCTGCTGAAAACCCTGGGTGACGACGAGAAGCGCCTGGCCAAGACCTTCCACCTGCTGACCACCAAGCCGGTGATGTACATCGCCAACGTCGCCGAAGATGGCTTCGAGAACAACCCGCTGCTCGACGTGGTGCAAGCCATCGCCGACGCCGAAGGCGCCATCGTCGTACCGGTGTGCAACAAGATCGAGGCGGAAATCGCCGAACTGGACGATCTGGAAGAAATGCAGATGTTCCTGGAAACCATGGGCATGACCGAGCCAGGTCTGAACCGCGTGATTCGCGCCGGTTACTCGATGCTCAACCTGCAGACCTACTTCACCGCTGGCGTGAAAGAAGTGCGCGCCTGGACCGTCAAGGTCGGTGCCACCGCACCGCAATCCGCTGCCGCGATCCACACCGACTTCGAAAAAGGCTTCATCCGCGCCGAAGTCATCGCCTATGACGACTTCATCCAGTACAAGGGCGAAGCCGGTGCCAAGGAAGCCGGCAAATGGCGCCTGGAAGGCAAGGAATACATCGTCAAGGATGGCGACGTGATGCACTTCCGCTTCAACGTGTAAGCGGCCCCGCGCGACACCAAGCCCCTCCAGAGCCTGCTCTCGAGGGGCTTTGCTTTTGCAGGCCAGCAATAATCTAAACACCGGCGCCACAACACCCTCTATTAAGGTGAAACCAATGCCTTGAGAGGGCACACGCCATGGATCTACTTTCCCACCGCCTAGCGCTGCACTACCTCGCCAGCCTGGGCGAAGCCTCGGGCGACTTCGGTACATCGCCCCACAGCGAATACGCCCCAGCGAACGCCGAACAACTGCTCCTGACACGCAACGAGTGGGTGCCCAACAACAGCAGCCACCCCGTCCGGTTATTCCGGCAGGCACTCCAGGACAAGGGGCTACCGGACCCAGCCGGCACGCAACAGCTGTTCAAGGCGCATGGCTGGCCTGCGCAGTGGGTAGACGGCATCTATGACTACCACCACTACCACAGCAACGCACACGAGGTGCTGGGCGTCATCCAGGGTCATGCACGAGTCATGGTGGGCGGCCCTGGCGGCCAGGAGCTGACCGTGCAGGCAGGAGATGTACTGGTGCTGCCGGCTGGCACCGGGCACTGCAACCTCGGCAGCAGCGCTGACTTTCTCGTGGTGGGCGGCTATCCACAGGGCCAGCAACCGGACCTCTGCCGCGCAGCGCCAACCGCGGAGCAACAGCGTGCCATCGAGCAAACGCCCTACCCCTCCAGCGACCCCGTGCTCGGCTAGGCAGCCGATTTGGCGCGCACAGCGGGGGCGCCGCGGCCACTCCCCGCAGAAAAGCGCCTAAGCGTTTGAAAGTGCGTAAATTTATTATGCAGAAAGGGTTGACACAGCAGAGCCTTCTGCGGAAAATGCGCGCCACTCGGCTACGTAGCTCAGCTGGTTAGAGCATAGCATTCATAATGCTGGGGTCCGGGGTTCAAGTCCCTGCGTAGCCACCAAACAAAACAAGGGTTTACCGAAAGGTAAGCCCTTTTTTGTTTCTGGGGCAGACTACACCCAGACCACCGGGCCTCATGCCTGGGCACGCAGCGGCTCAATCTCGTGCTCAATCTCTTCGCCATTGGCGGCAAAAGTCGTTGCTAACGAATAGTCGGTTTGCAGGTTCATCCAGAACTGCGCGGACGTATCGAAATAGCGTCCAAGACGAATAGCCATATCTGCAGTCACCCCACGTCGCTCACGCACGATTTCATTCACCGTGGGAGCAGATACATGGAGCGCACGCGCCAGTGCGGCCGGGGAAATATCCAGCGGCTCTAGAAACTCTTCTCGAAGGATTTCGCCCGGATGGATGGGGCGCATACCGTTAATTGCCATGATGCGACCTCCTTAGTGATAGTCGACTATTTCAACATTCGTCGGGCCGGCGTCCGACCACTCGAAACAAATGCGGAATTGATCATTGATTCTGATGCTGTACTGACCTGCCCGATTTCCCAGCAGCGCCTCAAGTCGATTACCGGGTGGAGACCGTAAGTCTCGGAGCTCAGTGGCCGCGTGCAGCATGGTTAATTTGCGGGTGGCGACATTCAGAATATTCTTCCACCGCCGCGAATCACCGGTTTCGAACAGAGCCTGGGTCTCTGGACACTTGAAACTCAAAATCACGCTTTAATCCTTAACGTTAAGCGTTACAGACATACTACACCATTGACCTGGATCTTCAAGTGAACGCATGGCCGCTCTGCTGCAAGGGCGAGAGCCTCAGAGCCGACTCCCGGTGGTCTGGCGACAGATGCGCATAGTGGTCTGTCCCGGGCTGAGTGGACACTGACTTAAGGTGGATAATGTCCGCCGCAAGGAGTGTTCATGACCCAGACCAGACGACGTTTTCCCGAATCTTTCAAACTTGAAGCGGTAGACCAAGTGCTTGCCGGCACGCCGCTTCGTCATGTGGCCGAGACGCTCGGCATCGCTGAAAGCCTGTTGGGCAAATGGAAGCGCCAGTACGAACAGCAAGGTGACAATGCTTTTCCGGGCAATGGCAAGCAGCGCGGTGAGAGTGCCGAGCTTCGTCGGCTACTCCAGCAACTGGCCCAAGTCACCATGGAGCGCGATGTTTTAAAAAAGGCGATCGCCATCTTCTCGCAGCCCACGAAGTGAGATTCGGCGCTATTGAAGCGTTGGCCGGTCGTTATCCCGTAGCACCGACGTGCAGGCTATTGCGGGTGTCTCGCAGCGGTTTCTATGCCTGGCAGCAGCGGCCTCCTTCGGCGAGAGAGATGGCCAATCGGCGCCTGATCCAAGAAATTCGCGCTATCCACCATGAAGTAAACGGGATCTATGGCCATCGCCGCATCAAAGCTGAGCTGTCGGCCATGGGGCATGCGTGTGGCCGGCACCGGGCCGCTCGACTGATGCGTGAATCCGACCTGCGAGTTCGATCACGCAAGCGTTGGAGGCTGGTTTCAGGCAGTCGTCACGACCTCCCCATTGCTGCGAATCACCTGGATCGCCAGTTCGCTTCGGATCGCGCCAATCGTCACTGGGTTTCGGACATGACCTACGTGCGAACTACGCAGGGCTGGCTGTACCTGGCGGTAGTGCTTGATCTCTATTCGCGCGCCGTTGTCGGCTGGGCAATGCACCACCGCATGCAACAGGCTCTGGTACATGCAGCGCTGGAGATGGCCGTTGCACGCCGGCAGCCAAAGACGGAGGTGCTGCTGCATTCGGATCGTGGCAGCCAAATTGCGCCTATGACTACCAGGCACTGCTGCGGCGGCATCGCATCGTGCCTAGTCATTCACGACGGGGAAACTGTTGGGATAATGCGGCGATGGAGAGTTTCTTCCGCTCGTTGAAGGCCGAGCGGGTGTACCTGACTCGCTATGCCAGCTACCAGGAGGCGAAAACTGACCTATTCGACTACATCCGCTTCTACAATCACCGTCGTCGCCACTCGACGTTGGGCTATCTAAGTCCGATAGAGTTTGAACGGCAAAATGCGAGCAGTAGCTCTTAACTACCTGTCCACCAGCTCCGGGACAGACCATAGCGCATGGTCATTGGAATGGAGGAATGCCCCAGGATGCGCTGCAGGCTGAGAATATCCCCTCCCCCCATCATGTAGTGACTGGCGAAGGTGTGCCGCAGGATGTGGGTCAGCTGACCCGGCGTATGGAAACCGCAACGCTGGTACGCACTACGGAAAGCACCCCTGCAGGGCATGAACAGTCGGCCAGATCCTGGCATCGCAACAGATAGGGCAGCCTCTTCAACTTCCTTTTGGATTGGTGCAGATCGGGACTTTCGATCTCCTGACCTCCCCTTCCCGTTCTTGGTGCGCACTAACCGCACCTGACCATTGCGCACTTCTGAACGTGCCAAGCTTTCGGCTTCATCCAAACGCGCCCCGGTAGCAAGGCAACTGGCATGCATTGCATAAATCGTGAGCATTTCTGCATGGCCAGCCAGCCTTTCGGCGAGCGACCAAGTGCTATAGAGAGGCGTAGGGCTATTTCCGGTGTCACACGGCTAGTGCCCTTGAGTACCCTGCTTTGAGTTGAAGGGTCTACGCGCAGCTTTCGGCCAGTTCACGACCGCTGGTGCCATTTGGCTTCAGAGTTAGACATCAATGATAACGGGCCTGGGGCGTTGGGCTGTACATCACTTGAAGTACCCTACAAGCGCTTGGTGGCAGTGCCATAGACCTTACCTCCCTCCCGCTTGCCTACGGCGATCACGCTGACAACTACACGGCTGTCGATCACCTCATAAACCAGGCCGTAACCAATGGAGCGCAGTTTGATTTTGTAGCAGTTGGGCATATCCCGAAGCTTGTCGGCCTCGACCCTGGGATTCGCCAGGCGCTCCTTAAGCTTTTTGGCGAACTGCAATTGAATGGTGTTGCCAAGCTTGCCCCATTCCTTGAGTGCCTGGGCGTTGAACTCCAAGGCGTATTTAGTCGGCTCCGCCGGCTCGCGCGATGAGATCATCGATATCTACTCGTACAGTGGGTTCACCACCTCGCTCACGCACGATTTCAGCTAGACGTAGATCATCAATCAGCTCCAGCATGGCTTCGTAGCGTGCGGGGGGCACGGCATAGAACGCTGGCTCATTTCGATTGAGGATCACGACCGTTTCGCCGCCGCCTTCACGAATAGTGCCCATAGGGTCTTTTTTAAGGTCTGTCACCGACGCTGCAACGTCAGCCAGCACTGCGTATGTCATCGCCATAGCCACCTGTTCTCTATATCTAAAATGCGCCTGAGCTCTATGTACTGGCCAACCACCGTACCTCATTGGGCCTATCCGGGGTTTCATCTCTAGGGCCGAGCTATGCAGGACTTGTCTTCGTATGGTTGTGTGCGAACACGGGGTAAGCGATAGCACCATAGCATGTTAAAAAGCACTTTTAAAAGCACCACTTAGCATGAGGATAAAAGCCCTTGTCACTCAAGAGCCTAGGCCAGAGCATGTCGGGTGAAGTGTTCGCGTTTGGCTGCGCCTCACCACTCAATGGATACCAACGGGCGGCTTTGGCAGTGCCCCCGGGTTTTAGCGGAATCCAGCGTGGTCGACTAATTGTTGCGCTCTTTCATAATGCTGGGGGCCGGGGTTCATCCCCTGCGTAGCCGCCAGACAAAACAAGGGTTTACCGAAGGTAAGCTCTTTTTTGTTTATGGGGGTCCACACGGGCCCTTTCTGTCCCCCCAGGCGATGGGTTCACCGATACAGCGCTCGCAAATGGCGGTCATGCGCAATAGTCGCAAACCGCTGAATCGATGTTTGCCTGAATCCACTCAGCCTCACTTACGCCCACCAGTCGACCTGATAGCCGGCGCCGATGATCAGGGGCCAGATGCGAATAGCGCATGGCCATCTTCATGCCCTGAATGCGCTGCGAGGCGAGGACATTGCCGTCCTGCATCATGTAACGGCTGACGAGCGCTGAAGACCAACGAGACGAGCAGCCGCATCTCGCTGGGGTGAATATGCTGCCGGGATGCAAAACGAGCGGGGCCGGAGAACCGGCGAAAGCCATGCCCCTTGCTCACCCACTTGACGCTACCCGCACCATTGCCGCTCGCAGGGCACGCCGTCGTGGTTGCCATCCATCTCTGCGCCTGGGCAGTTGCGCAGAAAGAAGGTCGCTTCTTCGCAGGAGCGCATCTGCGAACAATGGGTCCGACCATCGCAACGATAACTCGCCGCCGGCCGTGCAGTCGCCTTGCCCTGAGGTGTTGGCTCACTCGACGCAAAGGCGGGCAGGAAACGCTCGAGCGAAAAGACCGGCACAGGCTGCTGAACCAGCGGCTCGCTCAGCCGGGAGCCGTCTGCAGCGATATTGGTGATGACCGGACTAGCCTGCGGTTTCAGGTAGAAATGCCAAGCTGCGAAGCCCAGGGCCAATAACACGACAAGTTTCTTCATGCTGCACTCCTTTGCCTGGGGGGTGGTCACGACCTCTGCTTGAAGCGGCATCCAAAGAGCCCGGCCCTACCCCGGAAAACATCTGTTTTGTCGAATGAGCCCAATGAGGCTTGTTCTGCCCCGATCTGCCCATTGCGTTGCGACAAGTGCACCGCAGATCCTGCAGCCGCAGATCCTGCAGCCGCAAGATGCTAGTGCATGCATGGCTGGTAGGCGAGATGAACAGCGACGAAGTTGAAACGCGGCAGGCTGCGCTTGCTGCCGTAACAGCGCCGCCAACTGAGGTTGATGCTCCCCATAAACAGGCGGATCGCTGCACGGCCGTGAAGGCCTGGGTTGCTAGAAGACGAAATAGCCAACCACCAACATCGATACGCAGGCAACCAGGCCAAGTACCAGCAGCAGGCGGCTGGTAGGGGAGGCATCGGGTTTTTCGAGAAGTTGCTCGGCGTGCAGTAGGGGAAAGGAAGGCGCTACGCGCAGTTTGGCGGGACTCTGGATTCTGAGTACGGTGCCGCCTTCAGGCATCAGGGCATCGGGATCAGGCTTGGCCCTGAAGTTCTCCCATGATGCGTTGTGTCCTTGCTGTCGGCGGCCTTCGCGCCACCATTCCCGGTCTTCCAATCCCATGGTCAGCCCTCCTGGCTGGTAATGATCGTTCCACGTGATCATTCAGAGCTGCGTGGGCAGCTGCGAGTTCAGTTTACACCTGTAAACAGAGTAGCGTGCCACAGCGCCATTGGCTGTGATTTAAGTACCACTTACATTCTTTGCGTACCCGCCCGCCGCTGGCATCAACCTGGCGCCAGGCGCACAATCTGCTTTTTCCGCGGTTGCCTGATTATCTGTCGTGAAGAACCCCGCCCTGCTCCAAGTCGCCAACCCGCCCCTGTGGGCGCGGCGCTGCCGTGCCTGGTCGCTGATGGTCGTCATGGGCTTCGCGGCGGCGACGAGCCACGCCGACCCACTGGCACTGCGCGAGCATCACCGCTGGACCACCGCGGACCACGACGGTCCCAATCAGGTCGGTGCACTGGCGCAGACGACGGATGGTTACCTGTGGCTGGGCAGCGATGACGGGCTGCTGCGCTTCGATGGCTTCAACTTCACCACCTACCGGCCCGACGACGGCCAGCCACTGGGTACCGTGGCCAGCCTGCTGGCTGTGGGCGATAGCCTGTGGGTCGGGCTGCGGGCGGGTGGCGCACGGTTGATTGAAGGGCACACTTCCCGCTATTTCGCCCCTGGAAAGGGCCTGCCGCCAGGCCCGGTGTACGGCTTCGCCCGTGACACTGATGGCGTGATCTGGGCGGCTGCGCACGACGGTTTGGCCCGTTTCGATGGCGAGCGCTGGCAGGTGGTCGGCGACGCCGAGGGTTTTGCGGCGCACAGCGCCCGGGCGGTATTCGTGGACCGTGATGGCACCCGGTGGGCAGCAAGCAGCGAGCGACTGTATCGGCGTGCTGCCGGTGCGCAGCGTTTCACTGAAATAGCCGGCAACCTCGACTGGGCCAGCCAGATCGCCCAGGCGGCAGACGGCACCCTCTGGGTGGGCGAACGCTACGTCAATCGCCTGCACCATGTGCCGCCAGGGCCTGCGGCGCGGTTGTATAGCCAGCAGGTGACCTCACCCATAAACGGCCTGTTGTTCGACCGCCGTGGCGGGCTGTGGACCAGCAAACCGGGCAACGGCCTGCGCCGTTACCGGATGGCAGGCGACTCGCTGGGCGAGCAACCGGAGCGGCTCAGCAGCGCGCAGGGGCTGAGCGCCGACTACCTGTGGCCGCTGCTGGAAGACCGCGACGGCAGCGTGTGGGCCGGCAGCAGCGCCGGGCTCGACCGTTTTCGCTTGCGCGAGATGACCCCCGCCCCACTGCCGGCCGGCACGCTCAACGCAGCCCTGGCAGTGAGCAGCGACGGCGCCCTGTGGGCGGCGAGCAGTCACCACGCGCTGCTTCGCCTGCGGGGCGAGACGGTGCAGCGCTGGCCGATCGCCGAGCCGATTACCAGCCTGGTCGCCGGACGCGACGGCGAGGTGTGGGCCGGCGGCCCCCACGGTATCTGGCGCGGTAAGCAAGACGCCATCATGCACATGGCCGAGCTGCCACCCGGGGCAGCGGACGATGCCTCGGTGCGTGCCATGGCGGTGGGCGCAGATGGCGCGCTGTGGGTATCGGTCAACCGCCTCGGTTTGTACGTGCTGCGCGGCGACACCTGGCAGGCGCTGCCGCACCCCAGCGAGGCGCCGAGCCAGGTGATGCCGGTGAGTGCGAGCAGCGATGCCGAAGGGCGCCTGTGGTTCGGCTACCGCGACAACCTGATCGTCACCTACCAGGGTGCCGAGGTGCGCCAATGGGGCGCCGCGCAGGGCCTGGACATCGGCCACGTCACGGCGCAGCTGCACCACGAGGGCGCCGACTGGGTGGGCGGCCAGCACGGCCTGGCGCGCTTCGATGGCCAGCGCTTCCAGACGCTGCAACTGCCGGATAACGGCCAGTTCGACAACCTCTATGCAATCCTGCCCGGCCACGGCGGTGACCTGTGGGTGCATGGCAAGGCGGGCATCATCCAGCTGCCGGCTGCCGAGCTGCGGCGCGCGCTGGCCGAGCCGGGCTATCGCCTGCGTTACCGCTCCGTCGGCCTGGACGGCAGCCTGGCCAACGATCCTTACCGGGTGCTGCCGCTGCCCACCGCCGTGCGCGGGCAGAACGGCCGGCTGTGGTTTTCCACCAGCGCCGGGGTCAGCTGGATCGACCCGGCCAGCCAACCGCCAGCGCCGCCCGTGCCGCCCGTGGTGATCGAAGCCGTGCAGGTTGATGGCGCCCCGCAGCCCCTGGCGGCACCGCTGCACTTGCCGGCAGCAACGCAGCGCCTGGTGATCGACTACACCGCGCTGAACCTGCGCGCGCCGCAAAGCCTCGCGTTCCGCTATCGCCTGCAGGGTTACGACCGCGACTGGATCGAGGCCGGGCGCCAGCGGCGCGCCACCTACACGGGATTACCGGCCGGTGATTACCGGTTCGAGGTGCAGACCTTCGACCAGAGCGGCGCGGTGCCTGCTGCGCCGACGGTGCTGACGTTCAGTGTCGAGCCGGTGTTCTACCTGCGCCCGCTCTTCTACCTGCCGCTCGGCGCCGCGCTGCTGTTCGGGCTCTGGTGGCTGCACCGGCGCGTGGTGCGCCGCGACATCCGGCGCCTGCAGTTACGGCTGCAGGCCCAGCAGGCCGAACGCGAGCGCATCGCCCGCGAACTGCATGACACGTTGCTGCAAGGGCTGCAGGGGCTGATGCTGCGTTTTCAGGCGGCAGCGGACACGCTGCCCACGCGAAACCCGGCGCGAGCGCGGCTGGAGCGCGCCCTGGACCGCGCCGACGAGGTGATGAACGAAGGCCGCGAGCGGGTGCAGGCCCTGCGGTTGCCGGGCGCGCCCGGCGTTGGCCTGTCCGCCGAGCTGGCGCAGCTCGGCCAGACGCTGGACGAGCCCGGCCTGGCCTTTGCCGTGCAGGTCAGTGGCCATAAACGGCCCTTGCATCCATTGGTCCACGACGAAGCCTACCGCGTCGCCGCCGAAGCCATCGGCAACGCCGTGCGCCATGCTGCGGCGCGACGCATCCAGGTGCGCCTGGTGTATGGTGGGCGGCGCTTCCAGCTGCGTGTCGACGATGATGGCCGGGGCATTGCGCCCGACTACACCGCCGCCGACGGCCGGCCCGGGCGCTGGGGTATTCGCGGCATGCATGAGCGAGCCCACGCAATCAGCGCGCGGCTCACCGTGCAACAGTTGGTCAGTGGCGGCACCCGTGTACAACTGGAACTGAGCGCGAGTCTGGCCTATGCCGACCGAACGAGCAGCATCTGGCGGCGCTGGCTGGGGCCGCGCTCACCAACGGAAGACGAGGTATGAACGACACCCCCATCCGCCTGCTGGTAGTGGACGACCACGCGCTGCTGCGCGAGGGTATCGCCGCCGTGATCGAGGCCCACCCCGACATTCTGCTGGTCGGCGAGGCCGCCGATGGCCAGCAGGCCGTGGAGCGTTTCAGCGAGCTGCGCCCGGACGTGACGCTGATGGACCTGCAGATGCCTGGCGTGAGTGGCACCGAGGCGATCCAGACGATTCGCGCGCGTTACCCCGACGCCTGCATCGCCGTGCTCACCACCTACAGCGGCGATGCCCGTGCGCTCCAGGCGGTGCAGGCTGGCGCCCGCGGCTACCTGCTGAAAAGCATGCTGCGCAAGGAGCTGGTCAGCGCCATTCGCACCCTGGCGGCAGGCAAGCGCTACTTTCCCGAGCCGATCGCCAGCGAGCTGTTCGGAGCCATTGCCCAGGACGCCCTCACCACGCGCGAAGCCCAAGTGCTGCGCTCTGTCGCCGAGGGCCTGGGCAACGCTGACATCGCCGCGCAGCTGGCGATCTCCGAAGACACGGTGAAGGGCCACATGCGCAGCATCATGGACAAGCTCAAGGCACGTAACCGTACCCATGCCGTGGCCATTGCCCTGCAACGCGGCATCATCGACAGCTGGCCCCAAGGTTAAGGCCGCGTTCTTAACCTTAATTAACATTACGCAACTCGCCCCCAGCGCCCCACTCTTCAACAATCCGTATTGCCCGCGGCGCACCTGACGCCGCGCCGTTCCGCCTCCGCGGTGACGCCAGCAGCCCATACGGATATCAGCATGAATCAAGCACTGCGCGCCGGCCCCACGCTTGTCCCTGCAATCAGCCCCGCAGCGATTGGCAAGCTCATGCCCTGGCAGGAAGCGGTTGCCAAACGGTTGATGCTCGATCGGCTGGATGCCGGCATTTCGGTCGCCGAAGTGGCCGAGGCCTGCGCCATGTCGCGCAGCCATTTCACTCGCAAATTCAAGGAAAGCACCCGCCTCTCGCCCCATGTGTGGTTGCGCCAGCAGCGGGTGACGAAGGCTCGGGAGTTGTTGCTGCAATCCTCGCTCTCGCTGACCGATATCGCCATGGAGTGCGGCTTCTTCGACCAGGCGCATTTCTGCCGGGTATTCGCCAAAAGCATCGGCATGAGCCCCCTGGCCTGGAAGCGTGAGCAACTGGCGCGACAGCCAGTCGCCGATGCGCTTCACCGGATTGCCTGCTAGGCCGCCGTGGCGCTGGGCTACTGCGCGGCGATGGTGGCCTGGCGGCCCTTCTCGGCGGCGTAGGCGCGGGTGCTGTTGAGCATGTGGTAATAGACGTTGTCGCCATCACGGCGCAGGCCGATCAGCGACAGCGAGACCAGCCGGGAAATCGAGCCGCAGCGCTCGGTGTCGCTGATCGGCAGGCGACCTAGCGCATCGCGCACATCGCTGACGGTGAAGTACTCGCCACACGCGGCCAGCCCGTGCAGGCAGCTGCGCTGGTGCTCGTCGAGCAGCGCATAGCTCCAGTCCAGCGAGGCCATCAGGCTGGACTGGCGGGCCGGCGTGCTGCGCCGGCCGAGCAGGCTCAGGTAGCCGTGGTTGTCGAGCAACGCGAGGATGCCTTCCAGGCTCTGGGCATCCAGTTGCGCAGCGGCGAGTTCGATGGCCAGCGGCAAGCCGTCGAGCCGGCGACACAACTCGACCACCCGCAGAACGTCGCTTTCGCGCAACCGAAAGCCTGACTGCCGCGCCCGCGCGCGGCGGGCGAACAGCTTGATTGCCGGGTAGCGCAAGGCCGCGGCCAGGCGCAAGTGGCTGCCCATGGGCGGCGACTCCAGCGGCGCCAGCGGTTGCACGTACTCCTCGCAGGTGCGCAGTGCCTCGCGGCTGGTGGCGAGAATGTGCAGCGCCGGGCCGGCGTGCAGCAGCGCTTCACAGAGTGCGGCGCAGGCATCGATCAGGTGCTCGCAGTTATCCAGCAGCACCAGCATGTGGCGGTTGGCCAGGATGGCGAACAGATGGGTCCGGGCGTCCACGCCCTCCGGCACGGCAAGGCCCAGTTCCGAGGCGAGCACGCTGACCAGGCAGGCCGGGTCGCTGACGCTCGCCAGGTCGACGAAACGCACGCCATCACGGAAACGGCCCAACTGCTGCTGGGCCACGCGCAACGCCACGGTGGTCTTGCCGACGCCACCGGGGCCGATCAGGGTGATATGCCGACGGGCGTGCAGGCGGCGGGTCAGGTCTTCGATCAGTTTGTCGCGGCCTTCGATACGCACCGGTCGGCTCGGCAGGCTCGGTACATCGCAGGGCTGCAGCGCCACTTCGCCGGTGCGCCGGCTGATTTGCTCGACGTAGGCGACGAAGCTGTAGCCGCGCTGGCGCACGTTGGTGATGTAGTCCCGCGATTGCGGACACACGCCGAGGGCACGGCGCAGGGCCGAGATGTGCACGCGCAGGTTGATTTCTTCGACGAAGGTCTTCGGCCAGACCTGGGAAATGATCGTTTCCTTGCTGACGATCTTGCCGGCGCTTTCAACCAGCACCAGCAGGATATCCAGGGCGCGGGCGCCAATCGGCAGGGCGCGGTCGCCATCGAGCAGCAGGCGTCGCTGCGGGTGCAGTTCGAAGCGGCCGAACCGCAGGACGCGTTCTTCGCCGTCGGTGTCGAGATCGTGCATGATCGTTTCAGCATCCCGCCAAGCCAGCGCCCCTACTCCAGCGCGCCGGCTCGCGGCGATACGCCGCTCCTTCCCGTGTTCAAGAGAATCATTCTCTACTCTTCACCCGCTGGGCGACATCGCCGCGGGGGGCTCGATCCGGCCATACCGGTGCGCATCACGGACAAGCGTCAACCGCTCTGGCACGGGCCTTACGCCGTTTCACGCCGGGGCACTGCGCCACTAGCCGAACTGGTGCCGGTACTGCACCGGGGTCAGCCCCAGGCGCTTGTCGAACATCTGCCGCATGTAGCGGGTGCTGCCGAAGCCACTGCGAAAGGCGATGGTCTTCAACGGCAGGTCGGTGCTTTCCAGCAAGGTGCGGGCGTGGTCGATCCGTGCGTTGAGCACGAACTCCATGGGCGTCATCTGCAGATCACGGGTGAACACGCGGGCGAAGTTGCGCACGCTCATCGCCGCCAGCTCGGCCAGTTGCTCGACGCTGAACGATTCCTGGATATTCTCCAGCACGTACTGTTGCACCCGCTCCAGCGGCGTGGCGCCCTGCCCGGTCGGCGGCAGCAGCGGGCTGAACTGGGCCTGGCCGCCCTGGCGCTTGATCACCACCAGCAGCACCTTGGCGACATCCAGCGCAAGCTTCTTGCCGTGGTCGTCGGCGAGGATCGACAGCGCCAGGTCGATGCCTGCCGTTACACCGCCGGAGCTGAGCAGCTTGCCGTCCTTGGTGAACAGCTGGTCGCTTTCCAGGCAGGCCTTGGGGAAGCGCTTGGCGAGCCGATCCAGGTAATGCCAGTGCGTGGTGACGCGATGGCCATCGAGCAGGCCGGCTTCACCGAGGATGAACGCGCCGGTGCACACCGCGCCATGGCGCCGCGACGCCGCCGCGGCTTCACGCAGCCAACCGTGCAGGTGCGGGTGGTCGGCGTTGTAGGCGCCAGGGCCGCCCGGTACCAGCAGCGTGTCGTAGGCGACCGGCGCCTCGGCGGCCAGCTGATCGGCCTGCATGACGATGCCATTGGAGGCGCGCACGCTGAGTGATGTAGCGCCCAGGGTGACGATGCGGTAGTGGTCGCTCTCGGGCAGGTAGCGGTTGGCGACCGAAAACACCTCGATGGGGCCGGCCACGTCGAGCATCAGCACGTCGGTAAACAGCAGAATCGCGACGGTCTTGGTGGTCATCGGGGGTCTCGGGGCGCGAAGGGACACAGGCAGCGGCCCAGGCCGGGCAGCTATCAGGTTGTAGATCGTAACGCCGATTATCGAGGCAGGACAGCCGCAGCGGCAGACCCGCAAGGGTTGTCGTGCAGCCACACGAAAGTGTTGATGGCAGGCAGCCAGGCTCCGCCAGCGCGGGTCAGGTGCCCATGAAACGCAGGATCTGCTCGCGCAGCCAGCGTTCGGCGGGGTCCTGGTCCTGGGCGGCGCGCCAGACCATGGTCAACTGCGCGGGCACGATGTCGAACGGCGGCTCCTCGGTCACCAGGCCACCGCCCTGTAACAGCGCTTCGGCGGCGTAGTCCGGGATGGTGGCAATCATGTCCGAGTTGCGCAGCAGTGCGCCGAGACCGTTGAAGTGCGGCACGGCCAGGGCGATCTTGCGGGTGCGGTCGAGGCGTGCCAGGTCCTGGTCGATGTTGCCGCACAGGTCGCCGGACATCGACACCAGGGCATGGGGGCGCGTGCAGTAGTCGTCCAGGCTCAACGGCGGCGAACCATCGGCGGCGCGGATGACCATGGCGCGGATGTCGCGCAGGCTGCGGCACTTGGCGTTGGCCGGCAGCTGCGTGGTGTAGCTGATGCCGATGGACACCTCGCCCGTGGCGAGCAGGCCCGGCAGCAATAGGAAGTTGGCGTTGCGTACCACCAGCACGCAATCGGGCGCCTGTTGGCGCAGGTGGGCGAGCAGTTGGGGCAGCAGGCCGCATTCGACGTCGTCGGACATGCCGATGCGAAACACCGAGGTGCTGCTGCTCGGGTCGAAATCGCGGACTTCGCTGATGGCCTGGGAAATGCCATCCAGGGCGGACGGCAGGCGGCGAAAGATCTCCATTGCCCGTGGCGTCGGCTCCATTTCGCGGCCGTTGCGCACCAGCAGGGGATCATTGAAATAGTCGCGCAGACGGGTCAGCGAGGCGCTGATCGCCGGCTGGCCGAGAAACAGCTTTTCAGCCGTGCGCGTGAGGTTGCGCTCGTGCATCAGGCTTTCGAACACGACCAGCAGTTGCAGGTCGACTTTGCGTAGATCGTTACGGTTCAAGACGGTGCTCCGGAGCCGACCGCGGCGGTTGAACGCTGCGGCCGGGTGGTATCACTTGCCGGCAGTCAGCGTGAAGTAGCTGGTCATCAGGTTACGGTAGTTGGGGATGTGATTGGACAACAAGGCGCCCAGGCCTTCGATGTCGTTGCGCCAGTCGCGATGCAGTTCACAGGCTACGCTGAACCAGTTCATCAGCTGGGCACCGGAGGCGCTCATGCGGTTCCAGGCGGCCTGCTGCACGGTCTTGTCGAAGGTGCCGGAAGCGTCGGTCACCACGAACACGTCGAAGCCCTCGGCGATCGCCGACAGGGTCGGGAACGCCACGCAGACGTCGGTCACCACGCCGGCGATGATGATCTGCTTCTTGCCGGTGGCCTTGATCGCCTTGACGAAATCTTCGTTGTCCCAGGCGTTGATCTGGCCAGGGCGGGCGATGTACGGCGCGTCCGGGAACATCTCTTTCAGCTCGGGAACCAGCGGACCGTTCGGGCCTTGTTCGAAGCTGGTGGTGAGGATGGTCGGCAGGTTGAAGAACTTGGCGCAGGCGGCCAGGGCCAGCACGTTGTTCTTGAAGTCGCTCGGGGTGAAATCCTGCACCAGGGAAATCAGGCCAGCCTGGTGGTCGACCAGCAGAACGACGGCGTCATCTTTGTTGAGGCGCTTGTAGGGAACGGTCATGGTGAAACTCCTGTGGTTGCATGCGGGGTGTTTGATGAAGGGGTGTGCGGGCCACGCGGTGCCGGCACGCCGAGGAGGTGGCGAATGCGCACGGCCACGCCCTCGCGCTGGTACTGCCGGGCGTGGGCTTCGATGCGCTGTTCGGCGACGGTGACCCGGCCGTGGTGGCGCAGGTGCTCGAGCCATGAGGCATCGAAGAAGAATTCCTGCCAGAGGTTGGGGTTCTCGCTGTCCTGCAACAGCCCCCAGGACAACGCGCCGTTGCGCCGGCGCATGGCGCGCACGGCCAGCATGGCCTGGCTGAAGGCCTCGGCGTTTTGCTGAGGGATGTCGTATTCCAGGGTCACCATCACCGGGCCGCGCTCGCGGTCCATATCGGCGCTGAGCACTGGCGCCGGCCAGTGCACGGAGGGCGCCAGGTCTTCAGCGTCGGTGACCGGCAGCCCAAAGCGCCAGGACAGCAGCACGCCGAGCAGGAGCATCGCCCCGCCACCGGCCAGTGCCACGGTGAGCGAATACTCGCTGGCCAGCGTCCCCCAGACGATGCCGCCCAGGGCGCTGCAGCCGAAGAACACCAGGATGTACACCGCCAGCGCGCGGGCCCGGACCCAGCTCGGCACCGAGGTTTGCGCGGCCACTTGCAGGCTCGACAGAACGGCGATCCAGGCGGCGCCGCTGATCAGCATCACCGGGATCAGCAGAGCGAATTCGCGGATGAAGGCCAGGCCGAACAACACCCCGGCATAGGCGACGCTGGCGCCTGCGACGATCACGTCACTGCGCAGGCGCTCGCGCAGCTTGGGCAGGAACATTGCCCCGGCAATGGCACCGGCGCCGACGCAGCCGAGCAGGATGCCGAAATCGGCAGCCGTGCCCTGCAGCTCGCGGCGCACCAAGAGCGGCAGCAACGACATGCCCGCGCTGGCGCCGACGAAGAACGCCAGGGTGCGCACCAGCACCGCCTGCAGCGGTTTGGCACTGCGCGCATAGCGCACACCGAGGCGCACGGCACCGAACAGCCGCTCGGCCGGCAGAATGCTCGCCGTGGGCGTGCGCTTCCAGGCATACAGGGCGGCGATTACCGCGAAGAACGACACGGCGTTGAGGGCGAAGGTCAGCCAGGGGCCGCTGAGGCTGACCAGCACCCCGGCGATGGCTGGGCCGATTGCCCGCGCCACGTTCATGCCCAGGCTCGACAGCGCCACCGCAGCGGGCAGTTCATGCTTGCCGACCAGCTCCGGGGTGAGCGCCGACCAGGCAGGTATCATCAACGCGGTACCGATGCCCATGGCCAGCGTCAGCAACAGCAGCAGGGGCACGTTCATCAGGCCAAGCAGCGTCAGCCCGGCGAGCAGCACCGCGACCGTGGCCATCCACAGCTGCACGGTGAGGAGGTAGCGGCGTTTGTCGACGATATCCGCCAGAGCGCCAGCGGGCAGCGCCAGAAAGAACATCGGCAAGGCGGCCGCCACCTGCACCATCGCCACCGCCAGCGGGCTGGCCGACAGCGAGGTCATCAGCCAGCCGGCACCCACCTCGTGCATCCAGGTGCCGATGTTGGAGGCGATGCTGGCCAGCCACAACCAGCGGAATACGCTGTTGCGCAACGGGCTCCAGGGGCTGGCGGTGGTTTGTGGGGTGACGCGGGTCATGGGCTATCTCGATAAAAAGTCTGTGTTGGTAAAAAACGGGCACAGCCGTGCCCGAGGCGGCGCAGAGGCGCCGAATTAAAAAATGTGTGTATTACCTGTGGGAGCGTCGCCATGCGCGCGAATCGCGGGCATGGCCCGCTCCCACAGGGGGCTAAGCGCTAGAACGCAAAACACGAACACCCAAACGCGCCCCAGAAGCCGGCGTAGTCGCTCACCGGCACCTTGCTCTGCCGGGCGCGCTCGTGGCTGTGGGCATGCACCGCGCAGGAACCGATGCACTGGTGCACGGCCGCCTGCAGCGGCGCCGACGGCTTCCAGTGCCCCGGCACCAGGGCGACCGGCGACCATTCCGGCAGTACCGGCAACGGCGGTGTGCCGAGCTTGTCGAACTCGCCGGCGCCATACACGACCTTGCCGCCGACCACGGTGAGTACCGACTCGAGGTGCTTGATGGCCTCTTCGCTCACGCTGAAGTAATCCGCCGAGAGCACCGCCACGTCAGCCAATTGGCCAACCTTGACCTGGCCCTTCTTGCCCTGCTCGCTGGAGAACCAGGCGCTGCCCTGGGTGAACAACTGCAGCGCAACGGCGCGGGACAGGCCTTCGGGGTACAGCGCGGTGCCGCCGACAGTCTTGCCGCTGACCAGCCAGTACAGCGAGGTCCACGGGTTGTAGCTGGCCACGCGGGTGGCGTCGGTGCCGGCGCCGACCGGTACGCCTTCGGCGAGCATGCGTTTGATCGGCGGCGTGGCTTCGGCGGCCTTGGCGCCGTAGCGGTCGACGAAATACTCACCCTGGAAGGCCATGCGGTGCTGAATGGCGATACCGCCGCCCAGCGCCCTGACCCGCTCGATGTTGCGCGGGGTGATGGTCTCCGCATGGTCGAAGAACCACGGCAGGCCATTGAACGGGATGTCGCGGTTGACCTTCTCGAACACGTCGAGCATGCGCGTAATGGATTCGTCGTAGGTCGCGTGCAGGCGGAACGGCCAGCGGTGCTCGACCAGGTGACGCACCACCGGCTCCAGGTCGGCTTCCATACCGGGCGGCAGATCCGGGCGCGGCTCGAGGAAGTCCTCGAAGTCAGCGGCGGAAAAGGCCAGCATTTCACCGGCGCCGTTGTGGCGGAAGTAGTCGGTGCCCTGGCCATAGGTAACGGTCTTGGTCCATTTCTGGAAGTCGGCCAGCTCTTCTTTGGGCTTCTGGGTGAACAGGTTATAGGCGATGCGCACGGTGAGCTGGTCGTTGTCGGCCAGTTGCTGGATCACCTGGTAGTCATCCGGGTAGTTCTGGTAACCGCCACCGGCGTCGATGGCGCTGGTCAGCCCCAGGCGGTTGAGCTCGCGCATGAACTGGCGAGTCGAGTTGACCTGGTATTCCAGCGGCAGCGTCGGCCCTTTCGACAGGGTCGAATAGAGGATCATGGCGTTGGGCCGGGCGATCAGCATGCCGGTCGGTTCACCCTTGCTGTCACGCTGGATCTCGCCGCCCGGCGGGTTGGGCGTGTTCTTGTTGAAGCCCACCACGCGCAGCGCGGCGCGGTTGAGCAAGGCGCGGTCGTAGAGGTGCAGCAGG
The DNA here is from genome assembly GCF_979258965.1 of Pseudomonas sp. AC532. Classification (NCBI taxonomy): domain Bacteria; kingdom Pseudomonadati; phylum Pseudomonadota; class Gammaproteobacteria; order Pseudomonadales; family Pseudomonadaceae; genus Pseudomonas; species Pseudomonas sp. AC532. The sequence goes on from NZ_OZ409888.1 coordinate 1,902,765, forward strand.
AACACCGGGGTATCGGGTGCGGCCTGGTTGATCTCGTCCAGGGTGGGCATGCGTTTTTCGGCGAACTGGAATTCGTTCCAGCCGCCCACCACGCGCACCCACTGCGGAGTCGGCGTGCGGTCGGCCTGGTTCTTGAGCATGCGCAGGGCGTCGGCCAGCGATGGCACGCCTTCCCAACGCAGCTCCAGGTTGTAGTTCAGGCCGCCGCGGATCAGGTGCAGGTGCGAGTCGTTGAGGCCGGGAATCGCGGTGCGCTTGTTCAGGTCGATGACCTGTGTACCGGCGCCCTTGGTGGCCATCGCCTCGGCATCGCTGCCTACGGCGATGAAGCGGCCACCCTTGATGGCCACGGCGGTGGCGTGGGGGCGCTCGGGGTCGACGGTATGGAAGGTGCCGTTAAGCAGGATCAGGTCGGCGTCGTTCATGTTCGCTCCGAATGCATAGCCGGCGCGACCGGCAAAAGGTAAGGCGGACCAGAGCGCACCAGCGGCGCCGAGCAGGCTGCCGGCCGCGACGATCTGGCGGCGCTTGGGGTCTTTGGGATCAGACGTCATGGCGGGGCGCTCCAGGTGATCAGCGGGACACGAAGGCCAGCAGGTCTTCGTTGAGGCGTTGCTGGTGGGTCACGGCGAAACCGTGGGGAGCACCTTCGTACACCTTCAGCTCGGCGCCCTCGATCATCTGCGCGGCACGCTTGCCGGTGGTGGAGAACGGCACGATGGCGTCGGCGTCACCGTGGATCACCAGGGTCGGCACATCGATCTTGGCCATGTCGGCGCGGAAATCGGTTTGCGAGAAGGCCGTCACGCAGTCGATGGTGCCTTTGAGCGAGGCCAGCAGGGCGATGTTTAGGGTCTGGCTGAGCACCCCATCGGAGACCTGCTGGCCCTTGTCGATGCCATAGAACGGGGTGGCGAAGTCGGCGATGAACTGCGCGCGGTCTTTCAGCAAACCGTCCTTGATGCCGTTGAACACCGAAGCATCGACGCCTTCAGGGAAATCCGCCGCCTTGCCGAAAATCGGCGTGACCGCGCCGAGCAGCGCCAGCTTGGCGACCCGCGCGGTACCGTGACGGCCGATGTAGCGGCTGACGTCGCCGCCGCCCATGGAAAAGCCGACCAGGGTGACGTCATGCAGGTCGAGATGCTCGATCAACTCAGCGATGTCGTCGGCGAAGGTGTCGTAATCGTAGCCCGTCCACGGCTGGCTGGAACGCCCAAAGCCGCGACGGTCGAAGGCGATGGTGCGGTAACCGCGGCTGCTCAGGTACTCCATCTGGTATTCCCACATGTCCGCGTCCAGTGGCCAGCCGTGGCTGAACAGCACGGGCTTGCCGGTGCCCCAGTCCTTGAAGTAGATCTCGGTGCCGTCGCGGGTGGTGAAGGTGCTCATGGACATGTCCTCTCGGGTATCGATAGGGAAGGGAAATCAGCGGGCGCTCAGCCAGCCGGCGCAACAGCGGGTCACCACCGGCATGATCCAGAACACCACCGGCACGACGATGCACAGGGTGATCAGCAGGTTGCTCGGTACCACCCCGCCAAGGGCCGGGTACTGCTGGAACAGCGGCAGCCAGAACTGCGGAATGAGCATGGTCAAGGGGCAGATGACCAGATAGGTCAGCACTGCCTGTTTCCATTTCGGCGGCTGCGGCGCCTGGGCATGTGCGGGGCTGAACCAGAATTCGTGGTCGCGGCTGACCTGGGTCTGGTCACCGCCTTCGAGCAGCGGCAGCACCTCGTTGATAAGCAGGCGGCGGCGGTCCGAGGCGATCCAGTCGTCCAGTTGCCAGCTTTCGGCGAAGCGCAGCACGGTGGTGAAGGTGTCGTTCTGCCCGTCCGAGCGGATCACGTTCACGCCCAGGTGACCGTTCTGCTGCTCGGCGGCGCTGACCGCGCGCTTGAGCCAGGCCTCGTAGGCCGGCACGCAACCGGCAAGCACCTTGTGCTGAATGACCAACGTGACGACGCGCCCAGGCTCGATGGCAGCCATCTCAACGCCCCCCCGAGACAGGCATGCAGGCGCATCCGGCATGGTGACGTAACCGGGCAGACGAGGTTGGCAGGCAGCGCAGCAGCGGCTTCAAGGAGGTGTCCCCATGATCGGATCGGGATCCACGCGGCGATCCGGCAGCCGGTGGCGTGACGATCAGCGGGCACAGGGCCGCGTTGACCGTGCAGCCACTATGCCGCCTGGGGCAGGCTATCGATTGGACGTATGTGCTCGATCGTCGCAGGCCGACGGCGGCCGGCGGTGAAGCGCTCTACTGAAGCGCCAGCTCGACGAGCAGAAACGTCGCGCAGATGCTGCACAGCAACACGCCGAGCCAGAAGAACGAGGCGCCGCGCTGCACGGGTGTATCGATCACGGCGTGCTTGGGAAAGGCCGGATCGTAGCGCACCGGCACCGGGTCACCTTTACGATAATGGCGCCAGCTGCTCATGCTGCTTTCGTGCATATGCAGGTTGCCATCTTCGTCGCGCCACTCGAAGCGCGGATACCTGCTTGAGGTGTTGAGCCCCCAGTCGCTGGCGATAATGCGCCCCTGCGCCTGCTGCCAGTCGCGGCTGGCACGGCGGCGCGAAAGGCCGATGCCCATCAGTACGGCACCGACACTACCAAAGACCAGGGCAAGAAAAACTGAAACGGGCATGACCGACTCGACTCGATGAACATCCTCAATAGGCGCGCCGACAACCGCGAAGGTTCACTGAAAAAAACCACCGTTCGGCAGCCGGTCACCTGCCTGATTTCACCCTGCCAGCACAGGCGAAACGGCGCTCTGCAAGCTGCGGTGAAAATTTAGGTTGAGTGTTCTGCAACCTGTTCCTGTCCATAAACATGGACACGGATTAAGGAGAGTCACCATGAAAACCACGCCCACCCTCAGCGTATTGCTCGGCGCTCTGCTGATCAGCGGTCTTGCCCAGGCGGCCGATCCGGCAAAACAGGAACCGGCCCGTGAGGTCTATCAGGACCAGGTGCTGCAGCAGAAGCCCGACCAGGAAGAACCGGAAGCCAAGGATCCGATGCACATCGGTCACCTGAAGGAAGGCACGCCCGCGCCGCACAAATACTGGCGCGACGATTACGCCATCAAGGACCTGAAAAAACACAACCTGCCCGAGCCCGAAGACAAGGAACATGAGCACTGGGTGAAGATCGGTACCGACTACGTGTTGCTGAACAACAACACCGGTACCATCCAGCGCATCATCAAGGCCAAGTAACGCATTTGCGGTACAGTGCACGCGTGGAAAAAAGTCCGTCGACGCTACGTAAGTAGCTATCATTCACGGACGTTTGCGCCACCCGTGCATGTTGGCTCTTTCTCTATCTAAGGATGGATATGGGGATGGATGATGAAAGCTTCAGCTGGTAACTCTTACGGCTCGCGCAGCGAGCTACTGCGCGGTGCCGCGGCGATGGTCGTTGGCGCCGCGCTGGCGTATGGGAGCGTGTATCTGTTCGCCCTGTTCAAGGACGAGCCGCCGCCCGCGACGCCGCAGCCGATCACCGCGATACCGATCTCGATCACATCGGCCAGGCCGAAGGCCATCGAGCCCCCGGCACCGGGTGAAGATCCCTGGTGGCGCGGCGACGCCGCATTTTGGGAAGAACAGGCGCGCCTCAACAGTGCTGCGGTGGCGCCGCAATACCGCGAGCTGCAGTTCGCCTGGTCGGAAAAGATGGCCGCCAACGCCAGGCTGCGGTCCTTGCAGAACCCTACGGGCAACGGCTCGCTCGCCATGCCGGCCAACGAAGCGCAGACCACCGAGTTGCACCTTCCCGATAACGCACGTCGCTAGCAGCGCCCTGCCCTGCCCTCCCGTCAATTTCGTCGCCCGGTGCAGGGCCGATGGAACGCTTGCCCGGAGCGCGGCTCAAAGACCTGCCTGACCCCTTGCAGCATGCGCCGTCGCGCTGTTGCATCGATATGCCGCCTCTGAGCAGCCCGCCCTGTAACGGCCGCCGCGCACCACTGTTGGAGCCCTCGATGGATTTTATTCACCTGGTTATCGATTTCATTCTGCATATCGACCAGCACCTGGCGGCCCTTACCGCCCAATACGGCACCTGGATCTACGCGATCCTGTTCCTGATCGTATTCTGCGAGACCGGCCTGGTGGTCACGCCCTTTCTGCCGGGTGATTCGCTGCTGTTCGTTGCCGGTGCCATCGCCGTGCACGGCACCATGAACGTTCACCTGCTGGTGCTGCTGTTGATCACCGCGGCGATCCTGGGCGACGCCCTGAACTACACCATCGGCCGCTTCATGGGCCAGCGGCTGTTCCGCAATCCGGATTCGAAGATCTTTCGCCGCAGCCACCTGGAAATCACCCAACAGTTCTATGCCCGCCATGGTGGCAAGACCATCATCCTCGCGCGCTTCGTGCCCATCGTGCGCACGTTCGCGCCCTTCGTCGCCGGCATGGGCCACATGAATTACGCCCACTTCGCGGCGTACAACGTGGTCGGCGCCATCCTCTGGGTCACCCTGTTCACCTATGGCGGCTACTTCTTCGGCAACCTGCCGGCGGTGCAGAGCAATCTGCACTACCTGATCATCGGCATCATCCTAGTATCGATCCTGCCGGGCGTGGTTCAGTTGGTTCGCCACAAGATGAACAGCTCGGCCCGCCGCGTGCAAACGCCGTGACCGACAAAGCGCAGCCATGAAAAAGCCCCGCAATTGCGACCGCAATTGCGGGGCTTTTTCATGCACGTACCGCTAACGGGTCATGACCGCGGGGCGGCCGCGGTCGCCGGAGCAGCCGGCGTGCGCTCATTCCAGCCGCCACCGAGCGCCCTGTACAGGTTGATCTCGCTGGTCAGCTGGGACAGGCGTACACCGATCAGCTCCTGCTGCGCATTGAACAGCTGGCGCTGGGCATCGAGCAGGGTCAGGTAGCTGTCCACCCCGGTCCGGAAGCGGCGATCGGCGAGGTCGTAATAATTTTCCGAGGTTTCCACCAGGCTGCGCTGTGCCTGCAACTGCTCCTCGAAGGTGCCTCGCGCCGCCAGGCCATCGGCGACTTCCTGGAAGGCCGTCTGGATGGCTTTCTCGTAGGTCGCCACCTCGATGTTCTTCTGGATCTCGGCATAGTCGAGGTTGGCGCGCAGGCGCCCGGCCGTGAAGATCGGCAGGTTGATCTGTGGCTGGAACAGCCAGGTGCCCGAGCCGCCATCGAACAGGCCTGACAGCTGGCTGCTGGCGGTACCGGCATTGGCGGTCAGGCTGATGCTCGGGAAGAACGCGGCCCGTGCAGCACCAATGCTGGCATTGGCGGCAAGCAGCTCACGTTCGGCCTGCAACACATCGGGACGACGCTGCAGCAACTCGGACGGCAGGCCAGCCGGAACATCGGCGAGCAGCTGCTTGTCCAGACCTTCGCCCTGAGGCAGGTCCGCCGGCACCGGGCCGCCAAGCAGCACGCCGAGGGCGTTGCGGTCCTGGGCGACCAGGCGGGTGTACTGAGCCAGGCTGGCCTGGGCGGTCTGCACCGAGGTGCGCGCCTGGCTGAGCGCCAGCGCGTCGGTCACGCCGACGTCGAAGCTGCGCTGGGTCAACTCCAGGCTGCGCTGGAAGGCACCCAGGGTTTCGCGGGTCACCTTGAGCAGCGCTTCGTCGGCCTGCAGCGTCAGGTAGGCATTGGCCACGCTGGCGATCAGGCTGATCTGCGCGCCGCGCTGCGCTTCTTCGGTGGCGAAGTACTGCTGCAGGGTCTGCTCGTTGAGGCTGCGCAGGCGCCCGAAGAAGTCGACTTCCCAGGCATTCACGCCGAGAGTGGCGCTGTATTGCCCGCCAACGGTCGAACGGCCGGTCTGCGACAAGTCAGCGGGGGTGCGCTGGCGGGTGCCGCTGCCATCGGCCGAGATGTTGGGAAACAGCTCGGAACGCTGGATGCGGTACTGGGCGCGGAAGGCCTCGACGTTCAACGCGGCAACACGCAGGTCGCGGTTGTTGGTCAGCGCGGTTTCCACCAGGCGCTGCAGCGCCGGGTCACGCAGGAACTCGCGCCAGCCCAGGTCAGCCGCAGCCACCGTGCCCTGCACGTTGCTGCCTTCGTAGGCCTGGCCCTGGGGCCAGGCGCCGTCTACCGACGCCGCAGGGCGCTGGTAGTCGGGGATCATGGTGCAGCCGCTGAGCACGATGCTCGCGACCGCCAGAGACAACAGGGACTGCCTCACTGGACGGCCTCCTTCTCGTTGGTTGGTTTGGCGCTCTTGTCCTTGAACATCGAGCTGACCAGCACGTAGAACAGCGGGATCCAGAAAATCGCCAGAACCGCAGCGGTGACCATGCCACCGATCACACCGGTGCCGATGGCGTGTTTGCTGCCGGCACCCGCGCCGCTGGAAATCGCCAGCGGAATCACCCCGAGGATGAACGCCAGGGAGGTCATGATGATCGGACGCAGACGCATGCGGCACGCCTCTACAGCGGCTTCGACATGGCTCTTGCCCTGTTCGTGCAGCGCCTTGGCGAACTCTACGATGAGAATCGCGTTACGCGCCGACAAACCGATGGTCGTGATCAGCCCCACCTGGAAGAACACATCGTTCGACAGCCCACGCCCCAAGGTGAACAGCAGGGCGCCGATGATACCCAACGGAACCACCAGTATCACCGAGAACGGAATCGACCAGCTCTCATACAGCGCGGCCAGGGCCAGGAACACCACCAGCAGCGATAGCGCATAAAGGACCAGTGTCTGCGAACCCGCCAGGCGCTCCTCGTAGGACTGCCCCGTCCAGGAGTAGCCGATCCCTTCCGGCAACTGGCTGGCGATCTCCTCGACCGCGGCCATCGCCTCACCCGAGCTGAAGCCCGGGGCTGGCTCACCGAGAATCTCGATGGCGCTCACACCGTTGTAGCGCGACAGCTTGGGCGACCCGTAGGTCCACTCACCCGAGGAGAAGGCGGTGAAGGGCACCATCTGGCCCTGGTCGTTGCGCACGTGCCACTTGCCGAAGTCTTCCGGGCTCATCCGCGAGGAGGCTTCACCCTGCAGGTACACGCGCTTGACGCGCCCCTTGTCGATGAAATCGTTGACGTAGCTGCCGCCCCAGCCCATTTGCATGGTGCTGTTGACGTCCGACAGGGAGATACCGAGGCTGCGCACCTTCTCGTCGTCGATCAGCAACTTGAACTGCGGCTCGTCGAGCAGGCCGTTGGCCCGCACGCTGGTCAGCGCCGGGTTCTGTCGTGCCAGCTGCAGGAACTTGTCGCGCGCCTCGTTCAGGGTGGCCTGGCCGACACCGGCACGGTCCTGCAGGAACAGGTTGAAGCCAGTGGCGTTACCCATTTCCATGACCGCTGGCGGGGGGAACGCAAACACCATGGCATCGCGGAACTCGCCACCGAAGAAGCGCCCCTGGGCGCGTTGCGCCAGGTCGAACACGCTGGTGCCGTCGGCGGTGCGCTCGGACCATGGCCTGAGCATGATGAACGCCATGCCCGAACTCTGCCCACGGCCGGCGAAGTTGAAGCCGGTCACGGTGAACACCGAGCTGACCACGTCCTTCTCGTCTTCGAGCAGGTACTTGCGCATGTCGTCGACGACCGCCTGGGTACGCTCGGCACTGGAGCCCGATGGGGTCTGTACCTGGGCGAACAGGACGCCCTGGTCTTCGTCGGGCAGGAACGCCGAGGGAATCAGGGTGAACAGCCAAACCATCGCCGCGACGATCGCCGCATAGATGATCAGGAACGGCGCCTTGCGCTTGACCACCCCACGCACGCCCCGCTCGTAGCTGTTCACGCTGCGATCGAAGGTGCGGTTGAACCAGCCGAAGAAGCCGCGCTTCTCATGGTGGTCGCCTTTGGCGATGGGCTTGAGCATGGTGGCGCACAGCGCCGGCGTGAAGATCAGCGCGAGGATGACCGACAACACCATGGCCGAGACGATGGTGATCGAGAACTGCCGGTAGATCACCCCCACCGAGCCGCCGAAGAAGGCCATCGGCAGCAGTACCGCCGAGAGCACCACGCCGATGCCCACCAGCGCGCCCTGGATCTGCCCCATGGACTTGCGCGTCGCTTCGAGCGGCGACAGCCCCTCTTCGCGCATCACCCGCTCGACGTTCTCCACCACCACGATGGCATCGTCCACCAGCAGGCCAATGGCCAGGATCATGGCGAACATGGTCAGGGTGTTGATGCTGTAGCCGAACAACGCCAGCACGCCGAAGGTGCCCAGCAGCACCACCGGCACCGCGAGGGTGGGAATCAGCGTGGCGCGGAAGTTCTGCAGGAACAGGTACATGACCAGGAAGACCAGCACGAAGGCTTCGATCAGGGTCATGATCACGCTGTTGATCGACTCCTGCACCACGGGGGTGGAGTCATACGGCATCACCACTTCCATACCCGCCGGGAAGAACGGCTTCAACTCGTCGATGGTGGCGCGAATTCCCTTGGCGGTATCCAGGGCGTTGGCCCCGGTGGCCAGGCGGATGGCCAGGCCGGACGCGGCGTTGCCGTTGTACTCGGCACGCACGTTATAGTTCTCGCCGCCCAGCTCGACGCGGGCGACGTCACCCAGGCGCACCTGGGAGCCGTCACGGTTGACCTTGAGCAGAATGTCGCGGAATTGCTCGGGGGTCTGCAGTCGCGTCTTGCCGATGATGGTGGCGTTGAGCTGCTGGCCGGGTTCGGCAGGCAGGCCGCCGAACTGGCCGGACGATATCTGCACGTTCTGCGCTTCGACGGCGGAACGCACGTCGACCGGGGTCAGCTGGAAGTTGTTGAGCTTGGCCGGGTCCAGCCAGATGCGCATGGCGTACTGGGCACCGAACACCTGGAAGTCACCCACACCCGGGGTCCGCGAAATCGGGTCCTGCAGGTTGGCGACGATGTAGTTGGAAAGGTCCTGGTTGCTCATGCTGCCATCGGTGGAAACCACACCGATCACCAGCAGGAAGTTACGCACCGACTTGGTGACCCGCAGGCCCTGCTGCTGAACCTCTTGAGGCAGCATCGGGGTCGCCAGTTGCAGTTTGTTCTGCACCTGAACCTGGGCGATGTCCGGGTTGGTGCCCTGGTTGAAGGTGACGATGATCTCCATGCTGCCATCGGAGTTGCTCGCCGAGCTGATGTAACGCAGCCCGTCGATACCGTTCATCTGCTGCTCGATCACCTGCACCACGGTGTCCTGCACGGTCTGCGCGGAGGCACCCGGGTAGTTGACCTGGATGCTCACGGCCGGAGCGGCGATGCTCGGGTACTGGTTGACCGGCAGTTTGAGGATGGACAAGCCGCCCACCAGCATGATCACCAGAGCGATCACCCAGGCAAAGATCGGCCTGTCGATGAAGAAATTCGACATCGTGTAATCGCTCCTTAGCGGTTGGCAGCCTGGTCGGAACCCGACGACTGCGGTTCACCTACGTTCTTCGCTTCGGTGGCTTTCACGTCGGCGCCCGGCTGTACGAACTGCAGCCCCTCGGTGATCAGCTTGTCACCGGGGTTCAGGCCTTCACGCACCAGCCAGCGGTTACCGGCGGTACGCTCGGCTTTCAACTGGCGCAGCTCGACCTTGTTCTCGGCGTTGACCACCAGCGCGGTGGGCTCACCTCTGGGGTTGCGCGTCACGCCCTGCTGCGGCGCAAGAATCGCCTGCTGGTTCACACCAGCGGCCAGGCGCGCATGCACGAACATGCCGGGCAGCAGGAGGTGATCCGGGTTGGGGAACACGGCGCGCAGGGTGACCGATCCGGTACCCTCGTCGACCGACACTTCCGAGAACTCCAGGGTGCCCTCATGCTGGTAGGTGCTGCCATCTTCCAGGCGCAGTTGAACCTTGGCGGCGTTGTCGCCGACCTTCTGCAGCTGACCGCTTTCCAGTTCGCGGCGCAGGCGTAGCAGATCCTTGGTCGGCTGGGTCACGTCGACATAGATCGGGTCGAGCTGCTGAATGGTCGCCATGGCGTTGGTCTGGCCGTTGCTGACCAGGGCACCTTCAGTGACTGCAGAGCGCCCCACGCGACCGGCAATCGGCGCCAGCACCTTGGTATAGCGCACGTTGATGCGCGCCTGCTCCAGGGCGGCTTCGGCCTGCAGGCGCGCAGCCTGGGCTTCGTCGTAAGCCTGGCGGCTGACGGCCTGATCGGCGACCAGATCCTTGTAACGCTCGGCCAGCGACTTGGCGGATGCCAGCGTGGCCTGGGCGCTCTTGGCGGCCGCTTCATAGACCGATGCGTCGATCTGGTAAAGCTGCTGGCCGACTTTGACTTCCGTGCCTTCCGTGAAGAGGCGCTTCTGGATGATGCCGTCGACCTGCGGGCGCACTTCGGCAATCCGGAACGCAGCGGTGCGGCCGGGCAGTTCGGTGGTCAGCGTATAGGGCTCGGCCTGCAGGGTGACGATGCCGACCGTAGGGGCCTGGCGGGGCGGCGGCGCGGCTTCATCGCTGCAGCCTGCGAGCGTCAGCGTGGCCAGAGCGATAGCGGAAACCATAGCGGCGAAGGCTGGCTTCTTCTGCATCTGAAAGAACCTCATTGTCATATTGATTCGAGCCGCGCGGGCGTTACCTGGGCAGATAGCCGAGGTGGATAGTAGGAATAGGCGGCAAATATACTTACATCCGAGAATGTTTGTAAACGCATCTTTTGTGTAACACTGTGGACGCCTGAAACCCTGAACGAGGGTCTTCATCCACTTTTTTGACCGTGGAACCTGCCCAGATGGCGAGACGCACCAAAGAGGAAGCCGAAGAAACCCGCACGCACATTCTCGATGCGGCCGAGCGGGAGTTCTATGCAAAAGGCGTGTCCAACACCTCGCTGGCCGACATCGCGGCCGCAGCCGGTGTGACCCGTGGCGCCATCTATTGGCACTTCCAGAACAAGGTCGACGTCTTCCAGGCCATGCTCGACCGCCTCATGCTGCCCCAGGAAGAACTGGCACGCGCCTGCGAAAGCGAGGACGAGCCTGATCCGCTGGGCAGCATGCGCCTGCTTCTGGTGCAACTGTTGTTGCGCATGTACAGCGACGCACAATGCCGACGCGTCGGAGAAATCCTGCAATACAAGTGCGAGTACACCGCCGAGCTCGGTGACCTGCGTCAGCAGATGCAAACCTTCAACCAAGACTGCGACCAGCGCATTGCGAAAACGTTACGCAATGCCGTGAATCGCGGCCAATTGCCGGCCGACCTTGATTGCCAGCGTGCGGCGATCTGCCTGCACGCGTACATGGATGGCATCCAGGCGCACTGGCTGCTCAACCCTGACGCGTATGACCTCGGCGCCCACGCCCCCGCGATGGTCGAGGCGATGATCGACATGTTGCTGCACAGCCGCGCGCTGCGCAGCGCCTGATCGCAGCGATGATGGTGCCCTAAGACCTTCTGGGCATAGCCCTCCCATGCCTGGCTTGCTTACACTCGCTCCTTCCATCAGCGCAGCGGTAGCCGAGTACCGCCGCGCCTGAACGGCTCGACTCACCGCCAGACCTGCGCAAAAGGATGGCCCATGGCAGCACGCACGTTGCTCCTCACCGCCGTTGCGATGCTCGCCTTCGCCGGCAACTCGCTGCTCTGCCGCCTGGCTCTGAAAACCACCCAGATTGACCCGGCCAGCTTTACCAGCCTGCGCCTTCTCAGCGGCGCGCTGATGCTCGCGCTGCTGCTGCGCCTGCGCCAGCGCGGCTTTGCCGTTGCAGGTAGCTGGTACGGCGCCGCGGCGCTGTTCATCTATGCAGCGGCCTTCTCCTTCGCCTATGTCAGCCTGGATGCCGGAGCGGGTGCCCTGATGCTGTTCGGCGCGGTGCAGATAAGCATGCTGCTGTGGGGGTGGCGACAAGGTGAACGACCGAGCCCGGCGAGCCTTGCCGGTTTGTTGCTGGCGTTCGCCGGATTGCTGGTGCTGTTGCTACCGGGCGCCAGCGCACCGGCACTCATGCCCTCGCTGTTGATGCTGATCGCCGGCGCGGCCTGGGGCGCTTACTCGCTGCTGGGCCGCGCCAGCAGCGATGCGCTCGCCGCCACCACGGGCAATTTCCTGCGCTGCGTGCCCATCGCGCTGCTTCTCAGCCTGGTACTGATGCACAGCGCCCGCTGGGACCTGCCCGGCCTTCTCTATGCCCTGGCCTCCGGCGCACTGGCGTCCGGCCTTGGTTATGCGATCTGGTACACGGCGATCAGCGAGCTCAAGGCCATTCAGGCGGCCACCGTGCAGTTGAGCGTACCGATCATCACTGCCCTGGCTGGCAGCTTGCTGCTCGGTGAAGCGCTGAGTCTGCGCCTGACCCTGAGCTCGCTGGCGGTGCTGGGCGGCATAGCCCTGGTGCTTGGCGCCCGGCAGCGCGCAAAGGCCTGAGCCAAACGCGGACTGGCGTGGTCACACATGCACCATCGATTACCGGAGAATTGCCATGCGCCTCGCAGGCCGGCTGCGCCACTTGACGCTTCTGCTGTTGTTATCGGGCCTCTGCGCCTGCGCCAGCCTGACGCCACGCGACCCGTTGCATATCGATCTGGTCGGCCTCGAGCCCCTGCCTGGCGAAGGCCTGGAGATGCGCTTCGCGGTAACGCTGCGAGTCCAGAATCCCAACGAGAGCGCCATAGACTTCAACGGCGTGTCGCTGCAGTTGGACATCAATGATCAGCCCCTGGCGCGTGGCGTCAGTGACCAGCGCGGCCAGGTGCCGCGCTTCGGCGAGACCGTGATCCGCGTGCCGGTGACCATCTCCGCCTACTCGGTACTGCGCCAAGCCTGGGGCGCCAGCAGCCATCAGCCGGGGCAGAGCCTGCCCTACCAGTTGCGCGGCAAGCTTGCCGATGGCCTGTTCGGCACCCGCCGCTTCAGCGACAGCGGGCAATTGACGTGGCCGCCAGTGCAGCCCACCGTCAGGTAGCGGGCTCGTTCTCCGGCAGGATCTGCTTGTCGCCTGGCTCTTTGCCTTCTTTCGAGAAGTGCTCGATGACCGCATTGAGCTCGGCGCCGAACAGCAGCACCGCACAGGAGATGTGCAGGTAAAGCAGAAAAATGATGATCGCCCCGATGCTGCCGTAGGTGGCGTTGTAGTTGGCGAAGTTCTGCGCGTAGTAGGCAAAGCCCAGCGAGGCGCCGATCCACACCACCACCGCCAGCACCGAGCCGGGAGTGATGAAGCGGAACCGCTGTTCGACATCCGGCGCCACGAAATACACCACCGCCACCACGATCATCAGCAGGGAAATCGCCACCGGCCAGCGCAGCCAGTTCCACAGCGTGACCACGATCTGCTCGATGCCGATCTGCTGAGCCAGCCAGTTCATCACTTGCGGTCCCAGCACCATCAGCGCCGCGGCCGTGAGCAGCGCAGCGGCGATACCGATGGTATAGAGCAGCGACAGCGGAATGCGCTTCCACGGCTTGCGGCCCTCCTTCACGCCATAGGCCTTGTTCATCGCATCCATGGTCGAGCGTACGGCCGAGGAGGCGGTCCACAACGCCACCACGATACCGATCGAGAACAGCCCGGCCTTCTGCGTCTGCAACTGGTCGATGACCGGGTTGACCAGCTCCACGGTGGATCGCGGCAAGACCAGTTCGGCCTGCTGGCGGAGCCAGTCGAAGAACGGCTGCATGTCCAGCAGGCTGATCAGCGCGACCAGGAACAGCAGGAAGGGAAACAGCGAAAAGAACATCTGGAATGCCAGGGCCGACGCGTAGGTAGGCAGCTCGTCCTCGATGAAGTCGTTCACCGTCTTCTTCAACACCTGAAACAGGCTGACACCCTGCAAATTGGGTAGAAACATAGCGCCTCCGCTGGCCATGACCGGCCGCTTGCGTGCGGCCGGTGGAATCGTCGTCAAGAGCGGCAACCGCCCTACGTTCGGCCCGCTCTCGCTTGGAGGTCCCTAACACCACATGAGTTCGGCTTATCCGCGCCGCGCTGTGCAGCCGGTAACAGTTATCCGTTTAATCGCTGCGCGACAGTGCCCTAGACTGGCTGGCTGTTTGCCAAGGAGGCGCTTATGTACAGACAAACCCTCAATCCGGATTGCGTATTCGACAGCCTGCAATATGGCTTCAGCCAGGCGGTGATCAGCCAGGGCGGGCGGCGTTTGCACCTCTCCGGGCAGATCGGAGTCGACGCCCACGAACGCCTGGCCGGTGATGACCTGGCCAGCCAGACCCGCGCGGCCCTGGACAACGTGCGCAGGCTGGTCGAACACGCCGGCGGCAGCCTCGCGCAGGTGCTGGTGATGCGCATCTACATAGTCGCCGCGGCGCGCGAGGACCAGGGCTGTATCGTCGAGGCGCTGCGCGAGTACTTCCCCGAGCGACCACCCGCCACCTCGTGGATCCTCGTCAGCGGCCTCTCGGAGCCACAATGGCTGATCGAGATCGAGGCCGAAGCGCTGCTGCCGGACGCCTGATGCGCGCACCAGCAGGCCGCGGTAAAACCCTATATAATCTGCGGCCTTTTATCACCGGCCTCATTAAGGATCCCCCGTGAGCACGCTGCCACCCTGCCCCGCCTGCAACTCCGAATACACCTACGAAGACGGCACCCAACTGGTCTGCCCGGAATGCGCCCACGAATGGTCGGCCAGCGCCGGCGAAGCGTCCGGCGATGACGCCCGGGTGATCAAGGATTCGGTCGGCAACGTGCTGCAGGACGGCGACACCATCACCGTGATCAAGGACCTCAAGGTCAAGGGCTCGTCGCTGGTGGTCAAGGTCGGCACCAAGGTCAAGGGCATCCGCCTGGTCGATGGCGATCACGACATCGACTGCAAGATCGACGGCATCGGGGCGATGAAGCTGAAATCGGAATTCGTCAGAAAGGTCTGAGAACCTGTTGCGAGCCGCTAGCGCTCGCTGCGGGGGCGGCTACTGCACCGGCAGGAAGTTCAGGAACAGCAGGCTGTGGGCGTAGTTGACGCCAATGCGCCGGTAGCGCTCGTCGAGCACATCGCTGAGGTAATCCAGGCGCGCGACGATCTTGCCGAACTCCACGGCAAAGCTCAGGTTGCGCCCTTGCTCGGATATCTCGTTGGACAGCAGCAGCGGGTTGCCCTGGGCATCGCGGCGGGTCGCCAGTAGCCAGGTGGCTTTCTCGATATTGCGCGCCGCGTTGTAAACGAACTGGGCGTCGATGGAATCGGTGAGGTAGAACTGTGTGCGCCCACCGTGGGCGGTTACCAGCATGCTGCCGATGGCATAGATGAAGGCACCGACGCGGTCGCCCTGGAATTCGCTGCTCAATGCGTAGCTGAGCGCCACGATATCCTGGCGACCGGCCAGCGACGGCGGTGGCCGGCCCTGCTCGATGGCCTGCTGCACGGCGCGCTGGGTGGCCTCGCGGTCCCCTTGGCCGCTCTTGCGCCATTCCCGCGGGTTACGCTGGTAAAGCTTGTCCATCAGCCGATAGAGGCTGTCGAGGTTGTTGCGCATGCCAATGGTGGCGACGCGGTCGGAGCTGGTCTGGAACAGCTCACCGGGCGTGGCCGCCGCGCTGTTGCTGAGAAAGGCACCGTTGTTCTGGTTGCGTGCGCAGCCGGTCAGGCTGAGCACTATCGCAATCACCATCAGGCCCTGCCAGCAGGAGCCACGAACGGGCACGGCAGACGCCGTCAGCGGCGTGACGGCGTAGGGTTCGGCAGGTCGAGAGGCGTGCGAGTAATCCATTGACTCACGGTCCATCTTGCGCAGATGGCATAACACTAGCAAGCAGATTGCCCTTATGCCCGTTCACGGCGCCATGTTCGTCACGGACGCCAACCACGAGGGTAGACCGTCAATGACCTGGCAAAGTTTTCCAGCCCCCCGAAATTGCCCCTACAAAGTTCGGGGGCACGCGAGACTTGCAATCTTTACCCGTTGAGAAAGCGTCTCGATCAACCTTGCGATGCTATGTTCCCCGCCCTGAAGGGTGCCGGCACGTCGGCGGCACCCCGTTATTTCCAAGGAGCATCATCCAGGTGAAGAAGGCCATTGCGCTTACCCTGCTGGCACTGGCAATAGCCGGCTGCAGCCATAACCGTTCGCATCAGCCGGCCAGCGTCAGCGTGGCCCAGCCCGGCGGGCCAATCGTAGTCGCGGCGAACCCCAAACGGGTCGTCAGCTTTGATTTCGGCAGTTACGACAGCTTGATCGCCCTGGGCGTCGGCGACCGCGTGGTGGCTGCCCCCGCCAACGTTCCACCCTACCTGGCAGGCCAGGCCGCACACGTGCGCGATGCCGGCGGCATGAAGACGCCCGACCTCGACAAGGTGCGCAGCCTGCAGCCCGAGCTGATCCTGATTACCGGGCGCCAGGGCGAAAGCCGCGAGGCGCTGCAGCAGATCGCCCCGACCCTGGACATGGGCATCACCGGTCGCGACTATTTCGCCGGGGTGACTCACAACGTCACGCTGCTCGGAGAGCTGTTTGGCAAGTCTGCCGAGGCCAAGCAAGCACTCGCTGCGCTGGGCGACAAGGCCCAACGCGCTCGCCAGGCCATCGCCGCGTCCGCCAAACGGACCCTGGTGCTCACCCATAACGAGGGCCGCTTCGCGCCCACCGAACAGCCGTTGATCTATTCCCTGCTGCAGGCGCCACGCGCCCTGCCGGCTCCCGCACCACAGGCGCCCGACGCACCGCGCCAGCGTCCTCAGCCGCTGACCGCCGACAGCATCGCGGCTACCAACCCGGAGGTGATCTTCATCATCGACCGTAGCGCAGCAATCGGCGGCACGCCTCTGGATGTCGCCACGCTGGGCGACTCACCACTGGCCACTACCGCGGCCGCCAAGGCCAAGCGCATCGTCTATCTCGACCCGGCGCTGTGGTACCTGTCCGGCGGCGGCCTGCAAAGCATCGACCTGCAAATCGACCAGGTGCTGGCGGCTTACCGCTAAGCCTCGTAGCACCGCCCTGGTAGCCCGGCTTGCGCACAGCGACGGCCGGGCTGCCAGGCCAGTGCTCAGGCCGGTCGGTGCATGGCACGTCTGGGCAGCGTCGCGAGCAGCAAGCCGGCAAAGATCATCGCGCCGCCGACCCAGTGGAAACCCTGCAAACGTTCGCCCAGCAGGATCCAGCCAAGAATCGCCACGAACACCGGCATCAAATAATTGCCCATGGCCGCGGTCGAGGCACCGAGCACCTTCACCCCGTTGTTCCAGCCCAGATAGGCCACCAGCGAGGCAAAGATTGCCGTGTAGGCGATGGCTGCCAGATTGGCCGGCGTAGCCAGCAACTGCGCGCCGTTAGCCAGCTCGTAGAGATACAGC
Organism: Pseudomonas sp. AC532; assembly: GCF_979258965.1. Taxonomy (NCBI): domain Bacteria; kingdom Pseudomonadati; phylum Pseudomonadota; class Gammaproteobacteria; order Pseudomonadales; family Pseudomonadaceae; genus Pseudomonas; species Pseudomonas sp. AC532. The sequence goes on from NZ_OZ409888.1 coordinate 1,919,975, forward strand.
GGCAGGATCAGCGGCACGCCGAGCAGCATGAAGACGCCGAGCAGCGCCAGCGGCGGGATGGGCGCCAGGTAGCCCCCCCAGCGACGCAGCAAAACGGTGTACAGCGCCCAGTCGAGCACCGCCAAGAGCATGATCAGGTCGCCGCGGTTGAATGCCAACCCGGCAAGGGTCTGCCAGTCGCCGCGGCAGATCAGCACCAGCAGGCCCAGCACCGCCAGCGCCATGCCCCACCAGGCGCGACGTGCCGGCCATTCGTCGAGCAGCAGGCCGGCAAAGATAAAGGTCATCAGCGGGATGCAGGTATTGACCAGGGTGATGTTGATCGCCGCGGTGGTCTGCGCCGCGCTGTACAGGAAGGTGTTGTAGCCGGCGACCCCGAATGCCGCGATTACCAGCAACCGCCAGCTGGCGCGCCGTATCGCCGCCCGGTGCCGCCAGATCGGCACGGCGACGAAGGGCAGCACGATCACCAGCGCCAGGCTCCAGCGCCAGAAGGCCAGGGCGAACGGCGGGATTTCCCCGGCGAAAGCGCGTGCGACCAGGGCATTGCCCGCCCAGCAGAGCACCGCCAAGAGCACCCCGGCAATCGCCAGTTGGCGAGAAGCGCCACGCGTGTTCATGACTGCGGCGCACGCAAGCGGTATTGCTCGGGTAATTGCTCGGCACTGCTCACGGTCACATCCAGGTCCTTCCAGCGGCCATCCCTGAGGCCATAGATGCAGCCGTGCACCGACAGCGGCTGGCCGCGGTGCCAGGCGTTCTGGACGATGCTGGTACGACTGACGTTGCCCACCTGCTTCATAACGTTCAACTCGCACAGGCGATCGACCCGCGCCTCTTGGTCCGCGAAGGTGGCCAGGTGTTCGTGCTGCTCGTAACAAAGGTCACGGATATTGCGCAGCCAGCCGTCGATCAGACCGAATTGCGTGTCGTGCATGGCCGCACGCACGCCGCCGCAGCCGTAATGGCCGGTGACCAGGATATGCCTGACCTTGAGAACGTCGACCGCGTACTGGATCACCGACAGGCAATTGAGGTCGGTATGCAGCACGACGTTCGCCACATTACGGTGCACGAACAGCTCACCGGGCAGCAGCCCGACGATATCGTTGGCCGGCACGCGAGCATCCGAACAGCCGATCCACAGGTACTCCGGCGTCTGCTGCCGGGCCAGGCGTGGAAAGAAGTCCGGGTCGTTCTGGGTGATGCGCTCAGCCCAGCGCTCATTGTTGTCAAACAGGTGCTTCAGGTCGCTCATTCCAGTGGCTCCGGAAAAGGTCGATGCGCACCATACGGATGCATCGGCCTTTTTGACAAGACGATTTCAGCGCCGACCCGCCGCCGCCAGCCGCTGGGCTGCCAACGAAACGGGGAATCTTTGCCCCTGCCTGGCCGTCCACTGCGTGTAGCCATCGACAGGTAGGAGTCGTCATGACTGACAAACACGCGCGAAACAACGAATTGCCCGCGCTCCGCAGCGCAGCACAAGAGCGCGCATCCCGGCACGGGCAGATGTTCGGTGCGCAGCGCGGCGACGCGCCAGCCGAGCAGAAGCCACTGGCACGCGAAGACGCAGGCACCCAGCAAGACGGCGATGAAGCACCAGCCCTGTCGGACAAGTACGATTTGAGCCTGGTCGATGAGGAGCGCGAGCTGCGCCGTCAGGCGCGTCGCTGATGAATCACTCGACCAGGGTGCAGGCCATCACCAGGGCATCTTCGCGACCGCCTGGCGCCGGGTAATAATCGCGACGCCGGCCGATTTCGTTGAAGCCGTAGCGCTCGTAAAGCCGATAGGCCGCCTGGTTGCTGGAGCGCACCTCGAGGAAACACTCACCCGCCTTCAGCTCGGCGGCGCGCTCCATCAGTTTTTCCAGCAGCCGCAGGCCCAGCCCGCGGCCCTGGCTCTCGGGTTTGACGGTGATGTTGAGCAAATGCGCTTCGTCGATGATCACGTTGATCACCCCGTGGCCGACCTGCTGGCTGCCTTCGAACATCAGCCACACTTCGTAGGATTTCAGGCTGTCGAGAAAGATGCCGCGCGTCCATGGGTGGCTGAAGGCGGCGTATTCGATCTTCAGTACCGCGTCGATATCCGCCTCGGTGGCCCGGCGGAAGGAAATCGCGTCGCTCATGCCGAAGCCTCCAGCCACCGACGCCGTACCCGCTGCATGGCCTGCCACAGCTCGCGCTTGCGCTGCGGCTCGTCCATCAACAACTCCAGCCCGGGCAGCGCCCACGCGGCACCCAGTTCCTCGACCTGCAATTCCCGGTTGTAGGCCTCGGCGTCGGCATCGCCAGCGAAACGAATCGCCGGCAGGCCGATCAGCCAAAGGCAGGCGCAGGGCTCCTGCTCTTCCAGCCGCGCGCCGATGAAACTCTGCACGAAATCCAGCGCCGCCTGCGGGCCCTGGTCCATGTTGCCGCGCACCAGCAGCGGCCAGCGCACCGGCTCACCGATGATCTGCGGCGCGTCCGGCAGGCCGGCGGCGCGCAGCAGGTCCTTGAGTAGCAGGTAGGCTGGGTCGCGGCTCTGGAACGGCTCGCCGGTGGGCAGCTCGACCAGCAGTGCACAACTGCCGGCGCGCAACAGCTGCAGGGCGAACCGCGGTGGCGGCGTCGGGCGCTCGCGCGCTGGCGGCGCACTGACTTCGGCAGTCGCTGCGGGCTCGCTGGCCTTGGTGGCTGCACCGGGTTTGGGCACCTCGATGCGAGGTCGCTCGCGTACCACTTCGTTACCGGCAGGCGCGACCACAGGCGCTGCGGCCGGCGCCCTGGGCGGCACATTCGGCGCCACGACACTTTGCAGTTCGGCCTCGGGCTCAGGCTCGAATGCAGCCAGCAATTCGGGCCGCGATGGCGCCGCGAAGGGCAGTTCGACACGCGGCAGCCAGGTGGCCACTTGCATGGCATCCAGATAGGCGCGGCGTCGCAGCTCGGTGTTCAAATCTCGGGTACCCGGCACATCGATTTTCAAGGGCGCTGATTGTCGCGTGAATCGCCTGCTGCGGGTAGCCCTCTCGCCACGCTAATCTCCAGCGGTCGCCGCATGCTGCTTGAGCAGGCTGACGAACGCCTGCGCTGGCGGGCTCAGGTAGCAGGGCTTGCGCTGCAACACACCGATCCCTCGCGTGGGTGCTGCGCGAAGCGCATGAACCGACAGGCTGCCGTCGGCGTTGAAGGTGTGCGCCACGCTCGCCGGCAGCAGCGCGTAGCCCAAGCCCGCCCGGGCCAGCGCGGCGGCACTGCTCATGTAGGCCACCTCCCAGAGCGGCTCGCGCAGCAGGCCCATGCGTTGCAACGTCTGGTCGGCCATGGTGCGCAGGCTGGTGTCAGGGGTCGTGGCGATGTAATCCAGCTCGCGCACGGACGCGACCAGATCGCCCGCCGGCAGTCTGCCGAGGCCGCGTACCAGCATTACCAGGCTGTCGTCGTAGAGGGGCTGAAAATCCAGTACCCCGGGCTCCTCGGCTGCCGACGTGATGGCGAAGTCCACTTCGGCAGCGCTGACCCACTGGCGGATCTCCCCGGCGCGACCGTCGCGCAGGCTGATCTCGATGCCCGGATAACGGCGCCGATAATCGACCAGTACCCGTGGCAGCGGCTCGATGGCCACCGACGGCAGCACGCCGATGCGCAGCGAGCCGCTCTGCAGGTGCAGTTGTTCCTGGGCGTCGTGCACCGCGTTGTGCATGTCGCGCAACAGGCGCCGGGCCTGTTCCAGGAAGCGCACCCCGGCCTCGGTCAGCTCCACGCTGCGGGTATTGCGCGCGAATAGCGACAGTCCCAGGGCTTCCTCGAGCTTGCGCAGGCTGTAGCTGAGCGCCGGCTGCGACAGGTGGATCTGTTCGGCGGCGCGGCTGAAGCTGCGCTGCTCGGCGATCAGCACGAAGGCCTGCAACTGGCGAAAGCTGATGTCCATGGAGGCGTCTCTTATAAAAGATACTTATCAATTAATACCACATTTCGAATTCACAACTAAATCCAGACGCTGCAGGCTGCCAGCAGACCTCGACCTGGATCAATAATGATGACAACAGTCCATATCGGTTGCGGGGCCGGCTTTGCCAATGATCGCCCCGATGCTGCCCTGGCGCTGGCCAGGGACCTGGCCGCGCGTGACGGTCACCGCTTCCTGTTCTTCGAACTGCTCGCCGAGCGCACCCTGGCCGAGGCGCAATTGCGCCGCCTGGCTGATACCGAAAGCGGTTACGCCACACGCCTGTTCGACTTTCTCGAGCCGGTGCTGGAGACCTGCCTGGCGGCCGGCATCCCGATCATCACCAATGGCGGTGCGGCCAACCCGAGCGCCGCAGCCCGGCGCCTGCGCAGCCAATTGCAGAACAGCCGCTTCGCCGCGGCGCGCATCGCCTGCGTACTGGGTGACGATCTGCTCGACTCGAACGACGCGCTGCAACGTTGGCTGCCCGAGCCTCTGGACGGCGAAGTGGTGTCGGTCAATGTCTACACAGGTGCCGATGGTATCGTTCAGGCCCTCGACGAAGGTGCCGATATCGTCCTCTGTGGTCGCGTGGCCGACCCCAGCCTGGCGGTCGGCCCGTTGCGCCATGCCTTTGGCTGGCAGGCCGACGACTGGGACCGCATCGCCCTGGCCACCACGGTGGGCCACCTGCTCGAATGCTGCACCCAGGTGAGCGGTGGCTACTTCGCCCACCCCGGCCTCAAGGACGTGCCGGATCTGGCCAACGTCGGCTGCCCGATCGCCAGCATCCAGGCCGATGGCCGCCTGACCATTGGCAAAGCGGCTGGCACTGGCGGCTGCGTCACCGAGCGCACGGTCAAGGAACAGCTGCTCTACGAAGTGCATGACCCGGCCGCCTACCTGACCCCGGACGTGACCCTGGACCTCACCCAGGCGCGGGTGCGCCAGGCCGGCCCCGACCAGGTTGAGGTCGAAGGTGTGCGCGGCCATCCACGCCCAGCCGAACTCAAGGGGCTGGTCGGCCTGCGCGGCAAGTGGTTCGCCGAAGCGGAAATCTCCTACGCCGGGCACGGCGCCCTGCCCCGCGCCGTGCTGGCCCGGGACGTTCTGCTACAGCGCTGCGCGCGCCTGGCGCCGCAGCTCACGCCGTGGATCGACCTGATCGGCGTCGCCAGCCTGTTCAACGATGCCCGCGGCGAATGGCTGCAGCAGCGCCTGGCCCAGACGCCTGATCCGCAGGACGTGCGCCTGCGCATCAGCTTCGTCGACCAGGACAAGGCCCTGCTGGAAAACCTGCTGCTCGACGCCGAGTCGCTGTACACCAACGGCCCGGCAGGTGGCGGCGGAGTGAGGCGGCACCTGAGCGAGTCGCTGGGCACGGCGAGCTTTTTGATCCCCCGCACCGAGGTGCAGCAACGGGTGGAGTGGTTCTGATGAGTGACAAGGTACTGCTGTGCGATTACGCCCACGCCCGCGCGGGCGACAAGGGCAACACCCTGAGCGTCGCGGTGTTCGCCTATGACCCGGCGCATTACACCTGGCTGGCCGCCGAACTGACCGTGGAACGTGTGGCGGGCTGCCTGGCTCACCGGCAGATCGGCCCGGTGCGCCGCTATGAACTGCCGAACCTGGGCGGCTTCAACTTCGTGGTGGAAAACGCCCTGGAGGGTGGCGTGAATGCCAGCCCCGCCATCGACCGCCACGGTAAAAGCCTGAGTTATGCCCTGCTCGACCTGAGGCTGCCACCGCCCTCATAGCGCCAGCGCTAACAGCCCCGCGACTCCAACAATAATAAAATCGGAGAGATCGACATGATCACCGCCCTCGGCTTTACCCTGATGTTCATCATCGTCGCGCTGATTCTGATGCGCCGCGTCACGCCCCTGGTGGCGTTCGTCACCATGCCGGTAATTGCCTGCGTGGTGGCCGGTTTCGGCCTTGGCGAGATTGGCAAATTCATCACCGAAGGCCTGAAGGCGGTCGCGCCGACGGCCACCCTGTTCATCTTCGCCATCCTGTATTTCGGCGTCATGCGCGAACGCGGCCTGTTCGCTCCCCTGGTGAGCTTCCTGCTCAAGAGCACCAAGGGCCGGCCGTTGGTAGTGGCGATCGTCACCGTGGCGGTGACTGCCGTCACGCACCTGGACGGCATCGGCGCGGCGACGTTTCTACTGGTCATCCCGGCCTTGCTGCCGCTGTACCTGCGCCTGGGCATGAGCCGCGAGATGCTGCTGTGCCTGGTGGTGCTCAGCGCCGGGGTGATGAACATGGTGCCCTGGGGCGGCACGACGGCCCGGGCCTCGGCCGTGACCGGCATCGATGCCTCGCAACTGTGGATCTCGCTGATCCCCATTCAGGTGATCGGCCTGACGCTGGTCATGGGCCTGGCGGTACTTCTCGGCCTGCGCGCTCAACGCCAGCTTGCCGGCTACGGCGCCATGGCTGGCCAGCCCGACGCCGACGCAACGCCAGTGGCCGATAGCGAGCACCTGCTCAGCCCTCGGACATGGCGCTACTGGGCCAACCTGGCGCTGACGGTGATCATCCTCGTCTGCCTGTTCACCGGTGCGTTTCCGCTGTTCGCCTGCTTCATGGTCGGCCTCGGCGTGGCCCTGGTGCTCAACTACCCGAGCCTGGAGCAACAGAACAAGGCGGTGTTGCGCCACGCCAGCGACGCCATGCAAATGGCCCTGGTGATGCTTGCCGCTGGGGTTCTGCTCGGTGTGCTGGCCGGCGCCGGCATGTCCGAAGGCATGGCCCGCTGGATGATCGATATCCTGCCCGCAGGCTCGGCCAACTGGCTGCACGTGATCATCGGCGCCTTTGGCGTGCCGTTGGGCATGCTGTTTTCGCCGGACGCCTATTACTTCGCACTGCTGCCGGTGATTCGTGACGTCGCGGTGGCGGCCGGCGTTGATCCGGCCGCCGTCGCCAATGCCATGCTGATCGGCGAGAACACCGGCTTCGGCGTCAGCCCGGTGGTGCCCAGCGTCTACCTGGCCATCGGCCTGGCGGGCGTGGAACTGTACAAGCACATCCGCTACACGGTGCTGTGGGCCTGGGGTATCAGCCTGGTCATGCTGGCATGCGCGGTGCTGCTGGGTGTGGTTACGGTGTAGAGGCCACGAGCTGGCAACAAAAAGGATCGCCGAGGCGATCCTTTTTGCGTGACGTGAAAGGTGATCAGGGCTTGGGCTGCAGGATCTCGATCCACAGCGCGCCATCACCCGACTTCGCCTCGCCGACCCGTTTCAGGCTGCCTTTGTCGCCGATGGCATAACTGCCCACGGTCTGGCTTTTCTCGCCGGTCACCAGCAGCCACTTGCCACTGGGAAAGAAGGCGATGTTGCGCGGCTGCTTTTCCTTCACCGGATAGTTGCCCATGAAGCTCAGGTTGCCGTTTTGCGGATCGACCCTGAAGGCCGATACCGAGCTGCTGGTGCGCTCGGTGATGTACAGCAGCGTACCATCTGGCGACAGGCGGATATCGGCCGCCCAGATGCGTGGCGTCGGGTCATCCTTGAGATCGTTGTTGGCCGCACTGCGGGCCTCGCCCTGGGCAAGCCCCAGGCTGGCGGGAACGCCGTCGGCCTGGCTGACCTGCTGCAGAGCGCCGCTGTCGGGGTCGATGGCATAGCCGGTTACCGTACCGCTGAGCTCGCCGACCACGTAGAGGAACTTGCCGTTGGGCGAGAACACGATGTGCCGCGGTCCGCTCTTGGCCGCGGTGCTGGCATAGCCGTCGCCGATGGGCGTCAGCGCCCCGGTTTGCTTGTCCTGGCTGAACTGCAGCACCTTGTCGGCGCCGAGGTTGCCGGCATAGACGAAACGGTCGCTAATATCGCTGCGAATCGAGTGGGCGAAGGGGCCGGTCTTGTACACCGCAACCTTTTCCGACACCTGCTTTTCGGCATCAATGGCCTGCACGGTAAGCACCGCGCCACCGTAGGAAGCGCCCATCAGAAAACGGCCACTACGGTCTGTGGAGATGTACGCCAGGCTGTCCGCCAGCGGCGCCTGGCTGCGTTTCTGCAGATGCCCGGTCTTCGCGTCGATGCTGTAGACCAGCACCGTGAACGGCGCGACGCGCTGTGCCGCGAACAACGTGGTGCCATCCGGCGACAGCGCCATGGGGTTGACCTTGTCACCCGCCTTGGTCTGCTCGACCAGCGAGATGGCGCCGCTGCCCTCGTCCAACTGGTACTGGGAGATCAAACCGTCATTGGGGCTGGAGATATAGGCGAAGGGCGCGGCGGCATGCGCTGGAAGCGCCAGCGATGAGGCGAGTGCGGTAGCGAGCAGAAGCGGCTTGAACATGAGGGATGGCCTTGTTGTTGTGATTATTGTGATCAGTCATCGTATGACCTGATAATTGTTACCGCAAGCGTGACGAGCTTTGCGCCGTCACAAGAGCAAGACGCCGGGCTGCGCAAGCACCCTAAAGCCGTTCAAAACTCAGCCGATAGGCTGGTTGATTACAATAATATCTGCCTGAGCCAACGAGGCCTTCATGTCATTACGCCAGTTCAATATCGCTCCCCGAGCGGCCTTCGGATTCGCCCTGATCGCGCTGATGGTGGCCTTCCTGGGTATCTTTTCGCTTTCCACCATGTCCAGTATCCGCGAGCGGGCCAGCACCATCGAGACCGACTGGGTGCCCAGCATCCAGGCGGTCAGTTCCATACGCGAGAACATGCTGCGCATCCGCACCATTTCCCTGCGCGTGGCACTCGACCCCGATCCTGCCAATGTCGGCACCTACGTCGGCCAGTACGACGCTCGCAACAAGGTGCTGGAACAGAACATCCGCGACTTCGAGCCCTTTATCGACACCCCTGACGAGCGGCGCATCTACGACCAGTTCCGCAAGGACTTCGCCGCCTATCAGCGCGGCATGGCCGATTCGTTCGTGCTGGCACGCGGTGGCAACCGCGATGCCTTGAACAAACTGCTGCTGGTGGACATGAAGCCGGTGGTCGATGGCACCGGCGCGCAGCTTGCCGAGCTGGGCGATATTTACAGCAAGGGCATCGCACAGGAGGGCCAGGTCTCGGCGCAGTACTACGCCAGTTCCCGCCTGGTGGTAATTGCCGTGATTCTGTTTGCCGCGCTGATCACCGTGCTGCTGGCCTGGCTGCTGACGCGCAGCATCGTCGGGCCGCTGAAAGATGCCGTGCAGGCCGCCCGCTACGTGGCGGAAGGTGACCTGACCAAACGCATCGCCGTCGATGGCCGCGACGAAGTCAGCCAGTTACAAAGCTCGCTGGCGCAGATGCAGCAGCGCCTGCGCGACACTCTTGCGGAGATCACCGGTTCTTCGACACAGCTGGCGGCCGCTGCCGATGAGCTCAACGCCGTAACCGAAGAGGCCGGGCGCGGGCTGCAGCAGCAGAACAACGAAATCGAACAGGCCGCCACGGCCGTCAACCAGATGAGCGCCGCCGTCGACGAGGTGGCCCGCAATGCGGTGTCCACGTCCGAAGCCTCGAAAGCCTCCAACCAGTCGGCCCAGGTTGGCCAGGCGCGTGTGTCGGAAACCATCGCGGCGATCAGCGACCTGTCCGGCGAAGTGGAAGGCACCTCGACTCTGGTACAGCGGGTGGCCGAACAATCCCAGGAAATCGGCAAGGTGCTGGATGTGATTCGCGCCATCGCCGAACAGACCAACCTGCTGGCGCTCAACGCGGCCATCGAGGCGGCGCGTGCAGGTGAATCCGGCCGCGGCTTCGCAGTGGTCGCCGATGAAGTGCGCGCCCTGGCCCATCGCACGCAGAACTCCACCCAGGAAATCGAACAGATGGTGTCCAGCATGCGCACCGGAGCCAGCCAGGCGCTGACGTCGATGCAGGCGAGCGCCAGCAGAGCCCGTGAAACCCGCGAACTGGCGCAAAGTGCCGGCGCCGCGCTAGGCGAGATCACCACCGGCATCAGCGAAATGTACGAGCGCAACCTGGTGATCGCCAGTGCCGCCGAAGAGCAGGCCCAGGTGGCCCGCGAGGTCGACCGCAACCTGGTGAACATCCGCGACCTGTCGGTACAGTCTGCCACCGGTGCGCACCAGACCAGCGCCTCCAGCCACGAACTGTCGCGCCTGGCAGCGGATCTCAACCGCCTGGTCGGCCGCTTCAGCGTCTAGCCCGGCCGGTCGCGCAATAAAAAAGGATCGCCTAGGCGATCCTTTCTTGTGCAGCCGTTACGCAAACAAGCCTTACAGCGACTGATCCCAGGGACGGTCGCCATGCTCATCCTTGATCCGCGTCGGCAGGCCCATCACGTCCAGCGCCCTGAGGAACGGCTCGGCCGGCAGCTCCTCGACGTTGACCATGCGCTTGGCATCCCATTCGCCGCGGGCTACCAGCAGCGCAGCGGCCACAGGCGGTACGCCTGCGGTGTAGGAAATGCCCTGGCTGTCGGTTTCGGCATAGGCGTCTTCGTGGTCGGCCACGTTGTAGATGAACACTTCGCGCGGCTGGCCATTCTTGGTGCCCTTGACCAGATCACCGATGCAGGTCTTGCCGGTGTAACCCGGCGCCAGCGAGGCAGGATCGGGCAGCACGGCCTTGACCACCTTCAGTGGCACGACCTCGAGGCCTTCAGCGGTCTTCACCGGTTGCTCGGAGAGCAGGCCAAGGTTCTTCAGCACGGTGAATACGTTGATGTAATGCTCGCCGAAGCTCATCCAGAAACGCACGTTGGGCACGCCCAGGTTCTTGGAGATCGAATGCACTTCATCATGGCCGGTCAGGTACAGGTTCTGCTCGCCGACGACGGGCAGGTCATCGGTACGCTTGACCTCGAACATGGTGTTGGTCGTCCACTGGCTGTTCTGCCAGCTGTAGACCTGTCCGGTGAACTCGCGGAAATTGATTTCCGGGTCGAAATTGGTCGCGAAATACTTGCCATGGCTGCCGGCATTGACGTCGAGGATGTCGATCGACTCGATCGTGTCGAAATGCCGTTGCTGGGCCAGGGCCGCATAGGCGTTCACCACACCCGGGTCGAAACCGACGCCGAGAATGGCCGTGATGTTTTTCTGCTGGCATTCCTCGAGGTGTTTCCACTCGTAGTTGCCATACCAGGGCGGGGTTTCGCAGATCTTGCCCGGTTCTTCGTGAATGGCGGTGTCCAGATAGGCCACGCCGGTATCGATGCAGGCACGCAGCACCGACATGTTGAGGAAGGCGGAACCGACGTTGATCACGATCTGCGATTCTGTTTCGCGGATCAGCGTCTTGGTCGCTTCTATATCCAGTGCATTGAGCGAGAAGGCCTGGATGTCGGCGGGAACCTTGAGGCTACCCTTGGCCTTGACGCTGTCGATGATGGCCTGGCATTTGGAGATGTTCCGTGACGCGATGGCAATACGACCGAGTTCGTCGTTGTGCTGCGCGCACTTGTGGGCCACCACCTTGGCGACACCTCCTGCACCAATGATAAGAACGTTCTTCTTCAATTGTTTCACCCCCAGGGTACTGCGCTCGTTGAGAAAATGCTGCGGTATTACGACAGGCTCGACAGGTAATCCTCGAAGCCGAATTCACGCACCACCTCGACGCTGCCGTCGAGCTGCTTGACCGCGATAGCCGGCATCTTCAGGCCGTTGAACCAGTTCTTCTTGACCATGGTGTAACCCGCCGCGTCGACGAACGACAGGCGATCGCCAATCTGCAGCGGCTTGGCGAATGGGTACTCGCCGAAGATGTCGCCGGCCAGGCAGGATTTGCCGCACACCATATAGGTGTACTCACCCTCGCTGGGCGCCAGCTTGGCGTTGAGGCGATAGATAAGCAGGTCGAGCATGTGCGCTTCGATGGAGCTGTCGACCACGGCCAGGTGCTTGCCGTTATAGAGCGTGTCGAGCACGCTGACTTCCAGCGAGGCGCTGCCGGTGATGGCCGCTTCACCCGGCTCCAGGTAAACCTGCACGCAGTACTTCTCGGAGAACGCCTTGAGACGCGCGCAGAAGGCGTCCAGCGCGTAGCCTTCGCCGGTGAAGTGGATGCCGCCGCCAAGGCTGACCCACTCGACCTTGTGCAGCAAGTGGCCGAAGCGCTCTTCGATGTGGCTGAGCATTTTGTCGAACAGGCCGAAATCGCCGTTCTCGCAGTTGTTATGAAACATGAAACCGGAGATCTGATCGATCACCGCTTCGACCTTCACCGGGTCCCACTCGCCCAGACGGCTGAACGGCCGCGCCGGGTCAGCGAGCAGGTAATCGGAGCTGCTCACCTGCGGATTCACGCGCAGGCCGCGCACCTTGCCCGCCGACGCTTCGGCATAGCGCTCGAGCTGGCCGATGGAGTTGAAGATGATCTTGTCGCAGTTGGCCAGCATCTCCTCGATCTCGTCGTCGGCCCAGGCCACGCTGTAAGCATGAGTTTCGCCGGCGAACTTCTGGCGGCCGAGCTTGAGCTCGTACAGCGAGCTTGATGTGGTGCCGTCCATGTACTGCTGCATCAGGTCGAATACCGACCAGGTGGCAAAGCATTTGAGTGCCAGCAGCGCCTTGGCCCCGGAGTGTTCGCGCACGTAGGCGATCTTCTCCATGTTGCCGAGCAGCTTCTGTTTGTCGATGAGGTAGTACGGCGTTTTGATCATTGCGCAATCCGTAATAAAGGTCGGCCAACAGGAGCCCGCCAGCCTCCCGAAAAAAGCGGACGCGAATTGTGCCGACAACGGCCAGAGATCGAAAGGCCGTTGAGCATATTTTGTCCATTTACGGATATTTCATGGCGTATTGCGCACCGTGAGCCGGTGATTCGAGGCCGAGCATGCCCCACACGGATGACGCCCGCGTGACAATGCAGGTGCCCCTCGCTTTCCCGTACAATTGACGTTTTTTCGCAAGCGAGCGACCGTCCCGCGATGATCGACCCCAAACGCGTATTGCGCGCCCTTGCCGAGCACTGGGCCCTGCTCGAACCGCTCGGTGAACGCTTCGATGCCGGCACCTTGAGCCTGGTGGAATTGCGCAACCAGCTGACCGCCCAGCTACCACCGCAGAGCACGGCGGTGGATGTCACCGCCCTGCTCGATCAGTGGATCCGCCTGGACATCCTGGTGCCGGTGGCCAAGAGCCCCAACCGCTTCGAGCTCAACGCGCAGATTCACGACTTTCTGTCCTACCTGCGCCGCGAACACCGCCTCGGCCTGTGCCTGGAAATCGAAGCTTACCTGCGTCACCTCGAACGCCTGGCCGGCCACATCCAGGACGCCTTCGAAATTCGCGACGGCAACGACCTGGCCCGCCAGCTGCGCCTGCTCGACATGCGCGTACGCGACGTATTGAAGAAGCTCAACAACGACGAGCAGGCACTGATCGGCGTGGCCGAGCGGGCCAAGACCAGTGACCGGCAGATTCCCCTGCGCCAGCGTTACGCCGAAGTGCTGGCCACCTGGGATGAGTACGTCGAACCGATGATCCAGCTGGTCGCCGCCGACGGCGCCTTCGAGCAAGGCGTACGCCGTGTCGAGCAGGTGCTGCTCAAGCTGCTCGGTGAGCAGCAGCGCCTTGGCCAACTGGTCGACGATGACCTGCTGCTGCGTACCCACGCGCGCATCCTGGAAATGCAGACCAGCGCCCAGCTGACCCTGCGCAAGGCTCGCGAATTGCTGCTGCCGCTGCGCGAGGAAGCCCGTCGCCACAACGCGGTGACCCGTGGTGCGGCGCTGGCGCTGTCGGTCATACGCAAGAAAGGCATCGACGCCGTGCCACAAGCGGCCATGCCGCTGTTCAGCCGGCCGCAGAGCAACTTCCTTGGCAGTGCGTCGCAGGTCGAGGCCTACGTCTATGCCCTGGCGCGCTTCGAAGCCAAGCCCAACCACTTCCCGAAAGCCAGCGGCAAGCGCAAGGGCGACAACCCGCGCGCGCCGAAAACCGCGCGGGAAATGATTGACCGTTGCGAACAGTCGCTGCCGCTGCCCGACTTGATGAGCTGGCTGCTGGAGCAGGAGCCAGAAGGTGCTACCGATGAGCTGCTCTACTGGTTCTCGCGCCTGTCACGCGAAGGCCGCTTCCAGCGCGACCGCCTGGAGCGTCAGACCTACCTGACCCGCGAGCATGAGATCAGCATCAGCTCCTATGCCCTGGTGGGCCGCCCCAATGGCTGATTTTTACGTAGGGTGGATCGGGGCGCGCAGACAACGCTTTTTTTGTCCACCTTGTCGATTGCCGGGCGGTGGACGGATGAAGCGTCGTCCACCCTACTCCAGCCCGCCATCAGCCCTATCAAATTCTCAGGTGGAAAGCGCTTCGCGCCTTTCACCCTAAGACTGCCCGTGAGCATGACGCATGAACATTGATTTGAAAGAAATGACCCAGCTCGCGGCGATCTTCCGCGAGCTCTTCAAGGGCTATCACCTCTCGCGCAGCGAGCCGGAATGCTACGCCCAGCTGTCCACGATGCAGGATCAGTACCGCGCCCTGTTCAAGGCCATGGGCTTCGAACTGGTATGCGACCCGCGCGGCTTTTACTACTTCGTGCCCGAGCAGGCCGCGGCCCAGGTCAACAAGACCGCCCAGCGCCTGGCGCTGTTCACCTTCATCCTGGTCGAGCACCTGGCCGATCAGGGGCGCGACCCCTTGAGCGTGCTTGACGGCGGCAGCATCGGCCGCGACGAGTTGCCGGCGTTGCTCGACAAGTACCGCGACCTGTTCCTGCAGGCCGAAGTCACCACCCATGAAGAGCTGGAAGACAAGGTCATCCGCCGCCTGACCCAACTTGGCTTCGCCGAGGACAGCAACGGCGTGTATCGCTTCCTGCCGCCGATGCACCGCTTCCTCGACGTGTGCCTGTCCGTGCAGCACGACCGTGACCTGGCCGCCAGCCTGCACAGCACCGACCTGCCGCTGCCGGCCCCGGTGCTGATCGACGACGACAGTGGCGACCCGATCATCACCCTCGATGACGCCGAAGAATCCGAGGAAGAGGCCATGGCCCGTGCCCTGGCAGAAGAACGCGCCGCACAGGAGCAAGACGCATGACCCAGGAACGCTACGGCATCCGCCGCTTCGCGCTGCTCAACACCGCCGGCTACAGCCTCGGCCTGTTCCCGCTGGAAAACCCGCTGTCGGTGTACGGCGCCAACAACCTCGGCAAGTCGGCCTCGATCAACGCCCTGCAGTTCCCTATCCTGGCGCGCATGTCGGACATGAGCTTCGGCAAGTACAGCCTGGAGCAGTCGCGCAAATTCTATTTCGCCACCGACACCAGCTACATCCTCGTCGAAGTCGCCCTGCCCCATGGCCCCCATGTGATCGGCGTAGCTGGCCGCGGCCCGGGCGGTGGTTTCGGCCACCAGTTCTTCGCTTATGCCGGCGAGCTGGATCTGGATCACTACCAGCAGAATGGCACTTGCCTGCGCCAGCGCGAACTGTTCAAGAACCTCGGCCAGGCCGGCATCACCGCCTACGAGCTCAAGCCTGACGAACTGCGTCGCCTGCTGGTGGGCGGGCACACCAGCATTCCGCTGGACCTGACCCTGATTCCGCTGCGCTCGACCAGCGAGCAGAGCCTGAAGACCTTCCGCGCACTGTTCATCAACCTGCTGCACATGCGCGAGATCACCGCGGCGAAGCTGAAACAGCTGTTCCTCGACGCCTTCGAGCACAGCCTGCGCTCGGGCAGTGTCGACTACATCGCCGCCACCGAAGAAGCCTTCCGCGACGTGCGCCGCATGGAGCAGGACTACCAGGCACTGGTCACCGCCGGCCCGCTGATCGAAGCCCTGGCCTCCGGCGTTGCCCAGCGCGAACACCTGCGCGGCAAGCTGCATCGCCTGTCGCCGCTGCTCGATTCGCTGCTCGGCACCTGGCACGACTATGCCGATGCTCGTAAGGAAGAGCTGGTGATCCAGGCCGAGCACTACCGCAACGAGCAGGACGGCCTGCAGAACGACCAGCGCGGCGGCACTCAGGAACTGATGCGCATGGAGCGCGAGATCAGCGAGATCCAGCGCTGGCTGGGCGAGCTCGCGGTGCTGAAGAACCGCTTTGCCCTGGTCGATGACGTCAAGGTGCTGGAAGCCCAGCTGCTGGCCGCCAAGGATGCCCACGACGAACTGGCCGGTGCGCTTGCGCAGTCTCGCCAGTTCTCCAGCGAGGATCTGGACGAACGTCTGCGCGACCTGGAGAAGCGCCTCAAGTCGGTCAAGCAGCAGCTCGACCACGCCGACAACAACAGCTACTCGCGCCTGCGCGAAGAGTTTTCCCAGGCTGACGTCGACCGCCTGATGCGCCTGTTCAATGGCCAACTGTTCAGCCTGCCGCTAGGCGAAAAAGGCATTCAGCTCGACGACGGCGACGTCTGGGTCAAATCCCTGGAGGCGATCCTCGATGGTTTCAAAGGCGAGCGCTTTCAGGTGCCCGGTCTGGACATCGACCTCTCGCACATCGAGCCGCCGGCCCTGCAGGCGCTGGCCGACCGCGCCGCCCTGCGCGACCAGAAAGACCGCCTCGACCGCGAGTACAAGCAGCTCAAGACCCAGCAATCGGTAGCCGCCGACCGCGCCGCGAGCAAGGCCCAGGCCGAGCAGTTGTACCAGGCCGTACTGGATGCCCAGAAGGCGTTGGAAGACTTCCGCCGCAGCCAGACACTGGCCGCCGAGGAAAACGGCAAGCTGGAAAAGCTCGCGCAACTGGAAGCCGCCCAGGACGAACTCACGCGCGCCAGTGACGCCTTCACCGAGCGCGTCCAGCAGCTTTCCGCCAAGCTGCAACTGATCGGTCGGCAGATCGCCGACCTGGAAGCCAAGGAGCGCACCCTGGAAGACGCCCTGCGCCGCCGCCAGCTACTGCCCGCCGACCTGCCCTTCGGCACGCCTTACATGGAGCCGGTCGACGACTCGCTGGACAACCTGCAGCCGCTGCTCAACGACTACCAGGACACCTGGCAAGGCCTGCAACGTATCGACGGTCAGATCGAGGCGCTGTACGCTCAGGTGCGCCTCAAGGGCGTCGCCAAGTTCGACAGCGAAGACGACATGGAGCGCCGCCTGCAACTGCTGGTCAACGCCTACGCTCACCGCCAGGACGAAGCCCTCACCCTGGCGAAGGCCAGACGTGCGGCGGTCACCGATATCGCCCGCACCCTGCGCAACATCCGCAGCGACTACGACAACCTGGAGCATCAGCTCGCGCTGTTCAATCGCGAGATCAACAAGCGCCAGGTGTCCAACCTGCAGAGCTTTCGCATCGTGCTGGCGCCGAACAAGGATGCCCTGCGCCATATCGACCAGATCATCCACAGCGCCGGCCAGTATGAAGAAGGCGAAACCCTGTCGGTCTTCGACCTGCAACAAAGCAGTGACCAGGACGCCAAGAACGAGCAGGCCAAGGATTACCTGTCGCGCCTGGTGGCTGCGAACGGCAACCAGTTGGGCCTCAAGGACCTGTTCGAACTGGCCTTCGAGATCACCAAGGTGCATGGCCAGCCAGTGATCCATACGGATATCGATGGCGCTGCGTCGAACGGCACCACGATGACCATCAAGGCGCTGACCAACATGTACCTGTTGCTGCACCTGATGGACCGCGACCAGGCCGGCCGGGTACGTCTACCCTACTACCTCGACGAGGCCGCGGACATCGATGAGCGCAATCAGCAGGCGCTCATAGAAACCAGCTTGCAACTGGGCTTCGTGCCGATCCTCGCGTCGGTGAAACCGCAGGTGTCGGCCACCGTGGCCATCGATCTGGAAGGCGGCAGCGGGCCGAACGGCATCTACATCGACGAAGCGGATTGGAAGTACATCAAGCGCCGCGAGCAAGCCGATGTGGCGGCTGGCAGCGGCCAGGATCAGGTCGAGCCGGCCTGATTCCTCGCACCACGAAAAAGGGCCGCTGATGCGGCCCTTTTTCGTGGCATTTCGACGGCGGGCATCCGGCTACGGCAGAGGCCCGTCACCCTTCATTTCGGCAGGGCGATTTTCGGCGCCCATTGCAGCCATTCGGGTTGCGCTTCGTCGAACAGCGCAAAGGTCTGTCCCGGTCTTGCCGCATTGCCGCTGGTCTCCGGGGTGGCGAACGCGACGCCGCCGGCCACCAGGGTTTCCAGCGATTCGGTGCGCACCGTCATGCCTTTGAACAGGCCGACATCGATGCCGAAGCCCGAGCTGTTCCAGAAGCGGCTGCCGGTCTGCACCAGGCCCGCATAACGCGGTTCGATGAGAATGTGGATCAGCACGCGGTCCGCCGTGGCGCCCAGCTCGTACTGGGTCACCTTGCCAACCTGCACCTCTCGATAGGTCACCGGGGCTCCAGCCTTCAGCGAGCCACGGCGTGGCGCACTCAGCACCAGCTTCAGCCCCGGCTCCTCGACCACCTGCTCCGGCGCCTCTTTAAGGGCCACGAACTCGGTCTGCCGCCCGCTGGCCTGCCCTGACGGCAGTACCTCGATGTACTGGCCGCCGATCAGGGTATCGAGGTTGGCGGCACCGGCCAGGCTGACTTGCGGTTTCACCACCCAGAAGCGCGATCCCGGCCGCAGGACCTGCTGCGCCGCCGTGGTGAGGCGGCCTTGAAGCATCACAGCCTGCAGATCACCGGTCAGCTCGACGCGATCGATGGTACCGATCTGCAACCCCTTGAAGCGGATCTCTGTGCCGGCAGACAGACCATCGCCACGCTCGACCCGGATGCTCACGGCATCACCGCTCTGCATCGCCGCATCGCGGTCGGCATAAAGGTCGAAGCGCTGCACCCGCTTGGCCTCGGCAGGCGCCTTGAGGTCATCGGTCTCGAAAGCGATGCCGCCGGACATCAGCGTCTGCAAGGATTCGCTCTTGATCTCAACGCCGGAAAGACCACCCTTGAGGGTGATACCGCTGACATTCCAGAAGCGCGTGGTACGGTTCACCAACCCGGCATATTCCGGCTCGATGTGCACGCCGAGCACCACCTGCTTGTTGTCGCGCGACAGTTGGAAGCTCTGCACGGTACCCACTTTCATCTGCCGATAGAGGATGGGACTGCCTACGTCGACCGAGCCGAGGACGTCACTGAAAAGCACCAGGTGAAGCCCCTCGGCACCGAGGTCGAGCGGCGGCGCCTTGGTCCGGGCGACGAAGTCACGACGCGGCGTGCCGCCCAGCTCGCCGGGACGAATGGCTATGTAATTGCCCTTTACCAGCGCCTCCAGGCCGGTGATGCCGGCCAGCGAGATGGAGGGTTTGACGACCCAGAACTGGCTGTCTTCTACAAGATAGTCCTCGGCCAGCGGGTCCATGGCCAGCTCGGCCGTAGCACTCTTGAGGTCGGGATCTACCTTCAGGGTTTTCAGCGTGCCGGCCTGAATACCCTTGTACATCACCGGCGTACGACCGGCCTGCAGCCCTTCGAAATCAGTCAGTTTGACCACCGCCTTGATGCCCGCCTGCGCCGCATCGAAGTCCTCATAGAGGCGGAAGGGCTTGCTGGGGTCGGTCGGCGGGCTGTCCTTGCGGTGTTCCGGGGTCGCGAAGGCGATGCCCCCCGCCACGATACTGGACAGGGACTCGCTGCGAAATTTCACGCCGGAGAAATTGGCGTCGATGCTGATGCCGCTGGCATTCCAGAAGCGTGTGTGTTTGCGCACCAGATCGGCATAGGCCGGTTCGATGAACACCTTCACGTCGACCGAGGTCTGGTCGCTGGCGAGCTCATAGCTCTTCACCCGGCCGACCTGGATCTGCTTGTAGAACACCGGGCTGTCACGGTTCAGCGAACCCAGCCGCTCGGCCTTAAGAGTCAGGTGCAGGCCCGGTTGCTCGTCTGACAACGGCGGCGCCTGGGGCAGCGCCTGGAAGTCGTAGGTCGGCTCACCGACACCGGGGCTGACCGCAATGTAGTTGCCCGACACCAGCGTTTCCAGCCCGGTGATCCCGGCGAGGCTGACGCTCGGTTTGACCAGCCAGAACCGCGTACCGGAACGCAGCTGGTACTCGACGTCATTGTTCATCTCCAGCGTGGCGACCACACCTCGCTGCTTCTCGCTCTTGTCCAGGGTCAGGCTGGTGACCTTGCCGATCGACATGCCTTTGTAGACCACCTCGGTCTTGCCGGCTTCGATGCCCTCACCGCTGGCGAACACCACCTGTATCTGGATACCGGCCTCGCTGTAGGCACGCCAGCCCAGCCAGCCGCCAATCAGCAAGGCGATCAGCGGCAGCACCCATATCGCGGACCAGTTGGAAGCGGGGCGCGTCCTGGCTGTAGGCAGATCATTCATGGTCGTCATCCGATTCCGTGTTATCCCAAATCAATCGAGGGTCGAAGGTCAGCGCTGCCAGCATTGTCAGGATGACCACACTGGCAAATGCCACCGCCCCTATCCCTGGCTCGACGCTTGCCAGACTGCCGAATCGCACCACCGCCACCAGAATGGCAATGACGAAGATATCCAGCATCGACCAGCGTCCGATCCATTCGATGAAGCGGTACATCAAGATTCGTTGGCGCGCCGACATCGGCTGATGCCGCTGCACCGAATAAAGCAGCAGCCCGATTCCAACCAGCTTGAAGGTCGGCACCAGTATGCTGGCGATAAAGACCACCGCAGCAATGGGCAGCATGCCATTCTCGACCAGGCTGATGACACCGGACATGATGGTGTCCGGCTGTCCCTTGCCGAGGGAGTTGACGGTCATGATCGGCAGCAGGTTCGCGGGAATGTAGAGAATGGCTGCGGTGATCAGCAACGCCCAGGTACGCATCAGGCTATTGGGCTGACGGGGATGCACCCGTCCACCACAACGCGAGCAGAACTGCCGCTTCAGATCAGGCTGAAGGCGGTTGAGCTGGTGGCATTCGTGACAGATCAGCAGCCCGGCATCAATGGCGCGCACTGATACTCTCCCCGGCCAGAGCTTCCCAGATCTGGTGGGGGGACATGGTCACCTCCAGCCAGACCTGCACCAGCAGCAGCGCAATGAAGCAGAACAACCCAAAGCCCAGCGACAATGCGGCGATGTCGGCCAGTTTAACGATGGAAACCAGAATGCCCATCAGGTACACCTCGAGCATGCCCCATTCGCGCATGTGGTGATAAATGCGATAGAGCAGCAGCCCATAGCCGCGGCCTATCTTCAGGCTAATGCTCAACAGCACCAGCAACTGGCAGACCAGCTTGAGCAGCGGTACCGCCATGCTGCAGAGAAACACCACCACGGCGATGCTCTGCATGCCGCTGTTGTACAGGCCGAGCACACCGCTCCACACCGTGTCGTTGGCGGTTTGCCCCAGCAGGGTCAAGTGCATGATCGGTAGAAAGTTGGCGGGCACGTAAAGCAGCAGCGCCGCCAGCACCAACGCAAGGCTGCGACGCACCACCTGATGACGGTGGTTGTAAAGCTCGTACCCGCACCGTGGGCACTCAACGCTTTCACCATCACCGATTTGCGGCTTGCGCATGAGCAGATCGCACTCATGACAGGCGACCAGCTCGCTCAGGGGGACTTCAGCTAACGACTGCCGCTCGGCCAGCTCGGGCATGGAAGGAGTTCTCGAAAGGATCGGGGCATTCTAAACGAGAGCCAGACGACGGCGCACAGTTGTAGCGATTATTTCCGCCGATGGCCGTCGGCGCTCACGAAAAAACTATCCGAAGATGGAAGACCCCATCTTTGCACCTAGCCTCACCCCGCGCGCCTGGCAACCACCTGCACGTGCTGCGTAGCCTGGGTCGAGCGAAGCGACACCCGGGGGTGCCACCAAAGCGTCGCACTTTAGGCTACGAGTCTGTTGCCTGCCCGTCACCCTGGCCGCTGACCTTTTTTGCCGCCACAAAGACGAAACCCCAGACCTCTGTCGAGATCTGGGGTTTCTGGTAGAAGCTTGACGATGACCTACTCTCACATGGGGAGACCCCACACTACCATCGGCGATGCATCGTTTCACTACTGAGTTCGGGATGGGATCAGGTGGTTCCAACGCTCTATGGTCGTCAAGCAATCCGGTTGGGGAGTCGGTTTTTAGGTCGCTTCCCCGAATTGGGTATGTGATATCAGTTGGTGTTGCGTGTTCGTTTTACAAATTTTCGGCATTACTGTCGACTTCTACCGTCTAACAGCCAAATTGTTTGGGTGTTATATGGTCAAGCCTCACGGGCAATTAGTACTGGTTAGCTCAACGCCTCACAACGCTTACACACCCAGCCTATCAACGTCGTAGTCTTCGACGGCCCTTTAGGGAACTCAAGGTTCCAGTGAGATCTCATCTTGAGGCAAGTTTCCCGCTTAGATGCTTTCAGCGGTTATCTTTCCCGAACATAGCTACCCGGCAATGCCACTGGCGTGACAACCGGAACACCAGAGGTTCGTCCACTCCGGTCCTCTCGTACTAGGAGCAGCCCCTCTCAAATCTCAAACGTCCACGGCAGATAGGGACCGAACTGTCTCACGACGTTCTAAACCCAGCTCGCGTACCACTTTAAATGGCGAACAGCCATACCCTTGGGACCGGCTTCAGCCCCAGGATGTGATGAGCCGACATCGAGGTGCCAAACACCGCCGTCGATATGAACTCTTGGGCGGTATCAGCCTGTTATCCCCGGAGTACCTTTTATCCGTTGAGCGATGGCCCTTCCATACAGAACCACCGGATCACTAAGACCTACTTTCGTACCTGCTCGACGTGTCTGTCTCGCAGTCAAGCGCGC
This sequence comes from Pseudomonas sp. AC532, assembly GCF_979258965.1. Classification (NCBI taxonomy): domain Bacteria; kingdom Pseudomonadati; phylum Pseudomonadota; class Gammaproteobacteria; order Pseudomonadales; family Pseudomonadaceae; genus Pseudomonas; species Pseudomonas sp. AC532. Next base: position 1,942,549 of record NZ_OZ409888.1, read on the forward strand.
TTTTGCCTTTATACTCTACGACCGATTTCCGACCGGTCTGAGCGCACCTTCGTACTCCTCCGTTACTCTTTAGGAGGAGACCGCCCCAGTCAAACTACCCACCATACACTGTCCTCGATCCGGATAACGGACCAGAGTTAGAACCTCAAGGTTGCCAGGGTGGTATTTCAAGGTTGGCTCCATGAGAACTGGCGTCCCCACTTCAAAGCCTCCCACCTATCCTACACAAGCAAGCTCAAAGTCCAGTGCAAAGCTATAGTAAAGGTTCACGGGGTCTTTCCGTCTAGCCGCGGATACACTGCATCTTCACAGCGATTTCAATTTCACTGAGTCTCGGGTGGAGACAGCGCCGCCATCGTTACGCCATTCGTGCAGGTCGGAACTTACCCGACAAGGAATTTCGCTACCTTAGGACCGTTATAGTTACGGCCGCCGTTTACCGGGGCTTCGATCAAGAGCTTCGCGTTAGCTAACCCCATCAATTAACCTTCCGGCACCGGGCAGGCGTCACACCCTATACGTCCACTTTCGTGTTTGCAGAGTGCTGTGTTTTTAATAAACAGTCGCAGCGGCCTGGTATCTTCGACCGGCATGTGCTTACGGGGTAAACCCTTCACACTCACCGGCGCACCTTCTCCCGAAGTTACGGTGCCATTTTGCCTAGTTCCTTCACCCGAGTTCTCTCAAGCGCCTTGGTATTCTCTACCTAACCACCTGTGTCGGTTTGGGGTACGGTTCCTAATTACCTGAAGCTTAGAAGCTTTTCCTGGAAGCATGGCATCAACCACTTCATCGTCCCAAAGGACAACTCGTCATCAGCTCTCGGCCTTAAGATCCCGGATTTACCTAAGATCTCAGCCTACCACCTTAAACACGGACAACCAACGCCGTGCTGGCCTAGCCTTCTCCGTCCCTCCATCGCAGTAATTAGAAGTACGGGAATATTAACCCGTTTCCCATCGACTACGCATTTCTGCCTCGCCTTAGGGGCCGACTCACCCTGCGTCGATTAACGTTGCGCAGGAAACCTTGGTCTTTCGGCGTGGGAGTTTTTCACTCCCATTGTCGTTACTCATGTCAGCATTCGCACTTCTGATACCTCCAGCAAGCTTCTCAACTCACCTTCACAGGCTTACAGAACGCTCCTCTACCGCTCATCCTAAGATGAACCCGTAGCTTCGGTGTATGGTTTGAGCCCCGTTACATCTTCCGCGCAGGCCGACTCGACTAGTGAGCTATTACGCTTTCTTTAAAGGGTGGCTGCTTCTAAGCCAACCTCCTAGCTGTCTAAGCCTTCCCACATCGTTTCCCACTTAACCATAACTTTGGGACCTTAGCTGACGGTCTGGGTTGTTTCCCTTTTCACGACGGACGTTAGCACCCGCCGTGTGTCTCCCGTGCTGACACTTGCTGGTATTCGGAGTTTGCATCGGTTTGGTAAGTCGGGATGACCCCCTAGCCGAAACAGTGCTCTACCCCCAGCAGTGATACACGAGGCGCTACCTAAATAGCTTTCGAGGAGAACCAGCTATCTCCGAGCTTGATTAGCCTTTCACTCCGATCCACAGGTCATCCGCTAACTTTTCAACGGTAGTCGGTTCGGTCCTCCAGTCAGTGTTACCTAACCTTCAACCTGCCCATGGATAGATCGCCCGGTTTCGGGTCTATACCCAGCGACTAAACGCCCTATTAAGACTCGCTTTCGCTACGCCTCCCCTATTCGGTTAAGCTCGCCACTGAATATAAGTCGCTGACCCATTATACAAAAGGTACGCAGTCACAGAACAAGTCTGCTCCCACTGCTTGTACGCATACGGTTTCAGGATCTATTTCACTCCCCTCTCCGGGGTTCTTTTCGCCTTTCCCTCACGGTACTAGTTCACTATCGGTCAGTCAGTAGTATTTAGCCTTGGAGGATGGTCCCCCCATATTCAGACAAAGTTTCTCGTGCTCCGTCCTACTCGATTTCATTGATAAGAGATTTTCGTGTACGGGGCTATCACCCACTACGGCGGCACTTTCCAGAGCCTTCCACTAATCTCAAATCAACTTAAGGGCTAGTCCCCGTTCGCTCGCCACTACTAAGGGAATCTCGGTTGATTTCTTTTCCTCAGGGTACTTAGATGTTTCAGTTCCCCTGGTTCGCCTCATGCACCTATGTATTCAGTGCATGATACCCAGCTTATGCTAGGTGGGTTCCCCCATTCAGAGATCTCTGGATCACAGTCTGTTTGCCGACTCCCCAAAGCTTATCGCAGGCTACAACGTCTTTCATCGCCTCTGACTGCCAAGGCATCCACCGTATGCGCTTCTTCACTTGACCATATAACCCCAAGCAATCTGGTTACTGTCTATAACGTGAAGACGACATTCGCCGAAAATTTGCACTTGAGAACAACGCAAATTTTACCTTGACCAAATTAATTACCAGTGAAAGTAATCAATCAGTCACTTCTATCACATACCCAAATTTTTAAAGAACGATTTTTCGACTGGTCAAAGACCAGAAATCAACACTCATCTGCCTAAACAGGAATGCTCATTTCTGAACTCTATACGCATCAACATCTGTAAGTGGTGGAGCCAAGCGGGATCGAACCGCTGACCTCCTGCGTGCAAGGCAGGCGCTCTCCCAGCTGAGCTATGGCCCCAAATACTTTCAAGGCCTGCACCCTCAACAATTGGTGGGTCTGGGCAGATTCGAACTGCCGACCTCACCCTTATCAGGGGTGCGCTCTAACCAACTGAGCTACAGACCCAATCGTCTTTCGCAATGAATCAAGCAATTCGTGTGGGTGCTTATGAATAAGCTGGGATCTTTCGATTAAGGAGGTGATCCAGCCGCAGGTTCCCCTACGGCTACCTTGTTACGACTTCACCCCAGTCATGAATCACACCGTGGTAACCGTCCTCCCGAAGGTTAGACTAGCTACTTCTGGTGCAACCCACTCCCATGGTGTGACGGGCGGTGTGTACAAGGCCCGGGAACGTATTCACCGTGACGTTCTGATTCACGATTACTAGCGATTCCGACTTCACGCAGTCGAGTTGCAGACTGCGATCCGGACTACGATCGGTTTTATGGGATTAGCTCCACCTCGCGGCTTGGCGACCCTTTGTACCGACCATTGTAGCACGTGTGTAGCCCTGGCCGTAAGGGCCATGATGACTTGACGTCATCCCCACCTTCCTCCGGTTTGTCACCGGCAGTCTCCTTAGAGTTCCCACCATAACGTGCTGGTAACTAAGGACAAGGGTTGCGCTCGTTACGGGACTTAACCCAACATCTCACGACACGAGCTGACGACAGCCATGCAGCACCTGTGTCTGAGTTCCCGAAGGCACCAATCCATCTCTGGAAAGTTCTCAGCATGTCAAGGCCAGGTAAGGTTCTTCGCGTTGCTTCGAATTAAACCACATGCTCCACCGCTTGTGCGGGCCCCCGTCAATTCATTTGAGTTTTAACCTTGCGGCCGTACTCCCCAGGCGGTCAACTTAATGCGTTAGCTGCGCCACTAAGTTCTCAAGGAACCCAACGGCTAGTTGACATCGTTTACGGCGTGGACTACCAGGGTATCTAATCCTGTTTGCTCCCCACGCTTTCGCACCTCAGTGTCAGTATCAGTCCAGGTGGTCGCCTTCGCCACTGGTGTTCCTTCCTATATCTACGCATTTCACCGCTACACAGGAAATTCCACCACCCTCTACCGTACTCTAGCTTGCCAGTTTTGGATGCAGTTCCCAGGTTGAGCCCGGGGCTTTCACATCCAACTTAACAAACCACCTACGCGCGCTTTACGCCCAGTAATTCCGATTAACGCTTGCACCCTCTGTATTACCGCGGCTGCTGGCACAGAGTTAGCCGGTGCTTATTCTGTCGGTAACGTCAAAATTGCAGAGTATTAATCTACAACCCTTCCTCCCAACTTAAAGTGCTTTACAATCCGAAGACCTTCTTCACACACGCGGCATGGCTGGATCAGGCTTTCGCCCATTGTCCAATATTCCCCACTGCTGCCTCCCGTAGGAGTCTGGACCGTGTCTCAGTTCCAGTGTGACTGATCATCCTCTCAGACCAGTTACGGATCGTCGCCTTGGTGAGCCATTACCTCACCAACTAGCTAATCCGACCTAGGCTCATCTATTAGCGCAAGGCCCGAAGGTCCCCTGCTTTCTCCCGTAGGACGTATGCGGTATTAGCGTTCCTTTCGAAACGTTGTCCCCCACTAATAGGCAGATTCCTAGGCATTACTCACCCGTCCGCCGCTGAATCAGGGAGCAAGCTCCCGTCATCCGCTCGACTTGCATGTGTTAGGCCTGCCGCCAGCGTTCAATCTGAGCCATGATCAAACTCTTCAGTTCAATACTGCATGGGTTTTGAGAAAACCCTAAACTTGGCTCAGCAATCGCAAACCTCTTTATTGCTAAAGAGTTAACTCTCGAATTAACGAGTGTTTACTTGTGATGCTGATAATCTTGCGATCCTCAGTCTTAACCCACAAGCACCCACACGAATTGCTTGATTCAGTTGTTAAAGAACGTTTGGTTAAGCCTTTCGTCTCAACCGAGGCGCGCATCTTACAGCAGCCTCATTTCCTGTCAAGCTGTTTTTGAAGAACTTTTTCTTTCTTCTCAACACCTTGCAGCACCCCACCAGATCATCTTCTCTCCAGCGGGAGGCGCATTCTACAGCGTTACAAACCGCTGTCAACCACCTTTTCAACCGCTTTCGATCCAACCTGATCGAGCCACCAACAGAACACTCAAACCACCCTGTCGATGCCGGCGCATTCTACTCGAATTCGCCGCCCGTGCAACCCTTATTTTCCTCTAACTTCTTGTTTTGCAAGGAGTTTTCAGATCAGGCCACGCCGGAAGTGGTGCGCATTATAGGCCGCCACAATTTCAGGTCAACCGTTAATTTACGCTTTTCTGGAAATTTCCGCCTGCTTGCCCATGACGCGCGGAATTCGACGCATCACCGACGGGATACGCAGCGTGAGCAGCACGCCAGCCATGAAGGCGTATACGGCCCACTCCGCCAGATCGGCCCGCACGATCCACAGCATATGCAGCAATCCAAGCGGCAGAATCAGGTAGATGAGGCGATGCAGCTTTTTCCAGGATTTGCCAAGCCGCCGCTGGCTATAGCGGTTCGAGGTGACGGCCAACAGCAACAGACCGAACAGGGCGAAGGCACCCACAATGATGTAGGGCCTTTTGCGCAATTCGACCGCCAACTGCGACCAGTCCAGGCCAAGGATGAAAACGGCATAGGCAATCAGATGCAGCACGCCATAGGCAAAGCACCACAGCCCCAGCTGACGACGCACGGCGATCCACCCCGACCAGCCACTGAGCTTCTGCAGCGGCGTCATGCTTAACGTGATAAGCAGAAGAATCAGCGTGCCCAAGCCCAGCCGTTCGACCAGCACCTTGCCCGGGTCCGGCCCCAGCGCGAACAGCCAGGCCTGATACAACCAGTACAACGGCCAGACCGCTACCAGCAGGAACACGCACAACCGCCACAACGCATGACGCATCAATAGTTCTTCCGCAGGTCAAGGTTGGCATAGAGGCTGGCCACTTCATCCGCGTAGCCGTTGAACATCTGCGTCTCGCGAACATTGGGACTGAACAGCCCGCTGGGCAGCCGACGTTCACGTGCCTGGGTCCAGCGGGGGTGGTCGACGGTCGGATTGACGTTGGCGTAGAAGCCGTACTCCTGCGCGGCGATACTCTGCCAGGTGGTTTGCGGCTGCTCGCTGACCAGACTGATGCGCACGATGGACTTGATGCTTTTGAAGCCGTACTTCCACGGCACCACCAACCGCAAGGGCGCACCGTTCTGGTTGGGCAGCTCACGGCCGTACATGCCCACCGCCAGGATGGCCAGTGGATGCATCGCCTCGTCCAGGCGCAAACCTTCCACATAGGGCCACTCGAGCAGACCGAAACGCGAGCGCTGGCCGGGCATGCTGTCGGGATCATTGAGGGTTTCGAAGCGGATGAACTTCGCCGCCGAGGTCGGCTCCACCTTATTAAGAAGAGCCGAGATGGGAAAACCTATCCAGGGAATCACCATCGACCAGGCTTCCACGCAGCGCAGCCGGTAAATGCGCTCCTCCAGCTGATAGGGCTTGAGGAAGTCCTCGAGTGCATAGCGCCCCGGCTTGCCGACTTCGCCGTCGATCACCACGGACCAGGGTTCGGTCTTCAGACTTGCGGCATTCGCTGCCGGATCCGACTTGTCGGGGCCGAACTCGTAGAAGTTATTGTAGTTCGTGGCATCGCGAAACGGCGTCAGCGCCTCGTCCTTGACGGTCACGGCTTCCCAGCGGGTTGCCGCGATCTGCTTTTGCAGCCAGGCGGGCGCATTCCCCGCCTCGACATCCGCGTAACGCTCGACAGGCGAAGACTGCGCCCACACGGGCAGGCTGCCTAGTGCCACTCCAGCAGCAGCTGCGGACATGAAGGTGCGACGGGAAAGGTACACAGACTCGGGAGTGACATCCGATTCGTTGCATTCGGATGCCTGAGGCAGCTTGATGAGCATGGTGACTCCGCAGTATCGGGACAGGCGTGCCCAATAGACTACGGAGTCTGCAGGAAATTACATCACTCGCCGGTCTGGCGACGACGCAAACGCAGCAAATACTGGATCGGACCCGACGCGGCATAGGCCAGGAAGATCAACAACAGGATGCGCGGCGGATCGCTGAACACCACCGCGAACACAAGCACCACGGCCAAAATCGCCACGAATGGCACGCGACCCTTCAGATCGAGATTCTTGAAGCTGTTGTATTTGATGTTGCTGACCATCAACATGCCGGCAGCTGCGACCAGGATCGCCACCACGAAGGACATGTTGGAGCCCTGGATGCCGAAATCGCTGAATGCCCATACGGTACCGGCCACCACGCCAGCGGCTGCCGGGCTGGCCAGGCCGATGAAGTAGCGTTTGTCGACGCTGCCGATCTGGGTATTGAAGCGCGCCAGACGCAGCGCTGCGCCGGCTACATAGATGAAAGCGACCATCCAGCCGACCTTGCCCATGCTGCCGAGGGCCCACTCGAACGCCAGCAGCGCCGGCGCCACCCCGAAGGCCACCATGTCCGACAGCGAATCGTATTCGGCACCGAAGGCGCTCTGGGTATTGGTGAGGCGCGCAACCCGACCATCCAGACCGTCCAGCACCATGGCCACGAAGACCGCCGCGGCAGCCACGTAGAAATTGCCGTTCATCGCGTTGATGATGGCGTAAAAGCCGGCGAACAGATTGGCGGTGGTGAACAAGTTGGGCAACAGATAGATGCCACGGTGGCGAACCTTGCGCCCCTCGTCGTCGTGCCCTTCCTCTATATGCTCGTCGATGGGCAGTAAGCTCTCATCGTCCTTGGACGACTTTGGCTCTTGCGGACGCTCGCTCATGAACAATACCTAGTTGCGGATTTGAATTTTCGACCGAGTCGCCGGGCAAGCGTTCGCCCTAACGTCGGCATTAGCGTCCGGGCTTTATACCAGATGCGTCTCCCATAACGAAAAAACGCGACCAAGGCCGCGTTCTTTCTCGATCGACTCGACTCAGTTCTTCGACTTGTCGACGATCTTGTTGGCCGAAATCCACGGCATCATCGAGCGCAGCTGCTCGCCGATGATCTCGATACCATGGGCAGCGTTGTTGCGGCGCTTGGCGGTCATCGACGGGTAGTTGGTGGCGCCTTCGCTGATGAACATCTTCGCGTATTCGCCGTCCTGGATGCGCTTGAGTGCATTGCGCATGGCCTGGCGGGATTCGGCGTTGATGACTTCCGGACCGGTCACGTACTCGCCGTACTCGGCGTTGTTGGAGATCGAGTAGTTCATGTTGGCGATGCCGCCTTCGTACATGAGGTCAACGATCAGCTTCAGTTCGTGCAGGCACTCGAAGTAGGCCATTTCCGGCGCGTAACCGGCTTCCACCAGGGTTTCGAAACCGGCCTTGACCAGTTCGACAGTACCGCCACACAGAACAGCCTGCTCACCGAACAGGTCGGTTTCGGTTTCGTCCTTGAAGGTGGTTTCGATGATGCCGGTACGGCCACCGCCAACGCCCGAGGCGTAGGACAGGGCAACGTTCTTGGCATTGCCCGAAGCATCCTGGTACACCGCGATCAGGTCAGGGATACCGCCGCCCTTGACGAATTCGGTACGTACGGTGTGACCCGGGGCCTTCGGCGCGATCATGATCACGTCGAGATCGCTGCGTGGAACGACCTGGTTGTAGTGAATGGCGAAGCCGTGGGAGAACGCGAGGGTAGCGCCCTGCTTGATGTTCGGCTCGATTTCGTTCTTGTACAGCTGGCCCTGGAACTCGTCGGGCGTCAGGATCATGACCAGATCGGCGGCAGCGACGGCAGACGCCACATCAGCCACTTTCAAACCATGAGCTTCGGCCTTGGCAACGGTGGCCGAACCTTTACGCAGACCGACGGTGACGTCGACACCGGAATCCTTCAGGTTGCAGGCCTGGGCATGGCCCTGGGAGCCGTAACCGATGATGGCAACTTTCTTGCCCTGGATGATCGAGAGGTCACAATCTTTGTCGTAATAAACTTTCATTGTCATTGGCTCTTGGAATCGAAAGGGATGGGTGCTGGCACCGCTACAGGGGCACCTTAAGGGATCCGCCCCATTGCGTAAAATGATATATTTGCAATACCACATGCCGATATATGAAACACAAAATGGACAGCCACGCGCTTACCCTCTTTCTCTCCCTGGCCGAGAACCTGCATTTCGGTAAAACCAGCCGCGAGCAACATGTAAGCCCCTCGGCGCTCAGCCGCAGCATCAAGCAGCTCGAGGAAGAGCTTGGCGCGCCGCTGTTCATTCGCGATAACCGCTCGGTGCAGCTGACCCGCGAAGGGCAGCAGTTCCGCGCCTACGCCAACGATGTCATGAACGGCTGGCAGGCCATTCGGCAGACCGTCAGGCAGGATCAGTTGATCCTTCACGGCGAGCTCTCCCTGTATTGCTCGGTAACCGCGAGCTACAGCTTCCTCTATGACATCCTGAGCAATTTCCGGCGGGACTATCCGCGCATCGAGATGAAGCTGCACACTGGCGATCCGGCCAAGGCCGTCGAGCGCGTGCAGCAGGGGCTGGAAGACCTGGCCATCGGCGCCCTTCCCGACAGCCTGCCGGCCGGCGTGGTCTTTCAGTCGATCACTCGCTCGGAACTGCGCTTCATCGGTCCGCAAGCACCTCAGTTGCTGAGTGACGAGCAAGTGAAACAGCCCGGGGCGCAAAGCTGGCAGGACGTACCGATGATCCTTTCCGAGGAAGGCCTGGCCCGGACCCGCACCGACCGCTGGCTGAAAAGTCATAACATCAAACCGCGTATCTACGCCCAGGTGAGCGGCAACGAGGCCATCGTCAGCATGGTCAGCCTGGGCTTCGGTATCGGCGTGGTACCGCAGATCGTGCTGGACAACAGTCCGCTAGCCGCGCGCATACGCCTCTACGATATCCAGCCACCCCTTACCGCTTACGATATTGGCCTGTTCGCGCTTGAGAAACGCCTCAAGGACCCACTGATCGCGGCCTTCTGGAACCGTCAGCGGTAATTTCCAGGCAAAAAAAACCCGCACTGGGCGGGTTTTTTTACGGCGGCGATCAGATACTCAATACCTTGTCGCCGCGGGCGATACCGGTCACCCCACTACGCACGGTTTCCAGTATCAGCGCGGTGCCGACGGCCTGGATGAAGCTGTCCAGTTTGTCGCTGGTGCCTGCCAACTGGATGGTATAGACGCTCGGCGTGACGTCGACGATCTGCCCGCGAAAGATGTCGGTGGTGCGCTTGACCTCGGCGCGCTGGGCGCCCGTGGCCTTGACCTTGACCAGCATCAGCTCGCGCTCGATGTGGGCGTTTTCCGACAAGTCCACCAGCTTGACCACTTCGATCAGCTTGTTGAGGTTCTTGGTGATCTGCTCGATCACGTCATCGTGGCCGATGGTGGTCAACGTCAGGCGCGACAGGGTCGGGTCTTCGGTGGGCGCCACGGTGAGGCTTTCGATGTTGTAGTTGCGTTGGGAGAACAGGCCGACTACACGCGACAGGGCGCCCGGTTCGTTTTCCAGCAGCAGGGAAATGATATGACGCATGTCAGGTACGCTCCGTCTTGCTCAGCCACATGTCGCGCATCGCTCCACCGCGGATCTGCATCGGGTAGACGTGCTCGCTGGTATCCACGGCGATGTCGAGGAACACCAGGCGATTCTTCATCGCGAACGCCTCTTCCATCTTCGGCTTGAGATCCTTCAGATCGGTGATGCGCATGCCCACGTGCCCATAGGATTCGGCCAGCTTGACGAAATCAGGCAGCGATTCCATGTACGAGTGCGAGTAACGGCTGCTGTACTGCATGTCCTGCCACTGGCGAACCATACCCAGCGCGCCATTGTTCAGGTTGATGATCTTCACCGGAAGGTCGTACTGCAAGCAGGTCGACAGCTCCTGAATGTTCATCTGGATGCTGCCTTCGCCGGTCACGCAGGCGACATCGGCGTCCGGGAAATTGAGCTTGACGCCCATAGCGGCCGGGAAGCCGAAGCCCATGGTGCCCAGGCCGCCGGAGTTGATCCAGCGGTTCGGCTTGTTGAAGCGGTAGTACTGGGCCGCGAACATCTGGTGCTGGCCTACGTCGGAACTGACAAACGCCTCGCCGTGAGTTACCTCGGACAGCGTTTCGATCACGGTCTGCGGCTTGATAATGCTGCCGTCGCCCTTGTCGTACGGGAACAGGCCGCGGTTGCCGCGCCATTCCTCGATCTGCTTCCACCAGGTGGCTTGCGAGTCGCTGTCCGGGCGTTGCTCGATCTCCTTGAGTGCGGCGACCATCTCGCTCAGCACGCTGTCGACCGGGCCGACGATCGGGATATCCGCCTTGACCATCTTGGAGATCGACGCCGGGTCGATATCGATGTGAATGATCTTCGCATTCGGGCAGAACTTGGCCGCATTTTCACCGTTGATCACCCGGTCATCGAAACGCGCACCGACCGCCAGGATGACATCGGCGTGGTGCATGGCCAGGTTGGCGGTGTAACTGCCGTGCATGCCGAGCATGCCGACGAACTGACGGTCATCGCCCGGGTAGGCGCCGAGGCCCATCAGGGTATTGGTGACGGGTACGTTGAGCGCGCGCGCCAGCTCGGTCAGGTGCGCCGAAGCCCCGCCGAGGATCACGCCGCCGCCGGAATAGATGATCGGCCGCTTCGCCGCGATGAGCATTTCCGCCGCCTTGCGGATCTGCCCCGAATGACCACGCACCGCAGGGCTGTAGGAACGCAGCTTGACCTTCTTCGGGTAGCTGTATTCGAACTTCTGGGTCGGATCGCCCATGTCTTTGGGGATATCCACGACCACCGGGCCCGGGCGACCGGATTCGGCAAGATAGAAGGCTTTCTTGATCACTTCGGGGATTTCCGAAGGATGCTTGATGATGAAGCTGTGCTTCACGATCGGACGCGAGATGCCGACCATGTCGACTTCCTGGAAAGCATCGGTGCCAACCACGGTGCTGGCCACCTGGCCGGAAATGATCACCATCGGGATCGAATCCATGTAGGCGGTGGCGATACCGGTCACGGCATTGGTCGCACCAGGGCCGGAGGTCACCAGCACCACGCCGGCCTTGCCGGTGGCGCGGGCATAACCGTCCGCCATGTGGGTGGCCGCCTGTTCGTGGCGCACCAGCACGTGGGTCACTTCCGGTTCTTTGAACAGGGCATCATAAATGTGCAGGAGGGCACCACCCGGATACCCGTAGATGTACTTAACGCCTTCGTCACGCAACGAGCGGACGACCATTTCAGCGCCGGATAAAAGCTCCACGTTGTTCACCTCTAAAACGCCAGAAAACCGCCCTTTTGCAGGGTCGGCCCGAGTAGGTTTACTGCCAGCAGAGCATGAGCGACTGTGGTCGCCGACTACGTCAGCTACAACTGAGCAAGTATTGGGAGAGTCCCTGGTGTGTTGCGGGATTTTCCCACCCAGCGCGAGGTAACGCGTTGCGGGTGTAACGAAAGGTCGGCGCGGGTAACGCCTCATGTCTACTGAGCTGAAGCCAGCTTGCGGCTGACCCCACTGCAGCGAGCAGTTGATTGTTGTGATTCGAGCACGGCAAGTCAAGCGATCCGTGATGGAATGTGCAGCCCGGGGCACCACTCTCGGCAGACCGCACGGGCACCTGCCGCCGACGGTGAAAAATCCATGTCGATGTGAAGCAGTGCAGCATGGACAGGCCGCCGATTTGGTTATAGTAATCGTCAGCTACCGCGTACCTGTCGCCACCGGCGTCCGGCACATGAGTCACAGACCATGAATCCCCGTTGCGCACCGCAAGGTCCGGCAACGGCTCTAGAAGGAATCTCCATGCGCCGCATGATCCTCACCGCCAGCCTGGCGCTTGCCCTGAGCAGCACTGCCATGGCCGGCCAGGTCTACAAATGGGTTGACGCCCAGGGTGTCACGCATTTCAGCGAGCAACCGCCGCAGGGCCAGCAAGCCACTACCGTGAATACCGCCACGCCGCCCCCACCCACCAGCGAATCAAAGCCGGCACCCACCTTCCAGGACATCGCCGATCCCGAGCAGGCCGCCGCCGACGCCAAGGTGAAAAAGGAGTTGGCCGAGCAGGAGGCGCAGCGCGTGAAGTACTGCGAAGCGCAGCGCAACAACCTGGCTCAGCTGGAGAACAACCCGCGCGTGCGTGTAGAAGATGAAGGCGGCGAGATGCGCCGTTTGGGCGAGGACGAGCGCCAGCAGCGAATTGCCGACAGCAAGCAGGCGATTGCCAAAAACTGCCGGTAGCAGAAACGACCGCGGGCTTCAGCCCGCGGTGATCAGGCGATCGAAATCACCGAGCGCCTTGAGCAATTCCGCCGCGGCGCGACTGTCGGCACCGTAGACCTGTTCGGCCATCGGCAGAATGCCTGACACGGCAGGCAGCTCAGCACCCGCCTCGATGATGGCCTTCATGCGCGGCAGAAAGATCCACTGCAGCCACTGGGCGAAATCAAGGGTATCCACACAGAACGGCTCGACACTGGCGAGCGCCTGCGCGCTGGGTGGTGAGGCGTCCCACCAGCCCTGCACCCGCAACGCGCGCTCGACCAGCAACAGCTGGTCGGCTACCTGATCGACGGGCGCAGTACTCACAGATTGACTCGCGCCCGCTCACGCGCCTGGGCAGCACCGGCGGCGTCGCCCTGTTTCTCACGGGAACGAGCGATCAGGTCCCACAGACTGGCCTGCAGTGCCGGGCGGCCACTCGCGTAGCTCAGGCCGCGACGGGCAAACTGCTCGGCCTGAGCGGCATCGCCCTGAGCCAGGCGAACTTCGGCCAGACGATAGAGCACCTGTGGTTCGCGCGGGGCGATACGCTGTGCACGCTCGAGGCTGGAGGCCGCGCCATTGAGGTCGCCGCCACCCTGCTGTTGCTGCGCACTGGTAAGCAGCGCCAGCACCGGGCCGTCGAGCTGCTCGTCGGCCGCCAGGCCACCACCGTTGCCGCTGGGGATACCGCTCGGGGTCGAAGGAGGCGGCGTTTGCGGCGCGCTGCCGTAACCTGGCGAACCCAACGGCTCGCTGCTCAGCGGCGGCTCGTCGAACGTCAGCCCCCCACCGTTGGCGGGTGCGCCGGCCGGTGCGGCGTAAGTATCGATCGGCGCGGGCGGCGCGCTACCACCCGGCACCATCACCACCACCCCCGAGTCCTCGGGGACGGCCTGCATCTGCGGTTGCGCCGGTGCTGGCGCGTTGCCGTAGCCGCCGCCCGGCTGATCGTCCTGCCCGTAAGCAGACGTACCGGAATCCACGACCGGAATGGAACCGCGCGGTACGCTGGCACAGCCTCCCAGCACCACCGAAGCAGTCAAAACGGGAATCAACCACTTGCTCACGTCAAACCTCTCTTATTCCAACCAGCCTTTCACCCAATCCATTACCGAGTCGACGGGCGCCTGAATGCCACAGCCAGGCCCCGGAGCCGGCTCGCTGCCGCGAATATACGGCATCTGTACCGCACCCGGACAATTCTCTGCCGAGCCCTGCCCGGTCGCCGCATCCACCCACGCCACCACCACGTTGTCCGGTACCGGCATGTCCAGCGGCAGCGGGTCGGCACGACGCATGAAGCCGGTCCAGGCCTGCAGCGCACCGGTGGCACCGGTAAACGGCGTCGGCCCGTTGTCATCACGGCCCATCCACACCACCGCCAGCAGGTCCTGGCTGAAGCCGGCAAACCAGCTGTCGCGTGAATCATTACTGGTACCGGTCTTGCCGGCCAGCGCCAGCGAACTCGGCAACTGGCTGTACACCGAACGGCCGGTGCCTTCGCGCATCGTGCGCTGCATGGCGTTCTGCAAGAGGTAGATGGCGCCGGCGTCAAACCGCTGCTGAATCTGGTACGGGTAGCGCTTGAGCGGCTCGCCTTCGGCGGTCAACACACTGCGAATACCGCGCAGTGGGGTGTTGAAACCACCACTGGCGAGCGTCTGGTACATGCCGGTGACTTCCAGCGGGGTCAGCGCACCAGCGCCCAGCAGCATCGAGGGGTACGCCGGCCACTGCCGCGACACCCCGAGGCGCTCGAGGGTTTTGAGCACATTCGGTACGCCCAGTTCCAGGCCAAGCTTGGCGGTGGAGAGGTTGTAGGAGTTGGCCAGGCCCTGGTACAGGTAAATGCTGCCGTGGGCCTTGCGATCATAGTTCTGCGGTTTCCACACCTGGCCGTCCTGGCCCTTCACGGAGAACGGTTCGTCCAGCACGCGGCTGGTCAGCGTGTACTGGCTGGGCTGCTCGAGGGCGGTCAGGTAGATCGCCGGCTTGATCAGCGAGCCGATCGGCCGCACCGCGTCCAGGGCCCGGTTGAACCCGGCGAAACGCGCCTGGCGGCTGCCGATCAGCGCCTGGATTTCACCAGTTTCCGGGTTGGTGACCACCATGCCGGCTTCGACCTGATCGGAACCCTTGCGCCCGGCCTGACGCTTGAAGGTTTCAGCCAGGGCCTCCTCGGCCTTGAGCTGCAGGATCGGGTCGAAGCTGGTGAAGATACGCAGCCCTTCCTCGGTCAAATCCTCGTCGTGATAATCCTGGCGCAGCTGACGCTTGACCAGGTCGAGGAAAGCCGGGAACGAGCCGTTGGCCATGCTGCCGCGCTGGGTAACGCCGAGCGGGCGCGCCTTGGCGGCTGCGACCTCTTCCGGCGACACCACGCCCTGCTCGGCCAGCAGGTCGAGGATCAGGTTACGCCGGGCAAGTGCCCGTTCGGGGTTGCGGCGCGGGTTATAGAAGGTCGGTCCCTTGACCATGCCCACCAGCAGCGCCACCTGTTCGAGCTTGAGCTCGGACAATGGCTGGCTGAAGAAGTACTGGCTGGCCAGGCCAAACCCGTGCACCGCACGCTGGCCGTCCTGGCCGAGGAACACCTCGTTGAGGTAAGCCTCGAGAATCTCGCGCTTGTCGTAGTGCAGCTCAAGCAGCACCGCCATCATCGCTTCGGTGATCTTGCGGGTCAGGCTGCGCTCGTTGGTCAGGTAGAAATTCTTCACCAACTGCTGGGTCAGGGTACTACCCCCCTGGCGCAATTGGCCGGCGGAGGCGTTGATCCACACGGCGCGGGCAATGCCCTTGGGTGACACCCCGAAATGATCGAAGAAGTCGCGGTCCTCGACCGCCACCAGGGTTTCCACCAGATAGGCCGGCACCTGATCGAGCTTGATCAGCACGCGGTCCTCCTGATGCGCCGGGTACAGGCCGCCGATCAGCATCGGCTCCAGCCGCGCCACGGCGAGATCCTTGCCGTCGGCCTTGGTCAAGGCCGCAACGTAGTCGCCGGAGAAACGCACATTGACCTGCTGCGCCTGCTCCACGCTCTCGTAGAACTGGAAGCCACGCGAATGCAAGGCCACGTTATTGCCGGAGACAGCCACTGCGCCTGGGCCATTGGCCACGCTTTCGCGGCGATAGCCAAGGGCATCCATTTCCTTGAGCAGGTCGTCCTTGGTCAGCTTCTGGCCGACGAACAGCTCAAGGGGCCGGGCATACACCTTGGCCGGGACGGTCCAGCGCTTGCCGGAGAATTTCTCCTGCACGATGGCATCGAGGTAAACCGCGAAACCGGCGAACAGCACGAGGCCCACCAAGCCGAGCTTTACAGCCCAGCCAAGCAAGGGATGCATGCCACGGGGGCGGCGTTTGGAACGGGAGCGGGGAGATCGGGTACGAGTCATGGCGCGGCATTATACGCACTTTGCGAAGCGCCGGCAGGGACCGCCAGCGGTTTGCAGCCCGACGACGAGGGGCCATAATGCGCACCTGTTCTTATCTTTTCACATCAAGGATCCCCCGTGAGCCAAGACCTGATCGCCGCCTTGCAGAATCCGGCCCTTTATCCGCACCCGGTGGACGGCTTCAGTGTCATCGAAACCCACATATCATGGGTGGTGCTGACCGGGCCTTACGCATACAAGGTCAAGAAACCGGTGAATTTCGGTTTTCTCGACTTCACCTCGCTGGACGCACGCAAACACTTTTGTCACGAAGAATTACGCCTCAATCAGCGCCTGACCGAGAACCTGTACCTGGAAGTGCTGCCCATTGGCGGCAGCGTGGAAGCACCGCGGCTCGATGGACAGGGCCCGGCCATCGAGTATGCGCTGAAGATGCGCCAGTTCCCCCAGGAGCAACTGCTGGCGCAGGTGCAGGCACGGGGTGAGCTCAACGAAACGCATATCGACGCCCTGGCCAGGCAGATCGCCGATTTCCACAAGGCCACGCCCCAGGTTGCGAGCGATCACCCGCTGTGCAACGCCACCGCTATCGTCGCGCCGCTGCGGCAGAACTTCGAGCAAATTCGCCCGATGCTCAGCGACAAGGCTGACCTGCAGCAACTGGACGCCCTGGAAGCCTGGACCGAAAGCAGCCTGGAGCGACTCTGGCCTGATCTGGAAGCCCGCGCCCGTGATGGCTTCATCCGCGAATGCCATGGCGACATTCACCTGGGCAACGCGACGCTGCTCGATGGCCGGGCCACGCTGTTCGACTGCATCGAGTTCAACGAACCGTTCCGCATGACCGACATCGCCCTGGACACCGCCTTCCTGGTCATGGACCTGGAGGACCGCGGCCTCAAGTGCCTGGCCCGCCGCCTGCTCAACGGCTGGCTGGAGCACACCGGCGACTACGGCTCGCTCAAGCTGTTCGACCTGTACAAGACCCACCGCGCCCTGGTGCGCGCCAAGGTTGCCCTGTTCCGCCTTGGCCAGGAGCAGGACGCGGTGCAACGCGCCGTGATCCTGCGCCAGTACCGCGGCTACGCCAGTCTGGCGGAAAGCTACAGCGCCATTCCGGCGCGCTTCCTGGCGATCACGTGTGGCGTATCGGCGGTCGGCAAGAGCCAGGTCGCCCTGCGCCTGGTCGAGGCACTCGGCGCCATACGCATTCGCTCGGACGTCGAGCGCAAGCGCCAGCTGGGTGCGCAGCAGGCGGGCAGCGGCGACGAGCTGAATACCGGCATCTACAGCGACGAGGCCAGCAAGGCGGTCTACGGTCAGCTGAACCAGTTGGCCGACCTGGCGCTGCACGCCGGCTACCCGGTCGTGCTGGACGCCACCTTCCTCAAGCGAGCGCAGCGCCAGGCGGCTCAGGGCGTCGCCGAGGAAACCGGCGTTCCGTTCCTGATCGTCGACTGCCAGGCGCCCGATGCGGTGATCAGCAGTTGGCTGCAGCAGCGCCAGCAACAAGGCGACGACCCGTCCGATGCCACGCTGCAAGTGATAGAGGCTCAGCGTGCCGGCCAGGACGCCCTCGACGCTGCCGAGCAGAGCCACTGCAAGCGCGTGGATACGCACGACAGCGCCAGCCTCAACGAGCTGGTCATCGCCATTCGTCAGCGCTTCCCCACCCTCTAAGCGGCGCGCCACCCCGTGCGCACTTGCTGCGCACGGGCAGGACCGCTCACGGCAACAGGCGCAACCCGACACCACGGGTGATACGCCCTGCTGCGCTTGCAACCTGCAGCGCCAAGAACAGGCGAGCGTCACGCCCGCCATACGCACCAGCGCTGCGCGAGCAGCGCGATGACGATAAGACAGGCCGCCCTGATAGCTGGCCTATACTGGCTGTGAGCCCATCACCGCCACCGGATCAGTGCCATCATGAGCCAACCCAGCCAGCTGGACAGCCCGCTTTATCGCCTGCTTCACAACGATGACGTTTCCGCGTTCAACAAGCAGCGGCCCCAGGGCGTTGCCATCGATCTCAGCGGTGGAGATTTTCGCGGCCTCGATCTGCGCAGCCTGGATGCCGAGGGCATCGACTTCAGTAACGCCTATTTTCGCGGTGCCGACCTGCGCGGGGTGGACCTGCGCTCGGCGCGGCTGGAGGGCGCAAGCATCGCCCATGCGCAGATATCCGGCGCCTACTTCCCGGCTGCGCTGAGCGCCGATGAAATCCTCATGTCGATGAACTTCGGCACACGCCTGCGCTGCCATACTCATCCCGACTCACGGTAGCGCCCTGTCCAGCCTCGACGCCAGAAGCCGTAAGGCTGCGATTCAGCGACCCCACAGCCCGTCCACGAACGGCCAGGAGGGAGACACCGTGATCGACGAGTTGCAGCACCTGAAGAACCTTGGCAAGACCTCATCGCAATGGCTACACGCGGTGGGTATACACACCGCCAGCGACCTGCGTCGGCGAGGCGCGGTCGAGGCGTACAGGGCCGTTCGAGCGCGCGGCTTCAGGGCTTCGAAGGTATTGTTGTATGCAATCGAAGGTGCACTGCTGGATATTCACTGGAGTGAGCTGCCCCCAGCCCGCAAGCAAAGCCTCAACCTGCAGGTCGAGCACGCCATGAACAGCGACGGCGTATAACCGTGGCGTTTGCGCAGCCCGTGGTCGCCAACCAAGCCCCTGGCGCAGGCAGCTCAGTGGCTGGCACCTTGGCAACGCTAAAGAATACGCCGTGGTTCACAACCTCCAGCGAGGTCCATTTACCTGGCGCTCGGCGAGGATTATCGTTTCAGGGATTTTCGTGCGTATCCGGCACGACCCGCTCAAGGAATCATCATGTATTTACTCGGGGAACAACCGGCTTACGCCGACCAACTGATCAGCCGCTTGCAGAGTATCCCCGCGCAACTACTCGACGGGCTCAGCCCCTGCGGCGCGACGCTGCAGGTAGAGCGT
This sequence comes from Pseudomonas sp. AC532, assembly GCF_979258965.1. NCBI lineage: Bacteria > Pseudomonadati > Pseudomonadota > Gammaproteobacteria > Pseudomonadales > Pseudomonadaceae > Pseudomonas > Pseudomonas sp. AC532. The sequence goes on from NZ_OZ409888.1 coordinate 1,961,792, forward strand.
AGCGACGACCTGGCCCGGGAACTGCCGAGTAACCAGCTGTTCATCATCGACAATGGCCTGCTGCATGCGTTGGTCGACGAACGTCCGCTGTTCTATCTGCAGGAAGGCGACCTCGTCGGCCTGCGCCAGGGTATCGACCTGCCCACCTGCCGCTATACCAGCGACGAGCCGATCACCCTGATTCCCTACTTGCGTAGTGACGTGTTCAAGCACATCTACGCCAGCGAGCCGCGCCAGGAGTTGTTCATCCAGTATCTGGTCGGGCACACCGCCCTGCTCTCGGACGCATTGGCGCGCATAAAACAGCCGGAGGTGCGGCCGGCTACCGGCTTCAAGCATTTCGCAAAGGGCGAGGCGCTGATCAACCAGGGGGACGAGGCCGATCATGTCTTCATCATCATCGAAGGGCATGCCGAAGCCTTCGTCGACGGGGTAAAGGTTGGCGACGTACAGAAAGACGAAATATTCGGCGCCATGGCGGTTTTCACCCATGAAAAGCGCAGCGCCACGGTGATCTCCAGTGAAGCCTGCACGGTCATGGTGATTCCCAAGGACCAGTTCCTCAGCCTGATGGAAAGCAACCCACGCATTGCCCATAGCCTGGTCGAGAGCATGGCCAGGCGTATCGACCTGTTGAACAAGGAAGTGACCGGGCTGCGTCAGCCTGGCTAGAACCTGCCCGCTCACGAAAACCCCGGCCTGCTGCGCCGGGGTTTGTATTTTCAGGCACCGCCAAATGCCTATCGCCACAATGCGTGAAAATAATTTCCAAATAATCGTTGACTATGAAATGAGAATTGCTATTATTTGCATCAGCTGGTCGCGAGATCAGCCGATAACCTAAAGAGACCTTAGGTCGGACTCTTCAGATTATCTCCTCATCAGGCTAATCACGGTTATTGACCCGGCTCTTTGCCGGGTCTTTTTTTGCCTGGGCAAAATGTTCCTGCCTCTGCATCTCCCCTCCTTCGGCTCGTTGATCCTCATCAAGCAGGCAGTACCTCCAGTTGGGTCTAGAATGATTCCACGCTCACTGGGAGACACCTTCATGGATATCCGGATACGTGCGTTGAAAGACCCCCACGGTACCCACTGGCAAGTCAGCCTGGACAGGCATCAGATCAGCTTTCGCAGCGAAAGCGAGGCACGCCAGTTCGTCGCCACGCTCGAGGCGCGGGTGCAAGCGCCCCACGCGCTGCCAGGTCGCCAGCGCCTGGCGGGCTGACCCCGGCTCAGGCCGTCGGGTGGCCTGCACGCTTCTCGGCCCAGCGGGTGAAGCGCGACGCCACCACGGCCAGCGAACCGCAGCTGAAGATCACCAGCGCCATCGGTACGGCGCTGCCGTCGTGCAGTATCCCGACCATCGACGCGGCGGTGGCCGCGATGGTGAACTGCAGGCTGCCCATCAGCGCCGACGCGCTACCTGCATGGCGCCCCTGGCCGGCCATGGCACAGGCAGAGGTGTTCGGCAGCAGGATGCCCAGTGAAGCGATGCAGCCGAACAGCGGAATCATCAGCGGCCACAGTGCCTGGGTGTGTACCCAGGCCAGCAACAGCAGCAGCGCGCCGCAGCCCAGGTAGAACCAGACGATGCGCCTGGCCCAGTATGCAGGCCCCTGGCGTGACACCAGCCAGGCGTTGAGTTGCGCGGCCAGGATGAAGCCAGCGGCATTGGTACCGAACAGCCAGCCGTAATGCTCGGTCGGTATGCCATAGAGCTCGATGAACACGAAGGGCGACCCGGCGATATAGGCGAACATGCCCGCAATCGCCAGGCCGCCGGTCAAGGCGTGGCCGATGAAGGGCAGATCGGTGAACAACCGGCGATATTCGCCAAGTGCGCCGCGCAACGGTGCCGGCTCGACATGCGGATCGAGGGTTTCCGGCAGCCACAGATAAAGGGCAACCAGGCACGCCACGCTGAACAGCGTCAGGCAGATGAAGATCGAGGGCCAGCCGAACAGGTTGAGCAGCACGCCACCTGCCACAGGCGCGAGGATGGGCGCCAGCCCCATCACCAGCATCAGTTGCGAAAACACCTTGGCGGAACTGATCGGATCACAAAGATCGCGCACCACAGCCCGCGACACCACCATGCCCGCGCAACCGCCAAGGGCTTGCACGAAGCGTGCGGCGATGAGCCACTCCAGGCTCGGGGCCACTGCGCAGGCCAGCGACGCGAGGGTGAACAGCGACACGCCCACGAGCAGCGGGATGCGCCGACCGAAACGATCGGCAAGCGGCCCATAAACCAGTTGCCCGATGGCCAGGCCTGCGAAATAGGACGCCAGGGAGAGCTGTACATGCTCGGTATCGGTGGCGAACGCCAGCGCCAGCGCAGGAAAACTCGGCAGGTAGAAATCGATGGCCAGGGGACCAAAGGCGCTGAGGGCGCCAAGGATAATCAACAGGCGAAACGTCATTGCAAAGTACTCGACGGGTGCCCCAGCCAGGCTGGGTCTGCGAACGGGCGATGAACGCCCTGGTTGAGTGAACGCGAACAATTACATACAACTTCGTCTGTAAAACAAACCTTGGCGGCAAAAAATAATTACACTCGCCGCTCCTGAACTGATTTTGACCCCGTCGTATGCGTCGAACCAAAGAACAAGCAGAGCAGACCCGCACCACCATCCTGGCATCCGCAGAGATGCTGTTCCTGGAAAAGGGCGTGGCCCACACCAGCCTGGAACATATCGCCAAGCATGCCGGCGTGACCCGGGGGGCGGTCTACTGGCACTTCCAGAACAAGGCCCACCTGTTCCATGACATGCTCAGCCAGGTACGCCTGCCCCCGGAGCAGTTGGCCAGGCACCTGCAGGAAAGCCACACCGGCGACGGCCTGCAATCGCTGCGCGAGCTGTGCGTCGAGGGCATTGCCGGCATCGCGCTGGACGAGCAGAAGCGGCGCATTTTCACGGTTCTGCTGCATCGCTGCGAATTTACCGAGGAGTTGCGTGAGGCGGAAGAACGCCACGAAGCGTTCATCAACCAGTTCATCGGTCTCTGCGAGGCGATCTTCTCCCACCCATCCGCGCAAATCCGCCTGCGCCCCGGCATGACGCCACGCCTGGCGGCGCGGACGCTACATGCACTGGTGCTGGGCATGCTCAGCGACTGGCTGCGCGACAACAACCTGTTCGACCCGCGCCAGGACGGGCCGGTGATGATCGACGGGCTGTTCCGCGGCCTGATCAGCGATTGGTCTTAGCGGCCGGCACGGCCTCGGCCTTGTACCCTTCGTTGATGATCGCCTCGAGCACCTGATCGACGGGGTGCGTGGTCTGCACCCTGACCTCACCGGCCGCCAGGTCGACCTGCACCTGCGCCGTGGAGTCGATCGCGTGCACCGCGCCACTGATCGCCTTTACGCAGTGCTCGCATGTCATGCCATCTACCTTGAATACCTGCATCGTCGTCTCCTGCCCCTTCGGGCCATCGTTAGCTGAGTGAGGCAGTGTCGAGCTTGCCATCGGGTCAAGGTCAAGCTTCAACCCTTGTTGAACCCGCCAACCTCGGCCAAGCTCTGAAAAACTCCACGCCATCTGGTCTGACCATGAACCGTCTCCTGCTCTCATTGTTTCTCGCCCTGCCCCTGCCCGCCCTGGCTCAGGTACTGCCGTCGCACACCACCATGGGCGACGGTTACGCCGTGCTGATCATCTCCCGTGAGCGCCTGGAGGTGGCCTCGCCGTGCGAGTTCGGCGTGTATCTGCAAGATCAGTTGGCAGCCCGGCTGTTCCATGGCCAGTCGGCCTCCTTCAACCTGCCCCCGGGTGAGGTCTCGGTGCGCCTGGGAATGATCGGCACCGAAAGCTGCCAGGCCGGCATCACACCGCTCGAAAGCCAGCAACTGACCCTGCAGGCCGGCGAAATACGTCGCTACCGCATCGGTCTCAGCCCGTCGGGGCCTTACCTGACGCCGGCGCCGTCGGCCCAGTAAGCGGGTAATCCTGCCCCTGTCGCTGCGGGGCTTGACCTTCCCCAGGGGTCAAGGTTGATCCTGTGCTCAACAGTCAGGATTCGCCGGAGCCCAGCATGCCTACCCCGTCCACTCTGGACTTGCCGATCAGCGGAATGACCTGCGCCAGTTGCGCCGGGCGCGTCGAGCGTGCCTTGCAGGGCGTGCCGGGGGTAAGCCAGGCCAGCGTCAACCTGGCCACCGAGCACGCCCGGGTCGCAGCGCCTGCCGAGCGACTGCCGGCGCTGGTAGCGGCGGTCGAGCAAGCCGGTTACGCGGTACCGACGCACACCCTCACCCTGGCCATCGGCGGCATGACGTGCGCCAGTTGCGTGGGCCGCGTCGAGCGCGCGCTGGCCAGGCAGCCCGGCGTGCTGTCGGCCAGCGTAAACCTGGCCACGGAACGCGCGCAGGTGCAACTGATCGGCGCGCTGGACAGCCAGCCGCTGCTTGCTGCCGTTACCGCGGCAGGCTACTCGGCCAGCCTGGTGGATGATCAGCAACCCGATCACGACGCCGCCGAGCGCCACCTGCAGGGCGAGCGCTGGCGCCTGGCGCTAGCCTTGCTGCTGGCGGGGCCGCTGGTTCTGCCGATGCTGCTGGCACCCTTCGGGGTGCACCTGATGCTACCGGCCTGGACCCAGTTTCTGCTGGCCACGCCAGTGCAGTTCATCCTCGGCGCACGCTTCTACCGGGCGGCGTGGAGCGCCCTGCGCAGCGGTGCCGGCAATATGGACCAGCTGGTCGCCCTCGGCACCAGCGCCGGTTACGGCCTGAGCCTGTACCAATGGGCGATTACCCCGGCGGGGCACGCGCCGCACCTGTACTTCGAAGCCTCGGCAGTGATCATCGCCCTGATCCTGCTCGGCAAATACCTGGAGAGCCGCGCCAAGCGCCAGACCACCAGTGCCATCCGCGCCCTGCAGGCGCTGCGCCCCGATGAAGCGCTGCGCCTGCAGGGTGGCGTCGAGCAACGCGTGGCCGTCAGCGCATTGAGCCTCGGCGACCAGGTACTGGTCAGGCCTGGCGAGCGCTTTCCGGTCGACGGCAAGGTCCTGGACGGCGACAGCCATGCCGACGAGGCGATGATCAGCGGTGAAAGCGTGCCGCAAGCCAAGACGCGCGGTGATTCGGTAACCGCCGGCGCTATCAATGGCGAGGGCCGCCTGCTGGTCGAGACCACCGCCCTGGGCGCCGAAACCGTGCTGTCACGGATCATCCGCCTGGTCGAGGATGCCCAGGCGGCCAAGGCGCCAATCCAGAAACTAGTGGACAGGGTCAGCCAGGTGTTCGTCCCGGTGGTACTGCTGATCGCGCTGCTCACACTGGGCGTCTGGCTGAGCCTCGGTGCCGGCCTGGAAACCGCCCTGCTCAATGCCGTCGCCGTGCTGGTGATCGCCTGCCCCTGCGCGCTGGGCCTGGCCACCCCCACGGCAATCATGGCCGGCACCGGCGTGGCGGCCCGCCATGGCATCCTGATCAAGGACGCCGAAGCCCTGGAGATCGCCCACGGCGTCACTGTGGTGGCCTTTGACAAGACCGGTACGCTGACCTCCGGCACGCCGCAGGTCGCCCATTTGCACACCGTCGAGATCGAAGCCGATCAGGCGCTGCGCCTGGCCGGCGCTCTGCAGCAGGGCAGTGAGCACCCGCTGGCCAGGGCCGTGCTGCAGGCCTGCGAGCAACGCGGCATCACGCGCGTGCCCGTCAGCGCCAGCCAGGCCCTCGCGGGACGGGGGATCGCCGGGCAGGTCGATGGCCAGGTACTACAGCTCGGCAATCGCCGCCTGCTCAGCGCCAGCGGCGCGAGTGAACCGGCCGAACTGGCCGAGGCCGCCACCAGATGGGAGGCCGAGGGCCGCACCCTGTCATGGCTGATCGAGTGCAGCGAGCGACCGCGAGTGCTCGCGCTGTTCGCCTTTGGCGATACGCTGAAGGACGGCGCGGGCGACGCCATCGCCGAACTCGCCCGCCAGCACATCGACAGCCACCTGATCAGCGGCGATAACCAGGGCAGCGCCCAGGCCGTCGCGCGCCAGCTCGGTATCGAGTCGGTGCATGCGCAGGTATTGCCAGCGGACAAGGCGCGTATCATCGGCGAATTGAAAGCCGCTGGCGTGGTGGCAATGGTTGGTGACGGCATCAACGATGCCCCGGCCCTGGCCGCCGCGCATGTCGGCATCGCCATGGGCGGCGGCACCGATGTGGCGATGCAGGCAGCCGGCATCACCTTGATGCGCGGCGATCCGCGGCTGGTACCGGCGGCCCTGGACATTGCCCGGCGCACCTACGCCAAGATCCGCCAGAACCTGTTCTGGGCGTTCATCTACAACCTGGTCGGCATCCCGCTGGCCGCCTTCGGCCTGCTCGATCCGCTGCTTGCCGGGGCTGCAATGGCGCTGTCGAGCGTCAGCGTGGTGAGCAACGCCCTGCTGCTGAAAACCTGGCGACCCAATCACTCGAGCGAGGCAACACGATGAACATCGGCCAGGCGGCGAAGCACACCGGCCTCAGCGCCAAGATGATCCGTTACTACGAAACGATCGGCTTGCTGCCCAATGCCGGGCGCAGCGAGAGTGGCTATCGCCAGTACGGCGAAAACGACCTGCAGCGCCTGCGCTTCATCCGCCGCGCCCGTGACCTGGACTTCTCGCTGGCCGAGTCGGGCAAGCTGCTGGCCCTGTGGCACGACCGCGAGCGCGCCAGCGCCGACGTGAAGGCACTGGCCGTCGAGCACATCACCGCGCTCAACCAGAAGATCGTCGAGCTAGAAGCCTTGCGCGATACGCTGCAGAACCTGGTCGATCACTGCCAGGGCGATCACCGCCCCGACTGCCCGATTCTCGAAGACCTGCAAGCCGGCAGCGGCTGTTGCGCCTAGTCAGACGCCCAGCGACAGGCGCTGCAGCGCCGCGCAATCGACGACAAAATGATCGCTCAATTCGGGCCAGGGGTTGGCCGGCAGGTTGACCAGTACGGTCGAGGTACCCGCCGCCCGGCCACAGGCCAGGTCGTGGCGGTGATCGCCGACCATCACCATATCCCGCGGCGCGACCTGCCAGCGGTCAGCCAGATGCAGCAGGCCGCCGGGGTCAGGCTTGGGCGGCGCTTCGTCGCGGCCAAGGATATCGCTCGGCGCGAAGCAATCGTCCAGGCCGATGGCCTGCAAGGTCAGCAAGGCCAACTCGCGGGCATTGCGGGTGAGGATGCCGAGGCGCACCCCGCGCGCATGCAACGCGCGCACCAGCGCCACGGCACCGGCGGCAGGCCGCGCGGCAATGGCCAACTCCCGCTCGTGTTCGAGCAGCCAGGCATGTTTGGCTCGCGACACCTCCGCCGGCAGCGCGGCCAGGTGATGCAGAATGTCGTCCTCGGGCGGGATGTCCAGCGCCACGCGGATGGCGGCAAAATCATGCACGGCAATGGTCAGCGTGCCGTCCATGTCGAAAACCCAGTGGGTGTAGCGCTGCAGGCTCATCGCCCCTCCAACAACGGCAGAATTCAGGGCGCAGCATACGGCGGCGCCGGAATCATCACCACCGCGGCAAAGCTGGCAGCGAGACGCTGCAGCGCTCAACGCCAGTCTTCGCGCAGGCGGATCAAGCCTTCCTGTGCCACCGACGCCACCAGTTGCCCCTGGCGGTTGAACACGCTGCCGCGAGAAAAGCCGCGGGCATTGCCTGCCCATGGGCTGTCCATGGCATAAAGCAGCCAGTCGTCCATGCGCAGGTTCTGGTGGAACCAGATGGAGTGATCGAGGCTGGCGACCTGCATGAACTTCTGCCACACCGACACGCCATGGGGCAGCATCGAGGTGGTCAACAGGTTGAAGTCCGAGGCGTAGCCGAGCAGGTACTTGTGGACGGCCGGGGTGTCCGGCAACTCGCCATCGGCACGAAACCACACGTACTTCACGGGCTCGCTTACCTTGGGCGCGAACGGGTTGTCGACCGCCACCGGGCGAATCTCGATGGGCTTGTCGAACAGCACGCGCTCGCGCACTCGCGGCGGCAGCGAATCGGCTACCTGGCTGGCCAGCTCGGTTTCCGAACGCAGCCCTTCCGGCCCCGGCACGTCAGGCATCTGCGCCTGGTGATGGAGGCCTTCTTCCTGATACTGGAACGAGGCGCTGCAGGTAAAGATCGCCTTGCCCTTCTGCACGGCGGTTACCCGGCGTGTGCTGAAGCTGCCGCCGTCGCGTACCCGGTCGACCTGATAGACCACCGGCAAAGCCGCATCGCCCGGGCGCAGAAAGTAGCCATGCAGCGAATGCACGTGGCGATCCGCCTCGACCGTCTGGGTCGCCGCCGACACGCACTGGCCCAGCACCTGCCCACCAAAGAGCTGCCGAAAACCGAGATCCTGACTGGTGCCACGAAACAGGTTTTCCTCGATGGCCTCCAGGCTCAGCAGCGCCACCAACTCTTGCAGGACTTGACTCATACGGATCTCCACGGCCCTCGCCAGGGCATACAGCGACACGCGCGGGGTGCGCGGCGGGTGAATGGTAATGCCTTTGCCGCCCGCCAGGAATATTGGCATGAGCGCGCAGGTGGCAGGCCGAGCCCGTCGTGAGGGCAGGTGCACGGAAGCAGGCCCGCTTTGCGCAGCTCGATCACATCCATTTCACTTCTCGTGCATACTGCCCAGGGTCCACCAAACGCCACGATTGTATGCCGCTGCCGCTGATCTACCACGACGACTACAGCCCGCCGTTTCCCGACGGGCATCGTTTCCCGATGGAGAAATTCCGCTTGCTGCGTGACCACCTGGTAGCCAGCGGGTTGACCCGGGATCAGGAGCTGCTGCGCCCGGAGATCTGCCCCGCGGAGGTCCTCGCCCTCTGCCACTGCCCCGCCTATATCGAGCGCTACCTGAGCGGCGAGCTGAGTCATGAAGACCAGCGCCGCCTCGGCCTGCCCTGGAGCCCGGCGTTGGCGCAGCGCACCGTACGCGCCGTAGGCGGTTCGCTGCTGGCCGCCGAACAGGCGCTGCAACACGGCCTGGCCTGCCACCTGGCCGGCGGCACCCACCACGCCCACTACGATTACCCGGCGGGCTTCTGCATCTTCAATGACCTGGCGGTGATCGCCCGCTACCTGCTGGCCAGCGGCAAAGCGCAGCGCGTGCTGATCTTCGATTGCGACGTACACCAGGGCGACGGCACCGCGCGTTTGCTCGAACACGAGGACAACGCCGTCACCGTGTCCCTGCACTGCGAGCAGAACTTCCCGGCGCGCAAGGCCGACAGCGACTGGGACATCCCTCTGCCGCGCGGTATGGGCGACAGCGATTACCTGAAAGTGGTCGATGACAGCCTCAACTACCTGCTGCCGCTGTACCAGCCGGACATCGTGCTCTACGACGCCGGCGTGGACGTACACCAGGACGATGCCCTCGGTTACCTGAAGCTGACCGATGCCGGCCTGGCCGCTCGCGACGAAGCCGTGCTGCATCATTGCCTGGGCCGCGACATCCCCGTGGTCGGCGTGATCGGTGGCGGCTATAGCAAGGATCGCCACGCCCTGGCGCGACGTCACGGCATTCTTCATCACAGCGCTGCGCGGGTATGGCAGCAGCTAGGGCTCGGGTAAACTTCGCGCTTTGCCCAGCCCGACGCGACCATGATCGATACTTCCAAACCCATCGCCCACTCGGTCGCCATCATCGGCGGCGGCCCCGCCGGGCTGATGGCCGCCGAAACGCTGGCGCTCGCCGGCGTGCGGGTCGACCTCTACGACGCCATGCCTTCGGTGGGCCGCAAGTTCCTGCTCGCCGGCGTCGGCGGCATGAACATCACCCACTCGGAGCCCTACCCGGCCTTCGTCGCCCGCTACGCCGAGCGCCAGCCGCAGATCGACGCGCTGCTGCAAGGCTTTGATGCCGATGCGCTGCGCGAATGGATTGATGGCCTGGGTATCGAGACTTTCGTCGGCACCTCGGGCCGCGTATTCCCCACCGACATGAAGGCCGCGCCGCTGCTGCGCGCCTGGCTCAAACGCCTGCGCGAAGCCGGCGTGCAGCTGCATAACCGGCACCGCTGGCTGGGCTGGAACGCCGATGGCAGCCTGCGTGTGCAAAGCGCCGAAGGCGAACGGGCGATCCATGCCGATGCCGTGCTGCTGGCCCTCGGTGGTGGTAGCTGGCCACGGCTGGGCTCAGACGGCAGCTGGGTAGCACACCTGCAGCAGGCCGGGATTGCCGTCGCACCGCTGCAGCCAAGCAACTGCGGGTTCGACGTGGCGGCCTGGAGCCCGCTGCTGCGCGAAAAGTTCGCCGGCGCACCGCTGAAAAACGTCGCCCTGGGCCTGCAAGGCGAAGCGCAGCGCCAGGGTGAGTTCGTACTCACCGCCACGGGCGTCGAAGGCAGCCTGGTGTATGCGCTGTCCGCCGGGATTCGTCAGCGCATCGCCCGCGACGGTCGCTGCACGGTGCACCTCGATCTGCTGCCGCAGCGCAGCGAAGACGCCCTGGGCCAGGCCTTGAGCAAACCACGTGGCTCACACTCCATGGCCAAGCATCTGCATCGCCAGGCCGGGCTGGATGGCGCCAAGTCCGCCCTGCTGCGCGAGCTCGCCCCCGCCGAGCACTTCGCCGATCCACTGCGCCTGGCTGCATCGATCAAGGCCCTGCCGATCGTGCTGCGCCAACCACGCCCGCTGGAGGAAGCGATCAGCAGCGCCGGTGGCGTTCCGTTCGAGGTACTCGATGAAGGGCTGATGCTGACCGCCCTGCCCGGCACCTTCTGCGCAGGCGAAATGCTCGACTGGGAAGCACCCACCGGTGGCTACCTGCTGACCGCCTGCTTCGCCAGCGGCCGCGTGGCCGGCCAGGGCATTGTCCGCTGGCTGCAATCCACAAACCGATAATCCATGGATCAGGAAACAGCCAGCATGCTGACCAGTGTCCAGCTCAAGACTTTCATCCTGGCCAAGGACTATCCACCCAGCCAGGCGTTCTACACGGCCCTGGGCTTCACGCCCGGCTGGCAGTCGGACGAAATGAGCTATTTCAGCAACGGCGAGCACTGCGCGTTCCTGCTGCAGAATTTCTACGTGAAGGAACAGGCGGACAACTCTGTCATGCACCTGCTGGTCGATGACGTCGAAGCCTGGTGGGCCAATGTGCAAAAGGAAAACCTCGCCGAACGCTTCTGCGTGCGCACCATCGCCCCCGAAGACCAGCCCTGGGGCATCCGCGAATTCATCCTCTTCGACCCCAGCGGCGTGCTATGGCGGATCGGGCAGAACATCTGAGCGGAAAACAACATGTAGCCTGGGTTGAGCGCAGCGATACCCAGGAGCTGTTTCGTAATGCACTGTCTAGCTTTCGGGAGAAATCGCTTTTCGAAAGAACACCCGAGCGTAACCCTCCTCAACCGCCCGGGAAGTTTCCCGATACCCCAAACGCGGGTAGAACAGGATGTTCTCGGTCATCAGCTCGTTGGTGTACAGCTCAATGGCCCCACAACCCAGCTCCCGAGCCTGACGTTCGGCGAAGCTAATCAGCGCCTTGCCAAGTCCCTGGCCACGGCCCTGATCGCACACCGCGACGTTCTGCACATGCAGGACATCGCCTTCATGCTCCAGCACCAGGACGCCCCTCACCGCACCGTCCAATTCCAATACAAACACCCTGCATTGCTCCATGACCTGGCGATAGTCATCGAGCATCGGCGCCGGCTCTTTGCCGATTCGCGGAATGTAGGGGGCGTAGGCTTCGTGAACTATCGCGGTTATCGCGTCGACATCCACCTCGCTGGCGCGGCGTATCAGCACTAACGCCCGCCCTTCGGCTTGCCACCAAAGCTCGGCACCTTGCGCACGGCCTTGACCGGCGGCGCAGCCGGTTCGTCGGCTTCCATCCAACGGCCCAGGCTGCCGGATTTACCACCGCCCACCACCTTGGGCTTTTTCGGTTTCTTTGGCTTCTTTATCACCAGGCCGCCGGCGACCGTCTGCGGCACGCGGTGGTCGGGGATGAAGTCCGGCTCGTCGACGCGTTGCAGGATCTGCTGGATCAGCGCCTCGATGGCCGAGAGCAGTTGCACTTCGTCGGCGCAGACCAGCGACACGGCCTGGCCCGTGGCGCCGGCACGGCCGGTACGACCGATGCGGTGTACGTAGTCTTCGGCGACGATGGGCAGGTCAAAGTTGACCACCAGCGGCAGGTCGTCGATATCCAGGCCGCGGGCGGCCACATCGGTGGCCACCAGCACGTCGACCTCGCCGGCCTTGAAGCGCTGCAGGGCGCGCAGGCGGGTCGGCTGTGGCTTGTCGCCGTGGATGGCATCGGCCTTGATGCCGGCGGCCAGCAGCTCCTGCTCCAGTTCGTCGACACCCTTGCGGGTTTTGACGAATACCAGCACCTGCGACCATTTCTTGCTGCGGTACAGGTGCAGGAACAGCTCGGCCTTGCGCTTCTTGTCGACCGGAATCAGCCACTGCTTGACCGACTTGGCAGCCGCGTTGCGTGGGCTGACTTCGATGCTCAGCGGGTCGCGCAGCATCTCGCCGGCCAAGGTACGGATGGCCTCGGAGAAGGTGGCGGAAAACAGCAAGGTCTGACGCTGCTTCGGCAGGGCGGCGAACAGGTCATCCAGCTCGCGGGCAAAGCCCAGGTCGAGCATGCGATCGGCTTCGTCGAGTACCAGCACCTGCAACTGGGAAAACTTCACTGCATTCTGGCGATACAGGTCGAGCAACCGGCCGGGGGTGGCGACAAGGACGTCGAGGCCTTTGCGCAGCTTCATCATCTGCGGGTTGATGCTGACGCCGCCGTACACCGCGTAGCTGCGCAGCGGCAGAAATTGCGAGTAGGTCTGCACGCTTTGCTGCACCTGCTCGGCCAGCTCACGGGTCGGCACCAGTATCAGCGCACGCACCGAATTGCTGGCCACCTCCGGGCCTTCCATCATCAGCCGTTGCAGGATCGGCAAGGCGAAGGCCGCGGTCTTGCCGGTGCCGGTCTGCGCCGCGGCCATGATGTCGCGGCCCTTGATGATCGGCCCGATGGCCTGGGCCTGGACGGGCGTCGGGGTCTTGTAGTCGAGGCCGTCGAGGCAGCGCAGCAGGGGTTCGATCAGGCCGAGGGAAGCGAAGGTCATGGCGGGCAACGTGGTGGGCAGTGGAGATGCTGCACAGTTTATCCTGTCCGGGTAGCGCCCGCTCAGCAGTTGCAGCGCGGCGAACACGTAGCCGCGGCCTGGGTCGAGCGCAGCGACACCCGGGAAATGCAAAATATGGCTATCGCTTCGCTCAACGCCAGGCTACGTGATCCAGCAGCGGCTCAGAATTCCCCACGCAGGGTCAGCATGTAGCTGCGCGGGTCGCCGTAGTAATTACCGCGGCGCAGCTCACCCACCGATTTGTAGTACTTCTTGTCGAACAGATTCTTGGCGTCGAGGCCGACGGTCCAGTTCTGGTCGATTTTCCAGGTGGCCAAGGCGTCGTAGACCGCGCGGCCGGCGTTGCTCACCTCTGGGCCATACGTATCGGTGCTGTAACCACTCTGCGCGGAAACGGCGCCGCCGACGGTTAAGCGATTAAGTGCGCCGGGCAGTTGGTAGGTGGTCGAGGCGCGCAGCAGGTGCTTGGGCGTCTGGTAATCGGTAGGGCCGCCGCTGGCTTTGCTGGTCTGGTTGAAGGTGTAGCCGGCCGCCACCTGCCAGCCCGACAACAGCTCGCCGCTGGCTTCCAGCTCGTAGCCCTTGCTGCGCTGGATTTCGCTGTTGAGGTAGCAGAGGCCATCGATGTTCTCCTCGCACAGCGCGCCGCTGGGGTCTTCTGCCGCCACGTCATCCTGCTTGATGTAAAACAGCGCCGCGGAGAGGTTCAGGCGTCCGTCATACAGCTCGCCCTTGATACCGGTTTCGTAGTTAACGCCAACAGCCGGGTCCAGCAATGCGCCGGCTGCCGTGCGGTAATCGCTTTGTGGCTGGAAGATATCGGCGTAGCTGGCGTACCACGACCAGTGCTCATCGAGGTCGTAGATGATGCCCAGGAACGGGGTGAACTCGTGATCCTGACGGTTGCCCGCCTTGACGCCCGTGCGCATCTCTTCGGTCTCGTACTCGTACCAGCTCAGGCGCCCGCCCAGTACCAGGCTCAACGGTTCGCTGAGGTACAGCCGTGTGTTGCCGTAGACCCCATAACGGGTTTCAGTGCTGTCGTTGACGGCCGTCCACGCGGTGCGCGTCGGTCTTGGCAGCGTATGAGGATTCGGGTTGAACACATCGATGGCCCCCACGCCGTTCGGTGTGGCGATATTGGCGGTTTTGCTGTACTGCCCTTCGCGGGACCAGTTGCCGCCGACCATCAGCGTGTGACGCAGGCCGAACGCCTCGAAGCTGCCCGACAGATTGCTGTCGATGCCGGTATTGGTCACGTCATCGCTGCGGTACAGCGTTCGGAACAGCCGCGAACCGGTGTTGGTGGCGGGATTGATCTCGCCCTGCGGCAATGCCGAGCGCTGGTCGAAACCGCCTTCGGCACGGGTCAGCGAGGTCTTGCTGGTCCAGTCATCGCTGAGGCGATACTCCAGGTCGGCGAAGACTTCGGTCTGCTCGCTTTCGTGGCGGTTCCAGTCCTGCGCCAGCGAGGTGGAGCGCGAGACGTCCAGTGCCTTGCCGTTGCTGTAACGCGGCAGGCCGAAGATCGAATAGCCGGTGGTCACGCTGGTTTGTCGGCGCAGGCCGACGGACAGGGTCGAGGCGTCATTGAGGTCGGCTTCGACGATGCCGTAGAACAGTGGCTTGCGGCTGGCCTCGCGGTCGTAGAAATACTGACGGTCTTCGTAGGCGACCAGGGCGCGGCCGCGCAGGGTGCGGGCCTCGTTCAGCGCGCCGCTGCCGTCCAGGTCCACGCGGTAGAAGTCATCCGAGCCGGCTCGGCTGGTCACCGAAAACCGCGGTTCGGCAGTCGGCCGTTTGCGCACCAGGTTGACCGCGCCGCCCGGGTTGCCATTGCCAACCAGCAGGCCGGCGGCGCCACGCAGGATCTCGACGCGATCATAGACGGCAGTATCCGGCGTCATCCAGCCAGTGGGGCTGTGGATGACACCGGGCATGCCATCGACCAGGTAGGCATCGGCGCCCAGTTCGAAACCGCGCGAGTTGTACTGGTGATCGCCGAAGTTGCGCGTTTGCAGAGTGATGCCCGGTGCGCTGTAGAGCACCTGGTCCAGCGAGGTGAAGTTGCGGTCGTCCATCTGCTTGCGGGTGATCACGCTGACCGACTGCGGCGTCTCGCGCAGCGACTGCGCGCCCTTGCCGAGGGTCACCGCGCGGGCCGTGTAGGAGCCGGTGCCTTCGGTGGCGGTGCTCGGCAGGTCGCTGCTGATGGTGGTGGCCTGCAGGTCGAGCGCGGCAGACGGCTGGTTTTCCATGATCAGCCACACATCGCCGCTGCGCTGCACCACCAGGCCGGAACCCGCCAGCAGACGGCTCAGGGCTTCATCGACGGCGAAGGTGCCTTTCAACGCGGGCGCCGAGCGGCGCGCGACCAGGCGATCATCGACCGCCAGGGTGACGCCGGCCTGGCTGGCCAACTGCTTGAGGGTAGCAGCCAGGGGCTGGGCAGGCAGATCCAGTTCGAGGGGAGCGGCATACGCGCCCAGCGCCAGCGTCAGAGCGCTCGCGGTGACCAAGGTTTTCAGGGAGGTGCGCAGCATGAATGGCTCTCTTGATGATGCTCGGATACCCCATGACGAGGCAGCCGGCAAAAACCCCAACCCCTCAGGTGAAAAAAATCACCGCGCCAGCACCAGCGTGCTGTCGGCCCGCTCCTGTATCCGTACCCGGGCAAGTTGCGGGAGCGCCTGGACGAATGCCTCGACATCGGTGACCTGGACCACGGCGGTGATGCGCTGCGTCGCCTCGGCGTGCTCCAGGCGCAGGGGTTTTGCGCGGTAGCGGGAGAGGCCGGCGAGCACTTCCGCCAGATCGGCCTGCTCGAACAACAGGCTGCCGTTGCTGAAACCAAAAGCACCAGCGGCGGTGCGCTCGGAGCGCTGCAAACCGCCTTCGACGCGATACAGGCCGACCTGGTCGGCGACCAATTCAAGCCGTTGCCCGCCAGCCGCCATCTCCACCCGGCCGCGGGCCACGGCAACCTGCACGCGCCGCTCGAAGCGCTCGACCACGAAACAGGTACCCAGCACCCTCACCTGGGCCTCGCCGGCATCCACCACGAACGGGCGTTGCGGATCATGGCGCACATCGAAGATCGCCCGGCCGCGCAGCAGCGTCAGGTGCCGCACCTGGCCATCGAACAGCACATGCAGGCGTGTGTCGGCATCCATTTGCACGTCGCTGCCGTCGGCGAGCCGCATGCGGCGCAACGCCCCCATGCCGGTGAACAGCTGCAGCTCCTGACGCGCGGCATGAGCGGCCAGCAGCCAGGTACCCAGCCCTCCAAGCAGCAGCCCCCCGAGCAGGCCGTTGCGCAGCAGTCGCCGGCGCCCGACGTTTTCCATGGCACCGGCCAGGGCGCGGGTCTGGTCGGTGCTGGAGAAGTCGCCCCACAGACGCTTGAAGCTGTGAAATTCCTGGGCATTGCGCGGATCGGCGGCCAGCCAGTTGGCGAACACCTGCCGCTCGGGGTGCTCGTCCGGCAACTCCAGCAGGCGCGCGAACCAGTGTGCGGCCTCGCGGCGTCGCGCACTCATGGGCAGAGCAGCTCGCGGGCCTCGTGCAGGTCCAGCAAGGCGCGCACCAGATGGCGTTCGACCATCGAGATGCTGATCCCCAGCATGGCGGCGACGTCCACCTGGCGGTGCCCTTCGATACGCACCAGCCAAAACACCTCGCGGCAACGCGGCGGCAGGCAGTCGAGAATGCGTTGCAGGGCATCCAGGCGCTGCTGCAGATCGGCCAGGTGCTCGGCAGACGGCACGAAGGCTGCACTGTCGTGCGCCTCCATGCGCGGCTCGGCGTCCATATCGGGCAGCGGCAGGTAGCGCGAGGCGTCGCGGTAATGATCGATCAGCACGCAATGGGCGATGCGCCGCAGGTAGGCATTGGGCTGCTCGATGGCGCTGCGCTGGCTGGCCAGGACGAAGCGGATGAAGGAATCGTGCAGCACGTCATAGGCACGCTGCACGCAGTGGGTGCGCCGACTCAGGCTCAGGAGCAGGTCGGTGTAGGCCCAGCGCAAGTTGATTCCGCCCCACTCCATTCTCTACACCTCGGCCAGGTCACGACAGCGGCAGCCGTCAGGGGGCCGGCAGTATAGAGAGCGCCCTCAAGCAAAGTAAATGAGAACTATTTGTTATCCTATACTCGCAAACCGGTGCCTAGACGACCGCATCGAGCAGCGCACGCACCTTGGCTGCAGACATGCCCTGCAACTGACGCAGAAAATCGTGATCGACGGCCCTGCGCCCATACTGCTCGCGCAATACCCGGCACAGGTGCAGGGTCAGGTTGGCGGCCATCTCCGCATCGGCCAGCGCACGGTGGGCCTTGCCGGTATCCGGCAGGCGCGCCCAGCGGTTGAGGTTACCCAGTTTGTGGCTGGGTGCGCCGGGCAGCAGGCGCCGTGACAGCAGCAGCGAGCAGGCGAACTGCTGCACGCGGCTGCGGCCGATCAGCCCCAGCTCGGCGTCCCAGAACTTCTGATCGAACGAGGCGTTGTGCGCCAGCATCGGGATGTCGCCGACGAAATCGGCCACCGCGTGCATCACCTCCGCGGCGGGCGGCGCGTCGCGCAGCATGGCGTTGCTGATGCCGGTCAGTTGCTCGATGAACGGCGGCACCCAGGCGCCGCTGTTCATCAGGCTCTGGTAACGGGCGGTGATCTGCCCGTTCTCGATGATCACCACGCCGATCTCGGTGGCGCGCGCCTGCTGGGCCGGCGACATGCCGGTGGTTTCGAAGTCGATGACAGCAATGGGTTTCACGTAAAGCCTCAGTGTTTCAACAACAGGTGGCCATCGATGGGCACATAACGAGTGGCTGCGCGCACCAGTGATTGTGCGGTCAGCCCGGGTACGCCATAGGCCACGGCCTCGACACCGTGACGCTGGCGAATGCGCTCGAGCAGCAAATCGAAATCGCCGTCGCCGGAGGCCAGCACCACGCTGTCGACATTCGCCGCCGCGTCCATCACGTCGATGGTGATGCCCACGTCCCAGTCGCCCTTGGCGGAACCGTCGCTGCGCTGGATGTAAGGTTTTAGCTTCACGGTGAAGCCAAGGTTGCGCAGGATCTGCTGGAACTGCTGCTGCTTGGGATCACCGCGGTCGATGGCATAGGCATAGGCCTCGACGATTTCGCCGCCAGCGGCGAGTTCGGCCCACAGTGCGCTGTAGTTGAAGTGGCAGCCATAGGCCTGGCGCACGGTGTAGTAGAGATTCTGTACGTCGGCGAACACGGCTATTTTCTTCACCGGACATCCTCACAAGGGCCCGCGCGGAGTGCACGGCCTGCCAGTATGCCAGCCCAGGCCCCTCCAGGTCGAAAGCGGCGGCCGAAGGGCGACAGGCGTGCATCCTCGCTGGCCGCGAAACCGACGCCCTCGTATCATGGCAGCCTGTTTTTCTGGCTGCGACGCTCATGAATCCTCTCGACGCCTTGCGTGACGCCTGGTTCTTCTTTCGGCACAACCTGCTGCAAATCGTCCTGCTGTGCCTGCCCTTCGTGCTCGCCGAAGCGCTCATCCGCCAGCAGCTCGACAGTCTGGTCGATGCAGCCAAGCTGCCGCTCTACGACGTGCTGCTCGGGCTGTGCTTCTATCCGCTGTACAGCGCGGCGCTGATCCTCTTCATCGATGCACGCAGCCGTGGCGAGCAACCCGCCAGGGGCGCGCTGATCGTGGCCAGCCTGAGCCTGTGGCCGCGCTTCGTGCTGCTGGCCGGCATCGGCACCCTGCTGATCATGCTCGGCGCTTCGCTGTTCATTCTGCCGGGGCTGTGGTTGATGGTGCGGCTGGTGTTCTCCGATTACCTGCTGGTGCTGCGCGGGCTGTCGCCCCTGCAAGCACTGCAGCAAAGCCTGCAACTGACCCACGGGCACTTCTGGCCGATCCTCGCCTGCGTGCTGCTGGTCATGGTGCCGACCTGGGGACTCGGCCTGCTGGCTGGCGATATCGCCAGTGAGCCACCCGGCCGCCTGGCGCTCGACCTGCTGCTCGGGCTCTGCCAGCTGTTCACCACCGTGGTGGTGTTCCGCCTGTTCATGCTGCGCACCGGCGACAATGCCGCACCGCTGCCGTAACCTGCCGCGACCCATCGCATCGATCGAGAAGAACCCGTGGCACGAAAATCGCGCAGAGAACTGGCCAAAGACCGCGGTGAGCTCGGTGACCTGCCGATCACGGTCAAGGATGTCGCGCTAAGGGCTGGCGTATCGCCGATCACCGTGTCGCGGGCGATCCAGCGCCCGGAGCTGGTCAGCGACGCCACCCGCGCGCACGTGCTGGAAGTGGTACGCGCCATGGGTTACGTGCCGAACCTGATGGCCGGCGGCCTGGCGACGAGCAAGAGCCGCCTGGTGGCGATCGTGCTGCCGACCATCGCCAACTCGATCTATGCCAGCGTCGTGCAGGCGATCATGGACCGCCTCGCCGAGGCCGGCTATCACGCCCTGGTCGGGCCGAGCGGATATACGCCCGAACACGAGGAAGCGCTGCTGGCGGCGATCCTCGGCCGCCGTCCGGACGGCATCGTGCTGACAGGTACCTTCCACACCCAGGCCAGCCGCGAGCGCCTGTCTTCCGCCGGCATTCCGGTGGTCGAAGCCTGGGACCTCAGCGACGACGGCCTGGACATGCAGGTAGGCTTCTCGCACGAGCAGGTCGGCGCCGCGGTGGCCGAACACTTCTTCGCCAGCGGCTACCGGCGCTGGGCGGTGATCGGCGTCGATGACCCGCGTGCGCAACGCCGCTGCAATGCAGTGATCGAGCGCCTGGCAGGGCTGGGTCTCGACCAAGTGGCGGTACAGACCCTGCCCTTGCCGGCCACCTGGGAAGTTGGCCGCAGGGGCCTGGCCAACCTTCTGGATGCCGGCGAACGCCCTGACTTCATCTTCTGCAGCTCGGACACCGTCGCCCTTGGCGTACTGGTGGAGGCGGCCAGCCGGGGATTGAGCGTCCCGACAGACGTCGCCGTGCTGGGTTTTGGCGATACCCTCAACGGCCAGTTCGCCGATCCGGCGCTGTCCACCGTCAGCGTCAATGCCACCGACATGGGCCGCCAGGTCGCCGAGGCCTTGCTGCGCCGCTTCGACGGTCAAGGAGCGGAGCGCAGCCTGGATACCGGGTTTGCGATCATCGAGCGCAGCAGTACGGGCTGAATGGAAGTCGGCTGCCCGTAGCCTGGGCTGAGCGCAGCGATACCCGGCAGCAAGCAAGCTGGTATCACCCCAGGTCCCATCTGGAAAACGATCCACGTTCCCCGCGTAGCAGACTCACTGTCAGCGACGCCCCTTGCCTAGGGGTGTGGTCGGCCCCGCATGTGGACGAACTGGGGTAACAACACGACTCTTCGCAGTGGCCACAATCTCATTGCAGGAGCCGCGACCCCACGGCGAATGTTGGTCACACCACAGAGATGGAGAGTGACCACAACCGCATTCATGCCGGGTTGGCGCTCCTACCCGATTGACGTCGCCCCTATTCGCGAACACCTCGGTGCCGCAGCGCTCGCTGGCGAGTGATCCATCCGAATCAGATTTGCCCCCCATGACCGCCATCAGCCCGGGGCCTTCCAGCCGCCACCAATCGCCTCAAAAGCATCCTCTGCAACCGCCAATCCGCAAATTTTGCACTTGAATGATAACGTTATCTGTTTATGATGATAACGTTATCTTTCGATCAAACCGCTGCCCCGCGAGGTAGCCAGACCATCCGCAACGCCGACGACGGCAACAGGAGTCAAGCGATGAACAATAACAACACTCATACAGGCACCCCAGTCATCACCTCGCTCGAGGTCATCCCTGTTGCCGGCCACGACAGCATGCTGCTCAACCTGAGCGGCGGGCACGCGCCGTTCTTCACCCGTAACCTGCTGATCCTGCGTGACAACGCCGGGCATGTCGGCGTCGGCGAAGTGCCCGGCGGTGAAGCCATTCGCCAGACCCTGGAAGACGCACGCCAGTTGCTGATCGGCCAATCCATCGGCCAGTACCAGAAACTCCTTGGCCAGGTGCGCCAGGCCTTCGCGGATCGCGACTCGGGCGGCCGTGGCCTGCAGACCTTCGACCTGCGCATCACCATCCACGCCGTCACCGCCGTGGAAGCCGCCCTGCTCGACCTCCTCGGCCAGCACCTGGAAGTACCGGTCGCCGCCCTGCTCGGCGAAGGCCAGCAGCGCGATGCAGTGGAGATGCTCGGCTACCTCTTCTATATCGGCGACCGCACGAAAACCGACCTGCCCTACCGCCAGGAAGCCGATGCCGACAACGCCTGGTTCCGTGTGCGTAACGAAGAGGCGCTGGACGCCCAGGGCGTGGTGCGCCTGGCCGAAGCCGCTTACGAGCGCTACGGCTTCAAGGACTTCAAACTCAAGGGTGGCGTGCTGCGCGGCGATGACGAGATCGAAGCGGTCACCGCGCTGGCCGAGCGCTTCCCGGACGCGCGCATCACCCTCGATCCGAACGGCGCCTGGTCGCTGCAGGAAGCCATCCGCCTGTGCCGCGACCAGCACCATGTTCTCGCCTATGCCGAAGACCCATGCGGCGCCGAGAACGGCTACTCCGGCCGCGAGGTAATGGCTGAATTCCGCCGCGCCACCGGCCTGCCGACCGCCACCAACATGATCGCCACCGACTGGCGGCAGATGGGCCATGCGATCCAGCTGCAATCGGTCGACATTCCCCTCGCCGACCCGCATTTCTGGACCATGCAGGGCTCGGTGCGCGTGGCGCAGATGTGCAACGACTGGGGCCTGACCTGGGGCTCGCACTCGAACAATCACTTCGATGTCTCGCTGGCCATGTTCACCCACGTCGCCGCCGCGGCACCAGGCAAGATCACCGCCATCGATACCCACTGGATCTGGCAGGACGGCCAGCGCCTGACCAAGGAGCCATTCCGCATCGAAGGCGGCCTGGTCAAAGTGCCGCAGAAGCCGGGCCTGGGCGTGGAGCTGGACATGGACGCCGTGGCCAAGGCCCACGAGTGCTACAAGGGCATGGGCCTGGGCGCGCGCAACGACGCCGTGGCCATGCAGTACCTGATCAGCGGCTGGACCTTCGATAACAAGAAGCCCTGCCTGGTGCGCTGAGCATTATCGAGACTGGCCTTTAGCCCGTAGCCTGGCTTGAGTCCGCGGCGCCCGGCGTTCTCCCGGGTATCGCTTCGCTCAACGCCAGGCTACGGTGCATCGCTTTTCACACCGGCCCTGGCGCGCAATGCCTGGGGTGCACAAGGTGGTTGTTCAGCCATTTCCAGCCGAACGCATACCGGTGGTCGGGCTGGCCACGCGTTAACGCCCTCGGCAACATCCCGGCCGCCTAGGCTAGACGATTGTTGTTATTTCCGCGGCTTGGCCCGAGCCGTCGGTTCGGCGATCAGCGGGTCGTCGGGCCAGTAGTGTTTCGGATATCGCCCCTTCAAATCCTTCTTCACCTCGGCATAGGTGGTGCGCCAGAAATTAGCCAGGTCCTGGGTCACCTGCACCGGGCGACGGGCTGGTGACAGCAGGTGCAGCAAGACCTGCTGCCGACCATTGGCGATGCGCGGCGTCTCGGCAAGGCCGAACAGTTCCTGCAAGCGCACCGCCAACACGGGCGGGTACTCGCTGTAATCCAGCCCGATGCGCGAGCCGGACGGCACTGGCAGGCTGCGCGGCGCCCATTCGTTGAGGCGCTGGGGCAGCGGCCAGGGCAGCAGGGTTTGCAGCATCGCTGGCAGGTCGAGGTTGCCGAAGTGGCTCAACCGGGTGACCTTGCCCAGGTACGGCGCCAGCCAGGTTTCCAGGCTGGCCAGCAGTGCCGCATCCGAGACATCCGGCCATTCGCTCTTGCCTTGTTGCATATCCAACCCACGCAGTAGCATCACCCGCGCCTGCCACTGGCGCAGCTCCGGCGTCCAGGGCAGCAGCGCCAGCCCCTTGCGTCGCACCAACCCGAGTAACGCGGTGGTGCGTGCCTCGGCATCCAGCCCCGGCAACCCCTCGCTGCTCAGCACCAGATCACCGACCCTGCGCTGCCGCTCGGCGCGCAGGACGCCTTCGCGTTCATCCCATTCGAGCAGATCCTGGCTGCTCACCTGTTCGGCCAACACCGTGTCGAACAGCGCCGGGTCCAGCTCGGCGGCCAGGTAGATGCGCTCCTCGCGCTGGCCCTGACGGCTGCCCAGGTCGGCGACCACCAGCCAGGCGTGCTTCATCAACCCGTCGGCTTCGCTGAACAGCGCGGCGCGGCCATTGGCCAGGCGGTACTCGGCGCCGCCCTCGCGCCGCTGGCGGGCGATGCGGTCCGGGTAAGCGAAGGCCAGCAGCGCGCCCAGCCAGCGGGCGTGCCCGGGATCATTCACAGGCTCGCTGACCGGTACGCGGCGCAGGTAGCCCTGAAACTGCCTGGCCAACTGCCGGGCGCGTTGTACCCCGCCATTAGCACCGCGCGCCGCCCTGCTCTCACCCGAAAGCAAAGCCAGCCGGCTATGCAGGTCGGCACCGCCGCCTCGCAGGATGTCCCGCTCGCCCAGCAACGCGGCCAGGTCACTGGCCAGCTCTCCCAGGCCCAGAGCCTGCCCGCGCAGCAACAGATGAGCGATGCGCGGATGCGCCGGCAGCTCGGCCATGGCCTGGCCGTGCGCGGTGAGCACGCCACGCGCATCGAGTGCGCCGAGGCGCTGCAGCAGCTCGCGGGCCTGGGCATAAGCGGCAGCAGGCGGTGGGTCGAGCCACACCAGCTCCGCCACCTCGACGCCCCAGCGCGCCAGCTGCAGCGCCAGGCCCGCCAGGTCTGCCTGCAGAATCTCCGCCGAGGAATAGGCAGGTAACTGCTCATGCTGCGCCTGCGACCACAACCGGTAGCACGTGCCCGGCTGCAGGCGACCGGCACGGCCGGCGCGCTGTGTGGCGGACGCCCGGGAAATGCGCTGGGTTTCCAGGCGCGTCATGCCACTGCCCGGGTCGAAACGCGGTATCCGCGCCAGGCCGGCGTCCACTACCACGCGCACGCCGTCGATGGTCAGGCTGGTCTCGGCGATATTGGTGGCCAGCACCACCTTGCGCAGCCCGGCCGGGGCCGGCTCGATGGCCGCGCGCTGAGCCGAGAGCTCCAGCTCACCGTGCAACGGGCAGACGCGTACGTCGGGTCGGCCTGCCAGCGCCTCGCCCAGTTGCTCGGCCAGCCGGCGAATCTCCGCCTGGCCAGGCAGAAACACCAGCAGGCTGCCCGGCTCATCGGCCAACGCTTGCAGTACCGTTTGCAGCACTTTCGGCTCCAGCCACTCGCCCGCTTGCCAGGGCGCTCCCCAACGGGTCTCCACCGGGAACATGCGTCCTTCGCTGCGCAGCACCGGTGCTTCATCGAGCAGGCCGGCCAGGCGCTCGCCTTCCAGCGTGGCGGACATCAACAGTACCTTGAGCGGCGCCTCGCCACTGTCTGCGCCGCGAAACATCGCCCGCCCATTGAGGGTCAGCGCCAGGGCCAGATCGGCGTCCAGGCTGCGCTCGTGGAACTCATCGAAGATGACCAGGCCCACGCCCTCCAGCGCCGGATCATCCTGCAGGCGCCGGGCAAGGATGCCTTCGGTCACCACCTCGATTCGCGTGGCGGGGCCCACCTTGCTGTCCAGGCGGATGCGATACCCCACCGTCTCGCCGACTGCCTCGCCCAGCTCGCTGGCCAGCCGCTCGGCCGCGGCGCGCGCGGCCAGCCGGCGAGGTTCGAGCATGATGATGCGCTGCCCCGCCAGCCACGGCTGGTCGAGCACCGCGAGCGGCACGCGGGTGGTCTTGCCCGCACCTGGCGGCGCTTCGAGCACCACCTCATGGCGCTCGGCCAGGGCGCGACACAGGTCAGGCAGCAGGGAATCGATCGGCAGGGTATTCATCGAGGCTCCATCATAGGCCGACGATTATACGGCGAACCGCCTCTGTGCTTCGCCGGTCAGATGGCATCGAACGCTGCGTATTCGCAGCGCCACAGCAGCTTTGCAATCAACGCCTTGCTATAGTGGCGTCCACTTTTCCTGGAGGTGCTCGATGCGCACGAAATCCCGCGTTATCGGCGGCGTTCTCGCCGTCACATTGGTCACTCAGCTCACGGCCTGCGGCACCATTTTCTACCCTGATCGCCGTGGGCAGATCGAAGGCCGCGTCGACCCGGTCATCGTCGGCCTCAACGCCATCGGTATCCTGTTCTACGTGATCCCCGGCCTGATCGCCTTCGGCGTCGACTTCGCCACGGGCGCGATCTACCTGCCAGGCGGCCTCAGCGCCCAGGTCAACCCGGACTCCTTACAGGACGTGGTCGGCGCCGACGGCAAGGTCGACACCGCCAAGCTCAAGGCGCTGATCGAGACCCAAACCGGCCACAGCCTGCCGCTCGACGACCCACGCCTGATCCAGCACAGCGGCAGCAGCGAGCAGTTGGCGGCCTACGGCCTGCGCCCCGCTGCCTGATGCTCTCCGGCAGCCCGTCGCGCTGACGGGCTGCCCTTGGCGCACCGTTCGGACACCCCATGACCCGCGACCGCCAGCACGCCCGCCTGATGCGTCAGGCTACCGCCGCCGCCCTCTGCGTGGCGCTCACACTGGTGCTCTGCAAGGCAATTGCCTGGTGGGCCAGTGGCTCGGTAAGCCTGCTCGCCGGTCTGACCGACTCGCTGCTCGACAGCGCCGCCTCGCTGCTCAACCTGATCGCCGTGAACATCGCCCTGCGGCCCGCCGATGACGATCACCGCTACGGTCATGGCAAGGCCGAAGCGCTGGCCGGGCTGGGCCAGGCGCTGTTCATCGCCGCCAGCGCCATTCTCGTCGCGGTGCAGGGTTTCGAGCGTCTGCGCGAGCCCGAACCGCTCACCGCGCAGGCACTGGGCATCGCCGTGATGCTCCTGTCCATCGCGCTGACCATCGCCCTGCTACTGTTCCAGCGCCACGTGGTGCGCCAGACCGGCTCCACGGCAATCCACGCCGACTCGCTGCACTACCGCTCCGACCTGTTGCTCAACGGCAGCATCCTTCTCGCCCTGCTGCTCGCCTACCTGGGCTGGCAGCAGGGCGACGCGCTGTTCGCCATTGCCATCGCCGCCTACATCCTGTGGAGTGCCTTCAGCATCGCCCGCCAGTCGGTCGGCGTGTTGATGGACCAGGAACTCGCCGCCGACGTCAGCACGCGCATGAGCGAATTGGCCCGCGCGGTGCCCGGCGTCATTGGCATCCACGACTTGCGCACGCGGCTGTCCGGCACGCGCTGGTTCGTGCAACTGCACGTCGACCTGCCGGGCGACCTCAGCCTCACCGAAGCCCACGCGCAGTGCGAACGAGTCGAGCACGCCATTCGAGGCGAATTCGGCCAGGCAGAAGTGCTCGTGCACGCCGACCCTGTCGATACGCCCGCACCAACTTGATGCAGGCGATCCGCCAGCAGAAAAACACTGAACCGCCGTTGCGTACGGCCAGTCAGGTTCTGTAAGCCCAAATGATTGGGTGGGTCGCTCCCGGCTCTCCTCACCCTCGACCAGGGCGGCACCGGGAACCTATTCGTGATGAGAGGATTACCACATGAAGCGCGTATCCATGTTCGTCATTGCCGCCGTACTGGCTGCACCAGCCTTCGCAGCCGATGACCTGTGCACCGTCAACCTGCAGAAACTCGACAATGCCGTGGCCACCAAAGCCACCCTTTCCGAGCCGCTGAAAAGCCAGGTACAAGAAGCCAAAAAGCAAGCAACCGATGCCCAGGCTGCTGGCGACCTGAAATCCTGTGGCACCCACGCCGAGCGTGCCTTGCAACTGCTCGACGCGCCTGGCGACGACGGCAGCGGCGCAACCAGCTGATAGAGAGTCCGGCCAGCTGTAATGCAGGCATGATTCAGCGGCGCAGTGCATGCCCCGGTCGACTCCACGCGACCTTTCGCGTACACTGCGCTTCTTGCAAGTTTCGGGGCCGATTAGGATTCGACGCCGGTAGCGAAGCTCGAGGTGCATGCCGACTTGGTAACAGAAGTCGTAAATCCACTGTTGCAACTTTCTATAGTTGCCAATGACGAAAACTACGAGGGCTACGCTCTCGCTGCGTAAGCGGCGCGACTAGTCCTTCTGGTAGCTTCGGCTCCAGCGATCACTAGGGGATGCCTGTAAACCCGAAGTGATTGTCATGCAGAACAGGATCGCCGCGTAGTACGTTGTGGACGAAGCGGCTAAAACTTACACAACTCGTCCAAAGCACCCTGCCCGTCGGGCGGCTGAGGATTAACTCAATAGACACGGCTAAGCATGTAGTACCGACAGTGGAGAACTGGCGGACGGGGGTTCAAATCCCCCCGGCTCCACCACTTCATCATCTAAAGACGTCCACTGACGTCTTTTTTTGTGCCTGAAATTCAGTAAATACGCGGCTTCCAGCGCTTTTGCGGTCTTTTGAGAGTTTTTGAGTTCCAGCCATTTGGGTATTCCAGACGGTATTCCAGCACATCCGGTGCTAGTCTTTGGAATACCGATTCAGTGCTTGAGGACAATCTCATGCCTGCTCAAACCCTCCGCCTCTCCGATCGACAGCTCAAGGGAGTCAAACCCGCGTCCAAGGATTATGTCCTCACTGACGGTGACGGTTTGCAGCTCCGCGTACGCAGCAACGGCTCGTTGCTGTGGAATTTCAACTACCGCGAGCCGGTGACCAAGAAGCGTATCAACATCGGCTTTGGGACCTACCCCGAACTGTCACTGGCGAACGCCCGAAAGATGGCAGTCGATGCACGCGAGCTGCTCGCCCAGGGCATCGATCCGAAGGTGCAGCGCAATACGTTGAATGAAGCCAAGCGCGCGGAAACCGAACACACCTTCGAGAACGTGGCCACCGCCTGGTTCGAGCTCAAGAAAGACTCGGTCACCCCGGCCTACGCCGAGGACATTTGGCGGTCGCTCACGCTGCATGTGTTCCCCGACTTGAGGACGACACCACTCACGAAAATCACCGCGCCGATGGTGATCGGGTTACTTCGTCCAATCGAAGCGAAAGGCAGTCTGGAGACGGTCAAGCGTCTTAGCCAACGGCTTAACGAGATCATGACCTACGGGGTGAACTCTGGTCTGATCTTCGCCAACCCACTCAGCGGTATCAGGGCGGTCTTCAAGAAGCCTAAGAAAGAGAACATGGCTGCGCTTCCGCCCGAAGAGCTCCCCGAGCTTATGCTGGAGATCGCGAACGCCAGTATCAAACGCACGACCCGCTGCCTGATCGAATGGCAGTTGCACACGATGACTCGCCCTGCCGAGGCGGCGACTACTCGCTGGGCTGACATCGACTTTGAAAGGCGTGTCTGGACTATCCCACCGGAGCGGATGAAGAAGCGTCGCCCACACAGCATCCCGTTGAGTGACCACGCTGTCGCACTGTTGGAGTCGCTGAAGAGTCACAGCGGCCATCGCGAATACGTCTTCCCGGCAGACAGAAATCCTCGCACCCACGCCAATAGCCAGACCGCCAACATGGCGTTGAAACGTATGGGCTTCCAGGATCGACTTGTCAGCCACGGCATGCGCTCGATGGCCAGCACCATCTTGAATGAGCATGGCTGGGACCCGGAACTCATTGAGGTCGCACTGGCGCATGTCGACAAGGATGAGGTGCGCAGTGCGTACAACCGAGCCGACTACATCGAGCGCCGGCGTCCGATGATGGCGTGGTGGAGTGAGTACATCCAGAAAGCCGCGACCGGAAGTCTGCTTGCCTCAGCGTACGGCCAAGTCAGAGACAAGAACGTGGTACCGATTCGCTAGCTCTGTACGGCGCCAGAACGGCAGCAGCAACAACTGAGCGCTCAAGATTCGGGGCAAACAGCCTCACTTATCCGCTTCTAAGCGCGGGTCCATCCAAACAGGGCTGCAAAGCCGCCCTGTTTGGATGGACCTTACTTTGAAGAGCTAAAAGCGACCAGGTTGTCCAGGATTTACCACGGAACTCCACCGGTGGATAACAGTTCTTTAAGTCCAAATTGGCGCTGAATTTCGAACCTTGACCGGGTTTATCCACAGGCGTAGAACTGGCCGTGCAAGCGCTGTCGATGACAGCAACCCAGGTGGCCCGAACCTTGAAGGCCACGCCGCTCCCGCGGTGGTTCTCCCCCAAATGGCGATTCGCGTCCGGCAGCTCGCCCGGTCACCTCCCCAGTGATGGATGCCTACTTCAGATCATGGCCCTCGTGCGCCAGACGACACTTCCTACTTCACTGCCCTGCAGCAACCTATCCGCTTGGCCGAATCTTGCGCCAACCTGCGCCCGTCTCTTTCTCCTGGAAAGAGACGGGCGCTTCAAACACTGCTGCAGGCCTCGTCGCACGTGGCTTTGCGGCAACTCCTCTCGTGACAATTGGCGTGACAAACGCCGACGTCACCAGCAACAGCGCTGTAGATGATGGTGCCGCAGACCACGGAATGGACTGCACCTGACTGACAGTCAGGTATGCCCCGGTCATCGCATCGCTGAGTTCACCCAGCTCAGGATCTTCAGGCGCTGGTCTCGTCAGCCAGTGCAGCCTCCACCCGCCCACCGGTATCGGTGCTCAGGAGGCCAGATCATGAGATGCCCTTGCTCCCGGTTGTAAGGAGCCGCCAGTCCTGCGTGGTGGACACTCCCCACAGGTCGCAGGGGCCTTGATCCCTGATAACACTCAACATTCTTGGCGGGATGATGTGGGGCGAGGATCGGAGAGCGGACGATGAGGTGACCGACATGGCATTGCTGGGGAGACGCGATGGCCGCAATTTCGGCTACGGCAGGCAATTGAGCTATGCAGGACTGCTGGCGCTGAAAGATATGTTCGGCGGTGGCCATTACGGCACAGTCAAAGCGCACTGTGATCGGTGGCAGGCATTTGTCAAATGGTGCCGTTCCGAACTGGGGCCCGGTATCAATGATGCGCGGCAGATTGATCTGAAGGTGTTGGCCGACTATGCGGCGCATCTGCGCGACGTAGTTGGGCGCGGTGAGCTCGCCGTCAGCACTGCACAAAACCGGATATCCAGCGTTAACAGAACCATGGCGGCGCTTCGCGGTGATCAGTGCGTGAAGTTGCCCAGCCCGAGCAAGGCGTTAGGTATGCAGCGTACCGGGGTTCGACAATCAGTGCCGCAAGGCCAAGACCGCGAACAGGTTAAGCAGATCGTCGATGCGCTTTGCAGTTGTCATCAGCTACGAGCGGCAGCGATCGTTCTGTTGGCGCGAGCCACCGGCATGCGCTTGCGCGAGGCTATCTTGGCTGACCTGCCACGGCTAAGCCGTGAGGCTAAGTATTTAGGCAGGATTAACATTCAGGATGGCACCAAAGGCGGCCGCGCCGGTGCCTCGGCTCCACGTTGGATCGCGGTGGATGGCTATGGTCGAGGTGCACTTGGGTTTGCACGGCAAGTGTCGCCTGCGGGTAGCCGCAACCTGCTTGCGCCACACGAAAGCTACCTGAATGTTCTCCAGGAGATCATCCGCCCTGCAAGGGACGTCCTGCATGCACATACGCTCAAAGGCTTCCATGAGCTACGAGCGGCATACGCATGTGAGCGCTATGAGCAAATGACTCAACATCGCGCACCTATCAACGGCGGCCGATGTTGTCAGGTAGATAAGACCCTAGATCGTGAGGCCCGAAAGCAAATCAGCTACGAGCTTGGGCACGGTAGGATTGACGTGGTCGCGGCCTACATCGGAGGACGGACATGAGCAAGCCATTCGATATGGAGTTGTTCTTAGTCGGCGTACTGAGTGGGTCGCATGCGACACGGCGACGTCATTTTCGGCAAGCTAGGGCTATCCAAGTGGCTATCGCAAAGCGATGGCAGCGAGAGACACCGTGGAATTGGCAGAGGAAGCATTTAATTTGGTTTCTTGACAATTGTTTGGCAGGTCGCAGTGACGCGACGCGCTATTACTATCTACTGACAGTTCGGCTGCTCGCGAAACGCCTGAAAAAGCCATGGTTCTTACTATGATTAAAACCCGCGCCAGTCACCACGACCGACAGCATTAGATACGTCAAGAAACCGTCGAGGGGCTGATGAGAACAGCACGAAGCCTGAATAAAGGACGGCTTGCATTTGGAAGAAAATTCAGTCATATAATGAAAGATGATGGCAATATGCCAACAAGAGGATAGGATTCCCGTCACCGCTCTAAACAACATTCAATCAATGCCAACCGAAGGGATTCAGCAATTGAAAAGTCGTCCTTTTACTATATTCCTGCTAAAACAAGGATTCAACGCCACTAACTCGCTAAAAGAAGAGCACGAGTTAGGTCAAGTCGTAGCATCAGATCGTCTTCCAGAGAACTCAAGCGTTTATATTCTAGACGGCCAACCAAGAGAGCCTTGGTGGCGTCAATACTTCAATATCGCTAACCCTCTCCAACAATCAAACAAAGGCGCACTAGTCTTCATACCAGTAGCAGATAGATGGTTTGCCCTATCGTTTGGACATGTATTTCATAAGCTTCGCGACAACTGCTACGAGTATGACTTTGGACTACTAGTAACACTTAATAGTCTCGATCCAAAAAAACTGAAAAGTGCAGACGTAATGGATCCTGGCGCTTCAAGAAGGAAGAGAACCCAGATCCCAGCGGCTGCAGATATAACGTTTCTTGACTTTGACAGCAATACAGAAATTGTTCGAAGCCTCACAGGGGCTGTCAGGGAGGATCTAACTGGACTTTTTAAAAGTGCAACAGGCTCAGCGAGCCTCAAGGTCAGTTTAAAGTTCCTTCCTGAGGAGCTTCATGGCCTGTGCACCAACTTACTAGCGCTGTACAACAGCAATGATTACCTGAACACTTTTCCAAATGTTGGGAAAATCTCACCTGAAAATGATCCTGATATTGTGCGCACCCTAGATGATAAACTTCTAAAGTTTTTTATTGCCCGAGATCCGTCGCTTTCCATTTGCATCCCTGATATCGTAGATTACCGAGACAACACTTCCTGCAGATTTCAAGGACGCGGTGGAGTGGCGGAAATCTATACAGACATATCGCTGGAAGCATTTTACGACTACCTTGGCGAAAAAATCGATCTGACTGATTTCACTATAGACAAATTAAAATCTTTTAGCGTTGCATTGTGCGATACAGATGGAAACATCAACAAAGCCTATAATATATATAACTGCCTACTGCTTGACATTCATGAGCAAGCAGAAATTTATCACATATGTGAAGGCTCATGGTATCGAGTAGAGCGAGAATACGTAGAGCTACTTAAAGAATACCTCGACACAAAATTCGAGCGCACGGATTTATTTGATTACAATCACGACTTTACAAAGGATGGGATCAGCCATTACAGCGAAGAATCTTATAATACTGCTGTATCTGAAAGTCTACCCGCGTTTATATGTTTGGACCAAACAAATATGAGCCTCGATGGGCAGACTGCCATTGAGCCTTGTGACTTATACACTCTGAGCAGGGCTGATGACGGCGGCCAAGAGCTGGCTAAACTCTACCACTTAAAGATATCCACTAGATCATCTCAACTCAGCCATTTATTCAACCAGGGCATAAACTCAGCTGAGCTAATAATTTTAGAGCCAAAATGCCGGGAAAAGCTGAAGGAATTGATCACAGAACGAATTGGCCAAAATAATTTACAGCAATACTGCGACGCAATTGAAAATATTAATATAAAAATAATATATGGAATTATAACAAACAAAGACCCAAATCATCTTTCGGAAAATCTACCGCTATTTTCAAAAATCAGTCTAATGCGCTGCCTCAAGAGCTTGGAGTTGATGCAGATCCCGTCTGCGATCACTTACATTTCCGACGCAAGTCCGGCAAAGGGAAAATTCAGCGCCCTCCCTTCCGTAATTGTCGAGGTGGTGCATAGAAAAAACAAAAACGAAGCGTGGGTAACTGTCGGTCAAACTCTACAACAAGGGACTAAAGTTAGTCGCTGCGCCACCGCCATCACGGATAGTGCGGCCGGGTCTCAATTCAGAATTTTTTATAAACTTAACAAAGAAGGGGCGCCTTACTCAAGTCACCTCTGGGCCTTTGAGGCGCTATAAATAATGAAAGCCCTTCAGATATAACATATAGGCCTCAGTATCAACTGTAGTTATATGTAGCATAAGCGGCTCCTGAGCACATCTCAGGAGCTTAGCATTAAGGGTGATGCCGATGTCACCGTCAGGTCACGGCGGTACGTCATCGACTTAGTAATGCTCTTCAATATAAGCATAGGCCTTCTCAAAAAGGTCTTTGTCTTTGCTTAGGCCAAACTGCGCCAGGGTCAGCATGAGTGCTTTCTGGATTTCGCGTGGACCACTTTTGGAGTTTTGCCAGCCCTCAAAGCGAGTAGCGTTCACAATTTTGTCGATCTGCTCGACCACATCACCAATCAGCTTCGGCGTGGTTTCCGGGCGGGTTTCCAGGAAGAGTTTGGTCAGCGCCTGCTTGTTGTCTGCCTCCGTTACCACCGGGTCACCGGTTTCACGCTCGGCCTGCACCGTATCTTTGGCGGCATCCAGTAGGCCCTTGAGCCAATCGATAGCCTTGATTACGCCTGCTTCATATTCTCGGCGCAGTTTCTCCAGGCGCTCGCCCAGCTCGACGAATACAGCCTCGCCATGGCCGCGCAGACGTCCCATCAAGTCTATTTCCAGCCGACGAGCACGTTTCTCCTGCTCTTTCTCGGTCAGGGTGAAGATCGCGTGTTCATCCATGATCAGCTCATCGATGTCATCGCGTATGCGACTGATATCGGTGTGCTCGTGAATCATTTTGATGGTCTCCGGCCCTAACGCGGCCCAGACCAGTGCTCCCGTTTGACCAACCGGGCGTACTGATTCATAGATTTGCGCCAGCCATTTGTAATCCTGGCGGTAGGGCGTCAGGAAAGGGTCGGGGTTGATGGCCGACCAGAGTTTGGCCAGCACGCCAAAGGCTGCGGCAAACTCATCGCGGCTTTTATTGTCCGGCAAGCATTCCTGTGCGGCTAGGATACCGTCGAAGCCTGCCACGGTGCGGTCCACGTTTGGGAAGAAGGCCAGACACAGCTTCAACTGCTCTGGCAGCAACTCCTTGAACTTCTCGATGCCTTCGACAATCCCGTCGATCTCTTCCGGGTTATAGGCCAGCGCCGTGCGCAGGTTTTCGAATACACCCAGATAATCGATGATCAGGCCCATACGCTTGACCACCCCGTCCGCCTCATACAGGCGGTTGGTGCGGCACATGGCCTGCAGCAAGGTGTGGTCGCGCAGCGGTTTATCCAGGTACATGCAGTAGCAGATTGGCGCATCGAAACCGGTCAGCAGCTTGGCGGTTACGATCAGCAGTTGCAGGGGTTGTTTTGGGTCTTTGTAGGTTTCCAGCAGGTTTTTCTGTGCCTGCTCTTCGCCATCAAACTTCTGCCAGCGCTCAAAGTCGGCTTGCTTGATCGGCAGATTGAGCTCTTCCTTCCACTTGTTCCAGTCCTTGTTGAGCTTGCCGTTCTCGTCCTTCACTGGCGCCTGGTCGAGGTTCATGACCACCTCCAGTGCGTCGAAACCCAGCTTGTTACCAAGTAGGTAATACATCTGCACGCAGGCATCGCGGTCATAGACCACCACCATGGCCTTCATCTTTTTCGGCTGCACATGGCTGGTGAAGTGTTCGGCAATGTCGGCGCTGATGGCCTCCATGCGTTTCGGTGCCTTGAGCATCACGGCCAGCTTGCCGGCGCGCTTGGACAGGGCGGCCTTTTCGTCCTCGTCCAGGTTGTTGTCTTTGACCAGTTGCTCGAACTCTTCGTTGATCGCCTCACGGTCGACTCGTAATTCGGCTAGCCGGGGCTCGAACTTAACCGGGTTAGTGGCACCGTCGCGGATCGACTGTTTGTAGCTGTAGCGGTTCATATAGCGGCCGGGGTCTTCATCGGCGCCAAACAGCTTGAAGGTATTGCGCTCGATACCGGAGATCGGCGTGCCGGTCAGGCCGTAGAAGTGGGCATTGGGCAGCGCCCAGCGCATCTTCTCGCCCAAGCCGCCTTCCTGGGTGCGGTGGGCTTCATCCACCAGCACGATGATGTTGTCGCGACTATTTAGGCCCGCCAGGTTGCGCTCATCGATCTCAACATCTTTGAACTTGAAAATGGTGGTGATGAGGATACCGCGGCTGTCCTGCTCGATATGTTCACCGAGCTTTTTGCAGCTCTGCACCTTAACCAGGTTTTTTACGTCAGCGCCGCCAAAGGTCTCGCTGATCTGGCTGTCCAGGTCGCGGCGGTCGACCACGATCAGCACGGTGGGGTTTTTCAGCTCGTTATCGGCACGCAGCATCTTGGCCGCGTAGAGCATCAGCAGCGACTTGCCCGAACCTTGGAAGTGCCAGATCAAGCCTTTTTTCGGGTAACCCTGTTTGACCCGCTCGACAATCTGCTTGGCCGTCTCGAACTGCGGGTAACGCGGCAGCAATTTGATGCGCTTGGGCGGCGTGCCTTTACCGGTTTTATGGGTAGAGAACAGCGCAAAGGAGGCCAGCAGTTGCAGCAGGGTTTGCGGGTTCAGTAGCCCTTCGACGCTCTCCAACACGGAGGCCAGGGTGGCGGGAATATCCTCGCGCTGATCAGTGTGGTGCCAAGGGCCCCAATCCTTGACACGGGCATTGATCGCGCCGTAGGCAAAGGTTTTGCCCTCGCTAGCGAAGCAAAGCAGGTTGGGCACGAAGAAGGCCTGCACATGCTGCCAATAGTGCTTCTTTCCGCCCATAAAGTCAGCGGCACCGTCTTGCCAACTGACACTGGGGCGAGTGGCGCTTTTCACTTCACCCACCACCAGCGGGATGCCGTTTACATACAGCACGATATCGAAGAACACCTCGCCAGCCGCCACATAGTGCACCTGCTGGGCCACCACAAAGTGGTTGTTGTTGAGGTTGTCGAAGTCGATCAGATTGATGGTGACGTGCTCGCCGTTCTCGCCAAAGGCCAACGTTTTTTCAGCCAGCAACCACGGCTGGAAATTTTCGTTGGCCCGGACCAAGCCACTGTGCGGGGCCTCCAGCAGTACACCGCGTAACTTGTGAATCACTTCATCGGCGTAATCCGGTTGTTTGTCGATCGCCGGGTTTAACGAACATAACGCATCTTTTAGCCACTCATCGACAAAGATATCCTGCGCCTTCTTGGGCAGGCTCTCGCCGTGGCAGTAGGTCCACTTTATCCCGCTTAAATTTTTTAAGCGGTCGATAACTCCATTTTCGGTGACGGTTTGTTCGTTAAACATATAGCAGCCCTTATAGCGAACCCGTTAATATCTCTAGATCACTAATATTTTCTGACCTCAAACTCAACAAGCCAACCTGTCTTTCAAAATATTCAAGCACCGAGACAAGGCTATCTTGATACTCTAGCGCGGGAAAAACAAACCTCATTTTTTTTACTATAGAAGTTGTAAGATTAACAAAAGTTCCACCATGAGTCGCCAGATTATATATTTGCCGCTGATTTAGCAGCAACAAATAATACAAGTAATCCTTTCTTACAATGGTCTCATCAATTTTATCTAGCGATATAATTCCGTCGTGTATACATGCAGGAAAATTAAGAATCGCCGGCCTACCCACAGTTCCAGGTGTACCACTACAAACGATCACCAAAGCTCCTTCTTCTTTTAACCGACTTCTCTCAGCACCTTCTTCTGTAAGATAGTCAATACAAGGGCTTACATATTTACCATCACGGACAATATCCTCAACCATTAATCTAGGGATATTCCCACCATAGTACCTAGCATCTCCCTTGGGTCTAGGTGAACTCCCCCTAACTATAGTACATACATCCTCTAGACTTTTTTCATCCCCCTTAGCTTTTAGTACCAACATTTCCTTCAGTACCGAAGTGAAGAGAATTTGAAAATACGATTGTGCTTCTGCTGCGCAAAATTTTGCGGACTGAAATGCATAAAACACGGAGAGTGTATTCTTTTGCCAGAGTTCATCTCCGAGTTCGAACTTGTAATTAGCCAATAGCTTAAATTTCGTACGTGGCGACAAGGAGCCTGACGAGTTACTTACAGCGTAGTTCCAGAAGCCTTGCGACTGAACAATCACCTGAATAATATCCGGGCACGCCAATCTCTCCGTTGACTCCAGAACGATAATATCTCCCGAGCAGATCCCATCAAACTCTGCAACTGCAGCCTTTTTTAAATATGGTCGACGCTTGCCAAAAAGAATATGTCCTTTCTTAAATACACGCGTAAATCCTGGATTATCTTCAGCGATTTCCCCCCAGCGTTTGATTTTTAATGACCCAGAGTCCAAATGCTCCAACCCAATATAGCGATCATATCCGTCAGCAACTGGATTTTTGGTAGTCAGCTTGATCTCGCGACAGAGATCACCAAAGCTCACAGTCTGTTTTTCACTAATCACAGAGCTTCCTCGCCATCAATCTGATATCCCAACTCGCTTAAGCTCTTTAATAGTTGCTTGTTATTTTTACTTAGCTGTAGCCGACCCACCTTCCAAACTTCAATGGTATGTTCAATATCATGCACGTCTTCATCGCAGAGGGCCTGCACATAGAGCGGAATCGATAAATTGTGCTGATTCTCGCGAATCGCCTCTATATCCACTAACGCGGTAATGGCCGGCTGGTTGCTCGGTGCACAGTAGGCTTCGGTCAGTACAACCAGATCATCATCCGAGAGGCGGCTATGTGCGCGCTCGCGGGTGACATGCTCAACGCCATTGATAAACAGGACTTTGCCTTTGCGCTCAGTGGGCTTATTGCAGTTGAGCACCACCACGCAGGATTCCATCGGCGAGTTGTAGAAAAGGTTGGGACCTAGGCCGATCACTGCTTCGATAATGTCTGACTCGATCACCTGCTTACGGATGGCTTGCTCCGAGTCACGGAACAGTACTCCGTGGGGCCAGAGCATGGCGGCGCGCCCTGTATCAGGCTTAAGGCTCTTGATTATATGGGTGTAGAAGCCATAGTCAGCGCAGCCCTGCGGTGGTACGCCGTAGAGGTTGCGGCCATAGGGGTCGGCGGCGAACTTGTCGCGGTTCCATTTTTTGATGGAGTACGGCGGGTTGGCGAAGATCACGTCGAACTGCTTGAGTTGGTCGCCCTCGATAAATTTGGGCTCACCCAGAGTATCGCCGCGTAACACCTCGAACTCTTCGATCTCGTGCAGGAACATGTTCATTCGGGCGATGGCAGAGGTAAGCAGGTTAACTTCCTGACCATAGAGTTTGACACTGCGCCACTCCTGGTTCTGCGCTGCTGACCCCTTGCTTGCCGCACGCAAATCCATCACCGCATTAAGCAGCATCCCGCCGGTGCCGCAGGTGGGATCATAGGCGGTCTCGCCGGGTTTGAGACCCATGATTCGGGTCATCAGGTGCACCACGGTGCGGTTGGTGTAAAACTCGGCGGCAGTGTGGCCGGAGTCGTCGGCGAACTTCTTGATCAGGTATTCGTAAGCTTCGCCTAGGTCGTCCTGGGCCACCGATTTGATGCCTAGGGGGATCTTGCTGAAGTGCTGAATCAGGTCAGCCAGCAGATGGTCGGGTAGACGCTCTTTGTTGGTCCACTGGGCATCGCCGAATACGCCGTGCAGACGTTCGTTGTGGGTCTCGATCAGGCGCAGGGCATTCTGGATGGCTTCGCCGATGTTCTTGCTGGTGTGGCGCACCTTTTCCCAGTGCGCCTCCTGGGGAATATGGAAGCGGTGAAACATAGGCATAACGGCGTAATCAGCGTCGCCCTCGCTGACTTCCATAGCTTCGACATACTCTTCCAGGTAAACGTCGGACAAGCGCTTATAGAACAGCAAGGGGAAGATGTACTGCTTGTAGTCGGAGGCGTCGATCTGCCCGCGCAGAAATTCGGCCGCGCCCCAGAGCAGGTCTTCGAGTTTCTTTTTGCCGAGCTGGGAGGCTTGGTTCTTCTGGTAATCAATCATTCTTATGAGTCTTGTTTGATAGCTGATGAGCAAGCTGGCTCAGGTCGGCGAGGCGTTTATCTGCGCGAGCGGTTTCGCTCTGGTAGATGATGAACTGCGAGGTGTTGCTGTCGGCGCTATCCCTGCTCATAGCTCAAACCCTTCCTTGATCAGCAACTCTTCCAGCTCCTGCTCGGCCTGCTCTAACGTGGCCAGTTTCTGCTGAAAGACTTTCAGCGCCTGTTCGACGGTGATGGTTTCTTCTTCCAGTGGCTTTTGCACATAGCGGGCAATGTTCAGGCTGAAGTCGTTTTCAGCAATTTCACCCAACGGCACCCAGCGCGCTAAGCCTTCCAATGCTGTGGCAGAGGGGCCTTGCTGATACCGCTCCAGGTAGATCTGGTAAATCTGATCCGCCTGGGCATTGCTCAAGGTGTTTTGCGCGCGGCCTCTGGTGAAAATCTCCTCGGCATTGATGATCAGTACATGGTCACGATGCTCTTCAGGGCGCTGCTTGCGCAGCAACAAGATGCAAGCCGGGATAGAGGTGCCGTAAAACAGGTTCGGGGCCACGCCGATAATGGCTTCGATGTGGTTCTCTTTGAGCAGGCGGGTGCGGATTCGGCCCTCGGCAGCTCCGCGAAACAGCACGCCATGGGGCAGCACAACCGCCATGCGCCCATCGGCATTGAGGGAGGCGAACATGTGCTGCACCCAAGCGAAGTCACCGTTGGTTTTCGGGGCCAGGCCGTATGTGTTGCGGCTGTAGGCGTCCGCCGCCCACTGTTCATGTCCCCACTCGCTGAGGCTAAACGGTGGATTGGCGATCACGCAATCAAAGGTTTCGAGCTGGTCATAGATCAGGAATTTGGGCTCACGCAGGGTATCGCCGCGAACAATCTCAAAGTCTTCCTGGCCGTGGAGAAACAAGTTCATGCGGGCAATGGCTTCAGTGGTCAGATTCTTTTCTTGACCTTTGAGCTTCAGCAGCCGAGGATCACCCGCGTTTTCTCGAACGTGGTGAATGGTCTCCAGCAACATGCCGCCCGTGCCGCAAGCCGGGTCATAAACGCTTTCACCCGCTTTGGGATCAAGAATGTTGACCATCAGCCGCACAATGGTGCGCGGGGTGTAGAACTCGCCGGCTTTCTTGTTGGCTTTGTCGGCAAAGCGCTTGATCAGGTATTCGTAGGCGCGCCCCATATCGTCGTTACGAACGCTGGCAACCCCGAGATCGACTTTGTTGAAGTGGTTGAGCAGCGTGGCTAGCAGCTCATCCGGCAGGCGCTCTTTGTTAGTCCAACTGGCATCGCCGAAGATGCCATGCAACTGCGTGTTGGCTTGCTCTATGCCTAGAAAAGCATCCTTGAGTGCCTTGCCAATGTCGTGGGACTTGGCGAACACGTCATCCCAGTGGCTGCCAACAGGAACCTGGATGCGATGGAAGATTTTCTCGCGCGCCAGCTCCGCGCTTCCGACCTTGGCCAGCACCTCTTCATACTCTTCGTCATATACATCGCAGATCCGTTTGAAGAATAGGATCGGGAATATGTAGGTTTTGTAGTCGGAGGCGTCGATGGGGCCGGTGATGATGTGTGCGGCGTGCCATAGGTGCGCTTCAAGGTCTTTTAATTTAATCACGGTCATTTTTACTCGAAAAAATCTTGAGCAGCTGTTCGGGTAGCCTGCTCCGCTGGCAGGCTAGAGATGGGGCAAGTGTACTGGATATCATTGAATCGAAGGTCCGCATGTCGAAACTACGGAGGTCTTAGCGCTGTGAGGATGGAAGCGCTTCAGCTTAGTCAAGACAATTGGCAGAGATATCGCTGAGAATCTCAGCAACCTGCGGAAACCTCTGGTATTCCAAAAGGTATTCCACACAAATCAAAAAAATAAAATTACCTATCAAAATCAACAATTTAACAATCCTGTTCAAATTACCCCGGCAAATAAACCCCTGATTTTCCTAGAGAAAGTCAGGGGTTTTTCTTTGGGTGTCGAAAAAGTGTCGAAGCGCTAAGCTTGTTGTATGAGATCGCTTTCGATATCTGAAAAATTACTAATCCTAACTGAGCCATCGGGAAACCGGGCAACGACATCCAATTGACCACCCATGGCCTCTATGTGGCTACGCAAAGTGGAAATGTACATGTCAGTACGCTTTTCCATCTTCGCGATGGCGGGTTGCTGTACATGCAGTACTTCAGCCAACACCTTCTGTGACAGTCCACGAGCCTGGCGAAGCTCATTAAGCGGCATTTCTGCAAGCAGCTTTTGGGCTTTCGCCTCTACTCTGGCCTGAGACCCAGGAGCCATCTTTGCGCGCAGCTCTGCGAATTTCTTAGCCATCTATCAAAGCCCTCCTTTCCAAGCTGTACCAGATGTTCGTCATACAATCGATCAGACAGCGGAACGTTGATGTCATACCAACGATCATCACCAGTCTTGTCGCCGCCGATCAGCAAAATAGCCGAACGCCTGGGATCGAATGCGTACAGGGTTCTGTATGGTCGGCCTTCATGCTGTGTCCTCAGCTCCCGCATGTGGCCGTGACGCGAGCCGTTGATCCCGCTGCTATGTGGAAAGCCAAGGGACGGGCCTCGCTCTTCCAAGAGCTGAACCGACACCGCAACGGACTCCTGCTCCTCGGCAGACAAGCGTTCCCACCACTCACCGAACTCATCGGTATATTCGATATCCCAAGTCGTGACTAAAATATAACTTCAAAGGAATATTCCCTCAATGGAATATCTGAATCAGAGAGACGAAAGCGGGCCAAAGCGCAAAGCATCCTGTAAATGATCAGGTGCAAGGTGCGCATACCGCATAGTCATGGCCAAGCTTGAGTGCCCCAGAATGCGCTGCAGCGTGACGATGTTTCCGCCGTTCTGGATGAAGTGACTAGCGAAGGTGTGGCGCAGTGCATGCGCCGCCTGCCCTTTTGGTAGTTTGATGGTCGTACGGGCCAAGGCGCGGCGGAACGCGGTAATGGCCGAGTTCGGCTGGCCATGCTGACGCCAGTGCCGAATGATCCTGGCTTCAAGCTCGGCAGAGATAGGTACTGATCGCACCTTGCCGCTTTTGGTGCCGCTGAAGGTGATCACCCGGTTACGCACTGAATGCGGCTTGAGCTTTTCCGCCTCAGACCATCGAGCCCCAGTGGCCAAGCAGATGAGCACGATGATTTCGACGTGCGGATTATCGCAGCCAGTCCGGATTGCCTGCAGCAGCTCGGCTATCTGTTCATTTGTCAGCCAGGAAAGCTCGCGTTCCTGGACACGCAACGGCTTAACCAACTCCAGCGCATTCGGGTAGTCGATAACGCCCAGGCCGCGTAGCTCGTTGTACACAGCATGCAGGTAGCCCAGCTCATTGTTCAGCGTCTTGGGTGACGTGCCTGCTTCCATCCTCAAACGCCGGTTACTCGCATGGACATGTGGGTCTAGTCGGATCGCCACGGGATCGCGCAGGCGCTTGGCCAGATAGAGCAGGTTGCGAAGGCGACCGTCCGCGTATCGGAGCGAGTGACCGTGAAGGCCATACCAGAAAGTGTAAATCTTATTCAGGACAGGACAGCTGAAATAAAAAGCCCCATCCATTTCTGGCGGGGCTTTGGGTCCAAGTACTGCTCTGCTTGCATACAGCCTATCCGCCGCGAGGCGGATTTCGTAAGACGCACTGTATGCCCGCTGTGGCGGTAGTCAGCGATTCCCCCGACTACCTGATTTGTGCCTCAAGCATTTCTCGGTAGTAGCTACCAGGGATTTGGCTTAGCGGGCAGCCACCTCGACACGTGCCTTGGTGCTCACTTCTGCTTGCCTGAGAGCATGCTCCACCACAACGTTTTCGATGCTATTAACGCTGGTGCCCAGGCTTTTCTTCGCTATGGCAAGCCCGTAAGCAGCCACTTCGTCACTATCGAGGCTACCCGCCTCTTGTGGCACCTGCACCAGCAGCACACCATCAGCCATCAACGTCACCTGAAGGCTCAAGCGCTGTCCGCTGGCAAGCGCCACCGAGCCCTGCGCCGACTTCGCGCCTGCGGCTTGCAGTACCGGAGCCTGGCGGCTACCTGCATCGGCAAGCTCCAGCGTGATGCTGGAACCCAGATCGGTCGCGGCATACTGCCCCTCACCGCGCAGTGGCTCGCCAGCACGGGTACGGTAGATATGCAGGCTTTTACGCACGGCGGGTTCCGAAGGGCCGTTGGCCAAGGCCAGACTCATTCGGCCATTGCCTGAAAGTACAGCGTCCTGCAGGACGAGAGCATCAGCAGCAGCCACGTTCACCGGGCTGGTTGCCAGGCTTGGTGTATCGCTGAACAGCGCAGTCGACGGCAACGGCTGATACGAGGCAGGCTCGAATACAACAGGCTGATTATCTGGGCGCTTAACTGCTGTGCCAGTGCCGTTGGCACCTTCCGGGGTGTTAATCAGGCCGGCTGGAGGAAGCATCGGCGGCTGAATGCTGGCAACACCGACAACCGGCTGGTCAGCCAGCTGGTAGTTTGCAGCATCGTCGCCGAGCAGTTGCAGATCGATCACCGTGACGGTTTTCCCTTGCCCGGTAGCCGGGGTTTCAAAGTTGGCTTCACCAACCGCCCCTACTGCATCGCCATCGACGACCCCATCGAGGGCGATGTCGCGAATGATGGCGGTGTTCTTGCCGTCATAGAGCTTGTCTGCAACCTCGACCTTGGCGGTCAGCAGCTTGCGGTCGATATCCGCTTTGCCGATCTCGGCATCGCTGTCGAAGGCATAGTTTTCGGCCTCCTCACCGTTCAGGGCGATGCCCGAACCGGTGACGGATTTGTCCTGGCCGGCATTCTTGTCGCTGAACGAGCCAGTGGTGCCGGAGGTGTTCACCTTGCCTTCATCACCGTCGATGATGCCCACCAACGAGACGTTGCTCAGGTTCGCGGTGGTAGTGCCGTCGTAGGTCTTGTCCGCTACATCGGCGCTGGCGGTCAGCAGCTTGCGGTCGATGTCCGCCTTGCCGATCTCAGCATCGGTGTCGAAGGCGTAGTTGTTCGCCTCGTCTCCCGTCAGGGCGATGCCCGAACCGGTGACGGATTTGTCCTGGCCGGCATTCTTGTCGCTGAACGCGCCAGTGGTGCCGGAGGTGTTCACCTTGCCTTCATCACCGCCGACGATGCCCACCAACGAGACGTTGCTCAGGTTCGCGGTGGTGGTGCCGTCGTAGGTCTTGTCCGCTACATCGGCGCTGGCAGTCAGCAGCTTGCGGTCGATGTCCGCCTTGCCGATCTCGGCATCGGTGTCGAAGGCGTAGTTGTTCGCCTCGTCTCCCGTCAGGGCGATGCCTGAACCGGTGACGGATTTGTCCTGGCCGGCATTCTTGTCGCTGAATGCGCCAGTGGTTCCGGAGGTGTTCACCTTGCCTTCGTCACCGCCGACGATGCCCACCAGCGAAACATTGCTCAGGTTCGCGGTGGTGGTGCCGTCGTAGGTCTTGTCCGCTACATCGGCGCTGGCAGTCAGCAGCTTGCGGTCGATGTCCGCCTTGCCGATCTCGGCATCGGTGTCGAAGGCGTAGTTGTTCGCCTCGTCTCCCGTCAGGGCGATGCCCGAACCGGTGACGGACTTGTCCTGCCCGGCATTCTTGTCGCTGAACGCGCCAGTGGTTCCGGAGGTGTTCACCTTACCTTCATCACCGCCGACGATGCCCACCAACGAGACGTTGCTCAGGTTCGCGGTGGTGGTGCCGTCGTAGGTCTTGTCCGCTACATCGGCGCTGGCAGTCAGCAGCTTGCGGTCGATGTCCGCCTTGCCAATTTCAGCGTCAGTATC
Source organism: Pseudomonas sp. AC532 (assembly GCF_979258965.1). Taxonomy (NCBI): domain Bacteria; kingdom Pseudomonadati; phylum Pseudomonadota; class Gammaproteobacteria; order Pseudomonadales; family Pseudomonadaceae; genus Pseudomonas; species Pseudomonas sp. AC532. The sequence goes on from NZ_OZ409888.1 coordinate 2,006,600, forward strand.
GAAGGCGTAGTTGTTCGCCTCGTCCCCCGTCAGGGCGATGCCCGAACCGGTGACGGATTTGTCCTGGCCGGCATTCTTGTCGCTGAATGCGCCAGTGGTGCCGGAGGTGTTCACCTTGCCTTCATCACCGCCGACGATGCCCACCAACGAGACGTTGCTCAGGTTCGCGGTGGTGGTGCCGTCGTAGGTCTTGTCCGCTACATCGGCGTTGGCTGTCAGTACCTTGCGGTCGATGTCCGCCTTGCCGATTTCGGCATTGGTGTCGAGGCTGTAGTTGTCGGCTTCCTCGCCGGTCAGGGCTAGACCTGAGCCATTGACGGACTTGTTCTGCCCGGCGTTCTTGTCGCTGAACGCGCCAGTGGTGCCGGAGGTGTTCACCTTGCCTTCATCACCGCCGACGATGCCCACCAGCGAAACATTGCTCAGGTTCGCGGTGGTGGTGCCGTCGTAGGTCTTGTCCGCTACATCGGCGTTGGCGGTCAGCACCTTGCGGTCGATCTGCCCGACGTCGCCGCTCACGCTGGAGGCGTCGACCTGGTAGCCATAGACTTTGACATTGCCGTTGGTGGCTTCGGACACCTCGACATTGTCTACGGTGACCTGCTTGCCCACACCGGCATTCTTGTCGGCGTAGTAGGCATTGCCAAAGGAAAGCACGTCGATGGTATCGCCATCGATAGCACCACTCATGGCGAAATTGGCGTCGCTGACACTGGCGGCGGCATTGCCGTCGTAGGTCTTGCGCACCTCTCCCTGCAACTCGACTTTCACCTTGGGCGCGTAAGTGTAGAGATGGCCGTTGCCAGAGCCTAGAACGGTGTCGCCGTACTGCGCAGCGTACTGCTTGAAGGCTACGTCCAGACCGCCACGCATATCATCCGATGGGTTGCTGGAGTAGGTCAGCCAACGTCCATTGGTAGCCGAAAGCGCATCGCTGCCGGCCAGGTTGACGAAGTTGCGCTCGGCCACCAGCACCACGGCATCACCACTGCCTTGCGCGGTAACGGTGCCGCCGCTGCCGATCAACACATCGCCCACACCTGCCTGGGCCATTACATGCCCACTGCCATTGCTGTTGCTCAGCGCCCCATCGACCTGGATGTTGCCGTTGAGCAGCGACAGGTTGTTGCTGGCATCGAAGCTGAAGCCGGAAGAGTCGACCGTCGTGGTACCGGTGCCATCAGCGCGACCGATGGTGAGATTCTTGATGCCCACCAGCTTGCTGATATCGGTGGCAGGCGCATTACTGTCCAGGAAAATACCGCCGCCAGCATTGCCGCTGGTGCTGTTGAGCAGGATGTTGGTAGTGGCGTCGTACGGCTCCAGACGAATGCTGGCGGTGGACAGGTTCTGCAACGTGGCCTGGGTGAAGTCGACGTTGTTGGCGCGCAGCGTCAGCAGGTCAGTGCCGGTGTCCAGGTTGACGGTGCTGGTGAAGTTGATCGCGCCATCGGTGTAGATGGACGCGCCACCAAGCATGGTCAGCGGGGTATTGAAGTTGACGTCGCCACTGAGGCTCAACAGCCCACCAAGCTCCTTGCGCCCCGTCGAGGAGCCCAGCTGTTTGGTGATGCCACCCGGTATGGCATCGCCGAAATACAGACGGCCCTGGCCGAGAGTGATATCGCTGAGCAGCCTGGCCGAGTGATCGTTACCCCCGAAGGAGAGGTAAAGATTGCCACCGTTGGTGGTGATGTCGGCGCCCTTGTTGATCAACAGGTTGCCGGCACCACCGCGGCTCACGCCAGCATCGGAATCCACGGAAATACGCACGTAGCCCCCGTTGGTCTGGATCTTGCCCGCCAGCGTGGCGCCGTCGGCGCCCAGGACGGTAATGGTGCCGGCACCCGGCGTACCACTGCCGATCTGATCGACGATATGCGCGGGGATATCGGCCACGTCAGGGTTTTCGCCCTGGCCATGGGCAATCAGATTGAAAAGGCCCCTGTTACCGTTGTTGTCGCCAATTGTCCCGGTACCGCCGCCACCGGCCTGCAGGTAGATACTGCCGGTGCCGGACACTTCCAGTGTGTTGGCGGCATTCTCGAACGTCATCATCGTTCGGTCAGTGCCGCTATTGATCACCTCTGCACGGAAACTCACGTTCTCCTGCATGCTGATGGTGCCATCACCGCCGTTCAGGGTCAGGTCGGCGAAGTGAATACTGTCGGTAGCCTGCATCAGCACGTTGGCGGCCTGCTCCTCCAGGGTCTTTTCATACACCGTCACGTTACCGCTGCCAGCAGACCAGTCACCACTGGTGCCGCTGCCGCCGGAAACGGTGATATTGGTCGGGTCGAGCAGCAGGTCACCGGTACGTCCCTTGGTCGCACGGGCATCGGTCTTGCCGGCGTATTGCAGGGTTTGCTTGCCGGATACTTCGGCTTTGCCACCGTTACCGCTCTGCTCGCCACCGCGCACCGAAATATCACCGGCAAAACGGTTATCGCCATCAGCCCAGAACACCACAGTGCCGCCATCACCAGCCTGGGTCGCATCGGCCTTGACCTTGACGTTGCGCTCGACGGCCACCTGAGTGGCATTGGCCACCGTGGCGTCCTGGCCCTGCCAGCCACCCCCGACCTTGATGGTGCCGCCACCGGTTGTACCACTGGCGTCGAGCTTGGCGTCAGCCACGGCGATGCGCTCGCCGGTGACCACGATGCTGCCACCCTTGCCGTTTTCGGACGACACATCGAGCGTACCGGCAACCTGGGTCAAGCCGCCCTCGGCGTCACCGTCAAGCAGGATACGACCACCCCGCTCCACCAGGCCCTTGGCCTCGATGACGCCGGTATTGTTGATGACGCTATTGAGCAGTGCATCGGCTGAGCGAGCGCTCAGGGCTACCATGCCGCCATCGGCGCTGATATGCCCCTCGTTGCGCACGGCTGCCTCGAACACGCCGCGTTCGACGTTGACGCCGACCAGGCCATCGCCCTGGAAATCCAGGCTGACCCGGTCGCCAGCGGCAAGCACCGTGCTGCCACCCGATGTGCTGATGGTGCCACTGTTGCCCACCTGAGGCCCGATCAGCGCTACCACGCCGCCCGGTGCGGCATTCACGGTGCCATGGTTGAACACGGCACCTGCGCCAGCACCGCCGCTGAGCGCGGTTTTACCAGCAAGAAAATCCTGATCGCTGATCTGCAGTGAGGAGGCAACCAGGCCGCCCACGTTGACCTCGGCGCCTTTGCCGATCACCACCCCGTTGGGGTTGAGCAGCCACACCTGGCCATTGGCATCGAGTTTGCCGAGAATCTGGCTGGCATTACCACCGCCAATCACCCGGTTCAGCGCAATGCTGCTGGCGCCCGGCTGGTTAAAGGTCACGCTCGCATCGGCGCCAATATCGAAGCTGTTCCAGTTGGTGACCAGCTTGCCGGTTTGCTGGTCGACGACCATGTGGCTGCCATTCTGCGAGATGGCGCCGCTACCACCGACGATGGTCCCGCCCGTAGGCAAGTCGGCGGCTAGCACCGCACCGCTACCCAGCAGGCCGACGGCGGCCAGGAAGCCGATCATGCCGCCGCGCTTGCCGCGGGAGGTCGAGTGTTCTGCAACGGCTACGAACGCCTGATCGGCATCGCTCCAGACAAGGCGATAGAGATGGTTCAACGAAGCGCGCTTCATGGAGTGCTCCTAAATTTTGTAATGGGCTGCAATGGGCAGATCAGAATGCGTAAGAGGCTTGAACCCAAGCGCGCCAGTCGCTGGCACGGCTATCGGCATCCAGGCCGGATGAGCTGCGCCCCGGGTTGTTGTCCAGGGTCCGCGCGACGGCCGTGCGCACACTGAAATTGCCGGCCCATGCGTTAGCGCCGACACCGATGGCGTGCAGGTCATAACGGTTGGTATCACCGGCGTTGTTGATCGAGCCTGGCCAGGTATCCTGATGCAGCCAGATACGGCCGGTATCGACAAAGCCCAGCCCCTGCAGCACGACACCTGGCAGGTTCACAGCGATATTGCGGCGCAGCTCCAGGGTGGCCAGCCAGCCCTGGTCACCGGACGCTTCGCCAACCGGGTAAGCACGCACGCCGGCGGGACCACCGAGCAGGAATTTCTCGGAGGAGTCGAGGTTGTCGCCGGCCCATTGCGCCGAGACGCCACCAAACAGCGTCCAGGGGCTGGATGCGCCCAGGCTTTGCAGGCGAGAAACGCGCAGATTCAGCTTGTTGAAGCTGCCATCGCTGCCGGCACTTACGCGGTCGGCGAATTGATCGTCACGGTTGCCGGAGAGATCCAGTTCACCCATGGTCAACGCCAGCATGGCGTCGGTTACCCCGCCTCCGCCCAACGAGTCGAAGCGGTTGCCGCTCATGGCCAGGATGACGTTGTTCAACTCGCGATCACGCAAGTTGATGCCTAACGCCTCGTCCTCCAGAGCCTTATGTTCATAGGTGGCCGAGAGGTTCAGGTTCTGCATCCGCGAGCGAATCACGGGATAGCTGAGGCCAAGCGATCCACTACGGGCGTTGCCGCGCAAGTCCAGTGGACGAAACTGCTCCTGGTCGACCTCATAGCGCAGGTAAGAGCCCGCTGCATTCAGGCGCAGCCCCGAGGCGGTGAGTGGCAGGCTGTAGGATGCGCCGACAATATCCGTGCCGGTGCTCTTGCTAAGCCCAATGCTCAACTGATCGCCGATGCCCAACGGATCGTTGAGGCTCACCTGGGCGTTGGCCCGAGCAGTACCGGTGCTCCGATTGCCATAATTGTCCGCGGACAAATTGCCTGATACGAGCGGGCCTTTCTTGGCATTGATCAACAGGCGGCTGGTGCCCGGCTCGGTACCCATGTCCAAAGCTGACTGAGCGCTGACGCCCGGCTGATCGTTGATCAGCAACAGCGCTCGCTCCAGATCTTCAGCGCGCAAAACCTGATTTTCTGGCAGGGCAGATTCGGCAATCTGGCGCAAGCGCTCGGGACTGCTGCGGGTGTTGCCGTCCACCTCGATACGCGAGGCGTCGGACTGCAGGCGGCCTTTGACGAGCGCGATTTCCAATTCGCCGTTGGTCAAGTCCTGGCGAGGCAGATAAGCGCGTGCCAAAACGTAGCCACGGCCGCGCAAGTAACGGGTCAGGCTCTCAACCAATTGCTGCAGGCCTGCATGGTCGAGGGTCTTGCCCAGCACCGGCTTGGTCAGCTCGCTGAGGTTCTCGATCTCGGCCAGATCGGTGTCGCCACTGAAGCGAATGGCCTTGAGTTGTACGCGCAAGCCCGAATTCGTTGCGCTGCCATTGGTACCGGAAGGCAACTCGAACGCGGCAGGGGGCTGGGTGGAATCTGGCTCGGAAGGCCGCGTCTGCTGATGCTCGTTGAGCAGCTGTCCTGCGTCGGGCAGCGTCTGTGCAATCGCTATCTGAGCGGTTCCGGAACCGGCCAGCACAACAGCGCAATACAGCAGATGCTTACCCGCACGTACGGAATCCTTGTAAGGAACTGGCATCGTACAACTCCATGAAAATTGGGAAACCACCGCCAAGCCGTAGCTGGGGGGTGAAAAGCCCGCGGAGTCTAATCACGCGCAGAACAGGACGATTTTGTATGGCCGGACGGATGTTTTGCTGCAGCGGATATCGCGTGTGAAATCCGCCAAAAGGCGAAAACCCGAGAGAACCAAGCCCGCTCGATGGGTTCATGGCACTTAAGGCCTGTGAATCACTAGCCGGTAGGTCAGGTGGTTTAACTGACCCGCGAGCATCTGGAGCGTCAGTAACGGCCGCGCAATGAAACGCCAACGGTGCGCGGCGCACCTGGCAGGACTCCGTAGTCCCCGGAGCCGAGCGTGGCGTAGAAGGCGCTGGCGTAGTCCTGATCGAAGATATTGCGCGCCCATAATTCTACGGCCCAGCCCTGGTCAGAGCGCCCTACCCCCAGGCGCAGGTCTGTCAGGCCATAGGCAGACTGGTAGCTGCCTTCGCCTCGCTCCAGCACGCCGTAGTAGCCGCTTCGCCAATCATGATCGATGGCGCCGAACAACTCCAGACCGGAAACCAGCGGCCTGCGATAGTCGATCCCGGTGGAAAGGCTCCACCGCGGCGCATTGAACAGCTGCTTACCTGACAGGTCGCACGACACCCCGCCACTCTCGGGAGCACAGGGTGCGTTGTCGAAGGAACGGTAGCGCGCATCGCTCAATGCCAGCCCCAGTCGCCATCCAACATGTGAAGTGAGTTGCAGGCGGCCATCGGCCTCGATGCCGCGCAGACGTACCTTGCCGACATTGATCAAACTGTCGCGCAACGGCGGGGATAGCTCATCGGCTGGCTCGCTGTTACTGAGCGCCTGGTAGTCGTCAACGTCGGTCTGATAAACAGCCACATCGAGCGAGGCACGGTCATTCCACCACCGGCTCTTGATACCGACCTCCACAGCCGTCGCGCGCTCGGCATCGAACACCGGCGCGACTGCATCTCCCGTGACCTCAAGATTGATGCCCCCGGCCTTGTAGCCCCTCGACCAGCGGGCATAACCAACCACGGTGTCGCTGAGCTGGTAGCTGACCGCCAACTGCCCGGACAGGTTGTTTTCCGCAACGCGGTTGCTTCGTGTGTAAGCACCGCCCAAGGCGATATCACGCAGCAGTTGGCCGCCCAATTGCGATACCAGGTCAGCACCCAGCGGCGCCAGGCCACTGACACCTCGCGTAATTTCGCCTCGCTTGCGCTCGCGAGAAAAACGCAGCCCAGGCGTGATAGCCAAACGCTCCGTGGGGCGCCAGGTGAACTGGCCGAAGAGTGCCTGTGTGTCGCTGTCCTGGCCGCCACGAAACTGCTGCTGCGCACCCTGCAGAATGGACGCGGGAACCATCCGGGCGGTGATACCGAGTGCGCGGACCTCAGGACGGTCGCCTAGAAAGAAGGCCGCGGCATCACGTCCGAAGGCCACATCGACGTCCCGCTGCAGCCGCTGTTGCAGGTAATAGGCACCAAGCACATAGTCGAAACGCTCGCCGAGTGACTGCGCCAGACGCAGCTCCTGGCTGAATTGGTGATGATCGAGCTGTACCGCCGAACGCGCGACCGAGAGCGGCATGCTGTCGGCGTCATGGCGGCTGTCATAAGACCAATCGCGATAGCCGGATAGGCTGGTCAGCGTGAGATCGTTGTCCAAGTAGTTATCGAGTTGCAGCGTCAGGCCGCGCTGCCGTGTTTGCAGGCGATTGCCATCGTTCTGCTCGACACGGCGGGCAAACGGCGAGACCGGTAAGGGTTGGTAGCCGACGAATGCTGCTCGCTGCCGCGTAATGCCGCTCAGCTGACTGGCAGCGAGAACCGCGCTCTCGTCCTGCACCGCATAGTCGCCGATCAGCCTGGCGCTGAACCGCTCGTTTGGTGTCCATAGCAGCTGGCCGCGAAACCCTTGGCGATCTTGTTCATTAAGCCGCTCGCCGTTGAAGCGATTGTCGATATCGCCGTCTCGGCTTACGTCGAAAACACTCAGCCGCCCTGCCAGTTCGTCATCAATCAGCGGGCCTGCGACGCTTGCACGGTAGTGGCGCAAACCATCCTGGCCCATTCTGATTTCACCCTGCCCTTCATTGACGAAACTCGGCATACGGCTTGTCAGGGTGATGGCGCCAGCGGTGGCATTCTTGCCGTATAGCGTTGCTTGCGGTCCGCGCAGAATCTCGACACGCTCGATATCGCCGAAATCCAGTGGGGTCATGCCCTGGCGGCCCAGGTAAACGCCGTCGAGAAATACTGCAACGCTACCGTCGAGCCCATCGTTGGCAGAGCTCGTGCCCAACCCCCGGATACCGATGGCGGCATAACGCGGATTGGGGGCGCTAAACAACACGCCGGGAACACGCTGCGCCAATGCGCCCAGATCGGCATCATGCAGTCGATCACCCTCGATTACCGAAACGCTGGCAGGAACCCGCTGGTTCGGTTCTTCACGATGGCTCGCGCCAACGACATTTACCGCCTCGAGCTCCACAGCCAGGGTGATGCCTGGCAGCGCAATCAGCATGCACAAAGATGCCCTCGTGACGCACCTCACACCGCCTCCTGAGATGCACTGGCGATGCGGCTCAGCTTATCCACGCGTGCCAGCAAATCCCTGCTGGAGGCAGGCTTGAGCAGTGTGTCATCGAAGCGCAGGCTGCCTGGCATATCCATGGGGCGCAACGCAGGCACAGCCGAATACAGCAGCACGGGCAGTTCTGGCCAGCGCGCGCGCACCCGGCTCAATAACGCCCAGCCATCCATGCCCGGCATGCGCATGTCGGAAATCAGCAAATCAAAGGTTTCGGATTCCAATTGCCCCAGAGCCTCCTCAGCACTGGCAGCGGTTTGCACCTCGAATTCGTAGCCCGCCAACAGATCACTGACCCAATCACGATTTTGCGGCAAATCATCGACGATCAGAATTTTTCGCCCACTACCGTCAACCTGCACCCCATGGTTCTCGACGAAGCTGCTGTCGAGGTCCTCTTCGCTGGCACAGGCTAGCGGCAACTGAAAGCTGAACCGACTGCCTTTCGGCTCCAGTCGCTGCAGCTCGAGCTCGCTGCCCATGATTTGTAGTAGCTGAGTGACGATCGACAGCCCCAGGCCACTGCCATCGTAGCCCTCTACCCCCTGACCACGCTGGAACGGCTTGAGCAGTCGCTCTGGAGACTGGGCGTCTATGCCGATACCGCTGTCGCTGATGCTGAAGTACAGAAGCACGTGACCAGGTGAGGTCTGCTGACAGGTCACCTCGAAAACGATTACGCCGTCATGGGTAAATTTCGCCGCGTTGCCCAACAGATTCAACAGCACCTGGCGAAGGCGACGGAAGTCAGCACGTACCAGGGCGGGCAGATCGTCGGCGAAGCAGCAGCCAAAGCGGTTGTTCTGACGCGCCGCCAGGAACCCGGCCTCCTCTCCCAGCTCCTGCAGAAAACCGTACAGGTATCCGGGTGCCAATGTGAGTTCCAGTTGCTGTAGCTCGCTCTTGGAAAACTCCAACAATTCATCGATCAGATCCAGCTGCTGCCGCGCATTGCGCTCGACCTTGTTGGGGAAATCTTCAACAACGCCGGCCCGGGCCATGCGCGCATAATCGATGATGCTCACCAGCGGTGAGCGCAAGTCATGGCTGATACGTGCCATCAACGAACTACGCGCTCGCAAGGACTCATTCAACTGCCCGGTACGGATGGCGACGGTGCTTTCCAGGCGCTCCTGCTCTTCGCGCTGCTGATTTTCGAGCGCCGTCAGCGCGTGACGCTCGCGGCGCCTGCTGCGAACCACCTCGGTGACCAGGGTACATACCAGGATGGCAACGCCCGGCAAGGTCGAAGACAGGCTGAGAACGCTCGCGCGAGCCTGCCAGGGCAGCGTGTCGAGCTGCAGAACATAGCGGACAACGAATTGCACCAGCATGAATAGCGGTACAGCCCATGCCATCCAGCTCAGTTGCAAACCGCGCCGCCAGGCGACGATCAGCGTTGCCGGCAAAAGGATGTAGGCAGCCACGCGCGTACACCACTCGGAGAGGGGCCTTCCTTGTACGGAGTCGACAAGAAGCCCCCAGAGGCAGGCTGCAGCGAAAGCGATCAGTACACCGTGATAAAGCCATCCCCAGACTGGCGGCAGCTGTCGCACCTGCAGCAACTCACGGGCATAGGCCAAAAAGCACAAAAACGACAGGATACTGAGCGCTGACCATAATGGAAGGCTCCACTGCATCAACCCCGGCCACAGGATCAGGTACCCGCTCGCGACAACGGTCACCAGTACATAGGAAAATACGGTTGTCGCATGCACGGCCAGCAGGCGTGAACGCACAATCCAACCGACCACGAGGCTGAACGGCACTATCAGCAACACGATGCCAAGGGTGATGCCGTCAGCCAGAGAAACCCATTGCCTATCCCGTAGCAGCGTCGTCTCGTCCCACAGGACTGGTTGCAGCAGCAACAGGGTCGGCGTGCTGATGCGCACCAATACCTGAACACGTTCACCGGGTTGTACCAGCAGCTCGAATACCGGCTGCCGTTCCGCCACCGGCCATTGCTCCAGCGGGTAAGCCGCTCCCGCGACCTGCCTGCCCCAGTTATCGCGGTCAAGGACATGCACCTGGATGTCATGCAGGCGGGGCTCGCCTACCGTAAGCCAGCGGCGACATACCTGTGAATGGCCGTTGTACAGCTCGAACTTGAGCCAGTAGGCCGAGTGACTGTACTCCTGGCCAAGCAACTCGGGCGTTGCAGCCTGGAAACGGGACTCAGGCAACGCCAACACCTGTGCGGCATCGAGCCGGGCAGTCACGTCCTCGAAAATCTTTGCCTGGGGCGCGAGATCCACGCGCGAGGCCTGACAAACATCCAGCGCCCACGCCGATGGGCCAAACGATAGGAGCAGGCACAAAAACCCAGAGGCGCAGCCAGACCTGCGCAACCGCACAGAACAGAACAAGGAAGCGACCTGGCGGAGCCAGCAGATGAGGCGAGCCGACATCAGCGGGTCATTGCCGACTTTCGTCGGCTGCGTGGTGACTATTCTTGGCGTGCGCTTGCTGGCGATACTGACTGGGCGTCATGCCAACACGCTCACGAAAGGCCGTGGTGAAGTTGCATGCGCTTCGAAAGCCGACCTGATCGGCAATGTCCTGGATATCCATCGCGCTGTCGCTCAGCAACTCCTGGCCTCGTCTTATGCGCACGTCGCGGATGTAGGCGAATACGGTGCTGCCCAGATGCTCACGAAAGATGCTCGACAGGCGCTTCTCATGGGTGCCGGCCTTGCGGGCAATTTCTGCCAGCGAGGGCATTTCTGCCAGGTTCTGTGTGATCACCCGCATGGCTACGCGCAGAGAAACCTCTTCCTGATTCGCCGGTTCAACGGCATCGGCGCTCGGGGCTACCGCAGGCTCACGCCATGACAGCTGCAGATGAATACGGATACGCGCCAGGATCTCCTGGGGATCGCAGCTTTTGAGGACATAATCCACGCTGCCCAGCGTCAGCCCCTCGATACGTTCCTCCACCGCGCCGGCAGAGGTAAGAAAGATCACCGGCGTTCGCTGCGTCGCAGGCGCTTCGCGCAACATGCGGCATAGGGCGAAACCATCCATTCCCGGCATGCGCACATCAAGCAGAATAAGATCAGGCTTGAGCGCCAGGGCACGCTGATAGCCCTGACGAGGATCGCTTGCCATGGAAAGACGCCAGGGCTGCTGACGCAGCAAGCCGACGATACCGCGCAGCTCCTCGGGAGAGTCGTCTATGACTAGGATATGCGGTGCATTATTGAAATTGTTCTGCATGAATTCGTCCCATCTGCGACATGGGCCCGGCGAACGATCCATCATGAGTCGCTGCACATCCTTCAAAGCAAAAGCGTCGTCCGCCACGGCAAAAGGCCCATCATCGATAGCGCGCTAAGATAACGCAAAGCCTTGTAGATAGACATGATGCCGCGTCCCACATATGACTACAGGTCGTCCCAAAAACCAGCGGCCACCTCTCCCCTGCAGGCAACCAACCTGGCAGATCTCTATTGGCTGGTGCACGTTGTCCAAGCTGGCGGCTTTTCCGCTGCGGCGTCGCGCACCGGAATGGCCAAATCCAATCTGAGCAGGCGCATCATCCAGTTGGAAAAGCGCCTGGAGGTGCAGCTGCTCATCAGGAAACCAGGCGCTCTGCACCTTACGCCCACAGGTTCACGCATTTATCAGCATGCTCTGGACATGCTGCACGCTGCAGAAGCAGTGGAGAGAATCACCAAACAGGCAAATGGCGTTCCGCGCGGCCCGTTGCATTTGGCAGCGCCGGGCATACTCTCGTCATGGATTTACGGCTGCCTACGCACGTTCAAGAATGATTACCCCGAAGTAGAGCTACACGTTACCGAGGCCGATGACCTAATCGATCTGGCGAACAATCAGCTGGATGCCTCCCTCAGCTTCCGCGATGTACCCGGCGATAGCACCGATGTAGTTTCCAGGCCTTTGGCCGAACTGCCGATGGTTATCGTAGGCACACCGCAGCTCGTGGAAAAACTTGGCGACCCCAAGCGTCTGGCAATTGTGAAGGATCTGGATCTGCTGGCCGCGATGTCGCCAGCCGATACACGCCCACGGACTTTGGGCAACGATGAACAATCAACCTTTAGGCCCGCCCTGCATGCAAAAGGCTATCAGGCTGTACTCAACGGTGCTCGTGCCGGCTTGGGCCTGGCCTGCCTACCGTTACATGGGTGCGTCGCAGACCTGCAGGCCGGCAAATTGCAGCTTACCTGTTCAGCGGAACGTCCATTGCCATCGAAGCTTCATGCACTCATGAATCCTCACAAAAGCATAACGCCTGCAGCCCGCGCACTCGTCAAACATCTTCGATACTCGTTGATAGGAGAGACGATTACAGGAATCGCCGCGCTGGATGATGATATCGCCACGTATCAGTGAACGCCCCCGCCATCGATAGGGCGCCAAAGCCGGCGCGTTCGGCTGCGGCAATCTATACTCCGGTGCGCAAGAGCAAGGCGGGGCGCTCTCGGCGTCATCACTCGGCCGGCCCCGCTGCATGAAAGCCCTGGAAGACAGACTGGCTATTGGTAGTGCCAGCCATCGAAATTGATGTGCCGGTTGCTGCAACAGCCGGTAACCTATGGGCTGGACTGGTAGGGAACCAAGCACGTAAGGAAGCGGAACATGATGTATCACACGACGAAACACGGCGTTTACCCGGACGAGTTCACTCGGGTTCTGCGCGTTGCCATGAGCAAGCATGACGAGATCCTGCTGACGATGCCGGGCAACAGGGACGGGCTGGCTGCGCCTATCGAGAGGTTGTTCGGGCAGGAAGTAGCCAAACGTTTGTTCGACGAGCGTGAGGCGACGGTGGTCCTGCCTGGCGGCGCGCAGAAGACGCTCTACCTTGCTTCCATAAACGGCTGCACCTGCTTCAAGAAGGGTTCTGTCGTTCTGCCCTGGGTGGCGCTCGACACGGTTTACAAAGCAGCTGAAAAGCATGCTGCCTCGGACACCTTCTACATTGCCAACGACGGCCCGGGCACTCCGTACCGCCAGCCGGGTACGGACGAGCTCACGCGCTACCAGAAGAGCTATCCAAAGTCCAAGGCAGTGTGACCAGCGCAGCGACCAGAGCCTGACAGGCGGGGCACGCCCAGCCACAGCGGATCCCGTCAGCCGCTGTGCTGAACCGGGCTGCGGCCCGGCAGCACAGGCGCGTTGCATGGACTCTCCCCTGAAACGATCGCCGAGCGCGCCTGCCCGCTGGCGTTGGGCTGGCCTGGCCACGTGCGCGCTGTCAGCCAGCCCCGACAAGACCATGACATGTCCGGCTCAGGCCGCAGCGGTGCGCAGTCACCGCTCATAAGCCGCCGGCAACACCCCGCAGTACGCTTTTGAACGCCTCGATCTGCGCTGCGGAAAACCCCGCGAATGCGCGAACCTGTTGCTGCTCGGCGATGTTCCACAGGGTTTCGGCCTGTTCATGGCCGAGCTCGGTGAGCCCTACCCCAGCCCCGCAATCGCGCAACATGCCTTTGCGCTTGAGCGTTTCCAGCGACTCTTCGATTTCCCGTACCGGCATGGCGACAAGTTGCTGGAGGTCGGCCATGTCCAGGCTGGAATCCTTGTCCATGACCATGAGCATGCGGGCTTCGCTGGTGCGAAAGCCGGTGGCCAGTTGGCGCGGCTGGTAGTCGGTCTGGTAGCGGCGCACCGCCTGGGTCATCAGGTAGTACAGGTTATGGCTCAGGCGCCCCTGAAAGGCGGTCTTGCCAACGCTATCGGTCTTTTTTAGTGATCGCGGGTGGGGCAATACCGACGAATAGACGCCCTGGTGATAAAGCAGTGGCGAGCGCCCCAGGTCATCGAAGGCGATCACCTTGCCGATCAGGATCCAGTGATCACCGCCGTCGACCTGCTGGTGCATTTCGCACTGGAAACGCGCTGCGCAGTCAAAGAGCAGCGGTGCCCCACCGGCACCGGCGTCATGTTCGATGTCGGCGAACTTGTCGTCGCTGTGACGGGCAAACTGGTTGGACAGGTCGATCTGGTCCGCCGCCAGGATGTTCACGACGAAGTGGCTGGCCTCGTTGAACACCTCGTAGCTGGTGGAGCGTTTGTCGATACTCCAGAGAATCAGCGCAGGCTCCAGGGACACGGAGTTGAAGCTGTTGGCGGTCACGCCGACCTTACGCCCGCCGACTGCGGCAGTCATGATGGTTACCCCGGTGGCGAAGTTGCCCAGGGCACGGCGAAAGGCACGCGGGTCGAAGCCCGCCGGTTGTTGATCGGTCATGGTTGTCCTCACTGCCGGGCGCGCGCCCGGCCTATCGATTCGCGGGAAGGGGATGGCGGATTCAGACCATGCTCGGGTCAGGCTCCAGCCCCATTAGCTCCCGACCGAGGATCTGTGCGCACACGTCGTAGTCGGTGTAGGCATGGGCGGCGGTCATGTGCGAGTCGCGCCACAGGCGCTGCAACTCGTTGCTCTCCATCCAGGCGGTGCCGCCTGCAGCTTCGAACAGCCGGTCGACGGCCTGCACGCACATCTTCACGGCATAAGCCTGATTGGTGCGCCAGAAGGCCAGTGTTTCGCGGCTCGGGTACTGCTGGCGCTCACCATGTTCGGCGTGTTCGCGCCAGGTCTTTTCGAGAAACGCGCGGGCGGCAGCGACCTGATGAGTGGATTCGGCCAGGCGCATCAGCGCCGGCGTGGCAGCACCGACGCTGGCACCGGTGTAGGCGCGCACGCGGTTGCGAGTCTTGTCCTGAAAGGCCGCGAGCATGCGCTCGGCCACGCCCAGGCTGACGGTGGAGAAGCCACTGGCGAAGTAAGGACGATAAGGGCTGTAGAAGATCTTGCTGTCCGGGTAAAGGCCGAAGCCGGCCGACTTGCCTTCCATCATGTCCCTGGCTTTCTGGATGCGATACTCCGGCACGAATACGTTGTCGATGATCAGCGTCTTGGTACCACTGCCCTTCATGCCGACCGCGTACCAGTCATCCCGGATCTGGTAGTCATCACGCGGCAACACCGCAAAGCAGTAGTCCTGCCCACCCTCGGCATTGTGCCGGCGACAGCCGACGATGGCCCACTCGGCGTGGTCGCTGCCGCTGCTCCAGCCCATCTGGCCGCTGAACAGCACACCGCCCTCGACCTCTTCGACCTTGCCGAAGGGGGCAATGGAACTGCTGGCGGTGGCATGCGGATCGTCTCCCCAGACCTCGTCCTGCAGTTGTTTGGGGAACATCGCCAACTGGTGGCTATGGGTGCACAGCAGGCTCAGGGCCCAGGCGGTGCTGGCGCACGCACCGGCCAGCAGGGCAATGCAGTCACAGAACTCGGGCAAGGACATTTCCAGGCCGCCATAAGCACGGGGCTGAAAGGCACGGTGCAGGCCGATGCCCTTGAGCATCGCGATATTCTCGGCCGGCACCATGCGGTCCTGCTCTGCCCGGCCAGCATTGGCGGCGATGGCAGGCAGAATTTCACGGAGCGCGGCGAGGAGCGAGTTTGGCTTATTCATGCTGTTCGACCTGCTTATTGTTGGTTATCGGCCATCGGCACGGGGCGCGTACCCAAGGCAACCAGGGTTGCGCGTGAAGCGCACAGCGCCTGGGGTGCATTGGGCGTACCGAAATGTTTGCGAGGTCATTATGCAGAGCGCTGCGGGCGGCAAAAATGCACGTTCCGCAGGCAATATTGTACTTTCCGTGGCGATTACGACCGTTCTACCAAACCACCCTTCTGGCCGACTGCAAACCTGCCGGGCCTTAGAACCTGTTCACGATCTGCATGTGCAGAAGCGGCAGCTAGCAGCCGTCGCTGGTCCATTGTGGGAGCGGGCCATGCCCGCGAAAAATCACGGGCATGGCCCGTTCCCACAGGATAGGGGGAATGACCGCTTGCGCCACTTAGCTGCCAAAATCGACGAACCTGGGCTGAAAGATTATGAACGGGCTCTTAGCGACGGCTCAACAGAAAGGCCAGCAGCACACCGACCCCGGCGCAGCCCATCAGCAGGCCCATCGGCCAGGGGCTGCCGTCGTACAACAGGCTGACAAGCGCACTGGCCAGGGTACCCAGGCCAAATTGCGAGGCTGCCGCCAGCCCGGCAGCGGCGCCAGCCTGGCGCGGGAACAGCGACATCAGGCAGGCCAGGCAGTTGGCCGCGATCATTCCGGTAACGCTGACGTAGGCCAGCACACACAGCACCAAGGCCGGCAAGCCGCCCCACTCGCTGGCCGCGAAAAACAGCAGGGCCATGCCCGCCAGCGCGCTGATGCCGGCGCCCAGCCCCAGCATCCGCGATGGGCCCACGCGCCGGACCAGCCGCGCATTGACGAAGCTCATGGCCATGATGCCAAGGATGTTCAGCGAAAAGAGCCAGCCGTAGTGCTGCATCGAGACGGCGAAGAACTCGATGTACACGAAGGGCGACGCGGTGATGAAGGCGAACATGCCGGCGAACGCCAGGCCCATGCACAGGATGTAGCCGATGGCCTGGGGCTGACGGGCGATCTGCACGTAGGCACGAAAGGCCAGCCCCACCGAGGCACCCCGTGACTCGCGTGGCAGGGTTTCGGGAATGCCGCGCCAGACCAGCACCAGGCACACCCCGGCGAACCCCAGGAGGATGACGAACAACACCCGCCAGCCACTGACCAGGATCAGGTAGCCACCAAGCAACGGAGCGATCAGCGTGGCGATCATGGTCACCTGCTGCATCAGCGAGAGCACCCGCGCCGCGTCATCGAGCGGGAACAGGTCGCGCACGATGACCCGCGCGAGCACCGAGGCGGAAGCGCCACCGAGCGCCTGCAGCAGCCGCCAGCCAATCAGCTGGTGCGGTTCGCTGGCCAGTGCGCAACCAAGGCTGGCCAGCATGTACAGGCAGATGCCGCCAAGCAGCAGGCGCCGCCGCCCGAAACGGTCCGACAGGGGACCGTAGAACAGCATGCCCAGGCTGAAGCCGGCGAGAAACAGGCCGATGGTCATCTGCACCTGTGCTGCACTCGCCTGCAGGTCGTCGGCAATGAGCGGCACGCTGGGCAGGTACATGTCGATCGACAGCGGACCGAACGCCACCAGTGCGGCGAGCAGAACGATCAGCCGTTTCGGCTGGTGAACGAGTGACATGCAAGACTCCGTACAGTCAGAGAAACACCAGCAACGGCGCCCGGCAGCAGGGTGAAATCGAGGCCGAGATCGCCGCTGGGGCTGCCAGCAGCCGGGGCTATTCGCCGTACTGATCCACATGCTCGCAGCTCGCACAGCGCACCTGCGCGTTGCCTGAAAAGAAGACGGCCGGATTAAATTAGTTAACAAGTTAATTTATTTTCACGCAAATCCACAAGCGGCCAGTGCGACGAGCCGATGAACCTGGGAACCGAGGGGAGCAGCCTGCTGCCCGAAAGCGCCGACTCAGCGCCAGGCGTCCTGCTTGTCCTGCCAGTGCCGTTGGCGGTATTCGCCCGGCGCCATGCCGGCGTTGCGGGCGAAGAAGCGGCTGAAGTAGCCGGGATCCTTGAAGCCGAGCTGGTAGCCCACCTCGCTGATCGAAGCGCCGCCGAACAACAACAGCCGCTTGGCCTCCTGCATCAGGCGCTCGTGCACCAGGCGTTTGGAAGGCAGGCCGGCGATGCGGCGGCAAATGTCATTGAGGCGCGCCTCGGTCACGCCAATGCTCGCCGCATAGGCGGCCAGCGGCCAGTGCTGCGGGTAATGTTGCTCGATCAATGCGTTGAAGCGATGGAAGAACTGCAGGTCGTCGCGGCGTTCCGGCTGGGCCTTGAGCGAGCGCGTGGACAAGCGCAGCAAGCCGATCATGATCAGCCGCGTCAGCGCCTCCAGGCTGGCCGCCCGGCCGGGATGGGCCGCGGCGAATTCGCTGCGCAGGTGCTCGAAGCACAGGTCGAGCCGGGCGACCTCTGCCTCGAAGCCACCGCCCAGCTCGTCGAATGCCACGCACACCGCACCGATGCGCGGCCCGGCAGCCAGACCATGGCTGGCCTCCAGCAGCGGCCACACCCACTCCTGGCGCACGGTCAGCACGTGGCCATCGGCCTCGGCGTCGGTAACGAAGGCATGCGGGACGGTAGGCGGGGTGAGAAAGAACATCGGCCCCTGCTGCTGGTAACGCTGGTCGTCCAGAAATACCCGCACCGTGCCGCTCTTGACGTAATGCACCTGGAAAAAACGGTCATGCCGATGCACCGGCATGTTGCGCCCGAAGAAATCGGCGAGCTTGCCCAGGGCCTCGTAATGCACGTCGGCATCGGCGTAGCGCTGATCGTAGACCTGGCCGATGTCGATGTTGGGTATCGGTGCACGACTCGCCATCGCTACACCCTCCCCGGCCTCAGGGCTTGATCTGTTTCAGTTCGTTGAGCAGCCCCAGCAGTTGCTGGAGCTTGTCAGCGCCGAACTGCTCGAGAATCCGCTGGTAGTTGCGCTCCATATCCTCGCTCATCGCCACGAAGCATTGCTGGCCCGCCTCCGTGAGGCCCACGTAGACGCGCCGCTGGTCCTGCGGCGCCTTCCAGCGGCGCACCACGCCGTCACGCTCCATGCGCGCGAGCACGCCGGTCATGCTCGGTTTGAGGATGCACGCCTGCTGCGCCAGTTGGTAACTCTCCATCTCGCCGCTCTGGCGCAGGATACGGATGATCCGCCACTGCTGCTCGGTCAGCCCGTGCTGGTTGAGCGAGGGCCGAAAGAACCCCATGGTCGCTTCACGGGCTTGCAGAAGCGTCAGGGTCAGGGAGGGTCGGTAGGCAGACATCGGTTCACTCATGGCTGGTGGGTAGCGGCAGGTCTGATTTAAGCAACAACCGCCTGGCGGACGCAAACGCGGCTTGGACGCTGCCGGCCGTTGGCACGCTCGATCAAAAAGCCTGGCAGCCGCAGACAATCGGCCCGCGCCAATGACGGTTTAAATAGCCCCCATGGACCGAGTGAAAGGCATCGCCACGCAACCATCGTTAACATATTAATAAACTACTCGACCTGCCGACCGATCAGTGAGCCGCCAGCGGCGCTCTCGGGCAGCGGCAGTCCGAGCCAGGAGTGAAGCATGCGTCGCGCCACCAGCGAAATCGCCACAGGCACCCTGTTCGGCATCGCCCTGAATTACCAGGGCCTGCTGGACAGCCGACTGGCTGAATTCAACGAACTTCCCTACCAGAAGCCACCGGTCAAACCGGTGCTGTTCATCAAGACCCCGAACACCCGCAACGGCGATGGCCAGGCGGTGCTCGCCCCCGCTGGCGAGCGCCTGCAACCGGGCCCGGCGCTGGGGGTGGTGATCGGCACGCGCGCCAGCCGCGTCAGCCAGGCCGACGCCCTCGCCCACGTCGCCGGCTACCTGATCGTCAATGAATTCAGCCTGCCGGAAGACAGTTACTACCGGCCAGCCGTCAAGGCCAAGTGCCGTGACGGGTTCTGCGCTCTGGGCAGCGAGGTGACGCCCGCCAGCCAGGTAGCCGACCCGCACGCGTTGAGCCTGAAGCTGCTGGTCAACGGTGAGCTTCGCCAGCAAAACAGCACCGCCAACCTGGTGCGCGGCATTCCCCAGCTGATTGCCGAACTGAGCGAATTCATGACCCTGCACGCTGGCGACGTGCTGATCACCGGCACGCCGGAAGGCCGTGTCGACGTCCAGCCCGGCGACGAAGTCGTGGTCGAAATCAGCGGCCTGGGCCGCCTGAGCAACAGCATCGTGGCGCAGTGAGGCCAGAACCATGAAACACGCACGTATCCGCTATGAGAACACGATCCATCAGGTCACCGTGGAAGCCGACAACGCGCTGCGCCTGGCCGATGGTCGGTTGCTCGGCGAAGCCGAGGTCGAGTGGCTGCCGCCGGCCCAGGGCAGCATGTTCGCCCTCGGCCTGAACTATGCCGACCATGCCGCCGAACTGGCCTTCAAGGCGCCGACCGAGCCGCTGGCGTTCATCAAGTCACCGGGCACCTACACCGGCCACAACGGCGTGACCTGGCGCCCGGACAACGTCAAGTACATGCACTACGAGTGCGAACTGGTGGCGGTGATCGGCAAGCCGGCGAAGAACGTCAGGCGCGAAGAGGCGCTCCAGTACCTGGCGGGCTACACCGTGTGCAACGACTACGCGATCCGCGACTACCTGGAAAACTATTACCGGCCCAATCTGCGGGTGAAGAACCGCGACTGCACCACCCCGGTCGGGCCCTGGATCATCGATGCCGCCGAGGTGCCGGATCCCTCGGCGCTCACGCTGCGCACCTGGATCAACGGCGAGCTGAAGCAGGAAGGCACCACGGCCGACATGATCTTCGACATCCCCTACCTGATCGAATACTTCTCCAGCTTCATGACCCTGCAGCCCGGCGACATGATCGCCACCGGCACGCCCGAAGGCCTGGCCGACGTGGTGCCGGGCGACGTGGTGGTGACCGAGGTGCAAGGCGTTGGCCGGCTGGTCAACCGCATCGTCAGTGAACGCGACTTCTTCGCCGCTCGCGGCTAACCCCAGCAGAGAGACAACGAGCATGATCAAGCACTGGATCAACGGCACGGAAGTCGAGAGCCGCGAGACCTTCACCAATTACAACCCGGCCACCAACGAAGCCATCGGCGAAGTCGCCAGCGGCGGCGCCGAGGAAATCAACCAGGCCGTGGCCGCCGCCCGGGAGGCGTTTCCGAAGTGGGCCAGCACCCCGGCCAAGGAGCGCGCCAGGCTGATGCGCAAGCTGGGCGAGCTGATCGACCAGAACGTGCCGCGCCTGGCCGAGCTGGAGACCCTCGACACCGGCCTGCCGATCCACCAGACCAGGAACGTGCTGATCCCCCGCGCGTCGCACAACTTCGACTTCTTCGCCGAAGTCTGCACGCGCATGGACGGCCACAGCTACCCGGTCGACGACCAGATGCTCAACTACACCCTGTACCAGCCGGTGGGCGTCTGTGCGCTGGTGTCGCCGTGGAACGTGCCGTTCATGACCGCGACCTGGAAGACCGCGCCCTGCCTGGCCCTGGGCAACACCGCGGTATTGAAGATGAGCGAGCTGTCGCCGCTGACGGCCAACGAGCTGGGCCGCCTGGCGCTGGAAGCCGGCATTCCGCCCGGCGTGCTCAACGTGGTGCAGGGCTATGGCGCCACCGCCGGCGACGCCCTGGTGCGCCACCCGGACGTACGCGCCATTTCCTTCACTGGCGGCACCGCCACCGGCAAGCGGATCATGCAGACCGCCGGCCTCAAGAAGTACTCCATGGAGCTGGGCGGCAAGAGCCCGGTGCTGATCTTCGACGACGCCGACCTGGACCGTGCCCTCGACGCCGCGCTGTTCACCATCTTCTCGCTGAACGGCGAGCGCTGCACCGCGGGTAGCCGGATCTTCATCCAGGAAACCGTCTACGAGCAGTTCGTCGCCGAGTTCGCCGCCCGTGCCAGGCGCCTGATCGTCGGTGACCCGACCGACCCGAAGACCCAGGTCGGTTCGATGATCACCCAGGCGCATTACGACAAGGTCACCGGCTACATCAGGATCGGTATCGAGGAAGGCGCCAACCTGGTCGCTGGCGGCCTGGAGCGCCCGGCCAACCTGCCGGCCCATCTGGCCCGCGGCCAGTTCATCCAGCCGACGGTGTTCGCCGACGTCGACAACCGCATGCGCATCGCCCAGGAAGAAATCTTCGGCCCGGTGGCCTGCCTGATCAAATTCAGGGACGAAGCCGAAGCGCTGCGCCTGGCCAACGACACCGAGTACGGCCTGGCCTCCTACATCTGGACCCAGGACATCGGCAAGGCCCACCGCCTGGCCCACGGCATCGAGGCCGGCATGGTGTTCATCAACAGCCAGAACGTGCGCGACCTGCGCCAACCGTTCGGCGGCGTGAAGGGCTCCGGCACCGGCCGTGAAGGCGGCGAATACAGCTTCGAGGTATTCAGCGAAGTGAAGAACGTGTGCATTTCCATGGGCAGTCATCACATTCCACGCTGGGGTGTTTGACGATCGGCTCGCGCGGATGATCCGGGCGGGTTTATAACCGGCCTGTGTCACCCGTTTCCAGCGTGCAGACCAACCACAAGACATCGCGAGGAGAACCCGTCATGGGCACAGTCGCTCTAGCTGCCAAGATCACCCACGTGCCATCGATGTACGTCTCGGAACTGCCGGGGCCACGCCAGGGCTTTCGCCAGGCGGCCATCGACGGGCACCTGGAAATCAGCCGACGCTGCCGTGAACTGGGCGTGGACACCCTCGTGGTGTTCGACACCCACTGGCTGGTCAACGCCAACTACCACATCAACTGCGGGCCGCACTTCAAGGGGCTGTACACCAGCAACGAGTTGCCGCACTTCATCAGCAACATGGCGTACGAGTTTCCGGGCAACCCCGGGCTGGGCCAGCTCCTCGCCGAGGCGTGCAACCGCTTCGGCGTGGAAACCATGGCCCACCATGCCACTACCCTCGCCCCCGAATACGGCACGCTGGTGCCGATGCGCTACATGAACAAGGACCAGCACTTCAAGGTGATCTCGGTCTCCTCGCTGTGCACCTCGCACTACCTACACGACAGCGCCCGCCTCGGCTGGGCGATGCGCAAGGCGGTGGAAGACAACTACGACGGCAACGTCGCATTCCTGGCCAGCGGCTCGCTGTCGCATCGCTTCGCCCAGAACGGCCAGGCGCCGGAATACGCCACGAAGATCTGGAGCCCGTTTCTGGAAACCCTCGACGAGCGTGTCATCGAGATGTGGCAGAACGCCGAGTGGCAGGAGTTCTGCGGCATGCTGCCCGAGTACGCGGCCAAGGGCCATGGCGAAGGTTTCATGCACGACACCGCCATGCTGCTGGGCGCCCTGGGCTGGTCCGCGTACGACGGCCAGGCCGAAGTACTGACGCCCTACTTCGCCGCCTCGGGCACCGGGCAGATCAACGCGGTTTTCCCGGTCACGCCCCAGGATGGTTCAGCACTGCCGCCGCCCCAGGCCGCCAACCCGGCAGGTGTGGTGTCGACCAGCCGCCTGTAGCCGCACCGCACACCCCCAAGCCACGTGCACGTTTCGCTGGCGCGACAGCCGTCGCGCCAGCGCCCTGGAGAACCAAATGCCCCACCTGGTGCTGCTCTACACCCCTGACCTCGAGCACGAGGCAGACATCCCCGGCCTGTGCCGGGCCCTGGCCGACGGCATGCTCGAACAGCGTGATGAGCAGGGCAAGGCGGTGTTCCCCACCGGCGGTACCCGCGTACTGGCCTACCCGGCTGCACATGCGGCGGTCGCCGACGGCCAGGGTGACTATGGCTTCCTGTACGCCAACCTGCGCATGGGGCCGGGCCGCAGCGCCGCGGTACACACGCGGGTCGGCGACAGCCTGCTGGCGGTGCTGCGCAGCGCCCTGGGTGAGATCGTCGCGCAGCGCCCGGTAGGCATCACCCTGCAGATCGACGAAGGCCAGGCGCAGGTCTACGACGGCAAGCACAGCAGCCTGCACCCCCTTTTCAACAAGACGCCCTGAGGTTTGCCATGCTCGACTCCGCCTTCATCAGAGAAGCCGCCGCCCGCCTGGACGCCGCCGAGCGTTCGCGACAGCAGGTGCGCCAGTTTTCCCTGGACCAGCCGGCCATCACCATCGAGGACGCCTACGCCATCCAGCGCGCCTGGGTGGCCCGCAAGATCGAGGGCGGCCGCAAACTGGTCGGCCACAAGATCGGCCTGACCTCACGCGCCATGCAGGTGTCCTCGAACATCAGCGAGCCGGACTACGGCGCGCTGCTCGATGACATGTTCTTCGATGAAGGCACCGACATCCCCTTCGCACGTTTCATCGTGCCGCGGGTAGAAGTGGAGCTGGCGTTCATTCTCGGCAAGCCGCTGAAAGGCCCGAACGTGACGCTCTTCGACGTGCTGGACGCCACCGAATGGGTGATCCCGGCGCTGGAGATCATCGATGCGCGCATCCAGCAGGTCGACCCGGACAGCGGCGCCACCCGCAAGGTCTTCGACACCATTTCCGACAACGCCGCCAATGCCGGTGTGGTGATGGGCGGCCGCGCCGTGCGGCCGACCGAGATCGACCTGCGCAAGGTGCCGGCGGTGCTCTACCGCAACGGCGTGATCGAGGAGTCCGGAGTATCGGCGGCGGTGCTCAACCACCCGGCCAAGGGCGTGGCCTGGCTGGCCAACAAGTTGGCGCCCTATGACGTCACCCTGCAGCCGGGGCAAATCATCCTCGGCGGCTCGTTCACCCGCCCGGTGGCGGCCAACCCCGGCGACACCTTTCACGTCGACTACGACATGCTCGGCAGCATCGCCTGCCGATTCGTCTGAGCCCCCCGGAGCCGCTCATGGACATGCCCATCAATCACTTCAAGCAACGCCTGCAATCGGGCGAGACGCAAATCGGCCTGTGGCTCGGCCTGGCCGATCCCTACTGCGCCGAGCTGGCCGCCAATGCCGGCTTCGACTGGCTGCTGATCGACGGCGAACACGCGCCCAATGACCTGCGCGGCCTGCTCGGCCAGTTGCAGGCCGTGGCGCCCTACGGCAGAGAAGCGGGGGGCTCTCAACCGGTGATTCGCCCGGTGATCGGCAACACCGCGTTGATCAAGCAGCTTCTCGACATCGGCGCGCAAACCCTGCTGGTGCCCATGGTGGAAAGCGCCGAACAGGCCCGCGAGCTGGTGCGCGCCATGCGCTACCCGCCCAACGGCGTGCGCGGCGTCGGCAGCGCCCTGGCCCGCGCCTCGCGCTGGAACAGCGTGCCCGGCTACCTCGACAAGGCCGACGAACAGATGTGCCTGCTGGTGCAGATCGAGAACCTCGAAGGCCTGGCCAGGCTGGACGAGATCGTCGCGGTCGACGGCGTCGATGGCGTGTTCATCGGCCCGGCCGACCTCAGCGCCGCCATGGGCCACCGGGGCAACCCGGGGCACCCGGAGGTACAGGCCGCCATCGAAGGGGCCATCGTGCGCATCGCCAGCGCCGGCAAGGCCGCCGGCATTCTCAGCGCAGACCAGACCCTGGCCCGCCGCTACATCGAACTGGGCGCGCGGTTCGTCGCCGTCGGCGTCGATACCACGGTATTGATGCGTGGCCTGCAGACCCTGGCTGCGGCCTTTCAAGCTGTGCCCGCACCGATCACCAGCGGTGGTGGCGTGTACTGAGCGCCGTCATCACCACGGCTTTACCCGCATTGTCGAGAACCCCATGAAACTCACCGACCAGACCCTACTGCGCGAACAGGCCTACATCGATGGCCAATGGACCAACGCCGATGACGATGCCCGCTTCGCCGTGACCAACCCGGCCAACGGCGAGCTGATCGCCAGCCTCGCCTCTCTCGGCCGCGCCGAGACGGCCCGCGCCATCGAGGCTGCCCACGCCGCGTTGCCGGCCTGGCGTGACCGCACGGCCAGGGAGCGCAGCGCGATCCTGCGCACCTGGTTCGAGCTGATCATCGCCAACCAGGAGGACCTGGCCCGCCTGCTGAGCTGGGAACAGGGCAAACCGCTGGCCGAAAGCCGTGGCGAGATCGCCTACGGCGCCAGCTTCATCGAGTGGTTCGCCGAGGAGGCCAAGCGCGTCTATGGCGAGGTGATCCCCCACGACAAGCAGGGCCGCCGCCTGGTGGTGATCAAGCAGGCCATCGGTGTGGTAGCAGCCATCACCCCGTGGAATTTCCCCAACGCCATGATCACCCGCAAGGTCGGCCCGGCCCTGGCCGCCGGCTGCACCGTGGTGCTCAAGCCCGCCTCGGAAACCCCGCTGTCGGCCCTGGCACTGGCCGCGCTGGGCGAACGCGCGGGCATTCCGGCCGGCGTGCTGAACATCGTGCCGGGTACCCGCTCAGGGGAAATCGGCGCGCAATTGACCGCCAACCCGCGGGTCCGCAAGCTGTCGTTCACCGGCTCCACCGGCATCGGCAAACTGCTGATGGCGCAGTGCGCCGACACCATCAAGAAGGTCAGCCTGGAACTGGGCGGCAACGCGCCTTTCATCGTCTTCGACGACGCCGATCTGGACGCCGCCGTGCAAGGCGCCCTGGGTTCGAAATTCCGCAACAGCGGGCAGACCTGTGTGTGCACCAACCGCCTGCTGGTGCAGAGCGGCGTGTACGAGGCGTTCAGCACACGCCTGGTCGCTGCCGTGAATGCCCTGAAGGTCGCCCCGGCCAGCGAGGACGGCGCCCAGCAAGGTCCGCTGATCAACGCCAAGGCCGTGGCCAAGGTGCAGGAGCACATCGAAGATGCGCTCGGCAAGGGCGCCAGGCTGCTGGCCGGCGGCACGCCCCATTCGCTCGGCGGCAACTTCTTCGCGCCCACGGTGCTGGGTGATGTGACCCCGGACATGCTGGTCGCCCGCGATGAAACCTTCGGCCCGCTGGCGCCGATCTTTCGCTTCGACACCGAAGAGCAGGCCGTTGCGATGGCCAACGACACCGAGTTCGGGCTCGCCGCCTACCTCTACACCCGCGATCTTGGCCGTGCCTGGCGCGTCAGCGAGGCGCTGGAGTGCGGCATGGTCGGCGTCAACGAGGGGCTGATCTCCACCGAGGTCGCGCCCTTTGGCGGCATCAAGCAATCAGGCCTGGGTCGGGAAGGCTCACGCCACGGCATCGATGACTACGTCGAGTTGAAATACATGTGCCTGGGTATCGCCTGATCCCGGGCCTTCCCCGCTGCTTGTCACCCTTTGGCCCCTCACCGGGCCTTTTTTTGGAGACGCCGCCATGCTGCGCCGGCCCGTGAAACACCTGCTGAGTATCCTTTGCCTGGTCGCGCTGGCACGCCCGGCCGTGGCGCTCGACTCCGCCTACCTCGCCGCCCTGGACAAGGAGCTGGCCAACCGCGCGGTTGCACTTGCCGTGGTGCCGGCACTGGCGGCGCGCCACGCCGGCACGGTGCAAGGGCGGTTCTGGCTTGCCTACGCCGACCTGGAACACGCCCAGGTGCCTCGTTACCAGGCCGAGGCCCGTCGCCATGGCCTGGCCGATACACGCAGCGGCGGCGTCAAGGCCTGGGGGTCGAAGGTATTTTCCTGGCTGCTGGAGACCACCTTCGTGAATATGCTCGCCGGCGCCACCGCCGACTACCTTGCCGAGCTGCAGGCCGTGCAGCCTCCCGATGACGCCGAAAGCCGGGCGTTCTGGGCCTACGTGATCGAACAGGAGCGCGCCCAGGTCGATGCACTGGGCCACGCCAGCAACGGAGACTTCGAGGCCGCGGCAGCACGCCTCGAAGGCTTCACCGCGGCGCAGGCCAGCGGGCTGCCGCGATGATCGCCATGCTGCGCCGGCCGCGTTCGTCTGCAGGCAATCAAGGCCCGGGCGCGCCACGCACCACAAGCGCCCAGGCTCAACCGCGGGCGCCCGCAGAGCCCGCCGCGCACAGGCCGAAGCGCCCTGTCAGGCAGGGTCAAGGGCGACGACAGACAGGAACAAGACGCGCGGGGGTGACAGGGGTCTACTATCCGTCAACGCAGGTATCTCCCATCGTGTCCAGGTCGTTGCCATGATCAACATCGAAACCCCCACCTACTACACCGCCACCAAGAAGTACGACCTCAGTTTTCCTTCGCTGGACCAGGACCTGGAAGCGGACGTGGTCATCATCGGCGGTGGTTTTTCCGGTATCAACACGGCGCTGGAGCTGGCGGAAAAAGGCATCACCAACATCGTCGTGCTGGAGGCCCGCTACCTCGGCTTCGGCGGCACCGGGCGCAATGGCGGACAGATCATGGCCGGCATCGGCCACGACATGGAAAAGATCAGGAAAGACGTCGGCGAAGACGGCCTGCGGCAGATCTTCGAGATCAGCGACATGGGTGCCGACATCATCAAGGAGCGTATCGCCCGGTACGACATCGACGCCGACTTCTGCCACGGCTATGGCTACCTGGGCTTCAATGCGCGCCAGGAAAAGACCCTGCGCGCCTGGGAGCGGGACTTCAAATCCCTCGGCTCGCCCCACGAAATTCGCTTCCTGGGCGGCTCCGAGGTCAAGCAGATCATCGGTTCCGATGCCTACGGCAGCGCCCTGCTGCACATGGGCGGTGGCCACGTGCACTCGCTGAACCTGCTGCTTGGCGAGGCCAAGGCCCTGAGCAGCTATGGCGTGAAGATCTTCGAGTACAGCCCGGCGCTGGACGTGACCTACGGCGAACGCATTACCGTGCGCACCGGCAAGGGTTCGGTCAAGGCCAGCAAGTTGCTGTGGGCCTGCGACAGCTTCCTCAACAAACTGGAGCCGGAACTGCATCGCAGCACCATCAATACCTACGCTTTCCAGATCATGACCGAGCCGCTGTCGGACGACATGATCCAGCGCATCAGCCCGATCCGCGGCGCTTACAGCGACATCCGCCCGGTCATCGACTACTACCGGGTGACCAACGAGAACCGCCTGCTGTTCGGCGCCGCCACGCCCTTCATCGAACACATCCCCAACGACCTCAAGGCCTGGAATCGCAACCTGATGCTGAAGATCTTCCCCTACCTCAAGGACGTGAAGATCGACCTGGCCTGGGGCGGCCCGATGGCCACCAGCCCCAACCTGTTCCCGCAGATCGGCAGCCTGCCGGGTCGCCCCAACGCGTTCTTCGTGCAGGGCTATTCAGGCTTCGGCGTGACTCCCAGCCACATCATTTGCAAGGTACTGGCGGAGGGCATGAGCGAAGGCTCGGCGCGCTATGACCTGGTCAGTTCGATCCGGCGCATCAACGTCATCGGCAAGGACCACTTCCGGCCCCTGCTGCTGACCGGCGGCAAGACCCTGCACCAGCTGTCCGGCTACTGGAATGGCCGCCGCTGACCACCCGCGGCGGCCCATCGAAACCCTCTTTTCCCTGCACAGGAGCAATCCCCATGTCACTCACCGCCATCAAGAACGGCATCACCCTCGACCAGCTGGACGCCTGGGGCACCGTTGCCGATCTGGGCTCGGAGATCCTCGAAGGCGAGGTCCGGTGCTTCGGCAAAATGACCGCCGGCGCGCCGACCGACCCGGTCAGTGCGGCCTATTTCGGCACCACCAAAGGCAAGTTCCGGATGACCTATCCGTTCAGCGAGCAAGCCACCATCGTCACTGGCGAGGTGCAACTGACCGATGAATCCACCGGCCAGACCAGCCGCTTCAAGGCCGGCGACAGCTGGTTCGTGACCCAGGGCACGCCCGTGTTGTGGGAAGTGCTCAGCGACAGCTTCGTCAAGCACTACTACGCCGTCGCCTGACCCCGCGGCGCCGGCCTCGGCTGGCGCTTCATGCGGCGAGCGCAGCATGCCAGCAGTCACCCACGAGCCCCCGGGCGATTTCGGTCGCCACTGCCTCGCTGCCTTCCGCCAGCTCGTGCCGGCATCGCAGGGCGCCTTCTACCGCATCGACGCGCAACTGCAGGCATGCGACTTCATCCTGCTGGACATGCTCGACCCGATGCACGATGCCTACCTGCACCACTACCGCCATGTCGACCCCCTGCGGCCGGGCCATTGCCAGGCCGCAGGCACTCCGGTAGTTCCCTTGCACGCCGGCCTGGCGCTGCAAAGCGAGGCAGACAACCGCGAGTACCGGCGCTTCCTACAGCAGCATGCCGTGGTCGATGTGGTGGAGATAATCGCCCTCGTCGACGGCAAGCCGAGCGCCGGTGTTTCACTGCTGCGCGGCACGCGGCTGGGCCCTTTCCGGGCTGACGAGCTGGCCTGCCTGCTGCCCCTGCAAGGGCTGATGCAGCTGGCGGCGCAGAGCCAGCCGCTCTGCGCCGACAGGCGCCTGGCGGGGCTCACGCCACGCGAGCGCGAGCTGGCCGTGCTGCTGCGCGACGGGTTGCCGAACAAACTGCTGGCACGCCAACTGGGCCTGGGCCTGCCAACGATCAAGACGCACCTGCTGCACCTCTATCGCAAGGTCGGCGTGCGCAACCGCACCGAGCTGGTCAGCACGCTGTTTCTGTGACCTCATCGGCCGCGTGTTGCACTGCGGCCGGCTGGAGCTCGGCATGCCCTCAGCGCGGCAGGCGCGCCAGTTCACGGGCGTCGGCCACCCCCTTGAGTTCCAGGCTGCCGGCAGGCGCAACCAGCGCGCCCCCTTGCCAGGTGGTTTCGATTTCCTTGCGCCGTGCGCTGTCCTGGAACTGTTCGAGAAACGCGTCGACCCTGGCCAGCAAGCTGGCATTTTCGCCGCGCCGGGCCACCCCGACGCCGTAGTGCCAGAGCCGCTCGCCGAGCGCTTGCGGCAGGATCTCCAGCTTGCCGAACCAGCGGCTCTGGCGATGGCTGGCAGCCCAGTGATACACCGGCCGCTCGGCGGCAAAGGCATCCACCACGCCCTCGACCAGCGCGTCGTGGATGCGTGTCTGATCGGAGAACACCATCAGGTTGGCCAACTCGACACGGCCACCGGGCAGATGACGATTGGCCGACCAGCGCACGCCGAGCTGCGCCAGGGTTTCCAGGGCCACGGGGTCGTTGCCGCAACCGAGCACGCGGCCCTGCAGATCGGCCAGGCCGGCAATGCGCTCGTCACCCTGGCGACGGGCGAGAATCAGCGGTGCAACACTGTAGGGGCGAGAGAACGCCAGATCGTTGAACGCCGGGGAAACCGGCAACGCACTCCACATCAGGTCGGCCGGTGCCTCGCCCGCGCGCCGACCAAAGGCCAGCAACGACATGCAGTGTTCCCAGCCATGCTCGATGAACTCCACCTCGACGCCGAGCCATTGGGCAAAGGCCCTGACGTAATCGGCATCCAGGCCGCGCAACGGCTCGCCGGGCCGCTGGCGAAACGACATGCCAACCAGGTTCGGCTCGATGGCCACGCGCAGGCGCCCGCGCTCGAGCACCGTCGCCAGGCGGTCCTGATCGCAGCGGGTGGCGATGCGTTGCTCGCCGAGCAGGCGCTGCAGGCGCCTTTCGGCCGTCACGCCATCCACCAGCGCCTCGCCTGCACCGCGGGCGATGCTGCCGGCGCGCTCGCCCAGGCCCAGCAGGTGGCTCAGCCGCTCGCCCAGTTGCGGCGCACTTTCGAGGATCACCCGATTGGTCTGCTGCAACCCCTCGACATTGCCACTGATAGTGGCGAACAGCGTGTTCATCTGCCCCAGCGAGGCGTCCAGCTGGCGAGTGAGCAGCTCGAAGCTGCCCTGGCTATGGGTCGACACACTGGCCATGCGCTGTTGCAGGGGGCTCAGGTCCATGCGCTCGGTGGCATCACGGGCACTGAGCAGGGTGCGCTGAGCGAGCTTGCGAACCTCGTCGGCAACCACCGCGAAACCGCGCCCCGCCTCCCCGGCCCGGGCCGATTCGATGGCCGCGTTCAGCGCCAGCAGGTTGACCTGCCTGGCGATGTCACCAATGTCGCTGAGCACCGTGATCACCTCATTCGACTTGGCGGTGAGCTGCACGGCCACTTCGTCCAGATGCTGGCGTATATCGCGCTCGACCTGCCTCAGGTGTTCGCTCAATGCCTGCTGCATGGCTTCGGCCAGCGCATTGCTCTGGCGCATGTGCCCCGCCGAATCGCCCAGCGCATGTTCCATCTGCTGGCCCCTGCGCTGAATCTCCACGCAAGCCTGGCGGGCGCTGTCCAGCCCGGCTGCGGTGGCGCTGGCCAGGCTGGTCAGCAGTTCGAACAAACGTTGCGACGGCCAGTGGGTGGGATTCGCCACCGCATGGGGCACTTCGGTAACAACCGCGGGTACCACCTCGACCGGTGGTGACGGTTTGCTGAACCAGCTTCTAGGCATGACAGGGCGCTCCAGGATGATTGGCGAGCCTTTTCTTACCCGGCGGCGCACCCCGATGCTTGTTCCGCCTTGCCACACCTGTTGGCCCTGAGTGCCAGGTTAGCGCCCATCGATGGCGGGCTTATCCGTTTTCGGCAAAGCTTGCCGATCACCCGCCCGAGGGAACGGAAATTGCGTGTTTTGCGCTCTATCAGCGGTCGTTGCGAAAGGGTTTCGAAAATGCACAGTCAAGCCGTCGTCGGCAGCACCCCTGCCGGCGAAGCAGCCATCACCGACAACCTCATCCACTACCGGCAGACCCAGGATATCGAGGAGCACGCCCAGAGCCTGCAAGGCTGGAAGCTGCGCTACGATCAGCTCGGCGCCGGTCAGTTCACGGGGGAGCTGACCGAGATACACCTGAGCGGCATGCAGCTAATCCGTGACCGCTCCAGCCAGGCGATGGTCAAGAATGGTGCAGCCTGGCCCGGCTCGATCACCTTCAGCATGCCGTTGAGCGCCAACCCGCACTTCCACTGCACCGGCCACTCGATCCACGAACCCAGCCTGCTGGTTGCCAGGGCCGAGCAGCTACCGGAGTTGCGCGTGCCGGGTGGGCTGGACCTGATCTGCATCGCCATCGACGAGCAACCGCTGCAGGACGCACTGCAGCGCCAG
The DNA here is from genome assembly GCF_979258965.1 of Pseudomonas sp. AC532. Taxonomy (NCBI): domain Bacteria; kingdom Pseudomonadati; phylum Pseudomonadota; class Gammaproteobacteria; order Pseudomonadales; family Pseudomonadaceae; genus Pseudomonas; species Pseudomonas sp. AC532. Next base: position 2,038,949 of record NZ_OZ409888.1, read on the forward strand.
CACCGCGAGCTCGACTTGCAGCGCCTGCCAAAATGCTACCGCCTGCTCAGCGACTTCAACCAGCACGAGCTGATCCGCCTGTTCGGCGATGTGCTCGAACAACACGGCAGCGGCACCGCGCTGCTCGACCACGTCACCATTCGCGGGGCCATACGCGACGCCATCCTGATGCACCTGCTGGAGCTGATCGACAGCGAAGACGACCACCCGCTGCCCCTCAGTGCCCGCAAGCGCATGGTCGACCGCGCCCGGGATTACGCCCTGGCCAACTGCGACCGCCCGCTGAACATCCTCGAGCTGTGCAACCAGATCGGCGCCAGCCGCCGCAAGCTGCAGTACTGCTTTCAAGAGACCCTGGGCACCAACCCGGTGGCCTACCTGCGTGCCCTGCGCCTGAACGCCGTGCACCGTCAGTTGCTCCTGGGCAACGGCAGCGATTCGGTGCAGGCGGTGGCCGCGAACTGGGGGTTCTGGCACCTCAGCCGCTTCGCCACGGACTACCGCCAACTGTTCGGCGAGCGCCCTTCCGACACCCTGCGCCGGGCACGGGGTGGCTGTGCTGAAATCGGATAACACCCTATCCCTAGAGCCCCTAGGCTGGAGCCCGTACCAGCCAACATAAGAAAAAGGGGTTTTCCATGCACAAAGAAAGAAAATCACCGCTGATCGCCTCAGGATTATTGCTCTTCCCATTCCTCCTCCCGATCGCTGCGCAGGCTACCGAGAATGGCGCGCCCACCACGGCGGCCGGCGTTTACGACTTCGGCGCAGGCATGTCGCCGCCTGCCACGCCGTTCGGCACCCTGGGCCTGCGCACCGCCTACTACTCGGCCAACGTGCAAAAGGACCGCAATGGCGACAAGGTCGACAACGCCTTTTCCCTCGACGTGCTGTCCATCGGCCTGGCCTACATCCGCATGACCGACCGGCAACTGTTCGGTGCCCAGTACGGCTTCGGGGCGGTGATGCCGTTCTTCCAGATGGACGCGCGACTGAAGGTCAACACTCCGTTCGGCCCGCTGCGCTTCCAGGAGGAAGTGTTCCGCCAGGCGGACCTGCAGGTGATGCCCCTGATCCTGCAGTGGAACCTGTCGCGCAACCTGTTCGTCAACAGCCAGCTGCAGATCCAGGCCCCCACCGGCGACTACGACGAGGACCGGCTGATATCGCCAGGCGTCAACCACTGGACGGTGTCGCCGATGCTCAACGCGACCTGGATCAGCGATGGCGGATTCGAAGCCTCATCCAGCTTCCAACTGGATTTCAACACCCGCAACCGCGCCACCGACTACCGCAGCGGGGTCGAATATCGTCATGAGTTCGCCGTTGGCCAGCACGTCGGCCCCTGGACCGTCGGGCTTGGCGGCTACTACTACCGCCAACTGACCGATGACGACGCCCCCAACCTCGACCACGGCAACCGCGCCCGGGTGTTGGCGGTAGGCCCTGCCGTGAGCTTCTTCAAGCCCGGCCTGCCGCCGGTGTGGCTGCACGCCTACAAGGAGTTCGGTGCTCGCAACCGCGCCGAAGGCCACACCATCGCCCTGCGCGTCTCTCATAGTTTCTGAGGCCATCACCATGTCCATAGAGCAATCCGTTTCAGCGGCGGCACCGTCACGCCAGGCCAGCGGTCGTCGCGAAGGCGTGGTGCTGCTGCTGGGCAGCAGCCTGACCATCATGGGCGCGGTGATGGTCGCCCCCATCCTGCCGAAACTGGGCGCCGAGTTCGGGCCCATCGAGCCGCGCGCCGACATTCTGGTGCCCCTGGCGGTGACCGGCCCTGCGCTGGCCATCGCCATCGTCGCCCCGCTGGCCGGCTGGCTGGCCGACAAGGTCGGGCGCAAGGCGCTGCTGATCGTCGCCACGCTGCTCTACGCCGTGCTCGGCGTGGTGCCCGCGCTGCTCAACGACCTGCCGAGCATCGTCGGGGCGCGGCTGCTGTTCGGGTGCGCCGAGGCGGCGATCATGACCTGCTGCGCGACCCTGATCGCCGATTACTGGCGCGGCGAAGAGCGCATGCGCTTCGTCAACCTGCAGGTGGTCACCATCGGCCTGGTCGGCGCGCTGTTCTTCTTGCTCGGCGGGGTTCTCGGCGAGCACTCCTGGCGCCTGCCGTTCTACCTGTACCTGCTGCCATTGCTGCTGGTGCCGGCGATGGTCCGGGTGCTTTGGGAGCCTTTGCGCACCACTGCACCGAGCGCTCATGACCAGGGTGACGACCAGGTGTCCATTCCCACTCTGCTGGTGGGCTACCTGCTGATACTCGGCGGCATGATCCTCAACTTCGTCGTGCCAGTGCAGACGCCCATCCTGCTGGTCAGCCTGGGTGTCACCTCCAGCACGATGATCGGCGCCTGCGCCGGGCTCGGCCTGCTGGCGACGCTCGGCGGCTCCCTGACCTGGCCGCTGCTGCGCAGAACCCTGGGCATCGCCGGTTGCAACGCCCTGTTGCTGGCCCTGCTGGCGCTGGGCCTGTGGCTGCTGATGCGCGCGCAGAGCTATCAGGACGTGCTGCTGGCCTCGACCATCCACGGTATTGGCGCCGGGCTGCTGGTCCCCAACGCCATGGCCCCGGTGATGAATGCCCTGAGTGCCAGTACTCGCGGCCGGGGCCTGGGCATCTTCACCGCCTGCCTGTACATCGGCCAGTTCGTCAGCCCGCTGGTGGTCGCCATGCTCGGCGGTTTCGGCCACGACCTGCGCGGCGCCATCCAGTGGCTCGCCATCGCCAGCCTGGTCGGCGCTGCCGCATGGGCCGTGACGGCGCTGCTCAAGCCTCGTCACGGCGCGCTAAGCACCCACCCGTAATCCCTTCCATCGAGCCACCGCGGGTTTGCCCGCGGCGGTCATCATCATTCGAGGATCACCATGCAAGACATCCACGCCCTCATGGATCAACACGATGCCACCGGCCTGGCGCAACTGGTCGGCAATGGCGAAATCAGCCGCAGCGAATTGCTCGAAGCCAGCATCGCACGCCTGGAGAAGGTCGAGCCGCAGCTCAACGCGGTAGCCGAGAAGCTGTATGACAGCGCCCGTTCGGCAACCCCCGTCGACGGCCCCTTCGCCGGCGTGCCGACACTGATCAAGGACCTGTTCTCGCCACTGACCGAAGCGCGCATGAGCAACGGCTCCCTGGCGCTCGGCGAAGCCCGCATGGGCCTGGACGACGCCGTGGTCGCGCGCCTGCGCGAGGCCGGCTGCCAGTTCATCGGCACCACCACGTCGCCGGAGTTCGGCACCTCCTACACCACCGAATCGACCCGCTTCGGCGCCACCCGCAACCCCTGGAATCCGGCACATAGCGCAGGCGGCTCCAGTGGTGGCGCAGCAGCGCTGGTGGCCGCGCGCGTGGTGCCCTTCGCACACGGCAACGACGGCGGCGGCTCGTTACGCGTACCGGCGTCGTGCTGTGGCGTGTTCGGCCTCAAACCGAGTCGCGGTCGCCTGCCTAGCGGGCCACTGGTGGGCGAAGGCTGGGCCGGCATGGGCACGGCCCACGCGATCACCCTGTCGGTACGTGACAGCGCGGCGCTGCTCGACATCACCGCCGGCAGCGACCTCGGCGCGCCGTACGCCGCCCCCTGGCAGGACGAGCCGTTCGTCGACAGCCTGCACCGGGTGCAGCGCCCGCTGCGCATTGCACTGGTCGAACACCTGGCGCCCTGGAGCAGCGGCCCCCAGGCCCTCGCCGCGGTACGCCACGCCGCCAAACTCTGCGAGTCGCTCGGCCACCACGTGGAACCGGCGGTGCTGCCGGTCGAGCCACTGGCGTTCCTCGACCAGGTGTTCGACGTGATCGGTGCCAGCACCCGCAGTTACCTCGACCTGGTCGGCGAGATGCGCGGCCTGCCGGTAACCGACGAGGAGCTGGAGCCGCGCACGCGGGTGATCCTGCGCGAAAAGGGCGGCGTCAGCGGCGCCCGTTATGCCAGTGCCGTGGAGAGCATCCACGCCCTGGGCCGCAGGCTGGCGCACTTCTTCGTCGACTACGACATCGTGCTCACCCCGACCCTGACCCGCGAGGCGCCGCTGATCGGCAGCCTGGACGTGTTCGACGATCGCATCGACCTGGCCACGCTGATCGAGCATTTCCACAGTTACTCGCCGTTCACCGCACTGTTCAACGCCAGCGGCCAGCCGGCGATGTCGGTGCCGCTTTACTGGACGCCCGAGGGCCTGCCCCTGGGCGCGCATTTCGCTGCCCGCTTCGCCGAGGAAGGCACCCTGCTGGCCCTCGCCGCGCAGCTGGAACAGGCACAGCCCTGGGCGGCGCGCGTGCCACCGGTCAACGCCCGGCGCACGTGACCAGACCGCGGGGTATCAACCATCCGGTTGATACCCGCCGCGCCCCGGCCACCGCACCATAGGCCTCCCGCCCACCCTTGGAGGATCATCATGAGCACCACATCCGACTGGATCACCGTCGGCGACCTGGCCGACGGCTTCGCCCCTGCCGCCTTCATTCTGCCCAACCTGGCCGACCTGGCAGGCAAACGCTTCACCCTGCACTTCGCCAATGGCTGGGAGATCGCCCACCGCTTCGACGCCGAACAGCTGCACTGGCACGCGGCCGACGGTCACTCCAGCGGCAGCGCCAGCTACCGTGCCACCTCGGTGCGGCCGGGCATCTACCTGGTCGACTTCCTCAAGAACGAACACGATCAGGACTGGTCGATCAGCCTGGTGCTCGATACCCACAGCCAGTCCTTCACCGCGGTGATCGGCAAACTGCCCACCGCCGCCGACACCCGCGAAGGGTTGTATGCCCGCGCGCTGGCGGGCAAGACGCTGACCAGCGTGGAGGCCACGTTCTTCCACGGCACGCTGGACCGTCCCTGGCAGCAAGGCGCCTGTCCGCATGCGCCGAGCACCGAGCTGGTGGGCCTGCGCAACCGCTACCGTTACAGCCCCACCGAGGTTTACGAGCACATTTACCTCAACCCGAACTATTACACCTGGCAATGCCTGGAAGGTGTCGAGCAGGGCCTGTGCGACACCGACCGCTGCGACTACTACCGGATCGCCGATGGCCTGTACCTGTTCGTCTGGCGCGAGAAGATCGTGCCGACCCTGGGCCTGGTGATGATCGATATGCAGCAGCACCGCAGCGACGGCAAGATATTCGGTTACGCCGACGAGGGGCTCAAAGCACTGTCCAATTTCCCCGTGGCATCGCACTGCGATGTGCTCAATCGCACGGAGTACGGTGATGCCTAGGACAATCGTCATTACCGGCGCCGGTACGGGCATCGGCGAGGCCTGTGCCCGTCGCCTGGCCGGCGAAGGTGCCAACCTGGTGCTGATCGGCCGGCGAGCCGAGCCGCTGCAGCGAGTGGCCGCCGAGACCGGCGGCCTGGTGCTGGTCGGTGATGCTGCCGATGGCGCGACCTGGACGGGCTTCATCGAGGCCATCGCGCAGCGTTTCGGCGCCATCGACGCGTTGCTCGCCTGTGCCGGCGGGCACGGCCTGGGCAGCGCCACGCAGACCAGCGATGCCGGCTGGCAGGCGGCCATGCGCAGCAACCTGGACAGCGCCTTCTACAGTGCCCGCGCCTGCCTGCCGCTGCTGGTCGAGCGGCGCGGCAGCATCGTCCTGCTCGGCTCAATCGCCTCCCTGGCCGCCGGTGCCGGCGTCTGCGGCTACACCACCGCCAAGCACGCGCTGCTCGGCCTCAATCGCTCGCTGGCGCGCGACTACGGGCCGCAGGGCGTGCGGGTCAACTGCGTGTGCCCGGGCTGGGTGCGCACGCCCATGGCCGACGACGAGATGCAGCCGCTGATGCAGCACTACGGCGAGGACCTCGACGCCGCCTACGCGCGGGTCACCGCCGACGTGCCCCTGCGCCGCGCCGCCAGTGCGAAGGAGATCGCCAGCGTGTGCCGCTTTCTGATCAGCGACGAGGCCTCGATCATCACCGGCGCGGCCATCGTCGCCGATGGCGGCTCCACCGTGGTCGACGTGCCCACCCTGGCCTACGCCAGGCTCGGAGGTGCCTGATGGCCAGCCATTTCGACTACGCCGGGCAGACCGTACTGGTGACTGGCGGCGCCCAGGGCATAGGCCGCGGGATCGTCGAAGCCTTTGCAGCCAGTGGCGCCCATGTGTTGATCGCCGATCTGCGCCTGGAGGCCGCCCAGGCGCTGGCCGACGACCTGCTGGCGCGCGGGTCGAGCGCCGCGGCGCTGGGCGTCGACCTGGCTGACCGCGATGCCATCACCCGGCTGCTGGCCGGCCTGCCCCGCCTGGACGTGCTGGTGCACAACGCCGGTTACTTTCCGCTGACGCCGTTCGCCGAGATCACCCCGGCGATTCTCGAACGCACCCTGGCGGTCAACCTCAGCGCGCTGTTCTGGCTGGCCCAGGGCGCGCTGCCGCTGTTCGAGCGCCAGGGCAGCGGCAACCTGCTGGTCACCTCCTCGGTAACCGGGCCGCGGGTGGCCTATCCGGGGCTCAGCCATTACGCGGCTTCCAAAGCCGGGGTCAACGGTTTCATCCGCAGCGCGGCGCTGGAGCTGGCACCGCTCGGGGTGCGCGTCAACGGTGTGGAACCGGGCATGATTCGCACCCCGGCGATGGACAACCTCGGCGACCGCCAGCTCAGCGCACGCATCGCCGCGGCGGTGCCATTGGGCCGCCTGGGCGAGCCCGAGGACATTGCCGACGCGATGCTCTTCCTGGCCTCGGACAAGGCCCGCTACATCACCGGCCAGACGATCATCGTCGACGGCGGCGCCACCCTGCCCGAAACCCTCGCCACCCTTGGCTGACCGGAAAGCAAAAGCCCTCTGGCGCCCGGCAGGCGGCAGAGGGCTGCGCAGTGCCTTCGCCTTCAGGCAGCGCCCGCGGTTTCCATCAGCGCCATCGCGCGGTAATCCTTGGGCGACAGCGCGAACTGCTTCTTGAACGCCCGGCTGAAATGGGCGGAATCGGTGAACCCCCATTTGTAGGCGATGGAGGTGATCGACTCGCTCCTGAGAAACGGGTTGGCCAGGTCTTCGGCGCTGCGCTTGAGGCGTGAGCGCTGGATGTAACGACACACGCTGTCGTTCTGTTCCTCGAACAGGCGATACAGGTGCCGAACCGAGATGTTCAGGCGTGATGCCAGGCCCAGCGGATTGAGGTTGGGCTGGCCGAGCGACTCATCGATGAGCTTTTGCACGTGGTTGCGCAGGCTGGAACCCTGCAGGCCATCCGTGGACAGTTCGCCCCGGTCGTCACCCGCCAAGGCGGGCGCGAGCAGCGACACGAACGCGCTTTCCAGCGCCTGTCCCTGGTTGCTGCCGTCGGCCTCACGGCAGAGCTGGTCCACCAGCAGGTGCAGCATGCGGCCACTGGCGCAGGCGGAGGAAATCTTGCCGAACTTGCCATGGCCCACCCCCAGTGCCTGGTTCACCGCGTCCCGCGGCAGGTGCAGGGAGGCGTGCTCGATCAGGCCGAACGGGGTGATCTCGCACGAACCGACCGAGTCCATGAGCAGCAGGTCGCCAGGCGCCAGCTGGATGTTCAGGCCATTCTGGGAAACTTGCGAGAAACCGCTGCGCTGGCTGACCAGGAAACAGTGCTGGTCATCGTCGTGGTCGGGCTTTATCGAATGGCGGGCGATCAGCCCGGCATTGGTGCGCAGGTGCGCCATGTACAGCCCGGCGTGGCATTGCCGGGAAATATCGCCGATGAACAGGGAGCGGTTGAACGCCATGCGGGTCTCGAAGCGACCGCAGATCGCCTGCAATGAAGCATTCCAGTTCTCGAGCCCGTCGTGGCCCATGCTTTGGCCATTCATACGCACCTCCACGGATGCTGTCTTGTTCTTGTCGCCCAATAGTTAACATGTTATCGATCTGCTCGCAACAGGCAAACGTGTCCCGCCAACCGTTGCAGTTTTGGTGCCACCGGCGCCCCGACAAGCACCTTTCGGGCGCTCGTCTGCCGGCAGTGAAGGCCGGGCGCGGTGAGCGAGGGAATGTCCGCTTATCGACTGGCCGGCAGCGGGCCAGCTGGCGTGCCTGCGCGTGGTGCAGGCGCCGCCGAGTGGCACTCAGCAGGTGCGCAGGATGCGCTGCAGGGCCACCAGTGCGGCGATCAGGCAGTCGCGCTGCTCGTCACCGAGGCGGATGTAGCGGCGGAAGCTGGGTACCCGGTTGACCACTTCGCTGGCGGCCATGTGCTCCAGGCTGACCTGCCAGTGCTCGCCCACCCGGGCGATCGCCAGGCGCTTGAAGTCCAGGGGCATGAGCGCCCGGCACAAGGACTGATCACCGAGCAGGCGCTGCTCCACCGCGGCCAGCTCGGCGTCATCGCCCTGGCGGCGCTTGCAGGCCAGGCCGGTGCGGGTGAGCGCGCCGCTGTGGCGGATGTCGACAGCCATCAGACCGCTGCCCAGCGTGGGCACCCGCAGGATGAAATCGGTCAGCACCAGGTGCATCAGCAACTCACTGTGCGTGCGCTCGGCCACCTCGAAGCTCAGGTCCGCGGCGGCCACCCTGAAGCGCCCTCGTGTGCCGCCTTCCAGGGCTTCGAACGGCAGGCCGGCGAAGTTGCGGCGTACCTGTTCCAGGGTCGCTCCCGGCCGATAGCCCGAGGGCCGCCGCTGCTTGCCGAACAGCTCAGACAGTCTTTGCAGCATCGAAGGAGTACTCACTGCCGTGTGCGCCAGGTGCGTGGCTGAATTCCTTGGCCAGTATCTCTTCCACCGGCACCGGTTTGAACGGGTTGACCCGCTGCACGCAGAGTGTCCAGAACAGCGCGTACACGGCTGTGATGCCCAGCATCAGCGCGAATGGCAGGTACACGGCGCGAGGTTCGATGCCAGGTGGGGCGATGAACCAGATGCCCAGCAGCATGCCGACCGAGGAGATGATCTGCGGCAGCGGGAACCACGGCGACTTGTAGGCTCGCGGCAGGTCCGGGCGGCGAATGCGCAGGATCACCACGGACAGGGTCACCAGCAAATAGGCCGTCGCCCAGGCGCACACCGCGGCGAGAATCAGCGGCAGCATGCTGTCCGCATTGCCCGCCAGCCACCAGGCATGCAGGCAGGGAATCGCCGCCACCACAGCGATGCACACCAGAGGCGTCTTGAAGCGGGGGTGCAGGTAGGCGAACACCTTTGGCAGCGCGCCATCGACGGCCATGCCGTAGAGGATGCGCGGCACACCCGCCATCAGGGTGTTGATGGTCGCGGCGCCGGCGAACAGGAAGCCGATCCCCAGCCAGATCGGGCCGATATCGCCCATGACCTGCTGGGCGAACTGCGGAATGGCCATGGGCGTGTCCAGCAGGCGAACGCCACTGGCTTCGTCGAGCAGCACGTTTTCCACCTGGCGCTTCATCGCCGCGCCATAGACGAACATGCAGGCGCCAACCCCCAGCAGCCCCAACGCCATGGCGCGCGGCAATACCCAGGCCGAGCGTTTCAGGTCCGGCGCCAGCGGTGTGACGAACTCGCAGCCGACGAACATGAACATGGCCATACCCACCAGCGACAGGATGGTGATCAGATCGGTGCCGACCATCGAGGCGCCGAACAGACCGTCCAGCTCCACTGCCGGGGCGGCGATCAGCCCGCCGATGCCGAATACCACGAGGGTGCTCCACATCACGGTCGTGAGGATCACCTCGGCCTTGCTGAACACGCTGATGCCGAAGGCATTGAGAATGCCAAAGCCGATCACGAAAACCACGCCGAGCAGCCAGGCGCCACCGGACGACTCGGCCAGGGTGTTGAGGTGCTCGAAATTCACCAGTGCCATGGTGCCGGCCAGAATGGTTTCCGCCGTGCCGGCGAACACGTGCACGATCAGGTAGGCCGACAGGGTTCCGGTGATGGCGAAGAAGCGCCCCATGCCGGCACTGATGTAGTCGTACACCGAACCGGTGGTGGGCAGGATCGCGGCCGCCTCTGCAAAGGTGGTCGACTGCGCGAGCATCATCAGCAGGGCGATGATCATCGCCATGGCGAAGGCGCTGCCGCCGATGCCGAAGCCCATGGTGGCGGTAAGGATCACCGGGCTGGCCATGATCAGGCCGACGGTGCTGGCCAGCGCAGTCGGAAAACCCACCGTCCCGCGTGCCAGGTGCTCATTGAGCGTAGCGTTGATCGACATCGTGTGGACCTCGAAAGCGGATCGTCTGATTGTCAGTAATGCCGGCACCCGGCCGATGCCGATCCGCTGGATCGCCGACACCGCCGTCACCCCTCCCCGTGCTCCGGCTCAAGGCCCTGCAAGCACAGCTGGCACCACTCTGCGCCGGGCTTGCAAGGGTCGTCTTGCCATTGGCTGCCGGCATTCTTGTTGCTGGCTGACATCGCCGCGCTGTCTGTCCATGGCGATCAACGCGGTTGGCAGAGACGATCAAGACGCGCCCTCGCAGCAGTGTGACTAATAGCCCGCAGCGCCAGCACCGAGCTCCTGGCGCGCCCGCCGAAGCCCCAAGAAGCTTCGCCGCCAACCCACACCTGCAACAGGGAGCACGCCTCATGGCACATTCCACCCGCCGTGTGCCCATGGCCCGGGCCGTCGGCCTGAGCCTGGCCATGCTGAGCGCCGGCCAGGCCGCCAACGCCTATGAGCTGTATGCCGATGACGACACCCGGCTCAACGCCGACTTTCTGGCCGTGTACGGCTGGATGAACAGCCGCAAGAACTACGACGGCACCGCAGGCGGTTCCAGCTGGCGCGAAGGTTTCATCAAATACGGCCTCAGTGGTGACCAGCGCCTCGGCGCTTCGGGCAGTGTCTACGGCGCGTTCAGCCTGGTCAGTTCCGGCACCTGGGGCGATGGCGACGCAGCCGGCAACACCACGGGCGCCGAACGCACCACCAAGATCGAGGATGCCTACCTGGGCTGGCGCTCCGGCGATATGTTCCCGGTGCTGGGCAAGGACGGTGTGGACGCCTCCTTCGGCCGCCAGGTAATCAAGCTGGGCAGCGGCTTCCTGATCAACGACGACGGTCCCAACCTCGGCCAGGGCCCCGCCGAGGGTGCCCTCGACCGTGGCGGCGCCTACTACATAGCGGCCCGCCATGCCTTCGACCGCACCGCCGTGCTGAAGCTGGGCGGCCAGGACGGCCTGCACGGCAGCGCCTTCTGGCTGAAGTCCGACAACCGCGCCCAGGCGGAAACCTCGCTGGCCGGCGGCACCCTGGATTACACCGGCGCGGTCGGCACATTGGGCCTCACCTACATCCGCGGCCTGGGGGTCACCGACCAGTGGGCCAGCGACTTCCAGCAACAGCGCGACGGCATGGACGTCTACAGCCTGCGCGGAGAAGGCGACGCGGGGCTCGAGAACGCCAGCTTCGGCTTCGAATACGCCTGGCAGGACAAGGCTGCCGGCAGCGAAAAAGCCTGGTACCTGGAAGCCGGCTACACCTTCGCCGATATCGCCTGGGCACCCAAGCTCACTTACCGCTACAGCCGTTACTCCAACGACTGGGATGCGTTGTTCAACGGTTTCAGTACCGGCTATGGCACCTGGTTCCAGGGCGAGGTGGCCTCCAACTATGCCGGCCCGTTCAACAGCAACACCGGTATCCATCACGTCGGCTTCAAGGTCACGCCGCTGGAGAACCTGACCCTTGGCGCCCTGTATTTCGATTTCGACACGCTGAAGAAAAGCGATGCGCTGAATCTCGACGCCCGGGAGCTGGACCTGTACGCCGAGTGGGCGGTCAGCGAGCACCTGATCATCAGCCCGCTGCTCGGCCTCTACCAACCGGAAAAGGATGCAGCCAACGGCGGCAACCAGGTCGGCGGCAATGGCACCAATGTCTACAGCCAGCTGACCGTGGCGGTGCCCTTCTAGGCATGCGCGGCGGATGGCGCGCGCAGCGGGCTTTACCGCGCGCTTCGCGGGCCAGCCGCCGTGCAGCCAGAGTCATGCCGGCACGGCAGGCACAGTCAAGAGATCCGCCGGGCGCTTGCTTATGCTCGGGCCACGCGCGCCACCGGCGTCTGCCAACCCATCAAGCCCTGGAGCACCGCATGAGTACTCTCATCGACACCCTTCCCGAGGTCGAGGCCTTCCTGGCCCGCTCTCACGCTTCGTTCATCGACGGCGCGCAGAGCCGGCTCGCCAATGGCACCCGCCGCGACCTGCACAACCCGGCCACCGCCGGCGTGCTGAGCAGCAGCGTGCAGGCCAGCGCCGAACAGGTCGAGGCCATCGTGCAGTCGGCGCATCGCGCCTTCAAATCGGGCAGCTGGAGCGGCCTGGCGGCGGCCGAGCGCGAGCGCATCCTGCTGCGCTTCGCCGATGTGGTCGAGGCGCACGGCGAAGAACTCGCCCAGCTGGAAACCCTCAATCAGGGGAAATCCATCCACCTGGCGCGTGCCGTGGAAGTCGGTGCGTCACTCAATTACATGCGCTACATGGCCGGCTGGGCGACCAAGATCGAGGGCCAGACCCTCGACGTTTCCATCCCGGTTCCGGCCGGTGCGCGCTTCAATGCCTACACCCGCCGCGAGGCAGTCGGCGTGGTCGCCGGCATCGTGCCGTGGAATTTTCCGCTGATGATCGCGCTGTGGAAGATCATGCCGGCACTGGCTTGCGGCAATACCATCGTCATCAAGCCGGCCGACGAAACACCACTGACCGCCCTGCGCCTGGCCGAACTGGCCATCGAGGCCGGCGTTCCGGCCGGCGTGTTCAACGTCCTGGTGGGCAATGGCTCGCAAGCCGGCGCGGCACTGGTCTCCCACCCGCTGGTGAGCAAGGTGTCGTTCACCGGCTCCACGGCGGTGGGCAAGCAGGTGGGCATCGCCGCGCTGCACAACATGACCCGTTTCACCCTCGAACTGGGCGGCAAGAACCCGATGCTGGTGCTGGCCGATGCCGACATCGAGAAAGCCGTGGCCGGTGCCATCGGCGGTGGGTTGCTCAACCAGGGCCAGGTCTGCGCTGCGGCCTCGCGTCTGTACGTGCATGCCAGCCGCTACCAGGATTTCGTCGAGGCCCTGACCGCCCAGGTCAGCGCACTCAAGGTCGGTGCCGGCATGGACGCCGACGCGCAGATCAACGCGCTGGTGTCGCGCAAGCAGCAGGACAGCGTGCTGCACTACCTGGCCATCGCCCGCCAGGAAGGCGCGCAATTCACCACCGGTGGCGAGCGCGCCGACCTGCCCGGCTACTTCGTGCAGCCGACAGTACTGGCCAACCTCCAGCAGCACATGACCGCCGTGCAGGAGGAGATTTTCGGACCGGTGCTGTCGGTGCTGCAATTCGACGATGTCGAGCAGGCCCTGGGCATGGTCAACGACAGCCGCTACGGCCTGACCGCGAGCATCTGGAGCAATGACCTGGGCCGCGTCATGGACCTGATTCCGCGCATCGAGGCCGGCACGGTGTGGGTCAACAACCACGTGCCCGTCGACCCCAACCTGCCGTTCGGTGGCTACAAGCAGTCGGGCATCGGCCGTGAATTCGGCAAGGCCGCCATCGAAGGCTTCACCGAAACCAAGTCGGTGTGCATCACCTATTGACCCACGCCGCCCTGCCAGGCCAGCGCACAGGCTGGCAGGGCTGACCGACCCACGCCCGCTCCCCGGGCCCGAATCGCCAGGCGGCGGTGCGGCCGACCAGCCTGGCTACCTGGCCTGTGTGTCACAACTCAGGCAAACTACTTAACTTGCTTAAGTGAATAGAGCCCCGCCTGATGAACAACAGTCCCAGCGAGATCGACGCGCCTGGCCAGGTTGCCCCCACCGAGGTTTCCCCCAACGGTTCCTGGCTGGATACGCTGGTCGGCTATGCGCTACGCCGTGCTCAACTGAAAGTGTTCCAGCACCTGGTTGGCAACCTCGCCGAGCACGACCTGCGCCCGGCCCAGTTCACCGCCATGGTGATCATCGAACGCGAGCCGGGCCTGATGCAGGCGGACCTGGCGCGGCAATTGGCGATCGAGCCGCCGCAACTGGTCCCGCTGCTCAACAAGCTGGAAACCCGCGGCCTGGCGCAGCGGGTGCGCGGCGTGCAGGACAAACGCGCCTACGGGGTGTTTCTGACCAAGGCCGGCATGCTGCTGCTCGAGCAGCTCAAGGCGGTTGCAGTAGCCAGCGACAACGCCGCCACCGACGCGCTCGACGACGACGAACGCGAGCAACTGCTGCGCCTGCTGCAAAAGGTCAACGGCTAGCCTGCCAGGCGGCAGGCGCCTTCCCGTTGCCGTGCTGCTCGGCCATCCTCAGTGGAGGTACGCAGGGTTCTCGATCAGCAACGCCATGCCCTGACCACCGCCGATGCAGGCGGCAGCGATGCCGTAGCGCAGGTTGTCGTCACGCAACTGCCGCGCCAGGCTCATGACCAGGCGCAGGCCGGTGGCCGCCAGTGGGTGCCCCAGGGCGATGGCCCCACCCCGGGTGTTAAGGCGCGCCGGATCCAGTTGCAGAACCCGACCGACAGCCAGCACCTGGGCGCCCTGCGCTTCGTTGATCTCCAGCCGGCCGATCTCGTCAGGCTGCAGGCCGCTGCGCTGCAGCAGCAACTGGATGGCCGGCGCCGCGCCGATGCCCATGACCTCCGGTGCCACGCCGACCACACTGGCGGCACGCAGCAGCGCCGAGGGCGGCCGCCTGCAGTCGGACGCCCGGCCGACCAGCGCCGCGGCAGCACCGTCGACCACCGCGCAACTGTTGCCGGCGGTCTGCACACCGCCAGGGTGAATGGCCGCCAATTGCGCCAGCGCCTCGGCATCGGTGGGCCTTGGGTGGCTGTCGTGGACCACCTCGCTGACTCGCCTGGGCAGCTGGATGCCGCGGGCCTGGTAGCCCTCCAGCGCGAACCGCTCATTACCCACGGCGACGATCTCCCCTGCTAGCCAACCCGTGTCACGAGCCTGCAGGGCACGCCGGTGGCTACCCAGGGCGTAGGCATCGACCTGCTCACGACTGATGCCATGGTCATGGGCCAGGCGCTCGGCAGTGGCGATCATGTCCACGCCCGGTGCCGGATCGTGCAGGGCTTCCCAGAGGAAGTCCTTGAATTCCACAGCGGCGCCAAGCCTGAAGCCACCACGATGCCCGTAGGCGGCGATGGGGTTGCGCGACATGGACTCGGTGCCCACGCACAGCGCCAGCTGCACGCCATCACGCAACTGCATACCGGCCTGGCGCAACAGCTCCAGGCCGGTGCCGCAAATCCGCTGCACAGCCAACGCCGGCACGTGCTGCGGCACGCCACTGTAGAGGCCGATATGCCGCGGCAACAGGTAGGCATCGAAACTGGCCTGGGCCATGGAGCCCGCCAGCACGCTGTCCACGCTGCCCGGTTCGAGGCCGGCGCGCGCCAGCACGGCGCGTGCGACCTTGATGCCCAGGTCGATGGGCGAAACCTGGGCCAGCGCGCCATTGAGATCGACCCAGGGCGTGCGCACCGCCTCGATGACCGCCACATCATCGAAGCACGTGAACTGCCCGCCGCTCACGGGCGCGGCTCGGCCCGCAGAATCGTCTCATCGCGCCCGCGGTAGAGTGCCTCTACCTTGTCCGCCCGCCATTGCAACACGGCGCGCTGGTTGAACGAGCCCTTGTCGGTGATCTCGCCGCGATCTATCGAGGCCGCCTGGTCCATCAGCGCAATCCACTCCAGGCGCGTGGCGTTGCCCGTTGCCTCGCGGTTGAGGCGCTGCAGCCAGTCGGCGAACCAGGCGCGCACCGCCGCACTGGCCAACACTTCGGCATCGCTGGCCTTGGCATCGAGTCCAGCCAGTTGTCTGCACTCGTGCAGGCGTGGGAACACGAGCAATCCCAAGCACTCGCGATCCGGTGCGGCGACCACCACGTCCTGCACGTAGGGCGAGCCTTCGAGCACGGCGCGGTTGCGCAAAGGGCCGACACTGACGAACACCCCGGACGACAACTTGAAATCCTCCGCGATGCGCCCGTCGAACATCAGGCCGAGCTGCGGCTCAGCCGGATCCGCCAACTTGAGCGCATCGCCCGAGCAGTAGAAACCCTCCTCATCGAAGGCCTCCTCACTCTGCTGCGGCGCGCGCCAGTAGCCGGGCATGATGTGCGGCCCGCGAAACCGCCCTTCCAGCTTGCCGTCCACCGGCACCAGGCGCACCTCACAGCCCGGCGCCGGCAAACCGATGTAGCCGGCCATGGACAGCGGCCCGGTGGTGAAGGTGCAAGACGGTGCGGCTTCGGTCATCCCGAGACCGGCCATCATGCGGATACGCTCGCCGCAGTGCTGTTCGGCGACCCGATCAAGGCGATCCCAGACGCTCTGCGACAGCCCGGCAGCGGCGAAGAAGAACAGCGTGATGCGGGCGAAGAATGTCTCGCGCAGCGCTGCGTCCTGCTCCAGCGCAGTGACCAGTTCCTCCCAGCCCTTGGGCACCGTCAGGTAGGCGGTGGGCGAGATCTCGCGCAGGTTGCGCAAGGTTTCCGCCATGCCCTGGGGCGTCGGCTTACCGTCGTCGAGGTAGAAGGTGCCGCCGTTGTACAGAACGATGCCCAGGTTGTGGCTGCCGCCGAAGGTGTGGTTCCAGGGCAGCCAGTCGACCAGGATCGGCGGCTCTTCGCC
This sequence comes from Pseudomonas sp. AC532, assembly GCF_979258965.1. NCBI lineage: Bacteria > Pseudomonadati > Pseudomonadota > Gammaproteobacteria > Pseudomonadales > Pseudomonadaceae > Pseudomonas > Pseudomonas sp. AC532. Next base: position 2,055,478 of record NZ_OZ409888.1, read on the forward strand.
GAATACCGGAAAGGTCTGCAAGAGCATCTGCTGATTGGCGCAGAGCATGCGCTGCGTGGTGACCACCGCCTTGGGCAGCTTGGTCGAACCGGAGGTGAACAGGAACTTGGCGATGCTGTCCGGCCCAGTGGCTGCGAAGGCTTCTTCGGCTTCGGCGCCACCTGGCTCCTGTAGCAGACTGGTGAAGCTGATGCAGTGGCGGCCCTCGATCTCACCGCGTACGCAAATCACTGGCACCTCGGCCGCGATCACCGTTTCGATGGCGCGCTGGAACGGCTGGCAATCGGCGACGAAAACCAGCCCGGGACGCAGCAGATCGCAGACATGGCGCAGCTTGGCGTAGTCCTGGGAGAGCAGCGAATAGGCCGGCGATACCGGGCAATAAGGGATGCCCGCATACAGGGCGCCAAGGGCGATCTGCAGGTGCTCCAGGCCGTTGCCGGACAGGATCACCAGCGGCCGCTCGGCGCTCAGGCCAAAGCTCAGCAGGCCCTGGGCAATGGCGCGAACCTGGGCAAGCATCTGCGCATAGGTGGTGTACTGCCAGGCACCGTGGCTGTCGCGGGCGGCGAAGAAGGCCTGCTGCGGCCGCACGCCGGCCCAGTGCACCAGGCGGTCGAGCAGGCGTTCGGGTAATGGCGCCAGGGGTTCCAGCGAGCGCATGTGCAACACACCCTGACGTTCGCTGACCTCAACGGCCGGGTGGCCGATGGACACCTGGCGATAACGCGGTCCGGTATCGGAGTTCACTTTGCTTCTCCACGCGGGCGAGTCTGCTCGTCCCTGTTGTTCTTGTTGTCACGCAGCGCCGCACCACCCCTCGAACGAGGCGGCCGACACACGCAGGAATACCGCAACCGCTCGGCTAGATCGGGTAGTGCCGTGGGCCATTCTGCAGGGTGACCCAGCGCAGCTGGGTGAACTGCTCGATCGCCGATCGGCCACCGAAACTGCCATAACCGCTGGCCTTGACGCCGCCGAACGGCATCTGCGCCTCGTCGTGCACGGTCGGCCCGTTGATGTGGCAGATGCCCGACTCGACCCGCTGCGCCAGGGCCAGCGCGCGGCTGGTATCGCGGCTGAAAATTGCCGCCGACAGGCCGAACTCGGAATCATTGGCCAGGCGCAGCAGTTCCTCGTCTCCGTCACCGCGCAGCACCACGGCCACCGGCCCGAAGGACTCCTCGGCGTACAGGCGCATCGCCGGTGTCACCCGATCAAGCAGCGTGGCCTGCATGATGCTGCCCTCGACCTGGCCACCGGCGACCAGCCGCGCGCCCTTGCTGACGGCATCCTCGACCAGCGCCTCGATACGCTCACCCGCCGAGGCGTCGACCAGCGAGCCGAGCACCGAGGCGCTGTCGGCAGGGTCACCGGCACGCAGGCTGGCGATCTTCTCGGCCAGCCTGGCGACGAAGGCATCGGCTACTTTGCCGTCGACCACCAGCCGCTCGGTAGACATGCAGATCTGCCCCTGGTTGAAGTAGGCGCCGAACGCAGCGGCTTCGACGGCCGCATCCAGGTCGGCGTCGTCGAGTACCAGCAGCGGCGCCTTGCCGCCCAACTCCAGCAACGCTGGCTTGAGATGGCGCGCCGACAGCTCGCCGACGATGCGCCCGACCTTGGTCGAGCCGGTGAAGTTGACCCGCCGCACCGCCGGATTGGCGATCAGCCGCTCGACGATCGCCGCGGCATCGGCCGGCGCGTTACTGATCACGTTGACCACGCCATCGCCAAGCCCGGCATCCTGCAGCACCTGGCCGATCAGCCGGTGCACCGCCGGGCTCAGCTCGGAGGCCTTGAGCACCACGGTATTGCCGCAGGCCAGCGGCATGGCGAGGGCGCGAGTGGCGAGAATCACCGGCGCGTTCCACGGCGCGATGCCGAGCACCACGCCACAAGGTTGGCGCAGCGCCATGGCGAAACTGCCGGGCACATCGGAAGGAATCACCTCGCCATTGATCTGCGTGGTCAGCGACGCCGCCTCGCGCAGCATGCTGGAAGCCAGGTGCACGTTGAAGCCGTACCAGTTGGCCATCGCCCCGGTTTCTCCGGCAGCGGCGATGAACTCGCCAGCGCGTGCCTGCATCTGCTCAGCCGCCTTGAGCAGGCGCGTGCGCCGCTCGTTGGGCGCCAGCGCGGCCCAGGCGGGAAACGCGGCCTGAGCCGCGGCAACCGCCGCATCGGCATCCTCCAGGGTGGCGGCGGCGACGCGCGACACCACCTCGCCGGTCACCGGGTTGCAGCGTTCGAAGGTTCGTCCATCACCGGCGGGGCGCGATTGACCGCCGATCAGCAGGGGCACGTCCAGCATGATGCGTCCTCTTGTTGTCATTGTCAGGGATGCAATGGTGCCTGCCTGGCACCGGGCACAGCGATCAGCGTTTATAGGCCTGCAGGCCGGGCTTGATGCTCTTGTCGTCGAGGAACTGCTTCATGCCCTGCTCGCGACCACCCTCTTCGTCGAGCAGCCGCGACTGGTCGAGCTTGGCGTAGAGGTAATCTTCGTTCTGCTCCCAGGTCAGCTCCCGACAGCGCTTGAAGCCATGCTTGGCTGCACGCAGCACCACGGGGTTCTTCTCCAGCAGATTACGCGCCAGCTCCAGGGTGGTTTCACGCAATTGCGCCAGGGGTACGCTCTCGTTGACCAGCCCCATTTCCGCGGCTTTCTGACCACCGAAGGTCTTGCCGGTCATGATGTAGTAAAGCGACTGCCGATGCCCGACGGTGTCGGCCATCGCCTTGCTCACCAGGTTGCCTGGCGGGATGCCCCAGTTGATTTCCGACAGGCCGAAGGTGGCTTCGTCCGCGCAGATCGCCAGGTCGCAGGCCACCAGCGGGCTGAAACCACCGCCGAAGCACCAGCCATTGACCATGGCGATGGTCGGCTTGGCGTAAAAGCGCAGCAGCCGCCATTGCCACTGAGACGCCTCGCGGCGGATCTTTTCCTGAAGAATTTCCGGGCCGGCGTCCACCTCGCGAAAGTATTCCTTGAGGTCCATGCCCGCGGTCCATGACTCGCCAGCGCCGGTCAGCACCAGCACCCGGGCCTCGGCATCCTGCTCCAGCACTTCGAGAATCTCGACCATCTCGCGGTTGAGGGTCGGGCTCATGGCGTTGCGCTTTTCCGGACGGTTGAGGGTGACCCAGGCGATGCCTTCCTCGACATCGACCTTGACGGTTTGCCAGCGGCCTTCGTACTTGCTCATGGGGTGCGCTCTTGTTGTGGGTTGTCGATGGACAGACGCTAACCCTGCAAATTAGTTATGTCAATTAACTATTAATAAAAATCACCACCTTTGCCAAATTCGGACAACGCTCTGCCAGGGCCGTAATCCGAGGGCTTGGCGCTATCGATAATGGTCGCACCGCCTCGCTATAGCGAAAGGCTTACACGACGGCGCGCCGGTTCGCTCTGGCGGCGATTGCGGTGGGACCGTAATCTAACCCCATACCTGCAGCACAGGACGTGCTCAGGGTCATGGATGACGTGACCAAAGCCAGGATGGCAGCCGACAGGATGTTGGCATTGGTCAGTAAAAACCCGCTTCGGCGGGTTTTTTATTGCCTGTGCAAAAGTGCCCCGCACCAGGCCGCCGTGCCACGGGTTCACTTCAGCCTCCACCACAGTCCCTGCAGGCTGACACGACGCCCTGCGGCTTGCCACGCAAGGCGGTCAGGCGCGTCAGCCTGCGCATCGGCTCTTCAGCGCAGCGCCGCTAGCGGGAGGTGGTCGACGTCGGCGATGCTTCTGCCGCCCGCCGCCGGCTCATGCCGATCACCACCAGCGCCGCGATCACCAGCCCTGGTGACGCTGCCAGCAACACGCCCGTGGCGCCGGCGCCGGCGGCGAGAATCTGCCCGGCAACCAGTGGGCCGGACACCGAACCCAGGCGCCCCACGGCGACCGCAGCCCCTACTCCGGTCGCGCGTACCGAGGTGGGATAGGTTGGCGGCGCCAACGCGTAGAGCACCAGTTGCGCGGCAATCACGAACAACCCCGCAGCGAACCCCGCGCTGGCCATGGCCAGCATACCCGTGGCCAGCCCCAGCCCGGCCAGGGAAGCCAGCACTCCGCTGTAAACGAACAGGACCACGGCAGTGCGCCCGCGGCGATCGAGCAACACCCCGCCCAGCAGCGAGCCAATCGCGCCACCAATGTTGAAAAGCATCTGAATGGTGCCGGCCTGGGCCTTGCTGAAGCCCTGTTCGAGCAGCAGCGAGGGCAGCCAGTTGAGCAGCATGTACATCACCGTGAGGGTGAAGAAGTAGCTGACCCACAGGGCCAGCGTCGCGCCCGCGCGGTTCTCGCCAAACAGCGCGTGCACCGTGGATTCGCGCGCGGTAGCGGGCCGCTGGCGCTGCTCGCGAAAATCCCGGGACTCGGGCAGCAGCACCATCAGCAGCGGTGCGACCAGCAAGGGCGCCACGCCGCCGACGATGAACACCGTTTGCCAGCTTTCACCACCGAGCATGCCGACCACGGCGGCGATGGCGCCACCGAGCGGCACACCGCAGTACATGATGCTGATGGCCGTCGCGCGGCGTCGCTCGTCAACCGCCTCGGCGCACAGGGCGATCAGGTTGGGCAACGCCGCCCCAAGGCCCAGGCCGGTCATGAAGCGCGCCAGCAGCAGGCCGTTGACGCTGGCGACAAAAGCCGTCCAGAGCGAGAAGATGCCGAACAGGATCACTGCACCGATCAGTACGCGCTTGCGGCCAATGCGGTCGGCCAGCCAGCCGCCAAAGAAAGCCCCAGGCAGCAGGCCGATGATGCTGGCGCTGAACATCCAGCCCATCATTTTCTGATCCAGCTCGAACGCCTGGCGAATGCCCGCTGCAGCGATGCCCGCCGATTGCAGATCCAGGCCTTCGATAAGCGCGACGATAAAACACAGCGTGACGGTCAGCGTCGAGCGACGCGATGGCGTGTCCATGGGTAACCCTCGATTTTATTGTTGTTGTATCCGCCCACAGGCGACCGATAACCGCCCTGGGCGCTCAGTTGCCGAACGACCTTTCAAAAGATTAACAAAGATAACGAATAACTAAAGTAATCTTTATTGCCCGTCATTTCGTTCGATTCCGGACAAAAATCAGCGAGTTAGCGGAGCGGCAGGGTTAAACACGAAAATAATTAACAACTTTAACGTTCGATTATCGATCAGTTGAGATTGACCACCCGTCATTGCCTTTCCATTCTCGCCACGCAGCAGCCACGCCTCGCTGCCCATGAACAGCCGCCCGGCGGCTGCGCACATGGCCCACAACAAGAATAAAAGGACAATGACATGCAGACCCATCGGGTGACCCTCACCTCCACGCCCTGTCAGCCCCACCGCGGCCATGCCGTTTCCCTGCTGAGTATCCTGCTGGCGCCCTGGGCGCTGGCCGGCAATGCCCTGGCGCAGGGGTTCATCGAAGACAGCAGCGCCAAGCTGACCACCCGCAACTACTACCTGGACCGTGACTACAAGGACGACGGCGCCAAGTCGGCGGCCCGGGAATGGGCCCAGGGCTTCATCCTCAGGATGGAATCGGGTTACACGCCCGGCGACATCGGCGTTGGCATGGACGTGACCGGCTTGCTGGGGGTGAAGCTGGATTCCTCGCCGGATCGCAGCGGTACCGACCTGCTTCCGGTATCCGCCAGCACGGGTCGCGCAGCGGACGAATTTTCACGCCTGGCGCCTACGGCCAAGGTACGCGCCGGCAACAGCGTATTGAAAATGGGCGACGTCTCGCCGTTCCTGCCCTCGATCGTCGCCAGTCCGGCCAGGCTGCTCCCGCAGTCCTTCCGCGGCGCGTATCTGCAGTCCATGGACATCGATGACCTGACGCTGCACGCCGGCTACCTCGACCGGATCAACCGTCGCGACTCCAGCAACTACCAGGCGATGACCGTCGCCTCGCCGAACCGGCGCTTCAACCCGGTGGCGGAAAGCTCCCATGCGGTATTTTTCGGCGGCGACTATCAGCTCACCCAAAGCCTCAAGTTGCGCGCTCATCACACCACCGTCGCCGACCTGTACCGCCAGCAATACCTCGGCCTGCTGCACGAGCTGCCGGTGGGCCCGGGTGTACTGAGCACCGACCTGCGCGCCTTCGACAGCAGCGAAGACGGCAGCGCCCGGGCTGGCAAGGTGGACAACCGCAACCTCGCCGCGCAGCTCGCCTACGCCCTCGACGGCCACCGTTTCACCCTCGGTTACATGCACCAGAGTGGCGACACCGCCAAGCCCTACATCTCCGGAACCGAATCGATGGTGATCAGCGAAATGGCCATGAGCTCGGACTTCGTCAACCCCAAGGAACGTACCTGGCAGGCGATCTACGACTATGACTTCGCCGCTGCCGGCTTACCGGGCCTGAAGAGCCGCCTGCGTTACCTGCGCGGCAGCAACATCGAACTGCCGACCCTGGGTGGTGCCGACCTCAACGAGCGCGAGTTGCAGATGGAGATCGGCTACGTGATCCAGAGCGGCACCTTCAAGGGCGTCGGGCTGAAGGCGCGGCATTCCATCTACCGCAACGATTTTGCCGCCGGCGCGGCCTTTCGCGACGAGAACCAGACCCGCCTGCACATCGACTACACCCTGGCGCTCTGGTGAGCACCCGGGCGCGGGGCAGCGGCCTCGCGCTCGTTGCGGCTCAGGCTTGAGCCGGCGTCATCTGCTGCGGCTTCTGCGCCGGCAGCAGGGTCAGCAGCAGCACCGCGGCCGCCACGAACACCAGGGCGAACCAGGTATAGAGCTGCAATGGCTGCCAGCCGTCGTCGAGCATGAAGCCGGCCACGGTCGGCGACAGGATCGCCCCGCCACGGCCAATACCGATCGCCCAGCCCACCCCGGTCGCCCGCACCGACGCGCCGTAGATCAGCGGCGACAACGCATACAGGCCGGCGATGCAGCCGTTGGAAAACAGCCCGATCAGCAAGCCCATGCCCAGCGCAGCACCGAACGATGAACCGATGCCGGTGAACACCACCAGCAGTACCGCCGTGACCAACATGAACGCCGCCAGCACCCGGGCCAGGGAAAAACGTGCTGACAGCAACCCCAGCAACGCCGCGCCGAAGATGCCGCCAACGCTCAGCAGTACACCGCCAGTGACGCCCTGCTGCACCGACAGGCCAGACTGGGTAAGCAGCTTGGGGGTCCAGCTCATGATGAAGTAGAAGCCGAACATCACCAGGAAGAACAACACCCAGATCAGCAAGGTGCTACGCCGCTGCTCAGGGTCGAACAGCCGCGCGAAGGAGCCGCCACTGCCGTGCCCGCCGACCGGCAACGACGGCAGCGCGGCCAGGCTCGGCTGGCCCAGCTTCACCGCCAGGCGGTTGACGCGCACCAGGGCTTTGGCGGGCTGCCTGGAGAGCAGGAAATCCAGGGATTCGGGCAACCACAGCAGCACCGGCACGATGGCCGCGAAGGTCATCAGGCCGCCGGCGAAAAACACCGAGCGCCAGCCCCAGTGCGACAGCAGCCACACCGCCAGCAGGCCGCCGAGGGTGGCGCCCAGGGCGTAACCGGTGGATTGCAGGCTGACCGCCAGGCCACGCCAGCGCGTGCTGGCGTATTCGCTGGCGATCACGTTGCTGCTGGCCAGGATACCGCCGATACCGAGCCCGGTGAGGCCGCGCAACAATGCCAGCTGGGTAGGCGTCTGGCTGAGCGCGGAAAGCAGCATGCCGGAGCCGGAGATCACCAGGCACAGCAGGATCAGCGGGCGCCGGCCGATGCGGTCCGCCCAGGGCGCGATAAACAGCGAGCCGGCCGCCATGCCGAGCAACCCGGCGCTGAGCAGCAGGCCGATTTCCGCGCCGCTGAGCGACCAGTCCGCGGCTACCGAGGAGGCGGTGAAGGCCATCACCAGCACGTCGAAGCCGTCGATCATGTTGAGGGCAATGCACACGCCGATGGCGACCCATTGAAAGCCGCGCATCGGCCCCTGGTCGACAACCTGCCGAAGGTCGCTCATCGCACACCTCCCACAGCAGGAATGGAGAACGGGCAAGGCATGCCGTAATCGGCAGCCGACAGCGTGGGTCGATGGTTCATCGGCGCAGGTCCTGGATTGTTTTTATGGGAACAGCCAGGGCAAAGCTTGCAGAAGTGGATCCAATATTCAATCCAGCGAATGACGCTGCACCTCCTGAAACGACCAGGCATCCGGGCGCAACTCCCGAAATCTGCGGCCCGACGCCGCCACATGGGATGGAATATAGCGTTCGCTGATCGGACAGTTTGTGTTGTTAACTATTTTCCTAGCCGGGCATTGACATTAGCCTGATTAAAAACCAACCATTGGATCCAATAATCAATAATAAAACGAGGTCACCATGTACCCGAAAAATGCCTGGTATGTCGCCTGTACGCCTGACGAGATCGCCGACAAGCCCCTGGGCCGGCAGATCTGCGGAGAAAAGATCGTCTTCTACCGTGGCGCCGAAGGCCAGGTAGTGGCCCTCGAAGACTTCTGCCCGCACCGTGGCGCGCCGCTGTCACTCGGCTACGTTGAGAACGGCAACCTGATCTGCGGCTATCACGGCCTGGAGATGGGTTGCGAAGGCAAGACCGTGGCCATGCCCGGCCAGCGCGTGCGAGGCTTCCCGGGCATCCGCGCGTTCGCCGCAGTGGAGCGCTATGGCTTCGTCTGGGTGTGGACGGGTGACCAGGCCCTGGCCGACCCCGCCACCATCCACCACCTCGAATGGGCAGAGAATCCCGACTGGGCGTATGGCGGCGGGCTGTTCCACATCAACTGCGACTACCGGTTGATGATCGACAACCTGATGGACCTGACCCACGAAACGTATGTGCACGCTTCGAGCATCGGCCAGAAGGAAATCGACGAAGCCCCGCCAGTGACCAAGGTCGAGGGTGACGAGGTGATCACCAGCCGGCATATGGAAAACATCATGGCACCGCCGTTCTGGCGCATGGCCCTGCGTGGCAACGGCCTGGCCGACGATGTACCAGTTGATCGCTGGCAGATCTGCCGCTTCAACCCGCCCAGCCACGTGATGATCGAAGTCGGCGTGGCCCACGCCGGCCATGGCGGCTACGAGGCACCCGCAAAGGTCAAGGCGGCGAGCATCGTGGTGGATTTCATCACCCCGGAAAGCGACACCTCGATCTGGTACTTCTGGGGGATGGCGCGCAGCTTCGAGCCAGCGGACCAGGCCCTCACCGACAGCATTCGCGAAGGCCAGGGCAAGATCTTCAGCGAAGACCTGGAGATGCTCGAACTGCAGCAGCGCAACCTGCTCTGGCAGCCCGAACGGCAGCTGCTCAAGCTCAATATTGATGCCGGCGGCGTGCAATCGCGGCGCATCATCGAACGGCTGCTTGCCGAAGAGCAGGCCCTCGCCGCCCAGAAAATCGACGTCCGCCAGGTCGGCTGACTGCAGCCCACCACGCGCCTCGCCGGTGGTGAGCGCGTGCCTTCACGAGAGCACCACCATGATCGACGTCATCGTCACCGCCATCGAGTCGCAGGCCCGGGACATTCTCAGTTTCGACCTGGCACGCGACAATGGAGAACCGCTACCGGCCTTCAGCGCCGGTGCGCATATCGACGTGCACCTGCCGGACGGGCTGATCCGCCAGTATTCGCTGTGCAACCACCCCGAGGAACGGCACCGCTACCAGATCGCCGTACTGCGCAGCGCCGACTCGCGCGGCGGCTCCATCGCCATGCACGGCTTGCAGCAGGGCGTCAGGCTGCGCATCAGCGAGCCGCGCAACCTGTTCGCCCTGCAGCACGACGCCGGGCGCCACCTGCTGATGGCCGGCGGCATCGGCATCACCCCGATCCTGTGCATGGCCGAACGCCTGAGCCATACCGGCGGCGATTTCACCCTGCACTACTTTGCCCGCTCGGCGCAGCAGGCGGCGTTCGTCGAGCGCCTGCGCCAGTCACCGTTCGCCGATCGCGTGCACCTGCACTTCGACGATGGCGAGCCGGGCAAGCGCCCGGACATCGCCGCGCTGATCGGCCCGGCGCAGGCGCAGGCTCACCTGTACGTGTGCGGCCCCGGCGGCTTCATGGAGCTCGTACTGGGCAGCGCCCGCGATCTGGGCTGGGCGACCGACAACCTGCACCGCGAATACTTCAGCGCCGAACCCGACGACCAGCCCCAGGCGGGCTTCGAAGTGCAGTTGGCCAGCAGCGGCGAGGTGCTGCAGGTACCGGAAGGCAGCAGCGTGGTGGAGGTGTTGCGCAGCATTGGCGTGGAAATCCCGGTGTCCTGCGAGCAGGGCATCTGCGGCACCTGCCTGACCCGTGTACTCGAAGGCGAGCCGGATCACCGCGATCTGTTCCTCACCGAAGACGAACAGGCCGCCAACGACCAGTTCACGCCCTGCTGCTCACGCTCGAAAAGCGCGCGGCTGGTGCTGGATATCTGAGGTATTCGGCAGACTCGGCAATTGCGGGAGTGCGCGATTCGCGCCATGCCCGCGCCCACAGGCTCTCTTGGGCTCAGGGTGGTTTGCTGATCCACACGCTTTTCAGCATTCACACGCACCGAGTGGTGGACGGATAAAGCGGCGTTCACCTACGCGACCGCTCGCTACACATGTTGGAGGTGAAAGATATCGAGCGCCTTACGCAAATACCGTGGGAGGGCGCCATGAAAAAACGCGGGTACGGCCCGCTCACAGAGGCGGCCGCCCATAACTCAGCGTCCACTCAAGATCGATTTAGCTGCACATCTCACGCGCCATGACAAAAGTACGCTCGTCACCTTCGACCACTTCGCGGATCACGTCGTAACCAAGGCCCGTGTAGAACGACACCGCCGTCAACGAGGCCGGCACCCACAATCGCTGCACGCCGGCAGCGCGGGCGACGCCTTCGACATGAACCATCAGCGCCGTGCCCAGCCCTTGCCCCTGCCGCTCTGGAACTACGAACAGCGACCTCACCACATCACCCGCCAGGCTCGCGGTGGCGACGATGCGCGCGCCATCGAGCAACACGAACACCTAACGCGAGGCGATCAGCATGCGCACGCCGTCGGCATCGAAATGGGCCGCCACCCGCTCGATCACCTCGGCCGAATAGTCCCGGGCGTTGCTGAGCCGCAAGGCGTGCACGATGACCGCGCTGATGGCCTCGGCATCCGCCTCGTCGGCCTGGCGGATCGGCCAACCGCCTCGGGCTTCAGCCATCACGCAGGATGGTCATCGCCGCCTCACCGCCTGCAGCGCCATGCACCACCCTGGCATAACGCAGGGTGGCATTGGCGTGCTCGCGCATGATGCCTTCGGCGCGAGCGCCCTGGCCATTGATCAGCGCGTCGTAAACCGCGTGATGCTGCATATGGGCAAAGCTGAAGCGCCGGTATTCGCGGGGCATGTCGTTGCCGTCCACGGCCAGCGAGCTGACCGAGGCGAACGGCAGGTGATCGTTGCGTGACAGGGCCACGGCGATGGCGCTGTTGCCGCTGGCCTCGATGAGCGCCTGGTGAAAGCGCTTGTTGAGGTCGTGATAGATCTCCAGTTCCTCCATCACCACATGCCCCTTCTCGAACAGGCGATCGCCTTCCACCAGGCAGGCGTACAGGCGATTGCGGATATCGTCGCTCAGGCCGCGTTCGGCGGCCTGGCGTGCGGCCAGCCCTTCGAGTACACCACGGACCTCCACGGCACCGGCGATGTCCTCGTCGGTGACCGCTCGAACCGTGTAGCCGCGCCCCGGCGCCTTGCACAACAGGCCTTCCTGTTCGAGGGTGCGAAAGGCGATGCGAATCGGCGTGCGCGACACCTGCAGCCGCTCGGCAGTCGGGATCTCGGCAATACGCTCACCGGCCACCAACTCGCCCGAGGCGATCATCTGCCGCAACGCCGCCAGCACCCGTTGTCCGGATTTGTACATCACGCCCTCGTCACCCTCATGGCAAACCCCATCATACCGCTCGCCAACGCTGCAGTGCCCAACCCGCCAGGGCGGCTGACACCACCTCGAACAGGGTGGCCCACAGATTGAAGGTCTGCTGCGCACCGCCGTCCAGCCACAGGCCGGCGATGCGCCCCAGTGCCAGGCTGGCGTAGAGCACCAGCAGCAGGATCAGCGCCGGGCGCGCCAACTCGCGCAGCCACAGGCCAAGGCCGAGAAACACCGCCAGGCCGATCTGCAGGGCGCCATAGTAGGCGCGCACGTCGGTCACCGCAGCCGACTCCATCAGCAGCATGCCGCTGACTGCACCCATTTCCTGCGGGCGCAGGAAGTAGGCCAGGCCAAGGCCGGTGAGCACGAGAATCTGCACAACAAGAAAAACGCGGGCAAACAGCATGACTGAAATCCTGGTGGGCACATGGGCTGAGCATAGGCCACTCAACGCTGCTGCCGAAAGGCGCTGGGCGTCATCCCGGTCAGGCGCTTGAAGAAACGCGAGAAATACGCCGGCTCGGAAAACTGCAGAACGTCGGCGATCTGGGCGAGGGTCATCGACGAATACACCAGCAGGCGCTTGGCCTCCAGCAACTGGCGCTGGTGCACCAGCGCCTGGGCGCTCTGCCCGGCGTAGCGGCGGGTCATGGTATTGAGGTGCGCGGTGGTGATGCCCAGGCGCCGCGCATACTCTTCGACCGACAGCTGCTCGCGAAAATGCTGCTCCACCAGGCGATTGAACGTGATCAGGTGCTGCTCGCCGCGCCCCGGTCGATCAGCGGCCTGGCGCACCAGCACCTGGCGCCCCAGCCACACGGCCAGCACGCCGACCAGCGATTGGAGCAGCAGGTTACGCGCCGGCGCGCTTTGCCCGTACTCCCTGTCGATGGCCTCGAACAGACCATCCAGATACGCCCGCTCGTCACCCACCGGGTACAGCGCCGGCGCACTGAACACCGGATGCTGGGCGCCGAGATGTGCTTCCAGCTGCACCACCAGCGGCGCCGCCAGGGTCAGCACGTAGCCGTCGACGTCATCGGAAAACTGGAAGCCGTGCACGCACAACGGCGGCAATACCTGCAGCGCCGCTTCGTCGATACGCGACTGCACGCCCTCCACTTCGATCAACGCCGAGCCCTGGCGCAGGTACAGCAGTTGCAGCAGATCCGGGTGGCGGTGCGGCTCGATCACCCAGTCATGCAGGCGGCTGCGCTTGGGAATCGATTCGCAATGCAGCAGATCGGGTGTCGGCCACTCGAGCACGTCGCCATACAGCTTGAACACCGGAACAGCGATCTGTGCCTGGGTCATGGGTGTTCCTCGAATAATGGCCGATAGCCGAACGGAGTTTACGAAAGTCCAAGTAAACGACGTGAATTTGCCTTATCCGCCGGCCAAGGCCAATCAAAAATACAAGCACAACAGTCCCACACAATACTATCGAGGACGCCATGAAAACCTCCGTCGCCATCATCGGGGCCGGCCCGTCCGGCCTGCTGCTCGGCCAGTTGCTGCACAACGCCGGCATCGACACCGTGATTCTCGAACGCCAGGCCCCCGATTATGTACTCGGTCGCATCCGCGCCGGCGTGCTCGAACAGGGCATGGTCGAGCTGCTGCGCGAAGCCGGGGTCGGTGCGCGCATGGATCGCGAAGGGCTGGTGCACGATGGCTTCGAACTGGCCTTCGACGGCCGCCGCGAGCGTATCGATCTCAAGGGCCTGACCGGTGGCAGAACGGTGATGATCTACGGTCAGACCGAAGTCACCCGCGACCTGATGGAGGCGCGCGCCGCCAGTGGCGCAATGACCCATTACGCGGTCAGCGATGTGCAGTTGCACGACCTGAAAAGCGGCTCACCCTATGTCACTTACCGCCAGGACGGCGAGGCACGTCGCCTGGACTGCGACTACATCGCCGGTTGCGACGGCTTTCATGGCATAGCCCGGCAGTCGATCCCCAGCGAAAGCCTGCAGGTGTTCGAGCGCACCTACCCGTTCGGCTGGCTCGGGGTCCTGGCCGACACGCCGCCGGTGGCCGACGAGCTGATCTACGCCAGCCACCCGCGTGGCTTCGCCCTGTGCAGCATGCGCTCGCCCACCCGCACCCGCTATTACGTGCAGGTCGGCCTAGACGAGCAGGTGCAGGACTGGCCGGACGAGCGCTTCTGGAACGAGCTCAAGGCACGCCTGCCCGCCGACACCGCCGCCAGCCTGGTGACCGGCCCGTCCATCGAGAAGAGCATCGCGCCGCTGCGCAGCTTCGTGGTCGAGCCCATGCAGTACGGCACGCTGTTCCTGCTCGGCGACGCCGCGCATATCGTGCCGCCAACCGGCGCCAAGGGCCTCAACCTGGCGGCCAGCGACGTCAGCACGCTGTACCGCATCCTGCTCAAGGTGTACCGCGAGGGTCGTACCGAATGGCTGGAACGCTATTCGGCGATCTGCCTGCGCCGGGTGTGGAAGGCCGAGCGCTTTTCCTGGTGGCTGACCAGCCTGCTGCACACTTTCCCGGACACCGATGCCTTCACCGCCCGCATGCGGCAGACCGAACTGGACTACTTTGTCGGCTCCGAAGCCGGCCGTACCAGCATCGCCGAGAACTACGTGGGGCTGCCTTACGAGCCGCTAGACGACGCACCCCGCACCCTCTGACGCCTATCGGCGGGCATGTCACCGTGCAATCGCCCGCCCGCTAGCGCAGTCGCCGAGCCGCTGTGTGGGCGGCCTGGTCGTCATTCGGCTGCAGGCTGCAGCGAGGCGTACCAAGCGGCGTAAGGGGTATTGGCGACCTTGTGCCTGTTGTAATCCGCGGCGCCATCCGCCCACCACACCGGTCCGCGTTCGCCCAGGGCGACCTTGGCGGCCTGCACGCGCGCTCTGGCGAGGCGCATCGCGGCATCGTCCTGCGCCTGGCCCGCCGACTTGACTGCCCGCCGCGCCTGCATTAGCTCGCTCACCCACTGGCTGCGCACCGCTTGCGGCAAGTCAGGATTGCTGCACCGCCAGAGCTGGCCCTTGACCACGAAATAGCGGCCATCGGGTGTAGTCGGGTGTCGCGCGGGGCTAGCCATTCACTCGGGCAGGCACAGGCGAATCGCCTCGATGGCCTGCTCGACATCGGTGAGCGTGGTGTAGCGGCCCAGGCTCAGGCGGATACTGCGAGCGGCCTGGGCCTGGTCCAGGCCCAGCGCCAGCAATACGTGGGATGGCGCGCTGCTGGCCGAGTTGCACGCCGAGGTGGACGAGAAGGCCAGGCTGCCCTGCAGGTTCTCGGCAGCGAACCAGGGGTGGTCGATGCACAGGTTGAGGGTATGCGGCACGCGCTGTCGGCCACAGCCGTTTAGGCGCACGCCGGGCAGCGCCAGCAGGCCCTCGCGCAATTGCGCACAGAGTTGAGTGATGCGTTTGTTCTCTTCGTCCATCAGCTCACCGGCCAGGGCGAACGCACTGCCCATGCCGACGATCTGGTGGGTTGCCAGGGTGCCGGAGCGCAAGCCCTGCTCATGCCCGCCGCCATGGATTTGCGCCTGGATCGCCCCGCGCGCGCGCTCACCGACGTAGAGCGCACCGATGCCCTTTGGGCCGTAGGTCTTGTGCGCGGAGAACGACATCAGGTCCACCGCCAGGACGGTCAGGTCGATGGCCACCTTGCCCGTCGCCTGAGCGGCGTCCACGTGCAACAGCGCGCCACGCCGACGAACCTGCTCGCCCACGGCGGCGATATCGGTCAGCGTGCCGAGCTCGTTGTTGATCAGCATCAACGAGACCAGCAAGGTGTCGTCACGCAGCGCCGCCGCCACCGCGTCGGGCTGGATCAGGCCATTGCCGTCGGGCTGTAACCACGTCACCTCGAAACCTTCACGCTCCAGCTGCGTCGCGGTGTCCAGCACGGCCTTGTGCTCGATGGTGCTGGTAATGATGTGGCGGCGACCAGCGGCCAGCGCAGCCACGCCCTTGAGGGCCAGGTTGTTCGATTCGGTCGCCCCGGAGGTCCAGACCAGGCGGTCGGCATGGGTGCCCACCAGCGCGGCCACCTGCTTGCGCGCCTTCTCGACCGCCAGGCGGGCGCGCTGCCCGAAGGAGTGCGAGGCGGAGGCCGGGTTGCCGAACGCAACCTCGCGACCCATGCAGGCCAGCATGCCCTGGATGACCGCATCGTCGATGGGGGTGGTGGCGGCGTAATCGAAATACAGTTCTGACATGGAAGTAGCGGCCGTAGCAGGAAGTGGAAGGCGCCGCAGCGGCGGCATGATCATGGGGCAACATGCTAAAAGCGGCGCAGGTGAAATAGTTTGTTATTTCACTGTCCACCAGACGCCTAATCGGAATAAATTTCCCCTCCAGCAACAGTAAACGAAATTATTTTCCAGGCTTAGCCCATTTCATACTGAGGCTATTCCTCGATCGTCTGACCGGAGCGCCCAACCGTGGACAAATTCGACCGCGCCCTGCTCGCGCTGCTGCAGCAGGACTGCACCCAACCCCTGGGCGAGATCGCCGAGCGTGTCGGTTTGAGCAACACCGCCTGCTGGCGGCGCATCCAGAAACTCGAGGAAAGCGGCGTGATCGGTGCGCGGGTAGCGCTGCTCGACCCGCGCAAGGTGGGTGTGCCGGTCACCGTGTTCGCCTTCGTGCGTACCAACCAGCACAACGCAGAATGGCTCAAGCAGTTCCACAGCCGGGTCGCGGAGATCGACGAGGTGGTGGACTTCTACCGGATGGCCGGCGTCACGGACTATCTGCTGCGTCTGGTGGTGCCCGATATCGAAGGGTACGACGCGGTCTACAAGCGGCTCATCGAGATTCCGGGCATCGCCGACATCAGTTCCAGCTTCGCCATGGAGCGCATCAAGTCGACCACCGCCCTGCCCCTCCAGCAGGTGGGCAGGTAGGCGGCGGCTGGCGAAAGCCGCTGTTCCGGGTTAGTTTGGCCACCCCGTTCATCCACGACGACTCTTGCCATGTCCCTACGCAACCTGCATCGCCTGACTCTTCTCGGCCTGGCGTTCTTCATCCTCGGCCTGATCGGCGTGGCGTACGCGCTGTACGCCATCTACAGCGACCCGCAGCCTGCAGAGGCGGGGCTGACCCGCAGCCTGCTGGTGGCCGCAGGCATGCAGCTGACCGGCTACGTGCTGCTCAACCGCAACCGCTGGCGGATGATGGTCGGCAAGCCACGCAAATAGCCTTCGCACGCCACCAGGGCGCGTGAAGGCCGGGCCATTTTCAGCGGAACGGCGGCTCGTCGAAGCTGCGCAACTTGCGCGAGTGCAGCGAGTTGAGCTGACCGCGCAGCAGATCCAGCGCGGCGATGCCGATGTGCAGGTGCTGGGTGACCGCCCGCTCGTAGAAGGCGCCCGCGGCGCCCGGCAGCTTGATCTCGCTGTGCAGCGGTTTGTCGGACACGCACAGCAGGGTGCCGTACGGCACGCGCAGCCGGTAGCCTTGCGCTGCGATGGTGCCGCTTTCCATGTCCACCGCCACAGCCCGTGACAGGTTGATCAACGGCCGCTCCTGCGCCCAGCGCAGTTCCCAGTTGCGGTCGTCGTAGGTCAGCACGGTGCCGGTACGCAGCCGCCGCTTGAGGTCGTCACCGCGCTCGCCGGTGACCTGCGCTGCGGCATCCTGCAGCGCCTGCTGCACCTCGGCCAAAGCCGGCAGCGGGATGTGCGGCGGCAGCACGCGGTCGAGAATGCCGTCGCGACGCATGTAGGCGTGAGCGAGCACGTAGTCGCCGATGGTCTGCGATTGGCGCAGGCCGCCACAGTGGCCGATCATCAGCCAGCAATGCGGGCGCAGCACGGCGAGGTGGTCGGTGATGTTCTTGGCGTTGGACGGGCCGACACCGATGTTGACCAGGGTGATGCCATCCCCATCGGCGGCCTGCAGGTGGTAAGCCGGCATCTGGTAACGGTGCCAGACCACGGTCTCGATGATCGCCTGCATCTCGCCTTCCGGCATGCCACGCTCGATCACCACGTTGCCCGGCAACACCATGCGCTCGAAACGCGACTCGGCCACCAGCATGTCCAGGCCATGACGAATGAACTGGTCGACGTAGCGGTGGTAGTTGGTCAGCAGGATCCACGGCTGTACGTGGCGCCAGTCGCTGCCGGTGTAATGCACCAGGCGGCGCAGGGAGAAGTCGACCCGGGCGGCATCGAACAGCGCCAGCGGCAGCGGGTCGGTGTTTTCCCAGTCGTACAGGCCATCGGCGGTGCCGTCGGTGGCGGCCGACAGGTCGGTGCTGGGGAATACCCGGGCCAGTTCGGCAGCGGTGACACCGGAGCCGGCCAACTCATCGCCTTGCTCCACCACGTAGGGATAGGGGATGTACTGCTGGCTGACCCCCACTTCCACGGTCAGGGTGAAGTCGGCCATCAGCGGCTGCAGTTGCTCGAGCAGGTACTTACGGAACGCCGCCGGGTGCGTGATGGTGACGCTGTAGGTGCCAGGCACCTGTACCTTGGCGTAGGCGCGCACCGTGGTCGGCACCTCGCCCTGGCAGTCGTAGGTCAGGCGCAGCTCGGGATAGCGAAATACCTCCTGCTGCTCGGCATCGGGACGGATGCGGTCTTTCAGGTAGCGCTTGAGCGCCTGGCTAAGGCCTTCGGTGGCGCGCTGGTGCAGCGCGGACAGGCGTTCGACGGCTTCTTCGGCAGAGCGGACGACGATAAAAGCGCCGTCTGTGGAAAGGGACATGCACGGATCCTTATCGTGGAATTCACGCATCATAGCTGATACCCATTACAGCTTGGGTGCAAGCGCAGGTGATCATTGCGGCCACGCGGCGACGATGCGTTCCAGCGCCTGCTTGAGTTCGACGCGGCTGCGCGCGGCGGCCAGGCTGATGCGGATCGCGCTGGCCGAGGCCGGGCCCACGGCGAAAACCTCGGCGGGCACCACGTCGACCCCGGCAGCACGGCAGGCAGCCGCCAGCTCACGGCAGTTGGCCGCCTCCAGCCACAAATGCGGTGCCACCTCGCGGCCCAGCGGCATGCGCGCACCGAGTATCCGCGCGGCCAGGCGCCAGCGCTGCTGCAGTTCGTCCCGCTGCCAGGCCAGCTTGCGCGCAGCGGTGCCGTCCTCGATCCAGGTGCAGGCCAGCGCCAGGCACAGCGGCGAAACGGCCCAGCCGGTGGCGTGCCCTTGCGGGTCGATGCGCTCGAGCAGCGCCTGCGGCCCGTGCACGAAGCCCAGCCGCAGCCCGGGTGCCACGGTTTTCGACAGACTGGTGACCAGCAGGCTACGCGCTGGTACCGAGGCCGCCAGAGGTGCCTGGCTGCCCAAAGCACCGTAGACATCATCCTCGATCAGCCACAGACCGTGGCGCTCAACCAGTTCGCCGATGCGCGCGCGGCGCTCGGCATCCATGCTGCTGCCAGTGGGGTTCTGCAGGCACGGCGTGAGCACCAGCACCCGGGCGCCGGTGGCGCGCACCTGGCGGTCGAGGTCCTGGGGAACAATGCCGCACGCATCCATCGCCACCCCGTGCAGAGGCAGGCGCAACTGCCGCGCGGCGGCCTTGATGCCTGGTGCGGTGAAGGCCTCGACCAACACCGGATCGCCCGGTTCGCAGAGTGCCAGCAGCGCTGCCGACACGCCCTGCTGGGCGCCTGCACAGAGCAGCACACGTGACGGCGAATCATGCAGCCCACGCTGCTGCAACCACAGGCTGCCGGCCAACCGGCCACGCATTTCCAGTTCGGCCGGCGCATAGGCCTGCAGCGCGTCGAGGCCGCCACTGGCGATGAGCTGCTGAAGCGTGCGCGACAGGTCATCGCTGTCGCCGTCGTGCACCGGCACGTTGGTCGACAGGTCGATACCCTGTGCCGGCGCGCTCGGCTGCTTGAGATGGAACAGGCTGGCTTCGCGGCTATCGGCCAACACGTAGGTGCCACGGCCCACCTCGCCGGACACCAAATGGCGGCGCGCGGCTTCCCGGTACGCCTGCATCACCGTGCTCGGGTTGATGCCCAGCGTCCAGGCGAGCCGGCGCTGCGGCGGCAGGCGCTCGCCGGGCTTGAGCTCGCCCTTGCCGATGGCTGCGGAAATCGCCTCGACCAACGCCAGGTAGGTGGGCAGCGTGCTGCCGTGCAACTCAGGTAACCACATTGTTTGCCATGCAATATAAACATTTACCCATACAATGACAGGGCCGTAGCATCGGGTCAAAGCCAACCGGAGCCACCAGATGTTCGACCTTGCCGCGCTACGCCAAGCCGCCACCCTGATCCGCCCGAGCGTCCCGGCGACGCCGCAGTTCGCCTGGCCTTTACTGGCCGAGCGACTGGGCTGCGAGGTGTGGGTCAAGCACGAGAACCACACGCCGACCGGCGCCTTCAAGGTGCGCGGCGGCCTGGTGTATGTCGACGCCCTGGTACGCCGCGAGCCGACCGTCACCGGGCTGGTGTCGGCCACGCGCGGCAACCACGGGCAGAGCATGGCACTGGCCGCGCGCCAGGCCGGGCTGGCGATCTGCATCGTGGTGCCGCACGGTAATTCCCGCGAGAAGAACGCAGCGATGGCAGCACTGGGTGCCGAGGTGATCGAATACGGTCGCGACTTCGACGAAGCCCGCGCCAGGGCTGGCGAACTCGCCGTGCAACGCGGCCTGCACTTCGTGCCCTCGCTGCACCCGGACCTGATTCGCGGCGTGGCCACCTATGCGCTGGAACTGTTCGAAGCCGCGCCGCCGCTCAGGCGAATCTACGTGCCGATCGGGCTCGGGTCGGGTATCTGCGGAGTAATCCGCACCCGCGACCTGCTTGGCCTGGATACCGAAGTGATCGGCGTGGTGAGCAGCGCAGCCGACGCCTACGCACAGAGCGTTGCCGCCGGGCGAATCATCACCACCGACAGCGCCGATACCCTCGCCGATGGCATGGCCTGCCGGGTACCGCAGCCCGAGGCGCTGGAGATCATCAGCGCCGGCGCCGCGCGTATCGTGCGGGTCGATGACGAGGAGATTCGTCAGGCGATACGCATCCTGCATGAAGACACCCACAACCTCGCCGAAGGTGCCGGAGCGGCAGCCCTGGCGGCGCTGGTTCAGGAACGTGAGATCAACCGTGGGGAACGGGCGGCAGTGGTGCTCAGCGGCGCGAACATCGACCGCACCGTGCTGGCGTCGATTCTGGCCTGACTCAGCCTGGCCGGTGGCGGTTCAGACGCTGATCGACAGCGTGGCACCCACCGCAGCCGAAACGGCCACCCCGCCGCCGCCGATGTCGCTGGCGGCCTTCTCCACGTCGGCCAGCTGTTTGCCGATGTCGCCCACCAGCTTCCGGTTTTCTTCATCCGGCTGCGCACTGAGCTGCGCCTTGACCATGGCGAGCAGCTGCCTGAGCTGGCGGGCAACCTTTTTCAACTCATCGGCATCATCGCGACGCTGTTGGTCGTCGCGGTCATGGCGGGCGCGTTCGAGAGTGGTTTCGCCCTGCTCGCCGCCCTCGGCCCCATCTCCATCCTCTTCGTTCTCTACAGCTGCCTGCTCGGCTGCAGCGGCGGCCGGCAGTGTTTGCGGATCGGCTTCGACCTCGGGCGGCACTGCGCTGGCCGGCTCGACGACGGTGGCCGTTTCCGTTGCCACAGCGCTGCCGCCACCTGGCGCCGACGCCGCGCCGGCATCGAGGGTGACGGCACCGCCGTTCGAGGGTTCCTTGAGCACGGAAGCAGCCTGGCCCAATTCCTCGGCGAGCTGCTTGATCTGCCGCAGCGCACCCTTGGCCGCCGCGGGGCCAAGGGCCATGACCAGTTGCTTGAGCATCTCGATGCGCCGCTTGATGTCTTCCAGGCGCTGGCGCGCTGCATCCTTGCGGGCCTCCTGCTGGGCGCTCTGCATCGCGCGCATCTTCGCCGTGGCTTCGCGCATGGTCTGCATGCGTTTGCGGGTGTAGTCGCTAAGGGTCAGGGTGACGGAGGGTCGCTGTTTCTCGGGCTCGACGGCAGCCTCGGACTCAGCCGCGGAAGAGGCGTTCGAAGAACGAGCCGGCACGGCTCTGATAGCAGCCGCGGGCGTTGAGGTGATGGTCGACATGCTGCATCCTGCGCCTGACGAGTATGCCAGGCTATCGGCCTGCCACCTGCGAACTTGAACCGATGATCGGCAAACCAACTGCGAACGCCAACACCAAAAACAGAAAACCCCGGCATCGGCCAGGGTTTTCCGTACAAGCGATGGCGCGACTGGCGCCAGCGGCGAATCAGTACTTGCTGCGAAAATCGCGCAACTCGTCCTCGGCTTTTTCCTTGGTCCAGCCGTAGCGCTCCTGCAGCCTTCCGGCCAGGTATTCGCTATGGCCTTCGGCGACGTCCATGTCGTCGTTGGTGAGCTTGCCCCAGCGGGTTTTGATATCGCCGCTGAGCTGCTTCCACTTACCTTTGATGATGTCCGAGTTCATGATTCGCTTCTCCTGTACGCAATGAAGTAAGCAGGCTCACCGAGCCTGCCCTGCACGCATGATCAGTCGGCGGTTTTCAGGCCATCAGCGGAAACTGCCTGAACGCCTTTGATTTCTTTGGCTTTGGCGACAGCGAGATCACGCTCGGCTTCAGTGGCAACCACACCGGACAGGGCAACAACACCCTTGTTGGTTTCAACCTTGATATCCAGACCGCTAAGGCCATCGTCTGCCAGGAAAGTGGATTTCACTTTGCTGGTGATCCAGGTGTCGGAGACGGCTTCTTCAGCTTTGTCCATGGTGTTGGCAGCCAGCATGGTCGGCTGGGTGCTGCTGTAGCTGTCGGCGAAAGCGGTACCCGCCACGGACAAGCTCAGGGCGGTCGCAGTGATAGCGGCAAAGGCGAACTTATTGATTGGCTGTTTCATGGGTATCACTCCTGGTTAATTCGAGGGAGCCACCGACATTCATTAAGCGGTGGCTTCCCCCTTACTATCGCAAGCGCTGTGCCAGCTTTTTTCATAAATTTTATTCTTTAAAAACAAACACTTAGAAATTATATCGATTACTTGCTCCGTGCAAACTGCATGTTCAAGCGAAACGCCTCAGGCAGATTGCACGAAATATCCAAAGCCTTGGCCACCGCCGCTTGTACCAATCGCCCAGGCATGAAAAAGCCGGTCCCGGGACCGGCTTTGGCAATGACGACAACAGGCTACTTGACGACCTTGAGGCTCGGTCGCCCACTCGGCCGCGGCGGCTCGTCATCAGGTGGCGTGGGCTCGTCATCCACCGTCTCGCTGCCCGGCTGGGTCACCGGCGGCTCAAGGTCGAACACCATGCCCTGTCCGTTCTCCCGCGCATAAATTGCCAGCACGGCCGGCGACGGCACGAACAGGCTGTGCGCGACGCCGCCGAAACGGCCTTCGAAACTCACCGCATCGTTGTTGATGGCCAGCTCACGGACAGCCGTGGGCGAGACGTTGAGCACGATCTGCCCATCGTTGACGAAACCCGGCGGCACCTGGACGCCCGGGTACTCGGCATTGACCAGCAAGTGGGGGGTGCAATCGTTTTCGACGATCCACTCGTAAAGCGCACGAATCAGATAGGGACGACTGGAGTTCATCAAACCTCCTGGGCTTGGGGCCGCCGTGAGCGGCGCGCCTGGAAAAATGGGTTATCGCATGTCACGTTCGACATCGGACAGGCTCTGGCGAAAACCCTCGCGGGCAAACTGGCGATCCATGTAGTCGAGCAGCGGTTTGGCCGGCCTTGGCAGTTCGATGCCCAGCACTGGCAGGCGCCAGAGAATCGGCAACAGGCAGCAGTCTACCAAGCTCAGCTCGTCGCTGAGAAAAAATGGTTTGTCGGCAAACAACGCCGATACGCCGGTCAGGCTCTCGCGCAGTTCCTTGCGTGCCTGCACGCGGGCGGCCTCCTTGCTGCGCGGGTCGAGGATCAGGTCGACCAGCGAGCACCAGTCGCGCTGGATACGGTGCATCAGCAGGCGGGTGTTGCCACGGGCCACGGGGTACACCGGCATCAATGGAGGATGCGGGTAGCGCTCCTCCAGGTATTCCATGATCACCGTCGGCTCGTACAGGGCCAGGTCGCGATCGATCAGGGTCGGCAGGCTCGCATAGGGATTGGCCTCCACGAGCTTGGTTGGAGAGCGGCCCTTCTCGACGCTGATGATCTCCGCGACGACGCTCTTTTCGGCGAGCACGATGCGTACGCGGTGGGAATAATGGTCAGCGGGGTCGGAATAACAGGCCAACCGATTGGTCGCAGCCAAGGCGATCCTCCAGAATTTCAAAGCACAAAAAGTCGCCGGGAGCGGTTTCGATGACGCTCGCGACGGCCCGCGAGGGCGACTGCCAGGGTTGGCGGGTCACAAAAAAACCTGCGGGCCTCCAGGGGAAGCACGCAGGTCGGCCATGATACCGGATGCAGTCAGTGCACGTCTTTCCAGTACTCGCGCTTGAGCAGGTAGGCGAACACGAAGAACACCGCCAGGTAGATCAGCACGTAGGTGCCAATGCGCCGCAGATGCAGCTTGTTGGGGTCGGCCGA
Organism: Pseudomonas sp. AC532; assembly: GCF_979258965.1. NCBI lineage: Bacteria > Pseudomonadati > Pseudomonadota > Gammaproteobacteria > Pseudomonadales > Pseudomonadaceae > Pseudomonas > Pseudomonas sp. AC532. The sequence goes on from NZ_OZ409888.1 coordinate 2,079,857, forward strand.
GTAGGCCAGGAAGGTCACCAGGTTGCGCACCTTGTCGTCGAAGGCCTGGGGGCCGAGCTGGCCGCTGTTGGGCTCGAGCACCAGTTGGTCACAGGCCTCGGTGGTCAGCGGCGTGCCGGTCAGCGGGTCGTACTGTTTCTTGCCATCGTCGACCACCTGCACCTGCTTGCAGCCCATGTACTGGCGCCCCTGCAGCGTGCCCAGCACATTGGGCATGCCGACATTGGGGAACACCAGGTTGTTGGCTCCCAGAGGCCGCGCCGGGTCGTCGTAGAAGGTGCGCAGGTAGGTGTACAGCCAGTCGTTGCCGCGCACCCGGGCGACCAGGGTCAGGTCCGGCGGCGCTGCACCGAACCAGCGCTTGGCGTCTTCGGGCTTCATGCCGATGTTCATGTGATCGCCGATCTTGGCATCGGTGAACACCAGGTTCGCCATCATCTGCTCCGCAGAGACGCCGATGTCCGCGGCGACCCGCTCGTAGCGCTGGAACTTGGCGCTGTGGCAGCCCATGCAGTAGTTGGCGAAGGTCCGCGCGCCATCCTGCAGCGCGGCCTTGTCGGTCAGGTCGATATCGGCCTTGTCCAGAGCCACGCCGTGGCCACCGGCGGCCAGGGCGAATACAGGCAGTAGCGCGATCACCCATGCAGCAAATAGCGTTCTCATCAGCCGGTCACCCTTTCCGGAACGGGTTTGGTCGCTTCCAGCCTGGTGTAGAACGGCATCAGGATGAAGTACGCGAAATACAGCGCCGTGCAGAGTTGCGACAGCAGCGTACGGCCCGGCGTCGGCGGCAGCACGCCGAGCACGCCGAGGATCACGAAGGACACGCAGAACAGCAGCAGCCAGAGCCTGCTCAGCCAGCCCTTGTAGCGCATCGAGCGCACCGGGCTGCGATCCAGCCAGGGCAGCACGAACAGCACGGCGATGGCGGCGCCCATGGCGATCACGCCCATCAGCTTGTCGGGAATCGCCCGCAAGATCGCGTAGAACGGCGTGAAGTACCACACCGGGGCGATATGCTCGGGGGTCTTGAACGGGTTGGCCTGCTCGAAGTTGGCCTTTTCGAGGAAATAGCCGCCCATCTCCGGGAAGAAGAACACCACGAAGCAGAACACGAACAGGAACACCACCACGCCGACGATATCCTTCACCGTGTAATACGGGTGAAAGGGAATGCCGTCGAGCGGAATGCCGTTCTCGTCCTTGTATTTCTTGATGTCGATGCCGTCCGGGTTGTTCGAGCCGACCTCGTGCAACGCCAGGATGTGCAACACCACCAGGCCGAGAATCACGATCGGCAAGGCCACCACGTGCAGGGCGAAGAAGCGGTTGAGGGTGATACCCGATATCAGGTAGTCACCGCGGATCCATTCGGTCAGCGCATCGCCGATATAGGGGATGGCGCCGAACAGCGAGATGATCACCTGGGCGCCCCAATAGGACATCTGCCCCCACGGCAGCAGGTAGCCCATGAAGGCTTCGGCCATCAGCATCAGGTAGATCAGCATGCCGAAGATCCACACCAGCTCACGGGGCTTCTGGTACGAGCCGTAAAGCAGCCCGCGAAACATGTGCAGGTAGACGACGATGAAGAACGCCGAGGCGCCGGTCGAATGCATGTAGCGCAGGATCGCGCCGTGGGGCGTATCGCCGGTGCGCACGTCGCGCATGAGGCCTTCGACCGAGGCGAAGGCACCTTCGGCGGTGGGCGTGTAGCTCATGGTCAGCCATACGCCGGTGAGCAACTGGTTGACCAGCACCAGCAGCGCCAGGGAGCCGAAGAAATACAGAAAGTTGAAGTTCTTCGGCGCGTAATACTTGGCCAGGTGATCGTTCCACATCTTGGTGGCGGGAAAGCGCGCGTCCACCCAGTCCATCAATTTGCTCATCCTGCTTGCTCCTGATCCACGCCGATGATGATCACGTCAGCCGACTCGTAGGCATGCGGCGGCACCGGCAGGTTCAGCGGTGCCGGCTGCGATTTGTAGACCCGGCCGGCGAGGTCGTAGCGTGAACCGTGGCATGGGCAGAAATAGCCACCCAGCCAGTTTTCCCCGAGATCTGCTGGCGCCACTTCCGGGCGAAACGACGGCGCGCAGCCCAGATGGGTGCACAGCCCGACCAGTAGCAGAATCTCCGGCTTGATCGAGCGGGTCTTCGGATCGACATAGCCGGGCTGCACTGACTGTTCGGAATTCGCGTCAGCCAGTTGGTCTTCGATGCGCGCGAGGTTACCGAGAATCGCCTCGGTGCGGCGCATGATGAACACCGGCTGGCCGCGCCACTCGGCGACCATCTGCTGGCCGGGTTCGATCTTGCCGACATTCACCTTGACCGGCGCGCCAGCGGCCTTGGCCTTGGCACTCGGGTACCACGACCCCACAAACGGAACTGCAGCCCCCACCGCCCCGGCGGCCCCGACCACCGAAGTGGCTGCCACCAGAAAGCGACGCCGGCCCGCATTCACGCCGTCATTGCTCATTCAGTCGTCTCCCATCGGCTTTCCGGCCTGTCGCTCAGGCCTCTCATGATTAACGGTTGGTCGCGTGCAACGGCGGCCAGATGGTAATGAATAAATCCCTTCGCAAAACAGGCTTGTCACTGCCCGTGCCAGGGCTCACACCTTGTGGACCGCAGCCGATGATCCATTCGACGGTGCATCGCGGACTCTACTCCCTTCCCACGGGCTGGCTGCCCGGGCAGGGTTGGCTGTCGCGGCGCACCCTGAGATGAAAGGGCAAAAAGCGCTGAGGATCACGCCGTAGAAGCAGCCTGCCTGCAATCCGGCGCGAGAGTCGCACAGGCCAGACCGGCGACTCATGACGCGCATCAACGAAGCGGCGAGTAGACCCGGGCGCCCGGCGCTCAGGGCGAGCAGGCGGGAGTGAACGCAGCCTGGAGCAGACATGAATAAATGGCCGGGAGCTATTTTTACGTCGCTTGCGACGGCCCGCAGGATGGCCGCCAGGAAATGGCAGGCCATAAAAAACGCCCAGCTCCGTGAGGAAACTGGGCGTTTTCGAGTACAGCAGCGAATTAACGCTTGGAGTACTGAGGACGCTTACGCGCTTTACGCAGACCCACTTTCTTACGCTCGACTTCACGAGCATCGCGGGTCACGAAGCCTGCTTTACGCAGAGCCGGACGCAGCGTCTCGTCATAGTCCATCAGAGCGCGGGTGATACCGTGACGGATCGCACCAGCCTGACCGCTCACACCGCCACCGATAACGGTAACGTAGACGTCGAATTTCTCGGTCATCTCGGTCAGCTCCAGCGGCTGGCGAACTACCATGCGGGCAGTTTCACGACCGAAGAAGGTGTCCAGGGTGCGGTTGTTGATGGAGATCTTGCCAGTGCCCGGACGCAGGAAAACGCGTGCGGTTGCAGTCTTGCGACGGCCAGTGCCGTAATTTTGAGTCGCCGACATAATGAACTATTCCGTTAAATCTTCAGTTCTTGAGGCTGCTGAGCAGTATGAGGGTGAGCAGCGCCCGCATAGACTTTCAGCTTACGGTACATGTCGCGACCCAGCGGGTTTTTCGGCAGCATGCCTTTGACCGCGGTCTCGATCACGCGCTCAGGCGCCTTGGCGATCAGCTTGTCGAAGCTGATCGACTTGATGCCACCCGGGAAACCGGAGTGCGAGTAGTACATTTTGTCGGTGGTCTTGGCACCGGTCACACGAACCTGCTCGGCGTTGATGACGACGATGTAGTCGCCGGTGTCAACGTGAGGGGTGTACTCGGGCTTGTGCTTGCCACGCAGGCGGCTAGCGATTTCAGTAGCCAGACGACCCAGGGTCTGGCCAGCAGCGTCGATCACAAACCAGTCGCGCTTTACTGTTTCTGGTTTAGCGGTAAAAGTTTTCATTCTTTATAGCCTCAGGGGCCGCCCAGCAAAAATAGACGGCGGATCTTACTGAATAGTGCGTACTTTGACAAGTCAAAGGCAGCCGGATGCGGGCGCTATTCGGGGGCTCGGGTCAGCGCGTCCGCGTACGGCAAGATTCTTCGGCAGGCGGCGCATCACTTCCACCGCAGAAAGAGGAGGCGGATTATCCTGATTGCGAAAAAAATATCAACCTGCTTGTATGGCTCTTTTGTCAGAGGACGCTCCAATGGAATACCGCCAGCTCGGCCAAACCGATCTCAACGTCAGCGCCCTGTGCCTGGGCACCATGACCTGGGGGGAACAGAACGACGCCCCTGAGGCGTTCGCCCAGATCGATCGCGCCAAGGCCTACGGCATCAACTTCATCGACACCGCGGAGATGTACCCCGTCCCGCCGCGCGCCGAAACCTACAGCAAGACCGAACAGATCATCGGCGAGTACTTCAAGCAGCGCGGCGATCGGGCAAACTGGATTCTGGCCAGCAAGATCGCCGGCCCAGGCAACGGCATCACGCATATCCGCGACGGCCAGCTCAAGCACAATCGCCAGCACATCGTCGCGGCCCTGGACGCCAGCCTCAAGCGCCTGCAGACCGACTGGATCGATCTCTACCAGTTGCACTGGCCGGAGCGCCCGACCAACTTCTTCGGCCAGCTCGGTTACAACCACCAGGACGCCGACACCACGCCCATCGACGACATTCTCGAGGCGCTGGACGAGCAGGTCAAAGCCGGCAAGATCCGCCACATCGGCCTGTCCAACGAAACGCCGTGGGGCACCATGAAATTTCTGCAGGCCGCCGAACGCCGCGGCATGTCGCGCGTGGTGTCGATCCAGAACCCCTACAACCTGCTCAATCGCAGCTTCGAAGTGGGCCTGGCGGAAGTCGCCATTCGCGAACAGTGTGGCCTGCTGGCCTACTCGCCCCTGGCGTTCGGCATGCTGTCCGGCAAGTACGAGAACGGCGCCCGCCCGGATAACGCCCGCCTCACCCTGTTCAGCCGCTTCGCCCGCTACAGCAGCCCGCAAACCCTCGCAGCCTGCTCACGCTACGTGGCCCTGGCTCGCGAGCATGGCCTGGACCCAGCGCAGATGGCCCTGGCGTTCGTGACCAGCCGCCCCTTCGTGACCAGCAACATCATCGGCGCCACCTCGCTCGAGCAGCTTGAATCCAACCTGGCGAGCAGCGAGCTGACGCTCAGCGACGCGGTGCTCGAAGGCATCGAGGCGATCCACAAGGCACAACCCAACCCGGCGCCATAAAGCAGCGCCCTTGCGGTGCGTTGTGCCGTCGGGAAGATCGCCCCGCATCCGTAGCCTGCGCTCGACACCGGGCTACGTTGCGTGAGCTCTTTCAGTCGGAAGGGTGGGGCTGGCCCACCCTCTTCCTGCAAATCACACAAGCTGCTTGGGCGTTAGCCGTAGGATAGGCGACAGCCCATCATATCCTTGCACCAAGCAGCCTAGAGAAGCGTGGGGCCCTTGTCATCGCGGCGCGAAGCCAGCCGATCAGCCAGCCGCGTCGGCTCCGGCAGCCGATAACCGCGCCCCCAGCTCAACACCAACTCTGCCGCACGATCCATGCTGACCCGATGGCCGGGCGAGACGATCAACGGCTTCACCTTGCGCTTGCTGCGCAGCATCCAGCCGATCTGCCGGCCCTGGCGGTCGAGCAGCTCGACCTTGTCGCCCCGCTCCTCGCCCAACTCGCCGTGCGAACCGGTAAGGATCTTCTTCGCCACGCCGATGGTGGGCCGTCCGCTGGCCACCCCGAGGTGGGCGGCAATGCCCAAGCCACGCGGGTGCGCAATGCCATGGCCGTCGACGACGATCAGGTCCGGCTCGGCGGGCAGCCCCGCCAGCGCATCGATCAGCGCCGGCAGCTCGCGAAACGACAGCAAACCCGGCACGTAGGGCATGCTGGTGGGAATGCGCGCCACGCACTGGGCAATCGGCTGCAAGGTTTCGGCATCGAGCAATATTGCCGCCGCGCGGGTGATGGTGCCGCCCTCCTCGAACCCGACGTCGACCCCGGCCAGCACGCGCAGTGGCGGAAAATCGTCTTCCAGGCGCACCTGCTCGGCGAGCTGTTTTTGCAGAATGCGGGCAGCGGCCGGCGTCCCGTCCCAGTCGGTGAACGGTGAGGCAGCGAGTTCGGAAAACGCGATCATGGCGACAGCTCCTTGAACATGGATGGCAAGACCAGACTGGACGCAGCATCGATAAAAGAAGACGATTCAGCCACGGCCTGACGGCTTTACCCTCAGCCCGATTCACTCACTCGAACAAGAACAACAACCATGCCCAGCCCGCCGTCTTCGCTCACTCGCGTGAGCATTCTCGCCACGTCCGGTGTATTCGCTTCGACCCTCATGCAGGCCAGAGATTTCTTTCATATGGCTGCCTTGCGCCACGGCAAGCACCAGGGCCTGGGACTGGTGCCGACCTTCGAGGTGCGCACGGTCAGCCCGGACGGGTTGCCGGTACGCAGCTTCAGCGATGTTCAATTGCCGGTCGACGGCCCGCTCGATGGGCAGGCCGAACTGATCATCCTGCCGGCGTTCTGGGACGACTACGACGCGCTGTGCAGCCGCTACCCGCAGGTGTTCGACTGGCTGCGCGAACGCCACGCCGCGGGCGCCAGCCTGTGCGGCGAAGCCAATGGTGCGTTCTGGGTGGCCGGCAGCGGGCTGCTCGACGGCAAGGAGGCGACCACGTGCTGGCGCTTCTTCGGCGAGTTCAGCACGCGCTTTCCAGGCGTGGTACTGAACCAGGACAAGCACCTGACCGACGCGGACAACCTGTATTGCGTGGCGGGCCCGACCTCGGCGTGCGACCTGTACATCTACCTGATCGAGCGCTTCTGCGGCACTGCGGTGGCGCAGAGCGTGGCCCGCGACATCCTCTACGAAGTCCGGCGCAGCTATACACCGGGGCTGATCGGTTTCGGCGGCCAGAAACAGCACCAGGACCCGAAGATCCTGCAGATCCAGCAATGGCTCGAGGACCACTTCGCCGAGCGCTTTCGCTTCGAGGATGTCGCCCGCGAGCACGGTATGAGCATCCGCAATTTCATGCGTCGATTCCACGCCGCCACTGGCGACAAGCCGCTGTACTACCTGCAGCGGCTGCGCATCGAAACAGCCAAGGGCCTGCTGTCGTCCTCACCGAAGAGCATCAAGACGGTGAGCTATGAAATCGGCTACGACGATGCCAGTTTCTTTGCCCGCCTGTTCCGCCAGCACACGGGCCTGTCGCCAAACCACTACCGCCAGCAGTTCCAGCAACAGACGCAACAGATCAGCCCACTCGGTTGAACCCCGCGTCGATCAGGGCTTGTGCGGGCGCGACAGGAACTCGTGGGACTGCATTTCCAGCAGGCGGCTCAAGGTGCGCTGGAACTCGAAGCTCAGGCGCCCGCCGGTGTAAAGATCCTTGAGCTCCACTTCCGCGGAGATGATCAGCTTGACGTTACGGTCGTAGAACTCGTCCACCAGGTTGATGAAGCGCCGCGCCATGTCTTCCTTGGCCACGCTCATCTGCTCGACGTTGGAGAGGATCACCGAGTGGAATATCTTGCCCAGCTCGATGTAATCGTTCTGGCTGCGCGGGCCGTCGCACAGCTCGCGGAAATCGAACCAGCCCACGTCGCCGCCAACGCGGCGCGCGGTGATGGCACGGTTCTCGATCATCAGCGCTTCGTTTTCCTGGACGCTGGCCTTCTCGTGCAACAGGCTCTTGAAGCTCTTCTCCAGGCTCTGCTCGGCAGCCTCGCCCAGCGGGAAGTGAAACAGCTCGGCCTGCTCCAGGGCACGCAGGCGATAGTCGATGCCGCTGTCGACGTTGACGATTTCGGTGTGCACCTTGAGCAGCTCGATCGCCGGCAGGAAGCGCGCGCGCTGCAGGCCGTCCTTGTAGAGGCCGTCCGGCACGATGTTCGAGGTCGCCACCAGGGTCACACCATTCTTGAACAGCTCTTCGAGCAGGGTCGCCAGGATCATCGCATCGGTGATGTCGGAGACGAAGAATTCGTCGAAGCAGATCACCCGGAATTGCTCGGAGAAGCGCTTGCCGATCACCGTCAGCGGGTTCTTGACGTCCTTGAGGGTGCGCATTTCTTCGTGCACGCGCTTCATGAAGCGGTGGAAGTGGGTACGTTCCTTCTCCTTGAACGGCAGCGCGTCGAAGAAAGTGTCGACCAGGTAGGTCTTGCCGCGGCCGACGCCGCCCCAGAAGTACAGGCCCCTGACCGGGGTGATGGTCTTCTTGCCGAACAGCTTGCCGAGCACCCCGGGCTTGCTGCGGTCGTCGGCGATCAGCTCGTCGTACAGGCGCTGCAGGTGGCGCACGGCCTGTTCCTGGGCGGCATCGTGAAAGAAGTCCGGACGTTTGAGGTCGGCCTGGTAGCGTTCGAGCGGGGTCATAGTGCGTAAACCGGGCAAATAAAGCGGGGGCGACACTTTAGGGGCTGTCCCCGCTTCAGCGCAAGCCACGCACTGAAACGAGAAAGCGCCCTGGCAGGCTCCCGCAGAGTGGCGTGGAGTGGACGAAGCCGGGTCGGCCCGCCCGTTCTGCGATCAGCAGGCAGACAAAGGGCGCGTCAACCACGCGCCCTCTTGTCACCGGCATTGGCTACAAACTCAGACCGTAGCCCCCGCCATTGGTGTCAGGCTTCTTCCGGCGCCAGCGCGTCACGCAAGCGGGCAATGGCAGCCTCGGCAGCGGCCGCGTCGGCGAAGGCAGGGCTTTCGCCGACCCGTTGCCCGTCCAGCCACACAGCGAAAGCTTGCCCTTGGACGCGGATGTCCAACGGCTCGCCGCTCTGCAGGCGCTTGCTCACCTGCCCGGCCGCCTTGCCATCGGCGAAGGATGGCGACAGCAGCAGTTGCTCGCCGTCGGCATCCAGCAGGCGGAAACGGAAGCTGCCGTCTTCGTCGCGGAAGCTGACGAAGCGCGCGCGCTTGGCTGCCCTCTTCTTGACGGTTTCGCTGCCGGACGCCTGGCTGCGGAACGAACGCAGGCCTACCGCTTCGCGCAGTTCGCCGAGGAATGGGGTGGCAACGCGACGGGCCTTGGCGGCGCCGGCCAGCAGGATGTCTTCAAGATCCGCCGGGCGGGCGATCAACGCGTTATAACGCTCGCGCGCCTCGCCCAGCTCGGCCTCGAGCAACTCGTAGAGCGCCTGTTTGGCCTCGCCCCAGGCCAGCCCGTCGAGCAGCGCAGCGCGAAAATCCGCCTGCTGGGTCGGCGCGGCAAAGGCCTGGTAGAGGGTGAACAGGTGCGAGTTGTCCGGGTCCTTCGCCTCGCCAGGCTGGCGCGAGTCGGTGACGATACGCGCCACGGCGTCCTTGAGCTGCCTGGCGCTGCCGAACAGCGGGATGGTGTTGTCGTAGCTCTTCGACATCTTGCGGCCGTCGAGCCCCGGCAGGGTGGCGACGTCTTCCTCGATCACCACCTCGGGCAGCTTGAACAGCTCCTTGCCCTGGCCGAACAGGTGGTTGAAGCGCTGGCCGATGTCGCGGGCCATTTCGACATGCTGAATCTGGTCGCGGCCCACCGGCACCTTCTCGGCGTTGAACATCAGGATGTCCGCGGCCATCAGGATCGGATAGCTGAACAGGCCCATCGTCACGCCGGCATCCGGCTCGATGCCGGCTTCGACGTTCTTGTCGACCGAGGCCTTGTAGGCGTGGGCGCGATTGAGCAGGCCCTTGCCGGCCACGCAGGTGAGCAACCAGCACAGCTCGGGGATTTCCGGGATGTCGGACTGGCGATAGAACGTCGCGCGGTCGGTATCCAGGCCCAGCGCCAGCCAGGTCGCGGCGATTTCCAGGCGCGAACGCTGGATGCGCGCCGGGTCATCGCACTTGATCAGCGCATGGTAGTCGGCGAGGAAATAGAACGAGTCCGCATCGGGGCTGCGGCTGGCGACGATGGCCGGACGAATTGCGCCGGCGTAGTTGCCCAGGTGTGGCGTGCCGGTGGTGGTGATACCGGTAAGAATACGAGTGGTCATGTTCGGGTTCGCTTTACGTGGAGCAACTGGATGATTGCGCGCGGCAAGCTCGCGGACGCCAGCCTGATGGCCGGCGGTGTCGACGACGGGCGGGCTGCCGGCATTCGCCAGCCGCCCCCAGGCCCATGTTCAACGCCGCCAGATCGCCGCGCAGCAGTCAGAGACGAGGCAGCAGCAGGTCCTTGAGATCCGTCAGCTTGCCATGGAAGAAGTGCCCGCATTCTGCCACTTTCAGCAGCTCGTGGGCACGCCCGAGGTTGGCGGACCAGTCATAGACCAACTGCGGCTCGACCACTTCATCGGCATCCGGCTGGATAACCACCAGTGGACAACGCTCGGCCGGCGGGTTGTCGCCACCCAGGCGCATCACCGCCGGGGCGATCATGAACAGCTTCGCCACCTCGATGCCCTGCTCTTCCAGGCGCGCACCAAGGCTGGCCGCCACGAAGCCGCCAAAGGAGAACCCCAGCAGCGTCAATGGCAGCTCGGGATAGGTGGCGCGCAGCCAGTGGGCTACGGCTTCGGCATCATCCACTTCGCCGCTGCCCATATCATGGCTGCCGGCACTGGCGCCGACGCCACGGTAGTTGAACCGCAGGGTGTGGTAGCCGGCATCGCGGGCGGTGCGCTGCAGCGTCGACACCACCTTGTTGAGCATGGTGCCACCCTGCACCGGGTTGGGATGGCAGATCAGCGCGACGCCGCGCGCCTCGGCCACCTCTAGAGAAAGGGCCTCGAGCTGGCCGCTCGGGCCATCGATCATTACGGGGGTTTCGCGCATGAGCAACAGTGAACTCCGTGACCTTGAACAGGGTCGACTCGTCGAACGATTCACCCAAGCCCTTGCCGGGCTGGTGGGCAAATACCTTAAACACCTTCGCATACACGCACTTACGCACTTAGCAGTGTACAGCGCAGGTTCCAGCCGTTAACGTAAAGCAAAGCCGTTTAGAGAGGAAGGACTCGTGGAACAGACGCTCACCGCCTGGTTGCTACCGGCACTTACCCTGGTCGCTGGCATCGCCATCGGTTTCCTGATCGCCCGCCTCGCGCCCAATGCCGCCCCCAGCCGCACCCAGCGCCAGCTGGACGAGATGCAGGAACGTTTCGAGACCTACCAGAACGAAGTGGTCACCCATTTCAACACCACCGCCAATCTGGTCAAGAAGCTGACCCAGAGCTATCACGATGTTCAGGAGCACCTGTCGCATGGCGCTGACCGCCTGGCCCTCGACGAAGTGACGCGCCAGCGCCTGCTCGCCACCCTGCACGCCGAGCCGACTGGCGAGAAACGTGACCGCCTGACCCCGCCGCGCGACAATGAAATCCCCAAGGACTATGCCCCCAAGACCGATGACGTCCCCGGCATGCTCGACGAAGGCTACGGCCTGAAGAACCGCTATTAACCAGCGGCGCGAGTAGTCCCGACCCCGCCGCCTGGCGGGGTTTTGCTTTACGACCCCGAATCGGGCAGACCAGGGAAGCGATTCGATGCCAGCACACAGCCCCCACCACCCCACCCGCCAGGCGCTGATGGATGCAGCCCGGGAACTGCTCGACAGCGGCCGGGCCTTCAGCAGCCTCAGCCTGCGCGAAGTGGCACGCGTCGCCGGCATCGTGCCGACCGGCTTTTATCGCCACTTCAAGGACATGGACGCCCTGGGCCTCGCCCTGGTGGCGGAGGTGGGCGAGACCTTCCGCGTTACCCTGCGCCAGGTGCGGCGCAACGAATTCGAGCTGGGTGGCATGATCGACGCCTCGGTGCAGATATTTCTCAGCGCCGTGGAGCAGAACCGCGGGCAATTTCTGTTTCTCGCCCGCGAACAATTCGGCGGCTCGCTGCCCGTGCGTCTGGCCTTGGCCACGTTTCGTGAAGGCATTGCCGCCGACCTGGCCAGCGACCTCAGCCTGATGCCCAAGCTGCAGCATCTGGATGAGCCCGCGCGCAGCATGCTGGCCGACCTGGTGGTAAAGACGGTGTTCGCCACCCTGCCCGAGCTGATCGACCCGCGGTCGGCCTCCCTGCCCCTGCACCGCCGCCCGGAAACCAAGATGACCGAGCAACTGCGCTTCATTCTGATTGGTGCCAAGCGCTGGCGCGGCCTGGGCATGAGCGAGTCTGGCGACGACTGAGCGTACGACGCGTTGCGGCTGCGCGACTGAGCGAAAAATCGCCGGATCGCGATACGGCCGATGCACAGCGGCCTGCACCAGCCTGCCCCCACGTTATCCACAGCTTGCCCCACAGCTATCGTGGACAACACCCCCACGCTGCCGGCAAATCGGCCGCAAACCTCTGAAATAACTCAATTGTTTGTTGACTTCAGCACGGTATCGAAGGGGGCATCCAAGGCCGGCAGGGCTTGATCAAATAACCATCAACACACTCCAGCCCGCGCCCCTTAGAGGCTGCAGATAATCATGCTCATCTTATCCACAGCCCTGCCCACAGAAGCCGTGGACAATTCCACGCCCTCCCGATAGCTATGCACAACCTACTGTTTTAAATAGATAAATTGCTGCTCAAAAAAAGTACTGGAAACGCGACTTAGCCTGAACAGGGCGCTGTGTCTACTTGCGCACAGCTTCGAAACAGACTTATCAACAGCCTTTGTGCATAACATCGCCAAGCGCGTTTCAGGTACAGATGCAAAAAGGCCGCTGGCATTGCAGCGGCCTTGTCTTTCGTAAAGCCAGCGGTCAGTCGACCAGCGTCAGCGCGCCTCTCATAAGCGCCGCGTGGCCGGGGAATGAGCAGAAGAACTGGTAGCTCTCGGCCGCATCCAGCTTGCTGACGTCGAAGGTCACCGAGTCGGACTCGCCGCCACCGATCAGCTTGGTATGGGCGATCACGCGCTCATCGCCTTCCTTCAGGTAACCCTTGTCGACGCCAGCGGCAATGCCGTCAGTGTTGACACCCTGCACATCCGCCGTCTTGGCCAGCACCAGATTGTGCCCCATCACATGCCTGGGCAGGTCGCCGACATGCTTGAGGTCGATGGTGAAGGTCTTGCAGCTCTTGCTGACCTTGATTTCCTTGGTGTCGAAGGTCATCTGGTCGGTGGACTGCACTTCCACCGAACATTCGGCAGCCAGCAGCGGTGCACTGGCCAGGGCCAGCACAGAGGCAACGACAAACTTGCGAATCATGGACGTCTCCTTGGCAGTAAAGGCGGTTGCTACGTGCAGCGTGCCTGAACCCGCGACGCTTGCCCATGACCTGAGGCAACAGACCGCAGGCTCATCCAGAAAAGCTATCGAAGCGATCCAGACAAACAAGCGGCCGGACTATGGCACAGGCTCTACCCTGTGCCCAACGACCTGAAGGAGAGAATCATGACAATCGTTGACAGCCTGCAGCAGTGGTTTGCCGCTTACGCTCAAGGCACGAGCGGCACGTCCCTTTAAGCACTTCATATACGACCGCCAGGCGAAGCCTGAAGCGCCGTCCACCCTACGTATATCCGGGCTACTTGCTAATCTGGATGCAGGGGCACAGACCTTTTGGGCGGGGCCGGCCATCCGGCGTTTGCCAAAAGGGACTCGCCGTAAGGGCGAAACCGGTTGATAAGCGGCGGCGGAGTGCAGCCTGGATTGAGCGTAGCGATACCCAGGGCGCCGATTCCCGGATGTCGCTGCGCTCGACCCGGGCTACTTATTCGAGAATGGCCGCCACAATCCCACCAACAGCAAAGCCCGTAGCCTGCGGTTGAGCGAAGCGATACCCAGGGCACCGATCCCCGGGTGTCGCTGCGCTCGACCCGGGCTACTTATTCGAGAATGGCCGCCACAAAACCACACCACCAGCAAAGCCCGTAGCCTGCGGTTGAGCGAAGCGATACCCAGGGCGCCGATTCCCGGGTGTCGCTGCGCTCGACCCGGGCTAGAGTGAATGGTGTTTTTTCTGCAAGGGACTGCAGGCAATGGTGCTTTATCGCCGCGATACAACGCCGGGCGCGACCTGGTTCTTCACGCTCAATCTGGCTAACCGCAACAGCGATTTACTGATTGCGCATATCGATCTTCTGCGCAGCAGTTTCACGCATGTGATGCGCCTGCATCCCTGGCAAATCGACGCCATCGTCATCCTTCCCGATCATTTGCATGCGCTCTGCACGTTGCCAGCTGGCGATGCGGATTTCGCGCTGCGATGGCGGCTGATCAAGAGCGGATTTTCCAGGGCCTTGCCGTTAGGCGAGCGTCAATCGCCCAGCCGACAACGTAAAGGCGAGCGAGGTATCTGGCAGCGGCGATTTTGGGAACATCGCATTCGTGACGATGAGGACTTCGCGAGGCATGTCGACTACATCCACCACAATCCGCGCAAGCATAGGCATGTCGAGCGGGTGGTGGATTGGCCGTGGTCATCGTTTCATCGTTATGTGGCGGCAGGAAAGTTGCCGGCGGATTGGGCAGGTGGTGGGAACGACGAGATATTTACGGGGGAGAGATTGTAAGGCGCCATGAGAATCGTCCCCGGGTGTCGCTTCGCTCGACGCCGGGCTACGGGATCGTGGGTAGCCTGGATTGAGCGTAGCGATACCCAGGGCGCCGACGCGATTATCGCCACTGATAAAAAGGCCGATCAATTGATCGGCCTTGTCGTTATCTCACCCCACCTCAGCTATTGCTGGGAAACGCAAACTGCGCCGCCTCGTGGGTCTTGCGCTGCGGCCAGCGCTGGGTGATCGACTTGCGACGGGTGTAGAAGCGCACGCCGTCCGGGCCGTAGGCGTGAAGGTCGCCGAACAGCGAGCGCTTCCAGCCACCGAAGCTGTGGTAGGCCACCGGTACCGGCAGCGGCACATTGACGCCGACCATGCCGACTTCGATCTCGTCGCAGAAGAGTCGCGCCGCTTCGCCATCGCGGGTGAATATGCAAGTGCCGTTGCCGTACTCGTGGTCATTGATCAGCTTCATGGCGGTTTCCAGGCTGTCGACGCGCACGATGCACAGCACCGGGCCGAAGATCTCGTCGGTGTAGATGGTCATGTCCGCCGTGACCCGGTCGAACAGCGTGCCGCCCAGGAAGAAGCCATTTTCGCTGCCGGACACGCTCAGGCCACGGCCGTCGACCACCAACTGGGCACCCGCGGCGACACCGGCGTCGATGTAGCCGGTGACCTTGTCCTTCGCCGCAGCGGTAACCAGCGGCCCCATGTCGAGGCCGCACTGGGTGCCGGCGCCGATCTTCAGGGCCTTGATCTGCGGGACGATTCGCTCGACCAGCGCATCGGCGATCTGATCGCCCACACACACCGCCACGGAGATGGCCATGCAACGCTCGCCGCAAGAACCGTAGGCGGCGCCCATCAGCGCGCTGACGGCGTTGTCGAGGTCGGCATCGGGCATCAGCACCGCATGGTTCTTGGCGCCGCCGAGGGCTTGCACGCGTTTGCCGCGCTTGGTGCCTTCGGCGTAGATGTATTCGGCGATCGGCGTGGAGCCGACGAAGCTCAGGGCCTTGACCTCAGGCGCCTGGATCAGCGCATCCACGGCGGTCTTGTCGCCGTGCACCACGTTGAGCACGCCGTTGGGCAGGCCGGCTTCGTGGAGCAGTTGGGCGATGTACAGCGTGGAGCTGGGGTCGCGTTCGGAGGGCTTGAGAATGAAGCAGTTGCCGCAGACGATGGCCAGCGGGTACATCCACAGCGGCACCATGGCCGGGAAGTTGAACGGAGTGATGCCGGCGACCACGCCCACCGGCTGGAAGTCGCTCCAGGCGTCGATGTTGGGGCCGACGTTGCGGGTGTATTCACCCTTGAGGATTTCCGGCGCAGCGCAGGCGTACTCGACGTTTTCGATGCCGCGCTTGAGCTCGCCGGCGGCATCTTCGAGGGTCTTGCCGTGCTCTTCGCTGATCAGCCTGGCGATGGCGTCTTCGTGCTGCTCGAGCAATTGCTTGAAGCGGAACATCACCTGGGCACGCTTGGCCGGTGGCGTGTTGCGCCAGGCCGGGAAGGCCTGCTTGGCCGAATCGATGGCCTGCTGCACGGTGGCTACGTCAGCCAGGGCAACGCGGCGCACCGCTTCCCCACTGGCCGGGTTGAACACGTCGGCGCTGCGACCGCCCTGGCCATCGGTGAGTTCGCCATGGATCAGGTGCTGGATGGTGGTCATAAAACTTCCTCGATAATTGTACGGTGGTAGGAGCGTCGCCCTCGGCGCGAAGATGGCGGCCGTACGGCACCCTCAGAGTTGCCTGCGCCAATCGCCCAAGGGGGTGGGGCTCCCATAGAAATCCATGCAGCCAGGCGTATCAGTCCAGCTTGTTGAGCACGTCGCCGACAGCACTGAACACGCGGTCGAGGTCGTCGATCCTGGCGTTGAACATTGGCCCGAACTGCAACCCGTCACCGCCGAAACGTACATAGAAGCCGGCCTTCCACAGGGCCACGCCCGCCTCGAACGGACGGATCGTCGGGTCGCCGTCACGCGGCGCCAGCTGAATCGCACCGGCCAGGCCGCAGTTGCGAATGTCCAGAACGTGCCGGGCGCCCTTGAGGCCGTGGATGGCGTTCTCGAACTTGGGCGCCAGCTCGGCGGCCTGCTGGATCAGATTCTCGCGCTTGAGCAATTCCAGCGACGCAAGGCCGGCGGCGCACGCCACCGGGTGGGCTGAATAGGTGTAGCCGTGGGTGAATTCGATCATGTGCTCGGGGGTCGGCTGGCCCATGAAGGTCTGGTAGATCTCCCGGCTGGCGATCACCGCGCCCAGCGGGATGGCGCCGTTGGTGATCTGCTTGGCGACGTTGAGGATATCCGGTGTAACGCCGAAGTACTCGGCGCCGGTCCACTTGCCCATGCGTCCGAAAGCGGTGATCACTTCATCGAAGATCAGCAGGATGTTGTGCTGGGTGCAAATTTCACGCAGGCGTTGCAGGTAGCCGGTCGGCGGCACGATGACGCCGGCCGAGCCGGACATCGGCTCGACGATCACCGCGGCGATGTTCGAGGCGTCATGCAACTCGATCAGCTTGAGCAGCTCGTTGGCCAGCTCGACGCCGCCCGTTTGCGCCGCGCCCTTGGTGAAGGCCATGCCCGGCTGCAGGGTGTGCGGCAGGTGGTCGACGTCCATCAGCTGGCCGTACATCTTGCGGTTGCCGGCGATGCCGCCGAGGCTGGTGCCAGCGATGTTGACGCCGTGATAACCGCGGGCGCGGCCGATGAACTTGGTCTTGCTGGCCTGACCCTTGAGGCGCCAATAGGCCTTGGCCATCTTCACCGCAGTGTCGGCGCACTCGGAGCCCGAGCCCGTGAAGAACACGTGGTTGAGCTCGCCCGGCATCAACTCGGCCATTTCCTCGGCCAATTTGAACGACAGCGGGTGGCCGTACTGGAAGCCCGGCGAGTAGTCCAGGGTGCCAAGTTGCCTGGCCACTGCCTCCTGGATTTCCGGGCGGCAATGGCCGGCGCCGCAAGTCCACAGGCCGGAAAGGCTGTCGTAGACCTTGCGCCCCGCGTCGTCGGTCAGCCAGGAGCCTTCGGCGCCGACGATGATGCGCGGGTCGCGATGAAAGCTGCGGTTGGCGGAAAACGGCATCCAGTGGGCATCGAGCTTCAGTTGGCTGGCCAGCGGCGGCGTGGCGGTCTGCGGCATGTTCATGGCGGGTGGGCCTCGTAAGTGGCGGGTGTCCGGTGACGGGCAGGCTGAGAAATCTCGCAGCAGTCGCGCCGTCTATCAGAAGCGTATCGGTTGTCAGTGAAGGTGCCACAGGCATAAAGTCACTCAAACCTGACTCTTCTTATCCTCAGTTCACTGGTGACTAAACAATGAGCGCCCGACGCCCGGAGCCCCTCGCCCAGGTCAGCGACTTCGATATCCGCCTGCTCAAGCTGTTTCGCAGCGTGGTCGAATGCGGCGGTTTTTCTGCGGCCGAAAGCGTGCTCGGTATCGGCCGCTCGGCGATCAGCCAGCAGATGAGCGATCTGGAGCAGCGCCTCGGCCTGCGCTTGTGCCAACGCGGCCGTGCCGGCTTCGCACTGACCGAGGAAGGTCGCGAGGTGTACCAGTCGACCCAGCAACTGCTGGCAGCCCTGGAGAGCTTTCGCACCGAGGTCAACGGCCTGCACCAGCACCTGCGCGGCGAGCTGAACATCGGCCTCACCGACAACCTGGTGACGGTGCCGCACATGCGCATCACCGGTGCCCTCGCCCGCCTCAAGGAGCGTGGGCCGGAGGTGCGCGTGCACATCCGCATGACCCCGCCCAGCGAGGTCGAGCAGGGCGTGCTCGACGGCCGTCTGCACGTCGGCGTGGTGCCGATGGTCGGCGCCCTCTCGGGTCTCGAGTACCAGACGCTGTACGACGAGCGCTCGCTGCTCTACTGCGCGGTCGGCCACCCGCTGTTCTATGTCGATGACCACGAACTGCCGGACGCACGGCTCAATGCCCAGGACGCCATTGCTCCGACCTTCCGCCTGCCGCCGGAAATCCAGACCCACTACCAGGCGCTCAACTGCACGGCCAGTGCTTCGGATCGCGAAGGCATGGCGTTTCTGATTCTGACTGGACGTTACATCGGCTACCTGCCGGACCACTATGCCGCCGCGTGGATCAAGGAAGGCCGCCTGCGTGCCCTGAAGGCCGAAACACGCTTCTACGACATCAACCTGGCCTCGGTCACGCGCAAGGGTCGTCGCCCGCACCTGGTGCTGGAGAGTTTTCTCGAGGAGCTCGCGGCGAGTGCGTGAGAGGTCTTTTTGATCAATTAGATGTGCGTTCGAATTGGCGGCTATAAGGCGCAAGCGGACGTTCGGTGATTCATTGTGGGAACGGGCCATGCCCGTGATTATTCGCGGGCACGGCCCGCTCCCACAGTCGTAGGGTGGACGACGCCTCACCTACGCGGCCCGACCTGTCCACCGATCGCAATGGTGGATGAAAAGAGCGTCATCCACCCTACGTCTGCTTTCGCCACCACCCTGCCATGCAGGGCTTACTCGACCTTCTCGTAGCTGCCGCCACATCTGACGAAGCAGTTCTTGTAGACCTCCGAGCAGATTCGGTAGTCAGGCCCGCCGATTGCCGTGGGCTTAGGGCACATCGTTTTGAGATTGGGGTCTTCGGTGGAATGCAGGCAGTTCTGGTAACTCTGGTTCTGGCTGTCATGGATGACTTTGAAGCCTTGGTAAGACTCATCCTCACTGCGCTCACAGGCCCGCTGCGTTTGGTTGCACTGCTGGACGCAGGCCTGGCCTTCGGCAGTTTGCGGCGGCACTTCGCGGTATTGGGTACAACCGCCCAGTAGTAGAGCGAATACGGGTAAAAACAGATGGCGAGACAACACGGGCTGCAGGGTCCTTAGGCAACGGTTCAGGCAGGCAACCTGAACATTTCAGACGTATCAGAGAAGCTGATGGGCTCTGCTGTGATGAGCCCCGCAAAGGTTGGTTCCCTATTCGCCGGTCAACCTTTAGCGACATACCCGGTAACAGGCTGTCGACAATCCATGAGGCTGGGCGTCTAGTCTCAAGCCATTGTCTCTTCAACCAGCCGCTGGAGCACGCCATGCCTAATCGTCGTCATTTCCTGCAGGGTAGCGCTGCCCTGATGACCCTCGCGGCAGGTAGCCAGCTGTTGCCGGGCTTCGCGTTCGCCGCGAATCCAGCTCCGCTGCTGCAGCGCAAGATTCCATCGAGTGGCGAGGCGCTGCCCGTGATCGGTCTGGGTACTTCACAAACCTTCAACGTCGGCATGGATGACGACAGCCTCGACGATCTGGATGAGGTGATGCGCGCCTTCATCAACGGCGGCGCCACGCTGATCGATACCGCGCCCAGCTACGGCAACGCGGAAGCAGTCACTGGCGAATTGCTCAAGCGCACCAAGACCCAGGGCAAGGCGTTTCTCGCCTCCAAGCTGTCGAGCACCGGGCGCGAGCGCGGCCTGGCGCAGTTCGAGGCCAGCCTCAAGGCGCTACAGACCGACAAGATGGACCTGTTGCAAGTGCACAACCTGCAGGACACCACCACCCAACTGGCGCTGGCGCGCGAGCTGCGCGAACAAGGCAAGGTGCGCTACATCGGCATCACCCATTACATCGAGTCGGCCCACGACGACCTGCTGGCCGTACTGGCCAAGGAGAAGGTCGACTTCGTGCAGCTCAACTACTCGGTCGGCGAGCGCAACGCCGAAGAGCGCCTGTTGCCCTACTGCGCCGATAACGGCATCGCCACGCTGATCAACCGGCCGTTCCAGCGCGCGCAATTGCTGGGCCGGGTAAAAGGCCAGCCGCTGCCGCAGTGGGCCACCGAGATCGATGCCACTTCCTGGGCGCAGTTGCTGCTCAAGTTCATCCTCGCCAACGAGGCGGTGACGGCGGTGATTCCCGCCACCTCCAACCCACGCTATGTGGTCGACAACCTCAAGGCCGGCCAGGGTCGGCTGCCCAATGCCGAGCTGCGTGAGCGCATCGTCCAAGCCTTCACCTAGACCGCGAGACGGCCGGCAGCGGACGCCGGCCAGGTAATTTTCAGAGACAGGCGCTTGTCACGTCGGCAACGGTGGAGTATCTGTTCACCCGCTGTGCATTCTGATCAGAACGGGAAACCCTTCGATGTCCCTCGACGCCCTCGCCCCCAGCGCCAATCCCGACAAGCCGACTGGCCGTATCCGGCAGAAGAACGAAGAAGCGATCATCGCTGCCGCCGAGGACGAGTTCGCCCGCCACGGCTTCAAGGGCACCAGCATGAACACCATCGCCCAGGCGGTGGGCTTGCCCAAGGCCAACCTTCACTACTACTTCAGCAGCAAGCAGGGCCTTTACCTGGCTGTGCTGGATAAGATCCTGTCGTTGTGGGACAGCGCCTTCAATACCCTGCGTGTCGAGGATGACCCGGCCGAAGCGCTGGAGCGCTACATCCGCGCCAAGATGGAGTATTCGCGCCGCTACCCCAAAGCCTCGCGCATTTTCGCCATGGAGGTGATCAGCGGCGGCGCCTGTCTGGCGCAGCATTTCGGCAAAGACCAACGGAGCTGGTTTCGCGAGCGCGCGGCGGTGTTCGAGAACTGGATCGCCGCCGGCAAGATGGATGCGGTCGACCCGATGCACCTGATCCTGATGATCTGGGGCAGCACCCAGCACTACGCCGACTTCGCGTCCGAGATCTGCCGGGTCAGCGGCCGCTCACGCCTGACCAAGCAGGACTACCAGGCGGCTGCCGACAACCTGGTGCGCATCATCCTGAAGGGCTGCGGATTGCAGCCAGGCATCTGATGGCGTTTGTGCTCCTCGCTCCCTGCGATTACCGCGAAGAAATCCGCAAGAGCCGCTTTCTCGCCCAGGCCTGCGCAATCACCGGCGCAGCAGACGCCCAGGCGTTCATCGATGCGGTCAGCGACCCGAGCGCCTCGCACAATTGCTGGGCCTGGAAAGCCGGCCAGCAGTTCCGCTTCAGCGATGACGGCGAACCCGGCGGCACCGCAGGCCGGCCGATTCTCGCAGCCATCGAGGCCCAGGGCTTCGACGGCGTGGCGGTGGTGGTCACGCGCTGGTACGGCGGCATCCAGCTTGGTACCGGCGGCCTCGCTCGCGCCTATGGCGGCAGTGCCAACAAATGCCTGCAGAACGCCGAGCGCCAGGAACAGATACCGCGCACGGCCTGCGCCTGCCATTGCGGTTTCGCCGAGCTGGCTTTGCTGAAGTCACGCCTCGCCGACTTCGACGCGGTGCTGGAGCAGGAAACCTTCGACGCCCAGGGCGCCGAACTGCACCTGGCCGTTCCGCAGCCGCACCTCGACGCCCTACAGCGCCTGCTGGCGGATATCAGCCGCGGGCGCAGCCGCCTGCGCGTGGTGTTACCGTGAGCGCGCTCTGCGGCCCACCCTCTACTACAGGCTGCCTACCATGGAGACCTCATGAAACCCCATCTGTTGATTCTCAACCCGCTCAGCGAGGCCAGCCTGGCGCGGATCGCCGAGCACTACTGGGTAACCCATGCACCGAACGCCGCAGCCCGCGAGGTGGCCATCGCCGAGCACGGCAACAGCGTGCAGGCCGTACTGACCATCGGCACCATCGGCCTGACGGCCGAGGAAATCGCTCGCCTGCCAGCGCTGGGTTTCGTCGGTACCCTGGGCGTTGGTTATGAAAAGGTCGATATCGAGGCGGCCCGCGCCCGCGGCATCGCCCTGAGCAACGGCGCCGGCAGCAACGCTGTCTGCGTCGCTGACCATGCCATGGCGCTGTTGCTGGCAGCGATTCGCGACGTGCGCCGCCTGGACAACGCCTGCCGCGCCGGCATCTGGCGTGATGCCCTGCCGATGACCGACGGGGTCAGCGGCAAGCGCCTGGGAATTCTCGGCTTCGGCGCGATTGGTGAACAACTCGCCCGCCGCGCCGCCGCCTTCGACATGCCGGTGGGCTATCACAACCGCTCGGCCAAGCCCGACAGCCCGCACCGGTACTTCACCAGCGCGCTAGACCTGGCGCGCTGGTGCGACTGCCTGGTGGTGGCGATTCCCGGCGGTGCCTCGACCTTGCACATGGTCAACGCCGACGTGCTAGACGCGCTGGGGCCGCAAGGTTATCTGGTCAATGTGGCCCGTGGCAGCGTGGTGGATACCGCCGCATTGGGTGTGGCGCTGCGCGACAAGCGTATTCGCGCCGCCGCGCTGGACGTCTACGAAAGCGAGCCGCTGCCGCCAAGCGAGCTGCTCGATCTCGACAATCTGATCATCACGCCCCACGTCGGCGGCAACTCGCCCCAGGCGCTGGAGCAGTCGCTGACGCAGTTCCTCGACAATATCGGCCGGCACTTTCGCGGTGAATCGCTGCTGACGCCGATCTGATCAGAAGGCGGATGCCGGGCGCGACACGGCGGGCCGAGGCGGACGCCGCTCGGCGCCCCAGACCGCGTCGCGGCAAACGGTTGATTTCGCTACCCACCACCCCTGACCTGCAAACCAATGCCCAGGGCTTTGGCCAGCGACAGCGGTAACAGCAAGGTATCGAGCAGCGCGCTGGCCGGCAGGTCGACGGCGGCATAGCGCGGCGCCTCGGCACCGAAACGCTCGACCGGGCAGCACCCGCCCTGCAGTGCGTACCAGTCCAGCCGCGTGCCGGCGTAGACCACCGGCGCGCCGGGTTTGGCAGCGTCGAGGGTGCGTGCAGTGGCGCAGCCGCCCAACTGCAGGCAGGCCAGCACCAGCAGCCAGCTCGTGCGCCTAGTCATCGCCACTGTTGAGGTGGTGCTCGCCCCAGCGTGGCAGCATGTCCTGGGGGATGTTCAGGCAGTTGAGAATGCGCGCGACGACGAAGTCGACCAGGTCGTCCACCGTTTGTGGCTGGTGATAAAAACCCGGCGAGGCAGGCAGGATGGTCACGCCCAGGTTGGACAGCTTGAGCATGTGCTCCAGGTGAATGCTCGAATACGGCGCCTCGCGCGGTACCACGATCAACTGGCGGCGCTCCTTGAGCGTGACGTCCGCAGCGCGCTCGATCAGGTTGTTGCAGGCACCGGTGGCGATGGCCGACAGGGTGCCGGTGCTGCAGGGCACCACCACCATCGCGGTCGGCGAACCAGAACCGGAGGCCACCGGGGCCATCCAGTCCTCCTTGCCGTAGACGCGGATCTGTCCGTCGGTGGCACCGGTGTATTCGGTGAGAAACGCCTGCATCGCCTGGGGCTTGGCCGGCAGGCTGACGTCCGTCTCGGTGGCCATCACCAGTTGCGCGGCCTTGGAGATCAGGAAGTGCACCTCACGGTCCTCGCGCACCAGGCAGTCGAGCAGGCGCAATCCGTACTGGGCGCCCGAGGCGCCAGTCATGGCAAGGGTGATGCGCTCCGGTCCGGCCACGTTCATGCCTCCAACGCCACGGCCAGCTTGCCGTGCAGGCCGCCGAAGCCGCCATTGCTCATGATCACCACCTGGGTGCCCGGGCGCACCCGCGCCTTCACGCCTTCGATGATCGCTTCCAGCGAATCACAGACCTGAGTCGGGTTGGTCGCCCCGGCAACGGTAGCCGCCAGATCCCAGCCAAGGTTCGGCGGCGCATACCAGAATACCGCGTCGGCCTGCTGGGCGGACTCGGCCAGGCCGTCGCGGTGAGCACCGAGCTTCATGGAGTTGGAGCGCGGCTCGATGACCGCGATGATCTGCTCGTCGCCGACGCGCTTGCGCAGGCCGTCGAGCGTGGTAGCAATAGCCGTTGGGTGGTGGGCGAAATCATCGTAGATGGTCACGCCGCCTACCTCGGCGACCTTTTCCATACGCCGCTTGGCGTTGATGAATTGCCCCAGCGCCTCGATGCCAAGCGCTGGTACCACGCCAACATGGCGCGCCGCTGCCAGCACCGCCAGAGCATTGGCGACGTTGTGCTGGCCGGTCAGGCCCCAGTCGACCACGCCTTCGACCTTGCCGTCGAAGCTGACCTCGAAGCGCGAGCCGTCGGCGGCCAGCAGGCGTGCCTGCCACTGGCCGCCTGCGCCGGTGGTCTGCACTGGCGTCCAGCAGCCCATCTCGATGACCCGCGCCAGCGCGGTTTCGCTGGCCGGGTGAATCACCAGGCCCTCGCTGGGAATGATCCGCACCAGGTGGTGGAACTGCCGCTCGATGGCTGCCAGGTCCGGAAAGATATCCGCGTGGTCGAACTCGAGGTTGTTGAGGATCGCCGTGCGCGGGCGGTAGTGGACGAATTTGCTGCGCTTGTCGAAGAAGGCGCTGTCGTATTCGTCGGCCTCGACCACGAAGAACGGCGTGTCGCCGAGGCGCGCGGAAATACCGAAGTTCTGCGGCACACCGCCGATCAAAAAGCCCGGCGCCATGCCGGCGTGCTCCAACACCCAGGCGAGCATGCTCGAGCTGCTGGTCTTGCCGTGGGTGCCGGCCACGGCCATCACCCAGCGGCCCTGCAGTACATGGTCGGCCAGCCATTGCGGCCCGGACACGTAGGGCAAGCCCTGATTGAGCACATACTCCACGGCCGGGTTGCCGCGGCTCATGGCATTGCCTACCACCACCAGATCAGGCGCCGGCTGCAGGTGCGCGGGGTCGTAGCCCTGCATCAGCTCGATGCCCTGCGCCTCCAGCTGGGTGCTCATCGGCGGGT
Organism: Pseudomonas sp. AC532; assembly: GCF_979258965.1. Lineage (NCBI taxonomy): Bacteria > Pseudomonadati > Pseudomonadota > Gammaproteobacteria > Pseudomonadales > Pseudomonadaceae > Pseudomonas > Pseudomonas sp. AC532. The sequence goes on from NZ_OZ409888.1 coordinate 2,104,820, forward strand.
AGACGTTGGCATCGGAGCCGGTCACGCGGTGGCCCAGGTCCTTGGCCAGCACGGCGAGCGAGCCCATGAAAGTGCCGCAGATGCCGAGAATGTGGATATGCATGAAAACCTCGAAAACAGGCGCGCCGAAGGTCGGGCGGGCCGGGCGAAAACATCGCCGCAGATTAGCACAGCAACGCCCGCGCCCCGAGCGCTAGCGGCTGCGCCAGCCCCTCAGCCGCCGCAACATCACTCAACAGCGAGTACCGCCTGCACCCTTGCGATAAGGGCATGGCCTGCTTAAGGTGACGCCACCCTGTCATCGAGCTCCAGCCATGTGGTCGTTCAGCGCCTGGCGCCGCAAGCGCATCCTCTCCCGTCATCCGGTCAGCGACGACAGCTGGGCCGTGGTTCGCCAGCGCCTGCCGATTCTCGACGGCCTCAGTGCGCAAGAGGAGCAGCGCCTGCGCGAGCGCGCCGTACTGTTTCTGCACAACAAGCACCTGACCACCCTGCCCGGCCTGGAGCTGGACAACGACGACCGCCTGGCCCTGGCCACGCTCGCCGAATTGCCGCTGCTCGGTTTGGCCGACCTGAACTGGTACCAGGGCTTCCATGAGGTGATCCTCTACCCGGACGATTTCGTCAGCCCGCAGCGCTATCGCGACTCGGGCGGCATCGAGCACGAGTGGGACGGCGAGCACAGCGGCGAGGCCTGGCAGCAGGGCCCGGTGATTCTCGCCTGGCCCGGTGTGCAGGCCAGCGGTGGCTGGGAAGGCTACAACCTGGTGGCCCACGAACTGGCCCATAAGCTCGACATGCTCGGCGGCGACGCCAACGGCCTGCCGCCACTGCACCGCGACATGTCCATCCCGGACTGGGCGGCGGCGATGCAGCAGGCCTTCGACAGCATGAACGCCACGCTGGATGCCGACCCGGACGCGCAGACCGCACTCGACCCGTACGCCGCGGAAAACCCCGCCGAGTTCTTCGCGGTGACCAGCGAGTATTTCTTCAACGCCCCCGACCTGCTCGACGAGGCCTTCCCGGCGGTCTATACGCAGTTGCGCCTGTTCTATCGGCAAGACCCGTTGGCACGTTTACGCCGCCTGCAGGTCGAACACCCGGACTATCAGGACAGCAGCCCCGCCGAGCCCATTACGACCAATGGCTGTAATGGCAACGACGCGGGAATCCACCTATAATCCGGCCACTTTTTTGGCCCACATCAGGGAGTCACCCATGAGCTACAGCAAGGTTCCGGCCGGTAAAGACCTGCCGAATGACATCTACGTCGCTATCGAAATTCCGGCCAACCACGCGCCGATCAAATACGAAATCGATCACGACACCGACTGCCTGTTCGTCGACCGTTTCATGGCCACTCCGATGTTCTACCCGGCCAACTACGGCTTCATCCCGCACACCCTGGCCGACGACGGCGACCCCCTCGACGTGCTGGTCGTGACTCCGTACCCGGTCGCGCCAGGCTCGGTGATCCGCGCCCGTCCGGTCGGCGTGCTGCACATGACCGACGAAGCCGGTGGCGACGCCAAGCTGATCGCCGTGCCACACGACAAGCTCACCACCATCTACAAAGACGTCCAGGAATACACCGACCTGCCGCCGCTGCTGATCGAGCAGATCAAGCACTTCTTCGAGAACTACAAGGATCTCGAGAAAGGCAAATGGGTCAAGGTCGAAGGCTGGGGCAACGCAGAAGCGGCCCGCGCTGAAATCACCAAGGCGGTTGCGGCTTACCAAAAGTAAGCACAACCTGCCTTACGAAAGCCGGCCACGAGCCGGCTTTTTTGTGCCTGCGATTCAGCCGCGCGCCAGGGTGCGGGCGAAGAACGCGAGCATCTGCTGCCAGCCGTGCTCGGCCGCTTTTTCGTCATACACGGGGAAGTCCGGCTTCATCCAGCCGTGCTTGGCCGGGTAGGTTTCCGAACGAACGGTCACGCCAGCATCGCTCATGGCCTTCTCGAAGCGCGCGGCCATTTCCGCTGGGTAGCTGCCGTCATGCTCGGCCGCCGCGATATAGAGCTCAGCCTCGAGCGCGCCAGCGCAGCGGTGCGGGCTGTCATCGGCATCTGTCGCCAGGTTGCCACCGTGGAAGCTGGCAATCGCAGCGAAACGCTCGGGCCGCGAACCGCCCGCAGCGATCGCCATGCCGCCGCCCATGCAGAAGCCCACCGCGCCGATCCGCTCGCCCTGCACGTCGCTGCGCTGAGCCAGGTAGGCGAGGTAGGCATCCGTGTCGGCCGCCACCTTGGCATTGCCCGTAGTCGCCATTAGCGGTCCAAGCACTGCCCGGAAGTCGCCTTTGAAAACCTCCTTGGGATCGAACGGCCCGTAGGCGCCGTAGCGGTAATACAGATCCGGCAGCAGCACCACATAGCCCGCATCGGCCAGTCGCTGCGCCATGGCGAATTCCGCCGGGCGGATGCCGCCAGCGTCCATATAGAAGATGACCGCCGGCCCGCCCTGTCCATCAGTTGGTGTGAACACGTGTGCCGGGCACTGGCCGTCTGGTGTGGTGATGGTGGTTTGCTCGTGAGCCATGTCGATTCTCCTGTTGGATGCCTTGCACCATCGCCTGGCAACGGCGGGCATAAATGAACGGGACCAGGCATTGATCAACAATATGGCAATCGAGTGCCGGCTGATTTCAGCGGCGACGATCTTCTCAGCGACAAAAACCGTCAAGTCACCGAGGCCGCTCCGAAAAGGCATGACGAGAGGCCAGTCCCTCACTCGCGGGACTAGCCCAACGGGCCGCCATTCGATGGCAGACGCGCTCGCTTTATGCGGTACATCCGCTCGTCCGCATGGCCGAGCAGTGCATCGGCGTCCGCGCCATCTGCCGGATAGCACGCTACGCCAATGCTGCAGCTCGGCATGCACGGTGCCGTGAACTCATCGCTCAGCGGCTCGCCCAGCGCCGCGAGTATCTCCTCCACCTTCTCGGCGGCGGCCTGCGGCGTGTGTAGCTCGGTCAGCAGCACGGTGAACTCGTCACCGCCGATCCGGCCGACGGTATCGGTTTCGCGTACGCAACGTTGCAGGCGCCGAGCAATCTCGCAGAGCACCTGGTCCCCCGCTGTGTGCCCGTGGGTATCATTGATTTCCTTGAAGTCATTGATATCCAGGAACAGCAAGGCGAGCGTACTGGTATGACGATGCGCGGCGCGCAGAGCCGTTTCCAGGCGATCACGGAACAGTGCGCGGTTGGTCAGCTTGGTGAGGGGGTCATGGTGAGCGAGGAAGCGCAGTTCTTCCTCGGCATGCGCCAGCGCCGTCACATCCCGGGCAACGCCGATGCGCGCGCCGACCTCCTCGGACCAGAAGGCGGCCCAGAGGATATACACCACCCCGCCGTCCTTGCGGATGTAGCGATTGCGGAAGTCGAAGTGCGGCTGACCGTTCATGACGCGGGCAATCGAGGCCTTGGTCGCGGCCAGGTCATCAGGGTGCATGTAGCGGGTGATCAACGTGCCGGTCAGTTCGTCGGCGCGGTATCCGAGCAATGCCTCGCAGGCATCGCTGACGAATACGATGCGGTTGTCCGGATCGACCACAAAAACCGTATCCAGCATCAGATGAATCAGTTTGGGATAGAGCGCTTGAAGGTCGACAGGCATAGATCGGCAATCCGGTTCTGGAGGCTGATCATAGCCTGATGCCAACCACTGCTGGCGAGGAAGGTGTAACCCGGGAGACCGCGAGAAAACCCGGCCAGCGCCGGGCTTGTGCGCCGCCTACCAGCGGTTCTGCACCGCCCACCTCGCCGCCCCCTGTAGCACTGAGCCCCCGCTTCGCTGCCCTGCCGCAGTTCAGGTCAACCCGAGCGGGTCGGCGAGCACTTCCTTTACTCGCATTTCTCCATCGACCTCGGCATCAGTGCGCTCGGTGGAGAGCCCATATGGGCCCCAGGAATGAAGTGGCCATAGCGCTGTCATACAGGCCGTCAGATAACGTGTGTCCGCCCCGCATTTAAATCGAACTTAGGCACAAATGTGTCAGTCAGCTTCTTTCATGCGAGATGGTAATTGCAGTACTCCACCAGACTTCGGGACCCTGAATAATTAAATGCGCATCGCCAAGGAATGGTCATGATTTCTCTAGTCAAAACCCTGGTAGAAGACGGGTTTGTCCAAGGCGTCGAAGCCGACGAGACTTCATGGCGTTTGTGCGGGACACCGCTAAAGGCCGTGCTGCGCCTGCGCTACCTGAACCCGGACGACAGCGAAAGCCGCGGTATCGTGGATGTTCGTTATTTCGACGAGTCCGGCCTGTTCGGCCGATGCCGTACTGCGGGCGTGGACCGCGAACTGCGCTACGGCAGGATAATTTCCTGCCATGACATCAATAGCTCCGCTGACGTGGCGAACATCTACGAGCATCTGCTAAGCCTCTATGCAGGCACGCCCGAACACTCGTTCGATAGCGTGACCGAAAAGTACCGCGACGCGCTTCGCAGCCTCCTGTACATCATGGAAGTCAGCGGCTACCAGCAGCACCAGGTGGTCCAGGGCATTACCACGCTCTGCCAGCAATGGTCCCTCGATCAACGTATCGGCACCCTGCAGGGTGCGCGCTTCTACCTTCGTCATCGCGGCGCGGACTTCCAGGCCTTTTCCCGCACAGCGGGGAAAATCAGTTACGGCCTGGGACGAGAGCAGAAGATGGATTTCCTGAAGATAGCCACCCAGGCCGCCACTCGATTCGGCCCCACCAACCTGCTCAGCCGCGAGGCCCTGAAGTACCTCGGGGCTCTGTTCGAAAAGTCGGAAATTGCGGTAGGCAACCGCGCCTAGCGCTCAACAGCCTGATCCCGGCCCGCGCTGGTATCCCCTGACGGTGGCACACGGCCGGCCGGTGGAGGGGCACGCTGAACGCCAATTGAAGCACCCAGCATGAAAAAACCAGGGCAATGCCCTGGCCTGGCTCAGCTGCCGCGCCGTCTCACACCGCTTTGAGACGCAGTTCCTTGGGCATGGAGAAGGTGACGTTCTCCGGGCGGCCATCGAGCTCCTGAACGTTGCTGGCGCCCCACTCGCCGAGCTGATCGATCACCCCGCGTACCAGCACTTCCGGGGCCGAAGCGCCGGCGGTGATGCCGATGCCCTTGGCGCCGTCGAACCACTCGCGTTTGAGGTCGTCAGCACCGTCGATCAGGTACGCCGGGGTGCCCATGCGCTCGGCCAGCTCACGCAAGCGGTTGGAGTTGGAGCTGTTCGGGCTGCCGACCACCAGCAGCACATCGCACTCGTCGGCCAGTTGCTTGACCGCGTCCTGGCGGTTCTGGGTGGCGTAGCAGATGTCGTCCTTGCGCGGCCCGCCAATGTTGGGGAAGCGCGTGCGCAGAGCGTCGATGACCTTGCTGGTGTCGTCCATCGACAGCGTGGTTTGGGTGACGAAGGCCAGTGAATCGGGATCGCGCACCTGCAGTCTGGCGACGTCTTCTTCATCCTCGACCAAGTAGATGGCGCCGCCGTTGCTGGCGTCGTACTGGCCCATGGTGCCTTCGACTTCCGGGTGCCCGGCGTGGCCGATGAGAATGCACTCGCGGCCGTCGCGGCTGTAGCGGACCACTTCCAGGTGCACCTTGGTGACCAACGGGCAGGTGGCGTCGAACACCTTCAGGCCACGGTTGGTGGCTTCGTTGCGCACGGCCTGGGAAACGCCGTGGGCGCTGAAGATGACGATGACGTCATCGGGCACCTGATCCAGTTCTTCGACGAAGATCGCACCGCGCGAACGCAGGTCCTCGACCACGAACTTGTTGTGCACCACTTCGTGACGCACATAGATCGGCGGACCGAATACCTCGAGGGCGCGGTTGACGATCTCGATGGCACGGTCGACACCGGCGCAGAAACCGCGGGGATTGGCGAGTTTGATATGCATGATGGTTGTCTCGATTACGCGGCGCCGAACAGAGGCTCAAGGATACTGTTGGCGAGCATGAAGAACATTCACCACTTCCACAACGTCAGCGGCTACTCGGTAAACCAGTATGTAATTTGGATGTGCGATCAGCTCACGTGTTCCAGGCACCCGACCCAAACGATACAGGTAGGGATGCTCGGCCACTGGCAGCACTGCCGACTCCAGGCGCTCCTTCAACTGCCTGGCAGCCAGGGGATCTTCATTGGCGATATAGCGAATGATCTGCAAAAGATCGTCCCTGGCAGTCGCTCGCCAGACGATGGGCAGCATCAATCCCCACTCTGCTGCCGAGCCTCTGCCTCGCCAATGATGGCCTCGACATCGGACATTACCTGATCATGAGCGACCACACCGCGGGAATCCGCGAGGGACTCCTCGACCTTGCGGCGAAACCAATCGTCATGGCAGTCCGCCATTTCCTGAGTCTCGAACTCCGAAACGATGGGGGAACGCTGTACGCTCATGGCGCGGCCTCCGTGTTAGCGGGCGACAATACATTCATCCTACACGGCCTAGACCGCTTTGACCTCAATGATCTCGACATCGAACGTCAGCGTCTTTCCAGCCAGCGGGTGGTTGAAGTCGATGGTCACCTCAGCATCATCGAAGGCTTTGACCACACCGGGCAACTCGGTATTGGCGGCGTCGTTGAAGATCACCAGCAGCCCTTCCGACAGCTCCATGTCCTGGAACTGCGAGCGCGGCATGACCTGCACGTTCTGCGGGTTGGGCTGACCGAAGCCCTGCTCCGGCAGCACGGTCACGCTGCGCTTGTCGCCGGCCTTGAAGCCGTACAGCGCGGATTCGAAGCCCGGCAGCAGGTTGCCGTCGCCGACCTTGAAGGTGGCCGGCTGCTTGTCGAACGTGCTGTCGACGACATCACCATTGTCCAGCTTCAGCGCGAAATGCAGGGTCACCTGCCGATCCGGGCCGATACGTACATCAGTCACGTGCCACCTCTTCTCGCGATTTGTCGCTCTTGAACATGTCCAGCGCCAGCAGTACGGCACCCACGGTGATCGCGCTGTCGGCCAGGTTGAACGCCGGGAAATACCAGCGGTTCTGCCAGTGCACCAGAATGAAATCGACCACGTGGCCAAACACCACGCGGTCCACCAGATTGCCCAGCGCACCACCGAGCACCAGGGCCAGGCCCACGGCCAGCCAGGTTTCGCCCGGTTTCAGACGCTTGAGCCAGACGATCAGCACCACGCTGACCACCAGGGCGATCAGGCTGAACAGCCAGCGCTGCCAGCCGCCCGCACCCGCCAGGAAGCTGAAGGCGGCACCGGTGTTGTAGGCCAGCGTCCAGCTGAAGTAATCAGGGATGACCACGATGCGTTCGTACATCTGCAGGTTGTTGTCGAACCAGTACTTGGTGATCTGATCGACCACGAAGACCACCACGCTCAACCACACCCAGCCAAGTTTGCCGAAACGCGCACTCATGACTGCAGCTCCAGGGTACGGGCGGGAGGCTTATGCATAGTGGCGCACCTCGCCATTGCCATCGATGTTGTCGACACAGCGGCCACAGATCTCGGGGTGGCTGGCATGGCTGCCGACGTCGGCGCAGAAGTGCCAGCAACGGGCGCACTTGGTCAGGCCGGATTTGACGATCTTCAGCTTCAGACCGGTGACCTCGGTCTGCACCGCATCAACCGGCGCGGCGGCCAGCGGTGCCAGGCTGGCGCCGGAGGTGATCAACACGAAGCGCAGCTCGTCGCCGAGACGGGTCAGGTCGGCCACCAGCGACTCTTCGCCAAACAGGGTCACTTCGGCCTGCAGGTTGCCACCGATCAGCTTGGCGCTGCGCTGGTTTTCCAGTTCCTTGTTGACCGCGGTCTTGACCGCCATGACGCGCTCCCAGAAGGCGCGATCCAGCTCGAAACCGGCCGGCAGCTCGCTGAGGCCCTGGTACCAGGTATTGAGCATCACCGACTCGTTGCGCTCGCCCGGCAGGTACTGCCAGATTTCGTCCGCGGTGAACGACAGGATCGGCGCGATCCAGCGCACCAGGGCTTCGGCGATGTGGAACATGGCGGTCTGGCAGGAACGCCGCGCCACGCTGTCGGCGGCGGTGGTGTACTGGCGGTCCTTGATGATGTCGAGGTAGAAGCCACCCAACTCCTGCACGCAGAAGTTGTGCACTTTCTGGTACACGTTCCAGAAGCGATAGCTGGTGTAGGCCTCTTCGATCTCGCGTTGCAGCAACAGGGCGCGGTCCACGGCCCAGCGGTCCAGCGCCAGCATGTCGTCGGGAGCCAGCAGGTGCTGGGCAGGATCGAAACCGCTGAGATTGGAGAGCAGGAAGCGCGCGGTGTTACGGATACGCCGGTAGGCATCGGCGCTGCGCTGCAGGATCTGGTCGGAGACGGCCATCTCGCCCGAGTAATCGGTGGAGGCGACCCACAGACGCAGGATGTCGGCGCCCAGGCTGTCGATGACTTTCTGCGGCGCAACCACGTTGCCCAGCGACTTGGACTGCTTGCGGCCCTGCTCATCGACGGTGAAGCCGTGGGTCAGCAGTTCCTTGTACGGCGCGTGGCCGTCGATGGCGCAGCCGGTCAGCAAGGACGAATGGAACCAGCCGCGGTGCTGGTCGGAACCTTCCAGGTACAGATCGGCAGCCGGGCCGGTCGGGTGCGCCAGCTCGGCGTGGGAGCCGCGCAGCACATGCCAGTGGGTAGTACCCGAGTCGAACCACACGTCCAGGGTGTCGCGGCTCTTGTCGTACTGACCGGATTCGTCACCCAGCAGCTCGGCGGTGTCGAGCTTGAACCAGGCTTCGATGCCCTGCTGCTCGACGCGCTTGGCCACTTCTTCCATCAGTTCGGCGGTACGCGGGTGCAGCTCGCCGCTTTCCTTGTGGGTGAAGAACGGGATCGGTACGCCCCAGTTGCGCTGACGCGAGATGCACCAGTCAGGGCGGCCGGCGATCATGCTGTGCAGACGTGCCTGGCCCCAGGCGGGTACGAACTGAGTGTCTTCGATGGCCGCCAGCGAGCGCTCACGCAGGGTCGAACCCTCGTTCGGCTGCTTATCCATGCCGATGAACCACTGCGCAGTGGCGCGGTAGATCAGCGGGGTCTTGTGGCGCCAGCAGTGCATGTAGCTGTGGTTGATGGCTTCGTGCCTGAGCAGTGCACCGACTTCTTCGAGCTTGGCGACGATGTTGGCGTTGGCCTTCCAGATGAACTGGCCGCCGAAGAACGGTAGCGAATCGACGTAGACGCCGTTGCTCTGCACCGGATTGAGGATGTCGTCGTTGCTCATGCCGTAGCGCTTGCAACTGTAGAAGTCATCCTCACCGTAGGCCGGCGCGGAGTGCACGATACCGGTACCGGCACCCAGTTCGACGTAGTCGGCCAGGTAGACCGGCGACAGGCGCTCGTAGAACGGGTGACGGAAGTTGATCAGCTCCAGCTTGGCGCCTGGCGCGGTGGCGATGACCTCGCCCTGCAGGCCATAACGCTGCAGGCTGCCTTCGACCATTTCTTCGGCCAGCAGCAGCAGGCGGTCACCAACGTCCACCAGGGCGTAGTTGAATTCCGGGTGCACGTTCAGCGCCTGGTTGGCCGGAATGGTCCAGGGCGTGGTGGTCCAGATGACGATGCTGGTCGGCTTGCTCAGGCTGGCCAGGCCGAATGCGGCGGCCAGCTGGTCGGCGTCTTCGACCGGGAAGGCAACGTCGATGGCATCGGACTTCTTGTCCTGGTATTCGACCTCGGCCTCGGCCAGGGCCGAACCGCAATCGAAGCAGAAGTTGACCGGTTTCAACCCTTTGAACACGAAGCCTTTCTTGACGATCTCCGCCAGCGCGCGGATCTCGCCGGCCTCGTTGGCGAAGTTCATGGTCAGGTAGGGGTTGTTCCACTCGCCCAGCACGCCAAGGCGGATGAAGTTGCCCTTCTGCTCCTCTACCTGCTCACCGGCGTAGGTGCGGCAGCGCTCACGGGTCAGGTCAGCGGGCTGATTCTTGCCAAAGGTGGTTTCCACCTTGTGCTCGATCGGCAGGCCATGGCAATCCCAACCCGGCACGTAAGGGGCGTCGAAACCGGCGATGGTCTTGGAGCGGGTGATGATGTCCTTGAGGATCTTGTTCAGCGCATGACCGATGTGAATGCTGCCGTTCGCATAGGGCGGGCCATCGTGCAGAACGAACTTCGGCCGGTCGGCGCCAATCTCACGCAGCTTCTGATACAGACCAATGTCGTCCCAGCGTTGCAGGACCTGCGGCTCGCGTTGCGGCAGGCCGGCCTTCATCGGGAACGGGGTATCAGGAAGATTCAACGTGGCTTTATAGTCGGTCATCTCGGCTCTTCACTTAAGCGGTTGGCCCTGCCAATGGGCGCGGGCGGCGGCAATATCGGCAGCAATTGCCGTCTTCAGTGCCTCGAGTGAGGCGAAACGCTGCTCATCGCGCAGCTTGTGGTGGAATGCCACCGTCAAACGCCGGCCATACAGGTCGCCGGCAAAATCCAGCAGGTGCACCTCGAGGTGGGCGCTCCCGTCACCGGCCACGCTGGGGCGAACGCCAATGTTGGCGACGCCGGGCCATGGCCGGCCTTCTATCTCGGCGCTGACCAGGTAGACCCCGGTCAGCGGTACGCGCTTGCGCTTGAGCTGCACGTTGGCGGTCGGCGCATTCAACTGGCGGCCGAGCTTCTGCCCGTGCAGCACCCGCCCGACGATGCGAAACGGTCGCCCGAGCATCGCCTCGGCCATTTTGAAATCACCCTTGGCCAAGGCCTCGCGCACCCGTGTGCTGCTGACGCGCTGGCCATCGATCTCCACGGTCTTCGCCGCCTCGACGGTAAAGCCTTCGCGTTGCGCAGCCTCGGCCAGAAAGGCGAAATCGCCGGCACGGTCGCAGCCGAAACGAAAATCGTCCCCCACTTCCAGGTGCAGCACACCGAGGCCATCGAGCAAGATGCGCTGCACGAACTCGGCGGCGCTCAGTTCCCGAAAGCGCGGATTGAAGGCCAGGCACAGCACCCGGTCGACGCCTTCGGCAGCCAGCAGTGCCAGCTTGTCGCGCAGGCGGCTCAAGCGTGCCGGGGCACCCTGGGGGTCGAAGTATTCGCGCGGCTGCGGCTCGAACAGCACCACGCAGGCCGGCACGCCAAGTTCTGCGGCGCGCTCACGCAAACGCGCCAGAATCGCCTGGTGGCCACGATGAACGCCGTCGAAATTACCGATGGTGGCGACACAGCCCCGATGCTGGGGCCGCAGATTATGAAGGCCTCGAACCAGCTGCATAACGCGCTTCTTGCTCACAAAGTGGCCAATTATACGCACAGCGGCTGGCGCCGGGTAGGCTGATGCGGCGCTCCTTTGCCGGTGTCGCCCACCCTGGCGACACCTTCACTGTTCAGCCAACCGAACGACGGGCGAAATCGCGCAGGCGAAAGCCCAGAATTCCCAGTACCGCGAAGTAGCTCAGCGCCCCGGCGGCCACCAGCGCCCCCAGGCGCAGCAGGCGCTGCAGCATGTTGCCGTCGCTCCAGGCGGGCATCAGCCATAACAGGCCTACCAGCACCAGCGCCATCACCAGCATCGCCGCCAGCAGCTTGCTGGCGAACATGCCCCAGCCGGGCTGCGGCTGATAGAAGCCGCGGGCGCGCAGCTTCCAGAACAGCAGCCCCGCGTTCAGGCAGGCCGCCAGGCCGATGGCCAAGGCCAGACCGGCATGCGCCAGGGGAATCACGAACACGAACAGCACGTTCATCACCTGCGTCATCAACAGGGTGAACATGGCGATGCGCACCGGCGTGCGGATGTCCTGGCGCGCGTAAAACGCCGGAGCCAGCACCTTGACCAGCAACATACCGAGCAGGCCCACCGAGTAGGCGAGCAAGGCACGCTGAGTCATATCGGCGTCGGTGGCAGTGAACTTGCCGTACTGGAACAGCGCCACCACCAGCGGCTCGGCCAGCAGCGCCAAGGCAAGCGCACAGGGCAGCGCCAGCAGCACGCACAGGCGCAGGCCCCAATCGAGCAGTTTCGAATAAGCGGCGGGATCTTCAGCGGCGTGGGTCTTCGCCAGGGATGGCAGCAAAATGGTGCCCAGCGCCACCCCCAGCACACCGGCCGGCAGCTCCATCAGGCGGTCGGCGTAATACATCCATGATACCGAGCCCGCCACCAGAAAGGAGGCGAAGATGGTGTTGATGATCAAGGAAATCTGCGCCACCGATACGCCCAGAATCGCCGGCCCCATCTGCCGCAGTACTCGCCATACGCCGCTGTCGCGCAGATTGAGACGCGGCAGCACCAGCAGGCCGATCTTGCGCAGGTGCGGCAGTTGGTAGAGCAGCTGCAGCAGGCCGCCGACCAGCACCGCCCAGCCCATGGCCATGATCGGCGGATCGAAATAAGGGGTCAGGAACAGGGCGAAGAAAATCATGCTGACGTTGAGCAGCGTCGGCACGAACGCCGGCACCGCAAAGCGGTTCCAGGTGTTGAGCAGCGCGCCGACGAAGGACGACAGCGAAATCAGCAGGATATAAGGAAAGGTCACCCGCAAGAGGTCGCTGGTCAGCTCGAAACGCTCGGGATTATCGCTGAAGCCCGGCGCAGACGCCCAGACGATCCAGGGCGCCGCCAGCACGCCGAGCAACGTCACCACGGCCAGCACCAGCGTCAGCTGGCCGGCCACGTATGCGACGAAGGTGCGTGTTGCCTCCTCGCCCTTCTGGGTCTTGTACTCGGCCAGGATCGGCACGAAGGCCTGGGAAAAAGCCCCTTCGGCGAAGATGCGACGCAACAGGTTGGGCAGCTTGAAGGCCACCACGAAGGCGTCCGAAGCAATGCCGGCGCCAAAGATCCTGGCCATGATGGTGTCGCGCACGAAACCGAGAACCCGCGACAGCATGGTGATCGAGCTGACTGCGGCCAGCGACTTGAGAAGATTCATTCAGCGAAAGCGCCTGATTCAGGTTCGAAGCGTTGGTTTACGCCCTGCACGCCAGCCCGGGGCAGTGGCTACATTGCGCCAGACACAGACCACAAAAATTCCTGCTCGTGCGGCATTCACCGCCACGGCTGGCGAGTGTAGAATCCCCGCGCCGAGAAAGCACCCTTCCCGTCCGGCAGTTCACCACGACCGCGCAGCGATCCGCCTTGACAAGTGCATGGCTCGCCTGCATGATTCGCGGCCTTATTTGTTTGCAACCCATTTTCGAGGAGCTTGACGGTGGCCAATACACCTTCTGCCAAAAAACGCGCAAAACAGGCTGAGAAGCGTCGTAGCCATAACGCCAGCCTGCGCTCCATGGTTCGTACCTACATCAAGAACGTAGTCAAGGCTATCGACGCCAAAGACCACGAGAAAGCACAAGCTGCTTACGTTCTGGCTGTGCCTGTTATCGACCGTATGGCCGACAAGGGCATCATCCACAAGAACAAGGCCGCTCGTCACAAGAGCCGCCTGAACGGTCACGTTAAAGCACTCAGCCAAGCTGCTGCCTAAACGATCCGTTTCATAAAAAACCGACCTCAGGGTCGGTTTTTTATTGCCTGCGGAAAAAGTGACCCGCCCAACCCACGGCATGCGGCATGCGCGGCCTATGACAGCGCGCCGGCCAACAGCCACAGCACCGGCCCCGTCGAGCCCTGAATCCCTGCAACCGCCGCATTTGGTGCGTCGCGCCCGCCATCGGCCAGCGCCAACCACGTCAACCCAGAGGCCGGCGCAACCTCATCAGTCGGCGAATGACATCAGGGATGGAGATCCAAAGGCCTGCACGCCGGCCCGGCCCGCCAGCGAATACCCGTCAGCCGGCCTTGGGCCAGGGCAGGATCGGAATGGCAGTCACCGCGTTCTGTGGGCTGCCCTCGATGACGCGGTCGCTGTAGACCAGGTACACCAGAGTGTTGCGCTTCTGATCGAAGAATCGCACCACCTGCATGGTCTTGAACACCAGCGAGGTACGCTCGCGGAACACCTCTTCGCCATCCTTGAGCTCGCCGGCGAAGCTGATCGGCCCGACCTGCCGACAGGCAATCGACGCCTCGGCGCGATCCTCCGCCAGACCGAGGCCGCCCTTCACGCCACCGGTCTTGGCGCGCGACAGGTAGCAGGTCACGCCGGCCACCTTGGGATCGTCGAACGCCTCGACTACGATCTTGTCGTTCGGCCCCACCCACTTGAACACCGTGGAGACCTGCCCGATCTCTTCGGCCGCAGCACCGAGTGGCAACGCCATCATCGCCGCGGCAATCAACAGAAGCCTACGCATCGCCACCCTCTCCACAGTCAGACCAGAATCAGATTGTCGCGATGCACCAGTTCGGGCTCATCGACATAGCCCAGCAGCCGCTCGATTTCATCCGAAGGCCGACCGATGATCTTCTGCGCCTCCAGCGCACTGTAGTTGGCCAGACCGCGAGCAACCTCACGACCATCCGGAGCCACACAGACCACCATCTCACCGCGGCGGAAACTGCCCTGCACGGCCTTGACGCCAACCGGCAGCAGGCTCTTGCGATCAGACGCCAGCGCCTTCACCGCCCCCGCATCCAGCACCAGGGTGCCGCGGGTCTGCAGGTGCCCGGCCAGCCACTGCTTGCGCGCAGCCAGCATGCCGCGCTCGGGCAGCAGCAGGGTACCCAGTAGCTCGCCAGCCTTGAGGCGCGCCAGCACCTGTTCGATGGCCCCACCTACGATCACCGTGTGCGCACCGGAACGCGCGGCCAGGCGCGCCGCGCGCAGCTTGGTCTGCATGCCGCCACGCCCCAGCGCGCCGCCTACACCACCAGCCACCGCATCGAGCGCCGGATCATCGGCACGCGCCTCGTGGATCAGCTGGGCAGCGGGATTGTTGCGCGGGTCGGCGTCGAACATGCCGTCGCGATCCGTGAGGATCACCAGCAGATCGGCCTCCACCAGGTTGGCCACCAGCGCCGCCAGGGTGTCATTGTCGCCAAACCGGATGCCGTCGGTCACCACGGTGTCGTTCTCATTGATCACCGGCACCACATCGAGATCGATCAGGGTGCGCAGGGTACTGCGGGCATTCAGGTAACGCTTGCGGTCAGACAGGTCGTCATGGGTCAGCAGCACCTGCGCGGTGCGCCGGCCATGCTCGCCGAAGCTCGACTCCCAGGCCTGCACCAGGCCCATCTGGCCGATGGCAGCGGCTGCCTGCAACTCGTGAATGGCGCTCGGGCGGGCGGTCCAGCCGAGGCGGCTCATGCCGGCCGCCACGGCGCCGGACGACACCAGCACCAGCTCGACACCCTGCGCCCGCAGCGCCACCATCTGCTCGACCCATACTGCCATGGCGGCACGGTCCAACCCCTTGCCATCGGCAGTCAGCAAGGCGCTGCCGATCTTCACTACCCAGCGCTGCGCACCACTTACCTTGTCACGCATGTTCCCAACCCCAGCCAGAAGCCAACCATTGCCAGCCGTCGCCGACGGCCACGCTCAGAACTTACAAAAACGCCGCTATAAAGCGGCGTCTGTCGTCCAATCAATCCCGGACGTAAATGATTTCCGGGCCGTCCTCTTCATCTTCCTGATCCCAGAAGCTGTCGTCCTCGTCGACGTCGGCAACAGCCCGCACACCACTGCGTCGCAGCGCGCGCTTGTCGTCCAGCGCCTGCAACTGAGCACGCGCCTCGTCTTCGATACGGGTGTCGAGCTCGGCCAGCTCGGCGGCGTATTCCGGGTTTTCCTGGATACGCTCGGCACGCGCCTCGAGAAAATCCATGATGTCATAGCAGAGCTGCTCGGTGCCTTCGCGCGCCAGCGCAGAGACTACGTACACAGGGCCCGTCCACTCGATTCGCGCAACGATCTCGGCGACCCGCGCCTGCTGCTCCTCATCGAGCATCTGGTCGGCCTTGTTGAGCACCAGCCAACGCTCACGCTCAGCCAGCGACGGGCTGAACTTGGTCAGTTCGGCAACGATGGTTGCCGCGGCCTCGGCGGGATCGGTCAGATCCAGCGGCGCCATGTCGACGAGGTGCAGCAGCAAGCGGGTACGTGACAAATGCTTGAGGAAGCGAATACCCAGGCCAGCACCGTCAGAAGCCCCTTCGATCAGCCCTGGAATATCGGCGACCACGAAACTCTTGTAGCGATCGACACTGACCACCCCCAGGTTCGGGATCAAGGTCGTGAACGGATAGTCGGCAACCTTGGGCTTGGCAGCCGAGACCGCACGGATGAAGGTGCTCTTGCCCGCATTCGGCAGGCCAAGCAGGCCAACGTCCGCCAGCACCTTCAACTCCAGCTTGAGGTCACGCGCATCGCCCGGCTTACCGGGCGTGGTCTGGCGCGGCGCACGGTTGGTGCTGGACTTGAAGCGCGTGTTGCCGAGACCATGCCAGCCACCTTGCGCGACCAACAGGCGCTGCCCGGCCTTGGTCAGGTCGCCGATCACTTCCTGGGTACCGGCGTCGATCACCGTGGTACCGATCGGCACCGGCAGGATCAGGTCCTCGCCCTTCGCCCCGGTGCAATCGGTACTGCCGCCCTTCTCACCATTCGGCGCCTGAAAGCGACGGGTATACCGGTAATCCACCAGCGTATTGAGGTTCGCCGCCGCTTCGATATAGATCGAGCCGCCATCACCACCATCGCCGCCGTTGGGGCCGCCGTTCTCGATGAACTTCTCGCGACGGAAGCTCATCATGCCGTTGCCACCATCACCAGCTTTTACAGAAATCGATACTTCATCGACGAATTTCATGGGTACGCCTCCCGCCTAAAACGCGGGTCTCTGAAACAAGGAAAATCGGGTGCTTGCGAAATTGCCCTGAAACCGCCCGCAATACCCCAGGACAGTTTGGCAAGAACCCACACATGTGCGACTCGACACCTTCATAAAAAGCGACAACGCCACACTAGGATACAGAAACAAAAAAGCCCCGTCGCAGGACGGGGCTTTTCCAGCAACCTCGCGATCAGGCCGCGACGACGCTCACGTAACGACGACCGAAGGCGCCTTTTACTTCGAACTTGATCACGCCTTCGATTTTCGCGAACAGGGTGTGATCCTTGCCCATGCCAACGCCGTAGCCAGCGTGGAACTGGGTACCGCGCTGACGCACGATGATGTTGCCAGGAATGATTTTCTGGCCGCCATACATCTTCACGCCAAGGCGTTTGGCTTCTGAATCGCGACCGTTGCGGGTACTACCGCCAGCTTTTTTGTGTGCCATGAGTTCAATACTCCTATAAAGGGTTCAGGCGAAACGAATCAGGCCTGAATACCGGTGATTTTGATCTCAGTGAACCACTGACGGTGGCCCTGACGCTTCATGTGATGCTTACGACGACGGAACTTGATGATGGTGACCTTATCGTGACGACCTTGCGAAACGACTTCAGCCGACACCTTGGCGCCCTCGATGACCGGACCACCGATGGTCACGTCGTCACCGTTGCCGATCAGCAACACGCGGTCGAAGGTAACGGCTTCGCCAGTGGCGATTTCCAGTTTCTCGACCTTGAGGTATTCGCCTTCGGTGACTTTGTATTGCTTGCCACCGGTTACAATTACTGCGTACATGGTAAATCTCCGTTAATCCTGCTCACCCAGCGCTTTATAGGAATAAGTGTCGGCTTGCATGGCTGCTTGGGGCCGGAAGGACACCCTTGCAATTGCGTAAGGCAGGGAAATACCCAGGGGGAAGTTCAGGGTGCGCGATTGTACGCAAGCCCCTGAAGCGGCGCAAGCTTCATAAGCACCCAGCGGCAGCGACCCTGCCCTGCCAGGCAGGATCGCGGCCCTCCAATGAGCCGCACCCGCAGTCCTTCGGCTTGCGCTGAAACCTCAACAGCCCCTAACATGCCGCGCAACCCAGAAGGAGCACGTGTCGCTGATGCAACCCCAGGCTTTTTACAGTGTGGTAGCGGATGACTTTACCGCCGTGGACGGCATTATCCGTCAACAGCTGGTTTCCCGCGTCCCGCTGGTCGAGAAGATCGGCGACTACATCATTTCCGCTGGCGGCAAACGCCTGCGCCCGCTGCTCGTGCTGCTCAGCGGCAAGGCCCTGGGCCTGAACGACGACCGG
The DNA here is from genome assembly GCF_979258965.1 of Pseudomonas sp. AC532. Classification (NCBI taxonomy): domain Bacteria; kingdom Pseudomonadati; phylum Pseudomonadota; class Gammaproteobacteria; order Pseudomonadales; family Pseudomonadaceae; genus Pseudomonas; species Pseudomonas sp. AC532. The sequence continues at coordinate 2,122,787 of NZ_OZ409888.1, forward strand.
CTGCGCCTGCTGGCCGCGACCATCGAGTTCCTGCACACCGCCACCCTGCTGCATGACGACGTGGTGGACATGTCCGACATGCGCCGTGGCCGCAGCACCGCCAACGCCCAGTGGGGCAACGCGCCAAGCGTGCTGGTCGGTGACTTCCTCTATTCGCGCTCGTTCGAAATGATGGTCGAGCTCGGCTCCATGCCGGTGATGAAGATCCTCGCCAAGGCCACCCGGGTGATTGCCGAAGGCGAAGTGCTGCAGTTGACCAAGATTCGCGACGCCAGCACCAGCGAAGAAACCTACATGGAAGTCATCCGCGGCAAGACCGCCATGCTGTTCGAGGCCTCGACCCAGAGCGCCGCGGCGTTGGCCGACGCCACCCCGGAGCAGAACGAAGCGCTGCGCACCTTTGGTGATCACTTGGGCGTTGCCTTCCAGTTGGTCGACGACCTGCTCGACTACAAAGGCGATGCTGCCACCTTGGGCAAGAACGTCGGTGACGACCTGGCCGAAGGCAAGCCCACGCTGCCGCTGATCTACACCATGCGCGAAGGTAACGCCGATCAGGCAGCCCTGGTGCGTACGGCGATCCAGAAGGGTGGCCTGGAAGACCTGGAAAGCATCCGCAATGCGGTAGAAGCCGCCGGCGCGCTGGATTACACCGCCAACCTGGCACGCGATTACGCCGAGCGCGCCATTGCCTGCCTGGAGGTCCTGCCGCCGAGCGAGTACCGCGACGCTCTGGTGGAGCTCAGCCACTTCGCGGTTGCCCGCACCCACTGAGACCGCACGCCTGCCAAAGCCCGTCCACGTGACGGGCTTTTTCATGCCTGTCGTTCCGGCAGCCGGTAGCAAGCCGTGAAACCTGGCTGCCGCAGGCAGATCGACGAAAAGCGCGATTAACGCTTGCTATTAACGTAATAAGAATTATTCTCATATCAACCATTGAATCGGGAGAGATGAGCATGACCTACTTGATAGATGCCTGGCTGGATCGCCCTCACCCCTACCTGCGCATCCTGCACAGGGAAACAGGCGAAGTGTGCGCCGTACTCGAGGAAGAGGCGCTGGATGAATTGCGCAAGCAGGGTGATCTGGACCTGCACGAGCTGAATTCCAGCGAACCGCTGGTGCTCAAGGAATTGGTGCGCAGCCTGTTCCTGTATTGCTATGCACGAGCCTTGCGCCCGTGAAACATGCTGAAAACCTAAGCGCTTTGGGCGAAGTGGCGAAGCGCTGAACGCCAGCACTGCGCCACGCCACAACAGACTTAAAGGATGTCTAGCAGCTCGACATCGAACACCAGCACGCTGTGCGGTGGGATGCTGCCCACGCCCTGGGCGCCGTAAGCCAACTCGCTCGGCACGTACAGGCGCCATTTGCTGCCGGTGCCCATCAGTTGCAGGGCCTCGGTCCAGCCGGCGATCACGCCGCCGACCGGGAATTCAGCCGGCTGGCCACGCTCGTAGGAGCTGTCGAAGACGCTGCCGTCGATCAGCGTGCCGTGGTAGTGGGTACGCACGCTATCCTCACGCGATGGCTTGGCGCCCTCGCCTGCATTGAGCACTTCGTATTGCAGGCCGGACGGCAGCACGGTGATGCCGTCACGCTTGGCGTTCTCCGCGAGAAAGGCCAGCCCAGCACCCGCGGCCGCATCGGCCTTGGCCTTGGCTTCGGCCTGCATGACGTCGCGAATCACCTTGAAGCTGGCCGACAGCTCGGCTTCACTGACGCGGCTTTCCAGGCCAGCGAATGCATCCGCCAGGCCAGCCAGCACGGCGTCGAGGCTGACGCCCGGCGGCGGGTTGTCACGCAATTGGCCGCCGAGTTGGCGGCCAATGCCGTAGCTGACGCGTGCTTCGTCAGTGGAAAGAGTGAGTTCGGACATGGCGCCGCTCCGCAAGCTGAAAAAAGGCCGGCTAGCCTACCACGGTTCCAGCCCAGCCCTGCGGCTTACCAGCGGCTGCGCAACGCCACCGGAACACGCAGGGCGTCACGGGTACCGGCTGGCAGGCCGCACATTTCGTCGTATGCCGAGGCGTGCACCAGGAACAACGGCACCTCCGGCAGTTCCTGCAGCAGGTCACGCGCATGTTCGACCGAGCGCAGGTGCTGGTTGCGGCCGGCGTTGTCCACCAGATAGGAACGCTGCTGCGCACCGAGTATCTGCAGCAGGTAGATGCCGCCTTCCAGGGAAATCAGTTCGAGTTCGCTTACCGCGCCGTCGCGCGTCGCGCGTAGCAGTTCAGGCAAAGTCATGGCATGTCCTCGATGGCTGGAGCCGCCACTATACGATTGCCTGCGTGCAGATGACAAAACGCCCGGCTCTCGCAATTGAGGGCCGGGCGTCGGATGCTTCCCGCGCGGTCAGTGCTTGGTCAGCTTGTCCAGGTAGCCCATGGCGAAGGCCGAGATGACGAAAGTCATGTGGATGATCACGTACCACATCAGGTGATCGGCCTCATGGTTGCGGGCATCCATGAACACCCGCAACAGATGGATCGAGGAGATCGCCACGATGGAGGCGGCGACTTTCATCTTCAGCGAGCTGGAATCCATCTTGCCCAGCCAGCTGAGCTTCTCCTTGCCTTCGTCGATGTCCAGCTGCGAGACGAAGTTCTCATAGCCGGACATCATCACCATCACCAGCAGCCCGCCAACCAGGGCCATGTCGACCAGCGACAGCAACACCAGAATCAGGTCGGCCTCGGCCATGGCGAACACGTTGGGCAGGACATGGAACACTTCCTGGAAGAACTTCAGCCCCAACGCCAGCAGGCCAAGCGACAGGCCCAGGTAGATCGGCGCCAGCAACCAGCGCGATGCATACATCGCGTTTTCGATAAAGCGTTCCATGGGTTCTCACAAATGATTGCACAGCGGGCGAGTATACCCAGCAGCACATCCACGGCAACCCGGGCCGCAGGCCGCAACAGGCCGGCGGTGACGCAACGGCCAGGCACGATGCCGATTGTGGATAAGCGCTGCGACGCAACGCCGCAGCAGCGCCGCCAGCGCCCCGGCAGCAACCCTGTGCAGCGCTCGCTCAGCTATCGGGCAACGACAGGTGCACGGCACCGGCGTGGCCGCTGTCACCGTTGAGGCGGCGCAGTTCGGCCCGGGCATGCAGGCGCCAGATCGGTGGCTCGTTACAGGCCACGTAACCCTGGACCGCCAGGCTGTCGGCGATCTCGTCGAGCAGTTCCTCGACCACCAGAGGCCCATGGAACGGGCCTTGCGCGTTGATGGCAGAAGGTTGCCTGGCGGTCATTCCGGCAATGCAGATGAGTGTCCACAGGCCACGCTCGCCAGCCAGCGGCAGTGCCGCGCATTCGATGCGGGTAGTCATGCCCAGGTATTCGCGGATCAGGCAGAGGTTACGCGACATGATGGCGATCCTCGCGGGAACAGGCGTTCAGCCTACACCCGTGACCCGGATCGGCAAAGGCAGGCTTATGCACAGAACCTGTGGATAACACTGTGCATGACAGGTGAGCAAGCGCGCCCACCTGCCCTGCCGGATCGCTGCGGGCGAGGCGCTCAGGAATTGACCAGCCCGCCCACGCCGCTCATTCGACGGGCGGCTTCTTCTCGCGCGGTTTCTTTGGCGCCTTAGCTGGCAGCGCTGCGGTGAGCGCTTCCTTGGCCTGCTCGGGCTTGTCTTCTTCGCCCATGCCGATCTCGGCGATCTCGCGCAGGCGCTCGACTACCCGGGCGTTGATGCTGCCCGCCGGGAACTGGCCCTTGGCATCCGGCGTTCCGGCGTCTTCGCCGACCAGCAGGCTCAGCGCCTCGTCTACGTGACGCACCGCATACACATGGAACTGTCCGGCACGCACGGCCTGCAGCACGCGCTCGTCGAGCATCAGGGTGGAGACGTTGGAATGCGGAATGATCGCGCCTTGCTCGCCGGTCAGGCCACGCGCTTCGCAAAGCCGGAAGAAGCCTTCGATCTTCTCGTTGACCCCGCCGACCGCTTGCACTTCGCCGAACTGGTTGATCGAACCGGTGATCGCGAAGCACTGCTTGAGCGGTGTGCGCGACAGGGCGGATATCAGCGTACAGACCTCACCCAGCGAAGCGCTGTCGCCGTCCACATAGCCGTAGGACTGCTCCAGGGCGATGCTTGCGGAGATTTCCAGCGGGAACTCCTGGGCGTAACGACTGCCCAGAAAGCCGGTAAGGATCATCACGCCCTTGGAATGGATCGGCTGGCCGAGGTTGACCTCACGCTCGATGTCGACAATGCCGGAGCCGCCCGGGTAGACGGTCGCGGAAATCCGCGCCGGCACGCCAAAGGCCGAGTCGCCGACTTCCAGCACGGTCAGGCCGTTGCACTTGCCGATGGCCGCGCCGGCGGTGTCGATGAGAATGATGCCGGCCAGCATGTCATCGATGATCCGCGCCGAGACGCGCCCGGTGCGGGTCGCCTTGGCCTTGAGGGCCCGCTCGATGTGATCGGCATCGGTAACGGCCTCGCCGGCCAGGTTGCGGATGAAATCCGCTTCGCTGACCAGCTGGAACAGGTCGCCGATGCGCGCCGACAAGCGCCCCTGGTGTTCGGCCAGGCGTGCGCTGTAGGTCGCCAGACGGGCAACGGCCGCAGCGCTCAACGGCGCCATGCCCTCTTCCGTGGTGCGGGTTTTCATCAGCTGCGCAAACTGTTCCAGGCTGTCGTCGCCAAGGGGAATGTCCTCGTCGAAGTCGACCAGCACACGAAACATCTCCTGGAAGTCCGGATCGGCATCCTGCAGCGCGTAATACAGCTGACGCGAGCCGATGATCACCACCTTGAGCTGCAGCGGAATGGTTTCCGGGTTGAGGGTCACGGTGGTGATCCGCCCGAGATCGGCCAGCGGCGATTCCATCTTCAGCTTGCGCGATTGCAAGGCGCGCTTGAGCGCCTCCCACACGAACGGCTCGCTGAGGAACTTCTCCGCTTCGAGAATCAGGAAGCCGCCGTTGGCGCGGTGCAGCGCACCGGGGCGCAGCTGGCGATAGCTGGTGTACAGCGCGCCCTGGTCGGTGTTGTATTCGATGCGTCCAAACAGGTTGTCGTAGGTCGGGTGCGGCTCGAATACCACCGGTGCACCGCCGTCGGCGTGATGACCGACGATCAGGCTCGGCGCGTAGATTTCCTCGAGCATCTTACGGGTCTGGGCATCGGCCTTTTCCACTTCGATGAGCAGGTCGACCACGCTTTTCAGCAGGTCCACCTGCATGGCCTGCAGGTAGGCACAGACCTCGGCGTTCTCGGCGTATTTTTCCGACAGCGGTGCCAGCAGCGGCTGCAGGGCGACGGTAATGGTTTCTTCATTGAGCTGGCGCAGCTGGTTGCTCGACTCGCGCTTCCACTGCGGCAGGCTGGCCAGCTCTTCGTTGAGGCGTTCTTCCAGCGCGGCGATGTCGGCGTGGAAGCGTTCGCGCTCGGCCTCCGGCAGCTGGGCGAATTCGGTTTCGTCCACCGACTTGCCGTCGAGCATCGGCGTGAAGGCAATATTGGTGCTGTCGCGGTACAGCGCGATGCCGCGCTCCAGCGAGAGCTTTTCGATCACATCCAGCGCCTGGTCGTAACGCTTGTTGAAGGCACGGTCGATGGCACTCTTCTTCTGCTGGAACGAGGGATGCTCGAACACTGCCGGAAAGGTCGCCAGCAGGTTGTCGATCAGGGCGTTGATGTCGGCGATGAACGCGCCGGCCGTACCGGGCGCCAGCTCGACGGCGCGCGGCTCGCGAGGCTCGTCGAAATGGTTGACGTAGACGCGGTCCGGCGGCGTTTCCAGGCGTTTGCCCTCGGCCCGCAGGTAGCGTTTGACGAAGGAGAAGCGACCGGTGCCCGGCTCGCCCATGACGAATACGTTGTAGCCGGGGCGCGGCATCGCCACGCCGAACTGCAGTGCCTGCACGGCGCGTTCCTGGCCAAGCACGCCGCGAAAAGGCTCCAGGTCATCGGTGGTGGTGAAGGCGAACTGCTGGGGCGAGAAGGGACGGGTGAGTGCATCGGGCGCCAGGCGCAGGCCGGCTGCAACGGGATCGGGCATCGGAGATCCTTAAATACCGCGGAGAAGTGTCTGCATTCTCGCGCTGCCCCCTTCCCCCTGGCAAGGCGCCGATGGCAATGCCCGCCCCACCACGGCGCAGAAACGAAAACGCCCGCAGCACGTGCGGGCGTTTCGGTCACCAGGAAGGCTTACAGGTAGAAGGATTTCAGCGGCGGGAAACCATTGAATTCCACGGCGCTGTAGCTGGTGGTATAGGCGCCGGTGGACAGCCAGTACAGGCGGTCACCGCTGGCCAGGTTCAGCGGCAGGCCGTACTTGTAGTGCTCGTACATGATGTCGGCACTGTCGCAGGTCGGCCCGGCGATAACCACTTCTTCCATCTCGCCCTTCTTCTCGGTCCAGATGGGAAACTTGATGGCTTCGTCCATGGTTTCGATCAGGCCGCTGAACTTGCCCACGTCGGTGTACACCCAGCGCTCTACGGCTGTGCGCGACTTGCGCGCGACCAGCACCACTTCGCTGACCAGGATGCCGGCGTTGGCGATCAGCGACCGGCCCGGCTCGAGAATGATTTCCGGCAATTCGTCGCCGAAATCGTCCTTGAGGAAACGGATGATTTCCTCGGCGTAGGTTTCCAGACTGTTGGTGCGGGTGATGTAGTTGGCCGGGAAACCGCCGCCCATGTTGATCATCTGCAGGACGATGCCGTCTTCTTCCTTGAGGCGCTCGAAGATCACCTTGACCTTGGCGATGGCGGCGTCCCACACGTCGATGTCACGCTGCTGCGACCCCACGTGGAAGGAAATACCGTACGGCACCAGGCCCAGTTGCTTGGCGAGGATCAGCAGGTCCATGGCCATGTCGGTCTGGCAGCCGAACTTGCGGCTCAGCGGCCAGTCGGCCGAGGTCGAGCCTTCGGTAAGGATGCGCACGTAGATCTTCGAGCCCGGCGCGGCCTTGGCGATGTTGCGCAGGTCGGCTTCGGAGTCGGTGGCGAACAGGCGCACGCCCTTCTCGAAGAAATAACGCACGTCACGGGCTTTCTTGATGGTGTTGCCGTAGCTGATGCGCTCCGGGCCAACGCCGCAACTCATGACCTTGTCCAGCTCGTAGATCGAGGCAATGTCGAAGTTCGAGCCTTTGTCGCGCAGCAACTCGATGATTTCCACCGCCGGGTTGGCCTTGACGGCGTAGTACACCTTGGCGAAATCGAAACCGGCGCGCAGGTCATCGTAGGCCTGGCTGATGATCGCGGTGTCGATCACCACGAACGGGGTTTCATGCTGGTCAGCGAAGGCCTTCATCTTGTTGAAGGTTTCGCGCGGGTAATAATCTTCGACCTTGATCGACATGCAGGACTCCAGATGGCTAAACCATGAACACTAGGTTTCGGGCAATTGAACCGGGCACAGGTTCAACTATGGGGGCGGCCATCGTGCAATCGGCCGATAAGCCTGCTGGCAGGCTTGGAACGTCTGATCAGTTTCCCCACTTTGGTTCGCCTACTTCCCAAGGCATGTCGCCGAGAATTGCCGAGCCCGTATGGCAGGCCCTGCAACCTCTCGTCGTCAGTACTTGAGCCGGATGGATCGTTGCCAGCATGGACGTTCGGCGCGGACTTTAAGACCATGCCCCGCTCAGATCAATCAAAAATTGCCTTGGTGGTGCAGTGATTTCCCCAGCGTTTTGGATTCCACACAACGCACCGCGAAATGCTGCACAACAGCCGGCACCCATAACGAAAAACCCCGTGCAGGCGTTCAGCCTGGCACGGGGTGATTGCACGACAGTGACAGCCGCCGCTGCACCGCCGAAGGTCAGCGACGCCTTGGTGACCGCGCAAAGCCTCGCGAGCTAGCGCAATGCAAGGCGAAAACAGACCAGGAGGCGGAGTTTATTGATGTGAATGAGCGCTCCGAGTCTGTTTTTAACGCCGCAGTGCCGACGCGCAGCAGGCTTTGACAAGGTTCTTAGCGGAAACGCTCGACTTCGCGGTGCAGGTCGCTGGCCAGGCTCTCCAGTTCCTTGGACGTGTGGGCCAGGTTGGCGATCACTTCACGCTGCTCGCCGTTGGCCTGGGCGATGCTCTGCAGGTTGCTGCTGAGCACCGTGGCGGTGCTGCTCTGCTCGCTGGTCGCGGTGGTGATGGCGGCAAACTGCTCGCCTGCAGCACTGGTCTGCTCGGCGATCTGCCCCAGCGCTGCGGCCACCTTGGCGTTCAGTTCCAGGCCGTTCTGCATCAACTGCCGGCCATGTTCCATGGTGCTGATGGCGCTGCTGGTTTCGCCCTGGATGCTGCCGATCATGGCGGAGATTTCAGTGGTGGCCTCGCGGGTCCGGCCGGCCAGGCTGCGCACTTCATCGGCTACCACGGCGAAGCCGCGGCCTTGCTCACCGGCACGCGCCGCCTCGATGGCGGCGTTGAGCGCCAGCAGGTTGGTCTGGTCGGCGATCGAGGTGATGACGCTGAGAATGCCGCCGATCTCCTGGGAACGCTGGCCAAGGCTGTCGATCACCTTGGCGGCGCTGTTCAGCGAGGCGGAAATCTGCTCCAGCGCGTTGGACGCCTCCTCCATCGAGGTGCGACCGATGCGCGTCTGGCTGGCGTTCTCGCTGGCCATGCGCTCGGTGCTGCGCATGTTATCGGCGATGTTCAGCGAGGTGGCGCTGAACTCTTCGACGGCGCCGGCCATGCTGCTGATCTCGCCCGACTGTTGCTCGATGCCTTCATAGGCACCGCGCGACAAACCGGACAGGGCCTCGGCACGCTGGTTGACGTTGCCGGCAGCCGCGCGCACGCGCTCCACCATGGTCGACAGCGCCGCGCCCATCTGGTTGAAGTTGCGCGACAGCTCGCCGATCTCGTCGTTGCTGGTAACGTCCAGGCGCACGCTGAGGTCGCCGGCGCCCAATGCCTGTGCCTGGCGAACCAGATCGCCAAGCGGGCGCAGCTTGCGACGCAGCAGCCAGATCACGGCGATCACCGCCAGCACCAGGGTGACCAGGCTGCCGATCGCCAACTGGCTGCCAACACGCCAGGTCACTGCCTGGATTTCCGCTTCCGGCATACTCGCCACGACCGTCCACGGGCCACCTGGGAACGGCACGGCGACGCTGTAGAACTGCTGCTCGCCGTCGCTCCAGAAAGCGCCTTTGCCCGGCGTGCCAAGCACCTTGGTCATGTTGCCGGTCAGCTGCTCAGGGCGCTGCGCGGCATAAGGCGGAACCAGCCATTTGTTTTGATCATCGAGCAGCGCCAGCGAACCGGTGCTGCCGATGCGGAAGCGCTGCAGGTTGGCGAACTGGGCGTTCTGCGCGTCGGTGTAGTCGAAGCCCACGAACAGCACGGCGATCACCCGACCGGCGCTGTCACGCACGGGGGTGTACTGGGTCATGTAGAAACGCTCGAACAGCAGCGCGCGGCCCACGTAGTTGTTGCCGGCGAGCAGCCGTGCGTAGGCCGGATGATTGCGGTCGAGCACCGTGCCGATGGCGCGGCTACCGTCCTGCTTGGTCAGCGAGGTGGTCACGCGCACGAAGTCGTCACCGTCGCGGACGAAGATGGTTGCCACGCCAGCGGTGAGCTGCTTGAACTCGTCGACCTCGGAGAAGTTGTTGTTCAACTGCGTGCTGCCCAGGTACAGCGCGGGCGCCTGCAGGGAACCGACCGTGACCCGCTCGTCCGGGCTGACCCGCAGCCCGCTACTGAACCGGCGCTCGAACAACCCGGCCAGGCGCTGCGTGCTTTCGCGCAGGCTGTCATGGAAGGTGCTCAACTGATCGGCCAGCAGGCGCGCTTCGCTGCCGAGGTGCTCCTCTCGGGTAACGAGGTTGGCGCTGCTCAATGAACGCAGGGCGAACAGCGTGCTGACGCTGATCAGCAACACCAGCATGGCAGCGAGGGCCGTCGCCAGCTGCCAGGCGATACGGGAACGAGGTTGGGTCATGACATCTCCGAGCTCCGCCATCATCCATGACTGGAGCGAATAAAATAGACGGTTGGACGGCCTGGAATCGGCGAGCGCGGAGAATACTTGAGTAACTTAGTGCGTCAATGGCTGTCGTGACGTAATTAAGGCGTTTTTTTTCTGACGCGTAAAAATGCAGGGCCGGGCAAGTCAGCGACGCATTTCAACCGCCGGCATCTGCATCGCCGCCACCTCGCCAAGCAGGAAGTCGCGCAGCCGTTCGAAGCGCTCCTGACCGCGACGCGCTCGCGGCCAGACCAGGTAGTAGCTGTCGCCACTGGCCACTGCTGTCGGCCACGGCAACCCCAGACGCCCGAGCAGCACATCCTCGGCGACCATCGCCAGGTCGCCGATCGACACGCCGTAACCGCGCGACGCCGCGACGATACCCAACTCGAGGGTGTCGAACACCTGCCCGCCCTTGAGCGACACCTGGTCGGTTAGGCCCATGGCCTGCAGCCAGCGGCGCCAGTCACGGCGATCGGGCGTCGGATGCACCAGCTCGGCCTGCTGCAGGCGGCTGACGTCCCACGGCTGCTCGCCGAGTACAGCAGGCGCACACACAGGGATCAGCCATTCCTCGAACAGCCGCACGCTATGCCATTCGTTGCTGAAGGTGCCTGCGCTGAGCAACACGGCGCAGTCAAAAGGCTCATGGAGAAAATCCACACGATCGAGATCCATCCATGCACTGGTGAGCTGCACCTCCAGGCCAGCATGCCGGGCGCGAAACAGCGACAGGCGCGCCAGCAGCCAGCGCATGGTCAGGGTCGAAGGCGCCTTCAGACGCAAGGTGCCGTCCTCCACGAGCAGGGTCGCGCAGGCCCGCTCCAGGGACTCGAAACCTTCGTGCACGCCCGGCAGCAGCAGACTCGCCGGCTCGGTCAGGTGCACCGCCCGGCCGCGGCGTTCGAACAGCCGGCAGGCGAAGTAATCCTCCAGGCTGCGAATGTGCCGGCTCACTGCGCTCTGGGTGATCGCCAGCTCATCAGCGGCACGGGTGAAGGAGCAATGCCGCGCGGCGGCCTCGAAGGCGCGCAGGGCATAGAGAGGCGGCAAGCGCCGCGTCACCGCATTGAACCATGAGTTTTAATCATGCCTAGCATCGCTATTTTCCTTTTGTGGGCACTGGCTACAAACCCGAGAATAGCCGTCATTGCTCATCTCCCGACAGTCTGGGGATGGTTACCCTACTGAAGTTTTGCTCATCATGAAAAATCCCCTTGTTCACGAGCTGCGTGCGCTGCTGCGCCTGGCAGGCCCGCTGATCTCTGCGCAGCTGGCTCATGCGCTGATGATCTTCACCGATACATTGATGATGGCCATGCTCGGTCCCGGGCAGTTGGCCGGCGGCGCGCTGGGCGCGACCTGCTACTTCATTTTCTCGATCTTTTGCACGGGGGTGATCGCCGCCGTGGGCAGCATGATCGCTATTCGCCACGGCGCTGGCGACCCGCAAGGCGTCACTCGCCTGCTGCGCAATGGCCTGTGGCTGGCCCTGCTGCTGGGCGTCATCAGCGCGCTGTGCCTCAATGGCCTTGGCCCACTGCTGCCGCACCTGGGTCAGGACCCCGACGCCGCCAGTCAGGCCATGAATTTCCTGCGCCCGCTGTCGCTGGGCCTGCCCGCTTACCTGTGCTTTATGGCCCTGCGCGGCTTCACCAGCGCCATCGGCCGTCCCGGCCCGGTGATGACCATCAGCATCGTCGGCACCCTTGCCAACTTTGTCATCAACTATGCGTTGATCAAAGGCTGGTTGGGTGTAGACCTGGGCCTGAGCGGTATCGGTCTGACCACCGCGCTGGTCAGCAGCGCCATGGCGCTGGCCCTGGGGCTGTACATCCTGATGTCGCCGACCTACCAGCGCTACAAGCTGCGCGGTGGCCTGGGTCGCCCACAGCGCGCCGAAATCCGTGCCCTGCTGCGCCTTGGCCTGCCGATTGGCGGCACCTACGCGGCCGAGCAGGGCCTGTTTACCTTCGCCACCCTGTGCATGGGCGCCCTGGGCAGCGTGCAGCTGGCGGCGCACCAGATCGCCATGCAATCGGTCGCCCTGGCCTTTATCGTGCCCCATGGTCTTTCTTATGCGGTGACCTTTCGGGTCGGCATGCATTACGGCGCCGACCGCCTGCACCTGTCGCGCCTGGCCGGGCACCTGGGCATGGGTATGGGCGCCGTGCTTATGCTGCTGTTCGCCCTGGCGTTCTGGTTGCTGCCGGAATGGATCATCGGCCTGTATCTCGACCGCCACGATCCGGCGTTCGCCGATATCGTCACCCTGGCGGTGAGCCTGCTGGCGATCGCCGCCTGGTTCGAGCTGTTCGACGGCCTGCAGAGCATCGCCATGGGCGCGATCCGTGGCCTTAACGACGGTCGCCTGACTCTGGTAATCGGTCTGACCGGCTACTGGTGCATTGGCGCGCCGCTGGCCTGGCTGCTGGCCTTCCCGGCCGGCTGGGGCGCCCAAGGCGTTTGGTGGGGCTTGGCTGCGGGCCTGGCGGTGACGGCGAGCGGCCTGGTGCTGGGCTTTCGCTGGAAGACTGCGCGCCTGCAACGGCCGAAAGCCATGCAGGCCTACCTGTAATAAGCGGCTGCCATTGCAGCGGTTAGGGTCGACCGCAGCGCAGCGACTGGCGCACGCCCGCCGACAGAAAGCGCGCCAGCTCGGCCAACGGCATCGCCTTACTGACCAGATAGCCCTGTACCTGATCGCAGCCGAACTCGCGCAGCAGTTGCAGTTGTTCGGCGTTTTCCACGCCCTCGGCGACCACCTGCAGTTCCAGGTTATGCGCCAGGTTGATCATCGCCTGAACCAGGCGCTGGCTCTGCGGGTTCAGCTCCATGCCGGTGACGAAGCTGCGGTCGATCTTCAGCAGGGCGATCGGCAGGTTGCTGAGGTGCTCGAACGACGAGAAACCGGTGCCAAAATCGTCCAGCGAGAAGCGCACGCCGAGATGGCCAAGCCGGTGCATGGTCTGCTGCACGTAATCGCTGCGGCGCATCACCGCGGTTTCGGTGAGTTCGAACTCCAGCCAGCGACCGTCGATGCCACAGCCTTCGATCAGGCGCTCCAGGGTCGGCAACAATTGGCTGTCCTGGAACTGCCGGAATGACAGGTTGACCGCCATGTGCAACTGCGGATGACCGCACTCGCCAAGCCATTGCAGGTCGCGCAGCGCACGGTCGATCACCCAATAGCCAAGCGGCACGATCAGCCCGCACTCCTCGGCCATGGGCACGAAGGAGCCGGGCATCAGCAGACCTAGCCGGTCATGCTGCCAGCGCACCAGCGCCTCCAGACCGACGATACGGCCCGTGCGCAGACAAAGCCGCGGCTGGTAGTGCAGTTGCAGCTCTTCACGGCGCAGGCCGCGGCGCAATTCGCGCTGCAGGTCGGCCTGGCTGCGCATGTCGTGATCCAGGCGCTCGTCGTACAGGTGGAAGGTGCAGCCTTCACGGCCCTTGGCCTGTTGCATGGCGACATGGGCGTGCCACATCAGCGTGTCGGCGTTGCTGACCGGCTTGGCACGGGCGACGCCGAGGCTGCAGCCCAGCACCAGGCTTTCGCCTTCGACCCAGTAAGGTTCGCCCAGCGCATCGGCCACGCGCTGCGCCCAACTGCTCACACTGGCTGGGTCGTCGCGGTCGAGCAGCAGCGCGAATTCGTCGCCACCCAGGCGAGCCAGGTGATCACCGCGCCCGAGATGAAGCTTGAGGCGGGCCACCACCTGCTGGATCAGGTGATCGCCAGCGCGATGGCCAAGGGTGTCGTTGGCCTGGTGGAAGTTGTCGAGATCCAGGTGCACCAGGGCCAGGCCACGTCGGCCGTGATCGCCAAGGCGCGCGGCCAGCAGGGTCTGGAAGCCCTGCCGGTTGGCGATGCCGGTCAGCGCATCCTGCTCGGCCAGGTCCTGCAGGGTGGCGCGAAGGCGGCTCTGGCCCCGCACGTAGCGCAGGCAGCGGCGCACCACGTCATCGCTCAACTGGTCGCGTACCAGCCAGTCGCAGGCCGGGTCCGGCACCTGTTCGGGCTCGCATTCGAGCAGCAGGATGATCGGTACGCGGCAATCGTCCGAGGCAGGGAGGCAGGCGGGAGTGGCCAGCAGTACGGCGTCATGGGCCTGTGCCAGCAGCGCCTCGGCGGCTGCCCAGTCTGGCACGCAGGTCAAGGGCGCCGGGTCGCCGAGGGCCTCCAGGCGCTCGTGCAACAGCTCGCCCCACAGCGGCGTTTCAGCCAGCAGGACCAGGCGCAATGGCTCGACGAATGCGCTCAAGAAAGCTCCCCCGATGCACGAAAATATGGGCGCTGAAATCGCCCCCTGGCGCGCCATTATCCGGCGTCAAATCAAGCACTTCCGTGTGGAACGCGGGACATCCTGCGATAAACCGGCAGAGCCGACAAGCCCATCGACGAAAGTCGCCACCAATTTGGCGCCATCGCCGCCTCCCAGCTTCCCCTCAGGGGCGCCACAGGCCGCGGCCGTCGGTCGCCCCATGAAAGCCACGAACACCCGATGAGTTTCAGCTAAAATGCGCGGCCCTTTCCCTTTGCGATAGACACGATGTCCCGACTCAATCCCCGGCAACAGGAAGCCGTGAACTACGTCGGCGGCCCTCTTCTGGTGCTCGCCGGCGCAGGCTCCGGCAAGACCAGCGTGATCACCCGCAAGATCGCCCACCTGGTGCAGAACTGCGGCATCCGCGCCCAGCACATCGTCGCCATGACCTTTACCAACAAGGCCGCGCGCGAGATGAAGGAGCGTGTCGGCACCCTGCTCAAGGGCGCCGAAGCCCGCGGCCTGACGGTATCCACCTTTCACAACCTGGGCATGAACATCATCCGCAAGGAGTACGCGCGCCTGGGCTACAAACCTGGCTTCTCGATCTTCGATGACGGCGACATCAAGGCGCTGCTCACCGATATCATGCAGAAGGAATACGCCGGCGACGACGGCGCCGACGAGATCAAAAGCACCATCGACAGCTGGAAGAACGACCTGATCCTGCCCGACGAGGCCCTGGCCAACGCCCGCGGCCCCAAGGAGCAGACCGCCGCCATCGTCTACCTGCATTATCAGCGCACGCTCAAGGCGTACAACGCGGTGGACTTCAACGACCTGATCCTGCTACCGGTGAAGCTGTTCCAGGAGCACCAGGACATCCTCGAAAAGTGGCAGAACCGCATCCGCTACCTGCTCGTCGACGAATACCAGGACACCAACTCCAGCCAGTACCTGTTGGTGAAACTGCTGGTGGGCATGCGCAACCAGATCACCGTGGTTGGCGACGACGACCAGTCGATCTACGCCTGGCGGGGCGCGCGGCCGGAGAACCTCAACCTGCTGAAGGAAGACTACCCGTCGCTCAAGGTGGTGATGCTGGAACAGAACTACCGCTCCACCAGCCGCATCCTCAAGTGCGCCAACGTGCTGATCGCCAACAACCCCCACGCGTTCGAGAAGCAGCTGTGGAGCGAGATGGGCATGGGCGACGAGATCCGTGTGATCCGCACCCGCAACGAAGACGCCGAGTGCGAGCGCGTGGCCCTGGAGATCCTTACCGAGCACCTGCGTACCCAGCGGCCCTACAGCGATTTCGCCATCCTCTATCGCGGCAACTACCAGGCCAAGCTGATGGAGCTCAAACTGCAGCACCACCAGATCCCCTATCGCCTGAGCGGCGGCACCAGCTTCTTCGCCCGCCAGGAAGTGAAGGACCTGATGAGCTACTTCCGCCTCCTGGTCAACCCGGACGACGACAACGCCTTCCTGCGGGTGATCAACGTGCCGCGCCGCGAAATCGGCTCCACCACACTGGAAAAGCTCGGCAACTACGCCAGCGAGCGCAAGATCAGCATGTACGCTGCCAGCGACGAGATCGGCCTCGGCGAGCACCTGGACAGCCGTTACACCGAGCGCCTGGCGCGCTTCAAGCGCTGGATGGACGGCGTGCGCGAACAGTGCGTGGTCAATGAGCCGATTGCCGCCATCCGCAGCATGGTGATGGACATCGACTACGAGAACTGGCTGCGCCAGAACGCTTCCAGCGACAAGGTCGCCGATGCGCGCATGGGCAACGTGTGGTTTCTGGTCGACGCCCTGAAGAACACCCTCGACAAGGATGAAGAGGGCGACATGACCATCGAGGACGCCATCGGCAAGCTGGTGCTGCGCGACATGCTCGAACGCCAGCAGGAGGAAGAAGAAGGTGCCGACGGCGTGCAGATGATGACCATGCACGCCTCCAAGGGTCTGGAATTCCCCTCGGTGTACATCATCGGCTTCGAGGAGGAGATTCTCCCCCACCGCTCCAGCATCGAGGCTGACACCATCGAGGAAGAGCGGCGCCTGGCCTACGTGGGCATCACCCGCGCCAAGCGCAACCTGGCCCTGACCTTCGCTGCCAAGCGCAAGCAGTACGGCGAGATCATCGAGTGCACGCCGAGCCGCTTCCTCGATGAACTGCCGCCAGAGGACCTGGTGTGGGAAGGCCAGGAAGAGGCCCCCGTGGAAGTCAAGGCGGCGCGCGGAAACGATGCGCTGGCCAACATGCGCGCCATGCTCAAGCGCTGACGCTGCGCCGGGTCGAGCGCAGCGTCAGCCTGAAATCTGCCGGGGGAGTGCCCTGCTCGACCCAGGCCGGGTTTTCACCGGGCCCGCGACCTCGACGGGCACCTGCGTAACATTTCGTAGTCAGAGTGAGAGGCTGGCGGCAACTGCCGGCCCGACACTCGTCACGCTCGTTCTGCAAGAGGCCCGGCACCATGCGCACGCTCACTCTCGACCTCGATACCCTGACCCACCTGATCAACGGTCGCGAGACCCATGAGCACTGGCTGGACATGGAGGCCGGTACGGTGCTGACCCTGGCACCTGACGACCAGGACAGCGAGCAACGCCAGCAACTGCAATTGCAGCCTGACCGCTACGCCGCGGTGCCCAACCTGGACACCGCGCAGCGCGTGGCGCTGCGCGAATCCTTTCTGTTCACCCTTACCGACCTCAATGCACACCCGCTGCTCAGCGCCGCGCTGACCGGCCGCAAGCCACTGCGCGCCTTCGATTACGAGATCGATTTCTTTCCGGCACTGCGCCAGCAGTGGCATGCCTATGAACAGAAACAGCTGCGCGAGTACGCCCTCAACTGGCTGTTCGAGCTGGGCCTGGAGCCGGCGCCGGACAAGCTGCCGCTGGATACCCGCGGCATCCCGAAGGACATTCTGCGGCGTCTGACCAGGAGCGCATGAGCCAGTACCCGTGCTGCCCGTCCCCGCCGCGCGCGTCAGCCGTCGGACCTGGGGCGATATCGCCTGCGGTTTCGCTACAAATGCGCAGCAATTTGAGGGAAAATCCGCTGCTTTGCTCTTGAGCCCAGAGGATCGATCGTGGAGTCGTTGAAACAGAAGATATGCAGTGAAGGTACCGTCCTGTCCGAGCAGGTGCTCAAGGTCGACGCCTTTCTCAATCACCAGATCGACCCACTGTTGATGCAGCAGATCGGCCACGAGTTCGCCGAGCGCTTCAAGGGCCAGGGCATCACCAAGATCGTCACCATCGAAGCGTCGGGTATCGCCCCTGCGGTGATGGCCGGCCTGGAACTCGGCGTGCCGGTGATCTTCGCCCGCAAGTACCAGTCGCTGACGCTCACCGACAACCTGTACATCTCCAAGGTGTTCTCGTTCACCAAGCAGACCGAGAGCACCCTGGCGATCTCCTCCAGGCACCTGAATGCCACCGATCACGTGCTGCTGGTCGATGACTTCCTGGCCAACGGCCACGCCGCCAAGGCGCTGATCGACCTGGTCGGCCAGGCCGGCGCCAGCATCGCTGGTATCGGCGTGGTGATCGAGAAATCGTTCCAGAGCGGCCGCGCTGCCCTGGACGCCGAGGGTTACCGCATCGAATCCCTGGCACGTATCCAGTCCCTGGCCGGCGGCAAGGTCACCTTCCTCGAGTAGCGGTTGCCTGCAACCCGGCCAGCAGCAGCCGCTGGTACAGCTCCTCGCGCAGACCATCGGGCTGCTCCAGCCCCATGCGCTGCAGGTGGTCGGGGAAGGCGTCGGCAGGTGGCGCATCGAATGCCGCCTTGCCCAGCTCCAGTACCTCGCTCAACCTGAACTTGCCCTTCAGCCAGGTCAGGGCGCGTAACAGTTCCTGTTCCTGGGAGCTGAAGTCACTGCCCAGCGGGTATTCCACGAACAACTCGGCGTGCCGATCCGCCAGCGCCTGCAGGCGCTGCGGGGTGTTCTCGGCAAAGCGCGGATCGAGCTCAAAGCCCTTGGGCAATTTGCCGGCCTCGATGGCCCGCGCCGCCAGTTCGCCCTGGAACCGTGAATCGCTAATGCCCAGCAGGGCTTCTATCACCTGGGCGTCGGTCTTGCCGCGCAGGTCGGCAATGCCGTATTCCGTGATCACCACATCGCGCAGGTGCCTCGGGATGGTCACGTGGCCGTAATCCCAGACGATGTTCGAGCTCACCTCCCCCGCCGATTCGCGCCAGCTGCGCAGCAGCAGAATCGAGCGCGCCTGTGGCAGGGCATGGCCCTGGGCGACGAAGTTGTACTGCCCGCCCACGCCGCTGAGCACCCGGCCGTCTTCCAGCTGATCGGCCACCGCCGCACCGAGCAGGGTGACGGTGAACACGCTGTTGATGAAGCGCGCCTCGACGCGCTGCAGGCGCTTGAGCTCCTCCTGGCCGTACAGCTCGTTGATGAAGCCGATGCCGGTCATGCCGAAGCGGCTGCGCCCAGCACCGTCCATCTCGTTCAGGCGCTGATAGAACGACTGGGGGCCGAGAAAGAAGCCGCCGTGCACGCACACGCCCTGCGTGGCAGGGGTCAGGTAATCGCGTAGCGCGGCCTGGCTGAGCGGGTCGGACAACTCGGTGGAACACTGCTGGTCGGTCGGCAACAGCAGGTTTTCGCCCTGCAACTTGAGGTTGGCGGCCAGCAGGCCACCCTCCTGCAGCCAGTTCAGGGTGGCTTCGTCGAGCCGTTCCGGCAGGCCGGCATCCAGCAGGGCCTGTACGCTACGAGGCTGGCCTTGGGCGTCCAGCGCACCGGCGCT
Source organism: Pseudomonas sp. AC532 (assembly GCF_979258965.1). Lineage (NCBI taxonomy): Bacteria > Pseudomonadati > Pseudomonadota > Gammaproteobacteria > Pseudomonadales > Pseudomonadaceae > Pseudomonas > Pseudomonas sp. AC532. Next base: position 2,141,813 of record NZ_OZ409888.1, read on the forward strand.
GGCCAGGCGCTGCACGCGCACGTCCGGGTAGACGACACGGCGCACCACGCCTGCTTCCGCCAGCGCCAGCAGGCCGTTGACGAACATCTCGCTGCAACCATACAGGCCATCGGCGAAGGGTTGCTGCTCGCCGATAACGCCGAGCAGCGGATGCGCCCGACCTTCGTTCAGGTCCGCCAACACCGCGCGGTAGCGCGCGTTGTCGCAATGGCGCATCAGCAACGCGGCGCTCACCGCATCGCCCATCGCACCAATACCGATCTGCAGGGTACCGCCGTCACGCACCAGCGCGCTGGCATGCAGGCCGATGCAGTGGTCCTGCACCGTGACGGGCATGTTCGGCGTGGAGAACAGCGTGGCGCGCTCGGGCTCCTGCAACTGGATATCGAAGGTGTCGCGAGGCAATTCGGCATCGCCGGCCATGTACGGCAAGCGCTCGTGCACCTGAGCCAGGCAGAGGATGGTTTCGCCACGCCCACGGCGAGCCTGCAGCAAAGGCAGCAGGTCCAGGGTGATGTCCGGGTTGCAACTGAGGCTGTAGTGCCCAGGCCGCGTGGCGTCCTCGGCGACCAGTTGGGCAATCACGTTGACACCCTTGCCATTGAGGTCACGGGCTGCGTGGCTGTAGTTGCTGCTGGTGTAGTCCTGCTGCGCGGGATCGCTGTCGAGCAGGCTGCCGGGTTGCAGGAAGAACTGTTCGACGCGGACGTTGGCGGGCAAGGTATCGGCCTGCAGGTCGGCGAGAAAATCCAGCTCCGGATAGTCGCCATACACACGTTCGACGAAGGGTTCGAGAAACCGCTGCTGCAGTTCCTGGCCAGCCCGCGGCCGGCCGAGGCACAGGGCGGTGTAGATGGTCAGTTGCCGGTCGGGCAACGCCCGCAGCCGTGCATAGAGGGCATTCACCCAGCGATTCGGCTTGCCCAGACCCAGCGGCAGGCCCAGGTGTATGGGCCCGTCGATCTCATCCAGAACGCGGTCGACAGCTTGCTCGATCGAACACTCATGGGGCATGCAGCTCTCCAGTCAATGGTCACGGCAGTGGTCGTTGGACTGCCGCTTCGTCGCTTTTGCTGCATGTTGTCATCGTGCTGACACAACAAAGCCGCCTGCAGGCGGCTCTATGCCTTGAAAAATCGCCAGTTAAAGACCGGACATTTTCTCGATGGCGGCACGCAATTCGTCATCCGAGCAATCGCCACAGGTCCCTTTCGGTGGCATGGCATTAATGCCTTCGATGGCCTTGGCGAGTATTGCGTCCATGCCGCCTTGCTCGTCCGCGAGCGCCTTCCAGGTAGCACTGTCGCCGATCTTCGGCGCACCGAGCAGCCCTGGCGTGTGGCACGCGGTGCAATGCCGGGCGACGATATCGTCGGCGCTCCGTGCCGTGCTGGCGGCCTGCGCGGGAGCGGCTTCGATGCCGTCGCAGGCCTGCCCGGCAATACACACCTGACCGACCGGCTTGATCCGCTCGGCAATCGCCTGGTCGGTAGTTGCCTGAGCATTAAGGGCCAACAGCGCCAGCACCATCGCCGGTACCGCCAGCCTGCTACGAATTGGGTTCACACGGTTGCCCTCATGGGCGGCTGGTCACGCCTGCGGCCACGGTTTCGCAAGCCCGCGCAGTATAACGGCAGGTCGAAACGCCGAAAATATCCCAACTTGTCGCAGGGGTATTGAACCCATGACGCAGATCAACGGCAGCGTGAATCACACCCTGCCGGTCGCCGATTCAGAAGTTCGCGGGAGTGGTCGCGCTGATCAACCGGGCCGGTTGATCGAAGGGATTGCGAAAGCGGTGAGGCTTGCTGCTCTCGAAGTAATAGCTGTCGCCGCTTTCGAGAATGAACACCTCATCGCCGACGGTCAGTTCGAGACGACCCTCGACCAGCATGCCGGTTTCCTCGCCTTCGTGGGCGTACATCTCCAGGCCGGTGTCGCTGTGCGGCGGATAGGTTTCGTCAAGAAACGAAATAGCCCGGCTCGGATGCGCCTTGCCGATCAGCTTCATGGTGATCGCACCGCTATGGATGTCGGTCAGCTCGCTGGCGCGATAGACCACCTGCACCTGGTTGTCCTGCTCCGCTTCCAGGGAAAAGAACTCCACCAGCGACATGGGAATGCCCGCCAATACCTTCTTCAGTGAGCTGATCGAGGGGCTTACGCTGTTCTTCTCGATCATCGAGATGGTGCTGTTGGTGACCCCTGCCCGCTTGGCGAGTTCGCGCTGGGAGAGCCCTTTGAGCTTACGGATGGATTGCAGGCGAAGACCGACGTCCAATGCAGGATGCCCCCAGAGAAGACAAGGAATTTGGCCGTATCATGGCAACAGTGTTCAGTATTTACAACAGCCTGAACACGCTGACACAACCTGCCCTAGCCCTCGCTGTAGACCAGCGGCACGCGGCGCACGTTGCAGAACAGCTGGTAAGGGATGGTTCCGGCGGCGAGCGCCACGTCACTGGCGAGCACGTTGCGCCCCCAGAATTCGACGCTACTGCCCAGGCCACTGCCGGGCAGGTCGCTGAGGTCGACGGTAAGCATGTCCATGGACACCCGACCGATGATGCGCGAGGCCTGGCCATCGACCAGCACCGGGGTGCCGGTTGGCGCATGCCGCGGGTAACCGTCGGCGTAGCCCATGGCGACCACGCCCACGCGGGTTGGCCGTTCGCTGGTGAAGCGCGCCCCGTAGCCGACCGGCTCGCCGGCGGGCAGGTCACGCACGCTGATCACCCGCGACTCCAGGGTCATCACTGGCTGCAGGCGAGACGCTGCCTCGTGGGGCTGCTCGAACGGCGTGGCGCCGTAGAGCATGATGCCGGGCCGCACCCAATCACTGGGAATCGCCGGCCAGCCAAGCAGTGCCGGCGAATTGCGCAGACTGACCTCGGCGGCCAGCCCCTGGCGTGCCTCCTGAAACACCGCCAGTTGCTGCTCACTGCGCGGGCTGTCGAGTTCGTCGGCACGGGCGAAATGGCTCATCAACACGATCTTCGCCACCTTGCCACTGGCCAGCAAACGCTGGTAAGCAGCCTGGTAGTCGGCCGGGTGAAAGCCGACACGGTGCATGCCGCTGTCGAGCTTCAGCCAAACGTTCAGCGGGCGCGCCAGCTTGGCCTGCTCGATGGCGTCGAGCTGCCAGTGCGCATGCACCACGCACCACAGGTCATGCCGGTCGATGAGCGCCAGCTCGGCCGCCTCGAAGAAGCCTTCGAGCAGCAGAATCGGCCCGCTGATGCCCGCCTCGCGAAGTTGCAGTGCCTCTTCTATACACGCGACTGCAAAGCCATCGGCGTCACGCTGCAACGCCTTGGCACAACGAACCGCGCCGTGCCCGTAGGCATCCGCCTTGACCACCGCTAGCGCGCGAGCGCCGGATAGTTCACGGGCCAGTTGGTAGTTGTGACGCAGGGCTTGTAGATCGATCAGGGCACGGGCGGGACGCATGGTTATCTCGAATAACGGAAGAAAACACTACTAAGGCGAAAACAGACTTTCGGTGATTCATTGTGGGAACGGGCCATGCCCGTGATTATTCGCCGGCACGGCCCGCTCCCACGGTCGTAGGGTGGACGACGCCTCACCTACGCGGCCCGACCCGTCCACCGCTCTGCGATCGCAATGGTGGATGAAAAGAGCGTCATCCACCCTACGTCTGCTGCTGCATTATTGCCGCCGGAACATCGCGGTAAATCGTAAGCCCGCCCCTTAGGGTAAAGCAGCAATCACGGTCATTTCGACCAGCACGTCCGGCGAGTACAGCTTGGCCTCGACGCACGCACGAGCAGGCGAATGGCCGGCCGGTACCCAGGCGTCCCAGACGGTGTTCATGCCATCGCGATCATCGATGTTCTTCAGGAAGATGGTGATCGACAGGATGCGCGTCTTGTCGGTACCGGCTTCGGCGAGAAAGGTGTCGATGCTGTCCAGCGTCGCTTTGGTCTGCGCCTCGATGCCGTCACTGTGGTTTTCATCCAGCTGGCCGGCCAGGTAGACGGTGCCGTTGTGAATGACGATTTCGCTCAGACGCGGTTCAGTTCGCAGGCGCTGTATGGACATGCGTGTGGGACTCCTTGGTTGTGCCATAACGGGAAATATCCAGGCCTTCGCTGCTGATCTGCGGGCGCTTCCTGGCGATGATATCGGCGAGAAACCGCCCAGAGCCACAGGCCATGGTCCAGCCTAGGGTACCGTGTCCGGTGTTCAGATACAGGTTTCGGTATGCCGTGGCGCCAACGATGGGCGTGCCATCCGGCGTCGCCGGGCGCAGGCCGGTCCAGAAGTCGGCCTGGCCCAGATCGCCGCCCTGCGGGTACAGGTCACCGACGATCATCTCCAGGGTTTCACGCCGGCGCGGGTTGAGGCTCAGGTCGAAACCGGCGATCTCGGCCATGCCGCCCACGCGGATGCGCTGGTCGAAACGGGTGATGGCGACCTTGTAGGTCTCGTCGAGGATGGTCGAGGTCGGCGCCATGTCCGGGTTGATGATCGGCACCGTCAGCGAATAGCCCTTGAGCGGGTAAACCGGCGCGCGAATGCCTAGCGGCTTGAGCAACTGCGGGCTGTAGCTGCCCAGCGCCAGCACGTAACGGTCGGCGGTTTCCAGCTTGCCATCGACCCACACACCGTTGATGCGATCGCCGGCAACGTCCAGCCGCTGGATGGTCTGACCGAAGCGAAACTGCACCCCCAGCGCGGCCGCCATCTCGGCCAGCTTGCGGGTAAACAGCTGGCAGTCACCGGTCTGATCATTGGGCAGCCGCAGGGCGCCGGCGAGCTTGTCGGCGACGCCGGCCAGGGCCGGTTCGACCTTGGCGATGCCGGCGCGGTCGAGCAGTTCATAGGGCACGCCCGACTGCTGGAGCACGGCGATATCCTTGGCGGCGTTGTCGAGCTGCGCCTGGGTGCGGAACAACTGGGTAGTGCCGAGTTGGCGCGCCTCGTAACCGATGCCGGTTTCCGCTCGCAACTCGTCAAGGCAGTCGCGGCTGTACTCGGACAGGCGCACCATGCGCTCCTTGTTGATCGCATAGCGGCGGGCCGTGCAATTGCGCAGCATCTGCGCCATCCACAGGTACTGATCGACATCGCCAGTGGCCTTTATGGCCAGCGGCGCGTGCTTGTGCAGCAACCATTTGATGGCTTTCAATGGCACGCCCGGAGCCGCCCACGGCGAAGCGTAACCCGGCGACACCTGGCCGGCATTGGCGTAGCTGGTTTCCAGGGCGGGCCCATTCTGACGATCCACCACCACCACTTCGAAACCCTGTCGGGCCAGGTAATACGCGCTGGCCGTACCGATCACACCGCTACCGAGCACCAGAACCCGCATGTTGTTCTCCTCGCCGCGACGATGCACTGGCGTATTACGATTTGAGAAGTCGATGCGTACAGTATAGAAAGTGGAAGGCAGTGCTTTTCACTGTATACGCGCCTATATTTGAAGAGAATTCTGGCCATACGAGCCTTTCACGGAGGGGTGCCGAGCATGCGTACGCAACACCAGAGCCGCCGCGAGCTGGACAAGATCGACCGCAACATCCTGCGCATCCTCCAGGAAGACGGCCGCATATCCTTCACCGAACTGGGCGAGCGGGTCGGCCTGTCGACCACACCCTGTACCGAGCGGGTGCGCCGCCTGGAGCGCGAAGGCATCATCATGGGCTACCACGCCCGCCTCAATCCGCAGAATCTCAAGGCCAGCCTGCTGGTGTTCGTGGAGATCAGCCTGGACTACAAGTCCGGCGACACCTTCGAGGATTTTCGCCGTGCCGTACTCAAGCTGCCCCACGTACTGGAATGTCACCTGGTGTCCGGCGACTTCGACTACCTGGTGAAGGCGCGCATCAACGAAATGGCCAGCTACCGCAAGCTGCTCGGCGACATACTCCTCAAGCTGCCTCACGTGCGCGAGTCGAAGAGCTACATCGTGATGGAAGAAGTGAAGGAGAGTTTGGCGCTGCCGGTGCCGGAATAAGCAGCGGCAAGTTGCTAGGCGAACGGCAACTGACCGTAGGGTGGAAAACCGCGAAGCGTTTTCCACCGGTTGACCCAACGCCGGCACAGCCTCATGCCGTGATGGGTGGATAAGCTTCGCGTTATCCACCCTACTTGATGTCCGACGCAGCGCCCCCGGTTAACGTTCTCACACGGGAACGTGGGCACCATCAGGCCTCGCCAAATGCCTAGACCAGCACCTGTCGCGTACTCGCGATGAGCTGGTGCACCTGGCGCTCGACGCTCGCCTCGATGGGCTGCTCCGGCCCTCGGCCGTGGGGGCACGGCAGGCTGGAGGTGGTGCCGAACAGCCTGCAGATCAGCGGGCGCTGGTCATACACCTGGCAGCCCTGAGGGCCGAGGTGCACGCAGTTGTACTCGGCCAGGGCGGCGTCCTGCTCGGCGGCGGTCTTGCGCGGCAGGCGCGACATTTCCTCCGACGAGGCGGTGACCGGGCCGCAGCAATCGTGGCAGCCGGGCACGCAGTCGAAGCGCGGGATCTGGCGACGCAGCAGGTCGATCTTGCGGCTGGTGCAGGTCATGGTCTGGCTCGGAAACGGCAGACGCGCATGGTACAGGCCAGCCCGCACGCCGCAAAGGCTCCGCCGCCCGCGCACTCGCCGGTTGGCTCGAAGCGAACTCTGCGCTTATGCTTCGCCAATTTTGATCGACGCAACATTCAGGATTTCGCAGATGACCGCCCGCGCCCACCCACCGGTTCATAGCGCCGAGCATGCCCCGTCCTATTACGCTGCAAGCGCCAACCAGCAGCTCGACTTCGCGCCTCTGCAGGGCGAGCAGCGCGCCGACGTGTGCATCGTCGGTGGCGGCTTCTCGGGCCTGAACACGGCAATCGAACTGGCCCAGAAAGGACTCTCGGTGGTGCTGCTGGAAGCCCATCGCATCGGCTGGGGGGCCAGCGGCCGCAACGGCGGACAGCTGATCCGCGGCGTCGGCCACGGCGTCGAGCAGTTCGCGCCGGTGATTGGCAGCGAAGGCGTGCGCGAGCTGAAACTGATGGGCCTGGAAGCGGTGGAGATCGTCCGCCAGCGGGTCGAGCGCTACGCCATCGATTGCGACCTGACCTGGGGTTACTGCGACCTTGCCAACAAGCCCACTGAACTGGCCGGCTTCGCCGAGGACGCCGCCGAGCTGCAGAGCCTGGGCTATCGCCACGAACTGCGCCTGCTGCAACCACAGCAGATGCACGAAGTGGTCGGCTCGACACGCTATGTCGGTGGCATGATCGACATGGGCTCGGGGCATCTGCACCCGCTCAACCTGGCCCTTGGCGAAGCCGCCGCGGCGCAGCGCCTGGGCGTTCGGCTGCACGAACACTCGCCGGCCACGCGCATCGACTACGGCAACGAGATCCGCGTGCACACGGCCCAGGGGGTGGTGCGTGCGGCGCAGCTGGTGCTGGCGTGCAACGCCTATATCCGCGACCTGAACCCGACGCTGGGCGGCAAGGTGCTGCCCGCCGGCAGCTATATAATCGCCACCGAGCAGCTCGGCGAGGGGCAGGCCAGCGCGCTGATTCCACAGAACATGGCGCTCTGCGACCAGCGCGTTGCCGTCGACTACTATCGCCTGTCGGCCGACCGCCGCCTGCTGTTCGGCGGTGCCTGTCGTTACTCCGGCACCGACCCGGCGGATATCGCCGCGTACATGCGCCCAAAGATGCTCGCGGTATTTCCCCAGTTGCAGCGCGTGCGCATCGAGTACCAGTGGGGCGGAATGATCGGCATCGGTGCCAACCGCCTGCCACAGATCGGCAGGCTCAGGGACCACCCCAACGTGTTCTACGCCCAGGCGTATGCGGGCCACGGCGTGAATGCCACTCACCTGGCCGGCAAACTGCTCGCCGAAGCCATCGCCGGGCAGGCCGGCGGCGGCTTCGAGCTGTTCGCCAAGGTGCCGCACATGACGTTCCCCGGCGGCCGCTTGCTGCGTTCGCCGCTGCTGGCGCTGGGCATGGTATGGCACCGGCTCAAAGAGCTCGTCTGAGCCCACCGCACCAACGCCCACCACGCTGGCTGGCCGCCCTATAGCTTCCAGAATGGCAATGAGGCCTCGCGCCGGGCCTCCTGGCGGTTCAGCCCGACATCTCGCAACTGGGCGTCAGTCAGGTCGAGCAGCGCCCGCCGCGTCAGCAGGCGGCGCAGGAACAGCTTCCAGCGCCGGCCCAGCGCGGTGCGCGCAGGCGCCGTCACGCGCTGCCGTCCATTGGCATCGAGCTCGCCACTCTTCAGGGTCAATCGCACGTCGCTCAATCCGTTCATTGCACGCTTCTCCACCCTCGAGTCATGGGCGACCATGATGGCAAGAGGCAAAAATGCATGACAGACTCAAAAAATAGGAATTAGATCCATACAGATACAGCCAAGCCGCAACTGAATGGCCATAAGCACGGCCATCTGTAATGGTCACCCGCCCACACCACTCATACAGGTGCTGCCCATGACGCTCTACACACGCCTGGCCGAGCTGCTCGGCGATCGCATCGAACAGGGCCTGTACCGCCCGGGTGATCGCCTGCCGTCGGTGCGTGCCCTGAGCCAGGAGCATGGCGTCAGCCTGAGTACGGTGCAGCAGGCCTACCGACGTCTGGAGGATCGCGGCCTGGCCACGCCCCGGCCGAAGTCCGGTTACTTCGTACCCCAGGGCCGCCACAAGCCGGCACTGCCGAAGATCAGCCGGGCGCCGCAACGGCCCGTGGAGGTTTCGCAGTGGGACCAGGTGCTCGAACAGATCTCCCTGCCGCCGCGCAACGACTTCGTGCAGCTGGGCCGCGGCCGCCCGGATATCGACACACCGACGCTCAGGCCACTGCTGCGCTCGCTGTCCCGGCTGAGCCGCAAGCAGGATCTGCAGACCCTCACCTACGGCAGCATCCACGGCGACCAGCGCCTGCGCGAGCAGATCGCCCGCCTGGCGCTGGACTCTGGCTGCCAGCTGTCGGCGGACGACATCGTCATCACCACCGGCTGCCATGAGGCACTCTCCGCAGCGATTCGCGCGATCTGCCAGCCTGGCGATATCGTCGCCGTCGACTCGCCGAGTTTTCATGGCGTGATGCAGGCCCTCAAGGGCTTCGGCATGAAAGCCCTCGAGTTGCCCACCGACCCGATCACCGGAATCAATCTGAAAGCCCTGGAACTGGCCCTCGAGCAATGGCCGATCAAGGCCATTCAGCTCACGCCCACCTGCAATAACCCGCTGGGCTACATCATGCCGGAGGCCAACAAGCGCGCCCTGCTGGCCCTCGCCCAGCGCCATGACGTGGCGATCATCGAAGACGACGTGTACGGTGAACTGGCGTACCACTACCCGCGCCCACGCACCATCAAATCCTACGACGACGACGGTCGGGTGCTGCTTTGCAGCTCCTTCTCCAAAACCCTGGCACCGGGCCTGCGCGTCGGCTGGATAGCTCCCGGCCGCTACCTCGATCAGGCATTGCACATGAAGTACCTGGGCACCGGCGCCACGGCCCAGTTGCCGCAGTTGGCTCTGGCCGAGTACCTCGAGGGCGGCCATTACGAACCGCACCTGCGCCGGGTGCGCGCGCAATACGCCCGTGGCCTGGACCAGATGACCGACTGGGTGAGCCGATACTTCCCCACGTCGGTACGCGTCAGCCGTCCCCAGGGAGGTTTCATGCTCTGGGTGGAAATGCCCGAGGGCTTCGACAGCCAGCGCCTGAACCGTGAACTGGCGGTGCACAAGGTGCAGATCGCACCGGGCAGCATCTTCTCGGCGGCCGGCAAATACCGTAACTGCCTGCGCATGAATTACGCCTCGCGTCACGCCACAGTCGTTGAAGCGGCAGTGCGCAAGGTGGGCGAAACCGTGGCGGCGATGCTGGATGAAGCCTTGCCGACTGTAGACTGAATCTTTTCAAACGCAGCCGCGTCCTATCAGCACACAGACAGCCGGATGGAGGCTGCAACAGTGCTTTTGCGCATGCTCTTTATTGTCCTGCTGAGCCTGGCTGGCTGCGCCAATCAAGTGCCGATCATCCCCAGCCAGGCGATCCCCGCTGCGGAGTCTGCGTTTGGTGCCACCCTTGAAGCGCGTGCGGCGGCGCATCAGGGCCACTCCGGCTTTCGACTGTTGCCGGCCAGCAACGAAGCCTTCGCCGCCCGCGCCGAACTGATCCGCGCAGCGCAGCACAGCCTCGACCTGCAGTACTACATCGTGCACGACGGGCTGAGCACCCGTGCGCTGGTCAAGGAGCTGCTGCAGGCAGCCGACCGTGGTGTGCGCATCCGCATCCTGCTCGACGACCTCACCAGCGATGGCAAGGATTACCGGATCGCCCTGCTGGCCGCTCACCCGAATATCCAGATCCGCGTCTTCAACCCGCTGCAACTGGGCCGTCTGAACGGAATTACCCGGGTGATTGGCCGTGGCCTGAACCTGGCGCAACAGCACCGGCGCATGCACAACAAGCTGTGGCTGGCCGACAGCGCCGCGGCCATTGTCGGCGGGCGCAACCTGGGTGACGAATACTTCGATGCCGAGCCCAACATGAATTTCACCGACATCGACATGCTCGCCATCGGCCCGGTGGCGCGGGATCTGTCGCAGAGTTTCGACCAGTACTGGAACAGTTCGCTGAGCAAACCCATTCAGCAGTTCGTCTGGAATAAACCTGATCAGAAGGCGCTGGATAAGGTGCGCGAGGGGCTGCAGGCTTACCTGGACACCGCGCGTGTCGAGCAGCCGAAGCTCTATCATCGCCTGCTCGCCTATCAGCAATACCCAAAACTGCAAACATGGCTCGATGAGCTCATTTGGGCGCCCGGCGCCGCGCTGTGGGACGCACCGAGCAAGGTGCTGGCCAGCGGTGAGCCCGACCCGCATCTGCTGTTAACCACCCAGCTGGCGCCGCATATGGACGCGACAAAGGACGATCTGGTGTTGGTCTCCGCGTATTTCGTTCCTGCTCAAACTGGCTTGAAGTACCTCACCGGGCTGGCTGACCAGGGCGTGGACATCCGCCTGCTGACCAACGCCCTGGAGGCCACCGACGTGCCTGCCGTGCACGGTGGTTACGCGCCCTATCGGCAGGAATTGCTCGAGCATGGCATACGCTTGTTCGAGCTGCGCCGCCAACCGGGCGCAGACTCGCCGCCGGCATACAGTTTCAGCGGCAGCTCCGATTCCAGCTTGCACAGCAAGGCGTTGGTGATCGACCGGCGGAAATCCTTCGTAGGCTCTTTCAACCTCGACCCCCGCTCGGTGCTGTGGAACACAGAGGTGGGCGTGCTGGTGGACAGCCCCAAACTCGCCGCCTACCTGCGCGAGCTGGCGCTGCAGGGCATGAAGCCCTCGGTCAGCTATGAAGTGCGCCTGCAGCCGGACGGCGACGGCACGCGCATGGTCTGGATCGGCGAGAAAGACGGCCAGCAATTCGTGCTCGACGAGGAGCCTGGCAATCGCTGGCGGCGCTTCAACGCGTGGTTCGCCCGGGTGATCGGCCTGGAGAGGATGCTATAGCGCCGCGCGCTCGTCGAAGGCATTGGGCCGCCAGGCCAGCCAGATGAACGCCGCCGCGCCGGCTGCCATCAGCAACGGTAGGGCATGCCCGCTGACCCACTGGCTCACCGCGCCAGTGGCCAGCGGCCCGATCAGGCAGCCAATGCCCCACAGTTGCGCCACATGGGCATTGGCGCGCACCAGTTGGTCATCGCGAAAACGCTCGCCAATGAGGATCAGCGACAGGGTGAACAAGCCGCCCGCGCTGGCGCCGAACAGCACCAGTACCGGCCAGATCAACGGCGTGTGCAGCAATGCCGGAATGCCCAGGCTGGAGAACAGCAGCACCACCCCGCAGACGCGAAACAGCATCACCCGCGAGATGCGATCAGCGAGCAAGCCAATCGGCAGTTGCAACGCGGCATCACCGACCACCACCACGCTGGCCATGAACAGTGCCACTTCCTGAGTAAACCCCTGGCGCAACCCGTAGATTGGCAACAGCGTGAGCATCATCGCCTCGAAGGCGGCGAACAGCATCACCGCCCAGGCAATCGCCGGCATGCGCTGGCAGAACACCAACAGGCCACGCCCGGAGGCGCTGTGCGCGTTGACCACTGGGGCACCGGTGCGGCCGATCAGCAACAGCGAGCCGCCGATCAGCAACACCACGCCAAACCAGAAACCCAGGTCCGTAGCGGTGCCCAGCACGCTGAGCAACAGCGGCCCGCACAGCTGGCTGAGCGCATAGCCGGTGCCGTACAGCGCCACCAGCCGGCCGCGCCACTTCTCCACGGCCAGCTGATTGATCCAGCTCTCGCCGAGGATGAACACCACGGTCAGGGTCACCCCGAGCATCAGGCGCAGCACGATCCAGACGGCGTAGTTCTGCATCAGCGCCAGGCCGCTGACCGACAGCGCACCGGCCAGCAGGCACAGTTGCATCAGCCGTGGCGTGGGGCAGCGCGATGCCAGCACGCCCGCCAGCGAGGCGCCGAGCAGCACGCCGATAGCCGGGGTGGCCGCCATGATGCCGATGGCGAACGATCCATACCCCCAACTTTCCAGGCGCAGCGACACCAGCGGCATGGTGGTGCCCATGGCCAGGCCGATACTGATCACCGCCGCGCAGACGGCGAAATAGGTTCCCCAACGCATCACTGGCTCCAAAGGCAAAGCACAGCGGCCGGGCTCCATGGAGCCCGGCCGCCGGGTTGAGCACCCTCGCCCGCAGGCGAGGCTATCCGAGGATCAGAGTTTGATCCAGGTGGCTTTCAGTTCGGTGTACTTGTCGAAAGCGTGCAGCGACTTGTCACGACCGTTGCCCGACTGCTTGAAGCCACCGAAAGGTGCGGTCATGTCGCCGCCGTCGTACTGGTTGACCCACACGCTGCCGGCACGCAGGGCGCGGGCGGTCAGGTGCGCCTTGGAGATGTCCGCCGTCCACACCGCAGCCGCCAGGCCATACACGGTGTCGTTGGCGATCTGCACCGCCTGCTCGGCACTGTCGAAGCCGATCACCGACAGCACCGGCCCGAAGATTTCCTCGCGAGCGATGGTCATCGCATTGGTCACGCCATCGAAGATCGTCGGCTCGACATAGGTGCCGCCGCTCTCTTCCAGCGTGCGCTTGCCTCCCACCAGCAGCTTGGCGCCGTCCTTGTGGCCGGCCTCGATGTAGCCCAGCACGGTATTCATCTGCTGGGTGTCCACCAGGGCGCCGACAGTGGTGTCCGAGTCGAGCGGGTTGCCAGCCTTCCAGCCTTTCAGGGCGTCGACCACCATGGGCAGGAAGCGCTCCTTGATGGTGTTTTCCACCAGCAGGCGCGAACCCGCGGTGCACACCTCGCCCTGGTTGAAGGCGATAGCGCTGGCCGCGGACTCGGCCGCGGCCTTGAGATCCGGCGCATCGGCGAAGACGATGTTCGGGCTCTTGCCACCCGCCTCCAGCCACACGCGCTTCATGTTCGACTCGCCGGCATAGATCATCAACTGCTTGGCGATCTTGGTGGAGCCGGTGAACACCAGGGTGTCGACATCCATGTGCAGCGCCAGGGCCTTGCCCACGGTGTGGCCATGGCCGGGCAGCACGTTGAACACGCCAGCCGGAATGCCGGCCTCGATGGCCAGGGCAGCGACGCGAATCGCGGTCAGCGGCGATTTCTCGGACGGCTTGAGGATCAGCGAATTACCGGTGGCCAGCGCCGGGCCGAGCTTCCAGGAAGCCATCATCAGCGGGAAGTTCCACGGCACGATGGCCGCCACCACGCCCACCGGCTCGCGGGTGACCAGGCCGAGCTGGTCATGGGGCGTTGGCGCGACTTCGTCGTAGACCTTGTCGATCGCCTCGGCGCTCCAGCGGATGGCATTGGCCGCCGCCGGAATATCGATGCCCAGCGAATCGCTGATCGGCTTGCCCATGTCGAGGGTTTCCAGCAATGCCAGCTCCTCGGCATTGGCCAGCAGCAGTTCGGCGAAGCGGATCATCTTGGCCTTGCGCTTGGCCGGCGCGATGCGCGACCACACGCCGGAGTCGAACGCGGCACGCGCCGACTTCACCGCCAGCTCGGCGTCGGCCAGGTCGCAACTGGCGACCTGGCCCAATACCCGGCCGTCGACCGGGCTGATGCACTCGAAGGTTTCACCGCTCTGGGCAGCCTGGTACTCACCCTGCACGAAGGCCCGGGTCTCGATCTTCAGGTCCTTGGCACGCTGTTCCCAGTCGGCACGCGTCAAACGGGTCATGCGATCATCCTCTCTGTCGGTGAAGGCGCCTGGCGCCTCGGAAACTGCGAACCACACTAAACCAGCGCCCGCAGGCTTTTCAATATTCTTGACACTTGGTCGGGAAATGCCGGCCCTTCGTTCAAGATATTAAACAATGGTCTCGATGAAACCGAGCAACAGTTGCTGATTTGTCCACCACAGCGTACCCCTTCAGCGCGACCCGCTGTCGCTTTACAGGCGTGATCCTGACGTTGCGGTCGATGGGCTAGTAAATCATCTGGCCTGCTCCGAATTGGCACTGCGCAAAAGGCCATGAGATGAATCGTCGCAGCGTGATCCCAACAAGGTCAGCCAGATTCCCCGCGCGTTATTCCCGCTGCCAGTCAGCAATCTGTCCCGCAGCGCCACTGAGATATCCAGAACCGAACCGGCCATCTAAAAAGCCGGCAGGCACTGCGGGGAGCGCGATATCATAAGGCCACCCTGGGCGCATAGCTAATGCCTGAAGTCTGTGCCGATCATTGGAGTAAACATGGCCAGTAGACTGGAAATACGCGCATTGATTGTTAGCGTCTTGGGAATGCTATTGATGGCACCCTTTAATGCGCTGGCAACTGACCTCGCGCGCCAGCATACGGCGCCAGAACAGGGTTCATTTTTGCTAAGGGTAATGGCGCTGGAAATAGTGCCCGTTGGTGTGAAGTCAGAGATCCCAACCATCGGCGGCAGCGTTGACGTGCCCCGTACAAGCATCGTCGGCGGGAATCTCAGCTACTTCCTGACACGCCATTGGGCTGTTGAACTTCAAGGTGGCCCCTTTGAACGCACATACCGGATAACAGATTCGGCCCTGGGCAGCTTTGATATTGGCTCCATTTCCAACATCGCGGTGTCACTGACGCTCCAGTATCACCTATACCCACAGGCACAATGGAGCCCCTACCTGGGTTTAGGAGTAAACCACGCATGGGTACGCCAGGTTAAACCTGCCGCCGGCATTCCTGATTTCAAGGTCCGCGATGTTACCAGCACAATAGTGGCCGCTGGGCTCGATTACCGTCTCGACGCACGCTGGACCGTCAGCACCAGTGCCCAGTACATACTAAGCCCGGAATACCGCTTTCAAGGCCAGGGGTTTAACACCACCCTGTCCATGAACAGTGTCGTGGTGGGAGCGGGAGTGGGACTGAGGTTCTAACGTTCATGTACTTTCATACTGTTTGCAGCGCGAGACAGCGCTAACGTTAGATTGGTGCGAGATCAGACACATCATGCTCAGTATTGAAACGCTTTACTTCAGCAGCACCGTAAGCCGCACGACGATCTTGTTCATATTTGCAGTATTGCTATTCAGCCAACCCCATGCCCGTTATCTTTGGTACTGGAGTAGCGCCCTGCTCTGTTCCGGCATGGGCACCGTATTAAGTTTTTACTACGCGGATCCGTCAGGGCATTCATCACTGCTTGACCTCTTCATCATGATGCTTTTCCTTGCCAGTATTGCGACATCCTGGGCGGGCCTGCGTTGTTTTTACGGACGATCGACCCATCTTCTCGTGGTCGCGCTGCTGGTTTTTCTGCCTACTTCGCTCTACGCCTTTGGCGTCCAAGCCGGCATGTCCGTGAGAGTGACACTCGCGTTCTATTGTCTGAGCGCCGCCTCACTGGCTGCGATCACCCTTGTTGAAATTTTGAAGTCCCCTGATCGCCGCATATTATCTCAATATGTGGTGGCACTCTCCTTCGCCGTGTATACGGTGGTACTCGCTGTCAGCGCCATACTGATAATGGCCGGCAGGCTCGCCGCCGATGCAAGCACAAGTGCGATCACCCCCATGGCGTTCGACCAGGCAGCGAGTGTTCTGGTGTATTTCGGTTATATAGCGATGACCGGCGAGCGGGCGGCCCTGGAGTTGCAGCGACAGGCCGAGACGGATCCATTGACGGGATTAGCCAATCGCCGGGCCGGGAACAGGTTGCTGGAGAAACTTCATTGTGACGCCTCTGATGATGAGGGCTACAGTGTGCTGATCGGCGATGTGGATCACTTCAAGCAGATCAATGACTCTCTGGGGCATGAAGCAGGCGACAAGGTGCTGAACCTGTTCGCCGAGCGCTTGAGAACCTGCATGCGCAAGCGCGACAACGCGGTACGCTGGGGAGGCGAGGAGTTTCTGATTATCTTGCCAGGTACTGCTATCGATGAAGCGGAGCAGTTGGGTGAGCGCTTACTCCGAGAAATTGCAGCAACGCCATTTATGATAGATCAGCAATCAATTGCGATGACACTTAGCCTAGGTATTGCGATGTATCGAAGCAGCGACTCGTCGTTCGAGGTCACTGTGATGAGGGCCGATCAGGCCCTTTACCGAGCCAAGCAAGAGGGCCGCAACCGAATCAACCGCTAGCCTTCCTTGGTTCCCGGCGGGAAAAGCCGGGTGCGCGGATTGCAAGTGAACTGGTCCGCGAAAGCAACTCGGCTTCAGAACCCCCCAATGATCCAGAAGCCACAGGCTGCTCCAGCGTGGTGCCGCTACCGCAATCGCCGCTTTCGAAACGACGCGTTACCCCAGCGTTGATAAAGCATAGGCGCGGCTGGTAGCGTTCGACGGCCAGTGACGCCGCGCTGTCCCAGCGCCACCGGCCTGGGATGACAGCCGCACCTTCTCGGACTGACCACGGAAGCGAATATGAATATCCAGCAGATCATCGATTTCGCCCAGGGCGGCGGCAGCGCCGAAGAGTACCGCCCCGCCGCGGAGAAAATCCTCAAGGGCGACCCGCAGCAGCAGGTACGCAACCACTACGCCAGCCCGTGCGGCCAGTTCAATGCCGGCGTCTGGGAGGGCAAGATCGGCCAGTGGGCGGTGAGCTACACGGAGCACGAATACTGCGAAATCCTTCAGGGCGTGTCGGTACTGCGCGACGCCGACGGTAATGCCAAGACGGTGCGCGCCGGGGACCGCTTCGTGATCCCGGCCGGCTTCGTCGGCACCTGGGAAGTGCTGGAGCCGTGCCGCAAGGTATACGTGATCTTCGAGCAGGCCTGACAGGCCACACCAGGGCCGGTGGCCTGACAGGCCCTGGTGCAGTGCCTCAGTTGGCGATCTGCTCGGCCGGCGAGACGATGCTGCTCTTGCCGCGCGAGCGGCCCGAGCTCAGGTAGTCGGCGATGGACTCCTGGGTAACTTCGCCAAGGAAGTCATTCTCGGCGCTGAGCACCGGCAGCCAGGAGCGGTTGAACTCATACATGCGCGACAGCAGGATGCGCAGGTGTTCGTCATGCGAGGCCGTGGCGTTGAAGGTCTGCAGGAACGGCTGCACCGGGCCGCCCTGGCCACGCAGGTCGCGGCGGCGAATGTAGCCCAGGGCCTTTCGGCTGGCGTCGGTCACCACCAGGTGTCGGCGGTCGTGCTCCTCCATCAGCTCGACGGCATCCGCCACCGAGGTCTCCGGCAGCACCGACGGTGCATCGTCGGCGGCGTCCTCGGCGCGGATCAGCAGCAGGCGCTTGAGGGTACTGTCCTGGCCGACGAAACCGCTGACGAAATCGTCTGCCGGGTGCGCCAGCAGGGTGTCCGGGTGATCGAACTGGAGCAGCGTGCCGTCCTTGAAGATGGCGATCTTGTCGCCCAGCTTGATGGCTTCGTCGATATCGTGGCTGACCATGATCACGGTCTTGTTCAGCGCGCGCTGCATCTGGAAGAACTCGTTCTGGATGGCATCACGGTTGACCGGGTCGACCGCGCCGAACGGCTCGTCCATCAGCAGCACCGGTGCATCGGCGGCCAGCGCGCGAATCACCCCGATGCGCTGCTGCTGGCCGCCGGACAGTTCGCGCGGGTAGCGCGACAGGTATTGCCTGGGCTCCAACTGCACCATGCTCATCAGCTCCACCGCACGCTCGTGGCAGCGCTTCTTGTCCCAGCCGAGCAGCTTGGGCACCACGGTGATGTTTTCCTCGATGGTCATGTTGGGGAACAGGCCGATCTGCTGGATCACGTAGCCGATGTTGCGGCGCAGGGTCACCTCGTCGATGCCGGTGGTGTCTTCGCCGTTGATCAGCACGCGTCCGGAGGTCGGTTTGATCAGTCGATTGATCATCTTCAGCGTGGTGCTCTTGCCACAGCCCGAGGGGCCGAGGAACACGCAGATCTGACCTTCGTCTACGGTCAGGCTGACCTCGTTGACGGCGATCACATCCTTGCCCTTCTGGTGGAATTTCTTGGTGAGCTTGTCGAGTTCGATCATGTTCGGTTCCTCAGCGAGCGGCTTTCAGGCCACGGGGAGTGAGCGTTTTCTGCAGCCACTGCAAAAACAGGTCGGCAACGATGGCGAGCACGCTCACCAGCACCGCGCCGACAAAAAGGGTGGCCATGTCGCTGCGGCTGATGGCGGTCAGAATCAGCACACCGAGGCCGCCGGCGCCGATGGTGGCGGCGATGGTCATCACGCCGATGTTCATCACCACGGCGGTGCGTACGCCGGCGAGGATCACCGGCACGGCGATCGGCAGGTCGACCATGCGCAGACGCTGCCAGAAGCTCATGCCGATGCCTTTGCCGGCCTCGCGAATGCCCGGTTCGACGCTGCTCAGCGCCAGGTAGGTGTTGCGCAGAATCGGCAGCAGCGAATACAGGAACACCGCGGTGACGGCCGGCAACGGTCCCAGGCCCTGGCCGAATTGCGAGTAAAACGGCAACAGCAGGCCGAACAGGGCGATGGCCGGGAGCGTCAGCACCACGGTGGCGGCACCCTGCAGCGGCCCGGCCAGCCAGGGGAAGCGCGTCATCAAAATGCCCAGCGGCACGCCGATGACGATCGCCAGGCCCACGGCGATGCCGACCAGGGCGATGTGCTCGCCAGTGAGGCTGGCGACTTGCGCCCAGTCGATGTGCTGGAAAGCGGTCATGAAATCCATGTCAGCGCGCCTCCCCGATCAGTTTTTCCTGGCGCAGGAAATCGGCGGCCACTGCGGCAGGCGTCTCGCGGTCGACATCCACCCGCGCATTGAGGCGGCGCATGGTGGCGTCGTCGAGGCGCTCGGCCAGCGGTTTGAGCAGGTCGGCCAGGTCCGGGTGCGCCTTCAGGTAATCGGCGTTGACCACCGGTGCGGCGGTGTAGTCCGGGAAATAGCCGCGGTCGTCTTCCAGCAGACGCAGGCCGAAGGATTCCAGGCGACCGTCGGTGGTGTACACCAGGCCGACGAACACCTGGCCGTTGCTCAGGGCGGTGTAGACCAACCCGGGGTCCATCTGGCGGACCTCGTCGCGGGTGAATGTCAGGCCGTACTCCTTGACCAGCCCATCGAGGCCATCGGAGCGGTTGGCGAACTCGATGTCCAGCGCCAGCAGGCGACTGCCCCGAGCCGGTTGTTGCAGCACCCTGGCCAGGTCGCTGATGGTCTTGATGTCCGGGAATTGCTCGGCCACCTTTTCCGGCAATGCCAGGGCGTAAGTGTTGTTGAAGCGGCTTGGCGCCAGCCAGATCGCACCTGCCTTGGCATCCAGCTCCTTGACGCGCTGGTAGGCGGCCTCCTTGTCGAGGCGCTCGGTAACCTTGTTGAAGGCCACCAGGGAGGTGCCGGTGTATTCCCAGGTCAGGTCCAGCTGGCCGCTCTTCATGCTATTCCAGGCGATGGTGCTGCCCAGGTTGCCGACGATGCGCGCCTGATAACCATGGGGCCGCAGGTACTGGGCGGTGAGTTCGGAGAGGATCGCCTGCTCGGTGAACACCTTGGCACCGATGCGAATCTCCGCGGCGTGGCTGGCAGCAGCCAGCAACAGGCCGAGGCAAACAACGAAAAACTTCATCATGGATTCCTTCAACGGGCCACCCCACGCTCGAACCAGAAGCGGCTGACGGCAGCCACCAGGCCATCGAGCAGCAGCGCCAGCAACGCAGTGGCCGCCGCGCCGAGAATCAGCAGCGGCTGGTTCTCCAGGGCGATAGCGGGAAAGATCAGGCTGCCAAGGCTGTTGGCGCCGATCAGAAAGGCCAGCGGTGCGGTGCCGACGTTCAGCGCCAGGGCAACGCGCACGCCGCCGACGATGATCGGCACGGCGTTCGGCAGTTCGACCTGCCAGAGCACCTGCCCGGGGGTCATGCCGATGCCGGTAGCCGCTTCCTTCAACGACCCGGGTACGTTGCGCAGGCCCTCGTAGGTATTGCGCACGATCGGCAGCAGCGAGGCCAGAAAGAGCGCGAGCACCGCCGGGCCATTGCCGATCCCGATGACGGACAGGGCAATCGCCAGCACCGCCAGCGGCGGCACGGTATTGCCCACGTTGAACACCTGCATGAAGCGTTCGGCGCTGTGTTCGCGCCCGGGTCGACTGAGCAGGATGCCAGCGGGGATGCCTACTGCCAGCGCGGCGAACATCGACATGAACACCAGGTACAGGTGCGCCTGCAGGTAGAACAGCAGGTCTTCGCGGTGCTCATGGAGCACTGCAGGGGTGATCCAGTGGACCAGCAAGGCCAGTACCGCGAGCAGCGCCACAGCGCCCAGCAGCACCTTGCCCAAGCTTTTCAGCATGTTTCGACTCCAATCGACGACGGGTAAAATCCCGTCGAGCTGGCCGGACGCCTTGCGCGTCGGCCGTCAAACGCCGGAGGAAGAAATATTTTGCAAGCTGCGCTGCATGCCTCTGCAGCCGCGCCTTGCAGCCCTCCGACCCATGTGTACTCGACCGTTCATCGCCGCTTCGGTTCCAACCAATTGCCAGCGTTACGCCATGTCCGCCTGGCCGGATCCCGCCACACACCCTGTTACAACGCAGGTATCATCGGTGCTCCAAGCGGTTCGCCAGGAAGGCGACCACCCACCTTTCAAAGGAGACCTCGTGCTCGACCTCGTCGCTGCTTTCATCGTTTTGACCACCCTGCTCACCTACGTGAACTACCGCTTCATCCGCCTGCCGCCAACCATTGGCGTGATGGCCACGGCCCTGGTGTTTTCGCTGATCGTTCAGGGGCTCAGCCAACTCGGCTATCCGCTGATCGAACGGGAAGCGCAGGAAATCATTCGCCGTATCGATTTCTCCGACATCCTGATGACCTGGTTCCTGCCGGCACTGCTGTTCGCCGGTGCCCTGCACGTGAACCTGAGCGACCTGCGCAGCTACAAGTGGCCGATTGGCCTGCTGGCCACCGTGGGTGTGCTGATCGCCACCAGCGTCATTGGAACCCTGGCCTACACCATCTTTGCGCTGTTTGGCTGGCAGGTGGATTTCATCTACTGCCTGCTGTTCGGCGCGCTGATCTCGCCGACCGACCCGATCGCGGTAATGGGTATTCTCAAGTCGTCGGGCGCGCCGAAACCGCTGGCGACCACCATAGTCGGCGAATCGCTGTTCAACGACGGCACGGCGGTGGTGGTGTTCACCATCCTGCTCGGCATCCTGCAACTGGGCAGCACACCGACCCTGGGCACGGTGAGCTGGCTGTTCATCCACGAAGCGGTGGGCGGGCTGCTGGTCGGCGCGGCGCTCGGCTACGGCGTGCTGCTGATGCTGCGCAGCGTCGACCAGTATCAGGTCGAGGTGATGCTCACCCTGGCGCTGGTATTCGGCGGTGCGGCGCTGGCGTCACGCCTGCACGTGTCGGGGCCGATCGCCATGGTGGTGGCCGGGTTGATCATCGGCAACCTGGGCCGCAAGCACGCCATGTCGGACGAGTCGCGGCGTTACGTGGATGGTTTCTGGGAGCTGATCGACGAGATCCTCAACGCCCTGCTGTTCGCCCTGATCGGCCTGGAACTGCTGCTCCTGCCGTTCTCCTGGCTGCACATCGTCGCGGCCTTCGTGCTCGGCGGTGCAGTGCTGATGGCACGCCTGCTGACCGTGGCGCCGGCAGTTTTCATCATGCGCCGCCGCGCCGGCGGGCGCCGGCAGGTGTCCCACGGTGCGATCCGGATACTGACCTGGGGTGGCTTGCGTGGTGGCGTATCGGTCGCCCTGGCGCTGTCGCTGCCGTTGGGCGAGGAACGCGACCTGCTGCTGAGCCTGACCTACATCGTGGTGCTCACTTCGATCCTGGTGCAGGGCCTGTCCATCGGGCCACTGGTCAGCCGGCTGTACCGCGACCAGCCGCCAGCCGCCGCAGACGGTCGACACTGAGCAACCGGGGCGCCGTCATCGGTGCCCGCGTTCACAGACGCGATTCGAGTACCAGCAGGTTGTTCTCTACCCGCCAGCCGACCCGGTTGAGAAAGCTCATGCCGAGCAGTGCCTCATTCGGTGACGCGCCCTCCAGCACCACGGCTTCGACGCCGAGCACCTGCAGCCCGCCTACGCTGACCTTGTCGAGTGTCAGGCGCCAGCCACGGGCAGTGCCGCTGGCCGTGTTGACCTGAATCGGCTGGCCGCGGGTGCGGTAGTCGAGCCCCAGGCGCCGGGCATGGTTCTCGTTCAGGGCGATCGAGGTGGCGCCGGTGTCGACCAGAAACTGCTGGGATTGCCCATTGATCGCGCCAGCGGCCCAGTAATGGCCGCCGTTGCTGCGCGCGATGCTAAAGGTCTGCTTCTGCGGTTCGGCAAATCCGCTGGCGTTGTACTCGCGGCTGAGGCTGTAGGTGCGCTCCACGCCAGCGACCCGCAGCACGGCGCTGCGACTGTCCGCGCTCACCACCTGCACACCACCAGGCCCGCTCTGGCCGACGCGCACCAGCTTGCGCTGGCCGTCCACGGAAATCACCGCAGCGCCGGGAAACAACCCCACCACCTGCACTTGAGGCGCGGCCTGGCAGAGCTGCACCACCAGCAGGCTGGCGATGCCAACGATCAATCGACGCATCCTTGCCTCTCTCGCTTAGTCGAAGGGGTAATGCTGGCCCCAGCGCTCGAAAACCGGGCGCAGGGCATCGTGTTCGACGAGTTCGCCCATACGCTGGTCGTAGAATTTCGCCAGCGCACGCCCGCGGGGTGTGTCGGCGAAGCCGATGTACAGAGGCAGCCGGATCAGGTCGGTCATCCGATACCGGGACGGGTCCTTGGCCGTGGCGAGCACTTCCAGCACCTCGGGCTGCGCGTCGATGTAGTAGTCGGCATGGTCATAGTCGAGCATCGGCAGGATGCCGCCGCGGCGCAGCAGCTCGTTGTAGTGAGTGAGCCCGGCAATGTAGCGCTGGTATTCGTAGCCGCGCATCCACACCAGGCGCGAGCCGGCGAGAATCTTCTGATTCGGCTCGGGCTTGGTGGTCAGGCTCAGGGCGCTGATCAGGTCCGAGTCGTAGTGCCAGGTCGGGTACACCACGCCACCGCTGACCTCGTTCTGGTAGGAGGCCACCCAGGCGTCCGCTTCGCCACGCTTGACCAGGCCAACGGAGCGGGTATAGGGCACGATCTGCATGTCCAGCCTGACCCCGCCCTGCTCGAAGACCATGCGCAGGATGTCCCACGACAGGCCGGTACCATCGGCATTGATCCGGTCGACCCAGACGTCGCTGGCCATGCGGATGTTCGCGGGCAGGTCGCTGCTCGCCTGAACCCAGGCGGTGAACGACAACAGCACAGCCAAGCAGAAACCGCGAATCATCGCTCCTCCAGCCTTACCCGAAGCCCAGACTGGTCGCCAGGCCATTGCTCCAGCCCCAGACCAAACCCTGCATGGCCAGCCAGGCGAACACACCGGCCAGCACGTCGTCGAGCATGATGCCGAAGCCGCCGTGCACGTGCCGGTCGATCCAGCGAATCGGCCAGGGCTTGATGATGTCGAAGAAGCGGAACATCAGGAACCCCACCAGGATCCAGCCCCAGCCCTCCGGCACCAGCCAGAGGGTGATCCACATGCCGACCATCTCGTCCCAGACGATGCCCTCATGGTCATGCACCCGCAAGTCCTCGGCAACTTTGCCGCACAACCACACGCCAAACACCATGGTCACGCCGAGCATCAGCCAGTAGCCCCAATCCGGCAGCATTTGCCACAACGGAATGAACGGCACTGCCGCCAGCGAGCCCCAGGTACCCGGGGCCTTGGCCATGGTGCCGGTGCCGAACCCGAAGGCCAGGAAATGCCACGGGTTGCGCCACACGGACGGTGGCACGAACTCGGCGGGGACTTGCTTGGGATGGTCAGTCACTTTGCGATCCGAAATGTAGGTAGCCGCGGTACAGCGGCTTGATGGCACGGCCTTCGGCGTCCTGCAGATGGACGCCCTGCCCGGCC
This sequence comes from Pseudomonas sp. AC532, assembly GCF_979258965.1. Classification (NCBI taxonomy): domain Bacteria; kingdom Pseudomonadati; phylum Pseudomonadota; class Gammaproteobacteria; order Pseudomonadales; family Pseudomonadaceae; genus Pseudomonas; species Pseudomonas sp. AC532. The sequence goes on from NZ_OZ409888.1 coordinate 2,166,194, forward strand.
TCGACGCGACCGATAACGTGTACAGGCTGCCCCATGGCGCACAGCGCGTCCAGCTTCTCGGCTGGCAGGGTAAAGGCAAGCACGTAGTCATCGCCACCACCAAGCGCCAATTGGCGCGCCGTTTCGTCGCCGACACAGGCTCGCAACGCAGCGGAGATTGGTAGGCGCTCCTGCTCGACGATCAGTGCTACACCTGACGCCCGGGCGATATGCGCGCAATCGGCAAGCAGCCCATCGGAGACATCCAATGCGGCCGTCGCCAGCCCGCGCAACGCCTGCCCGAGCGCCAGCTGCGGCGCTGGCGACCAATAATGGGCGAGCAACTGCGCGGCGTCCTCCTGGATGTCTCGCTCGCCGAGCACGAATGGCAAGGCGCCGGCCGCATCGCCCAATGGCCCGCCCACGCACAGCAGATCGCCGGCCCGGGCGCCGGCGCGGGTCAGCGCCAGGCCGCTGGGCACACGGCCGAATACGCTCAGGGTCAGGCTCAGCGGTCCACGGGTGGTGTCGCCACCGACCAGACGGATGCCACACTGGCGCGCCATGCTGTCCAGCCCGGCGGTGAAGTCGGCCAGCCAGCCGGGGGTAACGTCGGGGAGTGTCAGGGCCAGGGTAAACGCCAGCGGCGTGGCACCCATGGCGGCCAGGTCGCTGACCGAGACGGCCAGGGCGCGCTGGCCGAGCAGCCGGCCATTGGCATTGAGCGGAAAGTGCACACCCGCCACCAGGGTGTCGGTGGATACCGCCAGTCGCTCGCCGGCGGGCACCTCCAGCAGGGCACAGTCGTCACCGATGCCCAGCGCCACTCCATCGGCCACCTGCGCACAGGCGGCCGCGGCGAAGTATTGGCGGATCAGCTCGAACTCGCCCAACACGCTTAGCGCTTGCTGTTGAAGTCGCGAACTTCGTCGGCACGCAGCGTCGGCGCCAGCTTGTCCAGCACGCCGTTGACGAACTTGTGCCCGTCGGTGGCACCGAACACCTTGGCCAACTCGATGCCTTCGTTGATCACCACGCGGTAGGGTACGTCGATGCGGTTACGCAGCTCGTAGGTGGACAGGCGCAGGATGGACAGCTCCACCGGGTCGATCTCGGCCAGTGGGCGATCGAGCAGCGGCTCGAAGGCGCCGTCGATCTCGCTCTTCTGGCGCGGCACGCCGTGCAGGATCTCGTGGAAGTAGGCGCCGTCGACCGCGGTGAAGTCGTTGTCGACGCGAAACTGCGCTTCGATCTCGTTGAGCGCCTGCCCGGCGATGTGCCAGGAGTACAGCGCTTGCATGGCCAGGGTGCGCGCCTGACGGCGAGCCAGCACTTTGGCGCTCGGGCCCTTCTTGGCCGGCTTGTTGTCGTTCTGGCTCACTTGGCCTCCAACTGCGCCAGCAGGCTGACCATTTCCAGGGCGGACAGGGCAGCTTCGGCGCCCTTGTTGCCGGCCTTGGTGCCGGAACGCTCGATGGCCTGTTCGATGGAATCGACGGTCAGTACGCCAAACGCAACCGGTACGCCGAACTCCATGGACACCTGGGCCAGACCCTTGGTGCACTCGCCCGCCACGTACTCGAAGTGCGGGGTACCGCCACGGATCACCGCCCCCAGGGCGATGATGGCGTTGTATTCGCCTTGCTGGGCAACCTTCTGGGCGACCAGGGGAATTTCGAAGGCACCCGGCGCGCGGATGATGGTGATGTCGTCTTCGCTGACGCCATGGCGCACCAGCGCGTCGACGGCGCCGCTGACCAGGCTTTCGACCACGAAGCTGTTGAAGCGGCCGACCACCAGGGCGAAGCGGCCCTTGGGAGCGATGAAAGTACCTTCGATGGTCTTGAGTGTCATAGCGAGTTCTCGAGCTGTCTTAAAGAGCCAGGGCATGCCGCGGCAGGCCCTGAAAATGTGGCGATGAGTTGAAAATAGCTCACCGCGGTGGTCACCCCATTATTTCGGGGGCAGGTATTCTACAACTTCCAGATCGAAACCGGATATCGCGTTGAACTTCATCGGCGCGCTCATCAGGCGCATCTTGCGCACACCGAGGTCACGCAGTATCTGCGAACCGGCGCCGACCGTGCTGTAGGTGCTCGGCGCCCTGGTGGTAGCAGTGCCGTCCGCCTCGCGGATGTGTGCCAGCACTTCATCACCGCCCAGTGAGTGGCCGAGCAGCAACACCACGCCACTGCCGGCGCTGGCAACTTCGGTCATCGCCGCACGCAGGCTCCAGCGGCCAGGCTGGCGCACCATCAGCAGGTCACGCATCGGGTCCATGTTGTGCACCCGCACCAGGGTCGGCTCTTCGGCGCAGATGGTGCCCAGGGTCAGCGCCATGTGCACGTCGCCCTCTACCGAGTCGCGGTAGGTCACCAGGTTGAAATGGCCGACTTCGCTGTCCAGCGGCTGCTCGGTGATGCGCTGCACGGTGCGTTCGTGGAGCATGCGGTAGTGGATCAGGTCGGCGATGGTGCCGATCTTGATGCCGTGCTGCTCGGCGAACACTTCCAGCTCCGGGCGACGGGCCATGGTGCCGTCGTCGTTCATGATCTCGCAGATCACCCCACTCGGTTCAAAGCCGCCCATGCGTGCCAGGTCACAGGCCGCCTCGGTGTGGCCGGCTCGGGCCAGCACGCCGCCGGGCTGGGCCATCAGCGGAAAGATATGGCCGGGGCTGACAATGTCTTCAGCCACCGCATGCCTGGCCGCAGCGGCCTGCACGGTGCGCGCCCGGTCAGCGGCGGAAATGCCGGTGGTGACGCCCTCGGCGGCTTCGATTGACACGGTGAACTTGGTGCCAAAACCCGACCCGTTGCGCGGCGCCATCAGCGGCAGCTTGAGCGTTTCGCAGCGCTCGCGGGTCATCGGCATGCAGATCAGGCCGCGGGCGAAACGCGCCATGAAGTTGATGTGCTCGGCGGTCACGCATTCCGAGGCGATGATCAGGTCGCCTTCGTTCTCGCGGTCTTCGTCATCCATGAGAATGACCATCTTGCCAGCGCGAATGTCTTCGACCAGTTCTTCGATACTGTTGAGTGCCATGGTGGCGGTGTCCTTAATGCTTCAGGTAGCCGTGTTCGGCGAGAAACCCTTCGGTGAGCCCGGCGCTGGTCGGCTCGGCGGCCTTGTCACCGAGCAACAGACGCTCCAGGTAACGGGCCAGCAGGTCGACCTCGAGGTTGACCCGACGCCCGGGACGGTAGTCGGCCATGATGGTTTCGGCCAGGGTGTGCGGCACGATGGTCAGCTCGAACTCGGCGCCGTCCACGGCATTCACCGTCAGGCTGGTACCGTCGACGGTGATCGAGCCCTTGTGGGCGATGTACTTGGCCAGCTCGCGCGGTGCGCGCACCTTGAACTGGATGGCGCGAGCGTTCTCCTCGCGGGATACGATCTCGCCAACGCCGTCGACATGGCCGCTGACCAGGTGGCCGCCCAGGCGGGTGGTCGGCGTCAGGGCCTTTTCCAGGTTGACCCGGCTGCCGCTCTTGAGGTCGATGAACGCAGTGCGCGCCAGGGTTTCGCGGCTGACGTCGGCCCAAAAGCCGTCGCCCGGCAGCTCGACCGCAGTCAGGCATACACCATTGACCGCGATGCTGTCGCCCAGCACCACGTCACTCAAATCGAGCTTGGCGGTCTTCACGTAGACACGCACGTCGCCGCCTTTGGGGGTGATGGCGGCGATGCTGCCGATGGATGCGATGATTCCGGTAAACATGAAGAATCCTCTCAGACAGGCAGTTCTGCGAGTTTGCGCAGGGTGTCGGCACAGGTGCGCGCCGCTTCGGCGCCCTTGACCAGGAAGTGCTCGCGGAAGAACGCCTGGTGCTCTTCGCCGGCGTGGAAATGATGGGGTGTGAGCACCGCCGAGAATACCGGCACGTCAGTTTCCAACTGCACCTGCATGAGGCCTTCGATCACGGCCTGGGCGACGAACTCATGGCGGTAAATGCCGCCATCGACCACCAGCCCGGCGGCAACGATGCCAGCGTAGCGACCGCTCTTGGCCAGGCGCTTGGCATGCAGCGGGATTTCAAAAGCACCGCCGACTTCGAAGCAGTCGATCTCGCTGGCGGCATAGCCCTGGCGCTGCATTTCCTCGATGAAAGCATGACGGGACTGGTCGACGATTTCACGGTGCCAACAGGCCTGTACGAAGGCGACCCGGCGCACGTGAGAAGCAATGGACATGTTCAACTCCTGTTTGGTTAAAACAGGGCAGCTTGGATCGATAGGGACATCACGGACAATCGGCAGCCGAATGGGCGCCTAGTCAGGCAAATCCCGCTCTCTCTTCATCCGGACTATACCGTCGGCTCCGGAATCACACCGGATCTGCTGGACCCCGAGCGGCTGGTGCCGTATCGGGCGCTCGCGGGCTAGGCGCATTGCGCGTCATTACCGCCGGTGGGGAATCGCACCCCGCCCTGAGAACGTTGTGGCCACGCGGTGCGGCCGACAGGCGTTTTACCATAGTTGCCGCAGTGGTGCACGGCGCGAGTGCCCGAGCGGCGTGCGTCAGGTGGCCGAATCGGGCACGGCGATGATGCGCCAGTCGTCACCCACTGCACGTATGTCGACGATCTTTAGCGGCTTGGCCTCTGCCATGCGCGCCAGCGGCAGATCGAGCAGCGGCCGGGCGCTGGAGCCGAGAAACTTCGGTGCAACGAACAGCTGGTACTCATCGACCAGCCCCAACCGGGCGAACGCCCCGGCCAATTTCGGCCCGGCCTCGACCAACACCTCGTTGGCACCGCGCCCCGCCAACTCCAGCAACAGCTTGCGCAGGTCGACATGCCCATTGCTGCCAGGCATCGCCAGCAGCTCATGGCCGTCATCGACATAGCGATCACGCGAGGCCGCAGCGGCACAGGTGGCCACCAGCGCCGGGCCGGCCTGAAAGAACGGGGCACTCAAGGGCACGCGCAGGCGCCCGTCGACCAGCACCCGCAACGGCGGGCGGGCCTGCGCCAGAGCGGTCAGTTCGGCGCCCAGGCCCAGCTCGTCGGGGCGCACCGTCAGGCGGGCCGCATCGGCGAGCAGGGTATCGGCGCCGCTCAGCACCACGCTGGAGCGTGCGCGCAAGCGCTGCACCGCGGCGCGCGCAGCTGGCCCGGTGATCCACTGGCTCTCACCACTGGCCATAGCCGTACGCCCGTCCAGACTCATGGCCAGCTTGACCCGCACGAGTGGCAAGCCGCGCTCCATGCGCTTGACGAAGCCGGCGTTCAGCGCACGTGCATCAACTTCCAGCACCCCGCTCTGCACGGCAATGCCGGCATTCATCAGGCGCAACAGGCCACGGCCGGCCACTTGCGGGTTGGGGTCCTGCATGGCGGCCACCACCCGAGTGACGCCGGCCGCGACCAACGCATCGGCGCACGGCGGCGTGCGCCCATGGTGGCTGCATGGCTCCAGGGTCACGTATGCCGTGGCGCCGCGGGCCTGGTCGCCAGCCTGGCGCAGCGCATGGACTTCGGCATGGGGCTCGCCGGCCTTGGCGTGCCAGCCCTCGCCGACGATCCTGCCGTCACGCACGATCACGCAGCCGACCCGCGGATTGGGATGGGTGGAATACAGCCCCTTGCGCGCCAGCTCGAGCGCGCGGGCCATGAATGCCTGGTCGCTGTGGCTCATCTCAATCCTGATTGGGCTCGCGGGAAAGACGATCGATTTCCTCACGGAACTCGTTGAGATCCTGGAAACGCCGGTACACCGAGGCGAAGCGGATATAGGCCACCTCGTCGAGCTTCTGCAGTTCGGTCATCACCAGTTCGCCCAGCACCAGCGACTTGATCTCGCGCTCGCCAGTGGCACGCAGGCGATGTTTGATATGGGCGATGGCCGCCTCCAGCCGCTCGATGCTCACCGGGCGCTTTTCCAGCGCACGCTGCATGCCGGCGCGCAACTTCTCCTCATCGAAGGGCTGGCGGCTGCCGTCCTGCTTGATCAGGCGCGGCATCACCAGTTCAGCGGTCTCGAACGTGGTGAAGCGCTCGCCGCAGGCCAGGCATTCACGGCGGCGACGCACCTGCTCGCCCTCGGCGACCAGACGCGAATCGATGACTTTGGTGTCGTTGGCAGAGCAAAAAGGGCAATGCATGATCGGAACAGCCGGGCGGGAAAGCCCGCATGTTAGCGCATCCACCGGGCTCGGTGCCAAGCGCCGCAAGGCCACTTTCCTTTGCATTCGCAGGTGGCTATGGGGAGAATCCAGCCATCGTCCCGAGGATTGCCCCATGCCATTGCGCCCCCTTGCTCTGCTCAGCCTTGCCGCCCTGCTGGTGGCCTGCGCCGGCGAACCGCCAGCGCCCGCCACACCGCCTGCCGCGCCTGCTGCCAAACCGCAACCTGCCGCCACGCCTGCGCACCTGCGCGACCTCACCGGCACGCTGCTCGATGTGCCAGCAGGCGCCGAGGTCGAACTGGCGCTGTTGACCATCAACGAACGCGGCCTGCCCTTCAAGCTGCTCGGCAATATCCAGCTGCGCGGCACTGGCGCGCCGCTGCCGTTTCGCCTGCAATTCAACCCTGAGAATTTCGACCAGGGGATTCGCGTCGAGCTGCGCGGCCGCGTGCACCAGTCCGCCAAGCTGGTGCTGCACATGCCCAGCCAGCTGATCCGCGAGCCACAGAGCCAGGCGCTCGGGGAAATCCGCGTCACGCCCGCACTGTGACACCACCTCCGGCGCTGCAGGCGGCACTGAGCGATCTGCTTGGTGATGCGCGGCTGAGCGCGACGACGCTGCCGGGCACTGACCTGCGGTTGTGGCTGCTCGACCCCGCGAACATGGATCGCTGCTTCAGCCCGGAGGAGACCCGGCGCATCCTTGAAGAGCCACCTTATTGGTGCTTCTGCTGGGCCAGCGGCCTGGTACTGGTCGATTGGCTGGCGCAGCACCCCGAGTGGGTGCGCGGCAAGCGAGTGCTGGATGTTGGCAGTGGTTCCGGCGTAGCTGCCATTGCCGCAGCGCGCGCCGGCGCCGCCCAGGTGGTGGCCTGCGACCTGGATCCACTGGCACTGGCCGCCTGCCGGGCCAATGCCGAACTCAATGGCGTGTCGCTGGGCTACTCGGCCGACCTGTTCGCCGAACACCGCGACTATGACCTGGCAATCGTTGCCGATGTGCTCTACGACCGCGCCAACCTGCCGCTGCTCGACCGCGTGCTCGAGCACGCCCGCGAGGTGCTGGTAGCCGACTCACGGGTGCGCGATTTCAGCCATCCGGCCTACCGGCGCATCGCCGGGCTCAAGGGGTGCACCTGGCCCGACCTGGCCGAGCCGGAAACCTTTCGTCACGTCAGCCTGTATCACGCCGACCGCGCCCCCTTGTAGCCGTGCACCGGCGCCCACATTTTTAGTCACATCACTTTTCGCCCGGACAGAGACCGATCATGAGCGACACCCCCCACATCTTCGATATCAATGGCGCCGTCCAGTTTGAACAGCTGGTGATCGAGAACTCCTTCACCAAACCGGTGCTGGTGGATTTCTGGGCCGACTGGTGCGCGCCCTGCAAGGCGCTGATGCCACTGCTGGAGCAGATCACCGAGGGCTATCAGGGTGAACTGCTGCTGGCCAAGGTGAACTGCGATATCGAGCAGGAAATCGTCGCGCGCTTCGGCATTCGCAGCCTGCCGACCGTAGTGTTGTTCAAGAACGGCCAGCCGGTCGATGGTTTCCAGGGCGCACAGCCCGAGTCGGCGATCCGCGCGCTGCTGCAACCCCATGTTGCCGAACCGCAGGCGCCCGAGGCCGATCTGCTGGAGGTCGCCCAGCAGGCCTTCGCCGACGGCCGCATCGGCGAGGCCGAAGCGCTGCTCAAGCAATTGCTCGGCGAGGACAACAGCAATGGTGCCGCGCTGATTCTCTACGCCCGCTGTCTGGCCGAACGCGGCGAGCTGGGCGAGGCCCAGCAGGTACTCGATGCCGTCAAGGGCGATGAACACAAACAGGCCCTGGCCGGCGCACGCGCGCAACTGACCTTTCTGCGCGAAGCCGCCGACCTGCCGGATGCCGCCACCCTGAAGAGCCGTGTGGCGCAGAACGCCGAGGATGACGAAGCGATTCACCAGTTGGCCATTCAGCAACTCGCCCGCCAGCAGTACGAGCCAGCCCTGGACGCCCTGCTGAAGCTTTTCGTGCGCAACCGCAACTACGCCGATGGTTTGCCGCACAAGACGCTGCTGCAGGTCTTCGATCTGCTCGGCAATGATCACCCGCTGGTGACCCTGTACCGCCGCCGCGTCTACCAGGCGCTGTACTGAGCACCGTTTAGACAGCCGTCGAGCGCCCACGCACCCGCTCAAGGCTGCGGGCCGCTGCCAAGGTAGGCGTTCACCACTGCGAAAGCGTGGCCGCTTACGGCTGCTCCACCCAGCAGTAAACCGGCGCATCCCCGCTGGTTTCCATGCGCACCTGCTCGCAATGGCGCAACCGCACCAGCAGGCGCTTGCCGGCCATCTCGCCGCCGGCCAGTACTGCCAGCTGCGCCAGCAATTGCGGGCCCTCGACGCGCCCGGCGCGGCGCAGCAGCTCCAATACGGTCTGCCACTGCGCATCCTGGTCCGGCGGCGGCGCGGCCTGAGGCGCAGCGGCACCAGCCTGTGCAACCGGCGGCGCGGCGGCCGCCAGTTGTGCCCAATCCTCTGGATCGAGCTCTATGGTCAGATCCACCGGCCAGTCACCGATTCGCCCACGAATACGCACCATAATCCCTCCAGCCTGTCGATGCGCCATGCTCCCACGCGCGCGCCAGCAAACCAAGCACCCCTACCACCGGGCATCAATTTGTTATAACGTATCAACACCATTCCCTGCCCGGAGCCGCTCCATGCGCCGTTTACTGCTCGCCCTGCCATTCGCCCTGCTTCCCCTGGCCGCTGTCCAGGCACAAACCCATGATCACGACCATGACCACGGCAGCCTCGGCAAGCATGAGCATGGCGTTGCCACGCTAAACGTGGCGCTGGAAGGCAGCACCCTGGAAATCGAGCTGGAAAGCCCGGCCATGAATATCGTTGGCTTCGAACATGCCGCGACCAGCGATGCCGACAAGAAAACCGTCGCGGCCGCCCGCGCCCAGCTGGAGAAACCACTGGCCCTGTTCAGCCTGCCTGCCGCCGCTGGCTGCAGCCTGACCGAGCACGAGCTGCACAGCCCGCTGTTCGGCACTGCCGACCATGACGACGATGCAGCCGATCATGACCATGATCACGAGCACAGCGATATCGACGCCGACTACACCTTCACCTGCAAGCAGCCCGAGGCCCTGAAGACCCTCGACCTGTCGGCCTTCTACAAGCAGTTCCCGGCCACCCAGAAGATCAATGTGCAACTGATCGGTCCAAGCGGCCAGCAGGGTGTCGAGTCGACGCCAGCCAATCCGCGCCTGACGTTCTGATCGCACGGCGGGTGCCGCACCGGCGCCCGCTCTTCCAATGTGCTGCAACAGCGCAGCCCTGGTCGATTGCTCCGTATCTGGCACACTTGCCGTTTGCCCTCATTGCCAGCAGCCCCCATGACCTCAGCACTGATCGAACTCACCGACCTCGGCTTTGCCTGGCCCGGCCAGGAAGAGCTTCTGGATATCCCGAATTTCAATCTGCAGCGCGGCGAAACACTGTTTCTCAAAGGCCCCAGCGGTAGCGGCAAGACCACCCTGCTGGGCCTGCTCGGTGGTGTACAGAAGCCTGGCCGAGGCCATGTTCGCCTGCTCGGTGAAGACCTCGCGGCCCTCTCGGCGGCGCGACGGGACCGTTTCCGGGTCGACCACACCGGCTATATTTTCCAGCAATTCAACCTGCTGCCCTTTCTCAGCGTGCGCGCCAACGTCGAGTTGCCGTGCCGCTTTTCCCGCCTGCGCGCCGATCGCGCCGCGCAGCGTTACGGCAGCATCGACCAGGCGGCCGCCAGCCTGCTGGAACACCTGGGCCTGCGTCCGGCGCTGCTCGAGCGTCGCGCCGATTCACTGTCCATCGGCCAGCAGCAGCGCGTGGCTGCCGCTCGCGCGCTGATCGGCCAGCCGGAACTGGTGATCGCCGACGAACCGACCTCCGCGCTGGACGCCGATGCGCGCCAGGCTTTTCTCGAACTGCTGTTTGGCGAATGCCGCGACGTCGGGGCCAGCCTGCTGTTCGTCAGCCACGACCAGAGCCTGGCCACGCTGTTCGACCGCAGCCTGTCACTGGCTGAACTCAATCGCGCCAGCAAACCCCAGGAGGTCTGAGGTGTTCCTGTTACGACTCGCCCTGGCCAGCCTGGCCAACCGCCGTTTCACCGCCCTGCTCACGGCGTTCGCCATCGCCCTGTCGGTGTGCCTGCTGCTCGCCGTGGAGCGGGTGCGCACCGAGGCACGCGCCAGTTTCGCCAACACCATCAGCGGCACCGACCTGATCGTCGGCGCGCGTTCCGGCAGCGTGAACCTGCTGCTGTACTCGGTATTTCGCATCGGCAATGCAACCAACAACATTCGTTGGGACAGCTTCGAGAAGCTCGCCGCCCATCGCCAGGTCGACTGGGCCATCCCCATTTCCCTGGGCGACTCGCACCGCGGCTACCGAGTGATGGGCACCAACGCGGGCTACTTCGATCACTACCACTACGGTCGTGGCCAGGCCCTGCAACTGGCCCAGGGGGCGCGCTTTGACGACCTGTTCGACGTGGTGCTCGGCGCCGAAGTGGCCCAGGCGCTGAACTACAAGCTTGGCGACAAGCTGGTGTTGTCTCACGGGGTGGCGACCATCAGCCTGCAGCAGCATGACGACAAGCCCTTCGTGGTCAGCGGCATCCTTGCCCGTACCGGCACGCCGGTGGACCGCACCCTGCACATTTCCCTGGAGGGCATGGAGGCGCTGCACGTCGACTGGCAGAACGGCGTGCCGGCTCGCGGCGCCGGCAAGGTCAGCGCTGACCAGGCACGCCACATGGACCTGCAACCCAAGGCGATCACCGCGGTGATGCTGGGTTTGAAAAGCAAGATCGCCACCTTCGCAGTGCAGCGCGAGGTCAACGAATACCGCGGCGAACCGCTGCTGGCGATTCTCCCAGGCGTTGCCCTGCAGGAGTTGTGGAGTTTGATGGGCACGGCGGAAAAAGCGCTGTTCGTGGTGTCGCTGTTCGTGGTGCTGACCGGCCTGATCGGTATGCTCACAGCCATTCTCACCAGCCTCAACGAGCGGCGCCGGGAAATGGCCATCCTGCGCTCCGTGGGCGCGCGGCCGTGGCATGTCGCCAGCCTGCTGATCCTCGAAGCCTTTTCGCTGGCGGTGGCCGGTGTGGTGGCCGGCGTTGCACTGTTGTATGGCGGCATCGCCGGGGCGCAGGGTTATGTGCAGGCCAACTACGGCCTGTATCTGCCGTTGAGTGCGCCGACGCCCTATGAGTGGACGCTGCTCGGCGCTATCCTGACCGCCGCCCTGCTGATGGGCTGCGTGCCTGCCTGGCGGGCCTATCGGCAGTCTTTGGCAGATGGGCTGTCGATTCGCCTCTGAACGTACGGAGCCGGGTCTGCCGGCCCCGGCTGCGTCTCCCATCTAAAGGTAGTGTCATGCGTCGCGCTCTGCTCACCACGCTTCTCCTTGCCCTGGCCGCGCCACTTTGGGCCGCCGAATTGCGCACCCTGAACTGGCAGGAACTGATCCCCAAGGATGCCCCGCCCCAGGCCAGCCAGATGACGCCCATGCACGACATGTCGCAGCTCGGCGACGCGCTGTCCGAAGGGGGCGCCGTGTCGCTGCAGCAGTTCCCCTCGGCGCCGGTGGTCAAGGAAATGGATGGGCAGCAGGTGAAGATTCCCGGCTACATCGTGCCGCTGGATGTGACCGAGGAAGGCCGCGTGACCGAGTTTCTGCTGGTGCCCTACTTCGGCGCCTGCATCCACGTGCCGCCACCGCCGTCCAACCAGATCATCCACGTCCACACCGAGCTGGGCGTGCTGCTCGATGCGCTGTATCAGCCGTTCTGGATCGAAGGCCCGCTCAAGGTGGAGCACAGCAGCAGCGAACTGGCCGAGGTCGGCTACCAACTGGCCGCAGACAAGATCTACCCCTACGAGCTGCCGGCCAACTGACATCGCGGCAAAAGGTCGCACCGCTTACCCCACGGGCATTGAGCTGAGTCAAGGGACGCATCGCCCAGCGCCCTACCCTGACGCCATCCGAGATGATTCGAATGACCCGTTAGGAGCTCACCATGCACAAGTCGCTGTTCCCTGCCTCGCTGATCGCCCTGGCGCTGGCCGCCCCCATGGCTCAGGCGCATCAGGCCGGAGATATCCTGGTCCGCGCCGGCGCCATCACGGTCAATCCCGAGGCCGACAGCTCTACGGTCAAGGTCGATCGCGGCGGCCTCGCCGGCACCGACCTGGGCGGCAAGGCGACCATGGGCAGCGACACCCAGTTGGGCCTCAACGTCGCTTACATGCTCACCAGCAACATCGGCATCGAGCTGCTCGCCGCCACCCCCTTCGAGCACGACGTAAAGATCAGGGGCACCGCCCTGGATGCCGCCAACGGCAAACTCGGCACTCTCAAGCACCTGCCGCCGACCCTGAGCGTGGTGTATTACCCGCTCGATTCGCACGCCGTGTTCCAGCCTTACGTAGGCGCAGGCATCAACTACACCTGGATCTACGATGAACACGTGGGCAGCGGCGCCTCGGCAGCCGGCTTCGACAATTTCCGCGCCAGGAATTCCTGGGGCCTGGCCTGGCAGGTCGGCGCCGATTACATGCTCACCGATAACCTGATGATCAACGCCCAGGCGCGCTACATCGATATCGACACCACCGCCTATGTCGACCACCCCGATCTCGGCGTGCGCGCCAAGGTCGACGTGGACGTCGATCCGTTCGTCTACATGGTTGGGCTGGGTTACAGGTTCTAACGGGTGACTTGGGTCGCGCGGGCGTTTAGCGTTCCCTTGCGCGAGTGCACCACGCGCAGAAATCGCGGACATGGCCCGCGCCCACATGGATCTCTCCCGCGGCCCATCCAAACGCAAAAAAGCCGGCAATGCCGGCTTTTTCTGTGCTGCGGTGAACGCCTCAGCTACTGAGCAACGCTGCCAAACCATCGCGTAGCGACGTCTGCACGGGCAGCCGGTAGTTGGCAGCCAGGCGGCTATTGTCGGCTCGCGAGTAGCGAATGTCGCCTGCCCGCGGCTCGAGGTGGGTAACTGTCGGCAGGCCACCGAGCAACTCGCCGATCTGCGCCAGCAATTGCTTGAGGCTCACCGTCTCGTTCCAGCCGACATTCACCGCCCCCTGCGCCACCTGCCCGGCATCCAGCGCCTGTAACAACAACTCGACCAGGTCGGCCACGTAGAAGAAATCGCGGGTCTGCTCGCCGTCGCCGAAGACGCTTATCGGCAAGCCCTGCTGGGCGCGCTGGGTGAAGATGCTGATCACCCCCGAATAGGGCGACGACGGATCCTGACGCGGCCCGAACACATTGAAAAATCGGAAGATCGCCGGCTCCAGGCCGTGCTGCCTTCCATAGAACTCCAGGTAGTGCTCGCTGGCCAGCTTGTCTGCTGCGTAGGGTGTCAGCGGCGCCTTTGCGGTCTGCTCGTCAATGGCCACGCCTTCACCATTGTTGCCATACACCGCGGCGCTGGAGGCGAACACCACGCGGCGCACGCCATGCTCGCGCATTGCCTCGCAGATATTCAGGGTGCCGATGAAATTGCTCTGGTGGGTGCTGACCGGGTCGTCTACCGAAGCCTGCACCGAGGCCACGGCGGCCAGGTGTACCACGGCCGCACAGCCGGCAACGCAGCGGCTGACCAGCGCCGCGTCGACTACATCGCCTTCGATTAAGGTCAGTCGCGGATCGCTGACCGGCAAGTTGCCGAGCTTGCCCATGGACAGATTGTCCAGCACACGCACCTGGTTGCCACGGGCCAGCAAGGCGTCGACCAGGTTGGAGCCGATGAAACCGGCACCGCCAGTCACGAGGATGATGGGGTCAGACATGACGGTAGTAATGCTCCAGCAGGCTCGGCAGGCCAGCGCGCCAGGCACGCGGTTTGACGCCGAAGGTATGAAGGATTTTCTTGCACGACAGCACGCCGTGTTGCGGCTCATCGGCTGCGTCCGCCCGGGCGGCGTGAGCCTGACCGACGATGTCGTCGAGGAGATTGGCGCGCAGGTGCCGCGCCTCGCTCAGGATCGCCTGGCCGAGCGCCAGCGCGGTAGTCGCCTCGTGGCCTCCATAGTGGTAAGTGCCCCATAGCGGCGCAGCACAGTCGAGCTGCTTGAGCACAGCCAGGATGACCCGTGCGGCATCTTCGACAGGCGTCGGGTTACCGCGCCGGTCATCGGCGAGATAAAGCGCCTGATCGTGCTCGGCACGCACCAGGAACCGCGCCAGCAAGCCATCCGGGCTGTCATCCAGCAACCAGCCGAAACGCAACAGCACATGGCGCGGGCACACGGCGCGCACACTCTGCTCCATCCGTGCCAGCGCCTGGCCACGCAGGCTCAGCGGTTGCAGATCATCCTTTTCGTTGTAGGCGGTTGCCCGAGTGCCGTCGAACACGCGATAGCTGGAGGGCTGCAACAGACGGATATCATGGTGTTGGCACAGTTCGGCAAGACGCTCCACGGCGCGCTCCTGCGCGGCAAAACGTTCCTCGCTGACCTTCGCGGCCTGGAACCAGTCGAAGTAATAGGCGAAGTTGATCACCGCGTCGGGGCGGGTATCGTCGACCAACTGGGTCAGGCTCGCGGCATCCCAACCCTGGGCTGGCGGGCGCGGGGCGAGAAAACCGATATCCTCTTCGGCTCCCAGGCGAATCAACGCCTTACCCAGCGTACTGCCACCACCCAGCAACAACAGGCGCATGCGCATAACGAAACTAGAGGCTCCACAATCAGGTTTGAGCTCGCACCGCATCATGGCGCGCCAGCCGCTAAATACTCGGCAGATCCCGGACGGTTCAGCCCTATGGCCTGCATTTTGCTGTTTTTAGCCGGTGGCGTCATCCACCACGCACTCTCTTGACGCGCTCCGCCGATGCCAAGACACCTGTTCACCGGGTAGCCCCGCACCGGCAACCTGCAGCGCATGCTGTGGTCACAGTGCCACACGCCTGATGAACAAAGGACGGAAAATTGAAAAAGCTGATGTTCCTGGCCTGCTGCGCCGTGCTTGCCTACGGCCTGTTCCGCCCGGAGTCGCCCCCCGACCTGTTCGAGGCTTCGGACAAATTTCTGCACCTGCTGGCATTTACCGGTCTGTCGCTGGTTACCCGCATCGCCTTCCCCAACGTATCCGGCTGGCTGCTGTGGGGCCTGCTGTACATCCAGGCACCGCTGCTGGAATGGCTGCAGCACGTCTTGCAGACCAGCCGCGAATTCAGCCAGTGGGACATGCTCGCCAACCTCTGCGGCATCAGCATCGCCCTGGCGCTGTGGATCGGTCAGGACCTGCTGCGCAAACGCCTCTACAGCCCAGCCTGACAGCGTTGGCAGGTACAACGACAAAGGCCCCGCATTGCGGGGCCTTTGTATTAACGCCAGACGATCAGAACGGGATGTCGTCGTCGAAGCTGTCGTAGTCCTGCGCGGGCTGCGGCTTCTGCTGCTGCGGAGCGGACTGACGCGGCGCCTGGTGTTGCGGCTCGCGCTGCGGGGCCGGGCGCGACTGGCGCGGAGCGGAGTCGCCACCGCCGGCGCTGGCGCCGTCTGGACGGCCGCCAAGCAGCTGCATGGTGCCCTGCATATCGACGATGATTTCGGTGGTGTAGCGCTTCACACCATCCTTTTCCCACTCGCGGGTCTGCAGCTTGCCCTCAATGTAGACCTGGGAGCCCTTGCGCAGGTACTCACCGGCGATTTCCGCGACCTTGCCGAACAGCGACACGCGGTGCCATTCAGTTTTCTCGACGCGCTGACCGGTCTGTTTGTCGGTCCACTGCTCGCTGGTTGCCAGACTCAGGTTGGTCACGGCGTTGCCGCTGGGCAGATAGCGCGTTTCCGGATCCTGTCCGCAGGTACCGACCAGAATAACTTTGTTAACCCCACGGGCCATAACGCTCTCCTACTTTCAGCACGTCACCGGCGCCGCTTCGATCAGGCGCTGCAGCGACGTGCGATCCAATTGTTGGGTGTCTACCTTCACATAGATGGCAGCCTCTTCGGCCACTACCACGGCATCTGCCACGCCGGGCACCGCCTGAATTCGCTCGGCCAGGCCTGCTTCCTGCAGCGCCCCGCTGGATAGCGGCAAACGCAGGCTGGTCACATACGGCGGTTCACGCATAGTAACAGCAAAGGCGAGCCAGAGAACCGTCAACAACGCACAGCCGCCGAACACGCCGGCCAGGCCATGGTGCTGATACAGCCAGCCGCCAAGGATGCCGCCCAGGGCCGAGCCGAGGAACTGGCTGGTCGAATAAACGCCCATCGCCGTGCCCTTGCCACCCGCAGGCGCCACCTTGCTGATCAGCGAAGGCAGCGAGGCCTCCAGCAGGTTGAACGCGGTGAAGAACACCACGATACCGAGCACCAGATTGCGCAGCCCGTGGCCAAATGCCCAGAAGAACAGCTCGCAGCCGAGCAGCACGAGTATCGAGCCGATCAGCACGCGACGCATCTGACGTTTCTTCTCGCCGTAAATGATGAACGGCACCATCAGAAAGAAGCCCCCCAACAGCGCGGTGAGATACACCCACCAGTGCTGCTCCTTGGGCAGCCCGCCCTGCTCCACCAGTGCCAGTGGCAAGGCGATGAAGCTGGCCATGAGGATGGCATGCAGGGCGAAGATAGCGAAGTCCAGGCGCAGCAGGTCCGGGTGCGTCAGGGTCGGCCACAGGGCCTGCCTGGCGACGCCCGACTCACGGTGCTGCAGCGGCCCGGCGCTGGATGGCACCAGCCCGGCAACGATGAGAATGCCCAGCAGCGCCATGGCGCCGGTGGCCAGGAACAGGCCGGACAGGCCGAACGCACGGGTCAGCAGCGGGCCGACCACCATGGCGATGGCGAAGGACAAACCGATACTCATGCCGATCATGGCCATGGCCTTGGTGCGGTGCTGTTCGCGGGTCAGGTCGGAAAGCAGCGCCATCACCGCCGCGGAGATCGCCCCGGCGCCCTGCAGCACGCGCCCGGCGATCACCCCCCAGATGGAGTCGGCGTTGGCCGCCAGTAAACTGCCTGCCGCAAAGATCACCAGACCAAAGTAAATCACCGGGCGCCGGCCAATGCGATCGGACAACACGCCAAAGGGAATCTGCAGAAAGGCCTGAGTCAGGCCATAGGCGCCGATCGCCAGACCGATCAGTGCCGGGGTTGAACCGGCGAGCTCTTGCCCATAGGTAGCCAATACCGGCAATACCATGAACATGCCCAGCATGCGGAATGCGAACACCAGCGCCAGCCCACCGGCCGCCCGAGTCTCCGCGCCACTCATGCGTTCGCTGTGCGAATCGCGCATCGTCGATAACCTGTTGAAACAAGCCGGCGATTCTACCAGTCGAAACCCTACTGGCACAGCAGCGGCGCTTTGCCGCACGGCTGTTGCCCCCCGTATACTCGGCGGTTTATCCGCCCGCAACGCGAGGCTGTTTTGGACAAGATTCTGATCCGGGGTGCTCGCACCCACAATTTGAAAAATATTGACCTGACCCTGCCACGCGACAAGCTGATCGTGATCACCGGCCTGTCCGGCTCGGGCAAGTCGTCCCTGGCATTCGATACCCTGTATGCCGAAGGTCAGCGCCGCTATGTCGAGTCGCTGTCGGCCTATGCCCGGCAGTTCCTGTCGATGATGGAAAAGCCCGACGTCGACACCATCGAAGGACTGTCGCCAGCGATTTCCATCGAGCAGAAGTCCACCTCGCACAACCCCCGCTCGACGGTCGGCACCATCACCGAGATCTACGATTACCTGCGCCTGCTCTATGCACGCGCCGGCCAACCGCGTTGCCCGGATCACGACCTGCCGCTTGAGGCGCAGACCGTCAGCCAGATGGTCGATCAGGTGCTGGCCATGCCCGAGGGCGCCAAGCTGATGCTGCTGGCGCCGATCATTCGCGAGCGCAAAGGCGAGCACTTGGCTGTGTTCGACGAGCTGCGTGCGCAGGGCTTCGTGCGTGTACGGGTCAACGGCAAGATTTACGAGCTGGATGAGCTGCCGAAGCTCGACAAGCAGAAAAAGCACAGCATCGATGCCGTGGTCGACCGCTTCAAGGCCCGGGGCGACCTGCAACAGCGCCTGGCCGAATCCTTCGAGACCGCCCTCAAGCTGGCCGATGGCCTGGCGCTGATCGCACCCATGGAAGGCGAAGAAGGCGAGGAGATCATCTTCTCGGCCCGCTTCGCCTGCCCGGTGTGCGGCCATTCGATCAGCGAGCTCGAACCCAAGCTGTTCTCCTTCAACAACCCTGCCGGTGCCTGCCCGACGTGCGATGGCCTGGGCGTGAAGCAGTTCTTCGATACCAAACGCCTGGTCAATGCGGAGCTGACCCTGGCCGAAGGTGCGATACGTGGCTGGGACCGGCGCAACGTCTATTACTTCCAGATGCTTGGCTCACTCGCCGGGCATTACCGCTTTAGCCTGGATGAACCGTTCGGCGAGCTGGACAGTGACCACCAGAAGGTAATTCTCAGCGGTAGCGGCTCGCAGAACGTCGATTTCAAATACCTCAACGACCGCGGCGATATCGTCAAACGCTCGCACCCGTTCGAAGGCATCGTGCCCAACCTCGAGCGCCGCTATCGCGAGACCGAGTCCACCAGCGTGCGCGAAGAGTTGGCCAAGTTCCTCAGCACGCAACCCTGCCCCGACTGCCGTGGCACCCGCCTGCGCCGCGAAGCCCGTCACGTATGGGTGGGCGAGAAGACCCTGCCGGCGGTCACCGGCATGCCGATTGGCTCCGCCAGCGAGTACTTCGGCGACCTGACGCTGGAAGGCCGGCGCGGTGAAATCGCCAGCAAGATCCTCAAGGAAATCTGCGAGCGCCTGCAGTTTCTGGTCAACGTCGGCCTCGACTACCTGACTCTGGATCGCAGCGCCGACACCCTGTCCGGTGGCGAGGCCCAGCGCATCCGCTTGGCCAGCCAGATCGGCGCCGGCCTGGTGGGCGTGATGTACATCCTCGACGAACCTTCTATCGGCCTCCACCAGCGCGACAACGAGCGCCTGCTCGGAACCCTCCGCCACCTGCGCGACATCGGCAACACGGTGATCGTGGTCGAACACGATGAAGACGCCATCCGCATGGCCGACTACGTGGTCGACATCGGCCCCGGCGCCGGTGTGCATGGCGGCCAGATCGTCGCCGAGGGCACCGCCGAGGAAGTCATGGCCCACCCCGACTCGGTGACCGGCAAATACCTGTCCGGCCGCGTGAAGATCGCCGTGCCTGCCAAGCGCACGCCGCGCGACAAGAAGCTCTCGCTGAAAATCAAGGGCGCCCGCGGCAACAACCTGCAGAACGTCAATCTGGACATCCCCATCGGCCTGCTGACCTGCGTGACCGGGGTCTCCGGCTCGGGCAAGTCGACACTGATCAACAACACCCTGTTCCCGCTCAGCGCCACCGCCCTCAACGGCGCCACCACGCTGGAAGCGGCGGCCCACGACAGCATCGACGGCCTGCAGCATCTCGACAAAGTGGTGGATATCGACCAGAGCCCGATCGGCCGTACGCCGCGCTCCAACCCGGCGACCTACACCGGGCTGTTCACGCCAATCCGCGAGCTGTTCGCCGGCGTGCCGGAATCCCGTTCACGTGGTTACGGCCCGGGCCGCTTCTCGTTCAACGTCAAGGGCGGCCGCTGCGAAGCGTGCCAGGGCGACGGCCTGATCAAAGTGGAGATGCACTTTCTCCCCGACATCTACGTGCCCTGCGACGTGTGCAAGAGCAAGCGCTACAACCGCGAAACCCTGGAGATCAAGTACAAGGGCAAGAGCATCCATGAAGTGCTTGAGATGACCATCGAGGACGCTCGCGCATTCTTCGATGCCGTACCAGCGCTGGCGCGCAAGCTGCAAACGCTGATGGACGTCGGCCTTTCGTACATCAAGCTCGGCCAGTCGGCGACCACCCTGTCCGGCGGCGAGGCGCAGCGGGTCAAGCTATCGCGTGAGCTCAGCAAGCGCGATACCGGCAAGACCCTGTATATCCTCGATGAGCCGACCACCGGGCTGCACTTCGCGGACATCCAGCAGCTGCTCGACGTACTGCATCGCCTGCGCGATCACGGCAACACCGTGGTGGTGATCGAGCACAATCTGGACGTCATCAAGACCGCCGACTGGCTGGTAGACCTGGGCCCGGAAGGCGGCTCCAAAGGCGGCCAGATCATCGCCGTGGGCACGCCGGAAGAAGTCGCCGAGATGCCGCAGTCCCACACCGGGCACTTCCTCAAGCCGTTGCTGGAGCGTGACCGGGCCTGACGACCCGCTCGCTCACGAAAAAGCCCCGCATGTGCGCCGCATGTGCGGGGCTTTTTCTTGGCTGCGATTTTACATCTGGCTCTGCAGGTACTTCTCCAGGCCCAGCTTGGCAATCAGCTGTAGCTGGATCTCCAGCCAGTAGGCATGGTCTTCCTCGGTATCCTTGAGTTGCAGCAGCAGGATATCGCGGCTCTGGTAATCCTGATGGCGCTCGCACAGTTCGATGCCCTTGCTCAGCGCGGCACGCACCTGGTACTCCAGGGCCAGATCCAGCTTCAAGGCATCCGGTACGGTCTGACCGAAAGTAAAGGCGTCGGGCACCATGTCCGGTACACCTTCCAGGAAGATGATGCGCTTGAGCAACGCGTCCGCGTGCTGGGTCTCTTCTTCCATCTCGTGGTTGATGCGCTCGTAGAGCTTGCTGAAGCCCCAATCCTCATACAGGCGCGAGTGAATGAAGTACTGATCGCGCGCGGCCAGCTCGCCTTTCAACAGGGTTTTGAGGTAGTCGATGACTTCGATGTGGCCCTTCATGCGGGGAAATCCTTGGTGCAGCGAATGGAATAGGTGAATGCTCGACCCATCATCCGTTGGGGTCAAGTAAAAAGCACAACGCCCCCTTGGCGGAGGCGTTGGCTGCATCGGCTCAGCAGACCGGACGCGAGCGCCCGGCCAGCGATCAGGCGAGGTCGAAGCGGTCGAGGTTCATGACCTTGGTCCAGGCGGCCACGAAATCCTCGATGAAGCGGGCGTCGGTGCTGGCGTATACCTCGGCCTGTGCACGCAGAATGGCGTTGGAGCCAAATACCAGGTCCACGCGGGTAGCGGTCCACTTCAGCTCGCCACTGTTGCGGTCACGTCCCTGGTACAGGTTGGCATCGCCTGGCACCGCCTTCCACGCCGTGCCCATGTCGAGCAGGTTGACGAAGAAGTCGTTGCTCAGCGCACCCGGCCGGTCGGTGAATACGCCATGCCCAGCGTCACCCACGTTGATATTGATCGCCCGCAGGCCGCCGATCAGTACGGTCAGCTCCGGCGCGGTCAGGGTCAGCAACTGCGCCTTGTCGATCAGTAACGCCTCCGGCGGCACGCTGTAGCGACCCTTGAGGTAGTTGCGGAAACCGTCGGCGATCGGCTCGAGCACGGCGAAGGAATCGACATCGGTCTGCTCCTGCGAGGCATCGGCGCGCCCTGCCGAGAACGGCACGCTTACCGAGTGACCGGCTTTGCCGGCGGCCTGCTCGATACCGGCATTACCCGCCAGTACGATCAAATCGGCCAGGCTGACCTGCTTGCCACCGGTAGCGGTGCGGTTGAACTCGCCACGGATCCCCTCGAGCGTTGCCAGCACCCTGGCCAGCTGCTCAGGCTGGTTGGCAGCCCAATCCTTTTGCGGCGCCAGGCGAACACGGGCGCCATTGGCACCGCCACGCTTGTCGGAGCCCCGGAAGGTCGAGGCCGAAGCCCACGCCGTGCCAACCAGCTCGGACACCGTCAGACCGGAGCCCAGCACCTGGGCCTTCAGCGCGGCGACGTCGGCAGCGTCGATCAGCGGATGATGCACAGCTGGCACCGGGTCTTGCCAGAGCAGCTCTTCCTTCGGCACTTCCGGGCCCAGGTAACGGGACTTCGGACCGAGGTCGCGGTGGGTCAGTTTGAACCAGGCGCGGGCGAATGCTTCGGCGAACGCTTGCGGGTTCTCCAGGAAACGCCGGGAGATTTTCTCGTAGGCCGGATCGAAGCGCAGCGACAGGTCGGTAGTCAACATGGTCGGCAGACGTTTCTTCGATGGGTCGTGCGCATCAGGGATGATCGCCTCGGCGTTTTTGGCCACCCACTGGTGGGCGCCCGCCGGACTCTTGGTCAATTCCCACTCGAACCCGAAAAGGTTCTCGAAGAAGTTGTTGCTCCACTGCGCAGGCGTCGTCGTCCAGGTGACTTCCAGGCCGCTGGTGATGGCATCGCCGGCCTTGCCGCTGCCGAACGAGCTGCCCCAGCCCAACCCCTGCTCCTCGAGGCCGGCTGCCTCGGGTTCGGCGCCAACGTGATCCGCCGGACCCGCACCATGGGTCTTGCCGAAAGTGTGGCCGCCGGCGATCAGCGCCACGGTCTCTTCATCGTTCATGGCCATGCGCGCGAAGGTTTCACGAATGTCGTGGGCCGCGGCGAGCGGGTCGGGATTGCCCTCCGGACCTTCCGGGTTCACATAGATCAGCCCCATCTGCACGGCAGCGAGGGGGTTTTCCAGGTTGCGGCCCTGGCTGTCGGTACGGTCCTGCTCCTGGCCATGCAGCTCCTCGTCGGCCACCAGAACGCCGTGGTCGTCCTTGTTGCCGGCCGCACCCTTGCCGTAACGGTTATCGCCGCCCAGCCAGGTCTTTTCGGTGCCCCAGTAGACGTCCAGATCCGGTTCCCAGGTATCCTCACGCCCCCCGGCGAAACCAAACGTACGGAAACCCATGGTTTCCAGCGCGACGTTGCCGGTGAGCACCAGCAGGTCTGCCCAGGAGATCTTCTGGCCGTACTTCTGCTTGATCGGCCACAGCAGGCGGCGCGACTTGTCGATATTGACGTTGTCCGGCCAGCTGTTGAGCGGTGCAAAACGCTGTTGCCCACGCCCCGCGCCTCCGCGACCGTCACCGGTACGGTAGGTACCGGCCGCGTGCCAGGCCATGCGAATGAACTGCGGACCGTAGTGGCCAAAGTCGGCCGGCCACCAGTCCTGCGAGTCGGTCATCAAGGCGCGCAGGTCTTTCTTCAAGGCCTCGTAATCCAGCGACTGGAAGGCCTCGGCATAGTTGAAGGTCTCGCCCAGCGGATTGGACTTCGAGGAATGCTGATGCAGAAGGTCGACACGCAACTGGTTCGGCCACCAGTCGCGGTTACCGGTGCCGCCGCCGGCCGTGTGCTTCGGCGTTTCGGAAGCGCCTCCCGAGAACGGGCACTTACCTTCGGTCTTGTCACTCATCGTCTATCTCCTTACCAAGCTGATCGTTCCCGACTGAGCGGGATTGGCGTTGAGTATTGACGAGTACAAGCGAAGCGACAAATGAATAACATCTCACGAGACGATAGTTTTTCACTAAACAGCAGGCGTAAAAAAACCGGGCCTAAGCCCGGTTCTTTTTTGCAACGATGCCTTATTCGGCAGCTTCTACTGCGCCACCGACCGGACGGTCGACCAGCTCAACATAAGCCATCGGGGCATTGTCGCCAGCGCGGAAACCGCACTTGAGGATACGCAGGTAACCGCCCTGACGGGTGGCGTAGCGCTTGCCCAGATCGTTGAACAGTTTGCCAACGATGGCTTTCGAACGGGTACGGTCGAAAGCCAGACGGCGGTTGGCAACGCTGTCTTCTTTGGCCAGGGTAATCAGCGGCTCGGCAACGCGACGCAGTTCCTTGGCTTTCGGCAGAGTAGTTTTGATCAGCTCATGCTCGAACAGCGATACCGCCATGTTTTGAAACATGGCCTTGCGGTGAGCGCTGGTGCGGCTGAGGTGACGGCCACTTTTACGATGACGCATGGTTCAATTCCTTACCAAACTTCACGTTCGGTGATGATGACGATCAGGCAGTCGCCTTATCGTCTTTCTTCAGACTTGCCGGCGGCCAGTTGTCGAGGCGCATACCGAGGGACAGACCGCGGGAAGCCAGAACGTCCTTGATTTCAGTCAGGGATTTCTTGCCCAGGTTCGGCGTTTTCAACAGCTCTACTTCGGTGCGCTGGATCAGATCACCGATGTAGTAGATGTTTTCTGCCTTGAGGCAGTTGGCCGAACGAACGGTCAGTTCCAGGTCATCAACCGGGCGGAGCAGGATCGGATCGATCTCGTCTTCCTGTTCGATAACCACAGGCTCGCTGTCACCTTTGAGGTCGACGAATGCAGCCAACTGCTGTTGCAGGATGGTTGCAGCACGACGGATAGCCTCTTCAGGGTCCAGGGTACCGTTGGTTTCGAGGTCGATAACCAGTTTGTCCAGGTTGGTACGCTGCTCAACGCGAGCGTTTTCCACCACGTAAGACACGCGACGCACCGGGCTGAAGGTAGAGTCGAGCTGCAAGCGACCAATGCTGCGGCTCTCGTCTTCATCACTCTGGCGCGAATCAGCTGGCTCATAGCCGCGACCACGAGCTACAACGAGCTTCATGTTCAGCGCGCCATTGGAGGCCAGGTTGGCGATAACGTGGTCGCCGTTGACGATTTCAACATCATGATCCAGCTGAATATCGGCAGCGGTTACGACGCCAGAGCCCTTCTTCGCCAGAGTCAGTGTAACTTCGTCTCGACCGTGCAGCTTGATTGCCAGACCTTTAAGGTTGAGCAGGATTTCAATGACATCTTCCTGAACACCTTCGATGGCGCTGTACTCATGGAGTACACCGTCAATCTCGGCCTCGACTACTGCACAGCCAGGCATGGAGGACAACAGGATGCGACGCAGCGCGTTGCCCAGGGTATGGCCGAAACCACGCTCGAGAGGCTCGAGAGTGATCTTGGCGCGGGTCGGACTGACCACCTGCACATCGATATGGCGGGGGGTCAGGAACTCATTTACCGAAATCTGCATGGATGCACCTATTTTCTAGCCCTTACTTGGAGTAGAGCTCGACAATCAGGCTTTCGTTGATGTCAGCGGAGAGATCACCGCGAGCCGGGACGCTTTTGAACACGCCAGACTTCTTCTCGGTATCTACATCTACCCATTCAACGCGGCCACGCTGGGCACACAGCTCGAGAGCTTGAACGATGCGCAGCTGATTCTTCGATTTCTCACGAACTGCAACCACGTCGCCAGCTTTAACCTGGAACGACGGTACGTTTACAGTCTTACCGTTGACGCTGATCGCTTTGTGCGAAACCAGCTGACGGGATTCGGCGCGGGTTGCACCAAAGCCCATACGGTAAACAACGTTATCCAGACGGCATTCGAGCAGCTGCAGCAGGTTCTCACCAGTAGCGCCTTTCTTGCCGGCAGCTTCTTTGTAATAACCGCTGAATTGACGCTCGAGTACGCCGTAGATACGACGAACTTTTTGCTTCTCGCGCAGCTGGGTGCCGTAGTCGGACTGACGGCCACGGCGCTGGCCGTGGATACCTGGGGCTGCTTCGATGTTGCACTTCGATTCCAGAGCGCGTACGCCACTCTTCAGGAAAAGATCAGTGCCTTCACGACGAGACAGTTTGCATTTGGGACCAATGTAACGAGCCATTTCTCACTGTCTCCTGATTACACGCGACGCTTCTTCGAAGGACGGCACCCGTTATGCGGGATGGGCGTCACATCGGTGATGCTGGCGATCTTGTAACCGCAACCGTTAAGAGCACGGACTGCGGACTCACGACCCGGACCTGGGCCCTTGACGTTGACGTCGAGGTTCTTCAGGCCGTATTCCAGCGCAGCTTGACCAGCACGCTCAGCAGCCACCTGGGCAGCGAACGGGGTGGACTTGCGAGAACCGCGGAAACCCGAACCACCGGAGGTAGCCCAGGACAGGGCGTTACCTTGACGGTCGGTGATGGTCACGATGGTGTTGTTGAAAGAAGCGTGGATGTGGGCGATGCCATCAACCACCGTCTTCTTGACTTTCTTACGAGTACGAGCAGCAGGTTTTGCCATGACTAAATTCCTGTCGATTCGCGAACGCGATTACTTGCGGATCGGCTTACGCGGGCCCTTACGGGTGCGTGCGTTGGTCTTGGTACGCTGACCGCGAACCGGCAGACCGCGACGATGACGCAGACCGCGGTAGCAGCCAAGATCCATCAAGCGCTTGATTTTCATGTTCACTTCACGGCGCAGGTCACCCTCGGTATTCACCTTGGCGACTTCACCACGCAGCTGCTCGATCTGCTCGTCAGAGAGATCCTTGATCTTTGCCGCCGGATTTACACCGGTAGCTGCACAGATTTTCTGTGCGGTGGTGCGACCAACACCAAAGATGTAGGTCAGCGAGATAACAGCGTGCTTGTTATCCGGAATGTTAACGCCTGCAATACGGGCCATTCAGTGGAACTCCAATTGACAGCTACCTACGCCCCGGAAGCCAAGAAATGGGGCGCGAGATATTATCGCTGTAGAAACAAATAATCAACCCGGCAGCGCACTAGCTGCCGGGCTTATAGCTTCGATCACACTCAGCCTTGGCGCTGTTTGTGACGCGGTTCCGCGCTGCAAATCACTCGCACTACACCTTCACGGCGAATAATTTTGCAGTTACGGCACAGCTTTTTCACCGATGCACGAACTTTCATCACCAACTCCTCGAACCTTATGGACACTTCAGCGGAGCATGCCGCTGCCGTAGCCCTTCAGGTTGGCTTTCTTCATCAGGGATTCGTACTGGTGCGAAACGAGGTGCGATTGTACTTGCGACATGAAGTCCATCACAACCACTACCACGATCAGCAACGAGGTCCCGCCAAGGTAGAACGGTACGTTGGCCGCCACCACCAGGAACTGGGGCAACAAGCACACGGCCGTCATGTACAGAGCACCGAACATGGTCAAGCGAGTCAAAACGCCATCGATATAGCGCGCGGACTGCTCACCGGGACGGATACCCGGAATAAAGGCACCGGACTTCTTCAGGTTTTCCGCTACGTCTTTCGGGTTGAACATCAAGGCCGTGTAGAAGAAGCAGAAGAAAATGATCCCTGCACTAAACAGCAAAATGTTCAACGGCTGACCAGGAGCGATAGCCTGCGAAATATCCTGCAGCCAGCCCATACCCTCAGACTGACCAAACCAGGCACCCAGCGAGGCCGGGAACAACAGAAGGCTGCTGGCGAAGATGGCCGGGATTACGCCCGCCATGTTCACCTTCAACGGCAAGTGGCTGGTCTGCGCCGCGAAGACCTTGCGGCCCTGCTGACGCTTGGCGTAGTGCACCGCAATGCGGCGCTGACCACGCTCAATGAACACCACGAAACCGATAATCGCTACTGCCAGCAAACCGATGGCGATGAGGGCGAAAATGTTGATATCGCCCTGCCGAGCAGACTCGAAAGACTGCCCGATCGCCGACGGCAGACCGGCTACGATGCCCGCAAAAATCAGCATCGAAATACCGTTGCCAACACCGCGCTCGGTGATCTGCTCGCCTAGCCACATCATGAACATCGCACCCGCCACGAAGGTGGTGACTGCAACGAAGTGGAAGCCGAAATCGACCGAGAACGCTACGCCCTGGCTCGCCAGGCCAACGGACATGCCGATAGCCTGAACGAATGCCAGAACCAAGGTGCCGTAGCGGGTGTATTGGCTGATCTTGCGACGACCAGCCTCACCTTCCTTCTTCAACTGTTCCAGCTGCGGGCTGACGGCGGTCATCAGCTGCATGATGATCGATGCCGAAATGTACGGCATGATCCCCAATGCAAAGATGCTCATCCGCTCCAGCGCGCCACCGGAAAACATGTTGAACAAGCTAAGAATGGTCCCCTCATTCTGTCGGAACAGATCGGCCAGACGGTCAGGGTTTATACCGGGAACTGGGATATGCGCGCCGATTCGATAGACGATGATCGCCATGAACAGAAAACGCAGACGAGCCCAGAGTTCGGACAACCCGCCACCAGCCAGAGCAGAGAGAGCACCTTGCTTAGCCATTTATTCCTCGAACTTACCGCCAGCTGCTTCGATAGCCGCACGCGCACCTTTGGTGGCAGCGATACCTTTAAGGGTGACTGCCTGAGTAACTTCACCGGACAGCATGACTTTCACACGCTGCACATGTTGGTTAATCAGGTTGGCATCCTTCAGCGCCTGCAGAGTAACAATGCCGCCTTCGATCTTGTTCAGCTCGGAGGTACGCACTTCTGCGCGGTCCATAGCTTTCAAGGATACGAAACCGAACTTGGGCAGACGACGGTGCAGAGGCTGCTGGCCGCCTTCGAAACCCGGAGCAATGGTGCCACCGGAGCGGGAGGTCTGACCTTTGTGGCCACGGCCACCAGTCTTGCCCAAACCACTGCCGATACCACGGCCCGGACGATGCTTCTCGCGACGGGAACCCGGCGCTGGACTCAGATCATTCAGGTACATGGATCAACCCTCCACACGGAGAAGGTAATAAGCCTTGTTGATCATGCCGCGGTTTTCCGGAGTATCCAGAACTTCGACGGTATGATTGATGCGACGCAGGCCGAGACCCTTGACGCAGGCTTTATGATTGGCCAGACGGCCATTGGTGCTCTTGATCAGAGTCACTTTGACGGTGTTAGCCATGGTTAGAGAATCTCCTCGACACTCTTGCCACGCTTGGCTGCAACCGAATCCGGAGACTGCATAGCCTTCAGACCTTTGAAAGTGGCATGAACCACGTTCACAGGGTTGGTAGAGCCGTAGCACTTGGCCAGAACGTTCTGAACACCAGCGACTTCCAGGACGGCACGCATGGCGCCACCAGCGATGATGCCGGTACCTTCGGAAGCCGGCTGCATGTACACCTTCGAAGCGCCATGGGCGGACTTCATCGCGTACTGCAGGGTGGTGCCGTTCAGATCAACTTGGATCATGTTGCGACGGGCAGCTTCCATAGCCTTCTGGATAGCAGCCGGCACTTCACGAGACTTGCCGCGGCCGAAACCTACACGGCCCTTACCATCACCCACCACGGTCAACGCGGTGAAGGTAAAGATACGGCCGCCTTTGACGGTCTTGGCAACGCGGTTCACTTGAACCAGCTTCTCGATATAGCCTTCGTCGCGCTTTTGGTCGTTATTTGCCATAACTTAGAACTCCAGCCCGCCTTCACGAGCAGCATCAGCCAGCGCCTTGACGCGGCCGTGGTACTTGAAGCCAGAACGGTCGAATGCAACCTGAGTCACACCAGCGGCTTTCGCACGCTCGGCAACCAGCTCACCAACTTTCTTGGCCGCGTCGACGTTGCCGGTGGCGCCGTCACGCAGTGCTTTGTCCAAGGTAGAGGCGCTGGCCAGAACCTTGCTGCCGTCGGCCGAGATGACCTGGGCATAGATGTGCTGCGCAGAGCGATACACGCAGAGACGCACGGCTTCGAGCTCGTGCATTTTCAGGCGTGCTTTGCGAGCGCGACGCAGACGAGTAACTTTTTTGTCGGTCATTTCCTAGCCCCTTACTTCTTCTTGGCTTCTTTACGGCGGACGACTTCGTCAGCGTAACGAACACCTTTGCCCTTGTAAGGTTCAGGACGGCGGAAGTCACGAATCTCCGCGGCAACCTGACCAACCAGCTGCTTGTCGACACCCTTGATAAGGATCTCGGTCTGGTTCGGGGTTTCGGCCACAACGCCTTCCGGCAATTGATAGTCGATAGGGTGAGAGAAGCCCAACGCCAGATTGAGAATCTGGCCCTTGGCCTGTGCCTTGTAACCAACACCGATCAGCTGGAGCTTGCGCTCGAAGCCTTGGCTTACGCCGATGACCATGTTGTTAACCAGTGCACGGGTAGTACCAGCCATCGCACGAGTCTGCTGGTCGCCATTGCGAGCAGCGAAACGCAGCTCACCGGATTCCTGCAGAACTTCAACGGACGAGTGAACGTTCAGTTCCAGAGTGCCCTTGGCACCCTTCACCGAAAGCTGCTGACCGGCGAGTTTGATCTCTACACCAGCAGGCAGCTTGACGGGGTTCTTAGCAACGCGAGACATGCTTATCCCCCCTTAGAACACAGTGCAAAGCACTTCGCCGCCGACACCGGCAGCGCGCGCAGCGCGGTCCGTCATCACACCTTTATTGGTGGAGACGATGGAAACACCGAGACCGCCGCGAACTTTCGGCAGGTCATCGACGGATTTGTACTGGCGAAGGCCGGGACGGCTGACGCGTTTGACTTCTTCGATGACTGGACGGCCTTCGAAGTACTTCAGCTCGATGGACAGCTGCGGCTTTGCTTCGCCGCTGATCTGATAACCCGCAATATAACCTTCGTCTTTCAAAACTTTGGCTACAGCCACCTTCAGGGTAGAAGAAGGCATGCTTACGACGGACTTTTCAGCCATCTGGGCATTACGGATACGAGTTAGCATGTCCGCTAACGGGTCCTGCATACTCATGGGCTAGACGCTCCTGATACAAAAAGAATTAGCCTCTCGGCTAAGAATCACCAGAACTCACGGAAATCCGGGCTCAGGCGAGCCGGGCATTCTAGAGACTGATCAAAAATGAATCAAGCCCCAAAAGGGGCTTGATTCATATTGCTTGTCCGCCGGAGCGAGCTCCGGCGTTTGCCGCAGCGGCTTACCAGCTGGCTTTAACCAGACCTGGTACGTCGCCGCGCATGGCTGCTTCACGCAGCTTGATGCGCGACAGACCGAACTTGCGGAAGACACCGTGCGGGCGGCCGGTGATACGGCAGCGGTTGCGCAGGCGCGAGGCGCTGGCATCACGGGGTTGCTTCTGCAGGGCGACCTGGGCTTCCCAACGCGCTTCCGGAGAGGTTTCCGGATTAACGATGGTAGCTTTCAGTTCGGCGCGCTTTTTGGCGTACTTGGCAACCGTGCGCTGACGCTTCAGCTCGCGGTTTTTCATGCTCGTCTTGGCCATGTTCCTACTCCAATCAGTTGCGGAACGGGAATTTGAAAGCACGCAGCAGAGCGCGGCCTTCGTCATCCGTACGGGCAGTAGTGGTCAGAGTGATGTCCAGACCACGCAGCGCATCGATCTTGTCGTAATCGATTTCCGGGAAGATGATCTGCTCTTTCACGCCCATGCTGTAGTTGCCGCGGCCATCGAAGGACTTGGCATTCAGGCCGCGGAAGTCACGCACGCGCGGCAGGGAGATGGACAGCAGACGATCCAGGAACTCGTACATACGCTCGCGACGCAGAGTGACCTTGACGCCGATCGGCCAACCTTCACGAACCTTGAAACCAGCGATCGACTTGCGGGCATGAGTCACGACGACTTTCTGACCGGTAATCTTCTCGAGGTCGGCAACTGCGTTTTCGATGATTTTCTTGTCACCGATTGCTTCGCCCAGGCCCATGTTCAGGGTGATCTTGGTGATGCGCGGAACTTCCATCACGTTACCCAGCTTCAGCTCTTCCTTCAGCTTGGGGGCGATTTCCTTCCGGTAAATCTCTTTTAGTCGTGCCATGGTGTTTTACCTATGATTCTCAAGCGCCAACCGGCTTCTGGGTGGACTTGAAGACACGAATTTTCTTGCCGTCTTCAACCTTGAAACCAACGCGGTCAGCCTTGTTGGTTTCGCCATTGAAAATGGCAACGTTGGAAGCGTGCAGAGGCGCTTCTTTCTCGACGATACCGCCTTGAACGCCCGACATCGGGTTCGGCTTGGTATGACGCTTCACCAGGTTGATGCCACCGACGACCAGACGGTCGTCAGCGAGAACCTTGAGCACCTTACCGCGCTTACCTTTGTCTTTGCCGGCGATCACGATGATCTCGTCGTCACGACGAATCTTTTGCATGTCGGATCTCCTTAAAGCACTTCAGGGGCGAGCGAGACGATCTTCATGAACTTCTCGGTACGAAGTTCACGGGTCACTGGCCCGAAGATACGGGTACCGATCGGCTCTTGCTTGTTGTTCAGCAGAACAGCAGCGTTGCCGTCGAAGCGGATGATCGAACCGTCGGCACGGCGAACGCCGTGACGGGTACGAACGACCACTGCGGTCATGACCTGACCTTTCTTCACTTTGCCGCGCGGAATTGCTTCCTTGACGGTGACCTTGATGATGTCGCCGATGCCAGCGTAGCGGCGATGCGAGCCACCCAGCACCTTGATGCACATGACGCGGCGTGCACCACTGTTGTCGGCCACATCGAGCATGGATTGAGTCTGAATCATATAATTTCTCCGACCCTTAGCCCTTAGACTTCCACTGCGCGTTCGAGAACTTCAACCAGTGCCCAAGACTTGGTCTTGGCCAGGGGACGCGTTTCGGTAATCGAAACTTTGTCGCCGATCTTGCACTGATTGGTTTCGTCGTGAGCGTGCAGCTTGGTCGAACGCTTGACATATTTACCGTAGATCGGGTGCTTAACGCGACGCTCGATGAGTACGGTGATGGTCTTGTCCATCTTGTCGCTGACAACACGGCCGGTCAGCGTACGGACTGTTTTTTCGGCTTCAGCCATGATCACTTACCTGCCTGCTGGTTGAGCACAGTTTTCACACGAGCGATGTCGCGCTTAACTTGCGAGAGCAGGTGAGACTGCCCCAACTGGCCAGTTGCTTTCTGCATACGCAGATTGAACTGGTCGCGCAGCAGGCCGAGCAGTTGCTCGTTCAGCTGCTGTGCTGATTTTTCACGAAGTTCATTCGCTTTCATCACATCACCGTCCGCTTAACAAAAGTGGTGGCGAGCGGCAGCTTTGCAGCAGCCAGGGCGAAAGCCTCACGCGCCAACTCTTCGGAAACGCCTTCGATCTCGTACAGGACTTTGCCTGGCTGGATCTGGGCTACCCAATATTCAACGCTACCCTTCCCTTTACCCATCCGCACTTCGAGAGGCTTCTTGGTAACAGGCTTGTCAGGGAACACGCGAATCCAGATCTTCCCGCCACGCTTAACGTGACGAGTCAGAGCACGACGAGCGGACTCGATCTGACGGGCGGTGAGACGACCGCGGGCAACAGACTTCAGCGCGAACTCGCCGAAGCTGACTTTGCTACCGCGCTGAGCCAGACCACGGTTGTGGCCGGTCATCTGCTTGCGGAACTTCGTACGCTTTGGTTGCAACATGTGGCGTACCCCTTACTTAGCAGCTTTTTTACGAGGCGCAGGTGCTTGCGGTTTCAGCTCTTCTTTGAGGCCACCGATGACCTCGCCTTTGAAGATCCAAACCTTGACACCGATCACACCGTAGGTGGTGTGCGCTTCGTACGTGGCATAGTCGATATCGGCACGCAGGGTGTGCAACGGCACACGACCTTCGCGATACCATTCGGTACGTGCGATTTCCGCACCGCCGAGACGACCGCTCACCTGGATTTTGATGCCCTTGGCACCAATGCGCATGGCGTTCTGTACAGCGCGCTTCATGGCGCGACGGAACATCACACGACGCTCCAACTGCTGAGCTACGCTCTGCGCAACCAGCATACCGTCGAGCTCCGGCTTGCGGATCTCTTCGATATTGATGTGCACAGGCACACCCATTTGCTTGGTCAGGTCCTGACGCAGCTTCTCAACATCTTCACCTTTCTTCCCGATAACGATACCTGGACGAGCGGTGTGGATGGTGATGCGTGCGGTTTGGGCCGGGCGAGCAATGTCGACACGGCTTACGGACGCGCTTTTTAATTTGTCGAGGAGATACTCACGCACCTTCAGATCAGCGAACAGATAGTCCGCATAAGTCCGGCCGTCTGCGTACCAGACGGAGGTGTGTTCCTTGACGATTCCCAGGCGAATGCCAGTGGGATGTACTTTCTGACCCATCTGATCGACTCCGTTACTTGTCCGCAACCTTGACAGTGATATGGCAAGACCGCTTGACGATGCGATCAGCGCGGCCTTTGGCACGCGGCATGATGCGCTTAAGCGAACGCCCCTCGTTGACGAAAACGGTGCTGACTTTCAGGTCATCAACGTCTGCGCCTTCGTTGTGCTCGGCGTTGGCTACGGCCGACTCCAGCACTTTCTTCATGATTTCCGCGGCTTTCTTACTGCTAAAAGCCAGCAGGTTGAGCGCTTCGCCCACCTTCTTCCCGCGGATCTGGTCGGCGACCAAGCGGGCTTTCTGGGCGGAGATGCGAGCGCCCGACAACTTAGCGGCTACTTCCATTTCCTTACCCCTTAACGCTTGGCTTTCTTGTCAGCCACGTGACCACGATAGGTACGGGTGCCGGCAAATTCGCCCAGTTTGTGGCCGACCATGTCTTCGTTCACGAGAACAGGGACATGTTGGCGACCGTTATGCACAGCGATGGTCAGACCGACCATCTGCGGCAGAATCATCGAACGGCGCGACCAGGTTTTCACCGGCTTGCGATCATTCTTTTCTGCTGCCACTTCGACCTTCTTCAGTAGGTGAAGATCGATAAAAGGACCTTTTTTCAGAGAACGTGGCACTGTCGTATCCCTCTAGTTACTTGCGACGACGGACGATCATGTTGTCGGTGCGTTTGTTACCACGAGTCTTCGCGCCCTTAGTCGGGAAGCCCCATGGAGACACCGGATGACGACCACCAGAGGTACGACCTTCACCACCACCGTGTGGGTGGTCGACCGGGTTCATGGCAACACCACGAACGGTCGGGCGAACGCCACGCCAGCGTTTGGCACCAGCTTTACCCAGCGAACGCAGGCTGTGCTCGGAGTTCGAGACTTCGCCCAGGGTCGCGCGGCATTCGGCCAGCACTTTACGCATTTCACCGCTGCGCAGACGCAGGGTGACGTAGACGCCTTCACGAGCGATCAGCTGAGCCGAAGCACCAGCGGAACGAGCGATTTGAGCACCTTTGCCCGGCTTCAGCTCGATACCGTGAACGGTCGAACCTACCGGAATGTTACGCAGCGGCAGGCTGTTGCCGGCCTTGATCGGCGCCATCGAACCTGCAACCAGCTGATCGCCGGCGCTCACACCCTTAGGTGCGATGATGTAACGACGCTCACCATCTGCATACATAAGCAGAGCGATGTGCGCAGTACGGTTCGGGTCATATTCCACGCGCTCGACAGTGGCAGGAATGCCATCTTTGTCGTTGCGACGGAAATCAACCAGACGGTAATGCTGCTTGTGACCACCACCGATATGACGGGTGGTGATACGGCCGTTGTTGTTACGACCGCCAGTCTTCGACTTCTTCTCGAGCAGTGGAGCATGAGGAGCGCCTTTGTGCAGCTCCTTATTGACCACCTTGACCACAAAACGGCGGCCCGCGGAAGTCGGTTTGCATTTAACGATTGCCATGATGCACCCCTTCCTTACTCAGCACTGCTGGTTGCGAAATCGAGATCTTGGCCAGGCTGAAGGGAGATGATCGCCTTCTTCCAGTCGTTACGCTTGCCCAGACCGCGAGCGGTACGCTTGCTCTTACCCAGAACGTTCTGAGTCGTCACATGCTGAACCTTCACGCTGAACAGGCTTTCGACGGCCTTCTTGATTTCCAGCTTGGTTGCGTCAGTTGCAACCTTGAAAACGAACTGGCTTTTCTTGTCTGCCAGAGTCGTGGCCTTCTCGGAGATGTGCGGGCCAAGCAGCACTTTGAATACGCGTTCCTGGTTCATCCCAGCAGCTCCTCGAATTTCTTCACGGCAGAAACGGTGATCAGCACCTTTTCATACGCGATCAGACTGACCGGATCGGAACCCTGCACGTCACGAACATCGACATGCGGCAGGTTGCGAGCAGCCAGGTACAGATTTTGATCGACAGCGTCGGACACGATCAGAACGTCAGTCAGACCCATGTCGGTCAGCTTGCCCAGCAGTTCTTTGGTTTTCGGAGCTTCGACAGCGAAGTCTTCAACCACTACCAGACGGTCGCTACGGACCAACTCAGCAAGAATCGAACGGATCGCAGCGCGATACATCTTCTTGTTCAGCTTCTGATCATGATTCTGCGGACGAGCTGCGAAGGTCACACCACCGCCACGCCAGATCGGACCACGAGTGGTACCAGCACGTGCACGGCCAGTACCCTTCTGACGCCATGGGCGCTTACCGCCACCGGAAACGTCGGAACGAGTCTTCTGCTGCTTGCTGCCCTGACGGCCGCCAGCCATATAGGCCACAACTGCTTGGTGAACCAGGGTCTCGTTGTAGTCGCCACCGAAAGTCGCATCGGACACTTCGATCGCTTGAGCGCCATTTACATTTAATTGCATGTCAGCTTCCCCTTAACCGCGAGCCTTGGCAGCCGGACGTACAACCAGGTTGCCGCCAGTAGCGCCAGGAACGGCACCCTTGACCAGCAGCAGGTTGCGTTCAGCGTCCACGCGCACTACTTCCAGGGACTGCACAGTCACGCGCTCAGCACCCATGTGACCGGACATTTTCTTGCCCTTGAAGACACGACCCGGCGTCTGGCACTGGCCAATCGAACCCGGAACGCGGTGGGACACGGAGTTACCGTGCGTATTGTCTTGGCCGCGGAAGTTCCAACGCTTGATGGTACCGGCAAAGCCTTTACCCTTGGACTGACCGGTCACGTCGACCAGTTGACCAGCTTGGAAGATTTCAGCGTTGATCAGATCGCCAGCCTGGTAGTCGCCTTCTTCAAGACGGAATTCCAGAACAGTACGACCTGCCGCGACGTTCGCCTTGGCGAAGTGACCGGCCTGAGCCTTGCTGACACGAGAAACGCGGCGCTCGCCGACAGTGACTTGCACTGCGCGATAGCCATCGGACTCTTCAGTTTTGAACTGGGTGACGCGATTCGGCTCGATCTCAATGACCGTAACCGGAATGGAGACACCTTCTTCGGTGAAAATACGGGTCATACCCGCCTTTCGACCGACTACACCAATAGTCATGTTGTAACCTCATGAGTGTACGGGGCTTTCACCCGCTATGGCCGCCCATTTCAGAGCGTTACACGACTAAAACCAACCGGTTTTAGCCGAGGCTGATCTGCACTTCCACGCCAGCCGCAAGATCGAGCTTCATAAGAGCATCAACGGTTTTATCCGTTGGCTGGACGATGTCCAGTACGCGCTTATGAGTACGGATTTCGAACTGATCGCGCGCGTCTTTGTTGACGTGTGGCGAAGTCAGAACGGTGAACCGCTCTTTGCGAGTTGGCAGAGGAATCGGACCACGCACCTGAGCACCAGTACGTTTCGCGGTTTCCACGATTTCCTGGGTTGATTGATCGATCAGGCGATGGTCAAAAGCCTTCAACCGTATACGGATTTGTTGGTTTTGCATTTTGACCTCAGATTCCAAGCTGCGAGTCCCAGTTAACGAGCGCATTACGCCCGTTAAAAGGAGGCGTGATTCTATAGACGCCCCCAGACAGTGTCAACCCGATCAGAAAATAACCAACGAAGATAGCGCCCATAAAAAAGCCCCCGCTTTCGCGGGGGCTTTTCCAGGATCAGATCAACCGATTACTCGACGATCTTGGCAACCACGCCAGCACCAACGGTACGGCCGCCTTCGCGAATCGCGAAACGCAGACCATCTTCCATGGCGATCGGCTTGATCAGGGTGACAACCATTTTGATGTTGTCGCCCGGCATTACCATTTCAACGCCTTCCGGCAGTTCGCACGAACCGGTCACGTCAGTGGTACGGAAGTAGAACTGTGGACGGTAGCCCTTGAAGAACGGGGTGTGACGACCACCTTCTTCTTTGGACAGAACGTACACTTCAGCTTCGAACTTGGTGTGCGGCTTGATGGTGCCTGGCTTGGCCAGAACCTGACCACGCTCCACGTCGTCACGCTTGGTGCCGCGCAGCAGTACACCGCAGTTCTCGCCAGCACGACCTTCGTCGAGCAGCTTGCGGAACATCTCAACACCGGTACAGGTGGTCTTGGTGGTGTCACGCAGACCAACGATCTCGATTTCTTCCTGGATCTTGACGATACCGCGCTCTACACGACCGGTCACTACAGTGCCGCGGCCCGAGATCGAGAATACGTCTTCGATCGGCATCAGGAACGGACGGTCGATTGCACGAACCGGCTCCGGGATGTAGCTGTCCAGCGTTTCGACGAGCTTCTTGACGGCAGTGGTGCCCATCTCGTTGTCGTCCTGGCCGTTCAGAGCCATCAGTGCGGAACCGATGATGATCGGCGTGTCGTCGCCCGGGAAGTCGTAAGTGCTCAGCAGATCGCGCACTTCCATTTCCACCAGCTCCAGCAGCTCGGCGTCATCAACCATGTCAGCCTTGTTCAGGAACACGACGATGTACGGTACGCCTACCTGACGCGACAGCAGGATGTGCTCGCGAGTCTGAGGCATCGGACCATCGGCAGCCGAACAAACCAGGATAGCGCCGTCCATCTGGGCAGCACCGGTGATCATGTTCTTGACGTAGTCAGCGTGACCCGGGCAGTCAACGTGCGCGTAGTGACGTACGGCAGAGTCGTACTCAACGTGCGCAGTGTTGATGGTGATACCACGAGCCTTCTCTTCCGGCGCGCTGTCGATCTTGTCGAAGTCGACCTTGGCCGAACCGAATACTTCGGAGCAGACGCGGGTCAGAGCAGCGGTCAGAGTGGTTTTACCGTGGTCAACGTGACCGATGGTGCCAACGTTGACGTGCGGTTTGTTACGTTCGAATTTTTCTTTAGCCACGACAATTAACTCCTTGCCTAAAGGGCTGAATCAGCCTTGTTTTTTGGTTACAGACTCGACGATGTGCGACGGAGCTGTATTGTATTTTTTGAATTCCATAGAGTAGCTTGCGCGACCCTGAGACATGGAACGGACGTCGGTTGCGTAACCGAACATCTCACCCAGCGGAACTTCGGCACGGATTACTTTGCCGGAGATCGTGTCTTCCATACCCAAGATCATGCCGCGACGGCGGTTAAGGTCGCCCATCACGTCACCCATATAGTCTTCAGGGGTAACAACCTCTACCGCCATGATCGGCTCGAGCAACTCACCACCGCCCTTCTGGGCCAGTTGCTTGGTCGCCATGGAAGCAGCCACCTTGAACGCCATTTCGTTGGAGTCGACGTCGTGGTAGGAACCATCGAACACGGTAGCCTTCAGGCCGATCAGCGGATAGCCGGCTACGACGCCGTTCTTCATCTGCTCTTCGATACCCTTCTGGATTGCCGGGATGTATTCCTTCGGAACCACACCACCCACAACTTCGTTCACGAATTGCAGACCTTCCTGACCTTCGTCAGCAGGAGCAAAACGGATCCAGCAATGGCCGAACTGGCCACGACCGCCGGACTGGCGAACGAACTTGCCTTCGATTTCGCAGTTCTTCGTGATGCGCTCACGATAGGAAACCTGAGGCTTACCGATGTTGGCTTCGACGTTGAACTCACGGCGCATCCGGTCAACCAGGATGTCCAGGTGCAGCTCGCCCATGCCAGAGATGATCGTTTGACCAGTCTCTTCATCAGTCTTGACGCGGAAAGACGGATCTTCCTGAGCAAGCTTGCCCAGAGCGATACCCATTTTTTCCTGGTCGTCCTTGGTCTTGGGCTCTACGGCAACCGAAATAACCGGCTCCGGGAAGTCCATACGAACCAGGATGATTGGCTTGTCGGCGTTGCACAGGGTTTCGCCCGTGGTCACGTCTTTCATGCCGATCAGGGCCGCGATGTCACCAGCGCGCACTTCCTTGATCTCTTCGCGGGCGTTGGCGTGCATCTGCACCATACGACCCACACGCTCTTTCTTGCCCTTGACCGAGTTGATCACGCCGTCGCCGGAGGCCAACACGCCCGAGTAAACGCGGACGAAGGTCAGGGTGCCCACGAATGGGTCGGTAGCGATCTTGAACGCCAGAGCCGAGAACGGCTCGCTGTCGTCCGCATGACGCTCCATCTCTTCTTCCTCGTTATCCGGGTTGGAACCCTTGATAGCAGGAATGTCGGTCGGAGCCGGCAGGAAGTCGATAACGGCGTCGAGAACCAGGGGAACACCCTTGTTCTTGAAGGACGAACCGCAGACAGCCAGAACGATCTCGCCAGCAATGGTGCGCTGACGCAGAGCGAACTTGATCTCCTCGTTGGTGAGTTCTTCACCTTCGAGGTACTTGTTCATCAGCTCTTCGTTGGCCTCGGCTGCAGCCTCGACCATGTTGCCGCGCCACTTCTCGGCATCAGCCATCAACTCGGCAGGGATTTCCTTGCGAACGGGAACCATACCCTTGTCGGAGTCGTTCCAGTAAACGGCCTGCATGTTGATCAGGTCGATCTGGCCCTGGAAGTTGTCTTCCGAGCCGATAGCCAGCTGGATTGGCACCGGAGTGTGACCCAGACGCTGCTTGATCTGACCGATCACGCGCAGGAAGTCGGCACCGGCACGGTCCATCTTGTTGACGTAAACAAGACGCGGAACACCGTACTTGTTGGCCTGACGCCATACGGTTTCCGACTGCGGCTCAACGCCGGAGGTGCCGCAGAACACGACGACCGCGCCGTCGAGTACGCGCAGCGAGCGCTCTACTTCGATGGTGAAGTCAACGTGCCCGGGGGTATCGATGACGTTGAAGCGGTGCTCGTCCTTGTACTGCTTCTCGGAACCCTTCCAGAAGGCGGTGATGGCAGCAGACGTGATGGTAATACCACGCTCCTGCTCCTGCACCATCCAGTCTGTGGTCGCGGCGCCATCATGCACCTCGCCCATCTTGTGGCTTTTGCCGGTGTAAAAAAGGACGCGCTCGGTGGTGGTGGTTTTACCAGCATCCACGTGAGCCACGATACCGATGTTACGGTAGCGATTAATCGGTGTAGTACGAGCCATAAAGCCCTCGCAAATTGAGTGACGCTAAAATTAGAAGCGGTAGTGCGAGAAAGCCTTGTTGGCTTCAGCCATACGGTGCACGTCTTCACGCTTCTTAACTGCAGCACCTTTGCCTTCTGCAGCATCCAACAGCTCGCCTGCCAAACGCAGGGCCATGGATTTCTCGCCACGCTTG
This sequence comes from Pseudomonas sp. AC532, assembly GCF_979258965.1. Classification (NCBI taxonomy): domain Bacteria; kingdom Pseudomonadati; phylum Pseudomonadota; class Gammaproteobacteria; order Pseudomonadales; family Pseudomonadaceae; genus Pseudomonas; species Pseudomonas sp. AC532. The sequence goes on from NZ_OZ409888.1 coordinate 2,207,093, forward strand.
CGGGCGAAATCCACCAGCCAGCGCATGGCCAGAGCATTACGACGGGACGGACGAACTTCGACCGGAACCTGGTAAGTAGCACCGCCTACACGGCGCGACTTCACTTCGACCAGCGGAGCGATGGCGTCGAGAGCTTTCTCGAAGATTTCCAGGGGATCGCTGTTCTTACGCTCTTTAACCTTCTCCAGGGCGCCATAAACGATACGCTCGGCAACGGCTTTCTTGCCGCTTTCCATCACGTGGTTCATGAATTTGGCCAGGATTTGGCTTCCGTATTTTGGATCGTCAAGCACTTCGCGCTTGGCTGCTACACGACGTCTTGGCATTTGATAAGCCCTCAAACGGTCTTCAGGTTAGCCCGGAACTGTAACCATCTGGTTACGCCCGACCTTACTCTTATCGACTCAATAAAATTAGAAACTGCATTCAGTACCGACGGCCGATCACTTCGGACGCTTGGTACCGTACTTCGAACGACCCTGGTTACGGCCTTTGACACCGGAGGTGTCCAGCGAGCCGCGAACGGTGTGATAACGCACACCTGGCAAGTCTTTTACACGACCGCCACGGATCAGCACGACGCTGTGCTCTTGCAGGTTGTGGCCTTCACCGCCGATGTACGAGGAAACCTCGAAACCGTTGGTCAGACGCACACGGCAAACTTTACGCAGTGCCGAGTTAGGTTTCTTCGGCGTGGTGGTATACACGCGAGTGCATACGCCACGACGCTGGGGGCAGTTCTGCAGCGCAGGCACGTCGGATTTCTCGACGATACGCTTGCGCGGCTGACGCACCAGCTGGTTGATAGTTGCCATCTACTAGCTCCACTGTCCGTCTTTCGACGCTATTTATTTACACCATAAATAAATGGCAGGGCCTATGCCCTGCCATATTTAGGGGTGCATGAGTCTAAAGAGACTCGGCCCCCTAGTCAAGATACGGCCCCGCCCGCCAGGCGGCCGGGGCACGTTCTCAATTTTCGCTGGAGTTCAACGCTTCGGTCAGCGCCGCTTCCACTTCGCTCGCGCTCACACGCACAGGCTTGTCAGCCTCGCGACGACGTTTGCGCTCGCTGTGGTAAGCAAGACCAGTACCTGCCGGGATCAGACGACCCACGACCACGTTCTCTTTCAGGCCACGCAGGAAGTCACGCTTGCCGGTAACCGCCGCCTCGGTGAGGACGCGAGTGGTTTCCTGGAAGGATGCCGCCGAGATGAACGACTCGGTGGACAGCGACGCCTTGGTGATCCCCAGCAGCACGCGAGTGTACTTGGCGATGAACTTGTCCTGTTCGGCCAGACGCTCGTTCTCGCCCAGTACCTGAGTCAACTCCATCTGGTCGCCCTTGATGAAGGTGGAATCCCCGGACTCGGCAATCTCGACCTTGCGCAGCATCTGACGCAGGATGGTCTCGATGTGCTTGTCGTTGATCTTCACGCCCTGCAGACGGTAAACGTCCTGGATCTCGTTGACGATGTACTTGGCCAATGCGCTGACGCCCAGCAGACGCAGGATGTCGTGCGGGTCGCTAGGACCGTCGGAGATAACTTCACCCTTGTTGACCTGCTCACCTTCGAACACGTTCAGGTGACGCCATTTCGGGATCAGCTCTTCGTACGGATCACTGCCATCGGTCGGTGTGATGACCAGACGGCGCTTGCCCTTGGTCTCTTTACCAAAGGCGATGGTGCCGCTGATTTCCGCCAGAATCGAGGCTTCTTTCGGACGACGCGCTTCGAACAGGTCGGCAACGCGCGGCAGACCACCGGTGATGTCACGGGTCTTCGAGGTTTCCTGCGGGATACGGGCGATAACGTCACCGACCGCAACCTGCGCACCATCGGCAACACCGACCAGGGCGTTGGCAGGCAGGAAGTACTGCGCCGGTACGTCAGTACCTGGCAGCATCAGATCCTTGCCGCTTGCATCGACCAGCTTCACGGCCGGACGGATGTCCTTGCCAGCAGCCGGACGATCCTTGGCATCGAGCACTTCGATGTTGGTCAGGCCGGTCAGTTCGTCGGTCTGACGTTTGATGGTGATGCCCTCCTCCATGCCGACGAAGGTAACGGTACCCTTCATTTCGGTCACGATCGGGTGGGTGTGCGGGTCCCACTTGGCGACGATGGCGCCGGCGTCGACCTTGTCACCTTCCTTCACGGTGATGACCGCACCGTACGGCAGCTTGTAACGCTCGCGCTCACGGCCGAACTCGTCCGCGATGGCCAGCTCACCGGAACGCGATACCGCGATCAGGTTGCCGTCCAGACGCTCGACGTGCTTGAGGTTGTGCAGACGAACCGCGCCACCGTTCTTCACCTGGACGCTGTCAGCAGCCGAGGTCCGGCTTGCCGCACCACCGATGTGGAACGTACGCATGGTCAGCTGGGTACCCGGCTCACCGATCGACTGGGCAGCGATAACGCCAACGGCCTCACCGATGTTGATCTGGTGACCGCGAGCCAGGTCGCGACCGTAGCACTTGGCGCAGATGCCGTAGCGGGTTTCACAGCTGATCGGCGAACGCACGACGACTTCGTCGATGCTGTTCAGCTCGATGAACTCGACCCACTGCTCGTCTACCAGGGTGCCGGCTGGAACGATGACTTCCTCGGTGCCCGGCTTGAACACGTCACGGGCGATGACACGGCCCAGTACGCGCTCGCCGAGCGGCTCGACGACGTCGCCGCCTTCGATGTGCGGAGTCATGTACAAACCCTGCTCGGTGCCGCAATCGATCTCGGTCACCACCAGATCCTGCGCCACGTCGACCAGACGACGGGTCAGGTAACCGGAGTTCGCGGTCTTCAGTGCGGTATCCGCCAGACCTTTACGCGCACCGTGAGTCGAGATGAAGTACTGCAGTACCGACAGACCTTCACGGAAGTTCGCGGTGATCGGCGTCTCGATGATCGAGCCGTCCGGCTTGGCCATCAGACCACGCATACCAGCCAGCTGACGGATCTGCGCAGCGGAACCACGCGCACCGGAGTCGGCCATCATGTACATGGAGTTGAAGGACTCTTGGTCGACTTCGTTGCCATCGCGGTCGATGACCTTCTCTTTCGAGAGGTTGGCCATCATCGCCTTGGAGACTTCGTCGTTGGCCTTCGACCACAAGTCGATCACCTTGTTGTACTTCTCGCCCTGGGTGACCAGGCCGGAGGCGTACTGCGATTCGATTTCCTTCACTTCCTCGGTGGCGGCGTCGATGATGCGCGCCTTCTCATCCGGGATGACGAAGTCGTTCACGCCGATCGACACACCAGAAATGGTCGAGTAGGCGAAACCGGTGTACATCAGTTGGTCAGCGAAGATCACGGTGTCCTTCAGACCAACGGTGCGGTAGCACTGGTTGATCAGCTTGGAGATCGCCTTCTTCTTCATCGACTGGTTGACCACGTCGTACGACAGGCCAGCTGGAACCACCTGGAACAGCAGCGCGCGGCCGACAGTGGTGTCGACGATACGGGTGTTCTTGGTGATGGTGCCATCGCGGTCTTTGATGACTTCGTTGATACGCACTTTCACACGGGCGTGCAGGGACGCTTCGCCGGCGCGGAATACGCGGTCGACTTCCTGCAGGTCAGCGAATACGCGACCTTCGCCTTTGGCGTTGATGGCTTCACGGGTCATGTAGTACAGACCCAATACAACGTCCTGGGACGGAACGATGATTGGCTCACCGTTGGCAGGCGACAGGATGTTGTTGGTCGACATCATCAGCGCGCGCGCTTCGAGCTGGGCTTCCAGCGTCAGCGGCACGTGAACGGCCATTTGGTCACCGTCGAAGTCGGCGTTGTACGCGGCGCAGACCAGCGGGTGCAGCTGGATGGCTTTACCTTCGATCAGTACCGGCTCGAACGCCTGGATGCCCAGACGGTGAAGCGTCGGCGCACGGTTGAGCAGTACGGGGTGTTCGCGAATCACTTCGGCGAGAACGTCCCACACTTCCGGCAGCTCGCGCTCGACCATTTTCTTGGCGGCCTTGATGGTGGTCGCCAGACCACGCATTTCCAGCTTGCCGAAAATGAACGGCTTGAACAGCTCGAGAGCCATCTTCTTCGGCAGACCGCACTGGTGCAGACGCAGTGCCGGGCCTACGGTAATTACCGAACGGCCAGAGTAGTCAACACGCTTACCGAGCAAGTTCTGGCGGAAACGACCCTGCTTGCCCTTGATCATGTCAGCCAGGGATTTCAGAGGACGCTTGTTCGAACCGGTGATGGCGCGACCGCGACGGCCGTTGTCGAGCAGTGCGTCAACCGCTTCCTGCAGCATGCGCTTTTCGTTGCGCACGATGATGTCGGGAGCCGACAGATCGAGCAGGCGCTTCAAACGGTTGTTACGGTTGATGACGCGGCGATACAGGTCGTTCAGGTCGGACGTGGCGAAACGGCCACCGTCCAGCGGAACGAGCGGACGCAGGTCTGGCGGCAGAACCGGCAGAACGGTCAGCACCATCCACTCTGGCAGGTTGCCGGAACCCTGGAAGGCTTCCATCAACTTCAGACGCTTGGACAGCTTCTTGATCTTGGTTTCCGAGTTGGTCTGCGGAATCTCTTCGCGCAGGCGACCGATCTCGTGCTCCAGGTCGATAGCGTGCAGCAGCTCGCGAACGGCCTCGGCACCCATGCGGGCGTCGAAGTCATCACCGAACTCTTCCAGCGCTTCGAAGTACTGCTCGTCATTGAGCAGTTGCCCCTTCTCGAGGGTGGTCATGCCCGGGTCGATAACGACGTAGCTCTCGAAGTAGAGAACGCGCTCGATATCACGCAGGGTCATGTCCATCAGCAGGCCGATACGGCTCGGCAGCGACTTCAGGAACCAGATGTGGGCAACCGGCGAAGCCAGCTCGATGTGCGCCATGCGCTCACGACGAACCTTGGCCAGGGCGACTTCAACGCCGCACTTCTCGCAGATCACACCGCGGTGTTTTAGGCGCTTGTACTTACCGCACAGGCACTCGTAATCCTTTACCGGGCCAAAGATCTTGGCGCAGAACAGGCCGTCACGCTCAGGCTTGAACGTACGGTAGTTGATGGTTTCCGGTTTTTTAACTTCACCGAACGACCACGAACGGATCATCTCAGGCGAAGCAAGGCCGATGCGAATGGCATCGAACTCTTCGACTTGACCCTGGTTTTTCAGCAAATTCAGTAGGTCTTTCAAGGCCTTTCCTCCTGGCGGAGCAGGCAGCGGGCATGTTGCCCCGCTGCCGATTCACGTCGTGTTATTCGGTTTCCAGATCGATATCGATACCGAGCGAACGGATCTCTTTGATCAACACGTTGAAGGACTCGGGCATGCCCGGCTCCATGCGGTGATCGCCATCCACGATGTTCTTGTACATCTTGGTACGGCCGTTCACGTCGTCCGACTTGACGGTCAACATTTCCTGCAGGGTGTAGGCGGCGCCGTAAGCTTCCAGAGCCCAGACCTCCATCTCCCCGAAGCGCTGACCACCGAACTGCGCCTTACCACCCAGCGGCTGCTGGGTAACCAGGCTGTAGGAACCGGTAGAACGAGCGTGCATCTTGTCGTCCACCAGGTGGTTCAGTTTCAGCATGTACATGTAACCGACCGTGGTCGGGCGCTCGAACTGGTTGCCGGTACGGCCATCGATCAGGCGCATCTGGCCGCTTTCCGGCAGATCAGCCAGCTTCAGCATGGCCTTGATTTCGCTTTCCTTGGCACCGTCGAACACCGGAGTGGCCATCGGCACGCCTTTGCGCAGGTTGTTGGCCAGGGCCAGGATTTCCTGGTCGCTCAGCTCGTCGAGGTTTTCCTGACGCCCACCGATCTCGTTGTAGATCTGCTGCATGAACTTGCGCAGCTCAGCGACCTTGCGCTGCTCTTCGAGCATCAGGTTGATCTTCTCGCCCAGGCCTTTGGCCGCAAGGCCCAGGTGGGTTTCGAGGATCTGACCGACGTTCATACGCGACGGTACGCCCAGCGGGTTGAGAACGATGTCGACCGGCGTGCCGTGCACGTCGTGCGGCATGTCTTCGACCGGCATGATCACCGAGACCACACCCTTGTTACCGTGACGACCGGCCATCTTGTCACCCGGCTGGATGCGACGGCGGATGGCCAGGTAGACCTTGACGATCTTCAGCACGCCCGGCGCCAGGTCATCGCCCTGCTGCAGTTTGCGCTTCTTGTCTTCGAACTTGTCGTCGAGCAGCTGACGGCGGTCGGAGATGTAGGCCTGAGCCTTTTCCAACTGCTCGTTCAGTGCATCTTCAGCCATACGCAGCTTGAACCACTGGCCGCGCTCCAGACCGTCGAGCACTTCGTCAGTGACCGCGGCGCCTTTCTTCAGGCCAGCGCCGCCTTCGGCGACCTTGCCAACCAGCGCGGCACGCAGACGCTCGAAAGTTGCACCTTCAACGATGCGGAACTCTTCGTTGAGGTCCTTGCGGATCTCGTCCAGCTGGCTCTTCTCGATCGACAGCGCACGGGCATCACGCTCGACGCCGTCACGGGTGAAGACCTGTACGTCGATGACAGTACCCTTGGTGCCGGTCGGCACGCGCAGGGAGGTGTCTTTAACGTCGCTGGCCTTCTCACCGAAGATGGCGCGCAGCAGCTTCTCTTCTGGTGTCAGTTGGGTCTCGCCTTTCGGGGTGACCTTACCAACCAGAATATCGCCAGGGCCGACTTCGGCGCCGACGTAGACGATACCGGCTTCGTCGAGCTTGTTCAGTGCAGCCTCACCCACGTTCGGGATGTCCGCAGAGATTTCCTCTGGGCCGAGCTTGGTGTCACGCGCCACACAGGTCAGTTCCTGGATGTGGATCGTGGTGAAGCGGTCTTCCTGAACCACGCGCTCGGAGAGCAGGATGGAGTCTTCGAAGTTGTAACCGTTCCAGGGCATGAACGCGACGCGCATGTTCTGACCCAGCGCCAGTTCACCCATGTCGGTGGACGGGCCGTCGGCCATGATGTCGCCACGCGCAACCACATCACCTTTCTGCACCAGCGGACGCTGGTTGATGCAGGTGTTCTGGTTGGAGCGGGTGTATTTGGTCAGGTTGTAGATGTCCACACCGGCTTCACCGGTTTCGACTTCATCGTTGGCAACGCGAACCACGATACGGCTGGCGTCGACCGAATCGATCACGCCACCACGGCGGGCCACGACGCAGACGCCCGAGTCACGGGCGACGTTGCGCTCCATGCCGGTACCGACCAGCGGCTTGTCCGAACGCAGGGTCGGGACAGCCTGACGCTGCATGTTCGAACCCATGAGTGCCCGGTTGGCGTCGTCGTGCTCGAGGAACGGGATCAGCGAGGCAGCGACGGAAACGACCTGCTTCGGCGATACGTCCATCAGGGTGACGTCTTCCGGCGCCTTGACGGTGAACTCGTTGAGGTGACGCACAGCCACCAGCTCGTCGATCAGCATCTTCTTGTCGTTCATCGTGGCCGAAGCCTGAGCGATCACGTGATCGGCCTCTTCGATGGCGGACAGGAAGACGATCTCGTCGGTGACCTTGCCTTCCTGCACAACGCGATACGGGCTTTCCAGGAAGCCGTACTGGTTGGTGCGGGCATAGGCCGCCAGGGAGTTGATCAGACCGATGTTCGGACCTTCCGGCGTTTCGATCGGGCACACACGGCCGTAGTGGGTCGGGTGTACGTCACGAACTTCGAAGCCTGCACGCTCACGGGTCAAACCGCCCGGGCCGAGTGCGGAAACACGGCGCTTGTGAGTGATCTCGGAGAGCGGGTTGTTCTGGTCCATGAACTGGGAAAGCTGGCTGGAACCGAAGAACTCCTTCACCGCCGCCGCAACCGGCTTGGCGTTGATCAGGTCCTGCGGCATCAGGCCTTCGCTTTCGGCCATCGACAGACGTTCCTTGACCGCACGCTCCACGCGCACCAGGCCAACACGGAACTGGTTCTCGGCCATTTCGCCGACGCAACGTACACGGCGGTTACCCAGGTGGTCGATATCATCGACGATGCCTTTGCCGTTACGGATGTCGACCAGGGTCTTGAGGACTTCGACGATGTCTTCACGGCTCAACACGCCCGAACCTTCGATCTCGGTACGACCGATACGACGGTTGAACTTCATGCGGCCCACGGCGGACAGGTCGTAACGCTCGGCGCTGAAGAACAGGTTGTTGAACAGGGTCTCGGCGGCATCCTTGGTAGGTGGCTCGCCAGGACGCATCATGCGGTAGATCTCGACCAGCGCTTCCAACTGATTGGTGGTGCCATCGATCTTCAGCGTGTCGCTGATGAACGGACCACAGTCGATGTCGTTGGTGTACAAGGTTTCGATGCGAACGACCTGGGCCTTGGCGATCTTGGCCAGCAGCTCCACCGACAGCTCGGTGTTGCACTCGCAGAGGATCTCGCCGGTAGCCGGGTGCACGATCGCCTTGGCAGTGGTACGACCGATCAGGTAGTCGAACGGTACGTCCAGCTCCTTGACGCCAGCCTTGTCCAGCTGGTTGATGTGGCGAGCGGTAATACGACGACCCTGCTCGACAATCACCTTGCCGCTGCCGTCCAGGATGTCCTGGCTGGCGATCTCGCCGCGCAAGCGCTGCGGAACGAGCTCCAGGCTCAGGCCTTCGCCTTTGACGTGGAAAACGTTGGTGGTATAGAAGGCGTCCAGCACTTCTTCAGTGCTATAGCCCAGCGCGCGCAGCAGCACCGAAGCGGGCAGCTTGCGGCGACGGTCGATACGCACGAACACCGCATCCTTCGGATCGAACTCGAAGTCCAACCACGAACCGCGGTAAGGAATGATACGCGCGGAGTACAGCAGCTTGCCCGAGCTGTGGGTCTTGCCACGGTCGTGGTCGAAGAACACACCCGGGGAGCGGTGCAACTGGGAAACGATCACGCGCTCGGTACCGTTGATGACGAAGGTACCGTTCTCGGTCATGAGCGGAATTTCGCCCATGTACACTTCCTGCTCCTTGATGTCCTTGATCGCTTTGTTCGACGATTCTTTGTCGAAAATGATCAAGCGCACTTTCACGCGCAGCGGGACGGCGAAGGTCACGCCACGCAGCACGCACTCCTTGACGTCAAACGCCGGCTCGCCCAGGCGATAGCCGACATATTCCAGAGCAGCGTTGCCGGAGTAGCTGATGATCGGGAATACAGATTTGAAGGCCGCATGCAGGCCGATGTCGCGGAACTGTTCCTTGCTCGCGCCTTGCTGCAGGAATTCGCGGTACGAATCCAGCTGAATGGCCAGGAGGTAAGGCACATCCATGACATCCGGCAACTTGCTAAAGTCCTTGCGGATACGTTTTTTCTCAGTGTATGAGTAAGCCATCAGCGTTCCCCAGCTTGGTCACCTGCTTATTTGGCTTCTCCGACGGGAGCAGCCAGAAACTCGTGCAAACCCTAGGTTTGCTCCACCTCATTGGTGGGTCTTTCACGTTCCAAGCCTGGGCCATCGAACAGCCGAGTCAGAACGGAAAAAGGCCGGTGGCAAGAGCCACCAGCCGTCAGCCTTGTGCGAGTAGCGCGGGCTGTAGACGCAAGGTCGTCGCTTACTTGAGCTCGACTTTGGCGCCTGCTTCTTCCAGAGCTTTCTTGGCAGCTTCGGCTTCGTCTTTCGACACGCCTTCTTTAACGATGCCAGGAGCGCCGTCAACAACTGCTTTAGCTTCTTTCAGACCCAGACCGGTCAGTTCGCGAACGGCTTTGATGACGTTCACTTTCTTCTCGCCGGCTTCAGTCAGGATGACGTTGAACTCGGTTTGCTCTTCAGCAACGGCAGCAGCCGGGCCAGCAGCAGCAACGGTAGCAGCAGCGGCGGTAACGCCGAACTTCTCTTCCATTGCCTTGATCAGTTCAACGACTTCCAGAACGGATTTCTGACCGATTGCTTCGATGATGTCTTCGTTAGACAGAGCCATGACTCTAATTCCTGTATTGGGGGACAGCCTTCGCGACCGTCAAATTAAACAAATAAGCGCGAGAACGAATGACGTGCCTTAAGCGGCAGCGGCTTCTTTCTGGTCGCGAACGGCCGCCAGAGTACGAGCCAGTTTGCTGGTAGCGCCTTGGATCACGCTCATCAGCTGGGAAATGGCTTCGTCATAGGTCGGCAGAGTTGCCAGTACGTCGATCTGATTGGCTGCGAGGAACTGACCCTCGAACGCAGCTGCCTTGATCTCGAACTTGTCCTGACCCTTGGCAAAATCCTTGAAGATACGAGCAGCAGCGCCCGGATGTTCAGTGGAGAAAGCGATCAGGGTCGGGCCTTTGAACACGTCGTTGAGCACATCATACTGAGTGCCCTCAACGGCGCGCTTGAGCAGGGTGTTACGTACGACACGCACGTACACGCCAGCTTCGCGGGCCTCTTTACGGAGTCCGGTCATAGCAGCTACGGTCACGCCACGGGCATCAGCCACGACAGCGGACAGGGCAGCTTTGGCAGCCTCGTTGACTTCAGCGACGATGGCCTTCTTGTCTTCGAGTTTAATTGCCACGGGTTTACTCCTGGATGTTACCGTTTCGCCCGGCCTGAGCCGGACGGCGTTTTGGTGTCTGATTCGGTAAGAATCGGGAGCACCATCTGCGTAGGGTGGAAGATCGCTCTTCCGGTTTGAGGCTTACACCCCCTACGGTCTTGGATAGCCCCCGCCAGGCAGGGACCCCAATTTATCGCTGCAGTCGCACCAGGTGCGCCTGCAGTCATTCGTTAAGCGTCCAGCGAACCTTGGTCGATCAGCAGACCTGGGCCCATGGTGGTGCTCAAGGTCACGCGCTTGACGTAGATGCCTTTCGAGGTCGACGGCTTCAGGCGCTTCAGATCGGACAGCAGTGCTTCCACGTTCTGCTTCAGCTTGTCGGCTTCGAAGCCAACCTTGCCAACAGAACCATGGATGATGCCGTTCTTGTCGGTACGGAAACGCACCTGACCAGCTTTGGCATTCTTGACTGCGGTAGCAACGTCCGGGGTCACGGTGCCGACCTTCGGGTTCGGCATCAGACCGCGCGGGCCGAGTACCTGGCCGAGCTGGCCAACAACGCGCATGGCATCCGGGGATGCGATGACGACGTCGTAGTTCAGGTCGCCGCCTTTCATTTCAGCAGCCAGATCGTCCATACCTACGCGGTCAGCACCGGCAGCCAGAGCAGCTTCAGCGCCCGGACCCTGAGTGAAGACTGCAACGCGAACGGTTTTGCCGCTGCCGTTCGGCAGAACGGTAGCGCCGCGAACAACCTGGTCGGATTTACGCGGGTCAACGCCGAGGTTGATCGAAATATCGACAGACTCGGAGAACTTGACGGCGGAGATTTCAGCCAGCAACGCAGCAGCGTCGTTGAAGCTGTAGGCCTTGCCCGGCTCGATCTTGGCCGCGATGGCCTTTTGGCGCTTGGTCAGCTTAGCCATTACACACCCTCCACGTTGAGGCCCATGCTACGAGCGGAACCGGCGATGGTACGCACGGCCGCATCCATGTCAGCTGCAGTCAGATCGGCCTGCTTGGTCTTGGCGATCTCTTCGAGCTGCGCACGGGTAACGGTACCGACCTTGACAGTGTTCGGACGGGCCGAACCGCTGGTCAGACCAGCTGCTTTCTTCAGCAGCACGGAAGCCGGGGTGCTCTTGGTTTCGAAGGTGAAGCTACGGTCGCTGTATACAGTGATGATCACTGGAGTCGGCAGACCAGGTTCCATGCCCTGGGTCTTGGCGTTGAACGCCTTGCAGAATTCCATGATGTTCACGCCGTGCTGACCCAGGGCTGGGCCCACAGGTGGCGACGGGTTGGCCTGAGCGGCCTTTACTTGCAGCTTGATATAAGCCGTGATTTTCTTAGCCATTAGCTACTCCAGTTACGGGTTCTAGCGCCTTTCGGCTCCCCGACTATTTCCTGTTTATCCCAGTGACAACAAAACCCCGCAGCCTATGACTGCGGGGGTAAGGGATGCGGTTGTCAGTTACGACTTCTCGACCTGACTGAACTCCAGCTCGACCGGGGTAGAGCGACCGAAAATGGTCACCGCCACCTGGATGCGGCTTTTCTCGTAATTGACTTCTTCGACGACGCCGCTGAAATCAGCGAACGGACCATCAGTGACACGAACCATCTCGCCCGGCTCGAAGAGCGTCTTGGGCTTGGGCTTGTCGCCGCTATCGGCAACACGACGCAGAATGGCATCAGCCTCTTTTTCAGTGATCGGCGCAGGCTTGTCGGCAGTACCACCGATGAAGCCCATCACGCGCGGCGTATCCTTGATCAAGTGCCAAGTCGCCTCGTTCATCTCCATCTGTACAAGCACATAGCCTGGAAAGAACTTTCGCTCGCTCTTGCGCTTCTGGCCGTTACGCATCTCCACCACTTCTTCGGTGGGGACCAGAATCTCGCCGAAATCATCTTCCATTCCAGCGAATTTTACGCGCTCAATGAGCGAACGCATTACATGCTTCTCGTAACCCGAGTAAGCATGCACAACGTACCAACGCTTAGCCACGGGACACCCTATCTCAACTTACAATAAACGACACAAGCCAACCGAGGAGCGAATCGAGCCCCCACAACACCAATGCCATCACAATGACGACAAGGACGACGATCAGCGTGGTTTGCGTGGTTTCCTGGCGCGTCGGCCAGACAACCTTGCGAATCTCGACGCGAGCTTCCTTCGCCAGGCTAAAGAAGGCCTGACCCTTGGCAGTTTGCAAGGCAACAGCGGCGGCAGCCACAGCCAGCACGAGCAGACCGACAACGCGATACAGAATCGGCTCACCAGAGAAGTACTGATTACCGACAACCCCTGCAACAACAAGCAGAGCCACCACAATCCACTTAAGCAGATCGAAGCGAGAGTCTTTGGCTTCAGCCTTAACATTCATGAACAAGGATCCTGTGAGAAGACTCGCCAAATTCGCTAGAAAATGGCAGGTCAGGAGGGAATCGAACCCCCAACCTACGGTTTTGGAGACCGTCGCTCTGCCAATTGAGCTACTGACCTAGAACAAAATCAGGCCGACCATTATGCCGGCCCGAGGGGGATAGATCAACCGATTACTCGACGATCTTGGCAACCACGCCAGCACCAACGGTACGGCCGCCTTCGCGAATCGCGAAACGCAGACCATCTTCCATGGCGATCGGCTTGATCAGGGTGACAACCATTTTGATGTTGTCGCCCGGCATTACCATTTCAACGCCTTCCGGCAGTTCGCACGAACCGGTCACGTCAGTGGTACGGAAGTAGAACTGTGGACGGTAGCCCTTGAAGAACGGGGTGTGACGACCACCTTCTTCCTTGGACAGAACGTACACTTCAGCTTCGAACTTGGTGTGCGGCTTGATGGTGCCTGGCTTGGCCAGAACCTGACCACGCTCTACGTCGTCACGCTTGGTGCCGCGCAGCAGTACACCGCAGTTCTCGCCAGCACGACCTTCGTCGAGCAGCTTGCGGAACATCTCAACACCGGTACAGGTGGTCTTGGTGGTGTCACGCAGACCAACGATCTCGATTTCTTCCTGGATCTTGACGATACCGCGCTCTACACGACCGGTCACTACAGTGCCGCGGCCGGAGATCGAGAATACGTCTTCGATCGGCATCAGGAACGGACGGTCGATTGCACGAACCGGCTCCGGGATGTAGCTGTCCAGCGTTTCGACGAGCTTCTTGACGGCAGTGGTGCCCATCTCGTTGTCGTCCTGGCCGTTCAGAGCCATCAGTGCGGAACCGATGATGATCGGCGTGTCGTCGCCCGGGAAGTCGTAAGTGCTCAGCAGATCGCGCACTTCCATTTCCACCAGCTCCAGCAGCTCGGCGTCATCAACCATGTCAGCCTTGTTCAGGAACACGACGATGTACGGTACGCCTACCTGACGCGACAGCAGGATGTGCTCGCGAGTCTGAGGCATCGGACCATCGGCAGCCGAACAAACCAGGATAGCGCCGTCCATCTGGGCAGCACCGGTGATCATGTTCTTGACGTAGTCAGCGTGACCCGGGCAGTCAACGTGCGCGTAGTGACGTACGGCAGAGTCGTACTCAACGTGCGCAGTGTTGATGGTGATACCACGAGCCTTCTCTTCCGGCGCGCTGTCGATCTTGTCGAAGTCGACCTTGGCCGAACCGAATACTTCGGAGCAGACGCGGGTCAGAGCAGCGGTCAGAGTGGTTTTACCGTGGTCAACGTGACCGATGGTGCCAACGTTGACGTGCGGCTTGTTACGTTCAAACTTTTCTTTAGCCATTTTGACCGTCTCCGAACGAAGAATTCAGCGAGTGATACCGCCATTAAAACAAAGGCAGATACTTTCATATCTGCCTTTATTAAATGGAGCTCATGAGCGGATTCGAACCGCTGACCTCACCCTTACCAAGGGTGTGCTCTACCAACTGAGCTACATGAGCAAATACAGTGCACGACCAACAAAGCTGGAGCGGGCAGCGGGAATCGAACCCGCATCATCAGCTTGGAAGGCTGAGGTTCTACCACTGAACTATGCCCGCGGAGCCTGCAGCTCACGCTTAAATCTGGTGGAGGGAGAAGGATTCGAACCTTCGAAGTCGATGACGTCAGATTTACAGTCTGATCCCTTTGGCCGCTCGGGAATCCCTCCATAAGGAGGCGGCATTCTCAATATCTGCCACCCTACTGTCAAGCACTTTCTCATTTAAAAACCTGAGCTTAGCGACACTAACAGCAGCTCCGCATACACACCGGTTAAGGCGTCCACCCTGCGAAGCGGGCGCCATTCTATGCATTCTATCGAGGGCTTGCAACCCCCTCGCATGGCATTAATTGATGTTGTAAGCCGTTGAAGTCCAAAGACAATCGCTGGAGCAGCGAATCATCGACCAAACGCCGGCTTTCGGGAGCGATGCGTACCCAGTTACTGCGGTTGGCGCGAGGCAGCTCGCGCAGCAACGGCTCGTACCCGGCAGCGCGCAAGCGCGTGATCACGCTATCAGCCGAGTCATGGCGTGGAAATATGCCAAGGGAGATACCATTGGACAGGTCTCCCTGCGTGATGATGTAGCTGTCGATCTTGCGTGCCTGCAACTCGCGCAACTGCCTGAGCGACGCCTGTCGCGATGCCAAAGGCGGCAGATATACCCAATAGTCGACCGCCCCAGCCGACTCGACTACCTGGGATCGCGAGCGAATATCCAGGCTGAGCAGACGCTGCTCGACCTGCTCCGCCTGCTCAGCCTCTTCGAAGCTTCCCAAGAACAGACACACAGCTTCTGCAGGGGGCACCTGCGCGGGAGCCGTCGCACGCCGCTGCTGCGGCTCGGACTCACTCAACAGTTGAATGTCACGCCGACTCTCCTGATACATCGACAATGGCGCGACCTCCTTGGCATGCATGGGCGCCTGCTGCTGATGCCACACGTAATAAAAGGCGTTCAGCACCACCAGGAGCATGAAAATCCAGCGCATCGTTATTTCCCCTTGATCGGACAGGCGATCGCCAAGCCTGTAAAGACCAGATCCGGCATAACCCGCGCCGCGGGCACCCAGTCAGCGGCCAGCGCCGCGTCCCCGCCGGTCAGGAACACCGTGACGGTTTCGCCGCACTGCTCCCGCGCGAGCGCTAGCTGGGTATCGACGAAGCCGCGCAACATCAATAGGCAGCCGCGCTCCACCGCCTCCGCCGTTGACCGACCAGGCGTGAGGCTGTGCTGAGCCTGCGCGGCGATGGCGTCGTCATAGCGAATGCGCCGGGTATGCGTGCGCAGCTGATTGCGCATCAACGGCATTCCGGGACAGATGAAGCCACCGAGATGCGCCCCCGAGGCACTGACGAAATCCGAGGTTACCGCTGTACCTAGATCGAGCACCAGGCAGGCCCCGCGCTCGAGGCTGTAAGCACCTACCACAGCAAGCCAACGGTCGAGACCCAGGCGCTGGTAGTCCTCATAGCCATTGCTTACGCCCGCAAGCTCATTGGCTGGCGAAGCGATCAGGCAGTCGATACCGAAACGCGCTTTCAACGCATCGACCAAAAGGCGCGTCTCTTCGTTAGTGCGCACGCTGACCAGGCGACAGGTAAACAGCTCACCAGGAAAGCGCGTAGCCAGGGCAACCAGCAGCTCTTCATCCGCTCCCGCAACGCCGGCCGCGGCTATCCGCGTGTCGCCAAGCCTGGGCAAGACACGCCACTTTATAAAACTGTTGCCACAATCAAGCTCAAGAATCATCGCGCAACCTCAAACTGAGCTCCCCGCCACTGAAAACCTGCTCGTCGCCATCAACCTCGAGGCGCAATGCGCCGGTGTCATCGACGCCCAAAACGCGGCCCTGCACAGACTGCGAGCCAGCGGTCAGCGATACAGCGCGACCCTGCCAGAGGTGGCCGGCCTCCCACTGCTGACGCAGCGCGCGAAAACCCTCGGCCTGGTGCACGTGCAAATAGCGCTTGAGCTGATCACTCAATGCGCGGACGAAATGGTTGCGATCAACCTGCTCCCCCAAGACCTGCCGAATGGAGGTCCAGGGTTGATCGATGGTCTCGCGGGTCACCATTCGCATGTTGATATTGACCCCAATTCCAATGACCACATGGCAGACATCCGCCGGATCACCGGATAATTCCAGCAGTATGCCGGCGATTTTGCGACCATCTACCAGTAGATCATTCGGCCATTTCAAGCCAGCATTCAAAACACCAGCCTCGCGAATCGTCTGCAGCAATGCTAGGCCTACGACCAGGCTCAGCCCCTCGATCTGGCGCATCCCCCCGGTAATGCGCAGCACCAGGCTGTAGTACAGATTCTCCCCATAGGGGCTTACCCAACCACGCCCTCGCCGGCCACGACCTGCGGTTTGCTGCTCGGCGACCACCAGAAAGGGCGGCACCGCACCGGATGCCAGCTGACGCAACCCATGAGTGTTGGTCGAGTCGACCTGCTGCAAAAGCGTCACGGGCCAGGCGCCCGGTGCATCAAGCGCCTCGAGATTCAACAGCGACAACGGCGCCTCCAGGCGGTAACCGCGCCCCCGCACCTTGTGAACACCAAGGTCAAATTCAGCCTCGAGCGTTTGCAATTGCTTCCAGATCGCCGCACGGCTAACCCCAAGCGCGGCCCCCAGCTCTTCGCCCGAATGAAACTGGCCATCTTGTAACAGTCGTAATAAAGGCTGCATGCCAAACCTGCCGTGCAATAAGGTGCGCATGATAACGATGCCTTTCCCTACTGCCTACCGATGGCGGGAAAGCAGTCGCAAGCCGAACGACTTGCAGAGGCAGGACGGCTCGGCAGGCAGAGCAGCAACTCATGCAGCGAGGAGAGAGAGTCGCCTGACGGTCTCGCTGCCTCACGAAGGCATATCCGCCCCTCCAGCGCGCGTGTCGGCCCAGTCAGCCTGCGCGCAAGATGACCATGAGCCGACTCGTAAAGCCAACGCACCGCACTGAACAGCGCATTACGAGGCTACTGCCTGCGCCCACGGCCCCGCCTTTCTTTTCCCTGGCGGCTGACCTACTTTTTTGCCGCCACAAAGACGAAACCCCAGACCTCTGTCGAGATCTGGGGTTTCTGGTAGAAGCTTGACGATGACCTACTCTCACATGGGGAGACCCCACACTACCATCGGCGATGCATCGTTTCACTACTGAGTTCGGGATGGGATCAGGTGGTTCCAACGCTCTATGGTCGTCAAGCAATCCGGTTGGGGAGTCGGTTTTTAGGTCGCTTCCCCGAATTGGGTATGTGATATCAGTTGGTGTTGCGTGTTCGTTTTACAAATTTTCGGCATTACTGTCGACTTCTACCGTCTAACAGCCAAATTGTTTGGGTGTTATATGGTCAAGCCTCACGGGCAATTAGTACTGGTTAGCTCAACGCCTCACAACGCTTACACACCCAGCCTATCAACGTCGTAGTCTTCGACGGCCCTTTAGGGAACTCAAGGTTCCAGTGAGATCTCATCTTGAGGCAAGTTTCCCGCTTAGATGCTTTCAGCGGTTATCTTTCCCGAACATAGCTACCCGGCAATGCCACTGGCGTGACAACCGGAACACCAGAGGTTCGTCCACTCCGGTCCTCTCGTACTAGGAGCAGCCCCTCTCAAATCTCAAACGTCCACGGCAGATAGGGACCGAACTGTCTCACGACGTTCTAAACCCAGCTCGCGTACCACTTTAAATGGCGAACAGCCATACCCTTGGGACCGGCTTCAGCCCCAGGATGTGATGAGCCGACATCGAGGTGCCAAACACCGCCGTCGATATGAACTCTTGGGCGGTATCAGCCTGTTATCCCCGGAGTACCTTTTATCCGTTGAGCGATGGCCCTTCCATACAGAACCACCGGATCACTAAGACCTACTTTCGTACCTGCTCGACGTGTCTGTCTCGCAGTCAAGCGCGCTTTTGCCTTTATACTCTACGACCGATTTCCGACCGGTCTGAGCGCACCTTCGTACTCCTCCGTTACTCTTTAGGAGGAGACCGCCCCAGTCAAACTACCCACCATACACTGTCCTCGATCCGGATAACGGACCAGAGTTAGAACCTCAAGGTTGCCAGGGTGGTATTTCAAGGTTGGCTCCATGAGAACTGGCGTCCCCACTTCAAAGCCTCCCACCTATCCTACACAAGCAAGCTCAAAGTCCAGTGCAAAGCTATAGTAAAGGTTCACGGGGTCTTTCCGTCTAGCCGCGGATACACTGCATCTTCACAGCGATTTCAATTTCACTGAGTCTCGGGTGGAGACAGCGCCGCCATCGTTACGCCATTCGTGCAGGTCGGAACTTACCCGACAAGGAATTTCGCTACCTTAGGACCGTTATAGTTACGGCCGCCGTTTACCGGGGCTTCGATCAAGAGCTTCGCGTTAGCTAACCCCATCAATTAACCTTCCGGCACCGGGCAGGCGTCACACCCTATACGTCCACTTTCGTGTTTGCAGAGTGCTGTGTTTTTAATAAACAGTCGCAGCGGCCTGGTATCTTCGACCGGCATGTGCTTACGGGGTAAACCCTTCACACTCACCGGCGCACCTTCTCCCGAAGTTACGGTGCCATTTTGCCTAGTTCCTTCACCCGAGTTCTCTCAAGCGCCTTGGTATTCTCTACCTAACCACCTGTGTCGGTTTGGGGTACGGTTCCTAATTACCTGAAGCTTAGAAGCTTTTCCTGGAAGCATGGCATCAACCACTTCATCGTCCCAAAGGACAACTCGTCATCAGCTCTCGGCCTTAAGATCCCGGATTTACCTAAGATCTCAGCCTACCACCTTAAACACGGACAACCAACGCCGTGCTGGCCTAGCCTTCTCCGTCCCTCCATCGCAGTAATTAGAAGTACGGGAATATTAACCCGTTTCCCATCGACTACGCATTTCTGCCTCGCCTTAGGGGCCGACTCACCCTGCGTCGATTAACGTTGCGCAGGAAACCTTGGTCTTTCGGCGTGGGAGTTTTTCACTCCCATTGTCGTTACTCATGTCAGCATTCGCACTTCTGATACCTCCAGCAAGCTTCTCAACTCACCTTCACAGGCTTACAGAACGCTCCTCTACCGCTCATCCTAAGATGAACCCGTAGCTTCGGTGTATGGTTTGAGCCCCGTTACATCTTCCGCGCAGGCCGACTCGACTAGTGAGCTATTACGCTTTCTTTAAAGGGTGGCTGCTTCTAAGCCAACCTCCTAGCTGTCTAAGCCTTCCCACATCGTTTCCCACTTAACCATAACTTTGGGACCTTAGCTGACGGTCTGGGTTGTTTCCCTTTTCACGACGGACGTTAGCACCCGCCGTGTGTCTCCCGTGCTGACACTTGCTGGTATTCGGAGTTTGCATCGGTTTGGTAAGTCGGGATGACCCCCTAGCCGAAACAGTGCTCTACCCCCAGCAGTGATACACGAGGCGCTACCTAAATAGCTTTCGAGGAGAACCAGCTATCTCCGAGCTTGATTAGCCTTTCACTCCGATCCACAGGTCATCCGCTAACTTTTCAACGGTAGTCGGTTCGGTCCTCCAGTCAGTGTTACCTAACCTTCAACCTGCCCATGGATAGATCGCCCGGTTTCGGGTCTATACCCAGCGACTAAACGCCCTATTAAGACTCGCTTTCGCTACGCCTCCCCTATTCGGTTAAGCTCGCCACTGAATATAAGTCGCTGACCCATTATACAAAAGGTACGCAGTCACAGAACAAGTCTGCTCCCACTGCTTGTACGCATACGGTTTCAGGATCTATTTCACTCCCCTCTCCGGGGTTCTTTTCGCCTTTCCCTCACGGTACTAGTTCACTATCGGTCAGTCAGTAGTATTTAGCCTTGGAGGATGGTCCCCCCATATTCAGACAAAGTTTCTCGTGCTCCGTCCTACTCGATTTCATTGATAAGAGATTTTCGTGTACGGGGCTATCACCCACTACGGCGGCACTTTCCAGAGCCTTCCACTAATCTCAAATTAACTTAAGGGCTAGTCCCCGTTCGCTCGCCACTACTAAGGGAATCTCGGTTGATTTCTTTTCCTCAGGGTACTTAGATGTTTCAGTTCCCCTGGTTCGCCTCATGCACCTATGTATTCAGTGCATGATACCCAGCTTATGCTAGGTGGGTTCCCCCATTCAGAGATCTCTGGATCACAGTCTGTTTGCCGACTCCCCAAAGCTTATCGCAGGCTACAACGTCTTTCATCGCCTCTGACTGCCAAGGCATCCACCGTATGCGCTTCTTCACTTGACCATATAACCCCAAGCAATCTGGTTACTGTCTATAACGTGAAGACGACATTCGCCGAAAATTTGCACTTGAGAACAACGCAAATTTTACCTTGACCAAATTAATTACCAGTGAAAGTAATCAATCAGTCACTTCTATCACATACCCAAATTTTTAAAGAACGATTTTTCGACTGGTCAAAGACCAGAAATCAACACTCATCTGCCTAAACAGGAATGCTCATTTCTGAACTCTATACGCATCAACATCTGTAAGTGGTGGAGCCAAGCGGGATCGAACCGCTGACCTCCTGCGTGCAAGGCAGGCGCTCTCCCAGCTGAGCTATGGCCCCAAATACTTTCAAGGCCTGCACCCTCAACAATTGGTGGGTCTGGGCAGATTCGAACTGCCGACCTCACCCTTATCAGGGGTGCGCTCTAACCAACTGAGCTACAGACCCAATCGTCTTTCGCAATGAATCAAGCAATTCGTGTGGGTGCTTATGAATAAGCTGGGATCTTTCGATTAAGGAGGTGATCCAGCCGCAGGTTCCCCTACGGCTACCTTGTTACGACTTCACCCCAGTCATGAATCACACCGTGGTAACCGTCCTCCCGAAGGTTAGACTAGCTACTTCTGGTGCAACCCACTCCCATGGTGTGACGGGCGGTGTGTACAAGGCCCGGGAACGTATTCACCGTGACGTTCTGATTCACGATTACTAGCGATTCCGACTTCACGCAGTCGAGTTGCAGACTGCGATCCGGACTACGATCGGTTTTATGGGATTAGCTCCACCTCGCGGCTTGGCGACCCTTTGTACCGACCATTGTAGCACGTGTGTAGCCCTGGCCGTAAGGGCCATGATGACTTGACGTCATCCCCACCTTCCTCCGGTTTGTCACCGGCAGTCTCCTTAGAGTTCCCACCATAACGTGCTGGTAACTAAGGACAAGGGTTGCGCTCGTTACGGGACTTAACCCAACATCTCACGACACGAGCTGACGACAGCCATGCAGCACCTGTGTCTGAGTTCCCGAAGGCACCAATCCATCTCTGGAAAGTTCTCAGCATGTCAAGGCCAGGTAAGGTTCTTCGCGTTGCTTCGAATTAAACCACATGCTCCACCGCTTGTGCGGGCCCCCGTCAATTCATTTGAGTTTTAACCTTGCGGCCGTACTCCCCAGGCGGTCAACTTAATGCGTTAGCTGCGCCACTAAGTTCTCAAGGAACCCAACGGCTAGTTGACATCGTTTACGGCGTGGACTACCAGGGTATCTAATCCTGTTTGCTCCCCACGCTTTCGCACCTCAGTGTCAGTATCAGTCCAGGTGGTCGCCTTCGCCACTGGTGTTCCTTCCTATATCTACGCATTTCACCGCTACACAGGAAATTCCACCACCCTCTACCGTACTCTAGCTTGCCAGTTTTGGATGCAGTTCCCAGGTTGAGCCCGGGGCTTTCACATCCAACTTAACAAACCACCTACGCGCGCTTTACGCCCAGTAATTCCGATTAACGCTTGCACCCTCTGTATTACCGCGGCTGCTGGCACAGAGTTAGCCGGTGCTTATTCTGTCGGTAACGTCAAAATTGCAGAGTATTAATCTACAACCCTTCCTCCCAACTTAAAGTGCTTTACAATCCGAAGACCTTCTTCACACACGCGGCATGGCTGGATCAGGCTTTCGCCCATTGTCCAATATTCCCCACTGCTGCCTCCCGTAGGAGTCTGGACCGTGTCTCAGTTCCAGTGTGACTGATCATCCTCTCAGACCAGTTACGGATCGTCGCCTTGGTGAGCCATTACCTCACCAACTAGCTAATCCGACCTAGGCTCATCTATTAGCGCAAGGCCCGAAGGTCCCCTGCTTTCTCCCGTAGGACGTATGCGGTATTAGCGTTCCTTTCGAAACGTTGTCCCCCACTAATAGGCAGATTCCTAGGCATTACTCACCCGTCCGCCGCTGAATCAGGGAGCAAGCTCCCGTCATCCGCTCGACTTGCATGTGTTAGGCCTGCCGCCAGCGTTCAATCTGAGCCATGATCAAACTCTTCAGTTCAATACTGCATGGGTTTTGAGAAAACCCTAAACTTGGCTCAGCAATCGCAAACCTCTTTATTGCTAAAGAGTTAACTCTCGAATTAACGAGTGTTTACTTGTGATGCTGATAATCTTGCGATCCTCAGTCTTAACCCACAAGCACCCACACGAATTGCTTGATTCAGTTGTTAAAGAACGTTTGGTTAAGTCTTTCGTCTCAACCGAGGCGCGCATCTTACAGCAGCCTCATTTCCTGTCAAGCTGTTTTTGAAGAACTTTTTCTTTCTTCTCAACACCTTGCAGCACCCCACCAGATCATCTTCTCTCCAGCGGGAGGCGCATTCTACAGCGTTACAAACCGCTGTCAACCACCTCTTCAACCGCTTTCGATCCAACCTGATCGAGCCACCAACAGAACACTCAAACCACCCTGTCGATGCCGGCGCATTCTACTCGAATTCGCCGTCCGTGCAACCCTTATTTTCACCTAACTTCTTGTTTTACAAGGAGTTTTCAGATCAGGCCGCGCCGGAAGTGGTGCGCATTATAGGCCGCCAGATTCCTAGGTCAACCGTTTATTTCAGGTTTGTTCGGATTTCAGGGTAATTCGTGCAAAGGCCTTCTTACCGGCCTGACAGACATGGGTCGCACCGAGTTTGAAAACGAAAGCACGGTCCACCACCTGGCCATCGACCCGCACGCTACCAGAACCCAGCAAGTCGCGAGCGACCGCTGCGTTCTTTACCAGCCCTGCCTTATTAAGGAGGGCCGCGATGGGCATGTCTTCGGCAGAGGCGAGCTCGACCTCCGGCAGATCCTCGGGCAGCTCACCTTCCTTCATACGGTTACCGGCAGAACGGTGTGCGCTTGCAGCTGCCTCCTCACCATGGAAGCGCGCGACGATCTCCTCGGCCAGCTTGATTTTGATATCACGCGGATTGGCACCCTTCTCGACATCCGCCTTGAACTGGCCGATCTCATCCATGGAGCGGAAGCTCAGCAACTCGAAGTAGCGCCACATCAAGGCATCCGGCATTGACACCAGCTTGTTGTACATGACACCAGGCGCTTCCTGGATACCGATATAGTTGCCCAGCGACTTGGACATCTTCTTCACGCCATCCAGGCCTTCGAGCAGCGGCATGGTGACCACGCACTGGGACGGCTGTCCATATGCTCGCTGCAGCTCACGCCCCATCAGCAAATTGAACTTCTGGTCGGTACCTCCCAGCTCCACGTCGGCACGCAGCGCCACGGAGTCGTAGCCTTGAACCAGCGGGTAGAGAAACTCGTGAATGGCGATGGGTTGATTGCCGGTGTAGCGCTTGTCGAAGTCATCTCGTTCAAGCATGCGCGCCACTGTGTATTGCGAAGCCAGACGGATAAAGTCGGCAGGTGTCAGCTCATTGATCCAGGTGGAGTTGAAGGCCACCTCGGTTTTCGCCGGGTCGAGAATCTTGAATACCTGCTGCTTGTAGGTCTCGGCGTTATCGAGCACCTGCTCGCGCGTCAAAGGCGGGCGCGTGGTGCTCTTGCCACTGGGGTCGCCGATCATCCCCGTGAAGTCGCCGATCAGGAAGATCACCTGATGCCCCAGCTCCTGGAACTGGCGCAACTTGTTTATCAACACGGTGTGCCCCAGGTGCAGATCAGGGGCCGTGGGGTCGAAGCCTGCCTTGATACGCAGCGGTTCACCACGCTTGAGCTTCTCGATCAGCTCCGCTTCAACCAGGACTTCTTCCGCACCGCGCTTGATCAGCGCGAGCTGCTCTTCAACCGACTTCATAGGGCTCACAACCACCGAATTCAAAAGGGAACCAACCATACAAGATCACGGACAAATGACAAGTTTTGCCCAGTGCAAAGCCATCGCCGCACCAGCCATCACCTTCAGGGTTGCCTCGGGGTGGATTTGGTTATATTTTATACAGTTACTGCATATTCATCATTTCATCTTTTCCTCTTCATCTTTTCACTTCAAAAAAGCAGCCCTATGACCTCTACAACTAAAGCGCCGCCGCTCTATCCAAAAACCCACATCATCGCAGCGAGCGGCGTAGCCGCCCTGCTAAGCCTGGCCCTTCTGGTATTTCCCTCCCGAGAGGTAGAAGCCAAGAAAACCTTCCTCAATCTCGATATGGACAATGGCTCGGAACAGGCGCAGCAGGGTCTGCCAACGCCCCCTACCGAGATCGTCCAGGAGCAACAGGAGCAAACAGCCGAGCAATCGCCATTCGCGCAGATAGAAAGCAGCGAAGAAACCCAGAACGCCGAGCTGGATGCCGAGCCGAAAGTTGCCGAACAACCACCGCAAGACCCGCTCAGCAAGACCGTCGCCGTGGCCAATGGCGACACGCTTTCCACGGTTTTCGGCAAGGTTGGTCTCTCTGCCAACACCCTGCATGACGTGATCAACAGCAGCAAGGAAGCCAAGCAGCTGAGCCGCCTCAAGGTCGGCCAGGAGCTGCAGTTCAAACTCAGCGAAGACGGCCAGCTGGAAAGCCTGCACAGCAAGCTCAGCGACCTGGAAAGCATCAGCCTGAGCAAGACGGACAAGGGCTACGACTTCAAGCGTGAACTGGTCAAGCCGGAGGTGCGCGATGCTTACGCACACGGCGTGATCAACAGCTCGCTGTTCGTGTCGGCCAAGCGCGCCGGCCTGTCGCACAACCTGACCATGGACCTGGCCAACATTTTTGGTTACGACATCGATTTTGCCATGGACATTCGCCAGGGCGACGAATTCGAAGTCATCTATCAGGAGAAAGTGGTCGGCGACAAATCGGTTGGTAGCGGCAATATCATCTCCGCACGCTTCACCAACCGCGGCAAGACTTACACCGCGGTGCGTTACACCGACAAGCAGGGCAACGCTACCTACTACGATGCCGACGGCAACAGCATGCGCAAGGCATTCATCCGTACGCCGGTGGATTTCGCCCGCATCAGCTCGCGCTTCTCCAACGGCCGCAAGCATCCGATCCTCAACAAGATTCGCGCCCACAAAGGCGTGGATTACGCCGCTCCCCGGGGTACTCCCATCAAGGCAGCCGGCGACGGCAAGGTAGTCCTCGCTGGTCGCAAGGGCGGTTACGGCAATACCGTGGTACTGCAGCATGGCAACCGCTATCGCACGCTTTATGCGCATATGCAGGGCTTCGCGAAGGGCGTACGCACCGGCGGTAACGTCAAGCAGGGCCAGATCATCGGCTACATCGGCACCACCGGCCTGTCCACCGGCCCGCACCTGCATTACGAGTTCCAGGTCAACGGTACCCATGTGGACCCGCTGAGCCAGAAGCTGCCGATGTCCGATCCAATCGCCCGCCAGGAAAAGCAGCGCTTCCTGCAGATGAGCAAACCTCTGATGGCACGCATGGATCAGGAAAAAGCCACCATGCTCGCGCTGAACAAGCGTTAAGCGAGTGCTCTATTTGGGCGTGATGTCCGGCACCAGCCTCGATGGGCTGGATATCGCCCTTGTCGAACAAGGCGAGCACACCCGGTTGCTCGCCCACCATTACCAGCCCCTCCCCGACTCGCTCCGCGAACAGTTGCTGGCACTCTGCAGCCCTGGTGCCGACGAGCTCGCGCGGGCGGCGCTTGCCGAACAGCAGTGGGCGGAGTTGGTTGCCGCGGGCGTGCACAGCCTCTTGGCGCAACAGAAGCTCGAGCCCCGGGCCGTCCGCGCCATTGGCAGCCACGGCCAGACGGTGCGCCATGAACCAGCACGCGGCTTCACCATCCAGCTCAGCAATGCTGCCCTGCTCGCCGAGCTGACCGGCATCACCGTGGTGGCCGACTTCCGCCGCCGGGATGTGGCAGCGGGTGGCCAGGGCGCACCGTTGGTGCCTGCCTTCCACGAAGCGCTGTTCGCCCGGCCCGACGCGGCCCGGGCGATACTGAACGTGGGCGGTTTCAGTAATCTCAGCCTGTTGGAGCACGGCAAGCCAGCGCTTGGCTTCGACTGTGGCCCCGGCAACGTGCTGATGGACGCCTGGATTCACCATCACCGCGCACAGGCCTTTGATCGCGACGGTGCCTGGGCCATCAGCGGACAGGTGCAGCCAGACCTGCTCGACACCTTGCTTGACGATCCCTTCTTCCAGGCAACCGGTCCGAAAAGCACCGGGCGCGAACTGTTCAACCTGCCATGGCTGATACAACAGTTGCAGCAACACCCGGCGTGCAAAGCAGAAGACGTGCAGGCCACGCTGCTGGAACTCACCGCCACCAGCATCGCGTCGTCACTGCGGCGGGCCCAACCCGACTGCAGCGAATTGCTGGTGTGCGGGGGCGGAGCGCACAACGGGGCGCTGCTTGCGCGCTTGCAGGCATTGCTGCCAGAAACGCGCGTGAGTCGCACAGACGATCACGGCGTCCCGGCCGACTGGGTCGAGGCGATGGCTTTTGCCTGGCTGGCTCATTGCTGCTTGCACGGCATTCCCGGTAACCGCCCGGAGGTGACCGGGGCACGCGGCCTGCGCGTGCTGGGAGCAATCTATCCGGCCTAGGCCGGCATCCGCCTGCACAATGCAAAACGCCGCGCATGTGCGCGGCGTTTTCGTTACAACCTGACTTAGATGGAGAAGGACGAGCCGCAACCGCAGGTAGTGGTGGCATTCGGGTTCTTGATCACGAAGCGAGATCCCTCCAGGCCTTCCTGATAATCCACTTCGGCGCCGACCAGATACTGAAAACTCATCGGGTCGACGACCAGAGCGACACCTTCGCGCTCGATGATGGTGTCATCATCGGCAACGTCTTCATCGAAGGTGAAGCCATACTGGAACCCGGAGCAGCCGCCGCCCGTGACGAACACGCGCAGCTTCAGGCGCGGGTTGCCTTCCTCATCGACCAGGTTCTTAACCTTGCTTGCCGCCCCCTGCGTGAACTGCATCGCTGCGGTGGGGGTGAAGGTTTCGACGCTCATGTTTCTCTCCCGGCGCCAGGCGCCATACTGCGTTGTAGCGCTACATTATCCGCTTACCCGAGAAAAGTGGTCAACTATTGTGCGTCGCCCACGCTTTCCGGCAGCTCCAACGGTCTGCCCTGCTCTTTGAGAGGGCGCAAACCTCCCTCGACCTGCGCTCCCATGGCCATTTCCATCAGACCGTAATAGAGGTTGCCGCGCACTCGAGCCCGCGCGCCCAGTTCGACGTGCTGGCTGGCGTAGACATCACCGTGGATCTCGCCATCGATCACGATATGGGGCGCTCGCACCTCGCCTTCAACCTGCCCTTCGACGCTGACGCGCACCAGCCCCTCTTCGGTAAGAATGTTGCCCAGCACCCTGCCATCGATTTGCACGGCCCCCTGAAACTCCAGGTCACCACGAAACACCGCGCCCGCGGCGATCAGGCTGGTTTTGCCAGTGAAGCGCTGCATGTCGGTCTTGCCCTTGCCTTTATTCCACATCGCCAACCATCACTTATCAGTCAGTCCATTCGATTTGACGTTCGACGGGCTTGCCACCCTCGACATCAGCCTTGATCCGTATCTGTTGCGGCTCGAAGCCCTCCGGTAACTGTAGCTCGCCGAGCCGCCCACCCTCCGGAATCGCCTGTAAATGCTTGAAGGCGAACGGGATCGACTGGACGCTCGAGCCCTCTGGCAGATCCGCGCTCAACTGGACCAGCGGCAGGCTCTTTGCCTTGCCATCCTGGCGGCCGTCGACCTGCACCTGCAAACGCCCCTGCATCGGTTTGTCATCCTTGCCGATACGGCTGAGCATGATCTTGAAGCGAAACAGCCCCGCCTGCTCGGTGGGGTGGATATCGAAGGTGCGAATGAGCAGCCCATCCGCGCGGCTATCCGGCGCCAGCACCCCTTTGTAGAAGGCCAACTCCTGCTGCTGTTTGAAATTCTGCTCTTCGAGCAACTTGATGGTCTGGCGGCTCTGCTCGTTGGACTGCTGGGCCAACTGCTCGCCGCTGCTCAGCACGGCCATACGCTGACGCAGCTCATCGACTTCCTGCGCCTGCTCGTCGAGTCGACCCTGTAGCGCCTGCACCTCAACGCGCTCTTCGCGCATCGCCTTGCCCTGCCACCAACTGCCCAGATAGAAAGCGCCCGGTACCGCCATCAACAGCAGCACCAGGGCAACACGAAGTCGACGCTCCTGAGCACGATTACTGGGCCGCACTTCCCAACCCGACATCAGCGCTGCCACCTGCAGAGGCGAGGCCTGCAGCCAGGCGAGGGAGCGGTGAAATGAGGAAATGCGGGCATCGGGTGCCTCGAGGCAGGTGCACAAAGATGTCGATCATAAAGGTGCACCCGCCTGCGGCCAACCGTCTTGATGACTATCGGCGGCCTGGGCACTAGTATCGGGGCACTAATTCAGCCGAGAGGAACAGCAATGCTCTACCTGTGGATCAAAGCCCTGCATATCATCGCCCTGGTCTGCTGGTTCGCCGGCCTGTTCTATCTACCGCGGCTGTTCGTCTACCACAGCCTGAGCGAGGATGAGCCGAGCCGTGAACGCTTCAGCGTGATGGAGCGCAAGCTGTACCGCGGCATCATGACCCCGGCAATGATCGCCACGCTGGTGTTCGGCATCGCGCTGCTGGTGATGGTGCCAGGCTGGATGAGCCAGGGCTGGATGCATGCCAAGCTGACGCTGGTGGTGCTGCTGGTCGGCTATCACCATGTGTGCGGCGCCATGTACAAACGCCTGGCCCGCGGCGAGAACAAGCGCAGCCACGTGTTCTATCGCTGGTTCAACGAGGCGCCCGTGTTGCTGTTGATCGCCATCGTCATTCTGGTGGTGGTCAAACCGTTCTGACCCAACGGCCTGGAGACGTCACCATGTCGCTGCCTGCCCTGTTTGCCGACCGCCAGCGCTTGCCGCTGATTGCCGCGCCCATGCTCCACCGTGACAGAGGCACGCGCCAGCGACATCATTCACATGCCGGTGGGTTCCGGCGTAGCCGCCAGTTTCATGCGCCAGAGCCTGGCGCGCGCTGGCTTCGATATGCAGGCGCTGCAAGGCGCTCACCAGGCAGCACATTCAAGCCGCTCGACGAGCAAGCCAAAGCCTGGAAGGCGCTGTGGTCGGCCGGCCAGGGCGTAGGCAGCAGTGAGGATCCGCCCTCGGTAAACCGACTGATCGCGCGCCTGGACGACGAATACCAAAGAGCACTTGTGACGGTGCATTCAGCAAGCTGAGAACCACCGCTCAGCCATACGCAAAAGTCGCCTCTGCCCCCTTGCCCAAGCGTGGGCGGGGCGCTACGGTCTGCCCATTACCTCCCGTGCAGACAAGGACGCGCATGAGCCAGCTCCGCTACAAGATCGTCTTCGATGGCAGTTTGATGCCCGACACCTCGATGGACACCGTCAAGGCCAATCTCGCCGCTTTGTTCAAGAGTGACCGCGCGCGCATCGACGGCCTCTTTGGCCGGGGGCCCATCGCCCTGAAACGTGACATGCCGGAAAACGAAGCCAACCAGTACCTGAATGTCCTGCAACGCGCCGGGGCCCGTGCGCGCAAGGAGCCGGACCTCTCGGCAGCCCTCAGCCTCCTGGAGACCGATGAGGAAAAGGCCGCCAACGCAGTGCCTACCCCCCAGGTACAGCAATCGATGGAATGCCCCAAGTGCGGCCATCAGCAGGAAACCGCAGCGGAATGCTCGGCCTGCGGCGTGATCATTGAAAAGTACCTGGCCCGGCAGGCTACGCTCGCCCAGCAGTCGCCGGTACAGCCCGCTGTGGCCCCTGCCGAGGCGCAGCGCACGCCCTATGCGCCGCCGCGGGCCAACATCGACGTACACGCCGGCGAGGTCGCCGAGCTGAAGGTCATGTCCTTCAACGGTCGTATCGGGCGCATGCGTTACCTGGCCTGGTCACTGGTACTGATGTTCGCCTTCACCCTGCTGGTCGCGGCGCTGTCCCTCGTGTCGCTGCTGTCAGAAACCCTGGGCGGCATCCTGATCATTGGCGCCAGCATCGGCATGCTGGTAGTCAGCGTACAGATCGGCGTGCAGCGCCTGCATGACATGGGCTGGACCGGCTGGTTGTGGCTGCTCAGCCTGGTGCCAATCGTCAACAGCGTGTTCTGGATCATCATGCTAGTGGTTCCGGGCACCGTCGGCAGCAACCGTTTCGGCGCCGAGCCGCCGCCCAACAGCGTGGCGGTGAACGTGCTCGCGGGCCTTTTCCTGCTGTTGCTGATCGGCGCTCTGCTGACCCTGTTCCTCAGCGGATTCGCCATTCTCACCATCTTCGGCATGTTCTTCAGCCAGATGGCCGGTACGTCCTGACTCCGGACGCGAGTTTATTTGCGCTGTCAGTGCTGCCATTGCAGCGCTGACAGCCCCGTTGCGGATAGGCTATACGCCCGTCATGCACCGCGTCAGGAGAAATCCCATGTCCCGCTATGCCCTGGTTACAGGCGCCTCCAGTGGTATCGGCCTCGCGCTGGCCGAGGCATTGGCGCGCCGTGGGCGTAATCTGATCCTGATCGCCCGCCAGCGTGATGCGCTGGAAAGCATCGCCTACGAGCTGACGCAGCGGTTTTCCGTCGAGGTGCTGTTTCGCGTCTGTGACCTCAGCGAGCCGCTGCAGCTTTCCGGGTTGCTGCATGAGCTGGAACAGAACGGTCAGGTCGTCGAGCTGCTGGTCAACAACGCCGGGATCGGCAGCGCAGGCTCCTTCGTTGCCCAGGACTGGCGGCGCGAGCAGCAACTGCTGGAGGTCAACGTGCTGGCCCTGGCGCGCCTGTGCCACGCCATTGGTACCGTGATGGCCGGCCGGGGCAACGGGCAGATTCTCAATGTGGCGTCGATTGCCGCCTTCCAGCCAGGCCCGTGGATGAGCAGTTACTACGCGAGCAAGGCCTATGTGCTGCATTTCTCCGAAGCGCTGCGCGAAGAGCTGCGCCCGCACGGCGTCAAGGTGTCGGTGCTGTGCCCGGGGCCGACCCGCAGCGCGTTCTTTCGCAATGCCCAGCTCGACGCCAGCGCACTGGAGCGTGGCAAACTGATGCTGAGCGCCGAGGAAGTCGCGCTGATTGCGGTACGCGGCCTGGACAAGAACCGCGCAATCATCATTCCGGGTTGGCGCAACCGGCTACTGAGCCTGGTGCCGCGACTGTTGCCGCGTGCCCTGATTCGCCGTATCGTCGCGCGCCTCAACCGGCGCTTCGGACGAGCCTGACGCGCACCGTCAGTTCGCACTCACCGTTCGCCCGCGCGCCCAGCCGCGCAGCTCTGCCAGGGGTTCGGCCATGATCACCGAAAGCGGCGAGGTGGCGTGGATGCCGCGCAACAGCAAGTCATGGTCCACTGACTGCTGCTGCGCCTGCGCCGCGTAAAGCGCACTGACCACCACCTGTTCGATCTCCGCCCCGGAAAAACCTTCGCTGGCCTGCGCCAACTGCGCGAGGTCGAATGCCGTGGCCTCCAGCTCACGGCGCTGCAGGTGGATTCGAAAGATCTCGGCGCGAACGTGCACGTCTGGCAGATCGACGAAGAAAATTTCGTCGAAGCGCCCCTTGCGGACGAGCTCCGGCGGCAGGCGACCAATGACGTTGGCAGTCGCGACCATGAACACCGATGACTTTCGCTCCGACATCCAGGTCAGCAGGGTACCGAGCACCCGCTGGCTGACACCACCATCCTGATCGCCGCTGGCGAGACCCTTCTCGATTTCGTCGACCCACAGCACGCAGGGTGACATCTGCTCGGCCAGCTTCAATGCCTCGCGCAGGTTACGCTCGGTTTCGCCAAAGAACTTGTTGTACAGGCAGGCAAAATCCAGGCGTAGCAGCGGAAGTCCCCATAGCCCGGCCACGGCCTTGGCCGCCAGGCTCTTGCCGGAACCCTGCACGCCGACCAGCAGAACGCCCTTGGGCATATCCACACTGGCGCCGTCGAAGAAGATTCGCTGCCGCTCACCGAGCCAGCGTTTCAGGTTGCTCAAGCCGCCCACATCGGCGAAACGCGCCGTATCGTATTCGTAGCTGAGCACGCCATCGAGATCGAGCAGTTCGAACTTGGCCTTGTTGAGTTCGGGCAGGTCTTCCTGGGTGATGGCGCCGTCGTCACAGATAAGGTTGCGCGCCAACATGCGCGCTTCCGCATGGCTCATGCCGCGCAGGTTCTTCACTACCTGCTGCAGGGTGCGGTTATCGGTGCGCACGCGCCGATTGCGATTGTGCTCGCTCCAGCGCGCTGCCTCGTCACGCACGATGCCCAGCAGTTCGTCTTCACCTGGCAACGCCAGGCTGAAACGAGCAGCGTAGCGCTGCACTTCCGCAGGCAGCTTGCAGGCATGGGACACCAGCACCACAGTGGGTGCCTGGCTGCCGTCGGCCATGGCTATTTCCTTGAGCAGGCGCACCAGCTTGGGGTTATCGACCAGAAACGGATGCAGGTCGCACAGCACGTAGAGGCTCGCTTGTGGATCAGCCTTGATCAGGCGCAGCGCCGCCTCGGGCTCGTTGCTGCCTGCGTCGGCAAAAGCGTCGCCAACCAGGCCACCGCGCTGCAGGCCCGAGGTGATGGACCACGTGAACAGGCCAAGCCCACGGCGCACCGCCAGGCTGGTCAGGGTTTCCAGCACCCGGCGCTCATCCCATGACTCGATCAGCACCAGCTTGACCTTGGAGTCCAGCACCAGCCCCAGATCGTGAATGTCGTTCTTCACAGCAACTCCTTATGCCCAGAGACAACGGCCATGGTCCCGCCAAGCAGAGCCGCGGGCAAGTGCTGCATGACGGTTTGTAGACCGAGTCGCCATCGTTGCTGCGTGCCGCCGACCTGGGGAGATCTTTTGCGGTAAACTGGCCACTCATGTTCTCGCCGGAGAAGCACCATGGCCAACGACCGCCATTATTCCCCCGTCGACCGCCTGCTGCTGCAAGCCGACATGGCGCTGCGTACGCTGCTGCCCTTCAGCGGCCAGCCCAGCCGCCCCTCCCCTGCCGTGGTCGAACCCGAGGCGCAGCTCGACGCCCAGCAGACCCGCCACATTGCCGGCCTGATGCGCGTCAACCACACCGGGGAAGTCTGCGCGCAGGCGCTGTACCAAGGTCAGGCCCTGACGGCCAAGTTGCCGCGCGTGCGCGCCGCCATGGAGCATGCCGCGGACGAGGAAGTGGATCACCTGGCCTGGTGCGAACAGCGCATTCGCCAACTGGGCAGCCACCCCAGCGTGCTCAACCCGCTGTTCTATGGCCTGTCATTTGGCGTTGGCGCAGTAGCCGGCCTGGTCAGTGACCGCGTCAGCCTGGGGTTCGTGGCCGCGACCGAGGATCAGGTGGTCAAGCATCTGGACGAGCACCTGGAGCAGATCCCTCAGGAAGATGGTAAATCACGCGCCATCCTCGAACAGATGCGCCGTGATGAGCAGGAGCACGCCGACAGCGCCCTGAACGCCGGAGGCGCTCGCTTCCCGGCGCCGGTCAAGCTGGGCATGAGCCTGCTCTCCAAGGTCATGACCAAAACCACCTACCGGATCTGAGGCAAAACAGAGGGCGGCCTGCCGGCTGCCCTTCAGGTCAAGCGCCCAACTCGACGATTTCGTAATCGTGAGTAATCACCACGCCAGCCCGACCCAGCATAATCGACGCCGAGCAGTATTTCTCCGCCGACAACTCCACCGCACGCTTCACCTGGGCCTCTTTGAGCCCGCGGCCCTTGACCACGAAATGCAGGTGAATCTTGGTGAACACCTTGGGGTCCTCACTCGCCCGTTCAGCATCGAGGAAGGCTTCGCAGCTTTCGACGGGCTGGCGTGATTTCTTAAGGATGCTGACCACATCGAAATTGCTGCAACCGCCAAGGCCAATAAGCAACATTTCCATGGGCCGGACACCGAGATTACGGCCACCGTTTTCCGGTGGACCGTCCATCACCACAGCATGGCCGCTGCCCGACTCGCCTAGAAACAGCGCCTCGCCTGCCCATTGAACACGCGCCTTCATTGTTGCTGCTCCTCTAAGCTGAAAAGGGGCAAAAGCTTATCACAAGGCAGCTTTGCCACCGCTCAACAAGAAGACTGACAAAGTTCCCGCGGGAACGTCGAATGCCTCACAAAACAGACGACCGGTAGCGCTCACTGCTCATGTGATGCTGAATTAGTGGCACAATTGACGCCAGAAGTACGACGACATGTTTTCTGTCGATCAGAACGAGATATTCACCCACGCGCTTTCGACTCGACGTCAGTGCAGGCAATGTGATTTTCGTTGTGAAGGATGTCACGGTCACGGGCTTACATGATGTACCAGACGTGACCCGGCAACCGTCATCTGCCTTGCCGACAGTCAAGCACTTGGGTCTGGGCAGCGCTTACCATCACGCCGCCACAGGTTTATCTTCTTTAATTCGGGACTCAGGCATGGTCGCTATCACCCTCACTCCAAAAGTCAAAAATCTCGACAAGTTGCTCGCGCACTGCCACCGCCGCCGCTACACGGCCAAGAGCACCATCATCTATGCGGGTGATCGCAGCGAAACGCTGTATTTCATCGTCAAGGGCTCGGTGACCATCCTGATCGAAGATGATGATGGTCGTGAAATGATCATTGCCTACCTTAATCCCGGGGATTTCTTCGGCGAGATGGGGCTGTTTGGCAAAGACGGCGTAGAGAAAGAGCGCAGCGCCTGGGTGCGTGCGAAAACCGAATGTGAAGTAGGCGAACTGAGCTACACCAAGTTCCGCGAGCTGACTCAGCAGGACCCCGACATCCTGTTCGCCCTCGGTACGCAGATGGCCGAGCGCCTGCGCAACACCACCCGAAAAGTGGGCGACCTGGCCTTCCTCGACGTGACCGGACGCGTGGCCCGCACCCTGCTGGACCTGTGCAAGCAGCCAGACGCGATGACTCACCCGGACGGCATGCAGATCAAGATCACCCGCCAAGAGATCGGCCGTATCGTCGGCTGCTCCCGTGAAATGGTCGGGCGGGTACTCAAGGCCCTGGAAGAACAGGGCCTGGTTCACGTCAAGGGCAAGACCATGGTGGTGTTCGGCACGCGCTGAACCGCCAGCCCGGTATCCGCAGATACCGGGCCGTTTGCTCAGGCCTTGGCAGCCACCACTAGCGCATCGACCTCAGGCCGCTTGATCAGCGAATAGACGACCCCGGTCACCAGGCTACCCGCGACAATCGCCAGCAGATACAGCAAGGCGTGATTGATCGCATTGGGGATCAGCAGTACGAACAGCCCACCGTGTGGCGCCATCAGCTTGCAGCCGAAGTACATCGACAGCGCACCGGTCAGCGCGCCACCGGCGATGCTTGCCGGGATAACCCGCAACGGGTCCTTCGCGGCAAAGGGAATCGCCCCTTCGGAAATGAAGCACAACCCCAGCACCCCTGCCGCCTTGCCGGCTTCGCGCTCGGCCTGGCTGAACTTGCGCCGCGCCAGCACGGTGGCGATGGCCATACCGATCGGTGGCACCATACCGGCTGCCATGGTCGCCGCCATCGGCGCATAGCTCTGCGAAGCCAGCAGGCCGACCGAGAACGCATAGGCGGCCTTGTTGATCGGCCCGCCCAGGTCCACGCACATCATGCCGCCAAGCAAAAGCCCGAGCAGGATGGCATTGGTGGTGCCCATGTTCTGCAGGAATACCTCCAGCGCCGCCATGATCGCCGCGACCGGCGTGCCAACCACATAGATCATCGCCAGGCCGGTAACCAGGCTGGCGAGCAGTGGAATCAGCAGGATCGGCTTGAGCGCTTCGATGCTTTGCGGCAGGCGCAGCCAGCGGCTCAGGCCCAGCGCCAGATACCCGGCCAGGAAACCGGCAATGATGCCCCCCAGGAAACCGGTGCCCAGCGCACTGGCCAGCATGCCGCCGATCATCCCGGGGGCCAGCCCGGGGCGGTCCGCAATCGAGTAGGCGATGTAGCCGGCCAGCACCGGAATCATCAGTGCGAAGGCAGCCTCGCCACCGATTTTCATCAATGCCGCAGGCAGGGTACCTTCCTGCTTGAACGCCTCGATTCCGAACACGAACGACAGGGCGATCAGCAGCCCGCCCGCTACCACCATCGGCAGCATGAACGAGACGCCGGTCAGCAAATGCTTGTAGGGGCCACTCTTGTTGGCCGCCTTGCCGGCATCAGCGCTTTGCGGCTGCCCGGCACCCTGGAGCGGCACGCCCTCGGCCAGCGCCTTCTGCAGGGTTTGCTTCGGCTGTTTCAACGCTACACCGGTGCCGCAGCGATAGACTTTCTTGCCGGCGAAACGCTCGGTTTCCACTTCGATATCCGTGGCCAGCAGCACCACGTCGGCGGCCGCGATACTGGCCTCGTCGAGCAGGTTGCGCGCGCCCACCGAGCCACGGGTTTCCACCTTCAGGTCATAATCCAACTGCTCGGCAGCCTGCTGCAACGCCTCGGCAGCCATGAAGGTATGCGCGACGCCGGTCGGGCAGGCGGTGATCGCCACCAGCTTCGGCTTGCCACCGGAGGAAGCAGCAGACACCGGATCGGCCTTCTCGAGCACCTGACCCTGTTCGGCAGCGACCAGCAAGAACTGCCTGGGATCAGCCAACGCTTCGGACGGCGTGGACTGCACCACGCGCTTGCCGACGAAGCGCTGCAGATCCAGCTCGCCGGTTTTGACCACCAGCACCAGTTCGGCCGCCGCGATATCAGCGTCGCTCAAGGGCGAGCCGATCGCCTTGGGATCATGCACTTCAACCTGGGTGGACCAACCCAGCCGCTCGGCCGCGGCCTGCAATAGACGCGAACAGAGAACGCTGGTGACCTGGCCGTTGGGGCAGGCGGTAATGATCAGCACATTCATTGCAACGACCT
Organism: Pseudomonas sp. AC532; assembly: GCF_979258965.1. NCBI lineage: Bacteria > Pseudomonadati > Pseudomonadota > Gammaproteobacteria > Pseudomonadales > Pseudomonadaceae > Pseudomonas > Pseudomonas sp. AC532. The sequence continues at coordinate 2,244,554 of NZ_OZ409888.1, forward strand.
CTTGTTATTGTTTCAGCGTCACAGCCACCGCCGCTTCCAGGCGGGCGAGCTGTTGCCGATCATGAATACCGAAACCGATTTGCGTGACCGCCTGGGCGGCCACTGCCGTCGCCAAACGCAGCGTGCGCTCGGCGGGCCAGTCGCTGAGAAGACCGTGCAAAGTGGCCGCGAGCAGCGAATCGCCGGCGCCAACGGTGCTCACCACCTCGACCTGCGGCGGCTGCGCGTGCAGCACGCCATGAGGGCCGAACCAATCAGCGCCCTGTGCGCCGCGCGACAGCAACACATGCTCGATACCACCCTCACGCAACGCGCGGACGGCGTCATCGAGACGCTCCGTTGAAGGCGATTCCAGGCCACAGGCCTCAGCCAGTTCTTCCTCGTTGGGTTTGATCAGCCAAGGAGCAGCGGTCAGCCCGACACGCAACGCCGCACCACTGGTGTCCAGCGCCAGCGGCAAGCCGAGAGCCACCAGGCGACGTAACAGCGCACCGAACCACTCGACCGTCACGCCGCGCGGCAGGCTGCCGGCGACGACGACCGCGTCATGCCCCGAAGCGATCTGCTCGAGCTCATCCAGTAACTGCGCCTGGTGCGCTGCATCGACCTCCGGCCCGGGGCCGTTGAGATCGGTGACGCAGCCGTCACGCTCGGCGAGCTTGATATTGCTGCGGGTTTCGCCGGGCACCCGCACGAACGCGTCAATGAAGCCGCGACGCTGGAACAGCTGCTCGAACGGCGCAGCGTTGGCCTGCCCAAGAAAGCCGCTGACGGTAACCTTGTGACCGAGATCGGCCAGTACCTGGGAGACGTTCAGGCCTTTGCCTGCGGCATGACTGGCCATGCCCAGGCTGCGATTGACAGCTCCGGGCTGCAGGGTGTCGAGGCTTACGGTGAGGTCCAGCGCGGGGTTGAGGGTCAGGGTCAGAATGCGAGCCATCAGTGCGTCTCCTCGACCAGTGCGCGCACGGCTGCGGCGCTGCCCAGGGTCAGCGCCTGCTGCGCCTGTACCTGGCTGTGATGCAGATCCAGCTCGCGAATCCGCGCCTTGACCAGCGGGATGCTGCGCGCCGCGACGCTCAGCTCATCCACGCCCAGGCCGACCAACAGTGGAATAGCGAGCATGTCGGCCGCCAGTTCACCACACACGCCAACCCATTTTCCCTCGGCATGGGCCGCCTCGACGGTCATGCCGATCAGGCGCAGCACCGCCGGGTGCAGACCGTCCGCCTGGGCCGACAGAGTGGGATGGCCACGGTCGATGGCCAGGGTGTACTGGGTCAGGTCGTTGGTGCCGATACTGAAAAAATCCACCTCTCGGGCCAGTACCGGCGCCATCAGGGCGGCGGACGGCACCTCGATCATGATGCCCAGCTGCAGGTCCTCCAGGGGAATTTCCTGACGCAGCTGCTCGACCATCGCACGTGCCGCACGCCATTCTTCGAGTTGCCCGACCATCGGGAACATGATGCGCAGCGGGCGCCCGTCAGCCGCCTGCAACAGGGCGCGCAGCTGGGTTTGCATGATATCCGGGCGCTGCAGGGTCAGCCGTATGCCACGCACCCCCAGGAACGGGTTTTCTTCCTCCGGCATCGGCCAGTAGGGCAAGGGTTTGTCACCCCCGACATCCAGGGTGCGCACGACCAGAGGCCGGCCCTGCAGGGCATCGAGCACCCGCCGATACTCGGCCTCCTGGGTCGCGACGTCCGGCGCCTGGGCGTGGTCCATGAACACCAGTTCGGTACGCAGCAGGCCAACCGCTTCGGCGCCCAGTTCCACCGCCCCGACAGCTTCACCACTGGCGCCAATGTTGACGGCGACCTCGACGGCATGGCCGTCACGGGTGCGTGCCGGCTGCATGCGCTCGCCATGAGCGCGCTCACGGCGCTGCTCGCTGGCCTGCCGCTCACGCTCGGCGTGGGCGCGGGTGGCCTCATCCGGCGCAACCCACAGCTGCCCGCGCTCACCATCGAGCAGCAGCGCAGTGCCCTGCGCCAGGGCCAGCACCCCTTCGCCGGCACCGACCACGCAGGGGATGCCCAGGGCGCGGGCGATGATTGCGCTGTGCGCGGTCGCGCCACCGCGGGCGGTGACGATGCCGGCGACGCGCTGACGATCAAGGCTGGCAACGTCGGAAGGGCCCACCTCGCCCATCACCAGGATGTAGGGTTCGCTGGGCTCCTGAGGCGCCGCGACGCCGCAGAGTTGCGCCAGCACGCGCCGGCCGACATCGCGCAGATCCGCGGCGCGCTCGGCCAGCAACGCATCATGCAGAGACTCCTGCTGAGTGGCGGCCGCCTCTATCTCGCCGATCCAGGCAGCCTGGGCGCTGGCACCGGCCACCAGCCGCGCATCGACATCTTCACGCAGGGCCGGATCACGCAGCATCGCCTGATGGGTGACGAAGATATCGCGCACGCTGGCTTCCTGGCTGCGCTCGACCAGCCGCTGAATCTCTCCGTCGATATGCTGCAGCGCAGCATCCAGGCGCGCACGTTCTGCCGCCACCCCCTCACCCTCGGCGGGATAAGCGAGGCGCGGCACACGCCGTACGAACGCCGGGCCGCTGGCGATACCCGGCGATGCGGGCACCGCCTGCAGGCGCGCACCGGCCTCGGGTGCCACGGGCGCCAGGGGTGCCTCGGCCGGTTCCGAGACCCGGGCATCGACGGCCAGCGCGGCAGGCTCTGCCGGTAAGGGCTCGACCTCCTCGCCCAGGCCAGCACGAACGGCTGCCTCGATGGCCGGCAGGGCTTCATCGGCGACCGCCGGGTCGGCGCTGAACTCCAGCACCTGGCCACGTCGTGCGCCGAGCGCCAGCAGCTTGCTAAGGCTCTTGGCCGACACCCCAGCTGCAGCGCCCTCGACCAGGCGAACGCGAATGTCACCGGCATAGCGTTGGGCTAGCTCGCTCAGGGCCTTGGCCGGTCGGGCATGCAGACCATGGGCGTTGGCCAGGGTGATACGCAGCACTGGCCAGTCTGGCGGCAGCTCGGCGCCCAACGCTTCGAGTACGCCACGGCTGGTGGTAGCCTGCGCCAGCGCATCGCCCTGACCAGCGATCAGCAGGTCGCACAGACGCTCGAGCACCTGACGATGCCCCTCGCCCAGACAAGCGAGACAAAACAGCCCCGCAACCGCCTGGCCGTCGTGTTGCAACGGTTGCGCGGGGGTGACGAAGGCCAAACCCGGTCGTTCAACACACTGTTCGCTGCTCAGCCACCATAAACCGCTGCCTAGCGGCAGGGGCTGGCCCTGCACCAGGCTGCCGGAGAAGCCGGATGCCGTACAGCCGGCCTTCTTCAACAGACGTGCGCCCTGCCAGGCCAGCTCGTCGAGGTCCTCGGCGCTGACGCCCAACCCCACCAGTTGGCTGTCGAGCGCCAGCTCCTGAGGCGCGCCCTGCAGCAACGCAAGAATGGCCTCCGCCTCCCTGGCTTCACGCAACGCCTGGCTCAGGTCGCCTTCACCCAACGCGCGGGTCAGCAGTTGCAGTAGATGCAGGTGTTCATCGGAGCGTGCGGCAATCGCAATGGCCAGGTACACGCGCTGCCCGTCACCCCAGTCCACGCCATCAGGGTACTGGATCAGGCGCATACCGGTCTGGAACACCTGGTCGCGGGTTTCCGGGGTGCCATGAGGAATGGCGATGCCCTGACCGAGGTAAGTGGAGCCCTGCTGCTCGCGGGCCTGCATGCCATCCAGGTAACCCGCTGCCACCAGGCCGTCGGCGACCAGGCACTGCGCCAGTTCGGCCAACGCCTGCTGCTTGTCCGTAGCCTGCCGGCCCATGCGGATTTGCGAAGGGTGAAGTTCAAGCATGATGTTCTCCTCGTGCAAGCCGTCGCAGGTCGGGCTTGGCGGACAATTCTTGTTAGCTTAGTCGGCTGGTTTGCTGAATCGTTTCATCTAGTACTGGCACGTTACCTGATAATGGGTAATCCTTGAAGTCTGCCAGAGGAGACGCACCGTGAAATTGACCGACATCGCCCGCCTGGCTGGCGTCTCGCTGACCACCGCCAGCTATGTGATCAACGGCCAGGCCGCCAGGCGCCGGATTAGTGCGGCCACGGTCCAGCGGGTGCTGGCAGTGGTCGAGCAGCACGGCTATCGTCCCAATCCCCAGGCAGCCGGCCTGCGGCGTGGAGAAAGCCGCTGCCTCGGCTTCATCCTTCCGGACCTGGAAAATCCGAGCTATGCGCGCCTGGCCAAACTGCTGGAGCAGCGCGCACGTGCCGCGGGCTATCAGTTGCTGATCGCCAGCTCCGATGACCAGCCGGACAGCGAGCGGCAACTGATCGAGCTGTTTCGCTCGCGCCGTTGCGATGCGTTGATCGTTGCCAGCTGCCTGCCCGAAGACGCCCCCGAGTACCGTCAGTTGCTCACTGCCGGCACGCCGGTAATCGCGGTGGACCGCGCGCTCGCCCCCGGGCACCTCTACTCGGTGATCAGCGATGATCGCCGGGCTGGCGAGCAGCTGACTCGCAGCCTGTTGCAACCGGGGCAACGCCGCGCTGCACTGATTGGCGCACGACCCGAATTGCCGATCAGCCAGGCCCGTGAACAGGGCTTTCGTGATGCACTGGCAGGGGGCGACAACGTCATCAGCGTCAGCCATGCCGAGCAGTTCAGCCGCCAGTCGGGCTACCGGCAGATGGTCGCGCTAATGGTCCAGGGTGAACTGCCCGATGTTCTGGTGACCACCGCCTACGTGCTGCTCGAAGGCGTGCTAGACGCCCTGTACGAGCGGCCCGAGGTGGACATCGGCCGCCTGCGCCTCGGCACGTTCGGCGACGCGCAACTGTTGGATTTTCTGCCGATGCGCGTCAATGCCATCTCCCAACAGCATGAGCAGATCGCGCAGCGGGTGTTCGAGCGGCTGCTCGATGCCCTCGACGGCACTTACCAACCCGGCCTGGATGCCATCGAGCGGCACCTCAAGGTGCGCTTCGACGCCTAGCGCTCCTGGCGCATCTGCTCCAGCAGCGGCGCGCATTCGTTGGGCTCATCGCCACTGGGGGCGACCAGCGCAACCAGCCCCGCAGCAGGCGCCACCAGCGCGCCGAGTGCCAGCATGCCGGCCCCGCGCAGCATCAGCGGGCCTGCCTTCACGCCCGGGCGGGGATCCTTGAAGGTGCCACGCACATACAGCGGTGACCGCAGGGAGAACACCCGCAGGCCCTTGGACTCGGGATTGATGGTCAGGTCGAGCTGCTCGTTGCCGAAATTCACCGTACCGTCCACGCCGATCAGGGCATTTTCCGTGTCGATGACCATCAACTCGGGGCGCAGGACACCCTGCTTGATGTTCAGGTTGGCGGCCGCACAATTGATCTCCACCTCGTTGTCACCGAACAGGCGGCCAACCAGGTAATTGCCGACATTGAGCCCGGCGATCTCCATCAGGTTGCGACTGACTCGGCCGTCGTTGATCAGCAGCTTGACCTGGCCGTCGGCACTGCCCAGCAGAGTCGCCACCGAGTTACCGGTACCGTTGATCGTCGCGTCACCATTGAGGGCGCCCAGGCTGCTTTGCATCACCTCCACGCCGGGAAACAGCTGGCGCAGGCGAAAATTGCGCGCACGCAGCTGCGCCTGGGCCTTGAGCGGGGTGCCGCGGCCATTCAGGCGCAGGGTCGAGTCGAGCCGCCCACCGGCGACGCCGAAGCGCAGCGGCTCGAGGCTGAGCACACCCTCGTCGAGTATCACGTGGGTGAACAGGTCCGTGAAGGGCAACGCTTCGCTGTGCACGATGCGCTTGCCGGTGAAACGTACGTCGGCATCCATGTCGCGCCAGCGCTCGGTCCGGAACGCTTCGACGGGCAACACCTTGTTGTCTGGCTGCATGCTGGTGGCGCCACGCTGCTTTTTCTCGGCATTCGAATCGGCACCGATCAGTGGCGCCAGGTCGGCAAAGCGCAACTGGTTGGATACCAGCTCACCGGAGAGTTTCGGCCGCGGCTCGCGTGCCACGAACATCAGGCTGCCGTGAATATCACTGTCGCCGATCCGTCCGTTGAACTTCTCATAGCGGAATGATGGGCCTTGCGGGTCCTGCAGCGTCGCGATCAGGCGGCCATCGGTGGAATATGCCGGGCTGTCCGGCAGCGTAACGCCGGTCAGCGCGTGCAGATTGCCAAGGCTGGCCCCCGACAAGCGCAGCCGCAAATCCAGTGCGCCCAGGTTTTTCGGGTCGGTCAGGGTGCCGGCAACCTGGACGCGGGTAGTACCGGCCCGCACGTCAGCCTGCACGGGAAACGGCTGACGGGCGTCCTGCAGGGCAAGCAAGCCGCCAATCCGCCCACTGCCGTTCAGCGCCTGGCCCTTGTAGCGCCCCTTGGCCCGCCAGGCGAACGCGTAATCCTGTGGCGCGGCGGCCCCTTGTGCGGAGTCGCCGGCCGCTTTGCCGACGAGCTCGTCGAAGGCGATCGGCGCACCAAGTGGCTCGACTGAAAGGCCCAGGCTGGCCGGCAGGGTCTGGTCGTCGAAACGCACCTGGGCCTTGTCGAAACCAATGGTGCCGATGTCCATGATCCAGGGGGCTGCGGACTGTTCCTCGGGCTGCTCCTGCTCACCTAAATCCAAAGTCCAGTTGTTACGCCCATCGGCAAGCCGCTCCAGCGACGCATCGGCACCGGTCAGCTGGATACGGGGGATGGAAACGGTCTTCCACAGCAGCGGCAACGGCGACAGGCTGGCCTCCACCCGCTGCAGGGCGACGAAATGTTCGCCCTTGGCCCACTCGGGATTGCCCAGGCTGAGCTGCTCGGCCGACACCCGCGGCCAGGGAATCCAGGCGCGCAAGCCGGGCTCATCGGGCTCGCGCCGCCAGGTCACGGCCAGGTCACCCTCGATGGCAAACGGCCGGTTGAGCGCTTCGGATACGCGCGCATTGATGGTTGGCTTGAGCAAGTTCCAGTCGAACAGCACCAGAAAAAGCATCAGCGCTGCGATCACCAGCAACAGGCTGGCAATACACCAGCCGACTATCTTGCGAAGACGCATCATGAAACCGCCCTTTTACCTTGGCGATCCCCACAACCGCCTTCCCTGGAGGTTCGACTGGCCAAGTCCGATAATGACTCACCGAATGTTGCACCCGAGGTGTACAACACCGTCCTTTTATCCAAGTAATCGTCGCACCGGCAGGCCACCATGCAGTTGATCGACACCCATACGCACCTCGACTTTCCCGAGTTCGATGCCGACCGCGGCGCAGTGCTCGACCAGGCGCGCCAACTCGGCGTGCAACGCATGGTCGTGCTCGGCGTGGGCCTCTCCAACTGGCAGCGCCTGTGGGATCAGGTCGTGCAGCATGATGAGCTGTATGCAGCGTTTGGCCTGCACCCGGTGTATCTGAACGAACATGGCCCACGGGACCTGCAAACGTTGCAGGAGTGGCTGGAACGGCTGCACGGCCACGCCAAGCTCTGCGCGGTGGGCGAATTCGGCCTGGATTACTACCTGGCGGAGCTGGATCGCGAGCGCCAGCAAGCGCTGTTCGACGCGCAGCTGGCCCTCGCCGAGCGCTTTGAATTACCGGTATTGCTGCACGTGCGCCGTGCGCATGCACCGGTGATCGCCGCCCTGAAGCGCTACAAGCTGCAACGCGCCGGGATCATTCATGCTTTCGCCGGTAGTTATGAAGAGGCCAGGGAGTACCTGAAACTGGGCTTCAAGCTCGGCCTCGGCGGCGCACCGACCTGGCCCCAGGCCAAACGCCTGCGCCAGGTCATCCCGCGCCTGCCGCTCGATGCGCTGGTGCTGGAAACCGACTCGCCGGACATGGCGCCGGCCATGCATCCGAACGTGCGCAACAGCCCTGTCCACCTGCCGGACATCTGCAGCAACCTCGCGCAGCTGCTGGGCATTGCCACCGAACAACTGGCCGAAGCCAGCAGCCGGAATGCGGCGCAGCTTTTCGGCTGGACAGACCGCTAGGCAGGCCTCAGAAGAACAGCGTCCACAGGGCAATCGCGGCGTACCAGAGGATCGCCGCGCGCACCAGCAGTTGCCAGAGGCTGTCCAGGGTCGCTACACCCCCCTCACCGAGCGCCGGCTCCGGCGTCTCGGCGGCGGCACGGGCGGCTCCCGACGCCAGTTGGGCAGCCGAGATATCCCAGCTCAGAGCCTCGTGAAGCAGCGCACGGCTCACCGCGATGAAATTGCCGACCAGCGCAAAGCTGGCTGCCAGCACACGCACCGGCAACCAGTCGAAGGCATGCCGCAACTGCCCGGCGCGCTCACGCAACGCATCGGACTGCGCATGCTCGACCAGCAGCGCCAGCAGTCGGTAGGCCAGCGCAGCCAGTGGGCCGAGCAGGACATACCAGAAAATGACCGCGAAGAAGCTCTGGTAAGCCTGCCAGACCATGAAGGTCTGCACGTTTGGCAGCAGCGCCGCCTCGCCCTCGCCGTCCACGCCCAGGTCACGCTGCGCCACCAGATAGGCCGCTTCGCTGTCACCACGCCGCCAGCTGTCACGGAAGGGGCCGAGGGCCGCCAGCAAATCGCCGCGCCCCAGGCTGTAGATCACCACCAGCAGGTGCACAGGCAACAACAGCCAGCCATAGGCCAGCGGCGCGAGTAGTTTCAGGGCCAGCGCCAGCACCAGCAGCGGGATGCCGACCAGCAGGACGATGGCCAGCCATGGCGAATCGCTTGCCGTACCGCTACGTTCCAGGCGCGCCAGGGCACGCAGCCAGGGCTCGTCGTGCTGGATACGCTGGCGCCAGGATGAGAATTTTTCGATCCACACCACCAACAGCAACACCAGGAAACTCATGATGCCTCCTTAATCAATCATCAATGCCGAGCGCAGCCGCGCCCAGTCGAATGCGGGGCCAGGGTCGGTCTTGCGCCCAGGCGCGATATCGCTGTGTCCGCAGATGCGCTCGGCGCTGATCGCCGGATAGACGCGCTGCAGCTCAAGGGTCAGCTGTGTCAACGCAGCGTACTGCGCGTCCGTGAACGGCAGGTGATCGGTGCCTTCCAGTTCGATCCCCAGGGAAAAGTCGTTGCAATTGTCGCGCCCCTCAAAGCAGGACACGCCGGCATGCCAGGCACGGTCCAGGCACGACACGAACTGGATGACGGTACCGTCACGCTCGATCAGGAAGTGCGCGGACACCGTCATGCTGGCGATGCCGGCGAAATACGGGTGCGCGTCAGCCTGCAGGCAATTGCGGAAGAAGGCCTGCACGTGCCCGGTGCCGAACTGACCGGGCGGCAGGCTGATGTTGTGAATCACCAACAGGGAAATTTCGCCCTGCGGGCGCTCATTGAAATTGGGCGAAGGACAGTGCTGAATACCTTGAAACCAGCCGTCTTCGAGTTGCTTGTGCATGCGTGCCCCCCGAACGAGCGCACACTCTAGGGGCTGATCGCATTTCAGCGCAAGTTATGGTGGTGAAGGGCGATGTAACGACCCGCGGCCGTCAAAGCCCCAGGTGAGAGGATTTGGCCAGCGGCCGCGCGTGCGGGTGTGGCTCAGGCGCCCTTGAGACGGCGCAGGTTGCCGATCACCGATTCCAGCGCACGGTCGAACAGCAGTGCGTCATCCAGCAGGCGGATGGCATCGCGACGAAACTCGACCGCCAGCCCCATACGAGTCTTTTCCAGCACCTTCATACCGGTACGGTTGACGAAAATGAACTTGCCGGTCGGCTTGATGATGGCTGCCAGCTTGCAGCGCAACTTGTGTTCCTCGTCTTCCTGAAACTCCACCCAGCTACCGACACGCAGCGAGTCCACTTGCTGCAGCGCTTCGTCATCATCGGCGAGCACGGGCTCGTCTTCCTCGACACGCGACTGCCCAGGTGCCAACAGGACAATTTCCTCGACCACCTCGACCATCGCCGAAACGCTCTCCTCCTCTTCAGGCGGCAGCTCCAGCAGCGGCAACTCGATGCCGACCGCCGTCAGCGCGGCACGCTGCACGTCCTCGGATTCGGTGGGCGCAGAACGCTCGGCCTCTGGCAAGGTGCGCTTGAAGCGCTGGAATGCCTGGACGTGCAGCGCTTCGAGCTGGCCGAAGAATTCGCTGGTCGAGAACGGGTCGAACGCCGCGCTGGCCATGCCATCGCGCAACGACTTCAGCAAGCCGGGCACCAGTTCGAGCAAACGCAGCCGCGCCTCGGGGCTTTCATGGGGCTCGACGCTCCAGATCAGGTCGTCCATGGTCGCCAGCGAAGCCTGCCACTGCTCGGACTCGACACCATGCTTGAGGCAGGTGAGCATCATCACCTTGCTCCACGCCTCGCGCAGCAGACGCACCACCACTTCTGGCAGGGTCTTGCCGAGCAGCCGCGCGTTCAGCGCATGCTCGACCTCGCGCCGAGCAAGCTCGGCACGCGCACTGCCCTCTTCCGCGTCGCGGGTGCGCTGCTCGAGCAACTCACTGCGGCGACGCTCATCACCGGTGAAGGCCAGGAAATCGCCCAGCAATTCGGAGAAGATTGCCGGGTCATCGGTAAAGTCATTGAGCAGGCGCTGAACCACCTGCTCGATTTTCTGATAAAGGCTGTCGCGCTGGGTATGGTCATGTTCGCCCCAGCCCAAAGCCGCCGTGGCGATCTCGTTGAGCAGGCGACGCGCGGGGTGGCTGCCACGGCTGAAAAAGGTCTTGTCGAGGACGGCGACCTTGAGCATGGGAATCTGCAGGCGGGCAATCAGCGCTTTCAGGGAGTCCGGCAGGCTGCGGTCATCGAGGATGAACTCGAACAGCATCGACACCAGGTTGATGACGTCTTCATCGACCTCACCCACTACCCGAACCCTGCCACTCTTGGCGCTGGCGCGGGTCAGCAGGTGTTCCAACTGAGCGCGCAGGTCGACATCCATCGCCGCCTGAATGGGCGCACGCTGTTGCAGGTGCGAAAGCAGCCGCATCAGGTCATTGGTGGAAATCGGCATCGCGTCGGCCGGCGCCTGGCGCCGCAGCGATCCACCGTCGCGGGTCTGCGACAGCAGTTCCTGCAGAGCACCAAAGACTTCCCGAACTTCGTCATCGCCATAGGCGGACGTCAGATCGACCCCTTCGGCCTGCTCGTGACGTGCGGGGCGATTGGAGCTCGCCGTGCGACGCGGTGGCGCGGACTTCAGCTCCGGTAGCACACCGGCTTCGACCAGCATGGCATTGGCATCGCCATACAACTGCTCGAGGCCGCTGAGCACGTACTTCTCGAACAGCTTGAGGATGATCAGCTTGACCTTGATCTCGACACCCAGGCCACTGCACGAGTCGAGGAACAGCTCGCTGAGCGAGACCGGGCCAAGCGGATTGGATTTGTCGTCGAGTTTCTTGTTGACCACCGCATTGAGCCGCGTGGTCAGGTGGGTCAGCGCAACGTGATCGCGGCTGAGCACCTTGGCAATCATCGAATCCAGCGCGACGGTCTCTTCGAGCTCGTCATTCTGCACCAGGGATAGACTGTCGAAGGACACGGCGTCGAGCGTCGGCGCCTTGCCCACTACATACTGGTTAAGGCTGGCAAAGGACTCGAAGACCTTTTGCAGAAAGCCACGCTCGATGCCCTTGCGCTTGAGGCGCAGGTCGCGCATGGCTTCGAAGAAAGCATTTTGCTCGGCGTTGCTGGTGGCGCGATCAGCCATGTCGAACAGGGTATCGTCGGCATTGTCGAACAATGCCTGCAGCGCCTGCTTGAGCTGATTGGCAGCCCGGTCCCTGACCTGAATCAGGGACGCAGGTAGCCTGCCGGCAGCGGGATGAGCCGTTTCAGAAACCATTTTGTTCAGATGCACTACGTTGGCATCGGTTTTCATCACGATCTCCTGCGCACGGCGCTGGCGGAGCAAGCTGAAACAAGGTTGTGAGCCTCATCTCGACGCCAACCATATGGCGTCAATACTTCCGTATTAAAACATTATAGGAATGCCGCACCAGTTACCAAGCTAAATTCTTGCAGATATGACGCACTTCACAGGTGCCCGGTAACCGGCCGCAACAGGCTCCGGCATGTGACCGAAGGTTACCACCAGGGTTCATTTTTAGCCGATGAACGTAACATTGGTACCCACTCCCCCCTATAATCGCTTCCTTATTACCGGGAGGCCCCATGCCGAATCTACTGCTTACCGAGCTCAGCGCCGAGATCGAGGCCAACGTCCGCCGCAGCTTGCGCGAGGACATCGGCAGCGGCGACATCACCGCCCAATTGATTCCCGAATCCCGCCTGGCCCACGCTACCGTGATAACCCGGGAAGACGCAGTGGTCTGCGGTACCGCCTGGGTGGACGAGGTGTTCCGGCAGCTTGACCCCCGTGTGGCCGTGCACTGGCAGGTACAGGACGGCCAGCGGGCAACCCCTGACCAGGCGCTGTTTCACCTCGAGGGGCCTGCACGCGCACTGCTGAGCGGCGAGCGTAGCGCGCTGAATTTTCTGCAGACCCTGTCGGCCGTGGCCACCCGCTGCCAGCACTATGCGGACCTGGTGCAGGGCACCGAGGTGAAATTGCTGGATACCCGCAAAACCCTCCCCGGGCTGCGCCTGGCCCAGAAGTACGCTGTGACCCAGGGCGGCTGTCACAACCACCGGATCGGTTTGTTCGATGCCTTCCTTATCAAGGAGAACCACATCGCCGCCTGTGGTGGCATTGCCGCCGCGGTGAGCACCGCAAAGCAGATCGCCCCGGGCAAGCCGGTGGAAGTGGAAGTGGAAAGCCTGGACGAACTGGAGCAGGCCCTGGCTGCCGGCGCCGACATCGTGATGCTCGATGAATTGTCGCTAGAGGATATGCGCCGCGCCGTGGCGATCAATGCCGGCCGCGCCAGACTCGAGGCATCGGGAGGGGTGAACGAAAGCACGTTGCGCAGTATCGCCGAAACGGGTGTGGACTATATTTCCATCGGCACCCTGACCAAGGACGTCAAGGCAGTCGACCTGTCGATGCGCCTGTCGCTCTGAGCGCACTCGAACGACAACGGCGCCCGAGGGCGCCGTTTTTTTGTTCACTCAGTCCACGTCCGGGCTGACGATGAACCGCTTGCGCTCCGGAAAGAACAGGCGCTCCAACTCGGCACCCGGGTTTTCCGCGCGCATGAACGCCTCACCGACCAGAAATGCATGGACGTCGCTGATCTGCATCAGCTCCACGTCGGCCCGGTTGAGGATGCCACTCTCGGTGACCACCAAGCGATCACGCGGAATCAGCGGCAGCAGGTCCAGGGTGGTCTCCAGGTTGACCTCGAAGGTGTGCAGGTTGCGGTTGTTCACGCCGACCAAGGGCGTGTCCAGCACGTTCAGCGCACGCTCGAGCTCGTCACCGTCATGCACCTCGACCAGCACGTCGAGGCCGAACGCCTTGGCAGTGGCTGCCAGCTCGCCCATCTGCGCATCGGACAACGCCGAGACGATCAGCAGCACGCAATCGGCGCCCAAGGCCCGCGCCTCGACGATCTGGTAGGGATCGATCATGAAATCCTTGCGGATAACCGGCAGCGAACAGGCAGCGCGGCCTTCCTGCAGGTAGCGGTCGGCGCCCTGGAAGAAGTCGATGTCGGTGAGGATCGACAGGCAGGTGGCGCCACCGTCTTCATAGCTTTGGGCGATTTGCGACGGCACGAAGTTCTCGCGCAACACACCCTTGCTCGGCGAGGCCTTCTTGATTTCGGCGATCACCGCCGGCTCCTTGTTGCTGGCCTTTTCGATCAGCGCTGCGGCAAACCCGCGTGGCGCATCGGCAGCGCGGGCTTCACGCTCGACTTCGGCGAGACTGACGACGGCACGCCGGGCGGCGACTTCTTCAGCCTTGCGAGCGAGGATGTTTTCCAGAACGGTGGGAATGCTCACCCTTCATTCTCCTGTTTGAATACCGCGGTAAAGGACACCAGCTCTTCCATCTTTTCCCGGGCCAGCCCGGTGTGCAAGGCATCATGGGCGAGGCTCATGCCGTCCTGCAGGTTGTCGGCATGGTCGGCGGCGTAGAGCGCAGCGCCGGCATTGAGCACGATGATGTCGGCCGCCTTCTGGCCGGCTTCGCTCTTGCTCCGTCCCAGGGCATCGCGGATCAGCTCCAGGGATTGCTCGGCGCCTTCGACGGTCAGGCCGATCAGGCTCTGGCTCTTGATGCCGAACTCCTCGGGCTGAATGCGGTACTCGCTGACCACGCCGTTCTTCAGTTCGGCGACGAAGGTCGGTGCAGCCAGGCTGATCTCGTCGAGGCCATCCTGTGCATGCACCACGAGCACGTGCTCGCTACCGAGACGCTGCAGCACTTCGGCCATCGGCCGGCACAGCGCCTGGCTGAATACCCCCACCACCTGATGCCTGGCACCTGCCGGATTGGTCATCGGCCCGAGCATGTTGAAGAGCGTGCGCAGGCCCAGCTCGCGACGCGGGCCAATGGCGTGCTTCATCGCACCGTGATGCGACGGCGCGAACATGAAGCCGACACCGACGGTCTCCACGCAGCGCGCCACCTGCACCGGTGTGAGCCCCAGGTAAACGCCAGCCGCCTCGAGCAGGTCGGCGCTGCCGCTTTTGCCCGATACCGCGCGGTTACCGTGCTTGGCCACCTTGCCACCCGCCGCGGCGACCACGAAGGCGGCCGCGGTCGAGACGTTGAAGATGTTCATGCCATCGCCGCCGGTGCCGCAGGTGTCGACCAGCCGCTCGGCGGCGATCTCGACCGGCGCCGCCAGTTCACGCATCACGCTGGCGGCACCGACGATTTCGTCGATGGTCTCGCTCTTCATGCGCATGCCCATGAGAAACGCGCCGATCTGCGCATCGGTGCACTGACCGGTCATGATCTCGCGCATCACCGCGCGCATTTCCTCGGTGGACAGGTCGAGCTGGGCGACGACGCGGTTGAGGGCTTCCTTGATGTTCATGCGCGCACGCCTCCGGTCTGCTTGAGGAAGTTGGCGAACAGTTCATGACCCTGCTCGGTAAGGATCGACTCGGGGTGGAACTGCACGCCCTCGACGTTCAGGGTCTTGTGGCGCAGGCCCATGATCTCGTCGACGGCACCGTCTTCGGTGGCCGTCCAGGCGGTGATTTCCAGGCAGTCCGGCAGGCTGTCGTGCTTGACCACCAGGGAGTGGTAGCGGGTCACCGTCAGCGGGTGATTGAGGCCCGCGAACACGCCTTTATCCGCATGGAACACCGGGCTGGTCTTGCCATGCATCACCTGGCGGGCACGCACCACATCGCCGCCGTAGGCCTGGCCGATGCTCTGGTGGCCCAGGCAGACGCCAAGGATCGGCAGCTTCCCGGCGAAATGCTTGATCGCCTCGATGGACACGCCCGCCTCGGTGGGCGTGCACGGGCCCGGCGACACCACGATGCGTTCGGGCTTGAGGGCCTCAATCTCGGCGATGGTCAGTTCGTCGTTGCGGATAACGTGAACGTCGGCACCCAGTTCGCCCAGGTACTGCACCACGTTGTAGGTAAATGAGTCGTAGTTGTCGATCATCAGCAGCATGTTGTCGTTAACCCTTTGATGTACTGCTCTTCAGCCAATCGCCTTGCTGGCAGTGCCGCCACTCGCGCCAACATGCTGGGATGTCGGGGACGTGACGGTCAGGAACAAGGCAGAGAGAATCGCCCGGCATGGCCGGAGAACAAAGATCAGGCGCGCCAACGCCAACGGGCGTGGGCTTTGATGACTCGCATCAGAAGGGTGCTGCTGGCATTCACGGGGCAGTCTCGCGTTTATCTGCCCGCACAGTAGCCCACAGCGCTACGGCGTGCAATATCACCCCGCGGGTTCGCTACCGGGCGCTGGCCGGAATTGCCCACACGCCACTGTAAAGTTCGGTGAGATGAAAAGGCGCCTGCTGTACCCTGAGTGCTTTCCCATTCGGAACGGCCAGGATGTCGACGATAAATTTTGGCCCCGATCTTCGCGCAGTTGCGAAGATCGAAGCGATTCCGATGATTCTGCGCATGGTCAAGCACCTCACCGGCATGCGCTTCGCCGCGGTTGCCCGGGTCACCGACAAGCAATGGGTGACCTGCGCGGTCGACGATTCGATCGAGTTCGGCCTGGCCCCGGGCGACGAGCTGGCACTGGAAACCACCATCTGCAATGAGATTCGCCAACACCGCACCCCGGTGATTTTCGGGCACGCCAGCGAGCACCCACTGTTCTCGACCCATCACACGCCCAGGCTATATAGCCTTGAAAGCTATGTATCGATCCCGATCGTGCGCGCCAGTGGCGAGTTTTTCGGCACGCTCTGCGCCATCGACCCCTCGCCCGCCGACCTGGACGTGACCGTGGTCACCGACACGCTCACCCTGTATGCCCAGTTGATCGCCGCCAACCTCGACATGCAGGCGGCCGTCGACCAGAGCCGCAGCGCCCTGGCCGACGAGCAGGAAACCGGTCACCTGCGCGAGCAGCTTATCGCGGTGCTCGGCCACGACCTGCGCACTCCGCTGAGCGCCATCCGCATGGGCGCCGATCTTCTCGAATCCAAGCTGGTGGAGCGCCCGGAGCGCCGGCTTGCCGTGGCGATTCAGCAGAGCGCGAAAAGCATGGGGTCGCTGATCGAGAACATTCTTGATTTCGCCCGCGGCCGCCTGGGCAGCGGTATACCGGTCGAGCCGCGCCTGGTGGACACTCTGCAGGCTGATCTGCAGCGCGTTATCAGCGAGATCGCCTTGGCTCACCCCCTCGCCTGTATCGAGCAGGCGGTGCGGATCCCTCGGGTCAACCTGTGCGACCCGGTGCGCATCTGCCAGCTGCTGTCCAATCTACTGGCCAACGCGGTCACCCACGGCCGGCCTGGCGCGCCCATCAAAGTCTCGGTGATCAGCGACGAGGGGCATCTGCTCATCTCGGTCTGGAACCAGGGCGTGCCGATAGAACCGGCGCTGATGCCCCACCTGTTCCAGCCCTATACACGCTCGGACCTGGGCCAGCGCGAGGGGTTGGGCCTGGGGCTGTACATCGCCTCGGAAATCGTCAAGGGACACAACGGCACCATCGAAGTCACCTCCAGTGAAGCCGACGGCACCCGTTTCACCGCCGCCCTGCCGACCCTGACGAGCGAGCATCCGCAGATGCCGGCGGCGGCGCCCGAGCCCACCACACCGGACGCCCATCCCTAACCGGCATCATGGCTGACCGTCTGAACGTACGATTGGCACATGCCTAGGGCGATGATGGCCCGGTCGCCTCGCTCGACGATGCTGACAATTCGTTGAGCAGCGCCTCTGTCAATGTCGGCTCGAGCGGCGCCATCCACCAGGCATCCGGCGCTGGCGGTGGCAGGCACTGCGCCACAGTGGCTTGCCCCGGCGGCGCCTGGGTTGGCGAGAAGGACTGACAGCCGCAGCTCAGCAGTAGCGAGGCGGTCACGCAGAAGGGCAGCAGTATTTTCGGCATCGGTCAGTTTCCTGTGTTGGTGTTGGGATGAAGCCTGCAACTGGTGCTCGAGCGTCAGGCGCTTTTCCTGAGCGCGCCGCGCCTCGCCGATGGCGGCGTTTTGCACCTGGGCGAGGGAGTCGGCGTGGCGCTTGTCGCGCACCGAGATCTGCTGTTCCAGCTCACGACCCTGATCGGCCAGCGCCTCGCCCAGCCTCCAGCCCTGAGCGAGCCAGCCAACGCCGGCGGCGCCGAGTAACACAGCCAATGCCAGCCCGCCTACCGTGAGCAGGCGGATAGTGAGCGGCAACATCGATAATCCGCTCATGCCAGTGCCTGGCCGCCGCAGGCGGTGTACATGGCCAGCAGATCATCCGGGCTGTTGGGGTCCGCGGCGCGCGCGGCGCTGTAGATGCCAAGCAACACGCCGAGCGGATGTTCACGCTGGCCATGACCGGCACCGGGCAGGCTCGCCCAGATCGGTGCGGCAGCGGCGATGGCCCGCTCGATACGGCCTGCCCGGATGGCGGCGAGCGCGGCGCATTCCTCCAGCAGCTTCAGCGCCGCAAGGTCCTGGGCCTGGGGCGTGAATCGGCCATGAAAGCCATAAAGCCTGACGACCGCGTCCCAGGTGCGGGCCAGGAACTGGTAGCGGCCGGCGGCGGAAGAGCGGATGCCGTAGCGCGGCAAGGCAACCAGGCGGCGCGGGTGCGTGCTGTAGTCGGTGAACAGCGTGCCGCCCACCAGTACGTTGTAACCGTCGTCGCTGCCGACCACGGTCGAGGTGCCTTCGCTCCAGGCGAGCATGTCGAGAAAGGCGAGTACGTTGGAGCCACCCGCCTGGGCGGCTGTAAGACGTGCCATGGTTATTCTCCCGTAACGCAATGGCCCGCCGAAGCGGGCCATGTGGCGGATCAACGAGGCCCGTAGGCCGTGGTGGTGTTACCGATGCGCGCCATCAGCGAGCGCGTGTTGGGCTTGAGCGTGCCGTCGTCGCGGTCCATGCCGTTGGGCGCGTCGTTCGCATCACCCGGGCCGGCAAGCCACTGGAAGCGCAGGATGTGGTTATCGTCGAAATACTTGTGCAGCTCGGTAAAGTAGGTGCGCATGCCGGGCACGTGGTCCGGCCCGCCGTATTCACCCGCGATGCCGCGCTTGCCATTGGCCTTGAGCCAGTTGATGAACGGGTACCAGTCGGCCACCCGATCACGGTAGGTGATCGACTCGCTGAGCTGGTTCCACTTGCCACCGCCCTGGCCGGCCTTGTCGGGATACTGGTGCGCCTCGTAGAGCAGCCGGCCTCCAGGGTCCTGGAGATTCTTGAGCATGTCGGAACGACGCGGCCAATCCAGGGCGGAGCTGAACGCATTGCCCGCCACAGTGATGAAGTGCCGTGGGTCGACCGCGCGCACCGCGCTGATCAGGCTCTGCACATTGCTGCTCCACAGCGCTTCGACATTGACACCGCCGTCGGGCACGCTGCCCATGTTGTGGGGCTCGTTCATCAGGCCGTAGCCGAACAGCCCGGGCTCATCGCGAAACTCGTTGGCAATCGCGGTCCAGATGCGCGCCAGCAGCGCATAGTCGACCGGGCAGTCGGGTGCACCGATGGCTGTCCACAGGGCGAAGCCGCCGCCCCAGGCCTGCACGATTCGGCCGCTCACCGGGCCGTTGGCGCGCACGTACCAGCGGCCATAGTTGTGCATGTCGAGCAGTGAGAAACCGCCCCAGCTGTGCACGTGGCGGATGGCCCGACGAATCTCCTCGACATAGCCCTGGCGCAGGGTGAAGCCGCCCGCGCCGTCGAGGATCACCATGCGCTCGCCCGCGAATGGCAGGCGCACCGCGAATGGCTTGCCGCCCAGGCTGCCAGCGTAGGACTTGATGTAGTCCGGCTGGTGGCCACGGGGAGCGATGGTGCGGTAGTGAGTATCCAGCCGCGCCGTGGTGATGGGGTCGACATAGGGGTTGTTGCCCAACCCCGCCGCGTTGAAGCCGATCAGCGGGAACTCGCCGGCAGCGGCCATTTGGTCAAAGGTCTTGATAGCCATGGGTATTTCCTCCAGACATGAAAAAGCCCGCACAGTGGCGGGCCAGGGTGTGTCCTTCGGCGCGTATGCGCCGTTGGACGGGTTCGGGTAACTCGGTTACGTGGGCGGGCCTTATTCTTCCCGACCTTTCGGTGCCTTCTCGTGCAGCGCGCCTGCACGCTTGCGGATCGCCGTCAGCATCAGCGTGACCACCAGCCCGGCGCCAGCGAAGCCGGCGGGCCCCGGGTACGCGAAGGGATGGATGCCATGGACCTCGACATCGGTGATCGCCGGTGCGCACAGGTAGCCCATTACCGCCGACGTCAGGAAGAACGCCAGCCGATTCCACATGGGCAACTGCTGCGTGGTGGTGAAATACACCAACGCGCCACATAACGCCCCCAGGGCTGCTTCGCCGTCGATCGAGGCGATCAGCGCGCTGAGGTGAAACATGCTTAGCAGCGCGGTGCTGCTGAATTCATCCATTCTTGTTGTCCTCCCCGCAGCCCCGTGACCGCGACGAAAATTGAGGTTACGCCGCCGCCCGGAACGACAAAGCCCCGCACGCTGGCGGGGCTTTGTGAGAGAGAGGTCGGTTGTTGCAGCGCGCCTTTGGAGCGCGCAATCAGCATTGATGACAGTCGCGAGGCTGGCGGCTTGCTCGCCCACCTCTCTGACGTTGATGAATTTATATCCCCCGATTCCCGGCCTCACAAGGCACCGCCAACCATCAGCGGAAACGCGCTGAAAAACAGCGGAAACGTTCAGGGTCGAGACGCAGCGACGCCGCCGTCAAGCGCCCACAGCCGCGCCCCAACGCGGCCTCGAGGCACGTGGTGGCCGTGAAGAAAGAGGGAGAAGGGACGAATGAATACGCCGCCCAGCGTGGCAGGTACCTACCGGCAGGCGGCCGCGAATCGCAAGCGCGCGCTCAGGCGGCGTGCGCCAGCAACTGGCGCTGGATGGTCTTGTGAGCCTGGCCCAAGCGACGGTAGAACTGCGAACGACTGCAGCCGCAGGCCGCCCATTTCTGCTGCGGTGATTCGGCCTGCCCACAATAGTGTTCGATGACCACCTGGCGCTGCTCCGGCGCCAGGTGCTTGCTGACGATCCACTCGATCTCCGCGGCTCTGTCGAGCAGCACTCGACTGCCGCGTGCGCCACGTGTCAGCACGCCCTGTGATGCCATCAGCGCGGCAATCACGTTGCCGCCCAAGGCAGAATCGAGGTGGCTGTTGCCACGACTGTCGGCCCAGCGCTGCAGCACTTCGTCAATATAAGGAATCATGATGCCCTCCTGCCGCCTCAAGCGGCGAAACGATAAGTGGCAGCCAAATATCGGTTGGCGTGCCACACCTCCATCCAAGGCGTCGCCTACCGGTGATCGCCTGATGAAAAGATAATCACGAAACGTGTTTTATTCCAGCCAGAATCTGGGCTATAAATATTTCATAACGTGATTAAACGGAGCGCCCCATGGAAACCCTTGGCCAACGCATCAAGCACCTGCGCAAAAGCGCAGGCCTCAGCCAGCAAGCGCTTGCCGAAGCCTGTGGCTGGTCATCGCAATCACGCATCGGCAATTACGAAAGCGACCTGCGCGAACCGAGCCTCGCGGATCTGCTGCTACTGGCTCCGGCACTCGGCGTCAGCATCGCCGAGCTGGCCGGTAGCGAGGCGCTGCCGGCCGCGACGGATACCCTGGATGTGGGCCACGCCCGCGGCGGCGCGGTGCCGGTGGTGGGGCATGCGCAACTGGGCACCCATGGCTACTTCGAGGAGATCGACTTTCCCGTCGGCCATGGTGATGGTTACCTGCGCATTCACAGTGATGACCCTAACGCCTATGGCCTGCGGGTCACCGGCGACAGCATGCACCCGCGCATCAAGAACGGTGAATACGTGCTGATCGAGCCGAACAAGCCCTTCCATGCGGGCGACGAGGTGATGGTTCGCACCCTGGATGGCCAGGCGATGATCAAGGAGTACATCTACCTGCGAGACGGCATGTACCGTTTCGACAGCGTCAATCAGAACCACCCACCGCTGCACATACCCCAGGCCGAAGTCAGCAAGATTCACCTGGTCGGCGGCATCCTCAAGTCGTCGCGCTTTGCCGAAGAATGATCACCACCCTCAACCAGATCGAGCGTAATCAACCCTGACGAGCCCATGCCATGAACACTCAGCCTGAGCAGCCGCTGCCGCTCCAGACGCTGGAGCTATTGTTTCGCACCCACGGTGACGTGCTGGTGCCCATCGATCGGGTGCGCACCGTGTATTTCCGCCACCTGAGCCCCGACAACTTCATCCGCGCCATAGCCTCCGGGCGCCTGAACCTGCCGGTGACCACCCTGGACAGCAGCGCGAAAGCGCCAAAGTTCATCGAGTTGCATCACCTGGCGAGCTATATCGACAGCTGCGCGACCGCCGCCAACGGCGCCGGCGCGTTGTGCGCAGAGACGCAAGGTGCCTATGCGCTCGATTGAGCCTCAGGCACCGCGCCGCGCATAGGCCGCCAGGATGGTGCGCTCGGACTGCACCAGATAGGTATCCAGCGCCTTGGCCGCCTCGTCCGGACGCCCGGCCTCCAGGCGCTCGAGAATCGCCGCGTTCATGTCGATGTACGGCGAATGCAGGAATTCGGCGTCGTTGAGCAGGCCGAACACCAGGCGCAATTCAGCGGACAGGTGGCCGTAGAAGGTATTCAGCCGCTGGCTGTCGGCGAGTTCGACGATGGCGGCGTGAAAAGCCATGTTGGCCGTGCCAACCGCCCCCCAGTCGGCCACCTCGGCGCTGCGCTTGCCGGCCGCGACGGCCTCGCGCATGCGCTTGACCCCCGGGTGCTTGGGATAGGCCTGGGCCAGCGCCTGGCACTCGACGAACCGCCGCGCCCGGTAGATCTCGATGATCGAGGCCATATCGGGTACCGACACGAATACGCCGCGGTTGGGCTCGTGCTTGAGCAACCCTTCCTGGGTCAGCACGCGAAACGCCTCGCGCAGGGTATTGCGAGAGATGGCCAGGCTTTCACTGAGCGCCGCCTCGGACAGCCGCTGCCCCGGAACCAGTTCACCGTCGACCAGCTTGCGACGGATTTCCGCAGTCACGGTTTCGCCAAGCGTTCGTGGATTATCAGACACGTCGTTGTTCATTACCGATCCACCAGGCAGTGCAGGCGCCACATCTTGCAGGCGCGCCGAAGGAGTCGATGGTCTCCGAGCGACGCGTTTCAAGCAAGAGGCGGCGTTGTCACCTCGCGCACCATATAGGAACACCCCTGGGTACCGAAGTAACAAAATGGCGCACATAGATCATCAATCGCAATTTGATTGTTCAACAATAAAAGCGTCTAAAATCAACATTCCACTAGCACTCAATGCAAAATGGCATGCCGATTGCCTTATACCCTGCACACGTTACCCCGCCCCCAGGAGCTTCCCATGCAGGCCCAGACACCCGGCGAATTCGCCCGCTCACGACGATCTTCCCTGATAGGCGCCATCTTCCTGATGGCAACCTCGGCCATCGGCCCAGGCTTCATCACCCAGACGGCTACCTTCACCGCCACCATGGGTGCCGCTTTTGCCTTCGGCATCCTCGCCTCGATCCTGATCGATTTCGTGGTGCAGTTGAACGTCTGGCGCATCGTCAGCCTGACACGCATGCGTGCGTCGGACATCGCCAACGCGGCGATTCCCGGCAGCGGCTACCTGTTGGCGGTACTGGTGATCTTCGGCGGGCTGGTATTCAACGTCGGTAACATCGCCGGTTCCGGGCTGGGCCTCAACGCGCTGATGGGGCTGGATGCGAAATGGGGCGGCGCACTCAGCGCGCTGGTGGCCATCGGCATTTTCCTGTCCAAGCGCGCCGGCGTCGCCATCGACCGCCTGATCGTGGTACTCGGCGTGCTGATGATCCTGCTGACACTGTTCGTCGCCTTCGCGTCCAACCCGCCCCTGGGTGAAGCACTGCGTCAGACCGTTTGGCCGGACACCATCAACTTCGCCACCATCACCACCATCGTCGGTGGCACGGTCGGCGGCTACATCACCTATGCCGGCGCGCACCGCCTGCTGGATCGGGGCCTGGTCGGCCAGGAACACGTGAGAGAAGTCACGCGCGCCGCACTCAGTGGCATTGCGATAACCGGGTTGATGCGTTACGTGCTGTTCCTGGCGATTCTCGGCGTTGCCACCAGTGGCGTGGTCATCGACACCTCAGGCAAGGGTGCCAACCCGGCGGCTCAGGCGTTCCAGGCCGCGGCGGGTGAACTGGGCCTGCGGACCTTCGGCCTGGTGCTCTGGGCCGCTGCCATTACCAGCGTGATCGGCGCCGCATACACCTCCATGTCCTTTATCACTGCCTTCGTGCCAGCCATCAGCGAGCGGGGTCGTAACCGTGCCACCGTGGCCTTCATCGCCGTCTCGCTGAGCATCTACCTGGCACTGGGTACCGCACCCGGCGCACTGTTGTTGTTCGCCGGAGGCTTCAACGGCCTGATCCTGCCGATCGGCCTGAGCATTTTCGTGTACGTGGGCTGGCGCCGATCCGACATGATGGACGGCTACCATTATCCGCGCTGGCTGCTGGTGCTCGGTGCCATCACCTGTCTTCTGACTTGGTACATGGCTGCAAAATCGGTCGGCCCGATCTTCGCCTTCCTCAACGTGGCCTGACTCAAGGAGACCTGACATGCCAAGCATCGACCTCAACAGCGACCTGGGCGAAAGCTTTGGGCAGTGGCACATGGGCGACGACGACGCGATGCTCGACATCGTGACCAGTGCCAACGTTGCCTGCGGCTTTCACGCCGGCGACCCGGCGGGCATGCTGCGCACGCTAAAAGCCGCCGTGGCGAAAGGCGTGACCATCGGTGCCCATGTCGCCTACCCGGACCTGGTCGGCTTCGGCCGCCGCAACATGGACCTCGCCAGCGATGAGCTGACTGCCGACGTGATCTACCAGATCGGCGCGCTGCAGGCACTGGCCCACGCAGCCGGCACCCGGGTACGTTACGTGAAGCCCCATGGCGCGCTGTACAACACCATCGCCCACGACAAACGCCAGGCCCTGGCGGTGATCGAGGCACTTCGTGCCATCGACCCCAGCCTGGTGCTGGTCGCCCTGGCCGGCTCGCCACTGATCGAGCTGGCCCGCAGCGAAGGCCTCACCTGCATCGCCGAAGCCTTCGCCGACCGCGCTTACACGCCACAGGGCACGCTGGTGTCGCGCCGCGAAGCGGGCGCCGTGCTGCATGACGCCGAACAGGTCGCCCGGCGCATGCTGCGCCTGGTGGAAAGCGGCACGGTCGAAGCCATCGACGGCAGCCTGACGCGCATCGAAGCCGATTCCATCTGCGTGCACGGCGACAGCCCTGGCGCCGTGCAGATGGCCCGCGAAGTACGCCACGTGCTGGAGCAATCCGGCGTATCCCTGCAACCCTTTGCCGGAGCCTCCCAATGAATGCCCTCCAACGCGCCCAGCAGGCGGCTATTGCCGCCGCCCGAGAAGCCCGTGCCGAATACCGTAACGGCCGCGTCGCGCCATCGGCCGGCGTCGCCCCGGGTATGACCCAGGCCAACCTGATCGCCCTGCCCCGCGACTGGGCCTATGATTTTCTGCTCTACGCCCAGCGCAATCCCAAAGCCTGCCCGGTGCTGGACGTCAGCGATGCCGGCAGCCCGCACACCGTGTTGGCTGAAGGTGCCGACCTGCGCACCGACATCCCGCTGTACCGCATATGGCGTGACGGCAAGCTCGCCGATGAAGTCAGCGATGCGACCCAGGCCTGGGCCGAGCACCCGGACCTGGTGGCCTTTCTGATCGGCTGCAGCTTCACCTTCGAGACGGGCCTGCAGGAAGCCGGCATCGAAGTGCGGCATATCGCTGACGGCTGCAACGTGCCGATGTACCGCACCAACCGTGCCTGCCGACCAGCGGGCCGCCTGCATGGCGAGATGGTGGTATCGATGCGCCCGATCCCGGCGGACCGGGTCGCCGAAGCGGCCGGTATTTCCGGGCGCTACCCTTCGGTACACGGCGCACCGGTGCACATCGGCGAGCCGCAGCGCCTGGGTATCGCCGACCTCCACAAGCCGGATTTCGGCGACGCCGTGCGTATCGAGCCTGGCGAGATCCCGGTGTTCTGGGCCTGCGGCGTAACGCCCCAGGCCGCCGTCATGGCTTCTGGCGTGCCCTTCGCAATTACCCACTCGCCGGGCTATATGTTCATCACCGACGTGCCTGACAGCACGTATCACGTATAGGACAACACCGTGCGTTTTCTCCCCGTCAACCTGGATGCGCTGCTGGTCGAACTGGCCGACCTGGACGAGACCTTGGCGCTGTTCGACTCGCTGCAAGCCGAGCCCATCGCCGGCGTCGACGACATCGTCCCGGCGGCGCGCACCCTGCTGATCCAGTACCGGCCCAGCTCTCTCGACCGGCAGGCGCTGATCGATGGCCTCGCCCGCCGCGACCTGAGCCAGCGCAGCACGCGAGACAGCCGCCGCGTGGAAATCCCTGTGCATTACAACGGCGAGGACCTCGACGAGGTCGCCACACTGCTCGGTATCAGCCGTGACGACGTGGTGCGCCGGCATACCAGCGCCGATTACGAGGTGGCCTTCTGCGGCTTCGCGCCGGGCTTCGGCTACCTCACCGGTGGCGCAGGATTTCAAGTGCCGCGCCGGCAAACCCCACGCACGCGCATTCCGGCGGGCGCAGTGGCCCTGGCCGGAGATTTCAGCGGCATCTACCCCAAGGCCAGCCCCGGCGGCTGGCAGATCATCGGCGTCACACCGCTACAGATGTGGGACTTGGCCCGCCCGGAGCCGGCCCTGCTGCGCCCCGGCTACAAGGTGCGCTTCATGGATGCCGGGCCACTGCCAGCCGGCGGGCTGCCCGCGCACCAGCAGCCTGCTGCCAGCGAACCGCCCCGTGGCAACCACCTGGAGATCCTCACGCCAGGCCTGCAAAGCGCGCTGCAGGACCTCGGCCGCGCCGGCCATACCGATCAGGGCGTGTCGATGTCCGGCGCGCTGGACCGCGGTGCACTGCGCGCCGCCAATCGCGCGGTGGGCAACCCATCGGCCAGCGCCTGCCTGGAAGTGGTGCTCGGCGGCCTGAGTTTCGTTTGCCATGGCCGCACCATCATCGCCGTTACCGGCGCGCAAACCCCGGTCACCGTGACCACTGCCAGCGGCTTGCGCTGGCAGCCGAGCAACTACCAACCGATCGAACTGGACGACGGCGACCGCGTCAGCCTGGGCGCACCACAGGCCGGGCTGCGCAGCTACCTGGCGATTCGCGGTGGCTTTCAGGTGGCGGCGGTGCTGGGCAGCCTGTCCTACGACAGCCTTGCCCAGGTCGGCCCACCGCCACTCAAGGCCGGAGACCGGTTGGGTTTCGAAGCAATCGGGGCCGGTACCAGCGTTTCGACAGCTGAAGGTCCGGCCTTCGAACTGCCCACAGCGCGGGACGTGATCACCCTGGATGTGGTGATGGGCCCGCGCAGCGACTGGTTCACCCAGGCCGCCATCGACAACCTGAGCAACCAGCTGTGGCACGTCACCCCGCAATCCAACCGGGTCGGCATTCGCCTGCAGGGCGAGGTGCCGCTGGAGCGCTGCAATCACCACGAGTTGCCCAGCGAAGGCACCTCGCTTGGCGCCATCCAGGTGCCGGCCAGCGGCCAACCGGTGCTGTTTCTCGCCGACCACCCGCTCACCGGGGGCTACCCGGTGATCGCCGCCGTGGCCAGCCATCACCTGGACCTGGCCGGGCAGATCCCGATCAATGCCCAGATTCGCTTCAACCCCATCGAGGCATTCACCGAGCTCAAGCCTGGCGCCTCCCTTGTATCTGCCGACGGGAAACCGACCCCATGAAAAAAGTCCTGATCGCCAACCGTGGTGAAATCGCCGTGCGCATCGCCCGTGCCTGCCGCGACCATGGCGTGGCTTCGGTGGCTGTGTATGCCAACGCCGACATCGAAGCCCTGCACGTTAGCCAGGCTGACGAAGCCTATGCGCTGGACGGCGAACGCCCGGCCGACACCTACCTGAACATCGACAAGCTGCTGGCCATCGCCAAACGCGCTGGCGCCGACGCCGTGCACCCTGGCTACGGATTTCTCTCCGAGCGCGCCGAATTCGCCCGCGCCGTGCAAAGCGCCGGCCTCATCTGGATCGGCCCGAACCCGGAGACCATCGACGTGCTCGGTGACAAGGTCCAGGCCCGCAAGCTCGCCCAGCAGGTAGGTGCGCCCCTGGTGGCCGGTACTCCCGGCCCGGTACAGAGCGCCGCCGAGGTGCTGGCGTTCGCCGAGCAGCATGGCTTGCCGATCGCCATCAAGGCCGCCTTCGGGGGTGGCGGGCGTGGCATGAAGGTCGCCTGGCGGATGGACGAGGTGGCTGAACTGTACGCCTCGGCAGTGCGTGAAGCCGAAGCCGCCTTCGGCCGTGGTGAGTGCTTCGTCGAGCAGTTCCTCGACCGCCCTCGGCACATCGAGGCGCAGGTGATCGCCGATACCCACGGTACCGTGGTGGTGGTCGGTACACGCGATTGCTCGCTGCAGCGGCGCAATCAGAAACTGGTGGAAGAAGCACCCGCACCTTTCATCAGCGACGAGCAGCGCCAGCGCATCCACCAGTCCGCCCATGACATCTGCACCAGGGCCGGCTATGTGGGCGCCGGCACGGTGGAATACCTGCTCAGCGCCGACGGTACCCTGTCGTTCCTGGAGGTGAACACCCGCCTGCAGGTCGAACACCCGGTGACCGAGGAAACCGCTGGCGTCGACCTGGTGATCGAGCAACTGCGCATTGCCGACGGCCTGCCACTGTCATTCAGCGAAACACCCACACCGCGAGGCCACAGTTTCGAATTTCGCATCAACGCCGAAGATGCCGGCAAGGGTTTTCTGCCCACACCGGGGAAAATCGAGGCGTTCCGCCCACCGTCCGGTCCCGGCGTGCGCCTGGACAGTGGTGTGGAAAGCGGCTCCAGGGTACCCGGCACCTTCGATTCGCTGATGGCCAAGCTGATCGTCACCGGCGCCACCCGCGAGCAGGCCATCTCTCGCGCACGCCGCGCTCTGGCCGAGTTTCAGATCGACGGCATCGCCTCGGTGCTGCCCTTCCACCGGGCGGTGATGGATCACCGTGATTTCACCGGTCCCGAGCGATTCGGTGTGCACACGCGCTGGATCGAGACCGACTTCGCCGAGCAGATCACCCTCGCGCCGCGCAGCCTGCCAGTGGCCGGCGAGGCGGTGCTGCGCACCTTTATCGAGATCGACGGCAAGCGCCACGAACTGGGCCTTCCCAGCGCGCTGTTGCAAGGGCTGGCCCCGCTGGGCAGCAACGCGCAGGCGACGCCACAAGCCGCAGTGCCTGCAGTCGAAGAAGGCCTGGTAAGTGCGCCGATCTCCGGCAACCTGCACGCCTGGCTGGTCGAAGACGGCACCCAGGTCAAAGCCGGCGAGGTGATTGCGGTGATGGAGGCGATGAAGATGGAGACTCAGGTCAGCGCTCCAGCGGACGGCACCTTGCGTATCCGTGAACAGGCCGGGGCTTATCTGGATGCGGGAGCGGCGCTGGCCAAGCTGGAGGGCTGAGGCCGACCCTGGGTATCGCTGCGCTCAACGCCAGGCTACCCGGGCTTTTTCGTAGCCTGGGTCGAGCGCAGCGACACCCGGGAACATTTTTCGCGACCCATAAAAACGGGTGGCCTGGGCCACCCGTTTTTTATTGGCATCTACTCAATGCGAACCCTGCTCCGCCAGCCAAAGAGGGGTGGATGACGCTCTTCTCATCCACCCCTCTTTGCCGAACTGATGGTGGACGGATAAAGCGCCGTCCACCCTACAACTGGAAAGCTGAGATCGGCCCTGGGTATCGCTGCGCTCAACGCCAGGCTACCCGGGCTTTTTCGTAGCTTGGGTCGAGCGCAGCGACACCCGGGAACATTTTTCGCGACCCATAAAAACGGGCGGCCTGGGCCACCCGTTTTTATCGGCATCTACTCAGTGCGAACCCTGCTCCGCCAGCGCTACGGCCTTGAACATGGCGCGACGCTTGTTCAGCGTTTCTTCCCATTCAAGGGCCGGCACCGAGTCGGCGACGATACCGGCGCCAGCCTGCACGTGCAGCTCGCCGTCCTTGATCACCGCGGTGCGGATGGCGATGGCGGTATCCATGTTGCCGTTCCAGGCGTAGTAACCGACCGCGCCGCCGTAGACACCGCGCTTGACCGGTTCCAGCTCGTCGATGATCTCCATCGCGCGGATCTTCGGTGCGCCAGACAGGGTACCGGCGGGCAGGATGGCGCGCAGGGCGTCCATCGAGGTCAGGCCCTTCTTCAGCTCGCCAGTGACGTTGGAGACGATGTGCATGACGTTGGAATAACGTTCGATGACCATCTTCTCGGTCAATTTCACCGAGCCAATCTCCGAGACACGGCCGGTGTCGTTGCGACCCAGGTCGATCAGCATCAGGTGCTCGGCGACCTCCTTGGCATCGCCAAGCAGGTCTTCTTCCAGCGCCAGGTCGGCCTCTTCGGTAGTGCCGCGCGGCCGGGTGCCGGCGATGGGGCGCACGGTGACCAGGTTGTCCTCGACGCGCACCAGCACCTCCGGTGACGAGCCCACCACGTGGAAGTCGCCAAAGTTGAAGAAGTACATGTATGGCGTCGGATTGATGCAGCGCAGCGCGCGGTACAGGTCGATGGGCGCGGCCTTGAAGGGGATCGACATGCGCTGGGAAATCACCACCTGCATGCAATCACCGGCGAGGATGTAGTCCTTGATGGCCTTGACCGAGCGCTCGTAGTCCTCGCGGCTGAAGCTGGAGCGGAACGCAGGCTCTGCGCCTGCGGCCTTGTTCAGGTCCACGCCCAGGCGCGGGGTGAACGGCTGACGCAGCTTGTGCAGGATGTCCTGCAACTGTTGCTGTCCACGGGCGAAGGCGTCGGCTTCGGCCGGGTCAGCCAGGACGATGGCGTGCATCTTGCCCGCCAGGTTGTCGAACACCACCACGGCGTCGGACACGTTGAGGAGGATATCCGGGGTGTTCAGGGTATCCGGGTTGACCCCTGCAGCCAGCCTCGGCTCCACGTAACGCACGCTGTCGTAGGCGAAGTAACCGACCAGCCCGCCATTGAAACGCGGCAGGCCGGCAATGGTCGGCACCCGGTAGCGAGCCTTGAATTGCTCGACGAAAGCCAGCGGGTCAACGCACTCGTGGCGCTCGATCTCGATGCCATCGGTGGTGATCACCACATCATGGCCTTGCACCCGCAGCACGGTGCGCGCCGGCAGGCCGATGATCGAGTAACGGCCCCACTTCTCGCCGCCCTGTACCGATTCGAGCAGGTAGGAATTGGGCGCGTCGGCCAGCTTCAGGTAGATCGACAGCGGCGTGTCGAAGTCAGCGATGGTTTCGCAGGCAAGCGGAATGCGGTTGTAGCCTTCAGCGGCTAAACGCAGGAATTCTTCATGGGTCATGATCAGCCTCGTGGCTTGGAAAATCGGTCAGTTGCGAACGGGCCGCCTGGTGCGGCAGAAGAATGTCAGGCGCGCCAACGCCAACGGGCCAGGGCCTTGATGACCTTCATCCAGAGTTTGCAGGTGACCGCCACGGGAGCATCTCGAAGAGGGGAAATAACGAGCGGCCAAGGTAGCTTAGCCGCTCGGTTCAGGCAACCACATGCCGCTGACGCCTCTTCAGAGAAGCTCGGCAAAGCTGTCGACGACCAGTTGCGGTTCTTCCTCGGCCACCGGACGGCCATGGTTGTAGCCATAGCTCACGGCCACGCAGGGCACGCCGGCCGCACGGGCTGCGAGCACATCGCTGCGCGAATCGCCCACGAACACCGACTGCACATTGCTGACCCCAGCCAGGCGCATGACCAGCAGCAGCGCTGCGGGGTCAGGCTTTTGCTGTGGCAGGGTGTCGCCACCGATGATCCAGCGAAAATAACCGCCCAGACCGACCTGCTCCAGCAACGGCGCGACGAAACGCTCCGGCTTGTTGGTCACCACGGCCAGCTCGACGGCAGCGGTGCTCAGCGCCTCCAGCAGTTCGTGAACACCCGGATAGGGCGCGATCAACTCATGGCAATCGGCGTAGATATCGAGAAAGCGCGCCAACGCCTGCTCCGTTTGTGCCTCGTCAACGGCCGAATGATCCAGGCCACCGGCAAGGGCGCGGCGCACCAGCACGCGGGCTCCGTTACCGACCCACTTACGCACGCGCTCAACGCCGGCCGGCTCACGCCCCAACTCGGCCAGCATGCGGTCGACTGCGGTGGCCAGATCCGGCACCGAATCGACCAGCGTGCCGTCCAGGTCGAACATCACCAGGCGCGGCAGCTCACCGGCGCACAACGCGCGTAGCGCTTTCATCCACGCACCAGGGCCAGCTCGGCGCGCATGGCGTCGATCACGGTTTTGTAGTCCGGCTGGTTGAAGATCGCCGAGCCGGCGACGAAGGTATCGGCGCCCGCCTCGGCGATCTCGCGGATGTTCTTGGCGCTCACGCCACCGTCGAT
This sequence comes from Pseudomonas sp. AC532, assembly GCF_979258965.1. Taxonomy (NCBI): domain Bacteria; kingdom Pseudomonadati; phylum Pseudomonadota; class Gammaproteobacteria; order Pseudomonadales; family Pseudomonadaceae; genus Pseudomonas; species Pseudomonas sp. AC532. Next base: position 2,276,476 of record NZ_OZ409888.1, read on the forward strand.
TTCCAGGCGGATGTCGCGGCCGCTGGCGTCGATCAACGCGCGCGCTTCGCGCAGCTTGTCGAGGGTGCCGGGGATGAACTTCTGGCCACCGAAACCGGGGTTGACGCTCATCAGCAGGATCATGTCGACCTTGTCCATCACGTACTTCAGCGACTCCAGCGAAGTCGCCGGGTTGAACACCAGGCCGCACTTGGCGCCGCCATCCTTGATCAACTGCAGGGAGCGGTCGATGTGCAAGGTAGCTTCGGGGTGGAAGGTGATGTAGCTGGCGCCGGCTTCGAGGAAGTCGCCGATGATGCGATCCACCGGGCTGACCATCAGGTGCACGTCGATGGGCGCGGTGACGCCGTGCTTGCGCAGCGCCGTGCAGACCATCGGGCCGATGGTCAAGTTGGGCACGTAGTGGTTGTCCATCACATCGAAGTGAACGATATCGGCGCCGGCAGCGAGCACGTTATCCACTTCCTCACCCAGGCGGGCGAAGTTGGCGGAAAGGATCGACGGGGCGATGGCGAAGGGTTGCATGGCGCACCTCTTGGGGGGCATGGGTCACGGTGGCGCGCATTGTAACGACTGGCACGCCGTTGATCGACAGGCACTCGGCTCGAGCCTGCACCGCTCGTAGCCTGTGGTTGAGCGCAGCGATACCCAGGAGCGCATTCCCGGGTGTCGCTGCGCTCGACCCGGGCTACATGCTGGCAAGCCAGATCCTGCGGGGCGCGATCCGAGTCGTAGGGTGGACGGCGCGTTACCCGTCCACCGCGCGCCACCCACGAGGGTGGATGAAAAGAGCGTCAGCTACGCCCCGATCCACCCTACCTGCTAGCGCAGCCGTGATTGGCGTTCTTCGGCGGGGCGCGCCATGCAACGATGGCCTCCACATGAACCTATGCCCGTAGCCTGTGGTTGAGCGAAGCGATACCCAGGGGCGTTGCCGGATTGTCAGCGCGCTCGATCCAAGCTGGCTTTTCTATCAACGCCTCGAAAGAGCCGCTCAGATACCCAGGCAGAGGTACTTGATTTCCAGGTACTCATCGAGGCCGTACCTGGAGCCCTCGCGGCCCAGCCCGGAGGCCTTCATGCCGCCGAACGGCGCCACTTCGTTGGAGATCAGCCCGGTATTGATACCGACCATGCCGTACTCCAGCGCCTCGGCTACCCGGAAGGTACGGCCCAGATCGCGGGTATAGAAGTAACAGGCCAGACCAAACTCGGTGTCGTTGGCCTGGCGTATCACGTCGGCTTCGTCACTGAAGCGGAACAGCGGCGCCAGCGGGCCGAAGGTTTCCTCGCGGGCCACGCACATCTCGGTGGTCACGCCGGTCAGTACGGTCGGTTCGAAGAAGTTGCCGCCCAGCGCATGGGCCTTGCCGCCCTGCAGTACTTTTGCGCCTTTGCTCAACGCGTCGGCCAGGTGCGCCTGCACCTTGGCCACCGCATTGCCATCGATCAGCGGACCGTTGGTTACGCCCGCCTCGTCACCGTGCCCCACCTTCAACGTGGCCACCGCCGCGGCCAGCTTCTCGGCGAAGGCGTCGTACACCGCGTCGTGCACGTAAAGCCGGTTGGCGCATACACAGGTTTGCCCGGCATTGCGGTACTTGGACACCATGGCGCCTTCCACGGCCGCATCCAGGTCGGCATCTTCGAACACGATGAACGGCGCGTTGCCGCCCAACTCCAGGGACAGCTTCTTCAGGGTGGGCGCGCACTGCTCCATCAATTTGATGCCGACACCCGTAGAGCCGGTGAACGACAGCTTGCGCACGGTGGGGTTGGCGCACAGCTCAAAGCCTACCTCACGGGAGCGCTCGGTGTCGGCTGGCAACACACTGAACAGCCCGGCAGGAATGCCCGCCCGCTCGGCCAGCACAGCCAGCGCCAAGGCGCTGAAAGGCGTTTGCGGCGCAGGCTTGAGCACCATCGCGCAACCGGCAGCCAGGGCCGGCGCCACCTTGCGGGTAATCATCGCGGCCGGAAAATTCCAGGGCGTGATCGCCGCCGTCACACCGACCGGTTCCTTGGTCACGATCAGGCGTTTGTCTGCCTGATGGCCGGGAATGGTGTCACCGTAGACGCGCTTGGCCTCCTCGGCGAACCACTCGATGAACGAGGCGGCGTAGAGCACTTCGCCCCGCGCTTCGGTCAGTGGCTTGCCCTGCTCGGCGGTCATGATCTGCGCCAGGTCTTCGCCATTGGCCACCATCAGCTCGAACCATTTGCGCAGGCGCGCAGCGCGTTCCTTGGCCGTCAGTGCCCGCCACGCTGGCTGGGCAAGGCGGGCGGTCTTGATGGCGGCGCGGGTCTGCTCGGCGCCCAGGTTCGGCACGCGGCCGAGGGAATCGCCACTGGCCGGGTTGAAGATTTCCGTGGTCGCGCCGTCGACGGCGTCGCACCACTGGCCGTTCATGTACGCCTGATGGCGCAGCAGATCGGGATCGTTGAGATGCATGGTCACTCCTGTAGCCGGGGCGCTCGGCTCCCGGCGCTGGTCTCTAGTCTTTAGCAGCCGGCTCGGTCGGCAGGTCTTTACTGAAGGTCTGGTCGTTCTCGCCGCGGAAGAAGCGGGTGCCGTAGATCAACAGGCACAGACCAAGACCGATGGCGAACGCCCAGCCGGCGCCCTTGATCGCCAGCACGGCGCCGATCACCCCGGCGATGCCCAGATCACGCTGGCTGCGTGCTTCCATGATGCCCAGGCGCACGCTCACGTAGCCCTGGATCAGCAGGGTAAGTGCCAGGGCCACGCCGAGAATGGGCTGCACAAAGGTCACCACCGGCAATAGCAGCAGGCCGGTATTGGTGCCCCAGCGGAACGAGCCGACGCCGCCGTAGATGGACTTCATCGCCTTCGGGCCACCCTTGAAGCGCTCGGTAATCACCACCTGCATGGCCGACCACTGCGGCCCGCACATGGCGACATCGGGGCCGAAGAAACTCATGAAGGCATTGCGCCCGCCAAAGATCAGGTGGGAGCGATTGGGGTCGAAATCGACTTTCTCGTCGCGGCGAACGTCATCCGCCTCGGAGAGAATGGCCTTGGCGCCCAACACATCACCGAATACCACCAGGTAGGCTGCAAATACCGTGGGAATGGCCGTTACGAACATCATCAACGGCGGCATACCCAGGCCGAATACCGTGTACTCGTTCCACAGGGTGACGAAATCCGGCCGGCTGAAGCCCCACTCGATGCTCGGCCAGGCCGCTTCACCGAAAAGGGGAGCGACGATCACCGCCAGCAGAATGATCGGAAAGATGCCCAGCTTGGCGAAGTTCCACCAGAAGCGGTTGCGCTTCTTCAGCTCCTGGAAGTGGATGGAGAACACCAGGTAGAACGCAATGCCAATGGCAATCGAGATGGTCCAGGGGAAGCTATCGAAACGACCGCCTTCCTTGAACACGGTGACCACCGCGCTGAGCCCGGCCCCCATGATGATCCCGGCCTTGAGTGCTGACGGCACCAGCGACACCACCTTGCGCGCCATGCCGGTCATGCCCAGGCCGATGGAAAATACTCCCAGCATCAACTGGAAGGCGATTAGCGCATGCACCCGCTCCGGGCCCTCCGGAAACTGGCTGCAGTAGGCCATCAACAGGGGAATCGCCGGGGTAATCCACCCCGGCACCACCGGATCGCCCAGCAGATGGTGAGTGAGGTACAGCAGGCCATTGAGCATGACCACCGCCAGCGCCACCTCGAACGGCATGCCAAGAAATTCGGTCATCAACGGGATGGCCGCCAGGTCCACTGCACACATGAGCAAGCCCTGCATGTAGTCGGAAATCTCGAAACGGTAGTGAATGAACGGCAGGCGAAGCTTGAACGGGCCAAGTGCGGTATACGGCGCTTCCGGGCCTTGTTGTTGGAGTTCGGACATGTGGATTACCTGGAGTTATTAGTATTGGTCGTAAACCAGCGCGCCCCGGCGGAACACCGGGGCGCTTCATCGCGTGTTGCTGAATCAGTAGGCAGCGCGGTAGATCTGCTCGATGTCGCCGGCCGTCAGGCGGCGCGGATTGTTGCGCATGAGGCGATCAATCTTGCTGGCCTCTTCGGCCATTGTCGGAATCGCCTCTTCCGGCACGCCAAAACTGCGCATGCCCTTGGGAATGTCGACGCTGGCACACAGCTCGGCCATGGCCCCGACCGCAAGATCGGCAGCGGCCTTGTCACTCAGCCCATGTGTCTGCACGCCCATGGCGGTGGCAATCTCGGCCATGCGCTCGACGCACGCCAACTTGTTCCAGGCCATCACGTAGGGCAGCAGCAAGGCATTGCTGATGCCGTGAGCGATGTTGAAACGCCCGCCCAATGGATAGGCCAGCGCATGCACCGCACCCACGCCCGCGTTGCCGAAGGCCATGCCGGCCATCAGGCTGGCGGTGGCCATGTCTTCGCGCGCGGCAAGGTCTGCCGGATTGGCATAGGCCTTGGGCAGCGCCTTGGCGATCAGCTTGATCGCACCGATGGCCAGGGCGTCGGTGATCGGCGAAGCATTCACCGACAGGTACGACTCCACGGCGTGCACCAGGGCATCGACACCACTGGCGGCTGTCACGCTGCGCGGGCAGGTCAGGGTCATCAGCGGGCTGACCAGGGCGACGTCGGGCAACAGGTAGTCGCTGACGATGCCCTTTTTCAGCTGCGCCTTCTTGTCGGACAGAATGGACACGTTGGTCACTTCCGAACCGGTACCGGCCGTGGTTGGGATGGCGATCAGCGGAGGGCCTTTGCGTTTGACCTGATCGACGCCGAACAGCTCTTCCAGCGCGCCGTCATGACCGACGTAACCAGCTACCGCCTTGGCGATGTCGATGGCGCTACCGCCGCCGACGCCGATCAGGCCATCGTGGCCGCCAGCCCGATACGCCTTGGCGCACGCCTCGACGATGGCGATTTCCGGTTCCGGCTCGACGCCATCGAAGATGCCGTAGGGCCGCTCGCCCAACTGCTTGAGCACGTGTTCGACGGTACCGGACTTGATCAGGATCGCATCGGTGACGATCAGCGGGTTGTGCATGTTCAGGCGGGGCAGTTCGTTCGCTAGTTGCTCGACGGCACCTTGGCCGGTCAACAGCTTATTGGCGATTTTGAAGGCAGCAACACTCATCATCAGGCCCTTTTTATGGTGTCTAACTGGACGGGTTCGGGCCTGTCATAGCGATTCCTGTGCCAGCCTGACGAAACCCTCGCCGTAGACGGGTTGCGTCGATTTGCCACAGGCTATCGGAGCATCGCAGCGATCAGCAAATGGATCAAAAAGCCATCGCTTGATCCATTTTCCAATCAGCCTTGCTCCCAGCGCTTCATCTTCTGCACCAGGGTGGCCTGGCTCAGACCGAGCACACGGGCTGCTTCACGGGTGGTCTTGTGCTGCACCAGGGCCTTGCGGATCAGGCGCCGCTCGAGCTGTTCGACCTGCTTGCGCAACGGCAGCAGGCTGTCGTCATCGGCGTCTCGCGCACGGCTACGCATCTCTTCGGGCAGGTCGAACAGCTCCACGACTGCGCCGCTGCAGGTGACCACCAGGCGCTCGACCAGATTGATCAGCTCGCGGATGTTGCCCGGCCAGCAATAGTCGGTCAGCGCATCCAGGGCCTCGAGCCCCCACTCGAGCTCGCGCCCGTAGCGCTGATTGAATTCAGCCAGATAGAAGTCGAGCAACGGCTGAATTTCCTCGCGCCGCTCGCGCAAGGCGGGAATGTGGATCGGTACCACATTGAGCCGATAATAGAGGTCGGCGCGGAAGCGCCCTTCAGCCACCATGGCGCGCAGGTCATGGTGGGTGGCGGTGATGATGCGTACGTCCACTTCCTTCAGCTCCAGGCCGCCGACTGCAATGAAGCGGCTTTCCTCGATGACCTTGAGCAGCTTCACCTGCAGCGCCAGCGGCAGGTCGCCGATCTCGTCGAGAAACACCGTGCCGTGGTTCGCCAGCTCCAGCAACCCGCGCTTACCCTTGCTGCCGGCGCCCGTGAACGCGCCTGGCACGTAGCCGAACAGCTCAGCCTCGATGAGGTTCTCCGGCAGCGCACCGCAGTTCAGCGCCAGGAACGGCTGCGCGGCCCGCGGACTGCTTTTGTGGATGTACTGGGCGATCAGCGTTTTACCCACACCGGTTTCGCCCTGCAGCAGGACTTTCACATCGCTGGCCGCGACCTGGCGGGCCTGGGCGAACACCCGGCCCGAGACCGGCAGGCTGGCGACCGGCGATGCGTCGAGCAGATCGTCACGCTGGCCGGCATGCAGCTTCGCGGTGCTGTTGCGCAGCTGCTTGAGCTGTTGCAGCTCGTCGCGCTCGTGCTTCATGCGCAGCAATTCGGTCATGTCGCGCACGGTGCTGACCACGTAACGCACCCGGCCCTCGGTGGTGAAAATCGGCGTACCGCTGACCAACAGGCGCTTGCCCTGGCTGACGCTCTGCATCAGCGACAGCGCCCTGCCCTCCTTGAGCACGCGCAGCGACACCGACTGGGAAATTACGCCCTGTTCGACCAGCGCCTGCATGTGCTGACCAACCACATCCTCACTGCGCAGCCCGGTGAGCCGCTCATAGGCGCTGTTGACCTTGAGGGTAATGCCATCGGCATCGGTGATGTAGACGCCGTCGTGCAGCGCATCGAGCAGCTCGCGAAAACTGGGGTCGTCGAAATCCATGGGGCTTTCCGGGAAACGCGGGAGAGCGCGCAAGTTTACTCCGCTCGATCCCCGGCCATAAAAAAACCGCCGCAACCGAGGGTCTGTTGACGTTTCAGCGCGAGCCGCGTTGCTGCGAGAAACGTCAACAGACCCTAGAGGCTACGGCGGTTATGGCAGCGCCCGTATAACCTTATTCGACCTCGGTGCGCAGCTTCTCGCTACGCCCGCGCAGCCATTCCAGCGTCAGCAGCAGCAGGATCGAGAAGCCGATCAGCAGGGTCGCGGCGGCAGCGATGGTTGGGCTGAGGTTCTCGCGAATGCCACTGAACATCTGCCGAGGCAGGGTGACCTGCTCGGGGCCGGCGAGAAACAGGGTCACCACCACTTCATCGAACGAGGTGGCGAAGGCGAACAGCGCACCGCTGATCACTCCGGGCGCGATCAGCGGCAGGGTTACCCTGCGAAAGGCGGTGATCGGCGAGGCGCCGAGGCTCGCAGCGGCGCGCACCAGATTGTAGTTGAAGCCCTGCAGCGTGGCGGACACGGTGATGATCACGAACGGCACGCCCAGCACCGCGTGCACCACGATCAGCGACAGGTAGCCGTTGGCCAGGCCCAGCGGCGCGAAGAACAGGTAGCTGGCAACGCCGACGATCACCACGGGCACCACCATCGGCGAGATCAGCAGGCTCATCACCAGTGCCTTGCCGCGGAATTCCGAGCGGGTCAGGCCGATGGCCGCCAGGGTACCGAGCACCATGGCCAGCACGGTCGCCGCCGGGGCGATGATCATGCTGTTCTTCAGCGCGCGCATCCAGCCGGCCGAGCCAAAGAAGTCCTCGTACCAGCGCATCGAGAAGCCCTGCATGGGGTAGATCAGGAAGGTGCCGGAGTTGAACGACAGCGGCACGATCACCAGGATCGGCAGCACCAGAAACAGCAGCACCAGGCCGCAGAGCAGGCGCAGGCCGTAGTACCAGGCGCGCTCGATGGGAGACATATACGGGCTCAGCATTTCTCAATCTCCATTCCATAAGCAGGTCGTTGAAAAACCACCTGCGTTGCCGCTACTTCGTTAACGTTTTCAATCGCCTGCTAACCCAGACGCAGGCGACCAGCGCCCACCAGCCAGCTGTACACCACGTAGAGCAGCAGCGTGGCGACCAGCAGCAAGCCGCCCAGCGCGGTGGCCATGCCCCAGTTGATGGTGGTGTTGGTGTAGAAGGCAACGAAGTAGCTGACCATCTGGTCGCTCGGGCTGCCGAGCAGCGCCGGCGTGATGTAGTAGCCGATGGACAGGATGAACACCAGCAGGCAACCGGCACCGACACCGGCCAGGGTCTGCGGGAAATACACTCGCCAGAAGCTGGCGAACGGGTGACAGCCGAGGGAAATCGCCGCACGCATGTAGCTCGGCGAGATGCCCTTCATCACGCTGTAGATCGGCAGGATCATGAACGGCAGCATGATGTGCACCATGGAGATGTACACGCCGGCGCGGTTGAACACCAGTTCCAGCGGTTGGTCGATCAGTCCCAGCTTGATCAGCGCCGAGTTGATCAGGCCGCCCGACTGCAACAGCACGATCCAGGCGGCGACACGCACCAGGATCGACGTCCAGAACGGCAGCAGTACCATGATCATCAGCAGGTTGCCCTGGCGAGTCGGCAGATTGGCCAGCAGGTAGGCCAACGGATAGGCCAGTGCCAGGCAGATGGCGGTGATCACCGCGCCCATCCAGAAGGTGCGGGCGAAGATGTCCAGGTAAATGGCCTGGTCCGGGGTGGTCTTGACCACGGCGCCGGTGTCGTCGACGCGATGGTCGAGCGAAGCCAGCAGGTAATAGGACGTCCAGGAACTGGTGTTGCGACGGATCACCTGCCAGTAGGCGGGGTCACCCCAGCGTTCGTCGAAGGATTCCAGGGCGTCCTTGTAGGATGCCGGCTCGGCTTCGAACGGCAGTGCACGTCCCGTCTTGGCCAGCAGGCTGCGGTAACCCGCCAGTTCCATGTTCAGGCGCTTGGACAGATCGCCCAGCTTCTGCTGTTCACGGGCCTCTGCCAGGTCCAGCGCCAGCGCCTGGTACACCGGCTCCGCCGGCAGGCCCCGGCCATCCCACGACTCGATGGCGGTGACGGTTCGCGGCATCGAGCCGATCACGTCCGGGTTATCCACGCTGCGATTGAGCAGCGCCACGATCGGCACCAGGAAGGTGAAGACGAGAAACAGCACCAGCGGCAGGATCAGCGCCTGCGACTTGAGGCGGTTCATCCGCTCGGCGCGCGCCAGACGCTGCTTGAGCGAGGGGCCGGCGACCTCGGCATGGGGCACTGCTAGGGCCATGGGGCTAACTCCGGTGAAGCGAATAAGGAATTCGGGGGTGAAGCCAGAGCGCCTGCACGCAGGCGCTCCTCACAACCTTGCTCGTGTAACGACGACTTGCTCAGGCGTTACTTGGCAGCCCAGGAGTTGAACCGCTGCTCCAGCACTTCACCGAAGTCAGCCCAGAAGGTCACGTCCATGGCCACCTGGTTGGCAATGTTCTGCGGGGCGGTCGGCAGGTCGGCAGCGACCTTGGCGTCCAGCAGATCGACGGCTTTCGGGTTGACCGGGCCGTAGGCAATGTTTTCCGAGTAGGTCTTCTGGTGCTCGGCCTGCAGGGTGAAGGCAATGAATTTCAGGGCTTCGTCCTTGTTCTTCGCGCCCTTCGGGATGGCCCAGGCGTCGAAGTCGTAGATGCCACCGTCCCAGACCACTTTCAGGCTGCTGCCTTCTTTCTGGGTAGCGGCGATGCGGCCGTTGTAGGCCGAGCTCATGACCACGTCACCGGAAGCGAGATACTGCGGCGGCTGAGCGCCGGCTTCCCACCACTGGATGTACGGCTTGAGTTCGTCGAGTTTCTTGAACGCGCGCTCCTGTCCGTCCTTGCTCGCCAGCACCTTGTAGACGTCTTTCGGCGCAACGCCGTCGGCCATCAGGGCGAACTCGAGGGTGTATTTGGCGCCTTTGCGCAGGCCGCGCTTGCCGGGGAATTTCTTCACGTCCCAGAAATCCGCCCAACTGGTCGGCGCGGTGGTCAGTTTGTCGGCGTTGTAGGCCATGACGGTCGACCAGACGAAGAAGCCGACGCCACACATCGACGCAGCACCTGGCACCAGGGCGTTCTTGTCGCCGACCACCGAGTAATCGATTTCTTCGAACAGGTCTTCGTCGCAACCGCGAGCCAGCTCGGGCGATTCCACCTCGACCAGGTCCCACGAGACGCTGTTGGTGTCGACCATGGCTTTGACCTTGGCCATTTCACCGTTGTATTCGCCAGCGATGATCTTGCCGTTGCCCGCTGCTTCCCACGGCTGATAGTAAGCCTTGACCTGGGCGTCCTTGTTGGCGCCCCCGAAGTTGACGACGGTGAGGTCCGCGGCATGAACCTGTGCAGCACAGACCAGCCCAAGGGTCAGCGCGGAAAGGGAGAATAGCTTCGACATTTTTATGTTGGCTCCGAGTGCTGTGGTAAAGCGGATAACGCCGATCATTCCGCCAACTGCGGATCAAGGGCGCGAACGTGCTCGACCTGCCAGCCGAGCGGGATCACATCACCGACGGCGAGCGCAGTATCGAGCTCGGCAATCGGCTGTTTGACGAAGAAGTCGGTCTTGCCGCACACCTCAAGCCGCACGCGCACGTGGTCACCGAGGTAAATGAACTCCGATACACGACCGGAAAACCGGTTGTCGCAGCCCTCGGCCGCGGCGTTCAGGCGAATGCGCTCGGGACGGATCGACAGGCTGACCGCGTCACCCGGCTGGCCGACGTTGACGGCCAGGGCCTGAACCATCTCGCCGCGGCTCAACTGCACGGTGCAGTTGTCGCCGTCGCGCGATACCAGCTCGCCGGCGAAGCGGTTGTTCTCGCCAATGAACTGGGCCACGAAGGTATTGCATGGCGCCTCGTAGAGTTCGCGCGGCGGAGCGATCTGCTGGATCTCGCCCTGATGGAACACGGCGACGCGATCGGACATGGTCAGCGCTTCGCTCTGGTCATGGGTCACGTACACCACGGTCACGCCGAGGCGCTGGTGGATGTGCTTGATCTCCATCTGCATGTGCTCGCGCAGTTGCTTGTCCAGCGCGCCGAGGGGTTCGTCCATCAACACCAGTTGCGGCTCGAACACCAGCGCGCGGGCCAGGGCCACACGCTGCTGCTGGCCACCGGAGAGCTGCGCCGGGTAACGGCCGGAGAAAGCGTCGAGTTGCACCATGGACAAGGAGCGTTTGACCTTCTCGGCGACGTCGGCCTTGCTCATGCCGCGCACGGTCAGGGGAAACGCCAGGTTCTCGGCCACGGTCATGTGCGGGAACAGCGCGTAGTTCTGAAACACCATGCCAATGTCGCGTTTGTGCGGCGGCACGTTGTTGAGGCGCTTGCCAGCCAGGGTGATTTCGCCGGCCGTGGGCGTTTCGAAACCGGCCAACATCATCAGGCTGGTGGTCTTGCCGGAGCCGGACGGCCCGAGCAGGGTCAGGAACTCGCCTTTGCGAATATCCAGATTGAGGTCTTTGACGATCAGGTTCTCGCCATCATAGCTTTTCTGCACGCCACGAAAGCTGACCAGGATGTCGTTCGAAGAAGTGTCGCCCATCACCGCACCTGCCTGTTTTTCTACCGTGGCTCAAGCCTAGAACCGGGGTTAGAGCCTGAAAATCGGGCGTGCTGACAGTTTGATATAAGGCGGTCGGACACATGACTGTAGGGCGATCCCTACAGCGATGTCGTGGATGGGCAACAAGCAGACGCGCAGACCTCATGGGCCGGCAGCGCGGCCCGAAAGGTGTGTCGCGAACAGATATGCCGGGCCGTCAGACCAGCTTGTGCTCGACGGCGTAACGCACCAGGTCGGCGACCGAGTGCAGGTTGAGCTTCTGCATCAGCCGCGCCTTGTGGGTGCTGATGGTCTTGCTGCTGAGCGCCAGGTGCGCGGCAATCTCGTTGACGCCCTCGCCCTGCACCAGCCGCTCGAACACCGAGAACTCACGCTCGGACAGGCGCGCGTGGGGCGGTCGCGAGTCGGTCAGCCCCACCTCGAAAACCATCCGGTCGGCCAGGTCCGGGTCGATATAGCGCCCGCCTGCCGCCACCTTGCGGATCGCGGTGAGCAGCAGCGCCGGGTCGCTGTCCTTGGTGGCGTAACCGGCCGCGCCAATCTTCAGTGCACGGGCGGCCATCTGCGCCTCGTCGTGCATCGACAGCACCAGGATCGCCGGCGGCTGGGCCAGGGCGCGAATCCGTGGAATCGCTTCCAGGCCATTGACGCCAGGCATGGAGATATCCAGTAACACCACCTCGCAGGGCGTGTTGCGCAGGGTTTCCAGCAATTGCTCGCCGTTGCTCGCCTCGCCGACTACCTGCAGGTCGCGGGCCATGCCGATCAGCTGCTTGATGCCCTCGCGGACGATGGTGTGGTCTTCCGCCACCAGTACTCGGATCACGTGCTCAGCCTCTGTTCAGTCATTGGATACACACTCCTGCAGCGGCACCCTGACGCGCAACAGCGTACCTTCGCCAGGCCGGCTGTCGAGGGTCAATTGCCCACCCAGCATCAACACGCGCTCGCGCATGCCCACCAGGCCGAAGGAATCGGCGCGCACCGCGGCGGGATGAAAGCCACTGCCGTCGTCGCTGATCGACAGCAGCAGGCTGTCGCCCAGCCACTCCAGGCGCACGGTCACGGTGTGCGCTTGGGCATGGCGCATCACGTTGGTCAGCGACTCCTGCAGGATGCGAAACAGCCCGGTCGCCTTGGCATCGCTGAGTGGCGGCAGGTGTTCGGGCACCTCGACCAGGCAGGGAATCTGCGTGCGCGCTTCGAAACGCCGCGCCTGCCATTCGATGGCCGAGGCGATACCGGCATCGAGAATCGGCGGGCGCAGCGCAGTGGCCACGTCGCGCACCAACTGGAACAGCTGGGCGATCAGCTTCTTCATGTTGTCCAGGCGCTCGCGCAGCCCGGGATCGAGATCGGCAAAGCCCAGCTCGCACATCGAGGTCTCCAGCTTGAGCACGGTCAGCACCTGGCCCAGCTCGTCATGCACCTCACGGGCAATGCGCGCCTTTTCCTCTTCGCGCACGCTCTCCAGGTGCGCCGACAGATCGCGCAGGCGCACCTGGGAGTCGGCCAGCGCCAGCTCGTTGCGCTTGTTGTCGCTGATGTCCCAGACCACGCCATCCCAGATCAGCCGGCCATCGGCCATGCGCCGGGCCATGGCCTTGATGTCGACCCAGCGCGACTCGCCAGTGTGGGTCAGCATGCGTCCCTGCCAGTGCCAGTCGCTGTCGCTATCGAAGGCCTGATCCTGAACACGGTGGTAGTCGGCCTTGTCATCGGGGTGCACCAGGCTGCGCAGGCCATGATCCGGCGCCAGCAATGTCGCCGCCGGATAACCGACCAGGCTTTCGCTGCCCTCGCCGATGAACGCGAACAGCGCCGGGTCGCCCTGGCGGGCGCGCTCCAGGCGGAACACCACGCCAGGGACGTTGGACGCGATGCCCTGCAGCCGCGCCTCGCTTTCCTGCAACGCGGCCAGGGCGCGGCGGCGCTCGGTGACATCGGTGATGAACACCACCAGGTATTCGGTATCGCGGTACTGCAGAAAGCTCAGCGATACGTCCACCGGCAGGCGGCTGCCATCGGCGCGCAGGCACTCGGTTTCGAAACGCGGCGGTCGCTCGTCGCCCTTGCGCGCCAGCCGCCACAGGTTGAGCCAACGGTCCATGTTCAGGCTCGGCTCGAAATCGCTCAGCGGCCGGTCGACCACGCCACCACTGCGGCAACCGAGCATCGCCTCGGCAGCGCGGTTGGCGTACCGCACGTGGCTGTCCCAGTTGACCCAGAGGATGCCCACCGTGCTGTTGTCGATGGAGAACTGCGACAGCCGCAGCGCATCGCGGGCCACCTCGCGCAGCTCGATTTCGTGGCGCGCGGCGAGCAGGCGAAACTCCAGAGTGTCCCGCTGGCGGCGCATCCATAGCGCCAACAGCAGCGCGAACACCAACAGCAGGCCGAGCAGCAGACTGATCCCGCGCCAGAAGCTAGATGAGTTTTCCTGCTGCAGATAACTCGGCGGCAGCCAGCGGTTGTGCAAGTCGTCCAGCTCGCGGGCCGACACGCTGCGCATCGCGACATCGACGATGCCGGACAGCGCCGGCCAGTCACGCCGGGAGGCGACCCGCAGCAACTGCGGAAAGCCGATATCGCCGACGATGGCCAGGCCGAGGAACTCCGGCTCGCGGGACAGCCGCCCCAATTGCGCCTCATCGAGCACCGCGTAGCTGGCCTGCTGATTGAGCACGCGCTGCAGCGCCTGGCGCGGTGAGCTGGCGATCTCCAGCTTGAGCCTCGGGTAGCTGCTGCGCAGGTAATCGAGCACGGCGTCGGATACCTTCAAGGCCACCGGCGAGCGGCTGTCGAGCTGTTCCAGGTCGACCGAGCCGCCGCTGTCACGCTCGCCAATCAACAGGTGCGACACACGCAGGAAGGGATCGGAAAACACCCACCGGCGCAGCCCGGAGGGCGTCTGGCCAAGACCGCTGGCCAGATCGATCTGGTCGTTGTGCAGCGCCTGCTCCAGCTCCTCGACGCTCTGGAAGGTTCGCCAGCGCAGCTGCACGCCCATCAGCGTGGCGAGGGTGTTCATCATCTCCACATTGGCACCGGTAAGACGATGCAATCGCCGGTCGAGCTGGGCGTAAGGCGCCTGCAACACGACGCCGGCACGCAGTACCGGATGCTCGGCGAGCCACTGCTGCTGGGCAGCATCGAAAATCGCCGCAGGTGCGGGCGGCGGCTCATCGGCCCACAACGCAGGCGACGCGCTCAGCAGCAGAAGAAACAGCCAGCGGTGGATCATGCTCGGGCACCGAGAAAGCGCAGGAAGGTAGCGCGGCGAGACCGCCGCTAAAGCCGCATTAAGCTACACCAGCAGCAAACAAATCCACGACAACGTGCTGCCGCCCGCGTATCGCCAGCGGCCGTCTTGTAGCTTGCACTGCAACGCCAACAGCCCCTAGGCTCATCACCATCCATTATTCGGGCAACACGATGACGCGCTTTCGATATTCGCCCCGCGACCTGCTGTGCCTGACCCTGCTGGCCACCGCCCTGGCTACGGCGGGCGAGCAGCCGCCAGCGACCGAGGCGGGTGAAAACAGCGAGGCCAAGCCCGAACAGCGGGCGCCCCTGGCAGAGCGCAGCGAGCTGGACGCGCTGGCGCTCGAGCGCCAGTTGGCAGCGGCCGAGCAGCAGCGCCTCGACGCCGCAGGCACCCCGTTCCTCGCCCTCTGGCTGCCGGCCAACGACCCGGCGCCCAAGGGCGCGGTGATCCTGCTGCCGGGCGATGAGGAAAGTGCCGATGCGCCGCGGGTGATCGGGCCGTTGCGACAGAAGTTGCCGGATGCCGGCTGGCACAGCCTCAGCCTCAGCCTCCCCGACCCGCAGGGTGCCGCCCTGCCGGTACGGGTCGCCGAGCCGCCAACCGAAGGTTCCGCAGCACCCGCCGAGAACGGCGCTGCCGACTCCGAAAAGCCGCCGCAAGCAGTACCCGAGGCGGCGCCGACAGCCGAGCCACCAGCCAGCGCCGAGGCCGCGCGGGCCGCGCATGTCGAGCGCGTGTTCGCCCGCATCGATGCCGGCATTGCCTTTGCCGGGCAGCAGCAGGCCAAACGTGTGGTCCTGCTGGGGCATGGTAGCGGCGCCTACTGGGCCACCCGTTACATGGCCGAGCGCAAGCCGGCAACCATCACTCACCTGATGCTGGTGGACATTCGCCAGCCCGAAGGCTTCGATGCTCCCGTCAACGACCTGCTGGCACAGGTCACCGCCAGCGTAGGCGACTTCTACTACCGCGACAGTGCAACGGCGCGCCAGGCGGCGCTACTGCGCAAGCAAATCAGTCAACGGCAGAAGCAGCCGGCCTTCGTGCAGGTTGGCCTGGATGCGTTACCGGGCAACCCGGCCGTCGGTGAGGAGCAGCTGTTCCGTCGCCTGCGCGGCTGGCTGGATAAGCAGGCGGGCGACAAGTGACGCATGCACCGCACACCGCGACGTTCGGCCTGATTAACGAAAGCCCTGGCGCTGACGAATCAAGGCGTAGGCGTTGTGCAGCTCACGGGTCTTCTCGGTGGCTTCACGGACTTTTTCGGGAGCTGCACCGCTGCCGGCCAGCTTGTCCGGATGATGCCGACTGAGCAGCCGCCGGTAGGCTTTCTTGACCTGCTGCGCGTCGCTGTCGGCGGTCACACCCAGCAGGCTCAGCGCCTGCTGGTAGCTGTCCGGTGCTGCGGTCGGCGGGCCCCGTCGCGGCGAGTAGGCAGCATTGAGCGCCTCTTGCGCCTCGGCAGATACCCCCAGCCATTTGCCCCAGAGCAGAATCAGCTCGCGCTCGGCCTGCCCCACGCGCCCGTCTGCCCAAGCCATGCGCCAGCAGGCACGCAGCAGCGCATCCGCATCGCTACGGCGACGCTGCAGGGCACCCCGCAGGCTGTCCTGGCCCGTCTTGCCGCGGGAAAACGCCTCGATGGCGGCGGCCTTGCCCGCCTCGCCCACGGATAATCGCTGCATTTCGGCACGCGCCTGGCGAATGTGCGCCTGCTGCACCACACCGTCACTTTTCGCCAGGCGACCGAGCATCACGAACAGCAGCTGTTCATCGCTCACCGCTGGCTGCCTGCGCAGGCGCTCGCCCAGCGCGCGCCAGCCACGCAGGCCAAGGCGCCGGTCAAGCACCTGCCCCAGCAAGCCACCGAGCAACAGGCCGGGAATACTCGCCAGCGCATAGCCTGCCACGGCGCCGAGCAACGTCAGGGGCCAGTACATTTCAGGCCTCGTCCTGGAGCAGGCGTTCGACCTCGGCCAACCGCTCATGGGTGCCGACATCCACCCAGCGACCGGCGAAACGCTCACCGCTCACCGCCCCCGCGGCCATGGCCGAACGCAGCAGCGGCGCAAGCTTGAAGGCCCCCGGCTGGCAGCCCGCGAACAGCGCCGGATTGAGCACGGCAATACCGCTGTAGGTCAGGCTCGCGCGGCCTGTCACGGCATCCGCGACCTGCCCGTCCTGCAGCAGGAAATCCCCGCTCGGGTGATGAGGCGGGTTGTCCACCAGCACCAGATGCGCGCGGCCCTGCAATGGCCGCCGCAAGTTGGCGAAATCGTAGTCGGTGAAGATGTCGCCATTGACTACCACGAACGGCTCTTCGCCCAGCAACGGCAGCGCCTTGAAGATCCCCCCGCCGGTTTCCAGCGGCTCGCCCTCCGGCGAGTACTGGATGCGCAGGCCGAAACGCTCGCCGTCACCCAGGTGATCTTCGATCTGCTGGCCCAGCCAGGCGTGATTGATCACCACATCCGTGAACCCCGCCCGCGCCAGCGCCCGTAGGTGATACTCGATGAGCGGTACACCCGCCGCCCGCACCAGGGGTTTTGGCGTATGCAGCGTCAGCGGTCGCAGGCGCTCGCCCTTGCCTGCCGCGAGGATCATGGCCTTCATCGAGCAGCCTCTGTCGCGCGCTTGAGCTGGCCGATCAACTCGCCGAGTTCGGCCAGCTCCGGCCGCCGTTCGAGCACTGCCTCTATATAGGTGAAGAAGCGTGGCACGTCGGCCAGGTAGCGGGGCTTGCCGTCACGGTGGCAAATGCGCGCGAAAATACCGATCACCTTGAGGTGGCGCTGCACGCCCATCAGGTCGCTGGCACGCAGAAAGTCCTGCAGATCGCCCTGCACCGGCACGCCGGCTACCCGAGCCTGCTCCCAATAGCCTTCGAGCCAGCTGCGCACGCGCGCTTCCGGCCAACTGAGGAAGGCGTCCTTGAACAGGCTGGTGATGTCGTAGGTGACCGGACCGTAGACCGCATCCTGGAAATCCAGCACGCCGGGATTGGGCTCGCTGATCATCAGGTTACGGGGCATGTAATCGCGATGCACCAGCACCTTGGGCTGCGCCAGGGCGCTGTCGATCAGCACCGCACAGATGCGTTCCCAGGCGGCCTGCTGCGCGGCAGTGAAGGTGATACCCAGCGCCTTGGCGACATACCAGTCGGGAAACAGCTGCAGCTCGCGGCGCAGCAATGCGTCGTCGTAGTGAGGCAGCGGCGCATCCATCGGCAGCCGCTGGTACGCCAGCAGCGCGTCGATGGCCGGGCCGAACAGGCTGTCGGCATTATCGGCATCGATCACATCCAGATACGTATGCCGGCCCAGGTCGCTGAGCAGCAGGAAGCCCTGTTCGAGATCCGCCGCGTGAATCTGCGGCACATTCAGGTCGGCACGCGCGAGCAATTGCGCCACCTCGACGAATGGTCGGCAATTCTCCTGCGGCGGCGGTGCATCCATCACGATCAGGCTGCGCCCAGCGGCCTCCCAGCGGAAATACCGCCGGAAGCTGGCATCGCTGCTGGCAGGCTGCAGCACGGCTGGTGGTACCGCCCCCCACTGCTTGACGGTGAATAATTCCTGCAACTGCGGCTCGAGCCACTGTTGCAGGTGTTGCAGACGTACATCGTGATCAGGCATTACAAGGGTCTCCGACGGCGCTAGCCGTTGCGCGGGTCATGCTTTATTATCCAGCATCTTTTTCAGCCCATCGAGAGGCGTGCGGCCCCTGGGCCAAAAGCGCACAGGAAGCCCGGAAAACAAGATGGCAGTAAAATACCCCGCTTTTCGAAAGAAATTCCCGCTTCTGGTAACGGGCGGCCTGTTGGCCTTGCAACCCTTCGCCAGCCCATTCGCCACCGCTGCCGAACAATTCGATTGCCAGGCATCGCCAACCGGCGGTTGGGCCTGTGCGCCGAAAACCAGCGCTGCCAATGTACCGATTCGACCGACGCACAGCACCAATGCGGTGAGTGCCGGTACCGCGGGTACGGTAGCCGCCAAGCCTGAGACCAAGGCCGCGCCAACGCAAGTCACCGAAAGTGGTGGCCGAGCGCTGGCCTCGCGTAGCGCCGACTACAGCCACCTCGACTGGGTACCGCGCGAGCAGTTGACCAGTGCGCAGCTGGCCGAGATCGGCCCGTCCTGCTCCGGCACCTACATCGAGCCTAGTCGCCCAGGCATGAACGACACCACGCCGATGAGCGAGGCGCCGATGTTCGTATCGGCCAAGGCTTCGCGCTATCAGCAGGACGCGCAGGTCGCCACGCTCGCGGGCGACGTAGTGGTGCGCCAGGCCGGCATGCAGGTCGAGGCGGACGAAGCCAACCTGCACCAGGCGGAAAACCGCGGTGAGCTGGTCGGCAACGTGCGCCTGCGCGACAAGGGCGCCCTGGTGGTCGGTGATCGCGCCGAGCTGCAACTGGATAACGGTGAAGCGCGCGTCGACAACGCCGAGTACGTGATGCATGCCGCCGGTGTACGCGGCAGCGCGGCCTACGCCAAGCGCGAAGAGACTGCGATCATCCGCCTCAAGGACGGTACCTACACCAGTTGCGAACCGGGCAGCAACGCCTGGCACCTGACCGGCAACAACATCACCCTGAACCCGGCGACCGGCTTTGGCACCGCGACCAACGTCACCCTGCGGGTCAAGGACTTCCCGGTGTTCTACACACCGTACATCTACTTCCCGATCGACGACCGTCGCCAGTCCGGCTTCCTGCCGCCAAGCTTCGGCAGTTCGAGCGACAACGGCCTGACCCTGCAGACGCCGTACTACTTCAACCTGGCGCCGAACTTCGACGCCACCCTGTACCCGACCTACATGGCCGATCGCGGCCTGCTGCTGGAAGGCGAGTTCCGCTACCTGACCCGCAGTAGCGAAGGCCAGGTCGGCGCCGGCTACCTGGACGACAGCAATGATGATCGCGAGCTGCAGTCCGGCTACAAGGACCAGCGCTGGATGTACAGCTGGCAGCACAGGCAGGGGCTGGACGAGCGCCTGCTGGCCGAGGTCGACTACACCGATATCAGCGACCCGTACTACTTCCAGGATCTGGACACGGACCTGGGCATCGAGACCTCCACCTACGTCAACCAGCGTGGCACGCTGACCTGGCGCGGTGACAGCTACACGGCCAAGCTCAATGCCCACGCCTACGAGCTGGCGACGATCACTGACGTGACGCCTTACGATCGCCTGCCGCAGATCACCCTGGACGGCAAGCTGCCGTTCGAGCCGGGCGGTGTGAACTTCACATACGGCAGCGAGCTGGTTCGCTTCGACCGCGACCTGCGCAGCGGCAACTTCATCAATGAAGATGGCGTAGACGAAGGCCCCTGGAACGACTTCAACATCCAGGGTCTGGCCCGCTCCACCGGTACTCGCATGCACGTGGAGCCGGCGGTCAGCCTGCCACTGGACTGGAGCTGGGGCTTTATCAAGCCTCAGGTCAAGTACCTGCAGACCAACTACGACCTGGACATCGACCAGCGCGGCAGGAACACATTGCTGGCTGACGAACAGTACAGCAGCAGCCAGAACCGTGGCGTAGGCATGTTCAGTGTCGACAGCGGCCTGTACTTCGACCGCGACACCTCGCTGTTCGGCCGCGAAGCCCGCCAGACCCTCGAACCGCGCCTGTTCTACCTCTACGTACCCGAGGAAGACCAGACCGACATCCCGGTATTCGACACCAGCGAGAGCACGTTCAGCTACGCATCACTGTGGCGCGAGAACCGCTTCAGCGGCAAGGATCGCATCGGCGACGAAAACAAGATTTCCCTTGGTGTAACCAGCCGCTGGATCGAAGACAACGGCTTCGAACGCCAGCGCTTCAGCATCGGCCAGGCCTTCTATTTCGAAGATCGCCAGGTGCAGATGCCCGGCATCGACTACCGCACGCGTGATGAAGCGCAGTCGTCGGTTTCGCCGTACGCCCTGGAATACATGTACCGCTACAACCAGGACTGGCGCTTCACCTCGGACTTCAACTGGGATCCGGATGCACGCCGCACCCGCTCCGGCAGTGCCATGTTCCATTACCAGCCTGCCGACAATCCGCGCAAGATCGTCAACGTGGGTTATCGCTATCGCAACGACACCCTCAATTACGACGAAAGTACCGGTCGGTGGGGCTTCGGCAGCGATTATGGAACCGAAGGTAGCCCGAACTTCATCGAGGACTACTACAAGATCAGCCAGCATGACTTCTCCGTCATCTGGCCAATCGGCCCGCAGTGGAGCGTGATCTCCCGCTGGCAGTACGACTACGGTCGCAACCGTACCCTGGAAGCCTTCGGCGGCTTCGAGTACGACAGCTGCTGCTGGAAATTGCGTGTCATCAACCGCTACTGGATCGACTACGACGAGGTCAGCCTCAATCCTTCGCGCAACGACCAGGCTGATACCGGCATTTTCCTGCAGATCGTCCTCAAAGGCCTGGGCGGTGTGACGGGTAGCAACGTTGAGACATTCCTCGACCAAGGCATTCAAGGTTATCGTAAACGTGAAGATGAAGCTTTCTGAGTGCGTGCGCCCGCTGCTGTTGGGCGCGCTGTTTCTGGGTACCGCGGCGCATGCCGATGTACAGCCCCTCAACCGCGTGGTGGCGATCGTCGATAACGACGTGATCATGCAAACCCAGCTCGACGCCCGTGTTCGCGAAGTTCAACAGACCATCGCCAAGCGCGGCGCCGAGGTTCCACCGGCCGACGTCCTGACGCAGCAAGTGCTCGATCGCCTGATCATCGAGAACATCCAGCTGCAGATGGGCGAGCGCTCCGGCATTCGCATCAGTGACGAAGAACTCAACCAGGCGATCACCACCATTGCCCAGCGCAATGGCATGACCATCGAGCAGTTCCGCGCGGCACTGGCCCAGGACGGCCTGTCGTTCAACGAAGCCCGTGACCAGGTCGCCCGCGAGATGATCATCAGCCGTGTGCGTCAGCGCCGGGTGGCGGAGCGTATCCAGGTGACGGAGCAGGAAGTGAAGAACTTCCTGGCCTCCGACCTCGGCAAGATGCAGCTGTCGGAAGAGTTCCGCCTGGCCAACATCGTCATCCCGGTGCAGGAAGATGCCTCGGCCGACGCCCTGCAGACCGCAGAGCGCCGCGCTCAGGATATCTACCAGCAAGCACGCCAGGGCGCCGACTTCGGCCAATTGGCCATCGCCAACTCCTCCAGTGAAACCGCGCTGGAAGGCGGCGACATGGGCTGGCGCAAGGCTGCCCAGTTGCCACCGCCATTCGACAGCATGCTCAGCACGATGAACGTCGGCGACGTCAGCGAGCCGATCCGCACACCCGGCGGCTTCATCCTGCTCAAGGTGCTGGAGAAGCGCGGTGGCGAGGCAGCGGCGGTCCGCGATGAAGTGAACGTGCGGCACATCCTGATCAAACCCAGCGAGATCCGCAGCGAGGCCGACGCACAAGTTCTGGCCGAGCGCCTGTACCAGCGCATCCAGGCCGGGGAAGACTTTGCCGAACTGGCGAAAAACTTCTCCGAAGACCCGGGTTCGGCCCTCAACGGCGGCAGCCTGAGCTGGATCGACCCGGCTGCCCTGGTTCCCGAGTTTCGCGAAGTGATGAACAACACCGCCAGCGGTGAAGTCTCCAAGCCCTTCAAGAGCCCGTTCGGTTGGCACGTGCTGCAGGTCATGGGCCGTCGCGCCACCGATAGCAGCGAGCAGATGCGTGAACAACAGGCGCTCAACCTGCTGCGCAACCGCAAATACGAGGAAGAATTGCAGACCTGGCTACGCCAGATCCGCGACGAAGCCTACGTCGAAATCAAGCTGTAACCCGCTTCGATGCTGTACCGAAAGCCCGGCCCAACGCCGGGCTTTTTCATGGGCGCCTGCGCTAGAATCACCAGTGCCCTGCCCCTCGAGAGCCGATCATGTCCCCTTCCCTGCGCTTTGCCCTCACCCCCGGAGAACCCGCCGGCATCGGCCCCGACCTGTGCCTGTTGCTGGCCCGCGAGCGCCAGGCGCATGCGCTGATCTGCATCGCCAGCACCGCACTGCTGAGTGCGCGCGCGGCAGAGCTCGGGCTGGAGATAAGCCTGATCGACACCGCGCCCGGCAACTGGCCAGCGCAACCGGCACCGGCGGGTAGCCTGTATGTCTGGGACACGCCCCTTGGCCAGCCGGTGCGAACCGGGCAACTGGACAGCGCCAACGCCGCCTATGTACTGCGTACCCTGACCCGCGCCGGCCAGGGCTGCCTGGATGGTGACTTCGCCGGGCTCATCACCGCGCCCGTCCACAAGGGCATCATCAACGAGGCGGGGATCGCCTTTTCCGGCCATACCGAGTTCCTCGCCGAGCTGACGGGTACCGGGCAGGTGGTCATGATGCTCGCCACCCGTGGCTTGCGCGTGGCACTGGTCACCACTCACCTGCCGCTCAAGGACGTCGCCAGTGCCATCACTGCCGAGCGCCTGCAGCGGGTGACCCGCATCCTGCATGCGGAGCTGCGCGACAAGTTCGGCATCTCCGCTCCGCGCATCCTGGTCTGCGGCCTCAACCCACATGCGGGCGAAGGTGGCCACCTGGGCCGCGAGGAAATCGACATCATCGAGCCCGTGCTGCAGCACCTGCGCGGCGAGGGCCTGGACCTGATCGGCCCGCTGCCAGCCGATACGCTGTTCACCCCCAAGCATCTTGAGCACTGCGATGCCGTGCTGGCGATGTATCACGACCAGGGCCTACCGGTGCTCAAGTACAAAGGCTTTGGCGCCGCCGTGAACGTCACCCTGGGGCTGCCCATCATCCGCACCTCGGTAGACCATGGCACCGCGCTGGACCTGGCCGGCACGGGACGGGTCGACTGCGGCAGCCTGCAGGTGGCCCTGGAAACCGCCTACGAAATGGCCCATGGCAGCACCCTGACCGACAACGCCCGCTGAGGTGCAAGACGGCGAGCGGCAACGCGCTCGACGGTCGTTCCCTGCTAAACTGCGCGTTTTCGCCTGATCGCTTTACGCGCTTGCCTACCGCTTGCAGCTTGAAGCCTGGAGCTGCTTTTCCGATGTCCGAGCCTTACCAACACCGTGCGCGCAAACGCTTTGGCCAGAACTTTCTTCACGACGCGGGGGTTATCCATCGCATCCTGCGCGCCATCCATGCGCGTGACAGCGACCACCTGCTGGAGATCGGCCCCGGTCAGGGTGCGCTGACCGAAGGGTTGCTCAACAGCGGTGCCCGGCTCGATGTCATCGAACTGGACCTCGACCTGATCCCCATCCTGCAAGCCAAGTTCGGCAGCGAGCCACGCTTTCGGCTGAACCAGGGCGACGCCCTCAAGTTCGACTTCGCCCGCCTGGAGGCCGAGCCCGGCAGCCTGCGCGTGGTCGGCAACCTGCCTTACAACATCTCCACGCCGCTGATTTTTCACCTGTTGGCCAATGCCCACCTGATTCGCGACATGCATTTCATGCTGCAGAAGGAAGTGGTCGAGCGCCTTGCCGCCGGGCCCGGCGGTGGTGACTGGGGCCGCCTGTCGATCATGGTGCAGTACCATTGCCAGGTGGAGCACCTGTTCAACGTCGGCCCTGGGGCGTTCAACCCGCCTCCCAAGGTCGACTCGGCCATCGTGCGCCTGACCCCGCACAAACAGCTGCCGCACCCTGCCAAGGATCACCAGCTCCTCGAACGTGTGGTTCGCGAGGCCTTCAACCAGCGCCGCAAGACCCTGCGCAACACCCTCAAGGCCCTGCTGCCGGCCAGCGAAATCGAAGCTGCCGGTGTCGATGGCAGCCTGCGCCCCGAACAGCTGGACCTGGCCGCCTTCGTGCGCCTGGCCGACCAGTTGGCGGCACAGCCCGCCGTTTCGCCCACCTGACCGACCGAGTGCCCATGTCCGACCCTCGCTACCAGATCGACGTCAGCATCGTCACACGCTACCTGACGGAGCAATCGCAGCCGCAGCAGAATCGCTTCGCGTTCGCCTACGATGTGACCATCACCAACAACGGCAGCCTGCCGGCGCAGCTGGTGTCGCGCCACTGGCTGATCACCGACGGTAACGGCCAGGTCCAGGAAGTGCGCGGCGCCGGTGTGGTCGGCGAACAGCCACTGATCGAGCCGGGTAATAGCCACCGCTACAGCAGCGGCACGCTGATGGCGACGCAGGTCGGCATCATGCAGGGCAGCTACCAGATGATCGCCGAGGATGGCCGGCGTTTCGATGCGCCGATAGCGCCCTTCCGCCTCGCCGTTCCCGGTGCCCTGCACTGATGGCAACCTATGCCGTTGGCGACCTGCAGGGGTGCCTGAAACCGTTGCAGTGCCTGTTGGAGCGGGTCGCCTTCGATCCCCGGCATGACCGCCTGTGGCTGGTTGGCGACCTGGTCAACCGCGGTCCCGAGTCGCTGGCAACACTGCGCTTTCTGTACGGCATGCGCGAGGCGCTGGTCTGCGTGCTGGGCAACCATGACCTGCACCTGCTGGCGGCCGCACGCCATGTCGAGCGCCTCAAGCGCGGCGACACCTTGCGCGAAATCCTCGAGGCGCCGGACCGTGACGACCTGCTTGACTGGCTGCGCCGGCAAAAGCTGCTGCATTACGACGAACAACGCGACACGGCCCTTGTGCACGCCGGCATTCCTCCGCAATGGAACATGGCAAAAGCGCTCAGGCGTGCTGCCGAGGTGGAGGAGGCGCTTCGTGACGATGCGCGCTACCCGATGTTTCTCGATGGCATGTACGGTAACGAGCCGGCGCGCTGGGACAAGGAACTGCAAGGCGTGACACGCCTGCGGGTGATCACCAACTATTTCACCCGCATGCGCTTCTGCAAGGCGGACGGCACCCTGGACCTGAAAAGCAAGGAAGGCCTTGGCACCGCGCCAGCCGGCTACCTGCCCTGGTTCAGCCACAAGCAGCGCAAAACCCGCGGCCACACGATCATCTTTGGCCACTGGGCCTCTCTCGAAGGACGCTGTGACGAGCCCGGCGTGTTCGCCCTCGACTCGGGGTGCGTATGGGGCGGCAGCATGACCCTGATGAACATCGACAGCGGCGAATACCATCGTTGCGACTGTAGCGAGGAAACAGCATGAGCGAATTCAAACGCATCCCTCCGGAACAGGCCCAGGCGCTGCGCGAGCAGGGCGCAGTAGTGGTCGACATCCGCGATCCGCAAAGCTTTGCCGCCGGGCACATTGCCGGCTCGCAACACCTGGACAACTATTCCCTGGCTGACTTCATCGCCAAGGCCGATCTCGATGCGCCAGTGATCGTCGCCTGCTACCACGGCAACTCAAGCCAGAGCGCCGCCGCCTACCTGGTCGGCCAGGGGTTTTCCGACGTGTACAGCCTCGACGGCGGCTTCGAGCTGTGGCGCAGTACCTTCCCGCAGGAAACCGCCCACGGCCAGCCGCAATGACATCACGCCAGCAGCACGGCTGACGGTCGCTGGCGAGAACCTGCGTCATGGCTTGCCGCCAAGCCAGGGCATAAAAATTTTCAGCGGCGCGGCCCCCGCCAGCACTGGGCTTGACCTGTTCCCGCGCGCCGCCGTGGCGTACCTGCCTGCGATTGCGCCTTGATCTTGGCGATTCCGAACTATCCTTACCTCAGGCCATCCCAATTCAGGTAGCCGGCCAATCGGCCGACGGGCCATCGGTAACCACCTTCAGCAGACGGTCAGGCCATGCGTTGCATGGTCATGGCGGGGAAGGCAGCCGATACGCCGCGGGGCAAATACCTCGGCGGCGGCTGTCCTTGAACCTGCCATGCCACGGACAGGCCGATCATGAGGTTCTGGCTGACTGCGGGGGTGCTCGGGGGATTCATCCCGGCTGCGCAAGCGCCGGGCCTGCATGCACCCGCTCGACCGATCCCGGCCGCTTCCAAGCATCGAGCGAGGTGAAGTCATGAGCATTTTCAGTCACTTCCAGCAACGATTCGAGGCGACCCGCCAGGAGGAGTACTCGCTGCAGGAGTACCTCGAACTGTGCAAACAGGATCGCAGCGCCTACGCCAGTGCCTCCGAAAGGCTGCTGATGGCGATTGGCGAACCGGAGCTGCTCGATACGTCGCACACCGCTCGGTTGTCACGCATCTTTTCCAACAAGGTGATTCGTCGCTACCCCGCCTTTGCCGATTTCCACGGTATGGAAGAATGCATCGAGCAGATCGTTTCCTACTTCCGCCACGCGGCCCAGGGTCTGGAAGAGAAGAAGCAGATCCTTTACCTGCTCGGCCCGGTCGGTGGCGGTAAATCGTCCCTGGCCGAGAAGCTCAAGCAACTGATGGAGAAGGTGCCCTTCTACGCCATCAAGGGCTCGCCGGTATTCGAATCGCCACTGGGGCTGTTCAACGCCGCGGAAGACGCCGCGATTCTCGAAGAGGACTACGGTATCGAGCGGCGCTACCTGGGCAGCATCATGTCGCCCTGGGCCAGCAAGCGTCTGGCCGAGTTCGGCGGGGATATCAGCCAGTTCCGCGTGGTCAAGCTCTACCCATCGATCCTCAACCAGATCGCCATCGCCAAGACCGAGCCAGGTGATGAGAACAACCAGGATATCTCGGCCCTGGTCGGCAAGGTGGACATCCGCAAGCTCGAGGAGTATCCGCAAAACGACGCCGATGCCTACAGCTATTCGGGGGCCCTGTGCCGGGCCAACCAGGGCCTCATGGAATTCGTCGAAATGTTCAAGGCGCCGATCAAGGTGCTGCACCCGCTGCTCACCGCCACCCAGGAAGGCAACTACAACAGCACCGAAGGTCTGGGAGCGATTCCCTACAGCGGCATCCTCCTGGCGCACTCCAACGAGTCGGAATGGCACACCTTTCGCAACAACAAGAACAACGAGGCGTTCATTGACCGCATCTACATCGTCAAGGTGCCGTACTGCCTGCGCGTCAGCGACGAGGTCAAGATCTACGACAAGCTGTTGACGAGCAGCTCGCTGGCTGATGCCCACTGCGCACCGGACACCCTGAAGATGCTCGCCCAGTTCTCCACCCTGTCGCGCCTGAAGGAGCCGGACAACTCCAACATCTACTCGAAGATGCGGGTCTACGACGGTGAGAACCTCAAGGACACCGACCCCAAAGCCAAATCGATCCAGGAATATCGCGATGCCGCCGGTGTCGATGAAGGCATGAACGGCCTGTCGACCCGCTTCGCTTTCAAGATTCTCTCCAAGGTATTCAACTTCGACCCCCATGAAATTGCCGCCAACCCGGTGCACCTGCTGTACGTGCTGGAACAGCAGATCGAGCAGGAACAGTTTCCCGGCGAAGTACGCGAGCGCTACCTGCGCTTCATCAAGGAATACCTGGCGCCGCGCTACATCGAGTTCATCGGCAAGGAAATCCAGACCGCCTACCTGGAGTCCTACAGCGAGTATGGCCAGAACATCTTCGACCGCTACGTGCTGTACGCGGATTTCTGGATTCAGGATCAGGAATACCGCGACCCGGAAACCGGCGAGATCCTCAATCGCGTGGCCCTCAACGAGGAACTGGAAAAGATCGAGAAACCCGCCGGCATCAGCAACCCGAAGGATTTCCGTAATGAAATCGTCAACTTCGTGCTGCGCGCCCGGGCCAACAACAACGGCAAGAACCCGACCTGGCTGAGCTACGAGAAGCTGCGGGTGGTGATCGAGAAGAAGATGTTCTCCAACACGGAGGATCTGCTTCCGGTCATCAGTTTCAACGCCAAGGCCAGCAAGGAGGATCAACAGAAGCACAACGACTTCGTCAAACGCATGGTCGAGCGCGGTTATACCGAAAAGCAGGTTCGCCTGCTGTCGGAATGGTATCTGCGCGTACGTAAATCGCAGTAAGCGGCCCGGGCGCCAGGCCACCGTGCAGCCGTGGTCTGGCGCCTGCAGCGCCCGGAGGGCTTGTATGAGCTACGTGATCGACCGTCGCCTGAATGGCAAGAACAAGAGCACGGTGAACCGCCAGCGGTTCATCCGTCGTTACCGTGACCACATCAAGAAGGCCGTGGAAGAGGCGGTCAGTCGCCGCTCCATCACCGACATGGAGCACGGCGAGCAGATCAGCATCCCCGGCCGCGACATCGATGAGCCGGTGTTGCACCACGGCCGTGGCGGCAAGCAGACCGTCGTGCATCCCGGTAACAAGGAGTTCGTGGCCGGCGAACGCATACCGCGGCCGCAGGGCGGTGGCGGCGGCCAGGGCGCCGGCAAGGCGAGCAACTCCGGCGATGGCATGGACGAGTTCGTCTTCCAGATCACCCAGGAGGAATTCCTCGATTTCATGTTCGAGGACCTGGAGCTGCCTAACCTGGTCAAGCGCCACCTGACCGGCGCCGAAACGTTCAAGACCGTGCGCGCCGGCATCAGCAACGAGGGCAACCCTTCACGCATCAACATCATCCGCACCCTGCGCTCGGCCCACGCCCGGCGCATTGCGCTGTCCGGCAGCAGCCGGGCGAAGCTGCGCGAGGCCAAGACCGAACTCGAACGCCTGCGCCGCGAAGAACCCGACAATTTCGGCGACATTCAGCTCCTGGAAGCGGAAATCGAACGCCTCAGCGCCCGCATACACCGCGTGCCCTTTCTCGACACCTTCGACCTCAAGTACAACCTACTGGTCAAGCATCCCAACCCCAGCTCCAAGGCGGTGATGTTCTGCCTGATGGACGTCTCCGGCTCCATGACCCAGGCCACCAAGGATGTCGCCAAGCGCTTTTTCATCCTCCTGTACCTGTTTCTCAAGCGTAACTACGACAAGATCGAGGTGGTGTTCATCCGCCACCACACCAGCGCCAAGGAAGTCGACGAGGAGGAATTCTTCTACTCGCGGGAAACCGGCGGCACCATCGTCTCCAGCGCGCTGAAAATGATGCAGGAGATCATGGCCGAGCGTTACCCGGTCAACGAGTGGAATATCTATGGCGCCCAGGCCTCGGACGGCGATAACTGGAACGACGACTCGCCGGTATGCCGCGATATCCTGATCAGGCAGATCATGCCCTTCGTCCAGTACTTCACCTACGTGGAGATCACCCCGCGCGAGCACCAGGCGCTGTGGTTCGAGTACGAACGGGTCGCCGAAGCCTATGACGAGACCTTCGCCCAGCAACAGCTGGTATCGGCAGGCGATATCTACCCGGTGTTCCGCGAACTGTTCCAGCGGAGGCTAACGACATGAGTGCCAAGAAACGCCAGCCCCTCTCCACCGGGTCGGAATGGACGTTCGAACTGATCCGCGACTACGACCGGGAAATCAGCCGCCTCGCCGAGCGCTATGCCCTGGATACCTACCCGAACCAGATCGAGGTGATCACCGCCGAACAGATGATGGACGCCTACGCCTCCGTCGGCATGCCCCTGGGCTACCACCACTGGTCATACGGCAAGCAGTTCCTCAGCACCGAGAAGTCCTACAGTCGCGGGCAGATGGGCCTCGCCTACGAGATCGTGATCAACTCCGACCCGTGCATCGCCTACCTGATGGAGGAAAACACCATCACCATGCAGGCGCTGGTGATCGCCCACGCCTGCTACGGGCACAACAGCTTCTTCAAGGGCAATTACCTGTTCCGCACCTGGACCGACGCGGCGTCGATCATCGACTACCTGGTGTTCGCCAAGCAGTACATCACCCAGTGCGAAGAACGCCACGGCATCGATGCGGTCGAGGACCTGATCGACTCCTGCCATGCGCTGATGAACTATGGGGTGGACCGCTACAAGCGCCCCTACCCGATTTCCGCCGAGGAGGAGCGACGCCGCCAGAAGGATCGCGAGGAGCACCTGCAACGGCAGATCAACGACCTGTGGCGGACCATTCCCAAAAGCGCCAGCAAGACCAGCGACCAGGACAACAAGCGCTTTCCCGCCGAGCCGCAGGAAAACATTCTCTACTTCCTGGAGAAACATGCGCCGCTGCTCGAACCCTGGCAGCGCGAGGTGATCCGTATCGTGCGCAAGATCGCCCAGTATTTCTACCCGCAGCGCCAGACCCAGGTGATGAACGAAGGCTGGGCGACCTTCTGGCACTACACCCTGATGAACGACCTCTACGATGAAGGCCTGGTCACCGATGGCTTCATGATGGAGTTCCTGCAGTCGCACACCAGCGTGGTGTTCCAGCCCTCGTTCGACAGCCCCTACTACAGCGGCATCAACCCCTACGCCCTGGGTTTTGCCATGTACCGTGACATCCGGCGCATCTGCGAGGCGCCCACCGACGAGGATCGCCACTGGTTCCCCGACATCGCTGGCAGCGACTGGCTGAGCACCCTGAAATTCGCCATGACCAGCTTCAAGGACGAAAGCTTCATCCTGCAGTACCTGTCGCCCCAGGTGATCCGCGACCTCAAGCTGTTCAGCATCCTCGACGACGACCAGAAGGACGAGCTCAGTGTGCCGGCCATTCATGACGAGCCGGGCTACCGCACCATCCGCGAAACCCTGGCGGCCCAGTACAACCTGGGCAACCGCGAGCCCAACGTGCAGATCTGGAACATCGACCGCCGCGGTGACCGCTCCCTGACCCTGCGCCACTTCCAGCACGACCGCAAACCACTGGGCACCTCCACCGAGGAGGTACTCAAGCACCTGCATCGCCTTTGGGGCTTCGATATCCACCTGCAGACCCTGCAGGGGGAGCAGATCGTCAACACCCAACATGTGCCGCCCAGGAGCGACAAATCGGCCGAGGGCGAGTTTCCACGCCTGGACCTGCACATCCCGCCGCTTTGACCCTGGGCCCGAAAGGGCTCAACACCTCTGCGCAACGACAGCCTCCGGCGCAGCGGTTATCCTCTGCGTCATGACGGAGGACCCTATGCACATCTACAAAGTTGGCGGTGCCGTGCGCGACCGCCTGCTCGACCGCCCGGTTACCGAAGTTGACTGGGTGGTGGTCGGCGCTACTGCCGAGGCCATGCTGGAAAAGGGTTTCCGCCCGGTGGGCGCGGATTTTCCGGTGTTCCTGCACCCGCAAACCGGCGAGGAATATGCGCTGGCACGCACCGAGCGCAAGAGTGGCCGTGGCTACGGCGGTTTCACCTTCTACGCCAGCCCGGACGTGACCCTGGAACAGGACCTGATACGCCGCGACCTGACCATCAATGCCATTGCCGAAGATGAGCACGGGCAGCTCATCGACCCGTACGGCGGGCAACGCGACCTGGCCGACAGGCAATTGCGCCACGTATCCCCGGCGTTCGCAGAAGATCCACTGCGTGTGCTGCGCGTGGCCCGTTTCGCCGCCCGATATGCGCCACTGGGTTTCAGCGTGGCGGCCGAGACGTTGACATTGATGCGCCAGCTTGCCGAATCGGGCGAGCTGGATGCACTGACTCCCGAGCGCAGCTGGAAGGAAATCTCCCTCGCACTCATGGAGCCGCGCCCGGACGTTTTCATACAGGTGCTGCGCGACTGTGGTGCGCTCGCAGCCCTGCTGCCCGAGGTCGACGTGCTGTTCGGCGTGCCGCAGCCGCCGGCCCATCACCCGGAAATCGACACCGGCGTTCACGTGCTGGCCGTGCTGCGCCAGTGCGCCGAACACCAGCAGCCATTACCGGTACGCTGGGCCTGCCTGCTCCACGATGTGGGCAAGGGGCTCACCAGGCAGGCCGACTGGCCGCGGCACATCGCACACGAGCACCGCGGCATCCCGCTGATCAAGACGATCAACAGCCGCTGCAAGGTGCCCCGGGAGTGTCAGGAGCTCGCCGAGCTGGTCGGCGAGCTGCACACCCATGCCCACCGCGCCCTGGAGCTGCGCCCCACTACGTTGCTGGAGCTGATGCAGCGATTCGACGTGTTCCGTCGGCCGCAGCGGTTCGAAGCGTTCGTCGCCGCCTGCGAGATGGATGCCCGGGGTCGCCACGGCCTCGAGCAGCGTGATTATCCGCAAGCCGCCTACCTTCTGGACGCCATGCACGCAGTCCGCAAGGTTACCGTGCAGCCGCTGCTGGAGCGTGGCTACAAGGGCGCGGAACTCGGCGAAGCCTTGAACCGCGAGCGCCTGGCTGCGCTCAAGGCGTTCAAGCAGGCAGTGCAGGCGGATTAAGGCGAGGGCAGCAGGTCGGTGGGCGTCAGCTCGACGCCGCGCCACTGGAAGGCCACCGGCCACAGCTGCTGCTCGATGCGCGCCTCCCTCCACAGCTCGGCGAAGCTCTGCCCAACGCCCGGGTGCTGGGTATCGGGCGCCAGCAGCGCCAGCGGCCTGAGCACGAAGGCGTTCCTTAGAATCTCCGCACGGGGCAGCACCAGCCCATCGAAACTGCCCACCAGCGCGTCGTACATCAGCACGTCGATATCCAGCGGCAAACCCTTGCGATCAGGGGCGTAGCGGCCGTTGTCGGCCTCGATGAATTTCAGCCGGCGATCCAGTTCAGGCAACGGCAGGGCGGTGTGCCCGGCGATCACCAGGTTGAAGAACGGGCCACTCTTGATGCCCACGGCCAGGCTTTCGAACACCGGCGAGCAGCGCATGTCGGTGACGATGTCTGCCAATGCATCCAGCCCGGCGCACAGGTGCACCTCGCGCTCGATGTTGCTGCCCAGGCCCAGCAAGATCGGGGTTAGCGACATCCGCGCTCGATCTCCACACCGACACCGCCACGGGCGGCGGGTACTGCACCCGGCTTGGTCAGCCGCAGGCGCACCCAGGGAATCGCGAACTCGTTCATCAGCAGGTCGACCAGGCGCTCGGCGAACGTTTCCACGAGGATGAACTGCGACTCGCTGGCGAACGCCTGAATACGCGCGGACACCGACGCGTAATCCAGCGCCTTGCTCAAGTCGTCATCCTTGGCGGCGGGACGGTTGTCCCAACCCAGCCAGAGATCGAGCTGCAGGCATTGGCGGATGGTGCGCTCCCAGTCGTAGGCACCGATGACGGTGTCGACCTCCAGGCCCGCGATAAACACTGTGTCCAAGCACGCTCTCCACGGCACGACAAGCTGGCCGTACCTCGTTAGAATCAGGCATCCCCCGGCGCGGAATGGATACCATGTTTTGGCTGCTGGCGATCCTCGCCTACCTGCTCGGCTCGCTGTCCTTCGCTATCCTGCTCAGCCGCATGAGTGGCCTGGCAGACCCGCGCGCCAGTGGCTCGGGCAACCCCGGCGCCACCAACATGCTGCGGGTGGCCGGCAAGCGCCTGGCCATTCTCACGCTGATTGGCGATCTATTCAAAGGTTTGCTGCCGGTGATGCTCGCCGCGCACCTCGGCTTCGGGCTCCAGCAGCAGGCCTGGCTAGGGCTGGCTGCGGTTATAGGCCACCTGTATCCATTGTATTTCCGCTTCCGTGGCGGCAAGGGCGTGGCCACTGCCGCCGGCATGCTGCTGGGCCTCTACCCACCTGCTGCCCTGCTCGCGCTCTGTACCTGGCTGCTGACCTTCGTGCTGACCCGCACCAGCTCCCTCGCCGCGCTGACCGCGGCGCCCATGACGCTGCCCCTGCTCGCCTGGCAGCAACCGGCCGCGCTGCTGCCGATGTGCGTACTCAGCGGGCTGATCGTCTGGCGGCACCGCAGCAATCTACGTGATCTGTGGGCTGGCCGTGAGCGGCATTTCTGATCTGGGCTCAACCACTACATGAATATGCAGTAGGGTGGATCGGGGCTCGTAGCTGCGCTTCGCCTACGCGGCCCGACCCGTCCACCGCTCCGTGATCGCGATGGTGGATGAAAAAAGCGTCATCCACCCTACGCATTATCCGTGGGAACGGGCGGGGACGCCTAGGCCATGCCCGTGATTTTTCGCGGGCATGGCCCGCTCCCACAATGGATAAGTGACGGCTGCTTCTACCTTTTAGCCGCCCTTTCACCAGCACACCACCAACACATCCGGCCTCTTACAAAGCCGGCAACTGCTCCATCGGCCAGCGCGCCTGCACGCCGATCGCCAGTCCCTCGTGCTGCCCGGCCAGCAGGCGCTGGCAACCGGCATAGGCGATCATCGCGCCGTTGTCGGTACAGAATGCAGGACGGGCATAAAACACCTTGCCCTTGAGCGCTGCCGTCATGTCTTCGAGCGACGTGCGCAGCGCACGGTTGGCACTGACCCCACCGGCGATTACCAGGCTGTTCAGGCCCGTTTGCTTGAGAGCCCGGCGGCACTTGATGGTCAGCGTCTCGACCACCGCCTGCTGGAACGCCAGGGCCACATCGCAGCGGGTCTGCTCGCTGTCGTCGCCCGTGGCGCAGCACTGTTGCCAGGTATTCAGAGTGAAGGTCTTCAAGCCGCTGAAGCTGAAATCCAGGCCCGGCCGGTCGGTCATCGGCCGCGGAAAGACGAAGCGTCCCGGCGCGCCGCGCTCGGCCAGTCGGGCGATTTCCGGGCCGCCGGGATAGCGCAGTCCCATCAGCTTGGCGGTCTTGTCGAAGGCTTCTCCGGCCGCATCGTCGAGCGATTCACCCAGCAACTGGTACTCGCCGATGCCATCGACGCGGACCAACTGGGTATGCCCGCCGGAGACCAGCAACGCCACGAAGGGAAAGGCCGGCGGCGCGTCTTCCAGCATGGGTGCCAGCAGATGGCCCTCCATGTGGTGCACGCCAATGGCCGGCACGTCCCAGGCGAACGCCAATGCCTGCGCGCATGACGCACCGACCAGCAGCGCGCCGACCAGCCCGGGGCCGGCGGTGTAGGCGATGGCGTCGATGTCGGTGGCCACGCAGCCCGCCTCGTCCAATACCTGGCGGATCAGCGGCAGCATGCGCTTGACATGGTCACGCGAGGCCAACTCCGGTACCACGCCGCCGTAGGCGCGGTGCAGGTCGATCTGGCTGAACAGCGCATCGGCGAGCAGGCCACGCTCGCTGTCGTAGAGCGCGACACCGGTCTCGTCGCACGAAGTTTCCAATCCCAGCACCAGCATGGTTTCGCCTTGAATTAAACAGCCCACAGGGCGTGAAAGGCCGGCATAATAATCGCCGCCAAGCGGCACAGACCAGTGGTTTTCGATCAGAGGCTTTGCATTCCGCTTGACGAGGCGGTAACATCCGCAACCCTTAAAAACCTGTGATCTTTCCGCGCTGTTGCCAGGAAGACACAAACCTCCGTAATAAAGAAGGTAGCCCTGGATGCCAGCCGTCAAAGTTAAAGAGAACGAACCCTTCGACGTAGCTCTGCGTCGTTTCAAGCGCTCCTGCGAAAAGGCCGGTGTTCTGGCCGAAGTTCGTAGCCGTGAATTCTACGAAAAGCCGACTTCCGAGCGTAAGCGTAAAGCCGCTGCCGCTGTTAAGCGTCACGCGAAGAAAGTCCAGCGCGAACAGCGCCGCAGCGTTCGCCTGTACTAATACAGTACGCGCAACCTGTGAATGCCCGGCTCGCGTCGGGCATTATCGTCAAAGACTCCGCATCGCCTCCTGGCGAATGATCGGAGTTTTTGCGTTTTTGCCGCTACTGTTTCGTACCGTGCCACGGCACTATTGAGCACCTATGGCCGGCCTGATCCCGCAGTCTTTCATTGATGACCTGCTCAACCGCACCGACATTGTCGACGTGGTGAGCTCGCGCATCCAACTGAAGAAGACCGGCAAGAACTACAGCGCCTGCTGCCCGTTCCACAAGGAAAAATCTCCCTCCTTCACCGTCAGCCCGGACAAGCAGTTCTATTACTGTTTCGGCTGCGGCGCCGGCGGCAACGCCCTGGGCTTCGTGATGGATCACGACCAGATGGAGTTTCCCCAGGCCGTCGAGGAGCTGGCCAAACGCGCCGGCATGGACGTACCGCGTGAAGACGGTGGCCGCGGCGGCAAGCCCCGCCAGCCCTCCGACTCGCCGCTCTACGCCCTGCTCAAGGCCGCAGCAGACTATTATCGCCAGGCACTGAAGAGTCATCCGCAACGCCGCGCCGCGGTGGATTACCTGAAAGGCCGCGGCCTTTCCGGCGAGATCGCCCGGGATTTCGGCCTCGGCTTCGCGCCACCGGGCTGGGACAACCTGCTCAAGCACCTGGCCGGCGACAGCCTGCAGCACAAGGCAATGATCGACGCAGGCCTATTGGTGGAGAATCCCGACAGCGGCAAACGCTACGACCGCTTCCGTGACCGGGTGATATTCCCCATCCATGACAGCCGCGGCCGAGTCATCGCGTTTGGTGGCCGGGTGCTGGGCGACGACAAACCCAAGTACCTGAACTCGCCGGAAACCCCGGTGTTCCACAAGGGGCAGGAGCTCTACGGCCTGTTTGAGGCGCGCAAGCACAACCGCAACCTCGACGAGATCATGGTGGTCGAGGGCTACATGGACGTCATCGCGCTCGCCCAGCAGGGCCTGCGCAATGCCGTCGCGACCCTGGGCACCGCGACGAGCGAAGAACACCTCAAGCGCATTTTCCGCCTGGTGCCCAGCGTGCTGTTCTGCTTCGACGGCGACCAGGCTGGCCGCAACGCCGCCTGGCGCGCCCTGGAAGCAGCATTGCCGAACCTGCAGGACGGCCGCCGCGCGCGATTTCTGTTCCTGCCCGAGGGCGAAGACCCGGACACCCTGGTGCGCAGCGAAGGCACCGACGCCTTTCGCGCACGCATTCATCAGCATGCCCAGCCCCTGGCCGACTACTTCTTCCAGCAACTGAGCGAAGAGGCCGACCCGCGCTCGCTGGAAGGCAAGGCGCACCTGGTCACGCTGGCAGCGCCGCTGATCGAGAAGATCCCCGGCAACACGCTACGCGCCCTGATGCGCCAGCGACTGACGCAGATTACCGGCCTCAGCGTCGAGGCCTTGAACCAGATGTCGGCACCGGCAGGACGACAAGCGCCTGCGCCCATCCATCAAACCGACAACGGCCATCCGCCCGCCCTTGAAACCATCCCCGACAGCGCCTATTACGATGTGGCACCGAGCTATGAGGAGCAGCAGGCCCCCACCTTCGAACGCCCAGCCAGAAAGCAGGGTAAAGGTGAGTGGAAGAAGGAAGGCGGCAAGTGGAGCAAGAAGGGTCGCGACGATTATCACCCGCCGCGCACGGCAGTCAGCGTCGAATCGCCACATCTGAGCGCGCTGCGCAGCTTGCTGCACCACCCGGAACTGGCGCAGAGGGTCGACGATGTCAGCAATTTCGCGGCAGAAGGCGACACCTACGCTCAGTTGCTGGTGGCTCTGGTAGGCACCTTGCAGAAGCAGCCAAACCTGCGCTCGCTGCAACTGATCGCCCGCTGGCACGGCACCGAGCAGGGTCGCCTGCTCAAGGTATTGGCAGAAAAAGAATGGTTAATCGATCACGACAACCTTGAACGGCAGTTTTTCGACACCATAACTACACTTGTCCATAGTCAGTCGCTTAGGCGACGCGAAACCGCTCTGCGCAGCGTCATGCAGAAAAGCCCGAGCGAACTCACCGACGAGGAAAAGGCCATGCTCCGAGAGCATTACAGCAGCCTTGCCTCGCCCAGCAAGACCCCAACTGGCGCCTGAGCGCCGAGCTGAGGTATAATCCTCGGCTTGTTTTCAGCCCGCCAAGACCTTCAGTGGATAGGGTGTTATGTCCGGAAAAGCGCAACAGCAATCTCGTATCAAAGAGTTGATCACCCTGGGTCGTGAGCAGAAGTATCTGACTTACGCAGAGGTCAACGACCACCTGCCCGAGGATATTTCAGATCCTGAGCAGGTGGAAGACATCATCCGCATGATCAATGACATGGGGATCCCGGTACACGAGAGTGCTCCGGATGCAGACGCCCTGATGCTGGCTGATGCCGACACCGACGAAGCCGCCGCTGAAGAAGCTGCTGCTGCGTTGGCTGCGGTTGAAACCGATATCGGTCGCACCACGGACCCAGTGCGCATGTACATGCGTGAAATGGGCACCGTGGAACTGCTGACCCGTGAAGGCGAGATCGAAATCGCCAAGCGCATCGAGGAAGGCATCCGCGAAGTCATGGGCGCCGTTGCCCACTTCCCGGGTACCGTCGACAGCATTCTCGCCGAATACACGCGTGTCACCACCGAGGGCGGCCGCCTGGTCGAAGTACTCAGTGGTTATATCGATCCGGATGACGGCATCGTGCCTGCCGAAGCTGCTGCCCCCGTGCCTGCCACGGGCGACGCCGCCGAAGAAAAGGACGATGAGGAAGAAGACGGCGACAGCGACGACGAGGAAGAGGAAGGCGATGGCGGCCCGGATCCTGAAGAGGCCCTGCGCCGCTTCACCGCGGTCTCCGATCAGCTGGAAATCGCCAAGAAGGCGCTGAAGAAGCATGGCCGCAGCAGCAAGCAGGCCATTGCAGAGCTCAAGGCGCTGGCCGAGCTGTTCATGCCGATCAAGCTGGTGCCCAAGCAGTACGACGCCCTCGTGGTGCGTGTGCGTGAAGCACTGGATCGCCTGCGTGGCCAGGAACGCGCCATCATGCAGCTGTGCGTGCGTGATGCGCGCATGCCGCGCGCCGACTTCCTGCGTCTGTTCCCAGGCAACGAAGTGGATCTCGACTGGGCAGCCAGTCTGGCCAAGGGCAAGTCCAAGTACGCGGAAGCCATC
Organism: Pseudomonas sp. AC532; assembly: GCF_979258965.1. NCBI lineage: Bacteria > Pseudomonadati > Pseudomonadota > Gammaproteobacteria > Pseudomonadales > Pseudomonadaceae > Pseudomonas > Pseudomonas sp. AC532. The sequence goes on from NZ_OZ409888.1 coordinate 2,315,478, forward strand.
GGCAATCTGGAGGCGGACATTCAGCGCTGCCAGCAGAAGCTGATCGCCCTGCAGGACGAGAGCGACCTGACGCTCGCCGAGATCAAGGACATCAACCGTCGCATGTCGATCGGTGAGGCGAAAGCCCGCCGCGCGAAGAAAGAGATGGTCGAAGCCAACCTGCGCCTGGTGATCTCGATCGCCAAGAAGTACACCAACCGTGGCCTGCAATTCCTCGATCTGATTCAGGAAGGCAATATCGGTTTGATGAAGGCGGTGGACAAGTTCGAATACCGTCGCGGCTACAAGTTCTCGACTTATGCCACCTGGTGGATCCGTCAGGCGATCACTCGCTCGATTGCCGACCAGGCACGTACCATCCGTATTCCGGTGCACATGATCGAGACGATCAACAAGCTCAACCGCATCTCCCGTCAGATGCTTCAGGAAATGGGCCGCGAACCCACTCCGGAAGAACTCGGTGAGCGCATGGAAATGCCCGAGGACAAGATCCGCAAGGTATTGAAGATCGCCAAAGAGCCGATCTCCATGGAAACCCCGATCGGCGATGACGAAGATTCGCACCTGGGTGACTTCATCGAGGACAGCACCATGCAGTCCCCGATCGACGTGGCCACCGTGGAAAGTCTCAAGGAAGCCACTCGCGAAGTGCTTTCCGGCCTGACTGCCCGCGAAGCCAAGGTGCTGCGCATGCGTTTCGGTATCGACATGAACACTGACCACACCCTCGAGGAAGTGGGCAAGCAGTTCGACGTCACCCGTGAGCGTATTCGTCAGATCGAAGCCAAGGCACTGCGCAAGCTGCGCCACCCGACCCGTAGCGAACACCTGCGCTCGTTCCTCGACGAGTAAGGTTCACGGGAATGAAAAATGCCGGTCACTGACCGGCATTTTTTTTGGCCCGCTGAAAACCGCCATCAGCCACTCGCCGCGGCAAAACCCTGGCGGATCGCTTCCTCGGGCAGATTGTCGCCGATGAACACGATCACGCTCTCGCGCTTCTCGTCGGCCCCCCATGCGCTGTCCCAGTCGAAGCCGTAAAGCCGCAATACGCCTTGAAAGACCATGCGCCGCTCTTCGCCGGCAATGCTCAGCACGCCTTTATAACGCAGCAGCGAGCTGCCGTGCTCCTCCAGCAGGTTTTCCATGAAAGCACTGAGCCGATCCAGATCCAGCGGCGCATCACTGGTCAGCACCAGCGTGGCGATGCGATCGCTGCTCTTGCCCGGCATCACCGGTCGCAAGCTTGGCGCGATATCGGCGTTGAGGTTGAAACCACGCACGTCGAGCAGCTCGCCCAGATCGATGCGACCGTGCTCGACCACGCGAATAGGTGCGCGCCGATTGATGCGTTGCAAGCGCGTGATCAGCGCCTCGCGGCGGGCCTCATCGACCAGGTCGGTCTTGCTGAGCAGGATGCGGTCGGCGAACCCGACCTGTGCCTGGGCAATGGTTTCCTGCAGGTGGCGCTCGGCATTGGCGGCATCCACCAGCGTGATGATGCCGTCCAGCACGTAGCGATCGCACAGTTCTTCGGTGGCGAAAAAGGTCTGCGCCACGGGAGCCGGATCGGCGAGGCCGGTGCACTCGATGACCAGACGATCAAAGACCAGCTCACCGCTGTCGAGCTTCTCCAGCAGCAGAAACAGCGCTTTCTCCAGCTCGACATGGATCGAGCAGCACACGCAGCCGTTGGCCAGGGTCATCACCTGCACCGGCTCGCTGCCCAGCAACTGGCTGTCGATCGGCACTTCGCTGTATTCGTTCTCGATCACCGCGATCTTCAGGCCATGCTCGGCCTTGAGGACATGGCGCAACAGGGTGGTTTTACCGGCACCGAGAAAACCGCTGAGTACGGTGACCGGAATGGGTGCTAAGGACATGAAAAGCGTTCCTCTGAATGACACACGCCACGACGAGGCGTGGCGTGTGGTTCCTGAACCGGGCAATAAGGCCCGGAGGGATCAACAGCAGCGGATGGGCCGCCCCTTGCCGCCACCATAACGCGCTTCCTGACGCTCACGGAAGAAGGCTTCGTAGCTCATCACCGGCTTGTCCGGGTGCTTGCTGGTCATGTGCTCGACGTACGTGTCGTAGTCGGGCATGCCCACCAGCATACGCGCGGCCTGGCCAAGGTACTTGCCCATGCGGCTGAGATCATTGAACACGAGCGACCTCCGGGGCGTCAGCAGGCAGTGCCTGGTAGGGCGCTTCCTGATCGCTGCGCAGTTCCTTGCGCCAGGCGGCACGTCCGACCTTGACGGCATAGAACAGCACGCTCAGCACCACGAACAGGAACAGCACGGTGAGGGTAGCGTTGGTATAGGCGTTGAAGATCACGTGCTGCATCTGGCCCAGGTCCTTGGCTGGGGCAAGAATCTGACCGGCATCCACGGCTGCCTGGTACTTCTTGGCCAGGGCCAGGAAACCGACGGCCGGGTTGGGGTCGAGCAGCTTGATCAACCCGGCGGTGGTGGTGCAGATCAACAACCAGACGGCGGGAACCAGGGTCACCCACACGTATCGCTCACGCTTCATCTTGATCAGCACCACGGTACCGAGCATCAGCGCGATGCCGGCAAGCATCTGGTTGGAGATGCCGAACAGCGGCCACAGCGTGTTGATGCCACCCAGCGGATCGATCACGCCCTGATACAGCAGCCAGCCCCACAGCGCGACACAGCCCGCCGTGGCGATGACGTTGGCGGTCCAGGACTCGGTCTTCTTCAGGGACGGTACGAAGTTGCCGAGCAGGTCCTGCAGCATGAAACGACCGGCACGCGTACCCGCATCCACCGCGGTGAGGATGAACAGCGCCTCGAACAGGATCGCGAAGTGGTACCAGAAGGCCATGGTGTTCTCACCCGGCAGCAGATTGTGGAGGATCTGCGCAATGCCCACGGCCAGCGTCGGTGCGCCACCGGCGCGAGCCAGGATGGTGTTCTCGCCGATGTCCCGGGCAACCGCTTCCAGCTCCTCGGGGGTAATCACGAAGCCCCAGCTGCTGACCGCCGCAGCAACCGACTGCACATCCGAGCCGACCAGCGCAGCAGGGCTGTTCATGGCGAAGTAGACGCCCGGCTCGATCACCGAAGCGGCGACCATGGCCATGATGGCCACGAAGGATTCCATCAGCATGCCGCCATAGCCGATGTAGCGGGCATGGGATTCATTGGCGAGCAGCTTGGGCGTGGTGCCCGAGCTGATCAGCGCGTGGAAGCCGGATACCGCGCCGCACGCGATGGTGATGAACAGGAAGGGGAACAGCGTGCCTTTCCATACCGGGCCGGTGCCGTCGGTGAACTGCGTCAGGGCCGGCATTTTGAGCTCGGGCATGACCACCAGGATGCCGATGGCAAGGGCGATGATGGTGCCGATCTTCAGGAAGGTCGACAGGTAGTCGCGTGGCGCGAGGATCAGCCACACCGGCAATACCGCGGCGACGAAGCCGTAACCGATCAGCATCCAGGTGATCTGCACACCGGTAAAGGTGAACGCCGGGCCCCACACCGGATCGGCGGCAACCACGCCGCCGAGCCAGATCGAACCGAGCAGCAGGATCACCCCGATCAGGGAAATCTCGCCGATGCGCCCCGGGCGGATATAGCGCATGTAGACGCCCATGAACATCGCAATGGGAATGGTCGCCATCACGGTGAACATGCCCCACGGGCTTTCCGCCAGCGCCTTGACCACGATCAGCGAGAGCACCGCGAGGATGATGATCATGATCATGAAGGCGCCGAACAAGGCGATGGTGCCAGGCACCTGGCCCATTTCCTCGCGCACCAGCTCGCCCAGCGAGCGACCGTTGCGACGGGTGGAAATGAACAGCACCATGAAGTCCTGCACGGCACCGGCGAGCACCACGCCGGCGATCAGCCAGAGGGTGCCCGGCAGGTAGCCCATCTGCGCGGCGAGTACCGGGCCGACCAGCGGGCCGGCGCCAGCGATGGCGGCGAAGTGGTGACCGAAGAGGATGTGCTTGTTGGTCGGGACGTAGTCCAGACCGTCGTTGTTCACCACGGCCGGGGTGGCGCGGGTGGGGTCGAGTTGCATCACCTTGGTGGCGATGAACAGGCTGTAGTAGCGATAGGCAACGAGATAGATCGCCACGGCAGCGACGACAATCCACAGGGCGTTGATCGACTCGCCGCGGTTCAGCGCCACCGTACCCAGCGCGAAGGCGCCCAGTAAGGCGACGGCAAACCAGGCAATATGGCTAGCCATTCTGGTCATTTGACCTCTCCTGCCGCAGTTCGGGCCTGCGACGCTCATTGTTATTGTTGTGCTCCGCAATCGAGAGCCCGGCAACTATCCATCGAAGTGCCGCTTCCCGAAATTCGCAAAACTACCCACGCGCCACTGCGTAGAACTACGCAGAAGCACCGTCACCTGGCGACGGTCAATGCGCGGTTTTGTGTATGCTCTGCCGGCCATTGCACCAGCCATGCTCAACGGGCGCCCTGCCCCAGCCCGCCGGTATCGCCCGGCCGGAGTGAATCGATGCAGCTCAAACACAAGATCGTCGCCCTCAGCCTGCTGCCCATGCTGCTGGCCGTGGCAGTGGTGTGCCTGCTGGTGCTGATCCAGAATCAGCGGCTGGGCAACCAGCAGGCCCAGCTCATCGAGCACAGCATCCTCAGCAGCAAGCAGGCCGAACTCAAGCACTACGTGGAGATGGCCCTGAGCACCATCGAGCCGCTGTACGAGAGCGGCCAGGACGATGACGAAACCAAGCGTCAGGTCCTCGCCCTGCTGGCGCGGATCAACTTTGGCAGCGACGGTTACTTCTTCGTCTATGACCGCAACGGCAAAAACCTGATGCACCCACGCCAGGGCACCCTGGTGGGCAAGGACCTGTGGCACATGACCGACTCACACGGCCTGCTGGTGATCCAGGCGCTGATTCGCAGCGCTACCCGCGGCGATGGTTTCCAGCGCTATGGCTGGCAGAAACCGTCCACTGGCCAGATGGCCGACAAGCTCGCCTACGTGACCATGCTCGATCGCTGGGGCTGGATGCTCGGCACCGGGATCTATCTGGAGGACGTCGACAACGCCATCGCCCAGGTACGCCATGACGTTGGCAGCGGTATCCGCACCACCATGCTGGCCATCGCAGTGGTCGCCCTGATCGCCGTGCTGCTGGTGTTCGCCAGCGGCCTGACCCTCAACGTCAGCGAACACCGCCTCGCCGACCGCAAGCTGCAGCAACTGACACAGCGCATCATCACCTCCCAGGAAGAAGAGCGCTCGCGCCTGTCCCGTGAGCTGCACGACGGCATCAGCCAGTTGCTGGTGTCGATCAAGTTCCAGTTCGAGCTCGCCGCCCACGAACTGGAAGCCGGCAAGGCAAGTGCAGCCGGCACCCTGCGCCAGGGCATCGAGCGCCTGGCCGGGGCGATTGGCGAAGTACGGCGCATTTCCCACGACCTGCACCCCTCCCTGCTCGACACCCTTGGCCTGGCCTCGGCGATCGGCCAACTGGCCAGCGAATTCGAGCAACGCAGTGGCCTCAGCGTTGACTACCACAACAGCCTGGGTGATACCCGGCTGAGCGATGACATGAACGTGGCCCTGTTCCGCATCCTCCAGGAAGCACTGACCAACATCGAACGCCACGCTCATGCCAGCCGCGTGGCGATCAGCCTGACGGGCGGCAACCGGCGGGTGAACCTGCGCATCGCCGACGATGGCGGCGGCTTCAGCCCACGGATGGCCGAACAACACAGTGGCGGCATCGGCCTGCGCAATATCCGCGAGCGGGTCGAACACTTCGGCGGCGACTTCAACGTGACCTCGACCTCGTCCGGCACCCGGCTCGACGTCACCCTGCCACTGGCCAGCGCCAGCCCCGTACAAGAGGATCAGCCGCTATGAAGAGGATCCGCATCGCACTCGTCGACGACCATGTACTGGTACGTGACGGCATCCGCACGCTGCTGTCGATGGTCGAGCATTTCGACATCGTCGGCGAGGCCGGCAGCGGCAGCGAAGCCCTGGCGCTGGTAGCGCGGGAGCAGCCGGACATCCTGCTGATGGATATCGGCCTCAAGGACATCAACGGCCTGGAACTGACCGGCATCATCAAGAAGCGCCACCCGGCCATCAAGGTGCTGATCCTGAGCATGTACGACAATCAGGAATACGTCAGCAGCTCACTGCGCATGGGCGCCTCCGGCTACGTACTGAAGGAGGCGCCGTCCCAGGAAATCATCTCGGCGATCGATGTGCTCGCCGTCGGCGGACGCTTTTACAGCGGCGACGTGGCGCGCAAGTTGTCCCAGGAAGAAACCGAGGAAGGCGAACTCACGCCGCGCGAACGCCAGGTGCTGCTGATGATGGCCCAGGGGCTGAACAACAAGGCCATGGCCCGAGAACTCGCGATCAGCGTGCGCACCGTGGAGACCTACCGGTTGAACATTCGCCGCAAACTGGATATCGAAAAGCCGGCCGATCTGGTCAAGCACGCCATGGAATACGGCTGGTCACCAGAAACCTAGCGACCGGTCAGGAATGTTTGTCGCTGGCCGCGATCAGATAAGCCATGCACGCCTGTCAGTCGACCGGCAGACAACCTCATCCAGCCCCGGCGGCGATGCGCCGGCTTGGCTATAGTGGATGAAATACCCAGAGGACACCCCCATGAGCGACACCCACGAACGCCGACGTTTCCAGCGCATCGCTTTCGATGCCCCCGCTGAAATCGTCCAGGGCGACCGGACCTGGCAAGTGGAGCTGCACGATATCTCGTTCAAGGGCGTGCTGGTACGTCGCCCCTGGAACTGGGACGGTGATGCCGGCCAGGATTACCTGGTACGCGTCACCCTCGATGACAAACTGCACGTCGCGATGCAAGTCGAGCTGGTGCACCGCGAAGAACGCGTGCTGGGCTTTCTCTGCCACCACATAGACCTGGACTCCATGAGCCACCTGCGCCGCCTGGTCGAACTCAACCTGGGCGACGAAGAACTGCTGGACCGCGAACTGGCGGCGCTCTGTGAAGAAGACAGCTGACACGCGCAAACCGGCAACGGCCGAGCGGGGCTTTTCGGGTGCGGCCGTTGAAGATGCCACCGCCAAGTCGGCCGCTCAATGAATGGTGAATTCGCAGCAGGCCGCATCGGCCTCGCGGCGGCGAGCGCGTCGGTTCTGCACGTGCCGGGCCGGCAGATCGATGACTGCCTGGTGCTTGCGGCTGAGGCCCAGGCGGTCCACTTGCGATGAACAAGCCCTGGCGATGATGTCGTAGAACAGCAGCATGATGGCAACTCCTCCGTGGGTACGCCTTCATCCTGCAACTGCCGCCCTGCCCTGCCATTGACGCCGGTCAATAACCGCCATGTACCCTCGGCGGCAGAACGCCGCAGTCACTCGAACAATGCATCCAGCGCCTGTTCCAGGCGCGTTACGGCAACCACCTGCAGGCCGGCAGGCGGCTCTTTCGGCGCGTTGCCTTTGGGCACGATGGCCCGTTTGAAGCCATGCTTGGCCGCCTCCTTGAGACGCTCCTGACCGCTGGGCACCGGGCGGATTTCACCGGACAGGCCGACCTCGCCGAACACCAGCAGGTCATGGGGCAATGGTCGGTTGCGCAGGCTGGACATCACCGCGGCCATCAGCGCCAGGTCGGAGGCCGTCTCCAATACCTTCACCCCGCCGACCACGTTGAGAAAAACGTCCTGGTCGTAGGTGGGAATACCGCCATGGCGGTGCAGCACCGCCAGCAGCATGGCCAGGCGGTTCTGGTCCAGGCCCAGCGTCACCCGGCGCGGGTTGGCCATGTGGCTGGTATCGACCAGCGCCTGCACCTCCACCAGCATCGGCCGGGTGCCTTCCCAGGTCGCCATGACGATGCTGCCCGGCACCTCTTCCTGGGCCCGGGTGAGGAAAATCGCCGACGGGTTGCTGACCTCCTTGAGGCCCTTGTCGGTCATGCCGAACACACCCAGCTCGTTGATCGCCCCGAAGCGGTTCTTCACCGCGCGTAACAGGCGCAGGCGGCCATCGGGGTCACCCTCGAAATACAGCACGGTGTCGACCATGTGTTCCAGCACACGCGGCCCGGCCAGCGCGCCTTCCTTGGTGACATGGCCGACCAGAAAAATCGCCGTGCCGCTCTGCTTGGCAAAGCGCACCAGCAGCGCCGCACTCTCGCGAACCTGGGCGACGCCGCCGGGCGCCGACTGCAACTGCTCGGTAAAGATGGTCTGGATCGAGTCGATCACCATCACCTTGGGCTTTTCCTGGCGGGCCGTGGCGATGATGCTTTCGATGCAGGTCTCGGTCATCACCTTGAGCTTGTCTTCCGGTAGGCCCAGGCGCCGTGCGCGCATCGCCACCTGCTGCTGGGATTCCTCGCCGGTGACGTAGAGCGCCGGATGACGCTGGGCGATATTGCACAGGGTTTGCAGCAAGATGGTCGACTTGCCGATACCCGGGTCGCCGCCGATCAGCACCACCGAGCCATCCACCAGGCCGCCGCCCAGCACCCGGTCGAGCTCGGCCGAGGCGGTGGAAAAGCGCGGCATCTCTTCGACACTGACTTCGGCCAGGGTCTTCAACTGCGCCTGTTGCCCGGCCCAGCCCGTTCGGCCACTGGGCGCTGCGGCGCCGCCGGCCTCGATCATGGTTTCGGTCAGCGTGTTCCAGGCGCCGCACTCGCCGCATTGCCCGGCCCACTTGGGAAAGGTCGCGCCGCACTCGGTGCAGCCGTACAAGCGTTTGGCCTTGGCCATGGGAGTCGTCCTGCCTGATGAATCGAGGCCGAAACGATACCGAACAACTGGATAAATTTACAGACTTTCGCTACCTGGGCTATCAGCCGCCGGCGCGCTTGCCGATAATGCGCCGCTCATCTACAGGTACCCAGCATGTCGATCAGGCTTGTCCCCACCACCGCCGAGCAGTTGCCGCTGATCCGCAACCTCTACCAGTTCTACGCCTACGAGTCGTCGGACTGGGAGCAGGAAGACGTCGAGGTCGACGGCCGCTTCTACGTGCACGAAGCGCACCTGCAACGCTACTGGCAGGACGACGGCTGGAGCGCGCAGCTGATTCTGGTCGACGACTCCATCGCCGGATTCCTTCTATTGGAAGCCTGCGAGGCCCCGGGCATCGCCGACATGGAATTCGCCGACCTGTTCCTGCTCAAGAAATACCGCCGCCTGGGCATCGGCCGCGCGCTGCTGCAGCAGACCGTCAGCGATGGACGTCGCTGGCTGCTGTGCTGTTACGAGCAAGATGAATTGGGCAGTCGGTTCTGCCTACAGGTGCTGAGTGAGCTGCCATACGAGATGCGCGAGCTGGATGAAGAGCCTGAAGCACCGGGGCTGCGGCGTTTTGTGGTGCAGGCCTGACGAATCCCCGGGTTACGCCTGCGGCTAACCCAGGCTACAGAAACCAAGTCGTAGCCTGCGGTTGAGCGAAGCGATACCCGGGAATCCGTCGGTAAAGACTCAGTAGAAATGTCCAACCCGGGTTACGCCTGCGGCTAACCCAGGCTACAGAAACCAGCTCGTAGCCTGCGGTTGAGCGAAGCGATACCCGGGAATCCGTCGGTAAAGACTCAGTAGAAATGTCCAACCCGGGTTACGCCTGCGGCTAACCCAGGCTACAGAAACCAGCTCGTAGCCTGCGGTTGAGCGAAGCGATACCCGGGAATCCGTCGGTAAAGACTCAGTAGAAATGTCCAACCCGGGTTACGCCTGCGGCTAACCCAGGCTACAGAAAACCAGCTCGTAGCCTGCGGTTGAGCGAAGCGATACCCGGGAATCCGTCGGTAAAGACTCAGTAGAAATGTCCAACCCGGGTTACGCCTGCGGCTAACCCAGGCTACAGAAACCAGCTCGTAGCCTGCGGTTGAGCGAAGCGATACCCGGGAATCCGTCGGTAAAGACTCAGTAGAAATGTCCAACCCGGGTTACGCCTGCGGCTAACCCAGGCTACAGAAAACCAGCTCGTAGCCTGCGGTTGAGCGAAGCGATACCCGGGAATCCGTCGGTAAATACTCAGAGCATCGCCGCGCTCAACCTCGGCCTAAGCTCAGCCGTCAGTCAGCTCCTGGACGATCTTGTCCTTGAGCAACACCCGCTCGCGGCGCAGGCGGCCCAGGGTTTCGTCATCGAAGGGCTGATTGCCCGATTCCAGTTCGACGATGCGTTTGTCCAGGTCCTGATAACGGCCCACCAGGCCATCGAAACCCGGGTGGCTCTTGCGACGCTCGCTCAGGGCATCGCCATACTCACGAAATTCCTCGCGCAGATTGTGCTCGGCAGTCATGGGGCGCTCCTCTCTGTTGGGTGATGATGCATTGACCTTAGCCCATCACCACCCGCACGAACCGCCCGACGAGCAGCATCAGCCGCCGCAGTTGTTGCCGCAATTGCAGCACTCACCCCGTGCCTTGCGGCGTTGGCGTGCCAGGTCCTCGCGCAAACCGGAGCGGCGCAGCTTCAGGGCAGCCAGGCTGAGCCCCTCGGGCCGTTCCAGGCCGCTCTCGATACGCGCGATGCGCCGGTCGACATCGTCGTGCTGCTCGACCAGTGCCGCGTAGGCAGGGTTGCCACGCAGCAGGGAGGCGCTGTCGGACTGGGCGGAGGAATCGATGTGCATGGCCAGGCTCCCGTCGGATGAATGAGCGCACTGTAACCAGGCAAAAGTGCGCGGGTGTTGATCTTCGTCAACGACGCCTGGGTGCCACGCAAGCGCCTGTCGACGAGCCGCCAATCACCGCATCGAAGCTCGCTGGCTGAGCGCCCGGGGCCACAAATGGTAATAAATTCGGATAATCTGCCCATCGCGGGGTCACAAAGCTAACGCAGGCCATGCCGCGGTGCATGGCAGACCGGCAGCGGTGATTTACACTTCACCGCACGAAATCAGACCAGGGGAGTTGCACATGAGCATCATCAACGAATTCAAGGCGTTCGCCGTCAAGGGCAATGTCGTCGACATGGCGGTCGGCATCATCATCGGCGCCGCCTTCGGCAAGATCGTCTCGTCCTTCGTTGGCGATGTGATCATGCCGCCGCTGGGCCTGTTGATCGGCGGGGTGGATTTCTCCGACCTGGCCATCACGCTGAAAGCCGCCGAAGGCGAGCTGCCCGCCGTGGTCCTGGCCTACGGTCGCTTCATCCAGACGGTGCTCGACTTCGTCATCGTTGCCTTCGCCATCTTCATGGGCGTCAAGGCCATCAACCGTCTCAAGCGTGAAGAAGCCGTGGCGCCCTCGGTGCCGCCGGCGCCAAGCACCCAGGAAGTGCTGTTGACGGAAATTCGTGACCTGCTGAAAACCCAGCAGCACAAGGACTGACCGCTACCGCACAAGCAAACGGCGCCCAATGGGCGCCGTTTTTTTTGGCTAGCAGGCCGTCAGCGTGCTGGTTCGCCGACCCCGGGCTTGAGCAGCACACGGGTGACCCGGCGCTCCTTGACCTCGATGACCGTCAGCTCCCAGCCCAGGTACTCGACCTTGTCGCCGATCAGCGGCAGGCGGTCGAGCAGGCTCATGGCCAGGCCGGCAAGGGTCTGGTAGTCATCGGTCGGGCGCGCGGCGAAATCCAGGCGCTCGCGCAGTACCGCCAGGTTGACCGCACCGTTGACGCGAAAACCACCGTCCACTTCCTCGACGTCCGGCCCATCCACTTCACTGGCATCCGGCAGTTCGCCGGCAATCGCTTCGAGAATGTCGGTCAGGGTCAGCAAGCCCTCGAAACCGCCGAACTCGTTGACCACGAATGCCACATGCGTGGAGCCCTGGCGCATCTGCTCCAGGGCGCTGAGCACACTGGAGCTGTCCGGCAGGTTGATCGGCGCACGTACCAGGCTTTCGATATCCGGCTGCTGGCCCTTGAGCAGTTCCTTGAACAGCTCCTTTTTGTGGATATAGCCCAGGGGTTCCTCACGGGAGTCGCTGCGGGTCACCACCAGGCGCGAATGCGGCGAGTCGAGCAGGGCCTGCTGGATCTTCTCCGGGTCGTCGTCGAGGTCGATGCGGTCGACTTCCATACGGTCGGTCATGACCTTCTGGATCGACATCTCTGCCATGTTCAGTACGCCGCTGATCATCACCCGCTCGCGGCGGTCGAACAGCGCGGCCACGCCCTGCTCGCCCTCGAGCATGTCGGCGATGTCATCGCCTACTTCGTCGGCCTGCACCTTGCCGCCGAGCATGCGCATCACGGCGTGGGCGGTACGGTCACGCAGGCCACGCTGGCCCTGCAGGCTGCGCTTGCGGCGCGAACGGGCGACCTGGTTGAACAACTCGATGAGGATCGAAAAACCGATGGCCGCATACAGGTAGCCTTTCGGGATGTGGAAGCCCAGGCCTTCGGCGGTCAGGCTGAAGCCGATCATCATCAGGAAGCCCAGGCACAGCATGATCACCGTCGGCCGCGCGTTGACGAAGGCGGTCAGCGGCTTGCTGGCAACGATCATCAGGCCGATGGAGATGATCACTGCGATCATCATCACCTGCAGATGCTCGACCATGCCCACGGCGGTAATGACCGCGTCCAGGGAGAACACCGCATCGAGCACGATGATCTGTGCCACCACCGGCCAGAACTTGGCATAGGTGCGCGCGCCACCGGGCTGGTGCACACGCCCTTCGAGGCGCTCGTGCAGCTCCATTGTGGCTTTGAACAGCAGGAACACACCACCGAACAGCATGATCAGGTCACGACCCGAGAAGGTCTTGCCGAACACCTCGATCAATGGGTCGGTGAGCGTGACAAGCCAAGCCATGCTGGCCAGCAGGCCCAGGCGCATGATCAGCGCCAGGCTCAGGCCGATGACCCGCGCGCGGTCTCGCTGCTCGGGCGGCAGCTTGTCGGCGAGGATGGCAATAAACACCAGGTTGTCGATGCCCAGGACGATTTCCAGGACGATCAGGGTCAACAGGCCCAGCCAGGCCGTCGGATCGGCGATCCATTCCATTTAGTGTGTAGCTCTCTCTAGGGGAAAACGAAGGCAGCCGAATACGGCACGCAGGCGCAGGGCATGCGCGCGAAGGCTCGACTGACGGGAAGAAAGCGCAACGCTCTGCTGCGCGGAAGGCGTGCACCGGGCGGTGCTGCCTCTGGGAAGTGACGCCCTCGTCCATAGTGGCGAGGGCGATCGTCTACTGTCGCTGTCCATGAAGACCGGAAAATGGGAAACAGACCCGGCAATCTACTGGAGCGCGAGTCACACTGAAAGCGCTCAGTTTGTAACGGTTCTTTACCAATAGTTCTCCACGGCCACCTGCCCGGGACGCCGCGTAAGGCTCAAGTTCAGGCCACGGGCCTTCAGGCGCTGGCGGATATCGTCGATCATCTGCGGGTTGCCGCAGATCATCAGCCGCGAACGTTCAGGGGTCAGCTCCAGACCGGCGGCGCGCTCCAGCTCGCCATTGTCGAGCAGCTCGGTGATGCGCGCGTTAAGGCAGCCCGGCGCCTGTTCGCGGGTCACCACCGGCAGGTAGGTAAGTTTGTGGGTGTACTCGGCCAGGTGCTCCAGCTCGGCGAAACCGTGGATCATCGGCTGGTAGGCCAGTTCGTCTAGCGACCTCGCGCTGTACACCAGCACGATGCGCTCGAAACGCTCCCACACCTCGAAGTCCTGCAGCATCGACAAGAACGGCGCGATGCCCGTGCCGCTGCCGAGCAGCCAGAGGTCCCGGCCATCGACAAAGCGATCGAGGGTCAGGTACCCGGTGGCCATCTTTTCCACCAGCAGCGTATCACCGGCGCGCAGGCGGCTCAGCTCGCTGGTGAACTCGCCGCCCGGCACCACGATGGAAAAGAACTCCAGGTGCTCGTCATGGGGCGCCGACACCAGCGAATAGGCCCGCCAGACCACCGAACCATCAGCCTTCTCCACCCCCAGGCGCACGAACTGCCCGGCGCGAAACCGGAATCCCGCGTCACGGGTAGTACGCAGGGTGAACAGGCTCGGGGTGAGCGTGTGCACCTCGAGCAAGGTCTGGCGGGTGAATTTGTCGTCACTGCTCATCGCGGGCTCCATCAGGACTCATGCGCCTAGTGTCGCGCAAAGCCAAGCCGGTAAACACCGGCAAAGATCAGGGACAAGAGCGCCAAGCGGTCGCAAGATGAAACCTGGGCATGCCGCCACCCGCCGCGTAGGAGCGTCGACCCGGGCGCGATGCGATGGTGGCCATACCGCACCACCGCATCACGGCCACCATTCGCCGCGGGGTCGCGGCTCCTACAGGTTCGTGGTCGCAGGATGAAACCCAGGCGTGCCCGCCACCCGTCGCGTAGGAGCGTCGACCTCGGCGCGATGCGATGGCGGCCATACCGCACCACCGCATCACGGCCACCATTCACCGCGGGGTCGCGGCTCCTACAGGTTCGTGGTCGCAGGATGAAACCCAGGCGTGCCGCCACCCGTCGCGTAGGAGCGTCGACCTCGGCGCGATGCGATGGTGGCCATACCGCACCACCGCATCACGGCCACCATTCACCGCGGGGTCGCGGCTCCTACAGGTTCGTGGTCGCAGGATGAAACCCAGGCGTGCCATTGCCCATCGCGTAGGAGCGTCGACCCCGGCGCGATGCGATGGCGGCGGCCATCCCGCACCACCGCATCACGGCCACCATTCGCCGCGGGGTCGCGGCTCCTACAGGTTCGTGGTGGCAGGATGAAACCTGGGCGTGCCGCTGCCCATCGCGTAGGAGCGTCGACCTCGGCGCGATGCGATGGTGGCCATACCGCACCACCGCATCACGGCCACCATTCACCGCGGGGTCGCGGCTCCTACAGGTTCGTGGTCGCAGGATGAAACCTGGGCGTGCCGCTGCCCATCGCGTAGGAGCGTCGACCTCGGCGCGATGGGATGGCGGCCATCCCGCACCACCGCATCACGGCCACCATTCGCCGCGGGGTCGCGGCTCCTACAGGTTCGTGGTCGCAGGATGAAACCCAGGCGTGCCGCCACCCGCCGCGTAGGAGCGTCGACCCCGGCGCGATGCGATGGCGGCGGCCATCCCGCACCACCGCATCACGGCCACCATTCGCCGCGGGGTCGCGGCTCCTACAGGTTCGTGGTCGCAGGATGAAACCTGGGCGTGCCATTGCCCATCGCGTAGGAGCGTCGACCCCGGCGCGATGCGATGGCGGCGGCCATACCGCACCACCGCGTCACGGCCACCATTCGCCGCGGGGTCGCGGCTCCTACAGGTTCGTGGTCGCAGGATGAAACCCAGGCGTGCCGCCACCCGCCGCGTAGGAGCGTCGACCCGGGCGCGATGCGATGGTGGCCATACCGCACCACCGCATCACGGCCACCATTCGCCGCGGGGTCGCGGCTCCTCAGGTCCGTGGTCGCAGGATGAAACCCAGGTGTGCCATTGCCCATCGCGTAGGAGCGTCGACCCCGGCGCGATGCGATGGCGGCGGCCATCCCGCACCACCGCATCACGGCCACCATTCGCCGCGGGGTCGCGGCTCCTACAGGTTCGTGGTCGCAGGATGAAACCCAGGCGTGCCATTGCCCATCGCGTAGGAGCGTCGACCCCGGCGCGATGCGATGGCGGCGGCCATCCCGCACCACCGCATCACGGCCACCATTCGCCGCGGGGTCGCGGCTCCTACAGGTTCGTGGTGGCAGGATGAAACCTGGGCGTGCCGCTGCCCATCGCGTAGGAGCGTCGACCTCGGCGCGATGCGATGGTGGCCATACCGCACCACCGCATCACGGCCACCATTCACCGCGGGGTGCGGCTCCTAGAGACCCGTAGCCTGGGTTGAGCGAAGCGATACCCGGGAAGGGCGTTGCGCTACCCATGTATCAAACCGCACACACGAAAAAGCCGACCCTGAGGTCGGCTTTTCTTCCACCCCAAAGCGGGCGGGCGCCGTAGCGCTGAGCCGTTTCTTACAGCGCGTCGCGGCTACTGGCGCCGTCAACCAGGCGGGCGATACCCAGCGGATTGGCGTTCTTCAGCGCGTCGGGCAGCAGGGCGTCCGGGCAGTTCTGGTAGCACACCGGCCGCAGGAAGCGGTCGATGGCGAGGGTGCCCACCGAGGTGCCACGGGCATCGGAAGTCGCCGGGTACGGGCCGCCGTGCACCATCGAATCGCAAACTTCCACACCAGTCGGGTAGCCGTTGAACAGCACGCGGCCGACTTTCTGTTCAAGCAGTGCGAACAGTTCTTCGCTGCCTGCCAGGTCGCCCGGCTCGGTGATCAGCGTGGCGGTCAGCTGGCCATGCAGACCCTTGATGGCAGCCAGCAATTCGGCCTTGTCGGCCACTTCGACTACAAGAGTGGTCGGGCCGAAAACCTCTTCCTGCAGCCGCTCGTCACCGTTCAGCAACAAGCTGACATCGGCCTTGAACAACTGCGGTCGAGCCTGGCTGCCTTCCTGTGTGGCACCACTCAAATGGGTGATGCCAGCGTACGCGGCAAGTGCAGCCACGCCTTTGCCGTAGCTTTCCAGGCCAGCTGCGTTGAGCAGGGTCTGGGCCGGTTGTTCAGCCATGTGAGCGGTGAGGCGCTCCAGAAACGCCGTGAACTCCGGCGAACGGATACCCAGCACCAGGCCAGGATTGGTACAGAACTGCCCAGCGCCGAGCACCACCGAAGCCGCCAGCTCGCCGGCGATTTTCTCGCCACGTGCTTTCAGGGCTTCGGGCAGCAGGATCACCGGATTGATGCTGCTCATCTCGGCGAACACCGGGATCGGCTGCGGGCGCGCCGCAGCCATGTCGCACAGCGCGCGACCGCCACGCAGCGAACCGGTGAAGCCGACGGCCTGAATGACCGGGTGCTTGACCAGCGCAGCACCAACGCTACCACCGTAGATCATGTTGAAAACGCCCTTCGGCATGGCGGTTTTCTCGGCCGCGCGCAGCAGCGCCGCACCAACCAGCGCGGTGGTGGCCATATGGCCGGGGTGCGCCTTGAACACCACCGGGCAGCCGGCAGCCAGGGCGGAGGCGGTGTCGCCGCCCGCGGTGGAGAACGCCAGCGGGAAGTTGCTGGCGCCGAACACCGCCACCGGGCCGAGGCCGATGCGGTACTGGCGAATGTCCGGGCGCGGCAGCGGCTGGCGATCCGGCAGCGCACGGTCGATGCGCGCGCCGAAGAAATCGCCACGGCGCAGCACGGTGGCGAACAGGCGCATCTGGCCACTGGTACGGCCACGCTCGCCCTGAATACGGCCGGCAGGTAGCGCGGTTTCGCGGCACACGGTAGCGACGAATTCGTCGCCCAGGGCGTCCAGCTCGTCGGCGATGGCGTCGAGGAAATCGGCGCGCTTGGTGGCCGGCAGGCTGCGGTAAATCGGGTAGGCCGCCGCGGCCGCTTCGGCAGCAGCGTCGACTTCATCGGGGGTGGCTTCGACGAATGCGTAAGGCAGCGCTTCCCCGGTCGTGGCATCGACGCTCTGCAGGTTCACCGAACCACGGGCGCTGTAGGCGCCGCCGATGATGTTATGGCCGTTAACGGACATGAATATTCCTCCTGTGCAAAAACCAAGCGGGGCCTGAAGGCCCCGGTGAATGCTGTTTAGAGGGCGGTAACACCGCCTGGCTCGAGCGGCTCGTCGGCCGCTACCAGCCCGTTGCGCAAGGGTGCGCCAAACTCGTTCATTTCGATCTCGAAGGTATCGCCAGGCTGGGCCTTGATACCGTCGGCATAAGACAGCGTAGCGGTTCCGAAGTAATGCACATGCACATCACCCGGGCGCAGGAACTGCTGGTACTTGAAGTGGTGGAACTCCAGGTTCTCCAGGCTGTGGCACATGTTTTCCTCACCGCTGAGAAACTCCTTCTCCCACAGCACGGCGCCATCGCGGTGAATGCGGCTGGTGCCGGACAGGTGCGCCGGCAGCTCACCAACGCGCAACTCCGGACCGTAGGCGCAGAAGCGCAACTTGGAATGCGCCAGGTACAGGTAGCTGCGGCGCTCCAGCACGTGGTCGGAGAACTCGTTACCCAGCGCATAACCGAGGCGATATGGCTTGCCGTCGTCACCGATCACATACAGCCCGACCAACTCGGGCTCCTCGCCACCGTCTTCGGCGAACACCGGTACCGGCAGGTCGGCGCCGGGGCGCACGACGATGCCGCCGTCGCCCTTGTAGAACCACTCCGGCTGCGCGCCGACCTTGCCTGCACCGGGCTTGCCGCCTTCCAGGCCCCAGCGGAACATGCGCATGGTGTCGGTCAGCGCGGTCTCGTCTTGAGCGGCCTTCTGCTGGTGCATCTTGTCGCGGGTCGCAGCGCTGCCCAGGTGGGTCAGGCCGGTGCCGGTGATCAGGCAATGCGCCGGGTCTTCATGATCCAGCGGCGGCAGGATACGTCCGCTCTGCTGCAGCTCGGCATACGCCGGGCCGGTGTCGCTGCCGCGGCTATCGACTTCGCCCTGCAGGCTGCGCCCGGCGCGGATCGCCGCGAGCGCCAGCTCACGGGTGCTGGCAACGCCGCGCACGGTGCGGACGGTGTCGCCGCCGACAACGCCAACCTGGCGATGGCCCTCGGTGGATTCGAACTGGATCAGTCGCATGGCTTATCTCTCTTGTTTGGCGGTTGGCCCGAACGGGTATAGGGCAGACTTTACGAACTGCGCGCCAGCCTGCCTAATGACAGGCTCTGATCAAGCAATAACCGATGGTTATCACCATGCTCGCTTCCCTGCCCGCCCTGGTTTCCCGACTGCGCCTCAAACAGCTGCGCCTGCTGATCGCCCTCGACGAGCAGGGCTCGCTGCACAAGGCCGCCGAAGCCGTGGCGATCAGCCAGCCGGGGGCGACGAAAGCGCTCAACGAAATCGAATCGGCATTCGGCACGCGTCTGTTCACGCGTACCAGCCAGGGGTTGGAGGCCAATGACCTGGGGCGCTGCGCGATTCGCTACGCGCGGCTGATCCACAGTGACCTGGCGCACCTGCGCGAGGAGATGCTGGGCATCCTGCAGGGCCAGGGCGGGCGTTTGGTGGTGGGGGTGATCATGGGCGCGGTGCCTCACCTGACACGCGCACTGTCGCGCTTGCGGGCGCGCCAGCCGGAGCTGTCGGTGGAAATCGTCGAAGACACCAGCGCGCGGCTGCTCAGCCTTATCGATCAGGGCCGCCTGGACCTGGCAATCTGCCGCACCAGCGTCAGCCGCCGGCCAGATGACTACGACTGCCTGAGCCTGCATGACGAACAGCTGAAGGTGGTGGCCAACACCGCGCACCCGCTGGCTTCCACGCCGGGCCTGAGCCTGGCGCAGTTGGCCGCCTACCGCTGGGTGGTGTTCCCGGCGAACATGCCGATGCGCCTGGTGCTGGAGCGGGCGTTCAGCGACGCCGCGCTGGAGTTTCCACGTTACCCGCTGGAAACCGCCTCGACCTTCGCCACCCTGATGCTGCTGCAGGAAGACCCGCATCTGGTGGCGCTGATGCCGCGAGAAACCGCCCAGTCGGCGGCGCGGTTCGGCACGCTGGCGTGCCTGGAGCTGGATCAGGTGTTGCGCAGCGAGCCCTACGGGGTGATCAGCCGGCGCGGCGCGCCGCTTTCATCACCCGCCCGTTTGCTGCTGGAGGAGCTGCGCGCTTCGTAGTTGTAGGGTGGATGACGCTTTTTTCATCCACCATTACGATTGCAGCGGTGGACGGGTCGGGCCGCGTAGGTGAAGCGTCGTCCACCCTACGAACTGCGTGCCGAGCCGACAGAGGTGCTCAGCGCCGATTGACGGTCTGCGCCGCACGCAGCACATCAGCCCCGATCTCCGCCTCGAACCGCTGCCACACCGGGCGCATCGCTTCACGCCAGGCCTCGCGCTGCTCGGGCGTCAGGGTGAGGATCTGCGCGCGACCGGCGGCAACGATCTGCTCGCGGCTCTTGCGGTTCAGCTCCTCGGCATCCTGGTTAACCTTGAAACTCACTTCCTCGATGATCGCTTCAAGCTGCGTACGCAGCTGATAGGGAATGCTGACCCAGAACTTGGAATTGCTGATCAGCATGTAGTTGAGCGAGCCGTGGTTGGTTTCGGTGATGAACGGCTGCACGCTGTCGAGCTTCTGGCTGGCCAGGTTCGACCAGGGGTTTTCCGCACCCTGCACGGTGCCCTTCTGCAGCGCCGCCAGGGTTTCGCTGAAAGCCAGCTTGCTGGTGGTCGCGCCGATCTGCGCGAACTGCGCCTCCAGAACTGGCGATGGCTGAATGCGGAACGCCAGGCCCTTGGCATCGGCCGGCAGCTTCAGCGCCCGGTTGGCGGAGAGCTGCTTCATGCCGTTGTTCCAGTACGCCAGGCCGTAGATGTCGTGGCTCGCCATGGAGCGCAGCAGCTCGCGGCTCTTCTCGCGTTTCTGGAAGCGCTTCACCGCCTCCAGGTCATCGAACAGGAATGGCAGGTCGAACACCTGCAGTTGCTTGGTGTAGGCATCGAACTTCGACAGCGACGGTGCCAGCAGCTGCACCTTGCCATCGCGCAGGGCCTGCAGCTCGTCGTCGTCACCGAACAGCGTGGAGTTCGGGTACACCTCGACCTTCACCTTGTCGCCCAGGCGCTCTTCCACCAATTGTTTGAACAGCAGCGCGCCTCGGCCCTTGGGGGTGTCTTCGGCGACCACATGGGAAAACTTGATGACGATGGGCTCGGCGGCGGTGGCCGACGTGCAGATCAGCAGCAGCGCTGACAGGGCAATGGACAATACGGACTTGGACATGCAACACCTTGGCAATGGCAGGCGAAGGCGCATGCGCGAGGCAGGCACCTGAAGGAAATAGAGTTATCGAGTGACCTCAAGCGAGGTATCGGTGAAGCGCTGTCGGCTGCGCCCGACGCGTGGCGCGGGTGTCCGACTATTATTGGAGGGGCTGCGGCAACGGCTCGGGCTAACCGGCGCGTTTTGGCAGGTGCGCGATTCTTGTCGATCCCCCGCCGCCGAACAAGCCGCAATTACGCCAACTGCTGCACAGCTTGAAGATTCAATAGCCGCGCCATGGCAGAATGCGCGCCGCCACACCATCACGAGATCAGCATGTCGTCGTCCTTCGTCACCCCGTTCGCCACCCTGGAACTGCAGCGTCAGCCCGAGCAGCCCGGCATGCCGCTGCAGGCGTTCGACGCCGCCGACGCCTACCTGCTCGAGCAGGCTCAGGCGCTACCTGCCACCACCCGCGTGCTGGTGCTCAACGACAGCTTCGGCGCATTGGCCTGCGCGCTGGCTGGGCGCGCCCAGGTCACCAGCAGCGGTGACTCGCACCTCGGCCACCTGGCGCTGCGCCTGAACCTGGCGCGCAACGGCCTGGCCGAAGATGCCGTGACCTTCGTGCCGGCCAGCGAGCCGGTACGCGGGCCCTTCGATCGGGTGCTGATCCGCGTACCGAAAACCCTGGCGCTGCTGGAAGAACAGCTAATCCGCCTGCACGGCCAGCTGGCGCCGGGCGCCCAGGTGATTGCCGGCGGCATGATCAAGCACCTGCCGCGTGCGGCGGGCGACCTGCTGGAGAAATACATCGGCCCGGTACAGGCCTCGCTGGCGGTGAAAAAAGCCCGCCTGCTGCATGCCACGCCAGAAGCCAAAGCCGCACCGACCTCGCCCTACCCGACCCGCTACCGCCTCGACAAGCCGGCGCTGGAACTGAGCAACCACGCCAACCTGTTCTGCCGCGAAGGCCTGGACATCGGCACCCGAGCGTTTCTGCCTCACCTGCCAAAGCATCTGGACAACCGGCGGGTCGCCGACCTGGGCTGCGGCAACGGAGTGCTGGGCATCGCCTACGCACTGAACAGCCCTGGTGCCGAGCTGACCCTGGTGGACGAGTCCTACATGGCCGTGCAATCCGCCACTGAGAACTGGCGGGCCGCGCTAGGCGACCGCCCGGTAACCGTGCGCGCCGGTGACGGCCTGGCCGAACAGCCGGCCGACTCGCTCGACCTGGTGCTGTGCAACCCGCCCTTTCACCAGCAACAGGTGGTCGGCGACTTCCTCGCCTGGCGGATGTTCCAGCAGGCGCGTAACGCCCTGGTCACCGGCGGCGAGCTGTGGATCGTCGGCAACCGCCACCTGGGTTACCACACCAAGCTGGCGCGCCTGTTCCGCGGCGTCGACCAGGTGGCGGCCACGCCGAAGTTCGTGGTGCTCAGGGCGACCAAATAAGCGTGTCGGGTCAGCTTGCATGTTTGGCAGACTCTCTACCGCTCCCCGGGTATCGCTGCGCTCAACGCCGGGCTACCAGAGCGTTGTGACCGCGTAGCCTGCGGTTGAGCGCAGCGATACCCAGGAACGGGCACCGCCGACCTACAGCGTCAAGGTAAAGCGCGACAGCAATGCCCCCGGCAACGCCATCGAGCCGGTCTGCCGGGCGCCATAGGTGCCGTTCGGCAACAGAAGCTCCGGCTCACGGGTCAACGCTTCCAGATTCGGGCCGAGGAAATCGAACAGCGAATCGTCGAAACGCATGGTATCTACCGGCGCCTGGATGCGGCCGTTTTCGACCCAGAAAGTGGCGAAGCGGGTCATCCCGGTGAGGCGCCCGGCCGGCAGGTCGGAGAAGTTGCTGTACCAGAGGTTGCCGATATACAGCCCGGTGCCGAGGCGTTGCAGGATCTCGCCCTCCTCCAGCTCGCCGCCGTGCAGGTGTAGCGCGAATGGGTACTCGCCACTGCCCGCGCCGTTGGCGATCAGCCCGTGTTCGGCGGCGCTGCGTGAGCTGACCAGGCGTTCGCCCGGCCGCCCTGCGCTCACCAAACGCAGCGGCTGGCGCGGCCCCTCGCGGGTGAAGGCCGGCGCCAGGCCACCTTCGATACGCTCGTCGAGCGTCAGCTTGTCGCTCAGGCTGGCGCTGCCGGCGAACAGCCGCTGCAGCGGGCTGCCACCGGTGGCCAGCGCCTCGGCGGAAAAGCCCCAGGCGAACAGCCCGAACAGTTCCTCCAGCGCCGCTGGCGTCAGGTAAGCGCGATAAGCGCCCGGCTTCAGCTCATGGGCAGGCTTGCCCAGGTACTCGAGTTGCTCGCGGGCGAATGTCAACTTGCGGGCAAAAGCCTGAGCATCCCACTGCTCGCCGGCGTAGATACTTTTCACTGCCTGGCCGTTCTGGTGGAACAGGCTAAATTCGAAGTTGAAGCTGCTCGCCGCGTGCCAGCCAAAGGCGCCCCAGGAACTGGCGAAACCCTGGTACTGCGGCCCGGCGGCGTAGAAGCCGACCAGATCCAGCCCGGCCGAGGCCTCGACGATTTGCGCGATGGCCGCCTCGCTGTACTGAGCCGCCTCACCCGCCGCAGTCTCGCTGCGCCAGGCCTCGCGGTTCAGGCGCAGGTAGGGGTCGTCGGCGAGCGTCGGCAATACCGCGCGCAGGCGCTGCAACGCCTGGTCGAGACGCGGCCGGTCATCGTCGATCACCCCGCTCAGGGCCAGTTCGAAGTCGCCATGCCGTTCGCCCTGATACAGCGCCAGGGTGGCGTACACCTGCTGCACCTGGCCGGCCTGGCGCACGCGGGCGTGGTTGAAGCGGATGAAGTCCGAGGCCTCGGCCTGGTACTCCAGGGTGAAACCTTCACCGGCCTGCAGTTGGGTAGTGAGGTAGGCGAGCAAATCCTCGAAATGCCGACGTGCGTTCATCAGGCGACCCCCCCAAATACATCGATATCGGCGAACACGCACGCTGGCGTGGCGTGCCCGACGCGGATCACCTGGTTCGGCTCGCCCTTGCCGCAATACGGCGTGCCCAGCACCTCGAAGGTACTGGCGTCGCCGACCGCCTTGAGGTTGCGCCAGAAGCGCGCGGAGATGCCGCGGTAGTTGGGGTTCTTCACCACGCCCTTGAGTTCGCCGTTCTCGATCAGCCGGCCCCACTCGCAACCGAACTGGAATTTGTTGCGCGCGTCGTCGATCGACCAGGAGCGGTTGTTGCTCATCAGAATGCCGCGCTCGATACCACCGATGAGCTGCTCCAGCCGCTGCGCGCCGGGCTCGACGTTGAGGTTGGCCATGCGGTCCAGCGTCGGCCGGTTCCAGCTGCAGGCACGGCTGTTGGCCACGCCGGCCAGCCCGCTGCGCCACTGCGACAGCGCGCCACCGAGCGGCCGCTGCAGGATGCCCTCGCGGATCAGGTAGTCGCGCTGCGCCGGGGTGCCGTCGTCGTCATGGCGATAGCTGGCCAGCTCGCCCGCGACCGTCGGGTCGAAGGTGACATTAAGCAACGGCGAGCCGTACTGATAGCGGCCGAAATCTTCCTGGCGAATAAAGCTGGTGCCGGCGAAATTGCGCTCGTCACCGAGGATACGATCCAGCTCCAGCGGATGGCCGATGGACTCGTGGATCTGCAGGATCATCTGGTCCGGCATCAGCAGCAGGTCGCGGTGGCCACTCGGCGTATTCGGCGCCAGCAACAGCTGCAGCGCCTCGTCGGCGATACGACCGGCAGTGCCGACTACGCCCAGCTCATCGATCACCTCGGCACCGCCCTGGCGCGCCAGATGAGTACCGCCGAAGCTGCGGCTCTGGCTGTCGGCGCCATCACTGGCGGTAACGCCTAGCTGCGGAAATACATAGTGCTGAGCGCGGCGCAAACGGGCGCCGACGCTGTTGAGGTAGATCTGCTCGGTGGCGGTAAAGCTCAGGCCGGCATACCAGTCCACCAGCCGTTCGTCCCGCGGCACCCGCGCCGACTCGGCCGCCAGTAGCTCGTACCAATGTGCCGGGCTGGCGAGAGTGCGCTGGTAACCGGGCATCACGTCATCGGCCTGCCCATGGGGCACCGGCAGCTCATGCAGATCGAGCAGATTGCGCCCCGCCAACTGCCGCGCCAGCCGCTCAGCCTTGTCGAGCGCCGCCTGCAACCCGGCCTGGCTGAGATCGCTGGTAGCCGCGTAGGCCTCCACGCCAGCGACGCGCACGCTGAGCATGGCGCCCGCATCGTCGGAAAACGACGGCGCCCGCGCCACATCGCGGCGCACCCAATAGCGCTCGGTGGTCTCCCGCACATGGCGCAGTGACCAGAAGTCGGCGGTGGAGTGCAGGGTAGCGAAGCGGCGTTGGAGGGTTTCGCTGAGGGCGAACATGGAATCCCCTTTGAATGGCGGTAAGGAGGACAGTCTAACAACCCTGCAAGGCTGCACGTGACGGAGGCTATTGTGTGTCAGCCACAAAGCCTGAAACTCAGGCAGGCAGGAGCCCAGCCTTCCGGTAGCCATCCAGAAGCGAGTCGAACAACGCGATATCGGCGCGGCTGCGGGCCATGAGCTGGGCACCGGCAACGGCAGCAAAAATCGCGTTTGCTCGCTCCTCGCACGCTGCCGGATCGCCGAGCCCGGCCGCAAGCAAAACCTTGGAAAGCCAGGCCACGTTCACGGTGGCGAACGCCTGCACCTCGCTCTTCACTTGCGAGGGAAGGTCTTCGTACTCCGCGGCCATGAAACTGCAAAGGCACAACCTGTTGTCGCTCTCGAGCGACCGTCGAAAAATCGAGGGATACCGCTGCAGGCATTCAAGCGGGCTGTCAGCCCCTGCCTGCATCGCCTGCAGTTCGGCTGCAGTGTCTTCCCAGTAGCGCCTGGCTACCGCAGAACCGAGATCGGCCTTGCTGGGAAAGTGGTAGTAGATACTCGCGCTCTTGATGCCCACTGCAGCCGCCAGGTCGCGGAAATTCAGCCCGCCGTAGCCATGGGACTGCGCCGCCTGCTTGGCAGCCGCCAGGATGGCTTCTTTTGCATTTGTACTCACACCGCCACCTTTCCGGTTAGAAGATGACTTGGATGCTAACCGCAACTCACTAACCTGCCAACTGATAGATAGGCATTGACAGCAGGAGAAATGAGCCTATACCTATACCTACCAACTGATAGATAGGTATTCACATGAACACTTCACACCTCCACACCGACACCCGCCATTCGCCGATGAAAATCTACGACTGGTACAACGGCCCTTACCCGGCGCGAGTTCGCATAGCGCTCGCAGAGAAAGACCTTTTCCAAAAGGTTGATTTCGTATCGATCAACCTCTGGAAAGGTGAGCACAAGACGCCTGAGTTTCTCGAAATAAACTACTCGGGCACGCTTCCGGTTCTGGAGCTGGAGGACGGCACCCGCATCGCGGAATGCACGGCTATCACCCAGTATCTGGACGATCTGGATGGCTCACCCACGCTTACCGGCAAAACCGCCGTTGAGAAAGGTCTGATCCACATGATGACCAAGCGCGCCGAAATCGAGTTTCTCGATGCCGTGAGCCTGTACTTTCACCATGCCACCCCGGGCCTGGGCCCACACGTCGAGCTCTATCAGAATGAGGAATGGGGCCTGCGCATGCGCGACAAGGCCGTACGAGGCATGCGCTACCTCAATGATGTATTGAAGAGCCAACCATTCGTAGCTGGATCGTCGTTTTCCATGGCAGATATCGCCGTGATTGGCGGCATGATCTTCTCGACGCTCGTGGAGCTATCGGTTCCCGAGGAATGCGAAGCGCTTCGCGAGTGGTACGCCCGGATGCAAAAGCGCCCCAGCGTAGTGGCGTGGGCCGCACTGGTTGAAAAAGGCGAGCCATTGGGTTGACCGTTGCGGCTAGCCACAGGATGGTCTGATATACGCTGCAAGACACGAGGGCGGAAAACGCGAAACTTGTCCGCCGCTTTCAAAGCACCTGGCGATAGCTGGCCCGCTCGCCCGTAACCTTCGGGTCGAAGGTCACGTTGAGCAATGGTGAGCCGTACTGCCAACTGCTCGGCCCGCTCCAACGCGGCCTGCAACCCGGCAAGGCTGAGATCGCTGTTGGCCGCATAGGCTTCGACGCCTGCATAGCGCGCAATCAACATGGCGCCGGCATCGTCGACCAAGGACAGTACCTGCGCCACATGCCGCCTAACCCAGTAGGACTCCCGGCTTTCCTGCACATGGCGCAGCGACCAGAAATCGGCATGGCTTTTCAGCGCGGCGAAGCGGCGTTGCAGGGTATCGCAAAGGGCGAACATCGAGGCTCAGGCAAAGGAGGCCAGTATGAGAACCCCGCAGTGCGATCAACCACGCACTATTCTCAGTAGGCATGGCTCTCTCTCAGCCCTCGCACCCGTTTTATATCGCGGTTCGGCGGGTAGCCGAATAAACGGCTGTACTCGCGGCTGAACTGGGAGGCGCTCTCATAGCCGACACGGGTAGCTGCGCTCCCGGCATCCAGGTGTTCATTGAGCATCAGTTGCCGGGCATCGAGCAGGCGCAGGTTTTTCAGATACTGCAGGGGGCTCATGCCGACCACAGCACGAAAATGCTGACGAAATGTCGACGGGCTCATGTGTGCTCTAGCCGCCAAGTCATCCATCGGTACGCTCTCGGTGTAATGCTGCTTGAGCCAGGCAACGACCTTGGCCACTTGCTGGCTCGGCGAGCCCACCGCAATCAGACGGCGCAGGCTGGGGCCATGCCCACCACTGAGCAAGCGAACCACGATCTCCTGCTGGATCAGCGGTGCGATGGAGGAAATCAGCGCCGGCTCGGCCAGTAGCCGGATCAGCCTGGTCAACGCCTCCTGCAGCCCAGTATCCAGCGCTGCCAGGGATATTCCGCGCCCTGCTGAAGCCTGAATAGGCGTCGCAAACTCCATTTCCGCTGCCACCTGGGCAATCATTCGTGCATCCAGTTGCAACCACATGCCGAGGAAAGGCTCTGCCGAACTGGCGCGAGTGACATAGGCGACCACGGGCATGTCCACAGTGGTGATCAGCGTTTGCCCTGGGCCGTAGTCGAATATCTCGTCGCCCAACATCAACCGCTTGCCGCCCTGCACGATCAGCGCCAGGCCCAGACCGTAGATACAGGGCATAGGCTCAGTAGTGGAACTGCAGCGGCGCATCTTCAACGTCGGAATCGCAGTGTCGTAGTCCCCATCAAATTGGGCAATTTCCGCAATCAAATCGGAAAGTCTGTCGATACCCGCGCCAGCCTTAAGCGTCATTTAAATCCCCATTAAATTGGTCGCCCACCATTGACCTAGATGAAAAAAGCTTAGCAGCGCGTCTAACAAGCCACTCGACAAACGAGCGATCCTCATCAAATCAGGCAAAAAACAAAACGATTCCGGCAACCGCCCAGCATCCCTTCGCCGTGATACTGCCCCCCAACCACGATGCCCTATTCAGCTCACGGAGATGCAGTGCTATGACGTCTAGCGAATCGAGGCTGTTCCAGCCTCTGACTTTCAACAATGGCCTGACCTTGCGCAACCGCGTCGTCATGGCACCGATGACCACATGGTCGGCAAACCCCGACGGCACCCTCTCCGCACAAGAGCTCGCCTACTACCGCGCTCGCGTCAACGGCGTTGGCCTGGTGATTACCGGCTGCACCCACGTAACGCCAGACGGCATCGGCTTCACCGACGAGTTTGCCAGCTACGACGACAGCTTTACCCCCAGCCTGCGCAGCCTCGCCGAGGCAGCCAAGAGCGGTGGTGCGCCGGCGATCCTGCAGATATTCCATGCCGGCAACAAAGCCTTGCCGTACCTGGTACCCGATGGCCGCGTAGTCAGCGCCAGCGCACTCAAGGTGCCACCGAGCCCATTCAACAACGCCGAAGTGACCAGCGATGCACTGAGCGAAACAGAAGTCGAGACGATCATCAAAGCCTTCGGTGAAACCGCTCGCCGCGCCATCGAGGCCGGTTTCGACGGCATCGAGCTGCATGGCGCGCATGGTTTCCTCATCCAGAACTTCTTCTCGCCCCTGTACAACCAGCGCGACGATCAGTGGGGTGGCTCGCTTGAAAACCGCATGCGTTTCCCCTTGGCCGTGGTGCAGGAAGTGCAGCGCGTCATCGCCGAGCACGCCAAGCAGCCGTTCCTGCTGGGCTACCGCATATCGCCGGAAGAATCGGAAGAAGGCGGGCTGCGCATCGACGACAGCTTCGTGCTGATAGACCGACTGATTGAGGCTGGTATCGATTACCTCCATGCCTCGCTCTTCAACATCCCGCATGCTCGCCCGATAGGCCATGAGCGCACGACCGCCGAGCTGCTTGCCGAGTATGTCGGTGAGCGCCTGCCGCTGATTGCTGCGGGCCTTATCCGCACGCCCGAGGACGCAGAGCAAGCGCTGAACGCCGGCCTGTCACTGGTCGCCGTCGGCCAGGGCCTGGTGATAAACCCAACTTGGGTGGAACTCGCAGGCCAAGGCAAAGCAGCCGAGATTGCCACCGAGCTCGACCCCAAGCTCGTGCCGAACCTGTTGATCCCTGACAAGCTGTGGGGCGTCATCCAGATGGCAAAGGGCTGGTTCCCCCTCCTCGAGGACACCCCCGCAAGCGCCTGATGGATGCCGGATTGGTGGACAACGCGAAGCTTGTCCGCCTTTTTCAGAGCACCTGATGCAGAACACGCCCCCTTCTCTGGGCCTTGCTCCAGCCATGCTCTTGTCCTTACCTTGTCCGCTCGCTTTACCCCGCCCTCAACCGCGAGCCTCATCCACCATGAAAAATCTAAAAATCAGCGCCATCACCACCCTGCTTATCGGCCTGTCGGGTTTTGCCCAGGCTCAGGAAACGCCATCACACCTGGACAAGGTGCTGGAGAAGGGACAGCTGGCGGTGTGCACCACTGGTGATTACAAGCCCTACACCTTCCTGCGTCAGGACGGCGGGTACGAAGGCATCGATATCGAGATGGCCCAATCGCTCGCACAGAGCCTTGGGGTGAAGGTGCAGTGGGTACCGACCACCTGGAAAACCCTGATGCCGGATATGGTGGCGGGTAAGTGCGATATCGGCATGGGCGGCATTTCGGTGACGCTGGAGCGCCAGAAGAAGGCCTTTTTCAGCAGCACCCTGGATGTCGACGGCAAGATTCCGCTGGTGCGCTGTGAAGACGTTTCGCGCTACCAGACCATCGAGCAGATCAACCAGCCTTCGGTGCGTTTGATCGAACCGGCCGGCGGCACCAACGAGGCCTTTGCGCGAGCCCACCTGCCGAAAGCTCAGCTGAACTTCCATGACAACAAGACCATCTTCCAGGAGCTACTGGATAAGCGCGCCGATGTGATGATCACCGACTCGTCCGAAGCCCTGTATCAGCAGAAACGCATGCCCGGCCTGTGTGCCGTCAACCCGACGGACTATATGCAATACGGCGAGAAAGCCTACCTGCTGCCCCGCGACGACATGACCTGGAAAAGCTACGTCGATCAGTGGCTGCACTTGAGCAAGGCCACCGGCGCCTATCAGAAGACGCTAGGTCACTGGCTGGCGGTGCCGGGGCAATAACGATCCAACATGAGGCCCCCTTGGCTGGTGGTGACGGGGCAGTATGGGAACGAGTGGCGTGGTGGATCAACTACTGGCGGTTAGGCTTGACGAGTCGTCAGGCAGTAACGGATACGCAGCAGCGAATGTCAGCAGCATGCTGCTTCGCGGGCATTGCGATCTGGTTCGCTAGCAAGGCGCCACCGAGCGCTGTTCAAGCCTGAGGCTGCAGTTGCTGCAACGCCGTATCGACCAGGCCCAGCAGCTCCTCGATGGCTTGGGTGGCGTACTGAAAGTAAACTTTTGCAACGATGGTGGGTTGCTCCTGGCCGAGGAGTTCCCGGTCGATGCACAGCAAAAACGCATCGATCACCTGCTGGCGCTGGGACAGGCGGAACAGCTCACGCTGAGGTTGCAGGGTAACGAAGGCGTCAGCTGCCAATTGCTCGATCTTCTGGTAGAGAAAACGTAGCCGTATCCGCTGCTCGGCGCTGCTCTTGCCTGCAGCGGCTATTCCGGTGCCCAGCGCCCGGGCCTGGCCAGCCCATTCGGCCGCCTGCACCACCTCGCGCCAGATGCACGGCAGGTAGCCGAAGTCGGCACGACCTTCGCTGAGGTCGACTTCGCTGGCCACGTCTTCCATCAGAAAAATGCTGTTGCGGATGATCAGGTGATGCTGTGCCAGGCTGTTGGCTGCATCGGTGCTGCGCCCTTCATGGAGGCGCGACCAGTGATCGATCAGGCCGTTCCAGGCATCGCCGTGGCTACCACTGAAGCCCGCGGCGGTGCGCATATGCTCGTCCAGCGACTGCCGGGTTGCGGCCAGTTCCTGGCTCAGCCCGACGTCGCCACAGAGCACGCCGTTGCTCAGGCCTCGATGGCGCTGGAGCCCGGCGATCAGGACGCGCAACAGGGCCAGCTGACGAATATTGGAGCGAATGTGCGCCTGCCTGTGTCGCAGCCGACGGTGATGCAACACGAAGATCAGCAGCGCCAGAGCGATCAGCACGCACGCGGCAGAGGCGAAGCCGTACCATGCATCCATAGTCATTACCCCGTCAGACTCGCCAGATGATGGGCGATGGCGCGCGCCTGGTCGGCTGCTTTGAGGTTATCGACATTGCCCTGGCGCACGCGGTCGGACAGTTCGGCGATTTCCGCCACCGCCTTGCCCTGCTGCTCGGTGCTGACGGCCACCTGGTCGACTTGCTCGGTCAGTTGCCGGGTGCACTGCTGAACCTGCTCGAGCAGGCAGCACACCGTTTCTGAGCTGCTTGCGCTGTATCGGGCCATCTCGCTAAGGCCGGCCACCTTCACCGTGGCACTTTGTATGTGTTGTTGCACCGCGACGATGTTGCGGCTGATTTCTGCCGCCGACTCCTGGCTGTGCAGGGCCAAGCGTCTGACCTCGTCGGCGACGACGGTGAAGCCGCGACCACTTTCACCGGCGCGCGCGGCCTCTATCGCTGCGTTCAGCGCCAGCAGGTTGGTCTGGTCGGCGATACCCCGGATGGTGCCAGACATCTGATTGATGGTATGCGAGTTGGCGTTGAGCAACAGAATCAGCTCGTTAGTGGTTTCCGCCTGTTGGCTCATATCCGCGACCTGCTGAACCAGCTCGCCGAGCCGCGCAATGCCATCACTCAGTTGCCCGCTAGCCACCAGACTGCTCTGCCGCGACTGCTCGGCCAACGCCGCGACCTGGACGATGCTTGCATTCAATTGCTCGACAGCGGCCGCCGCCATGCTCGCCGCGTCGCTCTGATCCTCGGCGTTGCGAGTCACCAGCACGGCGCTACGCTCAAGCTCTCGGGAGGAATGCGATATCTCGTCCAGGCGTTGCTGCAGAAGCTGTTGCTGGCGGCGCTCATGGTGCAGCCATTGCTGCAGGCTGCGACCGATCGGCTGCAGTAATGTCCAGTCGGTGCCCAAGGGCTCCTGGCCCGCCTGCTCGGCATGCGACTCGTGATAGCCCTGCAACAGCAGCAGCTCGTGCCACAGGAGCCATAGGCTGGAAATCGCGAGGTAGGCCAACAACGCCCAGGCCAGCAAGGCCGGTTGCGCGGTCGCCCACAGGGTCAGGGCAGTGCTCGTCAGGGCGATGCCGAGCAAGATGCGCAGCATGCCAACGACGCCCAGTTCGCGCAGCACCAGCAGCACGGGGTAGCTAAGCCACTTCATCATTTTATTCTCCGCCGAGCGCCGCAAATGATTTCGCTTAGCGGTTGCCAAGGCATGGCAACTTCAGGCGCTACCGTCCAGGCCATATCCGCAAAAAAAACGCCTGAAGCACCGCGATCAAAGCCGCAGTGCATCAGGCGCCATTGCCCTGCAGGATGAACCCTGCCCGTATATTTCGTGAAGGACGCAATGCAGAAACGATGCCAGCGCGCCGAAAACGCTCCGAGGGTGCTGCCAGGCGGCACCTGGCCAGTATCCAACACGGATCGAGATGCACGTTGCTCACCAGCTTGGTGCGCGGTTCGGCACACAGGCGCGAAGTTCGCTCACGGCTCCGCCTTGGCGAGCGCCTGCTGGCCTAAGGCGCCCTCAGCCCCGCCGCGCTAATGAACAGCGAATAGCCCGAACATGCGTAGGTCCAACGGCGGACAACGCGGAGCTTGTCCACCGCACTCAGAGCACCCAGTCAGAACACGGGCCTGCACGGCATGTGCCCCCGCTCTAGGTCTTGCCCTGCTACGTTCGGAACATTCCACGCTCTGCTTAGGAATGATCAGCGCTGCTACGGCGTACTCAACCCCGCCGCATTCATGAACAGCCGCAGCAGGTACGACACCAGCCCCAAACTCAGCACGCTGACCGTCCAGATGCCGGCCAGCCAGGCGATGCGTTGCCAGAGGGGTTTCTTTTCGGTGGGTTTGCCTGGCATCAGTGGTACCCCTGATCCGGTGTGACCTTGCCGCGGAACACGTAGTAGCTCCAGGCGGTGTAGACGAGGATGATCGGGATGATCAGCAGTGCGCCGACCAGCGCGAAGCCCTGGCTTTGTGGCGGCGCGGCGGCCTGCCAGATGGTCAGCGAGCCGGGCACGATATTCGGCCACAG
Source organism: Pseudomonas sp. AC532 (assembly GCF_979258965.1). Taxonomy (NCBI): domain Bacteria; kingdom Pseudomonadati; phylum Pseudomonadota; class Gammaproteobacteria; order Pseudomonadales; family Pseudomonadaceae; genus Pseudomonas; species Pseudomonas sp. AC532. Next base: position 2,348,709 of record NZ_OZ409888.1, read on the forward strand.
GCTGATGCCCAGGCCGCTGTAGCCGAGGAAGATCAGCGCCAGGGTCAGCACGAAGGGCTTGCTGTTGTCGTAGTTGGCCACCGAGCGCAGCAGGTAGAAGAAGCTCGCCAGCACCAGCAGCGGCACCGGGGCGAACCAGAACAGGTTGGGCAGGGTGAACCAGCGCTCGGCGATGCTCGCCTGGGACAGCGGCGTCCACAGGCTGACGATGCCGATCACCGCCAGCAGGGCCAGCGCCAGCGGGCGGGCCATGTCGTGCATCTGCTGCTGCAGGCGACCTTCGGTTTTCATGATCAACCAGGTGCAGCCGAGCAGTGCGTAAGCGGCGATCAAGCCCAGGCCGCTGAACAGCGGGAACGGCGCCAGCCAGTCCAGCGAGCCACCGGAAAACGCCCGCCCCTCGACCGGAATGCCTTCGATGAAGGCGCCGAGCGCCACGCCCTGGAAGAAGGTCGCCGCCACCGAGCCGCCGATAAAGGCCTTGTCCCAGATGTGCCGCTTGTGATCGCGGGCCTTGAAACGGAACTCGAAGGCCACGCCGCGGAATACCAGCCCCAGCAGCATGAAGATCAACGGCAGGTACAGCGCACTGAGCACCACCGAGTAGGCCAGCGGGAACGCTGCGAACAGCCCGGCGCCGCCGAGCACCAGCCAGGTTTCGTTGCCGTCCCAGACCGGCGCCACGGTGTTCATCATGATGTCGCGCTCGCCCTTGTCCGGCACGAACGGGAAGAGAATGCCGATGCCCAGGTCGAAGCCGTCCATGATCACGTACATCATCACGCCGAAGACGATGATCACCGCCCAGATGATCGAGAGATCGATACCCATGGTCATGCCCTCCCTTCTGCGTTTTCACCACCGTGGTCACTGTCGTGCGTCCCCTCCTTGGGTGCAGACAGCGGCCGCGCGGGCGTATGCCGGGTGCCCGGCCCGCCGTCGTCCTGATGGTCACCTTCACCGGTGACCGGCCCTTTGCGCACCAGGCGCATCACGTAGCTCATGCCGGCGCCGAACACCGCGAAGTAGATGACCACAAACAGCACCAGGGTCAGCCCCAGCTGCCCGGCGCTGTGCGCCGACACACCGTCGGCGGTGCGCATGATCCCGTACACCACCCAGGGCTGGCGGCCGATCTCCGTGGTGAACCAGCCGGCGAGGATGGCGATCAGCCCGGAGGGCCCCATCCACAGGCAGAAGTACAGGAACGGCCGCGACTCAAAGAGCCCGCCGCGCCAGCGCAGCCACAGGCTCCACAGGCCGGTGAGGATCATCAGCAGGCCCATGGCGACCATCACCCGGAACGACCAGAAAACGATGGTCGAGTTGGGCCGGTCTTCCTTGGCGAACTCCTTGAGCGCCGGCACTTGCTTGTCCAGGCTGTGGGTGAGAATCAGGCTGCCCAGGTACGGCACCTCGACCTTGAAGCGGGTTTCCTCGCGCTCCATGTCCGGCCAGCCGAACAGAATCAGCGGCGTCGGCTCGCCGGAGCTGTTGTCCCAGTGGCCCTCGATGGCGGCGATCTTGGCAGGCTGGTGTTCCAGGGTATTGAGGCCGTGGAAGTCGCCGATCACCGCCTGCACCGGCGCGACCAGCAAGGCCATCCACAGGGCCATGGAAAACATCTTGCGCATCGCCGGGGTGTTGCGGCCACGCAGCAGGTGCCAGGCTGCCGAGGCGCCGACGAAGAACGCGGTGGCGAGGAAGGCAGCGGTGGCCATGTGCGCCAGGCGGTACGGGAACGAAGGGTTGAACACCACGGCGAACCAGTCCACCGGGATCACCCGACCGTCGACGATCTCGAAGCCCTGGGGCGTCTGCATCCAGCTGTTGGAGGCGAGAATCCAGAAGGTCGAGATCAGCGTGCCAACCGCCACCATGATCGTCGAGAAGAAGTGCAGCCCCGGCCCGACGCGGTTCCAGCCGAACAGCATGACACCAAGGAAGCCCGCTTCGAGGAAGAACGCGGTAAGCACCTCGTAAGCCAGCAGCGGCCCGGTCACCGAGCCGGCGAAATCCGAGAAGGCGCTCCAGTTGGTACCGAACTGGTAGGCCATCACCAGGCCGGACACCACGCCCATGCCGAAGTTGACCGCGAAGATCTTCGCCCAGAAGTGGTACAGGTCGCGGTACACCGTTTGCCCGGTCTTCAGCCACAGGCCTTCGAGCACCGCCAGGTAACTCGCCAGGCCGATGGTGATGGCCGGGAAGATGATGTGGAAGGAAATGGTGAAGGCGAACTGGATGCGTGCAAGATCCAAAGCCTCTAGGCCGAACATGTAGGCGTCCTCATCAGGTTTGTCGTTGACCGACTTCTGGTTGTCTGCAACGGCTCGAGCAGGTCCGGCAAACACCGCCTTGACCTGGATCAACCGCTCTGCAGAAGACTACGCCCCACCGCGCGTCTTGCCGCCGTGGTGGGTTGCCGCGCGACAGGCCGTCACGTGCGGCGTTCTGACTTAGTTCCATGAGCCTGGTCGCTGTGCGGACTATCGGACGAAGGGAATACGTGGCTTATCCTGCGCGGCGGCCGTCCTATCCGGCGCTGCCTGCTACAACCGCTGCCAGCTGTTCCCATGGAGATTCCCGATAATGCGTTCCCTGCCCCCCTTTGCCCTGCGCCCGCGCCACCTGCTGGCAGCCAGCCTGCTGACCTGTGCGGCGCTTCCCGTTGCCCACGCCCAGACCACACCGGGCGCCGTGCAGCTGGACGGCATACGGGTATCCGACCAGCCGCTGACCGAACGGCAGGCGGCGGCGGAGCAGCTCAAGCGGGTACCGGGCGGCACCAACCTGGTTGATCTGCAGCGCGTCGAAGAAGGCCGCGTGGCTGGCAATCAGGATGTATTGGCCTACCAGCCGGGCGTGTATGCGCAATCGCCCGGCAACGAGGGCATCAAGATTGCCATCCGCGGCTCGGGCATCAACCGCGGCACCGGCTCCCACGCCTCGGGCAACCACATCATGCTCGACGGTCTGCCGTTGACCGGCCCGGGCGGCACGCCCTATGAGCTGCTGGAGCCGCTGTGGCTGAGCCGCGCCGAAGTGCTGCGCGGCGCCAACGGCTTCGACAAGGGCTCGCTGGCGCTGGGCGGCGCCGTCGACTACATCACCCGCACCGGCCGCGATGCCGACACGCTACAGCTGCGCTACGAGGCGGGCAGCCACGGCTACCAGAAACGCAGCATCAGCTCCGGCCAGGTACTGGGCGATTTCGATTACTACATCAATGTCACCGATAGCCGCTACGACGGTTATCAGGACCACGCCTCGGGCAAAGGCCAGGGCGTGGCGGCCAACGTCGGCTATCGCCTCAACGAGAACCTCGAGACGCGCTTCTACCTGCGTTATCGGGAGACCGAACACGAGGTACCGGGCCGCCTGACCAAAGCGCAGATCAAGCACGACCCAAGGGCTGCAGCCGCCAACAACCTGCGTATCGATGCGCACCGCGATCAACCCGGCAGCACCTGGCTGGCCAACAAGACCACCTGGCAAATCGACGACGATTCGACGCTGGTGGCGGGCCTGGCCTACCACCACTACCCGATGGATATCGTCGAGAACAGCTCGCCCAACGGCAACACGTACCGGGTGCGCGTGGATTACAGCGATGTCAGCGGCACCCTGAACTACACTCGTCGTCACACCCTGTTCGGCCTCGACAGCACCACCACCCTCGGTTTTCGCAGCACCACCAACCTGCCGAGCAGCAAGTCCAGGGAAAATGCTGCGCTACCAATAACCGTCGGCGCGAGCGGCGGCCCGACAGCCACTTACCCGGCCGGCACCCTGATGCGCGCCTACGAGCACCTGGGTTCGGACAACGTGCTGCATATCGGCAACGAAACCGAACTGGCGCCCGATCTGTGGCTGACCAGCGGCCTGGCGTTGATCTACACGCGCCGTGAAGTACAGGTGACCTGGCCGGCCACCGACGACAAGCTCAGCGAACACACCTGGGATTACGCGCCGCGCATCGGCCTGCGCTACCAACTCAACCCGGACGTACAGCTGTACGGCAATATCAGCCGCTCGGTCGAGCCGCCCCATGCCTGGTCGATGCTCTGGAGTTCGCCGTTGCGCTTCCCGAACAGCAATCAGCCCTACAGCGCTCGCCAGCGCGCGCCGATCTCGCTGGATAACCAGACGGCTACGACCTTTGAAATCGGCGGCCGTGGCGACTCCGTGCTGGGCCAGTGGGATCTCGCTTACTACTACTCAGTAGTGCGCCATGAACTGCTGACGGTGGAAATCACTCCTGGGATCCCTCCCTCCGAATCCAACGCCAGCCCGACCATCCACCAGGGCATCGAGCTCGGCCTCGACAGCCCGTTGTGGAACGGCGGCGCAGCCGGCGCCCTGGCCCTGCGCCAGGCTTACACGTACAGCGACTTCCACTACCGCGACGACGATGCCTTCGGCGACAACCGCCTGCCGGGCCTGCCGCGCCATTACTACCAGGCCGAGCTGCGCTACGACCACCCGAGCGGCTTCTACGCCGGGCTCAACAGCCAGTACGCCTCCAAGGTCGCGGTGGACTACGCCAATTCCTACTACGCCGACGCCTACGCGATCTTCGGTGCGACCCTTGGGTACGCCTCGCCGAAAGACGACTGGCAGACCTGGCTGGACCTGCGCAACCTGACCGACAAACGCTACGCCGCCACCGTCACGCCAGGCTACGACGACAACGGCGCCGACGTTGCCCGCTCGACTCCGGGCGAAGGTTTCGGGGCGTTCGTCGGCGTGTCGTACAGCTTCAATTGAGCCCGGCGCCCTACCCAGTAGCCTGGGTCGAGCGCAGCGACACCCGGGAGCATTACCCGCCAAGCGCCGCGGGTGCGTTGGCGTGATCAGAAATCCAGGGTGGCCGATACCTTCAACGTACGCGGCTCGCCCTGAGTTAGATAACCGCCATTGGTGGACGCCCAGTAGGCCTTGTCGGCAACGTTTTCGAGGCCGGCGCGCAAGGTCAGCTGGCGCTCTTCATCCAGTTTCAGGGCGTAGCGGGCACCCAGGTCCACGCGGGTCCAGGCGGGAATGCTCAGGGTGTTGGCGGTGTCGTAGTACTGCCCGCCGGTACGCAGTAGCAGGCCGTTGAAACTCAGGCCGGCAACGCCAGGCACGTCCCAGTCAGCGCCCACGTTGTACTGAAACTCGGGCACGCCAACGGCGCGGTTACCATCATTGGCGCCATTCGCCGTACCGCTGAGTTCGGTGTCCATCAGCGTCGCGCCCGCCAGCACGCGTAGCCCGGAAAGTGGCTCGCCGAACAGGTTGAGTTCCACACCGCGGTTACGCTGTTGGGCGTCCACGCTGAAGGTGCCGTTCTGGGTCACGCCCTGCGGCTGTTCGATCCGGTACACGCCAAGGCTGCCGCCAAAGGTGCCCCAGTCCAGTTTGACGCCGGCCTCGATCTGCTTGGTGCGATAGGGCGCGAACATCGTTCCGCGGTTGCTGGCGGCAGCCGGCGCAGTCGGCCCCTGCTGCAGGGACTCGATGCGGTTGGCATACAGCGACACGACATCGGTCGCCTTGAACACCAGGCCGTAAGCAGGCGTGGTGATGCTGTCCTGGTAGTTGGCGGTGCGAGCGCCGGTGCCCGCGCTCCAGGCATCCGCGCCGATGGATTGGCGGCGCAGCCCAAGCGTCACCAGCAGCCGGTCATCGAAAAAACCCAGCGTGTCGGAAACGGCCACGCTGCGGGTGATCACCTTGGCGGTCTTGCGCGGGTCGTGCAGATCGCCACTGACGCTGGCGACCGGTTCGCGCACCGGTTGCGGATCATAGAGGCTGCCCGGCACCCGATTGGCTGCACTGGTCGACTCGAACGCGTTGCGCCGCTCTTGCCAAAGCCCATTCATGGAAACGTTAAGCTGATGGCTCACCGGACCGGTCTGCAGGTTGCCACGCAGGCCCGCCACGCTGCTGAAGGTTTCCTGATCGAGGGGCGAATACAGCCGCCCTACCTCCCCACGACCATCCGATGATGCCACGTACACCGAGGAATACACACCGTTCTCACGGGTGTATTTGCCGCCACCGGCCAGGTACGCCGTCCAGTTTTCACTCAGGTCGTATTCGGCGTTGAACATGCCGTAGGTGTCTTCCAGTTGTGACCAGCTCCAGGGCTGCGAATAGTTGGCGTCGGAGTCAGGCACCTTGGGCACCTTGCCGCCCAACCCGGCGGGGGTCAGGTAGACCACCGAGCGGCCTTCGTTGATGCGCTGTTTCTGATAGCCGAAATCGGTGGACAGGCGAAGGCGCTCGCCACGGTAATCCAGGCCGACGGTGGCCAGGCTGAAGTGCGAATGCTCACCGTCGATTGCCGTTTCGCCGTCGCGCTTGGCCACATTGACGCGGGCTCCGAAACGGTTGTCTTCGCCGAAACGGCGGCCGAGGTCGACATGGCCGCCGGTGCGCGAGTCGCTGGCGTAATCGAGCGTGATGCTGCGGTTGGGCGTGTCCTCGGCGCGCTTGGAAACCACGTTGATGGCCCCTCCCACCCCGCTACCACCTGGCGCGACACCATTGAGAAAGGCGTTGGCGCCCTTGAAAACCTCAACGCGTTCGACCGCTTCGGTGGAGATGATCTGCCGCGGCAAAATGCCGTACAGGCCGTTGAAAGCAATATCGTCGGTGTACAGCTGGAAGCCGCGCACCACGAATACCTGGGAGAAATTACCAAAACCGTTGGACTGGCGAATCGCCGGGTCGCTGGCCAGCACCTCGCCGAGGCTGCGCGCCTGGCGGTTCTCGATCAGTTCGTTGGTATAGCTGGCGGCGCTGAACGGCACGTCCTGCATATCCTGATTGCCCAGCATGCCGATGCGCGCACCGCGGGCGACCTGGCCACCGGCGTATTCCACCGGCAGGTCGAGGCGCCCTTCGGCCTGGCCGCTGACGGTGGTGGCGTCGAGCTGCAGCGAACTGGCATCGCTGCTCAGCGGCACCAGGCTGACCGTGCCGTCGGTGCCGATCAGGTAGCTCAGGCCACTGCCCTGCAACAGCCGCTGCAGGCCTTCGGCAACCGAATAGTCACCCTGCAGCGCCGGCGCCTGACGGTCGCCTTCGGTCAGGCTGGCGTCGTAGAGCAGGCGCACGTTGGCCTGCTCAGCGAAATCGGTGAGCGCCACGTCGAGGCGCTGGGCCGGAAGGTCGAACTCCACTGCCGACGCGCTGGCGGCGGCGAGCAGCAGGTGGGCGGCAGCCAGTGCCTGGAAAAGAGGAGAACGCGTCATACGCATGCGGGTGTCCTGTTCTGCGAAAGATCATGCGAAAAAGTCGCATTTGCAGAAACGGAAGACGAAACAGCCAGGCACTTCTGAACCGTCAATGAAAACTATTTTTCATTGCGCGCGCTTCAGGGGCGAGCAAGCCCTCAAGTGCGGCTGACCAGCAGCAGACCAGGCAGGCGCACCAGCCGCACCGGCAGGTTGCTTTCGATGGCACGCAGCACCGCCTGCGGGTCATCGTGGGCGAATACGCCAGTCACCTTGAGGTCGCGCACGCTCTGGTCGAGAAAGATAACCCGCTGGCGCTGGCTGCGTTCCAGCTCAGTGAACACCTCGCTCAGCGGCTGCGCGCGAAACACCAGCTTGCCGCGCTGCCAGGCCAGTTGCTGACGGGCATCGAGGGCTTGTAGCGGCTGCAGGCGCGCGCCGCTCCAGCGCACCTGCTGGCTGGCACCGACCAACAGCGGCTGCGCCCGGGCATCGCTGGCCTGCACCTGCCCTTGCGTCACTGCCAGCACGACGTCCTTGCCGTCGTAGTCGACATCGAACCGCGTGCCGGTGACGCGAATGCGCGCGGGGCCGGCCTCGACGAAAAAAGGCCGTGTGGCATCTTTGGCCACCTGGAAGTCCGCTTCGCCGCGGTACAAACGAATCTCCCGGCGGCCCTCGCTGATCGTCCAGTCCAGCGCGGTCGCACCGTTGAGGGTGAGGATCGAACCGTCTTCCAGTTCGACGCTGCGTATCTCGCCCGGCGCGGTGGCGAAGTCGGCGTTCCAGCTCCTCCAAACGCCCTGCGGCAGCCAAAGCGCCAGCACCAACAGCGCGGCGCTCGCCAGCGGCACGGCCCAGCGCAGTGACCGTCGCCGACGCAGCGGGCGCACTTGCGCAGCGGCTGGTTCGCTGGCCGGTTGTTCAGCCAACTGGCCGAGCAACGCCCACAACCGTTCCACGTCCATGGCGGCCTGCTCGTGCGCAGGCGAGGTGCAACGCCAGGCACTGGCGGCGAGGCGATCAGCCGCCGTAGCGCGGCCGGAATGCAGCAGCACCTGCCATTCCCGGGCCTGGGCGAGAAGCGTTGAATCGGTGGTCACGGCATCAAATCCATTTTCTGCTGACACTGCTCCAGGGCCTTGAGGATATAGCGCCCGGCCATGCTTTCGGAGACGCCGAGACGCAGGCCGATTTCCTTCTGGGTCAGGCCCTCGAGGCGGTTCCACAACAGGGCCTGACGCAGGTGGGGTGGCAGATCCTGAAGAATATCCTGCAGGCGGGCAAGCTGTTGGCCGCCCTCGACGATCTGTTCGGGCCCGGGCTGATCCGACTCCAGTTCGACCGACACGCTTTCCTGCACCGGCCGCGTCTGCTGCTGGCGTCGGTGGTCGATGATCAGGTTACGGGCGATGCGGTAGAGAAACGCGCGCAGGTTCTCCACATCGCCGCTGCCACGACGCTGAAGGCGCAGCCAGGTTTCCTGGCGCAGGTCAGCGGCCAGCTCGTCGCACTTCACCTGGCGGGTAAAGAAGCGCAGCAGCTCACCGGCATGGCGCTGAAACTGGCCGTCCTGGGCATCGGAGTCGTGGGGCGGACGCACTCGAGAAATCTCGTGCAGGGGAACGGGTTGCGAACATATCGCCGCTGATAACTATTTTCAACAAAAGGCGACCGTCGACCGCTTGCATGACGCGTTGGGCACCGGGCGCCGCATCCAAGCACCCGGTGCCCAGCGGCTCAATCGACCGCGTACCCCAACACCCGCGGCAACCACAGCGCGATCTCCGGGAACGCCGCGACCAGCACCAGCGCGCAACCCATCACCGCAACGAACAACAGCGCCCAGCCGATGGTCTGTTCCAGGCGAATCTTCGCCACTTCGGTGGTGACCATCAGGTTGATCGCCACCGGCGGGGTGAACTGGCCGATGGCGATGTTCATCGCCAGTAGGATGCCGAACCACACCGGGTTCCAGCCGAAGTGCTGCATCACCGGGATGAGGATCGGCATCAGGATCAGGTAGATCGAGATGGCGTCCAGCAGCATGCCGGCCAGCAGCACGGCGATCATCACCAGCACCAGCAGCACCGTGCCGTTATCGGACAGCGAGATCAGCCATTCGGCCATGTGCCGGAACGTGCCGAGCATGGTGCCGGCCCAGGCGAAAATCCCGGCCAGGGCGATGATCAGCATCACCACCCCGGAAATCACCGCGGCCTCGCCACATAGGCGCCACAGGCTGCGCCAATCCAGCTCACGGGTGACGAACAGCCCGACCGCCACGCCATAAGCCACGCCTACCACGGCTGCTTCGGTGGGTGTGAACAGGCCGCTGCGCAGGCCACCAAGGATGAGTACCGGCGCCAGCAGGGCTGGCAATGCCTGCTTGAAACTGGGCCATAACGGCGGCCGCTCGACGCCCTCGGGTGATTCCCAGCCATAACGCCGCGACAGCAGCCAGACCGGCAACAACAGCACCGCACCGGCCAGGATGCCGGGAAACAGGCCGGCCGCGAATAGCGCACGCAGGTCGACGCCCGGCACCACGATCGAATACAGAATCAGCGCGATCGACGGCGGAATGAGGATGGCGGTCGAGGCCGATGCTGCGATCAGGGTTGCGGAAAACGGCTTGGGGTAGCCCGCCTTGGTCATGCTCGGCAGCATCACCATGGCCACCGCGGCCGCGTCCGCCGGGCCGGAGCCGCTCATGCCGCCCATGATCAGGCACACCAGCACCGCCACCATCGCCAGGCCACCGTGGCGCGGGCCGATCATCGCCTGGGCGAAGCGCACCAGACGCAGCGCCACCCCGGCCTTCTCGAATACCAGGCCGGTAAGAATGAACAGCGGGATGGCGATCAGCGGGTATTTGGCCACGCCGTTGTAGGTGTTGGTGCCCAGGGTCGCGAGCATCTCCGGCGACAGCCCGGCGATGATGCCGATAGCGCCAGAAAGCCCCAGGGCAAACGCCACCGGCACGCCGAGCAGCAGCAACACCAGAAAACTGGCGATCAACCATAGATCAGGACTCATCGTGTTCGCCCCCGCGCAGCCGCTCCAGGGTCATCTGGCACAAGCGCACGAACATCAGCAGGCTGAGCACCGGCAGCCAGACCACGTACCACCAGTTCGGCAGCCCCAGGCCCGGCGACTCGGATTGCCACTGATATTCCTCCAGCGCGAATTGCCCGCCGAACCACAGCACCAGCCCCAACACCAGCGTGGCCGCCAGCCATTGCAGAATGATCAGCGGCGTGCGCAGCGCCGGGCACAGCCGTTCGAGAAAACCGATACGAATATGCCGATTGCGGCGCAGCGCCACCGAGGCGCCCGCGAACGTCAGGACGACCAGGAGGAACACCGACAATTCTTCGGTGAAGGCAAAAGAGGCATTGGTGAAGTAGCGCACCACCACGTTGGCCAGGCTGATCAGGCCGATGATCAGCAGCGCCAGGGTGGCGAGCCCGCGCTCGAGCGGCGCGTCCGCTTGTTTGTTCATGAGGTTCTCGCAGCAAAACGGGAGCCGGGGCCGGCTCCCTCGCACTTATCAGGGCTGGGCAATGGCGCTGCGGGCAGCGTCGAGCAGCTTGTCACCGATTTTCGGTGCCCACTTTTCGTGGACGCTCTGGGTCGCATCGACGAACGCCTGGCGTTCGGCCTCACTGAGCTCGACCACTTCAACGCCGCGACTGCGGATGTCTTCCAGGCGCTTGGCCTGCTGGCCACGCGACAGCTCGACCTCCCACTTGCCGGCATCGATCGCCGCCTGTTCGAGCAATTCACGGTCGGCTTCCGGCAGGGTTTTCCACACGCGCTGGTTGACCGCGAAGATCAGCGGGTCGGCCATGTAGTGCCACAGCGTCAGGTACTTCTGGCCGACCTGATCGACCCGCGCCACGTCGAACACCGACAGCGGATTTTCCTGGCCATCGACGGCGCCGGTGGTCAACGCCGGCTTGGCATCTGCCCAGCTCATCTGCGTCGGGTTGGCGCCCAGCGCGCTGAAGGTGTCCTGGAACAACGGCGAGCCGACCACGCGGATTTTCAGGCCCGCCAGATCAGCGGGGGTTCGTACCGGCTTGGAGGAGTTGGAGACTTCGCGAAAACCGTTCTCGCCCCACGCCAGCGGGACGATGCCGCGCTGCTCGATGGCCGCGAACGCCTGCTCGCCGGCCTCGCCTCCGGTGATGGCATCCAGGTCGGCGCTGTCGCGCATCAGAAATGGCAGTGAAAACAGGTTCAGCTCAGGCACTTGTGGCGACCAGTTGATGGTCGAGCCGACGGCCATGTCGATCAGCCCGGAGCGCATCGCCGAAAACTCCTTGGTCTGGTCACCGGCGACCAATTGGGCGTTGGGGTAGACGCGCAGAGTGATGCGCCCCTCGGACCGTTCGTTGACCAGATCCGCCCATTTCTGCGCGGCCTGCCCCCACGGGAAGGCATCCGACAGGACGGTAGACACGGAATATTCGCGAGCCTGGGCAGCGAAGCCGGCCGACAGTGCAGCAGTTGCGGCCACGGCCGCAAAGAAGCGAGTGAATTTCATGGGGCATCCTTGAATGGATCGCGGTTCTAGTTGTTTTAAGTGCGTACGCCTCGACCAAGGTCAACAGCGCAGCAGATCCAGCGGCGAGCGGATGGTTCGCCAGACGTGCCGGGGTCGGCACGGAAAACGGCACCCTGGGGCGCCAGCGCAGCCAAGCCGTCTTGTGGACGAGCGGGCCACCTTGCAGTGATACGACGTGAGGCAACTATCCCAGAAGCGCGGCGTGCATGCCATATCATCGTGAGCGCTGCATGCGCGCCACCAAGCCCGCGGCATTCGGCGGTTCTGCCCCTATAATGCGCAGTCCAAAGGAAGCCCTGCATGTTTCGTGATGCCTGGCGCCATGCGCCGACCCACCGCAAGGTGTGGGCGCTCGCCGCGCCGATGATTCTTTCCAACCTGTCCGTGCCGCTGGTGGCACTGGTCGATACCGCCGTGGTCGGCCACCTGCCACATGCCCATCAACTGGGCGCGGTGGCGGTGGGCAGCAGCCTGTACATCCTGATCGTCGGGCTGCTCGGTTTCCTGCGCATGGGCACCACCGGGTTTGCCGCGCAGGCATGTGGGCGCGGTGATGGCGGCGCGTTGCGCCAGGTACTGGTGCAGGGCCTGCTGCTCGCCGCGGTATTGGCGCTGACCCTTGGCGCGCTGGCAGTGCCGTTCAGTGGTCTGGCCCTCGGGCTGATGAACCCGTCGGCGGAGCTGGATGCGCTGACCCGCGAGTTCCTGCAGACCCGCCTGCTCGGCCTGCCTGCTGCGCTGGCCAACTATGCGCTGATCGGCTGGCTGCTCGGCGCGCAGAACGCGCGCGCGCCGCTGGTGATGCTGCTGGTCACCAACCTGCTGAACATCGTGTTGTCGCTGTGGTTCGTGCTCGGCCTGCATTGGGAGGTGGTCGGCGCGGCGCGCGCTGCGGTGCTCGCCGAGTGGGGCGGCCTGCTGGTCGGCCTGGCGCTGACCCGCGGTGCGCTGCGCCGTCACCCTGGCCGTACGCAGTGGGCGGCGATGGGCAAGTGGCAGAGCTGGCGAGCACTGCTCGCAGTCAACCGCGACATCTTTCTACGCTCGCTGGCGCTGCAGGCGGTGTTCCTGCTGATCACCATCCAGGGTGCGCGCCTCGGCGATGCCACGGTGGCGGCGAATGCGCTGCTACTCAACGGCCTGCTGGTCACCGCCTACGCGCTGGATGGCCTGGCCCACGCGGTCGAAGCGCTGTGCGGCCACGCCATCGGCGCGCGTGATCGCCTGGCGCTCAGGCGCAGCCTGATCGTCGCCGGCCTCTGGTCGCTGCTGGCCAGCCTGCTGTTCGCGCTGTTCTTCGCTGCGGGCGGCCACCTGTTCGTCAATCTGCAGACCAACATCCCCGCCGTGCGCGAAACCGCCATGCAGTACCTGCCCTATCTCGCCCTGCTGCCGCTGTTCGCGGTGTGGAGCTACCTGCTCGATGGCCTGTTCATCGGCGCCACCCGCGCCCGCGAAATGCGCAACGCGATGCTGGTGGCCCTGGCCCTCGGCCTGCCCATTGCGCTGGCGCTACAGGGCTTCGGTAACCACGGACTATGGATCGCCTTCCTGATCTTCATGGCACTGCGCGGCCTGGCACTCGGCGCCCTGGCCTGGCATTTGGCGCGTCGCGATCGATGGCTGGCGGCGCCCGGCGGATAAGCGCGCCACGCCCGCAGTCGCCCTGACCATAAAAAAGCCCGCCTGAAGAGGCGGGCTTGCGGGTCACGCTGCAGGGTTCAAGGCACCAGCGGCAATTCGCGCTTGTGCTGGGTCTTGTCGTAGGTCTGCACGATGGCCTGGTAGGCCGTGTCGCTGACCGGCTTGCCTTGCAGGAAGGCGTCGATGTCTGCGTAGCTGACGCCGTGCACCTGCTCGTCGGGGATGCCCGGGCGCTCGTCTTCCAGGTCGGCGGTCGGCACCTTGGAGAACACCGCGGCAGGTGCGCCGAGGCGTTCGGCGATCTGCCGCACCTGGCCTTTGACCAGGCCGCTGAGCGGCGCCAGGTCGCAGGCGCCGTCACCGAACTTGGTGAAGAAACCCATCACCGCTTCGGCCGCGTGGTCGGTGCCGATGACCAGCCCGTTACGGGCGTTGGCAACGGTGTACTGGGCCAGCATGCGCATGCGCGCCTTGGTGTTGCCGAGCACGAAGTCGCGGCGTGACGATGCCAACTCTGCCAGCTCACCGATCTGCCCCGCCAGCCCCGCTACCGCCGGGGCGATGTCGATGGTCTGCACTTCGTCGGCGGCGATGAAGGCCAGCGCGGCCTGGGCGTCCGATTCGTCGTGCTGCACCTTGTGCGGCAGGCGGATGGCGATGAAGCGGTAGTCCTGATCCTGTTTTTCGTCACGCAACTGCTCCACCGCCAGCTGGGCCAGGCGACCGGCTGCGGTGGAATCCACCCCGCCACTGATGCCCAGCACCAGCGCCTTGGTGCGCGAGGCGATGAGGGTGTCCTTGATGAAGGCGATGCGCCGGGCGATCTCGGCGTCCACGTCGGCGTCCGAGGTGAACGGGGCGATGACGCCCAGGGCGTTGGCGATTTCAGCTTGTCGATTGCTCATGGTGTCTCCCTTGGTTCGCTTCAGTTGGCTTCGAGGCGAAAAACATGTTTCAGGTAGGTCACGAAGTTGGGGTCGCGGCACTGGGTCTTGCCGGGTGTATCGGAGATCTTCGCCACCGGCTGGCCGTTGCAGTCGATCATCTTGATGACGATGTTCATCGGCTCGACACCGGGAATGTCGCAGGTCAGGTTGGTGCCGATGCCGAAGCTGACATTAATGCGATCATGCAGCGCGCGGTACAGTTCAAGCGCCTTGGGCAGCGTCAGACCGTCGGAGAAGATCAGCGTCTTGCTCTGCGGGTCGATGCCCAGGCTCTCGTAGTGGGCGATGGCCTTTTCGGCCCACTGCAGCGGGTCACCGGAGTCATGGCGCAGGCCGTCGAACAGCTTGGCGAAGTACAGATCGAAATCTTCGAGGAAGCTGGACATGCCGATGGTGTCGGTCAGCGCGATGCCCAGCAGGCCACGGTACTCCTTGACCCAGCATTCCAGCGCGGCCTTCTGGCTGTCGATCAAGCGCGGGCCGAGCTGCTGGTGCGCCATGAACCACTCGTGGGCCATGGTGCCGATCGGCTTGAGGTCGAATTCGCGGGCCAGGTGCACGTTGCTGGTGCCCACGAAGCGGCCTGGGAAATCGCGCTTGAGGATGTGCACCACCTCCTCCTGCACCCGGTAGGAAAAGCGCCGACGGGTGCCGAAGTCGGCCAGCTGGAAGCCCGCCAGTTCGGACGCGGTGGCCTCGCCCTTGAGCCAGTCGAGCTTCTCGTAGAGCCGCTCGCGCACCTGCTCGATCACCACCTCGCGGTAGCGATAGCGGTTGCGCACTTCCGAGACGATGGCCAGCAGCGGGATCTCGTAGAGGATCACGTGCAGCCACGGGCCGCGCACACGGATCGCCAACTGGCCGGCATCGTCGGTGCCGACGTGCACGTAGCGCATGTTGAAGCGGAACAGGCTGAGAAAGCGGATGAAGTCGGCCTTGATGAAGGGGATCTTCTCCAGGTAGGCGAGCTGGTCCGGGGTGATCGAGGTGTTGACCAGTTGTTCGATCTGGTAGCGGATCTCGGCCAGATAAGGCGTCAGGTCCTCATTGCTGCGGCAGCGAAATTCCCACTCCACTTCGACGTTGGGGTAGTTGTGCAGCACCGCCTGCATCATGGTCAGCTTGTAGAAGTCGGTGTCCAGCAGGTTCTGGATGATGCTGGGGGCGAATACGCTCTCACTCATGGTCACTCTCCTCGAGGCGGGCCAGCTCGCTATCGAGCGCTCCGCTATCGGCGCAGATGATGATGCCCTGCGCACGCATCTGGTCGATGGCTTGCGTTGCGCCAGCTTCGGAAATGGCTCGGCACGCCGGAAGATACAGCAACACCTGCAAGCCGGCGCTACGCAGTTGCAGGGCGGTGTTCTTCACGCAGAAATCCAGAGCCAGGCCACCGACCACCACGGCCTCCACTCCGGCGACTTTCAGGTATTCGATGACGCCCGTGCTGCGCTTGCCGGCCAGGTCGTGGAAGCAGGCGCCGTAGGGGTGCAGATCGGGTTCGACACCCTTCCAGACGAAGAAGTCATAGTCGATCGGGGCGGGCAACGCATCCAGCAGTTCGAAGCCCGGCGTGCCCGGCACGCAGTGACTGACCCAGGTCAGGTCGGCGTTGGCGTGGGTCAGCGGCTGGAGCATCTGCGCATGGCTGCCGACCACCCAGATGGCATTGGCGGCGTGGGCATCCTTGCTACCGAGGCGCAGAGTGCCGCGACGCGCCATGTCGTTGAGCGGCGCGGCGATCTCGTGGCCGCCTGCCACTGGCAGTTCATCGGGGCACAGGTGGGTGAAGCCTTTCTGCGCATCGACATCGAACGTGGCGATCTTCATCTGACACCTCCTGCTGGTGGAGCCGCATCACTGCGGGATGGACACATATTCCACCAGGTGTATTATGTGTGTCAACACCCACCTGCAAGGAGATTCACCATGACGCCATCCCCCCTGCAGTGTCTCGCGGCCGGTGCGGACCAGCCGATGCCGCAGCGCTTCGCCGTGGCCGTCTATGGCGGCGCCTTCGATCCGCCTCATGCCGGCCATGCCAGCGTGATCCGCCGCGCACTGGAGAGCTGCGATCACGTGCTGGTGGTACCGAGCTACCGACACGCCGATGCCAAGCGCATGGCCGACTTCGACCTGCGCTGCGCCTGGGTCGAACGCATGGCCGCACGCTTCGGTGAGCGGGTAACGTGCTCGCCCGTGGAGCACGAGCTGGGCGCTGACGGCCGGGTGGTCTACAGCTACGACCTGATGAGCCGAATCGCTCAGGATCACGCCCTGGCTTCGCAGCGCCTGGCGCTGGTGATCGGCGAGGATAACCTGACGCGGCTCGCCACCTTCCACCGCGCCGCCGAACTGCGTGAGCGCTTTGGCCTGCTGGTGGCAAGCGAGGAGATGACCGTGCACAGCAGCGCGATTCGCGCGATGATCGTCAGCGGACAAGCGATTCCCGCAGCCTGGCAACTGCCGGAAATCCAGGCTGACATGACTATTTACAGGAGGGCGATGTGAGTTCTGTTGAAGTTCTGGCCAGTGTCGACCTGATCGCCTTGCGCATGGAGGCCGAGAGCCGCCGGCTGCATGTGCTGCTGCACCGCCGCGAGCGTGAGCCGTTCATGGGCCAGTGGGCGCTGCCTGGGGTGATCGTCAATGGCAGCACCCGCGACGCCAATCTCGAAGAAGCAGCCCACCGTGTGCTGCGCGACAAGGCCCAGGTGCTGCCACGCCACCTCGAACAGGTCGGCACCGAGGGCAGCGCCGAGCGTGACCCGCGCGGCTGGTCAATGAGCACCTATTACCTGGCACTGCTGGCGCCGGATACCGCAACCGCCGATGACGGCCTGCGCTTCGTGCCGCTCGACGAGGTGCTCGACGGGCGCCTCGCCTTGCCCTTCGACCACCAGCAACTGGTGCGCCTGGGCGTCGAGCGCCTGGCCGGCAAATCCGTCTACACCAGCCTGCCGCTGTACCTCGCGCCGCCGCGCTTCACCGTGCTCGACGCCCTGAACGCCGCCCAGGCCTGCCTGGGGACGACGATCAACAACACCTCGCTGCGCAAGCGCCTGGAGCGGATGAAGGAAGCCGGCTGGATTCGCGATACCGGCGAAAAGAATTTCCCGAAGATGGGCCGCCCCCAGCAGCTCTGGGAGCTGACCGAGCAGGCCGACGGCATCTACGTGTTCGACCGCAGCCTGCTGGCAGACCGCGCAGGTAGCTGATCTTGGTACTCGGAGCGGCTGTACTGCTGCTGAGTATGAAGGGCAGCAAAGCGGCGCAAGCGACCGGTCGTACGGTGGACGACGCCTCACCTACGCGGCCCGACCCGTCCACCGCTCTGCGATTGCAATGGTGGATGAAAAGAGCGTCATCCACCCTACGGTTGCTCTCGCCTCTTAGCGTCTCTGCGGGCTACTGGCGCATGCCGATCGCCAGCCGATTGAAGGCATTCATCAGCGAAATGGCGAAGGTCAGATCGCTGATTTGCGTCTCGTCGAAATGGGCCTTGAGCGGCTCGAAAGCCTCATCCGGCGCATTGGTTCGCGCCACGTCGGTCAGCGACTCGGCCCAGGCCAGCGCCGCGCGCTCAGCGGCGCTGAAATGCGCACTGATCCGCCAGCCAGCCAGACTGTCGAGCTTGCTCTGTGCCATGCCGCCCTGGCGCAGGGCCTTGGCGTGCATCTCCAGGCAGAAAGCGCAGCCATTGATCTGCGAGATACGCAGGTAGACCAGTTCGATCAGCGGCAACCCCAGGCTGCTGACAGCCAGGGCGTTCTTGGTGGCCAGCAGGCCTTTGTAGGCGTCCGGCGACAACTGGCTGTAAGGCAGGCGCAAGGTGCTCATGAGGCGATATCCTTAGACAGAGTGAGGGGAAAATAGGCCGTGCGTTCCAGCTGCTGCAACGCGCCCTGCAGCGCGGCCTGCTCCGCGTCGGCACCGTGGGCCATGCCCTGCAGATGGACGAATTCCGCCTGCGTGATGCCTAGCGTGCCCAGCACATGGCGCAGGTACGAGGTGAGGAAGTCCGGCTGCCGCGCACGCTCGCCCTGGTAGAAGCCGCCTGCGCTGACCAGCACCAGCGTGGGCCGATCCTCGAGCAGGCCAACTTTGCCCTGCGGCGTGGCGGCGAATGTGCGGTGGATGCGCAACACGTAATCGATCCACAGCTTGAGCGCCGCGGGCACCGCAAAGTTGTGCATGGGCGTGGCGATGATCAGGCAATCGCTGCGCTCCAGCTCGCCGATCAACGTCTCCGAGCAGGCAAACGCCGGGGCATCGAGCGGCGCAGAACGCGTCAGCGCCGTCGCATAGTCGGCACTCAGCGGAGGCAGCGGCTGGCCTGACAGGTCTCGTTCAATTAGCTCGGCAGCCGGCCAACGTTGCTCGATCACCTGGCGGGCCAGGCGATTGCCGCGCGCGTGTAGCCCATGAGGGCTGCATTCGAGTAACAGGATGCGTTTCATGCGCCGATCTCCTGCAGCGATTGGGCGAAGTGCATGCCGCGCGCGAGCAGGCCCTGCCGGTAGTAGAAGCGTTGCGCCAGGGCATTGCCCAGGCCGGTGTCCAGCACAAGATGGGCACAGCCGTTACGCAGCGCCTCGCCGCGTACCGCCTCGATCAGTTGCTGACCCACGCCGCTGCGCTGCTCGGTTACGCGGGTCACCAGGTCATCGAGGTAGACGAACCGCCCGTAGAGGGTGTTTTCCTGCAGCCGATAACCTGCCACGGCGACCACCTCGTTACCTCGCCAGGCAGCGAGCAGCCGATACCCCTGAACGGCCTGACGACCGATCTGCTCGGCGAACGCCTGGGCATCCTGGAGGTGGGGACGCAATTGGCACATGACCGCGAAGCACGCGAGGGTCTGGGCCTCGTCATCCACGGCACGAAGGATTATGGAGCTAGACATGGGTGCGTCCTCGGCAATCGATGGACGCTACTTTATGGCCAGGCTGGCCCTGCCAATAGAGCCAAGATCGTGCAAAAGCACTGATCCATCAGCGGATCATTCGCTCTGGCGCATCGGCATGCGGTCGATGGTGCTGAAGATCGCCTGCAGGTCGGCATCGGCGCCTTCCTGAACCTTCTTGCCGCCATCCTTGCCGACCAGAATCACCTGCGGGCGGCTGGTGCCGGCGTCCAGCGCCAGCAGCAGGCGCTTGGTGGCGATGCCGTCCAGCGGCTGGTCGTTGCGGCTGCCCTGCTGCCCCACCACGGTATACAGCACCATGTCGCGCTCGACGAACGCCTCACGGTTGGCAGGCTCCTGCAAGGCCCGCTGCACGCGCGCCAGCAAGGGATCATCAGCGCTTGCGGCGAGCACGATCAGCGGACGGGTTTTCCAGCGCTCGGCCTGTAGCGGATCGTCCGCCGCCTGAGCCAGCACCGGCAACGCCGCTAACAGCATGCTCAACAGGCTCTTCATCATGCGTCTCCTCTGGCGGGTGCCACCTGAAGTGGCCGATGAGTGTGACGCCATCGGCACCCGCTCGACCAGACAGCTTCGTCGATCGGCCGGGTGCCTCGCCGCCGGATCAGTACGACAGGTACGAGGAGCGCGTCAGCCCCAGGCGCAGCGCGTCGAGGTACTGGGTACGCTCCCGCACGGTGATCTTGGCGCTGGCCACCTTGTCGCGGTAGTGGGTCATCAGTTCCTCGGGCGACAGGTGCACATAGCGCAGCATGTCCTCGATGGTGTCGTGGGTCTCGATACCGGCGTGGTAGATGCTGCCGTCAGCGTTCTGGTAGATGTTCACCGAGTCGGTGTCACCGAACAGGTTGTGCATGTCGCCGAGGATTTCCTGATAGGCGCCGACCAGGAAAATGCCCAGCACGTAATCCTCGCCGTCGCGCAGCTCGTGCACCGGCAGGCTGGTTTCGATGGACTGCTCGTCGACGTACTGATTGATCTTGCCGTCCGAATCGCAGGTCAGGTCCTGCAGCACGGCGCGGCGCAACGGTTCCTCGTCCAGGCGATTGAGCGGCAGGATCGGCAGGATCTGACCGATCGCCCAGGTGTCCGGCAGGCTCTGGAACACCGAGAAGTTGCAGATGTACTTGTCGGCCAGCTTGTCGTTGAGCTCGTCGAGCACCTGGCGGTGAGAGCGTTGGCGGGCCTTGAGCTGGTTGTACAGGCGGCGACAAATGGCGAAGTAACACTGCTCGGCCAGGGCCTTCTGCGGCAGATCGAGCTTGCCGGCGGAATACTGCGCAGCCACCTCACTGACGTAGTGGGTCGCGCGCCAGTACGTTTCGGCGACCATCTCCGGGTCGCTGTCCTCGAGCAGGTCGATCAACACCTGCAATACTTCCGGACGTTCCTGACCGGGGTCGATGACAGGCACGTCGTCGTTGTGGCGCTCGACGTCGGTCACCTGCACCAGCAACACGGCGTGGTGCGCGGTCATCGCCCGACCGCTTTCCGAGAAGATGTGCGGGTGCGGGATTTCCTGGCGGTCGCAGAACTCCTTGAGCATGTCGACCACCGCGTCGGCGTAGTCTTCCATGTCGTAGTTGATCGAGCTGGCGTTGCGCGAGTGGGTGCCGTCGTAATCCACGCCAAGACCGCCGCCAACGTCGATATGGTCGACCGGCAGGCCGAGCGCGCGCAGCTCGCCGTAGTAACGAATGGCCTCGCGGAAGCCCTTGCGGTAGTCGGCGATGTTGGCGATCTGCGAGCCCATGTGGAAGTGCAGCAGGCGAATGCCCTGATCCAGGCCGGCCTTGCGGAAGCGCTCGACCACGGACAGCAGTTGCGCCGCCGACAGACCGAACTTGGACTTCTCACCGCCGGTGTCGGCCCACTTCGACGACGCCAGTGACGACAGGCGCACGCGCAGACCGATCTGCGGCGCGACCTTGAGCTCGGCCGCCTCTTCGATCACCAGGGAAACTTCCGATTCCTTTTCGATGACGATGAACACGTTGTGGCCGAGCTTCTGGCCGATCAACGCCAGGCGTATGAACTCGCGGTCCTTGTAGCCATTGCAAACGATGGTGCCACCCTTCGGCGCCAGCGCCAGCACGGCCAGCAGCTCGGGCTTGGAGCCGGCTTCCAGGCCGATGGAAACGTTTTCGGTAGCGATGATGTTCTCGACCACCGCTTCCTGCTGGTTGACCTTGATCGGGTACAACGCGGTGTAGCGGTTGCCGTATTCCAGGCGCGCGATGCTGGCGTCGAAGGCACCGGTCAGCTTGCGTACGCGGTCCTGCAGAATATCCGGGAAACGCACCAGCAAAGGCAGCGACAGGCCGCTCTGGCGCAGCTCGTCGACCTGCTCGTAGAGGTCGATGGGTGTGCTGTCCGGCCCGTTGGGGCGCACTTCGACACGGCCTGCGTCGTTGATCGAGAAATAACCCGCGCCCCAATGGCGGATGCCATAGACACTGCGGCTGTCGGCCACCGTCCATTGGCTTCCATCGTCCTTGCGTGTGCGTCGTGCGGCCATCGAGGTCTCCCCTGTAGCGGATTGGCTGATGCGGTCGATCAGGTCGACGAGCATAAGGCCTGAAAATGACGGTTGCTCGGCAATGGACTGGCCGGGCAATCGGTAAGTTTAGAACGTTGTCTGCCGGCGGCTTTCAGCCGCCGGACTTCTTGGCCTTGAAGCCGCGCTTGAGCAGCTCGGCCAATAACAGGTCGACGTGCTCGCCCTGAATCTCGATGACGCCGTCCTTCAGCGAGCCGCCGCAGCCACAGCGTTTCTTCAACGCCGAGGCCAGCTCCTTGAGCGGCTCCTCGGCCAGCGGCACGCCGCTGACGGTGGTCACCGTCTTGCCGCCGCGGCCTTTGGTCTCACGGCGCACCCGGGCAATGCCATCGCCCTCGGGAATCGCCGTGCTCGAACAGTTGCAGGCGTCCACCGGTTGCGAGCAATCCGGGCAATGCCGACCTGCATCCGTGGAGAACACCAGGCCACCCAGGCCGGCGAATGAAGAGGCTTTCTTGACCACCGCGTTTTTTCCTCAGTGGATGGGAGCGGCGCAGTGTAACGACAAAGGCCGGCGATGCTAAGAAGCGAAATGCGCCAACCCCTGATGGATTGGCGACTCCGCACGGCGACTAGCGATGGGCGAGATAATGCTGCAGGGCTTGCAGCGAGTCAGGGCAGTAGGGCTTGGCATGGGTGTCGAGCTGCGCGGCCGCAACCGTCATGAAGCGCGCTTCGAGCACTTCCTCGGGCTGCAGGATCAGCGGCGCATCGGACACCGCCGAAAATACCGCGCACCACAGGCGGTTTTCCGGCTGGTCGAAGAAGAACCGCCCATGGTCACGCAGCGGCGCCTCACGAATGCCCAACTCTTCGGCCAGCTCGCGCTCGGCCGACTGTGCATACCCTTCGCCTGCCGCCACCATGCCACCGGCGGCGATATCCCAATAACCGGGGTACACCGCCTTGCTCAACGTACGCCGATGCACGCAAAGCTCACCGACCGCATTGAACAGCAGGATAAAGGTGCCCCGCCCGATCAGGCCGCGAGTGCGCAGTTCGGCGCGCGGTAGCGCGCCCAGCACATTGTCGTGCTCGTCGACCCAGGCGATCAGCTCGGCATCCGAGGCGGCGCGGTGCGCCACCTCGGTTTCGGCGATGGCCATCGATCAGCCCTGGGACAGCAGCTGGCGCAGGTCGATGACCGCGGCGTTGGCCCGCGAAATGTAGTTGGCCATGACCAGCGAGTGGTTGGCGAGAACGCCGTAGCCGCTGCCATTGAGCACCATCGGGCTCCACAGCGTGGCCTGTGCCGCTTCCAGTTCGCGGATGATTTGCCGCACGCTGACCGTGGCGTTCTTCTTGGCCAGCACGTCGGCGAAATCCACTTCGATGGCGCGCAGCAGGTGCGACAGCGCCCAGGCCTGGCCACGTGCCTCGTAGAACACGTTGTCGATCTGCAGCCACGGCGTTTCGTAGGTGCGTTCGACCACCTCGGGCACCTGCCCTTCGGCCAGCTCCGTGGTCTCGGTTACATCACTGTTCAGGCGTACCTGGCCAACGCTGGCCGATAGCCGCTGCGACAGGGAGCCGAGGCGCGTGGCGACGTCGCCGAACCAGTTGTTGAGGTTGTCGGCGCGGGTGTAGAAGCGTGCGCCGCCTTGCCCCTGTTCGGACAGCCGAGCGAGGTAGCGGTCCAGCGAGTCGATGCCCTCGCGGTACTTGGACTCGGTCGATGGCAGCGCCCAACTGCGGTTGTCGAAGTTGAAGTTCGGCTCGGCGCGGGCCAGGTCGCCGTCCTCGGTGGATTGCGACTGCGAGCGGGCGAAGTCCTTGCGCAGCGCGCGGGAGAAATCACGCACCTGCACCACCACGCCATATTCCCAGCTGGGCATGTTGTCGAGCCACAGCCCCGGCGGCGCCAGGTCATTGGCCAGGTAGCCGCCCGGCTTGTCGAGCAGGGTCTCGGCGACCTGCTTGAGGGTCTCCACCGAGGTATAACCATTGACTACCTGGCGCTGGCTGCTTTCGGCGGCAGCCTGCACGCGCTGCTGGACCGGGAACAGATCCGGCTCCTGGCTCCAGTACCAGCCGACGACCAGCGCCACCAGCAGGTAGGCACCCAGCAAACCGACGAGCAGACCACCGAGTCGCCCACCCGCGCGGCGGCGTGATCCTGCGGTCGCGCCCTCGTCGGCACCGTGAGTGCCAGTGGAGCGGTTCTTCCAATCGAGCATGGCGATTTTCCTTTGATGTGCGACGTACAGGCCTTCGACCACAGGCCGCTTGCAGGGTTGCGCTAATACTTGGCCAACCCGCCAGGCCGTTCAGCCTACGCCGCCTACTATAAGGGAAGGCTGCCCGTGCGCGCAGCGTGACAACCTGTTCACGACATGACGGCGCCGACACGGTCCACGAGTACCGTCAATGCTGCCTGCCAGCCGAAGATCGCTTTGCATGCTATGGCCACCCTGCGGGGCGATTCACAACATTAGTGCCAAATGACTGTCAAAATAATCGCCCGGTGATAGCATGGAGCCATCACTCGGTAGCGACTCGCCGCCACCCGCAGCAGATCAAGACCCATGCCCGAGCACGAAGACCCCAGCCGCGACCGCCTCAAGCAGCATTTTGCCCAGCGCGTCATTCACCAGGCCCGCCAGGTACTGGAGGTGTGGCAGCGCCTGCAGCGTGCCGAATGGACCGATGCGGGCATGCACGAGCTGCGCGAAGCCGCGCAACTCCTGCAGCGCTATGCGGAGCGCTTCGAGCAGGCCGAGCATCGTCAGCTCGCCCAGCAGGTCGTCGCGTGCCTGAGCACGGTGGGCGCCAACCGCGGCCGCCTCAACAGCGACGTGATCAGCGAACTCAACCAGCTGATGCAGCGCCTGTCCCGCACCGGCCTGCGCCATGGCGACCGCTTCGAACAAACCACCCTGCCGCCGCTACGCAAGCCGGTGTACCTGGCGCTGCAACACCTGGAGCGCGCCGAGCGCCTGGCCCAGCAGCTGGATTTCTTTGGCATGAACGCCAAGCCGCTGGACACCGCCAACGCCTTTCGCGCCGCCATGCTCGAACGCCACCCCGCGGCCATCCTCATGGAGATCGACTTCGCCGGCCCGGGCAACGGGCTGCTACTGGCTCAGGCGGTGCAGGAAGGCCTGCAGGAAAAGATTCCGCTGCTGTTCTACAGCCACGAGGACACCGATACGCCGACGCGCCTCGCTGCGGTGCGCGCCGGGGGCCGCGAATTCTTCACCGGCACGCTGGACGCCTCCAGCCTGCTCGAACGCATCGAGGTGTTGACCCACGTTGCCCAGTACGAACCGTACCGGGTACTGATCGTCGACGACTCCCGCGCCCAGGCCACCCACACCGAGCGCGTGCTGAACAGCGCCGGCATCGTTACCCGCACGCTCACCGAGCCCATTCAGGCGATGGCCGAACTGGCCGAGTTCCAGCCGGACCTGATCATCCTCGACATGTACATGCCGGCCTGCAGCGGTACCGAGCTGGCCCAGGTGATCCGCCACAACGACCGTTACGTCAGTGTGCCGATCATCTACCTGTCGGCCGAGGACGACCTCGACAAGCAACTCGATGCCATGAGTGAAGGCGGTGACGACTTCCTCACCAAACCGATCAAGCCGCGCCACCTGATCGCCACCGTGCGCAACCGGGCCGACCGCGCACGCAATCTCAAGGCGCGCATGGTCCGCGACAGCCTCACCGGCCTGTTCAATCACACGCACACGCTGCAGTTGCTCGAGGACGCCCGCTTCCGTGCGCAGCGCGACGGGGAGCCACTGAGTTTTGCAATGCTCGATATCGACTTCTTCAAGAAGGTCAACGACAACTACGGCCACCCGATGGGCGACCGAGTGATCAAGAGCCTGGCGCTGTTCCTCAAGCAGCGCTTGCGCAAGAGCGACTGCATCGGGCGTTACGGTGGCGAGGAGTTCGCCGTGGTGATGCCCAACACCGACGCCCGAACGGCCGCCAGGGTGCTCGATGAAGTGCGCAAGCGCTTTGCCGAGATCCGCTACCCCGCGCAGCCCGAAGACCTCAGTTGCACCTTCAGTTGCGGCATCGCCGAAATGCACGATGACCTCGACAGCAAACACTTGTCGCAGCGTGCGGACGAAGCGCTGTACGTCGCCAAAAATGGCGGGCGTAATCGCGTCGAGGTGTATCGCTAGGCTGACTCGACCCCTGGCCGGCGACCTGCCTGTCGGGTTGCTATCGCCTGTCGCCAGCATGGCGCGCCCAGGCCCCTCGTATGTTTTTGGCGTCATTGATGTGACGCAGCCCTCAGCGTCATACCGCTGTCATGAAGGCGCAATACCGTACCGATACCGCCGCACTGCATGGCGCAGTGCCAGCACCGTTCAGTCGTCGGTCGAGCCCCATGCGCCTTAAATCACTTACCAACCTCAACACCCTGCTGCTGGTCGGCGTCGGCATCGCCCTGGCCTGCACACTATGGTGGTCACAGCGGGCACTGGAGCGCCCTTACGTACTGATGGAGCAGTACCTGGGCCTGTCCCAGCAATTTCAGCGGGAAGCCGCGGGAAATATTCTGGGTTATATGGAGAGCGGTGACGCGCTACGTCACAGCGCGGCGGTGCAGAGCCTCGATGCGTTGCAGGCGAACGTTGCCGAGCTACCGGCCAATCTGGCGGGCGATCTGGGCAACAGCTTGCAGGAGCTGAAAACCTTCGCCGCCGACCAGTTGCTCGCGGCCGGCAAGCTGTCAGCAGACCCTCAGGGCTTGCTGATTCAGGCCGAGCGGGAAATTGCCGACACCCTGTCGCAGATCGCCAGATATGCCGACGAAGGGGGTGGCAATCTGGCGCAAACCTATCGCCGCCCGCTATTCGAGGCGTCGCAACATCTCACTCGCCTGGCATTGGCCCGCGACAAATTGGTCAGCAGTGGGCGCAGTGAATTGGCCGCAGACGTAGAACGTGAGGTGCAATCACTGCAGGAGCAGGCCAGAGTCCTGGACAGCCTGGCACTGCTCGGTGTTGCGGATGAAGCCGCAGGCGCTAACGCCTTCGCCTCGCTGATGGGGCTGGACAATGGCGATCAGCAAGCCGAGAAAGAGGATCGCGGCATCGCCCTCAAACGCGAACTCATCAGCCTGCTGAGCCGCTACCCCGGCGAACTGGCGCGTACCCGCGGCCTGATTGAACAGCGCAGCCGGCTCGCCGGCGCCACCCGCGCCCGGCTGGCTGCCGTGCAGCAATCGTTCACCACCCTGGAGCCCCAGGTGCGCGCCGAGCATGGTCGCATCCAGGGCGAAGTGCGCCTGATCCTCGGCATCATGGTGGCCCTGATCCTGTTCATCGCACTGGTCATCGACACCCTGCAACGACGCCTCAGCCGCCTGCTCGAACGCCTGGTGCCGGCCCTGTCGGCCTGGGCCGCCGGCGATTTCAGCCGCGAGGTTCACCTGGCCACCAATACCCGTGAACTGCGTGACATCGAGGAATCACTCAATCGCCTGCGCGCCTACCTGGTCGATCTGGTTGGCACCATTCACCAGCATGCTGCCCAGGTTTCCGCGTCCAGCCACACTCTGGCGGACCTGAGCGGCGGCCTGCACGACGGCGCCGAACGCCAGGCGAGCGATACCGCACAGATCCGCGACGCCCTTGGCGAACTGGAAGCGACCATCCTGCAGGTTGCCGAAGATGCCAGCCAGACCGCCACCGCCAGCCACGACGCCGATCGCGCCCTGGCCCAGGGCCAGAGAGTCATCGGCAACAGCCTGACCGGCCTGCATGCACTGGTCGAGGAGGTGCAGGGCAACGCCCAGGCCATCGAACGCCTGGCCCGGGAAACGGACACCATCGGCAGCGTATTGACGGTCATCCACAGTATCGCCGAGCAAACCAACCTGCTGGCCCTCAATGCCGCCATCGAAGCCGCTCGCGCGGGCGAAGCGGGTCGCGGCTTTGCCGTGGTAGCAGACGAAGTACGCACCCTGTCGCTGCGCAGCAGCGCTGCCACCACGCAGATTCAGGACGTGATCGGCCGCCTGCAGAAGGCCGCCAACGGCTCACTGGTGGCGATGCGCAGCCAGGTCGAACACGCCGAAGCCACGGCGGGCCAGGCGCGCGCCGCCGACGGCGCACTGGACGAAATCGTCAGCGCGATTCGCACCATTGCCAGCATGGCCGGCCGCATCGCCGACGCCACCGCCTACCAGGGCGGCGCCGTCAGCGAAATCCGCGATCACAGCGAGCGCATCCACCACCTGGGCAGCGACAACCTGCGGCGCATCGGCCAGGGTCGCGAACAGAGTGGCGAACTGCAGGAGCTGAGTGGACAGTTGAACCAGGCGGTACAGGCGTTTCGGGTGTAGGCCGACAAAAAGCGAGAGCGGACTTTCGGTGATTCATTGTGGGAACGGGCCATGCCCGTGATTATTCGCGGGCAAGGCCCGCTCCCAAGGTCGTAGGGTGGACGACGCCTCACCTACGCGGCCCGAACCGCCCACCGCTCTGCGATCGCAATGGTGGATGAAAAGAGCGTCATCCACCCTACGTCCGCTTCTGCCTTCAACCAGCCAACGCTATTTCGGATAATGCTCGCGGCCTTATGCCGCACGGTTTCCCCTCAGGCCAGGCGACACCCCGCCAGTGCAACGCTCACTTACCGCATGGTTCATGCCGCAGAGCGCCAGCTCCGTTATCATGGCGCGATCACTGCCCCACGAGATGCCCATGCCACGTTTCCTTTGCCTGCTGCTGATGCTCGTCGTTCTGCCTGCCAGCGCGGGCGTTTTCGACAGTCGCCCGAACGCTGCGCCGCTCGGCCAGGCGCTGAACAACAGCGCGGATTTCCTGCCCGTGCGCGAAGCATTCAAGCTCAGCGTGGTGAACAGCTCGCCAACCTCGGCGACGGTGCGTTTCGTTGCGGCCGAGGGCTATTACCTGTATCGCCACCAGTTCAAGTTCAAGGTCGAACCCGCTGAGCTGGCAGGCAAGCCGGTCGACGTGCCGGAAGGTCTGCACAAGAACGATCAGTACTTTGGCGACGTGCAGGTGTTCTACGAGGTGCTGGACGTCGAGATCCCGCTGAACAATCCGGACAACCAGCCCCTCAACCTTGCCGTCAGCTACCAGGGCTGCGCCGACAAGGGCCTGTGCTATCCGCCGGAAACCGAGATCCTGGCCATCAACGGCGGGATCGCCGCTCCATCCGGCAGCGCACTGCCCGGCCAGGCCAGCTGGAGCTGGGCCGACCTGGCATTGATGTTCGCCGCTGGCCTGACCCTGACCTTCACGCCCTGCGTGCTGCCGATGCTGCCGATTCTCTCCGGTGTCGTGCTGCGCGGCAGGCCGAGCAGAGGCCGCGGCCTTGCACTGTCACTGGCCTACGTACTGCCGATGGCGGCCTGCTACGCCGCTCTGGGCGCCCTGATGGGGCTGTTCGGCGCCAAGCTCAACCTGCAGGCGATGCTGCAGTCGCCGTGGATCCTGGTGCCGTTCGCGCTGTTCTTCGCACTGTTCGCACTGGCCATGTTCGGCGTGTTCGAATTACGCCTGCCAGCCTTCATCCGCGAGCGCCTGGACCGCAAGGCGGCGCAAACCCAGGGCGGTACCCTGGCCGGTGCGGCGACCCTCGGCGTGCTGTCCAGCCTGATCGTTTCACCGTGCATCACCGCGCCGTTCACGGCGCTGCTGCTTTATATCAGCAGCACCGGCGACGCTGTCGGCGGCGCCCTGCAACTGTTCGCCCTGGGGCTGGGCATGGGAACACCCCTGGTGATCTTCGCCGCGGGTGGCGGCGCGTTGCTGCCCAAGTCCGGCACCTGGATGGTCGCCGTACGCAATGCCTTCGGCGTGATGCTACTGGCGGTATCGGTCTGGCTGCTCGAGCGAGTGCTGCCGGGAGAGCTGTCGCTGGCGCTGTGGGGCCTGCTGGCGGCGGGCGTGGCACTGTTTCTCGGCGCCCTGGAGTTCACCCCGAAGAGCTCGCGTGGCAAGCTGGCGCAACTCGCCGGGCTGGCGCTGCTGATGTATGCGCTGGCCGCCTGGACTGGGGCGCTGCAAGGCCGCGACGATCCACTGCGGCCGCTCGGCACCGGGCTTGCGGCCACCCAGCAGAGCAGTGCGACGGCTGGCGCATGGCAAACCGTCAGCACACCGGCAGAACTGGATGCCGCCCTGGCGCAGGCCAAGAACAGCGGCCAGCCGCTGCTGCTCGACTGGTACGCCGACTGGTGCATCAGTTGCAAGAAGATCGAACGCGAGGTGTTCCATTCACCGCAGATCGGCCCGCAACTCGCGGACTACCGCCTGGTGCGCTTCGACATGACCGACAGCACGGCCGCCCAGCGCGCGGTCCTTGATCGCTATCAATTGTTCGGCCCGCCAGCCATCCAGCTGTTTGCTGCAAATGGCGCGGAAATGCATGACCTGCGCGTGGTCGGCGAGATCGATGCGCCGGCGTTTTCCGAGCGCTTGAGCCAGGCACGAGAACGTTTTTAGGTAATTCGGTCACATATCCGGCCAACCCTGCTTGGATCGTGCTGACTACTCCCGAAAACTGGACAGCCCTACGGCACTTCTGGCAGAGTCCGCGCAGCTAAAAACAAGGAAGCCCGGATTTGTCGACCCTACTGGTTTTGCACGGCCCCAATCTGAACCTCCTCGGTACCCGCGAGCCTGCCACTTATGGCGCCACGACCCTCGAGCAGATCAACCTGGACCTGGAGCAGCGAGCCCGCGAGGCGGGCCACCACCTGCTCTACCTGCAGAGCAATGCCGAGTACGAGCTGATCGATCGCATCCACGCCGCTCGCGACGAAGGCGTCGATTTCATCATCATCAATCCGGCGGCTTTCACCCACACCAGCGTCGCATTACGTGACGCATTGCTGGCGGTGAGCATCCCATTCATCGAAGTGCACCTCTCCAATGTGCACAAGCGCGAGCCTTTCCGGCATCACTCCTACTTTTCCGACGTGGCAGTGGGCGTGATCTGCGGTCTCGGCGCCAGCGGTTATCGGCTGGCCCTGGAAGCGGCTCTGGAAAACCTGGCAAGCAAAAACACCTGAAACCGGCGCCATTACAGATCGTGTGAAAGCGTCGCGAGCGAAGGTCAGGCAAGGCGAAAAATGGTGAGAAAGCGCAGTTTACGAGGTGTAAATGAGCATTTTTAGCCGGTTTTTAACGCAGCATGACCGAGCGCAGTAGCTTTCACACAATCTGTTCAAGCGGCGGTTCATTCCCACAACTTGAACGACCCTGACCAGACTGGGAGTTGAACACCTATGGATATTCGCAAAGTCAAAAAACTCATCGAGCTGCTGGAAGAGTCCGGCATCGACGAACTGGAAATCAAGGAAGGCGAAGAGTCCGTACGCATCAGCCGTCACGGCAAGCAGCCGGCATATGCCCAGCCTGTCTATGCACCGGCTCCGGCACCAGTTGCTGCCGCCGCTCCGGCTGCCGCTGCAGAAGCTGCTGCCCCGGCCGCTGCCAAGCTGAACGGCACCGTGGTGCGCTCGCCAATGGTCGGTACTTTCTACCGCGCCGCTTCGCCTACCTCGGGCAACTTCGTTGAAGTCGGTTCGACCGTGAAGAAAGGCGACATCCTCTGCATCGTCGAAGCGATGAAGATGATGAACCACATCGAGGCCGAAACCAGCGGCACGATCGAATCCATCCTGGGCGAGAACGGCCAGCCGGTGGAATACGATCAACCGCTGTTCACCATCGTCTGATGCACGGGGAACCCGTAATGCAGAAGCTGGAAAAAGTTCTGATCGCCAACCGCGGCGAGATCGCCCTGCGCGTCCTGCGTGCCTGCAAGGAACTGGGCATCAAGACCGTAGCCGTGCACTCCACTGCCGACCGCGAATTGATGCACCTGGCCCTGGCCGACGAGTCGGTCTGCATTGGCCCTGCGCCTGGCAACCTGTCGTACCTGAACATCCCGGCGATCATCAGTGCCGCGGAAGTCACGGGCGCGACCGCCATCCACCCCGGCTACGGTTTCCTCGCGGAAAACGCCGATTTTGCCGAGCAGGTTGAAAACTCGGGTTTCGCCTTCATTGGCCCGAAAGCCGACACCATCCGCCTGATGGGCGACAAGGTGTCCGCCAAGCACGCCATGATCAAAGCCGGCGTACCGGTGGTACCTGGCTCTGACGGCCCGCTGCCGGAAGATGAAGAGACCGCGCTGGCGATCGCCCGCGAAGTCGGTTACCCGGTGATCATCAAGGCAGCGGGCGGCGGCGGTGGTCGTGGCATGCGCGTGGTCTGGAAGGAAGAAGACCTGATCAAATCGGCCCGCCTGACCCGCAGTGAAGCAGGCTCGGTGTTCGGCAACCCGATGGTCTACCTAGAGAAGTTTCTCGGCAATCCACGTCACGTGGAAGTCCAGGTACTGTCCGACGGCCAGGGTAACGCCATTCACCTGTACGACCGCGACTGCTCACTGCAGCGCCGTCACCAGAAGGTGCTGGAAGAAGCCCCGGCACCCCTGATCGACGAAACGGCACGCGCCGAAGTACTGCAACGCTGCGTCGATGCCTGCATCGAGATCGGCTACCGCGGCGCCGGCACGTTCGAGTTCCTCTATGAAGATGGTCGTTTCTACTTCATCGAGATGAACACCCGCGTGCAGGTCGAGCACCCGGTTACCGAGATGGTCACCGGCATCGACATCGTCAAGGAGATGCTCAGCATCGCCGCTGGCAACAAGCTGTCGTACAAGCAGGAGGATGTGAAACTCCTCGGCCACGCCCTGGAATGCCGCATCAACGCCGAAGACCCGGATACCTTCATGCCCTGCCCCGGCAAGGTGAAGCACTTCCACGCACCAGGCGGTTTCGGCGTTCGCGTCGACTCGCACCTGTACAGCGGTTACACGGTGCCGCCGAACTACGACTCCCTGATCGGCAAGCTGATCACCTACGGCACCACGCGTGACGAGGCCCTGGCCCGCATGCGCAATGCCCTGGAAGAGATCGTCGTCGACGGCATCAAGACCAACGTACCCCTGCACCGCGACCTGGTTCGCGACAAGGGGTTCTGCGACGGCGGCGTGAACATCCACTACCTGGAAAAGAAACTGGGTATGGACAAGCACTAAGCAACACGCAGCCTGCTGTGCACAAGGGAGCGGCCAAGGCCGCTCCCTTGTTGTTTCCGGTCGTATTACCATTGACCGCCTATTTTTTGCAGCCCGAACCTCAAATCTCGCGCTGCCCTCACGGGAGTCATCCATGCCCTGGTTACAGCTGCGCCTCGCCATCACCCCAGAACAGGCGCCGACCTATGAAGACGCGTTACTGGACGTCGGCGCGGTATCGGTGACCTTCATGGATGCCGAAGATCAGCCAATCTTCGAGCCCGACCTGGGCACTACCCCACTGTGGAGCAATACCCACCTGCTGGCGCTGTTCGAGGCGGACACCGATGCCGATGCCCTGCTCGCCCACCTGCAACTGCTGACCGACGGCGCACTACCCGAGCACCAGGTCGAACACATAGCAGATCAAGATTGGGAACGCAGCTGGATGGACGGCTTCGCGCCGATGCGTTTTGGCCAGCGCCTGTGGATCGTGCCGAGCTGGCATGAAGCGCCCGAGCCGGACGCCGTCAACCTGCTGCTCGATCCCGGCCTGGCATTCGGCACCGGCACCCACCCGACCACGTCGCTGTGCCTGCAGTGGCTCGACGGCCAGCCACTGGACGGCTGCAGCGTGCTCGACTTCGGCTGTGGCTCGGGCATCCTGGCGATTGCCGCGCTGCTACTGGGCGCCCCGCACGCCGTCGGTACCGACATCGACCCGCAGGCCCTGGAAGCCTCACGCGACAACGCCGGGCGCAACGGCATCGCTGCCGAGCGCTTCCCGGTCTACCTGCCGGCCGACCTGCCCCAGGAACCAGCTGACGTGGTGGTCGCCAATATTCTTGCCGGCCCGCTCGTCAGCCTGGCCCCGCAGATCACCCGCCTGGTGAAGAGCGGTGGCCGCCTGGCGCTGTCCGGCATCCTCGCCGAACAGGCCGAGGAAGTGCGCGCCGCCTACGCCGCCGACTTCGAGCTCGATCCGACCGCCACCCAGGATGGCTGGGTACGCATCAGCGGTGTCCGCCGCTAAGCCGATGCCCGCATTGCGGGCACGGCACTTAATGCGGCTTTTGCACTCTGTTGGGGTAGACTATCGCCCCGTTTTTGCCGTCCAGCGGCCGTCGGATTACGCATGACCGAAAGCTTCGTCACCCAATGCCCGAACTGCAACACCAGTTTCCGCGTGAACCTGGCGCAGCTCGGTATTGCCCAGGGTTCAGTGCGCTGCGGCGCCTGCCTGCAGGTGTTCAACGCGGCTCGCCAGTTGCGCGAGCAGGGTCATCACATCCCCGACATGCGAGCCGCCGCGCCAGCAGCGCCCAAGCCACCTGCACCTGCACCTGCACCTGCACCTGCACCTGCACCTGCACCTGCACCTGCACCTGCACCTGCACCCAGCGTGGCGCCAGAAGCGGCGGCTGCCAAGCCGGCCGGCAAACGCGACGACGAAACCCTGTGGATTCACGACGACCTGGACCTCGACGACCTGGACCTGGACGAAGAGCTGGCCAAGCTCGAAGCCCAGGAGCAGCAGTTGTCCCGCCAATTCCTGGAGCTGGACCAGCCCACGCGGCAAACGCCACGCTTCGACCCGCTGGACGAGGATGACGAGCCGGCCGATGACGAGCGTTGGGCAGAAGCCCTGCTGCGTGACGATCCGCCGGTCAGCAAGCTGGAGCTCGAACCACTGATCGAGCAGCCTTCGATGGGCTCGACGGACTTCGGCCAGCCGCCACCGCCAAGCCCCCAGGCATTCGATGACGTACCGCCGATTCCGAAGACGCCCGGCATCCGCGACCTGATCGATGCCCCGCGCCCGGTGGCACGCGAGGACGCCGAACCGAGCTTCAGCCTCAGCGCCCAGCGTGACGAAGAACCGGCCGCCGCCGAGCCGCTGCATGAGGATGGCGACGACGCGGATGAGCCGCCACCGGCAAAGAGCAAGGCCACCGCCCGCGCGCGCGCGCGCAGCGAACCGAACCTGCGTGACGATGCGCTGTTCGAGCTTGAGGAAGAGCCGTTGCAGCTCGACTGGCAACCACCGCGCAAACCGTGGGGCCGCTGGCTCGGCTGGGGGCTGCTCAACCTGCTGGCCGCCACGGCGCTGGCCGGCCAGTACGTGATCTACCACTACGCCGAGCTGGCTCGCCAGGACCAGTACCGGCCATGGTTCGAGCAGGCCTGCCCGGTGATCGGGTGCACCTTGCCGTCCAAAGTCGACATCGGCCAGATCAAGAGCAGTAACCTGGTGGTGCGCAGCCACCCGGAATTCAGCGGCGCGCTGGTCGTCGATGCGATCCTCTACAACCGCGCCCCATTCTCCCAGCCTTTCCCGCTGCTGGAGATGCGCTTCGCCGATCTCAATGGCCAACTGATCGCCAGCCGACGCTTCAAACCCAGCGAGTACCTGGCGGGCGAGCTGGCCGGCCAGGCGGAAATGCCGCCGCAGACGCCGATCCACATCGCCCTCGACATCCTCGATCCGGGCGCACGGGCAGTGAACTACAGCCTCAATTTCCACTCCCCCGAGTAAGGCCTGACCAGCCGATCAACGGCTGCTCGCGGGCAGCCCTCTGCAACGCGGCGAACCCGGCATGCGACCGAAAGCCACCGCTCAACTGTTCAGATTTTGTTCAAAACAACCTTTATCCGGTCATTCAGAGCGGGTATGATCTCCCCCCTTTTCGCACTCTCCTACTGGCCTCAACAGCACGTCTCTTGAGCAGGGAAGCCCTATGTCGGCGCTAAGCATCGGCCCTTATACATTGCCCAATCGACTGATCCTGGCCCCCATGGCCGGCGTCACCGATCAGCCATTTCGCCAACTCTGCCGCCGCCTTGGCGCCGGCATGGTGGTGTCGGAAATGGTCACCAGCGATGTGCGCCTGTGGAATACGCGCAAATCGAGCCTGCGCATGATTCACAGCGGCGATCCGGAGCCGCGCTCCGTTCAGATCGCCGGCGGTGATCCGCAGATGCTCGCCGAGGCAGCCCGCGCCAACGTGCAGTTGGGTGCCCAGATCATCGACATCAACATGGGCTGCCCGGCCAAGAAGGTCTGCAACAAGGCCGCCGGGTCCGCGCTACTCAAGGACCAGCCGCTGGTGCAGGCGATTCTCGAGGCCGTGGTCGCTGCGGTGGACGTACCGGTGACCTTGAAGATCCGCACCGGCTGGGACCGCCAGAACAAGAACGGCGTGGAGGTGGCACGTATCGCCGAGCAGTGCGGCATCGTCGCCTTGGCGGTACACGGGCGTACCCGTGCCGACCTTTACACCGGCGAGGCCGAATACGAGACCATCGCCGCGATCAAGCAAGCCGTGTCCATTCCGGTGCTGGCCAATGGCGATATCGACTCACCGGAAAAGGCCGCCCTGGTGTTGGCCGCGACTGGCGCCGACGGCCTGCTGATCGGCCGCGCGGCTCAGGGCCGCCCATGGATTTTCAGAGAAATTGAGCATTACCTGCGCACCGGCGCCCACTGCCCCGCCCCTGCGCTGAACGAGATTGAACGCATTCTGCTCGAGCATCTGGCCGCCCTTCACGTCTTCTATGGCGACGTGATGGGTGTGCGCATCGCCCGCAAGCACGTCGGCTGGTACCTCGCGACGCTGCCCGGCGCCCGTGAATTCCGAGCCGAGTTCAATCGTCTGGACAGCCAGGAGGCGCAGTGTGCAAGCGTTCGCCAGTTCTTCGGTGAGCGCTACAACGACGAAAAAGGGGTGGCCGCATGACCATGTTGAACGAGACTTTAGGAAGTGGGATTGCACCCGTGAGCGACAACGCCAGTTTGAAACAGCACCTCAACACACCGAGCGAAGAAGGCCAGACCCTGCGCGGCAGTGTCGAGAAAGCCCTGCACAACTACTTCGCTCACCTTGAAGGGGCTGACGTCACTGACGTCTACAACCTGGTGCTCACCGAAGTGGAAGCCCCGCTGCTGGAAACCGTCATGAATTATGTGAAGGGTAACCAGACCAAAGCCTCGGAGCTGCTCGGCCTGAATCGCGGCACGTTGCGCAAGAAGCTCAAGCAGTACGATCTGCTCTGATCCCGAACTCCTGAAAAGGGCGGCTCTAACGAAGCCGCCTTTTTTGCTAATACTCTGCTCTGATGGATTCTGAAATGACCGACCAGACCACCCGCCTCCCCGTCCGCCGCGCGCTGATCAGCGTCTCCGACAAGACCGGCATCCTTGAATTCGCCCGCGAGCTCGTTGCCCTCAACGTGGAAATTCTCTCCACCGGCGGCACCTACAAGCTGCTCAAGGACAATGGCGTGGCGGCAGTGGAAGTGGCCGATTACACCGGTTTTCCAGAAATGATGGATGGCCGGGTGAAAACCCTACACCCGAAGATCCACGGCGGCATCCTCGGTCGTCGCGCCCTCGACGGCGCGGTGATGGACGAGCACGGCATCAAGCCGATCGACCTGGTGGCAGTCAACCTGTACCCCTTCGCCGCCACCGTGGCCAAGCCGGGTTGTGACCTCGCCGACGCCATCGAGAACATTGATATCGGTGGCCCAACCATGGTGCGTTCGGCTGCGAAAAACCACAAAGACGTGGCCATCGTGGTCAATTCCGGCGACTATGCCGCGGTCATCGACTCCCTGAAAATCGGCGGCCTGTGCTACGCGCAGCGCTTCGACCTGGCCCTCAAGGCCTTCGAGCACACCGCGGCCTATGACGGCATGATCGCCAACTACCTGGGCACCATCGACCAGGGCCGCGACACCCTGTCCACCGAAGACCGCAGCCTGTTCCCGCGCACCTTCACCACCCAGTTCATCAAGGCGCAGGACATGCGCTACGGCGAGAACCCGCACCAGAAGGCCGCGTTCTACGTCGAGCACGCCGACGAGGCGTGCGTGGCCACGGCCGTGCAGTTGCAGGGCAAGGAGCTGTCGTTCAACAACGTGGCCGACACCGACGCCGCGCTGGAATGCGTGAAGAGCTTCGTCAAACCGGCCTGCGTGATCGTCAAGCACGCCAACCCCTGCGGCGTGGCCGTGGTGCCCGAAGACGAAGGCGGTATCCGCAAGGCCTATGACCTGGCCTACGCCACCGATACCGAGTCGGCGTTCGGCGGCATCATCGCCTTCAACCGCGAGCTGGACGGCGAAACCGCCAAGGCCATCGTCGAGCGCCAGTTCGTCGAAGTGATCATCGCCCCGAAAATCAGCGCCGCCGCCCGTGAAGTGGTTGCCGCCAAGGCCAACGTGCGCCTGCTCGAATGCGGCGAATGGCCGGCCGAGCGCGCTCCGGGCTGGGATTACAAGCGTGTCAACGGCGGCCTGCTGG
This sequence comes from Pseudomonas sp. AC532, assembly GCF_979258965.1. Lineage (NCBI taxonomy): Bacteria > Pseudomonadati > Pseudomonadota > Gammaproteobacteria > Pseudomonadales > Pseudomonadaceae > Pseudomonas > Pseudomonas sp. AC532. The sequence goes on from NZ_OZ409888.1 coordinate 2,386,922, forward strand.
TACAAAGCCGCGATATCGGCATGATCAGCGCAGATGACCTGAAGATCGTCACCCAGCGCGCGCCTAGCGAGCAGGAAGTGCATGACCTGATCTTCGCCTGGAAGGTGGCCAAGTTCGTCAAATCCAACGCCATCGTTTATGCCAAGAACCGCCAGACCGTCGGTGTCGGCGCCGGCCAGATGAGCCGCGTCAACTCCGCGCGCATCGCCGCCATCAAGGCCGAGCACGCCGGTTTGCCGGTACCCGGCGCAGTGATGGCATCCGATGCTTTCTTCCCGTTCCGCGACGGCATCGACAACGCAGCCAAGGCAGGCATCACCGCGGTGATCCAGCCGGGCGGCTCGATGCGTGACAACGAAGTGATCGCCGCCGCCGACGAAGCCGGAATTGCCATGGTGTTCACCGGCATGCGCCATTTCAGGCACTAAAATCGGCCGCACTCGGACAGGCATCTGCGGCGTTGCAGCTGGCTCCGATAATGCTCATTGCCAACAGGCAACTCCGCTTATCGAAACCCGCTGCGCCTTGCATCTACCAGCCCGATCGCGACCTCGGAATTTGTAGGGTGGACAGCGCTCTGCTATCCACCTAACGGGCTGATGCCCGCCTCCATTGGGAGAGAGACATGAACGTATTGATCATCGGCAGCGGCGGTCGTGAACACGCCCTGGCCTGGAAAGTGGCGCAGGACAAGCGCGTCGAGAAGGTCTTCATCGCGCCAGGCAACGCCGGCACCGCCACCGAAGCCAAGTGCGAGAACGTCGCCATCGACGTGCTGGACATCCAGGCCCTGGCCGATTTCGCCGAGCAGAACGTGCAACTGACCATCGTCGGCCCGGAAGCGCCGCTGGTCAAAGGCGTGGTCGACCTGTTCCGCACCCGCCGGTTGGATATCTTCGGCCCGACGGCCGCCGCCGCCCAACTGGAAGGCTCCAAGGCCTTCACCAAGGATTTCCTGGCGCGCCAGAACATCCCTACCGCCGATTACCAGAACTTCACCGAAGTCGAGCCGGCGCTGGCGTACCTGCGCGAAAAAGGCGCGCCAATCGTCATCAAGGCCGACGGCCTGGCAGCGGGCAAGGGCGTGATCGTTGCCATGACCCTGCAGGAAGCCGAAGACGCAGTGCGCGACATGCTTGCCGGCAACGCCTTCGGCGAAGCCGGTTCGCGGGTGGTGATCGAGGAGTTCCTCGACGGCGAGGAAGCCAGCTTCATCGTCATGGTCGACGGCGAGAACGTGCTGCCGATGGCCACCAGCCAGGACCACAAGCGCGTGGGTGACGCCGACAGCGGCCCCAACACGGGCGGTATGGGCGCCTACTCGCCGGCTCCGGTGGTCACCGCCGAGGTACACAAGCGGGTGATGGACGAAGTCATCTACCCGACCGTGCGCGGCATGGCCGCCGAAGGCAACGTGTATACCGGTTTCCTGTACGCCGGCCTGATGATCGACAAGGCTGGCAAGCCCAAGGTCATCGAATTCAACTGCCGCTTCGGCGACCCGGAAACCCAGCCGATCATGGTGCGCCTGGAGTCGTCGCTGGTGCTGCTGGTCGAGGCGGCGCTGGCCAAGGCGTTGGACAAGGTCGAAGCGCGCTGGGATCCACGCCCGACCGTCGGCGTTGTGCTGGCCGCCGGTGGCTACCCGGGCGACTATGCCAAAGGTGATGTGATCGAGGGCCTGGACGAGGCTGCGGCGCTGGAAGGCAAGGTATTCCATGCCGGTACCGTCCTGAAAGATGGCCAAGTGGTCACCGCCGGTGGCCGCGTGCTGTGCGCCACCGCCATCGGTGCCAGCGTCGCCGATGCCCAGCAGCAGGCCTATCGCCTGGCCGATAAAATCAGCTGGAACGGCATGTTCCATCGCACGGATATCGGCTACCGGGCGATCGCCCGGGAGCGCGGCGAAAACTGATGTAACAAGACCATGGCGGCCGGCGCTGCCGCCGGTCGGCAATATGCCGAAAGCCGCTGAGCATCGGTGGTTTTCGGCTGTCAGCATGCGTCTCGGTTCCATGGTCTGCACCCCCCACGGCTGGCTATAATGCAGCCGTATCACCTAAAGGGATTGCCACGTGCGACGGCTCAGGATTGCCATAGGTTTACTCGTTAGCCTGCTTCTGGCCGGTGCCTGCACGTCGAGCATCGCGGCACCACAGCGGGTTGCAGCGCCCTATGCCACCGGCTGGTCGGTATTTACCGACGATGGCGCACAGATGACCCTGGAAGACGTGCGCGCCCGGCGCAACCAGTTTCTGCCCCTCGACACCCTCGCCTTCACCTACCCACCCAGCCAAAAGGCCGTGTGGCTGCGCTTCGACGTGCCGCCGCACCAGGCACCGTACTGGTTGTGGGTATTTGCACCGCGCGTGCAGTTTCTCGACTACTACCTGCTGCAGGGCAGCCAGATCGAGCAGCGCGTGCACACCGGCGAGTCGATGCCGTTGAGCTCGCGGCCGCTGCCCTCCCGGGCCTACCTGATGTCGCTTCCCAATGACGGGCAGGCCCGGGAAGTTTACGTACGGATGACCTCCAACCACCCGCTGATGGCCTGGTTCAAGGTCATCGACGAGAGCGAGCTGGTCAGCCTGGAGAAGCCCGCCTACCTGTTCGGTGCGCTGCTCGGTGCCCTGCTGCTGGTGGTGGTCTACAACCTGATCCGCTTCGCCTATGCACGTTCGGTCTGCAGCCTCTGGCTGGCGGGCCTGCACGCCGGCCTGGCGGTGTGCGCGGCAGCGAATCTGGGCATGCTGGCGGCCTGGGTGCCAAGCCTGGGCTACAACCAGTCGCTGATCGCCGACATCAGCGCGCTGATCGCCGCCCTCTGCCTGTCGTGCTTCGCGCTCGGTTTCTTCCGCAGCACGCCGATGCAGCACAGCAAGCTCAATACGGTGCTGCTCGTGCATGCGCTGCTGACGCTCGGCCTGGGGGCAACCATCCTCATCACTGGCATGCTCTGGTACAGCGCCCTGGTATACCTGACCGTGTTCGTCGGTACCCTCTGCGTGTTGCTGGTCAGCGGCGTGCACTGGCATAACGGTTACCAGTCGGCCCGACTGATCGTCGGCGGCATGGTGGTCTTCAACATCGGCTTCGGCCTGTTCATACCGATCCTGTTCGGCTTCGACCAGCTCGACCCCGGCTGGCTGGTAACCGGCGTGTTCAGCATCGCCACCCTCAGCGGCGTGGTGCTCAGCGCGGCCCTGGCCGAACACCAGCGGCACCTGCAGCGCGCCGCCTCGCGGGCTCGCACGGCCCTGGCGGCCAGCGATGCAGAACTCAAGGCCAAGGCCGAGTTCCTGGCCAAGATCAGCCACGAGATCCGCACCCCGATGAACGGCGTACTGGGCATGACCGAGCTGCTGCTCGGCACGCCGCTGTCGGCGAAGCAGCGCGATTACGTGCAGACCATTCACAGTTCCGGCAACGAGCTGCTCAACCTCATCAACGAGATCCTCGACATCTCCAAGCTGGAGTCCGGGCAGATCGAGCTCGATGACGTGCAGTTCGACCTCAACGCGCTGACCGAAGACTGCCTGGACATCTTCCGCGCCAAGGCAGAATTGCAGAAGATCGAACTGATCAGCTTCATCCAGCCACAGGTGCCACGAATCGTCAGCGGCGACCCGACCCGGCTGCGCCAGACCCTGCTGAGCCTGCTCGACAACGCCTTCAAGCAGACCAGCGAGGGCGAGATCCTGCTGGTGGTGGCACTCGATACCAGTGGCGAGCAACCGCGCCTGCGCTTCGCCGTGCAGGACAGCGGACACCCACTGAACGCCAGCGAGCGCGACGCATTGCTCAACACCGAGCTGCAGAGCCGCGACTTCCTGTCGGCCACCCGTATGGGCGGGCGCCTGGGGCTGGTGATCGCCCGCCAGTTGATCCGCCTCATGGGCGGCGAGTTCGGCATCCAGAGCGGTGGCAACCAGGGTTCCACCCTGTGGCTGACCCTGCCGCTGGACAACGCGCGCCTGCAGCAGCCGAACACCGATATCGACGCAATTCTGCAAGGCACCCGTCTGCTGGTCGTGGACGACAACGACACCTGCCGCAAGGTGCTGATGCAGCAGTGCAACGCCTGGGGCATGAACGTCAGCAGCGTGCCTTCCGGCAAGGAGGCACTGGCCCTGCTGCGCACCAAGGCGCACATGCGCGAGTATTTCGACGTGGTGCTGCTCGACCAGGAGATGCCCGGCATGAGCGGCATGCAGCTGGCGGCGAAGATCAAGGAAGACCCGAGCCTCAACAACGACATTCTGATCGTCATGCTCACCGGCATCAGCCACGCGCCGAGCAAGATCATCGCGCGCAACGCCGGGATCAAGCGCATCCTCGCCAAACCGGTGGCCGGCTACACCCTCAAGGCCACCCTGGCCGACGAGCTGGCCCAGCGCCAGCGTGGGCAGGCCACGCCGATGATCACCAACAGCGCAGCACTGGTGGTGCCGGAGGACTTCCGCATTCTGGTCGCCGAAGACAACAGCATTTCCACCAAGGTGATCCGCGGCATGCTCGGCAAGCTCAACGTGCAACCCGACACCGCGAGCAATGGCGAAGAAGCCCTGAGCGCCATGAAGGCGCAGCGCTACGACCTGGTGCTGATGGATTGCGAGATGCCGGTGCTAGATGGTTTCTCGGCAACCGAGCAGTTGCGTGCCTGGGAAATCGCCGAACACCGCCAGCGTACCCCGGTGGTGGCGCTGACCGCGCACATCCTCAACGAGCACAAGGAGCGCGCACGGCAGGTCGGTATGGACGGCCACATGGCCAAGCCGGTGGAGCTGTCGCAACTGCGTGACCTTATCGAGTACTGGGTCGGCGAGCGCCACGCCCAGCCCGAAGACGACACGGTGGTGTCCTGATCGGGCTGCTAGACTCCTGCCTGCGCCTGCCCTGCAGGCCTTCCTGCGCCGTGACAGCGGCCCCTACGCCCTGACGAAACGCCCATGGACATCAAGCAGCTCAAGTTTCTGATCGCCCTCGACGAGACCCGCCACTTTGGCCAGGCGGCGGCGCGCTGCCATGTCACCCAGCCAACGCTGTCGATGCGCCTGCGCAACCTGGAAGACGAACTGGGGCTGGAGCTGGTGCGCCGCGGCCAGCGCTTCGAAGGTTTCAGCGCCGAAGGCGAGCGCATCCTCGCCTGGGCGCGCAGCCTGATGGCTGCCCATGACGGGCTGTATGCCGAGGCGGCGGCCTGCCGTGGGCAACTGGTCGGTACCTTGCGCCTTGGCGTGGTGCCGCTGTCCGGCTTCGATCCGATGGAGCTGGTGCAGCTGTTCGCCGAACAGCATCCCGGGCTGCGTTTCCAGCTGTTCGCGCTGAGCAGCGACCAGATCCTCGAACGCCTGGGCAGCAATCAGCTGGACCTGGGCCTGTCGTACCTCGACCGCCTCGACCGCGAGCACTTCGACAGCCTCGAGCTGGCGGCGACGCGCATGGGCCTGCTGTACGACCGCCGTCACTTCCAGTTCACGGAAACCACCCTGCGCTGGGAAAGCCTCATCGATCTGCCCCTGGGCCTGCTGTCGGCCGGTATGCACTTTCGCCAGTCGATCGACCACAGCTTCCGCTCCCGCGGGCTGACCCCCTTGCCGAAACTGGAAACCGATGCCGTGCACCAGCTGCTGCAGGCAGTCAGCGCCGGCCTGTGCTGCTCGATCATGCCGCTGCAGAACGGCCTGGCCGAGTTCACCAACGACCTGCTGCTGACGCCCATCGAGGACGCCCACACGCTGGCGCCACTGGGCCTGATCATGCGCCGCAGCGCGCCACGCTCGCCGCTGGCCGAAGCCTGCTTCGCCGAAGCGCGCGCTCTGATCAACGCGTGACGGACGCCCCGCTGTCGCCACGCGGCGGCGGCAGCCCGGTGTCGCCGCGGTCGGCGCGCCCGCCCAGGTACCAGCCGAGCAGGCCCCAGATGGCCGCACACAGTGCGCCGATCACGGCGATCAGCGCCACCCCGTAGCCGAGCATGTCGATCAGGCTCTTGGCCCAGCCGCTCAGTGCATCGCCACCGCGATAGACCACGGTGTCGATGAAGTTCTTGGCCTTGTACTTGCTCTCGGCGTCCAGCGGCGCGAAGAGCATCTCGCGTCCCGGCCGTACGAAGGCGTACTCACCGATACGCCGCACGATCATCAGGCCGGCCAGCACGGCGAAGGTCGGCGCCAGCGCCAGGGCCAGGAACCCCACGCACACCAGGACCGGCACTGCGGCCAACAGCGTGCGCACACCCAGGCGCTGGGCCACCCGGCCGGTGATGAACAACTGGGCGAGCAGCGCACCGGCCTGAACCACGAAGTCGATCAGGCCGAACACCCGCACCTGCTCGTCGCGGTCGGGAAACAGCTCGGCGACCAGCCGGGCCTGCTCGAAGTAGAGAAAGGTGGTGACCGTGGCAAGCAGGATCACGAAAGCGGAAATGCCCAGCAGGTAGGAAGACCTGAACACCCGCGTCATGCCGCTGAACGGATTGCCGGCCACCGGCCGCCGCGGATTTTCCGCCTGGCTGGCGCCCGGGCGCCCCGCCCCGGCGCGCTCGCGCCAGCCCATCAGGTAGTGTTTCAGCGCCAAGGCTCCGGCCAGCAGCAGCGCGGCCAGCAACGCCAGGCCGCTGGCACCCACCGCGCCTACCAGCAGTGCACTCGCCGCCGGGCCGGCCAGGCCGCCGACACTGGCACCAGCGGCGATAAAGGCGAACAACCGTTTGGCCTGGGGCGAGTCGAACACGTCGGCCATCAGGCTCCAGGCCACCGACACCACGAACAGGTTGTAGACCGAGATCCACACGTAGAATGCCCGCGCCATCCACAGGTTCTCGGCCATGACGCTGAAGGCTACGGCGAACGCCAGCAGGTTGAGGCAGAAGAACCCATAGACCCAGTCGATGAAATGGATGCGTGGCACCCGGGAATTGAGCCAGGCGAACAGCGGCACGGCCAGCAGCATGACCACGAAAGTGGCGGTGAACAGCCACTGCAGGTTGTCCACCCCGGCCTGGATACCCATCGACTCGCGGATCGGTCGCAGCATGAAATAGCCGCAGAACAGGCAGAAGAACAACGCGAAGCCCGCCAGCGCGGCGGCCAGCTCGGCGGGCTGCGCGTTGATCGCGCGGGCCATGCGCCGTGGCACGGATAGGGTCATGGCTTACCGGCTCCAAACTCGAAGCCTTGCAGTATGGCCTATCGCGGCAGCGGCATCGCGCCAGATACCCCGCTACCGCCCAGCCACGCCCGTACTTCGCCATACGGGTAGTCCTCCAGCGCCGCGAAACCGCGGATCTGCCGGGCCTTGAGGCGGGTGAACAGCGGCACGCTGATGCCGCAGAGAAAGCGTGCAAGGCATTCGTTACTGGGCAATTCACCACCGCGTGCACCCTGGTATCGCTCGCTGAATGCGCCACACAGGGCGTCGCGATCCAGCGTGGCCAGCGGCGGGAGCGAAGGTGGCTGGGGCAGCCGCGCGACCTGGCCGCGGCACACTGAACAGTGCCCGCACTGCTGTGGTGCCTGCTCGTCACCGAAGTACTCCGCCAAGCGGTGGCTCAGGCACTGCTCGCTGGCGAACAGTTCAAGCATCGCCTGGATGCGGCGGATCTCGCTGCCTTCCTGCGCCAGGAAATAATCGTGCAGCTCGGTGGCCAGTACCGCCGCGTCGAAATCAGGCTGCAGCAGCGCATAGACATCGGTCATCTGTTTGCTTTCCAGCTCGATCCAGCCGCGCTCCTGGAAGAAGTCCAGCGCCTTGACCACCCGTGCGCGTTCCGCCTGGTGCGTGCGATACAGCGCATCGAAATCCACGGTGCACCAGGTGCGTGCGCGCGTCGAGGCACTGACGATGGCCTCGGCGAACTGCCGCCGCTCACCCTCGAAGCGGGCCAGCAGGGCGTCCGGCTCGACCAGGTACTTGAAACGGTACTCGGCGAAATAGGCGTAGCGTGCCGCGATGATGCCGCGTAACTCCAGTTGCACGAGTAGCGTCTTGAGCGGCAGTTGGCGGATGTTGCTGTGATCGCTGAGTGCATTGAGGGTCATTTCCCACTGACCGTCCCTGGCGTTACCGCGGATTTCCTCAAGGACGCGCTCGATACCGTCGCGCTCCGGCGTGTCACCGTATACGAAATTTTCCAGCACGTTGAGGCTGTCGCGGTTGGCCAGCACCAGGCAGTCGGACGGCTCGCCATCACGTCCGGCACGGCCGATTTCCTGGCTGTAATTCTCCACCGACTTGGGCAGGTCGAAATGCACCACATTGCGGATGTCGCGCTTGTCGATGCCCATGCCAAAGGCGATGGTGGCGACGATACAGCCCAGTTCACCGGCCATGAAGCGACGCTGGATCGCCTCGCGTACGTCGTGCGCCATGCCGGCATGGTAGGCGTTGACGGAAAGCCCCTGCTGGCTCAGCTGTTCGGCAACCTGCTCGGCAGTCTTCTGCTGGGTGACATAAACGATGCTCGGCTCGCCTTGCCTGGCGCCGAGCCACTGCCCCAGGCGCCGCTGCTTGTCATGCCCGGCCACCGGCTCGACCAGCAGATTCAGGTTGGGCCGGTAGAAGCCAGTGGTGACCACGTCATCGGCGGCGATGGCGAATTTCTTCTGCATGTCGGCAATCACCGGAGGCGTTGCCGTGGCGGTGAGCAGCAGCACCTGGGCGATACCGAACTGGCGCTGGTAATCCGGCAGTTTCAGGTAATCCGGGCGAAAATTGTGCCCCCACTCGGAAATGCAGTGGGCTTCGTCGACCACCAGCAGAGAAATCGGCACCCCGGCGATGAAGTTGCGGAAGCGCTCGTTCTTCAGGCGCTCGACCGAAATCATCAGAATCTTCAGCTCCCCGGATTTGGCCTTGGCCATGGTTTCGCTGACCTGCTCACGGCTCTGCGCCGAATCGATGCTGGCCGCACTGATACCGTGCCGGTGCAGGAAGGCCAGCTGATCCTGCATCAGCGCCAGCAACGGCGAGACCACCACCGTGAGGTGCGGCAGATGCAGCGCCGGCAGCTGGTAGCAGAGGGATTTGCCGGAGCCGGTGGGAAAGATCGCCGCGGCCGAGCGGCCGGCGAGCACGGCACTGATCACGCGCTCCTGACCAGGGCGAAGCTGACTGAAACCGAAGACACGTTGGAGGGTAGTGGGCATACGCTGTCACTCCATTGACCGCTGAATGGCCAATAACCGTAACCTGTGTAGAGAGCGTTTCACAGCGCGCATCGCCTGCACGTGTGAGAAGAAGTGTTGCACCCTAAATGACAAAGCCGCCCGAAGGCGGCCTTGTCGAACACGGCGCGAGCTTACAGCTGCGGGCCGGCGCTCTTGATGGCATCGCTGACATCGAACTTGGTGAAGTTGTCGATGAACAGTTTGGCCAGGCCTTTGGCGGCTTCGTCGTAGGCACTCTGGTCAGCCCAGGTGTTGCGCGGGTTGAGCAGGTTGGTCTCGACGCCCGGAACGGCCTTCGGCACGCTCAGGTTGATGATTGGCAGGTGCTCGGTTTCGGTACCGATCAGCGCGCCGCTCTGGATAGCCGCGATCACGCCACGGGTGGTCGGGATGTTGAAACGCTTGCCGACGCCATAACCACCGCCGGTCCAGCCGGTGTTGACCAGGTAAACCTTGGAGCCGAAGGCCTGGATGCGCTTGATCAGCAGCTCGGCGTATACGCCAGCCGGACGCGGGAAGAACGGCGCGCCAAAGCAGGTGGAGAAGGTCGACTTGATGCCAGGACCCGAACCCATTTCGGTGGAACCGACCAGCGCGGTGTAACCGGACAGGAAGTGGTACGCCGCCTGCTCTTCGTTGAGGATCGACACTGGCGGCAGTACGCCGGTCAGGTCGCAGGTCAGGAAGATCACTGCATTGGGCTCGCCGCCGAGGTTCTTCTCGCTGCGCTTCTCGACGAATTCCAGCGGGTAGGCGGCGCGGCTGTTCTGGGTCAGGCTGTCGTCGGTGTAGTCCGGCGCACGCTGCTCGTCGAGCACCACGTTTTCCAGCACGGTGCCGAACTTGATGGCCTTCCAGATCACCGGCTCGTTCTTCTCGGAGAGGTCGATGCACTTGGCATAGCAACCGCCTTCGATGTTGAACACCACGCCAGTGCCCCAGCCGTGCTCGTCGTCACCGATCAGGTAGCGGCTTTCATCGGCGGACAGGGTGGTCTTGCCGGTGCCGGACAGGCCAAAGAACAGGGTCACGTCGCCTTCTTCGCCGATGTTGGCAGCGCAGTGCATCGGCAGCACATCGGCGGCCGGCAGCAGGAAGTTCTGCACGCTGAACATGGCTTTCTTCATCTCACCGGCGTAACGCATGCCAGCGATCAGCACCTTCTTCTGTGCGAAGTTGATGATCACGCAGCCGTCGGAGTTGGTGCCATCACGCTCCGGCACGCACTCGAAGTTGGCGACATTGAGTACTTGCCACTCCTGCTTGCCAGACGGGTTGTACTGGGTCGGCTCGATGAACAGCTGACGGCCGAAGAGGTTCTGCCAGGCAGTGGCAGTGGTCATCTTGACGGGCAGGTAGTGAGCTTCGGCGGAACCTACATGAACGTGGGAAACGAAGCTGTCCTGTGCATCGGAGAACGCCTGGACGCGATCCCACAGGGCATCGAACTTGTCGGCCGGAAACTTGCGGTTGATCGGGCCCCAGCCGATGTCTGCCGACGTGCTCGGCTCGTCGACGATGAAACGGTCGACCGGAGAACGCCCGGTACGATGGCCGGTGCGTACAACCAGAGCACCAGTGGACGCCAGTTCGCCCTCACCGCGACGAAGGGCTTCCTCGACCAGTTGAGCGGTGCTGATGTCGGTGTACACAGCGTTGTTGGCTTGCGTCATGTGAGTCCCCGTCGGCCGAACGGCCGAGTCTTCCAAACGTTTGTAGTCATGCAAAGAGCAGACTACAGCTAAAAAAGTGCGCGGATTATGCCAGAAAAGCAGGCTGCGGGTGCAGCCCCCAATCAGAACACCCTACGCGTTGCTGGCGGCCCTCAATGACGGGTGTCAGAGGGCTGCTGACTGCCTCCGCCGGCGAACAGCTGGGCGATGTCAGCGGCATCGAACCCATAGCGCTCATTGCAGAATTGGCAGTCGATTTCCACGCGGCCGTGATGCTCGCTGAGCAGCAGCTCGGCATCGGCCCGCCCTAAACTGACCAGCGCTTTCGCTGAGCGTTCACGCGAGCAGCTACAACGGAACTGGATGAGGCGTGGCTCGAACAGGCGAACCGTCTCCTGGTGGTAGAGCCGATGCAGCAGGGTTTCGTTGTCCAGGCCCAGCAATTCCTCGTTCTGCAGGGTGTCGGCGAGGGTCACCAGGTGCTCCCAGCTGGCCGCGCGCTCGTCGTCGTCGGTCAGCCGGTCGGCAGGCAACTGCTGCAGCAGAAAGCCGCGCGCGCGCAGGCCGTCGGCGCACAACCAGAAGCGTGTGGCCAACTGCTCGGAGGTGGCGAAGTAGTTGGTCAGGCAGTCGGCCAGGGTGTCGCCGTCCAGCGACACGATGCCTTGGTAGCGCTGGCCCTGCCTGGGGTCGACGGTCATCGCCAGCACGCCGTCGGGCATCAGTTGCAGCAGGCCGTCGCCGTCGGCGATCCGCTCGGCTTCGTAGCGGGCGATACCGCGTACTTCACCGTCACTCGAGCATTCCACCATCAGCAATGGCACCGGGCCTTCGGAGCGCACCTGCAGCACCAGCAGGCCGTCGAACTTCAGCGTACCGACCAGCAACGATGCCGCAGCCAGCAGTTCGCCGAGCAACTGCGCAACCGGGCGCGGGTAATCATGCTTGGCCAGCACCTGCTGGTAACTGCCGGACAACCCGACCAATTCACCGCGCACATCGGTGTCGTCGAAAAGAAAGCGTTGGGTGAAGTCGGACATAACGGATCGCCTGCTTATAGATGCGAGACAGGCCAGGGAAGTCGTTCCAGGTGGCCTGGGGGTCGGCAATTTTAGGCGCAAACGTGACGTCGACCAAGCTGAATGCGAAGAACGGCCCAGCGACGGTCTCCTGAACGCCGGCTGAACAGTTGCCCGAAAGGCCCCAGCGCCACCCGCGCGCTGCCTAGAATCGGCGGTTTTCCTTGAAAGCCCTCCGCCATGCCCCTCGCTTTGCACGCTCAATGGCGCCCCCGCGCGCTGATCATCAGTCACCTGCTCATCGCCCTGCTGTTCGCCAGTTGGTTGTGGCCGTTGACGCGCCACTACTGGAATCAATTCGACCTGTGGCTGTTCCACCTGCTCAACGACCCGGCGCATGCGGCCGGGCTGTGGGCGCAACTCTGGGCGATCGGCAGCATGCGCCCGGTGGATGCCGGGGTGGGCGTGGTGATGCTGGCCATCATGCTGCGCGCCGGCCTGGTCTTTCCGGCAGCCCAGGTGCGCACCGGGCTGTATGCTTTTCTGGTGGCACTGACGGTCATGCTGCTGATGCGCGTGCTGTTCGCCGATCTCGTCGAGTACATGGGTTGGCAGCACGCCAGCCCGTCACTGGTGGTGGAGGGCAGCGCTCGATTGACCGAGATGTTCCCGGCCTGGGAGGAGCGCTGGGACCTCAAGGACAGCGCCAGCCGCAGCTTCCCTGGCGATCACGCCTCGGTGCTGATGATCTGGGCGATGTTCTGCAGCTTTTTCGCGGCCGGCTGGCGCCGCCTGCTGGTCTGGGCGGTCGCGGTGATCGGCATGCTGCCACGGCTGGTGGCCGGCGCCCACTGGGGCACGGACGCCCTGGTAGGCGGTGTGCTGCTCAGCGTGCTGGGCATCGCCTGGAGCTGCTACACACCACTGGCGCTCGGTGCCAGCGTCGCGCTGGAGCGGCTGACCCTGCCGCTGATAAAGCGCCTCGCCAAGGTACCGCTGCTGGGCTCGACCAGCCTGATCGGTGGGCGCTGAAGCCCTACTCCACCCACTCGCCGGAGCCGCCGCGCAGATAGAACAGCTGGCGGCGCTGCTTCTTGCTGGGCCGCCCATCGGTCTGCACGCCCAGGGCGCCAGCCTTGCGCTGCTCGGCGGCACGCTCGCGGCGCACGATGCTCTCGCCAGTCTCGGCGTACAGCGCCTGCGCCTCGGGAGCGCCCCGGCGTACCACCGACAGCGCCTGGACGATCACCGTGCGCTCGTCGACGCCAGTGCGAATCACATATTCCTCACCCACCTTCGGCTCCTTGCCCGGCTTGCAGCGCTCGCCACGACAATGCACCTTGCCGCCCTCGATCGCCGCCTTGGCCAGCGCGCGGGTCTTGAAGAAACGCGCCGCCCACAGCCACTTGTCCAGCCGTACCTTGTCATCGGTATCCTGCTTTGCCACCATCACCTCACCGTTGATTGAGTCATCGTCATAATTTGCTGCTACATCAGCCTGTCTCTATTGTCACAACGACACAAGTATTTGATCGTGCACCAGCCATTGCGGAGCAGCAGTGACCCATTTTCCCAGCGAACTCACCCATCCCGAAAAATGCCGTGGCTGCCAGGCTAGCCAGGAGCTGGACTTCGCGTTCAACTTCGCCTTCCAGCCCATCGTGAATTTCCACACCCGCCAGGTGTTCGCCCACGAGGCGCTGGTGCGCGGCCCCGCGGGCGAAGGCGCGTTCAGCGTGCTCGACCGCGTCAACGACGACAACCGCTACCGGTTCGACCAGCGCTGCCGCACCCAGGCGATTGCCGAGGCGATGCAACTGGGCATGCAGTCCTTTCTTTCGATCAATTTCCTGCCCAATGCCGTCTACCGCCCGGAGCTGTGCATCCGCAGTACGCTGGAGGCGGCCCGGCTGCATAATTTCCCTCTGGACAGGTTGATCTTCGAGACCATCGAGAGTGACCACCTGCTGGACAGCCGGCACCTGACCAACATCCTGCGTCAGTACCAGGAGTTCGGCTTCAAGACGGCGATCGATGATTTCGGCGCCGGTCACTCGGGGCTCACCCTGCTGGCCGATTTCCAGCCCGACCTGATCAAGCTGGACATGGCGCTGATTCGCAGCATCGATCAGGACAGGGCCCGCCAGGCCATCGTGCGCGGCATCATCGCCATCTGCCGCGACCTCGGCATCCAGATCATCGCCGAAGGTATCGAGACGCCCGGCGAGCGGGACTTTCTCGCTGACAGCGGGATCGAACTGATGCAGGGCTATCTGTTCGCCAAGCCGCAGTTCAAGGGGCTGCCAGTGCTCGCCGAGGCGGCCTGGCGAGCGGCCGACACCGCTCACTGACAGGCGCACATGGCCACGCAATTTTTCAGTACCATGAGCGCCATCGCGCCCAGATCCAGCAGCCACGGAAGCCTTTCTTGAAGACATTCGACCACCTCAACGTGATCGGCCTGCGCGAATGGGTCAACCTCCCGGAGCTCGGCATCATCGGCCTGCGCGCCAAGATCGACACAGGTGCCAGCACATCCAGCCTGCACGCCAGCGACATCCAGACCTTCGAGCGTGATGGCGAAGAGTGGGTGCGCTTCACGGCCTACATCGGCACCCAGGTGCAGCGTCGCCATCGCTGCGAAGCGCGCCTGGTCACGGTGAAAAGCATCAAGAGTTCCAACGGCCAGGCACAAAGCCGCTACGTTATTCGTACCAGCCTGATGCTCGGTGATTTGTCATGGCCGGTGGAGTTCACGCTGGCCAGCCGCAAGACCATGCGCTATCGCATGTTGCTCGGTTCCAAAGCGTTGATCGACGGCCAACTGGTGGTCAATCCGGCGCTGACCTACGTTCAGGAAAAACCTTCGCTTACCGACCTTAGCGGTGCCCAATGAAAATCGCTGTGCTGTCGCGCAATCCGCGCCTGTATTCCACCCGCCGCCTGGTCGAAGCCGGGCAGCAGCGCGGCCATGAAATGGTGGTGATCGACACCCTGCGCGCCTACATGAACATCGCCAGCCACAAGCCGCAGATCCACTATCGCGGCAAACCGCTGGAAGACTTCGACGCGGTGATCCCGCGTATTGGCGCCTCGGTGACCTTCTACGGCTGCGCGGTGCTGCGCCAGTTCGAAATGATGGGTGTCGTGCCGCTCAACGAATCGGTGGCTATCGCCCGCTCGCGGGACAAGCTGCGCTCGCTGCAATTGCTGTCACGGCGCGGCGTCGGCCTGCCGGTGACTGGTTTTGCCCACTCGCCGGACGACATTCCCGACCTGATCCAGATGGTCAACGGCGCGCCCCTTGTGATCAAGGTGCTGGAAGGCACACAGGGCATCGGCGTAGTGCTGTGCGAAACCGAGAAGGCCGCCGAGTCGGTGATCGAGGCGTTCATGGGCCTCAAGCAGAACATCATGGTGCAGGAGTACATCAAGGAGGCCGGCGGTGCCGATATCCGCTGCTTCGTGGTCGGCGACAAGGTGATCGCGGCGATGAAGCGCCAGGCCAAGCCTGGCGAGTTTCGCTCCAACCTGCACCGCGGCGGCACCGCCAGCCTGATCAAGATCACCCCCGAGGAACGCATGACCGCGATCCGCGCGGCCAAGGTCATGGGCCTGTCGGTGGCGGGTGTCGATATCCTGCGCTCCAACCACGGCCCGCTGGTGATGGAAGTGAATTCATCGCCAGGCCTGGAGGGCATCGAAGTCACCACCGGCAAGGACGTCGCCGGGATGATCATCCAGTACCTGGAAAAGAACGGCGGTCCCAACCTGACGCGCACCAAGGGCAAGGGTTGAGATGAGCAAGCCGTTCGCCGGCCGCCTGGCCCTGATCGCGCCCGCCTCGGCCATTGCCGACGAGGTGTTCGACGCGACCCTGGCGCAGCTCGAAGTGCAGGGCATCGACTATCACCTGGGCCACAATACGCGCGCCCGCCACCGCTATCTGGCCGGTACGCCAGCGCAGCGCCTGGACGATCTGCACGAAGCCTTCTCGCTGCCGGGCATCGATGCCGTCTGGTGCCTGCGTGGCGGTTACGGTTGTGCGCAACTGCTGCCCGGCATCGACTGGGCGCTGCTGCAAGGCGCCAGCCCGCGCCCGCTGATCGGCTACTCGGACCTGTCGCTGCTGCTCGATGCCTTCGGCCGCCATGGGCTGCCGGGCATTCATGGGCCGGTCGCCACCGCGCTCGGTCTGCAGCCACTGGCAGCCCCGACCGGCCAGCGCGAGCGGCTGGCTTCCATGCGTTCACTGTGGGATGTGCTGCGCGACTGCGGCCAGCCCTTGCCCGTACGGCACATCAGCGGCCCCGCAACGCTCGTCGAAGGGCCACTGGTGGGCGGCAACCTCACCGCCCTGGCCAGCGGCTGCGGCACCGTCGCCGGCATGCAATTGCCGGACAACGCCATCCTGATTCTCGAAGACGTCGGCGAGCCCTACTACCGCCTGGAACGCAGCTTCTGGCAGTTGTTCGAGAGCTTTGCCGAGCGCCGCCCGGCCGCGGTGTGCCTGGGCAGTTTCACCGATTGCCCGCGGCGCGGCGTGCAGCACAGCATCGAGGACATCATCGGCGAGTACCTCGCACCCTTCGGCATCCCGCTCTACGGCGAGTTGCCCAGCGGCCACGGCGACGCCAACTTCGCCTGGCCGTATGGCCGGCATGCGCGGCTGCAAGGCAACCGCCTGAGCTGGTGAGCGCGCACAAAAAAGCCGGGCGTCACGTGAAGTAACGCCCGGCCTGGGTAGCGCGCCGATCAGTGCTTGGTGACGTCACCCAGCTTCTTGCTCAGGTAGTCATCGAACAGCTGGTTGGTGTTGCCCAGCGACATCAGGTGAGCGTAAATCCAGCCAAGCACGCCAGCCTTGTGCAGTTCGAGCACCTTGTCATCCGGCAGGCTGAGGAACTTCTCTTCGTCAACGGCCTGGAAGTCGCTCAGCACGAAGCTTTCGCCGCTGGTGTGAGTCAGCTTCAGGGTGCGGCTGGACAGCAGCTCCAGCTCGTTAAGCTTGTCGACGAACAGACGCGTACGCTCCATCTCCGCAGTGAAGTTCTGCAGGAACTGGATCATCTCTTCGAGAAACTCGCTGTTCTTGCCGTCTTCGGCAAACAGCTCACGCCCGTCGTCCTCGTTCCAGCCTTCATGGGCCGCATCGAAGCAGACGGTGAAGTTGTTGGCATCGTCCTGCGCCAGCACGAACGGATAACGACGAACGAAGGCCGGAATATAAGTGTTCGCCTGCCACTGATGCTCGCTGTCCGTGTAGCCATTGTGGCCTTCCTTGAGGCCCAGCAGCGCGATCGGCATGGCCTTGTCGCCTTCACCGATGAAGACGATCGGGTAATGCCGTGCGGCCTGGAAGAACTCAAGACCGGCCAGTGGCACCAGGTGGGTGCTGGCGGCAAAGGCGCAGTCGCTGGCGGGCTTGAGCTTCAGCGTCTTGTGATCTTCGCGGTTGAGTGCCTTGATTTCTTTGTAGAGCAACATCGTGGTCATGTGTGATTCCCCTTGAAATGAGTTAGCGGATGATGATCTGCGCGAGAACCTGACCACTGTCCTGATCCGGCACGACATCCTTGAGTGGGTTGGCGGCGATCAGGTTGATACTCAAACGGCGCCCCCAGTTGAAATTCAGACCGAGACCGACGCTTTGCAGGTCGATATCGGCGGTTCCCAAATCCATCGCCCGCCCATAATCGAAGAATACGAACGGCCTCCAGCGTTCACTGTAGTTCCAATACGTTTCCAGGTTCAGGGTCACGCCCTGCGGTGAGGCGATCACGCCTGGATCATAGCCACGAATGCTGCTGACACCGCCGAACTGATAGAGCAGTGCAGACGGCAGGGCCTGCGTGTCGCTGGCGTACTGCCAGCCGAATCGGCCTACCGCCTCGAAGCGTTCACCCAACGCACGGCTTAGATAGGCCGCGCCATTGAGTAACTGGAAAGTACCGCTCTCACCGTTGGTGCGGTTGTCGGCGGATACCTGACGCAGCCGCTGCTCATAGCGCATGTACCAGGGCGCGGCGCGGTATTCGACCTGCCCGCGCAGCACCATTTCATCGGTGCTGGTTTCGCTCAGGCTCAGGCCCTGGATGGTGGTTTCCGACTCCTGCTGGTTGTAGCCAACACCGGCCTGCAGGTTCCAGTGCTCGTTGACCCAGAACGGGTGGTCATAGCCCAAGCCGTAGGATTGCGAGTCGCCTTCGATATTCAGCGCTGCGAACGGCCCCTTTTCGATTTCCAGGGTATTGGCGCTGCCTTCGGCGTACACCACGCCGTTATAGCGATTGACCGGGCGGCTGTAACGCAGGCTGCCATACTGAGAACCGGAGGTAGCAACCACGACGGCATTCAGCGCATCGGCAACACCGGTCGGCGAGAACCAGGTCAGGCTGCCGCCATACTGCTCGCGCCCGGTGCCTTCGGTACCGTGATTGTTGACGAACACCGACCACTGCCAGGGATCTGGCTCGAACGACTCGAGATCCACTCGGGTCGTGCCGAAACCTTCCCCCGGCGCCAGGCTCGCCGTCACCTGGGGCCCTGGCGTCGTGGTGTTGAAGCGCTGAATGGCGGTCATCAAGGCAGGGCTGTCGAGCACCTGGCCTGGCTCGACGCCAAGCCGGTCGGTGTAGAACGACTCATCGACCCGCGGCGTTTTCTGCCAAGCCACCTTGTCGACCTTGGCTTCCACCAGAACGATTTTCAGCTGCCCATCGGCCAGGGTCTGTGGCGGAATTATTGCCCGCGCGGTGAGCTGCCCCTGCGCTTCATAAAGTGCATTGACGTCTCGCAGCAGCGCATTGAGGTCACTGAAGCTGATCGGACGGCCTACATAGGCCTTGGCAATCTGCTCCAGTTGCTCGCGCGGCAGGAATACCGACGCGTTGAAGCTGACCCCGCTCAGCTCAAAGCGCTCTCCCTGATCCGGCAGTACCTGCTCGGCGGGCTCATCACCGCGCAGGGCAGGTACCTCGACACGCCGGGCGCGATCTTCGATGGCACGCTGCTCCTGGTTACGCTGCAACTGCTCACGCTGCAGGCCTGGATCGATCTGCCCCGGGATAGCAGCTGGCGGAACCTGGGCCTGAGCCAAAGGAACCGTCAGCACCAACAACATGCCGCTGGAGACTCTGCACAACGCAGCGAAACGCCCCATCATCAAAGCTCCCACGCTTCTACTCCATCGTCAGCCGGCGCGGATGCGCCCATCTCAAGGTTCATCCGGGTTTCCATCGGTGCCGCGCGCCAGCTCGGTGCCCAGCCAGAGGCCAGTGGCAACACTGGAACCAACTGCTGCAAGACAGCCGCGATACGCTGCTCGTTCAAGCCAGCCGACAGGTTCTGCTCGCTGTAGCGAGCCGCGCTGATGCCCTGATACAACATGCCCTCGCCCGGCGTCGCCGCGTGCTGCTCACTGAAGTTCTGCACCAGCACCTGGTGCGTCGACTTGCGGTGCAGCACGTACGCGCTGGTGGTGGTGGTCAATCCGTCCTGCTTGAGCTGGAAAGCTTTATCCAACTCATAGAGTTGCACATCCGCGTCCTGGCGGTAGGTCGGCGTGGTGTTGTCCGCGATAAGCACCGCCTGAGCGCTGTACAGGGCGAGACGGTCGACGCCAGCGGCATCCTGCAGATCCACCTTGCTGCCGGTGGTCTCGATACGGCTGTCGATCACATGCAGGCGCGGTGAAACGATATTCGCGGCTTGCAGGCGAGTGTCAAAGCGGCGCGCCAGGGCCTGGCCGCTGCCCTCCACCCAGAGGTTGAGCTGCCCGGAGCCGGTGTGGCGACCATAGAGTTCGATGTCCTGGCCGTGCAGGTCGGTCGAATGACCGATGTTGGCATCAGCGACCCGGATCAGGCTGCCCGCCCACAGACTTAGAGTCGATGCAGTGGCTTGGCCGAGCAGGATATCGGCGTTGCTGGCAACGCCATTGCGCCAGCCGGCGTTGATTGTCGCGCCTTGATCGGCGCGCAGCACGTTGCCTTGCGTGGTCAGCATGCTGTCGAGCAACGCCTGGCCGCCCGCCAGAAGACGGTCGAAGAAGATGCTGTCATCGGCATGCCAGTTCTGGCTACCGCCGCTCTGGCTGGTGCTGCTGATGCGAATCAGGCCGCGAGCCATGAGGTCGGTATCGGTATTGGCGGTGAGGTCCGTAAACCGCAGGCTGTGGCCAGCGACCTTGATCAGGCTACCCTCCACTTCATCGCCAGTGATGTCCGCAACCGCCTTGAGATCGACCGAACCGCCGGCCAGCACACGACCGAAGTCGATGCCGTTGCCGGCATTCCAACGCTGATCGATGCCACTGCGGCTGATACCCGCCACGTGAATCAGGCCACCTGCCAGCAGGTCGGTGGTCGTGTCGGACGACAGGTCGGTGACGCGCAGATTGCGGCCATCGATTTTGATCAGGCTGCCCTCTACTTCGTCGCCAGTGATGTCCGCAACCGCCTTGAGATCGACCGAACCATCAGCCAGCACGCGACCGAAGTCGATGCTGTTGCCGGCATTCCAACGCTGATCGGTGCCACTGCGGCTGATACCTGCCACGTGAATCAGGCCACCTGCCAGCAGGTCGGTGGTCGTGTCGGACGACAGGTCGGTGACGCGCAGATTGCGGCCATCGATTTTGATCAGGCTGCCCTCCACTTCATCGCCAGTGATGTCCGCAACCGCCTTGAGATCGACCGAACCGCCGGCCAGCACACGACCGAAGTCGATGCTGCTGCCGGCCGTCCAGCGCTGATCGGTGCCACTGCGGCTGATACCCGCCACGTGGATCAGGCCACCTGCCAGCAGGTCGGTATCGTCTTTGGCGCTCAGCGTACCGATACGCAGGTTGCTGCCGCCCTGTACATTGATACTGCCACCAGCAGCGACGATTTCTGGAGTGGATACGTTGCCCGTGGCATCGATTGCCACGTTGGCGGCCACGGCGTGACCGTCGTACTGCCCGGTCGAATAGATCCCCTGGCCGACCGTGACGTCACCGCCTTTGGCCTGCAGCTTCACGTGCCCGCCGGCGTCGATGCGGTCATCCAGGTTGATGAAGCCGCCGGAGGTGACGTCGACATTGCGACCCGCCTTGATGCCTTGCAGATCGACATTACCGCCGATGTTGAACAGCAGATCGCGGCCGGCCTCTGCCAGGCCGTTGACGTTCAGATCACCACGAATGCCGACGGTCAGATCGCGGCCGGCCTTCAGCGAGTATGCGCGCCCGAACTTCACCTCCGGCATGGTCAGGTTGCCGCCAGCGATGATGCCGACGTCACGCTTGCCTTCCACCAGCAGACCCGTGATGTTGCCATTGCCCTCTTCATAGAGGCCGCTGGCGATCAGCGAAACATCTTCCTGCAGGCTCTGCACACGGCCGAAGGTCATGTTGCGGCCCTTGATCGAAACCAGATACTCGGCCTCGGCGTTGCCACCGAAGACATCGCCATCGGTCTCGACGTACAGGTTCTCCCCCGACTTCAGATGCGCGGTGTCGAGCGCACCTGGCGCATTCGGATTCATCAGTT
Source organism: Pseudomonas sp. AC532 (assembly GCF_979258965.1). Taxonomy (NCBI): domain Bacteria; kingdom Pseudomonadati; phylum Pseudomonadota; class Gammaproteobacteria; order Pseudomonadales; family Pseudomonadaceae; genus Pseudomonas; species Pseudomonas sp. AC532. The sequence continues at coordinate 2,408,317 of NZ_OZ409888.1, forward strand.
CGCCAAAGCGAATGGTGCCCAGCGAGCCGGCCGTAGTGGTCAGGGTCAGGTCATTGACGCTGCGCCCGGTGGCGATGGTCAGGTTGCCGTTGGTGTTGGCCTTGAGGAAGGTGTCGGCATTGACGGCTCCCAGCGCCGCGGAGCCCGCCTGCAGCACCACCGAGCGGGTCTTGCTGTTCAGTACATCGGCGGCGAACAGGCCAAGCGCGTCGAGCGACAGCGTGCCGGTGTTGCTGATCAGGCTGTGCAGATCGGCGCTGCCCACATCGTAGGTAGCATCGCCGACTACGGTGGCCTCGTTACCGGTCCAGTTGCCTGGGCCGGTCACGGACAGGTTGCCGCCCACATTCAGGTCGCCATAACGTAGCGCTGTACCGGCCAGGCCACGGTGATGCAGCAAGGTGTTGCCGGTGCTGGTAGCCGAGTCGAGGTCGAGCACGCCGGCCACGTTCAGGTCCAGGTCACCGGTGACGTTCAAGATGCCAATGTCCGAACCGGAACCGATGTTCAGAGTGGCGTCGTCACCACTGGCTAACGAGGCCAGCTTGAGATCGCCGCTCAGGGTCATCGCGCTGGTATCCGCGATAGCTGCAGTACCGATTACGGCATCAGTGCCATTAAGCACCAGGGTTTGCTTGCCAGTCAGGTTGTTAAGAGTCAGCAAGCCGGTCTGGATGATGTCCACCGCCTTGTCGACCGAGATGGTGCCGATGGTCGAGGTGTGGCCCTTGAGGGTCCACAGGCCTTTGCTGGCCAGGCTGTCCATGTCCAACACGCCAGTGACGGTCTGCAGCACATTGCCTTGCAGATCGGCGCTGCCGATGTCGGCATTGACCGCGTTCAGCGTCCAGCCGGACTGGCCAACCAGCTTGGTCAGTTGCAGCAGGCTGCCGCTGAGTGTGGTGTTGACCTGGCCACTCACGGTGGCGTTGCCGATCGAGGCATCGGTGCCGTCGAGCGTCCAGGTGCTGGCGCCCAGCAGGGTACCCAGCGTCAGCAAACCGGTCTGGGTCATGTCGACCGCACCGGTGACGTCCGCCTTGGTGATGGTCGCCGTCTTGCTGGAGAGGTTCCACAGGCCACCGGCTTTCAGGTCGGTCATGTTCAGCATGCCGGTTACGGTCTGCTGCACGGCGCCTTTGAGGTCGGCTTCGCCGATGCTGGCGTTGACCGCCTTTAGCGTCCAGTCGGACTGGCCAACCAACCTGGTGAGCTGCTGCAGATCGCCACTCAGAGTGGTGTTGACCTGCCCGATGATGTCGGCAACGCCAAGGCTGGCGTTGCGCGCATCCAGCGTCCAGGCGCCACCCGCGGTCAGCTGATCCAGGCGGAGGTCACCTGCCAGCGTCATGTCGACAGCATGGCCGATGCTGGCGGTACCGATATCGGCGTTGCCGGCCTTCAGGTTCCATAGCCCCTGGCTGGCATTGACGTTGTCGGCGCTGAGCGCACCGCCCAGGTTCATCAGCAGATTGCCGTGCTCGCTGGTGACCGTGGTGCTGGCCAGGCTGAAGCCGCTGCCATCCACGTCGATGTCGCTGTAGGCCAGCAGCTCGGTGATTTTCAGTACACCAAGGCCACGCAGCTGCACGGCACCGGTCTTGCTCTGCACCTTGGCCAGGCTCAGGTCGCCCATGGACTTGAGGCTCAGAACACCCTGACTGATCAGCTTGCCACTGGTGACGCCTGCTGCCAGCTCGAGGAACAGCTTGCCGCTGGCGCTGACGTTCACGTCTTTACCCTGTACGCGCAGGTAACGGCTGAGTGCACCGATATCGCCGCTGGAGGTTGGCGTGCCCGTGCTGGTCAGACTGACAGAGTCTGCTTTCCACAGCACACCGTCGGCGTTGCTCTGCAACGTCTTGGCCTTGAGGCTCAGATTGCCAGTGGTGCCCATGACACTGAGTGCACCCAGGTTGGCGTTGTTGCCCAGCGTAGCGTCCAGGCTGGTCTGCGCAGTGACGCTGTTGCCACTGCCCATGCTCCAGTTAGCACCCAGGTCCATCAGCAATGCGCCCAGGCTCCAGTCGCCGCTCTGAGTAAGGGTATCGGTCTGGGCAATATCCAGCAGCCCGTCGACGCTGGCCGTGCGGATGTTCAGATCGCCCGATTGCGCGGTGCCCTGACGGCCACCGATATAGGCATTGCGGTCAACGTCCAGATCGATCTTGTCGGTCTGGCTGTTGAGCTGAATGCGCTGGGCAGCCGAACCGAGGTTGCCACCGAGCCTGAGCAGAATGTCGCCACCGGCCTTGATGTGCTCGCCAACCAGGCCGAGGCCCATGAGGTTACCGCCCACATTGAGGTTGACTCCGGCGCCAGCGGTCAGGCTTTGAATGTTCAGGTTGCCGGCTTGAGTCAGGGCGATGGCCTTGCCCGCGCGGGCAGTCAGATCACCACTGACATTGACATGCAGGCTGCCATTGCCACCGATGTTGCCAGCGGAGGCTTCGAGCACCACATCGGCACCGGTGACGACCACATTGTTGCCCCGGGCACTTTCGATATTGCCGTCGGTTTTGATCCGGACGGTATCGCCCTGCACGTTATAGATGTTGAAGTCTTTGCTGCCACCCAGGTACACATCATGCTTGGCGGTAACTGCAATGGTGCCGCGAGCGGTCACGTTGAGGTCATCGCGCTGCACGATACGCAGCTTGTTCGGCTGGGTTTTGTCGTCGACGTAGATATCGTCCAGCTCGGCACCGCCCAAGGCGGCCAGTTGAGCCTGGGTCAGGTTTGCGACACCAGCACCGAGGTCCACGAGCACGTCGTCGGCCAGCACCTTGCCCACCCGGTTGGCCTCCAGGGTGATGTTGGCAGCCTGAATGTTGTCCTTCTCGATTTTCACCTGGGTGTCGGTACGGTTGACCAGTGCGGCGGACAACGAATAACGCAGTTGGTCCTCGCTCCACTTGGCGGTTTTGTCCAGGTCTGCGGTTTCTTTGGCCGAAAGAGCGTATTGGTAATGGGCGTCATAGGTCGCACCGCCGAATTGCTCGTGCAACGCCAGGTAATCGTTCTCGGCACGCAACTGCTCGGCGGCGAGCTTGGCGGTAACCTCGGCATTGACCTGGGCATCGGTTTTGGCAGGATCCAGGCTTTGAATCTGGTTTTTCAGCAGGTTTTTAATCTGCTCGATCTGGTCGTTGCTGAATGCCACCTGCTCCAGGTCGAAGACCTGGCCGGCACGCAGGCTCCAGTAGCGCTCGTAGCTGGCCTGGCCGGCCTTGATCATTTGTGCCTTCTGCTCGACCAGAGCGGCATCGGCTTCAGCGCCGGTGAGCCCCATCTCACTCCACAGGGCGCGCAGCTTGGCCAGGTCGCGCTCGTCATAAGACAGCGAGGTATTGCCATCGACGATATCGCCGTTGACTACCTTCAGGTGCACGTCGCCACCGCTGATCACCTGATCCACCGACAGGTTGCCGCTCACCTCGTTGAGGAACACGCCGCCCACGGACTGCGCGTTGAGGCTGGCAGCCGAGCTGGTGACGGCACCGTTGTCGGTGTTGGTGTCGATGTTCAGCAGCGCCCCGGCGGCACCGATGGCGCCGTGGGTAGAGGTCAGGCTGATGCCGTGGCCGCGCAGCACCGCACCGTTGGCGGTGGTGATGTTGCCCTGGGCCTTGAGGTTGAGGTTGCCGGCCAGCGCGTCCATGCGGCTGATGTTGAGACCGCCGTTGATACCAGCGATGGCGACATCACCCTGAGTCGACTTGGCCGACAGCAGGTTGCCCACCTGCACGCGCAGGGCCTGGGCACTGCTGCCGATGCCGGCGCCGGCGTCCAGGGTCAGGTTCTTCGCCTGTAGCACTGCGCCGGCGGCGCCCTGGGCAAGGGAGCCTGCGGTGTTGATGCGGGTATCGCCGTTCTGGTTGAACAGCGATCCCAGCACAACCACGTTGCCTGTCGAGTTGACGTCGATCAGGCCGCTGTCGTAACCGATGAAACCGATGTTGATGGCATTGTCTGCCGCCACGGTGTAGCGGTTGATGACCTTCTGGCCCTTGGCGGTGACGGTCTGCATCCAGCTGCGCTTGACCTGGCACCAGATGAACTTCTTCGCGCAACTGGTCCAGCGGCTGGTCTCGGTGTTGGAGTCACCGGTGTCCTTGATCTCGGTTTCCTTGTTGATCACCCCGCCGGCCAGGCCCCCGCTGGTGCCCATGTACTCGGCGCCATCGATCGGGCGCTCGGCGCCGGTCCTGGTGGTGGATGAACTGAGGTTACCGTCGCCCACGTTGAAGGCGCCCCACAAGCTGTCCTTGTAATAGACATTGGTGGTGGTGGCGGTACGGTCGGCGCCACCGAGCCACACGTAGGAACGGCCGCTCACTGGCGTGTAAGTGGCGGCGCGGCCGTCGCCGATGCGCACGTTGGCCTGGGTCAGCACGTTGTTGCTGTAGCCTTGGCGCAGCATCACGTTGTAAAGGCCGGTAGCGGTGTTGAAATCGCGGGTGTAGATCGACGACCAGACGTATTCGTCGCCCGAGGCGTCGCGGCGTACATCGTTGATACGCAGGGTGCCTTCGGTGCCGGAGCCCAGGTCGATCTGGTTGAGGCCGATCTGGTAGTGACTGTTGTTCCTCACCAGTACCTGGCTGTAGCCGTCCAGCACGTTCAGCTGGCCGTTGCCGGTGCTCATGATATAGCCGGTGAGCTCCATGTAGCCGCCGGCCACGTCCACCGAGTCGAGCACAATGCTGCGGGTGGCGAAGTCGTAGCCGTAGCCCAGCTCGCCGGTACGCAGGTTGCGCGCCTTGAGCTGCAGGAAGGACGGCCCCCTCTTCGCGTCGTAGGCTGCCTGGCCGGCAGCGATGAGCGCGTCCAGTCCGGTGCTGGCGTCGATGCTGGCGGTCCAGAAAGGCACGCCGCTCTGCACCAGGCCGTTGATGTTCAGGTACTGGGCGCTGATCACCACGTTGTTGCCGGCCACCACGCCGGAGCCCGCCGCCGGGCTGGTGAGCTTGGTGCCGTCGTTGTTGGTGGCCGGGTCGCCGCCGACGTGGAAGAACGGGTCGGCGGAGTTGAGCACGAAGTCGCGCCCGGCACTGATCGCCAGCGTCTTGCCGCGGATGTCGGCGTTGGCGTAGATGCTACCGAACTCGGCCTTGACCGTGACCAAGCCACGCTGGTTGAAGATACGCCCGGCGATATAGATATCCGGTGCCGGCGCACGCAGGCCATCCTGGCCGGCAATGCCTTTGCTCGGGTCATAGTTGTTGAGCACAGTAATGACCGGATCCGGTGAGTTGCCCGAGACGGTGATCGCCGAGAAGGTGGCCTGGCCCCTGTAACCGGTGGCGTTGGCGTTGTTGATCGCCGAGGCGGTGCTCAGCGAGGCGTCGTTGAACAGCAACTGGCCGCCTTCACGGTAGGGCACTTCAAGGCCGAGAATGCGCAGGAAGGCCGAGCTGTCGTTGGTCACGGTAATGGCCGCATCGCCCGGGGCGTTGAGCCTGCCGCTGCCAACCAGGGCATCGCCGGTGACGAAGACGTTGCCCGGCTTGGCCAGGATCGGGTCCAATTCGAAGATCCAGATGCCCTGGTCGCGGGCCAGGCTGGCGCCACTGGCGCTGCTGCCGCCCATTTCGGTGTAGAGCTTGTCCAGCGCCTTGCGCAGCACGGTCTGCTCGGCGGTCATGGCGGTGCGCTCGACTGTGGAGAGGCCGTAGTCGGCAAGCTGTTTGTCCAGGTCAGCCAGGCGCTGGGTGATGAACTGCGAGTAGACGCCTTCGCTCAGGCGGTAGGTAATGTTGCTGTCGCTGGTGGTCACCTTCGGCTTCACCACCAGGGTGTCGCTGTCGGCGATGGTCATCGCGGCGATCTCGCCCAGGGTCTTCTTCACTCCGTTTACCCAGTACTCCAGGCCCTCGATGTGCACCGAGCGCTTGTTGTAGTAGCCGGAATTCAGCGCGCCATCGACCCTCACCACGCTGGTGGAGGCGTTTGTGGCGCTGCCCGACTCGATTTCGACCGACAGGCCGAGTGCGCTCAGGGCCTCGGTATAAAGATCCTTGGCTACGCCTTTACCGAGCAGGTTGCCCCAACCTTTGTCAGCGTAAGCGAATACATCGCCGACGCTGTTCACCTGGCTGCCGGCCGCTACGCTGATGTCACTGTAACGCTCGTAGGTAGCGTCGGCATCGGGCTTGGTCCGCACCGGAAAGGCGGTGTTGTTCCACAGGTCGGTGCGCGCGGTCAGCGTCGCCTGGCTGGAGCGACCGGTAGCACTGCGGCCGGCGTACAGGCGGATATCGCCATAGCCCAGCAGCAGGGAGTTTTTCGCCAGGTCGACATCGTAGTCGGCGACCACTTTGGCCAGGGTCGCTCCCTGGGCCGCACCAGCCAGCCCCCAGGTTTTGCCAATCACCGCAGTGTCGATGGTGTAGTCGCCGCTGCCGCTGAGCACGATGTCACCAATGCTCGACAGGTCTGCGCCTTCACCGATAGAGACACCAGCCTTGCTCTGCTTGACGTTCACCTGTGATTTAGCCAGGGCGATGGCGATTGCGCCACCGCTGTCCAGGCGCACCTTGTCGTAAGCTGTGACCTGGTTGTAGGCGCTGACCAACAGGTCGACCGGCACACGGAAGTCGCCGATCAGGTGCAGGTAGGCATTGGCCCCCACCAGGGCACTGGTGTTCAGCGCCAGGGTAGAGACGCTCTGCGCCGCGGCCGCGTCGACCACGCCGCCGGAACCGGAGCGCACGTTGTAGTCGCTGCTCTGGGCCTTGGTTACCAGGGCCTTGGCGGTCTGCTCGTAGGCGTAGGTTTGCAGGCGTGAGCCGCCGGCCAGCTCGCTGGTGGTGGTCAGCGTCAAATCGTTCTGGGCGTGGGCACCGCTGGCACCGACCAGTGACGCGTTGACGCTGTCGACGAAAGCGTTGAAGGTGCTCTGGTGCAAGGCACTGAGCACCACCTTCTGGAACAGTGAGTCGCGGTTGGCGACGGTGTCGTCTTTACCGCGTGCATAAAGCATGGCCTTGGTGATACTGCTATCGCCAGTCGTGGCAAGTGCCGCAGCGCCGCTGATCAAGCCGCCCTGCCCGGAGGCTGCGGTCGCTAGGTTATCGACGACCCCGGTGGCACTGACGGTAAACGTGCCGATGTTGCCGCTGAAGCGACCTTTGACCAGAGCCTGTGTGCTGCCGGTAGCACTGGCATTGGCCACGGTGGCACCGACGGCGAAGAAACCGGCGGCGTAACCTTCTGCGGCGGCACGCTGGCGGCTGTCGCGGCTGGCGCTGAAGGTCCAGTTGCCGCCGCCCAGGCCGACGAACTGGTTGCTGCTATCGGTCTGCACCAGGCTGCTGCTTTCGTTGCGGGCGGTGGCAACCACGGCGTTAGCCGAGATGCCCAGGCCGCCACTGACGCCGAGGCCGTGCACATTGACCGTATCGTTACTGCCGTTGCGAGTGATCTGCGCACTCAGGCTGGCACTTTTGCCTTGCAGCAGAGCGCCGTTGCCTATGATCACACGCGTACTGGCTTTGGCCAGCGCATCGATCACCGAGGCACCCGCCGACACTGCGCCACCGAGGACGGCGCTGAGGGTCTCTGCCTTCAGTTGCGGGCTCGCTTCAGCTTTCAGGCTCAGGTTGTTGGTGGCCTTCAGTTCGGCATCGCTGCCTATGGTGACAGCAGCACTGCTGACATCCGAAGCCTTGACCACCGCAGCATTGAGGCCGACCAGCAAACCACCCGCAGCGCCTTGTGCCTTCAGGCTGACCGGCACTTGGGAGCTTGCGCTCAGGCCGATATCGCTGCCGCTCAATTTGGAGTTTTCGGCCACGTTGGTGGTGACGGTGCTGTTATGCGCCGCCACGCCCAGCACCAGCCCGGCGCCGCCGAGGCCGCCGGCTGCTACGCCAAGGGCTTGCACGTCGAGCGCTTGTTTATCGCTGGCCGAGGCCGTCAACGCGCCGGTGCTGGCGACAATGCCGCTGAGGTTGGCGTTGACGAGGTTGTTCATCACCGCCACGCCGACTGCCGCGCCCAGGCCAATGCCCAGCCCACCAGCGCCGGTGATGGCTTTCACCGTGACCGCCGGTGAGCTGTTGAGGTTTTGCGCCACGGCATTAACGGTCAGGCCGTTGCTGTTCAGGTTGCCACCCAGCACTTCGGCAATGACGCGGGCGTTGGACAAGGTGTAGGCAATGCCGGCGCCAAAGGCGGTGCCGCCAACCACGACGCTACCGGCGAGGTTGCTGGACGACAGCTTGTCGCTGGCGCTGACGTTGCTGGCGCCTTTCGCGGTGACCGTGCTGGCACTGACGCGGGCAACGGTTTCCTGCTTGTAGCTGGTGTCCTGCAGGCGTGACTTCACTGCCACGTTGCGGGTGGCGCTGTTCAGGCGCGCGGTGTCGCTGCTGTTGCTGGCGGTGGTCAGCGTGGCGCGGTCGCCGTTGGCCGGCTGGCTGACCGTCTGGTAATCGAGGTTGGCGTTGCTGTGCGAACCGAGTTTGTCGCTCAAGCTCAGGGTGCCGTTGCCGCCGTTGTCGAGCTCGTCCAGCGGGTTGCTGCCCTCCTGCGTGAGCACGCCGGAGCCGAGCAACAACAGGCCGATGCTGCCGCCCAGCGAGCTGCCTCCGGAGATGCTGCCGGTGACGGTGGTCAGGCGCGCATCGACTTCGCGTTGCGCATCCACGTTGAGCTTATTGGTCAGGTACGCGGTGCTGTTCAACAGTTGCGCGCGGGTAGCGCTGTTGGCCACCAACACGCTGGCCGCTGCGCCTGCCGAGCCGCCGCCACCGACCGCCGCCGAGCCGCCGACCAGCAGGGCATCGAGACGGTCCCTGGCGGTGATGCTCAGGCCACCGGCGTAGGTGGAGCTGGTGCCGATATCGGCGTAACCCACGCCGGCTTCGGTGGTGTTTTCCAGCATCACCACGGCAGTGGAGCCGGCCATCGCAGCTGCGCCACCCGAGGCGCTGGTGGCGGTGGCGAGAATGCCGGTGTGGGTGCTCGCGTCGACATCAATCTGGCCATTGCTGGCGACGCTGGTGCGCGCACTGCCTCCGGCCTGCTCGCCGAGCCAGGCACGCACCAGGCTCTGGTTGCTGGCATAACCGACGCTGGCACCCGCGCCCACTACGCCACCGGACAACGTGGCGACGTTTGGCGCCAGGCGATTTACCGAGGCTGCGTTCAGTTTCAGCGAGCCGACATTGAGCTTGCTGCCGGTGTTAACCAGCGCTTGCGTGCTGCCTTTCAGAATCAGCACGCCGCCGCTGCCGGCCACGCCGACAATGCCGCCGCCAAGCGTGGTGACGATGTCACTCGCCGCTTGCGTGGAGTTGGCGCGAACCAGGGTTTGGCCACGGCTGTTGAGCGTCACGTTGCTCAGGCGCGCGGTGGTGGCGCGGTCCATGATCACCGTGTCGATGGCGGCCGCAACGGCGGCGGCACCCAGGGACACCGCGCCGCTGAACACGCCGCCAAAGGTGAAGCTGTGGCTGGACGCGGCCACGCTGACCTGCTGGCCAGCACTGGCGTTGCTGGCATTGCCGGCGTCCTGGTTGATCCTGGCGTCCTCGATGTACGCCGTGGTTTTACCGCTGACCAGGCTGGTATTGCTCAGGCCCGAAACGGCAGCGCTGGCAATCGGCACCAGCGATACCGCAGTACTCAGGCTCAGCTGACCAAGCTGCTGCAACGAGCCGGCGCGAACAGCAAGGCCGTGTACGGTTTCCAGGCCAGTTTTCAGATCCAGAACCGGATTGAACTGCTTCGAATCGGCCCAACTGTTGACGTCCGGCGCGTTGGTCAACACTCCATTGTCTACCAGCAGCCCATTGGTGCCACCGCCAAGTGCGTCGACCCGGGTGGCAGCGCCGGAAATCCCCGCCTCGGTGGTACTTTCCAACTGGTTGACCGAAACCAGCCCCGCCACCGCTGCGTTGCCGCTGCCAGCAACGACCATGGCCGCGGAACGGATCACGTCGCGGTTGTTTGCGAGAACACCAACGTCTTCGCTGGCCTTGACCAGCGCACCGCCGTTAATCAGCGCTTTGGCCGAGGTTTGAATCAGGTTGGTCGCCACGCCGGCTGACACCGCTGCGGTGCCGGAGAAACCTGCGGAAATCGACGCCGATTGAATCGACGCCTCGGAACCGGCGGTTACCAACAGTTGGCTGACCGTCCAGGTGCTGAGGTCCTTGCTGCCCGACAGGCGCGCTTCAATCTGATTGGTGATGCGATTGACCGCTGCTGCCACGCCGACTGCCACGCTACCAGCGGCTACTGCTCCACCGGCCAGCGCGTTGATGGTCGATGTGTCTTTGGCAGTGATGGCGATATTGTCGGCGTTGCCTGTGCTGGTATCGACCGCTGCGGTGGTGACCGCACCGATCAGATTGGTGGTGTTGGAGAATACCGCCGCCCCCGTACCTGCGCCCGCGCCGCTCAGAGCCAGCGTATCGATCTCGGCCGCGGTCAGGGCAGATACGGTGATGGCCCTGAAATTGGCGTTGGCGCCCAAGTTCAAATTGCTGTTTTCCACCAGCGCCTTGCGTTCCTGATTGACCTGGGTGACGGCTACGGCGCCTGCGCCGGCGCCAGTACCCGCACCCTGAACGTTACCGGCCAGGGTTTTCACTGTGGCCTCGCCTTCTTCCACCAGCACCTTCACGGTGTTGGCAGCCGTGAGGGTCACGCCGCTCAGCGTGGCGGAGTCCTTGCCTTTGAGCAGATTGACGGCGACCGAAGCTCCGGCAGCGACATTGCCCCCAATACCGGCACCCAACGCTGCCGACTTGACGGCCATATCGCCGATCGCCTGCACGCTCAGCACTTCGGTGATCTTCAGGGTGCTGTCGCTGATCCTGGCGTCACGCACCTGGGTGATCAGGTTATTACTGTCGGCACCACCGATTGCGACCTTGCCGCTGCCAGAAAGGGTCAGCGCCAGGGAGTTGAGAGTGCGATCGCCTTCGACGCGTACATCGAGATCATCGCTTTCCACCGTGGAGTCGCTGATCAATGCACTGTCGGTGCCTTTGAGCACGCTGGTGGTCACCGCGCCGTTGACGGCCAGGTCACCGGCACCACCGGCGGTAATGGCCAGGGTGTCGATCTGGTGATCGGCGCCGCTGCGCACCAGGGCATCCTGGAAACCCTTGACGGTGGAGGCGGTGATGCTCGCCGTACGGTTGGCGGCGATCTCGTTGTAGGCCACGGCTGCGCCGATGGAGGTCTTGCCGGCAGCGCCGGCCGAACCGGCCAGAGAGCCGATGGTCAGGCCGCTGTCGCTGCTGGCCTTGACGGTGACATCACCCGTGCCGGTCAGGGTCACGGTGCTGTTGCCGATGGTGGCGGTGTCCGAGCCCTGGATGATGTTGTTCACCGAGGACAGGTTGAGGCCACCCTTGCTGGAGCCGGTCAGGCCCACGGCGATACCGTAGATCTCCCCGTCCAGGCTGCTCAGTACGTTCAGATCGCCGCTGAGGTTCACCGTGCTGTCGAGCAGCGACGCGTTGCGGGTAGTGGTCAGCAGGTTGGTGGCCACGGCCGCGCCCACGGCGGTGTTGCCGGTGGAAGCCGAAACCGCGCCGGCCAGCGACCAGATGCTGGCGCCCAGGCCAGGCTCGGCGGATTGCAGGTTCAGCGCCTTGGCGCTGAACAGGCTGTTGGCCAGCAGCGCATTGGTGCTACCGGCAATGCGGTTGTAGGTGACGGAACCGGTATAGGTGGCCTTGCCAGACGTGGCGCCGGAAACGGCAGCGGTGCGCACTTTGCTCTGCTGCGCCGCCTGGATCAGGGCATTGCCATCCAGGGTGACGTCGGCATAGTGCAGGCGCGCCTCGACGGTCTGTTCGATATCGCTCAGGGCGACCGCCGCACCAAGGGCATCGCCCTTGCTGACGGCCAGTGCACCAGCCAGGGAGTAATAGCCACCGGCCTTCTGTGCGGTGAGATCGAGGCTCTTGGCCTTGATGTTCGAATGGCTGGTCGCGGTGCCGAGAATCTGCGCCTTGACGGTGCCGCGGTCGATGACTGCGGTACCGGACCCGACGATCGAGTCGGCGCTGTCGCTGCCGGCCACGCCCACGGCGATGGCCAGGGTTTCGGTGGCGTTGTAAGCCTGCACCTGCAACGCGCCGCTGAGGTCGGTGGTGACGTTGGCCATGCTGGCCAGGTAGTCACTGCCGGCATAGATCATGGCAAAGGACGCCCCACCGGAGCTCTTGCCACTGGTGGCCAGGCTGCCGGCCACGGCGATGATGGCCTCACCCGAAACCTTGCCGTCGAACAGCGACTGGCTGCTGTTGGCCTGCTGCCCGGCGGAGGTGTCGGCGTCCACGGAAACGTTGCCCAGGGTGTCTTCGGCATCCACGCCGATACCGGCGAAGGTGTCGCTGGCGTTGCTGTCGAACTGGCTGTCCAGGTCGCTGAGGCTGGAGACGCTGCGCGCCTGCAGGTTGACCGCAGCGCCGGTCAGGCTGGAGGTTTTCAGCGAGCCGCCAGCAGGGGTGTAGCCATCGATCCTGGCGCTGACCTGGTTGTCCAGGTAGGCACCGACGATCGAGCCACTGTTGGCTTCGCCGCTGGCCCCGCTGACGGCAGCGCCGAGGGCGGCCACCAGGGTTTGCGTGGCACTGTAGGCGCCGACGTCGAGGGTGGCGAAGGTGCTGGCGGTGCTGCCCAGCCAGGCGGCGCTGATGGTGTTGTGGAAGTTGCCCAGGGTGACCGCGCCACCCGAGGCACTGCCCTTGTCGGTGGAGCCGGCGAAAGCGCCACCACCGAGCAGGGCGCGACTGCGGTCATAGGCCAGCACCTGGATCAGGCCCGGCGCTGTCTGACGGCCGGTGACGGTGCTGTTCTGCAGCAGTGCCTGGGTGGTGTTGCCAAAGTCGGCATAGGAGCCGGACAAGGCAATGGCCTTGTTCGATTGCGAGCCGGAGGTGGCCGCCGACAGGCCCAGGCCCATGGCGATCAGGTCGCCATCGGTGGCGGCCTGCACCTTGAGTACATCGCTGCTGCCGAAGGTGGAATTGACCACCTCGGCACTGGTGACGTTGGCCAACAGGTTGGCGCCGATGGCCCCGGAGATGGCCGAGCTGGTCTGCGACTGGTTGCCGTTCTTGGCCAGGGTCAAGGCGCCGGCACCGGAACCGCTGAGCTGGTGGGTCTGGTTCAGGGCCAGCACCGAGACCTTGCTGCCTTTGCTCGGGTCACGCGGGTCGAGAACGATATCGGCGATGCGCGCTCTGGTAGTCTGCCGCGAGACGTTGACGCTGGCCGAGCCGGACGCGGCCAGGGCCGATTCCGGGATGTTGCCGGTGCGGGTCGGGTCGTCGTCGAGCAGGCTCTTCACCTGGTTCCACTTGGCCTTGGCTTCGGCCAGGACATTGGACACGCCCTGGGTCACGGCCTCCAGCAAGGTGGTGGCCTTGCTCAGGGCACCCCCGGAGGCGTCCTGGTTGGCCGTGTCGGCGTCCTGTTTTTCCTTGTCGGTGCGGGCCACGCCACCGGCCAGGGAAAACGCGCTGCTCTGGCCACTGGAAGTGGCCTGCAGGTCCAGCTCGTCGACACTCCAGGTCGACTTCACGCCCAATGCGCCGGTGCCACTCAGGGCCCGCCATCGGCGGTTGTCGCCGATCAGCGCCTGGATATCGCTGGTGACCTGATTGACCGCCACGCCGACACCCACGCCGGTGTCTTCCGAGAAGCCCAGGGCGCCGGAGGCGCTCCACAGGCCGAGAACATGCCTGGCATCCAGGTCCACGCGATCGGCTTTCACCGTGGCGCCATTGTTGACCGAGGCATTGACCCGGGTGTTCAGCAGTGCCAGCACCAGCGAGCCGTTGCCCGCAGCGCTCGGCCCCTTGCCGGCGGACGGACTGATGCCAATGATCAGGTCCTTTTCCTTGGCCGCCACCGAGAGTCCCTTGGTAGTGACCTGGGTAGCGGCACCGATACCGGCGACCGCCGAGCTGTCGTGCAGGATGATGTTCAGGCCAGCGCCGACGGCGTTGCCTTTTTCCGACTTGGAGCCGAACAGGGCGATACCGAAGTTGCCCGCCACCGCCAGGCGTTCCACGCGGTTTTCCGCCAACAGGCTGAGCGGCGCTACCCAGTTGTTGCTGCCACTGGCCGGGGTAACGTTGCTCCAGCTGTCGGTCTGCAGGGTCCACAGCTTCAGCAACTTGCCGTCGCGGTCGACGTCACGCCACAGCTCGCTGCTCCATGCCCCGCTACCGGTGGTGGTCAGGTTGCTGTTGTCACCCACCCAGGCGGCGGCATTGATGTCGTTCTTCATCACCGACACGGCGCCGGCCAGGCCGAGCTTGTCGGCATCGCCGGTGGCGTTGGCGTACTGGCTGGGCAGGTCGCCCGGGCTGCTCAGGGCGCCGACCATATCCTTGAGGCCTGTGTACACATCGCTCAGCGAGTTCCATTCACTGACCTTGAACGGCTCGGCAGCCTTGTCGTTGATCGGCACTTCGTTCTTGGCGCCGACGCCGATATGACTGGCCTTGAGCGTGACGTTATCGCCGATCAGCGCCTTGGTGTTCTGCTCCAACTGGCTATAGACCATGGCCACGCTCATGGAGCGGGCGGCGGTATCCTTTTCCTTGACGTTGGAGTTGATTGTGCTGGAGGCGGTGTTGCGCAGGCTGGCCTGGTATTGCAGGGCCTGCACACTGACATCGCCGCTCACATCCACGCCCAGGGTGGTATTACCCGCGGCGCCCAGCAAAGCCTGGGCGTTATGCTCGGCCAGGGTGATGGCCACCGCCGAGCCCACCCGCAGCTTGCTGCCATTGGTGGGCTGGCTCTCGTCCAGGGCGATGCCCAGCAGGTTGGTGAGCTTGGGAGTAATGAAGCTGATGGCCGGGTCGGTGAGCTTGGAGAACAGGAAGCTCGACGTGCCCTTGCCCACCGTGACTTCGGCTTTGCTGGCCTGCTGGTAAATCACGTCCACGGCACTGACGTTGAGGTGACGGCCCTTGCTCAGGTCGGCATTGAACTGGCTGTTGGTGTTGCTCTCGAACATCGACAACGCCACCGCCGGGCCACCGCTGGCGCCCAGGCCGATGGCCTCGAACGAGACGTTGTTGATCAGCGTCTGCTCGGCCACCGCGCGGGCCGTGATATCGCGGGTGACATTGACCTGCGCGCCCTTGTTGACGGTGACATGGGTGTCCAGATCGGTCACCGCCATGCCAAAGGCAAAGCCCATGGTGGTCAGGGCATTGCCGCCGGCATCGTGGCTGTTGACCGCTTTGGTTTCCAGGTCGAGCACGTTGTCGCTGGCCGCTTCGAGCAGCAGGTCGTTGCCGGCGGTGAGCGTGGCGCCACTGGCCACCTCCACCGAGGTGCTGCCCTTGAGGCTGCCGTAGGTCAGGCCCAGGCCGAACGGGACCAGGCTGTTGATGCCCTCGAATTTGCCGTTGATATTGCTGTCGATGTGCCGGGTGCTGGTGGCGGTGACGCTGAGGTTGTTGCTGGCGTTGAGGTCGGCACTGGCGCCGACGCTGACCTTGGCGTCGGAGCTGACCACCTGCAGGCCGATGATGTCCTGCAGCGCCAGCAGCTCGCTGAAGTTGCCCGGATCGGCCGCCAACATCGACTTGAAATCGTCGCGATTGTAGGCGTTGACCGACTCGTACAGCTCACCGAAAGCGGTGAGGTTGTCCAGGCTCAACAGGCTGCTGGCCCACAGCGGCTTGATGATCGCCTTGCTCTGCGCATCGATGACGATATCGCGGCCCTTGATCAGGCCATTGACGGTGATGCTGGCGTTGGCGCTGGTCCAGCCGGCCAGCTGCTGGTCGGTGGCCAGGGCCTGCACGGTAACGGTGCCGGCCTTGCTACCATCGCTGGCGTGGCTGGCGTCCAGGGTGGAGCCGCTGTCCAGGGCGATGGTGGCGCTGCCCGACATGCCGGCGAAGATCGCCTTGGGCTTGGTGGGCAGATCGTCGAGGTCGGCCGGGGTGGTGTTGTCGTCACCGCAGAAGGTGCAGCTGACATCGCTGAGGGCCTGCAGGGTGATGTCTCCGGCCTTGCCCGCGCCGCTGGCGGTGGTGCTGATCTTGCTACCACTGGCCATGGTGATATGCGGCGCCTCAACGATAACCGCACCGGCATTCTTGCCGGCGGCGCCACTGGTATTGACCAGCGCACCGCTCTTCAAAGCCACGCTGTCGGCACTGGCGATCTGGACTCGGCCGCCGCTGTTATCGGCCATCAAGGCCGCCAGCTCACCACTGACCTGCACACCATCGCGGCCAACGATCTTGATTGAACCATCGGCCTGGGCCACACCGGTGCCGACCGAAACGCCCTGCAGGTTGACGGTGTTGACGAAGACTGTCTCGGCGGCACTGGTGCCAGCCTGCAACGAGGCGCCCGAGGCGACGATGGCCGAAGCACCAAACAGGTTGATCGAACCGGCGGTGTTGATCTTGCCGTTGATCTCCACCGTGCCGGAGCCGTCGTTGAACTTGCCGGCCATCAGCTCGGCGGCGGCCCGGTCGGCATCGGGACCGCTGGCGCCGCTGGCCACGGCGGCCAGCTGGCTCATCTGCGCCGCGCTTGGGGTGGTCACGGTGAGACTGCCGACGTTCACCACGCCACTGGCACCCACTACCATGCCATGCGGGTCGGCGAAGATGATGTTGCCGCCAATCTTGCCGTCAGTCAGACCGTTTAGGGTGCCGTTGATCTGCGTTCTGGCGTTGTGCACCAGATTGACCAGCGTACCGGCGCCGCTAGGCACGTGCAGGTTCACCGTATTGTTCGCATCCACGGTGAAATTGCCGAACTGGTTGAAACCAGTCGTTCCGCGAACCGCAGTGGTGGTGATATCGGTAACGCCACTGGTGGGGTTGGCGATTTTGGTAGCCGTCCAGCCGGCCTGCAGCGTGATGTCGTTGGCCTGCGCCCAGCCCGGCATCGCGCCGAACGCGGCCAGCAGGGCAGCGGTGATAGGGTTGGGCTTGAAGCGCACTCCCGCCTCGTCTTTAAATGCAGGAGCAGACGCTGGGGTGCGCTTGGAAGACATGGTTGGAGCCTCGCTGAATACGTCGATTTACACGTAATCAGGATTCTCCGGGAACTTTAGACCGGCCAGTAGATCGTCATCGTTCAATGATGTGAACGACCATTCACACCGATGTTAGATGAGATGCAGCTCGTGCTCTTCCGCCAATCGATAACCCTTGGTATAGACGGTCTGAATGAGCACCGGTCGATTGGGGTTGGGTTCGAGCTTGCGGCGTAAGCGGGCAATCAGGGTGTCCACCGTGCGCTGATCGCCCGCATCTTCGGCCGCGCCGCCATGGCGCAACGAGGCGAACAGTTCCTGGCGGCTGACAGGGTGCCCCCTGCGCTCGATCAACCCCACCAGCAGCGTGAACTCGCCGTGGGTCAATGGCACTTCGTTGCCACCTTGGTCGACGATGCGCCTGCGCAATAGATCGGCGTGGTACAGACCCAGGCTGACCGACATCGGCGCTTCGTCAGAGCCCTTGCGACGCAGCAGGCTACGCAGTTGGGCAAGTAGCACCCGCATGTTGACCGGCTTGGTGATGTAGCTGTCGGCGCCCGTTTCCAGGCCGGCAATGCGGTCGAAATCGTCATCGCGCACCGTCACCAGAATGATCCCCAGGGAGGGATGACTGGCCCGCAACGAGGCAGCCACCTCGAAGCCATCCAGGTCAGGCAGGCCGATGTCCAGGATCACCGCAGCGGGACGGTGGGCCTCGACCAGTCGCAGACACTCACGCCCGGACTCGGTCTGCAGCACCTGGTAGCCGGCATTCGCCAGATACACCGCGAGCATCTCGCGGATGTCCGGTGCATCCTCGACGATCAATAGCGTTTCCTTCATTCACTCCGCCCCTCGCCCCTGTGTGCGCAAGATTGTGATGCTGCCAGATCAAAAAAAACCAGCACGATTATTAAGCGCCTTGTTACCGCTCCTCTGGGAGAGAGGCTTCGTCAATCCAGGACTCGATCAGCACCAGATGCTCGTCGAGTGCATCCAGCAGGCGGGGAAGGTCCCGGGATTCCTGGGTGGCAGCGGCTATCCCGGCAAGGCCCTGCAGGCCAAAATTCATGGCACTGCCGCGCAGCCGATGCACCAGTGTTTCGATGTCGCCCGCTGAGCTCTCGGTGATGAGCACGCTCAATTTGGCCCGCACTTCACTCAGTGAGCGGCTGAGTACAGGGAGCAGACGATCGCACGCCTCTTCCCCAAGCCATGCACGCAGCTGCGCCAGGCGCATGGGTGACAACCCGGAGGATTCCCCGGGGATGGAGGCAAAACCATTTTCGCCCTGCAAGATACGCAGCAGGGCAGGCAGTTGCAGCGGTTTGGCCAGCACCCCGTCGAGACCCGCTTCCTGGCAGGCCTGATGGTCGAGCTGAGCGGCGTTGGCTGTCAGCGCGACGATAAGCGGCCCGCCTTGCGGAGCTGTCTGGCGGATCGCCCGGCTGGCGGCCAGGCCATCCATGTCGGGCATGCGCATGTCCATCAGCACCAGGTCGTACTCCTCCTGTTGACAGCGCGCCACTGCCGAGCCGCCGCTGGAGGCGGTGCCCACGCGCGCGCCCCAGCGCATCAGCAGTTCGCGGGTCACGTCGAGATTAACTTCGATATCATCGACCAGCAGTATGTACATGCCATCCAGCCTGCCAGGGCCCGCCGACGTCTGGACAGGCGCGGCGGTCGAAGCGATCCAGGGCAGCTCGATCGTGACGCAAAGGCCTGCGCCGGGTTGGCTGTCCAGCCTGACTCGCCCCTCGCTGAGATCCACGAGACGGCGCACGACATACAGGCCCAGCCCGGTTCCCGATATATGGCGATCACGGTCCAGTCGCACGAACGCATCGAAGATGTTGCGCTGCAGGTCTGGCGCGATTCCTGGTCCGTTGTCGCGGATGCTGAACGTGACCCGGTCGCCGAGCACGTCGACGCTGACGTTGATGAGCCCGGCGCCACCAAACTTGATCGCGTTGCTCAGCAGATTGCTGACCACCTGTCGCAGTACCATCACCGACCCGACCACCCGAGTCGGCGCCCCGGGGTCGAGCTGCAGTTCGATACTCAGGCCGCGGCTCTGCGCCTGAGGCAGCACCAGCGCTATGCATTCATGCAACAGGCCACGCAAGTCGAAGGGTGCATAGGCCGGCAACCGCGCGCCCTCGGCGTGTGCCAGGGCGGCCAGGCCGTCGAGCACGTCGGTAAGGCCAGTTGCAGCGGTCGATACGGTCGCCAGCCGGTCACGCATTCGCAGATCTTCGGCATCGGCTTCGAGCAGCGTCAGGTAGCCCTGGATGGCGACCAGAGGCGTGCGCAACTCGTGACTGAGGATGGAGAACAATTCGCCGGTCTGTCGGGCGTCACGTTGCGCCTGGTCACGTGCCTGCTCGAGCGCCTCACGGGACCGCCGGTCACGGTCTATATCCTCCACTGCGCCCACCCAGAAGGACGGCCGTCCATTACGGCCCAGAATGCACCGCCCACGCACCGAAACCCAGAGCCAACTGCCGTTCTGGCGCAGCAGGCGTACGTCCACATACAGTTCGCCCTGGTCACGCAGGGCTTGGCGCATGCCAAGCAGCAGGGCCATGCGGTCCTCTGGATTGAGCCATTCACCCGGCCGGGCCGCGAGCGGAGGCGTCACCGGGTAGCCGAGCATTTGCCAGCACCGCTCGGTCACCTGCAACTGACGGCTGGCGATGTCCAGGCTCCAGTGGCAGACGCCACCGCCCTGGATGCGTTGCTCGGCCATGTGCTGTGCCGTGACATCGACATAGGTGCACACCCAACCGCCTTCGCGCAGGCTGCGGCCAGCCAGCTCGATGATCTGCCGATTGCTCAGGCGCAGCAGCACAGGCCCACGCCAACGGTGATTGGCAGCGGGCACCAGCGCCCTGCACTCGGCAGGCAGCAACAGCACGCGCCCCTGGCCGAGGGAAGCCAGCAACTGGGCGGCGGTGCGTGCCTGTTTGTCGATCCCGAACAAGGACAGAAATTGCTCGTTGAGCGCACTGATATGCCCTCGCGCATCCACCGACAGCAGCGGCGTCTGCACATGAGCCAGGGTGCTGTCGAGCAGGTCTCGGCTCTTGCGCAAGCCATCGGTGCGCTTCTCGACCCTTGCTTCCAGCGACGCATTGAGGCCGCGCAGATGCTCCGATAGCTGAATGTTGTGCGATAACGCCGCCAGCACCCGACGTCCGATCGCCAGGCCGTGGGAGAGGAACGCGCCAAGCACCGCCAGCGGGATCAGATTGAGCGACATGACGCGGATGTTGTAGATGAGCAGGTCATTGAGCACCGCCACACAGATCGGCAGGACACCGAGCAAGATCAGCCAGGCACCCTGGCGACCGGAGCGAATGGCACGCACCACGACCCACAGGGAGTAAAGGCTGCTGGCGAGCAACACCACGCTGGTGGGCGGCAGCAGGAATGTGAACAGCGAGGCTGGGCCGAGCAGAGTAACCACGGTAGTGGTCAGCCCATATACCTGCACTGCTCGCAGAATCATGGGGTTGACCTCGAGCGGGAAAAGCCGCCAGAGGAACATCAGGTAGGCGGCGGGAAACAACATCCCCGCAATGTACTCCAGGCGGTAGACCCACAATGCCGGCCAATCCAGGACGGTGTCGAGCAACTCGCCAGTGGAGGCGACCCGCATCGCCGCCAGCAGCAGGATCAGGCTGAACTCTACGCCCCCCACGTCGCGAACGTTGCTACGCCCCAGCGCTACCATGAACAGGCACATGAACAGCGCACCGCCCAGGGTCAACAGATACAACGCGCTGTCACGCGAATGCTGGGTTTCCAGTTGCGCCTGCTCGCCGATCAGCAGCGGCATCTCGATGCCGCCCAGGCGGTGAAAATGGTTGGACAGTTCGATGCGTACGTCAACCGTTGGCCGCCCAACCGGGAGCGGTACCAGCATGGACACCAGCTTCGCCTGCTCGTGTTCGGCGTCGCCGACGATACCGCGCTCGGCCACCAGGCGGCCATCGACCCACACCCGTGCCGCTGACTTGACGTCATCGATGCGCAGCGACAACGCAGCCTGGTTCTCGATGGGCAGCAGCAGGCGGGTACGCAGCTCGACCTGCCCGAACCCCACCTCCGCCCAGGGCAAGTGCGTGCCGTCCACCCAGAAGTAAGGAAGCCGCACCTGGCTGGAGGCTCGCTGAGGCTGTTTCCAGCTCAGTTGCCAGTAGCCGTCGAGAACCCTCGGCCCGCTGGCAACCTCCCAGCCACGCAGATCATTCTCCGCAGGCGCAGCCAGGGTGCCGGCTGCCGGCCAGAGCATGGCGAACAGCAGCACGCAAACGATACGAAAGACAGGCGACATGCTGATTCCGCGAGAGGTGAACGAGGGAGCGGATTAAGACACAGCCCACCGATTCTGCACAGCGGGCGACGCGTGCGCAGAACACACGGCGTTTACCGCCGTTCAAGAGGGTTCACTGCATTGACCCAGCGGCAGAACTCGGCCTCGCCCATCGGCATTGCCAACAGGTAGCCCTGGCCAAACTCGCAGCCCAAGGCTTTCAGGTGCTCGAGTTGCTGGGGCGTTTCGATGCCTTCGGCGACGCATTCCAGGTCAAGGTTACGGGCAATCATCAGAATGGTTTCGACCAGCAGCGCATTGCTGCCTGTTTCGCTGGCGCCCAGATCCTGGGTAAAACTGCGATCTATCTTCAGGCGATCAAGCGGCAGCCGCTTGAGGTAGGTCAGCGACGAGTAACCGGTGCCGAAATCGTCGATGGAGAAGCGCACGCCCAATGCCTTGAGCGCCTGCATGTTGGCGATGCATTGCTCGACATCCTCGAGCAGCACGCCTTCGGTGAGTTCCAACTCCAACGCGGCCGCAGGCACTGCATAACGTTGCAGACAACCGCTGACCCGCTCCACGCAACCACGGCTGCGCAGCTCGCGCGGGCTGAGGTTCACTGCCAGCACCAGGTGCGGCCGCTCCGGCAACCAGCGCTGCAGGGTCATGCAGGCCTGCTCGAGTACCCAGTTGCCGATGTCTCTGATCAGCCCGGTTTCCTCGGCCAGCGGGATGAACTGTCCGGGCAGGACCTCTCCGCGCTGCGGGTGCGCCCAGCGAACCAGCACTTCAGCGCCGATCAATCGGCCATCACCGAGCTGAAACTGCGGCTGGAACGCCAGGTACAACTGATTGCGGGCGATCGCCTGGCGCAGCTCGCCCTGCAGTTGCAGGCGCTGGTCGATGGCCGCCTGCATCTCGGGTGCGAAGAAATGCAGGGCGTTGCGCCCGGCCTGCTTGGCTCGATACATGGCAGTGTCGGCCTGTTTCAACACGTCGGCGGCGTTCTGCTCGCCGAAGGGATGCAAGGCGATGCCGATGCTGGCGCTGACCGACAACTCGTGCCCGTCGACCAGGCAGCTCGCTTCCAGGCTCTTGAGCAGCCTCTCCGCGGTCAGCGCGGCCTGCTCACCCGCCAACTGCGGATTGCCGCCCAGGGCTTCGAGGAGCACGACGAATTCGTCTCCGCCCATGCGCGCCAGGGTGTCCTCGGCACGCAGCTGGCCGGCCAGCCTGACGGTCACATCACGCAGCAGCCCGTCACCGACAACATGACCAAGGCTGTCGTTAACCGTCTTGAAGTGGTCCAGGTCGATGAACAGCAAGGCGCCCAGGCTGCCGTCGCGTAGCTCGCGATCCATGGCATGCTGCAGGCGATCGAGCAGCAAACGCCGATTGGGCAAGCCGGTCAACTCGTCGCTGTAGGCCAGCCGCTCGATTTCTCGCTGATAGCGCTGGCGCTCCGAAATATCGGAAACACTGCACCGGATCAGCGCCGGCTCGCCGGGTAGGCGAACCAGGCGCACCTCACAAGGGAAGCGACGCCCGCTGCTGTCGCGGTGCACCCACTCGAACACCGGTACTTCACCGCGCAGCGCAGCCTCCAGGTGCCCCTTGGCGGCTTCCGAGGAAAGGGCGCCGCCGGGTTGACGCAGCGGGCTCAGCTCGAACGGTCGGCGGCTGAGCAGATCCTCACGGCGGCAGCCGAACAGGCGCAGGGCATTTTCGTTGAAATCGACCATCCCACCCTCTTCGGTGTACAGCAGAATGGCTTCGGGCGCGTGCTCGACGATGGTGCGGTAACGGGCTTCGGCCTCGAAGCGCGCACTGATGTCTTCCACCAGCAGCAGAAACATGCTGATCGCCCCATCGTCACGCCGCACGGCGCGCAGGTTGAGGCGCGTGTGCACTTCACCGCCATCGGCGCGGACGAAACGCCGGTCACGCTCGAAGCCCTCCCGGCTGCCGGAGAGCACATCGTCGAGCAGCAGGCGTTCGACCTCCAGGTCGTCGTCGACGCTGACGGCTTCCCAACTGCATCCGAGCAGCTGCTCCCGGCTGCGGCCGAGAATTGTGCAGAGTTTGGGGTTGACCTCATCCCAGCCGAACGTGGGCGTGATCAGCGCCATGCCGATCAGCGGCGCCTCGAAGAACAGACGCAGGCGGTCGTCGCGTTCGCGCAATTGCTGCGCCGTGCGGCGCCGTGCGGTGATGTCCTGGACAGCACCGTACAAGCGGACCAGCTCGCTACCGTCGCGCTCGGCAGCGCCGCGCAGACGAATCCAGCGGGTCTTGCCGAGGAAGGTGTTGACGCGCACCTCGATATCGAAGCGCTCGGCGCCTTCGATCATCTGCTGCAGGGTCTGGTACGCCAGCACCTGGCCGGCGGCATCGAACTGGCCGACCGACTCCTCGAACGTGAGCGTCGCGTTGCGCGGGTCCAGTTCGTAGATCTTGAAGCAGCCGGCGCTCCAGTACATGCTCATGTCATGCAGGTTGAGCACCCAGCCACCGATGTCGGCGATGTCCTCGGTCTGGCTGAACAGATGGCTCTGCTGCAGCAGCTCCTCACGCTGCCGGGCCACTTCCTGTGCCAGTCGCTCGCGCGCGGTGACGTCCTGCTGCATGACGATAAAGTGACTGAGGCCCTGCTCATCGCGCATCGGTGCCAGAATGACCTCGCTCCAGAACGGCTGGCCATCCTTGCGCTGCAACTGCAGCACTGCGTTGCCAGGCATACCGCGGCGAATAGCGGTCTCCAGCCCGCGCATTTCCTCGGGGCGCTGCTCGTCTCGAAGCAAACGGCGCAAGCTTTGCCCCAGGCTGCCGCCGGCATCCCGTCCGGTGATACGCGCGAACGACGGGTTGCAGTAGATCAACGGCAGCTCTTCGCATCGTGCATCGGCGATCACCACGCCCAGCGGGCTGGCGTCCAGGGCAAGATTGGCCAACGCCAGTTGTTGCTGCATGGCGGCACTGCGGCTGAGCGCCAGGCGCAAATCGCTGAGGCTGCGCCCGACCAGCAGCGCGGCGACGGTGAACAGCAGGATGCTGAAGTGCAGCTCCAGACGCTGCGGTTCGATCCAGCGCGCACTGCCGACGGCGCCGTGAAACCATGGCAAGGCAAGAATCGTCAGCACGCTGATCACCGCACCGTACAGCGCGCCGGAAAAACCCCATACGAGCGCCAGGCTCAGCATCACCAGACCGATCAGCGGCAGCTTGAGGGGCGCCGGCAGAAATTCCAGAAGCAGCGGCAGGCCGACCAGCAACAGCGCCAGCAACGGCCTGGACGGCAGCGCGCGCAGTACCTCGGGCACCTTCAGCAGTGGCGCCGGCACGCCCTCGGCAGGCGGCAACCAGCCGCGACGGCGCAACCACGGGCTACCGTACACCAACAACGGCGTGGCGATCACCACAGCCGTCAGGCTATCGGTGAGCCACAGGCTCAGGACCAGCTGGGGCGCCTCGTGCGCGGACAAATCCCCCAGCAGCAGCAGGCTGCCGAGCAATGTCAGGCACGTCAGCGCAGCAGGCAGCAGCACGCCGAGCAGGATGAAGCGCAGCACGTGACTGATATCGGGCAGCGCAGGGTCGAAGGGTCGCCAACGCATCAGCCCATAACAGAAGGCCACCCCAAGGGTTTCGGGCAACGCGTGCACCGGCCCCCAGCGCCAGTCGAGGCCCCATAGTGGAGCGCAGAGCGCGGCATTCACATACAACCCGAGCAACACGCGCGGCCCCCACCAGAGCGCCAGCACCAGCCCCAGGGCAAAGGGCAGATAAACAATGGCGACGCCACCCTCTACCTGAGTGGTCAGGGACAGCAGGCTAGCCAGATGAAACACCGGAAACGGCAACCACCCTGTCAACGACGACAGGCGCTTTGAAGTGGGGGGCATGCAGACCTCATATCGATATGCCAGTACAGCATAAGTCAGCCAGCCTTGGCTGGCAGCTGCATGCCTCGATAGAAGCCTAGCCCAAAATCACGCCGCGTCGCGCGGCAACAGCAGCCCGAGCGGCAGGCATATGCGTGCCTCCAATCCGCCCCCGGTGCGGTTGCGCAGTTCGACGCTGCCACCGTGCAGCGAGGCGATGCGCTTGACGATGGCAAGGCCCAGCCCGGCGCCCTGCCCACCCCGCGCGCTGTCACCGCGGATGAATGGATTGACGATATTGTCCAGCTCGCTGGGGTCGATGCCGGGACCGCGGTCAAGCACGCTGAGCACCACGTACGGTGCGCTGTGGTCGTCGGCCACCGACAGGACGATTTCCAGGCCGCTGCCGCCATAGCGCAGGGCATTTTCGATCAGGTTGACGAGCAAGCGCTTGATCGACACCCGGCGCAGCGGGAAGGGCGGCACCTCTCCCAGGAACAGGCTGACCTGCTCCTGCTTCTGGTTGTAGGGCGCCACCACTTCGCGAATCAATTCCGGCAGATCCAGCTCCTCGACCGGCTCGTCACGGCCGTCGCGGATGAATGCGAGGAACTGGTCGAGAATGGCGTCCATGTCCTCGATGTCGCGCACCATATCGTCAGTGAGCTCGGAGTCGTGGTCGAGAAACTCCAGTGACAGCCGCAGCCGTGTGAGCGGCGTTCGCAAGTCGTGGGAAACGCCAGCCAGCATCAGCTCGCGTTCGCGGGCGGCCTGCTCGACATCCTCGGCCATCTGGTTGAAGGCCCGGTAGACCTCGGTCATCTCGCTCGGCGTATCGCTGACCGGCAACCGCACGCTGCGCCCCTGGCCGAATTGCCGGGCGGCGAACACCAGCCGTTTGAGCGGGGCACTGAGCTGGCGCACGAAAATCCACGCCGCCGCCGTGGACAGAAGACCGATGCCGAGGAACCAGCCCAGCACACTCCAGATCCGCTGACCACGCAGCGGATGAGGATAGAGCGGCACGCGCAGCCAGTCATCACCCAGGGTCGGCGCATGCACCCATAACGCAGGCGGGCTCTTGGCGCGCACTCGGGTCTCGGTTTCCGGGCCGAGCTCGGACTGCATCTGCCGCTGAAAAATCTCGCTGTACGGCCAGTGCTCCTCGCTGTCCGGTACTTCGTTGCGCGGTACCCGCTTGAGGCCAGCGGCCTCGGCGACGTTGGCGCGGTCAGCCGGATCAGCCGCCCAATAGGCGCGTAATGTCAGTGCAGCCCCATGACTGTACTGACGGTCGACCAGGACATCCTCGTTCATCATCAGATAAATGAGCGTCAGCGCCTTGGAAAACAGCACCACGATCAACACCAACCAGAGGGTGCGCGAGAAGAAGCTTTGCGGGAACCAGAGTGGAGCTTTCATAAGAGCAAGAGCCGTGGCAGAACGCTGAAGGCGGGAAACTGAACGCAAAAGGGCTGGTTTCGATACCCAGCCCTCATGCGTCTGATTGGCCAACAGGCCGTTGAGAAACGTAGGCGACGACTGCACGGATGCAGGAGGTAGAGCGAAGCAGGAAGCCCGAGCCGGGGCAGCCAGCGCAATACCGATGGCGGCCCCGCAACAACAAGCGCAAACCGATCAGAGCCGCGGGCGACCGTACCCGTCGTGCACGAGCATTTTGGCCGGGCTGGCGACCTGGTCTGCTTTCACCGCCGCGATGGCAACGCAGGTAGTTTTTCACCCTGTTATTTGTTGCCGTCCGGCACGAACACGTAGCCCACCCCCCAGACCGTCTGGATGTAGCGTGGCTTGGACGGATCCGGTTCGATCAGACGGCGCAGACGGGATATCTGCACGTCGATGGAGCGCTCCAGTGCATCCCACTCGCGGCCACGGGCCAGGTTCATCAGTTTATCGCGGGTCAAGGGTTCGCGGGCGTGCTGCACCAGCGCCTTGAGCACGGCGAACTCACCGGTGGTGAGCATGTGCACCTCGCCACCCTTCTTCAGTTCGCGGGTCGCCAGCGACAGCTCGTAATCACCAAAGGTGACGCTTTCGTCCTCGCTACCCGGCGCCCCTGGCACAACCGGTGCCTGACGACGCAGCACGGCCTTGATCCGTGCCAGCAGTTCGCGGGGGTTGAACGGCTTGGCGAGGTAATCGTCGGCGCCCAGTTCCAGGCCCTGAATACGGCTGCCCTCGTCGCCCTTGGCGGTGAGCATGATGATCGGCACCTGGTTGTTGGATGCGCGCAGGCGGCGGCAGGCGCTCATGCCATCCTCGCCGGGCAGCATCAGGTCGAGCACCACCAGGTTGAACAGTTCGCGCGACAGCAGGCGATCCATCTGCTCGACGTTTTCCACAGCGCGAACGCGATAACCCTGTTCATCGAAGAACCGCTCGAGCAGACGCCGCAGACGGGCATCATCGTCGACAATCAGGATTTTCTCACCTTCGGCCGTTTGTGCTGCTGTGCTGCTCATAGAGGCTCCTTAACCGAGAATCCGCGCCACGGCGCATGCGATTCGAACGGTGGCATTATGGCTCAGAGGCCGTTTGGACCACCCATTGTCCATTGTTAGCAGATTTTTCGCTGCGCCTGGCGTACTTCAACGACTTTCACGGTCTGACGGCTGCTTGCCGCAGGTGCATGCACGCCGCCAGGCGTGGCTATAATGCGCCGCTTCATCGTCCAGCCAATCATGAGCGAGGCTGGTTTTTACAGTTAAAGAATACGTTCACGACCTCTGCACCCGGCATCTTCCGGGCCGCAGCAGTGAATGGGCGGGTTCTCCGGGTGGATTTCTTTTTTATGCTCAGCATCAACAACCGTATCGCCGAAGAACTGGGCGTGCGCCCGCAACAGGTCGCCGCCGCTGTCGCCCTGCTCGATGAAGGCTCCACCGTGCCATTCATCGCACGCTACCGCAAGGAAGTCACCGGCAGCCTCGACGATACCCAGTTGCGTAACCTGGAAGAGCGCCTGCGCTACCTGCGAGAACTCGATGATCGCCGCGCCAGCATCCTCGCCAGCATCGAGGAACAGGGCAAACTGACCCCGGAGCTGACCCGCGAAATTAACCTCGCCGACACCAAGACGCGCCTCGAAGACCTCTACCTGCCTTACAAGCAGAAGCGTCGCACCAAGGGCCAGATCGCCCTGGAAGCCGGCCTCGGCGAGCTGGCGGACGCACTGTTCAGTGACCCGAGCCTGACCCCGGAAACCGAGGCGGCACGTTTCATCGATGCCGAGAAGGGCTTTGCCGACACCAAGGCGGTGCTCGAAGGCGCCAAGTACATCCTCATGGAGCGCTTTGCCGAGGACGCCAGCCTGCTCAGCAACCTGCGCGGCTACCTCAAGGACAACGCCACCCTCAGTGCCCGCGTGGTCGCCGGCAAGGAAACCGAAGGCGCCAAGTTCCGCGACTACTTCGAGCATGACGAAAAGCTCAAGAGCACGCCTTCGCACCGCGCCCTGGCAATTTTCCGCGGCCGCAACGAAGGCATTCTCAGCGCCAGCCTCAAGGTCGGTGAGGAGCTGCCAGGCACCCTGCACCCGTGTGAAGGCATGATCGCCGAGCGTTTCGGCATCGCCAACCAGGGCCGCGCCGCCGACAAGTGGCTGGGCGAGGTGGTGCGCTGGACCTGGAAGGTCAAGCTCTACACCCACTTGGAAACCGACCTGCTCGGCGAGCTGCGTGAAGGCGCCGAGGACGAGGCGATCAGCGTCTTCGCCCGCAACCTGCACGACCTGCTGCTGGCCGCCCCGGCCGGCCCGCGCGCAACCCTGGGCCTCGACCCAGGCCTGCGCACCGGCTGCAAGGTGGCCGTGGTCGACGCCACCGGCAAGGTGCTCGATACCGCCACCGTTTACCCGCACGCGCCGCGCAACGACTGGGACGGCACCCTCAACGTGCTGGCCAAGCTGTGCGCCAAGCATGGTGTCGACCTGATCGCCATCGGCAACGGCACCGCCAGCCGCGAGACCGACAAGCTGGCCATCGAATTGATCAAGAAATACCCGGGCCTGAAGATGACCAAGATCATGGTCAGCGAAGCCGGCGCCTCGGTGTATTCGGCCTCGGAACTGGCTGCCAGGGAATTCCCCGACCTCGACGTGTCGCTGCGCGGCGCGGTCTCCATCGCCCGTCGCCTGCAGGACCCGCTGGCCGAGCTGGTGAAGATCGACCCGAAATCCATCGGCGTCGGCCAGTACCAGCACGACGTGTCCCAGCTCAAGCTGGCGCGCAGCCTGGACGCCGTGGTGGAAGACTGCGTGAACGCCGTGGGCGTGGACGTCAACACTGCCTCCAGCGCCCTGCTGGCGCGTATTTCCGGCCTCAACGCGACCCTGGCGCAGAACATCGTCGCGCACCGCGATGCCCACGGCGCCTTCAAGACCCGTGATGCCCTGAAGAAAGTCCCGCGCCTGGGCGACAAGACCTTCGAGCAGGCCGCAGGCTTTCTGCGCGTGATGAACGGCGACAACCCGCTGGATGCCTCCGCCGTGCACCCGGAAACCTACCCGGTGGTGCAACGCATCGCCGTCGACACCGGCCGCGACATTCGTTCGCTGATCGGCGACGCGGGCTTCCTCAAGCGCCTGGATCCAAAGAAGTTCACCGACGAGACCTTCGGCTTGGTGACGGTTGGCGACATCCTCAGCGAACTGGAAAAACCCGGCCGCGACCCGCGCCCCGAGTTCAAAACCGCCGAGTTCCAGGAGGGCGTGGAAACGCTGAAGGACCTCGAGCTGGGGATGATTCTCGAAGGCGTGGTCACCAACGTGACCAATTTTGGCGCCTTCGTCGACATCGGCGTGCATCAGGATGGTCTGGTACACATTTCAGCGCTGTCGGAGAAGTTCATCAAAGACCCGCACGAAGCGGTCAAGGCCGGCGATGTGGTCAAGGTCAAGGTCATGGAAGTGGACATCCCGCGCAATCGCATCGCCCTGTCGATGCGCATGAGCGATACGCCTGGGGAAAAGGTCGAGGGCCCGCGCGGTGGAGCCCGCCAGGGCGGTAGCAAGGGCGGGCAGGCACCGCGCAGCGAGCGCCATTCTGGCCAGGAAAAGCCGGCGCCCGCCAATGCCGCCATGGCGTCGCTGTTCGCCAACGCCAAGCAACTGAGGAAGTGAACCCGTGAGCGAGCCCCAGCAACACATCGGCAAGAGCAGCGCCTTCGGGCGTCTGCTCGGGCTGCGTATCGTCAAGGCTGAAGGCGGCGAGGCGATCATCGCGCTGAGCATGCACGATGGCCTGCGCAACCTGCATGGCAAGCTGCATGGCGGCGCGCTGTTCTCGCTGATCGACACCGCCATGGGTCAGGCCAGCCATAGCCTCAGCGACGGCGAGCCGACCAGCGTCACCCTGGAGTGCAAGGTCAATTACATCCGTGGCGTCACCGAGGGCGACCTGAGCTGCCGCGCCTGGGTGGTGCATGCGGGGCGGCGCACTCAGGTGATCGAGGCCGAAGTACACCAGCACGACAAGCTGGTCGCCAAGGCCCAGGCGACCTTCGCCTGCCTCTAAGACCCTGTTCATGATCTTTCAGTAGCGATTCGTCGATTTTGGCAGCTCGTAGGGTGGACGACGCTTCATCCGTCCACCGCCCCGGTGATCGCAACGGTGGATGAAAAGAGCGTCATCCACCCTACGTCCGCTTCTGCCTTGTAGCTGCCGCGTCATGCTCATGAAGATCATGAACAGGCTCCGAGGCCCCATGTCCACGGGCAGCGGCACCGTGAAAGCCGTCTGCGCGTGTCGCTAAAACGTACATGCCTTTCGCCAGACGACCAACGTCAGCCATTCGCCCCTTGTAGAGTCCAGCGTCCACCCCCATATTGGGGCGACCGCTGCGTGAAGGAATGCAATCTTGAGCGACCTGTTCTCCCGCCGTCTGGCCCTGCTCGGTGAGCACGCCAACCTTTCCCTGCTGTCCCAGTGCCTGCACGGCATCGAGCGCGAATGCCTGCGTGTCGATGGCGACGGCGAGCTGGCCCTGAGCGGGCACCCGGTCGCCTTGGGCTCGGCCCTGACCAATGGGCAGATCACCACCGATTATTCCGAGTCGCTGCTCGAGTTCATCACGTCCACCTCGGTTGACCCGAGCGAGACGCTGGCCGAGCTCGACCGCATCCACCGTTTCGTCTACAGCAAGCTCGACGGCGAATACCTGTGGAGCCCGTCGATGCCCGGCCCGCTGCCGGACGAAGAGACGATTCCAATCGCGCGCTACGGCCACTCGCACATCGGCCAGCTCAAATACGTCTACCGCAAGGGCCTGGCCCTGCGTTACGGCAAGACCATGCAGTGCATCGCCGGCATTCACTACAACTTCTCCCTGCCGGAGCAGTTGTGGGCCGTGCTGCAGCAGGCCGAAGGCGACTCGCGCAGCGCCCGCGACTATCAGTCGTCGCGCTACATCGCACTGATCCGCAATTTCCGTCGCTACAGCTGGCTGCTGATGTACCTGTTCGGGGCCTCGCCAGCGCTGGACAAGAACTTCATGCGGGGCCGCGCCCACCAGTTGCAGGAGCTCGACGCCGATACCTTGTACCTGCCGTACGCCACCAGCCTGCGCATGAGCGACCTGGGCTACCAGAGCGAAGCGCAGGCCGGGCTGACCCCCTGCTACAACAACCTGGCCAGCTACACCGACAGCCTGCGCCAGGCGGTCGGCACGCCTTACCCGCCGTATGTCGACATCGGCACCAAGAAGGATGGCGAGTGGCTGCAGCTCAATACCAACATCCTGCAGATCGAGAACGAGTACTACTCCAACATTCGTCCCAAGCGCGTAACCTATAGCGGCGAACGGCCGATCCAGGCACTGGTGGCGCGTGGCGTGCAGTACGTCGAAGCACGCTGCCTGGACATCAACCCGTTCCTGCCGCTGGGTATCGACCTTGCCGAATCGCGCTTCCTGGACGCCTTCCTGCTGTTTTGCGCCCTGCAGGACAGCCCGGCGCTGAGCAATGGCGAGTGCAGCGCTTGCTCCGACAACTTCCTCAAGGTGGTCAAGGAAGGCCGCAGGCCCGGCCTGCACCTGCAACGCCAGGGCGTGCCCGTGGTGCTGCAGGGTTGGGCGCACGAGCTGCTCGACGGCATCGAAGCCATCACCCGGCTCCTCGACGCCAGCCAGGGCGGCGATACCCATGCGTTGGCCCTGCAGGCGCAGCGCGCTAAGGTCAACGACGCCAGCCTGACGCCTTCGGCCCAGGTGCTGAGCGAGTTGCAGCAGGGCGAAAGCTTTGCAGCGTTCTCCCTGCGCCAGAGCAAACGCCACGCCGACTACTTTCGTGCACAGCCGCTGAGCCCGGAGAAGCAGGCCGAATTCGAGCAGGCGGCGCAACGTTCGCTCGATGAGCAGGCAGAACTCGAAGCGCACGAAGACGGCGATTTCGACAGCTTTGCCGCAGCCTACCAGGCCAGCATCCTGGCACTGGCCGTCTGAGAAAGGGCCGTCATGCCCGGCCATTCGCGTCAACTGCGTCACAAAAACAGCCAGCGGTCATAAAACCGAGACCGGCGGCCCGGTTCTCGGCAATGGATTTGGCTAGCATTGAAACAGGCACTCAATGCGAACCCACCTCATGACCCACCGCGAACACGACCAGCACTGGAGCCTGGAAAGCCTTACCAAGGCTTACCAGCAGGGCTACATGGCAGGTCTGGCCGGCCACGCGGCACACACGCAACCATTCGACAGCAGCGTACCGGCTGCCGCCTGGGAGGCCGGCTGGACCGATGGCGAAGGCCAGCGCCGGCTCAGCGAAGAAAAGCTCAACCGCTCCGACAGCGCCTCTGCCAAGAAACGCGCCTGACCTGCGCCGGGCCGACATGAAGGTGGCCGCAGAAGCCAGGAGGCTGCCGCGCCGACCTGACTCCAGGGCGGCCTAGAGCGCCTTCTCGAAGATCTTCGAATTACGCTGGAAGTTGTACAACGATGCCCGCGCTGCCGGCATCCGCTCGACGCTGCTGGGCTCGAAACCGCGCTCGCGGAACCAGTGCGCTGTGCGCGTGGTGAGCACGAACAGGGTGTTGATGCCCATGGCCCTGGCGCGCTCCTCGATGCGCTCGAGCAGTTCGTCGCCGCGCCCGCCATGTCGGTACTCCGGGTTGACCGCCAGGCAGGCCAGCTCGCCACAGTTGGAGTCGGCGATCGGATACAGCGCCGCACAGGCGATGATCATGCCGTCACGCTCGACGATGCTGAACTGACCGATCTCGCGTTCCAGCACCTCCCGCGAGCGGCGCACCAGAATGCCCTGC
The DNA here is from genome assembly GCF_979258965.1 of Pseudomonas sp. AC532. Lineage (NCBI taxonomy): Bacteria > Pseudomonadati > Pseudomonadota > Gammaproteobacteria > Pseudomonadales > Pseudomonadaceae > Pseudomonas > Pseudomonas sp. AC532. The sequence goes on from NZ_OZ409888.1 coordinate 2,441,794, forward strand.
TCTTCCAGCGGGCTGATCAACTCGATCAGCCCGCCGACATCACCGATATTGGCCTCGCGCAGCGATTCGAACTGCTCGGGGTCGACGAGCGTGCCGCCGCCGTCTCGGGTGAACAGTTCGGTCAGCAGCGAGCCATCGCCGGTATAGCTGACGATGTGGCTGCGCTTGACCCCGCTGCGGCATGCCTGGGCGGCAGCGTCCAGCAATTCGCCCTGGTAATCGCTACCCAGGCGCTGCACATGGGCCGGCACCTGCTGCGGACGCAACTCGCGAATCAGCCTGCCGTCGTCATCGAGCAGGCCCTGCTGGCTACTGAACAGGATCAGTTTGTCGGCCGCCAGGTCAATGGCCGCACGCATCGCCACATCCTCGCAGGCCAGGTTGAAGATCTCGCCGGTCGGCGAATAGCCGAGCGGCGACAGCAGCACGATATTGCGCTCGTCGAGCTGGCGGTTGATGCCTTTGCGGTCGATGCGCCGCACCTCGCCGGTGTGGTGGTAATCGACGCCATCGACCACGCCGATCGGCCGGGCGGTGACGTAGTTGCCGCTGCTGACCCGCAGGCGCGAACCCTGCATCGGCGAGGCGGCGATGTCCATCGACAGGCGCGCTTCGATGGCGATGCGCAGCTGGCCGACGGCGTCGATCACGCATTCCAGCGTGGCGCTGTCGGTCACTCGCAGGTCACGGTGGTAACGCGGCTGCAGGCCACGCCCGGCCAAGCGCGCCTCGATCTGCGGACGCGAGCCATGCACCAGCACCAGCCGCACGCCAAGGCTGTGCAGCAGCACCAGGTCGTGAACGATATTGCCGAAATTCGGGTGAGCGACCCCCTCCCCCGGCAGCATGACCACGAAGGTGCAGTCGCGGTGGGCATTGATGTAGGGCGAAGCGTGGCGAAGCCAGTTGACGTAGTCGTGCATGTGCAGCGCAACCCTTGTGAAAACGAAAGAAGCATCAATGGGCGCGAAGCGCGGGGCCTCGCAGGCGTACTCGGTGCGTTATCGTCGTCGCAACGGCATCAGGGACATGCTCCTCATATCAGGCCGGGGTCAGGCAGTAATGCTGAATCAGTTGGCGCAGCAGCTGCACCGTGGGCAACAGGCGGTCGGTATCCAGGTATTCGCCCGGCTGGTGGGCGCAGTCGATATCCCCCGGGCCAAGCACCAGGGTCTCGCAACCCAGTTGTTGAAAATACGGTGCCTCGGTGCCAAAGGCCACCGCTGCGGCAGTATGCCCGGTGAGCCGCTCGGCGAGGCGCACCAGTTCGGCATCGGCGCGCTGCTCGAACGGCGGCACCGCGGGGAACAGCGGGGCGAAGTCGATGCTGACCTCGTGTCGCTCGGCCAATGGTTGCAGCTTCTGGCGGATCGCCGCACGCAGCGCTTCGGGCTGCATGCCCGGCAACGGGCGCAGGTCGAACTCCAGGGAGCACTGCCCGCAGATGCGGTTGGGGTTGTCGCCGCCGTGGATGCAGCCGAAGTTGAGGGTCGGTTGCGGCACGCTGAACTGCGGGTTGCGGTACTCCTGCTGCCACTGGCTACGCAGCTGCATCAGCTCGCCCATGGCCTCGTGCATGGCATCCAGCGCGCTGTGGCCCAGGGCCGGGTCGGAGGAGTGACCGCTCTGCCCGAGGATGTCGATGCGCTCCATCATCACGCCCTTGTGCAGGCGAATCGGCCGCAGTCCGGTCGGTTCGCCGATTACCGCGGCGCGGCCCAATGGCCGACCGGCCTCGGCGAGCGCGCGCGCACCGGACATCGAGCTCTCTTCGTCACAGGTGGCGAGAATCAGCAGTGGCTGCTGGAAGCGCTGCTCGAGCAACGGACGGACCGCCTCGATCACCAGCGCGAAGAAGCCCTTCATGTCACAAGCGCCCAGACCAACCCAGCGGCCGTCCACCTCGGTGAGTTTCAGTGGGTCGGTCTGCCACAGTGCGGCATCGAAGGGCACGGTATCACTGTGGCCAGCGAGCACCAGCCCGCCCGGCCCGCTGCCATAACTGGCAAGCAGGTTGAACTTGCCGGGTTCGATAGTCTGGATCTCGCAGGTAAAGCCAAGGTCGCGCAGCCAGCCGGCGAGCAACTCGATTACCGGACCGTTGCTCTGGTCCCAGTCAGCCTGGGTGCAGCTCACCGAAGGCGTGGCGATCAGCGCAGCGAACTGATCTTTCAAGGAAGGCAGGGGCATAAGCGGTCTCCGCGGGCGAGGCCCCATGATAGAGGCATCGCCCGCCGAGATGAAACCGCCAGGGGATTTCCTAGAGGAAAATGCCGCGCAGGATATAGAAGAAGACGATCGACAGCGCCGCACCGACCGGCAAGGTAACCAGCCAGGACATGAAGATTTTGCCGATCACCCCCAGGTTCAACGCACCAATGCCGCGCGCCAGACCGACACCCAGTACCGCACCGACCAACGTATGGGTGGTGGAGACGGGCAGCCCGATGGCAGAGGCGCCGACCACGGTGGTGGCGGTGGCCAGTTCGGCAGCAAAACCACGGCTTGGGGTCAGCTCGGTGATTTCCTTGCCGATGGTGGCGATCACCTTGTAGCCGTAGGTGGCGAGGCCGATCACGATACCCACCGCACCGAGCAGCAGCACCCAGCCTGGCACGGCGGACTGGGCGCCAACGGCCATGTCACCGCTGGATTGAATCACCTCGACAATGGCCGCCAGCGGGCCGACGGCGTTGGCCACGTCGTTGGAACCGTGGGCGAAGGCCATGGCACAAGCGGTGAAGATCATCAGAACGGCGAAGACTTTCTCGACACTGGCGTAGTGAAACGCCTTGTCCGCTTCGACGTCGACCTTGATGCGGCTGAGCAAGGCGATGCCGAGCAGCATGATCACGGCACCAACGCCCACGGAAAGCAAGAAACCTTCAGTGGTGGAGAGGTCCAGGCCGATGTGCTTGAGGCCTTTGGTCAGGGTCATGATGCTGACCATGAAACCGGTAGCGAACATGTACAGCGGCACGAAACGCTTGGCGTTGAGGAAGGGATTGTCGGTATCGATGATGAGCCGCTGCACGCTGACAAACAGACCGAAGGCGACGAACCCGGACAACACCGGCGACACCACCCAACTGGCCACGATCGGGCCAACGCCACTCCAGTGCACGGCGTCCATGGATACGCCAACGGCGGCAAAACCAATCACCGCACCGACGATGGAATGGGTGGTGGAAACCGGCCAGCCCTTGGTCGATGCGATCAGCAGCCAGGTGCCGGCCGCCAGCAGAGCCGACATCATGCCCAGCACCATCAGATCCGGGGAGATCATCGACGCATCGACAATGCCGCTCTTGATGGTTTCGGTCACCTCGCCACCGGCCAGGTAGGCGCCAGCGAACTCGAACACCATGGCGATCAGGATCGCCTGCTTGATCGTCAAGGCGCGCGAGCCCACCGATGTACCCATGGCGTTGGCGACGTCATTGGCGCCCACCCCCCAGGCCATGAAAAAGCCGAAGAGACAGGCAAGCAGCAGCAATACGAGGCCGTAGTCCGCAATCAGAGACATAAATAGTTAACCCGTAGATTCCAGAAAGGACACTGGCGCTCAGCGCGCCAGCAGTTGTTCCAGTCGGTTGCCGACACGTTCTGCCCGATCGGCCACGTCGCCGATCCACTCGATGATCTTGTAGAGAAACATCACATCGACAGCAGGGAGATCCTTTTCCAGCTTGAACAGCGCACGGCGAACTTCGATTTGCATCTTGTCGGTGTCGCGTTCGATTTGTTCCAACTCCAGCACCATGGCTTCGACCAATGCCGCCTCGCGGCCACCAAAGCCGGTCTCCAGCAATTCATCGAGCTCATTCATGGCCTTCAGCGCCTGAGCGCTGGCATCCACGGTGCGCTGCACGAAGCTGCGCATCAGTGGCTGCAGCGCCTGCGGAATGGCCATCTCACGGCCCAGCATCAGGCCGGCGATGTCCTTGGCGCGGTTGGCAACCTTGTCCTGCACGCTCAGCAACTCGAGTAAATCCGAGCGCGGCACGGGCAGAAACAGGCTTTTGGGCAGGTGCTGACGCACGCTTTTCTTGAGCTTGTCGGCCTCATATTCGAGGCTGGCCATTTCCTGTTGTACCTGTTCCACCTTGGTCCAGTCCTGAGCCATGACGGCCTCAAAGAACGGCACAAGATTCGCCGCGCACTCATGGGCTTTGGCGAAGTGCTGCTGCATCGGCCCGATGGGTGAACGGCCAAACAGGCTGGCAAACGGATTGACTGGCATAGGGTGAACCCCGGCTTTGAGAAGGCGGCAAGTATACGGATCAGGTTCCAGGCTCGCCAGCGCGTGTCATCGTTTGGTCATAAAGTCGTATTTCGTCACTGATTCAACGCGAAAAGCAGATAAAAATCAGGAAATATGCAGATATGACTGCATTCCCCCTCGCCTATACAAACGCCAACAGTGCTCGCCGACCTGCATCCGTCGCGCTTTTCCACTACCCTGTACGGCCTAACGTGTGGGGCAGCGCCTCGCACCGTGCCACCCCCGCCGCCGTCGCCGCTTCACCGAGCCCTCGCCATGAATAAAGAAACCGAAATCAAACTGCGCGCCAGTCGCGAAACCCTGGCCGCCCTGCAAACCCATCCCCTGCTCAAAAAACGCAGCAAGGCGGGCTGGGAGACGAGCGAGCTGTCCAACCAGTATTTCGATACCGAGGCGCGCGACCTTGCTGGCGCCCGGGTGGCCCTGCGTATTCGCAAGGATGGCGAGCAAGTGATTCAGACCCTCAAGAGTCGCGGGCAAAGCGTGGCTGGCCTATCGGAACGCAACGAGTGGGACTGGTACCTGACCAAGGCCAAGCTGGACCTCAAGAAACTCGACGACAGCTGCTGGCCGGCCAGCCTGGCGGCGCTCGACAAGAAACAGCTGAAGCCGGTGTTCACCACCAACTTCGTCCGCCAGCGCGCCGAGATCGCCTGGGGCCGCGGCAAGGCTCGGGTGATCATCGAGGCAGCTCTGGACCTGGGCAAGGTCGTCGCAGGCAAACAGCAGGAAGAAATCTGCGAGCTGGAACTGGAACTGCGCCAGGGCGAGCCCGAGGCGCTGCTGGAACTGGCAGCCGAGCTGGCGGCCGACCTGCCACTGATGCCCTGCGACATCAGCAAGGCCGAGCGCGGCTACCGCCTGTTCGACGAAGGCAGCTACAACCTGCACCTGCCCGCGCCTGAGCTGCAGCCCGAGCAGAGTCTGGACGATGCAGTCGCCGCTGTCGGCTGGTTCCTGCTCGGCAACAGCCAGCGTCTGGCTGAACAGTATCGGCACAATGGCCACTGGCGCCTGCTGGTCGACTGGCTGAACTGCCTGGTCGACTTGCGTGCCCTGCTCGGCAGCCTCGGCCAGGCTGCGCCACGCGCCAGCAGCAGCGAGCTGCGCAAGGTGCTCGATGCGCTGCTGGAAGACTGGCGGCCACGGGTACTGGCCGGCCAGCAGGACGACGCCGCTCGCCAGGATGCGCCTGCCCTCTTCGCCGCCGAACTGGAGCAGACGCGCTGGGGGCTATTGTCCCTCAACACCTCGCGCTGGCTGCTCGCACGCGCCTGGACCGCCGCGCGCACCAAACGCGGCGACCGCCAGGGCGCCGCTGCCCTGCAGAGCTGGCTGCCGACCTTCATCGCCGAAGAAGGCCGCGACCTGCAGCTCAAGCGCTACCAGCAACAGCCCGAAGACCTCGCCGAGCAACTGCCACGCCTGGAGCGCCTGTTGCTCTGGCTGCACCTGGCGCGCAACGTGCTGGAGGTTACCGAGACCGACCGCCTGTTCGGCGAGCTGAACAAATTGGCTGAACTGGCAAGGCGCCCGCTGAGTCCAGAAGAACTGGAATTGCGCATGACCCAGGCGCAGATCCTTATGAGCCTGAAACCCTGGAAAACCCTGCTGAAAAACGGCTGATGGACTCGGGCAGATCGCAGCGCGCTATGCCCACCCAATAGGACTACACAGATGTTCAAGCACAGCCTGAAATCCATCATCGCAACCTGGCTCGCCGGCCTGCTGGCCTTGCTGCCGCTGGTCCTGACCATGGTGTTGCTGACCTGGATCGTCAGCCTGTTGAACAACCTGATCGGCCCTTCCACCGCGATCGGCCGGCTGTTCGCCGCACTCGGTACACCGTTTGCCAGCAATCCGTTTCTGGCCTACCTGCTCGGCACCCTGGTGCTGTTGATCAGCCTGTACCCACTGGGGCTGGCCGTGAAACTGGGGCTGCGCAAGCCGCTTGGCTGGCTGATCGACGTGACCTTGCGGCGTACGCCGCTGATCGGCAACTTCTATAACCTTGCCGATCGCTTCGTCGGGCTGCTCGACAAGAAGAATACCGACATCACCAGCATGCGACCGGTGTGGTGCTTCTTTGGCGGCGGTGACGGGGTGGCGGTGCTGGCCCTGCAGCCCACCTCGGAGCCTGTGGAACTGGAAGGCCGTCCGCACCTCGCGATTCTGGTTCCGACCGCACCGATTCCAGTTGGCGGCGGCCTGCTCTATGTGCCTGCCGACTGGGTAAAACCCGCCAACATGGGTGTCGACGCGCTGACCAGCATCTACGTCTCCATGGGCCTGACACCGCCCCCGACACTGCCCGTGCAGAGCCTCGAGGAGGACGGCAGCAAGGGGCAGGCGCAGGACACGCTGCCCGAACCTGAAGCGCTTCCTGCCGGCAGCGCACCGCAGCCAGAGTCGGTACCCAAAGCCTGAGCCGGCGCCCCACGACGCCTCAGGCCCCTGCCGCCTGCCAGGCTTGGCAGCAGTCGCAGCGCAAACCTTGAACCGGCGCTTAGTCAGGGCCGCGGCAATCAGGCATGCTGACGCCCCGCACGGAGCACGCCCTTTACCGGATACTCAGGAGCCCGCATGTCCAGCCTCTCGCCCTCCACGCCCGATCGCCTGCTCGACCTCAACGAACTGCTGCGCGAACTGGTCGGCCAGGGGCGCATCGCCCAGGAAAGCGCCGAGCAATGCCTGGCGATCCGCCGCAGCGGCGCCAACAACGACCTGCATCCACTGGAGTTCATGGCGGCGCAGCAACTGGACGACCTGTCCCGACCGGGCCGCAAGCTCGACCTGGAAAGCCTGACCCAGTGGCTGGCGCAGCAGGCGGGCCAGCCCTACCTACGCATCGACCCCCTGAAGATCGACGCGGCCGCAGTCACCCCGCTGATGTCCTACGCCTTCGCTCAGCGCCACAAGATCCTCGCCGTGGCGGTAAATGCCGACTCCGTGACCATCGCCAGCGCACAACCGTTCATGCACAGCTGGGAAGCCAACCTGACCCACGTGCTGAAACGCCCGATCAAGCGGGTGGTCGCCAACCCGGCCGACATCCAGCGCTTCACCGTGGAGTTCTATCGCCTGGCCCGCTCGGTCAGCGGGGCCACCAACAACGATGCGAAGATCAGCAACGTCGGCAACTTCGAGCAGTTGCTCAATCTGGGCGCCCAGGACCAGGAACCGGATGCCAACGACGCCCACGTGGTGAACATTGTCGACTGGCTGTTCCAGTACGCGTTCCAGCAGCGCGCCAGCGACATTCACATCGAGCCACGCCGCGAACAGGGCAGCGTACGCTTTCGCATCGACGGCGTGCTGCACACCGTCTACCAGTTCCCCGCCCAGGTCACCATGGCCATCGTCAGCCGCCTGAAGACCCTGGGGCGGATGAACGTTGCCGAAAAGCGCAAACCCCAGGATGGCCGGGTAAAAACCAAGACCCCGGCCGGCAACGAAGTAGAACTGCGCCTGTCCACCCTGCCAACAGCGTTCGGCGAGAAGATGGTCATGCGCATTTTCGACCCCGACGTGCTGTTGCGCGGCTTCGATCAGCTGGGCTTCAGCCCGGACGACCTCAAGCGCTGGGAGAGCATGACCCGCCAGCCCAACGGCATCATCCTGGTCACCGGCCCCACCGGCTCCGGCAAGACCACCACGCTGTACACCACCCTCAAGCAACTGGCGACCGACGAGGTCAACGTCTGCACCATCGAAGATCCCATCGAGATGATCGAGGGCGCCTTCAACCAGATGCAGGTCCAGCACAATATCGACCTGACGTTCGCCAGCGGCGTGCGCGCCCTGATGCGCCAGGACCCGGACATCATCATGGTCGGCGAAATCCGCGACCTGGAAACCGCCGAGATGGCCATCCAGGCCGCGCTGACCGGCCACCTGGTGCTGTCCACGCTGCACACCAACGACGCACCAAGCGCCATCACCCGCCTGCTCGAACTGGGCGTGCCGCACTACCTGCTCAAGGCGACCCTGCTCGGCGTCATGGCGCAGCGCCTGGTGCGCACGCTATGCCCGCACTGCAAGGCGCCGCTGGAGCTCGACGAAGCCGACTGGCAGGAACTGACCCGCCCCTGGAACGCCCCGCTGCCCACCGGTGCCCACCGCGCGGTGGGCTGCGCCGAATGCCGGGAAACCGGCTACCGCGGCCGTGCCGGGGTTTACGAGATCATGCTGCTCAATGACAGCCTGAAACCGCTGATCAGCAACGACACCGACCTGACACCGCTGCGCCGCCAGGCTTTCAAGGACGGCATGCGCAGCCTGCGCCTGTCGGGTGCGCAGAAGATCGCGGCCGGCCAGACCACCATCGAGGAAGTACTGCGCGTCACTCCGCAAAGCGAGCAGCGTTAATCCGCGACTGAGCTAAGCTCAGCCGAGATCATCCTGCAGGAGCGGCGCCATGAATATCCGCCAGAAGATGCTTGCCTGTGGCGCCGTGAGTATCGTGGCCACGCTGCTGGTCGGCGGCATTGGCCTGTGGGGCCAGGCGCTGCTGGGCGAGGCGCTGGTGGCCAACGAGGTGAATGCCAGTGCACTGCGCAATCACCTCGACGGCGACATGATGCACGACGCCCTGCGTGCCGATGTGCTCGGCGCCTTTCTGACCGCACCCGGCGATACGGCCGCGGCCACCCAGGTTCGCGAGGACCTGCGCGAACACAGCGAGCGCTTCCGACAGGCGATGACGCGCAACGGCACACTGCCGTTGGCCAGCGACATCCGCCAGGCCATCGACCAGTTGGGCCCGGTGCTCGAGAACTATATCCGCGCGGCCGAACGGGTCGTCGATCAGGCCCTTTCCGATCCGCCGGCCGCGCGAGCACTGATGCCCGATTTCCTGCGCAGTTTCAGCGAACTGGAGGTGCGCAACGAAACAATCAGCGCGCAGATCGAAGCCAGCGTGGCGCAGACTCGAGCCGACAGCGAAGCCACGGTACGCCAGGCCTCCTGGTGGCAGTGGAGTAGCCTCGCCGTGGCCTGCCTGCTGATCCTGTGGATCACCCGGCACTTGCTGAGGGCGGTCCTGCAGCCGCTGACGAACATAACCCGGGCCGCACGCACCATGGCCCAGGGCAACCTGAGCAGCCCCATCAGCGTCGACAGCCATGACGAAGCCGGGCAGTTGCAGCAGGCGCTGGCAGACATGCAAAGCGGCCTGCGCCGGATGATCGAGACCATTCGCGCCGAGAGCGAGGAGCTGCGCACCGCCTCACACAGCCTCAGCGAAACCGCCAGCGAGGTGGCCGCTGGCGCCGGTGAACAGGCCGATGCCGCCACCAGCATGGCCGCCGCGATGGAGCAGATGATCGGTAACATCGCGCAGATTGCCGAACACACCTGCAGCGCACGAGACATCGCCGAACAGTCGGAGCACCTGACAGGCAGCGGTGGCCAGGTCATTCTCGGCGTGGTCGAAGGCATGAACGGCATCGCCGATGCGGTCAATCAGTCCGCGCAGACGGTAACCGCACTGGGCCAGTCTTCCGAGCAGATCAATTCGATCATCCAGGTAATCAGAAGCATCGCCGAACAGACCAACCTGCTGGCCCTCAACGCGGCCATCGAGGCCGCGCGTGCCGGTGAGGCCGGCCGCGGCTTCGCCGTGGTGGCCGACGAAGTCAGGAGCCTGGCAGGGCGCACCGCGCAATCGACCCAGGAGATCACCGTGATGATCCAGCGCATCAGCGAATCCACCGCGCTGGCGGTGAAGAGCATGGAGCAGGGTGTCAACCGGGTGGCCGACGGCGTGGGCATGGCCCGGCAGGCCAGCGACTCGATCAGCGAGATTCGCCTTGGCGTGCAGCACGCGGCGCAGAGGGTCGACGAAATTTCCCACACCATTACCGAGCAGTCCAAGGCCAGCAACGAGGTCGCCGAGCGCGTGGAAATGATCAGCGAGGTGGCCCAGCGCAATAACCTGGCCATGCAGGAGCTGGCCCGCATGCTGGCGAAGATGGACAGCTCGGCCGAGGCCATGCAGGCCTCGGTGAGGCGCTTCGTGCTGTAAAGCGCATCATTGCCGGGCAATCTCCAGTACCCTTGGCGTTCATTTGCCTATCTACAACAGGGATCGTCTCTACATGGAAATCGGTACCGCAGTCATCTTCCTCTTCGTCGGCCTGGCCTTCGCCATCGTGTTCATGGGTTTCAAGGTCGTCCCACAGGGCTCCGAATGGACCGTGGAGCGTTTCGGACGCTACACCACCACGCTCAAACCGGGCCTGAACATCATCGTGCCGGTGATGGATCGTATTGGCCGCAAGCTCAACGTCATGGAAAGCGTGCTGGATATTCCGCCACAGGAAGTCATCACCGCCGACAACGCCACGGTGCAGATCGATGCGGTGTGCTTCTTTCAGGTGATCAATTCGGCCCAGGCGGCTTACGAGGTGAACAACCTCGAGCACGCCATCCGTAACCTGCTGCAGACCAACATCCGCACCGTGCTCGGCTCCATGGAGCTGGATGCGATGCTCAGCCAGCGTGACGGCATCAACGAGAAGCTGCTGAGAACCGTCGACGAAGCCACCGCGCCCTGGGGCATCAAGATCACCCGTATCGAGATCAAGGACATCAGCCCGCCCGCTGACCTGATGGCCGCCATGTCAGGCCAGATGAAGGCAGAACGCATCAAGCGTGCGCAGATTCTCGAAGCTGAAGGCCTGCGCGCTGCCGCCATCCTCACCGCAGAAGGCAAGAAACAGGCACAGATTCTCGAAGCCGAAGGCGAGCGTCAGGCTGCGTTTCTCGAGGCAGAAGCACGCGAGCGGGCTGCAGCAGCAGAAGCCGAGGCAACGCGCGTGGTGTCGCTGGCCATCGCCGAGGGCAACGTGCAGGCGGTCAACTATTTCGTCGCGCAGAAGTACATCGACGCCCTGGGCCGACTGGCCAGTGCCGACAACAGCAAGGTCATCCTGATGCCGTTGGAAGCCAGCCAAATGATCGGCGCTGTGGGCGGCATTGGCGAGATCGTCAAAGCTACGTTCAGCGACAAGAAGGGCTGAGATCATGTTGGCTTATCTGCAGAACCTGACATTCTGGGACTGGCTGGCACTGGGCACTGTGCTGCTGATTCTCGAGGTGTTCGGTGCCGGCGGTTACCTGCTGTGGATCGGCGTGGCCGCGGCCAGTGTCGGGGTCCTGACCTACGTGATGCCCGACCTGCCCTGGGCGTTGCAATTCATTCTGTTCGGCAGTTTTTCCATCCTCACGGCGGTGTTCTGGTGGCGACGTCAGCGCAGCAGCGCCGAAGCTTCCGACCAGCCGGGCCTCAACAAACGCGGCCAGGAGCTGCAGGGACGCCAGTTCATTCTGCATGAAGCCATCGCCGGCGGGCGCGGCAAGATCAAGGCAGGCGACTCGCTGTGGCTGGTGATCGGCCCGGACATGCCGGCCGGCACGCCAGTGGTGGTCATCGGTCAGGATGGCGTGCTGCTGAAAGTCTGCGCAGTGAATGCCTGACCGCCTGCAGGCACGAGCTCGCGCAGCCTGCAGGGCGGTATTCGGGCGTACAGTGGAACCAGCTGCGCAGCGGCACACTCTTAAGCAGTAGGAAAACCAACAGGAGTCAACGCTATGCGCCGTTCAAGTTCGCTGCTGATCGCCGGTCTTTTTCTGGCCGCTTCCACCCAGGTATACGCTGTCAATCTGCGCGACGTTCTGTCATCGGGGGCAACCACCGCCTCGACGTACCTGACGTTCAAGGACAACAAGATGATCGTGCCTGCCCAGGATGACGCCACCAGCTACATCGCCAGCAACGGCGAGATCCGTGGCCCTTACCTGGAGGCAGCACTGCAGAAGATCCGCGCCGATCATCCGGATCTGCAAGCCAGCGACCTGGAGCTGGCCACCGCGATTCTCACTGCCGAGCAGTGATAATGCTCGCTACCGAACAGCCATAAAAAAGCCGGCCCAGGGGCCGGCTTTTGCATGCCGCGTCGAAAGCTTAGCCGTCGATGCTCGCCGCGTAGCCGGCGCTGTCCAGCAGCTTCTGCAATTGCGAAGCGTCGCTCGGCTGCAGCTTGAAGAACCAGCTTGCGTAGGGGTCGTTGTTGACGCTTTCAGGGCTGTCGGCGAGCGCCTCGTTGATCGCGATGACTTCACCGCCGACCGGGGCATAGATGTCTGAAGCGGCTTTCACCGACTCCACCACACCGGCTTCCTGCCCGGCGTCCAGCACTTTGCCGAGCTCGGGCAACTCGATGAACACCACATCGCCCAAGGCCTCCTGAGCATGATCGGAAATGCCCACGGTCACGCTGCCGTCGGCCTCCAGTCGCGCCCACTCGTGGCTGGTGGCGTAACGCAGATCGGCGGGGATAGAGCTCATGTTGTCGTTCCTCATCAGACAGGACGGCGACCGCGCCGTCAGGGAAATTTAGCAGGTGCAGGCCGCCGCTGTCAGGCGCACATCATCAGATCAACACTTTGCCGTGGCGCACGAAACTCGGTTGCACCACGCGCAACGGATACCACTTGCCGCGAATCTCGACCTCGGCACGGTCACCAGTGCCAGCCGGCACACGGGCCAGGGCGATCGACTTGCCCAGGGTCGGCGAGAAGCTGCCGCTGGTGATCTCGCCTTCGCCTACGCCATCGACCCGTACCATCTGATGGGCACGCAGCACGCCGCGCTCTTCCAGCACCACGCCGACCAGCCGCGAATGCAGGCCGTCCTGATACTGACGCTGCAGCGCCTCGCGGCCGATGAAGGCACGCGCGGCGGGCTCCCAGGCCACTGTCCATGCCAGGTTGGCGGCCAACGGAGACACCTGTTCGTCCATGTCCTGACCGTAGAGGTTCATGCCGGCCTCCAGGCGCAGGGTATCGCGTGCGCCCAGGCCAATCGGCGAAATGCCGGCACCCACCAGGTCATTGAAAAACGCCACTGCTTCGCCGACCGGCAGCATGATCTCCAGGCCGTCTTCACCGGTGTAGCCGGTGCGCGCGATGAACCACTCGCCATCGGGCAGGCCCTGGAATGGCCTGAGCTCGTGGATCAGATTGGCCCGCGACTGGCTGACCAGTTCGCTGGTCTTGGCCCGCGCCTTGGGGCCCTGAATGGCGAACATCGCCAGGTCGCTGCGCTCGTGCAGCTCGACCGTGAAATCGCCGCTCTGCGCGCGCATCCAGGCCAGGTCCTTGTCACGCGTGGCGGCATTGACCACCAGGCGATAGCGTGCTGCCGGCGCCGTGTCGAGCCGATAGACGATGAGGTCGTCGATTACCCCGCCCTGCTCGTTGAGCATGGTGCTGTACAAGGCCTTGCCGGCCACTTGCAGGCGCGCCACGTCATTGGCGAGCAGGTGCTGCAGGTAGGCGCAGGCGTCTGCGCCCAGCACATCGACGACGGTCATGTGCGAAACGTCGAAAACCCCGCAATCACGACGCACCTGGTGATGCTCCTCGACCTGCGAGCCGTAGTGCAACGGCATGTCCCAGCCGCCGAAATCGACCATCTTCGCGCCGAGCGCGAGGTGCAGGTCGTAAAGAGGTGTGCGCTGTCCCATGGGATCTCCTTCCGGGCGTTGCAAGGCTGTAGCGCGCACGGATAGGGCCATTCCAGGTAAGCATGGAAGTGGCTGCATGGCGGGCCGCAGCGAATGGCGCGCATTGTAGCCGCATGGTCGGGGCCGGTCATCCCGGACATTGGCAGGCCTTGTAACAAATCCGGCGCGACGGCCCGGCAACCGCTCTGGCACCAGCTTGAGAACCGTTTATCCGATTCGCTGCGCCGAGCGCCGAATCAGCACGATCACCGGCAGCAGGCCCACCAGCACCAGGGTCAGGGCCGGCAGCGCAGCGCGCGCCCATTCGCCTTCGCTGGTCATCTCGAAAATGCGCACGGCCAGGGTGTCCCAGCCAAAGGGGCGCATCAGCAGCGTGGCGGGCATCTCCTTGAGCACATCGACGAACACCAGCAACGCCGCCGCCAACGCGCCTGGCGTCAGCAGCGGCAGGTACAGGCGCAGGAACAGCGCCACGCCGCCAACGCCCAGGCTGCGTGACGCCTGGGGCAGCGATGGGCGGATGCGCGCCAGGCTGGTCTCCAGCGGCCCGTAGGCCACCGCCAGAAAGCGGATCAGGTAGGCCAGCAGCAGGGCACCGAGGCTGCCAAGCAGCATGGCCTTGCCGGCACCGCCCAGCCACCTCGACAGGGGAATCACCACGCCGTTGTCCAGGCTGCTGAAGGCCAGCATGATGGCCACGGCCAGCATCGAACCGGGCAGTGCATAGCCCAGGTTGGCCAGCCCCACGGTGGCGCCCATCATGGGCGTCGGCACCATGCGCCGGGCGAACGCCAGCAGCAACGCCACCGAGACCGTGATCAGCGCCGCCATGCCGCCCAGGTAGAGCGTGTGCAGAATCAGCCCCAGGTAGCGCTCGTCCAGATCGAAGCGGCCGCGCTGCCAGAACCACACCAGCAGTTGCAGCAGCGGGATGACGAAGGCGCAGGCGAATACCAGCAGGCACCAGGCGCTGGCCGCAAGGCCACGCAGGCCGGTCAGCCGGTACAAGGCGCCAGTGCGCGCGCGCTCGGCGCCGGGTCGCGCGGCACCGCGGGAACGGCGCTCGGCGTAGAGCACCAGCATCACCGCGAACAGCAGCAGGCAGGCCAGTTGCGCGGCGCTGCCAAGGCTATAGAAGCCGTACCAGGTCTTGTAGATGGCGGTGGTGAAAGTATCGAAATTGAACACCGATACCGCACCGAAATCCGCCAGGGTTTCCATCAGCGCGAGTGCCAGCCCGGCGCCGATGGCCGGCCGCGCCATCGGCAAGGCGACTCGCCAGAAAGCCTGCCAGGGCGTGTGCCCAAGGGTACGCGCCGCCTCCATCAGGCCCCGGCCCTGGGCCATGAAGGCGTTGCGCGCCAGCAGGTAGACATAGGGATAGAACACCAGCACCAGGACGATGATCACCCCGGCGGTGGAGCGCACCCGCGGAAAGCGCACACCACTGCCCAGCCACTCGCGCAACAGGGTCTGCACCGGCCCGGAGAAATCCAGCAGGCCGACGAACACGAACGCCAGCACATAGGCGGGTATCGCAAAGGGCAGCATCAGCGCCCAGTCCAGCCAGCGGCGGCCCGGGAAGTCACACAGGCTGATGAGCCAGGCCAGGCTCACGCCCAGCACCGTCACCCCGATGCCGACCCCGAACACCAGCGTCAGTGTATTGCCGATCAGCCGCGGCATCTGCGTCTGCCACAGGTGCGACCAGATCTGCCGGTCCACCTCGTGCCAGCTGGACAGCAACACGGCCAGCGGCATGAGCACCAGCAGGGCTACGGCAAACGCGATGGGGTACCAGCGACGCTGGGACGGATGAGCCACATGCACTCCTCGAAGACCGGGCTGCCAACCTGCCACACTGCACAGCCACGTTGCGGCACGCGCCAACCCGGTAAAGCACGACGCCCCGGACAGGCCGGGGCGTCAAACGGCAAAGACCAGCGCCGAATTCAGATACCGTCCTCGGCACGCAGCGTGCGCTCGGCCTTGTCGGCTGCACTCTTGCTCTGCCATTTCGGCAGGTAGTCGAGTTTGCGCGCACGAATGCTGTCGATATTCTTCTGGTACCAGTTCCGGGCGTCAGGGCCGATGGTCATCCAGCTCGTCGACTCGTCCCAGTCGCTGAAATCGCTCGACTGCAGGCTGTTCTCGGCATTGGCGTCATTGCGAATGGGCAACAGTGAAAAACGCGCCTTCCATACCCCCATCCGTGGCGCTACCAGAACGTGGTAACGCTTGCCCGCTTCCAGATTGGCGGCGAGAAAATCGGCGTTTTCCGATACCACCATGAACAGATGCTCGCCCGGCTCGGCCAGGTAGGCGACCTTGCTCTTGGACGAGACCACGCCGGCGAACACGTCGTCGCCGGTGGCGCGCGTGTCGTACACCGACGACTGCACGGCGCCGCCCATCGACGACGGCCGCATGAACACGACCAGCGCCTTGTCAGCCGTGGCCTGCGGTTCGACGCCGTCGCTTGGCGCCACCATCAACGATGACTGGCAACCGCCAAGCACCGCCATTACGAAAAACAGGCCCAGTACACGGGGCAACGAAGCGAGCAACATGAGAACGTCCTTGTGAGGAGAATGAAAAGGCCGCGGTCATACACCGCGGCCAGCATTCAAACAAATCGAGGTGATTAATTCCAGCCGGCTCGGTCCATCAGGCGGATGGCTTCGGCCTGGCGCTTGCCAGCCACTTCCACGGCAATGCTGTCGGCCTTGAAGTCACCCCAGGCGGCCACTTCGGCCGATGGTTTCACCTTCGGGTTGGCGGGGAACTCCCTGTTGCTGTCGGCGAACAGATTCTGCGCTTCGGCGCTGGTCATCCACTCCACCAGCTTCTGGGCCGCCTGCGGGTTTGGTGCGTGCTTGGTCAGGCCGATGCCGGACAGGTTGACGTGCACACCACGGTCCTGCTGGTTCGGCCAGAACAGCTTGGCCTTGATATCCGGATTTTGCTGCTCCAGGCGACCGAAGTAATAGGTGTTGACGATACCCACGTCGCACTGCCCGGCGGCCACGGCATTGATCACCGAGTTGTCATCGGGAAATACGTCGGTGGCGAGGTTGTTGACCCAGCCCTTGATGATCGCTTCGGTCTTGGCCTCGCCATGGGTCTCGATCAGCGTGGCGGTCAGCGACTGGTTATAGACCTTCTTGCTGGTACGCAGGCACAGGCGGCCTTCCCAGTTCTTGTCGGCCAGTGCCTCGTAGGTGGTCAGCTCGCCGCTCTTTACCCGCTCCGGCGAGTACACGATGGTCCGCGCACGCACCGACAGCCCCGTCCAGGCGCCGCTGGTGGCGCGATACTGGGCCGGGATGTTGGCTTCGACGACGCTCGACTTCATCGGCTGCAGGATGCCCATCTGTTCCGCCTGCCAGAGGTTACCGGCGTCCACGGTGAGCAGCAGGTCCGCCGGCGTGTTGTCGCCCTCGGCCTTGATGCGCTCCATCAGTGGTGCTTCCTTGTCGGTGATGAACTTGACCGCCACACCCGTCTTGGCGGTGTAGGCATCGAACACCGGCTTGATCAGTTCGTCGATACGCGAGGAATAGACTACCACCTCATCGGCCGCCTGAACGGCGCTGGACAGGGCACTCAGGGTAAATACTGCTAGCAGCGCGCGACGTACCGACATGACAACAACCTTGTTGGAGTGAAAGAAGCGAGGATGATAGTTACTCGCATCTAAGACGCACACCTGCAGGTCGTTGCCAGATATTACCGTTCGTCCCGAAACCACATGCCCCCGGCGCACGCCAATCCTGCGCAAGCGCGTGGCAGCGGCTGAGGCTGGGTCAGTAGGTGTATTGCAGGCTGGTCATGACGTTACGTGGGGCGCCATACAAACCTGCCGCCGTGGTGGTGAGGTATTCCTTGTCGAACAGGTTGTTGAGGTTCACCGACGCGGACAGCGCCCGCGTGAGCTGGTACCTCGCCATGAGATTGACCAGCGCGTAGCTGCTCTGCGTGGTCGCATAGCTGAGGTCATAGCCACTCTCGCTCTGCCAGTTCACACCGCCGCCGACGGTAAGCTTGTCCAGGGCGCCAGGCAGCCTATAGCTGGTGAACAGCTTCACGCTGTTACGCGGGATCTCGGTGACGATACGTTTGTCGTCATCATTGAAACTGACGCTGTAGGAGTAGCCCCCGGTGAGCTGCCAACCGTCGGCCAACTCACCATTGACCTCCAGCTCCACACCTTCGCTGGTGGTGCCATTTTCCGCCTTGTAGGCCTGGAAACCGCTGGGCTGCAGCAAGCTGCCGTTGGCCACCGCGAGGTTGTCCTGCTCGACGCGAAACACCGCCAGGCTGCCATTGAGGCGCCCGTCGTAGAAGTCAGCCTTCAGCCCGAGCTCATAGCCGGTGCCTTCCTGAGGATCCAAAGGCGTGCCACTGACGTCGCGGATGTTGGCGTTCTGCGGATTGAATATCTGCGTGTAGCTGGCATAGGCCGTCCAGGTGTCGCTGAGGTCGTAGACGAAACCCGCATAGGGGATGACGATACCGGTTTCGGTACGCTCCGTTTTGCTGGTGGCGCCGCCGTACAAACGGCTTTTGCTTTCGCGATTCCAGTCCACCGCACGCGTACCGAGGATCAGGCTGGCCGCATCGGTCAGGTGCCAGCGCGACGTCAGGTAGGCGGCGTACTGGGTTTCGGTCAGGTCACTTTCACCGATCTTGTTGAACACCGGTTTCGGCGCCTGGCCGTTCCAGCCGTAGATGTTGTCGATGCTGCCGGCATAACCGGAGCCCGGGCGCTGCCAACCGCCATAGTTGGAGGTTCCCCGCTCCTCGAGGCGCGCCAGGGTGACCCCGCCGATAAGCTCGTGTTCGCGGCCTAGCAGCGGGAAGAAGCCGGTGAGATAGGCGTCGAGATTGTCCTGCTCGGGTGTCGCCTGCCAGCGGGTCGGCATGATGTAGGCACCCGAGCCAGTGGTCGGATTGATCAGGCCGTCCATGTAGCTGACCACAGTGTCGTAATCGTTGCGCGCGTGGCTGTACTCCACCTTGCCGCTCCAGCCATTGGCGAACTGATGCTCGACGGAGGTGAACAGCGTGCTCTGCTGACGGTCGTAGTACGTCCAGTCAGGCGAGCTGTTGAACGAACGCTTGATGTCGGTTCTTCCGCCGTCGGTGGTGAACAGCGGAAAGCCGGTGCGCATCGGCGCGTTGCTGTTGGTCGTCTGATGGCTGAAGCCCAGGGTCAGCAGGGTCGATTCGCTCAGATCCAGCTCGGTGATGCCGTACAAGGTGCTCACCTCCTGGCTGAAGCGGTCGATCCACGCATGCTGGTCCTTGTGATCGACGACGAAACGCCCGCGCACGTTGCCACTCTCGGTCAACGCGCCGCCGACATCTACCCCCAGGCCGTAACGATCCCAGCTACCGGCTTCTGCCGACAACTGCACCCTGGGCTCGATGCCCGGGCGCTTGCGGATCAGGTTGATGGTCGCGGAAGGGTTGCCAAGGCCGCTGACCAGCCCGGTTGCGCCACGCACTACCTCTATCCGGTCGTACATGGCGGTGTTCTGGGTGTAGTTGTCCATGCCTGCCGACGTCGGTACGCCGTCGATGGCGAAGTTGCGGATGGCGAAGCCGCGCGACAGATAGGTGGTGCTGTCAGCGCCCAGGCTTTCGCGAATCACGGTGATGCCAGCGGTGGCCTCCAGGGCATCGGTGAGGCTGTCGAGGTTCTGGTCATCCATGCGCTGGCGGGTCAGCACGGTGACCGATTGCGGCGTTTCCTTGAGGGACAGGTTCAGGCGTGTCGAGCTGCTGGACGATTCGGTGGTATAGGAGCCCGTGCCCTCGGTGGTCGACCCCGGCGCCTTGCCGGAAATGCTCAGTGCGGACAGCTCAATTCCCTGGCCCCGGCTGGCAGGTACCAGCACATAGCTGCCATTGCCCTGGCGCTGGGCCTGCAAGCCGCTGCCTTGCAGCAGGCGCGCGAGTCCTTCGTCCACGCCGTAGTCGCCCTGCAGGCCCGGCGAATCGAGCCCTTCGGTCTGCACGGCGGCGAATGAAAGCGTCACCCCGGCTACCGTTGCGAACTGGCTCAGCGCGGTACCCAGCGAGCCCGGCGCAATACGGTAGCTCTGCCCCCCTGCCTCTTGCGCCAGGGCGTGGCCCGGCAAGGCGCAGAGCAAGGGTATCGGCGCACAGGCCAGACCGAACAGGGCCAGGTGAACGGCGCGAGCCATCGGCTTGGCCGGCGAGAGAAAGCGGGGCATGGTCATTTCCTTGTCATGAGCTGGGCAGATCCGCGGTGATGCAAAACCGCTTCATGTGCTTGGCCGAATGAGAATGAAAATCGGCAACCCCACCTAGCTTTTTTCTTGCAGAACAGCTCAAGCAGGCTCGATACGCGCCCAATAGCGACTCAGGTAACGCACCCGAATGGGCAGCGAGGCGCCCAGGTTTTCCAGAATGATGTCCGTGTCGTCGATCCGAAAAGCGCCAGACAGGCGCAGGTCTGCCACCGCGTCGGCACAGCTCAGATAGCCGGGACGGTAGCGCCCCAGCTCGGCGACGAAGGTATCCAGGCGCCAGTCGATCACCGTCAGCATGCCCTGGGCCCAGGCACCTGCTCCCGGGGGCAATACGCTGGGCGTACCAACCGCAGCGGCCTCTAAATCGACCCGTTGATTGGCGCCGATGCGCACCGCCAGACTGGCCTGCCGGGCCGCACGTACCTCGACCGCATCCTCCAGCACCGCAACCTGAGTTTTGTCGCCCTCGCAGCGCACGCTGAAGCAGGTCCCCAGCGCGCGTACGCTGCCCTGCGCGGTGTGCACCACGAAGGGCCGCACAGCCGGGTCGGCAGCGGTGCGCACGAGTATTTCGCCGCGATGCAGATGCAATTGACGAAGGCTGGTGTCAAAACGAACATCCACCGCTGTGGCGGTATTCAGATCCAGCACGCTGCCATCGCTCAGCTGCAAGTGGCGGCGCTCGCCGGTAGCCGTGCGCTGATCGGCAAGCCAGCCCTGCTTAGGTGCGAGTTCGAAGGACGCCCAGCCCGCCGCCCCGGAAGCGAGCAGCAGACCCAGGGTCTTCAGCACCATCCGTCGCCGCGCTCGCACACCGTCCAGCGCGGGCAGCGCGACATCGGCAGGCAAGCCACCGAGCTGATGCTGCAGGCGCTCCACCCGTGCCCAGGCCTGACGATGCCGCGGGTGCTGCGCCAGCCACTCACGGTGCGCCTTGCACTCGGCTTCGCTCGGCGGCGCGGCGTTGAGCTGCACGTACCAGGTGGCGGCGGCCTCGAGGATTTGGCGATCCATGGCTCAGTCGTCCATCAGCAACAGGCAATGGGTCATGGCACGGATCAGGTGCTTCTTCACCGTGGTCACCGACACGCCCAGGCGCTCGCCGGTCGCCACATAACTGAGCCCCTCCAGCTGCACCGCCAGGAAGATACGCCGCGTGCGCTCACCGAGGCCGTCGAGCATGGCGTCGACCGCCGTCAGGGTTTCCAGGATCAGCAGGCGGGTTTCCGGGGAAATGTCCATCGGCTCAGGTCGCAGCGCCAGCACATCGAGATAGGCCTGCTCGACGGCCTGACGGCGAAACTTGTCGATCATCAGCGCACGGGCGATGGCGCTCAGGTAGGTGCGCGGCTCGCGGATGGCCTGCACGTCACGGGCGCTGAGCAACCGCACAAAGGTGTCCTGAGCCAGGTCGGCAGCATCGCTGGCATTGCCCAGGCGAGCCCGCAGCCAGCCCTTGAGCCAGCCGCTGTGTTCTACGTAGAGAAGATGCAACGCGGAATGATCCGGGCCGGACATGGCAGCACCAGCGATTAAAGATGATAATGCATCGCATTGTCATGCAGTAATCAACGTCACGCAAGGGATGAGAATCCCAGGATGCTTAGCGGGCCTTGGCCAGATCCGGCAAATCGCCGCTCAGGCCCAACGCCTGGCGGACGAACAGCGCTTTGGCTTCGTCCAGCCCGTCAACCAGGCCCAACCCGGTGTTGCGCAACAGGCGCAACGTGAGCGAGTCGCTCTGGAACAGGCGCTGGAAGCCCTCCATCGCCGCCATCATCGCCAGGTTGTGCGGCATGCGACGGCGCTCGTAACGGCTCAGTACACGCGGGTCGGCCAGCCGTTCACCACGCACGGCGGCTTGCCCCAGCACCTCGGCGAGTACCGCTGCGTCGAGCAAGCCGAGGTTGACGCCCTGCCCGGCCAGCGGGTGGATGGTATGGGCGGCGTCGCCGATCAGCGCCAGCCCGGGCTCGACATATCGCTTGGCATGGCGCTGACGCAGCGGAATGCACAGCCGGCGATCCGCCTGTAAAACCTGACCGAGGCGGTGCTCGAATGCCTGCCCGAGAGCGCTGCAGAACGCCTCATCGGAGAGCGCCATCAGTTCGCTGGCCTGCTCCGGCGTGGTCGACCAGACGATGGAGCACCAGTGTTCGCCATCACGCTCGCCCAGTGGCAGGAAGGCCAGTGGGCCTTGGTCGGTGAACCGCTGCCAGGCAGTGGCCTGGTGCGCCTCGCTGCAGCGCACGCTGGTGACGATGGCGTGGTGCAGGTAGTCCCATTCGCGGGTTTCGCAGCCGGCCAGGCGGCGCACTGCCGAATTGGCGCCATCAGCTGCGACCACCAGCGGTGTGCGCAGCTCGCGGCCATCGGCGAGGGTCAGCAGCCAGTCGTCGCCAGAATGGCGCAGCCGTTCCAGGCGCGCATTGGCGAGCAGGCCGACAGCACCGTCATGCAAGCGCTCCAGCAGGGCGTCCTGCACCACGCGGTTCTCGACGATATGGCCAAGGGTATTGGCATGCACGCTGGCCGCGCTGAAATGGATGTTGCCGGTGCCGCTGCCATCCCAGACGTACATGTCGCGGTAGGGGCAGCTGCGCCGCGCCAGCACGCCCGACCAGGCGCCGAGGCGCTCGAGAATGCGCTGACTGGCCATCGACAGGGCGCTGACCCGGGGCTCGTAGGCGGAAGCGGCGTCAAATGGCTCGGCCTGCAGCGACCCGCCGTCCACCACCAGGCACTCCAACCCCTGCTGGCGCAAGGCAAGCGCCAGGGCGCTGCCGACCATTCCGGCACCGACGATGATCAGGTCTGCGCGCATCTCGTCCATTCCCTCAGGCTGCCTGCTGCAGGCGCGGTTTGCGCCGCACGTAAAGCGTCTTGTGTACCCGCGCCACCAGGGCGCCCTCACCGTCACGCACTTCCACCTGCAGGTCGGGCAGGTACTTGCCACCGGCTGCGGTGCGCTCGCGCACATCGTCGATAAAGGCCTGGCCAATGGCGAACGAGGCGAACACCGGGCCGCGGCCTGGCGTGATGAAATCGATGCTGGCAGCTTTGTCCCAGACTACATAATCGCGACCGAGGTTCTCCATCAGCATCAGCATGAAGAACGGATCGGTCATCGCATACAGGCTGCCGCCGAACTGGGTGCCCACGTAATTGCGGTTGTACCAGCGTAGCGCCATCTTCACCTCGACCTGGCGAAAGTCCGGAGCGATGCGCCGGATCCACACGCCGGCGCCCAGGTAGGGCGGGTAGAGGTTCATGATCCAGCGCAGCACGCGGGCCTTGCGCGCCAACTGGCGGGCGCTCATTGCGCGTTACCGCGGGTGCCCATGCCCATGGCCTGGCGCGCGAACCAGCGTTTGGCTGGCGGCAGCAGCTCCAGGCCGAGCAGCCCCAGGTTACGGCCGGCAGCCAGCAGCGGCTGATCGGTGCTGAACAGGCGGGTGACCTGATCCGAAAAGCCCACGGTGGCGGCCTGATCAGCGGCCTGAGCGCCAGCATAACGCTGCAGCGTGGCCAGGTCGCCGAGCGGCACGGCGCTCGCCAGCAGCGTATCGGCTAGGGCGCGCACGTCACGCAGGGACAGATTGAAGCCCTGCCCGGCGATCGGGTGCAGGCTGTGGGCCGCGTTGCCGAGCACCACCAGGTTGGCGCGCACCTGTTCGGCCGCCTCTACCAGCACCAGCGGATACGGCACCCGCGCGCCGACCTGGCGCAAGGCCCCCAGGCGGTAGCCGAACGCCGCCTGCAGCTCGGCGAGAAAGGCGCGCTCATCCAGGTGCAGCAATCGCTCGACGTCGCGGCTCGGGTGTGTCCACACCAGTGCGCAGCGGTTTTCGGTGAGCGGCAGCAGCGCCAGCGGCCCGGACTCGGTGAAGCGCTCGAACGCTTCGCCGCCGTGGGCAAGCGACGGGGTGATATTGGCGATCAGCGCGGTCTGGTCGTACGGCCGCTGCTGCACCGTGATGCCCAACTGCTCGCGCAACGAAGAACGCCCGCCGTCGGCGAGTACCGCCAGCGAGCAGTCGATCAGGGTTTCGTCATCGAGGGTCAGCCGGTAGCCATCCATCTCGGCGTCCATTCGCTCGACCTGCGCCGGGCAGCGCCACTGGATCACCTCGGCATCCAGTGCCTGCCACAGGCAATGACCAAGCCAGGCGTTCTCCACCACGTAGCCGAGGGCGGGAACGCTTTCCTCCCTAGCGCTCAAGCGCGCCGCGGCGAAGCGCCCGCGATCGGACACGTGGATCCGCTCGATGGCCGTTGCCCGCTCGGCGATTGCAGGCCATACGCCAAGGCGTTCGTAGATAAGCCGCGAGCCGTAGGACAACGCCGTTGAGCGGGCATCGTAACTGGGCTGGTAGGCCTCGCCAGGCGCGAACGGCTCGATCAGCGCAATGCGCCAACCGCGTTTGCGCGCCTCGGGCTGCAGCGCCAGCGCCAGGCTGGCACCAACCAGCCCACCGCCAATGATCGCCAGATCGACCCGAAGCATGGCCTCAGGCGACCTGTGTACGGGCAGCGGCCATCAACGCCTCGATCTCGTCGACGGCCTTGGGCACGTCGCCGGTGAGAATTTCGCAGCCGGTCTTGGTCACCACCACATCGTCCTCGATACGGATGCCGATGCCGCGCCATTTCCTGGCAACGTTCTGGTTGTCCACCGCAATGTAGATGCCCGGTTCGACGGTCATCGCCATACCCACTTCGAGCACGCGCCATTCGCCGCCAACCTTGTATTCACCGACATCGTGAACGTCCATGCCCAGCCAGTGCCCTGCACGGTGCATGTAGAACGGCTTGTAGGCCTGCGCCTCGATCAGTTCGTCGAGGTCGCCCTTGAGCAGGCCCAGCCTGACCAGGCCGGCGGTGATCACCCGCACCGTGGCCTCGTGGGCTTCGTTCCAGTGGCGCCCTGGGGCGATATGCTTGATGGCCTCCAGGTTGGCCGCCAGCACGATCTCGTAGATGGCCTTCTGTTCGGCCGTGAACCGGCCGCTGACTGGAAAGGTACGGGTGATGTCACTGGCGTAGCAGTCGATTTCGCAGCCGGCGTCGATCAGCACCACATCGCCGTCCTTGAGGAGCGCATCATTCTCGCGGTAATGCAGGATGCAGGCATTCTTGCCCGCCGCGACGATGGAGCCATAGGCTGGCATCTTCGCGCCCCCCTTGCGGAACTCGTAATCCAGCTCGGCTTCCAGGTGGTACTCGTGGAGCCCGGCACGACTCGCCTGCATGGCACGCACGTGGGCGCGGGCGGAAATCTGCGCGGCCTCGCGCATCACCTTCACTTCACCGGCGGATTTGTAAAGGCGCAGGTCGTGCAGCAGGTGGTTGAGCGCCACGAATTCCTTCGGTGGCGTGGCCCCCTGGCGCGCCTTGGAGCGGATGACGTTGACCCACTCCATCAGATGACGGTCGAACTCGGGGTTGGTGCCCACGGCGTAATAGACGCGTTCGCGGCCTTCGATCAGCCCCGGCAGGATGTCGTCGATATCGCCAATGGGGAACGCATCGTCCGCGCCGTAGCGGCTGATGGCGCCTTCCTGGCCGGCACGCAGGCCATCCCACAGCTCGCGCTCGGGGTCACGTTCGCGGCAGAACAGCACGTACTCGCCGTGTTCGCGCCCTGGAATCAGCGCGATCACCGCCTCGGGCTCGGGAAAGCCTGACAAGTACTGGAAATCGCTGTCCTGGCGGTAGACGTGCTCGACATCGCGGTTGCGGATGAACACCGGAGCCGCCGGCAGGATGGCGATGCTGTTGGGTTCCATCTGCGCCATCAGCGCCTTGCGTCGACGGGCGTATTCCGCTTTGGAGATGCTGGTCATGGGCACGCAGGTTCCGGTCGGTCGGGTGGAGGTCAGACTCAGTGCAGAGAGGGCTTCGGCGTTGGGGCCACCGGCTTGTTGCACTCGGCGAACAGCAGCAGAGGCGCTACACGCAGGTATTCGGTGACTTCCATGTAATCGTTTTCGCCGTCCTCGGATTCGTCCAGGGCATTCTGCACCTGGGCGATGGCGGAAAGATCCTGCAGCACTTCCATGGCCTCGGCGCTTAGCGCGGCGTCGCCCGAGGTCAGCCCGAAACCACCGAGGAAGCCCTGGCACCACTGGCCTAGAGCCGCGGCGCGCTCGGCCAGCGGCGCCTCGTCGGAGGGCAGCAGCAGGACCACGGTGACATCGTCACCGGTCAGCTCGCCTCGTACCATTTCCTGCAGGCCGATCAGCGCCTGACGGACATTTTCCGGGGGTTCGCTGCCGAGCAGTTCGGTGGCGTCGACCAGCCAGGGGCCTGCGTCGAACCCGGCGCCGGCGCAACTGCGGCCCAGCAGCAGGCCATGCAGTTCGGCGGGAGAAACAGAAGAGCCGCCACTGGCGAGCAAGGTGGCGAATGCAGCGTAGGGAGAACTGGAAGTCGGCATCGATCACTAGGCGCCAGGAGACGCAATCACTAGAATGGAGGCCTTGTATCCTAGCACCGGCAGACGCGCCAAGACCATCAGCGGGTTTGACCCCTCCTGAAGCCGCGCCTATACACTCCGGACAACCCTGCCAAAGCGAGAGCCAATGGAAGACGCCGATTTACAAGCCCTGACGGCCAAGCTGGAACTGCTGATCCAGCGCGTCGAGCGACTCAAGGCACACAACCGTCTCCTGCAGGAAAGCGAGCAGGCGTGGCGCGAAGAACGCGCTCATCTGATCGAAAAGAACGAAATGGCACGGCACAAGGTCGAATCGATGATTTCGCGCCTCAAAGCCCTGGAGCAGGACTCATGACCCAATCGAATACCGTTACCGTCCAGATACTGGACAAAGAATATTGCATCGCCTGCCCCGCGGACGAACGCAGCAATCTGCAGAGTGCCGCCCGCTACCTGGATGGCAAGATGCGTGAAATACGCAGCGCCGGCAAAGTCATCGGTGCCGACCGGGTCGCCGTGATGGCCGCGCTGAACATCACCCACGACCTGCTACACAAGCAGCAACACCTGGATAAACAGGCCTCCGCGACCCGTGATCACGTGCGTGACCTGCTGGGTCGTGTCGACAATGCGCTGGTCGACGACACCGATGGCCGAGGTGTCTGATCAACGGTCGTCAGTTTGCGGTATACTGGCCGCAGCTCCCTGGAGTGTGCGCCAGTTGGTGATGTCCCTGAGCCGATACGCACAACCCTGGGGGTTGTCAGTTGATGCCGGTGTGCATGTCCGCTCGACGGAAAGCCTTAAGGTTTCCTGCAACCTCCACCTTGAACTTTCGGGTTCAAGGGCTAAACCGACAGCGGCATGCTGGGGAGTCACAATTTATAGCCCGTTGCTGGCTTACGCCGGCAGCGGGCTTTTTATTGCCCGCGATTCCTCGCCACCCACCAGGGT
The DNA here is from genome assembly GCF_979258965.1 of Pseudomonas sp. AC532. Taxonomy (NCBI): domain Bacteria; kingdom Pseudomonadati; phylum Pseudomonadota; class Gammaproteobacteria; order Pseudomonadales; family Pseudomonadaceae; genus Pseudomonas; species Pseudomonas sp. AC532. The sequence goes on from NZ_OZ409888.1 coordinate 2,469,283, forward strand.
TTCGATGATCGCCCCCGACGCTGTGCTTGCGGCATGATCGAGGCCGCCCCGCTCACCCGCGCCCAGCTGCGCCGCGCCCTGCGCCAGCAGCGCCGCAGCCTCGCACCGGCAGCCCAGCAACGCGCAGCCAAGGCGCTCTACCGGCAACTGGCGCAGCACCCGCTGTTTCGCCGAGCCCGGCATGTGGCGCTGTACCTGGCCAACGACGGAGAAATCGATCCGTGGCGGCTGGTGGCTGCCGCCCATGCCCGTGGCAAGCGGGTCTACCTGCCAGTGTTGAAAGCCTGGCCACGCACCAGCATGGTCTTTCAGCGCATCGATGCGCACGAAAAGCTCGCAGCCAATCGCTTTGGCATTCCCGAACCACGCCGCGACAGCACACGACAGCGCAAGGTATGGGCTCTCGATCTGATTCTGCTGCCGCTGGTCGGTTTTGATCGGCACGGTGGCCGGCTCGGCATGGGGGGCGGTTTCTATGACCGCAGCCTGGCTTACCGCGCACGGCGCAAAAATTGGCACAAACCGACGCTGCTCGGGCTGGCCCACGGCTGCCAGCAGGTCGACCGACTGACGATGGCCAGTTGGGACATCCCCCTGGATGCCACGGTCACCGACCACGGCTGGTACTAGCGCGGCGGCGCACTCCAGTGCGGCGCTGCGGACGAGGTGGTGCCTTGCTGCCACTGGCTTTGCGTGTAACCGGCGGTCACCATCCCCAGGCTGAACACCACCACCAGTACCCACAACAGATCCGGCTTGCGCCTCATGCATCGCCCCCTCCCGGCTCAAGCGACCGGGTCTGACAAGGTAGAATTCGTCGACCAGCTTCCACGTAGCCGCTGCCAACTGCCGGCTACGTCCATTGCCCCGATCCGAGAGCAAAGTTCATGCCCTACTGGCTGATGAAATCCGAACCCGACGAACTTTCCATCCACGACCTGCAGCGCCTGGGTACCGCACGCTGGGACGGTGTGCGCAACTACCAGGCGCGCAATTTCATTCGCAGCATGCAGGCAGGCGATCAGTTTCTGTTCTACCACTCGAGCTGCCCGCAGCCAGGCGTAGCCGGGATTGCCCGCATCGCAGGCAGCCCGTACGTCGACCCCACTGCGCTGGACGCCAGCAGTCACTACTTCGACGCCAAGGCCAGCGCCGAGAAGAATCCCTGGACGGCGGTAGACGTGACCTTCGTCGAGGCTTTTGCGCGGGTCATCCCGCTGGCCGAGCTGAAAGCCCAGAGCGCCCTGCAGGAGCTGGCGCTGGTACACAAGGGCAGCCGCCTGTCGGTGATGCCGGTGACGCAGGCACAGTGGACGGCGATTCTGCTGTTGAGGTGATCAGCCCTGCAGGATCAGGTTGTTGAACAGCAGGTCTTCGACCAGTGGCTGGCCTTCCTCGTCGCTGAGCACCTGCTGCACCTGCTTGAGTGCTTCCTGGCGCAGCTTCTCCTTGGCGTCCGGCGTGGCCAGGCTTTCCTCGGTCTGCTGGGAAAACAGCATCACCAGTTGATTGCGAATCAGCGGTTCATGGTGGGTCACCTTGGCCTCGGCCTCGGTGCCGGTCACACGCAGGGCGACATCCGCCTTGTAGTACTTGAGCTTGGGACCGGTGCCGAAGTTGCCAACCAGCGCGGGGGTCAGGCTGTGATAGATCACCTGGGGCACGGCACTCTCGCCTTCCTTCTTTTCTTCTTCATTGGCGAAGGCAGGCAGCGACAACGCACAGGCGAGCAGCAGGGTCAGAAAGGTTTTCACGGGCGATCTCCATTGAACTGCCGGCAAGCATAGCAACGCCTGCGGCCGATCCCAATGCTTATGGGCGCCCATCAAAAGCAGCGATGCTGATTGACCCGCAAGCGGCCGCTCCTAGACTGCAGGAAACACGAGGTGATTCCCATGAAAGCACTGCTCTGCAAGGCCTTCGGCCCCGCCCATACTCTGAGCCTGGAAGCCGTCGACAACCCGTGGCCGAAGGCCAACGAGGTGCTGATCGAGGTGCATGCCGCCGGGGTGAATTTTCCTGACTCGCTGATCATCGAAGGCACGTACCAGTTCAAACCGCCCTTCCCGTTCGCACCAGGCGGCGAGGTGGCCGGCGTGGTCAGTGCGGTGGGCGACAAGGTGAACCACCTGCACGCCGGCGACCGGGTCATGGCGCTGACCGGCTGGGGCGGCTTCGCCGAGCAGGTCGCGGTGCCCGCTTATAACGTGCTGCCGATGCCCGAGAGCATGGATTTCATCAGTGCCGCCGCCTTCGGCATGACCTACGGCACGTCGATGCATGCGCTGCGGCAACGCGCCGGGCTGCAGGCCGGCGAAACCCTTTTGGTGCTGGGCGCTGCCGGTGGCGTGGGCCTCGCTGCAGTGGAAATCGGCAAGGCCATGGGTGCGCGGGTAATCGCGGCGGCAAGCAACCCTGCCAAGCTGGAGATTGCCCGACAGGCGGGCGCCGACGCATTGATCGACTATACCGCGCAGAACCTGAAGGATGAGGTCAAGCGCCTGACCAATGGCCAGGGCGCCGACGTGATCTACGACCCGGTGGGTGGCGACCTGTTCGATCAGGCCGCGCGCAGCATTGCCTGGAACGGCCGCCTGCTGATCGTCGGCTTTGCCAGCGGGCGCATCCCGGAGCTTGCGGTCAACCTGCTGCTGCTCAAGGGGGCGGCAGCCGTGGGCGTATTCTGGGGCGCTTTTGCGCAGCGCCAGCCCGCCGACAACGCGGCCAATTTCGGCCAGCTGTTTGCCTGGCATGCCGAAGGCAAGCTCAAGCCGCTGGTATCGGAGACCTACGCCCTGGCGGATGGTGGTGCGGCTATCGAGGCATTGGCGCAGCGCAAGGCGGTCGGCAAGCTGGTGGTGAGGGTGCGCTGAGGCCGGGCCGATCGCACACACGGGCTATGCAAATGAGAATTACTGCTATATAAAGCGCGCTTTATTTCCGGATATTGCGCGCATGCCGACCCGGTCCAGTTCGCCTTGCGGCCCTGACGCGGCGCACCGCCTCTACACCGAGCACCACAGCTGGCTGCGCCTGCGCCTGCAGCAGCGCCTGGGCTGCGCGTTCGATGCGGCGGACCTGGCCCACGACACCTTCCTGCGCATTTTCGCGCGCCGGGATCTGGCCGATATTCGCGAGCCGCGCCCTTACCTGGCCACCGTCGCCAAGGGCCTGATGGTCAACCACCTGCGCCGCCGCGCCCTCGAGCGCGCGTACCTGGACAGCCTGGCCAACCTGCCGCAAGACCAGCAGCCCGATCCCGAAACGCGTTACCTGCTGCTGGAAACCCTGCTGGAAATCGATGCCCTGCTCGACGGCCTGCCAGCCAAGGTGCGCCAGGCATTTCTGCTTTCGCAACTCGACGGCCTGACCTACGCCGAGATTGCCGGGCGCCTGGGCGTGTCGCTCAGCTCGGTGAAGCAGTACATGTTCAAGGCCATCCGCCATTGTATGCAGCCGGGCCTCTGAGCGTGACTATCCGCCCCTCCCATCAGCCCCCATCGGATGCCGCTCTGGATCAGGCCGCCCACTGGTTCGTGACCCTGCACGCCGGCGATGCCAGCGAACAAGACCAGCAGCGCTGGCGCCAGTGGCTCGACGCCTGCCCGGAAAATGCGCGGGCCTGGGCCTGCGCGAATGGCGTAGGCGGGCACTTCAAGGGCCTGCCGAGTGACCTGGCCAGAGCCACGTTGAGCGTGCCGACCGGCATCAACCGGCGCCGCGCGGTCCGGCATCTGGCGCTGCTGATCGGCGCGGGCGGCTGCGGTTGGCTGGCGCTGCGCGAGCAACCCTGGCAGCGCTGGACCGCCGACTACCGAACCGGACTGGCCGAACGGGGCGAATGGCGCCTGACCGATGGCAGCCTGCTGAGCCTCAACAGTGCCAGCGCGGTGACCCTCGAATTCACCCCGCACGAGCGTCTCGTCAACCTGCTGGAGGGCGAGCTGCTGTTGGAAACCGGCCGCGACCCGCGTCCGCTCCGGGTGAGCAGCGCAGAAGGCAGCGTACGCCCGATCGGCACGCGGTTTTCGGTCAGCCAGGAGCTCGGCGCCACGCGGGTGGCCGTGTTCAGCGGCAGCGTGCTGCTCACCCCGGGCGCCGATCCGGCCCGGCAGCGCCAGTTGCAAAACGGGCAGGCGTCGCGCCTCTACCGCACGCGCAGCGATGCGCCGACGGTGGCAAGCGACGACCTGCTGGCCTGGCTGCACGGCATGCTGATCGCCGATGACATGCCCCTGGGCGAATTCGCCAGCGCCTTCGAGCGCCAGCGGCGTGGCCGGGTGACCTGCGCAGCGGCGGTCGCCAACTTGCGCATCTCCGGCGCCTTTCCGTTGGATGACAGTGACCGCGCGCTCGATTCCCTGGCCGCCAACCTGCCGGTACGCATCCGCCGTTTCACCCGTTACTGGGTGCATATCGAGCCACGCTGAAAAAAACTTCCCGCGGCCTGTACCTTTTCGACGCTCGACTGGCCCTTCAATACACCACCCATTGGAGGGCAACATGGTCTCGCTCACGTCCTTTCCCACCCGTCACCCGCTCACCCTGGCAATCGGTCTGACCCTCGGCACACTGGGCGCCCTGCCGGTCGATCAGGCGCTGGCCGCCGACAGCAGCCTGCCGCAGGCAGAAACCCGCCACTATGACGTGCCAGCCGGCCCGCTGGGCGCCGCCTTGTCGCGCTTCGCCGCGCAGAGCGGCGTGCTGCTGTCCTTCGACCCGGCACTGACCGCGGACAAGAGCAGTGCCGGCCTCACGGGCAGCCATGGCGTCGATGAAGGATTCGCCCGGCTGCTGCAGGGCAGTGAGCTGACCACCGAACGCGCCATCGATGGCGGCTATCGGCTGCAACCCCTGACAGCCAGCGCCAGCAGTGGAACGGTGCAGTTACAGCCCTCCAGCGTGGTCGGCGACTGGCTGGGCAGCGCCGATGCGCTCGACGTGTACAACCATCCCGGGGCACGCGACGTGATCCGCCGCGAGACCTTCGAACAGGTGGGTGCCGGCAGTGCCCGCGAGGTGCTCAACCGTATCCCCGGCGTCAACGCCCCGGAGAACAATGGCACCGGCAGCCATGATCTGGCACTGAACTTTGGCATCCGTGGCCTCAATCCACGCCTGGCCTCGCGCTCGACAGTGCTGATGGATGGCATTCCTGTGCCCTTCGCGCCTTACGGCCAGCCGCAGCTGTCCCTGGCCCCCTTATCGCTCGGCAACATGGACGCCATCGATGTGGTTCGCGGCGGCGGTGCGGTGCGCTACGGCCCACAGAACGTCGGCGGTATCGTCAACTTCGTGACCCGGGCGATTCCCGACCAGCCGACCCTCAAGGGCGGCCTGCAGAGCGAGGTCAGCCCGTCCAGCAGCCAGGATGGTTTGAAGAACACCGGCAATCTGCTGATCGGTGGCACCAACGACAGCGGCCTGGGCGGCGCCCTGCTCTATTCCGGTACCCGGGGCAGCGACTGGCGCGAGCACAGCGACACGCAGATCGACGACCTGATCCTCAAGGGCAGGTACAGCGCCGATGGTGTGCACACCTTCTCGGCCATGGGCCAGTACTACGAGGGCGAGGCCGAGATGCCCGGCGGCCTGAGCACCGCCGACTTCGCTGCCGACCCCTATCAGTCCACGCGCCCCTACGACAGCTTCTGGGGCCGCCGCACCCTGGCCAGCACCACCTACGCCTATACGCCGGATGCCGATCGGCAACTGACGGTCACCAGCTTCTTCACCAAGACCCTGCGCAGCGGCTTCCTCGAGCAGGGCAACTTCCTCTCGCTGTCGCCGCGCGAGTACTGGGTACGCGGTATCGAAACCCGCTATTCGCAAGCCTTCGACACCGGCGCCCTGCACCATGAAGTGGGCGTGGGTTACCGCTATGTCAGCGAGTCGAGCCACGAACAGCGCTTCCGCAACCCGACCAGCACCGGCGTGCTGCCCAGCACGGCCAGCCGTCGCGATCGCAACAGCCGTGGTGAAACAGAAGCAAGCGCGGTGTACATCGATGACCGTATCGATATCGGCAATTGGACCATCACCCCCGGCGTGCGCTACGAGAAGATCGCTTCCCGCCAGGACGACAAGATCAATGGCACCCGTGCAGCCGGGCGCTACAACACCGCCCTGCCGGCGCTCAACGTGCTGTACCGGGTCAATGACCGGGTGAACCTTTACGCCAATACCGAAGGCTCGTTCGGCGCCGTGCAGTACAGCCAGATGGGCAAGGCAATCGCCAGCGGCGATGTCGAGCCGGAGAAGGCACGTACCTGGGAAATCGGCACCCGCTATGACGACGGGCTGGTGCAGGCCGAGATCGGCGCGTTCCTGATCAACTTCGACAACCAATACGAGAGCAACCAGCAGACCAACGACGTGTATGCGCGTGGCGAGACGCGCCACCGCGGTGTGGAGAGCAGCGTCAACTATGCACTGGAAGCCCTCGACCCGGCACTCGCCGGCGTGTCGGTGTACGCCACCTACACCTTCGTCGATGCGCAGATTCGTGAAGACGGCCTCAACAAGGGCAACCAGGTACCGTTTTCGTCGCGCCACAAGGGCGTTATCGGCGCCCGCTATGAAACCGGCCCCTGGCAGTGGGGGGTGGATGGCAGCTACCAGAGCAGCCAGTTCGCCGACAACGCCAATACCCGAGCCGAAACGGCGGCCGGCAACAACGGCGAGATTCCCGGCTACATGGTCTGGGGGCTACGCGGTGCCTACGACTTCGGCCCGCAGCTGTCCGACCTGACGGTCGCGGCGGGGGTCAAGAACGTCTTTGCGCGGGAGTACTACACCCGCTCGTTCGACGACAACAACAACGGCAAGTACCTCGGCCAGCCACGCACGGTCTACCTGCAGACCTCACTGGCCTTCTGATCGCCACCCTGGCGGCGTGCGCGGCACGAGGGCCGCTCACGCCACCACCGGGTGCCGAACCGGCCGTCGGCTAGCCGCGCGGCGCGTAGGCGAACACGTCGGCGCGCATCTGGTGGGCGTCCATGCCGGCCGCGACCAGCGCGTCCAGCGTGGCGTAGACCATGTTCGGTGAGCCGCTGGCGTACACGTGCAACGCGCCGAGCGTGTCGAAGTCTTCGCAGATCGCCTCATGCAGCAGGCCGCAACGGCCCTGCCAGCCACACTGGTCGCTGACCACCTGATGCAGGAACAGGTTGGGCAGCGCCTGCCACTGCTCCCAGTGCGGCAGGCGGTAGAAATCTTCCGGCCGGCGTGCGCCCCAATAAAGGTGCACAGGATGGGCGAAGCCGCGCGAACGACACTCCTCGATCAGGCTGTGCATCTGCGCCATGCCGGTACCCGCGGCGATCAACACCAACGGCCCGTCCGGCAGCTCGGCCAGGTGAGCGTCGCCAAACGGCAGCTGGACCCGCGCCATGCCCTGTTCACGCAGTTGCTGCAGGAGGTTGAGGGCGCTCGCTTCACGGCCGAGGATATGCAACTCCAGGTCGCGGCCGTCCTGGGGCGCCGAGGCCAGCGAGAATGCCGACTTTTCGCCGTCCTGGCGTTCGATCAGCAGGTACTGGCCGGCGTGGTAGCGCGGCGGCTTGCCCGCGGGCGCACGCAGGCGCACGCGCCAGACATCGCCGCCGGCGTCGATGCATTCCAGCACCTGGCAGCTCAGGCTGCGTACCGCCAGTTCACCCGGCGCCAACACACCGTCCCAGTGCAGCACGCAGTCTTCCAGCGGTTCGGCGATACAGGTATACAGCTCACCGTGATCGAGCTCGGCACCGCCCTGGCGCACGCGCCCTTCGACCAGCAATGCCATGCACACATGGCAGTTGCCGTTGCGGCAGCTCTGCGGGCAGGTGTAGCCGAGGCGCCGGGCTGCATCGAGAATAGGCTCGCCGGCCGCGACGTCGAGGACGGCTCCGGAGGGTTGCAAGGTGACCTTCATCAATCGATTCCCAACTGGCTCCAGATTTCATCCACCCGACGCGTGACCGCCTCGTCCTTGACGATCGCCCGGCCCCATTCGCGGCTGGTCTCGCCCGGCCACTTGTGGGTGGCGTCGAGGCCCATCTTCGAGCCGAGGCCGGAGATCGGCGAGGCGAAGTCGAGGTAGTCGATCGGCGTGTTCTCGATCATCACCGTATCGCGCTTGGGGTCCATGCGCGTGGTGATGGCCCAGATCACGTCGTTCCAGTCGCGGGCATTGATGTCGTCATCGGTGACGATCACGAACTTGGTGTACATGAACTGGCGCAGGAACGACCACACACCCAGCATCACGCGCTTGGCGTGACCCGGGTACTGCTTCTTCATGGTTACCACCGCCATGCGGTAAGAGCACCCCTCCGGCGGCAGGTAAAAATCGGTGATTTCGGGAAACTGCTTCTGCAGGATCGGCACGAACACTTCGTTGAGCGCCACGCCGAGAATCGCCGGTTCATCCGGCGGACGACCGGTGTAGGTGGAGTGGTAGATCGGGTCGCGACGACGGGTGATGCGCTCGATGGTGAACACCGGGAAGGTGTCGACCTCGTTGTAGTAGCCGGTGTGATCGCCGTACGGGCCTTCCGGCGCGGTCTCGCCCGGATGGATCACGCCCTCGAGGACGATCTCGGCGCTGGCCGGCACCTGCAGGTCACTGCCGATGGCCTTGACCAGCTCGGTGCGATGGCCCCGCAACAGGCCGGCGAAGGCGTATTCGGAGAGGGTGTCGGGTACCGGCGTCACCGCGCCGAGGATGGTCGCCGGGTCAGCGCCCAGCGCCACGCACACGGGGTACGGCTTGCCCGGGTGTTTCTCGCACCACTCGCGGTAATCCAGTGCACCGCCGCGATGGCTGAGCCAGCGCATGATCACCTTGTTGCGACCGATCACCTGCTGGCGGTAGATGCCGAGGTTCTGGCGCTCCTTGTTCGGACCCTTGGTGATCGTCAGGCCCCAGGTGATCAGCGGCGCCACATCGCCTGGCCAGCAATGCTGGATCGGCAATTTGGCGAGGTCGACGTCATCGCCCTCCTCGATCACTTCATGGCACGGCGCATCCTTGAGAACCTTGGGCGCCATGCTGATGACCTTCTTGAAGATCGGCAGCTTGTTCCACGCGTCCCTGAGGCCCTTCGGCGGCTCGGGTTCCTTGAGGAACGCCAATAGCTTGCCGATCTCGCGCAGCTCCGACACCTCCTCCGCGCCCATGCCCAGCGCCACCCGCTTGGGCGTGCCGAACAGGTTGCCGAGCACCGGCACGCTATGGCCGGTGGGGTTCTCGAACAGCAGCGCCGGGCCACCCTTGCGCAGGGTGCGGTCGCAGATCTCGGTCATTTCCAGGATTGGCGACACCGGCGCCTGAATGCGCTTGAGCTCACCGCGCTTTTCCAGGCCGCTGATAAAGTCGCGCAGGTCGCGATACTGCATGCTGGAGCCTCTCGAATCGGGGCGCAAAGTTTAGCGCCGAAGTCGGTCTTGCAGAAGAATAGCGGTAGTACAGACAGACAAAAGCCGGGTTTACCCGGCTTTTGGAGTGCAACGAATAGCATTGGATCGTAGCGAGCGAAGGTCAGGCAAGGGCTAGGCGCCCCCGCGAAGCAGACGAAAAAGCGGTGTGTACTGTTGTACACCGCATGACTCGCTTCGCTCGCCCCTTCGGGGCCGCACTAAAGTGCGTCAGCCGCAAGCGGCTTTCTGAGCCTGTTTTCAACGCAGCATCACCTTCGCGCAGTAGATCCTCTTACTTGCGCTTCATGGACATGAAGAACTCGTCGTTGGTCTTGGTCGCTTTCAGCTTGTCGATGAGAAACTCGATGGCGGCGATCTCGTCCATCGGGTGCAGCAGTTTGCGCAGAATCCACATGCGCTGCAGCTCGTCTTCGGCGGTCAGCAACTCTTCGCGGCGGGTACCGGCGCGGTTGATGTTGATGGCCGGGAATACGCGCTTCTCGGCGATACGACGATCCAGGGGCAGCTCCATGTTGCCGGTGCCCTTGAATTCCTCGTAGATCACTTCGTCCATCTTCGAGCCGGTTTCGACCAGCGCGGTGGCGATGATGGTGAGCGAGCCACCTTCTTCGATGTTACGCGCGGCGCCGAAGAAGCGTTTCGGCTTTTCGAGAGCGTGGGCGTCGACACCACCGGTCAGTACCTTGCCGGAGCTCGGGATCACGGTGTTGTAGGCACGCGCCAGACGGGTGATGGAGTCGAGCAGGATGACCACATCCTTCTTGTGCTCGACCAGGCGCTTGGCCTTCTCGATGACCATCTCGGCCACCTGCACGTGACGGGTCGGCGGCTCGTCGAAGGTCGACGCCACCACTTCGCCGCGCACCGTGCGCTGCATTTCGGTCACTTCTTCCGGGCGCTCGTCGATCAGCAGAACGATCAGGTGGCACTCGGGATTGTTACGCGCGATGTTCGCTGCGATGTTCTGCAGCATGATGGTCTTACCGGCTTTTGGCGGTGCGACGATCAAACCACGCTGGCCCTTGCCGATTGGCGCGCAGAGGTCAATCACCCGGCCGGTGATGTCCTCGGTGGAGCCGTTGCCGGCTTCCATGGTCAGGCGCTTGTTGGGGAACAGCGGCGTCAGGTTTTCGAACAGAATCTTGTTCTTGGCGTTTTCCGGACGGTCGAAGTTGATGCTGTCGACCTTGAGCAGGGCAAAGTAACGCTCGCCTTCTTTCGGTGGGCGGATCTTGCCAACGATGGTGTCACCGGTACGCAGGTTGAAGCGACGGATCTGGCTTGGCGAGACGTAGATATCGTCCGGGCCGGCGAGATAGGAAGCGTCTGCAGAGCGGAGGAAGCCGAAGCCGTCCTGGAGAATCTCCAGCACGCCATCACCAGAGATTTCCTCGCCGCTTTTCGCGTGCTTTTTCAGCAGGGAGAAAATCACGTCCTGCTTGCGCGAACGGGCCATATTTTCTATGCCCATCTGTTCGGCCAATTCGAGCAGTTCGGTAATCGGCTTTTGCTTGAGTTCAGTCAGATTCATATAGGAATGACGTAATCGTATAAGGAGGGGATGGTAAGCATTGAGCTTGAGAGGCCGCGGCGCAGATAGGCGACAGGCGCCCATTTTATTGTCGAATGTTCGAGTGGGAATGCGTCGGCAGCGGCGTGCAGGGGGTCGCTTAGGAAAAGCAACGGACCCGAATGTAACATCGGCTTTACGAATGCGTCTAGCCTTTACACAGAAAAAAGCCCCGTTGTCTACGGGGCCTTTCGGACGACCTTACAGGTTGGCGTCGATGAAGGCAGCCAGCTGCGACTTCGACAGGGCGCCGACCTTGGTGGCCTCGACGCTGCCATTCTTGAACAGCATCAGGGTCGGAATGCCACGCACACCATACTTCGGCGGGGTGTCCTGGTTTTCATCGATGTTCAGTTTGCAGATCTTCAGCTTGCCCTGGTATTCCTTGGAAATCTCGTCCAGAACCGGTGCAATCATCTTGCACGGGCCGCACCACTCAGCCCAGTAGTCGACCAGTACCGGGCCTTCTGCCTGGATGACGTCCTGGTCAAAGCTGGCATCGCTGACGTTGGTGATGAATTCACTCATGGGAAGTCTCCGTGTTCAGGCATAACGATAAAAGTGGCGACCATCATAGCCCGGCTAGCCTGACACAGGAAGGCGCCCACCATTGAGCGTGGCTATATAGCCTATCGATGACAGCGATGGGCCAGAGCCCTGCGCAGGCACACGGTAGCCACTTGCGGCCTCCCCGCCATGCCAGGTCGGCGCGCCTGCGGAGGCGGTATGCGTTGGCGCGCGCGCCCTATCGTGGCACGATGACGGGGTTCTGCCTCGAGATAGACTGATCATGCCGCACTCCCATGCCGAGTCCTTTCCCCTGGTCGCCGCCATCGACCTGGGCTCCAACAGCTTCCACATGGTGCTGGCCAAGGCCGATCATGGCGAAATTCGCATTCTCGAGCGCCTTGGCGACAAGGTGCAGCTGGCCGCGGGTATCGACGACCAGCGCCAGCTCAGCGAGGAAGCGATGCAGCGCGGCCTCGACTGCCTAAGCCGCTTCGCCCAACTGACCAACAGCCTGCCGCAGGGGGCCGTGCGCATCGTCGGCACCAACGCGCTGCGCGAAGCACGCAACCGCGCCGAATTCATCCGCCGCGCCGAAGCGCTGCTGGGCCATCAGGTTGAGGTCATTTCCGGGCGCGAAGAAGCGCGGCTGATCTACCTCGGGGTCTCCCACAGCATCGCCGACACGCCGGGCAAGCGCCTGGTCGCCGATATCGGTGGCGGCAGCACCGAGTTCATCATCGGCCAGCGTTTCGAGCCGCTGCTGCGCGAGAGCCTGCAGATGGGCTGCGTGAGCTATACCCAGCGCTACTTCAAGGACGGCAAGATCACTCCTGCCCGTTACGCCCAGGCGTACACCGCGGCCCGCCTGGAAATCATGGGCATCGAACACGGCCTGACCCGCCTCGGCTGGCAGGATGCGGTGGGGGCCTCGGGCACCATCAAGGCGATCGGCCTGGCGATCCAATCCGCCGGGCTCAGCAGCAACGGCGAAGTGACCCGGGAAGGGCTGGCCTGGCTCAAGCGCAAGCTGTTCAAGAGCGGCGACGTCGAACGCCTCGACCTGGAAGGCCTCAAGCCGGATCGGCGGCCTATTTTCCCGGCTGGCCTGGCGATTCTCGAGGCGATTTTCGACGCCTGCGAGCTGAACCGCATGAGCCACTCAGAAGGCGCCTTGCGCGAAGGTGTGCTCTATGACCTGCTGGGCCGTCACCAGCATGAGGACGTACGCGAGCGCACCCTGTCAGCCTTCATGGAGCGCTATCACGTCGATCAGGAGCAGGCCGCTCGGGTCGAGGCGAAGGCGCTCTCCGCGCTCGACAAGGTCGCCAGCGACTGGGAGCTGACCGACGACTGGCACCGCGAGCTGCTCAGTTGGGCAGCCAAGGTCCACGAGGTCGGCCTGGACATCGCCCATTATCAGTATCACAAGCATGGTGCCTACCTGATCGAGCATTCGGACCTGGCCGGGTTCTCGCGCCAGGATCAGCAGATGCTTGCCCTGCTGGTACGCGGCCATCGCCGCAACATCCCCAAGGACAAGCTCACCGAATTCGGCGAGGAAGGTGTCAAGCTGGTTCGCCTGTGCGTGCTGCTGCGCTTCGCCATCCTGTTCCACCACATTCGCGGCAGCCAGAACATGCCCGCGGTGCGCTTGAAGGCCGGGCCGACCAGCCTGGCGATCCAGTTTCCGGATGGCTGGCTGGCCGCCAACCCGCTGACCCACGCGGACTTCGAGAGCGAAGCCGAGTGGCTCAAGCGTATCGACATGACCCTGACCGTGCGCTGATCACAGCCGGCACGCGTCACGCCCGACGCCGCGCTCGGTGTTTTTTGCCCTCGCACGGTGCAGGAAGCATTTGCCGTTGAGCCGTCCAGGCCTTAGCCTTGCGCGGCGTTTCCGGCACGGGCGCTCGCGAATCCATCCCGTGTTCGCCGGGCTGCCATACGGTACCCGCAGCGCCTGGTTCGCCAAAAGCGAGCTGCCGGACTCGCGCCACTTCACCGATGCACCCACAGCCGTGCCCGGCAGGTACACGCCACGAGGTGTTGCCTACGCCCAGTGAGCCAGACGACTCTTCAGACCAGCTCCGGGCGGCCCGATCGAGCGTCGGCCTGTGCCTGGGCGACTGCCCCGGCTAATTGCCCATCTCCGGCTCGCCGTGGCGCCGCCAGCGGTTCTCGCAAACCACGACGCTGTGCGCCGCGGTCATCGCACCATGAGCCGGGATGCACGATGCCGGCGGCCGAACTCTCGCGTGCGTCGGCATGGGCGGTAATGCGCCGCAATCACCTATTTTTGACAGTTTCAATACCCATCGGGATAGAATCGGGATCGCCCTCACCCCACCTGATCAAGAGAGACGACGTTGGATAGCATCACAGTCAACAGCCTATTTCTGATTGGGGCCTTAATGGTGGGTGCGAGCATCGCCGTCAGTTCCCTTTCCACCCGCCTGGGCGTACCGATCCTGGTCATCTTTCTCGCGGTGGGCATGCTGGCGGGCGTCGACGGCATCGGCGGCATCGCGTTCAACGATTACTCGCTTGCCTATCTGGTGAGTAACCTGGCGCTGGCCGTGATCCTGCTCGACGGAGGCATGCGCACACGCAAGGCGACATTCCGTGTGGCACTGTGGCCCGCACTCTCGCTGGCTACCGTCGGCGTGGCCATTACGGCGGGGCTCACCGGCCTGGCAGCGGCATGGCTGTTCAACCTGACGCTCATCGAGGGCTTGCTGATCGGCGCGATCGTCGGCTCAACCGATGCCGCAGTGGTCTTCAACCTGCTCAATGGCAAGGGCCTCAACGAGCGCGTTGGCTCCACACTGGAAATCGAGTCGGGCAGCAACGACCCGATGGCGATGTTCCTGACCGTATCGCTGATCGCCATGCTGGCCAGCGGTCAAACCAGTTTCAGCTGGAGCCTGCTGAGCGACCTCGTCTGGCAGTTCGGCGTCGGCATCGTGCTTGGTGTGGTCGGCGGCTGGCTGCTGCTGCAGTTGATCAACCGCCTGACCATCGCCGAGGGTCTCTACCCGCTACTGGCTGTCAGCGGTGGCATTCTCATCTATGCCCTGTCCGGCACGCTCGGCGGCAGTGGCATTCTGGCCGTGTATGTCTGCGGCCTGCTGCTCGGCAACCAGCCGATCCAGAACCGCAACGGCATCCTGCACATGTTCGACGGCCTGGCGTGGCTGAGCCAGATCGGCATGTTTCTGGTGCTCGGCCTGCTGCTCACGCCGAGCGACCTGCTGCCCATTGCCATCCCGGCACTGGCCCTCTCGCTGTGGATGATTCTGTTCGCCCGGCCGCTGTCGGTGTTCATCGGCCTGCTTCCGTTCAAGGTGTTCCACCTGCGCGAGCGGCTGTTCATTTCCTGGATTGGTCTGCGCGGCGCGGTGCCCGTCATTCTCGCGGTGTTTCCGCTGATGGCCGGCCTGGAGAATGCCCAGCTGTTCTTCAATGTGGCGTTCTTCATCGTCCTCGTGTCGCTGTTGCTGCAAGGCACCTCGCTTGGCTGGGCAGCGCGCAAGGCCAAGGTGGAAGTTCCGCCGGCGCCTTCGCCGATTTCACGCAGCGGCCTGATGATCCACCGCACCAGCCAGTGGGAAATGTTCATCTACCGTCTCGGCGCGGAAAAGTGGTGCATCGGCGCACCGCTGCGTGAGCTGAACATGCCCAAGGACACCCGCATCGCCGCCCTGTTTCGCGACCATCAACTGCTGCACCCGTCCGGCAGCACCCGTCTGGAGGCCGATGACCTGCTGTGCGTCATCGGCCACGAGCACAACCTGCCTGCGCTCGGCAATCTGTTCAGTCAGGCGCCAAAACGCGCCAAGGACCTGCGTTTCTTCGGCGACTTCGTGCTCGAAGGCGACGCCGAACTCGAGGCAGTCGCGTCCCTCTACGGCCTGCCACTGGAAGAGGCGGATCGCGGTCAGTCGCTGGCCGAGTTCATCGGCCACCTGATAGGCGGTGAAACCGTCATCGGTGACCAGGTCGAGTGGCACGGCCTGACCTGGACGGTCGCCGAGATGGACGGGAACAAGATCCGCAAGGTAGGCGTCAGATTCCCCGAAGGCGCCCGCCCGGGCCCCGGTCTGTCGTTCTGACCTGCGCGAGACTGCCTTGACCGACACCCTGCCAACACCCGGCAGGGCTGGCGCACGGCAGATCGTGAACGGCTTCTGATAGATCGTCGCGCGGGACCTCGTGCCAGTCTGTAGACTCAGCAGGACTCCACCCCCGCGATCATGATCATGCTCTCTTTCCGTCGTTTTCTAGCCGTTTCCCTCCTGGGCCTGTGCCTGGTCCAGTCCCCCGTGTGGGCCAATGCCAACCCCACCACCGAGGCCGTACAGCGCAGCCTGGATACCCTCGCCGAGCGCAAGCTGGTGGAGCCGGAACAGTCACTGGTACGCCAGACCCTGGAAGCGACCCTGGCTTCGCTCAATGCCCAGGCGCAAAGCAAGGAAAAGCTGGCGGCGCTGGAAAAGCAGCTGGCCCAGGCACCCAGGCAGACCCAGGACGCGCACAGCGCGTTGCAGAAGCTCAAGGCCAGCAGTGTGGTGCCGGTGGCGCAGCGCTATGCCAACAGCAGCGTCAATCAGCTGGAGCAGATCCTCAGCGAGCGCAGTGCGCAACTGAGCGACTGGCAGAAGCAGATCAACGACGCCAACACCCTGGTCATTACCGCGCAGACCCGCCCGGAACGCGCTCAGGCAGAGATCAGCAGCAACCAGACGCGCACCCAGCAGATCAACAACCTGCTCAAGAGCGGCCGCGAAGATGGCAAGCCGCTGAGCCCCGAACGCAGCAACCAGCTAAAAGCGGAGCTGGCCCAGCTTGGCGCCCAGACCCAGTTGCGCCGCCAGGAAATGGCCGGCAACAGTGTGCTGCAGGACCTGGGCACCGCCCAGCGCGACTTGCTAGAGGAACAGATCAAGCGGCTCGATACCGAGCTGCAGGACCTGCAGACGCTGATCAACGATAAACGCCGCGACCAGTCCGAGCGCACCGTCGCCGAGCAGTCCATGGAAGCGCAGAAGGTGGGTGGCTCAGACAGCCTGCTGGCGCGCGAGAGTGCCATCAACGTCAAGCTCTCCGACTACCTGCTGCGTGGCACCGATCGCCTCAACGAGCTGACCCAACTCAACCTGCGCACCCAGCAGCAGCTCGACACCCTGACCCAGACCGACCAGGCCCTCGACGAGCAGATCAGCGTGCTGCAGGGCAGCCTGCTGCTGTCGAAGATCCTCTACAAGCAGAAGCAGGCGCTGCCCAAACTGCAGCTCGACAGCAACCTGGCCGATGAAATTGCCGACATTCGCCTTTACCAGTTCGAGCTCAACCAGCAGCGCGAGCAGATCGCCAACCCGGGTACCTACGTCGACAAGGTGCTCGCCACGCAGCCGCCGGAAAGCGTCACACCGCAACTGCGCAGCGCCCTGCTGGAGCTGATCGACACCCGCCGCGTGCTGCACGACCGCCTGAACCGCGAACTGAACGCGCTGCTCAACGAATCGATCACCCTGCAACTGAACCAGAAGCAGCTGCAGGACACCGCCAGTGCGTTACGCGCCACGCTCGACGAGCAGATGTTCTGGATCCCCAGCAACAACCCGCTCAACCTCGACTGGTTCAAGAACGCTCCCAATCTGCTGCAGCGCCAGATCGCCGATCTGCCCTGGCGCGACAATCTCAGCCAGCTCGGTGCCGGGTTGATCGAACGGCCGCTGCTGTTCCTGCCCCTGCTGCTGGTCATGGGCCTGCTGCTCTACAAGCGCCGCTACCTGAGCCAGAAGCTCACCGACCTGCACAAGGACATCGGCCACTTCAAGCGTGACAGCCAACTGCACACGCCTGTGGCGATCTTCCTCAACGTGCTGCTGGCGCTGCCCGGCACGCTGTTGCTGGCGCTGTGCGGCTTCGCCCTGCAGATGGACGCTCGCGGCCTGAACGTCAACCTCGGCTCGGCCTTCCTCGGCATGGCCCAGGCCTGGCTGGTGTTCTATACCGTGTACCGGATTTTCACTCCGGGCGGCGTGGCCGAACTGCACTTCCACTGGGCACGCGCCCACGTGGCCTACCTGCACCGGCAGATTCGCTGGCTCGGCGTGGTGGTGATGGCACTGGTGGCCGTGGTCACCGTGGCCGAGCACCAGCCGTCGAGCCTGTCCGATGACGTGATCGGCATCGGCGTGGTGCTGACCTGCTACGGCCTGATGATCTGGCTGTTGCAGAAACTGCTGCTGCGCGGCCCTGCCCGCGAGAATGCCTCGACCTTCCGCATGCTGATCGGCGTGCTGTTCAGCATGCTGCCACTGGGTCTGTTCCTGGCGGTGTGCTTCGGCTACTACTACACCGCGCTGAAGCTCAGCGACCGACTGATCGACACCCTGTACCTGCTGCTCATCTGGCTGGTGGTGGAAGCGGTGTTCGTCCGCGGCCTGGCCGTCGCCGCACGGCGCCTGGCCTATCAGCGCGCCACGGCCAAGCGTGAGGCGCAGACCACCGAGGACGGCGAAGGCACGGAGATCCAGCTGGAGGCGCCGACCCTCAACATCGAGCAGGTCAACCAGCAGTCCCTGCGCCTGATCCGCCTGACCCTGCTGGGCACCTTCATCGCGGCCATGTACTGGGTGTGGGCGGACCTGATCTCGGTATTCGCCTACCTCGACAACATCACCCTCTACCAATACAACAGCAGCAACGTGGTGGGCAGCGCCGCCTCACTGATCCCGATCAGCCTGTTCGATGTCCTGTACGCGCTGATCATCGCCGCCATCACCCTGGCGCTGGGGCGCAACCTGCCCGGTTTACTGGAAGTGCTGGTGCTCTCGCGCCTGCGCCTGGCCCAGGGCAGCGCCTACGCGATCACCACCTTACTGTCCTACGTGATTTTCGGCACCGGCATCGTGGTCACCCTGTCGACCCTCGGGGTGAGCTGGAACAAGCTGCAGTGGCTGGTTGCCGCCCTGTCGCTGGGGATCGGGTTCGGCATGCAGGAGATCTTCGCCAACTTCATTTCCGGCCTGATCATCCTCTTCGAGCGCCCGGTGCGCATCGGCGACCTGGTGACCATCGGCGGTGTGACCGGCACGGTCAAACGCATCCACATTCGCGCCACGCACATCATCGACAGTGATCGCAAGGAAGTGATCGTGCCGAACAAGACCTTCGTCACCAGCCAGTTGATCAACTGGACCCTGACCGATACGGTGACCCGTATCGTGCTGACCTTCGTGGTCCACCGCGGTGCGGATCTGGAGAAGGTTCGCACCCTGCTGCTGCAGGCGGCCCAGGAGAACTCGCGGGTAATGCGCGACCCGGCGCCGACTGCTCAACTGAGCCTGTACACGCCGAGCGACCTGACCCACGAGCTGAAATTCTACGTGAAGGAGCTGGGCGACCGCGGTGCGGCAACCGACGAGCTCAATCGCCGTGTCGACCAACTGTTCGCCGACAACGGCATCAATCTCTCCGGCACACCGAAGATGGATATCGTGTTGAGCCGGGCAAGCGCGCCTGAAGACACCCTCAAGCTCGACGAGGCGCAACTCGCAGCTGCTGAAAAAGGTGGGAGCAAACCGTGAAGACGCTCGACACGCTGACCTTCGACAATCGATTCGCCCGGCTCGGCGACAGCTTCTCGACCGAGGTGCTGCCCGAGCCGATCGCCGAACCGCGCCTGGTGGTGGTCAGCCAGGACGCCCTGGCCTTGCTCGATCTCGACCCGCAGGAAGCGCAGCGTGAGGTATTCGCCGAGCTGTTCTCCGGCAACCAGTTGTGGAGCGATGCGGCGCCTCGCGCCATGGTCTATTCCGGTCACCAGTTCGGCGGCTACAGCCCGCGGCTGGGTGACGGTCGGGGCCTGCTGCTGGGCGAGGTGCTGAACAATGCTGGCCAGCACTGGGACCTGCACCTCAAGGGCGCCGGCATGACGCCCTACTCGCGCATGGGCGATGGCCGTGCGGTGCTGCGCAGTTCGATCCGCGAATTTCTCGCCAGCGAAGCCCTGCATGCCCTCGGCATCCCCAGTTCACGGGCGCTGTGCGTGACCGGTTCGAGCACGCCGGTGTGGCGCGAAAAGCAGGAAACGGCCGCCATGCTGGTGCGCCTGGCTCCCAGCCACATCCGCTTCGGCCACTTCGAGTATTTCTACTACACGCGCCAGCACGACGCCCTCAGGCAGCTTGCCGACCATGTGATCGCGCACCACTACCCTGCCTGTGGCGAAGAGCCGCAGCCCTACGCCGCACTGCTTAAAGCGGTGCTGGAGCGCACCGCCGAGATGATCGCCTGGTGGCAGGCCTACGGCTTCTGCCACGGGGTGATGAACACCGACAACATGTCGATCCTCGGCATCACCTTCGATTTCGGCCCTTATGCCTTCCTCGACGACTTCGATGCCAAGCACATCTGCAACCACTCCGACGACAGCGGCCGCTACAGCTTCAGCAATCAGGTGCCCATCGCCCACTGGAACCTCTCGGCCCTCGCCCAGGCGCTGACGCCGCTGGTGGAGGTGGACACACTGCGCGAAACCCTCGACCTGTTCCTGCCGCTGTATCAGGCCCACTATCACGACCTGA
Organism: Pseudomonas sp. AC532; assembly: GCF_979258965.1. Taxonomy (NCBI): domain Bacteria; kingdom Pseudomonadati; phylum Pseudomonadota; class Gammaproteobacteria; order Pseudomonadales; family Pseudomonadaceae; genus Pseudomonas; species Pseudomonas sp. AC532. Next base: position 2,489,383 of record NZ_OZ409888.1, read on the forward strand.
TGCGCAAACGCCTGGGCTTCACCACCGCCGAGGATGGCGACGAAGAACTGATCCAGCGCCTGCTGACGCTGATGCAGGCCGGCAAGGCCACGGATTACTCACTGTTCTTCCGCCACCTGGGCGAGCAGGCCCCCGCCGCCGCACTGCAGGTGGTGCGCAACGATTTCGTCGACCTCAATGGCTTCGATGCCTGGGGCGCCGACTACCTGGTCCGCCTCGGCCGCGAAGGCTTCGAGCAAGCCGAGCGCCAGGCACGCATGCATGCCGTCAACCCGCTGTACCTGCTGCGCAACTACCTCGCCCAGGAAGCCATCGCTGCCGCCGAACAGGGTGATTACGCACCCGTGCGCGAACTGCACGCGGTATTGAGCCACCCATTCGAGGAACAGGCCGGCAAGCAGCGCTACGCGCAGCGGCCACCGGACTGGGGCAAGCATCTGGAAATCAGCTGTTCGTCGTGAGGCGCCAGAGCGGTTGGCACGTCAACGGCTGAACGCCCGCATCGCCACGGCCGAGTGCCGACGGCCGGGTAAGCGCCTTGAAGCGCAGAGGGGTTGAGTGGATGCACGCGCCGCCATCCACCCGCACTCACCTAGAACGGCATGCCTTTGATGGGCTCGCCCTTCTTCCCGCATTGCGGCGGGTTGGTCATGCCGAAGGTCATGATGTTGCCGCCATTGATGATGCAGACGAACTCCTTGTTGTCGTTGGCCTTCAGCGTGGCAAAGGTATTGGTGCCTTCGGTGCGGCGATTGACCAGGGTCAGTTCTTCGGGGGAATAGCCCAGGGCGCCGCCGCTGATCGACTTGATGCGCTCGTCATTCAGGGTATTGGTCGAGCTGGCGAGGCTGTTGCAACCCGCCAACGTGGTGACAATCGCAAACGTCAGGGCAATCTTCTTGAACATGAGGGGGCATCCTCCAGGCATGGTTTAACGTCGTCAGACGTTGATCATGGCGACCAGCCCCCATGAAAAACATAGCGCAGGTGTACTAGTTGCCCGTTGCCGGCCTCTGCGCGGCAAGCCCTCCTCGTCCAGGCAAGGGGTATTCTGACCGGCGGCGAGACTTCCTGACGAAAACCCGGATAATGCCGGCCATTCGTTTTGCTCGCCGGTGCCCCCATGGAAATCAAGGTCAACTTTCTCGACAACCTTCGACTTGAAGCCAAGTTCGACGACTTCACGGTGATCGCCGACCAGCCCATCCGCTATAAAGGGGACGGCTCGGCGCCGGGGCCGTTCGACTATTTCCTGGCCTCGTCGGCGCTGTGCGCGGCCTATTTCGTCAAGCTGTACTGCCAGACGCGTAACATCCCCACCGAGAACATCCGCCTGGCGCAGAACAACATCGTCGACCCGGAAAACCGCTACGCGCAGATATTCAAGATCCAGGTCGAGTTGCCTGCCGACATCTCCGACAAGGATCGCCTGGGCATCCTGCGCTCCATCGACCGCTGCACGGTGAAGAAAGTCGTGCAACAGGGGCCGCAATTCATCATCGAGGAAGTCGAGAGCCTCGACGCCGATGCCCAGGCACTGCTGATTCCCGGCGACGGCGCGCAGACCCGCACCTTCATCGCCGGCAAGGACCTGCCGCTGGAGCAGACCATCGCCAACATGTCGGGCATCCTCGCCGAGCTGGGGATGAAGATCGAAATCGCCTCGTGGCGCAACATCGTGCCCAACGTCTGGTCCCTGCATATCCGCGACGCCAGCTCACCGATGTGCTTCACCAACGGCAAGGGCGCCAGCAAGGAAAGCGCGCTGGCCTCGGCGCTCGGCGAGTTCATCGAACGGCTGAACTGCAACTTCTTCTATAACGACCAGTTCTGGGGCGAGGAGATCGCCAACGCGTCGTTCGTGCATTACCCGAACGAGCGCTGGTTCCAGCCTGGGCCCAACGACGAACTGCCCGGCGAGATCCTCGACCCGTATTGCCTGAAAATCTACAACCGCGACGGCGAGCTGAGAGGCTCGCACCTGTTCGATACCAACTCCGGCAATGAAGCGCGCGGCATCGTCTCGCTGCCCTTCGTGCGCCAGTCGAATGGCGAGGTGGTGTACTTCCCCTCCAACCTGATCGAGAACCTGTACCTCAGCAACGGCATGAGCGCCGGCAACACGCTGGCCGAAGCCCAGGTGCAGTGCCTGTCGGAAATCTTCGAGCGGGCGGTCAAGCGCGAGATCATCGAAGGTGAGTTCGCCCTGCCGGACGTCCCGGCAGAGGTATTGGCCAAGTACCCGGCGATCCTCGCCGGCATCCAGGGCCTGGAAGCCCAGGGCTTTCCGGTACTGGTGAAGGACGCCTCGCTGGGCGGTGAATTCCCGGTGATGTGCGTGACCCTGATGAACCCGCGCACCGGCGGCGTGTTCGCCTCCTTCGGCGCACACCCGAGTCTGGAAGTGGCGCTGGAGCGCAGCCTTACCGAGTTGCTCCAGGGCCGCAGCTTCGAGGGCCTCAACGACCTGCCGCAACCGACCTTCGAAGGCCACGCGGTGACCGAGCCGAACAACTTCGTCGAGCACTTCATCGATTCCAGCGGCGTGGTGTCGTGGCGCTTCTTCAGCGCCAAACCGGAGTACGCGTTCGTCGAGTGGGACTTCTCCGGCCAGGGCGACGATTCGAACGCTCAGGAGGCCGCGACCCTGTTCGGCATCCTCGAGGCCATGGGCAAGGAGACGTACATGGCGGTGTACGACGACCTCGGCGCCACGGCCTGCCGCATCCTGGTGCCCGGCTACTCGGAAATCTATCCGGTGGACGACCTGATCTGGGACAACACCAACAAGGCGCTATTCTTCCGCGCCGACATCCTCAACCTGCACCGCCTCGACGACGAGGAGCTGGAAGCCCTGGCCGAGCGCCTGGTGGAAAGCGAGCTGGACGACTACACCGACATCAAAACCCTGATCGGCATCGAGTTCGATGAAAACACGGCCTGGGGCCAGTTGACCATTCTGGAGCTCAAGCTGCTGATCTACCTCGCCTTGCAAAAGACCGACGAGGCCAAGGAAGCGGTGGAGATGTTCCTGCAGTACAACGACAACACCGTCGAGCGCGGGCTGTTCTACCAGGCCGTGAATGCCGTGCTGGAAATGCGCCTCGATGAAGACCTGGAGCTGGCCGACTACGAAGCCAACTTCCGGCGCATGTTCGGCAACGAGCGGATGGACGCGGTGATCGGCTCGGTGGACGGCAGCGTGCGCTTCCATGGCCTGACGCCGACCAGCCTGCAGCTGGAGGGGCTGGACCGCCACCAGCGCCTGGTCGACAGCTACCGGAAACTGCACGCTGCACGGGCAAGAGCTGCAGGCCTGGCCAGCCAATAGGCCTACCGCGAGCGTCAACAGGAAAGCACCTTCGGGTGCTTTCCTGGTTTTTACGACAGCGAAACGTCGCTACAAGGACGGCGCAGGGCGTTACCAGACAGGGACAGGCGGCGATGGGTACTCATCATCGTTCATGCAACTCGCGCACACCGTGCAGGCGCGACAGGCCAGGGCATGCCTCAACTTGCGTGACGACAACCTACAAGAACCCATAGAGGGCACCCATGGCAACGCCAGACAACCTTGAAACACTAGAGCTCGGTGTAACGGACCCGTCGCAGACCGAAGAAGCCAGGCGTGATCGCCACCTCGAAGGCAAGCTCGACTGGATCGTGTTCGGTTTCACCAGCCTGCTGGCCCTGGCCTTCGTGGCGTGGGGCTTTCTCAACCAGGCCAGCCTGGCGAAAAACGCCGCGACGGCGCAGGGCTGGGTCATCATCAACTTCGGCTGGTTCTTCGTGCTCACGTCGACGATCTTCGTGGTCTTCGTGCTGTGGCTGGCAGCCAGCCGCTACGGCAAGATCCCCCTGGGCAAGGATGGCGAAGAACCGGAATTTCGCACCACGTCATGGATTGCCATGATGTTCAGCGCCGGCATGGGCATCGGCCTCATGTTCTTCGGCGTGGCCGAGCCCCTCTCGCACTACGTGAGCCCGCCTCCGGGCACTGCCGAGGCGCAGACCAACGCCGCCATGCAGATCGCCATGGCGACCACGCTGTTTCACTGGAGCCTGCACCCTTGGGCGATGTACGCCATCGTCGGCCTGGCGATCGCCTACGGCACCTTTCGCCGCGGCCGCTCGCAGCTGATTTCCGCCGCCTTCCGGCCGCTGATGGGCGAGCACGCCAACGGCCCTATCGGTCGTGCCATCGACATGATGGCGATTTTCGCCACGCTGTTCGGCTCCGCGGCCTCGCTGGGCCTCGGCGCCCTGCAGATCGCAGGCGGGCTGGAGTACAACGGCTGGGTCGAGAATCCCGGCAAGCTGTTCTACATCGGCCTGATCACCCTGCTGACCGTGGCTTTCGTCGCCTCGGCGGTGTCCGGTATCGACAAGGGCATCCAGTGGCTGTCCAACACCAACATGGTGCTGGCCTTGCTGCTCGCCGCCTTCGTGTTCATCGCCGGCCCGACCCTGCTCATGCTCAACCTGCTGCCCACCTCGCTGGGCGACTACATCAACCTGTTGCCGGAGATGATGGCCCGCACCAATGCCAGCGGCGGCGACAGCATGGACAGCTGGCTGGCCAGTTGGACCGTTTTCTACTGGGCCTGGTGGATTTCCTGGACACCGTTCGTGGGCATGTTCATCGCGCGCATCAGCCGCGGCCGCACCATCCGCCAGTTCGTCACCGGCGTGCTGCTGGTGCCGAGCCTGGTCAGCCTGATCTGGTTCGTGATCTTTGGCGCCGCCGGCATCGAGGCGCTGCGCGACGGCGTGTTCACCCTGACCAATGGCGCGGTGGACAGCAACATCGCCCTGTACGAACTGCTGGAAAGCTACCCGCTCATCTCCCTCACCTCGGTACTGGTGATGATTCTGGTGGGTATCTTCTTCGTCTCCGGCGCTGATGCGGCGTCACTGGTGATGGGCACGCTGTCCGAACACGGCACCACCGAGCCATCGCGCGGCACGATGATCTTCTGGGGCGCACTGACCGGCGCGGTGGCGGCGATCATGCTGGCCATCGGCGACCCGAGCGACCCCGGTGCGGCACTCAGCGGCCTGCAAAACCTGACCATCGTCGTGGCGCTGCCCTTCGTGGTGGTGATGGCCCTGCTGTGCGTGGCCCTGTACCGCGACCTGCGCAAGGACCCGATGATGCTGCGCAACCTGCGTGGTACCGAGCTGATCGAGAAGGCGGTGCTCTACGGCGCAGTGAAACACGGCGAAGAGTTCTACTTCGTGGTCAAGGAAAAAAAGGAAAAGAGCGACTCGGAGGAAAGCAAGCCAGGCGCGTGATGGAGACGCCCATTGGAGGGCGAGCCGCAGCGCAAGCGGCCGTCTTTCAACCCTGCGGGAACGGGCCACGCCGGTAACTCACGCGCATGGCGCGCTCGCGCAGAAAGCGCGCCGGTAAGCGGCTAGCGTGCCTGCAGGCCCCCGTGTTCACGCAGTCGTTCGACCAGATACGGGTAGAACGGGTTGGACGTCACCCGCTGCAACGCCTCCATGCTGACCAGCAGCACACCGCGCTCGCCGCGCACTGAAAGCGCGCCAAGGTGCACACCGTAGTCATCCTTCTCGTCCGGCTGCAGGCCATACAGCGAATCGCTCAGCGGAAACGGCAGGGCGACATGGGACAGGGAAAACACCTCGCGCGGAAAGGCCAGGCCAAGCGGCTCAACCTGCTCGTCGACCGCCCCGGCTTCGGTAATGCGAGCGGCGGCATCGAGCGTCTGCGGCGACGCGTTACCGACCAACGTAGTGCGGTAGCGCCGTGGCGCGGGCGGCAGCAGGTCGTCCGGCGATTTGGCGTGAGCACCGAGCAACGGGCCGAAGTCGACGACCCGGTTGAGGTCGAAGAGCACCAGTTCGCTGCCGTTGTCGGGCAGTTGGTCGTAAAGAGCATTCACCACTGCGGGCGTGCTCACGGTGTAGTCGACCAGCGACTGGAAGGTCAGCAGCGGCGCCAGCTCCTGCAAGCCGTCACGCTCGCTCAGTGTGGCGATCTGCCCCTGCAGCGCCGAGGTGAACAGGTAGGACTGACGCGCCGCGTTGAGGGCGAAGGAGTTGTATTTGAACGGGTTGTACTCGGGCAGCACGTCCAGCCAGGCGGCCTTGGCGAACGCCGGAAACACTGCCGGCAAGCCTGCCAGGCCGGCGAAACGGGCATAACCGGCCACGCCGATCATCGGCGAAATCAGCGTCAGCCGATCAGGGCGGGCCAGCGCCTGGTTGCCCAGGGCATCGAGGGCGTACTTCAGCGCCAGGCCGCCGCCAGCCGAGTAGCCGACCAGATGCAACGGCTGATTGCCGCCACTCAGGCGCCTTGCTTCACGCACCGCCAGGCGCGTGGCGGCCAGCCAGTCCTGCCAGACGACGTTGGTCAGCGCACCCGGCGTGGTGCCATGCCCCGGCAGGCGCAGGCCAATGACGATGAATCCGGCGTCGCGGTACAGCCGGGCGATATGACGCAGGCTGTAGGGCGAGTCGGTCAGCCCGTGCAGCATCACTGCAGCGCCTTTTGGTACGCCGTCGGGCTCCATGACGTAGGAGCGGTTCCAGTCCCATTCGAAGCGCGAGGCATTCAGCGGGCTGCCGGCGAAATAGCGGTTGTCCGGCACCCGCTCGGCATCGTCGAGGTGCTGGTAGACACGCTCCGGCAGCGAGGCGAACAGCGTCTGTTCGGCGAGCATGTAGTCCTGCCAGGTGGCCTCGTCCAGCTCGCCGGCGCTCAGCTCGCGGGGCGCGAAGGTGTGCCAGGGGCTCAGGTCGGGTTTGCTCTGGGCATCGTAAATGCGCAGGGCGAAGAAGGTCAGCGCGGTCACGACGATGACCAGCCCGGTGAGGCGTATCCATTTACTCGCCACTGCCCTCATGCCCGCTCTCCCGGCCCGCAAACGCCTGATGATAACCGCCACCGCTCGCCACCGCTGGGATACCGGCGGTTATAGCCGGTACCTCGGGCGAGCGCTTATCTATTAAACCGAATAGGCATATAGACCTTTCCAAAGATTCTTAGACTGATCCGGCAAAGCCGTCTATCGTCGGCGCCGCCTCAATCGCCTGTTCCACCACCCGCTGTCAGGCCTTTACACCGCATGAAAATACGCAACCTCGATCTCAGCAACAGCCCGGTCAACGACGAACATCAGGCACTGGGATTGCCGCCTCTGGAAGACCACGTCTCCCATCCGGACAATCACCCGGTCCTGCGGGCCGCAATGTGGTTCGCCATCCTCACCCTGGCCGGCCTGCTGCTGTTCCTCGCCTGGCGACTGTTCTTCGGCAACCATGAAAGCACCGGGCTGGAGATCATCGAAGATGCGCTGACCAGTCGCGCGTTCTGGAGCGCCGTGGCAGTCGGCTTCTTCGCCCAGGTGATCGACGGCGCCCTGGGCATGGCCTATGGCATCACCGCGACCACCTTTCTGCTCAGCACTGGCGCCACGCCGGCAGCGGCCAGCGCCAGCGTGCACATCGCCGAGGTGTTCACCACCGGGCTGTCGGGGATATCCCACGCCAAGCTGGGCAACGTCAATAAAGCACTGTTCCTGCGCCTGCTGCTACCAGGCATGATCGGCGCGATTCTCGGCGCCGTACTGATCACCACCTTCGATGGCGACGTGATGAAGCCGGTCATCTCCGCCTACCTGTTGCTGATGGGCCTGTACATCCTGCACAAGGCCTACCGCCATGTGCGCCTGGTCAGGAAGGAGCCCAGGCACGTCGGCAAGCTGGCGCTGTTCGGCGGGTTCGTCGATGCCGCTGGCGGCGGTGGCTGGGGCCCCGTCGTCACCAGCAGCCTGCTGGGCTCGGGCAGCGACCCGCGCACCACCATCGGTTCGGTGAATTTCGCCGAGTTCTTCCTGACCATCACCAGCGCCACCTCGTTCATCCTGCTGGCCGGGCAACCGGATACCTGGCTGATGGTCGCCGGCCTGGTGTTCGGTGGCATGTTCGCGGCGCCGCTGGCAGCACTGCTGTGCAAGACCTTGTCGGCGCGCACGCTGCTGACCATCGTCGGCTGCCTGATCACCCTGATCAGCGGCTACAACATCTACGCCAGCCTGACCTGAGGGCTTCGTTGCGCCTTGCGATGAGCACTGTCAGGCCATAGGCTTCGGGTAGAACGATTGCCCGGAGCCTGTCATGAGCGATTCACCGATCATCCCCTGCCCGTACTGCAGCAGCCTCAACCGCATTCCCGCCGAGCGCCTGGCCGAAACCCCACGCTGCGGCCACTGCAAGGCGGTGGTGTTGCCAGGTACACCTTTCGACCTGAACCAAGGCAACTTCGCCGCGCAGCTAAAGGGCGACCTGCCACTGCTGGTCGATGTGTGGGCGTCCTGGTGCGGCCCGTGCCGCAGCTTCGCGCCAACGTTTACGCAGGCGGCGGGCGAGCTGCGTACCCGCTGCCGCCTGGGCAAACTGGATAGCGAGGCCAATGCGCAGCTCTCCACGCAATTGGGCATTCGTTCGATCCCCAGCCTGATTCTGTTTCGCGACGGCCGGGAAGTGGCCCGGCAAAGCGGCGCCCTGCCGCTGCCCCAGTTGCTCGCCTGGCTCAATACCCAGGGCATCTGACGATCGCGGCGCCCCGGGCCAACCTGCGACGGCGAACGGCCACCCCTCGAAGCGGCCGGCTCAGCGCTGTTGCAGCAGGTCGTGCAGCTCCACGTATTGCTGGGTCAGCTTGTGCCGCGGGTCGAGGTAGATCAGCGGCGTGCAGGCCTGGTGGGATTCGCGCATCTTCACCGAACTCATCAGGTTGACGGGCAATACCGGCAAGCCTTCGGCCAGCAGCTCGTCAAGCAGTTGCTGGGGCAGCGTCGCCCGTGGCTGGAACTGGTTGACCACTATGCCCTCGACCTCCAGCGCCTGGTTGTGATCCTCTTTCAATTCGTCGATCTCGCGCAGCAGGCCGTACAGCGCGTTGCGCGAGAAGGTGTCGCAGTCGAAGGGGATCAGCACACGATCAGCAGCGATCAACGCAGAAACCGTGTAGAAATTCAGCGCCGGAGGGGTATCGAGGTAGATCTGCTCGTAATCCGGGGCCAGCTCGTCGAGCAGTTTGCGCAGCTTGTTGATCTTGTGCTTCTGCTCCAGCTTGGGTTGCAGCTCCGCCAGCTCGGCGGTGGCAGTGATCACGTGCAGGTTGTCAAAGGGCGTTTCGTAGATATCCACCTTGCCCTTCCTGGAAAGGGACCCGCTGGAAAGCGTCTGCTTGAAGAAATCGGCGATGCCCATCGGAATGTCATCGCCGGTCAGCCCGGTCAGGTAATGGGACGAGTTGGCCTGCGCATCCAGATCCACCAACAGCGTCCGGTACCCCTGGGATGCACTCACGGCTGCCAGGTTGCAGGCAATACTGGATTTGCCCACCCCGCCCTTCTGATTGAACACCACACGTCGCATCGGCACCTCCCTCACTAGTACATTGATACTAGGCATAACCACGTGACAGTCGCGAGAAACAAGCGAAACGCGTCATCTATCAGAAAATCGCTACTTAATGTTTGCGAGGCCAGGACATCACCCGGATAATGCCACGCAGCATCGCTCCCATCGACAAGGCTCTTGTCGCACAGGGCAGTCGTCCAGACAAGGAAATGCCCGGCGGGCCAAGCAGAGTTTCATCAAGACATGCATTTCAGGATCGATCAATGGCGTGCCTGGGCTCCCGGCCTGGATAGTACGGATGACTGGCTCGGTTGGAGTAAGGCACCCCGACGGCTGCCCGACGGCGGTGAGCAACCCGATGTCAGCTTCCTTCCTGCCTTGCAGCGGCGCCGATTGAGTCGCCTCGCGCGCATGGTTTTCCAGGTGGCGTGGCCGCTGGCCGAAGGGCATTCGGCGCTGCCGCTGGTGTACGTTTCGCGCCACGGCGAGACCCCGCGCAGCCTCAGCATTCTTCAGGACCTTGCAGCAGCAGAACCGCTGTCACCCACACAGTTCAGTCTTTCCGTGCACAACGCGATCATCGGTCAGTGGTCGATCATGCGGGGCGACACCAGCGAAATGACGGCGCTGGCCGGCGAGGGCGACGCCCTGGAAATGGCCATGCTGGAGGCCGCCACCCTGCTTGCCGAGGGTGCCCCAGCGGTACTGCTGGTGATCGGCGAAGAGGGCCAGCCGGAACTTTACGCGCCGTTCATTGACGATGTTCCGTTCCCTTATGCCCTGGCCCTGTTGCTGGTGCCGGGTGACGACTGGCAACTGCAGCTGCGCACGGGCACTGGCGCGCGCGCCGACTGGCCGCACCCGTTGAGCCTGATACAGGGGCTGTGCAACGACTGTGAAACCCTTGAACACACCTGGAAAGAGCGCCAATGGACCTGGTCACACAAGACCCCGTGAAGCGCTACAGCCCACCCTACTGGTGGCGCCTTATCGCAACAGCGGCGAGCTTCACCCTGTTCGGCATCGGCGGCGTCCTGCTGCGTGTGCTGGTGTTTCCGGTACTGTCGTTGCTGCCCGGCGACGCCGCGGCCCAGCAACGCCGTGCCCGCCAGGTGGTCAGCTGGAACTTCCGTACCTTCGTCAAGTTCATGCACCGCAGTGGCGTGCTCACCTATCAGGTCGAAGGTGCCGAGCGCCTCGGTCGCCCAGGCCAGATGATCATTGCCAATCATCCCTCGCTGATCGATGTCGTGGTCACCATCGCCTTCACCCGCAACGCCAATTGCGTGGTCAAGCAAAGCCTGTGGAACAACCCCTGCATGCGCGGCCCAATCCGCTCGGCGGGGTACATCAGCAACAGCGGCAGCATGGACATGCTCGACGAAGCCGCCGAGGTGCTGCAGCAGGGCCAGACCCTGGTGATCTTTCCGGAAGGCACGCGCACCACGCCCGGCAGCCCGCCCGAATTCCACCGCGGCGCCGCGGCCATCGCCTTGCGTGGCGCCCGTGTGATCACCCCGGTGGTGATAAGCGTCACACCCACCACGCTCACCAAGGCGGAACCCTGGTACCGCATTCCGGCGCGACGTTTTCACATTCACCTGCGAGTGGGCCAGGACATCGATCCGGCGCAGTTCACGGCCATGGGATCGGCGCCTGTCGCGTCCCGCAAACTCAACGACCACTTGCATCAGCATTTCATAAAGGAGCTCGCCACAGATGAGCGCTCTACAGCTTGAGATCAAACACCTGATCATCGACTCGCTCGGCCTGGAGGATGTAACCCCCCAGGACATCGATGACGACCTCACCCTGTTCGGTGAGGGCCTGGGCCTGGACTCGGTGGACGCCCTGGAGCTGGGCCTCGCGATCCAGAAGCGTTTCGGCATCAAGATCGACGCCGAAGCCAAGGATACGCGCACTCATTTCGCCAACGTGGCCAGCCTGGCGGCCTTCGTTGCCAGTCGCCAGGCAGCCTGAGGACACCCGCATGCAGACCCGTGACGAAATCTTCGCCACCTTGCAGGACGCGCTGGTGGAGCTGTTCGAGCTGAGCCCCGAGCGCATCAGCCTGAATGCCAACCTTTACGAGGACCTGGAAATCGACAGCATCGATGCCGTTGACCTGATCGACCACATCAAACGACAGACCGGCAAGAAAATCGCCGCCGAAGCGTTCAAGTCGGTACGCACCGTCGGTGACGTGGTCGAAGCGGTGTACCAGTTGGTCAACGCGGAACCGGCATGAGCCGTCTGTTTGGCCTGCTGGTCGCGCTGGTCAGCGTGGCCTACCCGTTCGCCGTGTACTTTGGTGCCGGCCACCTGTCGCCGACACTCTTCGCTGCCCTGCTCGGCGGCCTGTGGCTGGCCCGGCTGCTCAGCAACCCGCGTGACCGCAACAGCCAGCAGATGACCGGCGCCGTGCTGGTGTTCTGCCTGTTGCTGGTGCTCGCCGACGAGCCGGCACTGCTGCGCTGGTACCCGGTGCTGGTCAGCGTGCTGCTTGGCCTGCTGTTCGCCAGCAGCCTGAAGATCGGTATGCCGATGGCCGAGCGCCTGGCCCGCCTGCGTGAGCCGGAGCTGCCCGAGGTCGCCGTGCGCTATACCCGCCGGGTCACCGAGGTGTGGGCCGTGTTCATGCTCGCCAACGGTCTGCTGGTGGTGGCGCTGAACCTATGGGCGCCGCTGGCCTGGTGGGCGCTGTATACCGGCCTGATTTCCTACCTCCTGATGGGCCTGCTGTTCGCCGGCGAATGGTTGGTACGTCAACGCGTGAGGAGATACGCATGAGCTGGCTGAACCTCGAAGACCTGCTGCTGAAGGCCGATGCCAGTCGCCCGGTCACGCCGCAACTGAACCATGCCGAGCTCTGCCAGCGCGCCCTGAGCCTCGCCGCCTGCTGGCAGACGGCAGGGGTGCGGCGCGTGGCCCTGCACCTGGAGGATGCCGCCGAGCTGGCCATCGCCCTGCTCGCCGCCTGGCAGGCCGACATCCACGTATTGCTGCCCGCCGATGCGCAGCCGCAGACCCGCCAGCGCCTGGGTGCCCAGGTCGACCTGTGGGTCGAACGACTCGACGAGGCGACGACCGCTGCGCCGCTGCACGCCAGGCAGCTCGACCGCGAACGCTGCCGGCTGACGCTGTGCACCTCAGGCTCCAGTGGCGAACCCAAGCTGATCGACAAGAGCCTCGGCCAACTGGCCAATGAAGTGCAGGCGCTGGAAGCACTGTGGGGCGAGCGCCTCGGCGATGCCCTGATCATCGGCAGCGTGGCCGCCCAGCATATCTACGGCCTGTTGTTCCGTGTGCTCTGGCCGCTGTGCGCCGGCCGCGTGTTTCTGCCCAAGGCTCTGCCCTTCCCGGAAGACCTGCAACTGGCCAGCCTGCCGCACCCGGTTTTTGCCTGGGTCACCAGCCCGGCGCTGCTCAAGCGCATGGGCGACAACCTCGACTGGGCAGCGCTGGGCCGCGTGCGCCAGGTGTTCTCCTCGGGCGGCGCGCTGCCGGCAGAGGCCGCTGCCTCGGTGCAGCAGCGCCTGGGGCAGTGGCCGACGGAAATTTACGGCAGCTCGGAGACCGGCGGTATCGCCTGGCGCCAGGGCGGCGAACAGTGGCAACCATTCGCCGATGTGCAATTGGCATTGAATGACGAAGGCGCCCTGCGTCTCAGCTCGCCCTACCTGCCGGCCGGCCACTGGGAGCAGATGGCCGACGCCGTGCAGATCGGTGCCGACGGCCGCTTCACGCTCGGCGCGCGCCTGGATCGCATCGTCAAGCTGGAGGAAAAACGCATCTCCCTGCCGCTGCTCGAACAGGCGCTGGCCTTGCATGCCTGGGTGAGCGAAGCGCGCCTGGGCGTGCTGCAGCAGGGCCGAGCCTTTCTCGGCGCACTGGTGGCCTTGTCGCCCGAGGGCCTGCACGTGCTGCGCAACCAGGGCCGCCGCAAGCTGACCGAAGGCCTGCGCGAGCACCTGGCCGGCCACTGCGAAGCAATCGCCCTGCCGCGCCGCTGGCGCCTGCTACCGCACCTGCCGTACAGCAGCCAGGGCAAGCTGGGCCAGGCGCAGGTCAACGAGTTGCTGGCTGCCGCCAGGCCGACCCGGGTCGAACCGGCAAGCGCCCGGGAAGAGGCCGGCGAATGGCACCTGGAGCTGGACGTGCCGCTGGACCTGGCGCACTTCAGCGGCCACTTTCCCGGCACCCCGGTGCTGCCGGGCGTAGTGCAGATCGACTGGGCGCAGCAACTCGCCCGCGCCCTGATCAGCGACTTGCCACCGCTGTTCGGTGGCATGGAAGTGCTCAAGTTCCAGCAACTCGTTCGCCCCGGCGACCGCCTGCAACTGACCCTGCGTTTCGACGTCGAGCGCAGCAAGCTGTACTTCACCTTCCGCAACGGCGAGGCCAATTGCTCGTCCGGGCGCATCCTGCTCAGGGCGGCGTCATGAGCGGCCTGAACCATCGCCCCTGCGCGCTGATCCCGGTGTACAACCACGAAGGGCCACTGCCTGGCGTGGTCGCCACCTTGCTGGCCGCCGGGTTGCCCTGCCTGCTGGTCGACGATGCCTCCGGCCCGGCCTGCGCCGCGGTGATCGACCGGCTGGCCGGCGAGGCCGATACCTACCTGCTGCGCCTGCCGGCGAACCGGGGCAAGGGCGGCGCGGTGATGGCCGGCCTGCGTGAAGCGCAGCGCCTGGGCTTCAGCCACGCGCTGCAGGTGGATGCCGACGGCCAGCACGATCTGCAAGCGGTACCCGGCTTTCTCGACGAATCGCGCGCCCACCCCGACGCGATCGTGTGTGGCTACCCCCAGTACGATGCCAGCGTGCCCAAGGGCCGCCTGTACGCCCGCTACCTGACCCACGTGTGGGTGTGGATCAACAGCCTGTCGCTGCAGATTCGTGACTCCATGTGCGGCTTTCGGGTCTACCCGCTGGCCGCCAGCGTGGCGCTGATCGATTCGGCGAAACTGGGCTCGCGCATGGACTTCGACTCGGAGATTCTCGTGCGCCTGTCCTGGCGACAGCAGCCAATGCGCTGGCTGCCGACCCGGGTGCATTACCCCGAGGACGGCGTTTCGCACTTTCGCCTCTGGCAGGACAACGTGCTGATCTCGAAAATGCACACCCGGCTGTTCTTCGGCATGCTCTGCCGCGCGCCCGTGCTGCTCTACCGGCGGTGGCGTTGATGGACCAGAGCAAGCACTGGGCCGGGCAGCGTGAGCGCGGCAGTTTCGCGGCGATGAAGTTCACCGCCCTGGCGTCCCGTTACCTCGGCCGCCGCGTGCTGAGCCCGTTGCTGTACCTGATCGTCGCCTACTTCTTCCTGTTCGGCGCCAAGGCGCGCCGCAGCATTGGCCAGTATCAACACAATCTGGCGAGCTGGAGCGGTCGCGCCGAGCTGCGCCCGACCCGCCGCTCGGTGTTCGCCCAGTTCATGGCCTTCGCCGACAGCCTGCTCGACAAGCTCGACGTCTGGAGTGGCCGCCTGAATTTCAGCGATATCGAGCTGATCGACCCCCATGGCCTGCACGGGCAGATGAGCGGCACTCGCGGCCAACTGCTGGTCGGCGCGCACCTGGGCAACCTCGAGGTGTGCCGCGCCCTGGCCGAGCTGAGCGCCCAGGTGCGCATGAACGTGCTGGTGCACACCCGCCACGCGGAGCAGTTCAACCGCCTGCTCAAGGAAAGCGGCGCCAACAACCTGCGGCTGATCCAGGTCAGCGAGCTGGACCCCGCAGTGATGATGCGCCTGGCCGATCACCTGGAGCGCGGCGAATGGCTGGCAATCGCCGGCGACCGCGTGCCATTGCACGGTGAGCGCACCGTCGACGTGAATTTTCTCGGCCACTCGGCGCCGCTGCCGCAAGGCCCCTGGCTGCTCGCCGGGCTGCTGCAGTGCCCGGTGAACCTGATCGACTGCCTGAAGATCGACGGCCGCTACCAGGTCATGCTGCAACCCTTCACCGATACCGTGCAGTGGAAGCGCAGCGAGCGCCAGGCGGTCATCCAGGGGTGGGCGCAACGCTACGCCGACCACCTGGCACAACGCTGCCTGCAAGCCCCGCAGCAGTGGTTCAACTTCTATCCGTTCTGGAATGACCATGACAACAAAGCAGCCTGAAACCGTTACCTTCGGCGCACAGCCGCTGCGTCTTGAGCAGATCGTCGGCCTGGCCCAGCGCACGGCGCGCGGCGCGCTGGACAGCAGTGCCGAATGGCGCGATCGCATCGGCCGCGGCGCACGCTTCGTCGACAGCCTGCTCGACCGCGAAGGCATGATCTACGGCATCACCACCGGCTACGGCGACTCCTGCGTGGTGGCAGTGCCGCTGCATCAGGTCGAGGCGCTGCCGCGTCATCTGTACACCTTCCACGGCTGCGGCCTGGGCAAGCTGCTCGACGAGCAGGCCACCCGTGCGGTGCTGGCTGCCCGTTTGCAGTCGCTGTGCCAGGGCATGTCCGGGGTTCGCCTGGAGTTGCTTGAGCGCCTGCAGGCGTTCATCGAACACGACGTGCTGCCGCTGATCCCGGAAGAAGGCTCAGTGGGCGCCAGTGGCGATCTGACGCCGCTGTCCTACATCGCCGCGACCCTGTGTGGCGAGCGCGAGGTGATGTATCGCGGCGAGCGCCGCAGCGCCGCTGACGTACACGCAGAGTTGGGCTGGACGCCCCTTGTGCTACGCCCCAAGGAAGCCCTGGCGCTGATGAACGGTACCGCGGTGATGACCGCCCTGGCCTGCCAGGCCTATGCCCGCGCCGACTACCTGCTCAAGTTGGCCACGCGCATCACTGCGCTCAACGTGATTGCCCTGCAGGGCAACCCGGAGCACTTCGACGAGCGCCTGTTCGCCGCCAAACCGCACCCCGGCCAGAACCAGGTCGCCGCGTGGATTCGCCAGGACCTGGCCATCGACGCGCCGACCGCACCACTGCATCGCCTGCAGGATCGCTACTCGATCCGCTGTGCCCCGCACGTGCTGGGCGTGCTGGCCGACAGCCTGGGGCTGCTGCGCCAGTTCATCGAAACCGAGCTGAACAGCGCCAACGACAACCCGCTGATCGACCCGGACGAAGAGCGCGTGCTGCATGGCGGGCACTTCTACGGCGGGCATATCGCCTTCGCCATGGACAGCCTGAAGAACCTGATCGGCAACCTCGCCGACCTGCTCGACCGCCAGCTCGCGCTGCTGGTCGACACCCGTTACAACCACGGCCTGCCCAGCAACCTGTCCGGCGCCCCGGTGGAAACCGCGATGATCAACCATGGCTTCAAGGCCGTGCAGATCGGCGCCAGCGCCTGGACCGCCGAGGCACTGAAGAACACCCTGCCGGCGAGCGTGTTCTCGCGCTCCACCGAGTGCCACAACCAGGACAAGGTGAGCATGGGCACCATCGCCGCCCGCGACGCCCTGCGCAGCCTGGAGCTGGCCGAGCAAGTCGCGGCCGCCACGCTGCTCGCCGCCAACCAGGGCGTATGGCTGCGTCAACGCGCCGAAGCCACGCACCTGCCAAGCGCCCTGGCGGACATGCATGGGCAATTGGGCGAGGACTTCCCGCCGCTGATCGAGGACCGCGCCCTGGAAGGCGAGCTGCGCCTGTGCCTGCAACGCATACGCGCCCAGCACTGGAGCCTGTATGCCTGATCTGACTGTCGTGGGAGTGGGCCATGCCCACGATTCGCGCGCATGGCGCGCTCCCACAGGGATAGCCATCGCTCTCGAGGACGCTACCCATGCGCGCTAAAGGCGTTCTGCAGGCAGAGGTAGAAATCCTCGTGCCCTTCTTCGACGTGGACATGATGGAAATCGTCTGGCATGGCCACTACGTCAAATACTTCGAGCAGGCGCGCTGTGCGCTGCTCGACCGCCTCGACCACGGTTACCCGCAAATGCGCGACAGCGGCTACGCCTGGCCGGTGATCGACCTGCAGCTGCGTTACATCCGCGGCGCCCAGTTCGGCCAACGCATCACCGTGTGCGCCGACCTGGTGGAGTGGGAGAACCGTCTGAAGATCCACTACCTGATCAGCGACACCGCTACCGGCGAGCGCATGACCCGCGGCAGCAGCGTGCAGGTGGCAGTGGAAATCGCCAGCCGGGAGATGCAGTTGGCCTCACCCAAGGTATTCATCGATGCCGTGCAGCGGGTGATCGGATGAAGGCCCTGGCACGCATCGCCCTGATGATCGGCCTGCTGCTCACGGCGTTGAGCAGCCAGGCCGAGCCCCTCACCCTCGACCAACTGGGCCGGCAGCTGTCGCAACACCCGGTGGTGCGCGGCCCGTTCATCCAGGAAAAGCACCTGCGGGCCCTGCCCAAACCACTGACCAGCAGCGGCACCTTCGTACTGGCGGCCGACGCCGGCCTGTTATGGACGCTGGAAAAACCGCTGCAGCAGCACTATCGCATCGACGCCAACGGCATCGCCAAGCGCACCGCCGAGGGCTGGCAGATGCAGCCCGGGCGCGATGTCGCCGCCCAGCAGAGCAAGCTGTTTCTGGACGTGCTCAAGGGCAACCACAGCGGCCTGTCGCGCGATTTCGGGCTACGACTGAGCGGCGACGCCAAAGCCTGGACCTTGGCGCTGACGCCGACCTCGCTGTTGCTCAAGCAGGTGTTCAGCCGCATCGACATCAGTGGTGGTGAGCTGGTCGAACGCATCGAACTGCACGAAACCCAGGGCGACCGCACACTGATGCGCATGCCGGCGAGTGTCACCGCCGATGCCCTGAGCGAGCAGGAGCGCAGCGATTTTGCCCGCTGAACGAGGCCACGCGCTGATCGAACGCCGCCTGCCGCGGCTGTTCGCGGTGCTGCTGCTGGTGTTGCTGGCGCTGAGTGCCTGGCAATGGCGCAACGGCCCGCCGGTGGCGGCCAGCATGCTCGCCCTGCTGCCCAGCGGCGCCGGCGACGCGCGCTTGCAACAGGCCGAAGCGCGCATGCAGGAACCGATTCAACGCGACCTGCTGGTGCTGGTAGGCCACCCGCAGCGCGAGCGTGCCGTCGCCCTGGCCGCCGCCCTCGGCCAGCAATGGCGCGATAGCGGCCACTTCGCACAGGTGCGCTGGCAGCTCGACAGCGACCTCGACGCCCTGCGCCAGCACGTGAAGGACAGCCGCCTGAGCCTGCTGCCCGCCGCCGACCGCCAGTTGCTGATCGAACAGCCGGACACCTTCGTCAGACAACGCGCCGCGGCGCTTTTCGACCCGTTCGCCTCGTTCAGCCTGTTGCCTCCGGAACAGGACTGGTTCGGCCTCGGCGCCCGCGCCCAGCAGGCGCTGAACTTCGGTGGCCGGGTACAGCCGGACCTGGCCAGCGGCACCCTGCTGGTCAACGAGGCGGGCATGAGCTGGGCCGTGCTGCACCTGCGCAGCCATGGCGATGCCTTCGACATGCAGGCGCCACTGGTGATCGCCCGGGGCATCGACGCGGCGCGCCAGCGCGTCGAGGCGGACGGTGGGCAACTGCTCGCCACCGGCGGCGTGCTGTACGCCGCAGCCGGCCAGAACAAGGCGATGAGCGAGATGACGCTGATCGGCGGCGCCGCCAGCCTCGGTACCCTGCTGCTGTTGCTGATCGCCTTCCGGCGCCCGCGGGTGCTGCTCAGCCTGCTGCCCGTCGGCGTGGCGCTGGTGGCCGGGAGCGCCGCCTGCGTGCTGATCTTCGGGCAGATCAACGCCTTGACCCTGGTGCTGGGCGCCAGCCTGATCGGGGTGGCCGCCGACTACCCGCTGCACTACCTGAGCAAGAGCTGGGGCCGTGCCCAATGGCGCAGTTGGAGCGCGCTGCGCAGCACCCTGCCGGGCCTGAGCCTGAGCCTGGGCACCAACCTGATCGGGTACCTGGCGCTGGCCTTCACGCCGTTCCCGGCGCTGACCCAGATCGCCGCGTTCTCCGCCGCCGGGCTGATCGGCGCCTACCTGTGCTCGGTGTGCCTGTTGCCCGCCTGGCTCAGCGGCCTGCAGCTACGCCCGGCGCCGCGCCTGCTGGCCGCGGCCACGCGGGCGCTGAGTTGGCATGGGCGCCTGCGCCAGGGCAATGGCACCTACTGGCTGCTGGGGCTGTTCCTGGCGTTCTGCATGGCCGGCATCTGGCAGTTGCACAGCCAGAACGATGTGCGCCAGTGGCTGGGCAAGGACCCTGCGCTGTTCGCCCAGTCCCAGCGCATCGTCGAACTCACCGGTCAACAGCCCACCAGCCAGTTCTTCCTGGTTCGCGCCAGCGACGAAGGGCAGTTGTTGCAGCGCCAGCAGGCGCTGGGCACCCGTCTCGACGCGCTGGTTGGCAGCGGCCAGCTGCGCAGCTACCTGTCGCTCAACGAGCTGCTGGCCCCGGCCGACCAGTTGCATGCCGCACGCGAAGCCCTGCGCGCGCTGCCCGCCCACTGGCAGCCGCTGCTGGACCTGGGCATTCCCGCCGAAGCCCTGCAGGCCGAGCTGCAGCAGTTGCTGGAGCAGCCTCAGCCTGACCTGCAACAGGCCATTGCCAGCCCGCTGGCCGAGCCCTGGCGTGGGTTATGGCTGGGCCGCGACGAACAGGGCGTGGCCGCCATCGTCAGCCTGCAGGGGCAGACCGACAGCACCGTACTGCAAGGCGCCGCGGATGGGCTGGAAGGGGTGCAACTGGTCGACCGCCTGGGCGAGCTAAACAGCCTGTTTGCCGCCACCCAGATCAGCGCCGCCGAACTCAAACTGATTTCCTGCCTGGCCATCGTCCTGCTGCTGTGCATCCCGTTCGGCATCGGCGGCGCCCTGCGGGTGGTCTGCCTGCCGCTGCTGGCGGCGCTGGCGGCATTGGCCTGCCTGGGCTGGCTGGGCCAGCCGCTGACCCTGTTCAGCCTGTTCGGCCTGCTGCTGATCACGGCGATCGGCGTCGACTACGCCATCCTGATGCGCGAGAACATCGGTGGGCCGGCGGTCAGCCTGCTCGGCACGCTGCTCTCGGCCATCTCCAGTTGGCTGTCGTTCGGCCTGCTGCTGATCAGCCAGACGCCGGCCATCGCCAACTTCGGCCTGGCGATCAGCCTCGGTCTGATGTTCTGCTTCCTGCTGTCGCCCTGGGCGGCGCCACACCCTGAACGGGAGGCTGCAGCATGAACGTGCTCGGTTTCTGGCTACTGGCACTGGCGGTGTATGCCCTCGCGAGCATCCTCGCTGGTCGGCGGCTGATCCCCATCGTCGTCCAGCTGCTGGTCGCCAGCCTGGCGATACCCGCGCTGCTGCTGGGCTGGGTCGAGCCACACCTGCACCTGACCGCAGCGGACCTGCTGGCACCGGCCTGGGTGGACCTGCTCTACGGCCTGAGCTTCGCCCTGCTGCTTGGGTACATTCTCAGCGACGTGGTTGACCTCGAACTCAGCCCGGCCTGCCTGAAGATCGCCCTGCCAAGCTTCCTGCTACCGCTGATGGCCGGCCTGGCCTGCGCGCTGTGGGTGCTGCCGGGCGAGTACAGCTGGCTCAGCGCGGTGGGTATCGGCCTGCTGTTCTCGATCACCGCGATTCCGGTGCTCTATCTGTTCCTGCAGAGCATCGGCTACCCGCCAGCGGCCACCAAACGCCTGCTGCACGCGGCGATCCTCATGGATTTCATGTGCTGGAGCCTGTTCGGCCTGGCCCAGGGCAGCAGCCACCCGGCCAGCCTGTTGTGGCCGCTGCTGGCCGCCGCCCTGCCGTTGTTGCTCAACGTGCTGAAGGTGCGCCACCCGCTGTTCTACAGCCTGCCGTTCTTCGCCCTGATGGTGCTGCTGCACACGCTCACGCTCAACGCCCTGGTATTCGGCATCGCCTACATGCTGTGCCTCGCGGCGCTCGGCGTGGCGTTTCGCCTGCCGCTGCCGCAGCGCCAGTGGAAGCTGCTGATGAACGGCCTGGCGGTGCCACTGATCCTCACCTGCGGCGTGCTGCGGGTCGACTTCGCCGGCATCGGCGCAGCCGATTCCTGGTTCGTGGTCGGCGTGCTGCTGGTGGCTCCGGTGGCCAGCAAATTGCTGGGCAGCTGGTTGGGTTTGCACTGGGCCGAGCCCGGCGCCTCGGCGCGGATCAAGTGGCACGAAAGCCTGCTGCTGAACATCCGCGGCCTGACCGAAATCGTTTTTCTCAACCTGCTCCTGCAGCTGCAGTTGATCGATGCCATGGTGTACTTCGGCCTGCTGCTGATGAGTCTGTTCTCCACCCTGCTGCCCGCCGTGATCGGCCGGCACGCTTACACAAGCGAGGCGAAACGCCGCTATGAAGTCTCCTGAAGTCCAACAGCATCGGATCGTCGTAGCCGGTGCTGGCCCAGCCGGTGCCATTGCCGCCGCCATTCTCAAGCGCAAGGGTCACGAGGTGCTGATCCTCGAACGCCAGCGCTTCCCGCGCTTCTCGATCGGCGAGAGCCTGCTCTCCCATTGCCTGGACTTCGTCGAAGAGGCCGGGATGATCGACGCAGTGCGCGCAGCGGGTTTCCAGACCAAGCACGGCGCGGCCTTCGCCTGGGGCGACCGCTATACCGACTTCGATTTCCGCGAAACCTTCACGAAAAGCTTCGGTTCGACCTTCCAGGTGCAGCGCGCCAATTTCGACAAGGTGCTGGCTGACGAGGCCGAGCGCCAGGGCGTGACCATCCGCTACGAGGAGGAAATCGTCGCCGTGGACTTCAGCGGCGCGCAGCCGCTGCTGTCGGTACGCCGCCTCGCGGATGGCCATGAGTACCAGGTGAGCTGCACCTTCGTGCTCGACGCCAGCGGCTACGGCCGCCTGTTGCCGCGCCTGCTCGACCTGGAGCTGCCGTCCAACCTGCCGATGCGCAAGGCGCTGTTCACGCACATCGAAGACCGTATCGATCACCCGGATTTCGACCGCGAGAAGATCCTCATCACCACCCACCCGACCCTGCGCGACGTGTGGTTCTGGACCATTCCCTTCAGCAACGGCCGCTGCTCGCTGGGCGTGGTCGGCCTGGCCGAGCGCTTCGACGGCTACCCCGAGGACAAGGACGCCGCGCTCAAGCAGTTCGTCGCCGAGACGCCGAGCCTCACCAAGGTGCTGGGCAACGCCGTGTGGGACACCCCGGTCGGCGAGATCAAGGGCTACTCGGCCAACGTCAAGGCGCTGCACGGCAAGGGTTTCGCGCTGCTGGGCAATGCCGCCGAATTCCTCGACCCGGTGTTCAGCTCCGGCGTGACCATCGCCATGCGCTCGGCGAGCATGGCGGCCAACCTGCTGCACCGCCAGTTGAGTGGCGAGCAGGTGGATTGGGAACAGGACTTTGCGATCCCGCTCAAACGCGGCGTCGACACCTTCCGCGTGTATGTGGAAGGCTGGTACGACGGCAGCTTCCAGGACGTCATCTACTACCCCAATGCATCGCCCGAGATCCGCGCCATGATCAGCTCCATCCTCGCCGGCTATGCCTGGGACGAGCGCAACCCTTACGTCGCCGAACCCCGTCGTCGCCTGCGGGTGCTCGCGGAGTTGTGCGCCAGTGCCTGAGAACGCTTCGATGAACCGCGCCGCGGCCACCTACGTCGAGGAGACCGGCTTCGGTTTCTGGTTTCTGCAAAGCCGCGTCTGGCAGCACCATGTACTGCGCGTGGCGATCGACGACCTGCGCGGCCTGATCGACGGCCCGTTGCCGCAGGCTCCGGTGCTGCTCGACGCCGGCTGCGGCCAGGGCAAATCCTTCGGCCTGCTGCAGCGCGCCTTCGCGCCCACCCGCATTATCGGCCTGGATGCCGACCCGCACAGCCTCGACTGCTCGCGGGCCGAAGCCCAGCGCCTGGGGCTTGATGTGCAGTTGCTCGCCAGCGACTGCGCGGCGATCCAGCTGCCCGACGCCAGCGTCGACATGCTCTTCTGTCACCAGACCTTCCACCACCTGGTCGAGCAGCAGCAGGCGCTTGCCGAATTCTGGCGCGTGCTCAAGCCCGGCGGCCTGCTGCTGTTCGCCGAGTCGACCAAGTACTACATCGATACCTGGGTGATCCGCTGGCTGTTCCGCCACCCGATGGAGGTGCAGAAAAGCGCCGACGAGTACCTGGCCATGCTGCGCCAGCAGGGCTTCGCATTCAGCCCGCGCAATGTGTCGTACCCCTACCTGTGGTGGAGCCGCTCGGAGGATTTCGGCCTGCTGGAGCGCTGGGGTATTCGCAGGGCCAAGCCGTTTGGCCAGCGCAACGAGACCCTGGTCAACGCCGCGGTGCGCAAACCGCTGGAGCCGGCATGAAGCACCTGCTGACCCTCGCCTGCATCCTGCTGCTGACCGCATGCGCCGCCCGCACACCGTTGCCTGAGGCGTCCCCGCAACTGGCGCAGCCGCTACCGATATCGCTGCAGGTCAGCACCGCCGATGGCCAGGACTGGCTGCTGGTGATCCAGGCCGAGGGCGCAGCCCTTCGCTGGTCGCTGTTCGACCCGCTCGGCGTGCCGCTGGCGCGGCAGTCGCTGGCAGGCGGCACCTGGCACAATGACGGCCTGCTGCCGCCCAATGGCGCTGCTCGTGAACTGTTCGCCGCCCTGTTGTTCGCCCTTACCCCGGATGAGCAACTGGCGGTCAGCTACGCCGGCAAACACTGGCGGCAAGGCGCCGAGGGTCGCCAGCTGGCGCCGGACTGGCGCATCCGCTACGGCGCCGGCCGCGCCATCGAACTGAGCACCGCCACGCAGCAGTACCGCGTGCGCCCGCTGGAGACACAACCATGATCGCCCGACTCGATGCCCTTGGCGTGGTCTGCGCCCTTGGCCAGGGCAAGCAGGCCGTGGCCGACGCCCTGTTCGCCGGTGACACACGCGGCATGCGTCGCCAGGAGGGCTGGATCCCCGGGCGCAGCGTCACCGTCGGTGCGGTGGATGCGCCATTGCCGGCAATGCCCGCTGGCTTCGAACAGGCGGCAAGCCGCAACAACCGCCTGCTGCTGGCCGCCGCCCTGGAGATCCACGATGAGATCCAGGCCGCCATCGCCCGCCATGGTGCCGGTCGCATCGCCGTGGTGCTGGGTACCAGCACGTCGGGCATCGCTGAAGCGGGCGAGCACATCGCCGGCTTCATGAACACCGGCGTGCTGTCTGACGAGTACCGCTACAGCCAACAGGAAATCACCGCGCCGGCCAGCTTCCTGGCCGACTGGCTGGGGCTCAGCGGGCCGGTGTATTGCCAGTCCACGGCCTGCACGTCCAGCGCTCGCGCGCTGCTCAGCGCCCAGCGCCTGCTGCAGCTGGGCGTCTGCGACGCCGTGCTGTGCGGCGGCGTCGACAGCCTGTGCAAGCTGACGCTGAACGGCTTCGCCAGCCTGGAGGCAGTCTCCGACGAGCGCTGCAAGCCGTTCTCGGTGAACCGCCACGGCATCAATATCGGAGAGGCCGCCGCGCTGTTCCTGATGACCCGTGCGGACGCGAAGCAGGCCGATAAGGCGCCCGGTATCGCCCTGTTCGGCGGCGCCGCCACTTGCGACGCGCACCATATATCCGCGCCCCACCCGGAGGGCATCGGCGCCCAGCAGGCCATGCGCAAGGCGCTGGCGGCAGCGGGCCTGGCAGCCGAGCAGATCAGCTACCTGAATCTGCATGGCACGGCCACTACCCACAACGACGCCATGGAGAGCCTCGCCGTGCAGGCGCTGTTCCCGGCGGGCGTGGCTTGCTCGTCGAGCAAGTCGCTGACCGGCCACACCCTGGGCGCCGCCGGAGCGCTGGAAGCGGCCTTCTGTTGGCTGAGCCTGAGCGAGCACAACACAGGCCGGCAACTGCCACCGCACATCTGGGACGGCAAGGGCGACCCGCAGCTGCCGCGCCTGAACCTGGTGCCCGCCGATACCACCGAACAGCTGCCCGCCCGCGGCGGGCGTTACCTGATGAGCAATTCGTTCGCCTTTGGCGGCAACAACCTGTCCTTGATTTTAGGAGACCTGCCGTGAGTGTATGGCCCGTCGCCGAGCTGGTGCCTCACGCTGGCGACATGATTCTGATCGACGAGGTGCTGGAGTTCGGCACCGACCACATCGAGACCCGCCTCGTGGTGCGCTCGGGCGGCCTGTTCAGCAACGCCGATGGCAGCCTGCCGGCCAGCGTCGGGATCGAGCTGATGGCGCAGAGCGTGGCGGCTTTCGCCGGCTGCCATGCCCGACAGGAAAACCACCCGGTGGAGCTCGGCTTCCTACTCGGCACACGCAATTTCGCCTGCAACGTGGATCGTTTCCCGGCCGGCAGTACACTGCACATCAGCGCCACCCGCTCGCTGCAGGACGACAACGGCATGTGCGTTTTCGAGTGCCGCCTGCAAGGCCCGGACATTCTCGTCGAGGCCCGGCTGAACGTGTTTCAGCCCCGCGACGTGGCCACCTATATTCAGGAACCCCCTTTAACTCAGGAGCCGTCTGCATGAGCGAGACCATTCTGGTCACCGGATCGAGCCGCGGTATCGGCCGTGCCATTGCCTTGCGCCTGGCGCGTGCCGGTTACGACCTGGTGCTGCACTGTCGTTCGCGCCGCGACGAAGCCGAAGCCGTGCAGGCGCAGATCGAAGCCATCGGCCAACGCGCGCGCATCCTGCAGTTCGACGTGGCCGACCGCGACGCCTGCCGCACGGCCCTGGAAGCCGACGTCGAGGCCCATGGCGCACCTTACGGTGTGGTGTGCAACGCCGGCCTGACCCGCGACGGCGCTTTTCCGGCGCTCAGCGAGGAGGACTGGGATGTGGTGCTGCGCACAAATCTGGACGGTTTCTACAACGTCCTGCACCCCCTCACGATGCCCATGGTGCGCCGTCGCCAGCCAGGGCGTATCGTCTGCATCACCTCGGTGTCCGGGCTGATCGGCAACCGCGGCCAGGTCAACTACAGTGCCTCCAAGGCCGGCATCATCGGCGCCGCCAAGGCACTGGCCATCGAGCTGGGTAAACGCAAGATCACCGTCAACTGCGTCGCTCCGGGGCTGATCGATACCGAAATCCTCGACGAGCATGTGCCGCTGGAGGAGATTCTCAAGATGATCCCCGCTGCGCGCATGGGCACCCCGGAAGAAGTGGCCGGTACGGTGAATTTCCTGATGTCCGAAGAGGCGGCCTACATTACCCGCCAGGTAATCGCCGTGAATGGCGGTCTGTGTTGATCAAGAGTGAAGTGGCATGAAGCGCGTAGTCGTTACCGGCATGGCCGGCATTACCTCCCTGGGCGATAGCTGGGACAGCATCGCCGCGAATTTCCGCGCCAACCGCAGCGGTATTCGTGTCATGCACGAGTGGGATCGCTTCAGCGAACTGAATACCCGCCTGGGCGGCCCGGTCGACGAATTCGTCGTACCCGCCCACTGGACGCGCAAGCAGCTGCGCAGCATGGGCCGCGTGTCGCGCCTGTCGGTGTACGCCGCCGAACGCGCACTGACCGACGCCGGCCTGCTTGGTGACGATTCGATCAAGGATGGCCGCATGGGCGTGGCCTGCGGCTCGTCTACCGGCAGCACCGACGAGATCAAGGCATTCGGCAATATGCTGCTCAACTCGGTGGCCGACGGCCTCAACGCCAACTCCTACATCCGCATGATGCCGCACACCACGGCGGCCAACATCAGCATCTTCTTCAACCTCACCGGCCGGCTGATTCCCACGTCCAGCGCCTGCACCAGCGGCAGCCAGGGTATCGGCTACGCCTATGAGGCAATCAAGTTCGGCCGCCTGCCCCTGATGCTCGCCGGCGGCGCCGAGGAGCTGTGCCCCACCGAAGCCATGGTGTTCGACGCGCTGTACGCCACCAGCCTGAAGAACGACGCACCGCACACCAGCCCGCGCCCTTACGACGCCGGCCGTGATGGCCTGGTGATCGGCGAAGGTGCCGGCATGCTGGTGCTCGAAGAACTGGAACATGCACTGGCCCGCGGCGCGACCATCCACGCCGAGATCGTCGGTTTCGGCTGCAACGCCGACGGCCAGCACGCCACCAAGCCGGTGCAGGCGACCATGCGCCGCGCCATGGAACTGGCCCTGGAAGACGCCGCACTGGCGCCCGAGGCGATCGGCTACGTCAACGGCCACGGCACCGCCACCGAGCAGGGCGACGTGGCGGAAACCCAGGCCACCAGCAGCCTGTTCGGCACACGCATGCCGATCAGCTCGCAGAAGAGCTACTTCGGCCACACCCTTGGCGCCTGCGGTTCGCTGGAATCGTGGTTCAGCATCGAGATGCTCAACCGCGACAGCTACGTGCACACCCTCAACCTGGACCAGGTCGACCCGGCCTGCGGCGAGCTTGACTACCTGCGCGGCGAGTTCCGCGAGATGAGCAACGAGTACGTGATGAACAACAATTTCGCCTTTGGCGGTGTCAATACCTCGCTGGTTTTCCGTCGCTGGCGCTAACCGAACCGTTCACTGACAAGGAACATGGATGATGTCTCGTTTCAACCGTATCGCCCTGCTCGCCCTCCTGCTTCTGGGCATCACCGCGTGCACCTCGAAGCCCGTGGTGGACATCGAAAACAGCGCACCGCCGGCTGCCGTAAGGGGCGAGGACGACATGCGCCGCGCCATCCTCACCGCGTTGCAGCGCCGTCAGTGGACGGTTGAGCGTGCGGACCAGGGCCAGATCCTGGCGTTGATCACCCGGCGCAGCCATCAAGCGCAAGTGACCATCCCCTACACCGCATCGACCTACGCGATCCGTTACCGCGACAGTCACAACCTCGACTACCGCAGAGGCAAGATCCACCGTAATTACAACCGGTGGGTACAGAACCTGGATCGCGGCATCCAGCAGGAATTGAGCAGTCCTTCCCTTTACATGCCCCAGTAAAAATCAAGGAGATACCCATGAAAGCAAAAACCTGGACCGCTGTTGCCCTTCTCACCGCTGCCCTGCTGCCAGCCGTCAGCCAGGCCCGAGATACCGCCCACTTCCTGGACTTCCAGTCAGTGGTCAACGAAGCCACCCAGGCTGGCCGTCTCGACGGTTCGGTGAAGTTCTACCTGAACAAGACACCGGGCGGCGCCAAGATCATCAATCCCAACGTCACCACCAGCCAGAAGACCAACGCCTTCAACAAGAGCGATGAGGAAGCCTGCCGCTGGGTGCTGCAATCGGCACTGGTGAAGCTGCAGAACTCGGCCAAGGCCGCAGGCGCCAATGCCGTGGTCGACCTGGCCAGCAACTACAAGAACAAGGAATACCGCGACAGCAGCAAATTCGAATGCCACGCTGGCGCCATCATGGCTGGCGTTGCGCTGAAGGGTAAGTACGCCAGCGTCAAGTAAGCGAAGTGGTCGCCGAGCGCTCCGGCTCTCGGCGACCGGCTTATGGCAGCTCTCAGAGCCTGTTCACGATCTTTATGCGCCTGAAGTAGCAGCTACAAGGCAAAAGCAGCCGATCACTGCGTAGGGTGGACAACGCTCTTTTTGTCCACCATTGCGGTTGCAGAGCGGTGGACGGATGAAGCGCCGTCCACCCTACGAATGTCCCCTATCGCCACTTAGCTGCCAAAATCGGCGAATCTGGGCTGAAAGATTATGAACAGGCTCTCAAAGCACGAACGGTATGAACATCCGGCTGCGTGCCATGTAGCCGCAGTAGGCGTCGCCGAAATAGGCCAGACATTCGCGCTCTTCGCAGCGGGCCGCGAGCCACAGCGCGATACTCGACAGCACCGCCAGCACCAGCGTCACGCTGGTTGGCTGCTTACAGGCGATGCCCCAGGCCAGCAGCAACAGCGAGCAGTACATGGGGTGGCGGATGTAGTGGAAGATGCCACTGGTGACCAGCGCCGAGGTGCGCTCGAAGGCGAACAGCTCGTCATCCTGCCGCCGCTCGCCGGCCTGCCCGAAGCGCCGCATCTGGTAAATGCCGGCGAACAGCACCGCCAGAGAAGTGGTCAGCAACACCCAGGAAACCTGCTGATGGGCCGCATCGCGGTCCTCGAACCAGAACGGCACATTGAGCACCAGCAGCACCGCCATCAGTTCCCAGGCGATGTAGCGGTAAAAGCCATGGCTGCGCGGGTTGCCCAGCGACCGCCAGGACAGCGCCGTGAGAACCACGCTCAGCGCCACGAAAACCAGTAATTGCCAGACCTCCACCACACGTCTCCCTAATCGCCCTCTGTTACACTGCTGCGCTCGCACGCCCAGATACCCGCCATGGATCGCTCCCAACTGCATACACTGCTGCCGCACCAGGGCAAAGCGCTCTGGCTGGATGCGCTGCTCGAACACGATGCGAGCTCCATCCGTGGCCTGAGCGGCTGGCACCACCTCGACAGTCTGGGTGAGCACGCTTCGCCGTGCCTGCTGTTCGAAGCCGCCGCCCAGTTGTGTGCCGCGCATGGTGCCTTATACGGCAGCGACAGCGCCATCGAAATGGCCCTGGTTGGCAAACTCTCGCAACTGCAATTGCATCAACATCCTTCGCAGCGCGAGGGGCAATTGCAGATCCGTGCCGCGCAGGAAGCGCTCAGCCCGGCCGGCGCCCTGTACGCGTTCAGCGTGCACGCCGAGGAGGGTCTGCTGCTCGATGGCAAACTGCTGCTGGTGCTCGTCCGTGCTTGAGCTCAGCAACCTCGGCTACCGCTACCCTGATGCCCCGCAGGCGGCGCTGCACGCAATCGACCTGCAGGTGCAGGCCGGCCAGTGCCTGGGCCTGCTGGGTAGCAACGGTGCCGGCAAGACGACACTGCTGTCACTGCTCAGCGGCGTGCTGCGCCCCTCGAACGGCGCAATTACCTGGCAGGGCGAACGCCGCCTCGGCCTGGTACCGCAGCAACTGGCGTTCTATAGCGGGTTGAAGGTGAAGGAAAACCTCGCGCTGTTCGCCGACCTCTATCGGTTACGCGGCCCCGAACGGCGCCAGCGCCTGGATCGCTGCATCGCCAGTACGGCCCTGGAAGACAAACTCGAACGTCGTGCAGAGCGGCTTTCCGGCGGCGAACAGCGACGCCTCAACTTCGCCATTGGCCTGCTGCAACCGGCGCAGCTGTACCTGTTCGACGAAGCCACCGTAGGTGTCGATGCCAGCAGCCGGCAGTTGCTGCTCGCCGCCGTCCGGCAGCTGATCGCCGACGGCAAGGCGGTGATCTACACCAGCCACTACCTCGATGAGGTGGAACAGGTGGCCGATCGCATCTTGCTGCTTCACGAAGGACGCGTGCAGCTCGACATCGACAAACACCAGCTGCTGGGTGACCAGCCAGGCCTGTTCCTGGAATGGCCACACCACGCGCCCCAAGCCCTGTCGCCACTGCTCGCCAGCCTCGGTCTCAGCGCCGAACACCTGCCCAATGGCGTGCGGATAGCCGCGTTGGACGTGACGCAGTTGCTGGCGATCACCCGTTTCATCGCCGAGCAGCCGCAGGCCCCCAGCCTGCTGCGCTTCGGCCGCCCGTCACTGGAGCAGCTCTACCTGCGCCTCAACGGAGGTCGGCTATGAGACTGCGCGCCCTGGTTCGCAAGGAAATACTCCTGCTGCTGCGCGATCCCCACGCGTTGGCCGTGCTGTTCATCATGCCGACGCTGTTCCTGGTGATCATGGCCGGCGCCATGTCCAGCTACCTGCAGGATCGCCTGCCGCCACTGGAGCTGGTACTCGAAGCGCCGCAGCAGAGCGATTCCAGCCGCTTCTTCCAGAGCGCGCTACAGGCGCAACTGCCAGATAGCCAGCTACTGGGCAGCGGTCCGGCGGAGATGCCCCGCATTCGCCTCGCCGCCGATTTCGACGAGCGCCTGCTGGACACGCCCCACCAGGGCCCGAGCTTGAGTTTCCCTGCGCAGTTCGACCGCCTTTCGCGCCAGCGCCTGCACGCTGCGGTGACCATCGCACTGGCGCAGACCCGCCTGCGCGCCTACCTGCAGGACAGCGGCGCGCTGGAGGAAGGCCTGACACCGGCCGAGCAGCTCGAACTGGTCCAGCAACGCACCGAGAGCCGGATCGACGAACGGCAGCGCCTGGCCAGCGGCGACCTGGGCAATCAGGCCAATGCCACACAGATGAGCGTGCCGGCGTGGCTGATCTTCGGCATGTTCTTCGTGGTTCTGCCCATGGCCGGCAGCTTCCAGCGCGAGCAGCAGAGCGGCGCGCTGCTACGTTTTCGCTGCCTGAGCCTGGGCCTCGGCACCCTGGCGCTGAGCAAGATGCTGCCTTACCTGGCCATCAACCTGCTGCAATTCGTCGTGCTCTTGAGCATTGGCATGCACGGCCTGCCGCTGCTTGGCCTGTCGGCGCTCGAGCTCAACGGCAGCCTGGCCGCGTACGCCGCGCTGGCGGCGAGCATCGCACTGGCCACCAGTTGCCTGGGCCTGCTGCTTGCCGCCCTGGCGCGCAGTAGTGAACAAGCCCTATTGCTTGGCGGCGGGATCAATATCATCCTCGCAGCCATAGGCGGCATCATGGTACCCAAGAGCGTGATGCCGGAGGCCATGCGCCAACTGGCGGACGCATCGCCGATGAGCTGGGCCCTCGACGCCTTTCTCACCCTGCTGGTGGGCCATGGCTCACTGAACGACGTAGCCCCGTGGTGCGTACGCCTGTTGCTGTTCGCAGCACTGGCCGGCGCCAGCGGCTTGTTCCTGTTCCACAAACGAGTACAGCAAACGCAATGGACCACACACTACTAGAAGAAAAGCTCAAGCAATTGCTGATTCGCGAGTGCGACAAGGAAGACGACATCGACTGGCAGAGCATCGACGACGACGAGCCGCTGTTCGGCCAGCAGAGCCGCATCCAGATGGACAGCCTCGACGCCCTGCAGGTCTCGCTGGCGCTGCAGCAACACTACGGCGTACGTATCGAAGGCGCCAAGGACGGCCGGCGGATTCTCAACAGCATCGCCAGCATCGCGGCCTTCATCAGGCAGCAGCAGTGACGCCCGTCTACCTGCAGCGAGGCGCCCTGCACAGTGCCCTCGGCGCTGACCTGTGCACGGCCAGCCAGGCCATGCGCAGCGCAGCGCGGCCGCACACCACCACCTTCATGCTCCATGAGCTGCAGGAGCCGCGGCAATACCTGGCCGTGGCAAGCGACGAGAGCCGCGACCAGCACTTCGACCGGCTGATTCACGAAACCCTGGGCGATGACCCCGCGGCGCTGGACGACTGCCTTTTGATCGTCGCCAGCACCAGCCTGGATATCGATGAGCTGGAAGCGCTCGCCAGGCAGCATGGCGGCTTTCATCCCGACCATTCGACCTCCCTCGACCTGATCGCCGAACAGTTGCGTGAGCGCTGGGGCTTCGCCGCTGCCTTCACCCTCAACACCGCCTGCACCAGCGCCGCCAACGGGCTGCTTTACGGCGCGCGGATGGTCGGCGCCAACCTGTATCGCCGCGCCCTGGTGCTGGCCTTCGAAACACCCAGCGCTATCGCCCAACAAGGCTTCGGTGCTCTGGGGCTGGTGTCGCCCAGCGGCGACTACCGGCCCTTCCACCCGCAGCGCGATGGCCTGGTGCTGGGCGAGGCCTACGCGGCCACGCTGCTGGCACTCGAACCCGGGCCCGCGCCGCTGGCCCGCCTGCTCGGCGGGTTCAGCGCCTGCGACACCAGCAACCTGACCACCACCCGCGAAGACGGCAGCCATATCGACTGGGTGATGCGCGAAGCGCTGCGCAGTGCTGGCGCTCAGGCTCAGCAGATCGGCGTGGTGAAGCTGCACGGCACCGCGACCGGCGCCAACGACCGCGCCGAAAGCAACGGCGTGCGCCTGCTGTTCGGCGAGGCGCTGCCACCGCTGTGCGTGCTCAAACCCTGGCTGGGCCACACCCTGGGCGCCTGCGGCCTGACCGAAACCTTGCTGCTGGTGCAGAACCTGGCCCATCTGCCGGCCTGTGACTACGCAGGGGAAGCCCTGCTGCCACTGCTGGCAGAGCCGCTCGAAGTCGCCGACCACAGCCTGCTGCTGGCCAACTTCTTCGGTTTTGGCGGTAACAATGCCAGCCTGGTACTGCAAGGCTGCTCGGGGAGCGCACCATGCACAACGTGATAGCCGCCTGTAGCGTGCGCGGAGACGCGGACAATTCCGACAAGGACCTGAAGGCCGCGCTGATCCACTGGCTACCCAGCACGCCACGGCGCATCGACCGCCTGATCCTGCAGGCGCTGCTGTGCACCGCACCACTCAGGGCAAAGATAGGCCGCACCTGCGGGCTGTACCTGGCGTCGCGCCACCCGGCCCGGGGCACCATGGGCTCGCTGCTGGAGGCGGTGTGCGTTCATCAGCTGCAGCCCAAGCCGTTCGAGTTCGTCAACAGCGTCAGCAACGCGGCGGGCTTTCATGTTGCCGCGCAACTGGGGCTTGAGGGGCCGAACCTCTTCATCGGCGCCGGTCCTGACACCTGGAAACAGCTGCAGGCGCTGGCCGGACTGGACCTGGTAGACGGGCTGATCAGCCAGGCGCTGCTGGTTGTGATCGACGAGAACGTTGGGTTCGAGGCCAAGGCGGTGCTGATCGACAAGCCAAGCCAGGCAGCCGATTTTGCCGAGCTGACGATGGGCATCGACGTACTGCACTTGCAGCTATAAAAGCAGCGGCGGCATTGTGGCGAAAGCAGCCGCTAGCTATGTAGGGTGGATGACGCTCTTTTCATCCACCATTGCGATCGCAGAACGGTGGACGGATGAAGCGTCGTCCACCCTACAACAGGCCGCCTCTGCCTTCCTGCAGCGCTAACTTAGCCCTTGCGCTTGGCCCAGGCGCCCAGTTCCTTCATCAACACCCGTTCCTGGCTGGCGATGCCGCGCAGCCTGTCGGCGATCGGCCTGAAGTCCGGCGCCTCGCCCTTGCTGCGACTGGCCCGCACACAGGCCGAGGCGAACTGCCGCCAGTCATCGCCCACCGCGGTCATGCGCACCGAGGCTTCCTGCAGCGTGGCGTCGCCAAGTTTCTCGCCGGCCTCCTGCAGAAAGCTCGCATACATGAAGCGGAACCCCGCACCACCGGTGCCGATTTCTTCCTGCATGCGCACGATGTGGGTGAGGTACAGGCGGTTGTACTTGGTATTGGCCGGGTCGAGTGCTTCGACACGACTGGCCAGGTGGCCGATGCCACGGATGCCGATCCACGGCAGCGGCATGCCGTCGAGGATGCGCGCGGTAGAAAGCACGCTGGTGCGAATCAGGCGCTGCCAATCCTGCTCTGGCGATACATCGTCCAGGTAGTACATCAGCCCTTTGGCTGCCAGGGCGCCCTTGGCGAAGCGCGCCTTTTGCAGGTCTTCAGCGGCGCAGCGCACCGGCGCCTCGAACACCGGATCGCTGAGCAGGTACTCGTTGCCCTCGCGGCCGTAGGCCAGCAGGTTGTGGGCGTTGAAGTGAAAACGCATCTCCGGCGGAAAGTACGGTAGCCAGAACACCGAACTTTGCAGCCCGGCCAGGCGGCCGTTGTCCAGCGCCTGATCCAGCGCGATGCGCCCCTGCTCGGGATTGGCGAAGGTGCGACTGGTCAGGCGCACGCCGAGGCGCTTGCTCAAGGTTTTGATCAGGTGTCGGGGCGGCATGCGGTAGGCAATCAGCGGCATGCCGCCGAGCTTGATGATCGGCAGGTAGGCGAAGGCCAGCCCGGACGCCAGGCCGAAGGCCATCGGTTCGCTCATCGGCAGGCCGGCATGGGTCAGCAGGCTGGCCATCACACCGCTTTCGCAATGGGCGCTCTGGCGGTGCTCGAATGCGTTCATGGCAATTCCTTCTGGTAGCGCCGCAGTTCATCGACAGGCAGGCCGAACGCCTCGGCGTAGCGCGCCAGCAGCGCGGGGCTCAGGCGCCGATAGATATCCGGTCGGAAATGCCGCCGCACGCGCCACTGCCAGAGCCCGGCGATCTGCGCCAGTGCCGGCTCATCCATACGGTAGCGGTACATCAGGCACTTCAACGGCGACAGCTCGCCGCGCCGCCAGGCAGCCTCGGCTTCGGCCTCCTGGGTTTCCAGCTCGGCTACCGCCAGCTGCGTGGCATAGGCTTCCGGCTCCCAGCCATCGCTCTGGGTGCCCTGATAATGGCCGCTGGCGTCCACGGCGTAGACCAGCTTGCTGTGGCCGCCATAGGTGGAACTGTGGTCCTGGGGTACCTCGTCAAGCTTCATTGCCGACCACCGTGAGGTGCATGAAGGCACTGGAAAAGCGCCCGCTTTCCGGTACGTAACAGAGCAGCGTCTGGCCACTGCGCAGCTGTGCGCCATTGAACAGTTCTTCGAGGATGATGAAAATCGACGCCGCGCCAGTATTGCCCTTGCGGGTCAGGTTGGTGAACCAGCGCTCGGCCGGGATCGGCAGCCCTACATTGGCCAGGCCCACGGCCAGACGATCCCGGAAGAACTCCGAGGAATAATGCGGCAGGAACCAGTCGATGTCCTCCACGCGCAGTTCACGGCGCGCCATGATGCGCCGCAGCGCCTCTTCCACGGTGTACTTGACGATGTTGTCGTTGAGCAGCTTGACGTCCTGCTTGACCGCCATGACCGACTGCCGCGCGCGCTCGTCGGCGTCGTAACGACTCCAGCCGCGCAGGTTGCCGTTTTCCATTTCGGCGCCGGCATACATGCAGGCTGGCATCTGGTCGGCGAACGAGAGGATGTCCAGCCAGTCGACCCGCAGGCTCAGGCCGCTGGCGTTGGGGCGATCCTGGAGCAGCACGGCGCCGGCACCGTCGGACAGCATCCAGCGCAGGAAATCCTTCTCGAAGGCAATTTCCGGGTGGTTTTCCAGCTCCTCGACGCGGCTTTCGTATTCGGCGTTGAAGTTGTGCGCCTGCATCAGCGTCGAGGCGACCTCGGAGCCACAGGCCACCGCATTGCGGCTTTCGCCACTGGCCACGCTCATCCAGGCGTACTTCAGCGCGGTCATCCCACACAGGCAGATACCTGCGGTGGTCGCTACTTCGCAGGGCGGATTGCCCAGCTCGCCGTGCACCATCACCGCGTGGCCGGGCATCACCTGGTCGGGCGACGAGGTGCTGGCGACCAGGCAATCCAGGCTCTGCAGCGCAAAGCCCGGCCCCGCAAGCCCGCGAATCGCCGCCGCGCTGAGCTGCGCATTGGTCATGCTTGGCTCACCGCTGTGCGGGTCGATCACGTAATGGCGCTGCTGGATGCCGTTACGGCGCAGCACCAGCTTGCGGGCACGCGACGGCTTGCCGCCGACCAGACCGAGACGCGCTTCCATCTGCTCGTTGTCGACCGGGTCATGGGGCAGGAACGCACTGATGCGGTTGATGAATACAGGTGATGCCACGGGACTACCTCGGTTACATCATTCGCCGGACGGGCCAGCGAAATAGGCCTTTTCACGCTGGATTCGCGCCTTGAACAGCGGGGCCAACAACTTTTTCAACAGGGCAGTGATCGGTACCACGGTCACGATCAGGCAGATCAGGAACACGATGTATACCACCAGCCCGGCGCCACGGCGCCTGCTTTGCTGCGGGCCGAGCGCGCTTAGCAAGCGGCTCCACAGGGTGAAGCTGCGATTACCGACCTTCTCGCTGGCAATCAGCTTTTCGTCCACCTTCACCGCGCCAAGGCCCCTGAGCATCGGCCGATCGATGGCAAGATCGTCGGCCAGCAGGCGGGTCGCCATGGCGGCGCCGAAACGGCTGGCAGCGGCCATCTCCGCCTCGTCGATGCCGGCGCGCGGCACCCAGCTGTAGGGTTTCTGCCGGCCGGTGAACATCCACAGCGGGGTTGCCAGGAAACTCGCGGCGGTGCCGCAGGCATCGGTTAGCACCACGTTGTCGACCAGCCGCGCACCGAGGGCTTGCAGCCGTGCCTTGACCTTTTCCTGGGCCATCAGCCACATGTTGCGGCAGCCGATCAGGGTCACCACCGGTTTGCCCTGCAACAGGCGCGCGGCCTCGGGGGAGGCGAGAAAACTGGTGAACGGCAGCGACGGCGACAGGAACCACACTTGGTAAGCCAGGATGATCAGGTCGTAATCCAGACTCGCGTCGACCGCCAGCGGCAGCAGTGGCTGCGGCTTCATCAGCACGGTTTCGGGGAAAATGCGAAAGAAGCCGAGAAACGGCCACGGGAAGGGAAACGGCTTGGCCGGCTGCAGCGCCAGGAAATCCACCTGCACGCCATCGCTCGCCTGCAACGGCGCACAGACCGATTGCACCACGCGGTTCAATTGGCCAGTCTGTGAGAAGTGAACGACGAGAACCCGGCGCATTTGAATGCCAATCCCTGCAAAATAGGCGGATTATGCCACAGAGAATTCTTCAAATCGTAACCAAACGCTGCAAGGTATGCGCA
Source organism: Pseudomonas sp. AC532 (assembly GCF_979258965.1). Lineage (NCBI taxonomy): Bacteria > Pseudomonadati > Pseudomonadota > Gammaproteobacteria > Pseudomonadales > Pseudomonadaceae > Pseudomonas > Pseudomonas sp. AC532. The sequence goes on from NZ_OZ409888.1 coordinate 2,526,966, forward strand.
GTGGTTCTCCTGTCTGGCTGTTTGTCGGCCCAGGCGGGTGACCTGCTGATCCGTGTCGAGGGCAATCAGAGCGAGGCCACGCTGTACGTGGCACTGGTGCCGGCCGGGCAGAAAAGCTGGGAGCCGAGCCTGCAGGCGCTGCAAGGTAGTGGAGAACAACTGATCATGGGCGGCGTGCCGCCGGGGCGATTCGCCCTGCAGCTGTTCCAGGACAGCAACGGCAACGGCAGGCTGGACCTGAGCCCGCGCGGTATTCCGCTCGAACCGGTCGGTTTTTCCGGCAATCCGTCCCTGCTCAAGGGCAAACCAAAGCCGGTGGATGCCCAGTTCGAGCACGGCGAGGATGACACGCTGATCACCATCCGCCTGCGCCAGCCACGCGGCAAGCCGCAGACGCAGTGACGGCGATCAGCGGTGGTACTGGGCTGACATCTCGTGCACGGCTTCCAGGAAGGCACCGGCGTGGGCCGGGTCGACTTCCGGGGTGATGCCATGGCCCAGGTTGAACACATGGCCGCTGCCGCTGCCGTAGCTGGCCAGGATGCGCGCCACCTCGGCCCGAATGGCCGCCGGCTTGGCGTACAGCACGGTAGGGTCCATGTTGCCCTGCAGCGCCACCTGGGCGCCGACGCGGCGGCGCGCCTCGCCGATGTCGCAACTCCAGTCCAGGCCCAGCGCGTCGGCGCCGGTTGCCGCCATCGACTCCAGCCACAGCCCGCCGTTCTTGGTGAACAGGATGACCGGAACTCTGCGCCCGTCATGCTCGCGGATCAGGCCATCGACGATCTTCTGCATGTAAGCCAGGGAGAACGCCTGATAGGCCGCTGACGACAGGTTGCCGCCCCAGGTATCGAAGATCTGCACCGCCTGGGCGCCGGCGCGGATCTGCCCATTGAGGTAGGCCGTGACCGACTGCGCCAGCTTGTCGAGCAGCGCGTGCATGGCCTCGGGGTTGTCGTAGAGCATCGCCTTGGACTTGCGAAAGTCCTTCGACGAGCCGCCCTCGATCATGTACGTGGCGAGGGTCCAGGGGCTGCCGGAAAAACCGATCAGGGGTACCCGGCCGCCCAGCGCCGACTTGATGGTACGCACCGCATCCATGACATAGCCCAGGTCCTTTTCGGGATCGGGAATCGGCAGTGCGTCGACATCCGCCGCGCTGCTGATCACCTTGTGAAAGCGCGGGCCTTCGCCCGTCTCGAAATACAGGCCCTGGCCCATGGCATGGGGGATGGTGAGGATGTCGGAGAACAGGATGGCCGCGTCCAGTTGCGGATATCGGTCCAGCGGCTGCAGGGTCACCTCACAGGCGAACTCGGGGTTCATCATCAGCTTCATGAAGTCGCCCGCCTTGGCACGGCTGGCCCGGTATTCCGGCAGATAACGACCGGCCTGACGCATCATCCACACCGGCGTGACGTCGACGGGCTGCTTGAGCAGGGCACGCAGGAATCGGTCGTTCTTCAAGGCAGTCATGGGCTTTCCCGGGCAGAAGCGGTGAGCAAAAAGTGTGCACATTGTCGCAGAGCAGGCACCAAAAGGCACGGCGTGGGACGCCGTGCCGCAGGCAGAGAAGGTGCGCGGCTAGGCCGCCTTGCGTCGACGCCCCTCCGCATCCGCAGTGCGCATGGCGGCCAGCACGCTCTGCGCATCCACCGCGAAGGGCTCGTTGTGGATGCTTTCACCGGCGGCGCAAGCCAGTCTGGCAGCGCGCAGCAGGTCGGCGTCGCTGGCATCGGCAAGCCCGATGTCAGCCAGCGTGACGGGCAGGCCGACGGTTTGGCAGAAGCCGTAGACCTCATCGATCAGCTTCGGCTCGCTGTCGCGCAGCATCAGCATGCTCAGCACGCCAAACGTGACTTTCTCACCATGCCAATAGCCATGGGTCTTTTCGAGAGCGGTAAAGCCGTTGTGAATGGCATGGGCAGCCGCCAGGCCACCACTTTCGAAACCCAGGCCGGACAGCAAGGTGTTGGCTTCGATGATGTGCTCCAGCGCTGGCGTCACCACCTGCTGGCGACAGGCCTGCAGGGCCAGGAGGCCATATTCGAGCAAGGTGTCGTAGCAGAAACGCGCCAGCGCGTGGGCGGTACGCGGCCCCTGGCGGCCGGTCAGGTTGGCGGCGCCGCTGAGGCGGCAGTCCTCGGCCTCGAACCAGGTGGCCAGGGCATCGCCCATACCGGACACCAGAAAACGCACCGGCGCCTGGGCGATCACCTGGCTGTCGACCAGCACCAGGTCGGGATTGCGCGGCAGCACCAGATACCGCTTGAAGGCGCCCTCTGCGGTGTAGATCACCGAAAGCGCACTGCAGGGGGCGTCGCTGGAGGCCAGCGTAGGCACCACCGCCACGGGCAGGCGCAGTTCATAGGCAAGGGCCTTGGCGGTATCCAGCGCCTTGCCGCCACCGATGCCAAGGATCACCTCGGGCCCAACCTGCCGCGCCAGGGTCACCAGGCGGATGATTTCCTCGTCGCTGCACTCCCCCGCAAAGCGCACGCGCTGGCAGTCGAGCTGCCCGGCACAGCTACTTTCCACCACGCCGCCCAGGTGATCGTCGGCAAACGGGTCGAGCAGCGCGAGCGCCTTGCTGCCGAAACGCGACAGCTCGAAGCCGAGCTGTTCGAGCGCCCCACGGCCCTGTACGTAACGGGAGGGGAAGATGGCAGTGGTGAGCATGGGAACCTCCGGAGAAATGCACTGGAGGTAAGGTATGGGCGGTGAAAACGCGGCGCATTGCCTCAGGTCAGCAAAGGTGCAGATACGACGAGGCCGGCAATGCGCCGGCCTCGTCGGGAAGCGGATGAATCAGACACCGAGGTAGTCGAGAATCCCTTCCGCCGCGTTACGACCTTCGTAGATGGCGGTGACCACCAGGTCAGAACCACGCACCATGTCGCCGCCGGCGAACACTTTCGGGTTGCTGGTCTGGTGCTTGAAGGTAGCCTTTTCCGGCGCCACCACACGGCCCTGGGTGTCGATACGGATGTCGAAGTCATCGAACCACGGCGCCGGGCTCGGACGGAAACCGAAGGCGATCAGCACGGCTTCCGCCGGGATGATTTCCTCGGAGCCCGGAATCGGCTCGGGACTGCGACGACCACGAGCGTCCGGCTCGCCGAGACGGGTCTCGACCACTTTCACGCCCTCGACCTTGTCCTCGCCGACGATGGCGATGGGCTGGCGGTTGAAGAGGAACTTCACGCCCTCTTCCTTGGCGTTCTTCACTTCCTTGCGCGAGCCCGGCATGTTCGCTTCGTCGCGACGATAGGCGCAGGTCACCGCCTTGGCACCCTGGCGGATCGAGGTGCGGTTGCAGTCCATCGCGGTGTCACCACCGCCGAGGACGACGATGCGCTTGCCCTTGAGGTCGACGAAATCTTCCGGCGCCTTCTCGAAACCAAGGTTGCGGTTGACGTTGGCGATCAGGAAATCCAGTGCATCATGGACACCTGGCAGGTCTTCACCCGGGAAGCCACCCTTCATGTAGGTGTAGGTGCCCATGCCCATGAACACGGCATCGTACTCATCCAGCAACTGCTGCAGGGTGATGTCCTTGCCGATCTCGGTATTCAGGCGAAATTCGATGCCCATGCCGGTGAAGACTTCGCGGCGATTGCTCAACACGCTCTTTTCCAGCTTGAACTCGGGAATGCCGAACGTCAGCAGGCCACCGATTTCCGGGTTCTTGTCGAACACCACCGGGGCCACGCCATTGCGCACCAGCACGTCGGCACAGCCCAGACCGGCCGGGCCGGCACCGATCACCGCGACACGCTTGCCGGTCGGTTTGACCTTGGACATGTCCGGGCGCCAGCCCATGGCGAAGGCGGTGTCGGTGATGTACTTCTCCACCGAGCCGATGGTCACCGCCCCGAAACCGTCGTTGAGGGTGCAGGCACCTTCGCAGAGACGATCCTGCGGGCACACGCGGCCGCAGACCTCCGGCAGGGTGTTGGTCTGGTGGCTGAGTTCGGCGGCCGCCAGGATGTTGCCCTCGGAAACCAGCTTCAACCAGTTGGGAATGAAATTGTGCACCGGGCACTTCCATTCGCAGTACGGGTTGCCGCAGCCCAGGCAGCGGTGCGACTGCTCGCCGGCCTGAGCCGGTTTGAAGGTGTCGTAGATCTCGACGAATTCTTTCTTGCGCTGACGCAGCAGCTTCTTCTTCGGGTCTTTGCGCCCGACTTCGATGAACTGGAAGTCGTTATTCAGACGTTCAGCCATGTCATAAACCTCTTAGCAGCAGCCGCCGGCCATGGCCGGCAAGCTGCAAGACAATCACATTGAGCGACCAACCCTGCTGTCAGGGCTCGCCGCTTGAAGCTGCTTTATTGGGGGTTTGCGCGGATGCTGGAGAGCAGCGACTTGAGGTTCGCAGCCTTGGGTTTCACCAGCCAGAACTTGCGCAGGTAATCGTCCAGGTTATCCAGCAGGTTGCGACCCCATTCACTCGACGTCTCTTCGACATACTCGGCCAGCGCACGCTCCAGGTGGCTACGATAGGCCTCCATGGACTCGTTGTTGATGCGCTGGATCTCCACCAGTTCGTGGTTGACCCGGTCGTAGAAGCTGTTGTCCAGGTCGAGCACGTAAGCGAAGCCGCCGGTCATGCCGGAACCGAAGTTGTAGCCGGTCTTGCCCAGCACGCAGACGAAACCGCCGGTCATGTATTCGCAGCAGTGGTCGCCCACGCCTTCCACGACCGCATGGGCGCCGGAGTTGCGCACCGCGAAACGCTCGCCCGCGGTGCCGGCAGCGAACAACTTGCCGCCGGTGGCACCGTACAGGCAGGTGTTGCCGATGATGGCGCTGTCCTGGGTTTTGAACGGGCTGCCCTTCGGCGGCACGATCACCAGCTTGCCAGCGGTCATGCCCTTGCCGACGTAGTCGTTGGCGTCGCCTTCGAGGTACAGGTTCAGGCCGCCGGCGTTCCACACCCCGAAGCTCTGCCCGGCAGTGCCTTTGAAGCGGAAGGTGATCGGCGCCTTGACCATGCCCTGGTTGCCATGCACCCGGGCGATTTCGCCGGAGACGCGGGCACCGATGGAGCGGTCGCAGTTGCAGATATCCAGCGCGTAGTCGCCGCCACTGGCACTGTCGATCGCCGACTTGGCCATCGCCAGCATTTCCTCGGCCAGCAGGCCCTGGTCGAACGGCGGGTTGCGGTCAACCTCACAGAACTGCGGCTTGTCCGCCGGAATGTGATCACTGCCGAGCAGCGGGGTCAGGTCCAGGTTGTTCTGCTTGGCGGTTTCGCCCGGCAGCACGTCCAGCAGGTCGGTGCGGCCGATCAGCTCGCCCAGGCTGCGCACGCCCAGCTTGGCCAGCCACTCGCGGGTTTCCTCGGCAACGAAGGTGAAGAAGTTCACCACCATGTCGACGGTGCCGATGAAGTGATCCTTGCGCAGCTTGTCGTTCTGGGTCGCCACGCCGGTGGCGCAGTTGTTCAGGTGGCAGATGCGCAGGTACTTGCAGCCCAGGGCGACCATCGGCGCGGTGCCGAAGCCGAAGCTCTCGGCACCGAGGATGGCGGCCTTGATCACGTCGAGGCCGGTTTTCAGGCCGCCGTCGGTCTGCACCCGTACCTTGCCGCGCAGGTCGTTGCCGCGCAGGGTCTGGTGGGTTTCCGCCAGGCCCAGTTCCCACGGCGAACCCGCATATTTGATCGAACTCAGCGGTGAAGCGCCGGTGCCGCCGTCGTAACCGGAAATGGTGATCAGGTCGGCGTAGGCCTTGGCCACACCGGCGGCAATGGTGCCGACGCCCGCTTCGGACACCAGCTTGACCGACACCAGCGCGCTGGGGTTGACCTGCTTGAGGTCATAGATCAGCTGCGCCAGGTCTTCGATCGAGTAGATGTCGTGGTGCGGCGGCGGCGAGATCAGCGTCACACCTGGCACCGCATAGCGCAGCTTGGCGATCAGACCGTTCACCTTGCCACCTGGCAGCTGGCCGCCTTCGCCCGGCTTGGCACCCTGGGCGACTTTGATCTGCAGCACTTCGGCATTGACCAGGTATTCCGGGGTCACGCCAAAGCGGCCCGTGGCGATCTGCTTGATCTTCGAGCTCTTGATGGTGCCGTAGCGCGCCGGGTCTTCACCGCCTTCGCCGGAGTTGGAACGCGCACCAAGGCGGTTCATCGCCTCGGCCAGGGCTTCATGCGCCTCTGGCGACAGCGCGCCCAGGGAGATACCGGCGGCGTCGAAACGCTTGAAGATCGACTCCAGCGGCTCGATCTCATCCAGGCTCAGCGGCTGGTCGGCGAGCTTGACCTGCAACAGGTCACGCAGCATCGACACCGGGCGGGTGTCCACCAGTTTGGTGTATTCCTTGAAGGTCTCGTAGCTGCCCTGCTTGACCGCTGCCTGCAGGGTGTTGACCACGTCCGGGTTGTAGGCGTGGTACTCGCCGCCATAGACGAACTTCAGCAAGCCGCCCTGCTGAATGGCCTTGCGGTTGTTCCAGGCTTCGCCCGCCAGGGCTTTCTGCTCGGCTTCCAGGTCGACGAAACGCGCGCCCTGGAGGCGGCTCGGCACACCACGGAAGCACAGCTCGGTGACTTCGTCGGCCAGGCCGACGGCCTCGAACAGCTGGGCGCCGCGGTAGGAACCGACGGTGGAAATACCCATCTTCGAAAGGATCTTCAATAGCCCCTTGGAAATGCCCTTGCGGTAATACTTGAACACTTCGTACAGGTCGCCCAGCACTTCACCGGTGCGAATCAGGTCGCCCAGCACTTCATAGGCCAGGAATGGATAGACCGCCGACGCACCGAAACCGATCAGCACCGCGTAGTGGTGCGGGTCGCGGGCAGTGGCGGTTTCCACCAGGATGTTGCAGTCGCAACGCAGGCCGGTCTCGGTCAGGCGATGGTGCACCGCGCCAGTGACCAACGCGGCATGCGCCGGCAGTTTGCCGGGCGCGATGTGACGGTCGGTCAGAACCAGCAGCACCTTGCCGGCGCGAACCGCTTCTTCGGCCTGGTCGGCCATGTTGCGCACGGCCGCTTCCAGGCCAATCGACTCGTCGTAGTTGAGGTCGATGATCTGCCGCTCGAAACCCGGGCGTTCCAGGTTCATCAGCGTGCGCCACTTGGCCGGCGAGATCACCGGCGAGCTGAGGATCACCCGCGAGGCATGTTCCGGCGACTCCTCGAAGATGTTGCGCTCGGCACCGAGGCAGATCTCCAGCGACATGACGATGGCTTCACGCAGCGGGTCGATCGGCGGGTTGGTGACCTGCGCGAACTGCTGACGGAAGTAGTCGTACGGCGAGCGCACGCGCTGGCTCAGCACCGCCATCGGTGTGTCGTCGCCCATCGAGCCGACCGCTTCCTGGCCCTGCTCGGCGAGCGGGCGCAGCACCTGGTCACGCTCCTCGAAGGTGACCTGGAACATCTTCATGTACTGCTTGAGCTGATCGGCCTCGTAGAAGGCCGAACCATGGTCGTTGTCTTCCATGGTCGCCTGGATACGCAACGCGCTCTTGCGCAGCCACTGCTTGTAAGGGTGGCGGGACTTGAGGCGATTGTCGATGTCGTCGGTGGTGAGCACCTGACCGGTTTCGGTATCGACGGCGAGGATCTGCCCCGGCCCTACACGGCCCTTGGCGACGACGTCCTGGGGCTGGTAATTCCACACGCCGATTTCCGACGCCAGGGTGATGTAACCATTGGTGGTGGTCACCCAGCGCGCCGGACGCAAACCGTTGCGGTCGAGCAGGCACACGGCGTGGCGGCCATCGGTCAGCACCACGCCAGCCGGGCCATCCCAGGGTTCCATGTGCATGGAGTTGTATTCGTAGAACGCGCGCAGGTCGGCGTCCATGGTTTCGACGTTCTGCCAGGCTGGCGGAATGATCATGCGCACGCCACGGAACAGGTCGATACCGCCGGTGACCATCAGCTCGAGCATGTTGTCCATGCTCGAGGAGTCGGAGCCCACGCGGTTGACCAGCGGGCCGAGCTCATCGAGGGCGGGGATCTGCCCGTTCTCGAACTTGGTGCGGCGTGCCTGGGCCCAGTTGCGGTTGCCGGTGATGGTGTTGATCTCGCCATTGTGGGCCAGAAAACGGAACGGCTGGGCAAGCGGCCACTTCGGCAGGGTATTGGTGGAGAAACGCTGGTGGAAAACGCAAATGGCGGTCTGCAGGCGCTCGTCACCCAGGTCCGGGTAGAACTGCTGCAGGTCGGCCGGCATCATCAGGCCTTTGTAGATGATGGTCTTGTGCGAGAAGCTGCAGATGTAGTGCTCGCTGTCCGCGGCATTGGCCACCGAGGAACGGCGACGGGCGCAGAACAGTTTGATGGCGAAGTCCTGATCGCTCAGGCCATCGGCGCTGATGAACACCTGCTCGATCTGCGGCAGACGTTCCAGGGCCAGGCGGCCAAGTACGCTGGTGTCGATCGGCACCTTGCGCCAGCCGACCAGGGTCAGGCCGGCCGCCTCGATTTCGCGGTTCATGTTGTCGCGGGCAGCATCGGCCCTGGTGTCATCCTGATTGAGGAACACCATGCCAACGGCATACTGCCTGGGCAATTCGACGCCAAAGGTGTCGCGGGCGACTGCGCGCAGAAACAGATCGGGCTTTTGAATCAGCAAACCGCAACCGTCACCCGTCTTGCCGTCGGCGTTGATACCGCCACGGTGGGTCATGCAGGTCAGTGCTTCTATCGCCGTCTGCAACAGGTGATGGCTGGCCTCACCCTGCATGTGCGCGATCAGGCCGAAGCCGCAGTTATCCTTGAACTCATCAGGACGGTACAAACCTGCTTTCATAGGGGACTCTCACCAGACTGCCTTACTCGGCATTTTTCTTTCTAATCAAATCAATTACCCCGCGCGCAGGTCGGGGCGCCCAGCTTTGCGCAGGCAAACGGAGGTCATTGTACATAGCGAGATAAGCGTCACAAAGAACAATGTGACGAAAAACAGGAATAAAATGTCGCAAAAATGAAAGATCGCCCGTCACGCATGCAGGGACTGCATGGGCATGACGGGCCTGACCTCTCTCCTAGCGCGCCATCTCCTGGGTAACGCTGGCGAACGTTTTCGGCCACGGCTTGCCGGCCTGGACCTTGGCGGGCAGGGTCTTCACGGCTGCCTGGGCGGCGTCACGGCTGGCAAAGCTACCATAAGTGATGACGAAAAGCGGCTTGCCCTGGTGCATCTTCTTGAAATATCGATACTGCGCGCCGTTCTGGCTGACGAAGGCACGCGCAGCGCTTTCCGTACTGGTGCCAAGCACCTGCAGGGTGTAGTGGCTCTTGGACTGCGTCGCGTACCAGCTGTTGGCCTGGGTGGCATCCGCGGTTGCGGGGGCTTGCGCCGGTGCTGGCCGGGTGGTTGGCACGGGTGCCGGCGCCGGCCTGGGTTGCTCGACCGGTTTGGGCTGCTGGGCAATGGGCGCCGATGGCTGCGGCGTTGGCGTGGCGGCCGGAGCGGGTGTCGGGGCCGGCGTAGCGGGTGCAGGCGCGGGTTGTGCAGCAGTCGGCGGAACGGTCACCGGCGTGCTCGTCACCGGGTCGGGCAACTCGACATTGGCTTCGCCATCGGTCTCCCCCGCCGCCTGGGCCAGCGGCTGACGTATGACCGGCTGCGACTGGCCCACCAGCGGCAGCGGCAATGGCTGATTATTGCCAGCGAATTCGATGGCGGGTCGGCCATCAGCGCCGACTTCGGCCTCAGGTGGCTGCGCCGGTGCATTCGGCTGCTGTTGCGGCTGCTCGACCGCATCGAGCGGCAGCTGCGCCTGGGGGGCCGGAGCGTCCGTGGAGTCCGAGCGCCCCTGCATCAGTAACGCAGCGACCACGCCGATGCCCACCACGCCGAGCGCCAGCAGGTGCTTCTTCGGCAGGCTGAAGGAAAAGCCAGCGCCCTTCGCCGCGCCGCGACGCGACGCCATGGCATCGATCAGCACGTCACGCGCCACACGATTGATCTCACCCGGCCAGCCGCCTGAACGATCGTGAATCAGTTCGATCTGGTCATCGGAGAGCAACTCGATACCTTGCGCCGCGCCATCGAGACGCTGCGCCAGGTACTCACGGGTTTCATCTTCGGCATAAGGCTGCAATTCGATGATGTGAAACGCTTCTTCGGCACCGGCCAGGGCATCCAGGCGTCCGATCAGGTCGGTATCGGCAAACAGGAACACATGGGGACGACCGTCAGCATTGCCCTGGGCCAGCACCAGCAATGCCTCCAGCGCCGCTTCGCTGAGCTCCTCGGCATCGTCGATCAGCAGATAGACTTCCTGCCCGGTCAGCGACAGTTGGCCAACCTGTGCGAGCAACGCCGCGCGGTCCGTCTGCTGGGTGTTGAGGCCCTGGGCGATATGCCGCATCAGCGTCGCCGGGTCGGCAGCGCCCTGGGCGGAAACCACCACGTTGTGCACGGCCTGCTTGTTGGTGCTGGCGACCAGCGCCTGGCGCAGCAGGGTCTTGCCACTGCCCTCGGGGCCGGCAACCACCAGCACCAGCTTGCTGTAGCGCGCCAGGTGATGCAGCTGGCCCAGCACCGGCTTGCGCTGCGCAGGGAAGAATTTGAAGCCGGGCACCCGCGCCGCAAAGGGATCATGGGTGAACTGGTAATGGTCGAGAAACGCTTCGTCGGCGTGCAGACTGGTCATTGAATACTCACTGATTGTTAAGCCGAGCCACCAACGCCGGGTAATCGGCAGCCAGGGTGGCACTCAAGATGTCCCGCGGGTAATCACTGGTCACGACCGCCTCGCCCATCGCGCGAAGCAACACCAGGCGCAACTGGCCATCCAGCACCTTCTTGTCGACCGCCATATGCTCGAGAAAATCCGCAGGGGTCATTTCCTGCGGGGGCACGACAGGCAGGCCGGCGGCGATGAACAGACGCACACCGCGGTCGCGCTCATCAGCGTTGATCCAGCCCAGGCGGTGAGACATCTCCAACGCCATCACCGTTCCGGCGGCTACCGCTTCACCATGCAGCCAGACTCCATAGCCCATGTGGGTCTCGATGGCGTGCCCGAAGGTATGCCCCAGGTTCAGCGTGGCACGCACTCCGGTTTCGCGTTCGTCGGCACCTACAACACGCGCCTTGGCGACACAGGAGCGCTCGATGGCCTTGGTCAGCGCCAGTTGGTCCAGGCCGCGCAACGCCGCCATGTTGTCTTCCAGCCAACCGAGGAAGGGCTCGTCGCAGATCAGACCATACTTGATCACTTCCGCCAGCCCTGCCGATAGCTCGCGCTGCGGCAACGTCTCCAGGCTGCGGGTATCGATCAGCACAGCCTGGGGCTGGTAGAAGGCGCCCACCATGTTCTTGCCCAGCGGGTGGTTGATGCCGGTCTTGCCCCCCACCGACGAGTCGACTTGCGACAGCAATGTGGTGGGCATCTGAATGAAGTTCACGCCGCGCTGATAGCAGGCCGCGGCGAAGCCGGCCATGTCGCCAATTACCCCGCCGCCCAATGCGATCACCGTCGTGCGGCGATCATGGCGGGCACCGAGCAAACCATCGAAGATTCGTTGCAGGGTTTCCCAGTTCTTGAACGCCTCACCATCGGGCAACACGATCGAGGTGACCCGATAATCTGCCAGAGTCGCCTCCAGCTCGGCCAGGTACAGCGGGGCGACGGTTTCGTTAGTGACGATGGCCACCTGACGACCCACGATATGCGGCGTAAGCAGATCAGCACGCCCCAACAGGCCCGCGCCTATGTGGATGGGGTAGCTGCGCTCAGCGAGATCGACATGAAGTGTTTGCATGGAGCCCCCGTTTGAAAAGGGCTCTAGGATAACGCAGTTCGGCCCTGGCATTAACGCGGCGCCAGCGCTTCCAGCCGTTCGAGAATTTCCTGAACGACCATGCGAGGCGGACGCTCGTCGGTTTCGATGATCACATCGGCGATTTCCCGGTACAGCGGATCGCGAATCGCCAGCAGATCGGCGAGCACCTGACCGGGGTTAGGTGTGCGCAGCAGTGGACGATTACGGTCACGCGCGGTGCGGTCGATCTGCTGCTCAACCGATGCATGCAGGTAGATGACCCTGCCGCCCGCCCTTAGCGCCAGGCGGTTTTGCGGCCTCAAGACCGCACCGCCGCCCGTCGCCAGGACCAGCCCATCCGCTTCGCACAGCGAGCAGATGACCGCCTGCTCACGCTCGCGGAAACCCTGCTCGCCCTCGACATCGAAAATCCAGGGAATATCTGCGCCGGTACGCTGTTCGATCTCCTTGTCGGAGTCCTTGAATGGCAACCGCAACTCTTTGGCAAGCAAGCGCCCGATGGTGCTTTTTCCAGCGCCCATCGGGCCAACAAGGATCAGATTACGCACTAATTACCGACTCACGGCCACCGCTTGACTGTTCATGATGCGCGGCGTGATGAAAATCAGCAACTCGGTCTTGTTGTCGGTAACGATGTCGCGGCGGAACAGGCGACCCAGGTAGGGGACATCCCCGAGGAATGGCACCTTGGAGACGGCTTTACTCTGGGCGTTTTCGAACACACCGCCGATCACGATGGTCTCGCCATCGGAGACCAGAACCTTGGCGTTGACCTCGTTCTTGTTGATGGGCGGCGCGCCGCCTGCGATTGCACGTTCGTAGTCAGCCGAGTCCTTGTTCACCTTCACTTCCATGATGATGCGATTGTCTGGAGTGATCTGTGGGGTCACCTCCAGGGACAACGCTGCTTCCTTGAACGAGGTGGAGGTGGCACCACTCGAACTGGCTTCCTGATAGGGGATTTCCTGACCTCTGAGGATTTTCGCCGTCTCCTTGTCCGAGGTTACGACCTTGGGCTGGGAAACGATTTCACCGTTACCGGAACTCTCCATGGCGGAAAGCTGCAGATCCAGCACGATGTTGTTGGTCAGGAAGCCGATGCCGATACCGGATGTGCTGTTGGCCACGCCCATGTCCACGAACGGGACAGGCGCGGTGCCGTCTTCGGCCTCGAAGTTACCAATGGTGCTGGTACCTGGCAGGAACGCCTGACCATCCTCGAAGGTCGTGGCGCCATCCTTGCCATAAAGGCTGAAGTTGCCGCCCGTTGCAGCGCCGCCCCACCTGACGCCAAGGGACTTGCCGTAGTTGACGTTGGCTTCAACGATACGCGCCTCGATCATCACCTGACGCACCGCCACATCCAGCTGGGCCACGATGCGGCGCAGCTCGTCGAGGCGTTCCTGGGTCTGATAGGCAATGATGCTGTTGGTACGCTCGTCGACGGTGATCGAACCACGGTCATCGGCCACGCCACCGTTGGCACTGGTCACTGACTGGAACAGCTTGGCCATGTCCTCGGCCTTGGCGTAGTTGACCTGGATCAGCTCGCGACGCAGCGGCGCCAGTTCGGCGATCTGCTTTTGCGATTCTAGCTCCTGACGTTCACGGGCCGCGATTTCTTCTGCGGGCGCCACCAGCAGCACGTTGCCAACCTGACGCTTGTCCAGGCCCTTGGTTTTCAGAACCAGGTCCAGCGCCTGGTCCCATGGCACGTTCTGCAGGCGCAGGGTGATATTGCCGGCCACGGTGTCACTGGCGACCAGGTTGAGGTCGGTGAAGTCGGCAATCAGCTGCAGCACCGAACGCACGTCGATGTCCTGGAAGTTCAGCGACAGCTTCTCGCCGGTGTAGGCGAAACGCTCGGCCTGACGCTTCTCGGCGTCTTCCTCGGTCAGTGGCTTGACGCTGAGCGTCAGCTTGTTCTCGGTCTGGTAGGCCAGGTAGTCGTAGGCGCCGACCGGTTCGATGACGATGCTCGCGTCATCACCCGTGCCGCTGGCGCTGACGAACTGCACCGGGGTCGCGAAATCCTTCACATCCAGGCGCACGCGCAGCGCTTCCGGCAGTTGAGTGCGATTGAAATTGAGGACGATCTTGCCGCCGCGCTCCTGGATGTCCGGGCTGACCGAAGCATCGGACAAATCGATGACGATGTTGCCTTCACCCTGCTCGCCGCGCTGGAAGTCGATGTTGCTGATCGACTTGTTCATCGCGCCGAACACCTTCGGGGCGGCCGGTGCTGCGACGGGCGTGGCCGCTGCCGTAACAGCGCGGGCGGCAGTCGGCGCCGCAGCCGTGGCGGTTGCCGGGGCTGTAGTGGCAACGCCGGTACCGACCTGCACGAACAGGTTGTTGCCTTCGGTACGGGTGTTGTACGGCGCCAGGTTGGTCAGGTTGATGATCAACCGGGTGCGGTCCTTGGCCTCGACCACGGTAACGCTGCGAGCATTGCCCATACCCAGCTCGCGGTTCTTGACACCCAGCTTGTTGGATACGCCCGGCAGGTCCAGCGCGATGCGCGCCGGCTGTTCGATGGTGTAGCCACGGGGCGCCGTTACCGGCTCATCGAAGGACAATTTCAGCTCTACGCGGTCACCCGGCAGAGCAGCCACATCCAGCGCCTGGAGGTTGGCGGCCAGTGCGACTGGAGAGAGCAGAGCCACCAACACCGAAATGCTTAGGCGAGAGAGAGAGCTGTTCATGCTTGGGTTCCGTTTGGCAGACCGGTTATTTCTTTTCATGGTTCACCTCGCTCCTCAGGAGCGCTCCTTCAGAGTGAGGGTTCGTGGGCGCTCGAGCCAGCCACCATCACCGTCGGGGACGATTTCGACCACATCGATTTTTGCACTGTCTATGGCGACGATCCGGCCTTCATTGCGCCCCAGGTAATCCCCAACCTTGACGCGATGAACACCACCGACACCACTGACCAGCGCGAACGAGCCATTATCATTGGCCAGCGTGCCGACCATCTCGAAAAGCTCGATGTTGAAGCCTTCGAGGAACTGCTTGACGCGCGTTTCGTCCGGCTTGATTTCCTTGCTTCCCTTTGTCCGGCTGACCAGGTCGACTTTCACCGGCGGCTGGAAGGGGCTGCGCAATGCCGCCGCGCTGTAAGTGAAGCTTTCGTACGGTTCAGGCTGGGGAAGAGGCTCGATCTGGCCTTTCGGCCGAGCTCTGACCTCATCCATGTAGGCCTGAAGATCACTGAAGTCACCGCCGCCACAGCCAGTCAGGCCAAGCAGCAGCAAGCAGGGCAGGAAGACACGTTTCATGGTTGTGCCCCCTTGTCGTTGTAGCGATAGGTCTTGGCGAGAATGCTCATGCGCAATTTGGACGTCGCGCCCTGTTCGGCCGGAACCAGTTCGAAATCGTGCAGCGTCACGATGCGTGGCTGGCTGGCGACGCCACTGACGAAGGTCGCCAGGTCGTGGTAGCCGCCGACGACCTGGATCTGGATCGGCAATTCGATATAGAACGGCTGGGTGGCTTCGGGCAACAACTTGATTTCCTCGAACTCCAGACCGCTGTCCAGGCCGATACGGGTAATGTCCTCGAGCAGGCCCGGCACTTCCGTATCGCTCGGCAGCTGCTTGAGCAGGGCACCGAACGACACCTCCGCCTCTTTCATCTGCTCACGATAGGCTTCGAGGTTCGCGGCCTGGAATGCTTTGGAAGAAAACTCCTGCTTCAGGTTTTCCTCGTCCAGGCGCTGTTGATCCAGGGTGGACTGCAGATCTTTCAAATGAAAGTTGTAGCCAAGGGCGAGTACCAGTATGACGGCGAGCATACCGGCAATGACCTTGGCTGCCGCCGGCCAGGAGCCGACATTGTTGAGGTCCAGGTCGTTGATATCGATCTTGCGCAGGCTCGCCAGGGAATCGTTCAGGCTCATGGCTTGACCTCCGCGCCTTGCTTGACCGGTTGCGCTTGCTGCACGGTCAGCTGGAAGGTGTTGGCCTGATCGACGGCACCGGCGGTCACTGCCTTCACCTCGGTCAGGTTGGGCGATGCCAGCCAGTCGGACGCATCCATGTCACGCATCAGAGCGGAAACCCGGCTGTTGGATTCAGCCGCCCCAACGATTGCAATACTCTTACCGGTCATTTTCACACCAGTGAAATACACGCCATCGGGCAGGGTTCGCACCAACTGGTCGAACACGCGCCCGATGATCGGGCGATTGCCCTGCAGGTCCTGGATGATTTTCATCCGTTCGAGCAACTGCTGGCGCCGCGTACGCAGCTCGCTGATTTCCGCGATGCGCGTGTTCAGCACAGTAATTTCCTTACGCACGTAATCATTGCGCGCCTGCTGGTTCTCGATTTCGCCATTCAGGTACTGGTCGCCGAGGAAGATCAGCGCCGCAGAAGCGATCAGCAGGCCGCCCAGGGATACCAGGAAGCGCTGCTTGCGCTCTTCACGCAGCTGTTCGCGCCAGGGAAGGAGGTTAATCCGCGCCATCAGTCGAAACTCCTCATCGCCAGGCCGCAGGCAATCATCAGCGCCGGCGCGTCACTGGCCAGCGCTCCCGCATTGACCTTGCCACTCAGGGCCATGTCAGCGAATGGGTTGGCAACCAGGGTCTGGGTACCGATCTTCTGTTGAATCAGGCGATCAAGGTCCGGGATCGAGGCAGTACCGCCCGCCAGCAGGATGTAGTCCACATCGTTGTACTGGCCAGCCGCAAAAAAGAACTGCAGGGAACGGGACACCTGCTGTACCAGGGCATCCTTGAATGGCTGCAGCACTTCACTTTCATAATCGTCGGGCAGGCCGCCCTGCTTCTTGGCCAGGCCGGCTTCATCGACGGAGAGGCCATAGCGGCGCTGAATCTCTTCGGTCAACTGACGGCCACCGAACAACTGCTCGCGGGTGTAGATGGTGCGCCCGTTGTGCAGCACGCTGAGCGTGGTCATGGTCGCGCCGATGTCGACCACTGCCACGGTCAGTTCCTCATGCGCGCCACCAAGCTGCTCGGCCAGCAGGTTGTAGGCGCGCTCGAGCGCATAGGCTTCTACATCCACGACCTTGGCGGTCAGACCGGCCAGTGCCAGGGCAGCTTCGCGAACCTCGACGTTTTCCTTGCGGCACGCCGCCAGCAGCACTTCGACGCGCTCGGCGTTGCGCAGGGAAACGCCCTGGACCTCGAAGTCGATCGCCACTTCTTCCAGCGGATAGGGAATGTACTGGTCAGCCTCGAGCTTGAGCTGGTTTTCCAGCTCGTCGTCGGACAAACCCGCCTCCATCTCGATGGTTTTGGTAATCACCGCCGAACCGGCAACGGCCACCGCCACCGTGCGCACGTTGGTCTTCGCCTTGGTCAGCAAACGCGAAAGCGCCTGCCCCACGCCCTCGAGTTCGGCGATGTTTTTCTCGACTACAGCGTTGGCGGGGAGCGGCTCGACAGCGTAAGCCTCTACCTTGTAGCGGCTTCCTGAGCGACTCAATTCGAGGAGCTTGACGGAGGTCGAACTTATATCGATCCCCAAAAGCGTATTCGCTTTCTTACTGAAGAGCCCTAGCACGACCGATTTCCTATTCACATCCATAACTTACGGATGATTTATGTTTTTCCACATTAAATAGCAGACTTGACAGAAGCGCAAATGGCTACCCAGCAAAAAAAACGCTTATAATGTGATCAGTTTTTGCCTTTTCGCCTTGTCTTCCGCTTAACTCATTCTTTTATCTGGAAATCCAAAAATCTTGATGCGTTTGCTGAAGTTTTTCTGCTGGTCCGTGATCGCTGTTTTTTGTGCGCTAGTACTCAGCCTCAGCGGTGCCTTCCTCTACCTGAGCCCGACTCTACCCTCTGTCGATGCCCTGCGCAGCATAGAGCTGCAGATTCCGCTTCGCGTCTACAGCAGCGACGGAAAGCTGATCGCCGAATTCGGAGAAATGCGCCGCTCACCCATCGCATTCGCCGATATTCCGGCCGACTTCACCAACGCCCTGCTTGCCGCGGAAGACGATAACTTCGCAAATCATTATGGCGTTGATCTTACGAGCCTGATGCGCGCTGCCACGCAATTATTGAAAACGGGGCAAATTCAATCGGGCGGCAGCACCATCACCATGCAGGTGGCAAAAAACTTCTTCCTGACCAGCGAGCGCAGCTTCTCGCGCAAGATCACCGAAATCCTCCTGGCCCTGCAGATCGAGCGCGAGCTGAGCAAGAACGAGATTCTCGAGCTCTATGTCAACAAGATTTACCTGGGCCACCGGGCCTACGGGATCGAAGCCGCCGCTCAAGTCTATTACGGCAAATCCATCCGAGACTTGAGCCTCTCCCAGCTTGCGACGATAGCCGGTCTTCCCAAGGCACCTTCGGCATTCAATCCGCTGACCAACCCGACCCGCGCCAAGGAGCGTCGCGACTGGATTCTTGGCCGCATGCACCGCCTCGGCCGTATCGATCAGGCCCGCTACGAGACAGCCCTCGCCGAGCCGGTGGATGCCAGCTATCACGTGGCGACCCCGGAACTCCCCGCGCCCTACGTGGCGGAAATGGCCCGTGCCGAGATGGTCGGGCGTTACGGCAGCGACGCGTATACCCAGGGTTTCAATGTCACGACCACGGTGCCCAGCGACCTGCAGCAGATGGCCAACAAGGCCCTGCGCGACGGCCTGATAGACTACGACCAGCGCCACGGCTACCGCGGCCCGGAAAGCCGCTTGCCGGGCATGACCCGGGAAACCTGGCAGGCCGAGCTCGCCAAGCAGGGCACCCGCGGCGGGCTTGACCCAGCCATCGTCACCCAGGTCGAGAAGAGCGGCATCCTCGTGCTGACACGCCAGGGAACCGAGGAAGCGGTGTCCTGGGACAGCATGAAATGGGCCCGCCCCTTCCTCAACACCAACAGCCTGGGGCCACGCCCACAGCAACCGGCTGACGTGGTGCAGATCGGCGACCTGATCCGCGTGCAGCGCCAGGAAGACAACAGCCTGCGCTTCGTGCAACTGCCCAGCGCCCAGAGCGCGCTGGTGTCGCTGGACCCGTTGAATGGCGCCATTCGCGCCCTGGTCGGGGGCTTCTCTTTCGAGCAGAGCAACTACAACCGCGCCGTTCAGGCCAAACGCCAGCCGGGCTCGAGTTTCAAGCCATTCATCTACAGCGCCGCGCTCGACAACGGCTACACGGCCGCAAGCTTGCTCAATGATGCGCCCATCGTGTTCGTCGACGACTACATGGACCAGGTCTGGCGACCCAAGAACGACAACAACACCTTCCTCGGCCCGATCCGCCTGCGCGAGGCGCTCTACAAGTCGCGCAACCTGGTATCCATTCGCCTGCTGCAAGCCATGGGTATCGAGCAGACCCTGAGCTACATCGAACGCTTCGGATTCAATCGCCAGGACCTGCCGCGCAATTTGTCCCTGGCGCTTGGCACGGCCAACCTCACGCCCATGGAGATTGCCACCGGCTGGACAGCGTTCGCCAATGGCGGGCACAAGGTTCAGCCTTACCTGATCCAGCGCATCGACAATCGCCACGGCGACCCGCTGTTCATCGCCAACCCGCCCACCGTACCGGATGCCGCGAAGCCCGAAGTACCACCGCCGGTCAACGAGGAAGGCGTGATGAATCCGGAAGAGGCCAAACCGGAACAACTGCCGGAGGCGCCTGAACCGGCAACCGCCGAGCGCATCCTGGACGAACGCACCGCCTACATCATGACCAGCATGCTGCAGGACGTGATCAAGCGAGGCACCGGCCGTCGCGCGATGGCCCTGGGGCGAACCGATCTGGCAGGCAAGACCGGCACCACCAACGAGTCGAAGGACAGCTGGTTCTCCGGCTACAACGCCGACTACGTGACCACCGTGTGGGCGGGCTTCGACCAGCCGGAAAGCCTGGGCCGTAACGAATATGGCGGCACCGTGGCACTGCCGATCTGGATGAGCTACATGGGTGCCGCCCTCAAGGACAAACCCAACCACGCACCGGCAGAGCCCGACGGCATCCTCACTCTGCGCGTCGACCCACACAGCGGCCGCGCCGCGGCGCCGGGCACGCCGGATGCCTACTTCGAGCTGTTCAAGAGCGAAGATTCGCCACCACCGATGAGCGAGTTCGCCCCGGGAACGGGCGCTCCAGGCAGCCCATTACCGGCCGACGAAGCCGCGCCTATCGATCTGTTCTGAACGACCGCACGCGAGGCGCAGCGGCGCCTCGCGTGCGGCTTGGCACTGTCTGCCGAGCCGGCTCGGCATTCACCTGGCGCACCCCGTGCTTGCCACACACAGCTAACCGAAACGCGACATGACGACATAAAAAAACCCGCCGGAGCGGGTTTTTCATTGCCTGCTGGGCAATCAGCCTTTGAACACGTCATCGACCGATTTCAGGGGGTAGTGCTTCGGATACGGCAGGGTCGCCACACCGCTTTCGATCGCAGCCTTGGCAACGGCATCGCACACCACGTTGATCAGGCGGACGTCCATCGGCTTGGGAATGATGTACTCGCGGCCGAACGTCAGGGCGATGCCGCCATAGGCGTCGCAGACTTCCTGGGGCACCGGCAGCTTGGCCAACTCGCGCAGGGCGTTGGCAGCGGCGATCTTCATCTCTTCGTTGATGCGCGTGGCACGCACGTCAAGCGCACCACGGAAGATGAACGGGAAGCCCAGTACGTTGTTGACCTGGTTCGGGTAATCGGAGCGACCGGTAGCCATGATCACGTCATCGCGGGTGGCGTGAGCCAATTCAGGGGAAATTTCCGGGTCCGGATTGGAGCAGGCAAACACGATCGGATTCGGCGCCATCAGTTTGAGGCCTTCGGCGCTCAGCAGATCCGGGCCGGAGAGGCCGACGAATACGTCAGCACCGGTCAGTGCGTCGTCCAGGGTGCGCTTGGTGGTTTCAGTGGCGAATACCGCCTTGTACTGGTTCAGGTCGTCGCGACCGGCGTGGATCACGCCCTTGCGGTCGATCATGAAGATGTTCTCGACCTTGGCGCCCATGCTTACCAGCAGTTTCATGCAGGAGATGGCGGCAGCGCCAGCGCCCAGGCAGACGATCTTGGCCTCGGGCAGGGTCTTGCCGGCGATTTCCAGGGCGTTGAGCATGCCGGCGGCAGTGACGATCGCCGTGCCGTGCTGGTCATCGTGGAAAACCGGGATGTCGCACTGCTCGATCAGGGCGCGCTCGATCTCGAAGCACTCGGGTGCCTTGATGTCTTCCAGGTTGATGCCGCCAAAGGTGATGGAGATCCGCTTGACGGTGTCGATGAAGGCCTGCGGGCTCTCGGCATCGACTTCGATGTCGAATACGTCGACACCGGCAAAACGCTTGAACAGCACGCCCTTGCCTTCCATGACCGGCTTGGACGCCAGCGGACCCAGGTCGCCCAGACCGAGGATCGCGGTGCCGTCGGAAATGACTGCTACCAGGTTGCCTTTACCGGTGTAGCGGTAGGCAAGCTCCGGATCGCGGGCGATCTCGCGCACTGGCTCGGCAACACCCGGGCTGTAGGCCAGAGACAGGTCACGGGCAGTGGCGGTGGGCTTGGTGAGCTCGACGCTCAACTTACCTGGACGGGGCTTCTCATGGTATTCGAGAGCGGCAGTTTTCAGATCAGACATAATGGCATTCCGCTTTATTGGGCTATTGACTGGCAGGCGGCCGAGGATACGCAAAGAGCGGGGGCCTGCACAAGACTATGCAGTCAGCCTGCAAACATGCCTCAGCGAACCGTCTTGAACCAGTCACCCGGGCGTGGCTCGCCCTGTGGATAAAGGTTGTTGAGCAAGCGCAAGGTGACCTCGGCATCGGCGACAAGGCCGCTGCCGGCCGCCAGCGACTTGAGCGTTTGCCCAGGCGTCACGCGTACCAATTGCAGCCGCAGCGGCTCGGCCAGCTTGTGTTCGGCCGGCTGCAATGAACGGAAACTGTTGATCGCTGCCACGAACAGCGCGTCGTCCTGGGCATTCGCCGCGCGCCCCTTGATCGCGCCAACGAACAGATAGGCCTTGTTACCCTTGAGGATAACCGCTACCCGGCGCGGCGTAGGGCCGTCGATCAGCCCCATGTAACCTTGCAGGCCAGCCTGCTGCAAGGGCGCACCATCGCGCAGGCGCGCACCACCGATACGCTGGCGTAGCAGGCTCGCGGCATCGAGGCCGCGGGGGTTGTCCTCGAGCGTCATCGCAACGAAGGCCTGCTCATCAGGAGAATGACCGATCAACACCTCTGGCTGATTGACGATGCTCCAGCCCTTGGCGAAAGCCAGGGTAAAGTCAAGATCACGGTGGTAGAAGCGCTCACCACGGCGGATGCCACTCTCGGCCGAGTCACCGAAGGGCAGCCCCTGAAGACGCTGCAGGAATGCCTCGCGATTGACCTCCTGCTGGCCAGCCACCAGCGCCTGCGCCGGGCCGATCACCTGCTGCAGGCGACGGTCGTTATCCGGATGGGTATCGAACAACCCGTGGTAGCCAGCCACTGGTTGCTGCTCGCCACGCCGGGCAGCCTGGTCGCGCGCGAAATCCTCCTGTGCCTTGAGCACCTTGACCACCTCGATCATCGCCTGCGGGTCGTAGCCGCCCCGTGCCAGGTACTGCGCGCCTAGGCCGTCCGCCTCCAACTCCATGTCGCGCCCGTAGCCGCGTACCACCGCAGTCCCCAGGGCACCGGTCACATCCGCTGCAGCGCCGACGCCGGTGCCCATCGCCACCGCCTGACCGAGAATGCCCCAGGCCGTCGACTGGCTTTGTTGGCGGACGCCATGGCGCGCCGTCACATGGCCGACCTCGTGGCCAAGCACCGCGGCCAGCTCGGCCTCAGAGCCGAGATAGGCCATCAGGCCGCGATGAATGTAGATGTAGCCCCCAGGCAGCGCAAAGGCGTTGATGTCGGGGCTGTCGATGACCGTGAAGTGGTAGTCCAGCTGGCCTCGGTGGCTGTGCCGTGCAACCCGCTCGCCCACGCGCTGCACATAGGCCTGCAGCGCCTCATCGGCATAACGCGGGTACTGCTGGAGTATCTGCTTGTGTGCGTCGCGGCCCAGCGCCAGTTCCTGCGCCTCGCTCATCATCACGAAGTCGGTGCGCCCGGTGGCGGGGTTCACCGCGCATCCTGCCAGTGCCGCCAACAGCGCCAGCAGCAGCACTGCACGCCAGGTCACCGCCGCACCTCCAGCATCGCACCATGCGTCAGCGGCAGCATCCAGCGCGCCTGGCCGCTCTTGAGGCCGCCACGACGGGACCGGTCGATCATCCAGCCACGCGCTTCGATTCGCTTGCCTTGCAGGTCGTCCAGCAACGACGCATCGAAGGTATCCAGCACCTGCGGGGCAATGCGCAGCACCACCGAGTTACCCAGTTCTATCCACACCCCACCGCGGTTGCGCTCGACCTGCTGCACCTGGCCTTCCAGCAAGATGAAACCGCCGCGGCGCACGGCGTGCGCAGGCTCTGGTTGCTGCTGCGCCCAGAGCCCGGCCCGCGCGCGACGCGCCTGGCGCTCGGCTTCGCGATGACAGGCCACGAGCGCGGCATTGGGTGCCACGGCCACCAGTTGACCGAGCCCCTCGGCCAGCATCTGCGCCTCGAGATTGTCGCCGGCGCTGTTGTAGAGGTGGGCCAGCGTGCGGCCGTGACGATCGCGTGCCTGCTCCCCGAGCTCGACTCCCACGCGCCCGCCGTTGGCGGCCACCAGCTCGCTCAGGCGCTGGCGCGCGGCTTCCGCGAATGGCTCCGCCGCCTGCCCGCTGCGGGCCAGTTCAGGGCTATTGAGGCCGATCAGGCGCACGTTGCGCCCGTCCGCCAGGCGCAGGGTGTCACCATCCACCACGCGCTGCACCTTGACCTGAGCCAACTCGCCCGGCGCCGGGCAATACGCCTGGGCCGGCAGGCACACCACAGAAACGAAAAAGGCGCCCACAAGGGACGCCTTCTTCATCAGTGCGAACACAGCCATGTGGGCGTGCTTCGCCGTTCGGCCGCTTACTTGGCGCCGAACACACCGAAACGCTGCTTGAAGCGATCGATACGGCCGCCAGCGTCCAGAACCTTCTGCTTGCCGGTGTAGAACGGGTGGCACTCGGAGCACACGTCCAGGCTCAGCGGCTTGGCCAGGGTGGAGCGGGTCTTGATGACGTTACCGCAGCTGCAGGTAGCGTCGATGGCAACGTATTCCGGATGGATATCGGCTTTCATGATTGTTTCCTCGGGTCTTGTGCCGCCACCAGACTGGATGTCGGGTACCGCACGTAGGTTGGCCGCGGATCATACCAGAGCGTGACGATGATGCAACTCGGCTACCGCTACCGGCCGTCGCACACGGGCCCGCCGGCCGCCGGCAGCCAAGGGAGCCGGCATTTGGTGCAGCGGTAGTTGCATAGGTAGTTTTTCAACCGCCTGCTACTATCGCGCCTCGCCTGCCTGGAGCCCCCGCGTGCCCGACGCCATTTTGCGACTCGCCCTGCCCTCGCCGCTGCGCCGCCTGTTCGACTACCTTGCCCCGCCTGGCGTGTCGGTGCGCGACCTGCGCCCCGGCGCGCGCCTGCGAGTACCGTTCGGGCGCCGCGAGATGATCGGCGTGCTGGTCGAGATCAGCGAACACAGCGACGTGCCGGCCGACAAACTCAAGCCCGCCCTGCGACTGCTCGATCTGCAGGCGCCCATGCCGCCGGCACTGCTGCGCCTGTGCCAGTGGACGGCGCAGTACTACCAGCACAGCCTGGGCGACACCCTCAGCTGGGCATTGCCTGTGCTGCTGCGCCAGGGCGAGCCGGCCGAAGCGCGCCAGGAGCGCTTCTGGTTGATCGCCAAGGATGCCCGCCTGGACGACCCGCGCCTGGCCCGCGCGCCGCGCCAGCGCGATGCACTGAAGACCATCGCTCAACACCCCCACGGGGTCGCCCACCAACTGCTCAGCCAGCTGCAGATCAACCGCGACAGCCTGCAACTGCTGCAGGAAAAAGGCCTGGTACGCGTCGAAGTGCGCCGCCTGAGCAGCCCGGAACGCCACGCCAACTGGCTGGCTCAGCCGGAGCTGCCACTGAATGCCGAACAACGTGCGGCGACCGAGGCGATACGCGCAGGCTTCGGCAGTTTCAACGCGTTTCTGCTCGCCGGGGTGACCGGCAGCGGCAAGACCGAGGTCTACCTGCAACTGATCCGCGAAACGCTGGAGGCCGGCAAGCAGGCGCTGGTGCTGATCCCCGAGATCAACCTGGGGCCGCAAACCCTGGCGCGCTTCGAGCGCCGCTTCAACGCACGCATCGCCCTGCTGCACTCGGCAGTCAACGACCGCGAGCGCCTGGACGCCTGGCTGGCGGCCCGCGACGGCGAGGCCGACATCATCATCGGCACCCGCTCGGCGCTGTTCACGCCGATGAAGCGTCCGGGCCTGATCATCATCGACGAAGAACACGACGCCTCCTATAAACAGCAAGAGGGCCTGCGCTACCACGCCCGCGACCTGGCCGTGGTGCGCGCCCACCAGGAAAACGTGCCGATCGTGCTGGGCTCCGCGACACCCTCGCTGGAAAGCCTGCATAACGCGCACAGCGGCCGCTACGCGATGCTGCGCATGAACCAGCGCGCCGGCGGTGCTCAAGCGCCGCGCTTCCTGCGCCTGGATATCAAGAGCCGGCCGCTGGATGCCGGCATGTCGCCGCCACTGCAGCAGGCCATCACCCAGACCCTGGCCGCCGGCCAGCAGGTTCTGGTGTTTCTCAACCGCCGCGGCTTCGCACCGACCCTGCTGTGCCATGAATGCGGCTGGCTATCGGAATGCCCACGCTGCGATGCTCGCATGACCGTGCATCAGCGCAGCCGCGAACTGCGCTGCCACCACTGCGGCCATGCCGAACGCCAGCCCGGCAACTGCCCAAGTTGCAACAACGTTGACCTGCGTCCGGTCGGCGCCGGCACCGAGCGCGCCGAAGAGCGCCTGGAAATCCTGTTCCCCGATGTACCGGTGCTGCGCGTCGACCGCGACAGCACGTCGCGCAAGGAGGCCATGACCACCCTGTTCAACACCGTACAGCGTGGCGAGCCGTGCATCCTGGTCGGCACGCAGATGCTGGCCAAGGGTCACCATTTTCCGCGGGTGACCCTGGTGGCGATCCTCGATGCCGATGGCGGCCTGTTCTCCGCCGACTTCCGCGCCAGCGAGCGCATGGCCCAGCTGATCGTCCAGGTGGCCGGCCGGGCCGGGCGCGCGGAGGAGCCGGGCAAGGTGATCATTCAGAGCCACCTGGCCGACCACCCACTGCTGGTGCAACTCACCGAGCAAGGCTACTTTGCTTTCGCCGACCAGGCATTGAGCGAACGCCGCGCCGCCGGCCTGCCGCCTTTCTGCCACCTCGCACTGCTGCGCGCAGAGGCGCACAAGCCCGGCCAGGCCGAGGGATTTCTCGATGAAGCGTGCAGCGAAGCCGAGCGACTACTGGCCGAGCTGAACCTGAGCGGTATCGAGCTGCTGGGGCCGGTGCCCGCGCCGATGGAACGTCGCGCCGGCCGCTATCGCGCCCAGTTGCTCCTGCAGGGTAATGCCCGTGCGGCGCTGCACAAGTTGCTCGCCCACTGGCTGCTGACACTCGAGACCCTGCCCAGCGGTCGGGCCGTGCGCTGGTCGCTGGATGTCGACCCGATCGATCTTTTCTGAGCAACAGTGCTCGCCCTCGAAACACCCCGCGGCCGTTATGGCTTGAAGCGGTGCCCTTGCCCCGTCGATAATGCGGGGTTTTCAACCCACGCTTTCGAGCGGCGCCGCGTCCTGCGGCCGAACGAGCAGACCATGAAAGACAGTATTCGCCACCTGATCCAGCAAGCCCTGACCCGCCTGACCGCCGAAGGCGTGCTGCCCGAAGGCCTGAGCCCGACGATCCAGGTGGAGAACACCAAGGACAAGACCCACGGCGACTTCGCCAGCAACATCGCCATGATGCTGGCCAAGCCGGCAGCGATGAAACCGCGCGATATCGCGCAGAAACTGATCGACGCCCTGCCCGCCGACCCGCAGATCAGCAAAGTCGAGATCGCGGGTCCGGGCTTTCTGAATTTCTTTCAGAACAGCGCCGCCCTGGCAGAGCGCCTGGAAGCTGCCCTGGCCGACGAACGCCTCGGCGTACGCAAGAACGGCGCCGCCGAGCGGGTCGTCGTCGACCTGTCCTCGCCGAACCTGGCCAAGGAAATGCACGTCGGCCACCTGCGCTCGACCATCATCGGCGACGCGGTGGCACGGGTACTGGAGTTTCTCGGCGACGAGGTGATCCGCCAGAACCATGTTGGCGACTGGGGTACCCAGTTCGGCATGCTGCTGGCCTTCATGGAAGAGAATCCGGCCGCTGCGGAAAGCGAGCTGGCCGACCTGGAAGGGTTCTACCGCGCCGCCAAGAAACGCTTCGACGACTCTGCCGAATTCGCCGAGCGCGCCCGCGCTCTGGTCGTGGCGCTACAGGCTGGCGAGCCGCAATGCCTGCGTCTGTGGGAGCGCTTCAACGCCATTTCCCTGAGCCACTGCCAGAAGGCCTACGACCGCCTGGGCGTCAAGTTGACCCCGGCCGACGTCAAGGGTGAAAGCGCCTACAACGCCGACCTGGCCAACGTGGTCGCCGACCTGCACAGCAAAGGCCTGCTGACCGAAGACAACGGCGCGCAGTGCGTTTTCCTCGACGACTACAAGAATGCCGAAGGCAACCCGCTGCCGGTGATCGTGCAGAAGGCCGGCGGCGGCTACCTGTATTCGACCACCGACCTCGCTGCCATGCGCTACCGCAGCCAGGTACTCAAGGCTGACCGAGCTCTGTACTTCGTCGACCAGCGCCAGGCCCTGCACTTCCAGATGGCCTTCGAAGTGGCGCGCCGTGCTGGCTTCGTGCACGAGGGCATGCAGCTCGAACACATGGGCTTCGGCACCATGAACGGCGCCGACGGCCGCCCCTTCAAGACCCGCGATGGCGGCACCGTGAAGCTGATCGACCTGCTCGATGAAGCGGAGTCGCGCGCCTACGAGCTGGTCAAGCAGCGCAACGACCAGCGTGCCGACAAGGGTGAGACGCCATTCGACGAAGCCGAACTGCGTGAAATTGGCCGGATCGTGGGCATTGCCTCGGTGAAATACGCCGACCTGTCCAAGCACCGCACCAGCGACTACAGCTTCAACTTCGAACTGATGCTCAGCTTCGACGGCAATACGGCCCCTTACCTGCTCTACGCCTATACCCGCACGGCAAGCATCTTCCGCAAGCTGGGCCAGGGCATCGACGAGATCGACGGTCGCATCGAACTTCAGGCGCCTCAGGAAATCGAACTGGCCGGCAAGCTGGCGCAGTTCGGCGAGGTGCTCGGCAGCGTCGCCGACAAGGGTACGCCGCACCTGTTGTGCGCCTACCTGTACGACGTGGCCGGGCTGTTCTCCAGCTTCTACGAGCACTGCCCGGTACTCAGCGCCGAAGACGAGACGACTCGCACCAGCCGCCTGCGCCTCGCCGCGCTGACCGGCCGCACCCTCAAGCAAGGCCTGCAACTGCTGGGCCTGGAAACCCTGGAGCGCATGTAAGTGGCAGCCCGCAAGAAGCCAGCACCGAAACGCGGCGCCAGCCGCTACAAGGCCCCGAGCAAACGCCCGGTACCGGGCTGGATCTGGCTGGCCTGCGGCCTGGTGGTCGGCGTATTCGCCATGCTGCTGTTCAACCTGCAACCCGGCAGCGACGCGATCCAGCGCGACAAACCGCAGCCGGAACGGGCCAGCAACACCCCCAAAGTGACGCCGTCGGCGACCAGCCAGGAACCGGGCAAACCCAAATACGACTTCTACACGCTGCTGCCGGAGTCGGAAGTCATCGTGCCGCCGGATGCCGTGCCGCCCCCGACCACGCCGACGCCCGAGCAAAAGCCGGTTACACCGGAAGAAGCCGCGAAGATCGACGCAGCGCGCGCCCAGGCTGCCTTGAACGGTGAGACGCCACCGCCCGCACCGCCCGTGGTCGCGCCCTCGGCCGCCATTCAGCCGCCGCTGACCACCCAGTTCTTTCTGCAGGCCGGCTCATTTCGCCGCAAGGATGACGCCGAGAGCGTGCGTGCGCAGATCACCCTGCTCGGCCAGAACGTACGCGTAGAGTCCGGCACGGTGCGTGACGAAACCTGGCACCGCGTGCTGGTCGGCCCGTTCGCCAACCGCGATCAACTGGCCCAGTCGCAAAAGGCACTGGCTGCCAACGGCTTCAGCAATCTTTTGTTGCAACAGCGCCAGAGCCGCTAAGCAGCGTACGGCTCTGCAGCGTAGGCAGGCAGCAACGTGGCGGGGGGTGGCCCCTCGTAGGGTGGACGACGCTTGCCTGCGCGGCCCGATCCGCCCACCGCACTACCATCGCACTGGTGGACAAAAAAGAGCGTTGTCCACCCTACGGGCGTGAGTATCTGCTCCCACCTCAGCCCAGCCGCCCGCAGGCAGAGCCGTTTTGTGACCGCTCATGCCTTCCGGCTTGAACCGTGCGCAATCCATCCCCATATAACAGGTCAACCCCGGAGCTGCCGAAGGAGCATGCCCTTGACCACTATCGTTTCAGTCCGCCGCCACGGCAAAGTCGTCATGGGTGGCGACGGCCAGGTTTCCCTCGGCAATACCGTGATGAAAGGCAATGCGAAGAAAGTTCGCCGCCTGTACCACGGCCAGGTCATCGCCGGTTTCGCCGGCGCCACCGCCGATGCATTCACCCTTTTCGAACGCTTCGAATCGCAACTGGAACGCCACCAGGGCCATCTGGTGCGCGCCGCGGTGGAGCTGGCCAAGGACTGGCGTACCGACCGATCCCTGAGCCGTCTGGAAGCCATGCTGGCGGTGGCCAACAAGGATGCCTCGCTGATCATCACCGGCAACGGTGACGTGGTCGAGCCAGAGCACGGCCTGATCGCCATGGGCTCTGGCGGCGGCTTCGCCCAGGCTGCGGCCCTGGCACTGCTGCAGAAAGGCAGCGAAGACCTCGACGCCCGCGAGATTGCCGAAACTGCGTTGAAAATCGCCGGTTCCATCTGCGTTTTCACCAATCAGAACCTGACCATCGAGGAGCTGGACTCGGCCATCTAGGCCGGTCCGGATCGGAGCCCGCTCATGTCCATGACACCCCGCGAGATCGTCCACGAACTCAACCGCCACATCATCGGCCAGGACGACGCCAAGCGCGCCGTGGCCATCGCCCTGCGCAACCGCTGGCGGCGCATGCAGCTGCCGCTGGAGCTGCGCGCCGAGGTCACGCCAAAGAACATCCTGATGATTGGCCCGACCGGCGTCGGCAAGACCGAGATCGCCCGGCGCCTGGCCAAGCTGGCCAATGCACCGTTCCTGAAGGTGGAAGCGACCAAGTTCACCGAGGTTGGCTATGTGGGCCGCGATGTCGAGTCGATCATCCGCGACCTGGCCGATGCCGCGGTGAAAATGCTGCGCGAACAGGAAATCGTCCGCGTGCGCCATCGTGCCGAAGACGCTGCCGAAGACCGCATTCTCGATGCCCTGCTGCCAGCGGCTCGCGGCGGTTTCGCCGAAGAAGCAGCGCCCAGCGATTCCAACACCCGCCAGCTGTTCCGCAAGCGCCTGCGCGAGGGTCAGCTGGATGACAAGGAAATCGAAATCGAGGTGGCCGACAGCCCGGCCGGTATCGAGATCATGACCCCGCCCGGCATGGAAGAAATGACCAGCCAGCTGCAGAACCTGTTCGCCAACATGGGCAAGGGCAAGCAGAAGAGCCGCAAGCTCAAGGTCAAGGACGCGCTGAAACTGGTGCGCGAGGAAGAGGCCGGCCGCCTGGTCAACGAGGAAGAACTCAAGGCCAAGGCGCTGGAAGCGGTCGAGCAGCATGGCATCGTGTTCATCGACGAGATCGACAAGGTGGCCAAGCGTGCCAATGCCGGTGGTGCCGACGTGTCTCGCGAAGGCGTGCAGCGCGACCTGCTGCCGCTGATCGAGGGCTGTACGGTGAACACCAAGCTGGGCATGGTCAAGACCGACCATATTCTGTTCATCGCCTCGGGTGCCTTTCACCTCAGCAAGCCGAGTGACCTGGTGCCGGAGCTGCAGGGTCGCCTGCCGATCCGTGTCGAGTTGAAGGCACTGTCGCCGGAAGATTTCGAGCGCATCCTCAGCGAGCCTCATGCCTCGCTCACCGAGCAATACGTGGCGCTGCTGCAGACCGAAGGCCTCGGCGTTGAATTCGCCGCAGACGGCATCAAGCGCCTCGCAGAGATTGCCTGGCAGGTCAACGAGAAGACCGAGAATATCGGCGCCCGCCGCCTGCACACGTTGCTTGAACGCCTGCTGGAGGAAGTGTCCTTCAGCGCTGGTGACCTGGCCGGCCAGCAGAATGGCGAGGTGATCCGCATCGACGCAGCCTACGTCAACAGCCACCTCGGCGAACTGGCCGAGGACGAAGACCTGTCCCGCTATATTCTGTAAATGGCGTTGAGCCGCGCGGCTTCAGGCAACAGCCTGGCGCCCTGCGGCTGCGGACAATGTGGAGACCGCCGTGCTCATTCCCACCTCGATCAAGCTGCACAAGGCATCACGCACACTGGAACTGCACTACGGCGACGACAACTACCTGCTGCCAGCAGAATTCCTGCGCGTGCATTCGCCCTCGGCCGAGGTGCAGGGGCACGGCAAACCCATTTTGCAGACCGGCAAGATCAACGTGTCGCTTGTCGGCATCGAGCCGGCCGGCAATTACGCCCTCAAGCTGACCTTCGATGACGGCCACGACAGCGGGCTATTCACCTGGGACTACCTGCGCCAGTTGGCCCTGCGCCAGGATGACCTGTGGCGCGACTATCTAGAGGCCTTGTCCGCTGCCGGTCAATCCCGTGACCCCGACGAATCGGTGGTTCGCCTGATGCTCTGAGGCGGCAGGGAACCCGGGTAAATGCGCTGCACCGAGCAAACGAATAGCCCCTGATCGTACCGCGCCTGCCCTCTTTCAAGGTGTGCTCGCGCGTCCGCTCGAAAACAGCCGTCTGCTGGGCCGACGAGGCTCTGTAAGCCGCACCACGATCCACTGCCGCGCGCCCCTCTGGCGGCGCGCGCAACCTGAAATGAAAACGCCCGGCACGGGGCCGGGCGTCTTCCTCATGGCAAACAACCTCAGGATTGGTTGCCCGGCGCAGGTGGCACGGTCGCGCCCGGCGTTACCGCCTGTGCGGGTGTGCTGGTCGCTGGAGCCGGCGCAGCCTTGGCCACTGCCGGTTTCTTCGCAGGCGGTTTGCGCGCCGTTTTGGCTGCAGGTTTTGCCACCGGCTTCGCCGCTGGCTTGGCTGCGGATTTGACCGGACTCTTGGCCGCAGCGGCGGGCTTCGCGGTCGAGGCCGGTTTGCTGGCCACGGCCTTCTTCGCCACAGGCCGTTTGACGGCCGCTGCCTTGGTTGCCGGCTTCGCCGCGGGCGTGCTGGCTGCCTTGCTAGCGGTCGCCTTGCTGGCAGCTGGCTTGGTCACCGCCTTGCTGACGGCAGGCTTGCTCGCGACTTTCGCAGCGGAGCTTTTCGCTGCAGGCTTGGCGGCTGCCTTGCTGGTAACACCGGTGAGGGCCTCCAACTGCCGGGTCAGCAACTCGACCTTGTCGTTGAGCGACTTGACCTCGCTTCGGCTCGGCACGCCCAGGCGAGAAATGGCGCTATTGAGCCGCTTGTCGAACGCCTCCTCGAACTCGCCCCACTTGCCCATGGCCCTGTCCTTGACATCGTCCATGCGGGACTTGGCAGTGCTGGCCGATGCATCGCCGGCGCTCTTCATTTCATCGGCCGGCTTGCCGGTATCGGTCTTGGCAGCCTTTTCGGCCTTCTCGCCATCCTTGACCAGAGTGTCGAACAGCTTGGTGCCGTCCTTGCTGACCTTGGAGTACGCGCCCAAGCCC
Organism: Pseudomonas sp. AC532; assembly: GCF_979258965.1. NCBI lineage: Bacteria > Pseudomonadati > Pseudomonadota > Gammaproteobacteria > Pseudomonadales > Pseudomonadaceae > Pseudomonas > Pseudomonas sp. AC532. The sequence continues at coordinate 2,559,588 of NZ_OZ409888.1, forward strand.
GCCAACCAGATCTGACGCGAGTACTTTTCAACCTCGCCGATCCACGAGCCGGTCTGTTTTTCGGATTTCTTTTTGACAGCCATCCTGCTCTCCTTAATGGGTACGCGCGGCGTGCTCAAGCAACGCGCTCAGCCCCTCCAGCTTAGCAGACAGATTTGGATGGCCTGCCGAGCGGGAATGCCAAGCCGGTCGAGGGCGCCTGCCACGCGAGAATCGAAGGCCTGCTCGATCTTCTCGATACGCGCGGCGACCTTAGTCTTCACAACGGACACTCTGCTTCTGGCTTCGTCGGTTTGGCCACTCGCCACCTCGACCTGATCATTGACCTGTTTCCTGGCGCGCTGTTCCGCTTCGTAGCCGATCCGTATGTGGTCTCGGAAGAAAACCAGGCCACCCCGATCAGCCTTCGATTGCCTCCGGGCGCGACGAGCATTGCGTCCTGGCATAAAGGCAGTGCATCGGTGATGGCGAGACGGAAGCAGTCGGCACAGCTGCATTTGCCCTGGGTGTGTAGTTCAGGGCTACAGGGAGACGCTCCATGCAGCACAGGCCTGGTGCACCGCAACAAGGAAGCGGAGGGGGGAAAGGAACAGAAGGCGAGAGGAGGCTGGGCTGACGCTCAATAGGGGAAGACGGGACGCGAGTTACGCGTTGCGCCGGGTCGGGCAGCCTGCGAACACACGAGTGGCGTATTCGCAGGCATGCTGGCAATCAGCTGACGCCGGGAGGCGTTACGCCACTGGCATTGCCGGGAGCGGTTGCTGGCACAGCAGGCGATTCACTGGCAGGTTTTCCCGCAACAGGTGCCGTGCTGGCTGGCTTGGCGGTGGTAGCTGCGGGCTTGGCAGTAGCAGGCTTGGCTGCGGCCGGCTTAATAGCCGCTTTGGCAGCAGGCTTGGCTGCGGCTGGTTTGGCAACCGCTTTGGCAGCAGGCTTGGCTGCGGCGGGTTTGGCAGCCGCTTTGGCAGCAGGCTTGGCTGCGGCTGGTTTGGCAGCCGCTTTGGCAGCAGGCTTGGCTGCGGCTGGTTTGGCAGCCGCTTTGGCAGCAGGCTTGGCTGCGGCTGGTTTGGCAGCCGCTTTGGCAGCAGGCTTGGCTGCGGCGGGTTTAGCAGCCGCTTTGGCAGCAGGCTTGGCTGCGGCGGGTTTGGCAGCCGCTTTGGCAGCCGCTTTGGCAGCAGGCTTGGCTGCGGCGGGTTTAGCAGCCGCTTTGGCAGCAGGCTTGGCTGCGGCTTTGGCCGCAGGCTTGGCAGCGCTGGCGGAGTGGCTGGAAAGAGCCTTGGCGGCCGCTTCGCGAACTTTGCCAACGCCCTGCGCGAGCTTGAGGCTTTCCTGGGCATCGCGCTTGAGCTGAACGATGTACTGGCGCGTCTCACTCTGGCGTGCCTGCAGTGCGTCCAGTACCTCTTCCAGCTCGGCAACACCGGCCTGGGCCTTGGACTGCGCCTTGGCTTTGCCAGTCGCTATTGCAGCCTGCAGCTTGCCACGGGCCTTGTGCAGTTTTTCCTGCGCACCACCACGTTGTTTTTCCAGCTTGGCGAGAATCTTTTCGGCATCCACGAGTGCCTGCGAGCAGGCTGTTTCGAGGTGTTCGAGCAGGCTTGCTGACAACTGTTGAAGCAGGTGCAAAGGGGTAGTGACCGATTTGTTTTTCACGTTTTTCGTGGCCGACATGACGCGCCTCCTGGCGAATGAGTTGGAGCCATACTAGACGTGTGAATCTGCGCCGGCTAGTGGCGCTTTGCAAGCACCTGCGTGGCAGACATCAGGCACACATCTGCGGGCAGCGCAGAGACAACAACGCCGCGGAAGATCGCGGCGTTGAAGGTTATACCGGGGCAGCGGCCGCCTGCTGTTTATGGGCCGTATGCAGCACTTCGATCAAGCAATCTTCGAGCTCGAAGCGCTCGTGAAGCATCTGGCCGAGCCGTTTGAGCTCGGCACTCACCGCCTCGGTGTCACCACAGTCGCCGGCATCGCAGCGATCATTGAAGGCCAGCGCAGCTTCGGTAATGACTTCGATGCGCGGGTAAATCTGCTTGGCAAGCGCCAGGCCACGTTGGTCACCGAACGCTCGGGCTTCCTCGGTGAGCTGCTGGTAAACCTCGAAATGCCCGGCAGAAACATAGTCGACGAGGATTTCGCAGAACCGCTGCATGACGAGCTTGTCGCTCACGTCGTCGATGGCCGCGTAGGCCTTGATCAATTCGGCACGTTCCTGCAGCCAGCGATCGATCAACAGGTGTACACCACCCCATCGTTCCTGCGCATTCTGGCAACTCTCGAGCATGATGATCTCCCTTATCGTATTTCACATGGGCATCCGGGCAACAACCATCGTTCAGCACAGCAGCACTGCCGCGAATAAGACGTTGGCTGATCGCCCCAGGCAGCAGTTCCCGTGCTGTCCTACTGGTGTGAAGCCGGCGCTTGCACCGACCACGATGATGCGCGTCACGCCTCGATCCCTGGGCGTGCAGCCGAGCCTGGACACTAACATGATTCGCATTACAGTCCGAGCTCATTTGCGCTCAGGTTATGCCCGCTGCCACGCGTCTTCAAGGCGCTTCGTCGCAGGCGCCGACCCACGCGCGGCTGCAGCAAACGTTCAGTTGCCCACGCGCCCAGGCTGGGTATCCGCGCTGGATACCGCCGGCACGCCGGCGACCTGGCCACTCAGGCGGCGATCGAGCAAGCCGAGGCCTTCCTGGAACAGGCGGTTGCTGCGTTCCACTTCGCCCAACTGGGCGAGCAATCGTGCCAGCTCCGCGCAGGTTTCCGGATGCCGTTCGAAAGTCAGGCTGGTTTCGAAATACTCGCGCGCCTTGCCCCACAACTGGTTGTGCAGGCTCAGGCGACCCAGCGTCAAGAGCAGCCCTGCGTCATCAGGATGCTGCTTGAGCCAGCTTTCGGCAGCCTGCAGTTGCCTGGCTGGGTCACGCCCGTGCAACAAGCCGTAGAGACGCGCCAGGCGGCTGTCGTATTCACGATTGAGGGCCTTGTTGAGCAACTCCTCCGCCCCCGGTTCGGCACCCAGCGCACGTAGCCGGTCGGCGTAAACGGCCAGCAGCTCGGGCTCGCCGCGCAGGCTGGGGGACAGCCGTTCCCAGGCCTGGGCCAGCGACGGCAGCGCGCCCTCGTCGGCAACGCTGAGGTCGATGCCAGTCAGGTGTTCGCGCCAGGCGCGGCGCTCCAGCATCATCAGCTCGGCAGGCGGCAGGGCTTTTTCCTTGCGCAGGGCCGGCAGCAACTTGAGCAGCGCCTGCCAGTCGCCACGCAGTACATACAGCTGCTGCAACTGGCGCAGCACCTGAGGGTTGTGCGGATGGCGATCCTGCATCACCAGCAGTGTTTCTTGAGCGTTCTCGACCTCGCCACGGGCCAGTTGCAACTCGGCATGGGTCAGGGCGATGGCCAGCTCGGCATTCGGTTGACGCTCCAGTGCCTCGGCCAGCAACGCGTCGCTTTCCTCGTAATGCTCAAGGTTGTTGGCGGCGCGCGCAGCGCCTAGGTAGTGAATCAGCGGCCGTGGCTCATTGCGGGCGATGCGGCTCAGGTGCGTTTGCGCCTTGGCCCAGCGCCCTTCGATCAGCTCCTGAAAACCATGTTCGGAGGCGCTGCGCACCCGCCGTTCACGGTGCAGGCGCGACCAGGGATTGACCAGGCCGAGCGAGGTGAGCAGTACGCGAATGGCCAGGCGCAACAGCCAGATCGCCAGGCACACGGCAACGATCAGCAGCACGAACGCCCACAGCGTCGACTCGTAGCGAAAGCCCTGGTAGGCGAACAGTACATAGCCCTTGTGTTCAGCGATGGCCAGGCCGAGCAGTGCCAGCCCCCCGACCACCAGCACGGCGAGCAACAGCAGGTATACACGCTTCATGGGCGTCGCTCCTGGTCATCGCCGGTGCCTTCCTGCGGCGCATCCTTCAGGCGTTCACGCGCCGACTGTTTGTGTTCGATGTAGGCCTGCACGGCATCGAGCGAGTCGGTGAGCTCGGGCACCTCGACTTCGATAGGCTTGTCGACCAGTTCCGCGACACGGGTGCGCAAGGCGCGGCTATCGGGATTATCACGATTGAAGTTGGCATCGAGGACTTCGCCAGCCTGTTGCAAGGCCTGGCGGTAGACCTGGGTTTCGCCATGCAGGGCCGCCCACTGCGCCTGCTCGAGTGCCAGGCTCAGGGCCAGCCTCACCTGGGTCAGGCTCTGCCCGGCGAGCAGCGGCCGCACGTTCTGGTCGGCATTGAAATCAAGACGAAAGTATTCCGACAGCGTCTGCAGGCTGCGCCCCCACCAGGTGCCGGGCTCACTCTGCGCGGCGATTTCACCCAGCACGCCACCGTCGGCGACGAACGTGGGGTTCAGCGAATTGAGCTGCGCCGCCTGGTCACGCAAGGCGCCCAATTGCAGGAACAGGCCGGTACGATCCGGGTTGTCGGTGGCGCGCAAGGCTTCCAGGCTTTTCGCCAGCTGTTCACGGGCGGCGAATGCCGCCGGGTCATCCTGATCACGCAGTATCTCGTCGGCCGCCTGCACCAGCGCAGTGGCGCTGTTGCTGTCCTGCAGCGCGGAAAGCCGCAGGCTGGCAAGGCGTAGCAAGTGCTCGGCTTCGGCAAGGCGCCAATCCTGCCGACTGGCCCCCAGCACCGTCTCCAACCGCTGGTTGAGCAGTTGCTGGTCGCCTTGCAGCTGGGCCACCAGGCGGCGCCGTTCTTCGAGTTCCTGCACGCTCGGCAGTTGTTCGAAACGGCCACTCAGGCTTTCGGTACGCTGCGACAGCGCTGCCGACTGGCTGCGCGCCTGTTCGAGCTGCACCGCCTGCTGCTGCGCATCGCTCTGCAGCGCGCGCAGTTGCCAGGCGCTCCAACCACCGACACCGACACCAATCGCGCCGACCAGCAGCGCCACCGCCGCCACGGCAGAACCCCGTGGGGCGGGCCTGGCATCTGCGGTGGCCGGAGAAGATTCGAGGGCGGGTTGTACAGGCTGCTCCTGCTCTTTCGGGGTAGTCGCGTCGCTCACGTATCCATCCTATGCTTCAAGAGTCGGGCGAAGCCTGCGCACGCAAGGCCGCCAACAACGCCGCGGTGTCAGCACCACGGCAGTCCACAACATTCGCCGCACCCAGCTCACGCGCCATCAGGGCAACGCGTGGGCTCGGTACGAACACGGGTAGTTGCGCCAGTTGCTGCCAATCATCGGCCGCCAGTTCGCGCAGATGCAGCAGGCCCTGCCCACTGCTGACCACCAGCCCATTCAAGCGTTCCACCTGTAATAGCCGCTGCAGGGTCCCGGCAGGGTAGCTTGGCGCCACGCGGCGGTAGACCGGCAGGTAGTTCACTTCTGCGCCCTGGCTGCGCAATCGCTCGGCGAGCAAGTCGCGGCCGTCCTCGCCGCGAATGATCAGCACGCGCGGAAACAGTGCCTCGCGCAGTGGTTTTTGCAGCTCGGGCAGGTCGAGCAGCGCCTCGCTGTCGTCGCCCTTCGCTGGCCAGCATACCGGCAACCCGTAATCGGCAAGAATCTGCCCGGTCCCTGCGCCGACACTGAACCAGGGCTGATCGGCGAGCGGCTGTGGCCAGTAGCGGTCGAGTAGCGCCAGGCCCAGGCGAGCCGCCGGTTTGCTGACCACGATGACAGCCGTGTAACGATGCAAGTCGCAGATCAGCGCGCTGTGCTGCGGGGTTTCCGGCAAAGGCTCGATGCGTAGCAGCGGCAGGCAGGCGCCATGCACCCCGGCATCGGCCAGCGTCGCGGCCAGCGCCTGACATTCCTGCTCGGGCCGCGTCAGCAGCAGGCGCCAACCGTTCACTCGGCGCCATCCTCGTGGTAGATGGCCTGCAGGATGCCGCCGGCTCCCTGGGCCAGCAAGGCCTCGGCCACCTCGATCCCAAGGCGCTTGGCGTCTGTCGCAGCGCCACGCAGCTCGGCCCGCAGCAAACGCCCGCCATCGGGCTCACCGACCAGGCCGCGCAACCACAACTGCTCACCTTCGAGCACCGCATAGCAGGCGATGGGCACCTGGCAACCGCCGTTGAGGTGCCTGTTCAGGGCCCGCTCGGCGGTTACCCGCAAGGCGGTTTCAGGGTGATTGAGGGGGGCGAGCAAGGTTTGCACTTCGCTGTCGGCCACCCGGCATTCGATACCGACCGCCCCCTGGCCACCGGCCGGCAGGCTGTGCTCGACGGTGATCGAGGCGCGTATGCGCGATTCAAAACCAAGACGGATCAAGCCAGCGGCTGCCAGGATGATGGCGTCATATTCCCCGGCGTCCAGCTTGGCCAGCCGGGTGTTGACGTTGCCGCGCAAGAACTGGATTTTCAGGTCGGGTCGGCGGGCCAGCAACTGTGCCTGACGACGCAGGCTGGAGGTTCCCACCACGCTGCCGGCCGGCAGTGTCTCCAGGCTGGCGAAATCGTTGGACACAAAGGCATCACGCGGGTCTTCGCGCTCGCAGATGCAGAACAGACCAAGGCCTTCCGGGAAATCCATCGGCACATCCTTCATGGAGTGCACGGCGATGTCGGCACGATTTTCCAGCAGGGCGGTTTCCAGTTCCTTGACGAACAGCCCCTTGCCGCCGATCTTGGCCAGCGGCGCATCGAGCAGCTTGTCCCCGCGGCTGACCATTGGCACCAGGCTTACCTGCAGCCCTGGATGGGCCTGTTCGAGGCGTGCCTTGACGTACTCGGCCTGCCATAGGGCCAAGGCACTCTTGCGGGTTGCGATGCGTATTTCGCGGGGCATGGGACAATTCCAGAAAACGAACTGTCGCCGATGATAACAGGCTCCAGGGTCACAAGCCGGACGCGGCCTGCGACCCTTCGCCCTAGTTACCGGCCGCTAGATGTGGTTCATCAACTTGCGTACGCCCGCCACGTGGCGACGGCTGACCACCAGCGCATCGCCATTGAGACCCTTGAGGTAGAGCTGGAAATGCCCCAATGGCGTGCGCTGCAATCGCTCGATGCGTTCGCGCGAGACCAGGGCATTGCGGTGGATGCGCACGAAGCGATCACCGAACTCGTCTTCCAGTGCCTTGAGCGGCTCGTCCAGCAGCACTTCACCGCCCTCATGGCGCAGGGTGACGTACTTGTGATCGGCGATGAAGTAGATCACGTGATCCAGCGGTATCAATTCGATGCCCTTGCGGGTGCGCGCACTGATATGGCTGCGCGGGCCAACGCCGCTTTCCGCCGCCGGGCGGGTGAGCGCAGCAAGCTGCACGCGATTGAGGCGCTCGGCCTTCTTCAGCGCATCTTCGAGGTGTTCCGAGCGCACCGGCTTGACCAGGTAACCGACGGCGCTGACCTGAAAGGCCTCCACTGCAAATTCATCATGGGCCGTGCAGAAGATCACGGCTGGTGGCGCCTCTCGCTCGCACAGGCGAGCGGCAGCCTGCAGGCCATCGAGGCCTGGCATGCGGATATCGAGCAGCACTACATCCGGTTTGAGACTCTCGACAAGCGCGAGCGCTTCCTCGCCATTGCTCGCAGAGGGCTCGACAACACGATAACCCTCGAGCGAAGAAACCATGCGGCTCAAACGCTCTCGAGCAAGGGGTTCGTCATCGACGATCAAGACATTCATAATGATCTGGCTTCCTGCATGGGTCTTGCACATGGGTAGCGTAGACGGGTGTAGTGACGGCCATCACGACGCTCCACGCTGAGGTTGGCTTGCGGCCCGAAAAGCGCCGCAAGACGCGCATCGATGTTGGCCAGCGCCTGATGGGTTCCGCGTGACGCCAGAGGCGCGCCGCCGTCCTCGTATGGATTGCTGACGCTGAGGTTGAATACCCCGTCGATGTAATTGGCTGATATCTGCACCAGTCCCCCTTCGATACGTGGCTGGATACCGTAGATCAATGCATTCTCCAACAGCGGCTGCAGGGTCAGCTGGGGAATGGGTAAATCAGCGGGGACATCATCAACCTCCCACTGCAACTGTAGTCGCTCGCCGAGTCGGTAGTGCTCGATCGACAGGTATCGCTGCGCCAGTTCCAGCTCCTCGCTCCAGCTTACGAGGCTACCGGGCCTGGCCAGGCTGGCCCGGAACAGGTCGGATAAATCCAGTACGGCCTGTTCCGCCCTAACTGAATCTGTGACAACCAGGCTGGCGATGCTGTTCAAACTGTTGAACAGGAAATGCGGGCGTATCCGTGCCTGCAGCGATTCGATGCGCGCGCGCAGCTCCGCCTGCTCCTGGCGCCGCCACTGGCTCTGCAGGTAGAAGTAGCGCAGCAGCAGCGCCGACATGATCAGGCTGATGAGGGCGTGGCGCAGGTACAGGTTCACCTCGCCGTCGTGGGGCAGCGGCCCACCCAGGTCGTAGTAGTCGGCTACTGCCGTGCAACCCAGGGTCAGCCCGACCACCAGCGCGCAGCACGCAGCGCCCGCCCACACGGCCTGCAAGCGCGCCAGCAGCGGGCGCAGGCGGCACAACAGCGCCGATGACAGCAGCACGATCCACTGCACGAACAGGGACGTCAGCGCCAGGCGCACCCAGTCGAAACCGGGCAGCATCGGCTCGGCGAGCACCAGCACCAGTACCAGCAGCTCCGCGAGCAGCACGGCGCTGAGCAGCGCTTCGGGCTGGCACAGCTCCGGCACGAAGAAATCGTCGGGTTTGGTCGGGGTCGAGGCGTTGCGATTGGCGTTCATCGCCGCAGTTTCCGCGCGCGCCTGCCAACCGGCAAGAGAGCCCTTCGCAGGCGGGTGAAATAAGCCACCGAAATGCCGGTCAGCGCAGTGAAACTGTGATCCAGGCGACACTCGCCCTAGCCGCTGCGCGGCGCGCGGCGTCTGTTATCATCAGCGCACTTTTCCGTCGAGCCGGATGCTTCCGGCCCGTCCGCACCTGCATACAGCCGAGCCAAATCCATGAGCAACGAAAAAACCAATCAGTCCTGGGGCGGCCGCTTCAGCGAGCCCGTCGATGCCTTCGTCGCCCGCTTCACCGCCTCGGTCGAGTTCGACAAGCGCCTGTACCGCCACGACATCATGGGCTCCATCGCCCACGCCACCATGCTGGCCAAGGCCGGTGTGCTGAGCGACGCCGAGCGCGACACGATCATCGACGGCCTTACCCAGATTCAGGGCGAAATCGAAGCCGGCACCTTCGACTGGCGCGTCGACCTGGAAGACGTGCACATGAACATCGAGGCGCGCCTGACCGACCGCATCGGCGTGACCGGCAAGAAGCTGCACACCGGCCGCTCGCGCAACGATCAGGTTGCCACCGACATCCGCCTGTGGCTGCGCGACGAGATCGACGTCATCCTCGCCGAAATCACTCGCCTGCAGCAGGGTCTGCTGGAGCAGGCCGAGCGTGAAGCCGAGACCATCATGCCCGGCTTCACCCATTTGCAGACTGCCCAACCGGTGACCTTCGGCCATCACCTGCTGGCCTGGTTCGAAATGCTCAGCCGCGACCACGAGCGTTTGCTCGACTGCCGCAAGCGCACCAACCGCATGCCCCTGGGCAGCGCTGCACTGGCCGGCACCACCTACCCGATCCAGCGTGAAATCACCGCTGAACTGCTCGGCTTCGACGCCGTGGGCGGCAACTCGCTGGACGGCGTGTCGGATCGCGACTTCGCCATCGAATTCTGTGCCGCGGCTTCCATCGCGATGATGCACCTGTCGCGCTTCTCCGAGGAGCTGGTGCTGTGGACCAGCGCGCAGTTCCAGTTCATCGACCTGCCGGATCGTTTTTGCACCGGCTCCTCGATCATGCCGCAGAAGAAGAACCCCGACGTGCCCGAACTGGTACGTGGCAAGACCGGCCGCGTGTTCGGTGCCCTGACCGGCCTGCTGACCCTGATGAAAGGCCAGCCGCTGGCCTACAACAAGGACAATCAGGAAGACAAGGAACCGTTGTTCGACGCCGCCGACACGCTGCGCGATTCGCTGCGCGCCTTCGCCGACATGATCCCGGCCATCAAGCCCAAGCACGCCATCATGCGTGAAGCGGCGCTGCGCGGCTTTTCCACCGCCACGGACCTCGCCGACTACCTGGTGCGCAAGGGCCTGCCGTTTCGCGACTGCCACGAGATCGTCGGCCATGCGGTGAAATACGGCGTGGACACCGGCAAGGACCTGGCCGAGATGAGCCTCGACGAATTGCGCCAGTTCAGCGATCAGATCGAGCAGGACGTGTTCGCCGTGCTGACCCTGGAAGGCTCGGTGAATGCCCGTAACCATATTGGCGGCACTGCACCGGCTCAGGTGCGTGCAGCGGTGGCTCGCGGCCAGAACCTGCTGGCCAGCCGCTAAACGCGGCTCAGCGAGAACCGGGAAAAGGAGTTCCCATGCCCGAACTGTTGTTGCGTGGCTTGATGCTGCTCGCCGAGATCGCACTTGAAATCATCATCGGCTACGTCTTCTACACCACCGGCTGGTTGGCACTACGACTGCTGACCCTGGGCCACTACCCGAACCTGCCGCTTCGCATAAGCGACCCAATGGGTTCGCGCAGTGCATGGGTCGCGGCTTTCGGCTTCTTTTGCCTGGTGGGCCTGCCCTTGACGTGGCTGACAGTCACATACAGCTAAAAAACGCGACGAGATACCTCATGCCCCTGAACATCCGCCCTGCCGTACGCGAAGACGCCGCGCTGATCCTGCGCTTCATCACTGACCTGGCCATCTACGAGAAGGCCGAGCACGAGGTGAAGACCGATGTTGCCGGCATCGAGAACAGCCTGTTCGGCGAGGGCAGCACTGCCCACGGCCTGATCTGCGAACTGGACGGCGAGCCGATCGGCTACGCCGTGTATTTCTTCAACTACTCGACCTGGCTGGGCAAGCACGGCCTGTACCTGGAAGACCTGTACGTCACCCCGGAGCAGCGCGGCGTCGGCGCCGGCAAGGCGCTGCTGCGCCAACTGGCCAGGCTGGCGGTAGCGCGCGGCTGCGGGCGCTTCGAGTGGTCGGTGCTGGACTGGAACACACCGGCCATCGAGTTCTACGACTCCATCGGCGCCAAGCCGCAGAACGAATGGATCGGCTACCGCCTCGCCGGCGAAGCGCTGACCGACTTCGCCGCAGGCTGATCAGCCTTTCAGGTTCGCCTGCATGTGCGCCATGAACGGGCCCATCGCCGCCTCCTTGTCAGCCGCGATGCGCTGCACGTTGGGGTTGGCGGCAAGCTGGTCGAGCAGCCCACGGGCTTTCGGCATATCGGCCAGCAGGTCGATCTCGAACAACTTGTGGGCAACCGCGGCCGCCAGGTCGATGCTGTACAAAAAGTACAGGTCGGCCAGGCTCAGGCGGTCGCCGGCCACGTAGGGCACGAATACCCCCAGCCGCTTGAGCGAGTCGATCCCGGCGAGCAACTCGTTGCGGCCCCTCTCGAGAATCGCCGGGTCCAGCGACATGCCGAAGAACGCCTGGGCGTAGCACGAGCGCGCCGGCAGTTCGATGTACAGCTCGATGTGCTTGGCCAGTTCGCGCACCCGCGCCTGCTCGTAGAGGCCTTCAGGCAGCAGCGGGCGGCCCTGTCCCCGCGCTTCCAGGTACTCCAGGATCGCCCAGGTCTCGCTGATGTAACCCTCGTCGCACTGCAGCACGGGTACCTTGCCGCGCGGGCTGATGGCGAGGAAGGCTTCGTCACGCGAAGCGTAGGTGCGCACTTCCTCGAACGGCACGCCCTTCTCCAGCAAGGCGAGTTTGACCATGTTGTGGTAGTTGCTGACCGCGAAACCGTGGAGTCTGAGCATGGACAGGTATCCTCTGAAAAGACCGGCGAAACGCCGCCCGGAGGAGCACGCTAACGCCATTCACGGGTCTTTGCCATGGACGCTTCTAGGCAGCTGGCTGCAGCCGCTCTGGGCTGCTACTCTCGCCCGCCTCGGGCGCTCCCTGCGCCGCATGCGGTAGCCTCTACCGCCCGGGAATCCCTACCATGGACTGGAGTTACACCATGAAGAACCTGTTCTTCTTCGACGCGATGCTCACCCCGAAAATCATCACCTTCGTCTACTGGCTGTTGCTGCTCAGCGTGGCGGTCAGCGGTTTTGGCATGATGTTCAGTGGTTACGGCAGTTTTCTCGGCGGCCTCGGCACCTTGATCGGTGGCGCCATCGGCGCACGTATCTGGTGCGAGCTGATGATCGTGCTGTTCAAGATCCACGAAAACCTGCAGAAGATCGCCAACCGCGCCTGAGCAAAAAGCCCGCGCACCTTGCATGCGCGGGCGCTCCGTCAGCCGAGCGCGGCCGCACCGGCCAGCGCCACCTGCCCGTCCTGGGTGGGGTGCATGCCCGATACGCCGATAGCACCGATGACCTTGCCGTCCTGCACCAGCGGCACGCCGCCTTCGAGCAGAATGGCGTTGTGCATCGACAGCAGCCGCAACGCCGCTCCACCAGTGGCCAGGGTTTCCTCGAAGCCCTTGGTCGAGCGCTTGAACAGCGCTGCCGTGGAGGCCTTCTTGATCGCCACTTCGACACTGCCCAGCGCCGCTTCATCGAGCTTGTGCAGCAGCACCAGATGGCCGCCGCTGTCGGCCACGGCAATCACCATGGGCCAGCCATTGGCCCGAGCCTCACGCTGCGCAGCCGCGGCGACATGCTGCGCCTGCTCCAGGCCAATCGGCGTACCGTAGCTCAGCACGCCGGCGGCCAACGGGACAGGCGTACTCATGGCATGGCCTGCCCGCCGTTGACGTCGAGCACCTGGCCGGTGATGTAGCCGCTGCAGGCGTGTGACGCCAGGAACAGGTATGACGGCGCCATCTCGTCCGGGGTGCCGAAGCGGCCCATCGGGATGGTGGTGCTGACCGCCGCGCGGGCGGCCTCGTCCTTGTCGGCATGGAACGCGGTGTCCACGGTACCGGGTGAGACGATATTGAAACGGATGTTGGCCGGGGTGAACTCGCGCACCCAGTTGCGCTGGATGTTATGCAGCCAGGCCTTGGCCGCCGCGTACAGGCTGGCACCCGGGCCACCGCCACCATGGGCGGCGATCGAGCCGGTGGTGATCACCGCGGCGCTCTGCCCGCTGGCCTTGGCCGATGCGCGCAGATGGGGAATGGCCTCGCGAGTGACCATCAGCGCCGAACGCAGGTTGACGTCGGTCATGGCGTCGAAGAAGGCATCGTCGATGCTTTCCAGGCCACGACGTTCCAGCAGCGCCCCGGCGTTGTTGATCAGCACATCGATGCCGCCGAAGCGCTCGACGAATGCCGCGACGGTGGCCACACAGGCCTCGGTCTTGCCGAGGTCGCCGGCGAAGAACGCGGCCTGGCCGCCATCGGCCGACAGCTCGCTGAGCAGCGTATCGAGGTTGGCCGGCGTGTTGCGTGCGGTGATGCCAACGTGGGCGCCCAGCTTGGCGAAGGCGCGGGCAGTGGCCAGGCCGATACCGAGGGTGGCGCCGGTGATCAGAACGCGCTTGCCGCGCAGGTCGTTGAAGGTCATTGGGTGCATTCCTCTTTACGATGGGCAGGGGATTCGGGGGTGATACCGGCGCGGCGCTTGAGCAGGCGCAACAGCAGCGGCAGCATCCACAGAGACAGGGTGATGATGGCCAGCGCCAGCGACACCGGGCGTTCGAAGAACACCATGAGGTCGCCCTGGGCACGCATCATCGAGGTGATGAAGGTTTCTTCCAGCATCGGCCCGAGGACGACACCGAGAATCATCGGCGCCAGCGGAAAGCCGTTTTCCTCCATGAAGAAGCCGACGATGCCGAAGGCGAGAATGATGACGATGGCGAACAGGGTGTTTTCCACGGCGAAGGCACCGACGATGGAGAACGCCAGGATCACCGGCATGAGGATGCTTTGCGGCACCTGCAGCACTCGCTTGAACAGTTTGATGGCAAGGAAACCGAAGGGAATCAGCAGGAGGTTGGCGAGCAGGAACGCCAGGAACACCGCGTTGATCATGTCGGCGTTCTCGGTAAAGATCGTCGGCCCCGGGTTCAGGCCCTTCATGAACAGCACGCCGATGACGATGGCAGTCAACGAATCGCCGGGTATGCCGAACACCGTGGCGGGAATGAAGCTGCCACCGACGGCCGCGTTGTTGGCGGCGGTCGCCGGAACGACCTTGGCCATGTTGATCTCGTCTTCGCTGGTACGCCTGGCCGCGGCGCGCTTGGACATCGCGTAGGAAATGTATGCCGCCACATCGGCGCCAGCACCCGGCAGGATGCCCACCAGCACGCCCACGAACGAGCCCTGAGCGACACCCGCCTTGTATTTGAAGATGTCGCGCAGCGCCTGCAGCAGCATCGGTTTCTGCGCTACCAACGCGGCCTGCCGGGAATTGCTGGCGCGGCTGTTACGGGTGCAGAAGCGCAGGATCTCGGCGACGGCGAACAGGCCGATGATCACCGGGATGAAGCCCAGGCCACCCAGCAGATCGGCATTGCCGAAGGTGAACCGCGATTCGCCGGAAACCGGATCCAGCCCGACGCTGGCGACCAGCAAGCCGAGCAGCAGCGACACCGCGCCTTTGACCGGCGAGCTGTCGGATACCGCGATGGCGGCAGTCAGCCCCATGCAGGCCAGCCAGAAATATTCGAACGAACTGAAATTCAGCGCGAACTCGGCGAGAAACGGCGCACAGAGCATCAGCGCCAACACCCCGACGCAGCCGCCAATGGCCGAGCTCACCGCGCTCATGCTCAGTGCGTATTCGCCCAGGCCACGCTGTGCCAGGCCGTAGCAGGGCTCGGTGTAGGCCGCGGAGGCCGGCGTACCGGGCATGCGCATGTACACGGCGGGCAGGTCGCCGGAGAAGATTGCCATGGCGGCCATGGTGACGATGGCGGCAATCGCCGGCACCGGGTCCATGAAGAAGGTCACCGGCACCATCAGCGCCACTGCCATGCTGGCAGTGAGGCCGGGAATGGCACCGACGAACAACCCGTACAGCGCGGCGATCACCATCACCGCCAGGACTTCGAAGGTCATCACCATGCCGAATGCATTGATTATCGCGTCCACGCTCAGCCCCCCAGGTAATCGGTCAGAAAGCCCATGGGCAGCTGCACGCTCATCACCTGCTGGAAGAACAGGTAGAGAAACAGCGTGACCAGCACGGCGGTGACCCACGACAACAGCGCGCGCCCGCTGAAGCGCTGGCAGAGCACACCGACCAGCAGCACGCAGCACAGCGGGAACCCGATGGTTTCGATCGCAGCGATAAATGCCACCACCAGCACTGGCACCAGCAGGACATTGATCAGCCGCTCGCGATCACGTAGCCAGGGGCCCGCCTGCACCAGCCGGAAACCGTCCTGCTGAGCCAGCGCCAGGCGAATGCCCTTGACCAGCAGAATCGCCCCGCAGACTGCCAGCAGGCCACCGATGATCGAAGGAAAAAAGCCGGCGCCATACTGAAAGAACGGCGAAGTTTTCATCTGCTGGCCTTGCACCAAAACGCCCAGCCCAAGCAGGGTGAAGAGCACCCCAAGGGTGATGTCGCTGAATTTCATGCTGTGCGCTCCTGTCGATCAGCAACGCCGCCCGCCAGAGACGGGCGAGCGCTGCGCCGGTTAAGGATTGAGCTTGCCGATCAAGGCCTGGACGTCGCGGGTGTGCTGCTCCAGGTACTGAGCGAAGGCTTCGGCGTTGCGCCACTGCGGACGGAAGCCGCGGGCTTCCATTTCCTTGCGCCACTCGGGGTCGTTGTAGATTTTCTCCAAGGTCGTTTCGAGCTTGACCTTGATGTCGTCCGGCAGGCCGGCAGGCGCCACCAGGGCACGGAACGAGCCCAGTTCCAGATCCAGTCCGGTTTCTTCTTTCAGGGTCGGCACGTCCGGGTAGGCGGCCTGACGCTCGGAGCCGAACACCGCCAGGCTGCGCACCTTGTTCGAGCGCAGCAGCGCGTCGGCCTCGGGCAGCGAGCACGGCACGAAGTCGACCCCTCCAGCCGCCAGGTCCTGCATCGCCGCTGCGGCGCCCTGACCGGGAATCATGCGGATTTTCTGCAAGTCGACCTGCCAGGCATCCAGCAAGCCGGCCACTGCCATTGGCCAGGAGCCGCCACAACCGCCCGCGCAGGCAATGGTGTACTTGGCAGGGTCGGCCTTCAGCGCATCGAGCGCCTGCCGCAGGCTGGTGAAAGGCGAGTCGGTGTTGACCTGGAAACCGGCCAGGTCGAAGTTGTACTGACCGATAGGCGTGAAGTCGCTGGCCTTGAAGTCGGCCTGGCCCATTTCCTTGTAGTGCGCGTAGTTGAACAGGATGCCCAGGGTGTAGCCGTCGGCCTTGGAGCTGATGATCTTCTGGATACCGACCACGCCACCGCCCTGCCCCAGGTTGATGACGTTGAACTGCTGGCCCAGCTCCTGCTTGAGGTACTTGGAGAGGATCCGCGCCGTGCCATCGGAACCGCCGCCGGCGCCCGCCGGCACGATGATACTCACCGGGCGGCTCGGCCATTCGGCCGCCATCGCTGGCACGGCCAGGCCGAGCGCCAGGGTCAGTGCGGCCAGTGTGCAACCGGCGCGGCTCAGCAACTTGCCGAGGGTGGATGACTGCGACGTGCGAGGTGCATGGTTAACGAGCATAACGAGCTCTCCTTTTATTATTGTCGAGTGCGTCTGTCAGGGGGATCGGGTGCAGCGAATTCAGTGTTGTTGTGTAGCCCTCCAGGCCGCCACGAATGCCGCCGCGTTGTCGCCAACATCCGCCGCGCTCATGCCTGGCTTGTAAAGGGCCGAGCCCAGGCCGAAGCCACTGGCACCCGCCTCGACATAAGCGGCCATGCCAGCGGGCGTGATACCGCCCACCGGCAGCAGCGCGATATCGTGGGAGAACACCGCGCGCCAGGCCTTGACGATGGTCGGGTTGAACTGCTCGGCGGGAAACAGCTTGAGCACCTGGGCACCGGCTTCCAGCGCGGCGAAGCCTTCACTGGGCGTGGCGACCCCAGGTGAACTGAACAACCCGGCGCGGCGGGTGGCGCGAATCACCTCGGGGTTGCAGTTGGGCGACACGATCAACCGCCCGCCGGCCTGGGCCACGTCCTCGACCTGCGCGATGCTGAGCACGGTGCCGGCACCGATCAGCGCACGGTCGCCCAGCTCGGCGGCCAGCAGCCTGATGCTCTGCAGCGGCTGGGGGGAATTGAGGGGAATCTCGATCAAGCGAAAACCGGCCTCGTAGAGCGCCAGGCCGACGGGGACGATCTCATCGGGGGTAACGCCGCGCAGAATGGCGATCAGCGGCAGGTGCTGCAGATAGGTATCAGGCATGCTGGGCACTCCTCGAAACGGCGGTGGGCGTTGCGGTGATCAGGGCGGCGGCACAGGCCAGGTGCCAGAGGCCGGCGACTCCGGCGTTTTCCAGCGTGCGCACGGCGGTGACACCGAAACGCGCCAGCGCCAGCCGGTAGCGCTCGCACAGCTGAGCATCGCCGATCAATACCAGTGGCGGGCAGTCGCTCCCACCAAGGCCGGCCAGCACGCTGCGCAGCTCCTCGCCGATCAGCAGGCCCGACAGGTAATCCAGGCTCGCCGCTGCGCTCAGGCGCTCGGTGAGCAGCAGGCTGCGGGTACTGAATAACCGGCCAGAGATGCCTTCAGCGGCGCTGTGGCGAGCCGCGTCGAGCCCGCGATGGAACGCTTCGTCGCTGCGCTCGCTGCCCTGCTCACGCGCCGGCCGACCAAGGATTGAATGGTCTCGCAGGACCGCGAACAGTTCGCCGGTCATGTGGGTGGCGAAGTGGCTTATCGCCCCGTCTCGCACCGTGACCCATTTGCTGTGGGTGCCCGGCAGCACCAGAAGGGCGTTGTCGCGCAACGCCGGCGCCAGTTGCAGGGCGCCGAACACTTGGGTTTCCTCGCCGCGAAGCACATTGGGCAGCGCACCGGCATCGAGCACGCCGGGCACCAGGTGCAGCGTGCCGCAGGTGGTATCCAGCGCCAGCAGCCCGGCAACCAGATCACGTGCCGTGGCCGGGCACTGTGCATACGGCACTTCGCGCCAGCCCTGGCGGCTGCCGATCATGCCGCACGCCAGCGCCGGCAGGCCGGGCCACTGCCGGCACCAGTCACCGACCAGTTGCTCGTAAGCACGGGCGAAGTCGCCGTCCGGCGTGTGCTGGATGCCCCACGGGCGGCTCTGGGTGGCCAATACCTGGCCGGCGTTGCCCAGCAGGTAGGCGCGCAGCGATGAGGTGCCCCAGTCCAGGGCGATCAGCGACGGGGCAACACGTTCGGTCATGAGGCACTCCAGCCCAGCTCTCGGGAAATGGCCAGCGCGCAGGCCATGACGTCCGGGCGCAGCTCGTGCAAGCGCGCCTCCGGCATATAGGGAATGGCGCTTGCGACACTCAGCGCGGCGACGATCTGCCCGCTGGCATCACGAACCGGAGCGGCGACACAGCGCACGCCCAGCTCGTTCTCTTCCAGGTCGAAGCTGAAACCGCCGTCGGCATAGCCGCTCATCAGGCTGCGAAAATCGGCCCAGGGCGTGAATTCCTCGCGCAGGCCAGACTGCCCGGCGCGGCGCTGCAGGCCTTGCTGGTAGAGTTCCTGCCACTGCGTTTCAGGCAGGTCGAGCATCAGCGACTTGCCGATACCGGTCAGCGCCAGCGGCATGCGCAGGCCGATTCGCGAACGCATTTCCAGGCCACGGCTGCTCGGCAGCTTCTCGATGTAGAGCACATCACCGTCGTCGCGCACGCCGAGGTGCACGGTGTCCTGGGTAAGCCGCGCCAACGCTTCCAGATGGGGCCGCGCGACGTTGGCCAGAGGCATCTGCGCACGGGCCTTGTAGCCGAGCTCGATGAGCTTGGGGCCAAGCTGATAGCCACCGGCGCTGCCGCCAATGGCGCGCAGATAGCCGGCCTGCACCAGGGCGGCGATCAGCCGATGGGTGGTGCTGCGCGTACAGCCAATGGTCGCGCCAATGTCGACCAGGCTGCTGGCACCCTGGGCAACGGCGTCGATCACGGCCAGGCCTCTGAACAGGGCCTGGGCACCCGTGGGTGCCGATGTGTTGGTTTTGTCGGGCATGGGGCTCTCCTGGCACCGGACTCTAATCGGCTTTTTATCAATTCTCAATATGCGAAACCAACTCCCATATTATAGGAGCCACTCACCTGCAGGACCTTGGCATGGCCAACGCCCACGGCCGCTGGCAAACTGGTGCCCCTTCCCGCCACCGGACCTGCACCATGAGCACCACCGACGAGCACGATGATGACGCCTTCACCGAGAACACCCTGGTCCAGGCCATCGAGAACCAGTTGGAATCCGGCGAGCCGGCGTTCGCCCAGTCGGTGCTCAACAAACTGATCCTGGTCGGCTACGCGCGCGAAGAAATCGTGGAGATGATGGCCATGGTGCTCGCCCACGAAGTGGACGCCATGCTGCGCGAAGATCGCCCCTTCGATGCCGAGGGCTACGAGCGGGCGCTGCGCGTGCTGCCAACGCTGCCTGAGGAACACTGAGCCGGCGCCCAAGCGCCCGGCGGCCTTCTCGCACACGTGGTGCGCTGCTAAGGTGTGGCGACGATCCGTCGTGGGTAGTTAAGGATGCGCCACTCGACCTTTCTCCGTTTTTGCCTGGCGCTGCTTATCGCGCTGAGCGCCAGTGCGCGGAGCCAGGAAGCCTTGCGCATCGGCGCCGAAGACGACTGGTACCCCTACACCGCTTACCGCGACGGCACGATCCAGGGGATGTCGGTGGATATCGTCAAGGCGGCCTTCGCCGTCAGCGAAACGCCCATCGAACTGGTGCCCTACCCCTATTCACGCTGCATGCAGATGGCCCACGACGGGCAACTGGCGGCCTGCTTCAACACCTCGCCCGACAGGCGCATCGATAGCGACTTCCTGATTCCCCCTTCGCCCCTGTTCAGTGATGACATCCTGCTCTGGTCGTTGCGCAGCACCGCCACGCCACCGCCCGGACGCCTCGCCGGACGCAGGGTCGCCGTGACCATCGGCTACGAGTACGGCCCCCTCCTGGATGACGACAAAGGGGTAATTCGCGTGCCAGTGCGCCGCGATATCAGCGGGTTCCTGATGCTGCAGCATGGCCGTGTCGACTTCGTCGCCGCCTACCGCGGCACCGCCCAGGCGCTGTTCGAGGAACACCCCGAGCTACAGGATCAGTTCGTCTCCGTGACCACCCTGCACCGCCCCGCGTTGTACCTGAGTTTTTCACGCCGGCACCCGGATGCCACCGAGATGCTGGGCCGTTTCGAGCAGGGCATGCAGGTCATCCACAGCAACGGCCGCTACCAGCGGATTCTCCAACAGTGGCAGCACCACTCGGCGAACTGACGCCGGCTTGACTACACTCCGTCTGCGGGGCGCCAGACACCCCCGGAGCCCACGGCTACGCCGTGCACGATAACAACAGGCAGGAGTCACTATGGCCTTCACCGCCGAACTGGTCGCCGAACTGGAAATCCTTTTGCTGTTCAACCTGGGCAATGGTCAGGAGGGATTGAAGATCCACCACGATGCCGCACCCACTGCCGTCGCCGCTGCTGCGCGCCTGCACGACAAGGGGCTGATCAGCCTAGTCGATGGCGGCTACCTGACCCGCCTGGGTCATGAAGCAGCCGAGCACGCCCAAAGCCTGCGGGCGATTCTCAGCGCCCAACAACCCGCCTGATCCCTCGGCACGCCTGCCGCCCCGGTTGGCGGCAGGCCCCGTCAGCCAACGATTGCGACGCCGCCCTGCGCGACTGTAGTCTTGCTCATCACCCGGTCGAGCCCGAGCATGACGCGCCACCTGCCCCTGCGCCCCAATATCGACGACGGCATCGACCGCAAGGTGCTGACCCAGTTGCGTGCGCGTTTCATGCGCGTCAACCACGGCCGTGAGCTGCGCGCCATGCAGGCCCTGTCGAGCCGTCAGCAGCGGGTGCTGACACTGTTGCCGCTGTTGTTTCACGTCAACCATCCCCTGCTGCCCGGTTACGTTTGTGCGCAGACACCCGCCGGCCTCAGCGGCTTCGAGCCCAGCGCCGCGCTGCTCGCCGAAGCCCAGCGGCTGACCCGCTCGTTCGCCTACAAGCCAGCCCATGGCCCGACTCCTACGCCGATTCACGGCCTGTTTCTGATGGGCAGCCTGGGCACCGTGGCTCAGGCCGAGCAGAGCGACATGGACTTCTGGGTCTGTCACGACAGCGAACTCGGCACCGCCGCGCGCGGCAAACTGCGCCGCAAGTGCGAGCTGCTGCAAGCCTGGGCCGCTAGCCTGGGTACCGAGGCGCACTTCTTCCTGATCGACCCCCAGCGATTTCGCACCGGTGAGCGCGAGGCGCGCCTGACCTCGGACGACTGCGGCACCACGCAGCACTTCCTGTTGCTCGATGAGTTCTACCGAACGGCAATCTGGCTTGGCGGGCGCACGCCCCTCTGGTGGCTGGTACCGGCGCTCGACGAACACCGCTACGAGCGCTTCACTGCGACGCTGCTGAGCAAGCGTTTCATTCGTGACGACGAGGTCCTCGACCTGGGCCACCTCGCCCATGTGCCGTCCGGGGAATTCATCGGCGCCGGCATGTGGCAACTGTTCAAGGGCATCGAGTCGCCATACAAATCAGCCCTCAAGCTGCTGCTCACCGAGGTCTATGCCAGCGAGCATCCGCGCGTGGAATGCCTGTCGCTGCGCTTCAAGCAGGCGGTATACGACGGCCAGCTGGACCTCGACGAGCTCGACCCGTACGTGCTGATCTACCGTCGCCTGGAGCAATACCTGCAGGCACGCGACGAGCCGCAGCGCCTGGAACTCATGCGCCGCTGCCTGTACCTGAAGGTCAACAAGAAGGTCAGCAAGCCGCCACGCAACCGCGCCAAGAGCTGGCAGCGCCTGCTGCTGGAGCGCCTCACCACAGAGTGGCGCTGGAGCGAACGGCAATTGGCAATGCTCGACAGCCGCAGCCAGTGGAAGGTTCGCCAGGTCAGCACCGAACGCCAGGCGCTGGTCAACGAACTCAACTACAGCTACCGCTTTCTGACCCAGTTCGCACGCGAGCATGCCAGCGAGGCAGCGACCAATACCCGCGAGCTGGCGGTATTGGGCAGGCGCCTGTACGCGGCCTTCGAGCGGCGCGCCGGCAAGGTCGAATTCATCAATCCGGGGATCGCCCCCGATCTCGGCGAAGACACCCTGACCCTGGTCTACTGCCCGAAACCCAAAGGCGAGCGCTGGGCCCTGTTCAACGGCAGCCTTGGCGCCCAGGAATGGCTGGATTTCGCCCCCCTGAAACAAGCCCGCAGCCTGATCAAGCTGCTCGCCTGGAGCCACCGCAACGGCGTCATCGACAGTGCAACCCGCCTGTCGCTGCACCCCGGCGACAGCGACCTCGGCGAATTCGAGCTCAACCACCTGCTCAACTGCCTGGCCCAGACGCTGCCCATGCCCCTGGGCAGCGTGCAGGAACGAGCCTTGCTGCGCGCCCGGCAACCGAGCAAGGTGCTGTTGCTGGTCAACGTGGGCCTCGACCCACTCAGGCAGCACAGCCAGATGAACGTGCACATGACCAGCGAGCGCACCGATCCTCTGGGCTATTCAGGCGTGCGCGAAAACCTGATCCTGACCCTCGACCGGATTACCCTCAACAGCTGGAACGAACTCTTGGTCGAGCGCTACGAAGGTCCCAACGCCCTGCTCGACTGCCTGGCCGATCTGCTCAACACGCTGCCTGCCAGCGGCGAGCGGCCCGGCGTGCTGGTGCGTTGCTTTTGCCGCAATCGTGCGGTGGCCATCGCCGAGCGGGTCGAGGAACTGCTGCGCGAACTGCTCGCCGGTCTCGACAACGCGCCGCAGCGCTACCTGCTGCAGATCACCCGGCGTTATCACATGCTCGACCTGATGCCCGGCCAGGTCCGGCACACGACCCTGGACGACCTGCCCGCACTGCTCGAACACCTTGCTCAGGACCGCGCCGCGTACAGCCCTATACGCCTCGATCGCAATGCGCTGGAGGGCGACGACCTGGCGCTGATCCTCAGCGCCAGCAAACCGGGCTGCATCCAGGTGTTCTATCGCCTGCACGAAACCGAGAGCCAGGCGCAGATCACCGTGCTCGACGAACTGGGCGCGGTGTGGCGCAGCCAGGCGCAGTTTCACGACGAAACCAGCCTGCTCACGCCCCTGCAGCGTTTCCTGCAGTCACTGCTGTATCGACGCAATGCCACGCAGGCATTGGACGGCGCGCAACCGGTGCTGGACGTCACCTACCACCAATTGCAGCCTGCCGCTCCGCTGCGTGCGCAACGCCTGGAACCACGTCCGGCGCCACAGAGTCCGGTCAGCCAGCCGTTCTACGATGTCCAGGCCATCGTCGAGCCCGGCAACGGGCAGCGCGCCTGCATCAGCCTGTACTGCAACCACCGGGAATTCTCCGAACTGGAATACGGCGACGCGCTGTTCAGCAGCGTTGCCAGCCACATCCTCGCGCAACGCAGCGAGACGCAACGCTACCCCTGCTACATCACCGACCTCGACCTCTCCGCGCTGCTGGGCGACCGCCAGCCTTCGGTGGTGCACCACCTGCGCTACAAGGCCAGCCTGGAAGATGCGCTGAACAACGCGCTACGCGCGCTCTAGCTTCCGGCGGGAGACATCGTTGCGCAACAGCGGCCTGGCAGGCAGCTAGAATCAGCGCAGCCTCGCCAGCGCGAGTGCGCTCAGCGGCAGAGGCGACGTGAGGACAGGGCAAGACGGCTGGCAAACAGACGCTGTTGCCGGCCGACAGGCTCCCGGGCGTCGCTGCGCTCGACCCGGGGGTGCTCGATGACTCGACGCGCAATGGCCGAACCAGGGGACGTGATGACTAGCGGGCGTACTCGCCAGCGGCTTCGGGCTGATACTCGACGGCCAAAAGGGTCAGCTTGAGCCGCTTGCCGCCGGGTACCGGCCAGTCGATGTGCTGACCCACGCTCAGACCCAGCAGGGCCGTGCCCACCGGGGCAAGGATCGACACCTTGCCTTCGCCGCCGGCGTCCTGTGGATACACCAGGGTCAGGTGATAGTCCTTGCCACTGCCCTCTTCACGGCAATGCACACGTGAATTCATGGTCACCACGCCCGCCGGCACCTGGTCGTGGCCGACCACCTCGGCGCGGTCGAGCTCGGCCTGCAGGGCCTCGGCGGTCGGGCCAAAGTCATCGAGGCTGTCGAGCAACTGCTCCAGGCGCTGCAGGTCGAGGCGGGTAATGGTGATGGACGGTGTGCTGGCCATGGTGCGGGCATATCTCCTTTGCTGGACGCCAAAAAAAGCAAAACCCCATCGAAACGACGGGGTTTTTGCAGAAGTTGAGTCGACCGTAACACAGCCACCCAAATAAACAAGAGCAGGCTCAAGGCACCGCCAGGCGCCTCTCGGCCAGCGCGCTGATGATCAGGCGGAGCTCCTCGCTGGCAGTTCCCCATTCGAGGATTTCCGCCAGCAAGCGCCCGCAGCCCAGGCACCGGTCGGCCTCGTTCAGGCAGCAACGCCGCCTGCAGGGCGACGCGACCGGCACCGTAGCCAGGCGCGACTCAGCGACGGCAGGCTCAGATCTCATCGAACTCAAGGCTGGCACCCGACTGCTCGGAGACGATGCGTTCGAGCATCTCGCTGAGCAGCTCGTCACTGGTGTCGCAGATCCAGCGTTGGTTGTCCTCGTCGTAATCGAAGTGGAAACCGCCGGAGCGGGCAGCCAGCCAAAGCTGTCGCAGGGCTGGCTGGCGGCTGAAAATCAGCTGCGAGCCATTTTCGAAGCGCACCGTCAGCACGCCAGCCGAGTTTTCCAGATCGAGATCCAGATCGCTGTCGTCGAAGATGTCTTCCACCGCCTGTTGCACGGTATCGACCAGGTCGTGGAAACGGGCTTCGGTCAAACTCATTGCACTTACCTCATGAAAGATTCGGCACCATCGTACGCAAAAGAACCGCTCGCCGCGCCCCGTTCGCACACCAGGGCAAAGCCCCGCCGGACGGGAACCGCGCTGCATAGGCAACATGCCGGGGGGTCGGTATACTCCGGTGCAATTATGCTTTATTACAAGGATTTGACCATGAAGCGGCTGTTCACTGCCCTCATCGCGCTCGTCGCGGTCACCACCCTGCTCAGCGGCTGTGGCCAGAAAGGCCCGCTGTACCTGCCGGATGATACCCAGTCCGCGCCCGCGCAAGACAGATAAGGACAGCTCATGAACACCTTCGAATACCGCGACGGCTCGCTGTTCGCGGAAGGTGTGGCGTTGTCCGCCGTTGCCCAGCGCTTCGGCACGCCCACCTACGTCTACTCGCGTGCGCACATCGAAGCGCAGTACCGCGCCTATGCCGACGCGCTGACCGGTATGCCGCACCTGGTGTGTTTCGCCGTCAAGGCCAACTCCAATCTCGGCGTGCTGAACGTGCTGGCGCGCCTGGGTGCGGGCTTCGACATCGTGTCGCGCGGTGAGCTGGAGCGGGTGCTGGCCGCTGGTGGCACTGCGGACAAGATCGTTTTCTCCGGCGTCGGCAAGACCCGTGACGACATGCGCCGCGCGCTGGAAGTAGGCGTGCACTGCTTCAACGTCGAGTCGACCGACGAGCTGGAGCGCCTGCAGCAGGTCGCAGCCGAGCTCGGCAAGACCGCGGCCATCTCGCTGCGCGTCAACCCGGACGTGGACGCCGGCACCCACCCGTACATTTCCACCGGCCTGAAGGAAAACAAGTTCGGCATCGCCATCGCCGACGCCGAGGCGGTATACGCCCGCGCCGCGGCGCTGCCGAACCTGAGCGTGGTCGGCGTCGATTGCCACATCGGCTCGCAATTGACCAGCCTGCCACCGTTCCTCGATGCCCTCGACCGCCTGCTGGCCTTGGTCGACCGCCTCGCCGAGCAGGGCATTCGCATCCGCCATCTCGATCTCGGCGGTGGTCTGGGCGTGCAGTACCGTGACGAACAGCCGCCGCTGGCCGGCGACTACATCAAAGCCGTGCGCCAGCGCATCGAAGG
The DNA here is from genome assembly GCF_979258965.1 of Pseudomonas sp. AC532. Taxonomy (NCBI): domain Bacteria; kingdom Pseudomonadati; phylum Pseudomonadota; class Gammaproteobacteria; order Pseudomonadales; family Pseudomonadaceae; genus Pseudomonas; species Pseudomonas sp. AC532. Next base: position 2,585,502 of record NZ_OZ409888.1, read on the forward strand.
TCGCGACCTGGCCCTGGTGTTCGAGCCGGGCCGCTTCATCGTCGCCAACGGCGGCGTGCTGCTGACCCGCGTCGAATACCTCAAGCACACCGAGCACAAGGATTTCGCCATCGTCGATGCGGCGATGAACGACCTGATCCGCCCGGCCCTTTACCAGGCCTGGATGGAGGTGGTGCCGGTGCAGCCGCGCGACGGCGCCAGCCGCCAGTACGACATCGTAGGGCCGATCTGCGAAACCGGTGACTTCCTCGCCAAAGAGCGTGACCTGACCCTGGCCGAAGGCGACCTGCTGGCCGTGCGCTCGGCCGGTGCCTATGGCTTCGTGATGAGCTCCAACTACAACACCCGTGGTCGCGCCGCCGAGGTAATGGTCGACGGCGGCCAGGCGTACGAAGTGCGCCGCCGCGAAACCCTGGACGAGCTCTTTGCGGGCGAAAGCCGCCTGCCGGAGTGATGCCCATGTTATTGCGCTTTACCAAGATGCATGGCCTGGGCAACGACTTCATGGTCCTCGACCTGGTCAGCCAGCATGCCCACATTCAGCCCAAGCACGCCAAGCAGTGGGGCGACCGTCACACCGGCGTGGGCTTCGACCAGTTATTGCTGGTCGAGCCGCCACAGCACCCGGACGTGGATTTCCGCTACCGCATCTTCAATTCCGATGGCAGCGAAGTGGAACAGTGCGGCAATGGCGCGCGCTGCTTCGCCCGCTTCGTGCTGGACAAGCGCCTGACGGTGAAGAAGAGCATCCGCGTGGAAACCAAGGGCGGCATCATCGAACTCAACGTGCGCGCCGATGGCCTGATCACCGTGGACATGGGCGCACCGCGCCTGGTGCCCGAGCAGATCCCTTTCCAGGCCGAGGCCGAGGCCCTGAGTTACGCCGTCGAGGTCGACGGCCAGGATCACGAGCTGGCGGCGGTATCCATGGGGAACCCGCACGCGGTGCTGCGCATCGATGACGTCGACAGCGCACCGGTGCATGAACTGGGTGCAAAGCTGGAGCACCACCCGCGTTTCCCGCAGCGGGTGAATGTCGGCTTCCTGCAGGTCGTTGATCGCCAGCGTGGCCGTCTGCGCGTCTGGGAGCGCGGTGCCGGGGAAACCCAGGCCTGCGGCACCGGCGCCTGCGCTGCTGCCGTGGCCGCGATTCGTCAGGGCTGGATGGACTCGCCCGTACAACTGGAGCTGCCAGGCGGCAAGCTGACTATCGAATGGGCAGGCCCCGGCCAGCCGGTTATGATGACCGGCCCCGCCGTGCGCGTGTACGAAGGACAGGTTCGCCTATGACTGACCAGCAGGATTCGCCCAAGCCCCTGGACTCGGAAACGGTCGCTGCGTACCTGCGCTTGCACCCCGAGTTCTTTATCGACCACGACGAGCTGATTCCCGAGCTGCGTATTCCGCACCAGCGCGGCGATACCGTGTCGCTGGTCGAACGCCAGGTCAAACTGCTGCGCGAGCGCAACATCGAGATGCGCCAGCGCCTGTCACACCTGATGGACGTGGCGCGTGACAATGACCGCCTGTTCGACAAGACCCGCCGCCTGGTCCTCGACCTGATGGATGCCAGCAGCCTCGAAGAGGTGGTCAGTTGCGTGGAAGACAGCCTGCGCCGCGAGTTCCAGGTGCCCTTCGTGGGGCTGATCCTGTTCAGCGACACGCCGTTGCCGGTGGGTCGCAGTGTCAGCAGCGCCGAGGCTCACCAGGCCATCGGCGGCCTGCTGGCCGGCGGCAAGACCATCTGCGGAGTGCTGCGCGAGCACGAGCTGAATTTCCTGTTCGGCGAAGCTGGCGCGGATGTCGGCTCGGCCGCGGTCGTCGGCCTGTCCCATCAGGGCCTGCATGGCGTGCTGGCGATCGGCAGCGCCGATTCGCAGCATTACAAAAGCTCGCTGGGCACCTTGTTTCTCGGCTATATCGCCGAAGTTCTATCGCGGATACTGCCACGCTTCTCCACCCCGCTGCGCTCGGTTCGCTAGCCAGTCGCGCACATAGGGTGGAGCGTTTACCGTCCGTCACGCTGGAGCCTGCGCTTGAAGCTTGCCGCTGACCTTGAGGCCTACCTCGAACACCTGCGCAGCGAGCGCCAGGTCTCCGTGCACACACTGGACGGTTACCGACGCGACCTGAGCAAGCTGCTCGCCTATAGCGAAAAGGAACAGCTCGCCGACTGGGCGGCCCTCGATACCTCGCGCCTGCGCCGCCAGGTCGCACGCTTGCACATGGAAGGCCAGTCGGCGCGCAGTTTGGCGCGCCTGCTATCGGCCACCCGTGGCCTGTATCGCTACCTGATTCGTGAGGGTCATTGCCGCCATGACCCCGCCAGCGGTCTGACCCCGCCCAAGGGCGAACGTCGATTGCCCAAGGTGCTGGACGTCGATCGCGCCACGCAGTTACTCGATGGCGCCCAGGAAGAGGACTTCATCGCCCGCCGCGATCACGCCATGCTCGAGCTGTTCTATTCCTCTGGCCTGCGCCTGTCCGAGCTGGTTGCGCTGAATCTGGATGGCCTCGACCTGCCCGCCGGGCTTGTTCGGGTGGTGGGCAAGGGCAACAAGGTGCGCGAACTGCCGGTCGGCAGCAAGGCCAGAGACGCGCTGGAGCACTGGCTGCCGCTGCGCGCACTGGCCAACCCAGCGGATGGCGCGGTTTTCATCAGCCGCCAGGGCCGCCGCATCGGTGCCCGCGCCGTGCAACTGCGGGTGCGTCAGGCCGGCATCAGCGAGCTGGGCCAGCACATTCATCCGCACATGCTGCGCCACTCCTTCGCCAGCCACATGCTCGAATCGTCTCAGGACCTGCGCGCCGTGCAGGAGCTGCTCGGGCATGCCGACATCGCCACCACGCAGATCTATACCCACCTGGATTTCCAGCACCTGAGCAAGGTCTACGACAGCGCTCACCCACGCGCCAAACGCCGCAAGGAACAGGACTGATGAGCATCCGCCTGATCACCTTCGATCTCGACGACACCCTATGGGACAATCGTCCGGTGATTCTCGGCGCCGAGACCGCCATGCGCGACTGGATAAGCCTGCACGCGCCGCGCCTGGCCAGCCAATCGGTTGATTATCTGGGGCAGACTCGTGCCCGCCTGCTCGAAGCAGAGCCAACCCTCAGGTATCGCCTGAGCGAGCTGCGCCGCCGTACGCTTCGCCAGGCACTGGAAGGCGTCGATTACCCCACCGAAGAAGCCGGGCAGCTGGCCGAAGGCGCTTTTCAGGCGATGCTCGACGCACGCCATGCGATTACCTTCTTTGCCGATACCGTTACCACCCTGGAAGGGCTGGCGAACCATTACAGCCTGGGCGTGATCACCAACGGCAACGCCGATGTGCGCCGTCTCGGGCTGGCGGACTACTTCAGTTTCATCCTCAGCGCTGAAGAACTGGGCATCGGCAAACCTGACCCGAAACCGTTCCAGGAAGCGCTCGGCCGCTCCGGCATGCAAGCCGAACAGGCGGTGCACGTTGGCGACCATCCTGGCGACGATATCGCAGGTGCACAGGCCGCGGGCTGGCGTGCGGTATGGTTCAACCCTGAAGGCAAGGCGTGGGCCGGCGAGAAGCCGGCCGACGCGCAGATCCGCAGCCTGGGCGAGCTGCCGGCGCTCCTGAAGCGCTGGGCATAACCATCTGGCGAGCCGTGGACATAGCCGCTCGCTCAGCTCGCAAGCGAACTGCCGGCTAGTCCAGGCGGCGATATAGATGGGGTGAAACAGCCACTCGCGCCTTCACGTGCGCAGACCAGTACCGATACGGTCGTAGAGAGCACCTTGCAGCCGCGAGGGCGGTCCCTGTCTCGGTCAGCGCCCCCAAAACGAAAAGCCCGCCAACAAAGGCGGGCTTTTCATTCAAGCTCGGCATTCCCTAGATAGGGCGGCTGCCGTACTTGCTGTCAGGCTTCTTGGGCGGATCGGACACCACATTGGGCTCCACCTCCTGCACCTTGCCGCCGCGCGACAGGAACTCTTCCATGGCGCGAGCCAGCGCATCACGCTCCTTTTGCTTGGCCTCGACACTTGGCAGCTCATCGACCTCGACCGCTTTCTTGGCCTTGCCCTTGGCAGGTGCCGCGGTGTCGGACTCGCCGTCATCATCAGCCACATCGGCATCGGCGGCCGCCAGCTCTTCGCCGTCGTCCTCGTCTGCGCCTTCCAGCTCGTCTTGTTCCAGTTCTTCGTCGCTCATGTTCAGCCTCATGACTTGCGAAAAGCAGGTTAGTTATAGCCCAGTCGTCCAGCGGTACCGAACGCCCGGAAAAAAATCAATTTGCCGTGCCCTGCAAGGTCGCCAGCACGCGGCGTGCACCCCCCTGCTCACGGTGCTCGCCCAGGTAAATCCCTTGCCAGGTACCCAGTGCCAGACGCCCGTTACTCACCGGAATCTGCAACTGAACGCCCAGCAGGCTCGACTTGAAGTGCGCCGGCAAATCATCAGGGCCTTCCTCGCAGTGCTCGTATCCCTCTGCTACCTCGGGAACGAGACGGCGAAAAAAGCGCTCGAAGTCGCGGCGCACAGCCGGGTCGGCATTCTCGTTGACGGTCAGTGACGCCGACGTGTGCTGCAGCCACAGGTGTAACAGACCCACCCTGCAGCTCGCCAGTTCCGGTAACGCATCCTGCACTTCGTCGGTTACCAGGTGGAAGCCTCGTGCCCTTGAACGCAGGGTGATCAGCCGTTGCTGCCACATGTTCGTCGTCCTCTTTTCAACGCGCGCATTCTAGCGCGCCGTAGAAAAAAACAAAGGGCGCCTGAGCGCCCTTTGCGGTTGTTCGACCATCATTTTCGCTGATGGGGAACTGCCAGGTCGAAACCCACCAGCTCCCAGGGTCGAATCACTTCTTGCTGGTGAACTCCGGGTAAGCCTCCATCCCGCATTCGACCAGGTCGACACCGTCGTATTCCTCTTCCTCGGACACCCGCAGGCCAATCACGGCCTTGATGATGCCCCAGACGATCAGGCTGGCGATGAATACCCAGGCGAAGATGCTGGCGATACCCAGCAGCTGCGCACCAAGGCTGGCCTCGCCGTTGGTCAGGCACACGGCCAGGGTGCCCCAGATGCCGGCAGCGCCATGCACGGAAATGGCACCGACCGGGTCGTCGATCTTGATCTTGTCGAGGGCGAGAATGGAGAACACCACCAGCACGCCGCCGACACCACCGATCAGGGTGGCCTGCAGCGCCGTAGGGGTCAGTGGCTCGGCGGTGATCGACACCAGGCCGGCCAGCGCACCGTTGATGGCCATGGTCAGGTCGGCCTTGCCGAACAGAATACGTGCCACGATCAATGCAGCGATCAGGCCGCCAGCGGCTGCCATGTTGGTGTTGACGAACACCTGAGCAACGGCGTTGGCGTCTTCGATGGTGCTCATCTTCAACTGCGAACCACCGTTGAAGCCAAACCAACCCATCCACAGGATGAACATACCCAGCGCTGCCAGGGGCAGGTTGGCACCCGGAATGGCGTTGATCTGCCCATTGGCACCGTACTTGCCTTTGCGCGCGCCGAGCAGGATAACCCCGGCCAGCGCAGCCGCAGCACCGGCCATGTGCACCACACTGGAACCGGCGAAATCGAGGAAACCCGCTGCATCGAGGAAACCGCCGCCCCATTTCCAGAAACCCTGGACCGGGTAGATGACTGCGGTCATCACCACCGCGAAGGCGATGAACGACCACAGCTTCATGCGCTCGGCCACGGCGCCGGAGACGATCGACATACAGGTCGCTGCGAACACGATCTGGAAGAAGAAATCCGAGCGCGCGGCGTAATAAGGCGCGTCTTCGCCGCCAGCCAGCACGGACTCGACACTGTGTTCATCACCGATCAGGAAGCCCAGGCTCGGCAGGATGCCGCCCTCGGGGCTGGAATACATGATGTGGTAGCCGATCAGCAGGTACATGACGCACGCGATGGCAAACAGGGCGACGTTCTTGGTCAGAATCTCGGTGGTGTTCTTGGCACGCACCAGGCCTGCCTCGAGCATGGCGAAGCCGGCGGCCATCCACATCACCAAGGCGCCGCAAATCAGGAAGTAGAAGGTATCGAAACCATACTGCAAAGCAGTCAGTGCTGTGTTGTCCATTGTTGGTTCACCTCTGGCCGTGACGCGTGTTGGCGCGCTATGCGGTCGAGGCGTCCGGGTTGGCTCCGGACGCACTCCGTGTGCTTGGACCCGCTGCACGCAGCGGGCCGGCGAGACTTACAGGATGTAACCGCGCTCGTTGTGCTGAGCCAGGTCGAGGCCGACCGACTCTTCTTCTTCGCTGACGCGCAGGCCCATGACCACATCAATGACCTTGAGGATCACGAAGGTGACGACGGCGGTATAGACCACGGTGAAGGCCACACCCTTGAACTGGATCCACAACTGCAGGCCAATGTTCTCGACCTCGCCGAAACCGCCCAGGGCAGGTGCTGCGAAGATGCCGGTCAGCAGCGCGCCGACGATGCCGCCCACGCCGTGCACGCCGAAAACGTCCAGGGAGTCGTCATAGCCCAGCTTGCGCTTGAGGCTGGTGGCGCAGAAGAAGCAGATCACGCCGGATGCAAGACCGATGATCATCGCGCCCATTGGCCCGACAGTACCGGCAGCCGGGGTGACGGCCACCAGGCCAGCGACCACGCCCGAGGCGATACCCAGCGCGCTTGGCTTGCCGTGGGCTACCCACTCGGCGAACATCCAGCCCAGTGCTGCGGCAGCGGTGGCGATCTGGGTCACCAGCATGGCCATGCCCGCGGTCTGGTCAGCGGCGACAGCAGAACCGGCGTTGAAGCCGAACCAGCCGACCCACAGCATGGCCGCGCCGATCAGGGTGTAGCCCAGGTTGTGCGGCGCCATGGCCACGCTTGGGAATCCCTTGCGCTTGCCCAGCACGATGCACGCCACCAGGCCGGCGATACCGGCGTTGATGTGCACCACGGTGCCGCCAGCGAAGTCCAGCACACCCCAGTCCCACATCAGTGCGCCGTCGCCGCCCCAGACCATGTGCGCGATAGGGGCGTAGACCAGGGTGAACCATACGGTCATGAACACCAGCATCGCCGAGAACTTCATGCGCTCGGCGAAGGCACCGACGATCAGCGCCGGGGTGATGATGGCGAAGGTCATCTGGAAGGTGACGAACACACTTTCAGGGAAGGCCGCGACCAGCGATTCCTTGGTCAGGTTGCCGAGGAACATGTTGCCCAAACCGCCCACGAAGGAGCTGAAGTTGGTCACGCCGGCTTCCATCCCGGTGGTGTCGAACGCCAGGCTGTAGCCGTAGGCGAACCACAGGATGCTCATCAGTGCAGTAATGGCGAAGCACTGCATCATCACCGACAGCACGTTCTTGGAACGCACCATGCCGGCATAGAACAGCGCAAGACCTGGGATGGTCATGAACAGCACCAAGGCGGTGGCGGTCAGCATCCAGGCTGTGTCACCGGAATTCAGCGTCGCTTCCTGGGCCATGGCCAGGCCCGGGAAAAACAGGGACGAAAGGGCTCCGAGCCCTGCGACTTTTCGCAGAGTCATGATTTAACTCCTGGGACGATTAGGGGTGGGGGCGGAGCTTTAGATCGCGTCGGTATCGGTTTCGCCGGTACGGATGCGGATCGCCTGTTCCAGGTTTACGACGAAAATCTTGCCGTCACCGATCTTGCCGGTGTTGGCAGCCTTGGTGATCGCTTCAATGACACGGTCCAACTGATCGTCGGCGATGGCCACGTCGATCTTTACCTTGGGCAGGAAATCGACGACGTATTCGGCACCGCGATAGAGCTCGGTGTGACCCTTCTGACGACCGAAGCCTTTCACTTCGGTCACGGTGATGCCTTGCACCCCGATTTCCGACAGCGACTCACGGACGTCGTCCAGCTTGAACGGCTTGATGATGGCAGTGACTAGTTTCATGAAACTTTCTCCCGTGTAAGGTGGACTTGCCCCAGGAATTGTTACCCCGTGGCAAGTCTAAGCTCAGTGTCTGGCTTTTGTATGCATCGGTTGCCATGACGGGCTGATCCGATACCACCGCTCCTGGCAAAACTGTCCCGTCCGCACGATGCATTCGAACCGCATCGGTGCATGGGTCATGAGCGACTAAGCAGAAAGCTTGCCAATACCGGCAAAGCGCCTCATTTCAGGACGTTAGGTGCGCGTAGCGGCCCGAGCCCCCTTCCAGCAAACAGCAAGCGCACCACAACAGCGCCAAACCGCGCACCGAAGCGCACAGTTATGGTGCGCACACCTCGCCGCGCTCATGAAAATCACCGTGCTACACTGCCGCCATTCGGTTCAGGAAGGTCCCCATGCTGCCACCCAAAGCTCTGCTCGACGCGCTCAGCAGCCAGGCATCGCGCCTGCTCAGCGGTGATAATCCCTTGCCTCGCAGCGAGATCGAGAGCCAGCTCAAGGCGTTGCTGCAGGGCACGTTCAGCAAGCTGGACCTGGTCAGCCGCGAGGAATTCGACAGCCAGATGGTAGTGCTCGCGCGTACGCGTGCACGCCTCGAGGCGCTCGAAGCGAAAATCGCGGAACTCGAAGCGCGCACCCCTCCCGCGCAGCCACACGCCCCTGCCGAGTAACCTGCTCGGCCGGCAGCTGATCAAGGAGTGATCGATGTCATTGGCCATAGTCCACAGCCGCGCCCAGGTCGGTGTCGATGCTCCGTCCGTCACCGTCGAGGCTCACCTGGCCAACGGCCTGCCTTCTCTCGCACTGGTCGGCCTCCCGGAAACGGCAGTCAAGGAGAGCAAGGATCGCGTGCGCAGCGCTATCCTCAATTGCGCCCTGGATTTCCCGCCTCGGCGTATCACCCTGAATCTCGCCCCGGCTGATCTGCCCAAGGACGGCGGCCGCTTCGACCTCGCCATCGCCCTGGGTATCCTGGCCGCCAGCGGCCAGTTGCCGGCGGATTCGCTGGCGTCACTGGAATGCCTGGGCGAGCTGGCGCTATCGGGCACCATCCGCCCGGTACAGGGCGTGCTGCCTGCGGCCTTGGCGGCGCGGGAAGCAGGACGCACCCTGGTGGTGCCCAAAGAAAATGCCGAGGAAGCCAGCCTGGCATCAGGCCTGACGGTGCTAGCGGTCGGTCACCTGCTGGAACTGGTTGGCCACCTGAACGGCCAGATGCCGCTAGCCGCCTATCAGGCCCAGGGCCTGCTGCGCCACACGCAGCCCTATCCGGACCTGGCCGACGTGCAAGGTCAGATCGCCGCCAAGCGTGCTCTGCTGGTAGCAGCGGCTGGGGGCCATAACCTGTTGCTGAGCGGGCCTCCGGGTACCGGCAAGACGCTGCTGGCCAGCCGTCTGCCTGGCCTGCTGCCACCGCTGACCGAAGAAGAGGCGTTGCAGGTGGCCGCGATTCGTTCCGTGGCCAGCCACACGCCCCTGCAAAGCTGGCCGCAGCGGCCCTTTCGCCACCCGCACCATAGCGCTTCGGGACCGGCGCTGGTGGGTGGTGGCAGCCGCCCGCAACCCGGAGAGATCACCCTCGCCCATCACGGCGTACTTTTCCTCGATGAACTCCCCGAGTTCGACCGCCGCGTTCTGGAGGTATTGAGAGAGCCCCTGGAAAGCGGACAGATCGTGATTGCCCGCGCCCGCGACAAGGTCAGCTTTCCTGCCCGTTTCCAGCTGGTCGCGGCCATGAATCCCTGCCCCTGCGGGTTTCTCGGCGACCCCAGCGGGCGGTGCCGATGCAGCCCGGACCAGATCCAGCGCTACCGTGGCAAGCTGTCCGGCCCGCTGCTTGATCGCATCGACCTGCACATCACGGTCGCCCGGGAAAGCACCGATCTCGGCGTGCCGCAAGATTGCGGCGAAAGCAGTGCCAGCGCCGCGGCGCGGGTGGCCGCTGCACGTGATATCCAGCTGGGCCGGCAAGGCATCGCCAATGCCTTTCTCGACCTGCCGGGGCTGCGCGAGCATTGCGCGCTGAGCGACGTCGACCGTCAGTGGCTGGAGCACGCCTGCGAACGCCTTACCCTGTCGTTGCGCTCGGCTCACCGCGTGCTCAAGGTGGCGCGCACACTTGCCGACCTGCAGGCACAGCCAGCCATCACCCGCCAGCACCTGGCCGAGGCGCTGCAGTACCGCACCAACCTGTGAGCACAGAAATAAGCTGAACGAAACGGCGAGTGAACCTCTCGATAGCTGGCACATTCAAGAACCTGACTATCGGTAATGGTACACTGCCGGGCCTTCCGCCTCTGGCGGCCATCCGAAAACCGAGTCGCATCTCCATCCACCCGCCTGCCTGCCCGGCCTAATCTGGAACAGGTATCCGAGTACGTCGTGGACAGACTCTGACCAAGGAGAGCTAGCTCAATGGAGGCACCTCTGTCTTCCCGCTCCACCCTCAACCCGCCGGTTTTTTTTGGCTCCACGCTGATCATCGCCTGCCTGGTGATCTACAGCACGGTGTTCAAGGACAACGCCCAGAGCGTGTTCGGCGCCACCCAGGCGTGGATCATCGAAAATGCCAGCTGGGTATACATACTGTCAGTGGCGATCATCCTGCTTTTCGTGGTTTTCCTTGCCGTCAGCCGTTATGGCGACATCAAGCTTGGCCCGGATCACAGCGAGCCCGACTACAACAACCGAACCTGGTTCTCGATGTTGTTCTGCGCCGGCATGGGCATCGGCCTGATGTTTTTCGGTGTTGCCGAACCGGTGATGCATTTCATCGCGCCCCCGGTGGGCGAGCCCAATACGGTCGCCGCTGCGAAACAGGCGATGAATGTCACCTTTTTCCACTGGGGACTGCATGCCTGGGCGATCTACGCCATCGTCGCGCTTATCCTGGCCTACTTCAGCTTTCGCCATAATCTGCCGCTGACGCTGCGCTCTGCGCTGTACCCACTGATTGGTGATCGCATACATGGCCCGATCGGCCATGCCGTCGATATTTTCGCGGTCATCGGCACGGTGCTGGGCGTGGCGACTTCGCTGGGCTATGGGGTCATGCAGATCAACACCGGCCTCAACCATCTGTACGGCCTGCCGACCACCACCACGGTACAGATCGGCCTGTTGATCTGCACCATGGGCCTGGCCACCATTTCGGTCGTCAGCGGCCTGGACAAGGGTATCAGGCGGCTCTCCGAGCTGAACATGCTGCTTGCGGTCTGCCTGATGCTGTTCGTGCTGGTGCTTGGGCCGACAGTGTTCATCCTGCAGACCTTCGTGCAGAACACCGGCCAGTACCTGTCGGAGATCGTCAGCAAGACGTTCAATCTCTACGCGTACGAGCCTACCGACTGGATCGGCGGCTGGACGCTGTTCTATTGGGGCTGGTGGCTGTCCTGGTCGCCATTCGTAGGCCTGTTCATCGCGCGCATCTCCCGCGGCCGCACCATCCGCCAGTTCATCGGCGGCGTGCTGGTCGTCCCTGCAGGCTTTACTCTGCTGTGGATGACCGTATTCGGTGACACGGCAATCCACATGATTATGGTGCAGGGCATCACTGACCTCGCTACCGCGGTCGACAAGGACAGTTCGCTGGCGTTGTTCGCCTTCCTCGAACATTTCCCTTTATCAGCGATTCTGTCGCAGATCGCGGTGTTGATGGTGGTGGTGTTCTTCGTGACCTCGGCAGACTCCGGCGCCATGGTGGTGGACATGCTCGCTTCTGGTGGCCAGGACAAGACGCCCGTCTGGCAGCGCATCTTCTGGGCTGCCTTGATGGGCGTGGTAGCCGCCTCGCTGCTGTTGGCCGACGGCCTCAAGGCGCTGCAGACGGCGACCATCGCCAGCGCACTGCCCTTCGTGATCGCTCTGATGGCCTCGATGTGGGGACTGCTACGCGCGCTGCAACTCGATGCCGCGAAACGCAACCTGCGTGAACAGGTGTCGCTCAGCTCACGAGGCAGTTCCGGCCCTGGTGGCTGGCAGCGTCGCCTGCGCAGCATGGTCATGCTGCCGCGCCGTTCGCACGTCACCCGCTTCATCAGCGAAACGGTTCTTCCCGCCTGTGAGCAGGTTGCCGAGGAGCTGCGCAAGCAAGGCCGTGACGCTAAGGTGGAAAGCGGTGAAGACGGTCGTGTCACGCTGTCGGTCGCCCACGGCAGCGAAGCGGATTTCCAATACCAGGTGCGTCCGCGCGCACTGATCCAGCCGAGCTTCGTGATGCGCGATACGCGCGACGACACCAACGAAGAGCGTAAATACTTCCGTGCCGAGGTCCATCTGGACGAAGGCGGTCAGGATTACGACGTGATGGGCTGGAACCGTGACGAAGTGATCGGCGATATCCTCGACCAGTACGAGCGCCACATGCACTTCCTGCACCTGACCCGCTAGCGGTCGCGATGCACAAACGCCCGGGCTCATGCCCGGGCGTTTTCGTTGCAGCGCCTGTGTTTGCAGCCTGCAGGCGCTCCAGGCGAGGAGCCCGTTGCCCGCCGCCACGTCAAGGATCGCCTGGGGCTAATCGCTGGAAAAACGCGAGCCCGTCAACACGCCCAACGATTCACATCGCGACCGGGCTGGAAAGAAAATGCCCGCCCTGCTGACGCAGACGGCGGGCATTGCATTGCCGAGCAACCGGGTCTCAATGCGCGGGATTGGCCTCAGGGCGAGCGGCGATGGCGGCCTGGCTTTCTTCCATGACCTGCTGAATCGCCTTGCGCCGGCGCTCTTCGGCCCGGTGGGCGAAGAACCACACCAGGAAGGTCGCGAAGGACACCGCCAGCAGGATCAGGCTGGCCACGGCGTTGATCGCCGGGGTCACGCCCAGGCGCACCTTGGAAAACACCTCCATCGGCAGCGTCGTGGCACCCGGGCCGGACACGAAACTGGCCAGAACCAGGTCATCCAGGGACAGGGCGAAGGACATCATGCCACCCGCCACCAGCGACGGCGCGATCATCGGGATGGTGATCAGAAAGAACACCTTCCAGGGCCGTGCGCCGAGGTCCATGGCGGCTTCCTCGATGGACAGGTCCAGCTCGCGCAGGCGCGCCGACACCACCACGGCCACGTAGGCCGAGCAGAACGTGGTGTGGGCGATCCAGATGGTCATCATGCCGCGCTCCGCCGGCCAGCCGATCAACTGCGCCATGGCCACGAACAGCAGGAGCAGCGACAGACCGGTGATCACTTCCGGCATCACCAGTGGCGCGGTAACCAGGCCGCCAAACAGCGTACGGCCCTTGAACCGATTGACCCGGGTCAGCACGAACGCCGCCAGCGTGCCCAGGGCAACCGCCGCGATCGCCGTGTAGCAGGCAATCTCCAGCGAGCGCCACACCGCCCCCATCAGTTGTCGGTCATCGAGCAGGCTGACATACCACTTGGTCGACCAGCCGCCCCACACCGTCACCAACCGCGAGGCGTTGAACGAATAGATCACCAGGATGAGCATCGGCAGATAGATGAAGGCGAAGCCGACCCAGAGCATCATCGTGGAGAAACGGAAGTTCTTCATGCCCGGCCCTCCATCTCTTTCGCCTGGTTCTTGTTGAACAGGATGATCGGAATCAACAGCAGCGCCAGCATCACCACCGCCAGGGCGGAAGCCACCGGCCAGTCGCGGTTATTGAAGAATTCCTGCCACAACACCTTACCGATCATCAGGGTTTCCGGGCCACCGAGCAGCTCGGGGATCACGAACTCGCCCACTACCGGAATGAACACCAGCATGCAGCCGGCGATGATGCCGTTCTTGGACAGCGGCACGGTGATCTTCCAGAAGCTGTTGAAATTGCTCGACCCCAGATCCGACGCGGCCTCCAGCAAACTCTGGTCATGCTTCACCAGGTTGGCGAACAGCGGCAGAATCATGAACGGCAGGTACGAATAGACGATGCCGATGTACACCGCCGTGTTGGTGTTGAGGATCTGCAAGGGCGCGTCGATCAGGCCGATGCTCTGCAGGAAGCCGTTGAGCAACCCGTTGTTGCTGAGGATGCCCATCCACGCGTAGACGCGGATCAGGATCGCCGTCCAGGTCGGCATCATCACCAGCAACAGCAGCACCATCTGGGTTTCCTTGTTGGCGCGGGCGATGGCATAGGCCATCGGGTAGCCGATCAACAGGCAGGCGATGGTACTGAAGAAGGCGATCTTCAGCGATCCAAGGTAGGCGGCAAGGTAGAGCGCATCCTCGGTCAGGAAGATGTAGTTGCCCAGGTTCAGGACGATCTGCAGGGTGTTGTCGGCCCAGGTGTAGATTTGCGTATAGGGCGGGATCGCCACATCGGCTTCGGCGAAACTGATCTTCAGGACGATGATGAACGGCAGCAGGAAGAACAGGAACAGCCAGATGAACGGGATGCCGATCACCAGGTGTCGGCCGGTAGGCATGCGCTTGGTCAGGCTGCTCATTTTCATGACTGCAGTACCACGCCGCTGTCGTCTTCCCAGAACACCACCACCGGGTCATCCCAGGTCGGTCGCTTGCCGCGGCGCTCGGCGTTGGCAATGAAGCATTGCACGATCTGCCCGGAGGTCAGCTTGACGTAGTACACCGAATGGCCGCCCAGGTAGGCGATGTCGTGCACGCTGCCATGGCTCCAGTTGTAGTCCGGGTGCTCGTGGTCAGCCGGCAGTTGCGTGGCCATCAGCAGTTTTTCCGGGCGCAGGGCATAGGTGACCTGGGTCTCCTGGGCACGGGTGCTGATGCCATGGCCGATGTAGATCGGCTTGTCGAGCTGCGGGCAGTTGATCACCGCATGGTCGGTGTCATCGTGGACGATTTCGCCATCGAACAGGTTGACGTTGCCGATGAACTCGCAGACCAGGCGGCTGGCCGGCGTTTCGTAGATATCGATGGGGCTGCCGATCTGTGCGATCCAGCCCAGGTGCATGATGGCGATGCGCTGGGCCATGGTCATGGCCTCTTCCTGGTCGTGGGTGACCATCACGCAGGTCACGCCGACGCGCTCGATGATCTCGACCAGCTCGAGCTGCATTTGCGAACGCAGCTTCTTGTCCAGCGCGCCCATCGGCTCATCGAGCAGCAGCAGCTTGGGTTTCTTGGCCAGGGAGCGGGCCAGGGCCACACGCTGACGCTGGCCACCGGAAAGCTGATGGGGCTTGCGCTTGGCGTACTGGCTCATCTGCACCAGCTTGAGCATTTCAGCGACGCGAGCTTCGATTTCTGCCTTGGGCAGCTTGTCCTGCTTGAGGCCGAAGGCGATGTTGTCGGCCACGCTCATGTGCGGGAACAGCGCGTAGGACTGGAACATCATGTTGATCGGCCGCTCGTAGGGCGGGATGTCGGTGATGTCCTGACCATCGAGAAAGATGCGCCCCTCGGTGGGCCGCTCGAACCCGGCAAGCATACGCAACAGGGTCGACTTGCCGGATCCGGAGCCACCGAGCAGGGCGAAGATCTCGCCCTTGTTGATGGTCAGCGACACGTCGTCGACGGCGATGGTCTCGTCGAACTTCTTGGTGACCCGCTCGATCTTGACCAGCACCTCTTTGGGTTGCTGGCTCCCTTCGATGACCTTCTTATAGGTACTGGAAGCAACTGCCATTACCAAACTCCCGCAACAAAAATGGCGCCCGGCAAAGGCCGGGCGCTAATGGGTTCATCTTCCGGACTTGATCTTCGTCCAGCTTCGCGTCATCAGGCGCTGCGCCGTGGGCGGCAGTTCGGCTGAGACGTACAACTTGTCCAGCACGGCCTGTGGTGGATACACCGACTCGTCCTGACGGATGTCCTGGTCCATCAGCTCGCCCGCCTTGGTGTTGGGGTTGGCATAACCGACATAGTCGCTGACCCCGGCGATCACCTGCGGATCGAGCAGGTAGTTGATGAACGCATGGGCCTGTTCGACGTTACCGGCATCCTTGGGGATGGCGAGCATGTCGAACCACAGGTTGGCGCCTTCCTTGGGAATCGCATAGGCGATTTCGACGCCCTTGCCGGCCTCCGCGGCACGGTCTGCGGCCTGTAAAACATCGCCGGAGTAACCGAACGCCACGCAGATGTTGCCGTTGGCCAGATCGCTGATGTATTTCGAGGAGTGGAAGTAGCTCACGTAGGGCCGTACTTCCAGCAGCTTGGCCTCGGCCTTGGCGTAATCATCGCCACTCTGGCTGTTCGGGTCGAGGCCCAGGTAGTTGAGTACCGAGGGAATCATCTCGTCTGCCGAATCCATGAAGGACACGCCACAACTGGCGAGCTTCTTCATGTTCTGTGGTTCGAACAGCACGGCCCAGGAGTCGATCTTGTCGACGCCCAGCACTTCCTTGACCTTGGCGACGTTGTAGCCAATACCGTTGGTACCCCACAGGTAAGGCACCGCGTATTGATTGCCCGGGTCGTTGGCTTCGAGCTGCTTGAGCAGCGCCGGGTCGAGGTTGTTCCAGTTCGGCAGCTTGCTACGGTCGAGCTTCTGAAATGCGCCCGCCTTGATCTGCTTGCCAAGAAAATGGTTGGACGGCACCACCACGTCATAGCCGCTACGGCCAGCGAGCAGTTTGCCTTCCAGGGTTTCGTTGGAGTCGAAGACGTCGTATACCGGCTTGATGCCCGTGGCCTTCTGGAACTCGGCCAGAGTCTCTTCGCCGATGTAGTCGCTCCAGTTGTAGATATGCACGGTGCCGTCCGCATGTGCCAGGGTTGCCAAGCCAACCGATAGCGCGGTCGTTGTCAGGATCTTGCCCAGGGAAAAATGCACAGGTCGTCCTCTTCTTGTGGCTCGTCACCCAGCGGTGACGCATCGCGATTCGAGTGAGCGTCACAGCGCAGCCGCAACGCTCGGCGGACGGCGAGCCGCCCACTGTCCTGCAGAAGCGCCAGCCGCGTTGCCAAGTGGCACCGCGGCTGCGATTCGATCAACGGCCGGACTTGATCTTCGTCCAGCTGCGGGTCATGGCACGCTGGGCAGCCGGCGGCAGATCCGGGAAGGCATATAGCTTGCCCATGGTTTCCTGGGTCGGGTAGATGCCCGGGTCGTTACGAATGGCTTCATCGACCAGCGGCGTGGCCTTGGCGTTACCGTTGGGGAACTGCACTTCGTTGGTGATTTCAGCCATGATTTCCGGCTTCATCAGGAAGTTCATGAAGGCGTAGGCCGACTCGACGTTTTCCGCATCGGCAGGGATGGCCACCATGTCGAAGAAGGTACCTGCGCCTTCCTTCGGAATGTTGTAGGCCACCTTGACCTTGCCACCGGCTTCTTCAGCACGCGACTTGGCCTGGTACACGTCACCCGAATAACCCACGGCCACGCAGAGGTTGCCGTTGGCCAGGTCGGAGATGTATTTGGAGGAGTGGAAGTAGGTCACCGAAGGGCGGATCTTCAGGAACAGCGCTTCGGCTTCCTTCAGCTGTTTCGGGTCGGTGCTGGTCGGCTCATAGCCCAGGTACTGCAGGGCGATCGGCAGAATCTCGGTGGGTGAGTCGAGGAACGACACGCCACAGGCCTTGAGTTTCTCGATGTTTTCCGGTTTGAACAGCAGGTCCCAGGAATCCACCGGGGCGTTTTCGCCCAGCGCGGCCTTGACCTTCTCCGGGTTGAAGCCGATGCCGATCGAACCCCACATGTACGGGAACGCGTACTGGTTGCCCGGGTCGCTCACTTCGACGGTCTTCAGCAGGTTCTTGTCGAGGTTTTCCCAGTTGCTCAGCTTGGACTTGTCCAGCGGCTGATAGATCTTGGCCTTGATGTGCTTGGCCAGGAAGTTGTTCGACGGCACCACGATGTCGTACCCGGATTTGCCGGCGAACAGCTTGGCTTCCAGGGTCTCGTTGGAGTCGAAGACGTCGTAGGTGACCTTGATGCCGGTTTCCTTGGTGAACTTGGCCACGGTGTCTGCGGCGATGTAGTCCGACCAGTTGTAGACATTCAGTACCTTGCCATCAGCCTGCGCCAGACCGGCCATGCTGCCGGCCAGCGTCACGGCCAGCAGAGTCTTGCCGAAAGTCTTGATCATGCGGTTCAGCTCCATGTGTAGTGTTGATTATTCGGGTTGCCACGCGTCGCCGCATGATCCCGTTTTTTGGCCGGCGCAGTCTGGCGATAACTGCCTTTTCACTCAAGCCTCAGGCCAGTAAAGCACGGGCGGTGAGATCCAGGCATGTGCGGGCCTTGTCCACCAGCTCGTCGATTTCCGTCTTGCTGATCACCAGCGGTGGCGACATGATCATGGTGTCGCCGACGGCGCGCATGATCAATCCGTTCTCGAAGCAGTGGCCGCGGCAGATCATACCCACGGCTTTGTCGCTCGGATAACGTTCGCGGGTCTGCTTGTCCTTCACCAGTTCGATGGCGCCCAGCATGCCGACGCCGCGCACCTCACCCACCAAGGGGTGATCCGCCAGTTCACGCAGTCGTTTCTGCAAATACGGTGCCGTTTCCTCTCTGACCCTGTCGATGATCTTTTCTTCGCGCAGAATTCGAATGTTCTCCAGCGCCACGGCGGCGGCCACCGGATGTCCGGAATAGGTGAAGCCGTGGTTGAAATCACCGCCTTCGTTGAGCACCTGGACGATCTCGTCGCGAACCACCAGGCCGCCCATCGGCACGTAACCGGAGGTCAGGCCCTTGGCGATGGTCATCATGTCCGGCGTGTTGCCGTAGTAATCGCTACCGAACCACTCACCGGTACGGCCAAAGCCGCAGATCACCTCATCGGCGACGAAGAGTATCTCGTATTTGGCAAGGATCTCGCGCACCTTCGGCCAGTAGCTGTCCGGCGGGATGATCACGCCACCAGCGCCCTGGATCGGCTCGGCAATGAACGCCGCGACGTGCTCTTCACCCACTTCGAGAATCTTCTTCTCCAGCTCATCGGCCGCCCAGATGCCAAAGGCTTCCGGGGTCATGTCGCCGCCTTCACCGAACCAGTACGGCTGCGCGATGTGCACGATGCCCGGAATCGGCAGGTCGCCCTGCTCGTGCATGCCTTTCATACCGCCAAGGCTGGCACCCGCCACGGTAGAGCCGTGGTAACCGTTCTCGCGAGCGATCACGACCTTCTTGCCGGGCTTGCCCTTGAGCGCCCAGTAATGGCGCACCATCCGCAGCATGGTGTCGTTGCCCTCAGACCCCGAGCCGGTGAACACCACGTGGTTCATGCCGGCCGGAGTGATCTCGGAGAGCGCCTTCGCCAGCTCCAGTACCGGCGGGTGGGCCGTCTGGAAAAACGTGTTGTAGAACGGCAATTCGCGCATCTGCTTGCTGGCCGCTTCGACCAGTTCCTCACGTCCGTAGCCGAGGGCAACGCACCACAGGCCGGCCATGCCATCGAGAATCTTGTGGCCTTCGCTGTCCCACAAATGCACACCCTCACCACGGGTGATGATGCGCGGGCCTTTCTCGGCCAGTTGCTTGAAGTCACTGAAAGGCGCCAGATGATGGTCGCGGCTCATGGCCTGCCATTGCCGGGTCTTCGGATTTTTAACCGTCATGTTCACCTCTTTTATAGACGGGGCCGTGCGGATCGCGCGCCAGCCCCGCGCGTATCAGACCGACAGCAGCAGGAACTCGCGCTCCCACGAACTGATCACCCGCTTGAAATTCTCGTGCTCGGCGCGCTTGACCGCCACGTAACCGCTGACGAACTTGTGGCCCAGGTACTGCTCGACCACCTGGCAGGTCTCCATGCGCTCCAGCGCCGCCTCGAGGGTCAGCGGCAGGCGCAGGTTGCGGCGCTCGTAGCCACGCCCCACCACCGGCGCGCTCGGTTCGATGCCTTCGACCATGCCGATGTAACCGCATAGCAGGCTGGCGGCCAGGGCCAGATACGGGTTGGCGTCGGCGCCGGCCAGACGGTTCTCGACCCGCCGATTCTGCGGCGTGGCATCCGGCACGCGCAGGCCCACGGTGCGGTTCTCCTCGCCCCATTCGACGTTCACCGGCGCCGAGGTATCCGGCAGGAAGCGGCGGAAAGAATTGACGTTGGGGGCGAACAGCGGCAGCAGTTCCGGGATGTATTTTTGCAGGCCGCCGATGTGGTGCATGAACAGCTGGCTCATGGAGCCGTCTTCATTGGAGAAGATGTTCCTGCCCGTGGCCTTGTCGATGATGCTCTGGTGCAGGTGCATGGCACTGCCGGGCTCGTCGGTGATCGGCTTGGCCATGAAGGTCGCCGCCACGTCGTGCTTGAGCGCCGCCTCACGCATGGTGCGCTTGAACACCAGAATCTGGTCGGCCAGGTGCAGCGCCTCGCCGTGACGGAAGTTGATTTCCATCTGCGCCGGGCCTTCTTCGTGGATCAGGGTATCCAGGTCCAGGCCCTGCAGCTCGCACCAGTCGTACATGTCTTCGAACAGCGGGTCGAATTCGTTGGCCGCGTCGATCGAGAAACTCTGCCGGCCGGTTTCCGGGCGCCCGGAGCGGCCCATCGGCGCAACCAGCGGAAAGTCCGGGTCGCTGTTGCGCTTGGTCAGGTAAAACTCCATCTCCGGCGCCACGATGGGCTGCCAGCCCTTGTCGGCGTAGAGCCGCAGCACTTTCTTGAGGATGTTGCGTGGCGACAGTTCGATCGGATTGCCCTGTTTGTCATAGGTGTCGTGGATCACCTGGGCAGTGGGCTCGATGGCCCAGGGCACGATGAACACGGCGTTCTCGTCGGGCCGGCAAATCATGTCGATGTCCGCCGGATCGAGCAGGTCGTAGTAGACATCGTCTTCGACGTAATCGCCGGTAACGGTCTGCAGCAATACGCTTTCCGGCAGACGCATGCCTTTTTCGTCGAGGAATTTATTGGTCGGCGAGATCTTGCCCCGGGCAATGCCCGTCAGGTCGCTGACCAGACATTCGACTTCAGTAATCTTGCGCTCTTTCAGCCAGCTGGAGAGCTGGTCCAATTTGGTACTCATAGAGACCTCAGAGTTTATGAAACCGGCATCCTCGGCCGGCTCGACATGCCCCACACGCTGACCAAATCTGGCTCACGACAGTCGCCAGCGCACGGGATAATTCGGGTTGTCAGGCGGTCCCCGGCGTACACCTCGCCACCCAGGCATGCGCACTGAGCAGCAGATACCCGAGACTGTAACCGACCTTTGTTGCACTCGACAGACCCTGGCGCCTCTGCAAAGCATGGGCCGCTGCTCGCTACAGGCGGTGCGAGGCGCGCGCCCCGCTGCACACGCCGGGTGCGGCAGCGTGGGAGAACGAGCGAGAAATAGAAGGTTGCACGGGCAAAAGCTGACGGGGTGTGCAGATTTTCGAGCGGCTGGGCAGGCTTTTCGTCAGCCTTGGCACGGTGGCAGCGACCGCTGGCGTTGCGCCCCGCGCTTGCTCCCCGGAGGCTGGTCGACGCTGAGCAAGCCGCGAATTGCGCGGCACAGGCACTGTCGCCAGAAAGCGGCATGCTGGTCATGGAGCACCCGTATTGTTCGATTAATGTGGGTTTTCCCGAGCTTAGCCTTGTTCATTTTTTTATACAACATCGCTCGATCGGCTTATTTTCAAACCCATCGTGTCACCCCGGCGGTTCTGAATGCTGCCATCGAAATGCCCTGAAACGCCCTAAAAATGGCCATCGCGCCCATCTTTAGGGCAGCATTCGGCTGTCTTGACAGCCAATAGCGTTTGGGATTGACTCCCGGCGTGTCAGTAATTGATTGATATTTTTAACAACATAGGTGTTGCATCATGTCGGTACCCCCGCGTGCCGTTCAGCTCAATGAAGCGAACGCGTTCCTCAAGGAACATCCTGAGGTTCAGTTCGTCGACCTTCTGATTGCAGATATGAATGGTGTGGTGCGCGGCAAGCGCATCGAACGCGCCAGCCTCCACAAGGTGTATGAAAAGGGCATCAACCTGCCCGCGTCGCTGTTCGCCCTGGACATCAATGGTGCCACCGTGGAAAGCACGGGCCTGGGCCTGGACATCGGTGACGCCGACCGTATCTGCTACCCCATCCCCAATACCCTGTGCAAGGAACCCTGGCAGAAGCGTCCGACCGCGCAACTGCTAATGACCATGCACGAGCTGGACGGCAGCCCCTTCTTTGCCGACCCGCGCGAGGTATTGCGCCAGGTGGTGCAGAAGTTCGACGAACTCGGCCTGACCATCTGCGCGGCCTTCGAACTCGAGTTCTACCTGATCGACCAGGAGAACGTGAATGGCCGCCCGCAGCCGCCCCGCTCGCCGATCTCCGGCAAGCGCCCTCACTCGACCCAGGTCTACCTGATCGACGACCTCGACGAATACGTCGACTGCCTGCAGGACATGCTCGAAGCCGCCAAGGAGCAGGACCTGCCGGCCGACGCCATCGTCAAGGAAAGCGCCCCGGCGCAGTTCGAGGTCAACCTGCATCACACCAAGGATGCCATCAAGGCCTGCGACCACGCATTGCTGCTCAAGCGCCTGATCAAGAACATCGCCTACGACCACGAGATGGACTCCACCTTCATGGCCAAGCCCTACCCGGGCCAGGCGGGCAACGGCCTGCACGTGCACATCTCGCTGCTCGATAAGAAGACCGGCCAGAACATCTTCGCCACCGATGACCCGGAGCAGCACGCGCCGCTGCGCCATGCCATCGCCGGCATCCTGGAAACCATGCCGGCTTCGATGGCCTTCCTGTGCCCGAACGTCAACTCGTACCGCCGCTTCGGCGCGCAGTTCTACGTGCCCAACGCACCGAGCTGGGGCCTGGACAACCGCACCGTGGCGGTACGCGTGCCGACCGGCAGCAGCGATGCGATCCGCATCGAGCACCGCGTCGCCGGCGCCGATGCCAACCCCTACCTGATGATGGCCTCGATCCTCGCCGGCATTCACCACGGCCTGACCAATCAACTGGACCCGGGCGAGCCCATCGAGGGCAACTCCTACGAACAGCTTGAGCAGAGCCTGCCGAACAACCTGCGTGACGCCCTGCGCCAGCTCGACGACAGCGAAGTGATGAACAAGTACATCCGCCCGGAGTACATCGACATCTTCGTGGCCTGCAAGGAAGCCGAGCTGCAGGAGTTCGAGACCACCATCTCCGACCTTGAGTACAACTGGTACCTGCATACCGTGTAATGTGAAAACGCCGACGAAAGTCGGCGTTCACCTCAAGGCCCGCATTGCAGAGCCTGCGAAAAGCTGAAGCTCATTGACCTCAGGACATGGCCCACGCCTAATTCGTACACCCGCCGCCCAGGAAGATTGCAATGATCCGCCCACTGCCCCGACTGGAAGCCCAGCCCAGCAAACAGGCCACATGTGCGAGCAGGTCTGGCAGCGCTATCGTGAAGGCGCCTGAGTGAGCGCCCGCAAACCCCGCGCCAGCAGCCAGGCGCGCATCGAGCAGATTCTTGCCGCGGCCCGCACCCTGCTGGCCGAAGACGGCGTCGGCGCGCTGTCGATCTATACCGTGGCCGAACATGCGGCCATGGCCCCCTCCTCGGTTTACCACTTCTTTCCCAGCGTGCCCGCCCTGCTCCAGGCGCTCACGGCCGATGTGCATGGCGCTTTTCGCGCTTGCCTGGAGGCGCCGCTCGACAACTGCGCGCTGGGCACCTGGCGTGACCTTTCGCGAATCGTCGAGCAACGCATGCTGGCCGTCTACGCCAACGACGCCGCAGCGCGGCAGCTGATCCTCGCCCAGCATGGTCTGAGCGACGTGAGTCAGGCAGATCAGCTGCATGACGCCGAACTCGGTCAGCAGATGCAGACCCTGTTCGACCGCCATTTCCACCTGCCGACGCTACCGGAGGATATCGATGTATTCGCCTTGGCCATGGAGTTGGGAGACCGCGTGTATGCCCGCTCGATCCAGCAGCATGGCTGCATCACCCCGCGTCTGGGCGAAGAAGGCCTGAGGGTGTTCGACGCCTACCTCGGCCTGTATCTGCCGCCCTACTTGCAAAAGCGCATCACACCGTCGCCGTGAGCGGAATATGGCCTATTGAGGACAACGTCTCCCTCGCGCAAAATGCAGATAGTTATTCGCAATATCGTGATAAAACTCGTTTAAATTAATGAAAAATACTTTTAATACAGATTTTTATCGATTAAAAGATGAGTTTCGCCAGGCAATTTACACGCGGCCGCACTAGCACAATCCGCCTGCCGTGATTACCCCCTGGCGAGCCGTGCCCACTGGAGGCCCCTCATGTCCCGTACCGTCACCCTCGCCGTCACCCAGATGGCCTGCTCATGGGACAGCGCCGCAAACATCGCCAACGCCGAAAGGCAGGTACGCGAGGCTGCAGCCAAAGGCGCGCAGATCATTCTGCTGCAGGAGCTGTTCGAAACCCCGTATTTCTGCCAGAAGCCCGACCCGGATCACCTGCAACTGGCCACGCGGGTCGAGGACAATCCGGCGATCGCGCATTTTCAAAAGATCGCCCGGGAGCTGCAGGTAGTGCTGCCGATCAGCTTCTATGAACTGGCAGGGCGGGCACGCTTCAACAGCATCGCGATTATCGACGCCGATGGCAGCAACCTGGGTATCTACCGAAAAAGTCATATCCCGGACGGCCCCGGGTATCACGAAAAGTACTACTTCAATCCCGGCGACACCGGCTTCAAGGTCTGGAAGACCCGCTACGCCAGGATCGGCGCGGGCATCTGCTGGGACCAATGGTTTCCAGAAAGCGCACGCGCCATGGCACTTCTCGGCGCGGAAGTCCTGCTCTACCCGACCGCCATCGGCAGCGAGCCCCACGACGCCAGCATCCTTTCCCGCGATCATTGGCAGCGCGTGCAGCAGGGCCATGCCGGCGCCAACCTGATGCCACTGCTTGCCAGCAATCGCATCGGCACGGAAGAGCAGGACGGCTACAGCATCACGTTTTATGGTTCGTCCTTTATCGCCAACCAGTTTGGTGAAAAGGTCGAAGAGATGGGCGAGGCCGAGGAAGGCCTGCGGGTGCACAGCTTCGATCTCGACAAACTGGAGCAGGTTCGCAGCGCCTGGGGCACCTTCCGCGACCGCCGACCCGACCTCTACACTCCCTTGAAAACCCTGGAT
Organism: Pseudomonas sp. AC532; assembly: GCF_979258965.1. Classification (NCBI taxonomy): domain Bacteria; kingdom Pseudomonadati; phylum Pseudomonadota; class Gammaproteobacteria; order Pseudomonadales; family Pseudomonadaceae; genus Pseudomonas; species Pseudomonas sp. AC532. The sequence goes on from NZ_OZ409888.1 coordinate 2,610,373, forward strand.
GGCACACAGGCTTCCTGACCACCGTCTTTTCTTACCGATTCCGCTATGGAGCACCGCCATGACCACCCTTACCTCGACACCTCGCGCCGACGGCTTCCGCATGCCGGCCGAATGGGAGCCGCATAGCCAGACGTGGATGGTATGGCCAGAGCGGCCGGACAACTGGCGCCTGGGCGGCAAACCTGCCCAACACGCCTTTACGGCCGTAGCCCGCGCCATTGCCGAATTCGAGCCGGTGACGGTGTGCGTATCGGCCGGGCAATACGAGAATGCCTCTGCGCACCTGCAGCATGAACGCATCCGTGTGGTGGAGATGACTACCGACGATGCCTGGGTACGCGACACCGGTCCGACCTTCGTCACCAGCACCAGCGGTGAGCTGCGCGGCGTGGACTGGGGCTTCAACGCCTGGGGCGGCTTCGCAGGCGGCCTGTATTTCCCCTGGCTGCGCGACGACCAGGTAGCCAGGAAGATTCTCGGTCTGGAAAGCTGCGACCGTTACCGCACGGAAGGTTTCGTGCTCGAAGGTGGCTCGATCCACGTCGATGGCGAGGGCACGCTGATCACCACCGAAGAATGCCTGCTCAACCACAACCGCAACCCGCACCTGAGCCGAGAGCAGATCGAGGCCGTACTGGCCGAGCACCTGGCCATCGACACCGTCATCTGGCTGCCGGACGGCCTGTTCAATGACGAGACCGATGGCCACGTCGACAACTTCTGCTGCTACGTCCGCCCCGGCGAAGTGCTGCTGGCCTGGACGGATGACCCGCAAGATCCCAACTATGCGCGATGCCAGGCTGCCTTGCGCGTCCTGGAAAACAGCCGCGACGCCAAGGGCCGTAAGCTCACCGTGCACAAGATGCCGATTCCCGGCCCACTGTATGCGAGCGAAGAGGAATGCGCAGGCGTCGACCGCGTACTCGGCAGCCAGGAGCGCAGCCCGGAGGCACGCCTGGCGGGCTCCTACGTGAACTTTCTGATCGTCAACGGCGGCATTGTCGCGCCGAGTTTCGATGACCCCAGGGATCAGGAAGCCAGAGCCATTCTTGAACGGCTGCTCCCCGAGCACCGGGTAGTGATGGTGCCGGGCCGTGAGATCCTCCTCGGTGGCGGCAATATCCACTGCATCACCCAGCAACAGCCAGCCACAACCGCTGGCTGACAACCCGCCCTGCAGAAAAGCAAAAGCCCGGAACCAGTCCGGGCTTTTGCATTGAGACGAGCCGCCGCGTAGAGCGGCTCGGCGGTCCAGCTTACATCAGCGGGATGCTGTAGCTGACGATCAGGCGGTTCTGATCGGCGTCGGCGTTCGCCACTTCGGAACGCAGCGAAGCGTTACGCCAGGCGAAACCCAGGCCTTTCATGGCGCCATCCTGCAGCACGTAGCTGACGGTCAGGTCGCGTTCCCACTCTTTCAGGTCGCCGTTGGCCGACTTGATATTGTCGCCCTTCATGTACAGCACGTTGGCGGTCAGACCGGGAACACCAACCTTGCCGAAATCGTAGCCGTACTGGGTGATCCAGGTACGCTCACCGGCACGACCGAAGTTGCTGAGCTGACGGTCGGTGATCAGGTAGGTGGTAGCGCCGCCCTGGCCAGGAACTGCCGTGCCCTGGTTGAGCTGGATGAACTGGCTGTCACCGGAAACCTGCTGGTAACCAGCGCTCAGTGCATGGCCTTCCAGGCTGTAGGTGAAGAATGCGCTCCAGGTACGGTTATCTACTTCGCCAGTGGTGATACCGTTACCAAGGGCATTGCGACCGTAGTAGCCACTGCCGAGGTAACCATCGGCGCGACCGGCAGCACTGCTGTTCTTGCCATCGGAGCCGGTGTCGAAGTAACGCAGGTCGGATTTCAGCGAGCCGGCACCCAGTGCCAGGGTGTGGGTCAGCCCGAGGAAGTGCTGCTTGTAGAAATCGTCGAGGTTGCCGTAGTAGTACTGAACCAACAGATCCTTGTTGATCTTGTAGTCGGCACCGCCGTAATAGAATTTGTTGCTGTCGGAACCCACACGAGCGCCAGCAATGGCGAGCGACTCGCTGTTGCTGGAAGCACGGCCTTTGGCATGCTCGAGCTGACCCGCGATCAGGGTCAGGTTTTCGATTTCGTTGGACGTGATCTGCGCGCCTTCGAAGGTCTGCGGGATCAGACGGCCATCGTTGAAGGTCACGACCGGCAGCTTCGGCTGCAGGGTGCCGACATGCGCCACGGTCTTGGAGACACGGATCTTGCCGGTCAGGCCCATACTGCTGAACTCGTCGCGGGCGCTACCGTCGCTTTCCAGCGGGAACAGTGCGCTAGGGTTACGGTCTTGCCCGGCTTTGCCAGCACGGCCGCCGCCATCGAGACGTACGCCCAGCAGGCCAATCGCGTCAACACCAACACCGACGGTGCCTTCGGTGAAGCCCGACTGCACGTTCAACTGGAACGCCTGGCCCCACTCACGCACTTGACCGCCGCGCGCAGCACCTACACCGACTTCGCCCTGGCTTTCGCGGTTGTCTTGATCAAAGTAGAAGTTGCGCAGATCCAGCTTGGCCTTGGTGTCTTCGATAAAGGCAGCGTTTGCGACGTTGGCCAGGGTCAGACCCATGGTGCCAGCGGCTACGGCCAGCGCCAGGGAAGCTTTTTTCATCATCGTGATCTCTCCAGTGTGTTTTTCTTTTATTGGTGCAACACATCGGTCTGATGGTGGATGCCTCTGCGGGCTCGCTTCAGCCGAATTCGGGATGCCACCGTCGCGCACCAGGCAGCCAGAAGTGGCGCCACAGGCAGCTGGACGGCAGCACGAAAGTGCTCAGGAATGAAGATTAGTCGGACGTAACTAGGGACGAAAGCGACAGGAAAAATGGCATCGTTCGATTCTCTGCATTGTTATTGTCGGCCGTGCTCGGCCGTTATTGAACGAATTTAGCACAGCAGGTTACGTGCCATGGACGACTAAAGTCGCATAACATGCCATTTTTCAATAAGTTGCTCAGAAAAGCGCGCGCATAGGCGGATGCTCACTTAACAAAAATGAGCAATGAGCCGCCGATCAAAAAGCAGATATAGGCGGCTTTCCGCCATACTTAGCTGGTCACGATCTGGTTTTTGCCCTGCCGCTTGGCCTGATACATGGCGGCATCCGCCCGGGCATAGAGCACGTCGAGGCCGGGATCGCCGCTGCGCAGCGAGGTGAGCCCCTGGCTGACGGTGATGCCGAATGCCTTGCCCTCGTGATTGAAGGCCAGACGCTGGATCTCGCGCTGCAGACGCTGTGCGATCTGCGCCGCGAGCTCCGGCTCACAGCCGGGAAACAGTGCAGCGAACTCCTCACCACCGATACGGCCGAATAGATCACCGCGGCGCAGCACCGAACTGGCGCAGTTGGCCAGTTGCTGCAGCACCTGATCGCCGACCTGGTGACCATAACTGTCATTTATGTGCTTGAAGTCGTCCAGGTCCAGGAGCAGGAATGCCAACGGCTGCCCCTGATTGCGCGCCAACTCGAACTCGCTCTGGGCGCATTCGAAGAAGTGTCGACGATTGCTGCTCTGGGTCAGCACGTCGGTAGTGGCTAGGCGGTGCAATTCGCCCTCCAACTGCTTCTTCTCGGTGATGTCTTCGGCGATACCGAAGATGATCGGCGTCGCCCGGCTGTCGCTGTGGCGACCGATGAAGCATTTGTCACTGAGCCAGCGGATCTCGCCGTCAGCCCGGATGATTCGGTACTCACGGGCTTCGACAGCACCGGTCTCCAACACCTTGGCCATGCTCTCGGCAGCATATTCCAGGTCGTCGGGATAAATGCTGTTGCGCCACTCGCCGTAGTCGGCCAGCAGCAGTCCCGCTGAGCGCCCGAACACCAGTTCGTAAGCTGGGCTGACATAGGTGATCTGTTGGGTTTCCCAGTCGAACGCCCACAACACGGCATTGACGCTGCCCAGCAGGGTGCTGAACAGCTGTTCGCGCTCGCGCAGGCGGGTGCCTTCCGCGCGGCTGTGCAACAACGCCAGAGTCAACTCTTCCAGGTCGATAGTGCCGAGTTCATCCATATACCGATCCAGAGAACGCCAAGTAGATTGCAGTGGGGGCTGCCATACGCAATCGAAAAGGCCCGCCGAATGGCGGGCCTTGCGTGGCAACCGGGTCATCCTATGACCCTTGGCGCTCCGGGCGGTTCACAATAGCCTGCGCGTTTGCGTACCAGCTCACACAGTAGCGGGGCGCAGCGAGTAGGTTTTCAGCTGCTCGGCGAAGTCGCGCAAGGACTGAATGCCACTGGCCTCGGCATCCTGCACCCAGTGCTTGATCGCTTCGAGCATGTCGTGGCCGTTGGAGCTGGTCTTGACCCAGATCTGCTGCAATGCCAGGCGCTTCTCATAGATGACCTTGAGCGCCTGGCTGTGCGCCAGCATGGCGTCGATATGCACCTGCTGGTTGTCCTGCAGCAGGCTCGGCTCACGGGCGAGCAAGCGCTTGGCGCGGCGGAACTGATGGCGCACCGACTCGTCGGCCTTGGCCAGTTCCTGCTTGACCAGTGGGCCGATCACCAGCTTGCGATACTGGGCCATGATCTGGAAGCGGTTGTTGAGGATCGCCATGGCGGTGTCCATGTCGAGAATGCCCTTGCCTGGCACCCGGTGCGCAATGGGCGCAACCCGCTGCACCTTGGCCAGGCGCAGGAAGCTGAACAGACGTATCCAGGCCCAGCCCATGTCGAACTCCCAGGGCTTGACCGACAGTTTGGCCGAGTTGGGATAGGTGTGGTGGTTGTTGTGCAGCTCCTCACCGCCAACGATGATGCCCCATGGCACCAGGTTGGTGGCCGCATCACGGCATTCGAAGTTGCGATAGCCGACGGCGTGACCAAGGCCATTGATGACACCGGCGGCCCAGAACGGAATCCACATCATCTGCACGGCCCATACGGTCAGGCCGAGCACACCGAACAGCGCCACGTCGATGACCAACATCAGCGCGATGCCACCCAGTGGCAGGCGCGAGTAAAGGTTGCGCTCGATCCAGTCATCGGGGCAGTTCTTGCCATAGATGCGCAGGGTGTCCTGATTTTTCGCCTCTTCGGCATACAGCTCGGCGCCCTTGCGCATCACCGTTCCCAGGCCCTTGACGACCGGGCTGTGGGGGTCCTCGGCGGTTTCGCATTTGGCGTGGTGCTTGCGATGGATGGCGGTCCATTCGCGGGTGTTCATGGCCGTGGTCAACCACAGCCAGAAACGGAAAAAGTGCTTGAGCGCAGGGTGCAGCTCCAGCGAGCGGTGAGCGGAGTAACGATGCAGATAGACCGTGACGGCAACGATGGTCACGTGGGTCATCAACAGGGTGACGACGATGAGTTGCCAGACCGGCAGGTCGAGAAAGCCGTTGTACCACATGGGCAGGGGTACCTCTTGCAGAGAAAGACGCAGCGGCGGCCGAGAGGCCGACAAGCCATTATCAACGACACTCGTTGGAAAACCACGTGGACTTTTGGCTAAGGATGTTACAACGGTAACCACAACGATGCCCTTGCATCGCCACACGGAACCGGATCGTCCGTTATGAACACTCGCCAGGGCGCATTGCGCCTGACTTTGAACTACCTGGTGGTCGCCAGCCTGTGGGTTTTCTGCAGCGATTCGCTGCTGGCTTCGCTGGGCCTGTCCGTCCGACAGACGGAACAGATTCATATCTGGAAAGGGCTGGCCTTCGTTCTCCTGACCAGCGCGCTGCTGTACCTGACCATAAGCTGGCACCTTCGGCGGCAGGCGCGAACCGGAAGCGCACTGGCAGCCAGTGAGGAGCGCCTCAGCCTTGCCCTGTCGGCCACCGAAGACGGATTGTGGGATTGGGACCTGCAGCGCCAGAAGGTCTTCTATTCGGGCGGCTACCATGCCCTGCTGGGCCTGCCTGATGGCGCGCTGAGCAATGACCGCACGCAGTGGGAGCAGCTGCTGCACCCGGACGACGCGCCCCGCTATCAGCGCGCCCTGGCCGAAATTCTCCAGGCCGACCGCCATACGCCCTATGAAAACACCTTTCGCCTGCGCCATCAGGATGGCTCTTACCGCTGGGTACTTTCGCGGGGCCGCGTACAGGTAAACCCCGAGGGACGGCCGGCGCGCTTCATCGGTACGGTCAAGGACATCACCCAGCATCGCGCCGATGCCGACAGCCTGCGTCAGGCCGCGGCGGTATTCGAGGCTACGCAGGAGGGCGTCCTGGTCACCGATGCGCAGCAGACCATCGTGCACATCAACCCGGCGTTCAGCCGGATTACCGGTTACAGCGCAGCGGAAATCCTCGGCCAGCACCCTGCGTTGCTCAAGTCGGGGCGTCACGACGCGGCCTTTTACCAGCACCTTTGGCAGACCCTGCAGACCGAGGGCATCTGGAGCGGCGAGATATGGAACCGCCGCAAGAACGGTGAAATCTATCCACAGTGGCAATGCATTCGCGCCATTCACGACGACAACGGCCTGCTCAGCCATTATGTGGCGGTGCTCTCCGACATCAGCGTCCTCAAGCATTCACAGGATGAGCTTGACCACCTCGCCCACCACGACCCACTGAGCAACCTGCCCAACCGCCTGCTGTTCACCGAGCGTGTCGAGCATGCCTTGGGACGCGCGCAGAATGAAGCGTATCGCGGCGCGGTGATGGTCATCGACCTGGACCATTTCAAACACATCAACGAAAGCCTCGGCCACAACATCGGCGACCTGCTGCTCAAGGCCGCCGGCGAGCGGTTCGTCAGCCGGTTGGGCAAGGGCATGACCCTGGCGCGGTTGGGCGGCGACGAGTTCGGCCTGCTCTGCGAAGACTGCGGCCAGGCCGAACAGGCCGGCCAACTGGCCCAGCAGTTGCTCGATAGCCTGGCGGAGCCGTTCGAGCTCGACGGCCACGAGCTGTTCGTGTCCGCCAGCATCGGCATCAGCCTCTATCCGCAGGAGGCGCGGACCGTCGAACAGGTATTGCGCAACGTCGACTCGGCCCTGTCCAAGGCCAAAAGCAGCGGCCGCGAAGGATTCGCCTTCTACGATCAGGCACAGACCGAGCAGGCGCGGCACAGGGTGGAACTGATCGCCGGCATGCGCCACGCCCTCGACCACGAAGAGCTGCGCGTGCACTACCAGCCGCTGTGCCGCCTCGACGATGGTCAGGTGGTGGGCGTCGAGGCGCTGGTGCGCTGGCAGCACCCGCAGCGTGGCCTGGTGCCGCCCGGTGAATTCATTCCGGTGGCCGAAGACAGCGGCATGATCGATGGCATCGACGCCTGGGTGCTCGAACACGCCTGCCGGCAGATGGTCGCCTGGCGTGCGGCCGGCCGCCGGCTGCAATTCGTGGCGGTGAACATTTCCAGTCGGTTGTTCAGCCGCGGCGAACTCGACCAGCGAGTCGCCCGGGTGCTGGCCGACACCGGCTTGCCAGCTGAGTGCCTGGAGCTGGAAGTGACCGAAAGCGCGGTGATGGATGACCCGGATCAGGCCCAGGCGCTGCTCGAACGCTTACGTGCCCTGGGCGTGCGCCTGGCCATCGATGACTTCGGTACCGGCTACAGCTCCCTCGCCCGACTCAAGCGCCTGCCGGTGCAGAAGCTCAAGCTGGACCAGAGTTTTGTCGCCGGCCTGCCCGCGGACAAGGACGACCGGGCAATCACTCGAGCAGTTATGGCCCTGGCGCACAGCATGGAAATGACCGTGCTGGCCGAAGGGGTGGAGCGTGCCGAACAGCAAACCTACCTGCGCGAGCTCGGCTGCGACTATGCCCAGGGCTACTTTATCGGCCGGCCAGTGCCCGCCGATGCACTGAAGCTGGACTAGCCGCTCGGTACCGGTCGAGCCCGACGGCAATAGCCGGGCTCGCTGTCGGACGGCCCGTGAATCAGAACAATGCCTTGCGAGCCTCGCTACCGAGCACTTCTTCGGGGCGCTGGGCAACTGCTTCGGCGACCTGGTAAGCGCGCTGCACCGCCGGCCGGTTGCCCATACGGGCCAGCCAGGCGGCCATGTTGGGGAAGTCCTCCAGACGCTGGCGCTGCAGCTCCCAGCCCTTGGCCCAGGGGTAGATGGCGATATCCGCGATCGAATAGTCACCCGCCACATATTCGCGACCTTCCAGCCGCCGATCCAGCACGCCATAAAGGCGCGCGGTTTCATTCACATAGCGCTCGATGGCGTAGGGAATCTGCTCCGGTGCGAAGCGCACGAAGTGGTGGTTCTGCCCGGCCATCGGCCCCAGCCCGCCCATCTGCCAGTGCAGCCATTGCTGAACCTCGACCCGCAGGCGCGGCTGCAGGGGCAGGAAGCGCCCGACCTTGTCGGCCAGGTACTCGAGAATCGCGCCGGATTCGAACACGGAAATCGGCTCGCCGCCGTCACTGGGGTTGTGGTCGACGATGGCGGGGATCCGATTGTTCGGCGCGATTTTCAGGAATGCCGGCTCGAACTGCTGGCCAGTGCCGATATTCACCGGGTGGACGCTGTAATCCAGCCCGCTCTCCTCGAGAAAGATGCTGACCTTGTGGCCGTTGGGGGTCGTCCAGTAATGGAGGTCGATCATGGGGCGCTCCTGTCGGTCGGGCACAGCCGGCTTGCGGCTTTCGGTTGGCGATGAGTACAAGGTTGGAGCGAAGCCGGGGGCGCAGAGTTCAGGCCGGTGTGCTCGCCAGAGCCAGGAGCAGCAGAGCGCTTTTTTCCGCATCTGGCGCAAACCCCCTCTCGCGCTGCTGGTCACAAGCGAGGCACAATCGAAGCGCCGCGCGCCCATGGCTGCGGCTCCGCCATTTACCGAGAAGGTTGCCGATCCGGATGTCATCCCCCTCCCTGCGCCATTCCCTGCGTCGTCTCTGGGCGCTGGACAAGTTCAGCTATAGCCTGCGGGTGTTCATCGCCCTCGGTGGAAGCCTGGCGCTGTGCTGGTACCAGGGCTGGATGCACGGCCTGATCCCGCTGTTTCTCGGGGTGATCGCCAGCGCCCTGGCTGAAACCGATGACAGCTGGCAGGGCCGGCTCACTGCATTGCTGGTCACCCTGGGCTGTTTCACTGCCGCCGCCTACGCCGTCGAATGGCTGTTTCCCTACCCGTGGCTGTTCGTCAGCGCCCTGGCCCTGTCGACCTTTGCCCTGACCATGCTCGGTGCGCTGGGCGAGCGCTTTGCCACCCTGGGTTCAGCCACGCTGATCCTGGCGGTGTACAGCATGATTGGCGTGGAGCAACGTGGCGGTATCGCCGGGCTGTGGCTGGAGCCCTTGCTGTTGGTGGCGGGCGCCGCCTGGTACGGCGCCCTGTCGGTACTGTGGCACGCGCTGTTTGCCCATCAACCGGTGCAACACAGCCTGGCGCGCCTGTTTCGCGAGCTGGGCCTGTACCTCAAGCTCAAGGCCGCGCTGTTCGAGCCGCTGCGCCACCTGGACGTGGAAGCGCGTCGCCTGGCCCTGGCCAAGCAGAACGGGCGCGTGGTGGCCGCTCTCAACGCCACCAAGGAAATCATTCTGCACCGGGTCGGCAACGGCCGCCCGGGGCCGAAAGTCAGCCGCTATCTGAAACTGTATTTTCTTGCCCAGGACATCCACGAGCGCGCCAGCTCCTCGCACTATCCCTACAACGACCTGGCCGAGGCGTTCTTCCACAGCGACGTGATGTTCCGCTGCCAGCGCCTGTTGCGCCTGCATGGCAAGGCCTGCCACGCACTGGCCCAGGCCATCGAGCTGCGCCAGCCATTCGAATATGGCGAGCACTACGGCCAGGCGCTCACCGACCTGCAGGCCTCCCTGGAGCACCTGCGCATCCAGAGCAACCCGGCCTGGCGCCACCTGCTGCGTTCACTCGGCGCGCTGGCTCGCAACCTCGGAACGCTCGACCGCCTGCTGGGCAGCGCCAGCAACCCGGACGCCCTGGCGGAAGAGCAGGACAGCTCACTGCTCGACCGCGAGCCGCAATCGCTGCGTGACGTCTGGGAGCGCATCCGCCTGCAGCTCACCCCAACCTCGCTGTTATTCCGCCACGCCCTGCGTCTGTCCATCGCCCTGGCCGCCGGCTATGGCGTGCTGCACTGGATCCACCCGACCCAGGGCTACTGGATCCTGCTCACCACCCTGTTCGTCTGCCAGCCGAATTACGGCGCCACGCGCATGAAACTGGTGCAGCGCATCATCGGCACGGTGCTCGGCCTGCTGCTCGGCTGGGCCCTGATCGACCTGTTCCCGGCGCCACTGATCCAGGCATTCTTCGCCGTGGCGGCCGGCGTGGTGTTCTTCGCCACCCGCTCCAGCCGCTATACCGTGGCAACCGCAGCGATCACCCTGCTGGTGCTGTTCTGCTTCAACCAGGTGGGCGACGGCTACGGGCTGATCCTGCCCCGCCTGTTCGATACCCTGCTCGGCAGCCTCATCGCCGGGCTCGCGGTGTTCCTGATCCTCCCGGATTGGCAGGGTCGGCGCCTGAACCGCGTGGTGGCCAACACCCTGAGCTGCAACAGCACCTATCTGCAGCAGATCATCCGCCAGTACGCCGAGGGCAAGCGCGACGACCTCGCCTACCGGCTGGCGCGCCGCAATGCCCACAACGCCGATGCGGCGTTGTCCACCACCCTGGGCAACATGCTCATGGAGCCCGGGCACTTTCGTAAGCAGGCGGACGTCGGTTTCCGCTTCCTGGTGCTGTCCCACACCCTGCTCAGCTACCTCTCCGGCCTTGGTGCGCACCGTGGTGAAGCCCTGTTGGCGGACGACCAGAGCGGCTTGCTCGCCAGCGCGGAACGCATCGCCAAGAGCCTCGACGAGATCGCCCGCGGCCTGGTCGAGCAGACCCAGATCGCCATTCAGAGCGACAGCGAGGAGCACCTGGCGGCCGCCCTCGAGCAGATACCGGAGGAGCTGGAAGATCCCCAGCGCCTGGTGCAGACCCAGTTGTCGCTGATCGCCCGGCAACTCGGCCCGCTGCGCACCCTGGCTGCGCATCTGCTGAAGAACCGCAGCGCAGCGGCGCGCCCCGCATGACCCCAACGCCCGTGGACAAACAGCAGATAGTCCGGCAGGTCATCGCCCAGCTCGGCGCCGACCTGCTGGCAGCCGAGCAGGCCGCGCGGGTCGCCCACGAAACGGCGACCCACGAGGAAAACATCGCCGAGAACAAATACGACACCCTGGGGCTGGAGGCGGCTTATCTGGCCGCAGGGCAGGCCCGGCGCGTGGAGGAGATCGGCCTGAGCCTGCGCGCCTGGCGACAGTTGCAGGTGCGCCCTTACGATGACGCACTGGGCGTTCGCCTCGCCGCCCTGGTGTTGCTGGGCGATGACGTGGGTCAGACGCAATGGCTGTTTCTCGGCCCCGAGGGCGCGGCCCTGAAAATGACCCTCGAGCAGCGCGAGATCCTCGTGCTCAGCCCCCATGCCCCTCTGGGCCAACGGCTGCTGGGCCGCCGCCCGGGCGATGAAATCGAACTGAGGATCGCTGGTCGGCTGCACCACCACGAGATCATCGAGGCGTACTGAGCTCAGCCTGGCGTGGCAGCTTGCAGGTCGCGCCAGGTCAGGTACAGGCGCAGGTCGAACTCCAGCTGCCCGTAGCCCGGCAACATGTACTCGCAGAGCTTGTAGAACGCCTTGTTGTGGTCGCTTTCCTTCAGGTGCGCGAGCTCGTGCACAACGATCATCTGCAGGAACTGCGGCGCAGCCTCGCGAAACAGCGAGGCGACGCGAATCTCTTTCTTGGCCTTGAGCTTGCCACCCTGCACCCGCGAGATGCTGGTATGCAGGCCGAGCGCGCGATGGGTCAGGTCGAGGCGATTGTCGAACAGCACCTTGTCGATGGCCGGCGCGTTCCTGAGATGCTCCTGCTTGAGCGCCATCACGTAGGCGTAAAGCGCCTTGTCGCTCTGGATCGCATGGCGCCCGCCGTAGCGCTGCGCCAGATAGTCGCCCAGGCGTTCGCCGGCAATCATCTGGCGCACCTGATCCAGCAGCGCGGTGGGGTAACCCTGGAGGTATTTCAGTGGCGTCATGACAGTGGCCGTGGCAGTGACAGGTGATTATGCCTGAACCTACAGCGGCACCACGCGCAGCAACTTGCCCTCGGCGCTGTCGGTGAGCAGGTAAAGGGCGCCATCCGGCCCGTCGTACACGCCGCGAATGCGCTCTTCGAGCTCATGGAACAGCACGTCCTCGCCGGCCAGCCGCCCATTGTCGACCCGCACCCGACGCACGCTCTTTTCCGCCAGGGTGGAAACGAACAGATCGCCTTTCCAGTGCGGGAAGCGATCACCGGTATACAGCGCCAGCCCGGACGGCGCCACGGAAGGAGTCCAGTGCAATTGCGGCGGCAGGTACCCCGGCAGCTCGGTGAATGGCGTAACCAGCGCGCCGGTGTAGTCGACGCCAAAGGACGCCAGCGGCCACCCGTAATTGCCGCCGGGCTGCAGCAGGTTCAGCTCGTCACCGCCCTTGGGGCCATGTTCGTGGCTGTACAGCCGCTCGCGCCTGCGGTCATAGACGATGCCCTGCACGTTGCGATGGCCCAGGGTGTAGATCTCCGGGGCAGCGCCCGGCTGACCGCGTAGCGGGTTGTCCTCGGGGATGCTGCCATCGCGGTTCAGTCGTACCGTCTTGCCGAGGTGATTGCCAGGGTTCTGGGCCTCCTCGCGCCAGTCGAAGCCATCACCGAGGGTCAGCACCAGCGTCTGGTCGGGCAGGAAGGCAATCCGCCCACCGTAGTGGGACGCCCCCGCCTTGGCGGGCTGGGCCGTGAACAGCACCTCGACGTCACGCAGCTCGCCATCGATCAGGCGTGCTCGCGCCAGCCGGGTGTTGTTGGCGTCAAGGCTGCCATGGGCGTAACTCAGGTAGATCCACGGGTCGCGGCTGAAGGCTGGGTCCAGCACCACGTCCATCAGCCCTGCCTGGGTGGCGATGAAGGGTGTCGGCAGGCCGCCAACCGGCTTGCTCTGCAATTTGCCCTGGGCATCGATCAGCCGCAATTGCCCGGTGCGCTCGGTGACCAGCATACGACCGTCGGGCAGGAAGGCCATCGACCAGGGATGCGACAGGCCGGTGGTGACCGTTTCGATACGGTAATCGGCGTGAGACAGGGCACCGACGCAAAGACCCAAAACCAGCAGGGCAGCCTTCAAGGTCACATCCTTGATTGGAGAGAGGATCATCAGCGACGGCCGCCACTGATACGCGCGAAGGCCAGGCCGCCAACGCTGCCGCAGGCCATCAGCGCCAGGGTTCCGGCCAGGCCACGGTTGGCGCCGATCAGGGTCGGCATGGGCGCCAGGGCGTTGGCCACCATCAATGCCAGCCAGACGGACAATGCGCCTGCCAGCGCGAACACCAGCCAGCGCAGCGTACCCAACGCGCCAGACAGCCACATCGCCAACGGCAGCGCAACGACGAAAGCGGCGACGACCAGGGCCGCGAAAGTGGGGCTGAAGCTGAGCAAGTCATGCAGGGTGGCCTGCACGCGCACGCCATTGGGAATGGTGGCGCCGAGCTGTTGCAAAGCGGCGAGATTGAACTGGGTCTGGACCACACTGCCGAGCAGCGTGGCAACCAGCACGGCCACGCAGAACGGCATCCAGAGACGGGGATTGTGAGGCATGGGTGCCAACATCCTGAAACAGGTGGCGGCAGTATGGCGTAGTGCAGGCACGAGGATGGCGCAGCTTTTTTACATAGTTTTACATCAACCCGTTTCATCGGGGAAAACCTGGGGTGCCAGCCGCTCACGCCTGGGCACGGTGTCACGCGCTCGTCCGGTTTGCAGCCCCTGCGCCAGGGCAGAATGCCGTGCCCGCCGCGAACGACAGCCACAAAAAAGCCGCTTGCCGGGGGGCAAGCGGCTTGTGGACAGCAGGAACGCGCTCGATCAGTTGATCTTGGCGGCCAGCTCACCCTTGGCGTAGCGCTGGAACATGCCTTCGAGAGAGATCGGCTTGATCTTCGAGGCATTGCCGGCGGTGCCGAAGGCTTCGTAGCGGGCGATGCAGATGTCGCGCATGGCGGTGATGGTGTGGGCGAAATACTTGCGCGGATCGAACTCGCTCGGGTGCTCGGCCAGGAAGCGGCGGATGGCACCGGTCGAGGCCAGGCGCAGGTCAGTGTCGATGTTGACCTTGCGCACGCCGTACTTGATGCCTTCGACGATCTCTTCGACCGGCACGCCGTAGGTTTCCTTGATCTCGCCACCGTGCTCGTTGATGATCGCCAGCCAATCCTGCGGCACCGAGCTGGAGCCGTGCATCACCAGGTGGGTGTTGGGGATGCGTTTGTGGATTTCCTTGATGCGCTCGATCGACAGCACGTCGCCGGTAGGCGGCTTGGTGAACTTGTAAGCGCCGTGGCTGGTACCGATGGCGATGGCCAGGGCATCGACCTGAGTCTTCTTGACGAAGTCGGCCGCTTCTTCCGGGTCGGTCAGCAGTTGGCTGTGATCGAGCACGCCTTCTGCACCCACGCCGTCTTCTTCACCGGCCATGCCGGTTTCCAGGCTGCCCAGGCAACCCAGCTCACCTTCAACCGATACGCCGCAGGCGTGGGCGAAGGCAACGGTTTGCTGAGTGACACGCACGTTGTAGTCGTAGTCAGCCGGCGTCTTGCCGTCTTCTTTCAGCGAGCCATCCATCATCACCGAGCTGAAGCCCAGCTGGATCGAGCGCTGGCAGATGTCCGGGCTGGTGCCGTGGTCCTGGTGCATGCACACCGGAATATGCGGGAATTCTTCGATAGCAGCGAGGATCAGGTGACGCAGAAAGGGCGCACCGGCGTATTTGCGGGCACCCGCAGAAGCCTGGACGATGACCGGCGAATCGGTCTTGTCGGCGGCTTCCATGATGGCGCGCATCTGCTCGAGGTTGTTGACGTTGAAGGCCGGCACGCCGTAGCCGAATTCGGCGGCGTGGTCGAGCATCTGGCGCATGCTGATAAGTGCCATGTTTTGCTATCTCCCGATAGGGCTCGTTAATCGTGCAAGCCTGCCGCAGTGGCAGGCGCTATTCAAGTTCTGCGCGTGAAAGCGCGTGTCGCTCAAGGCGCCTTGCAGCCACGCCCGAGTAGATCATCATTGGCGGTGCGGTAGATCAGGCCTTCCTCACCCTTGGTGTGAAAGGACAACGTACCGTCGCTGTACAACTCGCCGGAACCGGCGGGTTCCAGGCTCAGACGATGAACGACATCACTGCCGCCCATGCGCACATCGACTTTTTCATGGGCGCTGTCGCCGTAGCGCCAGAACACTTCGGCCTGGCTGTCGCACACCCAGCGGTTCCATTCCTGACTGTCGGCGTAATCCTTGCCCGCGCAGCCGGCGAGCATGACCAGACCGAGTAACGCGGCGGCGCCTGTATAACGGTTCATCGCACTCTCCTTGTCACTTAACAGTTCTGCTCACTGGCCGGCGCCGCGGGGTCGCCGCTCGTCTGCCCTTCAATGCGCGGTTCTTCGCGCGTGGTCGGCAGGTCGATGGCCGCCGGACTCAACACACTGCACGCCTCATCACGCGGTGAACCGCCCCCGGCACAACCGCCCAAGGCAGCACATAAGGTCAACACAACGGCCACATTACGCATCGGTCACTCCTTGCTGGTTAATTTCCGTACAAGTAATGACCGTGGCGAGGCGCAGAGGTTTAGCCCTTTGCGCGTTGCTGCAGGACTTCCACAGCCGGCAACACCTTGCCCTCGACGAACTCCAGGAACGCGCCGCCACCGGTAGAAATGTAAGAAATACGCGAAGCCACATCGTACTTGTCGATGGCAGCCAGGGTGTCGCCACCGCCTGCAATCGAAAACGCCGGGCTTTCGGCGATGGCCAGGGCCAACGTCTTGGTGCCTTCACCGAACTGATCGAACTCGAAAACGCCGACCGGGCCATTCCACAGGATGGTCTTCGAGGCCTTGAGCAGCTCGGCGAACTGCGCCGCGGTCTGCGGGCCGATGTCGAGGATCATGTCGTCGTCGGCCACATCGGCCACCGCCTTGACGGTCGCAGTCGCCGATTCGGAAAACTCTTTGGCGACTACCACATCCACCGGCAGCGGCACGCTGACCTTGGCGGCGATGGCTTTGGCAGTGTCGACCAAATCAGTTTCGTACAGCGATTTGCCGACCGGATAACCGGCAGCGGCGAGGAAGGTGTTGGCAATGCCACCGCCGACGATCAACTGATCACAGATGCTGCTCAGGCTGTTCAGCACGTCCAGTTTGGTCGACACCTTGGAACCGGCGACGATCGCCGCCATTGGCTGAGCCGGGGCGCCCAGGGCCTTGCCCAGTGCATCAAGCTCAGCCGCCAGCAGCGGGCCGGCAGCGGCAACCTTGGCGAACTTGGCCACGCCGTGGGTCGAGCCCTCGGCGCGGTGAGCGGTGCCGAAAGCGTCCATCACGAACACGTCGCACAGGCCGGCGTATTGCTGGGCCAGCTCGTCGGCGTTCTTCTTCTCACCCTTGTTGAAGCGCACGTTTTCGAACAGCACCAAATCACCGGCATTCAGCTCGACGCCGCCCAGGTAGTCCTTGATCAGCGGCACATCACGGCCCAAGGCCTTGCTCAGGTAAGCAGCTACCGGTGCCAGGCTGTTCTCTTCGCTGAATTCGCCTTCGGTCGGGCGGCCCAGGTGCGAGCAGACCATCACCGCAGCGCCTTTTTCCAGGGCCAGCTTGATGGTCGGCAATGCGGCCAGGATGCGCGCATCGCTCTTCACCACGCCGTCCTTGACCGGCACGTTGAGGTCTTCGCGGATCAGCACGCGCTTACCTTGCAGGTCGAGGTCGGCCATTTTCGTGATGTTTACGGCAGCTGCAGTCATTGAGTCAGTCCTTAACAGGGGCTGGTGAAAGGGAAGCGGCGGCATCGAGGTAATGCACGGCCATGTCGAGCATGCGATTGGCAAAACCCCACTCGTTGTCGAACCACGCCAGCAGGTTGACCAGGCGCGGCCCGGAAACCCGTGTCTGGCTACCGTCGACGATGGCCGAGTGGGGATCATGGTTGAAATCGCAACTGGCGTGCGGCAACTCGGTGTACGCCAGCAGACCCTGCAGCGGCCCCTGTTCGGCAGCCTGCCGCAAGATCCGGTTGATCTCTTCGGCACTGGTGTCGCGGGCGGTCTGCAAGGTGATATCCAGGCAGGACACGTTGACCGTCGGCACCCGAATGGCTTTGGCCTGAATTCGCCCGGCAAGTTCCGGCAGCAGGCGTTCGATGCCGCGGGCCAGGCCGGTGGACACCGGAATCACCGACTGGAAGGCCGAGCGCGTGCGCCGCAGGTCTTCGTCGTGGTAGGCGTCGATCACCGGCTGGTCGTTCATCGCCGAGTGAATGGTGGTGATCGAGATGTACTCCAGCCCGATCGCCTCATTGAGCAACTTGAGCAGTGGCACGCCGCAATTGGTCGTGCAGGAAGCGTTCGATACCAGGCGCTCGGCGCCACTCAGGCACTGCTGGTTGACCCCGTACACCACCGTGGCGTCGACATCGCTCTCGCTGGCCATCGGCTGCGACAACAACAGCCGTGGCGCACCCGCCTGCAGAAAGCGCTCTGCCTGCTCGCGCGTGGTGTATTGCCCGGAGCATTCGAGCAGCAGGTCGATATCCAGCGCAGCCCAATCCACGCCTTCCGGTTCGCGCTGACGTAACACGCGCACCGAATCACCGTTGATATGCAAGCAATCGCCGACCACCTTCACCTCGCCGGGAAAGCGCCCGTGGGTAGAGTCGAAGCGGGTCAGGTATTCGACGCTGGCCTGATCGGCCAGATCATTGAGCGCGACGATTTCCAGCCGCGCGTCACCTGCACGTTCGTGCAGGGCACGCAGCACACAACGGCCGATGCGGCCGTAGCCGTTCAGAGCAACGCGGTAGGGACGATAGGACATCGCAGATCTCGGATGAACCCGTAGGGTGGATCGCGCTTTATCGATCCACCGGGCGCTGTAACGGTGGATCGAAAGCGTCAGCTGCGCGCCCCGACCCACCCTACAGCGTCGTTCTCACTCAGGCGTCGAGCAGCTCTTCGGCAGTGCCGATGATGTTCTCGACGGTGAAACCGAAATGCTCGAACAGCTCGCCGGCCGGGGCCGACTCACCATAGGTTTCCATGCCGATGACACGACCTTCGAGGCCGACGTACTTGTACCAGAAGTCAGCATGGGCGGCTTCGATGGCGATCCGCGCAGTGACCTGCAACGGCAGCACCGACTGCTTGTAGCCGGCGTCCTGCTGGTCGAAGACGTTGGTCGACGGCATCGACACCACGCGGACCTTGCGGCCCTGCTCGGTCAGCTTGTCGGCCGCCTGAATGGCCAGGCCGACTTCCGAACCGGTGGAGATCAGGATCAGTTCCGGCTCGCCGGCGCAATCTTTCAACACGTAACCGCCACGACTGATGGCCGCTTCGGTTTCATGGTCGCGCAGGTTATGCGGCAGGTTCTGGCGCGAGAAGATCAGCGCGCTCGGGCCGTCCTTGCGCTCGACCGAATGCTTCCAGGCCACTGCAGCTTCGACGGTGTCCGCCGGGCGCCAGGTGTCCAGGTTCGGTGTGGTGCGCAGGCTGGTCAGTTGCTCGACCGGCTGGTGCGTCGGGCCGTCTTCGCCCAGGCCGATGGAGTCGTGGGTGAACACGTAGAGCACGCGCAGCTTCATCAGCGCGGACATGCGCACGGCATTGCGGGCGTATTCCATGAACATCAGGAAGGTCGCGCCGTAAGGCACCAGGCCGCCGTGCAGGGCAACGCCGTTCATGATCGCGCTCATGCCGAACTCGCGCACGCCGTAGTACATGTAGTTGCCTGAAGCGTCTTCGGCGACCACCGGCTTGCAGCCTTTCCACAGCGTCAGGTTGGAGCCGGCCAGGTCAGCCGAACCACCGAGCAGTTCCGGCAGCAGCGGGCCGAAGGCATTCAGGCAGTTCTGGCTGGCTTTACGGCTGGCGATGGTTTCGCCCTTCTCGGCCACGGCGCGGATGAACTCGCTGGCCTTGGCGGAGAAGTCAGCGGGCAGCTCGCCGGCCATGCGGCGGATGAACTCGTTGGCCAGCTCAGGGTAAGCGGCGGAATAGGCGGCGAAACGCTGATCCCACTCGGCTTCGGCAGCCAGACCGGCTTCCTTGGCGTCCCACTCGGCATAGATGTCGGCAGGCACTTCGAACGGCGCATGGTTCCAGTTCAGCGCGGCACGGGTCAGGGCGATTTCATCATGGCCCAGCGCGGCGCCGTGGGATTCTTCCTTGCCCTGCTTGTTCGGCGAACCGAAGCCGATGATGGTCTTGCAGCAGATCAGCGTCGGACGGTCGCTGGATTTGCGCGCGGTGTCGATGGCCATCTTGATTTCTTCGGCATCGTGGCCGTCGACATTGCGAATCACCTGCCAGCCGTAGGCTTCGAAGCGCGCCGGGGTGTCGTCGGTGAACCAGCCGTGCACTTCGCCATCGATGGAGATGCCGTTGTCATCGTAGAAGGCGATCAGTTTGCCCAGGCCCAGGGTGCCGGCCAGCGAGCAGACTTCATGGCTGATGCCTTCCATCATGCAACCGTCGCCCAGGAAGGCGTAGGTGTAATGGTCGACGATGGCGTGGCCGTCGCGGTTGAACTGCGCCGCCATGATCTTTTCCGCCAGGGCGAAACCCACGGCGTTGGCGATGCCCTGGCCGAGCGGGCCGGTGGTGGTTTCGACGCCGGGTGCGTAGCCATATTCCGGGTGGCCCGGGGTGCGGCTGTGCAGCTGGCGGAAGTTCTTCAGGTCGTCGATGGACAGGTCGTAGCCGGTCAGGTGCAGCAACGAATAAATCAGCATCGAGCCGTGGCCGTTGGACAGCACGAAGCGGTCACGGTCGGCGAACTTCGGGTTGGCCGGGTTGTGCTTCAGGTAGTCGCGCCACAGCACTTCGGCGATGTCCGCCATGCCCATCGGGGCACCCGGGTGGCCGCTGTTGGCTTTTTGCACAGCATCCATGCTGAGGGCACGAATGGCATTGGCACGCTCACGACGGCTGGGCATCGCTGAATCTCCTGCGGGGTGGCTGCCGAGGCAGCTAGGTCGGAAAAAGGCGGCCATTTTCGCCCAGCCACCCCCTGCGGGGCAATCACAGATGGTCGCTGGCCGGACGATTCCCGCGGATTTACTGGATAAAACCGGTCTGGCAAGGCGTCCAGGCTCGAACTCAGTCGCCTGAGAGCAACCGGCACAACCAATATCAAAACTTTTTGATATTGGTCTTGCTGGACGAAAAGTGAGCGACTAGACTGCGCCCACTATGACGTTGCGCGCCCCTCAACTCGATTTCGAGCCCGCTGATGCCCTCTCCGCCCTGTGCAAGGCCGCGGGCGATCCGTTGCGCCTGAAGGTTCTGCGCGTGCTAGCCAACGACTCGTTTGGCGTGCTGGAGCTGGCGCAGATCTTCGCCATCGGCCAATCCGGTATCAGCCACCACCTCAAGGTGCTGGCCCAGGCCGGCCTGGTGGCGACGCGCCGGGAAGGCAATGCGATCTTCTACCGCCGCGCCCTGGCTCACGCGGACGCCCTTGGCGGCACCCTGCATGGTGCGCTGCTCCAGGAAGTCGAGCGGCTGACCCTGCCCGCCGACGTACGCGCACGCATTGACCAGGTGCATCAGCAGCGCGCCAGCGCCAGCCGCGATTTCTTCGCCCGCAGCGCCGAACGCTTCCAGGCCCAGCAGGACCTGATTGCCGGGCTGCCGCAGTATCGCGACAGCGTGCTGGCGCTGCTCGACTCGCTGGAGTTCACCAGCAGCGCCAGCGCGCTGGAAATCGGCCCCGGCGATGGCGGCTTCCTGCCCGAACTGGCGCGCCGCTTTGCCCAGGTCACCGCCCTCGACAACAGCCCGGCCATGCTCGAACTGGCGCGCCTGCGCTGTGAGCAGGATGGCCTGGGCAACGTTCACCTGCAGCTCGCCGACGCCTTGCTCGACGATTACCCCAGCGCCGACTGCGTGGTACTGAACATGGTGCTGCACCATTTCGCCGCGCCCGCCCAGGCCCTGCAGACCCTGGCAAGCCGTGTGAACGACGGCGGCAGCCTGTTGATCACAGAACTGTGCAGCCACGACCAGAGCTGGGCACGCGATACCTGCGGCGATCTGTGGCTGGGCTTCGAACAGGACGACCTGGCCCACTGGGCCGTCGCCGCCGGGCTGACGGCGGGCGAAAGCCTGTACGTCGGCCTGCGCAATGGATTTCAGATTCAGGTGCGCCACTTCCAGCGCACGCCTCCACTCACGCATGTGGCCGACAGGCCCTCACTCGCCAGGACAATCAATCGATGAGCGAATACTCCCTGTTTACCTCCGAGTCCGTGTCCGAAGGTCATCCGGACAAGATCGCCGACCAGATTTCCGATGCCGTCCTCGACGCCATCATCAGCGAAGACAAGCACGCCCGCGTAGCTGTCGAGACGCTGGTCAAGACCGGCGTGGCGATCATCGCCGGCGAAGTCACCACCAGCGCCTGGGTCGACCTGGAGCAGATCGTGCGCGACGTGATCTGCAACATCGGCTACACCAGCTCCGATGTCGGCTTCGACGGCGCCACCTGCGGCGTGATGAACATCATTGGCAAGCAGTCCCCGGACATCAACCAGGGCGTCGACCGCGCCAAGCCGGAAGACCAGGGCGCTGGCGACCAGGGCCTGATGTTCGGCTACGCCAGCAACGAAACCGACGTGCTGATGCCTGCACCGATCCGCTTCTCCCACGCGCTGGTCGAGCGCCAGGCCGAGGCCCGCAAGTCGGGTCTGCTGCCGTGGCTGCGCCCGGACGCCAAGAGCCAGGTCACCTGTCGCTACGAGAACGGTAAAGTGGTCGGTATCGACGCCGTGGTGCTGTCCACCCAGCACAACCCCGATGTCAGCCTCAGCGACCTGCGTGAAGCGGTGATGGAGCTGGTGATCAAGCACAGCCTGCCTGCCGAGCTGCTGCACAAGGACACCCAGTACCACATCAACCCGACCGGCAACTTCGTGATCGGCGGCCCGGTGGGCGACTGCGGTTTGACTGGCCGCAAAATCATCGTCGACAGCTACGGCGGCATGGCTCGCCATGGTGGCGGCGCGTTCTCCGGCAAGGACCCGTCCAAGGTCGACCGTAGCGCAGCTTATGCCGGCCGTTACGTGGCCAAGAACATCGTCGCCGCCGGTCTGGCCGAGCGCTGTGAGATCCAGGTGTCCTACGCCATCGGCGTGGCCCAGCCGACCTCCATCTCGATCAACACCTTCGGCACCAACAAGGTAGCCGACGAGACCATCATCAAGCTGGTGCGCGAGGTGTTCGACCTGCGTCCGTACGCCATCACCAAGATGCTCGACCTGCTGCACCCGATGTACCAGCCGACCGCTGCCTACGGCCACTTCGGCCGCGAGCCGCAGCAACTGACCGTCGGCGACGACACCTTCACCAGCTTCACCTGGGAAAAAACCGACAAGGCCGCCGACCTGCGCGCCGCGGCTGGCCTCTGAACCCAGCACGGCCCGCCGCAATGGCGGGCCACAAAAAAGCCTCCCCGGGCTCAGCGCCCACGGAGGCTTTTTCACATCTGCCAGGCAGGCGTCTTACTGTTGCTTGCCGAACAGCGAACCCAGACCTTTCAGGGTTTCTGCCGCAGCAGCGATATTTTCGGCCTTGCTGTCGCCTGTCGACTGCGCAACGCTTTCATCGGCGGTGGCCGCATTGGCACCCAACTGATCACAACCACCCTCGACCTGGGCGATGGCATCGTCGGCCTGCTGATTGCCGAGCAAGCCGGCCAGCTGTTTGACCTGGGCAATTTTCTCGGCATTGGCCGACATCTTCTGCTGGCACTTGAGCTGAGTGTCTTCAGCAGCGTGAGCGAAAGAGCTGGCGACGGCCAGGGCAGCGGAGCACAACAGAACAGAAATACGCATGAGACTCTAGACCTGCAAATATGAGGCCCGGCAATACACCCCGCCGCCGGGCAAATCCATTTGGTGTGCGGGGGCGCGGACTTTAGCACCGGACATTTACGGTAACAAACATCCACTGCCCGGAAATGTCGGCCACACCCCACTTTTGCCTGATCAGCAGCTAGCCTGACAACTCGATACCCGAGCAAGGATGCTCCACCATGAAAGCCTGGATCGCTGCCGCGCTGTTCTTCCCGCTCGTCGCCCTCGCCGAAGAGTGCCCGCAACCCAGCACCGCCCATAAGCGCCAACTCGACGAACTCGCGGCTCAGGTCGCGAAGTGGGACGACGCCTACCATCGCCAGGGCCGCTCGCTGGTCAGCGACGACCTTTACGATCAGGCCCGCGTCCGGCTGCAGCACTGGCGGGACTGCCTCGGCGACACCCCGGCGATCGATCCTCTGCTGGGCGCTGGCGGCCCCTTGCAGCACCCGGTCAGCCAGACCGGGCTGCGCAAACTCGCCAATGAACGCGCGGTGACCCGCTGGCTGGCGTCGCGCCAGGACGTATGGATTCAGCCCAAGGTCGACGGTGTCGCGGTCACCCTGGTTTACAGGGGCGGATATCTGCAGCAGGTGATCAGCCGCGGAGACGGCAACAGCGGCCAGGACTGGACCGCGCAAGCCAGGCGGATAGACGCCATTCCCGCCGCGCTGAGCGATTACAGCGATATCGTGCTGCAGGGCGAGCTGTACCTGAAGCGGCCGGCGCACATCCAGGCCACCCACGGTGGCGCCGCAGCCCGCAGCACGGTCGCCGGGCTGATGGCGCGCCACGACCTGCCCGAAGCCAACGCACAGCACATCGGCCTGTTCGTCTGGGACTGGCCCAACGGCCCGGAGGCGATGCAGGATCGCCTAGACCGCCTGGAAAAGCTGGGGTTCGCTGACAGCCGCCGGCTCAGCCAGCCAGTCGACAGCCCCGCCGAAGCCAGCCAGTGGCGCGAACACTGGTACCGCAATCCGCTGCCGTTCGCCACCGATGGCGTGGTATTGCGCCAGGGGCTGCGCCCCGCCGGGGAGCGCTGGCGGGCAGAACCGCCGCACTGGGCCGCCGCCTGGAAGTACCCGGTCAGCGAGGCACTGGCGCGGGTCCATGGCGTGGAGTTCAGCATCGGCCGTACCGGGCGCATCACCCCGCTACTACGCCTCGACCCCGTGAAGCTCGACGACCGCACCATTCGCGTGGTCAGCGTCGGCTCGCTGCAGCGCTGGCAACACCTGGACATTCGCCCGGGCGATCAGGTCGCGATCCGCCTTGCCGGGCAGACCATCCCGCAACTGGACAGCGTGGTGGTGCACGCAACTGACCGACCACACCTGCAGGTGCCTCGCGGCGAGGATTATCACGCCCTGAGCTGCCTGCGGGCTGCACCCGGCTGCGCCAGCCAGTTCCAGGCCCGCCTGGCCTGGCTCAGCGGCAAGCAGGCGCTGAACCTGCCCGGCGTTGGTGCCGGCACCTGGCAACGGCTGCTGGAAGCGCAACAGGTCGACGGCCTGCTCGACTGGCTGGCGCTCGGCGAGCAACAGCTGCTCGAGGTACCAGGCATCGGCACGCAGAGTGCCGCAACCCTGGCAACGCGCTTCGCAGAAGCCCGCCAACGTCCGTTCCACGACTGGTTACGGGCACTCGGTATACCGGTGAACCCGACCGGCCTGGCTGCTACTGACTGGCAGCAGTTGCAGCAACGTAGCCTGGCCGAGTGGCAACAGCTGCCAGGCATCGGTCCCGGCCGCGCCTCCCAGCTGCAGGATTTCTTTCAGCACGAGGAAATCGCTGCCCTGGCTGCACGCCTGCGCGCAGCAGGCGTCGACGGTTTCTGACTCCGCGGCCATGGCAGCGGCCCGGCCGCGGCTCAGTCCTTGAACTGGTCCTTGATATAGGTGATTTCGGTCTTGCCGTGGGGTGCCGGCTGGCCGTCCTCGCCAAGGTTGACGAAGACCATTCTGTCGATGGTCAGGATGCTCTTGCGCGTAATCTTGTTGCGCACTTCGCAGCGCAGGGTGATCGAGGTACGGCCAAACTCGCTGGCGGTGATGCCCAGCTCGATGATGTCGCTCTGCCGGGCCGATGCCACGAAGTTGATCTCCGAGATCAGCTTGGTCACCACGCGCTGGCTGCCGAGCTGGATGATGGCGTAGATCGCCGCCTCCTCGTCGATCCACTTCAACAGGCTACCGCCGAACAGGGTGCCGTTGGGGTTGAGGTCTTCGGGCTTCACCCATTTGCGTGTGTGGAAGTTCATGCGCGCTCCTTATCCATCGCTATCGTTCGCGGGTCATCATCGCAAAGGCCGGCTGCGCTTGTCGCGGCCGGGTTTTCAATGGCCTCGATAAAGCCTCGGCATCAGCGCCGCCATCAGCCGGCCGGGACGACGGAAAGCCTTGGGCTCGCGCGCCAGCGCGGCTATAATCGCTGCGCTTCAACCGCTCGGCACCGCCTGAGCGTTCCCGCCACCTGTCCGAGGGGCGCTGCAGCAAGCCAAGGCTTGTCAGGCTCGGATGGGGCGTTACCCAAAACGCATCAACGGCGCCCAATCGGACTGCGTGAAAACGTGACGAGCCACGGCCTGCAGGCCCTGCGCAGCAGTTTTCAGCATCTGATCACAGATCAACGATTGGAGAGCTTTTGCATGAGCGCTTTTAACGACTACAAGGTCGCTGACATTACCCTGGCCGACTGGGGCCGCCGCGAGCTGATCATCGCCGAATCCGAGATGCCGGCACTGATGGGCCTGCGCCGCAAGTACGCGGCCAGCCAGCCGCTGCAAGGCGCGAAAATCCTCGGCTGCATCCACATGACCATCCAGACCGGCGTGCTGATCGAGACGCTGACCGCGCTGGGCGCTGAAGTGCGCTGGTCGTCGTGCAACATCTTCTCCACCCAGGATCAGGCCGCTGCCGCCATCGCCGCCGCCGGTATTCCGGTGTTCGCCTGGAAGGGCGAGACCGAAGCCGAATACGAGTGGTGCATCGAGCAGACCATCCTCAAGGACGGCCAGCCGTGGGACGCCAACATGGTGCTCGACGACGGCGGCGACCTGACGCAGATCCTGCATGACAAGTACCCGCAGGTGCTGGAAAACGTCCACGGCGTGACCGAGGAAACCACCACCGGCGTGCACCGCCTGCTCGACATGCTCAAGGCGGGTACCCTTAAAGTCCCGGCGATCAACGTCAACGACGCGGTCACCAAGAGCAAGAACGACAACAAGTACGGCTGCCGTCACAGCCTCAACGACGCCATCAAGCGCGGCACCGACCACTTGCTGTCGGGCAAGCAGGCACTGGTCATCGGCTACGGTGACGTGGGC
Source organism: Pseudomonas sp. AC532 (assembly GCF_979258965.1). Classification (NCBI taxonomy): domain Bacteria; kingdom Pseudomonadati; phylum Pseudomonadota; class Gammaproteobacteria; order Pseudomonadales; family Pseudomonadaceae; genus Pseudomonas; species Pseudomonas sp. AC532. The sequence goes on from NZ_OZ409888.1 coordinate 2,636,602, forward strand.
AAGGGCTCGGCGGCTTCGCTGCGCCAGGAAGGCATGATCGTCAAGGTCTCCGAAATCGACCCGATCTGTGCGATGCAGGCCTGCATGGACGGTTACGAATTGGTTTCGCCGTACATCGACGGCCGCAATGACGGCACCGATGCCTGCATCGACAAGGCCCTGCTGGGCAAGATCGACCTGATCGTCACCACCACCGGCAACGCCAATGTCTGTGACGCCGGCATGCTCAAGGCGCTGAAAGCTCGTGCCGTGGTCTGCAACATCGGCCACTTCGACAACGAGATCGACACCGCCTTCATGCGCAAGAACTGGGCGTGGGAAGAGGTCAAACCGCAGGTGCACAAGATCCACCGCACCGGCGCCGGCCAGTTCGATCCGCGTAACGACGATTACCTGATCCTGCTGGCCGAAGGCCGTCTGGTGAACCTGGGTAACGCCACCGGCCACCCGAGCCGCATCATGGACGGCTCGTTCGCCAACCAGGTGCTGGCGCAGATTTTCCTGTTCGAGCAGAAGTTCGCCCAGCTCTCGGCCGAGAAGAAGGCCGAACGCCTGACCGTCGAAGTGCTGCCGAAGAAACTGGACGAAGAAGTCGCCCTGGAAATGGTGAGGGGCTTTGGCGGTGTGGTGACCCAGCTGACCAAGCCTCAGGCCGATTACATCGGCGTTCCGGTCGAAGGTCCGTTCAAACCGGACAGCTACCGCTACTGATTGGTAGGGCAAACCGCAGGCCCTGCCTGCGGTTTGCAGCCTCAAGGAACCCTCATGTCTCAGAAACGTGCGAACGTCAGTTTCGAGTTCTTCCCGACGAAGACCGATGCCGGACACGAAAAACTGCTGAATACCGCGCGAGAGCTGGCCGGCTACAACCCGGACTTCTTCTCCTGCACCTATGGCGCCGGTGGCTCCACCCGTGATCGGACCCTCAACACCGTGCTGCAGCTCGATGGCGAAGTGAAGGTGCCAACCGCACCGCACTTGTCCTGTGTGGGCGACAGCAAGGCCGAATTGGTCGAGTTGCTCAAGCTGTACAAGAGCAAGGGCATCACCCGTATCGTCGCCCTGCGCGGCGACCTGCCTTCAGGCATGGGGATGTCCAGCGGCGAGCTGCGCCACGCCAATGACCTGGTCGAGCTGATCCGCGCCGAGACCGGCGACCATTTTCATATCGAAGTGGCAGCCTACCCGGAGATGCATCCCCAGGCGCGCAATTTCGAAGATGATGTCGCCAACTTCGTGCGCAAGGCCAAAGCCGGCGCGAACAGCGCGATCACCCAGTACTTCTTCAATCCCGACTGCTATTTCTACTTCGTCGAGCGGGTACGCAAGCTGGGCGTCGACATCCCGGTGATCCCCGGCATCATGCCGATCACCAACTACAGCAAGCTGGCGCGCTTCTCCGATGCCTGCGGCGCAGAGCTGCCGCGCTGGGTGCGCAAGCAGCTGGAAGCCTACGGGGATGACACCCAGAGCATCCAGCGCTTCGGGGAAGAAATGATCACCGCCATGTGCGAACGCCTGGTCGCAGGCGGCGCACCCGGCCTGCATTTCTACACACTCAACCAGGCCGCTCCGAGCCTGGCCGTGTGGAAGAACCTGCAAGGCTGATTGGCGTCACCCGGCCTGCCGTGCGTTCGATTGCCGCCCGCGTCAGGGCCGGGCAGGCTCCAGTGCCGCGAAAGTCAGAACTTTCGCGGCACTGCTGTTTCCTAACAGGGGTCGAAAGCTCGCCGCGGCGGCCGATGCCCTGCCAATGACAGAGGCACACAGGGTACATCCGTACCTGACTACGCCATGCTCAGGTAGGCAGCCTCGGTGCTCAAGCGCCTGGATACGGGTAGTGAAACCATCCGGCGTGCCAGCGCCGAAGTGGTGTTCGACAACCTGCGTACCCGTTGACCCGGAAGCCCGACTCGTCGACAGTACAGCGCCATTACCCGGACGCCCCATTGTGGGTCACGATTGCCGGGACTGAATTTTTTACCGCGCGATCGGCCAGGATCGGCTCGAGTTGTCGCGTTACCACGGGATGCCTGCATGCTCACTCGCCAGAAAATCAACGCCTCGGTCTCCCCCAAAGGCAGCCTGGAAACCCTTTCCCAACGTGAAGTCCAGCAGTTGCGTGAAACCGGCTCCGGCAGCGTCTACGCGCTGTTCCGCCAATGCGCCCTGGCGATCCTCAACACCGGCTCGCACAGCGACAACGCCAAGACCATTCTTGAAGCCTACCCGGACTTCGAGGTGAAGATTCACCAGCAGGATCGCGGCATACGCCTGGAACTGATCAACGCCCCCGCCGATGCCTTCGTCGACGGCGAGATGATCGCCAGCACCCGCGAGATGCTGTTCAGCGCCCTGCGCGACATCGTCTACACGCAGAGCGAGCTGGAGAACAAGCGCGTCGACGTGGACAGCTCCAGCGGCCTGACCGACTACGTGTTCCACCTACTGCGCAATGCCCGCACCCTGCGCGCCGGCGCCGAGCCGAAAATGGTGGTGTGCTGGGGCGGCCACTCGATCAGCACCGAAGAATACAAATACACCAAGAAAGTCGGCCACGAGCTGGGCCTGCGTGCCCTGGACGTGTGCACCGGCTGCGGCCCGGGCGTGATGAAGGGGCCGATGAAGGGCGCGACCATTTCCCATGCCAAGCAGCGCATCCTCGGCGCCCGCTACCTGGGCCTGACCGAGCCGGGCATCATCGCCGCCGAGGCGCCGAATCCGATCGTCAACGAGCTGGTGATCCTGCCGGATATCGAAAAGCGCCTGGAAGCCTTCGTGCGCATCGGCCATGGCATCATCATCTTCCCGGGCGGCGCGGGCACCGCCGAAGAGTTTCTCTATCTGCTGGGCATTCTCATGCACCCGGACAATGCCGAGCTGCCTTTCCCGCTCGTGCTGACCGGCCCGAAAAGCGCCGAACCCTACCTGCAACAGCTGCATGATTTCATCGGTGCCACCCTGGGCCGCGAAGCGCAGCAACGCTACGTGCTGATTCCCAACGACCCGGCCGAAGTGGCGCGCCACATGGCGGCCGGCATCAAGGCGGTCAAGCAGTTCCGCCGCGAGCGCAACGACGCCTTCCACTTCAACTGGCTGCTGAAGATCGACGAGAGCTTCCAACACCCTTTCGAACCCACCCACGCAGCAATGGCGAGCCTCAACCTGACCCGCGAACAGCCGGTTCACGAACTGGCCGCCAACCTGCGCCGCGCGTTCTCCGGCATCGTCGCCGGCAACGTCAAAGCCCACGGCATCCAGTTGATCGAAGAGCACGGCCCCTATGAGCTGCGCGGCGACAAAACCATCATGCAACCGCTCGATCGCCTGCTGCAGGCCTTCGTCGAGCAGCACCGCATGAAGCTGCCCGGCGGTACCGCCTACGAGCCGTGCTACCGAGTAGTCAGCTAAGCCAGCCAGCGCGAGGGGCGAACGTCCCTCGCCGTACCCTGGCGACCTCACTATCCGCATGTTCAGGAGTCAACGATGGCACGCCCCGCTCCCCGTACCCTGCAGGTGATCTCCTCGACGTTCATCACCCCGCACATGCTGCGCGTAACCCTGGGTGGCGCCGAGATCGCCAGCTTCCCCGCCGATCAGGAAAGCGCCTACATCAAGCTGATGTTCGCGACCCCCGGCAGTGACAAGGACCTGGTGCGCACCTACACCGTGCGCCAGCAGCGCGCCGATGAGTTCGACGTCGACTTCGTGCTGCACCACGACGCCGGTCCTGCCGCCGAGTGGGCGAAACGCGCCAAGCCCGGCGATCACATCGTGGTGGGCGGCCCCGGCCCCAAGAAGCTGGTGGACAATGGCGCCGACTGGTTTCTCATCGTTGGCGACATGACTGCGCTGCCGGCCATCAGCGTCAACCTGGAGCAACTGCCGGCCGATGCCCGCGGCCATACGGTGATCGAGATCGTCGACGAGCGAGACATCCAGCCGCTGCGCCACCCACCGGGCGTCCACGTGCACTGGCTGGTCAACCCGCACCCCGGCGAAGACAGCGAGGTGCTGGTCAACCGGGTGCGCCAACTGGAGTGGCTGCCGGGCCAGCCGAGCATCTGGGCGGCCTGCGAATTCAGCGGCATGCGCGCACTGCGTCGCTACTTCCGCGAAGAACGCCAGGTCGACCGCCGCAGCCTGTACATTTCCAGCTACTGGAAGCTCGGCAGCAGCGAAGACCAGCACAAGCTCGCCAAGCGCGAAGATGCCGATGTAGCCGGAGATTGATCCCGGGCACACCGCTCGCGAGCCACCACGCCAGGGTGCGATGAAGCCGATCGGCGGCAAGTTGTGCCGATCCGCTGCAATCCTGTTACACTCGGGCCTTCCTGCCAGGCTTGCGCCCGGATGCTGACCCCAGAGGCCAGCAGTACCGGACGGGATTGCGCGCCCCACGTGCGATTCAAGCCAGGCTCTACACCTATAGGGCCACGCCCTCACCAGACAGGATTGCACATGTCCTTTGCCTCCCTCGGTCTCTCCGAGGCTTTAGTCCGTGCGGTCGAAGCCGCCGGCTACACTCAGCCCACTCCGGTGCAACAGCGGGCCATCCCCGCCGCGTTGCAAGGTCGCGACCTGATGGTGGCGGCCCAGACGGGTACAGGTAAGACTGGCGGTTTCGCCCTGCCGATTCTGGAGCGACTGTTTCCCAACGGTCACCCGGATCGAGAACAGCGCCATGGCCCGAAACAGCCGCGCGTCCTGGTACTCACGCCCACCCGCGAGCTGGCCGCTCAGGTGCATGACAGCTTCAAGCTGTATGCCCGCGACCTCAAATTCGTCAGCACCTGCATTTTCGGTGGCGTCGGCATGAACCCGCAGGTTCAGGCACTGGCCAAGGGCGTCGATGTCCTGGTTGCCTGCCCGGGTCGCCTGCTCGACCTCGCCGGGCAAGGCAGTGTCGACCTGTCCCACGTGGAAATCCTCGTGCTGGACGAAGCCGACCGCATGCTCGACATGGGCTTCATCCACGACGTCAAGAAGGTCCTTGCCCGCCTGCCGACCAAGCGCCAGAACCTGCTGTTCTCGGCAACCTTCTCGAAGGACATCACCGACCTGGCCGGCAAGCTCCTGCACAACCCGGAGCGCATCGAGGTCACGCCGCCCAATACCACGGTCGAGCGTATCGAACAGCGCGTCTTCCGCCTGCAGGCCAGCCACAAGCGCGCCCTGCTCGCTCACCTGATCACCGCTGGCGCCTGGGAACAGGTGCTGGTGTTCACGCGTACCAAGCACGGCGCAAACCGCCTGGCCGAGTACCTGGACAAGCACGGCCTGCCTGCCGTGGCGATTCATGGCAACAAGAGCCAGAATGCCCGCACCAAGGCCCTGGCCGACTTCAAGGCGAACAAGGTACGCATCCTGGTCGCCACCGACATCGCCGCCCGCGGCCTGGACATCGATCAGTTGCCCCACGTGGTCAACTTCGAGCTGCCCAACGTCGAGGAAGACTACGTGCACCGTATCGGCCGTACTGGCCGTGCCGGGCGTAGCGGCGAGGCGATCTCCCTGGTCGCTCCGGACGAGGAGAAGCTGCTCAAGGGCATCGAGCGGATGACCAAGCAGAAGATCGCGGATGGCGATCTGATGGGCTTCGATGCCAGCAAGGTAGAGGCCGAGCGCCCTGAAGTGCGTGAACCGCAGAAACCACGCCCACCGCGCGGCGCCAAGCCGGAAGGCGGCGGCCGCAAGGACAAAGGCAAGGACGCCGGCAAAGCCAAGACCCAGAGCAAGGCCCGCCCGGCCCGTGAGCAGCAACCACGCGGCACCGCCCGCGCTGCAGCGCCTGCCGTGCCCGCACTGCCTCCGGACCGCGCGCCGGACGAGTTCCGCGATGATGAAATCGACAACTTCGGCAACCGTGCCGACTACGTGAGCCCGAACCAGAACAATGGTCAGGGCCGCGGTCGCCGCCCCGGCGCTGCTGGTAGCGGTCCGAGCGCCAGCAACGGCGTCGGCCAGGGCCCCCGCGGCCAGGGCAAGGGTCCGCGCAGCGGTGGTAGCGGCACGGGTGCCGGCAAGCGTCCGGGTCAAGGCCAGGGACAAGGTGCCGGCAAGGGCCGGAGCGGTTCGAGCAACCGTGGCCGCGGCCAGCAGCGCGATACCACCACCTCGCTGAACCGGGACGAGCTGCCGCGTCAGGAATCAGCTGCCCGTAGCAGCCCTGACAAGCAGCCGCTCATCGTGCACAAACCCTCACGCAGTGATCGCCTGCCGACCCCCGAGCAACTCGACCAACTGCCGAGCAATCGCCCACGCGGCGAGAAGCCGGCCCTGCTGACGCGCAACCGCGACAGCTGAGCAGTGGCTCCCTGAAAACGCCGGCCGAGTGCCGGCATTTTCGTGTTGGCTCGGTGTCGCAAGACTCAGGACGCTGAATCATGGGCAAAAAAACGCCGACCCTGGGGTCGGCGTTTTTCATACCGTGCTCGGGCTTACTTGCGTACGCCTTCCACGGAGATGATCAGCTCGACTTCCTGCGAAGCCGGGCCCAGATCCTTTTCGATGTTGAAGTCTTTCAGCTTCAGCGTGGTGTTGCCTTCAAAACCTGCACGGTAGCCGCCCCACGGGTCATCGCCCTGGCCGATGAACTTGGCAGCGATCACAACCGGCTTGGTGACGCCGTTGAGGGTCAGGTTGCCGGTAATGTCAGCCGTGCCCTTGCCAGTCGACTTGACTGCAGTGGACTCGAAGGTCGCAGTCGGGTTCTTGCTGACGTTGAGGAAATCGGCGCCGCGGATATGCTTGTCGCGCTCGGCATGGTTGGTGTCGACGCTTTCGGTATTCAAGGTCACGCTGACCTTGCTGGCCTCAGGGCTCTTCTCGTCATAGGTGAAGCTGCCGTCGAAATCCCTGAAAGTACCGTACAGCCAGCTGTAGCCCAGGTGGCTGATCTTGAAATTGACGAAGGCGTGCTGGCCCTTCTTGTCGATTGCGTAATCAGCCGCCATTGCGTGGCCAGCGCTCAGCAGCGCGGTACCCAGTGCCAGTGCAGCGATAGTCTTCTTCAACATGAGAACTCCTTGCGTGTTGATCAAAGGTGCAGCGGCGCTGCACCGAAAGGGCTGGAGAATCAGCGCCCGAAGATACGCACCAGGGTGCGGTCACGGTCGATGAAATGATGCTTTAGCGCAGCCAGGCCGTGCAGGACCGCAAAAATCACGATAGCCCAGGCCAGGTATTCATGTACCAGGCCGGCAGTGTCGCCCTGGCTGGGAATGCTGGTCACGCTCGCTGGCACTTCGAACAACCCGAACACGCTGATCCCGCGACCATCTGCCGTGGAGATCAGGTAACCGGAAATCATCAGCACGAACAGGCCGACATACAAAAAGGCGTGGCCCAGCTTGCTGGCCAAACGGGTCAGCCGACCGTGTTCTTCCAGCGCCGGCGGGGTTGGACTGAACCAGCGCCACAGCAATCGCGCAACCATGACCATGAACAGCAGGATGCCGATGCTTTTGTGGATGTTCGGCGCGGTCTGGTACCAACCGCTGTAATAGGTCAGCCCGACCATCCAGTAGCCGAGCGCGAACAGGCCGAATACCGCAATGGCCACCAGCCAATGCAGGGAAACGCTGACAAGACCGTAACGAAACGCCGAATTACGCCATTGCATGGCCTGATCTCGAAATAATATCGCCAGAGATTAGCAATAAACCTATCGGTTAATAGCACAAATTACTGCTTTGAAATATCTATAAATACGATATGACACGTCATTTTCAAACGTGCAGGAGAAGCAGCCTGGCGCTACCGCCCTCCCCCCCGGCCTGCCCAGCCGGTAACGCCAACCCGCTGATCTGATAGGCTTGCCGCTGATGACCGGGGGAGAGCACGTCGATGAACAACCACCACTGGATGCAGCGTGACCTGGAGGTCCTCTGGCACCCCTGTACACAGATGAAGGACCACGAGCGGCTGCCGCTGATTCCGATCCGCCGCGGTGAAGGCGTGTGGCTGGAAGACTTCGAGGGCAAGCGCTACCTCGACGCCGTGAGCTCCTGGTGGGTCAACGTGTTCGGCCACGCCAACCCGCGTATCGGCGAGCGCATCAAGGAGCAGGTCGACACCCTCGAGCACGTGATGCTGGCCGGGTTCAGCCATCAGCCGGTGGTCGAGCTGTCCGAGCGGCTGGTGCGCATCACCCCAGAAGGGCTGAACCGGGTGTTCTACGCCGACAACGGCTCGTCAGGTATCGAAGTGGCGCTGAAAATGAGCTTCCATTACTGGCTCAACAGCGGAAAACCGGCCAAGAAGCGCTTCATCACCCTGACCAACAGCTACCACGGCGAAACCGTGGCGGCGATGTCGGTGGGTGACGTGGCGCTGTTCACCGACACTTACAAGGCGCTGCTGCTCGACACCCTCAAGGTACCCAGCCCGGACTGTTACCTGCGCCCGGACGGCATAAGCTGGGAAGACCACTCGCGGACGATGTTCGCGGCGATGGAGCAGACCCTCGCCGAGCATCACCACGAAGCCGCCGCAGTGATCGTCGAACCGTTGATTCAGGGTGCCGGTGGCATGCGCATGTACCACCCCATCTACCTGACGTTGCTGCGCGAGGCCTGCGACCGCTACGGCGTACACCTGATCCATGATGAGATCGCCGTCGGTTTCGGCCGCACCGGCACGATGTTCGCCTGCGAGCAGGCGGGTATCACGCCGGACTTTCTGGTGCTCTCCAAGGCGCTGACAGGCGGTTACCTGCCCATGGCGGCGGTGCTGACCACCGATGAGGTCTACAGCGCCTTCTATGACGACTACGCCACCCTGCGGGCCTTCCTGCACTCACACACTTATACCGGCAACCCGTTGGCCTGCGCGGCGGCGCTGGCGACTCTGGACATTTTCGCAGAGGACGACGTGATCGAAGCCAACAAGGCCCTGGCCAGCCGCATGGCCAGCGCCACGGCGCACCTGGCCGCGCACCCTCATGTGGCCGAGGTGCGTCAGACCGGTATGGCACTGGCTATCGAGATGGTGCAGGACAAAGCCGGCAAGGTGGCCTATCCCTGGCAGGAACGCCGCGGTCTGCAGGTGTACCAGCATGCCCTGACGCGCGGTGCGCTGCTGCGTCCGCTGGGTAGCGTGGTGTACTTCCTGCCACCGTACGTGATTACCGGGGAGCAGATCGATTTCCTCGCCGAGGTCGCCAGCGAGGGCATCGACCTGGCAACCCGTACCTCGGTCAGCGTGCCGGTTGGTGACCGCCGCTACCCAGGCTTTCGCGACCCGGGCTGACGTGCAGGGCAGGCGGCCCTGCGCCTGCATAAAATTCGCCACGCGGTTATGCTTGGCCATCTTCAGCCATACCCATGACCGCCATGCGCCTTTCCCGCTTTTTCATCGACGCCCCTCTTTCCCTCGGCCGGCACGCGTTGCCGGAGGCACAGGCCCACTACATCGGGCGCGTGCTGCGCCATGCCGTGGGCGATGCGGTGCAACTGTTCGACGGCAGTGGCCAGGAGTTTCGCGGCGAACTGATCGAGGTCGGCAAGAAGGCGGTGAATGTCGAGTTGCGCGAACAATTCCCCGGCCAGGCGGAATCACCGCTGCACATTCATCTGGGTCAGGGCCTGTCACGCGGTGAACGCATGGATTGGGCGATCCAGAAAGCCACCGAGCTCGGCGCCCAGGTAATCAGCCCGATCATCAGCGCCCGCTGTGAGGTTCGCCTGAAGGATGAGCGCACCGACAAGCGCATGGCGCACTGGCGCCAGGTGGCGATCAGCGCCTGCGAACAGTGCGGGCGCTCGGTGATCCCGCTGATCAACTCGCCCGTTCTTCTGGAGCACTGGCTGCAGCACACCGAGGCCGAGTTGAAGTTGGTGCTGCACCCGATCGCCGAACCACTGTCCAGCCACGCCAAACCGCAATCGCTGGCCTTTCTGATCGGCCCCGAGGGCGGGCTCAATGACGCCGAGGTGACCCTCGCGCAACGGGCCGGCTTCCACGCTGCCCGCCTGGGGCCGCGGGTACTGCGCACAGAGACCGCGCCGGTGGCCGCACTGGCACTTGCCCAGCACCTGTGGGGCGACTTCTAATCCGGTAACGACACCGCCGAGCCGTAAGCAAAAATGCAAAAAGCCCAGCCGTTTCGTTGACAGTTCCCGGTTTCAGCCGCTTGAATCAAAGCGACACAGCCACCGACATGTGCGGCCCTGTGGCTTTGATCGCTCGCTGACCGCGTGCGCCCGACTGCTGCCCGATCAGAGAACAAGCCATGAAGGACCGCTATTCGAGCGCGCAGATCGGCCTGCACTGGCTAACCGCCCTGCTGGTGGTTTGTACCCTGTTTCTGCCTTATGGCCAGGATCTGGTCGCCGACTGGCTCGGCGGCACCGGCGGCGTGTTCACCCTGCACAAATCCCTGGGCCTGACGATTCTGCTGCTGACCCTGCTGCGCCTGCTGGTGCGCGCCCGGCACGGCTCGCCACGCCTGCACGCCGCCGCCTGGCAACGGCGCGCCGCCGCAGCGGGCCATGTCGCACTGTATCTGCTGTTGCTGCTGATGCCGCTGAGCGGCCTGCTGTTTGGCAGGCGCCCGGTGGAACTGTTCTGGCTGGTCAGCATCGATCCGCTGCCGCTCTCCGACGGCGCCCGGGCGCTTGCCCGGCAGTTCCACCTGACGGCCAAATACCTGTTGTTCGCCTTGATTCTGGGGCACAGCTTCATCGCCCTCTGGCACCACTACCGGCGGCGCGATGGCGTGCTCAGAGCGATGCTGCCACGGCGCAGCTGAAGCCCCTGAACGTCATCGGGCGATCAACGAGTCGTAGCCAGATCACACGGTGGCCTGCGACCCGTTGAGCAGATGCAGCACGGCACCCCGATCTACCCCGCAACGCCGGTCAATCGCACCGTCGTGCTCGATGGGCTGACCGCCATTCGGTTGTCCGTAGTGGCAGTGCAACAAAGCCTGACGAGTCGACGCTCAGATCAGCTCGGCATCCGCAAGCAACTGTTCGAGCCCTTCCAGGTCGGGAATGCGCAGCACGCCGTCGTCAATCCTGACTGCCGCCAGTTCCAGTGGTGCCAGCACGACATCGGCGCGCGGCAGGTCTTCGGCAACTCGCACGGAGCGCGGAATGCCCTGCACCAGCAAGGCGATGAACTTGACGTTCGGACGCCCGCCCAGCGCGTTGAGGATAGCGATACGGGCACCTTCGCCGGTCGCGGCCTGGCCGCCAGACGCTGCCTCGAACGACAGCAGCGGCAGGGTCAGGTCGCGCCAGGCCACCTGGCCGAGAAACCAGTCCGGCAGGCCGGCCATCGCCGGCGGTGCGCGATAGGGAATCAACTCGGCCACCGCCACGTTGGGCAGCAGCAGCATGCGGTCGGCCAGCGGCACGACCAGAGCGGTCAGGCTGCTGACGCTGTTCTGGGTAACGACGGCTTGGCTCATCAATACATCCTGTTATGCAGCGCAATCAAAAAGGGAAACCGCAGCCTATCGGCATTGCTCGGCAAGGTGGTCGACGAGAGCGGCTGCCAGCTCGCGCGGGTCGGCGCTGAAGCTGCTGTAGCCGCCTTCGCGCAGGCTGTCGGGCATGCTGGAACACGCGCAGCTGTCAGCGCGCTGCGTCCAGATCAACCCGCCCTGGCGCTTCACATAGGCCGCTGCGGCGCTGCCGTCGCTGCCCATGCCGCTGAAGGCGATCACCCCGCTGTTGGCCGCATAATGCTGCGCCAGGTTGAGCATCATCTGGTCGATCGACGGGCTGTACGGCTCGGGCCAGGGGCGCTCGGTAACCTGCAGGGCACCGTCGTCGCCGAAAGTCAGCTCGCGGCTGATCGGTACCACCACCACTTCACCGCAGCGCACGCTGTCGCCATCGCGCACCGTGCCAACGCGCCACTGGCTGTGCCGCCCTACCGCCTGGGGCAAGGTGGTCTCGAAGCTGGGGTCGATGTGCTGGGCGTAGATGAAACCCACCGGCAAACCACCGGGCAGCGCATCGAGAAACGCCTTCACCGCTGCCGGGCCGCCCAGCGACGCTGCCAGCAACCAGACCTGCTTGGCCGGCTCGCCAGCCTGCAGGGGTGTATTGGCGAGAACCGCCGGCAGCTCTACTCGGTCGGGCCGCTGGGCTTCGGCAAGTACCCCATCGAGGCCGGCGCCGGCGGCCAGGGCCGGGTCGCCGACCAGCTTTTTCAATTTGCCGACCAGGCGGCGCTCCCAACGAGGGTAATGCTCGGAGCTGCGCTCGGGAGCATGCCCCTCGCCAAACAGCACCGGCACGCTGGACTCGGCCATCAGCGTATCGATTAGTGGCAGGTCATCGGACTGCACCAGGTCGACCAGCCACAGCTCGGCCTCGCACGCCTGCAAAGCCTCATCATCGAGGCGCGCCGGGTCGCTGTTGAGCACCACCTGGTAGCCATTGCTGCTCAACGCCTGCTGCAGCACATGGCGCTGCAGCGAGGTGTCGGCGATTACCGCGATGCGGGCCGCGCTGCGCTCGCTCATCAATGCTTCGTCCATTTTTCGATGGCACCGAGCAGCAGCGACTCCTGATACGGCTTGCCGAGGTACTCGTTGACGCCAATGCTCATGGCGCGCTCGCGGTGTTTCTCACCGGTACGCGAGGTGATCATGATGATCGGCAGATCCTTCAACCCTTCATCGTGGCGGATCAGGTTGGCGACCTCGAAACCATCCATGCGCGGCATCTCGATGTCCAGCAGCATGATGTCGGGGCGGTGCTCCTGCAGCTGGGCGATGGCGTCCACGCCGTCCTTGGCGGTCAGCACGTTCATGCCGTTGCGTTCGAGCAGGCGGCTGGTCACCTTGCGCACGGTGACCGAATCATCCACCACCATGACCAGTGTCGGGCGCTCGGCTTCGAGCTCCGGCGTAGCCCCCGCGTCGGCGGAGAGCCGCGGCCGTACCTGGTACTGCAGGTGGGCATGCAGCTCACGAATGGTCGCCAGAAGATCGAGAATCACCACCACGCGGCCATCACCGAGGATGGTCGCGCCGGAAATGCCGTGCACTGCAGCGAACTGCGGCCCCATGCTTTTTACAACGATCTCCCGCGAGCCGGCCAGCGAGTCTACTTGCACAGCCATCGCGTGGTCGTTGGAACGCACCAGAATCACCGGCAGCGGCAGGCTCTGGCCGACGAGCTTGGGATGCTGGCCGTTGTTCAGCAGGTCGCCCAGGTAGCGCAGCTCGTAGGCCTGGCCGGCGTACTCGAAGCGCGGCGCGTCCGGCCCGTAATAGGCTTCCAGCTCATAGGGCGAAACCCGCACGATACCTTCGATGGTGTTCAGCGGGATGGCGTACAGATCCTCGCCGGACAACACCATCAGCGCGCGGTTGACCGACACCGTGAAAGGCAGACGAATGCGGAACGTGGTGCCTTCGCCGATCACCGAGTCGATGCTCATCGAGCCACCAAGCTGCTTGACCTCGGCATTGACCACGTCCATGCCGACGCCACGCCCGGAAATCTGCGTGACCTTCTCGGCCGTGGAGAAACCCGCCTCGAGGATGAACTGCAGGATTTCATGCTCGCTGAGGTCCGCACCGGCGTCCATCAGGTTACGTTCGATAGCTTTGCGGCGCACCGCGTCGAGGTTGATGCCGGCACCGTCATCGCTGAGGGTCAGCACGATGTCGCCACCCTCGCGCGCCAGGCCCAGGCGGATACTGCCCTGCTCCGGCTTGCCTGCCTGTCGCCGCGTCGCCGCGCTTTCGATGCCATGGTCGACGGCGTTGCGCAGCATGTGCTCGAGCGGCGCGACGATACGTTCCAGTACCGTGCGGTCCATCTCGCCATCCGCGTTGCCGACGATGAACTCGACCTGTTTGCCGAGTTCGCTGGCCACCTGCCGGACGATTCGCCGCAGACGCGGCACCAGGCGGTCGAACGGCACCATGCGCGTGCGCATCAGGCCCTCCTGCAGCTCGGTATTGACGCGTGCCTGCTGCAGCAACAGGGTTTCCGCATCGCGGTTACGCGACGCCAGGGTTTCCTTGAGGTCCAGCAAGTCGGACGCCGACTCGAACAGGGCACGCGACAGCTGCTGCAACTGCGAGTGGCGGTCCATCTCCAGTGGGTCGAAATCTTCGTAGCCGGCGCGCTCGGCCTCGGCCTGGTAGCGGCTGAGAATCTGCGCCTGGGTCTCGGTGTCGAGGCGGCGCAACTGGTCGCGCACGCGGTCGATGGTGGCTTCCATCTCGCTGAGGGTGAAGCCGAAGTCGCTGACCTGCTGCTCGACGCGCCCCCGGAAGATCGAGGTTTCACCGGCCAGGTTGACCAGCCCTTCGAGCAGGTCCGCCGGCACCTTGACCAGCTCCTGCGGTGCGCGGCGTGCTGCGGCTTCCTCGGCGGCCACTTCGGCACGCTGTACGAAGGGCAGCACGCGATGCTGCGCCTGCAGCGCCGGCTGCTCGCTGGCGGCGACGATCGAGGTGGCGCTGCGCACCGCCGGCCGCTCGGGCTCGGGCTCGACCGGGCGCTCGTCCAGCGGTTGCTGCTGCAAGCGCAGGCGCAATTCGTCGAGGCTCTTCTGCAGGCCTTCGAAACCGGACTGCACGTCGAGGTACAGGCTTTCCGGCCATGGCGCGCCTTGCGCCTGGGCATCGGTCAGGTGCTGCTCGAGGTCGTGGCTCTGGTCGCCCAGCTGCTTCTGCCCTGCCAGGCGGGCACCGCCCTTGAGGGTGTGCAGCACGCGCAGCAGGTCGTCGATGGCGCTCGCGTCATCACGGCGCTCCTCCCAGCGGCCGATGCCGGCCTCCATGGCTTCGAGCAGGTCGTCGGCTTCCTCCAGGAAGATGTCGAGAATGTCCGCCTCGGTATCGAAGGCGTCTTCCTGCACGGCGCGCAGTGGCACCGCGGTAGGCATGCTGAGCTGCTCATCGGGGTTGGCTCGCAGCCGGCGAATGGTTTCGATCAGCTCGTCGCCGCTCGGTACCGGACGGTGCGCACGCACGGCGTCGAGCATTTCGGCCAGGCGGTCGTGGCAGGCCTGGAGCAATTCGAAGAGCATCGGGCTGGCGCGCAAGCGGCCGTTGCCCAGGTCCTCGTAAAGAAATTCCAGCTCGTGCGCCAGGTCGCCGATTTCGCGGATTTCAGCCATCCGCGCACCGCCCTTGAGGGTGTGCAGGTCGCGTTGCAGCGATTCCAGTGCGAGGCTGTTGTCAACGTCGTCCATCCAGTGCGAGAGCGCCGCGCCGGCACTGTCGATGATGTCGAAGCCTTCCTCGAGGAAAATCTCCACCAGCTCGGGGTCGCGGTCATCCACCGGTGCCGCCTGATGCACGGCCGGGCTCGGCGGGGTGACATCGGCCAGCATGGGCGGCTCGCCGAGCGGCTCATCAATGAGCGCTACAGCGGCAGGCGCCAGGTCTTCCAGCGGTGCCTCGCTCTCGCTGAGCTCGGGCAACAGCGGCGCATCGGCTTCAGGCAACGGGTCCTGGCCACCACGCTGGCGGAACTGGCGAATCGCCGCTACCAGCCCGTCGGCGTGCTGCGTGGGCTGTCGCTGTTGCAGGCTGTTGAGCATGGTGACCAACAGGGCGTGGCCCTGCGACAGGCTCTCGGTGACGAACGGCGAAACGCCGTAGCGGCGATCCACCAGCCCTTCGTAAAGCGCTTCGAGTTCGTGGGCCAGCTCGCCGATCGGCGCGATGCCGGCCATGTTGGCGCCACCCTTCAGGGTGTGCAGGTCACGCTGCAACGACGTCAACGCCGTGCGGTTGTCCGGCTCGGCCAACCAGCGCTGCAGCGCGAGGCCGGCGCTGTCGAGAATGTCCACGGCCTCTTCGAGAAAGATCGACACCAGCTCGTCGTCGCCGTCCTCTGCCGGTTGCACAGCGTCGTTGGCAGCGTCGATACCTGTATCCGTATCAGCATCCACAAGCAGCGACTGGTCAAGGGCGCGCGTCGCCTCTTCCAGGTCGACCACCTGCAAGCCAGGCACGTCGCCGGACAGCAGCGCAAGCTTGGCCGGATCCAGCGCCTGGTCGAGCAGCGCGCGCAACGCGGCAACCCGCTCGGGGCTGGCACTGACCTCGAGACCGGCAGCGACCTGATCCATCATGCTGACCAGCGCTTCATGGGCCTGTTCGGCCTCATCGAAGAAGCGCTGGCTGACCGCCAGACTGCCTTCTTCAACCGCGCCATACAGGTCGAGCAACGCTTCGCACAACTCGTCGATCTGCGGCAGCTCGGCCATTTCCGCGCCGCGGCCCAGGGTCGTCAGCTCTTCGAGCAGTGCGCTGAGCTCCTGGCGCTCGGACGGATGCTCGCGCCAGCGACGCAGCAGGTCCTCGGCATCGAGCAGAATATCCATGCCTTCGGCGAGGAAGATGCTGATCAATTGAGGGTCGCGGCTTTCACCTTGTACATCCTGACGCTGGCTCTCGGCATGTTCGAGGCGCTTGTCATGTAGCTGCTGCACGCGCTCCAGGAACTCCGTGGTGCCCGGCAAGGGTTGCAGCGGATCACTTTCCAGCTGTGCCAGGCCCAGGCGGAACAGAGCTTGCGCGTCGACCAGCACCTCGGCCTCGGCCAGGTCCATCGGCAGCAGGTTGGCCTTGAATTCCTTGACCATCTTTTCCAGCGGCGCGGCAATCTCGGCCATCGGCAGAATGCCGGCCATGTAGGCGCTGCCCTTGAGCGTGTGCAACGCGCGCTGCAGGTCGTCGGTCACCGGCTGTGGCAATTCGCGGGCACAGTCGGCGAGAAACGCCGACAGGGTGTCGAGGTGGGTATCCGCTTCGTTACGGAAGATTTCCAGCAACTGCGGATCCATGCCCTCCACGGGTTCCACCACCGGCGCGGCAGCCTCGATCTCGCCCGCGGGCTCGGCTACCGCAGCAGCCGGGGCGTCATGCTTTGGGAGGCTCAGCCCCTTGGCCAGGGCGTGCGCGTCGGCGGCCAGGCGGTCGACATCGTCACGCTGGCGCTGAGCCTGGTTGGCGAACTCGTCGACCAGCTCCGGCATCAGCGCAACCACCTGCGCGATCACCTGCTGGACGTCCGCACCGGGTTCGATGCTGCGATCGAGCACGCGGTTGAGCAGGTTTTCGATAGACCACGCCAGCTCGCCGATCACCAGCGCGCGCACCATGCGACCACTGCCCTTGAGGGTGTGGAAGGCACGGCGCACTTCGATCAGCGCGTCCTTGTCCTCGGTGTTGGTACGCCAGCGCGGCAGATACTCGGCGATGGTTTCCAGCACCTCGCCGGCTTCCTCGATGAACACTTCGCGAAGTTCGTCGTCGATCGGTTCTTCGTCGGCTGGCGGCGGCAGCAGGCTCGGCGGCACGTCCAGCGCAGGCGGATTGATCGCCTGCACCGGCGCGGCCATCACATCAGCCATGGACAGCGGCCTGTCGACAACCGGCTCCTCGACGGCGGCAGGCTCCGGCATGCCAGGCAGGTCGACTTCCGGCAGGTCCGCCAGGTCGACGTCGCTCCACTGAATCTCACTGTCGGCCTCGAAATCCAGCGGCGCTGGCGACAGGTCGTCGGCGGGCAGGTCCAGGGTCGGCAGCTCGGCCACCGATGGCTCGCTATCCGCCAGGTCGAGGCGATTTTCCAGCTCCTCGATCGACCACAGGGTTTCGTCTTCGCCGCCCGGCGGCGTATCCAGGTCGATAGCCTGGGGCGCGCTGCCGGGCTGCTCGTCGAGGTCGAACGACCAGTTGTCGTCGGCCAGCGAAGGCTGGCGCTCGGCCGCCGGCAGCGGGTCGAGTTCGCCCAGATCGAAGGGCTCGGCGGAGGACAGCGCGGCATCGTCGAGCACCAGCGGTGCGAGCGTGTCCGGGTTGTCAGCGAGCAGGTCACTGTCATCGAGCGACCAGCTTTCATCCGCCACCGCCGCCTTGGCGTCGGCATAAGGGTCAAGCGTCAGTTCGTCGAGGTCGACGACGTCGGGGCCGGTAAGCGGCGAAGCGTCGGCTTCCAGCGACGGCTGCGGCTGCGGCTGTTCATCAGCGTGCTCGGGCCAGCGGTCATCGGCGACCGACTGGGTTTCATCGGCCGCTGTACTGCGCAACTCAGGGTCGGACTCAGGTTCAGATTCGGGCTCGCCGGGATCGAACCGCGCGTCATCCTCCAGCGCCACCGGCTCGTTCAGCGGCGGCTCGCCGTCGATGGCATTGCCGAGAATTGGCGGGGCGGACAGCACGTCGATGTCGTGCAGTGGGTCGTCCAGCGGCGCGGGCTCTTCGACCGGAGCGGCATCGAGAATCGAAGGCTTTTCCTGCAACGGATAGCCGAGGGTCGCCAGGCTTTCTTCGGCGACATCGAGAATCAGGTCGCCCTGGGTGGCGTGGTCCTCGGAAAGGCGCTCAAGGTAGTACTCGACGCTGGTGATGGCGTCGGCCAGGGTGTCGAGGTTCTGCCAGTTCGGCACCGCCTTGCGGGCCAGCAGCTGTTCCTGGATGTAGCGGTTGCAGGCGTTGAGCAGGGCCGCGGCGCGATCCAGGGGGATCATCGCCAGGCCGCCACGCACCTGGGTCAGCAGTTCCGGCACGCGGGCCAGGTGCTCGTGGTTCCACTGCGAGGCGATGAATTCGATGATCGCGTCCTTGGCCTGCTCCAGGCCATTGCGCGCTTCCTTGATCACCAACTGGTGAATCTGCCCCACGTCGGTGGTCGGCAGGTGGCTTTCCTCGCGCCTGGCGCTGTCGTTCTGGCCGACCATGCCGGTCAGCGTCGCCTCGACGTAGAGCAGCGCACCGGCGACGTCCATCAGCACCGCGTCACTCGGTTCCTGGGCGCCCTGGGCCATGGCTCTCACTACCTCGAGCTGGTCGACAATGACCTTGCGCGGCTGGGCGAAGCCGAGCACGGCAAGGGTATCGGCGATCTGCTTGAGCGGCACCAGCAGGGCTTCGAGATCGGTCACCTGGCCACGGTCGCTACGCACGAACAGGTCGAGGCTGTCCTTGACCCGCACCAGCTCTTCACAGAGCGCGCCGACCACCGAACGCATGGCATCGCGGTCCGGGCCAGCCAGGCGGGCACGCTCCTCGTCGACGACATCGTGATCGGGAAGCGCTTCGTCAAGGCTGTAGCGCTCACGCAGCACCTGGTTGCGCGGCGACTGCGGCGAGGCCTTGGCCACATAGAACAGCAAATTCTTGGTGAGTTCGTCCGGCGCGGGCTGGTTGATGCCGTCGGCACCCTGCTCGCTCAGGCGCTTGAGTTCCTTGTCGACCTGGCGCAACAGGGTGCGCACGGAGGTGCCGTTGGCGACGCTGCCGTTGGACAGCCCTTCGACCACCCCGGACGCGATCTGCCAGAGCGACTCCAGCGGCGAATCCTTGCACAGGGTTTCCAGGCGGGCGAAGACACGCGCCATGTAACCGAGGTTGGTGCCCAGGTCCTGCTGGCGAATCACCCCGACCAGGGCAACCTGCAGCATCTGCCGCAGCTTGCGCAGCAGGGCAGGCAGTTCGGCGGTACGCAACTGGGTGAGCGATTCCGGCGACAGCGCTGCGGGGCGGGCGGACAGGTCCGGCGAGAACAGGCTGGTTTCCGACAGCAGCTTCTCGCCGCGCGCGGCGCGCAGGTCATTGAGCAGCGGCAGCACGACCATAGGCAGATCACGGCGCGCGGTCTGGATGCGATCCAGGTACACCGGCAGCTGCAGGATCGCCTGCATCAGCACTTCCAGCGCTTCACCCTGGTTGGCCACGCGGCCGTCGATCAGCGCCTGGGACAGGTGCTCCATTTCCTCGGCGAGCAGGGCCGCACCGAAGAATTCGACCATCTGCAGAGTGCCGTGAACCTGATGCACGTAGGTCTGGCAAAAGCGCATGCGTGTCGAATCCTGCGGATTCTCGACGAACGCCTCCAGCGCCTGTCGCGCCTGCTTCAGGGTTTCCGCAATTTCGCCCTTGACCCACTCCAGGGCGACATAGTCGTGCCGATCACCCATACACACTCCGTCTCTTAGCCCTTGCGGGTATACGCCAGCACTCGCTCATCGGCTACCGGAAGCATATCCGGGTGCTGCCAACCGACCACCTCGCCCACTCCGACCACCAGCAAGCCACCTGGCGCCAGGCACTCGGCCAGGCGGTTGAGGATCTCGCGGCGCCGCCAGCGGCGAAAATAAATCAGCAAGTTCTGGCAAAAAATAACGTCCATGCCGGCCATTGGCGCTTTGTCCAACTCCAGCACATTGAGCTTGGCGCAACACACGCGCGCGGCAAGCCCTGATACCACTTTGAAACGTCCGTCGGCCTGCGCCAGGAAATAGCGCTCGCGCAGGCTTTCATCCATCTGTTGCAACCGGCGCACGTCATACAGACCGTCCCGCGCCTTGCCCAGCGCACTGCGGCTGATGTCGGTGCCGGTGACCCCGAATCGCCCTTCAGCGCCCAGCACCTCGCTGGCACCAATGGCCAGCGAATAGGGTTCCTCGCCGCTGGAACAGCCCACGCTCCAGATCGCCAGCGGCGCCTCCAGCCCCTGCTCTCGACGCCGGGCCAGGTAGGCCTCGTACACCTCGAACGACGGCGGATGACGGTAGAAGCGGGTTTCCTGCACGGTCAGCCGGTCCAGCAGATTCGCCCATTCCACCGCACCCCGCGGGCCATCGGTGACCTGCCGGTAATACGTGGCGTAGTCACTGATGCCCAGCTCGCGCATGCGGGTGCTGAGGTTGGTCTGCAGGAAGATGCGGCGCTGTTCGTTGACCACCATGCCGAGCCGCGACTCCAGCAGTTGCTGCCAGTCGCGGAACTCCGTGGCGGACATGTCCGCCAATGGTTGCAAGGCCCAGACGCCTGACTGCATGTCGTGCCCCTCGCTCATGCCCACACCTGCCGCGCCGCACATCCTTCAATGCGCCGCCCGGCAGTTGATCAGGCCTGCTCGCCGTCTTGTGGCAGGGTGAAACCGGATACCGAATGACGCATCTCGCTGGCCATCTTGGCCAGGTTACCAATGCTCTTGGCGGTAGCCGTGGTACCGGACGAGGTCTGCGAGGTGATCTCCTGAATCACGTTCATGGTGTTGGAGATGTGGCCCGCGGACGACGCCTGCTGGCGTGCCGCGTTGGAAATGTTCTGGATGAGCGCGGCGAGGGTCTTGGATACCTTCTCGATCTCTTCCAGTGCCACACCCGCATCCTGGGCCAGGCGAGCACCGCGCACCACCTCGGATGTCGTCTGTTCCATGGAGATAACGGCTTCGTTGGTGTCGGTCTGAATGGTCTTCACCAGTGCCTCGATCTGCTTGGTCGCGCCCGAGGAGCGTTCGGCGAGGCGTTGTACCTCGTCCGCTACCACGGCGAAGCCTCGGCCTGCGTCACCGGCCATGGAGGCCTGGATCGCGGCGTTCAGTGCGAGGATATTGGTCTGGTCGGCGATGTCGTTGATGAGGCTTACGATGTCACCGATCTCCTGGGACGACTCACCGAGGCGCTTGATTCGCTTCGAGGTGTCCTGGATCTGCTCACGGATGTTATCCATGCCGGTGATGGTGTTGTGTACGACCTCGTTGCCCTTGTTGGCGATGGCTACGGAACGCTCCGCTACCGCGGAGGACTCCGAGGCGTTCGCCGATACCTGGTCAATCGACACGGCCATTTCGTTGATCGCCGCGGAAGCCCCGGCAATTTCCTGGGCCTGGTGTTCGGACGCCTCGGCCAGGTGCATCGCCGTGGCCTGGGTTTCCTGGGCAGCACCGGCTACCTGAACGGCGGTCAGGTTGATCGTGGCTACCAGGTCACGCAGCTGGTCGATGGAGTAGTTGATGGAGTCGGCGATGGCACCGGTGAAGTCCTCGGTTACCGTCGCGGCCACTGTCAGGTCACCGTCGGCGAGGTCGGCGATCTCATCGAGCAGACGCAGAATCGCGGTCTGGTTACGCTCGTTCTTCTCGGCGGTCTCGGCAAGGCGGCGGTTGGTTTCGCGCACCATCACCAGGCCGATGATCAGAATCGATCCCAGCGCCAGGGCGCCCAGCACGTAACCGGCCACGGTGTTCAGCGAACGCCCCTCGGCCAGGTTCTCGAAACCCTCGGACAGGCCCGACGCCTTTTCCAGCAGGGTCTGCGAGAGGCTGAAGATGGTGTTGGCGGACTCGCGCACCTGGAACAGTTCCGGCGAGGTCTCGAGAATTTCGTCCACGGAACCGGAAACGAATTCGAACAGTTCGGAAATTTCCGCCAGACGCTCCAGGGCTTCCGGGTCGCTCACTTTGGCGATTTCCATCGCCGCGTTGCCTTCCTGCATCGCGCTCAGCACGCGGCCGAACAGGCTGGCATCACGGCCGAACATGTCGGCAGCCTGTACCGAATCCTGGTCACCGGCCAGCACCCGGTTCACCGAACCCAGGATCCGCTCGGCCAGCAGCGACTGGCGCTGGGCAACCGATACCTGGGCAGCCGGCGCACCGCTTTCCAGCAGAATGTCGACGACTTCCTCGTACTCGACCTGCAGCTGCGGAATGGTTTCCGCCAGCGTGGCAGCTACCTGGTGCAGCGACAGAACGGTCTGTTCGCTGGCCAGGATGGCATCGGCGTTCTGCCGCAGCCCATCCCAGTCCTGCTGCACGGCAGCCATCTGTTCCTGCACGGCGGCAGGCGCAGCGGGCAGGCCGCTCTGCGCGTTACCGTCGGTGAGGTACGCCCAGCGTACCTCGAAGTCGTTACGCGCATCGCGCAGCAGGGCAAACGCAGCAGGCGTACCCGCGGCGGCTTCGGTGGCATCCTTGGAGATACGCTGGGACAGCACGCGCAGCTCGCCAGCGTGACCGATGTATTCGGTGTCGTAGTTACTTTGCGTATTCACGTACGCGAAGTTGGCGAACAGCATCACGATCGAAATGATCAGGACGACGAACAGCCCCGCCACGAGCGCGCCTACACGTGTCCCCGCCAGCACATTGTTTGAGACTACTTTTTTCATTATCTGGCCCCCGCCTGGGCCCTACCGCACTTCGAATTCCATATAACGTCAGAAGGCTGGCTACGCCGCCTCCACCAGAAAGCACTCAATACGCAACATCGATAAACCCCGGCGCCTGTGCCAGCGCATGAGGGCTGAACACCAACCAGGGTTGCTCGCGCTGGAACACCCCATGAATAAACGGCTGGATGGACGCTTCGAGCGCTGGCAACTGCTCGGAAAAGGTGTCCACCGCAAAATGCTGCATGCCGAACACCTCGTCGACCGTGAGGCCGGCGAAGATGTCCTGATGATCGACTACCAGCACCCGCCGCTGCTTGCGCAATGGCGACAACTCACCGCCGAAGAACCCACACAGGTCCATGACAGGCAGCAGCCGTCCACGCACGTTGGCCACTCCCTTGACCCAGCTCTTCACGCCGGGCAGCAGGGTATGCCGTGGTTCGTGCAGCACTTCACCGACCTCACCCATCGGTGCGACGAACAACCGTTCGCCCATGCGAAAACCAATGCCGCTCCAGGTCTGCACCGCCACTTGCTGCGACGGCAGACCCGCCGCCACCGCGCGGCAGCGCTGCTCGATGCCGAGGAGAATCTGAAAGGGAGTGCGTGCCTCTGACATGCCTGTCGTGACCTTCTTCTTGTGCCTCGCTGTCCGACGTCAGCCGGCCAGCACGGCGCTCAGGGTTTTCAGCAGCGTAGCTTCATCTACCGGCTTGGTCAGGTAATCCTTGGCGCCCTGGCGTTTGCCCCAGACCTTGTCGGTTTCCTGATCCTTGGTGGTGATGATGATCACCGGGATGTGACTGGTCTCCGCGTCCTTGGTCAGCTGCCGGGTAGCCTGGAAGCCGTTGAGGCCGGGCATGACGATGTCCATCAGCACGGCATCGGGTTTTTCCTGGCGCGCCAGGGCAACGCCGTCGGCACCGTTTTCGGCCTTGAGCACCTGATGACCATGCTTTTCCAGCATGGCGGTCAGCTTGTACATTTCGGTCGGCGAGTCATCAACTATCAGAATTCGAGCCATGATGTTTCCCAATACATAAGAGAAGAGGCGGTTACGGCGTCAGCCGGACGTCAGGAAGCCTGCTCGACCGGTGTGAATTCCGGTACGTGGGCCTTGATCGCGCCGAGCAGCTCTTCCTTGCTGAAGGGTTTGGTCAGGTACTGATCAGAACCTACGATGCGGCCCTTGGCCTTGTCGAACAGGCCGTCCTTGGACGACAGCATGATAACTGGCGTGGACTTGAATGCGCTGTTGTTCTTGATCAGGGCGCAGGTCTGATAGCCATCGAGACGCGGCATCATGATGTCGACGAAAATGATGCTCGGATGAGTGTCGGCAATCTTCGCCAGGGCATCGAAGCCGTCCACCGCAGTGATCACCTCGCAACCCACCTTTTTCAGCAAGGTTTCCGCTGTACGACGAATCGTCTTCGAATCGTCGATCACCATCACCCTCAAACCTTCGGAATGCTGTTCCATGTCTGCCCTGCCACCACTTCGGTGAGTCGTTGTGTTACGTCATTTCCAGTGTGCCGGAGCCCCTGAAACCAATGGGCCCGGCCCATCGCTGGGCCTTTTTAGCACACTCTCCCCATGCAAGCCATCAGCCCGGTTTCCCTTGACCACCGGCCCCGTCAGCGCCAACCTTGGCGCCCACCCCCGCTACCTTCGCGGCTGCTTCCCACCGCCCTTCACGGAGATACCTCAATGAGCGTTCGGCTCGGCATCGTCATGGATCCCATCGCGCAGATCGCCTACAAGAAGGACAGCTCCCTGGCCATGCTGCTGGCTGCCCAGGCCCGCGGCTGGAGCCTCTTCTATATGGAACAGAAGGACCTCTATCAGGCCGCCGGTGTCGCCCGCGCTCGCACACGCGCCCTTCAGGTGTTCGCCGATCCGCAGCACTGGTTCGAATTCGGCGAGGAGCAGGATCTGCCGCTGGCCGAACTGGATGTGATCCTGATGCGCAAGGATCCGCCCTTTGATAACGAATTCGTCTATTCCACCTACCTGCTCGAGCAGGCCGAAGAAGCCGGCACGCTGGTGGTCAATCGCCCGCAAAGCCTGCGCGACTGCAACGAGAAATTCTTCGCCACTCGCTTCCCGGCATTCACACCGGAGACGATTGTCAGCCGCAGACCCGACATTCTGCGCGATTTTGCCAAGCAGCACCGTGACATCATTCTCAAACCCCTCGATGGCATGGGCGGTTCGATGATCTTTCGTCACCGCGAGGGCGATCCGAACCTCTCGGTAATTCTCGAAGCACTCACCGCCCATGGCAGCCAGCAGATCATGGCGCAGCGTTACCTGCCGGCGATCCTCGACGGCGACAAGCGCATTCTGATGATCGACGGTGAGCCGGTGCCTTACTGCCTGGCGCGCATTCCCGCCAGCGGCGAAACCCGCGGCAACCTGGCCGCTGGCGGCCGTGGCGAAGCGCGTCCGCTCACCGAGCGTGACCGTGAAATTGCCGCGGCGGTCGGCCCCAGCCTGCGTGAGCGCGGCCTGCTGTTCGTCGGCCTGGACGTGATCGGTGATCGCCTGACCGAGATCAACGTCACCAGCCCGACCTGCATTCGCGAGATCGATGCGGCCTTCGATACCCGCATCGGCGAACAGCTGATGGACAAGATTGCCGAAAAGCTCAATGCGCGGAGTGCTTCATAGACTTTTCCCGGGCGCCTCGGCAGACTGCGCGGCAACCAGGGGTCTGCTGAGGTGTCAGCACGACCGTGCCGACACCTCATTAGCTCCCGACTGACAGAATCGCGATGAACGCAGCAGCCACCCCACCCGAATTGACGTCCTCCGGCGTTCGCCCGGCGGATCGCCTGGGGTTCACCCTGTTCCTCGCTGCCGTGCTGCATGCCGCGTTGATTCTTGGCGTGGGCTTCACCTTTGCCGAGCCCGGGCAGATCAGCAAGACCCTGGAAATCACCCTGTCCACCTTCAAGAGCGATGAAAAGCCCAAGGAGGCGGATTTCCTCGCCCAGGACAACCAGCAGGGTAGCGGTACCCTGGAAAAGAAGGCAGCGCCGACCACCACGGAACAAGCGCCCTTCCAGGATACCGAGGTGCGCAAGGTGACGCCCGCAGCGGCCCCGCCGCCGCCTGCGGTCAAACCCGAAGCGCCCAAGGCGGTGGTCACCACCCGGGCACCGCAGGCGCAGAAGGCGCCCGCCAAGCGCGAGGAGACCAAGCCCACGCCTCCAGCACCCGAGGCGCCGGCCTTCGACAGCACCCAGCTGTCCGCCGAGATCGCCAGCCTCGAGGCGGAGCTGGCCAATGAAGTGCAGCAGTACGCCAAACGCCCGAAAATCCACCGCCTGAACGCTGCCTCGACCATGCGCGACAAGGGCGCCTGGTACAAGGACGAGTGGCGCAAGAAGGTCGAACGGGTCGGCAACCTCAATTACCCGGACGACGCTCGCCGTCGGCAGATCCATGGCAGCCTGCGCCTGCTGGTCTCGATCAACCGTGACGGCAGCCTGTACGAGGTGCTGGTGCTGGAGTCTTCCGGCCAGCAGGTGCTCGACCAGGCAGCGCTGCGCATCGTGCGCCTGGCCGCTCCCTATGCCCCCTTCACCGGCGACCTGGCGGACATCGACCGCCTGGAAATCATCCGTACCTGGCGTTTCGAGCGCGGCGACCGCCTGTCGAGCAACTGACGGGGCGAGTCTGCTGCATGAGGCAGCCGCCTACAGGCTGCCCAAGGCGAAGGCAACGCAGGCAAGGCCGAAACGCGGCAGGCCTGGAAGAATGCGAGGTTTACAGGTTGCACAGCGCTCGCCCCCAGACGGTCTTTAGTCACCGCGGCAACGTAGGTAGTTCTTCAACAGCCTGTTAAGCTATCGCCCATGAAAGACGCCACCCCGAGCATCCTCAAACATCACTTTCTGATCGCCATGCCGCACATGGCCGATCCGAATTTCGCGCATACCGTCATCTACCTCATCGAGCACGGTGACGAAGGCGCCATGGGGCTGGTGATCAACCGCCCCAACGGCCTGAACCTGGCCGACGTGCTCGAACAACTGCGCCCCGACAGCGATCCTTCCGTGCTTTGCCAGAGCCTGCCGATCTTCAGCGGCGGGCCGGTGCAGACCGATCGCGGCTTCGTGCTGCACCCCAGCGGCCCGCAGTTCCAGGCGACCGTCGACCTCGGCGACCTGGGTCTGTCGACCTCCCAGGACGTGCTGTTCGCCATTGCCGAGGGTATCGGCCCGGCCAGGCACCTGATCGCCCTGGGTTACGCGGGGTGGGGCGCGGGCCAGCTGGAGGCGGAGCTGGCCGATAATGCCTGGCTGACCTGCCCGGCTGACCCGGCGATCCTCTTCGAAACGCCGTATGACCAGCGCCTGGGCGCCGCCGCCGCACTGCTCGGTATCAACCTCAACCTGCTCACCGCTCAGGCAGGGCACGCCTGATGGCCGAGGCAAGCGGCAAGGCGCTGCGCCTGCTTCTCGGCTTCGATTACGGCACCAAGCAGATCGGTGTCGCGGTTGGCCAGCCCATCACCGGCTCTGCCCGCGAGCTGTGCATTCTCAAGGCGCAGAACGGCGTGCCGGACTGGCAAAAGGTCGAGGCGCTGCTGCGCGAATGGCAGCCTGACGCGCTGGTAGTTGGCCTGCCGCTGAACATGGACGGCACACCGAGCGACATGAGCGAGCGTGCGGAAAAGTTCGCCCGCCGCCTCAGCGGCCGCTTCAACCTGCCGGTTTTCACCCACGATGAACGCCTGACCACCTACGCCGCCAAGGGCGAACGCCTGCAACAGGGCCAGACCAGCGGCTACCGCCAGCGCCCGGTCGACGCCCTGGCTGCCGCCCTGTTGCTGCAAGGCTGGCTGGAAGAGAACAGCCCGGGCTGATCCAGCCTTGGCCACAAGGAGCTTTCGATGAGCCTACCCAACCCTGCCGAACTGCTGCCGCAGATGGCGTCCTCACTGATCAGCCACCTGAACCGGCGGCAGATTGCCGAGCCGCGCTTCATCGGCATCCGCACTGGTGGCGTGTGGGTGGCCCAGGCGCTGCTCGAGCAGCTGGGCCGCGATGAACCGCTGGGCATTCTTGACGTGTCCTTCTACCGCGACGACTTCACCCAGAACGGTCTGCACCCACAGGTTCAGCCCTCCGAGCTGCCCTTCGAGATCGAAGGCCAACACCTGGTGCTCATCGATGACGTGCTGATGAGCGGGCGCACCATCCGCGCGGCCCTCAACGAGCTGTTCGACTATGGTCGCCCGGCCAGCGTGACCCTTGTCAGCCTGCTCGAACTGGATGCCCGAGAATTGCCGATCCGCCCCGACGTGGTCGGCGCGACCCTGTCGCTGGCTGCCGACCAACGGGTAAAATTGTCCGGCCCCGCGCCCTTCACCCTCGAACTCCAGACGCTCTCCGACCAAGGCCGTGCGCAATGACCCCGATCGATGCCAAGCGACCGCTGCAACTCAATGACCAAGGCCAGCTGCGCCATTTCCTGTCCCTCGACGGTTTGCCCCGCGAGTTGCTGACGGAAATTCTCGACACCGCCGACTCGTTTATCGAAGTCGGCGCCCGGGCCGTCAAGAAAGTCCCGCTGCTGCGCGGCAAGACCGTGTGCAACGTGTTCTTCGAGAACTCCACGCGCACCCGCACCACCTTCGAGCTGGCGGCCCAGCGCCTGTCGGCCGACGTCATCAGTCTCAACGTGTCGACCAGCTCGGCCAGCAAGGGTGAGACGCTGTTCGACACGCTGCGCAACCTGGAAGCCATGGCCGCCGACATCTTCGTGGTGCGCCATTCGGAATCAGGCGCCGCGCACTTCATCGCCGAGCACGTGTGCCCTAACCTGGCGATCATCAACGGCGGCGACGGCCGCCACGCGCACCCGACCCAGGGCATGCTCGACATGCTGACCATCCGCCGCCACAAGGGCGGCTTCGAAAACCTGTCGGTGGCCATCGTTGGCGACATCCTGCATTCGCGGGTCGCACGCTCGAACATGCTCGCGCTGAAAACCCTCGGTTGCCCGGACATCCGCGTGATTGCCCCAAAAACCCTGCTGCCGGTGGGCATCGAGCAATACGGCGTAACCGTCTACAGCGACATGACCGCAGGCCTCAAGGATGTCGATGTGGTGATCATGCTGCGCCTGCAGCGCGAACGCATGACCGGCGGCCTGCTGCCCAGCGAAGGCGAGTTCTACCGCCTGTTCGGTCTCACCGAGCAACGCCTGGCCCTGGCCAAGCCGGATGCGCTGGTCATGCACCCGGGGCCGATCAACCGGGGCGTCGAGATCGAGTCGGCAGTGGCCGACGGTCCGCAATCGGTGATTCTAAATCAGGTCACCTACGGCATCGCCATCCGCATGGCCGTGCTGTCCATGGCCATGAGCGGCCAGAACGCGCAACGACAACTCAACTCCGAGGAGCACAACTGATGCGTACCCGAATCCTCGGCGCTCGCGTCATCGACCCGAACAGCGGCCTGGATCAAGTCGCCGATCTGTATGTAGAAGGCGGCAAGCTGAGCGCCATCGGCCAGGCCCCCACCGGCTTCACGGCCGACCAGACCCTCGACGCCCAAGGGCTGATCGCCGCGCCCGGGCTGGTCGACCTGTCCGTGGCCCTGCGCGAGCCCGGCTACAGCCGCAAGGGCAGCATCGCCAGCGAAACCCTGGCAGCGGCCGCCGGCGGCGTCACCAGCCTGTGCTGCCCACCGATCACCAAACCGGTGCTGGACACCTCGGCGGTCGCAGAACTGATCCTCGACCGCGCCCGCGAAGCCGGGCACACCAAGGTGTTTCCCATCGGCGCCCTGAGCAAGGGGCTCGACGGTGAACAACTCGCCGAACTGGTCGCCCTGCGCGACGCCGGCTGCGTGGCGTTCGGCAACGGCCTGAACAATTTTCGCAACGCCCGTACTCTGCGCCGCGCGCTGGAGTACGCGGCGACCTTCGACCTGACGGTGATCTTCCACTCCCAGGATCACGACCTCGCCGAAGGCGGCCTGGCACATGAAGGCGCCACCGCCAGCTTCCTCGGCCTGTCCGGCATTCCGGAAACGGCAGAGACCGTGGCCTTGGCGCGCGACTTGCTGCTGGTCGAGCAGAGCGGTGTGCGCGCACACTTCAGCCAGCTGACCAGCGCCCGCGGCGCCCAGTTGATCGCCGACGCACAGGCCCGCGGCCTGCCGGTGACCGCCGACGTGGCGCTGTACCAGCTGATTCTCACCGACGAGGCGCTGATCGACTTCTCCAGCCTCTACCACGTGCAACCGCCCCTGCGCACCCGCGCCGACCGCGACGGCCTGCGTGAGGCAGTGAAGAGCGGCGTGATCAGCGCCATCTCCAGCCACCACCAGCCCCACGAGCGGGACGCCAAGCTGGCGCCCTTCGGCGAGACCGAGCCGGGCATGAGCGGTGTACAGCTGCTGCTGCCATTGGCCATGACCCTGGTGCAGGACGGCCTGCTCGACCTGGCCACCCTGCTCGCCCGCCTGAGCAGCGGCCCAGCCCAGGCCCTGCGCCTGCCCGCCGGCCAATTGCAGGTCGGCGGTGCGGCGGACATCCTGCTGTTCGACCCGCAAGCCTCCACGGTGGCGGGCGAAAGCTGGTACTCGAAAGGCCGCAACAGTCCATTCCTGGGCCACTGCCTGCCCGGCCAGGTGCGCTACACGCTGGTCGACGGTCACCTCAGTTATCAGGCGTGAGCCGGCAACCTCCAGCCAGCGGTCTGCACACTCTCTCGGCGCCGATACCTGCAACGGCTATCGGCGCCGCTTACCCCTCGCGCCATCGGCTCAATAACGCTGCTGCGCATTCTTGATCGACACCTGGGTGTTCAGCGTCCAGAAGTCGTACAGCACACCGACCAGAAACAGCCCGCCGGTGAACAGGTAGATAATCCCGGTGATCCATTTGCCCTGGTACATCCGGTGTACGCCAAAGATGCCCAGAAAGGTCAGCAGGATCCAGGCGACATTGAAATCGGTTCGCCCGGCGGTGAAGCGCAGGTCCGCCTCACGGTCCATTGCCGGGATCAGAAACAGGTCGATGATCCAGCCGATGAAGAACAATCCCAGGGTGAAGAACCAGATGGTGCCGGTTACCGGCTTGCCGTAATAGAAACGGTGCGCGCCGAGAAAGCCGAATATCCATAACAGGTAGCCAATGATCTTGCTGTGGGTGTCAGGACGCTGCATCAGGTACTCCAGAAAGGTACATAAACCGTTTTGATCGATAACCGCGCCGCAGGTTTCACCGTGGGCGACGAGCCGACCTTGCATGTCGGTCAGGCTTGCCGAATACTGTACATAAATACAGCTATCGAATCTTGACCATGGAATTGATCGACAAGCTTACGGTACTCGCCGACGCCGCCAAATATGATGTGTCCTGCGCCAGCAGCGGCGCCCCCAAGCGCAGCTCCAAGGGCCAGAGCGGCATGGGCGCCACCAACGGCATGGGCATCTGTCACAGTTTCACCCCGGATGGCCGCTGCGTCGCGCTGCTGAAAGTTCTGCTGACAAATTTCTGCCTGTACGACTGCCAGTACTGCGTCAACCGACGCTCCAGCGATGTGCCACGTGCACGCTTCACACCCGAGGAAGTGGTCACGCTGACCCTGGATTTTTACCAGCGCAACTGCATCAGCGGGCTGTTTCTCAGCTCCGGCATCATCCGCTCGGCCGACTACACCATGGAACAGTTGGTACGAGTCGCCAAGCTACTGCGTGAAGAACACGCCTTTCGCGGCTACATCCACCTCAAAACGATTCCCGATGCATCGCCAGAACTGATCGCCCAGGCAGGCCGATATGCCGATCGCCTGAGCGTCAATATCGAGCTGCCCACCGAAAGCAGCCTGATTCGTCTGGCGCCGGAAAAGAGCGTGGCGCCAATCAAGCTGGCCATGGGCACCATTCGCAACGGCGTCGAAGAAGCCAGCAGCGAGAAACGCGCGCCCGCCTTCGCGCCTGCCGGCCAGAGCACGCAGATGATCGTCGGCGCCGATGCCACCGACGACAGCACCATCCTGCACACCGCCCAGTCGCTGTATGGCGACTTTCGCCTCAAGCGCGTCTACTACTCGGCTTTCAGCCCGATCCCACAGAGCCCCAAGAGCGTGCCCTTCGAAGCGCCGCCCCTGTTGCGCGAGCATCGCCTGTACCAGGCCGACTTCCTCATGCGGGGCTACGGTTTCAAGGCTGCCGAATTGCTCGAAGGGCCTGGCAACCTGGCACTGGACATCGACCCCAAACTGGCCTGGGCGCTGAACAACCGGCAGCACTTTCCCGTCGACCTGAATCGCGCCGATGTCAGCCTGATCGCGCGGATCCCCGGCATTGGCGTACTCAGCGCCCAGCGCCTGGTGGCGCTGCGCAGGCAGAAACGCATTCGCTTCGAGGATGTAGGTCGCCTGCGCTGCGCCCTGGAAAAGGCCAAGCCATTCATCGTTACCCAGGATTACCGACCGGTGCAGGCGACCCGCGAATCCCTGGTCATCCGTCAGCAACTGAGCGAGGCGCCACGCCAAATGGGCCTGTGGTGATGCATCCGGTGCGTTTCGACGGCAGTTTTGCCGGCTGGCGGGACGCCGCTCGCCGCCAACTGCAACGCGGCCTGGCGCCCCATCAGCTGAGCTGGCAGGACGGCCAGCACGCCGACGACCTGTTCGCCCAACTGGACGAACCCGAGCCAACGACCACCTGTCCGCGCCCGGTCAGGGTGCCACGGCAACTGCTCGAGCAACTGGAATGCGCCGCGCGCTTTCGCTGTGACGGCCGCTGGGCCCTGCTATACCGCATCCTCTGGCGCGTGGCCCAGGGTGACCACGCGGCGATGCTCGCCGGCGATGCCGACGGCAGCGAGCTGCACATGCGCCTCAAGGCCGTGCGCCGCGAAGCCCATCACCTGCATGCTTTCCTGCGCTTCAAACCTCGCGATGCCAGCGTCGGGGGCCCGCAACTGGTGGCCTGGCACGAACCGGCGCACGACATTCTGGCCAGCGCATCGGGGCACTTCGCCGACCGCCTGGGCCGCCAGACCTGGTTGATCGCCACACCCGACGACGGCGTCTACTGGGACGGCGAACACCTGCATCACATCGCCCCTTGCCCACCCGAGTGGCAACAACTGGCGCAGGCCACCGACGACCGAAACGAAGCGATGTGGCTGGCCTACTACGGCAGCACCTTCAACCCGGCGCGACTCAACCGCAGCGTACTGGAAACCAACATGCCGGTGCGCTTCTGGCGCAACCTGCCAGAAGGCCCGCTGATTCCCAGGCTGATGAGCCAGGCCCGGGCCGGCGCCCAGGTCGACGGACAGGCCCAGACGGTCGCCGCCAGACCTGGCAAACGCATCCAGGCAGATGCGCACAAAGTGCTACCGGTACGGCCGTGAGCCCGAGGCACGATAGGTCAGGCTTTCATCTGCCCTGCAGCAAAAACCAGTATCCCCTTTTTCAACTTGCCTCCAACCCGTCGATTTGCAGTGAGTGGAGCCGTGTACAAGAAGAGGGTCGGCAAAGGCGAGGAAAGATGTTAAACCGCCATGATTCCACCTGGAGCCATCATGGACGACATTATTGGGTCTTCACTGCCGCGTAGGCAGCTCAGAAAAGTGGCCCCGCCGGTTCCAGTTGCGCCACCTGCTTCACTGCCGCGTAGGCAGCTCAGAAATTGTAGAAATCCCGGAATGTCGTGCCCGCCAGCTTCACTGCCGCGTAGGCAGCTCAGAAATGCAGCAGGGCTTCCAAGTAGGGCGTAGGAAACTTCACTGCCGCGTAGGCAGCTCAGAAATGTGCGTGATGGAATGCAACCCTGAAATCGGCCTTCACTGCCGCGTAGGCAGCTCAGAAATGCCAGGTAAGCAGGCCTGCAATTGTCTCCTCCTTCACTGCCGCGTAGGCAGCTCAGAAAAGCAGACATATCAGCGAATAGCAAATGAAGCACTTCACTGCCGCGTAGGCAGCTCAGAAATTTCGGTAAGTTTCGAATCGAAACCTCATGGGCTTCACTGCCGCGTAGGCAGCTCAGAAAAGAACAGCCGCACGCTCTTCCGGGAGCAGCATCTTCACTGCCGCGTAGGCAGCTCAGAAAGAGATCGGACACCTCAAGTTTTTCAGAGCACTCTTCACTGCCGCGTAGGCAGCTCAGAAACACGGCCGCTTAGCCGGCTGCGCAGGACGTCGCTTCACTGCCGCGTAGGCAGCTCAGAAATGGTCGAGCAGATCGTTGATCGTGCCGACAAGCTTCACTGCCGCGTAGGCAGCTCAGAAAATGGCCGTCATGAGCCAGGGCATCCGCGCATCCTTCACTGCCGCGTAGGCAGCTCAGAAATGAAGGCGGACGATTCCGACCGCTGCCTGGACCTTCACTGCCGCGTAGGCAGCTCAGAAATTCATAGCGGCCGCGAACAGATCGACCGCGACCTTCACTGCCGCGTAGGCAGCTCAGAAATGTAAGCGGTGAGCAGGACGTGGCCGCACTGGCTTCACTGCCGCGTAGGCAGCTCAGAAATTCGGCGCCATCTCGCGCAGCTTGTCGATCTTCTTCACTGCCGCGTAGGCAGCTCAGAAATCGCAGGCGTTGGCCGACACGGTCATGCAGCGCTTCACTGCCGCGTAGGCAGCCAATTAACCTTCAAGAAGCCCGCGACCCGCTATCGCTTGCGGGCCGCGTCATGGTTAGCGGAAGCGCCGACCGGGATCTTCGTCGGTAACTTCCAGGGCCAGGCCCTGGGCCATGCTGGTCAGGTGCTCGCCGTCGGTTTCCGAGCCCAGCTTGATCATCAGGCGCAGGTCGTTCGCCGAGTCGGCATACAGCAGGGCGTCTTCATAGGTGATTTCGCCCTGGCTGTAGAGGTTGTACAGCGCCTGGTCGAAGGTCTGCATGCCGTGCTCGGTCGAGCGCTTCATCAGGCCCTTGAGCTCGTGCACTTCCCCTTTACGGATCAGGTCGGCCGCAAGTGGCGTGTTGATCAGCACCTCGATCACCGCGCGGCGGCCTTTGCCGTCTGGCGTGGGGATCAGTTGCTGGGCGACGATGGCCTTGAGGTTAAGGGACAGGTCCATCCACACCTGGTTCTGCCGATCCGCCGGAAAGAAGTTGATGATCCGGTCCAGCGCCTGGTTGGCGTTGTTGGCGTGCAGGGTGGCCAGGCACAGGTGCCCGGTTTCGGCGAAGGCCACGGCGTGATCCATGGTTTCGCGGGTGCGCACCTCGCCAATCAGGATGACATCCGGCGCCTGGCGCAGGGTGTTCTTCAGCGCCACCTCGAAAGAGTCCGTATCGATGCCCACTTCACGCTGGGTGACGATGCAGCTCTGGTGCTGGTGGATGTACTCGATCGGGTCTTCGATGGAAATGATATGGCCGCTGCTGTTCTTGTTACGGAAGCCGATCATCGCCGCCAGCGAGGTGGACTTGCCGGTACCCGTGGCACCGACGAAGAGCACCAGGCCACGCTTGGTCATGGCCAGTTTCTTGAGGATTTCCGGCAGTTTCAGGTCATCGAGCGTCGGGATGTTGGTTTCGATGCGGCGCAGCACCATGCCGGCCAGGTTGCGCTGGTAGAACGCGCTGACCCGGAAACGGCCGATGCCGCGAGCGCTGATGGCGAAGTTGCACTCGTGGTTCTCGGCGAACTCGCGGCGCTGCTGCTCGTTCATCACACCGTGCACGGTTTCGCGAGTCATCTCCGGCGACAGCGGCGTCTTGGTCACCGGCATGATCTTGCCGTTGACCTTCATCGACGGTGGCACGCCAGCGGTGATGAACAGATCGGAGCCGCCTTTCTCGACCATCAGGCGCAACAGTTTTTCGAATTCCATGGGTGCCTACCTACAATGCGCTGGAGCAACGTTCGGCTACCGGGCGGTTGCGCCGGTTACCAGGAGCGAGGGCGACTGCGAGTCGCCCGGCATGACTCAGAAGTTTTCGGGGGTCTTGGCCTTTTCCCGGGCGCTATCGCGGCTGACCAGGCCTTTGGAGACCAGGGTCTTCAGGCAGGCGTCGAGGGTCTGCATGCCCAGCGCGCCGCCGGTCTGGATGGCCGAGTACATCTGCGCCACCTTGTCTTCGCGGATCAGGTTACGGATCGCCGGGGTGCCGATCATGATCTCGTGCGCGGCCACCCGGCCACCACCGATCTTCTTCAGCAGGGTCTGGGAAATCACTGCCTGCAGCGACTCGGAGAGCATGGAACGCACCATGGACTTCTCTTCGGCAGGAAACACGTCGACCACGCGGTCGATGGTCTTGGCCGCCGAGGTGGTGTGCAGGGTGCCGAACACCAGGTGACCGGTTTCCGCGGCGGTCAGCGCCAGGCGGATGGTCTCCAGGTCGCGCATCTCGCCGACCAGGATGATGTCCGGGTCTTCACGCAGTGCCGAGCGCAGCGCTTCGGAGAAGCCCAGCGTATCGCGGTGAACCTCGCGCTGGTTGATCAGGCACTTTTTCGATTCGTGGACGAATTCGATGGGGTCTTCGACGGTGAGGATGTGGTGATACTTGTTGCTGTTTATATAGTCGAGCATCGCCGCCAGGGTGGTCGACTTGCCCGAACCGGTCGGCCCGGTCACCAATACCAGACCGCGCGGCACGTCGGAGACCTTCTTGAAGATCTCGCCCATGCCGAGGTCTTCCATGCTCAGCACCTTGGACGGAATGGTCCGGAACACCGCACCGCTGCCACGGTTCTGGTTGAAGGCGTTGACCCGAAAACGCGCCACACCCGGCACTTCGAACGAGAAGTCGGTCTCGAGGAACTCCTCGAAGTCCTTGCGCTGCTTGTCGTTCATGATGTCGTAGATCAGTGCATGCACCTGCTTGTGATCCAGGGCAGGCAGGTTGATCCGGCGCACGTCGCCGTCGACCCGAATCATCGGCGGCAGGCCTGCCGAGAGGTGCAGATCCGACGCGCCTTGCTTGGCGCTGAAGGCAAGCAGCTCGGTGATATCCATGGGACTCCCTAATGACGGTAGAATGCCGCGTAATTCAGGATAGGGGGCCTTGCGGGATCACCATGCGGCTGCGTTAGCACGCCCTTCGGAGACCACCGTCAAGCCCGCAGAAACGCTCAGGCGGCAGGCGCAGGTAATGTCCACGATAGCAGAGAATATTGCAAAGGTCGGTGTGCGTATCCGTGAGGCGGCGCAAGCCTCGCAGCGAGATTTTGCCACTATAGGCCTGTTGGCGGTGAGCAAGACCAAGCCCGCCGCGGTCATTCGCGAGGCGCACGCGGCCGGCGTGACCGATTTCGGCGAGAACTACCTGCAGGAAGCCCTGGACAAGCAGCAGGAGCTGGCTGACCTGGCGCTGACCTGGCATTTCATCGGCCCGATCCAGTCGAACAAGACCCGCCCCATCGCCGAACACTTCGCCTGGGTGCACTCGGTGGATCGCCTGAAGATCGCCCAACGGCTCAGCGACCAGCGCCCGGCCGAACTGCCGCCATTGAACATCTGCCTGCAGGTCAACGTCAGCGGTGAGGACAGCAAGTCCGGCTGCCACCCTGACGAGCTCGCGGCGCTGGCACAGGCGGTTACACAACTGCCCAACCTGCGCCTGCGCGGATTGATGACAATTCCCGAGCCTACCGATGACGTCAGCGCGCAACGTGCCGCCTTTGCCCGCCTGCGCGGGCTGCGGGACGGCCTGAGCCTCGATCTCGACACGCTGTCCATGGGCATGAGCCACGACCTGGAAGCGGCCATCGCCGAAGGTGCGACCTGGGTGCGCATCGGTACGGCACTGTTCGGCGCACGTGACTACCGCACCTCCTGAATCCCCGATCTCGACTCTCTAGATAGGAAACTCACCATGACCACTCCCCGCATCGCCTTCATCGGTGCCGGCAACATGGCGGCCAGCCTGATCGGCGGCCTGCTCGCCCAGGGGTTGCCGGCCACAGCGATTCGCGCCAGCGACCGCGGCGCCGAGCAGCGCGAAAAAATCGTCCGGGAACATGGCATCGAGGTGCTGGCCAGCAATGCCGAGGCGTGCCGCGAGGCCGACGTGATCGTCCTGGCGGTCAAGCCGCAGGTGATGAAGGATGTGTGCCTCGACCTGGCGCCGCACCTGCAAGCCGGCCAGTTGATCGTGTCGATCGCAGCCGGCATCACCAGCGCCAGCCTGGAAAACTGGCTTGGCCCTCGCGCCGTGGTGCGCTGCATGCCCAACACGCCGTCGCTGCTGCGCCTGGGCGCCAGCGGCCTGTATGCCAACGCGAAGGTCAGCGCCGAACAGCGTGAGCAGGCCGAGCAGTTGCTCGGCGCCGTCGGCCTGGCCGTGTGGCTGGACGACGAGAAACTGATCGATGCGGTGACCGCCGTCTCCGGCAGCGGCCCGGCCTACTTCTTCCTGCTGATCGAGGCGATGACCGCCAGTGGCGAAAAGCTCGGCCTGCCCCGCGACGTCGCCGCCAAACTCACCCTGCAGACAGCACTCGGCGCTGCGCAGATGGCATTGAACAGTGATGTGGACGCCGCCGAACTGCGCCGCCGCGTGACATCGCCGGCCGGCACCACCGAAGCGGCCATCAAGACATTCCAGGCTGGCGGCTTCGACGCGCTGGTCGAGCAGGCCGTCAAAGCCGCCGACCATCGCTCGGCCGAGCTGGCCGAACAACTGGGTCAATAAGGAGACAATCAATGATCGGTCTGAACACCGCTGCCGTTTACATCCTGCAGACCATCGGCAGCTTCTACCTGCTGATCGTGCTGCTGCGCTTCATCCTGCAACTGGTGCGGGCGGACTTCTACAACCCGCTCAGCCAGTTCATCGTGCGCGCCACCCACCCGCTGCTCAAGCCACTGCGCCGCATCATTCCCAGCCTTGGCGGCCTGGATCTGGCGTCGCTGGTGCTCGCGCTGATCGTGCAGTACGTGCTGATGGCGCTGACCTTGATGCTGATGGGCGTCGGCGTTGGCGACCCGCTGCTGATTCTGGTCTGGTCGCTCATTGGCGTGACCGCCCTGCTGCTCAAGGTGTTCTTCTTCGCGCTGATCATCAGCGTGATCCTTTCCTGGGTCGCCCAGGGCACGCACAACCCGGCGGCGCTGCTGGTCAACCAGATCTGCGAACCGCTGTTGATGCCGATTCGCCGCATCCTGCCGAACCTGGGCGGCCTGGACCTGTCGCCGATCGTGGCGTTCCTGATCCTCAACCTGATCGACATGCTGGTGATCCGCAACCTGGCGGTCAGTACCGGCATGTTCAGCGGCCTGAGCCTGGCGATCTGAGCCTATTCACGATTTAGCGAGCCAGAGTCAAGGGTTGCCTGACAGACAGCCACAAGGCGAAAGAGGCCATTTGTAGGGTGGACGACGCTTCATCCGTCCACCAACCTTGCGATCGCGATGGTGGATGAAAAGAGCGTCATCCACCCTACGGCCGCTACCGCCTTGATACGTTCTGCATGCGACGCGCGGAAGATAGTGAACAGGTTCTAAGCCCATGGGTTTCCATCGCTGGGACGGCGAGGCGCTGATTCTCGATGTGCACCTGCAGCCCAGGGCGAGCGCCGATGCCTTCGCCGGGCTGCACGGTGAACGCCTGAAGATTCGCCTCACCGCGCCCCCGGTGGACGGCAAAGCCAACGCCCACCTGCTGGCCTTCCTGGCCGAGGCGTTCGGCGTTGCCAAGCGCCAGGTCAGCCTGGAAAGCGGCCAGCAGAGCCGCAGCAAGCGCGTGCGCATCCAGGCCCCAAGGCTGCTGCCAGCCGAGCTCGGCCTGACCGTTCGCGCCCCCTGAACAACCATCAGCGCCATTGCGGCGCGCGCGGCCATTGACGCCCGCGTCGCCCTTCGCATAATGCTCGGCAGT
The DNA here is from genome assembly GCF_979258965.1 of Pseudomonas sp. AC532. Classification (NCBI taxonomy): domain Bacteria; kingdom Pseudomonadati; phylum Pseudomonadota; class Gammaproteobacteria; order Pseudomonadales; family Pseudomonadaceae; genus Pseudomonas; species Pseudomonas sp. AC532. The sequence goes on from NZ_OZ409888.1 coordinate 2,676,316, forward strand.
GCGCATCGCTACCCGATGCCCTGTCAGGGAAATCCCCATGAGCATGGAACGCCTCAGTGAACAGGTAGATGCCTACGTCGCGTGGAAGCGCGAGCTGGTCCGCGAAATCACCCGTTACCGCAGTTGGCTGGCCCACAACCGGCTGAGCAGCGAAGGTGTCGAGGCGCGGCTGGAGCGCTCACTGCGCCTACTGCGTACCGACCACATCACCCTGGCCTTCGTGGGCGAGTTCTCCCGCGGCAAGACCGAGCTGATCAACAGCCTGTTCTTCTCCGACTACGGCCAGCGCCTGCTGCCTTCCCAGGCCGGGCGCACCACCATGTGCCCGACCGAGATCCTCTACGACCCAGGCGCCGAACGCCCCTACATTCGCCTGCTGCCGATCGAGACACGCATCGCCGAGGCCAGCGTGGCGCAGTTCAAGCGCACGCCACGCCACTGGGTGAACATCGCGCTGGACACCAGCGACCCGGACAACATGGCCAAGGCCTTCGCACAGGTCGCAGCCAGCAAACGCATGCCCGTCGAAAAGGCCATCAGCCTGGGCTTTCACCCGGACAACCTGGAAAGCACCGACAAGGCCGGCCAGGTGCTGGTGCCTGCCTGGCGCCACGCCATCGTCAACTTCGATCACCCATTGCTGCGCCAGGGCCTGCGCATCCTCGATACGCCGGGCCTCAACGCCCTGGGCTGCGAGCCGGAACTGACCCTGTCGATGCTGCCCAACGCCCAGGCGATCATCTTTCTGCTGTCGGCCGATACCGGCGTCACCGCCAGCGACCTGGACATCTGGCAACAGCACGTGCAGCCCTTGGACGAAGACACGCAGAGCTGCCTGTTCGCCGTCATGAACAAGATCGACGTGCTGTGGGACGACCTGGCCGGCGACGCCTTCGTGGCCAACGCCATCGACCGGGTGCGCATGCAGGCGGCGCGCCACCTGGGTATCGACAGCCAGGACATCCTGCCGCTCTCCGCCAAGCAGGCCTTGCTCGCCAAGGTGCGCAAGGATCCGGCCCTGCTCGCCCGCAGCCAGATGGCCAACCTCGAGTCGCTGCTCTGCGAGCGCATCGTGGCGCAGAAGGAGCGCCTGCTCGAAGAGCGCGTGGTGCGCCAGGTGCTGGCCATGCTCAACAACAGCCAGCACGTGCTCGGCCTGCGCCTGGCCAAGGTCAACGAACAGCTCGGCCTGCTCGACGAGCGCCGCCAGGACAACGGGCAGATGCTGCTGGAGCTGACCGCCCGCACCAAGGACGACCACACCGTCCACCACAAGCGCCTGGTGGCCCTGAAAACCAACCAGCGCCTGCTGCGCAACCAGGGCGAGCGCCTCAAGGCCGCGGCGCGGCCGGAAAAGCTCGACGCTCACCTCCATCTGCTGCGCCGTCAGCTCACCGGCAGCTGGACGACCCTGGGCATCAACCAGTCCATCCTGCAATTCTTCGGCGCCGTGGAAGACGACCTGCACAGCCTGTCCCACGATGCCGAGATGGCCAACCGCATGGTCGATGCCATTTATCGTCGCCATAACCAGGAGAACCCGTTGCAGGCAGTCGATGCGCCAAGCTTCGAGCTGGCGCGCTACGTGCGCGAACTGCGCCACCTGCAACGCAAGGCCGACCGTTTCCGCCTGGGCCTGAAAACCCTGCTGACCGAGCAGCGCAGCCTTAGCCGGCGCTTTTTCGCCACCTTGGTGCAAGAGGTCATTGGCCTGCACCGTCGCCTGCGCAGCGACGCCGAGCAGTGGGCCGACGAGGCGCTGACGCCGCTGATGCAGCACACCCTGGAGCACAAGCAATTGCTCGAGGGCCACATGCTGCGCCTCAAGGCACTGGCCCAGGATACCCAGAACAGCCGTCAGCGGCGCCAGCAACTGGCGCAGTACGGTGAAGAGCTGAAACAGCAACTGGCCCAGGCCGGCGAGATGCTGCGCGTGATGCGCCGCCCGGCGCCGATCCAGCGCCAGGGCAAGGTAGTGACGCTACCGGGCATGGCGCGCCCCCAAGGCCTCGCCGAGTGAGCAAGGCAGGGCGGCGACCGGCTGCGATGCACAACGCGCGCTTGCCTTGCCGCTGACCGGCGCGCTCTTTAGACTGCTGCTCTTTCTTTCGCACCTTTCATTATCCGAGCAGGGTCGATGCCGACTGTTTTTCCTGAAGACTCCGTTGGCCTGGTCACGCCGCAGATCGCCCGTTTCGCCGAGCCCCTGGCGCTGGCCTGCGGACGTAGCCTGGCCGACTACCAACTGACCTACGAAACCTATGGCGAGCTGAACGCCAGCGCCAGCAACGCGGTGCTGATCTGCCACGCGCTGTCCGGCCACCACCACGCCGCCGGCTACCACAGCCCCGATGATCGCAAGCCGGGCTGGTGGGACAGCTGCATCGGCCCCGGCAAGCCGCTGGATACCAACCGCTTCTTCGTCGTCAGCCTCAACAACCTCGGCGGCTGCAACGGCTCGACCGGCCCGTCCGACCTCAACCCGGCGACCGGCAAGCCTTTTGGCGCCGACTTCCCGGTGATGACCGTGGAAGACTGGGTCAACAGCCAGGCGCGCCTGGCCGATCGGCTCGGCATCACACAGTGGGCGGCAGTGGTTGGCGGCAGCCTGGGCGGCATGCAAGCCCTGCAGTGGACGATCAGCTACCCGGAGCGCGTGCGGCACTGCCTGGCCATCGCCTCGGCTCCCAAGCTGTCGGCGCAGAACATCGCCTTCAACGAGGTCGCCCGCCAGGCAATCCTCACTGATCCGGAATTCCACGGCGGCCACTTCCAGGAGCAGGGCGTGATCCCCAAACGTGGCCTGATGCTGGCGCGCATGGTCGGCCACATCACCTACCTGTCCGATGACGCCATGGGCGAGAAATTCGGCCGTGGCCTGAAGAACGAGAAGCTCAACTACGATTTCCACAGCGTGGAGTTTCAGGTCGAGAGCTACCTGCGCTACCAGGGTGAAGAATTCTCCGGGCGCTTCGACGCCAACACCTACCTGTTGATGACCAAGGCGCTGGATTACTTCGACCCGGCCGCCGAGCACGGCGGCGATCTGGCCAAGACCCTGGCCCAGGCCAAGGCGGACTTCTGCGTGATGTCATTCACCACCGACTGGCGCTTTTCGCCGGCCCGCTCGCGAGAAATCGTCGACGCCCTGCTCGCCGCCCGCAAGAACGTCTGCTACCTGGAAATCGATGCACCGCAGGGCCATGACGCCTTCCTGATGCCGATTCCCCGCTACCTGCAGGGCTTTGCCAGTTACATGAAACGGATCGAGGTGTAAGCATGCGCGCCGACCTAGAGATCATCCAGGAATGGATCCCTGCCGGTAGCCGCGTCCTCGACCTGGGCTGCGGCGACGGCGAGCTGCTCGCCTGGCTGGGGGCCAACAAGCAGGTCAGCGGCTACGGCCTGGAAATCGACCCGGACAAGATCGCCCAGTGCATCGTCAAGGGCGTCAACGTCATCGAGCAGAACCTCGACGAAGGCCTGGGCAACTTCGCCAGCGACAGCTTCGACGTGGTGGTCATGACCCAATCCCTGCAGGCGCTGCACTTTCCCGACAAGGTGCTGGCGGAGATGCTGCGTGTCGGCAAGACGTGCATCATCACCTTCCCGAACTTCGGTCACTGGCGCTGCCGCTGGTACCTGGCGAGCAAGGGCCGCATGCCGGTGTCGGACTTCCTGCCCTACACCTGGTACAACACGCCGAACATCCATTTCTGCACCTTCGAGGACTTCGAGCGCCTCTGCCACCAACAGAGCGCCCGGGTGCTCGATCGCCTGGCAGTCGACCGCGAGCATCGCCACGGCTGGGCCAGCCGCGCCTGGCCGAACCTGCTGGGCGAGATCGGCATCTACCGCATCAGCGGCCACAATGCGCGCGACCTGCGCATCGCCACCTGAGCGTGTCGAACATGCGCCTGATCGTGCTGCTGGTCGCGCTGTGCCTGGGCCTGCCGGCCGGCGCCGCAGAGCGGATGCAACGCCTCGGCGACCTGCAGGTGCATTACAGCGCCTTCAACGCCAGCTACCTGCAACCACAGATCGCCCAGGCCAGCGGCCTGGTACGCAGCGCCAAGCTGGGCGTACTGACCATCAGCGTGCTGCGCGCAGGCAAGTCAACCTCTGCCACGCTCAGCGGCGAGGTGAAGAACGTGCTGGGCCAGGGCCAGTCGCTGACCTTCCTGGAACGGCGCGAGGGCGACTTCGTTTCGTACCTGGCGCAGTTCCCCATCGATTCGCGTGAGGTGCTGCTGTTCAACCTGCAGGTGAACGGCCAGCGCCTGGACTTCAACCAGGAACTCTTTCCGGAGCCATGATGCCTTTCCCAGAACTCGTACTCGCCAGCCACAACGCCGGCAAACTCAAGGAACTGCAAGCCATGCTCGGCGACCGTGTGCGCCTTCGCTCGGTCGGTGAGTTCAGCCAGGTGGAGCCGGAGGAAACCGGCTTGTCGTTCGTCGAGAACGCCATCCTCAAGGCGCGCAATGCGGCGCGGCTGTCCGGCCTGCCGGCGCTGGCTGACGACTCGGGCCTGGCGGTCGACTGCCTCGGCGGCGCGCCGGGCATCTATTCGGCCCGCTACGCCGATGGCCTGGGTGATGCCGCCAACAACGCCAAGCTGCTGGCAGCCCTCAAGGACGTACCCGACGCCGAGCGCGGCGCCCAGTTCGTCTGCTGCCTGGCCCTGGTACGGCATGCCGACGACCCGCTGCCGATCCTCTGCGAAGGCCTCTGGCACGGCCGCATCCTGCACGAAGCACGCGGCGAGCACGGCTTTGGCTATGACCCGCTGTTCTGGGTCGAGGAACGCCAGTGCTCCAGCGCCGAGCTGCCCTCTGCCGAGAAGAACCAGCTCAGCCACCGCGCCATCGCCATGGCGCTGCTCAAGCAGCGCCTGGGGCTCTGACGCCTGCCGCTCGCCAGGCTGGGTTTTAACGCAACATGGCCGAGCGCAGCAGTTTTCACACAGCCTGACCCACAGGCGTTTCGTCCACGAAAATTGGCGCTTCGCCCAACTCGTGCCACGATAGCGCCCCGCACCCACCCGCCGTGACCCAACGCCTGTGTTCCAGCTGCCCCCTCTGGCCCTGTACGTCCATATTCCCTGGTGCGTGCGCAAGTGCCCCTACTGTGATTTCAACTCCCACGCCGCCGGCCCGACCCTGCCGGAAGAGGCGTATGTCGACGCGCTCCTTGCTGACCTCGATGGCGACCTGCAGCACGCGTACGGCCGGCCGCTGACCTCGATATTCTTCGGTGGCGGCACACCCAGCCTGTTTTCCGCCAAGGCCCTCGGCCGGTTGCTGGAAGGCGTGGAGCGGCGCATCCCGTTCGCCAGTGATATCGAGATCACCCTGGAAGCCAACCCGGGCACCTTCGAGCAGGAAAAATTCGCGGCTTACCGGCGCCTGGGTATCAATCGGCTGTCGATCGGCGTGCAGAGCTTCCAGGCCGAAAAACTCAAGGCCCTGGGACGTATCCATGATGGCGACGAAGCCATTCGCGCCGCCGACATGGCTCGCGCAGCCGGCTTCGACAACTTCAACCTGGATCTCATGCACGGCCTCCCGGATCAGTCTCTGGACGACGCCCTCGGCGACCTGCGCATCGCCATCGCCCAGGCGCCGACGCACCTGTCCTGGTACCAACTGACGGTGGAGCCGAACACGGTGTTCTGGAACCAGCCGCCCGTGCTGCCGGAAGACGATACCCTGTGGGACATTCAGGAAGCCGGCCAGGCCCTGCTCGCCGAACACGGCTACGCCCAGTACGAAGTCTCGGCCTACGCGCAAGCCGGTCGCGCTGCACGGCACAACCTCAACTACTGGACCTTCGGCGACTTTCTCGGCATCGGCGCTGGCGCCCACGGCAAGCTGAGCACGCCGGACGGCCGCATCAGCCGCACCTGGAAAACCCGCCTGCCGAAGGATTATCTGGACCCAGCCAAGCGCTACAGCGCCGGTGAGCGCCTGCTCAGCACCGAGGAACTGCCGTTCGAATTCCTGATGAACGTGCTGCGCCTGAGCGATGGCTGCAGCGCGGCGCTGTTCAGCCAGCGCACCGGCACGCCCCTCGAGCAGTTGGCCGACGCGCGTGCACAGGCGCAGCGCCGCGGCCTGCTGCTGGACGACCCAGCGCGCCTGGTCGCCACTCGTGAGGGGCAACTGTTTCTCAACGACCTGCTGCAGTACTTTCTACCCTGAATCGCCGGTGCCATCGAACCAAAGGCGTAGCGCGTGATCCCAGGCAGCAGGATTCAATCGTCATGCCCAAGGAGCAACCATGGATTATGTGCTGGACCTGATCGCCACCGTGTCACGCTGGAGTCGCGGGCACCTCAGCGAGATTTCCCTGGGGCTCATGGCCACCCTGCTGGTGCTCTTCGGCCCGGCCATCAACGCCTGGATACAGGGTCGCATCGGCAGCCTGAACTTCGTGCTGCGCACCTTGATATTCGTGGCGGTCTGCGTGGTCGGCTACGGGCTGGCGCTGGTCTACCTGACGCCGCTGCTGACCCAGGTGCTCGGCCACTTCAACAACTACACGCTGGCGCCCGTGCTGCTGGTGGTGATGTTCCTGATCGGCGTGCTGGCTGACCGCAGCTAGGCGGCAACGGCCTCATGGCGTCATGATGAACCAGTCGATCACCCCGACGGATTCGTTTGCGTGGATGCCCAGCACCTCCCCGGCCGCGTTCTGCTCGACCGACATGTCGGCAGCGACCGCCGCGTTATGCCGGCCATCCAGGGCAGGAGCGTCGGCAAGCGGGCTGAACAGCAGGTTGCCGCGAAACTCGCGCACCCGCGTTCGCGCCGGGTACTGCATCGGGCCCAGCGTGAGCGGCTCGACCAGCTCGCCCTGCCAGCCCTGAAGCTCGCCCGCGGCGCCGGCGACCCACAGATTCCCGACACGCACATTCAGCCCCTGGACGCGCACCGGTGTGTGGCCGGGCTCCAGCTGCCAGCGGTCATCCTCGATGGCGTGCACGCTTAGCTCATCCGGCCAGACTATCCCGGCCACCTCGCTGCCTGGCGCCAGGGTGCAGCTGTCGAGGCGCCAGTGCGCGAACACGAAGGGCGCGCCAAACGGAAAATCGAACACCACATCGTTCTCGGGCGAGCACACCCAGCCGTTCAGGTTCGCAGGCTCGAGCAAGCGCAACGCGGCAAAACCTCGACTGGCATCGAGCTCCAGGCTGCGCACCTGCAGGCCGTGAACCGTGCCCGGCACGCGATCGAACTCGGCCCGCTTCAGGCTCTGCAAGCCATGGCTCAAGGTATTGCCGCTCAAATCGCGCAGCGGCTCCAGGCGCTCCAGCCATACCTGCGTCCCGGCTGGCAGCGTCAGGTCACCCAGCACTTCGTCGCGTTCCAGGCGCGGGCTGAGCGCGCGCTGTTCACGCCAATCGTCCAGCTGCCAACTCAGCAGTTGCAGCGTTGGCAGGCTGCCGGCGGCGAGGGCCAGGGCCAGCAGGCAGAAGCGCCAGCGCCGCGCGCCGATGTAGCGCCTGGCACGCGGGATCAGGCAGGCCGCTATCAGCACAAGCAAGGCGAACACGCAGGCAAGCGAAATCAGCACCAGCAATGAACCAAGCAGCATGGCCATCGGGTTGACGGGAATCATCGGGCGTCCTCGTGCGGCATGGTGCAGGCCAGTGACGGCTGCCAGTCTGTCCAGTCGTGAAAAAGCCAGCGATGCGCTGGCTTTTCCGTCAATCAGTGGCCGATCATTTGATCAGGCGCAGGCAGAACGGGTAGCGGTAGGGTCGCCCTTCGCCCGCCTTGATGCCGCCGATGATGGTCAATACCACCATGCCGATGCACAGCAGGCCCATCAGCAAAAAACCGATCAGCACCAGCATCAACACCAGGCAGACGATGGCAGCGATCGCCACCGTAAGCTGGAAGTTCAGCGCTTCCTTGCCCTGCTCGTCGATGAAGGCATCCTGATCCTTCTTGAGCTGCCAGACGATCAGCGGACCGATCAGGTTGCCAAACGGAAAGATGAAACCGAGGGCCGCGGCGAAATGACAGATCATCGCCCACTGGCGCGCTTCCTTGCCGGGCTCGGGCGCTTGGGTCAACGGGTTGCTCTCATGCATCACGACTCTCCTCGGTCAGCGACCGGTCATTCGGCCAGGGCGGCCTTCTGCAAGGCGAACAGCTCGGTCATGCCCTGCTGCGCCAGGGCCAGCATGGCATTCAGTTCGGCCGGCTGGAAGGGCGCGCCTTCGGCGGTGCCCTGCACTTCGATGAAACCACCGGTGCTGGTCATCACCACGTTGAGGTCGGTCTCGGCAGCCGAGTCTTCCAGGTAATCCAGATCGAGCACCGGCTCGCCCTGGTAGATGCCCACGGAAACCGCCGCGATCATCTGCTTGAGCGGGTCGCCGCCTTTAAGACCACCGCGCTTCTTCATCACCTTGAGGGCGTCTACCAGCGCCACCATGGCACCAGTGATCGACGCGGTACGGGTACCGCCGTCGGCCTGGATCACGTCGCAGTCGACGTACAGGGTGTTCTCGCCCAGCTTGCTCATGTCCAGCGCGGCACGCAGGGAGCGGCCGATCAGGCGCTGGATCTCCAGCGTGCGGCCGCCCTGCTTGCCCTTGCTCGCTTCGCGCTGGTTACGATCACCGGTGGCGCGCGGCAGCATGCCGTACTCGGCGGTCACCCAGCCCTGTCCCTGGCCCTTGAGGAAGCGCGGTACGCCCTGCTCGACGCTAACGGTGCAAATCACCTTGGTATCGCCGAATTCCACCAACACCGAACCCTCGGCGTGCTTGGTGTAGTTGCGAGTGATGCGAATCGAGCGCAACTGATCGGCCGCGCGGCCACTGGGACGTTTCATCAAGGAATACCTGCTCGTGCTCTAGAGAATCGGAAAATCTGCCGCGCATTATAGGGGCTGTTGCCATCTGGCCGCGACCGCGCCTGTCCGAGCGGCAGCATGGCGGTTGGGAGCCATCGCCGCACTGCGCTACAATCGCCGCCTTTGGCCCATGCCAGGCCGGCAGAATCCACGAGGTAAGCAGCATGATCCACAGCATGACGGCCTTCGCCCGCACCGAGCAGGCCGGTGCCAATGGCACCCTGAGCTGGGAGCTGCGCTCGGTCAACCACCGCTACCTCGAACCCCACCTGCGCCTCCCAGAAGCCTTTCGTGACCTCGAAGGCGCGGTACGCGAGGCCCTGCGCCAGGGCCTGTCGCGTGGCAAGGTGGAATGCACCCTGCGCTACACCGAAGACAGCGCCGGCAAGCCCCTGCAGGTCGACCGTGACAGGGCCACGCAACTGATCGCCGCCGCCGAGAGCGTCGCCGCGCTGATCAAGCAGCCGGCGCCACTCAACGCGCTGGAAGTGCTGGCCTGGCCGGGCGTGCTGGTGGCCGACAGCAATGACCCGCAAGCCCTCAACAGCGCCGCGCTGGCGCTGTTCGCCAGCGCCCTCGACGAGCTGAAGAAAGGCCGCAGCCGTGAAGGCGCCGAGCTGGCCAAGCTGCTCAACGAGCGTCTCGACAGCATGCTTGGCGAAGTGGCCGCACTGCGCGAACTGGTGCCGCAGATGCTCGAGGTGCAGCGCCAGAAGATTCTCGAACGTTGCCGTGAAATGCAGGCCGACCTCGACCCCCAGCGCCTCGAACAGGAACTGGTGATGCTCGCGCAAAAGAGCGACGTGGCCGAAGAGCTGGACCGCCTCAACACCCATGTCAGCGAGGTGCGCCGCGTGCTAAAGGCCGGCGGCGCGGCCGGTCGCCGCCTGGATTTCCTCATGCAGGAACTCAACCGTGAAGCCAACACCCTGGGCTCCAAGGCCTTTGACCCCCGCAGCACCCAGGCCGCGGTCAACCTCAAGGTGTTGATCGAACAGATGCGCGAACAGGTACAGAACATCGAATGAACGGCGCCCGGCCTCCGCTGCGCGCCTCCCCGACCCCATCGTTTCAGGACCGATCATGAGCACCACTACGGGCACGCTCTACATTATTTCCGCGCCTTCGGGCGCCGGCAAAAGCAGCCTGGTCAAGGCACTGATAGACAGCGAACCCCACGTTCGCGTGTCGGTGTCGCACACCACCCGCGCCATGCGACCGGGCGAGAGTGACGGCGTGCACTATCATTTCGTGGACCACGCCCAGTTCACCGCCATGCTCGAACAGAACGAGTTTCTCGAGCATGCCCAGGTATTCGGCAACTACTACGGTACCTCCCAGCGCGCGCTGGAGAAGACCCTGGGCGAAGGCATCGACCTGATCCTGGAGATCGACTGGCAGGGTGCCCAGCAGGTACGCCGGCTGATGCCGCAGTCGAAATCCATCTTCATTCTGCCGCCGACGCTCGAAGCCCTGCGCCACCGCCTGACCAGCCGCGGCCAGGACAGTGGCGAGGTGATCGAGCAGCGCATGCGCGAAGCGGTCAGCGAGATGAGCCACTACGTCGAGTACGACTACGTGGTGATCAACGACGACTTCTCCCATGCCCTGAGCGACCTGAAAGCGATCTTCCGCGCCAATCAGCTGCTGCAAACCGCCCAGCAGCAGCGCCATCTCGGCCTGTTGAGCGAGCTGCTGGCGTAACGCGCGATCGGTCGGGAGCGGGGCGCAGAGACGGCGAACCGCCTCCCCGCCGGTGGTTTGCGAGCCGATCATCGCGTCCCGCGTAGCGAACTTCAGCCTTCCAGCGAGTTTCGCTTCCCTTAATGCTGGCGTTTTTCTAGACTATCCAGTCCGCTCGCCCATTCGGGCCCAGCTTATTTTTGCATTCGCTACGAGGAACACCATGGCTCGCGTTACCGTTGAAGATTGCCTGGACAACGTCGATAACCGCTTCGAGCTGGTCATGCTTGCCACCAAGCGCGCTCGCCAGATCGCCACCGGCGGCAAGGAACCCAAAGTGGCCTGGGAAAACGACAAGCCAACCGTGGTCGCCCTGCGTGAAATCGCCAGCGGCCTGGTCAATGCCGAAATCGTCGCCCAGGAAGACATCATCGAAGAAGAGCCGCTGTTCGCTGCCTTCGACGAAGAGGCGAACGAGCCTCTGTAAGCCTATGCCTGGTCGAAAACGTTCATCGCAGGTACACAAGGCCTGGCACGGGAGCCTCCCATGCCGAGCATAGACGCCCTCGCCGATCGACTTTCGACCTACCTGGGTGACGACCAGGTCAACCTGGTCCGACGCGCCTACTTCTACGCCGAACAGGCGCATGACGGGCAACGCCGCCGCAGTGGCGAAGCCTACGTCACCCATCCGCTGGCCGTGGCCAGCATTCTCGCCGACATGCACATGGACCATCAGAGCCTGATGGCTGCGATGCTGCATGACGTCATCGAGGACACCGGCATCGCCAAGGAAGCCCTGCACGCGCAGTTCGGCGAATCGGTGGCGGAGCTGGTGGACGGGGTCAGCAAGCTGACCCAGATGAATTTCGAGACCAAGGCCGAGGCCCAGGCCGAGAACTTCCAGAAGATGGCCATGGCCATGGCACGCGACATCCGCGTGATCCTGGTCAAGCTGGCGGACCGCCTGCACAACATGCGCACCCTGGAAGTGCTGTCCGGCGAGAAGCGCCGGCGCATCGCCAAGGAAACCCTGGAAATCTACGCCCCCATCGCCAACCGGCTGGGCATGCACAGCATGCGCGTGGAATTCGAAGACCTCGGCTTCAAGGCCATGCACCCGATGCGCTCCGAGCGCATTCGCGCCGCGGTGCGTCGCGCCCGTGGCAACCGCAAGGAAATCGTCACGCGCATCGAGGAGTCGCTGCTGCACTGCCTCGAGCGCGAAGGCATGAGCGGCGAGGTGATGGGCCGCGAGAAGCACCTGTACAGCATCTACCAGAAGATGCGCGGCAAGCGCCGGGCCTTCAACGAGATCATGGACGTCTACGCCTTCCGCATCGTGGTCGACAAGGTCGACACCTGCTACCGCGTGCTGGGCGCCGTGCACAATCTGTACAAACCGCTGCCTGGCCGCTTCAAGGACTACATCGCGATCCCCAAGGCCAACGGCTATCAGTCGCTGCACACCACGCTGTTCGGTATGCACGGCGTGCCCATCGAAATCCAGATCCGCACCCGCGAGATGGAAGAGATGGCCAACAACGGCATCGCCGCACACTGGCTGTATAAATCCAACGAAGATGAAACGCCAAAGGGCAACCATGCCCGTGCGCGGCAGTGGGTCAAGGGCGTGCTGGAAATGCAGCAGCGCGCCGGCAACTCCCTGGAGTTCATCGAGAGCGTGAAGATCGACCTGTTCCCGGACGAGGTCTACGTGTTCACGCCCAAGGGCCGCATCATGGAGTTGCCCAAGGGCTCTACAGCGGTGGACTTCGCCTACGCGGTGCACACCGATGTCGGCAATACCTGCATTGCCTGCCGCATCAACCGCCGCCTGGCGCCCCTGTCGCAGGCCCTGGAAAGCGGCTCGACCGTGGAAATCGTCAGCGCGCCGGGCGCTCGCCCCAACCCGGCCTGGCTGAATTTCGTGGTCAGCGGCAAGGCGCGTACACACATTCGCCACGCGCTCAAGCAACAACGCCGCTCGGAATCGATCAACCTGGGCGAGCGCCTGCTCAACAAGGTCCTCGCCAGCTTCGACAGCCATCTGGAGAAGCTGCAGCCCGAACGCCAAAGAGCCGTGCTCACCGAATACCGCCTGGACACCTTCGAAGACCTGCTCGAAGACATCGGCCTCGGCAACCGCATGGCCTACGTGGTCGCCCGCCGACTGCTGGCTGGCGAAGGCGAGGAACTGCCCAACGCCGAAGGCCCGCTGGCGATTCGCGGCACCGAGGGCCTGGTGCTCAGCTACGCCAAGTGCTGTACGCCAATCCCGGGCGACCCGATCGTCGGCCACCTGTCAGCGGGCAAGGGCATGGTGGTGCACATGGACACCTGCCGCAATATCAGTGAAGTGCGCCACAATCCGGAAAAATGCATCCAGCTGTCCTGGGCCAAGGACGTGACGGGCGAGTTCAACGTCGAACTGCGCGTCGAACTGGAGCACCAGCGCGGCCTCATCGCCCTGCTGGCCGGCAGCGTCAACGCCGCCGACGGCAACATCGAAAAGATCAGCATGGACGAGCGCGACGGTCGCGTCAGCGTGGTACAACTGGTGGTCAGCGTGCATGACCGCGTCCACCTGGCCCGGGTGATCAAGAAGCTGCGCACCCTGCCCGGCGTCATGCGCATAACCCGCGTCAAGGCCTGATCGGATCGCTCGGGCCGCCCATGATCGATGCGCCCCGCGCATCTTCAACCAGGAGCCTTTATGAGCAAGAGCGTCATCAACAGCGACAAAGCACCCGCCGCCATCGGCACCTATTCCCAGGCCATCAAGGCCGGCAACACCGTCTACCTGTCCGGACAGATTCCCCTGGACCCGAAGACCATGGAGCTCGTGGAAGGCTTCGAAGCGCAGACCGTGCAAGTGTTCGAGAACCTCAAATCGGTCATCGAAGCAGCCGGCGGCTCGTTCAAGGACGTGGTCAAGCTGAACATCTTCCTCACCGACCTCTCCCACTTCGCCACCGTCAATGAAGTGATGGGCCGCTACTTCCAGCAGCCTTATCCGGCCCGCGCCGCCATTGGCGTGGCCGCCCTGCCGAAGGGCGCGCAGGTCGAGATGGATGGCATTCTGGTCATCGACTGACCAGGCTGCGCCCGGAGCCGAGGCTCCGGGCGCCCCGCTTCAGCCCTCGCGCAATATCGCCGCGTAGCCTTCTCGATAGCTGGGATACTGTGGCGCCCAGCCCAGCGCGCGAGCTCGCGCATTGCTACAGCGCTTGCTGCCCGAGCGGCGGATCGCCGACTCCTCCGCCCAATGTTCGACACCGAGGCGCTGGCGCATCCAGCCCACCACCTCGTGCAGTGGCGCCGGCTCGTCGTCGACACCGATGTAGCAGTCCTGCAGCGGCTGCCCGGCGCAATCGGCCTGCAACAGAAAGGCCAGCAGCCCCGCAGCATCGTCGGCATGGATGCGATTGCCATACAGCGGCGGCTCGACCGACACGCGATAGCCCATGCGCACCTGCTTGAGCAGCCATTCACGCCCCGGCCCGTAGATGCCGGTCAAGCGCACCACGGTGGCCGGCACGTCGGCATTCCAGGCCAACTGCTCCGCCTCGCGGATGATGCGCCCCGAATAACTCTGCGCCTCGGCAGGCGAGGTTTCGTCGATCCACTCGCCCCGAGCCTGGGCATACACCCCGCTGCTGGACACGAACAGCACCCGCCTGGGCCTTTGCCCACGCGCCGCCAACCAGCTCAGCACATGACGAAGGCCATCGACATACGCCTGCCGGTAGCCCGGCTCGTCGTGCTGGGTGGCTGCAGCGCTGTACACCAGGTAATCCAGGGCGCCTTGTGGCCATTGGTCCGGGCAGCTCGACTCATGCAGGTCGCCCGCTACCGGCACGATGCCCGCTGGCAACTGCGAAATGCTGCGGCGCATGCCGTATACCTGCCAGCCCGCGTCGCGCAGACGCACACCCAGACGCCCCCCTACATCGCCACAGCCGGCAATCATGACACTCGCAGTTGTACTCATCAGCACCCTCTCTTGGCTCGGCGGACGCTCTAATACGACGGCCTGAACGTAATATAGTTACATTATCACTTTCATAAACAAGAATTACTTGCAATAATGTTCAACCTTTTTTGCCGCGCAGCCATTTGCCTGCGCAGGTCACCGTCATCACATTTAGGTCCGGCAAGCATGAACTCTACCGCCCACAGCGCTAAGCCAACCACCCCCGCCGCTCGGCTGCAACGCCTGGCTGCGCTCTTCGCCCTGCTGCTCGGCCTCACGCTGGCACCGACCGCGGGCTTCGCCGACCAGTCGGCACCTGCTCAGCCAGCGTCCAGTGCTCAACCCGCTGCCAGCCCCGAGGCCGGACAACCCGTGCCGCAACCAGGTGCAGCACCCTCCCTGCCCGCAGTCGACCCACGTCTGATGGAAGAATTGCAGGCGAAAATCGACGCGCTCGGCCCTGACGCCACACCTGAACAGGTGAGCCAGACTCGCGAGCAGTTCCTTCGAGAACAGGGTGCCTCCCAGGAAACCATCGATGCGCTTCGCGGCTTCAGTGACGCGCTTGAGAAATTCGCTGCTGACAATGACTCGGCCGCCGAAGCGGAAGTGGTCTTCCACGACCTGTCGCCGTGGGGCATGTACCAGGGCGCCGACGTAGTCGTGAAAAGCGTGATGATCGGCCTGGTACTGGCCTCGATCCTGACCTGGACCATCTGGATCGCCAAGACCATCGAGCTGGTGACCGCCCGCCGCCGTCTGCGTCGCGAGCTGGTCGAGCTCAAGGGCGCTCGCAACCTGGCCCAGGCCAGCGAGCAGGCGCGCGCCAAGCACAGTTTCAGCGAGATTCTCATCGAAGACGCCCGCGAAGAGCTGAAGCTTTCGGCCAGCAGCCGTGAAAAGGAAGGTATCAAGGAGCGCGTCAGCTTCCGCCTCGAGCGCCTGGTCGGTGCCTGTGGCCGCGACATGAGCAAGGGCACCGGCGTGCTCGCCACCATCGGTTCCACCGCACCCTTCGTGGGCCTGTTCGGCACCGTGTGGGGGATCATGAACAGCTTCATCGGCATCGCCAAAACCCAGACCACCAACCTCGCCGTGGTCGCCCCGGGCATCGCCGAAGCGCTGCTGGCCACCGCATTGGGCCTGGTTGCAGCGATTCCTGCGGTGATCATCTACAACGCCTTCTCGCGCTCGATCAGTGCCTACAAGGCCCAGGTCGCCGATGCATCCGCCCAGGTATTGCTGCTGGTCAGCCGTGACCTGGACATGCTGCCGAGCAGCGACCGCGCGCAACAGCCGCACATGGTCAAGGCGGGTTAAGGCCATGGGTCTTCATCTCAACGAAAACGGCGGCGACGATCTTCAGGAAAACCACGAGATCAACGTCACGCCCTTCATCGACGTGATGCTGGTGCTGCTGATCATCTTCATGGTCGCCGCGCCACTGGCCACCGTCGACGTGAAGATCGACCTGCCCGCCTCCAGCGCCAAGCCGGCGCCGCGCCCGGACAAGCCGATCTACCTGAGCATCAAGGAAGACAACAAGCTGTACCTGGACAACGACGAGGTGCAGCCAGCCATGCTCGGCGCCGCGCTGGACAAGCTGACCCAGAACGACAAGGACAAGACCATCTTCGTGCGCGGTGACAAGGGCGTCGAGTATGGCGACCTGATGGAAGTCATGAACACCCTGCGCGGTACCGGCTATCTGAAGATCGGCCTGGTAGGCCTGGAGACGGTCGGCGCGCAATGAAGAAATCCAGCCGCACGTTCTCCTGGGTCGCCAGCCTGGTCATCGTGGTGGGGCTGCACGTCGGCCTGTTCCTCTGGGCCATGTACTGGCAGCCCCAGGCGACGCCTATCGAACTGCCGCCACCAGCCGCAATGATCGTCGAGCTGGAGCCACTGCCACCGGCCGCGCCCAAGCCTGCTCCACCGCCACCCCCGGAAGTCATTCCGGAGGAGCCGGAGCCGCAGCCGAAACTGGCCGAGGCGCCCAAGCCGACGCTGGCCGTGACGCCCCCCAAGCCCAAGCCGAAGCCAAAACCCAAGCCGCCGAAGCCCAAGCCCCCCGAGCCCAAACCGCCGGAGCCGCAGCAGGAGCCGCCGGAAGATGCGCCGCCCGCACCGCCAGCGCCGGCCGAAGCCAAACCGGCCGCACCGCAGCAGGCACCGGTCAGTGCGCCAAGCAAGGCCCAGGCCAGCTGGCAAAGCGAGCTACTGAGCCACCTGGCGAAGTACAAGCGCTACCCCGAAGACGCGCGCCGCCGCGGCCTTGAAGGGGTCAACCGCTTGCGCTTCGTGGTCGATGCCGAGGGCATGGTGCTGTCCTACACGCTGGTCGGCAAATCCAGCAGCGCCGCTCTGGACCGGGCAACGCTGCAGATGATCCGCAAGGCGCAGCCGCTGCCCAAGCCGCCGGCGGAAATGCTCACGAACGGCAGCGTGGAAATCGTCGCGCCGTTCATTTACTCGCTGGAGCGCGGCCGCGGTCGCTGAGGCGCATCGACCGCCACCCAGGGTGCAGTGCCCGGGGTGGCGGCGAAAACGGGCCCACCGCCTCCAGCCTGGTCGGTTACGACAGTACAGATAGGGCAACCTCAGTGGTTGGTTACCTGCAAGACAGCCGCTATGCTTGGCGGCATCTCAATGGACCAAGACTATGACCCTCACTGAACTGCGCTATATCGTGACGCTCGCTCAGGAACAGCATTTCGGCCGAGCGGCAGAACGCTGCCATGTCAGCCAGCCGACCCTGTCGGTGGGCGTGAAGAAACTCGAAGACGAGCTCGGCGTGCTGATCTTCGAGCGCAGCAAGAGTGCAGTGCGCCTGACGCCCGTCGGTGAAGGCATCGTCACCCAGGCGCAAAAGGTGCTGGAGCAGGCCCAGGGCATCCGCGAACTGGCCCAGGCCGGCAAGAACCAGCTGACCGCTCCGCTGAAGATCGGCGCCATCTATACCGTCGGTCCTTATCTGTTCCCTCACCTGATTCCCCAGTTGCACCGCGTGGCCACGCAGATGCCGCTGTACATCGAGGAAAACTTCACCCACGTGCTGCGCGACAAGCTGCGCACCGGTGAGCTGGACGCGATCATCGTCGCGCTGCCGTTCCAGGAAGCCGACGTGCTGACCCTGCCGCTCTACGACGAGCCCTTCTACGCCCTGCTGCCGGCGGACCATCCCTGGACGGCCATGCAGACCATCGACACCAAGCTGCTCAACGACAAGAGCCTGCTGCTGCTCGGAGAAGGCCACTGCTTCCGCGACCAGGTGCTGGAAGCCTGCCCGACCCTGCGCAAGGGCGAAGAGCATGCCAAGCACACCACCGTGGAATCCAGCTCCCTGGAAACCATCCGCCACATGGTCGCGTCGGGTCTTGGCGTGTCGATCCTGCCGTTCTCGGCGGTCGACAGCCACCACTATGCGCCGGGCGTGATCGAAGTCCGTCCGCTCAGCCCGCCGGCACCCTTTCGCACCGTGGCCATCGCCTGGCGCGCCAGCTTTCCGCGCCCCAAGGCGATCGAAGTGCTGGCCGACTCCGTTCGCCTGTGCTCGGTTGCCAAGCCGCTGCCTCGTAGCGTCTGAGGGCAACGATGAGCGAGCTGTCGACGGTGCCCGTCACCGACCTCAAAGGCGTCGGCGCGGCCCTGGCGGAAAAGCTCGCCAAAGTCGGCCTGGAGACCCTGCAGGACATCCTTTTCCACCTGCCGCTGCGTTATCAGGACCGCACCCGCATCGTGCCGATCGGCGCGCTGCGCCCGGGGCAGGACGCCGTGGTCGAGGGCACCGTGTCCGGCGCCGATGTGGTCATGGGCAAGCGCCGCAGTCTGCTGGTGCGCCTCAATGACGGCAGCGGTACGCTCAGCCTGCGCTTCTACCATTTCAGCAATGCGCAAAAGGAAGGCCTCAAACGCGGCACCCAGGTGCGCTGCTACGGCGAGATACGTCCTGGCTCCTCGGGCCTGGAAATCTATCACCCCGAGTACCGCGCGCTGTCCGGCGACGAACCGGCGGCCGTGGAACAGACCCTGACGCCGATCTACCCGACCACCGAAGGCCTGACCCAACAGCGCCTGCGCCAGCTCAGCGAACAGGCCCTGGCACGCCTGGGCCCGCACAGCCTGCCCGACTGGCTACCGCGCGAACTGGCCGATGACTATCAGTTGGCACCGCTGGACCAGGCGATCCGCTACCTGCACCGCCCACCACCTGACGCCGACCTCGAGGAACTCGCCGAGGGCCGACACTGGGCACAGCACCGGCTGGCCTTCGAGGAGCTGCTGACCCACCAACTGTCGATGCAGCGCCTGCGCGAAAGCGCGCGGGCCCAGCTGGCACCGGCGCTGCCGGTGGCGCAGACGCTGCCCCGGCAGTTCCTCGCCAACCTCGGTTTCGCACCCACCGGTGCGCAGCAACGGGTAGGCGCCGAAATCGCCTACGACCTCAGCCAGGCCGAGCCGATGCTGCGCCTGGTACAGGGCGACGTCGGCGCCGGCAAGACCGTGGTAGCCGCCGTCGCCGCCCTGCAAGCCATCGAAGCCGGCTACCAGGTGGCGCTGATGGCACCCACGGAGATCCTCGCCGAGCAGCACTACCTCAATTTCACCCGCTGGCTGCAGCCGCTCGGCCTGGAGACCGCCTGGCTGGCCGGCAAGCTCAAGGGCAAGGCCCGCGCGACCGCGCTGGAACGCATCGCCGCCGGCGCGCCAATGGTAGTAGGCACCCATGCGCTGTTTCAGGAAGAGGTGCGCTTTCGCAACCTGGCCCTGGCGATCATCGACGAGCAGCATCGCTTCGGCGTACAGCAACGCCTGGCCCTGCGCCAGAAGGGCGTGGGCGGCCGGCTAAGCCCGCATCAACTGATCATGACCGCGACCCCCATCCCGCGCACCCTGGCGATGAGCGCCTACGCCGATCTGGACACCTCGATCCTCGACGAACTGCCGCCCGGCCGCACGCCGGTGAACACCGTACTGGTCGCCGACAGCCGTCGCTTCGAGGTCGTGGAACGGGTGCGCTCGGCGTGCAACGAAGGCCGCCAGGCCTACTGGGTGTGCACGCTGATCGAAGAATCAGAAGAGCTTACCTGCCAGGCCGCGCAGACCACTTACGAAGACCTGGCGGCGGCGCTGGTCGGCCAGCGGGTCGGGCTGATCCACGGGCGCATGAAGGCTGCCGAAAAGGCTGCGGTGATGGACCAGTTCAAGCAGGGCCACCTGCAGCTGCTGGTCGCCACCACCGTCATCGAGGTGGGCGTCGACGTTCCCAACGCCAGCCTGATGATCATCGAGAACCCCGAACGCCTGGGGCTGGCGCAACTGCACCAGTTGCGTGGCCGAGTCGGTCGCGGCAGTGCGGCCAGCCATTGCGTGCTGCTGTATCACCCGCCGCTGTCGCAGATAGGCCGGGAGCGCCTGGGCATCATGCGCGAAACCAGCGATGGCTTCATCATCGCCGAAAAGGACCTGGAGCTGCGCGGGCCCGGCGAGATGCTCGGCACTCGACAAACCGGCCTGCTGCAGTTCAAGGTAGCCGACCTGATGCGCGATGCCGACCTGCTCCCCGCGGTACGCGATGCGGCGCAGGCACTGCTGGAAACCTGGCCGCAACATGTCAGCCCGCTGCTGGAACGCTGGCTGCGTCATGGTCAACAATATGGGCAAGTGTGAACGTCACGCAGGACGATGGTCGACTCACCACGTCACGTTGTCCGCTTGCTGGTTATACTTGGGAAGCTGCATCCCCCTTTTCGACGGAACGCGTCATGACTGAAGTAGCCATCGCCGACACCTCCCCCCAACCGCCTCTGGTGATTCGTCAGTTGCTGGAAAAGCTCGGCCTGAGCTACCAGGTGCGCCATGAGCAACCTGGGCTGCCGAGCGCCCAGCGGGTGCAGACCGTGCTCCTCGAGGATGCCGTCGGCGCGCTGCTGGTGCTGTTCCCGCAGAACCAGTTGCTCGACCTCAACCGGCTGGCCGAGCTGACCGGCCGCAAGCTCACGGCGGTCAAGCCCGAGCGTCTGGACCGCATGCTCGGCAAGCACGACCTCGTCGTGCTGCCTGGCATTCCCGCGTTGACCAGTTCGCCATGCCTGTATGACGAGCGCCTCTTGGAAGCCTCCAGCCTGTACATCCAGTCGGGCGAACCCGGCGTGCTGCTGGAGCTGCATACCGAGGCCTTCAAGGGACTGCTGGGCAAGGCCAGTGCCGCGCGTTTCGGCGAGCCGGTGAGCAAGGTCCGTCTCAATCTCAACCGCCCCGATGATGACCGCAGCGAGATCAGCCAGGCGGTGCAGGCGTTCACGGCACGGCGTATCCAGCAGCGCCTGGAAGAGACCATCGAGATTCCGCCGCTGGCAGAAACCGCACAGAAGATCATCAAGCTGCGGGTCGACCCCAACGCCACCGTCGACGACATCACCGGCGTGGTCGAAACCGACCCCGCCCTGGCCGCCCAGGTCGTGAGTTGGGCAGCGTCGCCCTATTACGCCGCCCCCGGCAAGATTCGCTCGGTGGAAGACGCCATCGTCCGCGTACTGGGCTTCGACCTAGTGATCAACCTGGCCCTCGGCCTGGCCCTGGGCAAGACCCTGAGCCTGCCCAAGGACCAGCCGCAACAAACCACGCCCTACTGGCAGCAGGCAATCTACACCGCAGCCGTGATTGAAGGGCTGACCCGCGCCATGCCTCGCGCCCATCGCCCGGAAGCAGGGCTGACCTACCTGGCCGGCTTGCTGCACAATTTCGGCAATCTGGTGCTGGCCCACGTGTTTCCGCCGCATTTCTCGCTGATCTGCCGCCACCTGGAAGTCAACCGGCACCTGCCACACAGCTACATCGAGCAGCACCTGCTGGGCATCAGCCGCGAGCAGATCGGTTCCTGGCTGATGCGTTACTGGGACATGCCGGAAGAGCTCGCGGTAGCCCTGCGTTTCCAGCACGACTCCAGCTACAGCGGCAACCACGCCACCTATCCGAACCTGGTGTACCTGGCGGTCAGCCTGCTGCGCAATCGTGGCATCGGTACCGGGCCGGAGCGCGAGATCCCGCAAACCCTGCTCGACAACCTGGGAATCACCCGGGACAAGGCGGACGAAGCGCTGAACAAGGTGCTGGCCGCCGAGGTTGCCCTGCGCGACCTAGCATCCCAGTTCGGCTCGCCCAACTGAGCTGATCGCGTGGTCACAGCCGATGTGACCACGCGACCACGCGCAATCAGGCGGCCTTCTTGGCTGCCACGCGCCTGGGCCGCAGGTATTTGGTCAGCCCCTGGAACCAGATCACCAACGCCGGGTTGCCCTGGATCTGGATGCCCTTGTCCTGAATGCCCTGCATGAAGGCCAGCTGCTTGTTTTTCGCGGTCAGTGTGGCGTAACCGTAGGCGGCATCCTTGAAGCCGATGGCGAAGGCAGGCTCGCGGGCGACGCCTCGCTCGCTGCTCACCCGCTGATCCTTGACGATGAAGTGGCGGGCGATCCGGCCATCCAGCGTGTGCAGCTGGAACACCAGATCACGCCCCTCGAGTTGCTGGCGAAACGCGGGATTTTGGCGGCTTGCCCTGGCCATGAGATGGCCCAGCATCCACAGAAGAAAACGAAATTTCATGGCAAGGCCTGTTGGCGTGGGAAAAGGCCGCGCATTGTAGCGACTCGCCAGCCGAGTGGCAGCCGGCTACTGGCACGAACCGCAAGCGCCAGAAACAAAGGGTCTGCTGACAGCTCAGGACGACGCCCGGCACCACCACGCGATGAGCCGCCGGTTGCGCTGCAACGCCAACAGACCCTGGGGGCTCAGTTGACCGAGTCCTTGAGGGCCTTGCCCGGTTTGAAGGCGACGGTATTGCTGGCCTTGATTTTAACGGGCTGCCCGGTTTGCGGGTTTTTCCCGGTACGAGCGCCACGGTGACGCTGCACGAAGGTGCCGAAGCCGACCAGCGTCACACTGTCCTTGCGGTTCAGTGCACCGGTGATTTCTTCGAGAACGGCGTTGAGTACACGATTAGCCTGATCCTTGGTCAGATCGGCTTTTTCCGCGATAGCGGCGGCGAGTTCCGGTTTGCGCATAAATGCCTCATTTTACGGTTTGTTGTTGTTGTGTTCCGTGCCATGCCGTGCAGCGCCAAGGCGCCGCGACAGCTCTACGCTGCGGGCCAGCCTGCGCAGAATGGCACGCTACCGAGGGCTTCGCCAGCCCTGCTTTTGGCTATACCCGGGATTTTGTCGAGCACGCGTCAGAACGCTCAGGGCAGCAATGCCGGCAACTGGCGGTTCAGTGCCAGTTTTTCCTGCACCGCTGCGCCCGTCAGCGCGTACCCGAGCAAGGCACCGGAGGCGTCGTGACACAGCGCCCTGATGTCGGCGCCATTGCCTTCGACCGTCCAGCGCCCCTCGGTTCCGCGCGGCGGGGGTGACACGATCAACGGGCATGCCGGGGTCTTCACGGTGACGGGCATGGCACCGTAGACCACAGCGCTTGGCTCGCCGCTGAGGGTCTTCGCCAGGGCGCGGGCGCAGGCCATCAGCGGCATGACGTAGAGCAGATTGAGCCCGTCCACCTCGGCGCAGTCGCCCAGCGCATGGATGTTGGCATGGGAGCTACGCAGGTGGCGGTCGACCACCACGCCACGATTGACAGCCAGACCGGCGGCGGCCGCCAGGTCGATACGCGGGCGCAGGCCGACGGCGGAGATCACCAGATCACAGGCGATCACCCGACCATCGGACAGATGCGCCTCCAGCCCCTCTGCCGCGTACTCCAGGCGGCTTACTACCGGCCCCAGGTGGAAGCGCACGCCAAGCGACTCCAGCCCGCCGCGAACGGCAGCGGCGGCTTCGGCCGGCAACAGCGCCGGCATCAGTTGCTCACAGGGCGCGACCAGATCGACCTCATGGTCGCCAAGCGCGAGGTCATTGGCGAATTCGCAACCGATCAGACCGGCGCCAAGGATCAACACTCGGCGCTTGCCCTGAGCGGCCTGCCGGAAGCGTGCGTAACCCATCAGATCGTTGACCGTGAACAGTTCCTCGCGCGCCTCGCCGGCGAGCGGCACCGATAACACCTCGGCGCCCCAGGCCAGCACGAGGTCACGGTAGCGCACGGCCTCCTCGCCAATCCACACACGCTGGTGGCCGGGGTCGATGCCGGTGGCGCGGGTATGCGTCCATACCTGGGCATTGAGCTGGTCGGCCATCGCGCCCGGCTCGGCCATGCACAGCCCGTCGGCATCCTTGTTCTTGGCAAAGCCGGTGGAGAGCATGGGCTTGGAATAGGAGCGACCGTCGTCGGCGGTGATCAGCAACAGCGGCGTGTCGGTGTCCAGCTTGCGAAACTCGCGCGCCAGGTTATAGCCCGCCAGGCCGGTGCCGATAATTACCACGGGGTCGGTCATTGCTCGCTCCTTCATCCAACAATCTGTCCACCCCATCGCCATGCAGGGCGCCACGCCCACCGGCTATTCCCGGTAGAGGGCCAGGGCCTGCGCACGCCAGGCTCGGGGCGGATTATCAGTTGATTTCGATCATCTCGAAATCCATCTTGCCCACGCCACAATCGGGGCACAGCCAGTCTTCGGGTACATCTTCCCAGCGGGTACCAGGCGCGATGCCATCGTCAGGCCATCCGTCGCGCTCGTCATAGATCAGTCCGCAGACCACACACTGCCACTTCTTCATAAACGCTCTCCGGCGTAGCTCACGGTTAATGCGCGGGCACGCTACCGCAAATGCCGCGGAGCGCCAAGCGGGTGCGACGAATCCCGCGGCACCCACGAACCCCGCCGATGCCCATGGTAGACTTGCGCCACCGCCCTGCCACGAATCCGTACCGTGCCCTGCTCCGCCCCTTGCGTGCCAACCTGGCGTTCTCGCGACCACCTGCACCCTCAGCCTGCAGCGCTCGCCTGCGACTGGCTGTTCGATGAACGCTCGCTCACCCGTCGGCTCACGGCGCTGTCCGCCGATGGCTTCAGCGTCACCCCGTTGCGCGAAGGCTGGTTCGCCCTGCGCGACGACGAATGCGCTGCGCTCGAGGTGCCGGCGGGCAGCCTCGGCTGGGTGCGCGAGGTGTACCTGCGCGGCAACGGCGAGCCCTGGGTGTTCGCCCGCAGTGTGGCGGCCCACGGAGCGCTGGCCGGTTCCGGCCTGGACCTGCAGCAGCTCGGTAGTCGCTCCCTGGGCGAGCTGTTGTTCAGCGACCAGGCTTTCGAGCGTGGCGCACTGCAGGTCTGCCATTACCCGCAGGCCTGGCTGCCGCAGGGCGACTGGCATGAACAGCTATGGGCACGCCGCTCCTGCTTCCGGCGCGGCGAGTTGGCCGTGCTGGTCGCCGAAGTGTTCCTACCGGCCTTCTGGCACGCGGCAGGCCGCGCGAGCTGAGCCCCGCGCCGGTATAATCGCCGGCACCTCGCCAGGAGCACACCCGATGTACACCCGCCTGCTGCAATCGCTCAATCGCCTGCACCCTCGTGTCTGGGACTTCCTGCAACTGACGCGCATGGACAAGCCGATCGGCATCTACCTGTTGCTGTGGCCAACACTGTGGGCACTGTGGATTGCCGCCCAAGGGGTACCGAGCGCCAGGAACCTGGTGATTTTCGTGGTTGGGGTGGTACTGATGCGCGCCGCCGGCTGCGTGATCAACGACTACGCCGACCGCCATTTCGACGGGCACGTCAGCCGCACCCAGGCCCGCCCCCTGGCCAGCGGTCGGGTCAGCGCCCGCGAGGCGCTGATCCTGTTCGCCGTGCTGGTCGCGCTGAGCTTCGCCCTGGTGCTGCTGACCAATGCCCCCACGGTATGGCTGTCGTTCGGCGCGCTGGGCGTGGCAGCGCTGTATCCATTCATGAAGCGCTACACCTATTACCCGCAGGTGGTGCTCGGCACGGCGTTCTCCTGGGGCATGCCGATGGCCTTCACGGCAGAGACCGGTAGCGTGCCGGTCGCCGCCTGGCTGCTGCTGCTCGCCAACGTGATCTGGACCGTGGCCTACGACACCTACTACGCCATGGCCGACCGCGAAGACGACCTGAAGATCGGCGTGAAGTCCACGGCGATCCTGTTTGGCGACGCCGACCGGGTGATCATCCTTGGCCTGCAGGGGCTGGCGCTGTTGTGCCTGCTGCTGGCCGGTGCGCGTTTCGAGCTCGGCCTCTATTATCACCTCGGGCTGGTGGTGGCGGCGGCCTGCTTCGCCTGGCAGTTCCACCTCACGCGCGGCCGCGAGCCGATGGCCTGCTTCCAGGCATTCCTGCACAACCACTGGGCCGGGCTGGCGATCTTCATCGGTATCGTGCTGGACTACGCACTGCGCTGATGGCGACCCGCCGCACAGCTGTCATATCGCTGCAATAATTCCGTTATCTAATGCGCCGCAATGACAGTTGAATGAACCGAGGCTGCACCCATGGTTGGCAAGAACATCCTGATCGTCGATGACGAGGCGCCGATCCGCGAAATGATCGTGGTGGCGCTGGAAATGGCGGGTTACGAGTGCCTGGAAGCGGAGAATACCCAACAGGCCCACGCCATCATCGTCGACCGCAAGCCTGATCTGATTCTTCTCGACTGGATGCTGCCCGGCACCTCCGGCATCGAGCTGGCGCGGCGCCTCAAGCGCGACGAGCTGACCGGCGATATCCCGATCATCATGCTCACCGCCAAGGGCGAAGAGGACAACAAGATCCAGGGCCTTGAAGTCGGTGCCGACGACTACATCACCAAGCCGTTCTCGCCACGCGAACTGGTTGCCCGCCTCAAGGCCGTGCTGCGCCGCGCCGGCCCCAGCGACAGCGAAGGCCCGATCGAAGTTGGCGGCCTGCTGCTCGACCCGATCAGCCACCGCGTGACCATCGATGGCAAGCCCGCGGAAATGGGCCCCACCGAATACCGCCTGCTGCAGTTCTTCATGACCCATCAGGAGCGCGCCTACACCCGTGGCCAACTGCTCGACCAGGTTTGGGGCGGCAACGTCTACGTCGAGGAACGTACCGTCGACGTGCACATCCGCCGCCTGCGCAAGGCGCTGGGCGAGGCCTACGAAAACCTGGTGCAGACCGTACGCGGTACCGGGTATCGTTTCTCCACCAAAGGCTGAGCGATAGCCTGAAACGCACCACGACAGGGATCGGCTGGCGGATGAGCGAAACGTGACGAGCAACTGGCGTGGCGCCATAACCCGCCGTTTACTGCTGCTGATCGCGGCCTGCCTGGCAGCCGGCGTGATCACCGGTGAATATGCCTGGGCGATCGCCATCGGCCTGGCAGTCCACCTGCTCTGGAACCTTGGCCAGTTGCTGCGCCTGCATGCCTGGCTCAAGAACCATCACCCCGACGAACCCCCACCCGACGGCTACGGGCTGTGGGGTGAGGTGCTCGATAGCATCTACCACCTGCAACGCCGCAACCAGCGCGCACGCGGCCGCCTGCAGGCGGTGATCGACCGTGTGCAGGAGTCCACTGCAGCGCTGCGCGATGCGGTGATCATGCTCGACAGCCATGGCAACCTGGAATGGTGGAACAAGGCCTCGGAAATCCTGCTGGGGCTGAAGACGCCTCAGGACAGCGGCCAGTCCATCACCAACCTGGTTCGCGACCCACGCTTCAAGGAATACTTCGAGCGTGGCAACTACCTGGAGCCCCTGGACCTGCCATCGCCGGTCAATCCGCGCAAGCAGCTGCAGCTGAACATCACCCGCTATGGCAACCACGAGCACTTGATGCTGGTGCGAGACGTCACCCGTCTCCACCAGCTGGAGCAGATGCGCAAGGATTTCGTCGCCAACGTGTCCCACGAATTGCGCACGCCGCTGACGGTGATCTCCGGCTACGTGGAAACCCTGCAGGACAACGTCGATGACATCAACCCGCGCTGGCGCCGCGCCCTGCAGCAGATGCAGCAACAGGGTTCGCGCATGCAGTGCCTGCTCAACGACCTGCTCCTGCTGGCCAAGCTGGAAGCCACCGATTACCCGTCCGAAAACCAGCCAGTGGCCATCGAACCATTGCTGCAGGCGATCAAGACCGACGCCCAGGCCCTGTCAGCCGAGCGCAACCACCGCATCAGCCTGGAAGCCGACGCGGGGGTCCGCCTCAAGGGCAGCGAATCGGAGCTGCGTAGCGCCTTTTCCAACCTGGTGTTCAACGCCGTCAAGTACACACCGGCCGAAGGCGATATCCGTATTCGCTGGTGGCAAGACGACCAGGGCGCGCACCTGTCGGTGCAGGACAGCGGCCCAGGCATCGAGGCCAAGCACCTGCCGCGCCTGACCGAGCGCTTCTACCGGGTGGATTCGAGCCGCGCCAGCAATACCGGCGGCACCGGGCTGGGCCTGGCGATCGCCAAGCACGTGCTGTTGCGCCACCGCGGCAGGCTGGATATCACCAGCGTGGTCGGCAAGGGCAGCCTGTTCGTTTGCCACTTTCCGCCAGGCCAGGTGGCACGCGGTGACCGCTGAGCCACTGGCGCTCTTGCAAAGCGCCGTGTCAGGCCCCACCCTTTAGCAACATCCGGTCACACGAACTCCTCATGGATCCCTCTACGAGCGTCTCCTTCTCCAGCTATTTCGCCGATTTCGGCCTCGTGCTGTTCGCCCTGTTCCTGGTGCTGCTCAACGGGTTCTTCGTTGCCGCCGAGTTCGCCATGGTCAAGCTGCGGGCCACCAAGGTCGAGGCCCTGGCCCAGCAGAATGGCTGGCGCGGGCACATCCTGCGCACCGTGCACAACCAGCTGGACGCCTACCTGTCGGCCTGCCAGTTGGGTATCACCCTGGCGTCGCTGGGGCTTGGCTGGGTCGGCGAGCCGGCCTTCGCCCACCTGCTCGAACCACTGTTGACCTCGATGGGCATCGAGTCACCGAAGCTGATCCATGGCATCGCCTTCTTCACCGCGTTCTTCATCATTTCCTACCTGCACATCGTGGTCGGCGAACTGGCGCCCAAATCCTGGGCGATCCGCAAGCCCGAGCTGCTGTCGCTGTGGACGGCCGTGCCGCTGTACCTGTTCTACTGGGCCATGTACCCGGCGATCTTTCTGCTCAATGCCAGCGCCAATGCCATCCTGCGCATCGCCGGCCAGGGCGAGCCGGGTGGCCACCACGACCACCATTACAGCCGCGACGAGCTCAAGCTGATCCTGCACTCCAGCCGTGCCAGCGATCCCACTGACCAGGACATGCGCGTATTGGCCTCGGCGGTGGAGTTGGGCGAACTGGAAGTGGTGGACTGGGCCAACTCCCGTGAGGACCTGATCCATCTGGAGCTCAATGCCTCGCTGGACGAGGTGTTCAGCGTCTTCCGCCGCCACAAGTACAGCCGCTACCCGATTTACGACGAAGCGGCCGGCGAGTTCGTCGGCGTGCTGCACATCAAGGATCTGCTGCTGCACCTGTCACTGCTGGAAATGCTTCCTTCTGCGCTGCGCCTCGGTGAATTGATGCACCCGCTGGAGAAGGTCAACCGCAACCTGCCGCTGTCCGATCTGCTGGAACAATTCCGCAAGGGCGGTGCCCACTTCGCGCTGGTCGAAGAGGCCGATGGCAAAATAGTCGGCTACCTGACCATGGAAGACGTGCTCGAAGCGCTGGTCGGCGACATCCAGGACGAACATCGCAAGGCCGAGCGCGGCATCCTCGCCTACCAGCCCGGCAAGCTGCTGGTGCGCGGCGATACCCCGCTGTTCAAGCTCGAACGCCTGCTTGGCGTCGACCTGGACCATATCGAGGCGGAAACCCTGGCCGGGCTGATCTACGAGACCCTCAAGCGCGTGCCCGAAGAAGAGGAATCGCTTGAAGTCGCCGGCCTGCGCCTGATCGTCAAGAAAATGAAGGGCCCCAAGATCCTGCTGGCCAAGGTCATCAAGCTCGATGGCAGAGCGCCCGAGGGGCGTTGACAGGAGGGGGCCGGCCTCTGTGGGCCGGCTCCTTTAGCCGCTCGCACTGGAGCGGCAGGTGCTTACAGCAGATTCAACTCACGGCCGGTGCGATCCACCGCACGACGGGTCTTCTCCACCAGCTCATCCAGCTCGGCGTGGGTGGCGACCAGGGCCGGTGCCATGATCATCCGGCCAAGCGTGGAGCGGATGATCAGGCCCTCGTCAAAACCGACGGTGCGGCAGTGCCAGGCGATGTCGTTTTCATTGGCGAAACGCTTGCGCGAGGCCTTGTGCTCGGCGAACTGCAGCGCGGCCACCATGCCGGTGCCCTGGACGTCGCCGATCAGCGGGTGATCGCCGAAGGTGTCGCGCAGCAGTTTCTGCAAGTAGGGACCTGTGTCGTTTTTGACCCGCTCGACGATCTTCTCGTCGCGCAGTGCGGTGAGGTTGGCGATGGCCACCGCCGCCGCTACCGGATGCCCGGCATAGGTCAGGCCGTGGGCGAACACGCCGCCTTCCTGCACCAGCGCATCGGCGATACGCGCACTGAGCACCAGGCCACCCATGGGGATATAGCCCGAGGTCAGGCCCTTGGCGATGGTCAGGGTGTCCGGCTGGAAGCCGAAGTGCTGGTGAGAGAACCATTCGCCGGTACGACCGAAGCCCCCGATCACTTCGTCGGCGCACAGCAGCACGTCGTATTGACGGCAGATGCGCTGCACCTCCGCCCAGTAACTGGCCGGCGGAAAGATCATCCCGCCGGCCCCCTGGAACGGCTCGGCAACGAAGGCGGCGACGTTGTCCGCGCCCAGTTCGAGAATCTTGCTTTCCAGTTCACGGGCCGCCTTGAGGCCGAAGGCCTCTTCGCTCAGGGCACCGCCTTCGACGAAATAGTGCGGCTCACCGATATGGGCGAAGTCCGGCAGCATGCCGCCCATCTCGTGCATGAACCCCATGCCGCCGAGCGCGGTGCTGCCGAGCGTGGAGCCGTGGTAGCCGTTCCAGCGGCCAATCATGATGCGCTTGTGCGGTTTGCCGACCACCTGCCAATAGCGGCGCACGGTACGGATCAGCACTTCGTTGGCTTCGGAACCGGAGTTGGTATAAATGGCGTGGCTGTAGTGCTTGGGCAACAGGCTGAAGAGCAGCTCGGACAACTCCACCACCCGCGGGTGGGTGGTGTGGAAGAACAGGTTATAGTACGGCAACTCTTCAAGCTGGCGCGTGGCCGCCGCATTCAGGTCAGCCCGGCCGTAGCCGAGCGCGGTGCACCACAGGCCGGACATGCCGTCCAGGTAACGTTTGCCGTCGGTGTCCCAGAGGTTCAAGCCCTGCCCTTTGGCAATTACCAATGCACCCTTCTCGTTGAGGGCTTTCTGGTCGAGGAAGGCGTGGATGTGGTGTGCCGCATCCAGGGCCTGGTAGTCACGGGTGGAATGTGTGGAGGTTGGAGAGAGAGTCATGGCAGCAGCCTCACCGGTTACATTGGGCAGATGGCCGGGGCACATCGCCCCGAGCGGAGTTCATTGACGGTTCAGTACGTTTTCGAGCGGTTCCGGGGTGAACAGCGGCTTGCGCATCACCAGCTTGATCCACACCACGGCGATCAGCGACACCAGCCCCAGCACCACACCTGCGCTGGTGAAGATCGACCGGGTCATCTCCGGCGACGGCGAGGCGTAGTAGATGGAGATCAGCATGCCACCGATACCGAGCAGCTGTGGCAGCGGATAGAACGGGGTGCGGAAGGGCCGGCGCAGATCGGGATAACGACGGCGTAGCGCGATCACGTCCAGGTGGCAGACGACGTAGGCCAACAGCCAGGCGATTGCCGCGGCGATCAGCAACATGCCGACGACACCCGGATCGTCGCCCATGAACAGGATCGGCAACCCGGTGATGGCGGCCACGAACAGTACCGCCACCCAGGGCGTGTTGAAACGGCTGCTCAGCAATTTGAACTGAGGGAACGCCTGGCCATTCTTCGACATGCCGTAGAGCATTCGCGGAATGGCTGCCAGGGAGGTGTTGAGGGTACTGCAGGTGGCGGTGATCGCCGCGATGACCAGCACATGTTTGCCGGTCTCACCGAACAGCGCGGTGGCATACAGGAAATGCGGCAACCCGCTACTGGCCAACTGGTCCTGCGGCACGTAGTAGAGCGCACCCAGCACATAGAGCGCGATGGTCACGAAGATAATCGATATCCCCAGGATCATGGCCCACGGAATGTTGCGCTCGGGGCGCTGCGACTCTTCCACCAGCGGGCAGACGAACTCGGCGCCGACGAAGCCCCAGATTGCCAGCGCGACCAGCGTCAGCACCCCGACGCCCATCGGGTTCCAGTCCGCCGGCAAGCCCCCGGTCAGGGCCGGCTCGCTACCGCTGCCGCTGACTGCCGAGAGCCCCAGCGCCAGCAGCACGATGAGCATCACCGTCGCCAGGGCCGTCTGCAGACGGGCGAAGATATCGATGCCGAGCAGGTTGAGCAGGGTAAACAGCACCAGCACGCCGACCGCCACGCTCATGCTCGGGAACAGCCCCGGGTAGACATGGCTGATGATCTGGTCGAGCAGCAGCAGTTCGGCCGACAGGGCGAACATCGCCACCACCACGTACCCGGAGAAGGTCGAGACGATGGCCGCAAAATGCCCCAGCGCCACCTCGGTGTAGCTGCTCAGGCTGCCGGCGCGCGGGATCATCAACGACAGTTCGGAAAACGAAAAGGCGTAGCTCAGCGCCAGCAGGAACGCCAGCGACAGCGGGATCAGGAAAGCCGGCCCGGCAATGCCTGCACCCTGCAGCATCAGCACCATCACACCCTGGGATATGACGAGACCGATAGACACCGCCAGCAGTGCGGCAAGCCCCAGCGGCTTGCTCGCCTTGCCAGGTTCAACCCGCCTGTCGACGGGCTTTGAAGCTACGCGAATATCGGCGTCAGTCATCTGTAACGCTCCTGCGATGTTATCGTTTTGCATGGAGGAAAACCGCACACGCAGCCAGACCGCCGTCGATCAGCAACGCAGTTGGAACCAGGTGGTCTTCAGTTGGGTGTACTTGTCGAACGAATGCAGTGACAGGTCGCGGCCGAAGCCCGATTGCTTGCCACCACCAAAGGGAACGCTGACATCCAGGGCATCGACGGTATTGACCGATACCGTACCGGCCTTGAGGCGGCGCGCCACGCGATGGGCGCGATTGAGATCGTCGCTCCACAGCGACGCGGCCAGGCCATAGATGCTGTCATTGGCCAGTTGCACGGCCTGGTCTTCGTCGTCGAAGGGCATCACGGCCAGCACCGGGCCGAACACTTCCTCACGGGCGAGCCGGCTGGTCGGCGAGACACCCGTGAAGATGGTCGGCTCGATGAAGTTGTCCGAGCCGTTGAAGCGCTGCTGGCGGCCCCCGCACAGCAGGTGGCTACCCTCACGTTGGGCGTCGCCGATGAATGCCATGACCCGCGCCGTCTGCCCTGAATCGACAATCGCACCGGCGCGGCTGGCCGGGTTCAGCGGGTCGCCTGGTTGCCAGTCGCCGGCCTTGCTCAACAGGCGCTCGACGAAGGCGTCGTGAATCGAGCGCTCGACCAGCAGGCGCGAGTTGGCCGAACAGACTTCGCCCTGATTGAAGAAGATACCAAAGGCGGCTTTTTCCGCCGCCAGGTCCAGGTCCTGGCAATCCGCGAACACCAGGTTGGCGCTCTTGCCGCCGCATTCCAGCCAGACCTGCTTGAGGTTGGACTGCGCCGCATACCCCATGAAGAGCTTGCCGACCTCGGTCGAGCCGGTGAACGCCAGGCAATCGACATCCATGTGCAACCCCAACGCCTTGCCAGCCTGCTCACCAAGACCGGTGACCACGTTGAAGACGCCCTCCGGCACGCCCGCCTCCAGCGCCAGCTCGGCCAGGCGCAGCGCGGAGAACGGCGACTGCTCGGCCGGCTTGAGCACCACCGAGTTGCCCGCCGCCAATGCCGGGGCGAGCTTCCAGGCCGCCATGTCCAGGGGAAAATTCCACGGCACCACCGCCGCCACCACGCCCAGCGCCTCGCGCGTCACCGTGGCGAGCACGTTGCGCGCCGTTGGCGCCACTTCGTCGTAGAGCTTGTCGAGGCTTTCCGCGTACCAGCGAAACACCCCGGCGGCACCAGGCACGTCAATGTTCCAGGCGTCCATCACCGGCTTGCCCATGTTAAGCGAGTCGAGCAGCGCCAGCTCATCGCGGTGGGCGAGGATCAACTCGGCGAGCTTGAGCAGCACCTGCTTGCGTTCGGCCGGCGCCCTTTGCGACCAGACACCGGCCTCGAAGGACTGGCGCGCCGCGCGCACTGCCAGGTCGGCATCGGCAGCATCACAGGCGGCAACGCTGGCGAGCAGTTGCCCGGTGGCCGGATTGACGGAGGCGAAGGTAGCGCCGGACTGCGCCGCGACCCGACGACCGCCGATGATCGCCTGGCTGATGAAGGTTTGCCGCTGAGCACGTTGCTGCCAATCACCGAGTCCGTACACCGCCCTTCCCCTTTTCTTATGGCCACTTGATAGCTGTTGAGGCTGATAGTGGCCGAACGGGGGTCATTGGAAAAATATTAAAAATATCATCGGGACATACGAAAAAACTGGCCTACAGGGCACCAATAGCGGGCAATTCGCACCACTTTCGTACAAATTGGCGAGCCGCTGCCAGGCCGGGAAATCCACACCCGCGCCCGCGCCCGGCCGACGCGACTCGGCCGCGAATGAACAGCCCGTTGGCAGACACCAGGCGGCAATCGAGCGCCCCACGACGGTGCGCCAGCTGGCTGCCTGGAGACGCCAGGCGTCGTGAAACTGACGGCCGCGCGGCCAATGACAACCGCGCAGGCGTGCTCACGCCGGCTCCGAGCAGGCCTTTGCGGCGAGCGTCAGGTATACTTCGTCCAACCATGCGCTGCGCTTTCCTCCCTGGTGGCAGCCCCCCGATAGCATCCAAACGCCCTTTTCCATGCCGTCACCTTTCCCAGATCCCATGCCGCTCGACATCGCGTCCATCAATATCGAACGTTCCAGACACCTGCCGCGCGTCGAGGCGTTCATCGCCCGTGAACGGCCCGATCTGCTCTGCCTGCAGGAACTCTGCGAGCGCGACATTCCGTTCTTCGAGGCCCTGATGGGCAGCACCATGGTCTTCGCGCCCATGGCGCGCTATCCGCAAGAGGGTCCTGCCAATGTGGTGGGCGTCGGCATGATCGCGCGTGACGATGCCGTGCTCGACGTGGCAGCCGAGTATTATTCGGGCAACCCCGAGCGCATTCAGGAGATGGCCTTCGTCACTGCCGAGGGCAAGCGCATGGCCGATCCTCTGAGCATTGCCGAAGTGATGCTCAGTGCCACGGTCCGCGGCTTCCGCGTCGCCGTCACCCACCTCAACGTGACCCCGCTCGGCACCTCGACGCCCCACCAGCGCGAATGCGCCGGCAAGCTGATCGACCTGGCCAAGGCACAGGCGCAGCAGGCCGGTGACCTGCTGCTGGTGGGCGACTTCAACGCACCGCGCGGCCGCGCCACCTTCGACCTGCTCGCCGAACACTTCATCGACGGCGTACCGGCGCACTACACCAGCAGCATCGACGGCTCGCTGCACCGCGCCGGCGACATCCCCTTCATGGTCGATGGGCTGTTCCACACGTCGGGCTATCGGCTGGAAAACGCCAGGCTGACGACCGGCGTGTCCGACCACTGTGCGCTGAGCTGTCGCCTGGGCAAGGCCTGACTGGCGGCTCGAGCCGATAGCCGAGGCTGGGTGCCTCAGTCGCCCCCTACGGCGAAATTGGGCAGGCTGTCCACCGGCTGGGCGAACTCGAAGGGAATCGACTCCAGCGCCATGCCCACGTTGCGCTGCACCACGAAGTGCAAATGCGGGCCGGTGCTGTTGCCGGTATTGCCGGAGCGGCCGATCGGCGCGCCGACTGCAATGCGCTGCCCCTCACGCACGCTCACCGAGCCTTGCATCAGGTGCAGGTAGACGCCCATGGTGCCGTCCTCATGCAGGATGCGCACGAAGTTGCCGGAGGGATTGTTGCCCCGCCCACTTTGGGCATTCTCGGTTTTCACCACCACACCGGCGCGCGCCGCGACGATAGGCGTGCCTTCAGGCATGGCGATGTCCAGGGCATAACGCCCCTTGGGCGTGAAGTGGCTGTACTGGCCGTTGGCACCCTGGGTCAGGCGGAACGGCCCACCGCGCCACGGCAGCGGGTACGGCTGCTTGATCGGCAAAAGCCGCGGGTCGCCCAGGGCATAGTTGAGTTTCGGCGTGTAGCGCAGCGGTTTGGCGGGATCCAGCGGCGCCAGCGTGGCCAGGCGGATTTCGCTGCGCGGCGGCAGTACCCAATTGATCGGTTTGCCCGGCGCACCGCTGACGTTGCTCAGTTGCTCGAGCTTGAGCTGGACCTGCACCGGGGCATACAGGTCGTTGCGCACCAGCAGGGTCTCGCCTGCCGCGTGCTTGCGGGTTTCCAGCTTCACCTGGTTATCGAGTTTCTCGACCATGCGGTCGCTGAACACGAACACCTTCGCACCGGGCGCGGCCTTGTCACTGTAGGTGACCACGCCGTTGGCATCGGTGTACTTGTAGACCGTGAGCGCGCAGGCCTGACAGGCAAACGCACAGAGTCCCAGGAAGAGTGAGAAGCGCCCTAGCATATCGAGTCGATCTGGTTATGAAGTGTTCGGCGGGGCAAGACTAGCAGCGTCTCGCCGGGCGGGCGACTGTCGCCGGCGCGCTTTGCGACAATCGGCACAACCTTGCCGGGCCCTGGCGCACAGAACCGGCAGACACCGCGCCCACCGGCACGGACCAGCAGCCCGCCCAGGGCACGGTCAACCGAAACCGATCAGCGCCCTGAAAACCGGGCCTGCCCGCGCTTCACCCCTGCTCGATGCGGTTGCGACCGCTACGCTTGGCGCGGTAGAGCGCCTGGTCGGCACGCTCGAACACCTGTTCGCTGCGCTCCGCGGCGCTGAACGCGCTGATGCCACCGGACAGGGTGATGGTCACGCGCTCACCCTTGAAGTGGAACGGGCAGCTTTCGATGGCCGAACGCAAAGTGTCGAGCAACGTCAGGCCACCTTCCATGGGCGTCGAGGGGATCAGCAGCACGAACTCCTCGCCGCCGAAGCGCGCGATGAAATCGGTCTTGCGCAGGCGCTTGAACAACTCGCTGGCGATGATCTTCAACACCTTGTCGCCGGCCAGGTGGCCGTAATCATCATTGATGCGTTTGAAGTGATCGATGTCCAGCACCGCCAGCAGCAGATCGCCGCCGTAGCGCTGCCAGCGTGCCAGTTCAAGGTCCAGGCGCTCCGTCCAGGCAGCGCGATTGGGTAATCCGGTAAGCGGGTCGAGCAGGGCCTTTTGCCGCTGTTCCTCGAGGTGGTCACGAAAGCCCTTGGCTTCGAGCTCCATGCTGGCCACGCGCTCGACCAGAATCTGCAGCCGCTCGCCGACCTGCTGCTCGCGCTCGTCGCGCTGCTGCTGGTATTGCTCCATGGTACCGAGCAGGCCGCTGAGGCGGTTCTCCACCAGGTTCTTGAGGCTGTCGAGATCGGTGGCTTCCTGCACGCTGTTGTGCAGCCCATCGACCTGCTGGCGCAGCTCGGTATCCAGGCTGCGCGCGGCCTGGGCCGAATCGGCGTAGTCCGCGTGGACATCCTTGAGGCTGCCCTGAAAGGCTGCCAGGCGCTGATTGAGCTGCTTGAGATACCCTTCGAACTCGCGCTGGCCAACGTCGGCGATCGCCAGCATCAGCACGCCGAGGTCATCGAGCACCGGCACCAGCTCATACATGTTGAGACCGGCAGTGATGCGCTGGCGCAGTACATCGGCCTGGGCCTGGTGGCGCTCCGGCAGCGGCAGCTCTTCGAGCAGCCCCAGCAGGCTACTTTCGACGTGGCTGGCGATGGCGCTGTAGCCTGGCTCCAGCGCAGCGGGCAGCGCGTACCGGGGATCGGCGTCAAGCGGCGCCTCGGCTAGCGACTGCTCGGCTGGCGCAGGCCGCTCATCGGCGGCTACTGGCTGGTCGACGGCGGGCTCGGCCACCGGCACGGCACTCGGCACCGGCATCAGCAAGGCAGATGGCAACGGCAGGCTGTCCAGCAACACCGCTGCGGCAGGTGCAGCGGGGCTTGCCGTGAAGCGCGCCGGCTCCGCCGCCCTGACTGGCGCAAGCGCCTCGCCTGACGCCATGGTCGCAGTTGCAGCGCTAGCCGCGGGCTCGGGCGCCGACGCAGCGAGATCAGGGTGTGCGAGGCCGGGCGGAGTATCGACAGGGAGTGCCGGGGCAGCTGGAGCGATCTCGGCGGTGCCCTCCACCGGCAACGGTGCACCGGCCGCGTCACGCTGGCCGAACAGCCGCTCGATAAAGCCCGGCCGCGCCACCTGCTCGCCGCCCAGGACCTGCAGCGCCTGCTGCTGCAACTGGCTCAGTTCGGCGAGCAGCGCAGGCAGCTCGCGGGCCTGTCGCGCGCGCTGATCGACCTGCTTGGCATAGCGCTTGAGCGGTTTGCGAACATCACTCGGCAGGTCCATCTTCAGCAACTGCGCCACCAGGTTCGACAGCCCGCTGGCGACCTGCTCGATGCGCTGCTGACGGCGCTGCTCGGAGTCCAGCACGGTCTTTTCCAGGCGCGGAATCAGTGCACTGAGCCCGGCATCCATGTCAT
Organism: Pseudomonas sp. AC532; assembly: GCF_979258965.1. NCBI lineage: Bacteria > Pseudomonadati > Pseudomonadota > Gammaproteobacteria > Pseudomonadales > Pseudomonadaceae > Pseudomonas > Pseudomonas sp. AC532. The sequence continues at coordinate 2,714,413 of NZ_OZ409888.1, forward strand.
CACGGCGCAGGATTTCCCGCAGGTCCTGCATGCATTGATCGACCGACTTGTCGGAGCCCTCCGCTGCCAGGCTGCTGCGCACCAGGCCACGGCGCAGCAGGTCGATGCGCGCGTCCCAGCGGCGCTCGAGCTTTTCCTGCTGCTCCAGGTTGGACAGGTACTTTTCGCGCCATCGCTGGGCGTCGTCAGCCATGTTCAGCGCTCCTGTATACGCGGCGGCAACGGCGGGACGAAGGCGTTGGGCAGGCGAATTTCCACCGCCACCGGCAGGTGATCGGAGATCGGCTGGGCCAATACCTGAAAGCGCTCCAGCTCCAGGCCGGGGCTGAGCAGAATGTGATCGAGGCAGCGCTGCGGACGCCAGCTTGGAAAAGTCGCCTCGACCTGCGGCGCGACCAGGCCGAGATCGCGCAATGGCGAGTTCTCCAGCAGATCGGCGGCGTGGGTGTTCATGTCGCCCATCAGGATCTGATGGCGGTAACCGCTGATCAGCTCACGGATATAGGCCAACTGCCGGGTGCGGGTACGCGGGCCGAGCGCCAGGTGCATCATCACTACGGCGATGGCCTCGTCGCCCTCGCCGATGCGCAGCAGGATCGCGCCACGCCCAGCGGGGCCCGGCAGCGGATGATCTTCCAGCAGCGTCGGCCGCAGCCGGCTGAGCAAGCCATTGCTGTGCTGACCAAAACGCCCGAGGTTGCGGTTGAGCTGCTGGTACCAGTAGGGAAAGGCGCCAAGGCGCGCCAGGTGTTCGATCTGGTTGATGAAGCCGGAGCGCACGCTGCCACCGTCGGCTTCCTGCAGCGCCACGATATCGTAGTCGCCGAGCAGATCACCGATACGTTGCAGGTTGCCGGCACGCCCCTGATGCGGCAGCAGGTGCTGCCAGCCGCGCGTCAGGTAGTGGTGGTAACGCTCGGTGCTGATGCCGACCTGGATGTTGAAGCTGAGCAGACGCAGGCGCCCGTTCTGCGGCCATTCGCCGTCCGGGGTGCAATCAGGATTGACCTGCGGATCACACAGGCCGGCCTGACGGGGCATCGAACGGCGGCGCAGCATGGCTGGGCGCTCCGTGTAGGCTGATTACTTGGCTGCGCGCTCTTTGGCGATCAGGTGGTCGGCGACTTCCAGGGTCTGCTCCGGGCCGCCCGAACTGGAGATATCGAAACGGTACTTGCCGTTGACGATCATCACCGGTACGCCATTGATCTGGTAGGCCATGGCCAGCTTCTTGGCCTTTTCCATCTGGCTCTTCACGCCAAAGGAGTTGAACGCCTTGAGGAAGGCGTCACGGTCGATACCCTGGGTGGACAGGAAATCGGCCATTTCTTCTGGCGTTGCCAGTTTGCGGCCTTCCTGGTGGATGGCACGGAACACTTCGTTGTGCACCTTGTGCTCGACCTTCATGCTTTCCAAGGTCAGGAACATCTGCCCGTGGGCGTTCCATACGCCGCCGAACAGGGCAGGAATACGCACGAAATTGACATCTTCCGGGAGTTTCTCGACCCAGGGGTTGAGGGTCGGCTCGAACTGGTAGCAGTGCGGGCAGCCATACCAGAACAGCTCGACCACTTCGATCTTGCCAGGCTTGGAGATCGGCACCGGGTTGCTCAGTTCGACATACTGCTTACCGGCTTCGATCTCGGCGGCGTGTGCGGCGACACCAAACAGGCTGGCACCCGCCAGAACCGCGGAAAGGATCAGATTACGCATGCATGACTCCTAGCTATGATGGTGCTGCGGACAGCGTCGTTTCGACTGGTCGCTACCCGGCAGGTTCCCTCCATTGTAGCGGGCTCGCCAATGAAAAAGGGTGGTCGGCACCACCCTTTTTCATTACTGCCTGATAAACACCGATCAGCGCCTCAGTGCAGGCCCTGGAGGTAACTCGACAGCGCCTCGATGTCCTTGTTGCCGAGCTTGCCGGCGATGTCGCGCATGACCATGCTGTCGCCATCGTTGCTGCGCTCGCCTTCGCGGAAGGCGGTCAGTTGCCTGGCGATATAGCCGGCGTGCTGGCCACCCAGATGAGGATAGCCGGCGGTGGTGATACCGCTGCCATCCGGCGCGTGGCAGCCGGTGCAGGCCGGCATGCCCTCGCTCAGTTTGCCGCCTCGGAACAGCGCCTGCCCGCGTTCGACCAGCCGCGCTTCGGCAGCGCCGACACTCATCTTCTGACGGGCGTAATACGCCGCGATATCGGCCATGTCCTGTTCGCTGAGTGGCTCGAGCAGGCCGGTCATCTCAACTACCGGGCGGGCGCCCGACTTGATGTCCTGCATCTGCTTGAGCAGGTAGCGCTCGCCCTGGCCGGCCAGTTTTGGAAAATTCGCCAGCACGCTGTTGCCATCCGCACCATGGCAGGCCGCGCAAACGACGGTCTTCGCCTGGCCGGCTACCGGATCGCCGGCAGCCTGAACGGCCCCGACCAGGCCCAGAGCCAACAGCAGGCTCACTCGTATGTTGTTCATCAGCTCATCCAAAACGGCTAGGGAAGTAGTATGCCGCGCCGCGGTTCGCCCGTACGACCACCCGCGGCCGGGGGTCGCATGATTCGCTCGGCAGCGAGCTGCCCGACCGGCCTGCAGCGGCCCGGCACCCACGCGGTACCTGCCATGATTGCCCAGCCTGGGCGATCCGATAGTGACCGGCATCAATCCCGCACCTACATTTCGCTCGCCTGCGCTCGCCGGCCAGTCTATACGACCGCGCCCGCACCTTCGCATCAGCCGGCGCGGTGAGCCACAGGCCGTCGCTGCCAAGATACCGCGCACAAAAAAAAACCGCGCCAGGCGCGGTTTTCTCATGACGCGTCGATCAGGCCTTGCAGCTGGCCGGTGCCCAGTCACCCATGTCCGGGTTGTTGCACACGTCGCTGACCAGCGTGCGACCACGGGTGGCCACCTGCTGGCTTTCCTTCTGTTTGGCCTTGGCCGTCTGCAGCGACTGCTCGGTGGTGATGACTTCCTTGGTGACCTTGGCGGTCGGCTTCGGCTGCTTGGCGGCAGCCACCTTGGTGACTTCCTTGCGCTCGATGCCCACGGTCTGCAGGTCTTTCTCGTAAGCCTGGGTGTAGGTGCTGACGTTTTCACCGGTACGGCCGTCGACCTTGGCCAGCAGCGCGTTGGTTTCGTTCAGGCCGCTGACGATCTCGGCCAGGCGCTTGCGGCCATCGGCGTCGCTGATCTTGTTGGCCTTGCGATCGGCGCGCAGTTGGGTGAACGCCTGCTGGTAGCAGCTCTGCGCGGCGGAGGCGTAACGGATGTTGCGGTCGATGTTCTGGTTGTTGGTGTTGATGTCGGTGGCGTAGGAGGCCAGGCGCGCGTTGTCGTCGCTGATCTGCTGCTGACGCTGGTTGTAGTACGCCAGCGCGCCACCGGCCAATGCACCACCGGCGGCACCGATGGCAGCGTTGCGGCCGCGCTTCTCGTCGTCCACCAGCGCGCCACCAAGGGCGCCCATCAGGCCGCCGGTCACAGCGCCGATGGCGACACTGCGGCTCATCGCTTCGTCGGAGCTGCGCAATTGGGTAACCGGCTCGTAGCATTGCGGAAAGAACTCGGCCTTGGTGCTCGAGGCCACCTGAGAACTTGGCGAGCCGGCACAGCCGACAAGCAGCACGCTGGCGCAGGTGACGGCGGACAGCAGCGCAGTGCGTATCGAGGAAAAAGCGAGGGCCTTGTTGGGATTTTGCATCGTCGTCGATCTCGTACTTGAGTGAGTGTTTATTCCATTCAGGCGGCGTCGGGTGACTGCCGTCCGCTTGATCACGGCCAGGGCCGCCAGAGTTCCTTGCAACCGGGTACCGGTCAACGACCGATACCCGGCATTCGTTGCTGCAATGCCATCACCGTCACGGCGCCAGCAGTTGCTTGAGAATCGCCCCTGCGTCGGCCTTGCGATTCTTGCGGTACTCGCCAACATGGCGCACGAACAGCGTAGCCCGGTTTACCAGACTTTTACCCAGTACCGGTTTGCGCGCCAGCTCTTCCTTGGTGCGCTGGAACTGTGCCTGGATGACCGCATTGCTGTAGCGCGTCCCGTTTGCCAGGTTGTCGATGTAGATCGCCAGCGCGCCGTCCAGCGCGCTCTGCCCATTGGCCATTGCCGCCTCGAACAGTTTCGCCGAGGTTTCATCCTTGGCACTGCGAGCCTCGTCACGGCTCTTGCGCAAATTGGTCAGGCGAATGTTGTAGTTGTTGATCGTTTCGGCCACCAGGGCTGCCGACTGGATCAGGTTGCCGGCGGCATCCTCACGCTGCTTGGCGATCAGCGAGACACTGCGCTTGAGCTCCTCGTTGACGATTGCCAGGCGATCGCGCAGTTGCGGATCGTCGCTATTGGCGATCAGCCCATCGAGCAGTTTGGTGGCGTCCTGGTCTTCGTCTATCTCATCGGTGAGCGTACTGACTCGTCCTTCGTCCTTCCACTGCGCAAACAGTTCCTTGTAACGCGAGCGCGGGGCCGACAGCGCGCCGATGGACACCCGAAAACCGGTGGTCTCGTTGCGCTGTTCGGTGCCGTCGGCGGCAAACAGCGGGTACTCGCGGCGCATGCCGGTGAACAGGGTCATCTCGCCTTCCAGGTAATTGCCGCCCTTGACCACGAAGCCGCCATAGGTGCCCTGGCGCCGCCCGGCATGCACCAGTTGGAACGACTCCTGGACCATTTCCGCGGCGTTGCCGACGACATCGAACAGGCCGACCGGGTTGGGCTTCTTCAGGCCGATGGGCAGCAGCCGCGCGTTCTGCCCGGTGCCGCCCGACACCTGATTGAATACCGCCCAGTCGCCTAGCGGGCCGTCACTGTCACTGCCTTCCACCGGGCGCGGAAACAGCCGCGCCTCGAGCTGCTGCCGGCTGACCGCGTGACCACCGCGGGCGGCGTACTCCCACTCCACCTCGGTGGGCAGGCGCACGAAGCCCTGGCCGCCGTCTTCGCCATTGCCGCTGCGCCCGCTGATCGGCAGCAGGTCGCGGTGGTTTTTCAGCAGCCAGGCGCTGTACACCGCGGCGAAACGCTCGGCGTCGAACCGCGACAGGCTGACCTTGGGCAACCTGCCCGCCATGCCGGCGGGTGCCTCGCAGGCCGGCGGCTCGCCCTCACCGGCCAGGGAGGGCGCCTGGGCCATCACCAGGTCGTACTGGCGCTGGGTCACTTCGTATTTGCCGATGAAGTACAGCATCGGTTTGAGCGGGGTCACGCCATCGGCCTTGGGCAGCTCACCGCGCACCTTGGCCTGCCAGTCCTTGGACAGGTCACCGAGGGTGAACTGGCCGTTGATGTAGTCACGCCGGTAGCCGGAAATGAACGACTGCTGGTAGCCCGGCTCGCCTTCGCTGAACGGGTAGCCGAGGGTCACCTCGTGATCGTCCAGCGAACCCTTGGCCAGCACGTAGACATGCCGGAAGACCATCTGCCCATCGCAGGGCAGAGGCAGGCTCACGTCGCCCTTGAGCGGCTTGGGGTTGTAGAGCGGGTCGGCATCCGCCTCGGCCCGGGCGGCCCCGCAGAAGCAGGACAGAACCAGTGCGGCACTCAACACCTTATACATGACGCAATCCTTCCGAGGCTTCCAGGTAGGCCGCCCGCCGACCACCAGCAGCGGCCGCGAGCATGCAGCACAGCAGCGTTGCCAGTGCCGCCAGCAGGTAATGGGAGAACAACAGTCGGCAAGCATATTCGCCGGACGCCGACTGGAACAACAGGTTCAGGCCACTGGCGGCGATTGCATACAGCAGCAGCGACAGCAACAGGCTGGCAATCCCGGTGTACAACGCCTGCACGACCACGAAGGCGACCAGCGCAGCGGCCGGAAAGCCCAGCAGGCGCAGTACCGCCAGCTCATGACGCTTGCGCTCCACGGCCCCCAGCGTGCTGGCAGTGAGCGCGGCAAAGGCACCGGCCAGGGAAAGGCACGCCACCGACCAGAACACCCACGCCAGGTTGCGACTCAGGGTGCGCACCTGCGCCACCGCCTCGGCCTGAGTCACCACGGCCTGCTGTTGGGCCTGGAAGTACCGGCGCAGACTTTCCACCGCGTCGAGATCGCGAGCATAGAGCCTGAAGCCAGGGTAGACCCGCTCACGCTGCGTTGCGGCCTGCTCGCCCGGCCAGCCGAACCTTGGCACGGCCAGGCCATCGCGGTAATCCTCGACGGCCTCCAACAGGCTCAGCGGCGCGAACAGCGCATCCCGGGAAAATGCCGCCACCGGCAATACCGCCTGCACGCGCAGACCGCTGCGCGCGTACTGCGGCTGGCCCGCCACGCTGCGCCCGAAACCGGCCTGCAGCACATCGCCGGCCTTCACCCCTAGCTTCTCGGCGGCACTTTGACTGAGCAGTACGCCGTCCGTCTCGCCGGGCGCCGGCAGGTCACCGAGCAGCGGGTCGCCTTCGGCGGTTGGCAGCATTTCCACGTTCAGGACACCCCTCGGCCCCTGCAGGTCAGCGGTGGCGGCGATCTGCCGGGTACGCGGGATCACGAAACCGACATCGTCACGCCGGGCCAGCGCCTCGATGGCCTGCAGACTGTAGCGGGCGCCGCCGAGCGGGATGATCTCACGCACCGTGGGGTCGCGCTCCAGGCGCTCGGTGAGCGTGGTGACCAGGCCGAACTTGAGGCCGAACAGCACCAGCAGGGGCGCGATGACCGCCGCCAGGGCCAGGATCGAGCACCAGGACAGGCGCGCGTCGCAGCGGTAGTCCTGCCAGGCCAGCCGGGCAAACAGTGCCAGCCCCATCAGCATGACGCCTCCAGGCGCGCAGTTACGCCACCATCGCCGCGCTGCGCCACACTAAGGCGCATGGCCGTCAGCCCGTAGCGCGCCGCCAGGGCTTCGTCATGGGTGGAAATCACCAGGCACAGGCCGCGTTGTGCAGCCTGCTCGACCAGCAGTTGCATCACTCGCTCGGCGTTCACGGGGTCCAGCGACGCGGTCGGTTCGTCGGCCAGCACGATGGTCGGCCGATGGGCCAGCGCGCGGGCAATGCTGACGCGCTGCCGCTGCCCGACGGAAAGCTGGCCCGGCAGCCGGTCGAGCAGATCGGCGATGCCCAGTTGCCCAGCCAACTGCTCGACGGTGCCTTCCATCGGCAGCCGGAGCAGCTCGCGGGGCAGCTGGATATTGCCGCGCACGGTCAGAAAGCCCAGCAGCCCGCCGGTCTGCAGCACGTAGCCGAAGGCTCGCGCGCGCAAGGCGGCCAGTTGGTCGTGCCTGCCCAGGCGCCACAGCTCGGCGAGGTCGAGTGACCGCGTGCCCTCGTCCCAGCGCAGGGCGCCGCCGCTATCGGGCGACAAGGCCAGCGCCAGCAGGTCGAGCAGCGTGCTCTTGCCGCTGCCGCTGGGTCCGATCAGCGCGATGCGCTGCCCGGCGCGCAGCTGCAGCGCCGGGATGTCCAGGCGATAGCGCTGCCCGTCGGTGCCGCGGGTCTTGCTGATCGCCTCCAGGCTGAGCATCAGGGCAACGTCGACAGGGGCACGCGGTACAGCGCGTCGCCGGGGGCCGCATCACCGAAACGCACCCAGTTGGCCGTGTCGTTGTGGAAGGTCTCATAGAGCTGGATCTTCGAGTCCAGCTCGTCGATGAAATCCTCTTGCTCGGCAACGCTGAGCGACAGCCACAGGTCCTGGCTCATGTTGAGCACCTTGCTGCGGTATGGCAGGCCGTCAAGGTACTCGCCGAGCACGCCGCTCTGGGCCAGGTTGCCGCCCTTGACCAAGGCCGACGGGTCGCGGCTCATGTGCGCGCTGGCGCTGGCGATTTCCTGGAAGAAATCCTTGGGCGAGCTCTGCGTGCGCCGCGCGGCGTCGACCACCATGCGCAGCGATTGCTGCAGATCGTTGAGCTGCAGCTTGGTGAGCAGCACGCAGACCTGGAAGGCCGGCAGGGCCGGGTCGGTGATGTCGCGGTCGCTGGTCCAGGCGGTAACCACCTGGGGCGCGCGCGCCTGTCTCTGGTGGCCGAGGAAATCCATGTGCATGGCGTAACCGACCGCCGCCGACTTGTCGGCAATGCTCGCGCCGCCCCTGGGCTCGGGCAGGCGGTTGTCCGTGCGCACCTGATGCACCAGGTCGGCGAAGGCACTGCCGATCTGCGACACGCTCTGCCCGAAGGCGTTGACGTCGCCGCCCGCGACCGGCACGTACAGGTCGCCGATGCGCGGGTTGGGGTCGGCGGTCAGGCTGCGGTACTGCTGTTCGGCAAAGCCGTGGTTGCGCTTGCCGGCCGGGGTTTTCAGGTGCAGGGCGTAAATCTTGATCTGCTTGCGCAGGGCAGCCTCGCGGACCTCGGCCTCGTTCATCTGGGTCAGGCCCAGCGGGTCGCTCTTGCGCAGCGCACCGGCATCGCTGACCAGCAGGATCAGGCGGCCACCGTAGCCATTCCAGTCCATGTCATCGACCGCCTGCATCACGCCGGCGAAGGCGTCCTCGTTGAAGTCGTGGCTGGACACGTCGGTGGCCCTGATCTGCTGCGCCAGCTGCAGGAAACGCTCGGGGTCGCGGCCCTGCTCCAGACTCACCAGGGTCTTGGCGGTGTATTCCAGGCCCGGGGTCTTGCTGGTGTTGCTGCGAAAACCGACCATGCCGAAGCTGACGCTGTCGAGGTCGCCCCGGCTGGCGATCTGGCCCTGCAGCTCGTGCACCACGTCGCGCACGCGGTCGATGTAGGGCTGCATCGATACCGAGGTGTCGACCACCAGCACCACGGCTGTCCTGAACCCTTCGGGCATCGCGGCCGGCGCGCTGTCGGCCTGGGCCTGTGGCGCATTGCCGGGGTCGATGGAGGCGACGTTGAGCAACTGCATCGGCTGGCCATTGGCGTCGAAGGTTTCCTCGGAGTCGAAGATCGGCAGCAGGTAGAACTGGTCCTGCGGCACCGCGCTACCGCCCGGTTCGACCGCCACCACATTGTGGCCGGTGCCCTTGAGCGCCTCGCGCAGCGCTTCACGGGCGCGCGCCGGCTCGGCCAGCAACTGCTCCAGCGCCGAGGCATCGCGCACGAACATCACCGGCGCACGGCCGGAGCGTTCGGTGAACTTGAGCACCAGGCTCTGCTTCCAGTCACTGACCGCCGAAGCCGGCAGCCAGCCGTCACGACGACCGTCGCTGGAGGCACCGATCTGCAGCCAGGGCTGGCCGTCGATATCCTCGCGGGCATAGACGTAGAACACCGAGAACGCCGGCATGTCCTTGCCGCCGCTGCCGCCGGCCTCATCGACCAGCCTGGCGCCCGGCTTGCTCAGCACGCGCTGGAACAGGGTTTTCTTGCCCGGCATCAGCAGCGGGCGATCACCGCCATCGCTGTCGGCCACCGCCGAGATCGGCCCGGCCTCCCCATTTGGCTGGGCCTGGGCTTGAACCGGCTCGCCGGCGACGGGCAGCGAGGCTGGCTTTGTTCCGTCGGCACCGAGCAGCCAGTAGCCACAACCGGCCAGCAACAGCACGCCAGCCAGGGACGCACCGAGAATCAGCGGTTTCCTGCTGCCGCCTGCATTGCCCTGACGCACCGAGGACGCCAGCGGCGAAGGCTGCGCAGGTGGCACCTGGGTCGGCTCGGCGGCAGGCGCATGGGTCGGGATATCCACGGACACCGCGGCCAGCGGCGGCAGGCCGGTGTCGCCTTCGGTCTGAGCGGCGCCCGGCAGCGCCAGTGGCTGGAACAGCGTGGCGTCGTCGGCAGGTGCCTGCAACCGGTCCAGCGCGGCGATCAGCTCTGCGGCATTGGCGAAACGCTGGTTGGGATCTTTGGCCAGCAGGCGCTCGAGGATTGGCTGATAGCGGCCATGCACCATGGGCAGTGCCGGCAGCGGCTCGGTCAGGTGCGCCAGAGCCGTGGAGAGCGAGTCGCTGCCGACATAGGGCAGCTTGCCGGTGAGAATTTCGTAGAGCACCACGCCCAGGGCATACAGGTCGGCCCGGCCATCAATGTCCAGGCCGCGGGCTTGTTCGGGGCTCATGTAGCTGGGTGTGCCGACGGCGAACCCGGCCTGGGTGAACTGGGTACGGTCATCCAGCGCCTTGGCGATGCCGAAGTCGCTGAGCACCGCGGTGCCATCGGCACGAAACAGGATGTTGGCCGGCTTCACGTCGCGGTGCACCATGCCCTGAGCGTGGGCATAGCCCAGTGCCGAGGCGATCTGGCGCAGCCACACCAGCCCCTGGTCGATGCTCAGGCCCGCGGCGATGCGTTCCTTGAGCGTGCCGTTGGGCAGGTATTCCATGGCCATGTAATAGAGGCTGCCGACATTGCCGATATCATGGATGGTCACCGTGTTGGGGTGCGACAGCCGCGCCAGGGTTTTGCCCTCGCGCAGGAAGCGCTCGCAGAAGGTCGGGTCGGCGGCGAGCGCCGCGGCCATCACCTTGAGCGCCACCTTGCGGTCGAGGGACCGCTGGGTCGCCAGGTAGACCACGGCCATCGCGCCATCGCCCAGCTCGCGTTCGATGTCGTAACCCGGTATTTGCATGTCCATGCTATTTGGTCTTCCGAGGCCAGCCCGGGAACCCCGGGCGCGGCAGATGTCTGGATGGTGAGTGGAGCAGGTGCAGGTGGCTAGGAGGCCTTGATCACCACGGCGGTAATATTATCCGGCGCGCCCCGGGTCAAGCCAAGGTGCACCAGGCTACGCACCACCTGGTACGGATCCTCGTGCCCCAGCACCTCACGCAGTTCGTAATCCTCGACCGTCTTGTTCAGGCCATCGCTGCACAGCAGGAAAGTGTCGCCGGGGCGCACGTCCAGCCGCGCCGTTTCCAGCTCCAGCTCATCCTGCACGCCCAGGGCACGGGTGACGATATTGCCCATGGGATGGCTGCGCGCGGCCTCTTCGTCGAGCAGGCCGCTGTCGACCAGTTCCTGAACGTAGCTGTGATCACGGCTGATCGGTTGCAGGTCCGCGTTGCGCAGCCGGTACAGGCGGCTGTCGCCGGCCCACAGGCACAGCGCTTCGGCACCGCGCGCCGCGAGCACCACCACGGTGCTGCCCATGGTCGCACCACCGCGCTTGCCGGCCTCGACGCGCACTTGGCCGTTGACCTGATCCAGGGTGTCGATGATCGCGCCCTGGTAAGTGTCGAGCACCGCGCTGGGCGGCAGGCTGCGCAGGCTGTCGATGATCAGGTTGCTGACGAAATCACCGCTGGCGTGCCCGCCCATGCCGTCGGCGACGGCCCACAGGCCGTTGTCCGGAGCATCCAGGCAGGCGTCTTCGTTGATCGTGCGGACCATGCCGACATGGGTATGGCTGGCCGACTGGAAACGGGTGACACTCGATGGACTCATGCCTCGCCCTCCGCAGACTCACCAAGCAGGCGAGCAAACGCCTCGGCCGGTGGCAGCCCGACAAAACGCACCAGCCCGGGCGCCACGCGCTCGGAGCCGTTACCCCACCACAGGCTGGCGCCGCGCCACGCCTGCTGCATCAGCGCCAGCCCGCGCGATCGCGGGCTGTCGATGGCCCATATCGCGGCGCCACTGGCACCCCAGCGTTGCCCGCTGCAGGTCGCCAGCAGCGGGCTGCCCAGGGCTTCCACCGCGTGTTCGAAAGCCTGCGCATCGGCGCCCTCCTCCAGGGTGGACAGCAACAGCCCCTCGGCACGCTCGAACCAGTCGTCGCTGTCGCTGACCAGGTGCCCGAGATCGGTATCGGCCGGCAGCGCGAGGACGATGGTCAAGGGAAAATAGCGCCCGACCCGGTCAACGCTGGGCATCATCACCCCGCACACCGCTTCGGGCCCGAGCAGGCCAGGCGCCACGGCGAACCGCCACAGCGGGCTGATCAGATAGGCATCCAGCCAGGCATCGCCGAGCTCCAGGCGGCTGGCCTCCAGCCCGGCCGCCAGCCAGGCGTCCCAGGCCTCGACGAACGCCGGGCTCAGGCCGCGATGAATGAAATCTCCCCGTACGGCCAGTTTGCCGTAGAAACCTGGTGTGCTCACAAACGCTCCGGCAGGCTGAAACCGCTGACCACCTGGCGGCGGAATGGATTGAAGGCGCTGCTGGCGCGCAGCTCGCTGGAAATGCTCGCGTTGTCCACCCGCATGCGCAGCGTGAAGCGATCCGGCGAGTTGCCCTGGGCCAGGTCCGACTGGTCGAGCAGGCGGAACCAGGCCCACGGGCCTTCCAGGGTAACGGCTGAACGCCCGGTAACCGATGCCGGCGAGATGTTCAGGCGTACCACGCCGGTACCGTTGGCGCTCGGCCACTGCATGGCCACCGGCCGCGCCGGCCCGTGGTCATAGCTGAACTGCTGGCCGTCGAGGTCGAGCTGGAATTGCTCGATGCTGGAATCCATCGCCACCGGGCGCAATTCGAAACGCACCATCGGCTGGGTGCCGCCGGAGCGGAAGAACGCCTCGCGAATGCTCGCCGCGCGCTGGAAAGTCTGCAGCACGCCGCTGCCTATGCCGAGCTTTTGCGCGGCGCCCGGCTGCCAGCGCCAGGTGCTCGCCGAGGTGTCCACATAGGGTTGCAGGTACTTGCGGAAATAGCTGTCGAGCACCCCGCCCTGGCCGAAGAAGTGGCCGAAGTCGTCCAGGGTCGCATCGCGGCTGCTGCCTCGGTCCAGCGGGTAGCGGCCGGCCAGGGACTGGCGATAGACGCTCACCACTTCGCTCATCCAGGCGGTGTTCAGCTGGTTGCGAATGCCGCCCATCATGGTGCCGGTGGTCGAACCGACCACCGACTTCAAGAAGCCCTGCACCACCGGCGGCTGACGCTCGGCGCTCAGGCGCACCTGGTCCGCGGCGGCGGTGGTCTGGTTGCGCGACTCGCCCAGCAGCGCCTCGCCGCTGGCGCCGCTCATGGCACTGACCTGAACGTACAGCGCATTGAGGTCCTGCAGCAGCGCGTCGATAGCCGGAGTCTGCCCGTTGGCGTCATCGACCAGGCTGTTGAGCTCGGCAAAATGCGCGGTGATCGGGTCCATCTCGGTCGCCAGGGCATTGCTCACGCCCTCTTCGGATTGCCCGACCAGGGAGCCAAGCTGCTGCTTGAGACGATCGACGGTATCGTCGCCGCGCTCCTTGAGCTTCTCGGCGACCAGGCGCTCCTCCTTCTGCAGGTCGGTTTCCTTGGCCACCGCCTGCAGCAGCTTCTTCAGCGGTGACGTCGGCCCGGACAACACGCGCAGCACGTCGGCCGCCTGGGCCACGCTGGTCACCGGCACGAAATCGAGGTCGGCGAGCAGCGCATCCCACTGGCGCATGTAGTCCTGCACGTAGAGGCGGCGCACCTCCAGGGCGAGGGCCGCGGCGTTCTGCCCGTCGTCCAGGCTGCGGCCGAGCACCCACTGTTCCTCGGCCAGCGTGCCGGCCTGGCTGACGCTGCCGACCAGGAACGCCTCGCGGTAACCGCGCTGGGTATAGAAGCCGCTGAGTGGCTCGTTCAGCGGTTTGCCGCTCTTGCGTGTGAACACCAGCGCCGCATCACGCCCGGCGGCGTCGCTGATGCGAAAGTCCGGGATGCCGTCGGGCAGCTTCTGGCGCTTGACGCGGTCGTAGGCGCGCTGGGCAACGGACAGGCGCTGCAGTTGCCGGCGCACGTCCTCGATCAGTTGCTCGTCGAGGCGCACCACAGGCGGCTGGCGGTCGTACAGGGCGGCCAGGTGCGCGTTCAGCGCCTCTCGCTGCTCGGGCAGCAGGTCGCGCGGCAGGCTGCGGTCCCAGTCCAGGGCAATCCAGGCCTTGATAAAGTCGGCGTCGTAGCGCTCGGCCTCACCGAGCATCAGGTAGGCCTTGAGCCCTTCGTAGAGGAAATCCGAATTGCCGCCGGCACGCAGTTGCTCCTCCAGGCGCGCCAGCACCCGCGGCGCCATGACCGCGATGAGCAGCTTGCGGTAGACGCTGGAGGCTTCGCTGTCGAGCATGTCGCCCTGGTACAGGCCGAAACCTTCGGCCCAGCCCGGTGCATCACCACTGACGTTGCGGATGGCATCGAGCAGCGGCTGCACCGCCAGTACCTCGCGCTGCGCCGGGCTGAGCGCCTGCAGCTCGCCACGCAGCGGTTGCACGCGGGCATCCACGGCGGCGATGTAGGCCTGGTTGGCGCGAAAGCTGGCGAACCACAGCACGGCGGTACCGAGCACCAGCACCACGGTCGCGGCGATCACCCCGCGGGCCAGCCAGCGTTTCTGCCGCTCGACCTTGGGGTTGGCACCCACCAGGCCGCGCTCGCCAAACACCACGTCACGCAGCAGCCGCTCGATGAAGTAGCTGCGGCCGGTGCCGGTCTGCCGGGCCAGGTGCTGACGGTCCAGGCTCATGCTCTGCGCCATGGCACCGATCAGCCGGTCGATCGGGCTGCCTTCCTGGGTGCCACTGGTCAGGTACACGCCGCGTAGCAGCACCCGTTCCTCGTAAGGGTTGGGCTTGAATACGCCGTCGAGGAAACCGGCCAGCGCCTCACGCAGCGCGGCGAACTGCTGCGGGAAGCCGTAGATCAGATCGCGGCGCGCCGGATCACGTTCTTGCTGCAGGCGCTCGACCAGGCGCTCGTTGAGGCGCGCCTCGAGCGCGTCGAACTCGCTGCGAAACACCTGCAACGGGCCCTCGGCACTCTTGCCGTCGTCGAGCGTGAAGGTCATGCCCCAGACCTGGGCGCGCTCTTCCTTGCTCAGGCCATCGAAGAACTCCATGAAGCCGGGCACCAGGTCCAGTTTGGTGAGCATCACGTAGACCGGGAAGCGCACGCCGAGCTGGGTGTACAGCTCCTGCACGCGGGCGCGGATGGCCACGGCGTGGGCCGCCCGCTCGCTTTCGCTGCCGAGCAGCAGGTCGGACAGGCTGATGGCGACGAAGGCACCGTCGATGGGCCGCCGCGAGCGCTGCTTCTTCAGCAGGTCGAGAAAGCCCAGCCAGGCGGCTTTGTCGACCGCCGCGTGGCTGTCCTGAGTGGTGTAGCGCCCGGCGGTGTCGAGCAGCACGGCCTCGTCGGCGAACCACCAGTCGCAGTTGCGGGTGCCGCCAACGCCGCGCACGGCACCGGCGCCCATCTGCTCGGCGAGCGGAAAGCGCAGCCCGGAGTTGGCCAGCGCGGTGGTCTTGCCGGAACCGGGTGGGCCGATGATCACATACCAGGGCAGCTCGTACAGGTTGCGCCGCTCACCACCGCCCAGCTTGGCGCGCTTGAGCAGGCCCAGGGCCTCGTCCATGCGCTGGCGCAGGGTGGCCAGCTCCTCGGCGGTGGCCACGCTGGTCGGGTCCGGCGCGACGTCGACCAGCCCCTGCATGACCCTGGCGGCGTTACGCCGTGCCTGGATGATGCGCATCAGCCGCCAGGCCGCCCACAGGGTGAACAGCAGGATGATCAGCGCCCAGCGCACCGTGCTGCCGGCCAGCGGCTCGAAACCGCCGATGGCGATCAGCGGGCCTACGAACCAGATCACCAGGCTCAGCGCCAGCAACCCCAAAACCGGCATGACCCAGCGGGCCATGAAACCGAACAACGCCTTCACTCGACGCCCTCCGCAAAGACTGTGATTTCGACCCGGCGGTTACGCGCGCGGCCCTCCGCCGTATCGTTCGAAGCCTTGGCTTCGGTGTCGCTGCGGCCCTCGGCGCGGAAACGCGCGGGCTGGCCAGTCTTGGCCGCCAGCACGTCCATCACCTGCTGGGCGCGGTCCTGGGACAGCTTCCAGTTGGACGGATAGCGCAGCGTGGCGATTGGCCGGTTGTCGCTGTGCCCGGTGACCAGCACCTGGCCGTTGACCTTGCGAATGGCCTCGGCGATGCGCAGCAGCAGCGGCTGGAAGTCATCGGCGATCGACGCACTGCCGGAGGCGAACAGCTGGTCGCCGCGGATGGTCACCACCGAGCGGTCGACGGCATCTTCCACCGCGACCTTGCCGGCGCGAATTTCCTCGGCCAGGAAGCCTGCCAGGCGCGGACGCTCGACGATGCGCGGCTGCTGGGCGGGCCGGTCGATGGTCTGCACCGGCACGTCGCCAAGGGCATGCAGGTTGCGAAATACCGGTTCGGCTTCGGCAGCCAGCTTCATGCGCAGGCCGAACAGCAGCACCAGTAGGATCGCCAAGCCGATGGCCACCGCCACCCAGGGCGGCAGGAACTGGCGCAGGCGATCGCGGGCGACCACCAGGCCGCGCCAGTGCGGCGATAGCTCGCGCTCGATCTCGCCCCGGGTGCTGCGAATGGTCGCTGCCACCCGCTCACGCAGGGCATCGAGCTGGCTGCGGCCGTCCTGCATGACCCGGTAGCGGCCTTCCAGGCCGAGGCTGATGCACAGGTACAGCAGCTCCATCAGGTTGAGGCGCTGACGCGGGTTCTGCAGGCAGTGGTCGAGTAGCTGGAAGACCTTTTCGCCACCCCAGGCCTCGTTGTGCAGGGTGATCAGCAGGCTCTGCTTGCTCCAGTCACTGGCGCTGCCCCAGGGCGTGCTGAGCACGGCCTCGTCCAGCGCGGTGCAGAGCACGTAGCGCGCCAGCATCACTTCGTCCTGGGCGACGCCGGCAGCGCGCGCCTTGTCCTCGAACTGGCGCAGGTAGCCGAGCAACTGGGCACGCAGGCTGGCCGGCGCGGGATGGGAAATGGTGCTGCGCAGGCGCGTCAGCAGGGCCAGCATCGGCCCGGCGGCGGCCTCGATAGGGTTCATGCCCAGGCCACGGGCGGCCAGCGGCGGTGCGCTGGGCATGGCGGGCGGCGGCGAGCCGGCAGGCGCCGGGCGCGCAGGCTCGGCCGCGCGGCCACCCGGGCGCGGCATGATCATGGTGCGGTCGTTGCCCGCCGGGTCACTGCCCTTGCCGGGCTGGCCGGGCAAGGCGCCAAATGGATCGTCGATGGTCATCGCGCGTCAGCCTCGGATGGCCCAGAAGGCCAGGTTCAGGCCCGGGAACTGGCCTGCAATATGGAAAGCGAAACCGCCGGAATGGATCAGCTGCTTCCAGTGATCGCTGCCCCGGTCCAGTTCGAAATAGTTGGAGCCGGCGTGGTACGGCAGCTGCCGTGGCGCCACCGGCAGCGGCAGCAGGCCGATGCCTGGCAGTTGCAGGTTGACCAGGTCGCGGATGTGCTCCACCGAGCCGATCTTCGCCTGCTGCGGGAAATGCCCACGCAGGCTCTCGCCCGGCACGTCGGCCCGCACCACGAGGATGAAGCTGGCCGAGTCGAGCAGCGACTTGTCGGCGAGCATTGCCACGTGCACGCCGTAGGACTTCTCGACGATGGGAATCGGGATTGCGCGACTGTCGATGACCATCGACAGCGCCTGCCGCAGCGCCAGCATGACCGGCGCGAAGGTGCTGGTCAGGTCGTCGTGCTCGTACACCGGAAACTCGCCCGGGCGCCGCTCGGCGGCGGTGAAGGTGGCGAACTCGCCGGCCAGCGCCAGCAGTTCGCGGTACAGCACTTCCGGGTGCAACGGGGTGATCCGCGCCAGATGCGCGACCAGCGGCTGGGCACGGTTGACCAGTTGCAGCAACAGGAAATCGGCGATTTCCGAGGCGCCGCCCGCGCCCGAAGCGACCACTCGCCCGGCCAGCGCTTCGCCACGCTGGTGCAGCAGGCCGAGCAACTCGTTGCGAAACCCGGCGAGCGGCCGCGAGGCGCTGACGTCGAGCAGCGGCGGGATATAGCTGTCATCGAGCAGCAGGCTGCGGTCCTCGCGTTTTTCCACCACGCGCACCACGCCAACCGCGGCATGCTCGTCGAGGCCGTCACGCTCGGTGACCAGGCGCAGCGCCAGGGAACCGATGGCCACCGGGGCACGGCTTTCCAGCGAGGAGTTGTCGTCGCGCACTTCGTGCACGCTGCTCTGGTAGCGCGCCGAGCCCAGGCTCTCGCCGGTTTCCACGGTGTCGCGCAGGCCTGCGCGGCGCAGCGGCAGGGCCAGGTAAATCACCCCGTCACGCAGGCTGTCATCGATATTCAACGGCGCTGGCGCGGCATCGTTCTCGGGAATATTGAACGGTGTGCCGTCGGGCAGCAGCCCGCGCGCCGAGAGGATCGCCAGTTTGCCCTGACTCAGCAGCGCACTGTCGACAAGCAGCTGGGAAAAGCCCCAGGCGCCAGGCTGTACGGCATGGCTACGGCTTTGCACCAGGGTTTCGATGTAGCGATCCTGCTGCTGGAAGTGCTGCGGCCGCAGGAACATCCCCTCCGACCAAACCACACGATTGTTCCAGGACATGAACGGGTCTCCAATCACTCAAGAGGTGTCAGCGGCGCGGCGCTGATGGCATAGGCGTCCAGCTGCAGGCGCAGGGCACTTGCCTGATGGGCAGGAATTTCGATGACCTGGCGCCACACTGACCGGTCGAGGGCGCGATAGGCCACCACCACGCCCAGGTGGCGCGTGGCGTCGTCGAGGGTCAATGTCTTGCGCTGGGTTTCCCCGGGGCGCACCACGAACCGTTCGGTTTCGATCAGCTCGCTGGCCAGGGTGGCGTCGGCGCGGTCGACCAGCGAGAAGAAGTCGGCGCGGGCAAAACTCGAGGCGTTGCGCAACTGGTAGACCTGCACCCAGACCGGCGACGCCGTGCCCGCAGGCGCCGGGTTGAGATCGCGACTGGCCTGCAGCTGCAGCTCGACAGTAGTGGGTACCGGCTCCCCGGGGCCTGACGCACAGGCGCCGAGCAACAGAAAGACCAGCAGTGTCAGAATCCTTGGCATAACGCTTCCTCGATGGTTACAGCGGGCCCGCCGCGACGCGACGAGCCACATGGCCTCAACGGCCTCTCAGTCTCGCGATGTGTTCTTCGTAGGCGCGGCTGAATTCACGGCCGAACAGCTCCTGGAAGCCGTCCTCGGCCTCCTGGGAAATGGTCGCGTAAAGCTCGGTGAACAACTCCCAGTAATGTGCTCGACGGCCATTGGGCAGCAGCGCCGAGAGCCCGCTGGGCTTGTTCAGACGCCCCTCCAGCTCACGCGGTTCAAAGCGGGCGAGCAAATATTTGATGGCCGCCTGCACCCCGGCCATCAGTGCCAACTGATGGGCCCGCAGGTCATCGAAACTCTCGCCCACCGCCTGGTCCGGCGCCATGAACGCCTGATTGTCGTGACGCAGCAGCATCAGCAGCGCTTCATCGACGTTGGGGGCGAACTTCAGCGGGTTGTTCTGGATGGGCTGAATCATGGTCTGCGCCATGCGGAACTCGCCCTTGAGGCTGGCGCGGGCGCGCAGGACGTCGATCAGCCCCTCGACCATCAGCCGATAACTGCGGCCGATGGCCTCCATCTGCGCCGCGGCGGCCGCACGATCCAGGCGCAGGTGCTGCAGGCCGGCGCCGCGCAGAAAGGCTTCCATCAACTCGTCACCAGCAGCCGAGGCGGCAGGTGCAGGTGCAGGTGCAGGTGCAGGTGCAGGTGCAGGTGCAGGTGCAGGTGCAGGCTGGGGTACCTCGAGCGGCTCGACAACCGGCAGCGAGTGAATTTGCTGTACCGGCGAATCCGGCTCGCCAAACGCAGGAATTTCCACTGCCGGCATCGGCGGCAGTGGCGGCGACTCGGCAAACGGATCCGGCACCGGCGCCGCAGCGATGTACGGAGGCTCGGCGAACGGATCGGGAGTCGGCTGCGGCGCCGAACGGGCCTGAAGATCGGCGAACGGATCCCAGTCGGCGGGAATCACCGACGCTGGCGCGGCATCAGGCACGACAACGGCAGGCGCCACGGCAGCAGGCGCCTGCGATGGCCGTGGGGGGCGGAAATCATGTTGCTGAGCCGGCACGTGATCGGCAACCGAGGGCGCCACGGCGGGCGGCGGGCTGAGAAAATCGAACAGGTCCGCCTTGGTGTCGAACGGTGAGTCGCGGCGTGGCGCAGGTGTGGCGGGAGCGGGACTGACCGGCGGCATCTCCAGCGGCTGGGCACTGCGACTGAGCAGCGCCTCGAAACTGTTGAAGGGATCGTCCACGGCACCGCTGGCCAGTGCCGGAGCGGGAGCAACGCTGATGCCGCTGATCTGTACGCGAATCTCGTACTCGCCGATCTTCAGCACCTCGCCATCTTCCAGCGGTTCACTGCTGCCACGCCGCAGGCGCGTGCCGGCATTCTGCAGAATCACCCCGTTGGTGCTGGTGTCGGTGATGTAGTAGATACCATCACGGTGCTGGATCACGCAGTGCTGGCTGGACACCAGACGCTCGGGATCGGGCAGCACCCAGTCATTGCCGGCGCTGCGCCCGATTTTCAGCTCACCCCGATCGAGCTCGACCTCGGCCCGTTGCCCGGGCGTCAGCTTGTGATAGGTGGTGATGACCAGACGCAGCGGCATTGCGGCTCCTTGCAGTGCGGTAAAAAGACCATGCTCTTCGAGCGATGTCGATATGCCAAACGCCCTATTTTTTGCCCTTGGCCGATACGATTCAATGCCCAGGCGGGCCTATATCTGCAAACGGCTGTGAGTCACTGCACAGAAGACGCAAATACTGTGCATCGCGACAGTTTCTACCGCCTAGGCCTCGCTTGACAATGATCTGAGCGCACTCGGAGAATGGCCGCGGTTAGCAGCGGACCCCGCGCCAGTAGTGGCACTTAGCCCTGCCGCGCCACGAATCCTGGTTGTCGGGCAGCCCGCCGACAAGGATTCATTTCGATTTTCAGGCTTGACATGGAGAGCACCTGACGTGGTGGATGTGTCGCACTTGCTCAACGCAGTATCCGACGAAAACCCATGCGGGGACGACCTCGAATACGATGCCGACTTCCTCGAACTGGAACGCCTGGCGATCGGCCAGCCGGAACGCCAGATGGGCCAGTCGGTCATCGCTGCCGAACCGCCGGACTGGCGCCAGGTGCGCGAGCGCGCCAGCGAGCTGTTCGCACGCAGCAAGGACCTGCGCCTGGCCACCCTCTACCTGCAGAGCGCCATCGCCCTCGACGGCCTGACGGGCCTGGCCCAGGGCCTGACCCTGGTACGCGAACTGCTCACCCAGTACTGGGAAGGCGTCTACCCGCAGCTCGACGCCGACGATGACAATGACCCGACCATCCGCATCAATGCCCTCAATGCCCTGAGCGCCGAGCCGGTCATCGTGCTGCTGCGCGAGGCGAGCATTACCCGCTCCAGGGCCTTTGGCGCGGTGAGCATCCGCGCGGCGCTCAATGCCGCCGATCTGCAGCGTTTCTCCAGCGAAACCCTGTCGCCCGAGCAGTTGCGCGGTGCTTTTCTGGATGCCGAGCAGGAACTGCTCGACGGCACTCGCAGCGCACTCGACGAAGCCGCCGCGGCGCTGGCCGATATCGAAGGCCTGCTCGCCGAGCGGGTCGGCTCGGCGCAGAGCGCCAACCTGGAATCGCTCAAGCAGGTGCTGCGCCACGCCCGGCAGATCTTCAATGACCAGGCCCCCGCGCCTGGCGATCAGGCCCCGTACGCCGATGACGCGTCCGACTCCGACCCGGCCGGCTCCGAAGAGGCCAATGGGCAGCAGACGGCGCGTCAGGCGCCCGCCGCACCGGGCCGCATCGCCAGCCGCGACGACGTGCTACGCACCCTTGATCGCCTGCTTGAATATTATGCCCAGCACGAACCTTCCAGCCCGGTCCCGGTCTTATTGACGCGCGCGCAGAAGCTGGTCACCGCGGATTTCGCGGAAATCGTGCGCAACCTGATTCCCGACGGTATGTCGCAGTTCGAAAACCTGCGTGGCCCCGAATACGACTAACGTGCGGCGGATCTTCAAGGAAGCCCCACGCACACAGCTATCGGCCATTGGCCGCAGAAGCCAGTGCCCATGCACAGGAGGAGCAACATGAGCAACACCACCAGCAGCCAGAAATTCATCGCGCGCAACCGCGCCCCACGGGTGCAGATCGAGTACGACGTAGAGCTGTACGGCGCCGAGAAAAAGGTGCAGTTGCCTTTTGTCATGGGCGTGATGGCCGACCTCGCCGGCAAGCCTGCCGAGCCCCAGGCCGCCGTCGCCGACCGCAAGTTCCTGGAAATCGACGCCGACAACTTCGACTCGCGCCTCAAGGCCATGAAGCCGCGTGCGGCCTTCCACGTGCCCAATGCACTGACCGGCGAAGGCAACCTGAGCCTGGATATCACCTTCGAGAGCATGGACGACTTCAGCCCGGCGGCCATCGCCCGCAAGGTCGACTCGCTCAACCAACTGCTCGAAGCCCGCACCCAGCTCGCCAACCTGCTGACCTACATGGATGGCAAGACCGGCGCCGAAGAGCTGATCATCAAGGCGATCAAGGATCCGGCCCTGTTGCAGGCGCTGGCCAGCGCGCCCAAGCCCCAAGACAACGAGCCGCAAGCCTAAGAGGACGCCCCGATGAGCCAACAGACCCAGGCGCCCGAGCAGTCGCTCGCCACCTCCGAACAGACCAGCGAATTCGCCTCGCTGCTGCTGCAGGAATTCAAGCCCAAGACCGAACGCGCCCGTGAAGCGGTGGAAACCGCCGTGCGCACCCTGGCCGAACATGCCCTGAGCAAGACCGACCTGATCTCCGACGACGCCATCAAGTCGGTCGAATCGATCATCGCCGCGATCGATGCCAAGCTCACCGCCCAGGTCAACCTGATCATGCACCACCCGGACTTCCAGCAGTTGGAAAGCGCCTGGCGCGGCCTGCATTATCTGGTCAACAACACCGAGACCGACGAGCAGCTGAAGATCCGTGTGCTCAACATCTCCAAGCCGGAGCTGCACAAGACCCTGAAGAAATTCAAGGGCACCGCCTGGGACCAGAGCCCGATCTTCAAGAAGCTCTACGAAGAGGAATACGGTCAGTTCGGCGGCGAGCCCTATGGCTGCCTGGTGGGCGACTATTACTTCGACCAGTCGCCACCGGATGTCGAACTGCTCGGCGAGATCGCCAAGATCTCCGCGGCCATGCACTCACCGTTCATCTCCGCGGCCTCGCCGACGGTCATGGGCATGGGCTCCTGGCAGGAACTGTCCAACCCGCGCGACCTGACCAAGATCTTCACCACGCCCGAGTACGCCGGCTGGCGCTCGCTGCGTGACTCCGAGGATTCGCGCTACATCGGCCTGACCATGCCGCGCTTCCTGGCTCGCCAGCCGTATGGCGCGAAGACCGATCCGGTCGAAGAGTTCGCTTTCGAGGAAGAAACCGACGGCGCCGACAGCAGCAAGTACACCTGGGCCAACTCGGCGTACGCCATGGCCGTCAACATCAACCGTTCGTTCAAGCTCTACGGCTGGTGCTCGCGCATCCGTGGCGTGGAGTCGGGCGGTGAAGTGCCGAACCTGCCGGCGCACACCTTCCCCACCGACGACGGTGGCGTGGACATGAAGTGCCCGACCGAGATCGCCATCTCCGACCGCCGCGAGGCGGAACTGGCGAAGAACGGTTTCATGCCGCTGCTGCACAAGAAGAACACCGACCTGGCGGCCTTCATCGGCGCCCAGTCGCTGCACAAGCCGGCCGAATACGACGACCCGGACGCCACCGCCAACGCCAACCTGGCCGCGCGCCTGCCGTACCTGTTCGCCACCTGCCGCTTCGCCCACTACCTGAAGTGCATCGTGCGCGACAAGATCGGCTCGTTCAAAGAGCGCGACGAGATGCAGCGCTGGTTGCAGGACTGGATCCTCAACTACGTCGACGGTGACCCGGCGCACTCCACCGAAACCACCAAGGCCCAGCACCCGCTGGCCGAAGCGGAAGTGGTAGTCGAGGAAATCGAAGGCAACCCCGGTTATTACAGCTCCAAGTTCTATCTGCGCCCGCACTACCAGCTCGAAGGGCTGACCGTGTCGCTGCGCCTGGTATCCAAACTGCCTTCGGCCAAGGGGGCCTGAGGCTCGTCACTGTGGCGCCCGCTTCCGCGGGCGTAGCTGAAACAGAGTGGCAAAAGCCACGAAAGGAGAAATGATGGCTGTTGATATGTTCATCAAGATTGGCGACGTCAAAGGCGAGTCCAAGGACAAGACCCATGCGGACGAAATCGACGTGCTGGCCTGGAGCTGGGGCATGAGCCAATCCGGCTCGATGCATGTAGGCGGTGGCGGCGGTGCCGGCAAGGTCAACATTCAGGATCTGTCGCTGACCAAGTATGTCGACAAGTCCAGCCCCAACCTGATGATGGCCTGCTCCAGCGGCAAGCATTATCCGGAAGCCAAGCTGACCATCCGCAAGGCCGGCGGCGACTCGCAGGTCGAGTACCTGATCATCACCCTCAAGGAAGTGCTGGTGTCGTCCATCAGCACTGGCGGCAGCGGCGGCGAAGATCGCCTCACCGAGAACGTCACCCTGAACTTCGCCCAGGTACTGGTCGACTACCAACCGCAGAAAGCCGACGGCGCCAAAGATGGCGGCCCGGTCAAGTACGGCTGGAACATCCGCCAGAACGTCAAGGTGTAAACACCCGCTCGATGTTTGGGCACACAGCGATGCCCGGCACTGCGCCGGGCATCGCTGGTTTTGACTACCGCGAATTTCAACGGCTCGCCCTGCGACGACTGCAGCGGGCCTCATGGTCGCTGCCCCGCAGCGGTGGCCGCGCCAGTACAGGGAACGACGATGACTGCCGAACAATACCTGCGTGAAGCACGGCTCGATGAGGCACTGAAGGCGCTGCAGGACCAGGTACGGGCGCAGCCCGCCAAGGCGCAGTTGCGGGTGTTCCTGTTCCAGCTGCTGGCGGTGATGGGCCAGTGGAGCCGTGCCCAGAACCAGTTGAAGGTAGCCGGTGATCTGGATGCCGCCTGCCTGCCGATGGTGCAGACCTACAGCACCGCACTCAATTGCGAGGCCCTGCGCGAGCAGGTGTTCGCGGGCAAGACCACACCGGTGGTGCTGGGTCAGCCTGCCGACTGGGTAGCACCGCTGATCCTCGCCCTGGAGCAGGATGCCCAGGGTAACGCCGAGGCAGCCCAGAGCCTGCGTGACCAGGCCTTTGCAGCCGCCGCCGCAGTACCCGGCACACTCGACGACACCGCGTTCGGCTGGCTGGCCGATGCAGACCCGCGCCTCGGCCCGGTGCTCGAGCTGATCGTCAATGGCCGCTATGTCTGGCTGCCGATGGAAAACATCGCCAGCCTGAGCCTGGAAGCCCCCAGCGACCTGCGCGACCTGGTCTGGCTACCGGCCCAGGTGACCCTGACCAACGGCGGCAGCACCGTGGCGCTGATTCCCAGCCGCTACCCGGGCAGCCACGCCAGCACCGACGGGGCCCTGCGCCTGGCGCGCAAGACCGAATGGCAGGCCAACGGTCTGCCGCTCGGCCAGCGCCTGCTGGCCTTCGACGGCGGCGAACAGGCGCTGTTCGATGTTCGTTCACTGAGCTTCGAGCACGGGAATGACGCGGCATGGCCGACCTGAAACGTCAGGACCGCCTGCAACCGGCCCTGCTCGATCGCCTGCTCGACGACGACCCGAGCAACCCGGCGGAAAGCGTCGACAAGCGCGTGCTGAGCCTGACCCAGTTGCGCGCCTCGGTGCTGCGCGATCTGGCCTGGCTGTTCAACACCATCGCACCGCTGACCAGCGACGACGAGGCCCTCACCCGGGCCGGCAGCTCGGTGGTCAACTTCGGCCTGCCACCCCTGGCCGGGCACAGCGCCTCGAGCATCGACATCCCGGCGGTGGAACGCCTGCTGACCAAGGCCATCGCCGACTTCGAACCGCGCATCGTGCGGTCGTCGCTGCGCGTGCGCGCGCGCCAGGAGGCCGAGGAGATGAGCCACAACTCGCTGAGTTTCGAGATCGAGGGTGACCTGTGGGCGCACCCGATGCCGTTGCGCCTGCTGCTCACCACCGAGCTGGACCTGGAAACCGGGCACGTCCAGGTACTGCCCGCCGACGCCTCACGGAGACGCCGATGAACCCTCGCCTGCTTGGTTACTACAACCAGGAGCTGCAACACATCCGCGAGAGCGCCGAGGAGTTCGCCCGCGAATTCCCGAAGATCGCCAGCCGCCTGAGCCTGTCCGGCGTGGAGTGCGCCGACCCCTACGTGGAACGCCTGCTTGAAGGCTTCGCTTACCTGACCGCCCGCGTGCAACTGAAGCTCGATGCCGAATACCCGACCTTCACCCACAACCTGCTGGAAATCGCCTACCCGCATTACCTGGCACCGACCCCGTCGATGACCGTGGTGCAGCTGTGCGCCGATCCCAACGAAGGCTCCCTGAGCAGCGGCTTCACCCTCGAACGTGGTGCCTCGCTACGCGGCGCACTGGGCAGCGAGGCGCAAACCGCCTGCGAGTACCGTACCTGTCAGCCGGTCACCCTGTGGCCGCTGGAAGTGACCCAGGCCAGCTACTTCGGCAACCCGACCACTCAGCTCGGCCGCCTGGCCGCCAGCGAACCCGGTGCCAAGGCAGCCGTCCGCCTGCGCCTGCACACCGGCGCCGGCCTGCCGTTCAACGCACTGGACCTGGATACGCTGACCTTCTTCCTGCACGGTGCCGACGAGCAACCGTTCCGTCTCTACGAACAGCTGATGGGCAATGTCTGCGCCTTGTTCGTGCGCGCCGTGGACGGTTCCTGGGTCGAACGCCTGCCGCCCGACAGCCTGCGCCCGCGCGGCTTCGACGACAGCGAGGCGGCGCTACCGGTGGTGCCCAGGGCATTCCAGGGCTATCGGCTGCTGCAGGAATACTTCGCGCTGCCCAACCGCTTCCTGTTCGTCGAACTGGCCGGGCTCAAGCGCGCCGTGCAACGCAATACCAGCCAGGAGCTGGAGATCGTGGTGCTGTTCAATCGCCTCGACAACAGCCTGGAGAACAGCATCGGCGCGGAGCAGTTCCGGCTGTTCTGCACCCCGGCGATCAACCTGTTCGCACGCCGCGCCGACCGCATTCACCTGAGCGATCGCGTGCACGAGCATCAGATCATCGCCGACCGCACCCGTCCGCAGGATTTCGAAATTCACTCGATCACCGAAGTCAGCGGCCATGGCAGCGGCCCTGAGCAGCCTTTTCAGCCGTTCTACGCGGTGCGCGACCCGTCGCGCTACGGTCGTGAACAGGCCTGGTACAGCCTGCGTCGCGAACCCCGGGTGTTGTCCAGCAAACAGCGGCGCAACGGTCCACGCTCCACCTACATCGGCAGCGAGACCTTCATTTCCCTGGTCGACGCCAACCAGGCGCCCTATCGCCATGACCTCCGCCAGTTGGGCATCGGTGCACTGTGCACCAACCGCGACCTGCCCCTGTCGATGCCAATCGGTGGCACGCGCAGCGATTTCACCCTGGAAGACAGCGCCCCCGTGGTGGCGGTGCGCTGCCTGGCCGGCCCCAGCCGTCCACGTGCCAGCCGTGCCCACGATGCCAGCGCCTGGCGCCTGATCAGCCAGCTGTCGCTCAACTACCTGTCACTCACGCAGCAGGGCCAGGGCGCCGCCGCGTTGCGCGAGCTGTTGCGCCTCTACGGCGATGCCGGCGACAACGCCTTGCAGCTGCAGATCGACGGCCTGCGCAAAGTCAGCGCCCAGCCCTGCACGCGGCGCCTGCCGATGCCGGGCCCGATCGTCTTCGGGCGCGGCCTGGAGATTGACCTGGAATTCGACGAGAACGCCTTTCGCGGCACCGGCGTGTTCCTGCTCGGGTCGGTGCTGGAGCGCTTCCTGACCCGCTATGTTTCCATCAACAGCTTCACCGAAACGGTGCTGCGCACCAGCGAGCGCGGTGAAGTGATGCGCTGGAGGGCCAAGCCCGGATGTCGGCCGACGCTGTGAATACCCTGGCGGCAATGGCCGAAGCGCCCTGGAACTACGATTTCTTCCAGGCCATGCGGCGCATCGAATGCGAATACCCGCTGCGCCCGCGCCTCGGCCATTCAGTGCGGCTGGTCGACGACCCGCTGCGCCTGGGACAGAAGCCGGACTGCGGCTTCGCGCCCTCGACCCTGGCCAGCGTCATCCACGACAGCACCGGTACGCCGCGCATCGAGCAGTTCTTCTTCGGTCTCACCGGCCCCAACGGGCCGCTGCCGATTCACCTGACCGAGCATGCCCGCGAGCGCCAGCGGCACCATGGTGACGCCACGTTCAAGCGCTTCCTGGACGTATTCAATCACCGCCTGCTGACCCTGTTCTACCGCGCCTGGGCCGAGGCCCGGCCAACGGTAAGCCAGGATCGCACCACGGACGACTACTGGTCGCCACGCCTTGGCGCGCTGTCCGGCCGTGGCATGCCCAGCCTTCTGGGCCAGGGCCCGATTCCCGACGCGGCGCGCTACTACTTCACCGGCCACCTGGCCGCCCAGAGCCGCTACCCGGATGGCTTGCAGGCGATTCTCGGCGAGTACTTCGGCGTGCCGGTGGCGCTCGAGGAATACGTCGGCCAGTGGCTGCCATTGCCGGAATACAGCCGCCTGGGGGCCAGCACCTGCACGCTGGGCATGGACCTGTGCCTGGGCACTCACGTGTGGGACCGGCAACACAAGTTTCGCCTGCGCATCGGCCCGTTGAGCCTGGCGCAGTACCGCCGCTTTCTACCCGACCAGCCGCTGCTCGCCGAGCTGGCGGCCTGGGTGGCCGAATACGTCGGCATGGAACTGGACTGGGACACCAACCTGGTGCTCAAACAGGAGGAGGTACCGCCCGCGTCACTGGATGGCGGCTGCCGACTCGGCTTCGATACCTGGCTTGGCAAGCCACAAGATCATGCCGATGACCTTTTCCTCTGCGCCGCGCATTGTCGAGGCCCGGAGAAGGCTGATGACCTATCTGAAGAGAACGCCGCCAGAACATGAAAAAAATACTTGTCGCCACGTTTTCGACTGCCCTTTTCTTTCTACTGCAGGAGCCGGCCATGGCCAAACCACTCTATATGTTCTCGGCAGTCAAAGGCACGGTACTGCTCAATGGCGAACCCGTTGCAGGGGCAGCAATCGAACAGAGCTACATCTGGCTGTGGGATCAGAAAAAACGGACATTCTCCACCACCACGGATCAGCAGGGGCACTTCTCACTGGAAGATCGCGTGGAAAAATCCTTTTTCGCCACCGTGATTCCGACCGGACAGAAGATCAACCAGACCATAACGATTCGCCACAACGGCAAGGAATATGATGGCTGGCTGCACGACAAGGACAATTACGCCAAGGACAGCGAGAGCGCGAGCGGTGCGTTCAACCTGGTGTGTGAACTAAACGATGCACCCGGCGCCCATCCGGAAAGCAAGAGCTACGGGATTTGCGTGCTGAGAAAAGACTGAGGCAATGGAATGAATCTGTTAACCCCAAGGCAGGCCTCCCTCGTAGCGGACAATGTCTACAACACCCTGACCCTTAACCTCGATATGGTCGAGATGGCCAAACGAGCGGCAGCGAGCATGAGTGATGTCGCGCAGCTCTTCGACTTCTCGTCTGCCAAGGGCTACCAGGGCAGCAGCGGCGTGGCCATTCGCAGCCAGTCCGGCTTTGCCTATGCCGCGGATGGCATCGGTGGTCGCCGGGGTGAAATGCTGATTGCCTTCCGCGGCACACAAACCCTCGCGGATGTGGTGACCGATGCGCACTGCGATATGCAGCGCGGGCCCTCCACCTGGCCGGTGCACGCGGGCTTCAACAATACGTTCACGTCCATGCGTGACGAGGTCATGCAGTTTCTACGCGGCAAGAACCCAAGCGCCATTCACCTGGTCGGTCACAGCCTGGGCGGCGCCATCGCCACCCTGATGGCAGATCATCTGAGCGAGCTGGGCGCAGGCAGCGTCAAGCTCTACACCTTCGGTTGTCCACGCGTGGGCACCGCCGGCTTCGCGCGCCATCTCACTGGCAAGTTAGGCGTCGACAATATCAACCGCGTCTTTCACGATTCCGACGTGGTGCCAATGGTGCCTTTGTTTCCGTTTCTGCACCTACCGGTGGAAGGAGACACCTGCAAGCTGCCTTGGGGCGGCCTGGTCTCTGGCGATGCTCATCGCATGCCTAATTACATGAATTCGGTCAAAGACGCCTCCTGGGTCGGGCTGCGGCGTCTCGAACGCTCGCAGTTCGAGCAGGATATCGAAGCCTGGCTGGATAGCGCCCGCAACGGCGGTGTGCTGCAGCTGTCCTCGGCCTCTTTCTGGATGCTCAGCAGCGCCATCGGCTGGGTGCTTAAACAGATTCTGTCGGTCGCGGGAGGCGCTCTCGGGATGCTCCTCGGCGCCTCGCTGACGGTGATCGACCAGATCGCCGCCATCCTGATTCAGGGCGTCAGAATCGGCAAGGAACTGGGTGAGCACGTCCGCAATCTGGTAGTGCGTATTTTCCAGTTCCTTGGCCGACCGTTGCCGACAGCCAGCGACATGACTAGCGCCTTCCTGCGCTGGATGCTCAACCTGCTGTTCACCACCATAAGTAACCTGGCCCGCAAGGCTCTCAATTCCATAGGCCAATTACGTTAACGGCGATCAGGCATTGCCTCAGGTCGTAACCAGATAGCCCAACAACTCTCTCGTTCAAAGGAAAGAACCATGGCAGAAATCAGTCGCGCCGCGTTGTTCGGCAAGCTCAACAGCGTCGCTTACAAGGCCATCGAGGCCGCCACGGTGTTTTGCAAGCTGCGTGGCAACCCCTACGTCGAGCTGAGCCACTGGCTGCACCAGATCCTGCAACTGCAGGACTCCGACCTGCACCAGATCATCCGCCAGTTCAGCATCGAGCCGGCGCGCCTGGCCAAGGACATCACCGAAGCTCTGGATCGCCTGCCGCGCGGCTCCACCTCGATCACCGACCTGTCCTCCCATGTCGAGGAAGCGGTCGAGCGCGGCTGGGTCTACGGCAGCCTGATGTTCGGCGAAAGCCAGGTGCGCAGCGGCTACCTGATCGTCGGCATCCTCAAGACGCCGAGCCTGCGCAATGCACTGCTGGCCATCTCCCGCGAGTTCGACAAGCTCAAGGTCGAGACCCTCACCGAGCGCTTCGACGAGATCGTCGGTGCCTCGCCGGAGAACGCCCTGAGCGCCACTGACGGCTTCCAGGCCGGCGCGGCCCCCGGCGAAGCCAGCGGCGCCATCGCCCCTAGCGCCATGGGCAAGCAGGAGGCGCTCAAGCGCTTCACCGTCGACCTCACCGAGCAGGCGCGCAGCGGCAAGCTCGACCCCATCGTCGGCCGTGACGACGAGATCCGCCAACTGGTCGACATCCTCATGCGCCGCCGCCAGAACAACCCGATCCTCACTGGCGAAGCCGGTGTGGGCAAGACCGCGGTGGTAGAAGGGTTCGCCCTGCGCATCGTCGCCGGCGACGTACCGCCGAGCCTCAAGGACGTCGAGCTGCGCAGCCTGGACGTCGGCCTGCTGCAGGCCGGCGCCAGCATGAAGGGTGAATTCGAGCAGCGCCTGCGCCAGGTCATCGAGGACGTGCAGAGCTCGCCGAAGCCGATCATCCTGTTCATCGACGAAGCCCACACGCTGGTCGGCGCCGGTGGCGCGGCCGGTACCGGCGATGCCGCCAACCTGCTCAAGCCGGCGCTGGCGCGCGGCACCCTGCGCACCGTGGCCGCCACCACCTGGGCGGAATACAAGAAACACATCGAGAAGGACCCGGCGCTGACCCGCCGCTTCCAGGTGGTGCAGGTGGACGAGCCGTCCGAGCACCGCGCGATCCTGATGATGCGCGGCGTCGCCTCGACCATGGAAAAGCACCACCAGGTGCAGATCCTCGACGAAGCCCTGGAGGCCGCCGCCAAGCTGTCGCACCGCTACATCCCGGCGCGTCAGTTGCCAGACAAGTCGGTCAGCCTGCTCGACACCGCCTGCGCCCGCGTGGCGATCAGCCTGCACGCGGTACCGGCCGAGGTGGACGACAGCCGTCGGCGCATCGAGTCGCTGGAAACCGAGCGGGCGATCATCGGCCGCGAACAGGCCATTGGCGTCAGCATCGGCAGCCGCCTGCTCGACGTCGACGCGGCACTGGCCGAGGAGCGCCTGCGCCTGGTCACCCTGGAAACCCGCTGGGCCGACGAGAAGGCGTTGGTCGACGAACTGCTGGCCACCCGCGCCCGCCTGCGCGCCGCGGCCGAGCCGCTGGACGACACCAGCCGTGAAGCTGGCGCCGGGCAACCGGCCCTCAGCGACGAGGAACGCACCGCGCTGCGCGACACCCTCAGCGACCTGCAGCAGCGCCTCAGCGTCCTGCAGGGCGAGACGCCGCTGATCCTGCCGACCGTCGACTACCAGGCGGTCGCCTCGGTGGTGGCCGACTGGACCGGCATTCCGGTCGGGCGCATGGCGCGCAACGAGCTGGAGACCATCCTCAAGCTCGACCAGCACCTGAAGAAACGCATCATCGGCCAGGACCACGCCCTGGAAATGATCGCCAAGCGCATCCAGACCTCCCGCGCCGGGCTGGACAACCCCAACAAGCCGATCGGCGTGTTCATGCTCGCGGGCACCTCCGGCGTGGGCAAGACCGAAACCGCGCTGGCCCTGGCCGAAGCCCTGTATGGCGGTGAGCAGAACGTCATCACCATCAACATGAGCGAGTTCCAGGAAGCGCACACCGTGTCGACCCTCAAGGGTGCGCCACCGGGCTATATCGGCTACGGCGAAGGCGGTGTGCTGACCGAAGCGGTACGCCGCAAGCCTTACAGCGTGGTACTGCTCGACGAGGTGGAGAAAGCCCACCCGGACGTGCACGAGATCTTCTTCCAGGTGTTCGACAAGGGCGTGATGGAGGACGGCGAAGGCCGTCAGATCGATTTCAAGAACACCCTGATCCTGCTCACCACCAACGCCGGCACCGAGATGATCGCCGGGCTGTGCAGCGACCCGGAACTGATGCCCGAACCCGAAGGCATCGCCAAGGCCCTGCGCGAACCGCTGCTGCAGATTTTCCCGCCGGCGCTGCTCGGCCGCCTGGTGACCATCCCCTACTACCCGCTCTCCGATGAGATGCTCAAGGCCATCACCCGCCTGCAGCTCGAGCGCATCAAGAAGCGCATTGAAAGTACTCACAAGGTGCCGTTCGATTACGACGACAGCGTGGTCGACCTGGTGGTCTCGCGTTGCACCGAGAACGAGAGCGGTGGCCGGCAGATCGATGCCATCCTGACCAACAGCATGCTGCCGGACATGAGCCGCGAGTTCCTTACCCGCCTGCTCGAAGGCAAGCCGCTGAGCGGGGTGTGGGTCACGCAGCAGAACAACGAGCTGCACTACGACTTCGAACGCACGCAGTGAGGCACGGGGGAACGTAGATGCCGATTACCCAGGCAGCACGCATGGCGGTGGTCACCAGCCCACTGGGCGGTGACGTGTTGGCGCTGCGCCGAATGGAGGGTCGGGACGAGCTCGGCCGACCCTTTGCCTACGAGTTGGCGCTGATCGCCGAGGATCATGCGCTGCCACTCGATGCCCTGCTGGGCAAGCCGATGGGGCTTACTCTGCAACTGGCCGACGGCAGCGACCGCTATTTTCACGGTATCGCCGCGCGCTGCAGCCAGGCGGCAGGCAGCGGCCAGTTCGCCAGCTACCGGGTCAGCCTCAAGCCCTGGTTATGGCTGCTGTCGCGCACCTCGGACTGCCGTATTTTCCAGAACAAGACGGTGCCCGATATCGTCAAGCAGGTGTTCCGCGACCTGGGCTTCTCCGATTTCGAGGATGCCCTCACCCGCTCCTATCGGGAGTGGGAGTACTGCGTGCAGTACCGCGAAACCAGCCTGGATTTCGTCAGCCGACTGCTCGAGCAGGAAGGCATCTACTACTACTTCCGCCACGAGCAGGCCCGTCACGTGCTGGTGCTCTGCGATGCCTATGGGGCACACCGGCCGGCGCCGGGCTACGCCAGCGTGCCTTACTTCCCGCTCGAAGATCAGATGCGCGAGCGCGACCACATCTACGACTGGCACCTCGACCACGAAGTACAGTCAGGCTCGCTGGAGCTCACCGACTACGATTTCCAGCGCCCCAGCGCACGCCTGGAAGTGCGCTCGATCGTCTCGCGGCCACACAGCAACGCCGGGCACACGCTGTTCGACTACCCGGGCGAGTACGTGCAGAGCAAGGACGGCGAGCAATACGCACGCAACCGTATCGAGGCGCTGCACACCCGGTACGAGCGCGTGCAGTTGCGCAGCAACGCGCGGGGCATCGGCGCCGGGCATCTGTTCAGCATGACCGGCTACCCGCGCACCGATCAGAACCGCGAGTACCTGACGGTCAGTGCCGACTACCAGATCGTCCAGGAGGCGTTCGAGAACAACACCAGCGACGAGCCGCTGCAATTCGACAGCCGCCTCGACTGCATCGATGCCAGCCAGGTATTTCGCCCGCTGCCGCTCACCGTGCAGCCGATCGTCCAGGGCCCGCAGACCGCCATGGTGGTCGGCCCCAAGGGCGAGGAAATCTGGACCGATCAGTTCGGCCGGGTGAAGGTGCACTTCTACTGGGACCGCCACGACCAGTCCAACGAAAACAGCTCGTGCTGGATCCGCGTGTCGCAGAACTGGGCCGGCAAGAACTGGGGCTCGATCCAGATCCCGCGTATCGGCCAGGAAGTGATCGTCAGCTTCCTGGAAGGCGACCCCGACCGGCCGATCATCACCGGCCGCGTCTACAACGCCGAACAGACCGTGCCCTACGACCTGCCCGCCAACGCCACCCAGAGCGGCATCAAGAGCCGCTCCAGCAAGGGCGGCACGCCCGCGCAGTTCAATGAAATCCGCATGGAGGACAAGAAGGGCGAGGAGCAGCTGTACATCCACGCCGAGCGCAACCAGGACATCGTCGTCGAGCTGGACGAGACCCACGCCATCGGCCGTGACCGCAGCAAGTCCATCGGCCGCAACGAAAGCGTCGATGTCGGCGCCAATCGCACCAAGAAGATCGCTCGCAACGAACGCTACAGCATCGGCCACAACAAGACGGTCAACATCGGCCGCTTCAAGGTCGAGAGCATCGGCATGGCGAAGATGACCAACGTCGGCCTGGGCTACAACCGCAACGTCGGTATGGCGATGTTCTCGGCCGTGGGCATGAACCGCACCGATTTCGTCGGCAAGACCTGGGCCGTCTCGGCCGGCGACAAGATCGAGTTCAAGGTCGGCAGCTCGCAGCTGACCCTGACCCCGGATGCCATCTACCTCAGCGCCAAGGACATCCACCTCACGGCGCAGGAACACCTGCATGCCGATGCGCCGTCCGACATCCTGCTGAACTCGGGGACCGCGCAACCGGCCCCGGAACACAGCGGCAAGGCCGAGCCCGGCTCGCTGGTCGGCGCACTGGCGGCGGTCGCCGGGGTGGCTCGCGGCCTTGGCTCGCAAGCGGCGCCATCGTTCCAGGGCAACGCCCAACGCCCGGGCCCCGAGACCCAGGGCAGCCTGGCGTTGCGCAGCCATGCGCCCACCGCAGCCGCCAGCCCCGCCGGCGTGACCACCGGCCTGGGTGCCGCAGTGGATCGCCTTGCAGCCAAGTCGCCCACGCTGCAGAAAGACCTGCGCGAGCTGCAGGAAGAGGGCTGGGAAATCGCTTATGGCACCGCAGGCGAAGGCACCTACGTGACGCAGGAAGGCGATATCAGCAAGATCGTCATCGACGGCGACGAGCGCGGTTCGCCCGCCACGGTGACCCAGTTGCTGGCTCACGAAACGGGCCACGCCAGGAACCGTTACCAAGAAGACCTTTCCTCCAAAGCCGCCTATGTCGGTGGCGCGTTGAAAGACGAAGGCGCGGCGGTGTTGAACAACATCAAGGTACAACGGGAAATCATCGCCAACGGCGGTGTCGACATCGGCATCAACGGCTCCGCAGCCAATCATGCGGGCTATAACGCGGCCTATGAGCAGTTGCTCGGCAACGGCAATAACGATGCTGCCCGCGCCGCCGTTGGCAGGCTGTGGGGCAGCGAGACCTCATCGGTCAAGGTCGACGGCAAGTTCGTCACCTACAACGAGTATTACGGCAGCTGGTATGACGACAACGTCGACGAGTAAACGGCCCTTTTTCAGGCTTTGCGCCTACCTGCTGGTGGCAAGCACGGCAGCCTGTTCACTAGCGAACGAGAACCAACGGATGAACCCAGCCTCCTTCACGCTTTGGCAAACCATCGAACAACTGGCGCAGCACGGCCCGCTGACCAAGGCGAGGGTCGAACAGACACTGGGTGGCCCGCTGCAACTGGACACACAGGATGAACATCGGACGCGCTGGGTCGGCGGCGAGGTTGCCCTGCAGGGCAACGTGCGCATCACGCAGGCCGGCCTGACGGTTCTCACCAGAGAGAGCGCCGCTCAGCGGACCACCCTTGGCTTGTTCCTGAGCGGGGCCTGCATCGCCCGCAGCGACATCGAAGACCAGTATGGCGCGCTGCTGCTGGTCGCCGCCCCACGCGGCCGTTCGTTACACGAGACAAGCGTGTGGGAAAGCCCACAGCCGTGGGGGCAGTTGCGCTTCGCCTTCAAGCAGAACAACCCTGAGTGCCTGCACAGCGTGTCGATCACTCCAGCCACGCCGCCAACACCGGGCGACTCGTGATCCATAGCCAACGGACATAGCGTGCAGATCGACAACCGCAGTGGTTTCCCCCATGCCTGGTTCGAGAAAACCGGCCCAGGCGGCATCGTTCATGATGTGCTGGTGCTGCGCGGCACCTTTGCGCTAAGCGCCGACTACCGCCCACTGCCGCGGGCCGATGTGCAGGCGCCGATCGTCTACGCCGACGAATACGAGGGCCATCCCGAAGCCAACCCCCTGCAAAGCGTGCTGCGCCGCGAGGGCGACCTGACGCTGTGCAAGCCAGCCAGCGATGTGTACGTCATGGGCACGGCGCACAGTGAAGGTGGCGTCCCGCAACCTGGCTGGCTCGCCGGTATACGCGTCGGTACCCGGCGCAAGCTGCTGCAGCTGCATGGCCCGCGGCGCTTCGAACGGCACGGGCAGGAGTGGCGCCTGAGCAACGCTGACCCCGTCGACAGGGTCCCCCTCGACTACCGCTATGCCTTCGGTGGCTGCTACAGCGTGATGGCGAGCGAACAGAGCCCGGTAGAGCGGGTGTACAACCCCGATAATCCCGCCGGGTGCGGCTGGCTGCCCAGTGAGGCCGACCTGCAAGCCGTGTCGCCCGAGGCCCAGGCGCAGATACGCCAATGGCTTGAGGGCGTACGCGAGCTGCCGGCGCCACAGATCGAGGACGTCGATGCGCCCATCACCAGCCCCCATGATGCTCTGCCGCCACAAGGCTTCGCCCCCCTCGCCCGCTGGAGCCAGGCACGCCTGCAATACGCCGGCACCTACGACGAACACTGGCAGCGTGAGCGCTACCCTCTGTTGCCCGAGGATTTCGACGAACGCTTCTACCAGGCCGCGCCGCCTGATCTGATCCAGGACGGTTACCTGGCCGGCGACGAATTCATCTCCCTGCTCGGCATGCTGCCTGAGGGCCTGACGCATTTCCGTCTGCCCGGGATCCTGGCTCTGGTCTCGCTGACCCCGTTGCACGGCCATACCCGGCAGGGGCCGCTGCTGCTCGATACCGTGGCCATCGATCTGGATGCCCGGCAAGTCTCGCTGATCTGGCGTGGCACTTTCGAGCGTGGCGAGCCCTGGCGACGGCTGGCGATTGGCACGCTGGACGTTCCCCTGGCACAGGAGGACGTGCATGGCACTTGAGGTAGACATATCGGCAGGGCGCTACCACAACGCCGATCTGTTCCGTAAGAACTTCGGTATCGACAGCGCCGAACAGGCGGCAGGCGCTCTGAACAATCTGGATAGCCTGTACGCCCGTGGCGGGCATCCCTGGGAAGCGTTCACCGCCAACGGCGAATACTTTCCGGGCCAGCGCGAGAGCTTCGACAAGACCGCCAGGCAGGTCAAGGATCTGTACGACAAAGGGGTCTACAAGGATGGCGAGCTGGCGGAGTCAAAACCGACCGAGGACGGCCGGGATCTGGTGGGCAACGCCCGCCACGCCGCCAACGACAGCCATGAATGGAAAGCCGTCTGCTCGGTACCGGACTTCTGCAAGGTCGGCAATGCCGTGGTGCCCTTCGACAGCTTCGCTACCCTCGGCAATCAGACCCAGTCCTCGCCGGACGTAAAGGCCCAGGGTGTGCCGGTGTATCGAGTCGGCGACCTGCACAAGGGCGTCCAGGGCGATGCCGGTTCCCACGTGGTCGCCGGTACTTCGCTCGGCGGCGGCTACGTCAAGTTCATCAGCGGCCAGAGCGACGTCAAGGTCAACGGTCTCCCGCTGGTGCGTCAGGACAGCGCCTGCCTGGTCAACTGCAATGGCGCCGGTATCGGCGGTGCGCTGGGCAAGGTCGTCACCACCCAGCGCGGCGCAGATACCCAGGCCGAAAAATCCGCCGAGGAGACCAACCCGGAACTGCAGGCACTGCTGGAAGCGCAAGCAGATGAGCGCTCATTGTGGGAGAAGACCAAGGACTTGGGTTCCGGCGCCTGGAGCAGCACCAAACGCATAGCCGAGGCCAGCGTTGACGACCCGCTGGATACCGGCGTTGGTGTACTCAAGGGCATCGGCAATCTGCCTACAGATCTCTGGAACCTCGGCGTGATGGCCAGCAAATACAGCTCGGCGGCGGGGATCCCCCCTATCGCACTGCGCGCACATGCTATGGAAAAGGCCGCCCTTGCCGCCCACCAGGCCGGCGACCTGACCAAAGCCAATGAACTGGCCAGCCAGGCCAGCAAGATGATGAACGCGGGCTACGCCGGGGATTTGTTCGAGCTGACCAGCGATGCACAGACCGGTGGCTCTGTACTGTCGATGTTCATACCCGGCAGCGTGGTGGTGAAGGGGGC
Source organism: Pseudomonas sp. AC532 (assembly GCF_979258965.1). Classification (NCBI taxonomy): domain Bacteria; kingdom Pseudomonadati; phylum Pseudomonadota; class Gammaproteobacteria; order Pseudomonadales; family Pseudomonadaceae; genus Pseudomonas; species Pseudomonas sp. AC532. The sequence goes on from NZ_OZ409888.1 coordinate 2,753,044, forward strand.
GAGTAGAGCGGGCAAGGCAGCGCGTGTACTGGATACTGCAGCGGATGCAACAAGGGGGGCCGACGTAGCATCGGATGCGGGTGGTTTGGGGCGGCGCCTGCCGGAGTCCGCCAAGGAAGCAGAAAAAGCCGCGGATGCAGCCGTGACCGGTGTGCATGTAGCCAAATTGTCAAACGCTCAACAATACGCAAAGCTAGTGAACTCAAACAAACGCTGGTCATGGGAAAAAGATTTCCCTGGTGGTGAGAACCTCACCCGAGGGCAAAAGGAAGCGATAAAGCGGCAAGCAATAGCGGAGGGTTTGATACCAGATGTGCCTTTCAAACCTGGCACCAAGTTTCCAGATTTCGAGAAAGCAGGATTGGTCAGCCGGGTCGAACACCTCCCTGAGCATTTGTGGAAAACGGGCGACAAAGCGCAGTTCAAATGGCTGGATAGCCAGATACCCGGAGGTCGCCCTAGCGGGTTCACATGGCACCACTCAGAGCTGCCGGGTAGAATGGAACTTGTTCCGTTTGGGCCGCATAACATCATTACTCACTCTGGCGGTCGGTCTACAGGCATGTGGGCGGCAGGCAAGAGATGAACCAGGAGTTTGTTATGGAATTAAAAATAGTAGGCCAGATTTCAGCGCCCCCTATTGAAGCGACAACTTCACTCGAGCGTTACTGCAGAGTAAAACTGCCTCAGGATTTTATTGAGTTCCTCCAATACGGCAATGGTGGAATCCCCGAAAAAAATCTATTTATGCATGAGGGTACGGACAGACTGATTGAACGCTTTCTACCCGTTATGCTAGACCCTAACTCAGAGGATATAGGTGAGTACGACATATCGGTAGTGATGACAGCGTTGGACTCCCGACTCGGCGATGATCCTGACGAGATCGGCTGCAAGCTCATTCCTTTCGCAGCGCTTTTTTCTGGTGACTTTCTCTGCTTAGATTTTCGGAAAAACGCTGAATGCCCTGAGGTGGTACTTTGGGATCACAACCAATCCGATGATTTCGCTCCGCATACGGAGCCAGTTGCCCCCTCCTTCGCCGACTTCAAGACCCTGCTATTCACTTGAAACCGAAAAAGACTCGGACATATACAACTACTACCAGTAGACCAAAAGGCAGCGGTTCTGCAATCGACTAGATGACGGCCATCTCTGCAGATCAACGAAAGAAATACTCTTACCCGTTATCCAAGCATCCCAGGCGACTGCATGGGGCTTCTAAAGATTATCGGGGCAGGTGAGACTGGCCAAGCCGCATTCACTCGAACTCAACGCCGACAGATACACCGCCGACGCAGAAGGCCGTATCAACTCCGTCGAATGCAAACTGCCACTGAAAAAGGCTGAACGCAACGGGTACGCTCAGCGTACTGTCGGCAAGAACGACGGTCGCATCGCTGATGACCAAGGCGGGCACCTCATCGGCTCACAGTTCGGCGGGCACGGCGGCAAAGGCAACCTGCCCCCCATGCACAAGGACATCAACAACTATCACGCAGGTGAGTGGGGGCAGATGGAGAAGCGCTGGGCCAGCGAACTGGCGGCCGGCAAAGATGTGCGTGTTAAATCAGTCCGGTGTATACCGACGCCAGCATGCGAGCCAGTAAATTCAAGATTGTTGAGACCATTGGTGACGTCACCAAGACACGCACGATCAATAACTCGACAGGCTTATGACATGACCCCTGAAATACAACAGCTCCAACAAACTATCGCCCAGAGGTGTATACGACGCGTTGCCAGACGATGGCTGGACTCAGGCCCAGTACTCTCTGTTGACCATCACGCTCTTTGCTGAAGAGATCGGCCACTACCTGCCGGAAAACGGAAAGCCGGTTTACTTCTCCATCGAAGACGAGGCAAGCGATGCGTTCCATGAGCTACGCAGCAAAATGGCAACCCTCCATGAAAACGGGCATGCCTGGTACACCGGAACATTTACCCTGACTCCTGACGGCAATTTCAGATTCGATTTCATTTATGACGAACTGCCCGCATTTGAAATCATTCCGTCTGCCGATAAATGGGCGGACGAGTTCCGCACCTACCCACGACCGGAGCTGCAGGATCGTATTCCAGAGCAGCCGAAGCTCTAGGGTTGAAGTGGCCAAACCCCACCCGCAACCAGTACGAACATCATGACGTGAGTTGCGCCACAGTCGCACTGGTGGGGAGCTTGCGCTAAACCTCTTCAATAAATGGCAACAGCTGGATCCAGCGTATTCAGACCAGCGTTCTCGAAGGCGTCGACTCCCCCGCTGCGCTGCGCCGAATCTGCGACTTATCTAAACCACCGCGCAAGGCGATCTACAAAGCCCTGATGGGCATCGTGGCCGTTGACGAGAAACGTGTTGCGCTTTCCAGCGCCAGACGCGGCCCGTCGATCGCGCGGCGCTCGACGCTGCCATGGACGAGCTGCGCGACTGTTGAAGTGAGTCCCGGCAGGTCACAAGCCGAACGCTGCACTCGACCGACCGCAGCCTCCTGACCCTGTGGCTCGCCGGTGCGACCGGGCTCTCACGCCAGCCAGCGCCCGCGCCGCCTGGCCGCGGCAGCACCCCGGCCCGGGCCTGCTGCGCAATGCGATTCCGGGACGGGGCAGGCAAAACGCCGCAAGGCGCCCGGACCGCCCAAACATTTCGACCTGCACACGCAGAACGATCACGGTATTGCGTACAGCGCCGGTATATTCTGTGGGCCCTCAGCTACGTGCCGCGAAAGGATGCCCTGATGCACGACACCCCTTACTCCATTGCGCAGACTCAACCCGGTTCAGGCGTTGCAGACAGGCCGCCCTCGAAGCTGCCCATGCACCTGCTGATCACGGCGCTGCTCTGCTGTGCGGGGGGCCAGGTGGCTCGCCTGTTGATCATGTGGCTGACCCTGGCGCCGGACCTGATGGAGGGCTACCTGCGCAATCCGTGGCAAATCGTGGGCTTCTGGATCAGCGCAATGGCAGCCGATGGCTGCGGCGCGCTGCTGCTGACGCGCGTCTACCTGCAGTGCCACAGGCTGGTGACCGTGACCCGCCCTGAACGGCTGATCGCGCTGTTCGTCGGCCTCTACGTGGTGGCCGCCGTTCTGGGCAGCGTGCTTCTCAACCTGCTGTGGGCGCCACTGGTGCCATGGATCTACCAGGGTGACCACGGAATACCGCCAGGTCTGCTCATGGTGCCCCTCGACCTGGCTGTCTTCGCGCTGACCGTGCTGCTGCCCCTGTGGCTGAGCCTGCACCTGATGCGTCGCACGGCCCAGGTCGAAACCGGTCTCGGTCCGGTCGGTCGCGGTGAGGCCGCACTGGCCTTCGGGGCGCTGTTCAGCGCGCTCTACATGGCGTTGCTGGCGCTGCTGCCGACGTATCTTGGCGACCTCTACGCCATGCAGTGGCTACAGGCGCTCAGCAATATGTCCGGGCTGGGGTATGGTGCGATTGCCATGCTCGCTGCCCGCAGTGTGCTGCCACGGCAATTGCCGCAGCTGGCGGTCGGCCGACTGGCGGCAAGCGTGCTGGTGTGCCTGGGTATCTGGCTGCTGATAGCCGCCGGCCTGTGTTTCGTGCTGCTGGTGGCGCTGTATGCCGGTTCGGAATTTGCCGTGCTGGCGCTGCTCGTGGTGTTCGGGCTTCTGCTGCTGGCGCTGCTCTGGCCGCTGACGCGCATGAGCCTGCGCTGGATCTATCGCCCGGCAGCGGCCTGAGTTGCCGGAGTGCCTTGCGGTGCGGGACAATCCGCGCCGATTCAAGCCAGCGGACCGCACGCCATGCAGCACAACACCCTCCTCTTCGACCTCGACGGCACCCTGACCGATCCCCGCGAAGGCATTACCCGCTCGGTGCAGTATGCCCTGGCAAAGCTGGATATCCATGAGCCCGACCTGGTCGCGCTGGAGCACTTCATAGGCCCGCCGCTCTTGCAGTGTTTCATGCACACCTACAGCCTGAGCGAGGCGCGCGCCTGGGAGGCGGTCAACCACTACCGAACCCGTTTCCGCGACGTGGGGTTGTACGAAAACCAGCTGTTCGAGGGCATCCTCGAGCTGTTGCAGTCGCTGCACGAGCAGGGTCGCACCCTGTATATCGCCACCAGCAAACCCACCGTGTTCGCGGCGGAGATCGCCCGGCACTTCGACTTCGCTCGCTACTTCAAAGCGATTTACGGCAGTGAACTCGATGGCACGCGCACAGACAAGGTCGAGTTGATCAAGCACCTGCTGGAGCAGGAAGGCCTCGACCCCGGCGATACGCTGATGATCGGTGATCGCAAGCATGATCTCATCGGCGCCCACAGCAACGGCCTGAATGCCGTGGCGGTGGGGTATGGCTTCGGCAGCTTGGAAGAGCTGAGTGGCGAGCGGCCGGCTTACCATGTCCAGACGCTGGCGCAGTTGCATCGCGCTTTTGCCCGGTAGTGGCAGCCGTGCTCGCCCCTACATCATCCGCGAACCGGTCAGGTCATTACGCTGGTAAATCACCTTGTGGCTGCCGTTGTCGCAGGTGCCGATGACCATGCTGTCATCTTCTACTTCCTCGTTCGGCACGATCTCCAGCGTGTAGCTGGCGACGCCGGCGGCCTGGATCTTGACCTCGATCTCCTGCTTGAGCGCTTCACACGACTTGGGCGCGGCCCAGGCATTGCTGCCCACCAGGCCGAGCGCCAGCATCACTGCCGTCAATCCGTTCATCACGACTTCCTCTGTGTATTGTTGTTTGCGCCTGTCGCGCATCAGCACCTGCGTGCCGTGCCCTGCAGCTCGCTGCTGAAACCTCGACAGGCCTTAGCCTCGGACAGCGTCCAGCGCTTGCAGTTGTATAAGCCGTTGCTCGGCTGGCAGGGCGCCCAGTTCGGCCACTCGCCGGTAGAAGGTCGGCCAGTCGCCCGCTGCCTCGTCGAACAGCGCAGCGAAGGCGGCCACCCAACGGTCGTAGAGGCCGAAAGGCAGCAGCTTGGCGTTGTTCAGCGGTGCGTTGATCCAGCCGTCGAAGTAACCCACACCGTGCCACTGGGTGGCCCGCAGTTGTCGATACTCATTGCGCAAGCGCTCGAATTCGGCCTGTTTGCCGGTACGCATCGATTCGTCGTCCAGGCCGCTGGCGTACAACTTTTCCAGGCGTGCGCGGCTGGCCAGCACCAGCTCGCTGAACTGTTCACGGGGCTCGACGCCAGGCGCTTTCGGCGCCGGCAACCCGCGGGCGGCGCGCCATTGGCGCAAACCCTGTTGCTCGACGAAGGTGGCATAGGACTCATTGAAGGCCGTGTCGCCTGGCAGGTAGTACTGCTGGTGCGCCAGCTCGTGAAAGATCACCGCGAACAGGCGCTCGTCACTCCAGCGCATCATGGTGTTGAGAATCGGGTCATCGAACCAGCCCAGCGTCGAATAGGCCTCGACGCCACCCAGGTAGGTGTCCAGCCCCTGCGCGTCGAGCAGCGCCGCCGCCCCGCGGGCACGGTTCTGGTCATAGAAACCGCGATACGCCACGCAGCCGGCAATCGGGAAGCAGTGCAGCTGCGGCTGCAGCGAGAACTCTGCAGTGGCGAACAGGTTCCAGACCACGAACGGTCGCTGCAGATCGGCATACACGCGGTAGCTGCGGTTGTCCGGCAGCCCCAGTTGCTCACTGGCGAAGCTGCGCGCCTGCTGCGCTAACGCCAGGCGTTGACGCAATTGCGGGTCGGTCGCCGGATCGTCGATCACGGTCTGCACCGGTTGCCGTGCCTGCAACAGCTGCAGTTGGCCACGGGCCAATTGTCCGTAGTAATCGAGGCTGCTGCAGCCGGTCAGCAGCAGCACGAACAGGGGAACCGCCGCGCGACGCGACAGGTCGACAAGAAAGGAGGTGCAAGACTCGTGCATGGCCATCGTCGTGTAGAGGCAAACGCCTCATCGTACCGCGAAGTCGCGGTTGCTTTGCGCGATACTGCCGCACCTCAGTAAGCGCTCCACGGGAGATACCACGATGCGCCAGCCCCTTTTGCTCGCCAGCCTGCTGTTACTCGGCGCCTGCGCCTCGCCGCTGCCGGCCGCCGACCCGAACATGGCGTGGGTAGACCTGGAGGGCGAAGGTATCGACTTGCTGATGGCCGAGCGCCTGGACCGTCAGCGCGTCGACGATGGCCGCTACTTCCAGGTGACGCCCGGTGCCCACGAGCTGGAAATGACCTTTCGCTTCGAAGTCAGGGGCGGCGGGGGTGCATCGCTGATGTCCGAGCCACAGCAGCTGACATGCGACATCCGCATCCGCTACGACGATTTCAAGGCCGGTGAGCGATACCGCGTGGAGGCCCGGTCGATGGTGATGCGCGGCCAGGCGGTGCTCTACGACGCCCAGCGCAACGTGCTCGCGCGCGGCAAGAACCTGCGTTGCGGAAGTTTCTGATCCTGACGTGAAGAAGCCGCGACGGGCGCCGCGGCTTCGCTGATCAAGCGGTGCAGGCCAATCAGGCCTCGAGTACCACTTCCAGGGTGATTTCCGCGTTCAGCACCTTGGATACCGGGCAACCGGTCTTGGCGGTTTCCACGGCTTTCTCGAAGGCCGCGCGATCAGCACCCGGTACCTTAGCCTTCAGCGACAGGTGCACGGCAGTGATGGCAAAGCCGCCGTCCTGCTTGTCGAGGGTGACCTCGGCCTTGGTGTCGATGCTTTCGGCAGTCATGCCGGCCTCACCCAGCTCCTTGGACAACGCCATCGAGAAACAACCGGCATGGGCGGCGCCGATCAGTTCTTCGGGGTTGGTGCCCGGCTCGTCTTCGAAGCGAGTGTTGAAGCCGTAGGGCTGCTTGGACAGCGCACCGCTTTGAGTGGAAATGGTGCCTTTGCCGTCTTTGATGCCGCCCTGCCAATGGGCCGATGCTGTCTTCTTCATCTCTATGCTCCTGTTGATGAGGGTACAGAGTTCAGAGAGACAGCAGCCCGGCAAGTTCGAGTTTTTTGGAAATCCCGCTCTCCAGCCGGGTGCACTTGCCGAGCACGCCGCGATGCGCCAGGCGAATCATCGGCCCGCGCGATCAGCGCAGCCCAGCGAGGATGTCGAAGGCGTGCAGACGATCGGCGAAGTCATAGTGATCGCAGGTGAAGATCAGCTCGTCGGCCTGGGTCTGCTCCAGCAGCACCTCCAGGCGGGCGCGAATCTTCTGCGGGCCACCGATCACCGCCATCCCCAGAAAGCTCCCGACGGCGTCGCGCTCATGGGGCAGCCACAGGCCTTCCATCGACTCCACGGGAGGGCGCTGCACCAGACTCTGGCCGCGTATCAGCGCGAGAATGCGCTGATACGCCGAGGTCGCCAGGTGCTGGGCCTGCTCGTCGGTATCGGCGGCCATCAGCGGCACGCCGAGCATCACGTAGGGCTTGTCGAGCACCTCGGACGGCTTGAACGCGTTGCGATACACGCGGATCGCCTCGTGCACGTAGCGCGGTGCGAAATGCGAGGCGAAGGCGTAAGGCAAGCCACGTTCACCGGCCAGCTGGGCGCTGAACAGGCTGGAGCCGAGCAGCCAGATCGGCACGTTGGTGCCGGTACCCGGCACCGCCAGCACGCGTTGCTCCGGCGTGCGTGGGCCAAGGTAACGCTGCAGCTCGGCGACATCCTGGGGAAAATCATCGGCACTGCCGGAGCGTTCGCGGCGAAGCGCCTGGGCGGTGTACTGATCGGCACCCGGCGCACGGCCAAGGCCCAGTTCGATGCGCCCCGGATACAGGGTCGCCAGGGTGCCGAACTGCTCGGCGATGACCAGCGGCGCGTGGTTGGGCAGCATGACCCCGCCGGAGCCTAGTCGAATGCGCGAGGTGCCAGCCGCCAGATAGCCCAACAACACGGCGGTTGCCGAACTGGCGATGCCGTCCATGTTGTGGTGTTCGGCCACCCAGAAGCGGTTGAAGCCAAGTGACTCGACATGCTGGGCCAGCGCCAGGGAATTGTGCAGCGCCTGCTGCGGGCTGCCGGTGTCACGGATGGGTGCCAGGTCGAGAACGGAAAGGGGAATATTCGCGAGTGCGGTCATGAAGAAAAAACCTCGGCTGTGGATAAGCCCGGAGCTATACCCGAGTAAAACAGTAGGTCTTACTCTACGCCTCCCGACCCTCTCGTGCCAAATGGCGAGCAGCAAAAAGCCGGCGACAGACAGGCTGCACGCCGGCTTCGATCATCGTCATCAGTTGCGCTGGTAGACGATATCCTTGGTGCCGGCGGCGCAGCTGCCAACCACCTGACGGTCGGTGACGCTGCCTTTGTCGACGATTTCCAGGGTGTACGACGATACGCCGTTGGCCTGGATCTTGGCATCGATCTCGCCTTTCAGCTCTTCGCAATCCTTGGCTGCGAAAGCCGAACCGGCCAGGGCCATCAGGCCCACTGCAAACAACATCTTTCTCATCACAAACGCTCCCTCGTAGCAGTGAACAAAAATGGGCTCATGAGCGCCCCGCTTCAATCAAAGCCGCCTACTGCCGTGATGGCGAGTGAGTGCGACTGCAGATGCCCCGGGTCAGCTATTGGCGATGCGAAAGCCGACCTTCAGGGTGACCTGATAATGAGCCACCGCACCATCGGCGATGTGGCCACGGGTTTCGGTGATCTCGAACCATTCCAGGTGGCGAATGCTCTTGCTGGCCTCGGCCAGGGCATTGCTGATCGCATCTTCGATGCTCGACGTGGACGAACCAACCAGCTCGACCTTCTTGTAGGTGTGATGATCTGACATATCGCCTCCGGGGCTGATGAACACAAGTGGGCTGAGCGCCCTTACTCAATCAGTCCCCGCTTGCCGTCGCTAAGTTCAGGTTTTCGCTCCGCCCGCCCGATGCCCCGCTAGCGGGCCGCAGCGGCGAACGGCAACGTCCTGAACATCGCGTTTGTGCGCGACCTGTTCCCAAAATTCGGCAGCCCTCCTACAATCGCGATCAATTCTTATCCGCACTGGCGCACGCCAAGGGAGTTTCGGTGTCCAGCGCTCAGCCCCCCTCACCGCTGCAAAACGTCGATACCCTCTACCGCGATCATCACGGCTGGCTGCATGGCTGGCTGCGCAAACGCCTGGGCGACCGCGAACAGGCGGCGGATATCGCCCAGGACACCTTCCTGCGCCTGTTGCTCAGCGGCCGCCTGCCAAGCCTCGACGAAGGCCGCAGCTACCTGGCCCAGATTGCCCGCAACCTGGTGATCGACCAGTGGCGCCGGCAGCGTATCGAGCGCGCCTATCTCGACAGCATCGCCCTGCTGCCGGAGCCCGAATCGCCATCACTGGAAACCCGCGCGATGGTCATCGAAACCCTGCTGCACATCGACGCCATGCTCGACGCCATGCCGGCCAAGGTGCGCGAAGCCTTCCTGCTCTCGCAGTTCGAAGGGCTGACGTACCCACAGGTCGCCGAGCGCCTGCAGGTCAGCGTGAGCTCGGTGCAGAAGTACATGCAGCGCGCCATCTCGGCCTGCTATCAGGTGCTGTACGCCGAATGAACCGCACCAGCGATGCGCCGATCCCGCTAGCCATCGTCGAGCAGGCCAGCTACTGGCTGATGCTGCAGTGGGGCGGCGAGCTGGACGCCGAGCAACACCAGCGCTTCGCTGACTGGCAAGCCAGTGACCCCGAACACCAGCGCGCCTGGCAGCGCCTGGAGCACTTACGGGGCACCCTGGCGGGCGTGCCTGCCCACACCGCCAACGCCGTGCTGCGTGACCTGCCCGAAGCCCGTCGGCGTCAAGCCCTGAAGGTGCTGGGACTGGCGCTGCTCGCAGGCGGCAGCGGCTACCTGGCCCAGTCCCGGCTGCCCTGGCGTGAAGCCATGGCCGACCTGCGCAGTGGCACCGGCGAGCGCCTGCGCCACACCCTGGCCGATGGCAGCCGGCTGGCGCTCAATAGCGACAGCGCGGTGGACATCCGTTTCAGCGACCGCGAACGGCGCATCCGGCTGCTGCGCGGCGAACTGCTGCTGGAGAGCGGTCATGACGTCGCTCGCCGGCCACTGATCGTCGAGACCGCCGCTGGCGAAATCCAGGCACTCGGCACGCGCTTCTCGGTGTATGAGATCGACGGCGGCAGCCGCGTCGAACTCTACGAAGGCGAACTGGAGCTGCGACCGCGTAACACGCCGCCCTCACGCCTGCAGGCGGGCCAGCAGCGCTGGTTCAACAGCGAACGGGCCACGGCCATCGTCCCGGCAGACAGCAATGCCATCGCCTGGCACGAAGGCCGGCTGATCGCCGAGCGCATGCCGCTGGGTCAATTCCTCGACGAACTGGCTCGCCATCGCCCCGGCGTGCTGCGCTGCGACCCGGCCGTCGCCGGGCTGCCACTGACCGGCGTCTTTCCACTGGCCGACACTGACCGCGTACTCGCCGCCTTGCAGCAATCGCTGCCCGTGGAAGTGCATCGGCTGACCCGCTATTGGGTCACCGTGCGCCCTTGGGGGTAGGCACAGGCCGCAATCGCAGCGGTCATCGATAATGACCGAAATCCATTGTTGGTTTTGCCAGCTCGCTCGGGATACCTCTTGAACCCAATAAAGACGCATTCTCAGAGGATCTCCAGAGTGCCGTACCTACCTGCATCCCAGCGTTCGACGCTGAGCCTGTCGATCACCCGTGCCCTGCTCACCGGCCTGCTGGCCACCGGCCCGCTGCTGATCGCAGCCAGCGCAACGGCGCAACCGGCCGCGACTGAACAGACCCGCGCCTATGCCATCCCCGCGGGTGATCTGGACGGCGCGCTGAACCGCTTTGCCAGCGAGGCCGACATTCTGCTATCGGTGGATTCACGCCTGACCGCCGGCAAACGCAGCCCCGGGCTGACCGGCAGCCACTCGGTGGACGCCGGCCTGGCGAAGCTGCTGGCCGGCACCGGTCTGCGCCCGCTCAAGGCAGGCGGCAACTACGCCCTGCAAGCTGCACAGGACAACGGCAGCTCGCTGGAACTGGGCGCGACCAGCATCAACGCCAGCGGTCTGGGCGATATCACCGAGGGCAGCGGCTCCTATACCACGGGAGCGGTAACCATCGGCAAGGGCCGGCATTCGCTCAAGGACACGCCGCAGTCGGTCACGGTGCTGACCCGCAAGATGCTCGATGACCAGAACCTCAACACCATCGAACAGGTCATGGAAAAGACCCCGGGCATCACCGTGTACGACTCGCCCATGGGCGGCAAGTACTTCTACTCCCGCGGCTTTCGCATGACCGGGCAGTATCAGTACGACGGCGTACCGCTGGACATCGGCAGCAGTTATGCACAAGCCGACAGTTTCTCCAGCGACATGGCCATCTATGACCGGGTCGAAGTGCTGCGCGGTGCGGCGGGGATGATGAAAGGCGCCGGCGGCACCGCGGGCGGCGTCAACTTCGTGCGCAAGCGCGGCCAGTACACGCCCCACACTCAGCTATCCCTGTCGGCCGGCACCTGGGACAACTATCGCGCGCAGGTCGACACGGGCGGCCCGCTCAATGAAGCCGGCACGGTTCGCGGCCGGGCCGTGGCGACCCAGCAAAGTCGCCATTACTTCTACGACGTAGCCGAGCGCAAGGACCAGGTCTATTACGGTGCGCTGGATGTCGACCTGAGCGCCGACACCACGTTCGGCGTAGGCGTCGCCTACGAGGACCTCGACGCGACGCCCTGCTGGGGCGGCTTGCCACGCTACGCCGATGGCAACGCCCTGAAACTCGGCCGCTCGACCTGCCTGAACCCGGCCTGGAACAACCAGCGCAGCAAGCGCACCACGGTATTCGGCGACCTGAGCCACCAGCTCAACGACAGCTGGGCGCTCAAGGTAGCGGGTGTCTGGTCGCGTAATACCCAGGACATGGAATACGCCTTTCCCAGCGGCTCGGTGCCGGTGGGCGCCAGCAGCTCCAACACACTGGTGCTGGGCAGCATCTATGACTACGACCAGGTGGACTACGGCCTCGATGCCTATGTCGACGGCACGTTCGATGCCTTTGGCCAGCAGCACGAACTGGTGGTTGGCGCCAACACCAGCCGCTCCCACAAGGACGACTTCTTCGCCGTGGCGGCCCTGCCGCAACGCCAGAACGTGCTCGATCCTGACCATCATCTACCGCAACCGGACGAGAGCTACTACCTGGCCAACGCCTCGCGCGGCGGCCCGCTGGACATCCGCATCAAGCAGTACGGCGTCTACTCCACCGCGCGCCTGAAACTGGCCGAGCCGCTGACCGTCGTAATCGGCAGCCGCGTCAGCTGGTACGAATCCGAAACCGACTCCGTCGCCTACTTTCGCGGCGTCGGCACCCCAGCCAATTCCGAGACCACCGAAACCGGACAGGTCACGCCATTCGCCGGCCTGCTGCTCGATCTCAACGACAACCTGACCGCCTACGCCAGCTATACCGATATCTTCACGCCCCAGGGCAACCTCAAAACCATTGATGGCAGCACCCTGAAACCGCTGATCGGCACAAGCTATGAGCTGGGCATCAAGGGCGAATGGTTTGCAGGGCGTCTGAACAGCTCATTCAGCCTGTTCCGCACCCTCCAGGAAGACGCGGCCCAGGCCGACCCCGCCTGTGCCGATGGCAGTTGCTCGCAGAACTCCGGCAAGGTGCGCGCCCAGGGCTTCGAGGCCGAGCTGAGCGGTGAAGTGATTGACCGCCTGCAACTGCTGGCCGGCTATACCTACACCCAGACCAAGGTGCTGGAGGATGCCGACCCGGGCCAGAATGGCGTGTCGTACAACTCCTACGTGCCGCGGCATCTGCTGCGCGTGTGGGGCGACTACAGCCTCAGCGGCCCATTGGAGCGTTTTACCGTTGGCGCCGGCTTCAACGCCCAGAGCGACAACTACCGCACCTCGCCGATCAGTGGCAACGACATCTCCCAGGCAGGCTACACCGTGTGGAACGGCCGCATCGGTTACCGCGTCGATGACACCTGGTCGCTGGCCCTCAACGGCAACAACCTGTTCGACAAGCGTTACTACACCACCGTGGGCACCGAAGGTTTCGGCAACTTCTACGGTGAGCCGCGCAACTTCATGGTATCGGTCAAGGCGGACTTCTAGGACTTCTAGCCCGGCATACGCGAGTTGATCGTTCCCACGCTGCGCGTGGGGAGGCATTGGCAGGACGCTCGGTGCCCCGACATCATTCTCTGAGCCCGCAAATCGTGGCGCGCAGCGCCACAGCCTAATGTCCGCGCAAAGCGTCGGAACGATCAGTATCAGGCAGCGGCTGTGGTGTGCACGGCTTCGCCTGGCCCGAACGGCCGATCCCCAAGAATTGTCGCGCGGTGCATGATGCGCCGTTGCGGGCGGTAGTCATCACAGGCGTAATGCTGGGTCAGACGGTTGTCCCAGAAGGCCAGGTCGCCCTGGCGCCATTGCCAGCGCACGCTGTATTCCGGTTTGGCGACCTGCTTGAACAGCATTCGCAGCAGCGCGTCGCTTTCATCGGGCTCCAGGCCGAGGATCCGCGTGGTGAACGATTCGCTGACGAAGAGGCCCTTGCGACCGGTTTCCGGGTGCACACGCACGACAGGGTGCGTCACGGGCGGGTTGGCCGCCCGCGCGGCGTCCCATTTCTGCAACGCGTCGGGCGTGTTGCCAAAGCGTTCCAGCGGAAACGACAGGGTCAGGTCATGTACGGCGTTCAGGCCGTCGAGCAACTGGCGCATCGGCGCGGACAAGCCTTCGTAAGCGGCAGCGCAACTGGCCCACAGGGTATCGCCACCACGGGGCGGCACATGCCGTGCACTGAGCAGCGAGCCCAGCGGCGGCGAGGGGATGAAGGACACATCCGAATGCCACAGGGCGTTGTCGCGCAGGTCGTTGAGGTCGGTGTCGAGCACGAGGATTTCCGGCTGCTCGGCAATCTTTGGGTAGAGCGGGTGAATGTGCAGATCGCCAAACAACGCAGCGGCATTGCGCTGTTGCGCCGGGGTAAGCAGTTGGTCGCGGAAGAACAGCACCTGATGCTCGAGCAAGCCCCGATGCAGCGCCTGATGAGTGTCGCGGTCCAGCGGACGGGTCAGGTCGAGGCCCGTTACCTGGGCGCCCAGGGCCTGGCCGATACGCTCGAAATGAATGCTCATGCAGGTCACCCCCAGGACGCGAAACGTCGTTGCAGTGCCCGTAAACCGAGCTCGATGGTCAGCGCAATGCCGGCGATCAGCAGGATGCCGACCACCACCACATCGGTGGCGAGAAACTGCGCGGCGGACTGCACCATGAAACCCAGCCCCTGATTGGCGGCGATCAGCTCTGCCGCCACCAGCGTCGACCAGCCCACCCCGAGGGCAATGCGCAGCCCGGTGAGAATGTCCGGCAGCGCGCTGGGCAGGATCACATGGCGCACCACTTGCGCCCGGCTGGCACCCAGGCAGCGCACCGCCTGGATGCGCGCCTTGTCGACGCGGCGCACGCCGCCCACGGTGGCGATGAGCAGCGGCGCGAACAGCGCCAGGTAGATGAGCAATACCTTGGACAGCTCGCCGATGCCGAACCAGATCACCATCAGCGGCAGGTAGGCCAGCGGCGGGATCGGCCGGTAGAACTCCACCAGCGGATCGAGCGCAGCGTTGAGCGTCGGATTGAGGCCCATGGCGATGCCCAGCGGGATAGCGGTGAGCACCGCTGCCAGCACGGCGATCGACACCCGCCACAGGCTGGTGCCGATGTGCTGCCAGAGGGTGGCGTCCAGGTAGCCGTCGTGCAGCAATCCCTTGAGCGCCACCAGCAACTGCTCGGGCGCTGGCAGGAAAATCGTGTCGACCCAGCCCAGGTGGGTGGCCAGCCACCACAGGCCCGCCAAGGTCGCCACGGTACCGACGGCGGCTACCCGGCGGCGGTCGAAGCCTCCGCCGCCAAAGCGGCGGCGAGCGTTGAGGCGGGTATGCAGCGCATCAGACGTCATGGTCGGCGGGCTCCTGAAGAAAGCTATCGAGCAGCGCCTGGCGCAGCTCGGCGAACAGAGCATCGCTCTTGATCGAGCGCACCGGCTCGCCGGCCAGGTAGCGGCGGGCGAACGGCACCTGCCGGCGCAGCACCGTGCGAGCGGGCGGGCCGTCGAGCACGATCAGGTCGGTGGCGAGAAACAACGCTTCGTCGACGCTGTGGGTAATCAGGAACAGGCCCTTGCCGGTGCGCTTCCACACATCCAGCAGCAGCACCTGCATGCGCTCGCGGGTCAGCGCATCGAGGGCACCGAAGGGTTCGTCGAGCAGCAGGAAGTCCGGGTCGACCGCCAAGGCCCGCGCCAGTCCCAGGCGCTGACGTTGACCGCCAGACAGCTCGGACACCTGGTGATGAGCGTGGCTGGCCAGGCCAACCAGTTCCAGCACGTCAAGCGCCCGTGCATGCCGCTG
The DNA here is from genome assembly GCF_979258965.1 of Pseudomonas sp. AC532. Lineage (NCBI taxonomy): Bacteria > Pseudomonadati > Pseudomonadota > Gammaproteobacteria > Pseudomonadales > Pseudomonadaceae > Pseudomonas > Pseudomonas sp. AC532. Next base: position 2,768,356 of record NZ_OZ409888.1, read on the forward strand.
CGCCTTGCTCAACCCGCGCAGGCGCAGGCCCAGGGCAACATTGTCGAGGGCATCGAGCCAGGGCATCAGCGCGTCGTCCTGAAACACCACGCCGCGCTCGCCGCCGGGGCCTGCCAGGCTGCGACCGTCGATGTGCACCCGGCCGCTGTCCGCCGGCTGAAAACCGGCCAGCACGTTGAGCAGGGTTGATTTACCGCAGCCCGAAGGGCCGAGCACCACCACGGATGCGCCCTTTTCGATCTGCAGGTCGAAGCTGTTCAGAATGACCTGCGAGTGCCCGCGGCGCTGGAAACTCAGGCTGACCCGCTCGGCGTTCAGTCGGCTCATGGTCGACTCCTCAATTAAAAAAGCCCCTCCGAAAAGGGGCAAAACGTGGCATGAACGTTTAAATCGGTGTCATTGCGCCTTGCGCACGTACTCGGCGCTTACGTAGGGCGAGTAATCCGGCAGTACGGCGGGAATGCGCTTCTGTTCCTTGAGAAATTCGGCGGTACGGGCGGTGGCCTTGGCCGTGCCGCCACCGAGCAATTCGGCGCTCACCTGCTGCTGGGCGTTGGGGTAGGTCGAGCCGGCCAGCAATTCGGGAATATCGGCGGGGTTGGCGCCGATCAGCTTGGCAATCTTCCTGGCCTGTTCGGAGTCGGCCGTCCACGTGGCGGCGTTGGCCTGGTAGTCGGCGAAGGCATCCAGGGTCACACCGGCGAACTCGGCAAGCACCTCGGGGTGCTTCTCGGCGAAGTCCTTGCGGGCCACCCACACCTCGAACGTCGGCGCGCCCCACTTGCCGACCTCGGCGGCGTCGGTCAGCACCTTGCCGCTGCGTTTGATTTCACCCAGCGCAGGCGACCAGACGAAAGCACCGTCGATGTCACCGCGCTTCCAGGCGGCATTGATCTCGGCCGGGTTGAGGTTGACGATCTTCACCGTGCGCGGATCGATCTTCCAGTGCTTCAGCGCACCGAGCAGGCTGTAGTGGGAGGTGGACACGAACGGCGTGGCGATGGTCTTGCCGACCAGTTGTTCGGGGCTGTCGATACCGCTGCCGTTGCGCACCACCAGTGCCTCGGCGGCGTTGATCTGCGCCGCTACCAGAAAGGTCACCAGTGGCAGCTTGCGCGAGGTGGCGGCGGCCAGCGGGCTGGAGCCGAGGTTGCCGATCTGCACGTCGCCGGACGCCAGCGCCGTCACCACGTCGGCGCCGGAATTGAAACGCCGCCAGTCGAGCTTCTCGCCGATGGCCTTGTCGTAGGTGCCATCGGCCTGGGCGACCTTGGAGGGGTCCACCCCGGTCTGGTAGCCGATCACGATGTCGGCCGCGTGGGCCTGGACGGCAGTGGCTGCAGCGACAGCGAGCAGCAGGGCTTTGATGGTTCGCTTCACGTTCGACTCCTCGCAAGTGGCACTGCCGCGGTCGATCCCGGGTGCCGAAGCGCCACCACGGCGCCGATGGAGGAGAATTTATGGTTATAAAAAATATAAAACCAATAACATTTAAGACTTAGCTTAGAGCGGGCGGTAACAGCCGTGGGCAAGAGCGCTGGCATCGAGCAAAGCGCGCCGTGCACGGGGTAAAACCGCGACCCGGATGCCGGTTTTCGACCGCCAGCGTCACGGGCCTCAGGGTGCAATGGCATCGGCCAGGGCTAGCGGGCCGTGTGTGGGCCGGGAGGAATCCACCCGGCCCCACGCTGGCGTCAGCTGGCAGGCACGACGTTGCGCAGGCGCTCAGCCAGTTGCGCCTGGAAATCGGCACTGAAGACCATCCCGTGCCGGCTCTCGATCAGCTCGCCAGCGCTGAAGCGTGCCTTGAACCAATCCTCGACGAATCCCGGGGCGTAGCCGCCGGTGCTGAAACCGCGGCCGCCGAAGGCGATCATCGGCGGGTAGGCGTCCAGATAGTCCTGGCGCCGCTCGACGCGGTGGCGGTGCTGGTACACCCAGAACTGCACGTCATACAGCAGGTAGGACAGCGGGTCGGCGTGCAGGGCGAAATAGCGTTTCTCCTCGAGCAGTTGCAGGGCAATCGCTCGGACAGCCTCGCCGATACGGGGAAACGGCGTGAAGTCGTCCAGCAGCGGCGCGAGCATCTCGGAAAACTCGCCTTCGGTTACCCGCCGCAGGTCTTCCTGAAAGTCCTCCTCTGACGTATCGAACGCCTCCTCGCAGACCAGCCCGCGCACGAAGGTTTCGAAATCCCTGGCCAGGACGGTGATCCGGTAATCGCCCTCCTGATCGACATGCACGACCTGCGGCTCGCCATCCGGGCCGCAGGCGCGGTAGTCGAGCGCGATCATGTCGTGGCCGGCGGAGGGGCAATCGCAGATGTACACGCCAATGTCCGGGTAGCCCCACTCCTCGATCATGAAGCGGCTACCGAGCTCGCCAGCCAGGGAGTAGCGCTTGTCACGCCCGATGCTGAGGAAACTGGTGATTGCCGCGTGATCCTCGGCCCAGGAGGTGGGCTCATCGGTCGGGCAGCAACACCGGTGCGGCGTACCGCCGTTGTGCCGGCGCATGAAGGCAACATAGGACGGCGGCAACCGGTAGCCGAGCTGCGCCTCGATCTCGGCAATCAGCGCGTCGCCGGGCGGCGCATCGGTGATGTGCTTGCGGGCGTAGACACTGTCGTCCCAGAACGCCTGCAGGTCGATGTCGTTCGGGAAGTCGCTCATGCGCCGCCCGCCCTTGCGCTGCCGACCCATGGGCCGGCGGCTTTCACTGTCCTGTTCATCGGTGCTCCCGTATCTGCTGAACGTCAGGTGTGCTCCGCCGTCAGACTGACCGCCCCGAGGGATGGTTCGCAACCGCGCTACTCGTTATCGCTGATCCGCCCTGCCGAATGCCCCTTGGGATTGCCTGCGCCACACAGTAGAATCCGCCGCTTTTCCAGGCGGCCACGACCATGCAACCAGGTGACTCCCCGCGTAACGGCGAACTGATCTACGGCCTAGAAGACCGCCCGCGTCCGCTGGTGGCCATTCTCGCGGCGCTGCAGCACCTGCTGGCGATCATCGTGCCGATCGTCACCCCCGGCCTGCTGATCTGCCAGGCGCTGGGCGTGTCGGCCCGCGACACCAACCTGATCGTGTCCATGAGCCTGGTGATTTCCGGCATCGCCACCTATGTGCAGTGCCGCCGGTTCGGTCCGCTCGGCGCCGGGCTGCTGGTGGTGCAGGGCACCAGCTTCAATTTCGTCGGCCCGCTGATCGCCGGCGGCGCGCTGATGGTCAAGCAGGGCACCCCGGTCGAAGCGGTGATGGCGGCAATCTTCGGCGTGGTGATCGCCGGCTCGTTCATCGAGATCGGCATCTCGCGCATCCTGCCGTTCGTGAAGAAACTGATCACCCCGCTGGTGACCGGCATCGTGGTGCTGATGATCGGCCTGACGCTGATCAAGGTCGGCCTGATCAGCATGGGCGGCGGCTACGGCGCGATGGCCAACGGCACCTTCGCCAACGGCGAAAATCTGCTGTTGTCCGGTGTGGTGCTGGCGGTGATCGTGGTGCTCAACCGCATTGCGGTGGTGTGGATGCGCAGCTGCGCGATCGTCATCGCCCTGCTGGTCGGCTATGCGCTGGCCGGTTACCTGGGCCGCCTGGATTTCACCGGCATGCACCAGGCCGAGCTATTCCAGGTGCCGACGCCATTGCACTTCGGCCTCGGTTTCTCCTGGAGCCTGTTCATCCCGATGCTGGTGATCTACCTCGTCACGTCCCTGGAAGCCATCGGTGACGTGACCGCCACCAGCAAGGTGTCCAAGCAGCCCGTCGAAGGCCCGCTGTGGATGCAGCGCATCAAGGGCGGGGTGCTGGTCAACGGCGTCAACTCGCTGCTGGCCGGCGTGTTCAATACCTTTCCCAGCTCGATCTTCGCCCAGAACAATGGGGTGATTCAGCTGACCGGCATCGCCAGCCGTCATATCGGTGTGTGGATCGCCCTGATGCTGGTGGTGCTCGGCCTGTTCCCGGCCGTGGCTGGGGTGATACAGGCGGTACCGGAGCCGGTGCTCGGCGGCGCGGCCATGGTGATGTTCGGCGCCGTCGCGGCCTCGGGCATCAACATTCTCGCCGGCATCGACCTGGATCGCCGCGCCCTGCTGATCATCGCCGTATCCCTGGCCCTTGGCCTCGGTGTGTCGCAGGTGCCGGAATTTCTCGCCCACATGCCGGCGGCGCTGCGCAACGTGCTGGAGTCGGGCGTGGCCACCGGCGGCATCTGCGCGCTGGTACTCAACTGGTTCCTGCCGGAAAGCCCGGCCAAGGCCGACGAGCACTGAGCCACCGTTCACGTGAAAAGCGCCGCTGCTTAGCGTGCCAGTCGGCACTGCCTGCAGGTGCCGAAGCGGATCGCCGCAAGGTTGGCTAAAGGCGCGTCCAGGTTTCGAAACGGTGCGCGGGCGCTGCCTCGCTGGCAGGCTGTTCAGCGCGTTCGACGCATTGCCACTGCGTTTCATCGAACGCTGGAAACCAGGCGTCGCCCTCGGGCTGCAACGCCACGCGGGTGAGGTACAGGCGGTCGGCAATCGGCAGCGCCTGTTCGTACAGCTGGGCGCCGCCGATCAGCATCACTTCGTCGACACCCTGCTCGCGGGCCCAGGCTTCGGCGCGCTCGCGGGCAACTGCTACCGTCGCGAAGACCTCGGCGCCGTCCAGGCGCAAGCCAGCCTGACGGCTGACCACCAGATTGAGCCGGCCGGGCAGCGGGCGGCCAAGGGAGTCCCAGGTCTTGCGCCCCATGATGATCGGCTTGCCGAGGGTCTTGGCCTTGAAGTGCTTGAGGTCCGCCGGCAGGTGCCAGGGCAGTTGGTTATCGCGGCCGATCACGCGGTTTTCCGCGAGGGCGGCGATCAGGCAGAGGGGGAGTCGTGTGGTCATGGCGGCCAGCATAACAGAGCACCCCGTTACCCCGCATGACTTGCCAGGCTGTCATCGTCACGCCATGGTTGTCGGTGCAGGCTGATTGCCCGCCCCCCTCAGGAGACCGAACCATGTCGCTACGCCAGTCCCGCCTGTTGGCGCTCAGTGCCCTGCTTGCGCTGCCCTTCACGGCCAGTGCCGATCCATCGGCAACGCCCGCCGCCCAGCGCGCCGATGATGGCAAACCGCTGATCATCGCCCACCGTGGGGCCAGCGGCTACGTACCCGAACACACCCTGGCGGCCTACGCGATCGCCATCCTGCAGGGCGCCGACTATGTCGAACCGGACCTGGTGATGAGCAAGGACGGGCAGCTGTTCGCACGCCACGACAACGAACTGGGCCTGACCACCGACGTGGCCAGGCACCCGGAATTCGCTGATCGCAAGCGCAAGCAGCGCATAGACGGCGTCGAGCTAGAGGGCTGGTTCAGCGAAGATTTCACCGCCGCCGAGCTCAAGCGCCTGCGCGCCATCGAGCGCATTCCCGATATTCGCCCGGGCAACACCCGCCTCGACGGCCAGTTCGAGATTCCCACCCTGCAGCAAATCATCGACCTGGTGAAAGCTCTGCAGGTCAGCCAGGGCCGCGAGATCGGCCTGTACATCGAGACCAAGCACCCCCAGCACTTCAAGGACCTGGGCCTGGCCCTGGAAAAGCCGCTGGTCGACACGCTGGCGCGCAACGGCTACCGCGACGCCAAGGCGCCGGTTTACATCCAGTCGTTCGAAGTCAGCAACCTGAAAGCGCTGCGCCAGATGAGTTCGCTGCGCCTGGTGCAGCTGTACGGCAAAGGCCAGCCCCATGATCAGGTGGTGCAGGGCAGCCCGCTGACCTACGCGCAGATGGCCACGCCAGCCGGGCTGCGCGCTGTCGCGCAGTACGCGGTCGGTGTCGGGCCGGACAAAGGCTACGTGATCCCTCGGCAGGCGGACGGCAGCCTGGGCCAACCGACACGTTTCGTGACCGATGCCCACGCCGCCGGGCTGCTGGTGCACCCGTACACCTTCCGCGCCGAGAATTCGTTCCTGCCGACCGAGCTGCAACGCGGCGACAGCCCGGCAGCCCGGGGGGATATCGACGCAGAGGTACGGGCCTTCCTCGCCACCGGTATCGATGGTCTATTTATCGACCAGCCGGATATCGCCGTGCGCCTGCGTGCCGAGCAGCAACGGTAACTGCGAGCTTTTGTCATTCACCACGCAACGGTATGCTCCCGGAGACCGTCACTCACCGGGAGATCGCGTGCCCCTATCCAAGCTGCAACGCCTCTGGCTCTGCGAGGCCGTGCGCCTGCGCGAAGAACATGCCGGGCTACTCGAGGACAGTGAAGCCAACCGCCGCGCCCAGGCGGCCGGCGGCGATCTGGCTACGCGTATCGAAAACCGTGCCCTGCTGCTCGCCGAGCGCGACGGCCAACAGCAGGCGCAACGCCACTGGTTGCAGGGCGCGCGCCTGGCAATGCTGCTGCTCGGCCTGCTGGCCCTGGCCAGCGGCGCCGGCCTGGCAGTCGCTGCGCTGGGCGACGGGCAGACGCCGGTCAACGTGTTCTGGGCGCTGGGCAGCCTGCTCGGCCTGCACCTGCTGATGCTGCTGGGCTGGGTGATCGGCCTGCTGTTCGGCGGCGGCCATGGCGCGGCGCTCGGGCGCATCTGGCTGTGGCTCAGCGAAAAACTCGCCCGTGACGCCAGCGCGCTGCACACCGGCCCCGCCCTGGTGCTGCTGCTGCGCCGCCAGCGCCTCAATCGCTGGCTGGTGGGCATGGCCGTGCATGGGCTCTGGCTGGTGGCACTGAGCACCGCGCTGCTGATGCTGCTGGCACTGCTGTCCACCCGCCGTTATGGCTTCGTCTGGGAAACCACCCTGCTGGGCGGCGACACCTTCGTCGCGCTGACCCAGGCCCTGGGCGCCCTGCCCGGCCTGCTGGGCTTTCCGGTGCCCGACGCCGCCACCGTGCGCGCCAGCGGCGACAGCCCGCTGCCGCTGGAATCGGCACGGCATGCCTGGGCCGGCTGGCTGATCGGCGTGGTGATGCTTTACGGCCTGCTGCCACGCTTGCTGCTGGGGCTGGTGTGCCTGTGGCGCTGGCGGCGCGGCGTGGCGCAGTTGCAACTGGACGTCGACCTGCCCGGTTACGGCCTGCTGCGCGAGCGCCTGCAACCCAACAGCGAACGCCTGGGCGTGTGCGATGCCGAGCCGGCGCAGCTTTATCAGGTGCAATCCGCTGCCGGCGTTGACGCCAGCAGCGGTGCACTGCTGGTCGCCATCGAACTGGACGACCGTCGTCCCTGGCCGCCGGTGCTGCCCAAGTCGGTGGCCGATGCCGGAATCATCGACAGCCGCGAACAACGCCGCCAGTTACTCGACCAGCTCACCCGATTCCCGCCCGCTCGCCTGGCCATCGCCTGTGACCCGCGACGCTCGCCAGACCGCGGCAGCCTGGCGTTGCTCGCCGAGCTGGCCCGCTGTGCAGGAAGCACCCGGGTCTGGCTGCTGCAACCACCACCAGGAGAAACCCTCGACAGCGAACGCCTCGGCGACTGGCACAAGGCGCTGGATCAACTGCAACTGGCACACAACGGCAGCTCGCCCCTGAATTGGCTGGAGACGGGCCATGATTGAAGAAAACCGTAAGGGGGGATCGGGCCGCGTAGCCGACGCTCTTTTCATCCGCCCTGCAGATGTAAAGCCTGGTGGATGGGTGAAGCGTCATCCACCCTACGTCGGTGTAGGAGCCGCGCCCTCGCGGCGAATGGTGGCCGCACCGCCACTGCGGCGGCATGGCTACCATCGCATCGCCCCGAGAGCGGTGCTCCTACAGGATCGACGCCCATGAGCAAGGCACTGAAGCTCGCCGTAGTCGGCCACACCAACGTCGGCAAGACCTCATTGCTGCGTACCCTGACCCGCGACATTGGTTTCGGCGAGGTCTCGCATCGCCCCAGCACCACCCGCCACGTCGAGGGCGCGCGCCTGTCGGTGGACGGCGAAGCGCTGCTGGAGCTGTATGACACGCCGGGACTGGAAGATGCCATCGCCCTGCTCGACTATCTCGACCAGCTAGATCGCCCCGGCGAGCGCCTCGACGGCCCGGCCCGCCTGGCGCGCTTCATGGAAGGCAGCGAGGCGCGCCAGCGTTTCGAACAGGAAGCCAAGGTGCTGCGCCAACTTCAGGCCTCCGATGCCGGCCTGTACGTGATCGACGCCCGCGAGCCGGTGCTGGCCAAGTACCGGGACGAGCTCAACGTGCTGGCTATGTGCGGCCGGCCGCTGCTGCCGGTACTGAATTTCGTGGCCAGCGCCAACCATCGCGAAGACGACTGGCGCGAGGCGCTGGCACGCCTGGGACTGCATGCCTTGGTGCGTTTCGACAGCGTGGCGCCGCCGCTCGATGGCGAGCGCCGGCTCTACGAAAGCCTGGCGCTGATGCACGAGAAGTCGCGCCCGCAGTTGCAACGCCTGATCGATGATCACGAGGCCCAGCGCGTGGCCCGGCACCGCAGCGCCAAGCGGCTGATCGCCGAATTGCTGATCGATTGCGCTGCCTGCCGGCGCAGCGTGGCGGGCGACGCCGAGCGGGCCACGGCCGCCATTGGAGAACTGCGCAACGAAGTTCGCCAGCGGGAACAACGCTGCGTGGAAGCCCTCCTGCGCCTGTACGCCTTCCGCCGTGAAGATGCCCGGGCCGACGACCTGCCCTTGCTGGACGGCCGCTGGGGCGACGACCTGTTCAACCCGGAAACCATCAAGCAACTGGGCATCCGCCTGGGCGGCGGTGCTGCCGCAGGCGCTGCGGCCGGCGCCGGCGTCGACCTGCTGGTCGGCGGCCTGACCCTGGGCACCGCGGCCCTGGCCGGCGCGCTGCTCGGCGGCGGCGCACAAACCCTGCGCAACTACGGCGCGCGTCTCAAGGGCAAGCTCCAGGGGCAGCGTGAGCTGACCGTCGACGACGCCGTGCTGCGCCTGCTCGCACTGCGCCAGCAGCACCTGCTGCAGGCCCTCGATCTGCGCGGCCACGCAGCGGTCGAAGCGGTGCGCCTCGATGCCCTGCAGGACAGCCAGTGGCGTGAAGGCAAGCTGCCCGGCGCCCTGCGTGTCGCCCGGGCGCGGCCGGAGTGGTCGTCGCTGAATCCCGGCGCCCGCCTCGATCAGGTCGAGCGCCAGGAACAGGTCGAGCGCCTGGCCAGGGAAATCGATCCGGCGCCGACTGCGAAATGAGCCTGTGCAGCGAACTGGCCGCCATCCTCGAACGCGAACTGCGCTTGGGCAACAGCCTCGGCCAGGCGCCCCATCGCGCCGGCTGGCCGCAGGCGGATTCACTGTTCGCCGCCCTGCGCCAGGACTTCAAGAGCGACCTGAGCCAGTTGCCGCCGTCGGTACAACACGGCCACTGCAACGACCCGCACTACGGCTGGTACGAAGAGCTCTACTGCCGTGATCACCACCACCTGCTGGTCGCCGGCGTGCCCAAACCCGGCCGCCGCTGATACCTGATTGCGAGCCTCGAACATGTCGGTTGCCAACCTGTTCCACGACAGCGAGCCGCCCGCCCAGGGCGAGCGCTTCGACACCCTGCTCAGCCATCGCAACCTGCAGATCGAGCGGATCCTCAGCTCGTCACGCATCGAGTCGGTGGATTACCTGCAGGAGCAGGACGAGTGGGTGCTGCTGGCCCGCGGCGAAGCGCGCATGACGGTAGCTGGCGAAGCGCTCGAGCTCACCGCCGGCGATCATCTGTTTCTGCCCGCTGGCACACCACACCGCGTGGAGCACACCAGCGAGGGCGCGCTGTGGCTGGCGATTCATTTGCACCCCAGCAACCCGTAGCCCGGGCTGAGCACAGCGATACCCGGGATTTGTGAAAACCCTTGCCACCGTCCCGGGTTACGCCTTCGGCTAACCCAGGCTACGAAACTGGCAATTGTAGTTAACCGTGGGAGCGCGCCATGCGCGCGAAAATTCGCGGGCATGGCGCGCTCCCACATACATGCACGACTTTAGCCGTAGGGTGGAAGACGCTTCACCCTTCCACCATGGCATCGCCACGATGCCCTTCAACGCCTGAGCAAGCTCGTCCACAGCGTCGCCGCCACGATCAGCAAGCCACCGATCCACGCCTGCACGCTCAACTGCTCACTAAGCCACAGCACGGCGAACAGCGCACCGAACAGCGGCTCGCTACCCATCAGCAGCGACACCCGGGTCGGACTGCTGCGGCGCAGTGCGTAGTTCTGCACGAAGAACGCGAACAGCGTGGCGAACAGCACCAGATACAAGGTGCCGATCCAGAACGCCGGCTCTGTCGGCAGGGCAGGCAAACCGCCTGGCAGGACCATCACGCCGAGCAGCAGGCAGCCAATACCGATCACCCCGGTCTGCACCGCGGTCAGCGCGAGCGCCGGTACCTGGGTGTGGGCGGTGAGCTTGCCGGTCAGGCAGACCAGCACCGCGCGCAGCAGCGCTGCCATCAGCATCAGGCCGTCACCGAGGTTGAAGTGCAGGTCGACGCCACCGCTGAGCAGCCAGGTGCCGAACAGCGACAGGGCCACCGCCGGCAGCAGCCGCGAGTCAGGCCGGCGGTCGAACATCAGCCACTCGACGAAGGGCGTGATGACCACGCACAGGCTGATCAGAAACGCGGCATTGCTGGCCGAGGTATGCAGCACGCCATAGGTTTCGCACAGGAAGATGGCCAGCATCACGCCGCCCAGCGGAATGCCCGGCGCCCAGGCCTGGCGCCCCTCGCCGCGTAACTGCGGCAGCAGAATCACGAAGGTCAGGCAGAAACGCACCGCCAGGAAGCCAAGCACCGGGTAGAACACCAGCGCCTCCTTGGCCACCCCGTAACTGGTGCCCCACACCAGCGCCACAAGCAGTAGCAGCAGATCGCTGGCCTGCAGCAGGCGTGAAGGGGCGCGGCTTATCAGCGTCGTCATGGGCTGTTTTCCTGGGGAATAAGTAGAGGCGCATTGTCCATTGCGTCCTTCAGCGTGATAATCCACCAGCCCTGAACAAGACCTGTTCCCCATGCGCACGAATCTGACGCCGCAACTGCTTCCCTACCTGGCCATCTTCGTGCGGGTGGTCGAGGCCGGCAGCTTTTCGGCCGCGGCGCGCCAGCAAGGCAGCACCGCCTCGGCGGTCAGCCGGCAGATCGCCCACCTAGAGCAGACACTCGGCGTACGCCTGCTGGAGCGCACCACCCGCCGCCTGCGCCTGAGCGAGGCTGGCAGCGAAGTGTTCGAGCGCTGCAAGGACATGCTCGACGCCGCGCAGGCCGCCCTCGATGTGGGCGAGCGGCTGATGAGCCAACCGCGCGGCCGGGTGCGCCTGAGCGTGCCCAAGGCCTTTGGGCGCTTTCTGGTCATGCCGCTGATCAACGACTTTCTGCAGCGCTACCCGGAGGTGGATATCAGCCTCAACCTCAGCGACCGCAGCCCGGACCTGATCAGCGATCAATTCGACCTGCTGGTGAGCATCACCGACCAGCCGCCGCCTACCCTGGCCGGTCGGCCGCTGTGCAACGTCCAACAGCTGCTGTGTGCGAGCCCCACCTATCTGCAGCGCCACGGCATGCCCCAGCACCCCAGCGAGCTGGTGCGCCACGCCTGCCTCTATCTGGACGAAACCGCGGACGACCACCGCTGGCACTTCAGCAATGGGCCGGAGCAATGCGTGGTGGCGGTATGCGGCCGCTTCGCCAGCAACCACAGCGAAGTCCGCCTCAACGCCGCGCTCGAGCACCTGGGCGTCACCTGCCTGCCACACTTCACGGCCGCGGCGTCACTGGCCAATGGCGAGTTGCTGCGTGTGCTACCGCAGTGGCGCTACACGGGCTCCTACCAAGGCACGGCGTGGATTCTCTACCACCCGACCCGCCACCTGCCGCCCAAGCTGCGGGTGCTGATCGACCACCTCGCCGAGGGGCTGGGCAAGGGCCGCTGAGGCGGTTCGCAAAACATCAGACGGGCAAAGCGCAGTAGAATCACTCGCCTTCAATCAGCCGGCTCGTCATTCAAGGATCAGCAGTGGAACACCAGGATCTTTTCAAGAAACACAGTGACTTCATCTGGGACATCGCCAACCTGCTGCGTGGCCAGATCGATGTGCGCGACTGGCAAGCACCTTAATCCAGACAGTCTACGCAGGACAAGGACGTCGCCTGATGCAAGTCGAACAGTTCACTTCCGGCCACTGGCTGCAGCAATACCAGTACAAGAGCTTTTCGCCGACGCCGATCAACTGCGAATGGCAGTGGCTCGACCCGCAGCTAAATACCCTGCTGGAGCGCGCCTCGCGGGCGTTGGCGGAGCTGAATGCGCTGTCGCTGATGGTGCCGGACGTAGACCTGTTCATCCGCATGCATATCGCCAAGGAGGCCAATACCTCCAGCCGTATCGAGGGCACCCAGACGCAGATGGACGAGGCGCTGATGCGCAAGGAGCAGGTGGCCGGAGAAACGCGACGACTGGCAGGAGGTGCAGAACTATATCGAGGCAATCAACACCGCCGTCGACGACCTCAAAGAGTTGCCACTGTCCATCCGCGTGCTCAAGCAGACCCATGCGGTGCTGATGCAGGGCGTTCGTGGCGACCACAAGATGCCGGGGGAATTTCGTACCTCGCAGAACTGGATCGGCGGCAGTAACCTGAACAACGCCGTGTTCGTGCCGCCACACCCAGGCGAAGTGCCAGAGCTGATGGGCGGCCTGGAGAAGTTCTGGCACAACGAGCAGGTGCAGGTACCCGACCTTATCCGCATCGCCCTGAGCCATCACCAGTTCGAGACCACCCACCCGTTTCTCGATGGTAACGGGCGCATCGGCCGCCTGCTGATCACCCTGTATCTGGTGGACAAGGGCCTGCTGCACAAACCGGCGCTGTACCTGTCGGACTTCTTCGAGCGCAACCGCGGTGCCTACTACGATGCCCTGACCGTGGTGCGCAGCTCCAACGACCTGCTGCACTGGCTGCGTTTCTTCCTCACCGCGGTGGTGGAAACGGCGACCAGCAGCAAGAACACCTTCATGGCGATCATGGCACTGCGCCAGGAGGTGGAGCATCAGATATTCATGCTCGGCAAACGTGCGGAAAATGCCAAGAAGCTGCTGCTGCACCTGTACCAGCGGCCCATGGTCAGCATTGGCGAAGCGGCAGAGGTACTCGGGTTGACACACCAGAGCGCCACCGCCCTGGTGAAGCAGCTCGAGAGCTTGAACATTCTGGTGGAAACCACGGGCTACGGTCGCAACCGGCTTTACCTGTTCAAACGGTATTTCGACCTGTTCATGGCCTGAAAAAGCTGCGTTCGGCTTACACACAGAAAATCATATGTAAGAATTAGCCTCCAAATTTACATATGGGTTTTCGTATGTAAGATTCCCCAGCGAAAATTACAGATAAATCGCGCTATGTAAGAAGGCGCTGTTGAAGCTCACAGAAGGATCGACCGTGGCCAAGAAGCATAGCGAAGCGCTTTGGAAGACGCTATCGAGTACTCCTTACTTCATGAGGGTGGCTTAACGCGGGGCCATAGCCAGGGTTTTGATCGTACTCGCGCCCAGGAGGCAACCAGCGCACTGGACTTTATCCAGCGTACCCAAGTGAACCCTGGTAGACGTTGCAGACCATTCAGGGACGCGCCACGGAGGCGCTGGTGCTCGACAGCCTGTGCAAGGAGCTGGATACCAAAGGCATGCTCGAGGTGCTGCGCCATGGCGTGTACAGGGCGCTACGTAAGTAGCTGCTAAACCGCTCGTCATCAATTCGTTTGGGTGGCCACGGAGGGCTAGTCGCAAGTCCGAGAGGCAGATGCGAACATCACCCCACCCGCGTTCTGGCGAGGCCAATTTTGTGTGTTGCCAATATGACTGTGCTGATCAAAAAGCTTCGTCACTGGCTGGAGCGGCGCTGCCTGGAGCGTCAGCCGGTGTGCACGGCCGACCACGTTACCCTGGAGAACATCGAAACCGAGGTCGGTAATCGGGTTCTGGACAGCCTCAAGGCCGAGGGCTGGTGGCAGGTCGCTCAATACAGCCCGCTGGCGTTCGACAAGGGCATCGATTACGACAGTTACCGGCTGCGCCGTGGCCTGGATGAGCTGAGGCTGGAGTGGGACAACTGGTTCGAGTGGAAGCTCAGCGGGCCAAGCGAGATCGTTGAGGAAATCGCCGAGCGTTTTTCGCTAACGAGGTGAGCGCATCACTTCCCGAGTCAGACCGCGACCGGCGCCTTGATATGCGGGTGCGCTTGGTAGCCGACCAACTCGAAATCCTCGAAACTGAAGGCGAACAGGTCCTTCACCTCGGGGTTGAGCTTCATGGTTGGCAACGGCAGCGGCTCGCGGGTCAGCTGCAGGTCGGCCTGTTCCAGGTGGTTGGCGTACAGGTGGCAGTCACCGCCGGTCCAGATGAACTCGCCGGGCTGCAGGCCGCACACCTGCGCCACCATCAACGTCAGCAGCGCATAGCTGGCGATGTTGAAGGGCACACCCAGGAAAATGTCCGCCGAGCGCTGGTAGAGCTGGCAGCTGAGCTTGCCGTCCGCCACGTAGAACTGGAACAGCGCGTGGCACGGCGGCAGGGCCATCTGCTCGACCAGCGCCGGGTTCCAGGCGGAGACGATCAGGCGGCGCGAGTCCGGGTTCTTCTTGATCATCTCGATCAGCTTGCTGATCTGGTCAACCGACTCGCCGTTCGGCGCCGGCCAGTTGCGCCACTGGTAACCGTACACCGGGCCGAGGTCGCCGTTCTCGTCGGCCCACTCGTCCCAGATGCGTACGCCGTTGTCCTTCAGGTATTTGATGTTGGTGTCACCCTGCAGGAACCACAGCAGCTCGTGAATGATCGACTTGAGGTGGCATTTCTTGGTGGTCACCAGGGGAAAACCGTCGGCCAGGTCGAAACGCATCTGGTGGGCGAACACGCTGTAGGTGCCGGTGCCGGTGCGGTCTTGCTTGAAGGTGCCGTTCTCGCGCACGTGGCGCATCAGGTCGAGGTACTGTTTCATCGGGCTACCTCCGCTGCGGGCTGGCGCTTGTAGGCGTAGACCATCACGCCCAGGCCGGCGAGCACCATCGGTACGCAGAGCACCTGACCCATGGTCAGCCAGCCCCAGGCCAGGTAACCGAGCTGGGCATCCGGCACACGCACCAGTTCGACGATGAAGCGGAAAATCCCGTAGCACACCGCGAACAGACCCGAGACCGCCATGGTCGGCCGCGGTTTGCGCGAATAGACCCAGAGGATGACGAACAGCGCGACGCCTTCCAGGGCGAACTGGTACAGCTGCGACGGGTGCCGCGGCTCCGGCCCGCCGGTGGGGAACACCATGGCCCAAGGCACGTCGGTGACCTTGCCCCACAGTTCGGCATTGATGAAGTTGCCGATACGCCCGGCGCCGAGGCCGATCGGCACAAGCGGGGCGATGAAATCCATCAGTTCGAAGAAGCTCTTGCCGTTGCGCCGGGCGAACCACAGGGTGGCCAGCATCACGCCGATCAGGCCGCCGTGGAACGACATGCCACCCTTCCACACTTCAAGGATCAGCAGCGGGTTGGCGATATAGGCCGGCAGGTCATAGAACAGCACGTAGCCCAGGCGACCACCGAGGATTACCCCCATCGCCACCCAGAACACCAGGTCGGAGAGCTTCTCCTTGCTCCAGGTCGGGTCGAAGGCGTGCAGGCGCCGCGAAGCGAGGAACCAGGCACCACCGATACCGACCAGGTACATCAGGCCGTACCAGTGGATCTGCAGAAACCCCAGGTCGAGGGCGACCGGGTCAATGTTCGGGTAAGGCAGCATCAGGATTCCTCACAACAGAAAATTCAGGCCAACGATGAACAGCAACAGCGCGAACAAGCGTTTGAGCACCCGCGGTGACAGGCGGTGCGCCAGGCGCGCGCCGGTGCTTGCAAAGAACACACTGGTCAGGGCGATGCCCAGCAGCGCCGGCAGGTACACATAACCCAGGCTCCAGCCAGGCAGACGCGCGTCGCCCCAGCCCAGCCACAGATAACTCAGCGCGCCCGCCGCGGCGATGGGCCAGCCGCATGCCGAAGACGTTGCCACGGCCTGCTGCACGGACACGCCGCGCCAGGTCAAGAACGGTACGGTCAGCGAGCCGCCGCCGATGCCGATGATCGCCGAAGCCCAGCCGATCACCCCACCCGCCGCGCTCAGGCCAGCCTTGCCGGGCACTTCACGGCTGGCCCTGGGCTTGAGATCCAGCGCCAGTTGCAGGGCGACGCACAGCGCGAACACGCCGATGATCTTCTGCAGCACCTGCCCATCGATGGACTCGGCGGTCAGCGCACCGAGCACCGAACCCAGCACGATACCCACCGTCAGCCAGACGAACAGCCCCCAGCGCACTGCACCACGGCGATGATGCTCGCGCACCGCATTGACCGAGGTGAACAGAATGGTGGCCAGCGAGGTACCGACCGCCATGTGGGTCAGCACCGAGCTGTCGAAGCCCTGGGCGGTGAAGGTGAAGATCAGCACCGGCACGATGACCATGCCGCCACCGACGCCAAACAGCCCGGCCAGCAGGCCTGCCGCGGCACCGAGCAGGATGTACAGTAAGAAGACCATGGTGTGCTCTGAAAAGCGATGCGGCATGGTAGCGGAAGCAGCCCGCAGCCTCTACTTTTGGCGATGGATGCCACAGGATGCTTTGCGTAGAGTGAGGGCTCTCCAAGGAAGCGAGCTGCACCGTGGCCAATACTTTTTACCTTCGCATCGCCTGCAACCATTTGCACCTCACCCACCTGGAAAGCGCTCGCGTAGCGGTGCTCGAGGCTCATCCGCCCTTCAGCAATCAACGCTTGCTGGTGGCGGAGTTCAGCATCGCCGACCGCATGATCAAGGAGGCCGTGCAGAGCCTTATGCCCAAGCGCCTGAGCTTTCTCAATTGCGCACCCAAGCTGTTGATCCAGCCACTGGAGTTGCTGGAAGGCGGCCTTTCTCAGGTGGAGCAGCGCATTCTGATGGAGCTCGGCATGGGCGCCGGGGCACGCAAGGTTGTCGTGCATGTCGGCGAAATCCTCGACGCCGCCGGCGTGCGCAGCAGGCTGAGCTAGGCATGTGTCTGATCGCCCTTGCCTGGCGCCCCGGTCACTACCTGCCACTGCTGGTGGCGGCCAATCGCGACGAGTTCCATGCCCGGCCGACCGCCGCCATGGCCGAGTGGCCGCAGGCCCCAGGCCTGGTCGCCGGGCGCGACCTGCAGGCTGGCGGCACCTGGCTGGGTATCGGCCCCGATGGACGCTTTGCTGCCCTCACCAATATTCGCGACCCGCGGGCTGAGCAGGGCTCACGCTCAAGAGGGGAACTGCCGCTGCGCTTTCTGCAGGGCAAACAGGGGGCCGGGGCTTTTCTGGACGCGCTGCGCCGCGAAGCGGACGACTACAGCGGCTTCAACCTGCTGGTCGGCGACCGCGAGGCGCTGTGGCACTTCAATTCCCACACCGGGCAAGCCCAGGCGCTGCCGCCCGGCATTCACGGCGTTTCCAATGCCGACCTGGATACCCCCTGGCCAAAGCTGCAGCGAGCCAAGGCAGCGCTTGCCACCGCACTGGACGAGCCCGATGAAAATACCCTGTTCACCCTCCTCGCCGACACCACGAAACCCGATGACGCGGCCCTGCCGGATACCGGCGTAGGCGGGGATCTAGAGCGGCTGCTTGGCGGCGTATTCATCGTCAGCCCGACCTACGGCACCCGCGCCAGCACACTGCTGCTCACTTACGCCGATGGCAAGCGGCTCATCATCGAGCGCAGTTTCGGGGCTGAGGGTACGCCGAGCGGTGAGGTGCGATTCGAGGTCCAGGCTGGCAGTTGGGCGGCTGAGCAGCTTTTTGGGGAGCGGGCGCTAACGCCTCGCTCATGGCCGTGAAGCTGTCGCACGCGTGGCGCGCTCCCGCAGGTTAGCGGCTGCGTGCTACGCAGCCGCAGTCAAGCCTGAATATCCGACGCCGGATTGATCATACGGCCCAGGCCGAGGTTGCGCAGGGCCAGTTGCAGGGTGCTGTGGATAACCTGCGGGTTGTCGATGCGCATCACCTGGCCGAGCAGGTCCTTGGCCTTGCCCATGCTGATCTGGCGCAGCAACCACTTCACCTTTGGCAGGTTGGTGGCGTTCATCGACAGGCTGTCGAAGCCCATTGCCATGAGCAGCACGGCGGCGGTCGGGTCACCGGCCATTTCACCGCAGATGCTTACCGGCTTGCCTTCGGCGTGGGAGTCCTCCACTACCTTGGTCAGCGCCTGCAGAACCGCAGGGTGAAGGAAGTCGTAGAGATCGGCGACGCGCGGGTTGTTGCGGTCGACCGCCAGCAGGTACTGGGTCAGGTCATTGGAGCCGACCGACAGGAAGTCCACCTGGCGGGCCAGTTCGCGGGTCTGGTAGACGGCCGCGGGAATCTCGATCATCACGCCGATCGGCGGCAACGGCACGTCCGTGCCCTCGTCGCGCACCTCGCCCCAGGCGCGATGAATCAGGTGCAACGATTCTTCCAGTTCCTGAATCCCGGAGATCATCGGCAGCAGAATGCGCAGGTTGTTCAGCCCTTCGCTGGCCTTGAGCATGGCGCGTACCTGCACCAGGAAGATTTCCGGGTGGTCGAGGGTCACGCGGATGCCGCGCCAGCCGAGGAAAGGGTTGTCTTCCTTGATCGGAAAATAGCTCAGGGCCTTGTCGCCGCCGACATCCAGGGTGCGCATGGTTACCGGCAGCGGATGAAAGGCGGCCAACTGCTCGCGGTAGATCGCCAGCTGTTCCTTCTCGCTGGGGAACCGATCCTTGATCATGAACGGCACTTCGGTACGGTACAGGCCAACACCTTCGGCGCCCCGCTCCTGCGCCCGTACCACGTCGGCGAGCAGCCCGGTATTGACCCACAGCGGCATGTGGTGGCCGTCAAGGGTCTCGCAAGGCAGGGCGCGCAGGGCGTCGAGGCCCTTGGTGAGCTGGCGATCTTCCTCGACTACATCGGCATACTGCTTGCGCAGGATCTCGCTGGGGTTGGTGAAGACTTCGCCGTGGTAACCATCGACGATCAGCTGAATGCCGTCGATCTTCGAATACGGCAGCTCGACCGCGCCCATCACCGTGGGGATGCCCATGGCGCGGGCGAAGATCGCCACATGCGAGTTGCCCGAACCCTGCACCGAGACCAAACCGACCAGCTTGCCTTCCGGCACTTCGCCAAGCATCGCCGGCGACAGTTCCTCGGCGACCAGGATGCAGTTGTCCGGATAGACCAGCGCCTGCTGGCGAGCCTGCTGCAGGTAAGCGAGCAGCCGGCGGCCGAGGTCCCTGACGTCCGAGGCGCGCTCGCGCAGGTAGGCGTCGTCCATCAGTTCGAAACGATTGATGTGCTCGCTGACCACATGGCGCAGCGCGCCTTGGGCCCACTGACCGGTCTTGATGATCTTGACCACTTCGTTACCGAGCGCGGCGTCTTCGAGCATCATCAGGTAGACGTCGAACAATGCCCGCTCTTCCGGACGCAACTGGGTGGCCATGCGTTCGGAGAGGCTGCGCATGTCGCCGCGCACGCCTTCCAGGGCGTCGTTGAACAGCTTGAGTTCGGCACCGATATCGGTAACCGCGCGGTCGGGCACCACGTCCAGATCGGCCGGCGGCAGCACCACCACCGCAGTACCCACGGCAGCGCCGGGCGAACCTGGTACGCCGACGAACTTGGCTTCCTGGATGCCCTTGCCCTGCTTGCCCAGGCCGCGGATCGAACCGGTCGCCTCGGCATGCGCAATAACCCCGGCGAGCTGCGCGCTCATGGTCACCAGGAAGGCTTCTTCGCCTTCATCGAACTGGCGGCGCTCCTTCTGCTGCACCACCAGTACGCCCATCACCCGACGGTGGTGGATGATCGGTGAGCCGAGGAAGGAGGCATAGCGCTCTTCACCGGTTTCAGCGAAATAACGATAGCGCGGGTGTTCGGAGGCATTCTCGAGGTTCAGCGGCTCTTCGCGGGTACCCACCAGGCCCACCAGGCCTTCGTTGGGCGCCATGCTGACCTTGCCGATGGAGCGCTTGTTGAGGCCGTCGGTGGCCATCAGCACGAAGCGGTTGCTCTCCGGGTCGAGCAGGTACACGGAGCACACCTGGGTGCCCATGGTCTCCTTGACGCGCTGCACGATGATGCCCAGCGCCGCCTTGAGATCCTTGGCGGCGTTGACTTCCTGGACGATCTTGCGCAGCGTGTTGAGCATGCCTGACCCTGCCTAGTCCCGAGCCAGCAGGCGCGGTGCGAGTTCCTTGAGCGCGCGACGGTAGACTTCGCGCTTGAATGTAACCACCTGTCCCAACGGATACCAGTAACTGACCCAGCGCCAGCCATCGAACTCCGGCTTGCCGGTCAGATCCATGCGCACCCGCTGCTCGTCGGAGGTCAGGCGCAACAGGAACCACTTCTGCTTCTGGCCGATACACAGCGGTTGGCTGTGCGTGCGCACCAGGCGCTGCGGCAGACGATACCTCAACCAGCCCCGGGTGCAGGCGAGAATTTTCACATCCTGCTCTTCAAGGCCCACTTCTTCGTTCAGTTCGCGGTACAACGCTTCTTCAGGCGACTCACGGTCATTGATGCCGCCTTGGGGGAACTGCCAGGCATCCTGGTTAATTCGACGCGCCCAGAGCACCTGGCCGACATCATTGGTCAGAATGATGCCGACGTTGGGGCGAAAACCATCAGGATCGATCACGGCGCACAACCTCGTAAACGCATGTTCCGGCATTGTTCCACAAAGCCCGGGACAGCGGCAACGCGCCACGCCGAGACGGCATGCCAGCCCCGCTGCAATGCCTCAGGCGGTTTTCCTGCGCCGGGCAAAAGCCGCTATTGTGGGGCCTTCAATGGCTCGCTATAGATGAGGTGGCTCCGTGCGTTTGGCTTTATTCGATCTCGACAACACCCTGCTCGGCGGCGACAGCGACCACGCCTGGGGCGACTGGCTGTGCGCGCGCGGGATTCTCGACGGCGCGACCTACAAGACGCGCAACGATGCCTTCTACCAGGACTACCTGGCCGGGCGCCTGAACATCACCGACTACCTGAACTTCACCCTGGATATCCTCGGCCGTACCGAGATGGCGCAACTCGATGCCTGGCACCGCGAGTTCATGGCCGAATGCATCGAACCGATCATCCTGCCCAACGCCCTGGCACTGCTAGACAGACACCGCGCGGCCGGCGACAAGCTGGTGATCATCACCGCCACCAACCGTTTCGTCACCGCGCCGATCGCCGCGCGCCTGGGCGTCGATACCCTGTTGGCCACCGAGTGCGAAATGATCGACGGACGCTATACCGGGCGTACCACCGACGTGCCCTGCTTCAAGGAGGGCAAGGTCACCCGCCTCAACCGCTGGATGCAGGAACACGGCTTCGACCTCGCTCGCTCGACGTTCTACAGCGACTCGATGAACGACCTGCCGCTGCTCGAACAGGTCAGCTATCCGGTTGCCGTCGACCCGGATCCCAAGCTGCTGGCCGAGGCCGAGGATCGCAACTGGCCGGTCATGTCGCTGCGCTGAGCCTATTTCAAGGCATAAAAAAACCGGCGCTCGGGCGCCGGTTTTGGGTGAAAGCTGCCCGGAGCCGGTTCAAGGCTCGCGAGCGGGATCAGGACAAGGCGAGGACGCGGGCGCTTGCGGGTGTACGCGCGCGGCCCGGGCCCTGGTTCAACGCTGCAGTGCCGATGCGCTGCCTTTAGCGCTTACAGCTGCTTGGCCATCTCGGTCGTGACCTTTTCCGGCATGGCCGAGGAATGGTGGTTGAGAATCTTCCACTGGCCGTCGACACGGGTATAGAGGAAGGTGTAGCGCGCCTGCACATCTTGCGTCTTGCCCTTTTCATCGGTCAGGCGGAAGGTGTACACGCCGCTGTCCAGTGCGGTGGTCGGGCCCAGGCGGCGAATCTCCCGGTAATTGATGTGGCCGACCGGCTTGAATGCCATGAAGTGGTCGAAGTAGTCAGTGATTTCCGCAGCGCTGGCACGCACGTGGTTGGAAACGGTCGGCTGCAACACCGCATCCTTGCTGTACAGGCTGACGACCTTGGACACGTCGCCAGTCTGCAGTGCGGTATTCCACTGGTCGAACAGCGCCGCGACTTCGCGATCGGCGGCATCGGCAGGCGCCTTGGCGACACTGCTGTAGTTGTAAGGCTTCTGCTCAACGGCAGCGAGCAGCGGGGTACTGGCAACGAGCAGCAGAGCAGCGGCGAGTGCATGGATTTTCATGATCATTTCCTGTGTGGTTGACGTCTCTACTGTGCCCTGCCCGAGAGCCGCCGCCATCCGCCGGATGGCGACAACGGCCTATGCCGATCGGCGTATGGGCGATCACCGCGAGAAGCCGATTTAATGGGATGATGGCGCCCACAATCGGCGCCGCCTGCGCTGGAGAGTTCCCATGCATAACGACAACGGCAGTGCCCTGGCACTGCGCAGCCAGTACCGGCAATGGGAGAGCAGAGCCGCACGCCTGAGCCTGCTGGTCGACACCGGCCGCGAGCTTGGCGCCCTGTCGCCCGCCGAAATGGGCGAACGCATGCTGCAGCGCGCCTGCGCGTTCTGCGCCATGGACAGCGGCCTGGTGATTCGCGAACTGCATGGCGAAGACCAGGTACTGGCCAGCCACGGCGCCCACTCCAACGAGCAGCGCGTGGCGCTGCTGGCGCTCGGCGACAGCGGTTCGGCACAGGCACAGTGTCTGCCCATCGACAAGAACGACCTGCAGCTGGTTATCCGCCTGCCCCTGGCAACGGCCCAGGGCCAGCCGTTCGGCAACGTGCTGCTGGCCAGCGCGGTGAAGATCAACCCGCCGGACGACGAAGATCTCGAATCCCTGCAACTGCTCGCCACCCTGCTCGCCGCGCACCTCGACAACCAGCGCCTGCATGGCGATCTGCTGGCCCGCGAACGCACCATGTCGGAGTTGGTGCACCGCCTGCTCAGTGCCCAGGAAGACGAGCGCCGGCGAGTCGCCTACGACCTGCACGACGGCCTCGCGCAGACGCTGGCCGGCCTGCATCAGCGCCTCCAGGGTTTCGCCAGCCAGTGCACGGCGCTGGCTGACGCACAGCAGCAGGAGTTGCGCACCATCCTCGACCTGGCACAGCGCTGCGTACGCGAAGGGCGCCAGGCGATCGGCGGTCTCCGTCCGCAGTTGCTGGATGATTTCGGCCTGCTGCATGCGATCGACAAGGAGGCCGACCGCCTGCGCGACGCCGGCTACCGGGTGCAGTGGTTGCAGCGCAGCCAGGCACGATTACCGGCCAACGTCGAAATCACCCTGTTTCGTATCGCCCAGGAGGGCATCAACAACATTCTCAAACACGCCGGGCCCTGTAGCGTGCGGATGGGCCTGGACAGCCAGCCAGGCCATGCAGAGCTGCGCGTGGAGGACGACGGCCGCGGCTTCGAGGCTCGCGCGCACCTGCCCGCCACCGGCAACAGCGGGCTGGGCCTGGCCGCCATGCACGAGCGCGCCAGCCTGCTCGGCGGGCACCTGCGTTGCAGCAGCGAGCCGGGGCGCGGCACCCGCTTGCTGGCCCAGGTGCCGAACGGCGATGAGGATCAACCATGAATAGCCCCCTGCGCCTGGTCGTGGCAGACGACCATGAAGTGACCCGTGCCGGCTTTGTCGCCATGCTCGCCGGCTGCGGCGAATTCGAGGTGGTCGGCCAGGCGGCCGACGGCGACAACGCCCTGCAGCTCTGCGAACGCCTGCAACCGGACATCGCCATCCTCGACATCCGTATGCCCGGCCTCAACGGGCTCGGTGCGGCCCGCGTGCTGCAGCAGCGCCAGCCGCGCCTGAAAGTGGTGATGTTCACCATGTATGACAGCCCGGAGCACCTGGAGGCGGCCATCGCCGCAGGTGCCGTCGGCTACCTGCTCAAGGACGCCACCCGCGACGAAGTGATCGCCGCCCTGCGCCGCGTCGCGGCAGGCGAAGAAGCCCTCAACAGTTCCGTCAGTGCGCGCTTGCTGCGGCGCATCGCCGACCGCAGCAACGCGGGCGCGCCGCCCACCGATGCACTCACCAACCGCGAGCGCCAGGTGCTCGGCCTGGTCGCTGGCGGCTTCAGCAACCGCGAGATCGGCGAGAAGCTCGGCATCGCAGCCGGCACGGTGAAAACCCACGTCGAGCGGGTAATCGCCAAACTCGGCGTGGCTGATCGCACCCAGGCCGCCGTGCGCGGCATTGCCCTGGGCCTGGTGGCACAACCGGCGGCAGACTGGTTCGGGCCCGCTACATGATGCGCCGCATCGACCGTTTCTGGGCGGACCTGCCCCTGCGCGGCAAGGCGCTGGTCGGCATCTCGCTGCCCCTGGTCATCCTGCTGCTGTCGCTGGTGCTGATCTACATCACCGAGCGGCGAACCGCCGAGGCCGAGGAGGACGTGCGCCGCGTACTCAAGGTACAGGGTGACATCCAGGCCGTGCAGACCCTGCTGGCCGAAGGCGCCGCCAGTGTGCGCGGCTACCTGCTGACGCGTCGCGAGAACTTCCTGACGATCTACCTGCAGATCGAACCGCGCATCGAGGCGGCCCTGGCACGCCTGGACGCCAACATCCGCGACACCGAGGTGCGTGAGCGCCTGCAGCGCATCAAGCCGCTGATCACCACCAAGCTCGAAGGGCTGGACGTACTGCGCGACGGCGACATGGGCGAAAACGGCGAGCAGCTCATCGCCATACTGATCGAAAACAAGCGCACGCTCGACACCCTGCGCGACGAAATCGGGGCAATGCGTGTACGCGAGGACGCCCTGCTCGCCGACCGCACCGCCAACGCCGTGGACAACCGCCAACGTATGCTCCTGGCCACCCTGCTGGCAGCTGGCTGTGGCCTGTTCGGCGCAATCGTCGCGGTACTCCTGCTGTCCAGCGGCATCGTCAGCCGCGTGCAGCGGGTGCAGCGTAGCGCCCGCCACCTGGCGCTCGGCAAGCCACTGCAACCTCGGCATCACGAACGTGACGAAATCGGCCGCCTCGGCGCCAGCCTGGAAGAGGCCAGCCAGTTGCTTGCCCAGCGCGAGCGGGCATTGCGTGACAACGAGGAGCGCCTGCGTCTGATCATCGAGGGCGTGCGCGACTACGGCATCTTCGCCCTCGACCCCGACGGTCACGTCATCACCTGGAACGCCGGCGCCGAGCGCATCAAGGGCTACAGCGAAAGCGAGATCATCGGCCGCCACTTTTCCCTGTTTTACCCCGACGAACAGCGCCCACATCACCCGCTGCACGCGCTGCAGGTGGCCGCCGACAAGGGCCGCTACGAAGAAGAGGCATGGCGCCAGCGGCGCGATGGCTCGCGCTTCTGGGCCAGCGTGGTGATCACCGCCCAGTACGACGGCAGTGGCACGCTGCGCGGCTTCTCCAAGGTCACCCGCGACATCACCGACCGCCGCGCCGCCGATATCGCCCTGCGCGATGCCCGCGAGGAAGCGGAGAACGCCAGCCAGGCGAAGAGCGAGTTTCTATCGCGCATGAGCCATGAACTGCGCACGCCGCTCAATTCCATCCTGGGCTTCGCGCAGTTACTCGACCTGGAATCGCCCAGGCCGCAGGTCACCCACATCCTGCGTGCTGGGCAGCACCTGCTCACGTTGATCAACGAAGTACTCGACATCGCCCGTATCGAGGCCGGGCGGCTACCCATGAGCCCGGAAGCCATCGACCTGCATGGCGTGGTGCAGGAGGCGCTGACGCTGATCTCGCCCCTCGCCGACGAGGCGGGTATTCGCCTGCGTCCGCTGCCGCCGAGCAACGCCCTGGTCGGGGTGATGGCAGACCGGCAGCGGCTGATCCAGGTGCTGCTCAACTTGCTGTCCAACGCCGTCAAATACAACCGCCCGGGCGGGGAAGTGCACCTGGATATCGATGTGCAGGGCGAGCGCCTGGCACTGGCCGTGAACGACAGCGGCGCGGGCATCGCTCCGGACGATCTGGCGCGCCTGTTTCATCCGTTCGAGCGCCTGGGCGCCGACCAGCACAGCGAAGGCACCGGCCTGGGCCTGGCGCTGAGTCGCAACCTGCTGCAGGCCATGGACGGCACCCTTGAAGTAATCAGCGTCGTGGGCACGGGCAGCCGCTTCGTGCTGACGCTGCCATCGGCGCAGGTCGAACCACTCGCGGCAAGCGACGATCACTGGCGGCAACTGCCCGCGCCAGCCCCGGTACGCATGGCGGAAACTGGCAGCCTGACCCGCGTGCTGTGCATCGAAGACAACCTCTCCAGTCAGGCGCTGATCGAAACCCTGCTGCAGCGGCGGCAAGGGGTGCAGCTGCTGTCGAGCATGCAGGGCCAGCTCGGCCTCGACCTGGCGCGCCAGCATCTGCCACGGGTAATCCTGCTGGACATCAACCTGCCAGACATGACCGGCATTGACGTGCTCAAACGGCTGCGCGCCGATCCGGCCACGGCAGGCATTGCCGTACTGATGATCACCGCGGACGCCAGCACCGCCGCGCGGCGCGCCATGCAACAGGCTGGCGCCACGGCGATTCTCACCAAACCCATCCACGTACCGACCTTCCTGGCCTTTCTCGACCAGCACCTGCCGGAGCCCGCATGAGCGACGACTACCGCATCCTGATCATCGACGACCAGCGTCCCAACCTGGACCTGATGGAACAGTTGCTGGCCCGCGAAGGTCTGCACAATGTGCTCAGCAGCACCCAGCCGCTGCGTGCCCTGGAGCTCTACAACAGCTTCGAACCGGACCTGGTAATTCTTGACCTGCACATGCCTGACTTCGATGGCTTCGCGTTGATGGAGCAACTCAACCGGCGCATCCCGCAGAACGACTACGTGCCGCTGCTGGTGCTGACCGCCGACGTGACCCGGGCTACACGCCTGCGTGCTCTGGCTCTGGGTGCCCGGGACTTCATCAGCAAACCACTGGACGCGCTGGAAACCATGCTGCGGGTGTGGAACCTGTTGGAAACCCGCGCCCTCTACAAGGCGCTGCGAGCGACCCTGAGCGAGCCGCAGCTAGAAGCCTTGCTGCAACCGCTGGTGGCGCAGCGCCAGGGGCGCCGTTAGCACGGGCTGCCGATCTGGCGCGCTCATCAGGCCCAAGGGCAGGCGCGCAGGTCGCAGAAAGGCCCTAGACGGGCTTGGCGCCCATTACCGCCATGATCACCACCAGCAACACCACGATCACCACGGCATAGATCATCACGAAACGCAGCGACTTGACCGGCACCGTGCCGCCGGCCTGAGCCTGCCAGGTGCCGAGACGACCGAGCAGCAGCAAGCCAACCACCATCAGCACGCCGAACAGGATGCTGCCCAGCAGCAACCAGGTCTGGCTCAGCGGCCAGCCGGCCAGGTTGACCATCCACCAGCCGGTCACCGGCAGGCTCAGCGCCAGCAGAGCGAACACCGGCAGGCTGATGGTACGCGTGCGCTGCAGCTTGCGTTGCAGCACGGCGCTGTCGCCACTGCGCCAGGCCTTCCAGAGCATGAAGGCGTGGGCCAGCACGCCAAGCAACAGCAGGATGCCGGGCACGCTGTGGAGAATGCGCAGCAGCAGGTAATGTTCCATCACGGTTTCCTTTGGTTGTTATAGGCCCGGGCCTCGATTGACGCTGCGCGCAACGCCAGGCTGGCCACGGATCGTGGTTGTAACCTGGGTGCAGCGCAGCGATACCCCAGGGCGGCGCCCGAGTGTATTGCTGCCTCGCTACCCCAGGAACAGCTTGTAGGCGGGGTTGTCGCTTTCGTCCCAGTACGGGTAGCCGATCGCGTCCAGCGCCGGCGCGAGCAGATGACGCTCGTCTTCCGGCACCTGCAGGGCCGCCAACACGCGGCCGTCGGCAGCGCCGTGGTTGCGGTAGTGAAACAGGGTGATGTTCCAGCGCCCGCCCAGCTTGTCGAGGAAGTTGAACAGCGCGCCCGGCCGCTCCGGAAACTCGAAACGGAACACGCACTCGTCCGGCACTGCCGCGGCATGCCCACCAACGGTGTGGCGAATGTGCAGCTTGGCCAGTTCGTTGTCGGTCAGGTCGATGACCGGGAACCCC
Source organism: Pseudomonas sp. AC532 (assembly GCF_979258965.1). NCBI lineage: Bacteria > Pseudomonadati > Pseudomonadota > Gammaproteobacteria > Pseudomonadales > Pseudomonadaceae > Pseudomonas > Pseudomonas sp. AC532. Next base: position 2,796,341 of record NZ_OZ409888.1, read on the forward strand.
TGGCCGCGCAGGTTTTCCACCAGTGCCGCACGCGGGTCGTTCTCGGGGTGGGTCTGCACGCCAACGAAGATGTGCGCCTCGCCATCCTGGTGATAGCGGTAATTGAATTCGGTGATCTGGCGTTTGCCGACCGCCTCGCAGAAGGCCTTGAAGCTGCCCGGCTGCTCAGGAATGGTGACGGCGATGATCGCTTCGCGCTTTTCACCCAGTTCTGCGCGCTCGGCCACATGGCGCAGGCGGTCGAAATTGACGTTGGCGCCCGAATCGATGCCTACCAGCACCCGACCTGTGACGCCCTCGCGCTCTACGTACTTCTTGATCCCCGCCACGGCCAGCGCGCCGGCGGGTTCGGTGATCGAGCGGGTATCGTCGTAGATATCCTTGATCGCCGCACAGATCTCGTCGGTGCTGACGGTGATCACCTCATCGACGCACAGTTTGCATATCTCGAAAGTGTGCTGGCCGATCTGCGCCACCGCCACGCCGTCGGCGAACAGCCCGACCTGCGGCAGCACCACACGCTCACCGGCCGCCAGCGCCTGCTGCAGGCAGTTGGAATCGTCCGGCTCGACACCGATGATCTTGGTCTCGGGCCGCAGGTATTTGACGTAGGCAGCGATACCGGCGATCAAGCCGCCGCCACCGACCGGCACGAAGATCGCGTCCAGCGGGCCCTGATGCTGGCGCAGGATTTCCATTGCCACGGTGCCCTGGCCAGCGATCACATGGGGGTCGTCGTAGGGGTGCACATAGACCAGGCCCTGTTCTTCCACCAGTTTCAGCGAATGCGCCAGCGCTTCGGGAAAGGCATCGCCGTGCAGCACCACCTTGCCGCCGCGCGAGCGAACGCCCTGCACCTTGAGCTCGGGCGTGGTGCGCGGCATCACGATGGTCGCCTTCACCCCCATGTGCCTGGCAGCCAGCGCCAGGCCCTGGGCATGGTTGCCTGCCGAGGCGGTGACCACACCGCGGGCCAGCTCTTCCGGGCTCAGCTGCGCCAGCTTGTTGTAGGCGCCGCGAATCTTGAACGAGTAGACCGGCTGCAGATCCTCGCGCTTGAGCAGAATCTGATTGCCCAGGCGTTCGGAAAGCTGGCGAGCGGGTTGCAGCGGGGTTTCCACGGCAACGTCATAGACACGGGAGGTCAGGGTCTTCTTGACGTACTGTTCGAGCATGGCGGGCATCGCAGGCGGCTTTTCGGGGAACCCGGGAGTCTACCCCAGCCTTCCGCCGAGCGACCATACGAATTCCAGGGTTTTGCCCGCTATAATCCCTGCCTCGTTTCCCTTTCTCTCGTGGAACCCGCATGACCCAGGATCAGCTCAAACAAGCCGTGGCCCAGGCCGCCGTCGACTTCATCCTTCCCAAGCTCGACGCCAAGAGCGTCATCGGGGTCGGCACCGGCTCCACCGCCAACTGCTTCATCGATGCGCTGGCCAAGCACAAGCTGCATTTCGATGGCGCCGTAGCCAGCTCCGAAGCCACTGCCGCCCGCCTCAAGGGCCATGGCATCCCGGTCTATGAACTGAATACCGTCAGCGACCTGGAGTTCTACGTCGACGGCGCCGACGAGAGCGACGAGCGCCTGCACCTGATCAAGGGCGGTGGAGCGGCCCTGACCCGCGAGAAGATCGTCGCCGCCGTGGCGCGTACTTTCATCTGCATCGCCGACGGCAGCAAGCTGGTGCCGGTGCTCGGCGCCTTCCCGTTGCCGGTGGAAGTGATTCCCATGGCGCGCAGCCATGTCGCCCGCGAACTGGTCAAGCTGGGCGGCGACCCGGTCTACCGCGAAGGGGTGCTGACCGACAACGGCAACGTGATCCTCGATGTGCACAACATGAGCATCACCGACCCGGTGCAGCTGGAAGCGAACATCAACGCCATCGTCGGCGTGGTCACCAACGGCCTGTTCGCCGCCCGCCCGGCCGACCTGCTGTTGCTCGGTACTGCCGAGGGCGTGAAGACGCTGCAGCGCTAGGCACCACCGGTGCTACCGCAAAGGCCGGGTGCGCGATCACTCGGCCTTCTTGCGGAAGGTGTAGAACAGATTGGGCTCGCTGATCAGGTAGATCGCCCCCTGCTCGTCCAGCGCGATGCCCTCCGCCTGTGGCACGGACTCCTTGAGCCCCTGCTGGCCGCCGATCAGCGACAGGCTGCTGACCGCCTTGCCCTGGGTATCGAGTTCCACCAGCAGGCGCGAGTCATCGGATAGCGCCAGCAGGTGGCCGCTACCGGCGATGTATTGCAGGCTGGACAGGTCGCGGACGAACAGCCCGGCATCGCGTTCGCGATCATCGATGATGCGGATCGCCAACGGGGTGTGCGGATCGAGATGCGGGAACCCCTGCACCTCGTAGATGCGCAGCGGATCGCGTTCCTTGGCGACGAACAGGCGCTTGTCGGCCAAGTCGTAGGCCAGCCCTTCGAAGCCCTTGTTCTTGGCCTCCATCTCCAGCCCGAGTGAAAGCTGCTGACCGTCGGCCGCGTCGACGCGGGTGGTGGCGTCATCGATACGCACCTCGACCAGGCGCTGCGGGCGCTCATCGGCGATCACCAGCACGCCCGGGGCGACATATTCCACCGCCTCCGGGTCGCCAAAACCGACCAGTTCGATCTCTCGCAGCACCTTGCCTTCGAGCGACAGCTCGATCAGCCGGGGCTTCTGATTGGTGACCGTGAACAGGCTCTTGCGCTGGGGGTCGTAGGCCAGTGCCGAGACGTCATCGTCGAGGCCTTCGATCACCTGCGCGTCTCGGGTGACCTCATAGCCATCGAGCCACAGCGCATTGGTCGGAGCATCGACGGGCTGCCGCAGGTTGAACCAGGCACGCTCGAACAGCCGCAGTTCCTGGCCCCAGACGGCTAACAGCAGTGCGGCGATGAGCAGCAGGAGCACGAACAGTGCCTTGAAGGAAAGCAGTCGACGCATACCGGTTCACGTATCCATCAGCGGGAACGACAAGGTCGCCTTTTCTGCACCACGCAGACGAGACGACCCATTTCAGAAGGGTCGACGCTATCAGCCTTCGGCCCGGCGCACCAGTTCGCAAGCGCTGGTGCTACTTGGGCGTGGCGTCCTTGCTGAAGACGTAGAACAGGTTGGGTTCGCTGGTCATGTACAGCACGCCCTGCTCGTCCATGGTGATGCCCTCGGCCTGCGGTACCGATTTGCCGAGGCCCTGCTGGCCCTGCAGCAGCGACAGGCTGCTGATCGGCTGGCCTTTCTGGTCCAGCTCGATGACCAGCCGTGACTCGTCGGAGAGCGCCAGCAGGTGGCCGGTACGGCTGTCGAAATGCAGGCTGGACAGGTCGCGCACGAAGATACCGTCATCGCGCTTGCGGTCGTCGCGAATCTGCACTGGGTCGGGTGTCTGCGGGTCAAGATTGGGAAAGCCGTGCACCTCGTAGATGCGCATGGGATCGCGCTCCTTGGCCACGAACAGGCGCTGCCCCTCGAGGTCGTAGGCCAGGCCCTCGAAGCCCTTGTTCTTGCTGCCCATTTCCAGGCCCAGCGACATCTGCTGGCCATCGGCGGCATTGATCGACGCCGTAGCGTCATCGACGCGCACCTTGACCAGCCGCTGCGTCCGCTCATCGGCGATCACGAAACGCCCCGGGGCCACGTATTCGACCGCTTCCGGGTCACCGAAACCGACCAGTTCGATTTGCCGCAGCACCTTGCCGTCGAGCGACAGCTCGATCAGCTTGGGGTGCTGGTTGGTCACCGTGAACAGGCTCTTTCGATCAGGATCGTAGGTCAGGGCCGACACGTCGTCTTCCAACCCCTCGATTCGCTGCGCCTCGATCACTACCCGATAATCGCTCAACCACAGCGAATGGGAGGGTGCCTCGTCCGGCTGGCTGGCATTGAACCAGGCCCTTTCGAACAGCCGAAATTGTTGGCCGGTAATGGCCAGTGCGGCCAGCAGAGCCAACGTCAACAGCAGGAACAAGCCTTTGATAGAGATCAGACGACGCATGGCGATTCACATTTCCGTCAGCAGAAACGACAACGCCGCCCCCCGGATTCCCGGGAGGCGGCCATCAGTGCAGTGGTGGCACGCTAACAGCGCGCCGGTTATTTCACCAGTTCGACGATGTCGACATCGATTTCGCGGCTGGTCAGATCCTTGTCGACTTCACCGGTCAGCTTGACGGTGGCCTTCTCGGAAATGGCCTGCGGCGGCCAGTCTTCGTCGTCGATTTCAACGTGGATGGTGCCGGTGGCGTCCTTGAACTCATACAGTTCGTCCTGCAGGCGCTTGACGATCTGGCCCTGCAGGACCACTGGGGTATCGTCGCCGGCTTTCAGCGCCTGCTCGACGGTGGTGACCTGAGCGACCTGGCCCGGGCCGGTATAACCGGCAGCCATGGCAGCGGAAGAGAACAGCGGAACGAGCAACAGTGCGAGTGCGGGAGCTTTCATGTGGGATGACCCTCTATCTGTAGATGACGGGGTCAGGTTAAGGCGCCGAGCTGAAGCCAGCCTTAAAGCCGCCTTAACCGAAGCTTAATTGCAAACAGATGAATGAGCCGGGCGACGCAGGTGATGCGTTGCCCGCGCTGCGACGTGTAGGAGCGCGCCACGCCCGCCAAATCACCGGCACTGATCGCCCCCACGCTCCTGCGTGGGAGCCCAGCCTAGGGCGTTCTGCGCGCCCTTAGGCTTGCCGGTGTGTTCGACATCGGATGCAGAGCGTCCCGGAAGGCGTTCCTACGCAAAGCGTGAGGAACGATCAGGTGAGCGTCCGCTATCGCCATTCAGCGGTCTTGTCAGATGACCCGGCTGGCGAAGCTGGAGTGGTCGACCAGGTCCAGTACCAGCTCATCGCCCTTGTACAACGGACCGACGCCGGCGGGGGTGCCGGTGAGGATCACGTCGCCAGGCTGCAGGCTGAAATTGCCGGCCATTTCCTGGATCACCGGCACGATCGCGAAAATCATGTCGCCGCTGATGCCGTCCTGGCGCACGTCACCATTGATGGTCAAACGGATGCCGATGCCGGCCAGGTCCTCGATCGCGTCACCCGGCACGAACGGCGCGAGCACGCAGGCGCCGTCGAACGATTTGGCCGGCTCCCACGGGTGGCCCTTATCCTTGAGCTTGGTCTGCACGTCACGCAGGGTCAGGTCCAGAGCCGGGGCGAAGCCGGAAATGGCGTCGCGCACTTCATCCTCGCTCGGCTTGCGCGACAGCGGCTTGCCGATCAGCACGGCGATTTCCACTTCGTAATGCACCGACCCACGGTCTTCGGGAATGCTGAAGCCACCCTCGAGCGGCACCACGCAGCTACCGGGTTTGATGAATAGCATCGGCTCGGTCGGCAGCGGGTTGTTGAGTTCCTTGGCGTGTTCGGCGTAGTTACGGCCCACGCACACCACCTTGCCCATCGGGAAGTGGATTCGGGTGCCATCGATGTACTGGTGCTGGTAGCTCATGGTCGCTCCTTGGTCCGGGGATCAGTTGAAGATCTTGCCTGGGTTCATGATGCCGTTGGGGTCGAAGACCGCCTTGACCGCTCGCATGTAGGCGATTTCTGCCGGTGAGCGGCTGTATTCCAGGTAATCACGCTTGGTCATGCCCACGCCGTGCTCGGCGGAGATCGAGCCGTTGTACTTTTCGACGGTCTCGAAGACCCAGGTGTTGACGGTCGCGCACTTGGCGAAGAAGTCTTCCTTGCTCAGCGCGTCGGGCTTGAGGATGTTCAGGTGCAGGTTGCCGTCGCCGATATGGCCGTACCAGAGCACTTCGAAATCGGGGTAGCTGCCGGACACGATGGTATCGATATCGGCCAGGAACGCCGGCACCTGGCTGACCGTCACCGAGATGTCGTTCTTGTAAGGCGTCCAGTGGCTGATGGTCTCGGAGATGTACTCGCGCAGTTTCCACAGGTTCCGCAGCTGTTGCTCGCTCTGGCTCATCACGCCATCGAGCACCCAGCCCTGTTCGACGCAATGTTCGAAGGTCGCCAGGGCAGCGTTGGCCACGTCTTCATTGACGGCTTCGAATTCCAGCAGGGCGTAGAACGGCGTGCGGCTTTCGAAAGGAGCCGGAATGTCGCCACGACCGAGGATCTTGTCCAGGCACTTGTCGGAGAAGAACTCGAAGGCGGTGAGGTCGAGCTTGCCGTGAAAGGCGTGCAACACCGGCATGATCGACTCGAAATCCGGCGTGCCGAGCACCATGGCGGTGAGGTTGCGCGGCGCGCGATCAAGGCGCATGGTCGCCTCGACCACGAAACCCAGCGTGCCTTCGGCGCCGATGAACAGCTGGCGCAGGTCATAACCGGTGGCGTTCTTGATCAGGTCCTTGTTCAGTTCGAGCAGCTCGCCGGTGCCGGTGACCACTTTCAGGCCGGCCACCCAGTTGCGTGTCAAACCGTAGCGGATCACCTTGATGCCACCGGCGTTGGTGCCGATGTTGCCGCCGATCTGGCTGGAACCGGCGGAGGCGAAGTCCACCGGGTAGTAAAGCCCCTTGTCCTCGGCGAACTGCTGCAGAGCGGCAGTGACCACGCCCGGCTGGCAGACCACGGTGCGATCGGATGCGTTGAAGTCGAGGATCTGGTTCATGTAGTCGAACGACACCACCACCTCGCCATTGGCGGCTACGGCTGCCGCCGACAGCCCGGTACGACCGCCCGAAGGTACCAGGGCGATCTTGTGGGCATTGGCCCAACGGACGATGGCCTGCACCTGCTCGATGGTCTTCGGAAACACGATGGCGGTGGGCGCCGGCGCGTAATGCTTGGTCCAGTCCTTGCCGTAGGTTTCCAGGGACGCGGCGTCGGTCAGCACCTTACCGGGCTCGACCAGGGTTTTGAGTTCTTCAATCGGCAGGTGATCGGTCATTTCAACTCTCGAAACATTCATGGTCGCCCTGAGAACCGTTCAGGTCGCAACCGCGCAAGGAAAAGGGAAGCCATGCTAGCATATGCCCCCCGCAAATCACGCTTCCCAGCGATCTGCCGGCCCATTGGCGCCAGCGCCGATACTTCTCCTGACACTTAATTTAGTGGGACAACAGGTACTCCGATGAGCACGACCTCTCTCGACAAGAGCAAGATCAAGTTCCTTCTTCTTGAAGGCGTCCACCAGAACGCAGTGGATACCCTGAAGGCGTCCGGTTACACCAACATCGAGTACCTCAAGACCGCGCTGTCCGGCGAGGAGCTGAAGGCCAAGATCGCCGACGCGCATTTCATCGGCATCCGCTCGCGCACCCAGCTGACCGAAGAGATCTTCGATTGCGCCAAGAAGCTGGTCGCCGTCGGCTGCTTCTGCATCGGCACCAACCAGGTCGACCTGAACGCTGCCCGCGAGCGCGGCATCGCCGTGTTCAACGCGCCGTATTCCAATACCCGTTCGGTCGCCGAGCTGGTGCTGGCGCAGGCCATCCTGCTGCTGCGCGGCATCCCCGAGAAGAACGCCTCCTGCCACCGTGGTGGCTGGATCAAGTCGGCAGCCAACTCCTTCGAGATCCGCGGCAAGAAGCTTGGCATCGTCGGCTACGGCTCGATCGGCACCCAGCTGTCGGTACTTGCCGAGGGCCTGGGCATGCAGGTGTTCTTCTACGACGTGGTAACCAAGCTGCCGCTGGGCAACGCACAGCAGATCGGCAAGCTGCACGACCTGCTGGGCATGTGCGACATCGTTTCCCTGCACGTGCCCGAGCTGGCGTCCACCCAGTGGATGATCGGCGAGAAGGAAATCCGCGCCATGAAGAAGGGCGGGATCCTGATCAACGCTGCCCGCGGCACCGTGGTCGAGCTCGACCACCTGGCGGCCGCGATCAAGGACGAGCACCTGATCGGCGCCGCCATCGACGTGTTCCCGGTCGAGCCGAAGTCCAACGACGATGTGTTCGAGAGCCCGCTGCGCGGCCTTGACCGCGTGATCCTGACGCCGCACATCGGTGGTTCCACCGCCGAAGCCCAGGCCAACATTGGCCTGGAAGTGGCCGAGAAGCTGGTCAAGTACAGCGACAACGGCACCTCGGTGTCGTCGGTCAACTTCCCGGAAGTGGCGCTGCCGGCGCATGCGGGCAAGCACCGCCTGTTGCACATCCACGCCAACGTCCCGGGCGTGATGAGCGAGATCAACAAGGTGTTCGCCGACAACGGCATCAACATCTCCGGCCAGTACCTGCAGACCAACGAGAAGGTCGGTTACGTGGTCATCGACGTCGATGCCGAGTACTCGGACCTGGCCCTGGAAAAGCTGCAGCAGGTCAACGGCACCATCCGCAGCCGCGTGCTGTTCTAAGCGCTCGCAGCCACAGAAAAGGGAGGCCTCGGCCTCCCTTTTTCATGCCCTGCGGCCATGCCGCCCACGGCTGGAACTCAGAGCGGGCCGTCGCCGCGCCGACGGAACCAGCCGGTCAGCGACAGGCGGTCGCGGCTGGCTGGAAGCACCTCATGGGGCACATCGGAGGACAGGAACACCACCAGCGTGCCGGCCTCGGGGATCACGTCGCGCACCTGGCCATCGGCGAGGTACAAGCGCAGCACGCCACCTTCTTCGGCCTGCCAGTCGTCGTTGAGGTACAGCACGGCGGACACTGCGCGCCGGTCGTCATCGAGAAAGCGGTCCAGGTGCTTGAGATAAAACGCCCCCGGCGGATAAAAGGCGAAGTGGCTTTCATAGTCGGCCAGGCCCAGGTAGAGATTCTGGTTGATCGCCACGCGCAATTCGTCAAGCAACTGCAGGTAGCCATCGCAGGCCGGCGACTGCCCGGCCTCCAGCCACTGGATGTGATCACCCCGGGTGCCCTCGCGCACCGCCACGGCGTTGCCCCGCCCGGTGCCAGCAGGCGCCAGGGTGCCTTGGGCGATACGCTGGCGGCACTCTTCGGCCAGTTGCCGAGTCATAGACTGGGGGGCGAACTGGGTTTGCAACGACCATCCGAATTCGGCAAGGTCATCGATGATGCGGCTCAGCAGCGATTCGGAAAGGTCGGTTGTCATGGCCAGATTCTACCCTGTGTCGAGTACACCTCGACAAGCTCCACCTGGCTGCCGAAAATAGCCGTCCCAGACAGGAGTCCTTATGCGCGCGTTGTGTTGTTTTCTGTTGTTGCTCCTGAGCTTGCCGGCGATGGCCGAGCCCTATGCCGAGCTGTACGAGAAAGCCGGCTGGCCGCAGCAACGCGCGCACTTCAGCGATGCCCTCAGCGCCGCCCAGGCCCGCTACCGTGACAGCCTGCCGCCGGCGGTCTATCAGGCACTGGTCAGCAATAGCAATCAGCGTTTCGCCGCCAGCGCGATGGACCAGCGTGCCGAACGCAGCCTGCGCGACAACCTGGCAGACCCGCAGCCGGCCCTGGCGTTCTTCGAGTCGCCGCTGGGCCGCAAGATCGTCGAGGCGGAACTGCTCGCCACGCGCCCCGATCAACTGGCCAAGTATGCCGACGGCCTGCCGCTCAGCGAGGCCGACGCCACGCGCCGCCTGCTGATCCGCCACCTGGCCCAGGCACTGCCAGCCAGCGAAGCCGGCGCGGAAATCAGCCTGGCCCTGGCCGGCGTCGCCGCCGACAGCCTCAGCCAGATGATTCCCGGCCTGCTCGGTGGCGGTACCGCTCAGGGCTTGCTCGATGGCCAGCGGCAGCGCCTGATGGCGCAGATCGACAAGGATCTGGACAACACCTTGCTGCACGTTTACCGCGGATTGTCCGATCCAGAACTGGAGGAATTCGTGACCTTCGCGCAGTCCCCTCAAGGCGCCGCCTACTACAAGGCAGCGCTGACGGCGATCCGCGCCGGGCTGGCCGTCGGCCAGTAAACTCAGCCCAGCTGTTCACCCAGGTAATCGAAATAGCGCAGACGAAGCGGCGCCACCTCATTGGCCAGGTGATGACGAGCCTCGGGTAAACGCAGGATGCGCGGCGCGCTGAACTTGCTCTGCAGCACGCCGAGGTTGTGTCGCCAGTCCACCGTCATGTCCGCTTCGCCCTGGATGATCAGCGGGCTGCGCGTGCTGCGCCGGGCATTTTCGATGCGCGGCACCCACTGGCTCAGCGCGCCGACCCAGACCGTTGGCACCACCTTGGGCTGCAGCGGGTCGCGGTTGCGCAGGAAGTCGAGAAACTCCAGGTCACTGGAGTTTTCGCTGAAGCGCCGCGGAATCTCCTGCACGAAGCGACGCAGCAGGCGATAGCTGAGCTGTGACCAGTTCCAGCGCCGGGGACGTACCAGCGGTGCCAGCAGAATGGTCTCGCCCACCGTATCCAGCGGCGTGTCGTTGAGCAGGTAATCGATCAGGATCGCCCCGCCGGTGCTCTGCCCGCACAGGTGCACCGGCTGCGGCAGGTGCAAGGCCTCGGCCTGCTGCAACGCCGCGCGCAGCACGGCCTGGTATTCGGCGAAATCGTTGATGCTGGCCCGCAGACCGCTGGACAGTCCATGGCCGGGCAGGTCCACGGTAAGCACCGCGAAACCCATCTGCAGGCCCCACTCGATGACGTGGCGGTACAACGCGCTGTGGTCGTAATAGCCGTGCAGCACCAGCAAGGTCGCGCGCGGGGCAACGGGTGTCCACACCTGCGCGGCGATCCGGTAGCCCTCGACCTCGAACCAGCCCAGGCGACTCTCCACGGCGTCCTGGGGCACGAACCCGTAGAACTGCCGGTACGCCAGCTCGGCAGGCGACAGCAACGCCGCACTGGCCAGGGGGCGCAGGCTGGCGACAAGGGATTGAGGCTCGAAGGTGTCGGACATCTGGGCTATCGACTCATTGATGCATGGCAGCGTCGCCGCGTTGGGCAGCCGGTACAGTAGCGATATTCCGCTGCCAGGCTCGCCATGGCAAGCCAACGCACTGTTCAACGGAAGCTGCCAGCATGGCCCGTTCCCGCCGCACCACCCTGCTCGCCTGGCTGATCGCCGCTACCTGGCTGGCTGCCCTGGCCGCCGCCTTCTGGTGGTTCGAGGCCCGTTACCTGCGCGCGTTCGATGAGCGCGCCACCCTGTTCCACGGCGCCGAACTGCGGCTCCCGGCAAGCCTGGCCGGGGCCGGGGATATCCGCGTGGTGCATTTCTGGGACCCGGCCTGCCCCTGCAACGTCGGTAACCAGCAGCACCTCGCCGACCTCATGGCTCACTATGCGGCGCGCGGCGTCAGTTTTCATGTCGTCCGCACGCCAGGCAGCGATGCGGCGTTGCCTGGCCCCCTGAACGGCCTGCATCCGCTTGCCGGAGTGGCCGGCAGTGATCAGCTGCCCGCCAGCCCGGCGGTGGCGATATGGGACCGGCGCGGCGAACTGGCCTATTTCGGCCCGTACAGCAGCGGTTTCACCTGCAAGGCCGACAACAGCTTCATCGAACCGATACTCGATGCGCTACTCGATGGCCGCGTGGTGGTGGCCAGCAACAACCTGGCCAGCGGCTGTTTCTGCGCTTGGCGGCCACGCTGATGCACGGCTGTGCAAGGTAGATAGAAAGCCTGCCAGGCCCGCGTCACGTCCTGAGTCGGCCGCCTTGCAGTCGCCGCCGATTGCTCGCAGCATGGGCGCCCGCGTAGAGACAAGGACAGCACCGGCCCATGAAACGCCTCGTCATCACTCTGTTCGTCGCCTTGCTCGCAGCAGCGGGTGGCGGCGCCTGGTACCTGCACGGCAAACAGCCCGTGCGAGACGGCCAGCTTACACTGGAGCGCCTGAATGCGCCGGTGCAGGTCCGCTATGACGAACGCGGCGTGCCGCACATCGAGGCGCAGAACGAAGCCGACCTGTACCGCGCCCTGGGCTTCGTACAGGCCCAGGACCGCCTGTTCCAGATGGAAATGCTGCGCCGCCTGGCCCGCGGCGAACTGGCGCAGATTCTCGGCGCCAAACTGCTGCCAACCGACCGCCTGTTCCGCAGCCTGGAAATCCGCGTGCGCGCCGACCAGCAGGCCCAGGCGCTGGACGCCGACAGCCCGCACGCGAAGGCGCTCGCCGCCTACCTCGACGGCATCAACCAGTATCAGGACAGCCGCCCGGCGCCGCTGGAGTTCGACCTGTTGGGCATCGAAAAGCGCCCGTTCACCGCGGCCGATACGCTGTCCATCGCCGGCTACCTGGCCTACAGCTTTGCCGCAGCACTGCGCAGCGAGCCGCTGCTGACCCGCATCCGCGATGAGCTGGGCAGCGACTACCTGAGGATCTTCGACATCGACTGGCACCCCGAGGGGGTAATCGACACGGCCCTCGGCACGGAAGACTGGCAGATGCTCGAACACCTCGCGCTGCTCAGCCGCCAGGCCGCGGCCGACCACGGCTTACCGCAATTCGAGGGCAGCAATGCCTGGGCGGTATCCGGCGCACGCACCGCCAGCGGCAAGCCGCTGCTGGCCGGCGACCCGCACATTCGCTTCTCCGTGCCGTCGGTCTGGTACGAAGCGCACCTCACATACCCGGGCTTCGAGCTGTACGGTCACCATCAGCCGGCCACCCCGGTCGCCTTTCTCGGCCACAACCGTGATTTCGCCTGGAGCCTGACCATGTTCCAGAATGACGACATGGACCTGATCGCCGAGCGCAGCAACCCGCACAACCCCGAGCAGGTCTGGTACCAGAGCCAGTGGGTCGACCTGCAGCGGCGTGAAGAGGTCATCCAGGTCAAGGATGGCGAACCGGTCACCCTGGTGCTGCGTCGCTCACCCCACGGGCCGATCATCAACGCTGCACTGGGCGATACTGCCGGCAGCACGCCCATTGCCTTGTGGTGGGCCTTTCTGGAAACCGAAAACCCGTTGCTCGACGCCTTCTACCGGCTGAACCGCGCCGACACCCTGGAGAAAGGCCGCGCTGCCGCAGAGCGCATCCATGCCCCGGGCCTCAATCTGGTGTGGGCCAACGCCAGCGGCGATATCGCCTGGTGGGCCGCCGCGAAATTGCCCAGGCGGCCGGCAGGGGTGAACCCGGCATTCATTCTCGACGGCAGCAACGGCTCTGCCGACAAGCCGGGTTTCTACCCGTTCAGCGCCAACCCCCAGGAAGAGAACCCACCGCGCGGCTACATCGTCTCGGCCAACTTTCAGCCTCTGTCGCCCGACGGGCCGGCAATTCCCGGCTACTACAACCCGCCGGAGCGTGGCCAGCGTCTCAACCAGCACCTGGCCGACCCTGCAGTACGCTGGGACCTGCACAACAGCCAGGCGCTGCAGCTGGAAACCGGCACCGCTTATGGGCCACGCGTGCTGGCGCCGATCCTCGGCGACCTGCGCGCAGCCGCCGCCGACGAGCAGCAGCGCCAGTTGGTGGAAACACTGGCTACCTGGACGGGCGATCACCCCGTGGATTCGCTAGCCGCCACCCTGTTCAACCAGTTGGCCTACGAACTGAGCCGCGTGGCGATGGCCGAGCGGCTTGGCCAGGCTGCCTTCGAACAGTTGCTGGCGACGCGGATGATCGACAGCGCCTTGCCGCGCCTTGCCGCCGACCCGCAATCACCCTGGTGGGCGACAGCAGACGGCCAGCCGCGCAGCCGCGCCGAGGCCGTGGCTCAAGCCTGGCAGGCGACCCTGCAGCACCTGCGCACGACCCTGGGCGAGAACCGCGAGCACTGGCAATGGGGCCTGGCGCACACCCTCACCCACCCGCACCCGCTTGGCGTGCAATGGCCGCTGGATGCGCTGCTCAACGTGGGACCGATGGTGGCGCCGGGCGGCCACGAAACCCCCAACAACCTCTCGCATCGCCTATCCAGCGCGCCCTGGCCGGTGGGGCACGGCCCTTCGACGCGCCGCCTGGTCGACCTGGCCGACGCCAGCCGCAGCCTGGGCATCAACCCGCTTGGCCAGAGCGGCGTCCCCTTCGACCGCCACTACCGCGACCAGGCCCAGCGCTTCATTGAAGGTGGCTACGTGCCCCAGCACCTGAGTGCCGAGGACGTCAGCGCACACACGCGCAGCACACTTCGCCTGCAGCCGGCTCCCTGATGCTGCCCCGGCAAATCCCGGGCATGAAAAAGCCCGCCATGGGCGGGCTTTTTCAACAGGGTCGCCGATCAATTACTTGATCTTGGCTTCCTTGTAGGCAACGTGCTTACGGACGACCGGATCATATTTCTTGATCTCGATCTTGTCCGGGGTGGTGCGCTTGTTCTTGTCGGTGGTGTAGAAGTGGCCGGTACCGGCACTGGACACCAAACGGATCAGTTCACGCATGACAGTCTCCTTAGACCTTTTCGCCGCGAGCACGAAGCTCGGCCAGAACTACGTCAATACCACGCTTGTCGATGATGCGCATACCTTTAGCGGTAAGACGCAGACGCACGAAGCGGTTTTCAGACTCGACCCAGAAGCGGTGATGCTGCAGGTTCGGCAGGAAACGACGACGGGTTTTGTTGTTTGCATGGGAAATGTTATTCCCGGTTACCGGACCCTTACCGGTAACTTGACAGACTCTCGACATACCTCAGCCCTCTAAAACCACATGCCCAACCCGGCATGGGTTGGCCGCTTAATCTCTGTTTTTCGGCGCTGGGCGCCGCGTTTCTTCAGGGTCTTACCGGCGATAGATCGCAATCAAGCAACCGGGCCCCTAGAAAAGAGCGCTGCTTTATACCAGAAAGCCCAGAGAGCAACAAGCGCGAGTGCACTTTAAATGCCGCCTCGGGGCACACCAGCCCTGCGTCGCGGGCATGCCCGGCACCCACCACTCGTCGCCACGATACATTGTTCACCCGCGACTTATCGCTTAGTGTCTCCAGTCACGCGTCAACGCGCCCCCCAAGTCCGCGTTTTCCATTCGACGGCCCGCCGGATGCGCGCCGCCCCGCTCAGGAGTCTCCCATGCGCCTCGCCCTCTTGCCGCTGCTCATCGCCCCGCTGTTTGCCCAGGCTGCCACCCTCAGCGTCTGCACGGAAGCCAGCCCAGACGGCTTCGACGTGGTGCAGTACAACGCCCTGACCACCACCAACGCTTCGGCCGACGTGCTGATGAACCGCCTGGTGGATTTCGACGCTGCCAGCGGCAAGCTGGTGCCGAGCCTGGCCAGCGAGTGGACGGTGTCGGACGATGGCCTCGTCTATAGCTTCACCCTGCGCCCCGACGTGCAGTTCCACCGTACCGACTACTTCCAACCCAGCCGCCCGCTGGAGGCCGACGACGTACTGTTCAGTTTCCACCGCATGCTCGACGCCGATCACGCCTGGCACGACAGCGCCACCAGCGGCTATCCCCACGCCCAATCCATGCAGTGGCCAGAGTTGGTCAAGTCGGTCGAGAAAGTCGGCGCCCACGGCGTGCGCATCACCCTCAACAAGCCGGACGCGACCTTCCTCGCCACCCTGAGCATGGGCTTCGCCTCCATCTATTCCGCCGAATACGCAGATAAGCTGCTCAAGGCCGGCACTCGGGAAAAGCTCAACAGCCAGCCGATCGGCACCGGGCCGTTCGTGCTCAAGCGCTTCCAGAAGGACGCCGCCGTGCGTTACGAGGCCAACGCCAACTACTTCGCCGGCAAGCCGAAGGTCGATGCCATGGTGTTTGCCATCACCCCGGATGCCAACGTGCGCCTGCAGAAACTGCGCCGCGGCGAGTGCCACATCGCCCTGTCGCCGAAACCGATGGACGTCCATGCCGCCGCCCAGGACGCCAACCTCGCCACCGTGAAGACCGCAGCCTTCATGACCGCTTTCGTCGCCATCAACAGCCAGCACCCGCCGCTCGACAAGCCGGCCGTACGCCAGGCCATCAACCTGGCGTTCGACAAGGCCAGCTACCTCAAGGCGGTATTCGAGGACAGCGCCGAGCCGGCCAGCGGCCCATATCCGCCGAACACCTGGAGCTACGCGAGCGGCCTGCCGGGCTACGCCCATGACCCGCAGAAAGCCCGCGACCTGCTGAAGCAAGCCGGCCTGGGCGACGGCTTCAGCACGACCATCTGGACTCGCCCTTCAGGCAGCGTGCTCAACCCCAACCCGAGCCTGGGCGCCCAGCTGCTGCAGGCCGACCTCGCCGAAATCGGCATCAAGGCGCAGATCCGCGTGATCGAATGGGGTGAATTGATTCGTCGCGCCAAGGCAGGCGAACACGACCTGCTATTCATGGGCTGGGCGGGCGACAACGGCGACCCCGATAACTTCCTGACCCCGCAGTTTTCCTGCGCCTCGGTGGAATCTGGCCTTAATTTCGCCCGTTACTGCGACGCCAAGCTCGACACGCTGATCGCCGACGGCAAGACAGTCAGCGACCAGGACAAGCGCAGCGCACTTTATAAGGATGCCCAGGCGATCATCCAGGAACAGGCACTGTGGCTGCCGCTGGCCCACCCAACGGCTTATGCGCTGATTCGCAAAGGTGTAGAGGGCTATAGCGTGAGCCCGTTTGGCCGCCAGGATTTTTCCAACGTCAGCCTGCAGCCTTGAACACGGCCACACACCTGCGCTCCACGCCCGCGCGCAGCAGGCGCATGTCATAGCGCTGACATACGCCTGCCGCACCCTGTCCGCTGTTTACCGACGGGGATCGTCAGGCCATGCGTTTCAATACCAGTGTTCTCAAGCTGCTAGTCACCACCCTTTGCTGCGTTCCGCTCGCCTCCCACGGGCAGGCCGCCGGCCCCGCCTATCCGGCGACACTGGCCGGGCACGCGGTGCTGCCGGCCGCCAGTTTCGTGAACCCGCCGGCAGATGCACCAGCCGATTTCGCGGTCAGCGGCAAATTTCCCAACGGCCAACGCACCGAGAAAATCGGTAGCGTCGAAGGATTATCAGCCAACCGCCCCACGGGGATGTTCCTGCCCTTCGAAGGCCAGCCGCTGCAGGGCCACTCGGGGATCAAGCACATGCCGGACGGCAGTTTCTGGGTGCTCACCGACAACGGCTTTGGCAGCAAGGCCAATTCCGCCGACTCGATGCTCTACCTCAACCACTACGACGTGGACTTCCAGTCAGGCGAATTCAAGCGGCTGGCAACGGTATTTCTCAGCGACCCGGACAAGAAGGTGCCATTTCGAATCGTTCACGAAGGCACCCAAGCGCGCTACCTGGCGGGCGCTGATTTCGACCCCGAGAGTTTCCAGTTCGCGGGTGATGCAATCTGGATCGGCGACGAGTTCGGCCCCTATGTGATCAAAACCGACCTGCGGGGCCGGGTGCAGAAGGTGTTCGACGCGGAGATAGCGGGCAAACCGGTACGCTCGCCCGACAACCCCGCGGTCAAGCTGCCTGGCTGGCCTGCCGAGCCGATGAATTTCGAAGTGCGTCGTTCCAAGGGTCTGGAAGGCATGGCGGCCTCCAGCGACGGCAGCAAGCTCTATGCACTACTCGAAGGCCCCTTGTGGGACGCAACCAGCAACGGTGCAGAACAACAGGATGGAAAGAGCGTGTTGCGCATGGTCGAATTCGACGTGAAGCAAGAGGCCTGGACGGGGCGCCACTGGCTCTATCCCCTGGAGCAGCCAGGCCACGCCATCGGCGACTTCAACATGATCGATGTCGACAGCGGCCTGGTCATCGAGCGAGACAACGGCGAAGGCACGGCCGACAAGGCCTGTCCGGCCGGCGAAAAGGGCAGTACCTGCTTTGCCGATCTCGCGCGCTTCAAACGTGTCTACAAGGTGGTGTTCGACGACAGTAACGTGGGCCAGCCGGTACGCAAGGTCGGTTACATCGACCTGCTCGCCATCCAGGACCCGCAAGGCCTGGCCCGCAAGCCGCTGAACGACGGCGTATTGAGCTTTCCGTTCTTCACCATCGAGAACGTCGACATCGTCGATGACCGGCACATCGTGGTCGGCAACGACAACAACCTGCCGTTCTCCAGCAGCCGCGAGCCAAACCGGGCCGACGACAGTGAAATGGTCTTGCTCGAGGCCGCCGAGCTGCTCAAGGCTCGCTAGCGGTCGGCCATGGCCAAGCGCAGCTACAGCTCGGACGGGCTACAGCCAGCCGTGCTCGGCCATCGACAGCGGCTCGCCATCACCGACGATGAAGTGATCGAGGATGCGCACCTCGACCAGCGCCAGCGCATCCTTAAGGCGCTGGGTCAGCACCCGGTCGGCCTGGCTCGGCTCGGCAACGCCGGAGGGGTGGTTATGGGTCAGGATCAAGGCCGCGGCATTGTGCGCCAGGGCGCGTTTGACCACCTGCCGCGGGTACACGCTGGCGCTGTCGATGGAACCCTGGAACAGCGCCTCGAACGCCAGCACGCGGTGTTTGGCATCGAGGAAAAGGCAGCCGAACACCTCGTGGGGCTCGTGGCGCAGCAGGGCCTTGAGGTAGTCGCGTACCGCCTGGGGACTCTCCAGCGCGGAATCACGGCGCAGTTGTTCGGCAAGGTGTCGGCGCCCCATTTCCAGCACCGCCTGCAGCTGGGCGAACTTGGCCGGCCCCAGGCCCAGGCGCTGGCTGAATGACGGCAGGTCGGCCTGCAGCAGGGCGCGCAGGCTGCCGAAGTCGGCGAGCAGATGGCGCGCCAGGTCGACGGCGCTCTGCCCCACCACGCCGGTACGCAGGAAGATCGCCAGCAGTTCCGCGTCGGTCAGGCTGGCGGCCCCCTGGGCCAGTAGTTTCTCCCGCGGACGCTCTGCCGCAGGCCATTCACGAATGCTCATAGACGCTCCCTGTCGCTCCAGTTCAGCCACCTGCACCAGCCGCAAAGGCCTGCCGCGGCGCGCCACTGCTCGCCTGCTGCCGCTGTGCTATCGTAGCCCGGTTTTTCGCAGGGTACCGGGCCTGGGGAGGTCTCGGGCATCTGCGTCTGTAACTACACACGACAAAGGCAACCTTATGCAGCGGCTGTATCGCAAACGCATCATCCTCGGCGTGGGTGGTGGAATCGCGGCGTACAAGAGCGCCGAACTGGTTCGCCGACTCAAGGACCAGGGCGCCGAAGTGCGCGTGGTCATGACCCAGGGCGGTCGCGAGTTCATCACCCCGCTGACCCTGCAGGCGCTGTCCGGTCACCCGGTGCATCAGGATCTGCTCGACCCTGCGGCCGAAGCCGCCATGGGCCATATCGAGCTGGCGCGCTGGGCCGACCTGGTGCTGATCGCGCCGGCCACCGCCGACCTGATGGCGCGCCTGGCGCAAGGCGTGGCCGATGACCTGCTGACCACCCTGGTGCTGGCCACCGATGCGCCCGTCGCCCTCGCCCCGGCGATGAACCAGGCGATGTGGCGCGACCCGGCCACCCAGGCCAACGCCGACACGCTGCGCGCACGTGGCCTGCGCCTGTTCGGCCCGGCATCCGGCAGCCAGGCCTGCGGTGACGTCGGCGTCGGCCGCATGCTCGAGGCCGATGACCTGGCGCAGCTGGCCGCCGACTGCTTCGAGCACCGGGCACTGACCGGCAAGCACGTGCTGATCACTGCCGGCCCGACCCAGGAAAACATCGATCCGGTGCGTTACATCACCAACCACAGCTCCGGCAAGATGGGCTTCGCCCTCGCCGAAGCCGCCGTGGAAGCCGGTGCCAAAGTCACCCTGATCAGCGGCCCGGTGCACCTGCCGACGCCAGACCGGGTCAACCGCATCGATGTGGTCAGCGCCCGCGACATGCTCGCCGCCTGCGAAGCGGCCATGCCCTGCGACATTCTCATCGCGGCGGCAGCCGTCGCCGACTATCGCCCGGAAGTCGTCGCCCAGCACAAATTGAAGAAAGACCCCAACAGCGGCGATGGCCTGCTGTTGCAGATGGTGCGCAACCCGGACATTCTCGCCACGCTCGCCCACCGCGACGACCGGCCCTTCAGCGTCGGCTTCGCGGCCGAGACCGAGAATCTCCTTGAGTACGCCTCGCGCAAACTCAAGGACAAGAACCTCGACCTGATCGTCGCCAACGACGTCGCCAATCCCAGCATCGGTTTCAACAGCGAAGACAACGCGATCACCATCATCGATCGCGGCCTGCAGCAGAGCAGCTTCGCGCAGACCAGCAAGGGCAAGATAGCCCGGCAGCTGGTGAGTTTCATCGCCGCGCACCAGCCGACCCCCTGACCTCACAGCACGGATACCCGATCCCCCCATGCATGCCCTACAAGCCAAGATTCTCGACCCGCGCCTCGGTAACGACTTCCCCATGCCGGCCTATGCCACGCCAGGTTCGGCAGGCCTCGACCTGCGTGCCATGCTCAAGGAAGACCTGACCCTCGAACCGGGCCAGACCGTGCTGATCCCGACCGGCCTGGCGATTCATATCGCCGACCCGGGCCTCGCGGCACTGATCCTGCCGCGCTCGGGGCTGGGCCACAAGCACGGCATCGTGCTCGGCAACCTGGTCGGCCTGATCGACTCCGACTACCAGGGCGAGCTGATGGTGTCGTGCTGGAACCGCGGCAGCAGCGCCTTCAAGATGGCCATCGGCGAACGCATCGCCCAGTTGGTGCTGGTACCGGTCGTCCAGGCGCGTTTCGAGGTGGTCGAGGAATTCGACGACAGCGAGCGCGGCGCGGGTGGTTTCGGCCATTCCGGTAGCCACTGACGCATACCCATCGCCAGGAGACGTCTGATGAAAGGCTTCAAACGCGCCCCCAAGGAAGAACGCCCCGGCGACTCGCAGAACGCCTCCCGGCCAAGCGCCGCGGCCAGCGCCGACCTGCTGCCGGGCGCCTGCGTCGCGGCACTCGGCGTGGCCCTGGCCGGCGCCCTGCTGTGGGTCATGGCCATCAGCCCGGCCCAACAGTTGCAGCAGCAGCAACTTACCCAGGCCTGGGGCGCCAGCCAGGCCGCCAGCGTGCAGCAAGCACTCCAGCAGCTGAGCGCCGACACCCTCGCAGCGGCCCGCAACCCTGCGCTGTCGCAAGCCCTGCAAAGCGGCGACGAAACGCAGCTGCGCACCGCCGAGAACGACTTGCGTTACTGGAACGGCGTGGTCGATGCCCAACTCAACCTCACTGGCCAGGCGGTGCCGGACAGCAGCCGCGCGGCGCCGATGAACTTCGCCGCGCTGGACATGCTGCGCCGCCTGGAAAGCGGCCAGGCTCCCGCCGTCGAGGCATACCGCGTGGGCGAGCGCTGGCTGGCCTACAGTGTCGCCCCGGTGCGCCAGGACGATACCCAGCCGATGCTCGGCACGCTGCTGCTGGCAGTCGATCTCAACCGCGTGCTCGCCAGCCTGCCACCGCTGCCAGCAGACGTCGGCCAGGTGCAACTGGTGCAGCGTTTCGATGCTGGCGCGGCCCAGGTGCTGACCCAGCGCGGCCAGGCCACGGGCGATGCCCAGGCGTTCGCGACCGGCAACCCGCACTGGACCCTGAACTTCACGCCAGCCGCCAGCCTCGGGGCGGGAGGGCTGTCGCTCGCGCTCTTGGCGCTCGCCCTGCTGGTGGCGCTGATCGGTGCGCTGGCCGGGCTCTACCTGGTCAACCGGCGCCTGCACCAGCGCCTCGAAAGCGACGCATCGCAATTGACCCAACTGGTCAAAGAACTCTCTGCGGGCAAAGCCGTCAAAGCCTTCAGCTTGAGCCTGCCCGCCCTGCATGACCTGGCGCAGCACCTGAGCAGACTGCCACGTCGCGCCTCGGAAACCGTGGCCGTTCGCCCGGAACCGGAGCGCAACCCGCACCCCGTTGGCGGCACCGCGGCCAAGCCTGCGGATTTCGTGAATCCGCTGTTTCAAGACACCGATATCCTCGATATCGACATTCTCGATGATGACCAGGATCTCCTGGGACTGGAGCAGACCCCGACCATGACCGCGCCGCAAGCCCCGAAACTTCCAGCAGACATTTTCCGTGCCTATGACATTCGCGGCGTGGTGGGCGCAGGCCTGACCCCGGAAACCGCGTACTGGATCGGCCGCGCCATCGGCTCGCAGAGCCTGGCCGAAGGCGAACCCAACGTATCGGTCGGCCGTGACGGTCGCCTGTCCGGCCCGACGCTGGTGCAGCAACTGATCAATGGCCTGGTCGACAGCGGTTGCCAGGTCAGTGATGTCGGTATGGTACCGACCCCGGTGGTGTACTACGCCGCCCACGTGCTGACCGGCAAATCCGCGGTGATGCTCACCGGCAGCCACAACCCGCCGGACTACAACGGCTTCAAGATCGTCATCGCCGGCGACACCCTGGCCAACGAACAGATCCAGGCCCTCAAGAACCGTATCGACAACAATGACCTGGCCAGCGGTGAAGGCAGCGTCGAGGCCGTCGACCTGCTGCCGCGCTACCTGGAACAGATCCGCAGCGACATCGCCATGGCCAAGCCGCTGCGCGTGGTGGTCGACTGTGGCAACGGCGCGGCAGGCGTGATCGCCCCGCAGCTGATCGAAGCACTGGGCTGCACGGTCATCCCGCTGTTCTGCGACGTGGACGGCAACTTCCCCAACCACCATCCGGACCCGGGCAAGCCCGAAAACCTGGTCGACCTGATCGCCAAGGTCAAGGAACACAAGGCCGACATCGGCCTGGCGTTCGACGGCGATGGCGACCGCGTCGGCGTGGTCACCAACACCGGCGCCATCGTCTACCCGGACCGCCTGCTGATGCTGTTCGCCAAGGACGTGGTCTCGCGCAACCCTGGCGCGGACATCATCTTCGACGTCAAATGCACCCGCCGCCTGACCCCGCTGATCAGCGGCTACGGCGGCCGCCCGGTGATGTGGAAGACCGGTCACTCGCTGATCAAGAAGAAAATGAAGGAAACCGGTGCCCTGCTGGCCGGCGAAATGAGCGGGCACGTGTTCTTCAAGGAACGCTGGTTCGGTTTCGACGACGGCATCTACGCCGCTGCCCGCCTGCTGGAGATTCTCAGCCAGGACAAGCGCACCGCCGAACAGGTATTCGCCGCCTTCCCGGACGACGTGTCGACCCCGGAAATCAACATCCAGGTGACCGAGCAGACCAAGTTCCCGATCGTCGAGCGCCTGCAGCGTGAAGGCCAGTGGGGCGAAGGCAGCGTCACCAACCTCGACGGTGTGCGCGTCGACTACCCGAAAGGCTGGGGCCTGGTGCGTGCGTCCAACACCACCCCGGTTCTGGTGCTGCGCTTCGAAGCGGAGAACCAGGCGGAACTGGAGCGCATCCAGGAGCTGTTCCGCGCCCAGATGCACCTCGTCGCGCCCGATGTCAAACTACCGTTCTGATCCGCCCAGCACTGGAGCCCCCGCATGACCCTAGAGCGTGATGCCGCCACCAACGTCGCCAAGGTACTGTCCGAAGCACTGCCGTACATCCGTCGCTTCGTTGGCAAGACCCTGGTGATCAAATACGGCGGCAACGCCATGGAAAGCGACGAGCTGAAGACCGGCTTCGCCCGTGACATCGTGCTGATGAAGGCCGTCGGCATCAACCCGGTGGTGGTGCACGGTGGCGGCCCGCAGATCGGTGATCTGCTCAAGCGCCTGTCGATCGAAAGCCACTTCATCGATGGTATGCGCGTCACCGACGCACAGACCATGGATGTGGTGGAGATGGTGCTTGGCGGCAAGGTCAACAAGGACATCGTCAACCTGATCAACAGCCATGGCGGCAGCGCCATCGGCCTGACGGGTAAGGATGCCGAGCTGATCCGCGCCAGGAAGCTCACCGTCAGCCGCCAGACGCCAGAGATGACCCAGCCGGAAATCATCGATATCGGCCACGTTGGTGAAGTCACCGGGGTCAATACCGACCTGCTGAACATGTTGGTCAAGGGCGACTTCATTCCGGTGATCGCGCCGATTGGCGTGGGCCCCAAGGGTGAGTCCTACAACATCAACGCCGACCTGGTTGCCGGCAAGGTGGCCGAAGCGCTGAAAGCCGAGAAGCTGATGCTGCTGACCAACATCGCCGGCCTGATGGACAAGCAGGGCGTAGTACTCACCGGGCTGAGCACCGAGCAGGTCAATGAGCTGATCGCCGACGGCACCATTTATGGCGGCATGCTGCCAAAGATCAAGTGCGCGCTGGAGGCGGTGCAGGGTGGCGTGAACAGTTCGCACATCATCGACGGCCGGGTGCCGAACGCGGTGCTGCTGGAGATTTTCACCGATATCGGCAACGGCACCATGATCAGCAACCGCAAACGCGTCTGATAGCTGCCTGAACACACAAAACGCCGGCTTCGCAGCCGGCGTTTTCATATCTACAGCATTCGCTTTGCAGCGGCTTTACCGGCTCTGACTGCCAAGTGGCGCAAGCAGGCGGTGCAGGGTGGACGACGCTTGCCTGCGCGGCCCGATCCGTCCACCGCCCTGCGGTCGCGATGGTGGATGAAAAGAGCGTCATCCACCCTACGTCCGCTGGCGCCTTCAATCACCCCATTACCGAATCGCGTAGATGTCCTTCTCGTTGGCTTCGGCGTATTCGTAGAGGCGCGCCAGGTACGCTTTCTGCTGTTCCCAGACCTTCTGCGCAGCGGGATCGGCAGCCGCGGTAGCATCTACCACGCCAGCGGACACTTCCTTGAGCTTGGCGAGCACGTCGTCCGGCAGGCGGCGTACGTCGACGCCCTCCTTCTTCAACTGCTCCATGGCTTCCATGTTCTTGGCGTTGTAGTCGTCGAGCATGTCGGCGTTGACGTCGCGGGCAGCGGCGCGAACGATGGCTTGCAGGTCGGCCGGCAGGGTCTCCCAGGCCTTGATGTTAATGTCGAGTTCGAAGGTGACGTTCGGCTCCTGCCAGCCCGGCGTATAGTAGTACTTGGCGGCCTTGTGCAGGCCCAGCGCCTGGTCGTTGTAAGGGCCGATCCACTCGGTCGCATCGATGGCACCGGTCTGCAACGCGGTGAAGATTTCACCGGCCGGCATGTTGACCACGGTGCCGCCGACCTTGGTCAGCACCTCACCGCCGAGACCCGGGGTGCGCATCTTCAGGCCTTTGAGGTCGTCGACCGAGTTGATTTCCTTGTTGAACCAGCCAGCGGTCTGCACGCCGGTCGCCCCGCAGGCCATCGGCAGCACGCCGTAGGGTTTGTAGACCTCTTCCCAGAGCTTCATGCCGCCGCCGTAATGCAACCAGGCGTTCATTTCCTGGGCATTGGGGCCGAACGGCAGTGCGCAGAAGAACTGCGCCGCAGGTACCTTGCCCTTCCAGTAGTAAGGCGCGCCGTGGCCCATCTCGGCGGTGCCGCGTGACACCGCATCGAACACTTCGAGGGCTGGCACCAGCTCACCGGCGGCATAGACCTTGACCTTCAGCCGGCCGCTGCTCATCTGGTCGACCAGCCTGGCGAAGCGCTCGGCACCGACGCCCACGCCGGGAAAGTTCTTCGGCCAGGAGGTGACCATTTTCCAGTTGAAGGTCTTGGCTTCGGCAGCGGGCTGGGACGAGTCGGCAGCGCCGGCTTCTTCCTTGCACCCGACCAGCGCACCCGCGGCAATGCCGACACCAGCAGCAGCCAGTATTTGGCGACGTTTCATAAGTAGCTCCTTTTTGTTGTTGTAATAATTCTTGCCCAGCCCCTAGGCACAGGCCTTTGCCCAGCTGGCGGCCGATCCGGATCGGCGCCACCGCACTACACTCAAATATGGCTACATTAGAAGCAATCCGCCATCAGGTATAGCAAACATGACTAAAGTCGTATCGCCATTGCTGTTTTAGCAGGTAGGTGCCTAGAATCAGCCGCTTTTTGCCTTCTCTATTTGATAACTATAAGGACGCCCTATGTCCAGCACGCCTTCACTTCCCCTCGGCATTGCCCATCTCATTGATACCGTCAATCAAGGTCTTGGCAGAGCCTGCTCCTGGCTAACACTGTTTCTGGTGCTCGGCACCACCATCGTCGTGGTGCTGCGTTATGGGTTCGGCATCGGGGCGACCGCCCTGCAGGAGGCCGTGCTCTATGGCCATGCCCTGGTGTTCATGGGTGCCGCTGCCTGGGCCATGCAGCGCAACGCGCATGTGCGCGTGGATATTTTCTACCAGCAATTCAGTGGTCGGCGCCAGGCGCTCGTGGAGATCATGGGCAACATACTGTTTCTGCTGCCGGTCTGCCTGTTCCTCGGCTGGGCGAGCTGGGATTACGTCGGCAATGCGTGGGCGACCCATGAAGGCTCGAGTGAATCGGGAGGGCTGAAATACGTTTATTTGCAGAAAAGCATCATTTTGTTGCTGGTCTTCAGCCTGACGCTGCAAGGCGTTTCCAACCTGATCAAGGCAATCTATGTCATCACCGGCCGCCTGCCTGCCGCGGAGGTGAAACATGGCTGAATTAATGGCAATTCTGCTGTTCGCCAGCATCTGCGTGGCGCTGATGGCCGGCTACCCGGTGGCCTTTACCCTCGGCGGCGTGTCGCTGCTGTTCGCGGGTATCGGCATCGCCACCGGCACCTTCGACCCCGGCTACCTGAGCGCGCTGCCGAACCGCCTGTTCGGCATCATGAACAACCAGACCATGCTGGCAGTGCCGCTCTTCGTGTTCATGGGCGTGATGCTGGAGCGCTCACGGGTGGCCGAGGACCTGCTCGAGTCGATGTCGCGCCTGTTCGGCACCCTGCGTGGCGGCCTGGCGATTTCGGTCTGCGTGGTGGGCGCTCTGCTCGCAGCCAGCACCGGTATCGTCGGCGCTACCGTGGTAACCATGGGGCTGCTGGCGCTGCCGACGATGTTGCGTCGCGGCTACGACCCGGCGATCTCCACCGGCACACTGGCAGCCACCGGCACGCTGGGGCAGATCATTCCGCCGTCGATCGTGCTGGTCCTGCTCGGCGACGTGATGTCCAGCGCCTACCAGCAGGCGCAGCTGAAAATGGGCATCTTCTCGCCCAAGACGGTCTCGGTGGGCGACCTGTTCGTCGGCGCGCTGCTGCCCGGCCTGCTGCTGGTCGGCCTATATATCGTCTACATCATCGGGGTGGCGATCGTGCAGCCGAAGAAGCTGCCTGCGCTGTCCAAGGAAGAACTCGGTGACGTCGAATGGGGCAAGCTGCTGAAAGCCCTGGTGCCGCCTCTGGTGCTGATCGGGGCAGTACTCGGCTCGATCCTCGCCGGCTATGCGACCCCAACTGAAGCCGCCGCGCTCGGTGCGGTCGGCGCCATGCTGCTGGCGCTGTTCAAGGGCAAGCTGAATTTCGGACAACTGCGTGAGGTGGCCTACGGCACCACCGAAATCAGCGCCATGGTGTTCATGATCCTGATCGGCGCCTCGCTGTTCTCCCTGGTGTTCCGCGGCTTCGGCGGCGAGGCACTGATCGAGGACGTGTTCGCCCAGTTGCCAGGCGGCGTGCTCGGCGCGTTCTTCCTGGTCATGCTGGTGATCTTTCTGCTCGGGTTCATCCTCGACTTCATCGAAATCACCTTCGTGGTGGTGCCGATCGTCGGCCCGGTGCTGCTGGCCATGGGTCTGGACCCGGTCTGGCTGGGCGTGATGATCGCCCTCAACCTGCAGACCTCGTTCCTGACGCCACCCTTCGGCTTCGCGCTGTTCTACCTGCGCGGTGTGACACCGCCCAGCATACCGACCAGTACGATCTACAAGGGTGTGGTGCCGTTCATCCTCATCCAGCTGTTGTTGCTGGTGATCGCCTACATCTTCCCGGGCCTGATCACCTGGCTGCCGGAGCAGGTCTACGGTTCCTGATACCACCGGTTCGGCACCTGCTCGGCACCAGGCCGAGCGCCGAGCAGGTTTCGGCCTTCTCAACGCCCGTCTCGACGGGCGTTTTTCATGGCAGCGAACGAACCCCGAGGCCGCGCCGTGGCCCAACAGACACCGTCTACAGGAGCAGCATCCATGAGCACCACCAACGAACGCATCCAGCTCGGCGAGCTGGTCTGCTGGCGCATCCATCACGCCGGCGCCGAGCTGCTGGTGAGCGAGCAGGGCGCGCAGATACTGCGCTACCAGCCGGCAGGCGGGCAGCCGCTGATCTGGCTGAGCGATGAGGCGACCTATGAAACCGGGCAGAGCGTGCGCGGCGGCGTGCCGGTATGCTGGCCCTGGTTTGGCGACCTGCAGCGTAACCCCGAGGCGATCCGCGCCGCCTACACACGTCCGGAAAACGCCCCGGCCCATGGCCTGGTACGCAGCCTCGACTGGCAACTGATCGGCCTGAATACCGAGGAAGACGGCGTGACCCTGTCCTTCGCCTTCGACACCGCCGCGCAGCCGATCGCCGAATGGCCGTTCGCCGCCGAGTTGCAGCTCGACATCCATCTGGGTGAGCGTCTCAAGCTGAGCCTGACCACGCGCAATCTTGGCGACAACGAATTGCCGATCAGCCAGGCGCTGCACAGCTATTTCGCAGTCAGCGACATCCGTCAGGTGAAGGTCGAAGGCCTCGACGCCTGCCGCTACGTCGACACCCTCGACGGCTGGAAGAAAGTCCGCCAGAAAGGCGCGGTGACCTTCAACGGCGAGACCGACCGCATCTACCTCGACACGCCAGCGCAGTTGAGCATCGTCGACCCGTTGTGGAAACGCCGCATCATGATGCGCAGCCAGGGCTCGGGCTCGGCAGTGGTGTGGAACCCCTGGATCGACAAGGCCCGGCGCCTGTCGCAATTCGCCGACGACGCCTGGCAGGGCATGCTCTGCATCGAGCACGCCAACGTGCTGGACGACGCGCTGATTCTCGCGCCGGGCGCCGAATACCAGCTGGACGTGACGCTGTGGTCGCAGCCGCTCTGACACCTGTTGTGCGTCGCAGCAGTCAGCCCGTACGGGTCAGCGGGTCGCCAGCCTGATAGACTGCCGCGATGCACGCCCCTCCACCGGATACCCCGATGCACGCAAAGAACCCTGCAATCGGCTTGTGTCAGCAAGCCACCTTTCTGATCAGCGCAGCCAAGGTCGACCAGTGCCCGGACGATCAGGGCTATGAAGTCGCCTTTGCCGGGCGCTCCAACGCCGGCAAGTCCAGCGCCCTGAACACCCTGACCCACGCCAGCCTGGCACGCACCTCGAAGACCCCGGGGCGCACCCAGCTGCTCAACTTCTTCCGCCTGGATGAAGAACGCCGCCTGGTCGACCTGCCGGGTTACGGCTATGCCAAGGTGCCGATCCCGCTCAAGCTGCACTGGCAGAAGCATCTGGAAGCCTACCTGGGCAGCCGCGAAAGCCTGCGCGGTTTGATGCTGATGATGGACATCCGCCACCCGCTGACCGAGTTCGACCGCATGATGCTCGACTGGTCCGGTGCCAGCGGCATGCCCATGCACATCCTGCTGACCAAGGCCGACAAGCTGGCCTTCGGTGCCGCGAAAACCACCCTGCTCAAGGTCCAGCAAGAAATCCGCAAGGGTTGGGGCGACCACGTCAGTATCCAGCTGTTCTCGGCGCCCAAGCGCATCGGCGTGGAAGACGCGCAGACCGTGCTCGGCCACTGGCTGGGGCTGATCGGCGAAGAAGACGAGCCGTCGGAAGCGTAACGCTGTACGGCCAATGCGCCACGCCAGACTGGAACTGAAACGCCCCGCCTCGCGCGGGGCGTTTTGCATTGACGTTGCGCTTGGGCGATAAGGGTCTAGGCTGCAACCAGGGCGAGAAGAAACAGGACCGGTACTTTCCTGCAGGCAAAAAAAACCCCGAACTTCATATGGGGAGGGAGAAGATCGGGGTTTAAGGGTCTGAACCGCTAGGGCGGGGCTCAGATGTCTGCCAACACTTAACACAACAAAGGAGCATCGAAGGGCTTTATGGGCCATTCCCAAACTCTGACCGGGCGGACAGAAGTAAAGTTCAGCGATGCTTAGAATCCTTTGTTTGATCGATATAACCGCTAAGACCCCTCAGCTCTAAGTGATAACGTGACGCATCCCCTCAATGGGCTTCGTCCCAGTTATTGCCCACGCCGACCTCCACCAGCAGCGGCACGTCCAGCTGGGTAGCCTGCCCCATCAGCTGACGAATTCGCTCGCCGACCTGCTCGACCAGATCCTCGCGCACTTCCAGTACCAGCTCATCGTGCACCTGCAGAATCACCCGGGCGTCCACGCCCGACTCGCTCAGCCAGCTGTCCACGGCGACCATGGCTTTCTTGATGATGTCGGCCGCGGTGCCCTGCATCGGCGCGTTGATGGCCGTCCGCTCGGCACCAGCACGCTCCTGGGGGCGGCTGGACTTGATCTGCGGCAGGTACAGGCGACGCCCGAACAGGGTTTCCACGAACCCCTGCTCCGCCGCCTGGCGACGGGTGCGATCCATGTACTCGCGCACGCCCGGGTAACGGGCGAAATAGGTTTCGATATAAGCCTTGGCGGTCTTGCCGTCGACGCCGATGTCCTTGGCGAGTTTCTGCGCACCCATGCCGTAGATCAGCCCGAAGTTGATCGCCTTGGCGCTGCGCCGCTGGTCATTGCTGACCTGATCGAGCTCGACCCGGAAGACTTCTGCCGCGGTGGCGGTGTGCACGTCGAGGTTGTCGCGAAAGGCGTTCATCAGCCCTTCGTCACGGGACAGGTGCGCCATGATGCGCAGCTCGATCTGCGAGTAGTCGGCGGCCAGCAGCTTGTACCCCTTTGGCGCCACGAAAGCCTGGCGAATCCGCCGGCCTTCGGCACTACGGATGGGGATGTTCTGCAGGTTCGGATCGCTGGACGACAGCCGGCCGGTCGACGCCACCGCCTGTTGGTAACTGGTATGGATGCGCCCGGTGCGCGGATTGATCTGCTCCGGCAGGCGGTCCGTATAGGTGCTCTTGAGCTTGCTCAGGCTGCGGTACTGCATCAGCACCTTGGGCAGCTCGTAGTCCTGTTCGGCCAGTTCGGCGAGCACCGCTTCGGCGGTCGAGGCCTGCCCTTTGGCGGTCTTGCTGATGATTGGCAGGCCGAGCTTTTCATAAAGAATGGTGCCGAGCTGCTTCGGCGAACCGAGGTTGAATTCCTCACCGGCCACGGCGAAGGCCTGACGCTCCAGCGCCACCAGTTTTTCACCCAGCTCCTGGCTGTGCTCGCCAAGCAGCTTGGCGTCGACCAGTGCACCGTTGCGCTCGATGCGCGCCAGCACGGGCACCAGGGGAATCTCGATATCACGCAGCACGCTGGCCACGCTCGGTTGCTGCTCCAGGCGCGCCCACAGGTTCTGGTGCAGGCGCAGGGTCACGTCGGCGTCTTCGGCGGCATAGGGGCCCGCCTGCTCCAGGGCGATCTGGTCGAAGGTCAGCTGCTTGGCACCCTTGCCGGCGATGTCCTCGAAGCGGATGGTGCTGTGGCCCAGGTACTTGAGCGACAGGCTGTCCATGTCATGGCGGGTCGCGGTGGAGTCCAGCACATAGGACTCGAGCATGGTGTCGAAGGCGACGCCCTGCACCTCGATCGGTGTGGAGGCGTTGGCCAGGATGTTGATATCGTACTTGGCGTGCTGGCCGACCTTGGCCTTGCCGGGGTCTTCGAGTATCGGCTTGAGCGCGCGCAGCACGGCATCGCGATCCAGCTGCGCGGGCACGCCCATGTAGCTGTGCGCGACGGGCACGTAGACGGCTTCGCCGGCCTTGACCGCAAAGGACAGGCCGACCAGTTGCGCCTGCTGGGCATCCAGACCGGTGGTCTCGGTATCGAAGGCGATCAGCTCGGCCTGCTTAAGGTCTTCCAGCAAGGTCTCGAAATCACCCTGCTCGAGAATCGTGCGGTACTCGCCGGCAACCACTGGCGGCTGGTCATCGGCAGTTGCCTGCGCCACATCGGCGGCAGCCTCGATCGCCGGCACCTCTCCCTGCGCCTCGCCGGGCATCACGGCGAACAGGTCACCGGCAGGCGGTGCGAGTTCGGGTCTGGCCGCCACCTTGGCCCTGGGTGCAGCACTCTTGTTCTGGCGCTGCAACTCGTCGAGCCAGCCCTTGAACTCAAGGTCTTCGTAAAGCGGGCGCAGCACCTCGATATCGGGCTCGCCCGGCATCAGTTGCGAGCAGTTCAGGTCCAGCGGCACATCCAGCTTGATGGTCGCCAACTGGTAGGACAGGTACGCCATCTCGCGGTGCTCTTCGAGCTTGGCCGGCAGGGTCTTGGCGCCGCGAATCGGCAGGCCGGGCACTTTGTCGAGGTTGGCATAGATCACGTCGAGGCCGCCGCCGACACCGACCAGCAGGCCCAGGGCGGTCTTCTCGCCCACGCCGGGCACCCCGGGAATGTTGTCGATCTTGTCGCCCATCAGCGCCAGATAGTCGATGATCAATTCGGGGCCGACACCGAACTTCTGCCTCACGCCTTCAATGTCATACACGCTGCCGGTCATCGTGTTGACCAGCGTGACGTGCTTGCACACCAGTTGCGCCATGTCCTTGTCGCCGGTGGAAATCACCACGTCGCGGCCCTCCGCGGCGCTCTGCCTGGCCAGGGTGCCGATCACGTCGTCGGCTTCAACACCCTCCACGCACAACAGGGGCAGCCCCAGACCACGAACGCTGGCGTGCAACGGCTCGACCTGCAGGCGCAATTCGTCGGGCATCGGCGGGCGGTTGGCCTTGTAGTCGGCGAACAGCTCATCGCGGAAGGTGCCGCCCTTGGCGTCGAACACCACCGCGAAAGGGCTGTCCGGGTACTGCCGGCGCAGGCTGCGCAGCATGTTCAGTACGCCCTTGACCGCACCGGTAGGCAGGCCCTTGGAGTTGGTCAGTGGCGGCAGGGCGTGGAAGGCGCGGTACAGGTACGAGGAACCGTCGACCAGAACGAGAGGGGCTTGGCTCATGAGGGTGATCAACCTTTTCGGCGGGCGTGGCGCTAGAATACGCAGCACCGTTGATGTCAAAGGGACAAGGTTACCATGGGACCATTCAATCGCCTGATCCTGCTTGCCGTGCTGGCTGCAGTGCCGATGGCTGCGCAGGCCGGTGACGCGCCCTCCGCGGAGCCCGATGTCACCATTCGCCAGGACGGCGACCGTACCGTGGAGGAGTACCGCGTCAACGGCTTCCTCTACGCCATCAAGGTCACCCCCAAAGGTGGCAAACCCTATTTCCTGGTTCGCGCTGACGGCAGTGACGGTAGCTTCGTGCGCTCCGATTCGCCGGACATGCTCATCCCGGCCTGGGAAATCTTCAGCTGGTAAGGCAGTCAACTCATGTCGGTGTTCACTCCGCTGCAACGTCCGCAACTGGACACGTTTCTCGCGCCCTACGGGCTCGGTCGCCTGCTCGATTTCCAGGGCATCGAGGCCGGGAGCGAAAACAGCAATTTCTTCGTCAGCCTGGAACAGGGTGAGTTCGTACTGACCCTGATCGAGCGCGGACCGAGTGCCGACCTGCCGTTCTTCATCGAACTGCTGGATGTGCTCCACGCGGCGGGTCTGCCGGTGCCCTACGCGCTGCGCACCGAAGACGGCGA
Organism: Pseudomonas sp. AC532; assembly: GCF_979258965.1. Taxonomy (NCBI): domain Bacteria; kingdom Pseudomonadati; phylum Pseudomonadota; class Gammaproteobacteria; order Pseudomonadales; family Pseudomonadaceae; genus Pseudomonas; species Pseudomonas sp. AC532. The sequence continues at coordinate 2,829,442 of NZ_OZ409888.1, forward strand.
AGCCCTGCGCAGCCTGGCGGGCAAGCCTGCGCTGCTGCAACCGCGCCTGAGCGGCAAGCACATCAGCGCGGTCAACGCTCACCACTGTCAGGAGATCGGCGGGCTGCTGGCACGCCTCCACCTGGCTACCCGCGAACAGCCCCTGCCGCGCAAGAGCGATCGCGGCATGGAGTGGATGCTGCAGGAGGGCGCGGCGCTGGCCCAACGCCTGCCGGCCGACCAGGCCAGCCTGCTGAATGCCGCGCTGGAAGAGATCGACACGCTGCTGGAGCGCGTGCGCAAGTTGCCGGGCGCCAACCTGCATGCTGACCTATTTCGTGACAATTGCCTGTTCGAAGGCACTCACCTCAGCGGCGTGATCGATTTCTACAACGCCTGCTCCGGCCCGATGCTCTACGACCTGGCGATTACAGTGAACGACTGGTGCTCGGACGATGACGGTCATCTGGATGAGGGCCGCGCGCGCGCGCTGCTCGGTGCCTACGCCGCGCTGCGCCCCTTCACCGCGGCCGAGGCGCAGCTGTGGCCAGCGCTGCTGCGCATTGGCTGCGTACGCTTCTGGCTGTCGCGGCTGATCGCTGCCGAGGCGTTTGCCGGCCAGGATGTGCTGATTCACGACCCGGCCGAATTCCAGCGCCGCCTGGCAGCCCGCCAGCGGGTCGAGGTGGCATTGCCGTTCGCGCTGTAGACACGGTCAGCCAACCAACGCGGCGTGCAGCCTGCGCACGCCCGGCCCAGTGCGGGCCTGGTGCTTGTGCTGCTCTGGCGCTTGCCCCTATGCTGCGGCTCTCAACCGCTAGCGGCGCAGGCGCTACAGCGCTGTCGTCCAGCCGGACAGGCACCGGCTCGCTGAACGCGAGACAGCCGTACACCTCGCAAAGGCCGCCCATGCGCTCACCGACGCCCGACCCTCGACGCTCCGCGACGTCGCCCCTTGCCTGGGCGCTGCGGGCACTCGCCGCCGGCACCGTGCTGGTACTCGCCGTACTGCTCTGGAATGCCTGGGATTATCAGGCGTTCATCGCCTGGCGCGAGGAGGCAGACGTACTGCCGTTCTTTCTCGCCATGGCGCTGTTGCCCGCCCTGGGCGTGCCGATCACACCCTTCTTCATTGTTGCCGGGGCCACATTTGGCGTGCATATCGGCCTGGCGGGCAGCGCCGCGGCGCTCTCCACCAACCTGCTGCTGTGCTACTGGATAGCCCGCAGCGGCCTGCGCCCCTGGCTTGCTCGCCTGTTGGCGCGCACTCGCTACCGCATCCCCGACTTCGAAAAAGGCGACGGCGCGCTGCGTTTCACGCTGCTGGTCAAGTTGGCGCCCGGGGTACCGGTGTTCATCAAGCACTATCTGCTGGGCATGGCAGGCGTGCCGTTCGCCATCTACTTCGCGGTGTCGGCGGTGATCACCGGCCTGTATGGCGGCGCCTTCGTGGTACTGGGCGAGTCACTGCTCGATCACGACGTGGGCGCCAGTGCGGCGGCAATCGCCGTGCTGGCGCTGATCGCGCTGGCTATCTACCTGTGGCGCCGCCGCGCCACCCGCCAGCAGGACGCCGGCTGAGCACCCCGGGTGTGTCGTTCAGAGCGGGCCCAGGCAGCGACTAAAGCCGTCAGCCAGGCCCTGCAGCAATACCTCGTAACCTTTCGCATCCAGCGGCGCAGCCGCGCCCATAGCATCGAGCTCGGCGAGGGTCGCCGGCAGACCGGCCGTCAGTGTTTCCGCAAGGCGCGGGCGCAATGGCGGCTCGCTGAACACGCAGCTCGGCCCGACGCGCTGCAACTGCTCGCGCATCGCCGCCACATGCCGCGCTCCCGGCTGCACTTCACTGGCCACGCTGAACACGCCCACGTGTTTGAGGCCATACGCGGCCTCGAAGTAGTCGAACGCCTCGTGGAAGACGAAGAACGGCTTGGCCGCCAATGGCGTGAGCTGCGCCTGCAGCCGCGGCTCCAGGGCATCGAGGCGCTCGCCAAAGGCGCGCAGGTTGGCGGCATAGCGGTCGGCGTTGGCCGGGTCGGCCTTGCCGAGGTCGGCGGCCATGCGTGCGGCTATTACCCGGGCATTGGCAGGCAACAGCCACAGGTGGGCGTCGAGGCTGCCCGGACGATGGTCGTGGTCATGCGCGCCAGCCTCGTCGGCCTGCTCGCTGCCGTGATCGTGATCGTGATCGTGATCGTGATCGTGATCGTGATCGTGGCCATGCTCGTCACCAAAATGGCGCAGGGTCATGCCCGGCAGGCTCTGCACCGCCACGCTGGGCTTTTCACGGGTGCCCAGCACCCGAGGCATGAAGCTTTCCATGTCCGGGCCGATCCAGTACAGCAGGTCGACCTCCTGCACCCGGCGCATGTCGGAAGGCCGCAATGCGTAGTGATGAGGCGATGCGCCCGGCGGCAACAGCACTTCAGGCTCGCCAACGCCATCCTGGACGGCGGCGGCAATCAGTTGCAGGGGCTTGATGCTGGTGAGCACGCGCACCTCGGCCTGCGCACCCGCTGTGCAGAGCATCAGCAACAGTGGCAGCGTAAGGGACGAGAGAAATCGGGAGCACAATGACATGGCAAAATCATTCGTAAGCAAAACGGAGTAATACAATAACATCTCCCTGACCTCCATGGGCCGCCGTGCGCCGAACAGCCGCTTCGCGCGTCCAAGGCTGGCCGCTGATCCGCGCATGCGTGGCATCGAAAGACCAATGCGTAATAGAATAACGTCCTACGCTTCGAGGCCCTCGCCATGTACAAACCCGCCAGCGTCGTGCCACCCCTGGCATCGCGCCCCCATGACCACTCCCATTGCGTCAGCCACGCGCTGGCCGAAGCCGAGGCGATCTGCGCCCGCCAGGGCCTGCGCCTGACCGCATTGCGCAAGCGCGTCCTGGAACTGGTCTGGGCGAGTCACAAGCCGTTGGGAGCCTACGACATCCTCGCCGTGCTCAGTGAAGAAGACGGCCGCCGCGCCGCGCCGCCAACCGTTTACCGTGCCCTGGATTTCCTGCTGGAAAACGGCCTGGTACACCGCATCGCCTCGCTCAACGCCTTTGTCGGCTGCAGCCATCCGGCCCACGCGCACCAGAGCCAGTTCCTGATCTGCCGCAGCTGCGCCGCCGCCGTGGAGCTGGAGCAGACCGCCATCAGCGATGCCATCGTACGGGGCGCCAAGGGGGTCGGCTTCACGGTGGAAAGCCAGACCGTCGAAGTCGTCGGCCTGTGCGCAGGCTGCCAAGGCAGCAAATGAGCGACGCACTGATTCGCCTCGGCGGCGTGAGCGTCGGCTTCGCCGGGCAGACCGTACTCGACCATGTCGAACTGACCATCAATGCCGGCGAAATCGTCACCCTGATCGGCCCCAATGGCGCCGGCAAGACCACGCTGGTGCGCGCCGTGCTGGGCCTGCTCAAGCCGGACAGCGGCAGCGTGTGGCGCAAACCGAAACTGCGCATTGGCTACATGCCGCAAAAGCTGCATGTCGACCCGACCCTGCCGCTCAGCGTGCTGCGTTTTTTGCGACTGGTACCTGGTGTCGATCGTGCGCGCGCCCAGGCGGCGCTGGCCGAGGTTGGCGCCAGCCAGGTGCTCGACAGCCCCCTGCAGGGCATCTCCGGTGGCGAGTTGCAGCGCGTACTGCTGGCCCGCGCGCTGCTGCGTGAACCGCAGTTGCTGGTGCTCGACGAACCCGTTCAGGGCGTCGACGTCGCCGGCCAGGCCGAGCTGTACCGGCTGATCACCCGCCTGCGTGATCGCCACGGCTGCGGTGTGCTGATGGTGTCCCATGACCTGCACCTGGTGATGAGCACCACCGATCAGGTGGTTTGCCTCAACCGCCACGTGTGCTGTTCCGGCCACCCGGAACAGGTCAGCTTCGACCCGGCCTTTGTCGAACTGTTTGGCCGCGATGCCCAGAGCCTGGCCATCTATCACCACCACCACGACCATGAACACGACCTGCATGGCGGCGTGGTCAACGACGCCCCGGGCCTGACCATCAACGGCCCGCTGCGCCCGCACGTACACGGAGATGGCTGCAAGCATGGCTGATTTTCTGCTCAACGCCCTGCTCGCCGGCCTCGCCCTGGCGCTGGTCGCCGGCCCGCTTGGCTCCTTCGTGGTCTGGCGGCGCATGGCCTACTTTGGTGACACCCTGTCGCATGCCGCGCTGCTGGGCGTGGCCCTGGGGCTAATGCTCGATGTCAGCCCGACCTTCGCGGTAACCGTCGGCTGCGTGCTGCTGGCAGTGCTGCTGGTCACCCTGCAGACCCGCCAGCCGCTGGCCAGCGATACCCTGCTCGGTATCCTCGCGCACAGCACGCTGTCGCTGGGCCTGGTGGTGCTGAGTTTCATGCGCGACATGCGCATCGACCTGATGGGCTACCTGTTCGGCGACCTGCTCGCGGTCAGTACCACCGACCTGGTCTGGATCCTCGCCGGCAGCGCCTTGGTTCTGGTGCTGCTGATGCTGATGTGGCGCCCGCTACTGGCGATCACCGTGCATGAGGAGCTGGCCAGGGTCGAAGGCCTGCCGGTTGCAGCGATCCGCCTCGGCTTGATGCTGCTGATCGCCATCGTCATTGCCGTGGCGATGAAGATCGTCGGCGTGCTGCTGATCACCTCGCTGCTGATCATCCCCGCCGCTGCCGCGCAACGGCATGCGCGCACGCCGGAACAGATGGCATTTGGCGCCAGCCTGCTGGGCGTCGTCGCGGTGTGCTGCGGCCTTAGCCTGTCCTGGTTCAAGGACACGCCCGCCGGCCCGTCGATCGTCGTCGCGGCTGCCAGCCTGTTCCTGCTGAGCTTTGTTCTGCCGCGCCGCACAGCCTGATCGCCGGCATTTGGTAGGCCGCGCGGCGCCGTGTAGAATTGCGTGTTTTTTGCGCAAATCGAGACTCGCAGCCATGAAATCGTTTCCTCTACGCAGTGCCGCCCTGGCCGCACTGGCGGTGCTGATGGTCGGTTGCCAGAGCCGCCAGCACGCCGAACCGGCGCCGGTCCCGGCTGCCGTGGTGGCCACGCCCAGCGTCCACGAGCAGTTCGAGGCGAGCCTTGCCGAGGGTCGGCTGGCCGACGCCGAGGCGCAGTTCGATGCGTTGCAGCAGAGCGGTGACACCGCCATGGTGCTGCAGGCGCAACGTCGGCTGTCCGAAGCCTATTTACAGGAAGGCCAGAAGGCCCTGGAAAGCGGCGACCTCGACAAGGCCGCCAAGTCACTCGGCCATGCGCGCAACCTGATGCCCAAGGCCCCGGCCCTGACCACCGGCCTGGACGGTGCCATCGGCAAGGCGCGCGAAGCCGAATTGAGCGCCGTAGAGCAGGCCCGCCAGGCCGGCGAGCAGGCCCAGGCCGCCCGGCAGGAGCAACTGCGCCTGCTGCGCCAGGCTGCCGAAACCCAGGCCGCGGCCACCCGTGTCACCGAGGCGACACCGCCGGCAACGCCGGCCGAGCTGATCGACCCAGCCTCCAAGCGTAGCGAGGTCAGCCTGCCGATGCTCGACAGCCGCGACGAAGCCGCGTTGTTCGAGCGCCTCGATGCCGTGGCGGCGGACGTGGTCACCTTCGACCGCAGCGTGCATATCCAGGTGCGCAGCGCCGAAGATCTGCGCCGTGTGACCAGCCTGTTGGAGGCCCGGGTCATGAAACGTGATCCGACGTTCAAGCTGACACTCAGCCACGCGGTGAAGCCGGTACAGGTACCGCGCCTGATCCTGCGCGTACGCGGGCACTGAGCGACGCAGGTGCGCCGTCTGAATACAGGTGAAGCTTCCAACTTTTAGATATAACCATAGGCCTACAAAGATTTTTGAGGTCTAACCCGCGCCGGGTAAACTTCCGCCAGCACAGGCCTACCCGGCACAACGACGAAACCCAAAAGGTTTAATGCGTGATCGACTTTCATCAGGTCCACAAGGCGTATCGCGTCAGTGGACGCGACATTCCCGCCCTGCAACCCAGTGACCTGCACATCGAGCGTGGCGAAGTATTCGGCATCATCGGCCATTCCGGCGCCGGTAAAAGTACCCTGCTGCGCCTGATCAATCGCCTGGAGGAACCCAGCGGCGGGCGCATCGACATTGACGGCGTGGACGTTACCGCCCTGGGCGCCGACGGCTTGCGCAAGTTCCGCCAGCAAGTGGGCATGATCTTCCAGCACTTCAACCTGCTGTCCTCCAAGACCGTCGCCGCCAACGTCGGCATGCCGCTCAAGCTGGCAGGCGTAGCGGCCCGGGAAATCGACCAGCGCGTCACCGCCCTGCTCGAGCGCGTCGGCCTCCAGGAGCACGCCAACAAGTACCCGGCGCAGCTCTCCGGCGGCCAGAAGCAGCGTGTCGGCATTGCCCGTGCCCTGGCCACCCGGCCGAAGATCCTGCTTTGCGACGAAGCCACCAGCGCCCTCGACCCGCAGACCACCGCCTCGGTGCTGCAACTGCTGGCCGAGATCAACCGCGAGCTGGGCCTGACCATCGTGCTGATCACCCACGAGATGGACGTGATTCGCCGGGTCTGCGACCGCGTGGCGGTCATGGACGCCGGGGTGATCGTCGAGCTGGGGCCGGTCGCCGAGGTGTTCCTGCATCCGCAGCACGCCACCACCAGGCGTTTCGTGCAGGAAGCCGAGCATGTCGACGAGAACGACCAGCGCGATGACTTCGCCCATGTGCAGGGCCGCATCCTGCGCCTGACCTTCATCGGCGAGTCCACCTATTCACCCGTTCTGGGTCAGGTCGCCCGGGAAACCGGCATCGACTACAGCATCCTCGCCGGGCGCATCGACCGCATCAAGGACACACCCTACGGCCAGTTGACCCTGGCGCTGACCGGCGGCGACATCGACGCCGCCCTGGCCCGCTTCGAAGCAGCCGACGTGCACCTGGAGGTCCTGCGCTGATGGAAACCCTATTGCCCAACGTCGACTGGCTGGAAATCTGGCAGGCCAGCCTCGATACCCTGAACATGCTCGGCGGCTCCATGTTGTTCACCGTACTGTTCGGCCTGCCCCTGGGTGTGCTGCTGTTTCTCACCGGCCCACGGCAGATGTTCGAACAGAAGGGCCTTTATGCGGTGGTCTCGTTGCTGGTGAACGTCGTGCGCTCGGTGCCCTTCGTGATCCTGCTGATCCTGCTGATCCCGGTCACGGTGCTGATCACCGGCACCTCGCTGGGCGTCGCCGGTGCCATTCCGCCACTGGTGGTGGGTGCTACACCGTTCTTCGCGCGGCTGGTGGAAACCGCCCTGCGTGAGGTGGATCGCGGCATCATCGAGGCGACCCAGGCAATGGGCGCCAGCACCCGGCAGATCATTTTCAACGCCCTGTTGCCCGAAGCCCTGCCCGGTATCCTGGCGGCTGTCACGGTCACCGCCATTACCCTGGTCTCGTACACTGCGATGAGCGGCCTGATCGGCGGCGGCGGCCTCGGCGACCTGGCGGTGCGCTATGGCTACCAGCGCTACCAGCCGGACGTGATGTTCGTGACCGTGGCGCTGCTGGTGGTGCTCGTACAGATTCTGCAAACCATCGGCGACCGGCTGGTGGTGCACTTTTCCCGTAAATAAAACAGCTGGAAGGGCCGGCGGCAGCCTGCCGCCATGCCGCCTCATTTCAAGGAGTCACACCATGAAAAAACTGCTCACTGCCCTGGCTGTCGTCGCAGCCTTCTCCAGCGCGGCCCAGGCTGAAACCCTGCGTATCGCCGCGTCCGCCGTACCGCACGCCGAGATCCTCGAGTTCGTCAAACCGGCCCTGGCCAAAGAGGGCGTGGAGCTGGACGTGAAAGTCTTCACCGACTACGTGCAGCCCAACGTACAGGTCGCCGAGAAGCGCCTGGACGCCAACTTCTTCCAGCACCAGCCGTACCTGGACGAGTTCAACAAAAGCCGCGGCACCTCGCTGGTCAGCGTCGGTGGCGTGCACGTCGAACCCTTCGGTGCCTACTCCAGCAAGATCAAGGACCTGAAAGACCTGCCGCGAGGCGCCAACGTGGTGATCCCCAACGACGCCACCAACGGCGGGCGCGCCCTGCTGCTGCTGCAGAAAGCCGGCGTGATCACCCTCAAGGACGCCAGCAACATCCTCGCCACGCCGAGAGACATCGCCGAGAACCCCAAGGCCATCAAGGTGCGTGAGCTGGAAGCTGCGACCCTGCCGCGGGTGCTGACCCAGGTCGACCTGGCGCTGATCAACACCAACTACGCGCTGGAAGCCAAGCTGAACCCGACCCAGGATGCCCTGGCCATCGAAGGCAGCGACTCGCCGTACGTCAACATTCTGGTGACCCGCGAAGACAACAAGGACAGCCCGGCCGTACAGAAGCTGGTCAAGGCCCTGCACAGCGACGAGGTGAAAGCCTTCATCCTGGAAAAATACAAAGGCGCTGTGGTTCCGGCGTTCTGATCGCCGTAATACCACCCCTGCAGTACCCGATGCCGCGTAGCCCCAAAGCTACGCGGCATTTTCATGTCCGCGACCAGGTGTCGTCATTCGGTCGCAACGAAGCGCAGCACGCCGACCAGCCTGGAGCCCGAGCCGCCGGGATTGTCCTTGGGATGGGCGATACCGTCGCTGACCGGCACCTCGGCGAAATCGAACGGGCTGACGCCTTCCAGGCAGGCGGCATTGACGCCGTACTGATGCGGATTGGAGCGGCGCTGATGGTGGGTGTAGATGCCGCAGCGGGAGCAGAAGAAGTGCTGGGCGGTGCCGGTGTTGAAGCGATACACCGTCAGCAGCTGCTCACCCTCCAGCAGATGAAAATCCGCCAGTTCAGCCGACACGGCCACCGCACCGCGCATGCGGCAGTAGGAGCAGTTGCAACGCCGCGCCGTATGCAGGCCGTTGCTTAACCGCACGTGGAAACGCACCCCGCCACAGTGGCAGGCGCCGTTGATCGCCTCGATGTCGCTGTTCATCTCTCATGCCTCCTCCAGGCCAGGACTGAAATCATAGGCCGCATCAGCCGACGGCGCGCGCGCTCAGGCACTGCAGCAGCCAGTCCAGCGCGGGTTGGCGCTGGGCTCTGCGCAGAATCGCCACCAGCTCGCGGTGGAAGGTCAGCTCGCCCAGCTCCAGCACGCGTAGCGTCTGTGGCCGCTGGCACCACAGGCCGGCGCGCGGGATCAGCGACACACCCAGGCCGCACTCGACCATCCGCACGATGGCTTCCAGCTCGTCCAGTTCCAGCGCCTCCTGCGGGCTCAGGCGCTGCTCACGGAGAAAGCGCTCGACCTGGCGACCGCCAAACGAGCGCCGGTCGTAGCGCACGAAGGGCTGCTCACACAGCAGCTGCAGCGGATCGTCGCCAGGCAGACCGGGAGGCGCGATCAGTACAAAGGGCTCGCGCGCCAGTTCGATCTGCAGCAACTCCTTGGGCAGCTCGAATGGCGGGCGGATCAGCACGGCCAGGTCCAGCTCGCCGGCATCCACCTGGCCGAGCAGGTCGAGGGAAACCCCCGGCACCAGCTTCAACTCGACCCGCGCGGCCTGGGTACGAAAACGCACCAGGGCTTCAGGCAACAGCCCGGTCTGCACGCTGGCGATGGCGCCGATGCGCAATTCGCCCTGCCACTCCGCCAGGGCGGTCGGCAGAGCCATCTGCGCATACAGCCCCAGCACCTGCTCGGCCAGCGGCAAGGCATGCCGGCCACCGGCACTGAGCACCGCGCTGCGCCCACTGCGGTCGAACAGGCGCACACCGAGGTTCTGTTCCAGCACCCGCATCTGCGCGCTGACGGCAGACTGGGTGAGGCCCACGCGCAGGCCGGCTGCGGCGAAGGTACCGTGCCTGGCCACGGCCACGAAGGTCTTCAATTCACGGATCATTGATCGATTTCTTTTGAGCTGGACGGCAAGAATATTCGCTTTTAATCAATATTCCTGCATCTAGAATCGACCGGTACCGACCTGAGGAGCCTGACCATGGCATTGTCCCCGTTTCACCTGGCCATCCCCGTCTACGACCTGGCCGCCGCCCGGCATTTCTATGGCGAGGTTTTCGGCTGCGCCGAGGGCCGTAGCAGCGACCACTGGGTGGACTTCGATTTCTTCGGCCACCAGTTGGTCATCCATGAAGCGCCAAAGATGGCCTACCAGGAGTCTGCCGTCAGCAACCCGGTTGACGGCCATGATGTACCGGTACCGCACTTCGGGGTGATCCTCGAGTGGCCGGTGTGGGAAGCCCTGGCCGAGCGCCTGCAGGCGCGCGCAACGGCGTTCGTGATCGAACCGTATGTGCGCTTCAAGGGGCAGGTCGGCGAGCAGGCGACCATGTTCCTCCTCGACCCGTGTGGCAATGCCCTCGAGTTCAAGGCGTTCAAGGACATGGGCCAGCTGTTCGCCAAGTAGGCTGTGGGGCTTGATGGGTTACACCTACGCGGCCCGACCCATCCTACAGCCCGTAGGATGGGTGCAACCCATCACATCCACCGCCTACTCACCAACCTGCATATCCACCTCTGCTGCCCACGTCCAATCCGGTGGATACACGCCACGCTGCACATAAGCGTGATACGAAGAATGCGGCCAGTCGCAGACACGATCCACAAGCCCATGCTTGACCGGATTGTAATGGATGTAATCCATATGCCGCCGCCAATCATCTTCGTCACGAATGGCGTGCTCCCAGAAGCGACGCTGCCAGACGCCACGTTCGCCCTTGACTACGTGGCTTTGGCTGCGGCTCGTTGGAAGCGGCATCTGCCGGGAGAATTCACCCTTGATACGCCGCAGCCGATTGGAGAAGTCACTGTCTTCCTCGGGTAGCCGCATCAGCAGATGACAGTGCTCTGGCAGCACAACCCAGGCCTGCAAGGCAAAGGGCGCGCGGCGCTGTTCCTCGCGAATGCTCTGGCGCAGGGCGGCGATATGGGAAACGAGCCAGTGCTGGCGACGATCCGCGAGAACCAGAGTGAAGAAATAGGTGCCGCCTGTGCGGTATTGACGACGGTAGTCGGTCATCAACGCTCCTTTCCTTGGGCGTTTTTTAGAGGTGATGGGTTTCACCCATCCTACGCGACTTAGGTTACACCTACGCGCGCTGCCCCATGCTGCGCAGAGCACATGAAAACACGGGACCCCGATCAGGCTGTGTGAAAACTACTGCGCTCGGTCATGCGGCCTGCGATGGGTCCCGTTTTTTTATTCCTTGCCGATCAGGCCCGGCAACTGCCCCGCCAGCTTGTCGACATTGATTGGCGCTCGGATGAAGCCGCGCTGGGTGCCATCCGGGCCGATCACCGCGAGGTTGCCGCTGTGGTCGACCAGGTAGTTTTCCTTGCTGGTATCGGCGGGTATGTACGGGATGCTCACCGCGTTGGCCAGTTGCTGGATGGTGTCCGGCTCACCGATCAGCCCCATGTAGCCGGCATTGAAATAGCCCAGGTACTTCTTCATCTGCTCAGGCGTATCGCGATGCGGGTCGACGGTCACCAGGACGATGCGCAGATTGTTCCAGGCCTCCTCGGGGATCTGCGTGCGCAGTTGGCGCAGTTGAGCGAGGGTCGCCGGGCAGATGTCCGGGCAGAAGGTATAGCCGAAGAACAGCAGGCTCCACTGCCCCTTGAGCTGGCTGGTGGAGAACGGCTGGCCGTCCTGATCGACGAAATCCAGTGCCGGCACCTGGCGTTGCTGAGGCAGCATGACGATGCCTGCATCCAGCAGCGCGGCGGGGTTGCGCTGCGCGTTGCCGTTGAGTACCTGATTGCCGACCAGGCCGAGCACCAGGGCGGCGACGGCAATGAGGACGAATACGGTGATTTGCTTGCGGGTCATGGCGGCCACGATGGTCTGAGTGAAGATGATCGCCCAGGTGACCTGACGAGCCTGCCCCGGACGCGAACACGTCGCGCCGGAGGCAGGCTGCCGAATCGGCCGGTCGGCGATGCGCATCGGGAAACGATACCAGACCCTGACCGCCAGGGTAGCCACTTGCACCTGCGGCCAGCTGTCACGCTGACGGCTGGCCGCAGGTGCTGCGAGTACTCACGCAAGCGCGCGACGCGTGCTCCAGGCGCGCCCCTCGAGGCGCCGATTGAGGCCGTGGCGCTCGATCAGCAGTGCCCCGCCCTGCTGCTCGGCGGCGCGGCCCCAGTCGTCCAGCAGTTCCATGCAGGCATGGTCGACGTAACCGAGTTTGTCGAGCGGCACGTGCAGCCGGGTGGTCGGCGCGATGCTTTCCAGCACGCTGGCCAGGCGTGGCACCTTGAGGAAGGTGGCCGAGCCGATCAGCCGCAGTTCCGCTTCGTCGGGGCCGGTGTGGTTGAGCGTGACCTTGAGGCGCGACGCTTTGCCGGCCAGCTTGATCAGGGTCAGGGCGAAACCGACCAGCACGCCGGTCAGCAGGTCGACGGCGACGATACCGATGGCCGTGGCCGCGTAGATGAACACCGGCGCACGCCCGTAGCGGCCGAGGTTGCGGATGGCCTTGATGTCGACCAGCTTGAAGCCGGTGTACACCAGGACGCCGCCCAGGCAGGCCACGGGAATGCTCTGCAGCACACCCGGCAGCAGCATCACGAAGGCCAGCAGCCAGGCACCATGGAGGATCGCCGACATACGGGTACGGGCACCGGCCTGTACGTTGGCCGAGCTGCGCACGATGACCCCGGTCATCGGCAGCGCGCCAAGCGCACCGCAGAGCATGTTGCCGATGCCCTGGGCGGACAGCTCGCGGTCGAGGTTGGAGCGCGCGCCATTGTGCATGCGATCCACCGCCGCGGCCGACAGCAGGGTTTCCGCACTGGCGATGAAGGCCACCACGACCGCCGCCAGCAGGATGTGCGGGTTGGTCAGGTTGAGCAGGTCGCCCGGCTGTACCCAGTCGATGGCGTCGCTCAGCGTGGCCGGCACTTCGACCCGCGCCACGCCAAGGTTCATCCACAGGCTGATCAGGGTCATGGACGCCACGCCCAGCAGGGCGCCTGGCAGGAAGCGCAGGCTGTTGGGGCGCAGCTTGTCCCACAGGAACATGCAGGCGATGGTCCCGAAGCCCAGGCTGGCGGCATCTATGGCGCTGCCACCGCCGAGCCCGGGGATCGCCTGGCGCAGGGTATCGGGAAAGGCCAGCAGGTTATCCAGGCCGGACGCCTGGGGCTTCATGTCGAACATCACGTGAAATTGCGAGAGCACGATCAGCACGCCGATACCGGCCAGCATGCCGTACACCACGGCCGGCGCGGTAACGCGAAACCAGCAGCCCAGGCGCAGGCGCCCGGCCACCAGTTGCAGCAGGCCGGCGAGCAGCAGAATCGGCCCGAGCATAGCCAGGCCATGGGTGCGTACCAGTTCGAACACCAGCACGGCCAGGCCGGCGGCAGGGCCGCTGACCTGCAGCGGCGAGCCGGCCAGCCAGCCGACCACCAGGCCGCCGATGATGCCGGTGATCAGGCCCTTGGCCGGGGGCATACCGGAGGCGATGGCGATACCCATGCACAGTGGCAGGGCGACGAGAAAAACCACGATGGATGCCAGGGCATCGCGTGGTAGCGCGGATTTGAATGAAGCGAGGGTCATGGTGCGGTCTCCTGCAGGTACGGCGCACAAAAAGTCATGACGACAAGACGGGCTTGTCGTCTGGCAGGCTAAAGGCAGTCAAAACCCTGAAACAGGCTGTCGAGTGTTGAAATCGATTCATAGCCACAAGGTGACGTCCTGTCAGGTTGGCTAGGAAGCCAGGTAGCGCGCACGCGGGCTGGCGTTTGGCGCGGTCTCGCCGTCGAGGGGCAGGAACTCGCCGCGCTCGGCGTCGTAGGCCTGGATGGTGCAGTTCTCGATGTCGTAGACCCAGCCGTGGATGAACAGCTGGCCGCTGGCCAGGCGGGCCGCGACAGAGGGGTGGGTACGCAGGTGATCGAGCTGGGCCACCACGTTTTCTTCGGTGAGCACACCCAGGGTGGTGTGGTCGGCGCAGCCGCAGTTGTCGGCCACCACGGTCTTGGCGACTTCGGCATGGCGCAGCCAGGCCTTGACGGTGGGCATGCGCTCGATGGTCTCAGGGGCCAGCACGGCCTTCATGGCGCCGCAGTCGGAGTGCCCGCAGATGATGATGTGCTGCACGCCCAGGCCCATCACCGCGTATTCGATGGCAGTCGATACGCCGCCGTTCATCTGCCCGTAGGGCGGCACCACGTTGCCGACGTTGCGGGTCACGAACAGCGAGCCGGGGTCGCTCTGGGTGATCAGCTCGGGAACGATGCGCGAATCCGCGCAGGTGATGAACATGGCGCGTGGGCTCTGCTGACGCGCCAGCTTGCTGAACAGCTCGCGCTGCTCGGGGAATACCTCGGTACGAAAACGCTGGAAGCCATCAAGCAGGGTCTGCAGGGCATCTTCTGCGGTCTGCTTGCCGGCTACGGGGGGTGTGGCGGATCGGATGGAACGAACGCGATCGTTCATGGTGTGCCTCCTGGTTTCAGTAGTGATATTGACTTGCCATCTGATGGCAGTTTGCAACGTGACTATTTGGTCACCTTTGAAACCAAGCTACCCTTTAAGACTTAACTGAAACTTAATCGCAGCTTTGCAGGGGATGGAATTGCGATGTTGGCGATGGCGAATGCCACCAAGCTGCAGGGTCTGGCGGGTAGGATGGTCAACAGCGCGCTGCCTTACCGCGCGCCGCACACCATCCTAAAACCCTGCAGATGACGCTGGCGTTACAGATGTTTCCGGATCGACCACCGGGCCGCTACGGACCCGGCGCAGGCGAGAACGGTGCTCGCCTGGATCCCCGCAGCCGTCGGGCGACGGCTGCGCGGCAGCTGATCAACCGCGATGACGACCGCGGAAGAAGTTGATCAGGCCTTGGGTCGAGCCGTCTTCGGCAGGCGCTTCGTCGCTGCCGACCATGCGCGAGTAAACGCCCTTGCCCAGATCCTTGCCGAGCTCCACGCCCCACTGATCGAAGGCGTTGTTGCCCCAGATGACGCTCTGCACGAATACCTTGTGCTCGTACATGGCGATCAGCGCGCCGAGCCGGCGCGGGCTCACCCGCTCCATCACCAGGGTGTTGCTCGGGCGGTTGCCGGGAATCACCTTGTGCGGCGCCAGGCGCTGCACGTCGTCTTCACTCAGGCCCTTGGCGCGCAGCTCATCCTCGGCTTCCTCGCGGGATTTGCCGAGCATCAGCGCCTGGCTCTGCGACAGGCAGTTGGCGTACAGCCACTGGTGGTGATCGGCCACCGGGTTGTAGCTGCTCACCGGCACGATGAAGTCGGCCGGAATCAGCTGGGTGCCCTGGTGCAGTAACTGGTGATAGGCATGCTGGCCGTTACAGCCAACGCCGCCCCAGATCACCGGCCCGGTTGCCGTGCTGACCGGCTGGCCATCGCCACGCACGCTCTTGCCATTGGACTCCATATCCAGTTGCTGGAGGTGCTTGGTGATGTTGCGCAGGTAGTGGTCGTACGGCAGGATGGCGTGGCTCTGGGCATTCCAGAAGTTGCCGTACCACACGCCGAGCAGGGCCAGCAGCACCGGCATGTTCTCTTCGAATGGCGCGGTCTGGAAGTGCTCGTCCATGCGGTAGGCGCCGGACAGCAGCTCCTTGAAGTTGGACATGCCGATGGACAGTGCGATCGGCAGGCCGATGGCCGACCACAGCGAGTAACGCCCCCCCACCCAGTCCCACATCGGGAAGATGTTCTCTTCACGAATACCGAAGCCGACGGCGGCTTCACGGTTGCTCGAAACCGCGATGAAGTGCCGGTACAGCTCGGCTTCGGAGCCGCCCTGGGCGAGGTACCAGCCACGTGCGGCCTGGGCGTTCTTGAGGGTTTCCAGGGTACCGAAGGACTTCGACGAGACGATGAACAGCGTGGTCTCGGCGCGCAACTTGGCCGACAGCTCGTGGAATTCACTGCCATCGATATTGGCCAGGTAATGGCAACGCACGCCGCGCTGGGCGAACGGCAGCAGCGCTTCGGAAACCAGCTGCGGGCCAAGGAAGGAACCGCCGATGCCGATGTTCACCACGTCGGTGATCGGCTTCTCGGTGTAACCGCGCCACAGGCCATCGTGGATGCGCCCGACCAGTTCGGTCATCTGCTGCAGTACGCGCTGCACCTCGGGAATGATGTCCACGCCGTCGACCTGCACCTTGTCGCTCAGTGGGCGGCGCAGCGCGGTGTGCAGCGCCGGGCGCTGTTCGGTGTTGTTGAGCAGCTCGCCGTCGAACAGCGCGCGAATGCCACGTTCCAGGCCGACTTCGCGCGCCAGGTTGACCAGCAACTCGCGGGTCTCGGTGTTGATCAGGTTCTTCGAATAATCCAGGAACAGCCCGCAGCCGCTGAGGCTGAAGGTTTCGAAACGCTGCGCATCGGCGGCGAAGGCCTGGCGCATGCTGAAGCCGGCCAGGCGCTCACGATGGGCAACCAGGGCCTGCCAGCTCGGCAGTTGGGTAACATCCATGGATGAAGAAAGGTACGGCATGAAGACTCCTTGGTTCGGGCCAGCCTCCTGGCCTCGCGAATTCGATTGCATGCCGTTGAACGCCGGGCGGTGGCAAATACTGCGCTGAAAATTGCCTAATGCGCCCCGCGCCCTTCAACGGCCTGGTACTGCTCAAGTTCATGCCGATACGGCAGCTGCGGGCCAACCCGCGAACAGGTCAGCGCCGCGGCCTGCACGGCGAAATCGAGCATCGCACCGAGCGCCTCGCGAGACAACGTGGCGAGTGCGGCGGGGCTGTCCAGCCCATGCTGCACCAGGTAGGCGAGGATAGCCGCCTGGAAGGTATCCCCCGCCCCCACCGTGTCCTGCGTGACCACCTGGCACGCCGGCACGGACCAGTGCCCGTGCTGCCGGCTGAACACGCTCGCCCCCTCGCTGCCACGGGTCAAAAACACCACCTGGCAGCGCTGGGCCAGCCAGCGTTCGATGCTCGCCAGCGGCTCGACACCCGGGTAGAGCGACTCCAGGTCTTCCTCGCTGACCTTGATCAGATGCGCATGGGCGGCAAAAGATTCAATTCGCTGGCGCCAGTGCTCGATATCCGGTGCAGGGTTGAGCCGCACGTTGGGGTCCAGGCTGATCAGCCGCCGCTCGCTTTCGCGCGCCACCAGCGCCAGCAGGGTGTCGCCAACCGGCGGCACGACCAGCGAATAGGAGCCCACATGCAGGCCGCTGACCTGCTCGTCGAGCATCGGCAGGTGCTCGGGCAACAGCTGCCGGTCGGCGCAGCCTGCACCCCGGAACATGTACTGCGGCGAGCCCTGGGCATCGAGGGCGACCATCGCCATGGTGGTCGGCGCCTCGCTGGCGATCAGGTAGCGATCGCTGACGCCTTCCTCGGCCAGTACCTGGCGCAGGCGCTGGCCGAGGTAGTCACTGGAAATCCCGGCGAACAGCGCCGACTGCACGCCGAGACGGCGCAGGCCGACCGCCACGTTGAACGGCGAGCCGCCGGCCAACGCCTTGAAATTCAGCTCGCTGCTGCGCTCGCCGGGGTTGCAGAAGAAATCGAACAGGGCTTCACCGCATACCAGGTACATGGAGTCTCCGCATCACGGAAGGCGCGCTCGCGCAGGGAAGAGCCGACGGCAAAAAGGCCGCCGGAATGAATTCATTGCAGTTGTTGCACCTGCTCACGGTAGCGTTGATAGACGCCCTCGTAAGCCCGACTGCGCAGCGCATCGGGTTGCGCGCCGCGGGTATCATCCAGGGTCACGCAGCGTTCGCACAGGTCATCCAGGCTCAGCGCCTCGTCGTGTTCATGGCTCGCGCACCAGGCCGCCTGGATCGCCGCCCCCAGCGCAGCCGCTTCGGTGTGCTGCGGGCAAGCCACCGGAGCGCCCATGATATCGGCGACGATCTGCCGCCACGCCGCGCTCTTCGCGCCGCCACCAATCAGGCGGATGGCATCGCTGCGGATGCCGCTGTCGCGCAGCAGGTCGAGGCCATAGCGCAAGCCGAAGGTGGTGCCCTCCACCACGGCGCGGCACAGGTTGGCGCGGGTCAGGTTGTCGCTGGTCAGGCCGTGCAGGCTGGCCGTGGCATGCGGCAGCGCCGGTACCCGCTCGCCATTGAGGAACGGCAGCATCAGCACACCGCCGGCCGCCACGGGCGCTTCGCCGACCAGTGCGCCAAAGGTGTCGATATCCAACCCGAGCAGCTCGCGAACCGCGCCACTGGCGTTGGTCAGGTTCATGGTGCAGATCAGCGGCAGCCAGCCGCCGGATGACGAACAGAAAGTCGCCACCTGCGGATGCGCGCTGACCTGCGGCTGATCGCTGTAGGCATACACGGTGCCCGAGGTGCCCAGGCTCATGGTGATCGCGCCCGGCGCGATATTGCCGGTGCCGATGGCGCCCAGCATGTTGTCGCCACCGCCGCTGGCAACCAACGCCCTGGGGTTGAGGCCCAGGCGTTCGGCGACCTGCTGGCGGATCGGGCCGACGCAACGATGCGACTCGATCAACTCGGGCAGCGCCCCCACCAGTGCGCCCTGCGGGTCGATCAGCGCCAGCAGTTCGCTGTCCCAGGTGCGCGTACGCACATTGAAATAGCCGGTGCCCGAGGCGTCACCGTACTCGGCGCAAAAACGCCCGGTCAGCCAGTAGTTGAGATAGTCGTGGGGCAGCAGGACATGGGCAATGCGCGCGAACACGTCGGGGTGATGATCGCGCGTCCACAGCAGTTTCGACACCGTGTAACCCGGGGCGATGGCCACGCCCAGGCGCTCCAGCGAACCGCTGTCGCCGCCGAGAAAATCCAGCAGATGGGCATTCTCGGCGGCGGATTCGGTGTCGCACCACAGCTTGGCAGGGCGCAGCACTTCGCCCTTGGCATCGAGCAGCACCAGGCCATGCTGCTGGCCGGAAACGCCGATGCCGAGAATCTCGCGCCCTGATACGCCAGCCTGATGCAGGGCCTGCGCGGTGGCCCGCTCGAACGCCTGCAGCCAGTCGGCGGGCTCCTGCTCACGGCGGCCGTTGGCAGCGCTGATCAACCGGTGCGCGGCGCTGCCCTCACCGAGCACCCTGCCGCTGTGGATATCCAGTACCAGCGCCTTGGTGCCCTGGGTGCCGCAATCGATGCCGAGGTACATGGCTCAGTCACTCAGCAGGGTCTGCAGGGTGCGCGTCACGCCCAGCTTGCGCAGGCTGTCGTAGCACAGCTCGAACGCGGTGACGAACGCCGCCGATTGCGCGATGGCGGTGCCGAAGATCACCTCGACGCCCAGCAACCGCTCGCGCACCCTGTCGTCATCGGCCACCAGCGCCTGGCAGAACTCGGCGCGCGGATCGGGAATCCGGTAGCGCGTGCCGTTTTCGTCGATGCCCTTGAGGTACAACGCCCATGCGGCGACCACCAGCGCGACGCGCTCCAGCGGCCGGCCGTCTTCGATCAAGCGGTTGAGGGTCGGCACGATGAACTTGGGAAACTTCGACGAGCCGTCCGAGCAGACACGCTCGAGCTGGTCGGCGATGGCCTGATTGGAGAAGCGCTCGATCAGGGTGTCCTTGTAGGCCTCCAGATCGATACCCGGCACCGCCGCCAGTTGCGGGGTCACGTCGAGGTCCATGAAGGTGCGGATATAGCGCTGCAACAGCGGATCATTCATGGCTTCATGAACGAAGCGATAGCCCTTGAGGAAGCCCAGGTAGGTCAACGCCAGGTGGCTGCCGTTGAGCAGCTTGATCTTCATCTCCTCGTAGGGCGTCACGTCATCGGTGAACTGCACGCCGACCTTCTCCCAGGCCGGGCGGCCATTGACGAACTTGTCTTCCAGCACCCATTGCAGGAACGGCTCGCAGACCACCGGCCAGGCGTCTTCGATGCCATGGCGCTCGGTCAGTTGCTGACGGTGAGCGTCACTGGTCATCGGCGTGATGCGATCAACCATGGCATTGGGAAAGCTCACGTGGCTGTCGATCCAGGTCGCCAGTTCGTGGTCGGCCAGGTGGGCAAAGGCCAGCAGCGCCTTGCGGGTCACCGCACCGTTGTGCGGCAGGTTATCGCAGGACATCAGCGTGAACGCCGGGGTGCCGGCGGCGCGGCGCCTGGCCAGGGCCACGCAGAGAAAACCGAAGACGCTGCGCGGCGATTCCGGGTGCGCCAGGTCGTGCTGGATGTCCGGCAGGTGGGCCATGAACTCGCCCGTGCTGTCGTCGATGCAGTAGCCGCCTTCGGTGATGGTCAGCGAGACGATGCGGATCGCCGGGTCGGCCAGCTTGTCGATCAGCGCGGCGGGCGAATCCTCGGCCAGCAGCATGCCGTTGATGGCGCCCACCACACGCACTTCCAGGCCCGGCTCGTCGCCCAGCACCAGCATGGTGTAGAGGTGATCCTGCGCGGCCAGGGCCTGCTGCATGGCACGGTCATCGGGGCGCAGGCCAACGCCACAGATGCCCCAGTCCAGCGCTTCGCCGCGGTTGAGCAGGGCTTCGGTGTAGATCGCCTGGTGTGCGCGGTGGAAGCCACCCACGCCGATATGGGCGATGCCCTGGCGCACGACCGTCGGGTCGTAAGCCGGTACGTCGACCTCGGCGGCCAGTGAAGCGAGATTCTTGCGGTTCAGTTTCATGATGACCATTCCTGCGCGTCAGGCGGCCTGGCCGGCCTGGATGCGTTTGTCGAGGGCCAGGCCATCGGCGTTGAAAACGTGGCAGTGGGCCGGGTCGAAATCCAGCGCCAGGGCTTCGCCGTAGGCCGGCGAGAAGTCGCCGCGCACCCGCACGGTGAGCTCTTCCTCGCCAACGCGCACATGGCAGAAGGTGTCGCTGCCCAGGCGCTCGCTGACGTCGGCGGTGGCCTGCAAGCGGCCCTGCCCGGCCGGCACCACGTTGAGGTGCTCGGGGCGAATGCCCAGGGTGATCTGGTCGCCGTTGCGCAGGCCGGTGCCGGCCAGGGGCAGATCCAGCGCGGCGCCGCAGCTCAGGCGCAGCTGACAGCGAGCACTGTCGACGCCCTCCACCTGGCCACGCAGGAAACCCATCTTCGGCGTGCCGAGAAAGCCGGCGACGAACAGGTTCACCGGGTGGTTGTAGAGTTCCAGCGGCGAGCCGACCTGCTCCACGCGGCCGCCATTGAGCACCACCACCTTGTCGGCCAGGGTCATGGCTTCGACCTGGTCGTGGGTCACGTAGATCATCGTCGCCTTGAGCTCCTTGTGCAGGCGTGCCAGTTCCAGGCGGGTCTGCACGCGCAGGGCAGCATCGAGGTTGGACAGTGGCTCGTCGAACAGGAAGATCTTCGGGTTGCGCACGATGGCGCGCCCGATGGCCACGCGCTGGCGCTGGCCGCCGGAGAGCTGCTTGGGCTTGCGCTCGAGCAGGGCGTCCAGCTCGAGTATGCGCGCCGCGTTGGCGACCTTTTCCTGCACCTCCTGCTTGCCGACCCGAGCGAGATCGAGGGCGAAGGAGAGGTTCTTGCGTACCGTCATGTGCGGGTACAGGGCGTAGGTCTGGAACACCATCGCCAGGTCACGCCTGGCCGGGGCGGTGTCGGTGATGTCGGTGCCATCGAGGGTGATGGTGCCGCTGGAGACTTCCTCCAGCCCGGCGATCAGGCGCAGCAGCGTGGACTTGCCACAGCCGGACGGGCCGACGAACACCACGAACTCACGGTTCTCGATATCCAGGTCGATGCCCTTGATGATCGCCGTGCCGTCGAAGCCTTTCTTCAGGTTGCGGATTTTCAAATCAGCCATGGAATCAACCCCTTATTATTTGACGGCGCCGAACGACAGGCCACGCACCAGCTGCTTCTGGCTGATCCAGCCAAAGATCAGGATGGGCGCGCAGGCGAGGGTCGAAACGGCGGAAAGCTTGGCCCAGAACAGGCCTTCGGGACTTGAATAGGACGCCACCAGGGCGGTCAGCGGCGCAGCGGCGGAGCTGGTCAGGTTGAGCGACCAGAACGCCTCGTTCCAGCACAGGATCAGCGACAGCAGCATGGTCGAGGCCAGGCCGCCACGGGCGATGGGCAGCAGCACGCGAACGATTTCCTGCCAGGTGGTGGCGCCGTCCAGGCGCGCCGCTTCGAGGATCTCGCCAGGGATGTCCTTGAAATAGGTGTACACCATCCACACCACGATCGGCAGGTTGATCAGGGTATAGATGACGATCAACGCGATACGCGAGTCGAGCATGCCGAACTGCTTGGCCAACAGGTAGATGGGCACCAGCACGCCAACCGGCGGCAGCATCTTGGTGGACAGCATCCACAGCAACGTGCCCTTGGTGCGCTTGGTCTCGAAGAACGCCATCGAGTAAGCCGCCGGCACCGCGATCAGCATGCACAGCAGGGTGGCCGAAAAGGAGATCAGCACCGAGTTCCAGGCATACGAGAAGTAGTCGCTGCGATCGTTGATGTGCAGGTAGTTCTCGAAGGTCGGCGTGAAGATGAATTGCGGCGGCGTGGCGAAGGCATCCAGCTCGGTCTTCAGGCTGGTCAGCACCATCCAGAAGATCGGGAAGAAGATCAGCGCGGCCACGGCCCAGGCCAGCGTGCCGACCAGCACACTTTGCAGGCGACGGGACTGTTTGAGTGTCAGCATCTCGGCGCCCTCACTGTTTGTCGGTCAGGTTCTTGCCGATCATGCGGATCAGCACGATGGCGGCGATGTTGGCGATGACCACGGCAATCAGCCCGCCGGCGGAGGCCATGCCCACGTCGAACTGCAGCAGCGCCTGGGTGTAGATCAGGTAGGCCAGGTTGGTGGATTCATAACCGGGACCGCCGCTGGTGGTGGTGTAGATCTCGGCGAATACCGAGAGCAGGAAGATGGTTTCGATCATCACCACCACGGCGATCGGCCGCGCCAGGTGCGGCAGGGTCAGGTGCCAGAAGATCGCCAGCGGACCGGCGCCGTCGAGGCGCGCGGCTTCCTTCTGCTCCTGGTCGAGCGACTGCATGGCGGTCATCAGAATCAGGATGGCGAACGGCAGCCACTGCCACGACACGATGAGGATGATCGAGAACAGCGGGTGGTGCGCCAGCCAGTCCACCGGCTGGGCGCCGAAGAACTGCCACACCGCGGCGAGGATCCCCGACACCGGATGGAAGATCAGGTTCTTCCACAGCAGCGCGCTGACCGTGGGCATGATGAAGAACGGCGAGATCAGCAGCACCCGCACGATGCCCCGGCCAAAGAACTCGCTGGCCTCCAGCAGTGCGGAGATCAGTACGCCGAACACCACGCTGATCAACAGCACGCTGCCGACCAGCAGCAGGGTATTGCCGGCGCCGGACAGGAAGGCGGCGTCGGTGACGAAATATTCGAAGTTTTCCAGGCCGACGAAATCGTTCTCGCCGGGGTACAGCAGGTTGTAGCGGATCAGCGAAAAATAGATGGTCATGCCCAGCGGCACGATCATCCAGACCAGCAGCAGAATGACCGAAGGGCTGACCAGGAACCAGCCGGGCTTGATCGCACGACGCTTGCGGCCGGCCGGATTAACGGCAGGCTGCGTGCGATTTTCTACGGTGGAGATAGCCATGGTGAATCCTCTGATCGTTGCTGCGCTTCGCCTGACGTAGGGTGGACAACGCTCTTTTTGTCCACCATTGGCGGCATAGAGCGGTGGACAAGCTTCGCGTTGTCCACCCTACATACTGCGTGGGAATGCATATCAGGACGCTCCGCGTCTGCTGACTCGGGGGCGAAGAGGCGTTCCCACGCAGAGCGTGGGAACGCTCGTGGTGCCGTTACTTCGGGTAGCCGGCGCGCTTCATTTCCCGTTCGGTGCTCTGCTGGGCAGCCTGCAGCGCCTGCTCCGGCTTCATCTGCCCGGTCAGGGCGGCGGCGAACAGCTTGCCGACTGCCGTGCCAACGGCCTGGAACTCGGGAATGGTCACCAGCTGGATGCCCACGTACGGCACCGGCTTGGCGCTGGGGTTGGCCGGGTCGGCCTTCTTCAGCGAGTCGAGGGTGACCTTGGCGAAAGGCGCGGCCTTCATGTAGGCCTCGCTGTAGGTCGAGGCGCGGGTGCCTGGCGGCACGTTGGCCACCCCATCCTTCTCGGCGACCAGCTCGGCATAGGCCTTGGACGTGGCCCAGGCACTGAAGGTCTTGGCGGCGTCCTTGGACTTGGAACTGGTAGGGATCGCCAGCGACCAGGAATACAGCCAGGAGGCACCCTTGTCGGTGACCTGGGTCGGCGCGAAGGTGAAGCCCACCGAGTCGGCGACCTTGCTCTGGGATTTGTCGGTGACGAACGAGCCAGCCACGCTGGCATCGACCCACATCGCGCACTTGCCGCTGTTGAACAGCGCCAGGTTTTCGTTGAAACCGTTGCTCGAGGCGCCCGGCGGGCCGTACTTGTTCATGGTGTCGACGTAGAAGTTCAGCGCGTTCTTCCACTCGCTACCGGTGAACTCCGGTTTCCACTGCTCATCGAACCAGCGCGCGCCATGGGCGTTGGCGATGGTGGTGATCAGCGCCATGTTCTCGCCCCAGCCGGCCTTGCCGCGCAGGCAGATGCCGTACTGCCCCTTGTCCGGCTGGTGCAGCTTGCCGGCGAATTCGGCCATCTGCTCCCAGGTCGGCTGCTCGGGCATCTTCAACCCGGCCTGCTCGAACAGGTCGGTGCGGTAATAGGTGATCGACGCTTCGGCGTAGAACGGCAGGGCGTAAAGCTGGCCGTTGGCCGACAGGCCTTCGCGCACGGAGGGGAACACGTCATCGAGGGCGTAATCGGCGGGCAGGTCCTTCATCGGCTCCAGCCAGCCCTTGTCGCCCCACAGCGCCGCTTCGTACATGCCGATGGTCAGCACGTCGAACTGGCCGCCCTGGGTGGCGATGTCGGTGGTCAGGCGCTGGCGCAGCACGTTCTCTTCGAGCACCACCCACTTGAGCTTGATGTCCGGGTGCTGTTCTTCGAAGGTTTTCGCCAGGCGCTGCATGCGGATCATGTCGCTGTTGTTGACCGTGGCGATGGTCACGGTCTCGGCAGCCTGCGCACCAACGGTGAGCGCCAGGCAGGAAGCGGCAACAAGTACTTTGATCGAATGGTTCATGGTCTTGAACTCCTCTCCCTGACCGGATCAGTCGCAGGAGACATTATTGTTTTTGTGGGCCGACCCGGATTACACCCCTACGGCCAAAGGCGAACAACGCCTCGACTGCACTGCAACCGATACTTTTTTGCACTGAAAATGCAGAGCTCAGCGGCAATGAAATCTACCAGGAGTCTCAAAAACGGGCCTTTGGCAGCCTTTGCATCGAATGAGAGGCGACCGATTCAGTACAGGTTTTGCGCGGTGACCCGCTGCGTGACCAACCGGCGATAGCCGCTGGGCGTCATGCCCTTGAGCTGCTGGAAGCGCCGGTTGAAATTGGAGATATTGTTGAAGCCGGACTCGAAGCACACCTCGGTCACCGGCTTGTCACTCTGGGTCAGCAGCTCGCAGGACTTGCTCACCCGCATGCGATTGACGAACTCGACGAAACCGCGCCCGGTGGCCTGCTTGAAGAAGCGCGAGAAATAGGTCGGCGTCATGCCCAGGTACTCGGCGACTTCTTCCTGGGTCAGCTCCTGGGCGTAGTGCTGGAAGATGTAATCGACGGCGCGGTTGATGCGCTCGACATGATGCTCGTCCGCCAACTGCGCGGCAGTTCTGTCCGACAACAACTGGTAGTCGTCGCAGGCAGCGAGCAGCTCCATGAGGATGAAGAAATTGCCCAGGCGGGTCATGCCCTGGGAGTCGGCGATGCGCTGCAGCAGTTGGCGCGCCTCGGCGATGGTGCGTGCGCAGCGAAACTCGATGCCGTAATGGGCGCGGCTGAGCAGCGGCTGCAGGTCCTTGAGCTCGGCGAATGCTGCGGTGCCGCTTTCCAGCACGTCGTCGGTGAAGTTGACCAGCATGTCGCGCTCGGCCACTGCCTCGCCCGCCGCCATCTGGCTGATCCAGTTATGCGGCAGGTTGGGGCCGGTAAGAAACAGGGTGTCGGGTGAGAAGTTGCCGATGTAGTCGCCGATGAACACCTTGCCGGAGCTGGCGACGATCAGGTGCAGCTCGTATTCCTTGTGGAAATGCCAGCGCACCAGCGGGCTGGGAAAGCCGTGCTGGCGATAGATCAGCGAATGACCTTCGTGGTCATCCATCAGCTCATAGGAAGGGTCGAGCGTTCTTTGCGTTCGGGACATGGCTGCGCGGCATCGTCTTGTTCTTGTCGGTGATTGCCGGTTGGCCGCGCTTCAAACGCGGGCCAACCGACCGACTAAAGACCCTAGCACAGTCCAGCGGGTTCGCTGGTTGAGCGCAGTCCGTAGATTTGCAGGAGGGGTTTCACCTACGTGGCACGCCCCATCCTACAAATCTGCTTTTGCGGGAGCGCGCCATGCGCGCGAATCGCGGGCATGGACTAGGCGTCCCCGCCCGCTCCCACTACCCGGTTCAAACCCAGGATGGATGCAACCCATCAATGTGGTGATAGGTTGCACCTACGCGGCCCGACCCATCCTACCAACGGTGACCCCGGTGGCGGATCAGCCTTGTGGATAACGCGCGCGAGGCGTGGCCATCGGCAGCGGGCCGTCGCCGATCTGGCGGAAGCCGCCATTTTCCGCATCGTAGGCCTTGATCTGGCAGCTTTCGATGTCGTACACCCAGCCATGGATGAACAGCTGCCCGGCAGCCAGGCGTGATGCGACAGACGGGTGCGTGCGCAGGTGATCGAGCTGGGCCACCACGTTTTCCTCGGTGAGCACACCCAGGGTGGTGTGGTCGGCGCAACCGCAGTTGTCGGCGACCACGGTCTTGGCGACTTCGGCATGGCGCAGCCAGGCCTTGACCGTCGGCATACGCTCCAGGGTGGCGGGGTCGAGCACCGCCTTCATCGCACCGCAGTCGGAGTGGCCGCAAACGATGATGTGCTGCACACCCAAGGCCGCCACGGCGTACTCGATGGCAGTGGAGACGCCACCGTTCATTTGCCCATAAGGTGGCACCACGTTACCGACGTTGCGGGTCACGAACAGGTCGCCTGGCTCGCTCTGGGTGATCAGCTCGGGGACGATGCGCGAGTCGGCGCAGGTGATGAACATCGCACGCGGCGACTGGGCATGGGCCAGCTTCTTGAACAGCGCTTGTTGCTGCGGGAACACATCCTGACGAAAGCGCAGGAAGCCATCGACCAGGTGATCCAGCGCTTCGGCGGCAGAAGCGGCATTCTTATCGGACTTGCCATCAGTAGGGCGATGATTACCAGGCATAGTGTTACCTCGTTTACGGATGGGAGCGAAGCCTAAGACAGTGCAGAAGCTTCCCAGTCGGCAGGGTTACCGACAAGTGGTCGAAGGCTTGGACTGTGCCAGCACGATTCAAGGCACGTCTGGGCAACAAATATCCGGTCACGGGGTGTAACGATGGAGTGCGGGGCATCGCGCCCTGGGTATCGCTTCGCTCAACGCCAGGCTACCCAGCGCCGCTCTCCGCCATACCCGTAGCCTGGGTCGAGCGCAGCGACACCCGGGAATTCCAACAACGACGCAGCCGTCAGAACAGCCCCATCTGCTGGCCGGGTGGCGCGAACTGCGAGCAGTCGAGGATGGCCCGTTTGCTGCCGTCGTAGCCGTAGCGCCGCCGCGCCAGGCGAAAACGCTGGGCCAGCAACTCGGCGAAATGGCCCTCACCTTTCATGCGTGCGCCAAAGCGGCTGTCGTAGTTCTGCCCGCCGCGCGACTGACGGATCAGGCTCATCACATGCTCGGCACGCTCGGGGAAATGGCTTTGCAACCACTCCTCGAACAGCCCGGCGATCTCCAGTGGCAGGCGCAACAGCACGTAGCCCGCCGAGCTCGCCCCGGCATCGCGGCCCGCCTCGAGCAGCCGTTCGAGCTCCATGTCATTGATCATGGGAATCATCGGTGCGGCCATCAGGCCGACCGGCACACCGTGCTCGTGCAGGGTTTTCATCGCCCGCAAACGCGCCCTGGGCGCAGCGGTGCGCGGCTCCATGATGCGCTTGAGCTCGTCGTCCAGGGTGGTGACGCTGAACGACACGCTGACCAGGTTGCGGCTGGCCAGTTCTTCGAGCAGGTCGAGATCGCGCAGGATCAGCGCACTCTTGGTGATGATGCTTACCGGATGGCGATAGCGCAGAAGGATTTCCAGGGCCTGGCGGGTCAGTTGATGCTCACGCTCGATGGGCTGGTAACCGTCGGTGTTGATACCCAGAGCGATAGGCGCCGGTACGTAACCCGGCTTGCTCAACTGCTCCTCGAGGCGCTCGGCGAGGTTGGTCTTGGCGATCAGCTTGGTTTCGAAATCGATGCCTGGCGACAGGTCCCAGTAAGCATGGCTGGGCCGGGCGAAACAGTAGATGCAGCCGTGCTCGCAGCCCCGATAAGGGTTCACCGAGCGGTCGAAGCCGACATCCGGCGAGCTGTTGCGGCTGATCACCGTCTTCGCCCGCTCGTGGCGCACTTCGGTGACGAAGGTCTGCGGCGTCTGCTCCTGGAACCAGCCGTCATCCTCGGCTTCGGTGGTGGTCGGTGCGAAACGATTATGCGGCTGGCTGGCGGTGCCGCGGCCGCGCGGGGCGGTGGTCGGATTCATGAGACGGACTCGATAGCTGTATATAAACACAGTATTCGCTTAATCGGTTCCTGCACAAGCCACCTTCGTCAGAAGAGGTTGCCTGAACCGTTCGTCGCCCACCGCGGTCGCATCTGCACACACACCTGCTTCCTGCCATGCCGGAGCCCGCATGCCGCCCGTATTCCTCATCGCTTCGCCTCGTTGTGCCGGGGCCTTGCTGGCATTCGCGCTGCTGGCGGGCTGCGCCGACGACGCGCCGCCGGAGCCGCAACATCCGCGGGTCAAGGTGGCCACGGTGAGCCAGATCGACTATGCCGCGGATGCCACGCTGACCGGCGACATCCAGGCGCGGGTGCAGACCGACCTGTCGTTTCGCATCGGCGGCAAGATCATCGAGCGCCTGGTCGATGTCGGCGACACCGTAAAGGCCGACCAGGTGCTGGCACGCCTCGACCCGCAGGACCAGCGCAACGCCGTGCGCTCCGCCGAGGCCGCCGCCGAAGCTGCACGTGCGCAGCTCAAGCTGAGCGCGGCCAACCTGTGGCGCCAGCAGCAACTGCTGCCCAAGGGCTACACCAGCCGCAGCGAATACGACAGCGCGCTGGCCAGCGAGCGCAGTGCGCGCAACAGCCTGGCTGCAGCCGAGGCGCAACTGGCCGACGCCCGCGAGCAGAGCGGCTACACCCAATTGCGCGCCGACAGCGATGGCGTGATCACCGCCCGCCAGGCCGAAGTGGGCCAGGTGGTGCAGGCGGCCACGCCGATCTTCGGCCTGGCCCGCGAGGGAGAACGCGATGCGGTGTTCAACGTGTTCGAAGCGCTGCTGGTCGAGCCGGGCCAGCAACTGCGCGTCAGCCTGCTGGACAACCCCGAGGTGAGCGCGGCGGGCACGGTGCGCGAGGTCAACCCGCAAGTATCGGCGCAAAGCGGCACGGTGCAGATCAAGGTCGGCCTCGCGCAGGTGCCGGCCGCCATGACCCTGGGCGCGACCGTCAGCGCCGCGGTCAGCAACCCGGCCGTGCCCAGCGTCGAGCTGCCGTGGTCGGCGCTGACCAAGGCCGAACACGAGCCTGCGGTGTGGCGCCTTGGCGACGGCGATGTCGCCCAGTTGCACCCCGTGCAGGTGGGCCGTTACCTGACCGACAAGGTGATCATCCGCGCCGGCCTGGAAGATGGCGACCGCGTGGTGGTGGCCGGCGGGCAACTGCTGCATCCGGGCCAGAAAGTGGAGATCGCCGAGGCCCGTGAGCAGAAGCACACGCAGGAGCAGAAGCCATGAACCGGGCTATCCCATTCGTGCTGCTCGTCGCCCTGCTGGCAGGCTGCGCCGAGGAGGAGAAGCCCGAACCGATCCGCCCGGTGCTGTACACCCAGGTGCAGCAGCAGGACCAGCAGGTGCTCGGCCGCTTCGCCGGCACCATCGAGGCGCGCGTGCAGAGCACCCTGGGCTTTCGGGTTGGCGGCCGCGTGGCCCAGCGCCTGGTGGATGCCGGTGCCGAGGTGCAGGCCGGCACCACTCTGGCCACCCTCGACCCGACAGACCAGCAGAATGCCCTGCGCGCCAGCGAAGGTGATCAGGCGCGCAGCGAGGCGCAGTGGATCAACGCCCAGGCCAACGCCCGCCGCCAGCAGGAGCTGTTCGACCGCGGCGTCGGCGCCAAGGCCATGCTCGAACAGGCGCAAACCGAATTGAGCAACGCCCGCAGCAGCCGCGAACAGGCCGAAGCCGCCACGCGGCAGGCCCGCGACCGCGTCGCCTACGGCACCCTGCGCAGTGAATTCGATGCCGTGGTCACCGCCTGGCACGTGGAGGCAGGCCAGGTGGTCGGCGCCGGCCAGGAAGTGGTTACCCTCGCCCGCCCGGACGTCAAGGAAGCAGTCTTCGACCTGCCCGTGGATGTCGCCGATGCGCTTGATGACGCCGTGCAGTTCAACGTGGTTTCTCAGCTCGACCCGAGCATCGCTACCCGTGGCACGCTGCGCGAACTGGCGCCGCGTGCCGACGCTGCAACGCGCACCCGCCGCGCCCGTCTGACCCTGGCCGACACGCCGCCGGGCCTGCGCCTCGGCACCGCCGTGGCCGTCAGCCTCACTCGCACGCAGACGCCGCGCAGCCTGCTGCCAGTCGGTGCACTGCAGGAAGTCGACGGCCAGGCCCGCGTGTGGGTCATCGACACCGCCACGAAGACCGTGCATCCGCGTGCCGTGCAGGTGGTAGCCCGTGACGGGCAACAGATCAGCGTCGAAGGCCTCGCGCCGGGCGATAAAGTAGTCAGCGCCGGCTTGAGCGAGCTCAAGGATGGCCAGGCAGTGCGTATCGATGAGGGCGTGGCACCATGAATCAACAGGCGCCGCGCAAGAACGGCTTCAACCTCTCCGACTGGGCGCTGCGCCATCAGTCGTTCGTCTGGTACCTGATGTTCGTGTCGCTGCTCATGGGCGTGATCTCGTACATGAACCTGGGCCGCGAGGAAGACCCTGCCTTTACCATCAAGACCATGGTCATCCAGACCCGCTGGCCGGGCGCCACGGTGGACGAAACCCTCAGCCAGGTCACCGACCGCATCGAGAAGAAGCTCGAAGAACTGGACTCGCTGGACTACGTGA
The DNA here is from genome assembly GCF_979258965.1 of Pseudomonas sp. AC532. Taxonomy (NCBI): domain Bacteria; kingdom Pseudomonadati; phylum Pseudomonadota; class Gammaproteobacteria; order Pseudomonadales; family Pseudomonadaceae; genus Pseudomonas; species Pseudomonas sp. AC532. Next base: position 2,860,516 of record NZ_OZ409888.1, read on the forward strand.
AGAGCTACACGCGGCCCGGCGAATCGACCGTCATGGTGTTCCTGCGCGACACCACCAAGGCCGATGACATCGAGGGCATCTGGTACCAGGTGCGCAAGAAGATCGACGACATTCGCGGCGAGTTTCCCCAGGGCCTGCAGGGCCCCTCGTTCAACGACGAATTCGGCGACGTGTTCGGCTCCATCTACGCCTTCACCGGCGACGGCCTGAACATGCGCCAGCTGCGCGACTACGTGGAGCAGGTGCGCGCCGAGATCCGCAGCGTGCCCGACATGGGCAAGGTGCAGATGGTTGGCCAGCAGAACGAGGTGTTCTACCTCAACTTCTCGACGCGCCGACTGGCCGCCCTGGGCATCGACCAGAGCCAGGTGATCCAGAGCCTGCAGGCGCAGAACGCAGTGACCCCCTCGGGCGTCATCGAGGCCGGGCCGGAGCGTATTTCCGTGCGCACCAGCGGCCAGTTCGCCTCGGAAGCCGACCTGCGCAACGTCAACCTGCGCCTGGACGACCGCTTCTATCGGCTGACCGATATCGCCGAGATCAGCCGCGGTTACGTCGACCCGCCGCAATCGCTATTCCGTTACAACGGCACGCCGGCCATCGGCCTGGCCATCGCCATGCGCGACGGCGGCAATATCCAGACCTTCGGTAAAGCCCTGCACGCGCGCATGGACGAGCTGACCGCCGAGCTGCCGGTGGGCGTTGGCGTGCACGTGGTGTCCGACCAGGCCGAGGTGGTCGAGGAAGCCGTCAGCGGCTTCACCCGCGCGCTGTTCGAGGCCGTGCTGATCGTCATGTTGGTGAGCTTCGTCAGCCTCGGCATTCGCGCCGGGCTGGTGGTCGCCTGCTCGATTCCGCTGGTGCTGGCCATGGTGTTCATGTTCATGGAGTACAGCGGCATCACCATGCAGCGCATCTCCCTCGGCGCACTGATCATCGCGCTGGGATTGATGGTCGACGACGCGATGATCACTGTCGAGGTGATGGTCACACGGCTGGAAAAGGGCGACTCGTTGCACGACGCGGGCACCTTCGCCTACACCTCGACGGCGTTCCCGATGCTCACCGGCACGCTGGTGACGGTGGCAGGCTTCGTGCCCATCGGCCTCAATGCCAGTTCGGCCGGCGAGTACACCTTCACCCTGTTCGCGGTGATTGCCGTGGCTTTGTCGCTGTCCTGGCTGGTGGCCGTGGTGTTCGCGCCGGTGATCGCCGTGCACATCCTGCCCAAACGCATGAAGGCCAAGGAAAGCGGTCCGGGCCGCATCGCCCGTGCCTTCGACAAGGGTCTGCTGCTGTCAATGCGGAACCGCTGGTGGACGATTGGCATCACCGTGGCGATGTTCGCGGCGTCGATCGCCGGCATGACAATGGTGCAGAGCCAGTTCTTCCCGGCGTCGGATCGCCCGGAACTTCTCGTCGACCTCAACCTGCCGCAGAACGCCTCGATCAACGAAACCCGCGCCCAGGTCGACCGCCTCGAGGCCAGCCTCAAGGACGACCCGGACATCGCCCGCTGGAGCACTTATATCGGCCAGGGCGCGCTGCGCTTCTACCTGCCGCTGGACCAGCAACTGCAAAACCCGTTCTACGCCCAGTTGGTGATCGTCAGCCAGGACATCGAGGCCCGTGATCGTCTGGTCGGCAAATTGAAGAAACGCCTGCGCGAGGATTTCGTCGGCATCGGCAGCTTCGTCCAGCCCCTGGAGATGGGCCCGCCGGTGGGCCGGCCAATCCAGTACCGGATCAGCGGCCCGAACGTCGACCAGGTGCGCAAGCATGCCCTGGAGCTGGCCACCCTGCTGGACAAGAACCCGGACATCGGCGAGATGGTCTACGACTGGAACGAGCCAGGAAAAGTGCTGCGCATCGACATCGCCCAGGACAAGGCGCGCCAGTTCGGGCTTTCTTCCGAAGACGTCGCCAACCTGCTCAACAGCATCGTCAGCGGCACCACGGTCACCCAGGTGAAAGATGACATCTACCTCATCGACGTGATCGGCCGTGCCGAAGACAGCGAACGCAGCTCGCCGCAGACCCTGGAAAACCTGCAGATCGTCACCCCGAGCGGCGTGGCGATCCCGCTGCGCGCCTTCGCCACCGTGGGCTACGAGCTGGAACAGCCGCTGGTGTGGCGCCGCGACCGCAAGCCGACCATTACGCTCAAGGCCGCGGTGGTCAGCGATATCCAGCCGACCGATCTGGTTGCCGACCTGGCAGCGGATATCCAGCAGTTCTCCAGCGAGCTGCCCAACGGCTACAGCGTCGCCACCGGCGGCACCGTCGAGGAAAGCGGCAAGGCCCAGGGGCCGATCGCCAGCGTGCTGCCGCTGATGCTGTTCCTGATGGCCACCTTCCTGATGATCCAGCTGCACAGCGTGGCCAAGACCTTCCTGGTATTCAGCGTAGCGCCGCTGGGGCTGATCGGCGTGGTGCTGGCCTTGGTGCCCACCGGCACGCCCATGGGTTTCGTGGCGATTCTCGGCATCCTCGCGCTGATCGGCATCATCATCCGCAACTCGGTGATCCTGGTGACCCAGATCGACGAGTTCGAACGCGCCGGCGACTCGCCCTGGCAGGCGGTCATCGACGCCACCCGGCACCGTCGCCGGCCGATCCTGCTGACCGCCGCAGCCGCCAGCCTGGGCATGATCCCCATCGCCCGCGAGGTGTTCTGGGGGCCAATGGCCTACGCCATGATCGGCGGCATCTTCAGCGCCACCCTGCTGACCCTGCTGTTCCTGCCGGCCCTGTACGTGGCGTGGTACCGCATTCGCGAGGACGACCCGCAGAACCAAACGGTCAAAGAATAGCGGCGATGCGCCTGCCCAGCAGGATAGGCGCAGATCGAAAAAACACTCAGAAGCTGCCGTTCGATTGGTAGACCAGCAGCGCTTCCGCCAGTTGCAGATCGCTGTAATGGGCATATGCGGGGCGCTGTTTCAGCACCTCGAGCGCCGCCTCCAGCATCACGCCACGAATATGCCCGTGACTACCGACAAAGGCCGCAGCATCGTCTCGAGCCAGCTTCAGCTTCTGGTCGATACTGCTGCTCTCTTTCGACATTTCCTCGGCCAATTCGGTGCCTTCACCGGGCTTGGTGGTGGTGAGGATCGGTACCAGGGTAGTCAGCACGCCGTAGTATGTGGTGCCCATCAGCGGATCCTCATCGAGCTCCGGCGTGACCCGAACCCAGGCGTGAGCCGGCAGGCTCGCGAGCAAAGCGATTGCCAGCAGGCATGCGTCGAGGAGCCTGCAGCGAGTCAATTCACGGCAACCTTGTTGTCGCCCGGTACTGCGGGCTCGGCCCGCTGCGCATAGCGCTGGGCGATGACCGCGCAAACCATCAGCTGGATCTGGTGGAAAATCATCATCGGCAGGATCATCAGGCCGATGCTGCTGCCGGCGAACAGCACCTGGGCCATCGGTACGCCGGTGGCCAGGCTCTTTTTCGAGCCGCAGAACAGGATGGTGATGCGGTCTTCCATGCTGAAGCCGCACCACTTGCCAAGCAAAGCGGTGATGCACAGCGCCAGCGCCAGCAGCAGGCAGCAGGCGAACACCAGGGCCGCCAGGGTCGGCCAGGACACCTGGTTCCACAGGCCCTGCACCACCGCCGCGCTGAAGGCGGTGTAGACCACCAGCAGGATCGAACTCTGGTCCACGTACTTCAGCCAGCCCTTGTTGCGACCGACCCAGGCGCCGATCCACCGGCGGGCGATCTGGCCGAGGATAAAGGGCACCAGCAACTGCAAGGTGATCTTGCCGATGGCATCGAGCAGCGAACCGCCGGTGCCGTGCACGTCCATCAGCAGCGCCACCAGCAGCGGCGTCAGGAAGATCCCGAACAGGCTGGAGGCCGCCGCGCTGCAGATCGCCGCCGGGATGTTGCCGCGCGCCAGGGAGGTGAAGGCGATGGCCGATTGCACGGTGGCCGGCAGGGCGCACAGGTAGAGCATGCCCAGGTACAGCTCGGTGCCGATCATCGGCGACAGCAACGGCTTGAGCGCCAGGCCGAGCAGCGGGAAGAGGATGAAGGTGCAACTGAACACCAGCAGGTGCAGGCGCCAGTGGCCGGCACCCGCGACGATGGCCTCACGCGACAGCTTGGCGCCGTGCAGGAAGAACAGCAGCGCGATGGCCAGGTTGGTGATCCAGCCGAAGGCTACCGCCGCCTCGCCGCTGACCGGCAGGAAGGTGGCGATGAGCACGACGCTGATCAGCGTCAGGGTGAAGTTGTCGGGCAGCAGACGGGAGCGGGCCATGAGCAGAGGTTCCGGGGCAGACGGAGGCAGGCGGTTGCCAGAGAAAGGCGCCCACTCTACCCTGAAGCTCAATTGCCGACTAACGCCATAAAGCCAGAACATGTCGCCTAACGGACACGCCAACATTGCCGAACGCAGCGTCCCCCAGCTGGAGCGCCTGCCCCGGCCCCTGTATGCACGCAACGAATCGTTGCCCCGCCAGACCGGCACGCCGCGCCATAGCCATCCCTGGGTGCAGCTGACTTATGCGATTGAGGGCGTACTCCAGGTGCGCACCGCTGCCGGCAGCTTCGTCGCACCGCCGCAGCGGGCCATCTGGATTCCGGGCGGGCTCGAACATGAGGTGCTCAGTTCGCCGAATACCGAGATGCGCAGCCTTTACCTGGACGCCAGCTGCGCCGACTCGCCAAGCGGCAGTTGCCGCGTGTTGGGCGTGGATGCGCTGACTCGCGAGCTGATCCGCAGCTTTTGCGAACTGCCGGTGGAATACGACGAGACGGGGCCGGACGGGCGCCTGGCCCAGGTCCTCCTGGACCGCCTGCGTACGGCACCAGAAGTGCACCTGTCATTACCGCTGCCAGGCGACCCGCGCTTACAGATGGTGTGCAACCGCCTGCAGCAAACGCCCGACGATGACCGCCCACTGGCGGCCTGGGCGGCAAGCCTGGGGGTGTCGGAAAGAACCCTCAGCCGCCTGTTCCTGCGTGACACCGGGCTGACCTTTCGCGCCTGGCGGCAACGCCTGCGCCTGCTCGGTGCATTGACGCCGCTGGAACGCGGCCAGCGCGTCACCGATGTGGCCCTGCTCTGCGGCTACGACTCCACCTCGGCCTTTATCGCCGCGTTCCGCCAGCAGTTCGGCGCCACGCCGGGCGAATTTTTCAGGGACTGAATCAGTTGCCGCGGCGCACCTGCAAGCCCGAGTAACCGTACTCACCCGGCTCGCCGTCGAGCAGCAGTTGCCCGCTCGCCGCGAGCTCGCGGGCACGCCAGAACAGAAAGGTGTCGGTGGCGAAGAAGCCGTCGCAGCGTGCCATCACCTCGGCCATCAGCCGCGTCAGCGCTTGCGGCTCCGTGCGGGCGTGGCGCAGCAGCGCAGCGTCGATGGTCTGGTAATCCTCGGCCTCGAATTGCCCCGCCTGCCAGCGATGAATCAGGCCGCCATCCGCCACCGCCATGCGCCATTGCGCTGCAAGGGCGGCGTGACGTTGCGCCTCGACCGGCCGCGGCTTGGCCAGCCCGAGCAGCGCCTGCGGTGTGCGCATGGCTACAGCCTGGCGGCTCTGCACCCAGCTGTTACCGGTGCCGCAAGCCACTTCGATCAGCGCGACGCCGCTGCCTTCGAGGGCATGGGCCACCCGCGCCAGCAGCAGTTGCTCGCTGGCACTGTCGCCGTGCCAGACCGTGACCGGTCGCTCCTGCCTGGCCAGACCGGCGAGCCAGTGCGCATCGGCGGGCAGAGCCGTGGCGAAATCCGGCACCGGCGTCACGCCAGTTGGCCATACCGCGCGCCAGAAGGCTGCGCGCGCCGCACAGGGCGGCGCATCGACATCCCCCAGCGGGCCGACCGCCAGATCGTCACGCAGGACGCGCAGCCCGGCATCGGCCGCCGCCTGACCCACCACATGGGTTACACCGGCGACGGCATTGTCACCACAGACCAGATGCCACATGGATCCTCCTCGTCGAGCGTTACGGGGTGAGCGTCACATCCAGCGCCGGCTTGTCGCCCTGCTGCCAGGTGCCGGTCAGGCTGCCATCGGCCTGGAATTGGAGCTCGAAGCGGGCCGGCGGTTCGCCGCGCTCGTGGAGGGTGACGAAATCCTGCTGGAACTCGCCGCCCAGCTCGATCTGCGTGGCGTGCTTGTCATAGAAATAGCTGGCGGACAGGCTGTGATCGGCATAAGGCTGCTCGATCACCAGGGTGACCGGGTAACGCCCGAGGGTGCCGCGGTACACGCCTTGCGCCATGCTGTTGGTCGGCAACGCGCAATCGCTGCGCTTTTCCAGCAGCAGGCAGCGACCGTAGGGGCTCAGATCAGCGCTCAGGGCCTGATAGCCGAAGCTGTTGGCGAACTCGCCAAGGTCATCCAGCGCGCGGCTGGCATGGTTGGCGCAGGTCTCGGCGATCAGCGTCAGGCGGTCATTGCCCAGCTGCAAGCGGTCGTAGTCAAGGCTGGCATCGCGACGCGTGCTCAAGCACTGGGTGTACATGGCGCGCTGTCCTTGCAGCCACTGCTCCTCGTCGCCGAGGCTTTCGGGGTCGCCGGCCTTGGCTGGCGGCAACGCCGTCAGGAAGTCTTCCAGGCGTCTGACGCGTTGCTTCTGCAGCTCGCCCTGCACACGCAGCAGCCCCTCGGAACTGAACAACTGCGGCAAGCCGATGGGCCGCCCGCTGGCCAGGTCGAAGTTGTAGCTGCGTGAGCCCTGGCTGGTGTAGGCGCCGGTGTACTCGCCCTCGATGTTCAGGGACAGATAGCCTGGCCCCTGGCCGATGACCTGATAATCGAGGCTGTTCACACCCCAGATTTCCCCGTCTTTGGGCTGCACCTTCTCGAACGGTGATTTGGCGAAGCGACCCGGCAGTGCCTGCAGTTCACGCGTGTGCAGAAAGGTGTTGATGCGCGCGGTGGCCGGGCTGTCGCCGATCAGCAGCGGGAAGCGGTAAACCTCCCAATCACTGCGCTTGGCGGTGAGGTCGTCGATACGCACATCGGCCAGGGCGGGCAGGGCGATGGCAAGCAGGGGCAGCAGCAAGCGCACGAGAATGTCCTTACTCGGGTCACGGGAGGCGGGCAGTATCCGCCACGCCTACCCCGAACTCCAGACGAACGATCAGAGCAGCTTGCCTGGGTTCATCAGCCCGGCGGGATCCAGCGCCTGCTTGAGGGTGCGCATCAGTTCCAGTTCCAGCGGATCCTTGTAGTGACGCGCCGCATCGCGTTTGGCCTGGCCGAGGCCATGCTCGGCGCTGATGCTGCCGGCGAAGTCGCGGGTGACGTCGTAGATGACATGCATGATCGCCTCGGCCTCGGCCTTGAACGGCGCATCCTCGCTGCCGACCGGCTTGCTGATGTTGTAGTGCAGGTTGCCGTCGCCGACATGGCCGTACGCAACGATGCGCACGCCAGGAAAGGCCGCGTGCAATCGTTGGTCGGCCGCTTCGATAAACGCAGGGATGCTGCTGACCGGCACGCTGATGTCGTGCTTGAGGCTCGGCCCTTCGTGGTTCTGGGCCTCGGAAATGCCCTCGCGCATTTTCCACAGGGCAGCGACTTGCGTTTCGTTACCGGCCACCACGGCGTCCAGCGCCTCGCCCTGTTCGAATGCTTCGCCCAGGCCGTTTTCCAGCATTTCGCCCAGTGGTGCATCGACCAGCGTGTCGCTCAGCTCGATCAGCACGTACCAGGGGTGGGCCTCGGTGAAAGGGTCATTGCACCCGGCCACATGGCTGAGCACGAATTCCACGCTTTGCCGCGACATCAGCTCGAACCCGGTCAGGCGGTCGCCGCACAATGCGCGCATGCGGCCGATCAGCTCCACAGCCGCCTGCGGGCTGGGCAGTGCGACCCAGGCGGTGGTGCGGCTGCGCACCGCGGGGTAGAGCTTGAGCACGGCGGCGGTGATGATGCCCAGCGTGCCTTCGGAGCCGATGAACAGGTGCTTGAGGTCGTAGCCGGTGTTGTCCTTGCGCAGGCCGCGCAGGCCGTTCCAGATGCGTCCATCGGGCAGCACCACTTCAAGGCCCAGGGTCAGGTCGCGCATGTTGCCGTAGCGCAGCACGGCGGTGCCGCCAGCGTTGGTGGCCAGGTTGCCACCTATGGTGCAGCTGCCCTCGGCGCCCAGCGACAGCGGGAACAGCCGGCCCGCCTCGGCGGCCGCCTCTTGCAGACGCTGCAGGAGCACGCCCGCCTCGACGGTGATGGTCTCGTTGGCCGGGTCGACCTGGCGAATCTGCGTCATGCGCGTCAGCGACAGCACCACCTGGTTGCCCGAGTCGTCCGGAATCGAGCCGCCGCACAAACCGGTGTTGCCACCCTGCGGCACCAGGGCGACGCCAGCGGCGCTGCACAGTCGGACCACTGCCGCCACTTCCTCGGTGGACGCAGGACGAACGATCAGCGCCGCGTTGCCGCGATAAGCGTTGCGCCAGTCACTGAGGTAGCTCTGCATGCGCTCGGCATCCTGGATCAGGCCGGCCTGACCCACCACGTGCTCAAGTGCGTTGATCAGCGATTCAGTCACGTTGCTCATGGCATGCTCCTCCACAGGTTTCACGATGGTTGGGTAACGGCGCGCCAGTCATCCCGGCATTGCACTGGCCGGCTCATCGAGCACGATGCGCTGGATGCGTCCGACCACGAACAGGTAGCACAGCGCTGCCAGCAGGGCATTGAGGGCGACGTAGGCCAATGCCAGATCGAAGGTGCCGGTGCGGCTGACCAGGTAGCCGACCATGATCGGCGTGGTGATCGCGGCCAGGTTGCCAAAGGTGTTGAACAGCCCGCCCGAGAGCCCGACGATCTGCCGGGGCGAAGTGTCCGCCACCAGGGTCCAGCCGTGGGACCCGAAGCCTTTGCCAAAGAAGGCCAGGGCCATCAGCCCGACCACGGCGGCATCGGATTCGGCATAGATGCACAGCACCATGCTGGACGACAGCAGCAGGCCAAGCACGATGGGCAGCTTGCGCGCCAGTGTCAGCGAATAGCCGCGGCGCAGCAGGCCATCCGAACTAAGACCGCCCAGCAGGCTGCCGACGAAGCCGCTGATCGCCGGCAACGCGGCAGCGAAGCCGGCATCGAGAATGCTCATCCCCCGCGCCTGGATCAGGTACACCGGGAACCAGGTGAGAAAGAAATAGGTGATCGCGTTGTTGCAGTACTGCCCGATGTACACGCCGAGCAGCGTGCGCTGGCAGAGCAGCAGCCGCAGGTAGCGCCACTGCGACTGGCCGGCGCCGGGCGCGAGGGGCTCCAGATCGATCAGCCCGCCGCCCGTTTCGATGTGCGTGAACTCGGCTTCGCTGATGCTCGGGTGCGAGCGCGGGCTGTGGATGAATTTATGCCACGCCAGGCAGAACAGCAGGCCCAGTACCCCCAGTACCATGAACACCTGCTGCCAGCCGAGGGCATACACCACCCAGCCCATCAGCGGGGCGAAAAGTGCGGTGGCGGAATATTGGGCGGAGCCCGAGATAGCCATCGCCGTGGCCCGCTCACTGCTCGGAAACCACGCAGCGATGATTCGCGCGTTACCGGGAAAGCACGGCGCCGCCGCGAAACCCACTGCCAGGCGCAGCAGAAACAGCGTGGCGACCGCCCAGGACATTGGCAGCAACTCGATGAAGCCCTGCAGCAGTGTCAGCAGCGACCACAGCAACAGCGTGGTGCCATAAACGCGCTTGGCGCCAAATCGGTCGAACAGCCAGCCGCCGGGAATCTGCCCGATCACGTAGGCCCAGCCAAACGCCGAGAAGATGTACCCCAGGGTCACCGCATCGATGCCGAGGTCGGCCTGCATGGCAGCGCCGGCGATCGACAGGCTGGAGCGGTCGGCGAAGGTCACCGACGTGACCATGAACAGCATCAGCAGGATGCCGTAGCGCACGCGGCCGTGCTGGAAGGCAGCCATCCGCTCAGCAGGCCCGCATGGCGAGACGCGGCGCGCCATGCGGCATCGCGACCGAGTCAGGGGATGCAGCCAGCGTTGCGACGCTATTCACGAGGTGTGATCAATGTGCAGCGAACGGGACGGATCGAGCAGAGACCGGAGAGCCATGGGTGTATTCCTTATTATTTTGATGGCCGGCGAGCGGCAGCTGAGCTTCTCGCCCACCTAGACATACGTTATCGTACGACGATTAAAAATAATAGCCGCAGCAGGCTTCCAGCGCCTCTGGCATGAGGTTTTTGGGGTTCCCCGCCTCATCTCACCTCATATTTGAAACATGCTGATGTGGCCATTTGGTGCTCCCTCATTGACACCGTAAAGCCGGCTTGCTACTAATTCGCCAAGTCATACGACAACTTATGACATTCCAATAACAATAGAGGCTCAGGTCATGCTCATGATGTTGCCTGCCCGAAGACACCACGCGCCCGATTTCCGCGCCCGGGGTCTCAGCCCACAGCCTCGACCTCCGCTGTGCTCCACCTCTATTCATCCCTCATTTCGCCTTCGCCGCCTGCGCGCGGCATCCGCGCATCCGCAACCTTGGCCGCTTTGATCGCATCAGGCAGCCTTCATCCCAACCCGGAGCATTCCAATGAAAAAAACATTCCGCGCCTCTCTCCTCTCTGCCATGGTCGGCATGGGGGCTCTTAGCTCGCACACTGCCGTTTTTGCCGACGACGTCAAATGGCCAACCCGCCCGGTCCAGGTCGTGGTGATCGCCAACCCAGGCGGCGACACTGACTTCAACGCCCGCATGATGGCCAAGTATTTCAACGAGATCACCGGCAAGACCATGGTCGTGACCAACGTCGCGGGCGGCGGCGGCACCCTGGCTGCAGAGCAGGTCAAGGGCGCGGCGGCCGATGGCAACACCATCCTCTTCACCCACCCGGGCCAGATGATCGTCAACGAGGTCGCGGGCCTCTCTGACGACAGCTACGAAACGTTCGACATCTCCTGCATCGCGGGCGTGGACAAGAGCACCGTGTTCGTGGCGTCCAAGCAGTCCGGCATCACCAGCATGAAAGACCTGGTCGAGAAGTCCAAGGCTAACCCGGGCAGCGTCACCTATGGCACCGAGATGGGCAGCTTCTCGCACATCCAGGGCCTGATGCTGGAAAAACTCACCGGCACCAAGCTGAAGATGGTCGACGGCGGCACGGTATCCGACCGCGTGGTGGGCATGCTCGGCGGTCGTCTGGATCTGGGCGCCATCACCTACGGCTCGGTGCAGGACTACGTGAACGGCGGCCAGATGGTCGCGCTCGGTCAGCCCAACGCCGAACGCAACACCCTGCTGGGTGACGTGCCGACGCTCAAGGAGCAAGGCATGGAAATCACCATGGACAAGCCCTACGTGGTCGCCTTTCCGAAAGGCACCGACCCGGCCATCGTCAAGAAAATGGCCGACATCATGAAGCAGATCACCGAGAAGCCGGCCTACGCTGAAGACCTGAAGAAATTCAAGCAACCAGTCGCCTACTACGGCACCGAAGAGGCCAAACAGATTCTCGCCAAAACCCGCGAAGACTTCATGCAGTTCAAGGATCAGCTGCGCCAGGCCAAGTGAGTCATCACACGGTGCCGTCCCGATGAGCGGGCCGGCACCGTGTATTCGTCCTTCGAGGTTTCCCCATGAGCTCCACCGCAAAAAAGAAAGACCTGATCATCGGCATGGTCATGATCGGCGCCAGCCTCGCCTACCTGCTGATGGCCTACCAGTTGCCCGGGCATGGTGGCGTTGACGCCGGCACCGTTCCGGTATTGCTGTCCGGCCTGATGCTCCTGCTGGGCGCCGTACAGCTGATCACCACGCTGACGCAAAAACCGCAGCTCCCTGCCGCCGCAGCCAGCCACGAATCTACCGAGCTGCCGGAACTGCCCGCCGAGCAAGCCCAGAAGGACGTCGTCGAGCCAAGAACCGTGCTGCTGACCCTGGGCCTGATGCTGGGCTATGTCGCGCTGCTCGGCACCGTCGGCTTCCCGATCATGACGGTGATCTACCTGTACGTGCAGTTCCTGGTATTGACGCCGGTCAGCCAGAAACCCAAACACCTGACCTACCTGCTGATCTCGGTGATCAGCTCGGCTGTCATCTTCCTGCTGTTCCGCGAGGCCTTCGATCTGATGCTGCCCGCTGGCCTGCTGAACAATTTCATCTGAGGATCGACCATGCTCGAATTACTCCAGCAAGGCTTCGGTGCGGTCTTTTCACTGAACATCATGCTGTTGATGGCCATAGGTGTGGCGGTCGGTATCGTGTTCGGTGCAGTGCCAGGCCTGTCCGCCACCATGGCGGTGGCGCTGTGCCTGCCGCTGACCTTTACCATGGGCCCGCAAGCCGGCCTGTCATTGCTGGTAGCGCTGTTCATTGGCGCTACCTCGGGAGGGCTGATTTCAGCGATTCTGCTGAAGATCCCCGGAACCCCGTCATCCATCGCCACGGTATTCGATGGCGGCCCGCTGATGGAGCAGGGGCACGGCGCCAAGGCGCTGGGCATCGGCATCGTGTTCTCCTTTCTGGGTACGCTGTTCAGCATCGCCGCACTGATGTTCATCGCCCCACAGCTGGCCAAGGTGGCGTTGAGCTTCGGTCCGCATGAATACTTCGCCATCGCCATTTTCTCGCTGACCCTGATCGCCACCCTGTCCGCAGGCTCGATGGCCAAGGGGCTGTTCGCCGGCGCGCTGGGCTTTGCGGTATCCACCGTCGGCATCGCACCGGTGGAAGCCATCCGCCGCTTCACCTTCGGTGTCAGCGAGCTGAATGGCGGGTTCTCGATGCTCACGGTGATGATCGGCATGTTCGCCGTCGCCGAGATCATCAAGCTTGCCGAAACCGGCCGCCACGCGGTGCAGGGCAAGGCCAAATCGGTCAGCATGAAGAACATCAAGGGCTTCGGCTTCTCGCTCAAGGAGTTCCGCGAACAACTGCCCAACGCCACACGTTCCGGCCTGATCGGTCTGGGTATCGGCATTCTGCCCGGCATTGGCGCCGGCACCTCGAACCTGGTGGCGTACATCATCGCCAAGAAACGCGCTAAGGACGGCGATACCTATGGCAAGGGCAACATCGGCGGCGTGGTCGCCAGTGAAACCGCCAACAACGCCGGTATCGGTGGCGCCATGATGCCGCTGATGACCCTGGGCATTCCCGGCGACACCGTCACCGCGATCATGCTCGGCGGCTTCCTGATCCACGGCATCCAGCCCGGCCCGCTGCTGTTCATCAGCCAGGGCCCGCTGGTGTACACCATCTTCGCCGCCCTGATCGTGGCGACCTTCATGATGCTGTTCATGGAGTTCTATGGCCTGCGCCTGTTCGTCAAGCTGCTCGACGTGCCCAAGCACATTCTGTTGCCGATCATCCTGGTGCTCTGCGTGGTGGGTGCCTTCGGTCTGTCCAGCCGCCTGTTCGACGTCTGGTCGATCCTGCTGTTCGGTGTGCTCGGCTATGGCTTCGTCAAGGCGGGGATGCCTGCGGCGCCGTTCATCATCGGCTTTATCCTCGGGCCGATGGCAGAGACCAACCTGCGCCGCGGCCTGATGTTGTCGGACGGCAACTTCATGGACTTCTTCACCAACCCCATCGCTGGCAGCTTCCTGGGCATCGCTCTGGTGTTCATCCTGTGGCAGGTGTACAGCGCAATGCGTCCGAAACAGAGCGCGATCAACGAGATTCTGCGTACCTGATCGCGCCGCCGGTAAACAAAAACGCCGCTCCAGTTGGAGCGGCGTTTTTTTTACAGTGATCCCGTCAGTCGTCGCTCTTCTTCAACTTTGGATTGGGGAAGAATTGCACGGCCTTGACCTTGGGGTCCGCCGCCTTGGGCTTCAACGCGCTGACGTTGACGCGGGTCGGCAGCTCCTTGGCCACCGAGTTGCCGCGCTCGTCCAGGGTGTCGGCATAGCCGCACTGCACGCACTCACGGTGCGGCACGCCATCGACGTTCCACATCTTGATGCTGTCCATTTCGCTGCACGCCGGGCACACGGCACCGGCGATAAAGCGCTTGGGCGTAATCACCGGTTCGTCGCTCATGCCGCCTCCGCACTCAGGCCGAGATGGCGCAGCAGCGCGTCGATGCTCGGCTCGCGGCCGCGGAAGTCGACGAACAGCACCATCGGCGCCTGAGAACCGCCGCGCGCCAGGATCGCCTCGCGGAAGGCGCGACCGGTCTGCGGGTTGAGCACACCCTCTTCCTCGAACTTCGAGAAGGCATCGGCAGACAACACTTCGGCCCACTTGTAGCTGTAGTACCCGGCCGCATAACCGCCGGCGAAGATGTGCGCGAAGCTGTTGGGAAAGCGGTTGTAGGCTGGCGGACGCAGCACCGACACCTCGTCGCGGATGCCCTCGAGCACCTCCAGCACGCTGCGGCCGTCGCCATGGGTGGCATGCAGTTCGAAGTCGAACAGCGAGAACTCCAGCTGGCGCACCATCATCAGGCCGGACTGGAAGTTCTTGGCGGCGAGCATCTTGTCGAGCAGGTCCTGGGGCAGCGGCTCGCCGGTCTCAAAGTGGCCGGAGATCAGCGCCAGGCCCTCGGGCTCCCAGCACCAGTTTTCCATGAACTGGCTCGGCAGCTCGACGGCGTCCCAGGCCACGCCATTGATGCCGGACACGCCAACGTGCTCGACGCGGGTCAGCAGGTGGTGCAGGCCGTGGCCGAATTCGTGGAACAGGGTGGTGACTTCATCATGGGTCAGCAGCGCCGGCTTGCCGGCCGACGCCGGCGTGAAGTTGCACACCAGGTTGGCGACCGGGCTGACCAGCTCGCCGCTGGCGGCGCGGCGCTTGTCGCGGGCGCCGTCCATCCACGCACCGCCGCGCTTGTTGGCGCGGGCGTAGAGGTCGAAGAAGAAGCGGCCCACGTGCTGGCCGTTTTCCTCGATCTCGAACAGCCGCACATCCGGGTGCCAGGTGTCGAAACCGGACAATTCCCTGATCTGGATGCCATAGAGCTTCTCGACGATGGCGAACAGGCCGCCCAGCACCTTGTCGATCGGGAAGTAGGCACGCAGGATTTCCTGGGAAATGCTGTAGCGCTGCTCGCGCAGCTTCTCGCTGTAGTAGCCCACGTCCCAGCTTTGCAGGTCGTTGCAGCCCTGCTCGGCGGCGAAAGCGCGCAGCTCGGTCAGGTCCTGGTCGGCGAACGGCTTGCTGCGCACCGCCAGGTCACGCAGGAAGCTCAACACCTGCTCGGTGGACTCGGCCATCTTGCTGGCCAGGCTCATCTCGGAATAGTTGGCGAAGCCGAGCAGGCGGGCGAGTTCCTGACGCAACTCGAGAATTTCGCCCATCACCGGGCTGTTGTCGTGCTGCCCGGCATTCGGACCCTGGTCCGAGGCACGGGTGCAGTAGGCCGCGTACAGCTCTTCGCGCAGGGCGCGGTTGTCGGCGTAGGTCATTACCGCGTAATAGCTGGGGAATTCCAGGGTGATCAGCCAGCCCTGCAGGTCCTTGGCCTCGGCCGCCTGCTTCATCTGCGCCTTGGCGGATTCGGTGATGCCGGCCAGCAGGGTTTCGTCCTCGACGTGCTTGCTCCACGCCTGGGTGGCGTCCAGCAACTGGTTGGAGAAGCGGCTGCCCAGCTCGGACAGCTTCATCTGGATTTCGCCGTAGCGCTTCTGCTGCTCGGGCGGCAGGTCGATACCGGACAAGCGGAAATCCCGCAATGCCTGCTCGAGAATGGTCTTTTGCGCCACGTCGAAACCGGCTGCTTCCGGGCTGGCGGCCAGCGCCTCGTAGGCCTGGAACAGGGCGCGGTTCTGGCCCATTTCCGTCCAGTATTCCGACAGCTTGGGCAGACAGGCCTCATAGGCGGCGCGCAGCTCGGGGTTGTTGCGCACGGCGTTGAGGTGGCTGACCGGGCTCCAGGCGCGGCCCAGCTTGGCGCCCTGCTCGTCGAGCGCATCGATCAACGTTCCCCAGCGCGGCGTGTCGCCCTGGCTGGCCAACACATCGGCGACCACCGTGCGGCTCTGGGCGAGGATGGCATCCACCGCCGGCTCTACGTGCTTGGGCAGGATGGTCGAATAGGGCGGCAGGTCGAAATCTTGCAACAGGGGATTGTTCGCACTCACGTCGGGTACCTGTGGTGGAATGAATTAGAAAGACTGACAACTGATATGGCGGTCATCTTAATTACAATCAACCCCCGACGCAGCTTAAGAGGTTCTATCGTGGCGATTCGTACTTACCAATCCATCACCCCGCAGCTTGGCGACCGGGTATTCGTCGACGCCTCGGCGGTGGTCATCGGCGACGTGGAAATCGGCGAGGACAGTTCGGTGTGGCCGCTGACCGTGGTCCGCGGCGACATGCACCGCATCCGTATCGGCAAACGCACCAGCGTGCAGGACGGCAGCGTGCTGCACATCACCCATGCCGGACCGTTCAACCCCGACGGTTTTCCGCTGATCATCGGCAACGAGGTGACCATCGGCCACAAGGTGATGCTGCATGGCTGCACCCTGGGCAGCCGCATTCTCGTCGGCATGGGCAGCACGGTCATGGACGGCGCCGTGGTCGAGGACGAGGTGATCATCGGCGCTGGCAGCCTGGTGCCGCCCGGCAAGGTGCTGGAAAGCGGTTACCTGTACGTTGGCAGCCCGGTGAAGCAGGCACGACCGCTGACCGACAAGGAGCGCAACTTCTTCAGCTACACCGCCGGCAACTACGTGAAGCTCAAGGATCAGCACATTGCCGAAGGCTACGGCCAATGAGACGCCGGCTGGCACTTGCGCTACTGGCTGCCGCGTGCGCGCCGGCCTGGGCAGACGATGTGCGCTGCCTGCGATCGACCGGCGCCAGCAAACCGATCCGCTTGAGCCTGACCCTGTTCACCACGGAGCAAGGCGAGTGGAGCCGCGCCGGCACGGTGCTGTATGCCGGCCAGGCAGACAGCCTGCCGATCGTGTTCAAAAGCAGCGAGGTGGTCGACGAGGTCGAGGGTCGCCCGTGGGAATACCTCAGCACCTGGCTGGAAGTGCTCACAGACGAGGAGCGTATAGGCGGTCGCTACAGCTTTCACCATCAGGGCGCCGTGGTGTTCGACTTTCAGTACATGAACCAGCGCACCGGCAAGACCTTCCACTTCGAGGAAAACCCGGCGGTACTGGATGAGTACAACACCTGCACATGGCCTGAATAGATCGAATGGCACGCCCGCCGCCCAACCTCAGGCAACAGCACGCCGCCACCCGGCAGGCGGGCGTGCAAGGACGAGCAGAAGGGAGTAACCTTCATTTGACGTTTATTTCAATTCAAATGAAGGAGGCAGCATGACCGTTAGTGCAATGCGTCAGGCCAGGCAGGGCAAGGACGACCACTCGTCCGTGGTCGCCGCCTTCTGGGATTTCAGTGCCGGGCGGGAACAGCTCAGTGAAGCCGAGCGCCTGCAGCAGATCCGTGACGGTTTCGCCGCCGAGCTGGTGCAGGCGCTCAAGGCGACCTTCACCCTGCCTGAGCGCAGCCTGGAAATTCTCCTCAATGCCTCGATCTCGACCCTCGAACGCCGCCGCCGCGAGCGCAAGGTACTCGATCCGGTCGCCTCGGAGCGCCTGGACCGCATCGCCATGGTCTGCCAATTGGCCGAAGAGGTGTTCGAAAGTCGCCAGGCGGCCGCCGACTGGATGTCGCGCGCCAATCGCTCGCTCGGCGGGCAGGCGCCCGTGATGCTCTGCGAGACGGAAATCGGCGCCAAGCAGGTACGCCGGGTGCTCAATGCTCTCGACTGGGGTGGCGTTGCCTGATGCGCGCCTGGCGTGTTGCCAAGGCCAAGCGCGCGACCGATCTGTCCGGGCGCGGCGCCGCCATCGAAGGCGGGCGCTGGAACGAGCAGGACATGGTCGCCGTGTACATGGGCCTGAGCCCCGGCATCTGCTGCCTGGAAACCTTCGTGCACGCCGAAGGCCCACCGGCGATGCCGATGAAGATCACCTGCTTCGAACTGCCGGACGACCCCGAGCTTTACTGGGAGCCAGACGCGCGCGCGTTGCCAACAGGCTGGAATACCCTGCCGGTGGATCGCCCGAGCATGGATTTTGGCAGCGCCTGGCTGCGCGCGGTCAGCCACCTCGGGCTGATCGTGCCATCCGCGGTGCTGCCCCTGGAGCGCAACCTGGTGGTCAACCCGCTGCACCCGGCCGCGAGCCGCATCCGCGTCGTCGACACCTACGATTTCACCTACGACCCACGCATGTTCAAGGCGTGACCCAGCCACAGGAAGCCACGTGAATATCCGCCCCATTACCGCCAATGACTTCGATCAGGTCTGGCCGATCATCCGCGATGTCGTCCAGGGCCAGGAAACCTACGCCTATGACCCGGCCATGGACCGTGAAACAGCCTGGAAAACCTGGGTCGAACTGCCCCGCGCTACTTTCGTGGCCGAAGAAGACGGGCAGATCCTCGGCACCTACTACATCAAGGCCAACGCCGCAGGGCCCGGCGACCACGTGTGCAACTGCGGCTACATGACCTCGCCCGCGGCGCGTGGCAAGGGCGTGGCGGGCGCGCTGTGCCAGCACTCGCTGCAGACCGCCCGCGAACTGGGCTTTCAGGCCATGCAGTTCAACTCCGTGGTGGCCAGCAACACGGTGGCCGTGGCGCTCTGGCAAAAGCACGGTTTCACCATCGTCGGCACCCTGCCGAAGGCCTATCGCCACCGCACCCTCGGCCTGGTGGATTGCCATGTGATGTACCGCTGGCTGAATGACAATGATCTTTAGCCGAAAGATTGCCTGCGATGGCCACAAAGTGGCGAGAGCAGCCGTAGGGTGGATGACGCTCTTTTCATCCACCATCGCGATCGCAGAGCGGTGGACGGATGGGGCCGCGTAGGTGAGGCGTCGCCCACCCTACGACTGTGGGAGCGGGCCGTGCCTGCGAATAATCACGGGCATGGCCCGTTCCCACAATGAATCACCGAACGGCTGTTTTTGCCTTGCTGCCGTCTATTCGTCGGTAGCCCCTGAGAGCTTGATTGCAGGCTACGACCTGAAACGCGCCAGCGAGAACGCTGACAGGTCGACGGCGCCGGGTTCGTTGCAATGGTGCATGGCCAAGGCTTCGCCGATACCGGCGGAATGCTTGAAGCCGTGCCCCGAGCAGGCTGACACCAGGGTCACGTTGGCCATCCGTGGATGGGCATCGATGATGAAGTTGAAGTCCGGCGTGAGGGTATAGGTGCACACCTTGGACTTCAGCACCCGCCGGGACACCCCCAGCAGGCGACCGGCCACATGGGTGTCGTACAGGGCGTCGGCATCCGCCTGGCTGACGCTGCGGTCGACGGCATCGGGGTCGCAGCCCTCGAGGTACTGCTCGGTGGCGATCTTGATGGCGTTCTCGCCCGGCAACGGCGGAAAGCCATAACAACTGTCGGTGTCCGCCGCGCCATGCAGCAGAATGTACACCGGCGAGCCGGCGGCGAAGCGCTCGGGTTCGTCCAGTTCGAACCACACCAGTTGCTGGCGACAGACCTTGAGCAGGCCGTCGACAGACGGCCCCGACAGCTTGCCCGTCCACATGCCCGCACAGACGATGGCCTTGTCGGCGGTCAGCGTGCCGTTCTCCGTGCGCACACGGATGCCCTCGCCGTGCGGCTCGACGGCGCTGACCGGTGTGTTCATCCGTATGCTGGCGCCCAGCTGCTCGGCCAGTTTCAGCTGCACCGCGATGGCCCGCTCGGGCCGCACGTACCCGGCGCCCGGCTCGTAATAGGCGGTGGCATCGTCGCCAAACCCGCCGAACTGCGGGAAACGCGCGCGAATACCCTGGGCATCCAGCAGGCTATGCTCGATGCCGAAACGCTCGGCCAGCACCGCCGTTTCGCCGCCGAAATCCGCCGTGCCGTGGCCCCGGGTCGGCACCGGGCTGCTGCTGAGCATCAGCATGCCGCAGGCCTCGAACAGCGCCTCGCCACTCTGCCCTTCCAGCTCACGCCAGATGCGTTGGGAGTTGAGCGCCAGCGGCACATAGGCCGCGCCCTCGCCCACCGCCTGGCGGGTGATGCGTGTATCGCCATGGCTGGAGCCCTGGTCGTGAGGCGGGGCGTAACGGTCCAGGCCGGCCACGCGCACACCGCGCCTGGCCAGTTGATACAGGGAGGCGGCGCCCATGGCGCCCAGGCCGATCACGATGACGTCGTAGTGCATGGGATTGTCTACTGCTCGAAAGGCTGGGTTTCTTCGCGGAAGGCGTCGAGGAAGCTCGCCATCCGCGCGTGTCGCTGCTGGGCCAGGCGCGCGCCAGCCGCTGTCTGAAAGCCAGACGCCAGGCCCAGCAACTTGGTCTGGAAATGGTCCAGGGCGAAACGCTGGTCATCCAGCGGGCGCTGCCGGGCATCGATGTCCTCGGCGTCGTACAGCGCGCTGCCCATGCGCCCGGAAACATGGAAACAGCGCGCCACGCCGATCAAGCCAATGGCATCGAGGCGGTCGGCATCCTGCAGGATGCGCGCCTCCAGGCTGGTCGGCGTGATGGCGGCGGAAAAGCTGTGGGCCTCGATGGAATGGCAGGTGGCGGCGATGCGCTCGGCCGGCCAACCGAGACTGGCGAGCAACTCGCCGGCACGAGCAGCGGACAGACGCGAGGCGCTGGCGCGCAACGGCGAATCCTTTTCCACCGCCACGCAGTCATGCAGCAGCACAGCGGCGAGCAGCAGCTCGAGGTCGCCGCCCTCCTCGCGCTGCAGCCGCCGAACGTTGCTCCACACGCGCAGCAGGTGTGACAGGTCGTGGGCACCATCGTCCTCTGCCGGCGCGCAGTGAGAGAGCAATTTGCCGGCAAGCTCGGCGAAAGGGGCAAAACGGTCGAACGTCATCGAACAGGCGCCATGTGCGAAATCCGCACCTTAGAGCCAGGCGCCCGCGCTCGCAAGCAGGGGCACCAGGTATGGCGCGGTGCCATTACTGGACAACGCCATGCTGCATACGCCACCTTTGGCAGCTTCACCGAGCAGCCTGGCAGCAGGCCACGCCCCGGCACGCCGGGGATTTCAGCAGACGAGCCCGCTTGAGCGCAGTTTCCGAACGGCGTCTCAGCAGGTAACCGCGTTCCCGGTTATCTTCGGCACAGGATGGCATCGCAGGGATACGCACATGGCAATCACACAACAGTCGCGCATGGCCAAGGTCAGCAGCCCGCTCGGCGACAACGCGCTGGTGATGGAGCGCCTGGCCGGCAGCGAATCCCTGGGCCGCCTGTTCCATTACGAGCTGAGCCTGGCATCGGAGAATTCCTCGCTGAAGCTCAACGGCCTGCTCGGCAAGCCCATGGGCCTGGCCGTACAACTGGCCGACGGCAGCGACCGCTACTTCCACGGCATCGTCGCGCGTTGCAGCCAGACCGCCCACCGTGGCCAGTTCGCCAGTTACCAGGTGACCCTCAAGCCCTGGCTGTGGCTGCTGTCACGAACCTCCGACTGCCGGATTTTCCAGAGCAAGACGGTGCCGGACATCATCAAACAAGTGTTCCGCGACCTCGGCTTTTCCGACTTCGAAGACGCCCTGACCCGCTCCTACCGCGAGTGGGACTATTGCGTGCAGTACCGTGAAACCAGCTTCGACTTCGTCAGCCGGCTGATGGAACAGGAAGGCATCTACTACTACTTCCGCCACGAGCAGGAACGCCACGTGCTGGTACTCTGCGACGCCTACGGTGCGCACAGCACGGCACCTGGTTATGCACGCGTGCCGTTCTACCCGCTCGACGACCAGATGCGCGAGCGCGACCACATTCATGACTGGCACCTGGCGCACGAGGTGCAGCCCGGCTCCCTGGCGCTCAACGACTACGACTTCCAGCGGCCCAGCGCGCGCCTCGAAGTGCGCTCCAGCATCGCCCGCGAGCACAGCAATGCCGACTACCCGTTGTATGACTACCCGGGCGAATACGTGCAGAGCAAGGACGGTGAGCAGTACGCGCGCAATCGCATCGAGGCCATCCAGGCGCAGCACGAGCAGATTCGCCTCAAGGGCAACGCCCGTGGCCTGGGCAGCGGCCACCTGTTCAGCCTCACCGACTACCCGCGCGACGACCAGAACCGCGAGTACCTGATCGTCGACAGCGAATACACCATCACCCAGGACCTGTACGAGAGCGGCCGCGGCAGCGAAAGCTTCCAGTTCGACAGCAGCCTGACCTGCATCGACGCCAGCCAGGTGTTCCGCCCGTTGCCGCTGACCGTGCAGCCGATCGTCCAGGGCCCGCAGACCGCCATGGTGGTCGGCCCCAAGGGCGAGGAAATCTGGACCGATCAGTTCGGCCGGGTGAAGGTGCATTTCTACTGGGATCGCCACGACCAGTCCAACGAAAACAGCTCCTGCTGGATCCGCGTGTCGCAGAACTGGGCCGGCAAGAACTGGGGCTCGATCCAGATCCCGCGCATCGGCCAGGAAGTCATCGTCAGCTTTCTGGAAGGCGACCCCGACCGGCCGATCATCACCGGCCGCGTCTACAACGCCGAACAGACCGTGCCCTACGACCTGCCCGCCAATGCCACCCAGAGCGGCACCAAGAGCCGTTCGAGCAAGGGCGGTACGCCGGCCAACTTCAATGAAATCCGCATGGAAGACAAGAAAGGCGAAGAGCAGCTGTTCATCCATGCCGAGAAGAACCAGGACATCGAGGTCGAGAACGACGAGACCCACTGGGTCGGCCACGACCGCAGCAAGACCATCGACAACGACGAGACGGTGCACGTCAAACACGACCGCACCGAAACGGTGGACAACAACGAGACCATCACCATCGGCGTCGACCGTAGCGAAAAGGTCGGCAACAACGAAACCATCACCATTGGCGTGAACCGCAGCGAGAAGGTCGGCAGCAACGAGACCATCGCCATCGGCGCCAATCGCAGTGAAACGGTGGGCAGCAACGAGACCATCAGCATCGGCGCCAACCGCACCGAAAGCGTCGGCAGCAACGAGACCATCAGCATCGGTGCCAACCGTACCGAGAGCGTTGGCAACAGCGAGCGCACCACCATCGGTGCCGACCGCACCGCGCTGATTACCGCCAACGAGTACGTGCTCATCGGAGCGGACCTGGCGACCATGGCCGGCGGCAACGAATCGCACTATGTACGCGGCGAGCGCAATAGCCGTGTCCTCAAGGATGACAATCTGCATGTCGGCAAGAATTTCGTGCTCAAGGCTGGTGACTCGATCACCCTGCAGACCGGCGCCGCCAGCATCGTCATGAAGAAGGACGGCACCATCGTCATTCGTGGCAAGAACATCAGCATCGACGGCTCCGGGGCGATCAACGTCAAGGCCGCCAAGAACATCGTGATGAAAGGCCAGAAAATCCTGCAGAACTAGGCAGCGATCACCGCCAGGAGCTCCCCATGACTGTCCAGCACCACACTCCCGCCGCCACTCGCCTGGACGGCGTGGTCATCGGCGTACTGCTCGATGTGCCGCAGGCCTGCAGCCCGGTGGTGGCGTTCCCCGGCTGCCCGTCGGAAACCGGTATCGCTGCGACCACCACCGCCGCGCTCAGCCGCGAGGACATCGGTGCCCAGGTGGCACTGATGTTCGTCGGCGGCGAGCCGTCCCAGCCGCTGGTGATCGGCCGCATCCAGCGCCTGCCGCAGGCACCGGTGACCACGCCAGCGGCCGTGGCACATATCGACGGCGAACGCCTGGAGTTCAGCGCCGAGCGCGAGATCGTGCTGCGCTGCGGCAAGGCCAGCATCACCCTGACCCGCGAGGGCAAGGTGCTGATCAAGGGCGCCTACCTGTCGAGCCGCTCCAGCGGCGTGAACCGCATCAAGGGCGGTTCGGTGCAGATCAACTAAGAAGCCGCCCATGGAACTGCTCAACGCCACGCGCATGGTCGCCGCCTACAACCAGGGCCTGGACGCCGATGGCCGTGAATACCTGGTGGTCATCGTCAAGGGCACCTTCGACCTGCCGGTGGACGGTAGCGTGGCGCGCCTGCTCGACGAGCAGCAGCCGCTGCTGATGAGCGACACCTTCGCCGGCGATCCGGCACTCTCGGCGCCACTGCGCGAGTTCGACTTCGCGCCGTTCAAGCCTTACTGCGACGTGCTGGTCAGCGGCAGCGCCCACGCACCAGGCGGCCGGCCGGTCAGCCAGCTGACCGTGGGCATCCGTGTCGGCCGGGTCAGCAAGGCATTCAGCGTGTACGGCCCGCGGCACTGGCAGCCCGGCGCCCTGGGCACCAGCGCCGGCGCGCCACAGCCCTTCGTGCGCCAGGACATTTCCTACGCCAGCGCCTTCGGCGGCAGCCACCCGGCGCCAGGCAACCCCGAGCAGTTGCAGTGCAACCTGCGCAACCCGGCCGGCCAGGGCTGGTACCCACGCAGCC
This sequence comes from Pseudomonas sp. AC532, assembly GCF_979258965.1. NCBI lineage: Bacteria > Pseudomonadati > Pseudomonadota > Gammaproteobacteria > Pseudomonadales > Pseudomonadaceae > Pseudomonas > Pseudomonas sp. AC532. The sequence continues at coordinate 2,884,801 of NZ_OZ409888.1, forward strand.
TGAGCGGCGCCAGCGTGGTCGGCATGCCGATGCCCAACACCGAAAAACTTGGCCAGCCGGTGGATGCGCCCCATGGCGACTTCGAACCCATGGCCCTCGGCCCGCTGGGCAAGCACTGGCAGGCGCGCGTCGGCTTCGCCGGCACTTACGACCAGGCCTGGCAGGACGAGCAGTTTCCCTTCCTGCCCCGGGACTTCGACGAGCGCTATTTCCAGGCCGCCCCGGCCGATCAGCAGACCGATTACCTCAAGGGCGGCGAAGACGTATTCCTGCTCGGCCTGCTGCCCACCGAACGCGCCGGTTTCCGGGTGCCCAGCGTGCGCATGCCGGTAACCTATTTCCTCAGCACCGGTGGCCATGAAACGGCGCAGGCGGTCATCGACACCCTGCTGGTCGACACCGATGCCAACCGGGTGGAAATCACCTGGCGCACGCGCCGGCCACTCAAGCGCAGCCTGTTCGAGATCGCTCAGGTGCTGGTGGGCGAGAAGTCCCGGGGCTGGTGGCGCGCCCGCGAACTGGGCAAGGACTACTATCCGTCGCTGGCCACGCTGAGCCGCAGCCGCTCGACCGAGGATGACCTGTCATGAGTGCCCTCAGCATCCTCTCCAGCGGCATGGTCAGTGCTGTGGGTCTGAGCGCGCCGGCCAGTTGCGCGGCGATCCGCTGCGCCCTCGACAATTTCCAGGAAACCCGTTTCATCGACGCTGGCGGCGAGTGGCAGGTCGCCGCCAGCGTACCGCTGGAAGAGCCGTGGCGCGGCCGCACCAAGCTGGTGAAAATGGCCGCCCGGGCCATCGCCGAAAGCCTGGCCGGCGTTCCGGGGATCGATTGCGCCGCCACGCCACTGCTGCTCGGCGTCGCCGAACTGGATCGCCCGGGCCGTAGCGACGGCCTGGACAACGGCCTGCTGCGCGATATCGAGCGTGAGCTGGGCGTGCAGTTTCATGGCGCCTCCACGCTGATCCCGCGAGGCCGGGTCAGCGCCGGCGTGGCACTGCTCAATGCACGCCGGCTGATCCACAAAGGCGGCCACCGCCACGTGCTGATCGCCGGGGTCGACTCGTTTCTCAACGCCGCCACCCTGTCCGCCTTCGAGCAACGCCAGCGGCTGCTCACCAGCCGCCATTCCAATGGTTTCATTCCCGGCGAAGGCGCAGCGGCGGTGGTGGTCGGCGCGCCCGTGCGGCAGGACGCCGAGCAACTGATCTGCTTCGGGCTGGGCTTTGGCGTCGAAAAGGCCAGCGTGGAAGCCGACGATATCCCGCTGCGCGCCAACGGCCTGGTGCAGGCCACCCAGGCGGCGCTCAAGGACGGCAACTGCCGTATGGAGCAGATGGACTACCGGCTGACCGACAACTCCGGCGAGCAGTACTACTTCAAGGAAGCGGCCCTGGCGCTGAGCCGCACGCTGCGCGTGGTCAAGGAAGAGTTCGACATCTGGCACCCCGCCGACTGCATCGGCGAATGCGGCGCGGCCATCGGCCCGGCCATGCTGGCGGTGGCATTGGCCGCATCGCGCAAGGGTTACAACCTGGGCGCGAACATCGTCTATCAACTGGGCAACGATGCCGGCGAGCGCGCCGTGGCGTTGCTGCGTTACCAACGGGTAGGAGCCGCCTGATGGCCAACGAGGTCTATGCCAACAACCGGGAAATCTCCTGCAAGTCGGCCAGTGGAAAATCCATCGCGGCCTTTCCCGACGTCTGCTTCACCCCGCCGCAGACGCCGCCGATGCCACTGGGTATTCCGATCCCGTACCCCAATACCGGCCTGTCCAAGGACACCACCAAGGGCACGCGCACCATCCGCATCACCCGCAAGGAGGTGATGCTCAAGAACAAGAGCTACTACAAGACCAGCTACGGCGACGAACCCGGCCGCGCCCCGAAGAAAGGCATCATCACGGGCAAGATCAAAGGCAAGGTGTACTTCACCTCCTGGTCGATGGACGTCAAGTTCGAAGGCAAGAACGTGGTGCGGCATATGGATTTGACGACCCATAACCATGGGTCGATGCCGGGGAATACACCGACCTGGCCGTATCTGGATCAGATGGCGGTAAGCAAGGGCGAGGGGCCGTGCAAGGAAGACATCAAGAAAGAGAAAGATGCCTGCAAGGACTTTTCACCTCACAAGCCAGATGGCCCTAGCCCCTGCCCTCCCGATGGCAAACCAGAGACCAGTACGGCGGCAGACGCTTACGCTGACAAAGTTGGCGCAGACAAATGCCTAAGCGCCAGGCGGTGCCAGCTCACCCCCTACAAACCAACCGCAGGACAAGCCGGCTGCTGCCCTGGGCAAACAGGCCACCACCTGGTTGAAGCAGGTTCTTTTTTCAACAAAGGCCGCGGTGGCAAGGAATCCAAGGCCATCAAGGGAACGAGCCCTTACAACGGCGACAAGGCTCCCTGCATCTGTGTGGAAGGCTGCAACCAGTACCACGGCACACACGGACTGATGCATACCTATCAGAGCAACGCAGCACTCAATAGCGGCGCTCAGTCAAAGCGAATCACCTTCGAAGACGACAGTTCGGCTCGCTTGGTCAGCGTTACCTATGGCCAAGCCAAAGGCTTCGGCGTGGACGCAGTAGGCAAGACCTTTCCCGAGTCGGGCTGCGACCCCGAGTGCACCAAAGCGCAACTGGACGCCTATCACAACCAGTGCGGCATCGATGATCAGACGGATTGCCGAATGATTGCGACCGGCTACAAAGGTGATGCAGCTCAAAAGGCAGCTAACACCGCAGTTGCGAATCGTAGCAAGCACATACAGGCGGCACGTGCCAAAGGCTCTCGTGGTCGCTAAATTGCGTAGAGAAATCCCATGACTTTGAATCTCAAACAAACCAATACAGTCATATCTGGTGCAGTCAGATATCACGATCTCGCTTACATTGCGGATCAGGACGATTCCATTGGGGCGGATGTGCCCCATACGCATTTTCATGAGGTTGATGAAGGACAACTGGCCTTTATAGACACCATGCATTGGCACACAGCCAGTATTGCTGTGAGCCAACACCCTGTTTCCCAGATGATCGCTATTTCTCCAAATGGTGAAGCCTTTTTGTTCGGCAGCCAACAGCAAAGTCAGGAGCGAATTAGCACTGCGCATGGTGATCCCATAGATCGAGGCCACCTGCGCCAAGTCCGCACTATTGGCCAGCGAACATTCGCGGTAGGCATGGGCCGCCAGGTCTATCGTCGCGACGGTGCAGATCACTGGACCTGCCTTGATCAAGCCATCCGCCCTGCAATCGGCGAAACGAAAGGTTTCGAGTCCATCGATGGATTTGACGAAAACGATTTGTACGCAGTTGGATGGGATGGCGAAATCTGGCACTACAACGGCCAAACATGGAGCCAGAAGGAAAGCCCGACCAACCTCCTGCTGACCCGTGTGCTCTGCGCCGGAGATGGTCAGGTCTATGCCTCGGGCCGGCGCGGGCTTCTGATCGTAGGTCGCGGTGATGCCTGGCAGCCAATCGAGCAGGAGGACGTCACCAGCGACATATGGGATCTGGCCTGGTATGACGGCAAGCTCTACCTTTCAACGATGCGCGGCTTGTATACGCTTCAGGGTGGCAGCCTGGTCGAGGTGGATTTCGGGGATGACACACCGGCGACCTGTTACCACCTGAGCGTGGCCGATGGCGTAATGTGGTCATTCGGCGCCAAGGACATCATGGCCTTCGATGGCAATACCTGGACGCGCATCGACTGATGATCGCCACCCTTCTCGACCAACACGCCGAAGAAGCCGCCTTCCTAGCCGGCCTGCGCAGCTACGCCGTCGGCGCGCCGCATTATGATCTGGCGCATCTCGGCGATCTGGACGAGCGGATCGAGGCCCATCTCGACGGCCTGCAGATCGCCGGGCTCAAGGGGCTTCACCTGTTGCTTGCACAGCTGAATCCACATGCCCAGGGCGAGGTGTTCGCTATTGCCGCATTGGCACTGCGGCTGAACAACGACAGCGCCCTGGAAACCCTGTATCAGCACCTGCGCGCCAACCCCGAGGGCGAGCAGTTCCTTGTCGCCGCATTGGGCTGGCTGGAGTGGCACGAAGTCTCCATGGCGATCGAGCGCGATCTGAATTCCACTGACGCCCAGCGCCGCCGTATCGCCCTGGCTGCCCATGCCCTGCATGGCAAGGACCCAGGCCCGGCGCTGCTCTCGGCCCTCGGCCACGGTGATGCCCGCGTACTGGCGGCGGCCGCGCGGCTGGCTGGCACCCTGCGGCGCCGCGACCTGCTGCAGCCGCTGCGTCAGCACCGCCTGCACGGCGACGATGATGTGCGTTTCTGGAGCAACTGGGCCAGCGCCCAGCTGGGTGATCAGGAAGCGCTTGGCAATCTGCGCCTGTTCGCCGAGCGACCCGGCGACCTGCGCCAGCCAGCACTGGAAGTACTGCTCGCCTGGCAACCACGGGAGGCCAGCATCGCCTGGCTGCGCGGCCTGATGCAGAGCGAGGCGCACCGCCATATGGCGATCCAGGCCATCGGCCTGCTTGGCGACCCGCAGACCATTGCCTGGCTGATCCGGCAGATGCACGAACTGCCCACGGCCCGTGCTGCGGGTGAAGCGTTCAGCCTGATTACCGGTGCCGACCTCGCGGAACTCGACCTGGAATTGAGCGTCTATCCCGACTACGACGAAGGCCCTACCGATGATCCGTCCGACGCCAACGTCGCCATGGACCCGGACATCGACCTGCCCTGGCCCGATCCGCAGCAGGTCGAGCAATGGTGGCAAGGCCAGCAGCACAGCTTGCAGCCAGGCACCGGGTATCTGCTCGGCCAGCCGTTCAGCGAAAGACAGTGCATGGCCGTGCTGCGCAGCGGTACACAGCGGCAGAGACGTGCAGCGGCCAGTTTGCTCGCGCGCTACCAGCCGACCAGCGTTCTGTTCGCAACGGATGCGCCGGCACGCCGGCAAAAGCGATTGCTGGGCTGCTGAGCCCAGGCGATCAACGACACAAGGAGAGTGCGAACATGCTCAAGAAATCCCAGCCGGCCCGGTCGCTATACTGCAGCGCCAGCCATGGGCAGAAATCCCGCTCGAAGAAACCGCCTGCTCACAGGCATGACTACTTCATCAGTCTGCGCATAGCGCTGATGATTTCGCCTCGCCGCAACAATCAACGTGCGGCACGTCCCGAAACGCTCAGCCATTCGGCGAGGGAACGACCTTGAACCGCAAAACACTTTCCTGCTGCGCATTGCTGCTTATCGGACTACTCACACAGGGTTACGCCATGGCTTTTTCCAAGACGCTTTATCTGTTCTCCGAGGTAGAGGGCACCGTGTTGCTCGACGGCAAACCTGTTCAGGGTGTGGAGATAGAACAGGAATATCACTGGCATTGGAAAAACGAGCACCGCACCAACACCACCCAATCCGATGCTCAAGGCCGCTTCAAACTGCCGGCCGTGACGGCTAAATCAATGACGGCAGGCTTCATGCCCCACGAGCCGGTGACCGGCCAGCGCATCACCTTGCGCTATCAGGGCAAGGAGCATAAAGGCTGGGTATTCACCAAGCACAATTATGACAATCTGGGTGAGGTGAAGGGCCGCCCGCTGAAGTTCATCTGTGAGCTCAACAGCGAACCCGTCGCTCACCCGGAAACTGAAACATTCGGCATCTGCGTTCTCCAGTAACGCCCCATCACCAGACCAGAAGGATTCGGCTGTGAACCCCTTGAGCCCCAAACAATCCGCGCAGATCGCAACGCATGTGTACACCGTCAAGGATGCCGTCATGTCATCCAAGGGTGGTGTGGAGGATGAAGCCGCCCGCCTCGGGCTGAGCAACTCGTTCGACTTCTCCAATCTGCAAATGGCCAGCGGAACCAGCGGTGCCGTTTTCCGTACACGGACAGGCTTCGCCTATGCCGTACACGGCGTAGGGGGGCGGCAGGGAGAGATGCTGTTGGCATTTCGCGGTACCGACACGTTTGCGGATGCGATGACCGACGCCAACGCCGGCCTGCAACGCGGCCCGAGCACCTGGCCTGTGCACGCAGGCTTCAATGAAACGTTCAAGTCGCTACGCAACGACCTCGATTCATTCATGCGCGGCCGCAACCCCAGCACCGTGCACTGCGTGGGTCACAGCCTGGGCGGTGCGCTGGCGACCCTGGCGGCAGATCACCTCAGTGAGCTGGGCGTGGCCGGCATCAAGCTGTATACCTTCGGCTCGCCACGCACCGGTGTCGGCGGTTTCGCTCGCCACCTGAGCGGCAAACTGGGCACCAACAACATTCATCGTGTCTATCACAGCGCCGACCCGGTGAGCATGGTGCCGATCTTCCCGTTCAGCCATGTGCCGGTCAGCGGCAATGTCTGCATGATTCCCTGGAAGGGCGCGCAGATCAGTGCCAATGCGCACCGCATGACCCAGTACCTGCCCTCCATCGGCGATGCCACCTGGACCGGGCTGTATCGCAACCCGGAGCCACCGCTGGACCGGGATATCGACCTTTGGCTGGAGAGCGCCAGTTACGGGCCGACTCTGTATTCCGCAGCTACCCTGTGGATGATTTCCAGAGCCATGCAGTACCTGCTCAAGAAGGCCGCCAATATCGTCATTGGCAGTGCGATTACCGTGAGCATGACCGTACTGGATCAGATTGCCGGCGTTCTGGTGCAAGGCGCTCAGCTTTGCAAGGACATCAGCGATTCGATTCGCGCCCTGATCGTGAAGATCTTCAACTTCCTGGGTCGCGCCGTACCTGCGACGATCGATGTGACCACCTTCTTCCTGCGCTGGGTACTGGATCTGCTCGCCAGGGCAGTAGTCGATATGGCGCGCCAGGCCATGCAACTGGTCGTGCGTTCCTGAAGCAAAGAAAAACGGCGCCTTCAGGCGCCGTTCTTCATCTCACAGATCCCCTTCCTCGACCAGCCGCGCACTACTGGCGTCCAACGCATAGGCCGCATCGGCCAGATCATTGCTGACCGCTTCGACCTTCAGCGTGCCATTGACCCACAGCGGCTCGTAGATGTCGTCCAGGGCGATGCCCTTGGGGTAGCGCACCAGCACCAGCTGGTTGGGCGGCGGCGGCGGTACGTGGATGCACGCGCCTGGGTAGGGCACCAGAAAGAACAACGTGCTGCGCCCGGCGTTGTCGGTTTCCAGCGGTACCGGATAGCCACCGAGGCGAATCTTCTTGCCGTTCATGGCCGGCACGGTCTTGGCGGAATACATGACGGCGGGCAAGCCCTTGTCCTGCTGCTTGAGGCCCCCTTTGCTGTCGAAGCTGCCCAGCGCTTCGGGCGTGTCGTGGGTGATCTCCGGCATCTGCTCGAGCGCACGCTGATCCTCTTCGGGCATCAGCTCCAGCCAGTCGGTTTCCGGCGGTTCGGCGCGGGCGATGCCGCAGATCAGCAGCAGAACAAGGGGCAGGTAACGCATCGACGGGACTCGCGGCAGTAGGACCAACGGAAAGTAGCCCGTCGTCGATGCGTCAGGCTACGGTTCAGCGCTTCTTGGTGATCAGGCCGTAGATCACCAGCAGGATGATCGCACCAACCACTGCGCCGATGAAACCAGCGCCTTCGCCTGCGCGGTAGATGCCCAGCGCCTGGCCACCGTAGGTGGCAGCGATGGAGCCACCGATACCGAGCAGGATGGTCATGATCCAGCCCATGCTGTCATCGCCCGGCTTGAGGAAGCGGGCGATCAACCCGACGATCAGGCCGATTAAAATAGTGCCGATAATACCCATGACGCCCTCCTGAATGGAAAAAGGCGCCGCACTCATGCGGCGCCTTTCATCAGAGGCGGTCAGCGCTGGAGAGGTTCAACCTCCCGTGCCAGACGCCTAACCGGCGGCGATCAGCGCCTGCACCTGGGCAATACGGCTGTCCAGCGTCGGCCGGTCGGCGCAACGCAGGGTGGCATGGCCAACCTTGCGGCCCGCCTTGAAGGCCTTGCCGTAGTGGTGCAGGTGGCAATCGTCGATGGCGGCTACCTTGTCCACAGCCGGGACGCTGCCGATGAAGTTGAGCATGGCGCTCTCGCCGACCTTGGCCGTCGAGCCCAGCGGCAGGCCGGCAACGGCGCGCAGGTGGTTCTCGAACTGGCTGCACTCGGCGCCCTCGATGGTCCAGTGCCCGGAGTTGTGCACCCGCGGGGCGATCTCGTTGGCCTTCAAGCCACCGTCGACTTCGAAGAACTCGAACGCCATCACGCCCACGTAATCGAGTTCGCGCAACACACGGCCGACGTAATCTTCGGCCAGCGCCTGCAGCGGGTGCCCGGAGCTGGCGATCGACAGACTGAGGATGCCGCTGTCGTGGGTGTTGTGCACCAGCGGGTAGAAGCGCGTTTCGCCATCACGGCCGCGCACGGCCACCAGCGACACTTCACCGCTGAACGGCACGAAGCCTTCGAGCAGGCACGGCACACTGCCCAGCTCGGCGAATGCGCCGCTGACGTCCTCGGGCTTGCGTAGAACCTTCTGGCCCTTGCCGTCGTACCCCAGGGTGCGGGTCTTCATCACCGCTGGCAGGCCGATGCTGGCCACTGCCGCATCGAGGTCGGCCTGGGACTGGATGTCGGCAAAATCCGGCGTGGGAATGCCGAGGTCCTTGAACATCGACTTCTCGAACCAGCGATCACGGGCGATGCGCAGCGCTTCGGCGCTCGGGTAGACCGGCACGAACTGCGACAGGAAGGCCACGGTCTCGGCCGGCACGCTTTCGAACTCGAAGGTCACCAGATCCACTTCGTCGGCCAGTTGGCGCAGGTGATCCTGATCGCCGTAATCGGCGCGGATATGCTCGCCCAGCGCCTGCGCACAGGCATCCGGGGCCGGGTCGAGAAACGCGAAGTTCATGCCCAGCGGAGTACCCGCCAGCGCCAGCATGCGACCGAGCTGGCCGCCCCCGATTACGCCGATCTTCATCACTGTACCCTCGGGTCCGGGTTGTCCAGCACGGTGGTGGTCTGCTCCTCGCGGAACTGCTTGAGCGCCGTGTGGAACTGCGGGTGCTGGTGGCCGAGGATGCTCGCCGCCAGCAGCGCGGCGTTGATCGCGCCAGCCTTGCCGATGGCCAGGGTGGCGACCGGGATGCCCGCCGGCATCTGCACGATCGACAGCAGCGAGTCGACGCCCGAGAGCATGGACGACTGCACCGGCACGCCGAGCACCGGCAGGTGGGTCTTGGCGGCGCACATGCCCGGCAAGTGGGCAGCGCCACCCGCACCGGCGATGATCACCTGGATACCGCGGCCCTCGGCCTGTTCGGCGTACTGGAACAGCAGGTCCGGGGTGCGGTGGGCGGAAACCACCTTCACTTCGTTCGCAATGCCTAACTTGTCCAGCATCTCGACGGTATGGCTCAGGGTGCTCCAGTCGGACTTGGAACCCATGATCACGCCTACCAGTGCGCTCATCGTCGTGCCTCTCTTGTCTCGGGCGCTTGGCGCCGGGGCAGAAACAACAAACCACGCGGAAGCGTGGTTTGCGGAAACCGGCAATTATACCGTAGTCGCACGCAAAGGGTTAAGCGGCCGCTCGTCAGGATCACGGCAGGGAACGGAGTCACATCAATCACTGTCGGAGCGCCTTAAGATGAGCGCGATCGGGGCTGCCTAACCCCCGTCCGTGATCGAATCAATCAACCCACTGAAAGGACCTCGCCATGACACGGCTGTCACTGCTTATTGCCACCGCTTTCCTCACCGCCAACGCCAGTGCACTGGAGTTGGCCAAGTACCCCAAAGTGTTCACCACGGGCGAAGGCGTCAGTGTCGTCGTCGCGCCCAGCAGCGACGACAAGCAGGCGCTGGTGCAGATCCGTGGCATCAATCATCCACTCGATGAGGTGGTATTGCTCACCGATGTGAAACCGCGCGGTCAGCAGGAAAGCAATTACGCCACCACCCTCGATGGCAGCGCCTACGTCGTGTTGGGCCAGCGTCAGTCGTGGGGCGGCGAGTCCTATGAGCTGTACCTGCCGAACGAGCGCGAGCCACGTCTCCTGGGCCTCGACGAAAAAGCCGGCAAGGCGGTCAAGCCTACCGAGCTGCAAGCACTCTATGAAAAGCAGAAGAAGGACGGCGTGCAGGACAAACTGGCCCGCTTCGACCGCGAGAAACGCCAGCAGTATCACGTCGAGCAGCTTGCAGAGATGGATGCACAGGCCTCCGCCAGTTGCGGCAGCACGGTGAAGACCGAGGTCGACTGGCAGGACCTCGACGAGCAACTGCTCAAGGAACTGAGCATTTCCAGCTTCTGCGGCGAGGTGGCCAGCCAGTTGGACACCCTGTGCAGCAGTTCGGCCGAGTTCAAGAAGCAGGCCGCCACGCTAAGCACCGTGCAGTGCAACTTCGGCCCCGAGATGAAGATCCGTGAACAGGGCGACCGCATCCTGTTCACCACCGAGCGCAACGCCGCCAACCAGGGCGACTTCATCAACGCCTTCCTGCGCAACCGCTAAGCTGCGCCCCGGGGTGGCCATGCCGGCCACCCCTCCTTCCCATTCGGAATCCCGAACGAAACGACGTCGAAAAATCGAACATCCGAATCAGATGTTCTGGCCAGCCCTCGGCCACAAAAATAAATCTCCATATTTATCATCGACTTAATTGCTTTCGGGGTGCGAATCTCGGACTGGCACACATCCTGCTGCCTATCTCGACAGGAATGCGATAGCTCTTCCACATAGAGGCACGTACCCGCTGTACGGCCTCAATAACAACAACACCGAGGAATCGACCCATGCGTATTGTCCCCCGCGTACTGGCTGTAGCCGTTACCGCCGCCCTGATGTCCAGCCCGGTATTCGCCGCAGAGCTGACCGGCACCCTGAAGAAGATCAAGGACTCGGGCACCATCACCCTGGGTCATCGCGACTCGTCCATCCCCTTCTCCTACTTCGGCGACACCTCCCGCCAGCCGGTTGGCTACTCCCATGACCTGCAGCTCAAGGTGGTCGAGGCGCTGAAGAAGGAACTGGAGCTGCCGGACCTGAAGGTGCGCTACAACCTGGTGACCTCCCAGACCCGTATCCCACTGGTGCAGAACGGCACCGTGGACCTGGAATGTGGTTCCACCACCAACAACGTGGAGCGTCAGCGCCAGGTCGACTTCTCCGTCGGCATCTTCGAAGTCGGCACCCGCCTGCTGACCAAGAAAAGCAGCGGCGTGAACGATTTCGACGACCTCAAGGGCAAGAACGTGGTGACCACCGCCGGCACCACCTCCGAGCGCCTGATCAAGTCCATGAACGCCGAGAAGAAGATGGGCATGAACGTGATTTCCGCCAAGGATCACGGCGAGTCCTTCCTGATGCTCGAATCCAACCGCGCCGTGGCCTTCATGATGGACGACGCGCTGCTCGCCGGCGAAATGGCCAAGGCCAAGAAGCCGGACGACTGGCACGTGGTCGGCACCCCGCAGTCCTACGAAATTTACGGCTGCATGGTTCGCAAGGGCGACGAAGGCTTCAAGAAGGTGGTCGACAAGGCCATCAGCGATACCTTCGCGTCTGGCGAAATCAACGACATCTACAACAAGTGGTTCCAGCAGCCGGTACCTCCAAAAGGCCTGAACCTGAATTTCCCCATGAGCGACGAGCTGAAGAAGCTGATCGCCGAACCAACCGACAAGTCTGTAGAGCAGATCTGACGGTGTAAGGCCGCGCCCCTTTCACGAGAAGGGGCGTAGCGGGGACTCGGAGAGGCCGACGGCCTCTCCTTCATATTTCCTGACGAAGCCGACACTCATCCGCCCACGCGGATGCGGGCGACTGTTGCCTGCCGCCCGGCTTCGCCGCCGTTTTCCACCTGAGGGAAACCCGCATGAACTACAACTGGGACTGGGGCATATTCTTCAAGTCCACCGGCATTGGCAGCGAGATCTACCTGGACTGGTTCATCACCGGCCTGGGCTGGACCATCGCCATCGCCCTGGTCGGCTGGCTGATCGCCCTGTCGCTCGGCTCGCTGCTCGGTGTGATGCGCACCGTGCCGAACCGCCTGATTTCCGGGATCGCCACCGCCTACGTGGAGGTCTTCCGCAACGTACCGCTGCTGGTGCAGCTGTTCCTCTGGTACTTCCTGGTGCCCGACCTGCTGCCCGAGCCGCTGGAACTGTGGTTCAAGCAGGATCTCAATCCGGCCACCTCGGCGTATCTGTCGGTGGTGGTGTGCCTCGGCCTGTTCACCGCGGCCCGCGTCTGCGAGCAGGTGCGTACCGGTATCCAGGCGCTGCCGGCCGGACAGACCGCCGCGGCCTATGCCATGGGTTTCCGCATGCCGCAGATCTACAGCAACGTGCTGCTGCCCCAGGCCTACCGGATCATCATCCCGCCGTTAACCAGCGAATTCCTGAACATCTTCAAGAACTCCTCGGTGGCCTCGCTGATCGGCCTCATGGAGCTGCTCGCGCAGACCAAGCAGACTGCCGAGTTCAGCGCCAACCTGTTCGAAGCCTTCACCCTGGCGACGCTCATCTACTTCACCCTGAACATGAGCCTGATGATGATCATGCGCGTGGTCGAACGTAAGGTCGCCGTGCCGGGCCTGATTTCCGTGGGAGGCAAATGATGGACTTCAGTCAGATCATTCCCGCTCTGCCAGGCCTCTGGGAAGGCATGGCCATGACCCTGCAACTGATGGTCATGGGCGTCATCGGTGGCGTGATTCTCGGCACCCTGCTGGCGCTGATGCGCCTGTCGAGCAACGTGCTGCTGTCCAAACTGGCGGCCACCTACGTCAACTACTTCCGCTCGATCCCGCTGCTGCTGGTGGTCACTTGGTTCTACTTCGCGGTGCCGTTCATCCTGCGCTGGATCACTGGCGAAGACACCCCGGTCGGCGCGTTCGCGTCCTGCCTGGTGGCCTTCATCATGTTCGAGGCGGCGTACTTCTGCGAAATCGTCCGTGCCGGTATCCAGGCCATCCCCAAGGGCCAGATGGGCGCCGCCCAAGCCCTGGGCATGAGCTACGGGCAGACCATGCGGCTGATCATCCTGCCCCAGGCGTTTCGCAAGATGACCCCGCTGCTGCTCCAGCAGAGCATCATCCTGTTCCAGGACACCTCGCTGGTCTACACCGTCGGCCTGATGGACTTCCTCAATGCCGCCCGCTCGCGCGGCGACATTCTGGGTCAGCCCCATGAATTCCTGATCTTCGCCGGCCTGGTCTACTTCACCATCAGCTTCGCTGCCTCGCAGCTGGTCAAGCTCCTGCAAAAAAGGTTAGCCGTATGATTTCCATCAAGAACGTCAACAAGTGGTATGGGGACTTCCAGGTGCTGACCGATTGCACCACCGAGGTCAAGAAAGGCGAAGTAGTGGTGGTCTGCGGGCCATCCGGCTCGGGCAAATCGACCCTGATCAAGTGCGTCAACGCCCTGGAGCCCTTCCAGAAAGGCGACGTCGTGGTCGATGGCACCTCGATTGCCGACAAGAAGACCAACCTGCCGAAACTGCGCTCGCGCGTCGGCATGGTGTTCCAGCATTTCGAGCTGTTCCCGCACCTGACCATCACCGAAAACCTGACCATCGCACAGATCAAGGTGCTGGGCCGCAGCAAGGAAGAAGCCACCCAGAAAGGCCTGGCGCTGCTCGATCGCGTGGGGCTCAAGGAACACGCCCACAAGCACCCCGGCCAACTGTCCGGCGGCCAGCAGCAGCGCGTGGCGATCGCCCGTGCCCTGGCGATGGACCCGATCGTCATGCTGTTCGACGAGCCGACCTCGGCCCTCGACCCGGAAATGGTCAACGAAGTGCTCGACGTGATGGTGCAACTGGCCCACGAAGGCATGACCATGATGTGCGTGACCCACGAGATGGGATTCGCCCGCAAGGTGGCTGACCGGGTGATCTTCATGGACGCCGGGCAGATCGTCGAAGACTGCCCCAAGGAAGAATTCTTCGGCGATGTCAGCGCACGCTCCGACCGCGCCCAGCAGTTCCTCGCCAAGATCCTCCAGCACTGATGCACCAGGCCCGCCATCACCCATGGCGGGCCTTCAGGGTCTCTTCAACAAGCCTGCGAGCGCAGGCACGTTCCCTACAGAGCCTAGACTCGACAAGCACAATAAAAATCGAGGACTCATCATGCGCCTGTTCCACGTCACAACCCTGACCCTCAGCGTGGCGATTGCCGCGGGTAGCAATGCGGTACTGGCTGCCAGCCTGAACGGCGGCGCAGTCGCCGCACCCGACCAGTACGCGGCCAAGGTGGCCGCCGAGGTGCTGAAAAAAGGCGGTAACGCGGTGGACGCCGCGGTCGCCACCGCCTTCACCCTGGCCATCACCTACCCCGAAGCAGGCAACATCGGCGGCGGCGGGTTCATGACCCTGTTCATGGACGGCAAGCCCTACTTCCTCGATTACCGGGAAACCGCACCGCGGGCGGCCAGCAAGAACATGTTCCTTGACGACAAGGGCGAGGTGATCGAGAACCTCAGCCTGGTCGGCGCCAAGGCGGCCGGCGTACCGGGCACGGTGATGGGCCTGTGGGAGGCGCACAAGCGTTTTGGCAAGTTGCCGTGGGGCGAACTGCTGACACCCGCCATCGGCTATGCGAACAGCGGCTTCAAGGTCGCCGATCAGCAGTTCCAGTACCGCGAAGACGCCATCGGCCTGTTCAACGGCCAGACCAACTTCACCGACTACTTCGGCACCATGCGACCGGGCGAGCTGTTCAAGCAGCCGCAGATGGCCAAGACCCTGGAGCGCATCGCCGCCACTGGCCCGGACGAGTTCTACAAGGGCAAGACCGCCGACCTGCTGGTCGCCCAGATGCAGCGCGACGGCGGGCTGATCACCAAGCAGGACCTGGCTGACTACCGCGCCAAATGGCGCGAGCCGATGCGCGTCGACTGGCAGGGCAACAGCCTTTACACCGCCCCTTTGCCCAGTTCGGGCGGCATCGCCCTGGCCCAGCTGATCGGCATCAAGGAGCAGCGCGCCGCCGACTTCAAGGGTGTCGAGCTGAACTCCGCGCGCTACATCCACCTGCTGGCGGAGATCGAGAAACGCGTGTTCGCCGACCGCGCCGACTACCTGGGCGACCCCGACTTCTCCACGGTGCCGGTCGACAAGCTGACCGACGCCGATTACCTGAAGCGCCGCGCCGCCGAGGTCAACCCCACCGCCATCTCGCCGACCGAGCAAGTTCGCCCCGGCCTGGAGCCTCACCAGACCACGCACTTCTCCATCGTCGACGCTGACGGCAACGCAGTCAGCAACACCTATACCCTGAACTGGGACTACGGCAGCGGCGTGGTCGTCGAAGGGGCCGGTTTCCTGCTCAACGACGAGATGGACGACTTCAGCGCCAAACCCGGCATCGCCAACGCATTCGGCGTAGTCGGCAGCGACGCCAACGCCATCGAACCGGGCAAGCGCATGCTCTCCTCGATGAGCCCGAGCATCGTCACCCGCGACGGCAAGGTCAGCCTGGTGCTGGGCACGCCCGGCGGCTCGCGGATCTTCACCTCGATCTTCCAGGTGCTCAACAACGTCTACGACTTCAAGCTGCCGCTGGAAAAGGCCGTGGCCGCCCAGCGCGTCCATCACCAACTGCTGCCCAAGGACATGATCTACTACGACGCCTACGCACCACTCACCGGCCAGGTTGCCGACGAGCTGAAAGCCATGGGCTACGTGCTCGAGGACCAGGGCTGGAACATGGGCGACATCCAGGCCATCCGCGTCGACGGCGCCAGGCTGGAAACCGCCTCCGATCCGCGCGGGCGCGGCGTCGGCCTGGTGGTAGCACCCTGAGCCCCGTGCCATGACGCGCGCCAAGCGCCACCGCTGCGCATGCCGCGGTGGTCCGCCACGACGCCACGACAGCCCGCCCTCCCGCGGGCTGGTTCGGCCACGGTGACTGTGGTGCAATGCGCATCTGCCAGTCTACGTGTGGTGCCGCCCGCCTTGTCCGCCAAACCGCGCTACGCCCGCCACCTGCTGCTGACCCTGCTGATGCTGATGCTGGTCGCCGCCTGCGGCTACGCCGGCTATTACCTGAGTGAAAAGGCCGGCATCCGTGCGCTGATCGAAAGCGGTGAACGCCAGCTCGAGCTCAACGCCCGGGCGGTGGAAAGCGAGATCAACAAGTACACCTACCTGCCCAGCCTGCTGGAACTCGAGTCCAACGTCAGCCGCCTGCTGCTGACCCCCGACGCCGACAGGCGCCAGCGCGTCAACGACTACCTCGAAGGCCTCAACCGGCGCAGCGGCAGCATGGCCATCTACATGATGGACACCGACGGCCGCGTGCTGGCCACCAGCAACTGGCGCCAGCCCGACAGCTATCTGGGCGAGGACCTGTCCTTTCGTGCCTATTTCCAGGACGCCCTGCAGGGCGAACAGGGCCGCTTCTACGGCATCGGCAGCACCATCGGCGAGCCGGGCTACTACCTGTCCCATGGCCTCAGGGCCAATGGCCGGATCATCGGCGTGGCGGTGGTCAAGGTGCGCCTCGACCCGCTGGAGCAGCGCTGGCAGCGGGCGCGCCTGGAGGCCTACGTCAGCGACGAGAACGGCATCATCATCCTCTCCAGTGATCCGGCCCGCCGCCTCAAGGCAGTGGTACCGCTCAATGCCGACATCAAAGAGCGCCTGGCGCGCAGCCTGCAATACCACTGGTCGTCACTCGACGAACTGATGCCCCTGGCGCGCAAGCCTCTGGACGAGGGCGCCGAACAGGTCAGCTTCGCCGCGACCGGCGTCGGTCAGGCGCAAGGCGGCGAGGTCGTCAACTACCTGGCTCAGAGCCGCCCGCTGGAAGACACACCCTGGCACCTGACGCTGCTCAGCCCGCTGCAGGACCTGCGCCGTGAGGCCATCAGCCACGGCATGCTGGCCGCCGCGGGCTTCGCCCTGCTGGCCTTCCTGCTGATCGCCTGGAACGAGCGCCGCAAGGTGATCGCCACCCGCCTCGCCGCCCGCGAAGCCCTGCAGCAGGCCAACAGCGAGCTGGAGCGCAAGATCACCGAGCGCACCGCCGACCTGCGCGCCAGCAATGAACGTCTCAAGGCGCAGATCCGTGAGCGCCGCCAGGCCGAGGAAACCTTGCGCCTGGCCCAGGACGAACTGGTGCAGGCGGGCAAGCTGGCGGTCATCGGGCAGATGTCGACCAGCATCGCCCACGAACTCAACCAGCCGCTGGCCGCGCTGCGTACCTTGTCCGGCAACACCATCCGGTTCCTGTCGCGCGGCGCGTACGACGTGGCCACCACCAACCTGCAGACCATCAACGAACTGGTCGACCGCATGGGCAAGATCACCGGCAGCCTGCGCGCCTTTGCGCGCCGCTCCAACGATGATGGCGAAGCCAGCCTCAGCAAAGCGGTGGACGCCGCGCTGCAGGTGGTGCAGCCGCGCCTGGAGCGCACGCCGCTGACCATCCACTACCAGTTCGAGGACGCCCAGCTGGCGATCAACCAAACGCGCCTGGAACAGATCCTGGTCAACCTGATCGCCAACGCTGCCGACGCCATGAGTGCCCAGGCGGATCGCCAGCTCTGGCTGCAGGGCAGTGCCGACGGCAATCGCTATCGCCTGCGCGTGCGCGACAACGGCCCCGGCATCGCCCCTGCCGATCGCGCCCACCTGTTCGAACCCTTCTTCACCACCAAACCCGGGGAGCAGGGCCTGGGGCTCGGCCTGACGCTGTCGGCCAGCCTGGCGGCCGCTGCCGGCGGCAGCCTCAGTGCCGATCACCCGCCCCAGGGCGGCACCGCTTTCGAACTCAACCTGCCCCAGGCTGCCGCTGTCATGGAGACACCCGATGAATGACGACCTCACCGTGCTGATCGTCGAAGACGACCCCCACGTGCTGCTCGGCTGCCAGCAGGCCCTGGCCCTGGAAGATATCGCCAGCATCGGGGTCGGCAGCGCTGAACAGGCCCTGCAGCGTATCGGCACCGATTTCGCCGGCATCGTCATCAGCGATATCCGCCTGCCGGGCATGGACGGCCTGAAGCTGCTGGACGAACTCAAGCGCCGCGACCCGGCGCTGCCGGTGGTGCTGATCACCGGCCATGGCGATATCGGCATGGCGGTGGGCGCGATGCGCGACGGCGCCTACGACTTCATGGAAAAACCGTTTTCCCCCGAACGCCTGGTCGACGTCACCCGCCGCGCCCTGGAACAGCGCAGCCTGGCCCGCGAAGTGTCGTCGCTGCGCCGCCAGCTGGCCGGCAAACAGACACTGGAGCACCGGCTGATCGGCCGCTCGCCGGCCATGCAGCAGCTGCGCGAGCTGATCGCCAACGTTGCCGACACCTCGGCCAACGTGTTGATCGAAGGTGAAACCGGAACCGGCAAGGAACTGGTCGCGCGCTGCCTGCACGACTTCAGCCGGCGGCAGAACAAGGCCTTTGTCGCCCTCAACTGCGGCGGCCTGCCGGAGAACCTGTTCGAGAGCGAGATCTTCGGCCACGAGGCTCACGCATTCACCGGCGCAGGCAAACGGCGCATCGGCAAGATCGAACATGCCAATGGTGGCAGCCTGTTCCTCGACGAAATCGAGAGCATGCCGCTGAACCTGCAGATCAAACTGCTGCGCGTGCTGCAGGAGCACAGCCTGGAGCGCCTGGGCTCGAACCAGCCGATTGCGGTCGACTGCCGGGTGATCGCCGCGACCAAGGCGGACCTCGACGCCGCCGGCAAGAGTGGCCAGTTCCGCAGCGACCTGTATTACCGGCTCAACGTGGTCAGCCTGGAGCTGCCGCCGCTGCGCGAGCGCCGCGAAGACATCGCCCTGCTGTTCGAGCACTTCCTGCAGCTTTCCGCCCTGCGCTTCGACCGCGCCGCCCCGGAACTGGACCGCCACACCCTGGCCGCGCTGATGGCTCACGACTGGCCGGGTAACGTGCGCGAGCTGCGCAACGTCGCCGAACGCTTCGCCCTTGGCCTGCCCGCATTCAAGAAGAGCGGCAGCAACGACGGCGCCGCAACCAGCTTCGCCGAAGCCGTGGAGGCCTTCGAACGCAACCTGCTGGTCGACGCCCTGGAGCAGCACGCCGGCAACCTCAGCCAGGCGGCGCAGGCGCTGGGCATGGCCAAGACCACGCTGTTCGACAAGGTCAAGAAATACGGGCTGGGGTGAAAGCCGAACAGCTATCTAGAAACCATTGTGGGAGCGGGCCATGCCCGCGAGAATTCTCGGGTACAAACTGGGACTCCTGCCTGTCGCCGATCTGCTTACTGCTGCGCTATAGGCTCGCAGGGCTTTGGGTGCTTTTTCGCGGGCATGGACTGGGCGTGCCCGCCCGCTCAGACAGATGAACTCCATCACGGCGACCACCAGGGCAGACCTAACCTTGCTCCCGCCCCACGCCCCCTTCGAGCTTGCGCCACAACAGGCGCACCGCCGCCTTGCGCGACATGCTCCAGCGGTACAGGCGAATCTCCAGGGGGATGTGCCAGTGCTCCCTGCCGCATACCACCAGCTCGCCGCGCGCCAGCTCGGCATGCATCGACAGCCGCGGCACCCAGGCCACACCCAGGCCTTGCAGGGCCATGGCCTTGAGGCTGTCGGCCATCGCCGTTTCGTGCACGGTTGTCGAGCGCAAGGCGCGCTGGCGCAGCAACAGGTTCACCGAGCGGCCGAGGTAAGTGCCGGCGCTGTAAGCCAGCAGCGGTAGGCTCTGCCCGGCATCCAGGTCATGGAGCGGCGCGCCCAGCTCATCGACGGCGCAGACCGGCAGCATTTCGCTGACGCCCAGCGGCAGCGATGGAAACAGATCAGGGGCCAGTTGCACGGCGGCATCCTGGTCGTGGTACGCGAGGATCAGGTCACAGGTGCCTTCGCGCAGCGAGTGCACCGCCTCACCGACGTTGGTGGCCACCAGGCGCGTGGTCAGTGGCAGGCCGTCACGTCGCAGGCGGGCGATCCACTCCGGGAAAAAGCCGAAAACCAGGGAATGGGCGGCGGCGATCTGCAGCGCCTCGCCCTGCTGCCCCTCGAGGTGATGCAGGTGACGCACGACCTCGCCGAGCTGCTCGACCATGCTGCGCGCGGTAAGCAGAAACAGCTGACCGGACTCGGTCAGCTCCACCGGGGTGCGCGAGCGGTTGACCAGGGTCAGGCCCAGGGCCGCTTCCAGGCTCTGGATCCGCCGGCTGAATGCCGGCTGGGTCACGAAACGCTTCTGCGCCGCCTGGGAAAAACTGCGGGTGGCGGCCAGGGTGACGAAGTCTTCCAGCCATTTGGTTTCCAGGTTCACGGGGGGCCTCGTCATGCCGGGAGTAGATGCACACGTTTGGTGCGCACTGTCGGTCACACCTACATTATGCCGATTACGCATACCCTAGCAACCAACAGCATTGGCCTGCGCGGGGGGTGAGTCCTTATCCTACGGGACATCGCGGTATCTTCCGCGCATCCATGAGAATCGAGACATCATGTCCGCTGCTGCATTGTTTCGCGTCGAAAAAGACCTGCTCGGCACCCTCGAAGTCCCTGCCGAGGCCTACTACGGCATCCAGACCCTGCGTGCACTGAACAACTTCCGCCTGTCCGGCGTGCCGCTGGCTCACTACCCGAAACTGGTCGTGGCGCTGGCCATGGTCAAGCAGGCCGCAGCCGACGCGAACCGTGAGCTGGGTCACCTGCCCGCCGCCAAGCATGCCGCCATCAGCGAAGCCTGCGCACGCATCATTCGCGGCGACTTCCACGACCAGTTCGTGGTCGACATGATTCAGGGCGGCGCCGGCACGTCGACCAACATGAACGCCAACGAGGTGATCGCCAACATCGCCCTCGAAGCCATGGGCCACGCCAAAGGTGAATACAAGCATCTGCACCCCAACAACGACGTGAACATGGCGCAGTCGACCAACGACGCCTACCCCACCGCCATCCGCCTGGGCCTGCTGCTTGGCCACGACACCCTGCTGGCCAGCCTGGACAGCCTCATTCAATCCTTCGCGGCGAAAGGTCAGGAATTCAGCCACGTGCTGAAGATGGGCCGCACCCAGCTGCAGGACGCCGTGCCGATGACCCTCGGCCAGGAATTCCGCGCCTTTGCCACCACCCTCGGCGAAGACCTGGCGCGCCTGCGCAGCCTGGCGCCGGAGCTGCTCACCGAAGTGAACCTGGGCGGCACCGCGATCGGCACCGGCATCAACGCCGACCCGGGCTACCAGCACCTGGCGGTACAGCGCCTGGCGCTGATCAGCGGCCAGCCCCTGGTGCCGGCCGCCGACCTGATCGAAGCGACCTCCGACATGGGCGCCTTCGTGCTGTTCTCCGGCATGCTCAAGCGTACCGCGGTCAAACTGTCGAAGATCTGCAACGACCTGCGCCTGCTCTCCAGCGGCCCGCGCACCGGCATCAACGAGATCAACCTGCCGGCGCGTCAGCCGGGCAGCTCGATCATGCCCGGCAAGGTCAATCCAGTGATTCCGGAAGCGGTCAACCAGGTAGCCTTCGAGATCATCGGCAACGATCTGGCGCTGACCATGGCAGCCGAAGGCGGCCAGCTGCAGCTCAACGTGATGGAACCGCTGATCGCTTACAAGATCTTCGACTCGATCCGCCTGCTGCAACGCGCCATGGACATGCTGCGCGAGCATTGCATCAACGGCATCACCGCCAATGAAGACCACTGCCGCGCACTGATGGAGAACTCCATCGGCCTGATCACCGCGCTGAACCCCTATATCGGCTATGAGAACTCCACCCGTATCGCCAAGGAAGCGCTGATCAGCGGCCGTGGTGTGCTGGAGCTGGTGCGCGAGGAACAGTTGCTGGACGACGTCACCCTGGCCGAGATTCTGCGTCCGGAAAACATGATCGCCCCGCACCATCTCAAGCCGCTGGTGCCACCGGTGAAAGGGCCGCTCGTGCCGTAACGCCAAGCCCCCCCTCGCGCCCCCCGAGAAGCCCCTACTGTTTCACAGTCAGGGGCTTCATTCTTTGCGGGTCGTTGCCGTTTGCGCAAACTCAGGCTACAACGGCAGCAGCCCAACAAAGAGAAGCCGCCTCATGACCGTCAAAGCTGCGTGGATCGCCTGTTTGCTGTCCGTTTCGAGCCTCTTCGCCCTTCCCGTCCAGGCGCAGTTGCCGCCGGGTTACCAGGTGGTGTTACAAACGGAAAACTTTCCGCCATTCAACATGGCCGACAACGAAAAGAACTTCGCCCGTGACGCCAACATTCAGGGCGTCAGCACCACCATCGTGCGTGAAATGTTCAAGCGTGCCGGCATCGGCTACACCCTGACGCTGCGTTTCCCGTGGAGCCGCATCTACGACTCCACGCTGGCGAACGCCAGCCACGGCCTGTTTTCCACATCGATGAACGAAGCACGGCGTCCGCTGTTCAAGTGGGTGGGGCCGATTGCCAAGGTCGAACGCGTGCTGCTCGCCGCACCGGGATCGAATATTCCCAACCTGGCCAGCCTGGAAGAGGCTCGCCAGTACCGTATCGGCAGCTACAAGGACAGCGCCGCCAGCCAGGCCCTGGAGAAGGCCGGCCTGCAGCCGGCCAACACGCTGCGCGATCCGGAGAACATCGCCAAGTTGACCCAGGGGCGTATCGACCTGTGGGGCACCACCGATCCGGTATGGCGGCACCAGGCGCGCCAGCTGGGCGTCAACGGCCTGCGCAACGTACTGACCTTCGACCGCTCGGACCTGTACCTGGCCCTCAACCTCGACACCCCGGACGAAGTGGTCGCGCGCCTTCAACAGGCGCTGGACCAGATGAAGAGCGAAGGCTACGGCACCTGCAACAAACACCCGGAGCTGTGCTGATCGCAGCACGCCGCAGGCTCGTCTGACATTCCTGCGCAGCGGCAGCAAGGGCCCGCGTGGGCCGAAAGCCCCAGACCGGTTCACAGTCTGGGGCTTTACTCTTCACGACTCGTTGCCGTTTGCGCAGCGGCACGCTAAAAGGGCAGCGGCCTAACAAGGAGTCGTTCCAATGAGTGTCAACGCCGCATGGTTTGCCGGTCTGCTTGCCGTTTCCAGCCTATTCACCCCGCCCGCCCAGGCGGCACTGCCGCCTGACTACAAGGTGGTGCTGCAGACTGAAAACTTCCCGCCCTTCAACATGGCCGAGAGCGAGAAGAACTTCGCGCGAGACGCAAATATCCACGGCGTCAGCACCACCATCGTGCGCGAGATGTTCAAGCGCGCCGGCATCGACTACACCATGACCCTGCGCTTCCCGTGGAGCCGCGTGTACGACGACACCCTGGCCCGCGCCAATTACGGCTTGTTCTCCACCTCGATGAGCGAGGCGCGCCGCCCGCTGTTCAAATGGGTTGGCCCGATCGCCAAGGTCGAAGGTGTGCTGCTCGCCGCACCGAGCGCCAAGATCGAAAACCTGTCGAGCCTCGAGCAGGCGAGCCAATACCGCATCGGCAGTTACAAGGACGGCGCGGTCAGCCAGGCCCTGGAGCGGGCGGGCCTGCAACCGACCAACGCTCTGCGTGACCAGGAGAACATCGCCAAGCTCACCAGCGGCAAGATCGATCTCTGGGCCACCACGGACCCGGTGTGGCGCTATCACGCCAACCAGGCCGGCGTGACCGGCCTGCGCACCGTGCTGGTCATCGACCGCTCGGACATGTACCTGGCGCTCAACCTGGAAACACCGGACGAAGTCGTCACCCGCCTGCAACAAGCGCTGGATCAGATGAAGAGCGAAGGTTACGGCACCTGCAACAAGCACCCGGAGCTTTGCTGATAGCGGTTTTGCGTTCGTGCGCTGGCTGAATATTGGCATGGTCCATTCGAGGTCGGCGCTTCATCTGTGGGAACGGGCGGGGACGCCCAGTCCATGCCCGTGATCTCGCGCGCATGGACTAGGCGTCCCCGCGCGCTTCCACATAAGCAGCCAGTCCCGCAACCAATCGACGCCCGCCCTGCACTGCCGCCTCACTCCACCTCGAACAACCCATCGCGCACCGGCGCGTGCGCCAGGCGCTGGCGTATGTCTTCGTCGATGCGCGGGTCATCCGGCTGGTAGAGCATCACCTGGCGAAAGGTGCTGATGCGGTTGATCTCGGTACCGAGAAACTCCCATACCACGCGGGTGCAGGCGGGCGTGCGGCGGTCGCCGCTGGATACGCCGGTCTTCAGGCCGTTGAGCCGGGTGATGCGGCTCTTGAAGCTGGGGATCAGAATGGTCTGGCTCATCTCGTTGACGGTCAGCGACTCGTAGTCGATGAGGAACAACCGATCCTGCAACTGGAACGCGGCGCCGAGGTAGCGGCAACGCGCCGAGTCTTCGGTCGGCCCGCTCAGGGACGTCACCTGGCGCTCCTGGCGCTCGAACAGGAAGGCGCCGCCCTCTTCACGCATGTGGATCAACGACAGCAGGATGGTGCCCGGCACCGACATGCAATTGGCGTATTCGAAGTAGTAGCCGCAGTAACGAGACAAGTCGCCGGACTGTTCGCGCAGTGGTTGTAACAAGGCGTGTAAGGGATCCTGCTCGGCAGGCGCGCCCAGCTGTGCGCCCCGGGCACCGATCAGGCGCGCGAATTGATCGCACGGCAAGCCCAGCTCATAGCCCTCGACGCCGAAAAAATCCCCAATGCGCTTGAGGTTATACGCGGTCGGCTGGCTCTCTCCAGACAGGTACTTGTTGAACTGCGCACGGTTGATGCCAACTTTGCGGCACACCTCGGCAATCGAGCGGTAGTGGCTGCACAGCAACCGGAGGTTGTCACCGAGGTACACGGACATGGTCGGCTCATCTGATGCGAGTGACGTGATTATAGCATCAGGTCGCATCACCTAGGATCGACCCGCGAAATTGCCGCTTGCGCCTCTTTGGCCAACCATGGCGATCGGACGCTACGCTCAAGCCGTCTATTCGACGGTCACGCCTCGGGCGTACGGGCCACTGCCAGGCTCTGTCACGGCGCAGGCGTCCCAGGCACCGGCCAATCGCCGCGCCACGCGTCATACCCTAATAATAAACAGGAAGAGTGCCATGCTCGATCTACTCAACGACCTAATCTGGAGCAAAGTGCTGATCGTCATGCTGGTGGGCCTCGGGCTCTACTTCAGCATCCGTTCGCGCTTCGTTCAGTTCCGCTACTTCACCAGCATGTTCCAGATTTTCAGCCAGGCGCTGGTGCGCAAGCCGGGACAGCTCAGCTCGTTCCAGGCACTGATGCTCAGCGTTGCCGGCCGTGTTGGCGCCGGTAACATCGCCGGTGTGGCCGTGGCCATCACCCTGGGCGGCCCAGGCGCCGTGTTCTGGATGTGGCTGGTTGCGCTGGTCGGCATGGCCACCAGCTATTTCGAATGCTCGCTGGCCCAGCTCTACAAGCAGAATGAAGGCGACGGCACCTACCGAGGCGGCCCCGCGTTCTACATCCTGCATGGCCTGGGTCAGCGCTGGATGGCGATCGTGTTCTCGATCCTGTTGCTGATCACCTTCGGCTTTGGCTTCAACGCCCTGCAGTCGTTCACCGTGGCCAGCTCGATGCATGACACCTTCGGCATTCCGGAGTGGATCAGCGGCGTGGTACTGGTGTGCATCATCGGCCTGATCATTTTCGGCGGCATCAAGCGCATCGCCAAGTTCGCCGACATTCTGGTACCGGTCATGGCCGGCTCCTACATCGCCCTGGCCTTGTTCGTGATCGGCAGCAACATCTCCCAAGTGCCGGACACCCTGATGCTGATCGTGCGCAGTGCCTTCGGCCTGGAGCCGGCGTTCGCGGGCGGCATCGGCGCGGCCATCATCATGGGCGTCAAGCGCGGCCTGTTCTCCAACGAAGCCGGCCTGGGCAGCGCCCCGAACGTGGCAGCAGTCGCCGAAGTGCCGCACCCAGCGGCGCAGGGCATCGTGCAGTCGCTGAGCGTGTTCATCGATACGCTGATCATCTGCACCTGCACCGCGATGATCATTCTGCTGTCCGGCACCTATGCGCCCGGCAGCGAAGTCGGCGGCGTAATCCTCACTCAGAGCGCACTGGCCGCCATCGTCGGCGAGTGGGGCCGCGTGTTCATCAGCGTCGCCCTGGCCCTGTTCGTGTTCACCACGCTGATCTACAACTACTACCTCGGCGAGAACGCCCTGGGCTTCTTCAGCAAGAGCCGCGTGTTGCTGCAGGTCTACCGCGTGCTGGTGATCGTGCTGGTCATGTGGGGCTCGACCCAGGACCTGGGCACCGTGTTCGGCTTCGCCGACGTCACCATGGGCCTGCTGGCCATCGTCAACCTGATCGCCATGGCCCTGCTGTTCAAGACCGGCCTGCGCCTGATGGACGACTACGACGCACAGATCAAGGCGGGCGTGAAGACCCCGGTATTCGATCCGGCCAAGTTCGCTGATCTGAAACTCGACAAGACCTCCTGGCCTGCCTTGAAGCCAGGGCACAGTGCGCAGGACACTCAGCAGCGCTGAGTCTCCACGTGTGCCGCTGCTTCGCGCTCGCGCAGCAGCGGCACACCGCACCCGTTAGGCTGCCAGCCTCAGGGCTCTCACCAGCGCCTACCGATACCGGGCCATTGCCTACGATTGTTTCCAAGGTGCCTATGTCTTCCTTGAATATCCTCGTGCTTTACACCGGCGGCACCATCGGCATGCAGACCAGCGCTGCCGGTCTGGCGCCGGCGTCCGGCTTCGAAGCACGCCTGCGTGCGCAGCAGGCCACGCAAACCGAACGCCTGCCTCGATGGACCTTCCGCGAAATGCTGCCGCCGATCGACAGCGCCAACATGAGCCAGGACAACTGGCTGGCGATGGTCGAAGCAATCTGCCAGGGCGTCGAGCAGGACGGCTACGACGGCGTACTGGTGCTGCATGGCACCGATACCCTGGCCTACAGCGCTGCAGCGCTGAGCTTCCTGCTGCTGGGCCTGCCGGTGCCCGTGGTGCTGACCGGCTCGATGCAGCCGGCGGGGGCCGACAACAGCGACGCCTGGCGCAACCTGTTCGGCGCCATGCAGGCTTTGCACGACGGCGTGCGCCCAGGCGTGCACCTGTATTTCGACGGCGCGCTGATGCATGGCGCCCGGGTCAGCAAATTGCGCAGCGATGCGTTCGACGCGTTCCAGATCATGCCGCGGCGGCGTCAGGGCGAGCGGCTGACCGAGTTGCCCGCGCATATCGACTACCGCCAGCCACGCCAGCCGGTCAACCTGCTCAGCCTGCCATTGGTGCCCGGCCTGCAGGCAGGCCACCTGCGCGCCCTGCTGGGCAGCGGTGTGCAGGGTTTGCTGCTGGAGTGCTACGGCAGCGGCACCGGGCCGTCGGACAATGCCGAGTTGCTCGACGTGCTGCGTGAGGCACACGCGCGCGGCGTGGTGCTGGCAGCGATCAGCCAGTGCCCGCAGGGGCATGTGGAGTTCGGTGTCTATGCGGCCGGCAGCCAACTGGCCGCGGTCGGCCTGGTCTCGGCCGGCGGCATGACCCGCGAGGCGGCGCTGGGCAAATTGTTCGCGCTGCTCGGTGCCGGGCTGACGCGAGAGGAAGTGGAACGGCTGTTTGGCCTGGATCTGTGCGGCGAAAACGCCGACCACTGATCGTCAACTATCCGTAACATCGGCTGGGCATAGTCGCAGGCCTTACGAACCTACGACTGGTCCCCACGATGTCGAGCTCCCTACGGCTGCGCCCGCTTCCCCTCGTTCTGGCCCTGCAGGCCGCCATCGTCAGCCCGGCATTCGGCGCCAGCTTCAATGTCGCTACGGGCTCCATCAGCAGCAGCGGCCAGACCCTGGAGGCTGGTGAGACTGGCAACGTGGCCAGCGGCGGCTCGCTCAGCGTGGCCGGTGATGGCGTGGCCGTGGCGGTGCGCGCCGGCAATACGACCCTTACCAACGCCGGCGATATCCGTCAGACCGGCACCGCCCGTGCCATCGACGCCAACAACGGCAACCCGCTCTTCACCCTGAACAACCAGGCGGGCGCCACCATCGACGCGGTGGGCAACGTCGCCATTCGTCTCAACCGCACCGGCGGTCAGTACCGCATAGACAACCAGGGCACCCTCTCCCAGAGCGGCCAGGCGGTTGACGGCGAACGGGCGATCAAGGCCGACGCCGCCTATACCAGCAGCGGCAACCAGATCATCAATGGCGCGCAGAACAACCGCGACGCCGTGATCAGCTCGGCGGGCAATGATGCCCTGCGCCTGGGCAACAACTTCACCCTGACCAACTACGGGCGGATTTTTTCCACCGGCACGGTCAACACCAGTTGCCCAGGCTACCTGAGCAGCCAGTGCACCAATGACTACTCGGCTGCCGATGGCGTGGCCATCGAGAACCAGCGCGCCAATGTCGCCATCCTCAACCACGGCAGCATCGAAGGGCCGCGCCACGGCATCGACGGCGGTGCAGCGCTGGCAGCCGACGCCGATGCCCACCTGGCCGGCCTCGAGCGCCTGGTGATCCGCTCGGCAACGGACAGCGGGGTGAGCTTCGACAAGGTGGTCGCGGGAGTCACCACCGAAAACGTGCAGATCGCCAACCCGGTGGTCATCAACTACGCCGACGGCAGCGTGATCGGCAGGAACGGTTCGGGTGTAGGCCTGGACGGCCACGGGGTGGTGTTCAACTACGGCCTGATCAGCGGCCGCTATGCCGGCGCCGGAAATATCTACGACCATGAAGGCCTGGGCCTGACCATCGACAATGGCGACGGTGACGGCGTGGACATCGACGGCATTGCCTACATCGAAAACCAGGGTCGCATCGAGGGCCTGGGGGCCGGCGGCCTGGATTCCGGCGGCCGCCCCAATGGTGGCGACGGCATCGCCGCGGGTGGCGGCACCATCCGCAACCTGGCCGGCGCGACGATTTTCGGGCAGAGCGCCGGCATCCTGGTCGACGACGGCGCCAACGGCAGCGAGCACCCGACCGGGCGCGGCACCCTCGGTGACAAAGCGGCCAACGGTGGCGTCGCCCATATCGTCAACGCTGGCGACATCACCGGCGCCGACAAGGTCGGCATCGGCCTGGTCGGCAGCTACGATGACGTGCTGATCAACGAGGCCAGCGGCATCATCCGTGGCGGCCTGCAAACCGTCCGGGTCGACGAACTGGGCAGCAACACTGCGGCGGCTGCCGTGCAAATGGGCGCCGGCAACGACAAGCTGACCAACGCCGGGCTGATCGAAGGTCTCAACGGCCTCGCCGTGGACCTGGGCGACGGCGACGACAACCTGACGCTGCGTTCCACCGCGCGCTTCAGCGGCGTGGTCGATGGCGGTGCAGGCACCGACAGCGTGACGCTTGACGATGCTGCAGGCGGCCGCTTCGCCAACAGCCGCAATTTCGAGAACCTGGACGTACGCAGCGGCGCCTGGAGCCTGAACAGCAACGACTTCAGTGCAAACACACGCATCTACAGCGGCGCCAGCCTGCTCAACCTGGGCGTCCTGCAAGGCGATGTGCAGGTCGACGGTGGTGCAACCTTCGGCGGTGGCAGCATCAGCGGCAACCTCGACCTGGCCAGCGGCTCGACCCTGGCGCTGGCGGTGAGCCCCAGCGGAGCCAGCACTACGTTGCAGGTAGGCGGCAATGTGGCGTTGAGCGGAGCGAGCCTGCGCATCGACGCCATTGCGGGGGACTACCCGCTGCAGAGCCGCTATCAGGTTCTCCAGGCCGACGGAGCGATCACCGGCACCTTCGCCGATCTCGGCAGCAGCCTGGCCTTCCTCACACCGACCCTGCAGTACGCCACCCACAGCGTGGATCTGACCCTGACCCGCAATGACCGCGGTTTCGCCGACCTGGCACGCACCGCCAACGGCAGAGGCGCGGCAAGCGCACTGCAATCCCAGGGCGGCGGCACGCTGTACAACGCGCTACTGACCAGCAGCCTCGATGCGGCCGGCAACGCCATCGACCAGTTGAGCGCCAGCAGCAACGCCAGCCTGATGACCGCCAGCCTGGCCGGCAGCGCGCAGGTGGGCAGCAGCATGCTGGGCGCCATGCAGCAGATGGGCGGCAACGACCTGCAGGCCTCCCTGCTGCGCGACGATGGGCCGCTGCTGGCCGCCAACGGCATTGCGCCATATGCCCGCACCCTCAACGACCCACGTGCTGAAGGTCGCCTCTGGCTGCAGGGCCTTGGCAGCCACGGCAAACTCGACGGCAGCAATGGCGCTGCCGACCTGACACAGGATACCCGCGGCGCGGTACTGGGCGCCGACTGGGCGGTCGACCCGGCCTGGCGGGTCGGTGTGCTGGGTGGCTATGCGCGTACCGATGTGGATGCCGGCCCGGGCGTTTCCAGCGACATCGACAGCCTGCACCTGGGCATCTATGCCCTGCGCCAGAATGGCCCCCTGGCGCTGCGTCTGGGTGCTGCCTACAGCCATCACGACAACAGCAGCACGCGACAGGTGACGTTCGCCGGCTTCAGCGACCGCCTGCGTGGCGACTACACCGCCAACAGTCAGCAGGCCTTCGCGGAGCTGGGCTACCAGTTGGCCAGCGCGCGACTGCTCGCCGAACCCTTCGCGGCCGTGGGCTACCAGCGCTACCGCCACGCATCCTATGCCGAGAAAGGCGGCGATGCGGCGCTGCGTGTCGAGAGCCAGCAGGAGGATCATGTCAGCAGCACCCTGGGCGTGCGTCTGGCCCATCTCGGCACCCTGGACAACGGCATGAGCGTCACCCCGCGCGCCAGCCTCGGCTGGCGCCACACCTATGGCGACCTCAATAGCCAGGCCCGGCAATCCTTCCTCAGCGGCGGCAATGCGTTCAGCGTCGAAGGCACCGCCCTGGACCGCGACAGTCTGCTCGCCGAAGCCGGTCTGGACGTCGGCATCAGCAACGGCCAGCGCCTGGGCCTGGGTTACAGTGGCGAGTACGGCAGCCGTGCCCAGAACCATGCCCTGGTCGCGCAGTGGCAGCTGCGCTTCTGATTACCGGCGGGGGCGCTGCCGGCATCGCGGCGCGTGCCAACCGCTCGCCGTGCGAGCAATTTGCCGGCATGTGTGGCACAGGTCATGGAACGTGGCGCGACGAGCCGGTATAGTCGCGCCCGGCTGACGGAAGCCAGCCTCTTTTCCTGCCTACTGACATACAAGGACGTCCCATGCCTTTGCTTCGCTCCAGCGTATTCCTGCTGCTCATCCTGGCCATCACCGGCTGCTCGACCAAAGCCTTTTTCAAGTTGCCGGAGCAAAGCACCGTCAGCATCAACGAGCGTGCCGAACAGCACCCGCAAGGCCTGGTGAAGATTCGTCCGTTCTTCTGGAACCGTGCTGGCGGCGTGCCGTACAAACTGACCAGCACCACCACCGGCCAGCCCATCTCCGAAGGCCGGCTGAGCACGCGCTTTCGCGTGGTGTCGATCTTCTGGCCGCCCTACAGCATCATTTACTGGCCGATGGGCTTTCGCCACCCGTGCTATGACCTGACCACCCCGGTAGCCGGGACCTGCACCGATCAGGACCTGATGATGCTGCGCAAAGCCTACCGCGACGCCCAGTGATGGCGAGGCTGCCGCCCTGGCAGCCCACTAGCCCCGGGGGATCGGCAACCTGCTTCGGTCCCCCATGCGTCACTCGATGGTCTTGCAGGCCATCGAAGCCGCTCAGAACACCGACCAGCCAATCCGCTCACTGAGCACTTCCAGCGCGGCCATGCCGGCCAGCGAGTTGCCGGCTGCGTTGAGCCCCGGTGACCAGACGCAAATCGTGTACTTCCCCGGCACCACTGCGACGATGCCGCCGCCCACGCCACTCTTGCCCGGCAGGCCGACGCGATAGGCGAAGTTGCCGGCTTCGTCGTAGAGCCCGCTGGTGGCCATGATCGAATTGACCTGCTGGGTCTGCCGCACGCTGAGGACCTGCTCGCCGCTGTGCTTGCAGAAACCGTCGCTGGCCAGGAAGCAGAAGGCCTTGGCCAGGTCGACGCAGCTCATGCTCAGCGCGCAGTGGCTGAAGTAGCCACGCAGCACCTTTTCCACATCATTGTGAAAATTGCCGAACGACTGCATCAGGTAGGCCATGGCCGCGTTGCGCGCACGGTGCTGGTATTCCGACTCGGCGATACGGTTGTCCACCGTTACCTGCGGGTTGCCGGACAAGCGCCGCACGAAATCGCGCATCGACAGCACCGGCGCGGCAAAACGCGACTGGTTGATGTCGCTGATCACCAGTGCACCGGCATTGATGAACGGGTTGCGTGGCCGGCCGTTCTCCAGTTCCAGCTGCAGCAGCGAGTTGAACGGCTGCCCGGACGGCTCGTGGCCGAGGCGCTGCCAGATGGCCTCGCCGCTGTGCTGGATGGCCTGCACGAGGCTGAACACCTTGGAGATACTCTGGATCGAGAACGGCGTGCGGGCATCGCCGGCGGTGAACAGCTCGCCATCGTTACCGTAGACAGCGATCCCCAACTGATCGGCCGCCACATCGGCCAGCGCGGGGATGTAGTCGGCCACCTTGCCCTGGCCGGTCAGCGGCCTGACCTGATCGAGGATTTCATTGAGCAATGCTTGCATGTTCAGACTCTCGACGAGGCTCGGCATGGCGCCGGAGCGATCCTGTCTAGACGCCAGGATCGTCAACCGGAGCACATGCGGCCGCTCAGTTCAGGCGCTGCGCCAGCACGCTGATGTGCTCCGGGCCGATTCCGCAGCAGCCGCCAAGGTGGCTGGCGCCACGGGCGCGCCAGTCGGCGACCCAGCGCAGATAGCCCGGTGGGTCGAGGTCTTCGCGCAGTGGGTCCAGGCCATCGTTGGCGGTGGCTTCTTCGGGCTGCGGCGGAAAGGCGTTGGCGTAGGCGCCGATGGCGACCGTGGCGCCGAGACTCGCGAAGGTCTCGCGCGCCACGTCGATGGCGCCACCGATAACCTCCGGCTGGCTGCAGTTGAACAGCAGCACCTCGACGCCCAGCTCTGCGGCTGCGCGGGCCGCATCGGCGACCGGTTCGCCGGAGCGCAGACGCGGGACATCATCGACATCCTCATCACGCAGGGTGAACGACAGCCAGAACGGCTTGCCGTCCTCCGGCAGATGGGCATGAATCGCACGGGCTTCGGCGATGGCGCTCTGGGTTTCAGCCAGCCACAGGTCGACATGCGCTGCCAGCCCGTCGATCAGCGGCGTGAGCAGCTCGGTGACCCGCTCCGGCTGGAACAGATCGGGGCGGTAGGAGCCGAACAGTGGCGGCAGCGAACCAGCGACGCGGACCGGCGAGCTAGCGCGATCCGCCGCGTTGCGCGCCAGTTGCCCGGCACGCTCGGCGAGCGCACGCCCCTCTCCCGCGAAGCGTTGCTCGCCGATATGAAAGGGCACCACGGCATAACTGTTGCTGGTGATTACCTGGCTACCGGCGGCAATATACGCAGCATGCACCGCTTCTACCTGCTCCGGCGCCTCGGTGAGGGCCAGTGCCGACCACTCCGGTTGGCGAAACGGCGCACCACGGCGCTGCAGTTCGCGGCCCATGCCGCCATCGAGCAGGATCAAAGGTTGGTCGGCCATATAAGCTCCAGTCATATCGATATGCATTCAATTCATTTGGACGCATGGGTTTATAACTATTTAATACGCCATCCCTGCCTGTCACAACCTCTTTCGTGCTCAAGGAATCCTGTGAAAACCACGCTAATCGCGGCCCTCGGCCTGACCCTCGCTTCCTTCTGCAACCTGGCCCTGGCAGGCCCGACCCTGGACCGTATCGAAAAGAACGGCGAGCTGGTCAACGTGTTGATGGAAAACTACCCGCCGTTCTCCTTCCTCAACGACCAGAATCAGCTCGACGGCTTCGACGTCGACGTGGCCAAGGCGGTGGCCGACAGACTGGGCGTCAAACTGCGCCTGGAAACGCCCTCCTGGGACGTGATCGCCGCGGGCCGCTGGAGCGGGCGCTACGACATCTGCATCTGCTCGATGACGCCCAGCCAGGCACGCGCCCAGGTGTTCGATTTCCCGGTTACCTACTACGCCTCACCCGCGGTGATCGTGGTCAACGCCGCGGATGAGCGCATCCAGTCCGCCAAGGATCTCTCCGGCCTCAAGGTGGGGGTGACCAGCGCCTCGTCCTACGAGGGCTACCTGAACAAGGACCTGGTTATCGAAGGTGCCGAAGACAAGCCGCTGCAATACCCGTTCGACGCCGTGCAGGTCGCTCCGTACGACAACGACACCGTGGCCTTCCACGACCTCGCCCTGGGTGCTGGCGTGCGCCTCGATGCGATCCTCACCAACCTGGTCACCGCGCAGCCGCGCATCGATCAGGACAAACGCTTCAAGCTGGCCGGCGCCGCGCTGTATGCCGAACCCAACGCCGTGGCCATCGAGAAGGACGATGCCGAGTGGCGTGCCAAGGTCGAGAGCGTCTTCGCAGAACTGCGCAAGGACGGTACCCTGGCGGCCATTTCCAAGAAGTGGATCGGTTCCGATATCAGCCAATGACCCCACCTGAATCCCCTCGCCCGCCACCTGTGGCGGGCGAGTCGTTGCTGCAGCGCCTGTTCGGCTTTCGCACCCGCCTGTACGTCACCTGGGCGATCATGTTCGCCCTGTGCGTGGCATTTTTTCTCAGCTTCGACCTGAAGTTGTCGATCATCCTCGACAAACTGCCGAACCTGCTCGGCGCCAATCTGGCGCCCAACGGTTTTCTGCAGGGCGCGGCGCTGACCCTGTTCCTGTGCTTCTGCTCGATCTGGGCATCCCTGGCGCTGGGTTTCGTCACCGCCCTGGCGCGCCTGTCGAAGAGCGCCGTGGCCTTCGGCATCGCCAGCTTTTACGCCTCTTTCTTTCGCGGCACGCCGCTGCTGATCCAGATCCTGCTGATCTACCTGGGCCTGCCGCAACTGGGCCTGGTGCCGGGTGCGATCACCGCCGGGATCATTGCGCTGTCGCTGAACTACGGCGCCTACCTGAGCGAAATCTTCCGCGCCGGGCTGATCGGCGTGGCCCCCGGCCAACGCGAAGCCTCCCTGGCGCTGGGGCTCAAGCCGGCGGTGATCTTCTGGCGGGTGACCCTGCCCCAGGCCATGCGCACCATCATCCCGCCGACCACCAGCCAGTTCATTTCGATGCTCAAGGACTCCTCGCTGATCTCGGTGATGGGCGTCTGGGAAGTGATGTTCCTGGCCCAGTCGTATGGTCGCTCGTCCTACCGCTACATCGAGATGCTGACCACCGCAGCGGTGATCTACTGGCTGCTGTCGATCGGCCTGGAACTCATCCAGGCGCGCCTCGAGCGCCATTACGGCAAGGCCTACCTGAACGGGCGTTAGTCGCCCCACTTGCACACGCGCTTGCGGAGCCTGCCGAGGCATCGCAGGATGGCGGTCGACCACCTTTTCTGGAGACCTGCCATGACCGTCCGCATACCTGTGGAAATCCGCGCCGTCACCGCTGCCGACCACGCCGCCTGGCTGCCGTTGTGGCAGGGCTACCAGCGCTTCTACATGACCGAGATCGCCGCCGATGTCAGCGCCACCA
Source organism: Pseudomonas sp. AC532 (assembly GCF_979258965.1). Taxonomy (NCBI): domain Bacteria; kingdom Pseudomonadati; phylum Pseudomonadota; class Gammaproteobacteria; order Pseudomonadales; family Pseudomonadaceae; genus Pseudomonas; species Pseudomonas sp. AC532. Next base: position 2,920,171 of record NZ_OZ409888.1, read on the forward strand.
CCTGGCAGCGCTTTCTCGACCCCGCCGAGCCGATGTTCGCCGCCCTGGCCTGGCGCGACGGCGAGGCCATCGGCCTGGTGCAGTGGATCTACCATCGCTCCTGCTGGACCAGCGGCGACTACTGCTACCTGCAGGACCTGTTCATCGGCAAGGACGTACGCGGCGGCGGCGTGGGCCGCCAGTTGATCGAACATGTCTATGCGCAAGCCCGCGAGAACGGCTGTTCACGTGTGCACTGGCTGACCCACGAAACCAACGCCAAGGCCAAACTGCTCTATGAACGCATCGGAGAGCGCTCCGGCTTCGAGCAGTACCGCAAACTGCTGTGAACCTGTCGCCAACGCTGAATAACGAGGAATCGCGCCCATGCTGAAAAGCACCCACGCCACCGGCGGCCTGTTCGTCGCTCCTCACCATCTTGCCGCCCAGGCCGGGCGCGATGTGCTCAAGGCCGGCGGTAACGCCGTGGAGGCGATGGTCGCGGCGGCGGCGACCATCGCGGTGGTCTATCCGCACATGAACGCCATTGGCGGTGATGGTTTCTGGCTGATTCACGAGCCGGGCAAGCAGCCCTTGGCTATCGACGCCTGTGGCAGCAGCGCGGCACTCGCCGACCGTGATTTCTACGCCGGCCACGCGCAGATTCCCAGCCGCGGCCCATTGGCAGCGCTGACCGTGGCGGGCACCGTCGGTGGCTGGGCCGAAGCACTGGCGCAGACTACCCACTGGCAGCCAACGCTGGCGGTGCCGGAGCTGCTCGCCGATGCCATCGGCCATGCCCGCCGCGGCATCGTGGTCAGCCGCAGCCAGGCGCAACTGACCCGGAGCAAGCTGGCCGAACTGCAGGATGTGCCTGGCTTCGCCAAGGTCTACCTGCACAATGGGCAGGCGCCGCGCGAAGGCGATCTGCTGCGCCAGCCGGCCCTGGCCGCGACCCTGCAGCGCCTGGCCGATGCTGGCCTGGACGACTTTTATCGCGGTGAGCTGGCCGCCAGCATGGCCGCCGACCTCGAACGCCTGGGCAGTCCGCTGCGCCTGACCGACCTGCAAAGCTACAGAGCCCAAGCGGTCGAGCCGCTGAGCGTGCGCCTGGCCGACGCCACCCTGTACAACCTGCCGCCGCCCACCCAGGGGCTGGCCTCGCTGCTGATCCTCGGCATCTTCGAAAAGCTCGGTATCGAGCAGGCCGAAGGCTTCGCCCATGTGCACGGGCTGGTCGAGGCAACCAAACAGGCGTTCCTGATCCGCGACCGCGTGGTGACCGATCCCTCCCGTGTGCCGCAGGACCCGCAAGGCCTGCTGGACGACGCCAACCTGCAGCGCCTGGCCGCCGCCATCGACCCGCAGCACGCACTGCCGTGGCCACAACCGGCCGCGCCGGGCGACACCATCTGGATGGGTTGCATCGACGATAAGGGCCGCGCTGTCAGCTTCATTCAAAGCGTGTACTGGGAGTTCGGCTCGGGCGTCGTGCTGCCGTCCAGCGGCGTCGCCTGGCAGAACCGCGGGATCAGTTTCTCTCTCGATCCTGCCGCGCTGCAGACCCTGGAACCGGGCCGCAAGCCGTTCCACACCCTAAATCCGGCATTGGCGCTGTTCGACGATGGCCGCACCCTCAGCTACGGCACCATGGGCGGCGAAGGGCAGCCCCAAACCCAGGCGGCGATCCTCAGCCGCTACCGTCTGGGTAGCGACTTGCAGGCCGCGGTCAGCGCACCACGCTGGCTACTTGGCCGCACCTGGGGCGACGTCAGCACCACGCTCAAACTGGAAAGCCGCTTCCCGCCTGCGTTGGTCGAGCAACTGCGGCAGGCCGGGCATATCGTCGAGGTACTGGACGAGGCCTTCAGCGACACCATGGGCCATGCCGGCGCGCTGCTGCGCCATCCCTCTGGGGTGCTGGAAGGCGCTGCCGACCCGCGCAGCGATGGCAGCGTCTGCGGGTTGTAGCGCCCGGGCTGCAGAACGAAATGGCCCCACTCATGCGGGGCCATTTCGTTGGTGAGCTTGCAGGCTGACCGCTCCTCACGCTCTGCGTGAGGGCTGCCGCAATCGCTGGCTGGTGCCCGCCAATCGGCAATGTAGGGTGGACGTCGCTTTTCACGTCCACCGACACGGTGGATCGATGAAGCGTGATCCACCCTACATGCTGCACGCTGCCCGAAACGAAAACGCCCCGCTGAGCAGCGGGGCGTTTTCATGGGCGAGCGATGTGTCAGTCTGCGTCTTTCCAATCCTTGCGGCTCATGTAATCGCGGGTTTCCTTGACCACGATACCGGAGAGCAGCAACAGGCCGATCAGGTTGGGCAGCGCCATCAGACCGTTGGCGATATCGGAGAACGTCCACACCACTTCCAGGGATGTCACCGCGCCGACGAACACCATCACCGAGAAGATCAGTCGGTACGGCATCACCGCGACGCGGCCCAGCAGCCGCTCCATGCAACGCTCGCCATAATACGACCAGCCGAGAATGGTGGTGAACGCATACACCATGACGCTGATGGCCACGGTATAGAGGCCCCAGCCGCCGCCCATCCCCTGCTCCAGCGCCCAGGCAGTCATCGGCGCGCCCTTCAGGCCTTCCTGCATCCAGGCGCCCGTGACGATGATCGCCAGCGCGGTGAAGGTCACCACCACCAGCGTGTCGAGGAAGGTCTGGGTCATCGACACCATGGCCTGGCGAACCGGTTTGTCGGTCTTCGCCGCGGCCGCCGCGATGGCGCCTGTGCCCAGGCCGGATTCGTTGGAGAAGATGCCGCGGGCCACGCCCATCTGCACGGCAAGAATGATGCTCGACCCCAGGAAGCCGCCGGCAGCCGCCGAGCCGCTGAAGGCATCGGTGAAGATCAGCGTTATGGCAGCCGGCAAACGGTCGGCGAATGCCACCAGCACGACGATGATGCAGGCGATGTAGAGCACGATCATCAGCGGCACGACGGCCGCGGCGAAACGGCCAATGCTCTTGATGCCGCCGATGATGACCACCGCGGTGACCAGCGCCAGGCACAAACCACTGACCACCGGAGAAATGCCCCAGGTGTCGTACAACTGATGCGCCGCGGTGTTGGACTGCACCATGTTGCCGATGCCGAACGAGGCGAGTACGCCGAAGATCGCGAAGGCGATGCCCAGGGTCTTGCCGAACCAGCCGCCGACACCGTGGGTCAGGTAGTACATGGGCCCGCCGCTCTGCTCACCCTTGGCATCGGTGACGCGGTACTTCACGCCCAGCAAGGCCTCGGAATACTTGGTCGCCATGCCCAGCAGCCCGGTCATCCACATCCAGAACAGCGCCCCCGGCCCGCCAATCCCGATGGCGGTCGCCACGCCGGCAATGTTGCCCACGCCAACGGTCGCGGCCAGTGCCGTGGCCAGTGCCTGGTAGTGAGAGACGTCGCCGGGCACGTCGCCTTTTTCCGACCGTTTCACGAATGCCAGCCAGAATGCATGGCCGAGCACGCGGAACTGCAGGCCGCGCAGGCGAATGGTCAGGTACAGGCCGGTCAGCAACAACAGCGGGATCAGCAGGAACGGGCCCCAGACGAAGCTGTTGATGCTGGAAAGTACAGCGAGAAAAGAATCCATCGGATGGTTATCCTTTTTGTTATGTCCATTTACGGCTCGTGGCCGCCAGGATCGGCATGGCGCGGGTAGCGCTCTGAGAGGTACCGAACGGGAAACGCGTCATGAACACGATTTCTGAAAAACGGTCGGCGTATCAACCGATTGCAAGCGCAGCGATTGTTGCCAGAGCGGCAAGGCTATAACAACTTGCCACCGGGTGGGACCGGAAAAACAGGATATTTAGCTGTACGGAAGTGTTTATTCAGGCATTTCTAGTGGCGCCGCGCACTCGGCCGGGTATCAGGCGCAGCGGCTGCAACACACTTCAGCGGCTGCAGTTGCCAGCGCGCCCAGGCCGCTTCCCACCCATCATGATGGCTGACGCCTGGCAGCTCGATGCGCTCTGCACACGGCGCGTGGCCAAGCTCCTCCAGGTAATGGCGGGTAACCGCAGCGGGCACCACACCGTCCTCGGTACCGACGAGATGACGCTGCGCGATGTGCGCCAGCCGCTCGGGATAATCCAGCGGTTCCAGTGATCCCTCTAATGGACTCAACTGCTGCACCTGCGCCCAGTAGCGCGGGCTCAGGTTACCGGCGAGGGTCTGCACGCCAGCGATATCGTCTCGCCGGGCGGCGAGCAGCAGGGCAAGCGCGGCACCGCCCGAGTAGCCGACCAGCTCGAACTCGCGGTTGCCATAGCGCGCCTTGATCAGGTCGAGGGCCTGGTCGAGGCTGCCCAGCACCTCCGCGCCGAAGCGCTGATTGGTCCACAGCCGGGTGTTGCAGCCCGGAGCCCTGACGAACTGACAGGGCCGCGCCAGGTACAGGCTCGGCGTCGGGTCGCTGAACGCCAGGCGCGCCACCAGCAGATCACGCGGGGACGGATCCAGGCTGGGCTGCGAGGGCGTCGCCCAGGCATGGCCGTCGCCCTCCAGATAAACGCGCAGACGCGCTGCGGCCGGTACATGGCCCGGCGCAGCGAGCAGCAAGGGAAAGGGCTTGCTGTCCAGGGTCTGTAATCGCTGGTCATGCTGGCCAGCCAGTTCACCCAGCCGCTGTTGCGATGACTGGCAGCCGCCCAAGGCAAGGGCCAGCAGCGCGCCGACAAGCAGCGCGGCCGGCCTTGCCAGGCGGACGATCAGCATCCGGTGAGCTTCGCCTCGCGGCGCTCGCCGGGAAAGAACAACGGCCGCAGGCGCACGCCCACTCCGTTCCCCACGAACGCGGCCACCAGCCACAGCCACCCATGCAGGCTGCCCGAGGCAATACCGCTGAAGTAGGCGCCGATGTTGCAGCCATAGGCCAGGCGCGAGCCGTAGCCGAGCAACAAGCCACCGATGACGGCCGCCACCAGCGAGCGCAGCGGGATGTTCAGGTTCGGTGCGAAGCGACCGGCCAGGCCGGCGGCCAGCAGTGCACCGATGACGATGCCGATATCCATCACCGTGGTGATGTCTTCCCACAGCGGCGCAGCCAGCGCCTGGGCATTGCCCGGCTGCTGCCAGAAGGCCCAGGCGGAAACGTCCACGCCGGTGCCTTGCAGCACCTTGGCGCCCCACAGCGCGAATGCCGAGGTGATGCCCCACGGGCGACCGGCCAGCGCCAGGGTGGCGAAGTTCAGCAGCGCCAGCAGCACCGCACCCCAGACCAGCGGCCAGGGGCCGCGCAGGAAACGCTGCCAGCCTTGCTGCTCACTCGGCGCCGCACGCTCCAGGCTGCCGTGGCGGCGCAACTCCAGACGAGCACTGAGCGCAGCGATGGCGGCGAACAAGGCCAGGCTGACCAGCAGTGCCGGCACCAGCCCCAGGCTGCTGACGATGGAGGTCGGCGGCAGGCTCGGCAGCGCCGACCACCACTCCAGGTGATGGGTCGCCACCACGCCACCAATGATGAAGAACAGCAGGGTCACCAGCATCCGCGCATTGCCGCCGCCCACGGTGAACAGCGTGCCGGACGCACAGCCGCCACCCAGCTGCATGCCGATACCAAAGATGAACGCACCGACGATCACCGAGGTACCCGCCGGCGCCACCAGGCCCCTGACCGGCTCGCCGAACAGGGTGCCGGCCGAGAGAGCGGGGAAGAACAGCAGCACGGCAATGGCCAGCATCACCATCTGCGCGCGCAAGCCGGCGCCACGGCGCTCGTTGAGCAACACGCGCCAGGCCGAGGTGAAACCGAACGCCGCGTGATAGAGCACCAGGCCCAGCGCGCCGCCGACGATGAACAACAACGCTTGGCGGCCACTGACCACAAAGGTCAGGGCCAGGGCGCCGACCAACAGCAGCGCCACGGCAACCAACGGCGTAGCCGAGCGATTGGCTGGCGCTGCGGCAGGAATGGACAGACTCATATAGACCTTCGAATAACCAATTGAAACGGTCGGCTATTCTAGCCCGCCCTGGATGCCCCGGCATGCGGATGCTTAGAACGATTGCTGAAAAGGTTATGCCATCGAGCGATTCACGGTCTTTATGCGCATGAAGCGCCAATTACAAGGCGCAAGCAGCCGTAGGGTGGATGACGCTCTTTTCATCCACCATTGCGATCGCAGAGCGGTGGACGGGTCGGGCCGTGTAGGTGGGGCGTCGTCCACCCTACGACTGTGGGAGCGGGCCGTGCCCGCGAATAATCACGGGCATGGCCCGTTCCCACAATGAATCACCGAAAGTCCGCTTCCGCCATTTAGCTGCCAAAGTCGACGAACCTGGGCTGAAAGATTATTGGCAGGGTCTCAGAGCACTCCCGTCATGGGCGATCGGCGGCGTAAAGAGGCCACACTGAGTGCATCGTGGGAGGGCGCCATGCGCCCGAAAAATACGCAGGCATGGACCAGGCGTCCCCACCCGCTCCCACAGGTGCGTGCCGTATGAAGTTGGCAGACGAAGCGCCAGAGCCGGTTCGCAGTCGCGGTTTCAGCCGGCCCTCGTCAACCGCCAGACAAAAAAGGGGCCTTGCGGCCCCCAGAGGTTAAATCGGTAGATCAGGCTTCGACTTCGATCAGCACTTCGCCCGGGTTGACGCGGTCGCCCTTGGCCACGTGCACGGCCTTGACGGTGCCGGCGATCGGCGCCTGCACTTCGGTTTCCATCTTCATCGCCTCGGTGATCAGCACGGCCTGCCCGGCCTTGACGGTGTCGCCCTCCTTGACCAGCACGTCGACGATATTGCCCGGCATGCTGGTGCTGACGTCACCCGGCGCGCTGGCGCTGCGGCGTTTGCTGCCGGTGCCACCGGCCACGTAATCGTTGAGCGCCTCGAACACCACTTCCTCGGGCATGCCGTCGATGGACAGGTAGAAGTGCCGCTTGCCCTCGCCCTTCACGCCGACGCCGGTGATGTCCACGCGGTAGCTCTCGCCGTGCACGTCGATGATGAATTCGGTCGGCACGCCCGCGCCGCCCGCTGCCGCCACGCCAGTGCCATCGGGAATCGGCAGCAGGGCTTCGGGTTGCAGGGTGCCGGCCTCGCGCTCCTCGAGAAACTTGCGGCCGATGTCCGGGAACATGGCGAAGGTCAGCACGTCCTCTTCGGTCCTGGCCAGGTCGCCGATCTGCCCGCGCAGGTTGTCCATCTCCGGCTTGAGCAGGTCGGCCGGGCGCACGTCGATCACCTCTTCATTGCCAATGGCCTGCTTGCGCAGCGTCTCGCTGACTTCGCCCGGTGCCTGGCCGTAGCCGCCCTGCAGGTACAGCTTCACCTCGTTGGTGATGGTCTTGTAGCGCTCGCCGGCCAGCACGTTGAAGAACGCCTGGGTACCGACGATCTGCGAGGTCGGCGTGACCAACGGCGGGAAGCCGAGGTCTTCGCGCACCCGCGGGATCTCCGCCAGCACTTCGTTCATGCGGTTCAGCGCGCCCTGCTCCTTGAGCTGGTTGGCCAGGTTGGAAATCATCCCGCCCGGCACCTGGTTGACCTGCACGCGGGTGTCGACCGCGGTGAACTCGCTTTCGAACTGATGGTACTTCTTGCGCACCGCGTGGAAGTACATGCCGATTTCCTGGATCAGCGACAGGTCCAGGCCGGTGTCGTATTCGCTGCCCTTGAGCGCGGCGACCATCGACTCGGTACCCGGGTGGCTGGTGCCCCAGGCGAAGCTGGAGATCGCCGTGTCGATATGGTCGGCGCCGGCCTCGATGGCCTTGAGCTGACACATCGACCCCAGGCCCGCCGTGTCGTGGCTGTGGATGAACACCGGCAGGTCGATCTCGGCCTTCAGTGCCTTGACCAGTTCGGCGGTGGCAAAGGGCGTGAGCAGCCCGGCCATGTCCTTGATGGCGATGGAATCGATGCCCATGGCCTGCATGGCCTTGCCCTGGGCGACGAACGCCGCGACGGTGTGCACCGGGCTGGTGGTGTAGGCGATGGTGCCCTGGGCGTGCTTGCCGCTGGCCTTCACGGCCTCGATGGCCACCTGCAGGTTACGCACATCGTTCATCGCATCGAAGATGCGGAACACGTCGATGCCGTTTTCCGCCGCCTTGGCGACGAAGGCGCGCACCACGTCATCGCTGTAGTGGCGGTAGCCGAGCAGGTTCTGGCCACGCAGGAGCATCTGCAGGCGGGTGTTGGGCAACGCCGCACGCAGCTGGCGCAGGCGCTCCCACGGGTCTTCCTTGAGAAAACGCACGCAGGCGTCGAAAGTTGCGCCGCCCCAGACTTCCAGCGACCAGTAGCCAACCTGGTCGAGCTTGTCGCAGATCGGCAGCATGTCTTCGGTGCGCATGCGGGTGGCCAACAGGGACTGGTGGGCATCGCGCAGGATGGTGTCGGTAACCGTGATCTTTCTTGTCATGGTGCGTTCCTCACAGGCCGGCATGGGCGGCGATGGCGGCGGCGATGGCCAGGGCCAGTTCGCCCGGCTTGCGTTTGATCGAGTAGTTCAGCAGCTCGGGGTGGTTGTCGACGAAGCTGGTGTTGAAGCGCCCGCTACGAAATTCGTCGTTGGCGAGAATCTGCTGGTAGTAGGTGGCGGTGGTCTTCACGCCCTGCACGCGCATGTCGTCCAGCGCACGGGAACCACGAGCCAGCGCCTCCTCCCAGGTCAGCGCCCAGACGATCAGCTTCAGGCACATGGAGTCGTAATACGGCGGAATGGTGTAGCCGGTGTAGATCGCCGTATCGGTGCGCACGCCGGGGCCGCCGGGGGCGTAGTAGCGGGTGATCTTGCCGAACGAGGGCAGGAAGTTGTTGCGCGGGTCTTCGGCGTTGATCCGAAATTGCAGGGCGAAGCCGCGGTACTGGATATCTTCCTGCTTGATCGACAGCGGCAGCCCGGAAGCGATGCGAATCTGCTCGCGGACGATATCGATGCCGGTGATTTCCTCGGTGATGGTGTGCTCCACCTGCACCCGGGTATTCATCTCCATGAAGTACACCTCGCCCTCGGCGAGCAGGAACTCCACGGTGCCGGCGTTCTCGTAACCGACCGCCTGGGCGGCGCGCACGGCGAGGTCGCCGATGTAGGCGCGCTGCTCCGGGGTGAGCTGCGGGCTGGGGGCGATCTCGATGAGCTTCTGGTTGCGGCGCTGAATCGAGCAGTCGCGCTCGAACAGGTGCACCACGTTGCCAAAGCTGTCGCCGAGAATCTGCGCTTCGATGTGCTTTGGGTTGACGATGCATTTCTCGAGAAACACTTCGGCGCTGCCAAACGCCTTGGTCGCCTCGGAGATCACCCGGGGAAATGCCTGCTCCAGCTCCTCACGGCTGTTGCAGCGACGAATGCCCCGACCACCGCCACCGGAGGTGGCCTTGAGCATCACCGGGTAGCCGATGCGGTCACCTTCAAGCAGCGCCTCGGCGATATCCGCGACGTTGCCCTCGGTGCCCGGCGTGACCGGCACGCCGGCCTTGATCATGCTGCGCCGCGCTTCGGTCTTGTCGCCCATGCGGCGGATGACCTCGGCACTCGGGCCGATGAACTTGATGCCACGCGAGGCGCAGATTTCCGCCAGCTCGGCATTCTCGGACAGAAAGCCATAGCCCGGGTGCAAGGCATCGCAGCCGGTTTCAACCGCCAGGTTCACCAGCTTGCGCGGGTTCAGGTAGCCCGCCAGGGGGTCGTCACCGATGCCATAGGCTTCATCGGCACGCTTGACGTGCAGTGCCTGACGGTCGGCATCCGAATAGATGGCCACCGAGCGAATATTCATCTCGGCGCAGGCCCGCACGATGCGCACCGCAATCTCGCCACGATTGGCGATCAGGATTTTCTTGATCACGAGCCAGCATCCTCGATCACGTGAACAGGCAACCCATTGAGGGTCGAGATATGACCGGATATGTCCCCACCAGCCTTATGAGCCACCCTACGCCGCTGTAACAATTAACCAAAATCAATATTTGTTGGGTTATGCATAAGTAAAAACTTATGCTTGGCGGACAAGAATCCACTCGAGTGGTGAAGAAAATTCGCAAGTCGTTGTTACGCATGACATTTCGCCAGCTGCAGATCTTTCGCTCGGTGTGCGCCAACCGTTCCTACAGCCGCGCTGCAGAGGAAATGTCACTGACGCAGCCGGCAGTCAGCCTGCAGATTCGCCAGCTAGAAGAACTGCTCGACCAGCCGCTGTTCGATTATGTCGGCAAGAAGCTGTACCTGACCGAGGCGGCGGAAGCGCTGCAGCGCGCCAGCGAGGATATCTTCGGGCGCCTGGAGAGCCTGGACATGCAACTGGCCGACCTCAAGGGCTCGCTGCAAGGGCAGTTGAGCCTGGCGATCGAATCCAGCGCCAAATACTTCGTTCCCCACCTGTTCGCAGCCTTTCGCCGCGAGCATCCGGAAGTCAGCCTGCAGCTCACCGTGGTCAACCACACTCAGGCGGTTCGCCGCCTGAGTGCCAACCGCGACGACCTGCTGATCATGTCTCAGGTACCAGCGGACATGCCCCTGGAATTCCTGCCCTTTCTCAACAACCCGATCATCGCCGTGGCGCCGGCCGACCACCCCTTGAGCCAGGCCCAGGCGTTGCAGCTGCAAGACTTGTGCGCCTGGCCGTTGCTGGTGCGCGAGCACGGCTCCGGTACGCGGCGTGCGTGCGAGGAGTACTGTCATCAGAAGCGCGCGCATTTCGCCCAGGTTCAGGAAGTGGGCTCCATGGAAGGGCAGCGCGAGGGTGTCATCGCCGGGCTGGGGCTGGCATTGATACCGCGCCACGCGGTGCGTCGCGAGTTGCAGTTGGGCATTCTGCGCGAGTTGCCGGTGGCCGAACTGCCGTTGCTGCGCAGCTGGTGTGTGGTGCACCCACGGGGTAAATACCTGTCGCCGGTAGCACAGGCGTTCTTCCAGTTCGTGCGTGACCAGCGCCCGCAGATTGGCGCCCTGGCCGAGCAGTTCAGTGGCGCAAGCAATTCGCTGTAGGGATTTCGTATATCATATCCCAAACCCCTTCACCTGGCGGGTGCATGACGTGCCACTACCTCCCCTGACCGCGCCCAACCTGGGCATTGCTCCGTCTGCCTCGGAGGTGATCACCAAACACCTGCGCGACGCCATCGTTTCCGGCCACTTCGCCGAAGACGAGCCGGTGCGCCAGGACGACATCGCCAGGCTGTTCAATGTCAGCAAGATCCCCGTGCGCGAGGCGCTCAAGCGCCTGGAGGCAGAAGGCCTGGTGATGTTCCAGCGCAACAAGGGCGCCGTGGTCACGCGAATTTCCGAGCCGGAACTGGCGCAGATGTTCGAGGTGCGCATTCTGCTCGAGGGCAAGGTGCTGCGCCTGGCGATTCCCAACATGAACGACGCCACCTTCGCCCGCGCCGAGCGCATCTGCGAAGAGTTCATCGGCGAGGACGACATCGGCCGCTGGGCCGAGCTCAACTGGGCGTTGCACGCCTGCCTCTACGAGCCTGCGCAGCGGCCTTTCCTGGTCAGCCTGATCCGCTCCATTCACGACAAGCTGGAGCGCTACCTGCGCATGCAGATGAGCCTTTCCGAAGGCAAGGACCGCGCCGACCGGGAGCACCGCGAGATCATCGCCGCCTGCCGTGCCCGCGATGTCGAGCGAGCGATCGTGCTGCTTGACGAGCACATCATCGGCGTCTGCCGCAGCCTGTTCGAGCATCTCCCAGGGCATCGCTGAAGCGGCGGCCTTCGTTGGGTGGATGATGCTTTGACCGTCCACCGTTCCGAGGCCTCGATGGTGGACAAAAAGAGCGTTGTCCACCCTACCTGGAGCGCGGGCATCATCAAATCCGAGTACCGGGTATCGCTCCACGCCTCGACCACACCCTGCGCGCAGCGACCCATCCTAGATCCGGTTGGACGCCTCCAGCGCGTCGAGCAGGCGGGCATCGTGGCCGTAGATGTCCGGACGGAACTGCACCTGGCCGTCGGCGCCGACCTGGGCGGTCCAGTAGGCCATGACGATCGGCACCGGGCGCGGCAGATCGGCGCGCAAGGTGCGGCCACTTTCCCACTGCCGGGCGATGCGGGCGCGCTCGCCGGGCGTGGCTTCGGCCAGCAACTGATCGACCAGCTCGGTTACTCGCTCGATGCGCACGCAGCCGGAACTGAACAGCCGCGGCAGGTTGTCGAACAGGCGCTGGCTCGGCGTGTCATGCAGGTACACCGAGAACGGATTGGGGAAGCGAATCGCCACCTTGCCCAGTGGGCTGTGGGGGCCGGCGGCCTGGCGGATCATCACGCGGCCCGGGCGCTCCCAGTCGACGCTGCGCGGATCGACCGGGTTGCCGTCGTAATCGATCACCTGCATGTGGTTGGCCGCCAGATAGCCCGCAGCGTCGCGGCGCAGCTCCGGCAGCTTGTCTTCGCGCAGGATGGTGGGCGGAATCGTCCAGGTCGGGTTCAGGGTCAGGTGGGTGATGCGCGAACGCAGCAGCGGCGTGGGCCGCGCCGGGCGACCGACCTGGGTGCGCGCCTGCCAGGCGATGGCATGGTCGCGCAGGAACATCACCTCGGCGCCCGCCACGTCGATCAGCACGCTGGTCGGCTCGATCTCGTGGGACAGCCAGCGCAGGCGCTCCAGGTTGATGCGGATCTGGTCCATGCGCTCGCTGGCCGAGTGATTCAGCTCGGCCAGGGTACCGGGGCCGACCACGCCGTCGGGCTTGAGCAGGTGGTTACGCTGGAAGGCCTTGACCGCCTCGACCAGCGCAGTGGAATACACCGAGGTTTGTTCGGCAACCAACGCGGGCGCACCCTGTGACAGGTCCCCATGCAACTGCAGCCGTTGCTCAAGCAAGGTCACGCGGCCATCCACAGCGCCGGGCTTAAGCAGCGTGCCGCCGGGAATCGCCAGCCATTGCGGCAGTTCCTGGCGACGCAGTTCGGCGTAGCGCTGGCGCAATTGACGATAGGGTTCGAACGTCGGGCGAGCCTGCTCGAACGCCTGCGCGGGGTCACTCAAACCCGCCTGGGCGAGCGCCAGCAGCGGCGCCTGGCTCTGCTCCATGGCCATGCTCTCGGGCGCCCAGAGCGGCTCCACCCGGGACTGGTCCAGGCGACCGTAGGCCAGGTCTCGCAAAGCTTGCAGGTAGGCCGTGGTGGCCAGCACCTCGACACAGGCGGACAGCCGCGGCGACGGATCGTCGACCGCCGCCAGCTCGCGTAACGGCTCCAGGTGGTAGGCCCGCGGCTCCAGGCCATCGTCCACCAGGTTCTCAAGCTGCGCGAACAATGCTGGCAGGTTCGCCTCGTTCCATACCGGCTGGGCGGCGCGCAGCAGATAGAACGGCTGCAGCCATTCAAGATCCTTGGCGGTGAGCGTCAGGGCGGGCGACACGCAGGTCAGGCTGGGCTCGGCAAGCTGTTGTTCGAGCGGGCTGGGCGGCGCTGCATCGGCCAATGCCAGAGGAGCAGCAAGGGCCAATGCCCAGGCAAAGGATGGGGTGGAAGAAAACAAGGCGCCGCTCCAGATTACGACCGAGTGAATGACAGCCCGTCGGACACCGTCGGGTCAAAAGATTTCGCCTGTTAGAATCGCCGGCTTTGTTGCGCCCGCAATTGCCTGGCAAGGGCTCGACCTGTCGATGGCGACACGCAGAGAGTTGAGATGATGACCACGATCCAGGGAATTTGCTTAGCCTTTCTTTGCCTGGCAGTGCCCGCTACCCACGCGACGGCCGCGACCCTGGCGCCCGATCCGCTGCTCGAAAGCCTGGCGAATCAGGCCCCGGCGCTCAAGCGCAAGGTGCTCAACCATGCCATCGACGCCATGCGTTGCGCCATCAATAACGGCGCCGTACCGGCCCAACGGCTGGCGGTCATCGACTTTTCCAAGCCCTCCAGCGAGCGCCGCCTGTGGATCTTCGACCTCACCAGCAAGCGCTTGCTGCTGCATGACCTGGTCGCCCACGGCCAGCAATCGGGCGACAACTTCGCCACTCGCTTCTCCAATCGTGAAGGCAGCCACCAGTCCAGCATCGGCCTGTTCCGTACCCAGGAAAGCTACACCGGCAAGCACGGCTACTCGCTGCGCATGGACGGCCTGGAGCCCGGTTTCAACGACCTCGCCCGCCAGCGTGCGATCGTCATTCACCCTGCCGACTACGTGAACCCGGCCTGGATCAAGACCCAGGGCCGTATCGGCCGCAGCCAGGGCTGCCCAGCGGTACGCCCGGAAGTGGCGCGCATGGTGGTCGACAGCCTGAAAGGCGGCCAATTCATGTTTTCGTACTATCCGGACAAGCGCTGGCTGCAGTCGTCGGTGTACATCAACTGCCAGCCAGCGTTGGTCGCTGGCATCGTCAGTGCCAAAGAAGGCTGAGCCACCGCCCCCCCTTTGGCACCCGCCCCTCAGGGCTCCATGCCCTCGACGATGATCACCTCCGAGCGCGCCGCGCCGGCACGAAAGCTGCTGGCCTCCTGGTAGGCCGCCGAGCGATAGCAGGCCACCGCCTGATCATAGGAAGGAAACTCGATGACCACGCTGCGCTGCGGCGTGGTGCGGCCTTCCTGCGCCTCGGACCGGCCGCCGCGGGCGAGAAACTTGCCGCCGTAAGCAGCGAAGGCCGCCGGCGCGCGCTTGGTGTACTCCACGTAGCGCTCGGGGTCGGTGACGTCCACGTGCGCGATCCAATAGCCCTTCATGTTTGACTCCTTTAATTAATTTTCGTATTACGGTATACCATAATTTGAAATAACATCGTCTGCGAGAGCTGCCATGCCCTTCCATCCTATCCGAGAACTCATCGACGACTTCCGCCAGGGCAAGATGGTGCTGCTGGTCGACGACGAAGACCGCGAAAACGAGGGCGACCTGCTGCTCGCCGCTGAATTCTGCACGCCGCAGGCAATCAACTTCATGGCCCGAGAGGCACGCGGGCTGATCTGCCTGACGCTGACCGACGACCACTGCCAGCGCCTGGGGCTCGAGCAGATGGTGCCGAGCAACGGTAGCGTGTTTTCCACCGCTTTCACCGTTTCCATCGAAGCCGCCTCGGGCATCAGCACCGGGATCTCCGCCGCCGACCGCGCCCATACGGTGCTCACCGCCGTGGCGCCGGGCGCCACGGCAGCGGATCTGGTGCAACCAGGCCACATCTTTCCCCTGCGCGCCAAGGAAGGCGGCGTGCTGACCCGCGCCGGGCATACCGAGGCCGGCTGCGACCTGGCCAGGCTGGCCGGCCTGACGCCCGCTGCGGTGATCGTCGAGGTGATGAACGAAGATGGCAGCATGGCCCGCCGCCCAGACCTGGAAGCATTCGCGGCCCTGCATGGCATCCGGATCGGCACCATCGCCGACCTCATCCAGCACCGTCTGAGTACCGAACACACGGTCACCCGTATCGGCGAACGGGAGTTGCCGACCGTGCATGGAGAATTCCGCCTGATCACCTATGAAGACCGCATTGCCGGTGGCGTGCACATGGCCATGGTGATGGGTGATATCCGCCACGACGAGCCGACCCTGGCTCGTGTACATGCCATCGATCCGCTGCGTGACCTGGTCGGTGCCGAATACAGCGGTCCGCGCAGCTGGACGCTGTGGGCGGCCCTGGAGCGCATTGCCGCAGACGGCAAGGGCGTGGTCGTGGTGCTCGCCAACCACGAATCATCCCAGGCGCTGCTCGAACGGGTACCGCAACTGACTCAGCCACAGCGCCCGTTCAAGCACAACCCGCCACGGGTTTACTCGGAAGTCGGCACCGGGGCACAGATACTGCAGGACCTGGGTGTCGGCAAGCTGCGCCACCTGGGCCCTCCCCTCAAATACGCCGGGCTTACCGGCTACGACCTGGAAGTGGTGGAGACCGTGCCGTTCGAATGAGGCACGGGAGCATCGACCAGATGCCGATACAAGATGGATGGCAAAGCGCTTGCACAAAGTTTGGAATACCATAATATGATATCCCTAATGCCAGCCAGTTTATCGCGTGCCCCCGCAAGGGATAGCACCTACAACAGCACCTGATAGTGGCCGCCATTGACGATCCAATGATCACTGCTCCGGTTAAGCGGGCAAAACGCTCGCTTGCGAAAAAACACAACAACGAGGGCAAGCAAGATGGTGTTTATCAAAGGTGTATCCTCGATGCTCGCCGCGGGCATCCTGAGTGCGGCAGTCGCCACCACGGCGGCCGCCGAAACCGTCAACTTCGTGAGCTGGGGCGGCAGCACCCAGGATGCGCAGAAAGCCGCCTGGGCGGATCCGTTCAGCAAGAGCAGCGGCGTCACCGTGGTGCAGGACGGCCCCACCGATTACGGCAAGCTCAAGGCCATGGTCGAAAGCGGCAACGTGCAGTGGGACGTGGTCGACGTAGAAGCTGATTTCGCCTTGCGCGCCGCAGCCGAAGGCCTGCTGGAGCCCCTGGACTTCGGCGTCATCGACCGGGACAAGATCGACCCGCGCTTCGTTTCCGACCATGGTGTCGGTTCCTTCTTCTTCTCCTTCGTGCTCGGCTACAACGAGGGCAGCCTCGGCGACAAGAAGCCGCAAGACTGGAGCGCCCTGTTCGACACCGCCACCTATCCCGGCAAACGCGCGCTGTACAAGTGGCCGAGCCCGGGCGTGATCGAGCTGGCCCTGCTGGCTGACGGCGTGGCTGCTGACAAGCTCTACCCACTGGACCTGGATCGCGCCTTCAAGAAACTCGACACCATCAAGAAGGACATCGTCTGGTGGGGCGGCGGCGCGCAGTCGCAGCAACTGCTGGCGTCTGGCGAGGCGAGTCTCGGGCAGTTCTGGAACGGCCGCATCTACGCCTTGCAGGAAGAAGGCGCACCGGTAGCGGCGAGCTGGAAACAGAACCTGGTCATGGCCGACTTCCTGGTTATCCCCAAGGGGGCCAAGAACAAGGACGCAGCCATGAAATTCCTGGCCCACGCCAGCGGCGCCAAGGGCCAGGCCGATTTCGCTAACCTGACCGCCTACGCGCCGGTCAACGTCGACAGCGTGCAGCGCCTGGACTCGGTGCTGGCACCGAACCTGCCCACCGCACATGTCAGCGACCAGATCACCCTGGACTACGCCTACTGGGCGAAGAACGGGGCGGCGATCGCCACCCGCTGGAATGAATGGCTGGTGAAATGACATGACCGCGCTCCGTACCCCCGAGGGCGGTGCAGCAAGCCGTCGGCATGGCAGTGCCGACGGTAACGCGGAACGGGCGGCGCGCTGGCGCGGCGCCCCGTACCTGCTGCCGGCCCTGCTGTTTCTTGGCTTGTTCTTCCTGACACCGCTGATCGGCCTGCTGTTACGTGGCGTGCTGGAGCCGGAGCCAGGGCTGGGCAATTACGCCCAGCTGTTCGCCAACTCGGCCTACTCCAAGGTGCTGTTCAACACCTTCGCGGTAGCCGGGCTGGTGACCGTGATCAGCCTGCTGCTGGGGTTTCCCCTGGCCTGGGCGATCACCCTGATGCCGCGCGGCTGGGGCCGCTGGCTGCTGAACATCGTGCTGCTGTCGATGTGGACCAGCCTGCTGGCGCGCACCTACTCCTGGCTGGTGCTGCTGCAGTCCTCGGGCGTGGTGAACAAGATGCTGATGGGCATGGGCATCATCGACCAGCCGCTGCAGATGGTGCACAACCTGACGGGTGTGGTGATCGGCATGAGCTACATCATGATCCCGTTCATCGTGCTGCCGCTGCAGGCGACCATGAGCGCCATCGACCCGATGGTGCTGCAAGCCGGCTCGATCTGCGGTGCCAACCCGTGGCGCAACTTCTTCAAGGTGTTCCTACCGCTGTGCCGGCCGGGCATTTTCTCGGGTGGCCTGATGGTCTTCGTGATGTCCCTGGGTTACTACGTGACCCCGGCCCTGCTCGGCGGCGCCCAAAACATGATGCTGCCCGAGTTCATCATCCAGCAGGTGCAATCGTTCCTTAACTGGGGCATTGCCAGCGCGGCGGCAGCCTTGCTGATCCTCATCACGCTGGTGCTGTTCTACGTCTACCTGAAGCTGCAACCGGAATCGCCGGTGGCTTCCAGCACTGCGAGGTAAACGCCATGCTGCTGTCACCCAATGCCATGGGCCGTGGCTTGCGCTACGGCCTCAATACCGTCACCGCGCTGATCGCCGTGTTCCTGCTGCTGCCGATTCTGTTCATCGTGCTGCTGTCGTTCGGCTCGTCGCAGTGGCTGGTGTTCCCGCCACCGGGCTGGACGCTGAAGTGGTACGGGCAGTTCTTTTCCAATGCCCAGTGGATGGACTCGGCCTTGGTAAGCCTCAAGGTGGCCCTGCTGACGACCGTCTGCGCGGTCGCCATCGGCATGCCCAGCGCCTTCGCCCTGGTGCGTGGCCGCTTCCCGGGCCGCGAACTGCTGTACGCGCTGTTCACCCTGCCGATGATCGTGCCTCTGGTGATCATCGCCGTGGCGGTCTACGCCCTGTTTCTCAAGCTCGGCTACACCGGCACGCTGTTCGCCTTCGTGGTCAGCCACGTGATCGTCGCACTGCCGTTCACCATCATCTCGATCATCAACTCGCTGAAACTGTTCGACCAGTCAATCGAGGACGCGGCGGTGATCTGCGGCGCCACGCGCCTGCAGGCCATCGTCAAGGTGACCTTCCCGGCCATCCGCCCGGGCCTGGTGGCCGGCGGCCTGTTCGCCTTCCTGGTGTCCTGGGACGAGGTCGTGCTCAGCGTGATGATGGCCAGCCCCGGCCTGCAGACGCTGCCGGTGAAGATGTGGACGACGCTGCGTCAGGATCTCACCCCCGTGATCGCCGTCGCTTCGACGCTGCTGATCGGTCTTTCCCTGCTGATCATGGTCATCGCCGCCATCGTGCGCCGCCGCACCGACGTCAACGCCTGAGCGCCGAGGAGAATTTCATGAGTGCCGTCATCCAGGAACACCGCGCACCGCAGACGCTGGTCAGCCTGCGTAACCTGAACAAGCACTACGGTGACTTCACCGCCGTGGACAACATTTCCCTGGACATCCAGGAAGGTGAGTTCCTCACCTTCCTCGGCTCCAGCGGCTCCGGCAAGAGCACGACACTGTCGATGCTGGCCGGCTTCGAAACGCCCAGCTCGGGGGAAATCCTCGTCGAGGGCAAATCCCTGGTCAACGTGCCGCCGCACAAACGCGGCATCGGCATGGTGTTCCAGCGCTACTCGCTGTTTCCGCACCTGGACGTGCGCCAGAACATCGCCTTCCCCCTGGCGATCCGCAAGCTGAGTGCCGCCGAGCAGCAGCAGAAGGTCGAGGCCATGCTCAAGCTGGTGCAGCTCGACGCATTCGCCCACCGCCGCCCCGCGCAGCTGTCCGGCGGCCAGCAACAGCGCGTGGCGATTGCCCGCGCACTGGTCTACGAACCGCGCATCCTGCTGATGGACGAGCCCCTTGGCGCGCTGGACAAGAAACTGCGCGAAGACCTGCAGGACGAGTTGCGTCACCTGCATCGGCGCCTGGGTATCACCATCGTCTACGTGACCCACGATCAGGAAGAAGCCATGCGCCTGTCCCAGCGCATCGCCATCTTCAGCCACGGCCAGATCGTCGGCCTGGGCAGCGGTTATGACCTCTACCAGAACCCGCCAAACGCCTTCGTCGCCTCCTTCCTCGGCAATTCCAACTTCCTGCGCGCCAAGGTCAGTGGCCAGGCCGCGGTACAGTTCGAGCAACAGAGCCTGGCGATCACCCCGACCGCCAATCTGCAGAACGATCAGGACGTGCTGCTGATGCTGCGCCCGGAAAAAGCCCAGGTGCTGGCGCAGGAACTCGCCGCGCAGACGCCCCTGCCCGCTGGGTGGAACGAGATTCCCGTGCAGGTCACCGAGGTGGTGTTCCTGGGCGAGAGCCTGACCTGCCACGTGGTCACCCCCGGTGGCTGCCACCTGACGCTCAAGGCCATGGGCAGCGGCCTGCAACCGTTACGGCCCGGCGCCCAGGCCAGGGTTCGCTGGGCCGCCAGCGAGGCATGCCTGTATGACAGCTGGAACGAGGGCGACCTGAACAAGGCCGCCGGCGCTCACTGAGAACAGACACGGCTGATTCACTCTGCGGCTGCAGAAAGGCGAGAGCAGACGTAGGGTGGATGACGCTCTTTTCATCCACCATTGCGATCGGTGGACGGGTCGGGCCGCGTAGGTGAGGCGTCGTCCACCCTACGACTGTGGGAGCGGGCCGTGCCCGCGAATAATCACGGGCATGGCCCGTTCCCACAATGAATCACCGAACGGCTGCTCTCGCCTTACACGGCCTGCAGAGAGCCTGGCTGGCGCTCTGCCAAGAGGATCAGCGCGAAGCGTAACGCTCCCTCCGGCAAAGAGTGGTACTGCACTTCCCAGTCGCCTTGATTCTCCCCCACGCGAGCTTGACGCGACGCTCTAGCACGAGGCCGGCGCGCTGGAGCGCATCTTGCTAGGCGATATTACGGCATACCGTCTGCCGTTGTAGCGCGTGCTTCTCTGCTCAGTTGAAGACAGCGCGATTCGTGGCGATATCGAACACCTGCGGGAGGCAATTCAATGCGTAGCGTAATGGCCAGTCTGTTCTGCCTGTTCACCCTGGCGGCTCACGCCGAGCAGAGCATCACGTTCGTCAGTTGGGGCGGCAGCACCCAGGCCGCGCAAACCCGTGCCTGGAGCGAGCCCTTCACGCAGCAGACCGGTGTCCGTGTCGAGCAGGCCGGGCCCACCGACTATGCCGCCTTCAAGGCCATGGTGGAGAGTGGGCAGGTAACCTGGGACGTAGTCGATGTTGAGGCAGATTTCGCCCTGCGTGCCGGCCGGGAAGGGCTGCTCGAGCCTCTGGATTTCAAGCAGATCGCCAAGCGCACCATCGACCCGCGCTTCGTCACCATCTACGGCGCCGGCTCGTTCTATTTTTCCTTCATCCTCGGTTACAACACCCAGGCCCTGGGCGAGGTGCCGCAGAACTGGGCGGCGCTCTTCGATACCCGCACCTTTGCGGGCAAGCGCGCGCTTTACAAGTGGCCGAGCCCGGGTGTACTGGAGATCGCCCTGCTCGCCGACGGCGTCGAGCCCGCGCAACTGTACCCACTGGACCTGGACCGCGCCTTCAGGAAACTCGACAGCATCAAGGCCGATATCGCCTGGTGGGGCAGCGGCGACGAATCCCAGCAACTGCTGGCCTCCGGCACCGCCAGCCTGGGCATGTTCTGGAATGGGCGGGTCAACGCGTTGCGCGACCAGGGCGCGCCGGTAGGCATGAGCTGGCAGCAGAACCTGGTGGCTGGCGACTTCCTGGTGATCCCTCGCGGTTCGCGCAATGCCGAGGCGGCGCGTGCCTTCATCGCCCACGCCACCAGCCCGAAGGCCCAGGCCGACTTTTCCTCCCTGACCGGCTATGCGCCGGTCAACCTGAGCGCCGTGGCCCTGGTGGACCCGGAGCAGGCGCAAAACCAGCCTGGCGCCCACAAGGCGGGGCAGATCACCCTGGATTTCAAGTATTGGAGCCTGAACGGCGAGCGCATCGCCGAGCGCTGGAATGCCTGGCAGGCCGCCAGCCGCTGATGTCCTCGTCGAACGCCGGTCACCGGGTACTCGCCAAAGTATTTTATATTATGGTATACCATAGGCCATGACCCGCATGATCCTGCATGACGGCCAGCCCTAGAGGCCTTACAAAAATCGAGGAAAGCGACATGAAATTTTCGTTGTTCGTCCACATGGAACGCTACGACCAGGAAGTCGGCCACCGCGAGCTCTTCGAGCAGTTGACCGAGCTGACCCTGCTGGCCGAAGCCGGTGGTTTCAGCACCGTGTGGGTTGGCGAGCATCACGCCATGGAATACACCATTTCGCCGAGCCCGATGCCAATCCTGGCCTACCTGGCGGCCCGCACCAGCACCATCCGCCTGGGCGCCGGCACCATCATCGCGCCGTTCTGGAACCCGATCCGCGTGGCAGGTGAATGCGCCCTGCTCGACGTGATCAGCAACGGTCGCATGGAAGTCGGTCTGGCCCGCGGTGCCTATCAGTACGAATTCGACCGCATGGCCGGCGGCATGCCCGCCAGTGATGGCGGCAAGTACCTGCGCGAGATGGTGCCGGTGGTCAAGGCGCTGTGGAAAGGCGATTACGCCCACGACGGCGAGATCTGGAAATTCCCCACCAGCACCTCCTCGCCCAAGCCGCTGCAGCAACCGCTGCCGCCGATATGGATCGCCGCCCGCGACCCGGACTCGCACAACTTCGCGGTGGCCAACGGCTGCAACGTGATGGTCACGCCGCTGATGAAGGGCGACGAGGAAGTGGTCGACCTCAACAACAAGTTCAACGCCGCCCTGGCCAACAACCCGGACGTGCCACGCCCACAACTGATGGTGCTGCGTCACACCCACGTGCACCTGGCCGACGACACCGAGGGCTGGAAGGTTGGCGCCGCCGCGATCTCGCGCTTCTACCGCACCTTCGATGCCTGGTTCGGCAACAAGACCACCCCGGTCGACGGCCTGCTGGACCCAAGCCCCGAGGAGAAATTCATGGAGCGGCCGGAGTTCGCGCTGGAGAATATCCGCAAGAACACCATGATCGGCACGCCTGAGGAAATCATCACGCGGATTCGTCACTACCAGGAACTGGGCGTCGACGAGTTCAGCTTCTGGGCCGACAACAGCCTGCCGTACGCCGAGAAGAAGAAGTCCCTGGAGCTGTTCATCCAGCACGTGGTGCCAGCCTTCCGCTGAGCCACGCACCCGCTGCCCAGGCCATACCGGGCAGCGGCTATCGCCCTCGCGGCGATATGTAAAACCCTATCCGAATAAAGACAAGAAGTAGGTTTCCCCATGGTGTCGCGCACAACCTTGCTGCTCTACCCCCGCCCGTTCTCCGTCGCCTGCAGGTTCTCCCGCGCAAGGCGCAGCTGACCCGCGCAGCCGCTACCCCCACGCATCCAACAGGCTGTTTTCAACGACGCGGCGGCAACGTAGCTAGTTTCTCAACAGCCTGCCAAACCGGCCAGCCCCGCTCACGCGGTGCAGCGTGCCGTCGCAATTTTGCGCAGGAGAACCGTCCATGTCCCAGCAAGAGCTCGTTGAAAGCAACAGCGTCGGCCAGGTAGCCGATGCCGACCGTCACGGTCGTGTCCGTGACCTGTTCACCCTGTGGTTCAGCACCAATATCGCGCCACTGCCCATCGTTACCGGCGCCATGGCCGTGCAGGTGTTCCATCTCAGCCTCGGCTGGGCGATCTGCGCCATCCTGGTCGGCCACCTGCTCGGCGGCATCGTGCTTGGCCTGGCATCTGCCCAGGGTCCGCAAATGGGCCTGCCACAGATGCTGCAGAGCCGCGGGCAGTTCGGCCGTTACGGTGCTCTGCTGGTGGTGGTAATCGCCGCGGTGCTGTACATCGGCTTCTTCATATCCAATTGCGTGCTGGCCGGCAAATCCATCCACACCGTGGCGCCTCATCTGCCCCTGCCCGCCGCGGTGCTGATCGGCGCCTGCGCGGCGACGCTGATCGGCATCCTCGGCTACAACTTCATCCACACGCTCAACCGTATCGGCACCTGGGTGATGGGCATCGGCCTGCTCGCCGGCTTCATCGCCCTGTTCGCCAACGGCCTGCCGGCGGACTTCGCCAGCCGTGGCGGCTTCAACCTGGCCGGCTGGCTGGCCATGGCGTCACTGGGCGCCATCTGGCAGATTTCCTTCGCCCCCTACACCTCGGATTACTCGCGCTACCTGCCAAAAAGCGTGGGGATCTGGAAGCCCTTCATCGCCACCTACTGCGGCGCCGTACTGGGCACCTCGCTGTGCTTCGTGTTCGGCACCCTGGTGGCACTCTCGGTCAGCGCGGGCACCGACACCATGGATGCGGTCAAGCAGAGCACCGGTGCATTCGGCCCGGTGCTCATGGTGCTGTTCATCCTCAGCATCATCAGCCACAACGCTCTGAACCTCTACGGCGCCGTGCTGGCACTGATCACCTCGGTGCAAACCTTCGCCGCCGACTGGGCGCCCAGCCGCCAGGCCCGCGTGGCGCTTTCGGCGATGCTGCTGGTGGCCTGTTGCGTGGTTGCGGTCAGTGCGCCTGCGGACTTCATCTCGCGCTTCATGCAGCTGATCCTGGCGATGATGATCGTGCTGGTGCCCTGGGCAGTGATCAACCTCGCCGACTTCTACCTGGTGCAGAAACAGCGCTATCACATCCCTTCACTGTTCGATGCCAGCGGCGGTATCTACGGGCGCTTCAACCCCAACGCGGTCAGCGCCTACGCGGTGGGCATCCTGGTGCAACTGCCGTTCGCGGTCACGCCGATCTACACCGGCCCGATGGCCAGCAAGCTCGATGGCGCCGACCTGTCCTGGCTGGTGGCGATCATCGTCACCCTGCCGCTGTACCTGCTGCTGTCGCGCCGCGACACGGTGTACCGGCGCAAGCAGATATCCACCCTTTCAAGGGCGTGAGAGAGACAACCTGAAGCTACGCCCCAGGCAATATTTTGCAGGGCATGCCAGACGAAACAGCTGGTTTCACGTGGAACGCTGATTTCTATCGGTGACGACCCATCGATAGCGTGGTCTATGCAGACACAGCAGCCAGCAAGCGAACGGTAATGGAATTTGGCATACAGCATTTCTTCGGTTATCTGATCGCGGCCACCCATGGCCTTGGTGCCATCGCCGCCGTGCACGCGATCCTGACCGTGCGCACCGCCCAGGGCGCGATTGCCTGGGCGCTGTCGCTGTTTTTCATGCCCTACC
The DNA here is from genome assembly GCF_979258965.1 of Pseudomonas sp. AC532. Classification (NCBI taxonomy): domain Bacteria; kingdom Pseudomonadati; phylum Pseudomonadota; class Gammaproteobacteria; order Pseudomonadales; family Pseudomonadaceae; genus Pseudomonas; species Pseudomonas sp. AC532. The sequence continues at coordinate 2,944,821 of NZ_OZ409888.1, forward strand.
TGACCTTGCTGCCCTACGTGATTTTCGGGCGCAGCCGCTTTTACGCCTATATCGAGGCCCGCCGGCAGGTGGACCGGCAGATGCACAAGGCCATGGCCGCACTCGACTGGCGACCCTGGGTCGAGGAAGCCATCGCCGCGGGTGAGTCCGAGGCCTACGGCCAATTGCGCGCCCTGCCGCGGCTGGGCCGCATGCCCTGCTTGGCGAACAACCAGGTCAACCTGCTGATCGATGGCAAAGCGACCTTCGACGCCATATGCCAGGCGCTGGCCGAGGCGCGTCAGGTGATCCTCATCCAGTTCTTCATCGTGCATGACGACAAGCTCGGCCGGCGCCTGCAGGAAGTCCTGCTCGAACGCGCCGCCGCGGGCGTCCAGGTGTATTTCCTGTTCGACGCAGTTGGCAGCCACGCCCTGCCGCGTCGCTACATCAAGCGGTTGCGCGCGGGCGGCGTGCACATGCACGCCTTCCCTACCGGCGGCGGCCTGTTCAATCGCTTCCAGCTGAATTTCCGCAATCACCGCAAGATTGTCGTGGTGGATGGCGAGCGCGGCTTTCTCGGCGGGCACAACGTGGGGGACGAGTACCTGGGCGAGAAGCCGCGCCTGTCGCCCTGGCGTGACACCCACGTGCAGGTGCACGGCCCGGCCGTGGCCTGCCTGCAAGAGTCGTTCGCCGAAGACTGGTACTGGGCGACGCGCAAACTGCCGCCGCTGTTGCTGCCCGAGGTCTACCCGGACGAGGGCATGCTCTGCCAGGTGATCACCAGCGGCCCGGCCGACGCCCAGGAGACCTGCTCACTGCTGTTCGTGGAAATGCTCAACGCAGCCCGCGAGCGCATCTGGCTGACCAGCCCGTACTTCATCCCGGACGAAGCCCTGTTCGCCGCCCTGCGCCTGGCGGTACTGCGCGGCGTCGACGTGCGCATCCTGCTGCCGGCGCGACCAGACCACCGCATCGTCTATGCCGCGTCCAGCCTGTTCGCGTTCGAAGCGCTACGCGCAGGGGTACGGATTTTTCGCTACCTGCCCGGCTTCCTGCACCAGAAGGTCGCCCTGATCGACCAGGACATCGGCGTGGTGGGCAGCGCCAACCTGGACAACCGCTCCTTTCGCCTCAACTTCGAGATCACCCTGGTCACGGTCGATACCGAGTTCGCCCGCCAGGTCGAGGCCATGCTGGAGAACGACTTCAGCCAATCCCGCGAGCTGATCGGTGCCGACCGCCGCGAGGTGCACCGCCTGCAACAACTGGGCATGCGCGTAGCGCGGCTGATCTCGCCGATCCTCTGAGGGTTCTGGTGCCTGGCGTGGCGCTGACCGCCGAACAGATGACCAGTCGCCTCGCGACGAGGTTTGGCTGGTAGAGCGCTCGGCGACCCCGGCCAATGGTGCCGTACGGCAAGCAACCCCTGCGCCTGCACGCAGGGACAGTCGCACCTGAATGCCGTGAGCCGAGATCCCAGCACGGCTGCCGATAGGCGCTCTTTTCTCCCACGCACACGCAGACAGTCGCGGATATCCCAACGCCTGCCTGGCACCGCCTAACGAGGCGCCGGACAAGCGCGATCATCTCGATCAAAAAGAATCGGCTTAGAACGAACGCTCCGATCAAAAGAGTCGGAGAAGGGAAAATCTCAAGATCTATTTGATCGATTCAATCATAGATGCTATTCATACTGACCAAAACAATCACAAAAAGGATAAGCCATGAAATTCCACGGTATCGTTCCTGCCCTTGTCACGCCGTTCAACACGGCGCAGGAAGTCGATGAGCCGGCGCTCGCCGCGCTTGTCGAAAGTCTCATTGAAGCAGGCGTGCACGGCCTCTTCGTGCTGGGCACCAACGGCGAATTCTTCGCCCTGTCCGACGCCGAGAAAGTACGCATTGCCCGTTCAACCGTAGAGATCGCTGCCGGCCGGGTGCCGGTGATCGCCGGAACCGGCGCGTTCGCCACCCGCGATGTGATCGAGCTGAACAAGAAAATGAGCGATGTGGGCGTTCAGGCACTGTCGGTCATTACTCCCTTCTTCAACGCCGTGAGCCAAAGCGAGCTGATCAATCATTACCAGGCCATCGGCGATGCTTCCGACCTGCCGATCATGCTTTACAACATCCCGGCCAAGACCGGCATGTCGATAGGCATCGGGGCGGTCGCCACGCTCTCGCAGCACCCGCAGATCAAAGGCATCAAGGACAGCGCCGGCAACTTCGACGCCCTGGTGCAGATGATGCGCTACCGCAGCGACGACTTCGCGGTGTTCGCCGGCACCGACTCGCTCATCTACTGGAACCTGCTGGCCGGGGGTGACGGTGCGGTGGCGGCCACCGCCAACGCCGTGCCCCATGTGGTGATGGAGATCTGGAACCAGTTCCAGGCCGGCAATCACGAGGCTGCCCGCGCCGCCCAGGAAGCCCTGCGCCCGCTGCGTGACGCCTTTGCTCTGGGCACCATGCCGTCCGTGTTGAAGAAGGCCACGGACCTGCTCAACGTGCCGGTAGGCCCTTGCCGCGCCCCCACTGCTGCCCTTGATGAACAGACCGTCCACAAGCTCGAAGGCTTGCTGGCCGTCTACCAGCGCTGAGCCGGAGGACCACCATGTATCACTTCCAGACCGTCAAACACATCGTCCACGGCCCCGACAGCCTGAATGCTCTGGCCGACAAGCTGGCGCTGCTCGACACGCCGCTGCAGCGCGTGCTGCTGGTCACCCAGAACGCCATGCATCGGCTGGGCGTCACCGAGCGGGTGGTCGCTCAGCTGGAGGCCAAATCCATCGCCGTCACGGTGGTCGATGACGTCGAGATCGAACCGACGCTGGAGAACATCGAGGCCGTGTTCAGCCGCTCCGTCGCCCCTGCGGCACCAGACGCGCTGATCGCCATCGGTGGCGGCAGCGTGCTGGATGCCGCCAAGCTGTTCGCGGTGATGCTTACCAACGATATGCCGCTCAAGGCGATGCTGGGCATCGACAAGGTCACCCATCCTGGTAAGCCCATGGTGCTGGTGCCGACCACCTCCGGCACCGGCTCGGAAGTCACCCCCAACGCTATCGTCACCCTGCCGGACGAAGAGCTGAAGATCGGCGTGGTGAGCCGCTACTTGCTGCCGACCCTGGTGATCCTCGACGCCACGCTGACCCTGGGCCTGCCCAAGCCGATCACCGCTGCCACCGGCATGGACGCCTTCACGCATTCGTTGGAGTCGTTCATTTCCACCAAGGCCAACCCGATCAGCGACACTTTCGCCCTGGAGTCGATGCGACTGATCGCCGGCAGCATCGTCGAGGCCTACCAGCAGCCGGGCTCGCTGCAGGCGCGCAGCGACATGCTGCTCGGCTCGATGTACGGCGGCCTGGCACTGACCGCCGCCGGCACCGCGGCCGTGCACGCCCTGGCTTATCCGCTGGGCGGCAAGTTCCACGTTACCCACGGGGTGGCCAACGCCATGCTGCTGCCCCATGTGATGGCCTTCAACCTCGACAGCTGCGCACCTCGGCTGAAGCGCGCAGCCTGCGTCTGCGGCCTGGCCCAGGAGACGGACAGCGACGAGGTAGCCGCCCGCAAACTGATCGACCAGATCAGCGCCTGGACCGCCACGCTGGAGATCCCCCAGAACCTGCGCAACTTCGGGGTAGCCGAGGAGCACCTGGCGGACATGGCGGTGGCCGCCTCCAACGTCACCCGCCTGATGGTCAACAACCCCAAGGCGCTCAGCCTGGACGACATCCAGCAGCTGTACCGGTGCCTGTTGCCATGAAGCGGCCACTGCTGGTGATTGCCGACGACCTGTCCGGCGCCGCCGACTGTGCTGCCGGCTTCGCTCGCCATGTGACAACCGAGGTGTTGCTGGATCATCGCGCCGAGCACTGTGCACAGTCGGTGACCGCGCTGGACCTCGACACCCGTCGCCTGCCGGCCGACCAGGCAGCGCAGCGCAATCGCGCCGTACTCGATACGCGCACGTTCGCCGGCCATGCGTTGTACAAAAAGGTCGACTCGACCCTGCGCGGCAACCTGGTCAGTGAGGTCACCGCGCTGCTGGGCCATGGCATGGCCCTGGTCGCGCCCGCCTTTCCGGCCATGGGCCGCACCACCCTGGGCAGCGTGCAGTATGTCGACGGCATTGCCGTCAACGAGAGCGATGTGTGGCGCAATGAAGGCTTGAGCGGCACGGCCGATCTGCTCGAACTGTTCAACGCCCCGGGGCTGCGCTGCGCTGCCCTCGACCTTGAGCAGGTACGCGGCGCCGAACTGGACGCTTCGCTGGCGAAACACCTGCAGGCCGGCACCCAGGTGTTGATCTGCGACGCGCAGTTCGATGCGGATCTGCAAGCCCTGGCCCGGGCCTCGGTCGCGCAGGCGGGCAAGCTATTTTGGGTCGGCTCCGCGGGCCTGGCCCAGCAGTTGCCCCTGGCGCTGGGGCTCACCCCTCGCATTGCGCGAGCAGTGCCCGGCGCTGCGCTGCCGGTGTTGACCGTGGTCGGCAGCATGTCCCGTCATTCCCAGGCCCAAGCGGCGCTGCTCGCCGAACGCAGCGGCCAGAGCTGGCAGCGAATCGAGCCCCGGCTGTTGCTGGCAGCGGATGCGCAGGATCAGCGCGAAGCGTTGGGCCTACGCCTGGCCGCGCAGCTGGCCAGCGGCGCCGATCTGTTGATCAGCCTCGAACAGCGCGACCGCGATCCAGCCCAGGCGGCGCTGCTTGGCGCGCCCCTGGCGCAGTTGCTGCTGCCGGCCATCGCCAAGGCTGGAGCATTGATCGCCACGGGCGGAGAAACCGCGCGCGCGCTGCTCAGCGCCGCCGCTATCGACAGCCTGCAACTGCTGGGCGAGCTAGCGCCTGGGGTGGTGTTGTCCAGCGCCCGTCGGCAGGGCCACGACCTGGCCATCGTCACCAAGGCCGGCGGCTTCGGCCAGCCGGACACTCTCTACCAGGCCTGGGCTCGCCTGCACGACGCCAGCCATTCCCAGGCCCTCTGTGAAAAGGAAGCCCACCATGTCTGAACGCCCCGTAATCGGCATCACCCTGGGCGATGCTGCCGGCGTTGGCCCGGAAATCATCATGAAGTCGCTGGCCCACGACAGCGTCTACGCCATGTGCCGGCCGCTGGTCATCGGCGATGCCAGGCGCCTGGCAGATGCCAACCGTATCGTTGGCGGCAGCCTGCAGGTCAACGCCATCGACCACCCGCGCCAGGCACGCTTTGCGCCGGGTGTGGTGGACTGCATCGACCTCGAACTGATCCCCGTCGACCTGCCCTATGGCCAGCTCTCGGCGATTGCCGGCGACGCCGCCTTTCGCTACATCGAACGCACCGTGCAACTTGCCGAGGCCGGCGAGCTAGACGCCATCTGTACCGCGCCGCTGAACAAGGAAGCCCTGCATGCCGGCGGCCACATATTCCCCGGACATACCGAAATGCTGGCGCACCTGACCGGTATCGAGGAAGTGTCGATGATGTTGATGACGCCAACCCTGCGGGTCATCCACGTTACCACCCACATTGGCATCATCGACGCCATCGCCCGTATCGAGCCGGGCCTGGTACGCCGCACCATCGAACGTGCCCACGAGACGCTGGTGCGTGCCGGTATCGACAACCCGCTGATCGCCGTATGCGGCATCAATCCCCACGCTGGGGAAAACGGCCTGTTTGGTTATGGCGAAGAAGCCACCAAGATCCAGCCCGCCATCGACGAACTGCGCGCTCGCGGCTGGCGCGTGGAAGGCCCGTTGCCAGCCGATACCCTGTTCTTCCGCGCCGGCCGTGGCGATTTCGACGCGGTAGTCGCCATGTACCACGACCAGGGCCACGGCCCGGTGAAAGTCATGGGCCTGGAGGCCGGGGTCAACGTCACCATCGGCCTGCCGGTGATCCGCTCCTCGGTGGACCACGGCACGGCGTTCGACATCGCTGGCAAGGGCATCGCCGACGAACGCAGCCTCATCGAGGCGTTGCGTCAGGCCGTGGAACTGGCCACCCGCAAACGCAGCAGCCGCGTCGCCCGATAGCCACGAACCGCTAACCCAAGACAAGCACAACGGTGATTCTCATGCGTATCGTCAGTACCTCTCCGTCGTTTGCACAGTACTCCCGGCAACCCCTGGACCTCCTGGCCGAGCATGGCATCGAGCACCTCAGGCTAGCCGCCGACCTCGACGAGCAGGCCTTCATCGAACAGGCCCACGGCGCCGAGGCCGCCATCGTCGCGTTCACCCCCATCACGGCACGTGTACTCGACGCGCTGCCCACGCTTCGCCTGGTCTGCAAGCATGGCGTCGGGGTGGACAATATCGATATCGAAGCCGCCCGAGCGCGCGGCGTTCGAGTCTGCAACGTACCGGGCGCCAACCGCCACGCGGTGGCGGACTTCACCTTCGCCCTGTTGCTGGCACTGGCCCGGCAGATCCCCTATGCAGATCGCCTCACCCGCGCTGGCCAATGGCCTCGGCTGTTCGGCACGGCGGTACACGGCAAGACCCTGGGAATCGTCGGGTTTGGCAACATCGGCCGCGAAGTGGCGCGGCGTGCCAAGGGCTTCGCCATGCCAGTGCTGGCCTACGACCCCTACCCAGCGGCCGATCTGGCGCGAGAGCTGGAGGTCGACTTGTGCACACTCGACGAACTGTGCAGCCGCAGCGACTTCATCAGCCTGCATGTCGGCCTCGATGCCAGCACCCATCACCTCATCAACGCCCGCACCCTGGCCCGGATGAAACCGACGGCCATGCTGATCAACGCTGCCAGGGGCGGCATCGTCGACGAGCAGGCGCTGATCGCGGCCCTGCGCGCTGGCCGGCTGGCCGGCGCCGCACTGGATGCCTTCGAACAAGAGCCGCTCTATACCAGCGAACTGCTCGGCCTCGATACCGTGATCGCCACCTCGCATATCGCCGGCTACACGGAAGAGGCCCTCACCGCCCTGAGCCTTACCTGCGTCGAGAACGTCATCCGCTTCGCCGGCGGCGACACCCTGATGCATGTCGTTAACGACTGAGCCGCCCCCTAAACCCTTTGTCAGAAGGTCATTCCATGTCGACGATAACAACAAAAAACGATCGCGAAAAAACCGGCCAAGCCGACCCCTCACTCTTGAAAGACCCCTACGCGCTGGACCCTGAAGACGTATTGGATCCACCGACAAACTGGGCCGGTCGGCTACGCTACCTTGGCCCAGGGATCGTTATCTCGGCCGCGGTGATCGGCTCCGGCGAGTTGATCACCACCACAGCCCTTGGCGCGAAAGCTGGGTTCGTGCTGCTCTGGCTGGTCATCATCAGTACCGCGGTCAAGGTATGGATACAGCTTGAGCTTGCGCAATGGGCGATCCTCAATGGCAAACCGGCGCTGCAGGGCTTTAGCCAGATCGGGCCGAAATGCTGTGGCATAGGCTGGATCAATGCCCTGTGGATCCTGATGGATTTCGCCAAGGTATTGCAGCGTGGCGGCATCATCGGCGGTACCGTAGCGGCCCTGAGCATTCTCTATCCAGTCATCGGCGAGCCACTGGGCACCCCTTCTCTGGTGTTCTGGACGATTCTGCTCGTCGCGGGTGTCATCACACTCCTTTACACCAATCGTTATGGCCTGCTCGAACGAGCGGCGTTCATCTCCGTCGTGATCTTTACCCTGATCACCGTCGGGCTGGCCCTTGGGCTCCCGCTCACGCCGTTCGCTTATAGCGGTTCCATGCTGATCGATGGGCTGAGCTTCGCCATTCCGGCCGGCACGCTCGGCTTTGCCGTGGCAATGTTCGGCATCACCGGGGTCGGCGCCGATGAAATGACCACCTACACCTACTGGTGCATCGAAAAGGGCTACGCGCGCTGGACGGGCCCCAATGACGGCAGCGAAGAACGGGCCAAGCGAGCTGAAGGCTGGATCAAGGTGATGCGCACCGACGTATTGATCTCGTGGGTTATCTGCACGCTCTGCACCATGGCGTTCTACGTCATCGGCGCGGCGGTCCTGCACCCGCAGGGCCTGGTTCCCCAGGGCAACCAGATGATCGTGACACTCGGCCGAATCTATACCGACATACTGGGGCCCTGGGCGCACTGGTTGTTCCTGGTTGGCGCGATCACCACGCTTGGCTCGACCTTGATCGCTTCGACCGCCAGTGTGCCGCGCCTATGGGCCAACACCCTCGGCCTGCTAGGGGTAATCGACTGGCACAACCTGGCACAGCGCCAGCGAGCCATTCGCATCATGACGGTACTCTTCCCGATCATCTGGGGCCTGGGTTTTCTGGTGATCCAATCTCCTGTCCTGATGGTTCAGATCGGCGGTGTCGCCAGCGGCATCTTCCTGATAGCCGTGGTCATCGCCGTCTGGTGCCTCAGAAGCCGCGAAGTGCCAGAGCGGTTCAAGCGCCACACGTTCTTCAACGTTGCGCTGCTGCTCAGCAGCGTGGCCATTGTCGCATTGGGGCTGTATTCGACCGCCAGCGTGCTGGGCTGGAGCATCAGCTAGGGGCGCTCTGCCGGCGTCGGTTGCTGCACGAACCGGCGCCTTGAGGTAAATGGTAAAGTGCGTTGCGCTACTCGCTGAAGGACAGCCATGAAAGTCGCCAGACGCCGCCAGGCCATTCTCGAACTCGTGCTCTCGAACAACGGCAACATCAACGTCGAGACCCTGTGCAATTCCCTTGGGGTCTCCGAGGCGACGGTTCGCCGCGACCTCTCCTCGCTCGCCGCGCAGGGAATGATCATGCGCACCTATGGCGGCGCTGCGCATATTGGCAAACATGCTCCGGAACCCTCACTGGAAGAACGCAGCAGTCATTCGAGCCTGGAGAAGCAGCGCATCGCCCGCGCCGCGCTGGCGCACGTGCAGGACAACGATACGGTGTTGCTTGACAGCGGCACGTCGACTGCCAGCCTGGCCCGCCTGCTACGCGAACGCAGTGGCCTGCACGTGATTACCAATAACCTGCTGGCACTGGAAGCGCTGCACGAGCTCCCGCAGGGCCGGGTTACGGTACTCGGCGGCGACCTGCGCCCCGGCAGCATGGCCACCTTCGGTCCCGCAGCGATGGCCATGCTCGAACGTCTGAGTGCCGACAAGGTGTTCGTCAGCGCCGATGGCGTGGTCGCCGGGCGCGGCCTGTGCGAAGCGAGCGCCAGCCAGGCCTATCTCAAGGAGCTCATGATCCGTCAGGCGGCAGAGGTGTTCGTACTCGCCGATGCCAGCAAGCTGGGCCGCGATCAGCAGCAGTACTGGACGCCTCTGAACACCCGCTGGACGCTGATTACCACCGGCAGTGCCGAACAGCTGGCCGATTTCGACCACGACCCGCGGGTGATTCAACAGCGGCTGTAGGCCGCTGCTCTAGGCATTGAATTACTGACGCGGCCGCAACGCGCCGCAGTCGGCCGACACCCAGCGCGCCTCCGACTCCATGCTGCCCAATGAAGGCGGCTTCAGTTCGACGCTACCTGTGGCACTGGGCGCCAAGGACGACGCGAGCAGCGTAACCCGCAGCGGTATCAGCGCGGCCGCCATCGAGATCCGTGGCGACATCGGCCAGCAGGCGCTCACCGGCTCGACCGCCGAGCAGACCGTAGCTTCGCTCAATCGCGACGTATCGACTGATCGCGATACTTCGAATGCGCTCAAGCCGATCTTCGATGAAGAGGAGATGCGGGCAGGCTTCGAGATCGCAGGCGCCTTTACTCGAGAGGTAGGGACGTTCCTAGACAATAAGGCCAAGGAGTCCACCGCAGCCCAGCAAGAGCTTGATCAAGAGCGCGAAAAGCCGGTTGATCAACAGAATCTTGCGCTTATTCAGCACCTCACGCAGACGCTGAAAGACAACTAGGCCTGGGAGTTTGGTGGCACAAATCGAGCCGTGTTGATGGCCTTGACCGCTGCAGCAGGCGGGAACATATCCGGTAGTGGTGTCGATATGCTCCAGGCAGCGACTGTCAATTACATGCAGGGATTGGCGACGCAAGAGGTCAAGATAATTGCTGACCGACTCGACTCTGAAGTCGCACGTACTGCGCTGCATGCTGTAGTGGCATGTGCTGGAGCCGCGGCACAGCGCGCCGATTGTGGAAGCGGCGCATTGGGCGCGGCCTCCAGCGTCGTCATCAACAACCTGGTGGAGCAGATAACCAATCAGGCTGGAGGGTCACTGACGCCAGCGGAAAAAGAAGCCCGCAAAAATATCGTCAGCTCTTTGATTACAGGCGTGACCGCCGCATCGGGCGGCGAAGCTGGCATCGCAAATACTGCGGCGCAAATTGAAGCAGAGAATAATGCGTTCTGGGTTCCCGTCATCATTGGTGCTGCCTGGCTGATCGATAAAGGCATGACCGCCTATGACGCCTACCAGGATATCCAGGCACTTCGTTCTGGGGAGAAGACGCTGGAGGCGTTGATCGCAGAGAAATCAGAGGACTACGTGACACAAGTCCTCGTCGGCAATGCTGGTAAGTACGGTTTGAAGATCGTTCGCCATGGCGGCGATTGGGTCGTGAAGAAGCTCGGCGACAAGGCAAGATTCCAGGTTATACGTGGCACCATCACCAGGATACGGGCAGGACGCAGCTGGTACCTGAAGCCATTCATGACGGCGCACGGCATGTCGGCTGGGAATCCATGAGCAAGGGGCAATGAAATGAGCACATAGGTCGATGTTCGACTCTTACTACGGTGACGGTAATTCCGCTGCTATTGCTGCAGTCGAACAGCAGTTGGGCAGACCTTTTCCTAACAGCTACAAGGACGTCGTCAAGCGTTTCAATGGTGCCTTTATCGTTGATAGACCCTATTTCAGGTACTTCAGTCGCCTGCACGGAGAAGAGGTGGAATCCGGAACGGGTATGTTCCTGGCTTTTGGCGATATCGAGGGCTGCACGGAGACGATGGAGATCAAGCTACGATTGCCACCGGAGGGGTTAGTGCCGGGCCTGGTGATTTTTTCGGCGCTGGGCAACGGTGATGCGCTGTGCTTTGACTATCGAGAGTGCCCACCCGGTGAAGAACCGCCGGTTGTGATTTGGCACCACGAGGGAGTGCCCGGTAGCGAGGAAGAGGTCTCACCTGTTGCCTCCACGTTCGCGGCACTGCTTGATCGGTTGTATGAAGACTGAGCAATACATACACGTCCTGCATACGGCATATTCAGGAAAAGGCCGATTAGGTTTTCTCGACTGGCCGCGGTCTTTCCCTGAGAAATCCCTTACCAGAGCGTTCCAACTCACCTGCTGCGTGTTAATTACAGGGATAGGCTGTGTCGTACCCGGTCAAATGCATAGTGACATCCTTCACCCTCTGCCCGGCGCTGGTGGGCGTGTTCATATTTGGGTATTTCTGCACGCTTGAATTGATGGCCCGAACCACCAGCATGAGCGTCGTGGAAACCGTGGTGGGTACGTTCTGGTTCGGCATTCTTTCAGCCGTGACGAGTCTGGTTTTCTATGGCATCCCAGCGTTCGGCCTGGCAATGCTTTACGCATACTTCCAGCTTCACCGATGCGTTCTGCACATGCTGATCGTTTGCCTGGCTGGTGGTACGGGCGCACTCGTATGGGGTGAGGTGCTGCCGATGGAAACCCATCATGCCGGTAACTTCTGCCTGGGCGCAGTGACGTCATTGCTGATGGCGCTCTATGCGCTGCCGAGACAGAAGCCAGGCAGCCAGGATCTCATGACCGCACCCTAGCGAGCCGCTTCCTGATCCTGCTGGTGAACGCCGGCTGAGCACCAACTACAGCTGAGAGCGCCCTCGAACATGGCACTCAGAGCCGATCCACATCGACAGCAGGCTAATTTAACCTCAAGGCTGACGCGGCTTCAGCGCGCCGCAGTCGGCCGACACCCAGCGCGCCTCCGACTCCATGCTGCCCTGCTGGCGGCCAGCGCCGCTGTCGAATTCGCCACTGACCGTCGACGTGAACGATTTGTCGTCGAGGAAATGCGCCTCGCCCTGCCCGCGGCCCTGGGGGCAGGTGAAATTGAATACCCAGCGATCATTGTCACGCGAGGTGATCTGCTGGCTGCAGTTGGGGTCCTGCAGGGGAATGTTCTGGGCATCCACCTGGGCCTGGCTGATGCAGTACTGCACGCCCTTGTCGCCCAACTGGATACCTTGCTGGGCCATCGCCCGCTCCATCATCTCGCGCTGCGCCTGGGGCAGGCTCTTGAACTGCTGCAGCATCACATCGCTGCTCGGCAGGGCCTTGCCACCGAGTTGCATGTTCTTCGAGGTAATTTCCCAGAGGCCGGGCTGAATCTGCTGCTCGGCGCTGGCCATCCACGGCAGCAGCAACAGGCAGAAGGGCAGGAACTTCAAACTAGGCATCGGCATGTAAGACTCCATCCAGTGACCGCGACTTGGCTCGCCCTGTTTTCGACCACGCGCTGCCCTGGATGTCTCGACTGAATCCCGCCGTCAGGCTCCCGCTTCCTGGTGATACAGCTGCAACCCGCGAGCCTGATAATTGGCCAGCGCGCTGGGGTGATCGAAGGTGCAAGTGTGCACCCAGACCCGCCGCGTCCCCGGCCAGGCCCAGGCGGACTGCAGCGCGTGGGTCAGCAGCGGGCCACCGAAGCCCTGGCCGAAGAACGCTTCGACCAGGCCAAAATAGAGGATTTCCACCGCACCGTCGGCATCGCGCTGCAGTTCGTAATAACCGGCGATGGCGCCCTGGTGATAGGCCACCCAGGTGCGGTGCTCGTTGCGCTCGATCGCTTCGCGCCATTGCGCGTCCGACCACGCCAGCTTGTCCGTCCATTCCCAGGGCCCACCCACCAACTGGTACAGAAAACGGTTGAGCTGGAACTGCTTGATTCGGCACTCGACCACCTGTAACTCGTCCGGCATCGGCTTGCCGCGTACCTGCTCGGGGCTGTGCATTTCCAGGTAGTAGGTGATGTCGCCGTCCTGCTCGTTCATGCCGTCATCCATCGCGTCGGTAAGGGCCGCCTGGCCCGGGGCAAAGAGCGTAGGCTAATGACCGGCGATGGATTCGGCAATCCGCGCGGGGCCTGTAGTCCCGTTACGCCGACTTCATATCTGCTGTAACGCCTATCGACCTGTGCGGCAAATGCCTTGCCGAAGTGGTGCGTTCCTATGCCTGGTAAGGATGGTGCTCGACCCAGTGGCGGGCGATGTCGGCTCGGCGCGCCACCCAGACGCGATCATGGGCTTCGATGTAATCGAGGAAACGTTGCAGCGCTCGGAAACGCCCAGGGCGACCGATCAGGCGCGCGTGCAGACCAACCGACATCATTTTCGGCGCCGTTTCGCCCTCGGCGTAAAGCACGTCGAAAGTGTCTCTCAGGTAGGCGAGGAACTGGTCACCACTATTGAATCCGCCCGGGCTGGAGAAGCGCATGTCGTTGGCGTCAAGGGTATAAGGGACGATCAGGTGGGGCTGACGGCTACCATCGCGGGTCTGCACGGTGCTCCATAGCGGCAGGTCGTCGCCGTAATAATCGCTGTCGTAGAGAAAGCCACCATGCTCGACCACCAGGCGCCGCGTGTTGGGACTGTCTCGGCCGGTGTACCAGCCGAGCGGTGCGGCACCGGTGAGGCGAGTGATCAGTTCGACCGCACGCTGCAGGTGTTCGCGCTCCAGATCGGCCGACACGTTCTGGTAATGCAGCCAGCGCCAACCGTGACTGGCGATCTCGTGTTTACGTGCGACCAACGCCTGGGTGATTTCCGGGCAGCGCTCCAGGGCCATGGCGACGGCAAAGGCGGTAAGCGGCAGGTCGCGGCGCTGGAATTCATCGAGGATGCGCCACACACCCGCACGGGAGCCGTATTCGTACATCGACTCCATGCTCATGTGGCGATCGGCAAAGCTCTGCGCACCGACGATTTCGGAGAGAAATGTTTCGCTCTGCTGGTCCCCGTGCAACACGCAGCTCTCGCTGCCTTCCTCGATGTTGAGCACGAACTGGACAGCGATTCGCGCATTCCCCGGCCATTTTGGCTGAGGAGGGTTGCCTGCGTATCCGCGTAGATCCCGGGGATAGTGTGGAGTCGGCTGGAGCATGGACGATTTTCTTCCTTATGCAGCTTTAGCCGTGACAGGCCGGAGGGTAACCGGCAGTAAGGCGCACCGCTGCCCGGGGCGATCTCTGCCAGGCGGGCATCCGCCTAGCGCTTTTAGTGAGGCTGCGCGAAGACGACCGGGCGAAGGCCGTCCAGGTGTCCGTGGGCAAGCGTTTCGCGGGCCGCGCCGAACAGCCTGTGCGAGCGGCACAGCCCTGCTACACCGCCTTTTCGCGCGGCCAGGCATAGCTCAGGCTCTTGCTGCTGCCCAGGCGCAACTGCACCAACGCCTCGACCCACTTCAGCGCCACCTGCACCCCATCGACTACCGGCACGCCAAGATCCTCCTGGAGGCGCTGCGCCCACTGGCTCATGCCAGCGCAGCCCATCACCAGGCATTCGCTGCGGTCATCGCGCAGGATCTGCCGGCCCAGATCGCGCAGGCGCAGGTAATGGGCAGGGTCACGCTCCAACTCCAGCACCGGAATATCCGCCGCATGGATATTCGCGCAACGCCGCTGCAGGCCATAGCTGTGCATGTTGCGCTCGATGATATGGATCGAGCGCGGCAGGCTGGTGAGGATCGAGTAGCGTACGCTCAGCATGCTCGCCGCGTGCATGGCCGCTTCGCCGATACCCAGCACCGGGCCACCGGCCAACTCACGGGCGGCGTCCAGGCCGGTGTCGTCGAAACAGGCGATCACGAAGCCTTGCACGCCTTCTTCCTGAGCTTGGCGCATCGCCCCCAGCAGGTGATAGGCCGCGCACACGCCATCGGCCGCGCCCTCGATACCCGCCACCGAGCCGGGCAGATGAATCACGCTCAACAGCGTATCCGCGGCCTTGATGCCCTGACAGGTTGCCTCCAGTAAATGGGCCATACCCGCCGAGCCATTGGGGTTGATCACGCGAATTTTCATATGGGTTTTCTCATACGCTGGCTAAAACTCATCAACAGCAGCACCAGACCAATCAGCGCCAGGGAAAACAGTGTGGTCAGTGTGCCCAGCGCATAGAGCACCGGCGTGGTGACGTTGGTGGTCATGCCGAAGATCTCCAGGGGCAGGCTATTGAAGCTGCCGGAGACCATCAGGGTGCGGGCGAACTCGTCGTAGGACAGGGTGAAGCCGAACAACGCCACCCCGAACAGGCTTGGGGCAATCAACGGCAGAACGATCAGCCGTACCGTTTGCCAGGCGCTCGCGCCAAGGTCGCGGGCAGCCATTTCGTAGGCGCGGTTGAAGCGGTTGAACACGGCGAACATGATCAGCAGGCCGAACGGCAGCGTCCAGGTCAGGTGCGCGCCAAAGGCCGAGCTGTACCAGATCGGCTCCCAGCCGAGGCGATCGAACATCAGGCCTATGCCCAGGCTGACCAGAATCGACGGAATGATGAGGCTCGCCAACGTCAGGTAGAACAATGCCTGGCTGCCAGCAAATGGCCGTCGGTACGCGAACCCGGCGAGCACCGAGAAGACCAGAGTGCAGGCCATCACCGCGATGCCGAGGAGAATCGAACGGCTGAATGCGCCAGCGAAGTCGCCCACCTGCTGGGCCTGGAACAGGTTGTGAAGCCAGTGCAGCGACACGCCGTTCATGGGAAAGGTCAGCCCGCCGTCCGGCCCCTGGAACGAGAGAATGCCGATGGTCAGGGTCGGCCCGTAGAGAAACAGCACGAACAGGCCAAAGAACAGGCTCAGGCAATAGAAGCTCAATGGTCGCGCCGTAGATTTCATGTCATAGCTCCTTACGGATATCCACCAGGCGGAACATCACCACCAGCATCAGCAGCACCGTGGCCAGCAGCACCACGGCACTGGCCGCAGCCGCCGGGTACTGCAGCAAGCTGATTTCGTTGTGGATCAGCACGCCGACCGAGGCATGCAGGCCGCCGCCCATGATGCGCACGGTGACGAAGTCGCCCATCACCAAGGTCAATACGAAAATGCTGCCGATGAGGATGCCCGATTTGCACAGCGGCACGATCACCAACAGGAGGATCTGCCAGGTCTGCGCCCCGGCGTCCCGCGCAGCCTCGATCAGGCGGCGGTCGATACGCATCATGGTGTTGAAGATCGGCACCACCATGAACAGGGTGTACAGGTGCACATAGGCCAGAACGATGGAGAAGTCGCTGTACAGCAGAAACTCCAGCGGCTGGTCGATCAACCCGGCGCCGATCAGGCTGCTGTTGACCAGACCATTGCGCCCCAGCAGCGGTATCCAGGAAATCATGCGGATGACGTTGGAGGTGAAGAACGGGATGGTGCACAGCAGGAACAGCAAGGTTTGCACCTTGTTGCTGCGAATGTGGAAGGCCAGGTAGTAGGCCACGGTGAAGCCCAGCACCAGGGTGATCAGCCAGGTCACCAGGGCATACTTGAAGGTATTCAGGTAGGCCTGCAAGGTCGTCGGCGATGACAGCAGGTACTGGTAGTTGCCGAAGATGAAGTCCGGGATCAACTGGTAGGAGTCGTAGTCCCAGAAGCTCACCACCACGATCACCGTAATGGGGAAGACCAGGAACAGCAGCAGGGTCAGCGCCAGCGGCAGGGCTTGCAGGTGGCTGATGTTGGCGAGTCCGGTGCGCATATCGAATCCAGGCTGCGGAAAAGTGGGATGTCGCAGGTGCAGCGGTGGATGAAACAACGTCATCCACCGCTACGGCCGGCTCAGGAAACGATGAATTCGTTCCACTTGCGGATCATGTGGCGGTTCTCGTCCATCACCGAGTTCCAGCAGGCCACGCTGCCCATGCGCTGCTCATAGGAGCCGCCATCACGCACCGCGCCGGCCTTTTCCATGACCTTGCCGTCCGGGCTGAGAATGTCGCTCTGGGCAGCCTTGCCCTCCATCCAGAAGCCCCATTCATCGGCGCTCATGTACTGCCTGGAGGTCTCCGGCGCGGCGCTGTAGTAGCCCTGGCGGTTGAGGTAGGCACCGACCCAGCCCGACAGGTACCAGTCGATGTACTCATAGGCCGCATCCAGCTCCAGACCGCTGAGGTGCTTGGCCAGGCCAATGCCGCCGCCCCAGGCGCGATAGCCCTCCTCCAACGGCTGGTAGGTGCAGGCCACACCGCGGCTGCGTACGGCGGCCACGGCCGGTGACCACATGGACTGGATCACCACCTCACCGGAGGCCATCAGGTTCACCGACTCATCGAAGCTCTTCCAGAAGGCGCGGAACTGGCCGTCTTTCTTCGCCTGCATGAGAATGGCGATGGTCTTGTCGATCTCGGCCTGGGTCATGTTGCCCTTGTCGCCGTAGGTGATATCACCCATGGATTCGCAGATCATTGCCGCGTCCATGATGCCGATGGACGGGATGTTGAGGATCGAGGTCTTGCCCTTGAAGGCCGGGTCCATGATGTCGCGCCAGTTCTTGATCGGGCGCCCGACCAGATCCGGGCGAATGCCCAGGGTGTCGGCGTTGTAGATGGTTGGCACCAGGGTCATCCAGCGGGTGGGCTCACTGGCGAACTTCAGTGAATCGGCGCTTTCGACAAAGCCAACGGTGTGCGGCGCAGTACCTTGGGCAATCACTGAATCGGCGTTCAGTTTGCCGGTGATGAACAGCGGCGAGATCTTGTCGAAATTCTTCAGGCGCTGGGTATCCATGGCCTGCATGGTGCCGGACGGGTACACCTTCTTGCCGATCCAGTACTCGATGTCGGCGATGTCGAAGGAGCGTGGCTGAGTCACTGCCCGCTGCGCCACCGCATCGGAGTCCAGCGCGGTGAGTTGCAGGGTGATACCCAGGTCTTCCTTCGCCTTCATGGCGATGTCGTTGAGGTTGGACACCCCGGTGCCGAACTGGCGCAAGGTGATGTTCTTGATGTTCTGTGCCCAGATCATCGGAAAACCGGTGATCGCGCCGGAACCTACCGCCACCGCCGAGGCCACCCCCAGACCCTTGATCAGGCTGCGCCTGGACAGCCCCTTGGCGGATTCCACCTGCGGGGTGTCGGCGGGGAGTTGCGGGGTGCTGTCGTCGTGCTCGCTCATCAGTGAACCTCCTTGGTCGGGTTGGCGTGTTGTGGGAGGAACAGGTTGAGGTGCGTGGCATCCCAGGCCAGGGTGACCTCGGCGCCCACCTCGGGTACCTGACGCTGGCGGTCGGCCAGGTAAACCATCAGCGGCGTAGCGCTGGCGGTTTGGCATTCGACATAGATGAAGGCGCCCTGGAACTCGACATCGCAGACCCTTGCCGGCAGGCCAAACTGACCTGCCGGCAGAACGCTGCCAGGCGGCAGGATGTCCAGGTGATCGCAGCGCACCGAGAACGCCAGCGGCGTGCCCACGGCGGCCTCGGCATAGCCGTCGCCCAGTTGTGCCAGGCTGAGGCTGCCCTGCCCGATACCTTCGACACTGAGCACCACGCAATCAGCCTCACGCTTAATCAGCTCGCCGCGCATCAGGCTGTGGCCGCCGATGAATTGCGCGACAAAAGGAGTGGCCGGCCGCTCGAACAATTCCCGTGGCGGCGCTACCTGCTGAATCTTGCCACCGTCCATCACCACCGCCAGGTCGGCCAGGGCGAAGGCTTCCTCCTGGGAGTGGGTGACGTGAATGAAGGTCAGCCCCAATTGCTTCTGGATCGCCTTGAGCTCCTTGCGCATGCGAATCCGCAAGAACGGGTCGAGAGCGGACAACGGCTCGTCGAGCAGCACCACATCCGGCTGGGTAATCAACGCACGGGCCAGCGCCACGCGCTGCTGCTGACCACCGGAAAGCTGCTCGGGGTAACTCTCGGCGTAGTCCTGCATGTTCACCAGCGCCAGCAGCTCGCGGGCCTTGGCGTGGCGCTCGGCCTTGGCCATGCCAGCGATGCGCAAGCCAAAGGCGACGTTGTCCAGGCAGCTCATGTGCGGGAACAACGCGTAGTTCTGAAACATCATCGCAGTACCGCGCTGGGTCGGCGAAAAATCGGTGACGTTGCGGTTATCCATGAGGATATCGCCCTCGCTCACCTCTTCGTGCCCGGCCAGCATGCGCAAGGTGGTGCTCTTGCCGCAGCCGCTGGGGCCGAGCAGACAGCAGTAGCTGCCACTGGGTATTTTCAGGTGGATGTCACTGACCGCCACCCGCGCGCCGTAGGCCTTGTGCACCGCCACCAGCTCGACCTGACCCTTACCAGACATGTTTGCCGCCTAAAATTGCTAACAATTACAAATTTAGTGTTAGCAATCGTTGTGCCATGCATTCATGCATCACCTATAAAACGGGCCATAATTTTTGCTTTTCGGCGTATCCGGCTGAAAATCGGATAGTTTTTCTGTTAGCCAAAATATACCTGCTAAGGTCTTTTTTCTGGTAAATAACCGCCTAACCGCACAACAATAGAGCAACCCGACAAAGCTGTGCACCAGTTGGTACACACCCTCTCTTTGCCAGTGTAATTGTTAACAATTACACTGCACGCTAGCGTCAGCCGCCCTGGCTTCCCCCGTAAAAGAGCATCGCCCATGGCCAGTCACGTCATTCTTGAAGTGCAACGCATCTATAACGCGATCTACGACGCCATCGTCGAGCAGCGTCTGCCACCCGGCACACGCCTGACCGAACTCAATCTGGTCGAGGTGTTCCAGGCCAATCGCAATCATATCCGCAGCGCCCTGCGCGACCTGGCTCACCTCAAGCTGGTGCGCCTGGAAATGAACCGCGGCGCCTTTGTCGAAGAGCCCACGCCGCAACAGGCCCGCGAAGTGTTCGCCGCCCGCCGGGTGATCGAAAAGGCGCTGATAGAGGAAGCCTGCAAGCGCATGCAAGCCGCTGACCGGCGCGCCATCGAAGCGCACCTGCAAGCTGAACTGGCTCTTGGTCATGAGCCGGCAAAACCCGAGTTCATACGCCTGTCGGGTGACTTCCATCGTTTGCTGGCGCGTATCGCCGGCAACAGCACGCTGGGCGAAATGCTCGAAGGCCTGATCGCTCGTAGCTCGTTGATCATCGCCCTGTACGAGAACCACCGCGGCATCCAGTGCTCGCACAACGAGCACGAGGCACTGGCCGCAGCGCTGCTGGACGGCAATGTTCAACAGGCGACGCGGTGCATGGAGGACCACCTGCTGAGTATCGAACAGCGTTTGCGTCTGGCCCCGCCGGAAAGCGATGAGGTTGATCTGTTCAAGGTGTTTACCAGCCGTCCGGCTTGACGCTTCGCTCCTGGGGACGCTCTGTATTGCGCCTCCGGAAACCCGTCGATGACACGTCCCAAGGTTGGCCGGCTGAAACAATGGGTAACCCGAAACTCCAGCTGTAGCCCCTTTGGACCCTGATCACCGCTAACCGGACACCTTAGAATCGTCAGGCTCCTACCCTACCGGATATCGACTGACGCCCGCATGAACGCCCCCCTATCCTCCTCAAGTAACACCTGGCGCCTGAAACTGGCCGCCGTAATGGACGGCATCCTGGTGCAGCGCCTGGTCACCGCGCTGATTCTGATCAACGCTGCCATCCTTGGCTTGCTGACCTCGGCGGATATCGTTCGCGAATGGGGCTGGCTGCTGTTGCCCGTGGACATCTTCATCCTCACGGTGTTCGTGATCGAGCTGGCGTTGCGCTTCGCGGCGCGGGGCATCGGCCTGCTGCGTGATCCCTGGGCAGTATTCGATTGCCTGGTGGTGGGAATCGCACTGGTGCCGGCGAGCGGCCCGTTCAGTGTGTTGCGGGCACTACGCGTCCTGCGCGTGTTGCGTCTGGTGTCGATCAACCCGAGCATGCGCAAGGTGGTGCAGGCGCTGCTCGCCTCGCTGCCAGGCATGGGCAGTATCGTGATGCTGATGGGGCTGCTGTTCTACGTCGCCGCGGTGATGGCGACCCAGCTGTTCGGACAGGACTTTCCCGAGTGGTTCGGCAACATCGGCGCCAGCCTCTACACCCTGTTCCAGGTGATGACGCTGGAGAGCTGGTCCATGGGGATCGTGCGGCCGGTGATGGAGCAGTACCCGCTGGCCTGGGTGTTCTTCGTGCCCTACATCCTCATCGCCACCTTCATGATGCTCAACCTGTTCATCGCGGTGATCGTCAACGCCATGCAAGATGCACAAGGGCCGGATCCCGAGGTTGCAGCGCGGGCGGAGCGTGAGGAGATGATTCTTCAGGAGCTGAAGGCCTTGCGGGCGGAGTTGAGTGAGATGCGGCGGGGTCGGTAAGCAGGCTGGCGCAGATTGGGGAAAGTAGCTTCGAGTGGAAACCGGCATTGCGCGATCCATTGTGGAAGCGGGCGGGGACGCCTAGTCCATGCCCGCGATTGTTTCGCGCGCATGGCGCGCTCCTACAGGATTAGGTCATGGCTGCAATTACTTTCAGGATCGAGGATCAGCCAACTCACAACTCCAAAGCTCCACTGCCGGCTGGCTGGCCCTTGGCGGGCCTAGCCAGTGGCTCATGGGCTGGCAACCGTTGATGTCGCAGATCTGGTAGTCGCCGGCCTCGGGTGTGCGGCCGACGCGCAGGGGCTGTAAAGGCGGTATCTGGCGCTGGTAATGCCAGGCGCCGTCTCGCAGCACGGCGCCATCCGGAATCTCCATGCCAGCACCGCTCCCCCGCACCCGCGCCTCGCCGAGCAGCAGCCCGTCCGGCGTGACGCGGTAATCCTCTTCCCAGCGGATCTTCTCGATCGTGTGGTTCCAGGCGAGGGTGAAGGACGGCATGGGCAATTGTGCCCATACCGCCCCGGCCAAGCCCAGGCACAGACCGATCACGCCGTGGCCGCAGCAACGCGGCGTGCGCGCCACAGGTGCTGGGCGATCAGCAGGATGCCCAGCGCATAGCCGATTTCGTCAGTGATCGGCAGCGCCAGAATCAGCGCGACACCCGCGCCAAATGCCCAGATACGCTCCCACCAGGCCAGACGCATGTTCAGGTAGCCGACCACCGCCATGCCCCACAGCCCGACCGCGAAGACGGTCTTGGCGAACATGTACAAGGTCGCGCCCCAGCTGTCGCCCTGCATCATCAGGGCCGGGTCGTAGACCGCCATGAACGGCACCACGAAACCGGCAGCGGCGATACGTACCGCCCACAGGCTGATCTTGAAGCCGTTCTCCTTGGCGATCGGTGCGGCGGCGAAGCAGGCCAGCGCCACCGGCGGCGTCAGGTCGGCCATCAGGCCGAAATAGAACACGAACATGTGCGAGACGATCAGCGGCACGCCCAGGTCCAGCAGCGCCGGCGCAGCAATCGCGCTGGTGATGATGTAGTTGGGAATGGTCGGGATGCCCATGCCGAGAATCAGGCAGGTGATCATCGTCAGCACCAGCGACAGAAACAGGTTGTTCTGGCCGATGGCGAGGATGTAGCCGGCGAAGGTGGTGGCGATCCCGGTCAACGAGACCACACCGATAATCACCCCCACCAGGGCGCAAGCGATACCAACCGGAATCGCGTGGCGCGCCCCTTCCGCCAGTGCGTGCACGCAGGCCTGCAGGGTTTCACGGCCACCCTTGATGAACCAGCACACCACCACCAGCGCGCCGATTACCCCGAACACCACGCCGATCCCCAACTGGAAGAAACCCGCGCAGAGAATGCCCAGGGCCACCCAGAACACCATGCGCATGATTTTCGACGACACCTTGAGGATGATCGCCGAACCCAGAATCACGATCGCGGTAAGCGCAAGGCCAACCGTGCCGGAGAACATCGGCGTACGCCCGGAAAACAGCAGGTACACAAGCACCAGCAGCGGAATCAGCAGGAACCAGCGCTGCTTGACCGCCGCCCAGGCGCTGGGGCACTGGTCTTTCGGCAGGCCGCGCAGGTTGGCGCTCTTGGCCTCCAGGTGCACCATCCAGAACACCGAGCCGAAATACAGCAGCGCGGGAATCAGCGCCGCCTTGGCCACTTCCACGTAGGGCACGTTGATGGTTTCCGCCATGATGAATGCCACAGCGCCCATTACCGGCGGCATGATCTGGCTGCCCATGCTCGACGTCGCCTCTACCGCACCCGCGAATGCCGGCCGGTAACCGAAGCGCTTCATCAACGGAATGGTGAATTGCCCGGTGGTCACCACGTTGGCCACGCCGGAGCCGGTGATGGTGCCCATGAGGGCAGACGACGCCACCGACACCTTGGCGGGCCCACCCAGCTTGTGGCCGAACAGGCCCATGGCGAAATCGGTGAACAGCTTGATCATCCCGGCCTGCTCGAGAAAGGCGCCGAACAGGATGAACAGGAAAATGTAGGTCGCCGACACGTAGGTAGGCGTGCCGTAGAAGCCCTCGGTACCGAACGACAGCTGGTTGATGATCTGATCGAACCCGTAGCCACGGTGCGCCAGATCGCCCGGCAGGTACTCACCGAACAGGCCGTACAGAAGGAACAATCCGCAGATCAGCGGCAGGGCGATGCCCATCACTCGCCGAGCGGCTTCGAAGATCAGCACCGTCAGGCCGATGCCCACCACCATGTCTAAGGAGCTCAGGTCACCGGAGCGCTGGATCAGGTCGGCTTCGAAATACCACTGATAGGCGAACGTGGCCATGCCCGCGAGGCCCAGCAACCAGGCCAGCGGCTGCCAGGGACGGCCGGTGCCGCGTGCCGGGTAACAGAGGAAGACCATCAGCAACAGGAAGCCGATGTGCCCGGCGCGCAGTACCTGGCTGGACACCGGGTGAAAGGCCGCCGTGATGATCTGGTACGTGGAGAACAGCAAGGCGGTGTAGAACAGCGCCTTCGGCCATTCGCTCGGGCTGGCGTTCAGCCCCTGGTGTTCGCTCATGAGAGTCGTGCCTCACGCAAGAGGGATACAGTTTCGTAGGGTGGGCGGGGCCGGCGCTGGTTAGCGGCGCCGTTGCACGCGTTTTCGACCGCTCCCAAATGAAGCGTCGCGTAACCCACCATGGGCGCAATGCCGACTACCGCCTGGAGGGTCATGCGGCGCGACACCCGTTGCGCGACCTGAAGGCGTGCAACTCGGCGTCGCCAACCCACCCGGCGGATCGTGCTTACTTCAGAACGCCGGCTTCCTTGTAGAAGCGCTCGGCGCCGGGGTGCAGCGGAATCGGCAGGCCATCGGTGGCAGTTTCCAGCTTGATGTCAGCGGCCGCCGAGTGCGAGTTGACCAGGCGCGGCAGGTTGTCGAACATCAGTTTGGTCATCTGGTAGGCGACTTCGTCATCGACGCCCTCATGGCTGACCAGAATGTTGATGATGGCTGCGGTGGGGACGTCCTGATCCTGACCGTCATAAGTGCCAGCCGGGATCACGCGCGCCTGATAGGCGCTGCTGCCGATCTTGGTGACCACCTCTTCGGGGATCGCCACGAAGGTGATCGGTACCATCGATGCGAGGTCACGGATGGCGGCCATGCCCAGGCCCGAGGACTGCAGGGTAGCGTCCAGCTGGCGGTTCTTGATCAGCTCGACGGACTCGGCGTAAGGCATGAACTCGACGCGGCGCATGTCCTTGTAGCTAAGCCCGGCAGCCTTGAAGATCGCCCGTGCGTTGAGCTCGGTGCCGGACTTCGGGGCACCGACGGAGATGCGCTTGCCCTTGAGGTCTTCCAGGGTCTTGATCCCTGATTCCTTGCTGGCGACGATCTGAATGTAGTTCGGGTAGGTGGCGGCAATCGCACGGATTTTTTTCAGCGGCGTTTTGAAGCCAGCTTCCTCGACGCCGTTCCAGGCGTCGTCCACCGAGTCGCCCAGAGCAAACGCCAGCTCACCGCGGCCTGCCTGCAGCAGGTTGAGGTTTTCCACCGAGGCCTTGGTCGCCTGCACCGAAGCTTTCGAGCCTTCGATACCGTTGCCGTAAACCTGCGAAAGCGCGACGCCAATCGGGTAGTACACCCCGCTGGTGCCACCGGTCAGAACGTTGATGAAGGTTGGTGCCGCGAATACCGCAGTGCTGGCGGTAATGGCAGCAGCGGCGGCGAGAAGGCTGAAACGCTTGGTCAGTCGCATGGAGTTTCTCCGTGATTATTCTTGTCAGAGAGCCGGCTCGGCAGCGGTGACCACGGGGACGGAGAGTGCCGCACCAACTGGGCAGCGGGCGGGTAGAACCCGCAGGGCGTGACGCCTCTTGTCCATATTGTGGCCACCAGCCAAAGAGAACCGGTTGCCTTTACAACAATGCAGGTGCCATGCCAGTAAAGCAGAACCTCGCGCTAGAGCGCTGGCGTAATCCGAGGGTTGATAAAATCAGCGGAACACCGCCGACCGGGCTCGGCCGACCGGCAAGATTCCGCTCATGAAAGCAGACAATTAGCTCACCTGCCCCGACAACGATCGCTACCCTATAGCGGGCGCGCTGCTGGCAACGTGTATCGAGGTGCGGCTGACCATCGGAGGTCCCGGTAGCAGTCACCACGGCGGCGGAGGAACCTCGCTGGCCCTGATGATCGCGGGGGCGGTCAGTGGCCTTGATCGCCGCGCCGGGAGCCGGCATGTCGAGGCGGACGGGCGTTCAATCGTCGTCGCTGCTACCGGCAGGCCGATAGGAACTGCGCTGCAGGCCATGACGCTGCATTTTTTCGTTCAGGGTGCGGCGCGGCAGCTGCAGCAGTTCCATGGCCTGCAAAATGCTGCCACGGCAACGCAGCAGGGCATTGTGCAGGCACTGCGCCTCGAAGGCTTCCATCTGCTGCGCCAGGGACTGCTCTGCGTCCTCGTGATGGGCACCGCTCAGGCCCAGGGCATGGCGCTCGGCAGCATTGATCAGCTCGCGCACGTTACCGGGCCAGCCGTTGCCCAGCAGGTTGGCCAGCTCGGCCGGGGTCAGTGGCTCCAGGCTGCGACCGTGGCGCTGTGCAGCCTCTTCGGCGAAGTGCTCGAAGAGCAGCGAAATATCCTCACGCCGCTCGCGCAGCGGCGGAATCTGCAAGGTGGCGACGTTCAGCCGATAGAGCAAGTCCTCGCGGAAACGCCCGGCGCGCACTTCGTCGAGCAGGTCCGGCTTCACCGCGCTGATCACCCGTAAATCGACGCGAATACTGCGGTTGGAGCCGAGCCGCTCCAGGGTCTTTTCCTGCAGTACGCGCAGCAGCTTGACCTGTTGCGCCAAGGGCAGGCTTTCCACCTCGTCGAGAAACAGGGTGCCGCCGTCGGCATGCTCGATGCGGCCGATGCGCTTGCTCTGCGCACCCGTAAAGGCGCCACTCTCGTGGCCGAACAGCTCGCTTTCGAACAGGTGCTCGGGAATTGCCGCGCAGTTGAGCGCCACGAACGGTTTGTCGGCGCGCTCGCTGAAGTCGTGCAGGCAGCGCGCCACACGTTCCTTCCCGGAGCCGGTCTCGCCACGAATCAGCACGTTCACCGACGTACTGGCAAGGTCGAGAATCTGTCGCCGCAGGCGTTCCATTGGCCGCGAGACGCCAAGCAGCTGCGCGGCGATGCCCTCCTGCACGCCGAACTGCTGGCGCAGAGCGCGGTTCTCGCAGATAAGCTGGCGCTTCTCCAGCGCACGCCGCACCACATCGAGCAGACGATCCGGCGTAAAGGGTTTCTCGATGAAGTCATAGGCGCCCTGCTGGAGCGCCTGCACGGCCATCGGTACGTCACCGTGCCCGGTAATCATGATTACCGGCAGATCACGATCACAGGCGACTACCTTGCCCAGCAGCTGCAACCCATCCATGCCGGGCATGCGCACATCGCTGATCAGCACGCCGGGAAAATCCGCGTGTACCAGCGCCAGCGCCTCGGCTGCAGTGGCGCACGCCTGCACGCTGAAACCCGACAGTTCCAACCACTGCTGCGCCGCCTCGCGGATCGCTGCTTCATCATCGACGATGATTACCTGACCGGCCATGTCACCTCCTTTTTACCGCGCAGTGTAGCGCCTGACCTGTGCAGCGCAGCCGACTGCTTCGTTACACGACATTGGCGCCGCCCGGTATCCGCAAGCTGAATACCGCGCCTAGCGGGCCGTTGCACACCGTCAGGTCGCCATCCAGGTCACGCACTATCCCGTAGGAAATCGCCAGCCCGAGCCCCAGCCCTTCCCCGACCGGCTTGGTGGTGAAAAACGGTTCGAACACCTTGCCCAGGTGTTCCGGTGGGATGCCCCCGCCCGTGTCGCTGACCTGCAGCACGCAGCTGTCGCCCTGGCACTGGATAGACACGCCGAGCACTCTCTGAGGGCTGTCGAGCATGGCATCCAGGGCATTGTTGAGCAGGTTGAGCACCACCTGTTCGAGGCGGATGGCGTCGCCGCATACCCACGCCTCGCTACGGATTTCCCGACGCAGCTCGACCTGTTCGCTGCGCAGCCGCGGCGCCAGAAGCAGCAGCGCCTGCTCCAGCACGTCACTGAGCAACAGACGCTCGCAGAGCCCGGCCGGGCTCTTGCGGGCGAAGGTCTTCAGGTGGCTGGTGAGGCTGGCCATGCGCTGCAGGAGGCCATCGATGCGCGTCAGGCCTGTACGCACGTCGCTATCACGCCCCCGGTCGAGCAACAGGCCCAGGCTGCTCAGGTGCATCTGGATGGCCGTCAGCGGCTGGTTGATCTCATGCGCCATGGCTGCGGACATCTGCCCCAGGGCGGCCATTTTCGCCGCATGCACCAGGCCCTCCTGGGCCTCGCGCAATTCGGCGGTGCGCAAGCTCACCTCACGCTCAAGGCGCTCGCGGATGCTCGCCTGCAGGCGCTGGTTCTTGCGGCGCTGAATCAGGAACAGCACCAGGAACACCAGGGTCAGCCAGATCCCGGCCGCCGCCAGGCGATAGCCGCGAGCCGTGTCGCCCAGGCTGCTTTCCTCGATCAACAGGTGCAGCGTCCAGTTTTCACTGGCCAGTTCCTGGCGCTGCCAGAGGTAGGTGCGCAGGCCGTCCGGGCCATCGATGTTCATCCAGTCCGCATTGCCCTCGAAGTAAGGCCCCGGCTGCTTGGACAGCTCCTGCAGGGGTCGCTCGGCATACTTGCGCACCTCCACCAATTCCGCCTGGTCGAGCTCGTCGAGCTTCTCCAGCGCACGAAAGCGCCAGGCCGGGCGGCTGCTGAGAATCACCACGCCGTAGCTGTCGGCTACCAGCAACACCCCCGGCTGCCCCACCCATTCACGCTGCAGCTCTTCAAGTTCGAGCTTGACCACCAGCACGCCGATTACCGTACCGTCATCGGCATAAACTGCATGGGAAAGAAAATAGCCGGGCACGCCTGTGGTCACGCCAACCGCGAAATAGCGGCCTGAGGTGCGGTGCAGCGCGTCCTGGAAGTAGGGCCGGAAGGCGTAGTTGCTGCCGACAAAACTGTTCCACTCGCTCCAGTTACTGGCTGCGAGGGTGAGGCCCTGGCGGTCGATCAGGTACAGCACGCTGGCGCCGGCGGCGGCGTTGAGCAACTCGAACCGGCGGTTGAGCTTGTCTCGCAGCTGGGGGTTGTCCGGCGAATGCAGCAGGTCCTGGATATCGCTGTCCATGGACAGCAGTTGCGGCACCGAGCGGAACCGGTCGACGAGGGTCTGGATCGATTGCGCGTACAGCTGCAGCTGGCCATGGGCCTCGTTGCTGCGGTCCTCCCAGGCCAACTGCTCGGCATAGCGGCTGGCCAGCCACAGGCTGACGGCCAGGCCGATAACGATCAGCAGCACGATGGCAGCGATGCGGTGGCGCAGCAACAGGGCGGTCATGCAGGACTCGAATTCTTGTGATGCCGGCATGGTAGCCCGAAATGCACGGCGGTCGAGCACGGGATAGGGCGGCGGTTGTCGCCGGGGATTGCGGCAGGCCGGCAAGCGCGGGCGGCGACGGTTGCGTTACCCCCACGCGTCAACCGGGCGGTGCCCGTCGGTCAGGGCCGCGTCATCAGCAGTTCGGGGACCGCTCGCCCGGCGACCAGTTGCTCGTCGACCAGGCGAATCACGTCCGCCTCGCTGCGCACCTGATACCAATGGCCAGGCGGGTAGACGCTCAAGGTAGGCCCCTGGTCGCAGGGAAACTGGCACTGGGTTCGGGTGATGTGCACGCCACCTTCGCATTCCAGGCGGCCAGCGGCCTTGACCTTCTCGCGCAGCATTTTCCACAGGCCCAGGGCGCCGCGACGGGTGCAACGCGGGCCGTTGCAGAGCAGCACGCGATACTGGTGTGCCGGGATCTTCGACCAGGCATGGCTGCCGGGCAGCGCCGGTACGTCAGCGCAGCCCAGGTGCAGTTCCGGCCGCTCGACCAGCGCACAGGCGGCTGCCGCTGCATCGGGCTCGAGCTGGCCGAACAGGCTGGCGACATACACCCGTGCGGGGTCGGTACGGCCAGCCAGTTCACTGCGCAGCCAGTCGACGTGCTGGCTGCTGCTCTGTATCTCCAGGTCGACCACCAGCAGCGCGCCGCTAACCTCTTTGACACGCTGCCAGAGCGCATCGTAGCCCGCGCTGGTGTCAACCAGATCGGCCAGCGCTCCCTCGCCACGCAGCTCGACCAGGCGGGCACGAAACAGCTCGGCGAACGATCCGTGCAGTAGATCGGGGCCGGCGAACAGAACCTGGACGTAGGGGGTGGCGGTCATGGAGGGCTCCGTGAAAAAGGCCACCAGTGTAGCAGCGCTTCAGATACCGATTGCCAGCAGCGCCTGCCACAACGATTCGGCAGTGGCGTAGTGCCGGGCGACCGCGGGCAACTCGGGCCGCTGCAGCACCAGCACCGGCAGGCCGCGCTCACGGGCGACCTCCAGCTTGTGCTCGGTGGCGGCACTGCCGCTGTTCTTGCTGACCAGCACATCGCACTCGAGCCGCGCGAACAGCGCCCGTTCGTCCTCCAGGCTGAACGGCCCGCGGGCGCCGATCACCTCGGCACGCGCAGTGGCGGGCTGGCCATGCAGGCAGCGCACCGTCCAGTGCTGGTGGGCGGGAATCTCATGCAGATGCGCCAGCGGCTCGCGGCCGAGGGTGAACAGGGGGCGCTGAAAGCCAGCCAGGGCAGTGATCAGCGTTGGCCAGTCGAATACCTCGCGCCAGTCATCGCCGGGCACCGCGTGCCAGCCTGGCCGACGCAGGGCCCAGCAGGGAATGCCGGCCAGTTTCGCAGCGTTGGCAGCGTTGTGGCTGATCTGCGCGGCATAGGGATGGGTGGCGTCGACCAGCAGCGTGATGCCCTCTTCGCGTAAGAACGCAGCCAGGCCCTCTGCGCCGCCAAAGCCACCCACGCGGACCTGACACGCAAGATCATCCGGCACCTTGCCCAACCCGGCGAGGCTGTAGATATGCGCCGGGCCCAGGCGCCGCGCGAGGCTCAGCGCCTCGCCGATACCGCCCAGCAACAGCACGCGTTTCATACGGGCTTGCCGACCTGCAGCAGGGTGATCGGCAGTGCCCCGCGCCAGGTATCGAAGCCGCCAAGGGGCTTGGCCTGGGCGACGTCGATCCGGGTCAGCTCGCCGCCGTGCGCGCCGCGAAAGGCGATCAGCGCCGCCTCGCTCTGCAGGGTCACCGCGTTGGCCACCAGGCGGCCACCGGGCTTGAGGGCCCGCCAGCAGCGTTCCAGCACACCCGGCGCAGTGACGCCGCCGCCGATGAAGATGGCGTCTGGCGCGGCCAGCCCGTCGAGAGCCTCGGGCGCGCGCCCGGCCACCAGTTGCAGACCCGGCACGCCAAGGGCATCGCGATTGTGGGCGATGTGCGCCTGGCGCCCCTCGTCCGCCTCGATGGCGATGGCGCGGCAACCTGGATGCGCGCGCAGCCATTCGATACCGATGGAGCCGCAACCGGCACCGACGTCCCAGAGCAGCTCGCCGGGCAACGGCGCCAGGCGCGCCAGGGTGATGGCGCGCACGTCGCGCTTGGTCAGTTGGCCGTCATGGCGATAGGCATCGTCCGGCAGGCCGGGCGTCAGCGGCAGGCGCCTGGCGTCATCGCCGGCCACGCAGTCGATGGCGACCAGGTTGAGGTCCGCCGCGCGGGCCAGGGACCAGCCTTCGGCCAGCCCCTCGACGCGCCGCTCGCGCTCACCCCCGAGGTGTTCGAAGACGCACAGGCGGCTGGGGCCGAAGCCGCGCTCGCGCAGCAACGTGGCGATGGCCGCCGGGCTGTCGCCGTCGTTGCTCAGCACCAGCAGGCGCACGCCCGGATGAATCTGTGCATGGAGCGCCGCCAATGGTCGGCCAACCAGCGAGACCAGCGGCGTGCTCTGCAGCGGCCAGCCCAGGCGAGCCGCTGCCAGTGAGCAGGATGACGGCGCCGGCAGGATGTGCAGTTCCTCACTCGGCAGCTCGCGGGCCAGGCTGGCACCAACACCGAAGAACATCGGGTCGCCGCTGGCCAGCACACACACTGGCGTGCCGCGGCGCTCCAGCACCGGCGCCAGGGAAAAGGGCCTGGGCCATTCCAGGCGCGTGGCGCCGATGCAGCGTGGCAGCAGGCCCAACTGGCGCTCGCTGCCAAACACCTGGCTCGCCTTGAGCAGCGCGTGCCGCGCCGCCTTGCCGAGGCCGGCGTAGCCGTCTTCTCCAATGCCCACGACGGTCAGCCAGGGTGTCATGTGGTTTTCCTCATTAACCTTGATGGGTATCGTCGCTGCGCTCCTCGACCCATCCTACGATCTGATGCCGTGGAGCCTCGCCATGGGCGACAGCGTTGCGGCCAGCGCTACCGGCACCATTCGCTATCCGACGACGCGGCTTTTCATCCCGGCGGGCAAAGCGGGCATAATAGCGCCTTCGTCGGTGTCCGTCGGCTACGTGGTACGTAGACGCGGGCCTAAGAGGGAACACGAGAAAACCTGTTCAATAGCTAGCGAGCTAGAGCCCTGCAAGGCGGAAATCGGCGAGGAAGCGGAGTGTACTGCTGTACACGAGCATTCCGAGACGGTTTCTAACGCGGCAGGGCCGACACGCAGCAGATATTGGGCAGGTTTTCCGCCGTGGCTGCCCCCGCAACTGTTGCAGCGAGCGCCTGCGCCAATCGCCACTGGGAAACCGGGAAGGCCGGCCATGCGCCATGACCTGCGAGCCAGGAGACCTGCCGACGGATTCAGTCGCATGAGCCCACACCGGGCGGGGTGTCCCGGTGATAGAAGCGCAATCTTCTCTGGCCTATCCTCGAACGGATGCCCATGTGACCCGACCCCGGTGATCCGTTGAAACAGGCCCAGTTCCGTCCAGCTCCAGCCATTCGCCCCTCGGCCTGTCCGGGGTTGCTGCGTATCGTACAGGCGAAGGATGGCGGTATCTGCCGGGTCAAGCTGGCCGGCGGCCACCTCGCCGCCGCGCAGGCCGAGCGCATCGCCGCCGCCGCACAACGCCACGCAGGCGGGGTGATCGAGGCCACCAACCGCGCCAACCTGCAGATTCGCGGCATCCGCCTCGGCAGTGAAGACGCGCTGATCGGCGAGTTGCTGGCCGTCGGTCTGGGCCCCCGCTCGCCAGGCGCCGATGACGTGCGTAACCTGATGCTCAGCCCGGCCGCCGGCATCGATGCGCAGGCGCTTGTGGATATCTCGCCCCTGGCTGCGCAACTGCTGACGACACTGGAAAACACCCCGCGCCTGCATGCGCTGTCGCCCAAGTTCGCCCTGCTGCTTGACGGCGGCGAGCGCCTGGCGATGCTCGAACACCCCCACGACATCTGGCTCAGCGCCCTGCCGCTTGCTGACGGTATTGGCTATGCCTTTGGCCTGGCCGGCTGCCC
Organism: Pseudomonas sp. AC532; assembly: GCF_979258965.1. Taxonomy (NCBI): domain Bacteria; kingdom Pseudomonadati; phylum Pseudomonadota; class Gammaproteobacteria; order Pseudomonadales; family Pseudomonadaceae; genus Pseudomonas; species Pseudomonas sp. AC532. The sequence goes on from NZ_OZ409888.1 coordinate 2,977,400, forward strand.
ACCGGGGCTGGCCGAGGATGCCCCGGCGCTTGGCATCGTGCCTGCGGCCCAGGCCCATGATCTGGTGATCGCAGTGCTCGAGCTGTTTCTCGACCTCGCCACGCCCGAGCAGACGCGCATGCGTCATCTGCTGGAGAACCATCCACCTGCGATGTTGCTGCAGCGCCTGCGCGAACGCCTGGGCGACGTACTGGTGAACGCCGACGGCTGGCGACGCCCAGCTGCTGCAGCGCAAGCTCATATCGGCATCGGCAGCCAACGCCAGCCGGGCCGCGTGCATGTCGGTGCCGTGCCGCCGCTGGGCCGGCTCAATGCCGAGCAGTTAGTGGGCCTCGCCGCACTGGCGCGCCGCCTGGGCGATGGCAGCCTGCGCCTGACCCCCTGGCAAAGCGTGCTGCTGCCGAACGTGGCCGAGGCCGATGGCGAGGCAACCGCCCAGGCGTTGCAAGGGCTTGGCCTGTTGACCGATAAGGCGGCGCCGCTGACCCGCCTTATCGCCTGCACGGGCGCCAGCGGTTGCGCCAAGGGGCTGGCCGACACCAAAGCCGATGCCCTGCGCGTGGCCGACCACCTGCCCGCCGACAGCCAGCAACCAGGCATTCATCTGACGGGCTGCCGCCGCTCTTGCGCTGCCGCCCACCGCGCGCCCTTCACCCTGCTGGCCGTTGCCGAGGGTCGCTACGACCTGTACGCGCGCCAACCACTCGGCACTGGTTTCGGCCACCTGCTGGGCCACCACCTGACACCCGACGAAGCCGGCGAACTGCTGGCTGCGCTCCCCGCTACCCGGAGTTTCACCCGATGACCGATTACATCCGCGATGGTCAGGAGATCTATCGCAATTCCTTCGCCATCATCCGCGCCGAGGCCGACCTGAGCGCCATTCCGGCGGATCTGGAGAAGCTCGCGGTGCGGGTCATCCACGCCTGCGGCATGGTCGACGTGGTGCAGGACCTGCGCTTTTCACCTGGCGCCGGTGCGGCTGGCCGCCAGGCCCTGACCAACGGCGCGCCGATTCTCTGCGACGCCCGCATGGTCGCCGAGGGCGTGACCCGTGCCCGCCTGCAAGGCGCCAACCCGGTAATCTGTACCCTCAATGATGCCGGCGTGCCAGAGTTGGCCAAGAAGCTGGGCAACACCCGCTCGGCGGTGGCCCTGGAGCACTGGCGCGAGCACCTCGAAGGCGCGGTGGTGGTGATCGGCAATGCGCCCACCGCGTTGTTCTACCTGCTCGACATGCTCGCCGCCGGCGCGCCAAGGCCGGCGCTGATTCTCGGCTTCCCGGTGGGTTTCGTCGGCGCCGCCGAATCCAAGGACCTGCTAGCCAGTACCTTCGCCGAGCATGGCGTGCCCTACGTGATCGTTCAGGGCCGTCGCGGCGGCAGCGCCATGGCCGCCGCCGCCGTCAATGCGCTGGCCACGGAGGTCGAGTGATGACCGGTATGGACCGCCCCGGCAAAGGCCGCCTGCTGGGCCTGGGCGTCGGCCCGGGCGACCCTGAGCTGATCACCGTCAAAGCCCTGCGGCTGCTCAAGGCGTCGCCGGTGGTTGGCTACTTCGTGGCCAAGGCCAAGGCCAACGTCGGCCAGGGCGGCAACGCCTTCGGCATCATCGAGGCGCACCTGGACGACAACCAGCAGCGCCTGCCGCTGGTCTACCCGGTGACCACCGAAAAGCTCGAACCTCCGCTGACCTACGAGGCGGTGATCAGCGACTTCTACGACACCTGCGCGGTACAGATCGCCGAGCATCTGGACGCCGGTCGCGACGTGGCGGTGATCTGCGAAGGCGACCCGTTCTTCTACGGCTCCTACATGTACCTGCACGACCGCCTGGCCGCGCGCTACGAGGCCGAGGTCATTCCCGGCGTCTGCTCGATGCTCGGCAGTGCGGCGGTGCTGGGCGCGCCGCTGGTGTACCGCAACCAGAGCCTGTCGGTGCTCTCCGGCGTGCTGCCCGAAGACGAACTGCGTGAGCGCCTGCGTGATGCCGAAGCCGCCGTGGTGATGAAGCTCGGTCGCAACTTCGAGAAAGTCCGGCGGGTACTGCAGGAACTCGGCTTGCACGAACGGGCCCACTACGTGGAACGGGCGACCATGGCCAACCAGCGCATCGTGCCGCTGGACGAAGTCGAGCCGATGGCCTCGCCGTATTTTTCGATGATCGTAGTGCCGGGCGAGAAATGGCGCGGTTGAGCCGTGTCTTCGCCTGTACCTTGAACCTGGAATTCCCATGACCGCTTCCCCTGTCATCGTCATCCTCGGCCCCTCCGCCCTGGCCACCGCCCGGCGCATCCAGGCGCTTTATCCACAGGCCGCCGTCCACGGCCTGCGCGGCCGGGTAGAGGCCGACCAGGCCTACGACGACTTCGGCGATACCTTGCGCAGCCTGTACCGCAGCGGCACGCCGCTCATCGCCCTGTGCGCCGCTGGTATCGTCATCCGCAGCCTGGCACCGTTGCTCGCCAGCAAGGGCGCCGAGCCGCCGGTGCTGGCCGTGGCCGAAGATGGAAGCGCCGTGGTGCCACTGCTCGGCGGCCTGGGTGGCGTCAACCGCATGGCCCGGCAGATCGCCACGGCCCTGGACACCCGGGCGGCGATCACCACCAGCGGCGAGCTGCGCTTTGGCACCTGCCTGCTCGACCCGCCGAGCGGCTACGCACTGGCCAATATCGAACAGGGCAAGCGCTTCGTCTCAGACCTGCTTGGCGGTGAAAGCCTGCGTATTGACGGTGACGCGCCCTGGCTCGACCAAAGCAAACTGCCGCTGGCCGAGGACGGCAGCCGCGTCCTGCGCGTCACCACTGCGCAACGTGTCGCCCAGCCCGATGAATTGCTGATTCACCCGCGCAGCCTGCTGGTGCGGGTTGACCGTGCCGAGGATCTCGCCGCGCGTATCGGCAGGCTGTTCGAGCGCTGCGGCCTGGCGCCGAAAGCCCTGGCCGCCCTGCTCGCGCCCGTTGCCCAGATGACCGACAAGGCGCTGGCCCAGGCGGCTCATGAGTTGAAAATACCGCTGCGTTTCGTCACCCCTGACGCCGCGCTACCTGCCTCCATCGAACAGCACGACGGTCTGCACCTGCTGCAGGCCGACTCGCCCGACGCCGCTCGAGCCATTGGCCGCCCGCGCGGCCGCCTGAGCGTGATCGGCCTGGGCCCCGGCGCTGCCGAACACCTGACCCCAGCGGTGCGTCGCGCGCTGGATGAGGCTCAGGACCTGCTCGGCTATGAAACTTATGTGAAGATGGCCGAGCCGCTGCGCGACGACCAGGTGCGCCACTGCAGCGACAACCGCGAAGAGCTGCAACGCGCCCGCCATGCCTTCGAGCTGGCCGCCAGCGGCCGCCGCGTGGTGGTTATTTCCTCCGGCGACCCCGGCGTGTTCGCCATGGCCGCCGCGGTGCTGGAAGCCCTGGAAGAACCCGCTGCACCCGCCGACTGGCACGCCGTCGAGCTGGAAGTGCTGCCCGGCGTCTCCGCGGCCCTGGCCACCGCTGCCAAGGCCGGTGCACCGTTGGGCCACGATTTCTGCCTGATCTCCCTGTCAGACAACCTCAAGCCCTGGGCGGTGATCGAACGCCGTCTGGACCACGCCGGCGCGGCTGATCTGGCGATGGCCTTCTACAACCCGATATCCAGGGCGCGCCCCTGGCAACTCGGCCGAGCCCTGGAGATCGTCCGCCAGCACCGCACGCCGGATGCCGTGGTCGTGCTGGGCCGCGACATCGGTCGCCCAGCCGAGGCCCTGCGCGTACTCAGCCTTGGCGAATTGACAGCGGAGATGGTCGACATGCGCACCCTGGTAATCATCGGCTCCAGCCAGACCCGCCGCTTCCCCCGTGACGATGGCGGCGAGTGGGTGTACACACCGCGCAGTTATCCACAGCCCTGAGCGGGCGCGGTTACAGCGTCAACCGAGCAGTGCGTTGAGGTCGTCGTAAAGCGCCCGAGGAATCTGCACACCCTCGACGAGGCTACGGGCGCGCGCCTCATACCGCCGCTGCGAGGGCAGCCGCGCGCCCTGCCCCTCGATGCCGTCGAACAGCGCCTCGGCCCTGGCCAGATGCTGGGCGGCTGCGGCGCCGAGAAAGCGTTGCGGGTCGAGGGCGATGATCAGCTCGCCGTGGTACGGCGACGACTTGCTGCCAGCGTCATAGGCCAGCGACTCGGCGCTGGTCAGGTCGCCGATCAGCGGCCCGGCGATCAGCTCCACCATCGCCGCCAGCGCCGAGCCCTTGTGCCCACCAAAGGTCAGCATGGCGCCATTCATCACCGCTTCGGCGTCGGTGCTGGGCTGGCCGCTGGCATCGATGCCCCAGCCCTCGGGAATGAGTTTGCCAGCGCGCCGATGCAGCTCGATATCACCGCGGGCAATAGCGCTGGTGGCGAAGTCGAAGATGAACGGATGTTTACCAGCACGCGGCCAGCCGAAGGCGATCGGGTTGGTGCCGAAGATCGGCTTGCTGCCGCCCGCTGGCGCGACCCAGGCATGGCTGGGGTTACAAGCCAGGGCCACCAGGCCGAGCTCCGTAAGCTGCTCGATTTCCACCCACAATGCAGAGAAATGCACGCAGCGGTTGATCGCCAGCGCTGCGATGCCGTTGGCCCTCGCCTTCTCGGCCAGCACCGGTAAGCCCGCCTGGAAGGCCAGCTGGGAGAAGCCGCCGCGCGCATCGACGCGCACGATCGAAGGCGCCTGGTCGATCACCTCGGGCTCGGCATCGGCGACCACCTTGCCGGCCTTCAGCGAACTGACGCAGCCCAACACTCGGTACAGCCCATGGGAAGCGCAGCCATCGCGCTCACCCGCAACTACCGTGGTGGTAACGGCCTGGGTCTGCGCCTCGCTGAAGCCAGCCCGGCGCATGATCGACAGCGACAGCTCACGGGCTTCTTCCAGGGACAGCCGAATCATCGTCAACTCCTTTGGCTAGGCCCGGCACGGGCCGTTGCGTGCTCACATGTGCACGGTAAGTCTGCAAGACTGGCGCCAGCAGCGCCGCACGGCTTGATCCGTTTGGCTCACGCAGATGACGATTTCGGCACAGGCAGTAGCCTGACGGCGCTACGCCGCCAGTTGGCGGCGCAGTTCGGCCAGCACCGGCACGCTGTCCGGGCGCACGCCGCGCCACAAGTGGAAGGCCTCGACGGCCTGCTCGACCAGCATGCCGAGGCCGTCGAGGGTACGCGCGGCGCCCTGCTCGGCGGCCCAGCGATTGAACGCCGTGGGGCCTGCGCTGTACATCATGTCGTAGCAGCAGGTGTGGCCGGGCTGGATCAGACTGGCGGCGATAGGCGGCAGCTCGCCGGCAAGGCTCGCCGAGGTGCCATTGATGATCAGGTCCACTGGCGCGTCGATCCAGTCGAAGCCGCTGGCGACCACCGGGCCGAGGTCGGCGAACTGGCGCGCCAGTTGTTCGGCCTTGTCTACCGTGCGATTGGCGATCACCAGGGTCTGCGGCTGCTGGGCCAGGAAGGGTTCGAGGATGCCGCGCACCGCGCCGCCAGCGCCAAGCAGCAGGATGCGCTTGCCGCGCAGGTCGATGCCGGCATTCACGGTCAGGTCGCGCACCAGGCCAGCGCCGTCGGTGTTGTCACCGAGCAGGCTGCCGTCTTCGAGCTTCTTCAGGGTGTTCACCGCGCCGGCACGGCGGGCGCGCTCGGTCAGGCTGTCGGCCAGCGCACAGGCCTGTTCCTTGAACGGCACGGTCACGTTGGCGCCGCAGCCCTCGGCGAAAAAGGCCCGGGCGTAACCTTCGAAGTCGTCCAGCGGCGCCAGCAGCGTCTCGTAGGCCAGCTGCTGGCCGGTCTGTGCGGCGAACAGCCGGTGGATCAGCGGCGACTTGCTGTGGCCGATGGGGTTGCCGAATACACCGTAGCGATCCATAAAGTTTCCGCGAGTGAAAGCCAAAGGCGGCAAGCCTGAAGCTTTTACCCGCGCGCTTCAAGCTTCGGGCTGCAAGCCGAGCCAGTCTCTGTCAGTGAGGAAGTACTCGGTGAGGCGTGCTTCCTCGCTGCCCGGCACCGGCTTCCAGTCGTAACCCCACCGCACCTGGGGCGGCAGCGACATGAGGATCGACTCGGTACGCCCGCCCGACTGCAGGCCGAACAGCGTGCCACGGTCGAACACCAGGTTGAACTCCACGTAACGGCCGCGGCGGTACTCCTGGAATTCACGTTGCGCAGGGGTATAGGGCGTGGCCTTGCGGCGCTGCACGATGGGCAGGTAGGCGTCGATGAAGGCGTCGCCGATGGCGCGGATGAAGGCGAAGCAGGTGTCGAAGCCCCATTCGTTGACGTCGTCGAAGAACAACCCGCCAATGCCCCGTGGCTCGCCACGGTGCTTGAGGTGGAAGTAGCGGTCGCACCAGGCCTTGTAGCGCGGGTACACATCGGCGCCGAAGGGCGCACAGGCCTGCTCGGCAACGCGATGCCAGTGCACGCAGTCTTCTTCGTTGCCGTAATAGGGCGTCAGGTCGAAGCCGCCGCCGAACCACCAGACCGGCTCTTCGCCTTCCTTCTCGGCGCTGAAGAAACGCACGTTGGCGTGGGACGTCGGTACATGAGGGTTGTGCGGGTGGATCACCAGCGACACGCCGAGGGCCTGGAAGCCGCGCCCGGCCAGCTCCGGGCGGTGGGCACTGGCGGAGGGTGGCAGGTTGTCGCCAAACACGTGGGAGAAGTTCACGCCACCCTTCTCGATCAGCGCACCGTCGCCGATCACCCGCGTGCGGCCACCGCCTCCGCCTGGGCGCTGCCAGGCATCTTCGACAAATGTGCCCTGGCCATCCTCGGCTTGCAGGGCGGCGCAGATACGGTCTTGCAGGTCGAGCAGGTAGGCTTTCACGGCCTCGGTCTGGTCACTCACGGGGGCACCTTGGGTCACGAGCGTCGATAAAATCGGCGGCCAGCATAGCACCGGCGCCCGATGCTCCGCAGTTGACGCGGGTCAACGACAGATGCCACGTTCGACCTTTTCGAGAAAAAGCGGTTCAACGCCCCCGAGGATTAGGGGTCTATTGCATTCACGTTCACGCAGGAGCAAAGACGATGGCCAAGCGCATCCAGTTCAGCCGCCACGGCGGCCCCGAGGTACTCGACTACGTCGACTACCAACCAGCCGCGCCAGGCCCTCACGAGGTGCGGGTGCACAACCAGGCCATCGGCCTCAACTTCATCGACACCTATTTGCGCAGCGGCCTGTATGCACCGCCATCGCTGCCATCGAGCCTGGGCACCGAAGGTGCCGGCTTCGTCGATGCCATCGGCTCCGAGGTCAAGGGCTTGCAGGTCGGCGACCGCGTGGCCTACGCCACCGGCCCGCTGGGCGGGTATAGCGAGCTGCATGTGCTGCCGGCCGACAAGCTGGTCAAGCTGCCCGACGCGATCAGCTTCGAGCAGGCCGCGGCGGTGATGCTCAAGGGCCTGACCGTGCAGTACCTGCTGCGCCAGACCGCGGAACTGAAAAGCGGCGACACCATTCTCTTTCACGCGGCCGCGGGCGGTGTTGGCTCGTTCGCCTGCCAGTGGGCCAAGGCTCTGGGCGTCAAGCTGATCGGCACCGTGAGTTCGGCGAAGAAGGCCGAGCGCGCCAGGCAGCAGGGCGCCTGGGCAACCATCGACTACAGCCATGAGGACGTCGCCCAGCGCGTACTGGAGCTGACCGATGGCAAGAAATGCCCGGTGGTCTACGACGGCGTCGGCAAGGACACCTGGGAAACCTCGCTCGACTGCGTGGCGCCGCGCGGCCTGCTGGTCAGCTTTGGCAACGCCTCGGGCGCGGTCACCGGCGTCAACCTGGGCGTGCTGTCACAGAAGGGCTCGCTGTACGTCACCCGCCCGACCCTGGCCAGCTACGCCAACACGCCGGAAAGCCTGCAGAAGATGGCCGACGAGCTGTTCGGCATGATCGCCAAGGGCAAGCTCGAGGTAGAGATCGGCCAGCGCTATCCACTGAGTGACGCGGCCACCGCACAGACCCTGCTGAGCGACCGCAAAACCACCGGCTCGACAATTCTGTTGCCGTAGGCTGGGGCGCTTTCCGCTGCCTTTCATGTTTACCTAGCGCGAAAGGCGGCGGGATTTTTAGGGCCGATACGTTGCAATGGTGGATCGGTGAAGCGGGATCCACCCTACGTCTAAAGCCGTGCGCGTATGTGGGAATGGGCCATGCCCACGAACGTCATGGGCATGGCCCATTCCCACAGATATATACCGCTGATCTAAGATCAGGCTGGTCGGCGTACGTCGCCGGTAACTAGATCACGTATCACGCTGGGATTGCGGCGCCCACCCAGGGCGCCGCCCAGCACGGCATCCAGCTGCCGCGGAAAATACTGTTCGACCCGTAACCGCGACCGCGCCGCCGGCCGACCGGCAGGATTGGCCGAGGTCGACACCAGCGGGCCGGTCAACGCACAGAGCTCACGCACCCGCGGGTGGTCGCTGACGCGCAGGGCGACGCTGTCGTGCTCACCGGTGATCCACTGTGGCAGGCGATCCTGGTGGGGCACCAGCCAGGTGTTGGGGCCCGGCCAGGTGCTGGCCAGGCGGTCCTGCCAGATGTCCGGCAGGTCATCGAGCAGAAAGTCGAACTGGCGGATGTTGTCGGCGACCAGGATCAGCCCCTTGCGCATCGGGCGCTCCTTCAGCGCGAGCAGGCGATCGACCGCCATTTCATCCCAGGGATCGCACCCCAGCCCCCATACGGCCTCGGTCGGGTAAGCGATAACGCCGCCAGCGCGAACCACGCGCGCAGCCTGCTGAACCTGCCAACTGGTGATCATCGACTGTCTCCCAAAAAAACGCTGGGCGCAGTGTAGCCAAGCTAAGGCTTGCAGCCCACCCACAGCCCGGCTTCGCAGGCGACGCGGCCATCGAGCTCCAGCTCGGTGAGCGCGGCCAGCACCTCGGGCAGCGGCCAGCCGCTGGAATGCGCCAGGGCCTCGCTGGTATGCGGTGCGGCATGCAGCAGGGTCAGCAGCGGATGGGCCGGCGGCGGCGCTTCGGCAGCGGTGAGCGCACTCCCGCCGGTAACCTGCCAGCCACGCAGCGCCTCCAGGATATGCTCGATGCTTTCCACCAGCGTGGCGCCGTCACGAATCAGTTGGTGGCAGCCTTTGGCGCCGGGGTGATGAATGGAACCGGGAATCGCATACACCTCGCGGCCCTGCTCGGCGGCCAGGCGTGCGGTGATCAGCGAGCCGCTCGACGGGCTGGCCTCGACCACCAGCACGCCCAGCGACAGGCCGCTGATGATGCGATTTCTGCGTGGAAAGTTGCTGGCCTGGGGCGGGCTGTCGAGCGGCAGCTCGGAAACCAGTGCCCCACCCCGCTCGACGATATCCTGCGCAAGGCGCTTGTGGCGGGCCGGGTACAGGCATTGCAGGCCGGTGCCGAGTACGGCCACGGTATGGCCCTCGGCATCCAGCGCGCCCTGGTGCGCGGCGCCGTCGATACCCAGCGCCAGCCCGCTGGTAATCACGAAGCCGCCGCGTGCCAGGCTGCGCGCGAAACCGTGTGCGGTATCCAGGCCCGGCCTGGAGGCGCGCCGGCTGCCGACCATGGCCAGTTGCGGCCGCTCCAGCAGCGTCGGGTCGCCAGCGACGAACAGCAGCGGCGGCGCATCGGCGATTTCTGCCAGCAGGGCCGGATACTGTGGATCGTCCCACATCAGCACTTGCTGGCCGGGTACCTGCAACCATGCCAGGCTCAGCCGCGCCCGCTCGCGAACCTCGCTGCTGCGCCGCGCTTCAGCACAGGCGAGTGGCAAGCCGAGCGAACGCCAGGCACTCGCCGGCGCGCTCAGCGCAGCCGAGGCGCTGTCAAAGGCGCTGAGCAATTTGTGAAACCGCTTGGGCCCCAGCTCCGGCAGGCAATGCAGGCGCAAACGGGCTTCGAGTTCCGCGGGAGACAGGGCACGGCGAGAGATCGACATGGCGGATCATCCTTGATCGGGAGCCCTATCGAATAGCACAAGCCCCGCATCGGCGGGGCTTGCAGGTGTTACGGATTGCGTACCTTGTCCATCACCGCCAGCTGTCGCGAAGCATTGAGGATCATGCCGTAGCTGAGCTTCTCGTAGGTGCGGAACACCATCAGCAGGCCGGCGCGCTCGTCCGGAATCTTCACCAGCTCGCCGGTGACTCGGTCACGTACGGTTTCGCCGGTCTTGTAGACCGCCAGCACGTTGCCGATCTCCAGGCCGTCGCGAGCGCCCTTGTTGAGGGTGACCACGTCGAATTGGCCGATCTGGCTGACGCCGCGCGGCACATCGAGGATCAGGCCCTTGATCTCGCTCTTCGGCTCACTGGGCATAAAGGAGGAGTTGATCGCTCGCTCTTCGGTGGGGAACAGACGGTCACCGTTGCGCACTTCCTGGGTGGTGCGGGTCAGGTTGAGAGTGCCGACGCCCTCCTCCTCGGCGACGACTTCGCCACCGCCGATATCATCGGCGTTGATGCCGAGGAACTCCTTGGTATCGGGATCGGTGTAGGTCTTGCCCTGGCGGAAGATGCCGTATACCGGTGCTGCCGGGTCGAAGCTGCCACGGGCATAGACGCGATCACCAGCGCCACTGACCACGCGCTCGGCGTTACCGGCGACAATATAAGGCGCGCTTTGGAAGTCCTCGGGCTTGTCGATTATGCGGTTCTTCAGCAGGAAGCTGTTGATCGCCTCCAGCGGAATGGTCGGAATGGCTTCGGCCATCGGTGTGCTGCGCACTTTCGGCGACAGCTTGATGGTGCCGCGCGACTCGCCGCGGCCCAGCATCAGGCGCGGTTGACCGTCGATGTAGACCAGGCTGAGCACGTCGCCGGGATAGATCAGGTGCGGGTTCTCGACCTGGGGGTTGGCGTGCCAGATTTCCGGCCACTTCCAGGGCTGGCGCAGGAACTTGCCGGAGATGTCCCAGAGGGTATCGCCCCGCACCACCGTGTAACGGTCGGGGTGGCCTTCCTTGAGCTGCACCTCGGCCTGCGCCATACCGGTCTGCGCCAGGCCGCCCGCCGCGACCAGCAACAGGGCGAGTAGTGATTTCCTCATGCGGTGAATCCCTTTATTATGTGGCTTCGCGTGAAGCGCCCTAGCGCCGCGACAGAACCCAGTAAAACCGCGGCGTGAAGCCGTTTTTCGATGCTGCCGTCATCTTAGCAGCGGATTTTGAATTTATTCCACAAGTGCATCACAAACGCATATGGCGATTTTAAACATCCTCGAATTTCCCGATCCACGCCTGCGCACCATCGCCAAACCGGTGGACGTGGTCGATGACGCCGTGCGCCAGTTGGTCGACGACATGTTCGAAACCATGTATGACGCCCCCGGTATTGGCCTCGCCGCCACCCAGGTGAATGTGCACAAGCGCGTGGTGGTCATGGACCTGTCCGAAGACAAGAGCGAGCCTCTGGTCTTCATCAACCCGGCGTTCGAATCGCTCACCGAGGAGATGGACCAGTACCAGGAAGGCTGCCTGTCGGTGCCCGGCTTCTACGAGAACGTCGACCGCCCGCAAAAGGTCAGGATCAACGCGCTGGACCGCGACGGCCAACCGTTCGAGATGATCGCCGAAGGCCTGCTCGCCGTGTGCATCCAGCACGAATGCGATCACCTCAACGGCAAGCTGTTCGTCGACTACCTGTCCGCGCTCAAGCGCGACCGCATCAAGAAGAAGCTGGAAAAGCAGCACCGCCAGCAGGCGTGATGCCGTCCTCTGCAAAGGCTTGCTACGCAGGCCTTTTCTTTTTCAGGTAAGCGCCCAGCGCTTCCGAGCTACAGCGAGACCCCATGACCGAAGCTCTGCGTATCGTATTCGCCGGCACACCGGAGTTCGCCGCCGCCCACCTCAAGGCGCTGCTCGACACGCCGCATCAGATCGTCGCGGTGTATACCCAGCCGGATCGCCCCGCCGGCCGTGGGCAGAAGCTGATGCCCAGCCCGGTCAAACAGCTGGCTCTGGAAAACGCCATTCCCGTGCTGCAACCTCCGAGCCTACGCGACGCTGCGGCCCAGGCCGAGCTCGCGGCGCTGGCCCCGGACCTGCTGGTGGTGGTCGCCTACGGTTTGATCCTGCCGCAGGTAGTGCTCGATATCCCGCGCTTCGGCTGCATCAACAGCCATGCCTCCCTGCTGCCGCGCTGGCGCGGCGCAGCGCCGATCCAGCGTGCCGTACAAGCGGGCGACGCCGAGAGCGGCGTCACCGTGATGCAGATGGAAGCGGGCCTGGACACCGGGCCGATGCTGCTCAAGGTGCGCACGCCGATCAGCGCCGACGACACCGGCGGCAGCCTGCACGACCGCCTCGCCGAACTCGGCCCGCCCGCGGTGATCGAAGCCATCGCCGGCCTGGCCAGCGGCACGCTGATGGGCGAAGTGCAGGACGACGCCCAGGCCAACTACGCCCACAAGCTCAACAAGGACGAGGCGCGCCTCGACTGGAGCCGCCCGGCCATTGATCTGGAGCGGATGATCCGCGCTTTCAACCCCTGGCCGATCTGCCACGGCACCCTGGGCGACGCGCCGCTCAAGGTACTGGCGGCGCGCATCGGCGAGGGCCAGGGCCGGGCCGGAGAAATTCTCGCCGCCAGCAAGGACGGCCTGACGGTCGCCTGCGGCACTGGCGCTCTGCTGCTGACCCGTCTGCAATTGCCGGGCGGCAAGGCGCTGAGCTTCAGTGACCTGTACAACAGCCGCCGCGAACAGTTCGCCGTCGGCACGGTGCTGGCATGAACCCCAGGCTGGCAGCGGCCCGCGCCCTGGCCGCGGTGCTCGAAGGCAAGGCCTCGCTGGGCAGCAGCCTGCCACCATTGCTGGACAAGGTCGAGGCCCGCGACCGTGGCCTCGCCCAGGACCTGGCCTTTGGCGCCGCGCGCTGGCAACCGCGCCTGGCGCTGATCGCCGACAAGCTGCTGCGCAAGCCCTTCAAGGATGGCGACCGCGACCTCGAAGCGCTGCTGCTGGTGGGCTTGTATCAGCTGTTCTACACACGCATTCCGGCCCACGCTGCCATCGGCGAGACCGTCGGTTGCGTCGACAAGCTGAAGAAGACGTCGGCCAAGGGCCTGCTCAACGCCGTGCTGCGCAACGCCCAACGCGACAGCGACAGCCTGCTCGAAGAACTGGACCGTGATCCGGTGCTGCACACGGCCCATCCGCGCTGGCTGCAAAAGCAGCTCAAGGCCTTCTGGCCCGAGCACTGGCAGGCCATCTGCGCCGCCAACAATGCCCATCCGCCGCTGATCCTGCGGGTCAACCGCCGCCACGGCAGCCGCGACGACTACCTCGCCCGGCTGCGCCAGGTTGGCTTCGACGCCGAGCCCTGCAGCTTCAGCCACGACGGCATCCGTTTGTTGCTGGCCTGCGACGTGACGCTGCTGCCAGGCTTCGCCGACGGCCACGTCAGTGTGCAGGACGAAGCCGCGCAACTGGCCGCCGAGCTGCTGCAACTGGCGCCCGGCCAGCGCGTGCTGGACGCATGTGCCGCGCCAGGCGGCAAGACCTGCCACCTGCTCGAAGCCGAGCCAGGCTTGGGCGAAGTGGTCGCCGTGGACCTGGAAGCCAAGCGCCTGCTGCGCGTACGCGACAACCTCGACCGCCTGGGCCTCGATGCCACCCTGATCGCCGCCGATGGCCGCGACACAGCCGCCTGGTGGGACGGCAAGCCCTTCCAGCGCATCCTCCTCGATGCGCCCTGCTCGGCCACCGGCGTGATCCGCCGCCACCCGGACATCAAACTGACCCGCAAGGCCGACGACATTCCCGCCCTCGCCAGCCTGCAGGGCGAGCTGCTCGATGCGCTGTGGCCGACGCTTGAGGTCGGTGGCATCCTGCTCTATGCCACCTGCTCGACCCTGCCGACGGAAAATACCGAGGTGATCGAGGCGTTTCTGGCCCGCACCTCGGGCGCCCGCGAGCTGGACATCACCGGCCCGTTCGGCCTCAAGCAACCCCATGGCCGACAGCTGCTCGCCCAGCAAGAAGGCCACGACGGCTTCTACTATGCCAAGCTGATCAAGATCGCCGCCTCAGGAGCAACCCGATGAAGATCATCATCCTCGGCGCCGGCCAGGTCGGCGGCACCCTGGCCGAGCACCTGGCCGGCGAAGCCAACGACATTACCGTGGTCGACACCGACGGCGACCGCCTGCGTGCCCTGAGTGATCGGCTGGACATCCGCACCGTGCAGGGCAAGGGCTCGTTTCCCACCGTGCTGCGCCAGGCCGGCGCCGACGATGCCGACATGCTGGTGGCGGTAACCAACAGCGACGAAGTCAACATGATCGCCTGCCAGGTCGCCTACACCCTCTACCATACGCCGACCAAGATCGCCCGCGTGCGCGAGCCGGCCTACCTGACCCGTACCGGCCTGTTCGACAACGAAGCCATCCCCATCGACGTGTTGATCAGCCCCGAGCAGGTGGTCACCAACTACATCAAGCGGCTGATCGAGTACCCCGGCGCCTTGCAGGTCATCGATTTCGCCGACGGCAAGGCACAGCTGGTGGCGGTGCGCGCCTACTATGGCGGGCCGCTGGTCGGCCAACAGCTGCGCCAGCTGCGCGAGCACATGCCCAACGTCGACACCCGTGTGGCGGCGATCTTCCGCCGTGATCGGGCGATCATGCCCCAGGGCGATACCGTCATCGAGGCCGATGACGAAGTGTTCTTCATCGCTGCCAAGGCCGATATCCGGGCCGTCATGGGCGAGATGCGTCGTCTTGAGGAAGGCTATAAGCGCGTGGTGATTGCTGGCGGTGGCAACATTGGTGAACGCCTGGCCGAGGCCATCGAGAGCCGCTACCAAGTCAAGATCATCGAGATGAACCCGGCGCGCTGCCGCTATCTTTCGGAGCAACTGGAAAGCACCATCGTCCTGCACGGCAGCTCATCCGATCGCGACCTGCTGGTGGAAGAGAACATCAAGGATGCCGACATCTTCCTGGCCCTGACCAACGACGATGAAGCCAATATCATGTCCTCGCTCCTCGCCAAGCGCCTGGGCGCACGCAAGGTGATGACGCTGATCAACAACCCCGCCTACGTCGACCTGATTCAGGGCGGCGAGATCGACATCGCCATCAGCCCTCAGTTGGCCACCATCGGCAGCCTGCTGACCCACGTGCGCCGCGGCGATATCGAGAGCGTGCACTCGCTGCGCCGTGGAGTCGCCGAAGCCCTTGAAGTTATCGCCCACGGCGATGCTCGCTCGAGCAAGGTGGTCGGCAAGGCCATCAAGGACATTTCCCTGCCGTCCGGTACCACCATTGGCGCGATCATCCGTGACGAACAGGTTTTGATCGCCCACGACATCACCGTGATCGAATCAGGCGACCACGTGATCCTGTTCCTGATGGACAAGAAGCACATCCGCGACGTGGAACGGCTGTTCCAGGTCGGCCTGACCTTCTTCTAAGGAGCCCTGACGATGAGCAACGAGGCACTGGAAAAGATGCTCGCCAAGGGTGTGGACAATTCACTGCTGCGTTTCGGCCTGGGCAAGGGTTACCTGGATACCGGCGATGCCCTGAAGGCCGCCGAACACCTGCAGCGCTGCGTAGAGCACGATCCGCAGTACTCGGCCGCCTGGAAGCTGCTTGGCAAGGCCCACCAGGCCGCCGGCAACCCGGACGCCGCCCGCAGCGCCTGGCAAAGCGGCGTACAGGCCGCCCACGCCAAGGGCGACAAGCAGGCCGAAAAGGAAATGAGCGTGTTCCTGCGCAAGCTGGACAAGAGCGCCGACGCCTAAGCCTCGACTGCCAGCGGGTCGATCCGCCATCGCCCCGGGTATCGCTTCGTTCAACCCGGGCTGCGACAGGCAGCCTGTGGACACCTTCCCCTTGGCCTGGATCGCGCAGCGACACCCGGGTTTCAGTCCAGGCATCACATCACGTGCGCGCCTGCACCTCGCGGGTCAGCAGGTCGATGAACGCCTGGGCCAGGGGCGAGTGCTCCTGGCGCCGCTTGACCAGCCACACCGCGGTGGTGGCCTCGGCATCGGTCAAGGTACGGAACACCACGCCATCGATGCGGATGCGCCGGAACGACGCCGGCAATACCGAAACGCCGAGGCCCGCCGCCACCAGGCCGATGATGGTCAACGCTTCCTGGGCTTCCTGGGCGACCCGTGGGGTGAAGCCTGCCTGCCGGGCCAGGTTGAAAAACTGGCCATACAGGCCCGAACCGTAGCTGCGCGGAAAGTACACGAACGGCTGGTCGGCCAGCTCGGCCAGCGCCAGGCCGCGGTCCTGTTCACCGGCCAGCGGGTGGCCGGCATGCAGCAGCGCCACCAGCGGTTCGCGCAGCAGCTCCACGGCGTCCAGTTCGGCGGGCAGGTCGAGCGGGCGAATCATGCCGATCTGCAGCTTTTTCTCCACCAACGCCTGGGCGACCTGGCGACTGGTCATTTCCTGCAGATCGAGATGTACTGCCGGGAAGGCCTGGCGAAAGGCGAACACCGCGCGTGGAATGATCGACACGAACGGCGCCGAGGCGGTGAAGCCGATCTGCAGCTCCCCTATCTCGCCCTGCTGCGCTCGCCGTGCCACGTCTACCGACTTGCCAACCTGGGCCAGGGTCTGGCGGGTTTCCTCCAGAAACAGCCGACCGGCGTCGGTCAGCGCGACATGGCGGTTGCTGCGCTCGAACAGGCGCACCCCCAGCTCCTGCTCCAGGGCCTGGATCTGCTGGCTCAGCGGTGGCTGGGAAATGCCCAGCAGATCGGCGGCGCGGCCGAAATGCAGCTCCTCGGCAACCGCCACGAAATAGCGCAGGTGACGTAATTCCATTCAGGCTCCATAGGTCGTAAAACATATCGATCATGTCGAATATTATATTGGAAAGAACTTGCTGGCCTACTTATCCTTGTGACCATTCCCAATAACAACAACCCAGCCCTTGCCGATATCCCATCGCGCATGCGGCCACGTTTCGTCCGGGAAATCGCACAGAGGTCCATGCAAAATGAGTCATCACGCATCACACGCCCTTGACGAGGAGCCTGCCCCACGCAGCGTACCCGCCGAGCCCATCTACATTAAGAAAGGCACCCACGCGTTCCTGCGCACCCTCCTCGCCATGTGCTGCGGGGGGTTCGCCACCTTTGCCCTGCTCTATTGCGTGCAGCCGATGATGCCGATGCTCGCGCAGCAATTCGCGCTCAGCGCTGCGCAGAGCAGCCTGATCCTCTCCGTGTCGACCATTACCCTGGCCCTCGGCTTGCTGATCACCGGCCCATTGTCCGATGCTTACGGCCGCAAGCCGGTGATGGTGATCTCGCTGCTCGCCGCCGCGCTGTTCACCATCGGCAGCGCACTGATGCCCACCTGGGAGGGCGTACTGGTGATGCGTGCCCTGGTTGGCTTGGCGCTGAGCGGCCTGGCGGCCGTGGCCATGAGCTACCTGAGCGAGGAAATCGACCCGCTGCACCTGGGCCTGGCCATGGGTGTGTATATCGGAGGCAACGCCATCGGCGGCATGAGCGGTCGCCTGCTCAGCGGCGTACTGGTCGACTTCATGTCCTGGCACGCCGTGCTTGGCACCCTCGGTGGCCTTGGCATGCTGGCCGGCCTGGCGTTCTGGCGCCTGCTGCCTGAATCGCGCAACTTCCGCGCCCGTTCGCTGCGCCCGCGCAGCCTCCTGCAAGGCTACACGCTGCAATTTCGTGATGCCGGCCTGCCGTGGCTGTTCCTGCAGGGTTTCCTGTTGATGGGCGCCTTCGTCACGCTGTTCAACTACATCGGCTACCGTCTGATCGAATCGCCATTCCAGCTCGACCAGACCAGCATCGGCCTGCTTTCGGTGGTCTACCTGTCGGGCATCTACAGCTCCGCGCAGATTGGTGCACTGGCCGACAAGCTGGGTCGTCGCAAGGTGCTCTGGGCGGTGATCGGCCTGATGCTGTTCGGCCTCACCCTGACCCTGCTCGACGTGCTGCCGGTGATCCTGGTCGGCATGTTGTTGTTCACCTTCGGCTTCTTTGGCGCTCACTCGGTGTCGAGCAGCTGGATCGGCCGCCGCGCCACCCAGGCCAAGGGCCAGGCGTCCTCGCTGTACCTGTTCTGCTACTACCTGGGCTCCAGCGTGGCCGGTACGCTGGGTGGGGTGTTCTGGCAGGCCGCAGGCTGGGACGGCGTTGGCCTGTTCATCGGCTCGCTGCTGTTGATCTCTCTGGCCGTGGCCCTGCACCTGGCTCGCCTGCAGGCGCTGCCAATAGCTGCCGCGTCGCGCTAAGCCAGCCAATCGCACAATGAAAAACGCCGGATACCCGTGAGGGGATCCGGCGTTTTCGTTTGCGGCCGTTTCAGTTCAGCACGGTGCGTTGCGGCATGCGTCGCACGATGGCGCCGAGCAGCATGCCGTAGAGGGGCACGAAGAGAATCAGGCTGATGGTCAGTTTGATCACGTAGTCCACCGCGGCGATCTCCACCCAGTTGGCCGCCATGAAAGGGTCGTCGCTGCGCCAGAAAGCCACCGAGAAGAAGGCGAAGGTATCCAGCAGATTGCCGAAGATGGTCGAGGCGGTTGGCGCGACCCACCATTGCCGGAGCTGACGCAGGCGATCGAATACCTGAATATCCAGCAACTGGCCCAGCACGTAGGCCAGGAAGCTGGCCAGGGCGATGCGGAACACGAACAGGTTGAACTCGCCGAGCGCCGCCAGACCGCCGAACGCGCCCTCATGGAACAGCACGGAGACGATGTAGGATGCGACCAGCGCCGGCAGCATCACCCGGGCAATGACCACCCGCGCGGCATGCTTGCCGATCAGCCGCACGGTAAGGTCGGTGGCCAGGAAGATGAATGGAAAGCTGAACGCGCCCCAGGTGGTGTGCCAGCCGAACAGCGTCATCGGCAGCTGTACCAGGTAGTTGCTGGCAATGATGATGAGGATGTGAAAGGCGATCAGCGCAGCCAATACAACGCGGCTGACCGACGCAGGAAGCAGGGTCATGGCATGTCCTTTTTCGTGGAATGGGGTTAGGGAACCCATTGCCGCAGCCGACATGGCCACGAGCGGCGCGCAGTGTACCCGCTGCCTACGCCGCGCGACAGCCCGCCCGGCGGATGACCAGCCTCTTTGCTCGGCGACGCTTCGAAGGCAGAAGCGGCCGTAGGGTGATTCATTCTGGGAACGGGCGATGCCCGTGATTATTCGCGGGCACGGCCCGCTCCCACAGTCGTAGGGTGGACGACGCCTCACCTACGCGGCCCGACCCGTCAACCGATCGCAATGGTGGATGAAAAGAGCGTCATCCACCCTACGTCTGCTTTCGCCACACGACAGTCGTTTCGCCGCTCCCGTCAGCCGTTGCTGGCCAGTTGGGTATCTTCCGGCACCACCCGGCGGGCCAGCTGGAAGTGCTTTTGCCAGTAGCCGTCACTGAGTTTGTCGATACGCACCGTGGTGCCGCGACGCGGCGCATGAATGAAGCGATCGTTGCCCAGGTAGATGGCCACGTGGTCGACACTGCGCCCGCGGATGCGGAAAAACAGCAGGTCGCCCGGCTCCAGATCGCTCTTGGCCACCTTGGGGCCATCGACACGCGACAGCGCGCGTGAAGTGCGCGGCAGCTCAAGGTCGTCGACCTTCTTGAACGCGTAGTTCACCAGGCCACTGCAGTCGAAACCGTGCTCGAGGCTGGTGCCGCCCCAGCGATAGGGCGTGCCCAGGGCGCCAAGGGCTCGTTTGACGACTTTCTGGGCGGGCGTCCGCTCGACGTTGGCAGGCGCCACCACGCGGCTGCTGCCATCTTGCAGGTGAACACGAAAACTGGCGGATGCCGTGCCAACAGCGCCCCATAACAAGCTGCCGCCAAGAAACAGAGAAAGGATCAATTTATTCAATTCGATGACCTTGAAAATACTCAAGCCGCCGCGAATCCTTTACCTGATCAGCCACTTGCACCGTTGATAGAGTGAATAAAACAGCGCTCCGCGCGTCCCGAGGACGGACCGCCATAATAGGCTTTCGGTTCACTTGCGGCCGACGAACGGTCGATGTCGTCCGGTGTTTCGAAGGTGGGTGAAACCGCAGCGGGTTCTGTTAGGGTTAAGGTCTCCCTAGCGAAAGGATGATGCCGATGAAGCCTTTGAAGACCGTGATCGCTGTCGCGCTGCTGGCCGCGAGCGCCAGCTTCCATGCCCAGGCGCAAGACGCCAAGTGCGCCACCGTCAGCCTTGCCGACCCCGGCTGGAGCGATATCGCGGTCACCAATGGCATCGCCAGCTTCCTGCTCGACGGCCTTGGCTACAAACCGCAGACCCGCACCCTGGCGGTGCCGATCATCTTTGCCGGTTTGCAAAAGGGCCAGGTCGATGTGTTCCTGGGCAACTGGATGCCCGCTGGCCAGCACGACTACGACCGTTATGTCGCCAGCGGCCAGGTCGACAAGGTGGTCGAGAACCTCGGCGGTACCGAATACACCCTGGCGGTTCCGACCTATGCCTACGAAGAAGGCGTACAGGACTTCAAGGACCTCGACAAATTCGCTGCGCGCTTCGGCCACAAGATCTACGGTATCGGCTCCGGCTCGCCGGCCAACGACTACATCCGCCAGATGATCGCCAACGACGAGTTCGGGCTGGGTGACTGGCAGCTGGTCGAGTCCAGCGAGCAGGCCATGCTGGTACAGGTCGGGCGGGCGGAGAAACGCGGCCAGTTCGTGGTGTTCCTCGGCTGGACACCGCACCCGATGAACATCCAGTACGACATGCAGTACCTCAAGGGCGGCGAGAAGTTCTTCGGCAGCACCGGCTCGGTCAACACCCTGGCACGCAAGGGCTATGTAGCCGAGTGCCCGAATGTCGGCAAGCTGCTGACCAACCTGAAGTTCACCCAGGACATGGAAAACACCATCATGGATCAGGTGCTCAACCAGAAGGTGGCCAACGCCGCGGCCATCAAGGCCTGGATCAAGGACAACCCCGAGGTACTGGACGGGTGGCTGGAAGGCGTGACCACCCGCGAAGGCGGCGACGGCCTGGCGGCGGTCAAAGCCAAGCTGTAAGCCACCGCACGCAGCAAGGCCGGCGGAGTAGGTCGCCGGCCAGGCTCAATCGCGGATGAAGCGCAGCCCCACGCCTTCGGTGGTGACGCGCATCACTTCCATTTCCAGGACCGGCGCCTCGATGGGCAGGTCCTGAACCTGGCCGGTCACGCGGGTGCCCGGTTCGAGCACGGCCAGGTCCTGGTGCTTGACGTACACGCCGCCATCGGACAGGTCCTGGGTCTGGGCAACCAGCTCGCCGAAGCTCGGGTGGCAGATCTTGATACGGCACTTGATCGGCGTGCGCGGGTGCTGGCGCTGATTGGCGGACATGTCCTGACAGCCTCGAGAAAATATGCGCTGTTAATAACTCAATTTGCGGCTTACGCCCAGCGTCTCGGCGCTCCATTGCGAAGCGCCGCCGATTTCAGTACCAGCGCGCTTCACCTTCGGGGCGTTTCTTGAAGCGCTTCATGCTCCACATGTACTGGCTGGGGTAGGCGCGCACGTATTTTTCCACCACGGCGCTCATGGCGGCCACGGCGGTGTGCGTGTCTTCGCTGTACATGCCTTGCGGCGCGGCCTCGAGGATCACCTTGTAACCCGAGCCGTCCTCCAGGCGCAGCGCATGCAGGAACACGCCAACCGCCTTGCCACCGGCGAGCATGCCGGGCACGAATTTGCTGGTCAGCGCCATGGTGCCGCAGAAGGGCACGAACATGCCGGACGACAGGCTCGGCTCAGGGTCGGCCGGAATGCCCACGGCGCCACCCTTGCGCACTTCCTTGATGACGCTGAGGATGCCTTCCTTGGTCGACGGTGCCACGCGGTTGCCGAGCTGTACGCGCTGTTCGCGCAACAGGTCGTCCACGGCCTTGAGCTTAGGTGGGCGGTAGAAAATGATCGGCTTGCACTGCGAGCAGTAGAAGTGGTTCAGCACTTCCCAGTTGCCCAGGTGGCTGGTGATACCGACCACGCCCTTGCCGGAGGCGAGGGCGGCTTCGAGCACTTCCAGGCCCTCGACTTCACGCACCCGCGCCAGCGACTTGTGCGCCGGCCAGACCCAGGCGCAGGCGCTTTCGGTCAGCGTGCGGCCGATGTCCATCAGGCTGCGGCCGACCAGCTTGTCATGCTCGGCGGCGCTCAGTTCAGGGAAGCATTTGGCCAGGTTGATGCGCACCACGTCCCGCGAGCCGTTCGGCAACTTCCACATCAGCCAGCCGATCATCGCGCCGAGCGACTGCACTGCCCGCCAGGGCAGGAGGGCGAACAAGCGCAGGGAACCGACCACCAGCGCGCCTTTGAGCTTTTCCACAAGCTGCTCCCATCGAAAAAGGGCGCACAGTGTAACCGTCCGGGGCCGCACTGGCTGTTACATGCACGAGCAGAAACGACGAAACGTTCAATAAAGCCTGGTTTTCAGGCGTTCCTGCATCTCGCGCTCGTAGGCCTGCACATCGAACGATGGGTCCATGACCGACTGAAGGATCTCGCCTGGCGACGGCAGGCTGGCGCGCTCGACGTGCCGCTCGGGATCCCACAGCCCGGAGCGCACGGCCGCCTTGGAGCATTGGAAATAGCACGTGTCGACGCTGATACGCAGCACGCTGCGCGGCAGCTTGCCCTGGGCCGTGCACAACTCCAGCAGCTGCGGCTCCAGCGAAATGCTGGCACGACCGTTGACCCGAAAACTCTCGCCAACGCCAGGGATCAGGAACAGCAGTGCCACGTGCGGGTCGTTGATGATGTTGCGCAGGCTGTCGATACGGTTGTTGCCCGGGCGATCCGGCAGCAGCAGGGTGCGTTCATCAAGCACCCGCACGAAGCCTGGCGCATCGCCACGGGGCGAGCAGTCCAGGCCGTCCGGGCCGTGAGTGGCCAGCACCACGAAGGGCGACGCGGCGACCAGCGCCTGGTACGGCTGGCTGAGGTAGGTAATTTCCTTGCGCAGCGAGCGCTCATGGGCCTGGCCGTACAACGCCTGCAACTGCTCCAGGGTATCGATGGTGGTGCTCATGGGAGCTCCTGCTGCAATGCCGCGTAGCGATCACAGCCGCGGGTATGGTCCATGACCATGCCGGTGGCCTGCATGAAGGCGTAGCAGATGGTCGGCCCAACGAAGGTGAAGCCAGCCTTCTTCAGCGCCTTGCTCATGGCTTCGGCTTCGGCCGTTACCGCCGGCACGTCGCCGCGGCCG
Organism: Pseudomonas sp. AC532; assembly: GCF_979258965.1. Classification (NCBI taxonomy): domain Bacteria; kingdom Pseudomonadati; phylum Pseudomonadota; class Gammaproteobacteria; order Pseudomonadales; family Pseudomonadaceae; genus Pseudomonas; species Pseudomonas sp. AC532. The sequence continues at coordinate 3,000,580 of NZ_OZ409888.1, forward strand.
TCGAAATGGTTGATCTTCGGGACGCCACCGACGAACGACCAGAGCAGCGCCACCGGATCGTCGAGGCGCAGCCAGGCCTGGGCATTCTTGCGCGCCGCCTGCAGCTTGAGGCGATTGCGAATGATGCCGGGGTCCTGCATCAGCGTCTCGATGTACGCATCACTCATCGCCGCCAGCCGCTCGGCATCGAATCCGAACAGCACCTGTCGATAGCGCTCGCGCTTCTTCAGCACGGTGATCCACGACAGCCCGGCCTGGGCGCCTTCGAGCAGCAGCATCTCGAACAGGTGCTGCGGATCGCGTGATGGCACGCCCCATTCTTCATCGTGATAGGCCTGATACAGCGGATCGTCGTTACACCAGAAACAGCGGGGCATGGCAGTCGGCTCTACGATGGGCGAAGGCAGACTATAACCGGGGATCGATTACGAGTGAGCCAGCGCCGACTCTCGTAGCCTGGGTAGAGCGCAGCGAAACCCGGGAGCGATCTGAACCAGGCGGCCAATCGACCCAGCGCAATCGGCGGTGAATGGCTTGGTGGGTCGGAGGAGCGTGACCCACCCTACGACAAGCCAGCCCGTAGGCCGGGTAGGGTGGGTTAGCGGCGTTCTCACGACTCGCGGGCAATGAATTCGGCAAGCGAGGGCGATACCTTGTCGATATCCACCGCGGCGTGATGCACGCTGCCGTCCTTGCCTTCCACGGTCAGCCACAGCTGGTCGCTGAGCTTGGCCTTGGCGGGAATCTGGATTTCCACCCAGCGGTCCCAGCGATTACCAGCGAACACCAGGCCTGCAGCGCGCAGCGAACGCGGCTTGCGAATCTTCAGGTAGGCAGCGCGGATCTGGTCATCGCAGGCCTCGCAAAAACGCACTTCGAACGCTTTGAATGGCGTGCCCAGCACCTGGTGCGGCGCCTTGCGCTGCGCCTCGGCAAGGGTGAACGACCAGGGGCCGACCTGGCCCTGCACGGCCTCATCGCTGTGCAGCGGTTTTGGCGAGGCGGTCAACAGCAAGCCGATCACGCCAACGGGCACCAGCAGCAACACCCCGGTCGCCCCGCGGCGCAGCCAGTGCAGGCGCTCGAGCACTTGCGCCGCGGCGTTTTCGACACCCGCCGGCTTGCGCTCGCGGTGCGTTGCGACCTTGCCCTGAGTGGGCTGCCATGGCCACCTGGGCAGGTAGAACGCCAGCCCGATACCGGCCACCGACAGCCAGCCGAGCCAGGCCACCGCGCCCACGCTTACGCCCCAGTGACTAAGACTCAGGCCCAATGCCAGGGCCAGCAACACCCAGCCTGCGGCGCGCAGCACCCGCATCCACAGGGGTGACAGCACGCGGCGCAGCAGGTGCTTGCAGTGTTTTTCCATGGCCAGCGCGAGGGCGATGAAGCCGCCGAGGCTGGTCAGCAAAACCGACAGATTCAGGCTCATGCCGCGCCTCCCGATTGCAGTACCCAGCACAACAGTGCAACCACCGCGGTCGGCAGCAACATGCCCAGCCAGGCGCGGGTCACGCTGCGTACGCTGAAGACCCAGATCACCGCCACGGCATACAGGGTAAAGCTGAGCATCGTGGCGGCCAGCACGGCCTGGCTTTTCGGCAGCGGCCAGACCAGGGCCAACAGCACGGTCAGCGCCGAGGTCAGGGCATAACCACCCAGCGCCGCCGCCAGCACCCGCGAGGCGACGAGCCAGCGGTAGCGCGCCATCGAAGCGTTCTTCATGCCAGCGCCTCCTTGACCGACAGCGCAGCCGCCGCATCCGCTTTCAGCCAACGTTGGCGGATCTTCATGGCGCCATAGGCGAACAGCGCCGCCAGGGCGAACATGCTCAGGTCGAAACCGGCCAGCACCCAGTCGCCCTCGACGAGAGTCACGCCGAGGTGGCGGTCGGTGGTCAGAGCGTTGATCACTGGAAGCAACGCGAACGCCGCCACCGCCATCCAGGCCATTTCCAGCCAGGCCTTTTTCAGTGGCCGCAGCGAGGCGTAGAGGAACAACCAGCCCCAGGTCAGGAACAGGCAGTGCATCTCCCACTGCGCACGGTCGGCGATGTCCACCGGTAGCAGGCGGTTGGCCCAGAAGTACGCCGCCACGGCAACCGGCAGGCCGACCAGCGTACCGGCGTTGAGCACTTCCACCAGGCGCAGGCCGTAAGCGTCGAACAGCGCGGCGCTGTCGTCGCGTTTGAGGTGCTGATTACGCCGCTTGACCGTCCACAGCACCAGGCCGGTGCCGATCATTGCGCAGCCAAGCAGGCCGGCGATCAGGTACAGCCAGCGCAGCCACCAGTCGGCGAACAATCCCTCGTGCAGGCCGATCAGCATGCGGTGGGTCTTGCCGGCACCGTGGGTCTTGTCCGGGTAGACCGTTGGCAGGCCATCGGCGGCGGCGAAGCTCAGCATCACCGGGTCATAGACGTTTACCGAGTCGCCAATAATCCGCTGCACGTCGACGCGCGCCGGCTCCCCTTTCACCTGGCTGATGGTCAGGCTCGACACACCGCGCCCGGCCCACTGCGCTTCGGCCTGCTGCACCATTTGCTCGATCGATGCCTGGGGCCGACTGGCCGGCAGGTGCTCGCGTTTGTCGCGGGAAAACAGATCGTCGAACAGTGCGCGCTGCTGCTGGTTGCCGCTGCCATACACCGCGGCGACACCGGCCGGCATGTAGTTGAAGACGAAGAAAATTAGGCCGCTGTAGGTGATCATCAGAAAGAACGGCAGTGCCATCACGCTGATCACGTTGTGCGCATCCAGCCAGGAGCGCTGGCCCTTGCCCGGCCGGAAGGTGAAGAAGTCCTTGAAGATTTTCTTGTGAGTGATGACCCCGGTGAGGATCGCCAGCAACATCAGCATGGTGCACACGCCGACGAGGGTGATGCCGACGTTGTAGGGCATGTAATGCAGGACGTAGTGCATCTCGTACAGCGCAGCCCCGCCACCGGTGGCGCGCGGCTCCACTTCCTGGCGCGGCAGGCCGGTTTCGGCGTTCAGCTCCTCGCGGCCGCGACGGCCGAAATCGTGGCCACGCTCGGGAATGTCTTCCCAGGCAATCGCCAGGCCCTGTTCGCCGCGCGGGCGCAACGAGGTGTGGGGCAGGGTGATGGTCCAGCTTTTGGCGTTGCTCGCCACCTGTTCCAGGCGGCTCAGGGCGCGCTCGATCAACTCGGGGCGCGACACGCCTTCGACAGGTACCTGCAGTGGCCGCTCGGGCTCCATCCAACGGGTGATCTCATCGTCCACATAACCCGCCGTGCCGGTCACGAAGACGAAAAACAGCACCCAACCGACGACCAGTCCCGTCCAGGTATGCAGCCATGCCATGGACTGGCGAAATCCCTCTTTCATCGACACACCCTGTTTTATGGTCCTGAACGCGGCCGGACGCGCCTGCACGGGAGGCCTGCCGCCGTGGCGCTGTCCGTGGAAATGATGCGATCTGCTGAACGACTCGCGCATCTGCATGGGCGAAGACGAACCTCATCCCATGTCCACAAGACGGACGAGCGCAGAAAACCCTCATTTTAACGCGAGTGATTATTATTGGCAGGATATTTCATTCGGTCGCCGCCGATGTGGCCACCGTGCCACCGCCGAGCACCCAGGTTGGTCAGCAGAGACGCGCAGCATGCGGGCTCAGCCTCGCTTCGGGTATACTCTCCGGCTTTCTGTCGCAGCCCCAACAGGTGAATTTTTCGTGAGCCAGACAACGCCTGCCGTGCGCACCTTCCAGGACCTGATCCTCGCCCTGCAACAGTACTGGGCCGAGCAAGGCTGTGTAGTACTGCAACCCTATGACATGGAAGTGGGCGCCGGTACCTTCCACACCGCCACGTTCCTGCGCGCCATCGGCCCGGAAACCTGGAACGCCGCCTACGTGCAGCCATCGCGTCGCCCGACCGACGGCCGCTATGGCGAGAACCCCAACCGTCTGCAGCACTATTACCAGTTCCAGGTGGTGCTCAAGCCGAATCCGGAGAACTTCCAGGAGTTGTACCTGGGCTCGCTGAAGGCAATCGGCATCGACCCCCTGGTGCATGACATCCGTTTCGTCGAAGACAACTGGGAATCGCCGACCCTCGGCGCCTGGGGTCTGGGCTGGGAAATCTGGCTCAACGGCATGGAAGTCACCCAGTTCACCTACTTCCAGCAGGTGGGTGGCATCGAGTGCTACCCGGTCACCGGTGAGATCACCTACGGCCTCGAGCGCCTGGCCATGTACCTGCAGGGCGTCGACTCGGTCTACGACCTGGTGTGGACCGACGGCCAGTTCGGCAAGGTGACCTATGGCGACGTGTTCCACCAGAACGAAGTGGAGCAATCGACCTACAACTTCGAGCACGCCAACGTCGAGAAGCTGTTCGAGCTGTTCGATTTCTACGAGAGCGAAGCCAACCGCCTGATCGAGTTGGAGCTGCCGCTGCCCACCTACGAGATGGTCCTCAAGGCCTCGCACACCTTCAACCTGCTGGACGCCCGCCGCGCCATTTCGGTGACCGCACGCCAGCAGTACATCCTGCGCGTGCGCACCCTGGCCCGCGCCGTGGCGCAGAGTTATCTGCAGGCCCGACGCCGCCTGGGCTTCCCGCTCGCCGCCCCCGATCTGCGTGATGAAGTACTGGCCAAGCTGGAGGCTGCAGAATGAGTGCGCTCGATTTTCTGGTTGAACTGGGCACCGAAGAGCTGCCACCCAAAGCCCTGAAAACCCTCGGCGAATCCTTCCTCGCCGGCGTTGAGAAAGGCCTCAAGGCCGCGGGCCTGAGCTATCGCAGCGCCCGTTACTACGCCGCGCCGCGCCGCCTGGCGGTGCTGGTCGAGCAACTGGCCACCGAGCAGCCGGACCGCACCGTCAACCTCGACGGCCCGCCCGTGCAGGCCGCCTTCGACGCCGAGGGCAACCCGACCCAGGCTGCCCTCGGCTTCGCCAAGAAGTGTGGCGTGGACCTGTCGGCCATCGACCAGAGCGGGCCAAAGCTGAAATTCAGCCAGCACATTCCCGGCCAGCGCGCCTACACGCTGCTGCCCGGCATCGTGGAAAACTCGCTGAACGAGCTGCCGATTCCCAAGCGCATGCGCTGGGGCGCCCGCAAGACCGAATTCGTTCGCCCGAGCCAGTGGCTGGTGATGCTGTTCGGCGACCAGATCGTCGACTGCGAAATCCTTGCCCAGAAGGCTGGTCGCGTGTCGCGCGGCCACCGCTTCCATGCCAACCATGACGTGCGCATTTCCGCACCGGCCATGTACGCTCAGGAGTTGCGCGCCGCCTATGTGATCGCCGATGTCAGCGAGCGCCGTGAGCTGATCGCCAAACGTGTCGACCAATTGGCCGCCGAGCAGCAGGGCACCGCCATCGTGCCGCCGGCGCTGCTCGAGGAAGTCAGCGCTCTGGTCGAATGGCCGGTGCCGCTGGTCTGCTCCTTCGAGGAACGGTTCCTGGAAGTGCCGCAGGAAGCGCTGATCACCACCATGCAGGACAACCAGAAGTATTTCTGCCTGCTCGATGCCAACGGCAAGCTGCTACCGCGCTTCATCACCGTGGCCAACGTCGAGAGCAAGGACCCGGCGCAGATCATCTCCGGCAACGAGAAGGTGGTGCGCCCGCGCCTCACCGACGCCGAGTTCTTCTTCAAGCAGGACAAGAAGCAGCCGCTGGAGGCCTTCAACCAGCGCCTGGCCAATGTGGTCTTCCAGGCCCAGCTCGGTACCGTCTACGACAAGGCCCAGCGCATTTCCGCCCTGGCCGGCTTCATCGCTGGGCGCATCGGCGGCGACGCCAAGCGTGGCTCCCGCGCCGGCCTGCTGAGCAAGTGCGACCTGGCCAGTGAAATGGTCGGCGAATTCCCGGAAATGCAGGGCATCGCCGGTTATTACTATGCCCTCAACGACGACGAGCCCGAAGACGTCGCCCTGGCGCTGAACGAGCAGTACATGCCGCGCGGTGCCGGCGCCGAGCTGCCAAGCACCCTCACCGGTGCCGCGGTGGCACTGGCCGACAAGCTCGACACCCTGGTCGGCATCTTCGGTATCGGCATGCTGCCCACCGGCAGCAAGGACCCCTACGCACTGCGTCGTGCGGCGCTGGGTGTGCTGCGCATCCTCATCGAGAAGGGCCTGGACCTGGATCTGGGCGCCACCGTCGAATTTGCGGTGCGCCAGTACGGCAACAAGGTCAAGGCAATCGGGCTGGCCCCGCAGGTGCTGGAGTTCATCTTCGACCGCCTGCGCGCGCGCTATGAAGACGAAGGCGTGGAGGTGTCCGTGTACCAGGCGGTGCGTGCGGTGAGCCCGCTGTCGCCGCTGGACTTCGACCAGCGCGTGCAGGCCGTGCAGGCCTTCCGCAAGCTGCCCGAAGCCGAAGCCCTGGCTGCGGCCAACAAGCGGGTCTCCAACCTGCTGGGCAAGGCCGAAGGGCAGGTGGCGGGCAGCATCGAGGCGCATTACTTCGATACGCCGGCCGAGTTCGCGCTCAACGCCGCGATCCAGAAAGCCGACAATGCCGTACAGCCGCTCGCGCAGTCGCGTCAGTACCGCGAGGCACTGGCACAGCTGGCTTCGCTGCGCACGCCGGTGGATGCCTTCTTCGAAGCGGTGCTGGTCAACGCCGAAGACCCCAAGGTACGCGCCAACCGCTATGCGCTGCTGGCTCGCCTGCGTGGCTTGTTCCTGGGCGTCGCCGATATCTCGGCGCTGGGCTGATCACCTTGCCCTGTCCGGGAGGACAGGGCACCGAGGGCCATGCGTGAAACTGATCATTCTCGACCGCGACGGGGTCATCAACCAAGACTCCGACGCCTATATCAAAAGCCTCGACGAGTGGATTCCGATTCCCGGCTCCATCGAGGCCATCGCGGCCCTGAGCAGGGCGGGCTGGACGGTCGCCGTAGCCACCAACCAGTCCGGGATCGCCCGCGGCTACTACCCGCTGAGCGTGCTCGAAGCCATGCACGCCCGCCTGCGCGCGCTGGTGAGCGAGCAGGGCGGTGAAGTCGGCCTGATCGTACAGTGCCCGCACGGGCCGGACGATGGTTGCGATTGCCGCAAACCCAAACCCGGTATGCTCCGGCAGGTCGGTGAGCACTACGGCGTACCGCTGAGCGGAATCTGGTTCGTGGGCGACAGCGCCAGTGACCTGGAAACCGCTCGCGCCGTCGATTGTCAGCCAGTGCTGGTGAAAACCGGCAAGGGCCAGCGCACGCTGGCCAAGGGACTGCCGGCGGGCACCCTGGTATTCGATGATCTGGCGGCCGTGGCTGCCCAGCTTCTCACTTGATAGCGCAGGCCCGACCTGCCACGGTAATTGCTCACATGTCGACAGTGCAGTTCTTCAGAACCTTCCTCTTTTATCTGTTGCTGTCTTCCAGCTCGTTCGTCTGGTGCATCATCAGCGTGTTCGTCGCGCCGTTCCTGCCGTTCCGCGCGCGCTACCGCTTCGTGGTGCAGACCTGGTGCCGCTGCGCGGTGTGGCTGGCCAAGGTGGTGGTCGGCATTCGCTACGAGATCAAGGGAGCGGAAAACATTCCCGAGCAGCCCTGCGTGATTCTCGCCAAGCACCAGAGCACCTGGGAAACCTTTTTCCTGTGCGCCTACTTCGAACCGCTGAGCCAGGTGGTCAAGCGCGAGCTGCTGTACGTGCCGTTCTTCGGCTGGGCGATGGCCATGCTCAAGCCGATCGCCATCGACCGCAGCAACCCCAAGGCAGCACTCAAACAGCTGGCCCAGCAGGGCCGGGCACGGCTGGAGCAGGGTGCCTGGGTGCTGGTGTTTCCCGAAGGTACGCGCATTCCCGACGGCCAGATCGGCAAGTTCTCCCGCGGCGGCACCGCCCTGGCGGTCAACAGCAAGCTTCCCGTGCTGCCGGTCGCCCACAATGCCGGCCAGTTTTGGCCAAAGGAAGGCTGGGGCAAGAAGCCCGGCACCGTGCAGGTCGTCTTCGGCCCGGCCATGTACGCGGAAGGCGAGGGCCCGCGCGCGATAGCCAACCTCAACGAGCGGGCGTTCGAATGGGTCAGCCAGGCGCAATGTGAAATTGGCGCACTGAACCCCCAGGCCACCGCCGTAGAAACCGCCAACGACCTGGCGTGACCGCATCTTCTGTGGATAACCTGTTGAGTAAATTCTTTTTTAGTTGAATTTACGCTCGCAACTCACTGATATAAGTGAATTTTTATCGGTACCTGAATTGTCGATAAATTGGGCATAAGTTTTCGTGCGGCAACTTGAAGATGTTCACGTTGGCGTATCGCTTAGTAGGGGTTCAACCGGCTAAGCTGGCGGTCTGCCAGACATAGAAACATGGCGAAACGGAGTTCGTGACATGCTTTCGATTTATCAGCTCAAACCACGCTTTCAGAACCTCCTGCGCCCTCTGGTGCAGCGCCTTTTCGACGGTGGCGTGACCGCCAACCAGGTGACGCTGAGCGCCGCCATCGTATCGGTGCTCATCGGCCTGCTGCTGGCTGTCTTTCCCGAACGCCTCTGGCTGTTCGCGTTGATTCCCCTGTGGATGCTGCTGCGCATGGCGCTCAACGCCGTGGATGGCATGCTCGCCCGCGAGTTCGGCCAGCAATCGACCCTCGGCGCCTACCTCAACGAACTCTGCGATGTGATCGCCGACGCCGCGCTGTTCCTGCCCTTTGCACTGCTGCCCGGAGTCTCGCCGACACTGGTGGTGGTGCTGGTGCTGTTCGCGCTGATCAGCGAATACGCCGGCGTGATGGGGCCAATGGTCGGGGCGGCGCGCCGCTATGACGGCCCGATGGGCAAGAGCGACCGCGCCTTCTGCTTTGGCGTGCTGGGCGCCGGCGTGGCCACCGCTTTATTGCCGCTGAGCTGGATCAACCCGCTTCTTGCAGTGATCACCGCGCTGCTGCTGTACACGTTGTTCAACCGCGTACGCCAGGGTCTGGCGCAAGCGTCTTCCTCTGCGCAATAGGAATGCCCTGATGACTGAAGTTCGCTCCACGTTCGCGACCCACGATGGCGTCAACCTGTTCTACCGTCATTGGCCTGCTGCCGATGCGCAGCCTGGAGCGCCACGTCGCGCCGTGGTCATGTTCCATCGTGGCCATGAGCACGGCGGGCGCATGGCCCACCTGGTCGACGAACTGGGCCTGCAAGGCTTCGACTTCTTCGCCTGGGACGCCCGTGGCCATGGCGAGTCGCCGGGCGAGCGGGGCGACAGCCCCAGTTTCGCCACCAGCGTGCGCGATGTGCAAACCTTCATCGACCATATCGTCGCTACCCACGGCATCGCGACCGAAGAGCTGGTGGTACTGGCACAAAGCGTCGGCGCGGTGGTCGTCGCCACCTGGGCCCATGACTACGCGCCGAAGATCCGCGCGCTGGTGCTCGCCTCGCCGGCGTTCAAGGTCAAGCTGTACGTGCCGCTTGCGAGGCCCGGCCTGAAACTGATGCGCGCCTGGCGCGGCAATTTCTTCGTCAACAGTTACGTCAAGGCCAAGTTCCTCAGCCACGACCCGCAGCGCATCGCCTCGTTCGACAACGACCCACTGATCACCCGAGCCATTTCGGTGAACATGCTGCTGGGCTTGTACGAGGCAGCCGAGCGCGTGGTCGCCGATGCCCAGGCCATCCAGATTCCGACCCAGTTGCTGATCTCCGGCAGCGACTTCGTGGTGCATCGCAAACCCCAGCAGCAGTTCTTCGACCGCCTGGCCAGCCTGAACAAGGAAATGCATGTCCTGCCCGGGTTCTTCCATGACACCCTGGGCGAGCGTGACCGCGCCCATGCGCTGATGCGTATTCGCCGTTTCGTACTTGAGGCCTTCGAACAGCCGCTGCAGCGACCCTCTCTGCTGAATGCCGACCGGCTCGGCTGGAGCTGCGCGGAGGCCGAGCAGCTGGCCGCGCCACTGCCGAAGAACTCGCCGCGTGATCTCTACTGGCGCGCCACCCGCGCCAGCTTGAAGCTCGGCAGCGGGCTGGCGGCCGGTGTCAAGCTGGGCTTCGATACCGGTTTCGACTCAGGCAGCACGCTCGATTACGTGTATCGCAACACGCCCACCGGCAGCTCGCCCGTGGGCCGGCTGATCGACCGCAACTACCTGAACTCCATCGGTTGGCGGGGCATTCGCCAGCGCAAGGTACACGCCGAGGAACTGCTGCGCCTGGCCATGGGCAAGCTGCGTGAGCAGGCCCGCCCGGTGCGCATCGTCGATATCGCTGCTGGCCATGGCCGCTATATCCTCGAGGCGCTGGAGCAGGGCGGCGAGCGGCCGGATTCCATCCTGCTGCGCGATTACAGCGACATCAATGTGCGCGATGGCGCGGCGCTGATCGAACAGAAAGGCTTGGGCGGCATCGCCCGTTTCGTCAAGGGCGATGCCTTCGACAAGGCCGATCTCGCCGCGTTGGAACCGAAGCCTACCCTGGCCGTGGTCTCCGGGCTCTATGAGTTGTTCGGCAGCAACGCGATGATCGGCGACTCCCTGGCCGGTCTGGCAGCGGCGGTGGAAGAGGGCGGTTATCTGATCTACACCGGCCAGCCGTGGCACCCGCAACTGGAATTGATCGCCCGTGCCTTGACCAGCCACCGTGGCGGCGAGGCCTGGGTGATGCGCCGGCGCAGCCAGGCGGAAATGGATCAGTTGGTGGAAGCGGCCGGCTTTCGCAAACTGACGCAGCGCATCGACGAGTGGGGCATCTTCAGCGTATCCCTGGCCCAGCGGGTGTCCTGATGACACCTGCCGCGGTCATCCGTGAAAGCGGCTTATGGAAACGCGGGGTACTCTGGCTGCTGCTGCTCGCGCCGCTGTTCTTTGGCACCTATGGCTTCGCCAACTGGTTCACCGGCCAGCGCGATGACGTCGGCGCCCTGGTGTTCGCTTGGGAGCGGCATGTCCCGTTGTGGCCCTGGACGATCATTCCCTACTGGTCGATCGACCTGCTCTACGGCCTGGCCTTCCTGCTGCCGGCTACGCGTGGCGCGGTGGACAGGCTGGGCTTGCGGCTACTGACCGCCCAGGTGATCTGCATCAGCTGTTTTCTGCTCTGGCCGCTGCGTTTCACGTTCGATCGCCCGCCACTCGATGGTCTGTTCGGGCTGATGTTCGACGTGCTGATGGGCTTCGACAAACCCTTCAACCAGGCACCGTCGCTGCATATCACCCTGCTGGTGGTGCTCTGGGCGTGCTTCGTCCAACACGCCAGCAGCGCGTGGCGAGTAGTGGTGCATGCCTGGTTCTTCCTGATCGGCCTGTCGGTGCTGACCACCTGGCAGCATCATTTCATCGACGTGCCTACCGGCATGCTCGCCGGGTTTCTGTGCCTGTGGCTGTGGCCCAGCGAGGGGCGCAGCCCGCTGCTGAGCTGGCGCCTGGCCCGTGATCCGCAGCGCTGGCGGCTGGCCCTGCGCTATGGCCTCGGTGCGGCATTGTGCAGCGCGCTGGCCGTCAATTTCGGCGGCTTCGCCCTGTGGTTGCTGTGGCCAGGCCTGTCGTTGTTGATGGTGGCACTGCATTACGCATTGTTCGATGCCAAAGGCTTCCAGAAACGTGCCGACGGCCGCCTCAGTGCCGCCAGCAGTTGGCTGTTGGCACCCTACCTGCTGGCTGCCTGGATCAATTCACGGGCCTGGACCCGCAAAAACCCGCAGCCCGATGAAGTGGCCGACGGTGTCTGGCTCGGGCGCATTCCTGCCAAGGGTGAAGGGCAGGGCTTTGCGGCAATTGCCGACCTCAGTGCCGAGCTACCGTGCCGGGTAGACGGCATGGTCTACCGCGAACTGGCCTGTCTCGACCTGATCGTTCCCAGCACCGCGCATTGCCTGCAGGCAGCGATAGCCATCGAAGACCTGCGCGAACACGGGCCGGTGCTGGTGTGCTGTGCACTGGGCTATTCGCGCAGCGCCACGGCCATCGCCGCCTGGCTGCTGCACAGCGGCCGCTGCACGAGCGTCGCTGAGGCGATTTCCCGCCTGCGCCAGGCTCGCCCACAGGTCGTGCTGGGAAACGCTCATCTCCAGGCCCTGGAAGGCGTTTTAAGCCACTCCACACGCGCATCGGGACTTCTTCAGCATGGCCACTGAAATGCAGCTGCATCTGGTCGCCGCGCTGCTGCGCCGCGGCCGCTCGCTGGATCGCCTGTCCAGCGGGTTGACGCTGCTGACGCTGGTCATCGGCCTGGGCCCATTGCTCGGTTTCATGGCGCTGACCACCGGCGCTGCGGTGTGCGTCGCCTTGCTGACGTGCGGCCTGCTGCAAAAGTATTACGCCCTGCGCGTGGCCCTGGATGCCGAGCTATTCGCCAGCCTGGCCGCCGCGCCCGATCAGTTGGCCAGGCGCACCGCCGAGCTCGACGATGCGCTGCACACCATCGCGGGTAAAACCGCCAAGGGCCCGCGCTCCTGGCACGACCGTAGCCGAGGCGCCCTGCGCCTGCTGCGCATCCAGGCGTGCTGGTTCGCCATGCAATTTCTCGGCGCCCTGGCAGCCATCGTGCTGATGCCATGGCTTTCACAAGTTCGATTCGGATAAGGAGTTGTCCATGCTTGCATCACTGGTCGCCTTTCTCATCACCTCCGGTGCGCGCCTGCTCACCGGCGCCCGAGCCCTGTGGCTCGGTAGCACCGCACAGCCGGTGCAGCGCATCTACTACGCCAATCACAGCAGCCACGGCGACTTCGTGCTGCTGTGGGCGTCGCTGCCCGCCGAATTACGCAAACGAACCCGCCCGGTTGCCGGCTCTGACTACTGGATGAAGGGCACGCTGCGCAGCTTTCTGATCCAGCGGGTGTTCAACGGCGTGCTGGTCGACCGCCAGCGCAGCGACCCCAACGCCAATCCGCTGCAGGCGATGCTCGATGCGCTGGGCGAGGGCGACTCGCTGATCGTCTTTCCGGAAGGCACGCGCAACCTCGAGGACGGCCTGCTGCCGTTCAAGGCAGGCCTCTATCACCTGGCCAAGGCGCGCCCGGATGTGGAGGTGATCCCGGTGTGGATCGCCAACCTCAACCGGGTGATGCCCAAGGGCCGAGCGCTGCCGTTACCGCTGCTGTGCACCCTGAATTTCGGCGCCCCCCTGGGCATGAGCGAGGAGGAGGGCAAAGAGGCCTTCCTCGAACGCGCCCGCAACGCCCTGCTGGCCCTGGCCCCCGAGGAGGTTTGAGATGGATCGCAATACCTTGCTGTTATTCGCCGGCATTGGCGCCCTGCTGCTGCTCGCCAGCCTGATCGGTTGGGTGCTGAAACTGCGCGCCGGCCCCGGCCAGCATTCGGTCATCGACAACCTCAACGCCCGCATCAACGCCTGGTGGGTGATGGTGCTGGTGATCGGCTTCGCCTTCCTGTTCGGCAACATTGGCGTGGTGGTGCTGTTCTACTGCGTGTCGTTCTACGCCCTGCGCGAATTCATGACACTTACGCCAACCCGGCGCAGTGACTACCCGGCACTGGTCGCCGCGTTCTACTTCGCGCTGCCGATGCAGTACCTGCTGATCGGCATCGGCTGGTACGGCCTGTTCGCGATTTTCATCCCGGTTTACCTGTTCCTGCTGCTGCCGATCCTGTCGTCCCTGGGCGGCGATACCACACGCTTCCTGGAGCGCACGTCAAAGGTACAGTGGGGGCTGATGATCGCCGTGTACTGCATCTCCACGGTGCCTGCACTGCTGACCCTGGATATCGCCGGCTACGAGGGCCGCAACCTGCTGCTGATCGCCTGGCTGGTGATTGTCGTGCAGATCTCCGACGTGCTGCAGTACGTGTGCGGCAAGCTGGCCGGCAAGCACAAGATCGCCCCCAACCTGTCGCCCTCGAAAACCGTCGAAGGCTTCTTTGGTGGCGTGGCCCTGGCCACCCTGATCGGCGCCTCGCTGTACTGGATCACCCCGTTCGCCTTCTGGCAGGCCGGCCTGTTCGCCTTGCTGGTGTGCTTGCTCGGCTTCGCCGGCGGCTTGGTGATGTCGGCCATCAAGCGCGACCGCGGCGTGAAGGACTGGGGCCATATGATCGAAGGCCACGGCGGCATGCTCGACCGCCTCGACTCGGTGTGCTTCGCCGCCCCGGTGTTCTTCCACATGGTGCGGTACTGGTGGGCCTGATAGGTCGCTAACTATCTGATTGACAATAAAAAACCCGGCACCTGGCCGGGTTTTTCATGCACTGCGACAGGCTATCAAACGTCGAGGTTGGACACCGCCAGGGCGTTGGTCTCGATGAAGTCGCGGCGCGGCTCGACTTCGTCCCCCATCAGGGTGTTGAAGATTTGGTCCGCGGCGATGGCATCTTCGATGCGCACCTTGAGCATGCGGCGTACTTCAGGGTCCATGGTGGTTTCCCACAGCTGATCCGGGTTCATTTCGCCCAGCCCCTTGTATCGCTGGATACTGTGGCGCTTGGTGCTTTCGGTCATCAACCAGGTCAGGCCTTCCTTGAAGGTGCTGACCGGCTTCTTGCGCTCGCCGCGCTGCACGTAGGCACCTTCTTCCAGCAGGCTGTTCAACTGATCGCCAAGGGTGGTGACCGTCTTGTAATCGTTGCTGGTGAAAAAGTCGCGGTTGAAGGTGATGTAGCTGGAGTTGCCATGGGAGATCAGCTCCACCACCGGCAGCCACAGGTGACGTTCCTGGTCTTCACGCAGGCTGGTCTTGTAGGCCAGGCCGGACTTTTCCATGGTTTTCAGGCGGGCGTCGAACAGGGCCAGCCAGCTTTCCATCGCGGCCTTGTCGGCCATCTGCTCGTTGCTCACGCCCGGCAGGTAGACGAAATGCTCGGTAAGCTCCATCGGGTACAGGCGCGACAGACGCTTGAGGGTCTTCATCACCAGGCGGTAATCGTTGACCAGGCGCTCCAGAGAGCTGCCTGAGAGGCCCGGCGCACTCTCGTTGACGTGCAGGCTGGCGTCTTCCAGGGCCGACTGGGTCATGTATTCCTCCATGGCCTCGTCGTCCTTGATGTACTGCTCCTGCTTGCCTTTCTTGACCTTGTACAGCGGCGGCTGGGCAATGTAGATGTAACCACGCTCGACCAGCTCGGGCAGCTGACGGAAGAAGAAGGTCAGTAGCAGGGTACGGATGTGCGAACCGTCGACGTCGGCATCGGTCATGATGATGATGTTGTGGTAGCGCAGCTTGTCGATGTTGTATTCCTCGCGGCCGATGCCACAGCCCAGGGCGGTGATCAGCGTGCCGACTTCCTGAGAGGAAATCATCTTGTCGAAGCGCGCTTTCTCGACGTTGAGGATCTTGCCCTTGAGCGGCAGGATCGCCTGGGTCTTGCGGTTGCGGCCCTGCTTGGCAGAACCGCCCGCGGAGTCACCCTCCACGATGTACAGTTCGGAGAGGGCAGGGTCCTTCTCCTGGCAGTCGGCCAGTTTGCCCGGCAGGCCTGCGATATCCAGTGCGCCTTTACGGCGAGTCATCTCACGGGCTTTACGCGCCGCTTCACGGGCACGGGCGGCGTCGATCATCTTGCCGACAACAGCCTTCGCTTCGTTGGGGTTCTCCAGCAGGAAGTCGGAGAAGTACTTGCCCATTTCCTGCTCGACCGCGGTTTTCACCTCGGAGGAGACCAGCTTGTCCTTGGTCTGCGAGCTGAATTTCGGGTCTGGAACCTTGACCGAGATGATCGCGGTCAAGCCTTCACGAGCATCGTCACCGGTGGTCGCGACCTTGTGCTTCTTGGCCAGCCCTTCCTGCTCGATGTAGTTGTTCAGGTTACGCGTCAGCGCCGAACGGAAACCCGCCAAATGGGTACCACCGTCACGCTGAGGAATGTTGTTGGTGAAGCACAGCAGGTTCTCGTTGAAGCTGTCGTTCCACTGCAGCGCCACCTCTACACCCACGCCGTCGTCACGCTGTACGGAGAAGTGGAACACCTGGTTCACGGCCGTCTTGTTGACGTTCAGGTATTCAACGAATGCACGCAGGCCGCCCTCGTATTTGAACAGTTCTTCCTTGGCGGTGCGCTCGTCCTTCAGGAGGATGCCGACGCCGGAGTTCAGGAACGACAGCTCACGCAGACGCTTGGCCAGGATGTCCCAGCTGAAATGAATGTTGGCGAAGGTGTCTTCAGACGGTTTGAAATGGATCTGCGTACCTGTGGTATCGCTGTCACCAACAGCTGCGATCGGCGCTTGCGGCACGCCATGCACGTAGGTCTGTTCCCAGATCTTGCCGCTGCGGCGGATCGTCAGCACAAGCTCCTTGGAGAGGGCGTTAACGACCGAAACACCTACACCGTGCAGGCCACCCGAAACCTTGTAGCTGTTGTCGTCGAATTTACCGCCGGCATGCAGCACGGTCATGATGACCTCGGCCGCGGAGACACCTTCTTCCTTGTGGACATCAACCGGAATGCCGCGGCCATTATCGCGCACACTGATCGACTCATCCGGATGGATGGTGATGGTGATCTCGCTGCAATGCCCCGCCAACGCTTCGTCGATGGAGTTATCGACCACCTCGAAGACCATATGGTGCAGACCGCTGCCGTCATCGGTATCGCCGATGTACATACCAGGCCGCTTGCGTACGGCATCCAGGCCCTTGAGGACCTTAATGTTATTGGAGTCGTACGTTTGGTTTTCGCTCATGCTTCACTCCCGGTAGTCGAAGTCTGGGTGATACGTCCATGTTCCACGTGGAACATGGAAACCGGCGTATCCGCTTGCCAGCCATCGCTCAACAATTCATGGTCTACACAGGTGATGAAAACCTGGCAGTTCAAATCTTCCAATAAACGGCACAAGGCGCGACGATGCTGTTCATCCAGTTCTGACGGCAAGTCATCCACCAGATAGATGCACTGGCCGCGCTTGGCCTGATCAACCAAATGCCCCTGGGCGATCCTCAAGGCACACACCACCAGTTTCTGCTGGCCGCGGGACAAGATGTCCGCTGCATTGTGCGCGCCCAACCGCAGCCTCAGATCTGCTCTTTGTGGGCCGGACTGGGTATGCCCAATCTGCTGATCACGCAGCAGGGATGACGTAAGCACTTCATTCAAGGGACGGTCTTTATCCCACCCCCGGTAGTAGCTCAGCGTCAGCCCCTGCAATTCAACCAACTCACTGAGGGTGCGCTCGAAGACGGGCTTCAACTGCTGTATGTAGGATCGCCGATAACCGTCTATTTCATCGCTGGCCAGGCACAACTCGCGATCCCAGGCCGCTTGAGAAACGGCATCAAGTGTACCACGGCGAAGCCACGAGTTCCGCTGCTTGAGGGCCTTCTGCAGGCGCTGCCAGGCGGGGAGAAAGCGAGGTTCCACGTGGAACACTCCCCAATCGAGAAACTGACGGCGGATCTTCGGCGAGCCTTCGAGCAGTCGAAAGCTGTCCGGGTTGATCAATTGCAGGGGTAGCGTCTCGGCAAGCTGCGCTGCGCTGCGCGCGTTTTGCCCGTCGATGCGAATCTGAAAATCGCCTTGGCGATCCCGTGAAACACCCAGATTGCTTTGCCGACCATCGCTCAGGCTGACCTGACCAAACAGGGTGCATACCTGCTGCTCGTACTGAATCACCGGTAACAGCCTTGCACTGCGAAACGAACGCGCCAGACCGAGCAGATGAATGCCTTCGAGCACACTGGTCTTTCCACTGCCATTGGCGCCATACAGGATGTTGATGCGCGGGGAGGGTGTCAGCGTTGCTGGCTCTAGGTTGCGCACGGCAGTCAGGTTGATGCGAATCAGGGACATGAAGCGGGCCGTAGAAAGAGAGGCGAAAAAATAGAGCGGCAGAAACGAAATCAGCTTTGGATGTAGCGGACCAGGACCTGATCCGAACATACCAAAGCTGATTTCAATGACGCCCGGTTTGCCTTAACGGCAGCGAAGCTTACAGGCGCATCGGCATGACCACGTAAGCGGAATCATCGTTGTCAGCTTCCTGCACCAGCGCACTGCTGTTGGAGTCGGACAGAATCAGGCGAACCTGCTCGGTAGTCATCACGCCCAACACGTCGAGCAGGTAGCTGACGTTGAAACCGATCTCCAGCGAACCACCGTTGTAGTCGACGGCGATCTCTTCTTCCGCTTCTTCCTGTTCCGGGTTGTTGGCCTGAATTTTCAGCAGGCCGGCAGCCAGTTGCAGGCGGATGCCGCGGTACTTCTCGTTGGAGAGAATAGCGGTGCGGCTGAACGCCTCACGCAGGCCCTGACGGTCGGCGACCACCAGCTTGTCGCCGCCACGGGGCAGTACGCGCTCGTAATCCGGGAACTTGCCATCCACCAGTTTCGAGGTGAAGGTGAACTCACCCGTGGTGGCGCGAATGTGGTGTTGGCCCAGCACGATGCTGACGCTGCCGTCCTGCTCGGTGAGCAGGCGGGCCAGCTCCAGAATACCCTTGCGGGGGACGATCACCTGATGACGTTCGACCTGCTCGATGCTGGCTTCCATGGAGCACATCGCCAGGCGATGGCCGTCGGTAGCGACTGCGCGCAGTACGCCGGTCTGCACTTCCAGGAGCATGCCGTTGAGGTAGTAACGCACGTCCTGCTGGGCCATGGCGAAGCTGGTACGCTCGATCAGACGGCGCAGCTTGCTCTGCACCAGGCTGAAGGTCAGCGAACCGGGGCCTTCCTCGACGGTAGGGAAATCATTGGCAGGCAGCGTGGACAGGGTGAAACGGCTGCGACCCGCCTTGACCAGCAACTTCTGCTCATCGACGCGAATGTCGATCAGCGCATCGCTGGGCAAGCTTTTGCAGATATCCATCAGCTTGCGCGCCGGTACGGTGATCTCGCCCGGTTCGGCAGCGTCTTCCAGTGCCACGCGCCCCACCAGTTCGACCTCGAGGTCTGTGCCGGTCAGCGACAGCTGCTGGCCTTCGACGACCAGCAGAACGTTGGACAGAACCGGCAAGGTCTGGCGGCGTTCCACGACGCCGGCGACCAGTTGCAGGGGTTTCAACAGGGCTTCGCGTTGAATGGTGAAGTGCATGGTCTAGTCCCTTGCCTCGTGCATGGAGTTGCGTATCAAGTGGTCAGTGTACGCAGCAGGTTCTTGTAATCCTCGCGGATATCCGCGTCGGACTCCCTAAGTTCAGCAATCTTACGACAGGCATGCAACACCGTGGTGTGATCACGCCCACCGAAGGCCACGCCGATTTCCGGCAGGCTGTGGTTGGTCAATTCCTTGGACAGCGCCATGGCCACCTGACGCGGCCTGGCGATTGAACGCGAACGACGTTTGGACAACAGATCGGAGATCTTGATCTTGTAGTACTCGGCGGTGGTGCGCTGAATATTGTCGATACTGACCAGCTTGTCCTGCAGGGCCAGCAGATCCTTCAGCGACTCGCGAATCAGCTCGATGGTGATATCGCGGCCCATGAAGTGCGAATGGGCGATCACCCGTTTCAATGCGCCTTCCAGTTCACGCACGTTGGAGCGAATGCGCTGGGCGATGAAGAACGCGGCATCGTGGGGCAAGTCGACCCTGGCCTGGTCGGCCTTCTTCATCAGGATCGCCACGCGGGTTTCCAGCTCGGGCGGCTCGACCGCTACGGTCAGGCCCCAGCCGAAGCGCGACTTCAGACGCTCTTCCAGGCCTTCGATCTCCTTGGGGTAGCGGTCGCTGGTGAGGATCACCTGCTGACCGCCCTCGAGCAAGGCATTGAAGGTGTGGAAGAACTCTTCCTGGGAGCGTTCCTTCTTGGCGAAGAACTGGATGTCGTCGATCAGCAGCGCATCCACCGAACGGTAGAAGCGCTTGAATTCGTTGATGGCATTGAGCTGCAATGCTTTGACCATGTCGGCCACGAACCGCTCCGAATGCAGGTAAACCACCTTGGCATTCGGGTTCTTGGCCAGCAGGTGGTTGCCGACGGCGTGCATGAGGTGGGTCTTGCCGAGGCCGACTCCACCATAAAGGAAGAGCGGGTTGTACCCGTGCTTGGGGTTATCCGCGACCTGCCAGGCTGCGGCGCGAGCCAACTGGTTCGATTTGCCCTCGACGAAATTGTCGAAAGTGAAGGTCCGGTTGAGATAGCTGGTGTGCTTGAGGCCACCTTCTACCTGCACGTTACGCTCACCCCGCGAAGGCGCTACGCTGGCTGCAGCACCGGCCATCGAATCGAAACTGGCCCGCGAGGGCTCGGCCTGTACCGGTGGTTTTGGCGGCGGCGCACTGACTGGCGGCGCAGCAGCGGCGGGGCTGTTATAGCTGGAACTGGACACGGATGGCGAGGGGGTAAGCACCGCGCGCGGCGCCGAGCTGCGGCGGCTGCCTATCAACAGGGATATGGCAGGCACCAGGCCGCTGGCACGTTCGCCGAGCAGCTCGAGCATACGGCCCATGTACTTTTCATTGACCCAGTCGAGCACGAAGCGATTGGGCGCGTAGACACGCAGCTCATCGCCCTCGGCCTCTACCTGTAGCGGACGGATCCAGGTGTTGAATTGCTGGGCAGGCAGTTCGTCGCGCAGAAGTTCCACGCACTGCTGCCAAAGTTCCACGGACACGGACATCCCCTGATCAAAAGCGCTGAGCAAAAACAGCCGCTATTGTAGCCTCGATGGCCCGAGTTATCCACATAGGATCACCCCCACGGCCACGGCAAATCAATGTGTTATGCAGGTCACCATACGTCGGCTGAACAACTTTGAACCCTGTGGATAAAGTCCACTGAACTCAGTGCGCAACCCAGGGTAAAACACGGTGGATAACCACCCTGTGGGTAAATAGCCCAGTTGCCCCCAGCTTGTGCCCACCCTCCGCACAACCGCGACACCGTTTTCTGACAGGGTTTCGAACCGCTACAGGTCTAATCACACAAGGCCTTCAGGCACTTATCAACAGAAAAGGCGTGCAGCATTTATAGAAACCATAACAAGCCTTTCTTAAAAGATTCTTTCCTTTATATTTCTCTATACGCAAAACAGCTGGTTGGAAATTGACCTGGCCTGCGGCTTTCTCTAGAATCGCCGGTCTCTTAAAACGGGGACCATTCCGGTCCGTTGTCGACAACCAGGTAACCGCATCATGAAACGCACTTTCCAACCCAGCACCATCAAACGCGCTCGTACCCACGGTTTCCGTGCTCGCATGGCCACCAAGAACGGCCGTGCCGTCCTGTCGCGTCGTCGCGCCAAGGGCCGTGCTCGCCTCGCAGTCTGATTTTCCAGTCTTGTGGTGAGTCGAGGCTTCGGCCGGGAGAAGCGCCTGCTAACTCCCCGGCAATTCAAGGCGGTCTTCGACTCTCCCAGTGGCAAAGCGCCGGGCAAGAGTGTCCTGCTGCTTGCGCGCAACAATGAGCTTGATCATTCACGCCTAGGTCTGGTGATCGGCAAGAAGAGCGTCAAGCTCTCCGTTGAGCGCAACCGCCTGAAGCGCCAGATCCGCGAATCGTTCCGCCTCAACCAGGACAGCCTGGTCGGCTGGGACATCGTGGTGGTCGCGCGCAAGGGCCTGGGTGACCTGCAGAACGCCGAACTGTCGCAACAGTTCGGCAAGCTGTGGAAGCGCCTGGCGCGCAGCAAACCTGCCCAACAGGCCGATGCCCAGACCGGGGTGAACGACAATCCCCATGCGTAAACTGGTTCAAGCTCCAATCCGGTTTTACCAGTACGCCATCAGTCCAATGATGGCCAGTCATTGTCGTTTCTACCCCACTTGTTCCTGCTACGCGCTTGAAGCCATCGAAAGCCATGGCGTCCTGCGTGGTGGCTGGCTGACCGTTCGTCGTCTGGGACGCTGTCACCCCTGGCATCCCGGAGGCTACGATCCGGTGCCCCCCGCGAAACACTCCCGATCCTCTTCGATGGCCGAATAATCATGGATATCAAACGCTCGATCCTGATCGTCGCCCTGGCAGTCGTGTCCTACATGATGGTTCTCCAATGGAACCAGGACTATGGCCAGGCCGCTCTGCCGAATCAGACAGCTTCTACCAGCAAAGCCGCACCGGGCTTGCCGGAAACCGCCTCCGTTGCCAGCAACGACGATGTCCCGACGGCCGCCAACGCCGACGGCACCGATCCAAGCCCGGTGGAGGCCGTCGCTGTCAGCGATGCGCTGATCCAGGTTAAAACCGACGTTCTGGATCTGGCCATCGATCCGCGCGGTGGTGATGTGGTCAGCCTCAAGCTACCGCACTACCCGCGTCGCCAGGATCATCCTGATGTTCCCTTCCAGTTGTTCGACAACGGCAGCGAGAACCTGTATCTGGCGCAGAGTGGCCTGACCGGCACCAACGGCCCGGATGCCCGCGCCAATGGCCGCCCGCTGTACAACAGTGAGCAGCGCGTCTACCAGCTGGCCGATGGTCAGGACCAACTGGTGGTCGACCTGAGCTTCAGCGAAGCCGGCGTCAACTACATCAAGCGTTTCACCTTCAACCGTGGTCTTGATACCAGTTGCTCGGCCAAAGAAGTGGAGCAGAAGAAAGCCGGTTGCATCACCGGCAATGGCTACCAGATCGGTGTGACCTACCTGATCGACAACCAGAGCGGGAACGCCTGGACCGGTAACCTGTTCGCCCAGCTCAAGCGCGACAACAGTGGTGACCCATCTTCCAGCACCGCCACCGGGACTGCTACCTACCTGGGTGCAGCACTGTGGACCGCCGAGAAGCCGTACACCAAAGTGTCGATGAAGGACATCGACAAGCAGGGCCTGAAGGAAACCGTGCAAGGCGGCTGGATCGCCTGGCTGCAGCACTACTTCGTGACTGCCTGGATTCCCTCGAAGGATGACACCAACCTGGTACAGACCCGCAAGGACAGCCAGGGCAACTACATCATCGGCTATACCGGCCCGGCCCTGAACATCCCGGCCGGCGCCGAAGCTCAGGCCAGCACCACCCTGTATGCCGGCCCGAAAATCCAGAAGGACCTCGCCGCGCTGTCGCCGGGCCTGGACAAGACCGTCGACTACGGCATCCTGTGGTTCCTCGCCGAGCCGATCTTCTGGTTGCTGGAACATATCCACAACCTGCTCGGTAACTGGGGCTTCTCGATCATCGTGCTGACGCTGATCATCAAGCTGGCGTTCTTCCCGCTTTCGGCTGCTAGCTACCGTTCCATGGCGCGCATGCGTGCCGTCTCGCCCCGTCTGCAGGCGCTGAAAGAACAATTCGGTGACGATCGCCAGAAGATGTCCCAGGCGATGATGGAGCTGTACAAGAAGGAAAAGATCAATCCGCTCGGCGGCTGCCTGCCAATCCTGGTGCAGATGCCCGTGTTCCTGGCCCTGTACTGGACTCTGCTGGAATCCGTCGAAATGCGTCAGGCGCCGTGGATCCTGTGGATCACCGACCTGTCGATCAAGGATCCGTACTTCATCCTGCCGATCATCATGGGCGCTACCATGTTCATCCAGCAGCAGCTGAACCCGACGCCGCCGGACCCCATGCAGGCCCGCGTGATGAAGATGATGCCGATCATTTTCACCTTCTTCTTCCTGTGGTTCCCGGCGGGCCTGGTGCTGTACTGGGTGGTCAACAACGTCCTGTCCATCGCCCAGCAGTGGTACATTACCCGCAAGATCGAAGCGCAGACCAAGGTTTCCGCAGCCTGATCCACTACGCTTTACGAGCTACACAGAACGCCCCCTCGTGGGGCGTTCTGCTATCCAGCGTTTGGAGAGATTTATGTCCATACCCCGTGAAACCATCGCCGCCGTCGCTACCGCTCAGGGTCGCGGTGGCGTGGGCATCGTACGGGTCTCCGGGCCTCGCGCACGGATGATCGCCATCACCCTGAGTGGTATCGAGCCGACGCCCCGGCATGCGCACTACGGTGCCTGGCATGACGACTCCGGCGAGGTGATCGACGAAGGCCTGCTGCTGTTCTTCCCCGGGCCCAACTCCTTCACCGGTGAAGACGTGCTCGAGCTGCAGGGGCATGGCGGTCCGGTTGTGCTGGACATGCTGTTGCAGCGCAGTCTGGAGCTAGGTGCCCGCCAGGCTCGGCCGGGCGAATTCAGCGAACGTGCATTCCTCAACGACAAACTCGACCTGGCACAGGCAGAAGCGATCGCTGATCTGATCGAGGCGAGCTCCGCACAGGCAGCGCGCAACGCCGTGCGCTCGCTGCAAGGTGAATTCTCCAAGCGTGTGCACACGCTCACCGAACAGTTGATCAGCCTGCGCATCTACGTGGAGGCCGCCATCGACTTTCCCGAGGAAGAGATCGATTTTCTCGCCGATGGCCATGTGCTGAGGCTGCTCGATTACGTACGTGACAAGTTATCCACAGTGTTACGCGAAGCTGGCCAAGGCGCGCTGCTACGCGATGGAATGAACGTGGTCATCGCTGGTCGCCCGAATGCCGGCAAGTCCAGCCTGCTCAACGCCTTGGCCGGGCGTGAGGCCGCCATCGTCACCGATGTCGCCGGCACCACACGGGACGTGCTGCGCGAACATATCCACATCGACGGCATGCCGCTGCATGTGGTGGATACCGCGGGGCTGCGCGATACCGACGACCAGGTCGAGCGGATTGGCGTGGAGCGCGCGTTGAAGGCAATTGGCGAAGCGGACCGCGTGCTGTTGGTGGTCGACTCCACCGCACCCGAGGCCAGCGACCCGTTTGCGCTGTGGCCGGAGTTTCTCGAGCAACGGCCAGACCCTGCCCGGGTCACGCTGATACGTAACAAGGCAGACCTGTCGGCAGAAGCAGTCGGTCTACAGATCAGCGATGACGGCCATGCCACGCTGGTGCTGTCGGCCAAGTCCAGCGAAGGCCTGGAACTGCTGCGTGAACACCTGAAAGCCTGCATGGGCTTCCAACAGACTGTGGAGAGCGGCTTCAGCGCTCGCCGTCGCCACCTGGATGCGCTGCACCAGGCCCAGCGTCATCTGGACCATGGCCACGCTCAGTTGACCCTGGCGGGCGCAGGCGAGTTGCTAGCCGAAGACCTGCGCCAGGCCCAGCAGGCGCTAGGCGAGATTACCGGTGCCTTCAGCTCCGACGACTTGCTGGGGCGCATCTTCTCGAGCTTCTGCATCGGTAAATAAGCATTCTCGGGGGCTTTGTAGCTGGCGCGAAGCTCCCGCTCGGTCGCCTGGCCACGGGCTGACCTCCAGTTATCCCCAGGACACACAGGCGTTCCAGCTAGCGGCCTGACTCGGTGTTGATGCCTTTCAGTCAAGCACCTGGCTCGCAAGTATCAGCGGCTTCGCTGAGCTGCAGAAGCCGCAACCCCGCGGCGAATAGGCATGAGACGCATCGCGCTGGCCACACTGGCATCACGCTGGGGTGACGTTCCTACATAGGTCGTGGCTTGCCCATTCAGGCCAGTCAATCTTCCGTAAAAAAGATCGGCCTTAACCCTCCCAACTCTCCAGCGTTGCTCACTCCCAACGGTCATTCCCGGCCAATGCTGTGTGCACGCGATCAGTCTTTTGCCCACCACGCTCCCGTCTCGCAGGCTTGTTTCCTACCGGTCGGAGATTTCAACAGCCAAATAAGGCCTGTGGACAACCGCCTCTGAGCTATGCCCATAACCCGGTGACAAAGCTAGGGATAAACCACCCTGTGGATAACAAGTGCTTTTACACACAGGCTGCCAACCGCTATCTAACACCCTCCGCCCAGGATAATCGCGCTTTCATACATCGCTGTAGATCACGTCCTTACTAGCCTGTAGCAATGTATCCACAGAAATGTCCGAGACCATTTATAAACATAAAAACAAGCCTTTTAAAAAAATCATTCTTTTCTATTTTATTTATCTCCCGTCTCGCTGAGCAGTCAGGAGCGCCGTGAACCTGAGCAGTTGCCCAGCAAGACTGACCGGTAAGCACTGACGAGCGATTGGCTATTTTTTGTGCAAAAGGCTTCTTTCACCCCTCCTAAATCCCTATACTTGCCGCCCTTTCAAGCTTTCCAATCAAAAGCTCCCTTTCTGAACAGGCACGAGGTGCGTGGTGGATTTCCCTTCCCGTTTTCAGGTGATCGTCATCGGCGGCGGCCATGCCGGTACCGAGGCCGCGCTTGCAGCGGCGCGCATGGGCGTGAAAACCCTGCTGCTGACCCATAACGTGGAAACCCTCGGGCAGATGAGCTGCAACCCGGCCATCGGCGGTATCGGCAAAAGCCACCTGGTCAAGGAAATCGATGCCCTCGGTGGCGCCATGGCGACTGCCACCGACCTGGGCGGCATCCAGTTTCGTGTGCTCAACAGCCGCAAGGGCCCAGCGGTACGTGCGACACGTGCCCAGGCTGATCGCATCCTCTACAAAGCTGCGGTACGCGAAATTCTCGAAAACCAGCCCAACCTGTGGATATTCCAGCAGGCTGCAGACGACCTGATCGTCGAGCAGGACGAAGTCAAAGGCGTGGTCACCCAAATGGGGCTGCGTTTCCATGCCGACTCGGTGGTGCTGACCACCGGCACCTTCCTCGGCGGACTTATCCACATCGGCCTGCAAAACTATTCCGGCGGCCGTGCTGGCGACCCACCTTCGAATGCCCTCGCCAAACGCATGCGTGAATTGCCGCTGCGCGTTGGACGCTTGAAAACCGGCACGCCGCCACGCATCGATGGTCGTTCGGTGGACTTCTCGGTGATGACCGAGCAGCCGGGCGATACGCCCATTCCGGTGATGTCGTTCATGGGCAACAAGCAGCAGCACCCACGTCAGGTGAGCTGCTGGATCACTCACACCAACGCCCGTACCCACGAAATCATCGCCGCCAACCTCGACCGTTCGCCGATGTATTCCGGGGTCATCGAAGGTGTAGGGCCGCGTTACTGCCCGTCGATCGAAGACAAGATTCACCGCTTCGCCGACAAGGACAGCCACCAGGTGTTCATCGAGCCGGAAGGCCTGACCACTCATGAGCTGTACCCCAACGGGATATCCACCTCGCTGCCGTTCGACGTGCAGTTGCAGATCGTGCAGAGCATCCGCGGCATGGAGAACGCTCATATCGTGCGTCCCGGCTACGCCATCGAGTACGACTATTTCGATCCGCGTGATCTGAAGTACAGCCTCGAAACCAAGGTCATCGCAGGTCTGTTCTTCGCCGGCCAGATCAACGGCACCACCGGTTACGAAGAAGCCGGCGCCCAGGGCCTGCTGGCCGGTGCAAATGCCGCATTGCGCGCCCAGGGCCGCGACAGCTGGTGCCCACGGCGCGACGAGGCCTACATCGGCGTGCTGGTCGACGACCTGATCACCCTGGGTACCCAGGAGCCGTACCGCATGTTCACCTCGCGGGCCGAGTACCGCCTGATCCTGCGTGAAGACAACGCCGATCTGCGCCTGACCGAGAAGGGCCGCGAGCTGGGCCTGGTCGACGACGCTCGCTGGGCGGCATTCGAGGCCAAGCGCGAAAGCATCGCCACGGAAGAGCAGCGCCTGAAAAGCACCTGGGTACGCCCGAGCACGCCGCAGGGCGATGCCATCGTCGAACGTTTTGGCACGCCGCTGACCCACGAATACAATCTGCTCAACCTGCTGTCGCGACCGGAGATCGACTACGTCGGCCTGGTCGAAGTGACCGGTGCAGGTGCCGAAGACCCGCAGGTTGCCGAGCAGGTAGAAATCAAGACCAAGTACGCCGGCTATATCGAGCGGCAGCAGGACGAGATCGCTCGGCTGCGTGCCAGTGAGGAAACCGCGCTGCCGGTGGATATCGACTACGCGACGATTTCCGGGCTGTCCAAGGAGATCCAGCACAAGCTCGGCAACGCCAGGCCGCAGACTCTCGGCCAGGCCTCGCGGATCCCGGGCGTTACACCCGCAGCGATATCCCTGTTGCTGATCCACCTGAAGAAACGCGGCGCCGGTCGCCAGCTGGAGCAGACCGCTTGATGTCCGCCGTGACCACTCGCCACGGCGAAGAACTGCAGCAGGGCGCCCGCGAACTGGGCGTCAGGGTGACCGAGCAGCAGCATGCGCAACTGCTTGGCTACCTGGCATTGCTGATCAAGTGGAACAAGGCCTACAACCTGACGGCGGTACGTGACCCCGACGAGATGGTCTCGCGGCACTTGCTCGACAGCCTCAGTGTGGTGCCCTATGTCGAGGAGGCTGGGGATAACTGGCTGGACGTTGGCAGTGGCGGTGGCATGCCTGGCATACCGCTGGCCATTCTGTTTCCGGAGCGTCGCTTCACGCTGCTCGATTCCAACGGCAAGAAAACCCGCTTTCTGACGCAGGTCAAACTCGAGCTGAAGCTGGCCAACCTGGAAGTTATCCACAGTCGGGTGGAAGCCTTCACGCCTGAACAGCCATTCAGCGGTATCTGCTCTCGGGCTTTCAGCTCGCTCGAAGATTTTTCCAACTGGACGCGCCACCTTGGCGATACCCAGACCCAGTGGCTGGCGATGAAAGGTGTGCATCCGGACGACGAACTGCAGGCGTTGCCCGCGGACTTCCGCCTCACTGCCACCCACGTGCTCAAGGTTCCCGGTTGCCAAGGTCAACGCCATCTGTTGATACTGCGTCGCTCGGTTTAGGGGGAAGGGCAACATGGCTAAAGTATTCGCAATCGCCAACCAGAAAGGCGGCGTGGGCAAGACCACGACCTGCATCAACCTGGCGGCTTCCCTGGTTGCGACCAAACGCCGTGTGCTGCTCATCGACCTCGACCCGCAGGGCAACGCCACCACCGGCAGCGGCGTCGACAAACAGGCGCTGGAGCACTCCATCTACGACGTGCTGGTCGG
This sequence comes from Pseudomonas sp. AC532, assembly GCF_979258965.1. NCBI lineage: Bacteria > Pseudomonadati > Pseudomonadota > Gammaproteobacteria > Pseudomonadales > Pseudomonadaceae > Pseudomonas > Pseudomonas sp. AC532. The sequence goes on from NZ_OZ409888.1 coordinate 3,029,163, forward strand.
CGAGTGCAACCTGGTCGAGGCCATGCAGTTCTCCGAGCACGGCGGCTACCAGCTGCTGCCCGCCAACCGCGACCTGACCGCCGCGGAAGTGTCGCTGCTGGAAATGAAGATGAAGGAAAGCCGCCTGCGGTACGCGCTGGCGCCGATCCGCGAGAACTACGACTACATCCTCATCGACTGCCCGCCAGCGCTGTCCATGCTCACCGTCAACGCCTTGGTCGCAGCCGATGGGGTGATCATCCCCATGCAGTGCGAGTACTACGCGCTGGAGGGGCTGAGCGATCTGGTCAACAGCATCCAGCGCATCGGCAAGCTGCTCAATCCGTCGTTGAAGATCGAAGGGCTGTTGCGCACCATGTACGACCCGCGCATCAGCCTGACCAACGATGTATCGGCGCAGCTCAAGGAACATTTCCCCGACACGCTCTATCAAACCGTGATTCCGCGTAACGTGCGACTGGCCGAAGCGCCGAGTTTCGGCATGCCGGCGCTGGTCTACGACAAGCAATCCCGTGGTGCGATCGCCTACCTGGCGCTGGCTGGCGAACTGGTTCGCCGGCAGCGTGCGAACGCCCACACCGCAACCGTATAAGGAATCTGTGCATGGCCGCCAAGAAACGTGGGCTGGGACGAGGCCTGGACGCCCTGTTGGGAGGCTCGAGTGTCGACGCCCTTGAAGAGGAAGCGGTCAAGGCCGATACCAGCGAGCTGCAGCACCTGCCCCTGGACCTGATCCAGCGGGGCAAGTATCAGCCGCGCCGCGACATGGATGTCACCGCCCTCGAAGAGTTGGCCCAATCGATCAAGACCCATGGTGTGATGCAGCCCATCGTGGTGCGTCCGGTAGGCGAAGGGCGCTTCGAAATCGTCGCAGGTGAGCGTCGCTGGCGGGCGACCCAGCAGGCCGGTTTGGAACGTATTCCGGCGCTGGTCCGTGAACTGCCGGACGAAGCGGCCATTGCCATGGCGCTCATCGAGAACATTCAGCGCGAAGACCTCAACCCGATCGAAGAAGCCATGGCCCTGCAGCGCCTGCAGCAGGAGTTCCAGCTGACCCAGCAACAGGTTGCCGAGGCCGTTGGCAAGTCGCGGGTGACCATCACCAACCTGCTACGCCTGATTGCCCTGCCGGAAGAGGTGAAAACCCTGCTTTCCCATGGGGACCTGGAGATGGGCCACGCTCGCGCATTGCTGGGCCTGGCCGCCGAACAGCAGACCGAAGGTGCGCGACATGTTGTCGCACGAGGCCTGACCGTCCGTCAGACCGAAGCCCTGGTGCGGCAGTGGTTGAACACCCAGGAAAAGCCGGTCATGCCGGTGAAGACCGATCCGGACATCAGTCGCCTCGAACAGCGCCTGGCTGAGCGTCTGGGCTCTCCGGTACAGATCAAGCATGGTCAGAAGGGCAAAGGCCAACTGGTCATCCGTTACAACTCCCTCGATGAACTGCAGGGCGTTCTCGCCCACATCCGCTGAAACAATTGCCCGCGCAGCACTAGTGCGAAAAGACTTTGGGGCAGTTGAACGGGGGGGAACCACCCCTATACTCTGCGCGCATTTCGGCGGCACAAAATGTGCCAAGTTATTGATTAGCTTGGTAACGATGTCTGGTTACGATTTACCGGGAAAAACGATGGATTTACGCACGCCAAAACGCCTGCCGTTCCATCGCCTGCCGGTGTTTCCCGTTCTCGTGGCGCAACTGACCGTGGCACTGCTACTGGCCGCTGCCTGCTGGCACTGGCGGGGAGCGGTCGGCGGATACTCGGGTCTGTATGGCGGGCTGATCGCCTGGCTGCCGAATGTGTACTTCGCCCACAAGGCATTCCGGTTCTCCGGAGCGCGGGCGGCTCAGGCTATCGTCCGGTCGTTCTACGCCGGCGAAGCCGGGAAACTGGTTCTGACAGCGGTGCTTTTTGCGCTGGTGTTTGCAGGTGTGAAGCCTTTGGATGCGCTGGCGTTGTTTGGCGTATTCCTGCTGACCCAATTGGTCAACTGGTTCGCACCCTTGCTGATGACGAGATAACTTTTAAAGCCTTAGAGCGTTTGAGGGATTTATGGCAGCTGCAGAAACCGCTTCGGGTTATATCCAGCATCACTTGCAGAACCTGACCTATGGTCAGCATCCGGTGAATGGCTGGGGGTTCGCTCACTCCGCTGAAGAAGCCAAAGAAATGGGCTTCTGGGCGTTCCACCTCGATACCCTGGGTATCTCGGTGGTGCTGGGCCTGGTCTTCATCCTGCTGTTCAAGGCTGCCGCTACCCGCGCTACCTCGGGCCAGCCTGGTGGCCTGCAGAACTTCGTCGAGGTGCTGGTCGAGTTCGTCGACGGCAGCGTCAAGGACACCTTCCACGGCCGCAACGCGCTGATTGCGCCGCTGGCCCTGACCATCTTCGTCTGGATCTTCCTGATGAACCTGATGGACCTGGTGCCGGTGGACTGGATTCCGGTCGCAGCCGCGAAGATTGCGGGCAACGATCACCTGTTCTTCCGCGCCGTGCCGACCACCGACCCGAATGCGACCCTGGGTATGGCCCTGTCGGTGTTCGCGCTGATCATTTTCTACAGCATCAAGGTCAAGGGCATCGGCGGCTTCCTGGGCGAGCTGACCCTGCACCCGTTCAGCGCCAAGAACATCTTCGTGAAAATCCTGCTGATCCCGGTCAACCTCCTGCTGGAGTTCGTGACCCTGATCGCCAAGCCGATTTCCCTGGCACTGCGTCTGTTCGGCAACCTGTATGCCGGCGAGCTGATCTTCATCCTCATCGCGGTCATGTTCGGCGGCGGCATTCTGTTGGCAGCACTGGCAGGCGTCCTGCAGTGGGCCTGGGCAGTGTTCCACCTGATCATCATCACGCTGCAGGCCTTCATCTTCATGATGCTGACCATCGTCTACCTGTCGATGGCGCACGAAGACAGCCACTGATGGCGTGACGCGCATCCTCTGCCTTGCTGGTCGGATGCGCGGCGTTTTCGGTGGATTCCGGCCTCGGCTGGAACGCCCGCAAGGGCACTGGAAGTAACGGTTTTGCTTTACCGCTTTACCCTTAGAAAAACCTTAACCAATACGACGTAAAAAGTCGGGAGGAAAGATGGAAACTGTAGTTGGTCTGACCGCGATCGCTGTTGCTCTGCTGATTGGCCTGGGCGCTCTGGGTACCGCCATTGGCTTCGGCCTGCTGGGCGGCAAGTTCCTGGAAGGCGCTGCGCGTCAGCCGGAAATGGTCCCAATGCTGCAAGTGAAAATGTTCATCGTCGCCGGCCTGCTCGACGCCGTGACCATGATCGGTGTTGGTATCGCACTGTTCTTCACCTTCGCGAACCCCTTCGTTGGTCAAATCGCTGGCTGATCACTCGAATTGTCGAGTTGATTGGTGTGATGGACAACGAACGAGCGAGGTGTTGGCGTGAACATTAATGCAACCCTGATTGGCCAGTCCGTTGCCTTCTTCATCTTCGTGCTGTTCTGCATGAAGTTCGTGTGGCCTCCGGTCATTGCGGCTTTGCAGGAACGTCAGAAGAAGATTGCAGAAGGTCTGGATGCTGCCAGTCGTGCGGCTCGTGATTTGGAGTTGGCCCAAGAGAAAGCGGGTCAGCAACTGCGCGAAGCCAAGACACAGGCTGCTGAGATCATTGAGCAAGCCAAGAAACGCGCGACCCAGATCGTCGATGAAGCCCGAGATCAGGCTCGCGTCGAAGCGGATCGTGTGAAGGCTCAGGCTCAGGCCGAGATCGAACAGGAAATCAACAGCGTCAAAGACGCCCTGCGTGCCCAAGTGGGTGCTCTGGCCGTCGGCGGTGCCGAGAAGATCCTGGGCGCATCCATCGACCAAAACGCGCATGCGGAGCTGGTTTCCAAACTGGCCGCCGAAATTTAAGCGAGGGCGCGATCATGGCAGAACTGACCACGTTGGCCCGACCTTATGCCAAGGCGGCTTTCGAATACGCCCAGGCCCACCAGCAGCTGGCCTCTTGGTCAGCCATGCTCGGCCTGGCAGCGGCGGTGTCTCAGGACGCCACCCTGCAGCGCGTGTTCAAGGCCCCGCGTTTGACGAGTACAGACAAGGCCACCACCTTCGTCGAGGTGTGTGGTGACAAGTTCGACGCCCAGGTGCGCAATTTCATCCACGTAGTCGCAGAGAATGATCGTCTGGCCCTGTTGCCGGAAATCTTCGAACTGTTCGAGCTGTACAAGGCCGAGCAGGAGAAGTCGATCGACGTGGACGTTACCAGTGCCTTTGCATTGAGCGATGAACAGCAAGACAAACTCGCCAAGGTTCTCAGTGCACGGCTCGGCCGGGAAGTGCGCCTGCACGCTGCGGAGGACTCCACCTTGATTGGTGGCGTCGTAATCCGCGCCGGCGACCTGGTTATCGATGGCTCAGTTCGCGGCAAAATCGCGAAGCTGGCCGAAGCATTGAAATCTTGAGTTTGAAGGGGCAGCAGAGCTATGCAGCAACTCAATCCTTCCGAAATTAGTGAAATCATCAAGGGACGTATCGAGAAACTCGACGTCTCTTCCCAAGCCCGCAACGAAGGCACCGTCGTCAGCGTGTCTGACGGTATCGTGCGCATTCACGGTCTCGCCGACGTCATGTACGGCGAAATGATCGAGTTCCCGGGCGGCGTCTACGGTATGGCACTGAACCTGGAGCAAGACTCCGTCGGTGCCGTTGTGCTGGGTGCCTATACCACCCTCGCCGAAGGCATGAGCGCCAAGTGCACCGGCCGCATCCTGGAAGTCCCGGTTGGTCCGGAACTGCTGGGTCGCGTCGTCGACGCACTGGGCAACCCGATCGATGGCAAAGGCCCGATCAACGCTCAGGCTACCGATGCAGTGGAAAAAGTCGCACCGGGCGTGATCTGGCGTAAGTCGGTCGACCAGCCGGTGCAAACCGGCTACAAATCGGTCGATGCCATGATCCCGGTAGGCCGTGGCCAGCGTGAGCTGATCATCGGTGACCGTCAGATCGGTAAGACTGCCCTGGCAGTCGACGCCATCATCAACCAGAAGAAGAGCGGCATCTTCTGCGTCTACGTTGCCATCGGTCAAAAGCAGTCGACCATCGCCAACGTGGTTCGCAAACTGGAAGAGTCCGGCGCCCTGGCCAACACCATCGTGGTGGCTGCCTCGGCTTCCGAATCCGCTGCGCTGCAGTTCCTGGCTCCTTACGCCGGCTGCACCATGGGCGAATACTTCCGTGACCGCGGTGAAGACGCGCTGATCGTTTATGACGATCTGTCCAAGCAAGCAGTGGCTTACCGCCAGATTTCCCTGCTGCTGCGCCGTCCGCCAGGCCGTGAAGCCTACCCGGGCGACGTGTTCTATCTCCACAGCCGTCTGCTGGAGCGCGCATCGCGCGTTTCCGAAGAGTACGTCGAGAAGTTCACCAATGGCGCCGTGACGGGCAAGACCGGTTCTTTGACCGCTCTGCCGATCATCGAAACCCAGGCTGGCGACGTTTCCGCGTTCGTTCCGACCAACGTGATTTCGATCACCGATGGTCAGATCTTCCTGGAATCGGCCATGTTCAACTCGGGTATCCGTCCGGCCGTCAACGCCGGTATCTCGGTATCCCGTGTGGGTGGTGCTGCGCAGACCAAGATCATCAAGAAGCTCTCCGGTGGTATCCGTACCGCTCTGGCTCAGTACCGTGAACTGGCGGCATTCGCCCAGTTCGCCTCTGACCTGGACGAAGCCACCCGCAAGCAGCTTGAGCACGGCCAGCGCGTCACCGAGCTGATGAAGCAGAAGCAGTACGCACCGATGTCCATCGCGGACATGGCGCTGTCGCTGTATGCCGCTGAGCGTGGTTTCCTGACCGACATCGAAGTCGCCAAGATCATCAGCTTCGAACAGGCTCTGATCGCCTTCTTCAACCGTGATCACGCCGATCTGATGGCGAAGATCAACGAGAAGGGTGACTTCAATGACGACATCGATGGCCAGCTGAAAGCCGGTATCGAGAAGTTCAAAGCCACCCAAACCTGGTAAGCCGCAGCGGGCGCCCATCGGCGCCCGCCTGCTAACCCGATAGGTGTGAAATGGCAGGCGCAAAAGAGATTCGCAGCAAGATTGCGAGCATCAAAAGCACGCAGAAGATCACCAGCGCCATGGAAAAGGTGGCGGTCAGCAAGATGCGCAAGGCACAACAGCGCATGTCAGCTAGCCGTCCCTACGCGGAGCGTATCCGCCAGGTAATTGGTCATTTGGCCAACGCCAACCCGGAATACCATCATCCCTTCATGATCGAACGCGAAGTCAAGCGCGTCGGTTATGTGGTGGTGAGTTCGGACCGTGGTCTGTGCGGTGGCTTGAATACCAACCTGTTCAAGGCTTTGGTCAAGGACATGTCGGCAAACCGCGAGCGCGGCGTGGAGATCGATCTCTGCGTGGTTGGCAGCAAGGGCGCGGCATTCTTCCGCAACTTTGGTGGCAACGTCGTCGCTGCGATCAGCCACCTCGGCGAAGAACCGTCGATCAATGATCTGATCGGTAGCGTCAAGGTGATGCTCGATGCTTACCTGGAAGGGCGCATCGACCGATTGTCCGTGGTTTCCAACAAGTTCATCAACACCATGACCCAGAAGCCGACCGTGGAGCAGTTGATTCCACTGGTTGCCGACTCGGATCAGGAGCTGAAGCACCACTGGGATTACCTGTACGAACCCGACGCCAAGCAGCTGCTTGACGGGCTGATGGTGCGCTACGTGGAGTCGCAGGTGTACCAGGCAGTGGTCGAGAACAACGCAGCCGAACAGGCCGCGCGGATGATCGCGATGAAGAATGCCACCGACAACGCTGGCGACATCATCAAAGACCTGCAGTTGGTTTACAACAAGGCTCGTCAGGCAGCGATCACCCAGGAAATTTCGGAAATCGTCGGCGGCGCTGCCGCGGTTTAACGGTTCAACCGTCTAGAACGGTTGAACAAGTCAGAGGAATCAAAGATGAGTAGCGGACGTATCGTTCAAATCATCGGCGCCGTCATCGACGTGGAATTCCCGCGTGACAAGGTGCCGAGTGTTTATGAAGCGCTGAAAGTAGTCGGCGCCGAAACCACTCTGGAAGTCCAGCAGCAGCTGGGCGACGGCGTGGTACGTACCATTGCGATGGGTTCGACCGAAGGCCTGAAACGTGGTCTGGACGTCGACAGCACTGGCGCAGGCATCCAGGTACCGGTCGGGGTGAAAACCCTGGGCCGCATCATGGACGTACTGGGCAACCCGATCGACGAAGCGGGCCCGATTGGCGAAGAAGAGCGTTGGGGCATTCACCGTCCTGCGCCGACCTATGCCGAACAGGCTGGCTCCAACGAGCTGCTGGAAACCGGCATCAAGGTCATCGACCTGGTCTGCCCGTTCGCCAAGGGCGGTAAAGTCGGTCTGTTCGGTGGTGCCGGTGTAGGCAAGACCGTAAACATGATGGAACTGATCCGTAACATCGCCATCGAGCACAGCGGTTATTCCGTGTTCGCCGGTGTGGGTGAGCGTACTCGTGAGGGTAACGACTTCTACCACGAGATGAAGGATTCCAACGTTCTCGACAAGGTAGCGCTGGTCTACGGTCAGATGAACGAGCCACCAGGCAACCGTCTGCGCGTAGCACTGACCGGCCTGACGATGGCCGAGAAGTTCCGTGACGAAGGCCGTGATGTTCTGTTCTTCGTGGACAACATCTACCGCTACACCCTGGCCGGTACCGAAGTATCCGCACTGCTCGGCCGTATGCCGTCCGCCGTGGGTTATCAGCCGACCCTGGCCGAAGAAATGGGCGTTCTGCAAGAGCGTATCACTTCGACCAAGACCGGTTCGATCACCTCGATCCAGGCCGTCTACGTACCTGCGGACGACCTGACCGACCCGAGCCCGGCGACCACCTTCGCCCACTTGGACGCCACCGTCGTACTGTCCCGTGACATCGCCTCCCTGGGTATCTACCCGGCGGTCGATCCACTGGACTCGACCTCGCGCCAGCTGGACCCGAACGTGATCGGCCAGGAGCACTACGACACCGCTCGCGGCGTTCAGTACGTGCTGCAGCGCTACAAAGAGCTGAAGGACATCATCGCGATCCTCGGCATGGACGAACTGTCGGAAGAAGACAAGCAGCTGGTATCCCGTGCTCGTAAGATCCAGCGCTTCCTGTCCCAGCCGTTCTTCGTGGCCGAAGTCTTCACCGGTTCGCCAGGCAAGTACGTTTCCCTGAAGGACACCATCGCTGGTTTCAGCGGCATCCTCAAAGGTGAGTACGATCACCTGCCGGAGCAGGCGTTCTACATGGTCGGCGGCATCGAAGAAGCCATCGAGAAAGCGAAGAAACTGTAATCACCCGTGCGCCCGGCAACGGGCGCTTACGTGAGGCTAGATATGGCTATGACAGTCCATTGCGACATCGTCAGCGCAGAAGGCGAGATCTTCTCCGGTCTGGTCGAAATGGTGATCGCCCACGGCAACCTGGGCGATCTGGGGATTTCCCCAGGCCACGCGCCGCTGATCACCGACCTCAAGCCGGGCCCGATTCGTCTGGTCAAGCAGGGTGGCGACACCGAGGTGTTCTACATCTCTGGTGGCTTCCTCGAAGTGCAGCCGAGCATGGTCAAGGTACTTGCCGATACCGTGCAACGTGCTGCCGACCTCGACGAAGCCTCTGCTCAGGAAGCCGTCAAGGCTGCCGAGAAAGCACTGAGCGAGCAAGGTTCCGAGTTCGACTACGGTTCTGCCGCTGCTCGTCTGGCCGAGGCTGCAGCTCAGCTGCGCACCGTCCAGCAAATGCGCAAGAAGTTCGGCGGTAGCTGATACCACTGGGCTTCATCGTTGCTTGGTAAAAGGGTAGCCTTGGCTACCCTTTTGCTTTTCTGCCGTTTTATTTCCCGTACGACTCGTGCGTCGGGATTGCCAAGGAATCGCCCGCCATGTCCCTCGATATCGTCATCCTCGCCGCCGGCCAAGGCACCCGCATGCGCTCCGCGCTGCCAAAGGTACTGCACCCGGTAGCCGGGAAATCCATGCTCGGTCACGTCATCGACACCGCCCGCACGCTGCAGCCACAGAGCGTTCAGGTAGTGATCGGCCATGGCGCCGAAAAGGTACGCGAGCGACTGGCGGCCGACGACCTGAATTTCGTCATCCAGGCCGAGCAGCTCGGCACCGGCCACGCGGTGGCTCAGGCGCTGCCGCAGCTCAGCGCCGATACCGTGCTGATCCTCTATGGCGACGTGCCGCTGATCGAGGCCGCGACCCTGCAGCGCCTGCTGGCCCTGGTCAACGTAGGCCAGCTGGGCCTGCTCACCGTCGAGCTGGCCGACCCGACCGGCTATGGGCGCATCGTTCGTGACCAGCAGGGCGTGGTCCAGGCCATCGTCGAGCACAAGGACGCCAGCGACGCCCAGCGGCAGATCCGTGAAGGCAATACCGGCATTCTCGCCGTACCGGGCAAGCGCCTGGCCGACTGGCTGGGGCGGCTGTCCAACAGCAATGCCCAGGGTGAGTACTACCTTACCGACGTGATCGCCATGGCGGTGGCCGACGGCCTGGTGGTGGCCACCGAACGCGCGGCTGACGAGATGGAAGTGCTGGGCGCCAATGACCGCATCCAGCTGGCGCAGCTCGAGCGCCACTATCAGTACCGTGCCGCGCGCCGCTTGATGGCGCAGGGCGTGACCCTGATCGACCCGGCGCGCTTCGATGTGAGGGGTGAGGTCAGCGTGGGCCGCGACGTGACCATCGACGTCAATGTGATCCTCGAAGGCCGCGTGGTCATCGAAGATGACGTGCAGATCGGCCCCAACTGCGTGATCAAGGACAGCACCCTGCGCAAGGGTACGATCGTCAAGGCCAACAGCCACCTGGAAGGCGCCGAAATGGGTGAGGGGGCCGATTGCGGTCCGTTCGCCCGTCTGCGCCCCGGCAGCGTGCTGGGCACCAAGGCTCATGTGGGTAACTTCGTGGAGTTGAAGAATGCCGTGCTGGGTGAGGGTGCCAAGGCCGGCCACCTGAGCTACCTGGGCGATGCCGAAATTGGCGCGCGCACCAATATCGGTGCCGGCACCATCACCTGTAACTACGACGGTGCCAACAAGCACCGTACGGTGATGGGAGAAGACGTCTTCGTAGGTTCCAACAGTGCATTGGTGGCCCCGGTTACCCTGGCGGACGGTGTCACCACGGCCGCCGGCTCGGTTATCACCAGCGATGTGCCAGCCCAGAATCTCGCCGTCGCCCGCGGTCGTCAGCGCAATATCGAAGGTTGGCAGCGCCCGACCAAGAAGCAGAAATAAGCCAGTATTCACAGCTGTCGAGCACATCACAGCACGTTGTGGATAAGTTTTGGCCGTATTGCAGCTTGACGCAAACGCTTCATTAGGTTTTGATTCGCGCCATTATCTTTCGAATCGAAACTTAGGTATGTCGAAACGCAACACACCGCAACGCCGCCACACCATTCTTGCCCTGCTCGCCGAGCAGGGCGAGGTGAGTGTGGATGCGTTGGCCAGGCGTTTCGCCACGTCGGAGGTGACCATTCGCAAAGACCTGGCCGCGCTGGAGACCAACGGCTTGTTGCTGCGCCGTTATGGCGGCGCGGTGCCGCTGCCGCAGGAGCTGATCGTCGACAGCGTGCAGCCGATCTCCCGCTACAAGCAGGCCATCGCCCGCGCCGGTGTCGCGCGGATTCGCGAGCACGCGCGAATCATCATCGACAGCGGCACCACCACCGCCGCAATGATTCCCGAGCTGGGCCACAAGCCTGGGCTGGTGGTGATGACCAACTCGTTGAACGTGGCCAACGCCCTGCGCGACATCGAGCACGAGCCGGTGCTGCTGATGACCGGCGGCACCTGGGACCCGCATTCCGATTCCTTCCAGGGCCAGGTCGCCGAGCAGGTGCTGCGCTCCTATGATTTCGACCAGCTGTTCATCGGCGCCGACGGCATCGACCTGCAGCGCGGCACAACCACCTTCAATGAATTGCTGGGCCTGTCGCGGGTGATGGCCGAAGTGGCCCGTGAGGTGATCGTCATGGTCGAGAGCGACAAGATCGGACGGCGCATCCCCAACCTGGAGCTGCCCTGGAGCAGCGTGCATACCCTGATTACCGACGAGCGCCTCGCTGACGAGGCGCGTGAACAACTCTTGGCCCGCGGGATTCAGTTGATCTGCGCGGTTGCTGACGCTACCTGAGGAAAACGCTATGTGTGGCATCGTAGGCGCCATTGCCGAACGTAATATCACCGCTGTGCTGGTAGAGGGCCTCAAGCGCCTCGAGTACCGCGGCTACGACAGTGCCGGCGTAGCGCTGGTCGACGACCTGGGCACGTTGCAGCGGCGCCGTCGCGTCGGCAAGGTCAGTGAGCTGGAAAGCGCGCTGAACAGCGAGCCCCTTCCAGGCCGGTTGGGCATCGCGCACACCCGCTGGGCCACCCACGGCGTGCCGACCGAAAACAACGCCCACCCGCATTTCTCCGCTGACCAATTGGCTGTCGTGCACAACGGCATCATCGAAAACCACGGCCCGTTGCGCGAGCGTCTGCAGGGGCTGGGTTACCACTTCAGCTCCGATACCGACACCGAAGTCATCGTGCACCTGCTCGATCACACCCTGAAAACCCAAAGCGACCTCGCTGACGCGCTAAAGGCGGTGGCCAAGCAGTTGCAGGGCGCCTATGGCCTGGCGGTGATCAGCGCTGCCAATCCTGATCGCCTGCTCGCCGCCCGCAGTGGCAGTCCGCTGGTGGTGGGGCTCGGCCTGGGCGAGAACTTCCTTGCTTCCGACCAGCTGGCCCTGCGCCAGGTCACCGATCGCTTCATGTACCTGGAAGAAGGCGACATCGCCGAGATCGGGCGCGACAGCGTGCAGATCTGGGATGCCAGCGGCAACGAGGTGCAGCGTGAAGTGGTGCAATACCACGAAGGCGCCGATGCTGCCGACAAGGGCGCGTTCCGCCATTTCATGCTCAAGGAAATCCACGAACAGCCCACCGTCGTGCAGCGCACCCTGGAAGGCCGTCTGGGTAGCGATCATGTGCTGGTGCAGGCGTTCGGCCCTCAGGCTGCCGATCTGTTCGCCAAGGTGCGCAACGTGCAGATCGTCGCCTGCGGCACCAGCTACCACGCCGGCATGGTCGCCCGTTACTGGCTCGAAGGTCTGGCGGGCATTCCCTGCCAGGTCGAAGTGGCCAGCGAGTTCCGCTATCGCCGCGTGGCGGTGCAGCCGGATACCCTGTTCGTCAGCATCTCCCAGTCCGGCGAAACGGCCGATACCCTGGCCGCGCTGCGCAATGCCAAAGCCGACGGCGGCTACCTGGCCAGCCTGGCGATCTGCAACGTCGGCATCAGCTCCTTGGTGCGCGAATCCGACCTGACCCTGCTGACCCACGCCGGCCCCGAGATCGGTGTGGCGTCCACCAAGGCCTTCACCACTCAACTGGTCGGCCTGATGCTCCTGACCCTGGCTCTTGGCCAGGTCAAAGGCACCCTGGAGGATGGCGTCGCGGCCGAGTTGGTCGAGGAGCTGCGTCGTCTGCCAGCTCGCCTGGACGAAGCGCTGGCCATGGACAAGATCGTCGAGAAGGTCTCCGAGCTGTTCGCCGAGAAGCACCACACCCTGTTCCTGGGCCGTGGCGCTCAGTACCCGGTGGCGATGGAAGGCGCGCTCAAGCTCAAGGAAATCTCCTATATCCACGCTGAAGCCTACCCCGCCGGTGAGCTGAAGCACGGCCCGTTGGCCCTGGTGGACGCCGACATGCCGGTGGTCACCATTGCGCCGAACAACGAGCTGCTCGACAAGCTCAAGTCCAACCTGCAGGTGGTGCGTGCCCGTGGCGGGGAGCTGCTGGTATTCGCTGACGAGCAGGCGGCGATGAGTAACGGCGAGGGCACTCACGTGGTGAACATGCCGCACATCCACGACGCCCTGGCACCGATCCTCTACACCCTGCCGCTGCAGCTGCTGTCGTACCACGTGGCCGTGCTGCGCGGCACCGACGTCGACCAGCCGCGTAACCTGGCTAAAAGCGTAACGGTCGAGTAATGGGTAAACGGGCTACGCTCGCTCAACTCGGGCCGATTGAGCAGTTGCGCGCAGGCAAGCTGATGCACCGCCTCGTGCAACTGGTGGTCGGCCTGGCCTTCTTCGGCGTTTCCACGGCGCTGATGATTCGCGGCAATCTCGGCCTGTCGCCATGGGACTCGCTGCATGTGGGCCTGGCCAAACTGCTGCCTGTCAGTTTTGGCTGGATCGTGGTCGGCGTTTCATTTCTGGTGCTGCTGCTGTGGATTCCGCTGCGGGAAATGCCCGGTATCGGCACCATTGCCAACGCATTGATCATTGGCGCTGTGGCTGACCTCAGCTTGCAGGTATTGGTTGCGCCGGATGCTTTCGTCTGGCGCCTGCTGTTCACCCTTGGCGGGGTGCTGTTGTGCGGGCTGGGTTCCGCCCTGTACATCGGTGCCCAGCTCGGGCGTGGCCCGCGGGACGGGCTGATGACCGGCTTGCACCGGGTGACCGGCTATTCGCTGCGCTCCATGCGCACCGCCATAGAGCTGAGCGTGCTACTGATCGGACTCCTGCTCGCCGGTTCGGCTGTCCTGGGCGTAGGCACCCTGTTATTCGCCCTGGGTATCGGACCGCTGACCCAGTTGATGCTGCCCTGGGCGATGATCACGCTCGAAACGGATGGATAACACCAGCAGGCCGTGCTCGCCGCGCATCAGGGGGGCGGCAACTCGTCTGGCCGTAGCGTGAGCACCCTTACGCCGTCCCCGGTGACCGCTACGGTGTGTTCGAACTGCGCCGACAGCTGGCCATCACGGGTTACGACGGTCCAGCCATCGCGTTCGGTACGCACCCCAGGCTGGCCTTGGTTAATCATCGGTTCGATGGTAAAGGTCATCCCTTCGCGCAGCGTCAGGCCGGTTTTCGCCTTACCCCAATGCAGCACTTCCGGTGCCTCGTGCATTTCCTTGCCGATGCCGTGGCCGCAGTATTCGCGCACCACCGAGTAGCCATGGGCGCGGGCGTGCTGCTCGATGGCGTAGCCGATGTCGCCAAGGCGACCCCCAGGGCGCACGGCTCTGATGCCTTTCCACAGCGCTTGGTAGGTGACAGCGGCCAGCTGCCGGGCCTGTGGAGAAACGTCGCCGATCAGGTAGGTTTTGCTGGAGTCGGCGATGTAGCCATTCTTCTCCAGGGTGATGTCGAAGTTGACCAGATCGCCATTTTGCAAAATGTCCCCAGCGCTGGGTACGCCATGGCACACCACCTGATTGCGCGACGAATTGAGGGCGTAGGCATAGCCGTACTGCCCCTTGCTGGCCGGGCGTGCCTTGAGGTCATGGACGATGAAGTTATCCACAAGGTCGTTGACCTGCATCGTCGACATGCCGAGCAGGTCGAGGCTGTCCAGATGGCTGAAGACGGCTGCCAGCAAACGACCGGATTCGGCCATCAACTCGATTTCACGAGCAGTCTTGATCACGATGCATTCGCCAGTTTGGACGGTACGACGACTCCGGCCGCCTGCAACTCGGCGGCCATTACCTGCTGGAAACTGAGGGTCGGGTTCATTTCGCAAAGCATGCCGATGCGTATCCAGAAACCAGCCTGCGCATTGATCGAGCGACACGCCACATTGCTCGCTCGGCGGATCTGGTCATGCAGTTCGTCATCGATGTTGACGATGCCCATTGTCGAGTTCCTTATATGAAACGTATATGAATCATATAGTAATTGAGGATGATTTACCGCAGCGCCTGTCGGATGAATATTGTAATGGGAACGATTCGCGATTATGGTGCGCGCGGTTGCCGTGCTCATGCGTGGCGTTTTTCACGCTTGTCGGCTGAGGCGTGCCATGTCGCTCCCCGAAACGGATGCTGTCGTTCCCCTCGACGTGCTGTATGGCGCGCACAGCGGCTGGCTGCAGGGCTGGTTGCGACGTTCGCTTGGCTGTTCCCAGCAGGCGGCGGATCTGGCTCAGGACACCTTCGTGCGCCTGCTGGTGCGCGGCAAGCCGGTCACGGACCGCGCGCCACGGGCACTTCTGGCGCGCATCGCTCGCGGCCTGGTGATTGATCACTGGCGCCGCGATGCGCTGGAGCGTGCCTACCTCGAGGCATTGGCGCAGGTGCCCGAAGCCCTTCACCCTTCGCCCGAAGTGCGCCACGAAGCGCTGCAGTGCCTGGAGCGTATCGCGCAATTGCTCGACGGCCTCAAGCCTGCGGTACGCGAAGCGTTTCTGCTCTATCAACTGGCTGGCTTGAGCCACGCGCACGTGGCCCAGCAACTGGGCGTCTCCAGTCGTACGGTGGAGCGCCATGTGGCGAGCGCCATGCTGCACTGCTACCGACTGTGCTTCGAGGGTGGATCGTGAGTGCAGCCGAGCGAGTACCCAAGGCCATCGTCTGCGCGGCCATCGAATGGCAGATGCGCCTGCGCGCCAATGCCGGAAATGCCGAAGTGGATCGCCAACTGCAGGACTGGCTGCGCCGCGACGCACGTCATCAGTTGGCCTGGCAGCGCCTGCAGCAGATGGGCGGGATGTTCCAGGCCAGCCAGTTGCCGGATGCCGCGCAGACCATTCCGCTGCTCAAGCGCGCCGAAGCCGACCTGGGCCGGCGGCGCACCCTGAAGCTGCTCGGTTCCGGCCTGGTGGCGGGGGGCGCGACGGTGTTGCTGACGCAGACCTCGCCCACGTGGCGGGCCGACTTCGCCACTGCGACGGGGGAACGCCGCCGCGTCAGCCTGGGTGCGTCTGTCGAGGTGGTGCTCAACACCGGCAGTGCCCTGGACGTAGCGGGGCATACGTTGATCCTGCGCGGTGGCGAAGCACTGATCGAGGGCGCTGACTGGCAGGCACGTTGCCGTTTCGCTACGTGTCAGGGGCGCGATGCCGACGTACTGCTGCGCGAGCATGACGATCACAGCGAAATTCGCGTACAGCGCGGCGAGGTGCTGGTGTCCACCGCGAGCGGCCAAAGGCGAATGGAGGGCGGCGACGGGGTTGGAGTGTCCGCGACCGGCACCACCGCCCTCGGCAAAGGAGCTATCGACCCCTTCGCCTGGGCACGTGGCCTGCTGGTGGTCAGCGATATTCGCCTGGGCGATTTCCTCGCCGAAGCGGGGCGCTACCGGCAGGGTTGGCTGGGCTGTGATGCCGCCGTTGCCGACCTGCCTCTTTCCGGTGTTTTCCGCCTGGACGAGCCGGAGGTGATGTTGCGCAACATCACCCACTTGCTGCCGGTGAGGATCGTCGAGCGTACGCGCTGGTGGGTACGGGTGATGCCGGTGGCGTAAGCCTGCACGAAATCGATGGCTGCTTGAAGGCGAGAGCGGCCTTTCGGTGATTCATTGTCGGAACGGGCCATGCCCGTGATTATTCACGGGCACGGCCCGTTCCCACAGTCGTAGAGTGGACGACGCCTCACTTACGCGGCCCGACCCGTCCACCGATCGCAATGGTGGATGAAAAGAGCGTCATCCACCCTACGTCTGCTTTTGCCTTATAGGCGCCGATGCAGCGAGCGCCATGTGAAATAACCTGTCGGACTTTTTCGACTCGTCCGGTTAGAGGAAACCACTCTCTCATTGGATACCGTCATGCGTTCTGCCAGCCTCCTGCCGTTTCAGCCTCAGCCCCGTACATTGTCAGGTGCCATCTGCCTGACGTTGGCCTTGCTGGGCGGTACCACGAGCCTGGCGGTGCAGGCGGATTCGGCGGTCGTTACCGCTGGTGCGCCGAGCATCTCGGCCGGGCCGCTGGAGCAGGCGTTGAGTGCATTTGCCGAACGCGCGGGTATTACGCTGTCGTACTCCCCTGATCTGGTCCGCGGATTGAGCAGCCCCGGCCTGACCGGTGGCGGCTCGCTCGAGGATGGCCTGGCCAAGCTGCTCGGCGGCAGCGGCCTGATCGCCCGGAAAACACCAGCCGGTTATGTGGTGCTGCCGGGCAAGGCCGAGGCCAGCCTGCAACTCGATGCCACTAGCATCGAAGCGTCGGCAACGCCGGGGGCCTTCGAACCGGCGGGTGGTTACTTCGCCAGCAATGCCAGCAGTGCGACCAAGAGCGACCGGCCGATCCTGGAAACCGCCCAGAGCATCAGCGTGGTAACGGCCGAGCAAATGGCCGATCGCAAGGTCAACGCGATCGAAGATGCGGTCGCTTACACCGCCGGTGTTCGCACTGGCGCTTCGGGCCTGGATCCACGTTTCGACACCATCAGCGTGCGCGGCTTCGATACCACCATGACCGCAGACTTCCTCGACGGCCTGCGCCAGCCCTACAACAGCTGGCTGTCCATCTATGGCACCGAGGCTTATGCCCTGGAGCGCATCGAGGTGCTCAAGGGCCCGGCTTCGGTGCTCTACGGGCAGATCAGCCCGGGCGGCATGGTCAATCGGGTGAGCAAGCGCCCAAGCCTGCTGGCCAAGAACGAAGTGGAGGTGCAGGCCGGTAATCACGATCACCAGCAGGCGCAATTCGACGTGGGCGGCCAACTGGACGAAGAAGGCGACCTGCTGTTTCGAACCGTCGGCATCTATCGGGATGCGCAAACCTACATCGAACAGTTGAACAACGACGTGCGCCTGTTGGCGCCATCGCTGAGCTGGCAAATCGATCCGGATACCAACCTTACCCTCCTGGCCCAGTATCAGGAGCGCGAAACCGCAGCGTCGCCGATGCTCTACCTGGACGGTGGTCGCCTGACCGACTTCTGGCAGGGCGACGAGTACTTCGACAAGCTCCAGCAACGGCAATGGACGCTTGGCTATGAATTCGAACATGCCTTCAACGACACCTTCAGCCTGCAGCAGAACTTGCGTTACGGCGAACTGGCTACCACCAATCAGTACCTGCAGCCCACCGGTACGATCACCAACGGTGTAATGGAACGTGGCGCGGTAGGGGTATACGAAGACATGCAGTCGGTGACCACCGATACCCGCCTGGTCAGCCGCTTCGCCACCGGGCCCGTGCAGCACACCCTGCTGAGCGGGGTGGATTACGGCTGGTTCGACAGTTCGGTGCTGTATGCCAGCGGCCCCGGGCCTTCCATCGATATGAATGCGCCTGATTACCACCAGCCCGTCAGCAGACCTGAAAATGCACTCACCGATCAGGACAACATCAGCCAGCGCACCGGCCTTTACCTGCAGGACCAACTGGAGGTCGATCACTGGCGCCTGTCGGCCGGCGTACGCCGTGACCGAGCGACTATGCGCGCTAGCGACAATCTCTCGGGCATCAACAGCACGCGTACCGATGCTGCCACGACTTTCCAGCTTGGGGCTCTGTATCTGTTCGATAATGGCGTGGCGCCTTATGCCAGCTACGCCGAGTCCTTCCAGCCGCAAGGCGCAAGCAATGCCAGCGGCCCGCTAAAGCCGACTGAAGGCAAACAGTACGAGGTGGGCCTCAAGTACCAGCCGCCGGGCACCAGTACCCTGCTTACCGCCTCGCTCTACCACTTGACGCAGCAGAACGTCGTGACCCGTGATCTGCTCGACCCGCTCAACAGCGTGCAGACTGGCGAGCAGGTTTCTCGCGGCCTGGAACTGGAGGCCGTCACTGACCTCAGCGACCGTCTGCACCTGACCGCCAGCTACAGCTACAACGACCCCGAGGTGACCAAGAGCAACGACGGTAACGAAGGTAAAGATCCGAAAGACGTACCGCGCCACCTGGCTTCCCTGTGGCTGGACTACAAGCTGCCCTTCGGCCTGGGCTTCGGCGCTGGCGCCCGTTATACCGGCCGTGTCTACGGTGACGACCTGAATAGGGTCAAGAACGAGGCCTACACCCTCGTCGATGCGGGTGTGCACTACGATTTCAGCGGCGGCCTCGACGGTGTGCGCCTGGCCCTCAATGCGCGCAACCTGACCGACAAACAGTACGTCAATTGTCAGGACGGCTTCTGCTACCGCGGCGAAGCGCGCAGCATGGTCACCAGCCTGAGCTACGCCTGGTGATCGCCGTAGGCCGTTGGCGTGCGCTGCTGGGCGCGCTGCTGCTGGGCAGCCTGGCGGTCGCCCAGGCTGCACCGGTGGTGCTGGACGGCACCGAGCAATGGACGATGAAAAGCGCCGAAGGGCGTGAGTACCGCGTCATGATCAGCCCGCCGGAGGGCAATGCGCCGCACACCGGCGGCTACCGGGTGATCTACCTGCTCGACGGCAATGCCTATTTTCCAGCCTTCCATGCTGCAAAGCGTGCCCAGAAACGGCTGCGCGGTTCTATTCTGGTGGCCATCGGTTATCCGAGCGATACGCCGCTGGACTTCGAGCGCCGGGCGTTCGACCTATCGCCGCCACAACCTGCCGAGCGCAACACGCCGCCTCAGGGTGGTCAGGATCTGTTTCTCGCCTTCATCGAGGAACGGCTGATGCCCAAGGTCACAGAGCGCTTCGAGGTCGATCAGGATCAGCGCAGCCTGGTCGGTCATTCCTTCGGCGGGATGTTCGGCATCTATGCGCTGTTCACTCGGCCTGACTTGTTCCAGCACGTGGTGGCGATCAGCCCGAGTCTGTGGTGGCGTGATCGCTACCTGCTGGAACATGAACGGGCATTCTTCAAACATGCCCGAGAAGGTCGGCTGAATCTTACCCACAGCAGCCTGACGCTGTTGATAGGTGATCGTGAGGCTCCTCAGGGGGTTCAGGATGCCCGCGCCCTGCAGCAGCGCCTGCAAGATCTGTCGCAGTACGGGCTGCGTAGCGATTTCCAGATCGAGCCGGGCGAGGATCATACGTCGGTGGTGTTTCGTGTGACTTCTCAGGTGCTGAACGAGTTGATCAGCACACGGCGGTTTTGATCCTGGATATGGCTGCTTGAGTGACGATGCAGGCTGTTCAAAAAAGATCCAATACCGCGCAGGCATTTGAATATAAGGGCTTTTCATACTTATGCACAGGTACCCACGAGATTTATCCAGAGACCCTGTGAATAACGTATGAGTACTGATCAGATTTTGTACATGTTCACGAAGCGCCTGTGCTGTATGGCTTGTAGCAGAGAGTTACCAGGTTATCCACAGGTTAGATCACCGTATTTGTGAACATCGCTCGGCCTGTCGATAACTTCCCTGCGGGCTGACACGCGCTGCAACCAACTGTCATCCAACGGTCATGTTATTGACATAGCGTTCCTGCGCATCAGAAGAACGCCGGAGCGCCGTGATGCATGATGATCAATTGACCGACCTCGAACGCCTGACCCTCTCCCGCCGTCGCTTCATCGGTGCCGGTGCGCTGACTGGTGCGGCCTTGTTTCTCGGCGGTGGCCTGTTGGGCCGCAGCGTGCTCGCCGATTCGATCAGCGCAACGGTCGGCAGCCCGCTGCTCGGCTTCGACAACATTGCGGCTTCCACCGCCGACACCCTCACCCTGCCGCCCGGCTATTCGTTCAGCACCCTGATCAGTTGGGGCCAGCCGCTGCACGACGGGGGCCCCGCCTTCAAGGGCGATGGCAGCAACACCGCCGCCGAGCAGTTGCAGCAATTCGGCGACAACACCGACGGCATGAGCTTCTTCCCATGGCCGGGCGACCCGCAGCGCGCGTTGATGGCCATCAACAACGAATACGTGAATTACCGCTACCTGCTCGCCCACGGTGGCCTGCCGAAATCCGCCGAGGACGTACGCAAGGCGCAGAATGCCGAGGGCGTGACCGTTATCGAGGTACGTCGTGGCAGCGCTGGCTGGGCATTCGTGCAGGGCTCGCCCTACAACCGCCGCGTGCATGGCAACCTGCCGATCGAGGTCAGCGGCCCGGCACGCGGCCACGATCTGCTCAAGACGACCGCCGACCCGGCTGGCATCGAAGTGCTCGGCACCTTCCAGAACTGCTCCAGCGGCCAGACCCCCTGGGGCACCTACCTGACCTGTGAAGAGAACTTCAGCGACTGCTTTGGCAGCAGTGATGCAGCGCTTTCGTTCACGGCCGACCAGAAGCGCTTCAGCGTGCTGCACGCCAGTGCCGAGAATGAATGGCACCGTTTCGATCCGCGCTTCGATATCGCCAAGAATCCCAACGAGCTGAACCGCCATGGCTGGATCGTCGAGATCGACCCGTTCGACCCGACCGCCAAGCCGATCAAGCGCACCGCCCTGGGCCGTTTCAAGCATGAGAACGCGGCACTGACCACCACCCGTGATGGTCGCGTGGTGGTGTACATGGGCGACGACGAGCGCGGCGAGTTCATCTACAAGTTCGTCACCCGCGACCGCCTCGAGCGCGGTGATGCCAAGGCCAATCGTCATCTGCTCGACCATGGCACGCTCTATGTGGCGCGGTTCGACGAGGGTGACGGCAACATCAATCATCCCAAGGGTAGCGGCCGCTGGATCGAGCTGACCGCCGGCAAGAATGGCCTGACCGCAGAACAGGGTTTCGCCAGCCAGGGCGATGTGGTGATCCGTGCCCGCCAGGCGGGTACGCAGGTGGGCGCCACGCGCATGGATCGCCCCGAGTGGATCACCGTCAGCCCCAAGGACGGTCAGGTCTATTGCACCCTCACCAACAACAGCAAGCGCGGCGAGGAAGGTCAGCCGGTCGGCGGTCCGAACCCGCGGGCCAACAACCTGTACGGGCAGATTTTGCGCTGGCGCGAGCACGGTGACGATGCCGCCGCGATGGATTTCGAATGGGACCTGTTCGTGGTCGCCGGCAACCCGGTGGTGCATGCCGGCACGCCCCAGGCGGGCAGCCACGCGATCAATGCCGACAACATGTTCAACAGCCCGGACGGGGTCGGCTTCGACGGCGGTGGGCGGCTGTGGATCCAGACCGACGGCAAGTACAGCAACAAGGGTGACTACGCCGGCATGGGCAACAACCAGATGCTCTGTGCCGACCCGCAAAGCGGCGAGATCCGCCGGTTCATGGTCGGCCCGGTGGGCTGCGAGGTCACCGGGCTGGCGTTCTCGCCGGACTACAGGACGATGTTCGTCGGCATTCAGCATCCGGGCGAGGAGGGTGGTTCGAGTTTCCCGGATCATCGCCCAGGCGTTTATCCGCGTTCCTCGGTGATGGTCATCAGCCGTGACGACGGCGGTGTGATCGGCGCCTGAAAGGCGCTGCGGCGCCGCTCAGAGTGTCACTGTCGTGGTGCCGCGTATCACCACATTGTCGCCTTCCGCCGGCAGGCTTGGAATGCTGATACCCAGTAGCCGCAGCGTGGGCACGATGGCCCGCTGATCGCTGGCGCCCTCGCGGTTGTACAGGCGCTGCACGCACACGTGCAGCACATAGCGGGGCGCACTGGGGTTTCGTGCATCGAGGGCGATATGGCCATAGGAGGGCTGGCCGTCATGGCCGGGCAGACTTGCCCAGCTGAAACCTGCCTCGTCCTGCGGCGGTGCCGGGCAATTGCCACTGCGCCAGCTTTGCGGGAGCCAGCTGCGCTCCACCACCCTGGTGATTTCGCGGCTCAGCAACTGTGTATAGGCGGCGTCGGCCGGATCCACCTGCAGGGTGGCGCGGGCGGCATCGGCCGTGACCTGTTTGAAAGTCAGCATCAGCAGCATGGGAATGCTGTAGGCGATGATGGCGTACACCACCACGAAGAACACCCCGAACAGCATGGCGAATTCGATGGCCGCCGCGCCCTGCTGCCGCTTGCTCGAAAACGTGCGCATGGGATTCTCACTGCACCAGCCGCGGCAGGCCGCAGCTGATGGTGTGGACTTTGATTTCACTCTTGCCCAGATCCAGGCCGAGGCTGCTAAGCAGGCTGCTGATTGCACTGCCTACGGAGTTGAATACCGGCTTGATGAGTTCGAGCACCGGATTGAGCACGCTGAGCAGCAGGGGCTGTGAGTTGGTGCTCAGGCCAAGCGACGTGGCCAGGCCGGTCAGCACGCTGCTCAGCAAGCCGCTCTGTGGTTTCGTCTGCAGCGAGGTTATTAACTCGTTGCGACAGGCCGTCTTGTTGGTGGTGCAGCTGACAAGCAACAATTTGCTGTGCCATTCATCTGGCATCGTCGTGTCCACCAGCAGGGCCACGGGCCGCGGCCAGGCAAGACCATCCGCCTTCAAGGCCGTTCGAATGGCGTCCTTGTTGACGTAGGTAGCGAGGTACCTGTCCGCAATTCTCGCGGCCTGGTCCGGTGTGAAACCCGGAGCGCCGTCCGTTCCCTTCGGCACGCCGCTTCCTATCAGGGTGGTCACTTGCGAAAGCAGCTTGGTGATCGAGTCGCCGATTTTCAGTTGGTTGATCTGGGTGATCTGCGAGTCGTCCTCAGCCAGCGTTACCTCGTCGCGGACCGGGTTTACGCCAGTGCCCACCAGTGGCACCGCGACTTTACCGCGGATCAGGTCGAGGTTCAGCAAGGTGACGATTTTGGCGTCTTGCAGGGTTGCCTCGGTGCAACTGGTGCGCGTTGACCATAGGGTGCTGCTGGGCATGCTGCCAATGCAGATGTTGCCGACCGTGGACTCGACCTCTATGGTCGCCTGCGGCTCGGCCAGCGAGCAGTTGATATCAGTCAGCTCGCCCTTGGCGCTCACCAGGTCGAGAATGATGGGCAGCTTGATCGAGGTGCCTAGCGTGCTGAGCAGCGTGTTGGCCAGGGGAGCGCTCGTGCTGTCGATATCGATCTGCATGCGGGTCTGCGCATTGAATGCCGTTGTGCCCACCGGGCCGATGCCGATGGCTGGGGGTTCGACGACACCCAGTTGCACCTTCACCAGGCCGAGAATGTTCAACTGAGCCACTTGTAGGCCGCGGCCCTGCACGGCGGCCATGAGGCCTGTGGATAACACCTCGCCGAGCGGGAGCCTGGCATCCAGGGCCGACCCAAGGGGCTGATTCGCGCCGGTGACCAGTTTCAACAGACCTGGGCGTTCATCGGTCGCCAGCAGGTTGAGCGTCGCGCCGCTCAATTGCGAGGTGGCCAGGGTGTCGCCGAGCGCCCTGATGTCTGCGGCCAGCAGATCGTTATGAGTGACCAGATTCGCCGATATGTCGACCAGGCGTTGAATGCCGACCGCGCCGATTCGGGCGTCCACCAGCTCGGCCAGCCCGTCAGGCGTCAGCGCCTTCAACTGGTTGATTCCCAGGTTCACGCCAAGCGCCTGCAACAAGCCAGCCGGCGTGACCTGGGCATTGGCCAGGCCTTGCGAGTCGAGTAGCGTCAGGTCCTCTACATTCACCCCGGCGGCTGTTAGCAGCTTAGGCAGCAAGCCATTGCCGTTGAGGTCGAGCAGCTGCGCGCCAACGCTGAAAACGGTCAGCGGGTCACTGTCCTTCTCGGCCACTGCCACCGCTTGCAGGTTCACGGTTGACTTGCCGGGAAGGCCGAACAGCCCCCCGGTGCGCACGATGATGCTGGCGGGCACCTCATTGTTGGTGACCACCCTGACGGCTCTGCCATTGGCGGCATCGGCGGTCGGCACGCGCAAGCCGTCGGCGATCGAGATGCTCACGCAGGACGAGGCAAGCGACTGCAGCGCGGTATCGACAAAACCGTAGGACGCGGCGTTTTCCTGGGCGTAAAGGTGGGCCGCGGCGGTATCGAGAGCGCAGTTGCCAGACGCGAGCCGGGAGATGGATTCCAGGGCGGCGGTATCGGCGAGCTTCTGCAGCTTGCGCTGCTCCAGGTACAGGCGGCCGCTATCGACTACCAGGGCGAGAAACAGGATCGCCATGACCAGCGTCGCGGCGCTGATGATGCTGAAGGCGCCACGCTGGCGCTGCCGGTTCGAGCGAGGGCGGCCCATGCATCAAGCCCCTGCCGCCGCGTTGTGCAGGCGAATCTTCGCTTCACCGCGGATCTCGCTGGGCAACTGCGGAACCTTCCAGCCGAAGATCGAGAACGGCGCAATGATGCTCTCGGGGCTGGCATGGCGCACGCACACGCTCCACACCGCACCGGTTTTCAGAAAGCCGTCATACCCGGTACAGGGCTGCGTCCAGGCCTGCGGTAACCAGGAGTTGCGCATCGTCTGCAGCACGCGCTGTTGATGCACCGCGAGCTGTTGCGGCGTGGGTGAGCGCGTGTCGGGTGAATGGATCGCGTCACGCAGGGCTTCGGCCGCCAGCTCCTGGTAGGTGGCGCCGAGCAGGAAGGGAATGCTGTAACCCACCAGCCCATAGAAGATCAGGAAGAAAATGATGAAGGCGATGGAGAACTCGACGGCCACCGCACCGCGCTGCGTGTAAGGCGAGCAGACTGTTGAAGAGTGAGGCACTTCCCTGATCCTCGTAAGGTTGCAATCGCCTGGGCCGCGCACGGCGGCCCGTAGTGCCCGAGCTGCTGGCGCAGAACGCTACGCCGCCACGCGCCTGCAGGGCTGGCCAGTAGCTAGGTAATAGCAAGGCGGTGGAGGTTGCGCCATAGCACTTTGTGACTAACACCCATGGTGTTCGCGGGCGGTGGCCGGCGGCGCGTGGCCGCTGCCAGGGCTGCGGCCGGGTTTCAGGTCAGCGCAGGCAGCGCCAGGCGCAGTACAAGGTGCGCCCGGCGCCGAGAGAAAGCGCGTCTCGGTGCACGCCGATCAGCTACTCGATCCACTGGCGGCCATGGCGCTCCAGCAAATGCTGAAGTTGCTCCGGCCCGTTGCTGCCGGCGGGATAGGGTCGCGGGCGCTGGTAATGCTGATGCCAGCCCTTGATGATCGGGTCGATCCACTGCCAGGCCGCTTCCACTTCATCGCGACGCATGAACAGCGTCGAATCGCCTTCGATGACGTCCAGCAGCAAGCGTTCGTAGGCATCCCAACGGCGCTGTTTGTTGAAAGCATCGGCGAGGTTCAGGTCCAGCTCGACCGGCTCGAGGTGCATGCCCTTGCCAGGGTTCTTGGCCATCAGTTGCAGGCTGATGCGTTCCTCCGGCTGCAGGCGGATGAGCAACTGGTTGGCTTCACCGTTGCCGAACAGCTGGTGCGGCACCGGTTTGAACTGGATGAGGATTTCCGACGTCTTGCGTGCCAGGCGCTTGCCGGTGCGCAGGTAGAAGGGCACGCCGGCCCAGCGCCAGTTGTTGATCTCGGCCTGCACGGCGACGAAGGTTTCGGTGTCGCTGTCGTTATCCACGTTCTTTTCGAAGTAGTAGGCCGGTACTTCCTGACCACCGATCTTGCCGGCGGCGTACTGGCCGCGCACGGTCTTGTCACGCACGTCGAACCCGCTGATCGGTTTGAGCGCTTCGAGGATCTTCACCTTTTCGTTGCGCACCGACTCGGCGTCGAAGCGCACCGGCGCTTCCATGGCCACCAGGCAGAGCAGCTGCAGCAGGTGGTTCTGGATCATGTCGCGCATGGCGCCGGCCTGATCGTAGTAGGCGCCGCGGTTTTCTACGCCGAGGGTTTCGCACACGCTGATCTGCACGTGGTCGATGTGCCCGGCCCGCCACACCGGTTCGAACAGGGCGTTGGCGAAGCGCAGCGCCATCAGGTTCTGCACGGTTTCCTTGCCCAGGTAATGGTCGATGCGAAACACCTGGGATTCGTCGAATACCGCGCCAATGCCGGCATTGATCGCCTGCGCCGATTCCAGCGAGTGGCCGATGGGTTTTTCCAGCACGATACGCGCGCGGGCACCGGCCAGGCCGGCGACCTTGAGGTGCGAGGCGATGTCTTCGAACAGATCGGGCGCGGTGGCGAGGTAGTACACCCGGACCCGCTGCGAGTCGGTGCCCAGGTACCTGGCCAGGCGTCCGAAATCGGCACTCTGCGAGGCGTCCATGACGACGTAGTCGAGGCGCTCGGCGAAGCTGCGCCAGGTGTCGTCGTCGAAGTCGGCGCGTGCCACCTGGACGCGGCAGTGCCGCTCGGCCAGCGCCTGGTAGGCCGCGCGGCTGTGGTTGCTACGGGCGAGGGCAAGAATGCGCGTGTCGCCGTGCAGGCGGCCATCGCGATGCAGGTAGTACAGCGCCGGCAGCAGCTTGCGCAGGGCGAGGTCGCCAGTGCCGCCGAAAACCAGCATGTCACAGGAATTGCTCAGCATGGGAACTCCGACTCTGTTTGTCCGTGCGGGGGCGGCAGGCTTGTAGTATAACTACAAGAACGCTACAGCCCGGTGCACTCGGACTATAACCGAGTCGCGACACCGCCAAAGTCCAGCCGGCTTTTTCATTACTTATCAGTCGAGTCTCTGCCCGTGAATTTGTTGCAGCACATTGCCCAGTCACGCCACCTCCTGCGCAAGTCGGAACTCAAGGTGGCCGATCATGTGCTACTCGATCCAGCGGCGGTGATGCACAGTTCGATGGCCGAGCTGGCACACTCGGTGGGCATCAGCGAACCGACCATCGTGCGTTTCTGCCGCGCCATCGGGTGCAGCGGCTTCCAGGACCTCAAGCTCAAGCTGGCGCAGAGCCTGGCCGCCGGGGCCAGCTTCGGCCAGTTCGCCATTCATGAAGACGATTCGGTCGCCGACTTCAGCATGAAGATCTTCGACACCACCCTGCACACCCTGATCGAGGTGCGCGAGAAGCTCGACCCTGTCGCGCTGGAAAAGGCCATTGGCCTCTGTTCCCAGGCGCAACGCATCGAGTTCTACGGTTTTGGCGCCTCCGGCGCGGTGGCCGCCGATGCCCAGCACAAATTCTTCCGCCTGCTGCTCAACGCCGCGGCTTACTCCGACCCGCACATGCAGGCGATGTCGGCGATTACCCTCAAGCCCTCGGATGTGGCGGTGTGCATTTCCCAGTCCGGGCGCTCCAAGGACCTGCTGACCACCGCCAACGTGGTGCGCGAGGCGGGTGCTTCGCTGATCGCCCTGTGCCCGGGGCAGACCCCACTGGCCGACCTGGCCACGGTGAACCTGGCCATCGATGTGCAGGAAGACACCGAGATCTACACGCCGTTGGCGTCGCGCATCGCCCACCTCGTGGTGATCGACGTGCTGGCCATGGGCGTGGCCATGGCGCGCGGCCCGAGCCTGGTCAACCACCTCAAGAGCGTCAAGCGCAGCCTGCGCAGCCTGCGGTTATCGGCCAAGTCGATCAAGACCCACGAAGAAGGCGTCTGAGTTCACCTCAGCGTCACCGCGTTGCCCTCAAACTGTCACGCTGCTGGCTGAATCTGGTCTCCCGTTATTCAACCTGGAGACCTGCCATGGCTCGCCATGTGGATGAAGCGCATCACGAACAGAGTGTGGTCAAAGCCCGGCGCAAACTGCTCGACGAGCAACGCATGCGCTACCGCCGCGCCATCGAGGCCTACGGCGAGAACCGTCGTTTGCAGTCGGAAATTTCCAGCTTTCATGACCCGTTCTCCGGCGAGCGCCACCGCTTGCACTGAGTAATCTGCAGGCAACACCCGTGCACCGCGCATCCCAGGCGACGAGGCTCCTATAATGGCGCCTTTGCCCACCGCCAGGGATGTGCCATGCGTCGTCGTCTGCTCGTTCTGCTGCTCCTGCTTTTTCCGCTATTCGCCGCCGCGCAGGCTGCGCAGCCGAAGATCGGCCTGGTGCTGTCCGGTGGCGCCGCGCGGGGGCTGGCGCATATCGGCGTGCTCAAGGCGCTGGAAGAGCAGGGCGTGCAGATCGACGCCATCGCCGGCACCAGCATGGGCGCGGTGATCGGCGGCCTGTACGCATCGGGCTACAGCATCGCCGAGCTTGAGGAAGTGGCGCTGACCATGGACTGGCGGCAGGTGCTCTCCGATGATCCGCCGCGCACCGACATGCCGTTTCGCCGCAAGCAGGACGACCGCGACTTTCTCATCAAGCAGCGCCTGAGTTTCCGCGACGACGGCAGCCTGGGCCTGCCGCTGGGCGTGATCCAGGGCCAGAACCTGGCGCTGCTGCTCGAGCGGCTGCTGGTGCGCAGTAGCGACGTACGCGACTTCGACCGCCTGCCGATTCCCTTTCGCGCCGTGGCCACCGACATCGCCAACGACCAGAAGGTGGTGTTTCGCAGCGGTCACCTGCCGCAGGTGATCCGCGCCAGCATGTCGATCCCCGCGGTATTCGCCCCGGTCGAGCTGGACGGCAGGCTGCTGGTCGATGGCGGCATGGTCGACAATATCCCCGTGGACGTGGCGCGCGACATGGGCGTCGACCGGGTCATCGTGGTCGACATCGGCACCCCGCTGAAACCGCGCAAGGAGCTGCTTACCGTGGTCGATGTGCTCAACCAGTCGATCACCATGATGACCCGGCGCAATTCCGAGGAACAACTGGCGACGCTGCGCGCCTCCGATGTGCTGGTGCAGCCGGATATGGCACGGTTCGCGGTCACCGATTTTGGCCGCGGCGAGGAAATGATCGAGGCGGGCTACCAGGCTGCCAGGGCGCTGCAGCCACGGTTGAGCGAACTGGTCCGGCGCAGTGGCGGCAACCCGGCGCTGACCCTGGCGCGCAGCGCCGAGCAGCGCACGCCGGTGATCCATGCCATCCAGGTGGACAACGACTCCAAGGTCGGCGACGAGGTGATCCGCAACTACATCCGCCAGCCGATCGGCGAGCCGCTGGACATGACCCGCCTGCAGCGCGACATGGGCACCCTGTACGGCCTCGATTACTTCGAGCGCGTGCAGTATCGGGTGGTCAGCCACAACGATGAAAACACCCTGGTGATCGATGCGCGCGAGAAGCGCACCGGTACCGACTACCTGCGCCTGGGGCTGAACCTGTCCGATGACTTCCACGGCGACAGCGTCTTCAACCTGGGCGCGAGCTTTCGCAAGAACGGCATCAACCGACTCGGCGCCGAGTGGCTGACCCGTGTTCAGCTCGGCGACCGCCAGGAGCTCTACACCGAGTTCTACCAGCCGCTGGACGTCGGCTCGCGCTGGTTCGTGGCGCCCAACCTGTCTGCCGAAGCCTGGAACGTCGATGCCGTGCTCGATAATGATCCGGTCGCCGAGTATCGCGTACAGCGCTACGGCTACGGGCTGAATGTGGGCCGGCAGATCGCCAACAATGGCGAGCTGCGCTTCGGCATTGGCCAGGCGGTGGGCGACGCCGAGGTGCGCATTGGCGAGCGTGACCAGCCGGAGTTCAGCTTTACCGAGGGCTACTACGAGATGCAGTACTCGTTCGACACCCTCGACAACGTCGACTTTCCCCACGAGGGCGAGGAAATCGGCCTGCACCTGCGCCAGTACGATGCCAGCCTGGGCGCCGACGACCGCTACCGCCAGTGGGAGCTGAAGCTCGACAAGGCCTTCAGCCACGGGCCGCACAGCCTGGTGGTGGGCGGTCGCTACGGGCGCACCCTGGACGACGCCGAGGTGGTCACCTCCAGCTTCCAGCTCGGTGGGGCGCGGCAACTGTCGGGCTTTCGCCAGGACGCCCTGGCCGGGCAGAACATCAGCCTGGCGCGGATGGTCTATTACCGGCGCATGACGCCGCGCTCGTTCCTGCCGCTGGATTTTCCGTTGTACCTCGGCGCCTCGCTGGAGCGAGGCCGGGTGTGGAACAACGACAACCAGTTCGACAGCGGCTACATCAACGCGGGCAGTGTGTTCCTGGGTTACGAAACGCCGTTGGGCCCGCTGAACTTCAGCTACGGGCTCAATGACCAGAACGAGAAGGCGCTTTACCTGAACCTGGGGCGCAGTTTTTAACGGGGCGCAACCGTCGGCATGCGCGCCACCGTGCGCAGGGACGCGATCTGTTACGGATAGTTGTGTAAATTCGGCAAATCAGGGACGAATTCAACACGGAAATCCGTTACAACAGCCTGCATTCGCGGCACTTGCTGTCGCTTCGGGTGCGGTTCGCGGCCGCGCCGCACTTTTCATGAAGAAACGGCATGTCCCTCTCTCGTACCCTGCTGGTCGTTATTCCCCTGCTGTTGCTGGGCGCGCTGGTGTTCTGGCTGCGCGCGCCCGACGCGCCGGTTACCGCCGCGCCCACCGCGGTGCCGGTGGTCATCCATGAGGTAGTGCCCGCCGACATTCCCGTGTTGCTGCGCACCCTGGGCCGGGTACGGGCGTTGAACAGCGTGGAGATCCGCGCCCAGGTCGATGCCACGCTGGTCGAACTGCCCGTTGGCGAAGGCCAGCAGGTGCGCAAGGGGCAACTGCTGGCGCGCCTCGATGACCGTAGCCTGCGCGCCGCGCTGCAGCAGGCGGAAGCCGAACGCGGAGTGACCCGCGCCGAGCTGGAGATTGCCCGCCTCGATCTGCAGCGTTACCAGAACCTGGTGCGCGAACGGGCCTCGCCGGCGCAGACCCTGGATCAGCAGAAGGCCCTGGTGGCGCGCCTGCAGGCGACCCTGGCGACTCGCGACGCCGCGGTAGTGGCGGCCCAGGTGCAGCTGTCCCACACCCGCATCCTGTCGCCCATCGATGGCCGGCTGGGCATCCGCAATGTCGACGTTGGCAGCCTGCTGCGCGCCAATGACACCGCCAGCCTGTTCTCGGTGGTGCAGACCAATCCCATCGATATCGAAGCGACCCTGCCGCAGCGCCGCCTGCCGGAATTGCAGCGCCTGCTTGCCGCCGCTGATAAACCCCCGGTGCAGGCCTTTCGCGAGGAGGGTGGCACGCTGCTCGGTAGCGGGCAGCTGGCGCTGATCGACAACCGCGTGGCGCTGGATACCGGCACCCTGCGCTTCAAGGCGCGCTTCGGCAACGCCGATGAACAGCTGTGGCCCGATCAGTCGGTGGTGGTCACCCTCCAGACCGACCTGCTCATCGGGGCCCTGGCCGTGCCGCTGGAGGCGATCCGCCAACGCAGCGAAGGCACCTTCGTATGGCGGGTCGAGAACGGCGAGGCGCAGCCGGTGGCGGTCAGGGTGCTGCACGAAGACCCGCAATGGGCCGTGGTCGAAGGCCTGGCCGCCGGGGATCAGGTGGTCACCGATGGTCAGTCGCGGTTGCGCCCGGGCGTCAGCGTGCGCCGCAGCGAGCCGGTACCGGTCGTGGCCGAGGACCCGCGCTGATGCAGCCGCGCGGGTTTTACGCGCTGTGCATCGGGCACCCGATCGGCATGATTCTGCTGGCCCTGGCGCTGATTCTCGGCGGCGTCATCGCCTTTGCGCGGCTGCCGCTGGCGCCGTTGCCGGAAGTGGACGCGCCGACCATCGAGATTTCCGCGCAAATGCCAGGTGCGAGTGCGCAGACCATGGCCTCGTCGGTGGCCACGCCGCTGGAAGTGCAGCTCAGTGCCATTCCCGGTGTCGACGACATGACCTCGACCAGCTCCCTGGGGCGTGTCGAGCTGATCCTGCAGTTCACCCTCGACAAGGACATCGACGCCGCCGCCCAGGAAGTCCAGGCAGCCATCAATGCGGCCTCGTCGCGGCTGCCCAGCCAGCTCCCGGAGCTGCCGGTGTGGCGCAAGATCAACCCGGCGGACACGCCGATCCTGATCCTCTCGGTCACCTCCGACACGCTCTCGCCCTATGAGGTCAGCGACCTCGCCGAGTCGGCCATCGCCCGTCAGCTGAGCCAGATCGAAGGCGTCGGGATGATCCGCCTCAACGGCCTGCAACGCCCGGCGATCCGCATCCAGGCACGCCCCGAGCGGCTGGTCGCGGCCGGCGTCACCCTGGCCGACATACGCGCCGCAGTGCAGCGCGCCAGCGGCAATCGGCCCACCGGCGCGCTGGTGGGCGAGCATCGCCTGTCGACCCTGGACAGCAACGGCCAACTGTTCGAGGCCGGCGACTACGCCGAGCTGATCGTCGCCTACCGCAACGGCGCCGCGGTGCGTCTGGGCGACGTGGCAAGCGTGGTGCCCGGTGCCGAGAACGCCTATACGCAGGCCACGCCGGACGGCAAGCCGGGGGTGGCGGTGGTGATCCGCCGCCAGCCGGGCGCCAACATCGTCGCCACCGCCGATGCGGTGACCGCGGCCCTGCCGGAACTGACCGCCGGTCTGCCGGCCGACCTCGAGGTCAAGGTGCTCAATGACCGCACGCGCACCATCCGCGCCTCGCTGCACGAGGCCGAGCTCACCCTGCTGATCGCCGTGGCGCTGGTGATCGGCATCATGGCGCTGTTCCTGCGTCAGTGGTCGGCGACCCTGGTGGTGTTCGCGGTGCTGGCCACCTCGGTGATCGGCGCCTGCGCGGCCATGCTGGCGTTCGGGCTGTCGCTGAACAACCTGACGCTGGTGGCGATCATCGTGGCGGTGGGGTTCATCGTCGATGACGCCATCGTCGTCGTCGAGAACATCCACCGGCACCTGGAGCGCGGTGTCGGTCGGGTTCAGGCCGCGCTCGA
This sequence comes from Pseudomonas sp. AC532, assembly GCF_979258965.1. Lineage (NCBI taxonomy): Bacteria > Pseudomonadati > Pseudomonadota > Gammaproteobacteria > Pseudomonadales > Pseudomonadaceae > Pseudomonas > Pseudomonas sp. AC532. The sequence continues at coordinate 3,062,286 of NZ_OZ409888.1, forward strand.
CGGCGTGCGCGAGATCGGCTTCACCGTGGTGTCCATCAGCCTGTCGCTGGTGGCGGTGTTCATTCCGCTGTTCTTCATGAGCGGTTATGTCGGCCGCCTGTTCCGCGAGTTCGCAGTGGCAGCCACCTCGGCGATTCTGATTTCCGTGGTGGTCTGCCTGACCCTGGCACCTGCCCTGGCAGCGCTGTGCATGCGCCCGCTGGCCAACCATGGTGGCCCGGGCCCGACCATGCGCCGGGTGCTCGGCGGTTACGAGCGCGCGCTGCTGTGGTCGCTGGATCATCCGCGCAGCATCCTGGCCGTGTTCTTCACCTGTATCGCCATCAGCGTGGGCGGTTTCGCGCTGATGCCCAAGGGCTTCTTTCCGCTGCAGGACACCGGCTTCATGAATGGCACGGTGCAGGCCTCGGCGGACATTTCCTACCAGGCGATGCGCACCAAGAGCCGCCAGGTGGTGGACATTCTGCGTAACGACCCGGATGTCGTTGCCTTCAATGCCGATATCGGCAACGACGGCAGCTACAGCGTGGGTGGCCTGGCGGTGGTGCTGAGCGACCCGGATGCCCGCGAGGCGACGGTAGAACAGATCATCGACCGCCTGCGCCCGCAGTTCGCGGCGATCCCCGACCTGCGCGTGACCCTGCGCGCGGGCCAGGACATCAACCTCGGCTCGCGGGCGTCTCGCGCCCAGTACCAGTACGTGCTGCGCAGCCGCTCGCTGGAGGAACTGGCGACCTGGACGCCGCGCCTCACCGAACGGCTGCAGGGCCACCCGCTGTTTCGTGACGTCAACAACGACCTGCAGTTCGACGCCTCGGTAACCCCGGTGCAGATCGACCGTGCAGCGGCCTCGCGTTACGGCTTCTCGGCGGCCGATGTCGACGAGGCGCTGTATGACGCCTTCGGCCAGCGGCGCATCAACGAGATCCAGACCGCGGCGAACCAGTACCAGGTGGTGTTGGAGCTGAGCAGCAGCCAGCGCCAGCAGGTACAGAGCCTGGAGCTGTTCCAGCTGCGCTCGCCAGCCAGCGGGCAGTTGGTGCCGCTGAGCACCTTCGTGCAGGTACTGCCGGCCAAACCGGCACCGGTGAGCATCAACCACAGCGGCATGCTGCCGTCCGCCAACCTGTCCTTCAACCTGGCTCCCGGCGTGGCCCTCGGCGATGCCGTGGCGGTACTGCGCCAGGTCGAGCAGGACATCGGCATGCCGGCCAGCATCAGCGGGCGCTTCAGCGGCGCGGCACAGGCCTTTCAGGAAACCCTGGCATCGCAACCCTGGTTGATTCTCGCGGCACTGGTGGCGGTGTACATCATTCTTGGCGTGCTCTACGAGAGCCTGGTGCACCCGCTGACCATCCTGTCGACCATCCCTTCGGCGGGGATCGGCGCCTTGCTGCTGCTCTGGCTGTGGGGCCTGGATTTTTCCATCATGGCGCTGATCGGGCTGATTCTGCTGATCGGCATCGTCAAGAAGAACGGCATCCTGCTGGTCGATTTCGCGCTGCAGGCCCAGCGCCAGGGCATGACGCCTCGCGACGCCATCCACCAGGCGTGCATGGCCCGCTTCCGGCCGATCCTCATGACCACCCTGGCGGCGATGTTTGGCGCGGTGCCGCTGATGCTCGCCTTCGGCACCGGCGCCGAACTGCGCGAGCCGCTGGGCGTGGCGGTGGTGGGCGGCCTGTTGTTCAGCCAGGTGCTGACGCTGCTGACCACCCCGGTGGTGTACCTGATGATGGACCGCCACCTGGCCGGACGCCGCAAGCCGATGGCCGGGCGCCGGGAGGCTGCGCCATGAAGCGACTGCTGCTGGTGCTCGCCTGTGTGTCGCTGTGGGCCTGCGGCAGCCGTGCACCGTTACCGCCCGTGCCGCTGCCGGCGGAGGCGGTAGCGGTGCTGCCGCAGGCCTGGTGGCAGAGCCTGGAGGATCCCGCCCTGGACCAACTGGTGGTGTTGGCCCTGCGCGATAACCTGGATCTGGCGGCCGCCACCGAGCGCATTCGCGAGCAGCGGGCGCTGCGCCGCCAGGCGGCCGGTAACCGTTATCCGACGCTGAACATCACCGGCAGCCACCAGCAGGGCCGCAGCGCCAGCGATGGCCACGACGAGGATTACTTCTACGGTCTCGACCTGAGCTGGGAGGCCGACCTGTTCGGGCGCCTGGGTGCCCTGCAGCGTGCCGCCGAGGCCAACCTGCAGGCGGCGGGCGCCGACTACCAGGCGCTGCGCGTCAGCCTGATCGCCGACGTGGCCGGCACCTACCTGCAATACCGCCTGGCCCAGCGTGAGATGGAGATCGCCGGCCGGGCCGCTGACAGCCAGGCGCAGATCGCCCGCATCACGCGGGTCCGTTTCGAACAGGGCACCGCCAGTGGCTTCGATGTAGAGCGTTTCGATACCCAGCTCGCGATCACGCGGGCCGCCATTCCCGAAGCGCGCCAGCGTGCGCAAGCGGCGCGTTATACGCTGGCCTACCTGCTCAACGCCGAGCAGCCACGCATCGACGCGGTACTGGCCGAGCAGGCAGCTCCGCTGGCGCCTCGTGACGACCGCCTGCTGCCGCTGCTGGAGCTGCCTGCCAGCAGCCTGCGCGCGCGGGCTGACGTGCGTGCCGCAGAGTTGCGGTTGCTGGCAGCCGACAGCAGCCTGGACGCGGCCAGGGCGCTGCGTTATCCACAGCTGACCCTGGGCGCGCTGGTAGGCTTCGAGCAAGGCGCTGGCGTGCCGGCCTGGACGTTAAGCGGACAGGCACTGCAACCGCTGTTCGACTTCGGGCGGATTCGCGCCAACATCGAAGCCGGTGATGCGCTGCGCGAGCAGGCCTGGCTTGCCTATCAGGCAAGCCTGATCCAGGCCCTGCGGGAAACCCGAAGTGCAATCAGCGCCTATGTCCAGGGGCTCGATCGTCAACGCCTGCTGGACACCGCCAGCCGCTCGGCCGGCAATGCCACGGCGCTGGCGCAACGGCAGTACGAGGCCGGCACGGTATCGCTGATCGAAGTGCTGGATGCCGAGCGCACCCAGTTCGATACGCAACTCGAGCAGCAACGGGCGTTTACCGAGGTGGCGCTGAGGTGGGTCGAGATCTACCGGACGCTGGGGCTGGCACCGGCGCAGGGCAATAGCGCAGGCGAGCCAGGCAGGCCCGTGGATTGAGCGCAAAGGTCGAACGGTACATCAAGGGGCACCGCCGCGCGGGCGCCAAACGCTAGAGAGTGGCTTGCGAAGGCGTGGCCTGGGCAACCGGGAAGCGCTGGTTGAGCACCTCGATCAGGCGTTCCTGATAGATGGGTTTGGGCAGGAAATCCGCCACCTGCAGGGGCAGCAGGCCAATCACGTCGTTCATGTCGGCATGGCCGGACATCACGATGATCGGCAGGGTTGCGTGTTGCGGATTGGCCCGAAGGTTCTGAATCAGGCGCAGCCCGCTTTCCTCAGGCATGCGCAGGTCGGTGATCACCAGCGCGATGGCCGGCCAGGTGGCCAGGCATGCCATCGCCGCGCCTACGCTATTGGCGCAATGGCAGCGGAAACCTTCACCCTCGAGCAACTCGCCCAGTTCTTCGAGGGCATCGGTTTCATCGTCGACCAGCAAGATATGTTGGCGCATAGATAAACCCAGTCTGGTGTGATAGTTACTTCCGCTCTGCACCTATCAAGTTGAGGCGTTGTTTAGCCGCCCGCTGGGGGGGTGGTAGCTGGCGCCTTTGCTTTGACCAATTCGGTACTGATGGTGGTGAACACGGTGTTTACATCTTTGCCGACAGTCGAGGCGGCAGCAATGAAAACCACCGATATCAATCCGGCGATGATCGAATATTCAATCGCCGACGCACCATCTTCCCTGGAGAAGAATGCGCGAACTTTTTTGCGAAGGAGGGTGAGTGCGGACATGATGGGTACTTCCTCTGTAGCCGTACAGGCAGGGCGCCTGTAGATGGGGCTTGCAGGGAGAAGTGTAGAAATGCGGCGCGGCCGTTAGCAAACGCACCTTGGTATTATATATAAAGTATTAGTCACAACTATAAGCGTTAATGAATTCAATGCTTAAGTTGTCGGTTGGGCTACAGTGATATGGAAATTGACGCGCAGTGGCGAAGAAATGCCGACGAATGGCAGACACACTATCGAGTAGTGGCTGTGCCTTAAAGTTTAAGGCATTTAATTATTAAAGTGCACAGCCGGGTGGCCGATATTCAACGCGGATCAATTTTATGCCTATCGTTATCTGCATGACTGTCCAATCTATGCAGAGGTGCGGTGTTGTGGCTACAGGGAGCGTGCTGTCATGAATAGTCGAATGACATTGGTGCTGGCCAGCGTGCTGCTGGCCGGTGCCGTGATCACGGGCTACTGGGGCCTGACCCTGAGTCGTGACGCCGCAACGCCAGCACTGCCCGCAGCGGCCCCGGGAACCCCCGCAGAGCAGGTCGGTGCTCACGTGCAGGCCCAGGTCGACGAGCAGCAGCGTACCAGCGTCGTGGTGCTCGCGCGGGACGTGCAACCGCTGGCCCCCATCACCCGTGATGACCTCACCGTGGAGCGGCTGCGCCTCGCCCCGCCAGGCAGTTTCTCCCGCCCCGATGACCTGCTCGGCCGCACGCTGTGGCGGCAGACCCCGGCCGGCACCGTGCTGAACGAGGCGGCATTCGACATGGGCGGCCCCCTGGCGCGCATGATCCGGCCCCAGGAGCGCGCCATCGCGGTAGCGGTGGACGAGGTGATTGGCGGCGGCGGGCACCTGCGCCCCGGCGATTATGTGGACGTGCTGTTGTACCTGCCTCAGGACCAGCGCAACAGCGACCAGACCGCGCAGGTGCTGATCCCGGCGTTGCGCCTGCTGAGTGTCGGCGAACACCTGGGGGCGACCAATCAGGGCGAGGCCGCACAGCCGCCGTTGGATGGCGACGACAACCGTCGGCGGCGCCCGCCGACGACCGCCGTACTGGCCATTCCCGAACCGCTGCTGACGCGCTTCATGCTGGCCACCCAGATAGGCAGCCTGCGTCTGGCGGTGCGCAGCGCTGATGAGCAGCTGCTGGCCGGCTACTACGCTGGCGACGAGCTGAAGGCCGATATCGTCGAGGCGCAGCGCCAGCTGTTTCAGTTCGAGCAGCTTGCCCAGCGTGGCGCTGCACCGAGGCCGGCATCGCTGACCTCGCCTGCGCCCGCAGCGCCGCCGAGCATCCAGGTGTACCGCGGTAACGATGCCACTCGGCAAACTCCCTGACCGGCAAGGATGCACTCAATGAACGATGCCAACCGTAGTCCTCGTCTATCGCGTTTGGCGATATGCCTGGTGGTGGCGGCAGCCAGCCTGCCGCACCTGGCGTTCGCCTCGTGCGCGGGCCTCGAACCGGTACCGGCGGTGCTGGAAGTGACCCAGGGCGTGCAACGCGAGCTGCGTTTCCCGGTGCCGATCACACGCCTGGCCATCGGCGACCCTGAGGTGGCCGACGTAAGCCTGAACAGCAACGACAGCTTTCTGCTGTTGGGCAAGAAGAGCGGCGCGACCAGCCTGATGGTATGGACGCGCTGCGACCGTGAGCCCAGGCAGAGCATGGTCTCGGTCCAGGGCGCCGCCACCGCCGCGGTTGCCGAACCGGTGGTGCCTTACGACGAGGACGTCGTCCCCAGCCAGGTGCAGACCGACATTCGCTTCGTCGAAGTGCGGCGCAGCAAGTTGCGTGAAGTAGGGGTACGGCTGTTTGGCACGACCTCCAACAACTTCCTGATCGGCGCGCCCGGTACCGGTCCGGCCGCGGTACCGGTGGGCGGCGTGAGCGGCGTGGGCTCGGGCGCTGCGTTCCCGCTCTCCCGAGACGGCTTCAACATTCTTTGGGGCGGGGGCAGCAGCAAGTTTCTGCTCGGTCTCGATGCCCTGGAAAACAGCGGTTTCGCCTACACCCTGGCGCGGCCCAGCCTGGTGGCATTGAACGGGCAGAGCGCGAGCTTTTTGGCCGGTGGTGAGTTTCCCATCCCGGTGCCGAGCAGCGGCAGTGATTCGATCTCCATCGAATACAAGGAATTCGGCGTACGCCTGACGCTGACGCCAACCGTGGTCGGGCGCAACCGCATCAGCCTGAAGGTGGCCCCGGAGGTCAGCGAATTGGATTTTACCGCCGGTATAACCATTGCCGGTACTCAAGTCCCGGCCCTCAATGTGCGGCGTACCGATACCAGCGTATCGCTGGCCGACGGCGAAAGCTTCGTGATCAGCGGGCTGATCTCCACCAACAGTTCCTCGTCTGTGGACAAGTTGCCGTTTCTCGGCGATATCCCGGTGCTCGGGGCATTTTTCCGCTCATCGCGAATCGACAGGGAGGAGCGCGAGTTGCTGATGGTCGTCACCCCGCGCCTGGTGCAACCAATGGCCGCCAATGCGCAGCTTCCCGAGTTGCCGGGCGAGGAGTTTCGCGACTACGACCCGGGCGTGTTCCGTCAGCTGTTTCTCGAGAACGGTGACTACCACCGGGCTGACGGGCTGTCGCGCTAGGAGTGGGCATGGAGCAGATATTTCTCGCGCAGACCCGCCGCAAACAGGACCTCGAATGGCTGCAGGCGGCCCTGGCCGGCCAGGGCCAGGTGCTCAACGTCGGCGAGACCCTCGATGACGTACTCGGTCTGATGGACATGACCGGCAGCTGCCTGGTGTTCATCGGCCTCAGCCGTGAGGGGCAGACCACGCAATGCGCACTGATCGAGGCGCTTCTCGATGTAAGGCCGATGGTCGTGGTGGTCGCCCTGGGCGATGGCCTGGACAACCAGTTGGTGCTCAACGCCATGCGCGCCGGAGCGCGGGATTTCATCGCCTACGGCTCGCGCAGCAGTGAAGTGCTGGGCCTGGTTCGCCGCCTGACGCAGCGCCTGCCGCAACTGCCACCGTCCCGCGAGCAGGGTGAGCTGACCCTGCTCTATGGCCTGCAGCCGGACCCGGATGCGGCGCTGCTGGCGGTGCACCTTGCCCTGCAGATCCAGGCGCGGGGCCAGCGATGCCTGTTCGTCGACCTTGGCGTGCCAAGGGGTGAGAGCCTCGAACTGTTCGGGCTGGAGTCATCGTTCTGCGTCGGCGACGCACTGAGAAATATCCGCCGCCTCGATTCGAACCTGATCGAGAGTGCGTTTTCCCGGCACCCCGATGGGTTGCGCTTGCTGCCTCATGGGCCGGATGACGACGCCCTCGAACGCTTCAGCCTTGGCGAGCTGTTTCTGCTGCTCGGCAGCCTGCGCCAGCATTTCCAGCACGTGGTGGTGAACCTTTGCGGCCAGCCGGACAGCGATGGCCTGCGCTCTTTTTCCACCCACGCCCAGCGGCTGTTCTGGTGCATCGACCAGAGCGTGCCTAACTGCCGGCGCAACCTCTCGTTGCTGGCAACCTGGCGCGGCAAGGGCATCAAGCTCGACCATGCGCGGCTACTGGTCGACCGCTATCAGGCAGGGGTGGCACCCGGCCTGGAGGAACTCGGCAAGACCTTCGCGTTGCCGCTCGAGGCCGGCCTGCCGTTGAGCCCGGTTACGCGTCTCAGGGCCAAGAACGAGGGCGTTACGCTTTACAAGTTCGCGCCCCGCGACGGCCTCACCCAGGGCCTGTTGGCGCTTGCCAACGGGGTGGTGGAGCACAAGCAGGGCGGTTCACGGCGTTGGTGGCAGCGCATATTGAGGATTACACCATGAGCATCGGAGTGTTCGGCGGCGATGGTGGCCGGGTTGCGGTTCATGACCTCAAGCCGGTGCTGCACCGCTACCTGATCGACGCGCTGGAGGAGAAGGGCGAAAACCTTCTGGAGGGCACCCGCGGCTCGCTGGCGATGTTCGTCGCCGAGCAGGTCAGCGAGTACGTCAGCCGCCGACAGATCGCCATCTCGCGCTACGAAGTGGATCGCCTGGCCGAGGAGCTGGTGGACGAGCTAACCGGTTTCGGCCCGCTGGAAATGCTGCTCAAGGATGAAGGCGTGACCGAGATTCTGGTCAATGGCCCGCACCGTGTGTTCATCGAGCGCGGCGGTGTGCTGCAACTCAGCGACCTGCGTTTCATCGACGACCAGCATGTATTGCGTGTCATCCAGCGCATCCTGGCGCCCGTGGGCCGGCGGCTCGACGAGTCTTCGCCGATGGTCGACGCGCGCATGCCCGATGGCAGCCGTATCAACGCGATCATCCCCCCGGTGGCCCTGGACGGTCCGTGCATCTCGGTGCGCAAGTTCCGCAAGGACATGCTGCGCAGCGCCGACCTGCTGGCCAGCAACTCCCTGGACCAGGCCATGCTGAGCTGCCTGGAGCTGATGGTCAGGCGGCGCTGCAACATCATGGTCAGCGGCGGTACCGGTACCGGTAAAACCACGCTGCTGAACATGCTCAGCCAGATGATCGACCCGCGTGAGCGTATCGTCACCATTGAGGATACCGCCGAGCTGGGGCTCAACCACGATCACGTGGTGCGCCTGGAAACCCGCCCGCCGAACGCCGAGGGCTATGGCGAAGTCGGTGCCCGCGAGCTGGTGCGCAATGCCCTGCGCATGCGCCCGGACCGCATCGTACTGGGCGAGATTCGTGGCGCCGAGGTGCTCGACGTGCTGACCGCCATGAACACTGGCCACGACGGCTCGATGAGCACCGTGCATGCCAACAATGCGCAGGATGCCCTGCTGCGCCTGGAGACCCTGGTGGGGTTCTCCGGTGCCCGGGTTGCCGAGCGCACGCTGCGGCAGATGATCTGCGCGGCGCTCGACGTGGTGGTGCAGTTGACGCGCATGCCTGACGGTCGGCGCTGCGTCAGCGAGGTCGTCGAGGTACTGGGCCTGCGCGAGGACCAGTACGTGACCAATACCCTGTTTCGCCTCGACCGCAACGGCACCGGCACCTTTTGCCGCGATGCGCCGAACCCGGCCGGGCACAAGATGCGTCGGGATTGAAGAGGGCCACGTGCCAAGGAGTGCAGGGATGAGCGTTGCGTTGCTGCTGGGAGTGATCTGCCTGGTCCTGCTCGGCCTGGGCCTGCTGATGCTGCGCCGTGGCCGGGCGCAGGCGGCGTCGGAGCAGGTCATCCAGCGCCTGCTGATGGACCAGCCGCAACCCCAGCAGGCGCTCTCCATGGGTTATGTGGACAAGGTGTTCCTGCGCGCCGGCTTCAGCAAGCCGCGCCAGGGGCTCGGCCTGTGGCTGGGCATCTGGCTGCTCGGCGCTCTGCTGGGCCTGATTGTCGGCCACTGGTTCGGCCTGCTGATCATGTTGCTGCTGCCGCTGTTGCTGGGCCACCTGTTCATCGCCCTGCGCTACCGGCGCCGGGTGCAGCGGATGATCGAGCGGTTGCCGATCTTTCTCGATCACGTGATTCGCAGCCTGAAATCCGGTCGCGCGCTGGGCGATGCACTGATGCTGGGGATGGAAAATGCGCCCGAGCCGCTACGCGGGGCAATGGCCAGGACTCGCCGCAACGTGCAGCGTGGCATGGGCCTGGGCGACGCGCTGCAGGATTTCGCCGACCTTTACGAGCGTGACGAATTCCAGGTGCTGGCCCTCGGCGTGCGGGTCAACCAGCGTTACGGCGGCAACAGCACCGAGTTGCTGAACAACCTCATCCGGTTGATTCGCGAGCGCGAGCAGAGTGGCCGAAAACTGCGCGCAATGACCGGCGAAACGCGCATCAGCGCCTATGTCATGGGTGGGCTGCCGCTGGCCCTGGCCTGCTACATCTTCGTCAGCAACCCGCAGTTCATGCTCGGCATGTGGCAGGAATCCACCGGGCGCATCGTCCTGCTGCTGGCGTTCGTGTTGCAGGCGCTGGGCAGCGTTTCGCTGTGGCGCATGCTGAGGAGCCTGTGATGGGCGGCTTGCTGCTGCTCAGCGCGCTGCTGCAATTGCTGCTGGCGCTGTTGTTCCTGTACCTGGCCTACGCCGATCTGCGCGCCCGGCGCCAGTTCAGCCAGCGCATGGGCACGGCGCCGCGAGTCTCCGGCGGCGGGCTGTTGCGTGGTATCGGCGGCAGCTCGCTGGGCCAGCGAACCCTGAGTATGGATGCCGAAACCCAGCAATTGCTCAATCGCCTGGGCTGGCGCAAGCGCAGCCAGCAGGCCCTGTTCTCGGCGATTCAGCTGGGCACGCCGCTGGCTCTGCTGCTGTTGGTGGTGATCGTGCAGCTGCTGCTGAGCAAGCCGCCGCAGCCGGTGTGGCTGGCGCCGGTGTTTGCGCTGGGCATCGGTTATCTGCTGCCCAAGCGCTGGCTGGCCTGGGCGGCGAAGGAGCGCCAGGAGCGGCTGGCCGAGGAGGTCACGACGTTCATCCCGCTGCTGCGCATCCTCTTCGATGTCGGCATGACCGTCGAACAGGCCCTGCGCGTGCTCAGCAAGGAGTCGGAGCGTATCCTGCCGAACCTCAGCAGCGAGCTGCGCCAAGCCCTGGCGCGTGTCGATGCCGGCCTGGAACTGGGCCGTGAGTTACGTGACATGGCCGCGCTGCTGGAGGTGTACGAGGTGACTGATTGCGTGGTCATCCTTGAACAGCTTATCGTCCAGGGCGGCGGGGCCATGGCCTCCCTGCTGCGGCTCAAAGAGCTGATCGATGATCGGCACCACACGGCTCTCGAAGAAAGAGTGTCCAAATTGTCCGGCAAGATGTCCGTCATCATGATGGTGTTCCTGTTTCCGGCATTGTTGATCGTATTGGCAGGGCCCGGATTTATCGCGATCGTCGGGGCCCTTGGGGAGATGAAATGAAGCGCGTAGTGACCCTGGTAGGGATGGTGAGCCTGTTGAGCGGCTGCGCGAGCAGCCAGGCTCCCTCTTCGTTGGTGGGCAGGGCCGAAACCAATCCGCAGGCTTGTGCACCCTTGTCCCAGGAGCAGGAGCTGAGCCTCAACCTGGCGCAGAAAACCGCTGACGAAGGGCGTTTGCACGCGGCGCTGGCCAATCTCGAACGGCTGCCCGCGGACCTGCCCCAGGCACGCTTGAGCAAGGCGCGCATCCTGCGTTCACTCAATCGCCCGGAAGCCGGGGAGCTATACGCCAGCCTGGTAGATAGCTGCCTGAAGGCCCAGGGCGAACATGGCCTCGGCCAACTGGCCAGTGCCCAGGGCCGGAATGATGAAGCGCTGAGTCACTTGCGCCTGGCTGCCAGCCTCGATCCGACCAGCGACACCATCCGCAATGACCTGGGGGTGGTGTACATGAACCTGGGCCGCATGGACGAGGCTCGTTTCGAGCTGCTGACGGCGCTGGAGTTGAACGAGGCCGAGCGGCAACCGGCGCTGAACCTGCTGACCCTGCTCATCTACCAGGGCCGTGTGCCGCAGGCCGACGCGCTGGCCGAGCGCATGGGCTTCTCCGCCAGCCAGTTGCGCACCGCACAAGAGCGCGCCAACGCGTTGCGCGGGCAACTGGGCGGCGAGACCGGGTCGGCGGGGCAGGGTGCGCCTGCTGTGGCGCCCCGGCCAGCGCCAGCCGCGCCAGCCGCGCCGGCGGCGCCGGCGGCGCAGCGCGCACCGATCCGGCCGGTCGAGGCGCGGGTAGCGTCCATGCCGACTGCCGAAACCAGGGTCGCGGCGCTCGCGGCCGCGCCGGCCCGAGCCTTGCGACCTGCCGTTTCGCCAACCGTGTCCCAGGCGCCAAAGGTGCCGGGCGTACCGGCCCCGCAGCTCTCGAATTTCCGCCCGGCGCCGGTGGTGCCGTTGTCGGTGGCCAGCGCTGCAGCCAGGCTACCAGCACCTTCGGCCCTGCCCGCCCCGGTACCCGCCGCTGCTTCGGTGGCCTCGGCTCCAGCCGCTGCCCGGGTGATCAGTACCACGGCGCCGACGGTTGCGGCCGTCAGCGGCGCCGCGCCGGTGGCAGCTGCTGCACCGGCACCTTCGCAGCCACGCCAGGTGGCGGCTGTTGCGCCGGTCGCCACCCAGCCGCCAGCACCCGCCGCTGCTCCGGTGGCCTCGGCTCCAGCCGCTGCCCGGGTGATCAGTGCCACGGCGCCCACGGCTCCGGCCGTCAGCGGCGCCGCGCCGGTGGTAGCTGCTGCACCGGCACCTTCGCAGCCGCGCCAGGTGGCGGCTGTTGCGCCGGTCGCCACCCAGCCGCCAGCACCCGCCGCTGCTTCGGTGGCCCCGGCGCCAGCTGCGCCGATGGTCGCGACCAATGCAGCAAGCCCGCGCCACAATCTGATCGAGATGCGCCCTGGGCGTCTGATCGTCCCGGACGATGGCGGTTTCGTGCGCGTCGAGCCGCTCAGCACCAATTGATAACGCGCCTGCCAAGGCGTCACGGCAAACCTGGCCGAGGAGAGCACCATGAACATAAGGATTGCCAGCTGCCTGCTGGTGGCGTGTCTACCCTGGGCGGCTCTGGCAGCGGAGCCGGGCGAGCGCGGCCTGATTGGCCACCAGGCCGAGACCCAGACCGCTTATTGGTTGCGGGTGCAGCGTGAAGGGCAACTGGCGTCGCCCCATTCCCAGTCATCGACACCTGCCGAGCGGGAGCTGGCGCTGAAGCGCTGGCTGGACAGTCACACTCACCCGATTCCCGAATATTACGATCAGGAGATCGGCGGAGAATTGAGCCAATGAGTCAAACTGGCCGGTAAACGTCGTCATGCTGTTTGTCGGCCGTTATATACACGTCCTATATAACGGCAGATGCCGCGCTGTTAACTACCGCGTATGCAAGAAGTATTGAACTTCAGGCGTGCGAAGGGTACGACAATGCCAATTGTGTACGGTTGTGCACGCGCGTCAGTCTCAATATCTGGGACACGTAAAGTTTGACGGTGTTTTCGGTAATACCCAGTTCGCAGGAAATCTGATAATTGGTCATTCCCTTGGCGATAAGTTGTGCAACGGCCAATTGGCGCCGCGACAGTTTGTCGAAGGGTTCGGGAATACCGTCCACGGTCATGGCAGCGACACTGCGCACGGGTGCTGCAGGTACCTGCTCACCGTGCATGTCGTGCAGTGACGCGGCGAGATCCTGGATGCGCTGGCGGATCTGCTGCTCCTTCATCTGATGCTCGACGCGCTCCTGCAGGCGCTTGACGCCGGCATGCAGCTCGTCGAGGTTCACCGGTTTCTGGAGGTAGTCGCGTACCCCGGCGCGCAAGGCCAGGATGGCATCCTGTTTGTCGGTGCTGCCGGTGAATATGGCGGTTTCATAAAGCCGCTCGGGGCGCGACAGCCTGGCCAGCTCGCCAACCAGCTGCACGCCGGTCAGCCCCGGCATGTGCATGTCGCTGAGCACGATGGCGATCGTCTCGTCCTGCTGGAAGGCCCGCAACGCGTCGTCGGTAGTGTGGCAGGCGGTCACGCCGTAACCCAGGTGTTCGAGAAACTCCGCGAGTTCCTCGACAACTTCCGGTTCATCATCTACCACCAATATCCGCAGTCCCTTGGAAATACTCATGCACCCTTCTCTGGTGAGCGTCCGCTGAAAATTCAGCATAGTCATGGCATAAGTTGTAGTCAAAGTTGTACAACGTGAGGCGGTGTATTAAAAGAAGGGAAATACTTTGACACAAACGCGCCCGATCACAATTAAGGCCCTATTTACCGCGCCGCTTTTATTTGGCGATAAGCCACAGTGTGGTCATTGCGAAGCCAGCAAATAAAAAAGGTGCATAGGGATAATCCCGTGCCTGCGCCGATCGTAGAAAAACCAGGCGCCGAGGTACGGCTTCCAGCAGGGCGGGGCAGGCGCGTATCAGGATGACCCAGGCGATCAACACCAGCGCCGCACCGATCACGCTGAGTAGTACATGCAGGGCATCGCTGGCCGCACCGAGCGCTACCAGCATTTTCACGTCGGCGGCGCCCATGCTGCGTGTCAGGTAGCCGGGCAGCGACAGCAGGCCCGCTGCGGCCATACCTAGTGCTGCGGCGGCGGGGCTGGCGCCGGTGAGGCTGCTGCCTGAGCACAGCAGGTGTAGCAGGGCGGCAGCCAGGCCGCCCAGGGTCAGCAGGTTGGCGATCTTGCGCTGCTGGGCATCTTGCAGCGCGCAGGCGCCCAGCCAGCACAGCACTATGATGTAGTTCATGGATGTCACACGCAGTCATTTTCGAGGCGGGCGATGCAGCCCGTTCCTGACGTCGGACGTTTTGCTCCGGCGCGGCACTAATCATGGTAGGTGGGCCGGACAATGCAAGTGTTCAAGGATTGGTTCAAGCGTGACCCCGATGCGCAGGCGGTGCCGGAAGCGCCCGTTGCTGCCGCGCCGATTTCTGCCAACAGCCCGTGCCTGAATCTTTCCATCGACGCCCTCGGGCGGGTTTTCGAGGTCTCCGGCAGCCTCTCCTATCGCCTGCCGATCGCGGTGTCTCAGGTACTGCCGCTGGAGCAGTTGCTGCACGGCCAGAGCCGCTACCTGGTGACGGACCTGGCGGCATTCGTGCAGCAGATGCTCGATCTCTCCTTCGTGACCCGTGACGGCGGCATTCTGCACACCCGTGGCTGGTTGAAGGCCGAAGTGCAGGGCTGGTCGCTGCAGGCCTTCGAGATCGGCGACTTCCTGGCTCGCCTGCAGGCCTGCGAGCAACGCCTGCAGGTGTTCGCGCAAATCAGCAGCGTGGCGCAGATGGTGCGCGGCACGGAGCGCGTCGAGTTGCCCCGGCATATCCATGAGTGGCTGGGGGCGATGGCCCAGGCGTTGCGGCTCGCCTGTGTGGCGCTGGCCCTGCCGGATGAGTCGCGCGGCGGCTGGCAGGTCGTCGGCCATTACCGCGACGCGCTGACCCCGGTGTTCTGGGAGGACGGGCAGCATCTGCCCCGCGAATTGCAACCGTATCCCGGGGACCAGCCCGTGCAGTGGCTGCGTGGCGGCCCGGACAGCACCGAATGGCACGCCGCCGATTCGGTGTGGCTGGTGCCCTACGCCGACTACCAGGGCATTCGCGCCTGGCTGCTGTGCTCGCCGTACATCGCGCACCAGAGCATGCCCGAACTCAACACCCGAGACTGGCTGGACCTGTTCGCTTATGTCGCCGCGCCGCTGTTGCAGCGCCTCGATGAGCAGGCGCGCAGGGTGGGCGGCGAGCGCCTGGATATTCTGCAGAACCTGCTGGGTACCGGCTGGTGGGAATACATGCCGCGCAGCGGCGCGTTTCTGCTGGCGCCATGCCTGATGCAGCGCTTCGGTTTCGATGCCCGCACCGGCGTGACCCTGGCTGACTGGCTGGAACTGCTCAGCCCCGCCGACCGCGACGAGTTTCGTATTCGCCTCGGCGATGCCGAGCTGAGTGGCCGGGCCTTCGAGCAGGTGGTGCGGCTGCGTGATGCCGAGCATGCGCAGTGCTGGTTCCGTATCCACACGCGCATTCTCAATGCCAACGGCCAGCGGCGCATTGTCGGCGCGGTGCTCGACATCAACGACATGAAGCTCAAGGAAGTCGAGGCAGACGCGGCGACCACACGCCTGAAGAGCCTGGTTGCCAGCGCCCCGGCGCTGATCTACGTGAATCGCTATGAAGAGGGTGCCTTCGTGCCGGTGTTCTGCAGCGACAGCAGTAGCGCGCTGCTGGGCTGGACGCTGGAAGATTTCGTGCAGCGCAGCATGGCCGATTTCATCCACCCGGATGATCGCGACCTCTACTTCGCCCACACCCGCAGCCTGCTGAGCCAGGGCGCGGCCAGCTGTCGCTATCGCCTGATCGACCGGGAAGGGCGTTACCACTGGCTGCAGGACGAAGCCAAGTTGCTGCGTGACGAACGTGGCATCCCGGTCGAGGCCGTGGGCCTGTGCCTCGACGTGACCGACGCTGCCCAGGCCGCCGAGCGCGTTCGCGAGAGTGAAGAGCGTTACCGCATTCTGGTGGAGGATTCACCGGCCATCATCTGCCGGTACCGCCCCGACCTGACGCTGGTGTACGCCAACCGGCCGCTGGCCCAGTACCTGGGCATCCGCCAGGAAAACCTGCCGGGCACCAGCCTGGCGAGCTACCTGTCGCCCCAGGAGCTCACCCAGTTTCGCGAGCGCCATCGCCAGCTGACGCCTGCCGAGCCGGTCACCACGGCGCTGGTGCGTATGGATTTGCCAGGCCGCGAACACATCTGGTGGGTGCTGGCCGAGCGCGGCGTGTTTGACGAGAGCGGCAAGCTGCTGGAAATTCAGGCCTTCGGGCGCGACGACACGGAGCTGCAGAAGGCCCGGCAGATGCTCAATCAGAGCGCCAAGATGGCGGTGCTCGGCGAGATGGCCACCGGCCTTGCCCACGAAATCAACCAACCGCTGAACGTCATGCGCATCGCCCTGACCAATACCTTGAAAGGCGTGGAGAACGGCTCGGCGAATCCCGAGTACCTGAAGAGCAAGCTGGGGCGCATCGAACAGCAGATCACCCGAGCGGCGAAGATCGTCAACCACATGCGCATTTTCGGTCGCCGGTCTGAAGTGGAAGGTGACCTGTTCAGCCCCGACGAGGCCGTGGAGGGCGCACTGACGCTGATTCGCGAGGGTGAGCTGGCGGGCAACATCGAACTGGTCCTCGCGCTCTGCGGGTCGCCACAGGTGCGTGGGCATGCCGACCAACTCGAGCAGGTGATCATCAACCTGCTGGTCAACGCCAAGGACGCCTCGCTCGGCGCGCTGGAGAAGAACCCGCAGTTGGAGCCGCGCCTGGTCGTGCACAGCGAGGTCAGCGAGGGCATGGTGGTGGTGCGGGTGCAGGACAATGCCGGCGGCATCGATCCGCTGCTGCTGGATCGGGTCTTCGATCCGTTCTTCACCACCAAGCCGGTGGGCAAGGGCACGGGCCTGGGGCTGTCGGTCAGCTATGGGCTGGTCAACCAGATGGGCGGCAAGCTGAGCGTCAGCAACCAGGACGGCGGCGCCTGTTTCCGCATCGAACTGCCGGTGGCCGAGCGCGCCGATGAGTGACTGGAGCGAAGCGCTTCACCGCGCCTGTGCAGGGGTGCTGAAGGGCGATCGATCAACGATCAAGCAGTTGCGTGACGCCGGCTTCGATTGCAACGAAGCGGCGTGGAGCTTCCGGCTGCCCGCCCTGCACCGGTGGTTGGCCGGGCAGGCCGAAACAGCGGCTTACTCGACCTTCCTCAAGCAGCTGTACGCCGGTGATCTCAATGCCCGGCTGGCGCAGCTGGGCGCGCAGATCGTCATTGCCGAGCAGCGCGGCAAGGTCAGCGAGAGCCTGTATCGTCTGCAGCGTGAGCCCTGAACAGGTGGCGATGGCTTTCGCGGTAGAGCGCCGAATCGGCGAAATTCTCTGCATTCAGCACCCGGCCGACAAGGATCAGCGCGGTACGCCGGAAGCCCCTGGCGCTGACTTTCGCTTCGATATCGCCCAGGCTGCCGAGCACCCAGTCCTGATCCGGCCAGCTGGCGCGGTGCACCACCGCGATCGGGCAATCGGCGCCATAGTGCGGCAGCAGTTCGGCAACGATCTCGGCCAGGTGCGGCACGCCCAGGTGGATGGCCATCGTTGCACCGTGACGCGCCAGGTCATGCAACTGCTCGCCAGCGGGCATCGGTGATTTGCTGCCGTAGCGGGTGAGAATCACCGTCTGCGAGACATCGGGCAGGGTCAGCTCGCTTTCCAGCAGCGCCGCGCAGGCGGCCGTCGCGGTAACCCCGGGAATGATTTCGAAGGGGATGCCGAGGGCCCGCAGGTGACGAATCTGCTCACCGATGGCGCCATACAGCGACGGGTCGCCGGAGTGCACCCGTGCCACGTCCTGACCCTGCTCATGGGCGGCACGCAGCAGGGTGATGATCTCATTCAGGTGCAGTTCGGCGGTATTGACCACCGTCTCGGCACGATGGCCTTCGAGCACGGCCTCGGGCACCAGGGAGCCGGCGTAGAGGATCACCGGGCAGGAATGGATCAGGCGCTGGCCCTTCACGGTGATCAGCTCGGGGTCGCCGGGGCCGGCGCCGATGAAATAGACGGTCATGGGGTTCCTGGGGTCGTACGCGACAGGGATGAATATGAGCGATGCATCTCGGCGAATCTGCGCATAACTCGGCGATCTCCTTTCTGTAGCCGCGCCCTCGCGGCTAATGGTTTTAACGACGCCGTTTTGCGGCGAGGCTGCCATTTTTTCGCGCCGAGGTCGACGCTCCTACGCGAGTGGTGGTGTGCCGCAATCCATTGTAGGAGCCGCGACCCCGCGGCGAATGGCGGCCGTTACGCGACGGCGCGGCGAGCTGCCATTTTCGCGCCGAGGCCGACGCTCCTACGCGAGTGGTGGTGTGCCGCAATCCATTGTAGGAGCCGCGACCCCGTGGCGAATGGCGGCCGTTACGCGACGGCGCGGCGAGGCTGCCATTTTTTCGCGTCGAGGTCGACGCTCCTACGCGAGTGGTGGTGTGCCGCAATCCATTGTAGGAGCCGCGACCCCGCGGCGAATGGCGGCCGTTACGCGACGGCGCGGCACGGCTGCCATTTTCGCGCCGAGGCCGACGCTCCTACGCGAGCGGTGGTGTGCCGCAATCCATTGTAGGAGCCGCGATCCCGCGGCGAATGGCGGCCGTTACGCGACGGCGCGGCACGGCTGCCATTTTCGCGCCGAGGTCGACCCTACGCGAGTGGTGGTGTGCCGCAATCCATTGTAGGAGCCGCGACCCCGTGGCGAATGGCGGCCGTTACGCGACGGCGTGGCACGGCTGCCATTTTCGCGCCGAGGTCGACCCTACGCGAGTGGTGGTGTGCCGCAATCCATTGTAGGAGCCGCGACCCCGTGGCGAATGGCGGCCGTTACGCGACGGCGTGGCACGGCTGCGATCCTTCGCGCCGAGGTCGAGGCTCCTGTAGCTGGGCGGTTCTAGCACTCGATGCTGGCGACAGCTACCGTTGCCGCGGCGCTCTTGCGCTTGGTTATCCACAGGCGAGCGGGCTGGCCGCTCAGTTGCTCGGCCAGCGCCAGGGCACTGGCCTCGGCGACACTGGGGCTGCCGGTGACGCGCTGGGCGATGGGCGAACGATGGCTCAGGCGCGCATGGTAACCCGTCAGCACATCGACGGGCAGGAAGCTGATGGGCAGGCCCAGGTGCTCGGCCAATTGCAGCAATCCCGGCTCATCGGCCTTGTGTGCGCTGCTGGCCAGGGCGCTCAGCTCGCTGCTGTCGAGGCCGTGCTCGGCCAGCGCGTGGCCGAGCAGGGCGAGCAGTTCGGCCAGCGAACAGCCACGCCGACAACCCAGCCCGGCCACCAGGATCGCGGCTTCGCTCATGGCTGTCGCTGGCGCCCGTGGAACCAGGCTGCAACCAGGCCCAGTACAGCCCAGAACGCGGCGTTGGTCAGCAGTGAAGCGAGGATGAACTGCTGCTCCAGCGCCTGTGGAGCCAGGCTTTCATGAACCGCCGGGTGAGGCGCGCCGACCAGGTGGGGCAGGGCGAGGATCAGCACGCCAAGGGTGCGCAGCAGCCAGTGGCTGCCAAATGCCAACAGCGCCAGACCAGCCGCGGTCGAAGCCGCGGTGCCGATCCACCAGTACTGGCGCAGCACCAGTTCGGCGGCGGCGGTGCCAGGCAGTTCCGGCGGTAGCCCGGCCGAGGGCGCGAGTACGAAGGTCGCGAAACCGGCCAGGCCCCACAGCAGGCCCTGCCAGGTTTTCTCGGGCGCACGCAGGGTGAAGAGGCCGGCCAGCATCAGGGCGAAGCCGACAGCGACCACCAGGTTGCTCAGGGCGGTGGATAACAGGCGCTGCCAGCCGTCTTCCGGGCTCCACGCTTCGCCATCGTGGCCATGACCGCCGGCGCTGCCATGTTCATGTGCGCCGCTGGCAGCGTCGTGGTGGTGTTCGATGGCGGCTACCGGCTCTGCGCCTTCGAACGTCTCCGCCTGCAGGATCAGCGGCGTGACCCACAGGCTCTGCAACAAGGTCAGCACGATGGCGGCGAGCAGGCCGGCGAAGCCCGCAGTCTGGGCGACACGCGTGATCATCCTGGCATCCTCAGTGGCACGGGAACGCGGCGCTATGCCGGGTGTCATGGGCGGCATTGTGCAGGGCTTCGACGTGGGAGAACCCGGCAAAGAAGATCAACACGCTGCCAAGCAGGCAGCTGCCGATGGCCAGCACGATGCGCTGGGACAGGGAAACGGAGGACGGCGTGGCGGACGACAGAACGCTGCTGGGCATGATCGTGACCTTCTGGATGAGGTGAACGGTGCACAGGGACGCAGCGAGACGGCCCGCAATAGCAGGCAGCTATCGGCGCGTGCCCGCCCACCGCGGGTTGCCAAACGAACGATTCAGGCCGGTCTCCGGGCTCGCGATGATCACCATGCAGTGATGAGGATCGGCCTTCCCATGCTGTCGCACAGTGGCCAAAACGATCCTGGCTGTCGCTTACCGTTGCGGGGGCAGCGCCGGACTCGAACCGGCTTCCCGTTTCACCTCACGCACGGCGGCGTGAGACACCTGAAACAACCGCGCAAGAACACCATGGCGCAGCACGCGCGTCAACCTGTTGCAGGTCAGCCCGTGTTGACCGTACCGCAGCCTCTGCGTAGCCTTGCGCTGTCCGAGGTTCTCCATCTTGTATGGAGCTAAGAGGGAACACGGTAACGCCGTGGCTGCCCCCGCAACTGTGAACGACTGAACCCTTCACAAAGCCACTGCGATGCCGCGGGAAGGCGAAGGGGGCGCGTGATGCGCCAGTCGTGAGCCAGGAGACCTGCCTCGATAACGCTTTCGACAACCGGGCGGGGTGATCCGGTGATGCCTTCGCGCCAGCTCTGGCTGGTGCCTGCCATCCTATCGCCCGTTCGCCGTTTCTCCAGACGCCAGGGGCTCTCATGAAAACGCTCGCCAAACTTCCCGTCACCATCGTCACCGGCTTTCTCGGTGCCGGCAAGACCACCCTGCTGCGCCACATTCTGGAGAACGCCGAGGGCCGCCGGATCGCGGTGATCGTCAACGAGTTCGGCGAGCTGGGTATCGATGGTCAAATACTCCAGCAGTGCACCATCGGCTGCACCGAGGAAGAGGCCATTGGCCGTGTTTACGAGCTGGCCAACGGCTGCCTGTGCTGCACCGTGCAGGAAGAATTCTTCCCGGTGATGCGCGAACTGGTGGCGCGCCGTGGCGACCTCGACCACATCCTCATCGAAACCAGCGGCCTGGCCCTGCCCAAACCCCTGGTTCAGGCCTTCAACTGGCCGGAAATCCGCAACGCCTGCACCGTCGATGCGGTGATCACCGTGGTCGACAGCCCGGCCGTGGCTGCCGGCACCTTTGCAGCCTTCCCCGATCAGGTCGATGCTCAGCGCAAGCTCGACCCGAACCTCGATCATGAATCACCGCTGCATGAGCTGTTCGCCGACCAACTGGCCAGCGCCGACCTGGTGATTCTCAACAAGGCCGACCTGCTCGATGCCGATGCGCTGGCGGCGGTGCGTGCGGAAGTTGGTGAGGAGCTGCCGCCAGCGGTGAAGGTAGTGGAGGCCCATGGAGGTTCGTTGCCGCTCAACGTGCTGCTGGGGCTGAACAGCGAGACCGAGCTGCATATCGACGGCCGCAAGACCCACCATGACAACGAAGATGAAGACCACGATCACGACGAGTTCGACTCGTTCCACGTGGAACTACCGGAAACCGATGAGGCGCGCCTGTTAGCCGCACTGAAGGAAGTGGTGGCTCGCCACGGTATTCTGCGCATCAAGGGCTTCGTCGCCGTGCCGAACAAACCCATGCGCCTGCTGTTGCAGGGCGTGGGCCTGCGCTTCGACAAGCATTTCGACCGTGCCTGGCAGGCCGATGAAGCGCGGATTACCCGCCTGATCGTCATCGGCCAGGCGCTCGATCACACCGCCATCGCTACCGAGTTGAAAGCCTCGCTGGCATGACACCCCCCGCCCGCGCGGTGGCAGAAGCCAGCGTGCGGGCGACGTTCTAGGCCGCCCTCATGCACCTGCTTCGCACCCAGCCCGGCCAGTCGCTGCCGGCCGATAGCATCGCCGACCTCGGCCAGACGCCCGCCGAGCTGGTGGTGCTGTGCACGGGCGATTCGCACCTGTCGCTGCTGGCCGAGGTCGCCCGTCACCTGCCCGACGATTACCCCAGCCTGCGCCTGGCCAGCCCGGCACAGCTGGGCAACAACGCCTCGGTGGATTTCTACGTCGACAAGGTGCTGCAGCACGCCAAGGTCATCATGATTTCCGTGCACGGCGGCGTGAGCTACTGGCGCTACGGCATCGAGCGCCTGGTGGAGCTGGCGGGGCAGGGCAAAACGCTGATCCTGGTGCCTGGCTGCGACAATCCCGACCCCGAGCTGACCGCTCTGGGCAACGTGTCCGCCGAGGACGCCGAGCGCCTCTGGCAGTACCTGCGCCAGGGCGGCGTGGACAATGCGCGGCAGTTCTTTCACTGCATCGCCACTCGCTACCTGGGCCGTGAGTACAGCTGGGCCGAGCCAAAGGCGCTGCCCCGGGTCGGCCTTTATCACCCGCGTACCGGCAACGCCTCGCTGCAGGACTGGCGCGCCGACTGGGTGCCTGATGCGCCCGTGGCGGCGCTGCTGTTCTATCGCACCCATGTGCAGGCCGCGAACACCGCATTCGTCGACACCTTCTGCCAGCGGCTGCAGGCCCAGGGCCTCAATCCGCTGCCCATCGCCGTCGCCAGCCTCAAAGAGGCTGCCTGTCTGGCGCAGGTCGAGGACTGGCTGGATGAAACCAGCGCGAGCGTGATCCTCAATACCACCGGCTTCGCGCAGTCCAATCCCGAGTCGCCCCAGGCGCGGCCGTTCCGCCGTGATGTGCCGGTGCTGCAGGCGCTTTGTGCGCTGGACAGCGAAGAGCAGTGGCAAGGCAGCGCCCAGGGCCTTGGCCCCCGGGACCTGGCCATGCACATCGCGCTGCCGGAGCTGGACGGCCGGCTGATCACCCGGCCGATCAGCTTCAAGGGCCTGGCCTTTCGCAGCGAGCGCAGCCAGAGCGACGTGGTCTGTTACCGCGCGCACCTGCCCGGCATGGATCTCGTCGCCGAGCTGGCGCGCCGCTGGTGTGCCCTGCAGCGCACGCCGGCAGCCGAAAAACGTGTCGCCCTGGTGCTGGCCAACTACCCGACCCGCGACGGCCGTATCGGCAATGGTGTGGGCCTGGACACGCCCGCGGCGGCGCTGAACATTCTTCAGGCCCTGCAACAGCAGGGTTACCCGGTCGACGCCTTGCCGGACAGCGGCACCGCACTGATCCATCAGTTGCTCGGTGGCGTGACCAACGACCTCGACAACCTCGACCTGCGGCCCTGCGCGCAAAGCCTGGCGGTTGATGACTACCAGCGGTTCTTCGCGGCCCTGCCCGAAGCCAATCGTCAGGCGGTGCTGGAGCGCTGGGGCGCACCGGAAAACGACCCGATGTTCCGCGACGGCCGGCTGATGATCGCCGGCCTGCGCTTCGGCCTGACCTTTGTCGGCATCCAGCCGGCGCGGGGTTATCAGGTGGATGCGGCAGCGGTTTACCACGACCCCGACCTGGTACCGCCGCACGGCTACCTGGCGTTCTATTTCTGGATGCGCCAGGTGTTCGCGGCCCAGGCGGTGATCCATGTCGGCAAGCACGGCAACCTGGAGTGGCTGCCGGGCAAGAGCGTCGGCCTGTCCGAGAGCTGCTGGCCAACGTTGATCCTCGGTGCGCTGCCGAACATCTACCCGTTCATCGTCAACGACCCCGGCGAAGGCGCCCAGGCCAAGCGCCGCACCCAGGCGGTGATCATCGACCACCTTATGCCTCCGCTGACCCGCGCCGAGAGCTACGGCCCGCTGCGCGATCTGGAGCGGCTGGCCGACGAGTACTACGACGCCAGCCAGCTCGACCTGCGCCGCGCCAGTGAGCTGCGCGGCGAGATCCTGCACAAGGTGCGCGAAGCCAGCCTGGACCGTGAACTGGGCCTGCAGCTCAACGACGACCCCGCCAGTTGGCTGCCGCAGCTCGACGCCTACCTGTGCGACCTCAAGGAATCGCAGATTCGCGACGGCCTGCATGTGTTCGGCGAATCGCCGACCGGCACGCTGCGCCGCGACACCTTGCTGGCGCTGCTGCGCATTCCTCGCGGTGACGGCCAAGGCGGCAACGCCAGCCTGCTGCGTGCGCTGGCCCATGACCTGGCGCTCGACTTCGATCCCCTCGATTGCGACATGGCTGCACCGTGGGCCGGCCCGCGTCCTGAGGTTCTGGCGGGCCTGAGCGATGAGCCCTGGCGCAGTTTTGGTGACACACGTGAGCGCCTGGAGCTGTTGGGATTGCAGTTTATTTCGGGGACGGATTTCGAATCCGTTGGATCCAGCAGCGCGACCGTCCTGCACAGCCTTCGCCAGCAGATCGCGCCGCTGCTGGACGCCTGTGGCGATGCCGAGATGCACGGCCTGCTCGATGCCCTCGATGGCCGCTTCGTGCCCTCCGGCCCCAGTGGAGCGCCGAGCCGCGGGCGACTCGATGTGCTGCCCACCGGGCGCAATTTCTATTCCGTGGACGTGCGCAACCTGCCCACCCCCACGGCCTGGCGCCTCGGTGTGCAGGCGGCGGATCGACTGCTCGAACGCCATTTGCAGGATGAAGGCGATCACCTGCGCCAGCTCGGTTTGTCGGTGTGGGGCACCGCGACCATGCGCACCGGCGGCGACGACATCGCCCAGGCCATGGCGCTGATGGGTGTGCGCCCGGTGTGGCAGGCGGGCAGCCAGCGGGTCGAGCGCTTCGAAGTGCTGCCACTCGAGCAGCTGGGGCGCCCGCGGGTCGACGTGACCCTGCGGGTGTCCGGGTTCTTCCGCGACGCCTTCGCCAACCTGATCCGCCTGTTCGATGACGCCGTACAGGCGGTCGCCGACCTGGACGAGTCGCCGGACATGAACCCGCTGTCCGCCCGCGTCTGGCAAGAAGCCCTGGCGCTGCAGGATGGCGGGCTGGACGAACGCGAGGCGCGGCGTCAGGCCGGCTGGCGAATCTTCGGCTCCAAGCCCGGCGCCTATGGTGCAGGCGTGCAGAACGCCATCGAGGAGCGCCTTTGGGAAAGCCGCGCGGATCTCGCCGAGGTGTACCTGAACTGGGGCGGCTACGCCTATGGCAAAGGCAGCGAAGGCACACCCGCGCGGGGCCAGTTCGCCGAGCGCCTGGAGCGTCTGCAGGCGGTGCTGCATAACCAGGACAACCGCGAGCACGACATCCTCGACTCCAACGATTACTACCAGTTTCAGGGCGGCATGCTGGCCGCGGTGGAAACCCTGCGTGGCGCCAAGGCGGCCAGCTACTTTGGCGACAACAGCCAACCGGACACCCCGCGCATCCGCACCCTCAAGCAGGAGCTCGGCCGCGTGGTGCGCGCCCGCGCGGCCAACCCGAAGTGGATCGAAGGCATGAAGCGCCACGGTTACAAGGGTGCCTTCGAACTGGCTGCGACCATCGACTACCTGTTCGCCTTCGACGCCACCAGCGAGCTGGTCGATGACCATCAGTACGCGCTGCTCACCGACGCCTACCTGATGGACCGAGACACCCGCGATTTCATCCAGCAGCACAACCCCGGCGCCCTGCAGGACATCATCGAGCGCCTGCTCGAAGCCCAGCAGCGCGGCATGTGGCAGGAGCCTGGCGCATACCGCGAAGCGCTGGAAAATCTGCTTATCGACAGCGAAGAAAGCTGAAAACGCCCGTAGCCTGGCGTTGAGCGAAGCGATACCCAGGGGCGATCTTCCGGGGACCGCTGCGCCCAGCCCATTGGCTTCGCGGGTTGCCCCGTGACTTGCCCAGGTTTACCCTGGCCGATCATTCCCTTCTGGAGTTTCGTCCAATGCGCCAGTAATGCCGTCGTGTCCGCACGACCTGTGATCGTCCGCCGTGGCCTTGTGCCTCGCGTTTTCACGGCATTGCCTGGAGTCATCCATGACGAACTCGCCTGTTATCGCGCTCGAGCGCGTGTCCTTTCATTTCTCCAATGGTCAGCCTCTGTTCGATGAACTGAGCGAAACCTTCGATGCCCGGCATACCGGCCTGGTAGGGCGCAACGGTGCCGGCAAGAGCGTGCTCGGCCGCCTGCTCGCTGGCCTGTTGCCGCCTACTGAGGGGCGTATCGTGCGGCAGGCACAGGTTGCCTATTTGCCCCAGGATATCGAGGTGCCGGAAGGCGCTCGGGTGGTCGACCTGCTGGGCTTCGCTGCGCCGTTCGATGCGCTGTGTCGGGTGACCGAGGGGCGCATGGGCGAGGACGATATCGAGACGCTCGAAGGCCGGTGGGATATCGCCGAACGGCTGCACGCGGCGTTGCACGACGAGGGCCTTGGCCACCTCAACCCGCAAACCCCGGCCGCCCTGCTCAGCGGCGGCGAGCGCACGCGTGTGGCGCTGCTCGGGGTGTTTCTCAGCGGTGCCGATCTGCTGATTCTCGATGAGCCCAGTAACCACCTGGACCAGGCCAGCCGCCAGCGCCTCTATCGGCGCCTGCAGCAGTGGCCGGGTGGGGTGCTGGTGATCAGCCATGACCGTGAACTGCTCGATGGCATGCAGCGTATCGTCGAATTATCGCCAGGCGGGCTGCGCGCCTATGGCGGCAATTACAGCGTCTATCGAGACTGTCTGTTGCGTGAACGGCAGGCCGCCCAGCATGCGCTGGAGCACGCCCGCACCGAGCGCAAACGAGGCGAACGGGAGTTGCAAGTGCAGCAGCAACGCCAGCAGCGCCGTGCCGCCAGCGGGGCGCGAAGCGCGCGGGATAGCAACCAGGCGCAGATCCTGGTGGATCGCCAGAAGAACCGCAGCGAAGCCAGCGCCGGGCGGCTGCAGCATCGGCGCAGCGAGGCGCGTAGCGGGTTCGATGACGCGGTGCGAGAAGCCGCAGCCCGGGTCGACGAGCAGCAGGTGATAAGCCTGCACGGTGCGTTGCCCAACCTGCCCGACGTTAAACGAATTCTCAGCCTGCAGGGCGTTCGCCTGTCGTTCTCGGGCGCCGGCCTGCCGGATATAGAGTTGTTCGGCCCGCGGCGGCTGGCGATCACCGGGCCCAATGGCTGCGGGAAATCGACCGTATTGGCGATGCTCGCGGGCCAACGCGCTGCGGCGGCGGGCGAATGCCGGGTCGAGGTGCCGCTGGCTTATCTGGACCAGCGGCTGTCCTGCCTGCACGCCGCGCATTCAGCACTGGATCACCTGCGTCACTGCAATCCCGGGTTGCCGGAAGCCGTCGCCCGTGCGCGCCTGAGGCACCTGGGGTTGGATACCCAGCGCGCGCTGCTTCCCTGCGCACGGCTCAGCGGCGGTGAACGCCTGAAGCTGGCGCTTGCCGGGGTGGTCGGTACCGAACCGGCAGCGCCATTGCTGCTGCTCGACGAGCCGGACAACCATATCGACCTCGACTCGTTGCTGGCCGTCGAAGCCATGCTGCGTGAATATCGTGGGGGGCTGATCGTGGTCTCCCATGACGCGGCGTTCATCGAGGCCTTGGCGATCACCGACCGCCTGCAGTGGACCGAGGTGGGCTGGCAGTACCAGAGGTAGCGACACCCGTAAGGACGCCCTGGGTATCGCTGCGCCGACGAAACGAGCATTTACGGCTCTTGTAGCCTGGGTCGAGCGCAGCGACACCCGGGGAAGTGCGCCCCTGGGTATCGCTGCGCTCAACGCCAGGCTACGGGCGGTCAGACCAAGTGGCGCATGCGGATGGCAGCGTCTACCAGCATGCGTTCGGTACCCGTCCAGCCGAGGCAGCCGTCGGTGATCGAGACGCCGTAGCGCAACTCGCCGCCGAGGCTTTGAGCGCCGTCGAACAGGTGGCTTTCGATCATCACCGCGCGCAGGGCGCCGTCGCCAGCCAGGCGCTGGTCGAGCACGCTGCTCAGCACCTCGGGCTGGCGCAGCGGGTTCTTGCCGCTGTTGGCGTGGCTGCAGTCGACCATGATCCGTGGCGCGATGCCCTGGCGCTCCAGCTCGGCGCGGGCCGTGGCGACGCTGGCGGCGTCATAGTTCGGCCCAGCGTGGCCGCCGCGTAGCACCAAGTGGGTGTCCGGGTTTCCGTGGGTGTGTACCAGTGCCGGGCGGCCATGGCCATCGACGCCGAAGTGCTGGTGGGCATGGGCTGCCGAGCGCATGGCGTCACAGGCGATGCCGAGGCTGCCGTCGGTGCCGTTCTTGAAGCCCACCGGCATCTCCAAACCGCTGACCAGCTCGCGGTGCACCTGGGATTCACTGGTGCGTGCGCCAATCGCCGCCCAGCCGAGCAGGTCTTCGAAGTAGTCGGCCACCAGCGGCTGGAGGATCTCGCTGGCCAATGGCAGGCCGAGCTCGAGCATGCGCAGCATCAATTTGCGCGAGCGGCGCAGGCCTTCGGCCATGTCGCCGCTGCCGTCCAGTGCAGGGTCGTAGACCAGGCCCTTCCAGCCCACCGTGGTACGCGGCTTTTCGACGTAGGCGCGCATCACCAGCAGCAAGCGATCACCCACTCGCTGGCTGAGGGCGGCCAGGCGCTCGGCGTATTCGAGTACGGCGGCGTCGTCGTGCAGGGAGCAGGGGCCGACCACCACCAGCAGGCGCGGGTCGTGACCATCGAGAATGGCGCGGATCGAGTGGCGCTGTTGCTGCACCTGGCGGGCAAGGGTAGCGGAGAGGGGCAGTTCTTCGCGCAGCTGGCTGGCGGTTGGCAGTGGCGAGGTGTGGCGGCGGCTCGGCTGGGCGACCAGGTGCAGATCGGCGGCTTTGGCGGTGGAGCGGGAATTGACGGCTACGGACATGGTGATTTCCTCGGCCGGCGCGGATGTTACCGCGCGCGGCGCACTATCTGGCTCGATGGGATGTTCGATTGAGTGGTTGAGCGGCGTGAGCGCCGATAAATCGCCAGCTGTAGCGGTAATAGGTTTGGTAGGTGAGGCAGTTGATATGGGCGGTCATGGTGAAATCCTCGTTGGAAAATCGGTGTGCCGGAAAAAACAAAACCCCCGGTCGGGAGGCCGACCGGGGGTTTCGAGAAACTGTCTGGTGGCGACCCTGAGTTACTAGGGCGCCTGTGGGGTATCAGGCGCGCCTGTGGCTAAACCAATACCCAAAATAATAGGAAGCCGCCGCGACCGCAGACACCTGGGCACGCGCGATCACGATGCAGGCTGCATCGAGGCGAGTGGCGTTCAGGATCAGGGTTGGGGACATGCGCGGCTCCGTTGAATGGCTCGACGTTAATTCATTGCAGCGGTCGATTGCAAGCGCCGTTCGTTGAGGGCTAGCGCGGCGCGTCGGGTCGCCACGGTCAGCGGCTCGGGCAGGTTATCCATTGGGAACCAGCCGATATCACCGTGTTTCTCGGGTTCGACGTTGCGCACTTCACCCTCGAAAGCATCGGCCAGGTAGACCGGCGCCAACCAGTGTTCGCCACGTGCGGGGTCAATCTGATCGACCACACAGAGCAGGTTCAGCACCGTGAGGCGAATGGCGAGCTCTTCCTCGATCTCGCGGCGCACGGCCTGCTCGACCGGTTCCAGCCAGTCCACCTTGCCACCCGGCAAACCCCAGCAGCCTGCCTCCGGCTCACGCAGCCGGCGCACCAGCAGCAGGCGCCCGTCCTGCACGATGGCGGCGCCACAACCCAGCCGCGGTTGCGCGGGCATCAGGTTCCCTGCCTGCCGATCCACTTGCCTACGGTCGGCGCCTGGTAGCCCTCGATCGCCGCCAGCACGGCATCGATATCCTGCTCGACGATCAGCATCTCGCGGTGCGGCGCCTTGACGAAGGCTTCGTCGACCATGTGATCGAAAAATCCGGCGAGGCGGTCGTAGTAGCCGTTGATATTGAGCAGCGCGCAGGGCTTCTGGTGGTGGCCGAGTTGTGCCCAGGTCCACACCTCGAACAGCTCTTCCAGGGTGCCGACGCCGCCGGGCAGGGCGATGAAACCGTCGGACAGGTCGGCCATCAGCGCCTTGCGCTGGTGCATCGAATCGACGATGCGCAGGTCGTCGAGGCCGGTGTGGGCCACTTCCTTTTCCCACAGCGAGCGCGGGATCACGCCGATCACTTCGCCGCCGGCTTCGAGCGCCGCGTTGGCCACTGCGCCCATCAGGCCGACGGAGGCGCCGCCGTACACCAGGCCGATACCGGCCTTGGCGAGGGTTTGGCCAAGATGGGTAGCCGCCTCGCTATACACGGGATTGGTGCCCGCATTGGAACCGCAGAAAATGCACAGGCGCATCTGAGTCTCCCTGGATAAATCGCACGCGACAGCATCGCGAAACCGCCGACCTTAGCAGATCAGCTGCAAGGGATTCGACCACCCGCTGCTACAATGCCGGCTTTGCCCAGCCCGGACCGTTCCATGACCGATACCGCCCATTTCCCCCTTGCCGCCGTGGTCGGCGCCGACTCGCTGAAGTTGGCGCTGTGCCTGGTGGCGGTCGATCCGGCAATCGGCGGGGTGCTGATCGAAGGCCCGCGCGGCATGGCCAAATCGACCCTCGCCCGCGGCCTGGCCGAGCTGCTGGAGAGCGGCGTGTTCGTCACCCTGCCGCTGGGCGCCAGCGAGGAGCGCATCGTCGGCACGCTCGACCTGGACGCCGCGCTGGGCGAGAGCCGTGCGCAGTTCTCGCCCGGCCTGCTGAGCAAGGCCGACGGCGGCGTGCTGTACGTCGATGAGGTCAACCTGCTGCCCGATCACCTGGTCGACCTGCTGCTCGATGCGGCGGCCAGCGGCGTCAACCATGTCGAGCGCGATGGCATCTCCCACCGCCATAACGCGCGCTTCATCCTGATCGGCACCATGAACGCCGAAGAGGGCGAGTTACGTCCGCAATTGCTCGACCGTTTTGGCCTCAACCTGGCACTGGACGGCCAGCCGCAGCCGGGCGCGCGAGCCGAAATCGTGCGTCGGCGCCTGGCCTTCGATGCCGACCCGCAGGCGTTCATCGCCCGGTGGGCGGAGCAGCAGTCGGCGCTGGCCGAGCGCTGTGAAAGGGCGCGAGCCCGCGTGGCGAATATTCCCCTCGATGACCAGGCGCTGGAGGCGATCACCGGGCGCTGCTTCGAGGCCGGCGTCGATGGCCTGCGCGCCGATCTGGTCTGGCTGCGCGCCGCTCGCGCCCATGCGGCCTGGCGTGGCGCGGAAGGCATCGGAGAAGAGGACATCGAAGCCGTGGCCGATTTCGTGCTGCGCCATCGCCGTCGGCATACACCGCCCCAGCAGCAGTCTCAGCCACCGGCCAGCCCGCCCACCCAGGCGCCAAGCGAACAGCCCGCAATGGGCGAGGGCAACTGGGGCGAATTGCCGCCGCAAGCGCAAAGCACCGGCGAGCGCCGTGAACCGCCCCGCTGGACAAAAAGCTCTAGGCATCCCCCCGCGCGCCAGGGCGGGGACGGATGCCAGACCCACTCCGGGCAAGCAGGCGGGCGGACGCAGTGGCGCCAAGCGACCGGGCGGCAGCGGCGCCATCGACTGGCTCGCTACGTTGCTGATGGGCAAGCCGAAGCGCCGTGCGGATCTGCAGCGCCGGCCGCGTAGCAACGCACCCACACCGCTGTGGTTGATCGTCGTCGATGCCTCGGCCTCGACCCGCCGCCATGGCGCATTGGGCAAGGCCAAGGGGCTGCTGGCCGAGCTGTTCGAACGGGGTTATCGCGAGCGCGTGCGTATTGCCGTACTCGACGCGCACGGTACCCAGCCCCACTGGCAGTGGCAGGGGCAGAAAGCCTCCGGCGCCCTGCAGCAGTGGCTGAGCACGCTTGGCGCGGGTGGCGGTAGCCCACTGATTCCGGCCCTGCAGCAGGCTCACGGCTGGCTGCAACGGCGCCAGCGCCGCAGGCCGGGCGAGGCACAGCGCCTGCTGGTGCTGACCGATGGGCGCCTGCGTGAATGGCAGGCGCTGCCGCCCAGTCCGTGCCCGGCGACACTGGTGGATATCGAATGCGCGCCGATCCGCCTGGGCCGGGCCATGCAGCTGGCCGCCGAGCTGGACGCCGACTATTGGCATATCGAGGCGTTGCCCCCGCTGCCGCAGTTCTGAGCGATTCCTCGCCGGCAAGACGTTGGCGTAGACTGGCGGGCTCACTCAGCGACTGGGCCTTGCCTCGATGCACACCGTCGACCAATTGCGTTCCGGCCAACTCAAGGGCATCACCCGCCTCGACCTGTCCGCGTCGCTCACGCAGTTCCCCGAGGAAATCTTCACCCTGGCCGACAGCCTGGAAGTGCTCAACCTGAGTGGCAACCGGCTGAGCGACCTGCCCGAGGACCTGCACCGGTTGCATCGCCTGCAGGTGCTGTTCTGCTCGAACAATGACTTTGAACAGGTGCCGGAGTCGGTGGGCCGCTGCGAGTCGCTGCGCATGGTCGGCTTCAAGTCCAACCGCATCCGCGAGCTGCCTGCCAGGGCGCTGCCGCCGCGCCTGCGCTGGCTGATCCTCACCGACAATCGTCTGGAGACACTGCCCGAGACCCTTGGTGACTGCAGCGAGCTACAGAAGCTGATGCTCGCCGGCAATCGCCTGCGGGCGCTGCCGGCAAGCCTGGCGCGCCTGCACAAGCTGGAGCTGCTGCGCATTGCCGCCAACCAGCTGCCCGCCTTGCCGGATGCCCTGTTGCAACTGCCGAGCCTGGCGTGGCTGGCCCATGCGGGCAATCCGTTCGCTGACGCCATTGCGCCAACGCCTCAGGCGCCTGATGTGCCATGGCGTGAACTGCACGTGGGCGAGGTGCTTGGCCAGGGGGCGTCGGGGGTCATCCACCGTGCGGATTGGCAGCGACCGGATGGCCGCTGCCAGGCCGTGGCGCTCAAGTTGTTCAAAGGGCAAATGACCAGCGACGGCACGCCGGATAGCGAGATGGCCGCGTGCCTGACGGTGGGACAGCATCCCAACCTGATCGGCGCGATCGGTCGGCTCGTTGAGCACCCGCAGGGTGAGCAGGGCCTGCTGCTGAGCCTGGTAGAGCCGCGCTTCAGCATTCTGGCCGGGCCGCCGAGCCTCGAGAGCTGCAGCCGCGATCTGTACCCGAACGCCTGGCGTGCGTCGTTCGCCCAGGTGCTGCGCGTTGCCAGCGGTATCGCCGCGGCGCTACGCCACCTGCACGCCCGGGGTGTGACCCATGGCGACCTCTACGGACACAACATCCTGATCGACGAGGCCGGCACTGCGCTGCTCGGTGACTTTGGCGCGGCGTCCTTCCTGCATGCCGCTGCGCCGTCCCAGCAGGGGTTGCTGCAACGCATCGAGGTGCGGGCGTTCGGCATCCTGCTTGAGGAGTTGCTGGCGCGGTGCGAGGTGCCTGAAGCGCATCGCCCGGTGTTGCACGCGCTCGTGGCGCGCTGCCAGCAGCCGCGGGTGCCTGAACGCCCGGCTTTCAGCGAGATCGACAGCACGCTGCAGGGCGTGGCAGCGCGTCAGGCCGGCTGATAATCCAGCGAGCGCTTCGACGACTCCGGCAGCGCCAGGCCGCCGGCCAGGGCCATCAGGGCGATGGCGATCAGGTAGAAGGCCGGTGACATGCGGTTGCCGGTCGCCTCGATCAGCCAGGTGGCGACCAGCGGCGCCGTACCGCCGAATACCGTGTAGGCCAGGTTGTAGGTGAAGGCCGACGCGGTGTAACGCACGCGGGTGGGGAATTGTTCGGAGAGCAGCACGGCGGTCACCACACCGCAGATCACCGCACCCACCGCCAGCAGCATGGCGCCGATGGCCGAGGCCCACAGGGTGCCCGAGGCGGCCAGGGTGAAGGCCGGGTACACCGCGACGATCAACGCCACCCCGGCGGTGAGGATGGTGCGCCGGCGGCCGACTCGGTCCGAATAGCGGCCCACGAACGGGCACAGCAACGCGGCGAACAGCAGTGCCATCAGGCTGGCAAGCAATGCCGTTGGCCTTGCCGCCCCGCCGACCACCTGCATGTAGGTGGTCAGGTAGGTGGTGAACATGTAGAACGACAGCGCCGTGGCAGAAATGAAGGCTGACAGGCACAGCACGGTGGCGCCGTGTTCGCGCAGGGTTTCGCGCAGTGGCGAGTGATCCGGGTGTGCTTGCGCGGCCAGGGCCTGGAAGGCCGGCGACTCATCCAGGCGCAGGCGCATGTACAAACCGACCAGGCCCAGTGGCGCGGCGATCAGGAACGGCACGCGCCAGCCCCAGGCCTGCATCTGCGTGTCGTCCAGCCAGATGCCCAGGCCGAACACCAGGCCAGCCGCGCAGGCGAAGGCCGCGAAAGTGGAGACGGGCACGAAGCTGCCATAACGGGCCTTCTGCTCGGTCGGCGCGTGTTCCATGACGAACGCGCAGGCACCGGCGTATTCACCGCCCGCGGAAAACCCCTGCAGGCAGCGCGCCAGGGCCAGCAGCAACGGCGCGAGCAGGCCGATGCTGGCGTAGGTGGGCAGCAGGCCGATCAGCGTGGTGGCGCCGGCCATCAGCAGCACGGTGATCGACAGCACACGCTTGCGGCCGATGCGGTCGCCGAGGATGCCGAACACGATGCCGCCCAGCGGGCGCAGCGCGAAGGATACGGCGAACACCGCGAAGGTTTGCAGCAGCGCCAGTGCGGGATCGCCCTGGGGAAAGAACAACGCGGCGATGGTCACGGCGAGAAAGCCGTACACGGCGAAGTCGAACCATTCGACGAAGTTGCCGATGGCCGAAGCGGCGATCACCTTGCGCAAGATGCCCAGATCGACATGCGTAGCCTGTTGTGGATAAGTAGTCACGCTCATGGCTGTCTCCGCGTCATTTCTCCAACGTGCGGACGTGCCTGGCCCGGGCCTTTGCGTCCAATTGTGGATAACTTACGTGGCTTGCCGGCTGTGGCGGGATTCGCGTGCGACCTGGGGGTAGTCGTGAGCGACAGGGGGGCGCGCAAGCGCCTTGAAGCGATCAAATCATTGCGTTCGCGGCGCGATCACTGATGGATAAGCTTCGCGTTATCCACCCTACGGGTTGCATCCGAAGCGCAAACCGTAGCCTGGGTTGAGCGAAGCGATACCCGGGAGAGGCGCTGCTCTACAACGGCACCGATTCGGGTACAAAAAAGCCGACCCTGAGGTCGGCTTCTCTTTACAGCACAGAGCGGGCTGGCGCCGTGGCGCCGAGCCGTTTCTTACAGTGCGTCGCGGCTGCTGGCACCGTCAACCAGGCGAGCGATGCCCAGCGGGTTGGCGTTTTTCAGCGCGTCGGGCAGCAGGGCGTCCGGGCAGTTCTGGTAGCACACCGGGCGCAGGAAGCGGTCGATGGCCAGGGTGCCGACCGACGTACCACGGGCGTCGGAAGTCGCCGGATACGGGCCGCCGTGGACCATGGAGTCGCAGACTTCCACGCCGGTCGGGTAGCCGTTGAACAGCACGCGGCCCACCTTCTGCTCGAGCAGTGCGAACAGCTCTTCGCTGCCAGCCAGGTCGCCCGGCTCGGTGAGCAGGGTGGCAGTCAGCTGGCCGTGCAGGCCGCCGATGGCTTTCAGCAGCTCGGCCTTGTCAGCCACTTCGACGACGATGGTGGTCGGGCCGAAGACTTCTTCCTGCAGCAGCTCGTCACCGTTCAGCAGCAGGCTGACGTCGGCTTTGAACAGTTGCGGGCGAGCCTGATTGCCTTCTTGCTTGGCGCCGGTCAGGTGCGTGATGCCGGAATGCGCGTTGAGTGCGTCCAGGCCTTTCACGTAGCTCTTCAGGGTGCCGGCGTTGAGCATGGTTTGCGGCTGCTGCTCGGCCATCTTGGCGGTGAAGGTTTCCAGGAAGGCGCTGAACTCAGGCGAACGAACGCCGATCACCAGGCCCGGGTTGGTGCAGAACTGACCACAGCCCATGACCACCGAACCCGCCAGCTCGCCGGCGATTTTCTCGCCGCGGGCCTTGATGGCTTCCGGCAGCAGGATGACCGGGTTGATGCTGCTCATCTCGGCGAATACCGGGATCGGCTGCGGGCGGGCGGCGGCCATGTCGCAGAGGGCGCGACCACCTTTCAGCGAACCGGTGAAGCCGACCGCCAGGATGGCCGGGTGCTTGACCAGCGCCTCGCCAACACCCGAACCGTAGATCATGTTGAACACGCCTTTCGGCATGCCGGTCTTGTCAGCCGCGCGTAGCAGGGCTTCACCGACGAACGCAGCGGTAGCCATGTGGCCGCTGTGGGCCTTGAAGACCACCGGGCAGCCAGCAGCCAGCGCGGAAGCGGTATCGCCACCCGCGGTGGAGAAGGCCAGCGGGAAGTTGCTGGCGCCGAACACGGCAACCGGGCCGAGGCCGATGCGGTACTGGCGCAGGTCCGGGCGCGGCAGCGGCTGACGGTCCGGCAGGGCGCGGTCGATACGCGCACCGTAGAAATCGCCACGGCGCAGTACTTTGGCGAACAGGCGCATCTGGCCGCTGGTACGGCCGCGCTCACCCTGGATGCGGGCGGTCGGCAGAGCGGTTTCGCGGCAAACGGTGGCGACGAATTCGTCACCCAGGGCGTCCAGCTCGTCGGCGATGGCGTCGAGGAAATCAGCGCGCTTGGCAGCTGGCAGGCTGCGGTAAGCGGGATAAGCGGCGGCTGCGGCTTTGGCAGCGGCATCGACTTCTTCCGGCGTGGCCTGGATGAAGTCGTAGGAAAGGGCTTCGCCAGTGGTGGCGTCGTGACTCTTGTGGACTACGGAGCCGGCTGCGCTGTACGCGCCGCCGATGATGTTGTGGCCGATGGTAGCGGGCATTGTTAGCTCCTGTTGGTGACGTTTGAACACGTACGGAAAGGCTTTGATTGTACGATGTCTGATAAGTTGCGCAAGTCTGCTCTACCTCTCAGCTTACCGGATCATCGGTGCTTTCCGGTTCGATGGGCTGGGCGCCCGTTGCCTCAGGTGTCAAATCGCTGCGTCATGGCCAAGGCGACAGAACCGCTCGTTCCCTCTGCGCCGCGACTCGGCAGCGATGATGCCGGTCCGAGCGCGGATGGTGATCGCCGGTGGGCGCAGGCGAACATCCCAGCAGTACGGCCGCGGTCAACGCGGCGGTTGGCACTCCAACGCCACGCCATGCCACGCAACCGAGCTGTCACGGCTGGAAGCGGCCAGTTGCCTGGCCGCCGCGGCGCAATCAGACGGCGCTCTGCTGCGCCGACCAGTTGGCGTACCACTGGCGGAACAGCCGGTACTGAATCTCGGCGTAGTTGCGCTGCGCGTCGCTGAGGGCATCCGTTTCGTTGAAGTGCAGGGCGTATTCCTGGTCGCCGCCCAGCACCATCAGGTGCTTGTAGTAGAGGACCAGGTCGGTGCCTTCGTCGAAGGACGACAGCACGTTCAACGCCTCGGACAGCTCCAGAGCAAGGCGTCGGGCGGTGGCGTCACCGGTGGCGGCTTTCTTGCTCAGTTCGACCAGTTGCAGCACTTCGCGCGGCAGGGCGTTGCCGATGCCGGTAATGGCGCCGGTGGCACCGCAGTTGACGAAACCGTGTACCACCTGGGTGTCGACCCCGGCCATCAGGATCACGTTTTCATCTTGTGAGGTGATGTGCTCGGCGGCGTAGCGCATGTCCGCAGCGCCACCGAACTCCTTGAAGCCGATCAGGTTGGCGTACTTGCGACGCAGCTTGAAGAACAGCTCGGCGCGGGTGGCGAAGCCGTAGTACGGGCTGTTGTAGATCACTGCCGGAAGCTCTGGCGCCGCTTCCAGGATGGCGGCGAAGTGCGCCTCCTGAGCCGCCGGCGACGCGCCGCGGGACAAGACGCGGGGGATGACCATCAGGCCGTGGGCGCCGACCTTGGCGGCATGAGCCGCGTGGGACACCGCTTCGCGGCTGTTCACCGCACCGGTGCCGACCACGGTTGGAATGCCGGCAGCGACCAGGCGCGCTACGCCTTCCTGGCGCTCGGCTTCGGTCAGCAGCGGCCAGTCGCCCATGGAGCCGCAGTAGACCACCGCGCTCATGCCGATCTGGATCAGCTCTTTGCCCTTGCGTACCAGGGCGTCGAAGTCCGGCTTGCGGTCGGCGGTGCAGGGGGTCATCAGGGCGGGAATGGTGCCGGTGAAGATGGTGCTGCTCATGGTGTTGCCTCCTGGGCAGAGTAAAAGTATTTCGTATACGAAAGCAAAAGGCCGTAGCAGGCCGTCTGTTTTCGGTTGTTGGGCATAACGCCCGGTTCATTGCGCCGGCGAACCGGCAGTTTCAAGTTTTCAACACATCTGGAGCCTGTTCACGATCTTTGTGTACATGAAGCAACAGCTACAAGGCAGAAGCGGACGTAGGGTGGATGACGCTCTTTTCATCCACCATTGCGATCGGTGGACGGGTCGGGCCGCGTAGGTGAGGCGTCCACCCTACGACCGTGGGAGCGGGCCGTGCCCGCGAATAATCACGGGCATGGCCCGTTCCCACAATGAATCACCGACCGGCCGCTTGCGCCACTGAGCTGCCAAAATCGACGAGCCTGGGCTGAAAAAATCATGAACAGGTTCTTATGAGCGGGTCCTTACAGCTTCAGCTCCACCGGCCAGGTATCCGACAGGCGATAGCCCGTTGGCCAGGGGTCGCTCGGGTCGAGCAGGTGCTGATGAGTGCCGGTTATCCACGCCCTTCCGGATAGGCACGGATAGATTGCCGGGCGGCCTGCCACATCGGTCAGTGAGTCGATGCGGCAGTGGAATTCGGAACCGATGATGGAGCGGCCGATGAAGCGCTCGCCCACCGCCAGCTGACCCTTTGCATGCAGTACTGCCATGCGCGCCGAGCAGCCGGTGCCGCAGGGCGAGCGGTCGATCTTGCCGGGGCGGATGACTACCGCGTTGGCGCCGGTGGCGATGCCGTTCTCGCGGACCACCGGAGCGGCGATCTGGCAGAAGGAGATATGGCTCCAGTCCGGGTTCAGCGGGTGCTGGAAACCCAGCTGTTCATTGGCGGCCTTGGTGATGCGCAGGCCCACGGCGACCAGATCTGCCGCTTCATCGGCCCGGATGGCGAAACCCAGGTGGCGCGCATCGGCGATCACGAAGCTGTCACCGCCGTAGGCGGTATCGACCTGCAGCGAACCGAGACCTTCGACCTCGATCCAGGCGTCGAGCTGGTCGGCGAACGACGGTACGTTCTTCACCTCGACCCGCTCGGCCTTGCCATCACGGCAGTCGGCGATCACTTCCACCAGGCCGCCGGGTGCTTCCAGGGTCAGGAAGGTCTGCGGTTCGGTCATCGGCAGAATGCCGCTGTCGAGCAGCACGGTGGCCACGCACAACGAGTTGGAGCCGGACATTGGCGGCACATCGGCCGGCTCCATGATGATCCAGCCCATCTGCGCCTTGGGGTTCTTGGCCGGCACCAGCAGGTTGACGTGACGGAACACGCCACCGCGCGGCTCGTTGAGCACGAAGTTACGCAGGAAGTCGTCCTGTTCGATCCAGCGCGACTGCTGCCACAGCGTCTCGCCAGGCGGTGGCGCGACGCCGCCAACGATGACGTCGCCGACTTCGCCTTCGGCATGGCAGCTGACCACATGAATGACTTTGCTGGAGCGCACGGGGCAGCCCTCTTAATGAACTGATGTGTGGGCCGTAGGATGGGTGGAACCCATCGACGATTGATGGGTTTCACCTGCGCGGCCCGACCCATCCTACGGCTCGTCTGTTGTGCGGCAGTGAAGTTGCTTTCAGTGAACCGATTTGAGGAAGTCGGCGGTTTCCGGCTTCTGCGGATTGCCGAGCACTTGCTCGGGCGCGCCGATCTCGTGCACCAGTCCGTTGCGAAAGAACGCCACGCGGTCGGAGACGTCACGGGCGAAGCGAATTTCATGGGTCACCAGCACCATGGTCATACCGTCTTCGGCGAGCATGCGCATGGTGTCGAGTACCTCGCCGACCAGTTGCGGGTCGAGGGCGCTGGTGGCTTCGTCGAACAGCATGTAGTCCGGGCTCATGGCCAGGGCGCGGGCGATTGCCATGCGCTGCTGCTGGCCGCCGGAGAGCTTGCCCGGGAACACCTTGAGCTTGTCGGCCAGGCCCACATGGGTGAGCTGTTGCACGGCGATGGCCTCGGCTTCCTGCTTGCTCAGGCCGAGCACTTTGCGCGGCGCCAGCATGACGTTTTCCAGCACGGTGAGGTGCGGGAAGGCGTTCCACTGCTGGAACACGATGCCGATCTTCTGGCGCAGTTTGTTGATGTCGGTGCCCGGCGCGTGCACTTCGGTGCCGTCGACGCGGATGCTGCCGCTCTTGATCGACTCCAGGCCGTTGATGCACATCAGCAGGGTCGATTTGCCGGAGCCCGAGCCGCCGATGATCGACACCACTTCGCCCTTGTTCACGGTCAGGCTGACGCCCTTGATCACATCGAGGCTGCCAAAGGATTTGTGTACGTTGTCGATCTCAATCATTTTCCTGCCACCTTTTTTCCAGCCGTGCGCCCAGTTGGGCGACCACCAGGCTCATGACGTAGTAGATGAGGCCGGCGATGCACAGCACCAGCAGCGGCTCTTGAATGCGCGTGACGATGGTTTGCGAGGCGCGCAGCAGCTCGACGATGCCGATCCACATCACCAGCGCGGTGTCTTTCATGACGCTGAGTACCAGGTTCAGCCAGCCGGGAAAGGCCACCCGCGTGGCCATCGGCAGCACGATGTAGCGCAGGTCCTGCAGGTAGCTCAGGCCGAGGGAGCGGCTGGCGCGGCGCAGGGTGAAGGGCACCGACAGCACACCCGAACGCACGATCTCGGTGAAGTAGGCGGCGGCGTAGATGCCCAGCACGATGCAGCCCACCGCGAAGGCGCTGATGTCGATGCCGGCGATGCTCTTGAACGAGTTGAACAGCACGAACTGGATGAGCAGTGGCACGCTGCGAAACACGTCGAGTACCCAGGCCAGCGGCAACGTGGCACGCGGCAACAAGGCCCGCAGCAGGCCGAACAGCAGGCCGGCGAAGGAGCCTAGCAGGATGGCCCAGAAGGTCAGTTGCAAGGTGACCCAGGCGCCGTCGAGCAGGTAGAGGAAATCGTTCCAGGTGAAGCTGGTATCGAACATGGTCTGTGCTTCCTCAGTAACGGAACAGGCGCCAGGCCAGCAGACGGGCGAGGGCTACGATCGCCTTGGCGATCAGGTAATACAGCACCGCCGCGATGGCGAAGAACTCGAAGGTGCGGAAGGTCTTGACGTTGTAGTCCTGGGTGACGCCGGTGAGGTCGTTGTTGAGGCCGACGATCACCCCCAGCGAGGTCATCAGCACGGCCCAGACCATCTGGTTGGTCAGCGGGTAGAAGACGATGCGCAGCAATTGCGGCACGACGATCATGCGATA
Organism: Pseudomonas sp. AC532; assembly: GCF_979258965.1. NCBI lineage: Bacteria > Pseudomonadati > Pseudomonadota > Gammaproteobacteria > Pseudomonadales > Pseudomonadaceae > Pseudomonas > Pseudomonas sp. AC532. Next base: position 3,103,390 of record NZ_OZ409888.1, read on the forward strand.
GGCCTGGAAGGCGCTCATGCCCAGCGAACGCGCGGCGCGTACCTGGGTGTCGGGCACCGCCTTGAGGCCACCGCGAAAGTTCTCCGCCAGGTAGCCGGCGTTGTTGAAGGTGATGCCGGCCAGCAGGGCGATCCAGGAGCTGACGTGCCAGCCCATCGAGCCCAGGCCGAAGTAGAGGATGTAGATCTGGAACAGCGACGGCGTGTTGCGCGCGATCGATACCCAGCCGTTGGCGAAGCCGCGGGCCACGGGGTTCTTCAGCTCGCGCATGACCGTCAGCGCAAGGGCGATGAGTACGCCGAAGATCATCGAGAGGGCCGCCGTCTCGAAGGTCACCCAGGCGCCTGCGAGCATGTCGGGCAATGCCTTGAATGCCTGGCGCCAGTGGAAGGTGTAGTCAAACATGCGTGGGGTTCTCCACCGGGGAAGCGGGTTGCAGCCAGCGCGGCAGGCGGCCGCTGGCCTGGCCGGAGCAGGCGGCGTCGACGCACTCGGCCAGACTGGCGAAGTGCACCGAACGGCCGACCAGCCCTGGCGCGTAGTGGGCGTACTTGCCCGAATTGGTCATCAGGGTGCGGCAACCCGTCGGCACTACCGGCTCGCCGAGCATGCACCAGCAGGTATCGGTCACCAGGGTGGCGCCGAAAGCGTCCAGCATGGCGACATGGCCGGCCGCGCGGGCCTGTTCGAGAATCGCCCGGCCGCAGGTGATCACCAGGCTGACCTCGGGGTGCTTGCTCAGCCCGCGGCACAGCGTGGCGAGGCAGGCAAATTCACTGAGCGAGAAATGCGGATTGCCGAGAGCGATCAGACCCACCTCGGCTTCCTCAGCGCTGTTGAGTTCGTCCCAGCTGCGGCGCAGGTCGGCGAGGGTGACCCGCTCCGTAGGCACTGGCTGGCCGCTGTGGATAACATTTTCCGCCTGCAGGGCTTGCGGAGTGACCCCGGCGATATGAAACAGCGGCGCGGCCGAGCTGGTGGCGAAGGCCGCGCCAAAGGCCTTGAGATCGTCCAGATTCGGCTGCGCCTTCTCCAGCCCGCATACCAGCGGAATGCGACTGCCGCACAACAGGCCAACGTGGTAGCCGAGCAGCGGATAGAAGGCATCGTCCAGCTCACCGAGTGGTGGCAACTCGATCTGCAGGCTGGCCAGGCGGTGCTCGTCCTGGTGGCAGCCGACGTTGGGCGCACGGCCGGTGAGGGCGATGCAGATATCCAGATAATCCGCGTATTTCAGGGTGCGTGCCCCGAGCACGCTGTTGGCGTAGACCACCGCATTGGATTCGGCCCAGACGATATGCTCGCCTTCAGCAGGCGCGCTATCGAGCAGGTAGGGCGCACAGGTGAAACTGAGCTGCGCGCCCATGGCCATGTAGGCATCGCCGAGTGCGCTGGCCGGCTCGCCAAAGGCGGCATCGATGCCCAGCGCGCGCCAGCGGCGCTGGTCCACGGATATCGAATTGAGTGTGGTCGGCACGCGCACCTGGGCGCCCCAGGCCACCAACTGTTCGGCGAAGCGCAGGCTGGCCGGGCCGGTGTAGATGCAGCCGTCAATGTGCGCCTGGGTAACGTCCAGCAGCTCGCTGGCGCCCTGCAGCTCGGCCATGCGCAGCACCAGCTGCATGGCCACTTGCGCAGCCTTGCCATGGTGGCCATCGAGCAGTGCCCGGTCGCCCGCGTGCAACGTCAGGCTGCTGGCGAAGGCGGGTAACTCATGCAGCGTTGCCACGCCGGTCGGGTGAGCATCAGTGGGGCGCTGTGGATAAAGCTGCAGGCGCTCTCCATCGAGTCGCGCATAGGCCTGGCCGCGGAGGCTGGCGAAGGCGTCATGGCCGATGCACAGCACGGCGATGGAACGTTGAAACAGCAGCTCGGCCACCAGCACGCCAAGGGTGAGGATCTCGTCGGCCTCGGCCAGCACCAGGGCGCTGGGCGCGTGTTCACCGCTGAGCAGTTCCATCATCACGCTGCTGCCGGTGCAGGAGCCGCGGCCGCTGGGGATCGCCAGCACGCGGCCCGCCAGTTTCTGCCCACTGAGCGGGTGATGCCGGTCGATCACCTCACCCGTGAACGGGTCGACGCCGCCCCAGAAACTCAGGCCCATGTCGGCGAACAGCAACTCGCCCTCGGCACGCCCGGCAACCAGGCTACGGCCCTGGAGCGCGCACGCTTCAGGGGCGGGCGAGGTGTGATCCGCGACTGCTGTCATCAAGGGCTCCGCCGTGGGTACAAAGCTCGGCGCCACGGGGCGCGCGAGCGAAAGGGGGGGTGAAATGCGCCGCCATTGGGCGGCGCAGTGGCGCATGGATCAGTAATACACGCCCGGCACGGTGAGGTTGGCCGGCTTGATTTCGTCGCCGACCCACTTCTTCCACAGCTCTTCGTAACGGCCGCTGCGGACCTGCTGGTTGACGAACAGGTTGAGGTAGTTGATCAGGCCGTACTCGTCGCGCTTGGCGGCCAAGGACACGTAATCGACGACGTAGGGCGCGTCACCGACCACTTTCAGGCCCTTGTACTTGCCGGACTTGAGGGTGGCGGCGGCTACGGTATTGGTCACCACGGTAGCGGCGATGTGGCCCTGGGCGACGGCGAGGATGGTGTCGTTCTGCGATTGGTAGGCGCGGAAGCTGCCGCCGCCCCAGGCTTTCACGTCCTTCTCCAGGGCGATGGCCTCGTAGGTGCCACTGGTGTTACCCACGGCTTTGCCCTTGAGGTCTTCGTAGCTGTTGATGCCGGTATCGTCGCGGGTCAACACGACCATCTGGAAGGCGAAGTAGGGCACGGTCAGGCCCACGGTCTTGGCGCGCTCCAGGGTGTCGGACGTGGAAGCGACGATCACGTCGGCACGGCCGGAAACCAGTGCAGGGATACGATCCGGGAAGGGCGTTTCCACCACTTCTGCCTCGACGCCGAGGATTTTCGCCAGGTCGTTGCAGTAGTCGACGTCGAAGCCGACCGGTTGGTTCTTGTCGTCACGCGAGCCCATGGGCGGGAAATCCAGGGTCACGGCGCAGCGCAGCTTGCCGGATTCGATGATCGAGTCGAGCTTGTCGGCGTGTGCGGTGCCGATCAGGGTGGTGCTGAGTACTGCGCTGAGGGCTACGGCAAAAGCGGGGTTTTTCATAGGGGCCTCGAAAGTGTGCAGACAGTCGTTATAGGAAATTTCGTATACGATATTTCATATGCAACGGCTGTGCCCGATCCACCCTTGGCTGCTTGCAGCCCTTTGCGGCGCGGGTTTGAAGTGGATCGCCAGGTGCCTGCCAGCCATTACCCTGGCAGGGGGTGTTACATAAGGGAGCGTCGCGACATTTCAGGCGCCCCGTTTCGGAACACCGCAGCGTCAGCCTGTATGTGAATCGCGGAACTGGCTGGGCGTGAGCCCCGTGAGCGCGCGGAACTGGCGGCTGAAGGCGCTGTGATCGGTGTATCCGCAGCGCAGGGCGATCTCGGTGATCGGCAGGTCCTGCAGCAGCAGGCGGCTGGCCTCGCCGAGGCGCGCCCGGTGAATCATCTGCCGTGGGGTGAGCTGGAAGATACGCTTGCAGTGGCGTTCCAGTTGCGCCACTGACAGGCCGGCAATGGCGGTGAGCTCGGCCAGGCTGATCGGCCGAGCGAAGTGCTCGCGAATGTGCGCATCCACCGCTGCCAGTTTGGGATAGGCCGGGTGGCTGGCCTGCGGCAGTTGCACATCGCGGGAGATGCCGGCCAGGCCGATGACCTCGCCCATCGGGTCGCGCAGCGCCAGCTTGTGGGTCAGGCACCAGACGGGCTGGTCGCCGTAATAGAGGTGCAGTTCCAACTGCTCGGCAAGGGCGCTGCCGTCCTTGAGCACGCGCCGGTCCTGCGCCGTATAGGTCGGCCCCAGGCTGGCCGGAAACACCTGCTCGGCCGTCATACCCAGCAGTTGGCTCTTGCTCTTGCAGCCCAGCCGCTGGGCGAGCGTCTGGTTGACCAGGGCATAGCGGGTCTGGTTGTCCTTGATGAAAAACACCACGTCCGGCATGGCATCGAGCAGCGGCTCGATCTGCCTGAGGCTGGCGATCAGGGTCGACAGGTCGGTGTGCGGCGTTGCGCTGAAGAGACTGTGCATGGGCGAGCGCGGCATGGTCAGGAAACGCAGAGCGTAGCGGGGCAGGTGGCGGGAGAACAAGGCGCAGGCAGGGTCATCGTGGGGTTGCCACTCGGCGGGCGAAGAGGGTGAACGGCAGGGGTAGGCGAGCAGGGCTGTACGCCAGAAAGCAGAAGGGGGAGCCGAAGCTCCCCCAAATCTTGTTTGAATCATCGTTCTTGTTAGTGCTACCGGCCTCTTGTTCTTGTTTTGGCCGCGGCCTCCAAAGGGGGCCAAGAGCGAACGGATTTGTTTGGACGCTGATGTTGCCGTGATCCTGAGATCCAACCCGTCTGTCGCTGCCTTGTAAAGCAGTTTTATTGTTCTCGACCCGGTTGCGGTACAAGCCCGAGGGCGGTCCTCTCCAAAGAAATCAGTTAGCTGCGTCTCTGCGATTTTGTCTTTCTTATGCTAGAGCCGTTGTCTTGTTCTTGTTATGAGGTATGTCTTGTTATTTTTGTTGTGCGGAACCTAGAGCATATCCTGTGCCAATTTTAGAATATCCATATATTTCAATAAGTTAAAAAATTAGCGACTTTCTGAAGATGGATCTGATGGCCGAAAGCGTTACCGCGTTACACGGTTTGTTACCGCTTGCCTAAGGCCTGAAACACATTCTCGGCATTTTTGCCCCGGTCCTCGCCGCTCTGCCGATCACCTTCGAGCTGCATGAGTGTGTCGATGCGCGCAGGGCCAAAGGGCGGGCGTGGCGCCGGGGGCTGCCAGTCGAATAGGTACTGGGTGGCCGCGCCGCATATCCGCCCCTGGCAGGCGCCCATGCCGCAGCGGGTCGCCAGCTTGGCTTCACGCCAGCTGGAATGCCCGGCGACGGCGGCGTAGGGGACGTCCTCGCAGCGGCACAGCAGGGTGTCCGGCGCGGCCAGGCACTTGAGCGCGGGGTCCAGGGCAAAATGCCGGTGCAGCGCGTCGGCGAAGCGCTGCCAGCGCCTGCGCTCCGGCCACAGGCGCTGCGCCGCCTGGCGGTTGCCGGCGGCGGCATGCCCGGCGATACGGCCTTCCACCAGCGCCAGCTCGCTGCCGCCGAAACCGGTGCATTCGCCAGCGGCATGGATACCGGCCACATCGGTGGCCTGCCAGGTATCCACCTGGATGGCATTGTTACCCAGCGTACAGCCGAGCGCCTGCGCCAGCTGCACGTTGGCGATCAGGCCGAACCCGCAGGCCAGCCGCTCGCACGGCAGTTCCTCGATCTGATCGCCGCGCTGCAGACGAACGCCTTCCAGGCGATCGGTGCCGAGTGCGGCGATGATCCGCGTACCGCTGCGATAACGCGGGTCGAACAGGCTGAACGACTGCAGCAGCTTGTGCGGCCAGCGCGGCAATTGCAGCGCGAACGATGCGACAGCGCCGAGCGCGGCCTGCTCGGCGATTCGCACTACCCGCGCGCCGTTGTGCTTCGCGGTGCCCGCGCTGGCCAGCAGCAGCGGGCCACTGCCGGCGATCACGATGCGCTCACCTTCCACCGGCAAGCCGCCCTTGATCAGCGCCTGCAGGCCACCGGCGCCGGTAACACCGGGCAGCGTCCAGCCGGGAAACGGCAGTAAAAGTTCGCGCGCACCGGTGCACAGGATCAGTTTGCGGTAGGCGATTACCCAACCGTGCTCGGCATCCTCCACCAGCAACTGGTTCGGGCCGGATCGCGCTACCACGCGCGTCGCGGCATGGCGCTGGATCGCGGGATGGTCGTCTACGGCGTCGCGCAGCCGACGGGCTTGGGCGGGAATGCTGGCCTGGACGCCGTCACGCCAGATCTGCCCGCCGGGCAGCGGGTTGTCGTCGAGCAGCACCACCTGCGCGCCATCGTTGGCGGCGGCCAGTGCGGCCGAAAGGCCGGCCGGGCCGGCGCCGATGATCAGTACATCAGCCGGTGCGCTCATGGCCGCGTCTCCACCTGCATGCCGTCGCGGCACAGGGTCTGGCAGGCCAGGCGGCGCAGGCCGTCGATGGTCACCCGACATTCCTGGCAGATGCCCATGCCGCACAGTGGCGCACGGCGCTGGCCACTTACCGACGTGCGCGCGTTGCCATCGCTGCCCAGCGCCAGCGCGGCGGCGACCGTGGTGCCGGGCGCCACGCTGAGCGCACGGCCGTCGAGATGCAGGTCAGGCATGAGCGGTCTCTCCCCCGTGGCCGAGGTAACGTCGTGGCGAATAGGCCGTGGCGGGAATCGGCTCGGCCTCGTTGAACAGCAGCGCGGCCAACAGGTCGGCCGTGCCCGGTGCAGCGGTAACCCCCAGGCCTTCATGACCGACCGCCAGCCACAGGCCGGGTTGCGCGGGATGTTCGCCAATCAGCGGCATGCCGTCCGGTGTGGCGGCGCGAAAACCGGCCCAGGCGCGAATGCCGTTGAGTTGCCCCAGGCCCGGCGCGTAGCTCGCGGCATGCCTGAGCATGCGCGCCAGCAGCCAGCCGTCGACCTCGGGATCCAGATTGTCGAACTGCCGCGAGGTGCCGATGAACAGCTGGCCGGTCGGCCGCGGCTGGATATTGCAGGCCACCGAAGCGCCACTGGTGTTGTGCACGCTGGTCAGGTAGCTCAGCTCGGTGATGGTGTGGGTGACAGGGTGCGGGTAACGGTCGGTGATCAACAGATGACCTTTCTTCGGTGCGATAGGCAGCTCGGGGCACAGGTCTACCGCCTGAATGCCATTGGCGAGGATCACGGCGTCGGCGTTCAGCCACCTGCCATCGTCGAGGCGCACGCGGTTGCCGTCCAGCTCCTCGACCCTGGCGCGGCGTTGCGTGATGCCGGGTACATCGAGCATCCAGCGAGCGGTGTTCGGCGCATAGAGGATGCCGTCGTCGGGCAGGCGCAGGGCACCGTGGAGGCCGTCGCGCAGGATCGGCTCCATGCCCTGCAGGGCATGGCCGGGCACCATCTCGCAGCGAATGCCCTCGGCACGCAGGTTGACGCTCTTGGCTTCTGCCGCCGCCAGCTCCTGCTCGTTGGCAGCCAGCCACAACGTGCCGTTGTTGCGGTAGGCGCAGTCGTCCGGCAGTTCCGGCCCCAGTTCGCGCCAGCGGCGTACCGAGTAGCGGCTGATGTCCAGCTCGGCCTGGTTGTCGTCGAGCACCAGCAGGTGGCCCATGCCGGCAGCGGTCGCGCCATGCAGGCCGGCATCTATCACCAGCACCTGCTGGCCACGGCGGGCCAGCTCGCGGGCGCAGGCTGCGCCGATGATGCCGGCGCCGATGACGATCACATCGGCGACCCGCGTCGGGTTCACGGGCGGATGCCCCAGGCGAACGGGTCGTCCTGCTCCAACAGCAGAGTGGCCTCGGCGCTGATGTTGGCGCGCCCGCGGATGGTCGGAATCACCTTGTCGCCCTGCCATTGGAACGAGCCTTCGAAAACGCTGCCGATCACGCTGGCCTGGCGCCAGATCTCGCCGGGCTGCAGTTTGCCATCGGCAGCCAGGCAGGCCAGCTTGGCGCTGGTGCCGGTGCCGCAAGGCGAGCGGTCGTAGGCCTTGCCCGGGCAGAGCACGAAATTCCGGCTGTCGGCTCGCAGCGACGCTACTGCGCTCGATGCTGCTGCGTCGGGAGCTGGCGAAAAATGCTCATTTACAGCCAGTGAACTGCGCTTTTTCGCCAGCTCCCGCCTTGCCTCCTCTTCGCTCGCGACGCTTGGCTGCGAGCCTCCCGGCTGTTCATGTTCGGCAAACAGCTCGATATGATCGATCAGGCCACCGTCGTCGCCACGAATGCCTTGATCTTCCAGCGCCTTCTGTACGGCGAAGGTGTAGGCGGTGAGGGCTTCGACGTTGTCGCCGGCGATGCGCTGGCCGTGATCGGCGATCAGGAAGAACCAGTTGCCGCCCCACGCAATGTCGCCCTGCACCGCGCCGTAGCCCGGCACCTGCAGTTCGACGGCCTGGCGGTAGCGGTAGGACGGCACGTTGCGCACGCTGACCGAACGGTCCTCATGCAGGGTCGCTTCTACCGTGCCCACCGGTGTTTCGATCCGGTGCACGCCGGTGCCGATGCGGCCCATGTGCGCCAGCGATACCACCAGGCCGATGGTGCCGTGCCCGCACATGCCGAGGTAGCCGGTGTTGTTGAAGAAGATCACCCCGGCACAGGCGGCGGGGTCGACCGGCTCGCAGAGCAGCGCGCCGACCAGCACGTCGCTGCCGCGCGGTTCGAGGATGCAGGCGCTGCGCCAGTCATCGTGATCATCTGCCAGGCGCTGCCGGCGCTCGGCCATGCTGCCGCTGCCCAGCTCGGGAAAGCCGCCGATGACCAGGCGAGTGGGCTCGCCGCCGGTGTGGGAGTCGATAACCTGGATGCGTTTCATGGGGCTGCGCCTGTATGCCGGTCTGGATGGCTACAGGGTGCCGCTGGCGGACGCGCCCGGCTTGAAGGATTTGCATGGGAGCGATGACGAAATCGGCACAATGCCCGGCCTGTCTGCTGCGTCTTGTGACTGCCGATCAGCGGATGAAATGGATCTTGCCGTTGTCGTCGCTGCCCATGTAGATGCCGTATACGCCCGCTTCGCGCTCGGTGATATAGCGCTCGAGGATCTGCCGGATGGCGGGGTAGTAGATCTGTTCCCAGGGGATGTCTTCGGGAGCGAAGAAGCGTCGGGCAAGGGTCTCGCTGCCGAAGTGGCCGGTGTCGTGCAGCAGCCTGGCGCGAAAGATCAGGTACACCTCGCTGATCGAGGGCACGCTGAACACCGAGTAGGGGCAGAGGATTTCCGCCACCACGCCGGCTTCCTCGCGCACTTCACGCAGCGCCGCTTCTTCGGTGGTTTCGCCGTTTTCCATGAAGCCCGCGGGCAGTGTCCAGGTGCCGACGCGCGGGGCGATGGCGCGTTGGCAGAGCAGGTAGCGGCCGTCCTGCTCGATGATGCAGCCAGTGATGATCTTCGGGTTTTCGTAGTGGATGTGCCCGCAGCCGGCGCAGACCAGCCGCGCATGGTCGTCGCCGGACGGGCGACGCCGTTCCAGCGTCGCGCCGCCGCATTGCTGACAGAAGCGCGGGCTGGGCATGGCGGTCAGCGCCCGATACGCGGGTCTTGCAGACCGATGGGGGCCACGATATCGCGGGCCTTGGCACCTTCCTGCTTGGCTTCCAGGTACTCGAGGGCGACCTTGGCCGCAGCGCGCACGTGATCCACCGAGGCCTGGTGGGCGGCCAGCGGGTCGCCGCTCTTGATCGCCTCGACCATACGCTCCATTTCCTGATTGCTGGTGCTGCGTCGGTTGCTCTGCGACACCGAGGTGGCGCGCAGGTAGCTGATGCGCGCCTGCAGCTGGCGCAGTTGGGTGGCCGCCGCTTCGTTGCCGCAGCCTTCGAGCAACACGTTATAGAACTCCTGCACCGACTCCAGCACCTCCGGCAGTTCGCCTTGCTCCAGGGTCTGTCGGTTGTTCTCCAGGGCGCGTTCCAGGGCGCGGATATCCTTGGCACGGGCGCGCAGGGTGAACAGCTGGACGATCATGCCTTCGAGTGCACAGCGCAGTTCGTAGAGATCGCAGGCATCTTCCAGGGTGATGATCGCCACGCGCGGGCCCTTGGCATCGGCGAACTCCACCAGCCCTTCGGACTCCAGATGGCGCAGTGCCTCGCGCACCGAAGTGCGGCTGACCCCCAGCCGATCGCAGAGGTCGCGCTCCACCAGCCGGTCGCCAGGCAGCAACTGGAAATTCATGATGGCGCTGCGCAGCTTCTCCAGGACGATTTCCCGCAGGGTCACGGGGTTGCGGTTGACCTTGAAGCTGTCGTCGATCGGCTGGCGTTTCATGGTTAGGGCTCGATTTATAGGTATGGGAGCACTCAAGACCTACGCCTCGGCATCTGCTTCGGCAAACGCCTCGCGGGCAATGCGAAAGCTGTCGACGGCTGCAGGCACGCCGCAGTAGATGCCGACCTGAAGCAGGATCTCGCGGATCTGCTCGCGGCTGAGGCCGTTACGCAGGGCGCCGCGAATGTGCAACTTCAGCTCGTGCGGGCGGTTGAGCGCGGAAATCATGGCCAAGTTTATCATGCTGCGTTGCTGCATCGATAAGCCTTCACGTCCCCACACGTGCCCCCAGCAGTATTCGGTGACCAGCTCCTGCAGCGGGCGGTTGAAGTCATCGGCATTCTCCAGCGAACGCTTCACGTACGCCTCGCCGAGCACCTGGGTGCGAATCTGCAGGCCTTTCTCGTATTTGTCGTTTTTCATGGTCGTTCTCCCGGTTCGATGTGCAGTGAGGCCGCGGTAAGGCGAGAGCAGCCGTAGGGTGGATGACGCTCTTTTCATCCACCATTGCGATCGGTGGACGGGTCGGGCCGCGTAGGTGAAGCGTCGTCCACCCTACGACTGTGGGAGCGGGCCGTGCCCGCGAATAATCACGGGCATCGCCCGTTCCCACAATGAATCACCGAAAGTCCGCTTTCGCCACATGGTTGCCTGACCTCAAAGTCCACCCATCAGGGTGTATTTGATCTCCAGATAATCGTCGATGCCGTAGTGCGAGCCTTCCCGGCCCAGGCCTGAGGCCTTGATACCGCCGAACGGCGCCACTTCGGTGGAAATAAGCCCTTCGTTGATGCCGACCATGCCGTATTCCAGCGCTTCGCTCATGCGCCAGGCGCGGCCCAGGTCGCGGGTGTAGCAGTAGGCGGCCAGGCCGAATTCGGTGTCGTTGGCCATCTGCACCGCGTCGGCTTCGTCGCGAAAGCGGAACACCGCCGCCAGCGGGCCGAAGGTTTCCTCGCGGGCGACCTTCATGGCGGTGGTCACCCCGCTCAGCACGGTGGGCTGGAAGAAGCCGTGGCCCAGGGCATGGCGCTCGCCGCCGCAGACCAGCGTGGCGCCCTGGCCGAGGGCATCGGCGACATGGTCGGCGACCTTGTCCACCGCGCGGGCGTTGATCAGCGGGCCCTGTTGTGCGCCGTCGGTAAAGCCATCGGCGACTTTCAGCGTCGCCACGCGCTCTGCCAGGCGGGCGACGAAGGCATCGTGGATACCGTCCTGGACCAGAAAGCGGTTCACGCACACGCAGGTCTGCCCGGCATTGCGGTATTTGGCGACCATGGCGCCCTCGACGGCACGCTCCAGGTCGGCGTCGTCGAAGACGATGAACGGCGCGTTGCCGCCCAGCTCCAGGGAAACCTTCTTCAGCGTACCGGCGCACTGTTGCATGAGCAGTTTGCCGATCGGCGTGGAACCGGTGAACGACAGCTTGCGCACCGTGGCGCTGGCGCACAGCGCATCGCCGATGGCCACGGCGTCGCCGGTGATCACGTTGAAGATGCCTGGCGGGATGCCCGCTTCCTCGGCGAGCACCGCCAGCGCCAGCGCCGAGAACGGAGTTTCCGGTGCCGGTTTGACGATGCACGGGCAACCTGCAGCCAATGCCGGGCCGACCTTGCGGGTGATCATCGCCGCCGGGAAATTCCACGGCGTGATGGCCGCGACCACGCCAATCGGCTCCTTGGTCACGATGATGCGTGCATCGGGCTTGTGGCTGGGAATGGTGTCGCCGTAGATACGCTTGGCTTCCTCGGCGAACCACTCGATGAAACTGGCGGCATAGAGGACTTCGCCACGGGCTTCGGCCAGCGGCTTGCCCTGTTCGAGGGTGAGGATCTCGGCCAGCGCGTCGGCGTGTTCCAGGATCAGCGCATGCCAGCGCTTGAGCACCGTGCTGCGGTCCTTGGCGGTGCGCCCACGCCAGGCTGGCCAGGCCGCATTGGCGGCAGCGATGGCGCGCCGGGCTTCGGCGCTGCCCATGTTGGGCACCTCGCCGATCTGCTCGCCGGTGGCCGGGTTGCTGATGCGCTGGGTGCTGCCGTCATCGGCAGCCAGCCATGTGCCGTCGAGGTAGGCCTGCTGGCGTAGCAGTTGCGAAGCTGCGGGTGTCATGGCGACTCCGGAATAAAACCGGCCGCGCTCGAAGGTGAGTGAACGCGACCGTAAAAAGAGGAATTATTACCGCTACCGACGAGGAACCTAGAGCCTGTTCAGGATCGTAGGGTGGACAACGCTTTTTTTGTCCACCATTGCGACCGCAGAGCGGTGGACGGGTCGGGCCGCGTAGGTGAGGCGTCGTCTACGCGCCCCGGTCCACCCTACAAAGGTGGTTTAGGTTCTCGCCGACGTCACGTCGATCAGGCCAGGGCCGGCAGTGCGCCGAGCTTGCCGCGGTGGTAGATCATCGGCACCGGGGCTACCTCGGGGAGGATCAGGTTGGTCACCGCACCGACCATGATGGCGTGGTCACCGCCCTCGTATTCGCGCCACAGCTCGCATTCGATGATGGCGGCGGCGTTGTTGAGCAGCGGGTTGCCCTGCTCGCTCAGCGTCCACTCGATGCCTGCCGCCTTGTCCTTGCCCTTGCCGGCAAAGGCATAGGCCTCCGCCTGTTGCTCGGCGGATAGCAGGTGGATCGCGAAGCGCTTGCTGTCGCGCAGCACCGGGTAGGAGTCGGAGCCGTAGTTGGGGCAGAACAGCACCAGCGCCGGATCGATCGACAGCGCGCTAAACGCGCTGGCGGTGATGCCGACGATGCCGCCATCGGGGCCCAGGGTGGTGACGATGGTGACCCCCGAGGGGAAGGCGGCCATGACGGATTTGTACAGTCCGGGTTCGATCATTTGTGTATTCCTCGATGCGCTCAGCGCATCACGAACGGGTCGGGCATCGGCGCTTGCGACAGGTTGATCCACACCGTTTTCAGTTCGGTGTAGGCGAGTACCGAGTCGATGCCGCTTTCGCGGCCGTAGCCGCTGTTCTTGAAGCCACCGATCGGCGCTATGGCCGATACGGCACGGTAGGTGTTGACCCAGATGATGCCCGAGCGCACGCCCTTGGCCATACGGTGGGCGCGGCCCAGGTCACGGGTCCAGATGCCGGCGGCGAGGCCGAACTGCGAGTCGTTGGCCATGGCCAGTGCGTCGGCCTCGTCCTTGAAGCGGATCACCGAAGCCACCGGCCCGAAGACCTCTTCCTGCATGATGGTCATCGCGTGGTCGTCGCACTCGAACAGAGTCGGCTCGTAGTACCAGCCTTCGCCATCGACCTGCGGGCGTTTACCACCCAGGCGCAGTTTCGCACCTTCTGCCACGGCCGTGGCAACCAGGCCTTCGACCACCGCGAGTTGCTGAGCGGTGGCCATCGGGCCCATCTCGCTGGCCTCGTCCTGGGGGTTGCCGATGCGAATGCGCCTGGCGCGTTCGACCAGGCGCTCGACGAAGGTGTCGTAAATGCTGTCCTGCACCAGCAGGCGCGAGCCGGCCACGCAGCTCTGCCCGGAGGCGGCGTAGATGCCGGCGACCACGCCGTTCACGGCGCTGTCGAGGTCGGCATCAGCGAAGATGATGTTCGGCGACTTGCCGCCCAGCTCCAGCGACAGCTTGGCGAAGTTCTCGGCGCTGGCGCGCACCACATGGCGCGCGGTGGCGGCGCCGCCGGTGAAGGCGATCTTGCGCACCAGCGGGTGGCTGGTCAGCGCCGCGCCGGTGGTCGGCCCGTAGCCGGTGACCACGTTGACCACGCCAGGCGGGAAGCCCGCTTCGAGAGCCAGGCGGGCCAGCTCGAGAATGGTCGCCGAGGCATGCTCCGAAGGCTTGAGCACGATGGTGTTGCCGGCGGCCAGGGCCGGGGCGAGCTTGATCGCGGTCAGGTACAGCGGGCTGTTCCACGGGATGATCCCGGCCACCACGCCAATCGGCTCGTGGGTGGTGTAGGCGAACATGTCCGGCTTGTCGAGGGGCAGGGTGCCGCCTTCGAGCTTGTCGGCCAGGCCTGCGGTGTAGTGGAAGAACTCCGGCAGGTAGCCAACCTGGCCGCGGGTTTCGCGGATCAGCTTGCCGTTGTCCCGACTTTCGAGCTGGGCCAGGGTTTCCCTGTTCTCGGCGATCAGGTCACCGAGGCGGCGCAGCAGCTTGCCTCGCGCGGTGGCGCTGAGGCCACGCCACGCCGGGTTCTCGAACGCTGCCTGGGCGGCCTGCACGGCGCGTTCGACGTCTTCGCTGGCGGCATCGGGCAGCACCGCCCAGGCCTGGGCGCGAGCCGGATCGAGGCTCTCGAAGGTGTTGCCGGACTGGGCATCGACCCACTGGCCGTCAATGCACATCTGATAGCGTACGAGTGTCATGCGACGATCCCCTTTACGGTGTGCTGCAACTGGCTGGCTTCGTCGAGAAACGCCAGCAGCATCTGGTTGACCAGGCGCGGCGATTCTACCGGCATCATATGCCGTTGCTCGGCCAGCACCACGGCCCTGGCGCCCGGAATGCACTGCGCCAACTGCTCGGCCATCTGCGGTGTCGAACCGGGGTCGAGCTCGCCGGTGGCGATCAGCGTCGGTACGCGGATGTCGGCCAGGTCGTCGACGCGGTACATGTCCTGGGTGGCGAACAGCGTGTAGGTGGTCAGGTAACCCTGGGCGTCGTTGCCGGCCAGGGTCTGGCGGATGGCGGCGATCTGCGCCGGGTTGGCGGCCTGGTATTCCCGGCTGAACCAGCGCGACAGCGCCGCCTCCGCGTTGGCGTCCGGGCCATGTTCGGCGGCCTGCGCGGTGCGCTCGATGACACCGGCGCGCTGCTCGGGGCTGCGGTTGAACACGCTGTTGAGCACCACCAGGGCGGCGATGCGCTGCGCATGGTGCAGTGCGAAGGCGCGCGCTACCAGGCCGCCCATGGAGAAGCCGATCACCATGGCCTGCGCCAGGCCGAGGTGGTCGAGGAGCTCGCGCAACTGGTCGGCGTAACCGGCGAGGTCGGTGTCCGCTGCCGGCCGCGGGCTGTCGCCGTGGCCGAGCATGTCGTAGACGATGACCTGGAAGTGCTGTGCCAGGCCCACCACCTGGCCGCCCCACATGTCCTTGGTCAGGCCCACGCCGTGGATCAATACCACGGGTTGGCCCTGGCCGGTCACCCGGTAACTGGTGCCGGCAGGGGTACGTTCAGCGAGGTGCCGAATCATGGCCTGCTCCCGATCACTGCGCCTTCTCGGCGGCCAGTTCTTCCAGATCGATGTAACGGTTACCGATACGCGGATGCAGGCGGCCGCCATTGGCAGCACCCAGTACCACGACGATTTCGTCGGCACGCGGCGCGTCTTCGATCTGCATTTCCAGGGTGATGTAATGCGAACGCAGGCCTTCGTCATCCTTGTGCATCATCGGGATCTGAATCGAGGTGCCCGGGCCGCCGCGCTTGTTGGTGAAGCTCAGGTAGCTCTTGGCCTGCACCGCCTCACGGTAGTGGTTGCCGAAACGCAGGGTGTGGATAACCGCGGAAGCGTGCTCGATTTCACCATCGGCGCCTACCACCGCGGCCTTGCCATAGGCTTCGATCTTGTCGGCGCCGCCGATGGCAGCGGTCAGGCGCGCGACCATCAGCTCGCCAAGTGCCGAACAGTTGGCCTTGATCACCGGCTTGAGGTCTTCGACGAAGCCGTTGCCAACCCACGGGTTCTTGATCACGACGGCCAGACCGACCATGGTGACTGGCTTGTCGGTCGCCTTGCCGCCCTCGATCAGGGTCTCTTCTATATAGCTGACGATCTTGCGAATCTCGAAACTCATGGCAGCTCCTTTGGCTGGATGGTGTTGAGTATTATGGTATACCAGAATACGCATTATGCAAGCTTCTCCGAAACGCAGGCGCGACGCTGCCTGGGCGGCAATCGAAAGCGACGCCGGCAGGGCAAAATCAATTGTTTTAAGTGACAGGCGCAAGGGTGGAAGCCTGGCTCATCCCACGCGGCCGGAACCCGCGCTGGGTGCCGGCAGCGGTTATCTCACCCGCACCTGCAACGCCTCGCCTGGGCGTGCCCGCATAACCTCTGGTCCGCTCGCCGAGTACCTCAGCGCCAACCCTGGCTGGCGCTGGCCATGGCGTCGTGAGCATGCAGCGTTCTCGCAGAACATCGGGTTCTGCCTGTAAGCAGTCTTGCTGTGTGGCTTTAAATGTTATGTTATAACAATTATAGTTAGCCCAGTGAGCCCGCCATGACCGCCGATGAACTGCTTGCCCTGCCGCCCCCGGCCTACATGAACGAAGCCCAGCAGGGCTTCTTCCGTGACCTGTTGCTGCGCCAGCGCGGCGAGTTGCAGCAGCGTATCGACGACGAGTTCGGCGCGCTGCGCGAACAGGATCGCCCCGCCGACGAGGCCGACATGGCCAGCCGTGAAGAGCAGCGCCAGTGGCAGCTGCGCCTGCTCGAACGGGAAAAGAAGCTGCTCGACAAGATTGATGAGGCCCTCGAGCGCCTGGCCCATGGCGAATATGGCTGGTGCCGCGAAACCGCTGAGCCGATCGGCCTGCGGCGCCTGCTGCTGCGGCCCACCGCCACCCTGTGTATCGAGGCGAAAGAGCGCGAAGAACAGCGCGAACGCCACCAACGCTCCGGCAATGCCTGAGCCCTGATGAGGAAACCGTGATGCCCAATCGTCTCCCCGTAACCGTGTTGTCCGGCTTTCTCGGCGCCGGCAAGAGCACCCTGCTCAACCATGTGTTGAAGAACCGCGACGGCCTGCGCGTGGCGGTGATCGTCAACGACATGAGCGAAATCAATATCGACGGCAGCGAGGTGCAGCGTGACGTCAGCCTCAACCGCGCCGACGAAAAACTGGTCGAGATGAGCAACGGCTGTATTTGCTGCACCCTGCGCGAGGACCTGCTCGAGGAAGTCAGCAAGCTGGCTCGCGAGGGTCGTTTCGATTACCTGCTGATCGAGTCCACCGGTATTTCCGAACCACTGCCGATCGCCGAGACCTTCACCTTTCGTGATGAGCAGGGCCAGAGCCTGGCCGACCTGGCGCGCCTGGATACCCTGGTGACGGTGGTCGACGGGGTGAATTTTCTGCCTGATTTTCAGGCCGCCGAGAGCCTGGCCAGCCGCGGCGAAACCCTGGGCGAGGAAGACGAGCGCTCGATCAGCGACCTGTTGATTGAGCAGATCGAATTTGCCGATGTGCTGTTGATCAGCAAGATCGACCTGATCAGCCAGGCCGAGCGCGACGAACTGACGGCCATCCTGCGACGCCTCAATACCCGCGCCGAGATTCTGCCAATGAGCATGGGCGCGGTGCCGCTGCAGGCGATTCTCGACACCGGCCGGTTCGACTTCGAGCGTGCGGCCGAGTCGCCGGGCTGGCTGAAGGAAATGCGCGGCGAGCACGCCCCGGAAACCGAGGAGTACGGCATTGCCTCCAGTGCCTATCGGGCGCGGCGGCCGTTTCATCCGCAGCGCTTCTTCGATTTTCTCAACCGCGAGTGGGTCAATGGCCGGCTGCTGCGTTCCAAGGGGTTTTTCTGGCTGGCCAGCAAGCACCAGGAAGCCGGCAGCTGGTCCCAGGCCGGCGGCCTGATGCGCCATGGCCTGGCCGGGCGCTGGTGGCGCTTCGTACCCAAGAGCCAGTGGCCCCAGGATGACGACGACCTCAAGGGCATTCTGCGGCAATGGGATGAGACCAGCGGCGACTGTCGCCAGGAGCTGGTGTTCATCGGCCAGCATATCGACTTTGCCCGGCTGCATGCCGAGTTGGACGCCTGTCTGCTCAGCGATGCCGAAATGGCCGCAGGCATCGACGCCTGGCAACGGTTACCCGACCCCTTCGGACCCTGGCAGGAGGCCGCCTGATGCTGGCACGCAAAACACAGCCGCAACCGTTACAGGTCAGCGGCGAGCGCATCGAGATACTCGGCGAGGCCTTGCGTGATGATGTCAACCTGGCGGTCTGGCAGCGCAGCCTGCCCGCGCACCTCGCAGGCTTCGCCAGCACCCTGCTGGCGCAGGGCGAGCCGCTGGCCGAGTCGCTGAGCATCGAGGTGGCCGACACGGATGCGGAGCCGGCGCTGCACGGTTTGCTGAGCGGCTACAGCGACCTGCCCGGCCAGGCAGCATTCCTCGCCGACGTGGCCTGGCTGGTGCGCGCCTACGCCTGCCTGCTCGATGCCCGGCGCATCGGCTTGCGCCTGCGCGCGCTGGATGGCGCCATGTGCCCGCGTTTTCACGTCGATCACGTGCCGCTGCGGCTGATCACCAGCTATGCCGGCGCCGGTAGCCAGTGGCTGCGCGAAGGGGCGCTGTCGCGCCAGCTGTTGGGCGCAGAGCAGGCGTTGCCCAGAGAGGGGGCGGTGGTCGAGCAGATCGGTTGTGGCCACGTAGCGCTGGTCAAGGGCGAGCGCTGGGTGGGTAATGAGGGGCGTGGCCTGATCCATCGCTCGCCCGCCTTGCCTGCCGGTGAGCGTCGCCTGCTACTGACGCTGGACTGGCTGGTCTGAACGGCGGGCAAAAAAAATGCTGCGCCTGAGCGCAGCAACATCGCCACCGGGCCTGTCCGGCAGCCAAGAGAGAGTGTATTAACGCCGAAAGAGATGACGATTGAGTGACGGTTTAGAACCTGTTCACGATCTGCATGTGCAGAAGCGGCAGCTAGCAGCCGTCGCTGGTCCATTGTGGGAGCGGGCCATGCCCGCGAAAAATCACGGGCATGGCCCGTTCCCACAGGATAGGGGGAATGACCGCTTGCGCCACTTAGCTGCCAAACTCGACGAACCTGGGCTGAAAGATTATGAACAGGCTCTCAGTAGGCCATCCACACGCCCTTGCTCTGGCTTTCACAGAACGGCTTCAGGTAGGTGGCATCCTGCGCCATGCCGTAATAGTGAATGTCCTGCTGGTAGGGCGTGCCACCGACTCGGGCATTGCGGCACACACCGAAGGCGCCGACCGGGCATTGCTCGACAAAGCTGACGTCGACCTTCTGGCCCTTGAGCTGCGGCTGGCAGAAGCCGGTGCGAAACAGGTTTGGTGGAATGCTGCGGTTCTGCTGGCAGACCTTCACGTCCAGCCGCTCGGCCTGGCTGTGCACCACACAGGCTTCACCCCAGGCCAGGCCGGACAGACTACACAACGCGAGAGGCAGCAAACGGCGCATCGATCCAACTCCAGAAAATGATGCGGAACTGTAGGGGCTGTGGCGAGGTTCTCGCAAGCCGAGCTTTTCCCTCCGCCGCCAAACCTGCACCATAGCGCCATGTTGAAACAGATACCCACCCACCTGATCGCCGGCCCCCTGGGCGCCGGCAAGACCAGCCTGATCCGCCAGTTGCTGACGCAACGGCCTGCGGACGAGCGCTGGGCGGTGCTGATCAACGAATTCGGCCAGATCGGTCTGGACGCCGCCTTGCTGGCCCGTGACGAAGAGGGCCTGAGTTTCAGCGAGGTCGCGGGTGGGTGCCTGTGTTGCGTCAATGGCGTGCCCTTTCAGGTCGGCCTGGGTCGGTTGCTGCGCAAGGCCCGGCCGGACCGGTTGTTCATCGAACCTTCCGGGCTCGGGCATCCGCTGAGCCTGCTGGAGCAGCTCGGCGCGGCGCCCTGGGACGGCGTGCTGGCGGTGCAACCGCTGTTGATGGTGCTCGACGCCGCCGCACTGGCCGGTGGCTTGCCGCTCGCCGACAGTCAGCGTGATGCGCTGACCCACGCGCGGCTGCTGGTTCTGAACAAGAGCGAGGATGTCGACGATGCCACCCGCATGCGCATCGCCGGCAGCCTGCCCGCCGAGGTGTGCTGGACCAGCCAGGGTGTGCTGCCCTTCGACCGCTTGCCGCAGGCCACCGGCACGCCGGGAGCGACGCGCCGCGGCGCGCTGCCAGAAGGGCCGGCGGCCGCAGCGATGGTCTGGCGCAGCGCTGAACAGCCGATCTGTCTGGTTCAGGATCAGCCCGAGGGCTGGAGCATCGGCTGGCGCTGGCACCCCAGCCAGCGTTTCGACCTGCTGGCCATCCAGCAGTGGCTGGCGATGCTGCCCTGGCGGCGTGCCAAGCTGGTGGTGCAGACCAGCGCCGGCTGGCTGTCGGCCAATGCCCTGGATGGCCAGCCGCTGCACTGGCAGAACAGCGAGTGGCGCAAGGATTCGCGACTGGAATTGATCTTCGCCGGTGCTCAGGACGAGGCGGCGCTGCAGGCCGGCATGGCGGCCTGCAGGCTGTAAGAACCTGTTGGCGCAAAAGCAGACGTAGGGTGGATGACGCTCTTTTCATCCACCATTGCGATCACAGAGCGGTGGACAGGTCGGGCCGCGTAGGTGAGGCGTCGTCCACCCTGCGACTGGCAGAACAGCGAGTGGCGCAAGGATTCGCGACTGGAATTGATCTTCGCCGGCGCCCAGGACGAGGCGGCGCTGCAGGCCGGCATGGCGGCCTGCAGGCTGTAAGAACCTGTTGGCGCAAAAGCAGACGTAGGGTGGATGACGCTCTTTTCATCCACCATTGCGATCACAGAGCGGTGGACAGGTCGGGCCGCGTAGGTGAGGCGTCGTCCACCCTGCGACCGTGGGAGCGGGCCATGCCCGCGAATAATCACGGGCATGGCCCGTTCCCACAATGAATCACCGAAAGTCCGCTCTCGCCACTTCACAGTCAAAGCGCTGAAGTCGAGCCGAAAGATCGTGAACAGGCTCCAAGAGGGGCGCCGCTTAGGGCGCCCGGCCTGGCAGGGTCAGTCGCTGGTGATGCGCGAGTGGGTGCGGGTGTCCTTCATGGTGATGTACACCAGCAGCGAACAGGCGATGCAGCCGGTCACGTACCAGTAGAAGCCGCTCTCCATGCCCACGCTTTTGAACCACAGTGCGACGTACTCGGCGGTGCCGCCGAAGATCGACACGGTCAGCGCGTACGGCAGGCCCACGCCCAGGGCGCGGATCTCGGTGGGGAACAGCTCGGCTTTCACCACCGCGTTGATCGAGGTGTAGCCGCTGACGATGATCAGCGCCGCCATGATCAGGAAAAACGCGCCCCACCAGCTCTGCACGGTGTGCAGGGTGGTCAGGATCGGGTAGGTGAACAGCGTGCCCAGGACCCCGAAAGCGATCAGGATCGGCCGCCGACCGATCTTGTCGGACAATGCGCCGACCAGTGGCTGCAGCAGCATGAACAGGAACAGCGTGGCCGCCGAGATCATGGTCGAGTCGTTCTTGCTCATGCCCACGGTGTTGACCAGGTACTTCTGCATGTAGGTGGTGTAGGTGTAGAAGGCCAGGGTACCGCCCATGGTCAGGCCAACCACGGTGAGCAGTTCCTTGGGATGGCGCATCAGCGTGCGCATGATGTTTTCCTTCGGCGCCTCGGTCTTCTTGAACGAGTCGGTTTCTTCCATGCCACGGCGCAGGTACATGGCTACCACGGCGCACAGCGCACCGATCACGAACGGCACGCGCCAGCCCCAGGTTTCCAGCTGTTCGACGGTCAGCGTCTGCTGCAGCACGATCAGCACCGCCAGGGCGATGAGCTGGCCGGAGATCAGTGTCACGTACTGGAAGCTGGAGAAGAAGCCGCGGCGTTCCTTGGTCGCCATCTCCGACAGGTAAGTAGCCGATGTGCCGTATTCGCCACCGACCGACAGGCCCTGCAGCAGGCGCGCGACCACCAGCAGCACGGGTGCGGCGACGCCGATGGTTTGGTAACTGGGGGTCAGGGCGATGATCAGCGAGCCGAAGCACATCAGCAGTACCGAGGCCATCAACGCCGCCTTGCGGCCCTTGCGGTCGGCATAGATGCCCATCAGCCAGCCGCCGATCGGGCGCATCAAAAAGCCCACGGCGAAGATCGCAGCGGTGTTGAGCAACTGGGCGGTCAGGTCGCCCTGGGGGAAGAAGGCCTTGGCGAAATACAGCGAGAAGGCCGCATAGACATACCAGTCGTACCATTCGACCAGGTTGCCGATCGAACCGCTGAAAATCGATTTGATGCGTTGGGGAGTGGTGCGCGTTGGCGCGGAGGCAGACAGCGTGCTGGTGCTTTCCATCAGGGGGAACCTCTATTTCGTCATTATTCTTGTACGCCGTTGCGGGCGCTGGCTGGACCATTGCAGGAGCTGTGCCAGCAGCCGGAAGGCCCGCCCCGTGGGCGTTGTGACGAAATGTGAGAGAGGGTTCCTAGCAAAAAGCCGCCAGCGTGGTACGCAGGCTAGCGGAATCTTGCCAGGCGGTTCAGCCGGGGCCCGGGCCGTCGCTGTCGAGGAAGTCGGTGCGCAGCAGGCCGTGGCGCTGCATCTTTTCGTTCAACGTGCGGCGCGGCAGTTGCAGCAGTTCGGTAACCAGCTTCATGTCGCCGTGGCAGCTGGCCAGCGCTTCGCGCAGGCACTGTGCTTCGAAGGCTTCCATGCGCGCGGCGAGGGAATTGTCCACGGCGGCCGTTTGGCTGGCGGAGCCGGACAATGCCAGCACGTGGCGCTCGGCGGCATTCACCAACTCACGCACGTTGCCTGGCCAGTCATGGGCCAGCAAGTGGGCAAGCAGCGCCGGGGTGACCGGCGGCAGCGGGCGCTCGAAGCGTGCGGCGATCTGCCGGGCATGGTGCTCGAAGAGCAATGGCACGTCCTCGCGGCGCTCGCGCAACGCCGGCAACTGCAGCTCGGCGACGTTGAGGCGGTACAGCAGGTCCTGGCGGAACGTGCCCTCGCGCACGCGTTGATGCAGGTCTGGCTTGGTGGCCGTCACCACGCGCAGATCGAGGGTGATCACCTGATTGGAGCCGAGCCGCTCCAGCTGGCGCTCCTGCAATACGCGCAGCAGCTTGACCTGCTGGCCCAGCGGCATGCTCTCGATCTCGTCGAGAAACAGGGTGCCGCCATTGGCATGTTCGATCTTGCCAATACGCTTGCCCTGGGCGCCAGTGAAGGCGCCGCTCTCGTGGCCGAACAGTTCGCTCTCGAAGAGGTTTTCCGGAATCGCCGCACAGTTGAGGGCCACGAAGGGCCCGTTGGCACGGGGGCCAAAGTCGTGCAGGCAACGGGCGACCAGTTCCTTGCCGCTGCCGGTTTCGCCACGCATCAGCACATTGGCCGGCGTATGCGCCAACTCGAGCACCTGGCGGCGCAGCTGAACCATCGCAGTGGAGAAGCCGAGCAGCCGGCCGGCCAGCTCATCCTTGTGCTCGACCTGCTGGCGCAGCTGGCGGTTTTCCCGGGTCAGCCGGCGCTTTTCCAGGGCGCGCCGCAGGCTGCCGAGCAGACGCTCCGGGGTGAAAGGTTTCTCGATGAAGTCATAGGCGCCCAGGCGCATGGCTTCCACGGCCTGGGGCACATCGCCGTGGGCCGACACCAGCAGGAATGGCAGCTCGGCGTCGCGCGCCTGTACCTGCTCCAGCAACGCCATGCCGTCCATGCCCGGCATGCGCAGGTCACTGATCACCACGCCGGGAAAATCATCGGGTAGCAGGTCCAGGCATTCCCGGGCGCTGGCGCACAGGTGCACCTCGAAGCCGGAGCGCTCCAGCCATTGGCGTACGGCGTCGCGGATCGGCGCCTCGTCGTCGACGAAAATCACGCGGGGTTTCATGCGAACTCCTGTGGGGCGAAGGCAGCGGGCAGGCGCAGGGTAAAGCGTGCGCCACCCTCGGGGCGGTTGGCGGCCTGCAGGTCGCCGTCCAGCTCCCGGACGATGGCATAGGAAACCGCCAGGCCGAGGCCCAGGCCATCGCCCACCGGTTTGGTGGTGAAGAACGGGTCGAACAGGTGCGGCAGCGCCTCGGCACTGATGCCCGGGCCGCTGTCATCGAGATGCAGCAACCAGTGGTTGTCGATGAGCAGCAGGCTGAACGCCAGGCGCGGCGCGGCATGGCCCTGCATCGCATCGAGGGCGTTGCGAATCAGGTTGACCAGCACCTGCTCCAGGCGAATCGCATCACCGGCGACCCAGGCCGGTTGCTCCGGGATGCGGCGGATCTGTACCTGGACATCACGCAGACGGGGCTCGAGCAGTTGCAGCGCCTTGTCGAGCACGGCGCCCAGTTCGAGTGTTTCGCGCAGGCCACCGGGGCTCTTGCGGGCGTAGGTTTTCAAGTGGCCGGCGAGGGCGGCCATGCGCTGCAGCAGTTCCTCGTGGCGCACCAGGGACTGGCGAGCCTCTTCCAGTTCACCGTCGGCGAGGATCATGCGCAGGGTTCCGAGGTGCACCTGCAGGGCGGTCAGTGGCTGGTTGATCTCGTGGGCCAGGGCCGCGGACATCTGTCCGAGGGCGGCCAGCTTGGCGGCCTGCACCAGCCCGTCCTGGGCGGTACGCAGGGCTGCGGTGCGCTGCTCGACCAGCGCCTGCAGCTCCTCGCTGGTGCGCTGGCGCAGGCGGGCGATGCGCCAGCGCTGGTGCAGCACCAGAGCGAGCAGAAACAGCGCCAGCCAGGCACCGGCCGCAGCCAGGCTGGCGGCATGGGTGGTGTTGGCGACGCTGCGGGTGTCGTGCAGCAGGTGCAGGGTCCAGCCCTCGCTTGCCAGGGCACGGCTTTCCCACAGGTAGTTACCGGCAAGGCCGGGGCTGTCGATGCGCACCAGGCGGCCTGCGTCATCGATGGCCCGCAGCTCGCGGTAGCTCAGCGGCGCCAGGGGCTTCCTGTCGTACTGTCGCGTGGCGGCGAGCGTGTCGCGCAACGCAGCGGAAAGCGGCAGCAGCTCGCGGTATCGCCAGGCCGGGCGGTTGGCGATGAAGATGATGCCTTCCCGGTCGCTGACCAGCAGCACGTGCGGGCTCTGGCTCCATGCCTGCTCGATGCTGGGAAATTCCAGCTTGACCACCACGGCGCCGAGAAACCGCCCACTGCCATCGCGAACCGCGTGGGACAGGAAGTAGCCGGGAATGCCGCTGGTCACGCCCACCGCATAGAAACGCCCGGTGTTCTGGTTGCGCGCCTCGATGAAGTACGGGCGAAAACTGTAGTCGTGACCCACGTAGCTGGTCGGCAGGCGCCAGTTGCTGGCCGCGATGCTTAGCCCATCGGCATTCATCACCTGCAGCGTCGAGGAATGGGCCGCCGTGTTGATCGCCTCCAGCTTGAGGTTCAGGCGGTGTTGCAGTATCGGCGTGAGGGGTTGCTGCAGGGCTTGCTCGAGTTCCGGGTCGAGCGCCAGCACGGCGGGCAGCGCGCGGTAGCGGTCGATCAGCGTCTGCAGCGTACCGGCGTAGGCTGCCAGCTGTTCCTGCGCCTGCTGCCCGGCCTGCGCGAGGCGCTGGTGCTCGGCCTGGCGTTCGGCCAGGTAGACCGCCAGGCACAGGCCTGCGAGCAACAGGGCGGTCAGCAGGACGATGCGCAGGGAGCGGGATGACATGAATGCCGATCAGCCAGACGGGTGAGCAGGCGACGATAGCACAGCGCCGGTCCGGCCCATCAGTCCCCGGAAGGCGGGTGGTCGCGACGCCATTGTTGCAGCTCGATCACTTGCCCGGACGGCCGCTGGGCAGGTGCCGGCCCAGGTGCGGGCGTTGGTGGCAGGGCAGCGGCCGGCTCACGGAACGGGTAGGGATCGAGCTCGATAGTGCCGAGATGCGCCCCGAACATCACGATCCGCCCGGCGTGACGTTGCTCGCCGGTCACGGTGAATTCGAAGCCGTAGACCCGCGCGAAGCGGCGGTTGCCGCGACCGTCACGCACGAGGCCGAAACGCTGGAACGCCACGTTGCCGTCGAGCAGTTCGATATCCAGCTTGGCGCAGTGCTGCTTGACCCGTTTCAGGGCGTGTTCGCGGATGCCGTGGCCGTGCCACAGCCAGGTGGCGGCAGCGGCCAGCAACATGAGGATCAGCAGGTTGCCGAGGGTCAGCATGGCAGACAAACTCGCGATGAAGGACGCTCAGCTTACCCGATCCACGGTGACAGTTGCCGCCCCGGGTCGCCGAACCTCGATGGGCTCCCCGGGGCCAAGGCGGGCGCCGTAACGCTTGCGGGCCGGCCATGGCCGTGTGCGCCTTACTGGGCGACCGGCGCCGGTGCCTGCAGCCCCAGGCGCTCGAACATCACCCGGGCGATTTCCCGCTCGCCCATCACCACCAGGTCGGCGTTGTGCTCGCGCAGGTAGTCGACTTCATCGTCGAAATGCGCGCGGGCGATGATGTCCAGCCCGGCATTGGCCTGCCGCCCATGCAGGGCGATCTGCCCGGCTTCCAGGCTATTGGGGATGGCGATCATCAGCCAGCGGGCCTGGGCGACATTGGCCAGCTCCAGCACGTGGGTGCTGGCGGCGTTGCCGAGTACCACGCTGAAGCCTTCCTCGCGCAGCTCCTGGGCCCGAGTGCGATTGTCGTCGATGATCACCAGCGGCACGCCTTCGCCGCGCAGGCGCTTGCTGATCCGGCTGCCGACACGGCCGTGGCCGATGAGGATGGCGTGGCCGACTTCGCTGATCGGGTGCAGGTCGTTGTCTTCGCTGTCTTCCACGCTGACCTGACCGGCCGGTGTGGTGTGCTCGCGGCGATCCAGCCAGGGCTGCAGGCGGTCGATGAGCAGAAACAGCAGCGGGTTGCAGAGGATCGACAGGATCGCGCCGGCCAGCACCAGGTCGCGGCCGGCTTCCGGCACCAGGTTCAGGCCAATGCCCAGGCCGATGAGGATGAACGAGAACTCGCCGATCTGCGCCAGGCTCACCGAGATGGTCAGGGCGGTGCTCAGCGGCTTGCGGAACGCCAGCACGATCAGCATCGCTGCCACGGATTTGCCGAACACGATGACCAGGAAGGTGCCCAGTACGAGCAGCGGCTGCTCGAGCAGGATCGCCGGGTTGAACAGCATGCCCACCGACACGAAGAACAGCACCGCGAAGGCGTCGCGCAGCGGCAGCGAGTCCTCGGCGGCCTTGTGGCTGTATTCCGACTCGTTGAGGATCATCCCGGCGAAGAACGCGCCCAGGGCGAAGGAGACGCCGAACAGCTGCGCCGAGCCGTAGGCGATGCCCATGGCGATGGCCAGTACGGCGAGAGTGAACAGCTCACGGGAACCAGTGCCGGCGCTGCGTTCCAGCAGCCAGGGGATGGCCCGGCGACCGACCACGATCATCAGTACGATGAAGGCGGCAACCTTGCCGAAGGTAATCAGCAGCTGCATGCCGATGCTGCTGGAGCCGTCGCCCTGGGGGATGCCCCCCAGCACACCGGACAGCGCTGGCAACAACACCAGGGCCAGGACCATTACCAGGTCCTCGACGATCAGCCAGCCGACGGCGATCTTGCCGCGGCGGCTGTCGATCAGCTGGCGTTCTTCGAGGGCGCGCAGCAGCACCACGGTACTGGCCACCGACAGCGCCAGGCCGAACACCAGGCCGGCCCCCCAGCCCCAACCCATGGCCCAGGCCAGGCCCATGCCCATCAGGGTGGCCACGGCGATCTGCACCACGGCGCCGGGAATGGCGATGTGCTTGACCGACATCAGGTCCTTGAGGGAGAAGTGCAGCCCCACGCCGAACATCAGCAGGATCACGCCGATCTCGGAAATTTCGTGGGAAAGTTCCTTGTCGGCAACGAAACCGGGCGTGAACGGCCCGACGATCACCCCGGCGAGCAGGTAGCCCACCAGTGGCGACAGGCGCAGGCGGTTGGCCAGGCTGCCGAACAGGTAGGCCAGCACGAAACCGGCGGCGATGGTCGCAATCAAGGGGGTGTGGTGAGGCATGCGGTATCCCTATGAACAGAGGGCCAGGCATGCCTGCACTGCAGCGATACAGCGCAGAACAGCGTAGCGGTCAGGCCGGATTGGCCGGCTTCAAAGACCGATATTTTATATCAAAATATTACTTATAACTAAATGGTATTTGTGCAGGATGTGTCGGAATCCTCATGGCGCGCCGTGGGCCGCGTCATGCGCAGCCTTCAGGGCAAGGTAGCGGGTTTCCAGCTCCTGGCGAATCTCGCGGCGCTGCCGCCCTTGCTCGAAACGTCTTTGCTCCTCTGGACTCTCTGGTTGACGAGGCGGCACTTCGGTGGATTTGCCGTTTTCATCGACCGCGACCATGGTGAAGAAGCAGCTGTTGGTATGGCGCACCGAGCGCTCGCGAATGTTTTCGGTGATCACCTTGATGCCCACTTCCATGGATGTGCGACCGGTGTAGTTGACCGAGGCCAGGAAAGTCACCAGTTCGCCGACATGGACGGGCTCGCGAAAGGTCACCTGATCCACCGACAAGGTCACCACGTAGCGCCCGGCATAACGGCTGGCGCAGGCATAGGCCACTTCGTCGAGATACTTGAGCAGGGTGCCACCGTGGACATTGCCGGAGAAGTTGGCCATGTCCGGGGTCATCAGTACGGTCATCGTCAGTTGGGCGTTTCCGGGTTCCATGTGTTTCGCTCATCAGGTTGAGGGGGCGCGATTCAGCTGTGTGAAAACTACTGCACTCGGTCATGCGGCGTTAAAAACAGGCTGGAATGCCAGCCCAGTCAAAATGCTCATTTACAACCCGTAAACTGCGCTTTTCGCCGGTTTTGCCTTGCCTGACCTTCGCTCGCTACGTTTTCACACGGCCTGGATTGTCTGCCGTCTGCGCGGCAGTGGCTGTCGATTGTGTCTATGTACGCGATTGCTGCAATGTATGCACTGGCATTTCACTCCAAAGCCCTGTCATTCACGGATCTCAAGGAAGCCCCATGAAACGCACCGCCCTGGCCTGCGCCCTGTTGCCGGCCGTGATCGGTATTGCCCAGGCTGCGCCGCAGCCCTGCGACAGTGTCAGCCTGTGCAATGCGGCCGGTACCGCAGCCTACCAGGCGGGACGTTACCAAGAGGCTGCAGAGGCCTTCGAGCGCCAGTTGCGGCGCGCCGAGCAACAGGACGGCGACAGCGCCGCCCGTGAGCTGGCGCTCAACAACCTGGTGGTCACCAGCCTGCGCCTCGAGCAGCCGGGCCAGGCACGTGCCTGGTTGAACCTGGCGCTGGCCGCCGGCATGCAGGGCACTGCCACGCGGCACAACCTGCGCTCGGTGTCCGCAGCGGTGAATTATCAGGCCCTGGGCGCCAGCCTCGAGGGTCGCTACCTGCGTTATTCGGGGGCGGCGGTGTGGAGCAGCCTGGACATCAGCCGCCAGCCGGACGGCAGTTACCGCGCGCAGTTCTCGCCGCTGCGTGCCGGTGCCAAGGTCGAGGATTACGGCCCGGCCGCCATTGGCGAGCTGCAGGGGTTGTTGGCGGGCAAGAACGCCTACTTCCAGCTGACCGCCGCCGACCTGCCCAAAGGCTGCGCGGTCGAGTTGTTCCGTGAGGGCCTGGATATTCGCGTGCTGGAGGTCTTCGACCCGCAGTGCCAGCAATACGGCGGCGCCGGCATCAGCGTGGCCGGCAGCTACCTGAAGGTCAGCACGGCGCCCCAACAGCAGGCGCGTTGATGCACCAACGCCGCGCAGCGCTGGCTGGCGCTGTGCGGCGAGTTGGCACTGCCGTGTGGGGTCAGGCCTGATTGAGGAACCAGCGCCAGTCCTGTTCGCCAACCTCGGCCATGAACTGGCGATATTCGGTGTGCTTGATCGCCAGGAAGACCTTGAGGAAATCCGCGCCCAGGGCCTCGTGCGCCCATACCGATTGCTCCAGCGCGCGCAGGGCGCCAAGCCAATCGGTGGGCAGCACGTCGGTGGCCTGGGCATAGCCGTTGCCGACGATGGGCGTTCCCGGGTCGAGCTGCTGACGGATCCCGTGGTGGATAGCGGCCAGGATTGCCGCTGCAGCCACGTACGGATTGGCGTCGGCGCCGCAGATGCGGTGCTCGATATGCCGGCTGGCTGGCGGGCCGCCCGGGACACGAAACGACACGGTACGGTTGTTCACCCCCCAACTCTTGGCCAACGGTGCGTAACTGTTGGCCTGGAAACGACGAAACGAGTTGGCGTTGGGGCAGAACAGCGCCAGCGAGTCGAGCAGGGTGGCCATCATGCCGCCGATGGCGTGGCGCAGCAGAGGTGTGCCCTGGGGGTCCTGCGAAGCCATCAGGTTGTTGCCCTCGGCGTCGGCCAGGCTGACGTGCAGGTGCATGCCGCACCCGGCCAGGTCGCCGAACGGCTTGGCCATGAAGCAGGCCTGCAGCCCATGACGGTTGGCGACGCCCTTGACCAGGCGCTTGTAGCGCACACCTTCGTCGATCGCCTGCAACGCATCGAAACGGTGCTCAAGGGTGATCTCGACCTGCCCTGGCGCGTACTCGGAAATCGCCGTGCGCGCCGGTAGTCCCTGGGCTTCGCAAGCGGCGTAGAGGTCATCGAGAAACGGCTGCAACTGTTCGAGTTCGTAGACGCCATAGACCTGAGTCGCCTGCGGGCGTTGGCCATTCATCTGGCGCGCCGGCAGTGGCCGGCCATGCTCGCCGCGTTCGCGATCGAGCAGGTAGAACTCCAGCTCTACCGCCATCACCGGATGCAGGCCGTCGGCCTTGAGCGCATCGATGCAGCGAATCAGCACGTGGCGCGGATCGGCTGGCGCCGCCGGCAGGCCCTGTACCGGATGCATGCTTACCTGCACCTGGCCCGTGGGGTGGCTACGCCAGGGTTGCAGGGTGAGGCTGCCTGGCAGCGGGTAGGTCCAGCAATCGGCATCGCCCACCTCCCAGACCAGGCCGGTGTCCTCCACATCGTCGCCGTTGATGGTCAGGCCGAGGATGGTGCTCGGCAGCGGCCGGCCGTTGCGGTACATGGCCAGCAGCTCCTCGCGGTGCAGCAGCTTGCCGCGCGGCACGCCGTTGGCATCGATGAGGAACAGCTCGATGCTGCGCACCTGCGGGTTGGCGGCGAGAAAGGTTTCGGCTTCCTGGATGTCGGCGAATTGCATGGTCGATCGCTCTGTGGGGATACCTCGATTAGAGCGTATTTTCACGCCGGCCAGCTAGAGCCCGGCGCTCTGCTAGGCGAGTCGCGCGCCCGGTATGGCGAGCAGCTCGTCCAGCCCCTGGGCCAGCGTACCGATCAGGCGATCGACATCCTCGGCGCTGGTGTCCGGGCAGCAGAGGGTCATGTTGTGGAACGGCGTGATCAGGATGCCACGGTTGATCAGGTACAGGTGCAGGGCCATCTGCAAGCGGTCGTGGAAGGCTGCCTCGGCCTCTGCGCCGTTCGATGGCGGCGTGGCGCAGAACTGGAATTCGCTGCGCGCGCCGAGCTCGGTGACCGACCAGGCCAGGCCGCGCTCGCTGATGATGCGCCGCAAGCCGGCCGCCAGTCGTTGCGCCAGGGGCAGCATGTGGGCGTAGGCCGCCGGGGTCATCACCTGCTCCAGGTTGGCGCGCATGCAGTGCATGGCCAGGGCATTGGCTGACAGCGTGGTACCCATGCCACTGTGCCCGTGGCCGCTGCTGGTCTCGCTGGCACGCTGCTGGGCCAGGCGCATGGCCTGGGCCATCTCGTGGCTGCAACCGTACACCGAACAGGGCACTCCGCCGGCGATGGGTTTACCCAGGGTGATGAAATCCGGCTGCAGGTCCCAGGCCCGGGTACAACCGCCGGGCCCGGTGGAGATGGTATGGGTTTCGTCGATGATCAACAGGCTGCCGTATCGGCGCGTCAGCTCGCGCAGGCGCTCCATGTAGCCGGGGGCCGGCAGGACCATGCCGATATTGGTCATCGCCGGTTCGCACAGCACGGCGGCCACGTCGTTCTGCGCCAGTGCCGCCTCCAGGGCAGCAAGGTCGTTGAAGGGCACGGCACGGCTGGTCTTGGCGAGGTTGCGCGCCTGGCCGAGCAGCCCGCCGCGGTGTACGGTTCGGCCGTCCTGGTAGCGCACCATCACATCGTCGACGGTGCCGTGGTAGCAGCCGTCGAATACCAGCAGCACTTTGCGCCCAGTGATCGCCCGCGCCCAGCGAATCACGAAGCGGTTGGCATCGGTTGCGGTGGTCGCCACCTGCCAGAAGGGCAGGCCGAATCGCTCGGCGAGCAGTTCGCCAGCCACCACGGCATCCTCGCCCGGCAACATGGTGGTCAGTCCATTGTTCGCCTGCTCGACGATGGCGCGGGCAATGGGCTCGGGAGAGTGCCCGAACATGCTGCCGGTGTCGCCCAGGCAGAAGTCGACATATTCATGGCCGTCGACATCGTGGAAGCGCGAGCCCTTGGCGTGGCTGACGAACAGCGGAGAGGGCGTCGACCAGTCGCTCATCCAGTGCATCGGCACGCCGCCGTACAAGGAATGCCGGGCGCGCTCGGCCAACGCCAGTGACTGCGGATTGCGCTCGCTGAATCGCTGCCGTTCGCGCTGGTTGAACACGGCTATGGCGGAATCGGAAATGCCGCTGGCAGTCATGGACGGATCCTCTACAGGTGTGGGCGGTGATCGAGGCCCCGGCCGTCATGTGAAGGCGGACGGAAACGAGTGACCTGGAAACGGCCCGGGGCGTCTTTCGGCGAGTCCTTTGCAGACGCCGTACGAGGCGTATGCGGTTGAATGTTTCTGAATATTGCCATATCGCGGCACTTGTTGGTGGGTGTTAACCTGCGGCCAATGTGGCCCGGCAGTTGGCCAATTCCCCTCTTTCGTCCGGCTCCCGTGAGCCATCGAGCAGCCGCCCGAGTGCGTGCCTGTCTGCTTAAAAAAGGAGCAATCTGACCATGCATGCCATCAGCTTCATCCAGGATCTTGCGGTGATCATGCTGGTGGCCGGTATGGTCACCGTGCTGTTCCACCGCTTCAAGCAGCCGGTGGTGCTCGGTTACATCCTCGCCGGTTTCCTGATTGGCCCGCACACCCCGCCGTTCGGCCTGATCCACGATGAAGAAACCATCCGTACCCTGGCCGAGCTGGGGGTGATCTTCCTGATGTTCTGCCTGGGCCTGGAATTCAGCCTGCGCAAGCTGTTCAACGTCGGGGCGACGGCCTTTATCGCGGCGTTTCTGGAAATCATCCTGATGATCTGGATCGGTTTCGAGATCGGCCGCTACTTCGGCTGGAGCACCATGGATTCGCTGTTCCTCGGCGCGATCCTGGCGATTTCCTCGACCACCATCATCATCAAGGCGCTCGGCGACCTGAAGATGAAGAACGAGCGCTTCGCGCAGCTGATCTTTGGCGTGCTGATCGTCGAGGACATCCTTGGCATCGGCATCATCGCGCTGCTTTCCGGCATCGCCCTGAGCGGCAGCGTGGAAACCGGCGAGGTGTTCGCCACCGTTGGCAAGCTGTCGCTGTTCATGATCGTCGCCCTGGTCATCGGCATCATTCTGGTGCCACGCATCCTCGCCTACGTGGCCAGGTTCGAAAGCAACGAGATGCTCCTGGTCGCGGTGCTGGGCATGTGCTTCGGCTTCTGCCTGCTGGTGGTCAAGCTGGAGTACAGCATGGTGCTCGGCGCCTTCCTGATCGGTGCGATCATGGCCGAATCGCGCCAGCTGGCGCAGATCGAACGCCTGGTCGAGCCGGTGCGGGACATGTTCAGCGCGATTTTCTTCGTCGCCATCGGCCTGTTGCTCGACCCCCACGTGCTGGTCGAATACGCCTGGCCGATCGCCGTGATCACCGTGGCGGTGATCGTCGGCAAGGTGTTCTCCTGCAGCATCGGCTCGTTCATCGCCGGCAACGACGGGCGCACCTCGCTGCGCGTCGGCATGGGCCTGTCACAGATTGGCGAGTTCTCCTTCATCATCGCTACCCTGGGCATGACCCTGCAGGTGACCAGCGATTTCCTCTACCCGGTTGCGGTGGCCGTGTCGGTGATCACCACCCTGACCACACCGTACCTGATCCGCGCCGCGGACCCTCTGGCAGTGAGCCTGGGCAACGCCATGCCGCAGCGTATTTCACGGGTGTTTTCGCTGTACGGCGAGTGGCTGCGCAGCATCCAGCCCCAAGGCCAGGGCGCCATACTGGCCGGGATGATCCGCAAGATCGTCCTGCAGGTGCTGGTCAACCTGGCCTTCGTGGTGGCGATCTTCCTGGGCATCGCCTTCTTCGCCACGCAGATCGGTACCTGGCTGTCCGAGTGGCTGGCCCAGGAAAACCTGCGCAAGGCGGTGGTCTGGGGCGCGGCCCTGATCCTGTCGCTGCCGTGCCTGATCGCCGCGTATCGCAAGATAAAGGCACTCTCCATGCTGCTCGCCGAGATGGGCGTGCGCCAGGAAAAGGCCGGCCGGCATACGGCGCGGGTACGCAAGGTGATTTCCGAGGTGATTCCGCTGCTGTCGCTGGTCGGCATCATGCTGCTGCTGACGGCGCTGTCGTCGAGCATCCTGCCGTCCAACGACATGCTGATGCTGGTTGGCGTAGTGGCTGCCGGGGTGGTGGCCGTGCTGTGGCGCTGGTTCATCCGTGTGCACACGCGCCTGCAGATCGCCCTGTTCGAAACGCTCGACAAGCCCGATACACCGGGGCATCACTGAAATGACAAGGGCGCCGAGAGGCGCCCTTGTCATTAGTGGCTGTAGCCTGATGGTGAACGGAGCGATGCCGCGGCCGACAAGCGTCCGGGATTACTCCTCCAGCCAGACTTCGCGAACCCAGTGCCACACCGAATCCCAGCTGTCGTCGGTCAGGTCTTCCTCTTCACCATCCCACAGCAACACGGTGCCGTCCTGCTCGACGCAGTAGTAGTTGCCCTGGTCTTCGCAGATCGGCACCAGCTCGCGCGGCACGCCCAGCGACCAGGCCACCGAAGCCACTTCCGGCAGGTAGGTATGCGATTGCGGGTCGGTAACGGTCACCGGCTCCAGGCGGCCGTAGACCACGTCGCTGACCTTGAGCAGGAATTCGCGCAGCTCGAACGGCAGGTTGATGAGGATCTGTTCCTCGATCTCCACCAGCAGCTCTTCATCCGGCAGCTCGAGTGGTACCGGCACGGGCTCGTTCAGTTCACGCAGTTGTTCGATGACTTCTTCCACAGGCGGCTCCAGCAGCGGTCGGTGATTCCGGTGATCAGGATGCACAAGACAGACGAGCGCTCGGTCAGCCGTCGTCTGTTTGGATTATTCCTGTAATAACGCAGCGTTTTACGCTGAATGGAAAATACTCACAAGTCGGAAAAAGGCCAAATGCCATATCCGTCCGATGGGCGTGCTCGACCGGTGTGGCGCCGAATGCCGGACCCGGCGCCGGCCGGAAAAACAAAAACCCGGGCAAGCCCGGGTTTTTTCGTCACGCGTGGGATCAGCCGTTCTGGCGGATACCGGCGACCAGCCAAGGCTGGTTGTCACCAACCGCACGCTCCAGGCGCCAGCTTTCGCTGAAGACTTCACCCTGGTCGAAGCGCGAGGTCTTCGACACGCCGCTGAAGGTCAGGGTGGCGATGGTCTTGTCTGCATGATCGTCGACGCCGTCCAGCTGCACATCGAGGTTGTCGATATAGGTGGACTGGAAGCCGTCACCCAGATCGGCGCGCTCGCGCTTGAGGAACTCAAGCAGCTGCGGGGTCACGAACTCGGCGATCTTGTCCATCTCGTTCGCGTCCCAGTGCTGTTGCAGGCTCAGGAAGTGCTCACGACCCGCGTTGATGAAGCTCTGCTCGTTGAACCAGGCCGGAGCGTTGATCACCGGCTTGATCGCCGCGGCACTGCTGCCACCGAAGATCGACGGCTGAGCCGGCTGCGGCTGGCCGTGGGCCTCACGCTGGAACGGAGCACCACCGGCAGCAGCAACATTCGGCTGCTGCTTCTGGCGACGAGCGGCCAGGAAGCGGAACAGCAGGAAGGCGATCAGGCCGAAGATCAGCATGTCCATGATTTGCAGGCCTTCGAAGCCGTCACCCATGAACATCGAAGCCAGCAGGCCACCAGCGGCCAGGCCGGCGAGCGGGCCGAGCCAGCGCGACGCACCGCTGGCAGCAGCCGGGGTACGGCCTGGCGCAGCAGCATTGGCGTTAGGTTGCGAAGGTGGCGTGGCCTGGCGAGTCTGGTGACTCGGCGCGGAGCCAAAAGATTTGCCGCCGCCCATACGCTTGGCGTCGGCAGTCAAACTGAAGGACAGGCCCAGGCAAATTACCAGGGCGATGCTGAGGAAACGCTGCATTATCGGTTTTCTCTTGGTTGTTGAAACACTGACGGCATCTTGCCCGTGGCTGGCCGACATGACCAGCAACAGAATGTTTCGAGCTTTTGCCCAGCGCAGCGCTTGGCAGCGCGTCGGGCAATCATAAGGGTGGACGCGAAAGGCAACCCACAGGTTCCATCGCAATGGCGGCATCAGCGCATGACACGTCCGAGTGGTGGCGGCCCAGCGCCCTGTTCAGGTCGCCGGGCCGCTGCTCTGGCAGCTCAGCGCCAGTTGTACAACTGCTGCTCGGTCACCGCGCTCATCGGCGTGACCTGATCCTGGAAGGTCTTCATCGACTTCCAGATGCGGCCGTTCAGGTCGTTCTGGCCCGCGAGTTCTTCGAGCACCACCTGCGATTCGCGCTTCATGGCGTTGAGCACATCGTCAGGGAAGCGCTTGATCGGCACGCCCTGTTCCTTCAGCTGGGCCAGCGACTGGGCGTTGTGGAAAACGTAGTCGTCCATCATGTCCAGGGTCGCGGCGCGGGCCGCTTCCACCACGATGGCCTGCAGGTCGGCCGGCAGGCTGTCGAACGCCTTCTGGTTGACCATCGACTCGACGACCGCCTGGGGCTCCTGCCAGCCCGGGAAGTAGTAGTACTTGGCTGCCTTGTGCAGGCCGAAGGCCAGGTCATTGTAGGGACTGACCCAGTCGGTGGCATCGATCACGCGGGTTTGCAGGGAAGTGAAGATCTCACCGCCGGGCAGGTTTACGGTGATCGCGCCGAGTTTGGTCCAGACTTCACCCCCCAGGCCGGGCATGCGGATCTTCAGGCCCTTGATGTCCTCCAGCGAGTTGATCTCCTTGTTGTACCAACCCCCCATCTGCATGGTGGTGTTACCCGCCGACAGCGGCTTCACGCCATACGGAGCGTAGGTTTCGTCCCACAGGGCCTGACCGCCACCCTTGCTCAGCCAGGCGTTCATTTCCAGGGTCGACAGGCCGAACGGTACCGAGGAGAAGAACTGAGCAGCCGGCACCTTGCCCTTCCAGTAATACGGCGTGCCATGGCCCATTTCGGCAGTACCACGGGACACGGCATCGAACACTTCCAGCGCCGGAACCAGCTCGCCGGCGGCGTAGACCTTGACGGTCAGGCGCCCGGCGCTCATGGCGTTGATGCGTTCCGCCAGGCGTTCGGCAGCGGTGCCCAGGCCCGGGTAGTTCTTCGGCCAGGACGTGACCATCTTCCAGTGGAAGGTTTCGGCTTTTGCAGCCGGGGCGCTTTGTTGGGCTGCAGGTGTTTCTTCCTTGCAGCCGGCCAGGCCGATGGCGGCGAGCAGCGCCACAGCGGCGCCGAACAGATTGCGGCGGTTCATGGTGTTCTCCCTTGAGGTGTCGAGCAGCGTGCCCGTTTTTATTAAAAGATTTGCGCCACGAATTTCAGTGAGTCTTCTCAAAGGCTTGCGAGCTAGAGCCATGCAAGGCGAAATCAGGCGAGGAAGCGGAGTGTACTGTTGTACATGAGCATTACTCGCTTCGCTCGCCCGTTCGGGCCGCACTAAAGTGCGTTAGCCGCAAGCGGCTTTCCGAGCCTGATTTCAACGCAGCAGGGCCGACGCGCAGCTGTCTTTGCGCTGACTCCTTAGATAGCCTCGAGCTTGGCGTAGGCCAGCATCAGCCACTTGCTGCCCTCACTCTCGAAATTCACCTGCACCCGTGCCTGTGGGCCCGAGCCTTCGAAATTGAGGATGGTGCCTTCGCCGAACAGCGAGTGTTGCACGCGCTGGCCGAGGTTGAAGGGGGTGTCCGGTACGGCGCTGCCGGCGAACAGGCTGCTGCCACTCATGCTGCGATTGCCACTGCCGTAGGGCCGGCTGACGCTGTTCGACAGGCGCACTTCCTGCAGCAGATGCGGCGGCACCTCGCGTACGAAACGCGACACCTTGTTGTAGGTCTCGTTGCCATACAGGCGGCGAGTTTCCGCGTAGCTGATCACCAGGTTGTGCATGGCGCGGGTGATACCGACATAAGCCAGGCGGCGTTCCTCTTCCAGGCGGCCGGGCTCTTCCAGGCTCATCTTGTGGGGGAACAGGCCTTCTTCCATGCCCACCAGGAACACCCGCGGAAATTCGAGGCCCTTGGCGCTGTGCAGGGTCATCAGCTGGATGCTGTCTTCGTTCTCGGCGGCCTGGGTGTCGCCGGCCTCCAGCGAGGCGTGGCCGAGAAACGCCGCCAGCGGCGTCTGCTCTTCGTCACCGTCTTCGCCTTCGTAGGAGTCGAAGGCGCGTGCGGCGGACACCAGTTCCTCGAGGTTTTCCACCCGAGCCTGGGCCTTCTCGCCCTTTTCGTCGCGGTGATAGGCCAGCAGGCCGGACTGCTCGATGACCAGCTGCGCCATGTTGTGCAACTGCATGCCTTCGACCTTCAGGGCCAGCGTGTCGACCAGCTCGACGAAGGCATTCAGAGCGCTGGCGGCACGCCCACTGACGACCTTGGTGCCGACC
Source organism: Pseudomonas sp. AC532 (assembly GCF_979258965.1). Lineage (NCBI taxonomy): Bacteria > Pseudomonadati > Pseudomonadota > Gammaproteobacteria > Pseudomonadales > Pseudomonadaceae > Pseudomonas > Pseudomonas sp. AC532. Next base: position 3,141,669 of record NZ_OZ409888.1, read on the forward strand.
GCTTCGTGCAGCGCCGCCCACATCGACAGCTCGTTGGCCCGGGCGAACTGGCGCAGGGTTTCCACCGTCTTCTCGCCAATGCCGCGTGCCGGCACGTTGATCACCCGCTCCAGCGCCGCGTCGTTGCCGCGCTGGTGGATCAGGCGCAGGTAGGCCATGGCGTTCTTGATCTCGGCACGCTCGAAGAAGCGCTGGCCGCCGTAGATGCGGTAGGGAATCTTCTCGCGCAGCAGCGCTTCTTCCAGCACCCGCGACTGGGCGTTGGAGCGATACAGAATGGCGATTTCGCTGCGCTTGAGGCCGTCCTTGCGCAGCGCATCCTCGATGGTTTCCACCACGTAGCGCGCTTCGTCGTGCTCGTTGAAGGCGGCGTACAGGCTGATCAGCTCACCATCGCCGACATCGGTGCGCAGTTCCTTGCCCAGGCGCCCCTGGTTGTTGGCGATCAGCGCGTTGGCGGCATTGAGGATGTTCGCCGTGGAGCGGTAGTTCTGCTCCAGACGAATGATCTCCGCATCGGCGAAGTCGCTGTCGAACTGCTGGATGTTCTCGATCTTCGCGCCACGCCAGCCGTAGATCGACTGGTCGTCGTCGCCCACCACCATGAGGCTTTCGCCGCCCTTGGCAAGAAAGCGCAGCCAGGCGTACTGCACGGCGTTGGTGTCCTGGAATTCGTCCACCAGAATGTGCCGGAAGCGGCGCTGATAGTGCTCCAGCAGGCCGGCATTGTTGCGCCACAGGTCGAGGGCGCGCAGCAGCAGCTCGGCGAAATCGATGACCCCGGCACGCGCACAGGCGGCCTCGTAGGCTTCGTAGATGCTGCGCATGGTCGCCAGGAACAGATCGCCGCTGGCCTGGATGCCGGCCGGGCGCACGCCTTCGTCCTTCTGCCCGTTGATGAACCACTGCGCCTGTTTGGCCGGCCAGCGCTGCTCATCCAGGCCCAGCTCGCGAATCACCCGCTTGACCAGCCGCTGCTGGTCGTCGGAGTCGAGAATCTGGAAGTTCTCGGCCAGATTGGCCTCGCGCCAGTGCGCGCGCAGCAGGCGGTGCGCCAGGCCGTGAAAGGTGCCCACCCACATGCCAGCCGGGCTCTGCCCGAGTACGTCTTCGATGCGATGACGCATCTCGGCCGCCGCCTTGTTGGTGAAGGTCACCGACAGAATGCTGTGCGGCGAGACGTCCAGGCGCTGGATCAGAAAGGCGATGCGGTGCACCAGCACGCGGGTCTTGCCGGAGCCGGCACCGGCCAGCACCAACTGGTGACCAGGCGGCGTGGTGACCGCATGGTGCTGGGCTGGATTAAGGGAAGTGAGTCGCTGATCGAGGTCATTTTGCATCGCGGCATTCTAGGTGGCTGGCGCAGGTTGGGCAAACGCTGCTGACGGCGACGTGACCCAGCTGTCGGCCGGTTAGGGAGGTTACGGGTTTAACTTGTGCGCCTGGGCTTCGGTCGGGCGTTCCAAGCTGTTGTGAAGTGATTCGTCGGTGGGCGCTGAACATTTCTTGTAGCCGTTGCTGGAGCAAGCAAAGTGCCAGCTTTTTGCCATAAAAGTGCCATAAGAATCGACCGTTCAGCAGCTTTTAGGAACATTTTTGAACTCGACCGGTATCAAGCCGTCGTAGCGACGAATCAGTTTTTACGACAGGCGGGATGCATGGCGGTGCGCAATGGAGCTGCAGTTGTAGGGTTGTGTCTGGCTGTTTTTCCTGTGTGGGTGAACGCCCAGACACCCGGTGAGCGTGAGCTGCAGCGTGATCGCCAGGAGCGTATCCTGCAGGAGCAGCAGCAGCGTTTGCAGGAGCTGCAACGGCTCCCGGGGCGCGAGGCACAGCAGCCTGCCGCGCCTGCAGCGGATGACGAACGCTGCTTCGCCATCGACGACATCGAGATCAGCGGTGCCAGCCTGCTGTCCGAGGCCGACCGCGCCGCCATCCTCGCGCCATTTGCTGACGATTGCCTGGGCGTCAGCCAGCTCAACGCGCTGCTCAAGGCCATCACCAATCACTACATCGACCGCGGCTATGTCACCACCCGCGCCTACCTGCCGCAGCAGGATCTGTCTGCCCGCACCCTGAAGATAACCGTGGTCGAAGGCCGCCTCGAAGGCCTCGACAGTTCCGCCCTGGCCAGCGACCGCGAACTGGCGATGAGCTTTCCCGGCAAGACCGGCGGGGTGCTCGACCTGCGCGAACTGGAGCAACTGGTCGAAAACCTCAATCGCCTGCCATCGCGCTTCGCCAAGCTGGAGCTGGTGCCCGGCGAGCAGGTGGGTGGCAGCCGCGTGCAATTGCAGGGCGAGCGCAGCAAGCCGTGGCGCGCCAGCCTGTCGCGTCACAACGATGGCCAGCTCAGCACCGGCGAGCAGCAATGGGGCGTCGGCCTGGACTGGGACAGCCCGCTGGGCCTGGCCGACCAGCTGAGCCTGCGCGCCAGCCGTGATGCGGTCAGCGACAGCTACCGTCATTCGCACAGCCAGAGCCTCTACTACAGCCTGCCCTACGGGTGGTGGACCTTCAGCTACAACTACGGCCAGTCCTACTACCGCACCAAGACAGATTTCAACGGCTTCCTGGCAGAGACCGATGGCGACTACCAGAGCCATAACCTGTTGGCAGAGCGCGTGCTGCACCGCGACAGCGTCAGCAAGACCGCCTTCAGCACCGGCCTGAGCCACGTTCGCACCAATAACTTCATCGAAGACAACCACATAGGTATCTCCAGCAACCGCCTTAGCGAGTGGCAACTGGGCTTCAATCATGGCCGTCGCGTGGGTAGCGCCTTCGTCAACGCCGATATCGGCTGGCAGCGCGGTATCGGTGCCTTCGACGCTCAGGGCAATGGCCATCCCCGTGGCCAAAATCCGGTCGCCCGTTACAACAAGTACACCCTGACCCTCAGCTACCTGCAGCCCTTCAACCTGGGCAGCGAGCGCTTCAGTTTCGAGAGTTTGGCTACCGGCCAGAAGAGCGAAGACCAGCTGTTCAGCCCGGCGCGCATCAGCGTTGGTGGTTTGAATTCGGTGCGCGCCTACAAGGACCAGTCGCTGTCCGGCAATAGCGGCGGCTACTGGCGCAACCAACTGCGCTGGACGCGGCCGGTGACCTGGGCGCCGCTGCAACCCTTCGTGCAGCAGTACGGGGCCGCCCTGGCCTATGACCTTGGCGTGATCAGCCATGACAGCCACAACAGCGGCGCCAGCGGCCGCCTGAGCGGTCATGCCCTGGAGCTCAGCGCCCGTGGCGAACACCTGGCTGCCAGCGTGACCTTCGCCCATTCCCTGGAACGCCCCGCCGCCTTCACCGAGGGTGAGCGGCCGGTGTACTTCCGCCTCGATGTGTTCTTTTGATTTCAACGCGTAACGGAGTTATCCACATGGACGTTCGCAGCCCCCTGAACCGTGCCATCGCCCGTATCCTCATCGGCGTCATGCTGTTCGACCCGGTGCGCGCCGTCGCTGCCGAGCTGGCAGTCGACGCCGCTGCCGGTGGCAACACCAGCATCGGCCAGGCCGGCAATGGGGTGCCGGTGGTGAATATCGCCACGCCCAATGGCAGTGGCCTGTCGCACAACAAGTTCACCGACTACAACGTCGGCCAGCAGGGGCTGATCCTCAACAATGGCGCCCAGGCTTTCGTACCGAGCCAGTTGGGCGGCTACATCAACGGCAACCCGAATCTCAAGGGCGGTGCCGCAGGCGTCATCCTCAACGAGGTGACTGGTAGCAACCGTAGCCAGCTCAAGGGCTATACCGAGGTGGCCGGGCAGGGCGCCCATGTCATCGTCGCCAACCCCCATGGCATCACCTGCGATGGCTGCGGTTTCATCAACACCCCGCGCGCGACCCTGAGCACCGGTGCACCGCAGATTCAGGATGGCCGCCTCAAGGGCTTCGACGTCGACGGCGGCGACATCGCCATCGAGGGCGCCGGCCTCAATGCCAGCAACGTCGACCAGTTCGACCTGATCACCCGCAGCGCGCAGATCAATGCCGAGATCCACGCCAAGCGCCTGAACGTCATCGCCGGCCGCAACGAAGTGGACGTTGCCACCCTGCAAGCCACCGCCAAGGCCGACGACGGCAGTGAAAAGCCCCAGGTGGCCATCGACAGCTCGGCCCTGGGCGGCATGTATGCCGGGGCGATCCGCCTGGTTGGCACCGAAGCGGGCGTGGGCGTGAAGCTGGCCGGCGACATGGCGGCCACTGCCGGTGATATCCAGATCGATGCCGGCGGCCAGCTGACCATGAACCGCAGCGCAGCCAGCGGCAATACCACCCTGGTGGCCGAGAGCGTCGACCTCAAGGGCGATACCTATGCGGGCGGCACCGCCCGTGTCGAGGCCAAGCAGGTGGACGTGCGCGAGAGCCTCGCCGCCGGTGAACAGGTCAGGGTGCAGGCCGAGCGCCTGAACAACGCCGGCACCATCGAAGCCGGCGTGCGCGCCGACGGTAGCACCAACAGCGCCGGTCACCTGCAACTGAGCGGCGGCAGCGTGCGCAACGCTGGCCAGCTTACCAGCCATGGTTCCCTGAACACCGACCTGCAGACACTCGACAATGCCGGCGGCAAGGTCGCCGCGGCAGGTAGCGCCACGCTCAAGGCCAAGGAACTCGACAACCAGAAGGGCCAGGTTGTCGCCCAGGGCAACCTGACCCTCGACACCGATACGCTGGACAATCGCCAAGGCAGCGCCCTGGCGGGCCAGGCTTTGGCCATCAAGGCCGAGGCTGTGGATAACCAAGCCGGCACCCTGGCCGCCGGTGGCACCATCACCGCGAAGGTCAGCAACGCACTGAACAACGACGGCGGCCTGGTGGAGGCCGGCGGTCATCTCGATGTAGAGGCCGACAGCCTGAGCAATGCCGGTGGCCGCCTGCGTGCCCTGGGCAGCGGCGGTGAAAGCCGCTTTACCATCGGCAGCGCGTTGAATAACGACAGCGGCGTGCTGGAGGTGGCCAGCGCGGCATTGACTTTCGACACCCCGGCCCTGAGCAACCGGGACGGTGTGGTGCGTCACCTTGGCAGCGCCGGGCTGAATCTCGGCATGGATCTACTCGGCCAGGCCGGTGGTGAGTTCATCACCAACAGCGCGGTGAGCCTGAGTGCCGGGGAATGGGTCAACAACAGTCTGCTGCAGGCCGCCTCCATCATCCTGGACATCGACCGCCTGACCCAGACCGCTGGCGGCGGCCTGCTGGCGGTCAACAGCCTCAGCACCACGGGCGAAAGCTGGATCAACGATGGGCGCATCGAAACCAATGGCAGCCTCGACCTGCGCCTGAGCGGTGATTACCGTGGCAACGGCAGCCTGCTCAGCCAAGGCAATCTGCTACTCGATGCCAAGCGTGTTGAGCTGGGCGAAAGCGCCCGTGTTCGCGGCGCGGGTTCAGTCACCGTCAGCGTATTGGGCGAGCTTGCCAACGCGGGCCAGCTGACGGCTGGCACCTGGCTCAAGCTGGCCGCGGGTGAGCTCAACAACCGTGGCGCGCTTGGTGCAGCGGGCGAGCTGCTGGTGCAGACCCCGAAAGTGCATAACGACGGTGGTTTGATTTTCAGCGGCACGGACATGACCTTGCTTGGCGACGAACTGACCAACCGCCAGGGGGATATCTACAGCCTGGGCAATCTGTCCTTCTCCCAAAACGAGGCGGGCGACAAGGCAGCGCGTTTCAGTAACGCATCCGGTACCGTCGAAAGCGCGGGCACGCTGACCATTGCCGCTGGCCTGCTGGAAAACCTGCGCGAAGATTTCGATATCGTCAGAGAGAAGGTGTCTGCTCGCCTGATCTACCTGAGTTGCGGTGATTGCGGTGGCACCAAAGAGTCATCCAACTTCACATTGGAAGAAATAGACCGCACCCGCGGTTCCAATAACAACCCGCAGGGCCAATTACTGGCCGGCAAGGACATGAGCCTGTACAGCGATACGCTGGATAACCGCTACAGCCTGATCGCCACTGCCGGTAATTTGCTGATCGATACCGATAGCCTGTCCAATCTCGGCGCCCAGGGTGCAGACGTACTGACCAGCCGAGAGGTGCATGCCCATCGGATTCGAATGAAGTACGTGCGTGCGCGTCGAGCCGAAGCAAACGCCTTCACCGCCCGTAACTGGATTGAAAGCCCCAGCTACAACCCCGGCGACATCACGGCTGAGGTCAATAGCTTTCTGGCTCGCCATGCATACAAGATCAAGGTCAATGGTGAGCCGATCTACAGCAACCGGGTCGATTATTCCGGCATTCTTCAGGCCGCCGGCAATGTAGATATTCGAGCGAACAAAGAACTTAACAGCGATGTGATCCGCCCCGGCTTCGCCTACACCTCCGGCGGCAACCGAGTAGGGGAAACCGGGGTCGGCAATGGTATTGCCACCTATGTAACCCTCAATCCTCAACTGCCGGCTGATTTGGCCCAGCAGGCTGTCGACCCGCTGGCGTTGCCTACCTTCAATCTGCCGAGTGGACAAAACGGCCTGTTCAGCCTGAGCACCAATCCCGCTCATCCTTACCTGATCGAGACCAACTCGGCGTTCGCCGACCTGGGCAACTTCCTCAATTCCAGCTATCTACTCGACCAGCTCGACTACAACCCGGATCACGCGCAGAAACTGCTCGGCGATGGCCTCTATGAACAACGCCTGATCCGCGATGCCATCGTGGCGCGCACCGGGCAGCGTTTCCTTGCGGGCCTGACCAGTGACGAAGCGCAGTTCCGCTACCTCATGGATAACGCCATCGCCAGCAAGGATGCGCTGCAGCTGTCCGTGGGCGTTGGCCTGTCGGCCGAGCAGGTCGCGGCCCTGACACACGACATCGTGTGGATGGAAGAGCGTGAGGTGAGTGGCCAGAAGGTGCTGGCACCCGTGGTCTATCTGGCCCAGGCTGAAGGCCGCCTGGCGCCGAATGGGGCGCTGATACAGGGGCGGGAACTCTCGCTGATCAGTGGCGGAGCGCTCAATAACGCAGGCACTTTGCGCGCGACAGAGAACTTGCAGGCTAGCGGTGAGAATATCGGCAACACCGGGCTGATGCAGACGAATGGGCGTCTGCAGCTATTGGCCAAGGACAGTATCCGTAATGCCCGTGGCGGCATTCTTAAAGGCCAGGACGTCAGCCTGGTTGCGCTGACAGGTGATATCGAAAACGAGCGCTCTGTCACCGAGCACCAAAGTGCAACAGGCAACACAGATCGTCAGCAGAGTTTCGTCGACAGCGCCGCGCGCATCGAGGCGGATAATGATCTGCTGATCAGGGCTGGCAAGGACATTCGCAACATTGGAGGTGCCATCAGCGCGGGCGGCGATGCGGCGCTCGAAGCCGGTAATGATCTGATCCTCGGCTCGGCCGAAGCCGAAAACCGCCAGAACAGCTGGGACCGCAAAGGTCACTCCTACCAGAACAGCATCACCCAGTACGGCAGCGATGTGCAGGTTGGCCGTGATCTGCAAGCGGTTGCCGGTCGCGACCTGCTGGTCGTCGGCAGCACCGCCAAGGCTGGTGGAAACATCGACCTCGATGCTGGCGGCGACATGACCATTTCCTCGGCAGCGGACGAGAGCCACTCCGATTACTACCGCAAGAGCGGCGGCAAGACGGTCATCTCCCAGGAGGATCACGTCAAACAGGTGGCCTCGGTCATCGAAGCGGGCGGCAACCTGAAGGCACAGGCAGGCGGCAATCTCGTCCTCGCCTCGAGCCGGCTCAAGGCTGGTAACGAAGCCTACCTGTACGCAGGCGAGCAGCTGGCGCTCATCGCCAACCAGAACACCGATTATTCGCTGTACGACAAGAAGAAAAAGGGCGGTTGGGGTAGCAAGGAAACACAGCGCGACGAAGTCACCACCATCCGCCATATCGGCACCGAGATCACCACCGGTAGCAACCTGACCCTGGCCAGCGCCGGGGATCAGCTGTACCAGCGCGCACGGCTGGACAGCGGCGCCGACCTGACACTGCAAAGCGGCGGTGGCATCACCTTCGAGGCGGTGAAGGATCTGGATCAGGAGAGCCACGAGAAGAGCAGCAACAGCCTGGTATGGACCTCCGCCAAAGGCAAGGGCACCACCGACGAAACCCTGCTGCAAACGCAGATGATCGCCCAGGGCGAAATCGCCATCAAAGCGGTGGAAGGCCTGAACATCGACATCAAGCACGTCGACCAGCAGACCGTCTCCCAGACCATCGACGCCATGGTCGAAGCCGACCCGCAACTGGCCTGGCTGAAAGCCGCCGAGCAACGCGGCGACGTCGACTGGCACCGGGTCAAGGAGATCCACGACAGCTTCAAGTACAGCCATTCGGGGTTGGGTGGCGGCGCTGCGATCGTGATCGCCATTATCGTGGCGTATTTCACGGCGGGGGCGGCGAGTGGGTTGATAGGTAGCGCCGCTGGAGCAGGGGCTGGTAGCGGATCGGCAATGGCTGCTGCTGGTTCTTCTGCAATGGTTTCTGCGGGAACGGCTGTGGGGACTGCCAGTGCTGGTTGGGCAAATGTGGCATTGACCGCTGTCGCCACTTCTGCGACGAGCAGTGCCGCAGTTAGCACGGTGAATAACCAGGGCAACCTAGGAGCTGTGTTTAAAGATGTCACATCAAGCAGCGCACTCAAAGGATATGCAGTTACAGCCGTAACTGCGGGCTTTACGTCGGGCATGCTTGATGAAGCATTTGGGGTCACTGGGGACAACGTCAACAAGGTGACCAAGGGGTTCAACCTAAGCGATGCATCGGACATCGGCAAGTTCGGTACCTACCTCGGCGTTCAAGGCACGGTGCAGGCGGCGGCCCAGACGGCTGTTCAGGGCGGCAGCTTCTCGGACAACCTGCAAGGCTCATTGACCAATCAGGTCTATCACCTGATGCAGGCTACCGGCTTCACCTTTGCTGGCGATTTTGCAGAAGGTCGTTGGAGCGACAATCTGGGTGAGTGGGCCGACGTCAACTGGGCTGAAGGCAGTGCACAGAAAGCTGCACTGCACGCTGTGATTGGAGGCTTACTAAGCGAAGCGACCGGCGGTGATTTTGCAACCGGCGCCTTGGCCGCTGGCGGCAACGAGCTGTTGGTCGAACAACTGTCAGGCCAGATAAAACAGGACAAGAATCTCGAGCTGGCGGTGTCCCAACTGATTGGTGTGGCCGCAGCAACCGCGACAGGCGGTGACCTCGCGAAGGCTGCAGAGCTGGCCAAGAACGCGACAGCCTACAACCGCCAGATGCACCCTGAAGAAGTTCGCCTGATCAAGCGTCAGGCCAAAGAGCTGGCCAGAGAGCAGGGTATCAGCGAGGACGAGGCCAGTCGTCGTATGGCTGAGGCCTTTGCTTACTACACCGACAAAGACTGGCGGTCGACCATCGTCGGTAAAGAGGCACTAATAGAAGAGTCGACCCTATCGAATCTGGGTAAGGCTCTGGCGCCACTGGCCAATCGTTATGAGGCAGTGAGCGATGTTCCACAAATAGGCGAGCGAACTTATACCGCTGCAGAAACACTTGGCTTGCTGGAGCGTTACGAGTCCAACCACACCGATTTCTTCGACAGCAAGATCAATGCAGAGCACCTGATCGGTCGGACATCCTCCGATTGGGAGTATCAGGACTTCTACAGGAACAACCTCAATTACAGCGACGGTATTGGCGTTGGGGCTCAGCTGGTTGGTTTTGGCAAAGGGGCAGGTGCGGTTGTAGGCGACACTGTTGTAGGTACGTATGAGCTAGGCAAAGGCTTGGTAACCGAGCCGCTTTCGACTAGCGAGCAGATCGCCAACGGCATACGTCAGACTGCATTCCAGCCTAACGAGGCCTATGCGAATTACACCCAGGCCCGTGATGATGCGCAGATCCAGGCTGCTCTGTATCGCCTGCAGGGTAATCCCGAGGCCGCTGCCAAAGTCGAGGCGCAGTGGGAAACCAACTTTGCACTCAACTTTGCAGGTGGTGGCAGTGGTGCGCTGAGGAAGCTACCAAGGTCAAGCGCGGATGTCTGGGAGGCCGGCCCGATTGCGAAGGGCAAGCTGGAGGCTGACGCTCCCAATTTGGACTCCAAACAAGGACACGGCGGCACGTCGCTGGCCGGCCTACCCGAACACTACCGTGAGGGCGGTTCAGTCGGCGCTGCCTTCAACGAAGCAGGCGGGTTGCCGGATGGTTATCGGCGAGTGCTCAACACCAAGACCGGCAATACCGAAGTGGTGTCGTCGGATGGGGTTTTCTACTTTGAGACCGCAGACGGACTGCGGCCTAAAGCTGGCGGAAATCTTGCTGGGCAGGTTGAGGCGGAGCGTAGGATTGAGGCTAAAAAGAATCAGGCTCTAAATCCAGCCGAACCAGAAGTCCTTGCAAAGGTTAATAACGGACGCAGCCCGTATTCTGAGCTAAACGGTGCAATCGGGGAGGCTCGTGGCTGGAGTCAGGCTATTGAGTCAGGTCAAATACCAATTTCAGGGCCTGGGAAAGCGTCACTTCCAGGTGCAGATTACATTACGTATGACCCGTCATCGCGTTCTGTGATCGTCTGGGATGCCAAGTATCGTGCTCCTGGTGGGCGGTATCCGACTTCATTGCCAGATTCAAGGTTACAAGCCTGGCAGTCAGAGATCATAAACTCAGTCAAAATATGCCAGAGGGACCTGCCAAAGTATCCGCAGAAAGCGCGCTTAAGGCTGGTAGGGTCGAAGGTCGAATATTTAAATGGCCGCAATAGGCTTGAGGTATTTAAGATGAAAGAGTGGTCATATTTGTGCAAGAAGGTTTGGGACGCTGTTGACGTACAGGAGCAAAACGTTCTCGCCATGGAGGACGGCGCATACAAACTTTCAGATAATCAGTATTTTCTAGCTGACGTTTTTTCTGATGAAGGAGAGGAAAAACTCCGTTTGCTATCCCTGTACTGGGCCTGCAGTGAATCTGCATTCCGAAGAGCCTACTACAGGGATGTTGAAAATGATGATATGACTGTATGTCAGCCGCCGCCTGAGTTGCTTCCAGCTGGAGCGGGGTCGACTTATAGTCAGATAAAAAATGCCCTCAGTTCTCTTGGGACTGACAAACTCATGGAGTATGCCTCTTACCGTATTATGTACGACGGTGCATTTGTTCATAAGAGTTTAGAAAGCTCATCTGCTATTTATTATTTTCGTTTGCAAGATATTGTTGATGATGAGTTGCCGTATGCAATATTGTGGAAGTTATAATAAATGATAATAAATGATAATAAATGATAATAAATGATAATAAATGATAATAAATGATAATAAATGGGAAAAGGAGGCAGATTTGAATGGCACTTACTTAGCCCTCCTTGGATGTCCCTTTTTCTGAATTTCCGTTCGTTCCACTTGGCGCGCTCGGGTCAGTAGTGGATAGGGTTTTGGCCTTCGTTTGAGTGCTCGCGGCTCCACTCGTCCAGGCCGGCTACCTACACGCTGCTGGGCGATGAGCATCAGTAACTGGTGAAGGCGCTCATCAATATCCGAATCATGAGAATCAATGGGGTCAGAGTCATTGATTTTTGGCTGAGAAAAGCGATTGGTAGCGTGTAGGTCGACGATCTCTTTCCCGCTGGCAGCGAGCGGGCGGCGTGGAAAATAGTTGGATCAATGACTCTGACCCCATCGATCTGCGAATTACACCCAGGCCCGTGATGATGCGCAGATCCAGGCTGCTCTGTATCGCCTGCAGGGTAATCCCGAGGCCGCTGCCAAAGTTGAAGCGCAGTGGGAAACCAACTTTGCACTCAACTTTGCAGGTGGTGGCAGTGGTGCGCTGAGAAAACTACCAAGGTCAGGCGCGGATGTCTGGGAGGCCGGCCCGATTGCGAAGGGCAAGCTGGAGGCTGACGCTCCCAACTTGGATCCCAAACCAAGACACGGCGGCACGTCGCTGGCCGGCCTACCCGAACACTATCGTGAGAGCGGCGGCTCAGTCGGCGCTAGCTTCAACGAAGCAGGTGAGTTGCCGGATGGTTATCGGCGAGTGCTCAACACCAAGACCGGCAATACCGAAGTGGTGTCTTCGGATGGAGTCTTCTATTTTGAGACCGCAAACGGACTGCGGCCTAAGGCCGGTGGAAATCTTGCTGGGCAGGTTGAGGCTGAGCGTAGGATTGAGGCTGCAAAAGGTAGTACCGGCGCAGAAAGCGCTATCAATCAGGGCAGGCTCAATTCTCAGCTCTTGGCTGAAGAGGTCGCGAGTGGTCATGCGTTCAATAAGCATGTAGTCGAACGGAAAGAATTTGCTGATCTTGGCATCAACACAAAAAGCCAATTCCAGAGCTTTGTAGAAAAAATCGTTTCCAATCCAGCAATTGAGCGCCGCCAAGCTGTTGATGGTACGGTCTACTATCTTGATAGTTCGACCAAGACCGTTGTTATTCGAGGGCAGAGAGGTGAGGCTACGGCATTTAGACCCGACAAGGGTGGCGTTGGCTGGGAAAACTACATTAAATCGCAGGTTCCTAAAAAATGACTGAAATTAATAATGACCCTAAGTCTATTCATCTCGAAGTCACGCATAGAGAGTTGCGATACTTCATTTCATGCGGCTTAGCTCTAGTACAAAATGTGCCGGAAGGCTCCCTTCCCACATATTGTGGATTGAATAAAGAAGAGATTCTCAAGGTCTCTCTGCGTCTGAGGGAAGTTGCGGATCAACTTGGTGTTGATATGTAGGTGAAATCAATGGGGTCAGAGTCATTGATTTTTGCATGTCATGGCAATTATCGTTTCCCAATCCTGAGGAGAGGAACACGCCATGGCCCGTTTGCCCCGTCTTTATTTCCCGGGATGCGTTCAGCATGTCATTCAGCGAGGCAACAACCGTGAAGCTTGTTTTTATGATGAAGCAGACCATAAGGTCTAGCTGTCTTTTCTGAACAGGAAAAGGGGACAGATTCTGAGGAATCCCCACAAATCTACTCCAGTACCTGAGCTTGCCGGCGAACCTCGTCACGCAGCAATAGCTCCATCGTGGTGAGGGCCGAACAGGATGAATCGCTGGTCGAGCGCCTGAGGTATTCAAGGCCGACACGCCAGAGCGACAGCACGGTTTTATGCCTGACGCTGTTGCTCTGAAAGTGGCCTGACTGGCCTGTCATTCGAGCCTGAAAACCGGCCAGGTACAACGCATAACACGCCAGTGCTGCGATCAGCAGCAGGATCTCGATACGTCGAGGGCAACGCGTTCGATGCAGGTCGAAGGCAAAGCCGAAACGTAGACTTTTCACGTCCCGAAAGCCTTCTTCGATCTGCATACGTTTACGGTAGATACCGACGATTTGCCGAGCCCCCCATTGCGGTTGCGGCAGGTTGCTGGCGAGCAACCAAGGCTCCTGCTCACGACGAGCGTTCTGCCGGCTGAGCTTGCTACGCGCGATGCTGCCTGTTACGCGGCGATGCTTCCTGCCCCTGGGCGGCTGGTGAATGCCGTACAAAGCAACCTTGTGCGGAGCACTGCGCGTCATCTCGATTCGTCCAAGCGAGCAAGCCGTCGAGGTTATCCGCTGGTAGAGCTGCTTGATCGGCTGCCATTGACCGTACTCGTCGCGATAGAGATCACGATTGCGCACGCGTCCCACGTAATACCAACCCTTGGCTTCGACGGCCTGGAACCAGGGGCGGCGAAAACCGGCATCCGTTACCAGGATCGGCACGCATTGCTCGGGAAGCATGATTTCCAGGGCATCGAGCAGTTGCTTCTGGCGCTGAGGACAAGCTTCACGGTCATGCACGCTCTCGTAAACAGGAAATGCCCGCCCGGCCAGCGGGATCGAGGCCCGCAGCAGGTAGAGGTCAGAAGCGGCATTGATCGGCGACCAATCCACCAGAATCAAGGGATGACGCAGGGAGCCAAGCAGCGCAGTCAGCATTTTCCAATAGAACAGGGGGCGCTCGTACTGCAGACGAGCGTTGCCGAGCAGGCGATCCACACGCTTGATCGAATGCTTGGTGTAAGCCTCGCTGGGCATGGCCCTGCCCAAGTCGGTCAGGGTTAGACGATGCCCGTGCAGCAAGGCGCTGACGCAGCTCATCAAGGCGCTCAGTCGCTTGCTGTGGATCGTGGGAAGTGCTTGGGAAAATGCCTTGTGTAAGAATCGTACTGCCTGCATGAGTCTCGGGCGTTGGGTTGTTTGGCGACTACCAAACTGCCGACTCATGCAGGCATCTTCAAGCTATCCGATTGATCTGCATGGATATTTTGTGGGGATTCCTCAGGGACAGATTTATTTTTGGCCGTGGCAGTGGCGGAGTAAATAAATCTGTCCCCTTTTTCGTAAGCAGATTGAATCGCCCCTAGTTTCGTAGACACCTCCAAGCCTCATAATGAGGCCCACTAGGAGGTGCCATGAGCAACCAGCGTTACCCCGAAGAATTCAAAATCGAAGCGGTCAAGCAAGTGACCGAGCGTGGCCTTCCTGTAGCCGAAGTGGCAGCGCGGTTAGGTATGTCGGTGCACAGCCTGTATGCCTGGATCAAGCGCTACAGCAAGCCCCAGGAAAAGCGGCAGCAAGAGGGCGATCAGCAGGCCGAACTGCGTCGTCTGCGTGCTGAACTCAAGCGAGTGACCGAAGAGCGAGACATCCTAAAAAAGGCCGCCGCGTACTTTGCCAAGGAGTCCGGCTGAAGTACGCCTTCATCAGCAAGCTGTCGGTGGAGTATCCGGTTCGGCGTCTCTGCCAAACCCTCAAAGTGCATCCCAGCGGTTACTACGCTTGGCTATCCGAGCCTAGCTCCGTACGCGCCAAGGAAGATCAGCGTCTGCTTGGGTTGATCAAGCATGCGTGGCTGGAAAGTGGTGGTGTTTACGGCTATCGGAAGATCCACGACGACCTGCGTGAGTTGGGTGAGTCCTGTGGCCGTCACCGAGTGGCCCGCCTGATGAGGTTGGAGAAGCTGCGTTCGCAGACCGGCTATCGTCGGCGCCCTGGCTATTACGGTGGCAAGCCAAAAGTGGCCTCGCCCAACCGCCTGGAGAGACAGTTCAAGGTCGCAGAGCCCAATAAGGTCTGGGTCACTGACATCACCTACATTCGCACCTATGAAGGCTGGCTGTACTTGGCTGTGGTGCTGGATCTGTTCTCACGCCAGGTGGTCGGCTGGTCGATGAAGCCACGGATGTGCAGCGATCTCGCGATTGATGCCTTACTGATGGCGGTGTGGCGGCGCAAACCCAAGCAGGAAGTGATGATCCACTCAGACCAGGGCAGTCAGTTCAGCAGCCTGGACTGGCAAAGTTTCCTCAAGGCTAACAACCTAATCAGTAGCATGAGCCGGCGCGGTAACTGTCACGACAACGCCGTGGCAGAGAGCTTTTTCCAACTGCTGAAGCGCGAACGCATCAGACGAAAAACCTACGGCACTCGTGAAGAAGCACGTGCTGATGTGTTCGATTACATCGAGATGTTTTATAACCCTAAACGCCGGCACAGCAGCGCTATGCAGCTATCGCCAGTGGATTTTGAAAAGCGCTATTTCCAGAGCTTGGAAAGTGTCTAGGAAAGCCGGGGCGATTCAGGGTCAAAAATCAATGGGGTCAGAGTCTGAGGAATCCCCACAAATCTAGTCCAGTAATTGAGCTTGCCGGTTAACCTCGTCACGCAGCAATAGCTCCATCTTGGTGAGGGCCGAACAGGATGAATCGCTGGTGGAGCGCCTGAGGTATTCAAGGCCGACACGCCAGAGCGACAGCACGGTTTTATGCCTGACGCTGTTGCTCTGAAAGCGGCCTGACTGGCCTGTCATTCGAGCCTAAAAACCGGCCAGGTACAACGCATAACACGCCAGTGCTGCGATCAGCAGCAGGATCTCGATACGTCGTGGGCAACGCGTTCGATGCAGGTCGAAGGCAAAGCCGAAACGTAGACTTTTCACGTCCCGAAAGCCTTCTTCGATCTGCATACGTTTACGGTAGATACCGACGATTTTCCGAGCCCCCCAATGCGGTTGCGGCAGGTTACTGGCGAGCAACCAAGGCTCCTGCTAACGACGAGCGTTCTTCCGGCTGAGCTTGCTACGCGCGATGCTGCCCGTCACGCGTCGATGTTTCCTACCCTTGGGCGGTTGGTGAATGCCGTACAAAGCAACAGAGTGCGGAGCACTGCGCGTCATCTCGATTCGTCCAAGCGAGCACGCCGTCGAGGTTATCTGCTGGTAGAGCTGCTTGATCGGCTGCCATTGATCGTACTCGTCGCGATAGAGATCACGATTGCGCACGCGTCCCACGTAATACCAACCCTTGGCTTCGACGGCCTGGAACCAGGGGCGGCGAAAACCGGCATCCGTTACCAGGATCGGCACGCATTGCTCGGGAAGCATGATTTCCAGGGCATCGAGCAGTTGCTTCTGGCGCTGAGGACAAGCTTCACGGTCATGCACGCTCTCGTAAACAGGAAATGCCCGCCCGGCCAGCGGGATGGAGGCCCGCAGCAGGTAGAGGTCAGAAGCGGCATTGATCGGCGACCAATGCACCAGAATCAAGGGATGACGCAGGGAGCCAAGCAGCGCAGTCAGCATTTTCCAATAGAACAGGGGGCGCTCGTACTGCAGACGAGCGTTGCCGAGCAGGCGATCCACACGTTTGATCGAATGCTTGGTGTAAGCCTCGCTGGGCATGGCCCTGCCCAAGTCGGTCAGGGTTAGACGATGCCCGTGCAGCAAGGCGCTGACGCAGCTCATCAAGGCGCTCAGTCGCTTGCTGTGGATCGTGGGGAGTGCTTGGGAAAATGCCTTGTGTAAGAATCGTACTGCCTGCATGAGTCTCGGAGGTTTGTTTGGCGACTACCAAACTGCCGACTCATGCAGGCATCTTCAAGCTATCCGATTGATCTGCATGGATATTTTGTGGGGATTCCTCAGGGACAGACCACGATTAATTCTCCTCTAAATCGTGATTCAGTCCCCTATTGTTTCCCTATTGTTTCTTGTTTCCTATTGTTTGCCCTATTGTTCCTATTGTTCCTATTGTTCTAGGCGCATCTATAGGCGGGGGATCTAACATCAGTTATCAATTAAGCTCGGACTTAAATTCTATTAGTATACAGACGCTACTGTGGCAGCCATTGTCGGCGCGCTAAGTCAAGGGAGGGGATTTCTTGCCACGGAGGCTCTCAGTGTCAGTGGCGCATATGTTGGTAGTCAACTTAAGGGGACGCATCCTACTGGGGCGATGATTGGTGCAGGAGCTGGTGCAGCAATTGGCACATTGGGTGGAAAAATGACGTCAGAGCAGCTTAATAAATTTATTCCCGGATCTGTAGGCGAGTTAGGGGGAGTGTTACAAGCTCAGTGCTTTCCGAAGTAGTTGGTGCAGAAGTATCTAACAGTGTCGAGGAGGGAGGCAGGAGGTGATATTCAAGAGCGTAGGACTGGGATTGTGTATTACCCTAGTAGCTCTCTGGTGCGGAATTATTTCTGCTGCAATATTTCTAGCACAGCTCGGGGTTGCAGTTTATTTTACTTTCGTAAACGGGGAGTTCAATTTTATGTGGCTGGATGCTCTTGTATATTCAGCCAGAGGCGGCGGCGGTGCTGGAGTTTTTTTAGGTATAGGGATCTGGTTGATGGCTAAATTAGAGGAGTCAAAGAATAAAAGCAAATAGGGGGAATGGGACAGATTGGGCAGACCACAAATACAAATAATAGGGGACAGACCCTGAGGAATCCCCAAAAAATATCCATGAAGATCAATCAGGTAGCTTGAAGAGGAAAAGGGGACAGATTTGGAGTAAGTGCCATTCTGGTCTGCCCCCTATTATTCCAACAGTCGCCGGGACGCGAAGCGCAGCCGCCTGCCGAGCCTGCGCCGGACGATGAACACTGCTTGGCCAGCCTGTTGTCCGCCGCCAATCGCGCCGCCATCCCTTTTCAGGTCTTCATAACCAAATCCGCCACCCTCCCTGTAACACTTTCCGCTTCGACAAATTCCGTAACCTAACCGTTGGCGGGCGCTATGCCGATCGGCGGACGTGTGCCTGCGCCGCCCTGCCGATACTCCTGGCTCCCAGGAGCAGTCGGTCTGCCATGCGCGGGCCTGGGCTGCCCTTCAAAGAGAGGTGGAATCGGGCATGCGCAAACTTATGCTTTTCAACAGCGGCCTGGCGATGCTGGCCATGGCTGCTTCAACGGTTCAGGCGCACGAAGCGGGCGATATCATCGTTCGGGCGGGCGCGGTGACGGTTGACCCACGTGAAAGCAGTTCCAGCGTGAAGGTCGATCGCGGGGCTCTGTCAGGCACTGATCTGGGGGGCAAGGCGAGCCTTGGCAGCGACACTCAGCTCGGCCTGAACTTCGCCTACATGCTTACCGACCATCTGGGGATCGAGTTGCTGGCGGCGACACCTTTCGAGCACGACGTGAACATCAGTGGCACGTCCGGGGGGATTGCCGATGGCAAGCTCGGCTCGCTCAAACATCTGCCACCGACGCTGAGCCTGATCTACTACCCGCTCGATAACAAATCGGCCTTTCAGCCCTATGTCGGTGCGGGCATCAATTACACCTGGATCTACGATGAAAGCGTGGGCAGCAGTGCCAGTGCGGCAGGGTTCGATAACTTCCACGCCAGCAACTCCTGGGGGTGGGCGGCCCAGGTGGGGGCGGATTACATGCTGACCGACCGCCTGATGATCAACGCGCAAATGCGCTACATCGATATCGATACCGATGCCTACGTCAGCAACACCACGCTGGGTGTAAGAGCCGAGGTGGATGTCGAGGTCGATCCCTTCGTGTACATGATCGGCCTGGGTTACAAGTTCTGAAGCGCTGGGCAGGCTGATCAGAGAGCCCGCGGTCTGCCGCGGGCGTTGACTCTTTCACCGGGTGGTCGGCCAGGGCAGGCGACGATCAGGCCTTCATCGTGCGTGCCTGCCCCGGCATTGCGGCTGCTACGCTCGCCGTCAGTCCGCGGAGAACTTGAACACCGTGTTCTGCGTATACGTCTGCCCTGGGTCCAGCCGCGTGGAGGCGAATGTCGGCTGGTTCGGTGCATCCGGGAAGTGCTGGGTTTCCAGGGTGAAGGCGCTCCAGTGGGCGTAGGTCTTGCCCGCCTTGCCCTTCACCGTGCCATCCAGGAAGTTGCTGGTGTAGAACTGCACGCCCGGCTCGGTGGTGTAGAGCTGCAGGCGACGGCCCGATTGCGGATCGTGCACCTCGGCGGCGAGTTGTTTGATGTCGCCTTTGCCGTCCAGCGCCCAGTTGAAGTCGAAGCCGCCCTGTTTGGCTTCGGCGAATTTGAGCTGCTCGTGGTCGTCCTTGATGTGCTGGCCGATGGGGGTCGGTTGGGTGAAGTCCATCGGCGTGCCTTTGACCGGTGCCAGTTCGCCGGTGGGGATCAGCGTCTTGTTGACCGGTGTGTAGTGGCTGGCGTGCAGGGTCGCGACCTGCTTGAGAATGTCGCCGTTGCCGGCCCCGGCGAGGTTGAAGTAGCTGTGGTTGGTGAGGTTGAGCACCGTGGGTTTGTCGGTGGTGGCCTTGTAGTCGATGTGCAGTTCGTTGTTGTCGTTGAGGCGATAGGTGACTTCGGTTTTCAGGTTGCCGGGAAAGCCCATCTCGCCGTCCTTGGACAGGTAGGTGAGGGTCACGCCGACCGAATCTTTATCCTTCACCGGCTTGGCTTCCCAGACCTTCTTGTCGAACCCTTCGGCGCCGCCGTGCAGGGCGTTCGGCCCGTCGTTGAGCGGCACCTGGTAGCGCTTGCCGTCGAGTTCGAAGGCGCCGCCCGCGAGGCGATTGCCGAAGCGGCCGATGGTGGCGCCGAAGAACGCGGTTCCGGCTTCATAGCCCTGCACGTCATCGAAACCCAACACCACGTCTTCGACCTTGCCGTTCTTGTCCGGTACCTCCAGGGCCTGCAGCACGCCGCCGTAGGTGATGATGGTGGCCTGCATGCCATGGCTGTTGCGCAACTGATACTGCTCGACAGGTGTGCCATCGCGGGTCTTGCCGAATGGCTTGTGTTCGCTGGTCAGCCCGGCAGCGTTGGCGCCTGTGCTGGCAATCGCCAGCGAGAGGGCCAGGCCGGACAGCAGATGATGTGGGTGGGTCATGCTCGAATTCCTTTTATTGTTGTGGGGAATCGTTCTAACGCACAGCGGCTTACGGCAGCGAGTGCCTGGTCGGAATAATCCTGATATGAAAATCAGGTTAGCTGTTATCTGACAGCCAGCTAGTCCGTCTATTTCGACGTGCTGGACAATATGCGCGTGCTGCAGGAGGGAAGTCTATTGCGGGCGCACGCTGGCCGTATGGCGAGTGAGGCGAGCACGTAACGACCGGCCTGGTCGCTACGTGCTGCGGTGGAGCTTTTACTGGCGTGCTTCGCCTTCAGCCGCCTTTTGCTGCTTCACGCCCTGGTGCACGTACGTCCAGTAATCGGCCTGAGGATTGGCGCGGCACTGTTCGATGATCCATGGCAGCGCACGTGCGAAGGCCTTGTCTACTTCGGTAGCCGAGGCTTTGTCCTGTTGGCGCAGCTCGGCGAGGAACAGCAGTGCGGAGGTTTGCTGGAAGGTAGACAGATCGCTCGCGGGTTTGCCTGGCGACGCTTGCTCGAAGGCTTGCAGTTCCTGGATGACCTGAGCGCAACTCTGCTCCTGAGTGCGCACGAGCGATTGCGGCTTGAGTATCATCGGTTGGCTGGTTCGCTGCGTCGCCGGTGCTTTCGAACTGGGCGCCCAGGGTTCATAGCGCCAGGTGCGCACCGTGTCTTCGACGGCCAGGCGGGCGAGTTCAGGTGCATCGCCGGCGATCGTCACGTCGCTCACCGACCCGTCAGCGTTTACCTGGTAGCTGACAATCAACGCCGTGTGCTGTTGCAGGGTTGCCGGCGCCACCGGCATCGGCGTGTGCACGGGCTTCAGCGGCGTAAGCTTGAACAGCGCCGCATCGGCCTGAACCCGGGCGGCGAAGTTGTCGATGATCCGGCGGATATTGTCGTCGCGACCGTCCGGGTGCACGAACAGCCCGTTGTAGTGCGTGGTTTTGTTGTTGATCTGGTACGTGGCCACTTCCTCCTGGCCACGGGTCACCCGGAATGTCAGTGCCGAGTCCCAGGATACGGAAGCCGGAATGATGAACAGGCTGAAAGCACTGAGCAACTGATTGGGTAAATTGCTGAAGCCGTAGTAGTCGCCGACCGACACCACCTGGATATTGTACCCGGCGGGGTCGAAGCCTTCGCGAACCTGCTCGAATACGCCCGCACTGCGCAGGTGGTTACGGATGAGCGGGCCGGGTACCGACCCCAGGGTCTGCACGCTTACCGGGGGTAACGTCTGTTCGTGATCGAGCGTGGGTTCTGGCAGGGTGTGGTTGACCTGGCAGCCGCCCAGAAACATCACCATGGCGAGGCTGAGGAGGCGCATCAAGTTGCTCATTTTGCCTGCCCCGACAGAATCGTTTTGAAGACCGCGGCATTCTCGGCGTCGCTGTCGAGGAGGATGGGATAGGCACCTTCCATATGCTCCAGCTCGAGTTGCTGCAGCGGCGGCAGTTCGGGGTGTTTGCCGATGACCAGGGCCTGGTCCCGCTTGAGGTTGTAGCGGTGGATGAATGCGCAGCGGGCGTTGTAATCGATACAGGCCGCACGGAAGTCGCCGATGTAATAGGCCCTGCCGGGCTCCAGTTGCAACGGGATGGAGAAGTCCTCGCGTCTCCAGGTGGTGGTGCCGTTGCTGCGCTTGAACAAGACGTTGTACAGCTCGTAGCGGCCGGGTTTGAGTGGCATGACGAACAGCGTGCCGATGCCGCGGCGTCCATCGCGGATGTCCCGTGGTGTCCGCAGGTGAACGTTGTTGCGCAGGCGCGCCGAGGCTGCACCGCCGCCGCCCTTCTGGCGCAGCAGAAGGCTTTGTTCGTGGAGAGAATACTTGGCGTCCGGCCAGACGCCGACAACCCCCACCAGGTAGCTGGTGGCACCGCCTTCGGCAGGGCGAATGTTTTTGTCGATATCGATGGGCGACAGGCTGTAACAGCCGGCCAGGGTGAGCAGCAGCAGGGCGCCGCAGAGATTGCGTAACAGGGGCATCGGTACACTCGCGTGCAGGGCAGCACCGTCGGTGCCTGAATGACCGACGAAGCCTGAAATGAACACAAGGTGTGAAGCGAGAGGGCGTAGCACACCAATCCTTGGCAGCCTCATGGCAATGAAGCTGGGGGCGATTATAGCGAGCTGCCTGGCCTCATGGGCGAGCGGCGGCCTGAACCACGAAGCGCTTCGCACTCTGCGGCGCGGTGACCAGCCCAGCCGCTCAGGCGCTCCCACCATTGGCGCCTGTTTTCAGGGCACCGCCTTGAATTGGCCCGTCAGCCACGCGGGGAACACGCCACGGTGGTTTCAACCGCCGAGATGCCGGCTGCGGCGAGCGGTGTTGGTGATGCCTCCATTGTGTAGTGATGATCGTCGCTTCCTGCACGCCTGCGGGTGCAAGTGCGGTTGCGTCGTGGCCTGTTCCAGGCTCCGTCTGCTGCCCGGTCTTCGCGGCGTTCTGTCGGCTGGGACAGGGAGCAGGATGCGGCTGAACGGCCTGCCGAAGAACCGAAATGCGCGTCTCGGTGCTGCTCGCCTCACCTTGCAACCAGTTGATTATAAATAGCTTTATGGAGCCTTAAGCGCTTCGCTAGACGTTGCGTTGCGCTTGAACGAAGCGGTAAGTGCCAGTCATCCACCTTCAGGAACCGATCCTTTTTCTCGCTCTTCTACTGGCAACAGGCGCCTCCCCCGGCGCCGCAGCGGAGGATCACAACATGCAAGTACAGGTGGACAGTAATCACATCGAAGGCGGTACCGAGCTGCAGGAGTGGGTGGGCAGCCGGGTTGTCGACGAGCTGGAGCGTTACACGGATTTGCTGACGCGCGTGGAGATCCACGTCGGCGACGTCAACTCGCACAAGGCTGGCGCGCAGGACAAGCGTTGCCAGATCGAGGCGCGCCCCAAGGGCCACAGTTCGCTATCGGTGACCCACAAGGCGGAAAGCCTCGACCTGGCCGTAGCCGGCGCCGCGCGAAAAATGAGCCATGCGCTCGAGCACCTGACGGGGCGGCTTTCGCAGCGGGTGGAGTCCACCGGGCAATTGACGGCTCCGGTCGTGCATGAAGACTCGGCAGCAGAGATCGACGCCATGCTCGAGGACGAATTTCTCGCCAAACAGGCAGACCTGGGAAAAGAATGAGGAGCCCGTGATGACCCCAATCCAACCCTTTTCGCAACAGACCGTAAGCACGCTTCTGACGCTCGCCGGCCAACCCAACCTGAGCCTCTATATGCCCACGCACCGCACATTTCCGGAGCGCACTCAGGACCCCATTCGGCTGAAGAACCTGCTCAAGACTCTAGAAGCTTCCCTGCAGCAGCGTTATCCACAGCTCAAGGACAGGCTGCTCGCGCCCATTCAGGCGCTGATCGATGACACGGCGTTCTGGAACGGTTGCCCCGAGGGCCTTGCGATCTTCGCCGGGCAGGATCATTTCCACGTGGTGGGGCTGCATCAGCCGGTCGAGGAAGTCGCCATCGTCAACAGCCACCCTTACCTGAAGCCCCTGTTGCGCCTGGCGCCGCTGGCCGACCGCTATCAGGTGCTGTGCCTGTCGAGGGACAGCGTACGCGTGCATGAGGGCTCGACGCAGAGCCTGCAGGCGGTCGAACTCCCCGAGTCGGTGCCGACCAGCCTGGTCGAGGCGCTGGGTAATGAGCTGACCTCACGGGACCAGCAGGGCCACCCCGATGGCTTCAGCGGTGGCGGTGAGCGCGGTGACCCGATGATGCATGAGTCGGGCGGCGGCGGTAAGCAGGACGAGATCAACCTGGATCGCGAACGGTTCTTCCGCATCGTCGACAAGCAAATCACCGAGCATTGTTCTCGGGTTACCAGGCTGCCGCTGATTCTGGCGGCGCTGCCGGAAAACCAGGCGGTGTTCAGGGCGTTGAGCCGCAACCCGTTTTTGCTGGCACAGGGCGTCGAGGTGGATCCCGCCACGCTTTCCGGTACCCGGCTGGCGTCCGCCTGCGGTGAGCTGATGAGCATTCGGCACGCCGAGAAACTGGACGATGCGTTCAACCGCTACGGCGTGGCGGTGGGGCAGCAGTTGGCCGGCGACCAACTGCCGGCTGTCGCCCGTGCCGCCGTTGAAGGCCGTATCGCGCTGCTGCTGGTGGCTGCCGAGCAGCGGGTCGCCGGGACCATGGACCTGAGCAGCGGCGAGTTGGTGCTGCACGAGGACGCTGATCCTGCCACGGAGGATGTGCTCGATGAGCTGATCCTCGCGGTGATCCGTCATGGCGGCGAAGTGGTGGTGGCACCCCCGGAACGGGTGATGCCGACCGACAGCGGTGTGGCTGCCGTATTCCGGTATTGACGCGTGCCAGCGGCAGCACCTATATCACGCCAGAGACGGTTCAACAGCTCAAAGCCTGCAGCCCGACTCAGGATCAGGTGGTCAAGCAGGTCGGTTACCCGAACGCCAAGTTCGAGCTGAGCGGCAAGGAAATCTGGAACTGCGGTTACAGCGTGATCAGCGCGCTGCCTGGCGCTGCGAACAACAATGAGTCGACCGTCTTCGAGTGCAACAAGGCCGGCAGGCTGCTGGATGCTTACAAGACCAATGGTGGTGCGGATTCGAACGGCAATCCGCTGTTGAAAGCCGCAGGGATGTAAGCAACGTCTGATGCCGAAACCGAAACGCCCGACAGTGTGCCTGTCGGGCGTTTTGTAGGTGGCGTAAACGGCAGGTCCGCTTTCAGCCATTCCTAAGCGGGCTACCCGCTGCTCACCGCTTTCGGCGTAAACAGTGCACGAATCGCCGCTCGGTATTCGCGGCTCCCGGTGCGCAGGCTGTTGTTGTGATTGCCGCCATTGATCAACAGCAGGCGCTTGGGCTCGTTGGCCGCCTCGTAGAGGCTTTCGCTGAAGCGCTGCGGGATGTAGCGGTCATTGGTGCCGTGGGCGATCAGCACCGGCACCTTGATGTCGCCGATCTTGCTCAGCGAGTCGAATTTCTGCGACAGCAGCCAATGCACCGGCAGCGACGTGTACTCGGCTGCCACCTCGGTGGCGGCATCGGCCAGATTGGTGAAGGTCGACTCGATGATCAGCCCGGCCAGCGGCGGTGTGTGGCGATCGCGGCCCAGGGATTCGGTAAGATTGACCGCCACTGCACCCCCCAGGGAATGCCCGTAGATGAAGCGCTTGGCCGGGTCGGGTTGCAGCTCGGTGAGGCGTTGCCAGGCAATCTCGGCGTCTTCGTAGATGGTGCGCTCGGAGGGCAGCTCGCCGAGGCTTTCGCCGAAACCGCGGTAGTCGATGGCCAGTACCGAAAAGCCCATGGCGTGCAGCTGCTCGATACGAAACAGCTGGCCGGTGAGGTTCCAGCGTGAGCCGTGCAGGTACAGCAGCGTCGGTGCGTCCTTCTTTGGCGAAGGCCACCACCAGGCGTGGATGTTCTGCGTGTCGCCAAACTGCGGTGCGCTGAGGGTCATTTCCTTGACCCCGGTGGGCAGGCCGCTGAACCAGCTGGCCGTACCGGGCTCGATGCGGAACACCAGTTCGCGTTCCTTCTGTTCCAGCTTGGCGCAGCCGATCGGCAGGCCGACGGCCAGGCACGCCAGCAAGCCCAGGCTGAACCAGCGGCGGCGCAGGGTGTGGATGAATGATGTGGCCATGGATCTCCGCTGTGCTCGAACACGTGGCGCCATGGCTGGCAGCGAAGAGCGCGGCAGCAAGGGCGTGAAAGGTGATAGGCGAGTAGACCGGAACGGCGTGCCGATGTTCGTTTGTGCAGTTGCTTTCGGGTATCGAGTTGTTACCGAAGCATGACAGGGCTGCGGCCGCTTTCACGCCTGCGCTATGCTGCGCCGCTGACCCGCAGCGGACTCCGCCATGTCGCCCACATCCCCCGATCTGCGCCGCCCTGCGGGTACCACGCTGGTACTGCTGGCCTCGTTGTACTGCGCCCAGGGGCTGCCCTCCGGGCTGATCGCCCACGCGCTGCCGGTGCTGCTGCGCCAGCACGGCGTGGACCTGGCGCTGATCGGCCTGCTCAAGCTGCTGGCGCTGCCCTGGTTGCTCAAAGTGCTGTGGGCGCCCTGGGTGGACCGCCTCTCGTCGCGGCGCCTGGGCCATCACCGGGGCTGGATCCTGCCGCTGCAAAGCGGCGTACTGCTGGTTCTCGTGGCCCTGGCCATGCTCTCTCCGAGTGCGCTGTTTGGCGCGCATCTGCCGCTGCTGCTCGGCCTGCTGCTGTTGATCAACCTGGCTGCCGCGACCCAGGACATCGCCACCGATGGCCTGACCGTGCGCCTGTTGCCGGAGCGCTGGCGCGGGCTTGGCAACAGCCTGCAGGTGGGCGGCTACAAGGTCGGGATGATCGTCAGTGGCAGCGGCCTGCTGCTGATCATCGACCGTTTCGGTTGGAATCTCTCGGTGCTGCTGCTGGCGGGGTTGCTGGCGCTGACGCTGTTGCCAATCTGGCGCTTCGCCGAGGCACGCCATCTGCCGCCACAGCCCGCGTCGACCGAGCCGCTGGGGCCGGGCCTGCTGTTGCAGCATTACCGTGGTTTGCTGGTGCTGCCCGGCATGGGGTTATGGCTGGCGGTGGTGCTGACGTTCAAGCTCGGCGACGCCCTCGGCTCGCCGATGATCAAGCCGATGCTGGTGGACCAGGGCTGGAGCAACGCCGAGCTGGGGCAACTGACGCTGATCAGCAGCCTGGTGGGGATCGGCGGCGCGCTGCTGGGCGGGCTGCTGTATGCGCGCCTGGGTGTGCTGCGCGCGTTGCTGATTTTTGGCGTACTGCAGGCATTGAGCCTTGGTGCCTTGGCGCTGCTGGTCAGCCGTGGCGGCGACGCATTGCTGGTCTATGCCTTGACGCTGTGTGAGCAGGCGGCCGACGGTTTATCCACAGTCGCGCTTTTCGCCGCGATGATGCGCCAGTGCCGGCCTGGTCACGAGGGGGCGGATTTCACCCTGCAGGCCTCGACGCAAATCCTCCTTGGCGGCTTCGTCGGCGCCGCCAGCGGCGTGCTGGCCAAGACGCTCGGCTATGACGGCCTGTTCATTGCCGCCGGGGTTCTGGGGCTGGCGGCATTGCTATTGGTATGGCGTTATTTCCGTCGTCACGGCTGGTGATAGTGAAGCGCGCTTAGCGTAGCCGAGCGTGCCAGCACGATTGTCAGGCGCTCCGGGTTCTGTAGGAGAACAGCCAAGCGTCGCCCCCGGCGTGAACGATTGCGGCCATGCCGCGATATCGGCGTTGCCCATGCCATTCGCCGCGGGGTCGCGGCTCCTACAAGTGATCGCGGCATGACCACCCATCGCGTAGGAGCGTCGCCCCCGGCGCGAACGATTGTGGCACTGCCACGCTATCGGCGTTGCCCATGCCATTCGCCGCGGGGTCGCGGCTCCTACGGGGTGTGCGGCGGTCTTGCGAAACACACCCTCGCGTAGGAGCGTCGCCCCCGGCGCGAATGATTGTGGCCCTGCTGCGATATCGGCGTTGCCCATGCCATTCGCCGCGGGGTCGCGGCTCCTACGGGATCGTCGGTGCCGGGCGAAAAAGGGTTTCGATCAATATCGCTCCCTGTCTATCGCTCACTCTTCGAACTGCACGGGGCAGCCGGGGCCTTCGAGTTTCTGGATCTCCTCGACCACGTGCGGTCGGGCGTGGCGCAACACCAGTTGGCGATTCTGCGTCTGCAGGCGGCGAGCTTCGTGGTGGAGCATTTCCACGCCGGCGTAATCGATGAAGTTGATGTGCCGGGCATCGACCACCACCCGCTCGCCACGGCTGAGCTGCAGCACTTGCTGCACGTAATGGCAGGCGCCAAAGAAGATCGAGCCTTCCAGGCGCAGCAGTTCGTCGTCGCCATCGCGGGTGTATTTGAAGCGTGGCTGCGAGGTGCGTTTGAGGTAGAAGAACAGCGAGGCCAATACGCCGGCATAGATCGCCGTCTGCAGTTCCAGCACCAGCGTCGCGAGCAGGGTCAGCAGCATCACCACGAACTCCGAGCGGCTGACCCGCAGCAATGCGCGAACGCCGGGTATATCCACCAACCCCCAGCAGATCAGCAGGATGGCGGCGGCCATGCTGGGCAGGGCGATGTGCGCGATCAGCGGCGCGCAGAACACCGCGAACGCAGCCACCAGCACCGCCGAGAACACCCCGGCCAGCGGCGACGTGGCGCCGCCCTGCAGGTTCAGCGCCGAGCGGGTGAAGGAGCCGGCCGACAGCGAGCCGGAAAACCACGGGCCGATCAGGTTGGAGAGGCCCTGGGCGCGTACTTCCTGGTTGGCATCCAGCAGTTGCTGCGAGCGGGCCGCCAGCGAGCGGGCGATGGACAGGCTGGTGACCAGGCCCAGCATGCCGCACGCGATGGCGGCGGGCAGCAGCTCCAGCAGGCTGTTGACCTCGAAGTCCAGCGTGGTGAAGGGAGGCAACTGGCCTTCGAACGAGTCGACCAGGGCGATGCTCGCGAAGAACCCAGGCAGGGCGGCGACCAGCAGGCTGCCCGCCGTTACGCCAATGAGCAGCGCTGGCAAGCGCGGCCAGAGGCGCCGGCATGCCAGGCTAACTGCCAGGGTGAATAGCGCCACCAGCACCGCGTGCCAGTCGCTTTCGCCCAGGTGCTGGCCAAGATCGAGCAGGGTCGCCACCGCCGTGCGCTGGCTGTCGACCTCAAGGCCCAGCAGGTTCGGGAGTTGGCCCAGG
The DNA here is from genome assembly GCF_979258965.1 of Pseudomonas sp. AC532. Lineage (NCBI taxonomy): Bacteria > Pseudomonadati > Pseudomonadota > Gammaproteobacteria > Pseudomonadales > Pseudomonadaceae > Pseudomonas > Pseudomonas sp. AC532. The sequence continues at coordinate 3,170,366 of NZ_OZ409888.1, forward strand.
GCGATGACCAGCGCGGCGCCAAGGGTGAAGCCCAGCACCACCGAGGGTGACACGAAGTTGACCAGGTTGCCGAAACGCATCAGCCCCAGTAGCCACTGGAACAGCCCGGCGAGAAAGGTCAGCAGCAGCACCAACGCCACGAACTCCTCGCTGCCCGGCCTGGCCATGGGGCTGACGCTGGTGAACAGGACGATGGAGATGGCCGCCGTCGGTCCGCCGATCAGGTGCCACGACGAGCCCCACAGGCAGGCGATGATAACCGGCACGATCGCGGCGTAGAGCCCGTATTCGGCCGGCAGCCCGGCGATCAGTGCGTAGGCGATCGACTGTGGCAAAGCCAGAATCGCGCCACTCAAGCCGACCAGCAGATCCGTACCCAGCGTGCGCCGGGTGACATTCGGCCACCAGAGCAGGAAGGGAAACAGGCTGTATCGGCTGGGTAAGCGCATGCGGTCGCTCAGGTAGCTCGTGATTGGGTGGCGAACAGGGTAGCAGAGGCGTTTATCTGATCGTTCTCACGCTTCGTGGGAGCTATCAAAAGCGGGTATTCGCAGGGTGGACGACGCTTCACCTACACGGCCCGACCCCTCCACCGCTCTGGAATCGCAATGGTGGATGAAAAAGCGTCATCCACCCTACGCCCTGACGGCCTTATAGCTTGGCCTTCATCGCCGCCGGTGATCCCTTTTAGTCAGTCGCGCAGGGTGGACGACGCTTCACCTACACGGCCCGACCCCTCCACCGCTCTGGAATCGCAATGGTGGATGAAAAAGCGTCATCCACCCTACGCCCTGACGGCCTTATAGCTTGGCCTTCATCGCCGCCGGTGATCCCTTTTAGTCAGTCGCGCAGGGTGGACGACGCTTCACCTGCGCGGCCCGGCCCGTCCACCGCTCTGGGAATCGCAATGGTGGATGAAAAAGCGCCATCCACCCTACGCCCTGACGGCCCTACAGCTTGGCCTTCACTGCCGCTACCGCATCGCCGCCGTCGCGAGTGGTAACGCCCTCGAGCCAGCCATCGATCACCTGCGGGTTGGCCTTGAGCCAGTTCTTCACGGCTTGGTCATTGCTCGCCTGCTTGCTCAGCACGGCGTCCATGATGGCGTTCTCCATCTCCTGGGTGAACTTCAGGTTGCTCAGCAGCTTGCCGACGTTCGGGCACTGCGTCGCGTAGCCTTTACGGGCCAGGGTGTTGACGCTGCCGCTCTCGCCAAAGTACTTCTCGCCGCCCTTGAGGTACTTCATGTCGTACTGCACGTTCATCGGGTGGGGCGTCCAGCCGAGGAAGGCGACGAACTCGTCACGCCGCACCGCACGGCCGACCTGCACCAGCATGGCCTGCTCGCTGGACTCGACCAGCGTCCAGTCCTTGAGGCCGAATTCGTTGGCGGCGATGATTTCCTTGATCGACTCGTTGGCCGGCGCGCCGGAGGCGATGCCGTAGATCTTGCGACCGAACTTGTCGGCGTGCTTTTCCAGGTCGGCGAAGGTCTTCACTCCGGCCTCGTACGCGTAAGTCGGCACGGCCAGGGTGTACTCGGTACCGCTGAGGTTTTCGGCGACCTTGTCGACCTTGCCGTTGGCGACGAACTTGTCGTGGTTGGCCTGCTGCGCGGGCATCCAGTTGCCGAGGAACACATCGACCTGGCCCTTTTGCAGACCAGCGAAGATGATCGGCACGCCAAGGGTCTGGGTCTGCACCTTGTAGCCCAGGCCATCGAGCACCAGGCTGGCGATGCCGTTGGTCACCGCAATGTCGCTCCAGCCCGGATCGCCCAGTTTCACCGTGGCGCAACTGGCGTCTTCGGCGTGGGCCTGGAAGGCCAGGCTGGTGGCCAGGAGCAGGCTGCCGGCGACAGCGGTCTTGAATGTCTTCATGCCTAATTCCTTATGTTGGATTTTTAGTTGGCAGGCTATGCGACGCAGGTGAGCGCGCCAGGTTCCCACTTTTCCGTGGGTCACCTGGCGCATCACGTCACGCTTGGGGAAACCGCGCGCGGCGCTCCAGATCGTCGAGGTCGATGTGGTTGCGCATGTACTGTTCGCTGGCGTCGACCATCGGCTGGTGGTCCCAGCTCTTCAGCGTGCCTTGGGTCAGGGCCTCGGCGACCAGGCGACGGCGGCGCTGGCTGGCCAGGGTCGCCTGGTGGATGGCGGGCATGTCCCAACGGCTGCGTGCTTCGTCGAGGAAGGCCGCGACCTGCTCACGGTGATCCGGCGATTCGGCGAGGTTTTCGCGCTCGCGCGGGTCATTCGCGACGTTGAACAAAAGCAGCGGGTCTTCTTCGGAGTAGACGAATTTCCATTCGCCGCGGCGAATCATCATCAGCGGGCTGGTGGTGCCTTCGGCCATGTATTCGCCGAGCACTTCGTCGTGCCCGCCGCTGCCTTGCAGGTGCGGGAGCAGGGACCGGCCGTCGAGGTGCAGGCCTGGCTCGACCTGCCCGCCGGCCAGCTCAACCAGCGTTGGCAGCAGGTCTACGGTGGACACCGATTGGCTGACCCGGTGCGCGGCGAAGCGTGCCGGGGCGTGTACCAGCAGCGGTACGCGAGCGGCCATCTCGAACCAGTGCATCTTGTACCAGAGGCCGCGCTCACCAAGCATGTCGCCGTGGTCGCCGGAGAACACGATGATGGTGTCGTCGGCCAGCTTGCAGTCCTTGAGGGTCTTCAGCAGTTTGCCGATGTTGTCGTCGATGTAGCTGCAGGCGCCGAAGTAGGCGCGGCGGGCATCACGGATTTTGTGTTCGGGCAGCGGCTTGTCCCACAGGTCGATGACCTTGAGCAGGCGCTGGGAGTGCGGGTCCTGCTCGGCCTGGTCGATGACCTGGCGCGGCAGCGGGATATCGCCATCGCTGTAGCGGTTCCAGTACTCCTCGGGGATGGTGTACGGGTCGTGCGGATGGGTCATCGACACCGTCAGGCAGAATGGCTGGTCCGGCGTCACGCGCACATGGTCGTAGAGGTACTGCTGCGCCTTGAACACCACCTCTTCGTCGAAGTCGAGCTGATTGGTGCGCACGCACGGGCCGGCCTGCAGCACCGAGGACATGTTGTGGTACCAGCTGGCGCGTACCTCTGGCTCATCCCAGTTCACGGCCCAGCCGTAGTCGGCGGGATAGATGTCGCTGGTCAGGCGCTCTTCGTAGCCGTGCAATTGATCGGGGCCACAGAAGTGCATCTTGCCGGACAGCGCCGTGCGGTAGCCGAGGCGGCGCAGGTAGTGGGCGTAGGTGGGTACATCGGCGGGAAAGTCGGCGGCATTGTCGTAGGCACCGATCTGGCTGGGCAACTGGCCGCTGACCAGGGTGAAACGCGACGGGGCGCACAACGGGCTGTTGCAGTAGGCCGAGTCGAACAACACGCCCTCAGCCGCCAGGCGCTGCAGGTGCGGCACCTTGATCGGCGAGGCCGAGTCGTGCATCGGCAGCAGCGGCGCGGCCATCTGGTCGGCCATGATGAAGAGGATGTTGGGACGCTTCATGGTGGCGTGTATTCCATATCGTTTTTTTATGCGAGAGTGTTGTTTCGATCATCCAGCCTAGCAGCGCCTGGGTAAACCGCGATGACGCACATGGCTAGGATAAGTACAGCTTATGTTCAAGTCGTTCGATGGCGTTTCCCTCGACGTGCTGCGGGTATTCGAGTCGGCGGCACGGCACCTGAGCTTCACCGCCGCGGCGGCCGAACTGGGCAGCAGCCAGCCGGCCATCAGCCAGCAGATCAAGCGGCTGGAGGAGCAGGTAGCGGCCCGTCTGTTCGACCGCGTTTATCGCGGAATCGTGCTGACCGAAGCTGGCGAGGCGCTGCTAGGGCCGGTGCAGGAAGGCCTGGCTGCGCTGGATGCCGGGCTGGATGCGGTGGTCGGGCGGCATCAGCACGAGGTGCTGCAGGTCGCCACCGATTTCGCCTTCGCCGCGTATTGGCTGATGCCACGGCTGCAGCGCTTCCATCAGCTGCACCCGGAGGTGGACGTCAGCCTGGTCACCAGCGAGCGCGACATGACCAGCCTGCCGGCGGAAATCGATGTGGCCATCAGCTTTGGCGACGGCCGCCTGAAGAACGGCGAGGTGCACCTGCTGTTCAAGGAAGAAGTATTCCCGGTGTGCAGCCCACAACTGCTCAAGGGGCAGAGCGCCAGCGCCAATCAACTGCTGGCGCGCCTGCCGCTGCTGCACCTGCGCCCTGAAAGCCGCTCGCGCTGGTTCGACTGGAGCGGCCTGTTCCGCGCCCTGGGCATCGCTGAAACACCCAGCCCCGGCAGCCTGCGCTTCGACAATTACACCTTGCTGCTGCAGGCCGCAATTGCCGGGCAGGGCGTGGCGATCGGCTGGCGGCACCTGGTCGACGAGCTGCTGGCTCAGGGGCTGCTTTGCCGCCTCGACGAGCGCAGCGCCGCGTCGGACTTTGGCTATTACGTGGTCCTGCCCGAGCGCAAGAGACGGGTGCGGCTGGTGCAGGGCTTTACCGACTGGCTGCGCGACGAGATGACCCGCGAGTCGCTGCCTGCCGCGCAGCGCGTGATCGATCCGATGGCGATCGCGCCATGACCGAGGCGCTCATTCGCGGCTACCACGCCCATGTGTATTTCGACGCCGCCAGCCTGGCGCAGGCGCGCGCGCTGTGCGAGGGCGCGGCGGCACGCTTCGCGGTGACGATGGGGCGCCTGCACCAGCAACCCGTTGGGCCGCACCCTGACTGGAGTTGCCAGCTGGCGTTTGCCGCCGAGCTGTTCGCCGAAGTGGTTCCCTGGCTGATGCTCAATCGCGGGCAACTGGTGGTGTTCGTCCACCCTCTGACCGGTAACGATCTGGTCGATCACCGTGACCTCGCCCTGTGGATGGGCGCCGTGCGACCACTGGACCTGTCCATTTTCCCCGCGGGGCGGCCAACTGATGAGGGGCGCTGAACGCCTCTGACGCGGGAGCCGCGGCACGGTATGATCCGCGCCTGATTTCCAAGAGCCCGTACCATGCCTTACCTGCTCGCCGTCACCGTCCTCTGGGCATTTTCCTTCAGCCTGATCGGCGAATACCTGGCGGGCCGGGTGGACAGCGATTTCGCCGTGCTGGCGCGGGTCGCCGTGGCGGCGCTGGTGTTCCTGCCCTTCACCCTCTGGCGCGGCTTGCCACGGCGCCTGCTGGCCGGCTTCTGGCTGGCCGGTGCGTTGCAGTTCGGGGTGACCTACCTGTGCCTGTACCGCAGCTTCCAGGTGCTGACGGTGCCGGAGGTGCTGCTGTTCACCGTGCTCACGCCGATCTACGTGACCCTGCTCGACGATGCCCTGGCGCGCCGCTTCAATCCCTGGGCGCTGGTCGCCGCGCTCGTGGCGGTAGGGGGCGGAGTGGTGATCCGCTTCGAGCGCCTGGAGGGCGAATACCTGATTGGTTTCCTGCTGCTGCAACTGGCCAACGTGACCTTCGCGGCGGGCCAGGTGTTGTGCCGCCAGCTGCTGATGCGTTATCCGACCGAGCAACCGCTGCATCGCTTCTTCGGGCACTTCTTCCTGGGGGCGATGGTGCTGGTGGTGCCCTCGTTCCTGCTCTTCGGCAACCCGGACAAGCTGCCGCAAACGGCGCTGCAATGGGGCATCCTGCTGTGGATGGGGCTGTTCGCCACGGCGCTTGGGCTGTTCTGGTGGGTGAAGGGCAGCGTGCAGGTGGACGCCGGCACACTGGCGATCATGAACGAGCTGCACGTGCCGGCCGGGCTGGTGGTGAACCTGCTGATCTGGAACCGCGATGCCGATATTCCCCGCCTGGCCCTGGGAGGCGCGATCATCCTTGCGTCACTGTGGCTCAATCGTCTGGGACGTCGACGGTCTATCGCCAGCTGATCCATTTATCGGAGAATGGGAACCGGCCTTGACGGGTGCTAACATCGCACCTTCAATTGCAAACGCAATCAGCTGTTTTTCAAACCCTATTTGCTGCTGACGATAGGGCACGGATGACGTTTTTCCACCGGCATGGAGTGCCTTCTCAGCCATCTCTTGCCCAGTGAATGCCATCGTGAATATTCGTCGCCCCTTCGCCAGCCTTGCCCTGGCCTGCCTGTTCATCGTCTCGCCCCTGGCCGCCAAGGCTGCCGCCCCTGCCAAGCAGGAACTCGCCTCCGGCAGTGCACTGCTCGTCGACCTGACCACGGACAAGGTGCTGTATTCCAGCAACCCGGACATGGTCGTGCCGATCGCCTCGGTCACCAAGCTGATGACCGCCATGGTCGCCCTCGACGCCAAACTGCCGCTGAACGAGCAACTGCCGGTGATCATTCGCGACGTGCACGACATGCGCGGCGTGTATTCCCGCGTACGCATCGGCAGTGAGATCAGCCGGCGCGAGATGCTTCTGCTGACCCTCATGTCTTCCGAGAATCGCGCCGCCTCCAGCCTGGCCCATCATTACCCGGGCGGCGTGACCGCGTTCGTCGCGGCGATGAACGCCAAGGCCCGCGCCCTGGGCATGACCCAGACGCGCTATGTCGAACCGACCGGCCTGTCGGAGCACAACGTCTCCAGCGCCAATGACCTGGTCAAGCTGCTCAAGGCGACACGCAAGTACCCGCTGATCGGCGAGCTCAGCTCCACCGGTGAGAAGACCGTGGCGTTTCGCAAGCCCAACTACACCCTGGGCTTTCGCAACACCAACGCGCTGACCCGCAAGGCCGGCTGGGACGTGCAACTGACCAAGACCGGCTTCACCAACCGTGCCGGCCACTGCCTGGTGATGCGTACCACCATGGGCGGCAAGCCGGTAGCCTTCGTGGTGCTCGATGCCTTTGGCAAGTACACCCACATGGCCGACGCCAACCGCCTGCGCAAGTGGGTGGAAACCGGCAAGGTCACCCCGGTCGCACCTGCCGCCTTGGCCTACAAGCAGCAGCGCGCCTCGCAGCGCCAGTTGCAGGCGGCTCAATAGCCCGAGGCGCCGTTCGCGCTAGTGCGCCTGCCACAGCGGATCGTCGGCCAGGCGCTGGGCGAGAAAGTCCAGCAGGCTGCGCAGCGCGGGCAGCATCTGCCGGCGTGACGCGTAGATGGCGTAGATGCCCAGCGACTGGGGCTGCCAGTGTGGCAGCAGACGGGTCAGCCGGCCGCTCGCGAGCAGCGGCGCCGCCGCGAACAGCGGCTGCATGCAGATACCCGCGCCCGCCACGGCTGCCTCGAGCAACACGCCGCTGTCGTTGCTGCTCAGGTTGCCGCTGACCGCCACCTCCATCTGTTCGCCTTCGCCTTCGAAATGCCAGACGCTGCGGCCGAAATAGCTGTAGCTCAGGCAATTGTGCGCGGCCAGCTCATAGGGCTGTTGCGCAACGCCCGCCCGCGCCAGGTAGCCGGGTGATGCACACACCACCGAATGACAGGTGCCCAGCTGCCGGGCAACCAGGTTGGGGTCCAGGCGGTTGGTGAAGCGCAGGGCCAGATCGATGCCTTCCTCCACCAGGTTCTCTGCCTGGCTGCTGATGAGCACGTCCACCGAGGTGTCGGGGTAGAGGGCGAGGTACTCGACCAGCACCGGGCTCAGCCAGGCCTGTGCGAATGCCTGGCTGCAGGTGATACGCAGATTGCCGCTGGGCCCCTCGTTGGCCTTGAGCCCCGTGGAGCGCATCGCTTCGGCGGTGAGCAGCATCTCCCGGCAGTGCGGCAACAGCTCGTTGCCCACCTGGGTCAGGCTGAGCTTGCGTGTGGTGCGGTGCAGCAGGCGCGCACCGACCCAGCCTTCCAGCGCGGCCAGGTAGCGGGAAACCATCGCCCGGGAAATATCCAGGTGCTCGGCCGCGGCGGTCTGGCTGCCGCGGTCCACCACCTCGACGAAAACGCGGGTCGCCATGAGTCTGTCCATGATTCGCTCGATCCATGCAACTGAGTTGCGGCGATTATGCAGCTTTTCGCAGGGTTCGCACCGAGTAAGCTGCCAGCTCATCCATCGGCGGTGTCTCACATGATCCGTTCCATGCAACTGTTCTACACCACCCTGCTGTTGGCGTTCGCCGGGCTGGTGTTCGCCAGTGGCGAACCTGCCGCCGACCGATCCTCATCAGCCAAATCGGAGCATCCTATGAAAATCGTCGTCCTTGGTATCAGCGGGCGGGCGGGGTCGCGCATTGCCCATGAGCTCTTGCAGCGTGGGCATCAGGTCACCGGCATCGCCCGGCAGGTGGGTGAGGTGCCCGCGCAGCAGGGGCTGCAGGTGGCCAGTGCCGATGTCGCTGATATCGAGCGCCTGGTACCGCTGCTCGAGGGTCACGACGCGGTGATCAGCTCGACGCGCTTCGTCGGCAGCGACGCAGCCAGCCTGCTGGGTGCCGTGAAAGCCGCCGGTGTGCCGCGCCTGCTGGTGGTCGGCGGTGCCGGCAGCCTGGAAGTGGCGCCGGGCGTGGCGCTGATCGATACGCCTGAGTTTCCGGCGGCGTATAAGGAGGAGGCGGGTGCCGGGCGCGACTTCCTCAACGTCCTGCGTGGCGAGAACGCCCTCGACTGGACCTTCCTGTCGCCTTCGGCGCTCTTCGAGCCTGGCCAGCGTACCGGTCGCTTCCGTATCGGCAAGGACAGCCTGTTGGTCGATGCAGGCGGCAACAGTGCGATTTCCATGGAAGACTTCGCCATCGCCCTGGTCGATGAGCTGGAGCGGCCCCAGCATTCGCGGCAGCGCTTCACGGTCGGTTACTGAGGCTTATCCGCGCAATCCGAGCACAAAAAAACGCGGCTCAAGCACCCCCACATTCGGCAATAGTGGGAGCGGCTTGGCCGCGTTGCAGGGCCTTGGCTTCACACAAGGCAAGTTGCTAGAGAGTGGTTTCAGGCCAGCAGTTGCATGCCCAGCTGGACGGCCACCCAGAGCGCCAGGATCGTGGCTGCGCCGAGGGCGATGTTCTCGAACCAGTTGTTGCAGTACTTGCCGAGCAGCTTTTTCTGGTTGGACATGATCAACAGGCCCAGCGAGATCACCGGCAGGCCGACGATGTTCAGGGCGTTGACCGCAATGGTCAGGGTCACGAAGTCCGGCATGCCGGGCAGCGACCACACCAGCGGGGTGATCAGCACGAACAGCAGGAACCACTTGTGCAGCGGGTCCTTGTGGAAGGTGCTGCCATATTTCTCGCGGCGCTTGGGCACGATGTGGTGCAGGGCATCGGTGATCAGCATCGGGAACGCGGTGGTCTTGCCGGCGACGCTGGCGAACAGCGTGGCGAACGCGCCGACGAAGAACAGGTACCAGCCAGTTGGGCCGAAGAACATCTGCAGGGCAGCGCCCAGGTCACCCAGTGTTTCCACCTGCAGGCCGTTCGGACGCAGGATTTCCGCACCCACCACCCAGATCGCCAGGTTGATGATGATGCCGACGAACACCGCGAACAGCAGATCGTTACGCTGGATGCGCTTGTGCTCCGGGCCGGTCCAGCCTTTTTCCTTCATCACGTAGGGCAGCACGAAGTTGGCGATGGAGCCGGCAACCGCGCCGATTACCGAGACGGCGACGATCAGAGCGCCATGTACGCCTTCATCCGGCGGAATGCTGAAGCCGATGGTGCCCGCGGCGATGCCGCCCCAGTCCGGACCGGACATCAGCGCCAGGGCCATGAATGCCAGGGTCATCAGGCACAGCAGGCCTTTCATCACGCCTTCGATCAACGAGTAGATGCTGCGTCCGACCAGCAGCCATACCGCGATGGCGACTGCAATCGAGCACAACAGCGGTGCGTTCAGGCCGATCAGAGTGGCCAGCGCTTCGCCAGCGCCCTTGAGCATGTAAGCATTGGTCAGGTGACCCATGAGCAGGGCATAGCCGAACATGAACCAGGCGAAGCTCGGGTGCAACTGAGCGTAACCGCCGAGGATACTCATCCCCTGGTTATTGCACAGCTGGAAGCGCGCCATGATGTTGACGATGAGGAAGCGCAGAAGCAGCGAGACGGCCAATACCCACATCATGGCATAGCCGTAATTGGCGCCTGCTACCGAAGAGGTGATCAGGTCACCGGCGCCTAGCCACGAGAGCACGGCGATGATGCCGGGGCCAAGCAGCTTGATGAGTTTGCCGAGGGTGGAACCGGAACTGCCGACGGCAGCTTTGTCGAGTACTTCTGAGCGGGCCATGCGCGGGCCTCCGATTATTTTTGTTGGAATGACACAAGCTGGGTATTACGACATCACACAACTTGGCCGAGTTCAAGATGTTCGGAAATTTTTAGTATCATCACGCTGGTAGCGCTATCCATTTTTTTTATCATGTTTATCAATAAGATAAGAATAAATTTTGTGAATTGAAGTAAATTTATTTCGTCGACCAGCGGTCGCTATGCGTTGCCATCTGCCCTAAGTCGTAATACAACTTGCGTGAATCAGGCCGTTTATCTGGTTCGCTCACGGGTGCGTCGCGCGCTGCCTTTTAGTCCGCGTGATGCATTTTCCGTCCGATAACGGCGCCATACCCGTTCAGAGGAGAAGCCTATGACTGCTGCAAACACGCGCCCACACCTATTGATGATCGGGCCGCTTCTGCCAGCGTTGGTGGAGCGCATAGCCGAAGGCTACGAGATCCACCGTTACTGGGAAATGTCCGACCCGGACGCCTGGCTGCGCGAGCACGCAGACCGTATCGATGGCATCGCCACCAGCGGTGTATTCGGCGCCAAGGCCGAACTGATCGAGGCGCTGCCGAACCTCAAGGCCATCATCAGCTTTGGCGTAGGCTATGACGCGATTGCCGTCGAAACGGCAAAGAAGCGTGGAGTAATTGTCACCAACACGCCGGGTGTTCTGGATAACTGCGTTGCCGATACCGCGGTGTCCATTCTACTCGCCCTGGGCCGGCGGATCTGCGAGGCAGACCGTTTCGTGCGTGCGGGCCACTGGCAGAGCGCGCGTTTTCCACTCTCCGGCAGCATTGGCGGCAAAGTGTGCGGCATCGTCGGCATGGGCAACATCGGTCGCGCCATCGCCCGCCGTGTCGAGGCCTTCGGCATGACGGTCGCCTATCACAACCGTCGCCGCCGTGATGATGTTGACTACACCTACCACGAGACCCTGGAGGGGCTGCTCGAAGCCTCCGACTACGCGGTGCTGGTGGTGCCAGGTGGCCGCTCCACCGACAAGCTGATCGGCGCCGAGCAGCTGCGTGCACTCGGGCCGCAAGGCTATCTGGTGAACATCGCCCGCGGCACCGTGGTGGACGAGCAGGCGCTGGTCGAGGCGTTGCAGAACGGCACCATCGCCGGCGCTGCGCTCGACGTGTTCACGGACGAACCCACTGTGCCGGCAGCGCTGCTGACGCTCGATAACGTGGTACTCACGCCGCACATCGGCAGCGGCACCCACGAAACCCGTCAGGCGATGGCCGACCTGTTCTTCGCCAACCTCGAAGGCGTGTTCAGAGAGGGCAAGGCGGTAACCGCGGTCTGAAAGCAGCAATAAAAAACCGCTGCCCTTGCTCGGGGCAGCGGTTTTTTCATGCCTGATTTAGCGCCGGGCGCTGCGTACGCCTTCGGCCAGTTGGCTGCATAGCTCGAGTACGCCGTCGATCGCCTGCTGGTCGTTGTCGGCCTTGGCGATCTGGTCGATCAGCGCCGAGCCGACCACCACGCCGTCGGCCAGACGGGCGATGGTCGCCGCGTGTTCCGGCGTGCGGATGCCGAAGCCGATGCTGATCGGCAGGTCGGTATGGCGGCGCAGGCGGGTGACGGCTTCCTGCACATGTTCCACCGTCGCCGAGCCGGCCCCGGTGACGCCTGCCACGGATACGTAGTAGACGAAGCCCGAGCTGCCGTTGAGCACGGTGGGCAGGCGCTTGTCATGGGTGGTCGGGGTGGTCAGGCGGATGAAGTCGATGCCCGCGGCCTGGGCCGGGTCGCACAGGTCACGGTTGTGCTCAGGCGGCAGGTCGACCACGATCAGGCCGTCGACACCGGCTTGCTTGGCATCGGCGATGAAACGCTCCACGCCATATTTGTGGATCGGGTTGAAGTAACCCATCAACACCAGCGGGGTGGCCTGCTCGTCCTTGCGAAATTCGCGGACCAGTTGCAGGGTCTTGGCCAGGTCCTGTTTGGCAGCCAGGGCACGGATGTTGGCGAGCTGAATCGCCGGGCCGTCGGCCATCGGGTCGGTGAACGGCATGCCCAGCTCGATCACGTCGGCGCCAGCCTTCGGCAAGCCCTTGAGAATCGCCAGGGAAGCATCGTAGTTAGGGTCGCCGGCGGTCACGAAGGTCACCAGGGCGGCGCGGTTCTGTTCTTTCAGCTCGGCGAAGCGCGTCTGCAGGCGGCTCATATATGTTCTTCCTGTTCGTCGAAGTGGTGCATGACGGTCTGCATGTCCTTGTCGCCGCGGCCCGAGAGGTTGATCACCATCAGGTGATCCTTGGGCAGAGTCGGCGCGCGCTTGAAGACTTCAGCCAGTGCGTGGGATGTCTCCAGGGCCGGGATGATGCCTTCCAGGCGGCAGCACTGGTGGAAGGCGGCAAGCGCCTCCGTGTCGGTGATCGAGGTGTACTCGACGCGGCCGATGTCGAACAACCAGGCGTGTTCCGGGCCGATGCCCGGGTAGTCGAGGCCAGCGGAAATCGAGTGGGCGTCGATGATCTGGCCATCGTCGTCCTGCAGCAGGAAGGTGCGGTTGCCATGCAGCACGCCCGGTACGCCGCCATTCAGGCTGGCGGCATGCTTGCCGGTTTCCACGCCGTGGCCGGCCGCTTCCACGCCGATGATCTGTACCGACTTGTCGTCGAGGAACGGGTGGAACAGGCCCATGGCATTCGAACCGCCGCCGATGCAGGCGACCAGGCTGTCTGGCAAGCGACCCTCCTGGGCTTGCATCTGGTCACGGGTTTCCTTGCCAATCACGGCCTGGAAGTCGCGAACCATTGCCGGATAGGGGTGCGGGCCGGCGACGGTGCCGATGATGTAGAAGGTGCTGTCGACGTTGGTCACCCAGTCACGCAGGGCTTCGTTCATCGCATCCTTGAGGGTGCCGGTGCCGGCGGTGACCGGGATCACTTCGGCGCCGAGCAGCTTCATGCGAAATACGTTGGCCTGCTGGCGCTCGATGTCGGTGGTGCCCATGTAGATCACGCACTGCATCCCGAAGCGTGCGGCCACGGTGGCAGTGGCCACACCGTGCATGCCCGCGCCGGTCTCGGCGATGATGCGCTGCTTGCCCATGCGCCGTGCCAGGAGAATCTGGCCGATGCAGTTGTTGATCTTGTGCGCGCCGGTGTGATTGAGCTCCTCGCGCTTGAGGTAAATCTTCGCCCCGCCGCAGTGCTCGGTCAGGCGCTCGGCGAAATACAGCGGGCTCGGGCGGCCCACGTAGTCGCGCTGGAAATAGGCCAGCTCTTTGGTGAACTCGGGATCTGCCTTGGCCTTTTCATACTCGGCGGCCAGCTCGTGGATCAGCGGCATCAGCGTTTCGGCGACGTATTGACCGCCGAACGCGCCGAACAGGCCGGTGGCGTCTGGGCCGTTGCGTAATGAAGTCATGGGGTTCTCCTGTGAATTCGGAGGCCGCGAGCGGCCTGCTTGCCAAGGGGCATTGGCGTCGATGTTGGCCAGACTAACGCTGCGGCGTCGCTCGGAAAAGCGATTAGTTTGAATGGATAGTTGAGTAAATGTCACGTATTAACGCAATTCGCTTTCGGCTGGATCAGGGCCGTTGCTCATTATGTGACGCTATTTTCGTTATGTCGCTGGTTGCCAATTGGTATTCCAGCGTGGTTGGCCGATAATCGTCAGCTATGAAATTTATGCACAGGTGCGTGGCGTCATGAAAACAGGATGGTTATGGATTTTCCCGGGCATCGGCGCACTCATGCTGCTGATCGCCGTGGGCGTTCAGGTGAACCGCATCAGCGCGCAGGCGCAGATGACACTGACGCAGGGCGCGGTGGTGGACATCGAAGACGGCTGCCCCACCGTGTCGTTCACCACCCTCGACGGCACCCTGGGCGAGCACTACAGCAGCACCTGCAGCACGCCGCCATCCTTTGCTATTGGCGAGCAGGTTGAGGTGTATTACGACCCGCAGAATCCTGAGCGCGCGCACATCGACAGCTTTGGCCAAAACTGGCTGGGAAGCCTGATCCTCGGCGGCATTGGCAGCGTATTTCTGGCCATCGGTCTGCTCTTCGTGCTGCCGCCCTTGTTCGGCAAGCGGCGCGCCGCCGAGCTGCTGGTCACCGGCACGGCGGTGCAGGCCGAGGTGGTGGACGTCGAGCTCAATGAGTCACTGAGCATCAATGGCCGCAGTCCATACCGCATCGTCGCCCAGTGGCTGAATCCGCAGACCAACAAACTGTATGTGTTTCGCAGTGCCAACCTGTGGTTCGACCCCGGCCCCTACATCAGCGAGTCGCTGGTCACGGTGATGATCGACCCGGGCAACCCCAAGCGTTACAGCATGGATACGCGCTTTTTGCCCGAGCTGGTGGACTGACATGGCCCAGCAGCTGCCCTCGCTCAATGCCCTGCATGCCTTCGAGGCTGCGGCGCGGCTGGGCAGTGTCAGCCGTGCGGCAGGTGAGCTGCATGTCACCCACGGCGCGGTCAGCCGGCAGGTGAGGACGCTGGAGGAGCAACTGGGCGTGGCACTGTTCGTCAAGGATGGCCGCGGCCTGAAGCTGACCGAAGCGGGCGTACGCCTGCGTGATGTCAGCGGCGAGACTTTCACCCGGTTGCGCCAGGTGTGCGGTGAACTGCGCCAGCGCGAAGCGGACACGCCCTTCGTGCTCGGTTGCCCCGGCAGCCTGCTGGCGCGCTGGTTCATCCCGCGGCTGGACCGGCTCAACGGAGCATTGCCCGAGCTGCGCTTGCAACTATCTACCAGCCAGGGCGAACTGGACCCACGCAGCCCCCAGGTGGATGCCACCCTGCTGTATGCCGAACCGCCGTGGCCGGCGGACATGCACGTATTCGAGCTGGCGCGGGAATCCATCGGGCCGGTGATCAGCCCGCGCCACCCTCGATTCCTGGAACTAAGCGAGGCCGCCCCCGAGGCGTTGCTGCAGGAGGCGCTGCTGCACACCACCTCGCGCCCCCAGGCCTGGCCGCAGTGGCTGGCGGCGATGAATCTGCAGCCTGCGGACATGCGTCTGGGGCAGGGCTTCGAACATCTGTATTACCTGCTCGAGGCTGCGTCGGCTGGCCTTGGCGTGGCCATCGCACCGTTGCAGCTGGTGGCCGACGATCTCGCTGCAGGGCGGCTGGTCGCGCCCTGGGGCTTCGTGCAGACCGAGGCGCAGTTGTCGCTCTGGGTGCCGGAGCGGCGCAACGGTCAGCGCGCCGAGAGGCTTGCCGATTGGTTGAGAACAGCGTTGCAAACCGCGAGTTGAGTCGCCTGCAGCGCAGAACCTTGTTTCTCGGGCATCGGTCATAGCAGCGGCCCTCACACATCTTCCGGGCCATCACTGACAGAGAGGGATGTGCCCATGAACAAGACGCTGATCACAGGGTTGCTGCTGGCCGGCAGCGCTACCCTGGCTCAAGCCGAGCCGCTGAATATCGAGGGTATTGGCCTGTCGCGCGACGTTTCCTGCAAAGGCCAGGACGTGAACATCAGCGGCAATGCCAATGTGATTCACCTGACGGGTGATTGCGGCGCGGTGCTGGTCTACGGCAGTGAGCACAAGGTGACGCTGGCTACCGCCAGGTCGCTGACCGTATCGGGTGCCGAGCACGAGGTAGTTGCCGAGCGGGTCAATGCACTAAGCGTCGACACCACCGAAAACCAGGTGCGTACAACCGTTGCGGGCGGCGAGCAGCCAGCGCTGGTCGAGGTGACGGGCGCCGATCAGGAGCTGGACCTGCAGTTCGACGGGCCGGTGAAGCTGGATGTCAGCGGCACCAACCAGCAGGTGCTCTGGCGCGGCGAGGAGCCGGAGGTACAGATGAGCGGCATCGACAACCAGGTCGAGCGCCAATAGAAACGGGCGCCCCGAGTGGGGCGCCACGTTGATCAGTCCACGTCGGTGAACTGGATGATTTCCACCCAGTAACCGTCCGGATCCTTGATGAAGGCGATGTTACTCATGCGGCCGTCGGTCAGACGCTTCTGGAAGTCCACGCCGAGCTCTTCGAAACGCTGGCAGGCGGCCTTGATGTCCGGTACCGCCACGCACAGGTGACCGAAGCCACGCGGGTCGCTGTTGCCGCTGTGGTAGGAAAATGCCGGATCCTTCTCGGTGCCGTGGTTGTGGGTCAGCTCCAGTACGCCGGGAATGGACTTGCGCCATTGGTGGCGAGCCTCCGGGTCTGCCGGGATCTGCGACTTGTCGGCAATCAGCGCGAGGAAATACAGGCTGAATTCGGCCTCGGGGAAATCCTTCTTTTCCAGCAGGGTGAAACCCAGCACGCGGGTGTAGAAATCCAGCGACTGCTGAAGATCCTTCACGCGAATCATGGTGTGGTTGTAGACGAAGTCCGCCGTGGCCACGTCCGGCTTGCCGGTCACGCCGGGCAGGGTGTTGAGTTCATCGAGGGTCATGGGGATCTCCATCAGGTGAGTGGACGATTCGAAAAGTCATGAGGTCAGTAGATGGCCTCGTGGGGTGGGTTTTTCAAGGTGGGTGGCGTTTGAAGGTGGGTCTGCAATCGGCGATCTATTGTGGGAGCGGGCCATGCCCGCGATTTTTCGCGCGCATGGCGCGCTCCCACAAGTACTGCGTTGAATCACCATCAAACCTCCAACCCAATCATCTCGGCCCGTACTTGCTCGCCATCGATATGCAGAATGGCCACCCCAATCGGCAGCTTGAAGCGCCGCGGGCCGGCGCTGCCGGGGTTGAGGTAGAGCACGCCGTCGCGCTCCTCATGCAGCGGCTTGTGCGAATGGCCGGCAATCACCACGTCGATGCCTTCAGCCCTGGGGTCGATGGCCAACTGCTTTAGATCGTGCAGCACGTACAGGCTGACCGCGCCGAAGCGCAGCGTCAGGCGCTCGGGAATGCCCTCGGCCCAGGCGTCGCCATCATTGTTGCCGCGCACCACCGACAGCGGCGCGATGCGTTCGAGCTCGGCGAGGATCTGCGGCCCGCCGATATCGCCGGCATGGATCAACTGGTCGACGCCCTGCAGCGCCGCCAGTGCCTGGGGTCGCAACAGGCCGTGGGTGTCGGCGATGATGCCAATCTTCATGATGCGCTCCTATGCAGGGATATGAGCGCTGCGTATTTAAAACGTTCTGCTTGGGAAAACGCGCTACGGTAATGTCGCCCGGATAACAAGGCTGGTTTTGCTGGTGTCGATTGCGCGTTGGCATTGGTCCAGCGCATCCGTCATCTGCTGGAGAGTTGGGCCAAGATCGATACCTAGCTCACTCAGTGCGCTGAGCTCGTCAAAGCCCTCCAAGACATCTCTCAGTTCCGCGCTGATCGGCCATGTTGTCAGCGCGCACTTAAATACCGGACGACCAAGAGACCAGACTCCTGTTTCCAATGTTAGGGCACCACCTTTGATACCTTCGAGAATGCCTCTAGCTAGGGATGCTATGTAGAACTCGCTGGCGTTCTCTTCGAATTCCAACCTCAAGGTTTGCATTAGTTGGGCAGGCCTTTTAAGTAGGGATGGATATGAAGAAGCCCGGCATAGAGCCGGGCTTCTTTGTGTTGCTGGGCTGAAAATCAACCGTCCAGCATCGCCTTGTTGCGCACCGCGCCCTTGTCGGCGCTGGTGGCGAGCAGGGCGTAGGCTTTCAGCGCCGTGGTCACCTTGCGTGGGCGCTGCTCGACCGGTTTCCAGCCTTTCTTGTCCTGCTCGTGGCGGCGATGGGCGATTTCCTCGTCGCTGACCAGCAGGTTGATGGTGCGGTTGGGGATGTCGATCAGCACCTTGTCGCCATCCTGTACCAGGCCGATGGCGCCGCCAGCGGCGGCTTCCGGCGAGGCGTGGCCGATGGACAGGCCCGAGGTGCCGCCGGAGAAGCGGCCGTCGGTGAGCAGGGCGCAGGCTTTGCCCAGGCCCTTGGACTTCAGGTACGAGGTCGGATAGAGCATTTCCTGCATGCCCGGGCCGCCTTTCGGGCCTTCGTAGCGGATGATCACGATGTCGCCGGCCTTCACCTCGTCATTGAGGATGCCGCGCACCGCGCTGTCCTGACTTTCGAAGATCTTCGCGTTGCCTTCGAACACGTGGATCGACTCGTCGACACCGGCGGTTTTCACCACGCAGCCGTCGAGCGCGATGTTGCCGTACAGCACGGCCAGGCCACCTTCTTGCGAGTAGGCGTGTTCGACACTGCGGATACAGCCGTTTTCACGGTCATCGTCCAGGGTGTCCCAGCGGGTCGACTGGCTGAACGCGGTCTGGGTCGGGATACCGGCAGGGCCGGCCTTGAAGAAGTGGTGCACCGCTTCGTCGTCGGTCTGGGTGATGTCCCATTTGGCGATGCCTTCGGCCATGGAGGTGCTGTGCACGGTCGGCAGGTCGGTGTGCAGCAGGCCGCCACGGGCCAGGGAGCCGAGGATGCTGAAGATCCCGCCAGCACGGTGCACGTCTTCCATGTGGTACTTCTGGATGTTCGGCGCGACTTTGCACAGCTGCGGCACGTGGCGCGAGAGACGGTCGATGTCGCGCAGGTCGAAATCGATCTCGGCTTCCTGAGCTGCCGCCAGCAGGTGCAGGATGGTGTTGGTGGAACCGCCCATGGCGATGTCCAGCGTCATGGCGTTCTCGAACGCCTTGAAGTTGGCGATGTTGCGCGGCAGCACCGAGTCGTCGTTGTCGCCGTAGTAACGCTTGCACAGCTCGACGATGGTGCGGCCGGCCTGCAGGAACAACTGCTCGCGGTCGCTGTGGGTGGCCAGCGTGGAACCGTTACCCGGCAGGGCCAGGCCCAGGGCTTCGACCAGGCAGTTCATCGAGTTGGCGGTGAACATGCCGGAGCACGAGCCGCAGGTCGGGCAGGCGCTGCGCTCGTATTCGGCGACTTTTTCATCCGATGCCGTGCTGTCGGCGGCGATGACCATGGCGTCGACCAGGTCCAGGCCGTGGCTGGCCAGCTTGGTCTTGCCGGCTTCCATCGGGCCACCGGAAACGAAGATCACCGGGATGTTCAGGCGCAGGGCGGCCATCAGCATGCCGGGGGTGATCTTGTCGCAGTTGGAGATACAGACGATGGCGTCGGCGCAGTGGGCGTTGACCATGTACTCCACGGAGTCGGCGATGATCTCGCGGCTCGGCAGCGAATAGAGCATGCCGTCGTGGCCCATGGCGATGCCGTCATCGACGGCGATGGTGTTGAATTCCTTGGCCACGCCGCCGGCCTTCTCGATCTCGCGGGCGACCAGCTGACCCAGATCCTTGAGGTGCACGTGGCCGGGCACGAACTGGGTGAAGGAGTTGGCGATGGCGATGATCGGTTTCTTGAAATCTTCGTCCTTCATCCCGGTGGCGCGCCACAGGGCACGGGCGCCGGCCATGTTGCGGCCGTGGGTGGAGGTTTTCGAGCGATAGTCAGGCATGGCGGTTTCCTGCGGCTAATCAGATATCTGGTTATGTGCGAAAGGTGAGCGCGTTGGCCGAGGGTGAGCGGCAGATGGCCGCCTGGTCGGTGATGCCGCACAGGCAGCGTCGGGTAACGTGCATGCGGTTTGGGGCTCACTAGCCCGCCGAAGGATGGTTGGCGAGGAATGAGCCCGATTCTACGCCGCTCGGCGCCGCAGGGGAAAGAGCGCCCGCCGATTGGTGGGCGCCGGGTCATCAGCTATTGGGCAGCAGGCGCACCGTCAGGCTCTTGATGTAGCGGGTTTCGGCGATGGCCGGATGCATCGGGTGATCCGGGCCCTGGGCGCCGCGCTCGAGCAGTTGGATGTTGCGATCCAGATGACGCGCGCTGGTCAGCAGGATGTTCTGCAGGTTGTCTTCTTCCAGGTGCATGGAGCAACTGGCGCTGACCAGGATGCCGTCCTTGTTGAGCAGACGCATGGCGGCTTCGTTGAGGCGGCGGTAGGCGGCTTCGCCGTTCTTGATGTCCTTCTTGCGCTTGATGAAGGCGGGTGGGTCGGCGATCACCACGTCGAAGCGTTCTTCGGCGGATTTCAGTTCGCGCAGCGCCGCGAACACGTCGCCCTCCACACAGGTGACCTTTTCCGCGAAGCCATTGAGCGTGGCGTTGCGCTCGACACCATCGAGGGCGAAGGCCGAGGCATCCACGCAGAACACTTCGCTGGCCCCGAAGGCCGCGGCCTGGACACCCCAGCCGCCGATGTAGCTGAACAGGTCGAGCACCCGCTTGCCCTGCACGTAGGGCGCCAGGCGCGCGCGGTTCATGCGGTGGTCATAGAACCAGCCGGTCTTCTGGCCCTCGATCACCGGTGCCTCGAACTTCACGCCGTTCTCTTCCAGAGCGACCCACTCCGGCACCACGCCAAAGGCGGTATCCACGTAGCGCTCGAGACCTTCGGCGTCGCGTGCGGCAGAGTCGTTCTTGAGCAGTATGCCGCTGGGCTTGATGACCTGTATCAGCGCAGCCAGCACGTCATCCTTGTGACGCTCCATGGCCGCCGACGCCAACTGCACCACCAGAATGTCGAAGAAACGGTCGACCACCAGGCCAGGCAGCAAGTCGGAGTCGCCGAACACCAGGCGATAGCAGGGTTTGTCGAACAGCCGTTCGCGCAGGCTCAACGCCACGTTGATGCGGTGCACCAGCAGGGATTTGTCCAGCACGTGCTTGACGTCACGCGACAGCAGGCGGGCGCAGATCAGGTTGTTGGGGCTCAGGGCGACGACGCCCAGCGGTTTGCCGCCGGCGGCTTCGAGGATCGCCTGGTCACCGGCCTCGAAGGCGTTGAGCGGTGTCACGGCGACGTCGATCTCGTTGCTGTAGACCCACAGGTGGCCGGCGCGCAGGCGTCGGTCGGCGTTGGCTTTCAGGCGCAGGCTGGGCAGGGACATGGTGGGCTCCGTCGGGAAAAAACGCGCATTCTAAACGAGGAGCCTGGTGGGCGCTTGGTGAGCGATGAAAAAGCGCGCGTCCGTTGGTCTATCGAGCGTTGCGCTCGCAGGCAGCCTGGCAGTCTGGAGCGGCTACCGGCCGGCGCGCGGCCAGGCACCGCGCGCGGGCCTGCGGCCCTGGTCAGGCAGCAAGGGCGTCGATCAGCTTCTGGTTGAAGGCCGGGATGTCGTCGGGCTTGCGGCTGCTGATCAGCTTGCCGTCGACCACCACCTCCTGGTCGACCCAGTTGGCGCCGGCGTTTTTCAGGTCGTCGGTCAGCGACGGCCAACTGGTCATCGTCTTGCCCTTGACCAGGTCGGCGGTAGCGAGAATCCAGGCGCCATGGCAGATCACCGCGATCGGCTTGTTGGCGCGTGCGGCGTCCTTGACCAGCTCCACGGCCATTTCGTCGAGGCGGATGGTGTCGGAGTTGACCACCCCACCAGGCAGCACGATGGCGTCGTAATCCTCGATGCTGGCGGTGTCGAAGGTCTTGTCGACCGTGAAGGTGTCAGCCGGCGTGGTGTGGTTCCAGCCGGTAACCTTGCCGGTCTTGGCGGAGAGGATGTCAGCCTTGGCGCCGAGTGCTTCGAGTGCCTCCTTGGGGCCGGTCAATTCGGCCTGTTCGAAGCCGTCGGTAACCAGCAGGGCCACGCGTTTACCGCTCAGGGACTTGCTCATCAAAACACCTCTATGAGTAGGATGACTGAGTGAATTTCGGGTCATCGTGCGGGCAGAAGTTCAGGCAAATTGACGGCGTGCAGATTTACTGTGTAACCGGCGGGTAAAAAGTCATCTTGCACAGGGTAGACTGTGCGCTCAATCACCTTTTCAGCCCGTCCCCCCATGGAAAAAGAACTCTCCGCCGAGCAGATCCAGACGTTTCTGCAGGGCATCAGCGTGCCGCCGCAGCCGCAGATCATGGTTGACCTGCAGTTCGAGCAATACATGCCCAGCCCGGATCTGAAGGCCATTGCACGGCTGATCAGCCAGGATCCGGGGCTCTCCGGCGCGCTGCTGAAGATCGTCAACTCGCCCTATTTCGGCCTGGCCAATCGCATTGGCTCGATCCAGCGGGCGGTCAACCTGCTGGGCAGTCGCTCGGTGATCAACATGGTCAACGCGCTGTCGATCCGCGGCGAGATGAGCGATGACACCATCGTCACCCTCAACCGTTTCTGGGACACCGCCCAGGACGTCGCGATGACCTGCCTGACCCTGGCCAAGCGCATTGGCTACGAGTCCGTGGATGAGGCCTACACCCTGGGTCTGTTCCACAACTGTGGCATTCCGCTGATGCTCAAGCGCTTTCCCGACTACATGACGGTGCTCGAGGAATCCTACGCCAGCGCCAGTGCCGAGCGGCGTATCGTCGACACCGAGAACCGCCTGCTCAACACCAACCACGCGGTGGTCGGCTACTACACCGCCAAATCCTGGAACCTGCCGCTGCACCTGTGCGAGGCCATCGCCAACCACCACAATGCGCTGGTCATCTTCACCGATGACAATGGCCACGACGCGCAACTCAAGAACCTGCTGGCGATCCTCAAGATGGCCGAGCATATCTGCCGCAGTTATCAGGTGCTGGGTAGCCAGGACGAGGACCATGAGTGGCAGAGCATCGAGCCGCTGATCCTCGATTACGTCGGCCTTTCCGGGTACGACTTCGAGAACCTGCGCGAAAGCATTCGCGACCTCGGCGCCGCCTGACTGGCGTCTGCCAGGTTGTTGACGGCGTAGCCAGGCAGCCCCTAGGGTGGCTGCCTTGCCCTCCTGTTCGAAGTAGCCGCCATGCCCGAATTGCCAGAAGTCGAAACCACCCGCCGAGGCATCGCGCCGCACCTCATCGGTCAGCGGGTCAGTCGGGTGATCGTGCGTGAACGGCGCCTGCGCTGGCCGATCCCCGAGGATCTCGACGTGCGCCTGTCGGGTCAGCGTATCGAAGCCGTGGAGCGCCGCGCCAAGTACCTGCTGATCAAGGCCGAGGTGGGTACGCTGATCAGCCATCTGGGCATGTCCGGTAACCTGCGCATGGTCGAGGCCGGCTTGCCGGCGGCCAAGCACGAGCACGTGGATATCGAGCTGGAATCGGGCCTGGCGCTGCGCTACACCGACCCGCGGCGCTTTGGTGCGCTGCTATGGAGCGAGCTGCCCCTGGAGCACGAGCTGTTGGTGCGCCTGGGCCCCGAGCCGTTGACCGATCTGTTCGATGGCGAGCGCCTCTACCAGCTGTCGCGCGGCAAGGCCGTGGCGATCAAGCCATTCATCATGGACAACGCCGTGGTGGTGGGGGTGGGTAACATCTATGCGACCGAAGCGCTGTTCGCCGCCGGCATCGATCCGCGCCGCGCTGCCGGCACGGTCTCGCGGGCCCGCTACGTACGCCTCGCCGAGGAGATCAAGCGGGTGCTGGCCCACGCCATCGAACGTGGCGGTACCACCCTGCGTGATTTCATCGGTGGCGATGGCCAGCCGGGGTACTTCCAGCAGGAGCTGTTCGCCTATGGGCGCGGCGGCCAGTTCTGCAAGGCCTGCGGCAGCACCCTGCGGGAGGTGAAGCTGGGCCAGCGTGCCAGTGTTTATTGCCCGAAATGCCAGCGCTAGGTTGCTTCGTCGGCGCGGATGACCAGTTGCTCAGCGATTGACGGCCATCACGCTGACAATTGCCGGCTCGCTGTTATAGTTACCGGCATCGACCGTATACCTCTGAAGGATCGCCCCATGAAACTGTTTCGCTCTTGCGCTGCTGTTCTGGCGCTGACTGCTGCCTCGCTGGCGCTCACTGCCAATGCGCAAGAAGTGCAGCAGAACGCCAGCGGAGACCCCCTCTACACCGTTCAGGCCCCGGATGGCTTTGCCATGCTCGGTGACCTGCTGATCGCCCGCCCGCTGCTGATCGGCGCCACCGCCATCGGCGCGGTTGCCTTCGTCGTCGCGTTGCCGTTCTCGGCCATGGGTGGCGGTATCGGGGCCACCGGTCGCGCGCTGGTGGTCGAGCCTGGCAAGGCTGCATTCGTGCGCTGCCTGGGCTGCACCGGTGACGGCTACAACCAGCGCCAGTAATCGCGCCGGCTCGACATGCAAAAGGCCCCTGGCGCTTGCCGCGTCAGGGGCCTTTTTGCTGGCTGCGTTTGCGGGGGCGGGCGCTGTGCCTAGCGCACGTCGCTACTGCCAACGCCGCGCGGATCGCTGGCCGCTTCCACCTTGCCGCTGGCCTTGTTCCAGCGCAGCACCTGCTGGTTGCCATAATCCCGTTCGACGTTCTTGAGCGTATGCCCGCGTGCCTGCAGCTCGTCGAGCTGTGCGGCGCTGAAGGCAGTTGGCTCGTGCTCGATGACGTCCGGCAGGTACTGGTGGTGATAACGCGGCGCCGCTGGCCAGCGCTCGATGGGCTGGCCATCCAGGTACTCGAGGATCGACAGCAGCACCATGCTCGGAATGCGGCTGCCGCCCGGCGTGCCGAAACTGGCGAACTCGCCTGGGCTTTCCAGGAAGGTCGGGCTCATGCTCGACAGCGGCCGCTTGCCGGCTGCGATCGCGTTGGCGTGGCTGCCGGCCAAGCCGTAGGCATTGGCGCCGGCCAGGTCGGCGGCGAAGTCGTCCATCTCGTCGTTGAGCAGCACGCCGGTGCCAGGCACGGTGAAGGCGGCGCCGAACGGCAGGTTGATCGACAGGGTGGCGCTCACCGCATTGCCATCGGCGTCCAGCACGGTGAAATGGGTGGTGTGGTCGCCTTCCTTCCAGGTGCCGGCAGGCGGCAGCTCGCTGCTCGGCGTGGCGCGCTGCGGGTCGATGCTGTCGCCCAGGCGTTGCAGGTAGTCCGGGTTGAGCAGGCGGGCGGTGGGGCTGTCGACGAAATCCGGGTCGCCCAGCAGGCCGCGGTCGCGGTACACGCGACGCAGGGTCTCGACCACCAGGTGGCTGCGCTGCGCCGGCTCGGCGTCGCGCCAGGGCAGGCGCTGGAGAATCAGCAGGCTCTGCGCCAGCGCCAGGCCACCGGCCGAAGGCGGCGGTGCGCTGATCAGCTCGCGGCCTTCGGCCAACGGTACACGAATCGGCTGGCGCTGCACGGTGCGGTAGTCGCGCAGGTCCTGCAGCGTCCAGATGCCGCCGGCGGCGCGTACCCCAGCGACCATTCGCTCGGCCAGCGGCCCGGTATAGAAACCGTCGCGGCCGCTACGGGCCAGCGCCAGCAAGGTGTCGGCCAGCTCGGGCTGGCGCAGCAGCGCACCCTCCCGGGGAACCTCGCCATCGCTCAGGAACAGCCGCGCGGTTTCCGCATCGTCGCGCATGGCGGCCAGGCGCATGCCGGCCCGCTGGCGGTATACGCGGTCGACCGGAAAGCCCTCGCGAGCCAGGCGGATGGCCGGAGCCAGGCTGTCGCGCAGGGGCAGGCGACCATGCTCTTCGGCCAGCACCACCAGCGCCGCCGGCAGGCCGGGAATCGCTGCGGCGAGCGCGCCATCACGCGACAGCGCCGCCTGCACCTGGCCGTCACGCCGATAAAGGTCGGCATGGGCCGCGCCAGGCGCACGCTCGCGGGCATCGAGAAAGTCGTAGCTGGCATCGGCGTTGCGCAGCAGGAAGAACCCGCCGCCGCCCAGTCCAGAGCCATAAGGCTCGACCACGGCAAGGGCTGCACTGATGGCCACGGCGGCGTCGAAGGCGTTACCCCCGAGCGCCAGGGTCTCCTGGCCGGCAACGGTGGCGGCCGGGTGGGCCGTGGCAATGGCACTGTGGCCGGGTCGTTCACCGGCCTGCAGGCCTAGGCTGCACAGCAGGAACAGCGCACCGAACAGCCCCGTCACAGCACGGTGGCCGCGCAGCGAGCGGCGCATGCTCAGGCCTTGCCGGTAAGGGTTTGGTATTTCTCCATGAGCTGCTCCTTGCTCTCGACGTTGTTCTCGTCGAGGGGGATGCAGTCCACCGGGCAGACCTGCTGGCACTGGGGCTCGTCGTAGTGGCCCACGCATTCGGTGCACAGGTTGGGGTCGATCACGTAGATCTCCTCACCCTGGGAGATCGCCGCGTTCGGGCACTCGGGTTCGCAGACGTCGCAGTTGATGCAATCGTCGGTGATGATCAGGGACATGAAGGGCACGCTCCTGCCGGGCCACTGGCCGCGACACATTCAAACAGGAATGCATGATTGTGCCGGATTGTCGCCGCCAGCGCACGCCCGGGCGCCATACGGAGCAACGCCCCTGCGCGGCCTGTGGGATTACCGCGCGGGCGCATGTGCTTAGCGAGCCTTGAAACGTTCGGTCAGCGCTTCGGCCACGGCAGGGTGCACGAACTTGGTGATGTCGCCGCCCAGGTTGGCGATTTCCCGCACCAGCGTGGAAGAGATGAACGAGTACTTCTCGGAGGGCGTGAGAAACAGGCTTTCCACATCCGGCGCCAACTGACGGTTCATGTTGGCCAGCTGGAACTCGTATTCGAAGTCCGACACTGCACGCAGGCCGCGCAGCAGCACGTTGGCGCCCTGTTCCTTGGCGAACGAGGCGAGCAGTGTGGAAAAGCCGATCACTTCGACGTTGGGCAGGTGCCGGGTGACTTCCCGGGCCAGCTCCACGCGTTGTTCGAGGGAGAACAGCGGGTTCTTCTTCGGGCTGGCAGCGACCGCGATGACCACGCTGTCGAACAGGCGCGAGGCGCGCTCGACCAGATCGCCGTGCCCCTTGGTAATGGGGTCGAAGGTGCCCGGGTATAACACTCGATTCATCGTGACGTCCTGGCAGGCGCGTTGGGGAGTCGGATGGTAGCGCAGCCTGCCGGGGCGGGCAAAGCCGCTGGCCCGCCGGCAGTCGCGGATGTGGGCGTTAATCGCGCTGTTCGCAGCCCGCTCAACGGATGAACAGTCGGTAGACCAGGCGCTGCAGCGCCTTGCCGTAGGGCGGGTAGACCAGCCGGGCGGGGTTGAAGCGCTGCTTGCCCAGCACGCCCTTGGCCTTGCTGAAGGTCAGAAAACCCTCGCGCCCGTGGTACTGACCCATGCCCGAGGCGCCGATGCCGCCAAACGGCAGATCGTCCTGGGCGACGTGCAGCAGGGTGTCGTTCAGGCACACGCCGCCGCTATGGCTGTGGTGCAGGACGCGCTGCTGTTCGCGGCGGTCGTAACCGAAGTAGTAGAGGGCCAGCGGCCGCGGGCGCGCGGCGACATAGGCCAGCGCCTCGTCGACGTTGTCGTAGGGCACCACCGGCAGCAGCGGGCCAAATATCTCGTCCTGCATCACCAGCATGCTGTCGTCGACGTTCAGCAGCAGGCAGTGGGGCATGCGCCGGTCGCTGCTTTCGGCGTGCAGGGCAATCACCATGGCGCCCTTGTCGCGGGCGTCGTCCAGGTAGCGGAGCAGGCGCTGTTGCTGGCGGGCGTTGATGATGCTGGTGTAGTCCGGGTTGCCCTCGGCCTGCGGATAGAAGCGCTGCACCGCACGGCGATAGGCTGCGACGAATCCTTCCACGCGCTGGCGCGGCACCAGCACGTAGTCCGGCGCCACGCAGGTCTGCCCGGCGTTCAGGGTCTTGCCGAAGGCGATGCGCTCGGCGGCGTGCTCCAGCGGTACGTGCGCGGAGACGATGGCCGGCGATTTGCCGCCCAGTTCCAGGGTCACCGGCGTCAGGTTCTCGGCGGCGGCGCGCATCACCTGGCGGCCAACGCTGGTGGCGCCGGTGAACAGCAGGTGATCGAACGGCAACTGCGCGAACGCCTTGCCGACCTCCGCTTCGCCCAGCACCACAGTGACCAGATCCTCAGGGAACACGCTGGCCAGCAGTTGCCTGATGTGCTGCGAGGTCTGCGGTGTGGCTTCGCTGAGTTTGAGCATTACCCGATTGCCGGCCGCCAGCGCACCGACCAGCGGAGCGATGGCCAGGAACAGCGGGTAGTTCCACGGCACGATGATGCCGACCACGCCCACTGGCTGGTAGATCACCCGTGCCGACGCCGGCATGAAGGGCAGGCCGACGCGGCGTCGCGAGGGCTTCATCCAGCCGCGCAGGCGTTTGCGCGTGTAGCGGATGGCATGCACGCTGGGCAGCATTTCGGCGAGCAGGGTTTCGTCGGCGCTGCGGTTGCCGAAATCCGCGCTGATGCAGCGGATCAGCGCGTCCTGCTCGCTGAGCAGGCGGGCCTTGAGGCTGTCGAGCCAGGCGATGCGTTGCCCGGCCGAGGGCATGGGGTTGGCGGCGAATGCCTGGCGCTGCGCCTGCAAACTGCGTTGCATGGCCTCATGCGGCGCGGCGCCTGGGTTGTCGTGCATGTGGTGCTCCCTGAGGTGCGCGCCGGCTGGCGCTATGCTGTTTGCGCCGCGTGCCGGGGGCGGGCGCGCGTTCACCGGGCCTCGGCACGCTGTTCGCTGGCCCGCAGCCAATCGGGAATGCGCCGCTCCAGGTAATAACCGGGCTTGCGCAGCGTGCCGTCGACGAAGCCGACATGGCCGCCCCTGGCATGCAGCTCGAAGGTGATGCACGGCGCCAGCTCGTCGGCTTCCGGCAGGCTGTACGGGTACACGAACGGGTCATCGCTGGACTGGATCAGCAGCGTCGGCGTCTGGATGCGTCCCAGGTAATAGCGGCTTGAGGCGCGTCGGTAATAGTCCTCGGCATTCTCGAAACCGTGCAGCGGCGCGGTGATGCGGCCGTCGAAATCCCAGAAGGTGCGCATGCCGTCCAGCGGGCCGAGCTTTTCCAGAATCGACAGGCGGTCGGCCTGGCCCTGGTGAGCGAACAGGCGCTGCTTGTCCTTCACGTAAGCGACCATGGCGCGCATGAAGTGGGCCTGGTAGACCCGCGAAAAGCCGACGCCGATGCGGTCCGCGCACTGATCCAGGCGAAATGGCACCGACGCCGCCGCAGCGCCCTGCAGCCCGCTGTCGGCACCGCTCTCGCCGAGGTACTTGAGCAGCACATTGCCGCCCAGCGAATAACCCACCGCATACAGCGGCGCCATCGGCCGCCTGGCGCGCAGGTGGCGGACGGTTTCGGCGAGGTCTTCGCTGGCCCCGGAGTGGTAGCCGCGCGGCAGCAGGTTGGGCTCGCCCGAGCAGCCCCGCCAATTGAGCGCCACGCTGGCCCAGCCCTGCGCGCCGAGCTGGCGCTGCAAGCCGAGCACGTAGTGGGAATTCGACGAGCCGGTCAGGCCATGCAGCACCAGCACGACTGGCGCGTGCGCCTCGTGGGGGCCGTGCCAGTCGAGGTCGAGAAAGTCGCCATCCTCCAGCCACAGGCGCTCGCGCTGGCGATCGAGGCTTGGCGGGCGGCGGCACAGCGAGCCCCAGAGCGTTTGCAGGTGCGGGCCCGGTAGCCACCAGGCGGCGGTAAAGTGCGGCGTGCTGGTCATCGGCAGGCCCCGGTTGTGCTCATTACCAGCCGAACTCTTCGGCCAGCGACTGCGCCGTGCCGCGCTCACCCAGTATCGGCAACAGGGCCTCGATCAAACGGTCACGGTGCACCGGGTTGACGCTGAAGTCGTCGAGAAAGAGGTCTTCGCCAGCGCTGCTCCAGATGGCGTCGAAGCAGGCGAGACAGGCGATCATCTGTTCGAGGTCGCTGAACAGCGGTGCCGGCTGCCAGGTGCCGCTGCCGTGGCGGTCATGCAGCACCCTGCCGCTGCTGACCTCGAAGATGAACGGATCACCGCCCTGGTCGGCCACCACCAGCCAGTCGTCGTGCCAGTCCGTCAGCCGCTCGCCGCTGATGCCATGCCAGCGGTAGCCGGCCTGCAGCCGCCACAGGCGGCTCAGCGAAGGAATGAAGAACGAATTGCCCGCGGTCTCCAGGTTGCAGTTGTTCGGGCCGATCTCGCGGTAGAACCGCGCGATATCGGCAGGCAAAGGGATATCGCCTTGCCACTCCCCGGCATCCTGCGTGCGCAGGCTCAGGCCCTGGTCGACGAGGGCCTGGCGCAGCGCCTGCGTGGCCTCATGCATGGCTGCGTTGCCACAGCGCGTAATGCACCTGGCCGGCTTTCTGCTCGCGGTGCAGGCGCCAGTTGCCGGGCAGGCCCAGGCTGGACGGCGGTTGTTCGCTCTCGGTGTAGACCCACGCGTCATCGGCCAGCCAGCCGCGCTGTTCGAGCAGCTCGCAGGCCGGCAGCAGCAGGTTCTGGCTGAACGGCGGATCGAGGAACACCAGGTCGAACGGCGTGGCCGGCTGGCCTTGCAGGTAGGCGAGCGCGTCGCTCTGCAGCACCTGGCCGTTGTCGCAGCGCAGGGTCGTCAGGTGGCCGCGCAGGCTGATCACGGCCGCCGGGTTGAGATCCAGCGCCAGAGCGCTGGCGGCCCCGCGCGACAACGCTTCGAGAAACAGCGCACCGCTACCGGCGAACGGGTCGAACACCTTCGCGGCTTCGACGTAGGGCGCCAGCCAGTTGAACAGGGTTTCCCGCACGCGGTTGGGCGTCGGCCGCAGGCCATGGGCCATGGGAAAGCCGAACTGGCGGCTGCGCCATTGCCCGGCGATGATCCGCAGTTGCCCGTCGCCACTGTGGGCGGCCGGGATCTTGGCAGAAACGGGTCGTCTGGCCATCAGTGCTCCGGGACGCCGGTCGGCTGTGCGGCAGGTTTGTCGGTGGGCGGTGGCAGCTCTTTCTGCGCGACCTTCGGCCCGGCGGTGACGATTACCAGCGCCTCGGGGTCGAGGTGCTTGGCCATGGCAGCTTTCACCTGTTCGACGCTTTGCGCCTGTACCTGGCCCATGAAATCTTCCAGGTAGGTCAGTGGCAGGTCGTAGAAGCCGATGGCGCCTAGTTGGCCGACAATCGCCGAGTTGCTGGCGGTAGACAGCGGGAAGCTGCCTGCCATTTCGCGCTTGGCCGCGTCCAGTTCTGCCTGGGTCGGGCCGTTGGCGATGAATTCCGCGAGCAGGTCTTTGACCAGCTGCAAGGTGCCGTCGCTGAGTTCGGCGCGGGTCTGCAGGTTGATCAGAAATGGCCCGCGCGCCTGCATGGCGGTGAAGCCCGAGTAGACGCCGTAGGTCAGGCCGCGCTTCTCGCGCACCTCGGTCATCAGGCGGGTGCCGAAGCCGCCACCGCCAAACACCTGGTTACCCAGGTAAAGCGCCGCGTAGTCGGGGTCGCGACGGTCGATGCCGAGTTGAGCGATCAGCAGGTGAGTCTGGTTGGACGGGAAGTCGATATGGGTCAGGCCGGCCTTCGGTGCCTCGGGCGCGACGGTCTTCGGCAGTGCCGGGCCCTTTGGCAGCGCCGCGGAAACTTCGGCAGCCATGGCCTCGGCTTCTTCGCGTGACAGGTCGCCGACCACCGCGATCACCGCGTTGCCGGCGGCATAGGCCTTGGCGTGGAAAGCCTGCAGTTGTTCACGGCTGATGCCCGGAATCGACTGCGCGTTGCCTTCGCTGGGGTGGCCGTAGGGATGCGTGCCGTACAGGCGTTCGAACAGCTCCAGGCTGGCCAGCTTGCCCGGGTTCTGCTTCTGGAACTCGAAGCCGGCGAGGACCTGGTTCTTGATACGCACCAGGGAGTCGGCGGGAAAGGTCGGCTGACCGATCACCTGCTCGAACAGCTTCAGGGCCGGCGCGCGCTGCTCGGCGGCGCTGAGGCTGCGCAGGCCGGTCACCGCCATGTCGCGGTAGGCGCCGTTCTCGAATTGGGCGCCGAGGCTTTCGAAGCCGGCGGCGATAGCGCCGACATCCTTGCCGGGTACGCCTTCGTTGAGCATGGCGTTGGTGAGCATCGCCAGGCCTGGCACGCCGTTGTCCTGGCTGCTGCCGGCGGCGTAGGTCAGGCGCAGGTCGAACATCGGCAGTTCGCGGGCTTCCACGAACAGCACCTTGGCGCCTTCGGCGGTCTGCCAGCTCTGGATATCCAGCGAGCGTCGCGCGGGCGCCTTGCCGTCCAGCTCGGCCAGCGATTGCAACTGGGTGTCAGCGGTTTTCGGCGCATCGGCGGCGGCCGGGGCTGCGTCGGGCTTGTGCTGCACGGTGAAGGTCAGGGCCACCAGCAGGGCGATCAGGAACAGCCCCAGCAGGGCGTAGCGCGGGCCGTTACGCTTACTCATCGCGCTTCTCCTCGGGCAATACATGGGCGACGCTGAGGCGGTCGCGGGTGAAGTAGGTCTTGGCGGCGCGCTGGATGTCGGCCGGGGTCACGGCCTCCAGTTCGGCCAGTTCCTGGTCGATCAACTGCCAGGACAGGCCAACGGTTTCCAGCTGGCCGATGGCGGTGGCCTGGCTGGTGATCGAGTCACGGTCGTAGACCAGTTCGGCAATCACCTGGGCGCGTACGCGGGCCAGTTCTTCTGCCGATGGCGCGTTCTTCTGCAGGTCCTGCAGCTCACGCCAGATGCCCGCTTCGGTCTGCTCCAGGGTCTTGCCGGTCTGCACGTTGGGCGTGGCCGAGACCATGAACAGGCTGTCGCCGCGGGTGTAGCCGTTGTACCAGGCGCCTGCACCGGACACCAGTTCTTCGCCGCGCTCCAGGCGGGTGGCCAGGCGCGCGCTGTAGCCGCCGTCGAGCAGGGCGGCGATCAGGCGCAGGGCATGCACGTCGCGGGGTGTCTCGGCGGTGGCCAGCCCGGGCACGTTGAAACCCATCATCAGGCTCGGCAGCTGGGTCTTGAGGCGCAGGGTGATTTGCCGCTCGCCGGGTGCCGGCAGCTCCAGCGGGATCTTGGCGGCTGGTATCTCGCGCTTGGGAATAGCCCCGAAATAGCGCTGTGCCAGGGCCTTGACCGCGTCCGGAGTGACATCGCCGACCACCACCAGGGTGGCGTTGTTGGGCACGTACCAGGTCTGGTACCAGTGGCGCAGCTCATCCACGGTCATGCGGTCGAGGTCGGCCATCCAGCCGATGGTGGGGATGCTGTAGCCGCTGGCCGGGTAGGCCATGGCCTTGAAACGCTCGAAGGCCAGGCCCGACGGTTTGTCGTCGGTGCGCAGGCGGCGCTCTTCCTTGATCACCTCGATCTCGCGGGCGAACTCGTCGGCGGGCAGGCGCAGGCTGGCCAGGCGGTCTGCTTCGAGTTCGAAGGCGACGCCCAGGCGATCAGCGGCCAGCACCTGGTAGTAGGCGGTGTAGTCGTCACTGGTGAAGGCGTTCTCTTCGGCGCCGAGGTCACGCAATACGCGTGAGGCTTCGCCCGGGCCGAGCTTGCGGCTGCCCTTGAACATCATGTGTTCCAGTGCATGGGACAGGCCCGTCTGCCCGGCGGTCTCGTAGCTCGAGCCGACCTTGTACCAGAGCTGGGACACCACCACCGGCGCGCGGTGGTCTTCGCGGACGATGACTTTGAGACCGTTGTCGAGGGTGAATTCATGGGTCGGTTGGGGCGCCGCGGCCTGGGCTGCCAGGGGCAGGGCGCAGGCTAACAGCAGGCCGGCGAGATGGCGGGCAACTGAAATGGACAAACCTCTCTCCTCGTAGAACCACGTCGAACGTGGCGATGGCGACGACGGCTGGGCCGTGGTCGTGCAGCAGGTACCGCGCAGCGCCAGTCGGGCTGCTTGGCTTAGCCGTGGCCTGTGCGGAGGTGCTAGGATACGCATCCGTTTTACTGGCGACCACGTCTGTGCAGCGATGGTGTGCGAATCCCCTGTGCACTTGCCGCTCTGCACCGCCCTCAGCCCCATCGTGCCTGGGCCTTGGCGTTCGCCCCTCTGAGATAGCCGTCCTTCATGTTTGGTTCAAAAGACGACAACAAGACCCCGGCCCCCGACGCCAGCGCCGAGCAGGGCACAGAGAAAGCCACCGAGAAGCGCGGCCTGTTTGGCTGGTTGCGCAAGAAGCCCGCAGAGCCCGCGCCCACCGCGCCCGAAGCGGAAACGCCGCAGGGCGCGCCTGAGCCCGAGACGGTTGAGCCCGTCGTGGCTGATCTGCCGGCGCCTATTGAGCAGCCGCTCCGTTTCGAGCCTGAGCCTCAGCCTGAGGTAGAGCCCGAACCGGCCGTTATAGACCCAGAGCCGACTCGGCATGGCCCCGAAGCGATGGCCGAGCCCGTCGCCGAGCAGCCGGCGGCTGCTCTCGAACACCCCGTCGACCTGGCCACCGGCAGCGACGTGCACCACGCCATGCCAGCGACCCCGGCGGCCGTGGTCGCCGCGCCGGTCGAAGTGCCCGCGCCGGTGGTCGAGCAGAACAAGCCGTCGGACAACAAGGGTGGCTGGTTCGCGCGGTTGCGCCAGGGCCTGTCGAAGACCAGCGCCAGCCTGGGCGAGGGCATGGCCAGCCTGTTCCTCGGCAAGAAAGCCATCGACGATGACCTGCTCGACGAGATCGAGACCCGCCTGCTCACCGCCGACGTGGGTGTCGAAGCCACCACGGCGATCATCGGCAGCCTGACCCAGAAGGTCGCGCGCAAGCAGCTGACCGACAGCGAGGCGCTGTACAAATCCCTGCAGGAAGAACTCGCTGCGCTGCTGCGCCCGGTCGAGCAGCCCCTGCACATCGATACCGGCAAGCGGCCGTTCGTGATTCTGGTGGTCGGCGTGAACGGCGCCGGCAAGACCACCACCATCGGCAAGCTGGCCAAGAAGCTGCAGGGCGAGGGCAAGAAGGTCATGCTCGCCGCTGGCGACACCTTCCGCGCCGCTGCGGTGGAGCAGCTGCAGGTGTGGGGCGAGCGCAACAAGATCCCGGTGATCGCCCAGCACACCGGCGCCGACTCGGCATCGGTGATCTTCGATGCCGTGCAGGCGGCCAAGGCCCGCGGCATGGACGTACTGATCGCCGACACCGCGGGCCGTTTGCATACCAAAGACAACCTGATGGAGGAGCTGAAGAAGGTGCGCCGGGTGATCGGCAAACTCGACGACACTGCGCCCCACGAGGTGCTGCTGGTGCTGGATGCCGGCACCGGGCAGAACGCGATCAACCAGGCCAAACAATTCAACCAGACGGTGAACTTGACCGGGCTGGCCCTGACCAAGCTGGATGGTACGGCCAAGGGTGGTGTGATTTTCGCCCTGGCCAAGCAGTTCGGCCTGCCGATTCGCTACATCGGCGTTGGCGAAGGCATAGACGATCTGCGCACCTTCGAGGCCGAACCCTTCGTTCAGGCGCTTTTCCAACAGCGGGAGCAGTGATGATCCGATTCGAGCAGGTCGGCAAGCGTTACCCCAACGGTCATGTCGGGTTGCATGAGTTGAGTTTCCGCGTGCGGCGCGGCGAGTTTCTGTTCGTCACCGGCCACTCCGGCGCCGGCAAGAGCACGCTGCTGCGCCTGTTGCTGGCCATGGAGCGACCGACGTCGGGCAAGTTGCTGCTCGCCGGTCAGGATCTGTCGCAGATCACCAACGCACAGATTCCCTTCCTGCGTCGGCAGATCGGCGTGGTGTTTCAGAACCACCAGCTGTTGTTCGACCGCAGCGTGTTCGACAACGTGGCGTTGCCGATGCAGATCCAGGGCCTGTCGAAGACCGATATCGGCCGCCGTGTCGGCGCTGCGCTGGAACGGGTGTCCCTCAGCGACAAGGCCGAGCTGTATCCCGGCGACCTGTCGACCGGGCAGCAACAGCGCGTCGGCATTGCCCGCGCCATCGTTCACCGTCCGGCCCTGCTACTGGCCGACGAACCCACCGGTAACCTCGACCCGCGTCTGGCGGCGGAAATCATGGGCGTATTCGAAGACATCAACCGCCTCGGCACCAGTGTGCTGATCGCCAGTCACGACCTGGCGCTGATCGCCCGCATGCGCCACCGCATGCTCACCCTGCAACGCGGTCGCCTGATCGGCGATGGGGAGGCTGCAGAATGAGCGCCTCACGCGTTCCACCACCGCAGCCGGCCCAGCGCGTCGGCGCGGCGCCGAAGAATGCCGAGCCCCAGGGGCCGGATAATGAACCGGATTTCCGCACCCTGACCCGTGCCTG
The DNA here is from genome assembly GCF_979258965.1 of Pseudomonas sp. AC532. Classification (NCBI taxonomy): domain Bacteria; kingdom Pseudomonadati; phylum Pseudomonadota; class Gammaproteobacteria; order Pseudomonadales; family Pseudomonadaceae; genus Pseudomonas; species Pseudomonas sp. AC532. The sequence continues at coordinate 3,206,117 of NZ_OZ409888.1, forward strand.
GCTGGAAAGCCACCGTGCCAGCCTGGTCGACAGTTTGCGCCGCCTCGGCAAGCAGCCGATCGGCAGCTTCTTCACCTGCCTGGTGATGGCCGTGGCATTGAGCCTGCCGATGGGCCTGTCGCTGCTGCTCGGCAACGTCGAGCGTCTTGGCGGTACTTGGGAGCGCGCGGCGCAGATTTCGGTGTTCCTGACCATCGATGCCAGCGATAGCCAGGGCCAGGCCCTGCGCGAAGAGATCGCCGGCATGGGTGACGTGGCCGAAGCCGAGTGGATCAGCCGGGAAAAGGCCCTGGAAGAATTCCAGCAGCAGTCCGGCCTGGGCGAAGCGCTCAAGGAGCTGCCGGACAACCCGCTGCCGGGCGCGGTGCTGGTCACGCCGAAGGAAGTCGACAAGGCAACGCTGGAGGCCTTGCGCCTGCGTCTCGACGAACTGCCCAACGTGCAGCAGGCGCAGCTGGATCTGGTCTGGGTCGAGCGCCTCAGCGCAATCCTCAAGCTGGGGGATCGCTTCGTCTTCGGCCTGACCGTCTTGCTGATCATGGCGCTGCTGCTGGTCATCGGTAACACCATCCGTCTGCACATCGAGAACCGCCGTACCGAGATCGAAGTGATCAAGCTGGTCGGCGGCACTGACAGCTACGTGCGACGCCCTTTCCTTTATATGGGCGCGCTGTACGGCCTCGGCGCCGGGGTGTTGTCCTGGCTGGTACTGGCCTTTGGGTTGAACTGGTTGAACGATGCCGTGGTGCGTCTGTCCGGATTGTATGGCAGTGATTTCGCGCTGGCCGGTGTGCCATCCGGCGACGGCTTCTCGCTCTTGCTGGGAGCCGTGCTGTTGGGGTATATCGGTGCGTGGCTCGCGGTAGCAAGGCATTTAAGGGAGCTTGCTCCGCGCTGAAGCGCTGGTTTGACGCTTCGCCAACTTATTGATTTGGTTGATATTGACTATTGATCGGGGAACCAGGATGGTGGCTTCCGGTCATAAAGCGCGGTGCTACACTGCGTACGTTTCGTGAATCGGAGGATTCAAATGTCCACTTCCTTGCAACCTGTTCATGCTCTTGTTCCAGGCGCCAACCTGGAAGCATACGTGCATGCGGTCAACAGCATTCCGCTGCTGACGCCTGAGCAGGAGCGCGAGCTGGCCGCTAATCTCTTCTACAAGCAGGACCTCGAGGCTGCCCGCCAGATGGTTCTCGCTCACCTGCGTTTCGTCGTGCACATCGCGCGCAGCTATTCCGGTTATGGCCTGGCTCAGGCTGACCTGATTCAGGAAGGCAACGTCGGCCTGATGAAGGCGGTCAAACGCTTCAACCCTGAAATGGGTGTGCGCCTGGTGTCGTTCGCCGTGCACTGGATTCGCGCCGAGATCCACGAGTTCATTCTGCGCAACTGGCGCATCGTCAAGGTCGCGACCACCAAGGCCCAGCGCAAGCTGTTCTTCAACCTGCGCAGCCAGAAGAAGCGTCTGGCCTGGTTGAACAACGACGAGGTCAATGCCGTGGCCGAGAGCCTGGGCGTCGAGGCGCGTGAAGTGCGCGAGATGGAAAGCCGCCTGACCGGCCATGACATGGCTTTCGACCCCGCCGCCGACGCGGATGACGACAGCGCCTTCCAGTCCCCTGCCCAGTACCTTGAAGATCACCGCTATGATCCAGCCAGGCAGATGGAGGATGAGGACTGGAGCGATACCTCCAGCGCCAACCTGCACGAGGCGCTTGAAGGTTTGGATGAGCGCAGCCGCGATATCCTGCAGCAGCGCTGGCTGGCCGAGGAAAAGGCCACGCTGCACGAGCTGGCGGCCAAGTACAACGTCTCGGCAGAGCGTATTCGTCAGCTGGAAAAGAACGCGATGAACAAGCTCAAGGGTTCCATCGCGGCCTGATTCCGCTACGCAGCACCAGAAACGCCCCGGCTCTGTTCGGGGCGTTTTCGTTTGGGTGACTTAGAGCCCGCGGATGTGAACTGTTGTGAAATTGTGGGAGCGGGCCATGCCCGCGAAAGGGGCTTCCACTCAGAAGTGTGGAGTTCGCGGGCATGGCCCGCTGCCACATCAAACCGCGTTGTTTCCCTGGCTACTTCGCCCACCAGCCCGGCCGGGGCGCCTGCAATTGATCGAGGTAATGGCTGCCGCCGAGCTGGCGCATCTGCCGGCGAACCCAGTTGGCGCGCTGGGTGATGTAGCCGCTCGGCCGGCCGGCATCGTACTGCCGCGGATTGGGCAGCACCGCCGCCAGCAGGCTGGCCTGGCGTGCGGAGAGGTAAGAGGCGCCGATGTTGAAATGGTGGCGTGCAGCGGCTTCTGCGCCGAATACGCCATCGGCCCATTCGGCGCTGTTGAGGTACACCTCGAGGATGCGCTCCTTGGGCCACAGCAGCTCGATCAGCGCGGTGAACCACACTTCGATACCCTTGCGCAGCCAGCTGCGACCGGACCACAGGAACAGGTTCTTGGCCACCTGCTGGCTCAGGGTGCTGGCGCCACGCACCGAGCCGCCCTGCTGGTTGTGCGACAGCGCCGCCTTGATCGCGTCGACATCGAAGCCCCAGTGCTGGGCAAACTTCTGGTCTTCGCTGGCGATCACGGCGATCTTCAGGTCGTCGGGCAACTGCTCCCAGGAGCGCCAGCTGCGCTGCAGGTCGATGGGCTTTGCGTCGATCCAGGATTCGATCTTGCGCTCGACCATCAGCGCCGTGCCCGGCGGTGGAACCCAGCGCAGGGCGAGCACCAGCAGGAACGAGCCGGCGATGAACCAGAACAGCAGCTTCAGCAGGAGGCGGCGAATGGAGCGGAGCATGCGCGGTGAGCCAGGCCGGGTTGGCCGGGCATTATACGGTGCCACGCGCCTTTGCGGGCAATGCTGCACCGCGCTGCGGCAATCGGCTGCGCGCAGCGGCGCAGTCGTCGGCGTAGACTGATGCATCTCATGTCTGCGATTGGTGCCCCACGATGGTCCGTCTATGGTTGCTGCTGTCGGCCTTCGCCGGCTTTTCCGGTGTGGCGCTGGGGGCGTTCGCGGCCCACGGCCTGAAGAACAGGCTCAGCGCCGAGTACCTGGCGGTGTTCCAGACCGGCACCCACTATCAGCTAATCCATGCGCTGGCGCTGCTGGGGGTGGCCATTCTCGCCCTGCTGGTGCCAGGCCGCCTGGTCAACCTGGCGGGTAGCTTTTTCGCCCTGGGCATCCTGCTGTTCTCTGGCAGCCTGTATCTGCTTACCCTTAGCGGCGTCAGCAAGCTGGGTATCGTCACGCCGTTCGGCGGCCTGGCGTTTCTGGCCGGCTGGGCCTGCCTGGGGCTGCTTGCCTGGCGCATGACCTGAGACGAATGGCCGGCCTGTGCCTTGGTCATCGCCGGTGATCGGGCTAGAATGCCGGCCCTTTCTCCTGTTGTGACGTGTCGCCATGCATATCCAGTTGAACGGTGAACCCCTCGAGCTGCCCGAAGGCGCCAGCGTCGCTGACCTGATCGAGCGTCTGCAACTGGCCGGTCGCCGGGTGGCGGTCGAGCGCAACCTCGATATCGTCCCGCGCAGCGAGTACGCCGCTACCGTGCTGGCCGAAGGCGATCGCCTCGAAGTGGTACACGCCATCGGCGGCGGCTGAGCCTAGCGCCGCGCCCACCCAACTTCCCTGTGCAGAGGAATGCCCATGAGCCACGCTGTCAGCGATAAGCCCTTCACCCTGGCCGGCCGTACCTATCAGTCGCGCCTACTGGTCGGCACCGGTAAATACAAGGATCTCGACGAGACCCGTGCGGCCATCGAAGCCTCGGGCGCCGAGATCGTCACCGTGGCCGTGCGGCGTACCAACATCGGCCAGAACCCGGGCGAGCCCAACCTGCTCGACGTGATTTCGCCCGAGCGCTACACCATCCTGCCGAACACCGCGGGTTGCTACGACGCCGTCGAGGCCGTGCGCACCTGTCGCCTGGCCCGTGAGCTGCTCGATGGCCACAAGCTGGTCAAGCTGGAAGTGCTGGCCGACCAGAAGACCCTGTTCCCCAATGTGATCGAGACCCTCAAGGCCGCCGAAGTGCTGGTCAAGGAAGGTTTCGACGTGATGGTCTACACCAGCGACGACCCGATCATCGCCCGGCAGCTGGCCGAGATGGGCTGCATCGCGGTGATGCCGCTGGCCGGGCTGATCGGCACCGGGCTGGGCATCTGCAACCCCTACAACCTGCGCATCATCCTTGAAGAGGCCAGCGTTCCGGTGCTGGTGGATGCTGGTGTGGGTACTGCGTCCGACGCCACCATCGCCATGGAGCTGGGCTGCGAAGCGGTGTTGATGAACAGCGCCATCGCCCACGCCCAGCACCCGGTGCTGATGGCCCAGGCGATGAAGTACGCCATCGAGGCTGGCCGCCTTGCCTACCTGGCCGGTCGCATGCCGAAGAAGCTCTATGCCAGCGCGTCGTCGCCGCTCGACGGCATGATCCGCTGAGGCCCTGCTGCACAGGCGCCTGACGGGGACGAGCGGTCCCCGTTTCTCTTTCCCATTCAGTGTTCCGAGTGCCCCATGAGCGATATCGAACAAACCACCGCCGACGAAACCCCACGGCATATGCGTGCAATCAAGAGCTTCGTGATGCGCGCCGGCCGGATGACCGAAGGCCAGCAGCGCGGTCTCGATCAGGGCTGGCCGAAGTTCGGCCTGGAACTGGCCGATGGTGCCCGGGATTTCGACGCGGTGTTCGGTCGCCAGGCGCCGCGCACCTTCGAAATTGGTTTCGGCATGGGCCATTCCACCCTGGAGATGGCGGCAGCTGCGCCCGAACAGGATTTCATCGGCGTGGAAGTGCACAAGCCTGGGGTCGGCGCGTTGCTCAATGGGGTGATGACCCAGAACCTCAGCAACATCCGCGTATACAGCTGCGATGCCCTGGAAGTGCTGCGCCAGTGCGTAGCCGATGCCAGCCTGGATCGTGTGTTGCTGTATTTCCCGGACCCGTGGCACAAGGCGCGTCATCACAAGCGTCGCATCGTCCAGCCGGCGTTTGCCGAGCTGGTGCGCCAGAAGCTCAAGGTCGGCGGCGTGCTGCACATGGCCACCGACTGGGAGCCCTACGCCGAGTACATGCTGGAGGTGATGAACGCGGCGCCGGGGTATCGCAACCTTGCCGCCGACGGACGCTGCGTCGAGCGCCCGGCTGAACGCCCGGTGACCAAGTTCGAGCGCCGCGGTGAGCGCCTCGGGCATGGGGTGTGGGACCTGAAGTTCGAGCGGGTCGACTGAGCGGCGCCCGGGCACACTTTCGTAGCCTGTCGCTGAGCGCAGCGATGTGCAGAGGGCAATCTCGGCTATGTTCCGCGGCTTTAGCGAAAACTGCTCCCCGGGTTTCGCTGCGCTCTACCCAGGCTACGTGTCCGGGTGGCCGTCGATCAGGCGGTAGCGCCGCGCAATTGTCGCAGCAGGCGAGCGCCGAAAACGTTGATCAGCAAGCCGAGCATGACGATGGCCGCGCCAATCCATTGAACGATGCTCAGCGCTTCGCCCAGGAACAGCCATGCCGAACTGAGGCCAATCACCGGCACCAAAAGCGAGAAGGGTGCCACTTGGCTGGCCGGATAGCGTGACAGCAATCGGCTCCACAAGCCGTAGCCGAGCAGCGTGGCGATGAAGGCCAGGTAAGCGATGGCCAGCAGTGAGTTGAGCGTAATGCCCCTCAGCGCCGTCTCGATCTGGGCTGGCCCCTCCAATGCCAGTGACAGGGCCAGGAAGGGCAGTGGGGGTATCAGGCTACCCCAGACCACCAGGCTGACCAGGTTGACCTTGCCGATGCGCTTGGTGACCACGTTGCCCAGGCCCCACATCGCCGCTGCACAAAGCGTCAGCACGAAGCCGGCGAGGGTGAAGGCGCGCCCGCTTTCACTGCCGATCAGCAGCAAGCCGGCAGCCGCTATCACCAGGCCGATCAGGCTGCTGCGGCGCACTGTTTCGCCAATGAACAGTGCCGCGAACCCCAGGGTGAAGAAGGCCTGCGCCTGCAGTACCAGTGAAGCCAGGCCGGCGGGCATACCGACGTACATTGCCGAGAACAGAAAGGCGAACTGCCCCAGGGAAATCGTCATGCCGTAGGCGAGCAGCCAACGCAGCGGCATATCCGGGCGGCGGATGAATAAAATGGCGGGAAAGGCGGCCAGCATGAAACGCAGGGCACCGAGCAGCATTGGTGGTACACCGTCCAGGCCGACCTTGATCACCACGAAATTGACGCCCCAGGCAACGATCACCACGGCTGCCAGCAGGATGTCCTTGGGTGTCATGTGTAGCCTCACGCGTTGGGTTGCGGACGTGCAGGCTAGCGTGAATGGCGGCGACGGACACGCCACAGTTGTCGGGGATTTTCCCGATACAGCCTCAATGACGACAGGCTGCCCACATGAAAACGCCCCAGACAGGTCGGGGCGTTTGCGTGCCGGCGAGCTCGATCAGACGGTCAGCGTCCAATCGTAGTCGACGATCAGCGGCGCGTGCTGGGAGAAGCGCGGCTGCCGCGGCAGGCGTGCGGTGCGCACGCTGCGCCGCATGCCCGGGGTGAGCAGTTGGTAATCGAAGCGATAGCCCAGGTTGAGCATCTCGGCCTGTTCGTTGTCCGGCCACCAACTGAACTGGTCAGCCTCGCGGTTGACCTCGCGCACGGCATCGACGTAACCCATGGTGCCGGTGATCTCGTCCATCCAGGCGCGCTCGGGCGCCATGAAGCCGGGTGATTGCTGGCAGTCGCGCCAGTTCTTCACATCCAGTTTCTGGTGGGCGACGTACAGCGAGCCGCAATAGATGTAGTCGCGGCGCTTGCGACGCTGCTTGTCCAGGTACTTGGAGAAGTCGTCCATGAACTTGAATTTCTGATTCAGGTTCTCGTCGCCGCCCATGCCCGAAGGCAGCAGCAGCGTGGCGATGCTCACTTTGTCGAAATCTGCCTGCAGGTAGCGCCCGTAGCGATCGGCCGTTTCAAAGCCGAGTCCGCTGATTACCGCCTTGGGTTGCAACCGCGAATAGAGTGCCACGCCACCTTGGCTTGGTACTTCTGCATCGCAGGCATAGAGGAAATAGCCATCCAGTTGGAGGGCTTGGTCGTCCAGCTCAAAGGCGGAGGCACGGGTATCCTGCAGGCAGATCACGTCGGCATTCTGTGCTTGCAGCCAACTGAGCAAACCGCGCTCGACTGCAGCATGAATACCATTCACGTTCACACTGATGATCCGCATAAATGGCCCCCAAAAACACGTGCGTGTATGATACCTGAGCTAGACGCCATTTAGTAATTCCAAGCCACATCCAGTGGCGCCTCGGGGTCATTCATGCAAACGTATCAGCGCGATTTCATTCGTTTTGCCATCGAGCGAGGCGTCCTCCGCTTCGGCCAGTTCACCCTCAAGTCTGGGCGTGTCAGTCCATACTTCTTCAACGCCGGGCTATTCGCCAGCGGCCTGGCATTGGCTCGCCTGGGGCGTTTCTACGCGGCGGCTGTGGTCGACAGCGGCATTGACTTCGACGTGCTGTTCGGCCCCGCCTACAAGGGCATTCCGCTGGCGGCCAGTACCGCTGTGGCGCTCGCCGAACACCATGACCGCGACCTGCCCTGGTGCTTCAACCGCAAGGAAGCCAAGGATCATGGCGAAGGCGGCACCCTGGTTGGTGCACCGCTCACTGGTCGAGTGCTGATCATCGATGACGTGATCACCGCCGGCACGGCGATCCGCGAAGTGATGCAGATCATCAAGGCGCAGAACGCCCAGGCAGCCGGGGTGCTGATCGCGCTGGATCGTCAGGAACGTGGCCAGGGCGAGTTGTCGGCCATTCAGGAAGTGCAACGCGATTTCGGCATTCCGGTGGTGAGCATCGTGTCGCTGCAGCAGGTGCTGGAATATCTGGCCGATGATGCTGAACTCAAACAGTACCTGCCTGCTGTCGAGGCATACCGGGCCGAATACGGCATCTGACCCTGGCAAGCCTAGAGAGCGTCTCCCATGCCCCAATCGCCCTTCCTGCGTAGCACCCTCTGGCTTGGCCTGCTGCTGCCGCTATGGGCGAGCGCCAGCGAGCTGTACCGCTATACCAACGCCCAGGGCATCACGGTGATCGACCGGCAGGGCGTGCCCAGCGAGTTCATCGGCAAGGGCTACGAGGTGCTCAACGAACAGGGGCGCGTGGTGCGTGTTGTGCCGCCGGCGCCTACGCCTGAAGAGATGAAGAAACTGCTGGCCGATCGCGAGCGGGCCAAATCCGACGTCCAGTTGTTACGCCTGTACAGCAGTCCCGCGGACGTCGACCGTGCGCGAGCGCGCAAGCTGGCCGAGCTGGATGGGCTGATCGGGGTTGCCAACGGCAATCTGCAGTCGGTACGCCTGCAGCAGGCCAACCTGCAGAAACAGGCTGCCGATCAGGAGCGTGCCGGGCGGCAGGTGCCCGAGCAACTGCTCGCCCAGATCGCAGCCCAGCGTGACGAGCAGGTACGCCTGAGAAAAGACATCGAGCGCCATCAGGCCGCGCGCAAGCAGGCTGAAAACAGCTTCGCCGCTGACCGCTCGAGGGTGGCGGAGCTGCTTGGCCAGGACCGCTAGCGCAGCCGTTGCTCCGCGCAAGCAGGGAGTGCGTGGGGGTTAGCGCCGCGGTGGCACCGACCGGGTGCGGCCACTGCCATCGATGGCGACGAACACGAACACCGCTTCGGTGACCTTGCGCCATTCGCTCGAGAGTGGGTCGTCGCTCCATACTTCGACCAGCATCTGGATCGAGCTGCGGCCGATCTCCAGCGCCTGCGTATAAAAGGACAGCTGTGCCCCGACGGCCACCGGCACCAGGAAGGCCATGCGATCGATGGCCACGGTGGCGACGCGGCCGGCAGCGACCTTGCTCGCCATGGCCGTGCCCGCCAGGTCCATCTGCGAGACCAGCCAGCCGCCGTAGATGTCGCCGAAACCATTGGTTTCGCGCGGCAGCGCGGTGATCTGCAGTGCCAGATCGCCTTGAGGTATCGGGTCTTCCTGTTCGAAGTCTTTCATCTGTTCACGGCTCGCGGCGCGGTGGTGGGCCCCGGTGCATCGGGGGCCGGGAAAGTATACCGGCTGGGTGGCCGCACGGCGACCTCGCTGCAGCGCACGCCCCCTGCCAGCGCCTTCCTGGCTGCGTCATCTAACTGTCATATTGCAGACATAGAGTGGTCATATCGGCTGCTGATACTGGGCCCGGTTCCAACTAACACGACCCAATCAAGTGAAGGCGATTGACCGGGCGCTACGACCACGGCACGTCGACCTTTCATTGATTACCAATCTGCTAGGAGCAAGGCATGAAACTGAAGCGTTTGATGGCGGCCATGACATTTGTTGCAGCGGGCGTTGCCACTGCCAGTGCGGTTGCCGCTGTCGATCCGGCTCTGCCGACCTATGAGCGTATTTCCGGCGTGTCGGGCAACCTGTCCAGTGTCGGTTCCGACTCCCTCGCCAACCTGATGACCCTGTGGGCCGAGAACTACAAGCAGTCCTACCCGAACGTGAACATCCAGATTCAGGCTGCCGGCTCCTCCACCGCACCACCCGCGCTGACTGAAGGCACCGCTAACCTGGGGCCGATGTCGCGTCCCATGAAGGACAGCGAGATCCAGGCCTTCGAACAGAAGTACGGCTACAAGCCGACTGCCGTTCCGGTCGCCATCGATGCCCTGGCCGTTTTCGTCCACAAGGACAACCCGATCAAGCAACTGACCATGCAGCAGGTCGACGCGATTTTCTCCAGCACCCGTCTGTGCGGCGAACCCAAGGACGTGAAAACCTGGGGTGAGCTGGGCCTGAGCGGTGAGTGGGCGTCCAAGCCGATCCAGCTGTTCGGTCGCAACTCGGTATCCGGCACCTACGGCTACTTCAAGGAAGAAGCCCTGTGCAAAGGTGACTTCAAGTCCAACGTCAACGAGCAGCCAGGTTCGGCTTCCGTGGTGCAGTCGATCTCCAGCACCGTCAACGCCATCGGTTACTCGGGCATCGGCTACCGCACCGCCAGCGTGCGCGCCGTTCCTCTGGTGAACAAGCAGGGCGAAGTCGAAGAAGCCAACGAGAACAATGCACTGTCGGGCAAATACCCGCTGGCTCGCTTCTTCTACCTGTACGTGAACAAGGCGCCTAACAAGCCGCTGAGCCCGCTGGATGCCGAGTTCCTCAAGCTGATCCTCTCCAAGCAGGGCCAGGAGGTAGTGGTGAAGGATGGCTACATCCCGCTGCCGCTGAAGGTCATCGAGAAAACCCGCAAGGAACTGGGTCTGTAACCCACCTCCTTTAGGGCAACGGCGAAGCCCGCCTCTCTGCGAGAGGTGGGCTTCGCTGCGTCACCGTGTTGTAACTTTTCTGTCACACAAGCAGGCTAGATTGGCCGGGCTCGTGAAACAGACGAAAAATACGGCGCGCTCATGGCCGCGCAGAGACGCTCTCCACTATGAATGACTTGGCAAGTGAACCCATGACCGCCTCTCCAAATTCTCTCGGGCTGGATTTCAACACTCCCGCTCTGCAACGCAAGCGCCGCATACGCGCCTTCAAGGACCGCCTGGCACGCTGGTGCGTGTCGATCGGCGGCCTGGCGGTGCTTGGCGCCATCACGCTGATCTTCTTCTACCTCGCCTATGTCGTGCTGCCGATGTTTCAGGGCGCCGATCTCGAGAAGCGCGAGGCCGTACAGCCGGCGTGGCTGGCCGATGCCGGCGCCCCGCTGCTGATGTCGCTGGAAGAGCAGAACGAAGTGGGCATGCGCCTGGCGCGCGACGGCAAGATCCAGTTCTTCGATGCCCAGAGCATGGAAGCCCTGACCAGCGTCGACCTGCCGCTGCCTGCGGGCAGCGAAGTGGTATCCGTCGGCCAGGACCAGCCGGGCAGTCACCGCATCGCACTGGGTCTGTCCAATGGCCAGGCGCTGGTGTTCGAACACACCTACCGCCTGTCGTACCCCGATGACGTGAAGACCATCACCCCGTCGATCGTCTACCCCTTCGGCGAAACCCCGCTGACCATCGACCCTCAGGGCCGCCCGCTGGAGCACATGGGCATCAGCTTGAACGGTGGCACCTTGTTGCTCGCCGGTTCGGTGGGCAGTGAGCTGCAGGTGCTGAGCCTGAGCCGCGAAGAAAACCTCATGACCGGCGAGGTCACCAGCAGCGAGGATCGCCTGGCGCTGCCGCAAATCGCCGAGCCGATCAAGGAGCTGATCATCGATCCGCGGCAGCACTGGCTGTTCGTGATCAATGGCCGCGCTACCGCCGATGTCTTCGACCTGCGCAGCAAGACCCTCAACGGTCGCTACAAACTGCTCAACGATGGCACTCGCGAGATCACCCACGCCAGTTCGCTGCTCGGCGGTATCTCGATGCTGACGGGCGACAGCACTGGCGTCATTCAGCAGTGGTTCATGGTCCGTGACGAAGACGGCAAGTCGTCGCTCAAGCCGGTCCGCGAATTCAAGATGGCCGACAGCCCGATCACCCAGATCATTTCGGAAGAGCGCCGCAAGGGCTTCATCGCCCTGGACGCCGAGGGCAACCTGGGCATCTTCCACAGCACCGCACACCGCACCCTGCTGGTCGAGCCGGTTGCCGAAGGTTTCGATACCGCGGCGCTGTCGCCGCGCGCCAACCGCGCCCTGATCGAAGCCAACGGCAAGATCGAGCGGGTACTGATCGACAACCCGCACCCGGAGATTTCCTGGAGTTCGTTGTGGGGCAAGGTCTGGTACGAGAACTATGACGAGCCGGCCTATGTCTGGCAGTCGACCTCGGCCAGCACCGATGCAGAACCCAAGCTGAGCCTGGCGCCCCTGGCCTTCGGTACCCTCAAGGCCGCCTTTTACGCCATGCTGCTGGCGGCGCCGCTGGCCATCGCCGCCGCGATCTACACCGCCTACTTCATGGCGCCGGCCATGCGTGGCAAGGTCAAGCCGGTCATCGAGCTGATGGAGGCATTGCCCACGGTGATCCTCGGCTTCTTCGCCGGCCTGTTCCTGGCGCCCTACGTGGAGGGGCACCTGCCTGGTATTTTCAGCCTGTTGATATTCACACCGATAGGCATTCTGCTTGCCGGCTTCCTGTGGAGCCGCCTGCCCGAGTCGCTGCGCCTGCGTGTGCCGGATGGCTGGGAAGCAGCGCTGCTGATTCCGGTGATCCTGCTGGTTGGTGGCGTGTCGCTGAGCATGAGTGGCCACCTGGAAAACTGGCTGTTCGACGGCAACATGCGCGCCTGGCTGAGCAACGACCTGGGTATTCCGTTCGACCAGCGCAACGCACTGGTGGTCGGCCTGGCCATGGGTTTCGCGGTAATCCCGAACATCTACTCGATCGCCGAAGATGCCGTGTTCAGCGTGCCCAAGAGCCTGACGTTCGGCTCCCTGGCTCTCGGTGCCACACCCTGGCAGACCCTGACCCGTGTAGTGATCCTGACCGCCAGCCCGGGCATCTTCTCGGCGGTGATGATCGGCATGGGCCGCGCCGTCGGCGAGACCATGATCGTACTGATGGCCACCGGCAACACGCCGATCATGGACATGAACATCTTCGAAGGCCTGCGCACCCTGGCAGCCAACGTGGCGGTGGAAATGCCCGAGTCGGCGGTTGGCAGTACTCATTATCGAGTGCTGTTCCTTTCCGCGCTGGTGCTGCTGTCGTTCACCTTCGTCATGAATACGCTGGCCGAGCTGGTGCGTCAGCGCCTGCGCGTCAAGTACGCATCGCTCTGAGGACTGGAAGACAATGTCCGTGAAACAGAACACCTTCAAAAACTGGTGCAAGAGCGGTTCGCCGTGGATCTGGATGAACGCCGGGGCGGTGTCCATTGCCATGATCATGGTGATCGGCCTTCTGGCGGTGATCGCCGTACGCGGCCTGGGCCACTTCTGGCCGGCCGATATCATCGAGGCCACCTACCAGATCCCTGGCCAGGAATCCAAGATCATGGCGGGCGAGGTGGTGCAGAAGGAAGAGATTCCTCGTGCCCGCCTGGCTTCTGCGGGGCTGCCGGTCAACGTCGAGGGCGGCGAGTTCATGACTCGCGAGCTGATCAAGGTCGGCAACCGCGACCTTTACGGTGCAGATTTCTCCTGGGTGGTCGGCGAATGGCTCACCGACCAGCACAAACCGGAAACCCTGAGCGTTTTCGAACGCCGTGAATGGGGTAACTTTTACGGTTACCTGATCAACGTCAAGGAAGAGGGGCGTCTGGTCGCAGAGGGGGAGTCGGCGTGGGCCGAACTGCAGAAACGGCTCGAGCGCGTCGACGAAGTGCACAGCGAGATCGTGCGCCTGGAGAAACGTGACATTGGCCGCATCAATGCGGGCCTCGAGCGTATCCGCCTGCAGACCCGTCGCCTGGAACTCGATGGCCAACTGACCGAGGCCGCCCAGGCCGACCTGGCTGCCGAGCGTGCCCGCTGGGATGCCGAATACAAGGTGCTGGAAACCGAGCTCAACGCCCGCCACCAGCAGTTCAACCGCGACAGCATGACCGTGCGCTCGGCCGACGGCCGCGAGCAGGAAATCAGCCTCGGCCACGTGGTACGTGCGTTCCGGCCGAACGCCATGTCGAACGTCGACAAGTTCAGCTTCTACGGCAGCAAGCTGTGGGAGTTCGTCAGCGAAGACCCGCGTGAGGCGAATACCGAAGGCGGCATCTTCCCGGCCATTTTCGGCACCGTCATGATGACCCTGATCATGGCCGTCATCGTCACGCCGTTCGGCGTGGTGGCGGCGATCTATCTGCGCGAGTACGCCAAGCAGGGGCCGCTGACGCGGGTCATACGAATTGCGGTGAACAACCTGGCCGGCGTCCCGGCGATCGTCTACGGCGTGTTCGGCCTGGGCTTCTTCGTTTACGTGCTGGGTGGTTCCATCGACCGCCTGTTCTTCCCCGAATCTGCCCCGGCGCCGACCTTCGGCACGCCAGGCTTGCTGTGGGCGTCGCTGACCCTGGCACTGCTCGCCGTGCCGGTGGTGATCGTCGCCACCGAGGAAGGCCTGGCGCGTATCCCTCGCGCACTGCGCGAGGGTTCGCTGGCGCTCGGCGCTACCAAGGTCGAAACCCTCTGGCGGGTGGTGTTGCCAATGGCCAGCCCGGCGATGATGACCGGCCTGATCCTGGCCGTGGCGCGTGCCGCTGGTGAGGTGGCACCGTTGATGCTGGTCGGTGTGGTCAAGCTGGCGCCGAGTCTGCCGGTGGATGGCAACTACCCTTACCTGCACCTCGACCAGAAGATCATGCACCTGGGCTTCCATATTTATGACGTCGGCTTCCAGAGCCCGAACGTCGAGGCGGCGCGCCCGCTGGTTTACGCCACCGCGTTGCTGCTGGTAATTGTGATCGCGACGCTCAACCTGACGGCCGTCTACCTGCGCAATCGTCTGCGCGAGAAGTACAAGGCCCTGGATCATTAAGGCGGCTGCAGGCCGTAGCGCAAGGCCAGGTGAAAGCCGGCCGGCACTGCAGCTTGAAGCCTGTAGCCCCGAAGGAGATTACTCATGCAACACGAAACCGCATCTCACGGCATCGACATCTCGGCCCTGGGCCGTGACAAGCAGAGCCTGAACCTGGCCAACGAAACCGTGGCCATCGAAGTACCGGGCCTGAACCTGTACTACGGCGACAAGCAGGCGCTGTTCGACGTCAACATGAACATTCCCAAGCAGCGCGTGACCGCCTTCATCGGCCCGTCTGGCTGCGGCAAGTCGACCCTGCTGCGCACCTTCAACCGGATGAACGATCTGGTCGACGGCTGCCGCGTGGAAGGCGAGATCAACATCGACGGCCGCAACATCTACCGCAAGGGCGAGGATGTTGCCGAGCTGCGTCGCCGCGTCGGTATGGTGTTCCAGAAGCCCAACCCGTTCCCCAAGAGCATCTACGAGAACGTGGTCTACGGCCTGCGCATCCAGGGCATCAACCAGAAGCGCGTGCTCGACGAAGCCGTGGAATGGGGCCTGAAGAGCGCGGCGCTGTGGGACGAGGTCAAGGACCGTCTGCACGAGTCCGCGCTGGGCCTGTCCGGTGGCCAGCAGCAGCGTCTGGTGATCGCCCGCACCGTCGCGGTACAGCCCGAAGTGCTGTTGCTCGACGAACCCTGCTCGGCACTCGACCCGATCTCCACCCTGAAGGTCGAGGAGCTGATCTACGAGCTGAAATCCAAGTACACCATCGTCATCGTGACCCACAACATGCAGCAGGCCGCGCGAGTGTCCGACTACACGGCCTTCATGTACATGGGCAAGCTGATCGAGTTCGGTGACACCGATGCGCTGTTCACCAACCCGGCCAGGAAGCAGACCGAAGACTACATCACCGGCCGTTACGGCTGAGGCCAGGGCACTGACGTTTCGGGCGCGCGGGGCGTAGTCGTACCGCCAGCGCACCCATCGCCAGCAACATTTTCCGGCCTAGTGCCAAGACAAACGAGGAGGGTGCGGGGCCGTCCAGGCTGTGCGCACCATGGCCACTCAAGCCGTAGCTTTCGCGGAGCGAGACAAGATGATCAACAAAGACAGCCTGACCCACCACATTTCCCAGCAGTTCAACGCCGAGCTGGAAGAAGTGCGCAGCCACCTTCTGGCCATGGGGGGCCTGGTCGAGAAGCAGGTCAACGATGCGGTCACGTCGCTGATCGAGGCCGATTCCGGCCTGGCCGAGCAGGTCCGCGAGATCGATGACCAGATCAACCAGATGGAGCGCAACATCGACGAGGAGTGCGTACGCATTCTCGCCCGTCGCCAGCCGGCGGCATCGGATCTGCGCCTGATCATCAGCATTTCCAAGTCGGTGATCGACCTGGAGCGCATCGGCGACGAAGCCACCAAGATCGCCAAGCGTGCCATTCTGCTGACCGAGGAAGGCGAATCGCCGCGCGGCTACGTCGAGGTTCGCCACATCGGCGACCAGGTACGCAAGATGGTCCAGCAGGCGCTCGACGCTTTCGCCCGTTTCGACGCCGACCTGGCGCTGTCGGTGGCGCAATACGACAAGACCGTCGACCGCGAATACAAGACGGCCTTGCGTGAACTGGTCACCTACATGATGGAAGACCCGCGCTCGATCTCCCGCGTGCTCAACGTGATTTGGGCCCTGCGCTCGCTCGAGCGTATCGGCGACCACGCGCGCAACATTGCCGAACTGGTGATCTATCTGGTGCGCGGTACCGACGTCAAGCACATCGGCCTGACCCGCATGCAGGAAGAAGTGCAGGGCGGCGCCAAGGAGTGATGCCGGTCGCCGCGGCGTGCCGCGCAAGGTTGGACGGCCGCTGCCGCCTGCCCTCCTGCGCGTGGCGCCGACGCGTTACGCTTTAGTGTTGGCCTTAGGCTGGTGCTCCCGACTATGCTAATGAGCATTCGAGGGAGTGGTCGATGAGCAAAGTCAGTGTGCTGGTGGTGGACGACGCCACCTTTATCCGCGATCTGGTGAAGAAGGGGCTACGAGACCACCTTCCCGGCATTCAGATCGAGGAGGCGGTCAATGGGCGCAAGGCCCAGCAGGTGCTCGGGCGTAGTCCGATCGACCTGATCCTCTGTGATTGGGAAATGCCGGAGATGTCCGGTCTTGAGCTGCTGCAGTGGTGCCGCGAGCAGGAGTCGCTGAAAGGCGTGCCGTTCATCATGGTCACCAGCCGTGGCGACAAGGAGAACGTCGTGCAGGCCATTCAGGCTGGCGTCTCGGACTTCATCGGCAAACCGTTTTCCAACGAGCAGCTGATCACCAAGGTCAAGAAAGCCCTGCAGCGCGCCGGCAAGCTGGCTGCGCTGATGTCCGCTGCGCCGCCGAAAATGCTCGGCAGCGGCGCCTTCGCCAATGATTCTCTGGCTGCCCTGACGGGCGGCAAGACCGATGTGGTGCGTCCCGCCGCCGCCGTGCAGCCAGCCGCCGCATTCAGCGCCAGCCCACCGGCGAGCAAAGCGGCACCCAGCACGCCGATGGGCCGCAGCCAGGGGCAGTTGCGCCTGCCGGGTGGCACCATGGCGTGCGTGGTCAAGGCCTTGAGCCTCAAGGAGGCGCTGTTGGTGGTCAAGCGTGGTGACCTTATTCCCCAGGTGCTGGAAAGCGTGGTGCTCGACCTGGAACAGGGCGAGTCGTCGGAAGTGGCGCGCCTCAACGGTTACCTGCACAGCGTGGCGGCGTTCGAACCCAAACCGGACAGCGAGTGGCTGCAGGTCGTGTTGCGTTTCGTCGACCGTGACCCGCAGAAGCTCGACTACCTGTCGCGGCTGATCGCCCGTGGTACCACCCAGAAGCATTTCACCCCTGGCGGCTGAGCCACATCGGGTTGCAGCGGCTGCGTAAAAAAGGCCGAGTCGCATGAGCGCTCGGCCTTTTCGCTGCCTGACTTCTGCTAGGCCACGTTGTGCAGGTGCGGCTGCCAGGAGTCCGGAATCTGCTCCAGGCGCGGGTAATTGATCGCCTCCAGTTGCAGGTGCGGCAAGAGAAACGGCGTATGCCGCAGGTGCTCGGGCAGGCTGCGCAGTTCCGGAATCCACAGGCTGACGTACTCGCCCTGCGGGTCGTACTGGCGAGCCTGCTTGAGCGCGTTGAACATGCGCTTGAGGCGGGGATCGCTGCCCACGCCGGCGAGGTAGGCCCAATTGCCCCAGTTGCTGGCGGGGTCATAGTCGATCAGGTGCTCCTCGAACCAGGCAGCGCCATGGCGCCAGTCCTGCTGCAGGTCGCTGACCAGATAACTGGCTACCACCTGTCGACCACGGTTGGACATGAATCCGGTGGCGATCAGCTCGCGCATGTTGGCGTCCACCAATGGCATGCCAGTGCGCCCCTGGGTCCAGTGCTCGAAGCGCTCGTCGACCTGCCGCGGCGCGCGCTCGGTCGCCTTCAGTCCGCCCGCTTCGAACAGCGCCTGACCGTGGCGTTGCAGCGTGCAGCGGAAGAATTCGCGCCACAGCAGCTCCAGCCATAGCCAGTAGGTGGACTCGTTGGCACCGTAGAGTGCTTCATGGCGGCGCAGCTCCGCAGCCGTGCGTCGCGGCGACAGGCTGCCATTGGCCAGCCAGGGCGAGAACTTGGAGGAATACTCGCTGCCGATCATGCCGTTGCGGGTTTCTTTGTAGTTGCGCACGCCCTGGCTGTCCCAGAGGTAGTCACGCAGGCGTGCCTGGGCGGCAATTTCACCGCCCGAGAAGGGGAACGCGCTGGGCGCGATACTCGCGGCATCGCCCAGACCGAACTGCGACTGGGTTGGCAAGCCGAACGCCGCCGCATCGGCACCGTCTGGCAGCGGCGGCAGCAGCTCCGGCGCCGGCTGGGGCTGGAACACGTACTGGCGTGTTTCGATCAGCGCCCTGAACTGGCTGTACACGGCTGGCAACTGGGCGAGCGGGCAGGGCAGTTCGGCTTTACTGAACAGGCCGTTGCCCTGTGCGGTGCGCAGCGGCACGCCGCCCAGGCTGTCGCGCACACGGCTCAGCACGGCCAGCTCCTGAGGGGCGATCTCGTCGAGGGTCAGCACCTGCTGCAGGTCGAACTGTTCGACCATCTGCACGACCACCTCTTCCGGCTTGCCGGTCACCACCAGCAGCCTGGAGCCGCGCTGGCGCAGAGCGCTGTCGAGCGCCGCCAGGCTTTCCAGCAGGAACCGCGCACGGTGCACACCGATGCGCCGGCTGCCGAACTCGTCGAGTTGCAACATGGCCGGGTCGAGCACGTACAGCGGCAACAGGTGGTTGGCGCTCAGGGCTGCCTGCAGGGCGGGGTGATCATCGAGGCGTAGGTCCTGTTTGAACCAAAGCAGCGCGCGCATGGCATGTTCCCTCATGGTTGACCGCATATGGATCGCAGTGAGGTACGACAAGTTCAGCGCCGTCCGGCGGCATTCAATGGCTGACGACGGCGCATTGCCGACTGACGCGGGCAGTCGCAGCCACTAGACTGTGCGGCTGTTCCCAGGAGCCCTAGTGCATGGACATCGTCAGCATCGCCATTCTGATCTTTCTGGTCACCGACCCGTTCGGCAACATCGCCATCTACATCGCTGCGTTGAAGAACGTCGCCCCCGAGCGCCGCTTCCGGGTCGCCGCCCGCGAGCTGCTGTTCGCACTGGGCCTGCTGATGCTGTTTCTTACCTTTGGTGACAAAGTGCTCAGCGGGCTGGGCCTGTCACGCGAGGCAACCGCGATTGCCGGAGGTATCATCCTGTTCGTCATTGCCATGCGGCTGATTTTCCCCAGCCCGCAGGGGTTGCTGGGTGATGTGCCGGATGGCGAGCCGATGCTGGTTCCGCTGGCCACCCCCGCCGTAGCCGGGCCCTCCGCCCTGGCCGTGCTGATGACCTTGCGCAACACCCACGAGGGCCAACTCTGGGAGCTTTACGTGGCGGTGTTGCTGGCTTGGGCCGCCACCGCCTTCATCCTGCTGCAGGCATCGACGCTGCAGCGGTTCCTTGGCCCTCGCGGGCTGATAGCAGTGGAGCGACTGATGGGCATGCTGTTGATCATGCTCAGCGTCGACATGCTGCTGGACAATCTCCAAAGTGTATTGCATATCCAGCCATGAAATTCTTCAGCCTTGCCTTGTTCACCCTCCTGCTGACCGCCTGCAGCAGCGGCCCGCGCATCGACCACAGCTACACCGCCAGTGGCCAGAGCAGCCGCGTGCAGTACATCGTGCTGCACTACACCTCGGCCGACCTGCCGCGCTCTCTGGAGCTGTTGACCAAGGAAGAAGTCAGCGCGCATTACCTGATCAATGCCGTGCCGCCGACCATTTATCAACTGGTGGACGAAAACCGTCGTGCCTGGCACGCGGGCGTCAGCGAGTGGCAAGGGCGCACCTGGCTCAACGGCACCACCATCGGTATCGAACTGATCAATCAGGGCTATTTCGACACGCCCAGGGGCCGTTACTGGCAGCCCTATGCCCAGCAGCAGATCGACACGCTGATCATACTGCTCAGGGACATCATGCAACGTCATCAGCTGCCGCCAGGCAGCATCATCGGGCATAGCGATATCGCGCCGCAGCGCAAGGTCGATCCGGGCCCGCTGTTTCCCTGGAAACAGCTGGCCGATGCCGGCCTGATGCCCTGGCCGGATGCAGCCGCGGTCGCCCGTGAGCAGGCTGCGTTCAGCGTCGCCCCGCCGAGCATCGAGTGGTTTCAGCGGCAGTTGGCCGAGCAGGGCTATGAGGCGCCGACCAGTGGGGTGCTCGACGAGGCCACGCGCAACGTGATTCGCGCCTTCCAGATGAAATACCGGCAAGCCCTCTACGATGGTCAGCCGGATGCGGAAACGGCAGCACTGCTGCTGGTGCTCAACCGCATGGCCAAATCCTGAGGGTGTGGTAACGGGCCCAGGCACCACCTGAACGGGTGCCCGGGCCTGGCTGGGTTACAGGGGCAGCGCCATATGAAAGCGCGCGCCCAGGCCAGGCTGGGACTCTGCGCCGATTCGGCCGCCATGCAGCTGGATGATTTCCTTGCACAGCGCCAGCCCCAATCCGGCGCCGCCTTTCTTGCGACCGATCTGTACGAACGGTTCGAACAGCCTGGCCTGCTGGCCGTAGGCGATGCCCTCACCCTGATCTTCCACGCTGATTAGCAGGCGATCATCCTGGCGCTGGGCCAACAGGCGGATGGTTCCGGCTTCCGGGCTGTGGCGCAGGGCATTGTCGATCAGGTGGTCGAGCACGCGGTCGATCTGTGCGCGGTCGAGATGAATACGCGGAAGCGCCTCGCCGGTCTCGAGCATCAGGTCGACCTGCCGCGCTCGGGCTTTGCCGGCGTGCCGGTTGACCGCCTGCTCGAGCAGGTCGGGAATGTCGCAGGGCGCCAGTTCGAGCTTCTGCACGCCGCTCTGGTAGCGGGAGAAATTCAGCAGGTCCTCGATCAGGTGCACCAGCCGTTCCATTTCCTCATCTACGATGCGCACCAGATCGGCTTCGCGCGATTGCTCGGCAAACGTGCTGCGCTCACGTAGCAGCCCGAACGCCATGTGCATCCCGGTGACCGGCGTGCGCAGTTCGTGGGAGGCGCGTAGTACGAACTCGTTGCGAGCACGTTCGAAGGCACGTTGTTCGGTGACGTCGTGCAGGACCATGACCGCACCGAGGATGTGCCCCTGGCTCTGGCTGACCGGCGTAAGGCTGTAGTTGAGCAGACGGGTCTCTCCGTTCGCCTCGACCTGTAGATCCGCCAGCCGCTGCTCAAGGCTATGGCCCTGCAATACATGCTGCAGCTGATCATCGAGCTCAGGCCGCGCCAGGGCCTCGCTGGGGCTCTGGCCCAATGGTTGGTCGTGCCAGCCTAGCTGACGCTGGGCAACCGGATTGAAATGCTCAAGCAGGCCGTCCCGGCCGAAAATCAGCAAGCCATCGTCGATGCTGTCCAGTACCGCCTGGAGGCGATGCTGCTCAGCCATCAACGCTTCGATATTGCTGCTCTTGAGCTGGCGCAGGCTCTCGGCCATGAGCCCGAAACGACGGCTTAGGGCGGACAATTCGGCTACCGGGGTAATGGGCAGCGTGACCTGGAAATCGCCCCGGCCGATCTGGTCGGCGGCGCGAGCCAGCGCGTCGATGGGCTGGCCCACTCGCTTGGCGATGGTGTGTGCAGTGATGAAGCCGATCACCAGTACGGCGAGGCCTACCAGCCCCAGTAGCCCGGCGATCAGCCAGGCACGCTCGCGGGCGTGAACCTCGGACTCCTGCACGGCCTTCACATAGCTCACTTGCAGGGCATTGAGGCGGTCGCGCACGGTCTCGATGGTCTTGGCGAAATCATCGTTGGTCAGCAGCTGGTGGCGTACGGTCATGGGGTCGTCGAGCAGGCTGCCGAATTTCTGGTATGCCGCCTGGATCTCGAGGATTGCCTGGCGATCAGTCTCGGTCACGCTGTTGTGCAGACCATCACGGATCCATTCACGGATACGCTGATCGGACACCTTCAGGCTCTGCACCGTATCCTCGTTGAAGTCCTCGCCGAGCATCAGGAACAACTGCTTGCCCAGCTCCTGGCGCAGGTCGAGGCTGTCACTGATGACGTCAAGGTTGTGCGCCAGCGTACGGCTTTGCGACTGGGTCAACTGCAGCACGCTGAAAATGCCCAGGATCAACCCAAGGAGGGCGACCGTGAGCAGGGCGCTGGTGCTGAGAAACAGCTTGCTGCGCAGTTTCACAAGCCGAGCTGCTTACGCTTGCGGTACAGCGTCGAGGCGTCGATGCCCAGCGTCTTGGCCGCTTGGTCGAGGGTGTCGCTGTTGGCCAGGACTGCCGAAATATGTGCCTTCTCCAGCTCTTCCAGGCTGAGGTCGGCCCCTACACGCGGGGCGCTGCTGGTGGTTGGCGCGCTCATGCCCAGGTGTGCGACATCCACCCACTCGCCGGGGCAGATGATGCTGGCGCGTTCGATGACGTTGCGCAGCTCGCGGATATTGCCGGGCCACTGGTAATCGAGCAGGGCCTTGAGCGCCTCTTCACTGAAGCCCCTAGCCGGGCGCGCGTAGTCTTTGACGAATCGCGCCAGGAAGCGGTCCGCCAGGGTCAGGATGTCGTCTGCGCGCTCACGCAGGGGCGGCAGATTGAGGGTGATGACGTTCAGACGGTACAGCAGATCCTCACGGAAATGCCCTTCCTTGACCATTTCGGCCAGGTCGCGGTTGGTGGCCGCGAGGATGCGTACATCAGCGTGACGGGTCACCGGATCACCGACCCGCTCGTATTCCTTGTCCTGGATGAAACGCAGCAATTTTGGCTGCAGTGTCAGGGGAAAATCGCCGATCTCGTCGAGAAAAAGAGTGCCGCCATCGGCCTGGTTGACCCGGCCAAGGGTACTTTCGCTAGCGCCCGTGAAGGCGCCGCGGCTGTGGCCGAACAACTCGCTTTCCATCAGCTCGGCAGTCAGCGACGGGCAGTTGATGGTCACGCAGGATTTCTTGGCCCGACGGCTCCAGCCATGGATGGCCCTTGCCAGCTCACCCTTGCCGGTGCCCGACTCGCCGAGGATCAGGATGTTGGCGTCGGTAGCCGCGACTTGCCGCGCGGTTTCCAGAATCGCCATCATCGCCGGGCTGTGCGAATCGATGCCGTCGCTCGGCTTGCGCACTTCCCCTTCCAGCGCTTCCAGGCGGGCGGAAAGTTGGCGCACCTCCAGTTGTTTGGCTGCTGCCAGGCGCAGTTGATCCGGGCTGCACGGTTTGACCAGGTAGTCGGCGGCGCCGGCCTGCATCGCATCCACGGCGCTGTCGATGGCCGAATGCGCGGTGACGATCACCACGCGCATCCAGGGCGCCAGGATGCGCATTTGCGCAAGCACGTCGAGGCCGTTTTCGTCCCCCAGGCGCAGGTCGAGAAAGCACATGTCGAACACCTGCCGTTGCAGCAGCGACTCGGTTTGCGCGGCGCTGTTGGCGGTGGTGACCTGGTAGCCCTCGTCCTCCAGGCAATAGCGGAAGGTACGCAAGATAGCCGCTTCGTCGTCGACCAATAGAATGCGCCCGCTCTGACCCGTTGCTTCCATTTCGTGCTCCGTGGGGGTGAATGGCAGAGATTAGTCCAGAAATCTTCGTGCAAGTTGCACGGCCAGTATGACTCCATCTTGCATCGTGCAAGCGGCTGGCTGCCATGCGTTGGAGTTAAACGGCTGATTTTAGTTGGTTTTTATTTTTTTTGGTGCTGGCACAACGCTTGCGACAGGGCTCTTTCCGCTGTGAGGCGGAGTTTTAGAGCCACAGGAGGAGTCGCTACATGTTGTTGAGACAATCCGCATTGGCCGTGGCCATCGCCACCCTCGTCAGCCTGGCACCCATTGCCCAGGCGGCAGAAGACGATATTACCCGGCAATTGAGCGATGCCCGGCAGCAAGGCGCGATCGACACCGCCTTTGCCCTCAACCGCCACCTCAATCCGTTCGAGATCGAGGTGGCGGTAGACGCTGGCAAGGTAACGCTGACAGGCGCCGTGGAAAATGTCGCCGAGCGCGAACTGGCCGCCGAGCTGGCGAAAATCATCGACGGCGTGGGTGAGGTGAACAACCTCATCGAAGTCGATCCGCATCTGCAGGTCCCGCTAGCCGAGGAGCAGCCGCGAATTCCCACCGACAAGACCCTGGCACAACGCTTCGACGACGCCACCCTGGCTGCCACGGTTAAGTCCAAACTGCTGTGGAACAGCAACACCGAGGGGCTCGATATCCAGGTGCGTGCCGAAAACGGCGTGGTCAGTCTCAGCGGCAATGCCGGTACGCCCGTCGCCAAGGAGCTGGCCGGTAACCTCGTAACCCATACCGAAGGGGTGCGCGAGGTGCACAACCACCTCAGCATCAATACCGCCGACAGTGCCGCGGTGGAGGCTCAGAATGCCGCCAGTGATGCCGCCGCCTCGATAAGCGATTCGTGGATCACCCGCAAGGTGACGTCCAGCTTCCTCTATAGCCGCAACCTCGACAGCCTGAATATCAAGGTCGATACCCGCGACGGTTTCGTGAGCCTCAGCGGTACCGTGCTGAGCAATGCCGAGAAACGTCTGGCCGTGGAAACGGCACGCAATATCCGCGGCGTGCGCGGGGTCGATGCCGACGCGCTGCGCATCGCCAGCTGATCAGCAGTAAGGAAGGCGGCCGCCTTGGCCGCCGGTTCTGCAGCGCCACTCGGGCGCTGCTTCATAGAAATGGAGTACCGCCATGACCAGCAAGACCGAGCAACTGAATGAACTCATCGCCATCCTGCGTGACGGCCAGCGTTTTTACGAGCACGCCCACGACGAGGTCAAGGATGTGCGGTTACAGGCCTTGTTCCGCGACATGGCGCAGGCCAAGAACCAGATCATCCAGGCGCTGGCCGTGAAAATTGCGGCGAACCACGATGAACCCACGTCGAGCGGTACGGTGACGGGCAAGTTGCGCCAGGCGTATGCCGATGCTCGGGCCACGCTCTCGAGCGATGAAGAGGCCACCTATGTGGCGCAGCTGGAAGATGCCGAAGACCGCATTCTCGAGTCCTTCGAGGATGCTCTGGAAAGCGCTGAGCCGGATGTACGCGCGCTGCTGGCTGTGGAAATGCCCAAGGTGCGCGCGTGCCACGAGCGCATGCGCGACCTCAAGAACGCGATGTGAGGCCGAGGGCACAGGGAAGTGCCGCCCTTTGGTGTCGTGCAGAACGCCCGAGAGTTGTAACCGGATCGTGCAGGTTGCCAATGATGGCACTTGTTTTTGTTTTGTAAGTCACTGATTTTTAATGACTTTAATTTTACTGAAAACTGGCACGCAGGCTGCAATTCTCCCCACCATGAAAGATCGCTACGGCGTTCGACACCAGACTTGAGGAGATTCAGATGAACCTTCACCGCGCCCACATCGAGATACTGGCCCTGGCAGTCGCCGCTGTGCTGATCCTGTTGTTGGGCGTGTCGCTGAAGGCACCCGAGGCGAAAGTGACCGCTGCGCACGGCGTCAGTCAAGTCCAGCAGCTTCACTCGCAGCACGCAGCGACTGGCGGCGCGGCTGCTTCCCTGCAGACGGTCAGCGCTGACAGCACCGGCGACTGGGTCCGTGCCGAGGCCGTCGAGGCACCGGTCAAGCAGACCCGTTGGGTATTCTGAATCTTCTACTGATTTCCAAGTGATTCATCCGCAACACCTCAAAAAAACCAAGGAGAAACGCCATGCTGAGTTGGGCCATTACCTTTCTGATCATCGCCATTGTCGCTGCTGTTCTGGGCTTCGGTGGTATCGCAGGCACTGCCACAGGTATCGCGAAAATCCTTTTCGTCGTGTTCCTGGTCATGTTCATCGTTTCGTTCATCATGGGCCGTCGCCCTCGGGGCTAGGCGAATCATGAAGATGAATCGATTCAAGACGCTCGTTGCCGCCCTGATGTTGGGTGGTAGCGCGGCGGCCTTGGCCGCCGACATGGATGGTGAATTCCGCCTGAACGAGCTGCTCGGGAGCAATCCCGATTACCGTGAAGCGTGGCAGGAGCTGATCCATGACGAGGAGCGGTTGCCCGAATGGGTGATCAACCTCAGCGGTGTGGCCACGCCCATGAAGACCCTGGAAGAAGATGGCGACCAATATCTCGTCGGGCGCTTGTGTGAAACATCCAATTGTTTCAATCAGCGCCTGTATGTCGCCTTCAGTTGGGACAAGGACGATGCCTATGCACTCTGGGTGCAGTTGCCCGAAGGGCTACCCGAGGACAAGACCCCCAGCAAGCATGCTGATCTACGCTGGCTCGGCGAGCCGGACGACGGGATCAAGCAACTGCTTCAGGAACAGTTGAAGAAAGATCCCAACTGGTACTGATGCTGCTGACGGCGCCTTCTGGCGCCGTTGTTCTGTCTGGCTCCCGGCCAGCCACCTGTTGTTTTCAAACTCCCCTCGCTTCCACTTTCCCGGTTCAGCCGCGCTATCATCAGCCGCTCTGTACTTAGGGGGTGACTTATGCTCAATGGCTTGTGGCTGAGCTTTTTCGTGGTAGCGGCGGTAGCGGGGCTCAGTCGCTGGCTGCTGGCCGATGATCCGGCGGTGTTCGGCGCGATGGTAGAAAGCCTGTTCGCCATGGCGAAGCTGTCAGTCGAAGTGATGGTACTGCTGTTCGGCACGCTGACCCTGTGGCTCGGGCTGCTGCGCATCGCGGAAAAAGCCGGTCTTGTGGATGCAATGGCGCGCCTGCTCGGCCCCCTGTTTGCCCGCCTGATGCCGGAGGTGCCACGTGGGCATCCCGCGCTTGGGTTGATCACCATGAACTTCGCCGCCAATGGCCTGGGCCTGGACAATGCCGCCACGCCCATCGGGCTCAAGGCCATGCGTGCCCTGCAGGATCTCAACCCCAGCAGCACCACGGCAAGCAACGCGCAGATCCTCTTTCTGGTCCTCAATGCCTCGTCGCTGACCCTGCTGCCGGTGACCATCTTCATGTACCGCGCCCAGCAAGGTGCGCCTGACCCGACGCTGGTGTTCCTGCCGATCCTGCTGGCCACCAGCGCCTCCACGCTGGTCGGCCTGCTCTCCGTGGCCATCATGCAGCGCCTGCGCCTCTGGGACCCGGTGGTGCTGGCCTACATGATCCCCGGTGCGTTGCTGCTCGGCGGTTTCATGGCGCTGCTCGCCGGCATGTCGGCCACGGCGCTGGCGGCGCTGTCCTCGTTGCTCGGCAATCTCACCCTGTTCGGGATCATCACGGCCTTCGTGGTCATCGGTGCGCTGCGCAAGGTGCAGGTGTACGAACAGTTCATCGAGGGCGCTAAAGAAGGCTTCGACGTCGCCAAGAGCTTGCTGCCGTACCTGGTGGCGATGCTCTGCGCGGTGGGTGTGCTGCGTGCATCCGGGGCGCTGGAGCTGGCACTCGACGGCATTCGCTGGGTGGTTGCCTGGGGCGGCTGGGACACCCGCTTCGTCGACGCGCTGCCCACCGCCATGGTCAAGCCATTCTCCGGCAGCGCGGCGCGCGCGATGCTGATCGAGACCATGGAGACCCACGGTGTCGACAGCTTCCCGGCGCTGGCGGCAGCGGTCATTCAAGGTAGCACTGAGACCACTTTCTACGTGCTGGCAGTATATTTCGGTGCGGTAGGTATCCAGCGTGCGCGGCATGCCGTGGGTTGCGCACTACTGGCTGAGCTGGCCGGTGTAATCGCCGCCATTTCGGTCTGCTACTGGTTCTTTGGCTGAGCGACGTGGTTAGCTGCCCGCCGGGCTGGCGGGCTGCTGCGCTGGCCCCGCATCAGGCTCGGTGCTCGGCGTGGCCTGCTCGGCCGGTTCAGGCGGCGAGCCGGCCGGCTGCTGCGGCTTTTCTTGGGGGGCGGCAGAAGGCTCGGCGGCCTCTTCTTTCGTATCCTCCGGGGCCTCTTCCTGGCTGGCTGACGGGGTTGCGGGCGCGCCGGCATCCGCGGTGACCTCGAAGCGCAGTACGCCGATCATCTGCCCTGCGTCGGTAAGCACCTGGATCTGCCAGTTACCTTCCACGTCCTGTGGGAAATTCTTCTTGTGCGTCCAGGCGCGGTAGCCTTTTTCACGCCCGCCGTGGATATCCAGCGCGATGCGCTCCAGCTCCTGGCCGTTGTGTTCCCAGACGTGATAGATGCGTTCATCGAGGCCGCGCGGTGCATTGATCGCCGTGTAGGCGTAGAGGCCGGTGCTGCGCAGCTGGCTGGCGCTCAGTTGGTCGATGCCTTCGCCGGGCGAGCGATTCTCGTTGTCGAACTCGGTGGTGATCGCCACTTCGGTCAGCCATAGGGTGGCCGGCGGCACCCAGGTGCGGGTCACCCAGCCAAAGGCGCCGATGGCCAGGGTCAGGCCAACCAGCAACAGGCCGCGCCACCATTTGCGCACGGTGATGATGCTGAACAGGCTGGGGAACGACAGCAGCACCGCGGCCGCCAGCGAATACTGGTAGCTCTGGGTGGTGTTGAGCTTGAAGATGATCGGCAGCGCCGTGAGCATCACCGCGAACAGTGCCAGGGTGTGATAAGCGAGGAAGATCCAGCGCCGCGGTGCCAGCCATTTGTAGTACAGCGGATCCGTGATCGACACCAGTGCGGCGGCCGCCAGCAACCCGCTGAACAGGGCCTGGCTACTGTTCCAGGTGGTGGTGATGAAGAAAAACGGCAGGACGAAGAATAGGCTTTCCTGGTGGATCATCTGGGTGGCATACCGCAGCAACGGCCGCGGCAGCTCGAACCCGAAGCGCGTGGCAATGCGTTCGCGCAGCACGTTTTCCAGAATCAGCCACAGCCAGCTGACCAGCAATACCAGGGCCAGCACCTTGGCCAGCCCGGCCTGGCGGTCGACCAGCACGAAACTGGCGACCCCGGAGGCAAAGCCGAAAATGGCGATGACGCCCGGGTGGCGCTGCATCAGCGCGATGATCCGGAGCAGGAGGTTCTTGCTGGAGGTGATTAGAGACAAGGCAGCTCTGAAAGTCGTCTGGAACGATGGGCAGGATACTGCATTTGCTCAGGCATGAGGCCTCCACCGATCAGGCGTGACAGATGCACCCGTCGCGGGCGATCAGGTGAGCAGTCGGCGGGCATGAACCCACCTGATCGAACGACGCTACCGCCTTGCGCAGCCACCACCGCAGCTCAGACCAAAGCCGCATAGTGCCGGGCTTCAACCAACAGCCAGTCGCGGAAGGCTTTGAGCGCCGCCGACTCGACCTTGCGCTCCGGTACGGTCAGGTAATAGGCCCGGCCGCCATCGGGCACCGGCTTGTCGAGGGCGATCACCAGGCTGCCGTCGGCCAGCTCGCGCTGGATCAGGAACGGCGGGATCAACGCCACGCCCATCTCGTGCCGTGCCGCCTGGGCGAGCATGGAGAACAGCTCCAGGCGCGGGCCGGTCATGTCGCGGCCAATGCTCAGGCCCTGTGCCGCGAACCACTGGCGCCAGGCATAAGGGCGGGTGCTCTGCTGCAGCAGCGGCAGTTCGGCGATGCGTTCGGCACTGGCGGGCTGGCCGCCGAGCAGGGCAGGGCTGCACACGGGCATCAAGTGCTCGTGCATCAGGAAGTGCACATCGGTACCCGACCAGTCACCGTCGCCAAAGTAGATCGCCGCGTCGAAGCCGGTGTCGGCGAACAGGAACGGCCGGGTGCGATTGGTCAGGTGTACGGTGACCTCCGGGCGCAAGCGCTGGAAATCCTTCAGCCGCGGCAGCAGCCATTGGGTGGCGAAGGTCGGCACTACGGCCAACTCCAGGCTCATGGCACCCTGGGCGCCCATCAGTGCCAGGGTGTCGCGCTCAACCGCATCGAGCTGGACCGCGACCCTGGCCGCATAGGCGGTGCCCGCTTCGGTGAGCAGCACACCGCGACGGGAACGGCGAAACAGGGCTACACCCAGGAATTCCTCCAGCCCGGCGATCTGCCGACAGACCGCGCCCTGGGTCAGTGCCAACTCTTCTGCTGCGCGGGTAAAGCTTTGGTGGCGGGCCGAGGCTTCGAAGGCGATCAGCGCCGCAGTGCTGGGGATCTTGCGACGCATATGTGCGAAGGCCTCACTGATTAACGCGCTTATTGGTAGTTCAGGCTACCTTGGAGTGAGTATTTCGCACAACAGCATGCGGATTAGTCGTTTGCCGGGAGCGCGCTAGGCTCTTAGGCTGAGCCCAACGAGTTACTTCCCGAGGATTTCGCGATGGCCGCCAAGGCAAGCTTCAACTGGATCGACCCGCTGCTGCTTGATCAGCAGCTCACCGAGGAAGAACGCATGGTGCGCGACAGCGCCGAGCAGTTCGCCGCCGACAAGCTGGCGCCGCGGGTGCTCGAAGCCTTCCGCCATGAACAGACCGATCCAGCGATCTTCCGCGAGATGGGCGACACCGGCCTGCTCGGCGCGACCATCCCCGAAGCCTACGGTGGCAGCGGCCTCAACTATGTGTGCTACGGACTGATTGCCCGTGAAGTGGAGCGTATCGATTCCGGCTACCGCTCGATGATGAGCGTGCAGTCGTCGCTGGTGATGGTGCCGATCTTCGAGTTCGGCAATGAAGCCACCAAACAGAAATACCTGCCCAAGCTGGCCTCCGGTGAATACGTCGGCTGCTTCGGCCTTACCGAGCCCAACCATGGCTCGGATCCCGGCGCGATGATCACCCGGGCGAAGAAGGTCGACGGCGGCTATCGCCTGAGTGGCAGCAAGATGTGGATCACCAACTCGCCCATCGCGGATGTCTTCGTGGTCTGGGCCAAGGATGACGCTGGCGAGATTCGCGGCTTCGTGCTGGAAAAAGGCTGGGAAGGCCTGTCTGCCCCGGCGATTCACGGCAAGGTCGGCCTGCGTGCCTCGATCACCGGTGAAATCGTCATGGACAACGTGTTCTGCCCCGAAGAGAACGCCTTCCCGGACGTACGCGGTCTGCGCGGCCCGTTCACCTGCCTGAATTCGGCTCGCTACGGCATCAGCTGGGGTGCGCTGGGTGCAGCGGAAGCCTGCTGGCACACCGCACGCCAGTACACCCTGGACCGTCAGCAGTTCGGCCGCCCGCTTGCCGCCAACCAGTTGATCCAGAAGAAGCTGGCCGACATGCAGACCGAGATCACCCTGGCGCTGCAAGGCTGCCTGCGCCTGGGAAGAATGAAAGACGAGGGCACGGCGGCGGTGGAAATCACCTCGATCATGAAGCGCAACAGCTGCGGCAAGGCGCTGGATGTCGCGCGCATGGCACGCGACATGCTCGGCGGTAACGGCATCAGCGACGAGTTCGGCGTGGCGCGCCACCTGGTCAACCTGGAGGTGGTCAACACCTACGAAGGCACCCATGACGTGCACGCGCTGATTCTCGGGCGCGCGCAGACTGGCATTCAAGCGTTCTTCTGACTGTTGATCGTTCCCATGCTTGGCATGGGAACGCCGCCCGTGACGCCTCGCGTCACCGTCTCACGAGGCTGCTTTGCATATGTCCGGTGCCCTGTCCCATCTCCGCGTGCTCGACTTGTCCCGCGTACTCGCTGGCCCCTGGTGCGGGCAGAACCTGGCCGACCTCGGCGCGGAGGTGATCAAGGTCGAACGCCCGCGGGTTGGCGACGATACCCGCCACTGGGGCCCGCCCTACCTGCGTGACGACGAGGGACGCGATACCAGCGAGGCCGCCTATTTCCTCTCGGCCAACCGCAACAAGCAATCGCTGACCCTCGACTTCACCCAGGCGGAAGGTCAGCGCCTGGTGCGCGAATTGGCGAGCAAGTCGGACATCCTCATCGAGAACTTCAAGGTGGGTGGGCTGGCTGCCTACGGGCTGGATTACGCCAGCCTCAAGGCGATCAACCCGCGGCTGATCTATTGCTCCATCACCGGTTTCGGTCAGAGCGGCCCGTACGCCAAACGGGCCGGCTACGACTTCATGATCCAGGGGCTCGGCGGCCTGATGAGCCTCACCGGGCATCCTGAAAGTGGAGAGGGCGGCGGCCCGGTCAAGGTCGGCGTCGCCCTGACCGATATCCTTACCGGCCTGTACGCCACGGTTGCCGTACTGGCGGCGCTGGCCCACCGTGAAAAGTCCGGCGAAGGCCAGCACATCGACATGGCGCTGCTCGATGTACAGGTGGCGTGCCTGGCGAACCAGGCGATGAATTACCTCACCACCGGCGTGTCGCCGCAGCGCCTGGGCAATGCGCACCCCAATATCGTGCCGTATCAGGCATTTCCGACTGCCGATGGCGACCTGATCCTCACGGTTGGCAACGACAGCCAGTTTCGCAAGTTCTGCGAAGTGGCCGGGCACGTGGAGTGGGGCAGCGACCCGCGCTTCTCCAGCAATGGTCAGCGCGTCGCCCACCGCGCCGAGCTGATTCCGCTGATCCGTCAGGTCACCGTGTTCCGTACCACTGCAGAATGGGTCAGCGTGCTGGAAGCCGCTGGCGTGCCGTGTGGGCCGGTCAACGATCTTGAACAGGTATTCGCCGACCCGCAGGTCATCGCCCGCGGCTTGCGGATCGACCTGCCGCACCCACTCGCTGGCAGTACGCCACAGGTCGCCAGTCCGCTGCGGCTCTCGGCCAGCCCCGTCGAATACCGCCAGGCACCGCCGCTGTTAGGCGAGCACACCGAGCGAGTACTGAGCGACGTGCTGGGGTTGGATACCAGCCAGATCGCGATGCTGCGCAGCCAGGGCGTGATTTGATTCTTCAGGTTTGCCCCGACCATGGTCGGGGCGTTCACGGAACGCTTCAGGCATCCAGTTCGGCAGCCGGGCCGAAGAACTCGTAGTGGCACTGGTCGCTCGGCACCCCCAGTTCCTGCAAGTGGCGCTTCACCTGAGCCATGAACGGCTTGGGACCCAGAAAATAGGCATCCAGATCGCGCTGCTCGGGTAGCCACTCGGCCAGCTGCTCGCGGCTGATCATTCCTTGGGCATTTGGCTGATCGCCCTCGCGCGGCGCGCTGTAGCAAACCCGGTAGCTGATCTGCGGATAATCGCGGCACTGCGCTTCGATCCACTGCTTGAAAGCGTGCACGCCGCCATGGCGGGCGTAGTGAATGAAGTGGATTGGCCGACCACTTTCGCGGGCGGCTTCGACCATCGTCAGGGCTGGAGTGATGCCCACGCCTGCGGTGATCAAGGCCAGGGGTTTATCCGACTGACGCAGCACGAAGTCGCCGGCCGGCGGGAACAGCTCCAGGGTGTCGCCGATCAGGACATGGTCGTGCAGGTAGTTGGAAACCTTGCCGCCCGCCTCACGCTTGACGCTGATGCGGTACTCACGGCCATTGCCGAGCGCGGAAAGCGAGTAATTGCGGCGCTGCTCCTGACCATCGATGAGCATGCGCAGGCCAATGTACTGACCGGGTTGCTGAATCAGTACCGCACCGCCATCGACAGGCGCCAGGTGGAACGAGGTGATTTCCTCGCTCTCAACCGTTTTCGCGGTCACCTTGAAATCTCGCGAACCCCGCCAGCCGCCCTGCGCCTGTTCGTGTTCACGGTAAGCGCTTTCCTCGGCACCAATAAGGATCTCTGCCAGCTGCCCATACGCGGCGCCCCAGGCTTCGATCACTTCGTCGGTGGCGATCTCTGCGCCGAGCACTTCGCGGATGGCGCGTAGCAGGCAGCTGCCAACGATGGGGTAGTGCTCCGGCAGAATCTGCAGCGACACGTGCTTGTTGACGATGCGCCCCACCAGCGGGCCCAAGGCTTCGAGCTGATCGATGTGTCGCGCATACATCAATACGCCATTGGCGAGTGCACGTTGCTGTTCGCCGCTGGCCTGGTGAGCCTGGTTGAACAACACGCGTACCTCCGGGTATTCCTCGAGCATCATGGCGTAGAAGTGTCGGGTCAGGGTTTCGCCGCCGGTTTCCAGTAAAGGGACAGTGGCTTTGATGATGGTGCGTTGTTGGCTGGTCAGCATGGTCAGGGTTCCTGTCGCGAGGCATGAAATGTTTCTGCTTTGCTCATTACAGATACCGTGCCAACTCTGCAGGCCGCTGGAACACTGGGCTTGCCTATGCTATGAGTCGTTTTGACCTCTGCTTGGCTGTGTCGATATGACTCTCTTGGTGTCTTAATGACTTCGAATCCCCTGCTGGCCGCTTTGCTCCCGCTGGTCGATGACCTGTCTCGTGACCTGCCGGAGGGCGAGCGCTATCGACGACTGCTGGCCGCGCTGCGCCAGCTGTTCCCCTGTGATGCCGTCGCGCTGCTCAGGCTCGATGGTGATGTACTGGTGCCGTTGTCTGTAGAAGGGCTTAGCCCCGACACCATGGGGCGACGCTTCAAGGTGAATGAGCACCCGCGCCTACATGAGCTGCTGCAACATCGTGGGCCTACCCGCTTTGCCGCCGACTGCGAGCTGCCTGATCCCTATGACGGTTTGCTCGAAGGGCAACACGGTCATTTAGAGGTGCACGACTGCCTGGGTTGCCCGCTGTATATAAAGGAGCAACTCTGGGGGCTGTTGACCCTGGACTCGCTGCAGTCGAGCAGCTTCGGCCGGGTTGACCTTGGCATGCTGGAAGCTTTCGCCAGCCTTGCTGCTGCGACGGTCGCGGCCAGCGAGCGAATCAGCCTGCTGATGGGGCGTGTGGAAGACGAACAGCGACGAGCCGAGCTCTATAAACAAGCGGCGGACGCCGTGCGCCCGCGGGAGATGATCGGCCAGAGCCCGAGGCACAAGGCGCTGCTGCAGGAGATCGAGCTGGTCGGCGGCAGTGATCTGACCGTGCTCATCAGTGGTGAGACCGGCGTAGGCAAGGAGCTGGTTGCGGAAGCGCTGCACGCGGCGTCATCACGGGCCACGCGGCCAATGGTCAGCATCAACTGCGCGGCGCTGCCGGACACGCTGGTGGAGAGCGAGCTGTTCGGTCACGTACGCGGCGCCTTCTCGGGGGCTGTAAGCGAGCGGCGCGGCAAGTTCGAGGTGGCCGATGGCGCCACCCTGTTTCTCGACGAGGTGGGCGAGTTGCCGCTGGCAGTCCAGTCCAAGCTCCTGCGTGTGCTACAGAGTGGGCAGCTGCAGCGCGTGGGCTCGGACCGCGAGCATCGTGTCGATGTGCGCGTATTGGCTGCCACCAACCGTGACCTTGCCGAGGAAGTGCGTGCCGGGCGCTTCCGGGCGGATTTGTATCACCGCCTTAGCGTCTATCCACTGAAAGTCCCGGCGCTGCGCGAGCGCGGTCGCGATGTGCTGCTGCTCGCCGGCTACTTCCTCGAAGACAATCGGGCGCGGTTGGGGCTACGCAGCCTGCGTCTTGCTGCCGATGCTCAGCAAGCCCTGTTGCAGCATGATTGGCCGGGTAATGTCCGAGAGCTGGAACACTTGATTGGCCGCGCAGCGATCAAGGCTCTGTCAGCCAGCGCTGAGCGTCCGCAGATTCTGACCATCGATAGCGGCGCGCTGGATCTGCAGCCTTCTCCGGCTACGTATAAAGAAGAAAACTGTGCGTTGGCCTCAGGTGCCGAACTGCCATCGGCAGGCAGGGGCCTGCGCGATGCGGTGGATGATTACCAGCGGCGCCTTATAGAGACAGCATTGACTCGCCATTCCGGCCGCTGGGCCGAGGTAGCCCGTGAGTTGGATGTGGACCGCGCCAATCTGCAGCGCTTGGCGAAACGCCTGGGGCTGAAATAGCTGTCAGCAGAGGCTGCTTATATATAGACGGTACCCAAAAAGCCGCTTTATTACACTTAGGTGAAATTAACGGTTGACCTGAAATTGTGGCGGCCTATAATGCGCACCACTTCCGGCGCGGCCTGATCTGAAAACTCCTTGCAAAACAAGAAGTTAGAGGAAAATAAGGGTTGCACGGACGGCGAATTCGAGTAGAATGCGCCGGCATCGACAGGGTGGTTGGAGTGCTCTGTTGGTGGCTCGATCAGGTTGGATCGAAAGCGGTTGAAGAGGTGGTTGACAGCGGTT
This sequence comes from Pseudomonas sp. AC532, assembly GCF_979258965.1. Lineage (NCBI taxonomy): Bacteria > Pseudomonadati > Pseudomonadota > Gammaproteobacteria > Pseudomonadales > Pseudomonadaceae > Pseudomonas > Pseudomonas sp. AC532. Next base: position 3,241,927 of record NZ_OZ409888.1, read on the forward strand.
TGTAACGCTGTAGAATGCGCCTCCCGCTGGAGAGAAGATGATCTGGTAGGGTGCTGCAAGGTGTTGAGAAGAAAGAAAAAGTTCTTCAAAAACAGCTTGACAGGAAATGAGGCTGCTGTAAGATGCGCGCCTCGGTTGAGACGAAAGACTTAACCAAACGTTCTTTAACAACTGAATCAAGCAATTCGTGTGGGTGCTTGTGGGTTAAGACTGAGGATCGCAAGATTATCAGCATCACAAGTAAACACTCGTTAATTCGAGAGTTAACTCTTTAGCAATAAAGAGGTTTGCGATTGCTGAGCCAAGTTTAGGGTTTTCTCAAAACCCATGCAGTATTGAACTGAAGAGTTTGATCATGGCTCAGATTGAACGCTGGCGGCAGGCCTAACACATGCAAGTCGAGCGGATGACGGGAGCTTGCTCCCTGATTCAGCGGCGGACGGGTGAGTAATGCCTAGGAATCTGCCTATTAGTGGGGGACAACGTTTCGAAAGGAACGCTAATACCGCATACGTCCTACGGGAGAAAGCAGGGGACCTTCGGGCCTTGCGCTAATAGATGAGCCTAGGTCGGATTAGCTAGTTGGTGAGGTAATGGCTCACCAAGGCGACGATCCGTAACTGGTCTGAGAGGATGATCAGTCACACTGGAACTGAGACACGGTCCAGACTCCTACGGGAGGCAGCAGTGGGGAATATTGGACAATGGGCGAAAGCCTGATCCAGCCATGCCGCGTGTGTGAAGAAGGTCTTCGGATTGTAAAGCACTTTAAGTTGGGAGGAAGGGTTGTAGATTAATACTCTGCAATTTTGACGTTACCGACAGAATAAGCACCGGCTAACTCTGTGCCAGCAGCCGCGGTAATACAGAGGGTGCAAGCGTTAATCGGAATTACTGGGCGTAAAGCGCGCGTAGGTGGTTTGTTAAGTTGGATGTGAAAGCCCCGGGCTCAACCTGGGAACTGCATCCAAAACTGGCAAGCTAGAGTACGGTAGAGGGTGGTGGAATTTCCTGTGTAGCGGTGAAATGCGTAGATATAGGAAGGAACACCAGTGGCGAAGGCGACCACCTGGACTGATACTGACACTGAGGTGCGAAAGCGTGGGGAGCAAACAGGATTAGATACCCTGGTAGTCCACGCCGTAAACGATGTCAACTAGCCGTTGGGTTCCTTGAGAACTTAGTGGCGCAGCTAACGCATTAAGTTGACCGCCTGGGGAGTACGGCCGCAAGGTTAAAACTCAAATGAATTGACGGGGGCCCGCACAAGCGGTGGAGCATGTGGTTTAATTCGAAGCAACGCGAAGAACCTTACCTGGCCTTGACATGCTGAGAACTTTCCAGAGATGGATTGGTGCCTTCGGGAACTCAGACACAGGTGCTGCATGGCTGTCGTCAGCTCGTGTCGTGAGATGTTGGGTTAAGTCCCGTAACGAGCGCAACCCTTGTCCTTAGTTACCAGCACGTTATGGTGGGAACTCTAAGGAGACTGCCGGTGACAAACCGGAGGAAGGTGGGGATGACGTCAAGTCATCATGGCCCTTACGGCCAGGGCTACACACGTGCTACAATGGTCGGTACAAAGGGTCGCCAAGCCGCGAGGTGGAGCTAATCCCATAAAACCGATCGTAGTCCGGATCGCAGTCTGCAACTCGACTGCGTGAAGTCGGAATCGCTAGTAATCGTGAATCAGAACGTCACGGTGAATACGTTCCCGGGCCTTGTACACACCGCCCGTCACACCATGGGAGTGGGTTGCACCAGAAGTAGCTAGTCTAACCTTCGGGAGGACGGTTACCACGGTGTGATTCATGACTGGGGTGAAGTCGTAACAAGGTAGCCGTAGGGGAACCTGCGGCTGGATCACCTCCTTAATCGAAAGATCCCAGCTTATTCATAAGCACCCACACGAATTGCTTGATTCATTGCGAAAGACGATTGGGTCTGTAGCTCAGTTGGTTAGAGCGCACCCCTGATAAGGGTGAGGTCGGCAGTTCGAATCTGCCCAGACCCACCAATTGTTGAGGGTGCAGGCCTTGAAAGTATTTGGGGCCATAGCTCAGCTGGGAGAGCGCCTGCCTTGCACGCAGGAGGTCAGCGGTTCGATCCCGCTTGGCTCCACCACTTACAGATGTTGATGCGTATAGAGTTCAGAAATGAGCATTCCTGTTTAGGCAGATGAGTGTTGATTTCTGGTCTTTGACCAGTCGAAAAATCGTTCTTTAAAAATTTGGGTATGTGATAGAAGTGACTGATTGATTACTTTCACTGGTAATTAATTTGGTCAAGGTAAAATTTGCGTTGTTCTCAAGTGCAAATTTTCGGCGAATGTCGTCTTCACGTTATAGACAGTAACCAGATTGCTTGGGGTTATATGGTCAAGTGAAGAAGCGCATACGGTGGATGCCTTGGCAGTCAGAGGCGATGAAAGACGTTGTAGCCTGCGATAAGCTTTGGGGAGTCGGCAAACAGACTGTGATCCAGAGATCTCTGAATGGGGGAACCCACCTAGCATAAGCTGGGTATCATGCACTGAATACATAGGTGCATGAGGCGAACCAGGGGAACTGAAACATCTAAGTACCCTGAGGAAAAGAAATCAACCGAGATTCCCTTAGTAGTGGCGAGCGAACGGGGACTAGCCCTTAAGTTGATTTGAGATTAGTGGAAGGCTCTGGAAAGTGCCGCCGTAGTGGGTGATAGCCCCGTACACGAAAATCTCTTATCAATGAAATCGAGTAGGACGGAGCACGAGAAACTTTGTCTGAATATGGGGGGACCATCCTCCAAGGCTAAATACTACTGACTGACCGATAGTGAACTAGTACCGTGAGGGAAAGGCGAAAAGAACCCCGGAGAGGGGAGTGAAATAGATCCTGAAACCGTATGCGTACAAGCAGTGGGAGCAGACTTGTTCTGTGACTGCGTACCTTTTGTATAATGGGTCAGCGACTTATATTCAGTGGCGAGCTTAACCGAATAGGGGAGGCGTAGCGAAAGCGAGTCTTAATAGGGCGTTTAGTCGCTGGGTATAGACCCGAAACCGGGCGATCTATCCATGGGCAGGTTGAAGGTTAGGTAACACTGACTGGAGGACCGAACCGACTACCGTTGAAAAGTTAGCGGATGACCTGTGGATCGGAGTGAAAGGCTAATCAAGCTCGGAGATAGCTGGTTCTCCTCGAAAGCTATTTAGGTAGCGCCTCGTGTATCACTGCTGGGGGTAGAGCACTGTTTCGGCTAGGGGGTCATCCCGACTTACCAAACCGATGCAAACTCCGAATACCAGCAAGTGTCAGCGCGGGAGACACACGGCGGGTGCTAACGTCCGTCGTGAAAAGGGAAACAACCCAGACCGTCAGCTAAGGTCCCAAAGTTATGGTTAAGTGGGAAACGATGTGGGAAGGCTTAGACAGCTAGGAGGTTGGCTTAGAAGCAGCCACCCTTTAAAGAAAGCGTAATAGCTCACTAGTCGAGTCGGCCTGCGCGGAAGATGTAACGGGGCTCAAACCATACACCGAAGCTACGGGTTCATCTTAGGATGAGCGGTAGAGGAGCGTTCTGTAAGCCTGTGAAGGTGAGTTGAGAAGCTTGCTGGAGGTATCAGAAGTGCGAATGCTGACATGAGTAACGACAATGGGAGTGAAAAACTCCCACGCCGAAAGACCAAGGTTTCCTGCGCAACGTTAATCGACGCAGGGTGAGTCGGCCCCTAAGGCGAGGCAGAAATGCGTAGTCGATGGGAAACGGGTTAATATTCCCGTACTTCTAATTACTGCGATGGAGGGACGGAGAAGGCTAGGCCAGCACGGCGTTGGTTGTCCGTGTTTAAGGTGGTAGGCTGAGATCTTAGGTAAATCCGGGATCTTAAGGCCGAGAGCTGATGACGAGTTGTCCTTTGGGACGATGAAGTGGTTGATGCCATGCTTCCAGGAAAAGCTTCTAAGCTTCAGGTAATTAGGAACCGTACCCCAAACCGACACAGGTGGTTAGGTAGAGAATACCAAGGCGCTTGAGAGAACTCGGGTGAAGGAACTAGGCAAAATGGCACCGTAACTTCGGGAGAAGGTGCGCCGGTGAGTGTGAAGGGTTTACCCCGTAAGCACATGCCGGTCGAAGATACCAGGCCGCTGCGACTGTTTATTAAAAACACAGCACTCTGCAAACACGAAAGTGGACGTATAGGGTGTGACGCCTGCCCGGTGCCGGAAGGTTAATTGATGGGGTTAGCTAACGCGAAGCTCTTGATCGAAGCCCCGGTAAACGGCGGCCGTAACTATAACGGTCCTAAGGTAGCGAAATTCCTTGTCGGGTAAGTTCCGACCTGCACGAATGGCGTAACGATGGCGGCGCTGTCTCCACCCGAGACTCAGTGAAATTGAAATCGCTGTGAAGATGCAGTGTATCCGCGGCTAGACGGAAAGACCCCGTGAACCTTTACTATAGCTTTGCACTGGACTTTGAGCTTGCTTGTGTAGGATAGGTGGGAGGCTTTGAAGTGGGGACGCCAGTTCTCATGGAGCCAACCTTGAAATACCACCCTGGCAACCTTGAGGTTCTAACTCTGGTCCGTTATCCGGATCGAGGACAGTGTATGGTGGGTAGTTTGACTGGGGCGGTCTCCTCCTAAAGAGTAACGGAGGAGTACGAAGGTGCGCTCAGACCGGTCGGAAATCGGTCGTAGAGTATAAAGGCAAAAGCGCGCTTGACTGCGAGACAGACACGTCGAGCAGGTACGAAAGTAGGTCTTAGTGATCCGGTGGTTCTGTATGGAAGGGCCATCGCTCAACGGATAAAAGGTACTCCGGGGATAACAGGCTGATACCGCCCAAGAGTTCATATCGACGGCGGTGTTTGGCACCTCGATGTCGGCTCATCACATCCTGGGGCTGAAGCCGGTCCCAAGGGTATGGCTGTTCGCCATTTAAAGTGGTACGCGAGCTGGGTTTAGAACGTCGTGAGACAGTTCGGTCCCTATCTGCCGTGGACGTTTGAGATTTGAGAGGGGCTGCTCCTAGTACGAGAGGACCGGAGTGGACGAACCTCTGGTGTTCCGGTTGTCACGCCAGTGGCATTGCCGGGTAGCTATGTTCGGGAAAGATAACCGCTGAAAGCATCTAAGCGGGAAACTTGCCTCAAGATGAGATCTCACTGGAACCTTGAGTTCCCTAAAGGGCCGTCGAAGACTACGACGTTGATAGGCTGGGTGTGTAAGCGTTGTGAGGCGTTGAGCTAACCAGTACTAATTGCCCGTGAGGCTTGACCATATAACACCCAAACAATTTGGCTGTTAGACGGTAGAAGTCGACAGTAATGCCGAAAATTTGTAAAACGAACACGCAACACCAACTGATATCACATACCCAATTCGGGGAAGCGACCTAAAAACCGACTCCCCAACCGGATTGCTTGACGACCATAGAGCGTTGGAACCACCTGATCCCATCCCGAACTCAGTAGTGAAACGATGCATCGCCGATGGTAGTGTGGGGTCTCCCCATGTGAGAGTAGGTCATCGTCAAGCTTCTACTAGAAACCCCAGATCTCGACAGAGATCTGGGGTTTCGTCTTTTTGGCGGCGAAAAAGTAGGTCAGCGGCCAGGGTGAAGGGCAGGCAACAGACTCGTAGCCTAAAGTGCGACGCTTTGGTGGCACCACCGGGTGTCGCTTCGCTCGACCCAGGCTACGCAGCACGCGCAGGTGAGGGCAGTGGCGATCTTGTGGTGGAAGGGTGGAGCGTCTTCCACCCTACGCGAGCGTGGAGGCTTTATAGTCTGGGTTAGCCGGAGGCGTAACCCGGGGCAAGGATTGGAGTTTGCTGGGGCAGTCAGATACCTCCCGGCTATGTACACCGAATGTAGCGAACAGGCTGCAGGTCGCGCTTAGGATCCGGCTTGCCGGCGATGCCCTCAAGCCCGGCTTGCCAACAAGCCGGCTGCAAAAAGCCCCGCCCCACAAAAACGAAGAAGCCCGCATATAGCGGGCTTCGTTGTTTGGCGTGGTGCTCAACTACAGCAATTGTTCTTTCACTGCCGCAACGCTGCGTCCAGCCTGGTTGAGCCAGGACAGGTCGCTGCCCATCAGCAGCATGTCGCAGCCCATGTCGAGCAGGCGCTTGGCGGTTTCGCCGTCGGCGGGGAAGCAGGGCACCATGACCTGGATCGAGCGGGCATGGCACTTCTCGATCAGCAGTTCCAGGCGTTGTAGCACTTCGGGATTGCCCAGCCGATAGTCGACTGGCAATTGGCGCGACAGCGAATAGTCGGCCGGGCCGAAGTGCACGGCGTCGATGCCTTCGACGTCGAGGATCTCGTCGATGTTGTCGAAGAACTCGTAGCTCTCCGCCATCGGCACGATCACGCTACGCTCGTTCTCAGCCTGGGTATAACTGCCCCAGTCGAAGTTCGGCCCTGCGTAGTTGGCCGAGCGTACCGAGCTGTCACCGCCACGGCGGCCCATGGGCGGGAACTTGCTGTAGCGGATGATGGTGCGCATCTGCTCGGCATTGTGCACCTGCGGGATGATCACCCCAGAGGCGCCCATTTCCAGCGCCTTGCGAATATCCCATTCAAGGGTGCCGCGCACGCGTACCAGGCTATGAATGCCGGAGCACTTGGCCGCGAGGATCAGCTTTTCCATATCGCGGTCGACACCCAATGAGGTGTGCTCGGCATCGATGAACACGAAATCCAGGCCCCAGTTTCCCGCTACTTCGATGGGCATGGACGACGTGCTGTAGATGTTCATGCCGTAGGTGTGCGAGCGGGCCATCAACTGTTTCAGTGTACTGGTCATCACGTCACCTCAGATGCGGTAGGTATCGGGCAGGCGATCACGGAACGGGTGCACTTCGAACACACCGGGCTCGCGGATCAGCGATTTGTTGCGCGCCTTCTCGATGTCGATCTCGACGGTGAACACGCCATCCTCTGCGCCAGCCCGTACCAGCGTTTTGCCGGACGGTTCGATGATGTGGCTCATGCCGATGAACTGCATGCCGCCGTCCATGTCGTTGCGGTTCGGCGCGACGAAGTAGACGATGTTCTCGGCGGCGCGCACTGTGCTGAAGATGTCCGGCAACATGCGCGCCTGCTCTGGCCAGGCGGCCGGCAGCACGACGATATCGGCGCCTTCGAGAGCCAGGGTGCGCACCACTTCCGGGAAGCGGATTTCATAACAGATGGCCATGCCGATCCGCCCGATCGCGGTATCGAAGACCGGTGGCGTCCACTCTTCCGGCGTATCGGTGAAGCGGTCGCCGATCATGAACGGCAGGTGACGTTTGCGGTGCAGGCCGACGATGCCTTCAGGGCCGATCAGCGCGGCGGTGTTGAAGATGGCATCCGGGCGGCGTTCGTAGAATCCGGCGATGATGTAGATACCGGTCTCGGCGCTGACGGCCAGCAATGGGGCCAGCGCGTCTATCTCGATGGCGCCGCGCTCCAGGTCTTCACGGCTGTCGAAGGAGCCGCCGGTGAGCAGGCATTCCGGGAAGGCGATCAGGCGCGAACCTTCGAGTGCTGTCTGGCGTGATAGCTCTGCGACTTTCGCGATGGTCTGGGTCGGGTTGCCGGGAACGGGGTGGATCTGCGCGACCGAAATTTTCATGATTTTCCTCTATGACAGGCAGAGTGCGCCCAAGCGATTGGGCGCACGTGTTCGTGCAGCGATGCTGCGGTGTTCAGGGTTGGGCGACGTCCATGGCCTCGTAAACCTTCTTCACGAGTTCTGGATTGATCTTCGCGGCGTATTTGTCGACGACGGGGCGGACGGTTTCCTGAATGCGGGCGATCTCCGCATCCGACACTTTATTGACCTGCATGCCTGACGCCTCCAGCTCGGCGATGGCCTTGCTGTCCGCTTCGCGAGAAATCTTCCGCTGCTCGAGGCGCACTTCCATGGCCACGTCGGTGAGCAGCTTTTTCTCGTCATCGTTGAGCCTGTCCCAGAAGGTCTTGCCGATCAGGACGATCTGCGGGTTGTAGTTGTGGCGGGTGAGGCTCATGTACTTCTGCACCTCGTTGAACTTCGAGGCGAGAATCAGCGCAGCCGGATTTTCCTGGCCGTCGACCGTGCCGGTTTCCAGTGCCGTGTGCACTTCGGTAAACGGCAGCGGGGTCGGGTTGGCGCCGAGCGCTCGCCATACGTCAAGGAACAGCGGGGACTGCTGGGCGCGGATCTTCAGGCCGGCGATGTCTTCCAGCTTCTCTACCGGGCGCTTGTTGTTGGTGAGGTTGCGCACCCCCAGTTCCCAGAATGCCAGGCCGACCAATTTTTGCTCGGGTAGCTGATCGGTGAGCATCTTGCCGACTTCGCCGTCGAGCATTGCATCGACCTTGGCGGTGTCGGTGTACAGGAACGGGAAGTCGAGGATGCCGAAGTCGGTAACGTGGTTGAGCATCAGCCCGGCGTTCCAGGTCATCATCTCGATCACCCCGCCCTGCAGCGACGACAGCACCTGCACGTCACCGCCCAGCACGCCATTGGGAAAGGTGCGTACCTTGATCTTGCCGCCACTGCGCTCGCTGACCTTTTTGGCGAACAGCTCCATGCCGATGGCAGGCGGAGTGCCTTTCGGGCTGGTGGCGGCGAATTTGATGGTGTGCGAGTTGTACTCGGCGGCGAAGCTCAGGCTGCTGGCCAGCAGCAGGGCAGCGAGTGCGGTCAGTTGCTTTTTCATGGTGGAGTCCTGATGTTGGTTGTTGTTATTTGGCGAACCAGCCGGCTGGAACGATGACCAGATCCGGAAAGGCCACGAGAAGGAAAAGCACCAGCACTTCGGCGATCAGGAAGGGGAAGGTGCCTTTGAGCAGCGCTTCGTAGCGCATTCGCCCGATGCCGCAGACCACGTTGAGCACCGTGCCCACCGGCGGGGTGATCAGGCCGATGGAGCAATTGATCATGAACAGCACGCCGAAATAGATCGGGTCGATGTCGGCCGCCGTCACCACCGGCACCAGAATCGGTGCCAGCAGCAGGATGGTCGGAGTCAGGTCCATGACCATGGAGATCAGCAGGATCAGCGCCATCAGCACCAGGATCAGCAGTTTCGGGTTGTCCATCACCGGCTGAATGAGGTCGATGATTTGCCCGGGGATATCGGCAATGGTGATCATCCACGCCGGGATCGAGGCGGCCGCGACCAGAAACATCACTGCCGCGGTGGTCTTGCCGGCGCGCAGCAGCAGGGCGTTGAGGTCCTTCAGGTTGAGCTCGCGGTACACCAGCGCGGAGACCAGCAGGGCATACACGCTGGCCACGGCACCGGCTTCGGTGGGCGTGACCACGCCGAAGCGCAGACCGACGACGATGATCACCGGCAGCAGCAGTGCCCAGATGCTGTCGACGAACGCCTTGGCGCGCTGCTTGCCGCTCGCCTTGGGGCTCAGTTGTACATCGGTGTCGCGGCGCGATACCAGCCACCAGGCCACGCACAGGGCCGACGCGATCAGCAGGCCCGGGAAGATGCCGGCAAGGAACAGTTTGGTGATCGACAGCCCGGACGCCACGCCGAGCACCACGAAGCCGATGCTCGGCGGGATGATCGAACCGAGCACCGAGACCGAAGCGATCAGCCCGCCTGAACGGTTCTTGTTGTAGCCGGCGATGACCATCATCGGCAGCAGCAAGGCGGTCAGCGAGGCGGCGTCGGCGAGTGCCGAGCCGGACAGGCTCGACAGCAGCACGCCAGCGAAGATGGCGACGTAGCCCAGGCCACCGCGCAGGTGACCGACCATGGCAATGGCCAGGTTGATGATGCGCTTGGACAGCCCGCCGCTGTTCATCACCTCACCGGCGATGATGAACAGTGGAATCGCCAGCAGGGGAAAGCTGCCGGCGGAGTTGATGATGTTCTGCGCGATGATCTGGCCATCGAACAGCCCCAGCAGCCACATCAGAGCGACGCCGCAGAGAATCAGGGCATAGGCGATAGGCGCGCCAATCAGGATGGCGGCCATCAGCACGCCGACGAATACGGTGAGGGCCATTACTTGAGTACCCCGGTTTCGGTGGAGGACAGCACGTGCGCTTCTTCATCGCTGCGTTGCGGGCGGTAGCTGCCAGCCGGCTTTCTCAGGTTGTCGATCAGTTGGGTGGCGATCAGCAAGGCGCTGAGCACCGAGAACACGAGGCCCGCGCCGTAGAACAGCGCCATGGACACGCCTGTGGAAGGTGCGCCGACATGCAGGTTGATCAGCGTCTGTTTCCAGCTACCGAGCAGGAACAGCCAGGTGACGTAGAGCATGAGCAACTGAGTGATCACCAGCATGTATTTGGCGACCATGGGTGAGACGCGGCTGGTGAGCATGTCGACGCCGATATGGCCGTTCTCGTGGAGCATCAATTGCGCGCCAGCGAACACCAGCCAGACGAAAGCCAGCCGCGAGATTTCCTCGCTGAAGAACAGCCCCGAATTGAAGCCGTAGCGCAGCACGACGTTGAGGAATATCAGCAGGGTGATACAGACCAGGCTTGAAACGATCAGCACTTTCAGTGCAGCGAAGTAGATAGTCAGAACATTTTTCACGGTGCGCTCTCCAGCAAGTGGGCAGATGAGCGAAGTAAGGAAGTGGCTTGATAATTATTGTCGGCACTCGTGTAGGTTGCCGATACGGCAGCGTTGGCCGTGGAGGAATAGGCGGGCATGTATCACCTTTTTATTATTGGTCGTATGCAGTCATACGCGGTGATTTGATTCTTTTCTCATTGCCTATGGGTGTCAATGCAACTACCCGAAGAGTCGGATTCAATGTTTTTATTAGCCTGATAAAAACGGCAGATATGAGCGGGTGTGCACTTTTTATCACCCACGGGGAGGCGGTAAACGCGACTATTCAACGCGCTGCTGTCGCGGCGTTGCTAATGGTCAGCCAGCCGCGAGCCGCCAGCGGCGCGGCCTCCGCTGGCGACGATGAGGATGGTCCAACCCATTAAGGTGTGGTGCACATCCTTTTGCAGACGTCCTGGTAGTTGCGGCGTGAAATACGGGCGTATCTGCGCGAACATTGCCTACGCAAATGTCGGTAACCAAAGAGCAAGTTGCGGAAATATAATCAGCAGGGCAATCAATAACAGCAGCACAAGGCAGAAGGGCAATACGCCGATTATTACGTCCATGAAGTTGCCTTTGTTGCGAATGCTCTGCACCACGAACAAGTTCATGCCGAAGGGCGGCGTTATCTGACCCAACTCGCAAAGGATGATCAGAATCACGCCAAACCATAAGGGGTCGAAGCCCAGTGCAACTATCACCGGCACCACCAGCGGCGCGGTGGTAATCAACATCGCCAGGGTGTCCATGAAGCAGCCAAGGATGATGTAGAACAGGATGATCGCCAGCAGCGTGGCCATCGGCGACAGCTCCAGGCCGGTGATGAAGCTGACCAGCGTGGGCGTCAGGCCGATGGCCGACAGCACGAAGTTGAGGAAGAACGCCGACAGGGTGATGAAGATGATCATCCCGCTGGTGCGCATGGTCGACTCGAATGCCTGGCCGAGGTTCTGCCAGGTGAAGGTGCGCCTGAACAGGCCGAGACCGAACGCGGCCAGCACGCCCAATGCCGCCGACTCACTGGCGGTGGCGAAACCGCTGTAGATGGCACCGACCACCAGCACGAAGATCGCCAGGGGCGGTAGCAGGTCGGGGATGCTCGCCAGGCGCTCGGCCCAGGTGGCGTGCTGGCGAGTACCGCCGAGCTTCGGCCAGATCATGCAGGTGATCACGATCATCGCCACGAACATCACGCACAGCAGCAGGCCGGGAATGGTCGCCGCCAGGTAGAGTTTGGGTACCGACAGATTGGCGATCAACGCGAACAGGATCATGTTGATCGAGGGCGGAATCAGAATGCCCAGGGTGCCGCCAGCCGCGATCGAACCGAGGAACAGCGGCGCCGGGTAGCCTTTGCGCTCCTGCTCCGGCAGGGCGATGGTCGAGATGGTCGCCGCCGTGGCCACGCTGGAACCGCTGGTGGCGGAGAACAGTGCCGAGGCGCCGATGTTCGAGTTCATCAGCCCGCCGGGTAGCCACGACAGCCACTTGTCCGCCGCGCCGTACATGCGCCCGGCCACGCCGGAGCAGACCAGCAGCTCGCCCATCAGGATGTACAGCGGAATGGCCACCAGCAGAAATTCGGCGCCAGTACTCCAGGCTATTTCGCCCATGGCATTGCTCAGCGGCAACGCCGAAAACAGCTCCGCCAGCGACATGCCCAGCAGGCCCACGCTGACGGCCGCAGCGACGCTCAGGCCGAGTAAACCGAGCAGCACGATAAGGGTAAACACCAGCATCTAGCGACCCTCCTTCGTTGTTGAACGGGCACTGATACTGGAGCGCGATTCTTCCTCGATCTCTTCCTCGACGGAGTTGATGCCGATCAGCGCGTTGGCCGCGGCCCAGCGCTGCTGGCGTAACTGCATCAGGCTGTTGTAGCCGAGCACAAGAATGGTGGTAGCGAAGAACAGGTAGCCGGCGAACCACAGGGATTGGGGTATCCACTGCGGCACCTGCAGCGGCGTGGTGGAAATTGAGCGGTAGACGATGGAATCCCACAGCACGCCGCCCACATGGAACAGCAGCGTACCGACGAACAGCGCCATGCCGACCAGTGCCAGCAGGTCGAGGCCGACCTTGGGCTTGAGCGACAGGCGCGAATAGAGGATGTCCACGCGCAGGTGGGAGCGTTTGAGCAGTGCGATGGGGAAGGCCCAGGCGCTGACGATGGCCAGCACATAACCGGCAATCTCGTCGGCGCCGCCCATGGAAAAGCCAAACAGGCGCCGCAACAGCAGGTCGATGCTGATCATCAAGGCCGAGCCCATCAGCGCGATACCGCCCGCCCAGGCACTGACCCTGGCGATGCGATCGATGAGCCGAAGGCTTGGTGTGTCGGTACGTTGCATGAGCAGGTTCTCCGCGAACGGTTGGCGATCAGCGCGGCAAGCGCCTTGTGGGGCGAGGTCTTCGCGGTACTCAGGGGTCTTTCAGGTTGACGCCAATCGCCTTGCCCGCCGTGGCGTTCCACTGCTGCACGCAGTCGGCGCCGCAACGCTGGCCCCAGTCATTGGCGATACGCAGCACCATGGCGCGCAGCCTGGTCTGCTCCTCACGCGTGGGGGCGTTGGCGTGCATGTGGGCGGGGCGGTGAATCTGGCAGTCGGTTGCGCCCGTGTTACAGGCCAGCGCATAGCGGTTCTCTCGGGCGGTTTCCGTCCACAGGGCATCCTCCAGTACCTGAGCCTGGGCCTGCAGCAGTTGCTGCACATCAGGGGAAAGCTGTTGCCAGCGCTGCAGGCCCATGGCGTAGAAGCCGATCGACCAGTCCACCGGCAGGTCGTACACATGGCCCGCCACGTCGTACCACTTGGCCGCATTGCCCGAGCCCATGCCGGTCACCGCACAGTCGATGACGCCGGTCTGCATGGCGGTGACCACTTCGGCGAACGGCAAGGTAACGGGGGAGGCGCCGAGTGCGCCGACCATGTCGGCCATGTTGCGGCCACGTACGCGCACCTTGCGGCCCTTGAGGTCGTCCAGGTTGTTCACGGCATCGCGGCAGAAAAACACCTGCGCGGTATAGGGCACGGTGGCCAGCAGCTTGACGCCGTGGCGCTCTGCCATACGCGCCGCCAGCACCGGCTTGTAGGCATTGGCGATCTTGCGTGAGGTGTCGATGTCGGCCGCCATGCCGGGCAGGTCGATGCCCTCGAAGGCCGCATCGTCGCCCGCCACGAAGGCGAACACGCCCATGCCGATCTCGACCGCGCCGGCGCGCAGTACGCGAACCATCTCCGGCCCCTTGAGGCCGCTCTCCGAGAGGCCCATCAGGCGGGCAGTGACCTTGCCGCCCGAGCTGGCGGGCAGGGTTTCGCTCCAGAACGGGCGCTCGACCGCGCGAAAGGTGTAGTTGTGGCTACCGCCACCGACCACGTTGAAATGGACGGACGACGCATCGTCCGCAAGTGCACTGGCGCCAAACGAGCAGCCCAGCGCAGCCAGGATCACCCTGGGGAGCGAGTACAGTTTCATGGTAGTCCTGTTGTTCTTTTGGGGGAGCTACGGGGCAGAAACCTGAAAGGTGCAGCGGGTCGGTATTGAAATTGTTGTCGCCTGACCGGGCGCGTTGGTGCCGGCGTTATCGCGCCTTGCCGATGGCTGCATCGATCACCGAGCGTGAGCCCACCACATCGGGAAACTTCTCACCCTGGGCCAGGCGCGCCAGGGTGTGCTTCTCGTTCTCCTGGAACTCGATGGCACGGCGGGCCAGGGCCAGTGCCTGGGCGGGTGGCAGGATGACGATGCCGTTCTCGTCGGCGATCACCGCATCTCCCGGTCGAACCACCACGCCACCGCATTGCACCACCGTACAGAACTCGCCTTCCTCGCCCTTGACCCGCGTGGTGATGGCGCTGGCGCCCCACGACCAGACCGGCACCCCGTGCTGGCGAATCTCGCCCAGGTCGGTGACATAACCATCGATGACGATTCCGGCGATGCCTGCCTGCTTGGCGGCATACGCCATGGCGCCGCCCATGGCAGCGGTCACGCTTTCGCCACAGCGGTCGACCACCAGAAAGTCACCCGGCCTCGCGCAACCCATCGCGTAATGTAGGATGCCGCCGTCGGCGCCGGGCATTTTCACCGTCACCGCCGTGCCGACGGTGCGCAGGTTTTCGAAATGCGCCTTGATCTGCGGGCTCACTATGCCGGTGGTGATGAAATGCCCAATCGTGGCGGGCTCGGCTCGCACAAGAACGGAAAGTTCTTCTGGATTAATCGCGTCGGGAAGTGCTTCGATAATATACATGCGCTGTTTAATTATTCGTTTTTGGCAAGAGTTGGCCCGATCCTAACAAGCCTGTTTTTGTGGCGATAATAAAAATCAGCGAACAAAAGAGGGGACGATTTTTATCATGCGAATTACCCTGATGCAGATCGAGGCCTTCTACTGGACTGCCCGATTGGGCGGTGTACATGCCGCCTCACGCCATCTCCACCTCACCCAGCCGGCCATTTCCTCGCGCATTCGCGAGATGGAGTCGCTGCTCAGCGTCAAGCTGTTCGACCGCAGCAAGCAGCGCATGACCCTCACCGCCGATGGCCATATCGCCCTGCGCCACGCCGAGCTGGCGCTCAACAACAGCGTGAAACTGGAGCAGTTCGCCGCCAAGCAGAAGCAGCACCGCCGGCTGCGCCTGGGTGCCGACGAATGCTCGGCCATGGTTGGCCTGACCGCCGTGATCGCCGAGATCAAGGCGCACTTTCCCGAGATCACCCTGGAAATCACCATCGACGTCGGCGCGGTGCTCAACCGCAAGCTCAACGACCACGAGCTCGACCTGGCGCTGCTCACCAACCCCGCCACCCGCGAGGACGTCACCGACATCTTCATTGGCTGGATGACCTTCCAGTGGGTAGCCGCCCCGCAACTGGGCATCGACGCCGACCCCTTCCTGCCGGAACACGCCGCCGGCCACCCCATCGTCAGCCACTCCGCGCCCTCGACCTTGTACTCGGTGGTCGAGAGCTGGCTCAAGGACGGTAACGCCCCGTCGGAAGCCTTCCACTCCAGCAACTCGCTGGCCTTCATGGCCAAACTGGTCTCCGCTGGCCACGCCATCGGCATCCTGCCCGTGCCGCTGATCCGCGAAATGCTCGCCCTCAACTTGTTGAAAACCCTGCCCTGCGACCCACCGATCCCGCCGGCGCGTTTCTGCCTCTCCTACATGACGGAAATGCCCGATATGCAGATCGATGCGCTGGTCGCTATTACTCGCGAGACGTTATTGCGGCAGAAGTTTCTGGTAGGGGCGGAGGATCTAGACGTGAATGCTCAAGATGTCGAAAGTTGATGGTATTGAAAGGAGTGGGCTTGCATCGCACTGTCTCTAACTGACCAAGTAATTCTCTATCATCACAGGTATTAAAAATGTCCCGTTGTTAACCGAGGCTTTCATCGCAACGGGGCATCAATTAAAGACCGCCGCGGTATCTATGCGCCGCCAGATCGCTTCGGAAAAGCTATAGAGCGCAAACGCGATCAGTCCGGCGCCGATCAGCGCCAGCCAGAAGGTGCCATACGGCAACGACTGCAGTGCATTCAACGCGTCCTCAAGGCCTGGTGGCTCGGTGGGCTTGTAGCGCGCACCACCACTGAAGAGCATGCCGGATACCACCAGAAACGAGACACCTCGGGCGATCAGCCCCACCTTCGAGACGGGCGTTACCCAGCGCATGATGTGGTCCGGCGCAGAAAAGTACTTTTCGAACTTGGCTTTCCACCCCTTGATGATGTGCGCGATGCCGACGCCCAGCGGCACCAATGCGACCAGGTAGACCAGGTAGTTCGAATACTTCCAGCCCAACATCCCCGATAGAAAATCGCCGTTGCCACCGCCGCCACTGGAGGACTCGCCGAGCGAGCTTCCCAGCAGACCCAGCGTAAACAGGGTCAGCAGGCTATAACTGATGGCACCACCAACAAGGCCTGCGCGCGCTGCGAGCCCCTTGGCATCGGCGCCATGATCTTCCGGGTCGGTAATGGCCTGGGTTATCCGCCATGCGGCGTAAGCGATAAGCCCTGCGACCATGATCCAGAGCAACGCTTCGCCGAAAGGTTGCCCCAGCAGTTGCGAGATCGCGCCTTTGGTACCGACCGTTTCGCCGCTACCCCTGGCCGCAAGTAGTGCGAAGGTGCCGATGATCAGATACACCACCCCGCGTGCTGCGTAGCCAGTCCGAGCGAGCCAGACGATGCCGTGAGAGAGTTCGCCTTTTGCGTGGCTGGCTGGGTTATACACAGTGAGGCTCCTGAGTGGGAATGCAGACGATGCTGCAGTTGACACCCACCGGTGTATCGCGGTTTCGATTGATTGATCGCAGGCTTTTGGGAAGGGGCGAGCCCGAGGCTCCTAGAGGTTTTACCTCCGAAACCTCTGACTGTAGTGGTCTACTATCCCCCCAAGCTTGTCTTTCACTCACCCTACTCAAATGCCGCAGACCTATCGGGCTATTAAACGGAGCCCATCTATCAGGACAAATACGTATCATGAGGCAGCGGGTTCGCTTGGTAAGCTCGCTCTCAGACAACTTTTGTCGATGTGGCCGTCATGGAAGAAAGCGCGCAACAGCGTTCAGAACGCTATGTATCCGCCCGCAGCCAGCACCCCGCGTGGCTTTTGCTCGCCTCGCGCCGTGCTCCGCTCGTATTGGGTTGCCTGCGCACGCTTTTCGAGCGGGCGCACGATGGGATCCCCATGGAGGATGCGCTACATGCGCTGTCCGAAATGCTGGCTGCTTATGCCAGCCAGGAGCTCTACGAGATCGACCCGGATGCAACGCATCTCCAGGCAGGTCGTGAACTGCGTGAATGGATCAAGCGGCGCCTTGTCGTGGAGCGAGAGGGTCGTATCTACGCAACCGACGCGCTGGAGTCCGCCATCCAGTTCGTCGACTCGCTGGATAGCCGGATCATGACTTCCACAGCATCTCGCCTTTCGGTGGTCCAGCGCGAGATCGAAAACCTGGAAACGGGCTTGAACCCCAGCCCGACTGGGCGCATTGCCAGCCTGCGCCGCCGAATCCAGGATTTGCAGCACGAGCTAGCACAGGTAGAAGCTGGCCACGTCATCGTGCTGGATGAAGCGCAGGCGATAGAGGGCGTACGCGAGGTGTATAACCTGGCCACCAGTCTGCGCGCG
Organism: Pseudomonas sp. AC532; assembly: GCF_979258965.1. Lineage (NCBI taxonomy): Bacteria > Pseudomonadati > Pseudomonadota > Gammaproteobacteria > Pseudomonadales > Pseudomonadaceae > Pseudomonas > Pseudomonas sp. AC532. Next base: position 3,259,627 of record NZ_OZ409888.1, read on the forward strand.
GACTTTCGACGAGTTGAAGACTCTTGGCGCGAGGCGGATCGCGCCCTTCGACACTCCATCATCAGCGAGCAGTCTCACCGTGGAGAGATCGTCGATCGGTTATTGGATGGGCAAGACGCCCTACTCAACACACCGGAAGGGCGTGTCTTCGAAAGCTTCCAGCAGCAACTGAGACAGTCCGCTGAGCTGGAAACCATGCGTGAGCGCTTGCGCACCATCCTTCGTCATCCGGCGGTGCCAAAGGCGCTGAATCGTCCCCAGCAACGTGAACTGCGTTGGCTGGCGTTACGCCTGGTTCGGGAGTCGCAAGCTGTGCTCCAAGCGCGCGCCCGAAGCGAGCGCGATGTTCGCGGCTTCATGAAGACGGGGCTGGCCGCCGAGCATCATCGCGTCGGACAGTTACTCAACGACTTCTTCAATCTAGCGCTCAGCGTCGACTGGCAACGCCAGTCAGAACGCCGTAAGCCTGCATGTTTACCACCAATTGGCGTAGCCATTACTGGTGTCTCGGCAATCGAGCGTCTGCGCTTCAAGACCCTGGATGACGATGATACGGGCGAGCTGGATCTGAGTTTGAAGCCTGCGGGGTTGGAGCAGATTGAGGATGACTTCTGGGATGCCTTCGATGGGCTGGATCGTCAAGCGCTGATTGATGACACCCTGGCTGTGCTGGTGGAGCAGGGTCGCCCTGTGAGTCTCGGGGAGCTTGCGTCTTTGCTTCCACCTGCTCACGACCTGGAAACCTTTGCGCTCTGGCTGGCGATGGCGCGCGAGGCAGGTATCGAGGTGCTGACGGAGGAGCGTCAGCTCGTGGAGCTGGTTGATGAGGATGAGCAACGCTGGCGCTTCAATCTGCCTTATGCCGGACTCGACCACGAGGCACTCAAGAACATCGACTGGGAGTTGTGAGCATGGCAGGGATCTTCGATCGAATGGCAGGCGCCTCTGGCGCCGACGAAACGGAGCCCATGGCGTTGGATGACGGCGTGGACGATGAACAGCCTGTCATGAGCGCTGCTGTACAGGTTGATGAGCGCCGGACGCCGCAACGGGTACGTGAGGCCGTACAGGAAATGCTCAAGTACGGGCTGCTGGAAGAGAGTCACAAGCCCAACCTGTATCGCTCAGCGCTTGCCAATATCGAGGCGGTCGACAGAATCCTGGAGCCACTCGACCTGGCCATGGGGCTCGACGAGGTTCGGGGGCTGGTGTTCGTCACCGTTCGCCAGGGGGAGGTGGCCGAGCAGGATGACTGGTCGCATCCCCTCGTGCGTCGGCAAAGGCTGAATCTGGAGCAGTCCCTGCTTATAGCCATTCTGCGACAGCATTTCATCGCGTACGAACAGGAAAGCGGTACGGGTGCTAGTCAAGCGCTGGTAGCTGTTGATGAGCTGATTCCCCAATTGCAGGTTTACCTGGGCGAACTGGGCAGTGAGGCGAAGGAGCGCAATCGCATCATCACGCTGCTGGATCAGCTCAAGGGGCATGGCCTGGTGTCAGCTCTGGACGCACATGATCGCGTCATCATTCGCCCCATCATTACTCACTTGGCCAACCCGGAGAACCTGCAGGCACTCGTGGCTTGGCTGCGCGAGCAGGTGGAGGGTGCGGCTACGTCGGCTGCTGGTGATGAGGAGGACAAGGCGTGAAGCAGGCACTACTCTGGCGTGACAGCGAGACGTTCATTCTCAGCAGCATCGAACTCTATAACTGGGGCGGCTTTCAGGGCTATCACCGTGCTGAGATCGATCCTTCCGGCACCGCCGTGATCGGCCCGACGGGGAGCGGTAAAACGACGCTGGTGGATGCACTGATGACCTTGCTGTGCGCCAATCCGCGCTACAATCTGGCATCCACGGGCGGGCATGAAAGCGACCGCGATCTGGTGTCCTATGTGCGCGGCGTCACCGGCCCCGGGGACGGCGGCGTAGAGCAATCGCATATCGCGCGCCAGGGTAAGACTGTCACCGCCATTGCCGCCACGCTCGAGCGTGACGGTGCGCAGGTTCGACTGGGCGCTGTGCTCTGGTTCGAGGGCACCAGCTCCTCGGCGTCCGATCTGAAAAAGCTGTGGCTGTTAAGCGAGTCCCCCGAGCAGACGCTCGAGTATTGGCTCAGTCAGCATCACTCAGGCGGCATGCGGGCTCTGCGTCAGATGGAGAAGGATGGGACGGGTATCTGGCCTTATCCGAGCAAGAAAGCTTTCTTGGCCAGGCTCAGGGATTACTTCGAGGTCGGTGAAAACGCCTTCACTTTGCTCAACCGCGCTGCCGGCCTGAAGCAGCTCAACAGTATTGATGAGATCTTTCGAGAGTTGGTGCTCGATGACCGCTCCGCCTTCGAGCGGGCTGCGGAGGTCGCCACCAGCTTCGATGATCTAACTGACATTCACCGAGAGCTGGAAACCGCTAGAAAGCAGCAGCGCTCATTGCAGCCGGTCGCCGATGGCTGGGAGCGTTATAGGGCCTTGCAAGAACAGCTGCAGGATAAACAAGCTCTCGAAAGTATCCTCCCAGTCTGGTTCGCCGAGCAGGGGTATCGCCTGTGGTTGGCTGAAACCAACAGGCTTGAGACAGAGCATAAACAGGCCGAACTGGATCAGGAGCAATGCAGGAGTCAGCTTGAGATCCAGAAGGGCGTGGCCGATCAGCATCGTCAGAGCTACCTGCGAGTAGGTGGCGCAGGGATAGATCAATTACGCGGGCGCATCGCTGATTGGGGCCGGGAGTGCGATAAGCGGCGCCTGAAAGCCGAGCAATACCAACGCTTGGCCAAGGGGTTTGGACTGGCGGATGAGTTATCGGCCGCTGCTCTCAAGGAGAATCAGCAGCAGATCGCGGCACGCCTGGAAATACTGACCCAGCAAATCACTGAGGCAGGTCAAAAGGCGTTCGATGCAGGTCTCGTCCAGCAGGAACTCAATGGCCGCCTGCAGAGCTTGCAGCAGGAGCGTGCCGAGGTTGAGAGACGGCCCGGCTCGAACCTGCCTGGGCATTTTCATGCTTTTCGAGGTGATCTGGCACAGGCGCTTGGCGTTGATGAATCAGCCCTTCCTTTCGTCGCCGAACTGGTTCAGGTCAAGCCCGAGGAACTGGCCTGGCGGGGGGCCATCGAGCGGGCCATCGGTAGCCACCGGCTGCGTATCCTGGTGCCGCAGGGCTCATCCCAGACCGCACTGCGTTGGGTGAACCAACGCCATAACCGCTTGCATGTGCGCCTGTTGGAGGTCAAGGAGCCGTCGTCGCGCCCCGTTTTTTTCGACGATGGGTTTACCCGCAAGCTGACTTTCAAGGAGCATCCGTACCGAGAAGCGGTAAAGGCACTGCTGGCGGACAATGACCGCCACTGCATCGAAAGCACGGAGCAATTGCGTCATACCCCGCACGCCATGACGGCCCAGGGGCTGATGTCGGGCAAGGAACGCTTCTTCGACAAGCAGGATCAGAAGCGCCTGGATGAAGACTGGTTGACCGGCTTCGACAACCGCGACCGTCTGGCCTTCTTGGCTGAGCAGATTCACGAGGTCAATCAACAGCTCGCGCCTGCCAAGCTGGCCTTGGATACTGCCCAGGGCAATGTCCACCAGTTAGAGAGTCAAGCGTCGCTACTGCAACGCGTCGAAGAGCTGCAGTTCGAGGATATTGATCTGCCGGGAGCTGAGAGTCAGCTGGAGTCGCTGCGTTCTCAGCTGGACGCCCTAACGCGCCCAGATTCCGACCTTGCCATGATCAAGGCCGAACTGGATGAAGCCGAGGCCCTGCGGGAGACTCTGGATCAAAAGCTGCAACGACTGATCGAGCAGTGCGTTCAGTTGAGAACTCAGTTCGAGCAGGCCGCATCCGCTACCCGTAAGGCTTATCGCGGTGCCGAAAAGGGGCTGAGCGATACGCAGCGTGAACGGGCGAAAATGCATTTCCCGACCCTGACTGCTAATGAGCTCGGCGATATTGTCGAACTGGAGCGCGAGCATACGCGTGAGCTTCAAGGGCAGCTCAAAGCGCTCGGCGATAAACTGGGCGATCAGAAAACGGAGCTTGCCAGACGCATGTCCGATGCCCTGAAGGTAGACACCGGGGCGCTTGCAGAGGTCGGGCGAGAACTGGTGGACGTACCCAGGTATCTGGAGCGTCTACGTGTGCTGACCGAGGAAGCCCTGCCCGAGAAACTCAAGCGCTTCTTGGAATACCTCAATCGTTCCTCGGATGACGGCGTCACCCAACTGCTGAGCTATATCGACCATGAGGTCTCGGTGATCGAGGAGCGCCTGGATGATCTGAACAGTACGATGCAGCGTGTCGACTTTCAGCCCGGACGCTACCTGCGTTTGGTTGCGAGAAAGGTCATCCATGAAAGCCTGCGCACCTTGCAACAGGCTCAGCGCCAACTGAACTCGGCGCGTTTCATCGATGATGAAGGTGAGAGCCATTACAAGGCATTACAGGAGCTCGTTGGATTGCTCAAAGATGCCTGTGAGCACAGCAGGAATCAGGGAGCCAAGGCGCTTCTGGATCCGCGCTTCCGCCTGGAATTCGCGGTCTCGGTGATTGATCGAGAAAGCAAGAGTGTTATCGAAACCCGAACAGGTTCTCAGGGCGGTAGTGGTGGCGAGAAGGAGATCATCGCCTCATATGTGCTGACTGCTTCACTGAGCTATGCGCTCTGTCCCGACGGCAGCAGCCGGCCGCTGTTCGGCACCATCGTGCTCGACGAGGCGTTCTCGCGCAGCTCCCATGCGGTTGCCGGCCGGATCATCGCGGCGCTGAGAGAGTTCGGCCTGCACGCCGTCTTCATCACTCCTAACAAGGAAATGCGCCTGTTGCGCCACCATACGCGTTCGGCAGTCGTCGTTCATCGGCGCGGAATGGAATCCAGCCTGCTTTCCCTGAGCTGGGAAGCATTGGATGAGCATCATCAACAGCGTATCAAGGCAATGCATGAAGTCGCCCACTGAAATCGGCCGCAACCTGGCCAGGCAATGGCAGCGCTCCAGCGTGCGCCTGGAGCGCTTGCTCAATCCCGCTAGCTGGCCGCAAAGCCCCAACATCGGCAAGCCTTCGGCACGCCTGTTCACTGACAATATCCAGGCGGTGCTCCGGCATGTGGAGAGCTGGCGGAGCGTGAAGGTGGGTAAGGTCGAATGGGAACCCGTCAGCTATCGAGCAGGACTGGCCCCCATTTCCTTGCCGAGGCGCTGGCACTTGCGCAGTCCCTCCGAATGGATTGCCGCGACCGACGATCCAGCGGTTAGCCAGGAATACGCTCAGCTCGAATATCTGGTCGAGCAGGTCGACAGTGCTTTTCATGCGCTGCTGGTGGCACAACGCAGCCTGTGGTTGATGAAGACGCCTGAAGAAGTCGTCGCCACAGCGCAACTCGCCACCTGCTTGTCGCCAGGCTGTGCCCGAGGCCGTCCACTGCGCCTGCTTGCAGAGCATGGCGTGGACACCAAGTTTTTCGAGCGCAACGCCAGCTTGCTGACCAAGCTCCTCGACGAGCGCTTCGAAGGCGCTGCGTCCGAGCAAGGCCTGACGACGTTTCTGGATGCCTTTGAAGAAAGCGCTCACTGGGTTCTGGTCGTTCCTCTTCAGACTGAGTTGCTGCCCTTCAAGCGGCTTAGGCTCACCACTGCGGAACTGGCCGAAACCCCACTTCCCGGTTCGCGATTGCTCGTGGTGGAAAATGAGCAATGCGTTCACTTACTGCCCGAAACCTTGCCGGACACCCTGGCTGTGCTGGGCGCAGGGCTCGATCTGCAGTGGTTGGCGTCTGCGCACCTTGCCGGGAAACAGATCGCCTACTGGGGCGATATGGATACCTGGGGCTTGCTGATGCTGGCGCGAGCGAGACTCCATCAGCCGGCAGTCGAAGCACTATTGATGGAGCAGGAGCTGTTCGTACAGCACTCACCGGTGAGCGCAGTCGTCGAACCGACCAAAGCGCTGGAGTCGGCGCCACCTGGTTTGCTGGCTGACGAAGCGGATTTTTATCGGTATCTGCTGATGCAAGAACGAGGGCGTCTTGAGCAGGAGTACCTGCCAAAGATACAAGTAGAGCGCGCTATCAGGCAGTGGGCTCGAAAGAACCCTGTATAAAAGCTGACGACGCCTTAGTAGCCCTGCGATCAAGCATCGACTCTGACCAGCGGCGCATGTAGTCGCTCCAGGTTCATGCTCTAACACCCAGTTCGGGAGAGCGGGCAATTCGGTCACTTTTTTTTTCTTTGTATTTAAGCGTTTTTCCAAGCGCTCCAAGGCAGCCAACTCCTGAACGTCGGCTGCCAGGGCCTCGGCGTTGCGGCGGTGCTGGTCGAATTGCTCGTAACGTTCATGTGCCACCTGTTTCATCTGCTCATGGCTGACGTTGCCAGCGTTACGCAGCAGCGGCTGTTCGTTGAACGCCATGAAGCTGTCAATATACTGCCGCCAGTGGGCAAGTTGCAGGTGATTGCGCTGCTCTGCGCGTAGCTCCGCAAAATAGGAAAATACCGACCAAGCGGTTGAGCTGTTCCAGTTCTTCGGCGTCAAGGTAGTTCTTGGCTACAACCACGTCGGCCTTTCGCACCCGGTCACCTTTGAAGCTGAGTAGGTTCATATTGGGCCCGCTGGCATCGGCTCTTCTTACAATCAGCTCGGCTGCAGTGTGGCCGGTAACGGCGAAGAACAGTTTGTTCTGCGCCTCGGCAAACAGTTTGGCGGTGTCCTGCTCGTTGGCGCGGTAGTCCTCGGCCAGGGTGAAGAGGTCACGTACCTTTTGATAGAAACGCTTCTCCGAGGCTCGTATGTCACGGATGCGTTTGAGCAGTTCATCGAAGTAGTCCCAGCGCGGCTCCCTCAGTCGGGCATCGTCCATCACGAAGCCTTTCTGTAGGTACTCACCTAAAGTTCGAGTAGCCCACTGGCGGAACTGGGTGCCGCGTGTCGAGCGTACGCGATAGCCAACCGCGATAATCATGGGTAGCGAGTAGTGCGCCAGCTTACGTTTGACCTGACGTACACCCTCGGTTTGAACTGTCAAGTTTTCCTTGACGGTTGCCTCTTCTGCCAGCTCACCCTCTGCAAGGACGTTCTGTACATGCAGGCTGATATTCTGCTTGCTGGTCTGATATAGCTCGGCCATTTCCAGTTGCGTCAACCAGACCTGACCATCCATTTCTCGAAGCGTGAACTGTGCCAGGCCGTCTTCGGTGCTGTAGAGAATCAGCTCGCTATTTGCCATATCACCACTCACCTGCGGTTCATCCGTAAACGATGTTCGCTACCAAGGGTATTGGCGTGGGCCTGCATTTACTAGCGCCGAACGCTATAAGAAACTCGCGACGGATGCAGCGGGGCGCCAGAAACAACAAAGCCCGCACGGGGCGGGCTCTGTAGGGCGTTTCGTAGACATCTGTAGACAACTAGAAACAACGATCTGGCGCACCAGGCGGGATTCGAACCCACGACCCCTGCCTTCGGAGGGCAGTACTCTATCCAGCTGAGCTACTGGTGCGTTGCGGGGCGCAATCATACGCATGTCGCTGGCGTGCGTCCATGCTGCTGTCAAGGCTCGTTTGGCAGTGGGAAAGGCATAAGGAACGGCTGCTTGGGCGCCGGTAATCGGCTGGGTTGTTAATTTTCTCGAACGGGCCTATTGCCCTTTGACCGTGCTGATCTTAGGATCTGTTTGATATTTCAAACGCTGGTGTTTGCCAAGCTGAACTCTGGGCGTCGCCCCTCGTTCGAACGGCCAGGCAGTGGCTAATCTGTCGCTTCACCCATACCTGGGTTCGCTCCCAGCTTCTTTCGTCATCTTCTGGCGCCGTGGTGCCAGGATAGAGGAGACCGCCATGCAACTGAAAGACGCGCAATTGTTCCGCCAGCAGGCTTTCGTCAACGGCGCCTGGGCTGATGCCGACAGCGGCCAGACCATCAAGGTGAACAACCCGGCGACCGGTGAGGTGATTGGCACGGTGCCGAAGATGGGCGCGGCCGAGACCCGCCGTGCCATTGAAGCGGCTGACAAGGCGCTGCCGGCCTGGCGTGCGCTGACCGCCAAGGAGCGTTCCGCCAAGCTGCGCCGCTGGTATGAACTGATGCTGGAGAACCAGGACGACCTGGCGCGCCTGATGACCATCGAGCAGGGCAAGCCACTGGCCGAGGCCAAGGGCGAAATCGCCTACGCGGCCTCCTTCATCGAGTGGTTCGCCGAAGAAGCCAAGCGCGTGTATGGCGACACCATTCCGGGGCACCAGGCCGACAAGCGCCTGATCGTCATCAAGCAGCCGATCGGCGTTACTGCGGCCATCACGCCCTGGAACTTCCCGGCGGCGATGATCACCCGCAAGGCCGGCCCGGCGCTGGCCGCTGGTTGCACCATGGTGCTCAAGCCTGCTTCGCAGACGCCTTACTCCGCTCTGGCCCTGGCCGAGCTGGCCACCCGCGCCGGCATCCCGGCTGGCGTGTTCAGCGTGGTGACCGGCAGCGCGGGCGATATCGGCAGCGAGCTGACCGGCAACCCGATCGTGCGCAAGCTGTCGTTCACCGGCTCCACCGAGATCGGTCGCCAACTGATGGCCGAGTGCGCCCAGGACATCAAGAAGGTGTCCCTGGAGCTGGGCGGCAACGCGCCCTTCATCGTGTTCGACGACGCTGACCTGGACAAGGCCATCGAAGGCGCGATCATTTCCAAGTACCGCAACAACGGTCAGACCTGCGTGTGCGCCAACCGCATCTACGTGCAGGACGGCGTCTACGATGCCTTCGCCGAGAAGCTCAAGGTCGCGGTCGAGAAACTGAAGATCGGCAACGGTCTGGAGGACGGCACCACCACCGGCCCGCTGATCGACGAGAAGGCCGTGGCCAAGGTCAAAGAGCACATCGAGGACGCCGTGTCCAAAGGCGCCAAGATCCTCTCCGGCGGCAAGGCTCACGCCCTCGGCGGTACCTTTTTCGAGCCGACCATTCTGGCCGACGTGCCGAAGAATGCGCTGGTCTCCAAGGACGAAACCTTCGGCCCGCTGGCGCCACTGTTCCGTTTCAAGGACGAAGCCGAAGTGATCGCCATGGCCAACGACACCGAGTTCGGTCTGGCGTCCTACTTCTACGCCCGTGATCTGAGCCGTGTGTTCCGTGTGGCCGAGGCGCTGGAATACGGTATGGTCGGCATCAACACCGGGCTGATCTCCAACGAAGTGGCGCCGTTCGGCGGCATCAAGGCTTCGGGCCTGGGCCGTGAAGGCTCCAAGTACGGCATCGAGGACTATCTGGAAATCAAATACCTCTGCCTGAGTATCTAGGTAGTCGCTGCTGCGCTTCGGTGATGCTGCGTTAGCCCTTGTGACCCACATGGATGTGGGAAATGCCGCTACCCGCAGGAGCGGGTGCGGCCCTGACCTTCGCTCGCTACGCTCCGATAGTGCGTGAAAGCAAAAATACTCCCTGTGATCGGGGCGAGTGTTGCAGTCGATCATCGCATGCTGCGACGGCGCTAACCCGGTCATTTCATCCTTGAACCACACCGACGATGAGCGGTGAATGAGGAAGCCATGAGCAAGACCAACGAATCCCTGCTGCAACGCCGTCAGGCCGCCGTACCGCGCGGTGTCGGCCAGATCCACCCGATCGTCGCCGAGCGCGCCGAGAACGCTACCGTGTGGGATGTGGAAGGTCGCGAGTACATCGACTTCGCTGGCGGCATCGCCGTGCTGAACACCGGCCACCTGCACCCGAAAGTGGTCGCCGCCGTTCAGGAACAGCTGACCAAGCTGAGCCATACCTGCTTCCAGGTGCTGGCGTACGAGCCCTATATCGAGCTGTGCGAAGAGATCGCCAAGCGCGTACCGGGCGACTTCGCCAAGAAGACCCTGCTGGTGACCTCGGGCTCCGAAGCCGTCGAGAACGCCGTGAAGATCGCCCGTGCCGCCACCGGCCGCGCTGGCGTGATCGCCTTCACGGGTGCCTACCACGGCCGCACCATGATGACCCTGTCGCTGACCGGCAAGGTCGCGCCGTACTCCGCTGGCATGGGCCTGATGCCTGCCGGCGTGTACCGCGCCATCGCGCCGTGCGAGCTGCATGGCGTGAGCGAAGACGAATCCATCGCCAGCATCGAGCGCGTATTCAAGAACGACGCCCAGCCCCAGGACATCGCCGCGATCATCATCGAGCCGGTGCAGGGCGAAGGTGGTTTCTACGTCAATTCGCCCGCCTTCATGCAGCGCCTGCGCGCCCTGTGCGACCAGCACGGCATCCTGCTGATCGCTGACGAAGTGCAGACCGGCGCGGGCCGCACCGGCACCTTCTTCGCCACCGAGCAACTGGGCGTGGTGCCGGACCTGACCACCTTCGCCAAATCCGTCGGCGGCGGTTTCCCGATCTCCGGCGTCAGCGGCAAGGCCGAGATCATGGACACCATCGCTCCCGGCGGCCTGGGCGGCACCTATGCCGGTAGCCCGATCGCCTGCGCCGCGGCCCTGGCCGTGCTCAAGGTGTTCGACGAAGAGAAGCTGTTGGATCGTTCCAATGCCGTGGGCGAGAAGCTGAAAGCCGGCCTGCACAAGATCGCTGAGAAACACAAGGTGATTGGTGACGTGCGTGGCCTGGGTTCGATGATCGCCATCGAGCTGTTCGAAGGCGGCGACCACAGCAAACCGGCTGCCGAGCTGACGGGCAAGATCGTCGCCAAGGCGCGCGAGAAAGGCCTGATCCTGCTGTCGTGTGGCACCTACTACAACGTGGTGCGCTTCCTGATGCCGGTCACCATCCCGGACGAGCAGCTGGAAAAAGGCATCGCCATCGTCGCCGAGTGCTTCGACGAACTGGCGTAAGCCAATGTGTTGAAAAAGACCCGCTTCGGCGGGTCTTTTTTTGCCTGCGGTTTTGCCTATGCTCCGCCAGATGGATCACACCATCCGTGGCCTGGCCCGGGCGATGCCATTGCATCCATCGCTGCGAGCTGCAGGCAGGCTGTCCGGTTGGGAGTGGGCAGATGTTCAGGCGCTTTGGCCCGGCCTGCTCGAAAATTGGCCGCTGTGGGGGCCGCGTGAGAACGATGGGGCATGCTGTAAAAAATGTGTCGAAAGCCTGCCCCAAGCGTCTCCTCTCTTGCTCGAAGCGGCTGGCTGCCGCCATGCTCGGCGAATGCCCGAACGCGCGGGATCATTGTGTGCCTGTTTCGGTCAAAGCTCGCTGTGCATTCCCGTAGCGGCCATCCGCCGCTCTGCTCAGGCTCACAAGGATATCGGTGTAGATGACTGACTACGATCTGTTGCTGGTAGGCGCAGGCCCGGCCCATCTCGGGGTTCTGCGGCGCTGGGCGCTGATCGAGCGGCCGGCGGGTCGCATCGCCCTGGTCGCCAGTGCCGAGCACACCTGGCACGCTGGCATGCTGCCGGGGCTGGTGGCAGGGCGTTACAGCGCCGCGGACTGCCAGATCGAGCTGACGGCGCTGTGCCAGGCCGCCCAGGTGGAGCTGATCGTTGCGCCGGTGGCCACCCTCGAGGCGGCCACCCGGCAACTGAGCCTGGCCGATGGCCGCGTGCTACGGGGCAACTGGCTGTCGTTGAACGCCGGTGACCGCGTTGCCTGCCCACCCCGCGAAGGCGAAGCTATGGACGTGCTGGCGGTCAAACCGGTGGACAGCTTCATCGCTGGTTGGCAGGCCTGGCAGCGTGATCCGCAGCCGCTGGCGATTCTCGGTGGAGGCGTGGCGGGCGTGGAAATGGCCCTCGCGCTGGCCGATCAGGTACCGCAGCTGGCGCTGTTCTGTGGCGAGCCGCTGCTGGCCGGCCATTGCCCCGGGTTGCGCATGCGCGCCTGGGGCCATCTGCGCATGCGCCGGGTGCAGGTGCGCGAGCATTGCCCGATCAGCCGCATAGACGGCGACTGCCTGATCAGCGGTGACGCCGCCGTGTGGCGCGGTGGCCGGTTGCTGCTGGCCAGTGGCGCTCAGGCGCTGCCGTGGATCGCCGACAGCGGCCTGGGCTGCGATGCCGATGGCTTCGTGCACACCGCGCCGACCTTGCAGAGCCACTCCCACCCGCAGATCTTCGCCGTGGGCGATTGCGCCAGCCTGCCGGGCGTGCGCAAGAGCGGGCTGTATTCGATGCGCCAGGTACCGGTGCTCGGCGCCAACCTGTCGGCTGCATTGCGCGGCGGCGCGCTGCGTGATTTCAACACACGCGGTCAGCGCCCGCTGTTGCTCGCCAGCGGCGACGGCGGTGCCTTGTTCGGCTGGCAACAATGGAGCGCAGGCGGGCACTTCTTCGGGCGCTGCAAGGACTACTTCGACCGCGCCTTCGTCAAGCGCCACAGCCTCATCCGCTGACCGCGCGCCACGCCGCCTGCCTCCCTGCTACCAAAGTGCCATAGCCCGGCGCATCATGAGGTGGTCAACTCGGCTGTCTACAGATCCGCTTCGCGCTGCCGATCAGCTGTAGGTGGGCGTGGTCTGTCGCTGACGCACTGGCCACGGCCGCTATCCCGGCACAATAAGAATAAAGAGGTTCGCCATGGGTTCTGTTTTTACGCATGACCGGCTGGCAATGGCCCTGCACCTGCTCGGCCTGTTGGCGTTGCTGGTGGTCTGGCAGCAGGTGCATCTGCCTGCCTCTTTCGCGGTGGTCGCGCTGTTGCTGCTGGCGCTGTGGCCCTGGTTCGGGCCCTGGCGGCGACCGGGCGTGGTGGCTACCGATGCGCCGCCGGCCGCTTCGCTGGACGCATTGAGCCAGAGCCTGTCACAGCACACCTGCCACAACGCCCTGTCGGCAGCCCAGGTGGCCTTCACCGTGCAGCAACTGGCCGGCAGGCTGCAGTCGCAACTGGCAGCGGTCGAGCAGATCGGCGAAGGCGCCCATGCCGTGACCCGCACCGAACAGAGCAACGCCGAGCGCGCCGTGCAGACCCTTGGCGCCGCGCAGACCGTGCGTACCAGCAGCGCCACCGGCCAGGCCGAACTGCAGCGGGCGATCAGCCGCATGCAGCAGCTCAGCGCCCAGGCAGCCGCCAGTCGCGAGCTGATCGACGGCCTCGGCGCACGCACCGAGCAGATCGAGCAGGTCACCCAGGTGATCCAGTCCATCGCCAGCCAGACCAACCTGCTGGCGCTCAACGCCGCCATCGAGGCTGCCCGTGCTGGCGAGCAGGGCCGTGGCTTTGCGGTGGTCGCCGACGAGGTGCGCAGCCTGGCCGGGCGTACCGCCACCGCCACCGGCGAAGTCGGGCAGATGGTTGCCGATATCCGCCAGCAGAGCGCGGCGGTGGTCAGCCATATTCAGCGTCAGGCCGAGGAGCTGGAAGGCGCGGCGCGGCAGATCGAGTTCACGGGCGAGCAGTTGCGCGGCATCGCCGACCTGGCGGCGGACGTCGACACCCAGGTGGCGCAGATCAGCGCCGGCACCGCGAGTAACCACGAACATCTGGCCGAGCTGCTGGTGGCGGTCGAGCAACTGCGCGGCGACGTGCGCAGCAGCGAGGATCAGACCCGGCAACTGGGCAAGGCCGCCGAACAACTGGTCGGCCAGGCGGAAAGCGTCAGCGAACAGCTCGCCAGTGTCGGCCTGGACGATTACCACCAGCGTATCTATGACCTGGCGCTGGAGGGCGCCGCGGCAATTGCCCGGCAATTCGAGGCGGATATTCAGGCCAGGCGCATCAGCCTGGCGGATCTGTTCGACCGTCACTACCAGCCGATCCCGGACAGCTTCCCGGCCAAATTCCGCACGCGCTTCGACAGCTATGCCGATGGCGTGCTGCCGGCACTTCAGGAGCCGCTGCTCAAGCGCCACGAGGGCCTGGTGTTCGCCATCGCCACTACGCCGGAAGGCTACGTGCCGACCCACAATGCGGCGTTCAACCATCCGCCCACCGGTGACCGCGCGGTGGATACCGTGAAGAGCCGCAGCAAGCGGATGTTCAATGACCGCACCGGCATCCGCTGCGGCAGCCACAAGCAACGCCTGCTGTTGCAGACCTACATGCGCGACACGGGTGAGCTGATGCACGACCTGTCGGTGCCGATCCACGTACAGGGCAAGCACTGGGGTGGCTTGCGGCTGGGCTACAAGCCCGAGCCGTGACCGATCATTGTTTAGCCGCAGACAATCTGAAGGTGCGGTAATAACGATTTAACCTGACTGTAGTGGCGTGCGAGCCTCGCTGGCATGTGTATTACGGTCTGCACCTCTGCTCAAGCCACCACCCTGCCAGCCCTGCGCTCGCGGGGGCGGGTGCCCGAACCCACGGGCCTGCCGCAGACCCTCGCCTTCTGGGCGCTCTGGCACTGCCGCCACGCGCGCCCGCCGGATGTTCTTCTCGCCTTTTGATCCCCATGGCTGCTCATGCAGCCCCAAGACGATCCGGGCCCGCCGTGGCGGTCGCCCGTGGCCATACGAGAAGACACCATCATGCAATTCGCGCCTGTGCAGGACGCCGAGGATTTCCTCGCGCAAAACCCCGATATCGAGCTGTTCGAACTGTTCATCATCGACGCCAACGGCGTGCCGCGCGGCAAGCTGTTGCACCGTGATGAATTGCTTGCCGTTTACCGCAGCGGGCGGCCGTTGCCGAGTACCATCCTTGGCCTGAGTATCAATGGCGATGACGTCGAGGATTCCGGCCTGGTCTGGGACGTCGGCGACATCGACTGCCGCGCCTACCCACTGGCCGGCAGCCTGGTGCGCCTGCCCTGGCGGCTGATTCCCACCGCTGCGGTGCAGGTCAGCATGCATCCGCAGGAAGGTCTGCCAGCCACCGTCGCCGACCCGCGCCACGTGCTGGTGCAGGTGATCGAGCGGCTGCAGGCCGAAGGCTTCCATCCGGTGATGGCCTGCGAGCTGGAGTTCTACCTGCTCGATGCCAAGCGCGATAGCCGCGGCAACCCGCAACCGGCTCTGGATGCCGATGGTGGTCGCCCGCGAAGCACCCAGGTTTACGGCCTGCGCGAGCTGGAGCAGATCGAACCGTTTCTTGCCGACCTGTACGCCGCTTGCAAAGCGCAGGGTATTCCCGCGCGCACAGCGATTTCCGAGTACGCGCCGGGGCAGGTGGAAATTACGCTGGAGCACGGTGACGCGCTGCAAGCCATGGACCAGGCGGTGCGCTACAAGCGCCTGGTCAAGGGCGTGGCGCACCGGCATGGCATGCAGGCGTGTTTTATGGCCAAACCGTTCGATCACCTGGCCGGCACCGGCATGCACATGCACGTCAGCCTCAACGACGCGGCCGGCCGCAACCTGTTCGCCAGCGAGGCACCCGCCGGCACGCCGCTGCTGCGCCACGCAGTCGGCGGGATGCTCGCCAGCCTGCTCGATTCGTTGCTGATTTTCTGCCCCAACGCCAACTCCTACCGGCGCTTCCAGGCCAACAGCTACGCACCGCTGGCGCCCACCTGGGGTGTGGACAACCGCACCGTCAGCCTGCGGGTGCCGGGTGGCCCGGCGCAGACGCGGCACATCGAGCACCGCATCTGCGGCGCCGATGCCAATCCCTACCTGGCCGCTGCGGCGGTCCTCGCCGGGATTCACCGCGGCATCCGCGAGGAGCTTGATCCAGGCGAGCCCATCGAGGGCAACGGTTATGCCCAGGCGACGACGCTGCTGCCCACCGACTGGTTGACCTCGCTGCGCGCGCTGCAGGCCTCGAGCTGGGCGCCGGATGCACTGGGCGAGGGGTTCCTGCGTGTGTATTTGGCTGTGAAGCGTGAGGAACACCGGCGTTTCATGGGGGAAGTCGGTGAACAGGACTGGCGCTGGTACCTGACCCAGGCGTGAGCTGTTCAAAAAACGATCAATCGTGGCAGGCCAGGGCCTGCCACCAAGGAACCGATATGACAAACAACGCGACGGCGGCCGGGCGCAGCCCGTCCTACTACAGCGCGACCATCGACCAGGACAGCGACTACCCGAGCGTGCAGGGTGAAGTGCGGGTCGATGTGGCGATCATCGGCGGCGGCTTCACCGGCGTGGCCACGGCGGTGGAACTGGCCGAACGTGGCTTCAAGGTCGCCGTAGTGGAGGCCAACCGCATCGGCTGGGGCGCCAGCGGGCGCAATGGCGGGCAGGTCACCGGCAGCCTGTCCGGCGACACGGCGATGACCAAGCAGATGCGCAAGCGTCTGGGCGATGAGGTCGATGACTTCATCTGGAACCTGCGCTGGCGCGGTCACAGCATCATCGAGCAGCGGGTACAGCGCTACGGCATCGCCTGCGACCTCAAGCACGGCCACCTGCATGCGGCGATGAAGCCTGCTCACATGAACGAACTGCGTAGCTTCCGCGACGAAGCGCTGAGCCGCGGCATGGAGGCCGACGTGACCCTGCTGGATGCGTGCGGCGTGCGTGCCCACCTGGCCAGCGACCTCTACCTCGGCGCGTTGAAGAACACCCGCAATCTGCACCTGCATCCGCTCAACCTGTGCCTGGGCGAAGCGCGGGCGGCGCACAGCCTGGGCGCGCTGATCTTCGAGCGCTCGCCGGTGCTGGAGATCGTGCATGGCGATACGCCGATACTGGTGACGGCCGAGGGGCGGGTGGTCGCCAATCAGGTGCTGCTGGCCGGCGACGTGTACCACAAGCTGGAGCCGGAAAAGCTCAAGGGCCTGATTTTTCCGGCGATGGGCGGCATCGTCACCACTGCGCCGCTGGGCGAGCTGGCGGAGCAGATCAACCCTCAGGATCTCGCCGTGTACGACTGCCGCTTCGTGCTCGATTATTACCGCCTGACCGCCGACGGACGCCTGCTGTTCGGCGGCGGTGCCAACTACTCGGGGCGCGACTCGCGGGACATCGCCGCCGAGCTGCGACCCGGCATCGAGCGCACCTTCCCGAGCCTGAAAGACGTGCCCATCGAGTTTCAGTGGAGCTGCGCCATGGGCATCGTTGTCAACCGCATCCCGCAGTTGGGCAAGCTGTCGCCCAACGTCTGGTACTGCCAGGGTTACTCCGGCCACGGCATCGCCACCAGCCATGTGATGGGCGAGATCATGGCCGAAGCCATGAGCGGCGAGCTGTCACGCTTCGAGACCTTTGCCGGCTGCTCGCAAGTCAAGGTGCCGATGGGCGACGTGTTCGGCAACCCGATGCTGGCGCTTGGCATGTGGTATTACCAACTACTGGAAAAGCTGCGGTAGGCGCGAATTTCCCAAGCGCGCATGGTTGCGTAGATGTGGCATCTAGCGGTGGCCTTGGCGCGGATTTACGGTATGGCCGCGATCGTTCGCGCCGGGGGCGACGCTCCTACGCGAGAGGTGGTGATGCCGCGATCACTTGTAGGAGCCGCGACCCCGCGGCGAATGGCGGCCTTGGCGCGGATTTACGGTATGGCCGCAATCGTTCGCGCCGGGGGCGACGCTCCTACGGGATTGGGGTAACGCCGCGATTCATCGTGGGAGCCGCGACCCCGCGGCGAATGGCGGCCTTGGCGCGGATTTACGGTATGGCCGCAATCGTTCGCGCCGGGGGCGACGCTCCTACGGGATTGGGGGTAACGCCGCGATTCATCGTGGGAGCCGCGACCCCGCGGCGAATGGCGGCTGTGATGCGGTGGTGCGGGACGGCCGCGATCGTTCGCGCCGGGGGCGACGTTGCTACGGGATTGGGGTAACGCCGCGATTCATCGTGGGAGCGGCGCCCCCGCGGCGAATGGCGGCCTTGGCGCGGATTTACGGTATGGCCGCAATCGCTCGCGCCGGGGGCGACGTTCCTACGGGATTGGGGGGAACGCCGCGATTCATCGTGGGAGCCGCGACCCCGCGGCGAATGGTGGCCTTGGCGCGGATTTTTGGGATAGCCGCAATCGTTCGCGCCGGGGGCGACGTTCCTACGGGATTGGGGGGAACGCCGCGATTCATCGTGGGAGCCGTGACCCCGCGGCGAATGGCGGCTGTGATGCGGTGGTGCGGGACGGCCGCGATCGTTCGCGCCGGGGGCGACGTTCCTACGGGATTGGGGGTAACGCCGCGATTCATCGTGGGAGCCGCGACCCCGCGGCGAATGGCGGCCTTGCCGCGGATTTTTGGGATAGCCGCAATCGTTCGCGCCGGGGGCGACGCTCCTACGGGATTGGGGTAACGCCGCGATTCATCGTGGGAGCCGTGACCCCGCGGCGAATGGCGGCTGTGATGCGGTGGTGCGGGACGGCCGCGATCGTTCGCGCCGGGGGCGACGTTGCTACGGGATTGGGGTAACGCCGCGATTCATCGTGGGAGCCGCGACCCCGCGGCGAATGGCGGCCTTGGCGCGGATTTACGGTATGGCCGCAATCGTTCGCGTCGGGGGCGATGCACCTATGCGCGTTTGGGCGCTTCGTGCGGTTCCGGCACTTCGTCGCGGTCGTCGATGAATTCGGTGCGCGGCGAGCCGTCGGCGTTGAGCTGGAATACCCGGCTGGGCTGGCCCTCGGCGTTGAACAGCACCTGGCCAAGGCCGGCGGAATTCCACAGCCGTTCGCCGGCCTTGCTGTGTTCAGGGATGTGCGGGAACACCTGCATGCGGCGGCGCTTGGTCAGCCAGTTGAGGGGTGACCGGGGCGCGTACAGCCAGCGGTTGAGGCGGTCGAACAGGTTCAGCAGGCGCTCCGGAAATTCGTTCTTCACGCCGCTGCTGGTGATCTGCCAGATGGTCGGACCATTGCGTCGTTGGCGTACCTTGACCTCATAGAAGAACGAGTAGTGCACGTCGCCGGAGAGCACCACGTAGTCCCGCGGCGTACGCGAGTGGCGGAAGATGTTCATCATCACGCTGGCGGCGCCGCGATGGGCCATCCAGTTTTCCGCGTCGACCATCAGCGGGTGCCCGGCCCAGCTGAATACGCGCTGCACCGCCTCGATCAGTTTGACGCCGAACATCGGTGCCGGCGAGACGATGATCGCCGAGGGGTGGTCGAGCAGGTCCTGCTGGAATTCGCTCAAGGCCTCCCAGTCGAGCAGCCCTGATGGGCGCTTGAAGTTGCGCTCGCTGCGCCAGCGTCGGGTTCGGGTGTCGAGCACCAGCAGCGCCGGGGTGGTCGGCAGCACGTAGTGCCATTGTTGAAAGCGCATCAGGTCATCGATCAGTTGGTCCTGAGCCGGGCTGCCGAAGCCGGTGCCCTGCGCCTGCTCGCACAGGGCGCGAACGTCGGCCAGTGGCTCGGCAAAGGCGTCGGGGTTGTTGCCCCAGCCCTGGCACAGCAGGTAGCCGATCAGCGCGTTGCCGATGATGCGTTTGGAGAAAGGGTGGCCGTAGGCGGTTTCCTCCCACTGTGCGGACAGGTTCCAGTCGTCGGTGATGTCGTGGTCATCGAAGATCATCAGATTCGGCAGGTGTGCCAGCACCCGGGCGACCTCGCCAAGGCTGGCAACGAACGCTGCGATGTTGGCGCGCTCACGGTCGTAGCGCTGGGCATCCTCGGCGCTCAGCGGCGGCGCTTGAGTGTCGAGCAGCGTCCAGGGCGTGGGTGACCACGCCAGCAGGTACATGGCCAGCACTTCGGCCAGGGTTACCAGATGGTTGTCGGCGTTGCTGCTGGTGAAGATGGGTTTTTCGGCGCCGCCGAAGAAACGATCGCGCAGGGTTTCATTGCTCTTCAGAGCAGGCAGCAGGTCGGCCCGGTGGTAATAGCTGGCCGGGTGACCGTAGAGGTCGGCACTATCCTCGACCACCGCACCTTCGAGTTGCTCGTGGTACAGGCCCAGGCGTTCGATCAACTGGTGGACGGCGCGCAGCATGGGACCGGCTACGTCGTCGACGTACACCTGATCACCGCTGTGCATCAGCAGCGCAGGCCGCTCTTTCGCCGCGTGGGGCTTGGCCAGCAGGCGGTCTGCGCAGAGCAGGCCATCCCTGCACGGGTAATGAGGCTTGCGGCAGGAGCCATGCAGCAGGTTGTCGATGCGCGAGCGCAGCACGAAGTTGGGCTGGGTCGCGCCGTCATACAGTAAGTGCGCGGCCCAGTTGGCGATGCCGCCGTGGCCGTCGACCAGCAGGTCGTAGGCAATCACTTCGTCCTGCGGCAGCGCGTCATCGAGTTTCAGGTCGATGAGGTGGATGACCGCGTGCCGGCCGATCGTCAGGCGCTGGCAGGCGTCATCAGCCAACGGATAGTCACGGGCCGGCTGCCCGCCGGGCGCAAGGCGCAGCGTCAGCTGCAGTGCGTGGCTGCCCACCAGCCACAGCACCAGGCGGCCGGGCTCCAGGCGGCGCAGGATCGGGCCGGCGAGTACGGCGGGCAGGTCGGTGGAATCTTCAGGGTTTGGCAACGGCATCCGGGATTGCTTCCAGTCGATGGGCGATCAGCCCGCCAACCTGTATTTCAGAGAATGAATTGGGACATGGCGCTCTGCCATTGGTTCGTTTGTCACAAAAGCTTCATCAGGTCAGCGTGCCGCATCGCGCAGGCCATCGAGGTCGAGAATTTCGATTTCGCCATAGGTCAGCCGCACGATGCCACGCGCCTGCAGATCCTTGAGCAGGCCGTTGGCAGTCTGCCGGGACATCGCCAGCATCGCGGCCAACTGTTCCTGCGCCAGGTGGATGATGCGCCGCGGCCCCTGGCTTTCGCCATAGTCCTCGGCAATCAGCAGCAGCCGGCGGGCCAGGCGTTGCGCCGCGGGCAGCAGGCTCATTTCCTCCAGCAGGATAAAGGCCAGGCGTACCTTGTTGGCCATCAGCAAGGCGATGTCGCGCCAATAGGCGGGCTGCGCATCGAGCAGGTTAAGCACACTTGCCTGCGGCACATGCAGCAGGGTCGCGGAGCTTTCAGCATAGGCGTCGTGGGTGCGCGGCTGGCCATCGAACAGGGCGATTTCGCCGAACCAGTGCGGCGCCTCCACCACGGCCAGCAACGCCTGCTTGCCCTGGGCGTCCACGCTGCCAACCCGCATGGCGCCACCGAGCACGGCATACAGGCCGCTCGGCGCATCGCCGCGGCTGAACAAGCGCTGGCCCGCTTGCAGGTTCAGCAGCCGACCCTGTGCCAACAGCGCCTGCTGCAGCGCTGGCGGCAGCCCGGCGAACCATTGACCCTGAAGCAGAACGGCATGCAGATCGATCATCGATGTTCCGGTTTGTCGGCTAGCTGACAGTGCTGGCGAGCGGGTGGCGCCATTATGCGGCGACAGCTACCCGAGAGGATAACAACAATGAAAACCCTGGTGGATCATCTCGCCCAGTACGCGGCTTATCACCGTGACCGGCGCAATATCATCACCCATTTCGTGGGCATCCCCATGATCGTGCTGGCGGTCACCGTGCTGCTGTCGCGCCCTGGCTTTACGCTCGCCGGGCTGTGGCTGTCGCCCGCGTTGGCGGTGGCTCTGGTGACGACGCTGTTCTACCTGCGCCTGGATTTTCGCTTCGGCGTTGTGATGGGTGTGCTGCTGGGCCTTTGTGTGTGGTTCGGCGCCGGCCTGGCGGTCGGCGGCACGGCCCTGTGGTTGAGCGCAGGGCTGGGGTTGTTCGTGGTGGGCTGGGTCATCCAGTTCGTCGGGCACTTCTACGAAGGCCGCAAGCCGGCATTCGTCGACGACATCATGGGGCTGATGATCGGGCCGTTGTTCGTGGTCGCCGAGGCTGCCTTTCTGCTCGGTTTGCGTCAGGAGGTCGAACACGAAGTGGTGCAGCGCGCCGGGCCGACCTGTATTCGCGAACGCAAGACGGCGTGATGTGTTGATCGTTCCTCACGCACCGCGTGGGAATGCATCCAAGGACGCTCCGCGTCCGCTGTTGCGGGCAACACGGCGCAGAGCGCCTGGGCCTTAGCGACCACGCTGGAGCGTGGGAGCCATCATCTCGGCTTGATTGGTCCGTAGGGTGGACAACGCTCTTTTTGTCCACCATTGCGATGGTGGTGCGGTGGACGGATCGGGCCGCGCAGGCAAGCGTCGTCCACCCTGCAAGGGGCCGCTTTCGTACATTGCAGCCTCTAGAACCCGCCGCGTAACGCCAGGTCGGCGCCGAGCAGCAGCAGGCCGATAAAGAACCAGCGCTTGAAGCGTTCCGGGCTGATACGGCGGCGCAACCACTGGCCGCCGGCCATGCCCAGCAGGGCTGGCAACAATGCCAGGGCGGATACGCCGAGCACCGCAGGCTGCAGCAGTTCACCGCTGTGCCCCAGGCTCAGCCCGTAGGGTGGACAACGCTCTTTTTGTCCACCATTGCGATGGTGGTGCGGTGGACGGATCGGGCCGCGCAGGCAAGCGTCGTCCACCCTACAAGGGCCGCTTTCGTACATTGCAGCCTCTAGAACCCGCCGCGTAACGCCAGGTCGGCGCCGAGCAGCAGCAGGCCGATAAAGAACCAGCGCTTGAAGCGTTCCGGGCTGATACGGCGGCGCAGCCATTGGCCGCCGGCCATGCCCAGCAGGGCTGGCAACAATGCCAGGGCGGATACGCCGAGCACCGCAGGCTGCAGCAGTTCACCGCTGTGCCCCAGGCTCAGGGCCAGCGCCAGGGTGGAGACGCTGAAGGAAATCCCCAGGGCCTGCACCAGGTCGTCCTTTTCCAGGCCGATGGCCTGCAGATAAGGCACCGCCGGGATCACGAAGACCCCCGTCACCGCGGTGATCGCCCCGGTGATGGCGCCGATGATCGGGCCCAGCCAGGCTTCCCGGGTCGGCCGTACCGTGAAGCGCACGGACGCCAACCCCAATAGCCCATAGACAATCAGTGCCAGGCCCAGCCAGCGCGTGGCGTTCGGCAGCTGTTCGCCCTGCAGGTAGGCGCTGATCGCGAGGGTGCCGAGCACGATGCCCAGCAGCAGCGGCCACAGCCGGCGCAGCATCGGCAGCGGGCTGCGGCCATCACAGAGCTGCCAGATGTTGGTGACCATCGACGGAATGATCAGCAGCGCCGCCGCCTGCATCGGCAGCATCACCAGGCCCAGCAGGCCGACGGCGATGGTCGGCAGGCCAAGACCGACCACGCCCTTGACCATGCCGGCGAGCAGGAAGGTCAGGAGAATCAGCGGCAGGTAGCTGACGAGGCCGTCGAAGGTGAGCATGGGCGCGCGTCCGTCTGAAGAAGGCTCCCTATGGTAGGCGAAGGGGCCCAACAAAAAACGCCGTTCTCCAATAGGGCACGGCGTTTTTCATCAAGCGTCTGGCGCAGAGCGCAAGGAGCGACTTTCAGCCGTCGGGCGGACAACGCTGTTTTTGTCCCGCGCCGCGACAGTGCAACACGTCTACCAACGCCGCAATGCATCAGCTCCGCTGATCGCTCAGCTCGCGGTGCTCACCGGCTTGCCGCCCTTGGGCTTGAAATACAGCGTGGCACCGCGGCTCAGGTTGTCCAGGCTCAGGTGATCCTTGGCCACTTCGGCCTCGATCAGCTCGTCCTGGCCTTGCACCTTCAGGGTGATGCGGGTGATGGCGCCGAGCAGGCGGATATCACGCACTTCACCGGCCTGGTGGCCTTCCTCGGCTTCGGTGGACAGGTGCACTTCATGAGGGCGGAACAGCACATGGTGGTCGTCACCGACATACAGGCGGTTGGCATCGCCAAGGAAGTGGTAGACGAAGTCGCTGGACGGTTTTTCGTAGACTTCGGCCGGCGAGCCGATCTGCTCGACCACGCCCTTGTTCATCACCACGATGCGGTCCGCTACTTCCATGGCCTCTTCCTGGTCGTGGGTCACGAACACGCTGGTCAGGTGCACTTCTTCGTGCAGGCGCGCCAGCCAGCGGCGCAGCTCCTTGCGCACCTTGGCGTCGAGAGCGCCGAAAGGTTCGTCGAGCAGCAGCACCTTGGGCTCCACCGCCAGAGCGCGGGCCAGGGCGATACGCTGGCGCTGGCCGCCGGAGAGCTGCTCCGGGTAGCGGTCGGCCAGCCAGTCGAGCTGCACCAGGTCCAGGAGGTCATGGACCTTTTTCTTGATGGTGTTCTCGTTGGGTCTTTCGCCCTTGGGCTTCATGCGCAGGCCAAAGGCGACGTTGTCGAACACGCTCATGTGGCGGAACAGCGCGTAGTGCTGGAACACGAAGCCGACCTTGCGATCGCGCACGTCGTGGTCGGAAACGTCTTCGCCGTGAAATACGATGCTGCCGGTATCCGGCACTTCCAGCCCGGCGATGATGCGCAGCAGGGTGGTCTTGCCGCAGCCGGACGGGCCAAGCAGGGCCACCAGCTCGCCGCTGTTGATGTTCAGGTTGATGTCGTTGAGCGCCTTGAACTGGCCAAAGCGCTTGTTGATGCCGCTGACTTCGATACTCATGGTGTCTACCTGTTTTTGTATGGCCGGTTCGCGCAGGGGCGCGGCGCCGGCAAAAGGGTTCAATCGTCGTTCGCCTTGAGCTGGCGGCTCAGGCGCGCCTCGCTCCATTGGCGCAGCAGCAACACGAACAACGCCATGACCAGCAACAGGATGGCCACGCTGAACGCGGCGACCATGTTGTATTCGTTGTAGAGAATCTCGATATGCAGCGGCAGCGTGTTGGTGTAACCGCGGATGTGCCCGGAAACCACCGATACCGCACCGAACTCGCCCATCGCCCGCGCAGTGCACAGCACCACGCCATAGACCAGCGCCCATTTTACGTTAGGCAGCGTGACATGCCAGAACATCTGCCAGCCATTGGCGCCAAGCAGGCGTGCGGCCTCTTCTTCGGTGGTGCCCTGTTCCTCCATCAGCGGGATCAGCTCGCGCGCGACGAAGGGAAAGGTGACGAATATGGTCGCCAGCACGATGCCCGGCACCGCGTAGATGATCTGCAGGTTGTGTTCCTGCAGGTAGGGCGCCAGCTTGCCCTGCGCACCGAACAGCAGCACGTAGATCAGGCCGGCGACCACCGGCGACACCGAGAACGGCATGTCGATCAGGGTGACCAGCACGCTCTTGCCGCGGAACTCGAACTTGGTCACCGCCCAGGCTGCCGCGACACCGAATACCAGGTTCAGCGGTACGGAAATGGCGGTGGCCAGCAGGGTCAGCTTGAGCGCGGAAATGGCGTCCGGCTCGCGGATCGCCTCCCAGAAAAACGTCAGGCCACGGCTCAGGCCCTGGGTGACGACGATGTACAGCGGCAGCAACAGGATCACCGCGAACACCGCCCATGCGACGACGATCAGGGCGATGGCGCCGGGGGAGCGGCGAACCGGGCGGGCCGTGTTCTTGCCAAGGGTTGCAAGGCTCATGACGGGCTCCTCAGAGTTGCGGCTGGATGCGGCGCTGCAGGATGTTGATCAGCAGCAGCAGGATGAACGAGACCACCAGCATGATCACGCCGATGGCTGTAGCGCCCGGGTAGTCGTACTGGTCCAGTTTGGAGACGATCAGCAGCGGCAGGATCTCGGTCCTCAGCGGAATGTTGCCGGCAATGAACACCACCGAGCCGTACTCGCCCACGCCACGGGCGAATGCCAGGGCGAAGCCGGTCAGCCAGGCGGGCAGCAGGCTGGGCAGCAGCACGTGCCAGAACACCTGTCGCGGCTTGGCGCCCAGGCAGGCGGCGGCTTCTTCGACTTCCTTGGGGATGTCGGCCAGGACTGGCTGCAGAGTGCGCACCACGAACGGCAAGGTGACGAATACCAGAGCCAGGGTGATGCCCAGCGGCGTGTAGGCGATCTTGAACGGAAACAGCGAGCCGATCATGCCATTGGGCGCATACAGCGCGGTCAGGGCGATGCCGGCCACGGCCGTAGGCAGCGCGAACGGCATGTCGACCATGGCATCGATGATTCGCCGGCCCGGAAAGGTGTAGCGCACCAGCACCCAGGCGATGACGGTGCCGAGGATGCCGTTGAGCAGCGCCGCGGCCAGGGCGGTGCCAAAGGAAAGCTTGAGGGAGAACAGCACCTGGCGATTGGTGATCAGGTTCCACCACTGCTCGGCGGACAGCTGCATGGAAAACAGCAGCATGCCACCCAGCGGGATCAGCACGATCAGCGCAAGGTAGGTCAGGGTGTAGCCAAGAGTCAGCCCGAAGCCGGGTATGACCGAGGAGGTTCGACGAGACATGGGAAGTCCTTTTGATCAGGTCCAGCGCATTGGCCCGCCACCTCCCGAGGAGGGGCGGGCGGGCTGATCAGCGATTACTGATTGATCTTGTTGAAGATTTCGTCGAACACGCCGCCGTCGTCGAAGTACTTGGGCTGTGCGGAGGCCCAGCCACCGAAGTCCTTGTCGATGGTGACCAGTTCCAGGCTCTTGAATTGCTCCTTGAACTCGGCAGCCACTTCGGCGTTACGCGGGCGGTAGAAGTGCTTCGCGGCGATGCGCTGGCCTTCTTCGCTGTACAGGTATTGCAGGTAGGCTTCGGCGGCTTTGCGGGTGCCTTTGCGGTCGACGTTCCTGTCGACCACGGCCACCGGCGGCTCGGCGAGGATGGACAGCGATGGGGTGATGATTTCCAGTCCATCGCCGCCTTCTTCGGCGAGCGACAGGTAGGCCTCGTTCTCCCAGGCCAGCAGCACGTCACCCAGGCCACGCTGGACGAAGCTGATGGTCGCGCCGCGGGCACCGGTGTCGAGCACCGGCGCGTGGCGGTACAGCTCGGTCACGTATTCCAGGGCTTTCTCGTCGCTGCCGTACTTCTTCTTGGCAAAGGCCCAGGCAGCCAGGAAGTTCCAGCGTGCGCCGCCCGAGGTTTTCGGGTTCGGGGTAATGATCTCCACGCCATCCTTGACCAGGTCGTCCCAGTCCTTGATGCCTTTCGGGTTGCCCTTGCG
The DNA here is from genome assembly GCF_979258965.1 of Pseudomonas sp. AC532. Classification (NCBI taxonomy): domain Bacteria; kingdom Pseudomonadati; phylum Pseudomonadota; class Gammaproteobacteria; order Pseudomonadales; family Pseudomonadaceae; genus Pseudomonas; species Pseudomonas sp. AC532. Next base: position 3,286,237 of record NZ_OZ409888.1, read on the forward strand.
CACTAGAAACACGATGGTCGAGGTGTACGGCGTGCTGTTGTCGGCCAGGCGTTTCTGCCAGTCCTTGTCGATCAGCGGCTGGTTCAGGTTGATCGCGTCGATATCACCGGACAGCGCCAGGGTCACCACGTCGGCCTGCAGGCCGTCGATCACCGCACGTGCCTGCTTGCCCGAGCCACCGTGAGATTGCTGGATGGTCAGGGCTTCGTTGCCCTGTTCCTGCCAGTGCTTGTTGAAAGCCTTGTTGAAATCGACATACAGCTCACGGGTCGGGTCGTAGGACACGTTGAGCAGGGTCTGGGCGGAAACCGGACCGGCGACCAGGGCACTGGCGAGCGCGGCGATTGCGAAACGGCGAATGGACATGGGTGGTGCTCCTCGATACGGAATACGGTGCTGTGCGTGTTTGGCGTGATCGTTATTCGATGGGGCTCCAGGCCCGCATTCGTGGGGTACATCGGCAGTGGCGATAAACATTCATGCTGGGTGGCCCGTGGTCGAGTTGGCGAGAGCGGATCAGGCGTTCTTGCTGCCGGATGGCTGCAGGCGGAATTTTTCCTTGCGCTCGATCTGCACCACTTGGCCGTTGTGCACGGTGATTTCCACCGAGCCGAATTTCAGGCCGTTCAGGGCGTTTTGGATCTCGCGCAGGATGGCGGCATCGTCCTGGCCTTCCAGATTGCGAAGGGTGGCGGTCATGGTGTGGCTCCTTGCCCTCGAAAGGTGGTGCGACGGCTGTCGGCGGCGGGGCGTGGAGCGGATACTAGGGGCTCCTGAATATTCTTAAAAATACTGTTTAATAACATTGTTATTCTTTTTTTATATATGCAGAGCAAGCGCCGCCGCATCCTTTATATTCTTTAAATGAATAAACAAATATCTACTTATTCTTTTTGGTTTACTCGTCGGCGCTCTACACTGCAGGCCATGCAGATTCAGGAGGGCGCCGTCATGCGCAGTGAAGCCATTCGATACCTCATCGTGCCGGGCTGGCAGGGCTCGGCCGACGACCACTGGCAAAGCCACTGGCAGCGCAGCCTGCCTAATAGCACGCGGGTCGAGCAGCTGGACTGGCTGACTCCGCGCCGCGAGGATTGGGTCGCCGCTCTGGAGCGGCAGATAGGCGCCGATCCGCGCCCAGCGATACTGATCGCCCACAGCCTGGGTTGCATCACGGTGGCGCATTGGGCGACTCAGGCGCCGGTGGCTTCCTTGCGCCGTGTACAGGGCGCGCTGCTGGTGGCGCCTGCCGATGTGCAGCGCCCCAACTGCCCGGAGGCACTGCGTAATTTCGCACCGGTTCCCCGCCATCTACTGCCTTTTCCCAGCCAGTTGGTGGGCTCCGACAATGACTCGGCGGCCAGTTCGGCGCGGGTTATCGAAATGGCCCGTGACTGGGGCAGCGAAGCCGCCATTCTCAGTGGCGCCGGGCATATCAACGTGAAGTCCGGGCACCAGCGCTGGGAGCAGGGCTTCGCGTACCTGTTCCGCCTGCAGGGCCGTATCGAGCAGCAGATGCGCCGGCGTGCCTGACAGCCGCTGGCGTACCGGCACGTGTCGCCTCAGGGCGGTGACGCAGCCGCCACTGCCAATCACCGGCCGCCCGCGGCCCGACCACTGAGGTAATCCTTTATGAGTACGCTACCGGCTGGCGCCCCGTCACTGCTGATCTTTCCCGATGCAGACAGGAGCCCCTTGAGCATTCGTGCCAAGGCGCTGGTGTTCATCGACCCGCGTACGCGCCAGTTGCGCGACCGGGTGGAGCGCCTGGCAGGCGTGCCGGTACCGATCCTGATTCAGGGGGAAACCGGTACCGGCAAGGAATTGCTGGCGCGTCACATCCACCGTGCCAGCGAGCGGCCAGGGCTGTTCGCGGCGCTCAGTTGCAGCAGCCTGAGCGTCGGCCATGCCGAGGCCGAGTTGTTCGGCCATGTGGCGGGTGCCCACCAGGGCGCGGTTAGCAGCCGGGCCGGTTGGCTCGGCTCGGCCAATGGCGGCACCCTCTACCTGGACGAGATCGCCGACTTGCCGCTGGCCTTGCAGGCGCAGTTGCTCAGCGTGTTGGAAACCGGCGAGGCCTTGCGTGTGGGCGCATCGGCGCCAACCCCGGTGGACGTACGCCTGGTGGCCGCCACCAGTATCGACCTGCGGCAGGCGGTGGAGGCCGGCAAGTTCGACGAACGACTGGCCCATTACCTGAGTGACGGGCACCTCGAGCTGCCGCCCCTGCGCGAGCGGGTCGGTGACGTGCTGCCGCTGGCCGAGTATTTTCTGGGCATCTACGCCCAGCGCCTGCGCCTGCCGTTGCCGGGCATCAGCCTGGCTGCCCAGGCGGTGCTCGAACGGCACGATTGGCCGGGCAATACCCGTGAACTGGAGAACGTGGTGCACTTCGCACTGCTGGTCTGCAGTGACGGCGGCATCGACGTGCAGCACCTCAACTTGCCAGCAGCAGCGCCGTTGAAACGTATTGAGCACGCCCTCGAGCAATTGATCGATGACGGCGACGCCGCCCAGCTCGCCGCGCTTCGCGAATTGCTGCGGCGTGCTGAGGCAAGGGCGCCGGTGCTGGCGGCCTCCTGATACGACACTGTGTGAGCGGGTGGTCAAAAGCGGAAGCGGCCGTAGGGTGGATGACGCTCTTTTCATCCACCATTGCGATCGGTGGACGGGTCGGGCCGCGTAGGTGAGGCGTCGTCAACCCTACGACTGTGGGAGCGGGCCGTGCCCGCGAATAATCACGGGCATGGCCCGTTCCCACAATGAATCACCGAAAGGCCGCTTTCGCCCCCTCGTAGCCATTTGCATTACTGGGCCCGTTGCGCCTATGACGCCAGCAGCGACACCGATTTGACCTGCGCCCACAGCGGCTGCCCCATATGGATATCCAACTGGTCGAACGAATACCGGGTGATGCGCGCGATGATGCGTTGCTCGCCGAGCTGCAGTTCGACCAGGCGGTGCGCCGGGTTTGGCAGCTCGAACCAGCGCTCGACCGTGGCCGGCAGCAGGTTGAGCACGCTGCTGTCACGGGCTTGCTGCAGGCTCAGGCTGACGTCGCGGGCCTTGATCTTGATGCGTACCTGGCGCCCGCTCGGCAATGCCGCGTGAGCCACTCGCAGGCAGGCGCTGCTGCCGGCCAGGTGCATGTCGAGCAGGCCGTACTGCGCATCATGACGCTCCACGCGGCCTTCGATCACGGCCTCGGCATCGTCTTCGAAGATGAATGGCAGGTCGCTGCGCAACAGCGTTTCCTGGAGCGGCCCGCTGGCGATGACCCTGCCTTCGTCGAGCACCACCAGGTGGTCGGCGAGGCGCGCCACTTCGTCCGGCGCGTGGCTGACGTAGAGGATCGGGATATCCAGCTCGTCATGCAGGCGCTCCAGGTACGGCAACACGTCGCCCTTGCGCTTGAGGTCCAGCGCCGCCAGGGGCTCATCCATCAGCAGCAGGCGCGGGCTGGTGAGCAGGGCGCGGGCCATGCCGACGCGCTGGCGCTCACCGCCGGACAGGCGATCCGGCAGGCGGTCGAGCAGGTGCTCGATGCCGAGCAACTCGACCGCCTGCTCGAAGGGTACGCGGCGCTCGGCCTTGGCGATGCGCTTGAAGCCGAACTCGAGGTTGCGCCGCACCGACAGGTGGGGGAACAGGTTGGCTTCCTGGAACACGTAGCCGACCGGCCTCCGGTGGGCCGGCAGCCAGATGCCCCGTGCGCTGTCCTGCCAGGTTTCACCGTTGACCTGCAGCGCCCCGCTGGCCGGGCGCTCCAGGCCGGCGACGCAGCGCAGCAGGGTGGTCTTGCCGGAGCCGGAATGGCCGAACAGTGCACTGACCCCGCGGCCGGGCAACTGCAGGTCGACCTCCAGGGCGAAGCCGGGGTGCACCAGGCTGAAGCGGGCGTGGATCTGCGGGCCGCTCATGTCCAGGCCCTCTGGCCACGCCGGCCGCTGGAATAGAGCGCCAATAGCACCAGAAAGGAGAACGCCACCATGCCGCCCGCCAGCCAATGGGCTTGGGCGTACTCCATGGTTTCCACATGGTTGTAGATCTGCACCGAGGCCACCTGGGTCTTGCCGGGAATATTGCCGCCGATCATCAGCACCACCCCGAATTCGCCGACGGTATGGGCAAAGCCGAGAATCGCCGCCGTGACAAAACCCGGCCGGGCCAATGGCAGCACCACGCTGAAGAAGCTGTCCCAGGGCCCGGCCCGCAGCGTGGCAGCGGCTTCCAGCGGCGCGCGGCCCATGGCTTCGAAGGCGTTCTGCAGCGGCTGCACCACGAACGGCAGGGAATAGAACACCGAGCCGATCAGTAGCCCGGCAAAAGTGAACGTCAGGGTGCCCAGGCCAAGGCTCTGGGTCAGTTGGCCGAAGAAACCGTTGGGCCCCATGCTGATCAGCAGGTAAAAGCCGATCACCGTCGGTGGCAGCACCAGCGGCAGGGCGACGATGGCGCCAATCGGGCGTTTCAGCCAGGAGTCGGTGCGGGCCAGCCACCAGGCAATGGGCGTACCGACCAGCAGCAACAGCAGGGTGGTCAGGGTGGCCAGCTCCAGGGTGAGGAGAATGGCGGCGAAGTCATTGGGGCCCAGGGGCATGCAGTGGCCTTTCAGGTGTGGGTGAAAAAACCGCCAGCGCCGGCTGCTGATCTTCCAACTTACGCGCCGGCATTTCAAAGGCGGAAGCAGCCGTTCGGTGATTCATTGTGGGAACGGGCCATGCCCGTGATTATTCGCGGGCACGGCCCGCTCCCACAGTCGTAGGGTGGACGACGCCTCACCTACGCGGCCCGATCCGTCCACTGATCGCAATGGTGGATGAAAAGAGCGTCATCTACCCTACGTCTGCTCTCGCCTTTTAGCAGCCTGACCCTTTGCATCCGCTCGCAAGGTCGTTAACAGGCCATTTAAAGCTCGTAGCCGTAGGCCTTGATGATTGCGGCGGCTTTCGGGCCTTTCAGGTAATCGACCAGCGCCGTGGCCGCGGGATTGCCTGCGCCTTTGTTGAGGATCAGCGCATCCTGGCGGATCGGCTGGTACATCGTTTCGGGCACTACCCAGGCCGAACCACTGGTGATCCGCCCGTCCTTGTAGACCTGGGAGAGGGCGACAAAGCCCAGTTCCGCATTGCCGGTGGCAACGAACTGCAGCGCCTGGGTGATGTTCTGGCCTTCGACTATCCGGCCTTTGAGGCGTTCGCTCAGGCCCAGTTTTTCTAGCGTCTGGGTCGCAGCCAGGCCGTAGGGCGCAGCCTTCGGGTTGGCAATGGCCAGGTGCTTGAAATCTCCGTGCTCGAGTACGGCGCCGTTGTCATCGACAACGCCCGGTTTTGGCGACCACAGCACCAGCTTGCCAATGGCGTAGGTGAAGCGTGAACCGCTCACGGCCTGGCCTTGCGCCTCGAGCTTGGCGGGCGTGCCGTCGTCGGCGGAAAGAAAGACTTCGAAGGGCGCGCCATTGCGTATCTGTGCATAAAACTGCCCGGTAGCCCCGTAGGACGCCTGCAGGCTGTGGCCGGTGTCTTCTTCGAACGCGGCGGCGATGGCCTTCATCGGCGCGGTGAAGTTAGCCGCGACGGCGACCTGCACCTGGCCGGCAAACGCGTTACCGGCGACAGCCAGGGCAGCGCAGACGATGAAAAGCTGCCGAGCGAGGCGGGTGACCATGGGCGACTCCTGTGGGTACTAGCCGCGAACACGGCCACATGCGATAACGCTATATACAAAAATATACGGCGGTAGGGAAGTGAAACCGCTAACGCGCGTGGCATGCACTGCTCAGGCAGCATGAAGAAGACGGACACTTTGCGGCGCCAGCCTTTTTGTGTGGCCATAAAAAATGCCAGTCAGATCACCTGACTGGCATTCGAGACGCGGTGGTTAACGGTGGCTTATTTCAGCCACTCGGCGACGCGGTCCGGGTTCTTGGCGATCCACTGCTTGGCCGCTTCGTCCGGCTTGACGCCATCGCGAATGGACAGCATCACCGCGCCCACTTCCTCGGCGCTCCAGGAGATCTTCTTGAGGAAGGCGGCCGCTTCCGGCGCCTTGGCCTCCAGGCCCGGGTTGGCCACGGTGTCCACGCGCTCGGCTTCACCAAAGACGTTCTTCGGGTCTTCCAGGAAGCGCAGCTTCCATTGCGCGAACATCCAGTGCGGAATCCAGCCAGTCACCACGATCGGCTTCTGGGATTTCTCGGCGCGGGTCAGAGCGGTGGTCATGGCCGGGCCTGAGCTCGGCATCAGGCGGATGCTCTTGAGGTCGTATTCCTTGATGGCATCTTCGGTGCGGCGCATCACCCCGGCGCCAGCGTCGATACCGGTGATCTTGCCGTCGAAGTCCTTGGCGTATTTCTCCAGGTCGGCGATGGTCTTGGCTTCCACGTAGTCGGGCACGATCAGGCCGATCTTGGCGCCGTTGTAGTTGGTGCCGAGCACGGTGACCTTGTCCTTGAGCTTTTCGAAGTACTCGCCGTGGGTGGCCGGCAGCCAGGCGGAGAGGGTGGCGTCGAGATCACCGCGGGCGACGCCCTGCCACATGATCGCCGGCTCCACTGGTTGCAGGGTCACGTCGTAACCGAGCTTGGTCTTGAGGATTTCACCGGCCACATGGGTGACGGCGACACTGTCGTCCCAGCCATTCACGTAGCCGATCTTCAGGGCGGGCTTGTCGGCTGCCATGGCGCTGGACATGCCCATCGCCACGGCGGCGACGCCGAGGCTCTGCAGGCAGAGGCGTTTGAATCTTTGCATAGGTCTTGCTCCGTCAGTGAGTGGCAGTTCGGTTGGTATACTGGCTCGTTCTGATCGCGGGCCTTGCGGCACCAGCTGTGCTGGGCAGGGTGTTGGTCCTGCCTGCACCGGGCGCATGGGAGGCGTGCCTCCCCGCTGGCAGGCAGCGCGTGCAGCGCCACCTGTCGATACCCGATCCGGTTGCTGGCAACCGGATCGCGGTCGGTGCGGGACTTAACAGGTCATCAAAAACCAGCTGCGTTGCCGCCGCCGGAGTGAAAACGGCCTGTTACAGCCCGACGAATTTTTTCACGGCGGCCACGCCATCCTGGCCGTCGAAGGTGGTGACACCGTCGAGCCAGGTGTCGAGTACCTGTGGGTTGGCCTTGATCCACTCTTTAGCCACATCGGCTGGATCCTGCTTCTCCAGCACTTTTTCCATCAGCTGGCTTTCCATCTCGACGTTGAACTGCAGGTTGTTGAGCAGTTTGCCGACGTTGGCGCAGCGTTCCTCGTAGTCGGCGGGCACCACGGTGTAGACCTTGGCGGCGCCGTAATCCGGGCCGAACACATCGTCGCCACCGGACAGGTAGGTGATGTCGTACTGGGTGTTCATCGGGTGCGGTGCCCAGCCCAGGAAGACCACCGGCTCTTTCTTGCGGATGGCGCGTTGCACCTGCACCAGCATGCCGGCCTCGCTGGACTCGATCATCTTGAAATCGCCGAGATCGAAGGTGTCGCCTTTGATCATCCCGTCGATCAGCAGGTTGCCGTCGTTGCCCGGTTCGATGCCGTAGATCTTGCCGCCCAGCTTATCCTTGAACTTGGCGATGTCCTGGAAGCTCTTGAGGCCCGCTTCAGCCGCGTAGGTGGGCACCGCCAGGGTGTACTTGGCCCCTTCGAGGTTGGCCTTGGGCAGCACCTTGACGCTGTTGTCCTTGGTGAACGGCTCGATCACCGAATCCATCGAGGGCGCCCAGTAACCGAGGAACACGTCGATCTGCTTGTTCTTCACGCCAGTGAAGGCGATCGGCACCGAGGCCATGGTCTTGCGCGGCGTGTAGCCGAGGCCTTCGGTGAGGGTCATGGCCACGCCGGTGGTGGCGGCGATGTCGGCCCAGCCGATCTCGGCGAAACGTACCTGCTTGCAGCTCGCCGGCTCCTGCGCCCAGGCGCTCTGCGCCAGCACGCAGGAAAGCAGACCGAGCCCTGCCACCTTCTTGAAGTTGTTCATCCGCGAATCCTTGTTTGGTCGAAAGGCTGCTGAGTATGCTGCTTACTGGCGTTGCAGTCGCGCGCTCAGCCAATTCAGCCAGCCGGCACGGTTCGCTGCCGTCTGCGGCGTACCGAAGCTTTCGGTGATGCGGTCGAGGATGATCGCCAGCAGCACCACGGCCATGCCGCTTTCGAAGCCCAGGCCGATGTCCAGGCGCTGGATACTGGCCAGTACGTCGTTGCCCAGGCCGCCGGCGCCGACCATCGAGGCGATGATCACCATCGACAGGGCCATCATGATGGTCTGGTTGACGCCCGCCATGATCGACGGCATCGCGTTGGGCAGTTGCACCTTGAACAGCAACTGACGGCTGTTGCAGCCGAACGACTGGCCGGCCTCGACGATTTCCTTGTTGACCTGGCGAATGCCCAGGCTGGTCAGGCGCACCGCCGGCGGCATGGCGAAGATCACCGTGGCGATGATGCCGGGCACCCGGCCGAGGCCGAACAGCATGGCGGCGGGGATCAGGTAGACGAACGCCGGCATGGTCTGCATGAAGTCCAGGATCGGCCGGATGATGGTCGAGACGCGCTCGCTCTTGGCGGCCCAGATACCCAGGGGGATGCCCATCAGCAGGCTGATCAGGGTGGCCGAGAAAGTCAGGCCCAGGGTGACCACGGTCTGCTCCCAGAAGCCGGTCATGACGATCAGCACGAAGGCAACGGCGGTGAACACGGCGAAGCGCAAGCCGATGCGCCACAGCCCCAAGGCAACGAAGATGGCGATCAGCAGCCAGGCCGGGGGCAGCATGAGCACCGCCTCGATGCCCTCGGAAAAGCCACTGACCACGCTGCCGATGCTGTCGAAGGCGCCGCTGTAGTTATCCAGCAGGTGTTGTACCGAGTCGTTGACCCAACTGCCCAGATCCAGTTTCTCGCTCATGTCATTCTCCCTGCAGACGAGTCAGGAGGCGGCCTTTACTGATCGCGCCGCTGTAGTGTCCGTCCTGGTCTACCACCGGGATCGGCCCCTCGTTGTCCACCAGGCGACCGATCACCTGATCGAGTGGCATGTCCTCCGGAACCGGGTTGATTTCCTTCAATACGGCCTGGTTGAGGGAGCAGGATCCGCCGCCCTCGACCAGCAGGGCGATTCTCTCGAGGCTGATGGAACCCTGGAACTTGTTGTCTTCGTCGACGATGAAGGCGTAGTGCTTGTCCTGCTCCTGCAGCTCTCGGCAGACGGTCTGCGCATCGGGCGCCTTGCCGTTGTGCACGTAGATCGGCACGCTGTCGGATTTGAGCTGGCCGGCGGTGAGATAGCGGCTGGTGTCGACCGTATCGAAGAAATTACGCACATAATCGTTGGCGGGGTGATCGATGAGTTCCTGCGGCGTCCCGACCTGGATGAGCTTGCCGCCCTCCATGATGCCGATGCGATTACCGATGCGCATGGCCTCTTCGATATCGTGGGACACGAAGATGATGGTGCGACGGTCGGTCTTCTGCAGCTCCAGAAGGATGTCCTGCATTTCGCGGCGCTTGAGCGGGTCGAGTGCCGAGAAGGCTTCGTCCATGATGATCATCGAAGGGTCGACGGCCAGCGCGCGAGCCAGGCCGACGCGCTGCTGCATGCCCCCTGAAAGTTCGTGCGGAAACTTGCTGGCGAAGGTGTCCAGGCCTACCTGCTTGAGCACCTGCATGGCGCGTTCCTCGCGCTCCTTGCGGCCCTTGCCGGCCACTTCGAGGCCGAAGGCGGCGTTGTCCAGGACGGTACGTGACGGCATCAGCGCGAACGACTGGAAGACCATGCTCATGTCGCGGCGGCGCAGTTCGATCAGTTGGTCCTTGGGGAGTTTGGCGACGTTCTGGCCGTCGATGAATACATCGCCGGCAGTGGGTTCTACGAGCCGGTTGATCAGGCGAATGAGGGTCGATTTACCTGAGCCGGAGAGGCCCATCAATACGAAGATTTCCCCTTCTTCGACGCTGAACGATACGTCGCTCACGCCGATCACGGCGCCTTTCTCGGCGAGGATCCTATCCTTGCTCCAGCCCTGCTTGAGCAGGTCGATGGCTTCTTGCGGCTTGTCGCCGAACACCTTGTAGAGGTTCTCGACGACTATTTTTCCAGACTGCATGGGACGGTTCCCCTTCAGTGACATCCAGAGCAGTTGCACGCAGCTTGCCGAGCGCCCACCGGGCGCCCGTCAGGCGATGTCGACTGTTCTTGCTTGTGGGTATATACACGGTTCCGAGGTTTGGACAGCGTTCTGCTACATGGCGTTCTGCTGGCACCCGCGCACGCTACCGGAGCCCTGCCATGGCTGCTAGCAGCCCGGGGCATTGCACAGGTGGATTGTCGAGTGAAACTAACGTTGCCGTGCTGCAAACTGCTTTCCAAACCCTCTGGCAGTGTTACGAAACCCAGTCCATTGGGAATTCACATCTCGTCCAAGATGCGCGTACATCCGAAATTTCTTGTGGGCTGGCGCCCGTTTGCGGTGGCCAGCACTTATCTGTTCTTCGGTCCGAAGCGAAGGCGCTTCAGTCTGCCACTCTGGTCAAAAGTGACAGCGACGAAATCGGCTGGCTCAACGATATAGTCTTGCGGTCATGGCAATTATCGAATTGCGACCCTGACGTGTTGGGCGACGACAAAAATGCCGCCGCCTAAAAAACCATAACAGATTTTTTCGTCCCTTGGCCAAGGCTGCAAGCCAGGTGTGGCGCGGTTCTCAGCCTTTCGTCGGGCGTCAGGCTAGGCGATACGCGGGCTGCAGCGAATTCGAAAAAAACGCATGTAAGGCTGTCGGTAGCGGCAAAACAGTCGGAAAAAACCGCCTTTTACCGCGCATGCCGGTCGGGCCCCGCCGATTTGCGGCACTGTTGCGAGGGCTTGGCACGCTCGAGCGAACGAGCCTTTTCGGGCGCGTGCCGCACCGGCCCGCTCACCCGCTTGCGCGACACTGTCGCTGCATGGAGCGGCCGATTCGTGAGCCCTTTTCGCCCAGGTGTCAGGCCGCTCGCCAATTTTTGGTGCATCGCCTGCAACGGCCGATGCCTTGCTGAGCGTGACCGATCGGTCACGCGTTGCGTTACTGCCTGCAGGTAACCATTGCAACTGTGCGGGAACACCCTGCGCCAACAGTGCTACGAAAATGCTCAAGCCCCTGGGGCATGGCGCTTTCGCCAGTTTCAGCGAGGCGCCAATGTGTCACCTGGGTTGCCGAAGCAAGGGCGCTGCAGGCGCGATTGCCTTTCTGCGTGTTGAATGTGCAATGTCGGCATGACCCTTGCGTTGCATAGGGATGAGCTTGACTGCCCTGTGCTGCAATCATAAGAAAACTGAGCCTCGCCATGAAGGCTCACAACGTGCTTAGCGTGAGGATCCACCCATGTCCCAGACCAATCAGGGAGCGCCGCTCCAGCCCCGCGTTCCGCAATCCATCGGGTTTCTTCTGTTGGACAACTTCACCCTGATTTCCCTGGCGTCTGCCGTGGAGCCTCTACGCATGGCCAACCAGCTTTCCGGCAAAGAGCTGTATCGCTGGCATACGCTGACCCTCAACGGCCTGCCGGTGTGCGCCAGTGACGGTCTGCAGATCACCCCGGATGCCAGTGCGGACAACTCGCCGGCCCTGAGCGCGGTGATTGTCTGCGGCGGCGTGGACATCCAGCGTAGCGTCACCCGTGACCACGTACGTTGGCTGCAGGGCCAGGCGCGCCAAGGCCGGCAGATGGGTGCGGTGTGCACCGGTAGCTGGGCGCTGGCCAAGGCCGGGTTGCTCGACGGTTACGATTGCAGTGTGCACTGGGAGTTTCTCGCTGCCATGCAGGAGGCTTTCCCCCGTGCGGCGATCACCACGCGGTTGTTCTCCATCGACCGCAACCGCAACACCTCGTCCGGCGGCACCGCGCCAATGGACATGATGCTGCACCTGATCGCCCGCGAACATGGACGCGAGCTGGCCGCGGCGATCTCGGAAATGTTCATATACGAGCGCATCCGCAACGAGCAGGATCATCAGCGTGTGCCACTCAAGCACATGCTCGGCACCAACCAGCCAAAGCTGCAGGAAATCGTCGCGCTGATGGAGGCCAATCTCGAAGAGCCCATCGACCTCGACCAACTGGCACTGTATGTCGACGTTTCCCGCCGTCAGCTGGAGCGCCTGTTCCAGAAGTACCTGCATTGTTCGCCGTCGCGCTACTACCTGAAGCTGCGCCTGATCCGTGCCCGCCAGTTGCTCAAGCAGACCTCGATGTCGATCATCGAAGTGGCCTCGGTCTGCGGCTTCGTGTCCACGCCACATTTCTCCAAGTGCTACCGCGAGTACTTTGGCATTCCGCCGCGTGACGAGCGTGCCGGCAGCAGTTCCAACGTGGTGGCGCTGGTACCGATTCGCGATGACCTGATGCCCGAGCCTTCTTCCGCCATGTCCGCCCTTAACCGTGCCCAGGGCGAGTCGACCTTCGCCAGCGTGCGGGTCATCTGAGCCCGGGGCGGTGGCGGCTGCTGTCGCCATCGCCCTGTTTGCCGCGGGCCGATGGGCCCTGCCACCACCGGCTAGAGCTGATAAAAAACCACTGGTTCATGCGGCGGCCTTGCGCCGCTTCCCTGCGTGGTGCGTTATCCACAGGAGTGCGCGGGGTGTTTGTGCGCCAGTTATTGGTTTGCGGACAGACACAGTGTTCAACGGCTTAACCCAAGCGAAGCCTCGATACGGCGGGCTCTACAGCTGATTTTCGGCAGGCGGCCCAGGGCGGATAGGGGACCCGGCATCGGAGGTGCGCCTTGAAGGCGTTATTCAACACCTTATCCACAGTTTTGTGTACAGGTTGCTGGGGCGTTCGGCGGGCTTTCGCACGAGGTGCCCGCCGCAGAACAGATCCAGCGCCTCAGCGGCGCGGTACCAGAGCGGGTAACAGGGTACGGGAGATGGCTTCGCGCACGGTCGGCAGCACGGTGGCGCTGCCGCCGAGGATGTCTTCCACCATGTGCCGCAAGGCCACTGCCCGGTCCGGGGAAAGGCCGGTTACCGCATACTCGCAGGCCTGCTCGGCCGACACGCCGCTGGGAATGCTGATGCCCAGTGCCACCAGGCGCTCACGGAGATCTTCCTGGTCGATCAAGTCGGTGTGCATCATCGTCCTGTCCTCCTGAAGTGTTTGAGATCGGCGCCCGGTCAGCGCAGCACGCCTTCGTCCACCAGCAGCTTGAAGATAGCCTCTGCGCCTTCCTGTGGCGACACGCCGCTGAGCACCTGCCCGCCGCCGCCCGCCGCTTTGGCCGTAGCGGCCTTCATGCGTTCGGCGCCGGTCTTGGCCTTGATCACCTTCAGGCGCTTGGGTCGCGGCCGCGCGGGCTGCCACTGGGCGTCGGCATATAGCGGGTCGTCTACCACTTGCACCCATTCATGCTCCAGCGTGCCGCGCCTTGCCGGGCCGAATGCGCTCTGGCGGGCAGCCGGTGCGGCGGCATCCACACTGGCGACGAAGGGCAGGCGCACCTTGAGCCGGCGCCGTTGCCCGCGGGGCAGTGCCTGCAGCACCTGGGCATGGCTGCCTTCGATGCTTTCCACCGCCGCCAGGCCAACGATCAATGGCCATCCAAGGCGCTCTGCCAGGAGGTACGGGAGCATGCCTGAACCTTCTCCGGTTTCCGCCTGGCTGCCGGTCAGCACCAGGTGCGCGCCGGCGCCCTGCAGGTGCTCGACCAGAGTGGGAAGGGCGTCTGCCTCGCGGGCCTGCTCGAGCACGGTAAGTGCCGGCAGGCCCATGCCGAGGTAGGCACGCAGGGCTTCCTCGTGCGGGTCGCCGGCGTGCAGCACCGTGAGTCTTTCGCCTGCGAGCGTGAGGCCCAACTCCACGGCACGGGCGTCCTGCTCGGCGCGTCGAGGCCGACCCGAGGCCGGGTGCGTGCCGATGGAGACGAGGGCAACGATGTTCAATTCAGCCATGCTGGAATTCCACCTGTACGAGCGATTTCGCGAGCGTGGCTCGCTCCCGCGAGGTTGTCATACCGAGGCTCCGCAAGGTGCCACTGGCATCGCGGGGGTGGGCGCGGGCCATGCCCGCGACAGGCAGGTCATGCCGCATCACGTTTTGCTCCCTGGCGGTGGGCTTCGACCCGCTCGATCAAGGCCTGGAGGATCGCCGCCGAGTCGCCGATCACGGCCATGTCGGCGCGCTTGATCATGTCGCAGCCGGGATCGAGGTTGATCGCCACGACCTTGTCGCAGGTGCCGATACCCTGCAGGTGCTGGATGGCGCCGGAAATGCCCACCGCCAGGTAGACCCGCGCAGTGACCCAGGTGCCGGTCGCGCCGACCTGGCGGCCGCGCGGCATGTGGCCGTCGTCCACCGCCACGCGCGAGGCGCCCTCGGTCGCGCCAAGGGCCACGGCGGCGCGGTGGAACAGGTCCCAGTCCTTCACGCCATTGCCGCCGGAGAGTATGAATTCCGCTTCGGCCATGGGGATCTGCGCCGGGTCGACGGCGACCGAACCGAGGTCGTCGATGCGTGGCAGGTTGCGCGCGACCTGCGCCTCGAGCTCGACCGTGCGCGCTTCGTGGCGTGTTTCGCTGACCGGCTCGGCACATTCCGCTGCCGCCAGAATCAATCGCGGGGCGGCCTGTGCAATGTCTTCGCGGCCCGCTCCTGCACGTCCGGTGCTGCGCCCGTCCTTGACCTGCCAGACCCGCGTGGCAGGCCGCTCGCCCAGGCTGGCGGCCAGGCGTCGGCCCAGCTCGCCGCCACCGCTGCGGCTGTCCGGCAACAACCAGTGGCGGGGGGTGAACTGGCTTTCCACCGCGCGCAGGGCGAGTACCCGCTGCTCCGGCGAGTAGCCCTGGTAATAGTCATCGTCGAGGTGCAGCAGGCGGTCGACGCCGGCGCCGTCGAAGGCGCTTTCCTTGTGCTCGCCAAAGATCACCGCGAGCACGGCGCCGTCCGCGCCGGCCAGTTGCCGGGCCAGGCCGAGCAGATCCTTGTCGTGATTGCTCAGGCGCCCGCCAACCATGTCCGGCACCACGGCGATGATGAATGCCGGCTGCTCGATCACATGCAGCGGCAGTTGCACCACCTCGCTGCTGCTCTGGCGTTTATTGCTGCCGCCTTGTTGGGCGCCGCTGCGGTCGATGCGCTTGAGCCCGGCCGGACCGATGAAACCGGCGGCAATGGCATGCGGGTTCTTGCGCACCAGGCCGTTGGGGCCCATCCAGCTGGTCTGGTTCTGGCTCTGCATGGCCGCGTGGAGCGGGTGCAGGCGGTTGCGGGCGATCCAGTCGGCGCGCGGATCGCGGCGGATGATGTCACTCATGGCGGTCTCCCGTCGGGCGGCTCAGTCTTGATGGGTTGTCACCCATCCTACGGATCGCGCTTTGTAGGATGGGTAATAACCCATCGACCATCACCAGGTTGTCACGCACGTCGATATTCATGCGACCTCCACTGCAGTGGGTTGCGCGGCGGTTTTCTTCTGTGGTGCTTCGGCTTCGATCAGTGCCTCGGCGACCAGCTCGGCGATGTCCTTGATCTGCGGGCGCGGCTCGACCACGCCTTCGAGCATCACCGTGCACTGCGGGCAGCCGACGGCCACCAGTTCGGCGCCGGTTTCCTTGATGTCTTCCATGCGCATGTCGGGGATCCGCTGCTTGCCGGGGATGTCGGTGATCGGCGCGCCGCCGCCGCCGCCACAGCAGCGTGAGCGAAAGCCCGAGCGAGCCATCTCCCTGACCTCGATACCGATGGCCTTGAGCACCGCACGCGGCGCTTCGTACTCGCCGTTGTAGCGGCCCAGGTAGCAGGGGTCGTGGTAGGTGACGGAGCCGCCCTTGTGCTTGGCCAGGCTCAAGGCGCCGCGCTGCATCAGGGTGTCGATGAAGGTGCTGTGGTGCATGACCTGGTAGTGGCCACCGAGGGCGCCGTACTCGTTCTTCAGAACGTGGAAACTGTGCGGGTCACAGGACACGATGGTGGTGAACTGGTACTGATTCAGGGTGGCGATGTTGCGCCTGGCCAGTTGCTGGAAGGTCGCCTCGTCACCGAGGCGGCGGGCCACGTCGCCGCTGTCGCGTTCTTCCAGGCCGAGCACGGCGAAGTCCACGCCGGCCGCCTTGAGGATCTTCACGAAAGCGCGCAGGGTGCGCTGGTTGCGCATGTCGAACGCGCCATCACCAACCCAGAACAGCACCTCGGCGCGGTGCTTCTCGCTCATCAGGGGCAGGTTGAGGTCGGCCGCCCAGTTCAACCGGCCGCCGGGCGCGAAGCCGCCGGGGTTGTCGGTGGCGATGAGGTTTTCCAGCACTTCGGCGCCCTTGTTCGGGGTCGAGCCTTTTTCCAGAGTCAGATGACGGCGCATGTCGACGATGGCATCGACGTGCTCGATCATCATCGGGCACTCCTCCACGCAGGCGCGGCAGGTGGTGCACGACCACAGGGTGTCGGCGTCGACCAGCGCCTTGCCCTGCAGCGAGACGATCGGCTGGTGCGGGCCGCCGCCGTGTTCGCCAAGTGGCTTGCCAGGGTACGGCGAGCCAGCGAAGTTGGCGTCAGTGCCACCTGCCAGGCCGATGACCATGTCCTGAATCAGTTTCTTCGGGTTCAGCGGTTGGCCGGCGGCGAAGGCGGGGCACATGGCTTCGCACTTGCCGCACTGCACGCAGGCGTCGAAGCCGAGCAGCTGGTTCCAGGTGAAGTCGGTGGGTTTTTCCACGCCCAGTGGTGCTTTCGGGTCGTTGAGGTCCAGGGCTTTCAGGCCGGTGGAGCGACCGCCCCCGAAGCGATCACTGCGGCGGTGCCAGGCCAGGTGCAGGGCGCCAGCGAAGGCGTGCTTCATCGGCCCGCCCCAGGTCATGCCAAAGAACAGTTCCGACACGCCCCAGGCCACGCCAATGGCGAGGATGGCCGCGAGCACCCAGCCGCCGAAATCTGCTGGCAGCACACCGGCCACTGGCAAGGTGGCGATAAAGAAACTCGCGGAGAACATCAGCAGGCTTTTCGGCAGGCGCATCCAGGGGCCTTTCGACAGGCGCGCCGGTGGGTTGCGCCGGCGCGCGGCGACGAACAGCGCGCCGACGAACATGCACGTGGTGGCCGCCAGCAGCGCGAAACCGAGGATACGGTTGTGCAGGCCGAAACCGTGCACGGCGATGGCCAGCACGGCCGCCAGCACGAAGCCACCCGCAGTCGCCACGTGGGTCCTGGACATGTAGCTGTCGCGCTCGACCACGTGGTGCAGGTCCACGAGGTAGCGGCGCGGCATCTTCAGCAGGCCTTTGATC
Source organism: Pseudomonas sp. AC532 (assembly GCF_979258965.1). Lineage (NCBI taxonomy): Bacteria > Pseudomonadati > Pseudomonadota > Gammaproteobacteria > Pseudomonadales > Pseudomonadaceae > Pseudomonas > Pseudomonas sp. AC532. Next base: position 3,303,470 of record NZ_OZ409888.1, read on the forward strand.
CAATCGACCTTGGCCGGGCGGCCGCGGCGCCACATGAAGAAACGCCTGGCCGCGCCGAGCACCGCGAGGGCCAGGGCAGCGAAGAGCAGGATGGGAAGAATGGTGTTCAGCATCGGTCTGTCCTCACCGGACGAGATGTCGTGGGAGCGGGCCAGGCTGGCGGATGAGCGCAGCCTTGGTACGAATCAACCGCGGGCATGGCCCGCTCCCACAGGGCGATATGTGGATCAGAAGTCCTTGCACAACCGCAGTGCGTCGTAGATCGCAGCATGGGTGTTGCGCTGGGCCACGCAGTCGCCAATACGAAACAGCAGGTAGCCGTCACCGGGCTGGCTCAGGCTTGGCTGCGGCTGTATGGCGAACAGCGCGTCAACATCCATCTGGCCCTTGTTGCGCGAACCTTCCTTGAGCGCGTAATAGAGGCCTTCATCCGGGCGCACGCCGTTCTCGACGACCACCTGGTCGACCACCCGCTCTTCCCGGGCGCCGGTGTACTCGTTCTCCAGCACCGCGATCTTCTTGTCGCCCTCGGCGTAGACCTTTTCCAGCATCATGTCGCCGGTCATGATCACTTCCTTGGGGTACATGCTGCGGTAGTAGGTCGGGAAACTGGTGCCGCCGATGGCCACGCCGGGCTTGATGTCGTCGGTGACGATTTCGACCTGGGAGCCCTTGTCGGCGAGAAAATCCGCCACCGACATGCCGGTGAACTCGCAGATGGTGTCGTACACCAGCACATTCTTGCCCGGCGCTACCTTGCCGCTGAGGATGTCCCAGCTGCTGACCACCAGGCCTTCGTCCGCATGCCAATGCTCGACCTGTTCAAGGAACGGGTGGCCGCCGTTGGCGAGCACGACGATATCGGCGCGCAGGTCGTTGATGGTGTCCACATCCGCCGCGGTACCGAGGCGCAGGTCGACGCCCAGGCGCGCCAGCTCCAGTTGATACCAGCGGGTGATGCCGGCGATCTGGTCACGCTGCGGCGCCTTGGAAGCCAGAGTGATCTGTCCGCCAAGCTGCTCCTGCTTTTCGAACAAGGTCACGTCGTGGCCGCGTTCGGCCGTCACGCGAGCGGCCTCCATGCCAGCAGGGCCGCCACCGACGATCACCACCTTGCGCTTCGGCCCGGTGGATTTCTCGATGATGTGCGGCACGCCCATGTACTCGCGGCTGGTCGCGGCGTTCTGGATGCACAGCACGTCCAGACCCTGGTACTGGCGGTCGATGCAGTAGTTGGCGCCGACACACTGCTTGATCTGGTCGATCTGGCCCATCTTGATCTTGGCGATCAGGTGCGGGTCGGCGATGTGCGCGCGGGTCATGCCGACCATGTCCACGTAGCCGCCTTCGAGAATGCGCGTGGCCTGGTTCGGGTCCTTGATGTTCTGCGCGTGCAGCACCGGCACCTTGACCACTTCCTTGATGCCAGCCGCCAGGTGCAGGAACGGCTCCGGCGGGTAGCTCATGTTGGGAATCACGTTGGCCAGGGTGTTGTGGGTATCGCAACCCGAGCCCACCACGCCGATGAAATCGAGCATGCCGGTGTCGTCGTAGTACGTGGCGATCTGCTTCATGTCGTCGTGGGACAGGCCGTCCGGGTGGAACTCGTCGCCGCACAGGCGCATGCCCACGCAGAAGTCGTCGCCCACTTCGGCGCGCACCGCCTTGAGCACTTCCAGGCCGAACTTCATGCGGCCCTCGAAGGTGCCACCCCACTCGTCGGTGCGCTTGTTGACGCGCGGCGACCAGAACTGGTCGATCATGTGCTGGTGCACCGCCGACAGTTCCACGCCATCCAGGCCGCCTTCCTTGGCGCGGCGTGCGGCCTGGGCGTAGTTGCCGATCACCCGCCAGATTTCCTCCGGCTCGATGGTCTTGCAGGTGGCGCGATGCACCGGCTCACGAATACCCGACGGCGACATCAGGGTCGGCCAGTGGAAGCCGTCCCAGCGCGAGCGGCGGCCCATGTGGGTAATCTGGATCATGATCTTGGCACCATGCTTGTGCATGGCGTCAGCCAGATTCTGGAAGTGCGGGATGATGCGGTCGGTGGACAGGTTCACCGAACTCCACCACTGCTGCGGGCTGTCGATGGCCACCACCGAGGAGCCACCACAAATGGCCAGGCCGATGCCGCCCTTGGCTTTCTCTTCGTAGTACTTCACGTAGCGCTCGGTGGTCATGCCGCCATCGGTGGCATACACCTCCGCGTGTGCGGTGCTGAGCACACGGTTACGGATAGTCAGTTTGCCGATCTGGATCGGCTGGAACATTGCTTCGAAGGCCATGACCTTCTCCTCGATTCGGCGGCTACACGCTACGTTCTGCGTTCACGGTGGAGGGCGGGTGCCTTTATTGGCGGCACCTGATCCTTTTGTTCAGAGCGGGCGAGTCACGAACAGGCCGTCATCATGGCCTTCTTCGGAGCCGCCATATTCCTGCACGGTAAAGGTACGGATCGAGCTGCCCTGGGCGGCCAGGATCTGGTCGATGGCGCCGGAGAACCAGCCAGTGAACATGTAGTCCACCTTGCGCCCGACCTTGCCGTACACGTACACGAAGGCTGAGTGCTTGAGCTTTACCTCGGCATAGCCGGTTTGCAGATCGAGCTTCTGCGTTTCGAACAGACCCCAGCCGCGCTGCGACAGGCGTTTCATGTAGTGCTCGAACACCGCTGCGCCAGAAAGGCCATGGCACTCGGCTTCTTTCTCGCACCAGTGCCAGGCGGATTTGTAGCCGGCCTTGTAGAGGATTTCGGCGTACTTGTCGGCGCCGAGCACCTCCTCGATGCCCATGTGGTTGTTGACGAAGAAGTGCCGCGGCACATACAGCATCGGCAAGGCGTCGGTGGTCCAGACGCCAGTTTCGTCGTCGACCTGGATGGGCATTTCGGGGGCGTGGGTGGCCATGTGTTCTTAACTCCAGAATTCGTTGTCTTGCGTGTTTGGACAGGGCGGATGAATGCCTGTGAAGCGGTAGCGAGCACGCCGAGAGCAAGGAGACCCGCAGCGACAAGCGAGAGCAGTACGACTGTGCGGCGAGCTGGTAGCGACGCCGCTATTGGTGGGCGCAGGTATTCATCATTCGCCCCAGACGTCGGCTAGCACCCTCACCCAGTTTTCGCCCATGACCTTGCGCACGGTGCGCTCGCTCATGCCGCGTTTGAGCAGGGTTTCGGTGAGGTTGGGGAACTCGCCCACCGTGCGAATGCCCAGTGGGTTGACGATCTTGCCGAAGTTGGTCAGGCGGCGGGCGTAGCCCTTGTCGTGGGTCAGGTACTCGAAGAAGTCCTGGCCATGGCCCTGGGTAAAGTCGGTGCCGATGCCGATGGCGTCCTCGCCGACGATGTTCATCACGTATTCGATGGCTTCGGCGTAGTCGTCGATGGTCGAGTCGATGCCCTTGGCCAGGAACGGCGCGAACATGGTCACGCCCACGAAGCCGCCGTGGTCGGCGATGAACTTCAACTCGGCGTCGGATTTGTTGCGTGGGTGCTCCTTGAGCCCCGACGGCAGGCAGTGGGAGTAGGTGACCGGCTTTTTCGATTCGAGGATGACTTCCTCGCTGGTCTTGCTGCCGACGTGGGACAGATCGCACATCACGCCGACACGATTCATCTCGGCGACGATTTCCCGGCCGAAGCCGGACAGCCCGCCATCGCGCTCGTAGCAGCCGGTGCCGACCAGATTCTGGGTGTTGTAGCACATCTGCACGATGCCCACGCCGAGCTGCTTGAAGATCTCCACGTAGCCGATCTGGTCCTCGAACGCGTGGGCATTCTGGAAGCCGAAGAGGATGCCGGTCTTGCCCAGCTCCTTGGCGCGGCGGATGTCAGCGGTGGTGCGCACCTGCATCACCAGGTCGCTGTTTTCGCGAATCAGCTTCTGGCTCGATGCGATGGCATCGATGGTTTCCTGGAAGTCTTCCCAGACCGACACCGTGCAGTTGGCCATGGTCAGGCCGCCCTTGCGCATGTCTTCGAACAGTTCGCGGTTCCATTTGGCGATGATCAGACCGTCGATGACGATGCTGTCGGCGTGCAATTCGGCTGGGCTCATCAGGCAGCTCCCCTTGATTGGTTGCACCAGATTCGTTGCTGGCGCTTTGTAGGGAGCATATGCCTCGGCGCCCTGGCGACCCGGTGCAAAAACGACGGGGGGATTGCCGAAAGCGTCAAGGCAAGGTCGTGATCGGACAAGCCTCTTTGGGTAGGCCTGTTCCAGGGCAGGGGCTGACCGGCACGCAGCTACAAGGCGCAAGCAGCCGTTCGGTGATTCATTGTGGGAACGGGCCATGCCCGTGATTATTCGCGGGCACGGCCCGCTCCCATAGTCGTAGGGTGGACGACGCCTTACCTAGGCGGCCCGATCCGTCCACGATCGCAATGGTGGATGAAAAGAGCGTCATCCACCCTACGTCTGCTCTCGTCACTTTGCGTTCTGTAGGATGCTTGCGCCTTTTCACGGTCGTAGAGTGGGTGGGGCTGTTTCGTGTCGATCCTGCCGTGGGCTGAGTGCGAAGCGGGCGCGGTAGCGGCGGGCGAAGTAGGAGGCCGACTCGAAGCCGCAGGCCAGCGCCACCTCGAGCAACATCGACACCGCCAGCGGCCGCTCGGCGCCGTTCGACATCGGCGTCGCAGGGCAGCTCGTCAAGCTGAGCGAGCGCAGCAGGGCATGCCGAGCTCCGTGTATGTGGGTCGATTGATCGGGCTGCCCTGAAGAGGGGGCGAGAATGAAAACGCCCTGCCAGTCCGGCTGGCAGGGCGTTTCGTTTTGCGCGGTCGTTACTGCGCCTTCACATCCCGCAGGTAAGGCGCCGGAGCAGCACCCAGGTTGTTGAGCATGCGCCCGCTGTACCAGTCGATGAAGTTCACCACGCCGAACTCGTAGGTTTTCGAATACGGGCCCGGCTGGTAGGCGGTGGAGTTGATGCCGCGCTGGTTTTCTTCAGCCAGGCGGCGGTCCTGGTCGTTGGTGGCGTCCCACACCTCGCGCAGGCGGGCCACGTCGTAGTCGACGCCTTCGACGGCGTCCTTGTGCACCAGCCACTTGGTGGTGACCATGGTTTCCTGGGCGCTGATCGGCCACACCGTGAAGACGATCAGGTGATCACCCATGCAGTGGTTCCACGAGTGTGGCAGGTGCAGGATGCGCATCGAGCCCAGGTCCGGGTTCTGGATGCGGCCCATGAGCTTCTTGCAGCCCTGCTTGCCGTCCATGGTCATCGACACGGTGCCCTTGAGCAGCGGCATGCGCACGATGCGGTTGCGCAGCCCGAAGCCGGCGTGCAGGTAGGGAATCTTTTCCGCCTCCCATTTGGCGGCGGATTCGGCCACGTGGTCCTTGAACGACTGGCTGGCGCGCGGATCGTTGGTGTCGTCCCATTCCAGCAGGGTGTTGAGCAGCTCCGGGTGCGAACCGTTGCAGTGGTAGCACTCGCGGTTGTTCTCCAGCACCAGCTTCCAGTTGGCCTTTTCATACAGGTTGGTCTGCACGGCGACCTTGGCGTTCTCCATGTCGTAAGGCTCCATGTAGTGAGCCAGGGTCGTCAGGAATTCGTCGATGGCCGGCGGGTTCTCGGCCAGGGAAATGAAGATGTAACCGCCGGCGGTCTTGCAGCTCACCGGCTTGAGGCCGAACTGCTTCATGTCGAAGTCGGCGCCCATCTCGGTGCCGGCGAACAGCAGGCGGCCGTCCAGCTCGTAGGTCCATTGGTGGTAGGGGCAGACCAGCTTGGCCACCTTGCCCTTTTCGCTGGTGCACAGGCGGGATCCGCGGTGCCGGCACACGTTGTGGAAGGCATGCACGGCGCCTTCGGCACCCCGGATGACGAGAATCGGGTTATTGCCGATCTGCAGGGTCAGGTAATTGCCCTTGGTGGGGATCTCGCAGGTCATGCCGGCGATCAGCCATTCCTTGTGGAAAATTTCCTGCATGTCGAGCTGGAACAGGCGTTCGTCGTTATAGAACGGTTGCGGCAGCGAGTAGGTGCGCTCGCGGTTCTGCAGCATCTCGGCGGTCGCGGCGCGTGCCGCTTCCAGCGGGTCGCCAAGGCTCAGCGTGGAGGTGACGGTCATCGGAAATCTCCTCGTGGCGAGCGCGGTGCGAACGCCGTAAAAGTGGCTAGTGCGGTGTTACGCAAGGTGGCGCGTCGCTCCCCCGATCGCCTTGCCGATAGGCGCATTGCACAGGGCTGAAAATCGGCGCTCTTATCCTGCTCGGCTTGGGGCGAGTGTGGAGCCGGGCGCGGCGTGAACCTTATCCATGGGCGACATGCTCGAATCATTTCCCGACTCGGTACGCCAGTGTCTACGGGGCAGGTCGCCGTGAGCATGCCGATGTCGCTGGCAGGTAAATGAGCGTCAGGTGGCTTGCGCACAATCGCCGCAAAGACAGGGCCGGTGAGCGCCCTGCGTGTGCGAGAGAACCGACATGTCGAACGACTTCTTCTATCCCGTCACCACCCAGACCTGGAGCAACGGCCGCCATGCGGTGCGCTGCGTCAAGGTCATCCAGGAGACGTGGGACGTCCGCACCTTCTGTTTCATGGCCGACCAGCCCGTGCTGTTCTTCTTCAAACCAGGGCAGTTCGTCACCCTGGAACTGGAGATCGAAGGCCAGCCGGTGATGCGCTCCTACACCATTTCCAGCTCACCGTCGGTGCCCTACAGCTTTTCCATCACCATCAAGCGAGTGCCGGGCGGCAAGGTCTCCAACTGGCTGCACGACAACCTCGCCGAAGGTCAGGAACTGGCGGTGCATGGGCCGGTGGGCCTGTTCAATGCCATCGATTTTCCGGCCGACAAGGTGCTGTTTCTCAGTGGCGGGGTCGGTATCACCCCGGTGATGTCGATGGCGCGCTGGTTCTACGACACCAATGCCAACGTCGACATGGTGTTCGTGCACAGCGCGCGTTCGCCGAAGGACATCATCTATCACCGCGAGCTGGAGCACATGGCGGCGCGGATCAGCAACTTCAGCCTGCACGTGATCTGCGAAAAACACGGCCTTGGTGAGGCCTGGTCCGGCTACCGCGGGTATCTCAACCAGCCGATGCTGGAGCTGATGGCGCCCGATTACCTGCAGCGGGAGATCTTCTGCTGCGGCCCCACGCCCTACATGAGCGCGGTGAAGCGCCTGCTCGAAGCCAAAGGCTTCGACATGAGCCGCTACCACGAGGAAGCCTTCGGCCCCGTGCCGGCAGAAGTGCGCCAGGATGTCCGCGAGCTGGCCGAACAGGCGGCCGACGCCCCCCAGGTGCCAGCGGCCGATCTCAACCAGGTGCAATTCACCAGCACCGGCAAGAGCATCCAGGTGGGCCCGGGCGAGACCGTGCATGCGGCGGCGGCAAAGCTGGGGCTGCATATTCCCAAGGCCTGCGGCATGGGTATCTGCGGCACTTGCAAGGTGCTCAAGACCGCAGGCGAGGTGGACATGGAGCACAACGGCGGCATCACCGATGAAGACGTCGCAGAGGGTTACATCCTGTCGTGCTGCAGCGTGCCGCGTAACGACGTGAGCATCGATTACTAAGCGCCGGCAGGCGATGGTCAGGAAATAGCCAGTGGTCCGCAACCCACGCGGGCCCAGGGCTGCAATCAGCATTCAACAGTTTATCCACAGCCGTGCACACAGTAACTGTGGGCAAGGTACGGCGCGTTATCCCCGCAGCCATCCTCTACGCAGCCGCTCTACCGTAGTAGCTGGGCAGGACAGAAGGTGAATGCCGCATCGGGTGTCAATGCCACGGTTGGGCCGTATCGCCAACCGCTCCAATGGTTATCCACATAGTTGTGCACAGGTTTTTTATCAATTTGCAGAATGGCGTCGAGCGAGGCGGGCGACAGAACCCTGATTTCGCCTTCAAAGGCTGTGTGCTTTTTGATCGGTAGCCTGAACGCCCCGAATTTACTGGCCTGTAGCCAGGTGGTGACAGGTTTCCCACAGCTTCATCCACGGAGTTTGGGGACAGCGCCCAGGTGAGTTATTCACCGCTGCCTTGCGGTATGCACGGCATTCAGCCTGCTGCAAAGTCGGTGATAGTGATTGCGCGCTTGGTCATTAATTGATCGATCATCCGCAGGCCTCGTATTCATGGGGCTGCAGCCATGGCCGAACACCTTATGCACAGCAAGATGCACAGCTTCTGTGTGTAGATAACTGCACAAGTCATTGAAGTAGATCGTTTTTTGATCATTTGGCTGAAGCCCCTGCAATAAAAGGCCTGTAGCGCGTTACCTACAGTTTATCCCCGCGGTCATCAACCAATTGTGGGGACGGCTGTCCACAGGGTGCAGCCATCCCGGGCCGTCAGCTGTGGATGAGACGGCTGCGCGGAGCTCTGATCAAAAAACAATCGGGCTGCTGAAGCCCTTGTTGTGTAAGGGCTGGGAAGGTTTATGCACAGCTTGTGCAGGTGGTTCTGCACGACAACTGTGCGTAAGCTTGAGAGCAACTTGCTGAAATAGAACGTTTTTTGTACGAAATGCCAAAGGCCGCGAGAGGTGGGGGCTGTGGCCCGCTGCAGACAGGCTATCCACAGGGTCGTCCACCTGTTCTGGGGATGGCGCCGAAATTATCCCCAGATGAGGCGGCAGCGGTGCGCACGGCCGTCATGCCTTCGGCGCGCGGCTGAGCGTGTCAGCTTATGCCGCGTGCCGGTACGGCCCGGGTGGCTGCCGGCAATCAGCCGGCCATGACCTCGCGGATGTCCGCTGCCAGTTGGCGTACGCGGCTCTCTTCGGTATCCCACGAACACATGAAGCGTGCGCCACCGGCACCGATGAAGGTGTAGAAACGCCAGCCACGGGCGGTCAGGGCGGCGAGGGCAGGTTCGGACATCTGCAGGAACACCCCGTTGGCCTCCACCGGAAACATCAGGCTGACACCCGGTACGTCCCGTACCAGGCTGGCGAGCAGCTGCGCGCAGCTGTTGGCATGGCGGGCGTAACGCAGCCAGGCATCGTTCTGCAGCAGGCCGACCCAGGGCGCCGACAGGTAGCGCATCTTCGAGGCCAACTGGCCGGCCTGCTTGCAGCGGTAGTCGAAGTCTTCGGCCAGCTCGCGGTTGAAGAACAGGATCGCCTCGCCAACCGCCATGCCGTTCTTGGTGCCGCCAAAGCACAGCACGTCGACGCCGGCCTTCCAGGTCAGCTCGGCCGGGCTGCTACCCAGGAAGGCGCAGGCGTTGGAGAACCGTGCGCCGTCCATGTGCAGGTGCAGGCCGAGCTCTTCGCAGGTCTGGCTGATCGCGCGGATTTCTTCCGGGCGGTAGACGGTCCCAACCTCGGTGGCCTGGGTCAGGGTGACCACGCGCGGTTTCGGGTAGTGGATGTCCTTGCGCTTGAGGGCGATTTCGCGGATCGACGCGGGCGTCAGCTTGCCCTGCTCGGTGTGCGCGGTCAGCAGTTTGGAGCCGTTGGAAAAGAACTCCGGTGCGCCGCACTCATCGGTCTCGACGTGGGCGGTCTCCGAGCAGATGACGCTGTGGTAGCTCTGACACAGTGCCGAGAGCGCCAGGGAGTTGGCTGCCGTGCCATTGAAAGCGAAGAACACGTCGCAGTCGGTTTCGAACAGGCGGCGGAAATGGTCGGCGGCGCGCGCCGTCCATTCATCGTCGCCATAGGCACGCTGATGGCCCAGATTGGCTTCTGCCATGGCCTCCCAGGCCTCGGGGCAGATGCCGGAATAATTGTCGCTGGCGAATTGCTGGGCGTTGTCGGGCATTGAAGAGAGTCCTTGGCTGCGTCGCCCATGTGGGCGTATGCCGGTACTGTAGCCCGCCCCGGGCACGGGTCGCACTCGCCGGAGCGACATATTGTTCACGGCATTCACAGTGAACTCACGGCCGCCGTTGGGCTCACAAAGCAGAGAGTTGCAGTCCAGGACTCGCCGATCCCACGTCACAGGAGCCCACCATGAGCTACCGCCATCTGATCGCACTTTTCGCACCGCTCGCCTTCGCCCTGCCGGCCGTGGCCGCCGAGCCTTGGTCTCCGGAAGCCAAGGCGACCTTCGTTCAGGAGTGCGTGAAAGGCGCCCAGTCCGGCCACTCTCAGGAGAAGCTGACGGCGTTCTGCGATTGCGCCGCGACCAAGGTCAGCGAAGAGTTCAGCGAGGCCGAAATGGCCGAGATGAGCAAGCAGGTACCGCCGGATGCCGGCCTGCAAAAGCGTCTGGTCACCGCGTCGAGCAGCTGCAACGCCAAACTGCAGTAAGCCGTGCATGGGTGGCGCCGGGTTTGCGCCCGGCGCCGCCCGTTGATTTGCACCGAAGTGTCGGCTGCCGCTAGGGTGCAGCTTCATCTCCCAGCGTGACCTGTGCGCATGCCCTCAGCCTACCTCTCTCGACCCTCGCCTTCCGGCCGCGACGCAGCGCTGGATCTGATCAAGTGGCTGGCCCTGCTGACCATGCTGATCGACCACCTGCGGCATGTCTGGCCCTCACTGTATTTTCTCTATATTCCCGGCCGTTTGGCCTTCCCGCTGTTCTGCCTGGCTATCGCCGCCAACGTCGCACGGCCCCGCGCGGCGGCCAGCAGTGGCGTGTCCATGAGCTACCTGGGCTGGCTGCTGCTGTTCTCGCTGCTTTCCGAATGGCCCTACCGGCTGTTGGTGCCGACGGCGGAATCGCTCAACGTGCTGCCGACCCTGGTGCTGGGCCTGCTGATCGCCAACGCCGTGCAGCGGCCCCAGGCTCAGGCCTGCTGGCTGGGCGGCGCGGCGCTGCTGATCGCCGTGTTCGGCCATGCCTGGCTGATGTTCGGCGCCTTTGGCGCGGTGCTGCCGGCGGCCTTCCTGCTGGCGCTGCGTAGCCCCTACGCCGGCTGGCTGCTGCCGATGCTGTGCTGCCTGGCGGCCAACTACTGGGCGCCGTTCTACCGCGATGCACTGCGCGGCGACTTGTTCGCCTGGGGCGTGATCGGCATCTGCCTGCTGGCACCGCTGATCGGCCTTGCGCTGCTGCGCCGGCAACCGCCGTTCCCGGTGCCGCCGGTACGGCGCTGGGCCTACCTGTTCTACCCCGGCCACTTTCTCGTTCTGGTGGCACTGCGGTTTCTCTGAGCGGCGAGCATGCGTAATTGCGACGCCGCGCCATGTCGCAAACGCAATCTCCCGTGGCGTGCATAGGCATCTGGTTGCCAGGGGCGAGTCATACCATCGCTCCACAAGACTCATATCGAGCAACCGAGCCAGATGCGGCGCCCCAAGGCGCCCCGGGGAGATACGTGATGTTCAGCAAGCAAGATCGGATTCAGGGTTACGATGACGCCCTGCTCAGTGCGATGAACGCCGAGGAGCGCCGTCAGGAACATCACATCGAACTGATCGCCTCGGAAAACTACACCAGCAAGCGGGTGATGGAGGCGCAGGGCAGCGGGCTCACCAACAAGTACGCCGAAGGTTATCCGGGCAAGCGCTACTACGGTGGCTGCGAGCATGTGGACAAGGTCGAGGCGCTGGCCATCGAGCGCGCCAAGCAGCTGTTCGGCGCCGACTACGCCAACGTGCAGCCGCACTCCGGCTCCTCGGCCAACTCGGCGGTCTACCTGGCGCTGCTGCAGCCCGGCGACACCATCCTCGGCATGAGCCTGGCTCACGGCGGCCACCTCACCCACGGCGCCAAGGTGTCGTCTTCGGGCAAGCTGTACAACGCCGTGCAGTACGGCATCGATACCGATACCGGGCTGATCGACTACGACGAAGTCGAGCGCCTGGCCGTCGAGCACAAGCCGAAGATGGTCGTCGCCGGTTTCTCCGCCTATTCCAAGACCCTGGATTTCCCGCGCTTTCGCGCCATCGCCGACAAGGTCGGTCCCTACCTCTTTGTTGATATGGCGCACGTCGCCGGCCTGGTCGCCGCTGGCCTGTACCCGAATCCGATTCCATTGGCTGACGTGGTCACCACCACCACCCACAAGACCCTGCGCGGGCCACGTGGCGGGCTGATCCTTGCCAAGGCCAACGAAGAAATCGAGAAAAAGCTCAACGCCGCCGTGTTCCCTGGCGCCCAGGGTGGCCCGCTGATGCATGTGATCGCCGGCAAGGCGGTGTGCTTCAAAGAGGCCCTGGAGCCGGGTTTCAAGGACTATCAGGCGCAAGTGATCAAGAACGCCCAGGCCATGGCCGCGGTGTTCATCGAGCGCGGTTTCGATGTGGTGTCCGGTGGTACCGACAATCACCTGTTCCTGCTTTCGCTGATCAAGCAAGGCATCACCGGCAAGGATGCCGACGCCGCCCTGGGCCGCGCCGGCATCACGGTGAACAAGAACGCCGTGCCCAACGACCCGCAATCGCCATTCGTGACCTCCGGGCTGCGCATCGGTACCCCGGCGGTCACCACCCGTGGCTTCAAGGAAGCCCAGTGCCGCGAGCTGGCGGGCTGGATCGCCGACATCCTCGAGCACCTCGGTGATGCCGATGTCGAGGCCCAGGTGGCCGGCCTGGCGGCCGGGCTGTGTGCCGATTACCCGGTTTATCGCTAACGCATCGTCACGTCGGGGCTGCCGCTTTGATGCCGTAGGACCACGGAACCCATCGAAACCGATGGGTTTCCTCCCTCCTGCGGTTTGGGTGCGCTCCTACAGCAAGCAGAATTCAGGAGTCCCCTATGCAGCGCTATTCCGGCTTCGGCCTGTTCAAGCACTCGTTCAGCCACCATGAGAACTGGCAGCGCATGTGGCGCAATCCGACGCCCAAGCCGGTGTACGACGTGATCATCGTCGGCGGGGGCGGCCACGGCCTGGCCACCGCCTACTACCTGGCCAAGGAGTTCGGCGTGAAGAACGTCGCCGTGGTCGAGAAGGGTTGGCTGGGCGGTGGCAACACCGCACGCAACACCACCATCGTGCGTTCCAACTACCTGTGGGACGAATCGGCGCACCTCTACGAGCACGCCATGAAGCTGTGGGAGGGCCTGTCCCAGGACCTCAACTACAACGTCATGTTCTCCCAGCGCGGCGTGTTCAACCTTGGCCACACCCTGCAGGACATGCGCGATATCGAGCGGCGCGTCAGCGCCAACCGCCTCAACGGTATCGATGGCGAGGTGGTCGATGCCAAGCAGGTGGCGGAAATGATCCCCTACCTGGATTGTTCGAAGAACACCCGTTACCCGATCCTCGGTGCCTCGCTGCAACGCCGCGGTGGCGTGGCCCGGCACGATGCCGTGGCCTGGGGCTTCGCCCGTGCCGCCGACGCCCTGGGCGTCGACCTGATCCAGCAGACCGAAGTCATCGGCTTTCGCAAGCAGGACGGCGCGGTGATCGGTGTGGAAACCAGCAAGGGCTTCATCGGCGCCAAGCGCGTTGGCGTGGTCGCTGCCGGTAACTCCGGGCACCTGGCCAAGCTGGCGGGCTTCCGCCTGCCGATCGAATCGCACCCGCTACAGGCGCTGGTTTCCGAGCCGATCAAGCCGATCATCGATACCGTGATCATGTCCAACGCCGTGCACGGTTACATCAGCCAGTCGGACAAGGGCGACCTGGTCATCGGCGCCGGCATCGACGGCTACAACGGCTACGGCCAGCGCGGCTCCTACCCGACCATCGAACACACCCTGCAGGCCATCGTCGAGATGTTCCCGGTGCTCTCGCGCGTGCGCATGAATCGCCAGTGGGGCGGCATCGTCGACACCACGCCGGACGCCTGCCCGATCATCGCCAAGACCCCCGTGCAGAACCTGTACTTCAACTGCGGCTGGGGCACCGGTGGCTTCAAGGCCACGCCGGGCTCCGGCAACGTGTTTGCCGCAAGCCTGGCCAAGGGTGAGATGCACCCGCTGGCCAAGGCGTTTTCCATCGAGCGCTTCCACAACGGTGCGCTGATCGACGAGCACGGCGCAGCCGGTGTGGCGCACTGAATTTGGCGCCTTCTCTCGATGAGAGAAGGACGATGGTTTTCTGGAGGTACCGAGCATGTTGCACATCTTCTGCCCACATTGTGGCGAACTGCGTTCCGAAGAAGAATTCCACGCCGGCGGCCAGGCGCACATTCCCCGCCCGCTGGACCCGACCGCCTGCACCGATGCGCAGTGGGGCGACTACCTGTTCTTCCGTGACAACCCACGCGGCATCCACCACGAGCTGTGGATCCACGCGGCGGGCTGCCGTCAGTACTTCAACGTCACCCGTCACACGGTGAGCTACGAAATCCTCGAAACCTACAAGATCGGCGAGCGGCCCAGCGTGACCGAGGCTTCGCTCGCGGAGCAGAAGGCCGTCGACCAAGGAGTAACGGCATGAGCCAGGTCAATCGTCTGTCCCAGGGTGGCCGCATCGACCGCAGCCAGCCCCTGACTTTCAGCTTCAACGGCCAGACCTACCAGGGCTATGCCGGCGATACCCTGGCTGCCGCCCTGCTGGCCAATGGCGTCGACGTCATTGGCCGCAGCTTCAAATATTCACGTCCGCGCGGCATCGTGGCCGCCGGTGCCGAAGAACCCAATGCCGTGCTGCAGATAGGCTCCACCGAGGCGGCGCAGATCCCCAACGTGCGCGCCACCCAGCAGGCGCTGTACGCGAACCTCAGCGCCACCAGCACCAACGGCTGGCCGAGCGTCAACACCGACCTGATGGGCATTCTCGGCAAGGTCGGCGGCGGCATGATGCCGCCCGGGTTCTACTACAAGACCTTCATGTACCCGCAGAACCTCTGGCTGACCTACGAGAAGTACATTCGCAAGGCCGCCGGGCTCGGTCGCTCGCCGAAGGAAAACGATCCGGACATCTACGACTACCTGAACCAGCACTGCGACGTGCTGGTGGTCGGCGCCGGCCCCGCCGGTCTCGCCGCAGCCCTGGCTGCAGGTCGCAGCGGTGCGCGGGTGATCCTCGCTGACGAACAGGAAGAGTTCGGCGGCAGCCTGCTCTCCACCCGCGAGATGCTCGACGACAAGCCGGCCGCGGAGTGGGCCGCCAAGGCCATTGCCGAACTGGAGGCCATGCCGGAAGTGACTCTGCTGCCGCGTGCCACGGTCAACGGTTACCACGACCACAACTTCCTCACCATCCACCAGCGCCTCACCGACCACCTCGGCCAGGTCGCGCCCATCGGTCAGCCGCGCCAACGCATGCACCGCGTGCGTGCCGGCCGCGTGGTGCTGGCCACCGGCGCCCACGAGCGGCCGCTGGTGTATGGCAACAACGACCTGCCCGGCAACATGCTGGCCGATGCCGTGTCGACCTACGTGCGTCGCTATGGCGTGGCGCCCGGGCAGAAGCTTGTGCTGTCGACCAACAACGATTACGCCTACCGCGTGGTGCTCGACTGGCTCGATGCCGGCCGCCAGGTGGTGGCCGTGGCCGATGCCCGCAGCAACCCGCGTGGCAGCTGGGTCGAAGAGGCGCGCCGGCGTGGCGTGCGTGTGCTCACCGGCAGCGGCGTGGTCGAGGCGCGCGGCAGCAAGCGTGTGACCGGCGCGCGCATCTGCGCCATCGACCTGGCCAGGCACAAGGTCACCAGCCCGGGCGAAGTGCTCGACTGCGACCTGATCGTCAGCTCCGGTGGCTACAGCCCCGTTGTGCACCTGGCCTCGCACCTCGGCGGCCGCCCGGTATGGCGTGAAGAAATCCTCGCCTTCGTCGCGGGTGAAGGCTTCCAGAAGCGCCTCTGCGCCGGTGCGGTGAACGGTGTGTTCGGCATGGGCGATAGCCTCGCCGATGGTTTCGAAGCCGGTGCCAAGGCGGCTGCCGAAGTGGGCTTCCAACCCGTCACCGGTACCCTGCCGAAAGCCGAAAAACGCATCGAGGAAGCGTCGGTTGCGCTGTTCCAGGTGCCGCACGACAAGAATACCGCGCGTGCGCCAAAGCAATTCGTCGATCAGCAGAACGACGTTACCGCTGCCGGTATCGAGCTGGCCACTCGCGAGGGCTTCGAGTCGGTCGAGCACGTCAAGCGCTACACCGCGCTGGGCTTCGGCACCGACCAGGGCAAGCTGGGCAATATCAATGGCCTGGCCATCGCTGCCCGTTCGCTGGGCATCAGCATCGCCGAAATGGGCACCACCATGTTCCGCCCGAACTACACCCCGGTCACCTTTGGCGCCATCGCCGGGCGGCACTGTGGCGAGCTGTTCGAGCCCAAGCGCTACACCGCTCTGCAGAAATGGCACCTGGAGAACGGCGCAGCGTTCGAAGACGTCGGCCAGTGGAAGCGCCCCTGGTACTTCCCGAAAAACGGTGAAGACCTGCATGCAGCCGTGGCCCGCGAGTGCCTGGCGGTGCGCAATGCGGTGGGCATCCTCGACGCCTCGACCCTGGGCAAGATCGACATTCAGGGCCCGGATGCCCGCGAGTTCCTCAACCGCGTCTATACCAACGCCTGGACCAAGCTGGACGTGGGCAAGGCCCGCTACGGCCTGATGTGCAAGGAAGACGGCATGGTCTTCGACGACGGCGTGACGGCCTGCCTGGCCGACAACCATTTCCTCATGACCACCACCACCGGCGGCGCTGCCCGCGTCATGGAGTGGCTGGAGATCTATCACCAGACCGAATGGCCGGAGCTGAAGGTGTACTTCACCTCGGTCACCGACCACTGGGCGACCATGACCCTGTCCGGCCCCAACAGCCGCAAGCTGCTGGCCGAGGTCACCGACATCGACCTGGACAAGGAAGCCTTCCCGTTCATGACCTGGAAGGAAGGCAACGTCGGCGGCGTGCCGGCCCGGGTATTTCGCATCTCCTTCACCGGTGAGCTGAGCTACGAAGTCAACGTGCAGGCCAACTATGCCCTGGGCGTGTGGGAAAAGATCATCGCTGCGGGCGAGAAACACGGCCTGACTCCCTACGGCACCGAGACCATGCACGTGCTGCGTGCCGAGAAGGGCTTCATCATCGTCGGCCAGGACACCGATGGCTCCGTCACCCCGGACGATCTGGGCATGGGCTGGTGCGTCGGTCGCACCAAACCCTTCTCCTGGATCGGCTGGCGCGGCATGAACCGCGAGGATTGCCTCAAGGAAAACCGCAAGCAGCTGATCGGCCTCAAACCCGTGGACCCGAACAAAGTGCTGCCCGAAGGCGCGCAGCTGGTGTTCGACGCCAAGCAGCAGATTCCGATGACCATGGTGGGCCACGTCACGTCCAGCTACATGAGCGCCGCGATGGGGCATTCCTTCGCCATGGCCCTGGTCAGGGGCGGCCTCAAGCGCATCGGCGAGCGCGTATTCGCGCCGCTGGTCGATGGCAGCGTGATCGAAGCCGAAATCGTCAGCCCCGTGTTCTATGACCCGAAAGGGGATCGCCAGAATGTCTAACGCCAATGTTTATCAGCAACGCCCCGCCGACCTCGCCGGGCAGTCGTCCCTGCACCATGCCGGCCTGCATGAGCTGGCCGGCAAGGGTCGCCAGGGCGCCGGAGTGACGCTGTGCGAGAAGAAGCTGCTCGGCCATCTGATTCTGCGTGGCGACGCCGACGATGCCAATTTTGCCGGCGGTGTGCACAAGGCCCTGGGCCTCGAATTGCCGGGCGCCCTGACCCTGGTGGCCAACGGCGATACCTCGCTGCAGTGGCTGGGCCCGGATGAATGGCTGCTGATCGTGCCCGGCGGCACCGAGTTCGAGGCCGAGCGCAACCTGCGCGAGACCCTGGCCGGCCAGCACATCTCGGTGGTCAACGTCAGCGGTGGGCAAACCCTGCTGGAGCTCTCCGGGCCGAAGGTGCGCGAGCTGCTGATGAAGTCCACCAGCTACGACGTTCACCCGAACAACTTTCCGGTGGGCAAGGCCGTCGGCACGGTGTTCGCCAAGTCCCAACTGGTGATTCGCCATACCGGCGAGGACACCTGGCAATTGCTGATCCGCCGCAGCTTTTCCGATTACTTCTGGCTGTGGCTGCAGGATGCCAGCGCCGAGTATGGGTTGGCGGTCGAGGTCTAGGCGCCCGCTCCGGTGAGCGGCAGCATGACGGCGAAGGCAGTCCCTCGTAGAGTGGACGACGCTTTGCCTGCGCGGCCCGATCCGTCCACCGCACTACCATGGTAATGGTGGACAAAAAGAGCGTTGTCCACCCTGCGGGCGTGAGTGTCTGCTCCCGCCTTAGCTTTACCGTTCCCATGCGCGGCATGGGAACGCAGCCAATGATGCTCCCCGTCGTGCACTGCCGGTCGGCGCATGGGAGCGATCTGCACAAGGAATCGCTTGCATGAGCCGCACCCCCGACACCTGGATTCTCACCGCCCACTGCCCGAGCCTGCTTGGCACCGTGGACGTGGTGACCCGCTACCTGTTCGAACAGGGCTGCTACGTCACCGAGCACCACAGTTTCGATGACCGCCTGGCCAGCCGCTTCTTCATCCGAGTCGAATTCCGCGCCCAGGCCGGTTTCGACGAAGCGGCATTTCTCGCCGGCCTCGACGAACGCACGGCGCCTTTCGACATGCGCACCGAGCTGACCGCGCCGGGCTATCGCGCCAAGGTGGTGATCATGGTCTCCAAGGCCGACCATTGCCTCAACGACCTGCTCTACCGCCAGCGCACCGGCCAGTTGCCGATGGACATCACCGCCATCGTCTCCAACCACCCGGACCTCAAGCCACTGGCCGACTGGCACGGCATTCCCTATCACCATTTCCCTCTCGACCCCAACGACAAGCCCGCGCAGGAGCGCAGGGTGATGCAGGTGGTCGAGGACACCGGCGCCGAACTGGTGGTGCTTGCCCGCTATATGCAGGTGCTGTCCGCCGACCTGTGCCGCAAGCTCGACGGCCGCGCGATCAACATCCACCACTCGCTGCTGCCCGGCTTCAAGGGCGCCAAGCCCTACCACCAGGCGTACCAGAAGGGCGTGAAACTGGTTGGTGCCACGGCCCACTTCATCAACAACGACCTGGATGAAGGCCCGATCATCACCCAGGGTGTCGAAAGCGTCGATCATGCGCACTACCCCGAGGACCTGGTAGCGAAAGGCCGAGATATCGAATGCCTGACACTGGCCCGCGCAGTCAGCTGTTTCCTCGAACGCCGGGTGTTTCTCAACGCCAACCGCACCGTGGTGCTCTGACCGGCAACGTGCCGCACACAGAACGGCGACTGTCGGTTTTGTGGCCACGATCGCTGCCCACGCTGGCTAGTCTGGCTAGACGCACTCGGCATCCTTCCTGCCCATGACGACGGATGCCGCTACAGACGCTCACTACTGCGCTACAAGGCCCGCGCGACCCGAGGTCGCGTCTTTGTATCCACAAGAAGAAAGGAGATTCATATGTCTGGTAATCGTGGCGTCGTCTATCTCGGCGCCGGCAAAGTCGAAGTGCAGAAAATCGACTACCCGAAAATGCAGGATCCGCGTGGCAAAAAGATCGAGCATGGCGTCATCCTCAAGGTGGTTTCCACCAATATCTGCGGCTCCGACCAGCACATGGTGCGCGGCCGTACCACCGCCCAGGTCGGCCTGGTGCTCGGGCACGAGATCACCGGTGAAGTGATCGAAAAGGGCAGTGACGTCGAGAATCTGAAAATCGGCGACCTGGTGTCCGTGCCGTTCAACGTCGCCTGCGGCCGCTGCCGCTCCTGCAAGGAACAGCACACCGGCGTCTGCCTGACCGTCAACCCGGCCCGTGCCGGCGGCGCCTATGGCTATGTCGACATGGGTGATTGGGTGGGCGGTCAGGCCGAATACGTACTGGTGCCGTACGCTGACTTCAACCTGCTGAAACTGCCGGATCGCGACAAGGCGATGGAGAAAATTCGCGACCTGACCTGCCTGTCGGACATCCTGCCAACCGGCTATCACGGCGCCGTGACCGCCGGCGTTGGCCCTGGCAGTTCGGTGTATATCGCCGGTGCCGGCCCGGTGGGCCTGGCCGCTGCCGCCTCGGCGCGTCTGCTGGGTGCTGCGGTGGTGATCGTCGGCGACGTCAACCCGGTTCGCCTGGCCCACGCCAAGGCTCAGGGCTTCGAAATTGCCGACCTGTCCACCGACACGCCCTTGCACGAGCAGATCGCTGCCCTGCTGGGTGAGCCGGAAGTGGACTGCGCCGTCGACGCAGTGGGTTTCGAGGCTCGTGGCCACGGCCATGCAGGTGCTCAGCACGAGGCCCCGGCCACTGTACTCAACTCGTTGATGGGCGTGGTGCGGGTTGCCGGCAAAATCGGCATTCCGGGGCTCTACGTCACCGAAGACCCGGGCGCCGTTGACCAGGCAGCGAAGATCGGCGCGCTGAGCATTCGCTTTGGCTTGGGCTGGGCGAAATCCCACAGCTTCCACACCGGCCAGACGCCGACCATGAAATACAACCGCCAGCTCATGCAGGCCATCATGTGGGATCGCATCAACATCGCCGAAGTGGTTGGCGTGCAGGTCATCAGCCTGGACGACGCACCGCGCGGTTACGGCGAGTTCGACGCTGGCGTGCCGAAGAAATTCGTCATCGACCCGCACAAGACCTTCAGCGCGGCCTAGCAGGCCTGGTAGGAAGGGAAGGCGGCGAGGCCCACTGGGCCTCGCCGCCTTTCGGCATGATGTTACTGAAGCTACAATGTGCGCCCTTCTGGGGCGCCTTCAGTGCCCTGTCGCCTACAAGGATCGTTCCATGGTCACATTCTCTCGCAGCCTGCTCGTTCTCGCTGCATCGCTGCTTCTGCTCGCCTGTTCCTCAAGTGATTCGCCAGAGGCGGTCGCTCAATCCTTTATCGAAGCGTCGTTTTCCAATGATGCCGATACCATGTTCAAGCTGGTCGACGTGCCCGCCGATGCTGACGAAGGCGCCGAAGAAATGGTGCGCGGCAAGATGAAGATGGCCGTTGCCAAGCGCGCAGAGTTGGCTGAAAAGCTGGGCGGCGTTGCTGAGGTCAAGGCTGGCGAAGCCTCCTATAACGAGGACAAAACCCAGGCCACGACCCAGGTCACCGTTACCTTCAAGAAAGCCGACGTTCCGGCCAAGACCGAATCGGTGCGCCTGAACAAAGTGGATGACCAGTGGAAGGTTCGCCTCTGAGGCGGCGCGTCTTCTGTCTCTCTGCGCTTGCGTGCTTGCTGGCGGCATCCGCCACGAACGGGTGGTTTTTGCCGGCCAAGCCAACGCCGGGCGTGCCAGACCTGAGCCAGTTGCCCGTGTTGCAGACGGGCGATTGGCTGTTTCGCCTTGGCCACTCGGCAGACAGCCTGTTGGTCCACCAGATGGGCGGTGGCGATTACTCGCATATCGGCATGGTGGTGGCGACCACGCCGCAGGTGTTGGTGGTGCATGCCACTACCGATGACGACCCGAGCCGAGTGAATCAGGTGCTCCTCAGCCCGCTGGAGGAGTTCCTGCAGCCATCGCTGGCTCGACGCTTCGCCATCGCCCGGCCCGGTTTTCTCGACCGGCAGCAGAAGCAGGCCGTCGCAGAAAACCTGCTGGGTGCGGTCGGCAAGCCTTTTCTGCTGGAGGTGCGTTCCGAGCCACATCGTTACTGCACCACGCTGCTCGCCGATGCCATCGCGACCCAGTATGCCGATTTCGACCCCCCCTGGACGCGGCTCGACAACCCGCTGTATCGCGGCGACTTCCTTTTTCCCAGGGCTTTTGCCGATTATCCGGGCATCGAGTGGCTCTATCGCTTCTGATTTCAGGATGCTGGAGGCCGCGCGCCTGATCGCTCCGCAAGGCCGGTGGACGCACAAGTCGGATGTGCCCGCCCCTGAGGGGCATAGCGGGCTGTGAATAATTGCTACCCTGTAGGACTCGACCTGCAGGAGCAACGCATGAGCTTTGACCGCCGGATTTCCCTGATCACCCTGGGCGTTGCCGATGTGCAGGCCAGCGCCGCGTTCTATGAGCGCCTGGGCTGGACGCGCTCTTCCGCTTCCCAGGAAAAGATCGTGTTCATCAAACTCAAGGGGCTCGCGCTGGGGCTGTTCTCGCGCGACGAACTGGCCAGGGATGCCAACCTGGCGGAGGCCGGGCCCGCGGGCTTTTCCGGCATTACCCTGGCGCACAACCTGGAGAGCCCGGACGCCGTGGACGCGGCCATGGCGCTCGCCGTCGCCTCGGGCGGGCGGCAGGTCAAGGCGCCGGAAACGGTGTTCTGGGGCGGTTACTCCGGCTACTTCGCCGACCCGGATGGGCACCTCTGGGAGTTGGCGCACAATCCCTTTGCGCCGCTGGACGAGGCTGGGCATATGGTCTTGCCGGACTGATCAATCCTGCCTGCTTGCAACAGTTCAGCCGTTGGCTTCGCGCTTCAGCCTGGCGATCAGCGCGTCCTTCTCTTCCCACAAGCCGCTGACCCAGTCCTGCACGTACAGGCGAAATTGCGGGTCGTTCTGGTAGTCGCCCTGCCACAGGGCCGGGTCGAGCGGGCGCGTGCGGATGTCCATGATGACCTTCGGTACCTGGCCGCTGATCAGCTTCCAGAAGCCGGGCGGCCTGTCCTCGACGTAGACGAGGGTCACGTCGAGAATCGCGTCCAGCTGCTCGCCAAGAGCCGCCAGCACGAAGGCCACGCCGCCGGCCTTGGGCTTGAGCAGGTACTGGTAGGGCGAGCCCTGCTGCGCTTGTTTGGCCGGGGTGAAGCGCGTGCCTTCCAGGTAATTGACCACGGTGACCGGCAGCTCGCGAAACTTCTCGCAGGCGCGGCGGGTGATATCCAGGTCCTGGCCCTTGAGGTGCGGGTACTTCTCCAGCCTGGCCTTCGAGTAGCGCTTCATGAATGGGTAATCCAGCGCCCAGAACGCCAGGCCGAGAAACGGCACCCAGATCAGCTGCTGCTTGAGAAAGAACTTGAAGTAGGGCGTCTTGCGGTTGAACGCCTGCACCAGTGCCGGGATGTCGACCCATGACTGGTGGTTGCTGATGATCAGGTAGGAGGTGTCCTGGCGCAGCTCGCCACCGCCGCGGATGTCCCACTGGGTGGGCGTGAGCGCCGCGAAGATGCGCTTGCAGTTTTCTGCCCAGAACTCGGCGACCCACATCACCTGGCGCGAACAGGCTGCCTTCAGATGCTTGCCCGGCAGCACGAACTTGCCGATGGCGATGATCAGCATCGGCCCGATCAGTATCAGGGTGTTGAGCAACAACAGGAGGATAACGGTAAGGCCGGTGAGCAGGCGGCGCATGGCAGCTCCTTGTAAGCACGAGGTGTTCATCATAGGCAGACCGCATGCTGGCGCCAAATCGATGTGCCGAGCAAGGATGTCGCCGTTGAGCAATTGGGCCTTAGCAATGCAAAAGTAGGGATTCAGCGATCAATTGTGGGAGCGGGCCATGCCCGTGATTTTTCGCGCGCATGGCGCGCTCCCACAGAATGTCTGCCTTCGGACAACTGGCTCAGAACAACCGGGCAAGCAGCGCCGTGACTGCCGTTTCCACCCGCAGGATGCGCTCGCCGAGTTGCACGGGCTGCAGGCCGGCCTCGGCCAGCTTGTCCACTTCGTAGGGAATCCAGCCACCTTCCGGGCCGATGGCCAGGGTCACTGGCTGCTCGACGGCACGCGGGCAGGCCGGATAATCGCCAGGGTGGCCGGTCAGCCCGAGGGTGCCGGCGGTCAATTGGGGTAGGCGATCCTCGACGAAGGGCCTGAAGCGCTTCTCGATGATCACCTCGGGCAGTACCGTGTCGCGGGCCTGCTCCAGGCCGAGGGTCAGTTGCTCGCGAATTGCCGCGGGTTCGAGAAAGGGCGTCTGCCAGAAGCTCTTTTCCACCCGGTAGCTGTTGAGCAGGATCAGCCGTGGCACGCCCATCGCGCTGACGCTCTGCAGCACACGCCTGAGCATCTTCGGGCGTGGCAGGGCGAGCAGCAGGGTGATCGGCAGCTTGGCCGGTGGCGGCTGGTCGAAGCTGACCTGCAGCTCGGCGCTCGTCGTATCCAGATGCAGCAGCTGACCGCTGCCCATCTGGCCACCGAGGCGACCGACCCGCAGGGTGTCGCCGTTCTCGGCGCGGTGCACCTCGTTGAGGTGAGCGAGGCGGCGGCCGTTCAGGCGCACGCGGTCGGCGGCGATGAAGTCACCGTCCTCGAGCAGCAGCAGGTTCATGGCTGGGTGCTGGGCGGCTGATCGGCCGGGGTTTGCTCTTGCTCATCGTCCGGGTGCTCACCGCGCCGCGTGCGAATCAGGCTGCCAGCCAGGATGCCCAGCTCGAACAACAGCCACATGGGCACGGCGAGCAGGGTCTGCGAGAAGATGTCTGGCGGGGTCAGGATCATGCCGACCACGAAGCAGCCGATGATCACGTAGGGGCGGATCTTGCGCAGGTAGGCGACATCGACGATGCCGATCCAGATCAGCAGCACCACTGCTACCGGCACTTCGAACGCGAAGCCGAAGGCGAAGAACAGGGTCATGATGAAGTCGAGGTAGCTGGCGATGTCGGTCATCATCGACACGCCCTCGGGCGTCACGCTGGCGAAGAAGTGGAAGATGATCGGAAACACCAGAAAATACGCGAAGGCCACGCCCGCGTAGAACAGCACGATGCTGGAAATCAGCAGCGGAATGGCGATGCGCTTCTCGTGCTTGTACAGCCCCGGTGCGATGAAGCCCCACACCTGGTGGAGGATCACCGGCATGGCCAGGAACACCGCCACCAGCATGGTCAGCTTGAACGGCGTGAGGAACGGCGAGGCCACGTCGGTGGCGATCATCGTCGCGCCTTCCGGCAGGTACTGACGCAGCGGCGCGGACACCAGGGTGTAGATCTGCTGCGCGAAGTAGAACAGCCCGGCGAAGATCAGGAAGATCGCCGCTACGCAGCGCAGCAGGCGCGTGCGCAGTTCGGCGAGGTGAGAAACCAGCGGCATTTCCTGGTCGTTGTCGGAGAGTCGACTCATGGTTGCGGCGTCTTGTCCTGGCTGGCGACGGGCGCCGTTGCTGGCGCGGTAACGGGGGCGGGCGGCGACACGGGCGGTGTGGCCGCGGCCGGTTCGGCGACCACTGGCTGCGTGGGCGGTGGCGTGGCGGCCTGTGGCGCGGGCGTGCTGGGCGGCAGGATGTCGTTCTTCACTGCCAGCATCTCGCGCTCCAGTTCAAGGATGCGTTCGTTATGCAACTGGCGACGAATTTCGTCGGCACCGATTTCACGCTCGACCTCGGTCTTGATCGCGTTGAAGCTGCGCTTGATGCGCCCGATCCACAACCCGGCAGTGCGCGCCGCGCCTGGCAGGCGCTCGGGGCCGAGCACCAGCAGGGCGATCAGCCCGACCACCAGCAGTTCGCTGAAACTGATACCGAACATGCTCTGGCCTCAGTCCTTGCGCAGCGGTTCTTCGACCTTGCTGGCCTGGCCTTCAACGGTGTGCGGCTGGTTCAGCGGCGCTTGTTGCTGGTACGGCTGCTGCGGCTGTTGCGCTTGCGGCTCGGCAGGTTTGCCGTCGTCCTCGTTCATTGCCTTGCGGAAACCCTTGATGGTTTCACCGACGTCGGAGCCGAGGTTCTTGAGCTTCTTGGTGCCGAATACCAGCACGACGACGATAAGAATGACGACCCAGTGTTTCCAATCGAAAATGCCCATGCTGCATTGTCCTCGTCAGAGTCTTTATTGAGTGTCGCTGTCGGTGCGCGCGGCTTTTTCCGCGTGCCCGGACAGGCCAAAACGGCGATCCAGTTCGTCCAGTACCGCCTGCGGGTGCTGATCCAGCGCGGCCAGCATCACCAGGCTGTGGAACCACAGGTCGGCGGTTTCGTAGATCAGGTCGCTGCAGTCACCACTGCTGGCCGCATCCTTGGCGGCCAGGATGGTTTCCACCGATTCCTCGCCGACCTTCTCCAGAATCTTGTTCAGGCCCTTGTGGTACAGGCTGGCCACGTAGGAGCTATCCGGCGCCGCGCCCTTGCGCGACTCCAGCACCTCGGCCAAGCGCTTGAGGGTATCAGTCATGACGGTGTTCCGGGGCATATATGGTGTGAGGATCTTTCAACACCGCATCAACGGTCTTCCAGGCGCCGTTCTCGAACACCCGGTAGAAGCAGCTCTCGCGGCCGGTGTGGCAGGCGATGCCGCCAAGCTGTTCGACCATCAGCACGATGACGTCGGCATCGCAGTCCAGGCGCAGCTCGTGGAGCTTCTGCACATGGCCGGACTCCTCGCCCTTGCGCCACAGTTTGCCGCGCGAACGTGACCAGTAGATGGCGCGCTGCTCACGGGCGGTCAACGCCAGTGCTTCACGGTTCATCCAGGCCATCATGAGGATGCGCCCGGTCTGGTGATCCTGGGCGATGGCCGGCACCAGGCCGTCGTCGTTCCAGTTGATGTCGTCTAGCCAGTCGTTCATTGCGGTTCCATCTTCATAGCTCGGGCCAAGTGTGCCAGCCGGGACGCGGGCTGGCTATCGGCGCAGGATCAGGTACAGGCCGCTGGCGGTCATCAGCCAGGCCGGCCAGGCGATCGCCGGCTCGCGCAGGTTGGCGACGCCCAGGGCCAACACCACGCCGCCGCCGATCAGCGCTGCGCCAATCAGCCGCACCGTCCAGCTGTCGCGCTCGCGCCACGGCGGGGGCGGGTCGTTGGCGTGGGGCTGGGCCATGCGTTCGAGCAGGCTGCGGGTCATGTTGGCCAGGTGCGGTACCTGTTCGACCTGGCTCTGCAGGTTGTGCAGCAGGTTGCGCGGGCTCACGCGCTCACGCATCCAGCGCTCCAGGAACGGCTGGGCGGTGGTCCACAGGTCCAGGTCCGGGTACAGCTGGCGCCCGAGCCCCTCGATGTTGAGCAGGGTCTTCTGCAGCAGCACCAGTTGCGGTTGCACTTCCATGTTGAAGCGCCGCGCGGTCTGGAACAGGCGCATCAGCAGCAGGCCGAAGGAAATGTCCTTGAGCGGCCTTTCGAAGATCGGTTCGCACACGGTGCGGATCGCCGCCTCGAAATCATTGACCTGAGTTTCCTGCGGCACCCAGCCGGAGTCGATGTGCAACTGCGCCACCTTGCGGTAGTCGCGTTTGAAGAAGGCCACCAGGTTGCGTGCCAGGTAGTCCTGGTCCTCTGGGGTGAGGCTGCCGATGATGCCGCAATCGATGGCGATGTACTGCGGGTTCCACGGCGTGCGCGTGCTCACGAAGATGTTGCCGGGGTGCATGTCGGCATGGAAGAAGCTGTGGGTGAACACCTGGGTGAAGAAGATCTCCACGCCGCGCTCTGCCAGCCGTTTCATGTCGGTGCGCTGATCGGCCAGGGTGGCCAGGTCGGTAACCTGGATGCCGTAGATACGCTCCATCACCAGTACCTTGGGGCGGCACCAGTCCCAGTACACCTGGGGCACGTAGAGCAGGTCGGAGCCCTCGAAGTTGCGCCGCAACTGGCTGGCGTTGGCGGCCTCGCGCAGCAGGTCGAGTTCGTCGTAGATGGTTTTCTCGTAATCGCTGACCACGTCCACTGGGTGCAGGCGGCGCGCTTCGTTGGAGGCACGCTCGGCAAGCTTGGCGAGCAGGAACAGCCAGGCCATGTCGGCCTTGATCACCGGCTTGAGGCCCGGGCGCACCACCTTGACCACCACTTCCTCGCCGCTTTTCAACTGCGCCGCGTGCACCTGGGCGACCGAGGCCGAGGCCAGTGGCTTGGTGTCGAAGCGCGCGAACGCCTGGCTGACCGGCACGCCTAGCTGCTCCTCGATCAGGGCGATGGACTTGGCCGGATCGAAAGGCGGTACGCGGTCCTGCAGGTGGGTCAGCTCGTCGGCGATATCCGGGGGCAGCAGGTCGCGACGGGTGGAAAGCAACTGGCCGAACTTGATGAAGATCGGCCCCAGTTCCTCCAGGGCCAGGCGCAGGCGCTGGCCACGGTTGAGCGGCGACTGGCGGCGCGGCACCCAGCGCCACGGCAGCAGAAAACGCGGTGCGCGCAGCCAGAAGGGCAGCGGCAGGGCGAACAGCAGGTCATCCAGGCGGTAGCGGATAACCACGTAGAGGATGCGCAACAGACGACGAACGGCAAGCAGCTTCATGCGATGGGCTTATGGCGTTGGGCGAGGCGCTCGATGCGCGCGTCGAGACGGTCGAGGGAAAGTTTCAGGTCATCGAGTTCGGCAAAACGTGCTTCGGCTTCGCGGCGGCCGACCAGGACACGCGTTTCTTCACTGAGGTAATCGGCCAGGCTCAGGTGCAGGCTGCGCAGGCTCTCCCGGGTCCAGCCGGTGCGGCTGCGCAGGTGCCCGGCCAGCAGCGGTGTGGCCAATGGGCCGAGCCAGCGCGACAGCTCGTACTCCCAGTCCAGCTCCAGGTCCTGCAGCACGCCGGCCAGCTCCATCAGGGCGCCGCTGTCGCCGTCGAGGTCGACCTCGGGCGCGTGCAGAACGGCCTGCTTGTCCCTGGCCAGGGCCAGGCGCAACAACGCGCTGGCGGGCGCGCGCAGGGTGCAGTCGACGGCGCCGGCCCACTGGCTGGCCAGGCGCAGGCCTTCGCCATCCGCGAGGATGAACAAGGTAAACGCGGGCGACCGCGACTCGACCGCGATCACCCGACCACTCAGCCGGGCCAGGCGCGGCAGGGCTGTGCTGTCCAGCGGCAGTACGCGGTTGATG
Source organism: Pseudomonas sp. AC532 (assembly GCF_979258965.1). NCBI lineage: Bacteria > Pseudomonadati > Pseudomonadota > Gammaproteobacteria > Pseudomonadales > Pseudomonadaceae > Pseudomonas > Pseudomonas sp. AC532. Next base: position 3,331,899 of record NZ_OZ409888.1, read on the forward strand.
CCGCGTTCGACGCCTGCGAGCAGGGCCAGGGTCAGCATCAGGGCTTGATACCGCGGTGCAGGGCGACGATGCCGCCGGTCATGTTGTGGTAGGTCACGCGGTCGAAACCGGCGCCTTCCATCATCGCCTTGAGGGTTTCCTGGTCCGGGTGCATGCGGATCGACTCGGCCAGGTAGCGGTAGCTGTCGGCGTCGTTGGTGACCAGCTTGCCCACCAGTGGCATGAAGTTGAACGAGTAGGTGTCATAGACCTTGGACAGCAGGCTGCTCTTGGGCTTGGAGAATTCCAGCACCAACAGCCGGCCGCCCGGCTTGAGCACGCGCAGCATGGAGGCGATGGCGGCCTCCTTGTGGGTGACGTTGCGCAGGCCGAAGGCGATGGTCACGCAGTCGAAATGGTTGTCCGGGAAGGGCAGCTTCTCGGCGTCCGCCTGGACGAAGGCGATATTGCCCGACACGCCTCGGTCGAGCAGGCGATCACGGCCGACCTTGAGCATCGAGGCATTGATATCGGCCAGTACCACCTCGCCGGTCTCGCCGACGATGCGTGAAAACTGGCGAGCCAGGTCACCGGTACCGCCGGCGATGTCGAGCACACGATTACCACTGCGCACCCCGGACAGCTCGATGGTGAAGCGCTTCCACAGACGGTGCATGCCACCGGAAAGCAGGTCGTTCATCAGGTCGTACTTGGCTGCCACCGAGTGGAACACTTCGGCGACCTTTTCCGCCTTGCGGCTTTCGGGAACGTCCTGGAAGCCGAAGTGGGTTGTGGGTTCGCTGCCGTCGTTCTTGCGCGGATCGTTCATGTCGCCCTTTCCTGAAATCCGAGGCTCTATAAAGCCGAGTGCGGGCATTCTAAACCTAAAACCGGGGCACAGGCTGCAAGCGCGGTAGTGGGTCACGGGGTGCTTCTTGTATATTCCCCCGCCAGCGTTTTCAGTCAGGAGAGCCGTGATGGCCAGAATTACCGTCGACCGTCCCCACAATCTGGGGATAGAGGCCGCTCGGGGCAAGGCCGAGAAGCTCGCCGAGCGCCTCGCGCGCGAGTACGACGTGCGTTATCAGTGGAACGGCGACACCCTTGAATTCAAGCGCAGTGGCGCCGACGGGCGGATCGAGGTCAGCGAGGACCACGTCCATCTTCAGCTCAACCTGGGCCTGCTGCTGTCGGTGCTGAGCGGCAAGATCAAGAGTGAGATCGAAGAGGTGCTGGATAAGGAATTACAGGCCTGAGCTGGGCGCGGCTCTCCCACAGCCACATGCCCCGACGAATGCATGGGCGCATGGATGGCAGGCCACTTGCCCCTGGCCCCCAGCGTACCCCGCAGCCCACGAATTGAGCGATTCGTCACGCTTTTGGCCATACCACGCAGTGTCACCCCCAAAAATGCGAAGCCAGTCTCCTGATCGATAGGCGTCTGCTGGCAAAGTGGTGGCACCTCGTCAGGGACGATTTATTTTCCAGGTACGGATTGCCATGCGCTCGTATATACCCTTTTTTTTGGTTCATCACGGATTGCCGGGAAAGACGTTCTTTATCTTCATGAAAAAGAATTCGCTATCCCGGTAACCGTACGCCATCCGCTTGATGACCTTTATTCGATTGTTTATTCCTTCCAACTGACCGGTGTGCATCGGCCAGCGAACCCGGCTGACGATGCCCCGCCAGTAAGCCTTAAGCCGTTTGGCGAACTGGATCAGAGCCTGAGGAATCCCCACAAAATATCCATGTAGATCAATCGGATAGCTTGAAGATGCCTGCATGAGTCGGCAGTTTGGTAGTCGCCAAACAACCCAACGCCCGAGACTCATGCAGGCAGTACGATTCTTACACAAGGCATTTTCCCAAGCACTTCCCACGATCCACAGCAAGCGACTGAGCGCCTTGATGAGCTGCGTCAGCGCCTTGCTGCACGGGCATCGTCTAACCCTGACCGACTTGGGCAGGGCCATGCCCAGCGAGGCTTACACCAAGCATTCGATCAAGCGTGGAAATCAATGGGGTCAGAGTCATTGATTTTTGGCTGAGAAGGCGGTTAGTGGCGTGTAGGTCGACGATCCCTTTCCCGCTGGCAGCGAGCGGGCGGCGGGGAAAATAGTTGGATCAATGACTCTGACCCCATCGATCCTAAGAACTGCAGCAATAATTATTGGGGGTAAGTGATATGGATGTGAAAGAGATTGATAAATATATTGCTGTTGGTTCCACTGGTAGTGTCTGTGTTGATGTCCGTCTTTTAGCGGGTTATGCCTCTATAGTGCGCTCTATTACTTTGTTGAAGGAAAATGTCGCTGTTATTGAGTTTAATAATTATGGATATGATGAGGGCGGGCTGGCTATCGAGCTTGTTTATCAGGATTTTCACACGTTAATTTCATCCATAGAGGACTTTCTAGATTTACCTGTTTCTCGATGGGAGAATTTTACAAAAAGTGGTAATTACCCCGATGAGCAGGCTGGCGTGGCTCAGTCGAACTCAGCATCTTTGAAAGAGGATCTCAGATCTGGTGCACTCAAGCTTCCCCTGAATTGGGCCGAGAAAATAATTCGGTCTGAATATTGGCGTGATATTGCTTGCGGTGGAAAAGGTTAAAAAATCAATCGTAATAGGGGACAGACCCTGAGGAATCCCCACAAAATATCCATGCAGATCAATCGGATAGCTTGAAGATGCCTGCATGAGTCGGCAGTTTGGTAGTCGCCAAACAACCCAACGCCCGAGACTCATGCAGGCAGTACGATTCTTACACAAGGCATTTTCCCAAGCACTTCCCACGATCCACAGCAAGCGACTGAGCGCCTTGATGAGCTGCGTCAGCGCCTTGCTGCACGGGCATCGTCTAACCCTGACCGACTTGGGCAGGGCCATGCCCAGCGAGGCTTAAATCAATGGGGTCAGAGTCATTGATTTTTGGCTGAGAAAAGCGATTGGTAGCGTGTAGGTCGACGATCTCTTTCCCGCTGGCAGCGAGCGGGCAGCGGGGAAAATAGTTGGATCAATGACTCTGACCCCATCGATCGCAGAGTTTAAGATTCTTGAAACAGTTGCGCAGCGGCTGGGTAATAATTTTGAAGCTGCTGGGCGGATCAATCTTATGTCTGAAAAGACAGTGTGCCCAAGTGTAGTAGTGTTATTCAGCAGTTTCGTGATTGATATCCAAAAATTCAGCTCAATATCTTCACTGTGGAGAACTATCGTGATTAATAGAGAGATGACGTATGAAGAGATTCAACAGATGGTACAGCAGCTTTATGATAGAGCTCTTGGGTTAATGCAGTTTAGGCCTGAGCAAGCGTTCGCTTACGTGCAAGATGAGACTGAGCTCCTGCAGGGCAAAGATGCATATACTGATGCTTTGTTGCAAACGGCTATATATAAAATTGGGGGTGAATCGCCCCTAGTTTCGTAGACACCTCCAAGCCTCATAATGAGGCCCACTAGGAGGTGCCATGAGCAACCAGCGTTACCCCGAAGAATTCAAAATCGAAGCGGTCAAGCAAGTGACCGAGCGTGGCCTTCCTGTAGCCGAAGTGGCAGCGCGGTTAGGTATGTCGGTGCACAGCCTGTATGCCTGGATCAAGCGCTACAGCAAGCCCCAGGAAAAGCGGCAGCAAGAGGGCGATCAGCAGGCCGAACTGCGTCGTCTGCGTGCTGAACTCAAGCGAGTGACCGAAGAGCGAGACATCCTAAAAAAGGCCGCCGCGTACTTTGCCAAGGAGTCCGGCTGAAGTACGCCTTCATCAGCAAGCTGTCGGTGGAGTATCCGGTTCGGCGTCTCTGCCAAACCCTCAAAGTGCATCCCAGCGGTTACTACGCTTGGCTATCCGAGCCTAGCTCCGTACGCGCCAAGGAAGATCAGCGTCTGCTTGGGTTGATCAAGCATGCGTGGCTGGAAAGTGGTGGTGTTTACGGCTATCGGAAGATCCACGACGACCTGCGTGAGTTGGGTGAGTCCTGTGGCCGTCACCGAGTGGCCCGCCTGATGAGGTTGGAGAAGCTGCGTTCGCAGACCGGCTATCGTCGGCGCCCTGGCTATTACGGTGGCAAGCCAAAAGTGGCCTCGCCCAACCGCCTGGAGAGACAGTTCAAGGTCGCAGAGCCCAATAAGGTCTGGGTCACTGACATCACCTACATTCGCACCTATGAAGGCTGGCTGTACTTGGCTGTGGTGCTGGATCTGTTCTCACGCCAGGTGGTCGGCTGGTCGATGAAGCCACGGATGTGCAGCGATCTCGCGATTGATGCCTTACTGATGGCGGTGTGGCGGCGCAAACCCAAGCAGGAAGTGATGATCCACTCAGACCAGGGCAGTCAGTTCAGCAGCCTGGACTGGCAAAGTTTCCTCAAGGCTAACAACCTAATCAGTAGCATGAGCCGGCGCGGTAACTGTCACGACAACGCCGTGGCAGAGAGCTTTTTCCAACTGCTGAAGCGCGAACGCATCAGACGAAAAACCTACGGCACTCGTGAAGAAGCACGTGCTGATGTGTTCGATTACATCGAGATGTTTTATAACCCTAAACGCCGGCACAGCAGCGCTATGCAGCTATCGCCAGTGGATTTTGAAAAGCGCTATTTCCAGAGCTTGGAAAGTGTCTAGGAAAGCCGGGGCGATTCACTGGGAGTAAAACAAGATATAATCTTGTGGTTGAAGGTGAGAAAGGGATTGTCACGGGTATGCGCAATTTTACAAAGCAAGAAGTAGCAAAAATGGCTCGTAACCAAGGCTGGGAGGATTTGCCTTTCTAAGATGAATAATTATTTAGACGTCCTTCATACAGAAGCAGGTTGCTTAATATTTTCACTTGCCGAAGCATGTAAGGAAGAAGGCTTTTTTGACTTCAATATTTCCTGTGCTTTAGCTGAAAATTTTTCTAGGTTTTTACAGGGGGGCTTTTCATGCAGGCTGTACAGTAAAGATATAGATAGGTTAGTGGCTGAGTTCAATAATCACGTGCGAGGGTTATTGCTTAATAAATATGTTCAGCCATTTTCTTATGTTCCTTTGGAAAGCGATATTCAGATACAGTTTTTAGATGGTGAGGTGGTTAGTGTCTCTGATGGATATTTTTCTGTAATTATATTGTTTAATTGCGGTAAGGCAAATGAGTTTTCTTCTAATACATATTTTGGATTAGAAACTGTTGTTGAGGTTGCTGATTTTGAAAGGTTTTGTGATGGGCTGAAACGCTTGACTCTTTGATCTTAGTCTGTCTCTGGGAACTCTACAGACAATCGGAAAAGAATCGGAAAAGGGGACAGATTTATTTTCCTCCTGATTGGCTAAGCTGAGGGTCTAAATTGAAGGAGATCGCTATGCCAAGGATGGGACGGATTGTATTGCCGAACTACCCACATCATGTGGTGCAGCGAGGGCATAACCGGCAGGTGGTGTTTGCCGCTGAGCAGGACTATCAGCGCTACATAGCTGACCTACGCGAGTTGAAAGATGCGTTCGGGGTCAAGGTCTACGCTTATTGCCTGATGACGAATCACGTTCACCTGCTGCTGGCGCCCGGCGAGGCCGTCGCTGGGTTGGGGCAGTTAATGAAGGCGCTGGCAGCGCGTGCCACGCGCTACCGAAATCGTCTAGAAGGCCGCACCGGTACTCTCTGGGAAAGTCGCTACAAGTCCAGCGTTGTTGAGTCAGACACCTACCTGCTTGCCTGCTGTCGCTATATCGAGCTGAACCCGGTTCGAGCCCGTATCGCTGCTGAGGCGGGTGATTATCCCTGGTCTAGCTATCGGATGCGGGTAATGCATCAGGCTGACAGCGATTGGCTGGACATGGATCCTTGCTTCGTCGCACTTGGGGATACGCCTGAAAAGCGTCGCATCCGCTACACAGAATTCATCCGCCAAGCCGTTCCATCAAGCGAAATTGATTTGATTCGTGCAGCACTGCAAAGGGGACAACTAACCGGCAGTGCTCGTTTCGTGGATGAAATAGAAAGAATCCAAGGGCTGCGGGTTGAACTACGAGGTCGGGGCAGACCGAGGCGTAATCCCGGAAAATAAATCTGTCCCCTTTTTGGTTAGTTATATAGAGCGTAAGCTGGGTGTTGAGATTGGAAGTTTTACGAGTTTTTGTAAGAATAAAGTAGGTGCTTGTGCGGAGGTCTCGGCCGCCGATAGCTTAGTGCGGCAAGGTATCGAGCCGTCTAAGATAAAATTTACAGAAGCTTTACGTCCACGTGAGGTTTGGGGGAAGAGCATCGTTAAAGATAGGGCAGTAGTCAAACCCTGTGACAATTGTAGCGTTACCTGGCCGTGAGATTATATTATGAGTTTTTTAAATAAAGAGTGGCAGCCTGGCTTTGGTACTATATATACGTGGGTGGCAATGGATAAATGCGGTCGTCTGGCTGTGATGGTGAATAATTGTTTTGGTGATTTGCCGAGGGTTCTACTAGAGGTTGATGATGTTGGCTCCCTTTTAGATGATCTTTGCGAGTTCATATGGGAAGAGTCTTCGAAGGTCTCTGTATATCCAGAGAAAAAACTTGGAGGAGCTAAGGTTGATCTGTTTTCTGCATGGAGTTATCGAGGGTACGGAGCTGAGGAGGTTTTAACTGACTTGCAAGAAGACCTAGTTGAGCGTGGCGTCTTTTCTGAGTTTAATCTTCCTGTCAATAAAGGCCTTTATGTATATCACGGCGTTGAGGGGGATAATCCAGGCGTAGATTATCCGGTTGGATACTCTGGGCAGTCAGAGATGGGGGATTATTTTAGGTTCCTAGTCCCTACGGAATTTTCTAATATTAAAGAGTTTCCAGCCTTTTTGCGTAAAGGAATTGTTGTGTCGAAGACCGTGGATTTTTCTTTAGACCGTCTTCTGAAAAGTAGCCTAATTAATGAGTGTTTTACTACAATGTACGAATAGGAATAAGAGGAAAGTAGGGGGCAAATTTGTCCCCTTTGAATCGATGGGGTCAGAATCGATGGGGTCAGAGTCATTGATTTTGGCGAAGTTAATGTTTTCCCGATCCTGCGGAATACAGGGACAGATTTATTTCCCCCGCAAACGCAGTTAACCGACAATCGGAAAAGGGGACAGATTTATTTTCCTCCTGATTGGCTAAGCTGAGGGTCTAAATTGAAGGAGATCGCTATGCCAAGGATGGGACGGATTGTATTGCCGAACTACCCACATCATGTGGTGCAGCGAGGGCATAACCGGCAGGTGGTGTTTGCCGCTGAGCAGGACTATCAGCGCTACATAGCTGACCTACGCGAGTTGAAAGATGCGTTCGGGGTCAAGGTCTACGCTTATTGCCTGATGACGAATCACGTTCACCTGCTGCTGGCGCCCGGCGAGGCCGTCGCTGGGTTGGGGCAGTTAATGAAGGCGCTGGCAGCGCGTGCCACGCGCTACCGAAATCGTCTAGAAGGCCGCACCGGTACTCTCTGGGAAAGTCGCTACAAGTCCAGCGTTGTTGAGTCAGACACCTACCTGCTTGCCTGCTGTCGCTGTTCACAAATTAATACGTCTGCACAGAAAACCAAGCAGATATATCAAGGGCAAAGTGTGTATCAAGCAAATTCGTCTATTGGGGATTACCTTGTCAAAGGCGATAAGTTTTATTTGGATGGCATGCATAAGAATCATCTTGAGGTCTTTGATAGTAAGGGGCGTTTCAAAGCTGTATTGAATCTCGATGGGTCTTATAATGCGGATAAGACGAGTAAGGCCCTATCTGAAGGAAGGAGGTTGCCGAAATGAATGAGTTTTCGTCTCTAGAAGATTTGAAGCGTTTGTTTAAAGAGATTGCCAAGGCAAAGATGGGCAGTTTTGACTGTCGTGAGTTAAGCATCGACTACGATTGTGACTTAAATGAGGCTTTTAATAAATATGCAGGTCTTTTGTGTCAGTCTATAAAAATGCTTGATGCGGGGGGGGCAGATGACTCGGTTATTCAGCCTGCTTTGATGATGCTTCGTACACATGCGATGAGTTTATCTAGTTTTTTTGATGCGATAGCTGACGATGCTGAGTTTCTTATAACAGTGGAAAAGGGGACAGATTCTGAGGAATCCCCACAAATCTACTCCAGTACCTGAGCTTGCCGGCGAACCTCGTCACGCAGCAATAGCTCCATCGTGGTGAGGGCCGAACAGGATGAATCGCTGGTGGAGCGCCTGAGGTATTCAAGGCCGACACGCCAGAGCGACAGCACGGTTTTATGCCTGACGCTGTTGCTCTGAAAGTGGCCTGACTGGCCTGTCATTCGAGCCTGAAAACCGGCCAGGTACAACGCATAACACGCCAGTGCTGCGATCAGCAGCAGGATCTCGATACGTCGAGGGCAACGCGTTCGATGCAAGTCGAAGGCAAAGCCGAAACGTAGACTTTTCACGTCCCGAAAGCCTTCTTCGATCTGCATACGTTTACGGTAGATACCGACGATTTTCCGAGCCCCCCATTGCGGTTGCGGCAGGTTACTGGCGAGCAACCAAGGCTCCTGTCACGACGAGCGTTCTGCCGGCTGAGCTTGCTACGCGCGATGCTGCCTGTTACGCGGCGATGCTTCCTGCCCCTGGGCGGCTGGTGAGTGCCGTACAAAGCAACCTTGTGCGGAGCACTGCGCGTCATCTCGATTCGTCCAAGCGAGCAAGCCGTCGAGGTTATCCGCTGGTAGAGCTGCTTGATCGGCTGCCATTGATCGTACTCGTCGCGATAGAGATCACGATTGCGCACGCGCCCCACGTAATACCAACCCTTGGCTTCGACGGCCTGGAACCAGGGGCGGCGAAAACCGGCATCCGTTACCAGGATCGGCACGCATTGCTCGGGAAGCATGATTTCCAGGGCATCGAGCAGTTGCTTCTGGCGCTGAGGACAAGCTTCACGGTCATGCACGCTCTCGTAAACAGGAAATGCCCGCCCGGCCAGCGGGATGGAGGCCCGCAGCAGGTAGAGGTCAGAAGCGGCATTGATCGGCGACCAATCCACCAGAATCAAGGGATGACGCAGGGAGCCAAGCAGCGCAGTCAGCATTTTCCAATAGAACAGGGGGCGCTCGTACTGCAGACGAGCGTTGCCGAGCAGGCGATCCACACGCTTGATCGAATGCTTGGTGTAAGCCTCGCTGGGCATGGCCCTGCCCAAGTCGGTCAGGGTCAGACGATGCCCGTGCAGCAAGGCGCTGACGCAGCTCATCAAGGCGCTCAGTCGCTTGCTGTGGATCGTGGGGAGTGCTTGGGAAAATGCCTTGTGTAAGAATCGTACTGCCTGCATGAGTCTCGGGCGTTGGGTTGTTTGGCGACTACCAAACTGCCGACTCATGCAGGCATCTTCAAGCTATCCGATTGATCTGCATGGATATTTTGTGGGGATTCCTCAGGGTCAGAGTCATTGATTTTTGACTGAGAAAAGCGATTGGTAGCGTGTAGGTCGACGATCTCTTTCCCGCTGGCAGCGAGCGGGCGGCGGGGAAAATAGTTGGATCAATGACTCTGACCCCATCGATCGAGAAGGTTGAGTCCAACCTCTCGCTGACGAAGAATGATCGGAATACTTATCAGCAGTGCGTGGCTGGCAAATGTGGCATTGATGGTGATGAGGGTGGTCACTTGATCGCCAGTATATTTAATGGCCCTGGCGAACGTCTAAACTTGCTGCCTATGAATGGGAATCTCAATAAGGGTGCTTGGAAGACGATGGAGAATCAATGGGCGTCTGCGCTTAAAGAAGGAAAGTCGGTGGGTGTAAAAATTGAGCCGGTGTACACAGGCGGGTCCGTAAGACCTGAGAAATTTACTGTGACATATCAGATAGGTTCGGAGCGCCCGATAAGAGAAACTTTTGTCAATTCTCCAGGTGGGATATGAGTGTGGATGATGAGATTTATCAAGGCATTGGTGAAGTTTTGGTTGCGATTTCTCCTGCTGATGCCGAATTGGTACTGGTAGAGGCCGAACTTTCTCCGGAGGGGGATCACTGTAAGTTGTTATTTGATTATGTTGGCCCTTCTGGAACCAAACAGTGGTTTTTGCCAAGTAGCGCGAAGGTGGACAGTGATCTGCTGGATCTTTTTGTTCGGCTTAGAATTTTCTTCGAGTCGAATGGGCTTTATGCGGAAGGTAAGCCATGGAAAGGCTGTATTGTCGAACTCTGCCTGCGCAGCATGAAGATAAAAATCGACTTTAAGTATGAATGACTACAAGGAAAGGGGACGGATTCTGAGAAATCCCCACAAATCTACTCCAGCACCTGAGCTTGCCGGTGAGCCTCATTACGAAGCAATAGCTCAATCTTCACGAGTGCCGAGCACCATAAAGCGCTGGCTGGTCGCCTTAGGTATTCAAGGCCAACGCGCCAGAGCGACAGCCCGGTTTCATGCCTGACGCTGTTGCTCTGAAAGCGGCATGGACGCGCCTGTCGTTTTAGCCTGACGGCCGGCCAAATACAGTGTGTACAGGCTACTCCCGCGATCCGGTCGACACCCGCGTTGGCTTGGCGGGCCATAAAGAGTGCCCGCGCTTGCCCGAGCCGTGGCCAAAGCGGCCGGCAAGCGCCACGCGAAATAGCGAGCGCCGGCACAGTGCCGCTTGCCGATCGCTGCTACCATCGCCGCTGCCTTTCGCAGGGTTACCCACCGCCAGGAAGGCTGACCATTCACATCACGGATATGCATTGAGCAGACGATGAAGAAAATCGCAGGAATAGCTGCAGGCGTTGTAGTTGCCGTTGGCGTTATCAGCACGGCAGGAGCCTGGTACACCGGAACCCAGTTGCCGGGAGTGCTGCAAAACGCAATCGCCCAAGCCAACCAGCAGAGTCAGGATGCACTGTTGGGTACTGGCATTACCGGCAAGCTGGAGCTGGTGTCGCTGGAAAGCCGGCTGTTCACCAGCACCGCCCGCTACCGCCTCAGCCTCGATATGCCGGCCACCGACGAGGAGGCGCCGCGGCACATGGAGGTGCTTTTCGTGGACAACATGGAGCACGGCCCGCTGCCGCTCTCGCGGTTGAAGCGGCTCAATCTGTGGCCGGTCATGGCGGCCAGCAATTACGCTCTGGAGGCCAATGAGCTCACCCAGAAGTGGTTCGATGCCGCCAAGGGCGCTGCCCCGCTCACCGGCCAGGGCGCCCTGGGCTATGACCTGTCTACCAGCGGCACGCTGGTATTCACGCCGCTGGACTTCGCTCCCACGCCAACGTCCACCGTCAACTTCTCCGGCATGACGCTCGATGTAGAGGCCAGCAAGCATGCCAGGCAGGTCGTGGTCCACGGCAGTATGGACAGCCTGCTGGTTCAAGTGACCGATACGGAGCAAACGCCGGTCAGGGTCGAGCTGCGTGGCCTGACCGTGGACAGCGATCAGCATTTGGGCAGTGGCGATTTTTACCTGGGCGACAGCAACCTCAAGCTCGCCACGCTGCAGTTCAACATGGGTGACAAGCCGCCTGTGTTGGCCCGGGATCTGTCGCAATTCGGCAGCCTGCAGGAGGCCGGTGGGCTGCTGGCCGGGCGATTCGGCTATGACCTGGGCATGGTCAGCTATGACGGCAAGGACGTCGCCGGCATGCACATGCTGTGGTCGATGAAGAACCTCGATGCAGGCGCCGTTCAGTCGCTGATCGAGCTGTATCGCGACAAGCTCAAGCCCATTCAGAACGCCCAGGCGCAGGACGAAGAGGCTCCGGAAATGGCCTTCACGCCCGCCGAGGAAGAGCGCCTGAAAGGCGACTTCGAAAAGCTGCTTGCCGCCAAGCCGCAGGTTGCCCTGGAGAACTACAGCATCAAGACCAGCAGTGGCCAGGCGGCGCTGAGCCTGTTCGTCGACCTGAACAAACCCGAGTCGTTCGAGCTGCCACCGCCGGATCTGGCCAAACAACTGATCGCGCAGCTCGATGCCAAGCTGTCGATCGACAAGGCGATGATCGGCGATGGTGTGCGTGTTCAGGCTCAGTTCGAAGGGCAGACCGACGCCAAGGCCATCGAGGATCAGGCCACCATGCTCACCGAAATGGGCAGTGGCATGGCCCTGGGCACCGGCCTGCTGACTCTGGAGGGCGACGCGCTGAAATCCTCGCTGCACTATGCCAACGACAAGGTGACCTTCAACGGCCAGGACATGACCGTCGAGGAGTTCGCCATGTTCGTCATGTCCAAGGCCAATGGCCTGACTGGCGGCATTGGTGGTGACGAGCAGCCCGAAGGCTATGCGCCAGACGACGCCTACCCGGACGACGACATGGGCGAAGACGGCCTGGAGCAGGACGACCCGCAAGCGCCGGACGCCGCCGAAGTGCAGTAAACCCGGCAACCACAACGAAGAAGGCCAGTCACTCGACTGGCCTTCTTCGTATTGCCCCCGCAGCCAATCCGACCGGGCTGTTCGGTGGGGCTCACCGGCGAAGGTTTCCTAGAAGCGGAACGCCTGGCGGCCGATCAGCAGCCACTTGCCGTCCTGTTTCTGCCAGATCTGGAAGTTCTCGATCTCGGTCGGCACGATGCCCTTCTCCTTGCTGATGGCCTGGGCCGAGAAGTGGTGGCGGACCATCGCCACGTCACCGGACAAGGTGATTTTCTGGTTGAGCATTTTCAGCTCCTTGAACGCGCTTTTGCCGGTCTCGATGTCCGAGATGAACGCCTTCTTGTCCTGGATGTTACCGCTGGAGTGGCCGTAGGTAAGGTTGTCCGCGGTCAGTGTTTCAAGTTGCTTGATATCCTTGTGCAGCATGGCGTTGGTGAGCTTGTCGACGGCCGCGGCCACGTCGCTCTCGTCGGCAGGGGCCGCCGCGACATAACCGGTGAACAGGCACAGAAAACCTACCAGCAGTTTCAGCTTCTTCATGTACAGAACCCTTTCTTGTAGTTGTTGGGAGCAGGCGGCGCGTTGCCGTCGACGAATCGTCCGTCATCGTACAACTTAGCTTATTCTACCGTGATGGCAAGGGGTTCGCGATCTCTCATGACACTGCTGAAACCCTTGATAATCATGGCTTATGGCTATCTCAAGGAGGTCTGCGCAGCATGCAGGAGGTCGGCTGCCTCCCGGGCTGTGGTCGTACCTCTTGACGCCACGGCGTCCAGCCAGGCCCCTGACTTGCCTGTGATCGGGGCGGGCCAGCCATCGCCCAGTGTCTGCAGGCGCCGCAATTGCTCGCGTTCGGCATCCAGTTCCAGCTGCTTGACCCGCTGGCGCAGGTCGGCCAGGGTCGGGTCTTGCTGCGCCGGATCGCGCCAGGCCTTGCGCAGCGCTCTGAGTGGTTCGACGACCTCTTGCTGCCAGGGCGCGGCGAGCTGACGTAGCTGCTTTTCCCGGCCCGGGTCGTGGGCCACGCCGCGGCTGTCCAGCCACAGGCCGCACAGCAGCAGGCAGACATCCACGCCGGCATCCTGCTGGGCGAGGCAGGCGGTTTCCACGCCGGGGCGCGCGTAGAGGGTGGTGGCGAAGCTCCACAGGTCAGCAGTCATGGCACCTTCCGAGTATGCGGCAAGGGACTCTGGTAGAATCCGCCGCCATTATGATCCGACTCCTGAACCTTACCTTACAGCGTGGCCCTCAGCGTCTGCTAGAGAACGCCGAGCTGACCCTGCACGCCGGTCACAAAGCCGGCCTGATCGGTGCCAATGGCGCCGGCAAATCCAGCCTGTTCGCGCTGCTGCGCGGCGAGTTGACCCCGGACTCGGGTGATTGCCTGCTGCCCGGCGACTGGCGCATCGCCCACATGCGCCAGGAGGTCGACACGCTCGAGCGCCAGGCGGTGGACTACGTGCTCGACGGCGACCACCCCCTGCGCCGCGTGCAGGCTGAGCTGGCGGCGGCCGAGCAGAGCCACGACGGCACCGCCATCGCGCGGCTGCACAGCGAACTGGACAGCGCCGACGGCTATACCGCCGACGCCCGCGCACGCAAGCTGCTGGCCGGCCTGGGCTTCGACAATGCGCAGATGGACCGCCGCGTCGGCGACTTCTCCGGCGGCTGGCGGATGCGCCTGAACCTCGCCCAGGCGCTGATGTGCCCGTCCGACCTGCTGCTGCTCGATGAGCCGACCAACCACCTGGACCTGGACGCCATCCTCTGGCTCGAGGGCTGGCTGCAAAGCTACCCTGGCACCTTGCTGCTGATCTCGCACGACCGGGATTTTCTCGATGCGGTGGTCGATCACGTCGCCCATGTCGAGCAGCGCAAACTGACGCTTTATCGCGGTGGCTACAGTGCCTTCGAGCGTACCCGCGCCGAGCGCCTGGCTCAGCAGCAGCAGGCATACGAGAAGCAGCAGGCGCAGCGCGCGCACATGGAAAAGTACATCGCCCGCTTCAAGGCCCAGGCCACCAAGGCCCGCCAGGCACAGAGCCGCATCAAGGCACTGGAACGCATGGAAGAGCTGAGCGCGGCGCACGTCGACTCGCCCTTCGACTTCGTGTTTCGTGAGGCGGACAAGATCTCCACGCCACTGCTCAGCCTCAGTGAAGGACGCCTGGGTTACGGCGACAAGACCATTTTGCAGCAGGTCAAGCTCAGCCTGGTGCCCGGCGCGCGGATCGGCCTGCTGGGCCCCAACGGCGCGGGCAAGTCGACGCTGATCAAGAACCTCTCGGCGGAGCTGCAACCGCTCAGCGGCAGCCTGACCCGCGGCGAGAACCTGGTGATCGGCTACTTCGCCCAGCACCAGCTCGATGCGCTGGACGACAAGGCCAGCCCGTTGCTGCACCTGCAGCGCATTGCGCCGGCCGAGCGCGAGCAGACCCTGCGCGACTTCCTCGGTGGTTTCGATTTTCGCGGGCCGCGCTGCGACGAGCCGGTGCTGAATTTCTCCGGCGGCGAGAAGGCGCGCCTGGCCCTTGCGCTGATCGCCTGGGGCAAGCCCAATCTGTTGCTGCTCGACGAGCCGACCAACCACCTGGACCTGGAAATGCGCCTGGCGCTGACCATGGCGCTGCAGGAGTTCGCCGGGGCGGTGGTGGTGGTCTCTCACGATCGTCACCTGCTCAAGAGCACCACCGATGAGTTCCTGCTGGTGGCGGACGGGCGCGTGGCGCCGTTCGATGGCGACCTGGAGGATTACGCACGTTGGCTGATCGACTACCGTCAGCGCCAGGCCGCACCAGCGGCCACTGCGGTGGCGTCATCGGCTCTGGGCACTGACAAGCGCGGCCAGCGCCAGGCCGCTGCCGCCCTGCGCCAGCAGTTGGCACCGCACAAGAAGGCTGCTGACAAGCTCGAAGCCGAATTGGGCCAGGTGCAGAGCAAACTCGCTGCTCTCGAGGCACGCCTCGGCGACAGCGCCCTCTACGAGGCCGCGCGCAAAGAGGAACTGCGCCAGGCCCTCGCCGAGCAGGCCGGCCTGAAGAGCCGTGAGGCCGAACTGGAAGAGCAGTGGCTCGAAGCGCTGGAGACCCTGGAAACCCTGCAACAGGAACTGGAGGCGATAGGTTGAATTTCGATGTGATCGATCTGGCCTGGCTAAGCGCCTGGAGCCAGCCGCTGATGCGCACCGGGCAGGTCGTGCTGATCCTTGCCCTGGCCTGGCTGGCGCAGCGCATCCTCACCCGCGGCATCACCCGCCTGGGCCATCGTTACCCGCAGTTGCCGGCAGAATTGCTGGTGCCGTTGCGCGGCCTGACGCGCTGGCTGATTCTCGGCAGCGCCTTCATGCTGGTGCTCGAGCGCCTGGGCGTTTCGGCGCAGGTGCTGTGGGGCGCCCTGACCGGTTTCGTGGCGGTCGCCGCTATCGCGTTCTTCGCCATCTGGAGCGTATTGTCGAACCTGTTCTGCGCGCTGCTGATCTTCGCCCTTGGGCCGTTCCGCATCGGTGATTGCGTCGAGGTGCTGGAAAGTGCCGACAAGCCAGGCGTACGTGGCCGGGTGCTGGATATCAACCTGTTCTACACCACCCTGGAAGACCTGACCGGCGATGCGCCTGGCACCTGGATACAGATTCCCAACAGCCTGTTTTTCCAGAAGGCCGTGAGGCGCTGGCGCAACGGCGAAGTGCCGACCCACCGCAAGATCGAGTCCTGATCGGGGAGCGGGGCTGGCAAGAGGAGTGAGGCGGTTGACCCGGCTCGCTCGGTTGTGCTGAATGTGTACGAGCCGTGGTCGGCTTTTCGGCTGGCTGGCGATCCAGTCTGTTTGCAACGCGGCGCTGGCACGCAGGTCGTGCCTCCATCATCCAAACCTTCATCGAGGTCGTCACCATGGCTCTGGAAACCTGGCTCGCTTTCTTCGTCGCCTGCTGGCTGATCAGCCTGTCGCCGGGTGCCGGCGCCATCGCGTCGATGTCGGCGGGGTTGCAGTACGGCTTCTGGCGCGGTTACTGGAATGCGCTGGGCCTGCAACTGGGCCTGGCGCTGCAGATCGCCATCGTCGCAGCGGGTGTCGGCGCGGTACTGGCCACCTCGGCGCTGGCCTTCAGCCTGATCAAATGGTTTGGCGTGGCGTACCTGGTGTACCTCGGTTGGCGCCAGTGGCGTGCGCTGCCAGCCGATATGAGCGTGAGTGGCGAGCGGCCGATTGGCCGGCCGTTGAGCCTGGTGCTGCGTGGCTTCCTGGTGAATTTCGGCAACCCCAAGGCCATCGTCTTCATGCTCGCGGTGCTGCCGCAATTCATCAACCCCCATGCGCCGCTCACCGAGCAGTACCTGGTCATCGGCGTGACCATGGTGACCGTCGACCTGATCGTCATGGCCGGCTACACCGGCCTGGCGGTGCGCGTGCTGCGGCTGCTGCGCACGCCGCGCCAGCAGCGCATCATGAACCGCAGCTTTGGGGCGTTGTTCATGGGCGCCGCAGCGCTGCTGGCCACCGTGCGGCGTGCACCGGTCTGAGAGCTCGCCCCCGCACCTGGCAGGCGCTCGGCGTGCGCATGCACACAATGAATGCCGCGTTCTCGCCGGTTCTTGCGAGAGCGCCTAGCCCCGGCGCGCTTTCAGCCCGCGAAATTTTCCACAGGTTTTTGATATGCGCGTATGGATAGATGCCGATGCCTGCCCCCGGCTGGCGCGGGATCAGGTGGTCAAGTTCGCCCTCAAGCGTAATTTCGAGGTGGTGCTGGTTGCCGGTCAGGCTGTCGCGCGGCCAGGTTTCGCGTGCGTGAAGCTGATCGTGGTGCCCAGCGGCCCGGATGCGGCGGATGATTACCTGGTGGAACACGCCGTGCCGGGTGAGTTGGTGATCTGCAGCGACGTGCCGCTGGCCGATCGGCTGGTCAAGAAAGGCGTGGCCGCGCTGGACCCGCGGGGCAAGGAGTTTGACGAGCGCAACATGGGCGAGCGCCTGGCGGTGCGCAACCTGTTCACCGACCTGCGTGAGCAGGGCCAGGTAGGGGGTGGGCAGGGTGCCTATGACGACAAGGATCGCCAGGCCTTTGCCAACTCGCTGGATCGCTTGCTGACGCGCCTTTCACGCGGTTGAGCTGGAGTTGTGGCCCGGGTGGAGCGAAGTGATACCGGGGCGGCCAGGTCAGGCTATGGCGCGCGTACTAGGTTGTTGGGCTGCGCCCAGCCTACGCGTACACATCGGTTTTTCGGTCACGTATGTGGGAACGGGCGGGACGCCCCAGTCCATGCCCGTGATTTCGCACGCATGGCGCGCTCCCATATCGTGACTGGCGCGCGGCCTGGCCGTTGATGGGCTGTCGCCCATCCTACGGCTGCTCGCTGACGCCGTTGTTCATCACTCGTGGGTCAGTTCCAGCACCCGGTCGACCAGTTTGTTGATGCCCGACGCGGTCTGGGAGATCGAGTTGGCCAGCATGTACGCGGGCGTGGTCACCAGTTTGCGCTGGGTGTCCTCGACGATGTCCTCGACGTTGCACTCCACGTGTTCGGCACCCATCTTGCTCAGGGCCGCTGCGGTGTCAGCGTCATGGCCGATGGTGCAGGTCACCCCGGCGCCGAAGATGTGCGCGGCCAGGGCCGGCGCGATGCAGATCAGGCCGATCGGCTTGGCAGCGCTGACGAACGATTGCGCGGCCGCCAGTACATCGGCCTGCACGCTGCACTGGCCGCCTTTGCTGGCGAAATCCGAGAGGTTCTTGGCTGCGCCGAAGCCGCCCGGCAGGATCAGCGCATCGAAGTCGTCGGCACGCAGTTCGCGCACGTCCTTGATGTTGCCGCGAGCGATGCGCGCCGATTCCACCAGCACGTTACGGGCGGGCTGCATTTCCTCGCCGCTGAGGTGATCGATCACGTGAGCCTGATCGATATCGGGTGCGAAGCACTGCACCTCGACGCCGCGCTGATCGAGGCGCAGCAGGGTGATCACGCTTTCGTGGATCTCCGAGCCGTCATACACCCCACAACCGGAAAGAATCACTGCGACTTTCTTGTTCATGGATCAACTCCTGATGAGGTACGAGGCGAGCCCGATTGCGTGCGGCGGGCTCGCCTGGGGAAATACGTGTTCTGTTATGACCGGTGGGTCAGCCTGTAGTTACAGGTTTTAAACGGGCCTGCGGGCGTCGTCAAATGTCGAGCTTCAGGTGCTGCGCTGTCTACGCCGGTACATCCAGACGCCCAGGCCGATGATCAGCAGGCCGCCGAACAGGTACATCTGCACCTGATGCAGCTCGCCGAGCAGGCCTTCCAGCACACGGCCGAGCTTGTAGGCCAGGGTGCCGAGCACCACGGCCCAGATCGCTGCGCCGATGGCATCGAGGATCAGGTAACGGCGCGGCGGATAGCCGGACAGGCCGATCGCCAGCGGCATCACCGTGCGCATGCCGTAGAAGAAGCGAAAGCCCAGTACCCAGAGGTCCGGGTGGCGGCGCAGGTAGACCAGCGCCTTGTCGCTGAGCGCCTGCCACTGCGGGCGGCGTTCGAGGATGCGGCGGCCGTGGCGGCGGCCCAGGTGGAACCAGAGCTGGTCGCTGGTGTAAGTGCCGATGAAGGCGAACAGAATCACCAGTTCGATCTGCAGGATACCGCGCAGAGCCAGGTAGGCGGCCAGCAACAGCGACATTTCGCCTTCGAGAAAAGTGCCCAGCGCCAGGGCCGGGTAACCGAAGTTCTGCAGCAGATTTTCCAGCATGAAAGGCAACCGTGGGGTAGGGGATACAAGGCTACGCGGTTCGACACCGTAATACAGCATTTGTCAGGAGACCGTGAAATTCACCCAGCGCGTGGCGCGGGTTGCCGGCCGTGCACGAGCATCTCGCGATAGGATGTGCCTTGGGGCGTGCGACGCGCCGTCGCAGTATTCGTTACCGGCGTCATCATTTGGTCATAATGACGGCTTATAACTGTCACACTTCGCCCGTTCGAGCGGGCCCAGGAGTCTGCCGTGAGCTTTACCCCCGCCAACCGCCTGTTCCCAGCCACCCGCCTGCGTCGCAATCGTCGTGACGATTTTTCCCGGCGCCTGGTGCGCGAGAACGTGCTGACCACCAATGACCTGATCCTGCCGGTATTCGTACTCGACGGTGACAATCAGCGTGAAGAGGTGGCGTCCATGCCGGGCGTCGAGCGACTGTCCATCGACCTGCTGCTGCAGGAAGCGGAGAAGTGGGTCGCCCTGGGCATTCCGGCCCTGGCCCTGTTCCCGGTGACGCCCGCCGAAAAGAAAACCCTCGATGGCCGCGAAGCCTGGAACCCGGATGGCATCGCCCAGCGCGCCACCCGTGCGCTGCGCGCGCGCTTCCCCGAGCTTGGGGTGATCACCGACGTGGCGCTCGACCCGTTCACCACCCATGGTCAGGACGGCATTCTCGACGACGAAGGCTATGTGCAGAACGACATCACCGTCGATGCCCTGGTCAAGCAGGCGTTGTCCCATGCCGAGGCAGGCGCCCAGGTGGTCGCGCCGTCGGACATGATGGACGGGCGCATCCAGGCGATCCGCGAGGCGCTGGAGCTGGCCGACCACGTCAACGTGCGGATCATGGCCTACTCTGCCAAGTACGCCAGCGCCTATTACGGCCCGTTCCGTGACGCGGTGGGTTCCTCGCTGAACCTGGGCAAGGCCAACAAGGCTTCCTACCAGATGGACCCGGCCAATGCCGACGAGGCGTTGCACGAAGTCGCCGCCGACCTGGCCGAGGGTGCCGACATGGTGATGGTCAAGCCGGGCATGCCGTACCTGGACATCGTCCAGCGGGTCAAAAACGAATTCAGGGTGCCGACGTTCGTCTATCAGGTCAGTGGCGAATACGCCATGCACATGGCCGCCATCCGCAACGGCTGGCTCAGCGAGGCGGTGATCCTCGAATCGCTGACGGCCTGCAAACGAGCGGGTGCCGACGGCATCCTCACCTATTTCGCCGTGCGTGCGGCCGAACTCATACGACAGGGGCAGTAGCCCCTCCAGGGTAATTCAATGAGCAACGAAGGACTCAGTGAGAACGAACAGCTCGATGCACCGGTAGTCAGCCTGCCGGTCATCGACGAAGCGCCGGTGGGAACGATAGTGGAAACACCCGTAATCGAAACCACGGCGATCGCCGTGGCTGTGCCCAGCCTGGATGACAGCAGCCTGTACATCCACCGTGAGCTGTCGCAGCTGCAGTTCAACATCCGCGTGCTGGAACAGGCGCTGGACGAGTCCTATCCGCTGCTCGAACGCCTCAAGTTCCTGCTGATCTTCTCCAGCAACCTCGACGAGTTCTTCGAGATTCGCGTCGCCGGGCTGAAAAAGCAGATCAATTTCGCCCGCGAGCAGGCTGGTGCCGACGGCTTGCAGCCGCACCAGGCGCTGTCGCGGATCGCCGAGCTGGTGCACGAGCAGGTCGGTCGCCAGTACGCCATCCTCAACGATGTGCTGTTTCCGGCCCTGGCCAAGCACGGCATCAACTTCATTCGCCGCCGTTACTGGACGACCAAGCACAAGGCCTGGGTACGCCGTTATTTCCGTGACGAGATCGCGCCGATCATCACGCCGATCGGCCTCGACCCGACGCACCCGTTCCCGCTGCTGGTCAACAAGAGCCTGAACTTCATCGTCGAGCTGGAAGGCGTGGATGCCTTCGGCCGCGATTCCGGCCTCGCGGTGATCCCGGCGCCACGCCTGCTGCCGCGCATCATAAAGGTACCGGAAGACGTCGGCGGCCCGGGTGCCAACTACGTGTTCCTGTCGTCGATGATCCACGCCCACGCCGACGACCTGTTCCCCGGCATGAAGGTCAAGGGTTGCTACCAGTTCCGCCTGACCCGTAACGCCGACCTGTCGGTGGATACCGAGGATGTGGAAGACCTGGCGCGCGCCCTGCGCGGTGAGCTGTTCAGCCGCCGTTACGGTGATGCGGTGCGCCTGGAAGTGGTCGACAGCTGCCCGAAACACCTCACCGACCAATTGCTCAAGCAGTTCGGCCTTTCGGAGCACGAGCTGTACCAGGTCAATGGCCCGGTCAACCTGACGCGCCTGTTCAGCATCACCGGCCTCGAGAGCCACCAGGATCTGCAGCACGCCCCGTTCACGCCCGTGATTCCACGGCTGCTGCAGAACAGCGAGAACATCTTCAGCGTCGTCAGCAAGCAGGACATCCTCCTGCTGCATCCTTTCGAGTCCTTCACGCCGGTGGTCGACCTGTTGCGCCAGGCCGCGAAAGACCCGCATGTGCTGGCCATCAAGCAGACCCTGTACCGCTCGGGCGCCAACTCGGAGATCGTCGATGCCCTGGTAGAGGCGGCGCGCAACGGCAAGGAAGTCACCGCGGTGATCGAGCTGCGCGCGCGCTTCGACGAGGAGTCCAACCTGGCGCTGGCCAGCCGCCTGCAGGCTGCCGGTGCGGTGGTGATCTACGGTGTGGTGGGCTTCAAGACCCACGCCAAGATGATGCTCATCCTGCGTCGCGAGAACGGCGAGATCGTTCGTTACGCGCACCTCGGTACCGGTAACTACCACGCCGGCAACGCGCGGCTGTACACCGACTACAGCCTGCTCACCGCCGACGTGGCGCTGGGTGAGGACGTGTCGAAAATGTTCAGCCAGCTGATCGGCATGGGCAAGACGCTGCGCATGAAGAAGCTCCTGCATGCGCCGTTCACCCTGAAGAAAACCCTGCTCGACATGATCGCCCGGGAGACCCAGCTTGCGAGCGAGGGCAAGCCGGCGCACATCATCGCCAAGTTCAACTCGCTGACCGATGCGAAGATCATTCGCGCGCTGTACAAGGCCAGCCAGACGGGCGTGCGTATCGACCTGGTGGTGCGTGGCATGTGTTGCCTGCGCCCCGGCGTGCCAGGCGTGTCGCACAACATCCACGTGCGCTCGATCATCGGCCGCTTCCTGGAGCACACTCGGGTGTTCTACTTCCTCAATGGCGGCGAGGAGAAGATCTACCTCTCCAGCGCCGACTGGATGGAGCGCAACCTCGACAAGCGCGTGGAGACCTGCTTCCCGGTCGAGGGCAAGAAGCTCATCACCCGCGTCAAGAAAGAGCTGGAAGCCTACCTCACCGACAACACCCATGCCTGGGTGCTGCAGCCCGATGGTCGCTACCTGCGCCTGTCGCCGACCGGCAACCAGAACTCGCGCAACGCGCAGGCCAGCCTGCTGGAAAAGCTCAGCGCCCCGCTGATCACCGCGCGCTGAGTGAGCCAGGAACAGGAAACGGGCCCCATGGGCCCGTTTCTCGTTGTGGATGGACCAACCTTACGGATGGGGCAGCGGCGCGATACCCGACCGCTACAGGCGCCGCCAACCTGGCGCTTCGCGCAGGCAACCAGTCGGCATCCAAGCGTTGCGGCGTGTCCGGTCGCCGCGTAATGGGAAGGCGCTTGCCGGGCCATCCGAAACAGGCGCCTGACACGGTTTACGGTGGAGGGCGGCCGGGCGCCGAGGGTTATCCAGGCTGCCGGGAATACTCTGGATCACGCTTGGTCACCCGGCGTTTTGCCATGCACGCTCCACCAGCATGGGCGCCGTTCGGAGAAGCTGTGAAATTGCGGTGCTAGCCGGTCCGTCAGCATATCGAAGACGCCAAGGGTGAGTGCCATTGTTGCGCCGTCGTCGATGGCGCCCAGGGTCGAGCCGCAATGGGGACAGAAAGCCCGACAGGTCGCGTCTGAGGAGCGCCAGAGCCCTGGTTCGCCAGAAGGGCCGGTCCAGTCCAGTTGGGCCTTGTCCAGTTCCACCCATGCCAGTGTCAGCGCTCCGGAGTGCCGTTGGCACTGTTCGCAGGAGCAGGTATGCGGATCGCGGAAGTCACCCCGGACGCTAAACCTGACCTGCCCGCAAAGGCAGCCTCCCGTGTGCGTCGGCAGATGATTCATCGGCACGCTCTCCCTGATCGTTACGCTACGGATATTGGTCTGTGGGCGATGGAATTCTAGCGGCCTGTCGGCGCTGCGCGGCGGCGCCAATTGTTGCAAGCGGCGTATGGACGGCGGCGACGCTGGTTTCCGATTCAGTCATGTTGCTCGGCTGCGCCGCAGTGCATGGCGAGGCCCGCCTTGCTGTCGCCTCGCATGAGTCGGGCTGCGAGGCGGGTCGAGCCGTGATTCAAAACCACGCCTCGTTCATCGCCAGGCAGGTGTCGTCACGTTGCTCCAGCAGGTGCAGGTCGTGATGGCAGCCCGGCACCTCGCGCAGCAGGAAGTAGCGCGCGGCCTGCAGTTTGCCGCTGTAGAAGTCGACGTCGGCCGGGTTGCCGGCCAGGCGGCCCTGTTCGGCGTGGATCGCCTGTTCCAGCCAGCGCCAGCCGATCACCAGGTGGCCGAACACCTTGAGGTACAGCGCCGAGTCGGCCAGGGCGCCGTTGACGCGGCCTTGTTGCAGATCGCCAAGCAGGCCAAGGGTCACCTCCGAGAGGCGCTTGAGTAATGTTTCCAGCGGTTGGCGCAGGGCGTCCAGTGCGGTGAAGGGTTCGGCGCGCTGGCACGTCTCGATGATCAGCCGGCTCAGCGCCTTGAGCGCCGCGCCGCCGTGCTGGCCGACCTTGCGCCCCAGCAGATCGAGGGACTGGATGCCGTGGGTGCCTTCGTGGATCGGATTGAGGCGGTTGTCCCGGTAGTACTGTTCCACGGGGTGGTCGCGGGTATAACCGTGGCCGCCGAGAATCTGGATCGCCAGGGCGTTGGCCTCCAGGCAGTAGTGCGACGGCCAGGATTTGGCTATCGGGGTCAGCAGGTCGAGCAACTGGCCGGCCTGGGTACGCTGTTCGGCGTCTTCCAGGGTCTGGCTGTCGTCGAACAGGCGCGCGCAGTAAAGCGCCAGGTCGAATGCACCTTCCACGTAGGCCTTCTGGGTCAGCAGCATGCGGCGCACGTCGGCGTGTTCGACGATCGCCACCTGATCGCTCGCCGCTTGCTTGCCGTCGGGCAGGCGGCCCTGGCTGCGCTGGCGGGCATAGTCGAGGGAGTAGAGGTAACCGGCATAGCCGAGCATCGTCGCGCCCATGCCGACACCGATGCGCGCCTCGTTCATCATCTGGAACATGCAGGAGAGCCCAGTGTGGGGTTTGCCCACCAGGTAGCCCACGCAGTTGCCCTGGTCGCCGAAATTCAGTGCCGTCGAGGTGGTGCCGCGCCAGCCCATCTTGTGGAACAGCCCGGCCAGGGTCACGTCGTTGCGTGGACCGAGGCGGCCGTCTTCGTTGACCAGCCATTTGGGCACGATGAACAGCGAGATGCCTTTCACTCCGGCAGGCGCGTCGGGCAAGCGCGCCAGCACGAGGTGGATAATGTTCTCGCTCAACCCGTGATCACCACCGGAAATGAAGATCTTGTTGCCTTTGAGGCGGTAGCTGCCGTCGCCTGCCGGTTCGGCGCGGGTGCGGATATCGGCGAGGGAGGAGCCGGCATGGGGTTCGGTGAGAGCCATGGTGCCGAAGAAGCGCCCCTCGATCATCGGCTGCAGGAAGCGCTGCTTCTGCGCGTCGTCGCCGAATGCTTCGATCAGGTTGGCGGCGGCCATGGTCAGCAATGGATATGAGGCCGTGGCAATGTTGGCCGCCTGAAAGTGGGCGAAACAGGCCTGTGACAGCAGGTTGGGCAATTGCATGCCGCCGGCCTCGAAATCCCGGGTCGCGTTCGCGAAGCCGGCGTCCATGAAGGCCTGCAGGGCCGGCTTGACCTCGGCGATCAACTGCGCGGCGCCATCGACATACTGCGGTTCGTGCTCGTCGCCCTTGCGATTGTGCCCAGCGAACAATTCCTCGGCGATGCTGCGCGCGGTGCCCAGCGCGGCCTCGAAGGTGTCCCGGCTGTGCTCGCTGAAGCGCGGGCGGCTGGTGAGGGCTTCGGCATTCAGCACTTCGTAGAGTTCGAACGCCAGGTTACGGGCGCTGAGCAGGGTCTCGGGCATGATGGCTCTCCGGTTCGATCAGCGCAGTCTAGGGCGCTGGGCGCGTGCCGCCAGCATCATCGACCGGCGTGATGCCGTGGAACAAGCCGGACGTCGTCGGGCCATCCACCGCAGGCGCTGCAGCGCGCGCTCAGGCCGGCTACAATTCGCCCCTGCTCAGGAGCCGATGATGAATTACCGCCACGCCTTCCATGCCGGCAACCACGCCGATGTCTTGAAACACCTGGTGCTGTGCCGCCTGTTCGCCCTGCTGGCGCGCAAGGAGGCCCCGTATGCCTACCTCGATAGCCACGCCGGCGTCGGGCTCTACGACCTGGCTGGCGACCAGGCCAGCCGCACCGGTGAATGGCGCGAAGGTATCGCCCGCCTGTGGGAGGCCACGGAGGCACCGGAGGCTTTGCTCGACTATCTGGCTGTCATCCGCGCGATGAACCCCGATGGGGTGCTGCGCCATTACCCCGGCTCGCCCGAGCTGGCGCGCCTGCAGACCCGCGAGCAGGATCGCCTGCACCTCAATGAGAAACACCCGGACGACGGCCAGTTGCTCAAGGAAAACATGGCCGGTGACCGGCGCGTGGCGGTGCACCTGGGCGAGGGCTGGCATGTGCCGCGCGCCTTGCTGCCCACCCGTGAAAAGCGCGCCGTGCTGCTGATCGATCCGCCGTTCGAAAAGGCCGACGAGCTGGAGCGCTGCGTGGCGGCGCTCAACGAAGCCATCGGGCGCATGCGCCAGACCATCGTGGCGATCTGGTACCCGATCAAGGACGAGCGCCAGCTCAAGCGCTTCTACCGCGACATGCAAAAGAGTGCGGCTCCCAAGCTGCTGCGTGCCGAGCTGTTCGTGCATCCCGCTGACGAGGCAGGGCGCCTGAACGGCTCCGGTCTGCTGATCAGCAATCCGCCTTGGGGGCTGGAAGAGGACTTGCGTGAACTGCTGCCCTGGCTGGCCGAGCGTTTGGCGCAAAGCAAGGGCAGTTGGCGCCTGGATTGGCTGATCGCCGAATAAGCGCGTCGGTCGCGGCAGAGCTGCTAGTGGTTTCAGCCCGGGAGGCTGATGAGCGCTGCCACGAAGCGTTGCGGGTCCTCCAGCATCATCAGGTGTCCACCGGGCAGGTAGGTGACGCTTGCAGCGTGGGCAAGCGCCCACTCAGGCACGTGCCAGCCGTCTTTCGAGCCCTCGCCGGCAATCAGGTGGATGGCCATGGGGCCCTCGAACAGTGCCCTGATCGCTTCCAGGTACGCTGCCCGGCCAGTCACCGCGACCACCGAGCGGGCGGTGGCCTGGAGTGTCGAGGCGGGCTGGTTGGCGAGTAGCCGCGCCGCGCTGTCGAGGTGGTGCGGCGAGGCGCTGATCGCCGACCGCGCCAGCCATTGTGCCGGGTCCTGCTGAAACCCGGCGAGCAGTGCTTCGGCTTCCCGGGGCGGCATTGTGGCCACGTTGGCTGACCAGAATGCGTCGTCCAGCGTGAAATTTCCTTCCACGTTGATGATCGAGGCGACCTGGTGCGGATAAGCCGCTGCAAACAGCATGGCGATCGCGCCGCCGACCGAATGGCCGACCAGGTGCACGCGCCTGATGCCTCGCTGCGAAAGCCACTGGGCGAGATGTGCGACCTGGCCGTCGAGCGTGATGCTGGAGGGCTCTGCATCCTGTCTGCTGCCATAGCCGAGCAGGTCTGGCGCGAGGGCCTGGCGACCGTGCGCGGCGAACAGTGGAGCCAGCTCGCGCAGGCTGCCGATCAGGCCGTGGATGAGGAGATAGGGACAGTCTGCCATCGCGGTGCATCCAGGCGAGGGGAAGGGGCTGTGCCCTCGGGGCGGGTCAGCGACGTCGCGGGTCGACATAGTAGGTCAGTTGCTGGCGCGGGTTGAGGTACTCGAGTGCTTCAGGCGGCAGCTGTGAAGGACGGACGCTGCCGGCGATGGCCAGTTTCGGCTCGGCTTCGAGGCTGACGATCAGCGCTTCCTCCTTGGCTACCGCCGGATCGTAGACGATCAGCGTGGGCTTCAGGGGCAGCGTCGGGTGCATGCCCAGCACCAGGGCGTAGCGCTCGTCTTCGAGCTGCACCAGGCTGCCCGGCGGATAGACGCCCATGCAGCGAATGAAGGCCTTGAGCGCGACATCGTCGTAGCGCACCCGATATTGCGGCAGGAACATTCGCGCCAGTGCTTCGTGGGGGCTGAGCGCCACGCGCGGGTCGACGGGGTTACACAGGTTGTCGAAGTGGTTGGCGATGCAGACGATTCGGCTCAGGCGGCCGATGGAGGCTTCACGCAGTTGCTGCGGGTAGCCGCTGCCGTCGCAATGCTCGTGGTGCTCATGGATGATGCGCAGTACGTCGTCGTCGAGCATGAGCTTTTCGCCCATGCGCTTGCCATACAGGGTGTGCATCTCCAGTAGCTGTTGCTCGGCGCGGGTCAGCGGCGGCGGCTTGAGCAGCACCTTGCTCGGCAGTTCCAGTTTGCCGATGTCGTGCAGCAGCGCACCCATGCCGAGCATGTGGCTGGCCTCGGCATCCAGACCGAGCTGACGGCCAAGCATCATCGACAGCACGGTGACGTTGAGCGAGTGCACGTAGGCATCTTCGGCGGCCTTGCCGGTGATGCTGTGCAGGGCGACGCCGTCTTCGCCAAGCATGGTGGCGACCAGTTCATTCACCAGTGCGCCGGCCTGCTTGACCGAGTCTTCCGGCTGGTTGCGCAGGCTCTGGTTGAGCGCCTTGACCCGCTGGCTGGCCTGGACGAAGGCGCGGTCGACTTCCGACAGGCGTTTGCGCAGTACGCTCAGTTGCTGGACGCGCGCCTGGCGCGCCTGTTCCTGGGGGTCGGGTGGTGCGGGTGGCGCTGGCTGCTGCACCGGGCTGGCCGGGAGCGGCAACGGCGTGCAGTCGCTACGCGCCGGGTCATAGCGCAGGCGCTTGAGGCCTAGGGCGCGCAACTGCTTGAGCTGGCTGTCGTCCTTGATCTTGAAATTGCTGAAGGCGAACGAATGTTCCCACCAACTCAGATCCAGGTGAACGTAAAGGCCGACGCAGAGTTGATCGGGGGAGATGCAGGGGAGGTTGGCGGGCATGCCGTGCTCGTCGTTTGCTGGCTAATTGCCAACAGTTTAGCCGGCTGTTGGCGTGATGGCAGTAGTTCTTCAGGCCATCACATCAATGCTGTTGCCCAGGTTTGGCGGATTGCTGGGAGCGCTGGCCGGTGCAGCGGACTGCACCAGCCCGCTGATGCTGGCGCTCTGTAGCTCGAGCGTCTTGCGCAGCAGCAAGAGCGACATCTGTGCGGAGAACTGCGCCGCTGCCTGACTCGCCACCTGGCTGGAAATGCTGCTCAGCTCCACGACCGTCTCCCCCTATTCAGGATGCAGGAGGTAGACATACACCGGTGCCGCCCAGGCCGCAATAGCCTTCCGGGTTCTTCGCCAGGTACTGCTGGTGATAGGCCTCGGCGTAGTAAAAGGCCGGTGCCGGGGCGATCTCCGTGGTGATCTCGCCCAGGCCGGCCTTTTCCAGCTCGCTCTGGAACTGTGCCTGGCTGCGGCGAGCGGCTTCGAGCTGCTGCTCGTCGGTGCAGTAGATGGCCGAGCGGTACTGGCTGCCGATATCGTTGCCCTGGCGCATGCCCTGAGTCGGGTTGTGCACTTCCCAGAACACCTTGAGCAGCGCCTCGTAGCTGGTTTGCTGGGGGTCGAACACCACCAATACCACTTCCGCGTGGCCGGTGAGGCCAGAGCAGGTTTCTTCATAGGTCGGGTTGGGCGTGTGGCCGCCGGCATAGCCTGCCGCGGTGCTCCATACGCCGGGCTGTTGCCAGAACCGCCGCTCCGCGCCCCAGAAACAGCCAAGGCCGAAAATAGCGGTTTGCAGGCCTGTCGGGAAAGGGCCCTGCAGCGGGTTACCGTTCACGTAGTGGGCTTCGGGCACTGAAATCGGCGTGTCGCGGCCAGGCAATGCCTGTTCGGCGCTGGGCAGTTCGAGCTTGTGGGCGAGAATTTGCGAGCGTAAGACCATGCGTCATGTTCTCCGAGTCGTGTCTGTCGTGGGGGGTAGACCGCGGCAACTGGCTGACGTTAGCTGCCGTTCAGCGCGTGGGGCGCCGCGGGTAGCGCTTCAGGCTTTCTACCAGATCGCGACCGGGAATGGGACGGTCGAACAGATAGCCCTGGCCGATATCGCAGCGCTGACGACGCAGGAAGCCCAGCTGGGCCTGGGTTTCGATGCCCTCGGCGACTACCTTGAGTTTGAGGTTGTGGGCCATGGCAATCACCGCGGAGGTGATTTCCATGTCGTCCTGGTTCTCGGGAATATCCTTGATGAAGCTGCGGTCGATCTTGATCACGTCGATCGGGAATTTCTTCAGGTAGCTGAGCGACGAATAGCCCGTGCCGAAGTCGTCCATGGCCAGCGTCAGGCCCAGTTGCTTGAGGCGGCTGAGCTGGCTGCGCGTGTCTTCGGTGGCTTCCAGCAGCAGCCCTTCGGTGAGCTCCAGTTCGAGCAGCTCCGGCGGCAACTGCTCTTCTTCGAGGATGGCGGCAATCGAGCCGACCAGGTCGGGGTCGCTGAACTGCTTGGGAGACAGGTTGATCGCCACCTGCAGATTGCCCATTCCCAAGGCGGTGAGCTGCTTGCTCATGCGGCAGGCCTGGCGCACCACCCACTTGCCGATCGGGATGATCAGCCCGGTTTCTTCGGCGACGCTGATGAACTGGTCCGGGCGGATCATGCCTTTTTCCGGGTGCTGCCAGCGCAGCAGCGCCTCCATGCCCAGCAGTTGCCCGGTCTTCAGGCACAGCTTGGGCTGGTAGAACACCTCGAGTTCGTTCTGCGTCAGCGCTCGGCGCAGGTTGTTCTCGACGAACAGTTTGTAATTGGCCTCGGCGTTCAGGGCGTCGGTGAACACATGCAACTGATGCTTGCCGTTGGCCTTGGCCTTGTGCAGCGCAAGCCCCGCATGTTTCATCAGGGTTTGCGGATCGGCGCCGTGTTCGGGCGAGCAGGCCAGGCCCACCGAGCCGGTGACGTTGATCAGCTGGTTGTCGACGAACAGCGGTTTGTCGAGGGTTGCCAGCACCTGCTGGGCGATCAGTTGGCCGCGCTCGCTGTGGCAGTTGTCGAGCAGGATGGCGAACTCGTTGCTGGCGAAGCGCGCCAGGGTGCTCTCGCCACTGAAGGTGTTGCGCAACCGCTTGGCCAGGCTGACCAGCAGTTTGTCGCCGGTCTGGTGGCCGAGGGTGTCGTTGATTCGCTTGAAGTTGTCGATATCGACCAGCAGCAGGCTGACCGGCGAACTGCTGGTGCTGGTAAAGCGTTTCTCCAGGGCACGGATGAATGCGTAGCGATTGCCCAGCCCGGTGAGGTTGTCGCTGTAGGCCAGGCGCTCGATGCGCTGCTGCGACTGCTTGGACTCGGTAATGTCCTCGTAGATGCCGATGTAGTGGGTGAGGGTGCCGTCATCGGCATGCACCTTGGAGATCGAGAACTGGCTCCAGTAGGGTTCCAGATTCTTGCGCCGGCTCTTGAACTCGCCCTGCCAGCTGTTCTGCTCGGCCAGCCCGGAGGTGCTGTCGAACAGCAGCTCGCTGAGGTTTTCCAGGGCCGCCAACTCCGACAGCTGGCGGCCCTGCACCTCATCGGCGCTGTACTGGGTGATCGCCGTGAAGCTCGGGTTGACGTACTCCACCATGCCATCGCGATTGAGCAGGATGAAGGCGCTGGCGCTCTGCTCCACGGCGCGCTGGAACAGGTACAGGGCGCTGGTGGCGTTGCGCCGTTCCTGATTGCTCAGCACGTTGGCGTATTGATCCGCGAGCTCGCCGGCAAAGGCGATTTCGTCCGCCTGCCAGTGGCGTGGCCCGCCGGTGTGTTCCAGGCAGAGCACTGCAACCAGCTCGCCGCCAACGCGGATACTGGCGTCGAGGATGGCGGTAATCCCCTCGGGGCGCAGGTAGTCGTCGCGCAGTTCGCGGGTACGTGGATCGTTCTCGGCGTCGTGTGCGCTCAGCGCGCGGCTTTCCTTCAGGGCACGCAGGTACGTCGGGTAGCGGCGGCCATCGATCGGCAGGGGGATTTCGTAGTGGGCCTGGTCGAGCAGGTAGAGCGCCACCGGATCGAGGGTATCGCCATTGATATGCCAGATCCCGGCGCGGGCGACCCCATAGATTTCACAGGCGCTGCGCGTAATCAGCTCGGCGGCTTCACGGGTTGGGTCATTGCCCTGATGGCGCTGGCTGGCCAGGCGCACGATGAGTTGCTGCTGGGCCGCCGCGCGCTGCTCCTGCCGCCTGGCCTCTGCCTGGCTGCCCTGAAACTGCTCCAGCGCGTCGAATACGCCGTGGGTCGCGGGGCCAGGCGAGGGTAGGCCGGCACTGTCCGGTGTCTCATCAGCGACTATCAGTAAGTAGCCGCGCAGCAGGTGGCGGCCGCGCTGGCGAAATGGCTCGCCCACTTCCATCAACTTCAACGGGCCCTGGGGCGTGTGCAAGGTGTAGCGCACCAGGTAGTGGCTGCCAATGGACAATTGCTGCTGGATGGCGTCATGCAGCCGGTAACGTGCTTCCGGCTCCATCAGGCTGGCGTAGGGAGTTTCGACCAGCGCGCAGAGGTCGCTGGCGGCGATGCCGAACTGTTTTTCGCAGGATGCATCGAGAAATAGCAGCAGCCAGTTCGCTTCATTCATCCGTTCGAAACGCATCATGCCGAGCCTGGAAGGCACGGGCAGTTGCGTCACGACCTCGGCCGCTGCACGGCTCGCGGCATCGGGATGGCTTTTCATCGAATGGCTGTATCCATCTACTGGCACAGGCAGGCGCCTGGCCTCTTCACTATAACGCTAACGAGGGGTGCTGCCGAATCTCCCTGGCCGCTGCGAGGCGGTATTAGCGCTTAGGTTGCACCATGGTGTGCCAACTGACAAGAAATCTAATGGCATTGTGATGTCTTTCTTTTAACTAACTGTTTTATAAAGGATAAATATTTCATTATGGGTATGTTTTCAACGCTCGTCGGCGCCATTTCCGGCGGCCGGCGAGGCGGTATCGGCTAAAAAAAACCCCGCCTGGAGGGGCGGGGTCACGGGTACGAACGTGGCGCTCGAAACCTGTACTTACAACAGCATGGTGCGGATGTCGGTCAGCACATCGCCCAGGCGCTTGGTGAAGCGCGCCGCGGCAGCACCATTGATCACGCGGTGATCGTAGGACAGCGACAGCGGCAGCATCAGCTTGGGCTGGAAGGCCTTGCCATCCCAGACCGGCTGGATGGTCGCCTTGCTGACCCCAAGGATCGCCACTTCCGGCGCATTGACGATCGGCGTGAAGCCGGTGCCGCCAATGTGGCCGAGGCTGGAGATGGTGAAGCAGGCGCCCTGCATGTCGTCAGCGGAGAGCTTCTTGGTGCGCGCCTTTTCTGCCAGGGCAGCGGCTTCGGCAGCCAGTTGCAGCAGGCTCTTCTGATCGACGTTCTTGATTACCGGCACCAGCAGGCCATCCGGGGTATCGACCGCGAAGCCGATGTGCACGTACTTCTTGCGGATCACCGCCTTGCCGCTTGGTGCCAGCGAACTGTTGAAGTCCGGCAGTTCCTTGAGCAGATAGGCACAGGCCTTGAGCAGCAGGGGCAGTACGGTCAGCTTGACGCCGGCTTTCTCGGCGACCGCCTTCTGGGCCACGCGGAAGGCTTCCAGCTCGGTGATGTCGGCCGAGTCGAACTGGGTTACATGCGGCACGTTCAGCCAGCTGCGGTGCAGGTTGGCAGCGCCGACCTGCATGAGGCGGGTCATCGGCACTTCTTCGACTTCACCGAACTTGCTGAAGTCGACGGTCGGGATCGGCGGAATGCCGGCACCGCCGGTGACGCCGGCCGCTGCGGCAGGTGCCGACTTGGCCTTCTGGAGCTCGGCCTTGACGTAGACCTGCACGTCTTCCTTGAGGATGCGGCCTTTCGGGCCGCTGCCAGGTACTGCGCTCAGTTCGACGCCGAATTCGCGGGCCAGCTGACGCACCGCCGGGCCGGCGTGCACCTTGCTGCCGTCGCGGCTTGGCGTGGCAGCAGGAGCGGCCTGCGGTGCGGCCTTGGCAGGTGCCGTGCCCTGAACATTGGCCGGTTTGGCCTGCTCGGGAGCGGCAGCCGGCGCCTGGGCAGCGGCTGCGGCAGCGGGTTTGGCGGCGGCCTTGCCCTGAACCTTCATCACCAGAATCAGGTCGCCGGTCTTGGCCTGGTCACCGACCTTGATGGAGATGCTTTCGATGACGCCAGCCTTGGGCGCTGGAATCTCCATGCTGGCCTTGGCCGACTCCAGCACGACGAGCGACTGCTCGGTTTCGACGCTGTCGCCGACCTTGACCAGTAGTTCGATCACGCCGGCGGCATCTTCGCCGATGTCCGGAATACGTACTTCTTCGCTGCTTTCGCCAGCCGGCTCTTCGGCTGCCGCTGGTGCGGCGGCGCTGGCCTCGGCAGGTGCAGCGGCGCTTGGCGCTGCTGCAGGAGCGCTGGCAGCCTGCTTCGGCTGTGCCCCGGCGGCGCCCTTGAGGACCAGGATCAGGTCACCCGTGCCCACTTCGTCGCCGACCTTGACCGACACGCTCTCCACCACGCCGGCAGCCGGCGACGGGATTTCCATGCTGGCCTTGTCGGATTCGAGGGCGATCAGCGACTGGTCGGCCTCGATGCTGTCGCCAGGCTTGACCAATACTTCGATCACGCTGGCCTTGGCGTCGGAGCCGATGTCCGGCACCTTGACTTCCTGGGGCTCGGCGCTGCCGGCCGCTTCTGCCTGGGGCTCGGCGGCAGGTTGCGGGGCAGCGGCCTGGGCTTCCTGTGCAGGGGCAGGCTCTTCTGCCGGGGCAGTTTCGGCGTCGCCTTCCACGTCCAGTTCGAGCAGCTCGTCACCCTCTTTCAGGGTGTCGCCCAGCTTGACCTTGAGGCTCTTGATGACGCCGGCCTTGGGGGCCGGAATCTCCATGCTCGCCTTGTCCGACTCGAGGGTCAGCAGGCTCTGGTCGGCTTCGATGCGGTCGCCGACCTTGACGAACAACTCGATGATTTCACCCTCACCACCGCCGATGTCGGGTACGCGAATCAATTCACTCACAATGCGTCTCCTTAGCAGTCCAGTGGGTTGCGTTTTTCGGGGTCGATACCGAACTTGACGATGGCTTCGGCCACGGCCTTGCGTTCGATTTCGCCACGATCGGCCAGCGCTTCGAGCGCGGCCAGAACGACCCAGCGACGGTCCACTTCGAAGAAATCGCGCAGTTTGCGACGGCTGTCGCTACGGCCGTAGCCGTCGGTGCCCAGCACCTTGTATTCCTTGACCGGAACCCACTGACGAATCTGCTCGGCGAACAGCTTCATGTAGTCGGTGCTTGCCACGACCGGACCCTTACGGCCGCCCAGGCACTGCTCGACATAGCTCTGCTTGGGCTCGTCGCCCGGGTGCAGGCGGTTGCTGCGCTCTACGGCCAGGCCGTTGCGGCGCAACTCGTTGAAGCTGGTCACGCTCCACACATCGGCGCCGATGTTGTAGTCGTTGCGCAGGATCTTCGCCGCTTCGCGAACTTCGTTGAGGATGGTGCCGCAACCCAGCAGTTGCACGTGATGAGCGGCTTCCTTCTGGTCCTCTTCGAGCAGATACATGCCCTTGACGATGCCTTCCTCGACACCTTCGGGCATGGGCGGCTGCTGATAGTTCTCGTTCATCACGGTGATGTAGTAATAAACGTTTTCCTGCAGGGTCATCATCCGGTGCGTGCCTTCGCGCATGATCACCGCCAGCTCGTAAGCGTAGGTGGGGTCATAGCTGCGCACGTTGGGGATGGTGCTGGCCAGGATGTGGCTGTGGCCGTCTTCGTGCTGCAGGCCTTCACCGTTCAGCGTGGTGCGACCGGAGGTGCCGCCCAGCAGGAAACCGCGGGTCTGGCCGTCGCCGGCAGCCCAGGCCAGGTCGCCGATACGCTGGAAGCCGAACATCGAATAGAAGATGTAAACCGGCAGCATCGGCTGATTGTAGTTGCTGTAGGCAGTGCCCGCGGCGATGAACGAGGAGAACGCGCCGGCCTCGTTGAGGCCTTCCTGAAGGATCTGGCC
The DNA here is from genome assembly GCF_979258965.1 of Pseudomonas sp. AC532. Lineage (NCBI taxonomy): Bacteria > Pseudomonadati > Pseudomonadota > Gammaproteobacteria > Pseudomonadales > Pseudomonadaceae > Pseudomonas > Pseudomonas sp. AC532. The sequence continues at coordinate 3,367,185 of NZ_OZ409888.1, forward strand.
GTCTTTCTCTTCGCGGTAGTACATCACCTGGTCGCGGTCGACCGGCTCGTACAGCTGGCCGACCGGGGAGTAGATACCCAGTTGGCGGAACATGCCTTCCATGCCGAAGGTACGGGCCTCGTCAGCGAGGATCGGCACGATGCGCTTGCCCAGCTCCTTGTCCTTGATCATTGTCGCGAGGATGCGACCGAAGGCCATGGTGGTGGAGATTTCGCGGTCGCCCGAACCGTCGAGGACGGCCTTGAGGGTGTCCAGCGGCGGCGTTGGGATGCTCATGGTGCCGCGGTTGCGCTGCGGCAGGTGGCCGCCGAGCTTTTCGCGGCACTTGCGCAGGTATTTCATCTCCGCGCTGTCTTCGGCCGGGCGGTAGAACGGCAGTTCTTCGAGCTGCGAATCGTTGAGCGGAATGTCGAAGCGATCGCGGAATTTCTTCAGCGACTCGATATCGACCTTCTTGGTGTTGTGCGCGGTGTTCTTGGCTTCGCCGGCACCGGTGCCATAACCCTTGATGGTCTTGGCCAGGATGACGGTCGGCTGACCCTTGTGGTTGACCGCCTGGTGGTAGGCCGCGTAGACCTTGTAGGGGTCGTGGCCGCCACGGTTGAGGTTGAAGATTTCCTCGTCCGAGAGCTTCTCGACGCGTTTGAGCAGCTCCGGGTCGTGGCCGAAGAAATGCTTGCGCACGTAGGCGCCGTCCTTGGCCTTGTAGTTCTGGTACTCGCCGTCGATCGCCTGGTCCATGCGGCGCTGCATGCGGCCGTCTTCGTCCTGGGCGAACAGCGGATCCCACATGCGGCCCCAGATGACCTTGTTGACGTTCCAGTTGGCGCCGCGGAACACGCCTTCGAGTTCCTGGATGATCTTGCTGTTGCCGCGAACCGGGCCGTCGAGGCGCTGCAGGTTGCAGTTGATGACGAAGATCAGGTTGTCGAGGTTCTCGCGGCCGGCCAGGGAAATGGCGCCCAGGGTTTCCGGCTCGTCGGTCTCACCGTCACCGATGAAGCACCAGACTTTCTGCTTGCCGGCCGGGATGAAGCCGCGATTTTCCAGGTACTTCATGAAGCGTGCCTGGTAGATCGCGGTGATCGGGCCCAGGCCCATGGATACGGTCGGGAACTGCCAGAAGTCCGGCATCAGGTGCGGGTGCGGGTACGACGACAGGCCGCCGCCGTCCACTTCCTGACGGAACTTGAGCATCTGCTCTTCGCTCAGGCGGCCTTCCAGGAAGGCGCGTGCGTAGATGCCAGGAGATGCGTGGCCCTGGTAGTAGATCAGGTCGCCGCCATGTTCTTCGGTCGGCGCCTGGAAGAAATAGTTGAAGCCGATGTCGTAAAGGGTCGCGCTGGAGGCGAAGGTGGAGATGTGGCCACCCAGATCCGGGTCCTGCATGTTCGCACGCATGACCATGGCCAGAGCGTTCCAGCGAACGATCGAGCGGATGCGGCGCTCCATGAACAGGTCGCCCGGCATACGCGCCTCGCGGGTGACCGGAATGGTGTTGCGATAGGGCGTGGTGATCGAATAGGGCAACTGCGTGCCGCTGCGAGTGGCCAACTCACCCAGGCGCGTCATCAGATAGTGGGCACGGTCTTCGCCTTCCTTGTCGAGGACGGATTCCAGTGCGTCCAGCCATTCCTGGGTTTCGATTGGATCGAGGTCTTGCATGGCTTGCTCCAGAGCGGAAAGGCTTCCAGAATCGGAAGCCAGGATGCGTGGCCGGCTTTTTGAGCGGGCACATTGATTCTTGGATGTACCGGTTGGTAGATCCGGCTTCGTGTAGTTTTACTACATTTCGCTGGCGATTTCAGCTCTTACGGTTGATTCCGTAATGGCAATACACAATCACGCCAGGCGCAAGCCCCGTGCCGGGAGCCTACCTGCGGGGGCACCGGCGTGCCAACAGGCTCTTCAGCCCGCCGAAAAGGATAGACCATGAGCTTGCCTGCGCTCGCCTCTTTGCCTGCCGTCCTCGAACCCCTGGCGCAGCGCGCCGATCAGTCGCTGGCCCACGCCATGGGGGCGCTGTCGCCTCAGGCCGCCGCCGATTTCGCGGCCTGGCCAGCGCCGCGCAAGGCGCAGTTGCAGCGTGTCACGGCCGCCAGCGATTTCGTGACGCAGCAAGGCCTGCGCGACCCGCAGATGCTCCTCGACCTGGCTGCCAGTGGCGAGTTGGAGCGGCGCCTGGCGCGTGGCGAGTTGCGCGAGCAACTGGCCGATCAATTGCGCGACTGCGGCGATGAAAACGCCCTGGCGCGCAGCTTGCGGCGCTTTCGCAACCGCCAGCAACTGCGCATCATCTGGCGTGATGTCAGCCGCCAGGCCGATCTGGTCGAAACGTGTCAGGATCTTTCCGATCTCGCCGATGCCTGTATCGATCTGGCCTATCAATGGCTCTACCCCCGGCATTGCGAGCAGTTCGGCACGTCGGTGGGGCGCCGCAGTGGCGAGCCCCAGCACATGGTTATCCTGGGCATGGGCAAGCTCGGCGCCCTCGAGCTGAACCTGTCGTCCGACATCGACCTGATCTTCGGTTACCCGGAGGGTGGTGAAACCCAGGGCGTCAAGCGGCCGCTGGACAACCAGGAGTTCTTCATCCGCCTGGGCCAGAAGCTGATCAAGGCGCTCGACGCCATCACCGTCGATGGTTTCGTGTTTCGTACCGACATGCGCCTGCGCCCCTACGGCTCGTCTGGTGCGCTGGTATTTAGCTTCAACGCGCTGGAGCAGTACTACCAGGACCAGGGCCGTGACTGGGAGCGCTACGCGATGATCAAGGCGCGCGTGGTCGGTGGTGACCAGCAGGCCGGTGCGCAGTTGCTGGAGATGCTGCGCCCGTTCGTTTACCGGCGTTACCTGGATTTCTCGGCCATCGACGCGCTGCGCACCATGAAGCAGCTGATTCAGCAGGAGGTGCGCCGCAAGGGCATGGCCGAGAACATCAAGCTGGGTTCCGGCGGCATTCGCGAAGTGGAATTCATCGCCCAGGCCTTCCAGCTGATTCACGGCGGGCGCGACCTCAGCCTGCAGCAGCGCTCGCTGCTCAAGGTGCTCGATACGCTCAAGGGGCAAGGCTATCTGCCGGCGCACGCCGTTGATGAACTGCTCGCCGGTTATGCCTTTCTGCGCTACACCGAGCATGCGCTGCAGGCCATCGATGACCGGCAGACGCAAATGCTGCCGGACAACGACGAGGATCGCGCCCGTGTGGCCTTCATGCTCGGCTTCGACGATTGGGGCGCCTTCCATGAACAGCTGATGCACTGGCGGGGGCGTGTCGACTGGCACTTCCGCCAGGTCATCGCCGATCCGGATGACGATCAGGACAGTGGCGAGGAGCCCATGGTCGGTGCCGCCTGGCTGCCGTTGTGGAATGACGATCAGGATGAAGAGGCGGCCTGCCGGCAACTCGCCGAGGCCGGGTTCAATGATGCCCAGGCGGCCTGGCAGCGCCTGGTGGGCCTGCGCAACGGCAATCAGGTGCGCGCCATGCAGCGCATCGGCCGCGAGCGTCTGGATGCCTTCATTCCCAGGCTGCTGGCCGCCACGGTGGAGCAGGAAAAGCCCGACCTGGTGCTGGAACGGGTGCTGCCGCTGATCGAGGCGGTCGCCCGGCGCTCCGCCTACCTGGTGCTGTTGACCGAGAATCCCGGTGCGCTGTTGCGCCTGCTGACCCTGTGTGCGGCCAGCCCGTGGATCGCCGAGCAGATCAGCCGGTTTCCGCTGCTGCTCGACGAGCTGCTCAATGAGGGTCGGCTGTTCAGCCCGCCCCAGGCGCCGGAGCTGGCGGCCGAGTTGCAAGAGCGGCTGATGCGCATTCCCGAGGACGACCTCGAACAGCAGATGGAAGCCCTGCGCCATTTCAAACTGGCCCACGGCCTGCGGGTAGCCGCGTCGGAAATCGCCGGCACGCTGCCGCTGATGAAGGTCAGCGATTACCTGACCTGGCTGGCCGAAGCCATCCTTGATCAGGTGCTGGCCCTGACCTGGCGGCAGATGGTCGCCCGGCATGGTGCGCCGCAGCGAGCGGACGGCAGCCTGTGCGCGCCGGACTTCATCATCGTCGGCTACGGCAAGGTGGGCGGCATCGAGCTGGGCCACGGTTCGGACCTCGACCTGGTGTTCATCCACGATGGCGACCCCCAGGCGGAAACCGATGGCGCCAAGCCCATCGACGGTGCGCAGTTCTTCACTCGCCTGGGCCAGCGCATCATCCACCTGCTGACCGCGCAGACCAACTCGGGCCAGCTGTATGACGTCGACATGCGCCTGCGGCCGTCCGGGGCGGCCGGCCTGCTGGTCAGTTCCCTTGGCGCGTTTCGCCGCTACCAGGAACAGGAAGCCTGGACCTGGGAACACCAGGCGCTGGTGCGTGCGCGGTTGCTGGTCGGCTGCCAGCGCGTTGGTGCGGCCTTTGCCGAGGTGCGCAGCGCCGTGCTGACCAGCGAGCGCGATCAGGCCAGGTTGCAGGCCGAGGTGAGCGAGATGCGCGCCAAGATGCGCGACAATCTCGGTACCCGCGCCACTGCCGCCGGCACTGCGCAGAATGCCTTCGAGGCCGGTGCCACCTTCGATCTCAAGCAGGATGCGGGAGGTATCGTCGATATCGAATTTATGGTGCAATACGCGGCCCTGGCGTGGTCGAAACAGCACCCGGTGCTGCTCGAATTCACCGATAACATCCGCATTCTGGAAGGCCTGGATCGGCTTGGTCTGCTCCGCGATGGTGAGGCGACCCTGCTCCAGGACGCTTATAAAGCCTACCGCTCTGCAGCCCACCGACAGGCGTTGCAGAAGCAGCCTGGGGTAGTGGGCGGCGACCAGTTTCACGAGCACCGGCGCAATGTGATGCGTATCTGGCGTGAACTGGGCCTGAGTTGATGGCAGCCGTCCGCCCTCGGGCTTCTCTATCGAACTGAGCGTATGAATATTCTGATCATCGGCCCTTCGTGGGTAGGCGACATGGTGATGGCGCAGACATTGTTCCAATGCCTGAAAACCCGTCATCCCGATTGCGCCATCGACGTGCTGGCGCCGGAATGGAGCCGGCCGATTCTCGAGCGCATGCCCGAAGTGCGCGCGGCTCTCAGCTTCCCGCTTGGTCACGGCGTGCTGGAGCTGGCCACCCGTCGGCGCATCGGCAAGTCGCTGGCCGGCCGCTATGACCAGGCGATCCTGCTGCCCAATTCGCTGAAGTCGGCGCTGGTGCCGTTCTTCGCCGGTATCCCGCTGCGCACCGGCTGGAAGGGCGAGATGCGCTACGGCCTGCTCAACGATGTTCGCGCCCTGGACAAGGATCGCTACCCGCTGATGATCGAGCGCTTTATGGCGCTGGCGTATCCCCCCGGCGCCGAGCTGCCGCAGCCTTACCCGCGGCCTGCGCTGCGCATCGATCCGGCATCGCGCGACGCCGCACTGGCGAGCTTCGGCCTGGTGCTGGATCGCCCGGTGCTCGCGCTGTGCCCCGGTGCCGAGTTCGGTGAATCCAAGCGCTGGCCAAGCGAGCATTACGCGCGTGTCGCCGAGCAGCGGATCCGTGAAGGCTGGCAGGTCTGGTTGTTTGGCTCGAAGAAGGATCATCCGGTCGGCGAAGACATTCGTTCGCGGCTGATTCCCGGGCTGCGCGAGGAGGTGGTCAACCTGTGCGGCGAGACCAGCCTGGCCCAGGCCATCGACCTGTTGTCCTGTGCGGCCTCGGTGGTGTCCAACGACTCCGGGCTGATGCACGTGGCAGCGGCCCTGAATCGTCCGCTGGTGGCGGTTTACGGCTCCACGTCGCCACAGTTCACGCCGCCGTTGGCCGAGCGGGTGGAGATCGTCCGCCTGGGCATCGAATGCAGCCCGTGTTTTGATCGTACCTGCCGTTTCGGCCACTACAACTGCCTGGTGCAGCTCGAGCCGCGTGTTGCCAATGAGGCACTGGACCGGCTCGTTGCCCGTCCGGTCGAGGTATAGCGCCGGATGCGAGTGTTGTTGATCAAGACGTCGTCATTGGGCGATGTGATTCACACCCTGCCAGCGCTGACCGATGCGGTGCGGGCCAACCCCGGTATTCGTTTCGATTGGGTGGTGGAAGAGGGCTTCGCCGAGATACCTGCGTGGCATCCGGCGGTGTCGCAGGTCATTGCGGTGGCCATCCGCCGCTGGCGCAAGCATCCGCTGCAGACCCTGCGCAATGGTGAGTGGTCACGCTTCAAGCAGCGCCTGCGCGATACGCCGTATGACCTGGTGATCGACGCCCAGGGGCTGCTCAAGAGCGCCTGGCTGACGCGTTACGTCAAGGCGCCGGTGGCCGGGCTGGATGCCAAGTCAGCGCGCGAGCCCATCGCCGCGCGCTTCTACGACCGACGTTACAGCGTGCCGCGCGCCCAGCACGCACTGGAGCGCACGCGCCAGCTGTTTGGCCAGGCCCTGGGCTACAGCGTGCCCGCCGGTCTGGGCGACTACGGCCTGAACCGCGCTCAGCTTGCAGATCCGTCATCACGCCCCTATCTGGTATTCCTGCACGGCACCACCTGGGCCAGCAAGCACTGGCCGGAAGCCTACTGGCGCGAACTGGCCGAGCAGGTCAGTGAGCAGGGCTGGTCGATTCGCCTGCCCTGGGGCAATGACGTGGAGAAGGCCCGCGCCGAACGTATCGCCGCGGGCATCGACGGCGCGGCTGTGCTGCCCAGGCTCAATCTCGCCGGCGTCGCCAAGGTGATCGCCGGCGCTCAGGCCTGTGTCGCGGTGGACACCGGCCTCGGCCATCTGGCCGCCGCGCTGGATGTGCCCTGCATTTCGCTGTACGGGCCGACCTTGCCGGGCCGCGTGGGCGCCTACGGTCGCTCGCAGATCCACTTGTGTGCCAGCGGCCCGGACGCCGGCAAGGGCGATCGCGACAAGCCGTGTTTCGATGATTTACTGCCGCAGCGGGTGTTCACCGAGTTGCACGCGCTGCTGCTGGACATGGGGATAGACTGATGCCACAGAGCGAAGGGCCGATGCGCCTGGCCTTCATCCTCTACAAATACTTCCCGTTCGGCGGGTTGCAGCGCGATTTCATGCGCATCGCCCTGGAGTGCCAGGGGCGTGGCCACAGCATTCGCGTGTACACGCCGATCTGGGAGGGCGAGGTGCCCGCCGGTTTCGAGGTGGTGGTGGTGCCGGTCAAGGCGCTGTTCAATCATCACCGCAACGAAAAGCTCACCGCCTGGGTGCAGTCGGACCTGCGCAAGCGCCCGGTCGACCGGGTGGTCGGTTTCAACAAGATGCCGGGGCTTGATGTGTACTACGCCGCCGACGGCTGCTTCGAGGAGAAGGCGCAGACCCTGCGTAACCCGCTGTACCGCCGCTGGGGCCGCTACAAGCATTTCGCCGACTATGAGCGCGCGGTGTTCGCCCCGCAGTCGCGCACCGAGATCCTGATGATCTCCGAGGTGCAGCAGCCGCTGTTCGTCAAGCATTACGGCACGCCCGCCGAGCGCTTTCACCTGCTGCCGCCGGGCATCTCCCTGGATCGCCGTGCGCCGGCCAACGCCGCCGAGATCCGCGCCGAGTTTCGCCGCGAATTCAAGCTGGCCGATGATGAGCTGCTGCTGGTACAGATCGGCTCCGGCTTCAAGACCAAGGGCCTGGACCGCAGCCTCAAGGCGCTGGCAGCATTGCCGCCCGAGCTGAAGCGGCGCACCCGGCTGATCGTCATCGGTCAGGATGACCCCAAGCCGTTCCTGCTGCAGATCACCGCGCTCGGAGTGGGGGATCAGGTACAGATCCTCAAGGGCCGCAGCGATATCCCGCGTTTCCTGCTGGGGGCCGACTTGCTGATTCATCCCGCCTATAACGAAAATACCGGCACGGTGCTGCTGGAGGCGTTGGTGGCCGGGCTGCCGGTGCTGGTGACCGACATCTGCGGCTACGCCCACTACATCCGTGATGCCGATGCCGGTCGCGTGCTGCCCAGCCCGTTCGAGCAGCCGGCGCTGAATCGCACGCTGGCCGAGATGCTCGCAGACGTGCAGGGCCGCGCCGCCTGGCACCGCAACGGCCTGGCATTTGCCGATACCGCCGACCTGTACAGCATGCCGCAGCATGCGGCCGATGTGATCCTGGCGCCGCGTCCGTAATGAGGAGTGTCCAGCCATGAAGCTGTTTCTCGAACAGCCATTTGCCACCTTGTGGCAGGGCAAGGATGCCTTCGTAGAAGTCGAGCGCCTGCAGGGGCAGGTCTATCGCGAGCTGGAGGCCCGTCGCACGCTGCGTACCGAGGTCGACGGCAAGGGGTACTTCGTGAAGATCCACCGGGGCGTTGGCTGGGGGGAAATCGTCAAGAACCTCTCCACGGCGCGCCTGCCGGTACTCGGTGCCGGCCAGGAGTGGAGAGCCATTCGGCGGCTGACCGAGGCCGGTGTGCCGACCATGACCGCCGCTGCCTATGGCGAGCGCGGCAGCAATCCGGCGCAGCAGCATTCGTTCATCATCACCGAGGAGCTGGCGCCGACCGTCGATCTGGAGCAACTGACCCTCGATTGGGCCACACAGCCACCGCAACCCGGGCTGAAACGGGCGTTGATCCGCCGCGTTGCCGACATGACCGGGCGCATGCACGCTGCGGGGGTCAACCATCGCGACTGCTATATCTGCCATTTCCTGCTGCACACCGACAAACCCTTTAACGCCGCCGATTTCCGCCTCTCGGTGATCGACCTGCACCGTGCCCAGATACGGCCGGCGGTGCCGCGGCGCTGGCGCGACAAGGACCTGGCCGGGCTGTACTTCTCGGCGCTGAATATCGGCCTGACGCAGCGTGATTTCCTGCGCTTTCTCAAGGCCTATTTCGCGGCGGCCGGCAAGGCGCGTTCGCTGCGTCAGCTATTGCGTGACGAAGCCGCACTGCTGACCTGGCTGCAAGGCAAAGCCGACCGACTGCTGACGCGCTATGCACGCAAGTACCAGGCGGGAGGCACGCCATGAGCGAGTGGCGCGTTACCGCCCTGGCCACTCCGGAGGCCGCCCGTGCCTTCGCGACACTGGACGCGGTGTTCGCCCTGCAGGGCGAGCCTATTACCCACGACCCCCTGTCGGATGTGATCCGCGTGGAGTTCGACGGGCTGCGCTATTACGTCAAACGCTACTTCGGCGCCGGCAAAGGCGCTCGGCGTTTCATCGGCCGGCCGCGGGTCAAGGCCGAGTGGCAGAATCTCAAGCATTTTGCAGCCTGGGGCATACCGACGGCGCCGATTGCCGCCTACGGCTTGGAGCGCAAGGGCAGCGCATTCAGCCGCGGTGCGCTGATCACCCAGGAGCTGGTCGATACCATGGACATGTGGCGCCTGGCCGACGGCAACGATGCGCGGTTGCGCGATCGGGCGTGGGTCGAGGATGTCAGCTGCCAGCTGGCCAAGGCCACGCGCACCCTGCATGACCACCACTTCGCGCACAACGATCTGAAGTGGCGCAACCTGCTGGTCGACGAGCACCGCCGCCTGTACTTTATCGACTGCCCGACCGGAGCCTTCTGGTGGGGGCCGTTTCTGCGCCGGCGTATCGTCAAGGACCTCGCCTGCCTGGACAAGGTGGCCAAATATCACCTGTCACGCACCCAGCGACTGCGCTTCTACCTGCAGTACCGGCGTCGCGAGCGCCTGAACGACAGCGACAAACAGCGTATTGGCCAGATCGTCCGCTTTTTCGAGGGCAGAGAATGAAGGACTTCATCGACAGCGAGGACCGCACGCTGCTCGAACGTCACCAATTGGCCAGTTTCGAGACTTTGTGGGCGCTCCAGCTGCATGCGGTGGACGAACCCAACAAGGCGCCTCGTGGCGGCTGGAGTTCGGTGTACCGGCTCGACCTGGAGGGGCAGGGCTACTACCTCAAGCGCCAGAGCAACTACCTGACGCGCAGCCTGGAGCGCCCGCTGGGGGAGCCGACGCTGGCGCGCGAGTTTCGCAGCATTCGCCGCTACGGGCGGCTGGGTATTCCCGCCATGAATGCGTCCTTCTACGCCGAGCGGCGTGTCGACGGCGAGCGTCGCGCCATCCTGCTGACCCGGGCGCTGGACGGCTGGCAGGACCTCGATAGCTGTCTGCCCGGCTGGGCGTCGCTGCCTGCCGCGCAGCGTTTGGCGATCGTGACTGCCTGCGGTGCGCTGGCCCGCCAGGTGCACGACAAGGGCCAGCTGCATGGCTGCTTTTACCCCAAGCACATCTTTCTGCAGGCGCGCGGCGAAGGGTTCACCGCGCAGCTGATCGACCTGGAGAAGACACGTCCGCTGTTCTTTGGCGAGCGTGATCGCATCAAGGATCTGGAGCCGCTGTTGCGCCGCGCCAACCCGTGGAGCGACGAGGATACGGTCGCGTTCCTGACGGCCTATCTGGGTGGTGAGCAGAACGTGAATCATTGGTTGCAGCGCCTCACGGCGCGCTTCAAGGACAAGGCGCAGCGCCCATGAAACTGGCTTCTCTGACCGAGGTGGGGCGTAGCCCCGAATTGCCGTTGCTGATCGACTTGCCGTCAGGCCAAACGCTCGAGCTGTGCAGCCTGCTGCGCGTATTGCCTGGCCAGCGCTATGTCGGCCAGGCGCAGTGGCAGGGGCGTACGGTGCTGGCCAAATTGCTGGTAGGCAGCAAGGCCGAACGTCATTACGCCCGCGAGTTACAGGGCGCCGAATGGCTGGCGGAGCAGGGGCTGCGCACGCCGGCGCTGCTTGAGCATGGCTCGACGGCCGGCACGGGTGGCTGGCTGCTGTTCGACTTTCTCGACAGCGCCCGCAGCCTGGCGGACGACTGGCAGGCGGTGGCCGATCAGCCCTGGCTGAGCGACGCCCAGCAGCAGATACTGGGCGAGGCCCTGGCAGTGATCGCCGAGCTGCACCGCAAGGGCCTGTGGCAGGACGACCTGCACCTGGACAACCTGCTGCGTCAGGAAGGCCGCCTGTACCTGATCGATGGCGGCGGCATTCGTGCGCAAACGCCCGGGCAGCCGTTGGCGCGCGATAGGGTATTGGCCAACCTGGGACTGTTCTTCGCGCAATTTGCCGGCACCATCGACAGTTTCATCGAAGAACTGCTGGTGCACTACCTGCTGGTCAATGGCGAGCATGCCCTGCCGCTGGAAGCGTTGCTGAAAGCCGTCGGCAAGGCGCGCGCAGCCCGCATGCAGGCATTCATGGCCAAGATCGAGCGCGAGTGCACGGCGTTTCGGGTAAGTCGCAGCGCCTCGTGCCTGCAGGTGGTCCGGCGCCAGGATGACGCTCTGCTGGCGCCGTTGCTGGCCGACCCCGATGCGGCGATTGCCAAAGGGCAGCCGCTCAAGCTGGGTGGCTCGTCCACCGTGGCGCGAGTCGAGCAGGGTGGACGACAGCTGGTCATCAAGCGCTACAACATCAAGGGCTTCGGCCATTGGCTCAAGCGTTTCTGGCGAGCTAGCCGAGCCTGGCACAGCTGGTGCGAAGGCAACCGCCTGGATTTTCTCGGCATCGCCACGCCCAAGCCCCTGGCCGTGCTGGAGCGACGCACCCTGTGGCTGCGCCGCCAGGCCTATCTGATTACCGAACACACGCCGGGTGTGGATATAATCGCTCGTTTCGCGCCTTACCCGGCCGACGAGTTGCCGCCCGAGGGCGATCTGCAGGCGCTGGATGCCCTGTTTGCAGCCCTGTTGCGTGAGCGCATCAGCCATGGCGACTTCAAAGGCAGCAATATCCTGTGGCAGGCCGGCCGCTGGGCGTTGATCGACCTCGATGCCATGCAGCATCACGGCAACGCCGGCACATTCGAGGCCGCTTATGCCCGTGATCGTGCGCGCCTGTTGCGCAATTGGCCGGCGGGCAGCGCGTTGTATCGGGAGCTGGACCGGCGTTTACCGACCATCACCTGAACCCGCTGCAGGCGGGTTTGGCGAAACCAAACAATCGCGGTTGTCGATGTTCGGCAAGCGCACAAAGAGGCTTTATCCGTGGCATTGACGATTCTTGGCCTTTCCGGCGCCCTCAGCCATGACCCATCCGCCGCGCTGTACATCGACGGCAAGTTGATTGCGGCTGCCGAAGAAGAGCGCTTCGTGCGTGACAAGCATGCGAAGAACCGCATGCCGTACGAGTCTGCGAAGTTTTGCCTGGAGCAGGCCGGCATCAAGCCGTCGGACGTCGACGTGGTGGCGATTCCGTTCGCGCCCATCAGCCTGTTCGGCAAGGAGCGCTGGCATTATGCGAAGCGCTACTGGTATGCGCCGGATCGCGCCCTCGACGCCATTCTGATGGGTAACCGCCGCTACAAGCGCTACCGCAAGAAAATCGTCTGGTGCCTGGAGCAACTGGGCTTCGACGCCAAGAAGGTCAAGATCGAGCCGGTCGAGCACCACCTGGCGCATGCCGCCAGCGCCTACCACTGCTCGGGCTTCACCGAGAAAACCGCCATCCTCGGTATCGATGGCAAGGGCGAGTACGCCACCACCTTCTTCGGGTATGGCGAGAACGGCCGCATCCACAAGATCAAGGAGTTTTACGACCCGGACTCCCTGGGCGGCCTGTATGGCGCGGTCACCGAATTCCTCGGTTTCGAGATGCTCGACGGCGAGTTCAAGGTCATGGGCATGGCGCCCTATGGCGATGCCAGCAAGTACGATTTCTCCCGTCTGGCCAAGTTCGAGAATGGCGAACTGGTGATCAACACCGATTACGCCAACGTCATCGGCCTGCGTCGCTACAAGGAAAAGGGCAAGGGTTTCTACTTCTCGCCCAAGCTGATCGAGTGGCTGGGGCCCAAGCGCGAAGGCGACATCGCCGACGATCCCTACATCCACTATGCCGCCAGCATGCAGGCGCTGTTCGAGAAGCTGGCGCTGGAAATGATGGATTACTACCTGGGCGACATCGTTCGCGAAACCGGCAAGATCGCCTTTGCCGGCGGCTGCGCGCTGAACGTCAAGCTCAACCAGAAGATCATCGCCCGTCCCGAGGTCAAGGAACTGTTCGTCCAGCCCGCCTCGGGCGACGCCGGCACCTCGGTTGGTGCTGCGGCCTACGTGTCCCACAAGCGCGGTGTGCCGGTAGAGAAGATGGAGCACGTGTATCTCGGCCCCGCCTACAGCAATGAAGACGTGATCGCCGCCTGCGCGCGACACCCGAACGCGCCGAAATGGCAAAAGATCGACGACACGCCGCAGCGCATCGCGCAGATCATGGTCGACGGCAACCCGGTGGCCTGGTTCCAGGGCCGCATGGAATTCGGCCCGCGCGCCCTCGGCGGTCGCTCGATTATCGGCTGTCCAAGCATCCCCGGTGTGGCCGACCGTATCAACGAGCAGATCAAATTCCGCGAGCGCTGGAGACCCTTCTGCCCGTCGATGCTCGACACCGTCGCCGAACAGATGCTCAAGGTCGATCACCCGAGCCCGTTCATGACCTTCACCTTCGAGGTCAATGATGAATGGAAGGCGCGCGTCAGCGAAGTGGTCCATGAGGACGGCACCTCGCGCGCCCAGGTGCTCAAGCGCGAATACAACCCGCGCTGGTACGACCTCATGCTGGAACTGGAAAAACTCACCGGCAACGGCGTGTCGCTGAACACCTCGCTGAACCGTCGCGGCGAACCGATGATCTGCTCGCCCACTGATGCCCTGAACATGTTCTTCGGCTCGGACCTGCAGTACCTGATCATGGAGGACATACTGGTGGTCAAGGAGGGGACCCCCGGCCGCGATACTGCCTTGGGCCAGGAGCCATAGGACGTGGCTGATGCCCGCGTGCGCGTAAAGGCGTTGCTGTTCAACGATACATCCTCGGAAGGTCATCACGGATGTCAGCTGGTGATGCAGCAGATTTTTGCGCTGGCAGGGCGGGCGCACATGGACATTCTGCGGGCCTGCCCGATGCATCACGATTGGCAGCTCGATACCGATTTGCAGAACGACATTCGCAATGCCGATCTGTGTGTGGTCAATGGCGAGGGCACGATGCATGACGATGCCCCGCTCGCACTGCGCTACGGGGCCTTGGCGCGGTATTGCAAAGAGCACGGAGTGCCGTGCTTTCTGATCAATTCGGTTTGGCAGAATAATATCCGCCTGAACGAAGATGCGCCCTGTTTCACCAAGATATTCGTGCGCGACACAATGAGCAGGGATGCCCTGGCCGAGGCCGGTGTACTTGCAGAGCTTGTGCCCGATCTCACGCTGTCTTATCAACACAAGGCCACTGGCGGCCCGCGTCACGGCCTGTTGATCAACGGCAGCGTGATCAATGAGCGACTGCGTGAAGCCTGGCGAGCAAAAAAAGCCAATCGGCAACTGCGTTATGTGAGCATTCGAACCCTCGCGCCTTTGCAGCTTGGCAAGGGGTTTGACTTCTATTTTCGCAAAAACTTGCGCAAGCGGCTGAAGGCGTATCGGCGTATCGCCGCCAGCTATTTCGGCCGATACCCCAATGACTTGCCAACCTCACGGATCGACAAGTTGCGCTGGCGTTTCGCTGTTTTATCGACCGGCCGGTTTCTCCGTCTTCTGGCTCGTTCTGAAGGGGTTATTACCGGGCGGTTTCACCTAGTGACGCTTTGCCTTGTAACACGCACTCCTTTTTATGCGTTGCCGTCCAATACTCACAAGATTGAGGCCTTGCTGGCCCAAGTGGGATTGAGCGAGCGCCTGCAGCCCTCGTATGACACTGCGGTGAAACTTGCAAGCGCAATGGCTTTCAGCGAGTCCGAGTGTGAGGGCATCGAGCAATTTCTTCATACGGCGCGCCAGCAGTCAGAGGCGATGTTCGCTGAAATAGTCCAGATTGCAGGCACTCGCCGCGCTTGACAGGTCGCCTGACTAAGCGGGCTGACAGGACGACTCATTATCCGATATTGCAGGTAGGCGACGACCTAATCCTGCAGCTTCGCTGCGCCTGGTTGCTAGCCTCAGTTTTAAGCTTTTCCATCTCAACTGCTGCTCATCGAAAACATTGAACCGGGCGTTTATGTCGGGCTTCTCAAGTCATGTCAGCATGAAAGTTAACCAGGTACTACCCAGGTGTGCCGAGCTCTGCGGTTAGCTGTCTGGAGGTTGACTGTCGTGCGCTCTGGTTTGCGGGGCGTTCCGTTACGATGGATAGAGTCAGGATCTATGGATACTAATAAGACGAGTCAGGCCTGGGTTCTCCAGATATGCCATGGCTACGATGGACCGTTTCTCGACTGCGCACGCCAATATGCGGTGCTTTTCGCGAATACACCTTACAAGGTAGTGACCGTCTACCTGACTGGTAAGTATGACCCGGAGGTGGAGCGGCAATCAGCCTCTGACGAAGTCATCTTCCTTGGCTACAGCAGCAAGGCTCTGAGGGGGCTTAAACTCAGCGCGATTCAAGCTATTCGCCGTATCGCGTCGCAACGCAATTTCGCATTGTGCATCGCCCATCGTTCCAAACCAGCTTATGTGGCGCTGCTTGGAACGCGCCTCCCGGTGATAGGCATTCATCACGCTTTTGGCGATTATGAGCGGCGGTCACGCCAGCTATTCGCCAAGCTGTTTCGCAAGCGTCTTTATTTGTTCGGAGTGTCCGACGCCGTACGTGATGATATACGCGCCTGCCTGCCTGATTGGCCGGAGCAGCGCATACAGACTCTCTATAACCGCATCGACCTACAGGCCGTTCAGTCAGAGCAGCTCACGAGAGCGGCCGCTCGCGAAGCACTCGGGCTTGCGGAGCACGCCTGGGTAATTGGCAACGTGGGTCGGCTACACCCTGACAAGGACCAGGCAACGCTGATTCGGGCATTCGCCGACGCCTTGCCGAACTTGCCTGACACTAGCCTGTTGGCAATTGCGGGCAAGGGGCGGCTGGAGGCCGAGCTGAAGGCATTGGCCGACTCCCTGGGGATCAGCGGGCAGGTACGTTTCTTGGGGCAGGTGCCTCTGGCCCGTCGGTATTTCAAGGCATTTGACGTATTTGCGCTGAGTTCGGATCATGAGCCTTTTGGCATGGTTTTGCTCGAAGCGATGGCCGCAGGGCTGCCCGTAGTGTGCAGCGACTGCGGCGGAGGACGTGAGGTGGTTGGCGAGGAGGGCCAGTTGTTTACATTCGGTGACTGGCGTGCACTGTCTGCCAGCCTGCAAAAGGTCGCATGTGCCAAACAGGTCGAGCTGGATCGGCTTCGCGAAGAGATGCGTACGCGCCTGGAAAACTGTTTTGTCGACGCTGCCGTCGCTCCACGGTTTTTCAATGCTCTGTCTGGATGGCCGGCGTGTCGTCTGTAAACGGAGGGGTGGTTCCCCTGGTAAGCGTGATAGTGCCTTGCTACAACTATGGCGCTTTCGTTGGCGAGGCCCTGCTCAGCATTCTTCAGCAGGATCATGACGCGATTGAATTGATTGTGGTCGACGACGGCTCGACGGATGACAGTGCGGCGCGTATCAAGGAAACGCTGGTGGGCTGGAAACAGTATTCGAATGTCCGTCGAGTCGAATTTGTCTGTCAGGCCAATCAAGGTGTCAGCGCCGCGCTCAACAAGGGGCTCGAGTTGGCTACAGGTGAGCTCGTGGCGACCTTTGACGCGGATGATGTAATGGTGGCCGGGCGCCTCGCGCTGCAGGCCGATTACCTCGTTGCGCATCCTGAGGTGGGTTGCCTCGGTGGGCGGGCGGTGCGGATTGATCAACAAGGGCAGGTTCTGCCCAAGAAGAACAAGGTTCGGCAAGTACGGCGTTACGACTTCGCTCAGGCACTCGCTGCCTCTTTGGTGGTCGGCGGCAATCTCGTCATGTACAGGCGTGACGCGATGATGGCGGCCGGTGGTTACGACCCGGCATTGCGTGTGCAGGATTTTCAGATGACGCTGAAGATCGCCCATGCGGGCTATTTCATCGATGTGCTGCCCGATGTGGTTACGTTGTATCGCAAGCACGGTCGCGGTCTTTCCGGTAATTACCTGGCTGAGTATCGCTACGGCATGCAATTGCTGGATATGTACCGCGAGCATCCCGCTTACGAGTCGGGAAAGGCCCGGTTGATAACCAAGATACTTGGGCCAGCGGTCACTCACGACAAGCGTTTCGCCTGGAGCCTGGTCACGATGGTGCCTTTGCGGCAATGGGATCGCCAGCTTTGGAAACGCTTCCGGCATTTACTTTTCAAGCGCCAGCGTAACGAGCAGCCTTGTTAGGATGCTGGCGAAAACTTTAGCTGACAGGCCCGCTTGGCGATCCCGTATCGCGGTAGCACTGCTTTAGGATGACGATTCATGTTGCAGATACCAGAGGGCGATACGCCTGCCGCAGGTAGGCGTAAGTACCTCATTCTTGATGGTATAGGTGGAGTGCCGCTTGGTCGGGAGTTGTTCGATGCGTTCAGGCAGGCCGGGAGCCAGGCCATCTACTGGGACGCCTTGCAACAGGAACCCAGGCGCTGGTACGGACTGTCCTCGGCGGTTTTCAAAGCGCGTAACAAGGCACGCGATAGCGATGGCTTCTCCTATCTGCCACGCTTGCCGCTGGAACCGTTGCGCCATTTGCTGCGGGCGGAAGCACCCACTCATGTGGTGGTGGTGGGTTTTCTCTACAAGCATTATGACGTCGGTCAGGTAGCCGAAATGGTGCGCAGCGCCGGCGCTCGCTTCATTCTTTACGATACCGATAGCTGCAACCTCTATTCCAAACGCCGGGAGTTTCTGTATTTCATCGAGCAAGAGTTGCCCCGCTACGACCAGCTGTTTTCTTTTTCCGAAACGACGACGCGTTTTTTTCGGGAAACACTTGGCTTGCAAGCGCTGCATTTACCCTTTGGGGCAGTGGCAGTGCCCGATCAGAGGCTTGAAAAGGAGCGCGATGTAGTCTTTGTTGGCAGTGCCGATCTGCGCCGGGTTTTCCTGCTGGAAAACATTCGAGAACAGCTTTCCATTCGCGGGAATCGCTGGCGCCGTAATTATCCGCTTATGTCCTCGACGCTACGCCAGTGTGTCGATGATCGCCCTGTTTGGGGGGAGGAGCTGCAGGTACTGTTGCAGAGCTCACGAATCGTGCTGAACATCACGCGATCGGATTTCTACGGTGCCGAGACCGGTGTAAATCTGCGCATATTCGAGGCGGTGTCGGCTGGTTGTTTCCTGCTGACCGATTATTGCGAAGAAATCGCTTCACTGTTTACGCCCGGCGAGGACATTGAAGTGTTTCGATCGGGTGCTGAACTGAAGGACAAGGTCAACTTTTACCTCGCTCATCCAGAAGAGCGTGTACGCATCGCGAAAAATGGCCAGGCTCGCTTTATGCGGGAACATACCTGGGCGCATCGCGTCGCGCACATTCTCGCAATTGACTGACCGCATGTGATGTCGGACTTCTCCCCTATTACTTGAGATCATGTTTTCTTATGACTGATTCTGTTGCGGGCGCGGTTGAACAGCCCGCTTGTTTTGATGTGGTAATTCTCAGCTTCGCCAGGGATGAAGCCCTGCGTCAGGTGACTGAGCATTGCCTTGATTCGCTGGTTGCTTCGGAAGATCCTGCGAATATCCGCTTTCGTATCTGGGTACTTGAGTCAAATGCCGCTAGCCCGGCGTACCTGCAGCCAGGCGTTGAAACGCTGTATCCCGACACACCGTTCAACTACCACGCCTATATGAACCTGGGGATCAGAGAGGGGGTGGCGCCGTTTGTGGCTATCTGCAATAACGATCTTTCCTTCCACTCCGGTTGGGCATCGGAGCTGTTGCGGGTGTTCGTCAGTGACCCAGGCATCAGCAGCGCCAGTCCGGTGTGTTCCTTGCACCATCCGCGCAACGGTTTTGCTCTGCATAGCGGCATTTACCCGGGTTACGGCGTACTGCGTGAGATATCCGGCTGGTGTCTGGTGTTTCGTCGTTCGATCCTGGACATCATCGGTGAGCTGGATGAGCGGTTCTATTTTTGGTACGCCGATAACGACTATGCGCTGACGCTGCAGTCCCACGGCCTTGGGCATGTTCTTGTGACCTCGTCGGTCGTCGATCACCTCGATAGCCGAACGCTGAGCACGCATACGTCGGCACGGCAATGGTTGATGACCAAGCGCTCCAAATACACGTTCGAGGAGAAATGGCAGGGTAAGAGTTGGGGTTATCTGGCCCGTAAGAAGATCAAGCTGTACCTCAAGTTCCCGCTTTACTATTTCGGATTGAAAAAGATCAAATGATTCGCTTTTCATTGCAAAGGCCCGGACCGTGATATCCATCGTCATCTGCAGCGTGCAGCCCGCCCGCCTAAGTGCAGTCAGCCTCAATATTGCATCGACCATTGGCGTCGAGTACGAATTGATTGCAATCGACAATAGCGTTGAGGGGCGCGGGCTATGCGAGGTCTATAACGAAGGTGCATCCCAGGCGAGTCATGAATTCATCTGCTTCGTTCACGAGGATGTCGCCTTTCTGAAGGATGGCTGGGGCTTGCGCGCGCTCGCTCATTTCTCAGCCGACGCCGAACTGGCATTGCTTGGTCTTGCCGGCAGTCGTTACAAGGCAAGAACACCCTCCGGTTGGCACAGCGGTGACGAGGCGGATGTGTGCCTCAACGTTCATCATGGAGGTTCGCCTGACAACGCCATACACGCCTTTGCCAGGCCGGATGTGTGCGGTGCAGCAAACTGTATTCCCGTGGTAGCCCTGGATGGTGTCTGGATGTTCGTCAGGCGCTCGATCTGGGCCGCGGTACGCTTCGATGAAGGACTGAAGGGATTTCATTTCTATGACGTCGACTTCAGCTTGCGAGTCGCCCTGGTGGGGAAGGTCGGCGTGGCATTCGATATTGACTTGCTGCACTTTTCCCTCGGCAGTTTCCGCGAGGCCTGGGCACTTAAGGCGCTTGACTATGCAGCGCGTCCGCCTTGCCGGCTGCCGCGGCAGGTTGAATCGTCTCTGAGCCCTGCGCAAATCCGCCGCAAGGAGGCGTTGGCTGTGCGCTATTGGCTGCGTTTGCTGAGGCGTGCCCACTTGCCGACGGCGATCCGCTGGCGTTGGCTTAGAAGTGCGAACATTCAGCGCTACCCGTCACTCTGGCGGCTGGCGTTGAAATTCCTGTGGCGTTAATCCTGGCGAGTAATCTCACAGTAACGAAAGACCGAGGCGCCAAGCACATGATCGGCCAGTGCCCGAACATCGGTCGGCGAGCCGATCAGCGCGACTATTTCGTCGACGTTTGTGAACGACGGCAGGTTCTGAGCGTGCAGGTTCAGGCTTGTAGCACGGTAAAGGGCGCACGGGACATCGAACAGCGTGGCTTCGAACAGGCTGGTGGTATTGAAGCCTACAGCGAGCGCATACCGGCGTGTCGACAGGGCGTGCGCCAAGGTAGGGCTGCGATCCAGAGTCGCGCGGGCAGGCAGCGCTTCGACAAGCGCGGGGTTGTCCACAAGCAGGGGGTGTAGGCGGATCGTCAGCGCGTAGTCCTTGGGCAATCTGGCCAGTTCGTTGAGCAGTTTCACACTGTCCGCGACATAGCGTTTGCCCGGCAGTAGACAAAGAACGTGCTGGCCGGTCGAAGCTGCAGGCTCATTTGTCAAAGGTGGCATCTGTACGGGATTGATATAACCCGCAACCTGCATGTCGAAATCGGGCGCTTGGCCACGTTCTTGATGAAAGGCGGTTATTTCGTCCCGGCAGAACTCGCTCCACACCAGTAGCGTCTGCGCGGTGACATTTTCATAATTGATGATGTCGATGGGGAATTCGTTACGGTAGCGGTGATAGAGACCATGTTGCAGCGAGTAGGTGTTGATGCCTCGCTGTCTACATGCGTGGACGAGGAAGCATTCAGGTATGTTGGCGCTGTTGTAACTGATCAGCGAGGTTATGCGCTCGGTGACACCCGACTCCTCGATGGCTTTCACCTGTTTGATGGTGTAGCAAAGTGCGCTGAATATATAAAACCGTTCCAGGACGGACTGCTTGCAGGTGAGCGCTATTTTCAATGCTGCATGCATGGCCGACCAATCCAGGGACGTATAGGCATCTTCCTTGATGGCGGGTATATAGCTGATGCTCAGCTTGCGGTCGTTGGCCAGCCTGCTGCCGATAGCGAGCGCCAGACGCGTTTGGTCCTCCCTGTCGCAGTGCCAGATATAGGTGTCGCCAACCAGCGCATGGCGGTAACTGTAACGCGGTGTCAAGCGGATCAACTTGATCGCTCTGCGTATTTTTTTCAGGGTGGGCCGTTGATCGAAGAACAGATGGATCAATACCGCGCAAGCCGGATTGCCTATTCGTTGTCCGTTATAAGTGGCTCGCTTCAGATTTTCTTTTGTTTTGACGTAGAGGCTGTACATGATCCGACCTATGAGGCAGCAGCGCGCTGTACTCAACAAAACCGAGGCGAAAACCCGCACGTGTTTTTTCTTGCATAAGATGACTCTTTCGCAAGGAGACGCCGCATGGGCAAAACGATAGTTTTTCAGAAGGAGCGTCTCGGGCGCAAACAAATCAGGGCATTATTCAGGCTTTTCAACGAGCTGATCGAGTTCGCGCCTGGGCGGGCCGTGGCAAAAATCCACGCAGAGGATGAGGCAATCTTCGTCAAGCGCTACAGGCGATCGATGAAGCCTTGGTGGAAGCGCATTCTACGCAGGGCCTATCGTTCTCCACTGCACAACGAGGCGATGCTGTTGGCGCGGCTGCAAACGCTGGATTTCCCCGCCCCAAGGCCGCTCATGTATGCCGAGTCACGCCGCCCAGGGTTTCACGAAAGTGTCCTGCTGACCGGCTTCCTACCGGGCGTGCCACTGGCTACCTTGAGCGGCGAGGCGTTACACCGCGGAGCATGTCAGTCGATGGCGCTGCTGGGCCGGCTGCATGCCCATGGCATCGTTCACGGCGACTGTAATCCGTACAACTTTCTTATTTCAGATGAGGCCCATGTGCTGGATTTCGAGCGCGCCGGTGTTTTCACACAGCAGGGCGTAGTAGAAGATTTCAAAAAGATCATGCTGCGGCTGGCTGATCTAGGGCTCGGTGAGTCGAATCTGGGCGAGGTGGCGCGTGCCTATTGCGAGGAAGCCGGTACGCCGCATTTCGATGCGCTCGCGTTGCTCGACGTATTGCAAGGTGTCCAGGTGGTGCGTAAACCGACACGCTGGCGCCCACCTCAAGAGCTGCGCGTTGCTCGATACACGAATTGACGCCGCTCCTGCCAAGGCTTCTCTGGCCGTGGTAGAGGGCTATGCAGAGCAGCCTGGGCAGCACGGACCATGCCGATTTGGTTGCAGGGTCCCTGATGGTACAATCCTGCGCTTCGCCCCAGAGCCATCACCCCATGCCTGATCCAAGCACTAATCCGCCCGCCCTCTCCAGCTTCAAGCTGTACATGCGGCTACTGAGCTACATGAGGCGTTACTGGCTGATGTTCGGGGTCAGCATGGTGGGCTACATCATTTTTGCGTCTACTCAGCCAATGCTGGCAGGTCTGCTCAAATACTTCGTCGATGGGCTCGCTGCACCGGAGGCCGGGGCGGTCGAGTTGCCGCTGCTGGGAAGCATGCAACTGCTTTACGGCGTACCGCTGGCGTTGCTGTTGATCACCATATGGCAGGGTATCGGCTCGTTTCTGGGCGGCTATTACCTGGCTCGGGTCTCGCTGGGGCTTGTTCAGGATTTGCGCATTGCGCTGTTCAACAATCTATTGACCCTGCCCAACCGCTATTTCGACAACCACTCCACCGGCTACCTGATTTCCCGTATCACCTACAACGTCGGCTCGGTGACTGGTGCCGCCACTGACGCACTCAAGGTGATGGTGCGCGAGGGGCTGACTGTAGTATTCCTGTTCGGTTACCTGCTGTGGATGAACTGGAAGTTGACCATGGTCATGGTGGCCATCCTTCCACTGATCGCGTTGATGGTGAAAAGCGCCAGCAAGAAGTTTCGCAGCCAGAGCCGAAAGATCCAGAGCGCCATGGGCGAGCTGACACACGTGTCGTCCGAAACCATCCAGAATTATCGGGTGGTGCGCAGTTTCGGTGGCGAGCGCTACGAGCGCGAACGGTTTCACGAGGCGAGCGAGGACAGCACCCGCAAGCAGCTGCGGATGACCCGTACCAGTGCGATCTATACCCCCAGCCTCCAGCTCGTGAACTATGCCGCGATGGCATTCCTCATGTTTCTGGTGCTGTTCCTGCGTGGTGACGCCAGCGTCGGGGATCTGGTGGCCTATATCACCGCCGCGGGCCTGCTGCCCAAGCCGATACGTCAACTTTCTGAAGTCAGCTCAACCATTCAGAAGGGGCTGGCTGGGGCGGAAAGCATATTCGAGCAACTGGATGAACAGCCTGAACCGGATCAGGGTACTGTGGAAAAAGACCGGGTAACCGGGGCGCTGGAAGTCAGTCACTTGAGCTTTACTTATCCGGGTACCGAGAAGGCCGTTTTGCAGGACATCAGCTTCACCGTCGAGCCCGGGCAGATGGTTGCCCTGGTCGGCCGCTCCGGGAGTGGCAAGTCGACATTGGCCAACCTGATTCCACGGTTCTATCAGCACGAAAAAGGGCAGATTCTTCTGGATGGGACGCCGGTAGAGGATTACCGCGTGGAAAATCTGAGGAAACATATCGCACTGGTGACGCAACAGGTCTCGCTATTCAATGACACCGTGCTGAACAATATTGCCTATGGCGATCTTCGGCAGGTACCACGTGAGGATGTCGAGCGGGCCGCGCGCGCTGCGTATGCCAGTGAGTTCATCGATCTGCTGCCGCGCGGGTTCGATACCACCGTGGGTGAGAACGGCGTCATGCTTTCAGGCGGGCAACGGCAGCGTCTGGCCATCGCCAGGGCATTGTTGAAGAGTGCCCCGCTGCTGATTCTGGATGAAGCCACCTCTGCGCTGGACACGGAGTCGGAGCGCTATATTCAGGCTGCTTTGGACAAGGTAATGGAAGGGCGGACAACCCTGGTTATCGCGCATCGTCTGTCCACGATCGAGAAAGCGGATCTGATTCTCGTGATGGATCAGGGGCGTATCGTCGAGCGAGGTACTCATGAGTCGCTGCTGGCGAGCAATGGCTACTATTCGCGCCTGCATGCAATGGGGCTCGATGAAGAGAGTAGCGATAGCGGTGATCAGCCAGCGAGTTGAGAAAGTTGCGTCAGTTTTTGCAGGGCGTCGTTGATAGCGGGTGAGCTGGTGTTCAGCTTGCAATCCGCCCGGCGGTGAGGCTACTGCGCTGACCCTTTATGTCAGGGCGCTTTGCGTACTTTGCATTCAGTTGCTGTCAAGGTTACCTGCTCCTGGCAATTCACGTGAAATTCACACTGGATTGCCCATCATCGCTCCGATCTTAGTTGAGTGGGGTGACTCTTGTGTGCGGGCCTGCGTCCAGGATGGCTCCATGCAGGTATGTTGAGCATTAGCGGAGCTTTGAAACGTGAGGGTTGTGAATGCGTCGGAGAGCGTCATGAAATGGCAGTGCTGCCATGCGCCGTTCCGGACGCTCACTTGTGGAATTGAACATGCTTGTTTTCGCGCTTCTGCAGTGTCGTACACGGACGATATCTGGATCATGAAGGAGTTCTGATGGCTGAAGCGGTAAAAGAGGCTAGCGCTCGCATGGAGGCGTTGCCGGCCGATTGCCGGCTCGCCCTCATTCCCTCGATGGGACTGGGAGACGGGTGCATTTATCTGGTTCTGGCGGCCAATCTTGCCAGGGCTGGCTATAACGTAACGGTGCTGAGCAACCATTTCAGCGCCCTCGATGACTGGTTGCCGTTGTTCGACGTTCGCCCCCTTCCTGCACCAGCGGAAACCTTCGTTGCCCTGGACGATTTCGATCTGGTTATATCCGATCTGGGAAGCATGCTTACTCGCCATGGCGACGACGTCGGTCAACTGGCTCGCCGTTATGTTTTCGTCGGTACGCTGCGTGTGGACTCTCGTTTCCTTGAGCAGCCTGGCGCCGAGGCCTTGGCGAAACTGCCCGTGGAAAAGTCGCGGTTACTGGCTCCCTTGGTGGCAGCCGCGGGAGCGCTACGTTGCCTGCCTGATGACCGAGCCACCATGGTCGAGCAGGCCGTGGCGTTCTGTCGCGATCGATTGGGACTGCCAGAGGCTTGTGACGATATTGGGCTGCGACTGCCTCCAGCGCTTCAGCATCGTCGACATGCTCATCGCGTAATGCTTCATCCGCTTTCCTACAATGCGAAGAAGAACTGGCCTGCTGAAAAGTACTTGGCGCTGGCTCGTCGTTTACGGCTGGCTGGGTATCAGCCACAGTTCGTTCTGTCGCCCAAGGAGCGCAGTGACTACTTGCATGTCTTTGAGCCTGAGTTCGAGGTGCCTCGCTTTCCCGACGTCAAGGCGCTCGCAGGTTACCTGTACGAGTCGGGTTATGTGATCGGCAATGACTCGGGCGTGGGACATTTGGCATCCGCTCTGGGTGTTCCGGTACTGACGCTGTATCGCAAGCGCAGCGATGGTTTTTGCTGGCGGCCAGGGTGGGGGCAGGGGCGGGTGGTACGCCCGGCTTTTTCGTTGAGTTTTTTACGCAATCACTGGGCTTTTTTCATGAGCGTCAATCGGGTTTCTCGCGCTTTTCGGGCTTTGTGTCAGCAAACTAAGGTGAACGGCAATGAGTAGTGCTGCAGCAATCACCATTGTCATTCCTGCCTATAACTACGCCTCTACTCTGGCTCGAACCGTTCGCTCCGTGATGCCCCAGCTGGATATGGACGATGAACTGCTGATCATCGATGACGGATCGACGGATAATACCCCCGAGGTCGTCGAGGCTTTAAGCGCGGAGTTTCCCGGACGATTCAAGGCACTGCGCAAAAATAATGGCGGGTTGGCCTCCGTTCGCAATCTTGGAATCGAATTGGCACGTCATGACTGGTTGATATTCCTGGATGCAGATGACGAAATGGCGCCTGATAGCCTCTCGCTGATTCGGGCGCACCTCTGCGTCAATCAGCAGACGCGCATGGTTATCGGCGGCCACTGGTCGGTTGACCAGGAGGGGCGCCGTCGCCGGCATTCCCCTGAGTGTCTTCCCGATACGCAACTTTTGCGCGTTCGTGCTTATCTGCTGGACAAGACGCTGAGTATTTCCAATGGCGCTTGCGTTATGCATCGCTCCATCTTCCAGGCTGGCAATTACCCCGAGCGGTTTCGCAATGCCGAAGATATTCCGGTATTCGCGCAGACTTTGGCGGCCTATCCGGTTTCGCTTCTACCCGAACCGCTGGCGATGATTCACAAGCACAGCGACAGTCTTCGTCATGATTTTGGCTCTAGCCTGGCGGGAGGTGTTGGGTTGGTCGACGAGGTTTTTGAACGACTGCCGGCTGAGCTGCAGGGGTTGCGTCCACCGTTTTATCAACAGCGTTGCTTATCTCTGTTTCGCAGTGCCTACCTGGCTGGCGATATCCTGGCGGCAAAGCAGTTTTACTGTCAGGCGGTTGCCAGTGACTGGCGAGTGTTGTTCAAGCTTTCCTATGCCAGGAAGGCGCTTCGTCTCTGGATGGGACGTCCTTATGGCTAAGGCTTTGAAAGTATTGCAACTGCAAACCCGATACAACGCGGCGGATACGAACTCGGATCTGGGTGAGCAGATCCTGGCAGGGTTGCCTCCTGAGCGTTTTGAGGTGGTCAATGCTTATCTCGAAGGTCGGCCAGCTCAGGGTATCGAGCATGGTGCCCGGCGGCAGGTATTTTTCGAATTCTCTGAAAGTGACATGAGCGGCTTGCGGCTCAAGGTACGCAAGCGCTTGTTGGCGTTTTGTAAGGAGGAGGGCTTCGATGTGGTGCTGTTGCACCGCTTCAAGACCGTCAACCTGTTCATGCACCTCAACAAGACCTTGCGCATCCCGCGCTGTATCGGTGTGTCCCATGGCTTTGGTGAATATGACCGCTTTTACCGGCGCTGGCAGGCGAGGCGCTCAATCGACGAGTGTTGGCGCTTCGTCGGCGTGTCGCCGGCCGTGGCCGACTACCTGATTGCCTTGCGCTGTGGCTTTACCAAGGCCAACACGGTGGCGATAACCAACGCCCTGGATATTGACCTGGCCGAATCCCTGCAGTTGTCGCGCAGCGAGGCTCGACAGGCGTTAGAGCTGCCCTCTGGAGCGCTGATCATAGGTGCCATAGGCCGGTTGGTGCCCATCAAGGGGCATGTCCACCTGATTCGCGCATTTGCCGCCCTGAGCGGCGAGTATCCGAATGTGAACCTGGCAATTATTGGTGGCGGCCGTGAGGCCGATAACCTTGCGGCGCTGGTGGGTGAGCTTGGGTTGCAAGGACGTGTGCATCTGTGTGGCACGCGACCGGATGCCATGCGGTATGTGAAGGCATTCGACGTCTTCGTCATGCCGTCGCTGCAAGAAGGACTCGGCCTCGCATTGCTGGAGGGTATGTGTGGCCGTCTGACGGTGCTCGGATCCGACATTCCGGCGATGCGCCCGTTGCTGAAAGGGGCTGGTGGGCGTTCGTTCGCGCCGGGGGATGTGCCTGCGCTGACCGAGCAATTGCGTGCAAGCCTCGCCGAAAGCGACGCTGCGCGTGCAGCAGCTGGCGAGCATGCTTACCAATATCTGCGACGTGAGCACAATATCGAGGATTTCCGTAACAAGTACCGTGCGCTCATTGAAGGTGATCGGCTGCTCGAGGGCCTGCCAACATGACCCAGGCCCATTCCCAGTTGCCATTGGTTTCAGTGCTGATTTCCTCCTACAACCATGCTGATTTCATTGAGGCCAGCATCCGAAGCGTATATGCCCAGACTTATCCCAACATCGAGTTGCTGGTGACCGACGATGGCTCACATGACGACAGCGTTGCGGTGATACAGCGGCTGCAGGTCGAACTTGGATTCGACTTCTTGGCTCGGGAGAACAAGGGGCTCTGCACCACGCTCAATGAGATGATCACCCGCAGCGCAGGCCGTTATATCGCTCCTTTGGGGTCGGATGACGTCATGCTTCCCGAACGTCTTGCGCTACAGATTCCCCTGATGGAACAGCATCCCGAAACCGGCATCTGTGCCGGCGGCATTGTGCTGATCGACGGCGATGGACAGCCGCTACCAGCAAAGAAACAGCGTTATCGTCCGGCACGGCGTTTGGACTTCGACGATCTGTTCATGGACCGCAAGCCGGGGCCGCCCGCTCCAACCCTGCTGTTCCGTCGGGAGGCGCTAGAGAGCGTCGGAGGTTTCGATCCTTCCATTCGTATCGAGGATTATTATGTAGAGCTTTGCATCGCGCATGCCGGGTACTACATCGACATAATGGAGGAGCCGCTAGCCTTGTATCGCGTGCACGGCAGCAACACCTACAAGAATCGTCGGTTGATGATCGAGACCGAGCTTGCGATCTACAAGCGTTTTGAACAGCATCCTGGTTATGAAACCACTCGTTTGCGTTACCTGAATGCGATGTTCACCAAGGTGGCGAGCGAGGACAGGGGGCTGGCAGGTGAGCTGCTGGCGCAGATTCCATGGCGCTCGCGCAATCTCAAAACGCTTAAGGGGCTGTGGCGTTACTGGCTCAAGCGGGATGCATGAAGCGCGGCGCCTTACTGTCCTTGTAGGGCTGTGATGGCCACGGTTTCATCAATTTGGTGGCTTGCCCGGTAACGTCCCTGCTGGTATCCAGGCGCCTCCTTTGCAGGTGGGGTGCTCTGCTCACTGCGTCGCCGCAAGCCACTTTTTCAGGTCGCGGTTGAAGCGTTCGGCGCTGTGAGGGCTTACGCTCTCGGCGTAACCAGCCATCCAATCCTGCAGATGCTGTGCGGTAAGCCAGCCAATATCTTCGGCATAGCGCAATATGTGCTGCAAGTTACGGCGCCGTTTCCAGGGCGCTAACGCACGGCGCTCAAGCTTCATGTCCGACAGATCGATCAGGCCGAATCCGCCATCGGGCATGCGCAATACATTGCCGAGGTGAAGTGAACGAAAGTACACGCCGCACTCGTGCAGCTCGCCCAGAAATGCCCCAAAGCGCATCACGTCCCGGGCGCGTGTCTCGGTGTTTGCCTGGCGCAGGTGGCTGCGCAGGGTGTCGCCAGGTAATGGCTGATAGCGCACCGCGCTAAGGCGGCGTTCGCTGATCAGCAAGACTTCGACTACCTGCGGCGCGGTAATGCCCAGTTGCAACAAGCCTCTCGCATTGTCCGCAAAACGCTGCGCAGGCAAATCCCACAGATCTGACGACAACAGTCGTTTGCGCCGATAGAGTTTCAGGAAATCGCCATCTTCGAGTTGCGCGACCTTGATGCCAAGGCCATCTTCTTCGATGGTCTTGGCACTCTTGAGCAGTTCGTCCAGTTTGGCGGGTTCGATGCGCTTCATGTTGGCGTCTGCCTGTGGCGGATGGAAAGCGCGCAAAGCAGCGCCAGCGGTACCCATATCAGGAACCAGCTCTCATTGGGGCGAGAAAGATAATTGCCGCCTTCGGTCAGCCCGGCGCAAAGCCCATAGACCAATAACGCCGATGCGATCTGAAAGCGTGGTTCGGCCCGAAGGCGTAGGCAGCGCGAGAGCGCCAGGGCGTACATGGCTGCCCACAAGCCAAGACCGACCAGTCCCAGCTCAAGAAGTACGGCAAGCTCGACGTTGTGGGGGTCATGCAGCGCATAGCCTACGCCGGGAATGTTGAATTCGAATTTGCTCTCGTAACCGGCCCCGAACCAAAGGTGCTGGCCGGCCTGACGCACGGCGTCGCTCCACAGCTCCGGGCGGTAAGACATCCCCCGTTGTAGCAGTATCTCAGGGTAAGCCAGGTAGACGGCGACAGCGCCGGTGACTAGGCCGCCGACCAGAAGCAAGGCGCGTTTTCCGCTCATTAGCAACATCCAGACGCTGGTAAGCGCCAGCCCCATCAACGGCGTTCTCGAGCCGGTGGCGAGCAATGCGGCGACAATAGGCAGTGCCATGAGGATTGGTAGCCAGTCGTGGCGCTCATTACGCGATAGCCATGCTGCCACCCAGTAAGTGCACAGAAAACCCAGCAGGTGGGAGGTCAGCAATGGATTGCGCAGGGCCCCACTGCCGACGAGTCGCTCGCCTGGCGTTGCGTACGACACGAACCAGATGACATTGACGAGCGCTGCCAGTGCGCCAATACCCGCGCCGACGCGCAAGGTGTTCAGCAGCAGGGTTTCGCTTTTGAGTGCTATCAGTGCGCATCCCGCGAACAGCATGAATACGTAGAGAGGGCGCTTGGCGAGGCTGCCGACGCCATCGTCGGCTTGAGTCCAGGCCAGGCTGAGCAGCAACCAGGCGCTGAAGGCCAGAAATGTCAGCAAGACCGGCTCACGTAAGACAGGCCTCATCTGCCAAGGCGCCATCGCCATGGCTAGCAACGCAGGCACGGCAAACAGGGCGTAGTAGAACTTGGTGTATTGGCTGCCGCCAGTGGCCCAAAACAAGCCGGTCAGCAAAACCAAGTAACCCAATACGAGCCAGCGGCCAACGACGAAATCATGTAGCCGCGAGCGGATGGGGCTCTTTTGTGAGTTCGTTACCTGCACGAGGTGATCCCGGAGTGTCGACAAAAAGGGCGTTATCTTAAAGCATCACTGCGCAACTGGCAGTGGATGCTGTGCCAGTCTTGTCGGCTTTTTGTCGGTAATCCATTTTCCTGAGTAGGCATCAGCGCTATTGAAGCCTCTCCGGCGTGCCCACCCAGTTTTGGGTCTTTCAGTTGCACCGCCATCAGGCAGAGATCAGTTGCGCTTTTAACTCCAGCTCCTTTGCAGGTTGGCTGATGTCCAGATTTTTTCCTGGTGGATATGCAGGAGCGGCGAGTTGCCAGCCATGATTCCGATCTGCCTTGTGGAGCCGGCAAGTTGAACTGGTGATCGATGTGCGTCAGCACAATGGAACTCCCCACACGGCGATTAAGTGCTGGTCGACGAGAATCAGGCGTTCAAACACCACTGCCCTGTGGAAGCGGTTGCGTCCACTCAGGGGTGCCTGGCGGCGCACCGCTGACTTCAGGCGGGCGAGGATGCGTTCTTCTGCAAGGCGTTACGCCGGCACGGGCTATTATTGGGGTAGGCCCTCTGAGTCAATGGGCGTTTCACCAAGGGCCCACAGCGGAGTGGCAATGGTCAGTGTGCTATTCTCCGCGACGATTTTGCATTCCGGAGTTTCCGCATGAAGTTATCCATGCCCCGTTTCGATCAGGCCCCCGTTCTCGTCGTGGGCGATGTCATGCTTGATCGTTATTGGCACGGCGCTACCTCGCGTATTTCGCCTGAGGCTCCGGTGCCGGTGGTCAAGGTCGAACAGATCGAGGATCGCCCGGGTGGTGCGGCCAACGTTGCGCTGAATATCGCGGCGTTGGGTGCGCCTGCCGTGCTGGTGGGCGTCACCGGTCAGGACGAGGCGGCAGAAAGCCTGCGCCAGAGTCTGGAAGCCGTTGGCGTGAAAACCTACTTCCAGCGTATCGACAGCCAGCCGACCATCGTCAAGCTGCGAGTGATGAGCCGCCATCAGCAACTGCTGCGCATGGACTTCGAAGAACCGTTCCATACCGACGCCGATGCGCTGGCGCGCCAGGTCGAAGCGTTGCTCGATCAGGTCAAGGTGCTGGTGCTGTCCGACTACGGTAAGGGCGCCCTGCAGAACCATCAGGTGCTGATCAAGGCTGCGCGGGCGCGGGGCATTCCGGTGCTGGCCGACCCCAAAGGCAAGGACTTCTCCATCTACCGCGGTGCCAGTCTGATCACGCCCAACCTCAGTGAGTTCGAGCTGATCGTGGGGCGTTGCGAGGACGAAACCGAGCTGGTCAGCCGGGGTGCTCGCCTGATGCGCGAGCTCGATCTGGGCGCGTTGCTGGTTACCCGCGGTGAGCATGGCATGACGCTGCTGCGCCCGGATCATGCCCCTTTGCACCTGCCAGCCCGTGCCCGTGAGGTGTTCGACGTGACCGGCGCCGGGGATACGGTCATTTCGACACTGGCGGCCTCCATCGCCGCCGGCGAGGAGCTGCCACAGGCCGTTGCCCTGGCCAACCTCGCTGCGGGCATCGTCGTCGGCAAGCTGGGCACCGCGGCAATCAGCACCCCCGAACTGCGTCGCGCAGTGCAGCGCGAAGAGGGTTCGGAGCGCGGCGTGTTGAGCCTGGAGCAGTTGCTGCAGGCCACCGAGGATGCGCGCGCCCATGGCGAAAAGATCGTGTTCACCAATGGGTGCTTCGACATTCTGCACGCCGGCCACGTGACCTACCTGGAGCAGGCTCGCGCCCAGGGCGATCGGCTGGTGGTGGCCATCAACGACGACGCCTCGGTCAGTCGGCTGAAAGGTCCGGGGCGTCCGATCAATGCCGTGGACCGCCGCATGGCGGTACTGGCAGGGCTGGGCGCCGTGGATTGGGTGGTGAGTTTCAGCGAGGACACGCCCGAGCGCCTGCTCAAGCAGGTGCAGCCTGACGTGCTGGTCAAGGGTGGGGATTACGGCATTCACCAGGTGGTCGGCGCCGACATCGTGATGGCCTACGGCGGTGAGGTACGGGTGTTGGGGCTGGTGGAGAACAGCTCCACCACTGCCATCGTCGAGAAGATCCGCAGCCGTTAAGCCGATAGCCCAGCATGCCGTGCGCCGAGGCCTCGGTGCGCTGCGCGGGTTAACAGCCTCAACAGGCACCCGAGCCCGCGGGCGGATAGTCCGCTCGACACGCGCGGGGTTTGCATGGGTTTGGAAAACCGCCATGGCGCATCTCGACACACAATAGGCGAGCATCAGCCAATCGGCGGTTTTCCAGGCTGCAATCCTGATGATTGGGGTGGCTCGCGGCCGCCCTCAGACCGCCGCGGCGTCCAGGCGCACATTGGGCGCCAGCACCGTACCCACGCGGCCGGTGCCGGGGCCTGCCTTGTGGGCCTTTGGTGCAAGGCTCTGCTGCGCCAGCCAATCGCGCCAGCGAATGCGCTCATCGCGCACCAGCCAGCCATCCTGTGGGGCAAAGCTTTCCGCCAGCCACAGGCCGCGGGTGCTGGCTGGTACCAGTTGGCCCTGGCGCAAGGTCAGCAGTTGGGCAGTAGGGCGGCCCTGTTCCAGGGGGATCAGATAGAGGTCCGGGCGAGCATGATCCAGGCGGGCGACCAGCTTGCCGTTCTCCAGGTGTTCGTCCACGTGCAGCAAGCTCGGCTGCCTGGCTTCCCTGGGCAGCTCAAGGCGCAGGTCATAAACCAGCTGCAGCGAGGCGGTCGGCACGTGCACATAGGCGCGCGGGCGCTCCAGTAGAGTGAGGTTGCCGCATTGCACCGGGCGTGCTGCTCCCGAGCGGGGACTGAGCCGGTAGTGCACGCCATCACGGTACTTCAACGCGCCCTCGTAGGGCGCCGGCAGCCAGGTGTCGCCGAAGCGGCCGTGCAGCCAGCCTTCACTGGTTTCCAGCAGGCATTCTTCGGCCACCTCCTGGAGAGCGGTCAGCAACGGCAGGTTGAGTTCGTGGGCCGGTACATAGCCGGAAATCAGCTTGAGCACGACGTCGCCCCGGTCGAGGCGGCGCTGGCGCACCAGCAGCCAGTAATCATTGCCCTGCCAGTTCAGGGTCAGGCGCACGGAGACGCCGAGGTTGGCCAGTTCGACGGCGAAATGCTGGCTGTCGGTCAGCTCGACGGGTTTGCGGCGTTGGAGCATCTCGCTGAAGTTCAGCGGACGGCCCAGGCTCTGGTAGACGATGCCGTCGGGCGAGGCTTCGACGAACAGTGGCAGGGTCTTGAATACGGCTGGGTCTGTACGGGAAATGATGCGCGGCATGTCGGCTCCTTCTTGCGTCGGGGTCGGCCGCATAAGCGGCATTGGCGGCGTGCAGCGCACGCCGATCCGTCATTCTCCTGATGCTATGTGACCGCTGTTGGTGGCCGCAATCACTTCAGCGGCCACGGCAACATTGTGTGCCAAGTGCAGCGGGTTGATCGTGCCGACGATGGCGCTGCCAACCCCGGCGTGGCCGAAGATCAGTTCGAAACTCGCCCGGACCGGATCGACGCCGCTCTCCAGGCAGACGTGGCCGCTGGCCAGAGCCTTCTTGATCAGGATGCCCTTGGCGTGACGGGCAGCATAGTCCAATACCGGCCGCTCATGCTGCTCGCCGAGGTTGTAGGTCACCATGGCGCAGTCGCCGCGCTCCAGAGCCAGCAGGGCGCCTTCGACGGTCTTGCCGGAGAAGCCAAACCCGCGAATCAGCCCGGCCTGCTTGAGTTCAGCGAGGGTGTCATAGACGCCTTCGTCGCGCAGGATCGACACGTCATCACCATTGGAATGCACGAGAACGAGGTCGATGTAGTCCGTTTCCAGGCGTTGCAGGCTGCGTTGCACCGAGCGACGGGTGTGCGCGCTGGAAAAGTCGAAGTGCGACAGCCCGCCGTCGAACTCCTCGCCAACCTTGCTGACGATCACCCAGTCCTGACGTCGGCCGCGTAACAGGGGCCCGAGGCGCTGTTCGCTGATGCCATAGGCCGGAGCGGTATCGAGCAAGTTGATGCCCAGCTCGCGGGCCAGGTCCAGTAACTGTCGCGCCTGCTGATCATCGGGAATGGCAAAGCCGTTGGGGTATTTGACGCCCTGGTCGCGGCCGAGCTTGACGGTGCCCAGGCCCAGCGGCGAAACACGCAGGCCAGTGGAGCCCAGTGGGCGGTGCAGGCTGTGCAGGTCGCGCATCAGAAGGCGGTCTCCCAGGCGGTGCGGCCAATGACGGGGCGCGGCAGGTCGGACGCCGTGGCGTGATCGGTAGGGCGGATGCCGTCGCGTTCGAGGTTGTTCAGCACGCGATCGGCAAAGTCCGGCGCCAGGGCCAATTTGGTTGGCCAACCAACCAGCAGCGGGCCCTGATCGCTGAGAAAGGCGTTGTCCGGACGAACCAGGCCGCTTTGCGCCGGCTCGGCGCGCTCCACCCGCAGGGTGGCGAACTGCGCGCTGGAGAGGTCAACCCAGGGCAAAAGCTGGCCGAGCTCCTTGCGCGCCGCGTCGATCTGCGCCGCTTCGTCACGCGCTACGCCATCCGCTTCGGCCAGGTCACCGCCCAGGTACCAGACCCACTCACCATCAGCGCTCGGATGGCTGGTGACGGTGATCCGCGGCTTGGGCCCGCCGCCCAGGCAGTGGGCGTAGAGCGGCTTCAGGCTCGGCCCCTTGACCATCACCATGTGCAGCGGGCGCAGTTGCTGGCTGGGTTGGGCGATGTTCAGGCTGCTCAGCAGGTCAGCATTGCCACGGCCCGCACTGAGCACGATGCGCTGGGCGCGTATCTCTCGGCCATCGACGCGCAGGCCAGCCAGTTGCCCGTTTTCGTGCAGGGGCCGGATGTCGTCGGCGGCAAGCAGGCTGTCACCGGCCAGTTCGGCCAGGCGGGCTATCAGGCTCGGCACGTCGACCACCAGTTCCGCCAGGCGATAGACCTTGCCCTTGAATTTCGGATGTTGCAGCGCAGGTGGCAATTGCTCGCCCTTGACCTGATCGACCCGGCCGCGCACAGCCTTGCTGGCGAAGAAACTGGTGAGGTTGCCGGCCAGGGTGCCGGGCGACCAGAGGTAGTGAGCGTCCGAGAGCAGGCGCACGCCAGACAGGTCCAGTTCACCGCTGCCATCGAGCGCTTCACGCCAGCGTCGCGGCATGTCGGCGATGGCTTCGGAGGCGCCGCTCAGCGCACCATGCAGGGCGTATTTGGCGCCGCCATGGATGATCCCTTGGGACTTGACGCTCTGCCCGCCGCCCAGGCTTTCACGCTCTATCAGCAGCGTGGCGTAGCCCTTGGCCCGCAGGCGCGCATTCAGCCACAGGCCGGCGACACCGCCGCCGACGATCAGGACGTCTGTGCTCAGAGCTTGGGACATGCGGGCGCCTCGTCAGAAAAACAGGTGGGCAGTATAACCCGTCGCGCTCAATGCCCGGTGACGCGGGAGAACAGCTGGATCACCACCACACCACTGACGATCAGGCCCATGCCCAGCACCGCGGGCAGGTCAGGCTTCTGACCGTAGACGAACATCGCCGCGATGCTGACCAGCACGATGCCCAGCCCGGCCCAGATGGCGTAGGCGATGCCCACGGGGATGGTACGTACCACCAGAATCAGCATCCAGAAGGCGATGCTGTAACCAACGATCACCAGCAGCAGGGGCAGGGGTTTGTTGAAGCCGTCAACCGCCTTCATGGAGGTGGTGGCGACCACTTCGGCGGCAATCGCCAGGGCGAGATAGAGATAACCATTCATCGGCAGCACTCCTCTGGTATAGGCGGCCGATTTTACGCGCCATATGAGTTAGGTAAACTCATTACCTATCTGCCGTGGAGATAGGTAATGCGCTGGAGTCTTGAGCAACTGGAGGTATTCGTCGCCGTCGCAGAAGGTAACTCCTTCTCGGCAGTGGCGCGGCGCCTTGGCCGCGTGCAGTCGGCGGTCAGCCACGCGATTGCCGCCCTGGAAGACGACCTTGCGGTGCGATTGTTCGAGCGCAGCAGTGGCCGGCAGCCGCGCCTGACCGAGGCCGGCCAGGCGCTGCTCGAAGAGGCACGCGAGTTGCTGCGCCAGTCCGAGCGCCTGGAAGGCCGCGCGCTCGGGCTGTCGCGAGGCGAGGAGGTGTGTTTGCGCCTGGCGTCGGACGAGGCGCTGCCGATGCCGCCGGTACTCGCCAGCCTGGAAGCGCTGGCCCAGGCCTTTGCGCAGGTCGAATTGCAGATGACCAGCGGCGGGCAGGGCATGGTGGCGCGGCAACTGCTGGAACGCCGCGCCGACCTCGGCCTGCTGTTTCATCACGAGGGCATGCCGGCGGAACTGGAGCGCCGGCGCCTGGGCATGGTGGACATGGTGATGGTCTGTGGGGCTGGCCATCCACTGGCGCAGGCCCGCTCCGTCGACCGGCGCAAGCTGGCCCAACACCGGCAACTGTTGATCACCCTGCAGGACAGCCACTACCCCGGTAACGAGCGGATCAGCCCGACGGCCTGGCGCACGGACAGCTTCTACGTAATGGCCGAGCTGTTGATGCGCGACCTGGGCTGGGCCTGCCTGCCACGGCATGTGGCGCAGTACTCGGCGTATCTGGGCCGCCTGGTGGAGCTCGACAGTGACTGGATCGCTCCGCCGCTGCCGGTGGAGCTGGTGTTCCGGCGTGATGAGGCGCTGGGCCCGGCCGCCCAATGGCTGGCCAATGACCTGGCGGAGCGTTTGCGCGTGCTGGGGCCCTGATGGTGCGTCGTCTTCTTGTGCTGCAATGGTCGCCGCCCTAAGCTTCGCCGCCATGAACCGACATCTCTATACCCTGCTGTTTCATCTCTGCCTGCCGCTCGTCATCCTGCGTCTGCTCTGGCGTGCCTGGCGCGCGCCGGCATACTCCCGGCGCATCGGCGAGCGTTTCGCGGTTGGCCTGCCAGCGCTGCGCCCGGGCGGCATCTGGGTGCACGCCGTGTCGGTCGGCGAAAGCATCGCCGCGGCGCCGCTGGTTCGCGAGCTGCTGGCGCGCTACCCGGATCTGCCGATCACCCTGACCTGCATGACTCCGACCGGCTCCGAGCGCATTCGCGCACTGTTTCCCGGGGCGCAGTTTGCCGGTCGCGTGCAGCACTGCTACCTGCCCTATGACCTGCCCTGGGCCGCGGCGCGCTTTCTCAAACAGGCGCAGCCCCGGCTGGCGGTCATCATGGAGACCGAGCTGTGGCCCAACTACATCCACCAATGTGCCCGCCGGGGCATTCCGGTGGCGCTGGCCAATGGTCGGTTGTCCGCGCGCTCGGCCAGGGGCTACGGGCGCTTTGCCAGGCTCACCGCGCCGATGCTCGCCGAATTG
This sequence comes from Pseudomonas sp. AC532, assembly GCF_979258965.1. NCBI lineage: Bacteria > Pseudomonadati > Pseudomonadota > Gammaproteobacteria > Pseudomonadales > Pseudomonadaceae > Pseudomonas > Pseudomonas sp. AC532. Next base: position 3,404,889 of record NZ_OZ409888.1, read on the forward strand.
AACCTGCTCGCGGTGCAGACGCAGGTGGAGGCCGAGCGGTTCATCGCGCTTGGTGCCCGGCCCACTGCCGTTGAGGTGACCGGCTCGATCAAGTTCGACCAGCAGGTGGATGCCGACGTGCTGGCTCGTGCCAGCGCCTTGCGCGAACAGTGGCAGGCGCAGCGGCGGCCCGTGTGGATCGCCGCCAGTACCCGTGAGGGGGAAGACGCGCTGGTGATCCAGGCGCATCAGCAACTGCTCGCCACGCACCCGGATGCCCTGTTGATTCTGGTACCACGGCATCTGGAGCGCTTCGACAGCGCTGCCGCGCAGTTGCGTGACGCGGGCCTGAGCGTCGTGCGGCGCTCCTCCGGCGCGGCCGTTGGTGGCGAAGTACAGGTACTGCTTGGCGACAGCATGGGCGAGTTGATGTTTCTGTACGCGCTGGCCGATATCGCCTTCGTCGGGGGCAGCCTGGTCGAGGCCGGCGGGCACAACCCTCTGGAGCCGGCGGCGCTTGGGCTTCCAGTCATCATGGGGCCGCACCGTTTCAATTTTCTGGAGATTACGGCCCAGTTGCTTGAACGCGGTGCGCTCTGCGAAGTGGCTGACGCCGAGGCGCTCGGTGCGCAGGTAGCGGCGCTGCTGGGTGAGCCGGCGCGGGCTGTGGCGATGCGTGAGGCTGGGTTGGCGGTCTTGAAGGCTAATCAGGGCGCCTTGCAGCGTCTATTGGATGGGCTGGGGCGGCTGATCGGTTAGGGCGCAGGTGCCAGCACCAATTCCCTGGGTGTCGCTGCGCTCGACCCAGGCTACGGGTTGCGGCCTGTGTCAGGGTGAAAGACGCCTCACCCGTCCACCCTGTGCGGCGCCGGTCGCGGATTACTCTTCGCCTTGCAGCCGCGCTTCGCCGGCCTTGGCCAGGTCCGTGGGCAGGAAGTCGCGATCAGGGTTGTAGTCCGGCTTCAGGTAGGCGCCCAGGGCTTCGAGGTCGGCCGGGCTGAGCGTGCCGGCTGCCTGTTTCAGGCGCAGGTTGTTGAGGATGTAGTCGTAGCGGGCGTCGTTGTAGTTGCGCACCGCGCTGTACAACTGACGCTGGGCATCGAGTACGTCGACGATGTTGCGGGTGCCGACCTGGTAGCCGATTTCCGTGGCTTCCAGCGCGCTCTGGTTAGAGATGATCGACTGCCGGCGCGCCTGCACGGTTTCCACATCGGTATTCACCGCGCGATACAGGTTGCGGGTGTTCTGCACGACCTCGCGGCGCAGTCCTTCGCGGCGCTGCTCGGACTGGCTGAGGCGCTGATACGCTTCGCGGGCCTGAGAACTGGTCAGGCCGCCGCTGTACAGCGGGATATTCAGCTCCAGGCCAATGCTGCGTTGCGACACGTCGCTGCCGTAGATCGGCTCGTTGGGCCGGCCCGAGTTGGTGAAGCCCAGGTTGTCGTTGTCGCCGCGTTGGTAGCTGGCCACCGCGTCGAGGGTCGGTGCATGGCCGGCCTTGCGCTGGCGCAGGGTTTCCTCGGCGGCATTGACCGCAAAGTTGCTGGCCTGCAGGTTGAGGTTCTGCGCCGCGGCGGTGTTGACCCAGGCGGTGGCGTCGTTGGGCATCGGGGTGAGAATCGGCAGGCTGTGCTGAATGCCTTCGACGCTGCGGTATTCGCGGTTGGTCAGGGTGATCAGCGCCTCGAAGGCGTCATCGACCTGGCGCTGGGCAATGATGCGATTCGCCCGCGCCGTGTCGAAACCGGCCTGGGCCTGGAGCACGTCTGTCTTGTCCGACAGGCCGACGTCGAAACGCTCGTTGGCTTGATCCAGCTGGCGATTGAAGGCCGCTTCCTCTGCCTTGGTCGAGGCTAGGTTGTCCTGGGCGCGCAGCACCGAGAAGTAGGCTTCGGCACTTTGCAGGATCAGGTTCTGCTCGGTTGCCGACAGCTCCAGCGCCGCCTGCTCGCTGACCGCCTCGGCGGCCTGTAGCTGGAACCAGCGGTCGGCCCGGAACAGCGGCTGGCTGAGGTTGGCCTGGTACACGGTGCCGCTGCGTGACAGGGTGGCAGCCGGCCGTTCCAGCACGGTGCGCGTGTCCTGCACCTGAGCGCCGGCGCTCAGGTTCGGCAGCAGGCCGGCGCGGGCCTGGGGCACGCCCTCGCGGCGCGCCTGAAAATCGGCCCGGGCGGCGGCCAGGTCGGCATTGTTGGCGGCGGCCTCCTGGTACACCGACATCAGGTCGGTGCGCACCGACAGCGGCGCGGGGTCTGCCCAGGCCGTGGCGGTTGAGGCGGCAGTCACGGCAACGGCCAGGGAGAGTCTGCGCAGCATGTCGATGGTCCTAGAGGGGCAGTAGCAGGCGAGACTATGCCGGGCCACCGGGGTGGTCAAGGCACGCTGCGCCGGCGAAGCCAGCGTCACTATCCGACCTGCGGGTCCTGTGCTCATTGCTGCCGCTGGCCGCTGTGCGTATGCTGATCGAGTTCTTGTCGGGGTGCCTCGAAGCAGAGGCTGAGATCGGAGAGTTCCGGATCCCGTTGAACCTGATCAGGTTAAGGCCTGCGTAGGGAACAAGAGGTATCCGCCTCTACAGATCGTTTGAAAACGTAGGCGAGGCAGTCAGCGCAAGGCAGAAACGGGCGAAAAAGCGCAATGTACGCGTTGTACATGAGCATTTTGAGACCGTTATCAACGCCGCGATGACAAGGCAGCTGGTTTTTTAGCGATCTGCCCGGTGGATACCCCCGCACCGCATTCGTGGTGCGCCCGCGCCCTGGCTGTTCGATCATGCCGGCGCTCTTCACGGCTCCAGCATGCTCAGACTGCCACGGCGTGGCGTTGCTTCATCACGTCCATCAGGTTCGCTCCGACATCAAGCCGAGGAGCCAGCCGATGAGCAGCAAACAACAACAGCAGAATCTCAGTGAGTCCGCCCAGGTCGACCAGCAGTCGATCCAGCCCTTTCCCCGTTCGCAAAAAATCTACGTGCAGGGCTCGCGCCCGGATATCCGCGTGCCGATGCGCGAGATCAGCCTGGATGTGACGCCCACCGACTTCGGTGGTGAGATCAACGCGCCGGTCACCGTCTACGACACCTCCGGCCCCTACACCGACCCGAGCGTGACCATCGATGTGCGCAAGGGCCTGCCCGATGTGCGCTCGGCGTGGATCGAAGACCGCGGCGACACCGAGCGCTTAGGCGGCCTGTCCTCCGAATTCGGCCAGCGCCGCCTGGCCGATGAAGAGTTGACCAAGATGCGCTTCGCCCACGTGCGCAACCCGCGTCGCGCCAAACCCGGCAAGAACGTCAGCCAGATGCACTACGCGCGCCAGGGCATCATCACCCCGGAGATGGAATACATCGCCATCCGCGAGAACATGAAGCTCGCCGAGCACCGCGCGGCGGGCCTGCTCAAGGAACAGCACGGCGGCAACAGCTTCGGCGCCAGCATCCCCAAGGAAATCACCGCCGAGTTCGTGCGCGACGAAGTGGCCCGTGGTCGCGCGATCATTCCTGCCAACATCAACCACACCGAGCTGGAGCCGATGATCATCGGCCGCAACTTCCTGGTGAAAATCAACGGCAATATCGGCAACTCGGCGCTGGGGTCGAGCATCGAGGAGGAGGTCGCCAAGCTGACCTGGGGCATCCGCTGGGGTTCGGATACGGTGATGGACCTGTCCACCGGCAAGCATATCCACGAAACCCGCGAGTGGATCATTCGCAACTCGCCGGTGCCGATCGGTACCGTGCCGATCTACCAGGCGTTGGAGAAGGTCAATGGCGTGGCCGAAGACCTGACCTGGGAGCTGTTTCGCGACACCCTGATCGAGCAGGCCGAGCAGGGCGTGGACTACTTCACCATCCACGCCGGCGTATTGCTGCGCTATGTGCCGCTGACCGCCAAGCGCGTGACCGGCATCGTCAGCCGCGGCGGCTCGATCATGGCCAAGTGGTGCCTGGCGCACCACAAGGAGAACTTCCTCTACACCCATTTCGACGACATCTGCGAAATCATGAAGGCCTATGACGTCAGCTTCTCGCTGGGTGATGGCCTGCGCCCCGGCTCGATTGCCGACGCCAACGATGCCGCGCAGTTCGGCGAGCTGGAAACCCTCGGCGAGCTGACCAAGATCGCCTGGAAGCATGACGTGCAGTGCATGATCGAAGGCCCTGGCCACGTGCCCATGCAACTGATCAAGGAGAACATGGACAAGCAGCTCGAATGCTGCGACGAGGCGCCGTTCTACACCCTCGGCCCGCTGACCACCGACATCGCCCCGGGTTACGACCACATCACCTCGGGCATCGGCGCGGCGATGATCGGCTGGTTCGGTTGCGCCATGCTCTGCTACGTCACGCCCAAGGAGCACCTGGGCCTGCCCAACAAGGATGACGTGAAGACCGGCATCATCACCTACAAGATCGCCGCCCATGCGGCAGACCTGGCCAAGGGGCACCCGGGCGCGCAGATTCGCGACAACGCGCTCTCCAAGGCGCGCTTCGAGTTTCGCTGGGAAGACCAGTTCAACCTCGGCCTGGATCCCGATACCGCGCGTTCGTACCACGACGAGACGCTGCCGAAGGACTCGGCCAAGGTCGCGCATTTCTGCTCCATGTGCGGGCCGAAGTTCTGCTCGATGAAAATCACCCAGGAGGTGCGCGAATACGCCAAGGAAAACGGCCTGTCCGATGAGAGCAAGGCGGTCGAAGCCGGCTTCAAGGAGCAGGCCGAGCGCTTCAAGGAAGAAGGCTCGGTGATCTACCGGCAGGTGTGACGCTCGGCAGGGTGAACGGCAGATTGCCATTCACCCGCCCTCTCTCAGCGGGCCGCTGCGCCGGGCATGTAGGCCGGGCGCAGGATGCCCTGCAGCTGGGTGTAGGGGATCTTGATTTCGGGGTGGCCGTCGGAATAGGGCGCCAGGCGCGCAACATCGTATTTGAGCATCACTGCATCGCGGTTCAGGGCGATGTTCGGGGTGCGCTCGAACGGCCAGGTCTGGCGGTATTCGGCGTCGTCGCCATGGCCCTGGGTGATCAGCCAGGCCTGGTGGGCGCGCTGGGCGATCCGCCAGAACGCGGCTTCCTCGCCGGGGACCAGCATGTCCTGCAGGCTCAGCACCTGATTCAGCTCGCGGTCGTAGTTCAGGTAGGTACGACCCGGCACGCCGTGGGCGCCGCCGATGAAGTGGTAGCTGGACAGCTCGATCACCACCAGACGGCCATGCTGGCCGAGTACCTTGGCTTGCAGATAACTGACCCAGCCGGGTTTGCCATTGGCCAGGAAGTCACGTTCGTGATCGGCCAATGATTGTGGCCGGGTGCCCGTGGCGGCACCCACCAGGCCGAGCAGGGTCGATTCGATTCGGGCGTTGAGCGCGGGGTTGTCGACCGGGCGCTGCAATTCGATATTGACCAGCGGGCAGTCCTGAGCGGCGCAGCCTGGTGCTTTGTGCTCCCAGCGCTCATGGCTGGTGGCAAGGGCTGGCGGCGTGCCGGGACCGGACAGGCTCTGGCAGGCGCCGAGCAGCAGGCTCAGGCCGAGGAGGGCACCGAGGCGGGCAATGGAGGTTGATTTCATGCAGAAAAAGCCGTTGGCAGAGGACGGGCGTTCGACTGCCTGACGGCAGGGGAGTTCGCGATTATTCGCCAATACCAGCGGATCGGCCAGGCTTTCGATGCATCGCTTGCGGGAGAGGCTAAACAGCCCCTAGGATGCGTTCAATGTGCACCTCAACGAGAGAACAGCAGATGACCGAAACCTTTAAGCCTGGCCCGGATGCGGTGGAAATCATCGAGCGTGAAGAGTGCTTCCGCGGTTTCTATCGCCTGGATCGTTTTCACCTGCGTCACCAGCAGTTTTCTGGCGAAATGGGCCCGGTGCTCAGGCGCGAGCTGTTCATCCGCCATGATGCCGTGTGCGTGCTGCCCTACGATGCGGTGACCGACAGCGTGGTGCTGATCGAACAGTTCCGCGTCGGCGCGATGCACAAGGCGAGCAACCCGTGGCTGGTCGAGCTGGTTGCCGGGCTGATCGACAAGAACGAGGAGCCCGACGAGGTCGCGCTGCGCGAAGCCGAGGAAGAAGCCGGGCTGACGTTGACGTCGCTGTGGCCGATCACCCGTTACTTCCCGTCGCCCGGTGGCTCCGACGAGTTCGTGCACCTGTTCCTCGGCCGTTGCGACAGTGCGGGCGTGGGCGGCATTCATGGCCTGGAGGAAGAGGGCGAGGACATTCGCGTGCAGGTATGGCCGTTCGAGGATGCCCTGCAGGCCGTCAAGGACGGCAAGATCAATAACGCAGCGAGCATCATCGCGTTGCAATGGCTGGCGCTCAATCGCGCCGAGGTAAGGGGGCTATGGGGCTGAAGTTGCTGCGCGAGCGCTACCGGGTCGATCTGATCGAGCTGCAGGCCGCTTGCGAAGCCAATTACGCACGGTTGATGCGCCTGCTGCCCGGCATGCGCGAAGCCTCGGGCGCGCGCCGCGTGGCGCTCAGCCAGGGCGAGCGCCAACTGGGCGTGCTGGCGCTGGAGGTGGTGGAGAACTGCCCGTACACCTCTACCGTGCAGGTGCGCCAGGAGCACAGTTTGCCGTGGCTGCCGGTGCCTCAACTGGAAGTGCGTGTTTATCACGATGCGCGCATGGCCGAGGTCACGGGTGCCCAGAGTGCACGGCGCTTTCGCGGTATTTACCCCTACCCCAATGCGGCGATGCACCAGCCGGACGAGAAAACCCAGCTCAACGTTTTTCTCGGCGAATGGCTAAGCCACTGCCTGGCATGTGGCCACGAAACCGAGCCTTTGATGTGAAATAGCCTTTTGCCAGCCTAAAGCTTCGGTTTTCTGTGAACCAGTGCCTATTCTCGGCTTTACCGAGCTCGCTCCAGCCTTCCATAATTTACGGATGTTCTTCCCGGGAGAAGCACCTTGTCGAGTGCGTCCGCGTCCACCCCTGCTGATTCCTCGGTACTGCTGGTGCAGCTTACCGACAGCCACCTGTTTGCCGGCGCAGACGGCAAGCTGCTGGGCATGGATACCGCCGACAGCCTTCGCCAGGTGATCGATCTGGTGCTCGAGGAGCAACCGGTTATCGACATGGTCCTGGCGACCGGCGATCTGTCCCAGGATGGCAGCCCGGCGTCATACGCGCGCTTTCTCGAACTCAGCGCCGTGCTGGGCACGCCGGCGCGCTGGATTCCCGGCAACCATGATGACGTGCCGGCCATGCAGGCGGCCTGCGTGGGCACCGACCTGCTGGAGCCGATCGTGGATATCGGCAACTGGCGGCTGATCATGCTCGACTCGTCGATTCCCGGTGCCGTGCCCGGCTACCTGCAGGAGCCGCAACTGGCCCTGCTGGAGCGTGCCCTGAGCGAGGCACCGGACCGGCATCACTTGATCTGCCTGCACCACCACCCGGTGGATATCGGCAGCGAGTGGATGGCGCCGATCGGTTTGCGCAACCGGGACGCGCTGTTCGCCGTCATGGATCGTTTCCCCCAGGCGCGGGCGGTCCTCTGGGGCCACGTGCACCAGACCATCGACGAGATGCGCAGCGCTGTGCGCCTGCTCGCCTCGCCCTCGACCTGCGTGCAATTCACTCCAGGCAGCGAGGATTTTCAGGTCGACAGCACTGCCCCCGGCTACCGCTGGCTGCGCCTGCATGCCGATGGCCGCCTGGAAACCGAAATATCGCGGGTCAGCGGGCTGGTCTTCGAACCCGACTACGCGGTGGGCGGTTATTAGCAGCGCTTGCGGCCTGCAGGGCGGCGCTAGTAGCCTGCGATCATGATGACCAGCATTCTTTATATCCACGGCCTCAACAGCTCGCCCGCCTCGACCAAGGCCAGCCAGCTGAGCGCCGCCATGACCGCCATGGGCCTGGAACGCCAGCTGCGCGTACCGGCCCTGCATCACCATCCCCGCCAGGCGATTGCCCAGCTCGAAGCGCTGATCTCCGAGCTCGGGCGCCCCGTGCTGGTCGGCAGCTCCCTGGGCGGCTACTATGCGACCCACCTGGCCGAACGGCATGGCCTCAAGGCGCTGTTGATCAACCCGGCGGTGTGCCCGCACCGGTTGTTCGACGGTTACCTCGGTCCGCAACGCAACCATTACAGTGGCGAAACCTGGGACCTGACAGCCGATCACGTGGCGGCCCTGGCGGAACTCGAAACACCGCCACCAGCGGACCCCGCGCGCTATCAGGTGTGGCTGCAGACCGCCGATGAAACCCTCGACTACCGTCACGCACAGGCGTACTACCGGCAGTGCGCGCTGCGCATCGAGGCTGGCGGTGACCATGGTTTCCAGGGTTTCGCCGAGCGCCTGCCCATGCTGTTCGCCTTCGCCGGCATCGCGCCCGGGTCCTGACCGGCCGCGCCCGAACCCCGTTCAATCAGAGCATTTCAGAGACCTATGGCCCAGCAAAACGCCTACAACGCAGATGCCATCGAAGTCCTTTCCGGCCTTGATCCGGTGCGCAAGCGGCCGGGGATGTACACCGACACCAGCCGTCCCAACCACCTGGCCCAGGAGGTCATCGACAACAGCGTCGATGAAGCCCTGGCGGGCCACGCCAGCTCCATTCAGGTGATCCTCCACGAGGACAATTCCCTGGAAGTCAGCGATGACGGGCGCGGCATGCCGGTGGACATTCACCCGGAAGAGGGCGTGCCGGGCGTCGAGCTGATCCTCACCAAGCTGCATGCTGGCGGCAAGTTCTCCAACAAGAATTACCAGTTTTCCGGCGGCCTGCACGGCGTCGGCATCTCGGTGGTCAACGCCCTGTCGACCCGTGTCGAAGTGCGCGTCAAACGTGATGGCAGCGAGTACGCCATGGCCTTCGCCGACGGTTTCAAGGCCAGCGACCTGGAAGTCACCGGCACGGTTGGCAAGCGCAACACCGGCACCAGCGTGCATTTCTGGCCGGACGCCAAGTATTTCGATTCCCACAAGTTTTCCGTCAGCCGCCTCAAGCACGTGCTCAAGGCCAAGGCCGTGCTGTGCCCCGGCCTCGCGGTGAGCTTCCATGACAAGGCCAGCGGCGAGCAGGTCGAGTGGCTTTACCAGGACGGCCTGCGTTCCTACCTGGTCGACGCGGTCAGTGAATACGAGCGTCTGCCTAACGAGCCGTTCTGCGGCAGCCTGGCCGGCAACAAGGAAGCGGTCGATTGGGCATTGCTATGGCTGCCGGAAGGCGGCGACGCGGTGCAGGAAAGCTACGTCAACCTGATTCCCACCGCCCAGGGCGGCACCCATGTGAACGGCCTGCGCCAGGGCCTGCTGGATGCGATGCGCGAGTTCTGCGAGTTCCGCAACCTGCTGCCGCGTGGCGTCAAGCTGGCCCCGGAAGACGTCTGGGAGCGCATCGCCTTCGTGCTGTCGATGAAGATGCAGGACGCGCAATTCTCCGGGCAGACCAAGGAGCGCCTGTCCTCCCGGGAAGCGGCCGCGTTCGTTTCCGGGGTGGTCAAGGATGCCTTCAGCCTGTGGCTCAACGCTCATCCGGAGTTCGGCCAGCAGTTGGCCGAACTGGCCATCAGCAACGCCAGCCGCCGCCTCAAGGCCGGCAAGAAGGTCGAGCGCAAGAAAATTACCCAGGGGCCGGCGCTGCCCGGCAAGCTTGCCGACTGCGCGGGCCAGAACCCGATGCGCTGCGAGCTGTTCCTGGTCGAGGGTGATTCCGCCGGCGGCTCCGCCAAGCAGGCTCGCGACAAGGAATTCCAGGCGATCCTGCCGCTGCGCGGCAAGATCCTCAATACCTGGGAAGTGGACGGCGGCGAAGTGCTGGCCAGCCAGGAAGTGCACAACATTGCCGTGGCGGTTGGTCTGGACCCCGGCTCCAGCGACCTCAGCCAGTTGCGCTACGGCAAGATCTGCATCCTCGCCGATGCCGACTCCGACGGCCTGCACATCGCCACGCTGCTGTGCGCCCTGTTCGTCCAGCACTTCCGCCCGCTGGTGGATGCCGGCCACGTGTATGTCGCCATGCCGCCCCTGTATCGCATCGACCTTGGCAAGGAAATCTATTACGCCCTCGACGAGCCGGAGCGCGACGGTATCCTCGACCGCCTGGTGGCCGAGAAGAAACGTGGCAAGCCGCAGGTCACCCGCTTCAAGGGCCTGGGTGAGATGAACCCGCCGCAGTTGCGCGAAACCACCATGGACCCCAATACCCGGCGCCTGGTGCAACTGACCCTCGAGGATTTCGAGGGTACCCGTGAAATCATGGACATGCTGCTGGCCAAGAAACGCGCCGGCGACCGCAAGTCCTGGCTGGAGTCCAAGGGCAACCTGGCCGAGGTGCTGCTCTGATGCGGCGCCTGCTCGGCGCCCTGTTGCTGGCGTCGGTGGCGCCCGCATTCGCCGATGCGCCAGTGCTCGAAGAACTCGAGCTGCTGGGCGAACACCCGGTGGCTGGCATGGCGGCAGGCAATCTGTCCGGTCTGGCCTGGTGCGGTGATGCCTTGTGGGCGGTTTCCGACCGCGACGATGATCGCCTGTACCGCCTCGATACCTCTGCCGGCGTCTGGCAAGCCGAGGTCGAGCGCTTCGTTGCCCCGCCCGCACCGGTGATGCCGCTGCCCTGGGGCCTGCGCATGCGCGCCTGGGTATCCGGGTTGGTGCGTGGCGGCCATCTGGATTTCGAAGGCATCACCTGTGACGCCAAGGGCAATCGCTACCTGGTCAGCGAAAGCCGCGCGGCGGTGCTGCAGGTGCCGCCCGCTGCCGATGCGCAGTGGCTGGCGTTGCCTGCGGGAATGGTGCGCCAGGCTCGGGCCAGCGGCATGCTGCTGCACTTCAACTCGCAGTTCGAGGGTATCGCCATCGACCCGCTTGGCGAGCGGCTGTGGCTGGCCGCCGAGAAAGAGCGGCGCGGCCTGGTAGTGGTGCACCACCGGCGTGCCACCTGGCGCTGCGAGGGCGGCTGCGTGCTGCTCAGCGAGGGCGGGCAGGAGGCCTCACCGCAGGCGCTGGGCGGCTCGCTGGCGCCGGTCGATTTCTCCGGTCTGGCATTTCACCAGGAAAAGCTCTTTACCCTGGAGCGTCAGGCCCATCGTATCTGCCGGCGCACGCCGGCAAGCGGTGACGTCGAGCGCTGCTGGTCGTTTGCCGCCGAGGCGCTGACCAACGAGCGCCGCTACCCGCTGACCTATGGCGTCGCCGAGGCGCTGTGGGTCGATGCCGAGGGTGCCTGGGTCGGCGTCGACAACGGCGGGCATGCCCGTGCTGACGGCGAAGATCGCCCGGTGGTCTGGCGCTTCGCAGCGCCTGCCGGTGGCTGGGGTGCGCCGCGGTGAGCCAGCAGACCGCCGGTCGGCGTGCCGGGCGGGTGATGCTCGTGCTGGCCTGGGGCGCGGGGTTGTTGCTGGCCACGCATTTCTTCGGCAAGTGGGAGGAGGGCAAGAACCACCCCAACCGCCAGCCACAGTCCGTGCACGGCAGCGATTACGTCGAGGTGCGTCTGGCCAGCAGCCCGGGCGGGCATTACCTGGTCGATGGGCAGATCAACGGCGATCCGGTGACCTTTTTGCTCGACACCGGCGCCACCCAGGTCGCCATCCCCAGCCAGGTCGCCCGCAGCCTTGGGCTGCAGCCGGGGGCGCCCGTCCAGATCAGCACCGCCAATGGCCGCGCCACGGCGCACCGCACGCGCCTGGAGCGCCTGGCGCTGGGCGATATCGTCCTGCATGACGTGTCCGCGCTGATCGCACCAGGCATGGACGGCGACGAAATCCTGCTGGGCATGAGCGCCTTGAAACAACTCGAATTCAGTCAGCGCGACGGCACTTTGTTGCTGCGCCAATCAACCTTGCAATGAGGCACGCATGAGCGAAACCCTCGATCTGAGCCTGGACGGTGTCGAACGCCGCTCCCTTGCCGACTTTACCGAGCAGGCTTACCTGAACTACTCGATGTACGTGATCATGGATCGCGCGCTGCCGCACATCGGCGACGGCCTCAAGCCGGTGCAGCGGCGCATCGTCTACGCGATGAGCGAGCTGGGCCTGGACGCCGACTCCAAGCACAAGAAATCCGCGCGTACCGTCGGTGATGTGCTCGGTAAATTCCACCCCCATGGCGACTCGGCCTGTTACGAAGCCATGGTGTTGATGGCGCAGCCGTTCAGCTACCGCTACACGCTGGTGGATGGCCAGGGCAACTGGGGTGCGCCGGACGATCCCAAATCCTTCGCCGCCATGCGTTACACCGAGGCACGCCTGTCGCGCTATTCCGAAGTGCTGCTCACCGAACTCGGCCAGGGCACGGTGGACTGGGTGCCGAACTTCGACGGCACCCTGAACGAGCCGGCGACGTTGCCGGCGCGGCTGCCAAACATCCTGCTCAACGGCACCACCGGCATCGCTGTGGGCATGGCCACCGACGTGCCGCCGCACAACCTGCGCGAAGTCGCCGCAGCCTGCGTGCGTTTGCTCGATGAGCCCAAGGCCACGGTCGAACAGCTCTGTGAACACATCCAGGGCCCGGACTACCCGACCGAAGCGGAAATCATCACGCCGCGCGCCGATCTGCTGAAGATCTATGAAACCGGCCGCGGCTCGGTGCGCATGCGCGCCGTGTACAGCATTGAAGACGGCGACATCGTGGTCACCGCGTTGCCGCATCAGGTGTCTGGCGCCAAGGTGCTGGAACAAATTGCCGCGATGATGCAGGCCAAGCCGTCGAAGGCGCCGCAGATCGCCGATTTGCGTGATGAGTCCGACCACGAGAACCCGTGCCGCATTGTGATCATTCCGACCGGCAGTCGCGTCGATCACCACGCCCTGATGCAACACCTGTTCGCCACGACCGATCTGGAGTCGAGCTATCGGGTCAACACCAACGTCATCGGTCTCGACGGCAAGCCGCAGGTCAAGGATCTGCGCACCCTGCTGGTCGAATGGCTGCAGTATCGCGTGGGCACCGTGCGCCGCCGCCTGCAGTTCCGCCTGGACAAGGTCGAGCATCGCATGCACCTGTTGGAAGGTCGGTTGATCGCCTTCCTCAACCTCGACGAAGTGATCCACATCATTCGTACCGAGGACCAGCCCAAGCCGGTGCTGATGGAGCGCTTCGGCCTCACCGAAATACAGGCCGAGTACATCCTCGAAACCCGCCTGCGGCAACTGGCTCGCCTGGAAGAGATGCAGATTCGCGGCGAGCAGGACGAGCTCGCCAAGGAGCGCGACAAGCTGCTGGCCCTGCTCGGTAGCGAAACCAAGCTGAAGAAGCTGGTGCGCAAGGAAATCATCGAAGACGCCGAGAAATATGGCGATGACCGCCGTTCGCCGATCGTCGAGCGTGCCGAAGCCAAGGCGTTGTCAGAGCACGAGCTGCTGCCGAACGAAAAGATCACCGTGGTGCTGTCGGAGAAAGGCTGGGTACGCTCGGCCAAGGGCCATGAAATCGACGCCACCGGCCTGTCCTACAAGGCTGGCGATGGCTTCAAGACGGCTGCGCCGGGGCGCTCCAACCAGTACGCGGTGTTCATCGACTCGACCGGGCGTAGTTATTCGCTGGCCGCGCACACCCTGCCGTCGGCGCGTGGTCAGGGCGAGCCGCTGACCGGTCGTCTGACGCCGCCGCCGGGCGCCTCCTTCGAGTGCGTGCTGCTGCCCGAGGATGACGCCCTGTATGTGATCGCCTCTGACGCCGGCTACGGCTTCGTGGTCAAGGGTGAAGACCTGCAGGCCAAGAACAAGGCCGGCAAGGCCCTGCTCAGTCTGCCCAATGGCGCCCGGGTAGTGGCACCAAGGGCACTGGCCAATCGCGAGGAAGACTGGCTGGCCGCTGTCACCACCGAAGGCCGGCTGCTGCTGTTCAAGGTCGCCGACCTGCCGCAACTGGGCAAGGGCAAAGGCAACAAGATCATCGGGATTCCCGGTGAGCGGGTGGCCAGCCGCGAGGAGTACCTGACCGACCTCGCGGTGCTGCCGCAGGGCGCAACGCTTGTATTGCAGGCTGGCAAGCGTACCCTGTCCCTGAAGGCCGACGATCTCGAGCATTACAAGGGCGAGCGCGGCCGCCGCGGCAATAAGTTGCCGCGTGGATTCCAACGCGTAGACAGTCTGCTGGTCGAGTAAGACCTGCTGGCAAGTGGCCTGCTACTGGAGTTGCAGGCCGGTTTGGCGGATGATATCGCCCCTTGCAGGCTCACCTGGCGGTGGGCCGTATGCCATCTTTTTGGGTCAAGGCGCTCGGTGGCAGGCGCATTGCATATGGACAGGGATTATCTTTACACCTCGCCGGGAGGTTGCCGGCGCGGTGATTTACCTTTTTTGTTTTTGACCCTTTTACCTGTAGCCATGGTCGCTGGCGATGCTGCCAGCTGGAAGACATTGATGATTGTTAAGCGGCTTCCCATCACGCTTCTCCTGGCCGGTCTGCTGACATTGACCGGCTGTTCGCACTTCATGCCCGTGTCGCTCTATCAGCTCGACGGTGGCCGCGCCGCCACCAAGACCGCTGACAAGGACGGCATGAGCGTTCTGCTGGGCCCGATCACCGTTGCCGATTACCTGCAGCGCGAGGCGCTGTTGCAACGCCAGGACGACGGCAGCCTGAGCACCGCCGGCAATGCCCGCTGGGCAGGCAGCCTGGCCACTGATCTGGACCGCCAGGTATTGCGCCAGCTGTCGGCGCGCATCAACAGTCAGCGTCTGGTGCTGGCCTCGGACAACCCGGGCTTCAAGGCCCAGGTGCAGGTGTTGCTGTCGGTGACACGCCTGGATTCCGGCCCGCGCCAGCCCGCCGTGCTCGAGGCGCAGTGGCGCCTGGTCGGCCGCGACGGGCAACTGCTCGACACCCGCCTCGTGCATCTCGAGGAGAAGCACCAGGGCGCCGTGGCCGATCAGGTCCGTGCCCAGAGCGCGGTGGTGCAGCAGTTGGTCGAGCAGTTGGCGAGCGCAGTGAAGACCCACGGCAATGCGCCGATCGCGGCGGAGGAGCCACGGCGCAAACGGCCGGCTCCGGCCGCGCGTCAGGAACCGCCGAGAATGCCGGTAGCCGAGCCGATCCGGATCGACGCCGAAGTATTCCGCTTCTAGGCCGGCCGCTGCCCCATGGCGAGTCAGGTGCTGCCTGGCTCGCCCGTGGTTTCCTGCCGTTGATAGCCCTCCAGTGCGGCAGCCGTGCGGGTTGCCTCGTCGAGAAACACGGTCACCGCCGGATGCTTGCGCTCGCCCTTGCGGTAGGCGAGGAAGATCTTGCGCTGAATGGCCGGTGCCAGGCGCACTGCCGTGACGTTGTCCAGCGGCCGGACCAGGCGCAGCCCCGATACCACCGAGATCGAATTGCCGGATGCGACCATCGCCGCGACCATCTCGAATCCGGCGCAGTGCGCGTTGATGCGCGGCGCAAAACCGGAGCGCCGACACAGGTTGCCGATGAATTCGCCGAACGAGCTGTTGGTGGAGTCCAGCGCCCAGGCTTCTTCCTGCAGGTCGGCAATGGTCAGGGTGCTGCGCGACGCCAGTGCGTGGTTTGCCGGTAGCAGCACGTGCAGGCGGTCTTCGGTCAGCGGGATCAGCTCGTAATGCTCCTGGCGCGACTTGACCGCGCCCGCCAGGTCGTCGACCACCGCCACATCGATCTGCCAGGCGCTCAGCGCGCTGAGGCTTTCCTGTGGCTCCAGATCGGCCACGATCACCTCCAGGCGCGGATAGACCGCACGCAGGTTGCGCACGATGGGCGCGACCAGCGCCACGGCAATCGAGGGGAAGGCCGCGACCCGCAGTTCTCCGGCGATTTCACTGCGCATCTGCGCCAGTTCCGAGCGCGCCTCGTCGAGAATCACCAGAATGCGTTCCACATGCGCCACCAGCCGACTGCCCGCTGGCGTCAGCGCCACGCCGCGTCCCCGGCGCTCGATCAGCGCGACGTCGGTTTCGCGCTCCAACTGGGCGATCTGCTGGGAAACGGCGGAAGGCGTCAGGTGCAGAAACTCCGCAGTAGCCGCCATGGTGCCGCAGCGGGCGAGTTCGCGCAGCGTACGCAGGCGGATCAGGTCCATGGGACGGGCTCCATAGGTAAGATCTTCTAATCATTGGGGTAAGAATAAATCAGTATACATAACGGAAGTTGGCGCTTAGATTTTTTCCCATCGACGGTGCGTAACCGGGTACCCGTCTTCACTCATAAAAGAATTCATTGCCATGGCCGTTAGCGTATTCGACCTGTTCAAAGTGGGCATTGGCCCTTCGAGCTCACACACCGTCGGGCCCATGCGCGCGGCGGCGCTGTTCACCCATGCGCTGGAAAACCAGGGGCATATGCCCAACGTCACCCGCGTGGTGGCCGAGCTGTACGGCTCGCTGGGCGCCACCGGCAAGGGCCACGGCAGTGACAAGGCGGTGCTGCTGGGGCTCAGCGGCCACGAACCGGATACGGTCGATGTCGAGCAGGTGGCCGGCTACATCGAGGCCATTCGCAGCGACAAACGCATCACCCTGCCGGGCGGGCATGGCGTGGCGTTCAACGAAAAGACCGACCTGAAGATGATTCGCAAGGCACTGCCGCTGCATGCCAACGGCTTGCGTTTCGCGGCGTTCGACGCGGCCGGCCTGCAAGTGCACGAAGCCACCTACTATTCGGTGGGTGGCGGTTTCGTGGTCAGTGAGGCGATTCTTGCCGACGGCTCCAAGCACAAGGTTATCGCTCCCGATGCTACCACGCTGCCGTTGCCGTTTCGCAGCGGTGCCGACCTGCTGCGCCTGACCCGCGAACACGGCATCGGCATCGCCGAGGTAATGCGCCGCAACGAGCGCCACTGGCGCAGTGACGAAGAGATAGACAGCGGTCTGCTGGCCATCTGGCGGGTGATGCAGGCCTGTGTGGATCGCGGCTGTCGCACCGAGGGCATCCTGCCCGGCGGCTTCAAGGTGCGCCGCCGCGCTGCCATTCTGTCACGCAAGCTGGGCGGTTTTCAGCGCAGCTATCGGGAAGACCCGCTGCGCATGCTCGACTGGGTCAACCTCTGGGCCCTGGCGGTGAATGAAGAAAACGCCGCCGGTGGTCGCGTCGTCACCGCGCCGACCAATGGCGCCGCGGGTATCATCCCGGCAGTGCTGCATTACTATGCCAACGCGATTTCCGGCTCCACCGAGCGCGGTATCATCGACTTTCTGCTGACTGCCGGTGCCATCGGCATCCTCTACAAGGAAAACGCGTCGATCAGCGGTGCCGAAGTGGGCTGTCAGGGTGAAGTGGGCGTGGCTTGTTCCATGGCTGCCGGTGCGCTGTGCGCGGTGCTGGGCGGCACCCCGGAACAGGTCGAGAACGCTGCGGAGATCGGCATGGAACACCACCTGGGCCTGACCTGCGACCCGGTCGGCGGCCTGGTGCAGATCCCCTGCATCGAACGCAACGCGATCGCCTCGGTCAAGGCCATCAATGCGGCGCGCATGGCGCTGTATGGCGACGGCTCGCACCACGTCAGCCTCGACAAGGTGATCAAGACCATGCGTGAAACCGGCGCGGACATGCTGACCAAGTACAAGGAAACCGCCCGCGGCGGCCTGGCCGTGAATATCATCGAGTGCTGATGCGGTTTCCGCTCTGAAACCGCACAGGGCGCGGCCCTGCTGGCCGCGCTGCCTCTTGCGGGCGCCACAACGATAACCAGTGGCACTCCCCTTGTGATCGCTGAAGCCAGCCGAGTGGCGCCGAACCTGTTTGCCTCCCTTATAATCGCCGGATGTCGTGGGGGTGACCTGCCCGGTTGGCGTGGCTCATGCCCTGCCTGACCTGTCCCCGCATGCCGTCAAGCCTAGAATTCTGGACAGTGTCTATTACATGAATACGCTAAAACGCATTGCCTCCGCTTATACCAATACCAGCCTGGTGCTGCGTATTTTCATTGGCCTGGTGCTGGGCATTCTGCTCGCTTATGTGGCTCCTTCTGCTGCGTTGAAGGTGGGTCTGCTCGGGGAGCTCTTCGTGCTCGCCCTGAAGGCGGTCGCGCCGGTGCTGGTACTGGTGCTGGTGACGTCTTCGCTGGCAGCTCATCAGAGTGGCCAGCCCACTCATGTGCGCCCGGTGCTGATGATGTATCTGGTCAGCACCTTCTGTGCAGCGGCCCTGGCAGTGGTCGCCAGCTTCCTGTTCCCCACCACGCTGTCGCTGGACATCAGTTCGGCCGCGGGGGATCCGCCGGGCAGCATCATCGACGTGCTGCACAACCTGCTGGTCAGCATCTTCGTTGGGCCGATTCAGGCGCTCAATACCTCCAACTACATTGCCATCCTCGCCTGGGCCATCGCCCTGGGCCTGTTCTTGCGTCATGCCGCGCCAACCACGCGGGTGCTGCTGGCCGACATGTCCGACGCCTTCACGCGCATCGTGCGGTTCGTCATCGAGCAGGCGCCGATCGGTATTTTCGGCCTGGTGGCCAGCACCCTGGCGGCGTCGGGGTTCGAGGCGCTGTATGGCTATGCACGGCTGTTGCTGGTGATGGTGGGCTGCATGCTGATCGTCACCTTGGTGGTCAACCCGCTGCTGGCCTACCTCAGGATGCGGCGCAACCCCTATCCGCTGCTGTTCACCGTGCTGCGCGAAAGTGCCGTAACGGCGTTCTTCACGCGTAGCTCGGCGGCCAACATTCCGGTCAACCTGCGGTTGTGCGAGAAACTCAAGCTGGACAAGGACACCTACTCGATCACCATTCCGCTGGGGGCCACCATCAACATGGCGGGCGCGGCGATCACCGTGTCGGTCATGGCGCTGGCCACCACCCACACCCTGGGTATCCCGGTCGACCTGCCTACCGCACTGCTGCTCTGTGTGGTGTCGTCGCTGGCTGCTGCCGGTGTTTCCGGTGTGGCCGGTGGCTCGCTGCTGCTGATCCCCATGGCCACCAGCCTGTTTGGTGTCGACACCGAAATTGCCATGCAGGTCGTGGCCATCGGCTTCGTCATCGGCGTGGTGCAGGATTCCTTCGAGACTGCTCTGAATTCGCACACCGACGTGCTGTTCACCGCGGCGGTTTCCTACGCTGGCGAAACGCGCGCGGCGCAGGCTTCGCGGGTCGATGGGTAACCTTCCTCAGGCATGAAAAAACGCGCCCCCGGGCGCGTTTTTGATTGCGGCAAACCGGTCGTGCTAGACGTACTGCGCGGCCGCGTAGCCCGATGCCCAGGCCCACTGGAAGTTGAAACCGCCCAGGTGGCCGCTGACATCGAGCACCTCGCCCACGAAATAAAGCCCCGGTGATTTCAGCGACTCCATGGTTTTCGACGACACGTCGTGGGTGTCGATGCCGCCCAGGGTGACTTCCGCGGTGCGATAGCCCTCGGTGCCGGCGGGCACCAGTTGCCAGTTCGCCAGGCGTTCGGCAATCATCTTCAGTTCTGCCGGGGTGTACTGTTTCAGTGGTTTGGAGGCGAACCAGTGTTCGGCCAGCAGGCCGGCCATCTTCTTGGTGAACAGTTCGCCAAGCAGGGTCTTCAGCTCGCTGTTGGGCCGCTCGCGCTGCTGTTGCTGCAACCAGTCGGGCAGCTCGATGTGCGGTAGCAGGTCGATGCTCACGGTGTCGCCAGGTTGCCAGTAGGAGGAAATCTGCAGGATCGCCGGGCCGCTGAGGCCACGGTGGGTGAACAGGATGTTTTCCACGAAACTCTGGCCGTTGCAACTGACCCGGCAATCCTCTACGGAGGTGCCCGACAGTTCGCTGCACAGGGTTTTCAGTTGCGGATCGGTCAGCGTGAAGGGCACCAGGCCTGCGCGCGTCGGCAGCAAGGTGTGGCCGAACTGGCGCGCGACCTGGTAACCGAACCCGGTCGCCCCCAGGGTTGGAATCGATAGCCCGCCGGTGGCGATCACCAGCGATTCGCAGCGCACCGGCCCCAGGCTGGTGGCCAGCTGGTAGCCCGGCTCGACACGTTCGATGCCGCTCACCGAGGTATCCAGGCGCAGGTCGACGCCGGCCTGCTCGCATTCGTCCAGCAGCATGGCGAGGATGTCGCTGGATTTGTTGTCGCAGAACAGCTGGCCGAGCTTTTTCTCGTGATAGGGCACGCCGTGCTTGGCCACCAGGGCGATGAAATCCCACTGGGTGAAACGCGCCAGCGCCGACTTGCAGAAGTGCGGGTTGTGCGACAGAAAATTGCCCGGCTCGCAGTACAGGTTGGTGAAGTTGCAGCGCCCGCCGCCGGACATGAGAATCTTCTTGCCGGCCTTGTTGGCATGGTCGAGTAGCAGTACGCGACGGCCACGCGCGGCGGCGCTCATGGCGCACATCAAACCGGCGGCGCCGGCGCCGATGATCACGACCTGGGGTGAAAGCACGGCAATGTCCTCGCGACTGCTGGGCGCCAGGGCCTGCGGTGGCCGGGCGCGAAACGGCGCAGTTTACCTGAAGGCAGGCTGCAACTGGTGGCGCGGGATTCGCTTGCCCGGCTATCGGCGCGCGAGCACCGCGCAGGAAAATTTTACCAACAGGCGTTGCCGCGGACGGTCTAGGGATTATGCTCAGGTGTCGCACTATCTAGCTGATCGCCCTCACTGCGCTGCCGTTACCTCGCCTGCTTGACCGGTCGAGGTGCACGCAGCAGGCCCATCGTTTGCGTCCGGAATCTATTGACCATGAAGAGCTGGCGCGTCTGGTATCTGTCGCTGTTGTTGCTGCCGTGGAGCGTCGGCGCCGAGCATTTGCGGCTGGTGGGCGACCGCTGGCCGCCGTTCACCGACCAGCGCCTGCCGGCCAATGGCGTGGCAGTGGAGTTGGTGACCACAGCCTTGAGCCGCGCCGGCTATACCAGTGATTACCGCGAAGTGCCCTGGCAACGCGCCGTGCGGGGCGTGCAACGGGCGGACTACGATGTGCTGGTGGATGCCTGGTACAGCGCCGAACGGGCCGAGTTCGGGCTGTTCTCCGAGCCCTACCTGATCAACCGCATCCGCTTCGTGCAGCGCAAGGGCAGCACCATCCCTTTTACCCAGCTCTCGGACCTGTACCCCTACCGGATTGCCGTGCAGCGCGGCTATGCCTACTCGGAGGCCTTCAGCACCAACCCGCGCTTGCGCAAGGTCGATGTCGGCAGTTTCGAAAGTGCCGCGCATATGGTTCGCCATGGCCGGGTGAGCCTGGCGGTGGAAGACGAATACGTCGCACGCTATCTGTTCAATCATCAGCTCAAGGATATTGCCGGTGAGCTGGAGTTTTTGCCCAGGCCCCTGAGCGAAAACGGCCTGCGCATTCTCATTCGCCTCAGCCACGGCGACCATGCCGAGATAGCCAGGCGCTTCGACGCGGCGATCGAGGCGATGCGCGCCGACGGCAGCTATGCGGCGATCATGGCCCGCCACGGCCTCTGAGGCAGGTCACTGCCAGCGGGTGCGGGCGCGGCCCTGGCGCTTGGCCTCGTAGAGCTGCTGGTCGGCCAGGTGCAGCAGGCTTTCCAGGTCGTCCGGCGCGCCATGGTAGACGCCTGCACTGAACGACAGCGGCGGCGCACCGAGCGCGTACTTGAGCTGGCCGCAACGCTCACGCAGGCGATCCAGCGCCTGGCTCAGCTGTTCGGCACTCTGCTGGCTGACCAGGGCGAACTCCTCACCCCCCAGGCGGCCTAGCAGGGCATCCGGGAACGCGGTACTCAGCGCGCGGGAAAAGGCGATCAGCGCCGCATCGCCACTGGCGTGGCCATGCTCGTCGTTGATCTTTTTGAAGAAGTCCATGTCGAGCATCGCCACGCTCAGCCCGTAGCCACCGCGCTGGGCCAGCTGGAACTGCTGAATGCCCTGCTCGTAGAAGGCGCGCCGGTTGTTCAGCCCGGTCAGCGCATCGAACTGCGCGGCCTGTTGCAGGGCGCGCATCAGGTCGCGGCGTTCCAGGGTGGAGATCACCCGGCAATTGAGTTCTTCCGGGCAGAAGGGTTTGCGCAGGAAATCGTCGGCGCCGTGCTTGATGAACATGGCGCTGAGCGAGCCCTTGGTGTCGGCCGACAGGCCGAGGATGATCAGCTCGTGGCGTTTCATCTTCTGGCGCAGCAACTTGACCAGTTCGAAGCCGCTGATGCCGGGCATGCTGTGGTCGACCACCAGCAGGTCGATGTCCGGTTGCTCCCTGAGGATGCGCAGTGCTTCCTCGCCGTCGCTGGCATCGACGATCTGATAGCGGTGGGGCGCCAGGACATGGCGGATGAAGTTGCGGGTGGCTTCCGAGTCCTCGGCAACCAGGATCTTCACCTGGCTGTTGCTTTCCAGCCGGTGCAGCAGGCGGAAGGCGTACTCGTAGGAATGCTGGCTCTCCTTGAGCACGTAGTCGACCACGCCCTTGAACAGCAGCTCGTCGCGGCGCTTTTCGTTGTACGAACCGCTGAGCACGATGCACGGCAGGGCATAGCGCATCACCAGATCGACGCTTTCGCCATCCGGCGCGTCGGGCAGGTGCAGGTCGACGATGGCGGCGAAGAACAGCGCCGCCGAGGTCTCCAGCATCACCTCGGCTTCCGCCAGGGAGGCACAGAACACCGGTTGCAGATCCGCTTCCTGGCGGAACAGATGGTCGAGGATTTTCAGTACCAGCGGGCTGTCTTCGATGACCAGAATATTGCGCACGGAACCCCCTGTGCGGATCTGCAGTTACCTTGAGTCTACAACGTGCGCACGCGCAGCGAGCGGCCTTTGATCTTGCCTTCGCTGAGGCACTTCAGCGCTTGCACGGCCAGGCTGCGCTCGACGGCTACATAGGCCTGGAAGTCGAAGATCGCAATCTTGCCGACCTGCGCACCAGGGATGCCGCCCTCACCGGTGAGGGCACCGAGAATGTCGCCGGGGCGCAGCTTGTCCTTGCGCCCGGCGCCGATGCACAGCGTCATCATGAGCGGCTGCAGCGGCGCGCCGCCCTGATGTTTCAAGCTGCTCAGCGGGTGCCAGTTGAGTGGCGACTTCTGCAGCGTTTCGATGGCCTGGGCACGATGACCTTCGGCGGGGGCCACCAGGCTCATCGCCAGGCCTTTCTCGCCTGCGCGGCCGGTGCGGCCAACGCGGTGAATGTGAATTTCCGAATCGCGCGCCAGTTCGACGTTGATCACCATGTCCAGGGCGTCGATATCCAGACCGCGCGCGGCCACATCGGTGGCGACCAATACCGACAGGCTGCGGTTGGCGAACATCGCCAATACCTGATCACGGTCGCGTTGCTCCAGGTCGCCGTGCAGGGCGGCGGCCGAGATACCTTTGGCGGTGAGGTGATCGACGACTTCCTGGCATTGTTGCTTGGTGAAGCAGAAGGCCACGCAGGATGTCGGGCGGTAGCTGTTGAGCAGTTTGACCACGGCGTCCATGCGCTCTTCAGGCGCGATTTCGTAGAAACGCTGTTCGATCTGGCTGTCGTCATGCAGGGCCTCGACCTTGACCTGCTGCGGGTTGCGCATGAAGGTCGCCGACAACTGCTTGATGCCGGCCGGGTAGGTGGCCGAAAACAGCAGCGTCTGGCGGCGCTCCGGGGTCTGCCCGATGATGTCGGCGATGCTGTCGTAGAAGCCCATGTCGAGCATGCGGTCGGCTTCGTCGAGCACCAGGGTATTGAGACCGTCGAGCTTCAGCGTGCCCTTGGACAGGTGCTGCTGCACGCGCCCGGGCGTGCCGACGATAATCTGCGCGCCGTGCTCCAGGGAGCCGATCTGCGGGCCGAACGGCACGCCACCGCAGAGGGTGAGGATCTTGATGTTGTCTTCGCCGCGGGCCAGGCGACGCAGCTCCTTGGCGACCTGATCGGCCAGCTCGCGGGTCGGGCACAACACCAGCGCCTGGCAGCCAAAGTAGCGCGGGTTGAGCGGGGCCAGCAGGCCGATGCCGAAGGCTGCGGTCTTGCCGCTGCCGGTCTTGGCCTGGGCGATCAGGTCCATGCCCTTGAGCATGACCGGCAGGCTCTGGGCCTGGATCGGCGTCATCTCTGCGTAACCGAGGGACTCGAGGTTCGCCAGCATGGCGGGCGACAGGGCAAGCGAAGAGAAAGCGGTAGCGGTCACGGTAAAGAGCCTAAAGCGAACAGTCGAAGGCGCCTAGTGTAGCAGGCGCAGGACGCGCTCCTGCGCCTATCGCTGTGCCTACTCGTCGACCTCGACCTTGACCCGCCGGGCGCTGCGGCCGTCATCCGCCGACAACTGCATGAATATCCCGGCAGCCAGGATCGTCAGCAGGCCGATGCACAGGTAGGTGGACTGGAAGGCGCTCAGCACGCCATCGGCCGCTGCCTGACTGTCCAGGCTGAAACCGCTGAGCAAGGCGGCGCCCGTGGCGATCCCCATGCTGATCGACAGCTGTACCACCACTGACAGCAGGCCGTTGCCACTGCTCGCGTCACTGTCTGGCACGTCGATCAGGGTTACCGTGTTCATGGCCGTGAACTGCAGGGAGTTGAAGGCGCCGATCAGGCTCAGCTGGATGGCCAACTGCAGGTGCGAGGTCTGCCCGTCGACCAGCGCCATGCTGGTGATCAGCAGCCCCAGCAGTACGGTGTTGAAGGTCAGGATGCGCCGGTAGCCGAGGCGGTCGATCAGTGGCTTGGCCAAAGGCTTCATGGCCATGGCGGCGAGTGCCAGGGGAATCATGCTCATGCCGGCCTGGGCCGGGGAATAGCCCATGCCCAGTTGCAGCAGCAGCGGGGTAAGAAACGGCAAGGCACCGGTGCCCAGGCGCGCGAAGATATTGCCGAAGATGCCCACCGCGAAACTGCGCGTGTTGAACAGCCGCGGTGGGAACAGCGCATTGGCCGTACGTCCGGCGCGCAGCCAGTAGGCCGCCAGGCACGCCAGACCGCCGAGCAGCAGGAGCACCACGCGCATGTGCGGCAGGTGCAGCTCGCCCAGGCCTTCGAGGGCCATGGTGATCAGCAGCATGCTGGCCCCGAAGAGCAGGAAACCCGCCAGGTCGAAACGCGTGCGCTCGCTGCCACGCAGCTCCGGCATGAAGCGATAGGCCGCCCAGCAGCCGACGGCACCGACGGGCAGGTTGAGCAGGAATATCCAGTGCCAGCTGGCGTATTCCACCAGCCAGCCGCCCAGGGTCGGGCCGATCAGCGGGCCGAGCAGGCCGGGCAGGGTGATGAAGCTCATGATGCGTACCAGTTCGGTGCGCGGGTAGGCGCGCAGTACCACCAGCCGGCCTACCGGCATCATCAGCGCGCCGCCAAAACCCTGGATGATGCGTGCGATCACCAGCATGTTCAGCGACTGCGAGACCGCGCACAAAAGCGAGCCGAAGCTGAATAGCAGGATGGCGCCGAAGAAGATGTGCCGGGTGCCGAAGCGGTCCGCCAACCAGCCGGACGCGGGAATCAGCAGCGCTACGGTGAGCATGTAGGCGATGACCACCGACTGCATGCGCAGCGGGTCTTCGGACAGGTCGGCGGCCATGCTCGGCAGGGCCGTGTTGAGGATGGTGCCGTCCAGGGTCTGCATGAAGAACGCGATGGCGACGATCCAGGGCAGCAGGCGGGCAGTGCGGGCGTCGAGCGATGTGGTCATTGTTGGTTATCGGCAGGTGGTAGGTCAGTTTGACCGATCGGCAAGGCGAATGTGCCAGTCGATCTCACCCCTTGCGCCTCGATCGGCACGCAAGGGGCTGCCGCGTCCGTCAGGACGCCGAACGCATCGCCTCGGTGCTGCGCTGCGGCGCCCCGCGTACCGGCGCGCCATTGGCGACATAGTAAGGCGCGGTGCTGCGTGGCAGCGCCTCGCGGCCACGGATACGGTCGGCGATCTTCTCGGCGATCATGATGGTGGTGGCATTGAGGTTGCCGGTGATGATCTCCGGCATGATCGACGCATCCACCACGCGCAGGCCCTGCAGGCCGTGTACGCGGCCCTCGCCATCGACCACCGCCATGTCATCCTCCCCCATCTTGCATGAGCAGGACGGGTGGAACGCGGTTTCTGCGTGTTCCCGGACGAAGGCATCAAGCTCGGCATCGGTCTGCACATGGGCGCCCGGGCTCAGCTCCCGACCGCGGTAGGGGTCCAGGGCAGGCTGGTTGATGATCTCGCGGGTCAGGCGAATACCGTCGCGAAACTCCTGCCAATCCTGCTCATGGGCCATGTAGTTGAACAGGATGCTCGGGTGCTGGCGCGGGTCTTTGGATTTCAGCTGCACGCGGCCACGGCTTGGTGAGCGCATCGAGCCAACGTGGGCCTGGAAGCCATGCTCCTTCACCGCGTTGCTGCCGTTGTAATTGATCGCTACCGGCAGGAAGTGGTACTGCAGGTTTGGCCATTCGAAGCCCTCGCGTGAGCGGATGAAACCACCGGCTTCGAATTGATTGCTGGCGCCGATGCCGTCGCCGGCCAGCAGCCATTTGGCGCCGATCCCGGGCTGGTTGAGCATCTTCAGGGCCGGGTACAACGACACCGGCTGAGTGCAGGCGTACTGCACGTACACCTCCAGGTGATCCTGCAGGTTGGCACCTACGCCGGGGAGCTCGTGCACCACATCGATATCCAGGCCACGCAACAGCTCACCGGGACCGACGCCGGAGCGCTGGAGAATTTGCGGCGAGGCGATGGCACCGGCGCACAGCAGCACTTCCCGACGGGCAGTGGCCACGGTGGCATCGTTGGCGTTGCCGACCAGATAGCTGACGCCGCTGGCGCGCGTGCCATCGAACAGGATGCGGTCGGTGGTCGCATGGGTGACGATGGTCAGGTTCGGACGCTCGCGGGCCTGGTCCAGGTAACCACGCGCCGTGCTGGCACGGCGGCCTTCCGGGGTCACGGTGCGGTCCATCGGGCCGAAGCCTTCCTGCTGGTAGCCGTTAAGGTCGTCGGTACGCGGGTAACCGGCCTGCACGCCGGCTTCGACCAGGGCGTGAAACAGCGGGTTGTTATCGGCTTTGGGCGTGGTAACGCTGACCGGGCCGCTGTCGCCGTGGTAGTCGTTGGCACCGATATCGCGGCTTTCCGCCTTGCGGAAATACGGCAGGCAGTCCAGGTAGCTCCAGTCGTCGAGGCCGGGCTGCTTGGCCCAGTTGTCGAAGTCCATGGCGTTGCCACGGATGTAGCACATGCCGTTGATCAGCGACGAGCCGCCCAGGCCCTTGCCACGCCCGCATTCCATGCGGCGGTTGTTCATGTAAGGCTCGGGCTCGGTTTCGTACGCCCAGTTGTAGCGCCGGCCCTGCAGCGGAAAGGCCAGGGCGGCGGGCATCTGGGTACGGAAATCGAGGCGATAGTCCGGGCCGCCGGCTTCCAGCAGCAGGACGCTGACGCTGGCGTCTTCGGTCAGGCGCGTCGCCAGTACGTTACCGGCAGAGCCGGCGCCGACGATGATGTAATCGAATTCGTGGGACATGGTGGCCTCCTGGTAGGTGGCTGAGCCTTGGGCCATGCGGATCGCAGGCCTCTGTCCGGCTCATGCAACGGGTTGAGCCGTGCTGCCGGGGCGCCGGTTGGCGCCGCTCGGCAAACGCATTCAGAACACCGAGGCGTATTCGCCGAGTTCGACCTGCACGGATTTGATGCGCGTGTAATGGGCCAGCGTGGTCAGGCCGTTCTCGCGGCCGACGCCGGATTGCTTGTAGCCGCCCACCGGCATTTCGGCAGCGGACTCACCCCAGGAATTGATCCAGCAGATACCGGCTTCCAGCTTGTGGATGACCCGATGCGCACGATTCAGATCGCGGGTGACGATGCCGGCGGCCAGGCCGTAGTCGGTGTCGTTGGCGCGGCGGATGACTTCTTCCTCGCTGTCGTAGATGAGGATGCTCATTACCGGGCCGAAGATTTCTTCGCGCACGATGGTCATGGCATCCGTGCAATCGGTGAAGACGGTTGGCGCCACATAGGCGCCATTGGCGTAGTCGCCCTCGATCACGCGTTCGCCGCCGATCAGCAGGCGGGCGCCTTGCTGGCGGCCTGACTCGATGTAGCCCAGCACGCGCTCCATGTGAGCGAAGCTGACCAGCGGGCCGAAGTTGGTCTGATCGTCCTGCGGGCTGCCCAGGCGGATGCGCTTGACGCGCTCCAGCACCTTGCTCTCGAAGCGTGCCTGCAGCGCGCGCGGCACGAACACCCGGGTGCCGTTGGTGCACACCTGGCCGGAACTGTAGAAGTTGGCCATCAGCGCGATGTCGGCGGCGCGGTCCAGGTCAGCGTCTTCGAAGATGATCAGCGGCGACTTGCCGCCCAGCTCCATGGTCACTTCCTTGAGTGACGAACTGGAGGCGCTGGCCATGACCTTCTTGCCGGTGACGGTGCCGCCGGTGAAGGAAATCTTCTCGATGCGCGGGTGTTCGGTGAGCCACTGGCCGACTTCACTGCCGGTGCCGGTCAGCACGTTGAACACGCCATCGGGCAATCCGGCTTCGCTGTAGATCTCGGCCAGTTTGAGGGTGGTCAGCGAAGTGACTTCGCTGGGCTTGAAGATCATCGCGTTGCCCGCGGCCAGGGCCGGGGCGGATTTCCACAGAGCGATCTGGATCGGGTAGTTCCAGGCACCGATACCGGCGACCACGCCCAGCGGCTCGCGCCGGGTGTAGACGAAGCTGGTGTCGCGCAGGGGGATCTGTTCACCCTCGATGGCCGGGATCAGGCCGGCGTAATACTCGAGCACGTCGGCGCCGGTGACGATGTCGACGTAGCGGGTTTCGCTCAGCGGCTTGCCGGTGTCGAGGGTTTCCAGCTCGGCCAGTTCGTCGTTGCGCTCGCGGAGGATATCCACGGCGCGGCGCAGGATGCGCGAACGCTGCATGGCGGTCATCGCCGCCCAGACTTTCTGGCCCTGCTCGGCACTGGCGACGGCACGCTCGACATCGTCCTGGCTGGCGCGCTGGATGTTGGCGAGCACTTCGCCATTGGCCGGGTTGATGCTCTGCAGGGTCGCGCCGCTGCTGGAGTCGACGTAGCGGCCGCCTATGTAGAGCTTCTGGTCTTCGAATCGGGCCATGGGGTGTTCTCCTGAGCGGGCCAGGACGCTGTAAAAGTCCTGGCGGATGAGTCGGCATGAGAGAGATGAAGAGATGGATCAGCCGAATTGGTTAAAAAACAGCCTACTTTATTTATATTGATCGATCAATCAATAAAAATCCTGTGGACGACGAGAGACGAGCCGAATACGACATGTGAATCAGCGTTGGGGTGAGCCTGGAAGGGTGCCGCCCTGTAGAAGCCGCGTCCTCGCGGCGAACGCCGCGGGCATTGCCGATGGCGCGGTAAGGCCGTTATCGAATCGCGCCGAGGTCGACGCTCCTAGCTGGCCGGAGGCTGCCGTTCAGGAGCGCGCTTGCAGACGATCAGCGAGGCGTGGCGCCGGCCTTGGCCAGTTGCAGGTCGAGGTAGTCGTAGGCGATCTGCGCCGCCTGGCGGGTGTCGAACCCTTCCCCGGACAGTGCGCCGCGCAACCACAGGCCGTCGATCAGCGCGGCCATGCCGCGGGCGGCGGCGCGGGCCTGTGCTTGTGGCAGCACGCGGCGGAACTGGCCGCACAGGTTGGAATACAGGCGCTGGTCGTTGACCCGCTGCAGGCGCCGCAGCGAAGGCTGGTGCATGCTGCTGGCCCAGAACGCCAGCCAGGTCTTCATCGCCGGCCCGCTGACCTGGGTTTCGTCGAAGTTGCCGTCGATGATGGCGCGCAGGCGTGCCTGCGGGGTGTCTTCGCGCAGTTGTCGGTAGCGCGCGTGCACGGCCTCTCTCAATGCCTGCATCAGGTGCCGCATGGTGGCTTCGAGCAGGCCGTTCTTGTCCTGGAAATAGTGGCTGATGATCCCGTTCGAAACCCCCGCGAGGCGGGCGATGTAGGCAATGCTGGCATCGCTCATGCCTACCTGGTCGACGGCTTCGAGGGTGGCCGCGATCAGTTGCGAGCGGCGGATCGGCTGCATTCCGACCTTGGGCATCGGTATCTCCGGCTTGGGCTGTTGAAGCGAGTCTACCAGAGCCAATCCCGTTGTCGCCGCGGTGCTGGATCACGCGGGCTGGAGGCGCGCCGCAGAGCCTTCGCGACCGTCCGTCTCGCCCGTGCGCCATGCCAGAGCGTCAGGGTGACTGCGGCGCGATGGCGTTGCCCGGCCAGCGTGTGGCCGGCCGGTTCAGGCGATCAGCCGGTAGCCGACCCCCGCCTCGGTGACGATGAGCCGCGGCGCTGCCGGATCGTCCCCCAGTTTCTGGCGCACGTGGGCGATGACGATGCGCAGGTAGTGGCTGTGCTCGATATGGGTCGGGCCCCAGATATCACGCAGCAACTGCTGCTGGGTGACGACCATGCCGGGGTGCCTGGCCAGGGTTTCGAGCACGGCGTACTCCTTGCGGGTCAGGCTTATTTCCTGGTCAGCCAGGGTGACCCGGCGGAAGGCGAAGTCGACCCGCAGCGCGCCGCTGACCAGGGCGGCAGCGGGTTTTTCGCTGGCCGGCCGGCTGCGCAGCAGGGCGCGTACCCGGGCGAGGAATTCCTGCACGCCGAACGGTTTGCTGACGTAGTCGTTGGCACCGTTGTCGAGCGCCTGCACCTTGTCCTTTTCACCGGCGCGCACCGACAGGACCAGCACCGGTACGCTCGACCATTCGCGCAGCCGCGCCAGCACCTGCTGGCCGTCCATGTCGGGCAGGCCGAGATCGAGTACCACCAGGTCCGGTTGTTCCAGGGCGGCGAGGCTAAGGGCGGCCTCCCCGCAGTCGGCTTCCAGCACCTGATAGCCGTGTGCCTGCAGGCCGATGCGCAGGAATTTGCGAATCGCCGCCTCGTCGTCGACCAGCAAAATACGTGCATCACTCATGGCGGCCACCCTCGTCGGGCTGTTGCAGAGGAAGTTGCAGGGTCAGGGTGGTGCCCTGGCCCGGTGACGAATCAACCCGTGCGGTGCCGCCATGGGCATTGAGCATGCCCATGCAGATCGCCAGGCCCAGGCCGGTGCCCTGGCCGCCCCGATCACCCCGGGCGGCGGTATAGAACAGGTCGAATATGTGCGGCTGCTCGGCGGCGGGAATGCCCGGGCCCTGATCGCGGATGGTGAAGAACAGCTGGTCGTTGTCATGGCTGAGGCGGATGTCGATGGTGCCGCCGACCGGCGAGAAGCGTGCGGCGTTATCCAGCACGTTGACCAGCGCCTGCTCGATCAAGGCTCCCTGCACCCACAGCAATGGCATGTCCGGTGGTACTTCGATACGCACCTGCAGGCGTTGCAATACCGGCTGCAGGCGCTGCACGGCGGCAGCTAGCAGGTCGCCGGCAGCCACCCAGTCGCGCTCCAGATGCAGGCCGCCATGGCCGAGGCGGGTCATGTCCAGCAGGTTCTGGATGTACCGGTCCAGGCGCGAGGCTTCGGTGGCCGTGCTTTGTAGCAGGTCGTCGCGGGTCGCCTTGTCCAGGGTGTCGATGAACAGCTGCAGGGTTTCGATATTGCCGCGCATGGCGGTCAGCGGTGTGCGCAGGTCATGGGACACCGAGGCGAGCAGCGCGCTGCGCAGCCGCTCGGTTTCGTGCTCCAGGCGCGTGTGGCCCAGCGCTTCGACCAGTTGCACGCGGGCCAGGGCATGGGCCAGCAAGGGCAGCAGCACGCGGATCAACTGGCGCTGCTCGCCCGCTGGCGGGTCGCCCAGGGCGGTGCGCATGCCCAGCAGCGCCAGCGGCTGGTCGCCGTCCAGCAGCGGCCACCACCACCAGTGTGGGTGGGTCAGGCTGTGGCTGTCGTAGCCGCGCGGATGGTGGTGGTGCCAGGCATGTTCGGCGCTGATGCGTTCCAGCTCACTGAGCTGCAAAGGGCTGCCGTCCGCCACCTGCCAGTTGCCTTGCGCGTCTCTGCCGAGCATGCAAAGGCGCTCTGCGGGGAGTTGCAACTGGCTGCGCATGGCCGCGAGCAGGTCACGCTGGTCCTGGGCGCTCGACAGGCGCTCGGCGAACGTCAGCAGGCTTGCGGTCTGCCGCTGGGCTATTTGCAGGTCACGAAACTGCTGGCGCTGGCGCGCGGCCAGGTTGCCGGTCAGCAGGGCGATCAACAGGAAGAACAGCAGCGTGAGCACGTCCTGCTCACGGTGCACCACCACCGACCAGGTAGGTGGCAGAAAGAAAAAACCGTAAGCGGCGAACGACAGCAGCGCGCACAGCAGCGCCGGGCCGACGCTGCTGCGCACGGCCACCAGCAGCACCGCTGCGAGAAACACCAGGGAGATATTGGGCAGGTCCAGCCAGCGCGAAACAGCCAGCGCCAGCAGCGAACCCGCCAAGGCCGCGAGCACGGCCAGCAGGTAGTCATTCACGGGCGCCAGCGGTCGGCTTGGGAGGCGGTCGGCTGCGATGGGCATGGGGGTTTTCCGGTGCGGGCGTAAACGGATCATGGCGCCGTGCAAGGTTGGCGTAAAGAAGCGCGGCGGCGCGTAAAGAAGGCGTAAAAGTACGCGCTGCCAGGCTGATCAGGGCACAGGCGAGGCGTATACCTGGCGCATCGTCACTCAAGGGATACCTCGCAACGTGAGCACCACCACTCGCACCTCGCCCATCGCGCTCCTGGTTGGCGCCGTTGGCATCGTCTACGGCGATATCGGCACCAGCCCACTCTATGCGCTGAAGGAAATCTTTTCGCCCCATTATGGCGTCGGCCTCTCGCAGGGCAGCGTGCTGGGCATCCTGTCGCTGATCTTCTGGTCGCTGACCCTGGTGGTCACCGTCAAGTACGTGATGTTCATCCTGCGCGCCGACAACGGCGGCGAAGGCGGCATCATGGCGCTCACCGCCCTGGCCCAGCGCGCGGCTGCCAGCCATCCGCGGCTGCGCACGGTTCTGATCATGCTCGGGCTGTTCGGCGCGGCGCTGTTCTATGGCGATAGCATGCTCACCCCGGCGGTGTCGGTGCTCTCGGCGGTCGAAGGGGTCGGCCTGGTGGTCGAGGGCATCGATCACTGGGTGGTGCCGGTAGCGTTGCTGATCCTGGTGCCGCTGTTCGTGCTGCAGCGCCACGGCACCGCGCGCATCGGTTACCTGTTCGGGCCAGTGATGGTGGTCTGGTTCGTGGTGCTCGGTGCGCTGGGCGTGCATGGCATCGTGCAGCGGCCGGAGGTGTTGCTGGCGCTGAACCCCTACTGGGCGCTGCAGTTCTTCATCGCCAACCCGCTGCTCGGGGTAACGGTGATGGGCGCCGTGGTGCTGACCATCACCGGGGCCGAGGCGCTCTATGCGGACCTCGGCCACTTCGGCCGTCGGCCCATCGTGCACGCCTGGCTGTTTCTGGCCTTTCCCGGCTTGATCCTCAACTATTTCGGCCAGGGCGCGGTGCTGCTCAGCGACCCCGAGGCGGTGCGCAATCCTTTCTACCTGCTGGCGCCGTCCTGGGCGTTGATTCCGCTGATCGGCCTGTCGACCCTGGCTACCATCATCGCCTCCCAGGCGGTGATCACCGGCGCGTTCTCGGTCACCCGTCAGGCGATCCAGCTTGGCTACGTGCCGCGTATGCAGATCCTGCACACCTCCAGCGCCGAGCAGGGGCAGATCTACATTCCGTTGATCAACGGCTTCCTGCTGATCGGCGTGGTGTTGCTGGTGCTCGGCTTCCAGTCGTCCAGCGGCCTGGCGGGTGCCTACGGCGTGGCAGTAACCGGCACCATGTTGTGTACCACTTTGCTGGTGTCGGCGGTGATCCTGCTGCTGTGGCGCTGGCCGAAAATACTGGCCGTGCCGTTGCTGGCGCTGTTCCTGCTGGTCGACGGCATCTTCTTTGCGGCCAACGTGCCGAAGATCCTTGGCGGTGGCGCGGTGCCGATGATCGTCGGCATCCTGCTGTTCGGCCTGATGACCACCTGGAAGCGTGGCCGCCAACTGGTGCTCGAACGCCTCGACGAGCACGCCCTGGTGCTGCGTGACTTCATCGCCAGCATCGCCCTGCAACCACCCCATCGCGTGGCTGGCACCGCAGTGTTCCTGACCAGCCGGGTGGACGTGGTCCCTCACGCGTTGCTGCATAACCTGCTGCACAACCAGGTGCTGCACGAACGGGTGATGCTGCTCACCGTGCTCTACGAGGATCGTCCTCGGGTGCCGCTGGCCGAGCGCTTCGAACTCGATGCCTATGACCAGGGCTTCTACCGCGTGCGCCTGCGCTTCGGTTTCCTCGAAGCACCGGACATTCCCCAGGCGCTGGCCCAGTTGAACGATAAGGGCCTGGATTGCCCGCCGATGCGCACCACCTACTTCCTCAGTCGGGAAACGGTGATCCCGTCCGAACGCATCGGCATGGCCATGTGGCGCGAACGGCTGTTCGCGGTGTTGCAGAAGAACGCCGGCAGCTCCCTGGGCTTCTTCCGCCTGCCGGTGAACCGGGTGATCGAGCTGGGCACGCAGGTGGAGATTTAGACTGTGAAAAGGCGCAAGCAGACGTAGGGTGGATGACGCTTTTTTCATCCACCATTGCGATCGGTGGACGGGTCGGGCCGCGTAGGTGAGGCGTCGTCCACCCTACGACTGTGGGAGCGGGCCGTGCCCGCGAATAATCACGGGCATGGCCCGTTCCCACAATGAATCACCGAACGGCTGCTTCCGCCTTATATCGGTCACCGAGTCAGGTATGGCTGCGCCGCCACACGCTGGCCAGCCAGGGCTGCTGCTCGCGGGGCAGACCGGCAGGGCGATAGTAGTGCTCCAGCTCGTCGAAGCCGGCGGCCACGAGCAGCTGACGCCAGCTCTCCAGGTCATGCCAGGCGCCGTAACGTTCACCGCTCCAGCCTTCCTGGTTGTCGCCCCGCGGGTTGGAGCTGAACAGCACGCCGCCCGGCTTCAGGCTGGCCCGCAGCTCCTTCAGCACGCGCGGCAGTTCCTGACTGGGGATGTGAAACAGCACGGCATTGGCGAAAATGCCGTCGAAGTGCTCGGCAGGCAAATCCAGGGCGAGAAAATCCTGTTGCCAGACCTCGCAGCCGCTGTCGGCGCGTGCCATGGCGACGAACTGCGGGCATCCGTCGATGCCCACCGGGCGGTGGCCGAGGCTTGCGAAGGTGCGCAGGTCACGGCCCGGGCCACAGCCGAAGTCGAGGATGCTCAGCGGTGCCGTGCCACGGGTATGGCGCAGCAGCGCGTCGATGTTCTGGCTGACGTCATGGTCGCGGGTGCCCTCGCGAAAGTCCTCGGCGCTGGCCTGGTAATGGGCCAGCGTGCGGGTGGTGATGTGTTGCAGCTGATCGGGGTCGAGTGGCATGGCTGCCTCGTCGCGGAACGTGGGCGCCTATTTAACCGCATTGCGCAGGCTTTGCGCGGGCGGGCCGCGATCAGGCGCGATAACATCGCACCCTCAACAACGGTCGAGGTGGCAGGTGGATCTACAGCAGGGCTTCGTCCTGACCCGGCATTGGCGCGACACGCCGGCTGGCACCCAGGTGGAATTCTGGTTGTCGACCGACAGCGGCCCGCGCCTGGTTCGCCTGCCGCCACAGACCTCGGTGGCCTTCATTCCGGCCGAGCAGCGCGACCGTGCCAAAGCCTTGATCGGCAAGGACGTGGACATCGAGCTGCGCCCGCTGCAACTGCGCGACTTCCATCAACGGCCGGTGCTCGGCCTCTACAGCCGCCAACAGCGCCCGTTGATCCAGCTCGAGCAGACCTTGCGCCAGGGCGGGGTGGACGTCTACGAGGCCGATATCCGCCCGCCCGAGCGCTACCTGATGGAGCGCTTCATCACCGCTCCCGTGCTGTTCAGCGGTACGCCGGCCGCAGACGGCGTGCTGATCGATGCGCAACTGAAGCCGGCGCCGGACTATCGTCCGCAGCTCAAGCTGGTATCCCTGGATATCGAAACCACCGCCCGCGGCGAGCTGTATTCCATCGCCCTGGAGGGCTGCGGCCAGCGTCAGGTGTACATGCTCGGGCCGCCGAACCGTGACGCTGACGTCGACTTCGATCTCGCCTACCTCGATAGCCGCGCGCAACTGCTGGAAGCGCTCAACGGCTGGCTGGAGCGTCATGATCCGGACGCCATCATCGGCTGGAACGTCGTGCAGTTCGACCTGCGCGTGCTGCACGAGCATGCCCAGCGCCTGCAGGTGCCGCTGCGCCTAGGCCGTGGAGGGGAAACCCTGGGCTGGCGCGAGCACGGCTCCAAGCAGCATTTCTTCGCCAGCGCGCCGGGGCGGCTGATCATCGACGGCATCGAGGCGCTGCGTTCGGCGACCTGGAGCTTTCAGTCCTTCAGCCTGGAAAGTGTCGCCCAGCAGTTGCTCGGCGAGGGCAAGGCGATCGACAACCCTTACCAGCGCATGGACGAGATCAACCGCATGTTCGCCGAGGACAAGCCGGCCCTGGCCCGCTACAACCTCAAGGACTGCGAACTGGTGACGCGCATCTTCGCCAGAACCGAACTGCTCACCTTCCTCCTCGAACGGGCCACGGTGACCGGCCTGCCGGTGGACCGCAGTGGCGGCTCGGTGGCCGCGTTCAGCCACCTGTACATGCCGCTGATGCACCGCCAGGGCTTCGTCGCCCCCAACCAGGGCGAGCGCCCACCCGAAGCGAGCCCCGGCGGCTTCGTCATGGACTCGCGGCCGGGGCTCTACGAGTCGGTGCTGGTGCTCGATTACAAGAGCCTGTATCCGTCGCTGATCCGCACCTTTCTGATCGACCCGGTCGGGCTGATCGAGGGCCTGCGCGAGCCTGACGATGCCCAGTCGGTGGCAGGTTTTCGCGGCGCGCGCTTTTCTCGCACCCGGCATTGCCTGCCGGCCATCGTCGAGCGGGTGTGGCAGGGCCGCGAGGCAGCGAAGCGTGCGGGCAATGCGCCGTTGTCTCAGGCGCTGAAGATCATCATGAACGCCTTCTACGGCGTACTGGGGTCCAGCGGTTGCCGCTTCTTCGACACGCGCCTAGCGTCCTCCATCACCCTGCGCGGCCACGAGGTGATGCGCCGCACGCGCCAGCTGATCGAGGCCGAGGGGCATACGGTGATCTATGGCGACACCGACTCCACCTTCGTCTGGCTGCACAGCGCCCATGCCGAAGCGGATGCCGAGCGGATCGGCCGTGGCCTGGTGCAGCGCGTCAATGCCTGGTGGCGCGAGCATCTGCAGGCCGAGTTCGGTCTGCAGAGCGCGCTCGAGCTGCAGTTCGAAACCCATTTCAGCCGCTTTCTGATGCCTACCATCCGCGGCATGGAGGAGGGCAGCAAGAAACGCTACGCCGGGCTGATCCGCCAGGCCGATGGCCGCGAGGAGATGGTCTACAAAGGCCTGGAGACGGTGCGCAGTGACTGGTCGCCGCTGGCCCGGCAGTTCCAGCAGGAGTTGTACCTGCGCATCTTCCAGCGGCAGCCGTACCAGGACTACGTGCGCGACTATGTGCAGCGCACCCTGGCTGGCGAGTTCGACGAACGGCTGGTGTACCGCAAGCGCCTGCGTCGGCGCCTCGACGATTACCTGCGTAACGTGCCGCCTCACGTACGGGCCGCGCGCCTGGCCGACGCCCACAACGATGAGCAAGGGCGACCGCGGCAATACCAGAATGGCGGCTGGATCAGCTACGTGATGAGCGTGGCGGGGCCGGAACCCCTTGAGCTACGCCGCGCGCCCATCGACTACGGCCATTACCTGACCAAGCAGCTGCAGCCGGTGGCCGATGCCATCCTGCCGTTCGTGGACGACGACTTCAGTGCCCTGATCGGTGGGCAGTTGGACCTTTTCTGATGCACGTTTCGGCTGTGGCGTGACCCGGCCCCAGCCGGGTGCCGAAACGGCGAACAGGCACCTCTGTCGATCAGATTCTATATTCCAAAAGGTAATTTATTTGTAATTAATTATTCTTTTTTGTTTTATTCGCCATCGCATAGCGTTGCACTTGCCAACACAAGCGCTTACCCGTCTGGCCGAGCCAGCTTACGACCCTATGCCCTGGAGCATCACCCATGAACAAATCCACCCTGGCCCTGGCCGTCACCGTTGCCACACTCGCGCAACAGGCCGGCGCTGCCGGCTTCATCGAAGACAGCAGCGCCAAGCTCGATCTGCGCAATTTCTATTACGACCTGAACAGCAAGAACACCGCCGACAACAACGGCGAGGCCAACGAATGGGGGCAGGGCTTCATCTTCAACTACCAGTCCGGTTTCACCCAAGGCACCGTTGGCGTTGGCCTGGACGTGATCGGCCTGTACGGCCTGCGTCTGGATTCGGGCGGCAGGAGCAGCAAAGCGGGCCGTGATCGCACCCCAGGCCAGCTGTTCCCGCTGGAAAGCGACGGCAGCGCCGTCAACGATTACAGCAAGGCCGGTGCGACCGCCAAATTTCGCCTCTCGAAAACCGAGCTGCGCATCGGCACCCTGCAGCCGAAGCTGCCCGTCGTGACATTCAACGATGGTCGGTTGTTGCCACAACTGTTCAGCGGTGGCCAGATCATCTCCAACGAGATCGACGGCCTGACCCTGACGGCTGGTCAGCTGGAACACACCAAGACCCGCTCCTCCACCGATGACATCGGCCTGCGTATTGGCGGTGCGGCACGCCCGACAGGCACCCCCGTCGGCACCTCGATCGCCGACAGCAACACGTTCTACTTCGCCGGTGGCGACTACAAGATCACCAAGGATCTGACCGCCCAGTACTACTACGGCAACCTGGAAGACTTCTACAAGCAGCACTTCCTGGGCCTGGTGCATAACGTGGCCCTGCCGGCCGGTAACCTGAAGACCGACCTGCGCTACTTCGACAGCAACTCCGATGGCAAGAACGGCAGCGCTGCCGGCCGTGCCGAAGGCTACACCAGCACGGGTTACTACGGTCGCAACGCGGCAGGCGCTGGCATCACCACCGGTGAAGTCGACAACCAGACCTGGAGCGCCCTGTTCACCTACAGCCTGAGCGGTCATGCGTTGAGCGCGGGTTACCAGCAGGTGTCCGGTGACAGCGCCTTCCCGTTCCTCAACCAGGGCGACGGCTCCAGCTCCTACCTGATCACCGACAGGCAGATCGGCAAATTCGCCAGCGCCGGCGAGCGCACCTGGCTGGCCGAGTACGGTTACGACTTCGGCGCCGTTGGCGTGCCGGGCCTCAAGGCCGTCGTCAGCTACCTGAAGGGCGACAACATCGATGCCGCCGATGGTGAGCGCAAGGAGTGGGAGCGCGACTTGCGCCTCGATTACAGCGTTCAGCAGGGCTCGCTCAAAGGTCTGGGCTTCTCCTGGCGTAACGCGTCGCTGCGTGGCAACAACGCCACCGACGTCGATGAGAACCGCCTGATCGTCAGCTACAGCCTGCCGTTGCTTTAATGCTGATGGGCAGGGCGAAGCGCTGCTTCCCTTGCCCCTTTTGTTCCAGCGCGCCTGCGCCGCCAGCCGACCGCAGGCGCTCAGCGCGACGGCGGTTCACCGCTCGGGTCGCGCACCCCTTGCGCGTGGTGAAATCCTTTTCCGGGCCAAGCCGGTTTGGCTATTGCTTGCGATCGATCCGCCAGGGCAGCCAGGCATTTCCATGATCCATCTCCAGGGTGCGCCCGCTGTTCAGCCTGATCAGGGTCTGGCATGGTCGGCCTCGACCTTTCTTTCGTGACCCATCCCATGCCCTGTCATCGCTACCCCGAACTTGCTTGCCTGGCAATCGACCACCTGAGCTTCGACGAAAAACAGGTGTTCTTCCATCTGCGAAATGGCCAGGTGTTTCCCCTGATCCTGAGCGGTTACCTGCGGCTCGACCGGCTGACCGCCGAGCAGCGACAGGATTATCGGCTGGAGAACCTCGGGTTCACCGCCAGTTGGCGGCACCTGGGCGGCAGTTGCTGGGATGCGCCCGAACTGGTCTGGGACGATCTGCAGAACCAGGCTTTGCGCCGTCTGGAAGAGGCCGGCTGGGAGCTTGAGGCGATCGACCTGGGTGATCGCCATCTGGTGGCGTTGTGGCGTTTGCAGGCCGACTATTACAACGGTGGCCTGCTGCAGTTCTTTGCCAACTGGGGCATGCCAACCTTCACCTACGCACAGGCGGCGCTCGCCTTGCTCGGCCTGCAGCCAGCCCGGCAGTTGCTGCAGGACTTCTATGCGGTGTTCGCCCATCTGCAGGACGAGCCGGCCGAAATTGCCCTGTGGGACATACCGCAATGGTTGAGCGAGGCGCAGAACGCGCGGCTCTGCGAGGTGGACGAGCAGTTGGCCGCCAGCATCGAGGAGTTGCAGTGGGTGGCGCTGCGCCATTTCCTTTCGGCCTGATTGGTGGAACCCGCGGGGTGACTTCAGGTTCCCTTACTGCACATACCTGAAGGAAGCAGCGCCATGGCACTCAGTGAAAAATACAAAATGCTGGCGGGCGAACTGTACCTGGCCAGTGACCCCGAACTGCAGGCCGAAAGCGCGGCCACCATGGCCTGGCTGGCGCGCTACAACGGCAACCTTGGGCTGTCGCAGGCCGAGCGCAATCAGGTGCTGGGCGAGCGCTTGGCGGCCGTCGGCAAGGGCGTGGTGGTGCGCTCGCCGTTTCATTGCGATTACGGCTTCAACATCAGCCTGGGCGACGGCGTATTCATCAACTTCAACTGCGTGATTCTCGACGTGGTGGCGGTGAGCATCGGTGACAAGACGCAGATCGGCCCGGGCGTGCAGATACTTACCGCCGATCACCCCCGCGACCCGGCCGAGCGCGCCTCCGGCCTCGAGTTCGGCCGGCCGGTGAGCATCGGCCGCAATGTATGGATTGGCGCCGGGGCGCTGATCCTGCCGGGCGTAACGGTAGGCGATGATGCGCTGATCGGCGCTGGCAGCGTGGTCACGCGGGACGTGCCGGCAGCGGCCAGGGTGGCGGGCAACCCGGCACGCTTGATGGGCTGAGAACCACCTGGCGGATGAGGCGAGGCGCTGAAAAGAAGTGACCTTAATATTGATTGGTTATAAATAAATCATTATTTATTCTTTTTAATATTCTGTCTTCCTGAGCATAGTGGCTGCCACGCAACCACTCACCTGAGGAGCACAGCATGAGCATTCGCCTGGGCGACATCGCCCCCGACTTCGAACAGGACTCCAGCGAAGGCCGTATTCGTTTCCACGAGTGGCTGGGCAGCCAGTGGGGCATTCTGTTTTCCCACCCCGCGGACTTCACGCCGGTGTGCACCACCGAACTGGGTTTCACTGCCAAGCTGAAGGACGAATTCGCCAAGCGCAACGTCAAGGCCATTGCCCTGTCCGTCGACCCGGTCGATTCGCACATCAAGTGGATCGACGATATCAACGAAACCCAGAACACCGCCGTCAACTTCCCGATCCTCGCCGACGCCGACCGCAAGGTGTCCGAGCTCTACGACCTCATTCACCCGAACGCCAACGACACCCTGACCGTGCGTTCGCTGTTCGTTATCGACCCGAACAAGAAGGTGCGCCTGAGCATCACCTACCCGGCGAGCACCGGGCGCAACTTCAACGAAATCTTGCGCGTGGTCGACTCCCTGCAACTCACCGACAGCCACAAGGTAGCCACCCCAGCCAACTGGCAGGACGGCGACGAGGTGGTGATCGTGCCGTCCCTCAAGGACGAGGACGAGATCAAGCAGCGCTTCCCCAAAGGCTACCGCGCGGTGAAACCGTACTTGCGCCTCACGCCGCAACCGAACAAGTAAGGGCGTCCCATGTTGGTGGTTTTGTTGGGCGGTAGCCCGAGTCTGAAATCGCGTTCCACTGTGTTGCTCGACCGGGCGCGGCAGTGGCTGCAGGCCCAGGGTGTCGAAGTGGTGAGCTATCAAGCCCGCGATTTCGAGGCCGAGGATCTGCTCTTCGCCCGTTTCGACAGCCCGCGCATTCAGGGGCTGCAGGCCCATGTAGCGGCTGCCGATGGGTTGATCGTGGCGACGCCGGTGTACAAGGCCTCCTTTTCCGGGGCGCTGAAAACCCTGCTCGACGTGCTGCCCGAGCGTGCGCTGCACCACAAGGTGGTGCTGCCCATCGCCACGGGCGGCAGTAGTGCCCACATGCTGGCGGTGGACTACGCCCTGAAGCCGGTGCTGTCCGCGCTCAAGGCGCAGGAAGTGCTGCAAGGCGTGTTCGCCGATGACGGCCAGATTGCTTATACCGACAGCGGCGCCGATCTGTTGCCGGTATTGGAGCAGCGTCTGGATGACGCTTTGCACCACCTGCTTCAGGCGCTCAACCGCCGGCCACAACCGATCGAGCCAGGGCTGTTGAACGACCGCCTGATCAGCGGGCGCTGGAGCGCTTGAAGTAACGCACACCTACATTCCAGGCAGTTCGCTGCCGCCCCACCTTACTAGCCCGTCAACGAGGCAGCAGGTGGCCACACACTCAATGCAGAGGAGAGCACCATGCTCACTATTACCCTGCGTCGGAGTCTGGTCGCCTTGTTTGCCGCGGCCATTTCCTTCGGCGCCATTACCCAAGCCCAAGCCGAGACACTGCGTATCGGCTACCAGAAGTACGGCACCCTGGTGCTGCTCAAGGCCAACGGTTCGCTGGAAAAACGCCTGGCCGCCAAGGGCATCGACGTCAGATGGACCGAGTTTCCCGGTGGGCCGCAGTTGCTCGAAGGCCTGAACGTCGGCTCGATAGATTTCGGCACCACCGGCGAGACCCCGCCCGTGTTCGCCCAGGCCGCTGGCGCGGACCTCTTGTACGTAGCCTATGAGCCGCCCGCGCCGACCAGCGAAGCCATCCTGGTGCCCAAGGATTCGCCGATCAAGTCGGTGGCCGAGCTCAAAGGCAAGAAAGTTGCCTTGAACAAGGGCTCCAACGTGCACTACCTGTTGGTACGTGCGCTGGAGGAGGCTGGCCTGAAGTACAGCGACATCCAGCCGGTGTACCTGCCGCCTGCCGATGCCCGCGCCGCGTTCGAGCGCGGCAGCGTCGACGCCTGGGTCATCTGGGACCCCTTCCAGGCAGCTGCAGAGCAGCAATTGCAGGCCCGCACGCTGGTCGACGGCAAGGGTCTGGTGAGCAACCACCAGTTCTACCTGGCAACCCGGCCATACGCCGAGCAGCACCCGGAAGTGATCGAGGCGCTGGTCGAGGAAATCCGCGCCATCGGCGAGTGGGTCAAGGCGAATAACGATGAGGCCACCGCTCAGGTCGCACCGCTGCTCGGCCTGTCGGCGGAGATCACCCGCCTGGCGGTACAGCGGCAGAGCTATGGCGCACAGTTGATCACCCCGCAGGTGGTCGAGGCCCAGCAGAAGATCGCCGACACCTTCACCGACCTCAAGCTGATCCCCAGGAAGCTGAACATCAGCGACGTGATCTGGCACGCGCCGGCAACCAAGGTCGCCCAGCAATAAACTTCCGCCCCCGCGCTCTGGGCGGGGGCCATCGCGATTTCCTAGGAGACCACTCCATGAGCCTCAATATCTTCTGGTTCCTGCCGACCCACGGTGACGGCCATTACCTCGGCACCTCGCAGGGAGCCCGCGCCGTCGACCATGGCTACCTGCAACAGATCGCCCAGGCGGCTGACCGGCTTGGCTTCGGCGGTGTATTGATTCCCACCGGCCGTTCCTGCGAGGACTCCTGGCTGGTCGCCGCCTCGCTGATCCCGGTGACCCAGCGTTTGAAATTTCTCGTCGCGCTGCGTCCGGGGATCATCTCGCCAACCGTGGCCGCGCGCCAGGCAGCGACCCTGGATCGCCTGTCCGGTGGCCGTGCGCTGTTCAACCTGGTCACCGGCGGTGACCCGGACGAATTGGCCGGCGACGGCTTGAACCTGTCGCACGCCGAGCGCTACGAGGCCTCCGTCGAATTCACCCGAATCTGGCGCCGAGTGCTGGAAGGCGAGGTGGTCGACTACGACGGCAAGCACATTCAGGTGAAAGGCGCCAAACTCCTCTACCCACCGGTTCAGCAGCCGCGCCCGCCGTTGTATTTCGGTGGCTCGTCCGAGGCCGCGCAGGATCTCGCTGCCGAGCAGGTCGAACTGTACCTGACCTGGGGCGAGCCGCCGGCCGCGGTGGCCGAGAAAATCGCTGCGGTGCGCAAAAAGGCCGCCGCTCAGGGGCGCGAAGTGCGCTTCGGCATTCGCCTGCACGTGATCGTGCGCGAAAGCAACGAAGAAGCCTGGAAAGCCGCCGACAAGCTGATCGCTCATGTCGACGATGACACCATCGCTCGCGCCCAGGCCTCTCTGGCGCGCTTCGACTCGGTCGGCCAGCAACGCATGGCTGCCCTGCACGGCGGCAGCAAGGACAACCTGGAAGTGTCGCCCAACCTCTGGGCTGGCGTCGGCCTGGTACGGGGGGGGCCGGTACGGCGCTGGTCGGCGACGGCCCGACGGTCGCCGAGCGGGTCAAGGAATACGCTGCCCTGGGCATCGATACCTTCATCTTTTCCGGTTATCCACACCTCGAAGAGTCCTACCGGGTTGCCGAACTGCTGTTCCCGCACCTGGAGGTGAATCGCCCCGCGCTGCCCGAAGGCGCGAATTACGTGAGCCCGTTCGGTGAAATGGTCGCCAACGACATTCTGCCCAAAGCGGCTTCGGCCAGTTGATACACGGCCGGGCGCGGACGCCCGGCCACTCCGTGAAGATTCGAGGTAGGCGATGAGCAACACATCTTTCAATAGCCTGGCCCTGCGTCTGGCGCCCTGGGTGCTGCCCGTGGCGTTGCTGGTGGCCTGGCAGGGTTCGGTGACCCTCGGGCTGTTGTCCACACGCATCCTGCCGGCGCCCAGTGCGGTATTCGAGGCCGGCTGGCAACTGCTGTCCAGTGGCGAGATCTGGACCCACCTGGCGATCAGCGGCTGGCGCGCAGGGGTTGGTTTCGCCATTGGCGGCGGCATCGGCCTGGCGCTGGGTTTCATCACCGGTTTGTCGACCTGGGGCGAGCGGCTGATCGACAGCTCGGTGCAGATGA
Source organism: Pseudomonas sp. AC532 (assembly GCF_979258965.1). NCBI lineage: Bacteria > Pseudomonadati > Pseudomonadota > Gammaproteobacteria > Pseudomonadales > Pseudomonadaceae > Pseudomonas > Pseudomonas sp. AC532. The sequence goes on from NZ_OZ409888.1 coordinate 3,449,580, forward strand.
TCCGTAACGTGCCGCACCTGGCGCTGATTCCCCTGGTGATCCTGTGGTTTGGCATCGACGAGAGCGCGAAGATCTTCCTGGTCGCCCTCGGCACGCTGTTTCCCATTTACCTGAACACCTACCACGGCATCCGCAACGTCGACCCGGCGCTGGTGGAGATGGCGCGCAGCTATGGCTTGTCCGGTTTCGCGTTGTTCCGTCAGGTGATCCTGCCCGGCGCGCTGCCATCGATCCTGGTCGGCGTGCGTTTTGCCCTCGGCCTGATGTGGTTGACGCTGATCGTCGCCGAGACCATTTCCGCCAGCGCCGGCATCGGGTACCTGGCAATGAACGCCCGGGAATTTCTGCAGACCGACGTGGTGGTGCTGGCGATCCTGCTGTACGCCGTGCTCGGCAAGCTGGCCGATGTCGCGGCCCGCAGCCTGGAGCGAGCCTGGCTGCGCTGGCATCCGGCCTATCAGGGAGCAACCGCCAAATGAGCGCATTACAGAGCTTCAAGCGGGGCACCCCGCTGACCCTGCGCGGTATTCAGAAAGCCTTTGGCGAGCGCCAGGTACTCAAGGACATCGACTTGCGTATCCCGCCGGGGCAGTTCGTCGCCGTGGTCGGGCGCAGCGGTTGCGGCAAGAGCACGCTGCTACGCCTGCTGGCCGGGCTCGATGAGCCCACCGGCGGTGAACTGCTGGCGGGCAACGGGCCGCTGGTGGCGAGCCGCGAGGATACCCGGCTGATGTTCCAGGAGGCGCGCCTGCTGCCCTGGAAGCGGGTGATCGACAACGTCGGCCTCGGCCTCACCGGTGACTGGCGGCCCAAGGCGCGGCAGGTGCTGGAAGCGGTGGGCCTGGCGGATCGCGCCAACGAGTGGCCCGCAGCCCTGTCCGGTGGCCAGAAACAACGCGTCGCCCTGGCCCGTGCGCTGATCCACGAGCCGCGCCTGCTGCTGCTCGACGAGCCCCTGGGCGCCCTCGACGCGCTGACTCGCATCGAGATGCAGCAACTGATCGAAAGCCTCTGGCAGACGCACGGCTTTACCGTGCTGCTGGTAACCCACGATGTCAGCGAGGCGGTGGCCACGGCGGATCGGGTAATCCTCATCGAGGACGGCGAAATCGGCCTCGACCTGCTGGTGGACCTGCCACGCCCTCGGGCTCGTGGCTCCGCCTACCTGGCGGCCCTGGAGGCCGATGTGCTCAATCGTGTGTTGCAGATCCCCGCGCTGCCGGCGCAACCCGACCCGGTTTCACCCCTGCCGACCCAGCTGCGCTGGGCGCTCTAACCCCGACCTCATGCCCCGCATGAGGCACCTGACCACTCCTGGAGATTTACCCATGACCATCAAAGCCATCAACGTCCGTAACCAGTTCAAGGGCACCATCAAGGAAATCGTCGAGGGCGACGTGCTGTCGGAAATCGACGTGCAGACCGCCGCCGGCATCGTCACCTCGGTGATCACCACCCGTTCCGTGCGTGAGCTGGAACTGGGCGTGGGCAGCGAAGTGATTGCCTTCGTCAAATCCACCGAGGTGTCGATCGCCAAGCTCTGATCGCTGCTGCCCCATCGACCCCATCAGCCTTGGGGGAGCGGGCGGGGACGCCTAGTCCACGCGCGCATGGCGCGCGCTCACCGGGATATCTTCGAGCCAGACCCACGAAAAAGGCCGGCATGTGCGCCGGCCTTTTCATCTCTGCTGAATCGCTAGCGCTCTTCGCGCAGGCGTGCCATCTGCCGTTCGAGCAGCGCCGGGTACGGATCGAGCAAGCGCTCGACGCAACTGGCGCCTTCGGGGCTGGCGATGGCGCGGATGCGCGCCCGCTGGCGCAGGGTGGCATCTTCACCGACGCGGCGTTCGACCAGCAGCAGGTTGCGGCTGTGCTGCGAGAGGGCCAGGGCATCCTGGGCGGTTTCACTGAGCAGCAGGTCGCCCTGACTCAGCCCTTGCAGGCCTTCACCCAGGGTCAGGCCCAATTGCAGGTGCAGGGTGATGCCGCTGTCGGCCACCTCGATCTGCAGGGCGTGGCCAAGGGCACGCAACAGCTCACCGCAGCAGATGGCATGGGTCAGGTAATCGTCCTGGCTGCCGTCGTGGTGGAACAGCATCAGGCTGCTGCCATCGTTGAGGGTGTGCAGCTCGGCCTTGTAGAGCGTCGCGGCCTTGTCCAGGCAATTGCGATAGCTTTCCAGCAGCTCCATCAGACGCGTGCGCGGCAAACGCCGCAGTTGCTCCTGGGCGCCCAGCTGAACGGCCAGCACGGCGCTTTTGCGGGGGGCGGGCGGAGCGGCAGGGGCGGGCTTGGCCGGGCTGTCCTCGTCGTCATAAAGGTCGGCGAAGGCATCGTCGTCGAGTTCGTCACGGCGGCGGCTCGGCGGGTCGTAGTCGTCCTCGCTGTCGAAGCGCGTGTCGCGCAGGTCACGCACCGCGAAGTTCGTTTCGTCACGTTCGTCGTCCTGCTCGAGTTCGCTGTCGTCGCGGAATGCTTCGCGCAGGTCATCGAGGTCCTCGAACTCCGGCTCTGGTTCGGGCTTTTCAGGAGCCAGACGCGCCTGCAGCTGGCGCGCCAGATCGCCGATCTCGTCCTGCCGGTTGCCGCCTGGCGCGTAATCGTCCGGGTCGCGCAGCCACACGCGCATCTGCATCAGTGGCGTGGATATCTGCCGGCCCAGGCGCAGGCTCAGCGACAGGGTCAGGGCCAGCAGGATCAGGCTCAGAATGCCCATGCTCTGCAGGCTGATGGTCATCGGTTGCTCGAACTGCTGCATGTCCAGGCTGATGCGCAATTGCCCGGCCATCACTTCCTGAAAGGTGATGGGCGTCGAATACAGGCCTTCGGTCTCGCCGAGCATGCTCTTGCTTGGCCGCGTGCCGGCTTCGGCGAGGATACGGTTGTCCACGCTGTAGATGGCCGCGTGGGCCACCAGGGGATTCTTCACCAGATTATTGAGCAGCACGTTGAGGCTGAGGATGTCATTGGACACCAACAGCTCGGTGGCCGAGGCGGCCGTCTGGATGATCAGGCTGCTGCCCAGCGCTTCGGCTTGCTGCTGCATGGCCTGCTTGAACTGCATGCCGATCACCCACGCATAGATCACCAGCGCCATGGCCACCAGCAACAGGCTGTGACTGACGATGCGCAATGCCAGCGGCACGCGACGTTGGCGCAGTGCACGGAACAGCAGAAGGAAGAAGTTATCGGGTTTTACGGGGGCGGGCCGGTTCACAGAGCTCGGCTCTCGTTGACTGTAGGTGGCCCGCAGTATAACGACCGACCCGCACAGGGCAAAGCGCCGCGCGTGTCCGGGAGGCGTTGAAAGTGGTTAGAATGTGCGCTTTTTCACCGGCCCTGCTGCACATCACCGTTCGGCAGACCGTTCATTGTCCTGCGAGCTCCGGAGTACGCCTTGCGCGAAATCGTCCTGATCAACATTACCGGTGAAGATCGGCCCGGCCTCACGGCTGCCATTACCGGCGTCCTGGCCCAGGCTGGCGCGGACATCCTCGATATCAGCCAGGCAAGCATTCATGGCGTATCGACGCTCGGCGTACTGGTCGCGGTTGCAGGCGGTGCACGCCGCGCTGCGCTCTCGGAGGGCGTGCTGCTGGCTGCCCGGGAGCTGGAGCAGCAGGTGCAGTTCACCCAGGTAGCCGAAGCCGATTATCAGCGCTGGGTCGCAGGGCAGGGCAGCGAGCGCCATGTCGTCACGCTGTTGAGCCGCAAGGTCACCGCCGAGCAGTTGCAGCGTGTCAGCGCACTCGCCGCCGGGCAGGGGCTGAACATCGAGCGTATCGAGCGGCTGTCTGCGCCGGTGGCCCTGAGCGGGCAGGCAGGCAACGGGTGCATCGAGTTTTCGGTAACGGGCGAGCCCGGCGATGTAGCGGCGCTGCGTGGCGAGTTCCTGCGCGTGGCCGACGAGCTGGACGTGGATATCGCCCTGCAAGGCGATTCGCTGTTTCGTCGCCATCGCCGCCTGGCAGTGTTCGACATGGACTCGACGCTGATCGAAGCCGAGGTGATCGATGAGCTGGCCAAGGCCGCTGGTATCGGTGAACAGGTCTCGGCGATCACCGAGCGGGCCATGCGCGGCGAGCTGGATTTTCGCGCCAGCTTCAAGGAGCGCCTGGCGCTGCTCAAGGGCCTGGACGTTGGCGTGCTGGACGAGATCGGCGCATCGCTACGCCTGACCGAAGGCGCCGAGAGGCTGTTCGCCGAGCTCAAGCGACTGGGCTACAAGACGGCCATCCTGTCTGGCGGCTTCACCTACTTCGCCAAGCAGGTGCAGGCCAGGCTCGGCATCGATTACGTATTCGCCAACGAGCTGGCGGTAGTCGACGGCAAGGTTACCGGCGTTGCCGTGGAGCCGATCGTCGACGCCCAGCGCAAGGCGGATCTGTTGCGCGAGCTGGCGCACAAGGAAGGCTTGCAACTCGAGCAGACCATCGCTGTGGGTGATGGTGCCAATGACCTGCCGATGCTGGCCATCGCCGGCTTGGGCGTGGCCTTTCGCGCCAAGCCGCTGGTCAAGCAGTCGGCCAGGCAGGCGATCTCTACCCTGGGGCTCGATGGCCTGCTGTATCTGCTGAGTGTTCGCGACCGCGACGGTCGTCAATAAGGCGCGGCACGGGGCGCTGCTGGCGCCCCGTGAGCCTTACTCGTCGGCCGAGAAGTTGTAGTTCATCGACTGGCTCGGGCCCTGCAGGTAGTAGCCCTGGATGTAGTTGGTGCCTGCCTGCCACAGCGTGGCAAGCACGCTGGCGGATTCCACGAACGGCACGATGGTCAGCTTGGCCTGGCTGTGCAGGCTGGCGAGCATGGTTTTCAAGGCTTCCTGATTGCCCGGATCGCTCAGGTCCTTGGTGAAGGAGCCGTCGACCTTGACGAAATCTACCGGCAGGTGCCTCAGCGTATTGAACGGGTTCAACGCGCAGCCGAACTGGCTCAGGCCGATATGGCAGTGCAGGTCCTTGAGCCCCTGGGCCAGCGCCCTGGCCTGTTTCAGGTAGGCGATGGCGTCCGGCTCGCTGAACTGGAACACCAGCGCATCGGACGGCAGCCGCGCGGCCTTGAGGGCGACGCTGAGCCACGGCAGCAGGGTCTGGTCCTGCAGGCTGGCGCTGGAGAGGTGCACGAACAGGCGTGTCGCGTGCCCTTTGGAGCGATGGTCGGCGAGCAGTTTGATCGAGCTGAGGATCACCCAGCGATCGATCTTCTCGCCCATGCCCGCTTCCCTGGCCACGGCCAGGAATTCATCCGGGGGTACTTCCTGGTCCGTAGGGCTGAGCAGGCGCAGCAACACCTCGTAGTGCTCATGTTCATCGCCGCGCAGGCTGATGACCGGCTGGAACAACAGGCGGAAGCTGTTCTGCTCCAGCGCCTGCTGAACCATCGCTACCACGCTGCCGCGGCTGGCGGCGGCAGCCAGCTCCTCGGCAGGGTCGAACAGTTTCAGGGTGCCGGGCTCGTCGAGCTGGTCGGCGCAGCGCTGGGCCCGATCGATCACCTCGCCGGCTTTTGGCGTGGTTTCGTTGAGGCCCGCCACGCCGATTGACAGGGTGGTCTGCGCCGTACGCCCGTTGATGTCGAACAGGTGCCCTTCGGCCTTCTTCAGCAGGGCTTCGAGTAGCGGACGCTGTTGCTGGGGCGACAGGCCGGTTTGCAGCACGGCGAACACGTCGTCGCCGAAACGCGCCAACTGGGCCTCGGGCGGGAAGTGGGTGCGCAGCAGGGCGGCCAGGTCGGTGAGCAGCAGGTCGATGGCCCCGAGGCCCATCTCGGCGAGCAGCGCGGCGTAGCGGTCGACGCGGATGTAGGCGAGGCTTGCTGGCTGTTCGTCGCTGACCGCGCGGTGCGCCGCATGGTCCATCAGCTCGATGAAATGGGCGCGGTTGTAGAGGCCGGTGACCAGGTCCAGGCTGCTGATTTCCCGCAGCTTCTCTTCCAGCTCGGCGTTGGCGCTTTCCGCACGGATCACCACCTGGATGCACGGCTCGCCGTCGTATGCTGCCGGCGACAGGGTCATGCGCGCGGCAAAGGTACTCTCATCGGCACGCACGCCGGAGCAGGCCAGTTCGTTGTTGTCCAGGTGCTGGTGGTTCTTCAGGAAGTCCTTGAAGGCTGCGTGGTCGGCGCAGCCGATCAGGTCGATCATCGGCAGGCCTTCGAGCTCTTCGGCGTCGTCGAAACCGAACAGCTCGAGGTAGGCGCGGTTGGCATAGATGTGCATGCCGTCGTGCACGTAGGCGATGGCGTCGACCGAACTGTCCAGCAACAGCTGGCAGCGTTTCTCCGCCTCGCGCAGAGCCACCTCGGCAGCGCGACGGGCACGCCGCTCCTCGAGGTTGACCAGCTCGCGGCGAGCGACCAGTACCAGGCGCTCGTCCTCGCCCTGGGGCATGGCATCATGGGCGCCAAGGGCAAGCGCTTCGGTGACGCTGTCGGGCTCATTGTCGGCGAGCAGCAGGAGCACCGGGATGTCCTTGCCCTGGCGACGAATCGCGGCAAGTGCTTCATGCGGTTCCAGGCTGTCGCTGGCGGGCGCGCAGATCAGCAGGTCCCAGGTGTGCTTGAGGGCGTCGAGCAGGTCTTCGCTGGAAGTCAGGCGGTGTACGCGAGTGGCATTGCCGGCATTGCGGAACAGGCTGACGAGACGCTCGGCCTCGTTCTGCGAGTCTTCGAGAATCAGCAGGCGGATGGTTTTCTTTTCGATGGCCATTAGCGAGGTCGAATCTGCGATAAGACAGCAGAAAGAGGCGGGAACTTAAGGGTTTCCGGCAATCTACAGCGACTTCCAGAGTGAGTCAAAGTCTTCCTCTCCGGGCGGCCGCTGGCTTCCGGAGGCTGTGACGGAGGTCGCGAGATCGGCGGTTTTCTGTTCCAGGTCGTGGTACTCGAACTGGCTGAAACTGCCGGTGCTGGCCTGCTTCTGGCTCAGCACCGCACGACGTTCTTTGCCGTTTACGTTGATCATCACCTTGCTGCCTTCCTGGAACGGCAGGCGCGGGGTGATCAACGTGGCCGGGCGAGAAATGGCCGCGATCTCGGGCAGCAGCAGGGCGCGCAGGTAATGGCTGTTCTGTTCGGCCTTGCGCACCAATTGCAGGCCGCAGGGCTGGGCATGAGGGGCGATCAGTTCGATGCCCATCTGCGTGCCGCCACCGCGCACCTGCCGGATCCAGCGCACCACGGCAACGCTCCAACCCTGCTGCGGATTGTCGCGGATACCCAGAAGCTCGCCGGCCTGCAGCTGGCTGGGCACTTCCTTGGGCCACGACAGGCAGTAGCCGCCGGGACTGTGATTGACGATCAGCAGGGCATGGGTCGGGTAGGTTTCACCCGCTCCCGATTCTGCCTGCTCGCGTTCGGCGGCCGGTTTGGGGTATTCGATTTCCTCGAACGGCAGGCCGTGCTCCCAGTCGTTGCCGCGCCGTGCATCCGGGGCGCTGGACCAGATATCCGGCTCGCTGCTGACCGGCTTGAACGAGGCGGCGGTGTTTACTGGCTGCTTGAGGATTTCGCTGAATGCGCGGCCATTGGCCAGGTAGTAGTTGAGCGCGCTCATGCCGATGCACAGCGTCATGCTGCCAGTACCCTGGGTGCGCTGGAAGGTGCGCTCGGAAATGTCGCCCCAGCTCGCCGCGGCGTGTTGCAGCATGTCCAGGCTGGCGCCATCCGGCACCTGCAGGCGCGCAGGCGTGCGGTCATCGGGAAGCCGTTGCAGATGATCCTTGATGGCCTCGACCAGTGGCGTGGTGTCGATACCCAGGGCGCCCTGCAGTTCGCTGGGCTGGAACAGCGAGGTGTAGCGCGGCGGGCCATCGAGTTGCGGCGCGACGGCGAAAATGCTCGACGGATGACCGCCTGCCTGCAGGTTGACCAGCGTGCTCCACGGTTCCAGTGCTTCTGCCAGGCGTGCGATGGCACTCTGGCGCATCTGATTGCAGCGCGAGCAGCCGAGCAGCAGTGCCACGATGTAGCTTTGCTCGACGCTCAAGCCCTGGGTGTGACGCGCAAGGGGATCGCGTATGACCACCTTGTGCAAATCCTGACCGCGGGCGATCAGGTACAGCTGGTGCAGTTCCAGCCACAACCCTTCTGGCACGGGGCAGTAGAGCTGACTGGTGCGGATAAGGGGACCGTTGAGGCTGTGCACGGCGCGTTGCAGCGAAGTGCCGAGGAGCTGGTTACGCTCCCGGTTGGGCTGTGAGGCGAGGCGCGAAATGATCAGTTTGTAGCCAATGGCCAGGTGGTTCTGCAGGGCCTGGCAGAGGTTGGCCACCTTTCGTGGTCGCTCGTCGAGCACGATGGCCTGGTTGAGGAAGTGGCGCTCCAGGTGCTGGCAAACGAAATAGACTTCGGGGCGCAGCAGTTCGAGTAACTGCAGGCGGTTTTCCGAAGGCGTCAGCAACTGGTTGAGCTCGATCAGCGCCTGGTACAGCTGGCGTGCCGTTTCACCGATATTGGCCTTTGGTAGCCCGGCAATCCAGCGCTTCAGGTCACGTGGCGTGGCGTCGCAGAAAGTCAGGCCCTGCTTGGTCGGCGTCGGGACGCGGAGCAATAGGTGGGGACTCTGTTTATCCATCTAACTTCGTTACTCCGGCGCCAGCGTACGAGCGAATCATTCGGTAATGGTCAGGCGACTCTAGCAGCATCCTGCCATCGCCGCAGCCTTTGCAGGCTGACGGCAAGGGCTGCGCGCCGCAGGCTGGGGTCAACTGCCCAGCAGCTGACCCATGCGCACCGGGCTGTTGGCGCCCAGCTCTTCGGCCCATTGCACCTGCTCGGGGCCGAACAGCACGATGGCGGTGGAGCCGAGCTTGAAGCGGCCCAGCTCCGCGCCTTTTTCAAGGCTGATCGGCGCTCGCGCGGCTTCGTCATAGCGAACGGTTTTCAGCTCGCGCTTGGGCGGCGTAATCAGGCCGGCCCAGACGGTTTCGATGGACGCGACGATCATCGCACCTACCAGCACCACGGCCATCGGACCCCGTTCCGTGTCGAACAGGCAGACCACGCGCTCGTTGCGCGCGAACAGCTCGGGCACGTTTTGCGCGGTGGTCTGGTTGACGGAGAACAAGCGGCCAGGCACGTAGATCATTTCCCGCAACGTTCCTGCCAGTGGCATGTGCACGCGGTGGTAGTCCTTGGGCGACAGGTAGACAGTGGCGAAATCGCCGCCCATGAAGGGCGCGGCGCGCGCGCTGTCGCCGCCCAGCAGCTCGGTGACGCTATAGCTGTGGCCCTTGGCCTGGAAGATGCGGCCGTGCTCGATGCGACCGAGCTGGCTGACGGCACCGTCGGCCGGGCAGAGCACCGCGCCAGGCAGGTTGTCCAGCGGTCGGGCACCGTCTTTCAGGGCGCGGGTGAAGAACGCGTTGAAATGCTCATACGCGGTCGGGTCTTCGACCTGCGCCTCGCTCATGTCGACCTGGTACTGCTTGGCGAACCAGGTGATCAGGCGGTTCTTGAACCAGGGCGCCCGGCACTCCGCCGCGCAGCCGATCAGGCGCGACAGCAGGTGATGCGGGGTCAGGTACTGGCTGAGGATAAACAGGCGTTCTTTCATCTTTTTTCCTTGGCTGCCCGGTGTTCGATGCCGGGCGGGTAAGAGTGGACAGTCGGATCGCACTCAATGTTCGATGGGGGTGTCGGCAAGATTGCCCCATTCGCCCCAGGAGCCGGCATAGGCCTTGACCCGCGGGTAGCCCAGCGCCTTGGCGACCAGGTAGGTGAAGCCGGAGCGGCGGTGGCTCTGGCAATGGGTGATGATTTCCTTGTCGGCGGTGAGGCCCAGCGCATCGAGTTGCTGCTGGATATCCTCGCGGATGCGCAGCCCGCGCTGCGGGTCCATGCCGGTTGTCCACTCGAAATGGATGGCGCCGGGAATATGGCCGCCGCGGGCTGCCTGCACCTTCTCGCCGCGGTATTCCTCGAGCGAGCGAGCGTCCCAGATGGCCAGGTCATCGGCGCCCAGGCGCGACTTCAGGTAATCCACGCTGGCGGTCGGCTCATCGCTCAGTACCAGCGATACCGTGGTGTGCCGGGGGGCGGGCTGGTCCTGGCTGAGCGGGCGCTGCTCCCCTTCCCAGGCGGTCAGGCCGCCATTGAGGAAGTGGTAATGCCGGTGGCCGATCACATCCAGCAGCCAGATGAAACGCCCGGCCCAGCCGCCACCTTCGTCGTCATAGACCACGTAGACGGCCTCGTCATGATGACCCAGTTCGCTGAACAGTTGCTCCAGCGCCGCCTGTGCAGGCAGCAGGCCCGGGGCGGGGGGCGGCCCAGTTGAGTGCGTTTGCTGTCTACGAAACGAGCACCAGGAATGTGCCCGGCCTGATAGCGGGCGCTGCTGCTCAGGTCGACCAGAATCAGGTGCGGCTCTTCCAGTCGCGCAGCGAGATCCGCCGGCTCGATGACCAGCGGCAATTCGTCGAAGGCAGTCATGCGGGCCTCGTTGGCAGAAATGGGATCCGGATTGTAGCGCAGGCAAGGCGCGGGAAAAGGGCCGTCGCTCAGCGGTTACGTTTGCTGAACGTGTCCAGCGCGCGCTCGATGCATTGTGCCGTCTTGGTAAAGGCCTGCAGCGCGGTGTCGCTGATCGGCCTGCCGTGCATGTCGGCAAAGAGGATCATCACCACGCGCTCGTTGCTGGCCAGCGAGCGGATCAGCAGGTGTTCGCTGGGCAGCAGAGCTTTCAGGTTGCCTGGCAACAAGGCCGAGAATTGCGCGATGTTGGCCGGGCTCAGGCGCAATTGTGCCGGCTTTTCCAGCAGGCGGCGCAGCACCTGACTTTGTGCCGGGTCGAGGCTCAGGCCGCTGGCTGCGGCCTCGACGCCGGCATGCTGCTGCACCTGCAGGCGGCTGTGGGTGCGGTCGGCAAGCAACAGCAACAGGCGGGTCAGGCCGGTCGCCTGGAGCGCCTGGCTCGCGCACAGGGTCAGTTGCTGCACGTTGGTGAACACGCTCGGTTGGGCAAGCAGGCGGGTGCACAGCTCGCGCCAGTCTGCAGCCGGAGGCGGCGGAGCCGATGCCGGCTCGGGAGGCTGGATGTGCCGCGCATTCCACGGCCACAGCAAGGCTTCGGCAGGGTGCCAGAGGCCCGTGGTGTCCAGTTGCCGTGCGCTTTGTGCGGCATTCTGGTGGATGTGCTGGTGCAGTTCCGGCAACGGCATCTGCAGGTACAGGCTGTTGAGTCGCTGCCAGCGGCGCGTGTGGCTGCCGGCCCAGGCGTTGTGTGCCGAAACCGCCAGTACGTTGGCCAGCAGGATGCTGTTGGCCGGCTGGGTGAGCCAGCGCTGCAGCGTCGGGTCGGCGTCCAGTTCCTGCTGCTGGCGCAGCGGATCATCGTGCTGGCGCGCCAGGCGCAAGGCCTTGGCCAGCAGGCGCCGATCGTTGAGCAGCAGTTGATAGCCCTGAATGATCCAGGCCGGCAGCCGCCACTGTTCGGCCAGTGCCAGGCACAACGCGAACAGCGGGATGCCGAGCAGGTCGCGCTCCACCCGGGCGGGCGGCTCGCCCTTGACCAGCACGCGGTGCTCCCAGGCGTCGAACAACTGCGGGTGGGCGGCCACCAGCGTCCATATCGGTGAGAGAAACAGCAGGCTGCCCCAGTGGATCTCCTGCCACAGGCGTGCCAGGCGAGCAGCGAACAGGCCGTTGGCCTGCTGCGCGGCGTGCTGGCTGATCAGCTGAATCTGCCGCAGCGGGCGGGGAATGTCCTCGAGCGCCCTGGCCGGAATGCGTGCCAGCAATTCTTCCGCGCGCTTGAGCCCCAGGCGATTGAGGGCGATTTCCAGGCTCTCCGCCGCTTCGCCCAGGCTGCCGTTGCTCTTGCGATTGACCTCGCGCAGCACGCACAGCGCCAGTGCCGGGCTGCCCTGCATGAGGTCGGCGATCTCGCGTAACGAACGGCGGCTGTCACCCAGGGCGCGGCGCACCTGCTGATGATGAAGTGTCGGGATGGGCAGTGCCTGGCCCTCCAGCTGCTTGAGCCAGGCATCGAGGGTGCGCGGTAACGGCGTGCTTGCGACCATGGGGATATGCCAAAATGGCTTTTTTTAGACTTAACTGACTATAGTCTCGCGCATCTCTTCCGATAAGTAGAAGGGATGTTTCGCGCGCCCTTTCTCTTTCTGCTCACTTTCGTAGTTCTTTTATGGCCAAAATCATCGGCATCATCGTTGTCTTCGCCTGCGTACTCGGCGGTTTTGTCGCGTCCGGCGGCAAGATCATGGCTCTGGTGCACCCCTTCGAGGTGCTGATCATCGGCGGGGCTGCGCTGGGCGCGTTCCTGCAGGCCAACCCGGGCAGCATGTTCATGACCGTTTTCAAGAAGTCGTTGAAGATGTTCAAGTCGCGCTTCACCCACGACTATTACCTGGAAGTGCTGCGCCTGCTCTACGAGATTCTCAACAAGGCGCGCCGCGAAGGCATGATGGCCATCGAGGCCGACCTCGAGGATCCGGCGGCCAGCCCTATCTTCAGCAAGTACCCGGCGGTGCTGGGCGATGAGCGGATGGTCGCGTTCATCTGCGATTACCTGCGCATCATGTCTTCGGGCAACATGGCGCCGCACGAGCTGGAAGGCTTGTTCGACATGGAACTGGTGGGCCTCAAGGAGGAGCTCGAACACCCGGCCCATGCGGTTGCCAAGGTTGCCGACGGCATGCCGGCCATGGGTATCGTGGCTGCGGTACTGGGTATCGTGATCACCATGTCGATCCTGGCCGAGGCGGACAACGCGCAGATCGGTGAAAAGGTCGGCACTGCGCTGGTCGGCACCTTCCTCGGGATTCTCGCCTCTTACGGCTTCTTCGGGCCGTTGTCCACCGCCCTGGAACACGACGCCAAGGAAGAATTGAACGTATATGAGGCCATCAAGGCCGGCCTGGTTGCCTCGGCATCGGGCATGCCGCCTTCGCTGGCGGTAGAGTTTTCGCGCAAGACGCTTTATCCGGCGCACCGCCCAAGCTTCAGCGAGCTTGAACAGGCGATGCGCGGGAGCTAAGCACCATGGAAAACAATCAGCCGATTATCGTCAAGCGGGTCAAGAAGGTTGCCGGGGGCCACCACGGTGGCGCCTGGAAAATCGCCTTTGCCGACTTCGCTACGGCGATGATGGCCTTTTTCATGGTGATGTGGCTGATGTCCTCAGCCACCCCCGAGCAGAAGAAGTTGATCTCCGGTTACTTCAAGGACCCCATCGGCTTTTCCGAGAGTGCCAGTCCCTATGTGATCGACCTTGGCGGTTCACCGACGCCGTCGCCGGACCGCACCCTCAACGAGCAGCCCCAGGAAGCACCGGGCGACGAAGCCGACACCGATCCCAAAGACCCCGCCGAGCTGGACGCCGAACAGGCCGAGGCCAAGGCCGCAGAGGTGGAGCGCGAACGCCTGGAGCTGCTGCTTCAGGAATTGCAGAACAAGGTCGAACTGGACCCGCAACTGCAGCGCTTCAAGGACCAGATCCTCTTCGAGATCACTCAGGACGGCCTGCGCATCCAGATCGTCGATGCCGAAAACCGGCCCATGTTCGCCCTCGGCAGCGCGCAGTTGCAGCCCTATTTCGAAGACATCCTGTTTGCCCTGACCGACACCATCAAGGCTGTGCCGAACAAGATCAGCATCAGCGGCCACACCGATGCCAAGCCGTTCGCCGGGGCGGGCGGCTTCGGCAACTGGGAGCTGTCGGCCAACCGCGCCAACGCGGCGCGGCGCGTGTTGATTGCTGCCGGCTACGAGGATGCGCAGGTAGCGCGGGTGGTCGGCTATGCGTCGTCGGCACTGTTCGACCGCGACGACCCGTTCAACCCGGTCAACCGGCGTATCGACATCGTGGTGCTGAACAAGAAGGCCCAGCGCGATATCGAAGGCGAGCAGAGCGGCGGCGAACTGCTGCCCGATCCGGCGCCGGGTGCACCTGCCGGTGCGGCGCCTGCTGGCGAGCCGCTGTCCAGCGAGCAGGTACGCGAACGGCTGAACATCTTCGAGGACGGCACGCTGCAGATGGATCAGCCAACGGAGTAGTCAGCCCGGCGGCTGCGCGGCACATCCGGGCGCCTGAGTGGCGCCCTTCCTGCAAGCGGCAGCCGCTCGCCGCTCCTCAGTATTCCGATTCCGGCAGGCTGGCCAGAATATGCCGGTAGCTGTTCATCCGTTGCGGTTGAATGCGGCCATCCTCCAGCGCCTTGAGCAGCGCGCAGCCGGGCTCGCGGTCATGCTTGCAGTCGCGAAAGCGACAATGGCCGAGCAGGTCGGCGAACTCGATGAAGCCGGCCTCCACATCGTCACGGCTCACGTGCACCAGGCCGAACTCGCGAATACCCGGTGAATCGATCAACTGGCCGCCACCGGGAAAGTGGAACAGCCGCGCCGTGGTGGTGGTGTGCGTGCCTTTGCCGGTCAGCTCGGACAGCGGTCCCACCCGGGTATCGACACCTGGCAGCAGGCTGTTGACCAGCGACGACTTGCCCACGCCGGACTGGCCGACGAATACGCTGATGTTGCCGTCCAGCTGCTGCTTGAGCTGCTCCATGCCGTCACCCTCCAGCGCAGACACTTCCAGCAGCGGGTAACCCAGTTGGCGGTACACGCCAAGCAGCGCGTTAAGGGCCGTTTCGTTCTGCGCGTCGATCAGGTCTGCCTTATTGAGCAGCAGCAGGGGGCGAATGCCGGCGTGTTCGGCTGCAACCAGATAGCGGTCGATCAGGTTGGCATGGGGCTCGGGCAGCGGCGCGAAGACGATGACGATCAGGTCGACGTTGGCCGCCACCGGTTTCAGCTGGCCGCGAGTGTCCGGGCGGCACAGTTCGGTGTCGCGCGGCAACTGCGCGACGATCACGCCGATACCCTGGTTGCCGGGGCGCCACACCACCCGGTCGCCGGTCACCAGGGTGGGCAGGTTGGCGCGTAGGTGGCAGCGGAATACCTGTCCCGCCAGTTCGCCATCCGTTGCCTCGACCTCCACCTGCACGCCGAAGTGAGCGATCACCAGGCCGGTCTGTTCCGGGCCGAGGTCGCCGCCCTCCAGGGTTTCCACCACGCGTGATTCGCGCTTGGCGGCACGCGCGGCGCGCTCACCCTGGATTTTTTCGATGCGCCAGTTTTGCCGGCGGTTGAGTTGGCGTTTGGCCATGGGTCTTCCGAGTGTGTGATGCGCTGAAAATGAACGCGAGTCTAGCATGTCCAGGGGCGGCAATTTGCCGATGCCGGCCGGGGGGGCGTCGGCCCGCCAATGGGGCCGTGCGTGAAACGCCAACAGCCCCTAGACTGGCGGTCCATCTTTCATCGAGCCTCACGGACATGGCTGCCCCTCATCGCACCCTGCACCGCCTGGGGGAACGCTACCCCGCCCTGCTGGCCTTGCTGATCCAGTTGGCCGTCACCCTGTGCATGGGCTTGACGATCGTGGCGGCCGCGACGCTGTCGGGCTGGCGGCCGAGCCTGCTGGCAGCCGGTCTGCTGCACGGCTTGCTGGCGGCCAGCCTGGCTCGCTGGCTGGGTCTGTCACGCTGGTGGTTCTGGCTCAACCTGGTGTTCGTGCCGGGGTTACTGCTGGCCAGCGGCGCGCCGTTGCCATCCTGGTTGTTCCTGCTCGGTTTCCTGCTGTTGCTGCTGCTCAACTGGAACAGCATCGGTGAGCGCGTGCCCTTGTACCTCACCGGGGCCGGCAGCCGCCGTGCATTGGCCCGACTGCTGGAGGAGCGCGGCGGGCGCTTCACCTTCGTCGACCTCGGCTGCGGGCCGGCGGGCACATTGTTATGGCTGGCGCGGCGGTTTCCCGATGCGCAGTTCACCGGGGTGGAAACCGCTCCGCTTTCCTATGTCATCGCACGGCTGCGCAGCCTGGCCCGGCGCAATTGCCGGATTCGCTACCAGAACCTCTGGCGCAGCGACCTGGCTGTGATTGATGTGGCCTACTGCTTCCTGTCTCCTGCGCCCATGCCCTCGCTGTGGGCCAAGGCGCGCGCCGAATTGCCGGCCGGTGCCTGGCTGATCAGCAACAGCTTCGAAATCCCCGGCGTAGCGCCGCAGCGCGTGGTGGCGCTGAAGGATTGGCGCGACTCTCGCCTGCTGCTCTGGGAAATCGACGCGCAGCCGGTCGAACAGCCCTCGGTGCGGCCATCGCGGCGCTGAGGGCGGGTTGGCCTGCGCGCCCGGGGCCTGCGGTATCACCGGCGGCCCCATCGGTGTTGCGCCGGCGGCCTCGTCGATGTTTTTCCATGGCCTGCTAGAATGGCGGCCCTACAAAGGAGCGCAGCATGCAGAATCCACAGAACCTGATCTGGATCGACCTGGAAATGACCGGCCTCGATCCCGAGACGGACGTGATCATCGAAATGGCCACCATCGTTACCGATACCGAGCTCAACGTGCTGGCCGAGGGGCCGGTGATCGCCGTGCACCAGAGCGATGAGCGCCTGGCTGCCATGGACGAGTGGAACACCCGCACCCATGGTGCCAGTGGGTTGACCCAGCGCGTGCGCGAGAGCCGCATCGGCCAGGCAGAGGCCGAGGCGCAAACCATCGCGTTTCTGGAGAAGTGGGTGCCGAAGGGCAAGTCGCCTATCTGCGGCAACAGCATCGGCCAGGACCGCCGCTTCCTCTACCGATACATGCCGACGCTGGAAGCCTACTTCCACTACCGCTACCTGGACGTCTCGACCCTGAAGATCCTCGCCGAACGCTGGGCGCCGGGCGTCAAGGACGGTTTCCTGAAAACCGGCAGCCACCAGGCGCTGGACGACATTCGCGAGTCGATCGCCGAACTCAAGTATTACCGTCAGCACCTGCTCAAGGTCTGAGCCCACAACGCTCGACTGCCAGGCCGGTCCTGCGTATCGCTCGATTGGCCACAGAGGTAACCGGGACGCCCGGAGTTGCGCCGTCCCGGGTATCGCTACGCTAACCCGGGCTCCTGATTAAAGCTGCCAGCGCGCCTCGCATGTTGTTCCAGCGCCCACTCCACATGCTCGCGCACCAGCTCCGACGGATAGCCGCGGCGAGCCTCCAGCGCCTCCAGCACCGGAATGCTCGACGGTGCATTGCCCAGGCCCACCGCCAGGTTGCGCAGCCAGCGTTCGTAGCCGGCGCGGCGCAGCGGTGAGCCTTCGGTGCGGCTGAGAAACTCCTCCTCGCTCCAGCGAAACAGCTCGGCCAGCTCCGCGTTGTCGAGGCTGTGGCGCGGCTGGAAGTCGTTCTGCTCGGTGGCCTTGGCGAAACGGTTCCAGGGGCAGACCATCTGGCAGTCGTCGCAGCCGAACACGCGATTGCCGATCGGTGCACGCAAGTCTTTAGGAATCGGTCCCTTCAGCTCGATGGTCAGGTAGGAGATGCAGCGCCGCGCATCGAGCAGGTAGGGGCCGACGAACGCAGCGGTGGGGCATACGTCCAGGCAGGCGCTGCAGCGGCCGCAGTGCTCGCTGGCATGGGGCGCGTCTTCGGGCAGCGGGATGTCGACGAACAGTTCACCGAGAAAGAAATAGCTGCCGGCCTTGCGGTTGAGCACCAGGGTGTTCTTGCCGATCCAGCCGAGGCCGGACTGTTCGGCGATGGCCTTTTCCAGCACCGGCGCGCTGTCGACGAAGGCGCGGTAGCCGAATGGCCCGATGGCCTGCTGGATACGTTCGGCCAGTTGTTGCAGGCGTTTGCGGATCAGCTTGTGGTAATCACGGCCCAGCGCATAACGCGACACGTAGGCTTTTTCCGGCTCTTGCAGGCGCTGGGCCATCTGCGTGTCGCCGGGCAGGTAATCCATGCGCAGCGACACCACCCGCAGCGTGCCGGGCACCAGCTCGTCTGGATGTGAACGTTTACGGCCATGCGCGGCCATATAGTCCATCTCGCCCTGGTAACCGGCTTCCAGCCAGCGTTGCAGGTGCGCCTCGTGTTCGCCCAGCTCCAGGCCGCTGATGCCCACCTGCTGGAAGCCCAGCTCACGGCCCCACTCCTTGATGGACTGGGCGAGGCGGGCGAGGTCGGGGGTGGCGTTGGTCATGCTGGGCGGGAATCTGCAGTGAGCGGCGTATAATTCTGCCAGACATCGGAGCTCAGGCATGTGGCATTCATCAGACGATCTACCCACCGCCCTCTATTGCGGTGCCCAGGTGCGCGCGCTGGATGCCCGGCTGATCGCGGCCGGCACGCCGGGTTTCGCGCTCATGCAACGTGCTGCACACGCCATCTGGCGCGCCCTGCGGCGTCAGTGGCCGGACGCCGGCGCGCTCACCGTGCTGGCCGGGCACGGCAACAACGCGGGCGACGGTTACCTGGTGGCCGCACTGGCGCTGCGTGCGGGGTGGCAGGTTCGGGTATTGGCCGTGAGCGAGGCGCAGCGCCTGCAGGGTGACGCAGCCCGGGCACGCGATGAAGCCCTGGTCGCCGGGGTCGATGTGCGTTCCTGGCAACGGGAACATACGCCGCAAGGCGTGTTGGTCGATGCGCTGCTGGGTACGGGGCTGTCCGGCGCCGTGCGCGAGCCTTACGCTGCGGCGATCGAGTGGATCAATCGCAGTGGCTGCGCCGTGCTGGCGGTGGATATCCCTTCGGGTATTTGTGCCGACACCGGCCATGAATTGGGCGTGGCAGTGAAGGCGCAGCTCACCGTGACCCTGATCGGCCTGAAGATCGGTTTGCTGGTCGGGCAGGCCCTCGATCATGTTGGCGCCCTGGTGTTCGACGACCTGCAGGCCGAGCCGGCCATCGTCGCCGAGCAGCAGGCGGTCGCCGAGCGGCTGGCTGGCCCCCTGCTGCCGCGGGTGCCTGAGCGCCAGCCGGCCACCCACAAGGGACGGCTCGGTCACCTGCTGGTAGTGGGCGGTGACCACGGCACGGGCGGCGCCGCGCTGCTTTCAGCGCAAAGCGCGTTGCGTAGCGGTGCCGGCATGGTGTCGCTGGCAACTCGCGCCGAGCATATCGGTGCCGCGCAGGCCCGACTGCCGGAGGTGATGAGCCTGGCCGTTGCCTCAGCCAACCAGTTACACGACCTGGCGGGCAAGGTATCGGTCTGGGTCGTGGGGCCGGGTCTCGGTCAAGGCGCCTGGGCGCGCAGCCTGCTGTCGGCCGCTGCGGCGTCGTCTGCTGCCCAGGTGTGGGATGCCGACGCCCTCAACCTGCTCGCCGCAGGCGCGGTTGGCATTGCGCCAGGTAGCGTGATCACGCCGCATCCGGGCGAGGCGGCGCGTCTGCTGGGCATTTCAACCGGAGCGCTGCAGGCTGACCGGCCGGCAGCCGCCAGGGCGCTGGCGCGGCGCTACCAGGTGATCTGGGTGCTTAAAGGTGCTGGCACGTTGGTCGCCGACCCGGGCGGCCGCTTGCGGGTCTGTGATCGTGGCGACCCGGTCATGGCCGGTGCCGGTCTGGGCGACGTGTTGGCCGGGCTGATCGGCGCGCTGATTGCCCAGGGCTGCCCGCCCTGGGACGCCGCCTGCCTCGGCGTGTGGGTGCATGCAGGCGCCGGCGAGTACCTGGCAGAGAAAGGAAATGGTCTGGCGGCCAGCGATCTGTGCGACGCTATCCGCCATTTGTTACAGGAGCGAGCCGCTTGTCCGAAATAGAACTGTTCGCCGCCGATGAAGAGGCCATGCTGGCGCTCGGCGCGCGCATTGCCTCGGTCACTGCTGGGCGTGGGGTGATTTTCCTCGAAGGCGACCTGGGCGCAGGCAAGACCACGCTGTCACGCGGCATGCTGCGGGGCCTGGGGCACCAGGGCGCGGTCAAAAGCCCGACCTTCACCCTGGTCGAGCCCTACGAAATCGGCGCGGTGCGCGCCTACCATTTCGACCTCTATCGACTGGTCGATCCAGAGGAATTGGAATTTCTCGGTATTCGCGATTACTTCGAAGGCGATGCGCTGTGCCTCATCGAGTGGCCGCAGCGCGGCGCAGGCGTTTTGCCAAAGGCTGACATGGCCATTACCATTACCCCGCGATCGGGTGGCCGGTCGCTGCTACTTCGCAGTCATGGCGCGAAGGGTGACAGCTGGTGTGCCGTGTTGGCTGCCGGAGCATGAACACGAATTTGGGGGCGGGTATGCGCATAGGCGCGCGATTGATCGCGGTCGGGCTGATGTTGGCGGTCATGGCAGCCGACGTATGGGCCGCGTCAGATGTGCGCAGCGTTCGCCTGTGGCGCGCGCCGGACAACACTCGACTGGTCTTCGATCTGTCCGGGCCGGTGCAGCACAGCGTCTTCACCCTGGCGGCGCCCGATCGTATCGTCATCGATATCAGCGGCGCCAAGCTGGTCACCGAGCTCGACAAGCTGGCCCTGAGCAATACACCGATCACGTCAGTGCGCTCGGCGCAGCGTACGCCTGACGACCTGCGCGTGGTCATCGACCTGTCGTCCCAGGTCACGCCGAAGAGCTTTACCCTGGCGCCCAATCAGCAGTACGGCCACCGTCTGGTCGTCGATCTGTTCGATCAGCCGTCCGGAGCTGCGCCAAGCTTGCCATCGACCACCACGGCCAGCGCGCCGCCGGTGCCGGTCACGCCAACCCAGGCGCCACCCAAGCTGGCGCCCGTTCCCGGTGGCAAGCGCGATATCGTGATCGCTATCGACGCCGGTCACGGCGGTGAGGATCCGGGCGCCCTGGGGCCGGTCAAGGGCCAGTTCGAGAAGCACGTGACGCTGTCCATTGCCAAGGAGTTGCAGCGCCAGATCAACGCCGAGAAGGGCTTTCGCGGCGAGTTGGTACGCACGGGCGATTATTTCATCCCATTGCGCAAGCGCACCGAGATCGCGCGCAAGAAGGGCGCCGATCTGTTCGTGTCCATCCACGCCGATGCCGCGCCTCGCGCCGCCGCCTTCGGTGCATCGGTGTATGCGCTGTCGGATCGAGGCGCCACCTCGGAAACCGCGCGCTGGCTGGCCGATGCGGAAAACCAGTCCGACCTGATCGGTGGGGCCGGCAATGTCAGCCTCGAAGACAAGGACCGAATGCTCGCCGGCGTGCTGCTGGACTTGTCGATGACCGCCTCGCTTTCGTCGAGCCTCAACGTCGGCCAGAAGGTACTTGGCCAGATGGGCCAGATCACCCCGCTGCACAAGCGCCGTGTCGAGCAGGCCGGTTTCATGGTGCTGAAGTCGCCGGACATCCCCTCGATCCTGGTGGAAACCGGCTTCATCTCCAATCCCAGCGAGGCGCGCAAGCTGTTCACCGCCGCGCACCAGAAGACCCTGTCGCGTTCTATCGTCACCGGCGTCAAGCAGTTCTTCGAGCAGAACCCGCCGCCTGGTACCTACATCGCCTGGCTGCGTGACAACGGCAAGATCGCCCAGAGCGCGCGTGAGCATGTGGTCAGGTCCGGGGAGAGCCTGGCGCTGATTGCCCAGCGTTACCAGATCGGCCTGGCGACACTGCGGTCGGCCAATTCGCTGAAATCCGACGTCATCAAGGTCGGCCAGACGCTGCACATCCCCGCGACCTCGCTGGCTGCGCAACCATGAGTGAAGCAGGCCGTATCCAACTGCTGAGCCCGCGGTTGGCGAACCAGATCGCCGCCGGTGAAGTGGTAGAGCGTCCCGCGTCGGTGATCAAGGAATTGCTCGAAAACAGCCTGGACTCCGGTGCCAGGCGCGTTGATGTGGATGTGGAGCAGGGTGGCGTCAAACTGTTGCGAGTGCGTGATGACGGTCGCGGCATCGCAGCCGACGATCTGCCGCTGGCCCTGGCGCGCCACGCTACCAGCAAGATTCGTGAGCTCGAGGATCTCGAGCAGGTCATGAGCATGGGCTTTCGCGGCGAGGCGCTGGCCTCCATCAGTTCGGTGGCGCGCCTGACCCTGACCTCGCGAACCGCCGATGCCGACCAGGCCTGGCAGGTGGAAACCGAAGGCCGTGACATGCAGCCGCGCGTGCAGCCCGCCGCTCACCCTGTCGGCACCTCGGTGGAGGTGCGCGACCTGTTCTTCAACACGCCGGCGCGGCGCAAGTTCCTCAAGGCCGAAAAGACCGAATTCGATCACCTGCAGGAAGTGATCAAACGCCTGGCGCTGGCCCGTTTCGACGTGGCCTTCCACCTGCGCCACAACGGCAAGAGCGTCCTCACGCTGCACGAGGCCAATGACGACGTCAGTCGCGCGCGGCGGGTCGCCTCGGTGTGCAGCGCAGGTTTTCTCGAGCAGGCGCTGCCCATCGATATAGAGCGCAACGGCCTTCACCTGTGGGGCTGGGTCGGTTTGCCGACCTTCTCGCGTAGCCAGGCGGACCTGCAGTATTTCTACGTCAACGGCCGCATGGTGCGCGACAAGCTGGTCGCCCACGCAGTGCGCCAGGCCTATCGCGACGTGTTGTTCAACGGCCGTCACCCGACATTCGTGCTGTTTCTGGAAATCGACCCGACGGCAGTGGACGTCAACGTGCATCCGACCAAGCATGAGGTGCGCTTTCGCGAAGGGCGCATGGTCCACGATTTCCTCTACGGCACCTTGCACCGCGCCCTGGGCGAGGTGAGGCCGGAAGACCAACTGGCCACGCCCGCTACCGTCGAAACCCTGTTGCGCCCCACCGGGCAGGCTGCCGGGGAGTTCGGGCCGCAGGGTGAAATGGGCCTGGCGGCCAGTGTGCTGGAGCGGCCGGCCGAGTCGGTCTGGCGTTCGCCCGGCGCGGGCTATCAGGGACAGCGAAGCGAGTCGTCGTTGCCGGCGGCCGAGGCCCAGGGGGTCTATCGCGAGTTCTTCGCGCCCATGCCGACCGGTGGTGCGCAGGCCCCCATGCCGCCCGCCGAGGGCGACATTCCGCCGCTCGGGTACGCCATCGCCCAGCTCAAAGGCATCTACATCCTTGCCGAGAGTGCCCACGGGCTGATCGTCGTGGACATGCACGCAGCCCACGAGCGCATCATGTACGAGCGCCTCAAGGTCGCCATGGCCAGCGAGGGCCTGCGCGGCCAGCCGCTGCTGGTGCCCGAGTCCATCGCCGTGAGCCAGCGCGAGGCGGATTGTGCCGAGGAGCATGGCCAGTGGTTCCAGAAACTCGGCTTTGAACTGCAAAGGCTGGGGCCGGAAACCCTGGCGATTCGGCAGATTCCCGCGCTGCTCAAACAGGCAGAAGCAACGCGCCTGGTGAGTGACGTGCTTGCAGACCTGCTCGAATATGGCACCAGCGACCGCATCCAGGCGCACCTCAACGAGTTGCTCGGCACCATGGCCTGCCACGGTGCGGTGCGCGCCAATCGCCGGCTCACGCTGCCAGAGATGAACGGCTTGTTGCGTGACATGGAGCAAACCGAGCGCAGCGGCCAATGCAACCATGGCCGCCCGACCTGGACACAGATGAGCATGGACCAACTGGACAAATTGTTCATGCGCGGCCAGTAACCGGCGCATCAGGCTTGCGGCCGGCGGTCCTTGCCCCGAAAATGGGCCGCCGTTTTTCGAGTCCCGCCGATGTCCTCCCTCGCTCCTGCCATCTTCCTGATGGGCCCGACCGCCGCCGGCAAGACCGACCTGGCACTGGCGCTGGCGCGCGTGTTGCCGTGCGAGCTGGTCAGTGTCGATTCCGCGCTGGTCTATCGCGGCATGGATATCGGTACGGCCAAGCCGGACAAGGCTACGTTGCAGGCGTTTCCCCATCACCTGGTGGATATTCGTGACCCGGCCGAAGCCTATTCGGCGGCCGAGTTTCGCCGCGATGCGCTGGCGGCCATGGCGGACATCACCGCGCGTGGGCGCATTCCGCTGCTGGTAGGCGGCACGATGCTGTATTTCAAGGCCCTGCTCGACGGCCTGGCGGACATGCCCGGTGCCGACGCCGAGGTGCGGGCAGCACTCGAGGCGCAGGGGATGAGCGAGGGTTGGGGCGCGTTGCACGAGGAGTTGCACAGGGTGGACCCGCAGTCGGCCGCACGCATCCACCGCAACGACCCACAGCGGCTGGTGCGCGCGCTGGAGGTCTTTCGGGTCAGCGGCATGACCATGAGCGAATTGCGTTTGCAGCAGAATCAAGCCAGCTCGGCGGCCGGAGGTTTCCCCTATACTGTCGCGCAACTGGCGGTGGCGCCGGCCCAGCGCCAGCTTCTGCACGAACGAATCGCCCAGCGATTTGATCTCATGCTGGAACAGGGCTTCGTCGCCGAGGTCGAACGCCTGCATCGGCGAGGTGACCTGCATGCCGAGTTGCCGTCTATAAGGGCGGTTGGCTACCGGCAGGTCTGGGAGCATCTGGAAGGGCGCCTGAGCGCGCCGCTGATGCGTGAGCGCGGTATCATTGCCACTCGTCAACTGGCGAAGCGGCAGTTCACCTGGTTGCGTGGTTGGGAAAATGTGCATTGGCTGGACAGCCACGATTGCGACAATCTGCCACGTGCCTTGAAATACCTGGCGACGGTCTCCATATTGAGCTGAGACCTTGCCGCAGGCCGTCTATCCTTGGGGGAAGACGTGCCAGAGCCGTTTTGTTGGTTAAGCAACCCTTTCAAAAAACTATCCAATTATCGATCCATAGGAGTGCGGCACATGTCAAAAGGGCATTCGCTACAAGACCCTTACCTCAATACCCTGCGTAAGGAACGCGTTCCGGTTTCCATCTACCTGGTCAACGGCATCAAGCTGCAGGGCCAGATCGAATCGTTCGACCAGTTCGTCATCCTGCTGAAGAACACCGTCAGCCAGATGGTCTACAAGCATGCGATTTCCACTGTGGTACCGAGCCGTCCGGTTCGTCTGCCCAGTGCATCCGAATCCGATCAGGCCGAGTCCGAGCCTGGCAACGCCTAACCCAGGGGGCTGCATTGTTCTTCGAGCGCCATGAAGGGGGTGAACGGGCCATCCTGGTTCATCTGGATAGCCAGAACACCGAGGCGAGCGAGGATCCCCAGGAGTTTCAGGAGCTGGCGCTTTCCGCGGGTGCCGATGCCGTGGCGTTTTACAGTGTGCCGAACAGCCGGCCCACTGCGAAATTCCTTATCGGCAGCGGCAAGGTGGAAGAGCTGCGCGATCAGGTGAAGGCTCACGAAGCCGACCTGGTCATCTTCAATCATGTCCTTACGCCCAGCCAGGAGCGCAACCTCGAGCGAGTTTTCGAGTGTCGCGTGTTGGACCGTACGGGCCTGATTCTCGATATCTTCGCCCAGCGCGCGCGTACCCATGAAGGCAAGTTGCAGGTCGAGCTGGCTCAGCTCGATCACATGAGCACGCGCCTGGTTCGCGGCTGGACGCACCTTGAGCGGCAGAAAGGGGGTATCGGTCTGCGCGGTCCGGGTGAAACCCAGCTGGAAACCGACCGCCGTCTGCTGCGGGTGCGCATTCGCCAGATCAAGCAGAAACTCGAGAAGGTGCGCAGCCAGCGTGAGCAGGCACGCCGGGGTCGTCGGCGTGCCGACATCCCCTCGGTTTCACTGGTCGGCTATACCAACGCTGGCAAGTCGACGCTGTTCAATGCGCTGACCGAGTCCGACGTCTACGCCGCCGATCAACTGTTCGCCACCCTCGATCCAACACTGCGCCGCCTGCAGCTCGATGATCTCGGGCCGGTGGTGCTGGCCGACACCGTGGGGTTCATTCGCCACCTGCCGCACAAGCTGGTCGAAGCGTTCCGCGCCACGCTCGAGGAATCGAGCAATTCGGATCTGCTGCTGCACGTTATCGACGCTCACGAGCCCGAGCGTACGGCGCAGATCGAGCAGGTGCTGGCAGTGCTGGGCGAGATCGGCGCACAGGATCTGCCCGTGCTCGAGGTTTACAACAAGCTCGATCTGCTGGAAGGTGTCGAGCCGCAGATTCAGCGCAGTGCTGACGGGCGGCCAGAGCGGGTGTGGCTGTCGGCCCGTGATGGGCGCGGGCTGGAGCTGCTCAAGCAGGCGGTTGCCGAGCTGCTGGGCGATGATCTGTTCGTCGCCACCCTGCACTTGCCGCAGCGGTTGGCGCGCCTGCGAGCGCAATTCTTTGAACTGGGTGCCGTGCAGCAGGAGTCCTATGCCGAAGATGGCAGCAGCCTTCTGCAGGTGCGCATTCCTCGCGTCGAATTGAATCGATTGGTCAGCCGTGAAGGCCTCCAGCCGCTAGAATTCATCGAGCAACACACTTTGCAATAAAGCCCGCGGCGGTGATTTTGCCGCTGGATGCGGGCATTCTGTAGCATTGGTGGGCGCGCCCTTTGGCGCGTCTTTGCTTTATCAGTATGGAGAGCGCTATGGCTTGGAATGAGCCGGGTGGCAATTCGAACAATCAGGATCCCTGGGGTGGCGGCGGTCGTCGTGGTAACGGCGGCGGTGGCGGCGGTGACCGCAAGGGACCACCGGATCTCGACGAAGCCTTCCGCAAGCTGCAGGACCGCCTCAATGGCTTGTTCGGTGGCGGCAATAAACGCGGCAGTGACAACAATGGTTCCAGGGGCAAGGGTGGCGGTTTCGGCCTGCTGTTCGTTGCGCTGGCCGTGGTGGGCGCCTTTTGGCTGTACAACGCTATCTATGTGGTCGATGAGCAGGAACAGGCTGTCGTGCTGCGTTTCGGTAAATACCACGAGACGGTCGGCCCGGGGCTGAACATCTATTTCCCGCCGATCGATCGCAAGTTTCAGGAAAACGTTACCCGCGAGCGTGCTTACAGCAAGCAGGGGCAGATGTTGACCGAAGACGAAAACATCATCGAAGTGCCGCTGACGGTGCAGTACAGGATCAGCAACCTGCAGGACTTCGTGCTGAACGTCGACATGCCGGAAACCAGTCTGCAGCATGCGACCGACAGTGCCGTGCGCCACGTGGTGGGCTCCACCGAGATGGACCAGGTGCTGACCGAAGGCCGTGAGCAGATGGCTGGTGACGTGCGTGAGCGCCTGCAGCGATTCCTCGATACCTACCGTACCGGTATCACCGTGACCCAGGTGAACCTGCAGAGCGCCGCGGCGCCGCGCGAGGTCCAGGAAGCGTTCGATGACGTGATCCGTGCCCGTGAAGACGAGCAGCGCGAGAAGAACCAGGCCGAGACCTACGCCAACGGCGTGGTGCCGGAAGCGCGTGGTCAGGCCCAGCGCCTGATCGAGGATGCCAGCGGTTATCGTGATGAGGTGATCTCCCGTGCCCAGGGTGAGGCGAACCGCTTCACGGCCCTGGTCGCCGAGTACCGCAAGGCCCCCGAGGTCACGCGTGAGCGTCTGTATCTCGATACCATGCAGCAGATGATGAGCAACACCAGCAAGGTGCTGGTAACCGGCGACAAGGGGCAGAACAACCTGCTTTATCTGCCGCTGGACAAGATGATCGACAGTCGTGGTGGCAGCAGCGCTCCGGGTAACGCAGCCGGTGCCGGTGCTGGTGCGGCGGATCTTGGCGCACGCGTAGGCAACAATGTCGGGCAGAGCGACCTGCGTACAAGGGAGAGCCGTTGATGAGCAATAAATCACTGGTGACCCTGATCGTAGGGGTGGTGCTGGCACTGATCGCCTGGAGCAGTTTCTATATCGTGTCGCAAACCGAGCGTGCGGTGCTGTTGCAGTTCGGTCGGATCGTCGAGCCGGATGTACAGCCTGGCCTGCACGTGAAGATTCCGTACGTGAACCAGGTGCGCAAGTTCGATGCGCGTCTGCTCACACTCGATACCGTCAACTCGCGCTTTCTGACCCTGGAAAAGAAGGCGCTGATGGTCGACGCCTATGCCAAGTGGCGCGTTCTGGATGCGGAGCGTTACTACACTGCGACCTCGGGCATGAAGCAGATTGCCGACGAGCGTCTTTCCCGTCGCCTCGAAGCGTCGCTGCGTGACCAGTTCGGTAAGCGCACCCTGCACGAGTCGGTCTCTGGCGAGCGTGATGCGCTGATGGCTGACGTGACCGCGTCGCTCAACCGCGCTGCGCAGCGTGAGCTGGGCATCGAGGTGGTGGATGTGCGGGTCAAGGCCATCGACCTGCCCAAGGAAGTCAACCGCAGCGTTTTCGATCGCATGAGTTCGGAGCGTGAGCGTGAGGCCCGCGAGCATCGCGCCAAGGGTAAGGAGCTGGCAGAAGGTATTCGTGCCGACGCTGATCGTCAGCAGCGCGTGCTGCTTGCCGAGGCCTATCGTCAGGCGGAGGAGTTGCGTGGTCAGGGTGATGCCCAGGCTGCTGCCATCTACTCCGAGGCGTACGGTCAGGATCAGGAGTTCTATTCCTTCTACCGTAGCCTGAACGCCTACCGCGAAAGCTTCTCGGACAAGCGCGATGTGCTGGTGCTGGACCCGAGCAGCGACTTCTTCCGTTATCTGGAAAAGTCCAAGCCCTGATGGCGTTCTGAGCCGCAGGCTGCAAGTGATAGGGGGCGCTCCGTGCGCGCCTGTCGCTTGAAGCTTGTGGCGTCAGGCTTTTCACGTGGTATGATGCGGCAGCCGGGAAAATCCCGGCTTTTTTACGCCTGTGGGAATCATGCGGCACGAACTGAGCGTTACGTTCTGTCTTTCAAGGCTTTTGGCCTTGCCCCTTTCCGCGCCCCTGGCGTGGGGGCTTCGTGCAATCAATTCAATGATCGTCTCGATGCCCGTTTCTGGAGCTGACCGGCCTGTTGCCGCGTTCGGCTTTCCATCCGCTTCACTGAAGGCTTGTGCCCCCCGAATCAAGAGGGAAATGGCGAAATGGCGACCGTAGACCGCTGGCTGCTGCCAGATGGGATCGAAGAAGTATTGCCCCCGGAAGCCGCGCGCATCGAAGTCGCGCGCCGTCAGGTGCTGGATCTGTTCCAGCGCTGGGGCTATGAATTCGTGGTAACCCCTCATATCGAGTACCTGGAGTCGCTCCTGACCGGTGCCGGTCAGGACCTGGATCTGCGCACCTTCAAGGTGACCGATCCGCTGTCCGGCCGGCAGATGGGCTTTCGTGCCGACATCACGCCACAAGTGGCGCGCATCGATGCACACACGCTGCGTCGTGAGGGGCCGAGCCGGCTGTGCTACGCCGGCAGCGTGCTGCATGCGCAGCCGCGTGCGCTGACTACCTCGCGCAGCCCGATCCAGCTGGGCGCCGAGCTGTACGGCGACGCCAGTCCGGCCAGTGACGTCGAGGTGATCAGCCTGCTGGTCGACACCCTCGAGCTCGCCGAGGTGCCGGACG
Organism: Pseudomonas sp. AC532; assembly: GCF_979258965.1. Lineage (NCBI taxonomy): Bacteria > Pseudomonadati > Pseudomonadota > Gammaproteobacteria > Pseudomonadales > Pseudomonadaceae > Pseudomonas > Pseudomonas sp. AC532. The sequence goes on from NZ_OZ409888.1 coordinate 3,478,581, forward strand.
TGCACATGGATCTGGGGCATGTCGGTATCTACCGCGGCCTGGCGCGTGCCGCCGAGTTGTCGGGCGAGGTCGAGCAGCAGTTGTTCGATGCCCTGCAGCGCAAGGCCATGGATGAAATCGATGCGCTGACCGAGCCCTTGCCCGATGCTCTGCGGCGCATGCTGCGCGCGCTCGGTGAGCTGTGTGGTAGTCGCGACGTGCTGGACCTGGCGCAGGCCTGCCTGGTCGAGGCGCCGGAGGACGTGCATGCGGCGCTGGACGACCTGGTGGCCATCGCCGATGCGCTGGAGCTGCGTTATCCGGAATTGCCGCTGTATTTCGATCTCGGCGAACTGCGCGGTTACCACTACCACACCGGTGTGGTGTTTGCCGCGTTCGTGCCGGCTGTTGGTCAGGCGATCGCCCAGGGTGGCCGCTATGACGACATCGGTGCCGACTTCGGCCGGGCGCGCCCGGCTACCGGCTTTTCCACCGACCTCAAGACACTGGTGAGCCTGGGTAATATGCCGCTTGGCGAAGAGCCGGCCGGTATCTGGGCGCCCGACAGCCACGACGTTTACCTGTGGCAGGCGGTGCGTCGTCTGCGTGGCGAGGGCGAGCGCGTGGTGCAGGCGCTGCCCGGGCAGGAGCTGGCTGCCGCTGCCGAAGTTGGCTGTGATCGCCAGCTGTTATTGCGTGACGGTCGCTGGCAGGTGCTGGCGCTCGGCTAAGTGACCACCGGGTCGTCTATTCTGAATTACTTTCGCCGGCCGCGACCGGCTCAAGCTTGCGCGAAGAGGACAAGTGTTATGGGTAAGAATGTCGTAGTCCTGGGCACCCAGTGGGGTGATGAGGGCAAAGGCAAGATCGTCGATCTGCTGACCGAGCACGCGGCCGCCGTCGTGCGTTATCAGGGTGGCCACAATGCCGGCCACACCCTGGTGATCGACGGTGAGAAAACCGTGCTGCACCTGATTCCCTCGGGCGTGCTGCGCGAAGGCGTGCAATGCCTGATCGGCAACGGTGTGGTGGTTGCGCCTGACGCGCTGCTACGCGAGATCACCAAGCTGGAAGAGAAGGGTGTGCCGGTGCGCGAGCGCCTGCGTATCAGCCCGTCCTGCCCGCTGATCCTGTCCTACCATGTCGCTCTGGATCAGGCCCGCGAGAAAGCCCGTGGCGAGCTGAAGATCGGGACGACCGGTCGCGGCATCGGCCCGGCCTACGAAGACAAGGTTGCGCGCCGCGGCCTGCGCATCGGTGACCTGTTCCACCGTGAACGCTTCGCGGCCAAGCTCGGCGAGCTGCTGGACTACCACAACTTCCAGCTGGTGAATTACTACAAGGAGCCGGCCATCGACTTCCAGACCACTCTCGACGAGTGCATGGAATACGCTGAGCTGCTCAAGCCGATGATGCTCGACGTTACCGCCGAACTGCATAACCTGCGTCGCGCCGGCAAGGACATCATGTTCGAAGGTGCCCAGGGTTCGCTGCTCGACATCGACCACGGCACCTACCCGTACGTTACCAGCTCTAACACCACGGCGGGCGGCATCGCCACCGGTTCTGGCGTCGGCCCGATGTACCTGGATTACATCCTGGGCATCACCAAGGCCTACACCACCCGCGTCGGTTCCGGGCCGTTCCCCACGGAACTGTTCGACGACATTGGTGCGTTCCTGGCCAAGCGTGGCCACGAGTTCGGCGCGACCACCGGTCGTGCACGTCGCTGTGGCTGGTTCGATGCCGTGATCCTGCGTCGCGCCATCGACGTCAACAGTATCTCGGGCCTGTGCCTGACCAAACTGGACGTGCTCGACGGCCTTGAAACCATCCGCATCTGCGTGGGTTACAAGAACGAGAATGGTGCTGTCATCGACGCGCCGACCGACGCCGACAGTTACATCGGCCTGGAGCCGGTGTACGAAGAAATGCCGGGCTGGAGCGAATCGACCCTGGGTGCCAAGACCCTGGAAGAGCTGCCGGCCAATGCGCGCGCCTACATCAAGCGTGTGGAAGAGCTGGTCGGTGCGCCGATCGACATCATCTCCACCGGGCCGGATCGCAACGAGACCATCGTGCTGCGCCACCCCTTCGCCTGAATGGCCACGGCTCCCGAGCCGTGCATGCGTCATGAAGCGGGCCGCCCTTGGGCGGCCCGTTTTCGTTTGACGGGCCTCGCACGCGGGCGCAATCTGGCCATGTGCCGCTACTCGGCACGTGCTTTGCTTTCGTTTTGATCCTGCCTTGAAGTTGCCGCTCCTTTGGCGGTCGGAGGATGTCCCGTGGTCGCTGTCCTGTCGCTGTTTCGCAGTCGTCTATTGCTGCCGGTTTTCATTGCCCTGGGCGTCGCGCTGTTCGCCCAGGTGTTGGTGGTGCTGGCGTTGACCCGCAGCACGGTCGACGGCCTGGTGGTCGATCTGGAGCGGCAGCTGAGCAGCGATGCCGGGCGTCTTTCCAGTGAGTTGGAGCAGGCCAATCGCGAGGTTTCCGCGAGCCTGGGAACGCTTTCGGTGCGCACTCGCGAAAGCCTCTCTTCAGGGTTGTCCAGCCGCCTGGGCGAGGAGCGCGTGCAGATGCGCGCCAGCCTGGAGAAGAGCCTGAGGGATTCCGCCAATGATCTGGCGCAGTTGTTGGCGGCTGTCGCGCCGCGGGCCATGTGGGATTCCGATATTCCTGCGTTGTCGGAGTTCGCCCGGCGAGCACAGCGTAACCCCAATGTGCTGTTCGTCATCTACGACGACGCCGAAGGCAACCATCTGACCCGTTATCTCAATCGGCAGAACGAGCAGGTCAAGAGCCTGCTCGAGAAGGGCGCGGGCGAGCGGGCGCTGGACAAGGTGATCGACGCCGCCAGGCGCGATTCGGCGGTGTATTTCGTGGAGGCCGGTATCAGCCCCAGCGGGGTGGAGATCGGCAGGGTGCTGATGGGCGTTTCAACGGCGGCCATCGACGCCGAGCTGGCGGCCATCGACTCGCGCTTCGAGGCCTTGCTGGCCAGTGGCGGACAACTGGTTGCCGATAGCCTGGCTGGCGCGTCCACCGCCAGTGCCGGTGCCTTGTCGGCGCGCCTGGCAGTAGCCCAGCAGGCGGCTCAGGGCATGTCCGCCAACACCAGCGCCGCGGTCGATGCAGCGGCCGCTAACCTGCGCTGGCGCATCGGCCTGGGGCTGGCTGTAGTCGGTTTGGGTGTGCTGCTGGCCCTGGCGATTCTGCTGGGCCGCCGCGTGGTGGTGCGTCTGCGAACGCTGATCAGTGCGCTGGACGACCTGGCGGCGGGCGAGGGGGACCTGACCCGGCGTATCGACATCGACAGCCGTGACGAGGTGGGGGAGATGGCGTCGGCGGTGAATCGTTTCGTCGCCAAGTTGCAGCCCATCGTCCGCGAGGCGGGCGAGGTTGCCGTGCGTACCGGCCAGGAAATCGGTGCGCTGACCGCGCGCAGTGCCGCTGCCGAATCGGCGGCCAAGCGGCAGCGCGACGAGGTGGCGGCCAGCCTGCAGGCCTTGGCGGCGATGGCCAATGAAGCGCAGGCCGAGAGTCGCGCCATGCAGGAGGCATTGCAGCGAGTCGGGGCGATTCGCCAGGCGACCCAGGAAAACGCCACCATCGCCAACCGCGTCGGCAGCTCCATCGAGGAGCTGGTACAGCGCGTCGAGGCCGGCTCGGCGGTGATCGAGCGTCTGGCGCAGCAGAGCGAGCAGATCGAGGTGGTGCTGACCGTCATCCGCTCCATCGCCGAACAGACCAACCTGCTGGCGCTGAACGCGGCCATCGAGGCGGCGCGCGCCGGTGAGAGTGGACGCGGCTTCGCGGTGGTGGCCGATGAAGTGCGTGCGCTGGCCAGCAAGACCCAGCAATCGACCGGTGATATTCAGGCGCATATCGTGGCCCTGCAGCAGGGGGCTCGCGAGGCGGTCGGCGCGATCGGCCAGGCGGGCCAGCAGGCCGATCAAGGCCTGGCGGCGTTACGCGAAAGCGAGCGAATTCAGCAGGCTGTACAGCGATCGGTCGAGGACGTGCACGGTGCGATCAATGCGGCGACCCAGGCTGCAGCTCATCAGGCTGCGGGTGCCGATGCGGTGCGCGGGCGGGTGGAGGTCATCCTCGCCGAGGCCCAGTTGGCGGCTGGGGCGGTGGCGGCCACGGCCAACAGCGGTCGGGTGCTTGACGGCCTGGCGGGACAGTTGAAGGCCAGTCTCGGGCAGTTCAAGGTCTGAGGCGTGCTCACCTGCCTGTCCGGCGGGTGAGTGCGGTTTCCTGCAGGCAATAAAAAACCGAGCCATTGGCTCGGTTTTTTGAATATGGTGCCCAGGAGAAGACTCGAACTTCCACGACCTTGCGGTCACTGATACCTGAAACCAGCGCGTCTACCAATTCCGCCACCTGGGCACTGCAGTAATGTTCACCGTTGCCGGTACGGATCATTACGTCCGTTATTTGCAAAGTAGGTTATCACGCTACTTCACGAAATTTGGTGCCCAGGAGAAGACTCGAACTTCCACGACCTTGCGGTCACTGATACCTGAAACCAGCGCGTCTACCAATTCCGCCACCTGGGCACTGAAACGGATGATTGCTCATCTATTCCGTGTTACAACGTCTGCTCGACGCTGTGGGCGCGAACTATACGGTCGTGCTTTTACCTTGTAAACCCCCGGCGGCGAAAAATTATTCGCGTGGAAAGCTGACCCGGAGGGCGCTTTCGCGCTTCAATAGACACATGGCAAAACCGACTCTAATAGATAAGGTGAACAGGTTCTAATGGCCGATTGGCAATCCCTCGATCCCGAGGCCGCTCGTGAAGCGGAAAAGTATGACAACCCCATTCCCAGCCGCGAGCTGATTCTTCAGCATCTGGCTGAGCGCGGCTCGCCCGCCAACCGTGAGGAGCTGCTCGACGAGTTCGGGCTCAGCACCGAAGAGCAGGCCGAGGCGCTGCGTCGCCGACTGCGCGCCATGGAGCGTGACGGTCAACTCATCTATACCCGTCGTGGCACTTATGCACCGGTCGACAAGCTGGACCTGATCCTCGGTCGCGTCAGCGGCCACCGCGACGGCTTCGGCTTCCTGGTGCCGGATGATGGCAGCGATGATCTGTTTCTCAGCCCGGCGCAGATGCGCCTGGTGTTCGATGGCGACCGTGCCCTGGCGCGGGTCTCCGGCCTCGACCGCCGTGGCCGCCGCGAGGGCGCCATCGTCGAGGTGATCTCCCGGGGTCACGAGACCATCGTCGGGCGTTATTACGAAGAGAGCGGTATCGGCTTCGTGATTCCCGACAACCCGAAGATCCAGCAGGAAGTGCTGGTCACCGCTGGCCGCAATGGTGGCGCCAAGCAGGGGCAGTTCGTCGAAGTGGCGATCACCCACTGGCCCACGCCGCGCTTCCAGCCCCAGGGCGACGTGACCGAAGTGGTCGGCAACTACATGGCGCCGGGCATGGAAATCGACGTGGCGCTGCGCAGCTACGACATCCCGCACGTGTGGCCCGACGCCGTGGTCAAGGAAGCGCGCAAGCTCAAGCCGGAAGTCGAGGAAAAGGACAAGGAAAACCGTGTCGACATGCGGCACATCCCCTTCGTCACCATCGACGGTGAGGATGCGCGGGACTTCGACGATGCGGTCTATTGCGAGAAGAATGGCAGCAACTGGCGCCTGTTCTCCGGCGGCTGGAAGCTGTATGTCGCTATTGCCGACGTATCGCATTACGTGAAGGTCGGCTCGGCGCTGGATGCCGAGGCGCAGGTGCGCGGCAACTCGGTGTACTTCCCGGAGCGCGTCATTCCGATGCTGCCGGAAGAGTTGTCCAACGGCCTGTGTTCGCTGAACCCCCAAGTCGACCGCCTGGCCATGGTCTGCGAGATCACCATCTCCAAAACCGGCAAGATGGCTGACTACAAGTTCTACGAAGCGGTGATCCACTCCCACGCCCGGCTGACCTACAACAAGGTCAGCGCCATGCTCGAGCAGCCCAAGAGCAGCGAAGGCAAGGCACTGCGCAGCGAATACAAGGAGGTGCTGCCGCACCTCAACCAGCTGTACTCGCTCTATCAGGTGCTGTTGGCGGCGCGCCACGAGCGTGGCGCGATCGATTTCGAAACCCAGGAAACCCGCATCATCTTCGGTTCCGGCCGCAAGATCGCAGAGATCCGCCCAACCCAGCGCAATGACGCCCACAAGCTGATCGAGGAATGCATGCTGGCGGCCAACGTGGCCACCGCTGCGTTCATGCAGAAGCACGGCATTCCGGCGCTGTATCGCGTGCACGACGGTCCGCCGCCGGAGCGCCTGGAAAAACTCAAGGCATTCCTCACCGAATTGGGGCTGTCGCTGCACCGTGGCAAGTCCAAGGATGGCCCGTCGCCCAAGGATTACCAGGCATTGCTGGAAAGCATCCGCGACCGCCCGGACTATCACCTGATCCAGACCGTGATGCTGCGCTCGCTGAGCCAGGCGGTGTACAGCGCCGACAATCAGGGCCACTTCGGCCTGAATTACGAGGCCTATGCCCACTTCACCTCGCCGATTCGTCGCTACCCGGATTTGCTGATCCACCGCGCCATTCGCAGTGTGATCCGCTCCAAGCAGGACACGCCGCACGTCCAGCGTGCCGGCGCAGTCAGCATGCCCAAGGCGCGCATCTACCCGTACGACGAGCCGGCTCTCGAGCAGTTGGGCGAGCAGTGCTCGATGTCCGAGCGCCGTGCCGATGAAGCCACCCGTGACGTGGTCAACTGGCTCAAGTGCGAGTTCATGAAGGACCGCGTTGGCGAAACCTTCCCAGGCGTGATCACCGCCGTGACCGGTTTCGGCCTGTTCGTCGAGCTCAAGGACATCTACGTCGAAGGCCTGGTGCACGTCACCGCCCTGCCGGGCGATTACTACCACTTCGACCCGGTGCATCATCGCCTCGCCGGTGAGCGCAGTGGACGTAACTTCCGCCTTGGCGACAGCGTGTCGGTGAAGGTCATGCGCGTCGATCTGGACGAGCGCAAGATCGATTTCGAAATGGCCCAGGGCGCCGACGATACGCCGCAGACACGCAAACGCGGTGACGCCGGCAGAGACAGCCGTGGCGGCAAGGGTTCACGTGGTGCGTCAGGCAGTAATACCGACGTGCAGAAAAGCCGTGACGTGAAGAAGGCCCTGCTCGCCGAGTCCAAGTCGCCTGGCAAGGGCGCGGGCAAGGCGGGTGACAAGGGTGGCAAGCCGCCGAGCCGCCACCGCAAGGGGCCGTCGAAGAGCAAGGCCAAGTCATGAGCCAGCTGGAAAAGATCTACGGCATGCATGCCGTGGAAGCGCTGTTGCGCCATCATCCCAAGCGGGTGAAGCAGATCTGGCTGGCCGATGGCCGCAGTGACCCTCGCGTTCAGCCGCTGCTGGAGCTCGCCGGGCAGGCGCGCGTCGCCGTTGGCCAGTGCGAGCGTCGCGAGATGGACGCCTGGGTCGAGGGCGTGCACCAGGGTGTGGTGGCCGATGTCAGTCCCAGCCAGGTGTGGGGTGAGGCGATGCTCGAGGAATTGCTCGACCGTTGCGAAGGTCCGCCGCTGCTGCTGGTGCTCGATGGCGTGACCGATCCGCACAACCTTGGTGCCTGCCTGCGCACTGCCGATGCGGCCGGTGCGCTGGCGGTGATCGTGCCCAAGGACAAATCCGCGACGTTGACCCCGGTGGTGCGCAAGGTGGCCTGCGGTGCTGCCGAAGTGATACCGCTGGTGGCCGTGACCAACCTGGCGCGCAGCCTGGAAAAACTCCAGCAGCGCGGCTTGTGGGTAGTCGGTACGGCGGGCGAGGCCGAGCAGGAACTGTTCCAGCAGGACATGACCGGCCCGACCGTGTTGATCATGGGTGCCGAGGGCAAGGGCATGCGACGCCTGACGCGCGAGCATTGCGATTACCTGGTGAAGCTGCCGATGGCGGGCAGCGTCAGCAGCCTCAACGTGTCGGTCGCCACCGGCATCTGCCTGTTCGAAGCGCTGCGCCAGCGGCGTGCGCTCAAAGGCTGAAACAATCGGCGGCATTATGCCGGCGATCAGCTGTTCAAAAAATCGCCAAATCGCCTTGCGTGCGCCAGGGGGCTTCTCTAGAATGTCGCCCCTTGCCGTCACGGCAGGCGCGTTCGCGCCCCTTCGTTTCAGCAAGTCAACAGTGTCATTCACTCCTTGCCTGACCGCATTTCGCGGCAGGCTACAACCCGTAAGGAGCATTCATGCGTCATTACGAAATCATCTTTCTGGTTCACCCGGACCAGAGCGAGCAAGTCGGCGGCATGGTCGAGCGTTACACCAAGCTGATCGAAGAAGACGGCGGCAAAATCCACCGTCTGGAAGATTGGGGCCGTCGTCAACTGGCCTACGCCATCAACAACGTTCACAAGGCTCACTACGTGATGCTGAACGTTGAGTGCAGCGGCAAGGCCCTGGCCGAGCTGGAAGACAACTTCCGCTACAACGATGCCGTGATCCGTAACCTGGTCATCCGTCGCGAAGAAGCCGTTACCGGCCAATCCGAGATGCTCAAGGCCGAAGAAAACCGCAGTGAGCGCCGTGAGCGTCGTGAACGTCCTGAAAACGCCGAGTCCAACGACGGCGATGACAGCGACAACAACGACAGCGACAACGCTGACGAGTAATCACCGGATCTATTGAGGAGCCAATCCCATGGCACGTTTCTTCCGTCGTCGTAAATTCTGCCGTTTCACCGCTGAAGACGTGAAAGAGATCGATTTCAAAGATCTCAACACCCTGAAAGCCTACATCTCGGAAACCGGCAAAATCGTTCCTAGCCGTATCACCGGTACCAAGGCTCGTTATCAGCGTCAGCTGGCTACCGCTATCAAGCGCGCCCGCTTCCTGGCCCTGCTGCCCTACACCGACAGCCACGGCCGCTGAGATCAGACTCAGACTGGATAAGAGATAGATCGCATGCGTGCCCTAGCTGAATTCGTGATGCGAGGCCGTATGCAGGCCACCCTGGTGGTGGTGGGTTCGGCCATCGTGCCGCTGCTGTTCTGGTTGAGTGCTGCTGCAGGTGCCCTGGTGCTGCTGCGCAGGGGGTTGAGCGATGCGCTCGGCATTTTGGTCTGGGCGGTGTTGCCAGCAATGGTCATCTGGTACCTCGGTGAGCCGAGTGTACTGATGGTGCTGCTGGGAACGCTGGCGCTGGCGCAGGTATTGCGCAGCAGCGGTTCCTGGGTCCGGGTGTTGATCGCCTGCGTGCCCCTCGGCGTGGTGTTTGCGCTGGTGGTGAATGTGGCGCTTGTCGGCACTCTCGAGGCTTATGCCGAGGTGTTCCGACAGGCATTGGCCGAATTGCCCGCTCAGTCCGCTGGAGGTCCCGGCGCCGAGCAGGTCCAGAGCATGCAGCAGGCTTCGCTGGTACCGTTCCTGAGCGGATTGATGACGTTTTGGATGGTGCTGGTCAGCGTCCTGTGTCTAGCTCTGGCGCGTTACTGGCAGGCATCGCTTTACAACCCGGGCGGGTTTGGAGAGGAGTTTCGCCAGATCCGCTTGCCGGTACCGCTGGCGTTGGCATTGATTGCCGGCGTGTTCCTGGCGCCGGCGTTGCTCGGCGATGCAGGATGGGCGGTTACGCTGGTCTGCATGTTGCCCCTGATGCTGGCTGGTCTGGCGCTTGGGCACGGCCTGATTGCCATGAAGCAGCTGTCTAGCTTCTGGTCGATAGGGTTGTATGTGGCGTTGCTGGTGGCGATGAACCTGATCTGTTTGTTAGCCGTTGTTGACAGTCTGTTTGATTTCCGTGGGCGCCTGGCTCGCAAGAGCGGTACGGGCCCCACGGACGGTGAAGGTTAAAAGTTTAAGAGGTAAGACCCAAATGGAAGTCATCCTGCTGGAAAAAATCGCCAACCTGGGCAACCTGGGCGATAAAGTGAACGTTAAAGCCGGTTACGGCCGTAACTTCCTGCTGCCGCAAGGCAAGGCCACTGCTGCCACCGAAGCCAACGTTGCTGCTTTCGAAGCACGTCGCGCCGAGCTGGAAAAAGCTGCTGCCGAGAAGAAAGCTTCGGCTGAATCCCGTGCTGCTCAGCTGGCCGAGCTGGAAGTCACCATCACCGCTACTGCGGGCGATGAAGGCAAGCTGTTCGGTTCCATCGGTACCCACGACATCGCTGACGCCCTGACCGCCTCTGGCGTTGAAGTGGCCAAAGCTGAAGTTCGTCTGCCGAACGGTACCATTCGCCAGGTTGGCGAATACGACGTAGCCGTGCACCTGCACAGCGATGTCGAAGCGACCGTCAAAGTGATCGTAGTAGCTGCCTAATCGGGCTACTGCGCGGGCTTGCACTCAGGTGCATTCCCGCTAACATCGGGCACGGCATTGCGAAAGCGATGCCGTGCCTTTTGTTTTTCAACGCATGTATTCTTTCCAGGCTCCCATGAACGACATCAGCATCACCGAACAGTACGACCTGCAAACCTCCGCCCTGAAGGTGCCGCCGCACTCGATCGAGGCCGAGCAGGCAGTGCTTGGAGGGTTGATGCTCGACAATAACGCGTGGGAGCGGGTGCTGGACCAGGTGTCCGATGGCGATTTCTACCGTCACGATCATCGCCTGGTGTTTCGCTCCATCCACAAGCTGGCGGAGCGCAACCAGCCGTTCGACGTGGTCACCCTGTCCGAGCAGTTGGACAAGGAAGGCCAATTGTCTCAGGTCGGGGGCATGGCCTACCTGGGCGAGCTGGCGAAAAATACGCCGTCGGTAGCCAACATCAAGGCCTACGCGCAGATCATTCGTGAGCGCGCCACGCTGCGCAAGCTGATCGGTATCAGCAACGAGATCGCCGACAGTGCCTACGCGCCTGAAGGCCGTACCGGCGAAGAGATCCTTGATGAAGCCGAGCGGCTGATCTTCCAGATCGCCGAAGCGCGGCCGAAGACCGGCGGGCCGGTGGGTATCAATGACATTCTGGTCAAGGCCATCGACCGTATCGACGAGCTGTTCAATAACGGCGATGCGATCACCGGCCTGTCGACCGGTTTCTCCGACCTGGATGACCTGACCAGCGGCCTGCAGCCGGCTGACCTGATCATCGTCGCCGGCCGTCCTTCGATGGGTAAGACCACGTTCGCCATGAACCTGGTGGAAAACGCGCTGATGCGCAGCGACAAGTCGATCCTCGTGTATTCCCTGGAAATGCCCTCGGAATCCATCGTGATTCGTATGCTCGCGTCCCTCGGGCGTATCGATCAGACCAAGGTGCGTGCCGGCCGCCTGGATGATGACGACTGGCCGCGGCTGACCTCGGCGGTCAACCTGCTCAACGACCGCAAGCTGTTCATCGACGACACGGCCGGTATCTCGCCGTCGGAGATGCGCGCACGCTCCCGGCGTCTGGCTCGCGAGCACGGCGAGATCGGCCTGATCATGGTCGACTACCTGCAATTGATGCAGATCCCCGGCTCGAGCGGCGACAGCCGGGTCAACGAGATTTCCGAGATATCGCGCTCGCTCAAGGCGCTGGCCAAGGAATTCAACTGCCCGGTGATCGCGCTCTCGCAGCTCAATCGCGGCCTCGAGCAGCGGCCCAACAAGCGCCCGATCAACTCCGACTTGCGTGAATCCGGGGCGATCGAGCAGGACGCCGATATCATCATGTTCGTCTACCGCGACGAGGTCTATCACCCCGAGACCGAGTACAAGGGCGTCGCCGAAATCATCATCGGCAAGCAGCGTAACGGCCCGCTGGGCACGGCGCGTCTGGCATTTCTCGGTAAGTACTCGCGCTTCGAGAACCTCGCGCCGGGCAGCTACCAGTTCGAAGACGAATAAGCCGAGCTACGCGCTGCCATACACCGCGGTGCCCGAGCGCCCGGCCGCTTTGGCCTGGTAGAGCGCCTGATCGGCCGCCTTGTACAGGCTGGCGAACTGTTCGGCATGCTGCGGATAGAACGCCACGCCGATGCTGATACTCACCGTCAGCGCCTGGCCCGTGTAGTCCACCGGCCTGGCCAGTTCGGTAAGCAGGCGCTCGGCAACGTCATGCGCGTAGTCGTGTGCATCCGCCCCGCTGATCAGCACGGCAAATTCGTCACCGCCGAGCCGCGCCACCGTGTCGCTGGCCCTGACGTGCTCGCGCGTGCGCCGTCCGATGTGCTGCAGCATCAGGTCGCCGGCGTCATGGCCGTAGCGGTCGTTGATTGGTTTGAAGTGGTCCAGATCGATCAGCAGCAGCGCCAGGTTTTGCTCCGTTTGACGAGCCTCATGCACCGCGCGCTCACATTGCTCGATCAGGTGACGGCGATTGGGCAACTCGGTCAGCGAGTCATGGAAGGCGGCGTGGCGCAACTCCAGTTCGCGCTGGGAAAGCTGCAGATTGGTCGCTTTCAGTTCCGCGGTGCGCTTTTCCACGGCCAGTTGCAGCTCGTCGGCGCTGGCCTGCACATGTGCCAGGCGCGCGGTTTTTTCCTGGTCGGCCTGTAGCAGCGCCTCTGCGCGCTGGTTCTTCAGTAGCTGGATGCGGTACGCCAGGGCGAAGGAGAACAGGATCGACTCGGCCGCCACCGCAATCGGAAACACGTAAGTGCTCCAGGCGGCCGGCTGGATCACGCCGGTGGCGCGCAACAGCAGCAGGTTGATGCTGGCCAGGATCATGCCGTACCCGCAGAAGTACAGACAGGCGGGAAAGTAACCCTGGCGCCAGCGCACCAGCGACGCCCAGATGGCAGACGGAATGGCGGTGAATGACAGCAGCACGAAGATCCACGCGCCCACCGCGCGGTGACCGAGCGCATCGGCGATCACGGCGACCCCATACAGCGCGCAACTGACGCTCAGCAGATGATGAGCCCAGGGGACGTGGCGACGCGTATGCAGCAGGGTCTGGGTAAAGCGGCAGGCACCGAAGCCCCACAGCGCCGGCAGACTGATGCGATCAAGCCAGAACGGCACCGCCCCATTCGGCCACAGATACTGGAAGCCGTGACCGGTCATACCGAGGATCATCAGCAGCGCGCCGGTAGTGGTGACCACGTACCAGAAATACGCCGAGTCGCGCAGGGCGAGAAAGATGAACAGGTTGTACAGCAGCAGGGCGGTGATTACCCCGTAGATCACCCCCAGCCAGAGGTTCTCGTTGGCCGCCAGCTCGTTCAGGTCGTTGAGTTGCCAGACCTTCAGCGGGAAGGAGTTACCCGCAGGGTCATAGCTACGCAGGTAGAAGGTCAGCGGTTGCTCGCCAAGCGCCGGCAGCTGGAACAGCAGCCGGCGGTGGGCGTGGTCGCGGCCTTCGTCGAAGGCCACCGCTTCGCCCGACCGGCGCTGGCTCCAGCCCTGTTCGCCGTCAGGCAGGAACAGCTGCAGGTCGAGCAGGCTGACGGCCGCGACTTCCAGCCACCACTGGGCTGGTGCGGCTGCGCCGGCCTGCAACGTGACCTTTATCCACCAGGGGCTGGGGCTCTGGCCGACGCTGGCCTTGCCCTGAGCCGCCACGAAGCGCTGCTGCACGGCAGGGTCTGCCATGTCGTCGATGCTCAGGCGGGCACCTGGGTCCTCGAGCAGCTCCACCTGCGGATTGAGCGCCAGGCCGCTGCTGTCGGCGTGCAGGGTAATGGCCTCGGCCCGAGCGGTGAGGCTCAGCCCGAAAAGCATCCACAGCGAGATCAGGATGATGGTTAGCCGCTGCAAGCGCGGACTCCTTGGCGGACGTTGCACGACCAGGTTGTTGTGCGGTGAGAGTATACCGAGGCGGCGAGAATTTGATGACTGCGCTGCAATCATTTGCATGCCGTCGGATAGTCCGCTGCGCTACAGCTTTACCCCAGTGGTACAGTCGGGTTTGGTTAAAATTTGTGCTATATTCCGCGCCCCGTGAAATTCCTGATCAAAAACGGTTACCGCCATGCAAGCCGCCAAGCCGCTGTTCGACTATCCCAAATACTGGGCCGAGTGTTTCGGTCCGGCGCCGTTCCTGCCGATGAGCAGGGAGGAGATGGATCAGCTCGGCTGGGATTCCTGCGACATCATCATCGTCACCGGTGATGCCTATGTCGATCACCCCTCGTTCGGCATGGCGATCATTGGCCGGCTGCTGGAGTCCCAGGGCTTTCGCGTCGGCATCATCGCCCAGCCCAACTGGCAGTCCAAAGACGACTTCATGAAGCTCGGCGAGCCGAACCTGTTCTTTGGCGTGGCGGCCGGCAACATGGATTCGATGATCAACCGCTACACCGCCGACAAGAAGGTCCGCTCCGACGACGCCTACACGCCAGGCGGCCTGGCCGGCAAGCGCCCGGATCGTGCCAGCCTGGTGTACAGCCAGCGCTGCAAGGAGGCGTACAAGCACGTGCCGATCGTGCTTGGCGGCATCGAGGCGTCGTTGCGGCGCATCGCCCACTACGACTACTGGCAGGACCGCGTGCGCAACTCGATCCTGATCGATGCCAGCGCCGACATCCTGCTCTACGGCAACGCCGAGCGGGCCATCGTCGAGGTTGCCCAGCGCCTGTCCTACGGCCAGAAGATCGAAGACATCACCGACGTGCGCGGCACCGCATTCATTCGCCGCGACACGCCGAAAGACTGGTACGAGGTCGACTCCACGCGTATCGACCGGCCGGGCAAGATCGACAAGATCATCAACCCGTACGTGAATACCCAGGACACCCAGGCCTGCGCCATCGAGCAGGAAAAGGGTGCGGCCGGCTCAGGCAACGTCGAGGACCCCAACGAAGCCAAGGTCGTGCAGATCCTCGCCAGCCCGAGGATGACCCGCGACAAGACGGTGATCCGTCTGCCTTCGATGGAAAAGGTGCGCAACGACCCGGTTCTGTACGCCCACGCCAACCGCGTGCTGCACCTGGAAACCAACCCGGGCAACGCCCGTGCGCTGGTGCAGAAGCATGGCGAGATCGACGTGTGGTTCAACCCGCCACCCATCCCGATGACCACCGAAGAGATGGACTACGTGTTCGGCATGCCGTATGCCCGCGTCCCGCATCCGGCGTACGGCAAGGAAAAGATCCCGGCTTACGACATGATTCGTTTCTCGGTGAACATCATGCGCGGCTGTTTTGGCGGCTGTACCTTCTGCTCGATCACCGAGCACGAAGGCCGCATCATCCAGAACCGTTCGGAAGAGTCGATCATTCGCGAGATCGAAGAGATCCGTGACAAGGTGCCGGGTTTCACCGGGGTGATTTCCGATCTCGGCGGGCCGACCGCGAACATGTACCGCATTGCCTGCAAGAGCCCGGAGATCGAGTCCGCGTGCCGCAAGCCGTCCTGCGTGTTTCCCGGCATCTGCCCGAACCTGAACACCGATCACTCCTCGCTGATCCAGCTGTACCGCAGCGCCCGCGCCTTGCCCGGCGTGAAGAAGATCCTCATCGCCTCCGGCCTGCGTTACGACCTGGCGGTCGAGTCGCCGGAGTACGTCAAGGAGCTGGTCACCCACCATGTCGGTGGCTACCTGAAGATCGCCCCGGAGCATACCGAGGAAGGGCCGCTCAACCAGATGATGAAACCGGGCATTGGCAGCTATGACAAGTTCAAGCGCATGTTCGAGAAGTACTCCAAGGAAGCGGGCAAGGAGCAGTACCTGATTCCGTACTTCATTGCCGCCCACCCGGGCACCACCGATGAAGACATGATGAACCTGGCCCTGTGGCTCAAGGGCAACGGCTTTCGCGCCGACCAGGTGCAGGCGTTCTACCCGTCGCCGATGGCCACCGCCACGGCCATGTACCACTCGGGCAAGAACCCGCTGCGCAAGGTCACCTACAAGAGCGACGGCGTGACCATCGTCAAGAGCGAGGAGCAGCGCCGTCTGCACAAGGCGTTCCTGCGTTATCACGACCCCAAGGGCTGGCCGATGCTGCGTGAAGCCTTGCTGCGCATGGGCCGTGGCGATCTGATCGGTGATGGCAAGCAACAGCTGATTCCCGCCTACCAGCCGAAGACCGACGAGTACCAGAGCGCGCGCCGCAAGAACTCCACGCCAGCCGGCAGCAAGAAGGTCGCTGGCAATGGGGGGGGCAAGCCGGCTGCCGGACGCATTCTCACCCAGCACACCGGCCTGCCGCCGCGCGGCAGTGACGGCAGCAAGCCCTGGGACAAGCGCGAGCAGGCCAAGGCCGCCGCCGAAGCGCGCAACCAGCAAGCCGCTCGTGAGCGCGCAGGTGCGGGCAAGGGCAAAAAACCGGTGAAAAAGCCCGCTGTGCCGCGTTAAACGGTTGGCTTAAAGGCGCAAGCGGACGCTCACCCCGTAGGGTGGATGACGCTTTTTCATCCACCATTGCGATCGCAGAGCGGTGGACGGGTGAAGCGTCGTCCACCCTACGAAAGGCTGTTGCCGCTTTTTTTGCGGTCGCGCAGGCTCAGTCGACGCTGAAACGGCAGGTCAGATAGCGATTGCTCGGGCCATAGCGCAGGATCGAAGCCAGTCGCTTGAACAGATACAGCGGGTGCTGGCGGTAGTAGGCCAGCACCGCATTGCCGACGCCTTCCGAGCGATGCTGACGGGCGGCTTTCTCGGGGCGCTTGAACAACCCGGAAAATTCCCAGCGCTGGATCTGTTCGAAACGCTCGCGCGGCTTCAGGCCGTGGTGGCGGAACAGTGCGAAGAAGCTGCGTGGGCTGAAATCGTGCAGGTGATGGGGGTTGCCATCCAGCGTCGGCGTGGTCGGTACCGAGGCGATGATGCGCCCGCCCTCCGCCAGCAGGCTGGCGTAATTGTCGATCAGGCGCACCGGGTCGGGCAGGTGCTCGATGGTTTCCAGGCTGACGATGCTGTCGAAGCCCTCGGCATCGGTGAAGGTTTCCGCGTTGGCACACAGGTAGCGCAGGTTGGCGAACGGGTAGTTGGCCTGGGCATAGGCGATCGCCTCGGGGTCGATGTCGATGCCGGTGATCTGCTTGTCCGGATGCTGTTCGGCCAGCAGCGCACTGCCGTAGCCGCAGCCGCAGGCCATGTCGAGCACGCGCTGGCCTTGCAGCGAGCGGCTGGCGAACGCGTAGCGCTGCATGTGCAACTCCAGGGTCGCCTGGTCGGCCGCCAGCCTGTCATCCATCTTCAACGGGTAGATACGTTCGAGGGTGTGCACGGCTGGCCTTCCATGGAGTGAGGTCGCGAAAATATAAAGCAGTCGCGAGCGCTTGTCCTGGCGCAGTCGACATTAGCCGTAACGTTTCTTCGCCTCGATGGCCAGTCCGCTGCCGATACTGCCGAACGTGTTGCCTTCGACGTGGCGCGCATTCGGCAGCAAGGCGGCGACGCTCTGGCGCAGCGCCGGCACGCCACTGGAGCCGCCCGTGAAGAACACCGTATCGACCTGTTCCAGCCCCACGCCAGCGTCGGCCAGCAGCCCGGTAACGCTGCCGCGAATTCGCTCGAGTAGCGGCGCGATGCTCTCCTCGAATAGCTCGCGGGTCAGCTCGGCGACCAGGCCGGCCTCGATGCGCTGCAGGTCGATGGGGTGCTGGTGGTGTTCGGTGAGGGCTATCTTGCTTTCTTCCACCTGCATCGCCAGCCAGTGACCGGCGCGCTGCTCGATCAGGCGGAACAAGCGGTCGATGCCGGTCGGATCGACGATGTCATAGCGCATGTTCTGCAACGCCCGCTGCGAGGCGGCGGAATACACCACGTTGATGGTGTGCCAGGTCGCCAGGTTGAGGTGGAAGCTGGTCGGCATCAATGCCTCGCTCTTCATCCGGCTGCCGTAGCCGAACAGTGGCATTACGCCCTGCAGGCTGAGCTGCTTGTCGAAGTCGGTACCGCCGATGTGCACGCCGCCGGTGGCCAGGATGTCGTCCTGGCGCTCGGCCTGCTCGCGGCGTTCCGGTGCCAGGCGCACCAGGGAGAAGTCCGAGGTACCGCCGCCTATGTCGACGATCAGCACCAGCTCTTCGCGTTCGATGGTGGACTCGTAATCGAAGGCCGCTGCAATCGGTTCGTACTGAAAGGACACGTCCTTGAAACCGAGCTTCTGCGCCACGGCAATCAAGGTGTTTTCGGCTTCCTGGTCGGCCTGCGGGTCGTCGTCGACGAAGAACACCGGGCGGCCCAGCACCACAGCATCGAACGGCCGTTCGGCCACCGCTTCGGCGCGCGCCTTCAGCTCACCGATGAAAAAGCCCAGCAAGTCCTTGAACGGTAGCGCACTGCCCATCACTGCGGTTTCGCTTTTCAGCAGCTTGGAGCCGAGCAGGCTTTTCAGCGAGCGCATCAGGCGGCCTTCGTAGCCTTCCAGGTATTCGTGCAGGGCCAGGCGACCATAGACCGGGCGGCGTTCTTCGAGGTTGAAGAACACCACGGAGGGCAGGGTGATCTTGCCGTCTTCCAGCGGGATCAGCGTTTCGCCGCCCGGCCGCAACCAGCCAACGGTGGAGTTGGAGGTGCCGAAGTCGATACCGCAGGCGCGGGCAGGTGTAGAGAAAGACATGGACACGCGGCTCCTGAAAAACGGCCGCGCATTCTAGGCGAAATGGAGGGGCAGTGCAGACCGATTCGTCAGATGACCGTCACGGCAGGGGAGGATTGTGTCCTTCGGTGCGTTTGAGGCGCCATTGGCCCCATTCGAAGCCAAGCACCACGATCAGCGACAGGGCGAAGGGCAGGAGCAGGTAGAAGACCCGGAATACGATCAGTGCGGCGAGCACGTCCGAGGCGGGAATTTCCGGCAGCGCGGCGAGAAAGCTGACTTCGAGCACGCCCAGGCCACCCGGCGCGTGAGACAGCAGCGCCAGCGAGAAGGACGCCAGAAAAACCCCCAGCACCACCGGATAGCCGGGGTTGTAGGCCTCCGGCAGGGCGAAGTAGATGATCGCTGCCGCACAGGCCAGCTCCAGCGGGCCGGCCAGTAGCTGGCGTGCGACGATGCGCAGGCGTGGGTACTCGACGTGCAGCTTGCCGAAGTTCCAGGGTTTGAACTGCAGCCATGAACCCAGCACGTAAAGGCCGACCAGCAGCAACAGGAAGGAGCCGATGGCGATGGAGACCAGTGGGGTCACGTCCAGCACGCGGTGAATCAGCTCCGGCTGGAACACCAGCACACAGCCGCTGGCCAGCAGGGTGCCGAGGGCGAAGGTGAAGGAGCAGAAAACGATCAGAATACCGATTTCATGAGGCGTCAGCCCCTTGGTACGGTAGGCGCGGTAGCGCACCACCGCACCGGAAAACACCGACGCACCGATGTTGTGGGCCAGCGCGTAGGTGGTGAAGGAGCACAGGGTGATGAAGCGCCAGGAAATCTTCTTGCCCAGGTGGGCAATGGCGATGCGGTCATACCACGCCAGGGCGCAGTAGGCTCCGAAGGTCGCGGCACCGGCGAGCAGCCAGTTGAGGTGCGGAATGGCCTTGAGGCTTTCGGCGATCTCGTCGAGGGAGATGTTGCGCACTTCGCGATAGAGCAGGAAACAGGACGCCACCACGGCACACAACCCGATCACCGTCCAGATCAGGTCACTGCGTTTCATCGCGGGTTTGGTACCTTGCAACTGCGATCCCCTGTTTCTCGTCTCTTCGGACAGTCGACTTTTGTATTCGATGGGCTGTGGCACCCATCGTTCATATCATCTCCCGGGGGCTCGCGTCACCGGGATGTAGCAATACGGGCTGCGCAGTATCCCGGAGGCGGGCCGGTTGCTCAACTGGCACCGTTTTGCAGCCCGTTACCGATTGTGTCCTGTCAGGTGCTCAGGCCCAATGTCAGCGCGGCCAGCACGCTGTAACGAGCCGTTTTGGCCAGCGTGACGATCAGCACGAATCGCCACAGTGGTTCGCGCATGATACCCGCTACCAGCGTCAGCGGGTCACCGATCACAGGCAGCCAGCTGAGCAGCAGCGTCCAGCGGCCGTAGTGGGCATACCAGCCCTGTGCCTGCTGCAGGCGTTGCTCGCTGACCGGAAACCAGCGGCGTTCGCGGAAGCGTTGCAGATAGCGGCCAAGCCACCAATTGACCAGCGAACCAAGCACGTTGCCGGTACTGGCTACCAACAGCAGGGCCAGGACCGGCTGGTCGGTGCCGAGCAGCAGCGCAACCAGCAGCGCCTCGGACTGGAGCGGCAGCAAGGTCGCCGCGCCGAACGCGGCGGCGAACAGTCCGAGATAGGCGTAGAGGTCAGGCAAGGCCGGGCGGCGTCAGGGCTTCTTGCCCGGCTCGGCATTGGCCATGATCTCTTCCAGCTTGAGGCCGGTAAGACCATGGATGGTGCGCCACAGGTAATAGAAGATGGCCATCAACATGATCATCGAGGGAATGGCGATCATCGGGTAGCTGAGCAGCGTCATGCGGCCCAGTTCATCGTTGAAGGCTTCGCTGCCCGCCGGGCTGGTGACGATCCACTTGGCGAGGATGTAGTTCATCGCCGAGGAAAAAAAGAAGGTACCGCTGAGCCAGTAGGTGGCGAGCATCAGGCGCGACTCGAAGCGCGCGGTGTGCCCACCCTGTTCCAGGCGATCATGAATCTTGTCGACGTTGAGCACGGTCTTGTTGAACAGCAACGTACGGATCAGCGGGTAGCGGGTGCGCGTCGACACCAGTACGGCAATGCCGATCAGGCCGGGAATGGCCGCTTCCTTGATCGCCAGCCACTGGTTGTCCAGGTGCAGCAGACCGATGCCGCCGGTCAGCATCACGCTGACCAGGCCGAGCAGGGCGACAAAGTTGAATTTGCGGTATTTGAGCAGTTCGAACGCGCCCCAGCCCAGCGGGAAGGCAAGGGCCAGCACCAGCGCACCGTCCGGGCCCAGGCGCGCTTCACCGCTGAGCTTCATGAGGATCAGCGACGGGATCACGATGCTGATCAGCAGGTCGATGAGGGGGCGCGGTTTGTGTGTTGCGGGAGGCGTCTGCGTGGTGTCGGTCATGTCATTCAGCATGGGGGGACGAGCGCCGATGATCGCCTGCCTGGCGCTCAGGCGCCAGCCCGATTGTCGCAGCAATCGCCACAAAGTTGTTCCGAGCGAGCCTGAGGCAATGGATGGCCTTTTGCCGGTTTTTCGCAGCGCTGGCGCCGTGCTTGCTGAAATTACCCCGGCACTGCGGTAAAATTGACGTTCATTGACGCCAGGTTTGCGTCAATGACGGGCCTGCCGGAGCACGGCTCAGGTTTTCGTTTCACCTGTTCATGGGGATGGCCAATGGGCCTGTTGCGTCACAGCGGTGTGCTGCTTCTCGCGTTGCTGAGCTGCGCGCGGGCGGACGCCGGACTGCGCATCCTCACCGAACCTGGGCCGCCGACCGCGTTCATGCAGGATGGAGAACTGCACGGTTTCGGTGTCGACGTGGTGCGTGAGCTGATCACCCGCACGGGCGCGGATGCGCAGATCGAGATGATGCCCTGGACCCGTGCCTACACCATTGCCCAGCGCCAGCCTGACGTCGCGCTGTTCGCCATGATGCGCACGCCCGAGCGGGAGTCGCGCTTCCAGTGGGTCGGGCCGCTTCTGCATGGCAAGGTGCGTTTCTACTCCCTGAAGGCAAGAAAGCTGCAGGTCGACAGCCTGGAAGACGTTGCGGCCAGCGGCCCGCTGGCGGTACCCAAACAGTGGTACAGCTACGAAGTGTTGAAGAACCAGGGCCTGCAGAACCTGTACGGGGTGCCGACGCCCGAAACCATGGTGACCATATTTGCCCATGGGCGCGTCAGCCTGATCCTGCTCGAAGACATCCTGCTACGCGACATGCTCGCGCCAGCCGGGCTCACGCCAGCCGACGTGCAGCCGCAGATGGTGTTCATGCAGTCTTCGTATTACATCGCTTTTTCCCTGGACACAGACCCCGCGCTGGTTGCGGCCTGGCAGAAGGAGTTGGCGGAAATGCGCCGCGACGGCAGTTTTTCGGCGATTTTCCGCCAGTGGCTCCCCGACGTAGAGCTGCCCGCTGCGCCCCGTTGAGTTGGCGAGATAATTGCTGCTCGATGCCATGATCCGCCGATGGGCAGCGGCTGCGCACCCGCAGCACGGGCAGGCAGCCGATGCCGGCGCCGCGCGTTACGGCCTGGTAGCGGCAGGACACGAGATTCGCTCAATGCGGTCGGCACAAGACCGCTGGGCACCCGATTCATCTGACGTTTTGGACAATGCCTTATGTCGAACATGCACCGTGCTTCTCACCATGACCTGCGGCGCGCTTTCCGCGCCCTGCTGGCCTCGGGCTCCTGCTACCACACTGCCTCGGTCTTCGACCCCATGTCCGCGCGAATCGCCGGTGACCTGGGCTTCGAGGTCGGGATCCTGGGTGGCTCTGTGGCCTCCCTGCAGGTACTTGCCGCGCCTGATTTTGCGCTGATCACCCTCAGCGAATTCGTCGAGCAGGCCACCCGTATCGGCCGGGTTTCCAACCTGCCGGTAATTGCCGATGCCGACCATGGCTATGGCAATGCCCTGAACGTGATGCGCACCGTGGTCGAGCTGGAGCGCGCCGGTATTTCCGCGCTGACCATCGAAGACACCCTGCTACCGGCCCAATTCAACCGCAAGTCGACCGACTTGATCAGCGTCGCCGAAGGCGTTGGCAAGGTGCGCGCGGCCCTTGAGGCGCGGGTCGATCCGGCGCTGGCGATCATTGCCCGTACCAACGCCGGGGTGCTCAGCGTTGATGAGGTGATCAAGCGCACCGTGGCCTACCAGAAGGCCGGTGCAGATGGCATCTGCATGGTCGGCGTCGAGGACTTCGAGCACCTGGAGAAGATCGCCGAGCACCTCAGCGTACCCTTGATGCTGGTGACCTACGGCAATCCCAAGCTGCGCGATAACGTGCGCCTGGCCAAGCTGGGTGTGCGCATCGTGGTCAATGGCCATGCCGCCTATTTCGCGGCGATCAAGGCCACCTACGATTGCCTGCGTGAACAGCGCAGCGCGATTGCCAGCGACCTCAGCGCATCGGAGCTGTCGCAGAAATACACCCAGCCCGAGGACTACGTGGCCTGGGCAGAGGAGTTCATGAACGTCAAGGAATAACCCGCCCCACCCGCCACGCCGGACAGCGGCCGCGCAACGCGTGCCGATTCGTCCGTCGTCGGCTGCTGCTTGCCAAGCCAGCCCTCGCGCTCCTATCTTCAAATCAGCACCACTATCAGGCCGTTGAAAACTGGCTGCGTTGAACAGGCTCGAATACGAGCCCCGAGAAAAACGCCCTTTGCCGCTCATAAGTCGCGCTTTTCCGCCTTTCTGCGGAGCTGCCCTCGGCATTGCATCGGTTTTCAATAGCCCGCTCACTTGGGAGAACGATATGGCCACCGGTTGGGCGCAAGACGGCGCCGTGCAGGAACAGATCGACAGCACCATTGAAGACGCCGTGCAGCGTGCACGCAGTCAATTGCCCAAGGGCGAGAGCCTGACCCACTGCGAAGAATGCGATACGCCGATTCCCGAGGCGCGGCGCCAGGCCGTCCCCGGCGTGCGACTGTGCGTGAGCTGCCAGGCGCAGGAAGACCATGAGCAGGCCAAGGCCGGTGGTTTCAACCGGCGCGGCAGCAAGGACAGTCAACTGCGCTAATCAGGCAGGTTGTGGCAGGGTCTTGTAGTAGATGGCGTTGGCGCGGTATTGGCCGTCTGGCCCGCAGGCGTAGTCGGGCAAGCCGCCGATGCAGGTATAGCCGAGGTTGCGGTACAGACCCTCGGCAGCGCTGCCGGCCTCGGTGTCCAGGTAAAGCAGGCCGCGACGCAGGTACCGTGCATGGGCTTCGAGCTGCTCCATCAGCAGGCGCGCGATGCCTCGGCGCCGGGCATGGCTCAGCACCAGCAACTTCTGTACTTCGCCGCGATTCAAGCCATTGGGCTTCAGGCACAGGCTGAGCTGCACCGAGCCCAGCAGGTTTTCATCCTCCTGCGCGACCCAGATCGCCAGCGCTCCGCTGGCCAGCGCGCGGTGCACCTCGTCGAAGTAGGCATCCGCTTGTTGCCGGTCGATCTCGGCTAGAAACCCGACGGATGCCCCATTGGCCACCGAGTCGATCAGCAAGGCAATCAAGCCTTGGCGACAGGCTTCGAAGTCGACCGTGTCGAGTCGGCGGATCTGCAGACTCATGGCTTACTGCGCTGTGGCGTCAGGATCAACTGCATGAAGGTCAGGTCCAGCCATTGCCCGAACTTGCAGCCGACCTGGGGCATCTCGCCGGTGATGCTGAAGCCCTGGCGCTCGTGCAGGCGAATCGACGCCATATTGCCGCTTTCGATGGCGGCGACCATGACATGCTTGCCGACCTGCCGTGCGCGCTCGATCAGTTCCCGCATCAACAGCGGGCCGAGGCCCTGGCCGCGGGTGTCGTTGCGCACATAGACGGAGTGTTCGACCGTATTGCAGAAGCCCTCGAAGGGCCGCCAGTCACCAAAGGAGGCGTAACCCAGCACCTCCTGCGTGTCGCTGACCGCGACCAGGATGGGATAGCCCTGCGTAGCCCGGGCCTCGAGCCACGCCCGGCGGTTGGCTAGGTCCACGGGACGCTCATTCCAGATCGCCGTGGTGTTGAGCACGGCGTCGTTGTAGATGGCCAGGAGGGCGGGCAGATCCTCGGCGGTGGCATCACGGATTGTTGGCGTCATGGCATTTCCAGAGGGCTGGCGGTTCAGTATTCGCAACCGCACTACTCTAGCGCAATCGCCGCGCCTGCAGCCATATGCTGGCTTGCTCACCAGTGAGATCTGGCTCTGCCCGGCTCGGTTGCCGCTCAATAGAGTGGCGGTTTCCTTTCCGGGTAACCGACATGCTGATGCTTCTGGCCGCATTCGCCGGTTTGATTCGAGGTTACAGCGGCTTCGGTTTCGCCATGATCCTCGCCCTTGGCCTGCTCGCCGTGCGGCCGCCTGCCGAGGTGATTCCAGTGGTGTTGCTGCTTGATCTGCTATGCAGCGCAAGCCTGTGGCGGCGTGCGCTGCGCGATGGACATGGCGCTCTGGCGGCGCGCCTGATAGCTGGCATGGTGGTGGCCGTGCCACTGGGCGTGCTGGCTTTTTCCTGGTTGCCTGGCGGTTGGCTGGGGCCGTTGATTGCACTGCTGTGCCTGGTGGGCGGCGTGCTGACGCTGGTGCTGCCGCAAGGCACGTCTGCGGCGCGTGGCGTACCTGTGAGGCCCGCGTTATGGGTTGGCCTCGGTGCAGGCCTGGCCACCACGCTTGCCTCCGCCGGCGGGCCGCCGTTGATGCTCTACCTGCTGCGTTGTGGCTTGTCGCCACTGGCCTTGCGCGCCACGGCGATCCTGTTCTTTGCAACCAGCAGTGGCGTGGCCCTGCTGGGCATGCTGCTGGTCGGTCTGGTTGGTACGCTTCATCTGCAACTGGCCGCAGGGCTGCTGGGGCCTGCACTGGCCGGTAACCTGCTGGACAATGGTTGCAGCCACGCTGGCAGCCATGCTCGCTACACCGCCTGGTCGGCGGGCTGCTGGTGCTTTTATCAGGGGTTTCGCTGTGGAGCAGCCTGGCCAAGCCATGACTGCTGGAAGCCGGGCGCAGGGCGCGCCCGGCGTGGTCGTTACTTGTCGCGGTCAACCGCGAACGGGCCCCAGGCCTGGCGGCTGGGCATGATTTCCAGACGGTTGATGTTGATATGGTCGGGCAGGGTGGCGACGTAGAAAATCTGCTCGGCGATATCTTCCGCGCTCAGCGGCGTGGTGGTGCTGTACAGCGCGTCGGAGGCCGCCTGGTTGCCCTTGGTGCGCACCAGGGTGAACTCGGTTTCCGCCATGCCCGGGGCGATGTCGGTGACCCGCACGCCAGTGGACACCAGGTCGCAACGCAGGTTGAAGCTGAACTGTTTGACGAAGGCCTTGCTGGCGCCATACACGTGCCCACCCGGGTACGGCCATTCGCCGGCCACCGAGCCGATGTTGACGATGCTGGCGCCCTTGCCGGTTTCCAGCAGTTTGGGCAGCACCGCGTGGGTGACGTTGACCAGGCCGGTGATGTTGGTGTCGATCATCGTGTGCCAGTCTTGCAGGGCCACCTTCTGCGCAGCCTCAGGGGCCAGCGCCAGGCCAGCGTTGTTGATCAGCGCGCGAATCTTGTCGAACGGTGCGGGCAGCGAATCGACCAGTGCCTGCACGGCAGTGGCGTCACGCACGTCGAGAGTGGCGATGTGCACCGGTACCTTGCCTTGCAGCTCGGCCTTGAGTTCGTCCAGGCGTTCCTGGCGACGGCCGCTGAGCACCAGGCCCCAGCCTGCTTCGGCGAAGCGGCGGGCGGTGGCGCGGCCGAAACCGGAGGTGGCACCGGTGATGAAGACTACCTTGGTCATGTTCTGCCTCTTGTCAGGGGTTCAATGGCAGCCAGCGGGTGGCTGGCCTATCCGTCAGGCGGAGAGTTCGAGGAACTTGCGTACCCGCTCGGTCTCCGGGTTGCTGAAGAATTTTTCCGGGGCGGACTTTTCGATGATCTTACCTTTTTCCAGGAACACCACCTGATCCGACACCGCGCGGGCGAATTCCATTTCATGGGTGACCACGATCATGGTGTAGCCCTCGGCGGATAGGTTCTTCATCACGGTCAGCACTTCGCCGACGCGCTCCGGGTCGAGTGCCGAAGTCGGCTCGTCGAACAGGATCACCTCCGGGCTCATCGCCAGCACACGGGCTATCGCCACGCGCTGCTTCTGGCCGCCGGAGAGGGTGTAAGGATAACTGTCCTGCTTCTCGCCCATGCCGACTTTTTCCAGCAGTTCGATGGCGATCGCCCGGGCTTGCTCCTTCGGCATGCCCTTGACCTGCACCGGCGCCTCCATGACGTTCTGCAGCACGCTGAGATGGGGCCACAGGTTGAATCCCTGGAACACCATGCCGGTCTTGGCGCGGATCGCCGCCAGCTCGCGGTTGGTCATCTTGCGGCCGGCTTCTTCGTTGATCCCGATGCGTTGCCCGGCAATATGGATGCTGCCACGGTCCGGTTCCTCCAGCCAGTTGATGCAGCGCAGCATGGTCGACTTGCCCGAACCGGAGGAGCCCAGCACGCTGACCACCTCGCCCTTGTTCACGGTCAGTTCGATGTCGCGCAGCACCTCGATGTCGGAGAAGCTCTTGGACAGGTTCTGAATGCGTACTGCCGGGATGTCAGCCATGTTCGAATCCTCGTTTCGCTCCGAAGCGCGCCGCCCATTTGAGCGCCAGTTCCAGGCAGATGCTGATGAGCCAGTACAGAACGATGACCACCACGAAGGCTTCGGTGGGAATGAAGTAGGTGGCCTGCACCGAGTTGGCCGCGGCGGTCAGCTCCCGCACCGTGATGATGGTTAGAAAGGCGGTGTCCTTGAGGGCGATGATCAGTTGATTGCCCAGCAGCGGCCGGGTCTTGATTACCAGCTGCGGCAGGATGATGCGCATGAACAGCCGCAACGGCGTGAAGCCGTGTGCCTTGGCCGCTTCGACATAGCCCGCCGGCAGCACCAGGCGGCTGCCGCGCAGAATCTCGGTGAAGTAGGCGCCGTGATAGACGATCAGCGCGACCAGCCCGGCCGTCCAGGCGTCCAGGCGCAACCCCAGGCGCGGCAGGCCGTAGTACAGCAGGTAGGCAAGGATCAGGAACGGCAGCATGCGCATGCCGTTGACCAGCCAGCGCACCACGATCGACAGCGGCGTGCGTTCTTCCAGGCTGTAAAGCATCGCGCAGCCGAGCACGAAGGCGCAGACGATGGACAGCCCGAACAGCGCCAGGGTGGTGAGGAAGCCGTTGAAGAACGCATCGCGGGCGTCCCAGATAATGCTCCATTCGGTCATGCCTAAATTCCTTACATGGCCAGTCGGTTGGCTTTCTTTTCTGCAATCGCTTGCAGCTTGAGCAGCACGCCGATGATCAGCATGTACAGCAGCGCGGCAGCGAGAATCGGTGGGAGCGGGTCGTAGGTAACTGCCGCGATCCGGTTGGTCACCCGGGTCAGGTCGACGATGCCGATGATGGCGATGGCCGGGCTGCCCTTGATCAGGAAGGACATTTCATTGACCAGGCCGGGCAGGCTGCTGATCAGCATCTGCGGCAGCATGATGCGGCGAAAGAACACGCCCTGGGTCATGCCGCAGGCCAGGGCGGCTTCCTTCTGCTCGCGGGAAAAGCTGATGAATGCGGCGCGCCAGATTTCCGCGTTGAAGGCCGTGGTGTTGAGCGTCAGGGCGAGGATGGCGGCGGTGTTGCGGTCGAGGTTGATGCCGAACATCGGCGCCGAGAGAAAGATGAACAGCACCAGGGTCACCAGCGGCGTGGCGCGTGCCAGGCTGGTGTAGAGAATCAGGAACTGTTCCAGAAAGGGGATGCGCGCCATGCGCAACAGGGCGACGCCGAGCCCGCAGAACACACCGATGGCAATGGCGATGCCGGATATCCACAGGGTCGTCCAAGCGCCCTCGAGCAGCAGTAGCCAGGCTTGTCCGTTCATGGTGGATCCTTGGATGGGCAATGGAAAAACGGGCGAGGCAGGCACAAGGCTGGCAAACCCTGCACCCGCTCGGGTGTGGCGTCAGTGGAAGATCACTTCATCCCGGCCAGTTCGTGGAACTGATCGACAGCCGTAATCGGCTCTTTGGGCATCGACGGGAAGGCCTCGCCGAACCATTTGGTCTGTAGCGCGGCCAGCCGACCGTTGTCGCGGATCTGGTTCATGAAACCGGTGATCAGCTCGAGCAGTTCCGGGCTCTTCTTCGGGATCGGCCAGGCCGCGAAACCGTCACCGGAGACCGCGATGCCCTTGGCGAAGGTATCGCCACGGGTCTTGACCAGGTCGTTGACCGAGATCAGCGCGTTGATCACGTAGTCCAGGCGGCCGTTGGCGAGATCCGCGTAAGCCTCCGGGTAGGACTGGTACTCGACCACGTTGCCAATCTCGCAGCCGGCATCGGCCATCATTTTCTTGAGTTCCGGCAGGCGCGCGAGCAGGGCACTGCCGGCCTGCA
This sequence comes from Pseudomonas sp. AC532, assembly GCF_979258965.1. NCBI lineage: Bacteria > Pseudomonadati > Pseudomonadota > Gammaproteobacteria > Pseudomonadales > Pseudomonadaceae > Pseudomonas > Pseudomonas sp. AC532. The sequence continues at coordinate 3,507,389 of NZ_OZ409888.1, forward strand.
GGCCAGCGGTCTTGCCGCACAGGCTGGCGATATCGCTGAGGCTGTCATCGCCAGCACGCTTGACGTAGAAGTGCTGGGCCGAAGCGAAAGGCGGCGCGAAGTTGAACACCCTCAGGCGGTCGTCGGTGACCAGGGCGCCGGTGAAGGCCATGTCGTACTGCCCGGAAGACACCGAGGCGAGCAGCCCCGTCCACGGCAGGATTTCCTGGCGTACATCGAAGCCCTTGTCCTTGGCGTAGGCCTTGAGGTCCTCCAGCAACTCCTTGTGAAAGCCTTCAGGCTTGCCATCGACGATGTAGTTGAAGGGCGCGTAGTCGTCCTCGGTGGCGACGCTCAGGTAGCCGCGCTCCTTCACCTCGGCGATATCCGCCTGGGCACTCGTGGCCGCGGCCAGCAGGCAGCCGGCCAGGCCGGCAAGAGCCGCTTTGCGCAGCTGGGCGAATCCGTTCATGGGCGTTGCAGTTGCGATGCCTGTTGGGGTCATGGTCAGAGCTCCGGAGTCGACAGGACGATTGGCTTGCGATGGGCGTGCCAGGTGGCTGTTTTTCACCATAGAGAGCGCTGTGCCCGGGACCATAGGTGCAGTTCGCGGCATTCGCCTGGCCAGCCCAAGGGGAGGGCCATGGCGCAGTAATTGCTATGCAGAACCACTGCACATGGAGCGGGAGTGACCATGATCGACCACTTCTTCCACCTGAATTTCGACCATCAGCGCGGGTTGCAAGAGCAGCTGCGCGAGTCGCTGGTATCGGCCATCCTGGCCGGTGGTTTCCCGCAGGACGAGGCGCTGCCTTCCTGCCGGCGTCTGTCGCAGCAGTTGTCGATATCGCGCAATACCGTGGCCCTGGTCTACGAGAGCCTGCTCGACAACGGCTACCTGATCAGCCGGCCGCGCAGTGGCTATTACCTGCACCCTGATTACTGTGGCGGTCAGCGTGAGCGCGCCCTGGCACGCCTGGCGCCGGCCCATAGCGATGCCAATCCGCAGGCCACTGGCGCACCAGCATGGAGCGGCCGCTTCAAGATCCAGCCGAGTTTGAGGCACGGCGTGCTGCGCCCCAGTAACTGGCAGCGGTTCACCTACCCCTTCATCTACGGCCAGCCGATCGACGACCTGTTTCCCCTGGAGCGCTGGCGCGAAGTGTCGCGCAACAGCATGCGTAGCCAGCGCAACCCGCAATGGCTGGGTGACAGCCACGACCAGGATGACGCCATGCTGATCGAGCAGTTACGCACCCGCGTGCTGCCCAAGCGGGGCATCTGGGCGGGCGCCGATGAAATCCTGATCACCCTCGGCTCGCAGAATGCCCTGTATCTGTTGGCGACGCTGCTGATGAGCAAGGGCACGCGCGTGGCCCTGGAGAATCCAGGGTTCGGCGATGCCTGGAACGTCTTCGATCTGCAGGGCGCCGCGATTCACCTGCAGGATGTCGACGAACAGGGCATGTGCGTCGATGAGCGCCTCAACAGCTGCGAGTACCTGTACGTCACGCCTGGCCATCAGGTGCCGACCGGGGTGAGCATGAGCGCGGCCCGCCGCAGCCAGTTACTCAAACAGATTCGCCAGCACGACCAGGTCGTCATCGAGGATGACTACGACGCCGAGCTGAACTTCGACAACCATGCGCAACCGGCCCTCAAGGCCAGCGACAGCAGCGGGCGTGTGGTGTACATGAGCAGCCTCTCCAAGGCGTTTTCGCCGGGGTTGCGCCTGGGGTATCTGGTCGCCGATGCCGAATTGATCGAGGAACTACGGGCCCTGCGCCGCCTGATGTACCGCCACCCGCCGCTCAACAACCAGCGCATGCTCGCCGAATTCCTCGCTCAGGGGCACTACGATGCGCACTTGCGGCGTTTTCGTGAAGAGCACTGGCGCCGCCGTGAAGCGCTGGAGGGTGCGCTGGATGGCGTGCTGCAGGGGTGTCGCCATATCAGCAGCGCCGGTGCTGGCGCCTTCTGGCTCACGGCGCCGGCCAGTGTCGACAGCCAGCGCCTGGCCTGGGCGGCGGCGCAGCAGAGTGTGTTGATCGAGCCGGGCGCACAGTTCTTCTTCAATGAAGACCCGCCGCAGCGTTATTTCCGCATGGGCTTCCATGCCCTCGACGTGCCACTGATCGAACCGGGCATCCGGATTCTCAATGAGGTGCTGCAGGGGCAGTGATGCCGCTGCAATCTGTGATAACCCGCGATCTGCACCGCCACGGATATCGCTCGGTGGGTTACGCGGTGCTCCATCACCGTGTCGACTGAGCGTACAGAGGCCAGCGCCGCTAACCCACCCTACAGGATGTTCCCGGCGCCGGTAACCTGCGCGGCCCGGCTCATCCGGTTCGCGTCTGTTACAGGTGCTTGGCGCTGAACTCGCCGATCACCTCGTCGAGTATTGCCAGGGCCTGCTGCACCTGGGCCGCATTGACCATGCATGGCGGTACCACGTGGATGCGGTTCTCCACCACGAAGGCCAGCAGCCCACGCTCCAGCAGCGCGGCTTTCATCTGCGCCATGATCGGCGCGGCCAGTGGCGTTTTCTTCAGCGGGTCGGCGACGAACTCCAGCGCCTGGAACAGGCCGATACCGCGCGCTTCCCCGATCAATGGGTATTTGCTGGCGAGCGTCTTAAGGCCCGGCCCGAGCAGTTCCTGGCCGATCTGCCGGGCATTGTCGACCATGCCTTCCTCGGCCATGGTGTCGAGGGTGGCGACGATGGCCGCCATGGCCAGCGGGTGACCGGAGTAGGTCAGGCCACCCGGGAAAAAGTGGCTGTCGAAATACTCGCAAATGGGCTGGGAAATCATCACCCCACCGGCCGGCACGTAGCCCGAATTGACGCCCTTGGCAAAGACGATCAGATCCGGCGCCACGTCGAAATTGTCCAGCGCGAGCCAACTGCCGGTGCGGCCGAAACCGGCCATCACTTCATCGAGAATCACCAGAATGCCGAACTCGTCGGCCAGGGCGCGTACGCCCTGCAGGTAGCCTTTCGGCGGCACCAGAATGCCGGCAGTGCCGGGAATGGTTTCCAGCAGAATCGCGGCGATCGACGCCGGCCCCTCGCATTCGATGACCCGGCGCAGGTGCTGCAGCGCGCGGGCACATTCTTCTTCCTCGCTGGTGGCATTGAATTCGCTGCGGTACAGGTACGGATTGAAGAAATGCACATGGCCGCGGGCGAACTCATTGGGCACCCGGCGCGGATCGCCGGTGGCGACGATCGCCGAGCCGGTGCTGCCGTGGTACGAGCGATAGGCCGAGAGGATCTTGTCGCGGCCGGTGTAGGTACGCGCCATGCGCATGGCGTTTTCGTTGGCGTCGGCACCGGCGTTGGTAAAGAACACCTTGCTGAAGTTGGCTGGCGCGTGGGACAGAATGCGCTTGGCCGCCTCGCCACGCATCAGGTTGGCGGTGGCCGGCGCGATGGTCACCAGTTGCTCGGCCTGGGCCTTGATCGCGGCGATCACCTTGGGGTGCTGGTGGCCGATGTTGGTGTTGACCAGTTGGCTGCTGAAATCCAGGTATTCGCGACCGTCGTAGTCCCACAGCGTGCAGCCCGCGCCGCCAGCGATCACCAGCGGATTGAGCGCGCCCTGGGTCGACCAGGAGTGGAAAACGTACTGGCGATCCAGTGCGTGGACATAGTCGTTGCTGATCGGCGTTGGGCTGCTCATGGCCACCTCGTGGGTGCGAAGAAGTAGGGCCTGCCGTGCGGTTGGCAGTGGCTCACCATAGGAATAAAGCGCGCTGGCGCCGTAGGGCCAGATACCTGGAGTCTACGGGTCAGCCAACTGGCCCATCGGCCTGCGCCAACTGTCCCTGGCGCCCACGTGGTGGACTGCTACGGTGAGCGTATTCGCCTTACTGCAAGGATCATCACCATGGCACATGCATTTGCAGGCAACGTCACGCCGGTCGAGCACGGCATGGGCGGATCATTCGACAGTCCGGCGATCAGCCAGGCCCGTGTCGACCTGGCGGCCTGCTTTCGCATGGCCGCGCGGCTCGGTATGGGCGAGGGAATCTGCAATCACTTCTCCTTCGTGGTGCCTGGCCATGACGAGCTTTTTCTGGTCAATCCCTACGGCCTGGCGTTTGCCGAAGTGACCGCTTCGTCGCTGTTGATCTGCGATTTCCATGGCCGTGTGGTGGCCGGTGAGGGCACGCCGGAAGCCACCGCGTTCTTCATCCATGCGCAGCTGCATCGCCTGCATCCACGGGCCAAGGCGGCGTTCCATACGCATATGCCCAACGTTACGGCGTTGTGCATGCTCGAAGGCGACCCGTTCATCTGGGCCGGGCAGACGGCTTTGAAGTTCTATGACCGCCTGGCCGTGGATGAACACTACAACGGCCTGGCGCTGAGCGACGCCGAGGGCGAACGCATTGCCGGGGCTGTGGGCGGGGCGGATGTACTGATGTTGAAGAACCATGGCCCGCTGGTGCTGGGCGCCTCGATTGCCGAAGCCTGGGACGACCTTTACTACCTGGAGCGTGCCGCTGAGGTGCAGCTCAAGGCAATGGCCTGCGGCCGACCGCTGAAACCGGTCCCTCACGAGGTGGCGCGCAAGGCCTGCCGGGTCATGCTCGATGGCAATGCCGAGAGCGCACGGCTGCACCTGGAAAGCGTCAAGCGGCAGATCGCCCGGCTGGAGCCGGAATTTTCCGAGTGAGGGGTAGTTGTAAGGCAAAAGCAGCCTTTCGGTGATTCATTGTGGGAACGGGCCATGCCCGTGATTATTCGCGGGCACGGCCCGCTCCCACAGTCGTAGGGTGGACGACGCCTCACCTACGCGGCCGACCCGTCCACCGATCGCAATGGTGGATGAAAAGAGCGTCATCCACCCTACGTCTGCTCTCGCCTTACGCGGCCATGACGGCGCAGGCTAGATCGCCACCAACCCGCGTACCCCATCCGCGTCCATGGTCTCGCCACGGCCCTGCTGGACGATTTCGCCGCGGCTCATCACCAGATACTGGTCGGCCAGTTCGGCAGCGAAGTCGTAGAACTGCTCGACCAGCAGGATGGCCATGTCGCCGCGGGCGGCGAGCTTCTTGATGACCACGCCGATTTCCTTGATCACCGAGGGCTGGATGCCTTCCGTGGGTTCGTCGAGGATCAGCAGGCGCGGCTGGCTGGCCAGGGCACGGCCGATAGCCAGCTGTTGCTGCTGACCGCCGGACAGGTCACCGCCGCGGCGGTGTTTCATTTCCAGCAGCACCGGGAACAGTTCGTAGATGAACGCGGGGACCTCCTTGGCCTGGCTACCCGGAAATCGCGACAGGCCCATCAGCAGGTTTTCCTCGACCGTCAGGCGGCCGAATATCTCGCGGCCCTGGGGCACGTAGGCGATACCGGCGTGCACCCGCTGGTGCGGCTTGAAAGTGGTGATCGGCTTGCCCTCCCAACTGACCTTGCCCTCTTTGGCCGGCAGCAGGCCCATCAGGCATTTGAGCAGGGTGGTCTTGCCCACACCGTTGCGGCCGAGCAGGCAGGTGACCTCGCCGACCTTCACCTCGAACGACAGGCCGCGCAGGATATGGCTGCCGCCGTAGTACTGATGTAGCTGTTGGACTTGCAGCATGTCGATGTCCTTCATTCAGATGGTGGGATGGGGGTAGGGTGGATGACGCTTTACCCATCCATCGTGCGGATGCCTGGTGGATGAAAAAAGCGTCATCCACCCTACTGACCGAAGCCCCTCCCACGGTATGCATTACCGACCGAGATAAACCTCGATCACCCGCTCATTGGCCTGCACGGCGTCCAGGGAGCCTTCGGCCAGTACGCGGCCCTGGTGCAGCACGGTGACGTGGTCGGCGATGCTGCCGACGAAGCCCATGTCGTGCTCGACCACCATCAGCGAATGCTTGCGCGCCAGCGACTTGAACAGTTCGGCGGTGAATTCGGTTTCCGCGTCGGTCATGCCGGCCACCGGCTCGTCGAGCAGCAGCAACTGCGGGTCCTGCACCAGCAGCATGCCGATCTCCAGGAACTGTTTCTGGCCGTGGGACAACAGCCCGGCCGGGCGCTGGCGCGAGGCGTCGAGGCGGATGGTGGCCAGTACCTCGTCGATGCGATCGCGCTGCTCGCCGCTGAGTCGGGCGCGCAGGCTGGCCCACACGGACTTGTCGGTCTTCTGCGCCAGTTCGAGGTTCTCGAACACGCTCAGCGCCTCGAACACCGTGGGCTTCTGGAATTTGCGACCGATGCCGGCCTGGGCGATCTCGACTTCGCTCATCTGCGTCAGGTCGAAGGTCTCGCCGAAGTAGGCGACGCCGCTGCCCGGGCGGGTCTTGCCGGTGATGACGTCCATCAGCGTGGTCTTGCCGGCGCCGTTGGGGCCGATGATGCAGCGCAGCTCGCCGACACCGATGTACAGCGTCAGGTCGGTCAGTGCCTTGAAGCCGTCGAACGCGACGTTGATGTCTTCCAGGGTCAGGATGGTGCCATGGCGCACGTTCAGGCCGCTGCCGGCGCTCTGGCCGAGGCCGATGGCATCCCGGCTGCTGCCGGCCGGGTCGATCATCGCTTCGGGGATGGGTGCACTTCTCATGATTTATCCCCTCGCTTGATGAGGCCAATGACGCCCTTGGGCAGGAACAGGGTGACCACGATGAACAGCGCGCCGAGGGCGAACAGCCAATACTCCGGGAACGCCACGGTGAACCAGCTCTTCATGCCGTTGACCAGGCCGGCGCCGAGCAGCGGGCCGATCAGCGTGCCGCGCCCGCCAAGGGCCACCCACACGGCGGCTTCGATGGATTGGGTCGGGGCCATTTCGCTGGGGTTGATGATGCCCACCTGGGGCACGTACAGCGCGCCGGCCAGACCGCACAGCACGGCGCTCAGCACCCAGATGAACAGCTTGTAGCCGCGCGGATCGTAGCCGCAGAACATCAGGCGGTTCTCGGCGTCGCGCAGGGCGGTGAGCACCCGGCCGAACTTGCTGCGCGCCAGACGCCAGCCCAGGTAAAGGCTGCTGACCAGCAACAGCACGGTGAGAAAGAACAACGTGGCGCGGGTATTTGCCGCGGTGATCTCGAAGCCGAGGATGCTGCGAAAATTGGTGAAGCCGTTGTTGCCGCCGAAGCCGGTCTCGTTACGAAAGAACAGCAGCATGCCGGCGAAGGTCAGGGCCTGGGTCATGATCGAGAAATACACGCCCTTGATCCGCGAACGGAAGGCGAAGAAGCCGAACACCAGAGCCAGCAAGCCTGGCGCCAGTACCACCAGGCACATGGCCCAGAGGAAATTGTCGGTGCCGTACCAGTACCAGGGCAGCTCGGTCCAGGCCAGGAAGCTCATGAACGCGGGCAAACCGTCGCCGGCGGCCTCACGCATCAGGTACATGCCCATGGCGTAGCCGCCGAGGGCGAAGAACAGGCCGTGGCCGAGGGACAGCAGGCCGGCGTAACCCCACACCAGGTCGAGCGCCAGGGCGACGATGCAGTAGCAGAGGATCTTGCCGACCAGGGTCAGCGTGTAGGCCGATACGTGCAGGGCATGATCGGCGGGCAGCAGGTGCAGCAGCGGCATGGCGAGCAGCACGACGAGCACCAGCAGGCCGATGACGATGGAGACCTGCGGGCCGAGTTTTGCGCTGGCTCGCGCCAGCAGCGTTTGGTTGGCGGCGTTCATCGGTGAATCCCCTGTAAGCCGACCTGTGGGAGCGCGCCATGCGCGCGAACGATGGTGGGGATACAGTCGCTGGCATGGCCAGCTCCCGCGGTGCAGAAGGTCATGGTGCTCAATCGATCACCCTCCCTTTCAGGGCGAACAGGCCTTGCGGACGTTTCTGAATGAACAGAATGATCAGCGCGAGGATGAGGATCTTGCCGAGCACGGCGCCGATCTGTGGTTCGAGGATCTTGTTGGCGATGCCCAGGCCGAAGGCCGCCATGACGCTACCGGCCAGTTGGCCGACACCGCCGAGTACCACCACCAGGAAGGAATCGATGATGTAGCTCTGGCCGAGGTCCGGGCCGACGTTGCCGATCTGGCTGAGCGCCACGCCGCCGAGGCCGGCGATGCCGGAGCCGAGCCCGAAGGCCATCATGTCCACACGGCCGGTGGGCACGCCGCAGCAAGCGGCCATGTTGCGGTTCTGGGTGACGGCGCGCACGTTGAGGCCCAGGCGGGTCTTGTTCAGCAGCAGCCAGGTCAGCAACACCACGGCCAGGGCGAAGCCGATGATCACGATGCGGTTGTATGGCAGCACCAGGTTGGGTAGCACCTGGATTCCGCCGGACAGCCAGTAGGGGTTGGCCACTTCGACGTTCTGCGCACCGAACAGCACGCGCACCAACTGGATCAGGATCAGGCTGATGCCCCAGGTGGCGAGCAGGGTTTCCAGCGGGCGGCCGTAGAGGTGGCGGATCACCGTGCGCTCCAGGGCCATGCCGATGACCGCGGTCACGCAGAAGGCCACCGGCAGCGCCACCAGCGGGTAAAGCGCCAGGGCTTCGGGGGCGAAGCGTTGGAAGAGGATCTGCACCATGTAGGTGGAATAGGCGCCGAGCATCAGCATCTCGCCGTGGGCCATGTTGATCACCCCGAGCAGGCCGAAGGTGATGGCCAGGCCAAGGGCGGCGAGCAGCAGGATCGAACCGAGGCTCATGCCACTGAACGCCTGACCGAGCAGCTCGCCGATCAGCAACTTGCGCTTGACCTGGGCCAGGCTGGTTTGCGCTGCAGTGCGTACCGCAGCGTCACTTTCCACGCTCGGGTCCAGCAGGTTTTCCAGGCGCGTGCGCGCCAGTGGCTCGCCGGTCTCGCCGAGCAGGCGCACGGCGGCCATGCGTATCGCCGGGTTGGGGTCGACTAATTGCAGGTTGGCCAGGGCCAGGGTCAGGGCGTCGCGAACGGCGTCGTCGTCTTCCCGGTCGAGGCTCTGGGCGAGCAGCGGCAATTGCGCCGGTTGGGCACTCTTCTGCAGCTGCACGGCGGCGGCGAGGCGCTGCGCGGGTGCCTCGGCCAGCAGTTGATGGCTGGCCTGGGCGTTGGCGATCAGGCCTCGCAGGCGATTGTTCAGGCGCAATTTGCGCGGGTTATCCACAGGGGATGCTTGACCTTCGACAGCCTGGTAGCCGTCGTCGGTTTCGATGAATGCGGTCTTTTCGCTGTCCGCGGCCACACGCCCCTGTTGCAGAGCGTCGAGAAGCGGCTGGCGCGCCAGGTCTGGCAGTGCCGCCCAGCTTTCCAGCAGCTTCGCCTGCTGTGCCGAGCTGGCGGCGACGAAGGTGTTGGCGTCGCCGGCGTTCGCCGTGAAGGGCAGCAGGAGCAAGGTGCCGAGAATGAATCGGTACAGGATGGTCGGCATGCACGAGGCCTCGGGCGTCTGTTGAATGGCCACCCCTGATGCCAGAGGTGGCGCTGGTTAAGGTGGACACGCGTCGCGTTGACTGCGCGTCCCGGTCCACCCTACGACGGGCGAGCCCGGTGGCTCAGTTCGACTTTGCCGGGGTGTCGGCCTTCTTGTCGTTGCCTTCGATGTACGGGCTCCACGGCTGGGCGCGAACCGGGCCGTCGGTTTCCCAGACCACGTCGAACTGACCGTCGTCCTGGACTTCACCGATCATCACCGGCTTGTGCAGGTGGTGATTCTTCTCGTCCATCTTCAGGGTGAAGCCGCTCGGTGCGGCGAACTCCTGGCCGGCCATGGCCGCGCGTACCTTGTCGACGTCGGTGGTACCGGCTTTCTCGACGGCCTGGGCCCACATGTGGAGGCCCACGTAGGTGGCTTCCATCGGGTCGTTGGTGACCACGGTGTCGGCGTTCGGCAGCTTCTTGGCCTTGGCGTAGGCTTTCCAGTCGGCGACGAATTTCTCGTTGACCGGGTTCTCCACGGACTGGAAGTAGTTCCACGCGGCCAGGTGACCGACCAGCGGCTTGGTGTCGATACCGCGCAGCTCTTCTTCACCTACCGAGAAGGCCACCACCGGCACGTCGGTGGCTTCGATGCCCTGGTTGGCCAGTTCCTTGTAGAACGGCACGTTGGAGTCGCCGTTGACGGTGGACACCACCGCGGTCTTGCCGCCGGCGGAGAACTTCTTGATGTTGGCGACGATGGTCTGGTAATCGCTGTGGCCGAACGGCGTGTAGACCTCTTCGATGTCCTTGTCCTGAACGCCCTTGCTATGCAGGAAGGCGCGCAGGATCTTGTTGGTGGTGCGCGGGTAGACGTAATCGGTGCCGAGCAGGAAGAAGCGCTTGGCGCCGCCGCCGTCTTCACTGAGCAGGTACTCCACCGCCGGGATCGCCTGCTGGTTCGGCGCGGCGCCGGTGTAGAACACGTTCGGCGACATTTCCTCGCCTTCGTACTGCACGGGGTAGAACAGCAGGCCGTTGAGCTCTTCGTAGACCGGCAGTACCGATTTACGCGACACCGACGTCCAGCAGCCGAAGGTCACTGCGACCTTGTCCTGGGTCAGCAACTGACGGCCACGCTCGGCGAACAGCGGCCAGTTGGAGGCCGGGTCGACCACCACCGCTTCGAGCTGCTTGCCGAGTACCCCGCCCTTGGCGTTGATCTCGTCGATGGTCATCAGCGCCATGTCTTTGAGCGAGGTTTCCGAAATGGCCATGGTGCCGGACAGCGAGTGCAGGACGCCGACCTTGATGGTCTCGGCGGCGTGGATGCTCCAGCTCAGGCCCATGGCGACGATGGACGCGGAAAGGGTGAAGGCCTTGATCAGGCTGCGACGTTGCATAGGACGATCTCCATTGACTGACGAGTTTTATGTTGTTGGCAGTGGATCAAGGGACACCACATCAGCCCTGCGCCTGTACGGCCCGCTCGCGGGCGTTGTGCAGCATGTGCAGGGTGATCTTGCGCACTTCCGCCTTGCTGACCTCTATGTGGGTCTTCAGCAACAGCTGTGCTTCTTCGCAACGACGCGACAGGATCGCGCCGAGGATGCGTGCGTGCTCTTCGTAGGTGGCTTCCACCCGAGGCGTTTTGGTGAAGTCCAGACGACGGACGATACGAATCTTTTCGCTGATTTCGCGGTGCAGGCGAGCCATCTCGCGGTTGCCGGTGGCCTCCACCAGCTGGCAGTGGAAGCGTTCGTCGAGCAGCGACACTTCGCGGCCTTCTGGCGGGCGTTGTTCGGGCGGTGCCGTCCAGGTCTGGCGCAGTTCTTCCAACTGCGCTGGCGTTTCACCCGCCGGGCGATCGCACAGGCGCCGAACCGCTGCCAGTTCGAGCACGATGCGCACGTCGTAGAGCTCTTCGAAATGGTGGAAGTCGAACGGCTTGACCTGCCAGCCGCTGCGGAAATACACCTCCAGGTAACCCTCGCGCTCCAGGCGATAGAGCGCCTGGCGCACCGGTGTGCGGCTGGCGGCCATGCGCTCCGCCACCTCACCTTCGCTGAAACGGTCGCCCGGCAGCAGGCGGAACTCGGAAATGTCGTCCTTGAGCTGCCCGTAGATACGCTCGGCGAGGTTCTCCGGGCGTTCCTTGCCGCGCTTGATCGGGTCGACCAGTTGCATGTCAGGCCGCCTCGCTCGGGTCGAGGATCAGCAGCACGTCGCCCGGGGTGACCGGCTTGCCTGGCTGGCAGCGCACGGCCTTGACCGTTCCCGCTACTGGCGCGAGCACGGCCAGCTCCATCTTCATCGCCTCGACCACCAGCAACGGCGCTCCGGCTTCGACGTACTGGCCCGGCTCGACCAGCACCTTCCAGACGCTGCCGCACATGTCGGCGCTGACCACCTGGCCCTCGACCGCTTCATCTTCCTCGCTGTTGGCCACTGGCGCGGTGTGGCTCTCGGCGTCGTCGTCGCGCCACAGCTGCACTTCGGCATCGAAGGCGTGCTTCTGCATCTGCTGGAAGCTGGCGATGCTGCTGGCGTTGTCCGCCAGGAAGCGCTGGTATTCGGCGAAATCGAAGGTGCTCTGCTCGATCTTGATGTGCGCGCGGCCTTCACGGAAGGCGTCGCGGAATTCGTCGAGCTCGGCTTCGCTGACCGGGTAGAAACGCACCTGATCGAAGAAGTGCAGCAGCCACGGTTGGCCATTGGCGAACTGGGCGTTCTTCACGAACTTGTTCCAGATCGGCAGGGTGCGGCCGACCAGCTGATAGCCGCCGGGTGAGTCCATGCCGTAGATGCACATGTACATGCCGCCGATACCCACGGTGCCTTCGGCGGTGTAGGTACGTGCCGGGTTGTACTTGGAGCTGAGCAGGCGGTGGCGCGGGTCGAGCGGTACGGCGCAGGGCGCGTCGAGGTAGACGTCGCCAAGGCCGAGAATCAGGTAACTGGCCTCGAAGAGGATGTCGCGCACTTGCTCGCGGGTGGCCAGGCCATTGGCGCGCTGGATGAAGTCGACGTTGTTCGGCAGCCACGGCGCCTGGCTGCGCACCGTCTCGCTGTAGCGGGTGACGGCGGCCAGGGTGGCGCTGTCCTCGAAGGCCATGGGCAGGTGGACGATGCGGGTCGGCACCTTGAGGTTGGCCACGTCGCCCAGCTCGCGTTCGAGGCGCAGCAGGTGGTCGAGCAGCGCCTGCTGGTGCAGTACGCGGCTGTCGTAACGCAGCTGCAGGGAACGGACGCCCGGTGCCAGCTCTTCCAGGCCGGCGAGCGGCGATGCCTTGAGCGCTTCCATCAACAGGTGCACACGCAGGCGCAGTGCCAGGTCGAGCACGTTGTCGCCGTATTCGAGCAGGATGTAGGCATCGCCCGCCTGGCGGTACACCGCGCGCGGGCGGCTGCCATCGGCCGGCAGCTCGGCGAGGATGGTGGCCGATAGCGTTTCGCCCGGCTGCAGGCTCGGCGCTGGCAACTGCACGGTGCTGACCGCGCTGAGGCTCTCCAGGCTGGCCAGTTGCGCCTGCTCCAGCGCCTGGGCCTGTTCGAAGCTGATCGGGTGAAAGCGCAGGGTATCGCCCGGCTTGACCTGGCCGACCTTCCACAGCTCGGCCTTGGCGATGGTCACCGGGCAGACGAAACCGCCCAGGCTGGGGCCGTCCTTGGTGAGGATCACCGGGAAGTCGCCGGTGAAATTGATGGCGCCGATGGCGTATTCGCAGTCATGCACGTTGGACGGATGCAGGCCGGCCTCGCCGCCGTCGGCGCGGGTCCAGCTCGGCTTCGGCCCGGAGAGGCGCACGCCCAGGCGGTTGGAGTTGTAGTGCACCTGCCAGTCGGCGGCGAAGAACTGCTCGATGGCCTCGGGTGTGAAGAAATCCGGCGCACCGTGGGGGCCATAGAGCACGCCGATGTGCCAGGTGGTGCCATATTCGGGAATTAGGCTGGCATCCAGCGCTTGCGGCGCGCTGACCGGCGCCGGCGTGGTGCAGGCGGGCAGATCCTGGGAGATCGCCAGCATGTCGGCGGTGCGCAGGGTGCGCCCCGCATGGCCGCCGAACTGGCCAAGGGCGAAGGTCGAGCGGCTGCCCAGGTACACCGGCACATCGAAGCCGCCGCGCACCGCCAGGTAGGTACGGCAGCCGCTGGTGGCGCGGCCGAGCTTGAGCACCTGGCCGGCCTTGATGGCGATTGGCGCCCAGTAGGGCACGCTTTCACCGTCCAGCTCGGCCGGGCAGTCGGCGCCGGCGAGGGCCACCAGTGCATCGCTGTGGAAGCGCAGGCTCGGGCCTTGCAGGGTGAACTCCAGGCCGGCGGCGCTCTCGTGGTTGCCGACGATGCGGTTGGCCAGGCGGAAGGCGTAATCGTCCATCGGCCCGGACGGCGGCACGCCGATGTCCCAGTAGCCGAGACGACCAGGGAAATCCTGCACGCTGCTGTAGGTGCCAGGTTCCAGCACTTCGAACACCTGGGCGGCGTAGCTGAAGGTGTCGAGCAGGCGGGTCCAGATCTGCGCGGCGTGGAAGCGCGGCTCCGCGACCACCTGGCGCAGGTAATCGAGGTTGCTGGCGATGCCGTGCAGGCGGGTTTCACCGAGCGCTTTGCTCAGCTTGGCGATGGCCTCGTCGCGGGTGGCAGCGTGGACGATCAGCTTGGCGATCATCGGATCATAGAAAGCCGACACTTCGCTGCCGGTGCTTACCCAGCCGTCGACGCGTACGTCATCCGGGAAGTGCACGTCGGTCAGCACGCCCGGGCTGGGCTGGAAGTTCTTCAGCGGGTCTTCGGCATAGATGCGCACCTCGATGGCGGCGCCCTGCGGCGCGCGGTTCAGGGCGACCCAGTCCAGCTCGTCGCCTGCGGCCACGCGCAGCATGCATTCGATCAGGTCCAGGCCGGTGACCATCTCGGTCACCGGGTGCTCGACCTGCAGGCGGGTGTTCACTTCGAGAAAGTAGAAGTCGTCGCGAGCGGCGTCGTAGATGAATTCCACGGTGCCGGCACTGCGGTAGCTCACCGACTCGCCCAGCTCGACAGCGGCGGCATGCAAACGCTCGCGGGTGGCTTGCGGCAGGTTCGGTGCCGGGGTTTCCTCGATCACTTTCTGGTTGCGCCGCTGCAGCGAGCAGTCGCGTTCTCCCAGGGCGGCCACGCGGCCTTTGCCGTCGCCGAAGATCTGTACTTCGACATGCCGCGCCTGATCGACGAAGCGCTCGATGAAAACGCCGGCGTCGCTGAAGAACTGCTCACCCATGCGTTTCACGCCGTCATAGGCGCTGGCCAGGGCAACGGCGTCGGCGCAGCGGGTGAGGCCGATACCGCCACCGCCGGCGGTGGTCTTGAGCATGATCGGGTAGCCGATGCCTTCGGCGGCCGCCAAGGCTTCTTCGAGGCTTTGCAGCAGGCCGGTGCCGGGCGCCATCGGCACCTGTGCTTCGGCGGCCAGTTCGCGAGCCCGGTGCTTGAGGCCGAACTCGCGGATCTGCGTCGGCGTCGGGCCAACGAAGGCGATACCCGCGTTTTCGCAGGCCTCGGCGAATTCGGCGCTCTCCGAGAGGAAGCCATAACCGGGATAGATCGCCTGGGCGCCGGTCTCCTTGGCGGCGGCGAGAATCTTGTCGATACGCAGGTAGCTGTCGGCGGCCTTATCGCCGCCCAGCGCCACGGCGACGTCGGCATCACGTACATGCTGGGCGTTGCGGTCGGCGTCGGAGTAAACCGCCACGCTCTTCACGCCGAGGCGCTTGAGGGTGCGGATGGCGCGGACGGCGATCTCGCCACGGTTGGCGATCAGTACTGTTTCAAACATGGCAATTCTCCGTGGCGAGATCGCCGTGACGGGCTACGCCCGCCCGGCACTTTGACGTCGTCGCTGCGCTGCTGCGCAGCTGGTCACCACGGTTGGCGATCAGTACGGTATGGAACATGTTCGTGTCCTCAACGTAGGGTGGAAAACCGCGAAGCGTTTTCCACCAGCTGTTCGTTGGTGGATGGCGTCGGCCATCCACCCTACGGTTTCAGTGCTTGGCTGCTTGCTGGCTGGCAATAAAGGCGCGCCAGCCACCGAAACTGGTGATGTCTCGTGCATCACTCAGCGCCCAGGGCTCGCAGATGAAACCCTTCACGCTGCGCCCGTCCGCCAGGGTCAGGTTGCCGATACCCAGCGGCGCGGGGATTTCGGCGACGAATTCGCCAAAGCGCGCCAGGGGGATGTCCCACAGCTCGACGATGATCGAGGTGCCGTCCGTGCTGCGCGCCAGGCCCGGTTTGGGCGGCACGGTGCCGGCCAGGGCGTAGAGGCGATAGTCCGGCGAGGTCAGGGTCTGCTCGACCAGCACCGCGTTGCGGGTGGTCAGCTGGAAGTTCAGCGGCATGCCGGTCAGGTGGGCACCGACCACGGCGACGCGCACGCTGCCGGCAGGCACCGCCGTGGCCAGGGTTTGTGACGGCAGCGCACGGCCGGTGGCGCCGAGCGGCAGCTCCAGGCTGGACTGCCAGCGCTTGCCGAAGGCCGCCAGGGCCAGGTCGTGCCAGGCGGGGGCGAGCAGGGTGATGCCGGCGGGCAGGCCGTCGTCGCGCAGGCCGGCGGGTACGGCCAGCGCAGAGAGGTCGGCGAGGTTGGTGAAGTTGGTGTAAGTGCCGAACTGGCTGTTGAACAGCACCGGCTCCTGGCGCATTTCGTCGAGGCTGCGAATGGTCGGTGAAGTCGGCACCACCAGCGCGTCGAAACCTGCCAGCGCATCGTTGATCTGCCGGCTCAGCTCGGCGCGCAGGTACTCGGCCTTGTAGGCGTCGCAGGCACTGTACTGGTGACCGCTGTCGACGATGCCGCGCACCACCGGGTCGATGTGCTCAGGGGCAACGCCCTCGACCGCAACGGTGCGCTCGGCGACCCAGGGCCCGTAATACAACTGCTCGGCGAGCGCGCGGAACGGGCTGAAATCGATGGGCTGCAGGGTGACGCCCAGCTCGCGCAGTTTCTCCAGCGCCTGCTCGAACACGGCCTGGGTCTGGGTATCGCCAAAGAACTCCAGGCTGTCGGGCACGGCAAAAGTCGGTGCGGACTTCATGCCGACAGGGGCGCTGTTGGGATTGCTGCGCGAGTAGGCGTCCTCGGCATCGTAACCGCTGGCGAGGCGCGCGACGGTTTCGGCGTCGCCGACCGTGAGGGCGAATACCGAGATGCAATCGACCGTGCGGCAAGCTGGCACCAGGCCGCTGTTCGGTAGCCAGCCCTTGGTCGGCTTGAGCCCGACGATATTGTTGAAGCCCGCTGGCACTCGCCCCGAGCCGGCCGTATCGGTGCCCAGGGAAAACGGCACCAGGCCGCGTGCAACCACGCTGGCCGAGCCTGAGCTGGAACCACCGCTGACGTAGGCCGGGTCGAAGCTGTTGACGACTGCGCCGTGGGGCGAGCGGGTGCCGACCAGGCCGGTGGCGAACTGGTCCAGATTGGTCTTGCCGATGAGGATGGCCCCGGCGGCGCGCAGGCGCGCTACCACCGTGGCGTCAGCCTGAGCCTCATAGGCGAATTCGGGGCAGGCGGCGGTGGTGGCCCAGCCGGCGGCGTCGATGTTGTCCTTGATGGCGAACGGCACGCCGTACAGCGGCAGCTTGTCCTGCTGGCCGTCGGCCTTGTCGAGCAGGGCCTGCAGATTACTCAACTGGGTGTCGAGCTGGGCCGTGCTGGCCAGGCAGATCCAGGCGTTGTCGTCACGGCTCAGTTGCGCGAGCAGGGCGTGCAGCAACTCGGCTGGCTGCGCAGCATCGCGGTAAGCCTGTTGCCAGTCGGCGAGGGTAAAGGCGAAAGAGGCGCTGGACATGCTCTGAGATTCCATCTTGTATCCAAGTTGAAATCTCTAGAGCAAGAGCGGTGCCAGTTTTTAAGTATTTGATTTATATTATTTTATTTTAATGCTGATAGGTTTTAAGCGTGTTTCTGCACCGAGTCAGGGCCGGAGTGAAGCCTTTTGGTGCGCAGAGAATTCGATGATGCGAGATGAGATAAGCGGCAGAAAAGTAGCGCAAGCAGCCGTAGGGTGGATGACGCTCTTTTCATCCACCATTGCGATCGTTGGACGGGTAGAGCCGCGTAGGTGAGGCGTCGTCCACCCTACGACTGTGGGAGCGGGCCGTGCCCGCGAATAATCACGGGCATGGCCCGTTCCCACGATGAATCACCGAACGTCTGCTTCTGCCTTTCAACAGCCTTTCCTGCCACCTACAGGCCGTCTAATAGCGCGCGATAATCCCTGACGGCCTCGAACTCTTCGGTGTCTTTCACGCCTTTGCGGCTATCCGGTTCATGGACCGCCAGCAAATGCTGGACGCCAAACTGCCGGGCGCTGCGCAGGATGGGTACGTTATCGTCGATGAACAGGCTGCGTGCCGGGTCGAACGTCAGGTCCTGCTGCAGGGCCGACCAGAACTGCGCGTCCTCCTTGGGGAAGCCGTAATCGTGGGAGCTGATCATACGGTCGAAGTAGGGCGCCAGTTCGATGCGCTCCAACTTCAGGGACAGCGAGTCGCGGTGGGCATTGGTGATCATCACCACCTGCTTGCCGGCCTGGCGGATGGCGGCGAGAAAGGTGTCGGCGTCTGGGCGCAGGGCGATCAGGTCGGCGACCTCGCGCTTGAGGTCGCGGATCGACAGGTTCAGCTCGCTGCTCCAGAAGTCCGTGCAGTACCAGTTCAACTGTCCGGCGTGCTGTGTGAAAAGTGGCTGGAGTTCGGCGTCGGCCAGTGCGCGGCTGACACCATGATGCTCGGCATAGCGTTGCGGCAGGTGTTCGAGCCAGAAGTGGTTGTCGAAATGCAGGTCGAGCAGGGTGCCATCCATATCCAGCAATACGGTGTCGATCTCGGACCAGGGCAGGTTCATGACGGGGCGGCTCTCTGAGGTGAAAGTGGGGCGGCTGATGCCTGCTGGTCGTCCACTGCGCGCTTTTAGGGCGCAGACAATCCAGGCAGCCGCGGTATGATAACTCTTCCGGTCAGCCCAGCAGCAGGACTCACCCATGCGTCAGAAACCCACCGTCATCGCCCGAGAGATCGTCGCCAGCAGCCGCCTGTTCCGCGTCGAGGAAATCCAGTTGCGCTTCAGCAACGGCGCCGAGCGCACCTATGAACGCCTGGTGGGGCGGGGCACTGGCCATGGCGCGGTGATGATCGTGGCCATGGCCGATGACGAGCATGTGCTGCTGGTCGAGGAATATTGCGGCGGCACGGGCGAGTACGAGGTTTCGCTGCCAAAAGGATTGATCGAGCCCGATGAGGATGTGCTCGACGCGGCCAACCGTGAACTGCAGGAGGAAGCCGGCTTTGGTGCGCGCAGGCTGGAGCATCTGACCGAGCTGAGCCTGTCGCCCGGTTATATGAGTCAGAAGATCCAGGTGGTGCTGGCCCGTGATTTGTATCCACAAACGCTGCCTGGCGACGAGCCGGAGCCGCTACGTGTGGATAAAGTCAGCCTGCGCGAGTTGTCTGCCTTGATTCAGCATCCGCAGTTCAGCGAGGGTCGCGCCCTGGCCGCGCTGTATCTGGTGCGCGATCTGCTTGAGCAGCGTGGGGAGCTGAGCCGATGAACCATCCGTTGCTGCCAGCCGTGCTGGCGTTGGTTCAGCAAGCCGGCGTGGCGATCCTGCCCTACTGGCGCACGGGTGTGCGCGTCACCGAGAAGGCTGATGCCTCCCCGGTGACCGCCGCTGATCTGGCCGCACACCGCATCCTGGCTGAGGGCCTGCAGGCGCTGGCCGCAAATATTCCGGTTTTGTCTGAAGAGGATGCCGATATCGCCCTGAGCGAACGGGCGGGCTGGGATCGCTGGTGGCTGGTCGATCCGCTCGATGGCACCAAGGAATTCATCGCTGACAGTGAGGAGTTCACCGTCAACGTGGCGTTGATCGAGGGCGGGCAGGTGGTGTTCGGGGTGGTCGGCATCCCTGCCTCGGGCGTTGTTTATTACGGCGGCAGCGGCCTGGGCGCCTGGCGCGCTGACGTGGGTGGCGAGCCGCAGGCGATTACCGTGCGAGAAACCCCGGCTGGCGGCCTCACGGTGGTTGCCAGCCGCCGCCATGGTAGCGCCGAGCAGGAACAGTTGCTGGCCGCCCTGGTTGAGCGCTTTGGCGAAATGGAACGAATCAGTGTGGGCAGTTCGCTGAAGTTCTGTCAGCTCGCCGAGGGCAGTGCAGACTTCTATCCGCGCCTGGCGCCGACGTCGCAGTGGGATACCGCCGCCGCCCAGGGCGTACTCGAGGGTGCCGGCGGCGTGGTGCTGACCCTGCAGGGCGAGCCGCTGCGCTACGCGGCCCGCGAGTCGCTGCTCAATCCTTTCTTTCTGGCGCTGCCGGCAAATGCCGAATGGCGTGAGCTTCTGGTCGATGAAGCAAAGCGGCTAACGCCAGCTAATTAGCGCCTCCCCCTCAACTGCCATTTGCTGAGCATCGTAGGAGCCGCGACCCCGCGGCGAATCGTCTGGCCAACGCGAAAATCGCGGTATGGCCGCAATCGTTCGCGCGGAGGGCGACGCTCCTACGGGGTGCGGCGATACGCTTTCTTTAGGAGCCGCGACCCCGCGGCGAATCGTCTGGCCAACGCGAAAATCGCGGTATGGCAGCAATTTTTCGCGCCGAGGGCGACGCTCCTACGGGATTGTGCGATGCGCTTTTTGTAGGAGCCGCGACCCCGCGGCGAATCGTCTGGCCAACGCGAAAATCGCGGTATGGCCGCAATCGTTCGCGCGGAGGGCGACGCTCCTACGGGGTGCGGCGATACGCTTTCTGTAGGAGCCGCGACCCCGCGGCGAATCGCCTGGCCGACGCGAAAGTCGCGGTATGGCCGCAATTTTTCGCCCGGGGGGCGACGCTCCTACGGGGTGCGGCGATACGTTTTCTGTAGGAGCCGCGCCCCCGCGGCGAACTGTCTGGGCAACGCGAAAATCGCGGTATGGCAGCAATTTTTCGCGCCGAGGGCGACGCTCCTACGGGGTGCGGCGATACGCTTTCTGTAGGAGCCGCGACCCCGCGGCGAATCGCCTGGCCGACGCGAAAATCGCGGTATGGCCGCAATTTTTCGCGCCGAGGGCGACGCTCCTACGGGGTGCGGCGATACGCTTTCTGTAGGAGCCGCGACCCCGCGGCGAATCGTCTGGCCAACGCGAAAATCGCGGTATGGCAGCAATCTTTCGCGCCGAGTTCGACGCTCCGGCGGGGTTGTGGCGATGCACTTTTTGTAGGAGCCGCGACCCCGCGGCGAATCGCCTGGCCAACGTGAAAATCCCGGTATGGCCACAATGGTTCGCGCCGAGGGCGACGCTCCTGCGGGGTTGTGCGATGCGCTTTCTGTAGGAGCCGCGACCCCGCGGCGAACTGTCTGGCCAACGCGAAAATCGCGGTATGGCCACAATGGTTCGCGCCGAGGGCGACGCTCCTGCGGGATTGTGCGATGCGCTTTTTGTAGGAGCCGCGACCCCGCGGCGAATCGTCTGGCAACGCGAAAATCCCGGTATGGCCACAATCGTTCGCGCCGAGGGCGACGCTCCTGCAGAACGCAGCTAATCATTGCCCAGGCGCGTACTGCGGGAGGGCAGGCTTGAATCAGTCGAGCATGTCGCGGTAACGATCATCCTGCTTGTAGATCAGCGGCTGGGCGAAACCGGGCACCTTGATCTGCTCGCTGCCGATATCGATTTCGCTGTCGTCGATCAGGTCGTTGCCGAAGTTGTAGATGATATCCAGCTGGCCCTTGAGCGCCTGCTCGTCGTAGGCGCGGGCGGTGGCACGAGTCTGCTCGCGGCGCTGCTGGTAGGCGCTGAATGCCGCTTCGCCATGGCGCTTGCGCAGCATGCGCTCGACCACGTGGGGGGCGAGCACTACGGCGCTGGCGTTGTTGCCGCCAAAGCCCTTGGAGTTGATGAAGCACACGTCCATGCACTGGTCGTGGCGATCGGTGTTGCTGATGCTCAGGTGCTGCTGATGCACATCCGCCGCTACTGCATCGATGGTCTTGATGCCGGGAATGATGCCGTACTTGAAGGTGCCCAGCGCGGAGATCACCTGATCGCCACTGGCGGTGGCCAGGGAGTGGCCGACGAAGGCCTTGACCGCGGCCACCGGCCAACTGTCGATGGCGAACGCCGCCGCGACGCGGTCCAGCAACTCGGATTCGGTGACCCGGTTGGCTGGCGTGCTGGAGCCGTGGGCATGCACGAAGCTGCGCTGGCGCACCGCGTCGACACCCAGCAACTGCACGGCGCTGGCCACGGCCTTGGCGACGGTCAGGTAGTTGCCTGGCCCTGGCGCGGAAATCGATTTCTTGAAGCCGTCGGCGTTGATGAATACATCAGTGGCCGCGCCGTGGATATCGGCGCCCAGCTGCAGGGCCAGTTCGTCGTCCATCAGCACCACGAACTGGCAGGCTTCGGACAGGGTGAAGCCACAGTTCTCGCCGAATGGGCGGCTGGCACGGCGGAAGTCGACATCGTCGCGACCTTCGATCAGGCGCAGGCCGTCCTCGGTGGCCAGGGCACCCATGGCACCGTAGCCTTCGATGCATTCGGCGTTGATCGGTGCCTCGCTGTTGCCGACGATCACCACGCGCGCCTTGCCGGCATTGATCTGTTCGATGCCCTTCTGCAAGTTGTACAGGAAGGTCGCGCAGGCGCCGGTGACACTGCCCGTGGTGCCGACGCTGCCCAGCACGTAGGCGTTGATGAAGTCGGCCGGCATGGTATTGAGGCCCAAGGCCAACTGCTTGGAGCTGACACGGTGGCCCTTGAGACGTGACTGCATCAGGCCGCCGAAACCGTTTTCGTCGAGCTGGCTCATGATGCTGCCGGCGAACACGGCGATTTCGTCCGGTGCCACGTTGTCGACGATGGTCTGCCACGGCACGCCCGTGGCGCGCAGGGCGTCGGTCACGCCGACCACGGCCATCTGCAGGCCGCGTGGGTGGAAGCGCGAGTTGTAGAGTTCGCCGGGTTCGAAGCCGGTCGGCAACTGGCCGGCGGACTTGACCGGCAAGGCACGGTAGCTGTCGACCTTGAATTCGCAGCTGTCGTGCAGGGTGACGCGCACGTCGTTGCCATTGAGCTCCTCGACCGACCAGTTGGCCGGCAGTGGCTCGGGCAGCTGTTTGCGGTTACTGACGAAGGTCAGCTTGCCGCCTTCGCCGTTCAGGGCGATGCATTTGTGCCAGTGAGCCGCGTCGGGATCGAGGTGCTGTTTTTCGATGCGGCGCACCAGGGTCGAGGCCAGGACCTGCTCGCCGTAGCGCTGCTCGATGGCGGCGGCGGACAACGGTTCGCCGTCCAGGCTTTGGTAAGCGCCATCGATCACACGTACCTGCTTGGTCATCACCGCCAGGCCGACGAGGGTTTCGCGGCGCGCCTGTTCGTCCAGCGATTCGATCACCGTACGGCGGAAACCGTGGTGGAACGAGCTGCGGCCGGCGGCATTGTAGCCACCGAATCCAACGATCACAGGTAGACGAGACTTCACGCGAAACTCCTTCAAATAAGTACACCGGCACGGCGCTGAGACGCTCGGGCCGGGTCATCAAGTCGATGCAATCGCGCTAAGTTCGTTGAAACGGGCGGCGGGTCGACTGTTTGCATGCCTATGCTGACGCGATCTGTGACTCGTGAGTCACTGCCGAACGCCAGGTAAGGTTTCCCCGTACCGGCTGCATTGGCCGTGGCGATCTGCTGGGTAGACATAATCGGTAATAATGACCAGCCGCCGCCGGAAAGGCTAGTGGTGCGTGTCACCAATCGCTGTCTGACACCCCCGCCAGAAACTCGCATGCCGCTTGGCGACTGGTCCAGTGAGCGGGCCAAGGCGGCTCCGTGCGGGGAGCATGTCAGACATGCGGGCATGAAAAAGCCCGGCGCGAGGCCGTAATGCTGTTCACTTAAGCGGAGCAGCCTTACGATCCACCGGATAACGGGTTTTGGAAATCTTCACCGTCCGCGGTCTTGGTGGCCTCGGACGGTGATCCAGAAACAGTCCCCCGATACCTCCGCGCAACTCTACCAACCGCCTACCTGTTGCCGATACCGGATTGGCGGCCGCCATGACGATCAATTGCACAGCGATGTACTGGCAGGCCGGCTTGAACCGTATGTCCGAAGGCGTTCGGCCGAAGGCTACTGCGGCTTGGCTGGCCTCTCGTCGTATGACGTTGTAAGCCAGCAACAGACCCCAGACCTCCTGATAAATCAGCTCGACCTTCTTGCTGCGCAGTGTCACGGCGTTCTGCTGCATCGAGCTTTTGATATCTCGAAACCCCAATTCAATCTCCCAGCGCTCCAGGTACAGCTGGGCTACAGCTTCTGCGCTGTAGTTCTCGGCAGGTAGCGATGTGAGCAGCGACCTGATCTGCCCCATGCTTTCATAGCTGACTTCCCGCGCCTCCCAGTGTGTAGGCAAGTTCGGGTTTCGCTTGCGCGCCTGGGGCGAAACCTTCATCCGAATACGACGATCGTGCTCGCCATAACGCTCGACTTCCTCCATGACCAGCTTCTTGCGAGCCGGCGTTAACCAGTGACGATTGTCGCCACCCTCAGCGACGCTCAACAACAGATCCGCGCCCCAAAAGCCTTTATCGAACAGCGTTATCGAGTTGTCCGGAATCTGCTCAAGGAGGGTCTCGGCCAAGCGCATCTCACTACCACGGTACGGGCTGAGTTGGGCATCGAGGATCACGTGGGAACGCACATTCATCAGCGCAACCAGGCGTAACATGGGAAACGGTGTCTGGCGCTCGGTACCCGTGTTGCCCGAGCCGAAATGCTCTCGCAACTCAGGTGAATCGGGTGTTCTCAGCAACGCACCATCCACCGCGAACACCTGCAAACCGCCCCAGTCATCCCCCTCGTATCGCTCGCAGCCCCATTGTTTACCTGTCTGGCGAAACAAAGACTCGACTGGATCGGCTCCCAGTCGCTTCCGTGCTTCAGTTACGCCGCTACGTGCCAGTAGCTGATCGGAGGCCAAGCCTTGGGCGCAGATATTCAGGCGTCTGGCCACTTCGTGCACAGGCTCGTCGCGAAACAAGGCCATGCCCAGCACCAACCAAAGCACTTGGTCGCTTGGCAGACGCCGCCGCCGGATAGTGGCTTGTGCAGATAGGTCCAACGCACTGGCAACCCATTCAACAGGGATATTCTGGGTGAAGGTGCTGAGGTCTGAGAAATTGAAGAGGTCGCCGAGGTCGAGCAATTGCTGCTGAATAGGCATAAAAAAATCCGATACCAGGGAGCTGGTATCGGATTTTCTAGAAGTCCCGGCTTAGGCTCAAATGCTTAAGTGAACAGCATTACGGCGCGAGGCCGGGCTTTGTCGTTCTGACTTACTGTGCAGGCAGGTTACATGCCCAGCAAGTTTGGCAGGCCAAGCGAGATGAACGGCACGTAGGTCACCAGCATCAGGAACGCCAGCATCACCAGCAGCCACGGCGACACCGCGCGCACCACGCGGGTCAGTGGCATGCCGGTGACCGCCGAGGTGACGAACAGGTTGAGGCCGGTCGGCGGGGTGATCAAACCGATTTCCATGTTCACCACCATGATGATGCCCAGGTGGATCGGGTCGATGCCCAGCTGCATGGCGATCGGGAAGAGGATCGGTGCCAGGATCAGGATGATCGCCGACGGCTCCATGAAGGTACCGGCGATCAGCAGCACGATGTTCACCACGATCAGGAACTCGATCGGGCTGAAGCCCTGCTCGACTACCCAGGCGGTGATCGACTGCGGGATCTGCTCGGTGGTCAGCACGTGGGCGAACAGCATGGCGTTGGCGATGATGAACATCAGCACCACGCTCAGCTTGCCGGCCTCGATGATCACCTTCGGGCACTCGCGGACGGTCATGTCCTTGTAGACGAAGATCGCCACGAACGCGGCGTACACCGCGGCTACCGCAGCGGCTTCGGTCGGTGTGAAGGCGCCCGAGTAGATGCCACCAAGGATGATCACGATCAGCAGCAGGCCCCAGCCGGCTTTGCGTCCGGCCACCAGGATCTCTTTCATCGAGGCGCGCGGCAGCGACGGCATGTTCTGCACGCGGGCCATGATGTAGATGACCACCATCAGCACCAAGCCGAGCAGCAGGCCTGGCACCACACCGGCCATGAACAGCTTGCCCACCGAGGTTTCGGTCGCGGTGGCGTACACCACCATGACGATCGACGGCGGGATCAGGATGCCCAGGGTACCGGCGTTACACACGATACCGGCGGCAAAGTCCTGCTTGTAGCCCGAGCGCACCATGCCGGCGATGACGATCGAACCGACCGCTGCCACCGTGGCCGGCGACGAGCCGCTGAGGGCGGCGAAGAGCATGCACGCCATGATCGCGGCGATGGCCAGGCCACCCTTGATGTGACCGACGCAGGCGTTGGCGAAGTCGATCAGACGACGAGCCACGCCGCCGCTGGTCATGAACGCACCGGACAGCAGGAAGAACGGAATCGCCAGCAGGGTGTAGTGCTCGCTGGTTTCGAACAGTTTGATCGCCAGCGAACGCACCGAGTCGTTGCTGAAGAACAGGATGGTCATGGCCCCGGACAACCCCAGGGAAATGGCCACCGGAATGCCGATGAACATCAGCACGAACAGCGCAACGAACAGGAAGACAATAGTCATTTGGTGGTCTCCGCCTTGTCGGTTTCAGCCAGCTTCACGGCGTCGTCCACTTCGCTGTGCAGGCCCAGGCCTTGTTGCTTGCCTTGCAGCACGCGAATGAAGATTTCCAGGAATCGCAGGAACATCAGGGAAAAGCCGATCGGCACGATCATCACGATGTGCCACTGCTGGATGCCGAAACGGTCCAGGTCCTCGGCACCGGTGCCCACGCTGTACAGCACGGCCACCCACTGCTCGCTGGAATAGGCCATCAGCACGCAGTAGCCGAGGCAGATGATCAGGGCGACGATGGCCATCAGGCGCTGGTTGGCGGGGTTGAACTGGCGCACCAGCAGGTCGACACCGATGTGCGCGCCGATGCGCACACCCCAGGCCAGGCCGACAAAGATCAGCCAGCCGAACATGGCCTTGGTCAGGGCCACGCTCCAGGTCATTTCCTGAGCGACATAGAGAATGCCGTCGCCGATGCTGAACATCGCATCGTTGGCGAACGGCAGGGAATCTCCCAGGCTGTAGAAAACGCCGTAAAGGTTGTTGAACACCACATACGAGAAGGTGACCAGGGTCATGCCTGCGAGCAGGAATGCCACCAGAAACTCTTCCAGGTTGTTCCAGACACGAGCGACAGCGTGCATGGGAATCTCTCCGTCAGTAGAGCGGTCGCGAAGCGACCCAAGAGACAGCAACGCCCATGGCTCAACAGCTAGGCTGCAGCCCTGAAGTGTCAATGTCGGTAAAGCGGGCGGCGACTCCGCCTAGGAGTCACCGCCGGATAGCCCCGTGTGCGGGGCCGGCAGCCTTAGTTGGCCTGGTTGGCAGCTTCCGCGGCCTTGATCAGATCGGCACCGATCTCGGCTTCGAACTTCTTCCATACCGGACGCATGGCTTCGCGCCACTCTTCACGCTGCTCGGGTGTCAGGGTGACGATTTCGGTGGTGCCGGCATCGATGATGCGCTGCTTGTCGTTCTGGTTCAGCTCTGCGGCCTGCTTGTTCACCTCGACGGAAACTTCAGCCAGGATCGCGGTCAGCTCGGTACGGATGTCTTCCGGCAGGCCTTCCCAGAACTTGGTGTTGGTGATCACCATGTAATCGAGGACACCGTGGTCGGTCTCGGTAATGAACTTCTGCACTTCGTGCATCTTCTGGCTGTAGATGTTCGAGTAGGGGTTCTCGGCGCCGTTGACCACACCGGTCTGCAGGCCCTGATAGACCTCGGCGAAGCTCATCTTGCGTGGCGCGGCGCGCAGCGCCTTGAACTGCTCATCCAGCACGGCGGATGCCTGTACGCGGAATTTCAGGCCGCGCGCGTCTTTCGGCTCGACCAGCTTCTTGTTGGCCGACAGCTGTTTCATGCCGTTGTGCCAGTAGCCCAGGCCGGTGATGCCCTTGCTTTCCATGCTGGTCAGCAGGGCCTTGCCTTCTGGGCTTTGCTGGAAGCGGTCAACCGCCTCGATGTCGTTGAACAGGAACGGCAGGTCGAAAACCTGGATTTGCTTGGTGTAGTGCTCGAACTTGGCCAGCGATGGGGCGATAAGCTGTACGTCACCAAGCAGCAGTGCTTCCATTTCCTTGCCATCGCCAAACAGCGAGGAGTTCGGGTAGACCTGTACGGTGACCTTGCCGGCCATACGTTCGTCGACGAGCTTCTTGAACAGCAGTGCACCTTGGCCTTTCGGGGTGTGCTCGGCCACGACGTGGGCAAACTTGATGGAGATCGGATCGGCGGCCTGAGCCATGCCGGCGATGCTCAGCGACAGAGCGCAAACCAGTGCCTTAGCGGTGAATTTGAACATGCGGTGCTTCCTCTTGTTGTTGGATATCGTGCTGGGCGCCGAGGCGCTGAAACGAGTAAACAAGAGCAAGTCGAGGATTGCCGCTGAAGCGGCAGAATCGGTTGGCAGCGATTTTGGCCTGGACTTGTACTTGTTTTTCGCTGATAGCAGTAAAGCAAGCAGTATGCCAGCAGGCAACAAAAACGCGCAGGACAGCTATGCGCAGCACGCAAAGCCTTGTTTGTCATGGGTTGTTGAATTGTATCGGACAAGGCGGCTGCTCATGCAGCCGCTGCGATCTTGAGGAGAGAGAGACCACCGCTCACGTAATCGGCAGAAATCCGCCTGTTTACTCGAGGTCCTCTGGCGAGCTTCCGCCAGCATCGGCAAAATTGAGTCCGTGCTTGCGCAGCTTGTCGTGCAGGGTCTTGCGTGGCACGCCCAGCGCACCAGCGAGGCTGCGCAGGGAGCCATGGTTGCGGGTCAGCTCGGCGGCGATCAGGGCGCGCTCGAAGGCTTCGACCTGTTCACTGAGGCTGCCGGTCTGCGCCGGGCTGTGCAGCTGGCTGTCAGTTGATAGCTCCAGGCCCAGGTCGAGCCCGAGGGCGAAGCGCTCGCCAGCATTCTGCAGTTCGCGCACGTTGCCCGGCCAGGGGTGGCGCAGCAGCAGGGCGCGTTGGCCGGGCTGCAGCTCACGCTGCGGCAGGCCGTGACGAGCACTGGCGCTGTTGGCGAAATGCTGGAACAGCACCAGGATGTCTTCGCCGCGCTCGCGCAAGGGCGGGATGCGCAGCGGCGCGACGTTGAGACGGTAGTACAGGTCGGCGCGGAAGCGACCCTGATCGGCTGCGGTGCGCAGGTCTTCCTTGGTGGCGGCGATCACGCGGATATCCAGGGGAATCAGCTGATTGCCACCCAGCCGCTCGACCACGCGCTCCTGCAGCAGGCGCAGCATCTTGACCTGCACATCCAGGCTCATGCTCTCGATTTCGTCGAGAAACAGCGTGCCCCCGTTGGCGAATTCGAACTTGCCGATGCGCCGTTTTTGCGCGCCAGTGAACGCGCCGGGTTCATGGCCGAAGAGTTCGCTTTCCACGACCGACTCGGCCAGCGCACCGGCGTTGATCGCCACGAACGGTCCATCACGGCGGTTCGACAGGTCATGCAGGGCGCGGGCTACCACTTCCTTGCCGGCGCCGGTTTCACCGAGGATCAGCACGTCCGTGCTGATCCCGGCGAGCGAGCCGATCTGCTCGCGCAGACGCTGGATCGCCGGCGAGTGGCCGACCAGTCGCCCGGACAGCTGCTGGCGGTCGGCCAGGGCCAGGCGCAGGCTGCGGTTATCCAGCACCAGGCGGCGCAGAGCCAGGGCGCGGCGCACACTTTCCAGCAGGTCTTCGCTGGCGAACGGTTTTTCCAGGAAGTCGTAGGCGCCGGCGCGCATCGCCTGCACGGCCAGGGGCACGTCGCCGTGGCCGGTGATCAGCAGCACCGGTAATTCGGGGTCCTGTTCGTGCAGTTGTTGGAGCAACTGCAGGCCATCGACGCCGGGCATGCGGATATCGCTGACTACTACGCCGGGCCAGTCGCGATCGATGCGCTCGGCGAGCCCCTGGGCGTCGGCCAGGGTGCTGACCTTGAGGCCCGCCAGGTCGAGGGTCTGGCTGAGCGCCTGGCGCAGGTGCGGATCATCGTCGATCAGCAGAACCTGGGTACGGGCGTCGATGGTGGTCATACGGCGAAGTCCTCGGGCGGCTGGATGTTCACGCCATTTTCGGCGGTGCGCAGGCGTAGGATCAGGTGAGCGCCGCCATTGGGGTGGTTGCTGAACAACAACTCGCCACCCAGGGCGCGCATCAGGGTATCGCAGATCGCCAGGCCGAGGCCGAGGCCCTGGGCACTGGTCTTGGTGGTGAAGAAGGGCTCGCGGGCATGAGCCAGCGCCGTCTCGGAAAAGCCCGGGCCATTGTCGCGCAGGTGCAGGTCGACCAGGTTGTCGTGCAGCTCGGTGCTGATCCAGATGCGCCGTGGCTGCGCTCGTTCACGCAGGGCATCGAGGGCATTGGCCAGCAGGTTGCTGAGCACCTGGCGCAGGCGGGTTTCACCGGCCTGCACCCATAAGGTGGCGTCGGGCAGGTCGCGGATCAGCTCCACGTCCATCGCCCGGCGGCGCTTGGCCAGCAGCGCCAGGGCGTCGTCGATGGCCGGTTGCAGGGCCACGCTTTCCGGGGCGTGCCGGTCGCGTCGGGCGAACGCGCGCAAGTGAGCGATGATCGAGGCCATGCGCTCGGTGAGCTGGCTGATCAGCTTGAGGTTGCCGCGGGCATCCTCGGTGCGTTGGTGGTCGAGCAGTACGCCAGCGTTCTCGGCATAGCTGCGAATGGCCGCCAGTGGCTGGTTGAGTTCGTGGCTGATGCTGGCGCTCATGGTGCCCAGGGCCGTCAGCTTGCTGGCCTGCACCAGTTCGTCCTGGGCCTGTACCAGCTTCTGCTGGGCCTGCTCGCGCTCCAGCACTTCCTGCTTGAGGTGGCTGTTGAGGCGCTCGAGGTCCTGGGTGCGCTCCTGTACGCGTTGTTCCAGCTCCTGACGGGCGCGGGTGCTGAGGGCGATGCGGTCCATATAATGCCGGCGGCGCTGCATCATCAGGCCGAGCAGCAGGATCAACACCAGCAGGGTGCCGCCGCCGATGGCCACCACGGTGCGTACCGAACGATCGAGCACTGCACGGGGCGCCAGGATGGAGACGCTCCAGCCGGTCTCGTCGAGCACCCGGCTTTGCGTCAGCCAGACGTCGGGGTCCAGCTGCAGGGGCGGTGGCGCCTGCGTCGGGTACGGCTGGATCGCCGCGATGGAGGCGCGCTCGGCCTTGTCCAGTGGGCGGCTGGCGTGAAACCGCCAGTCCGGTCGCGAGGTCAGGATCACCACGCCATTGCCGTCGGTCACCAGCAATTGTTCCGGTGTGTTGCCCCACAGGCTCTCGGTGTGGTCGAGATCGACCTTGATGACCATCACGCCGATCTTTTGATCACCGTCGTAAACGGCGGAAGCGAAGTAGTAGCCGCGCTTGCCAGACGTGGTGCCAAGGCCGAAGAAGCGGCCCAGGCGGCCCGCGAGGGCTTCCTGAAAGTAAGGGCGGAAGGCGAAGTTGCCGCGCACGAAGGTGTCCTGCTGATCCCAGTTGGAGGCCGCCAGGGTGTCACCGGCCAGGTTCATCAGGTAGATCACGTCGGCGCCGGTCTGCTGGCGCACGCGTTTGAGCAACTGATTGGCCGCGGCCTGGGCGTCTGCATTGGCCGGGGTCGTCAATACCGTGCGCAGGCCGGGCAGGTCGCCGAGAATCGGCGGCAGCACTTCGTAGCGGCGCAGGGTGCCGAGCAGGTTGGCGACGTAGAGGTCGAGGGTCTGCCGGTTCTGCTCGGTCAGCTCGGTGCGGTAATAGCGTTCGGCAAGGTGCTGCAGCGGCCACAGCAGCGGCGCGAGAAGCAGTGCCAGCAGGGCCAGGCTGCGCCAACGAGGGCGTTTGGGGATGGGCGTGGGAATCGTGGTCATGAAGTCGGCGCCAGAGAGACCTGTGCATTATGCACGCAAGTCGTCGTTGCTGGCGCCCGGGCCATCGCGTGGCGCGGCTAGCGAGGGCGGTTCAGGCACTCGGCCAGGCCATCTTGCCAGTCCGGCAGGTGCACGCCCCAGTCGCGCTCCAGGCGGCTGCAGTCGAGCCGCGAGTTGAGCGGGCGCCGGGCAGGGGTTGGGTACTCCGTGGTGGCAATCGGCGTCAGTCGTGCAACGGCCTTGCCTTGCGCAAGCAGTTGCGTGGCGATAGCTTCGGCAAAGCCGAACCAGGAGGTCTCGCCCCGCGCGGTAAAGTGATAAAGGCCCCAGGCCGAGCCTTGCCCGTTCTGCCAGCGCTCGATCAGTTGCGCGGTGGCCGTGGCAATGCTGCCTGCCCAGGTCGGTGCGCCGATCTGGTCAGCGACCACGCTGAGTTGCTCGCGCTCCTGCAGCAGGCGCTGCATGGTGAGCAGGAAGTTGCGCCCATGCAGCGAGTACACCCAGCTGGTACGCAGGATCAGGTATTTGCCGCCGACCGCGGCGATGGCCTGTTCGCCGGCCAGTTTGCTTTCGCCGTAGACGCCCAGCGGGTGGGGCGGGTCGTCCTCGTCGTAGGCGGCGGGCTTGCTGCCGTCGAACACGTAATCGGTGGAGTAGTGGATCAACGGCACGTCGAGCCTGGCCGCTTCTTCGGCGAGCACGCCAGGGGCGATGGCGTTGATGGCGAAGGCCGCCTCCGGCTCGCTTTGCGCGGCGTCGACCGCGGTGTGCGCGGCGGCGTTGATGATCAGGTCCGGGCGCAGATGGCGGACCGCGTCGCGCAGCAGCCCGGTATCGGCAAGGTCCAGTTGCTCGCGGCCCAGTACGATCAATTCGTGCTCAGAAACTACCTGCGTTGCCGCTGCTTCGTTAAAAGCAGGCTCAAAATGCTCATGTACTACTCGTACACTCCGCTTTTTCTCCTGTTCTTGCCTCGCATCGGCTGCCTCGCCTACGTTTCTCAACGGCTTGTTGAGCAGCAATTGCAGTTCACGGCTGACCTGGCCATGCTGGCCGAGCAGAAGGATCTTCATGGAAACAGCTCGGCTTGGTCGAACGCCAGGCCCTGTTGGTCCTTGGCCGACAGCTTCGGCTCGCTTTGCAGCTGCCAGTCGATGGCCAGCTTCGGGTCGTCCCAGCGGATGCAGCGCTCATGCTCGGGCGCGTAGTAATCGGTGGTCTTGTAGAGGAATTCGGCGAACTCGCTGAGCACCACGAAACCGTGGGCGAAGCCTTCGGGTACCCACATCTGCCGCTTGTTGTCAGCGGAAAGGTGGGCGCCAACCCACTGGCCGAAGGTCGGTGACTGGCGGCGCAGGTCAACGGCCACGTCATACACCTCACCCGCCGTGACTCGTACCAGCTTGCCCTGGGCCTGCTGAACCTGGTAGTGCAGGCCACGCAATACGCCGCGTTGCGAGCGCGAGTGGTTGTCCTGTACGAAGTCCGGATTCAGGCCGGTCGCTTCGCTGAAAGCGCGGGCGTTGAAACTTTCGAAGAAAAAGCCGCGCTCGTCGCCAAAGACCCTGGGTTGCAGAATGAGTACATCGGGAATGCTGGTTTGAATGACGTGCATCAGTTGTCCTCGGCAAGGCTGAACAGGTACTGGCCATAACCGGTCTTGCCGAAGGCCTTGGCCTGGGCCAGCAGGCGGTCGCGGTCGATCCATCCCTGCCCGTAGGCGATTTCCTCCAGGCAGGCGACTTTCAGACCCTGGCGATGTTCGATGGTTTGCACGTACTGCGAGGCTTCCAGCAAGCTGTCGTGGGTGCCGGTGTCGAGCCAGGCGAAACCACGGCCGAAGCGCTCTACGCGCAGGTCGCCGCGCTGCAGGTAGGCGTTGTTGACGTCGGTGATTTCCAGCTCGCCGCGCGGCGAGGGTTTGACCGCCTTGGCGATCTCGATCACGTCGTTGTCGTAGAAGTACAGGCCGGTCACTGCGTATTGCGAGCGCGGCTGGGCAGGCTTCTCTTCGATGGAAATGGCCTGGCCCTGAGCATCGAACTCGACCACGCCGAAGCGCTCGGGATCGCGGACCCAATAACCGAACACCGTGGCGCCCTGGTCCGCAGCGGCAGCGCGCAGCAGTTTTTCGGTGAAGTGCTGGCCGTGAAAGATGTTGTCGCCAAGGATCAGGCACACCGAATCGTTGCCGATGAACTGCTCGCCAATGATGAAGGCGCGCGCCAGGCCATCCGGCTCGGGCTGTTCGGCGTAGCTCAGCTGCAGGCCGAACTGGCTGCCGTCGCCGAGCATCTTCCGGAACTGCGGCAGGTCATGGGGCGTGGAGATGATCAGAATCTCCCGGATGCCGGCCAGCATCAGCACCGACAGCGGGTAGTAGATCATCGGCTTGTCGTAGATCGGCAATAGCTGCTTGGACACACCGAGGGTAATCGGGTGCAGACGGGTGCCGGAGCCGCCGGCGAGGATGATGCCTTTCACTGTGCGTGCTCCTTGGGGGCGCCGAGCCGCTCACGTTGATAACTGCCGTCCTGGACGCGGCGGCACCAGTCGAGGTTGTCGAGGTACCAGCGCACGGTCTTGCGCAGGCCGCTGGGGAATGTTTCCTCTGGCGTCCAGCCGAGCTCGCGCTCGATCTTGCTGGCGTCGATGGCGTAGCGCAGGTCATGGCCGGGGCGATCGGTGACGAAGGTGATCTGCTCGCGGTAGCTGCCTGCGGCGCGCGGTTGCAGCTCGTCGAGCAGGTCGCAGATGGCCTGCACCACGTCGAGGTTCTTCTGCTCGTTGTGGCCGCCGATGTTGTAGGTCTCGCCAACCGTACCGCGGCTGACCACCTGCAGCAGGGCGCGGGCGTGATCCTCGACGAACAGCCAGTCGCGTACCTGCTGGCCGTTGCCATACACCGGCAGCGCTTTGCCATCCAGGGCATTGAGGATCACCAGCGGGATCAGCTTCTCGGGGAAGTGGTACGGGCCATAGTTGTTCGAGCAGTTGGTCAACAGCACTGGCAGGCCGTAGGTGCGCTGCCAGGCGCGTACCAGATGATCCGATGCAGCCTTGCTGGCCGAGTAGGGCGAGCTGGGGGCGTAGGGCGTGGTTTCGGTGAACAGGTCGTCGACGCCGTGCAGGTCGCCGTACACCTCGTCGGTGGAAATATGGTGGAAGCGGAACGCCTGGCGGCGGGGCTCGTCCAGCTTCGACCAGTAGGCGCGAGTGGCTTCTAGCAGCGCGTAGGTGCCGACGATGTTGGTCTGAATAAATGCCGCGGGGCCGTCGATGGAGCGGTCGACATGGGACTCGGCCGCCAGGTGCATGATGGCTTCCGGCTGAAACGCCTGCAGCGCCTCGGTCACTGCCGGCTGGTCACCGATGTCCGCCTGCAGGAAGCGGTAGCGTGGGCTGTTCTCGACGTCGCGCAGCGATTCCAGGTTGCCGGCGTAGGTCAGCTTGTCGAGGTTGAGCACCTCATGATCGGTATCGTCGATCAGGTGACGTATCAGGGCTGAACCGATGAAGCCGGCGCCGCCGGTAACGAGAATGCGCATGTGAAAAGTGCCCAACCATTAAAAAAGGTGAAGTATGCCTGCTCGGCGGGTCATAAACGAGCGGTTGAAAAGGTGTCGCAGGCGCTGACCTGGCCGCCTTCGAAACCGGTGGTGAACCAGCGCACGCGCTGCGCCGAGGTGCCGTGGGTGAACGAATCCGGCACCACCCGGCCACGTGCCTGCTCCTGCAGGCGATCATCGCCGATGGCATTGGCAGCGTTCAACGCCTCCTCCAGATCGCCCGGTTCGAGCCAGTCCAGGCGCCGCTGGGCATGGTGTGCCCAGATGCCGGCCAGGCAATCGGCCTGGAGCTCCTGGCGCACCAGCAGGCCATTGGCGCCTTCGAGGTTCTCGCCGCGCTGGCGCGCCGCATCGACCTTGGCGGACACGCCTAGCAGGGTCTGCACGTGGTGGCCAACTTCATGGGCGATCACGTAGGCCTGGGCGAAATCGCCCGCGGCGCCATAGCGCTGTTCCAGATCACGGAAGAAACTCAGGTCCAGATAGACCTGTCTGTCACCGGGGCAGTAAAAGGGGCCGACCGCCGAGTTGGCGAAGCCACAGGCGGAATTCACGCCGCCGTCGAACAGCACCAGGGTCGGGTCCTGATACTGCCGATTGGCGGACTGGAAGAGCTCGCGCCAGGTGTCCTCGGTGTCGCCGAGTACTGCGCGCACGAACTGCGACTGTTCATCGTTTTCTGCGGGTTGTTCCGTCTGGCTCGTCGGGTAGCCACCGGATTGGCCAGCCAACTGACCGAGGATCTGCAACGGATCCTGGCCCATCAGCAGGCCGACGACCACGACGATGGCGATGCCGCCAAGACCCAGACCGCGGCCCCCGCCGAACCGTGAGCCTCCACCGCCCCGCGCGTCCACGACGTTGTCACTGCGGCGTGCTCGTTTCCAGCGCATGGCGATATCCTTTCAAGAGGGCGGGTCAGTTACCCGGATAACTACTGACCACGCTTTCGGCGCCTTGTGCGTCTAATCCAATCACCTGATAGGCATCGCGGATGTTGCCACGCTCCATGCCAGGCGAACCGGTGGGCATGCCGGGTGCGGCGATGCCAAGGAGGTCGGGGCGTTCGCGCAATTTGAGAATGTCCGCCGCCGGCACGTGACCCTCGACGAATTTGCCGTCGATCACGCCGGTGTGGCAAGAGCCCAGTCGCTCGGGAACACCCAGGCGCTCCTTGACCGCGTGCATATCGGTTTCGATATGGTCGTTGACCTGGAAGCCATTGGCCTGCAGGTGGCTGATCCAGCCCTTGCAGCAGCCGCAGTTGGCATCGCGGTGCACGTCGATGGTGAGCGGCTCGGCAGCCTGTGCGATACCGGCGAACAAGCCGGCGATCAGGAGCAGTGGGCGCACGCAGGGATCCTCGAGGCGATGAATGTCGAGCGAGCATAGCGCCGTGCCGGACGATTTGCTCGAACCGGTTGCCCGTTGGCACGAAGGTGCTGGCAGTACGTTTCTACAGGCAATAAAAAACCCGCCGAAGCGGGTTTTATACTGACCAATGCCAACATCCTGTCGGCCGCCATCCTGGCTATGGTCACGTCATCCCTGACCTGAGCACGTCCTGTGCTGCAGAATGAGGTCAGATTACGGGGTATTCACGGTAGCGGCGAGAGCGAACCTGCGCGCCGTCGTGTAAGCCTTTCGCTATGGAGCCGTCCGCTGGTGCCTGATCTCAGCGGCGAACCAGCAATACCCCGGACTCCATGTGATGGGTATAGGGAAACTGGTCGAACAGGGCGCAGCGCTCGATGCGGTGGGTGTCGTGCAGTTGGGCGATGTTCTGCGCCAGGGTTTCCGGGTTGCAGGAGATGTACAGAATGCGCTCGAAACGCCGGGTGAGTTCGCAGGTGTCGGTGTCCATGCCGGCACGTGGCGGGTCGACGAACACGCTGCCGAAGTCGTAGCTTTTCAAGTCGATTTCAGCCAGGCGACGGAACGGGCGCACGTCGTTGAGCGCCTCGGTCAGCTCTTCGGCGGACAGGCGCACCAGCGTCACGTTGTCGATGCCGTTGTCGGCCAGGTTGGCCAGGGCCGCATTGACCGAGGTCTTGCTGATTTCGGTGGCCAGCACCTGGCGCACACGGGTGGCCAGCGGCAGGGTGAAGTTGCCGTTGCCGCAGTACAGCTCCAGCAGGTCGTCGTCGCGATCGCCGAGCACGTCGTAGGCCCAGCCGAGCATCTTCTGGCAGACCTCGCCGTTGGGCTGGGTGAAGGCGCCCTCCGGCTGACGGTAGCGGAAGGTGCGGCCGGCGACCTGCAGCTGCTCTTCCACGTAAGGACGGCCGACCACGATGCGCTTGCCCCGCGAGCGCCCGACAATGCTCACCTCCAGTTCCTCGGCAAGCACCTTGGCTGCGGCCTCCCAGGCGTCGTCCAGGGGGCGGTGATAGCAAAGGGTGATCAGCGCATCGCCGCTCAGGGTGGTGAGGAACTCGACCTGGAACAGCTTGAAGCCCAGCGTGTGGCTGGCCTGCCACGCGGCCTTGAGGCGCGGCATCAGCGCATTGATGCGCAAACTGGCGATGGGGAAGTCTTCGAAGAAGATCGGGCTGTGCTTGTCGCCGGCCTCGAACATCGCGTAATGGCGGTTTTCGCTGCCAGCCTCGCGCCACAGGCGGAACTCGGTGCGCAGGCGGTAGTACTCGCGCGGCGACTCGAACACCTCGGGCTCTGGCGCAGCGAACGGCGCGAGCAGCTCGACCAGGCGGGCCTTCTTCTCGGCGAGTTGGGCGTCGTAGGTGGCGGGGTCGAATGCGGGACGGCTCATCGGTCACTCAGGCGGCTGGAAAGCGGGGCGCCATTGTAGCGATTCCGTTGCCGAAGTGCCGGTGCCGTCGATTATTGGTGGGGCGGGACGCGTAGCGTCCGGGGAGACGTTGCCACGCAGAGCGGTAGGGCGTACTCGCGAAGCAGTACGCCGTTGCCGTTGTGTCAGATCGACGTGGTTTGGCGGACTGTTCGCTTCGCTCCCGAGTCCGCCCTACGCGCTTGAAAGCGGGGCGCCATTGTAGCGATTCCGTTGCCAAAGTGCCGGTGTCGTCGATTATTGGTGGGGCGGGACGCGTAGCGTCCGGGGAGACGTTGCCACGCAGAGCGGTAGGGCGTACTCGCGAAGCAGTACGCCGTTGCCGTTGTGTCAGATCGACGTGGTTCGGCGGACTGTTCGCTTCGCTCCCGAGTCCGCCCTACGCGCTTGAAAGCGGGGCGCCATTGTAGCGATTCCGTTGCCAAAGTGCCGGTGTCGTCGATTATTGGTGGGGCGGGACGCGTAGCGTCCGGGGAGACGTTGCCACGCAGAGCGGTAGGGCGTACTCGCGAAGCAGTACGCCGTTGCCGTTGTGTCAGATCGACGTGGTTCGGCGGACTGTTCGCTTCGCTCCTGAGTCCGCCCTACGCGCTTGAAAGCGGGGCGCCATTGTAGCGATTCCGTTGCCGAAGTGCCGGTGCCGTCGATTATTGGTGGGGCGGGACGCGTAGCGTCCGGGGAGACGTTGCCACGCAGAGCGGTAGGGCGTACTCGCGAAGCAGTACGCCGTTGCCGTTGTGTCAGATCGACGTGGTTTGGCGGACTGTTCGCTTCGCTCCTGAGTCCGCCCTACGCGCTGGAAAGCGGGGCGCCATGTAGTGATTCCGTTGCCGAAGTGCCGGTGTCGTCGATTATTGGTGGGGCGGGACGCGTAGCGTCCGGGGAGACGTTGCCACGCAGAGCCGTAGGGCGTACTCGCGAAGCAGTACGCCGTTGCCGTTGTGTCAGGTCGACGTGGTTCGGCGGACTGTTCGCTTCGCTCCTGAGTCCGCCCTACGCGCTGGAAAGCGGGGCGCCATTGTAGCGATTCCGTTGCCGAAGTGCCGGTGTCGTCGATTATTGGTGGGGCGGGACGCGTAGCGTCCGGGGAGACGTTGCCACGCAGAGCGGTAGGGCGTACTCGCGAAGCAGTACGCCGTTGCCGTTGTGTCAGATCGACGTGGTTCGGCGGACTGTTCGCTTCGCTCCTGAGTCCGCCCTACGTGCGGCCGAAGTGCCGTCACCGTTGATCATCGATGGCGAAGGGCGCGTCCGGGAACGCGTTCCCACGCAGAAGCTCTTAGAAGAGCGCCAGCTTGATTACGCAGAACACCGCCAGTGCCACCAACATGCCGTTCAGCTCGCGGAAGCGCCCGGCCAGGGTCTTGGCCGCGACCCAGGTGATGAAGCCAAAAGCGATACCGGTGGCGATCGAGTAGGTCAGCGGCATCGCCAGGGCGGTGACCACCACGGGCGCGGCGACGGTGATGTCGCTCCACTCGATCTCGGCCATGCCCGAGGCCATCAGCACGGCGACGAACAGCAATGCCGGCGCGGTGGCGAAGGCCGGCACGCTGCCGGCCAGCGGCGCGAAGAACAGCGCGAACAGGAACAGCACGGCGACCACGATGGCGGTCAGCCCGGTGCGCCCGCCGGCGCTGACGCCAGCTGCGGATTCGATATAGCTGGTGGTGGTGCTGGTGCCCAGCAGCGAGCCGCCGAGGGCGGCGGTGCTGTCGGCGATCAGGGCGCGGCCCATCTTTGGCAAGTGGCCGTCCTTGCGCATCAGTCCGGCCTTCTTGGCCACGGCGATCAGGGTGCCGGAGTTGTCGAACAGGTCGACGAACAGAAACGCGAAAATCACGCTGATCAGGCCGACGTCCAGCGCGCCGGCGATATCCAGCTGCATGAAGGTAGGAGCCAGCGACGGCGGCATCGACACCAGGCCGCCGAACTGGCTGATTCCGAGCAGGATGCTCAGCCCGGTGACCACCAGGATGCTGATCAGCACCGCGCCGGTGATGCGCAGCGCTTCCAGGCCAATGATCAGGAAGAAACCGAGAATCGCCAGCAACGCTGCCGGCGAGCCGAGATCACCGAGGCCGACCATGGTCGCCGGGTTGGCGGCGACGATACCGGCGTTCTGCAGGGCGATAAGCGCCAGGAACAGGCCGATGCCGGCGGCGATTGCCGAGCGCAGCTCCAGCGGAATGCTGTTGATGATCCATTCGCGGATCTTGAAGATCGACAGCAAGAAGAACAGGCACGCCGACAGGAACACCGCACCCAGCGCGACCTGCCAGGTGTGGCCCATGCCCATGACCACCGTGTAAGTGAAAAAGGCATTGAGGCCCATGCCCGGCGCCAGGGCGATCGGGTAGTTGGCGATCAGGCCCATCACCGCGGAACCGAAGGCCGCTGCCAGGCAGGTGGCGACGAACACCGCGCCCTTGTCCATGCCGGTCTCGCCGAGGATGCTCGGGTTGACGAACAGGATGTAGGCCATGGTCAGGAAGGTGGTGACTCCTGCGAGTATTTCGGTGCGTACGTTGGTGTTGTGCGCTTTGAGTTGGAACAGTCTTTCCAGCATGCGGGAGCTCCCGGGGCGGCGAACGCGCGTTGACAGAGGCAGAGGGCAAGCAAAGCACATCGTGTGCCAGCAGGGCTGGCGACAGTTCAGGGAGCCCCCTGGCATGCTGCTGATCCGCGAAAGCGCGGCATCATAACAGCTCGCCGTGCGCCCAGGCAGACGTCCCTGCGGCCGAGTGTCGGCAGCTTCGCAAAGTCGACGCGACGGGCTTTACCGCGGCCGGTCGGAACGCTCTAATGTCGACCTTTAAGGGAGCACAGCGCTCCAGGTTCGGCTACGCACAGGGAGGCTGCGGCCACGATGATCATAGGAATAGACCTCGGCACCACCAATAGCCTGGTTAGCGTCTGGGATGGCGAGGCGGCCCGGCTGGTGCCCAATGCGCTGGGTCGTTTGCTCACGCCCAGCGTGGTTGGCCTGGATAACGATGGGCAGGTGGTGGTGGGCGATATTGCCCGTGAGCGCCTGCAGACCCACCCGCAGCTCACCGCTGCGCTGTTCAAGCGCAACATGGGTAGCGCCCAGAGTACCCGTCTGGGTACGCGCTCGTTCCGCCCCGAAGAATTGTCCGCTCTGGTTCTGCGCAGCCTCAAGGAGGACGTCGAGCGCGCCTACGGTCAGCCGGTCAGCGAGGCGGTGATCAGCGTGCCAGCGTATTTCAGCGATGCCCAGCGCAAGGCCACGCGTATCGCTGGCGAACTGGCCGGCCTGAAGGTCGAGAAACTGATCAACGAGCCCACCGCCGCGGCCCTGGCCTACGGCCTGCACCAGAAGGGCGAGGCGACCTTTTTGGTCTTCGACCTGGGCGGCGGCACTTTCGACGTGTCGGTGCTGGAGCTGTTCGAAGGGGTCATGGAAGTGCGCGCCAGCGCCGGGGACAACTTCCTCGGTGGTGAGGATTTCGACGATGCCGTGGTCGCTCATTTTTTGAATGCCATGAACGGCCAGGGCCTGCCCGACCCTCAGCAGCCAGCGATCCATCAGCGCCTGCGCCGCGAGGCCCAGCGGGTGCGCCATGTCTTGGGGCAACAGTCCGAGGCGGTGTTCCAGCTGCGCGAGGATGGCCGCGAGTGGACGCTGCCGCTGAGCCAGGACAAGCTACTGAGTAGCTGCGAACCGCTACTCGAGCGTCTGCGCGCGCCCATCGAACGCGCCCTGCGCGATGCGCGCATCAAGGTCGCCGGCCTCGATGAAGTGCTGCTGGTAGGCGGCACCACGCGCATGCCGCTGGTACGCAAGCTGGTGGCCAGCCTGTTCGGGCGCTTTCCGGCCATGCACCTCAACCCGGACGAGGTGATCGCCCAGGGCGCCGCCATCCAGGCCGCGCTCAAGGCCCGCGATGCCACGCTGGAAGAAGTGGTGCTTACCGACGTCTGCCCCTACAGCCTCGGCGTAGAGATCTCCAAACAGGTCGGTTCACAGCACCAGGCCGGACACTACCTGCCGATCATCGAGCGCAACTGCGTGGTGCCGGTGAGCCGGGTAAAAAGCGTGCAGACCCTCCAGGACGGGCAAAAGCAGGTCAGCGTGCGAATCTTCCAGGGGGAGAGCCGGCTGGTTGCCCACAACATCTTCCTTGGCGAACTGGACATCGACGTGCCGGCGCGCCCGGCCGGCGAGGTGTCGCTGGACATCCGCTTCACCTACGACATCAACGGCCTGCTCGAAGCCCAGGTGGACACCCCCCTGACCGGCGAGAGTCGACGCCTGGTGATCGAGAACAATCCCGGCGTGCTTAGCCCCGAAGAAATCGCCGAGCGTTTCACGGCGCTGGAGGCGCTCAAGGTTCACCCGCGCGACCAGCAGGTCAACAGCGCCCTGATGGCGCGCATGGAGCGCCTCTACCAGGAGTGCCTGGGCGATCTGCGTGAGCACGTCGGACAACTGGCCGCGCAGTTCGCCAGCATTCTCGAACGCCAGGACGAGCGCGAAATCCGCGAGGCGCGTGGCGAGGTGGCTGCGCGACTGGATGCCATCGAGCAGGGGTACTGAGCGTTATGAATCCCTGGACGCTGCTTGGCCTGGACGCCGACGCCGATACCCGCAGCATCAAGCGCCGCTACGCGCAGTTGCTCAAACAGACCCGGCCCGACGAGGACGCGGATGCCTTCCAGCGCCTGCGTGAGGCCTACGAGCAAGCCCTGGCCCATGCCGCCGCCCAGGATCAGCCGTGGGATGCCTGCGCCAAGCACTGGCAAGCGCCTGCCGAGTTTCCATCGCCCTTGGCGCAGCGAGAGCCGCCGTCGATGGCCGCTGCCGAGTCATCGCAGCAACTGCGCCTCGAGCAATTGCTCGAGACCTGCGATTCGCTGGACGCCGCGTTGCAGCAGGCCCGAGAGCAGGGACTTGAAGCGCCGCTGCAGCGTCATCTGCTGTTACGTTGCGCGAACCTGGACGAGCAAGGACTGAGCATTCTGCGCTGGGGCCTGCAGCGCTTGCAGTGGCTATCGCCCTGGCAGGCCGAGTACCTGCCGCGCACCCATTCCGACGCCCTGGCCGAGCGCCTGTTGGTGCTGGAGCTGGATACCTTGCAGCACCGCTTGCAGGCCGGCGAGGAGCGCGCCGTAGTAGACGTCGCCGCTGCGCTGCTGACCAGCGACTGGCTGCACTCGTTCGACCGCCGCCGACAATTGCACGACGGCATGGTCTGGATGCTCGAAGTCACCGAGCACTGGTCGCCTGCGCTGTTCGAGCGTCTGTGCCAGCTGTTCGGTTGGAACGAGGAGACCGGTGAGCTCCCCTGCGCCCGCGAGCGCTGGTATGGCCTGTGCTGGCGTTGTGAACGCCAGGCGGCGGGGCAGCGCCTGCTGCAGCAGTTGCAACTGGATTGGCCGTTGCGTGCCGAAGAACGCGCGACCTGGCTACTGCTCAAACCCATGGAGGAGCGTGAAGCCCGGCTGTTGGTCGATCATTTCGACGACGAGGACTGGCAGGCCTGCCAGGCGCTGGACGAGCTGCTAACCGAGCGCTATCCCGAGCTGGCGGATCGGTTCGGGCTGCAATGCGACGCTCACTGGCAGCGCTGGCTGCCGCGCCAATGGACGGTGCCAGCCACGGTCTACGCCTGGTTGCTGCTGTTCGCCGCCATGTTTGGCACCTCGCTGCAAGAAGCGCAACTGTCGCTCTACCTGGAGCGCTCTGGCGGATATGTCGGCCTGGCGTTCAAGGACCTGCTCATCAGTGCCGGGGTGATCGCCTGGATGGTGATGCTTGCCAGCGGCTGGGGCCGCCTGGCACGTTACCTGACGCGCCTCGATGTGCCGCTGAGTCGTTTGCTGTTGCCGGCCGCCTGGCATGACAGGGCGGCCGGCATGCTGGTGCTGCGCCACGCACTACCGGCCGCCTTGTTTGCCGTACTGGTCGCCGGTTTCGGGCCGACTCTGGGACCCAGCTGGGCGGCGTTTGGCTATGCATTCGTCCTTCAGGTGGCATTCCTCGCGCTGGTCGGCGCCCGGCGAGCCCCTTGGCCGCGCTGGTCGATGTGGCGCAGCGGGGCGTTCAAGGTTGATTACAGCAGGAGGGCCGAGTGGTGAACCCCTGGAGCCTGCTCGGCCTGGAAACCGACGCCGATACCCGCAGCATCAAGCGCCGCTACGCACAGTTGCTCAAACAGACCCGGCCCGACGAGGATCCCGAAGCGTTTCAGCGGCTGCGGGAAGCCTATGAATGTGCGTTGGACTGGGCTGAGCGCATTCAGGGCGCGAAAGAGCAGCCTGCCGCGGAAGAGCCCGTCACGCCACCCCCGTTCGATTGCGCGCAGCAGATGAGCGCACCACTGACTGAAACCCAGAGGCAACACCGCGACGAGCGGGCTTGGGTGGTCCGCTTGCCGGATAGCTGCAGCTCGCTCGACGACGCTCTGTTCCAGGCGCGTGAGGCGGGCCTGGAGCAGACGCTCGAATTGGA
Organism: Pseudomonas sp. AC532; assembly: GCF_979258965.1. Taxonomy (NCBI): domain Bacteria; kingdom Pseudomonadati; phylum Pseudomonadota; class Gammaproteobacteria; order Pseudomonadales; family Pseudomonadaceae; genus Pseudomonas; species Pseudomonas sp. AC532. The sequence continues at coordinate 3,551,517 of NZ_OZ409888.1, forward strand.
GTTGCTACGCCGCTGCCTGCTGCCTGGCGACGAGGCCGTCGACACCGTGCGCTGGGCCATGGCGCAATTGGACTGGCTGACGCCCTGGCAGGCCGATTATTTGCCGCTGGCAACGATGAATGACCTGGCAGAACGGTTGCTGAATGCCGAGCTTTGGAAGTGGCATGCGCAACTTGAGACTGGCCAAGAGCGCGCGGTTCTTGAGTCCGTCGCACAGTTGACAAAGCAGCCTTGGGTACAGCCATTTGATCGCAGCAGTCATCTGCAGCAAGGGGTGTTGGGGCTGCTCGAGGGTAACGTGGGCTGGTCGCTGACATTCTTCGATGGTGTTTGCCAGCTGTTCGGTTGGAATGAGGCGCACGGTCAGATTCCCTGTAGCAGCGAACGTTGGGAGCAGCTCTGTGCATGCAGCGATGCGATGGCGTTACGTGCTGAGTTGAGGCATTCGCTGAACGAAGATCCACCGGCGTCACCGTCGTCACGTGCCGCCTGGCTGTTGCTAAAACCCATGCGCCAAGGCGAGCGTCGCAGGTTGGTCGACGACTTCAATGATGCCGACTGGCAGGCCTGTGAAGAATTGAGTTGGCGTGTTGAGCAACACGACGATGCGATGGATGACCTTGGTTTGACCTATCTGCAACAGTGGCGGGACTGGCACCCAGGCGGCGGCTGGGTGCAGTTGTACCTGTTGCTTTGGCTGGGCCTTTGCCTGGTGATGTTCATGTTGAGTAGCAATGCATCCGAAGGCCCTGGTGACCTGGCCCTATCGGTGGGCGTCGTGGCGGCCGTTGGCACGGCGTTGTTATTCGTGTTCCGGGTGTGCATCAAGGTCTGGAGCAGATTGGCCAGGTGGTGGGTGATTATTGATGTGGGCATCAGCCAACGGCTGATGCCTGAACGGTGGGTGCGTGGCGGGAGTGGCCTGCTGCTGCTGAGGCATATCGTGCCCAGTGCTGCATTTGCCGCACTGGCGGCTAACTGGCCAGCGGGGCCTATAGCCTCCACGGCACTGGCTGTGACGACGTTCATGCTGTGCGTGCAGTTCCTCGATATCGCCTCTCGCGGCGGAGCGCCGGCTGCCTGGCTGATCCGTGCCTGGCGGCTGTTGGCCCCGCTGGGCAAACAGATCCTGATCTGGGTGCTGATCTTGGTGACGGCGTTCGTGCTGTCAAAAATGATCATCGAATGGAAACAGCGGGAGCGGGAGATACAGGCAAAGTACCCGACGTCACTTTCGGCTGCCTGTAAGATTCTTGGCTATATGAGCCACGAAGAGTGTATGGGGGCCATGAGCGAGAAGCGCGAAGCAAGGCGGAACTCGGACCAGACGCCTTCGGAAGCGCGGGTTCCGTAGCACGCGTCTCGCTAAGAGAAACGTTCCAGGTTTTGCTAGGACGCTTTCGTTTCGGCCACCAACGGATCATGAATCCGATCACGGCTCGACAGCGCCGGGAACAGCTTGATCCATAGCACGCTGACGGCGATGGCGCCCACGCCGCCCATCAGCACCGCCGGCACGGTGCCGAACCAGGCGGCGCTGACGCCGGCGCGGAAGTCGCCGAGCTGGTTGGAGGCGCCGATGAACAGGCTGTTCACCGCGCCCACCCGGCCGCGCATCTCGTCCGGTGTTTGCAGTTGTACGAAGGCGCCGCGGATCACCATGCTGATCATGTCGGCAGCGCCGAGCAGCACCAGGGTTGCCAGGCTGAACCACAGCGAGGTGGACAGCCCGAAGCCGATGGTCGCCACCCCGAATAGGGCCACCGAGCCGAGAATCACCGGGCCGACCCGGCGCTCGATGGGGTGCCGCGCCAGGTAGATCGACATCAGCAGGGCACCCACCGCTGGCGCCGAGCGCAGCAGGCCCAGGCCCCAGGGGCCAGTGAGCAGAATGTCCTTGGCGAATACCGGCAGCAGTGCGGTGGCGCCGCCGAGCAGCACGGCAAACATGTCCATGGAGATGGCGCCGAATACTTCCGGGCGGCTACGGATGAACCGAAAGCCGGCCAGCAGCGATTCCACGGAGATCTTCTGTTTCAGCGGCTTCTGTTGCGACGGCAGGCTGAGCATCATGGCCATGGCGATCAGGTACAGCACCAGCGCCGGGCCATATACCCAGGCTGGCGCCACGGCGAACAGCACGCCGCCGAGGGCAGGGGAGACGATGGTTGCGGTCTGCATGGCCGAGCTGGATGCGGCCACGGCGGCGGGAAACAGACCCGGCGGCACGATATTGGGCAGCAATGCCTGGGTTGTGGGCATCTCGAAAGCGCGAGCGGTGCCCATCATGAAGGCGATCACGAAGATCATCTCGCGGGTCAGGCTGCCCGTGCTGTTGCCAACCAACAGGGTGATGGCCACCACGGCCTGGCCACATTGGCAGAGCGCAGCGACCTTGCGGCGGTCGAAACGGTCGGCGACGTGGCCGGTGAGCAGTATGAAGAGGATCTTCGGCAGGAACTCGACGAGGCCGACGAGGCCCAGGTCCAGCACGTTGCCGGTGAGGCTGTACATCTGCCAGCCGATGGCCACGGTGAGCATCTGAAAGCCGCTGGCGGTGAATACCCGAGCCAGCCAGAAGCGAATGAAGGGCGCGTGATGACGCAGCAGCAACTGACCATGAACGGACATTGGAATATTTGGGCGGCTAACGACGGCCGCTCAGACTAGCACGTCTTTTGTAACATTTGGATGCGGCACGCCTCGGGTAACGATCAGCAGCGGATACCGGCAAGTACCGCCGCCCCGGCTATACCTGGGCCCTTCATGGCTTCAGCGAATCAGCCCGGTCAGCAGCCACAAACCGAGGAACAGCCAGATAAGGCCGCCGATCACCGAGCCGCGCATGAACGAGCGCACGGCGCTGTACAGCAGGATCAGGCCAATCAGCAGCACGGCAATGCTGAGCAGCGAGGGGGTGACGCCAAGCGCGCCGGCCATGCCGTCGATGAATCCGGCCACGGCCCCGGCGAGCAGGGTGATCACACCGCTCAGGGCGTCGACGATGAAGCGGATGAACGAGCCGAATGCCTCACCGAGGGATTCGAAAAAGCCTTCTACGCGCATGGAGAGAATTTCCTGGGAAACACAAGCAAACAAATCGGAGTGACTGCCATTGGGCTGCCAGCCGGCAGCGGAGTTCCCGGAGTTTACGCGGTGCTCGCGGGCTCGGCCCGTGGCGGCGCCGATCAATTGCCGAGCATGGCCTTGATCTTGCTGGCCAGCGCTTCGAAGGCAAACGGCTTGGCGATCATCTCCATGCCGCTGCCCAGGTAGCCATCGCGCATTTGCGCACCTTCGGCATAACCGGTGGCGAACAATACCTTGAGTGTCGGCTGGCGTTGCCGCGCGGCGTCGGCAAGCTGACGGCCGTTCATCCCGGGCAGACCGACATCGGTAAGCAGCAGGTCGAGCGGTGAGTGCTGCTCGAAGAGCCCCAGAGCGCTTTGCGCGTCGCCGGCCTGCAGCAACTGATAGCCCAGTTCCTCCAGCACCTCGACGATGAGCATGCGCACCACCTTGTCGTCTTCGACCACGAGGATCCGCTCACCCCGGCCGCGCGCGGCTGGCGGCGGTGTGACCTGGACGGGCTCGGCAGGCGGCGTCAGCAGACGTGGCAGGTACAGGTTGAGCGTAGTGCCCGTGCCGACCTGGCTTTCCAGTTGCAGGTAGCCGCCGGTCTGCTTCACGAAGCCATACACCATCGACAGTCCCAGCCCGGTGCCCTGGCCAATCGGTTTGGTGGTAAAGAAGGGTTCGAAGGCATGGCGGATGACGTCCTGGGACATGCCACTGCCCGTGTCGCTGATCGACAGCAGCAGGTAGTCACCGGCTGGCACCTGGTAGTGCTGCGCGTCGCTTTCGCCGAGTTGGGTGTTACGTGTTTCGATGTGCAACGTGCCGCCCTGAGGCATCGCGTCACGGGCGTTGATGGCCAGGTTGATCAGCGCGTTTTCCAGCTGGTGGGCGTCGCTGCGGGTCAGCCAGAGGTCGTTCGCGAGGCGGGTCTGCAGGCTGATCTGCTCGCCGAGCGTGCGGTTCAGCAGCTCCTCGAGTGCGTGCACCAGCGTATTGACCTCGATGGGCCGCATATCCAGTGACTGGCGTCGGGCAAAGGCGAGCAGTCGGTGGGTCAGGGAGGCGCCGCGGTTGGCCGATGCGATGGCGGCCTCGATGAACCTGCTCAGCGCCGGGTTCTCGGTCGGCAGCTTGCGCTTGATCAGTTCGAGGCTGCCGAGGATGCCGGCCAGCAGGTTGTTGAAATCATGGGCGATACCGCCGGTGAGCTGGCCGATGGCTTCCATCTTCTGCGCCTGGCGCAACTGCTCCTCGGCCTGGATGCGCTGCAACACCGCTTCGCCAATGCGCTCCTCCAGCGTCTGGGTTACCTGGCGCAGGGCCAGCTCGGTCTGCTTGTGCTCTTCGATGTCGATCAGTACGCCAGGAAACCGTAGCGGCGTGCCGTCGGTCGCCAGCTCGCAGTGGCCATTGGCCTCGATCCAGCGGTAACTGCCGTCGGCCTGGCGAATCCGGTACTCCGCACGGTAAGCGCCGCCGCTTTGCAGGGTCTGTTCGATCAGCGCCTGAACGCGCGGGCGGTCGTCCGGGTGGATGGCAGGCGTGACCCGGTCAAGCGTGATGCCCTTGCCGGCCTCCAGTGGGTCGGCGGAAAACGCCCGGGCGAAACGTTCGTCACCGGTGACCCGGTCGTTGGGAATGTCCCACACCCAGGTGCCCAGCACTGCGCCGGCATTGAGGGCCAGCTCGATGCGCTCGTTGGCGCTGCGCAGCTCGGCTTCGACCTGGGCGCGCTGCTGGGTGGCGACCATCTGGCTGGTGGTCTCCACCACGATGCACATCATGCCGTGGGAGCGGCCATCGGCATCGAGCAGCGGGTTGTAATACAGGTTCATCCAGGCGTCTTCCTGAACTCCACGGCGACGCAGGGGCAGGTAGAGGTTTTCCTGGGACATCGATTTGCCGGCCAGGCCCATGGTGATCACATGGCGGTTCCAGTCACCAATTTCCGGCCAGGCGTCCTCGGCGGGCATACCGAAGATAGCCGGGTGGCGCAGCCCGGCGAAGGTGGCATAGGCATCATTGTAAATGAGCACGCCGTCCGCACCGCAGAGCAGCACGATGGGCGTCGGCGAGGACAGCATCAGGCGCGTGCTGCTGATCAGTACGTCCGGCCACTGCGCGACGGGGCCAAGGGGCGTGCTGGCCCAATCGAAGCGGCGGATGAGCTCGACGGTCTCGCCAGACTGGCCGGCAAACAGGCAGGGTTCGGAGGGCATGGTCACGTGGCCGGCAATGATCTGCCAAGGCTACCGCAACGCTGCGCCGCTTGCATGGGGCGCATGGCGCGGGCTGACGAGCAGTCAGCGCTCGGCTCAGTGGCTTTTGCCATCGGCGAACGCGTATTGCAGCTTCTCTGCCAGCTCTTCGCTGCGATAGGGCTTCTGGACGATAAAGGCCTCGTCGGCGCCCAGCCCACCCAGCTCGGCATAGCCGGTGACGAATACCACCGGCAGGTTCGGGTAACGCTGGCGGGCGATCTGCGCCAGTTCGGCGCCATTCATGCCCGGCATGGCGAAGTCGGCCAGTAGCAGGTCAATCCCGGCATCAAGCTTGCCCAGGGCCTCGGCGCCGCTTTCCGCCTCGCGCACCTGATAGCCCAGCGCGTCCAGCGTCAGCGCGGTGACTTCGCGCACCCGCGGATCATCGTCGACCAGCAGGATGGTGCGCTGGCCGCCGTGCTCGGCGCTCGGCAATGGCTGGCTGGATATCTCGCTGGTCGGTTGCACGATGTCGCGCAGGCCTGGCAGATAAACCTTTACCGTGGTGCCGACGCCAATCTCGGTGAGGATGCGCGCGCCACCACCAGATTGTTTGGCGAAACCGAACACCTGCGCCAGGCCGAGGCCCGAGCCCTTGCCGATTTCCTTGGTGGTGAAGAACGGCTCGAAGGCCTTGGCCAGTACCGCATCGCTCATGCCGCTGCCGGAATCCTGCACCGAGAGCACCACGTAGTCGCCGGGTTCGGGGTCTTCCGGGCGGCGCGGTGCTTCGCGGATCACCTCGTTGCTGGTGCTCAGGCGCAGCGTGCCACCAACGGCCATGGCATCGCGGGCATTGATCGCCAGATTGAGAATGATCAGCTCGATCTGCGTCGGGTCGACCCGGGCGTGCCACAGGCCTGGCTCGGTTGCCGTTTCGATCAGCACGCTGCCGCCCAGGGTGCTTTTCAGCAGCTCCAGCATGCCGTGCACCGTTTCGCCCAGGTTGACCGCTTCCGGCACCAGACGCTGGCGCCGGGAGAAGGCCAGCAATTGGCCGGTCAGCTTGGCGCCACGTTCTCCTGCGTCGGTGATGTTCTGCAGGCGGCTGCGGGCCTTGTCCAGGTTGCCCTTTTCCAGGTCGCGGATCAGGAAACTGGTACTGGTCAGCACCACGGTGAGCAGGTTGTTGAAGTCGTGGGCCACGCCCGCGGTGAGCTGGCCAACCGCTTCCAGGCGCTGCATCTGCTGCAGCGTCGCCTCGACACGCTCACGTTCGGCAATCTGCTCGCGCAGTTGCTGGTTGGTGGCGGCCAGTTCCTCGACCACGCTACGCTCGTGGGTGATGTCACGCACGGCTGCGTACAGCAAGTTGTCGTCCGGCACCAGGATCCAAGACAGCCAGTGGTAATCGCCATTGGCGTGGCGCATGCGGTTGACGAAGCGCACCGAGACGTTTTCGGAAGTGACCTGCTCGATCTGCGCCAGCGTGGCACTGAGATCGTCCGGGTGGATCAGCTCCCACAGCGGGCCCTTGGTCAGTTGCTGACGCGACCAGCCAAGGGTTTGCTCCCACGCCGGGTTGAGCGCGCTGGGCTGCATGTCGAAGCGCAACACGGCGAGCAGGTCGCGGGACAGCTCCCAGTTGCGATCACGTTCGCGGGTGCGTTTCTCGACCCGCTCGCCGAGCATGTCGTTGAGGCGCAGCAGCGCTTCGTTGGCCTGTTTTTGCTCGGTGATGTCATGCAATACACCCAAAAATCGCGAGCACTGGCCCTCTTCGAAGAAGGCCTGGCCGCGAGCGGAAATCCAGCGCTCGCTGCCGTTGCTCAGCGGCAGGCGAAACTCGGCCTGGAACTCGTTGCCGCTGTCGGTCGCCAGGGCCTCGTCGACACGCTGCTGCAAGTGCTGGCGGTCGTCAGGGTGGCAGCGCTCGTAGAACATCGCCATGTCGACGTCGGCGTCGTCATCCAATTCGTACAAGGCCCGGCAGCGTTCGTCCCAGATCATCGTGTCGGTTGCCGGCACGTAATCCCACATGCCCATGCGTGCTGCGCCAATGGCCAGCCGCGCCCGGGCTTCGACCGCCTGCAGGGTGTCCTCGACGCGGCGCCGTTCCTGGCGCTCGTTGACCTCGGCAATGGCGCGGTCAATGGCCTTGGGCAAAAACGGCAGGTTCTGCTTGAGCACGTAGTCGACGGCACCCAGGCGCATCATTTCCACGGCATGTTCTTCGCCGAACATGCCGGACAGGAAGATGAACGGCGTTTGTGGTGCCAGGCGGCGGGCCACTTCCAGGGCCTGGGCCCCCGACGAGCCGGGCAACAGGTAATCGGAGAGAATCAGGTCGAAGCTGTCTTGCTGCAATGCGCGTTCAGCGGCCTGGTGGTCGTAGACCAGCGTGCTGTCGACGGACAGTCCATTACGCTCCAGCGCAAACAGGGCAAGTTCCGCGTCGCGCGGACTGTCTTCGATGAATAGCAGTTTCAGGGGCTTGGGCGGCATTGAAAGGTCGTCGGTTCTGTCTGATATAGGCCTGCGCTTCAAGCGAAACCTTGGGATCGTCAGTCGCTATTGGCTTCGGACTCGGAATCCGACGTGCGTCGTTGCAGGCGCAGCGAGCCGGGAGGCGGCTCGTTGAGTACCGCCCAGAATACGCCAAGATCGGAGATCGCCGAGACGAAGGCTTTGAATTCGACCGGTTTGACCACGTAGGCGTTCACGTTCAATTCGTAGGCACGCTGAAGATCCGGGCCCTCGCGCGACGAGGTCAGCATGACGATTGGAATGCTGCGCAGCTCGGGCGTGTCGCGCACGATCTTCAATACCTGCAGGCCATCCACCTTGGGCAGCTTGAGATCGAGCATCATGATCGCCGGGTTGCCCGGAAGGCGATTGGCATGCTCGCCACGGCGAAACAGGTAATCCAGCGCTTCGGCGCCATCACGCATGACAATCACGTCATTGGCCAGTTGACTACGTTCCAGGGCGATCAGGGTCAGTTCCAGATCGTGGGGATTGTCTTCGACCAATAAAATCGGTTTGAGCATTCAAGTCCTCGTCCCGTTATCAGAGAACGGGGTGGTAGCGTTTCGGCAACGCGAAATAAAAGGTGGCCCCTTGATCGACGGCGCCTTCTGCCCAGACTCGCCCATCGTGACGTTCGATTATACGCCGTACGCTGGCCAAGCCTATGCCGGTGCCCTCGAATTCTTCCATGCGATGCAGGCGCTGAAACACGCCAAACAACTTATCCACGTAATCCATGTTGAAGCCCACACCATTGTCGCGCACGAAGATCACGACCTCTTCTTCATGCTCCTGGGCACCGATGACGATCACCGCCGGATTGCGTTGGCGGCTGTACTTGATGGCGTTGGCCAGCAGGTTGCGCAGCGCCAGGTGCAGGAAAACCGCGTCGGCGATTACCGTGGGCAGCGGCTGCACGTGCCATTCCAGGTTGCGTCCCTGATAATCGGGCTTCATCTCCTCGCGAATCGAGTCGACCAGGGCCTGCAGGTTGACGTCCGAGAAGCGCAGCGCCGAGCGGCCCATCTGCGAGAAGCTCAGCAGGTTGTCCACCAGGGTGCCGGCGAAACGCGCCGACTCCCCGATGTGTTCGAGAAAGCGCAGGCCGCGCTCCGACAGCTTGGCGCCTTCGAAGTCGCTGAGCAGCTCGGCGTAACCGGCGATGTGCCGCAGCGGCGCGCGCAGGTCGTGGGACACACTGTAGGAGAAGGCTTCCAGTTCCTTGTTGGATTTCTTCAGGTCGCTGGCCAGCTGGGCCATTTCCTCGGCCTTGCGCAGCACGATGCCGAGCACCGCGTTGCGCAGCTCAAGGGCACTTTCCGGCTCCTGGGCATGCCAGGGCGTGGAAAAGCCGCTGATCTCTTCCTGCCAGCGCGCAAAGCTGTTGCGCGGGTTGAGCGCACCGCTGGCGCTGATGGATTTCTCCGGTTTGCCGGCCCAGGTGACGGTGCGGGCCTGCTCCGGCTTGAACCAGATCAGGTAATGCGAATGCAGCTCGGAGATGGCCACGGCCAGTACGCCTGCCACGTGCCTGGCCAGGCCCGGCAGCTCGGGGATGTCACGGCTGACGTTGTCGGTCTGAAACAGGTCTGCGCCACCGCGCGCGCTCAGCCACTGCACCAGGGCATTGACCTGGTCACGGGGCGGTGTCTGGCCGATCAGGTCGCAGCGCGAGGCGGAGATGATGGCCGCTCCGCTGGCGCGAACGAAGTTCAGGAAGGTGTCCGGCAGCGCCAGGAGGCCCTCGCTGACGCTGTCGCGGTCGGCCATGGCCGAGAGCATCTGCACGATGTGCTGGCGCAGTTGCAAAAGGTGCTGGGTACGGGCCTGGGCGATCTTCGCCTCGATCTGCAGCGACAGCATGCGGCCAAGCAGTTCGCAGGCCGTACGGGTCTGGAAGCCTACCGGGCGGGCGGTGGCATGGTGGCAGGAAATCAGCCCCCAGAGCTGCCCTTCGACGACGATCGAGATCGACATCGAGGCGATCGTCTGCATGTTGCGCATGTATTGCAGGTGCACCGGCGATACGCTGCGCAGCGCCGCGTAGCTCAGGTCCAGCGGCTTGCCGGTACGCGGGTTGAGCGCCGGACGCAGTGCCGAGGGCTGGTAGTTGGCGTCTTCGATCACACGGATACGATTGGCCACATACAGTGCGCGCGCCTGAGGCGGGATGTCCGCCGCCGGGAAACTCAGGCCCAGGTAGCTGGGGTAATCGAGATCGAGCCGCTCGGCGAGTACCAGGCCGTTGCCCTCGGCATCGAAACTGTAGGCCTTTACGCGGCCAAAGCCGGTGATGCGCTTGACCTCGTCTACCGACAGGCGGCACAGCTCGTCGATTTCATCGGCCTCCTGAAGGTGGCCGATGAAAGTGCGGACCATCGGATAGAGGTTGTTGTAGGCGGCGATCACATTGGTGGACGGCTCGAATTCGGCGATCAGCACGCTGTCGTAGCGGTGCACCATCATGGCGATCAACTGGCCTTTGCGGCTGCCTTCGAGGAAACGCACGTCACCGATGTGGAACGGCGTGGTTTCGTCATGGGACAGCTGGGCAAGTCGCTCGTTGAGCGAGGCGCTGTCGTCGAGAAGCTGTTCGAGGTGTCGGCCGAGCATTTCATCGGGTGCCAGGCCCAGCCAGTCGGCGACGTTCTCACTTACCTGCAGCACCGTCAGCGCCTGCTCGTCGAACACCATCAGAAATCCCTGAGGCTGAATGCTCCCCGGAATGTGAATGGGTTCTTTGGCGCAGTTGGCGATCGCACTGCTCAATGAAGTGATGGTTTCGCTGGACGCCAAGATGTTCTCCTTCGGTTGCAGGCCGATCTGCATGAACGGTCACAAGGGCGCGGATGCGGTAGAGAGCCGGGACGTTACAGCCTCAGACACCGACTTGCGCGATCCTCTCCCTGAAATTCTCCCTGCGCGGGGCAGTCTGCACGCTCTCGCAGGCCGGGTAAACCGCGGCGCCCGGATATTCGCCTGTGCAGACGAGCCGCGCCGCCGGCCACCAAGGAACTTTACCGGGCGGTGGGTCTCTCAACTGCGGCCTGTCGTCTCGACAGACTGCAACAATCGCCGGGCACACTGCCCGCATCTGTGAACGCGAGAATCGCCATGATATCTGCTGCCAAGCGGGCCTTTTCCCGTCTGCCCGGCCTGCGCCCGTGGGCGTGGCTGCTGTTGTTGCTGCTGTTGGTCGGTACCTACCAGGTGCGTTCCGTTCACCTGGACGACCGCCTGTACTACTGGCTGACCACCCCGGCCGTCTCGCAATGGGCGCCCGACAGCCTGCTTGGCCGCCAGTACAAGGTACAGGTGGACGCCAAGGTAGTGGCCGGCGTGGGCAACAACCTGTCGGCGCTGAGCTATGACGAGCAGCGCGATCAGCTCTGGGCGGTGCTCAACAACCCCGAAGAACTGCTGGCCATGAGCAAGGATGGCGAGGTGCTGGCGCGTTACCCGCTCAGCGGTTTCAGTGATGTAGAGGGCGTGACCTACCTGGGCGATGGCATGCTGCTGCTGGCCGAGGAGCGCAACCACGCACTGGTGGTGGTGCCCGTTCCGCAGCGCTCGGGTGCGCTGTTTCGCGAGGATTACCGCTCCCTGACCCTGGGCATCCAGCGCGACGGTAACCAGGGCTTTGAAGGTGTCGGCTACGACCGCGCGAGGGATCGGCTGTTCGTGGTCAAGGAGCATTCGCCGATGAAGCTCTACGAGATTCGCGGCCTGAAAGGCAGCATGAGCGGCAATTTCGACCTGGAAATCCTCGATCACGACGACTGGATCCGCGATTCGGTATTTGCCTCCGATCTGTCTTCGGTTCATTTCGACGAACGCACCGGCCATCTGGCGCTGCTCAGCGACGAGTCGAAACGGATCATGGAACTCGATGGCGACAGCGGCAAACTGATCGGTTACCGCGACCTCAATAGTGATTTCGCCGGCCTCGGCAAGGCGGTCCCGCAGGGTGAAGGCATGACCTTCGACGACCGCGGCAACCTGTACATCGTCAGCGAACCCAACCTGTTCTACCGCTTCGGCCGTGGTTGAGAGCCTTCACCAGCCATGCGGCGTTGCTGGCGGTAGGGTGAAAGACGCTGTTTTCCTGCGCCCTCGCTTGGTACGAACACTGCCTGTGGATTGCTAGCGCGGCGGATACTGGCCCAGCACCCGGCTGACGGTTTCACGAATCACCGTCTCGCGCTGCGCGGGGTTGCCCTCGTCGTTGCGCATGATACGTTCGTCGCTGCCGCGCCAGACCAGCTTGCCGTCCTTGCCGTCGAACAGGTCGATCTGCAGAGTGGCCACCTTGTAATCGACGGTGCGGGTCTCGTTGTAGGCCGGTCCGCCCCAGTAATTGCCCCAGTAACCTCCAAACCCGCCACCGAAACCGCTGCTGACCTGCTGCTGGCGCTGGTCGACGATCAGCCATACCTGCACGTGCAGATCCGCCGAGGTGCCGGTCGCGGCGGGGCGCAGGCCGCGCTGATCCAACTGCTCGCTCACCGCGCTGCGCAGGCGCTGCTCGGTCAGGTCGCTGCGAATGCGCGGGTCATCCGGCTTGTACTGCACGGCCGGCTCTTGCCAGCTCCAGCTGCGGTAGCCGGCGAAGTCACGGCTGGCGTCGAAATCTCGGTTGATCTGCTGGCTCTGGCAGGCGCCGAGCAGCACCAGGATGGGGATCAATAGCAAAGGCAGGCGGCGCATAAGGGTTCTCCTGGAAGGTCGCTCAAGCAGGCGGGTATTCGCCCAGTGCGTCACTGACTGCCTTGCGCAGCGCTTCGGCGCGTTCGGCCTGGCTGCCACTGCTGCGCAATTCCGCCTGGCCGCTCCACACCTGTTCACCACTGCGGCCGTCGAAGAAGTCGATACGCACCACCACGACTTCTTCCTCATAGGAACGGGTCAGCGGCACGCGGGCACCGACCCCGACGCCGTTGCCGTAGTAGCCACGATTGCCGTAGCTGCCATAGCCGCCGCCGTAATAGGGATCATAGCTGTCCGCAACCTGGCGCACGCGGCGCTCCAGGCGGGTGTCGGTGCGCACGGTGAGGTCCGCGGCGGTGCTGCCCTGGGCCGGGCGCAGGCCGCGCTGGTCGAGGGCGTTGTTCAGCGCATCCTGCACCAGGTCTGCGCTGGCCCAGGCGCTGCCGGCCGGGCGCTGCTGCCACGCCCAGCTGCGGTAGGCGGCGTAGTCGCGCGGGGCGGCAGGGTAGGCGCTGCGGTCGAAATGGGTGGCTGCGCCGGGTGGAGGCGGTGGCAGGGGCACCGAATCCGTGGTGTAGGGGTTGTGGCTCTGGCAGGCAGCCAGGGCAGTGGTGAGCAGCAACAACGCGATGCGTTTCATGACGGTTCTCCTGGCAGAGCAGGGCATTCAGCGTGGCCGACAGATCCAGTGCAGGTAGCGTCCCAGTCCGGCGAAGGCTGGGTGACGACGGTGTGCCAGTTCCATTTCCAGCAGGTCGGCCAGTTCTGCCTTGGCCTGAAAGTCGCGGGGCATGTAGTCATGGAAGACGCGTACGCCGCTCTCCACTTCGACCTGCCAGTGGGCGGCAAGTTGCGACTTCAATTCGCGTGGGTCAAGGGGGCGTTGCGGCGTCAGGCTCTGCTTCTCGCCAGCGAATTCTTCCTTGCGCAATTTGCGCAGGTGGCCCTTGAGCAGGTTGCGGTAGATGAGCGCGTCCTTGTTGTAGAAGGCCAGCGAGAGCCAGCCGTCGGCTGCGGTCAGGCCATGCAACGCGGGGAGGATGGCGGCCGGCTCGGCCAGCCATTCGAGCACGGCGTGGCAGATGACCAGATCGAAGGGCGCCTCGAAGCGCCCTGGCAGTTCCTGCCACGGTGCGTGAATGAACGTGGCTGCCACACCAGCGTTGGCAAACCGCTCGCGGGCGCCGGCCAGCATCGGCTCGGCCGGTTCGGCCAGGGTTACCTGGTGGCCGCATTCGGCCAGCCACAGCGCCATGTGGCCAAGGCCCGCGCCAACATCGAGGACCCGCAGCGGGCGGGCGGGCAGCGCTTCGCCGAGGTCCGCCTGCAACACCGCGAGGCGAATCGCGCCCTTGGCGCCGCCGTAGATCTTTTCGGCGAAGCGGGTCGCCAGCTCGTCGAAATGCCGATCGCTCATCAGGCGAACCGCCGTTCGCTGTCCGCGAGCTTGGCGCGCACCACCTGCTCCATGTCCAGGCCCAGCTCACTGCATAGCAGGAGAAGGTAGAGCACCACGTCCCCGACTTCCTGGCCGACATGGGCAAGCGTGTCAGCCGGCAGGCTGCGCGACTGATCCTCGCTGAGCCACTGGAATATCTCGACCAGCTCGGCCATTTCCACGCTGGCGGCCATGGCCAGGTTCTTTGGCGCATGGAATTGGCGCCAGTCGTTGCGATCACGAATGGCGTGCAGGCGGGTGGTGAGTTCGGCGATGTTCATGGGGCTTCCGTATGGGCGCTATCCGGTAGCCGTACATTCTTTCATGCACGACGAGCCCCGTCCAAACGCTCGCAGCAACGCTCCAGCTCGGGCGAACAGCGACAGGGCGCAGCGGGCTCGCCCGGATAACGGAGCATCGGCGCCCCAGGCGTTGGGTTGCGGGCTAGATGACTTGCCAGCAGCCGGCCATGTGCGGTGTGTCCTCTTTGCCGTGAAGGTCGAACTGGCCCTCGGCGGCGGGCAGGCTGGCACGCATGCGCAAGGTGCCGGGTAGCAGCACGGGTTTCTGGAACCGCACCTCGAGGCTGTAGCCCGAAGCCGGCAGATGGGCCTGCAGCGCCGCCAGGGCGCGGGCCTTGTTCCACAGCCCGTGGGCGATGGCGCGCGGAAAGCCAAAGGGCTTGGCAGTCAGCGCCGAGAGGTGGATGGGATTGTAGTCACCGGATATCCGCGCATAGCGGCGGCCGATGTTGGCCGGCGCCTGCCAATGGGTCAGCTCGTCCATCGGCAGGCTCGCCGGCTCGCTGCGGCCAATCGTCGGGCCGTCCAGCTTCAGGCCTCGGCACAGCAGACGGCTGTCGCCTTCCCAGAGCAACCCCAGCTGGTCTTCGAGGCGCGTGATCACGCTGAACACCGCACCCTTGTCGTGCGGCGCCAGGTTGCTGGTTTCCACGCTGAGGCTGAAGGGGCCCAGGCCGGCGAGTTGGCGAATTACCCGGATACGATTTTCCAGGTGCACCAGCCCCAGCAGCGGGAAGGGAAAGTCCGGCTCGGTGAGCAATTTCATCTGCAGCGCGAAGGCCAGTACGTGCGGGTAGGTCGCCGGCAGCCTGGCGTCATCGGTGAAACCACACACCTTGCGGTAACGGGCAAGGTGACCCGCATCCACCGTCACCGAGCAGCGCAATCCGCGGTGGGGCAGCGTTTTACCGGTGATGCCGCGGCGCAGCGCCGCACGCAGGAGCAAACCGGGTAGAGACGGTGGTGTGTGCAGATCGAGCCATTCGGTTGCCATCGTGCGCTCCGGTGCAAGGGGTGGTTCAGCGTACTCTCGTCGAGATCTGAGACATTAGCCAGCCTGCATTGGTGCCCGCTTCACGTGATCGCAGCCGGTTTCGGCACCGTTGGCGAAAGCTGCCTACGCTGACTGTGACGCAGCCAATCCGCCAGCCACTCAAGGACGAAGCCAGCATGTACGCAACTACCAGAAAGGCCCGGCGCTGATGCGCCCGCTCAGCGAGGTCCGGCAGCTTCGGTACTTGCGCAACCCGCCGTTGCGGCGCTCGGCAGGCAAGGTGCGGCTGGACCTGGTGCAACAGGTGCGCGGGCTGATCGATGAGTTGCTGGTCGCCGGGGCGACGCTCGAACAGGTTGCCGTTCGCCTGCAGATGCCGGTGCGGCGGCTGCGTCAACAACTGTCCCAGGCCGATGTACGGTTCCACGACATGGTCAACGATTGCCGCTGCCGCCTGGCCAAGCGACTGCTGCTGGAAAGCGACGAGCGCATCGAGGTGATCGCCGAGCGCACCGGGTTCTCCGAACCGAGTACCTTCTATCGGGCATTCAAGCGCTGGGTCGGCGAAACGCCGGTGCAATTCCGCCGCCGCGCCCGCCAGCCCGATGGCGAGCGCAGCACGCCGTGATCACGCGCCCAGCAGGCTCTGCCCGCAGACCCGCAAGACTTGCCCGGTGACCGCGCCGGAGCCCGGCTGAGCGAACCAGGCCACGGCCTCGGCGACATCCTGGGGCAAGCCGCCCTGATTCATGGCGTTCATGCGCCGACCGGCTTCACGGATGGTGAACGGGATGGCGGCGGTCATGCTCGTCTCGATGAAGCCCGGTGCCACGGCGTTGATGCTGATGCCGCGTTCGGCCAGCATCGGCGCCCAGCTCTGGGCAAGGCCGATCAGCCCGGCCTTGCTGGTGGCGTAGTTGGTCTGCCCGACGTTGCCGGCGATGCCGCTGAGCGAGGCGATCAGCACCACGCGGCCGTTGTCGCGCAGGGCTCCGGCCTGCAGCAAGGCAGCGGTGAGTTGCTGGGGCGCGCGCAGGTTGACGTCGATCACCGACGTCCATAGCTCATCGCCC
Source organism: Pseudomonas sp. AC532 (assembly GCF_979258965.1). NCBI lineage: Bacteria > Pseudomonadati > Pseudomonadota > Gammaproteobacteria > Pseudomonadales > Pseudomonadaceae > Pseudomonas > Pseudomonas sp. AC532. The sequence continues at coordinate 3,567,839 of NZ_OZ409888.1, forward strand.
ATCTTCGCCAGGGTCTTGTCGCGGGTGATGCCGGCATTGTGCACGACGATGTCCACACCCTGCGGCAGCGCTTCGAGCAAACGTGGTGCGGCGTCCTCGGCGCAGATATCCAGCGTCAGCGCGCGGCCGCCAAGGCGCGATGCCAGGGCTTCCAGCGCTTCCCTGGCTGGCGGTACGTCGAGCAATACCACCTCGGCGCCGTCGCGGGCCAGGGTTTCGGCGATGGCCGCACCGATACCGCGGCTGGCCCCGGTGACCAGCGCCGTCTTGCCGGCCAGTGGCCTCGTCCAGTCGCCGACCTGCTGGGCGCAGGGTTGCAGGCGCAGCACCTGGGCTGACACGTAGGCGCTCTTGGGCGAGAGCAGGAAGCGCAGGGCGCCTTCGAGCTGCGGCTCGGCGCCCGGGTCGACGTGCAGCAGCTGCACGGTGCCGCCGCGGCGGATTTCCTTGGCCAGCGAGCGGGTAAAACCCTCCAGGGCGCGCTGCACGCTGCTGGCCTGGGGATCGTCGAGCGTCTGCGGGGCGCGACCGAGCACCACCACGTGAGGGCAGCGGCCGAGGTTCTTGAGTGCAGGCTGGAAGAACTGGCGCAGCGCGTCGAGTTCCTCGAAGCGGCTCAGGCCGCTGGCGTCGAAGACCAGCCCCTTGAGTTTCGGGCCATGTTCGGCAGTCCAGCGCGGCAGGCCGTACTGGTCGTCACGCGCGGCGAAATGCTCGTCGGTCAGGCGGTTCGCGAACGCCGCCACAGATGCTCCCAGGGCACCGTCGCCGCCAATCAGCAACGCGCCTTCCAGCGGCCGGTTGCGGCCTGCTACCCAGCGTTCCAGGGGCAGCGGCGCGGGCAGGCCGAGTGCGCCGACCAGGCGACGGCCAGCGGGCGTGTTGGCGAAGTTGAGGTAGCGATCGGACATGAACAGACTCCAGGGCTGAAACTCAAAGAGGTTGACCACTGTACGCCATCACTCGTTTCATGCATCGACAGCAGCCCCATCATCGGCCTGCGTGTCGATAAACAGGCACCTTAAAGTGCCGCAGAATATTACCCGCAAGGAGCTTCACATGAGCCTGCCGCGCCGGGTCGCCATCGTTGGTGGCAACCGTATTCCCTTTGCCCGCTCCAACAGCGCCTACGCCACGGCCAGCAACCAGGCGATGCTCACCAGCGCGCTGGATGGCCTGATCGAACGCTACAACCTGCATGGTGAGCGCCTCGGCGAGGTAGTCGCCGGCGCGGTGCTCAAGCACTCGCGCGATTTCAACCTGACCCGTGAGTGTGTACTCGGCTCGCGCCTGGCGCCTGAAACCCCGGCCTATGACTTGCAGCAAGCCTGTGGCACGGGGCTCGAGGCGGCGCTGCTGGTCGCCAACAAGATCGCCCTCGGGCAGATCGACTGCGGCATCGCCGGCGGCGTCGACACCACCTCGGATGCGCCGATTGGCGTGAACGAGGGCTTGCGCAAGATCCTGTTACAAGCCAATCGGGCCAAGAGCACCGGTGACAAGCTCAAGACGCTCTTGCAGATCCGTCCGCGTCACCTGGCGCCCTCCCTGCCACGCAACGGCGAGCCGCGCACCGGTTTGTCGATGGGCCAGCACTGCGAGTTGATGGCGCAACACTGGGCCATCCCCCGTGACGAACAGGATCAACTGGCCGTGGAGAGCCATCGCAAGCTGGCTGCCGCCTATGCCGAGGGCTGGCAGGACGACCTGATGACGCCGTTTCTGGGGCTGACCCGTGACCAGAACCTGCGCGCGGATATCGACCTGGCCAGGCTGGCCACCCTCAAACCGGTGTTCGAGAAGGGCCAGCGCGGCACCCTGACCGCTGCCAACTCCACGCCGTTGACCGATGGCGCCTCGTTGGTGCTGCTCGCCAGCGAGGAGTGGGCCAAGGCCCGCGGCCTGCCGATTCTCGCTTACTGGCGCGACGGCGAAGCCGCCGCGGTGGATTTCGTCACGGGCAAGGAGGGGCTGCTGATGGCGCCGGCGTATGCGGTGCCGCGGCTGCTGGCGCGCAATGGTCTGAGCCTGCAGGACTTTGACTATTACGAAATCCACGAAGCCTTCGCCGCCCAGGTGCTGTGCACTCTCAAGGCCTGGGAAGACCCGGATTATTGCCTCACCAAGCTTGGCCTGGAGCAGCCCTTGGGCGCTATCGACCGAGCCAGGCTCAACGTCAAGGGCAGTTCTCTGGCGGCCGGCCATCCGTTCGCCGCGACCGGCGGGCGTATCGTCGCCAACCTCGCCAAGCTGCTGTCGGTGGCCGGCGAGGGCCGTGGCCTCATTTCCATCTGCGCCGCAGGCGGCCAGGGTGTAACGGCCATTCTGGAACCCTGAGCCAGCCAGAACGTAGCCCGGGTCGAGCGCCGCGAACGCCCGGGAATCGCTGCCCTGGGTATCGCTTCGCTCAACGCCCGGCTACGGATTGGTGTTCGTGAGGGCGAGCCCGGGTCGAGAGTTGTGGGCATGCAGCGTCGTAGCCTAGTTCGAGCGCATCGACGCCCGGGAATCGCTGCCCTGGGTATCGCTTCGCTCAACGCCAGGCTACGGATTGGTGTTCGTGAGGGCGAGCCCGGGTCGAGAGTTGTGGGCATGCAGCGTCGTAGCCTAGTTCGAGCGCATCGACGCCCGGGAATCGCTGCCCTGGGTATCGCTTCGCTCAACGCCCGGCTACGGATTGGTGTTCGTGAGGGCGAGCCCCGGGTCGAGAGTTGTGGGCATGCAGCGTCGTAGCCTAGTTCGAGCGCATCGACGCCTGGGAATCGCTGCCCTGGGTATCGCTTCGCTCAACGCCAGGCTACGGATTGGTGTTCGTGAGGGCGAGCCCGGGTCGAGAGTTGTGGGCATGCAGCGTCGTAGCCTGGGTCGAGCGCATCGACGCCCGGGAATCGCTGCCCTGGGTATCGCTTCGCTCAACGCCAGGCTACGGATTGGTGTTCGTGAGGGCGAGCCCGGGTCGAGAGTTGTGGGCATGCAGCGTCGTAGCCTGGGTTGAGCGCATCGACGCCCGGGAATCGCTGCCCTGGGTATCGCTTCGCTCAACGCCAGGCTACGGATTGGTGTTCGTGAGGGCGAGCCCGGGTCGAGAGTTGTGGGCATGCAGCGTCGTAGCCTGGGTTGAGCGGAGCGATACCCGGGGAATGGCGACTATGCTCGCAGGTTACGGCCGAGCTTCAGTCTGTTCAGTCTCGACGCTGCTCGCCTCGGCTTCGGCCTCGAGCAGGGCCGCCTTGCGCGTCACGCCCCAGCGGTAGCCGCCTAGGCTGCCGTCGGCGGCGGTCACCCGATGGCATGGCACCAGCAGACCCAGCGGGTTGCTGGCGCAGGCTCGGGCCACGGCGCGTGGGTGGCTGCCAAGGACGGCCGCGAGTTGCCCGTAGGTGCGCGTCTGGCCACAGGGAATGGCGCGAAGCGCCTGCCATACCCGTTGCTGGAAGGCCGTGCCGCGCAGGTCCAGTGGCAGGTGGGCGGCCCGGGCTGGCTCGTCGATCTGCAGCAGCACCCTCTGCAGCCATTCGCCCAGCGCCGCGTCATCGCGTTGCACGGTTGCGGCCGGAAAGCGCTGATGCAGTTCCGCTTCCACCACCGCTTCGGATTCGCCAAACAGCAGGGCGCACAAGCCGTTTTCGCTGCTCGCCAGGAGCAGATAGCCAAGCGGGCAGGGTGCCAGGGTGCTGCGCAGGCACTCGCCTGCAGCCCCCAGGCGGCGACTGGCCGGGCTCAGCCCATCGGGGGGTTCGTACAGCGCGCGGGTGCTGGTGTAGCCGCTGGTAAGCGCCGCGTCGAGCACCGAGTCGGCCTGGGGAAGTGCGCGCTCAAGGCGCTCACGCTGGCGGGCGCAGGCCCAGGCCTTGGGCGTCAGCCCGGTGCGTGCTTTGAACGCCCGGGCCAGGTGGGAGGGTGACAGGCCGATCCGCGTGGCGAGCTGCTCCAGGGTCAGGCGTTGGTCGGCTTCATCGAGCAGACGGCACGCCGCGGTGACCAGTGCATCGAGCTGCTCGGCCGGGCTGCTGCCGTGCGGCGAGCAGCGTTTGCAGGGCCGGTAACCAGCCGCTTCGGCCTGTGCTCGGTCGCTGAAGAAGCTGACGTTGGCGCGCAGCGGCCGGCGCGCCGGGCAGCTGGGGCGGCAGTAAATGCCGGTCGAGCGCACGGCGAAGACGAATTGGCCGTCCTGCGTGGCGTCGCGTTCGCACACGGCTTGCCAGTAGCCTGGGTCCGTCATGTTCATCTCCTGTAACAGTCCCTGAATTGTCGGTACCTGGCCGATTGCGCGCCAGTGCCAATCGCGCTTTCAAACTTAATGGGCGGGCGCATTTTTCGCAGAGACTGGGCGCTGCCTCAGGATTGCCGTATAAAAGGGCCGCATAGACCACCGAGGACCCTGATAAAAGCTGATGAAGACGCCAAAACGCATTGAGCCCCTGGTCGAAGATGGCCTGGTGGACGAGGTGATTCGCCCTTTGATGAGCGGCAAGGAAGCAGCGGTCTATGTGGTGCGTTGCGGAACCGAGCTGCGCTGCGCCAAGGTCTACAAGGAAGCTAATAAACGTAGTTTCCGTCAGGCTGCCGAGTATCAGGAAGGCCGCAAGGTTCGTAACAGCCGCGATGCACGCGCTATGGCCAAGGGTTCCAAGCACGGCCGCAAGGGGCAGGAGGACGCCTGGCAGAACGCTGAAGTGGCCGCGCTGTTCCGCCTGGCCAGTGCTGGCGTGCGGGTGCCCAAACCGTATGACTTCCTTGAAGGTGTGCTGCTCATGGAGTTGGTCGGCGATGGCGAGGGCGGCGTAGCCCCGCGCCTCAACGATGTCGACCTGCACCCCGAGGATGCTCGCGAATTCCACGCCTTCATGATCGACGAGATCGTCAAGATGCTCTGCGCCGGCCTGGTGCATGGCGACCTCTCCGAATTCAACGTGCTGCTCGGCCCGGAAGGCCCGGTGATCATCGACCTGCCCCAGGCAGTGGATGCGGCGGGCAACAACCACGCCTTCAAGATGCTCGAACGTGACGTGGGCAACATGGCCGCTTATTTCGGCCAGTTCGCGCCGGAGCTCAAGTTCACCAAGTACGCCAAGGAAATGTGGGCGCTCTATGAGGACGGCAAGCTGACGCCCGATAGTGTGCTGACCGGCGAATTCGATGATCCGGAAGACGAAGCCGACGTTGATGCGGTGATGCGCGAGATCAAGGCCGCCCTGGCCGATGAAGCGCGTCGCCAGGCAGCCCTCAACGCCGAAGACGAGCCCAAGGACAGCGAGCCGCCTCCGCCCTGGGAGCGCTAGGAGCCTGTTCACGATCTGCTCGCGTCGCTTACGGACGTTTCATGTACTACCGCAAAAGGGCGGGAGCGGCTTTTCGCAGAGTGGACCGGGGCGCGTAGCTGACGCTTCACCTACGCGGCCCGACCCGTCCACCACGCTGCGATCGCTGTGGTGGACAAAAAGAGCGTTGTCCACCCTACGTCACTGGGAGCATTGCGCCGAAAGCCGGTCGTGATCGTGCGGCTGGCTTTCGAGACCCGGGCCAAGTAGCCGCTGAGTTGTCATGGCCCGCTTTTGTGGGCGCGGCCCACTCCCGCGATTTCGCGTGCATGGCGCGCTGCCATGGAGAGTGCACCGAACGACAGTTCGTACCCAAACGCCCCCGTGAATCCGCTTGGCCTGCCCCGTAATGGTGAGTTTCAGGCTCGCCTGCTTCATCTTGGTTCGTATCCTTCGCCGGTCGCGTCGACCTGCCGATGTCTGCCAAGCTCGATTCCACGGGCCTTACCGGCTTTTTCAAGACCTTGGCATGCAACCTGCTATCAAGCCTGTGCACCCATCATCGATGGGGCCGGTGAACAGGCCACGACCTGATACTCACCCCACATAACTGAATCCAAGGCAAAGACGCCTGAAGCTGCCCCGCAGCTCCAGGCGTCTTTTTTTTGCGTTGCAGAAACCGTGATACCGCAGCAGACAGAGGGCAGGCTATGAATTCCAGCGTCACATCGATCAAGCGCGAGAACCTGATCGTCATCGGCAACGGCATGGTCGGCCACCATTGCGTCGAGCAACTGATCGCCAGCGGCGCCCTGCATCGCTATCAGGTGCACGTGTATGGCGAAGAGCGTCAGCGCGCCTATGACCGTGTGCACCTGTCCGAGTATTTCTCCGGCAAGGACGCGGAGGCTCTGGCCCTCGGCGAGCCTGATCTGTACGCCCGCAACGGCGTGCAGCTGCACCTGGGCGAGCAGGTGCTGGAGATCGACCGCGAGAAGCGCGAAATCGTCACCACCCTGGGGCGTCGCAGCTACGACCGCCTGGTGCTGGCCACCGGGTCCTATCCATTCGTGCCGCCGATTCCGGGCGCCGAGGGCAATTCGCGCCTCGTCTACCGCACCCTGGACGACCTCGACGGTATCCGCACGGCAGCGGCCAATGCCCGCCGTGGCGTGGTGGTCGGCGGCGGCCTGCTTGGCCTGGAGGCCGCCAACGCCCTCAAGTCCCTTGGCCTGGAAGCCCACGTGGTGGAGTTCGCACCACGGTTGATGCCGGTGCAGCTGGATGTGGACGGTGGCGACGCATTGCGGGCGCGCATCGAAGCCCTTGGCGTTGGCGTGCACCTGTCACGTGCCACCCAGGAGATCGTCATCGGTGAGGAATACGCCTACCGGATGAAATTCAATGACGGTGAGTTCTTGGAAACCGACCTCATCGTGTTTTCCGCCGGGATTCGTCCGCAGGATGCCCTCGGCCGGGCTGCCGGCCTGGATGTCGCGCCGCGTGGTGGCGTGGTGGTCGACAACGATTGCCGCACCAGCGACCCGTTCATTCATGCCATCGGCGAATGTGCGTCCTGGAACGGCATGGTCTTCGGCCTGGTCGCGCCGGGCTATTCGATGGCCCGCAACGTCGCCGCGCAGCTTGCGAATACTGCCCATGAAGCGTTCACTGGCGCCGACATGTCGACCAAGCTCAAGCTGCTGGGCGTCGACGTCGGCTCCATCGGCGATGCCCACGCCGCCACGCCGGGCGCCAAGAGCTACCGCTACATCGACGAAGCCAATGCCAGCTACCGCCGCCTGGTGGTCTCGCCGGACGGCCAGCACGTGATCGGCGCGGTGCTGGTCGGTGACAACAGCTATTACGACACCCTGCTGCAGTACGCCCAGAACGGCATCAAACTGCCGGCCGATCCGTCGAGCCTGATCCTGCCGCTCTCCGAAGGCGCACCGACCCTGGGCGCCGATGCGCTGCCGGATACCGCGACCATCTGCTCGTGCCACAACGTCAGCAAGGGCGCGGTGTGCTGCCAGGTCGACGCCGGCATCACCGACCTTGGCGAGCTGAAGGCCATCACCAAGGCCGGCAGCGGTTGTGGTGGCTGTAGCGCCTTGCTCAAGCAGGTTTTCGAGCATGAGCTGAGCGCCCGCGGCGTGGCCGTCGACAAGAGCCTCTGCGAACACTTCGCCCATACCCGTCAGGAGCTGTACGCCATCGTCCGCGTGGAAGGCGTGCTCAGTTTCGAGGAGCTGCTGGCCAAGCATGGTCGCGGCCACACCGGCTGCGACATCTGCAAACCGGCGGTCGGTTCGATCCTCGCCTCATGCTGGAACCAGCCGATCACCGATCCGCTGCTGATCCCGCTGCAGGACACCAACGACACCTTCATGGCCAACATGCAGAAGAACGGCACCTACTCGGTGGTGCCGCGGATTCCCGGCGGCGAGATCACCCCGGACGGCCTGATCGCCATCGGCGCTGTGGCGAAGAAATACGACCTCTACACCAAGATCACCGGTGGGCAGCGCATCGACCTGTTCGGCGCGCAGTTGCACGAACTGCCGGAGATCTGGAGCGAGCTGATCGCCGCCGGCTTCGAGACCGGGCATGCCTACGGCAAGTCGCTGCGTACCGTGAAGTCCTGCGTGGGCAGCACCTGGTGCCGCTACGGCGTGCAGGACAGCGTCGGCATGGCGCTGCGCCTGGAGGATCGCTACAAGGGCCTGCGCTCGCCGCACAAGATCAAGTTCGCGGTCAGCGGCTGCACCCGTGAGTGCGCCGAAGCGCAGAGCAAGGACATCGGCGTGATCGCCACCGACAAGGGCTGGAACCTCTACGTGTGCGGCAACGGCGGCATGCGCCCGCGGCACGCCGAACTGTTCGCCACCGACCTGGATGACGAAGCGCTGATCCGCACCATCGACCGCGTGCTGATGTTCTACGTGCGCACCGCCGACAAGCTGCAGCGCACCTCGGTATGGCGCGAGTCGTTGGAAGGCGGCCTGGATTACCTCAAGGCGGTGATCCTCGACGACAGCCTGGGCCTCGGCAATGAGCTGGACGCGCAGATGCAACTGGTGGTCGACCGCTACGAATGCGAATGGGCCGGTGCTCTCAAAGACCCGGAAAAGCTCAAGCGCTTCCGCACCTTCGTCAACGACAAGCGCGCCGACCCGGACATCCACTTCGTCAAGGAACGCGGCCAGCGCCGCCCCATGACCGCCAGTGAATTACACCTGATTCCCGTTACCGAGGAGGTGCTCTGATGAGCCAGTCCAACGCCGTGCGTGCCCAATCGCTTCCCGCTACCGAGTGGCAACCGCTGTGCAGCAGCCAGGACCTGGTCGCCAACTCGGGCGTGGTGGCCTGGCTCGAGGGTGCGCAGATCGCGCTGTTCCATCTGCCTCACAGCGAGGCTGGCGAGCAGCTGTTTGCGGTGGAGAACCGCGATCCGAAATCCGGTGCCAATGTCATCGGCCGCGGCCTGATCGGCCAGATCAAGGGCGATCTGGTGATCGCCTCGCCGCTCTATAAACAGCATTTTCGCCTGGCCGACGGCACGTGCCTGGAATACCCGGAGCAGCGCCTGCGCGTATGGCCGGTGCGCCTCAATGGCGACACCGTGGAAATCGGCCTGGCGGGCTGATCGCTCGACCCATTCGCTCGCAGGTCGAGAAGAGTGCCAACCAGGCGCCCCGGCCGTCGCGAGATTTCACTCCCTGTTTGCCTCACCTGAAAAAGAGAGCCCCTCCATGTCCTACCTGGTTCCTGCCGAATTCGTCACCAAGATGGTGGATGCCGGCGAGTCGAAGATCTTCATGTCGACCCGCGATACCCTGATCCGCGCCTTCATGGCCGGCGCCATCCTGGCCCTGGCGGCGGTGTTCGCCATCACCATCACGGTCCAGACTGGTTCGCCGCTGCTTGGCGCAGCGTTCTTCCCGGTCGGTTTCATCATGCTGTACCTGATGGGCTTCGACCTGCTCACCGGGGTATTCGTCCTCGCGCCGCTGGCGCTGCTCGACAAACGTCCGGGGGTTACCGTCGGTGGCGTGCTGCGCAACTGGGGGCTGGTGTTCATCGGCAACTTCGCGGGGGCACTGACGGTCGCCGTGATGATGGCTTTCGTGTTCACCTATGGCTTCTCGACCAGCGCGGGTGAGATCGGCGAGAAGATTTCGCACATCGGCGAGTCGCGTACGCTGGGCTACGCCGAGTTCGGCACCGCCGGTTGGTTGACCATTTTCCTGCGCGGCATGCTGTGCAACTGGATGGTGTCCATGGGCGTGGTCGGCGCGATGATCTCCACCACCGTCAGCGGCAAGACCATCGCCATGTGGATGCCGGTCATGCTGTTCTTCTACATGGGCTTCGAGCACTCGGTGGTGAACATGTTTCTGTTCCCCTTCGGGATGATCATGGGCGGCGATTTCTCGGTGATGGATTACATGATCTGGAACGAGATCCCCACCGCACTGGGTAACCTGGTGGGTGGCCTGGCCTTCACCGGCCTGACGCTCTACACCACCCACGTGAAGACCGCACCCAAGCGTACCTACAACTGAGTGCCGGCCATGGCCGCTAGCGCCGATAGCCTGTGGCAGGGCGGAGCGAGCCAGCTGCAGGTCAGCGTTGGCCAGTGTTCGGACAAGGGCTGCAAGCCGCGCAACCAGGATTTTCACGGCCTGTGCGTGCCCCATGAGCCGCAACTGGGCAGCAAGGGCATCGCCATCGCCCTGGCGGACGGCATCAGCAGCAGCGACGTCAGCCACATCGCCAGTGAAACGGCGGTGGCGGCGTTTCTCTCCGATTACTTCAGTACCAGCGAAGCCTGGTCGGTGAAGACCTCGGTGACCCGCGTGCTCAGTGCCACCAACGCCTGGCTGCACGCCCAGACGCGGCGCGGCCAGCATCGCTATGACATGGATCGCGGCTACGTGTGCACCTTCAGCGCCCTGGTGCTCAAATCCACCACCGCGCACCTGTTCCACGTCGGTGATACCCGTATCTACCGCCTGCGCGACGGCTCCCTGGAGCCGCTGACCCGCGACCACCGCGTGTGGGTCGGTGAGGGCAAGAGCTACCTGAGCCGTGCTCTGGGCATCCAGCCGCAACTGGAAATCGACTACCAGGCGTTGGCGATCGAGCGCGGCGACCTGTTTCTGCTCGCCACCGATGGCGTCTACGAATTCGTCGATGCGCGCTTCATGATCGCCTGCATCGCCGAGCACCCAGGCAACCTGCAGGTGGCCGCCCAGCATATCCTCGACCGGGCCCTGGCCAATGGCAGCGATGACAACCTGACCCTGCAACTGGTGCGCATCGACAGCCTGCCGCGCGCCGAAGCCGATGAATTGCAGCACAAGCTTGGCGAGCTGCCGTGCCCGCCGATCCTTGAAGCACGCATGCAGTTCGACGGTTACCGCATCGTGCGCCCGCTGCACGCCAGCGCGCGCAGCCATGTGTACCTGGCCATTGATGAAGACAGCGGCGCCACGGTGGTAATCAAGACCCCCTCTCAGGACCTGCAGCACGACGCCGCCTATCTGGAGCGGTTTCTCATGGAGGAGTGGATCGCCCGCCGCGTCGACAGCCCCCATGTGCTGAAGGCCTGCGCGCCGACCCGCAAGCGCAACTTCCTGTATGGCGTCAGCGAATTCATCGAGGGCCAGACCCTGGCGCAATGGATGATCGACCACCCCACGCCGGACCTGGAAACCGTACGGCGCATCGTCGAGCAGATCGCCCGCGGCCTGCGCGCCTTTCATCGCCTGGAAATGCTGCATCAGGACCTGCGCCCGGCCAACCTGATGATCGATGCCACCGGCACGGTGAAAATCATCGATTTTGGCGCCACCCGCGTGGCGGGCCTGCAGGAGATCGACAGCCGCCAGGCGGACGACCCGATACTCGGCACCGCGCAATACAGCGCCCCTGAATACTGGCTCGGCGAGCCCGGCACAGTGCGCTCGGACGTGTTCTCCCTGGCGGTGATCGCCTACCAGATGCTCAGCGGGCGCCTGCCTTACGGCGCCAGCATGGCCCGGGCACGTACCCGCCGCGCCCAGGCGCGGCTGCGCTATGCGCCACTTGGGCAGACGGAGCGCCAATGGCCGCTGTGGCTCGATGACGTGCTGCGCAAGGCCTGCCACCCGGACCCGCTGAAACGCTATGAAGATCCGGACGAATTCGCCCACGCCCTGCGCCATCCCGGGCCGGCATTGCTCGGCCGCAGGCAGGTGCCGTTGATGGAGCGCAACCCGCTCCTGTTCTGGCAACTGAGCTGCGCGCTGCTGATGGTAGTGGTAGTGGCCCTGCTGGCACGTTGAACGCGAGACCTGTGGCAAGGCAGGTATTTCGCAAAGCCCCGCACTGCACGGTTTTGGGGCGTTGGAGATGTTGTAACGTGGTGAAATAAATTGTCGCAATTAGTCATATTTGTTCTGCAGACAACAAGACAGAATGTGTCCTCTGTTCAGCCATAAAGTGCGTGACCGTGGACTATCTCCTGCAACTGACTAGCGACCCAACTGCCTGGGTCGCCCTCGCCACTCTGGTGGTGATGGAAGTGGTACTGGGCATCGACAACCTGATCTTCATCTCGATCCTCACCAACAAGCTCCCCGAGCACCAGCGTGAAAAAGCGCGGCGCCTGGGCATCGGTGCTGCGTTGGTGCTGCGCCTCGCCCTGCTGGGCACCGTGGCGTGGATCGTGCAACTGGTCGAACCGGTCATTGAAGTGTTCGGCCAGGCGTTCTCCTGGAAGGACATCATCCTGATCGCCGGTGGCCTGTTCCTGCTCTGGAAGGCGACCAAGGAAATCCATCATTCCATGGACCCGGAACCGGAAGGCGACATGTTCGTCGGCCACGCGGCCACTCTGGGCTTCGGCGCTGCCATCGTGCAAATCCTGCTGCTCGACCTGGTGTTCTCGGTCGACAGCATCATCACCGCCGTCGGCATGACCCCGCACGTACCGATCATGGTCATCGCCGTGGTCGCTGCCGTCACCGTGATGCTGATCGCCGCCAACCCGCTGGCACGTTTCATCGCCGCCAACCCGACCGTGGTCATGCTGGCGCTGGGCTTTTTGATCATGATCGGCATGACGCTGATCGCCGAGGGCTTCGGTGCCCATGTGCCGAAGGGCTACATCTACGCCGCGATGACATTCTCCGCCATCATCGAGGGGCTCAACATGATGTCCCGCCGTGCCCGTCGCAAGGCCGCTGCCGAAGCCAAAGCCGGCCAGGCATCCTGACATGCTGCATCCACCTCGGCCATGGCCGCGGTGGATGCCTGCTCCCGCCTTTTTCCTGACGCATTCGTCAACACACCAGCGCCCGGCTGGTGCATGACCGTGCGTGCCCTCGCGGTGCGTCTGCCACATAGTGTGACGGGCGTCACCAATCTCCATGCCGACCCGCCGGATGGCAGGCTAACGCGCATGGGCGACAGGTCAATGACAGGCATTTGGATTAGAATCAGTCAATCGCTGGCGCCGGGATACCGGCAGCTGCAGTCTGGTCATGGTCGCCAGCGCCACTCAAGCCAGCCGTCACCGCCTGCGCTGCCTGCCGGCAGTTGATGTGGCCCATCGCGTACGAGGATACCGAGTTGATTAAACGTTGCATGCAAACGCTGCTGTTGGGGCTTAGCCTCCTCAGCCTCGCCAGTTGGGCCGAAATGAAGCCGCTGGAAGCCATGAACATGGCCGGCCTGCAACGCAGCCTGGGGCAGATCATGGCCAAGGACTACCTGATGATCGGCTCTGACGTGAAGGTCGACGACGCCGCCAAGCAGCTCAGTACCAGTGTCGCGCTGTTCGAGGATCACCACGCCCAGCTCAAGGCGCACCCGACCAACGACGAAGTGCGCGCTGCACTCGCCAAGGTCGAGGTGATCTGGACGGCCTACCGCGCCATGGTCACCGCAACGCCGGACAAGGCCCAGGCACCCGCCATGCTGGCCAAGGCCGAGGAACTGGTGAAGCAGTGCCAGCACGTCACCGACCTGTTCGAGAAGCACAACGGCGACGCCGCATCGCATTCGATCAACCGCAGTGGCTGGAACCGCGTGCTGACCCAGCGTACCGCGATGTTCTACATGGCCCGTGCCTGGGGCGTGCAGGCGCCGAACCTGGATGCCAATTTCGATGCTTCGGTAAAGGAGTTCGACATCATCATGCAGGAGCTCAAGGCGGAAAAAGCCCCGAATGACGAGATCGCCGCGGCGCTGCGCAAGACCGACGCACGCTGGCAGTTCGCGACCAAGGCGTTCGCCTCGAAGGATTTCGTGCCGACCATCGTTGCGGTAAATGCCGAATCGATGTTCCGCCAACTCAACGAAATGACTCGCCTGTACGCCGGCCTGCAAGGCAGCCAGCTCTGAGGTCAGGGCGCTCGTTCCGACAGGGATGAGCGCCCGCGCCTGGGGCGTGCAACCGATCGCGTTCCTCGCAACGAGGAACGCGCTACGCCTGCCGTGCCGCGGCCTGTTCGCCATCGGCGGTTCAGCACGGCGGTGTGCTAACCCATCCCCCACGAACAGTCGTCCGCGCGTGCCGGCTGCCGATCACATTGCTTGTCCGCGGCCATTCGCCTCGAATCACTTCGGCGAAGCCTGGCGCGCACATGCAGATCCCGGAGCCGCTTCTTTGGCTCAGCCTTCAGCGTGCAACCGGGCCCGCTCGTCACCGCGTGACGGCCAACTTAGATAAACCTACGAATGGTAGGTTACGAGGGTTGATGGGGATGCTAGCTTAGCTACTAATCGTAGCTTCAAACCCCAAGAAGGAGAGTACGCCATGTCACGCGATCCCATTCTTTTCATGGGCGGTTCGGGTTCCATCGGCCATCAGGCCGCCCGAGCGCTGCGCGCTGCCCATCCCGATGTACCGTTGCTGATCGGTGGGCGTGACCGCGCCCGGGCTCAGCAGGCCGCCGAGCAGATCGGTGGCGCAGAGGGCGTGGTGATCGACCCGGCCGCGGACGATTTGGGCCTTGCAGAGCGGCGGGTCAGCGCGGTCGTGGTCCTGTACATGGACCATGATCTCGCTGGTCTGCGTTATGCCCAGAAGCGCGGTGTACCGCACCTCAGCATTTCCTCGGGGGTGTTCGAGATTGCCCCGCAAATCGCCGCTTACATGCACACGCCCGACGCGGCGCCGGTGGTGCTCGGTTACGAGTGGATGGTCGGGGCGACGACCGTGTCGACGCTGCACCTCGCCGCGGCGTTTGGCCGGGTGCACGACATCCGTATCCACGCGCTGGTCGATGAACAGGATACCGGCGGGCCAACCGTTGCCACCGACTTCGAACACCTGAATTCGATGCTGCCTGCGGCGCTGACACGCCGCGAGGGCGCGTTCGTGTGGCGCGAGGGCGAAGAAGCCAGGGTTGTTTTTCATGCCGCCGATGGCACGCCGATCGACGCCACCGGTTTCTCGTCCATCGACGTAACCGGCCTGGCGGCGGCGACCGGGGCTGCCAACGTCCAGTTCAACATGGCCATCGCCGTGAGTTCGACCCGACGCCAGGGCGAGCCGATGTCCACCGAGATCATCATCGAGCTGGCAGGCGAGGGACGCAGCGGCGAGCCGTTGCGCACGCGTCACGCCGTCATCCACCCGGCAGGTGCCGCTGCGCTGACTGGCCTGAGCATCGCCATGCTGCTCGAACGATTGGTCGGCCTGGATGGGCGGCCGCCGGTATCGCCGGGTCTCTACTTCCCTTATCAGTTGCTGGACGCCAGCGTTTTTCTGCGGCGACTTGAGAACGAAGGCGGCGCGTTGCGAGCGTTGCCGGTGCCATGACCGCACTGCGCAAAGGCCGGCTCGAAGACTCGGCAGGCCTGCGCACGCTCCTGATAGCCGCCCGGTGCCTGTGGTATCCGGGCGGCTTTAACCGAGCCCGGCAGCCGGCAAATTGATGGAATCCTGTCTCCCGTGCCCGGACTAACGTCAACAGGGCTGACGTTGGTCAGCGAATGGACATGGCGATGGGGAGAGCCGGGTGCCGAGTAGTGAAAAAGCTTCGATCACGGCATGCTTGCAGTGTGCGTTCCTGGGATTCTTTGTGTGGCTGGGTTGGGACCCCGTTGACCGCACGACCTGGATGATCGAGAACGGACTCGTTGCCGTCGGGGCGCTGGCGGTGTGGTGCACCCGGCGGCGGTTCTACTGGACGCCGCGCTCATGGGCATTGATCGTGCTCTTCCTTTGCCTGCATCAGGTCGGCACGCACTACACCTATCCGGGTGTGCCCTACGTACCCGCCATCGACAGGCTGACCGGGCTGAATGTCGACCAGTTGTTCGGTTGGCAGCGCAACCATTACGACCGCTTCGTTCACCTGGCGTACGGCCTGCTGCTGGTGCTGCCCATCCGCGAAATCATCACCCGTGAATGCCAGTTGAAAGGGGCCTGGGCCTCGCTGATCGCCTGGTCGTTCGTGCTGTCGACATCGATGCTGTACGAACTCATGGAATGGATTGGCGCGCAGTACGTCGGCGGCGCCCACTCCGTATTTGTCGGCGCCCAGGGCGACATCTGGGACGCCCAGAAAGATATGGCCGCTGCGGCCGCCGGGGCGCTTGTGGTGCTGGTTTGCCGGGGCCATTCGCTGAGGGGCTGGTTTCGTGGCCAGGCAGGCGCCAACCGATAAACGCGCGGAGCGCCCGAAACCTGAAGCCGCCACGCAGGCAGGCGTTACTCCTGCTTCAGCACCAACGTCGTGCCGGGCCCCGGCACATGAATCTCGGTAGGGCTGATCACCTCGATCGGCTCTCCCGTCCCGGCGAACAGCACGGCATCGCCCTTGACGTTGCTGAAGGTCAACACCGCGCCCTCGAAGCGGTAGTTCGCCTGGCCGTTGAACTGGTAGTTCTTGATGTGGGCCTGCTTGGTGATGACCTGGTTGACGCCGAAATCGAAGCTGATGCTCATCGGGTAGCCGTCCTGCTCGACCGTACCGCGGTAGAGCCCTTGCGGCAGCGGGGCCGGAGTCGGCTTCGCCTTGTAAGCGTCGACGATCGCCACCTTGGCCGGGCTCACCGCTGGCGGTTGGCTGCGGAAGGCTTCCATCGACTTGCGGTGTTCGTAGGGCACATAGAGGGTGACGTAAGCGCCCCAACCGATGAGCGCGATGACCATCAGGCTGAACAGGTGGCCGGATCCGCGCTGTGAGTTATTCATCGTAAGGTCCTGAAAGGCGACTGCCGGTATGAGCCATGGCGGCGCATCGTGAAAACTGAGGGGCGAATAATATCCTCTTTTTGCGGCTCTGATTCCTGTGAGCCGACTGATCGCGGCCGGGCGCCGGTCAATTCAGAGGGCGCGCCAGGTCGTCACCCATTAGCTGGCTGATGGGTTTGTTATGACGATCGAGGGTTGCGGCGCGCTGGCAGAAGGGAGCCGGAAAAGAAAGCCTGGGCCGGCTGCAGCGCGGCCCAGGCTGTGGCGCGGATTACTCGTCTTGCAGGGTTTCGCGCTGCTTGCGCACCTCACTGGCGCTGACAGCAGGCGCGGCGTTGCCCCAGCTGTTGCGGATGTAGGTGAGCACATCCGCGACGTTTTCGTCCGACAGGTTCCAGGCGAACGACGGCATGGCAGGCCCGGTTGGCGCGGCGTCAGTGGTGCCGGCACGGTTGCCGGCGAGTACCACGCGAATCATCGAGACCGCATCGCGCGAGTTCACCAGCGGGGCGTTGGCCAGCTTGGGGAACAGCGTTGGGATGCCTTCGCCGTTTGGCGTGTGGCAGCCCGAGCAGCGATCCTCGTAGATGCCGCGCCCGGCCGTCATGCTCGGGTCGTTGGCCGCCAGTGGTTCGGGTTTTTCGTGCTCGTGGTCGAGGTCCTTGAGGTAGACGGCCACGGCCATCAGGTCCTCGTCGCGCCAGTGCTGCGTGGAGTTTTCCACCGCTTCGGCCATCGGCCCGGAGGCGATGTCGTAGCGGTTGGCGCCGGTCTTCAGGTACTGCACGATGTCCTCCTCGCTCCAGTCCCCCAGGCCGACATGGGCGACGCCGGTGATGTTCGGCGCCATCCAGCCTTGCAGATCACCGCCTTTGAGGGTTTCGCTGTTCTTGTCACCGCCGATGAGGTTCTTCGGCGTGTGGCAGCTCCCGCAATGGCCGAGCCCTTGCACCAGGTAGGCGCCGCGGTTCCACTGCGCGCTCTTGCCTGCGTCAGGCTTGAATTCGCCCTCGGTGAAGTTGAGCCAGTTCCATACGCTCATGCTCGTGCGCACGCTGAAGGGAAACGGCAACTGGTTGGTCTCCACCTCGTTGTGCACCGGCTCGATGGTGCGCAGGTAGGCCCACAGCGCCAGGTTGTCTTCGCGTGTGACCTTGGTGTACGCGGCGTAGGGCATGGCAGGGTAGAGCTGCTTGCCGTCGCGCCCGTGGCCGCGCGCCATGGTGTTCTGGAACTCCTCGAAATTCCAGCGACCGATGCCGGTCGCCGGGTCAGGGGTGATGTTGGCGCCGAGCAGTTCGCCGAACGGTGTTTCGATGGCCACGCCGCCGGAAAACAGCGGCTTGCCCGGCACCGTGTGGCAGGCCGTGCAATCACCGAGGGTGGCGATGTATTTGCCCTTTTGCACCAGTTCGTAGGAGTCCGGGCCGATCACTGCGTAGGCGCTGATACTGGTCGCGGCCAGCAGGCCGATGCCAAGGTTGAGGAGAGTTTTCATACGCTGATCATCTCCCCGGGGCGCTTGAGGTAATAGGTTCGGATCGCATGCGCTGCCTTGAACGCCAGCGCGCCAACGGTGCCCGTGGGGTTGTAGCCGGGGTTCTGCGGGAACGCCGACGCGCCGACCACGAACAGGTTGGGCACGTCCCAGACCTGCAGGTGCTTGTTGACCGAGCTGGTGGTCGGATCAGCGCCCATGATGAAGCCGCCTACCACGTGGGAGGACTGGTACGAGGTGTTCGACCAGGGGCCTTTGCGCGGGCTGGCGAACATCATTTTCGGGTTCATCGCCTTGGCGATCTCGGCCGTTTTGTCGGTCACGTACTGGGCCATGCGCAGGTCGTTGTCGGTGAAGTCGAAGGTGATGCGCAGCAGCGGCCGGCCGTGTGGGTCGGTGTAGTTCGGGTCCAGCGAGAGGTAGTTGCCGCGCGCACTGTAATTGCTCGCTTCGCAGCCGATGGACATGCTGTTCGCGTAGTACTGCACCGTCGCCTTCTTCCACTCGGCGCCCCATTTCGGCGTACCCGGCGGCACCGGCCGCGAATTGATGGGCGCCGCGCCGATGGGCGTTACCCGGGTGCTGCCGCCACCAACGAAACCCAGGCCCGAGTGGTCGAAGTTGTCGTTGTTGAATTCGTCGATGCCCATGCCGATGGCGCCGCCACCGATGAACGGGTTGAAGTTCTTGTCGTCGAAAAACATCCGCACGCTGTTGGCCGTCTGGTAGGCGTAGTTGCGCCCGGTGGTACCGGTGTTGCTGAGCGGGTCGTAGGGCTGGCCGATACCGGAGAGCAGCATCAAGCGCACGTTCTCGAAGGTGAAGGCGGCGACCACGACGATATCGGCGGGCTGCTCCCACTTCTCGCCATTGGCGTCGACATAGATGATGCCGGTGGCGCGCTTTCCGGTGTTGTCCTTGGTCACTTCGAGCACTTCGCAGTGCGTCTTGGCGGTGAAGTTGGGCATGCGCACCAGCGCTGGCAACACGTTGACGATGGCGCTGGCCTTGGAATAGTTGGCGCAGCCGTAGTTGGTGCAGAAGCCGCAGAAGGTGCAAGGCCCCATCGTCACGCCGTACTGGTTGGTATAGCCCTGGGAGGCGAGCGCCGACGGCACCGGGAACGGCTTGTAGCCCATGTTGCGCGCGGCCTCGGCGAACAGCACCGGGGCGTAGGTCTGCTTGGTCGGCGGGTTGGGGTATTCCCTGGAACGCGCGCCCTCGAACGGGTTGCCACCTTCGACCTGCTTGCCTGCGATGTTGCCGGCCTTGCCGGACACCCCGGCGACGCGCTCGAAGGCATCGTAGTGCGGCTCCATTTCCTCCCAGGTGGTGCCCCAGTCCTGCAGGGTCAGCCCTTCGATCGATTCTTTGCCGTAACGCTCGGTCAGGTGGCTCTTGAGGTTGAATTCCTCGGGCTGGAAGCGAAAGGTAATGCCCGCCCAATGGTTGCCCGCGCCGCCGGTGCCGTTGCCCGGGTGGAAGGAACCCCAGGTGCGCATCGGCAGCGCGGTTTCGCTTGGCGTGTTGCGCATGGTGCAGGTGTTCTGCCGGGTGCGCAGCATCAGCTCCTGACGGATGACGTAGCGCAGCTCGTCGGTCACCGAGGCGATGTTGAAATCGGAGGCGGTATCGCGCCAGGCGCCGCGTTCGAAGCCCATGACGGTCAGGCCTTCATCAGCGAGCTCCTTGGCGATGATCGAACCAGCCCAGCCGAGCCCCACTACCACAACGTCGGTTGCGGGTAATTTCTTGGCCATGCCGCTCATCCTTTGCGATTCCACGAGGAGCTGCCGATGATCGACAGCGGTACCAGGTCCAGCTTCTCGTTGTGCCGGTCGATGTAGGGGCGATAGTCGTAACGCGCGCCGGGGAAACCGAGCATCTTCCAGCTCACCATGTCGCGGTTGCCGCCGTAGATCGGGTCGGCGAAGAAGCCTTCCATGGCGTTCTGCAGAATCTGCTCGAAGAAGATTTTCGACTCGATCCCCTCGAATTTGATGTCGCCACTTTCCATCGCCTTGAGCACCTCGTCGCGCTGCGCCTCGTCGAGTTCACTGAAGCGCTTGCCGAAGGTTGCCTGGCAGTGCTTGCCCAACTGCTCCAGGCCGACCCGATAGCGGTCGGCGGGCACCAGGTCAGAGGCCGGTTCTACCCCGGGTACGAATGGGCCGTGCTGATAAAGGCGCTCGTAGCGACCGTAATGGCCGGTGAGCTGGCGGTCGATGAACACCGCGCACCCAGCGTCCTTGCCGCTCACCGAGAGATCATCGGCAGGAATAAGGCGCTCGACGATCGCCTCGACTTCGCGCGCTTCTTCAGCAGTGAAGAACTGCCAGCCCTTGGCGTCGTAATGGAGTGGGCCGTTATGGTCGAAGGGTAACCAGTGCGGTACGCCGCTGACGGTGGCGGCTTGTGCCGTTACCGCAACACCAGCGGCCACAGTGGTTGCGGTGGCGGTCAGCAGCTTGCGTCGGGTCAATCCTCTGGGAGGCTCTGTGGACATATCGGTTCCTCATGAGCCAGCGCTTTCGCGGCGCGGCTCAGGCTGTCAAAACGTATCCGCCCGAGAGCGGAATGCGGATGCACGGACATCCTGGGGCAGGGCATCGTGCGACGTGTTGATCCGCCCCATCGACAACCCTGTTGGAAGCGATCTCTCTGGTACGCGATTGGCAATCTCTTGCTACAAAATATGCCGCGCTGGCGAGGGAACTCTTTCAAATCGTCCGACAACAGACGTTCTTGGGATGTTCAAAGGGATTTGCGAGGGATTTTCCGAAGAGGCTGGCGACTGCCTTATTGGGCAGGGGTTTGCCATCGCGGCGCACACTGGGCAAAGCGGAGAGACGCTTAGTTTTTCGCGTCTCTGCTTGCCGGCCGAGCCAGAGCGTTGCATGCACGGCAACAGAAAGATTGTTCAGGGCGCAGAAACGACAAAGCCCCGCATGTCTGCGAGGCCTTGTGTTGAGTGGTGCGGCACCAGACAGACGGTATGTTCCTGTGAAGCCAAGATTTCCGGGCGTCTGGATTTCGGTGGAAAATTCGATGTACCCCAACTAGTAACTATAAATAAATCAGCTTGTTGTGGCGTTCGGTGGAATCGAAGCGGGGATTGTTGAGATGTAGCGCATTTTTGGTCTGCACATAAAATGTCCGGAGGAGCTCCAAGCATGATTTAACTCGAGAGTTTAAGTGCTGCCCATTATTCCCATGGGCAACGGCCAAAATCCGAAAAATAGCCGTGATAACCTCGCGACTGGCTCTATATTTCCCAAAGCCCGCCTTGTCGCTGCCATCGCGCAGCCTCACCGAAGCAAAACTACAGTAATACCAGCTGTCGATTAATTTGCGTAGGTTGGCGGGCTGTGTGGATGGGTTAGTGAGGCTTAACCAACTTCAATCGACACCAGATGTTAGTTCCCTTCCGCGGGAAGGAGTTTCTTTCGCGGAAGGGAGCTTGCTCCTTTGGGATTGAGTCATAGAAGATTTAGACTTCGTTAACAGACTCAGTAACAGAGTTTAAATTTGTAGCTCAATCATTGTGCCGCACATGCAAGACTGAGTTTGTATTTTAAAGGTGAGCGGTGTAATTGAGCCGGGTCTGTCATCGCATATCTAACTAGTGTTTCGTTACCAAATAGCTCCCAGTCATGTTTGGAACGTCGGTCTATTATGACTTTGCTATCATTAGAAAGTGCTTCAAATAAATGTTTCGAATCGGAATCAATAAGTGCTAACCTCTCGCTGAGGGCGTAAATCCATAGATTTGTTTGATGTGCTTTTAAGTATTTTGAACAGTTGATCTCTTGTCCAAATGGCTGGCGCACCACGCGCGCGCAGGCATCAAATGCTTTCCTCAAGTATTCACTGATTTTCTTTTGCGTGGAGCTGTCTAGGTACTCAAACATCAGTACCAATTCGTCTGAGAACGCTCCTTCAGCGGGAACTCGGAAGCTAAGGTGCTGACCTTCGAGTGCGTTATTCCAGTTTCTTACTAGTTCATTAGTCCAAGCGAGTGCTACCTGCTGGATAGATACTTTGTTTTTTTGAATCATTTCCAGTAGCAAGCTTTCCAAAATCCACGTTGTTGAGTGGTGTAAGTCTCCGCAGTTATCTCTGAGTAGGTCCAGTAGTTTGCTGAAGAAATCACTTGTTATATTGTCAGGGCTGGATTCTGTTATCTTTTCTATGATGAGTTCTTGGAACTCAGAGCTATAGTGATTGCCTTCGTTTAGTAGCCAGTATAATGAGAAAGTTTTTTTGTCTCCGTAGAGGTTATGTGGGCGTTCGATAATATTTATATCGCCACCCTTACGCAGATGACTATCCAAAATGGATAGACCTATCCAGTTTGCTGCGCAGATCTTGCTACCTAACAACGATAGCAGTTGCTCTTCGTTGTGGTGAAATTGGAGGGTGAATTGTGCCCAGCGCAATGCGCATGTCAGCAGCGCTAACCTCCTTGTGTCGTTCTTTTCAGGGTGCTTTGCTATGCGGTCGAACCACTTTATAAATTCGGAAGGGTTTCTAAGCCATAGAATTTTTATAGCATAGAAATCGCCCCACGCGACTTCAGGGAGGGAATCGAAGAAAAGTCTACTGGGGTCTTGGCGAGAAGTAAGTAAACTGAAAAAGTTTTCTGCGAGATAGTGCTCAATCTCGATTGCCCTACCTCTATGTGGAGGCGGAGTAGCATCGCTCCGTCCTGGGTCAAGATAGGCTATTAATTGTTCCGAAATTTTTTGAGGGATAGGAGGTTGTTCATTTTCATAAATTTGACCGGCTTGGCTGTTTGCCAGGAAGTATCCGATAGAGTTCCACGCTGAGTCAAAGTCTTCTAGTGGTAGACCATCAGTCCAAAACTTTGACGGCAGACTTGAAAAGTGTTTTTTATCCAACCCTTCGTCGTTTAATAATTCTCTGGCTATAAGCTTGTCTTGTAGGTAGTCTCCGTGTAGGCCCGCTAGTTCGGGAAGATCGAACCACCATGCCATTACGTCTCCGGAACGAATTGAGTCATAGGGTGTCAAGTACCGCAGTTCAGCAGTTTTAACTTGTTTTGACTGCTGAGTGGTTGAATCATAAAGTATAGTGGCTTTGTCAGGGCTTGTATCTACATGGAGAGAGCTCTGAATGATATTGTCCAAGTAGTTGAATGTGTCGGGTAGTACGTCGAGCGGAATGGGTGTAATAAGTAAAGGGTGGTTTTCGTTGGCGCGCTGAATCGAGTTGGATAGATGAAAGCCCGCAATAGGTTCACCAGTTTGTGAACGTATCAAAATCATCCTGTCATGCAGTTTTTCTGATGGAAGACTGAGTACTCGTAATCTGATACTTCCGAAATTGTCTGACCATAACTTACATTGTTGAATCATTACCTTCAATCGAGTTGGTCTTGTCTTGTCTTGAAGGATTTTTTTTCTTTTGCTTTGGCTTAGAAATGCCTCGCTACCTTTGTTGGCAGGACGCAGCAAATTCTTAGCTCTTTTAGCAAAAGCAGGTCGGGGCGGTTTCGGAAGATTTCCTGTGATGACTAAGTAATCTCCAGCATTGGAACCGAGCGTATTTAGAAGATCTATCCCCACATCTTCCATAAAGGGGTCGATCCAAGCAATTTGCGTATTTGGGAAAAGATCAAATATTTTTCGTAGCCATTCAGCTAAATCAAGTCGACTAACAACTCTATCTGATAATTTTGGAAAAAAGCGACCTTGCGACTTCTTGGGTATGCATCCAGAGATCGTATTCTCAGCAGAATGATTTATATCTACCCAAAGATCGGTATTGCTATCACCAATTTTCGAATGGGATTTCGCGCTGCTTCGGTTGATCTGTGTAGCTTGGGAAACCCGTCCGAGTTCTTGGATGGGAACCTGCTTAGAGAGCCAGTCTGTATTGATTTTTACACGCAAATTCTCAACGACATTCATAGTTAAATTCATCTGCCGGAAATAGTGGCCTCCAATGTTAATGCACGGATAAATCTCTGAAGAATCTTCAGTTTCAGCATGCACCTCGAGAGTGTAGGCCGTAGCGATTCGATGCTTGAATTCGCTTATGTAAAATTTCTCGGTATGTGGGTATTCACACTCTTTTTTTATAGTTGAGCTATGAGTGCTAAGCAGACAGTTATCGCTCCAAGCCCGGATAGTAATCACCAGTCTGCATGGGGTATAAGTTAAGCGTTCACTAAGAGTGAAGGTAGTAATGTCGCCCTTTGTTTGGAAAACGTATTTTTTTGATTCGTTTCGAGTCAGACTAGGAGCGACTATGAGCTCCAAGTCGCCAAGGCGCCATGTGTCTAATGTAGAAAAATCCATCCCTGTATCGGATTTCAGTGCTTCGCAGGCCAACTTTGCAATTAATCTACTGTTTTTGTCTCTGATGTCAAATAAGCTGCTTTTTCGACTTGAAGATATTGCTGCGCTATTTACGCTGGCAAGTGATGTAGGGCTTAACCTTTTGACGAAGCTCCGGAAATAATCTCTTCCGGGTAGATGCATCACTGGCCGGACAATAAAATCTAGACCAAAACTAAATGACGAGATTCTTTTGTGTAGTCTTGCATCCATTTTAAGTTCATGCTTGCTACTCAAGCCTCCCAGAGTCATGCCGTTACCGATATCAGCAAGCAGTGCTCTCATATTTGAAGCAGAGGTGTAAAGATTTACAGGTAATACACCAACAGAAACATCATCATTGATAGGGCTAAATTCGTCGAGATTAGCTGCTGCCCACTTGTCTGATTTGAAGGTTCCTGAAGTAACTCTTCCATACAGAAATTGATTATCAATGTTGGTTTTTGTCTTTATTCGAAGAATCCAAATCTGTAAGGTGCATGCACCTTCGTTATTTCCAATAATGGAATCCAATCGTTTGTCGGTAAGAAGATTCTCGTATCCTTGAATCATTTATAAGTTCCGTGATGGCTGTGTTAGTGAGAAATCTCAATAGTGGCAGATAGTAACATCGCTATGCGATTATGATGGCATTTTGCCTCATTGGCTCCGCCTATGATTCGATAATCAGGTGACTTGAAGATATGTGATCCATGATCCCGTCTGCCGCGAATTGGAAACCAAGGTTGTCGTGGCATCTCTGGTTAGCTGTCCCACGACAGCAACGCCTCAAAGACCGAGCCCCCATCACACCTCCAAGCGCCGAGTGACATATCGAGCCGTGAGCTCGTAGTAATGCTGTGTGCCCTCAACGCGCTGTTTCAGGCGGTGCGTCAGAAACCACTTCAGATGCTTCCGCTTCCCGCCCTAAGGCGTCTCCCGCTGGCACCGCTCTGCGATTGCAGCATGGATAACCTGCGCCTGCCGCGAATGCCGCTGCCGCGTCGCATGCGACCCATCGGGAAAAGGGAAAAGGGGACGGATTTATTTCCTCGATCAAAAAATGGGGGGCCGTGCGCAGGAGTGCTAGGTTTGAACACAACATTTCCCCAACCGGTAATGCTTCAGTGTTGAACCGATACCCATCCTAAGGAACCCCTTATGGACCTACACAACGAGTTCGAAAACAGCAAATTCTTCCACCACGCCCGTATCGATCGACGCGCCGCCGATGCCTTGGTGGGACTGGCCGCGGGGATTACGGCGGACGGTGTCGTGAACACCAACGAAGCGGTTTTCCTAAAGCAATGGTTGGAAAACAACCTCGCCCATCTAAATGACCCGGTGATCAATCTGTTGTATTCGCGTCTGGCGTCCATGCTTCAGGAAGATGCTCTGGACCCGGACGAGTCTCTTGAGCTGCTTAACATCCTGCGTAGCTTTTCTGGCCTGGGCATTGAGAGATCGAAGGTCGGCGAAGCTGTTGCCATTACTCCAACGGACCTTCCCTTCAATTCCCCAGCCCCTGACTTGGTGTGGGATGGCCGAATGTTTGTATTTACAGGCGTCATGGCCTTTGGGCCACGCAAAGATTGCCAGGCATTGGTCGAGGAGCGTGGCGGTTTGATTGGTGGTGGGGTGAGTAAGAAGGTGCATTACCTGGTGGTCGGCAGCGTGGGTAATGAGCAGTGGCGCCACAGCACCTACGGAACGAAGATCATGAAGGCAGTGGAACTGCGAGAGGCGGGTGCTTCGATTGCCATTGTGGGTGAGGATCACTGGCAAAAGATGTTGTTTGGTTGAGCTGGTCCAGGAAAAGGCTGCCGATTGTCCTGACTGGAAGATTGTCGGTGGGTTTGATGGCCTCATCGCGAGCAAGCTCGCTCCCACAGGTTTTTCAGGGTGTGGAGGAAAGTGAACACCCCAGAAACAACAAAGCCCTCGCATTTCTGCGAGGGCTTCGTTTTGTATGGTGCGGCACCAGACGAACGGTAGTAGTAGGCGGGGCTAGGTTTTCTGCGGGTCTGGAATTCGGTGGAAAAATTTGGTGTACCCCTAATAGTAACTATAAATAAATCGGCTCGTCATGGCGGTCAGTGGAATCGAAACCGGCATTTAAAAAGTGTCCTTGCATTGTCGACTTGTAAGTTTTTTTTGAATTCGTGTCGCTAAATTAAAGCGCGTTGCGCTGACACCAAGTCCAATATTATAGTATTTAGAGAAATTTTAGAAAGATGGCTCGACACCCACTCGTCTCAGTAGCTCACATTGAATTTCTACTGCGGACAATCGTCGTTTTCCTGCGTCAGTTTTAACGTAAACTTCTTGACTCCCGGTTGCGAATAGCAGGGTACGGCGAACTGCTGGGATTCTCACCTCGACAAGATATAGGCCGTCAATAATTTTCATACCGTCACTTACGGGATGCAATTCTATTTGATAAGCAGTCGGTGCTATCGCTGGCGCAATTTTATGGAGCTTCTCTGTGACGACTCGCCGAAGCTCATCACATTCTCGCTCTGACAAAGACACACCAATAATAGATAAGTCTTCGTCACGAACACCCCAATATATTGAGCCATTTTGCGAAACTCCAGCATTCATGAACGCTACCGCATATTGATCGACAAGTGATTTTATTGACCCAATTGGATTATTTCCTTTTATCTCCTTCAGTTCGCAAATGCGACTCTCTTGGTCCGGGAATTTAGCCCCTTTTATCCACGCTGGAGTTTGCCTCCGTCTGCGCCCAGTGCTTTGTGGCGCGAAGAGACGGTTGTTGTAACCCGCCAACGCATCTGACCTCCTCTCAGGTTGAAAAATTTCGATGGTTGTGCCATTTACGAAAAAGTCTTCCCGGTTAGTGAAAATAATTACTTGGGAAAGTTTTGCTATTTCGTTTAGAATCTCAACTGCAAAGCCCCGAGTTGGCTGATCCCAATGCATCCCGAGGCCATCTATCAAAAGCGGCAGACTTGATTTTGTCTTTTTCCGTATAGCTAACTCTCGCACAACGAGAGCTAAGTCGTGCTCACCTCGTGACCCGATATATTGATTGGATGACCAGTTGTTACGCATCTGTAACCACCGCTCGTGATACTTGATACCTTCCGGTAACTCGCTTTCGATTACTTTCAGATCGTCATTTATCAGGTCGTGCGATTCGCCTCCTTCCGCTAGAACCAGGCGCGCCCCGTAAGGGTCGCTCATTGTAGCTAAGATTTGAATCGCCAATGGACATGGCTCCTGTGAAACGGAGACCGTCCCAGGCGAGTTCTCTGTGACATAAAGCGTCGCCATCTCAGTAAAAAAACTTTCCATCAGTGTGACTGATACCTCTGACGGTCCAGTGGCACCTTCGCGAATCTGGACAGCAGGCCGCCCCACGATCGCAGCAATTATGGCACCACAAAGCTGAGTCTTCCCGGTTGCGTTGGCCCCCACTACGATGTTGATGGCAGCCCCCGAAAATTCGAAATCTGCCTTGGAAAATGGACCAAAGTTTCTAAGCGAGACGTGTTTTACATACATATCTGATCCTTTAAGCTCGTAGTTCGGCTTGCAGACGTTCGTTTTCACCCAGCTTGGGCCGGTTGTTGACTCTCGCCTAGTCGTTGAGCTGCCAAGATTTTCCTAAGCGAGTCGTGAGCAAGCGCATGGTCAGCAGATAGTCATAGCACGTCGATCCAGCGTGGTGGCGCACGTAGTGATTTAGAAACCATACAAAATGCTTTCGCTGCCAGCCACATGGCTATCTCGGTTCCAGCGATCACCGATTACCGCTGGAATTGTCTTTGCCTGGTAGGTGACGCTGGTGCATGGAATGCGACCCGGTCAAAACACCTGCCTGGAACGGCTCCATATCGAATGGCTTGCTCATGCGCGAAATGGGGTGTCTGCGCGCAGTGGTGCTAGCTTTGAACACCTGCTTGCTAATGCTTCGGTAGAGCTAATACCCACCCCAAGGAAAATACGTAATGGATCTACACCAGACGAACGGTATCTAGGGGCGGAGCTAGGTTTTCTGCGGGACTGGAATCCGATGGAAAGTTTGGCATACCCCAATCCGTAACCATAAATGAATCAGCTAGTTATGGACTGAAGCGGAATCGAACTCGGGAGTTCCTTTCTTGTGATTGGGGGCCTTGACTCCTATCTCGAACGCAGCTTCACAAGCTCAGGGTATGCGCATGTTGTTGGGCCGAGTTGAACCCTTACGGTAGACAGGTGTAATGGCATAATGATAACTTTTCAGCTCTACCGGTGAGCTAATCAGTAGGCGGTGCTTTGTGGCTGGAGCCGAATAAGGTGCAGATCATCTAGTAAAAGTTTCAGCTTACTGGTCAGTATTATTGTTCACATATCGGAGTCATCAAAAGATATGTAACTGGTCGATGGAATGTGCTAGCTAAGTTGAGAAAGATATTTCAGCTGAGAAGGGACTCGTAGATACTTCATGAATAGTACTGAAGATTTTTACTCAACAAAGCCCCGCGAACAAGTAGGTAGAGATACCTTCTTAAGGTATAGGGCTCAGATACTAGCTGCCGCACTAGCCGCCTTGGAGATTTTGGAAGGCGGCGAAGTTGATAGAGTTTTTTGCGATTACCATGACGATTTCGTGATTGGAAAGAAGGTCTCTGGTAAACAGCAATACGAGTTTTTTCAAGTTAAAACTCGCGCTAAAACCAGTAAGAACTGGACGCTTAACGAAGTATTTGGACTTAAAACCCAAAAAAATGCGAGCCACTCCGCAGAAAATGTGAAGGCTAGTTTCGCCGGAAAATTATTGCAGCATACGGTAACTTTTCCGGACGTGTGTGCAAGAATTGTATTTATGACTAATGCTCACCTGGATGAAACTCTCGAGGCAATGTCTGTAAGCCTAGAGCGTAATGATGTTGCCAATAAATATTTGAAATTTATTGTCGATAATTTTAATGACTGCTTCGTGTTGACCGAGCCAAAACTTTCAGAGACCCAAATACTTGAGAAGCTTTCTAAACTTAGATTTGAGTCCGACGTTTCGTTTATAAAAGATAAAAACAATAGCTTCGAGTCCGATGCTCGGACCAAGATATATCAATTTAGTGAAATCGATCTGGAGTTTAATGAGGCAAGGCAGATACTTGTAAATCTGTTGGAGTTGATGTCGAAAAAAACTGCAGGGGTGATTTCTGTTTTTGATGAGTCCTCTATTAATAGTAAGGCAAGCGTTGATATAAATGACTTGCTTGATTTATTAAGTATATCTAGAGAGGCGTATCATTCTCTGATTCAAGGAGGTGATGCTAGAGCAATTAAATCGGCGTCAGTAATCCAGCGCACGATGTTTGCTTCTGGGGCTAGCAACGAGGAGATTGAATATTCGTCGAGATGTAAAACTGAGTGGGATGTTTGGCTTCGAGATAATAGAAATAAGCTTTCCGATTTTGATCTCCTTTCTATAGCTTCGAAAATTGACACGTTACTTGCCGATACACTTAATGGCACCAAATCTTTTAGGTTAGGTGCGCTGCATCCAAAACTGAAGCAGTTGATGGTGGATCTGGATAGTTTGGGGTTGGCATACGACTTAACACCACCACTTTTGTTCGGGGGATTTATTTCTGCCCTGGTTAGGTGTAAATCATGAACTATGACGAATTCTTTGAAAGTGTAACCAGGCGCGAAATTTCAATTGCGGTTTTAGAAAAAGATATTCAAAAAAACTACCAGCTAAGTAATGAGGCATTATTTCAGTTGCCTCTCATCTCAATGATCGTACTTCTATTGGCTAAGGACCGGCGTAAGCCAATTGTGACTGAAATTGGGCAGATGGTGGGAGAGTCCATCGAAGCCTCATTAGTCGGGTTCAAAGGGTCTTCTAATCATTTAGGTTGGTCTGCAATTTTAAGGATACGGACGGTAAAAGCCATTAGCTTTCTAGAACGATCCGGTATGATTGAAATCCGAAAAAGCGATAATAGAATGCTAGCCACAACCCTAGGACAAAAGGTCATTGATAGAGCTTTGTCTAATGATGATGATTTATCCTATAACCTTTCGTTGATTCAACGATCTTATAGAAATATCTGTGTGAATAAGCAGATGGACCTGGAGCTTGTATGAGGCTTATCAGACTTCAAATTTTCCCGAAGGGCGATAATGGATGGAGCTCAGAGCCGTTGGTATTTGGTCAAGATGTCACTCAACTCTTCGGCCCTAATGGCTGTGGTAAATCACCGCTAATCAAGTCTATAGTTTTTTGTCTCGGCTATCCAAGTAAATTTCGAGATGACATTCTCGAGAACTGCCTGTGTGCTGAGTTGGAATTTGAAGTTAATGATGTTAATTATGTTGCTCGTCGTAATTTTAAATCGGGGTTAGATGTTGTTCTAACCGATATTGCAGGAGTTAAGCGCGAATTTTCAAATGAGCTTGACTACTCGAAATATCTTTTTGAGTTGTTAGGGCTTGATATACATACATTGGTCTCTAGCGATGAGAAAAAGGCGGCGCAGGCGTACTTTTCTGCTTTGCTCCCTATCTATTATTTAGATCAAGAGGAAGGGTATCGTAAGTATTATAGCCCTAGCACTTCCTTTATAAAGGATCAGCTTTCGGAGTCGATTCGGATTGTTTTGGGCGTGGCGCCGAAGAACGCATTTGATGCGAAAAAGAAACTGATTGACGCTAAGCGTGAACTCGAACAGCGCGATAAGCAAGTATATGCACTAAAAAAAGAATATGAGTCAGCCAAAGATGTTTACGGATCTATGGATCCAGTAGGGATAGATGTGGAACTCAAGTCTTTGTACCAGAGACTTGAACAGCTGAAAAGTGGTACGGCAGATAAAACTGCCTCTACAGACGCTATTGATGAACTCATTGGATCGAATAACGAAACTATCCGATCTTTAGATCGGGAGTTAGGGGACATCTCAAAGCGCGACCGTAGCTTTCAAAGAATTCATGCAGAGATTCAAACCGAAATCAATACATTGAGCCTGAATGAAGAAGCGAAAAGAGTTTTTTCTTCTTTTGAGGAGATATGTAACTCTCCAGGCTGTCAATTGTTTTCATTCAGCTCAGACTCCTATGGTAAGAATTTATTTTATTTAAAGGACCAGTTAAAGGATCTGGAGCGCAATGTTGAGATTGGGCGTGGGAGGAGTGAACAATTAAGTCTTCGTCGGGGTGAGTTGGTAGCTCAAACTCAAAGCCTTACTGAACGACGAAATTCCTTGGTTAATACTTCAGATATTAAAGCTCTGGTTGAAGCGATTACTCAAATTACATCAAGGATATTTGGTCTAGAGCAGGATAAAAAGTCTTTAGATTCGATCGAAGATATTTCGGCTCGCTATGTTAGAGCTTTATCAGCTCAAGATGAAGCTATTAATCGAAGGGAAGAACTAGAAAAAACTGGGCAAGGTAATCCTCTCATCATTAGATTTAGAAGTGTACTGAGAGAGAATATGCTTAAGTGGATGGATATCCTCGATACAAATAATGTTTCTAGCGAAATAAAGTTTGAGGGGGATTTCGTGCCAATTTTAGGCAGCGAGAGATTAGCTCAGTTAGGTGGGAGTACTAGGCTCCGTGTGATTCTTGCTTATCATGCCGCGCTTCTTGAGTGCTTTGAGTTTTTTAAAAGAAAGAAGGTGTCGTTTATTATATTCGATACCCCAAAACAACATGAGATGCATGGCGTCGATCTGGGGCGCTATGTTGATGCGCTTAAAGTATTTTCACGCGCGACAGGTGTTCAGATTATTATATCCGGAACTGAATATCATTATATTGGAGATGCTATGGATAAAGATTGGGAGCCTAAATTTCCTGGCCCTAAGCAAAAGATGTTCTTGAAGCGAGGCCGATTATAAAAGTGTTGTTTATGCGCTGCGGGAGCGTTGGCTTTTGTGGGTTTATGGCGTGTAATAGTCGCCTCAATAATTTTTATTGGTGAACGATGATAAGTTTAAAGTCTCCCGCTAGTTATAATGATCTTCTGGAGCAGTTGAATAAGATAACATTCTGCAGTAGTTTTATTTTTTTCGTATTTATGAGTTTGTTTGGATATTTGCCAGTTATAAAGATAAGTCCTGACTTGCTTCCTGCAACGGAAGACCAAGGTGTTTTATTGAAGTGGATGGTTTCTTTTGGTCTGGTCCCAATCACATTGGCATCAATTGCTTTCCTGGCAAGTTTTTCCTTAGAAGCCCATAATATTTTAGCAAAAATTCTGGGTCTAAGATTATATTGGGATCGCGCTATTACAAAAAAGGCACTGCGCTACTCTCAGGTAGAAAGAAAAGCCACGCGTGATTTAGTGAAAAGCTTCATGCGCGACATGTATTATAAGGAGGTGGCTCTAATAAATCAGCACTATGTTCAGTTGTTTTGGCGCTATACGTTGTCTTTTTGGGCGATATTCGAACATTTCTTTGTCGTATTGCTGACTATAGTTTATTTGTTGATTTTTTATAATGATAAAGTTGATGGGGCGCTTTTTTTCTATCTGTTAGGCTTGCTGCTGCTTCTGCTTTTCCATCTGTTTTTTATTACGCTTAAAAAATCATATTCTCAGGTTGATCAAATAGATAAATTGAAATTGTCTCAGTATTTTCGCGGGGTTAAATAGTGTATGAGATATTTGATTGAAGGCGAGATAATTAGATCAGAAAACGCTGCTAAATCGTACAAGCAAAAATCCAAGTTCGTTAGCAACTACCTGAGAGCGCGACCTAGCAGTAATAGAGTAATGGATTTTGGTTGTGGGAAACTTCGATATTCAGATGAAATTGTTTCGATAAGTAAACAAGTCGTTTTCTTGGATTCTGATTTGCAGCTTTCACGTAGTCAGATGGTGAGAGGGGTATCTACTAGCGTAGCTGAATACGTATCAACGCACTACGCCCATGCGCAGATTTTATCCTTTGAGAGTGCAGTGGCTCAAGGCGTTCATAGTTGTTTTGATTTTATAAATTGTTCAAATGTGCTATCCGCAATCCCTTGTGTTGACTATTTGCGGAGCGCATTATGCATTATTTATTCTGCCTTACAGGGAGGAGGCGAAGCTCTTTTTGTTAATCAATTTAGGTGTTCGTCGTTTTCTAAATTTGAATCCGGGCGTCGTCATATGTATGGCTATATTTATAAAGCGCGCTTGGGTTACACTTATTATGGCGTCATGACGAACGATGTGGTTGTGGATCTTCTCGTGCCATTAGGTTTCGAAGTTGTAAACGTTTGGTCGGAAGAGGACGTAGGCTTTGTGCTCGTGCGGCGGCCACATACAGTGATTGCATGATGACTAGAGTTTTATTTTATGATTTGGTCGCGATGAACGAACCAAGACTTCCCGAGTCTTTTCGCTATTAACTGTGTGGTTAGCAAATAGTAATAATTAGTTGCTTCCGAACGTTCTTCTCTTGTAGCAGTTAGGAACCAAACTAAATGCTTTTTCTGCCAGCACCATGGGTTATCTTGCTGCCAGCGCTTAGTGATTGCGTCCTGCATTACCTTTGCTTGGCGAAGGTGACGCTGGCGCGTGGTATTGAACCGGTCAACACGCCTATTAAGAACAGCTCGATATCGAATGGCTTGCTCATGCTCGACTACCAATGTAAGCCGACACCACGCCGATACGGCCGTGTCCCAGCTCATAGCTGATTTTCACTCGGGCATCCTTATCAAGGTGTTGGTCGAGCTGGCAGCAACGGCCACCGTTGATAGGTGCGGGATGATGGGTGATTTGTTCATAGCGTTCGCATGCATAGGCCGCGCGCAACTCGTGGAAACCTTTGAGACTGTACTGATGGAGGATGTCCCGTGCAGGACGGACGATTCCCCGTTGGAAATCGAGGTAGCTTTCGTTTGGTGCAAGCAGGTTGTGGCTACCGTCGGGCGAGACATGATGGGCGAATGCCAGTGCACCGCGGATGTGATCGTTCACCGTGATCCAGCGAGGTGCCGACGCACCTGCGCGGCCACCTTTGGTGCCATTCTGGATGTTGATCTTGCCGTAGTGTTCGGCCTCACGTTTTAGACGCGGTAGGTCCGCCAAAATGGCCTCGCGTAAGCGCATGCCGGTGGCTCTCGCTAACTGAGCGATGGCCGCCGCGCGCAGCATTTTGTGTTCGCAGAGCGCGTCGACGATCTGCTTCACGTGTTCGGGGTCTTGGCCTTGCGGCACCGAGCAGCGAACACTGGTGCGCCGCATTCCCAGCGCCTTGCTCGGCGGCACTTTCACATACTGATCACCGCGAAGCGCAGCCATAGTCCGGTTAACGCTGGATAATCGATTTTGCGCAGTGGTGATGGCGAGCTCACCTTGTTCAACGTGGTGACGCAGATGTTCGGCATAGTCACGCAGGGTCTGTCGATTAATTTGCCGGGCATCGTTAAACCCCGGCCCATCCTCCGAGCGACACCAGCGCACAAACGCCTGCCAGCGATCACTGTGTGCTTTGACGGTCCCGTAATGTCCACCGCCAAACAGATCTTTCAATGCCTGTGGCCCGGCATAGCTCAACTGCCGACCGTAGCCAAAATTGCGTCCATCTCGCCTGCCCACCAGTGCCATGATCGAACTCCTCTCGAAGCCAAACCTTTAAAACCTTCCCCACGTAATCCCGCCAAGAATGTTGAGTGTTATCAGGGATCAAGGCCCCTGCGACCAGTGAGGGTTGTCCACTAACGCGGGACTGGCGGCTCCTTCCGACCGGGAATCGCATTCCGGGAGCTTGGGCATCTCATGATCTGGCCTCCTGAACACTTCCGCAGAAGTGGGCGGGTGAAGGCTACGCTGGCTGACGAGACCGGCGCCGCGAGATCCTGAGTCAGGTGAAGGCAGTGATGCGATGACCGGGGCATGCCTGACTGTCAGTCAGGTGCAGTCCATTCCGTGGGCTGCGGCACCATCATCTGTATCGCTGTTGCGGGTGACTTCGGTGTTTGTCACGCCGATTGTCACGAGGGGGAATGCCGCAAAGCCTTGTACGAGTTGGGCTGCAGCAGCGGTAGGAGTGCCCGTCTCTTTCCGGAAGGAAGAGACGGGCGCAGGTTGGCGCAAGGAAATGGCCACGCGGATAGGTTGCTGCAGAGCAGCTATAAAGGGGTATGAGTTACCGCAGTGGGCACACTGGTAAAAGTAGGCATCCATCACATCGCTGTGACCGTGCGAGCCGCCGGACGCTAATCGCACTTCACGTGCTGCGCCATACCTTCGCAAGCCACTACATGATGAACGGCGGGGATATCCTGACGCTACAGCGCCTGGGGCACGCTTCGCTGATCATGACCATGCGTTACGCCCACGTCAGCCCGGGGCACCTGGCTGAGGTGGTGCATCTCAACCCGCTAGCCGTTAAGCCAGTAACATCACTACCACTGACCGAGATGGGAAGGCGCGGCTTTTAAACACTGCTCACATCATGTCTGTAACCACTCGGAGTGGAAACGGCCATGACTGGGCAGGTGCGTGGATTCATCTCGTTCAGCAGCAAGAAGCAGCCAAGGTCGGCATTGTCATCAACGAGAAGTAAGCGCAGAAACTGGTTGGTGTACTGCTTGGTGCACTGCGCTAGGTGGACACAATGTGGACACTGAGACGCTGTGCAACGCAGCGTGGCCAGTGTCCAGAAACAACAAAGCCCCCACATTTCTATGGAGGCTTCGTTTTGTATGGTGCCGGCACCAGGAGTCGAACCCGGGACCTACTGATTACAAGTCAGTTGCTCTACCAGCTGAGCTATACCGGCATTTGAGGGCCGCCATTATATCCATTCGTTTGCACGAGTAAAGCTGGTTTTGGCAGGTTTTTTGCCGCGGTTTTCAGAGGCTCTGGCGCGGCTTATGCACAAATGGGCAGCGAGCAGAGCGTTTTTATGAAAAGGCTAAGCAACGTTTTCTGTGTTTTGCAAGTGACTGTTTTATATGAGTTTTATTTTTGATCAAAAAATGAGCGGTGGTCTTCAGGCCTGATAGGGATAGGCATGCGTGGTCTTGCCCAGAATCTGTTAACAGAGTTATCCACAGATTGTGTGTGCAACTCAGTGGCGCTCGGCGAGCAGCAGGAGGTTGCGGGGTGTCAGGTTGGGCGAGCAGAACTGGCCAAGGCGCACATCGTAGCCCTGTTCTTGCAGGTACAGCGCGCGGTCGAGCACCAGCCACAGCTCCAGTGGGCGACGAAACAGGCCACGCAGCAGTTCGAGGTTGCGCACTTCTGCCAGGCGCTGCCAGCCAGCGGCTTCGAGGTGCTGCCAGTTGCGTGCGCCCGGTGTGGGCAGGCCTTTGAGTTCGGCGAGGTCGTGGCAGTACTCGGCCAGGCTTTTTCTCAGCCAGCTTGCAGGCAGCGATGGGGTTGGCAGATAACCGTTCAGCCCGCGCAGCTCACGCTGCAGCAAATCGAAAGCCAGGCGCCAGGCCATGGACTGGTCGCGTTGCTGGCGCACGCGATTGCCGGCGGTGACTGTTTCGCTCATGGGCAATGCCAGGTCATCCTGCGACAGGCTGAGTGCTGAGCCGTGCGCTGCGGTCGAGAGCGCTTGATAGGTGCTGGCAGCGGTGCGGTTGTAGCAGCACGGTGCGACGGCCAGCTGTTTGCTGCCCACTGCACTGGCCAGCTGCAGCAGGCGTACGTGCAGGTCGCCGCAGGCGTGCAGGGCGACGGGGCTGTGTGTGGCGAGCAGCCGATCCGCGGCGCTGCTGGCGAGTACGTCTTGCTCGATGTGTTGCGCGGTTATCCCCAGGCGCTGGCTCAGTTCGTTACCACTGGCGACCAGCGCAGGGTCGTGTTCCAGGCAGGTCAGCGCCTGGCCGTCATGAGCGAGCATGCGGCCAAGGTGGCCCTTGCCGGCGCACCAGTCCAGCCAGTGCCGAGGCGGGCTGTGAAATTGCAGGCTGTCGGCGAAGGCGCTTATCTGCTGCCACTTGCGGCCCGGCACATCCACCGAAAAGCGCGGCGGCAAATCCGCCGACGCGTTGTGCGGCAGGTCGCCCACTTCATTCAGCAAGGCCGCCTGGGCGGCCAGTTCCGCAAAAGGCGCGGGCGCATCCGGCAGTGCCGTTGGCTGGTTGTGGCTGGCCTCGGCCTGTTCCAGGGTACGGCCGCGCAGCCAGTTGCCCAGTTCGGCGTATTGGTGCTCCCAGGGCAGTTCATGGTGCGTGAACGGGCGCGGTTTCCACAGTGCCTGGTGGGCGCAGAGAAACACGTCCAGCGCCTGGAAGCGCTGGAGCAGGGCATCGCCACTGAGTGGCTGGGGCGCGGGGCGTGAGGTCATGGCGATAGGTGACGGGGCGCTGGCCCCGTCACGTCAGCGGCCCTGGCAGGCGTCGACGCGCAGCCAGCGTTCCAGCAGTTTGAAGGCGTTGATCAGCACGAAGGTGATCACCAGATAGAACACCGCGGCGGTGAAGAAGAATTCCATGTTCACATAGGTGCGCGCGTTCAGCGTGCGGGCCATGCCGGTAAGGTCCAGCAGGGTGACGGTGCTGGCCAGCGCACTGGCCTTGAGCATCAGGATCACTTCGTTGCTGTACGCCGGCAGGCCGATGCGCGAGGCGCGCGGCAGGATGATGTGCAGCATCGACTGCGCCCGCGACATGCCCAGCGCCCTTGCCGCTTCGATCTCGCCCGGTGGTACGGCCTGGATCGCGCCGCGCAGAATCTCGGCGATATAAGCGGTGGTGTGCAACGTCATGGTGATCACCGCGCACCAGTACGGGTCACGCAGGTAAGGCCACAGCGGACCTTGGCGCACGGCATCGAACTGCGCCAGGCCGTAGTAGACGAGGAACAGCTGCACCAGCATCGGCGTGCCGCGGAAGAAGAAGATGTAGCCGTAGGGCAGGGCGCGCACGTACCAGAGGCGCGAGGCGCGGGCGATGCCCATCGGCAGCGCGAGAATCAGGCCGGCAACCACCGCGACGGCGAGCAGTTCGAGGGTCAGCAGCGCACCTTCAGCCATTTTTGGCAGGTGCTTGATGATCAGCTCCCAATTCATTGAGTGCTCCTTACGAAGCCGCGCGAGGCTCTCTTCTCGAGGAAGTGCAGGCCGATCATGGAGATGATGGTGAGGCTCAGGTAGATGATGGCGGCGACCAGGTAGAAGGTCATGGCTTGTTTGGTCGCGGTGACGGCGATCTGCGACTGACGCATGATCTCGGTCAGGCCGATCACTGAAACCAGTGCGGTGTCCTTCATCAGAATCATGAACAGGTTGCCCAGGCCTGGCATCGCGATGCGCCACATCTGCGGCATGACGACCCGCCAGAGAATGCGCGGCTTGGACATGCCCAGAGCCTGGCCGGCTTCACGGTGGCCTTTGGGGATTGCCAGAATGGCGCCGCGAAACACCTCGGTGGCGTACGCGCCGAAGCACAGGCCGAGGGCGATCACGCCTGCTGCGAACGGGCTCAGCTCCAGGCTGCCGACGCCCAGGCTTTCGCCCAGTTCGCGCAGCACGTTCACGGTGCTGAAATAGATGAGCATCACCCACAGCAGCTCGGGAACGCCGCGCACGATGGTCGAGTAGGTACCGCCAAGCCATTGCAGCGGCTTGTACGGAGAAGTCTTGGCGAAGGCGCCGAGCAGGCCGAGCACCAGACCGAGGCACAGTGCGCTGAGCGCGAGCTGGACGGTCATCAGGGTGCCGGCGGCCAGGGCCGGGCCGAATCCGGAAAGGTCGAAATTCATGGAAACTCAAGCGCCCGCGCCGCCAGTGGCGACGCGGGCAGGCTGCTTAGTAGATGCTGAAGGGGAAGTACTTGTCGTTGATCTTCTTGTAGGTACCGTCGGCGACGACTTCTGCCAGGGCCTTGTTCAGGCGCTCGCGCAGGGCATCACCCTTGCGTACGGCGATGCCGATCTTGTCGTTGTCGAATACCGGGTCACCCTTGAATTCGAAGTCCTTGCCGGCATCGCTCTTCAGCCATTCCCAGTTGACGAAGGTGTCGGCCAGTACGCCATCGACGCGGCCCGAGGCCAGATCGAGGTAGGCGTTTTCCTGGGTGTCGTAGAGCTTGATGTCGACCACGCCGTCCATGTTGTCTTCCAGCCAGGTACCGGCGATGGTCGCGCGCTGTGCACCGATCACCTTGCCTTTCAGGCTGGCCTTGTCGCTTTTGAAGTCACTGCTCTTGGGGGCAATGAACTGCAGCTTGTTGGTGTAGTAGGGGTCGGTGAAATCGACCGCCTGCTGGCGCTCTTCGGTGATCGACATGGAGGCGACCAGGAAGTCGAACTTCTTGGCGTTCAGGGCCGGGATGATGCCGTCCCAGTCAGAGGTGACCACTTCGCACTCGGCCTTCATCTTGGCGCACAGGGCCTGGGCGATCTCCACGTCGAAGCCGCCGACCTGGCCGCTGGCGTCGATGAGGTTGAAGGGTGGGTAGGCGCCTTCGGTACCGATCTTCAGTTTGTCAGCAGCGACGGCACTGGTGCCGAAAGCCAGGGTGGCGGCAGCTGCCAGCAGAATCTTTTTATAGCTATGCATGCGTGATTGCTCCGTTTTTTAACGATTGCTGGACATGAATTGTTTGCAGCGCGCCGAGTTGGGGTTGTCGAATACCTGCTGCGGCGACCCCTGTTCCTCCACCAACCCCTGGTGCAGGAAAACCACTTCACTGGAAACCTGCCGGGCGAAGTTCATCTCGTGGGTCACCAAGAGCATGGTGCGCCCTTCATCGGCGAGCGCGCGGATCACAGTAAGCACTTCTTGTACCATTTCCGGGTCGAGCGCCGAAGTCGGTTCGTCGAACAGGATCACCTTTGGCTGCATGGCCAGGGTGCGGGCAATGGCCGCACGTTGCTGCTGGCCGCCGGAGAGCTGGTTGGGGTAGGCGTGACGCTTGTCGGCGATGCCGACCTTGGCAAGCAGCGCTTCGGCAATCTCGATGGCTTCGGCCTTGCTCTTGCCAAGCACGCGGCGCGGCGCTTCGGTGATGTTGTCCAGCACCGTCATGTGCGGCCACAGGTTGAAGTTCTGGAACACGAAACCGATTTCACTGCGCAGCCGATTGATCTGGCGGCTATCGGCGGCGACCAATTCGCCGTTCTTCTGGCTCTTCAGCTTGAGCTCTTCACCTGCGACGATGATCTGCCCCTGATGGGGATTCTCCAGCAGGTTGATGCAGCGCAGGAAGGTCGACTTGCCCGAGCCGGAAGAGCCCAGAATGGAAATCACGTCGCCATCGCGAGCCGTCAGGGAAATGCCCTTGAGCACGTCGAGGTTGCCATAGCGTTTATGCAGATTGCGGATTTCCAGCGCAGGCGTGGCCTCAGCCATCGAGCAGTCCTCTTGGTTCTTGTGCGGATAGAATCCGTGTATGGCGGGGCTGTGGGCTGCAAACCTAGCATAGGCACCAGGGGGCGCCAAGGGTACTGCTGGCCCGCCGCCGCTACGCTCACGGGGGTGTCGCATCAGTGCAGTTGCTTGTCGCCCCGCGGCAAAAAACGGCGTTTGGCCATTCCTCTAACGGTGCCGGCGACGGCACGGTGGCGCGGTCTCCAGAGCCGAGGGAGGCGCGGACCAGCCGGGCGCTGCAGACTACGCTTTCAAAAAAGACGCGAACCCTACTCACATCCGTCTCGCAATTCCAGTGCCAATGGCCTGTTTGACCTAACCGAGCCCGAAACCCTCAGTTGCCGAGCATGCCCTGAACCTTGTCGCGCAGGGCATCGAGGGAGAACGGTTTGCCTATGATGTCGGTACGGGTCGCCGGCTCGTTCTTGTCGATCTCGACGCTTTCCGCATAACCGCTGGCGTACAGCACCTTGAGATCCGGGCGAAGCTGGCGCGCCGCGATGGCCAGCTCCTGGCCATTCATGCCGGGCAGGCCGATGTCGGTCATCAGCAGGTCGATGTGCTCGTCGCTACGCAGTACCTGCAACGCCTGTTGCGCCTCAGCCGCTTCTATCACGCTGTACTCGAGTTCTTCGAGCACTTCTACGGTGAGCATGCGCACCACTTCGGAATCCTCCACCAGCAGGATGCGCTGGGCGCTCGGCGATGCATTGATAGCTGGGTCTGACACTGCGTTACCTCGGTAAAGGAAGGATGAATGCGTGGATCGGCATCGCCAGGCGGTTGGCCAGGTAGTCGATCGCGAGGCGCTGCAGCCTGGTAGGGCTGACGAGGGCTGGACAATTAGCATGGCACGAAATGGGTGCCCGATCTGCACCGCAAGGGTGCCGCCGGGCTGAAAAGTTACCGTCTTTACCGGTTGGCGCCACGCTGTGACGCAGTTGTCGACATGCGTTGCAAAATAAGTCGAACCTGGCCGCTGTGTGCGTAATCCAAGCGCGCGGGCCGCCCTGCGCTGACTGTTGGATAAAGTTCAGTCGGCGCATTACCATCGGCCGTTTACCGAACAAGCATGCAGATCGATGCATTATCCAATCGCGGCCAGGAAACTCCGATGACCAACACCTCTTCCATCGATGAGAACAGCTTCAAGCGCATTCTCAGGCGCAACGTCGCCTTGCCGCTGGGCGTGGGGGTGGTCAGCGCGGTGTTCTTCGTGGTGCTGATCAGTTACCTGCTCAATGTACTGGGCTGGGTGCAGCACACCGATCGCGTGCTCAACAACGCCAATGAAGGCCTGAAGCT
The DNA here is from genome assembly GCF_979258965.1 of Pseudomonas sp. AC532. NCBI lineage: Bacteria > Pseudomonadati > Pseudomonadota > Gammaproteobacteria > Pseudomonadales > Pseudomonadaceae > Pseudomonas > Pseudomonas sp. AC532. The sequence continues at coordinate 3,609,733 of NZ_OZ409888.1, forward strand.
GTCGATCGATCAGGAAACGGGCTTTCGCGGTTATCTGCTGTCCAGTGACATTCGCTTCCTGCAGCCGTTCGAAATCGCCAAGCCGCGCATCAAGGCCGAGATGGATATCCTCACCGAGCTGGTGGCGGACAACCCGGTGCAGCTCGATCGTCTGCGTACTATCGCCGCGTTGCAGGAGGAGTGGAACACGTTCGCGCAGACGGCGATCAACGCCAAACGCGAGGGCGGCAACTTTCTCGACCCGGTGCGTGACGGCCGCGGCAAGCAGCTGACCGACGCCATTCGCACCGAGTATGCCGCCTTCATCGCCCAGGAGCAGCGCCTGCGCAAGGAGCGCAACGATACGGCCTCCAACACCGCCACCCTCACCATTGGTTTGTTCGTGCTGTTCACCCTGCTGTTCAGTGGCTCGCTCGCACTGTTCGGGCGGCGCGAGCTGATGAGCCTGACCAGCACCTACGGCGCCATCCTCAAGAAGCAGGACGAGCACAATGAGCGTCTGCAGGCCCAGGCCTGGTTGCGCAACGGCCAGACCGAGATGGCCGAGCGGCTGATCGGCCAGCAGGCCTTGCCGGTGCTGGGGCGCAACATGCTGGAGTTTCTGGCCAGCCACCTGGGGGTCGTGGTGGGCGCGCTTTACGTGCGTGAAGAGCACGGTGGCCTGCGCCGCGTCGCCAGCTATGGATTCTCCCGCGAGCTGGAAAAGGCCGAACAGTCGTTCTACAGCGCCGAAGGCCTGGTCGGCCAGGTGGCGCAGAACCGCCGCCTGCTGACCCTCGAGCAACTGCCGGCCGATTATCTGAAGGTCAGTTCCGGGCTTGGCCAGGGTGAGCCGCTGACGGTCGCCCTGCTGCCCATCGACAATGATGGCGAGGTCAATGGGGTGATCGAGCTGGGCTTCCTGCGCCCGCTTAGCGAGCGTGATGGCGAGTTCCTCAGGCAGATCGCCTCCAGCGTAGGCGCCTCGGTCGAAGCCGCCCGCTACCGCCATCGCCTGCAGGAAATTCTGGCCGAAACCCAGCAGCTCAACGAAGAGCTGCAGGTGCAGCAGGAAGAGCTGAAAACTGCCAACGAGGAGCTCGAAGAGCAGTCGCGCGCGCTCAAGGAATCCCAGGCGCACCTGGAAACCCAGCAGGCCGAACTGGAGCAGACCAACGAGCAGCTGTCGTCGCAGCGCGATGCCCTCGATGACCGCAACAGCGCCCTGCGGCAGGCCCAGGAGCAGCTCGAAGAGCGCGCCGAAGAGTTGCAGCGTGCCAGCCGCTACAAGTCCGAGTTCCTGGCCAACATGTCCCACGAACTGCGCACGCCGCTCAACAGCTCGCTGATCCTGGCCAAGCTGCTCTCCGACAACCCCAAGGGCAACCTGGACGCCGAACAGGTCAAGTTCGCCGATTCGATCTATTCCGCCGGCAACGATCTGCTCAACCTGATCAACGACATCCTCGACATCTCCAAGGTCGAGGCCGGCAAGCTCGATCTGCGCCCGGAAAATGCCAACGTGGTGCGCCTCGCTCAGAGCCTGCAAACCACCTTCCAGCCATTGGCCGGAGAAAAGCGCCTGAGCTTTGAGGTGCAGGTGGCCGACGACGTGCCGCGTTCGCTGTACACCGATCGCCTGCGCGTCGAGCAGATTCTCAAGAACTTGCTGTCCAACGCCATCAAGTTCACCGAGCAGGGTTCGGTCAGTTTGAGCATCAGCCGCGCCGACCAGGGCGTGGCATTCGCCGTGCGCGACAGCGGCATCGGCATTCGCAAGGATCAGCAGGAATACATTTTCGAAGCCTTCCGCCAGGCCGACGGCACCACCAACCGGCGCTTTGGCGGCACCGGCCTGGGCTTGTCGATCTCCCGCGACCTGGCCGTGCTGCTGGGCGGCTCGATCAGTGTGGCCAGCGAGCCCGGGCAGGGCAGTGTGTTCACCCTGGTGCTGCCGGAAAGTTATTCACCGCAGGCAGGCGAGGCCGAAGCACTTGCGGCGCAGCCGGTGCAGGTCGCGCGCAGCATCGCGCCGCGGGCGCCCGAGCCGGTCCGCGACGCTCCCGTCGAGAAGCCCGTTGCGACCTTCCCCGATGACCGCGGCATGTCGGTGCTCGGCGGCCGCAGCGTGCTGGTGATCGAGGACGAGCCGCAGTTCGCTCACATCCTCTACGACCTGGCCCACGAGCTCGACTACCGCTGCCTGGTCGCCCATTGCGCCGAGGATGGCCTGGAACTGGCGACCACTCACCACCCCGACGCCATCCTGCTGGACATGCGCCTGCCGGACGTTTCCGGCCTCTCGGTGCTGCAGCGCCTCAAGGAAAACCCGGGCACTCGGCATATTCCGGTGCACGTGATTTCCGTTGAGGACATGGCCGAAGCGGCCCTGCAGATGGGCGCCGTGGGCTACGCGCAGAAGCCGGCGACCCGTGACCAGCTCAAGGGCGTGTTCAGCAAGCTCGAAGCGCGCCTGACGCAAAAGATGAAACGCGTGCTGGTGGTCGAGGACGACAAGCTGCAACGCGACAGCATTGCCCGCCTGATCGGCGATGACGACATCGAGATCGTTGCCGTCGAGTTTGGTGAGCAGGCCCTGAAGCAACTGCGCCAGCATATCTTCGACTGCATGATCATCGACCTGAAACTGCCGGACATGCAGGGCGACGAGCTGCTGGCGCGCATGGGCGGCGAAAACATCCGCTCGTTCCCGCCAGTGATCGTCTACACCGGGCGCAACCTGACGCGGGCCGAGGAGGCCGAGCTGCTCAAATACTCGCGCTCCATCATCATCAAGGGCGCCCGTTCTCCCGAGCGGTTGCTCGATGAGGTCACCCTGTTCCTGCACATGGTCGAGTCCGAGCTGTCCAGCGAGCGGCAGAGCATGCTCAAGACTGCGCGCAGCCGCGACAAGGTGTTCGAGGGCCGGCGTATCCTGTTGGTCGATGATGACGTGCGCAATATCTTCGCCCTCACCAGCGCCCTGGAACACAAGGGCGCCCAGGTCGAGGTGGCGCGCAACGGCCGCGAAGCCATCGGCAAACTCGAAGCGGTGAGCGACATCGACCTGGTGCTGATGGATGTGATGATGCCGGAGATGGATGGCTACGAAGCCACCCGGCGCATCCGCGAGAACCCGCGCTGGCGCAAGCTGCCGATCATCGCGGTGACGGCCAAGGCGATGAAGGACGACCAGGACCTGTGCATGAAGGCCGGTGCCAATGACTACCTGGCCAAGCCCATCGACCTCGACCGCCTGTTCTCGCTGATCCGCGTGTGGCTGCCCAAGCTGGAGCGCATCTGACATGTCCGAGCAAACGCAGGATATCGAGCTGCGCCTGCTGATCGAGGCCATCTACCTGAGGTACAGCTACGATTTTCGCGATTACGCCGGCTCTTCGCTCAAGCGCCGGATGGTTCACGCCATGCGCCAGTTCGACTGCGCGAGCATCTCCGAGCTGCAGGGGCGGATCATTCACGACCCCGCGGCTTTCATGCAACTGCTGCAGTTTCTCACCATCCCGGTCAGTGAAATGTTCCGCGACCCGTCCTACTTCCTGGCCCTGCGCCAGGAGGTGGTGCCGTTTCTGCGCACCTACCCGTCGCTCAAACTCTGGGTGGCAGGCTGCAGCACCGGTGAGGAGGTGTATTCGCTGGCCATCCTGCTGCATGAGGAGGGGCTGCTGGAGCGCTCGATCATCTATGCCACGGACATCAACCCGCATTCGCTGGCCAAGGCCCAGAAGGGCATTTTCCCCATCGACAACATGCGCCTGTACAGCGAGAACTATCAACGCTCCGGCGGCAAGGGATCGCTCTCCGATTACTACACGGCCGCCTACGATGGCGCGCTGTTCGAGCGCTTCCTGTGCGCCAACGTGACGTTCGCCGATCACAGCCTCGCCACCGACAGCGTGTTCTCGGAAACCCAGTTCATCTCCTGTCGCAATGTTTTGATCTACTTCAACAAGGCGCTGCAGGACCGCGCCTTCGGGCTGTTCCACGAGTCACTTGGCCATCGCGCGTTTCTCGGCCTGGGCAGCAAGGAAAGTCTGGATTTCTCTGCCTATGCGGGGCGTTTCGAGGCGCTCAATCGTCAGGAACGAGTGTTTCGCAAGCTATGAGCAGTCAGCCAAGGATGCTCGAAGCAGTGGTGATCGGCGCCTCGGCAGGGGGGGTAGAAGCGTTGATGACGCTGTTCGACGGGCTGCCGGCAAGCTACGGTTTACCGTTGGCGGTGGTTTTGCATCTGCCAGACAGCCGTGAAAGCCTCTTGCCTGCGCTGTTTGGCCGGCGCCTGGCGTTGCGTGTGAAGGAAGCGCAGGACAAGGAACAACTGCAGGCGGGCACCTTGTATTTCTCGGCGCCCGGTTACCACCTGTGCATCGAAGCGGACCGCCGCTTTTCCTACAGCCGTGATGAGCCGCTGCACTATTCGCGGCCATCGATCGATTACCTGTTCGAGTCGGCCGCCGACGTCTACGGCGCCAACCTGATGGGCATATTGCTGACCGGCGCCAATCAGGACGGCGCTTTGGGCCTGAACACAATAAAACAGCGGGGTGGTATGACCGTGGTGCAGGATCCGCAGGAGGCACAGGTTCGCACCATGCCAGAAGCGGCGCTGGCGCTGCATCGCCCCGATTACATTCTTTCTTTGCGGGGCATTCTCGCATTGCTAGCCGAACTGGACTCACGCCCATGTTGAGTAGCACCGGATGCAAATTGCTGATCGTCGATGACCTGCCGGAGAACCTTCTGGCACTCGAGGCGCTGATCCGCCGCGACGATCGTGAAGTGTTCAAGGCGCAATGCGCCGACGACGCGCTGGTGCTGCTGCTCGAACACGAGTTCGCCCTGGCCATCCTCGATGTACAGATGCCCGGCATGAACGGCTTCGAGCTCGCCGAGCTGATGCGCGGCACCGAGAAGACCAAGCACATTCCCATCGTTTTTGTCAGCGCCGCCGGCCGCGAGATGAATTACGCCTTCAAGGGCTATGAAAGTGGTGCCGTGGACTTCCTCTACAAGCCGCTGGATATCCAGGCGGTACAGAGCAAGGTGGCGGTATTCGTCGACCTCTACCGCCAGCGCAAGGTCATGGCCCAGCAACTGGCTGCGCTGGAGCGCTCCCGACAGGAGCAGGATGCATTGCTCAACGAGCTACGCTCCACCCAGGGCGAATTGCAGCACGCTGTGCGCATGCGAGACGACTTCATGTCGATCGTCTCCCATGAGCTGCGCACACCGCTCAACGGCCTGATTCTCGACACCCAACTGCGCAAGATGCACCTCGCCAAGGGCAACCTGACGGCGTTCAGCGAAGACAATTTGCGGGCCATGTTCGACCGTGACGAGCGGCAGATCCACAGCCTCATCCGCCTCATCGAAGACATGCTCGATGTGTCACGCATTCGCACCGGCAAGCTGTCGATCCGCCCGGTGGAGTTCGACCTCGCGCAAACCGTGCGCAACGTCGCCGAGAATTTTGCCCAGCAGATGGCCGTGGCCGGCTGTGACCTGCAGCTCGACAGCGACGAGGCCCTGCATGGCAGCTGGGATCAGTTTCGTGTCGAGCAGGTGATCAGCAACCTGCTCAGCAACGCCTTGCGTTATGGCGCGGGGCGGCCCATCGAGGTGCGTGCCCGGGCGGTGGACGACGGCGTGCGCATCGATGTACGCGATCACGGTATCGGCATCTCCCAGGAGAACCAGCAGCGTATCTTCCAGCAGTTCGAGCGTGCCGTGAGCAGCGAATCGATCGCCGGCCTGGGTCTCGGGCTGTTCATCTCGGACCAGATCGTCAAGGCGCATGGTGGGCGCATCGAGGTGCACAGCAGTCTGGGGCAGGGCTCGCTGTTCAGCCTATGGCTGCCGCGCCGCCGGCCCGCAGATATAGGTTGAACTCGGCGTACCGGCAGGGTCGAAGCGAAGGAGTAAAAAAGAGCCAGGAGCAGGGCAATGAACCAATCCACCCGAACCGTACTGATCGTCGAAGACGATCCGCTCCTGCTCATGTTGCTGGCCGAGTACCTGCAGGGCGAGGGCTACAGTGTCTTGCAGGCTGACTGCGCCACCGACGCCTTCGCCATCCTCGCCACCAAGCCTTATCTGGATCTGCTGGTCACCGATTTCCGCCTGCCAGGTGGCGTCTCCGGTGTGCGCATTGCCGAGCCGGCCCTGCTGCTGCGTCCTGATCTCAAGGTGATTTTCATCAGCGGCCATCCTGCCGAAGTGCGCGAAACCGGCAGTGCACTGCTGGACTCCGCGCCGCTGCTCAGCAAGCCCTTCACCCTGGAAACCCTGAGCACGCAGATCGCTCACCTGCTCGATTGAGGAGCAGAGGAGGCGACCAGGGGCATGTCCATGAGCTCGCGGGCATGGCCCGCTCCCACGGTCACCCACTCCGGATGGGTGAAGGCGTTAGCAAGAGCCCCAGGCATCACCTCGCTCAGCCCGACTACGCGGCGCTAAGCTGAAGCAGCTATCGATACCAGATACCTGTGGGAGCGCGCCATGCGCGCGAACCATGGTGGGGGCGCCGTCGCTGGCACGGCCCGCCCCCGCGAATTCATCGCAGCCCGGCGGCTATCTATCCCTTTCCCCGTGCCGGGGACGAGATTGACCGGGTATCGATTCGCTCGGCAGTTCTAAAAGGCGTTCAGCGCTTCTCAGGGCTCGGCCTTCCCGGTTCCTCGATGGGGCGTTGTGGGCTGAACGGGCTATCCGGATCATCGACAATGGAGCCTGGATCCTCGTTACCTGGATCGTTGATCGGCGTTTCGTGCGGCTCGACGGGAGGTTGCTTGGGGTCGTTTGCGGCATTAAGGGCGATAGAGAGGTGCATGGTTGGCTCCGGCTGCATGAGCCTCGGCATGGAAGGCGCGAGGTCTGTGCTTTGGAGGGGGGCCAGGCTGACGTGTTCAGGCTGTCGGCTGGACGGTACTTTTTTGCAGGCAATAAAAAACCGGCCCAAGGCCGGTTTTTTATTTTCTCATGTGATGCTGGCACCACCTGAGAAGAAAGGTGGTGCCCAGGGACGGAATCGAACCGCCGACACGGGGATTTTCAATCCCCTGCTCTACCGACTGAGCTACCTGGGCAACGGGGCGTATTAGACGGTTTTCGCTTTTTGCTGTCAAACGTTTTTTGGAAAATATTTAAATATTCCGGGCGCTTACGTCCCGCGCCTCATTCGCTGGGGGGAACGTAGCCTTCCGCCTGGGCGTAATCCTCACCGGACAGGAACTTGTCCATCTCGGCCTGCAGGAATTTGCGGTCCTCGGCATTCATCATGTTCAGGCGACGTTCGTTGATCAGCAGGGTCTGGTGCTTCTGCCATTCTTCCCAGGCCTGTTTGGATACGTTCTGGTAGATGTCTTCGCCTTTGGCGCCAGGGTAGGGCGCGCGATCCAGGCCGGGCAGTTGTTGTTTGTGCTTGCGGCACATCACGGTGCGGGTCATGCCATTTCTCCTGTGTGCAATACGTCGGCCGCGCGTTTGAGCAGTTTCTTCACCGGGGCGGCGAGGCCCAGGCGCGGCGGGGTGGCGAGGTTATACCAGAGCCAGTCGGCCTCGGCCACGAAGCCGGGTACGCCGTCGACCTCGATCAGCCAGGGTTCGATGGCCAGCTGGAAGTGGCTGAAGGTGTGGGTCAGGCCGTCTAGCTGGCGGCGTTCGCCAAGGCGCAACTGGTGCTGGTCGGCCAGGGCTGCCAGCGCGTCGAGGTCTGCCAGCTCGGGCAAGCTCCACAGGCCGCCCCAGAGCCCGGTCGAAGGTCGTCGGTAGAGCAGGATGGCGCCGTCGCGGCTGGCGAGCATCGGCATCAGCGTGCGCTTCTGCGGCAGTTCCTTGCGCGGTTTGGCGATCGGGTAACGGATCTCCAGGCCGAGCAGGTGCGCTTCGCAGCCGCTCTGCACCGGGCACAGCAGGCAGGTGGGCTTGCTGCGGGTACACAGCGTGGCACCGAGGTCCATCATCGCCTGGGTGTAGTGATTGAAGCGCTCTTCAGGCAGGAAACGCTCGGCCACGGCCCACAGCTGCTTGGCCACTCTGGGTTCGCCCGGGTAGCCTTCCTGGGCCACGAAGCGGGCCAGCACACGTTTGACGTTGCCATCGAGAATGGGCGCGCGCAGGCCCATGCTCAGGCTGGCGATGGCGCCTGCCGTGGAGCGGCCGATGCCGGGCAGTTCGGTGAGCGCTTCAACGCTGCGCGGAAACTCGCCGGCATGGTCGCGCATGATGATCTGGGCAGTCTTCTGCAGGTTGCGAGCGCGGGTGTAGTAGCCCAGGCCGGTCCACAGGTGCAGCACTTCGTCTTGTGGTGCTTCGGCCAGGTCGCGCACGGTAGGCAGCGCGCTCATGAAGCGGTCGAAGTAGCCGAGTACGGTGCTGACCTGGGTCTGCTGCAACATGATTTCCGAGACCCACACGCGGTAAGGCGTGATGCCCTGCTGCCAGGGCAAGTCCTTGCGGCCGTGCACGTCGTACCAGCGCAGGACCGCGCTGGAGAATTGCTCGGGTGTCATCGGTTGAACAGGCCCTTGAGTGCGTCTTTCAGTTCGGGGCTGACCTTGTCACCGAGCTTTTCTTCGAGTTTCTCGTTGATACGGTCACCGGCCAGTTTGGCGGCCACTTTGCCCATGCCTTCCTGGTCGAGGCGGCAGGCCTTGGCGCCGAGCTCCAGCGGGCCACGGCAGTGCAGCGGCCAGGCCACGCCGGCGTAGCGAGGATTGACCTCGCAGGCAGGGTCGGGCATTTCGCGCTGGTCACCTTCGATGGTGATGCCGACGCGATAGTCCAGGCCCAGCACGCGCAGGTCGAGGTCACCGTTGCCGGCCACGCTGAGGCCGGGAATACGCGCTTGCAGGTCGGGGTTGCTGGCCACGCCGTTGCGAATGTTGAGGCTGCCCTGCAGGCGCTCGAAGGGCGTGTCCTTGCTGCGCGGGTCGCTGCTCAGCGATTTGCGGTTGAGGGTGGCGATGCCGCGGCACAGCTGTTGCTCCAGGTTGGCATCGACCAGCACACCGTCGTTGAGCAGGAAGCTGGCGGTGCCGTTGAGCGCGTCGACCCAGGCCTTCTGGCTGTTGCCGCTGGTGGTCAGGTCGCTGTTCAGGTCGAGCAGGCCCTTGAGGGGCGAGGGGCGCTGTTCGTCCTTGAGAAAGGGCTCGACCGGTATGGCGTTGAGCTGTGTGTGCAGGCTGAGCACCGGCACGGCCGGGCGAACGTCGGCATCGGCGCTGATGGCGAAGCTGCCTTTGCCGAGGTTGCCGCGCAGTTCTTCGAGATTGAGAGCGCCGCCCTGGCCGCGAGCCTTCAGGCTGACGTCGGTCAGTGCCTGCTTGTACAGCGTCAACTGCTCGAGGGTCAGGCTGGTCTGCACGTCGAGCTTGCGCAGCAGGGGGATGGGCAGTACTTCGCTGGAGCTCCAGGCCTGCTGAGTGGGTGCGTTGGGCACCGGGGTGCTGCCGGCTTGTCCGGCATTGGCGACGGTCTCGCGCACTTCGGCCTTGCGGGCGGTGTCGCTGTCTTTCTTGTCCTTGCTCTGCGGTGGCAGGTAACGATCGAGGTTCAGCTTGTCGCCCTTGAGCTGCACGCGCAGCGCCTGCTTGGCGAAGTCGGCGACGGCAATGCTGCCGGTGAAGGTGCTTTCGTCGAGCTTGAGGGTCAGTTCATCGAGCGACAGGCTGGTGGGCGTGCCGCCGAGCTGGGTCACCAGTTCGAACTGCGACAGGGTTTTCTCGTCGGTCATCGGCGGCAACTTCTGGCCGAGGCTGGCGAGAAATTCACGCAGGTTCACCGGGGCCACGGACAGGCCACCGGACAGTTTGGGTTCGCTTTGCAGGTCGCGGACTTTCAGCTCACCCAGGGCGCGCAGCTGGTTGGCCGAGAGCTTCAGGCCGTTCCACTCGGCAACCTGGGCCGCCAGGTCGACCAGCAGTTGGCCCTGGGCGGCATAGGTGAGGGTCTGGCCGTTGAACGGCTCGCCGGAGGCTTCCCCGGACAGGCGTGCATCTTCGAGCTGGTAGCGCTTGAGCGCGCGGTCGAAGCGCAGTTCACCCTGCAGCTCGCTGCGCGCACGCATGACCGGCTGGTTGCTGCCAAAGAAGGCGCTGAGCTTGATCGGTACGGCCGCACCTTCACGAATGGCGCCGGTGGTGAGCTGAATGCTTTCGGCACTGAATTGCTGGCCCTTCTGGGCGTCGCGGTAGTCCACTCGGGCGCCGTTGACGATCAGGCTGTCGATGTCCAGCCTGATCGGCTGGGTGCTGTCCTGGGCGGGCTCGGTTTGCGCGTTCGGCGTCTCGTTGGCAGCGCTCTGCTCGGCCGGCGCTTCGCCCGGCTTGGCGGCAGGACGGCCGACGTCTTCCCAGTTGCCATGGCCGTTCTCGTCGCGCTGCAGGTCGAGGTTGAGGCCATCGACACGGATGTCGCTCATCTGCACTTCCTTGCGCAGCAGCGGCAGTACGCGCACCGAAAGGCCGAGCAGACGCAGGTTGGCGAAGGGCTTGTCCGGCGTGCTGGCGCTGGCCAGCGTGGCGTCGGTCAGCTCCAGGCCCAGCCACGGGAACAGGCTCCAGCCGATGTCGCCGTTGAGGGTCAGCTCCAGGTTGGCCTTGTCGCGTGCCAGCTGGCGGATTTCATCCTTGTAATCGTTGGGGTCGAACAGGTGAGTCAGGGCAAAGCCCAACGCCACGATGATCAGCAGCAGTCCGAGGAAGAACAGACCCAGGATTTTGCCGAGCGCTTTCATGGACGAGTCCTATGCAGTGACGAAAATTTGAATCCGCGAGTATAGCGCCGACGGCATCCCCGCGGTTAAAGCCTGTGGGCAATGCGTTCGGCAATGGCCAGGCTGGCGGTGAGACCCGGCGATTCGATCCCGAACAGATTCACCAGCCCCTGTAGACCATGCTCGGCCGGCATTTGCAGCATGAAATCTTGCGCGGGCTCTCCGGGGCCGCCGAGCTTGGGGCGAATGCCGGCATAGCCAGGCACCAGCCGCGTGCTGTCGAGCGCGGGGAAATAGCGGCTGATGGCGCTGGCGAAGGCGTCGCGCAGGGTCTCGTCGACACGGTAGTCGATGCTGTCGAGGTAGCGGGTGTCGGGGCCGAAGCGCAACTGCCCGCCCAGGTCCAGGGTGGCATGTACGCCGAGGCCGCTGGTATTGGCCTCCGGCATCGGATAGACCAGATGGCTGAACGGCGATTTGCCGTTGTAATTGAAGTAGTTGCCCTGGCACAAGTGCAGGCGCGGGATGTGCTGCGGCGCCAGGCCGTCGGTGCGCTGCGCGAGGTGCTGGGCGAACAGGCCGGCGGCGTTGATCACGCGCTGAGCCTTGAGGCTGAACGGCTCGCCAGCGCTGCTGCCGCTGGCGATCCAGCCGTCACCGTCATGAGTCAGGCTGTCGACCCGGGTCTGCAGCACCAGTTCGGCGCCCTGGCGTTCGGCGCAGGCAAGCAGCGATTGCAGAAAGGCATGGCTGTCGATGATGCCGGTATTGGGCGAGAGCAGGGCTGCGACGCCGCGCACCGCGGGCTCCAGGGCGGCAAGGCGTGCGCGATCGATCGCCAGCAGCTCATCGACGCCGCTGGCGTGGGCATTGTCGGCCAGCGCCTCGAGCTTGCCGCGCTCCTCGTCACTCACCGCCACCAGCAGCTTGCCGAGGCGCCGGTACGGCACCTGCCACTGCTCGCACCAGGCGTACAGGCGCTCGCGGCCTTCCAGGCACAGCTCGGCCTTGAGCGAACCTGGCGGGTAATAGATGCCGGCGTGAATGACCTCCGAGTTGCGGCTGGAGGTGTGGCTGCCCATCAGGCCTTCCTGCTCGACGATCAACGTGCTGTGCCCCGGCGCGGCCAGGCGTGCGGCGCAGGCAAGGCCGAGTGCGCCGGCGCCGATGATCAGGGTATCGATGCTATCCATGGCAGTTTCCATGAGAGGTGTGCGGGGTATTTTTCCAATCGTCGCGGCAGGCGCTGGGCTGTCATCGACGCATCCGTTGGAACCTTGCAGAGAGGCTTAGTTACCGGCCGTCGGTAAATAATGTCGGCAGTCTGAGAAAGATGTCTCGCGCGCGCAAAAGTGCCTGTCGATGGTTGCGTAATCACCATGGCGATGTGACACAATGTCACGGGATTTCCAGCGCGCTGCTCGCTGTGAAGGACCCGCCTCAACTTGGTTCATATCAGGTAACGCTCTTATCCATGGGCGTCGCCAATAATCGTCTTGTTTGCCAACTAAATCAGAGAAGAAAAAATGACTGACGCCACCGTGCAAAACGGTGCTTCAGCGACCCCTGCGTTCCTGTCCAAGGCGCGCATCATCGCTAAGCCCGGTTTCAACCGCTGGCTGGTTCCGCCAGCTGCCCTCGCCATTCACCTGTGCATCGGCATGGCCTACGGATTTTCCGTATTCTGGCTGCCATTGTCGAAAGCCATTGGTATCGATACTGCCGTCGCCTGCGCGCCGGATATCGGCTTCTTTGAGCAGATATTCGCCAGCAACTGCGATTGGCAGATCTCCATGCTCGGCTGGATCTACACCCTGTTCTTCGTCTTCCTTGGTTGCGCGGCTGCCGTGTGGGGCGGCTGGCTGGAGCACGCAGGCCCACGCAAGGCCGGCCTGGTTTCGGCCGTGTGCTGGTGTGGTGGTCTGCTGATTTCGGCGCTGGGCATCTATACCCACCAGATCTGGCTGATGTGGGTCGGTTCCGGTGTGATTGGTGGTATCGGTCTGGGCCTTGGTTACATCTCCCCGGTATCGACACTGATCAAGTGGTTCCCGGACAAGCGCGGCATGGCGACCGGTATGGCCATCATGGGCTTCGGCGGCGGTGCGATGGTCGGTGCTCCACTGGCGGCAGCGCTGATGGGCCACTTCTCCAGCGAGACCGACGTCGGTGTGTGGCAGAGCTTCGTGGTCATGGCGGTGATCTACTTCATCTTCATGGTCGGCGGCGCGCTGTCCTACCGCGTTCCGCCAACTGGCTGGAAACCGGCTGGCTGGGTCGCGCCGGCTGCCAAGGCCAACGATGCGATGATCACCAAGGGCCACGTCCACGTGAACACCGCGTGGAAAACCCCGCAATTCTGGCTGGTCTGGGCCGTGCTGTGCCTGAACGTATCCGCTGGTATCGGCATCATCGGCATGGCATCGCCCATGCTGCAGGAAGTGTTCGGCGGCAAGTTGATCGGCGTGAACGTACCGTTCAGCGAGCTGAGCAAAGAGCAGTTGATGCAGATCGCGGCAATCGCTGCCGGCTTCACCGGCCTGCTGAGCCTGTTCAACATCGGCGGTCGTTTCTTCTGGGCATCGTTCTCCGACCTGATCGGCCGCAAGGCGACCTACTTCGTGTTCTTCGCGCTGGGTTTCACCCTGTACGCGCTGGTCCCGTGGACCGGTCACCTGGGTAGCATCGCGCTGTTCGTATTCGCCTTCTGCCTGATCCTGTCCATGTACGGTGGCGGTTTCGCCACGGTTCCGGCTTACCTGGCGGATCTGTTCGGTACCCAGATGGTTGGCGCGATCCACGGTCGCCTGCTGACCGCCTGGGCCTTCGCTGGCGTGCTGGGCCCGGTGCTGGTGAACTACCTGCGCGAGTATCAGCTGAGCATCGGCGTCGAACGCGCAGCTGCCTACGACATCACCCTGTACATCCTCGCCGGCCTGCTGGTGCTGGGCTTCGTCTGCAACCTGCTGGTTCGCCCGGTTGATCCGAAGTACTTCATGAGCGAAGCAGAACTGGCCGCCGAGCGTGCCCATGGCGAGAAATCCGCGCCATCCGCTGCCGAGCTGGAGTGGGCTGCCGATCCGTCGAGCAAGCCACTGGTCATCGCCGCCTGGCTGGCCGTGGGTATCCCGCTGGCCTGGGGTGTGTGGGTAACCCTGCAGAAGACCGTCGTTCTGTTCCAGTAACAGGCTGCGGTTCAAAAATCCCGCTGGCGCCCGGTGCGCCAGCGGGATTTTTTATGCCCGTCGATTTTTAGCCCTGACCTCAAGCGTTTTTCGTGCATTTTCGCCGTGCGGCTTTATAGCTTCGCTGCTTATCAGCCTATAATGGCTGCCCTTTCGCCCAACGATTTTGTGGAGCAGGTGATGGCCGAACGTACGGCATCCGTCGAGCGCAATACCCTGGAGACCCAGATCAAGGTCTCGATCAATCTGGATGGCACCGGTAAGGCCACCTTCGATACCGGCGTGCCGTTCTTCGAGCACATGCTTGACCAGATCGCCCGCCACGGCCTGATCGACCTCGACATCTTCTGCAAGGGCGACCTCGAGATCGACGATCACCACACCGTCGAAGACGTCGGCATCACCCTCGGCCAGGCGTTCGCCAAGGCGGTTGGCGACAAGAAGGGCATGACCCGCTACGGGCATTCCTACGTGCCGCTGGACGAAGCGCTGTCGCGCGTGGTGATCGACTTCTCCGGTCGCCCGGGCCTGCAGATGCACGTGCCGTTCACCCGTGCGGTGGTCGGTGGTTTCGATGTCGACCTGTTCCAGGAATTCTTCCAGGGCTTCGTCAACCATGCCCAGGTCAGCCTGCACATCGACAACCTGCGCGGCGTGAATACCCACCACCAGATCGAAACCGTGTTCAAGGCCTTCGGCCGCGCGCTGCGCATGGCCGTGGAACTCGACCCGCGCATGGCCGGGCAGATGCCATCGACCAAGGGCGTACTCTGATGCAGACGGTTGCAGTCATCGACTATGGCATGGGCAACCTGCACTCGGTGGCCAAGGCCCTGGAGCACGTCGGTGCTGGCCGGGTGTTGGTGACCAGCGACGCACAGGTGATTCGTGAGGCCGACCGCGTGGTGTTTCCCGGCGTCGGCGCGATCCGCGACTGCATGGCCGAGATTCGCCGCCTGGGCTTCGATGAGCTGGTGCGCGAAGTCAGCCAGGATCGCCCGTTCCTGGGCATCTGTGTGGGCATGCAGGCGCTACTCGAGCGCAGCGAAGAGAACGACGGCGTCGACTGCATCGGCCTGTTCCCCGGCCAGGTGCGTTTCTTCGGCAAGGATATGGTCGAGGACGGGGAGCCCCTCAAGGTGCCCCATATGGGCTGGAACGAAGTCAGCCAGGCGGTCAACCACCCGTTGTGGCACGGCATTGCGGACCAGGCGCGTTTCTACTTCGTGCACAGCTATTACATCGAGGCTGCCAAGGCGCAGCAGGTCGTCGGTCGCGGCCACTACGGCAAGGATTTCGCCGCCGCGCTGGCCGACGGTTCGCGCTTTGCCGTGCAGTTTCACCCCGAGAAGAGCCATACCCACGGCTTGCAGTTGCTGCAGAACTTCGCCGCCTGGGATGGCCGCTGGTAGATGGCCAGGCTCAAGAGCCCGATCCTCACGCTCACGCCCGAGCAGGAAAGCGATGCGGTGCACAAACTGCAGCGTTTTCTGGCCGAGCGTTTCGAGCTGGAGCTGGGCTCCTTCGAAGTGCTTGAACTGCTCGAGCTGTTTGGCCGTGACGTAGCGCCGCATTACTACAACCGAGCGATCACCGATGCGCACAGTTTGTTGCGCGAGCGCTTCGAAAGCCTCGAAGTCGACCTCTGGGCGCTCGAGAAAGATTGATTCCAGCCAACGCTGATTGAACTGAACAAGGTGTGCAGATGCTGATTATTCCCGCTATCGACCTCAAGGACGGCGCCTGCGTGCGTCTGCGCCAGGGCCGCATGGAAGACTCCACGGTGTTCTCCGATGACCCGGTGAGCATGGCTGCCAAATGGGTCGAGGGCGGTTGCCGCCGCCTGCACCTGGTCGATCTCAACGGCGCGTTCGAAGGCAAGCCGGTGAATGGCGAGGTGGTCACTGCCATTGCCAGGCGCTACCCGAACCTGCCGATCCAGATCGGTGGCGGCATTCGCTCGTTGGAAACCATCGAGCATTACGTCAAGGCTGGGGTCAGCTACGTGATTATCGGCACCAAGGCGGTGAAAGATCCGCAATTCGTTACCGACGCCTGCAAGGCCTTTCCGGGCAAGGTCATCGTTGGTCTGGATGCCAAGGACGGTTTCGTCGCCACCGACGGCTGGGCGGAAGTCAGCACCGTACAGGCTACCGATCTGGCGCGCCGCTTCGAGGCCGATGGCGTCTCGGCGATCGTCTATACCGACATCGCCAAGGACGGCATGATGCAGGGCTGCAATGTCGAAGCCACCGCGGCTCTGGCCGCAGCAAGTCGCATCCCGGTGATCGCCTCGGGCGGCATCCACAACCTGGGCGACATCGAGAAGCTGCTGCTGGCGCGCTCGCCAGGCATCATCGGCGCTATCACCGGCCGCGCCATCTATGAAGGCACCCTGGACGTCGCCGAGGCTCAGGCCTTCTGCGACAACTTCAGCAAGTAATGTAGGGCGTACTCGCCGCAGGCAGTACGCGATCGTCAACCGGCGGACTGTTCGCTTTGCTCCTGAGTCCGCCCTACGGAGTTCCGTATGGCTCTCGCCAAACGCATCATCCCTTGCCTGGACGTGGACAACGGCCGTGTGGTCAAGGGCGTCAAGTTCGAGAACATCCGCGACGCCGGAGATCCGGTAGAGATCGCCCGTCGGTACGATGAACAGGGTGCCGACGAGATTACCTTTCTCGACATCACCGCCAGCGTCGATGGTCGCGATACCACGCTGCACACCGTCGAGCGCATGGCCAGCCAGGTGTTCATCCCGCTTACCGTAGGCGGCGGCGTGCGCACCGTGATGGACATCCGCAACCTGCTCAACGCCGGTGCCGACAAGGTGTCGATCAATACTGCCGCGGTATTCACGCCCGAGTTCGTCGGCGAGGCGGCGTCGCGCTTCGGCTCGCAATGCATCGTGGTGGCCATCGACGCCAAGAAGGTCTCCGGCCCGGGCGAGGTGCCGCGCTGGGAAATCTTCACCCACGGCGGCCGCAAGCCGACCGGCCTGGATGCCGTCGCCTGGGCGCAAAAGATGGAAGGCCTGGGCGCTGGCGAGATTCTGCTCACCAGCATGGACCAGGACGGCGTGAAGAGTGGCTACGACCTCGGCGTGACCCGCGCCATCAGCGAAGCCGTGGGCATCCCGGTGATCGCCTCCGGCGGAGTCGGCAACCTGCAACACCTGGCCGACGGCATCATCGAGGGCAAGGCGGCGGCTGTCCTGGCGGCAAGCATCTTTCACTTCGGCGAATACACGGTTCCGGAGGCCAAGGCGTATCTGGCCAGTCGCGGTATCGTGGTGCGCTGAGCGCGGCTGCACGCAGGCTGGATGTGCAATGCGTCCAACTTGGTGCAATTGGGCTTTGGCATGCCCGCTAATGGCGCTAAGCTAGTAGCCGTGTGACAGGGATCGAGTCAAGCCAGAGCGTCTAGCGCGCCACATCTGACAGGACCGGCCCGGTCGCTCCGGGCGTGACCTTCCTGGCCGCCCGTCAACACTCTGGATTGACAGGTAGTCGAGTACATGTGGAAACGTCTGTGGTTGGCAGCGGCGGGTGCCCTGCTTTTGATGGCATCGGCAGCGCGTGCCGAAATCGATCCGAACTACAACGTGGTGTTGCTGACGGAAAATTTCCCGCCGTACAACATGGCGATCAACGGCAAGAACTTCGCGCAGGAAGACAATATCGATGGCATCGCCGCCGATGTGGTGCGCGAAATGTTCAAGCGTGCCGGCGTGTCGTACAGCCTCACCCTGCGTTTTCCCTGGGATCGCATCTACAAACTCGCGCTTGAAAAGCCCGATTACGGCGTGTTCGTGACCGCGCGGCTGCCCGAGCGCGAGGAACTGTTCAAGTGGGTAGGCCCGATCGGCCCGGACGACTGGGTACTGCTGGCACGTGGTGACAGCAAGCTGGTGGTCAACAACGTGCAGCAGGCCAAGCAGTATCGCATCGGCGCCTACAAGGGCGATGCCATCGCCGAGCATTTGGAGAAGCAGGGATTGCAGCCGATCACCTCGCTGCGCGATCAGGAAAATGCCAAGAAACTCGACAGCGGGCAGATCGACCTGTGGGCCACCGGTGACCCTGCCGGTCGTTACCTTGCGCGCCAGGAAGGCGTCAGCGGCCTGAAAACCGTACTGCGCTTCCACAGCGCCCAGCTTTATCTGGCACTCAACAAGGAAGTGCCGGACGAGGTGGTACAGAAGCTGCAGTCCGAACTGGACAAGATGCGTACTGAGGGTTACGTCGACAATATCCTCAACAGTTATCTTTAGGCATGAAGGCCATTTAGCCATGCGAAGCGGGCGCTACCGAGGGGGCGCTCGTGGAGCCAGGCGCCGGCATCATGCTGCAATGCGGCGTGCCATTGGCATGCGCTAGTCATTGCCACGGAGGGGGATGACGCGGGGATTCGGCAGGAAGCCGCCAACCATAATCATAACCACGCGGCGGGGACGACTGATGTTGAAGACGATAAAGGCAATTGCAGTGCTCGGGTTCACGCTGGCGGCGTGTACCGCCAGGGCCGAGCTGCCAGCCGATTACAAGATGGTGCTGCTGACCGAGAACTTTCCTCCGTTCAACATGGCGGTGGACGACAAGAACTTCGCACGTGACGATGGCATCGACGGCATCAATGCCGAGATCGTTCGTGAAATGTTCAAGCGCGCCAAGATCGACTACACGCTGACCCTGCGTTTCCCCTGGGATCGCCTCTACAAGCTGACCCTCGACAAGCCCAACTACGGTCTGTTCTCCACCACCTTCACCCCCGAGCGCCAGCCGCTGTTCAAATGGGTCGGCCCGCTGGCCAAGACTGGCTGGGTGCTGTTGGCCGCGCCCGGCAACAACGTCACCGTCAACAGCCTGAAGGACGCCAGCCAGTACACCATTGGCGCCTACAAGAACGACGCGGTCAGCCAGCACCTGGAAGGCCAGGGCCTGAGCCCGGTGAATGCGCTGCGTGACCAGGAGAACGTGAAGAAGCTCACCAGCGGCAAGATCGACCTGTGGGCCACCACCGACCCGGTCGGCCGTTATCTGGCCAAGCAGGAGGGCGTGAGCGGCCTGACCACGGTGCTGCGCTTCAATGACGCCGAACTCTACCTGGCGCTGAACAAGGACACGCCGGACGAAGTGGTGCAGCGCCTGCAAAAGGCGTTGGACGAGCTGCGCAACGAAGGCTTCATCGATGAGATGATCAACAGCTACCTGTAAGAAGCGCCCATTTCGCCGCGAGGTCGCGGCTCCTGCAGGGTGGGGCATGGCGCGGGTTACAGGGTGCGCTGCTTCACGCGTAGGGGCGTCGCCCCCGGCGCGAATGATTGCGGCCATCCTGCAGGTTTCGCGTCGGCCCCACGATTCGCCGCGAGGTCGCGGCTCCTGCAGGGTGAGGCATGGGCATGGGCGCGGGTTGCAGGGCCGAACCACCTCCCGCGTAGGAGCGTCGCCCTCGGCGCGAAAATTGCGGCCATTCTGCAGGTTTTGCGTCGGCCACACGATTCGCCGCGAGGTCGCGGCTCCTGCAGGGTGGGGCATGGCGCGGGTTACAGGGTGCGCTGCTTCACGCGTAGGAGCGTCGCCCCCGGCGCGAACAATTGCGGCCATCCTGCAGGTTTCGCGTCGGCCCCACCATTCGCCGCGAGGTCGCGGCTCCTGCAGGGTGAGGCATGGGCATGGCCATGGGCGCGGGTTGCAGGGCCGAACCACCTCCCCGCGTAGGAGCGTCGCCCCCGGCGCGAATGATTGCGGCCATCCTGCACGTTTCGCGTCGGCCCCACCATTCGCCGCGAGGTCGCGGCTCCTACAGGGTGGGCATGGCGCGGGTTACAGGGTGCGCTGCCTCCCGCGTAGGAGCGTCGCCCCCGGCGCGAATGATTGCGGCCATCCTGCAGGTTTCGCGTCGGCCCCACCATTCGCCGCGAGGTCGCGGCTCCTACAGGGTGGGCATGGCGCGGGTTACAGGGTGCGCTGCCTCCCGCGTAGGAGCGTCGCCCCCGGCGCGAATGATTGCGGCCATGCTGCAGGTTTAGCGTCGGCCACACGATTCGCCGCGAGGTCGCGGCTCCTGCAGGGTGGGGCATGGCGCGGGTTACAGGGTGCGCTGCTTCACGCGTAGGGGCGTCGCCCCCGGCGCGAATGATTGCGGCCATCCTGCAGGTTTCGCGTTGGCCCTACGATTCGCCGCGAGGTCGCGGCTCCTGCAGGGTGGGGCATGGGCATGGGCATGCGCATGGGCGCGGGTTGCAGGGCCGAACCACCTTCCGCGTAGGAGCGTCGCCCCCGGCGCGAATAATTGCGGCCATTCTGCAGGTTTCGCGTCGGCCCCACGATTCGCCGCGAGGTCGCGGCTCCTACAGGGTGAGGCATGGGCGCAGCTGCTGTCCGGCCGCTGCGGTAATAAAAAGCCCCGCTGCAGCAGGCTGCAGCGGGGCTTTTTCATGGTGGCGGCTTAGTCGGCGCGGGTGACGTTCAGGCCTTTGAGCAGGTTCAGCGCCTGGCTCAACTGGTAGTCGTCATCCTGCGGGCGAGCCGCTCTGCCGGCGCTGCCCTGGCTTGGACGATCGGCACCGCCGTTACCGTTGCCCAGGTGACCTTGCAGGTCTGCTTCCTTGAGGCTCGGGTCGTCGCTTTCGCGGGTCAGCTTGGCGCGCGCCACTTCCACGTCCGGGACGATGCCCTGGGCCTGGATGGAGCGGCCGTTGGGGGTGAAGTACAGCGCCGTGGTGATCTTCAGCGCACGGTCGTTGTTCAACGGCAGTACGGTTTGCACCGAGCCCTTGCCGAAGCTGTCCGTGCCCATCACCACGCCACGCTTCTGGTCCTGCAGGGCGCCGGCGACGATTTCCGAAGCCGAAGCACTGCCGCCATTGATCAGCACCACAAGCGGTACCCCCTCGCTTGCGTCGATCGGGTCGGCGGAGAAGCGCAGCTCCGAGTTGGGAATGCGGCCCTTGGTATAGACGATCAGGCCCTGCTTGAGGAAGTGATCCGCCACCTCGACGGCCGACTGCAGTACGCCGCCCGGGTTGTTGCGCAGGTCAAGCACCAGGCCGCTGAGCTTCTTGCCGTTGTCCTTGCGCAGCTTGTTGAGCGCCTTGCCGACTTCCTCGCCGGTGTTGACCTGGAACTGGGTGACGCGAATGTAGCCGTAGCCTGGGTCGAGTAGTTGACTGCGCACGCTGGTGACCTTGATCACCGCACGGGTCAGCTCGACGTCGAACGGCTTGCCCCCCTCGCGTACCAGGGTCAGCAGGATCTTGCTGCCGGCCTTGCCGCGCATCTTTTCCACGGCTTCCATCATCGACAGGCCCTTGGTGGGCTGGCCGTCGATCTTGACGATCAGGTCGCCGGGATGGATGCCGGCCTTGGAGGCCGGCGTGTCATCGATCGGCGAGACGACCTTGATGAAGCCGTCTTCGGTGCCCACTTCGATGCCCAGGCCGCCGAATTCGCCGCTGGTGCTTTCCTGCAGCTCGGTGAACGCCTTGGGATCCAGGTAGGCCGAATGGGGGTCGAGGTTGCTGAGCATGCCCTTGATGGCATTTTCCAGCAGTTCCTTGTCGGTGACGGGCTCCACGTAGGCGGCCTTGATGCGGTCCATCACCTCGGCGAAGGTGCGCAGCTCGTCCAGCGGCAGGGGCGCTGCACTCTGGTCGGCGGCTGGCGGCGGGGTGATCGGAGCCTGGTCGGCATGCAGCACGGGTGCGCCACCAAGCAGGGCAATCGCCAGGGCCAAAGAGGTGAGGCGGGACAGTTGCGGCATTCGAACTAACTCCTACGACAATGAGATGGCGCTTATCCTTGCGCCCGACACCATTGGGCCGGATCGCTGGCGCGGCCCTGCTGGCGAATCGCGAAATACAGGGCCGGCGTATCCTGCCCGCCGCTGGTACCAACGGTGGCGATGGGGTCGCCGGCCTTGACGATGTCTCCGGCGTCCTTGAGCAGGCTCTGATTGTGCCCGTAGAGGGTCAGGTAACCGTTGCCGTGGTCGAGGATGACCAGAAGCCCGGAGCCGCGCAACCAATCTGCGAAAACCACACGACCACCATGCACAGCGCGTACCTGACTGCCGGCGGTCGCGCCGATCAGCACACCGTCCCACTTAGTCCGAGCGTCTTCGCCGCGCGGGGTTCCATATCTCGCCACCAGACGGCCATTGACCGGCCATGGCAGCTTACCCCGGGCATTGGCGAAGGGGCCGCCATAAGTCGCTCCAGAGCTGACCAGCGGGCCACTCTCCGTGCGCTTGCCGGTTACCGGTGCGCTGGGCTTTTCACGGGCCGCCGTGAGGGCGCGTTGGCGCTCCTGTTCGGCTTCGCGTGCCTGCCGGGCCAGGGTTTCCTCGATGGTCTTGAGAACCCGGTTCAGGTCGGCCTGCTCCTGCTCGCGCGCCTTGAGGCGCTGGTCACGGGCGGCGTAATCCTTGTTGAGCTTGGCCAGGGCGAGCTGGCGCTCCTTGCGCACCGCGGCCAGTTCGTTGCTGCGCGCATCGAGCTGGCCTTTCTGTTCCTGCAACTGGGCCTGGTGGTGGCCGATGTCCTTCTCGACATTGGCCAACTGGCGCAGCGTCTCGTTGAAGGCGGTCAGCTGTTCCATGCGTGCTTCGGCGAGGTAGTCGTAGTAGGTCAGGGTGCGGGAAAACTTTTCCGGGTTCTGCTGGTTGAGCAGCAGCTTGATGTATTCCTGGCGGCCGCCCTGGTAGGCGGCGCGGGCCTGAATACCGATCAGCCGTTGTTGCTCAAGGCGCGCGTCCTGGAGTTTTTTTTTCTCCTGATCGAGGCGCTTGAGTTCCTCCTCGCTCTCCTGCAGCTCTTGGCGCAGGCTCTTGACCTGGTTTTCCAGGTCGCCCATCTCGGTTTCGGTGGACTTGAGTTGTTTCTGTACGCCGGATTTCTCCTGCTGTAACTGCTCCAGCAGTTTCTTCAGCTCGGCCACATCGGCGCTGGCGGCATCCAGTTGTTTTTGCGTGTCGGCTTTCTGGTCGGCAAAGGCCGGCACCAGCAGGCTGGTCAAAAGAATGAGGGCGAGGGCACGGAACATGGGGCAGGCGGTACCTGGCGGGGAACGTAAGGGGCTGTTGACAGTTCAGGGGCCGGCACAGCCGCCACGCGGTCATGCTGAAACAGCAACAGACCCTAGTATGCCCGTGGTGCCGGGTAAAAAAAACGCCTTGAATGGCGAATGCCGACTCAAGGCGTCTGGTGGTCGACCGATGGGAGCTTTGGCGCTCGCCTCCATCGGTCGACCCTGGCCGGAGTTGAGCAACCTGGGCTCAGTTGAGCGTAACGATGCTGGTGCCGGTCATTTCCCTGGGGATCGGCAGGCCCATCAGGGTCAGCAGGGTTGGCGCCACGTCGGCCAGCACGCCGCCTTCGCGGATGCTGACGTCACGCTTGCCCACATAGATGAACGGCACCGGCTCGCAGGTGTGGGCGGTGTGCGCCTGGCCGGTGCATTCGTCCTGCATCTGCTCGACGTTGCCATGGTCGGCGGTGACCAGCGCCTCGCCGCCAACCTTGTCGAGCGCCTCGACGATGCGACCTACGCAGGTGTCCAGGCATTCCACGGCAGCCACGGCCGCGTCGAACACGCCGGTGTGGCCGACCATGTCACCGTTGGCGTAGTTGACCACGATCACGTCGTAACGCTGGTTCTCGATGGCGTCGACGATCTTGTCGGTGACTTCGGGTGCGTTCATCTGTGGCTGCAGGTCGTAGGTGGCGACGTTGGGCGAAGGAATGAGGATGCGCTCCTCGCCGGGGAACGGCTCTTCACGGCCACCGGAGAAGAAAAAGGTGACGTGGGCGTATTTCTCGGTCTCGGCAATGCGCAACTGGGTCTTGCCGTTGTTGGCCAGGTACTCGCCGAGTACGTTGACCAGCGGCTCCGGCTTGTAGGCGCTTGGCGTGTCGATGCTCGCCGCGTACTGGGTGAGCATGATGAAGCCGGCGGTCTGTGGCACGCGGGCACGCTCGAAGGCATCGAAGCCGGGCTCGACGAAGGCGCGGGTCAACTCACGGGCGCGGTCGGCGCGGAAGTTCATGAACACCACGGCGTCGCCGTCTTCGACACGAACCGGCTCGCCGATGCTGGTGGCCTTGACGAACTCGTCGCTCTCGCCACGGGCGTAGGCGGCCTCCAGGCCGGCCACGGCGGTTGCCGCCTGGAACTGGCTGTGGCCATCGGCGATCAGGTTGTAGGCCTGGGCCACGCGGTCCCAGCGGTTATCGCGATCCATGGCGAAGTAGCGGCCGATCAGCGAGGCGATGCGGCCCTTGCCGAGTTTGGCGAAGGTGGCGTCGAGCAGCTCGATCGAGCCCTGGGCGCTTTTCGGTGCGGTGTCGCGGCCATCGAGGAAGGCGTGCAGGTAGATCTTTTCGGCGCCGCGGCGGGCTGCCAGCTCGGCCATCGCCACCAGGTGATCCTGGTGGCTGTGCACGCCACCGTCGGACAGCAGGCCGAGGATGTGTACCGCCTTGCCGGCGCCCACCGCTTTGTCCACCGCGCCGGTGATGGCCGGGTTCTCGAAGAATTCGCCATCGCGAATCGCCTTGGTCACCCGGGTGAAGTCCTGGTACACCACGCGCCCGGCGCCTAGGTTCATGTGGCCTACTTCGGAGTTGCCCATCTGCCCATCCGGCAGGCCGACGTCCATGCCGCTGCCGGAGATCAGCCCGTGGGGCTGGGTGGCGCGCAGGCGATCGTACACCGGGGTGTTGGCGGCGAAGATCGCATTGTGCTCGGGGGAATCGCTGTGGCCGAAGCCGTCGAGAATGACCAGAACCAGGGGTTTGGGCGTTGCGCTCATACGGGGCTCGCTCTGTTTGAGGGACGCAAAAAAGATCAGACATTCTACGGCCCCGGAAAGATCCCGTCACCGCCGCACGGCCTTTGGTGGGACCCGCATGGCTGTGTATACTGGCCGACATTTTACCGTCCCGGAACCGCGTGATGCTTGCCAACCTCATTGAATTCGCTACCACCCACTTCATCCTCA
Source organism: Pseudomonas sp. AC532 (assembly GCF_979258965.1). NCBI lineage: Bacteria > Pseudomonadati > Pseudomonadota > Gammaproteobacteria > Pseudomonadales > Pseudomonadaceae > Pseudomonas > Pseudomonas sp. AC532. The sequence continues at coordinate 3,634,630 of NZ_OZ409888.1, forward strand.
GCGGCCTGTTCGTCATCATTCTCTCGCTGCTGATCTTCACCGAGCTGCAAAAGGGTGGAAAGAGCCTGAGCAGCCGCGAGGTCACTGCGCTGATCAATCGTGACGAGGGTGTGGTGATCGATATTCGCAACAACAAGGATTTTTCCAGCGGCCACATCGTGGGTTCGCTGAATATCCCGCACGACAAGCTGACGTCGCGTATCGCCGAGCTCGAGAAGCACAAGGGCAAGACGCTGATCGTCGTCGACGCCCTGGGCCAGCAGGCCGGTACTGCCGCCCGCGACCTGAAGAAGGCGGGCTTTACCGCTGCCCGGCTCGGCGGTGGCATTGCCACCTGGCGCAGCGACAACCTGCCCGTGGTCAAGTGATATGAGCAAGGTCGTCATCTACTCCAGTGACTGGTGCCCCTATTGCGTTCGCGCCAAGCAATTGTTGACCAACAAGGGCGTGACGTTCGATGAGATCCGTGTCGACGGCCAGCCTGAGGTGCGTGCGCAAATGACCCGCAAGGCCGGTCGTACTTCGGTGCCGCAGATATGGATCGACGGCACCCATGTAGGCGGCTGCGATGACCTGTACGCCCTGGAGCGTGCAGGCAAGCTCGATGCGTTGCTGCGCGCCTGATAGCGCCAAACCCTTTCTTTAAGCCCATACAGCAGAAGGCTTCGCCCATGACCGAACAAGTTACCGGTGCCGTACAAGACGAGCAGACTCCACAGTTCTCGCTGCAGCGTATCTACGTGCGTGACCTGTCCTTCGAAGCGCCGAAGAGCCCCGAGATCTTCCGCCAGGAGTGGACGCCGAGCGTCGCGATGGACCTCAATACCCGTCAGAAAGCTCTGGAAGGCGACTTCCACGAAGTGGTGCTGACCCTCTCGGTGACCGTCAAGAACGGTGAAGAAACCGCGTTCATCGCCGAAGTGCAGCAGGCTGGTATCTTCCTGATCAAGGGCCTGGACGCCGGCTCCATGAGTCACACCCTGGGTGCGTTCTGCCCGAACATCCTGTTCCCTTACGCCCGTGAAGCGCTGGACAATCTGGTGGTGCGTGGCTCGTTCCCGGCGCTGATGCTGGCACCGGTGAACTTCGATGCCCTGTACGCCCAGGAGCTGCAACGCCAGCAAGCGGCCAACTGAGTTATCGGCTGCTGCAAAAAACGCCCTTCGGGGCGTTTTTTTATGTAGGCACAAAAGCGTGTCCCAACGACTGCATTCCCGGGTATCGCTTCGCTCAACGCCGGGCTACAGGCTTAGTCGTCCATGCTGAAGCTGTGCTGGCGCCAGGCTTCGTAGACGGCCACCGCGACCGTGTTGGACAGGTTGAGGCTTCGGCACCCCTCGCGCATCGGCAGGCGTACACGCTGCTGTTCCGGTAGGGCGTCGCGGATTTCCGGCGGCAGACCGCGGCTTTCCGGGCCGAACAGAAACGCATCGCCTGGCTGGTAGGCCACCTCGTGAAATGGCTGGGAGCCTTTGGTGGTGAAGGCGAACACCCGCGGTTGGCCGATGCTGGCCAGGCACGCCTCCAGGCTGGCGTGGCGCTGCAGCGGGGCGTATTCGTGGTAATCCAGCCCGGCTCGGCGCAGGCGCTTGTCGTCCAGCTCGAAACCGAGCGGCTCGATCAGGTGCAGGTGGCAGCCGCTGTTGGCGCAGAGCCTGATAATGTTGCCGGTGTTGGGCGGAATTTCCGGTTGAAAAAGGATGACATGAAACATGCACGGCTCCGAGCCAGAAGACGGCCGCCATTCTACGCCTGATAAGCCGTCAAGACCGCGTCCGTGGATGCGCGTGATCGGCTCGCTGGCGATCTTCGGTTTTCTTGTCGGGCTGATGATCGGCCGCCTGTTCCATCCCGATACGCTGCACATGCAGGGGCTGGATATTGCGGATGATCGGCTGGTGCTGTGGTTCAACGTCGAGCCGCAGGTGCAGATCGGCGATGCCCATGGCACGTTCGCCTTGCGCTTCGAGGGGCTTGGCCGTGAGCGTCAGGGCCAGTTGCAGATCGCCGGGCGCGCCGCCAACTGGCGCGTGGTGCGTGAAGGGCGGGAACTGGAGCTGCGCGTGGTGGCGGCTCGCCCGTTGCACGCTGCACTGAATGCTGAAGAGGTCGAGGGCCGCTGGCGCCTGACGATCCGTCTGGCGCCGCGGTAGGGATAAAAGAGGGAGCACCTGGCCTGCCTGTACCCGGGCTCCCGAAGAAAAAGGGAATCTCTGATCTGCCTGTATCAGAGCCCCTGAAGAAAGAAGGGAGGTCCCGGCCTGCCTGTACCGAGGCTCCCAAAGAAAGAGGGGAATCCCCGGCCTGCCTGTACCAAGGTCCCCGAAACTGGGTTATCTGTACCATTGCAGATGCCGTGCCAGTTTTCTCAAATTCGCTGTAGGGCCCGTGGGGTGTGGATTGCAGACAGTTGTGGCCGATTTCGGCGCCTCTGGCTCGCAGCCGCGGATGTTCCGCTCGAGTGCATGAGGGTACGTTTTGTGCGCTGATGGCGTGCACGCGTTGAGTTATCAGAGGTATCAAAGCTGTCCGTGAACAGGCGTGGGAGGTAGCCATACGCACGAAAGGTCGCGCATCTCGATGGTTATCCGTTCCTGCGGGTGCGGGCAAAGATCGCGGGCATGGCCCGCTCCGGCGATGCCTACTTCTGCAATGCCTGCTTCCAGCGCGTTTGTTCCCGGGAGGGATTGCCCAGTGGTTGTTGCGATCACGAGGCGGTTGAGCCGATGGCCCATGAAAAACGCCGCGCCCCGGTCAGGGCGCGGCGTTTGGGGAGAGGCGGCGTGGCTTAGTTGTCGTCGCTGTCGTCGTCTTCGGAGCCGTCGATATTCATGCCCAGCTCCTTGATCTTGCGCGTCAGGGTGTTGCGCCCCCAGCCGAGCAGCAGCGCGGCGTCGCGGCGACGGCCGGCGGTGTGCTTGAGCGCGGTCTCGATCATGATCCGCTCGAAGGCCGGCACGGCGCTGTCGAGCAGGTTGGACTGGCCGCGGCCCAACGCCTGGTCGGCCCATTGCCGCAGGGCCTGCTCCCAGTTGCTGACCGGCGCGTTGTCCTGGGGCTGAACGAGTAGCTCGGGAGGCAACTCGTCGACATGCACCTCGCGCCCCGAGGCCATTACCGTTATCCACCTGCAGGTGTTTTCCAGCTGGCGCACGTTACCCGGCCAGGCCAGTTGCTGCAGGTAGTCCTCGGTTTCGCCCTTCAGCAGTTTCGGCTCGACGGCCAGCTCGGTCGCCGCGCGGCTGAGAAAATGCCGTGCCAGGGTGGGGATGTCCTCACGGCGATCCGACAGCCGCGGGATGTGAATGCGGATCACGTTCAGACGATGAAACAGGTCTTCGCGGAACTTGCCGGCAGTCACCAGGCTTTCCAGGTTCTGGTGAGTGGCCGCGATGATGCGCACATCGACCTTTACCGGCGTGTGGCCGCCGACCCGGTAGAACTCGCCGTCGGCCAGTACGCGCAGCAGGCGCGTCTGGGTATCGGCCGGCATGTCACCTATTTCGTCGAGAAACAGCGTGCCGCCATCGGCCTGCTCGAAGCGCCCGCGGCGCTGGTTGGCCGCGCCGGTGAACGCGCCCTTTTCATGGCCGAACAGTTCGGATTCCATCAGGTCCTTGGGAATCGCCGCCATGTTCAGCGCAATGAAAGGCGACGCCGCGCGCGGGCTGTGGCGATGCAAGGCATGGGCGACCAGCTCCTTGCCGGTGCCGGATTCGCCGTTGATCAGCACCGTGATATTGGAGTGCGAGAGCCGGCCGATGGCGCGGAACACCTCCTGCATCGCCGGCGCCTCGCCGATGATTTCCGGCGTACGTGTCTGTACGGCAGGTACGTGCAGGCCCTGCTGTTCCTGGGCATGCTGGTTGGCGCGCTTGACCAGCGACACCGCTTCGTCGACATCGAACGGCTTGGGCAGGTATTCGAAGGCGCCGCCCTGATAGGACGCCACGGCGCTGTCGAGGTCGGAGTGCGCGGTCATGATGATGACCGGCAGGCGCGGGTGCATCTCGCGGATCTTGGCCAGCAGCTCCAGGCCGCTGGAGCCGGGCATGCGGATGTCGGAGATGATCACGTCTGGCTGCTGACGCGTGAGGCGGCCGAGTACGCCATCGGCGCTGTCGAAACTCTGGGTGCTCATGCCCTCCTGCTGCAGGGCCTTTTCCAGTACCCAGCGGATGGAGCGGTCGTCGTCAACGATCCATACGGTTTCACTGCGGCTCATGTCGGAGTTGCTCCTTGTTCCAGCGGCAGAAAGATCGAGAACACGGTATTGCCAGGATGGCTCTCGCATTCGATCAGGCCTTGATGCTGACTGATGATGTTCTGGGTGATCGCCAGGCCCAGCCCGGTGCCGTCGGCACGCCCGCTGACCATGGGATAGAAGATGGTTTCCTGCAGCTCCGGTGCGATGCCGGGGCCGTTGTCGATGATCTCGATCTTGGTCACCAGGCGATGGCGGATGTAGCCGATGGTGAACTGCCGCAGGGTACGTGTGCGCAGGCTGATGCGGCCGGGGCGCAGGTCGGGAGTCGAGGCGATCGCCTGCATGGCGTTGCGCACGATGTTGAGCACCGCCTGGATCATCTGTTCGCGGTCTATCACCAGGTCCGGAATGCTCGGGTCATAGTCGCGCACCAGGATGATGCTGCCCTGGCTCTCGGCCTCGACGAGGCTGGCGACCCGCTCCAGCACCTCGTGCACGTTGGTGATCGCCAGCGAGGGCAGCTTGTTGGAACCGAGCATACGGTCGACCAGGTTACGCAGGCGGTCCGACTCTTCGATGATGACGTTGGTGTAATCCTTGAGGCTTTCGTCGGGGAGCTCGCGGGCCAGCAGCTGCGCGGCGCCGCGTATGCCACCCAATGGGTTCTTGATCTCGTGAGCCAGGCCGCGCACCAGCATTTTGGTGGTTTCCTGCTTGGAGAGCTGCGCCTCTTCCTTGGTGATGCGCAGCAGGCGATCCCGCGGATGCACCTCGAGCAGCAGCATGGTTTCACCGCGGCTGAGCACCGGCGTCACGGCGTAGTCGACGGTCAGGCTGTGCCCGGTCTGGGTGGTGAGTACCGCTTCACGCTTGTTGAAGGGATGTGCTTCGGCCACTGCCTGGCGCAGTGCACCGAGTGCTTCACGGGTCTCGGTGAACAGCTCGCTGATGAACTGGCCATGGCTGCGCTGACCACTGACCGCGAGGAGCATCTCGGCTGCCGGGTTCATGTATTCCAGGCGCAGGTTGGCATTGAGCAGCAAGGTGGCGGTGGTCAGGTTGTCGAGCAGCAGGCGGTGCAGGGCGTCGTTGATGATCATTGGGCAGGTCCCGCCAGCCCGGGCCGGGCGCGTGAAGATAACCGGGCAGGGCGATAGTTGCAGTCTGGCAACGAGGCGCAGCGGGTGATGTCTCGTTGCGTGTGTGGGCCAGCCAAAAGTCGTTCCTCGTGCGGAGTGCTGCAGCAGAAGGGCCGGTCGGGTATGGCGATCGAGGTGCACCTTGGCCATCCGGCAGTGCTGGAGAAAATGCAAGAAGCAAACCAAAGCCCCTTAAAGACGCGTGTAAATGCGCACAAGGCCTGATTCGGCAACTTTTCGGCGCAACCATGAAAACATGGGTGTGCCAATTTGGGACGAGTATAGAAATCAGTGCGTATTAATGCACTTTAATGGTGCGCCGGCTTATGGGTGATACGTCGGGGTTGTGGTCGGCGCTGCCATCAGCGGCACCCGACCATGCAGTGCTTTATAGAAAGGGGAGGATGCTGATGCCCTTGTCTTCTTCCTTGGGCTTGTCCTTGAGCGGGCACTCCGGGCGCACGCCGTAGTCGTCTTTCTGGCAAGGCTGTACCTTGCGTTTCTGGGCCAGGGTGACCCGTTTCATGTGAAAGGGCTGGCTGGGGGTGCGCTCGACGATGATGCCGCCCTCGGTGATGATCTCCACGGCGATCTGGTGCGTGCCGCGGTCGATGTTTTCCAGCGCGAACACCGGGCTGCGACCGGGCGCCGCGTAAGGCTGGCCGTCCAGTAGCAAGCGATAGCTGTGGCCCGGATGCAGGCCTGGCTCGGCATTGGCGGTAACGATCAGGTTGCCGGCGTTGTCGTTGATGGTCGCGTCGGGCTGGGGGATGGTGATTCTCAGCAGTTCGTAGCTGAGAATCGGACCGGTCGGGGCGGATGGCGCGACCGGTGCCTGGCTGGGCGCCTGTGGTGGCCCGATGCGGTTGGATGGCGCCATCTGCACTTGCCTGGCATTGCCGTCGCGGGGGCTGTCGGTGAACACGCGATTACCCTCGGCATCCACATAAGTGTAAACCTGGGCCACGCTGGGCAGGGCCGTCAGCAGCAACAGGCCGAAGAGCAGGGTGCGCATAAGGCTCAGTTACCTCGGGCCGGACTGTTGGTGCTCACGCGTTGCACCGTAAAGGTGCGTGTGTCGCTCTGCTGGATAATCTGCCCGCCCCTGACGACGGCAACCGCCAGGCTGTGCTCGCCGCGGTCGATCTGGTTCAGCTGCAGGCGAGGCGTAGTGCTGGCCGGCCCGTACGGTTTGCCATCGAGTATCAGTTGCAGGGCGTGGCCCGGGCCCAGGCGTGGCTCGATGCTCACGCCCACCGAGAAGGTGCCGTTGTTGGCGCGCAGCGCTTCCTCGTCAGGCAGGTCGCGCAGCGCCAGTAACTGATAGGGGTTCTGTGGCATCTCGCTCAGGCGCGGCGTGGCCGGCTCCGTCGCGGTGGGCGCCGGCTCTGTGGTATTGATCGGCTGCAACTCGACGCTTTCAGTCTTTGTTCCTTCGGGCGGCTGATTGGTGAACACCGTATTGCCGTTGGCATCGGTGTATTTGTAGATCTGTGCGCTGACCGGCAGGGCCAGTACCAGCAGCATGCATGCGAGCGTACGGCGCATTGGGCCGGCCTCCTATCCAGATGATGGCGATAGCGTTGCACTGCCGCGGCGCGCTGGCAAGCGCGCCGCGGCGAGGATTTGCACTCGCCCGAAAAATCACCGCGCATAAAAAAACCTCCCCGGCGAACCGGGGAGGTTTTTGTCACGCCGCTATGCGCAGCGAGTCTGGCTTAGACGCTGTAGTACAGGTCGTATTCCAGCGGGTGCACGAAGGTGCGCACCTTGATTTCTTCTTCCGATTTCAGCTCGATGTAGGCATCGATGAAGTCGTCGGAGAATACGCCGCCCTTGGTCAGGAACGCGCGGCCCTTGTCCAGCTCTTCCAGGGCTTCTTTCAGGCTGCCGCACACCTGCGGGATCAGCTTGCCTTCTTCCGGCGGCAGGTCGTACAGGTTCTTGTCCGCTGCGTCGCCAGGGTGGATCTTGTTCTGGATACCGTCCAGGCCGGCCATCAGCAGTGCTGCGAAGGCCAGGTAGGGGTTGGCAGCCGGATCCGGGAAGCGGGCTTCGATGCGGCGCGCTTTCGGGCTGGACACGTACGGGATACGGATCGAGGCCGAACGGTTGCGGGCCGAGTAGGCCAGCATGACCGGCGCTTCGAAGCCTGGAACCAGACGCTTGTAGGAGTTGGTCGACGGGTTGGTGAAGCCGTTCAGGGCCTTGCCGTGCTTGATGATGCCGCCGATGAAGTACAGAGCGGTTTCCGACAGGCCGGCATAGCCTTCACCTGCGAAGGTGTTCTTGCCGTCTTTGGAGACGGAGATATGCACGTGCATGCCAGAACCGTTATCGCCATACAGCGGCTTCGGCATGAATGTAGCGGTCTTGCCGTAGGCATCGGCCACGTTGTGCACGCAGTACTTCAGGGTCTGCGTTTCGTCAGCCTTGGCAACCAGGGTGTTGAACTTCACGCCGATTTCGTTCTGGCCGGCAGTCGCCACTTCATGGTGGTGAACTTCGATGACCAGGCCCATTTCTTCCATGGCGTTACACATGGCAGTACGGATTTCGTGGTCGTGGTCGCACGGCGGAACCGGGAAGTAGCCGCCTTTGACGGCAGGGCGGTGGCCCTTGTTGCCGCCTTCGACGTCCTGGTCGGTCATCCAGGAACCCTGTTCGGAGTAGATCTTGAACATGGAACCGGAGATGTCGGACTTGAACTTCACTTCGTCGAAGATGAAGAACTCGGGCTCCGGGCCAACGAAGACGGTGTCACCGATACCGGTGGTCTTCAGGTATTCCTCGGCGCGACGAGCGATGGAGCGCGGGTCACGATCGTAGCCCTGCATGGTGCTCGGCTCGATGATGTCGCAGACCAGGATCAGGGTCGGCTCTTCGGTGAACGGGTCGAGCACGGCAGTGCTGTCGTCCGGGAGCAGGATCATGTCGGAGGCTTCGATGCCTTTCCAGCCATGGATGGAGGAGCCGTCGAACATCTTGCCGACTTCGAAGAATTCGTCGTCCAGGGCATCACGGGCCGGCATGGTCACGTGGTGCTGCTTGCCCTTGGTGTCGGTGAAGCGCAGGTCAACCCACTTCACGTCGTGTTCTTTGATCAGTTGAACAGCCTTAGACATGTTGTCCTCCAGGTGGATAGGGTCTTCTATTAACCCTTCTTTGAGTTCGTGACGCCGGGCGAGATGGTCTGCCAGGACACCCTGCCTCACAAGAGAGCAATTTGCATGCCAGTGCCCCGAGATGGGCTCATGCCCTGAAAGCCAGGGCTGGCGCGGGTATTCTCGCATTAGCGGGGTGCGGTATGGCTCCTTAATGGTGCGATAAAACAACATTGCGCTCTGTTTTGGTGCGATGAGGGATTGTTTGCGGATTTTTGATCAAAGCTTGAGCAATTTCCGCTATAATCCGCGCCCCTGTTTTTCAGGCCCTGGTGCCCGATATTTGCTCCCATGAAACTGATCGTCAAAGTCTTTCCGGAAATCACCATCAAGAGCCCGCCGGTTCGCAAGAACTTCATCCGGCAGTTGGCCAAGAACATCCGTGCAGTCACGCGTGATCTCGATCCGCAGCTGCAGGTGGTCGGTGTGTGGGACAATCTGGAAGTGAAAACCGAGGTCACCGAGGCCAAGGTTCTGCAGGAAATCATCGAGCGCCTGAGCTGCGTGCCGGGCATCGTGCATTTCCTGCAAATCGACGAGTACCCTCTGGGCGATTTCGACGACATCGTCGAAAAGTGCAAACGTCATTACGCTGACCTGCTTCCTGGCAAAGTGTTTTCGGTGCGCTGCAAGCGCGGCGGCCGGCACACGTTTTCGTCCATCGATGTCGAGCGTCATGTGGGCAGCCAGTTGCGCCAGCAGTGCGGCGCCGCAGGCATCGATCTGAAGAAGCCGGAAATCGAAGTGCGCATCGAGATCCGCCATGATCGCCTGTTCGTCATTCATCACCAGCATCCGGGCCTGGGCGGTTATCCGCTGGGATCGCTGGAGCAGACCCTGGTATTGATGAGCGGCGGTTTCGATTCCACCGTCGCTGCCTACCAGATCATGCGCCGTGGTCTGATGACCCATTTCTGCTTCTTCAATCTCGGCGGTCGCGCCCACGAGCTGGGGGTCATGGAAGTCGCCCACTACCTGTGGCAGAAATATGGCCGCTCGCAGCGCGTGCTGTTCATCAGCGTGCCGTTCGAGGAAGTGCTCGCCGAGATTCTCGGCAAGGTCGACAACAGCTACATGGGCGTGACCCTCAAACGCATGATGCTGCGCGTCGCCAGTCGCCTGGCCGAACGCCTGCAGATCGACGCCCTGGTGACCGGCGAAGCGATCAGCCAGGTGTCCAGCCAGACCCTGCCGAACCTTTCGGTGATCGATTCGGTCACCGACAAGCTGGTGCTGCGCCCGCTGATCACCAGCCACAAGCAAGACATCATCGACACCGCCGAGGCCATCGGCACCGCCGCGTTCGCGCGACACATGCCGGAATACTGCGGCGTGATCTCGGTAAACCCGACCACCAAGGCCAAGCCCGATCGCGTCGTCTATGAAGAGAAACAATTCGACATGGCGGTGCTCGAGCGCGCGCTGGAGCGGGCTCGCCTGCTGCCGATCGACCGGGTGATCGAGGAGTTGGGCCAGGACGTGCAGGTCGAGGAGCTGCGCGAGGCGCTGCCCGGCCACGTGGTGATCGACATCCGCCACCCGGACCTGGTCGAAGACGCGCCGCTGCAGCTCGACGGCGTCGACGTGCAGACCATGCCGTTCTTCGCCCTGAACAACCGATTCAAAGAGCTGGATGCGAGCCGCCAGTACCTTCTTTACTGCGACAAGGGCGTGATGAGTCGTTTGCATGCTCATCACCTGCTGAGCGAGGGACATGCCAATGTGCGCGTTTATCGTCCGGCATAAAACGCCTGGGCTGAATGGCGGCAGTATCCGCCACCGACCTCCCGACCCGATTCGCGGCGGCATTGTCGCCACACTTCGTTAACCTACTGCCTTTATCCTTATCCCGATTTTTCGCGTTGGGCCGCTGAATGCAACTGCTGGGTAGCCCGACCCAACCTACGAGACCACTACTGTGATCGAGAATCTCCGCAACATTGCCATCATTGCCCACGTTGACCATGGCAAAACCACCCTGGTCGACAAGCTCCTGCGCCAGTCCGGCACCCTGGAGCGCGGCGAGCTCAACGACGAGCGCGTGATGGACAGCAACGACCAGGAAAAAGAGCGCGGCATCACCATTCTCGCGAAGAACACCGCGATCAACTGGAACGGCTACCACATCAACATCGTCGACACCCCCGGCCACGCCGACTTCGGCGGTGAAGTAGAACGCGTGATGTCGATGGTCGACTCCGTGCTGCTGCTGGTCGACGCTCAGGACGGCCCGATGCCGCAAACCCGTTTCGTGACCAAGAAGGCCTTCGAAGCCGGCCTGCGTCCGATCGTGGTGATCAACAAGGTCGACCGTCCGGGCGCGCGCCCTGACTGGGTTCTGGACCAGATCTTCGACCTGTTCGACAACCTCGGTGCCACCGAAGAACAGCTGGACTTCAAAGTCGTCTACGCCTCGGCCCTGAACGGCATCGCCGGTCTCGACCACACCGAAATGGCCGAAGACATGACCCCGCTGTACCAGTCGATCGTCGACAACGTCCCGGCTCCGGCCGTTGACCGCGAAGGCCCGTTCCAGATGCAAATCTCGGCACTGGACTACAACAGCTTCCTCGGCATCATCGGCGTTGGCCGTATTGCCCGTGGTAGCGTCAAGCCGAACACCCCGGTTGTGGCTATTGGCGCCGACGGCAAGAAGCGTAACGGTCGTATCCTCAAGCTGATGGGTCACCACGGCCTGCACCGCATCGACGTTGAAGAGGCGTTCGCCGGCGACATCGTGTGCGTCAGCGGTATGGACCAGCTGTTCATCTCCGACACCCTGTGCGACATCAACAATGTCGAAGCGATGAAGCCGCTGACCGTCGACGAGCCGACCGTTTCCATGACCTTCCAGGTCAACGATTCGCCGTTCTGCGGCAAGGAAGGCAAGTTCGTCACCAGCCGTAACATCAAGGAGCGTCTGGACAAGGAGCTGCTGTACAACGTGGCCCTGCGCGTCGAAGAAGGCGATTCGGCTGACAAGTTCAAGGTCTCCGGCCGTGGTGAACTGCACCTGTCGGTACTGATCGAAAACATGCGTCGCGAAGGCTTCGAAATGGGCGTTGGCCGCCCGGAAGTGATCATTCGTGAGGTCGGCGGCGTCAAGCAGGAACCGTACGAGAACGTCACCATCGACATCCCTGAAGAAGCGCAGGGCAAGGTCATGGAAGAGATGGGCCTGCGTAAGGGCGACCTGAGCAACATGGTCCCGGATGGCAAGGGCCGTGTACGCCTGGAATACAACATCCCGGCTCGTGGTCTGATCGGTTTCCGTAACCAGTTCCTGACCCTGACCAACGGTGCAGGCATCCTGACCTCGATCTTCGACCGTTACGACACCATGAAGTCCGGCCACATGTCCGGCCGTCAGAATGGCGTACTGGTGTCGATCGATACCGGCAAGGCGCTGACCTACTCGCTGGAAACCCTGCAGGCGCGCGGCAAGCTGTTCGTCGAGCACGGCCAGGAAATCTACAACGGTCAGATCATCGGCTTGAACAGCCGCGACAACGACCTGGGCGTCAACCCAACCAAAGGCAAGAAGCTCGACAACATGCGTGCCTCGGGTAAAGACGAAACCATCGCTCTGGTTCCACCGGTGAAATTCACCCTGGAACAGGCGCTGGAATTCATCCAGGACGACGAGCTGTGCGAAGTGACCCCGAAGTCGATCCGTCTGCGCAAGAAGATCCTCGACGAAGGCGAGCGCACCCGCGCTGCCAAGAAAGCCAAGAACTGATCCGGTTCTAGCTTACTGAAAAGCCCCCGCCGGCTCGCGCCGGCGGGGGCTTTTTCATGCCTGTGATCCAGGCCACGCTGCGCTGGATATACCTGGTAGCGCGAGGTGCGCCTAGATGCCCTGCTGCAGGGCAGGCGCCTCACTCAGGGCGGTCTTGGCGCAGGCCTCGTTACGCGGAAAGCCGGCCTCGGTGGCGCTGCCCGGTTTTACCTGGATCAGGCAGCCGCGCTTGTGGGTGGCGTCGAGCAACAGGCTTTGCAAGGGCAGCAGATCACCGGCCAGCACGCTCTGGGTGATGGGGCCCAGCTGGTAGTCGTTGTTGCCCAGCACCAGCGACTGCAGGCCTTCGGTGCGGATCAGCGCATTGCCGATATGGCTCAGGGTATTGCCGATGATCACCAGCTCGCTGCGCTGGTCACGCGGGTTCAGGGTACTGATCGCGTAGTTCGGGCTGGCCTGAATCCGGTTGTCGATCAGGTAGCCACGCTGCAGGTTGTCGGCATACACGCCGCTGGCGTCGTTGTTGCCTATCAGGTTGCTGGCGAGCACAACGGCGCTGTCGACCCCGATCCCGGCATTGCGCACCAGCACGCCGTTGCCTCTCGATGCGCCTATCTGGTTACCGGTCAGGGCCAGGTCACCGTTCTGGTCACTGATCTCGATGCCGGCCTTGGCCGTCTGCAGGATGCTGTTGCGCTCGATCAGTCCGCTGCTCGAACCCCGTACCCGTATCCCGCTCTGATTGCGCACCTGCTCGATACGGTTGTCTGACAGGTGCAGGCGGCTGTCCTGCAGGTCGATGCCGTATTGCTGCAGATGGCTGAACTGACTGCGCTCGACCACGGCCACGGCGTACTGCAGCTCGACGCTGGAGAGGGCCTCGAAGCGGCTGTCGCGGATCAGCACCTGGGCCGGTGCCTGCGAGGCCTGCGCGGCGCTGCGCGCGCTGCTAAGCCCGCGGGACAGGTGCGCGTTGTACCCGAGGCGGCGCAACAGCGAGTCGCTGACCTCGGTGCGGCTACCGGCCCAGGCGATGATGAACGGCCGGAATGGACGGTCGGTGTCGGCGCTGTCGCCATCGCTGACACTTTCCACGGTGGCGTTGCGGATGCTCAGGGTGCCCTGGTTGATCAGCGCCGTGCCGCTTGGCGTATACAGATAGAGTTTGCTGTCATGCACCAGCAGGCCGCCGTCGGCAGCGATCATCAGCGGGTAGCTGAGCAGGTAGCCATCCTTGTAGGGTTTGATGACGCGTGCATCGCCCATGCGCTGGTGCAGCTGCTCCAGCGTGATCGCCCCGCCGCTGACGACGACGGCCTGCGGGTGGCTGGGCTGGTAGCCGGCGATGGCGCGGAACAGGCCGTTATTGACGAACGGCTCGAATGGCCAACTGCCCGACTGGGCCGAGAACATCAGCTGCAGTTCCACCCGGGCGCTGCCCTGCGGCACGCCGATGGTGGGGCGTGGCAGCTGCTGCGCCACGCGCTGGCTCAACTGGTCGGCCAGCGCCCGCTGCTCGGTTTCGGTGGCCCATTGCCAATCGGCGGCGTTGGCATGGGTGCACAGCAGCCCCAGCAAGGCGAGCGCCATGGCTGGCCGGCGCAGAATCTGGTTGGTGAACATCGGCATCTTCCCCTGAATCATTCGAAGCGGCTGTAGAGCGGCTTCAGTCGCCCGCCAATCTGGCTGTAATTGTCCACTTCGCCTTCCTGTTCGTCGTAGAGCGCACGCGCCCAGGTGTGCTGCGGGTAGCGATTGAGGAAGGGAACCAGCCAGATCATCTTGTGGCTGCCGACCTTCTTCTGTTTGCGGCCTTCCAGCTCGGGCAGTTGGTCTGGCTCCAGCACGGCCCGGGCGGTGAAGTTGGCCAGTTGCTGCAGCCGCTGGCGCTCCTCACCGTTCAGCGGGCGGCCGTTGTGCTCGGCAGCTTCCGCGAGCAGCACCAGCGGGACCATGGCGTAGTTGCTGTAGTCCGCTGCCAGCTGGGCGCGGGCGACTTCAAGAGGCAGGTAACGTGCATCGGCGCTTGCCGACGGCGTCGCCTGGTCCAGGGCGCGGCGCAGGTTGGTGTCGGCCCAGGCCAACAGGTCATCGCGGCCGACCAGCATGCCGGTGGCCGCCACGGCCCAGCCGGCCCAGTAATCGTGGTTGTTGAAGTAGGCGAAGCCCGGCCGATGGCGTGGCTGGTGCTCGGCGACGACCTGTTCGGCCAGTTGCAGCAACCAGCGCTTTTGCACGGCGCTGAGCTGGAAGGCGCCGCCGCTCAGCGCCTGGGTCTTGAGCAGGGTCGATGAAATGGCCGCCAGCGCCCACTTGCGCGAGGCGATGCCGGTGCCGCTTGCATCGGTACTGCGCAGGGCGCCGGCCTTGGCCCACGCCTCCAGCCATTGGTCGATGCAGGCCAGGTCGAGGCGTGCCTGCTCGGCGCTCTTGGCGCGCTGGAACTGGTTGGCGGCGGTGGCCAGCCCGCCGATATAGTCCCTGATCAGCGTGCCGATGCGGGCCGTCTCACGGGACTGCTGGACCAGAGTCGATTTGCTGCTGTCGCTCTGGTCGTACTTGCTCTGCAATTGCAGGTGGCCGGTATAGGCGGCGGGCGGCTTGTGCGGGCAGACCAGCGCCTGGTAGTCACCCGGGCCGGTGACCAGCGGGTTGCTCTGGGTCGCCCAGATCGACTCGGTAGCCTGGGCTGGTAGCTGGCCCAGCATCAGCGCCGTGGCGAGGAGCAGGGGACGCTTCAGCGACATATCTTGGCCTCCAGGGAGGTGGGGGTGGCCAGCGGCGCGGTGGGTTCCAGAAACACCGACAGCAGGTTGGCGTCCTTGTAGTCCGCCGACGGGCTGAGCTCCAGATAATACTGGCCGCCCGTCACCGCCGCCTGCCGGCGCATCCAGACCTTGTCGCGCGCACCGTTGTCGTAATAGGTGATCAGGTAGAAGTCCTTGACGCTCTTGTCGCCGATCTTCACGTCGATGAAAGCCTTGGCGTTACGCAGGTCCAGGCGGTTCTCGCCAGCGTTGCTGAGCAGTTCGATCCGCTCGTTGGCGCCGAGCGCCGGGCGCTGCTGGGTATGGCTCATCAGCGCCTCGGCCTTGCTGCATCCACCATTGATCGCGGGAATCAGCTGGCGGTACAGGTACGGACTGTCGAGCGTGTAGTTGGCCGGTAGTTCCCAGAGCACCAGTTTGGGTGGCTTTTCGGGCGAGTAGCTGTCCGACAACAGGTATTCGAGCAGCGCACCGTCCTGCCCGGCACCGGGCAGCGCGAAGTTGAGCACGTCGATGCTCAGGTATTCCTTGAGGTAGCCATCGAAGTTGTACTGGCGGGTTTCGTCTTCGCGGGCTGCCGAGTTACTCGTGCCCACCAGCACGGCCTGGGGATCGGGGGCTTCATCGAACAGGCCGCTGGCATCGGAGGAGTCCGGCACGGTGCGGTAGTTCTTGACGAACTGATAGCCGTAGGTGTTGTTGCAGATGTTCGCCAAGGCGATGTCGAGGATGCCATTCTTGGGAATGGTCACGCCCGGCTCGGTGCGGTAGGCCTTCTTGGTCAGGGCGCCATAGAAAGGCTGGCGCATGATTTCATCGGCCAGCACGCGGGCAGTGACCTGCGCGCCGGAAGGCGTCCAGTGCGAGTCGCGGCGGAAGAAATAGTCGTTCTGGGGCGGGTTGCGTACCACCTGAAGCATATCCGGAACGATGGCGCCGCCGGCCTTGAGCTGCTGCTGAAACCGCGCCAGGCTGCTGCTGGCCTTGACGTAGTCGAAGCCATAGGCCCGGTCCGGGCGCACCTTGTCGTGGTGCATCAGGCCGCGGGTGGGTTGCACGGCGATTGCCACATGGGTGCCTTTGGCCGCGAAGGTCTTCATCAGACGCGCGAACTCCGGCTGCATGGTCGGCGGGATGCCGAACTCGTTGACCAGATCCACCGAGGAGCGAAACAGCCAGCGGTCTTCGCCGGGGGCGATGAAGCTCATCAGCTTCATGCCGCGGCCCTGATACTGATCCGGGTCGGTAACGGCCGAGCAGATCAGGCATTCGAGCCCGTCGCAGTTGGCGTCTTTCGGGTCGGCGAGGCTCGGCAGGCTGCACAGAGCGAGTGTCGTGGCGAATACGTACTGCAGTGTCTTCTTCATGTGCGCGCGCTTTATGGTCATGTTGGCCCAGGCGGCCAATAACGGCCGGGTGTGTGCAGGTTTCACTCGGCCGGGTCGATGGCGTTGGCCTGGCTGATGGCGCGGTAACCGTCTCCCTCTGGCAGCAGGACATAGCTGTAGGAGCGGCCTTTTTTCAGAAACATCTCGTCGAAGCTGGCGATCTTCTGCTCGCCGGCGTACGCGGCGAAGGCGATCTTGAATTCATTGACCATGCGCCCGCCGGTCTGCGCCTTGCCAAGGGCGGCGACCACTTCGTGCTTGCCGTCGGCGGTTTTCAGTGCCGTCGGGGTCGCGGTGAGGTTGTAGAACGCCAGCTGGGCCTTCTTCGGCTCGTTGACGTAGATGTCCTTGAGCTCGGTAAGGGTGCCGTCGATGTACAGCAGCGTACTGGCCGCGTTGGCCTTCAGGTCGGATTCGATACGTGCGCTGCCAATGGTCAGCGTGGTCTTGCCCGGCGTGGTGAAGCGGTAGGCGCCCAGTTGATTGGGGCCGACCTTCTGGGCGGTTTTCTTGCTGCTCAGGCTGAAATCGACCACCCCGGCGCTGAGGTTGAGCACTCGCACGAAGGCCGAGTTGGCTGGCGCAACGGCGTCGTACAGGTCGGCGTTGACCTCCTGGGCCTGCGCGCCGTTGAACAGGGTGCCGAGCAGGCCCAGCACCAGCAGTAGCCGCGAAACGTTAGTCGACATGATAGGTCCTCGACGCTAGAAGGGTTGATGCTGGGCGGTTTGCCAGCTTTTTTTGTTGTCGCGCTGGGCGAACACGGTGCGCAGCGGGAATTCCCAGATCACCGTCTGGATGTGCGGGTTGCTCAGCAAGTCGCTGCCGGTGAAGTCGTCCATCGCCTGGAAGGGGCCGCGCGCTTCCACGGCCATGCTGATCAGGTCGCTCTGCAGGGCCTCCTTGAGGAAGCCTGCGAAGTTCCAGTCGTCGATCTTGCTGTAGCTGGTGCCCACCAGGGCGAGCGACTGTTGCTGCTCGCCAAACAGAGCGTCTTCGCTGACGTGCTGGGTGTCGTTGGTGGTTTCGTAGAGCGGGATCGTCACCGCGCTGAACACCGCTGGCGCCAGCTGCGGTGCGAATTGAACGTAGTTCAGCAGGTCGCCCTCGAGCGTTTTCTCGTCGACCTGGGCGCTCTGGTAGGGCTGGTTGCCGCGCAGTTGCGGGTGCTGCCTGGCCAGCTCCTGGGCGGCCAGGCGTGCACCGGCGGGGCTCCAGTGGGTGTCGGTCCTGACAAACAGATCGGCGTCGCCGGGGTGGCGCTTGAAGGCCTCGCGAACGTTCGCCGTGCTGACCTGGCGCTGGCCGAGGGCGCTGATGAAGCGCTCGTACAGGTTCAGCGCGCGCGGGTCGACCGGCGCGTTGGCATGCTCGGCGTAGATGTCCAGTTTCATAGGCACCGGCAGGACGATCAACTGCTTGCCATGCTCGCGCAGCAGGCGCTGGACCTCGACGATCTTGCCGAGCTGACTGTCCAGGTTGGCGCTCAGGTCATTGGGGATTAGATATTCCTGGTTGGTGTAGAGCCAGCCATCCTTGCCGAGTACCACGCCACTGCGGCCCTCGCCGAACAGCTGGTACTGGATATTGGCCCAGAGCCTGACCGATGGATCGCGCAGGAAGATGTCCTTGTCGTAGCGCTGCTCGAACTTGCGCAGCAGCTTGCCATCCATGAACAGCGACAGCGCATCGGTCTGCGATTTGCCGAAGCTGACTACCGCGGGCACGGAGTACACCAGCATGCCCGCCAGCATCAGGCAGAACAGGTAGCCATTGAGCTTGTGGGCCGAACTCATCACCGGAAACATGACTTTCTCCTAGAACTGAAAGTAGAGAAACGGTGAGAAGGAGTTGGCGGTCAGGCTGCTGAGCGAAAGCAGAAAGCCGCACCACAGCAACAGGCTATTCAGGCCGCCGACGTGGCGCATGAAGTAGCCGGTCTTGTTGCCCGCGTAGAAGCGCACGTTGTTGATGCCTGCCAACACCAGCCAGATGACGGCGAGGGCGACGAAAGCCACTGCCATCTTCGAGGCGCCGATGGTGTAGAGGTCCAGCGAGCCCACGCCATTGAGGCCGAACATGCCGGCATAGATATCCAGGCTGTGCGACATGTTGCTGGTGAAGAACAGCGGCATGCTCAGGCCGATCAGCAGGCAGGTGCGCATGTTGCGCAGGAAGTTGTAGGGCGTGTTGATCTTGGTGGCGATGCCCAGCTTGCGCTCGATCACCATGGCGACGCCAAAGAACAGGCCCCAGCACACGAAGGCGAAGCTTGCGCCGTGCCAGACGCCGGACAACAGCATGGTGTAGACCAGCGCTGCCATCGGCCCGGCGATGCGCTTGCGCACCAGCGGCATGTACACGTAATCACGCAGGAAGTGGGCGAGCGTCATGTGCCAGCGCTGCCAGAACTCGGTAACGCTCTGCGAGACGTAGGGCTGGTTGAAGTTCTCGGCGAAGCGGAAACCCATCATCAAGGCCAGGCCGACGGCCATGTTGCTGTACCCGGCGAAGTCGAAATACAGCTGCAGCGTAGAGATGAACAGGCCGAACCAGGCGTCGGTCAACTGCAGCTCCGGCTCGCGGACGAACAGGCTGTTCATCGGCGCCAGGGAGTCGGCGATCAGTACCTTCATGATGAAACCGAGCATGAAGCGGCTGACGCCCAGCGAGAACAGCTCCATCGAGTGGGTGCGCTGCCGCAACTGTGGGGCGAGCAGGCTGTAGCGCAGAATGGGGCCGGCTACCAGGTGCGGGAACAGCGCGACGAAGGCGGCGAAGTCGACCAGGTTGTTGGTCGGCTCGGCGTCCTTGCGGTAGATGTCGACGATATAGCTGAGCGCGTGGAACACATAGAACGAGATCCCCAGGGGCAGGATGATGTGTTCCAGCGTGAAGGTATTGATGCCCAACGGTTGCAGGGCCGCGGCAATCGCATCAATCCCGAAGTTGGCGTACTTGAAGTAGCCCAGGGTCGACAGGTTGCCGATGATGCCCAGCCACAGCAGGCGGAAGGCGCGTTGCTTGTTGCCCTCGTCGAGCCGGGCTTTTATGCGCAGGCCGAACCAGTAGTTCCAATAGGTGATGGCGACGAACAGCAGCAGGAAATCAGGTCGCCACCAGGCATAGAAGAGGTAGCTGCCCAGCACGATGACCCCGGAACGCCAGCCCGGACGAGCCAGGTAGTAGCAGATCAGGAAGATCGGCAGGAACAGGAACAGGAACGTGTTCGATGAAAAAACCATGATCGTCCGTCCCTAGTAACGCATCACGATGCCCAGCGTGAGCTGGTAATCGTCGCCGCTGGCCACAGCTTCGCCGGCGCGCAGGTAGCTGGCGCTGACGAGGGTGTTGAGATTCAGGTGCTTGCCCTCATGGGCGATGGGGAACATGCGCCAGTAGTAGTTCACGTCGACCACCTGGCCCACCGAGCGTCCGTTGTCGCTGCCCAGGGCAATCTGCTGGTTGCGCGTGCGGCGCTGATCGCTGTCGATGCGGATGGGCAGCTCGCCGTTCTCGTTGCGCAGGTACAGGTCGCTGATTTTGAAATCCAGCGAGGTACGGGGCGTCGGCTGGGTTTCCAGGGCGATGCCGTAGTACTGCAGGTTGCGCACGTTGACGTTGATGAAGGAACTGATCAGGCGCGAGCTGTAGCGCTCCGGGTCGACGACGCGGTCGGACTGGATGCGGTTCAGGTAGAAGCCATCATTCTGGTCATCGGGCTTGTCGGTGAGGCCGCCGCGCAGCGCGAAGCGTGGCGTCCACGGCAGGTCATTGAAGCGCTTGCCCACTTCGCCGAGCAGCGCCCAGCCGCGGGTGTCGCTTGAGCTCTGCACGCCGTTGGCGTCGGTGCTGTCGATGTCGCCACGCAGCGTGGCGAGTTCCAGGTGGTAGTCGCTGATCGGGCCCAAGGCCAGGTTCTCGCCGGTGAAGAACAGGCCTGCACGCACGCCGGTGAAATCCTGGCGGTCGTTGACGTTGCTGTCGGAATAGTCGTCTTCGTAAAGCATGCGCACGCCGGCCGTATGGCCCTGTTGCCAGCGCCAGGCGTACTCGCCCATGGCGTAGACGATGTCTTCGTCGGTGGCATCGAGGCTGTTGACGTCGGTGTTGTAGTAGTAAAACTTCTTGCCGAGCGCGAGGAAGCCGCTGCCGAAACTGTCCCGATAGTCGAAGCGCGCGGATTCGAAGGTGTCGTCCCACCAGATGCCGTAGCGATCGGAATAGCTTTGTCGCCCCAGGGTCATCGAATAGCGCGGGTCATCGCCGAGCAGGTTGCGGCGTACGTAGAACTCGCGCAGCTCGGTGTAGAAGTACTCGGGGCGTTCGCGGGCTTCGCGATCGGGGTTGTTGTCGTCCTGCAGGGCGGTGGAGGCCTGGCTGGTGTCGTAGTTGATCCATGCGCGGCCGAACACCTGCCACTTGGCCCAGCGCTTTTCCGGCGAGTACCAGATGAAAGAGGGCTCGTAACGGTAGCTCTGGAAGCTCTCGCGGTCGTTGCCAACGGTCGAGTCCTGCGGGCCGTAGCCGGTTTGCAGGGTCAGCTTGTGGAAAACCTCCGAGGTCACCACCGGCTCGGCAAACGGCAGAGCGGCTGCGCTCTGCTCTTGCGCCCAGGCATGCGAGTGGACCAGGGCGAGCGCCAGGGCGCTCAGACCGTAAGCCTTGAAAGGGGTCATTGCGGCGCATCCTTGAGCAGAGTGGCGTGAACGAGCTGGGCTTCTTCGAGCTGCTGCGGTGACAGCGTGCGCTGCAGCTCACGCATCAGGTAGCGGGCGCGGCTGTCGCCGAAGTCGACGGCCATGCGCGCATGGGCGTACGCCTTGACCGGGTCGTAGCAGATCGCCCGGGCACTGGCGTACACCGAGGCCATGCGGTAGTAGGCCGTGGACGAGCCACCGGCGGCGATGCCCTGGTAGATCGCCAGGGCCTTTTGCTGGTCCGGCTCGTCCAGGCCGCCGTGGCTGTACAGGTCGCCCTGCAGCAGGTTGGCGTCGCGGTACTGGGCTGCGGCCAGTTCCTCGATCAGCGCCTGGGCCTTGTAGGGGTCGAGCGTGGTCCAGCTGGTTACCAGGTGCAGCGAGACGCGCAATGCCTTGGCGCGAGTCGGCTCGCTCTCGGCGATGCGGTCGATCAGGGCGGCGGCATCCTCGGCGCTGTTCTCGGTCGGCGTCGAGGTCATGAAGTTGACCTTGGCAACCATGGCCGGTACCCAGCCGCGATTGACCGCATTGTCGATCCAGGCCAGCGCTTCGCCGCGCAGGGTCTTGGCTTCGTTTTCGAGCTGGGTGCGAGTCTGGTCGATCTGTTCGCGGCGCGCGGTACGTTGCGCTTCGGGCAGGCGCTCGAGCTCGGCGCGGCTGGGCGCAAGCGGGTAGCGCAGGCCCACCGAGCGCTCGGTGCTGATGCTGTCGAGCTGGGTACCGATACGGTGCACCACCTCGACCGGCATGCGATTGGCGTCGCCTATCCGGCTGCGCGCAAACGCGGCGAACAACAGGTCCTGCTGTTCGCCCAGCAACTGGTAGTAGCGGTCGACGGCGCGGACGTCGGTCATCATGGCGCGCTCGTACCAGGTCCTGGCCTCGTCGAGGTGGCCCTGCCGTTCGGCCAGTATGGCGCGGTACAGGTCACTGCTGCATTGCACCAGGCAGGAGCGGTCATACAGGTCGATCAGGGTGTTCACCTGGGGAACGGTGAACAGGGCCGGGTAGCTGACGAATACTTCCAGGCTGGTATTGAGGCTGCGCAGGTCCCGCTCGTGGGCGAATCGCTGCAGGGCGTCACGCACGTAGGCCGTCTGCTCAAGGCGTACGCGTGGCGTGCGATCCAGCAGGCGGGCGAGCGAGCCAAGCGCGGCGATATCGCCACGGCCCTCGTCGAAGGCCGCCTGGTAGAGCTGCACGGCCTCGCGGGTTCTCGCCGGGTCGGCGGCAAGCACGTTGCCGAGCAGGTGCTGAGCCGCCCGGTCATCGCGTTCGGCCAACAGGCGCAGGTCGGCCTCCACCGGCGCCGCCGGGTCCTTGAACAGGGCATAGCGAATCTGTTCCAGACTCTGCCCGGCGGCTGCGGGTGTACTGAGGCTGATGCCCAGCAGGGCGGCACTGAGCAGGGTGGCGAATGGCGGTAGCAGCTTCATGGCCGGCCCTTAAAACTGCGCGGTCATTGGCAGGCCGAGGAACAGTTCCACGGATACCGGTTTCTGATAGGCATCGCGCGGCAGTTCATGCTCCGGCTTGATGTTCAGCACCAGGGTCTGGTTCAGCTCATCCACGCTGCTGGAAACGACGCTGCCGTTGACGGGCTCCTCGATACCGAAAACCTGCATGCGCACGGTGTTGACGCGGGCCATCTTGTCCAGCTGGTCGAATGGCACCGTGGCTTTGACGAACAGCGCCTCGTTCTTGGGCAGCAGGTGTACCAGCGGTGCGTACTTGTAGGCGTAGCCATCGAGCTTCTGGCCCGGGAAGAACACCTCGCAGTCGCATGGGCTGGCGATCACGGTCTCGATCAGGGCGCGGCCCATCAGCAGCTGCAGGTCGGTCTGGGAAAGATCGGCCAGGGCCTGGATGTCCGACGGCGTGGTGAACGTCGCGGCCAGTTGGCTGGACACGCTGGCCACCGGCTCGCCCACCGCGACCTCGGTCTGGTTGGGTTGGAGCAGGTACTTCACGTAGCCGTTGTCAGGCATGGCCACCACGTAGGCGTTGGCACTGACGATGGCCTGGGCGGCGGGCACGCGGAAGAACAGCAGGTAGCTCTTGTAGGCGATCAGGCCAAGTGCCGCCAGGCCGATGGCGAGAAACAGCAGGGTGCCGAGTGCAGCCTTCAGGCGGTCTGCGGCAGTGCGCGAAACGCTGTGTTTCTGCTTGCGCTCCTTGATGTAGTTTTCGCGCTGCATCACGTTGAACAGGCCGTTGATGTCGGCGATTTCGCCGGACATGTAAGCACTGATGATGTAGCGCAGGATGTCGCGCTTCTGGCGGTCGAGCTCGACGAACTCGGCACCAACTTCGCGGCCACGCTGGGAAACGATCTTCACCTTGGCGTCGATGTTCAGATCGATCTTGTTCAGCCTGAGCTGGATCGAGGCATTGAACAGGCTGCCGATGGTCAGCGACTGGTCGTAGATCAGGCCCAGGCCGCCCAGGGAGATGTCCTGGATTTCGCATTCCAGGTTGCTGAGACCATTACCATCGAGCAGCACCTTGGCCGGGATCTTGGTCCGTACATATTGACGCTCGTCGATGGCTTCATGGACGACGTTGGTGGGTAAGACTGAAGAGTTCATAGCAGTCGCGCCTACTTAAGGTTGCGTGAGATCGAGCAGGACCGTGATGACCCCGAAGAAGATGGCGAGCGAAGAAAACAGCATCGCTTTCGAGGTCCAACGGTTCAGGGCCGCGTCGAAATTGACGCTGCCGTTGCTGAGTTTGGTTTTCTGTCGGGTCCAGCTCTGCAGGTCCATGTGGAACATGGTGTAAACCTTCATCACCGACCCTACGATCTGGTTGTAATAAAGAACGAAGGGGTAAATCGGCGACACCGGATGCTTGGCAAAGAAGAACAGCAGCGTCACCAGCGTGCGCGACAGCAGCACCCAGAACAGATAAAGCAGCAGGTACTGGATACCGAACAGCAGGCCGGCGACCACCGATGCGGACAACCCCATCAGGCAGGTCCACATGGACACGCGCTGGTCATACAGCACGTACATGGTGAACAGCCCGAGACGGTCCATGCCCAGCAGAGTGGTGGCACGGAAGTTCTGGCGCAGCGAGTTACCGTACCAGCGGTACATCAGCTGGCGGGTCGCGCGCAGGAAGCTGCTGTCTGGTGGATGCTCGACGGTGAGGGTATGGCTGTCGGGCACGTAGAAGGTGTCCCAGCCGGAACGCATCAGGCTGAACCACGACGATTTGTCGTCGCCGGTCAGGAACTGGAAGCGACCCAGGCGCCAGTGATCGAGAAAGTCGGCCTCGACGTCCTTGATGAACTCGGGATTGGTCATCACGCTGGCGCGGAAGAACGACAGCCGCCCGGTGAGCGTCAGCACGCGTTTGGAGAGGGCCATCGAGCACATGTTGATGTGGCGCTGCACGAAACGCATGGTGTGCCACTGCTTCATCAGCGTGCCGCCTTCCACCTCGCAGAATTCGTTGGTGGTGATGCCGCCGACGCTTGGCAGGTAGGCGAACAGGCTCACCGCCCGCTCGACGCAACCCGGCAGCATCATGGTGTCGCCGTCGACCACGCCGACCACGGCGTTCTCGAGGGGCATCTGTCGTGACAGGGAGCGAAACGCGTGGGCCAGGCCGTCACGCTTGCCGGTGCCTCGGGCGCGGACGATGATCAGCTTGATGTCGTCGCGGTCACGAATCTCCTGACGCATGATGTCCTTGATGAAGTTCTCGTCACCCTTCTCGACGATCGACGCGATGATCGTGCACGGCACGGGCAGGCGCTGCACTTCCTGAAGCACCGACTGGTAGACCTTGAACGTGGTGTGGGTCGGAATGCGAAAGCTGGTGACGATCATGAACATGTGATCGGGCAGCGCCGCCGGGCCCATGCGCTCTACCGCCTTGCGCATTCTGGGGAAGCGCCAGTGCAGGAAGTACATGCCGCGCAGGTAGTGGATGGCCGCGTTGCCGTAGCGCCACATGCCGAGCGCGCCGATGATGAAGATGAACTTCTGGTGCGAAGGGTCGAGATACTCCGGGGCGACCATTTCCGAGGCCAGCGCAATCAGCGCGAACAGGCACGCCCAGCCGCAGAACTTGCCAAAGACCGGCGATGTCTCGATCCATTCCAGAGCACCGGAAAGATACCTGCGCATTGATGTGTTCCCTCTATGTGAAGCAGTTCCGTGCTGCCATGCGGCGTTGGCCGATGGTGGCAAAGGCGGTCAGTTGGGCGTGGCGTCCGCGCGTCCGTACACGTCGTCGAGACGTTCGATATCGTCTTCGCCCAGGTAGCTGCCCGATTGCACCTCGATGATTTCCAGCGGAATCTTCCCGGGGTTGGCAAGGCGGTGCACCGAGGCGATCGGGATGTACGTGGACTGGTTTTCCGAAAGCAGGAAGGTCTTGTCGTCACAGGTGACTTTCGCGGTGCCGGTGACCACGATCCAGTGTTCGGCGCGGTGGTGGTGCTTTTGCAGCGACAGGCTGGCGCCCGGCTTGACCATGATGCGCTTGACCTGAAAACGATGGCCGTTGTCGATGGAGTCGTAACTGCCCCAGGGGCGATACACCTCGCAGTGGTTCTGCGTTTCCGGACGGCCGTCCAGCGACAGGGTGCTGACCAGGTGCTTCACGTCCTGGACACGGTCCTTGTGCGCGACCATCACGGCATCCTTGGTTTCCACCACCACCACGTCGTCGAGACCGACCAGCGTCACCAGCTTGTGCTCGCTGTGCACCAGGCAGTTGTGGCTGTCGTGCACGATGACGTCGCCGGTGTGGCTGTTGCCATTGGCATCCTTGGCCTGCACGTCCCAGATCGCCGACCAGGAGCCCACGTCGTTCCAGCCGGCGCTCAGCGGTACGACGCAGGCGCGCTCGACCTTTTCCATCACCGCGTAGTCGATCGAGTTGTCCGGGCAGCGGGCGAAGGCGCTCGGGTCGATGCGCAGAAACTGCAGGTCCGTTTCACTCTGGTTCAACGCGGCCTGGCAGGTTTCGTAGATGTCGGGTGCATGGCGCTTCAGCTCTTCCAGGTAGCGGCTGCAGCGAAACAGGAACATGCCGCTGTTCCAGAAGTAATCGCCGCTGGCCACGAACTGGCTGGCGGTGGTCAAGTCGGGTTTCTCGACGAACTGTTCGACCTCGAGCACGCCCCCCGGCAGCCCGCTGGCACCAAGGCCTGCCCTGATGTACCCGTAACCGGTTTCCGGTCGCTCTGCCGGCACGCCGAAGAGCACCATCTCGCCCTGTTCGGCAGCCTGGCGGGCAATGTCCAGCGCGTGGTGGAACACCTCGACCTGCTCGATCAGGTGGTCGGCAGGCAGCACCAGCAGCAGTTCGTCACGCCCCTCTGCAAGCAGGTGCATGGCGGCAATGGCGACGGCGGGCGCGGTGTTGCGACCAAAGGGCTCGAGCAGAATGGTCTGGGCACTGCAGCCGATGGCACTGAGCTGCTCGCTGACGATGAAGCGATGATGCTCGTTGCACACCACCATGGGTTTGCCAATTCCCTCATGCGCCAGGCGCTGTAGCGTCTGCTGGAACATCGTCTCGGGGCTGGTCAGCGCAAGGAACTGCTTGGGATAAAGCTTGCGCGAGAGCGGCCAGAGCCGCGAACCGCTGCCGCCGGACAGAATGAGGGGAATCATGGTGTATCTCCTTGGAGTATCGACTCGTGCCACTGGCCGCCAGTGAGCGTGGATGCTGCGCTGCAGTCATCCAGAGGCTCGTGCTGTCAGGCGATTACCAGCAGATCCCTTCTTTGCTCGGCGTGCTTGCGTGCTTCATGAAACCGAACAGGTCGATGAACTGCTTGTCGTCCCCGGCGTTGTTCAGCACCTCGCGAAAGCGGTCGTCACCGTTACCGATGATCAGCACGTCGGAAGCGCCGACCACCTCGTCGAGTTCCTTGCACAGCAGCGAGGAGACATGGGGAATCTTCGACTCGATGTAGTCCTTGTTGGCCCCGAAGACCCTGGCGTATTCGACGTTGCTGTCGAATATGCGCAAGTCGTAGCCCTTGCCGATCAGCATTTCCGCCAGCTCCACCAGCGGGCTTTCGCGCAGGTCGTCGGTGCCTGCCTTGAAGCTCAGCCCGAGGAGGCCGATCTTGCGTTTGCCCTGGCTGGAGATCATGTCGTAGGCGCGCTGCACCTGGACACGGTTGCTCGGCATGATCGAGGCCAGCAGCGGGTGGTCGACATCCAGCTGGCCGGCGCGATAGGTCAGGGCGCGCACATCCTTGGGCAGGCAGGAGCCACCGAAGGCGAATCCCGGGCGCAGGTAGTAGCGCGACAGGTTGAGCTTGTGGTCCTGGCAGACGACGTCCATCACTTCGCGACCGTCGACGCCGCAGGCCTTGGCGATGTTGCCGATCTCGTTGGCGAAGCTGACCTTGGTGGCGTGCCAGACGTTGCAGGTGTACTTGATCATCTCGGCGACTTCGATGGTCTTGCGGATGATCGGTGCGTCCAGCTCGCTGTAAAGCTCCTGCAGCAGGTCGCCGGACTTCGCATCCAGCTCGCCGATCACGGTCATGGCCGGGAAGTCATAGTCCTTGATGGCGGTACTTTCGCGCAGGAACTCCGGGTTGGTGGCAACGCCGAAATCGATGCCGGCCTTCTTGCCGGAGGCCGCTTCGATCAGCGGGATGACCACGTTCTTGACCGTGCCGGGCAGCACCGTGCTGCGAATCACCACGGTGTGCCTGTCGGCCTTGTCACGCATGGCGATGCCGATCTGCGTGCACACCGACTCCATGTACGCCAGGTCGAGGTCGCCATTGCGCTTGCTGGGTGTGCCCACGGCAATGAACGACAATTCGCTGGACTGCACCGCCTCGGCAACATTGGTGGTCCCTTTCAACAGCCCACTCGCCACGCCGTTGTGCAGCAGTGCTGCAAGACCGGGCTCGACGATCGGTGATTTGCCCTCGTTGATCAGGTCGATCTTGGCCTGTGAAACATCCACGCCGATAACCTGGTGACCACGCGCCGACAGGCAGGCGGCACACACCGCACCTACATAGCCCAAGCCAAAAATACTGATTCGCATACAACATCATCCTGATTAAGTGAGGCAGGGCTATAGGTGCTTTTTTGCATGCGCCACTGATTGCCACGCCTATAAAGGCGCGCAATAAGCAGGGCTGCATTGCGGGGGGAGGTTTTATTCTGTGTTAAGCGGCGGCGATAGTAGGGTGCTTGTTTTTATTGTTCAAGTAAAAGTTTTGGCAGAGTGCCATTATTCGTATGGTTTAAATTTTATCTTTAAAAAACAATGGCTTAAGTTTTGACGTATTTACAGCGTCAAAATTTCATTGCTCATGTTTGGTGCTTTTATTGTTTTAATAGGAATTCTGCTGTCTTGTTTTAGTGCGCCGTTAAGCTGCACTTAATAACTGACGGGGTGCCGCCAGGCTGGCCGCAGCGAAAAGAGTGGGGTGGGGTGCAAAAGCGCCGTTGATAATTGTTGTCGGACTTAACGCAAGCCCAGGTCACGGCAGCGAGCGATTACAAGGTCGCTTCCAGGCTCTGCGATTTTCTGGCGCCAAACTTGTGTTGTCAGACGAGAGTTGGGCAATGATGCGAGGGCTTAGCGCCTTTGCTGTAATCATATTGGCTGGCAGTGGCGGCAACGGGCGAACGTGAAGGGCGTTCAGCGCACCGGGTAGGCCATCGCTGTTTCATGTCACAGGTCAGTGCAGGGATGGGGCACTTAGAGTCTGTTCATAATCTTTCAGCCCAGATTCGCCGATTTTGGCAGCTAAGTGGCGAAAACGGACGTTCGACCCGTAGGGTGGATGGCGCTTTTTTCATCCACCGTTGCGATTGCAGAGCGTTGGACGGGTCGGGCCGCGTAGGTGAAGCGTCGTCCACCCTACAAAAGAAACTCTGCTCACCGTCTGCTTTTGCCTCGTAGCTGCTACTTCAGGCGCATAAAGATCGTGAACAGGCTCTTATGCAGCGTCGACGGCAGCGGTGTCGAGCAGGTGTTCCTGAATGGCCTCGCCAACCTGTTCGAACAACCTGCCGGCCTCGTCGTTCTCATCTAGTTCGGCAGCGCAAACGACTATTACCAGAGCGCTTTCGTCCTGCGGGTTGGCCACACCGACATGGCAGGCGCGATGCTGTTGGGTGCCGGTCTTCTGAATGAACGGCAATTCTCTGTCGAGCCCCGCTTCCAGGCGATAGGCGTCGTAGCTGCCCAGGCCCATGGTGTCGTAGAGCAGCGTGGTGCTGGCGGGGGACAACAGGTCGCCGCTCGCCAGCTTGCCGAGTAACTGTCCGTAGGCGACCAGGGTGGCGCTGTTCAGGCCGGTTTGGTAATAGCGCCGGTAGGCGTCATCGAGGTCGCTGGTGTCGAGCTGGGCGGTTTGCAGGCCAAGCACGTTGGCGACAGCCTCGACACGTCGGGGGCCGAGGGGCGCCGCGGCGATTTCGACGATCTGCCGATTCTCCAGCATGCGGGCGTCGGGGTGCAGCCGGCCATAGAGGTCCCGGCGCACCTCCAGCAGCGTGGTCACTTCGCCGAACCCGGCGCCAGCGGCTGCGCCGATGCGCTGGTTGATCTGCTCTGCACCGACGACGCGGATCAGCATGTCGGCCGCCGTGTTATCGCTCTCCTGCAGCATCTCCCGGAGCAGTTCGGCGATGCTGTATTGCGCGCCGGGGGCTTCCCAGGCCAGGCCTCCTGAGCCGTCGACGCGGTCGCGCTCCTCCAGGGTGACCTGCTGGTCGATCTGCAGGGTGCCGTCATCCACCGCCTGCAACACGGCGATGGCGATCGCCGCCTTGGTGGCAGACGCCAGGTACCAGGGGCGGTCGGCGTTGTAGCTCAGTTCGCTGCCGTCCGCGGGGCGCAGCAGGTACACACCCAGTTGGCCCGGTGCGGCCTCGTCGAGTTCGACCAGGCGCTGCTCGAGCGCCACCAGGCCTTCGTCTCGCTGTGGCGCGGCCCATAGCCACAGGGAGATTGCTGCGCAGCCGAGCAGCGCGGTACCGCCGAGCAATCGCTTCATGGACGGACCCTCATTTGATCGCTTCGCGCTGCAGTACGCCGGATTGGTCCAGCGCCTCGCCGACCTGGCGCAGGCTGCGTTCAGCCCTGGCCAGGGATGGCTCACCACGCACGCATGCCACCACCAGCACCGGCTCGGCGGCGCCGCGAGCCGGCGTTTCGATCAGCCCCGAATCGCAAAAGCGTGCGCGCTGGGTACCGGTCTTGTGTGCAAAGCGCGCGTCATCCGGCAGGCCGGCGATGATGCGCTTGCTGCCGGTCTTCACCCGGCCCATCACACCCAGCAGGTAGGCAGTCTGCTCAGCGCCCAGCGCTTCACCCGCTGCCAGGCGTTCGAGTAACGAGCCGTAGGCGGAAAGCCGCGCGGTATTGAGGTTGCTGCGGTAGTAACGGTCATAGGCCGTATCGAGGCTGATCGGCGCCAGTTGCGAGCGCGGCACGCCCAGCAGGGAGGCCAGCCGCTCCAGGCGGTCGGCATCCTTGCGGGCCTGGCGCAGGCGGATCAGGTCGCGCCCGCCGAGCTGTTCGGCAGCAGGATGCAGCTCGCGGTAGATATGGCGACGCACGTCGGCCAGTGAGGTAATCGGCTCGAAGCCCCCCGGCACTAGCTCGCCGACCAGGCGGTTGACGGTGTCGAGGCCGACCAGGCGGATCAGCCGGTCCGTGGCGCTGTTGTCGCTGTAGGTGATCATTTGCTCGAGCAGCACGCGAACGCTGACCCGCGCACCCGGGCCGTGCTGGTTGGTGCTGCCGGGGCCGTCGACGAAATCATCGGCGGCCAGGGTCAAGCCGGTGTCGAGCGTCCAGTCGCCACGCTCCACGCCGCGTAGCACTGCGATGGCCACCGGCACCTTGATGCCCGATGCCATGTACCAGAGTTCCTCGGCATGCAGGGTGACCGCCAGGTTGCTGTGCAGGTCCTTCACGTACACGCCCAACTCGCCATCCTGCCTGGCGGCTATCGCCTGCAGGCGTTCAAGCAGCGGTTCCTGCCAGCCAGGCCTTGGCGAGTCGGCCTGGGCGCCGCTGCCGAGCAGGGCAAGGGCGGCGAGCAAGGGGCGTATGAGGGAGCGGTGACGCATGCGAATCCTCCGGGGCGGTAAGGCCGGGCATGGAGGGTTCGAGGCACTGGCGTGCGGGGGCGTTCAGGCAGGCGGGTAACCGGAAGTTGCAGGATTTACTTTGGGCGCCAGGCGCAGTAACCCGGGCGCGGACCGACTTTCGGGTGGTTGCGACAGGTGTCCGGGCGGCGCTCATAGATGGTGCACAGCCGGCTCTTGCGGTCCAGGTAATAGCAGTCGTTGTTGCTCATGCGCGTCAGGGTGAAGATGCCCGAGCGCTGGTTGAAGCGTTCGACCAGGCCGTCTTTCTGCAGGCGCTTGGCGATGTTCTTCGGTGGCTCGCCGCGCTCGAATTCGTCGACCACGCCGATACGGATCAGGTCGGCGATGCGCACCTCGACCGGCAACTGGCAGCAACTGGAAATGCAGCTGTGGCACATGTCGCCGGAGTACCGTGCCCAGGTCTCCAGGCGGTCTATTTCGGCGGCGGCGATCAGATTGGTTTTCATCTCGAGAGGTTCGCGTGGTGGGGCGGCGCGCGATGATAGCCGGGTTGGCGGATTTTTGAACCGGCATCCGCCCATCGGCAGGCCCCGCGCGACGATTGCGCCGGAAAAGGCGACAAAACCGTTAGAAAAACAGGTGATTTGCAGTATCGTAGCGCCCGCGTGCCGTCGCCACGATCCGTCCTCGGCGAGGTCTGCGATCCCTGCGAATTGTAAGGAGCCAGGCCGCCCGCCCTGGCCTTCTTCCCGAGCTGTCTGGAATGGATACACCGCCCTTGCTTGCCCCTGATTCGCGTCGTTCTGGCTGCCGCCCGTCGTGTCGGCTCGCCAAGCGCTGCCGTCTGCCCGGTGGAGGCGTACGTTGAACGCCTGCATCAACTCGGCCTGGCAATTCGACGCGGCCGTGCTGCTGACCGCGCTGGTGTGCATCGGCGGGGTGCTGCTGGCGCGCTGGGTTATCAATCAGCGTGATTTCCCGGGCCGCGACACCTTTATCCTGATGCACCTGGCCAGCATGTGGTGGATGGCCATGGCAGGCCTGGAGGTCGCGGCCGTGGCAGCGGACTGCAAGCTGTTCTGGGCCACCATGTCCTGGCCGGGCATCGTCTCGGTGCCGACGTTCTGGGCGGTATTCCTCTGGCAGTACGTCAGCAGCGTGCGCAAGCCCTTGCCACGTCGCTCCGTGCTGGGGCTGATCGTGGCGCCGGTGCTGATCTGGCTGGTGGTGGCGAGCAACCCCTGGCATGGCCTGTTCTATGGCCCGCAAACCGGACCGGTATCCGCCGAGCCAGGCGCCCCGATCCGCTACCAGCACGGCCCGTTGTTCTATGCCACTGCCGTGTACGTCTACCTGTTCATGAGCTTCAGCCTGGGCGTGGTGCTGCGTGCGGCCCTGACCAGCCATGGTGTGCATCGCCGTCACTACCTGGCTTTCGTGCTGGTCACCGCGGTGCCCTGGTCGGCCAATGTCGCCTACGTGGGTTTCGGCGTGGTGGTGTTCGGTGTCGACCCGACCCCCTTCAGCTTCGTTTTTACCCTGGTGGCGTTTTCCTGGCTGATCCTCGGTGTGCGCTTGTTCGATCTGGTGCCGGTCGCGCGGCATCTGCTGCTGGAGGCGCTGCCCGATCCGGTGATGGTGGTCGACACCCAGTGGCGGGTGGTCGAGGCCAACCAGGCGGCCCTCAAGCTGAGCGGGCTCGACCGCGACTGGCAGGGAAGCAGGCTACAGGACTGGCCGGCCTTCGGCAGCGACCTGCAGGCGCAGCTGTGCACCCAGGCGGAGCTGCGCGAGCCGCTGCTCATCCAGACCGCTGGCGCGCAGTATTTTGAAGTGCGCATGCGGCCCATCGAGCGCCTCACTCGCCAGGGCATTCTGGTATTGGGCCAGTTGCTTTATCTGCGCGACGTCACCCAGCGCCAGCTCGCCAAGTTGAAGCTGGCGCAGGCGCTGGCCTTGAGCGAGGAACGCCTGCGCACCATCACCAGCCTGCATGAACGGCTGCGCGAGCAGGCGCTGTGCGACCCGCTCACCGGGCTCTACAACCGCCGCTACCTGGACGAACTGTTCGCCCGCGAACTGGCCCGCGCCAGGCGCGACAACAGCCCTCTGGCGTTGGCGCTGATCGACCTCGATCATTTCAAACGGATCAACGACGAGCATGGTCACCTGGACGGCGACGATGTGCTCAAGGGCGTGGCGCAGCATCTGCTGGTGAACTTGCGCAGTTCCGATACGGTCTTTCGTATCGGCGGCGAAGAGTTCCTGCTGATCCTCCCGGGCGCCGATGTGCGCGAGGCCACCAAACGCCTCGAAGCCATCTGCCTGGGGCTTTCCCAGAAACCGATCGAAACCCGAAGTGGCGTGCGTCAGATGACCTTGTCAGGCGGGCTTGCACTGTGGCCCGAGCAGGGCCCCGAGCTCGACGACCTGCTGCGGGCAGCCGATGCCGCGCTGTACGAAGCCAAACGTGGCGGGCGCAACCGTGTATGCAGCGTGTCGCCGCGCGCCGCGTCGCCAGCTGCTGAGGCGCCCGTTCCTGGAAAGGGTTAAACTCCTTCCGATTACCTTCCATCCCGGAGTCCTTCATGTCCCGCGTTACCCTAAGTCGCTACCTCATCGAGCAGACCCGTAGTCAAAATACCCCGGCCGATCTGCGCTTCCTGATCGAAGTGGTGGCGCGTGCGTGCAAGGAAATCAGCCATGCGGTCTCCAAGGGCGCCCTGGGTGGCGTGCTGGGCAGCATGGGCACCGAGAACGTGCAGGGTGAAGTGCAGAAGAAACTCGACGTGATCTCCAACGATATCCTGCTCGAAGCCAATGAGTGGGGCGGTCACCTGGCCGGCATGGCCTCGGAAGAAATGGACAACGCCTACCAGATTCCCGGCAAGTACCCCAAGGGTGCGTACCTGCTGGTATTCGACCCACTGGACGGCTCGTCGAACATCGACGTCAACGTCTCGGTCGGCACCATCTTCTCGGTGCTGCGCTGCCCGAACGAGTACCTGAGCCAGAACGAAAGCCTCGACGAGAAGGCTTTCCAGCAGCCAGGCACCCAGCAGGTCGCCGCCGGTTACGCCATCTATGGCCCGCAGACCATGCTGATCCTGACCCTGGGCAATGGCGTCATGGGCTTCACCCTGGATCGTGAACTGGGCAGCTTCGTGCTGACCCACGACAACATCAGCGTGCCGGAGACCACCGCCGAGTTCGCCATCAACATGTCCAACCAGCGTCATTGGGAAGCCCCCGTCAAGCGCTACGTGGACGAGCTGCTGGCCGGTAAGGAAGGCCCGCTGAACAAGAACTACAACATGCGCTGGATCGCCTCGATGGTCGCCGACGTGCACCGTATCCTGACCCGTGGCGGCCTGTTCATGTACCCGCGTGACGACCGCGAGCCTGGCAAGGCCGGCAAGCTGCGCCTGATGTACGAAGCCAACCCGATGTCCTTCATCATCGAGCAGGCCGGTGGCGCCGCTACCGATGGCGTGCAGCGCATCCTCGACATTCAGCCGACTTCCCTGCACCAGCGCGTGCCGGTGTTCCTGGGCTCGAAAGAAGAAGTCGAGCGCGTCACCAGCTATCACAAGGCCTGAGTATGCACATGCAGCCGTGGGAGCCTCTGCTGGACTGGTGGTTTGGCCCATCCGGTTCGGCTGTGGAAGCCGCTGCCGCCCAAACCGGGTTGTGGTTCGGCAAGCGTGACGAGCAGGATGCCGAGGCGCGCGAGCGCTTTGGCGAACTGGTCGAGCAGGCGCTTGCGGGCGGGCTGCAGGACTGGTCGGCCGATCCCCGTGGCTGGCTGGCCAGGGTGCTGTTGCTGGACCAGCTGCCGCGCATGATCTACCGCGATACACCGCTGGCTTTCGCCGGAGATGCACTGGCGCAGCCGCTCGCCGACGAGGGGGTCACCCTCGGCTGGGATCGGCAGTTGCCGCCATTGCAGCGGGTGTTCATCTACCTGGCGTTCGAACACGCCGAAAACCTTGCCTTGCAGCGCCGTGCCATGGTGCTGTTCAGCGAGCTGAACGAAGCGGCAGCGGACGCCGAGCGCACGCTGTTCGCCGATTTTCTCGACTACGCTGAACGCCACCTGCACATCATCGAGCGCTTCGGGCGCTTCCCCCATCGCAACGAAACGCTCGGGCGCCTCAGCACCGATGCCGAACTGCGCTTTCTGCAGGAACCGGGCTCGAGCTTCTGACGTCGAACCGGCAATGACAATCGCTGGACAACTGGAGTTTTCCCTATGCGCCTGCGCTCTCTCGTGCTGCTGGTGGGCTGTGTCGTACTGGTCGCCTGTGGCAAGGTCAATCAGGACAACTACGCCAAGCTTCATGCGGGCATGACCAAGGCCGAGGTCGAGGGGCTGCTCGGTACTCCAACGGAGTGTTCCGGGGCGCTGGGTATGTCCAGTTGCACGTGGGGCGACCAGGTGAGTTTCATCAGCGTCCAATACGCCGGTGACCAGGTGATGATGTATTCCGCGAAAGGATTGAAGTGATGAACAGGTTCGCCGTTGCAGCCCTGGCCATCGGGGCCTCGTTACTGGTTGGCTGCGCCAATTCCGGCACCGGCGTGGCACCGCCGAAGACCGTCGAGTCGGTCGACCTGGCGCGTTATCAGGGTACCTGGTACGAGGTGGCGCGCCTGCCGATGTTCTTCCAGCGCAACTGCGTGGAATCCGAGGCGCGCTATGGCCTGCAGGATGACGGCAGCGTGTCGGTGGTGAACCGCTGCCGCAACGCCGAGGGCGAGTGGCAGCAGGTGGAGGGTCGCGCCGTGCCGCAGGTCGAGGGCAAGACCGACAAGCTTTGGGTCACCTTCGATAACTGGTTCAGCCGCTTGCTGCCCGGGGTGAGCAAGGGCGAATACTGGGTGCTCGACCTGGATGACGACTACCAGAGCGCTCTGGTTGGCCACCCGAACCGCGAGTACCTGTGGCTGCTCTCGCGAACCCCGACACTCGCCCCCGAGGTGCGGGACGAACTGCTCGACGTGGCTCGCGCCCAGGGTTATGACACCGAGCAGTTGGTCTGGCGTGAAGGCGCCAAGCCGGCCAAGTGATCGCGTGCCGGTACCCTGGCGCCGCTGCGCTGGGCCCGGCCAGGCTGCGTTGGCGTCGGATGGGGTGTGGCTGCCTTTGAGGCAGGGCAACGCCTTCGCTTGGC
Source organism: Pseudomonas sp. AC532 (assembly GCF_979258965.1). Taxonomy (NCBI): domain Bacteria; kingdom Pseudomonadati; phylum Pseudomonadota; class Gammaproteobacteria; order Pseudomonadales; family Pseudomonadaceae; genus Pseudomonas; species Pseudomonas sp. AC532. Next base: position 3,670,979 of record NZ_OZ409888.1, read on the forward strand.
GCTGCATCAGTAGGTACGCCGTATCGGCACGCACACCCTGACCTGACAGGCGATAAGCGAATTGGCGTCTACCGGCCGCGCCATCCACGGCGTTGGCGGCGGGTGCTCATTGCCACTCCAGGCGCGCCAGCTTCCATTCGCCATCGTCCTGCCACCACTCCAGCTTTACGGCGTAATGCCGGGCGCTATCAGGGATCAGCCCCTCGGCGCCCGTGAGCGCTACCTGAGCGTTGGTATGACCTTTGTCGCGGTACGTCGCATCCACGCGGCTGTCCTTGCTCAGGGCCAGCACCTTGACGGTGTTGTGGCGCAGGAACAGCAGCGTCATGGTGCGTTTCGCCCAGTCTCGGTCATTGATCTGCTGGGCGAGGAACTCACCGTGCAACTGGTCGAGTACCGCAGTGGTCCTCTTCGCCTCCAGGTCGTCCTGCAGTTGCTGCACGGCGGCCTCGAGCCTGGCCTGCGGATCATCGGGGGTTCCACAGCCGGTCATCAGCAGGGCGAGCAGCGGCACGAGGGCAAATTTCCGTATCGACATGCCGAATTCCTTTTTCATGGTTATGATGCCCGAACGAGCGAAGTAGCCCGCCGAGCGCGAGCGGCCCGAGCCTATCTCAATTCTTCATCAGGAGGGCACCATGCAGACGCTGTATCCGGAGATCAAACCGTATGCCCGTCATGAGCTGGCGGTAGACGCCCCGCACGTCCTCTATGTGGACGAGAGCGGTTCGCCGGACGGTCTGCCGGTGCTGTTCGTGCATGGTGGCCCAGGCGCCGGCTGCGACGCGGCGAGCCGCCGTTACTTCGATCCGAACCTGTACCGCATCGTCACCTTCGACCAGCGCGGTTGTGGCCGCTCCACGCCGCACGCCAACCTGGAGAAGAACACCACCTGGGACCTGGTTGCCGACATGGAGCGCATCCGCGAGCACCTGGGCATCGACAAGTGGGTGCTGTTCGGCGGCTCCTGGGGCTCTACCCTGTCGCTGGCGTATGCCCAGGCGCACCCCGATCGCGTGCATGCGCTGATCCTGCGCGGCATCTTTCTGTGCCGCCCGCAGGAGTTCAAATGGTTCTACCAGGAAGGCGCGAGCCGGTTGTTCCCCGATTACTGGCAGGATTACCTGGCGCCGATACCGCCCGAGGAGCAGGGCGACCTGATGCAGGCGTTCTACAAGCGCCTGACCGGCGCCGACCAGATCGCCCAGATGCACGCCGCCAAGGCCTGGTCGTGCTGGGAAGGCCGCACCGCCACGCTGCGGCCCAACCCGCAGGTGGTCGACCGCTTCGCCGAAAGCCTGCGTGCGCTGTCGATCGCGCGCATCGAGTGTCACTATTTCGTCAACGATGCCTTCCTCGAACCTGATCAACTGCTGCGCGACATGCCGAAGATCGCTCATCTGCCGGGCATCATCGTGCATGGCCGTTACGACGTGATCTGCCCGCTGGACAACGCCTGGGCGCTGCACCAGGCGTGGCCCAACAGCGAACTGCAGATCATCCGCGAGGCAGGCCATGCGGCCGCCGAACCAGGCATCGCCGATGCGCTGGTGCGCGCCGCCGACGAGATTGCCCATCGCTTGCTCGACCTGGCTCCGGACGAAGCATGAAGGCGCTGCTGCAGCGCGTTGCCAGTGCCCGGGTCGACGTCGCCGGAGAAACCGTCGGTGCCATCGATCAGGGCCTGCTCGTGCTGGTTGGCGTCGAGCCGCAGGACAGCGAGGCCAGTTGCGCCAAGCTGCTGCACAAGTTGCTCAATTATCGGGTGTTCAGCGACGAGGCGGGCAAGATGAACCTGTCGCTCAAGGATGTCGGCGGTGGCCTGTTGCTGGTATCGCAATTCACCCTGGCTGCGGACACGCGCAGCGGGCTGCGGCCCGGTTTTTCCACCGCCGCGCCACCCGCCCTCGGTGAAGCGCTGTTCGACCATCTGCTCACGCAGGCGCGGGCGCAACACCCGCAGGTGGCCAGCGGCCGCTTCGGTGCGGACATGCAAGTGCATTTGATCAACGACGGTCCGGTCACCTTCCTGCTCGAAACGTAATTCCTGGCCTGCTCCTTGCGCCTGCCAGCGCCGCCCATGCGCGTGTTTATCGGGGTCAGGTGCTGATATCTCGCTATCTGCTTCGATCACGGTTAGCATGCCGCGCCGCCTCTCTGCCTATGGTCCTGCTGCTGCACCGCCGTGGTGCGGAGCCAGTCCGAGCGCTCAAACCGTCTGCCCTTCAGGAGCAAGAATGAAGAAGCTTGTCGCCTCACTGCTGTTATCCGTCTGTGCATTCACCAGCCTGGCCCAGGCTGGCGTCATCGACGACGCCGTCAAGCGCGGCACCCTGCGCGTCGGCATGGACCCGACCTACATGCCCTTCGAAATGACCAACAAGCGTGGCGAGATCATCGGCTTCGAAGTCGACCTGCTCAAGGCCATGACCAAGGCCATGGGCGTCAAGCTGGAGCTGGTATCCACCTCCTATGACGGCATCATTCCGGCGCTGCTGACCGACAAGTTCGACATGATCGGCTCGGGCATGACCCTGACCCAGGAGCGCAACCTGCGCATCAACTTCTCCGAGCCCTTCATCGTGGTCGGCCAGACCCTGCTGATCCGCAAGGAGCTGGCAGACAAGGTCAAGAGCTACAAGGACCTGAACAGCGCCGACTACCGCATCACCTCGAAGATCGGCACCACCGGTGAGATGGTCGCCAAGAAACTGATCGCCCAGGCCAAGTACAGCGGCTTCGACAACGAACAGGAAGCGGTGATGGACGTGGTCAACGGCAAGGCCGATGCCTTCATCTACGACGCGCCGTACAACGTCGTTGCGGTGAACAAGGCCGGCGCCGGCAAGCTGGTGTTCCTCGATGAGCCCTTCACCTTCGAGCCCCTGGCGTTCGGCCTGAAGAAGGGTGATCACGACAGCCTCAACTGGATCAACAACTGGCTGCACCAGATCCGCGAAGACGGCACCTACGATCGTATCCATGCCAAGTGGTTCAAGAGCACCAGCTGGCTCAAAGACATGGAGTAAGCGGAACCTGCCCACGATCTGCTGCGCGTCGGTCCTGCTGCGTTGAAAACAGGCTCGGAAAGCCGCTTGCGGCTAACGCACTTTAGTGCGGCTCCGAATGGAGCGAGCAAAGCGAGTAATGCTCATGTACACCAGTACACTCCGCTTCCTCGCCTGTTTTTGCGGGGCCGCCTAGGCCTTGCATGACTCTAGCTCGCGAGCTCGTGAAACAGGTTCCCGGCTTCATCTGGCTACACCCGGCGCGCGGCTTGTCCGCGCGCTGTCATGTTGGCAACTCAATGGGTAGACACTCGCCGTGGCTAAACAGAAGAAAGCCCAGTGGCCCTGGCACCTGCTGACCAGTCTGATCCTGGTCGTGGGCGCCTTGCTGATCTGGTATTCCACCTCGCTGATTTCCTATGAGTGGCGCTGGAATCGCGTTCCTCAGTACTTCGCCTACCACGCGGAGGACGCGCAGCGGGCGGCCGACTACAGCCGTGTCGAGAGCGTCAGCCGGCAAGGTGACGACGCGCTGGTCACGCTGCTTGGCGAAAGCGGTGAGCAACAGCAACTGACGGTGGCCGGCGACAGCCTGCAGTTCAACGAGGGTGACGATGTCGCCGAAGGCGATGTGATCGGTGTCAACCGTCACTGGGCCGCCGGGCCGCTGCTCTGGGGCCTCTGGACGACCCTGTGGATATCCGTGGCGGCGGGGGTGTTTGGCCTGCTGATCGGACTCGTCACCGGCCTGTGCCGGCTTTCCGCCAACCCGACGCTGCGGCACCTGTCGACGGTCTACGTCGAGCTGGTGCGGGGCACGCCGCTGCTGGTACAGATATTCATTTTCTATTTTTTCATCGGTACGGTGCTCGACCTGTCCCGCGAGTTCGCCGGGGTGGCGGCGCTGGCGCTGTTCACCGGTGCCTACGTGGGCGAGATCGTGCGCGCCGGCGTGCAGTCCATTGTCCGCGGTCAGGACGAGGCAGCGCGTTCGCTGGGGCTCAGTGCCGCGCAGTCGATGCGCCACGTGATCCTGCCGCAGGCGTTCAAACGGGTGTTGCCGCCGCTGGCCGGGCAGTTCATCAGCCTGGTCAAGGACACCTCGCTGGTCTCGGTGATCGCCATCACCGAGCTGACCAAGAGCGGCCGTGAAGCGATTACCACCTCGTTCTCGACGTTCGAGATCTGGTTCTGCGTGGCCGCGCTCTATCTGGTGATCAACCTCCCGTTGTCGCAGATCGCCAACCGCCTGGAACGGAGGCTCGCGCAAAGTGATTGAAGTTCGTGATCTGATCAAGGTATTCGACGCCCGGGGCCAGCAGGTTCGCGCGGTCGACGGCGTTACCACTCGGGTAGCGCGTGGTGAAGTGCTGGTGGTGATCGGCCCGTCCGGTTCCGGCAAGTCGACCTTCTTGCGTTGCCTCAATGGCCTGGAGGAGCTGGACGAAGGTTCGGTGAGCATCGATGGCCTCGACCTGGCGAACCCGAAAACCGACATCAACGCCTACCGCCGCGAAGTCGGTATGGTGTTTCAGCATTTCAACCTGTTCCCGCACATGACCGTGCTGGAGAACCTGTGTCTGGCGCAGAAAGTGGTGCGCAAGCGCGGCAAGGCCGAGCGCGAAGCCAAGGCACGTGCCTTGCTGGACAAGGTCGGCATCGGTCAGAAGGCTGGCGAGTTTCCGTCGCGCCTGTCCGGCGGCCAGCAGCAGCGGGTGGCCATCGCGCGCGCGCTGTGCATGGACCCCAAGGTGATGCTGTTCGACGAACCGACCTCGGCCCTCGACCCGGAAATGGTCGGCGAAGTGCTCGATGTGATGAAGCAGCTCGCTGTCGAAGGCATGACCATGGTCTGCGTGACCCACGAAATGGGCTTTGCCCGCGAAGTGGCCGATCGCGTGCTGTTCTTCGACCACGGCAAACTGCTCGAAGACGCACCGCCCTCCGAGTTTTTCGCGCAACCAAAGGACCCGCGCGCCCAGGCGTTCCTGCGCCAGGTGCTGTAGCGCGACGGCCAGGTCACTTCAAAGGGGCGGATTCAACTGATCGTTCCTCACGCTTTGCGTGGGAATGCCTCCGAGGGCGCTCTGCGTCCGCTGTTGCGGGCAACACGGCGCAGAGCGCCTGGGCCTTGGCTACCACGCTGGAGCGTGGGAGCCATCATCGTTGAACGGCTGCTTGCGCCTTGCAGTAGCCCCTCAGGCACCGCTTTGGGCACTGATTGCTCAGTTCCGTAGGATGGACGCCGCTTGCCTGCGCGGCCCGATTCGTCCACCGCACTACCATCGCACTGGTGGACAAAAAGAGCGTTGTCCACCCTACGGGTGTGTGAGGCAGCCTGCGTCTTGTGGCAGCCCCTCAGGCACCGCTTTGGGCACTGATTGCCCAGTTTCGTAGGATGGACGACGCTTGCCTGCGCGGCCCGATCCGTCCAGCGCACTACCATCGCAATGGTGGACAAAAAGAGCGTTGTCCACCCTACGGGTGTGAGTGGCAGCCTGCGTCTTGTGGCAGCCCCTCAGGCACCGCTTTGGGCACTGATTGCTCGGTTTCGTAGGATGGACGACGCTTGCCTGCGCGGCCCGATTCGCCCAGCGCACTACCATCGCGATGGTGGACAAAAAGAGCGTTGTTCACCCTGCGGGTGTGGGTGGCAGCTTGCGCCGGGGGCGATATGGATATCTGCCTGGACGAAGAGCTGCGCACCATCGAGGTCAACCTCACGGATCGCAGCCATTTCGACTATCCGCTGCTGATTGGCGCCAGTGCCATCCGCTAGCTGGGCGCCGCCATCGACCCCGTCAGTCGCTATACCGCCCAGCAACCGCAGTGCTGATCGACGGGTTGCCTGCCCACCGCTGAGACTCAGGCGTGATTCTTGCCTCGAAATGGCACATTGCCACGGCGTCGTGTGTCCGTGGCACCTGTTCGAGGTGGGTATGTGGGGATTGCTCAAACCGGGTGTGCGCGTATTGGAGCGCGTCAGTTTTACCCGCAAGTTTCAGTTGTTGTTCGTGCTGTTCATCATTCCCCTTGGCTATGCGCTGTGGGTGATGCTGAGCGGCAACCTCGAACGCATCGAGGTGCTCGATCGCGAGCTCGACGGCATGCAGGGCGTGCACGCCTTGGCTGGTGTAGAGCGGGAGCTGTTCGAGCAGCGTTTTCTGCTGGCCCGCTGGAAGGGCAATGACAAGGCTGCCGAAGGTTTGTTGCGCGAGCGTAGCGCCAAGCTCGGCGAGGCCTTCGCGGTGGCTGTCGAAGAGTTGAAGCTCACCGCGTTGAGCGAAGAAACCGAGCGTCAGCTGGCGGCGTTGCAGGCTTCGCTGGCAGAGCTGGATATCGCCGTGCTGGGAAAAATGGCACTGCTCGATGCTCTGGAGCGTTACCAGAGCACCCTTTCCCGCCTGGCGGTGTTACGTGAGCTGGTGGGCGCCGACAGTGGCCTGATACTGGACCCGTATCTCGACACCTACCTGATGATGGAGCAGCTGACCCTGACCCTGCCACGCCTGGCGGAGAACCTCGGCAGTTTCGCCAGCCAGGGCTATGGCTCGCTGGTGGCACAGCACTTCACGTTGCAGAACCGTGTGCTGGTGCGTGACCTGCGTCGCTCGCTGGAACAATCCGGTGCGCAGATGGCCAAGGCGCGCACCGCTTTGGAACGCTCTTCCCCAACTGCCATGGTGCGCCTGCAGGAGCCCTTTGCGCAGGCCGAGCAAGGCCTGCAGGTTTTTCTCGGCGAAGTTGATCGCGACATGATCGAGGCCAGCCCCATGGTGTTGCAGCCTGCACGTTTCGTGCAGCAGGTGCAGACCCTGCAAGCCCAGCAACTGGCGCTGCGCGAGGCGGTGCTCGAACAGTTCAACGCCAGCCTGGGCGAGTACCGGGGACACATGCGCATGGACATGCTGCAAACGGTGTTGATCTTTGCTGCGCTGACCGCCCTGGCACTGTACCTGTTGCTGTGCCTCAACGCGTCCATTCGGCGCAGCACCGCCGGCATCATCCAGGCGGCGGAGGGCCTGCGTGACGGTGACCTGCGGGTGCGCATGCAGGTGCACGGGGCCGATGACCTAGCCGCCATCTCCACGGCGCTGAACAGTGCGGTGGCTCAGTTGCTAGACTCGATGCAGGGTGTCGGCCGCGAAGGGCAGCGGCTCGACGAGACGGTCCGCGGGCTTGGGCGCCAGGCGAGTCAGTCGCTCGCGGCGGTCGAGCAACAACAGGCGCAAATGAGCCAGATCGCGACAGCGGCCACGCAGATGGCGGCCACCGCCCAGAGTGTCGCGCAAAGTTGCGAGCAAGCGGCGCAGGAGGCCGGGCAAACCCGCGAGATTGCCAACCAGAGCAACCAGCGCAGCGCCCGCACCAGCGCCAGCATGCGCGAACTCAGCGCCCGCCTGGCTGGCAGCTCGGCGACCCTGCAGCAGTTGCGCAAGCAAACCGAGCAGATCACCCGAGTGGTCGACGTGATCAAGGGGATCGCCGAGCAGACCAACCTGCTGGCGCTCAATGCGGCAATCGAAGCCGCTCGAGCTGGCGAGCAGGGGCGTGGCTTCGCGGTGGTTGCCGATGAGGTTCGTTCGCTGTCGCAGCGCACCCAGAACTCCACCGCGGAGATCGCCCAGACGGTCGGTGACCTGCACAAGGTGGTCGGCCAGTCGGTTGCCGAAATGGAGCAGGCCATGCAGCAGGCTGAGGGGGATGTGGGCAACGTGCTGGCGATGAGCTCCGACCTCGACGGCATCGTCGAGTCGGTTCAGCGGGTTAGCGACCGGCTCGCGCAGATCGCCACAGCCGCCGAGCAGCAGGCCGCCACGGCCGATGAGGTCAGCCACAACATCCAGCAGGTCGATCAGGCCGCAAGCGCACTGCTCGAGGGCGCGCGCATGGTCAGCAGTGCCGGTGAACAACTGCGCCTGGGCAGCGAAACCCTGGCACACAATACCGGGCGCTTTCGCCTGGGCTGATGCGTTTGCGCCGGCGTGATCAGAAAATGATCGTTCACCTGGAGGTCGCGTGCAACGTGGCCTCCAGGCACTGCTCCAAGGGTTGTCCACAGGTTCGTCCCCATTATCTGTGCATGACATGAGCGTGCCTGGACGCCGCATCCGGCGCCCCTGGTAGTTTAGTAAGTCAAGCAATTACAGTGGGTTGCGAAGCTTTTTCTGGCTTGTTCAAAAAATGAGCAGTTTCCTGCACGCCACGTCAGCCGTGTATCAGCGAGGTTAATCCCGGGTTTATCCACAGATTGATCCACGGCAACTGTGCATGAACGCCGCCTGGTCATTGGCGCTGCACAGCCTAATGCCCGCAAAAGAGCAATATGGGAGTGGGTTCAACCGGTTAACGTTCTGCTCATAAAACGTACAGAGCGCTGCATGCCGCGTCGTCTGGAGGATGCAAGCCCTGATATAGGGTTTATCCACAGCTTCATCCCCTCGTTCTGTGCATGGTTTTTCTCCGCCGCTCGCCTTCTTTGCATATTGACTAAAGGCCAGGTATTACAGTGAATTGTGCAATTCACGCCGACTCGAAGAGAGCTGCTCAAATAGTGATCGTCTGGCTGTAGCGCCTGAGGCGCCAAGGCTGCAGCGCTTCATGCAGGGTTTATCCACAGAATGATCCACGGCATCTGTGTATAGCTTCTCGCCGGGTGACGCTTGACGACGACTCGGCCCTCGCGCAGGCTCGGCAACCCAAGCCGCAAGGAAGCCGACCATGGCGACTATTCTGATCGTCGAAGATGAAGCCGCCATCGCCGATACTCTGGTGTTCGCGTTGCAGGCCGAAGGGTTCTCTACCCGCTGGTCGACCCTGGCCGGCGAAGCGCTTGCGCTGCTCGAGCGTGAGCCGTTCGACCTCGTCATTCTTGATGTGGGCCTGCCTGATATCAGCGGCTTCGAGGCCTGCAAGCGGCTGCGACGGTTTTCCGAGGTGCCGGTGATGTTCCTGACCGCTCGCAATGACGAGATCGATCGGGTGGTGGGCCTGGAGATCGGTGCCGACGACTATGTCGTCAAGCCGTTCAGCCCCCGTGAAGTGGCCGCGCGGGTCAAGGCCATCCTCAAGCGTGTGGGGCCACGTGAGGCCAGGGCGGAAAACGCCGAGGGGCCCTTTCGTGTCGACAGCGAGCGTATGCGTATCGACTACCACGGGCACGCGCTGAGCCTGACGCGCCTGGAGTTCCAACTGTTGCAGTGCCTGCTGGCGCAACCGGAGCGCGTGTTCAGCCGCGAGCAGCTGCTCGATGCGCTGGGCGTGGCTGCCGACGTGGGGTATGAGCGCAACATCGACAGTCATATCAAGAGCCTGCGCGCCAAGCTGCGTCAGGTGGTGCCTGCCGCCGAGCCGATCCAGACGCACCGCGGCCTCGGCTACAGTCTGCGGCTGGAGTAGCGCCGATGTTCACTGGCCAGAGGGTTCACTGATGCCGCTCGGGGTGCGTATCTTCCTGGTTTACTTCCTGTTCGTCGGGCTGTCCGGCTGGTTCGTGCTGAGCACGGTGATGGACGAGATCCGCCCCGGCGTGCGCCAGTCCACCGAGGAAACCCTGGTCGACACGGCGCACCTGCTGGCGGAAATCCTCCGTGAAGACCTCAATTCAGGGCAGCTCACCAGTGGCCACCTGCCCGAGCTGCTCAAGGCTTATGGCCGCCGTCAGCCTCAGGCGCAGATCTGGGGCGTGCCGAAGAATCAGGTCAACCACCGCATTTACGTGACCGATGCGCAGGGTATCGTGCTGCTCGACTCCAGTGGCTTGGCGGTGGGGCAGGACTACTCGCGCTGGAACGATGTCTACCTGACCCTGCGTGGGCGCTACGGCGTGCGCTCCACCCGTGAAGACCCCAGCGACCCCGATTCCTCGGTGATGTACGTGGCGGCGCCGATCATCGACGAGGGCCGCATTCTCGGCGTGGTGTCGGTGGCCAAGCCCAACCGTACCCTGCAGCCCTACATCGAACGCTCGCAGCGCCGCCTCGGCTGGCTGGGCGGCGGGCTGATCGGCCTCGGTCTGCTGGTGGGCGGGCTGCTCAGCTGGTGGCTCAGCGGCTCGCTGCGGCGCCTGACCCGTTATGCTCAGGCGGTCAGCGAGGGCCAGCGAACCGAATTGCCCCAGGTGCGCGGTGGCGAGCTGGGGCAGTTGGCGCAGGCGGTTGAACGCATGCGCACCGAACTGGAAGGCAAGGCCTACGTGGAGCGCTACGTGCACACCCTGACCCATGAGCTGAAGAGCCCGCTGGCGGCGATCAGGGGGGCCGCCGAGCTGCTGGAAACCGATATGCCCGACGCCCAGCGTCAGCGTTTCGTGGCCAATATCGCCGAGGAGGGCGAGCGCCTGCAGAACCTCGTCGAGCGGCTGCTGCACCTGGCCCAGGTCGAGCAGCGTCAGGGGCTGGAGGAACGCGTGCCGGTGGCCCTGCAGCCACTGATCGACAGCCTGACCCAGGCCCAGGTGGCGCGCATCGAGCGCGGCGGGGTGCGTGTGGAGAACCTGGTCGATGTGGCACACAGCGTGCTGGGCGAGCGATTTCTGTTGCGCCAGGCGCTGGCCAATCTGCTCGACAATGCCCTGGATTTTACCCCGCCCGGCGGCTTGATCCGTTTTGCCAGCGAATGCGGTGATGCCGGCCTGCAGCTGGCCCTGTTCAACGAGGGGCCGACCATCCCCGATTACGCGCTGCCACGCCTGACCGAACGCTTCTATTCCCTGGCGCGACCGGCAACCGGGCGCAAGAGCACCGGCCTGGGGCTCAACTTCGTGCAGGAAGTGGCCGACCTGCATGACGCGACGTTGAGCATCGGCAATGTCGATGCTGGCGTGCGAGTGTGCCTGACGTTTCCAGGCTGATGCTGCTCCCAGGGCCGCTGACCGTGCACAAACGCCTGTTGTTTAGCTATGCTCAAGAACCCGTCAATATTCCGATACAAGAAGAACGCGCATGAAAAAAACCGTCGCCGAAGTATTGAAAAGCAAGCCCATTTCCAACGTCTACAGCGTTGCTCCCGAAAACAGCGTGTTCGCCGCCGTGAAACTCATGGCTGAAAAGGGCATTGGTGCCCTGGTGGTGATCGATGGTGAGCGTCTGGCCGGCATCGTCAGCGAGCGCGACTATGTGCGCAAGGTTGCCGTGCAGGAGCGTTCGCCGGCCAACATGAAAGTCAGTGACATCATGACCAGCAAGGTGATTACCGTGACATCCACGGAAGACAGCCGGCACTGCATGGAGCTGATGACCAGCAATCGCCTGCGTCACCTGCCGGTGGTGGACGATGGCCAACTGGTCGGCCTGCTGTCCATCGGTGACCTGGTCAAGGACATCATCAGCGCCCAGGAAAACCTGATCCAGCACCTGGAACAGTACATTCGCGGCGAGTAGCCGCATTGCCGTGAGCGGTTGATCGCCCCGGTAGCGAGCCGGCGGCCCGTGGGCCAGCCGCTTTCCGCGAACGGCCGCTCACGGCGCCAGCTGCGCTCCGCACAATCACCACACAAACTCCATCACCACTCCACACTGCCTCCACGGGGCGTTGCCAGACTGCGTGCATCCCAACTGCACGGAGCGCTGTGCCATGAACCGAAGCCTGATGTTCAAACTGGGCACCATTGCCCTGTTGATTCTCCTGTTGATGATCCCCCTGTTGTTGATCGATGGCCTGGTCAGCGAGCGGCAAGGTGCGCGCGACGACGTGCTGCGCGACATTGCCCGTAGTTCCAGCTATGCCCAGCAGATCACCGGACCGATCATGGTGGTGCCGTATCGCAAGAAGGTCCTGACCTGGAAAACCCGCAAGGACAGCGACGAGCGTTACCTGGAAGAATCGATGGAGCAGGGTCGCCTGTACTTCCTGCCCGAGCGTTTCGTCCTTGATGGCGACGTGCGTACCGAGCTGCGTTATCGCGGCATCTACCAGGCGCGCCTGTACCACAGCGATAGCAAGGTCAGCGGCGAGTTCAAGGTGCCGGCCAATTACGGCATCGGCAGCGATGTCGACGCCTACTGGTTCGGTCAGCCCTTCATCACCGTGGGCATCAGTGATGTGCGGGGCATCGGCAACGACCTCAAGCTGCAGCTCAATGGCGCCAGCCTGAGCTTCGAGCCGGGCAGTGGCGATGACAGCTTCGGCAGCGGCGTGCATGTGCCGTTGCCGGCGCATGACCGCCACGGCGAGCAGGCCTATGCCTTTGCCTTCGACCTGAAGCTGCAAGGCACCGAGCAATTGAGCGTCAGCCCGGTCGGCCGTGAAAGCCAGGTCACGCTGCGTTCGGACTGGCCGCACCCAAGTTTCGTCGGCGAGTTCCTGCCCAGTCAGCGGAAGGTTACCGAGCAGGGTTTCACCGCCACGTGGCAGACCAGCTTCTTCGCCACCGACATGCAGGATGCCCTGAGCAGCTGCGTCAGTGGCTCCTGCGAGACGATGCAGAGCCGCACCTTCGGGGTGAGCTTCATCGATCCGGTGGACCAGTACCTCAAGGCCGACCGGGCGATCAAATATGCCCTGCTGTTCATCACCCTGACCTTTGCCGTGTTCTTTCTCTTCGAAGTGCTCAAGCGCCTGGCGGTGCACCCGGTGCAGTACGCCCTGGTGGGCCTGTCGCTGGCGTTGTTCTACCTGCTCTTGCTGTCGCTCTCCGAACACCTGGGCTTCGCCATCGCTTACGGATTGTCGGCCCTGGGCTGCGTGGCGCTGAACACCTTCTACGTCAGCAGCGTGTTGCGCAGCTGGTCGCGCGGCGGCGCCTTCGGTGCCTTGCTGGCGGCCTTGTACGGCTTGCTGTTCGGCCTGCTCGGCGCCGAAGACTACGCCCTGCTGATGGGCTCGCTGCTGGTGTTCGGCGTGCTGGGTTGCGTGATGGTGCTGACCCGCAAGCTCGACTGGTACGGTGTCGGCCGCCCGGCTGCCCACGAAACCGCCGTCACTCCCTGACCCTTTTGCCGGGGCGTGCCAGGCGCGCCCCGTGGAGATCGCCATGCGTGTCCTACTGCAATTTTCCGCCTGTTTCGCTCTGGGCCTGTGCATTGCCGGCGTGCTGCTCATCGCCATGATGTTCGTGGGCCGCTTCGACTGGATCGAGTTGCTCATGCTCAGTGGCTGGCCGTTCGCCCAACTGGGGTTGCAGCTGTTGCCCGAGGCGTTCTGGAATGCGCTGACCGGCGTGACCGATGCCGCAGCCAACAGCTCGGTGCAATCGTTCCTGCAACTGTGCGTGGCCATGCTGCAGGTCGCGCTGCTATTCGCCCTGGGCTTCTTTCGTGTGTGGTACCGGCGGTGAGCGGTCGCGTCGGGCTGCGTGAGGAACGCCGTGCCGGGCGGCAACTGGCGCGCTGCATTGCGTTGTTGTTTGCGTCGCCAGAAGCGGTTGCCGGCGCAGCGCGGCGGTCGCCAGGGTGCCGCCAACGCCCGGGCAGGCGCTGCTAGGCGGTGGTCCTACAGCGACGGCGCCTGCTGTCGCCTGCGCCAGCCGGCCAGTCGCTGTTCGAGGGCCTTGAGGCTGTCGCTCTGCTGCTTGCGGGCGCGGCTGAACAGGATCAGCGCCAATTCCGCGGTGACCAGGGCGTCGGCGCTGGCGTGGTGGCGTTGCTGTACCTGCAGGCCGAAATGGGCGGTCCAGTCGTCCAGGCCACCGTTGCGGATATCGGCCTGGGGGCAGAGCAGCGGCGCCAGTTCGGCGACGTCGAAGAAAGGGTGGCGCAGGCGCAGGTTGAGGGTGTCCTTCAGGGCGCGGGCCAGCATGCGCTGGTCGAAACCGGCATGGAAGGCCAGCAGGGGGCTGTCACCGAGAAACTCCATGAACGCCAGCAACGCCTCACCCGGCTCGATGCCGGCGGCGATGGCGCTGGGTGCCAGGCCATGGATCAGCACGCTGGCGCTGACCCGGTGATCGTCACGCTGCAGGGTGCATTCGAATTGCTGGCCCAGCTGGATGGCGCCGTTGTCGATGACCACCGCGCCGATTGACAGCACCTGGTCGCGCTTCATGTCCAGCCCGCTGGTTTCCAGGTCGAGCACCACCAGGCGCTGACGCGCTAGCGGCCTGTCATCGGGCATGGCGGGCGCTGGCAATGCGTCACGCCGGTGTTGCTGGTCGGCGGGCAAGGTGCTGTGGCGGCGGGTCAGCCAGGTCAGTGCATTCATAACTGGTAGCGTAGCGTCAGGCTGCTTTGCAGGCGCTGGGCCTGACGAAAGGATTCACGCAGGATGCGCCGATCCAGGTGGTTGAGGCTGTCCGGGTCGAGGCGATTGGCATAGGGTTGCCCCTGACGCGCCTGCAGCTGGTGCTGCTGCAGGCGAGTCTGCTGAATGAAGTGGTAGGCCTCCTCATAGGCCGCGCCATCGAGCGGGTCGATCACCCCGCGCTCGGTCAGCTGGCGCAGGCGCTGCTGGGTGTTGCAGGCCTTGATGCCATGCGCCAGGGCCAGCAGGCGAGCGCCGTCGACGAAGGGGGTGAGGCCCTGGGACTTGAGGTCCAGGGTGTCTTTCTCGGCGCCGCGGCGGGCCACCACGAAATCCCGGAAACGGCCCACCGGTGGGCGCTGGCGCAGGGCGTTCTCGGCCATCATGCGCTGGAACAGGCGGTTGTCGGCAATCTGCCCGAGCAGCTCGTCGCGCAACGTTTCGCAGCCGCTGGCATCACCCCATACGGTGCGCAGGTCGAAGTAGATGGTCGAGGCCAGCAGGTTCTCCGGCGAGGCCTCGCGCACGAAACCGGCGAAGCGCCGCGACCATTCCTGGCGCGACAGGCACAGTTGCGGATTGCCGGCCATGATGTTGCCTTTGCACAGCGTGAAGCCGCACTGTGCCAGGCGCTGGTTGATCTCCACGGCCAGGGGCAGCAGGCGGGCACGAATCGCTGCCGCTTCTGCGCCATCCGCTGCCTCGAAGAGAATGCCGTTGTCCTGGTCGGTGTGCAGGGTCTGCTCGCGGCGGCCTTCGCTGCCGAAACACAGCCAGGTGAACGGCACGCCGGGATCGCCGAGGTCTTCAATCGTCAGCTCGATCACCCGGCACACGGTGTGGTCGTTGAGCAGGGTGATGATGTGGGTGATCTGGCTGGCGCTGGCGCCGTGGGCGAGCATGCGGTCAACCAGCTGGCGAACGTCTTCGCGCAACGCGGCGAGGGTTTCCACCCGGCCGGCGTGGCGAATGGTGCGCGCCAGGTGCACTAGGTCGACACGTTGCAGAGAGAACAGATCACGCTCGGACACCACACCGCACAGCTTGCCCTGTTCGACCAGGCAGACGTGGGCGATGTGTCGCTCGGTCATGGCGATGGCCGCATCGAAGGCGCTTGCGCTCGGCGGCAGGTGGAACGGCGCCTGGGTCATCAGGCTGCTGATCGGCTGCTCCAGCGAACTGCCATCCGCCACGGCGCGGCGCAGGTCGCGCAGGGTGAAAATGCCTTGCGGGCGGAGGCCGGGGTCGACGATGACGATGCTGCCGACCTGCTGCTCGTGCATCAGCCGCACCGCATCACGCAGTGGCATATCCGGTGCGCAGGAGACCGGTTGGCGCATCGCCAGCTCGCCGAGGCGGGTATCCAGCGAGTACTGCGAGCCGAGGGTTTCCACGGCGCGCATTTGCACCTGCTGGTTGACTTGCTCAAGCAGGCTGCTGACCCCGCGCAGGGCGAAATCGCGCAAGGGCGTGGACTGCGCGAACAGGCGGGCGAAGGCGGCCTTGTCGAGTAGCAGGCAGAAGGTATCTTCGGCGGCCAGGTGCGCGGTGCGCGTGGCGCGTTCACCGATCAGCGCGGCCATGGGAAAGCATTCGCCGCTGGTGATCTCGAAAGTGGTTTCCGTGCCGCGCCTCGCCGAATGCGGGCGCTGACCGTGCACACGACCCTGTTTGACGATGTAGAGGTGCTGCACCGGGCCATCGTCCGGATGGATGATCACCTCGTCTTCAGCGTAGAAGCGCAGTTGGCAGTGCTCCACCAAGTAGGCGAGGTGGGCGCTGTCCATCTGGTTGAAGGGTGGGAATTTCTGCAGAAACTCCATGGTGCCGTGGATGTTCTGCATCACCGCGGTCTTGCCGGCCTGGGCGAAGTCGTCCGCTGGTTTCATCACGCGCATCCTGATCGTTCTTGTGTCGCCATGGTGGCGGTCTGAGCCGTGAATCGACATAGGACGTAAGTCTAGGCCGTCTGGCTCGCAACGTGCAGGGTGCTCGATGTTTTATCGATTGGGTCCACATTGCGCCGGCGGTTCGTGAACCTCTGCGGCTGTTTGGCGTCCTGTTCTGTCTGAGACGCATTTTTAGGCAGCCGGACGCGGTACCGGGTCCGGGGATAGAGGAGAAGCATCCATGAGCGGCAACCTTTCTGGTCGAGCCCTGGCCCTCGGGCTGGGCGTCATCCTGAGTTGCAGTGCTAGCGCGCAGCAGAAGCCCGTCGAACTGATCGGCCTCAACGTGGCCGGCGCGGCATTTGCCAGTTCCCACATTCCCGGCAAGCACGGCACCAACTTTTTCTTTCCGCCCAAGGGTTATTACGAGAAGTGGCAGCAAAAGGGCATCAGCTGGGTACGCTTCTCCATCCAGTGGGAGCGCCTGCAGCCCAAAGCCAATGGCGAGTTCGACGAGGCCTACGCCAAACTGATCGACAAGACCCTCACCGAGGCGCACCAGAACGGCATCGAAGTGATGCTCGACGTGCATAACTACGGGCGCTACTACGGCAAGGTGATCGGGACCGAGGCAGTGCCGATCTCGGCCTACCGCAACCTGATGGAACGTATCGCCGCGCGTTGGGGCAACAACCCGGCGCTGTACTCCTATGACCTGATGAACGAGCCCTACGGTGCGGCCAACAAGTTCTGGCCAGAGGTGGCCCAGGCGGGCATCGACGGGGTGCGCAAGTATGACAAGAGCAATGACATCTATGTGGAGGGCGCCGAGTATTCGTCGGCGCTGCGCTGGCCCAAACTCAATGACAACCTGCTCGACCTCAAGGATCCGTCCAACAAGCTGATCTATTCGGCGCACATGTACATCGACCCGGACGCCAGCGGCAGCTACAAGCAGGCCCTGGCACCGAACCTCGACCCGCAGATCGGCGTCAAGCGCCTGGAGCCTTTCGTCAACTGGCTGATCAAGCACAACAAGAAGGGCCACATCGGCGAATTCGGCGTGCCGGCCGACGACGAGAGCGGCCTGGTGGCGCTGGACCAGACCCTGGCTTATTTGCAGAAGCACTGCATTCCCTTCACCTACTGGGCGGCCGGCCCGTCGTGGGGCAAGCACAAGCTGTCGATCGAGCCGGTGAAGGGTGTGGATCGTCCGCAATGGGCGGTGCTGCAGAAGTACCTGGGTGGCGGCAACTGCACCAGCATCGGCCCGGGAACCTGAACCAGGGGTTGATGATCTGATCAGCGGGGCGGCGCTCGTGTCGCCGTCACCGCTCTCTACGCCGCACTTCATCTCAAGGACGCACGCATGACAAACCGCAATCTGTGGGTGGATTACGCCAAGGCCATCGGCATCCTCCTGGTGGTCTATGGCCATGTGGTGCGCGGTTTGCTCAACGGTGGAATCATCACCGAGAACGTGGCGTTCCATGAGCTGGTGGACAGCATCATCTACACCTTCCACATGCCGCTGTTCTTCTTTCTGTCGGGGCTGTTCTTCTGGCACTCGCTGAACAACCGCGGCAGCGCCGGGCTGTTCTGCAACAAGATCGACACCATCTTCTACCCCTTCGTACTCTGGTCGCTGCTGCAGGGCAGCATCGAGGTGGTGCTGGCGCGCTACACCAACGGTGGTGTGGGCATGGGCGAAGTGCTGGCGCTGCTGTGGTCGCCGCGGGCGCAGTTCTGGTTCCTGTATGCGCTGTTCGCCGCGTTCTGCCTGGCGATCCTGCTGTACCGCAATTTCTCCGCGCGGGCCTTCCTGCCGCTGCTGGTGCTCAGCGCGCTGTGCTATCTGCTGCAACAGTGGACGCCACGCGTCGCCGCGCTGGTGTTCCTGGCGCAGAACTTCGTGTTTTTCGCCTTCGGCGTCTGGTTCATGCAGATCCGCGGCAGCATCGAGTCGCGCGCCGCTGCGGTGGCGCTGGGCAGCGGTATTGCCTTCGTCGTCGCGCAGTATGTGTTCCATGGGCCGCTCGGCCTGAGCTACGCCGACCGCGGCGCCGCGTCGCTGGTGGTGGCCTTCATCGGCATCCTGTTCACGGTCAGCCTGTGCATGCTGCTGGCGCGCCGGCCGGTGGGCTGGATGCTCACCCTGGGTGCCCTGTCGATGCCGATCTTCCTTATGCACATTCTCGCCGGCAGCGGCATGCGGGTGATCCTCAGCAAGTTCTTGGGCATCAACGACGACACCCTGCACATCATCGCCGGCTGCCTGGCGGGCGTGCTGCTGCCAATCATCGCCGCGAAGATCCTCGAGGCGCTGAACATCAACTGGTTGTATGAAGCACCCAAGCGCTTCTCCGCCTACCGCTGGCAGCAGCGTCGGGTAGCGGCCCAGCCGGCGGCGTAGGAACCTGGGTATCGCTGTGCTCCACCACAGGCTACGGAGCGATTCTGTAGCCCGGCGTCGAGCGAAGCGACACCCGGGATAGTGACGATGCGAGCCTTGCTGGACGCAAAAGAAAACCGCCTTTCGGCGGTTTTCTTTTGGCGTGGGCGCTTAGCGTGCCTGGCTGGCTTTCAGCTCGCGGCGGCGGCGATGCAGCACCGGCTCGGTGTAGCCATTGGGTTGTTTGGCGCCTTCGAACACCAGTTCCAGCGCCGCCTGGAAGGCGATGTTGCCGGCGAAGTCAGGCGCCATCGGCCGGTACGCCGCGTCACCGGCGTTCTGCCGGTCGACCACCGGGGCCATGCGCTGCAGGCTTTCCAGCACCTGCTGCTCGCTGACCACGCCATGGCGCAGCCAGTTGGCCAGCAACTGGCTGGAGATGCGCAGGGTAGCGCGGTCTTCCATCAGGCCGACGTCGTTGATGTCCGGCACCTTGGAACAGCCGACGCCCTGGTCGATCCAGCGCACCACGTAACCCAGGATGCCCTGGGCATTGTTGTCCAGCTCGTTGCGGATGTCCTCGTCGCTCCAGTTGGTGTCTGGTGCCAGCGGAATACTGAGGATCTCGTCCAGCGAGGCTGGTGCGCGCGTGGCCAGTTCGGCCTGGCGGGCGAACACGTCGACCTTGTGGTAGTGCAGGGCGTGCAGGGTGGCTGCGGTCGGCGAGGGCACCCAGGCGGTGTTGGCGCCGGCCAGCGGGTGGCCGATCTTCTGGTCGAGCATGGCGGCCATCAGGTCGGGCATCGCCCACATGCCCTTGCCGATCTGCGCGCGGCCCGGCAGGCCGGTTGCCAGGCCGACGTCGACGTTGTTGTTCTCGTAGGCGCTGATCCACTTCTCGCCCTTCATGGCCGCCTTGCGCACAACGGCGCCGGCTTCCATGGAGGTGTGGATCTCGTCGCCGGTGCGGTCGAGGAAGCCGGTGTTGATGAACACCACGCGTTCGCTGGCGGCGGCGATGCAGGCCTTGAGGTTGACGGTGGTGCGCCGCTCCTCGTCCATGATGCCGACCTTCAGGGTGTTGCGCGGCAGGCTCAACACCTGTTCGACGCGGGCGAACAGCTCGCTGGTGAAGGCGACCTCCTCGGGGCCGTGCATCTTCGGTTTGACGATGTACACCGAACCGGTACGGGTGTTGGCACGGCTGCTGTTGCCGTTGAGGTTGTGCATGGCGGCAAGGCTGGTGCACAGCGCATCGAGAATGCCTTCCGGCAGTTCGTTGCCGCTGGCATCGAGCACTGCCGGGTTGGTCATCAGGTGGCCGACGTTGCGCACGAACAAAAGGCTGCGCCCGTGCAGGGTCAGCTCGCCGCCGTTCGGGCGGGTGTAGACCCGGTCCGGGTTCATGGTGCGGGTAAAGGTGCTGCCGCCCTTGCTCACCTGCTCGCTCAGGTCGCCCTTCATCAGGCCCAGCCAGTTGCGGTAGACCAGGGTCTTGTCGTCGGCATCGACGGCGGCCACCGAGTCTTCGCAATCCATGATGGTGGTCAGTGCCGATTCCATGAGGACGTCCTTCACCCCGGCGGCATCGGTGCTGCCGATCGGGCTGCTCGCATCGATCTGGATCTCGAAATGCAGGCCGTTGTGCTTGAGCAGGATAGCGATGGGCGCGCCGGCCTCGCCCTGGAAGCCGACCAGTTGGCCGGCATCGCATAGCCCGCTGATCTCACCGTTGCGCAGGGTGACCAGCAGCTTGTCGCCCTCGATGCGGTAGCCCGTGGCATCCGCATGGGAGCCCGCCGCCAGGGGCGCGCTGTCATCGAGAAAGGCGCGGGCGAAGGCAATCACCTTGTCGCCACGCACTGTGTTGTAGCCCTTGCCCTTCTCTGCGCCGCCTGCCTCGCTGATCGCGTCGGTACCGTAAAGCGCGTCGTACAGCGAACCCCAGCGGGCGTTGGAGGCGTTGAGGGCAAAGCGCGCATTCATCACCGGCACGACCAACTGCGGGCCGGCCATGCGGGCGATTTCGTCGTCGACATTTTCGGTGCTGGCCTGGACCTGCTGCGGCTGCGGCAACAGGTAGCCGATCTGTTCCAGGAAGGCCTTGTAGGCCACTGCGTCGTGCGGTTTGCCGGCCTGGCTGCGGTGCCAGTGGTCGATCTGCGCCTGCAGTCCGTCGCGCGTGTCGAGCAGCGCGCGGTTCTTTGGTGCCAGGTCGCGGAACACCGCATCGGCACCCGCCCAGAACGCATCCGCGGTAACGCCGCTGCCGGGAATGGCTTCGTCGTTGATGAAATCGAACAGTACCTTGGCGACCTGCAGGCCACCGACTCGAACACGCTCAGTCATCTCTCGCCTCTCTGCTTCGCTTAGCCACTGTAACGGCAGGGAACCCTCGGTACTGCGCAGGCAGGTCGCTGGCGGGGCCGGTGTTGACGGCTACGCTTCGTTGCGGCGTGTCTGGAGGTGCTTCGTGAGCGGGGTTTCCACAACCAGCAGGACTGGGTTCAGGATTATGTAGTGATTTTTTGTCGATACTACATGAACGAATCGGGAAAAGCAGTCCAGAAACGGGCTGGCGCTACCTTGGTCGTACACATGTCGGCCCGGCCGAGCGGGCACGAGTGCCTATACTGCACTCCAGCCTTGAGGAAATGACCATGCCGACCCATGTCGCTGCGCTTGCCGATCTCGATGACCTGGTACCGTTGTTTGCGGCCTACCTGGCGTTCTATGCCGTCGACAAGGACCTCGTCGAGGTGCGTGCCTTCCTGGCCGCGCGGCTCGAGCACGGTGATTCCCACCTGTTCATCGCCCGTGACGGGCAGGGCAGCGCCCTGGGTTTCGTGCAGCTATATCGGCTGTTCGCGTCCCTGGCGCTGCGTCCGAGCCTGCTGCTGAGTGACCTCTACGTGGCCGCGCAGGCGCGCAAGCAAGGCGTTGGCGAGCAGTTGCTGGACGCGGCGCGGCAGCATGCGGTGAGCGTGGGTGCCTGCGGCCTGCAACTGGAAACGGCGAAAACCAACCAGGCGGCGCAATCGCTTTATGAGCGCCTCGGCTATGTTCGTGACGCGGTTTATCTGACTTACTGGCTCGACCTGACGTGAGCACCAACGACGAGGACGTGAGCATGGATCACCTGATACTGACCGTTATCGCCCAGGATCAACCCGGCCTGGTCGAGCGCGTCGCCCAATGCGTGGCGAAGCACGGCGGCAACTGGCTGGAAAGCCGCATGTCGCGCATGGCCGGGCAGTTTGCCGGCATCCTGCGGGTGGACGTTCCCGCCGCGTCCCATGGCGCGCTGATGGAAGCCCTGGGCGAACTGAGCGCCCAGGGCATTCGCGTGCAACTCGCCTCCGCCGGCGCCGAGCCGGATTGCACGTGGAAATCCATCCATCTCGATCTGCTGGGCAACGACCGGGCCGGTATCGTGCGCGATATCACCCGGCTGCTGGCCGCGAATGGCGTCAACCTGGAAAGCCTGGTGACCGAGGTAACGCCCGCGCCGATGAGCGGCGAGCCGCTGTTTCATGCTCAGGCCACGCTGGCAGTGCCCGAAGGCCTGGCACTGAGTACCTTGCAGACCTCACTGGAGACCCTGGCGGATGACCTGATGGTGGAGTTGAAACTGCGCATGGAAGACTAGTCATCGGCACGCCTACGCGGCGAACGAGATCGATGAAAACGACAAGGCCGCCCAGTGGGCGGCCCTGTCGTTTTCATGCCTGAAGGATCACCACGTGTAGTCGACGCTGGCAATCACGCTGCGCGGGTCGCCGTAGTAGCAGTAGAAGCCGTCGCAGGTCGCCAGGTATTCCTTGTCGAACAGGTTCTTGGCATTGATGGCGACGCTGGCGCCTTCCAGCGAGTTGCTGAGCTTGCCCAGGTCATAGCGCACCGCTGCGTCGTACACGGTGTAGGAGCGGGTATGGCCGTCCGACACATCACGTACGAAGCCCATGCTGCCTACGGCTATGTTGTCCGTCTCGCCGATATAGCGTGCGCCAAAGCCAACGCCGAAGCCTGCCAGGGTGCCGTCGTTCCAGGTGTAGTCGGCCCATAGGGATGCCTGATTCTCGGGCATCAGTGGCAAGGCGCGGTTCTTGTCGCGGGGATCCCCGACCTTGGTCATCTTGCTGTTGGCATAGGTGTAGGCAGCAGTGATCTTCAGGTTTTCGTTGACGCTGCCCACGGCTTCCAGCTCCAGGCCACGTACCTGTACCTCGCGAACGGGCTCGGTGGCCCCCGCGGTACTGGTGGTGACGATATTCTGCCGTTTCAGGTCATAGGCCGCTGCGGTGAACAGTATGTCGCTGCCGGGTGGTTGATACTTGATGCCGAGCTCGTACTGCTTGCCGGTACTCGGGCGGAAGGTTCTGCCGCCGCTGCCACCTGCTTCTGCCTGGAAGGATTCGGCATAGGAAACGTAAGGCGTGAAGCCGGAATCGAACACGTAACTCAGCGCGGCGTTGCCGCTGAAAGCGCTGTCGCGGCGCCTGTCTTCGGCATTGCCAGCGTTATAGAACGTGGTGTCGGAACTAAGCCAGTCCTGGCGCCCGCCCAAGGTCAGGCGCCAGTTATCCAGTGCCATCTGATCCTGGATATACAGACCGGTGCTATGCCGTTTCTGGTTGTAGTCCTGGAACGCGGTGTAGGCGACGTTGCTGAAATCCTGGCCGTAGATCGGCGTGATGATGTTGCTGGTAGGCGCGGAGCCGAACAGCCATTGGTAATTGGTATTAACGCGCTGGTAGTCGAAACCCAACAAGAGGGTGTGCTTCAGCGCACCGGTGTCGAAGTCCGCCTGCAGGTTGTTGTCGACGGCAAACTGGCTCACGTCCTCGTTTACCACGTTGGCGCCACGAGAAAGCGTACCGTCATCTGCGACGGCCGCTGCAAAGCCCCCCGCCGTAATACTCTGAAACGCCAGGTCGCTCTTGGTGTAGCGCAGGTTCTGCCGGAACTGCCAGACGTCGTCGATGCGATGCTCGAAGGCATAGCCCAGGGCGTAATACTCCTTGTCGTAGAACTCCCAGTCCGGATCGCCCAGGTTCTTGTGGTAATCGACCTTGCCCGCCGGGGTGGCCAGCTTGGTGCCTTGCAGCGGCAGGAACTGGCTGGTGGTGCCGGTATCGTCGCGGTTGAACTGGCTGAGAAAGGTCAGCCGGGTGTCGTCGGCGATGTTCCAGGTCACGCTCGGAGCGAGGTTGAAACGCTGGTCGTCGATGTGTTCGATCGCCGTGCCACTGTCGCGCAGTACGCCGCCGACGCGGTACAGGAAACGGCCGTCCTCATCGACGCGGCCGGTACTGTCGAAGCTGATCTGCTTGTGCTGGAAGGTGCCGACCTGCAATTGCACCTGATGGCTGCTGATGTCTTCGGGGCGTCGGCTGACCATATCCAGCAGGCCGCCTGGAGGTGTCTGGCCATAAACCGAGGAAGCGGGCCCGCGCAGCAGGGCGACGCGCTCCAGGTTCCAGGTCTCCAGCTTGGGCATCACGTAAGTGCCCTTGGGCAGCGGCAGGCCGTCGAGCATCTGGATCGGCTCGAAGCCTCGGATCTTCATCCACTCGGCGCGGCTGTCGCTGCCATAGCTGCTGGCGATCACGCCAGGCATGTAGCGCACCGCATCGTCGAGGTTCTGCACCTTGCGATCCTGCATCTGCTGGCGGGTCGCCACGGAGATCGAGCGCGGCGCTTCGGCAATCGAGGTGTCGGTCTTGCTGCCAGCCGCAGTACGTGTCGCCAGGTAGCCGGTGGCCGGGCCCCAGGCGCTTTCCACACCGCTGCTGGCGCTTACGGTGGTTTCCGGCAGCGCCAGCGTGGCGCTGTCCGCAACCGGCTGCACGCTGTAGGTGCCTGCGGCGCCCGGCACCAGCATCAGACCGCTGCCGGCCAGCGCCAGACGGAGTGCGCCAGCGGTGTCGTATTCGCCCTGCACCGGTTGAGCGCGCTTGCCGGCGGTCAGGCTCGGGTCGATGCTCAGCACCACACCGGCCTGGCTGGCGATCTGGTTCAGGGAGCTGGCCAGCGGGGCGGCGGGCACCCGGTAGCTGCGCACGGTGTCAGCCGACTGGGCCAGGCTGATAGCCGGCAGGCTGGCCAGCGCGATGGCGGCGACCAGCATGCGCGGGCGGAACGGGGTACGGCTGAACATCGGCATCGCGAACGGCTCCTACAGGGAAATGAGTCTGATTTCCTATTGCCGGAGCCGATGGCGAAAGTGATAGGGCCACCGCAAAAAAATTCTACCGGGGCTTTTCTGCCTGCGGCACGATGCGAATCCACCAGTCGCTGTAGCGTTGCACCCGCACCGGCAGGCTGGCGGGAATGGCCGCCAGGGCCAGGTCACGGTTGCGCAGGGGGAAACTGCCGCTGATACGCAGATCGGCAATGCTGGCATCGGCACCCAGATGGCCGCTCTGGTACTCGCCAAGGCGTTCCAGCAAATCGGCCAGACGCACGTTTTCCACCACCAGCATGCCGTGCATCCAGGCGTCGGCGGCGAGCGGAGCGAACTGGCTGGCGCCCAGGCTCTCGCGGGTCATCAGCACCTGCTGGCCCTGCTCGATAACCCGCTCATCCGCGGCGTGCTGCGGATGCGCGGCAACGGCTGACTGCAGCACGATGAGGCGCGTGCCCTGATCGTCCTCGCGGACCAGAAAACGTGTGCCCAGGGCGCGCAGGGTGCCGTGTTCGGTCTCGACCAGAAATGGCCGCGGGTCGCCGTGGGCAGTCTCCACGAGTATCTCGCCGCTGCGCAGGAACAGGCGGCGCGCGTCGGCCGTGAAGTCGATATCCACGGCGCTGCGACTGTTGAGGCGCAGCCGGCTGCGGTCGGCCAGTTGCAGCTCGCGCTGCTCGCCAGCGGCGGTTCTTTCGTCGGCCAGCCAGTCGCTCAGGGGGCGCTGCCGGTCAAGCAGGCCGAGGCCCAGCAGGCTGGCCAGCAGGATGCCGAGCAGACCACCGACGCTGCGCCGTTGCGCGGAACGTTGCGGGCGCCGCAGCAAGGCCTTGCGTGCGGCCGGGACCGCCGCCACGGCCAGTTGCTGATCCAGTCCGGTCAGCTGTTTCCAGGCGCGCACGTGCTCGGGGTCAGCCGTCAGCCAGCGCTGGAAGTCGACTTTTTCCCGTTCGCTGGTGATGCCTGAATCCAGACAGAGCTGCCAGTGGATGGCCGCTTCCAGCACGCGGTTGCTGACCGGTACGGACGCGCTGCTCATGCCGTCGGCTCACCATACAGGGCGATGTAGCACTGGCGGGCTGCCTGGGCGAGGTATTGGCGTACCCGCGGTACCGAAACGCCCAGGCGCTGGGCGATCTCGGCGTGGCCGAGCCCGTCCAGGCGGTTGTAGAGAAAGGCGCTGCGTGCCCTGGGTGACAGAGTGCCGAGCAGGCGGTCGATCTCGCGCAGGGCTTCGAGTATCAGCGCCTGCTCTTCCGGGCTGGCATGCACGGCTTCGGGGCTGTGGCTCAGCTGTTCCAGGTAGGCGCGTTCCACGGCGTTGCGGCGGAAGTGGTCGATCAGCAGCCCGCGGGCGATGGTGCCGAGCAGGGCGCGCGGTTCGCGCAGTTGCTGCAGGTCAGGCTTGCCGAGGATGCGCACGAAGGTGTCCTGGCTCAGGTCCTCGGCCCGTTGCGGGCAGGCCAGGCTTTTGCGCAGCCAGCCGAGCAGCCAATCGCGGTGGTCGCGATAGAGCTGGCCCGTGAGTTGCTGATGCGTGGATTCCCCGACCGACACAGGTAGCTCCGCGAATAAGGGAGAAATAAAGCAATAACTATTCGCATATGATTGCAGGATGCAACTACAGCCTGCAATCGCTTGTGGTCGGTTTTGTGTGGAAGGTTACGTCTCGCCCCGTCGCAAGCACCTGGGCGCGCAGGCGCTTGCGACGGGTCAGTGCGGCCTAGCGCTTGCGCAGGGTCAGCCAGGTATCGACGCTGTACACCGCCAGGCCCGCCCAGATGAACAGGAAGGAGATGATCTTCGCGGGGTCGAAATGCTCGCCGAAGACGAACACGGCCAACAGCAACACCAGGGTCGGCGCTATGTACTGCAGGAAACCCAGGGTCGCGAAGGGCAGGTGGCGGGCCGCCGCGTTGAAACACACCAGGGGGATCAGGGTGACCGGCCCGGCGGCCATCAGCCACAACGCTTCGCTGGTGGTCCAGAACGCTGGCTGGCTGCTCATCGCCGCCGGGTGCAGAAGGATCCAGCCAATGGCCACCGGCAGCAACAGCCAGGTTTCCACCACCAGCCCGGGCAGTGCGGCGACCGGCGCTTTCTTGCGGATCAGGCCATAGGAGGCGAAGCTCAGCGCCAGGACCAGCGATACCCAGGGCAGGCTGCCGACCTGCCAGAGTTGCTGAGCGACGCCCGCTGCTGCCAGGCCGACGGCCACCCACTGCAGGCGGCGCAGGCGCTCACCGAGGATCAGCATGCCGAGCAGCACGTTGACCAAGGGGTTGATGTAGTAGCCCAGGCTGGCTTCGAGCATGCGCTCGTTGTTCACCGCCCATACGTAGACCAGCCAGTTACCGGCGATCAGTGAACCGCTGACGGCCAGTACCGCGAAGCGCCTGGGGTTGTCGAGCAACTCGCGCAGCCAGCCCGGGTGCTTCCACACGAGCAGCAGCAACGCACCGAACACTGCGGACCAGAGTGCCCGGTGGACGATGATTTCGACGGGCGGGACGGCCTGGATCGCCTTGAAATAGATCGGGAACAGGCCCCAGATGACGTAGGCGGAGAGACCCAGGATGTAGCCGCGGCGCAGGTCTGCGGTGGCCATGTAAGTCCTTAGCGAGGCTGGGAGAGACGCATCATTCTAGTGCGCAGTTGTCCGCTCGTTCAGCTTTTTTATCGCAGCCACCGCGCGCTCAAAACAGCTTCAGCGGCTCTTCGTTCAATGCGGCGATCTGCTCGCGCAGCATGAGAATCTGCTCGCCCCAGTAACGCTCGCTGCCGAACCAGGGAAAGCTCTGCGGAAAGGCCGGGTCGTCCCAGCGGCGTGCCAGCCAGGCGCTGTAGTGCATCAGGCGCAGCGAGCGAAACCCCTCGATCAGCGGCAGCTCGCGCGGGTTGAAGTCGTGGAACTCCTGATAGCCATCGACCAGCTCGGCGATCTGACCCAGCCGCTCGTGGCGCTCGCCGGCGAGCATCATCCACAGGTCCTGAATCGCCGGGCCCATGCGGCAGTCATCGAGGTCGACCATGTGATAGGTCTCGTCGCGGCACAGCAGATTGCCCGGGTGGCAGTCACCGTGCAGGCGTATCGCTTTGGCCGGGTGCTCCGCGAACAGCTGATCCAGACGCTTGAGGAGATCGCGTGCGACCGACTCATAGGCAGGCAGCAGGCTGCGCGGCACGAAGTTGCCTTCCAGCAGGGTCGCCAGGGAGGCGTGGCCGAAGTTGCTGACCTGCAGCGTTTCACGGTGTGCAAACGGGCGCAACGAGCCCACCGCATGCAGACGGCCGAGCAGCTGGCCGAGGCGGTAAAGCTGGTCGAGGTTGCCGGGCTCCGGCGCCCGGCCACCGCGGCGCGGAAACAGCGAAAAGCGAAAGCCGGCATGCTCGAACAAGGTTTCGCCGTCGCGCTGCAGCGGCGCCACCACCGGCACATCGCACTCGGCCAGTTCGGCGCTGAAGGTGTGTTCCTCGCGAATCGCTTCATCGGTCCAGCGCTGCGGGCGATAGAACTTGGCGATCAGCGGGGTTTCGCCCTCGATGCCCACTTGGTAGACGCGGTTCTCATAGCTGTTGAGTGCCAGCACGCGGGCATCGCTAAGGTAGCCCAGGCTTTCGACGGCATCCAGAACCAGATCGGGGGTGAGTGCGGCGAAAGGATGAGACATGGGCTACTCCATCGGTGGGCCGCAGAGTGTACCGCGTAGGGGCATCGGGCACGGGCACTATCGCTGTCGGACGCCAGCGGAGCGCAGCACGCCCGAGCATTGTCGGCAATGCCACCGGCTCGACCCGATGGCGCGTAGATGATCGCGGCCGTTCGGCAGAACCTGCAGCGCAAGCACCATTCGCCGCGAGGTCGCAGCTCCTACGATGCGTGAGTCCGTCCACGGTGCCTGGCGCCCCCATGCAGGAGCATCGACCCCGGCGCGAAAGCGATGGCGGCCGTTCGGCAGAACCTGCGGCGTCTGTGCGATTCGCCGCGAGGTCGCAGCTCCTACGATGCGTGAGTTCGTCCACGGTGCCTGGCGCCCCCCATGTAGGAGTGTCGACCCCGGCGCGAAGGCGATGGCGGCCGTTCGGCAGAGCCCGCAGCGCAAGCACCATTCGCCGCGAGGTCGCAGCTCCTACGATGCGTGAGTTCGTCCACGGTGCCTGGCGCCCCCCCATGTAGGAGTGTCGCCCCCGGCGCGAAAGCGATGGCGGCCGTTCGGCAGAACCTGCAGCGCAAGCACCATTCGCCGCGAGGTCGCAGCTCCTACGATGCGTGAGTCCGTCCACGGTGCCTGGCGCCCCCATGCAGGAGCATCGACCCCGGCGCGAAAGCGATGGCGGCCGTTCGGCAGAACCTGCGGCGTCTGTGCGATTCGCCGCGAGGTCGCAGCTCCTACGATGCGTGAGTTCGTCCACGGTGCCTGGCGCCCCCCATGTAGGAGTGTCGTCCCCGGCGCGAAGGCGATGGTGGCCGGCCAACGCTACCTGGGTATGAGCGCATTCCTGGCAAGGTCGCTGCGCCCATGGCACTTGGTCTTGTTAGCCCGTTGGAGAACGCGTTGCGGGACTCGCCGGCAGCGCCAGTTACTCAGTTCAGACCTGTGTGCCCAGCAGCACGTGGCTGGCCGCGAACTGGGCACGCACCGGGCTGCCTACCGCCAGCCCCAGGTCGGCGAGCTGCTCGACGGTCGCCTGGGCGCACAGGGTTTGCCCGTTGGGCAGGGCGATGCGCACTTCAGTGGCCCCGTCGGTTTCGGCGTGAATCTGCTCGATGTGCCCGAGCAGCTCGTTGAGGCCGGCATCTGCTGCCTGGTCGGGTGCGCTGAGTTGCAGCCAGCCGGCCTTGATCAGCACCATCAGCGGTGAGCCGGGTTGCAGGAGCAGGTGCCGGGTGCTGCTGCGGGTAATCTGCGCCGTGATCGACGCTCCGCCGGGCAACTCGATGTCGATCAGGTCATTGCCGCCCCGGGGCTGGATCGCCCGCACGCGACCACTCAACTGGTTACGCGCACTGGTACGCAACATCAGGCGGCCAAGCACCTGCAGGTCGGCGTCGTCGTCGACGGCTTGCAGCACCTCGGCCTGGATGGCCTGCAGGCGCTGATGCAATTGCAGCAGCCGCTCACCAGCCGGCGTCAGGCGCGCGCCGCCGCCGCCCTTGCCGCCGACGCTGCGGGCCACCAGCGGCTGCTCAGCGAGGTTGTTGAGCTCGTCGATGGCGTCCCAGGCGGCCTTGTAGCTCATGCCCGCTGCCTTGGCGGCGCGAGTGATCGAGCCTTGCGCGGCGATCTGCTCGAGCAGCGCGATGCGTTGCGGGCGGCGGGTTACATGTTGGGTAAGCAGCGCAAGGGTGGTCATGGGCAGGGCAGGGGTAATCACGACGGCTGGCCACTGTGCGCGCCCGCCCTGGGGCCGTCAATCATCGCCCGGTGCCGGGGTACGTGCCAGGCAGTAGACGTCGACCCGCGCCGCGCCAGCCCTGAGCAACTGACGGGCGAGCTGTTGCGCCGTGGCGCCAGTGGTCAGCACGTCGTCGACGAGGGCCACATGTCGCCCCTCCAGCCGTGCCCTGGGTGACACCGTGAAGGCGCCGCGCAGGTTGCGTCGGCGCGCGGCCGCATCGAGTTTCTGCTGCGCCGGGGCATCGCCGCTGCGCTGCAGCCAGTCACTGCATTGAGGGATCTGCAAGGTCTTGGCGAGCAACTGGGCGAGCATCTGCGCCTGGTTGAAGCCCCGCTGGCGCTGTCGTTTGGGCGACAACGGTACCGGCAGGAGCAGGTCGGGCCGCGGCAGGCCCTCGCTGAATGCGTGAGCCAGGTGGCGAGCCAGCAGATCGCCGAGCAAGCGGCCGACAGGCCAGCGAGCCTGGTGCTTGAAGCGATTGATCAGCGCATCCACCGGGAAGCCATACCGCCAGGGCGCCTCTACGCGGCTGAAGGCCGGTGGGCGCTTCAGACACGCGCCGCAGGTCAGCCCGTCTACCGAGAGGGGTAGGGCGCACACGCGGCAATGGGCGCCCAGCCAGGACAGTTCGGTGTCGCACTCCGTACAGAGGGGCAAGGGGGCGTCGACCGCTTCATCGCATAGCAGACAGGATTGTCTTATTTTTAACCAGTTGTAAACCATTCTGGTTAGTGGTGGTTGACAGCGCATAAGGCTTCCTTAACTATGCCGCACATCCGTGTTGGGTCTGCCTTGACTGTAGCAGGCCACCTGTAGAGAGGGATTCACCCCCATGAGCGCTCGCACCGCTGCCACCCTGCGTCACGATTGGAGCCTGGCTGAAGTCCGGGCATTGTTCGAACAGCCCTTCAACGACCTGCTGTTCCAGGCGCAGACCGTGCACCGCGCGCATTTCGATGCCAATCGCGTGCAGGTCTCGACCCTGCTCTCGATCAAGACCGGTGCCTGCCCCGAAGACTGCAAGTACTGCCCGCAGTCCGGCCACTACAACACCGGCCTGGACAAGCAAAAGCTGATGGAAGTGCAGAAGGTGCTCGAAGCGGCCGCCGAGGCCAAGGCCATCGGCTCGACCCGCTTCTGCATGGGCGCGGCCTGGAAGCACCCGTCCGCCAAGGACATGCCCTACGTGCTGAAAATGGTCGAGGGGGTGAAGGCCCTGGGCCTGGAAACCTGCATGACCCTGGGGCGTCTCGACCAGGAGCAGACCCGCGCGCTGGCCGATGCCGGCCTGGACTATTACAACCACAACCTCGACACCTCGCCGGAGTTCTACGGCAGCATCATCACCACCCGTACCTATTCCGAGCGCCTGCAGACGCTGGCCTACGTGCGCGAGTCGGGCATGAAGATCTGTTCCGGCGGCATCCTCGGCATGGGCGAATCGCTGGACGACCGTGCCGGCCTGCTGATCCAGTTGGCCAACCTGCCGGAGCACCCGGAGTCGGTGCCGATCAACATGCTGGTCAAGGTCGAGGGCACGCCGTTGGCCAATGAAGAGGATGTCGACCCGTTCGACTTCATCCGCATGCTGGCGGTGGCGCGCATCATGATGCCGAAATCCCATGTGCGGCTGTCGGCCGGGCGCGAGGCGATGAACGAGCAGATGCAGGCGCTGGCGTTTTTCGCCGGTGCCAACTCGATCTTCTACGGCGAGAAATTGCTGACCACCGCCAACCCGCAGGCCAGCAAGGACATGCAGTTGTTCGCCCGTCTCGGCATCCAGCCAGAGGCGCGGGAAGAGCACGCCGACGAGGTGCACCAGGCCGCCATCGAACAGGCGCTGGTCGAGCAGCGTGATTCGCGGATGTTCTACGACGCCGCCGTCTGAGGATATCGGCAGGCAGCGCGCAACGGCGCTGCCTGGCACCTGGAGTCTTTTATGTCATTCGATCTGGCCGGCCGCCTGGCCGCGCGTCGTGCTGCCGGTCTCTATCGCCAGCGGCCCCTGCTGGACAGCCCGCAAGCCCCCTTGGTCAGGGTGGATGGGCGCGAGCTGCTGGCCTTCTGTTCCAATGATTACCTTGGGCTGGCCAACCACCCGCAGGTGATCGAAGCCTGGCGCACAGGTGCCGCGCGCTGGGGCGTTGGCGGCGGCGCCTCGCACCTGGTCATCGGCCACAGCATGCCGCATCACGCGCTGGAGGAGGCCCTGGCCGATTTCACGGGGCGGCCACGCGCGCTGCTGTTTTCCACCGGCTACATGGCCAACCTGGGCGCGGTCACCGCGCTGGTCGGCAAGGGCGACACGGTGCTCGAGGATCGCCTCAACCATGCCTCGCTGCTCGACGCCGGCCTGCTCAGCGGGGCGCGTTTTTCGCGCTACCTGCACAATGACAGCGCCAGCCTCGCAACGCGCCTGGACAAGGCCGAGGGCAATACCCTGGTGGTGTGCGATGGCGTGTTCAGCATGGACGGCGACCTGGCCGACCTGCCGGCGTTGTGCGCCGAAGCGCGGCGCAAGGAGGCCTGGGTGATGGTCGATGACGCTCATGGTTTCGGTACCCTGGGCGCCACCGGTGGCGGCGTCGTCGAGCACTTCGGCCTTGGCATGGACGAGGTGCCGGTGCTGGTCGGCACACTGGGCAAGGCATTCGGCACCGCTGGCGCCTTCGTCGCCGGCAGCGACGCGCTGATCGACACCCTGGTGCAGTTCGCTCGGCCCTACATCTATACCACCAGCCAACCGCCCGCGCTGGCATGCGCGACGCTGAAGAGCCTTGAACTGTTGCGCAGCGAGCATTGGCGCCGCGAGCATCTGGCCATGCTGATCCAGCGG
Organism: Pseudomonas sp. AC532; assembly: GCF_979258965.1. Lineage (NCBI taxonomy): Bacteria > Pseudomonadati > Pseudomonadota > Gammaproteobacteria > Pseudomonadales > Pseudomonadaceae > Pseudomonas > Pseudomonas sp. AC532. The sequence continues at coordinate 3,703,869 of NZ_OZ409888.1, forward strand.
TTCCGCGTGGGAGCGGCAAGCATCGGCCTGCAGCTGATGGCCAGCGACACGCCCATCCAGCCGATCCTGATCGGCGACAGTGGCCGTGCCGTGGCCTTGTCAAAGGCGCTGCGCGAGTGCGGCATTCTGGTCACGGCGATTCGCCCGCCCACTGTACCCGCAGGCAGTGCTCGCCTGCGCGTCACGTTGTCCGCTGCCCACCAGTTCGATCAGGTGGATCGCCTGCTGGAAGCGCTCGCCCGTTGCTGGGCGCACGTGCCGGGAGAGCCGGCATGAGCGATCAGCGACTGATTCTGTTGGCGGGCTGGGGGCTGGGCACTGCCCCGCTGGATCCCCTGGCCGATGCGCTCCGTTCGCGGTTGCAGGTGCAGATAGAACCGCTGCCCGAGCGCACTCAGCTGCCGGCCGCGCAGTGGCTCGACGAGTTGCACGAGCGCTTGCCCGGTGGTGCCTGGCTGGGCGGCTGGTCACTGGGCGGCATGCTTGCCAGCCTGTTGGCGGCGCGGCGTGGCGCGGCGTGCCCGGGCTTGCTGACGCTGGCGAGCAATCCCTGCTTCGTTGCCAGCCCGGACTGGCCCACGGCCATGGCGGCGGCGACCTTCCAGGATTTTCGCGACGCCTACGGGCAGAGCCCGTCATCGACTCTCAAGCGCTTCGCCCTGTTGTGCAGCCAGGGCGCCGCGGATACCCGCTCGCTGTCGCGGGAGTTGCTGGCAGCGGCAGCCGGCGGCGCCTCGCAGGCCGGGCTCGATCTGCTCGCCACACTTGATACGCGAGCGGCGCTGCGCGGGTTCCGTGGACCGCAGTTGCATGTTTTCGCCGATGCCGATGCGCTGGTGCCGGTATGCGCTGCCGCGGCCGTCCAGGCGCTGCAACCTGCCGCCAGTGTTCAGTGCCTGAGTGGCGCGAGCCATGCCTTCGTGCTCGAACAGGCGGGCGATGTGGCGGCGCTGCTGAGCCGCTTCATGGAGGCGCAATCGTGAACGGGCTGCCCGACAAGCGCCAGGTAGCCGCGTCGTTCTCCAGGGCTGCCGCCAGCTATGACGGTGTAGCCGAACTGCAGCGCGACGTGGGCCGGCAGTTGCTGGCGCATCTGCAAATGGCGGAGCCGCCCCGGCGCTGGCTGGATCTGGGCAGTGGCACCGGCCACTTCAGCCGTGCGCTGGCCGCTCGCTATCCGTATGCGCAGGGCGTTGCCGTCGACATTGCCGAAGGCATGCTGCAACACGCCCGGCGCGCTGGCGGCGCGCAGTGCTTCGTCGCCGGCGACGCCGAACGACTGCCGCTGCGCGACCGCAGTTGCGACCTGATCTTCTCCAGCCTGGCGTTGCAATGGTGCGGCGATTTCCAGGCGGTGCTCGGTGAGGCGCGCCGGGTGTTGCGGCCCGGCGGCGTGTTGGCCTTCAGCAGCCTGTGCGTCGGCACCTTGCAGGAGTTGCGCGACAGCTGGCAGGCCGTCGATGGTTTCGTCCACGTCAACCGCTTTCGCGCCGTCGACGACTACCAGGCCCAGTGCGCCGCCAGCGACCTGCGGGTAGCGACGTTGCAGGTGCACGCGCACCGCATTCACTACGCGGATCTGCGTGGCCTCACCCACGGCCTCAAGGCCCTGGGTGCCCATAATCTCAATGCGGGGCGCCCGACCGGATTGACCGGGCGTGCTCGGTTGCGCGCGCTCGCCGATGCCTACGAGCAGTACCGCCAGCCCGAGGGGCTACCCTGCACCTACCAGGTCATCTACGGCGTTCTGCACAAGGAGCGATGCACATGAGTGCAGCCTATTTCATCACCGGCACCGACACCGAGGTCGGCAAGACCACCATCGCTGCCGGCCTGTTGCATGCGGCGCGACTCGCCGGCCTGTCGACCGCCGCCGCCAAGCCGGTCGCCTCCGGTTGTCAGCTCACTGCGCAGGGGCTGCGCAACGACGACGCCCTGGCGCTGCTCGCCCAGTGCAGCCTGCCGCTGCGTTACGAAGAGGTGAACCCGATGGCCTTCGCGCCGGCCATAGCCCCGCACCTTGCGGCCCGTGACCAAGGGCTGCGGCTCGACGTGGCGCAGCTGAGCGACGCGGTGCGCACTGTCCTGGGCAAGGGGGCGGACTTCACCCTGGTCGAAGGTGCTGGCGGTTGGCGCGTGCCGCTGACCGGCACGGCCAACCTGTCCGACCTGGCGCGTGCGCTGCAGTTGCCGGTGATTCTGGTGGTCGGGGTGCGCCTGGGCTGTATCAACCATGCCGTGCTGACGGCCGAGGCGATCATCGCGGACGGCTTGCCATTGGCCGGCTGGGTGGCCAACGTGGTCGACCCGCAGATGGCGCGCCTGCAGGACAATCTCGACACCCTGAGCGAGCGCCTGGCAACGCCCTGCCTCGGCCAGGTGCCGCACCTGCCACTGGCCAGCGCACAGCGGGTGGCAGGCCACCTCCATTTATCGCGATTGATGCTATAGAAGAAACACATCCGCATATTTTGGCTGTACGTTTTTTAAATGGCTTCTGCTTAAATACACGCCATGTAGTTACTGCAGCAGGAGACGTCCCATGCAGATTTCCTCCACCAGCGCCTTTACCGCTGGCATCAACACCATCCAGTCCGGCCAGCGCCGCGTCGATCAGGCTGCCGGCGAGATCGCCAAAGCACCGGTGACTGCCGAACGCGCCCAGGCCAACGAGCCCTCCGCGGCGCGGTCCGACATCGCCGACAACATGGTCGAGATGCGTGTCGGTCAGTACGAAGCACAAGCCGGCGCGCGCGTCGTGGCGACCGCGGACAAGGTGCTGGGCACTTTGATCGACGTTACCGCCTAAATCGCCGCGCCTTTTTCAGGCGCTCGGCTCCAGGGGGCGAGCGGCATGTACGTTGCTGGTTTTTCCTCCTCTTACTATCCCTCCTCGCCGTTATCGGCTCCTGCCCCTCGACCTGTCGAATCCGCCAGCTCCCCCGATCTCGCCCGCGCCGCTTTCGCGCCGGTGGCACCGGGTGCCGAGTCCGATTCCTCCAAAGCCGCAACGGCGCAGGACGAACAGGACAAGCCCGACGACTCCGCCGCACCTGCCAAGCCGGGTGAGCCGCGTACTGCCAAGCAAGAGCAGGCGCTGCAACTGGTCATCTCCGAACTGGCCAACCGCGACCGCGAGGTGCGCAGCCATGAGCAGGCACATGCCGCGGTCGGTGGCGCTCATGCCGGCGCACCTACCTACACATACACCCGCGGGCCGGATGGCAAACGCTACGCCTCGGGCGGTGAGGTGAGCATTGACGTCGGTGCCGTCGCCAATGATCCCCAGGCAACCCTGAGCAAGATGCAGATCGTCATCCGTGCGGCGTTGGCGCCTGCCGAACCGTCCGCCCAGGACCGTAGCGTGGCCAGCCAGGCTCAGGCGCAGATGGCGGTAGCGCGTGCCGAACTCGCCGCGATGCAGCGCCGCGAAGCGGAACAGACCCAGGCGTCGCCCGCCGACGAAAAGGGCCAGGAAAGCGACGACCCGTCAGTCACGCCAGCCGACACCGGCAGCCGCCCGCCGTCCCCCGACCTCAGCCTCTACGCCGCGTCCGCGGCCGATCAGCCCCCCTCAGCGCTACTCGATCTGCGCGCCTGAACATCCCGGAGCGGCCCTTGACAGTGGCTGGGCGTAAACGTATGTTTCAAACATGTGTTTGAGTCGTCGCGCAAGCTGTCGGCTCCCCGTATTACCCGTCTGCAAACGACCGTCCTTCGGTCACCCCCCAACATAAGAGACCACCCGCAGAGGTACCCGCTATGCCTGAATACAAGGCCCCCTTGCGCGATATCCGTTTCGTTCGTGACGAACTGCTCGGCTATGAAGCGCACTACCAGAGCCTGCCCGGCTGCCAGGACGCTACGCCAGACATGGTCGATGCCATCCTTGAGGAAGGCGCCAAGTTCTGCGAGCAGGTGCTCTCTCCGCTCAACCGCGTGGGTGATACCGAAGGCTGTACCTGGAGCGAGTCCGGTGTGAAAACGCCGACCGGCTTCAAGGAAGCCTACAAGCAGTTCGTCGAAGGCGGCTGGCCGAGCCTGGCCCATGACGTCGAGCACGGCGGCCAAGGCCTGCCGGAGTCGCTGGGCCTGGCCGTGAGCGAAATGGTCGGTACTGCCAACTGGTCGTGGGGCATGTACCCGGGCCTGTCCCACGGCGCGATGAACACCATTTCCGCCCACGGTACGCCCGAGCAGCAGCACACCTACCTGACCAAGCTGGTGTCCGGCGAGTGGACGGGCACCATGTGCCTGACCGAAGCCCATTGCGGCACCGACTTGGGCATGCTGCGCACGCGTGCCGAGCCTCAGGCCGACGGTTCCTACCAGATCACTGGCACCAAGATCTTCATCTCGGCCGGTGAACACGACATGGCCGATAACATCGTTCACATCGTGCTGGCCCGCCTGCCCGATGCGCCGGCTGGTACCAAGGGTATTTCCCTGTTCATCGTGCCCAAGTTTCTGCCCAACGCCGAGGGCGGCGTCGGTGAGCGCAATGGCGTGAACTGTGGCTCCATCGAACACAAGATGGGCATTCACGGCAACGCCACCTGCGTGATGAACTTCGACGCGGCCACCGGCTTCCTGATCGGCCCGCCGAACAAGGGCCTGAACTGCATGTTCACCTTCATGAACACTGCACGCCTGGGCACTGCGCTCCAGGGGCTGGCGCACGCCGAGCTCGGCTTCCAGGGGGCGATCAAATACGCCCGTGACCGTCTGCAGATGCGTTCGCTGACCGGCCCGAAAGCACCGGACAAGGCTGCCGACCCGATCATCGTGCACCCTGATGTTCGCCGTATGCTGCTGACCATGAAGGCCTTCGCCGAGGGCAATCGGGCGATGGTGTATTTCACCGCCAAGCAGGTGGACATCCTCACGCACAGCCAGGACGAAGAGCAGAAGAAAGCCGCCGACGGCCTGATGGCCTTCCTGACGCCGATTGCCAAGGCCTTCATGACCGAGGTCGGCTTCGAGTCGGCCTCCCACGGCATGCAGATCTTTGGTGGCCACGGGTTCATCAGCGAGTGGGGCATGGAGCAGAACCTGCGCGATTGCCGCATTTCGATGATGTACGAAGGCACCACCGGCGTTCAGGCCCTCGACCTGCTGGGTCGCAAGGTGTTGATGACCCAGGGCGAAGCGCTCAAGGGCTTCACCAAGATCGTCCACAAGTTCTGCCAGGCCAATGAAGGCAACGAATCCATCAAGGCATTCGTCGAGCCGCTGGCCAAGCTGAACAAGGAGTGGGGCGAGCTGACGATGAAGATCGGCATGGCGGCCATGAAGGACCGCGAGGAAGTCGGCGCGGCATCGGTGGACTACCTGATGTACTCCGGTTATGCCTGCCTGGCGTATTTCTGGGCAGACATGGCCCGTGTCGCCGCCGAGAAGATCGCCTCCGGCAACGGTGACCAGGCGTTCTACAAGGCCAAGTTGCAGACCGCACAGTTCTACTATGCGCGCATCCTGCCGCGTACCCGCACCCACGTGGCGGCCATGCTGTCCGGTGCGGGCAGCCTGATGGACATGAGCGAGGAAGACTTCGCGCTGGGTTACTGACAGTCGGGCGTCGACCTGAAAACCGCGGCCCCCGGGTCGCGGTTTTTTTATGGCTGCCATTTCTCGCTCGCCGTTGATCCGCAAGGACCCCAGGTCATCAGTGCAGCACAAACGAGGCGTGCAGATCCCGTGCGTTGGGCGCTGAATACAGGCAAAATGCCAGGCCATTACCGTGATAGCGGAGTTTCTCTTGTCGCGCCTAGCCGCTCTGCGCTTGGGACATTTCCTGCCTGCATTGCTGCTGCTGGGGAGTGGGCTGCTGGCCGCTACCCTGCCAACGCTGACCGACTTCTTCACGTCGCTTTTCAATGTGTTGCCTACCCTGTTGTTGCTGCTGGGGGGCACCTTCTGCGTGGTCTATGGGCGCCAGCGCGAGCTGTTCATGCTGCTGGTGCTGTACCTGGGCTATTTCGTACTCGACGAGCAGGCCGACTACTTTCGTGATTTTGGCCGGGTACGCGAAGACGCGGCCCTGGTCTTTCACCTCTGCAGCCTGCTGTTGCCGGTGCTCTATGGCCTGTTCGCGCTGTGGCGCGAGCGTACCCACCTGATACAGGATCTGGTGGCCCGCGTGGCCGTGCTGCTGGCGGTGTGCGCAGTCGCTGCAGGGCTGGCGCGGCGTTATCCCCAGGCACTGGAGCAGTGGCTCTCGGTGATCCGCTGGCCGGCGCTGCATGCCGAGTGGATGAACCTGGTGCAACTGGCCTATCCGTTGTTCATGCTGGTCATCGTCGCGCTGCTGGTGCAGTACCTGCGCGCGCCGCGCCCGGTGCACGCGGTGCAGTGCGTCGGGGTGATTGCGCTGTTGTGGATGCTGCCCAACACGTTCATCCAGCCCCATGCGCTGCAGGTGATGTCCAGCGTGGTGATGCTGATGATCGTCGTTGGTGTGGCCCACGAGGCTTACCAGATGGCCTTCCGTGACGAGCTGACCGGGCTGCCGGGGCGTCGCGCGCTCAACGAGCGTCTGCAGCGGCTGGGGCGCAATTACGTGCTGGCCATGGCCGATGTCGACCACTTCAAGAAATTCAACGACACCCATGGCCATGATGTCGGCGACCAGGTGCTGCGCGTGGTTGCCAGCCAGCTGCGCAAGGTGGGCGGTGGCGGCAAGGTGTATCGCTATGGTGGCGAGGAATTCACCCTGGTGTTCGCCGGCAAGACCATCGAGCAGTGTCTGCCGCACCTTGAGGCGATACGCCAGGCTGTCGAGCACTACCGGATTCAGCTGCGTGATCGCCAGCAGCGTCCCAGTGATGACCAGGTGGGGAGGCAGCGGCGCAGTGGCGCGGGCGCCAGCCAGGTATCGGTGACGGTCAGTATCGGCGTGGCCCAGCGCGGCGAGCAGCAGCGAAGCGTCGAGGAGGTGCTCAAGGCTGCCGACAAGGCGCTCTATGGTGCCAAGAGCGCCGGGCGCAACTGTGTCAGCAGTCAGTCGCAGAAGCGTGGTGCCGTCAAAATCAAAGCCGAGCGAGCCTGACCCAGGGCGTGATCGGTCAGTGGCTGATCGGTCACGACACGACCCTATGTGTCTGAAAAGTTGTTGGGCTAGACTCGGCTTCTGAACGTGCTCCCGAGGATTTCCCATGGCCGATTATCAAGCTCCCCTGCGTGACATGCGCTTCGTGCTCAACGAGGTTTTACAGGTCTCCAGGCTCTGGGCGCAGCTGCCTGCCCTGGCCGAGGTGGTCGATGAAGAGACCGCCAACGCCATTCTCGAGGAAGCCGGCAAGATCACCGCAGGTATGATCGCCCCGCTGAACCGGGCCAGCGATGAGCAAGGCTGTTCCTGGGCCGATGGGGTAGTCACCACGCCAGCCGGATTCATCGAGGCGTACAAGGCCTACGCCGAGGGCGGCTGGGTGGGCGTCGGCGGCGATCCACAGTTTGGCGGCATGGGCATGCCCAAGGTGATTTCCGCCCAGGTCGAAGAGATGGTCAATTCCTCCAGCCTGTCGTTCGGCCTCTACCCGATGCTCACCGCAGGCGCCTGCCTGTCGATCAACGCACACGCCAGCGAGGAGCTGAAACAGGCCTACCTGCCAAACATGTATGCCGGCGTGTGGGCCGGCTCCATGTGCCTGACCGAACCCCATGCCGGCACCGACCTGGGCATCATCCGTACCAAGGCCGAACCTCAGGCCGACGGCAGCTACAAGGTCAGCGGCACGAAGATCTTCATCACTGGCGGCGAGCACGACCTCACCGAAAACATCATCCATCTGGTGCTGGCCAAACTGCCGGACGCGCCTGCCGGGCCGAAGGGCATTTCGCTGTTTCTGGTGCCCAAGTTCCTGGTCAATGCCGATGGCTCGTTGGGCGAGCGCAACGCGCTGTCCTGTGGCTCGATCGAGCACAAGATGGGCATCAAGGCGTCGAGTACCTGTGTAATGAACTTCGATGGCGCCACCGGTTACATCATCGATGCGCCGAACCGTGGCCTGGCGGCGATGTTCACCATGATGAACTACGAACGACTCGGGGTCGGCATTCAAGGTCTGTCGACCGGCGAGCGCTCCTACCAGAGCGCCATCGAGTACGCCCGCGAGCGCATTCAGAGTCGCGCCCCGAGCGGCGCGGTGGCCAAGGACAAGGTCGCCGACCCGATCATCGTGCACCCGGACGTGCGTCGCATGCTGCTGACCATGAAAGCCCTCAACGAGGGGGGGCGTGCTTTTTCGAGCTACGTGGCCGTGCAGCTCGACACCGCCAAATACAGCGAAGACCCGACCACCCGCAAGCGCGCCGAGGAACTGGTCGCCTTGTTGACCCCGGTGGCCAAGGCGTTCTTGACCGACCTCGGGCTGGAAACCACGATTCACGGCCAGCAGGTTTTTGGTGGGCACGGTTACGTGCGTGAATGGGGGCAGGAGCAACTGGTGCGCGACTGCCGCATCACGCAGATCTACGAAGGCACCAATGGCATTCAGGCGCTGGATCTTGTGGGCCGCAAAGTGGTTGGCAGTGGTGGCGCCTTCTCGCAGCATTTCACCGATGAGATTCGTGCCTTCGCCAACGCCGCTGATGCACCGCCCGCGGAGTTCAGCGAGCCGCTGCTGGCCGCGGTCGCCATCCTGGAGGTGCAAACCACCGCGTTGCTCGAGCGCGCCCGCAGCAACCCCAACGAGATCGGCGCAGCCTCGGTCGAGTACCTGCACCTGTTCGGTTACACCGCCTACGCCTACATGTGGGCAATGATGGCCAAGGCGGCGCTGGGCAAGGAAGGGCAGGAGGATTTCTATGCCAGCAAGCTGGGCACCGCGCGGTTCTACTTCGCCCGCCTGCTGCCACGCATCCATTCGCTGAGCGCCTCGGTGAGCGCCGGCAGCGAGAGCCTGTACCTGCTCGCAGCCGAACAGTTCTGAGCCGCTGCAGGCCCCGTGTTTACTGGCATGGCCGTGTAGGTCATGGCTTACACGTGGTTCTGCCTTTAGCCACTGTCGACGCCTTCAGGCGAAGCGTAATCTTCACTTCAAGGACTTAGCGCAGGAAGCGCACTGAACAGACAGGGATACGTGGGACGCAGCCAGGATGGCGCGATGATCAAGGATGTCAGAATTGAGTCTGTAAAAACCCTGCTTCGGCGGGGTTTTCTTTTTGGGGCGGATAAAAACTGCCGTGTCCGATGACGTGTTTCACTGCGTTTGTAAATTCCCCTCTCGATCCTCTCCGGCTACCCGCTTGTGTACTGCCGCGCTGCTGCTAAGGCGTCGTCATACATGAAACCAGCGCCAGATCAGCACCGCGAGCAGCATCCAGACCAATACGATGACTACCGCCATTGTCCAGCGGCCACGCCCGCCGATGCGCGTATCGGCCAGGCGTTCGGCTTGCGGGCGGCAGCGCTGGATCAGTTCGGCAGGTGTCAGGCGCACGGCCAAGGCGATGCCCAAGGGCAATAGCAGCAGGTCATCGAGCAGGCCGAGTACCGGAATGAAGTCCGGGATCAGATCCACCGGGCTCACGGCATAAAGCACCACGGCGATTCCCACCAGTTTGGCTGGCCAGGGCATGTCCGGCTGACGGCAGCAGAGCCAAAGCAGGATGATTTGACGTTTGAGTGCCTTGGCCCAGGCGCGCAGTGTGCTCAGCAGTTTTTTCATGGAGTCGCTTCATCGATGCCGCAATGGCGGGCGGAGAATACCAGTGGTGCATCGGGCAGTTCGGTGAAGCGGGCAACCCAGGTGCGGTAGCTGGCATCCGGGTCGAGATCGTCGAAGGCCTGGGGCCAGAGGATGCTCGCCAGGTATTCGAGCCCGATGACGTTGAACATACTGTTGTAGAACTGGTGATAGAGGCCGTGGATACAGTGGTTCGGCGCCTTGCGGATGCGCGCGAAACCCGGCCGCTGCAACAGATGCCGAAGGTGCGCCTGCACGGCGTTGGCGCTGGCGTGATAACCGAGCGGCAGGGCGGCCGCACCATCGCGCAGGCGCTGGGTGCCGGTCATCACGTAGTGGTCCGGTTTGCTGCGAATGAGCATTTCCAATGCCACGTCGCCCGAGTCGCCAAGCAGTAATTGTGAGCCGAGGTTGGTCGCACCGAGGGCCTTGACCATCGCGCCCCAGCCGTTGTCGCCCTGGGTGTGGCAACAGGCGCCGCTACCGGCCTGGCCCGCTCGGGCCTCGATGAACACGCGAGGTTTTGCAAGATCGCGGCTGCGCCGCTGCAGTTCGCGGAGTTTTGCCTGGTAGGCCTGGACATAGGCCCGCGCCCGGCCCTGGCGATCCAGCACGTCGCCAAGCAGCAACAGACTGCGCGGCACGTTGCGCAGCGGATCGTCTTCGCTGTCGACGTAGATCAACGGGATGCCCAGTCGCTCTAGCAGGTCGCCGAGCACACTGTTCTCCACCGCCGACCTGGCTTCCAGGCGCACCACCAGCAAATCCGGACGCAGGCGAATGATGCGTTCGATGTCCACGTCCCCGGCAGAGGAGAAACCCAGGGTCGGTACTCCGGCCGCAGCCGGCCAGCGCTCGACCAGCAACCGCCAGAGGCTGGGATCGGAGCCGCGCAGGTTATTGTTGAACGCCACCACGCGGGCCAGCGGATCCTCGCGCTCGAGAATTGTCAGGGCCAGCAGGTCGTTGCTGTCCTGCAGCAGGATGCGTTGCGGTGGTGTTTCGATGCGTACCTGGCGGCCAGCCAGGTCGACCACGTTACGTGGATAGCCAGCCGCCTGCAGGGCGGCAGTCACCAGCAGCAGGATCATCGCCAGCGCGGCACGGACCATTACAGCGCGGCATCCACGGCAATCTGCAGGTGCCCACGGCTGCAGGTTTCGACCCGCGCATCGACCTTGTAGACATCCGCCAGCAGCGCCGGCGTCAGGGTCTGTTTCGGGCTGCCGCTGGCTTGCACCCGACCGTTGGCGAGCACCACCAGGCGATCTGCCCAGCGAGCGGCGAGGGCCAGGTCGTGCAGCACCACGACGACAATGCGGCCTTGGTCGGCGAGGCTGCGCACGGTGCCCATTACCCGGTTCTGATGATGCAGATCCAGGGCGCTGGTGGGTTCGTCGAGCAGCAGCAGCGATGGCTCGCGAATCATCGCCTGGGCCAGGCTCACTAATTGCCGCTGACCACCGGACAACTGCTCGAGCGGGCGCATGGCTAGGTGAACCACGCCCAGATGCTCGAGGACGCCATGGGCTCGCTGTACGGCGTCAGGGGGTTGTCCCGCCTGGCCCGCATGCAGCGCGCCGAGCAGGGTCTCCAGCACGCTCATGGCGATGCCCTCGGGCAATTGCTGGGGCATGAAGCCAAGGTGGCGCGCGCGTTCGCGGCGCGAACAGCGCAGCAGGTCGAGCTCGCCCAGGTGCAGGCTGCCGGTAGTGGGTAGAAGGCCCGCGAGGCTGCGCAGCAGGGTGGACTTGCCGGCACCGTTGGGGCCGACCAGTGCCACCAGCGTGCCCGGCCCGATGGCGGGCAGGTTTATGCCATGGAGAATCTGCGTGCCACGGCAGTGCACCTGCAGCCCGGCAATCGTCAGGGCTGGCGCAGTCATGGGCGCCGCCCCTGGCGCAGCAGCAGCGTCATGAACAGCGGCACGCCGATCAGGGCGGTAACGATGCCCACCGGCAGGATGACGCCAGGAATCACCAGTTTGCTGGCGATCGAAGCGAGGGACATCACCAGCGCGCCGATCAGGGCGCTGACCGGCAGGAAGAAGCGGTGATCCTCGCCGATCAGCAGGCGTGCGATATGCGGGCCGACCAGGCCGATGAAACCGATGGTGCCGACGAAGGCCACTGCCGTGGCGGCCAGCAGGCTGATGCGCAGCAGCGAGCCGAAGCGCAGGCGGCCGACATCGATACCGAGGGTCAGCGCGCGCTCCTCGCCGAGGCGCAGGGCGGTCATTGGCCAGGCGGCGCGCAGGCTGAAGGGGATGGTCAGCAGCACCACCAAACCCAGGGTCTGCACGGCAGTCCAGCTGGAACGGGTCAGGCTGCCAAGGCTCCAGAACACCAGTTGCTGCAGGGCATCGGGTGAGGCGATGTATTGCAACAGGGCGACCAGCGCGTTGTAGCAGAACACCAGGGCGATGCCGAATAGCAGCAGGGTCTGCACGCCGTCGGCAAGGCGCGCGACGCCCTGCAGCAGGAGCACCGAGGCGAAGGCGAAGAAGAAGGCGTTGAGGGTCACCAGGGCGCTGTCCGGCACGCCGGGAATGCCCAGGTTGAGGACGATGGCCAGTGCCGCACCCAGCGAAGCGGCGGAAGACAGGCCTAGCGTGAAGGGGTCAGCCAGAGGGTTACCCAGCACCGTCTGCATCTCCGCACCGGCCAGCGACAGCGCCACGCCGACCAGCACCGCCATCAACGCGAAGGGCAGGCGCAGTTCGCGGACGATCACCTGCGTGTCGATATCCACCGACTGAGGCGTGAACAGCGCGCCCAGGACTTCGCCTGGCGAAAATAGCGTTGAGCCGATGGCGATATCCAGCATCAGGCTGATGAATACCGCGCCCAGCAGCGCCCCACAGATCAGCAGACGCTTGTGCAGCACTCGCCCGTATGCCGCGGCCAGCTCCTGGGCCGTGAAAGAGTCGTGCATGGTTAGAATTTCGCGCTGATGGTGGCCAGCAGCGAGGCCGGTTCGCCGTAGTAGTTGCCATCGGTGGAGGCGACGGTTTCCAGGTACTCGCGATCAGTGAGATTGCGTCCGTTGAGCGAGACGCGAACCTGTTCGCTGAGGTCGTAGAACAGGCTGGCGTCGAAGCGCGTGTAGCCGGAGACGTCGTAGCTGTTCTCCAGATTGCCCTCGCGGGCGCCAACGGCGATTACCCCGGCACCGAAGCCCAAGCCTTTCAGGCTGCCGGATTGCAGTTGGTAGCTGCTCCACAGCGAACCGCTCAGGGTCGGTACGCCCTGCAGTTTGTTGCCTTCACGCACCAGTGAGTCAGCGGTGGGCGTGTGCTTGGTCAGCTCGGCGTTGAGCACGCTGGTGTTGGCGATGATGTGCCAGCCGTCCAGCGGTTCGCCGACGATATCCAACTCGACGCCGCGCACGCGCTGCTCGCCGGTCTGGATGGAGCGATCCTCATTTTCCGGATCGGTACTGGCGACGTTTTCGCGGGTCAGCTGGAACACGGCCAGCGTGGCGCTCAGTCGTTGTGGAATCAGCTCGACCTTGGCACCGACTTCGAATTGCTTGCCTTCCTCTGGATCCAGTGGCCGACCGGAGCGGTCGATATCGCCCTGAGGGACGAACGAGGTGCTGTAGCTGGCATAGAGCGACAGTTGATCGTTGGGCTGGTAGACCAGACCGATGCGCGGGGAGACCTTTTCGGGATCGAGGCTGGTAGGAACCTCGCTGTAGTCGTTTTCGATGGTCAGGTTTTTCTGCCGGGTACTGTCGTAGCGTGCCCCGACCAGCAGTTTCCACTGGCTGCTCAGATCGATCTGATCCTGCAGGTACAGGCTCTGGGTTTCCAGCTCGTACTCCGAGCCGCCGCCGTAGCTGAACGTACCGGGTACCGCGCCGTAGACCGGCTGGTAAATATCGATGTCAGCCAATTCGGCACGGTCGCTGCCTGCACGGCGGTCGCCTTCGAGGTATTCGAAGCCGACCAGCGCCGTATGCTGCAGGCCACCCGTGGCGAAGCGGGCGATGGCCTCGAACTGCATATCCAGGGTGCGTATGGCTTCCTTGCCGTCGGTGGCGCGGCGACGCAGGGTGCGGCCGTCGGCGCGCATCTCGCGCAGGTCGACGACGTAACGCTGTTTGTCCGACTCGTCCCAGCGGGTCGCCTGACGCAGGGTCAGCCAGTCATTGACGTCATGCTCGACACGCCACCAGGCCGCGACCTTTTTGGCGTCGTCGTGGGACCAGGGCTCATGCAGAAAGCGCTCCGGCTTCATGCTGATACGGCCGTTCTGCGGGATCACGCCGCGGTCGAACTGGCTGGTCTGGGTGGTGTATTCCAGACCGCCGTCGACTCGGGTGTATTCGGACGGCTCCCAGCGCAAGGTCGGGGAGATATAGGTGTGGCGGTTGTCGCGAAAGGTGTCGCGGAAGCTGCTCTCGGTCTGCCCGGCGATGGCGATGCGCCCGGCCAGGGTTTTCGCTTCGTCCAGCGGGCCGCTGGCGTTGACCTCCAGGCGATAGAAATCTTCGCTGCCGGCCTGGGCCTTGAGCCGGGTCTCTGGTGTGAACGTCGGTTTGCGGGTCACCAGGTTGATCAGTCCGCCGGGGTCGCCCTGGCCGTAAAGTACCGAGGCCGGGCCCTTGAGCACTTCCACGCGCTCGACATTGACCAGATCGCTGATCACTTCAGGGCGCGATACCAGCGGGTTCATGAGCATGCCATCGACCGCGTAGGTGCGAGAGTGAAAGCCGCGCACCACGAAGCTCTCGGTGGAGCCGCCGTGGGAGTTGCCGCGCTGCACGCTGCTGACGTTGACCAGAGCGTCCGCCAGTTGGTTGAGCTGCTGATCCTCGATGACCTGGCTGGGCACGACCTGGATCGATTGCGGGAGGTCGCGCAGAGCCGTGTCTGTCTTGCTGCCAGTGGCACTGCGGGTGGCCCGGTAACCGCTCACCGGGCCATCGGCATATTCGTACTCGCCGGTAGCGCTGATGGTCGACGGCGCCAGGGACAGCGAGCCGCTGCCAGCCTGGGGGAACAGCAGCAGGGTGCGCTCGGCAGTGAGTGTCCAGCCCAGGCCGGAACCTTTCAACAACAGGGCCAGCGCCTGCTGCTCGCTGTAGCTACCCTGCAGCGCCGGTGCGTCCAGGCCATCGGCAAGGCGCGCATCGAAGCTGACCTGAATGCCGCGCTGGCTGCCGAATTCGGCCAGTGCAGAGACCAATGGCTGGCTGGCGATGGAAAAGGCCTGCAGGCGCTGGTCGGTGCTGCTGCCTGGCGACTGCGCGCTGCTCTGTGCCATCGCCAAGGGGGCGGCAAGCAACAGGCCGGGGGCGGCGAAGCATCCGATGCCGAGGCGCAGGGCGAGTGGAGGGGAAAAGCGCAAGCGCGGCACCAGCATGCTGTCGTCCTTCATACATATCGTTAACGTTTGAGAGGTATTCTCAAACTCACGGTTGTAAAGACGACGCCGCCGGCGATTTTTTTCATCACCGATGATTTTTTAATGTCTGCCTCTCGGCGAACCACGGCAATCAAGGGGCATGCGAGCTCTTGCGATTGTTATCAGTGTCGGCAGAGCGTGGCGTTCACGGCGTTCCCAGCACGCGGACCCAGGGCGTCACATGCCGGCTGGGGACCGATAGCGATTGCGCCAGGGCAGCAAGCGCACGGTCCGGATCGCGCATGTCGTAGATACCGCTCAGGCGTCGCTGCGCCAGCGCCGGGTCGGCGAGCACGATCCAGCCTGGTGTATAGCGGCGCATCTGCTCGAGGATGTCACTCACGCTGGCGTTCTCCACGAACAGATGGCCACGCCGCCAGCCCGCGACCTGCTCACCACCGGGGCGCAGATGCTGGACGCTTCCGCTGAACCGATCCTGGCGCAGGCCTTCACCAGGGCGTAGGTCATCTTCGCGGCTGGCACCGTCGGCCTGGCTGCTCACGCGTACCAGGCCGCGCTGTACGGCCACCTCCAGATAAGCTTCGCCGAGGTCGACCTCGAACGCGGTGCCGAGCACCCGTACCTCGCTGCTGTCGGCCCGGACCACGAAGGGGCGCCCGGCGTCGCGCCGCACCTCGAAGAACGCCTGGCCGGCCAGCAGCTGCACAGTTCGCTGCTCGCTCTGGTACGCAGTGCGCAAGGCGCTACGCGGGCCAAGGGTGATTTGCGAGCCGTCCTCCAGAATCACCGTGCGTGTCTCGCCGGTACCGGTCACATAGTCCGCCTGCCAGTGCAGTGCCGCCTCTGGGTAGGTGAGGATCGCCAGCACGGCGACTCCGGCCGCCAGTGCAGCCGGCAGCCAACGGCGCTGGCGTCGCGGTCGCTGGCTGGGGCGACTGGTTTGAGCCTGGGCGTCGGGAAGCTGGGCAATGCCGCCCCAGACGCGCTCGATCTGTTGCCAGGCGCGGCGGTGCTCCGCACTCTGTGCCAGCCAGCATTGGAAATCCGCTCGGGCGTCTGGTGTTTCGCTGAGGCGCAGGTGCCAGTCAGCGGCCTGTTCGAGCAGGTCGTGGGGATCGCCAGGCACCTCAGTCACGGGGCTGTTCTCGTGCTTCATCACCGGGCAGGGCACGCGCCAGGCGCACCAGCGCGTCACGCACGAGGCGGTGCGCGGTGGCCAGGGAAACGCCAAGGTGTTCGGCGATCTGCGCCAGGGTCTTGCCACCCAGGCGATGCATCTCCAGGGCGCGTCGGCTTTGTTCCGGCAGGGTCGCCAGGGCGCTGGACAGCTGTTCCAGTTCATCGCTTTGCAGGCAGGCCTCTTCGGGGCTGGCGGCCATCGCCGGCACCAGCCAGTCTGGAGGCATGGCGTGGCGCCGCTGTTCGCGGGCTTCGCTCAGACGCATGTCCAGGGCAAGGTTGCGCACGATGCGATAGAGGTAGGCTACGGGCTGTTCGATAGCCTGCAACTCGCGGTGCTGCAACGGGTGCAGGCGCAGATAGGCTTCCTGGACGACGTCTTCGGCACGATCACGATCCTGGGTGATCTGTGCGGCATAGTTGACCAGCGCCCTGCGGCAGGACAGAAATACATTCAGCTTGTCGGCCGAATCGTTCATGGTTTGCGCCTCGTGGTACTGCAGACGCACATCGTCTGGGCCGGCAAAAAGGCGCTACTGTAGACGGTATTGAGAGGCTTTTTCAATTGGAAGGAAGCCCGGTAGCCGGGCTTCTGTTACAGCCTGTTCACGATCTTTATGCGCCTGAAGTAGCAGCTACAAGGCAGTAGCAGCCGATCACTGCGTAGGGTGGACAACGCTCTTTTTGTCCACCATTGCGGTTGCAGAGCGGTGGACGGATGAAGCTCCGTCCACCCTGCGAATGTCCCATATCGCCACTTAGCTGCCAAAATCGGCGAATCTGGGCTGAAAGATTATGAACAAGCTCTTACGCAGGAATCAGCTTTTGGCGGTCTTTTCGACCCAGGCGGCGTAGGTGTCGATGTACTTCTGCAGGAACGGCTTGACGCTGTCGCTCAGCTTGCCGTTGTCATCGAAGAAGTTGCCTGCACCACCCAGGTAGGCCTCTGGCTGTTGCAGCATCGGCATGTCGAGAAACACCAGGGCCTGGCGCAGCTGATGGTTGGCACCGAAACCGCCGACGGCGCCCGGCGAAGCGCTGACTACGCCTGCCGGCTTGCCGCTGAGGGCGCTCTGGCCGTAAGGGCGCGATGCGACGTCCACGGCGTTTTTCATCGGCGCGGGAATCGAACGGTTGTATTCCGGGGTTACGAACAGCACCGCGTCGGCGGCGTTCAGCTCCTGGCGAAAGGCGGTGTAGGCGGCTGGTGCCGGCTCCACGTCGATATCTTCGTTGTACAGCGGCAACTCGCCGATCTCGACGATCTTCAGGTTCAGGTTCTGCGGGGCGAGGTCGGCGAGCGCCAACGCCAGCTTACGGTTGATCGAGGCCTTTCGCAGGCTGCCGACCAGTACGGCCACGGTGTAGGTTTTGCTCATGAAAACTCTCCTGAAAGGGGTGCAGCGGTTATAGACAGAGCCAGCACACTATAGACGCCGCGCGTCGCTTCGAAAGCCTCATCGGCGCCTTGCAGGGCGCTGTGGTGTTGCGGTGTGTGCATCATTTTTCTTGAACCGGATGTCGCCTGAGTCAGTCGATTGAGGGTATCGCCCAGCCGGGCCAACCTTTATAGGACGTATTCCATGGACCTGATCCGCATTTTGATCGCCATTCTTCTTCCGCCGCTCGGCGTTTTCCTGCAGGTCGGCTTTGCTGGCGCCTTCTGGCTGAACATCCTGCTGACACTGTGCGGCTATTTCCCGGGCATCATTCACGCGGTGTACATCATCGCCAAACGCTAAGCCTGGCGCCTCACTGAAACCGCGCAATTGCGCGGTTTTTTGTTGCCTGCGTTTACTTGGCGGCAAGGTTCTGCTGTACGACAACTTGAGTGGGTTGTCCTTTTTTGGCGATCTTGGGTTGGCTAATTTTCTGTATAGACAGCGGTGATCAGCAGGTATTGTCTTGGTGAAATTTGCCGAGAATGTACTGTTTATGTGGATGTGAATTTTCTATAACACAATGAAATTAATGGATAAATATAGAAGATTGGAGTGTTTGAGTACTGTCGATGGTGGCATTTTCACATGCTGCCACACCGTGAAAATCTTCTTTACAGCTTCTTGACAGCGTTTTTGATTGGCGCAATTATCCGCTCATTCGCTGTATGACAACATACATCGGGCCACTCAAATAATCACAAGATTCAAGGCGCGCTCAATGAAGATCACTCAGGTCAATGTCGAGGTTTTCACCTACCCCACCCGCCGCAGCGTCGATGCTGCCGGTCACGCCCACCCGGGCGAAGAATCCCTGGCCAAGATGGCCATGCTGCGTATCGCCACGGAAGACGGTGTGGAAGGCTATGCCTTCGGCGCGCCAGAACTGATTCGCCCGCACATCATCGACAGCTTCGTGCGCAAGGTGCTGATCGGCCAGAACGTCATGGACCGCGAGAAGATCTGGCAAGACCTCGCCCACTGGCAGCGCGGCAGCGCCAGTCAGTTGACCGACCGCGCCCTGGCACTCGTCGAGCAGGCGTTGTGGGATTGGGCCGGGCGCAAATTCAAGCAGCCGGTGCACAAGTTGATCGGTGGCTATCGCGACAAGGTGCTGGCCTACGGCTCGACCATGTGCGGTGATGACCTGCCGGGCGGCCTGTCGACGCCTGAGGAGTACGGCCGTTTCGCCGAGCAACTGGTCGCACGCGGCTACAAGGCGATCAAGCTGCACACCTGGATGCCGCCGATCTCCTTCGCGCCGGATCCGAAGATGGACGTGCGTGCCTGCGCCGCAGTGCGTGAAGCGGTCGGCCCGGACATCGCCCTGATGCTCGATGGCTACCACTGGTACAGCCGCACCGACGCGCTGTACATCGGCCGTGAACTGGAGAAGCTCAACTTCGCCTGGTTCGAGGAGCCGATGATGGAGGAGTCCGCCGAATCCTACGCCTGGTTGGCCGCCAACCTCGACATCCCGGTGCTGGGCCCGGAGTCGCTCGGGGGCAAGTACATGAGTCGTGCCAGTTGGGTGGGGCAGGGTGCCTGTGACATCCTGCGCGCCGGCGTGGCCGGGGTCGGTGGTATCGCGCCGTGCCTGAAGGTTGCACACCTCGCCGAATCCTACGGCATGCACTGCGAAATCCACGGTAACGGCGCTGCCAACCTGGCCGTGGTCGGCGCGATCAAGAACTGCGATTGGTACGAGCGCGGTCTGCTGCACCCGTTCCTCAACTATGACGATGTGCCGGCCTACCTGAACAGCATCGTCGACCCCATGGACAGCGACGGTTATGTGCACCTGCCGGATCGGCCGGGCCTGGGCGAAGACATCAACTTCGCCTACATCGAGACGAATACCGTCAACCGGTACTGAAGCACCGGCGCGCAGCCGTTCGCGGCTGCGCTGTTTCTGAGAGTCGAATAACTATAAGAAGGCTATCTCATGATCAAACCAATTCCACATCTGCTGGCGGGCCTGCTGGCCGCCACCCTGAGCCTGAGCAGCGTTTCCACGGTGCAGGCCAAGACCCCTGCCGACCAGCTCATCGTCGGCATGAGCATGATCAACCTGCTCTCCCTCGACCCGGCGGCCGCGACCGGCCTGGACGTGTCCGAGGTGAACGCCAACCTGTACGACATGTTGCTGGTACAGGACGCCGCCGCGCCGGACAACCTGGTACCGGCCCTGGCCGAGCGCTGGGAAATCAGCGATGACCACAAGACCCTGACCTTCCACCTGCGCAGCGGCGTCAAGTTCCATTCCGGCAACGAGCTGACCGCCGAGGACGTGATCTGGTCGCTGCGCCGCGTGCTCAAGCTCAACCTGGCACTGGCCTCCACCTGGAAGGCCTACGGCTTCACCGCCGACAACGTCGAGCAACAGATCCGTGCCCCCGACGCCCACACCGTGGTGATCGAGCTGGCTCGCCCGACCGACCCGATGCTGGTGCTCAATACCCTGGCGACCTCGCCCAGTGCGTTCATCCTCGACAAGAAAGAGGTGCTCAAGCACGACAAGAACGGCGACATGGGCGGTGCCTGGCTGACCACCAACGCAGCGGGCAGCGGGCCCTTCGTGCTCAACGCCTGGCGCGCCAACGACGTGATTCTGATGACCCGCTTCGAGGACTACTGGGGTGGCCCGGCCAAACTCAAACGCGTGGTGATGCGCAACATGACCGAGTCGCAGTCGCTGCGCCTGATGGTCGAGCGTGGTGACCTGGACATCGCCCGCGGCATGTCCGCACCGGATATCACCGCGCTGAGCAGCTCGGACAAGGTCAAGACCCAGACCGTGCAGCGCGGCACCTTGTATTACGTGGCGCTGAGCACCAAGCAGCCGATGTTCGCCGACGCCCGTGTGCGCAAGGCCATTCGCTCGCTGATCGACTACCAGGGCATCAACGATGTGGTGATGCCGCACTACGGCACCCTCAACCAGCGCCCGATGCCGCTCGGCCTGCCGGCGCGCCTGGACGACCCGGGCTACCGCCTGAACGTCGAGGAAGCCAAGAAGCTGTTGGCCGAAGCCGGTTATCCGGACGGCTTCCAGACCACCATCCGCGTACTTGCCGAACCGCCGTTCATCAACATCGCCTCCAGCGTGCAGTCGACCCTGGCCCAGGCCGGTATCAAGGCGCGCATCGTCACCGGGACCGGCACCCAGGTGTATGGCTCCATGCGCGAGCGCACCTTCGACATCATCGTTGGGCGCGGCGGCGGCGGTGCCGAGCGTCACCCGCATTCCAGCCTGCGCACCCTGGTGTACAACCCGGACAACCGGGATGAAGCCAAGCTGAGCAACTTCCAGGGCTGGCGCACCTCGTTCTACAGCCCCGAGCTGAACGCGCTGATCGAGAAGGCCGAGGTCGAACCGGACAAGCAGGCCCAGATGGAGCTGTATCACCAGTTCCAGAACCTCTACGACGAGCAGGTCGGCGCCATCATGCCCATCTCGCAAATGACCGACACGGTGGTGATCTACCACGACGTGGTCGGCTACGTCGGCCACAGCGCGGCGACCACGCGCTACAAGGATGTGCACAAGGATCGTTGAGCCGCAGGCGGCCCAGGCCGCCTCTGCTGAGACCAACGAGCTGCGATCAATCGGGAGCCTGTTATGTTTGCTTCGACTGCGTCTTTCTTCGGCACGCGGATGGGCGGTACCTCACGCCGTTTCGGTGCGGTGCTGATGACTCTGCTAGGCCTCTTGGCCATGACCTTCTTCATCGGCCGGGTGATGCCCCTCGACCCGGTGCTGGCGGTGGTCGGCCCGGATGCCGACAGTTCCACCTACGACCAGGTCTATCAGGCCATGGGCCTGGATCGGCCGCTGCTGGTGCAATTCGGCTACTACCTGCGCGACCTGGCGCAGGGTGATTTCGGCAACGCGCTGCTCACCGGCCATCCGGTCATCGAAGACATCGCCCGGGTGTTCCCGGCGACCATCGAACTGGCCACCCTGGCGATCATCTTCGGTGTGGTGCTCGGCCTGCCGCTGGGCGTGTTCGCGGCCGCCAACCAGGGCCGCGTTGGCGACCACCTGGCCCGCGTGGTCACCCTGTTCGGCTACTCCACGCCGATCTTCTGGCTGGGCATGATGGGCCTGCTGGTGTTCTACGCCTGGCTTGGCTGGGCCGGCGGGGCAGGGCGTATCGACCTGGCCTACGACGGTATGGTGCCCTCGGTGACCGGCATGCTGCTGATCGACAGCGCCATCGCCGGCGACTGGGAGGCGTTTTCCAGTGCCCTCAAGCACATCCTTCTGCCTGCGCTGATCCTCGGCCTCAACTCGGTGGCCTACATCAGCCGCATGACCCGCAGTTTCATGCTCGAGCAGCTTTCCCAGGAGTACATCCTCACCGCTCGGGTCAAGGGCCTGTCGCGGCGCAAGGTGATCTGGGGGCACGCGTTTCGCAACATCCTCGTGCAGTTGCTCACCGTGGTGGCGCTGGCCTACGGCTCGCTGCTCGAAGGCGCGGTGCTGATCGAGACGGTGTTCGCCTGGCCCGGCTTCGGCCAGTACCTGACCAGCAGCCTGCTGCTCGGCGACATGAACGCGGTGATGGGGTGTGTACTGGTGATCGGCTTCATCTTCGTCGGCCTCAACCTGCTCAGCGATGCGCTGTACAAGGTGTTCGACCCGCGCACCCGCTGACCTGAATTTACTGATTGCAGCCCTTCAATAATTACAAAATAGGGATATCCGCATGAAATCGTTTCGCTCCACCGTGCTGAGCGCGGTGCTTGGTGCATTGCTGTGCACCGCGCCACTGCTGACTGCCCAGGCCAAGACCCCGAACGATCAACTGATCGTCGGCATGAGCATGGCCAACCTGTTTTCCATCGACCCGGCGAATGCACCGGGGCTCGATGCCTCGGGTATCAACGCCAACCTCTACGACACCCTGGTGCTGCGCAAGGATGGCAGCCCGGACGAGCACGTGCCGCAACTGGCCGAGCGTTGGGAGGTCAGCGAGGACGGTCGGCGGCTGACCTTTCACCTGCGAGGCGACGCGCGCTTTCACTCCGGCAACCCGGTGACCGCCGAAGACGTGGCCTGGTCGCTGTACCGCGTACTCAAGCTCAATTTCGGCCTGGCCACCACCTGGAAAGCCTACGGCTACAGCCTGGACAACATCGAGCAACTGATTCGTGCCGAGAACGATTCGACGTTGATCATCGAGCTGCCGCAGCCGACCGACCCCCTGCTGATGATCGACACCCTGGCCACCTCGCCCAGCGCCGTGGTGCTGGACCGCAAGACCGTGCTCGAACACGACAAGAATGGCGACCTGGGCGCCGCCTGGCTGGTGACCAACGAAGCCGGCAGCGGCCCGTTCACCCTCAGCTCCTGGCGCGCCAACGACACCCTGGTGATGAGCGCATTCGCCGATTACTGGGCCGGCCCTAGCAAGCTCAAGCGCGTGCTGATCCGCCACATCACCGAGTCGCAATCGCTGCGCCTGATGCTGGAACGGGGTGATCTGGACATGGGCTACGGCATGGCGGCCTCCGACGTACAGGCCCTGGCCGCCAAGGGCGAGATGCACATTCAGACCCTGCCGCGCGGCACCATGTATTACGTGGCGATGAGCATGAAGTCGGCGCCGTTCGACGACATCCGCGTGCGCAAGGCGGTGCGCTCGCTGATCGATTACCAGGGCCTGGACAAGGTGGTGATGCCTTATTACGGCAAGCTCAACCAGCAGCCCATGCAGCTGGGCCTGGAAGCGCGCCTGCCCGACCCCGGCTACAAGCTCGATGTCGAGGCGGCCAAGGCACTGCTGGCCGAGGCTGGCCACCCGCAGGGCTTCAAGACCACCATCCGCACCCTGGCCGAGCCGCCGTTCGTGAATATCGCCTCCAGCCTGCAGTCGACCCTGGCCCAGGCCGGCATCCAGGCAAGCATCATCACCGGCACCGGCAACCAGGTGTACGGCGCAATGCGTGCGCGCAACTTCGAGATCATCGTCGCCCGCGGTGCCGAACGCTATCCGCACCCGTACTTCAGCCTGCGCACCTTCGTTTACAACCCGAACAACCGCGATGACGCCGGTATCGCCAACTTCCAGGGATGGCGCGCAGCCTTTCAGGACGACGAACTCAACAGCCTGATCGACAAACTCGGCGTGGAACGCGACGAAGCCGCCAAGCTGAGCATGTACCACCGCGTGCAGCAGCGTTACGACCAGCTGGTGGGACCGATCATGATGATTTCGCAGATGACCGATCCAGTGGTCAGCGCTGCCGACGTCAAGGGATTCCAGGGAGCCGACGCCGAGGCGACGCGTTACCTGGGTGTGTACAAGCAGCGTTGAGTGAGCGGGCGCGGCAGCGCGCCCGGTACCGAGCGAACCGAGTTAGAGGAGGCATACGATGATTGCCAACATCTCTTCATCTTCATCCATCAAGCGGGCGAACGGGCGGGCGCCGGTCTCCGCGTTCCAGGCGTTCTGCCTCAGCAGCGCAAGGGTACTGCAGCACCTGCTGCGCAATCCCATGACGCTGATGGGCTCCAGTGTGGTGGCGCTGCTGCTCCTGGTGGCGGCGTTCGCGCCGTGGATCGCCACCCACGACCCCATCGTGCAGAACCTCAGCAATGCCCTGCAGGCGCCGAGCGCGGCACATTGGTTCGGCACCGACGAGTATGGCCGCGACGTGTTCAGCCGGCTGGTCTACGGCTCGCGCATCACCCTGTACATCATCGGTCTGGTGACCGTCATCGTCGGGCCGATCGGCCTGCTGGTCGGTACCGTTTCCGGTTACTTCGGCGGCTTCGTCGACGCGCTGTTCATGCGCATCACCGACATCTTCATCTCGTTCCCCAGCCTGGTGCTGGCACTGGCCTTCATCGCAGCCCTTGGCCCAGGCCTGGAGCACGCGGTGATCGCCATCGCGCTGACTTCCTGGCCGCCCATTGCGCGTCTGGCACGGGCGGAAACCCTGTCGCTGCGCAACGCCGATTTCGTGGTCGCGGTCCAGCTGCAGGGCGCCTCGTCGTCGCGCATCATCCTGCGCCACATCATGCCGATGTGCATGTCCTCGGTGATCATCCGCCTGACCATGAACATGGCCAGCATCATCCTCACCGCCGCCGCGCTGGGCTTTCTCGGCCTGGGGGCGCAGGCGCCGCTGCCGGAGTGGGGCGCGATGATCTCCACCGGGCGTCGCTACATGCTCGAATGCTGGTGGCTGGTAGCCGTACCGGGGGCGACCATCATGCTGGTCAGCCTGGCGTTCAACCTGTTGGGTGACGGTCTGCGCGACGTCCTCGATCCGCGCAGCGAATAAGGAGGCCCCATGTCCGCCATCAAACTGGAAGTAGACGATCTCTGCGTACGCTTCACCAGCGGCCGCAAGGAAGTCGATGCGGTACGCAACGTGTCCTTCAGCCTGGGCCGCGAGAAGCTGGCCATCGTCGGCGAATCCGGCTCGGGCAAGTCCACCGTGGGGCGCAGCCTGCTGCGCCTGCACCCGGCCAGCGCGCGGATCACCGCGAACACCATGCGCCTGGGCGATGTCGACCTGCTCACCGCCAGCGAAAAGCAGGTACAGGCCATTCGCGGCAAGCGCATCTCGATGATCATGCAGGACCCCAAGTACTCGCTCAACCCGGTGGTGCGGGTTGGCGAGCAGATCGCCGAGGCCTACCTCGCCCACCACCGTGCCAGCCGCAGCGACGCCCGCGAGCGGGTGCTGGACATGCTCGACAAGGTACACATTCGTGACCCCAAACGGGTCTACGGGCTGTACCCCCACGAGGTGTCGGGCGGCATGGCGCAGCGCATCATGATCGCCATGATGGTGATCACCGACCCCGACATCATCGTCGCCGATGAGCCGACCTCGGCGCTGGACGTCTCGGTACGTCGCCAGGTGCTCAACGTCCTCGACGAGCTGGTCAGCCAGCGCGACCTGGGCCTGATCCTGATCAGCCACGACCTCAACATGGTGCGCAGTTTCTGCGACCGCGTGCTGGTGATGTACGCCGGCCGCGTGGTCGAGTCGCTGGACGCCGCCGACCTGGACAACGCCAGGCATCCCTATACCCAGGGCCTGCTGGCCGCGTTGCCGAACATCGACAAACCCCGTCCGCGCCTGCCCAACCTGCAGCGCGATCCCCTCTGGCTGACCCATTGAGTACGCACCCATGGCCATGATCGAAGTGGAATCACTCAATCTCAGTTTCGGCGCCAGTGCGGCGCGCAACCAGGTGCTCTACGACGTCGCCCTGCGCGTCGAAGAGGGCGAGTCGTTCGGCCTGGTCGGCGAGTCCGGCTCCGGCAAGACCACGGTGCTGCGCTGCCTCGCCGGGCAGTACCGGCACTGGGAAGGTCAGTTGAGCATCGCCGGGCGAGGTCTGCGCCACAAACTGGACATGGCGCATTTCCGTCAGGTGCAGATGGTCTTCCAGGACCCCTACGGCTCGCTGCACCCGCGGCACACCATCGACTCGGCGCTGAGCGAGCCGCTCAGCGTGCACGGCATCGGTGATCGCGGTGATCGGGTCACCTCGATCCTCAACAAGGTCGGCCTCAACGACAGCTTCCGCTATCGCTACCCCCACCAGTTGTCTGGTGGTCAGCGTCAGCGTGTGGCCATCGCCCGGGCGCTGATCCTCGAGCCGCGGGTGCTGCTGCTCGACGAACCGACCTCCGCGCTCGATGTGTCGGTGCAGGCGGAGATCCTCAACCTGCTGTCCGACCTGCGCGAGCAGGAGGGGCTGACCTACCTGCTGGTGACGCACGACCTGGGCGTGGTCGCCCACCTCTGTGACCGCGTGGCGGTGATGCAACATGGGCGCATCGTCGAGACCCTCGACACCGCGCTGCTGGCGCAGAACCGGGCCGAGCACGCGTACACCCAGTTGCTGGTCGATGCCAGCCGCGACATCGGTGCCGTCGCACCACCCTGATGCGCCTGAGCGCTCAGGTGAAAACCTGACGCTCACCACCACGCGTTAGCGCGAGCTCTCCTGCCAATGTTGAAACGGGCTTCCAGGCCCGTGGCACAGACTCGCCTGCGCGGTGGCAACCCTGTGATTCGAACATGCGGACAAAGCGCTGCAGGGCGGCGCTTTGCCCAAAAACCGGGCAACACAAACTCAACCCATAGAAAACAATAAGAAGGTCACGATGAACAAGAAAACTCTCACCCTGCGCCTGCTCGCCTGCCTGCTGTCCACTGCCGCCGCGGGCAGCGCACTGGCCGACAGTGCCTCGATCAACTACCGCCACTCGTTTCTCGACGACGACAGCCTGCATTCCGACCGGGTCAAGCTGTCCTACCGCATGGACAACGGCTGGGGCTTCGAGGGCGAGCTGAAGTACCGCACCGCCGGTGATCGCAAGGACGTCGCCTTCGACAACACGGTGTCCAGCGGCCACGAACTGACCACCAGCTACCAGTACAAATACAGCCCGGTGTCGACCTGGCAGCCGGCAGTCCAGCTGGACAGCAACGAGAACGGCACCACCTACAAGTTCGGCCTCAAGTACACCCGCAAACTGAGCGATCAGTTCTACGTCTCCGCGCGCTACCGCTTCGATGCCCTGAAGCTGAACCGTGACCGCATCGACGAAGACGTGCCGGATCGTGGCTCCGACAACCGCAACACCCAGCGCTACGAGGGCTGGCTCGGCTACACCCCGGCGGGCAAGCTATCCTACGAATACCAGTACATC
Organism: Pseudomonas sp. AC532; assembly: GCF_979258965.1. Taxonomy (NCBI): domain Bacteria; kingdom Pseudomonadati; phylum Pseudomonadota; class Gammaproteobacteria; order Pseudomonadales; family Pseudomonadaceae; genus Pseudomonas; species Pseudomonas sp. AC532. Next base: position 3,731,237 of record NZ_OZ409888.1, read on the forward strand.
TATTTCGATACCGACTACATCCGCTACGACAACAAGAAGAGCGACTACGAGCAGAACCTGATCGTCAAATACAAATGGGACAAGGCGTGGGCGCCGTTCATCGAAATCGGTGACGTGCGCGTCAGCGCCACCGAAGATGACCGCCAGACGCGTTTGCGGATCGGCGTGCAGTACAACTTCATGTAAAGGGAACAACGCCTGGGCATGTCTGACGGACCCAAGAGCTTTGCATCGAACGATGCAGAGTTCGAGGCGTCCGTTTTGCGTTTTCTGCCGCGAGATCGTCACGCCTTTAGGAGCGTCGCCCCGGCGCGAAAGATCGCAGCCATACCGCGAGGCCGGCATCGATCACGCCATTCGCCGCGAGGTCGCGACTTCTACGACGGATGGGGGGATGCCCGCTACGCTTAGGAGCGTCGCCCCCGGCGCGAAAAATCGCAGCCATACCGCGAGGCCGGCATCGATCACGCTATTCGCCGCCAGGTCGCGACTTCTACGACGGATGGGGGGATGCCCGCTACGCGTAGGAGAACATACAAGCGTCACCCCCGGCGCGAAAGATCGCAGCCATACCGCGAGGCCGGCATCGATCACGCCATTCGCCGCGAGGTCGCGACTCCTACGACGGATGGGGGGAATGCCCGCTACGCGTAGGAGCGTCGCCCCCGGCGCGAAAGATCGCAGCCATACCGCGAGGCCGGCATCGATCACGCCATTCGCCGCGAGGTCGCGACTCCTACGACGGATGGGGGATGCCCGCTACGCGTAGGAGCGTCGCCCCCGGCGCGAAAGATCGCAGCCATACCGCGAGGCCGGCATCGATCACGCCATTCGCCGCGAGGGCGCGACTCCTACGACGGATGGGGGGAATGCCCGCTACGCGTAGGAGCGTCGCCCCCGGCGCGATGCGAAGGTCGCCGTGCCCTGGTATCGAATGAGCCCACTGTATTCGCTGCAGGGGCTAGATTCTGGCTAAACCGCGCTTCGTGCGACAGGCCGCCATGGCGTAGCGGCCAGTCAGGTCCGGCGTTGCGCCCTCAGCAGGCGCTCACGGCTGTTGATCAGGTGCAGCAACATGGCGGAACGCGCGCAGTCGACATCGCCGCGGGCGATGGACTCATAGATCATCTCGTGCTCCAGGCTCAGGTTCTCCTTGTAGGTTTCGCCGTCCTCGTGGGCCTTGTAGGCCGAGTTGAACTTGTTGCGCGGAATCTGCTTGGCACCCAGGTGCTTCATGATATCGAGCAGGTGAGGATTATCAGCTGCTTTGGCGATCTTGATATGGAACTGAAAATCCGCGCTGATCGGCAAGCCGGCCGGCAACTGCACGGCGCCCTGCTGCAGGGCATCCAGTGCGACGCGAATCTCCTGCAATGACTCCGGCGTGCGCCTTTGCGCAGCCAGCCCCACCGCTGCGACCTCCAGGCTCATGCGCAGCTCCAGCAGCTCCAGCACGTCTTCTGCCGTGCTGATGGTCGCCGGGCCAAGCTGCAGCTCCGGTGCCGCCGGCATGTCGCACACGAAGGTACCCACGCCGCGGCGGGTTTCCACCAGGCCCGCCACCTGCAGGCGAGACAGCGCATCACGCACCACCGTCCGGCTCACCCCCTCGGCCCTCATGATATCCAGCTCGGCCGGCAGCTTCTCGCCACGCTTGAGCGTACCGTCACGCATATGCTGGGAAATCTTCGCCACCAGGTCTTCGGCCAGGCGGCTGCGCTGCTTACGCGGGGGAAGCGACCAAATCGGGTTGTCCTGCATCATCGATCCGTTGTTGTTTCGTTATCGGCATACGACCCCAATACTGGCGATTTGGTCGCATCGAATGACAGGAGGAGATAGTAGCAGTAGTGGGGGCGTACAGCTTCAGAGAGTTGAAGTGGCGCGTTATTCGAAGGTGTAGTGCAAACGCGTTATGGCGGATTTCAGGCTGCTGGTAGCTGGCGGTATTGGCTGCATTGCAATCGAAGCAGACAACGGGCATGGCAGCTGTAATAGCGGCGCATGCCCGTCTGGTTACCTGCTGTTATTCAACGTCTCCAACAGTCAGCCGGTGTTCCTGCGCTGGAGCCCTTCACGCCCTTGTCCGTAAGCGTCAGGTTGCCGCACTTGTCATTAGCCATGGAGTTACTGGCAGTGGCGGTCAGGGTATAGCTGAAGTCGGTAACGGCCGACAGCGCCAGCCCATAGTTTTCCGTCGCCCCGTCCTTCGGGGCTTTTGCGAAAGGCAGGTCCGGTCCGGTGTTTGCAGCTCTCGTGTATTTGCCATTAGCGGTGTAGTAGCGCTCCATGAAATGCGACAGCTCCATCAATGCAGCCTGGGCATCGGCTCGCTTGCTCTTGCGCACATGTTCCTGATAGGAGGGATAGGCAATGGCCGCAAGGATGCCGATGACGGCAACTACGATCATCATTTCAATGAGAGTGAAACCGCTTGCCCGGTTGTGGTAACGCAGTTTTGCTCGACAATTTTTCATAACACTACCTATCGATTAACTTCACGCCACGATACGCGCCCGAAAGAGCGCGCCAAAGGGTCAGTGGGAGAGCAGAAGGGTTCGCCGCCAGCAGAGCCGGAGAAGCATATCAGGTCGTCACCGCTTTCTGAGCCATCGCCGGATCCATCAAAGAAGGTCGGAGTCTTAATGGCACCATATTGTGGATTTTGTATCCCTGAGTATGGAATTTTATTCCCATCTCCGTCCGTATAATAGTCGCCCTCACCCAACTGTCCGTTACCGTTTGCATCGAAATACGTTTGCGTCAAGCGCCCACCGCTAAAGACATCAAGAGCCATGACCCAGCTGCTCCCTCCCCCCTTGCATGGATCCGAGGATGGAGTAAGTGTACTGAAAACAACGGCGCCGTTTCTCAGCACTGGCCGTGAAACAACTCGCTCACCAGTCAGGGTGCTTGAGCCACCTTCAGCTTGCTTCCACAGCAGGTCCAAATACCAACCTTTAGTATTTGCCCCGAGCGTGGTCTGGCTAACGGCGCGCCCCAAATTTGTATTGGATGCGGTGCGCTGGTTAATGATTTTCTGTTCTTGCAAAGCGGAGCGGCTAATCGGTTCGCCTTTGTCTATCAGCCCGTAGAAAGATTCTATTCTCTGATTTTGTTGTAGGTCGGTATCTGTTGCTTGATAAAAACTGCCTGTGCCAAATAACACCAGCGCAGAGCCGTCTTTATTTAAAGCTGCCGAGAGTGGGGCTGTGATCGGCTGAGGGTTGCCGCTTTCATCGGCTGCTATGAACAGGGGTGAAATGGTACCTTCGCTCTTCAAGCCGGCAGGCGCATCCCAGTTCGAGGGCTCTGTTGCATTTATGTCTAAGCGCCAAAGTTTGCCAGTGGTATCGCCTACATAAATACGATCGGCGATTCGATCATTGTTGAGATCAATTGCAAGAGGTTCACCCAGGCCGCCACTGGTCGTGAGGCTAAATTTCTTGATGACCGAACCGTCTGCAGCGTCCAGTACCCAGACCTGCCCGCTGCTAACCGTTGTGTCAACAAAGCCACTGCTGACGATCACCCCGAATTTGCCGTTGGCAAGCGCAACGATTTTTGGTTGTTGAATCGGATACCCCATGTCAGGGGCGGTAAACTCCCACAATACGCTGCTCGACCCCATGCTTGCTGGGTTGGTAACGTCTAGTGCAAAGACACTCTTTCCTCCGGCTCCGGTGGTGCCTACCGCAATGGTTTTCCAATCACTATTTATCCATACATCAGAAAATGCCGGCGTACCGTCAACATAGTAGCGGTGCGTGTACGCCGGGTCAGTCAGGGCATAGAGGGAGCCCAAGACACTCCTTGGAACATAGGCAAAGAGCTCACTGCCACCACTATTGCCCAGGCTGGCGTTAAATATATGTAGCATGCCATCGTTGGCACCCACTGCGACAATGGGGGTTCGGTTCTGGTAGGCGGTGCTACTGCGGAATGATTGGTAGCGGCTCCCAGCAGTGGCCCATGCTTCGCCACTCAGAAGGTTGTAACCGAAATCCTGCTTGTGAATGTACTGGGGGTCCGAATTGACAATGTCGCCCAGTCGACTCGCACGTTCGCGGAAGGGGCGACTCGGATTGCTTGAGTTTCTTTCTTGGGAGCGATCACCACGAAGGTAAGCCAGTCTGGAAGCACCTACCGTATCATCGACTGCGTTACCGCCAGTGCCCGATGATTTCAGCAAGGTTCTTGCGTTATCGTCCAGTCCAGTCCAAGTAAAGGCTCGGCTGCTAGTAGCAGTGGAATAGCTGTTGTTACTTCTCCCGGTTAAAGCGGTACTGGTAAAAATGCTGCGGGTGGTGTCCGCAGTCAATGCATCCAATTTGGAAGCAGCACTCCAGGTAGGATTAGGTTCTACCGCGTTGGGTCCTGTTACAGTCTTGGCTACCAAGTCTCCGCTCCATTTCGCAGGGTCATATAGCGATTGGAATACGGCACTGCCGGTGTCTAGCTGAGTGGAGTTGGTGGCCAGGGAGGTAGTTGTAGAGCTGCGCGTTTCCTGGGCAATCTTTGCAAATGCCTGCTTGAGGCTGTTCACCATGTTTTGTGCATCACTGGCGACGAAGAAATTATCTGGGCGCTTGTCGCCGGTGCTGAGGTACTGGCCTGTTGTCCACCACATTGCATCGGTGATGCTCGCTCCCGTTGTGTCTGCGGAGTAGGGCTGGAAATTATTGGGAACGGTAAATCCACCGTACTTGGCGGCGAGCCAGTATTGATTAAATGCCCTGGATGCGAGCGTCTGGTTCTCCCGGACGTCTACCCAATAGGTAGACAATGTTTGCGTGCCTGACTTGTCTGTGCGCAAGTCTTTGGTGTGTGAATCATATGCGAGGCCAGCGATATACGCCGAGTTAAAGCGGCCCGTGTAAGATTCCGCGCTTTGATTCAGGTTTACCCCCTCAAGAGCACCAACTTTAGCAGTCGCAGCGACCACGTCAACGGTGGTGTCATTCGCTACTTCAGTCGGTTTTGATGGTTCTCCAGTGCTGCTCGTAGCGCCCGGGAGGTTCTTATCCCGGTGGGTGTTAACATCGCCAATACCCAATACCACATTTTTCTGGCAGGAATAAGTAATTGGGTCGTTCCATTGCGTGATTACCGGGAACCCATCCGCAGTTTTATAGTTCTCGGCTGTATTATCGGTGAGATTGGAGTAGCTGCGGACATTTCCTTGATTTTTGAAGTAACGTACGGCTGTGTAATAAAGCTCGCTGACCGGATCCAAGCTCTTGTGATTCCGATCCGACATCGAGCCAAATTTATTTAGATAATTAATTACGCCACTGTCAATGATGCCATTGCCCGTTGCGGTTGCGTCATTCGGGTTAGGATTTTTGACGAGTACTCCATCCGTTGCGCTCCATTCTTTGTTGGTGTTGTTCGCCCCGCCGTCGCCAAGCGTTGGACCAATATATTTTTGATTGGCGCGTAGAACCCCCCCATCTCTTCCGTTGCTGGAGTCGTTGAGGTAGCTGAATGCACTGTAGCGCAACTTTCCTGCATATTGTTGAAGAAGGCCTTGAGGCTTGTAGTTATTACCGTAACGTTCGCAATTTGCTTCAACTCCACCAGCACCGGAGCTAGGGTCACATACCTTTACGCGAAGCTTTACCCGGAAAACACTTTTGACTTGCAGTAGGGGTATGTAGGCGGTAACAAGACGGTTGCTGTTAAACTGTCTCTGAAGATTAGGCTGGTAATCGATCCACTCTTGTGTTTTCTCACCTGTTGATCCAAATCCTCCAATTCCGTCCCGCCAGTTTGAGAACAACATGTCATAGTTAAGGCCTTGAAGGCGGATGTGAAAATTACCCCAGTCTGGTCCTGCCGGTGTCGCCCCTGTGATTTCCGCTTGGGGCAAAATACCCTGCCGGTTGTCTTGAATATCTTCCATCCTATTGCCAGCCCCGGATTGACCGTCATGCCTGGCTTTTTGTAGCACCGTTAGGGCTGCCGTATCGCGATACCTATGCCCCCCCGTCAGGGCGCTACGAAACGGGTCGATGGTCGGGGTCGCTGCCCAATTGAGGAAGTTGCCACTCCATTCCTTTTTTGAGCTGCCGACGTTGCATTTACGATTAACCGCCGCACCGTTCGGGTAGAACCACGTGTCGTCGGTGTTGCTGTCGTCGTATTTGTAGAGATAACATTTGGCTGAGTCAAAATAGCCAGTGTAATTAACGTTTGAGCTGTAGTTTCCCAAATTTGCGACGGAAAGGATCGTTGGCCACTCTACTGATGGAACTAGAGCCAAGCTTCCTGGCACATTCTCAGCCGGTAGCAGTAGTGGCGCTTGCGCAATCGCTGCACTTGCTTGTGTTGCCGGAAAAATAAGTCCGAATGTCAGTATGAAGGTAAGTGCAGCCCTGGCCGTAGGAGTGGCCTCGGAGAGGCAGTAGAAACGATTAAGCTTTAACATGCTGTCAGCGCCTATATATGGAGCGTAATTCGACTTTAGATGCCCAGTTGGTTGCGTCGTTTTTTGTAGTGCCGAGGCCTTCGGCTTCTATCCTAATTACGCTTGAACTGATAGGCGCTCCGGCTTGTAGTGAGTCGCCTGCTTTTACAATGCTTATTCCTGGCAGCGGGGTGATCTTGTAGCGTGGTGTGCCCAGGCCTGTCAGTGCGGTGCCGCCCGCCCATGCGGGCGCCGTGGTGTAGTTTTGCCAATAAGTTCGAGATTCCGCTTGAATAACGGCTTCCGCTTGTCTCATGGCCGTTTCTGATGCTTGAAAAGCTAGACTTTCATCTCTGCTATTCCCTGCCATTCGCTCTTGCAGTGTTGTCCCGCGGATACTGCTGAGGCCTATAACTGTAAGCAGCAATAGCATTACAAGCGCGACAATCAGAATTGCGCCACCTTGATGTTTTTTCATGCTGAAAATTTTCATGGCAGTCTGTTTCGTATCCCGATAGTGGATGTAAATTCTCGTACGGTCGGATTGCTTGCCTCGAGACTGGATGCTTTTAGGGTTACCTGCACGGAAACCACTGCTTCCCAATTAGTGATGTTTTGGGCATCGACGTAATCACCTGTCACTTGGCCGTAAATATCACCAGCTGCATACTTGACTTGCAGGTCTGTAACGCCGGTCATTAGTTCTGCCGCAGCAGGTGACGGGTCTGCATAATTAATCCGCTTGAGCGCCGCGCCCTCTATGTAGTAAGCAACGCTTTGATACTGCAGTATTTCTGAGGCTGTGGGGTAAATGCGTGGGAAGGCTTGTGCCGATGTCAGTGCTGATGCGGTATCCGCTGAACTATTTTTGAAAAGATCGCAGCTCACCGGATCGGAAACAACGACATAACTATTTTGTTTAAGCCCGGTCGCGGCGGTTGTGGTCAAGCGGTCCGCTGCGGTTGCGGATAGCGTCAGTCCAGTGTTGCCAGCGGCATGTTTCAATAGTATTGCGTCGGTTCCTGGATCCCGGGTTCCAGTAAACCAGGCGGGCGAGCTTTGGCTGCTATCTATGCCGTACAGCCCGGTGTCCAGAGTATAGGGCACGCTTGTGCTACCGCTTACATTGTTAATGCTACTCAGGCATTCTCCTTTGTAGGCCGCGTTCCGAATGTCATAGCCCAGAAACGTTATGCCGAAACGACCATTTTCCTGAACTCGAGAAAGTGCTTCGGTAGACGTGTAGGTTTGTTTGCTGGAAAGAAATATTTGCATAACGCCGAGCATCAACAGCAAACTAAGTGCCATCGCAATCATCAGCTCGACAAGAGAAAGCCCTCTTTGCCACTTGGCTGTACTGGTATTCATATTTCTGCCCTGTAGACAAAGGTTGCCGTGCCATCTGCAGTTTCTGAACTTCCGTCAGACTTTTTTATACTGCCGCGGCTATCGTCCCAGCTAATCGTCACTGTAAAAATTCGAGTCGAATCATTACGCTCTATGCGAGCTTTTCCGCTGGGCAGTTTTGCCACTTGGGTAAGCCATTCGCTGAGGTCTTTATCGGCACGTGTCGCGGTGCTGCCATGTGCGCTCTTTAATTCGCTTAGGTTGTAGCCATCGGCGATAGCAACGATGCGATTAGCCCGCATACGATCAATAATGTCGTTAGATAATATTGTTGCTTGAGAACGGTAGAACGCGCCCTGGTTGCTCTGGATACTGGTTGCCTGCAAACCGGCCAGGCCGAGAAGGCCGATGGACAGGATGACCATGGCTACCAGCACTTCGATCAGCGTGGCGCCTTTCTGTGTATGCGTTGTGCGGGTCATTAGCAGTCGACCTTCGCAAGTGTGGACGTGCCTATCAAACTCACGGTAAGCGTACGCTTCTGCGGGCCCGAGCAGCTTGGCGTATTGACTGCGAAGTTCGACGCATTGGTTACCATGCCGTTAGATTTGAAAGTCAGGCCGGTGTTAGGTCCAGCTACAACAAGGCCGGTGACGGCGTCCCATACCTTTATTACCGTAGTGCCGGACAGGATCAGCCAGCCTGCGGCCCAGTCCGCCGAGTTGTCGCAAGCGTCCCCGGCAGCGTTTCTTCTGCAAATCACCACGTTGCTGCGCCGTTTTACGGCCTCGGAGCGCGCAAGCTGGATAGCGCCCTGCAGCTCATTCGTCATCGCCAGGGTGCGATTTTCTCTCAGCATATTGCTGAAAGAGGGCACTGCGATGCTGATGACAATCGCCAGCACGGCAATCGTCACCATCAATTCGATCAGGGTGAAACCTCGGGTAAAGCGCATGGGCAGTCTCGCTGGTATTGGCCAGCGAATAGTCGCAAGTTGGCGTTTGGCCATACAGGGGGGGAGATGTTCGGTTGCTTTCTGCCACCCAGCGGTTGACTACTCGCAGCTGGAGTTGTCGTCTGGCGTATCGAGGCGCGTTCGGCCGGCGACGTTCACCACGATGCTGCGCACCGCGGTGGTTTCTCTGCAAAGGGTGAAGGTGCCGTTGAGGCTGTGGGTCAGCCCGCTCGACGTGAAGGCAATGTGATTGCGCTGACGGAAGTTCGACCAATTCCAGCTGTAAGCGGAGGCGATCTGCAAGGTGCGCAGAATAGGTTCGCCTTCGTCGATGCGCCCATTGTGGTTGTGATCGGCGAAGATGATCAGCTGGTTTTGCCAGCGTCGCGTGCCGCACTCATCGATACCGTCGCATAGGCTGACGGTGGTGCGCCGGGTTACCGCTTCACTGCGCGAGTAGTGCAGCGCGGCGAGCATCTCGTTCACGTGAGTGGTTTGCTGAGTTCGCTGCACGTGCCCGCTGAAGCTCGGCACTGCGACGGCCATCAATACTGCCAGCACGGTGAGAGTTACCAGCAGCTCCACCAGGCCGAGTCCCTTCTGCTGATCTCTCTGCATGGTGCACCTCCCTATGCGCGTATGATTGATGGCCTTCCTGGCTGCCTTTCCTGTTTACACCCTGCGGTGTTGCTGTCAAGGCGTGCTGTTCATGCGATGGGGTGAGTTGTGCGTTCGGATGTGATCGTTATCGGCGGTGGGGTGATCGGGTTGTTGTCGGCGTACCTGCTGGCGGGCGCGGGTATGAGGGTCATTTTGCTGGAGCGCGGTCCGCTCGGAGGGGAGGCTTCCTGGGCGGGTGGCGGAATTGTTTCGCCGCTTTACCCTTGGCGTTACAGCCGGGCGGTAACGGCGCTGGCCCATTGGTCTCAGGATTACTACCCAGGCTTTGCGCAGCAGTTGCTGGAGCGGACCGGCCTCGATCCTGAAGTACACGTCACCGGGTTGTATTGGCTGGACCTCGACGATCAGGCCGAGGCGCTGGCCTGGGCGCAGCGCGAGCGGCGTGCGCTGTGCGAGGTGCCCGTCGCTTCGGCGTATGCGGCGGTACCGTCCCTGGGGCCAGGCTTCGAGCGGGCGATCCATATGTCCGGCGTCGCCAATGTACGTAACCCGCGGCTGGTGAAGGCGCTGCGCGCGGCGCTGCAGGGCATGCCACTGGTCTCGTTGCGCGAGTACGACGCGGTGACAGGCTTCGTTCATGATGGAGCGAGAGTTCGCGGGGTACGCACGACCGATGGCGAGTTGCTGGCCGATCAGGTCGTCGTTGCAGCCGGCGCCTGGAGTGGCAAGGTGCTACGGGGCCTTGGCCTTGCGTTGCCGGTAGAGCCGGTAAAGGGGCAGATGATCCTGTTCAAGTGCGCGCAGGATTTCCTGCCGAGCATGGTGCTGGCCAAGGGGCGCTATGCGATCCCGCGACGCGACGGTCATGTCCTGGTGGGCAGCACCCTGGAACATGCCGGGTTCGACAAGACGCCGACCGAGGACGCGCTAGCCAGTTTGCGGGCGTCGGCGGAGGAACTGCTGCCGGCACTGAAAGATGCCGAGGTGGTCGGGCATTGGGCTGGCTTGCGGCCCGGTTCGCCCGAGGGCATTCCGTTCATTGGCGAGGTGCCGGGCTACCAGGGGCTGTGGCTGAACTGCGGGCATTACCGCAACGGCCTGGTACTGGCGCCGGCGTCCTGCCAGTTGCTGGCGGATCTGATGCTTGGGCGTGAGCCGATCATCGATCCAGCGCCTTATGCGCCGGCACTACGTTTATAAGCGTTGGCGGAGGTCAGTGAAGCAGACCGCAGGATTTCACTCTATGGGCTGGCGGTATCTGAATCATTTCCGCTATCGACAGTGGGCAACTGCTCAAGCAATTCCGGTAGCGCCGTTCGTACCGTTTCCCAAACGATGTCGAGATTGATATCAAAGTAACCATGGGCGATGCGGTTGCGCATGCCTCGCATGTTTCGCCATGGAATTTGAGAGTTTTCGTTCACAAATTGGCTATGACTATCGATTAGCTTGTTACAGCTTCACCGATAATGGTGAGATTCATGATTACCGCTTGCTGAGTGCGCCTATCGGTACCGAAATCGTCTTTATCCAGACCCTCGACGAAGCTGCATGCATCTCTTGCAGCCTGTTGCATGTGGCTGAGATAGTCGTCCAGACGATACTTTTTCAAATCAACTGCGCCTCCGACAGCACCTGTTCGCGGAAGCTGACGGGCAAGTCGCCGGGGGTTAGCAGGTCTACGTGAACACCTAGAATCTCTTCCAGTTCAGCCTGCAAGCCACCGAGGTCGAATAGGGTTGCTCCAGGGAGAGTGTCCACTAGCAGGTCGAGATCACTGCCCTCCTGATCGGTACCGTGCAGTACTGAACCGAATACCCGTGGGTTTGCCGCGCGAAATCGGCTGGTCGCTTCGCGAATGGCGGCTCGTTTTAGATCAAGTGCTAGCGACGGTTTCACGCGATTTCTCCATGAACTCGAGTGAGGGAATCCTAGCACAGGCTCATTCACATGGCGGCCTGCGGGCAGACTCAGTCGATCCCCAGCTTCTTCAGCCGATAGCGCATCGAGCGGAAGCTCAAACCCAGGCGCTGCGCGGCGGCGGTGCGGTTCCAGCGGGTTTCCTCGAGTGCCTGCATGATCAGTTTGCGCTCGACGTCCTCGAGGTAGTCCTCGATGTTGTCGATCTGCGCCAGGCTGGCATCGCCATTCTCGCCCGCCGGGGCAGCATCGGCCAGGCGCAGGTCGTGGGCGCAGATCACGTCGCCTTCGCACAGGGTGTAGGCGCGCTCCAGCATGTTTTCCAGCTCGCGCACGTTGCCGGGGAATCGGTAACTCTTGAGCTTGTCCATGGCCGGGCCATCGAGTTTCACGGGCGGCAGGCCGATGCCTTCGTTGAGGCGCTTGAGCATCACGTCGGCCAGCAGCGGGATGTCCTCGCGGCGTTCGCGCAGGGGCGGCACGCGCAGCTCGATGACGTTGAGGCGGTAATACAGATCCTGGCGGAAGCGCCCGGCCGCCACTTCGGCGGCCAGGTCCTTGTGGGTGGCGCACAGGATGCGCGTGTCGACCACCACTTCCTGCTGGCCGCCGACGCTGCGAATGGCTTTTTCCTGGATCGCGCGCAGCAGCTTGACCTGCATGGTCAGCGGCAGGTCGGCGACTTCGTCGAGGAACAGGCTGCCGCCGTGGGCAGCCTGAAACAGGCCCTGCTTGTCTTCGATGGCACCCGTGAAGCTGCCTTTCTTGTGGCCGAAGAACTCGCTTTCCATCAGCTCCGAAGGAATGGCACCGCAGTTGACCGGCACGAACGCGCGTTCGCGCCGCGGCCCCTGCTCGTGGATCAGCCGGGCGACCAGCTCCTTGCCGCTGCCGGATTCACCGCTGATGTACACCGGCGCCTGGCTGCGGGCGAGTTTCTGGATCTGCCCACGCAGGGCGCGCATCGGCGGCGACTCGCCGAGCAGGCGGCTGGCGCCTGGCGCGGCGTCATCGTCCGTGGTGCCCAGGCGCAGGGCGGTGGCCACCAGCTCGCGCAGGCGACCGAGATCGACCGGTTTGGTGAGAAAGTCGAAAGCGCCTGCCTTGAGGGCGTTGATCGCCGTGTCCACGCTGCCGAACGCGGTGATCATCGCCACCGGCGTCTGCGGGTAGCGCTGCTGGATGTGCTGCACGATGTCCAGGCCCGTGCCATCGGGCAGGCGCATGTCCGTCAGGCACAGGTCAAACGGCTCCTTGGCGAGCCATTCACGCGCTTCCTTGACGTTGCGCGCGCTGCGCGTGTCGAGCTTCATGCGCCCGAGGGTGATCTCCAGCAGTTCGCGGATATCGGGTTCGTCGTCGACGATCAGGGCTCTCTGGCGATTCATCGGTCGTTCAGCTCATTTTTCGCGGATGCGCGAAGGTAATACGGAAGCATGCACCACCGCCTTCGCGTGGTTGATAGTGAAGATGAGCCTGGTTGCTTTCGCAAAGCTCGCGGGAAATATACAGGCCCAGGCCGGTGCCTTTGTTTTCGGTGGTGTAGAAAGGTTCGAAGATGTGATGCAGTTGGTCCGCTGCGATGCCTGGGCCGTCATCGAGCACCTCGAGTACGGGCAAATCGTTGCGCGGGTCACGAAACAGTTTCAGCCATACCTGGCCCTGGGGGTTGAGCTTGGCACTGTAGCGCAGGCCGTTCTGCACCAGGTTGGTGATCACCTGCGTGAGCTGGTTGGGGTCCATGCGGGTCTGGATGCTGCTGCCTTCGATAGCCAGGTGAAGCACCTTCGAGGGCGCCGCGGTGGTGCGAAACTCGGCGGCGAAGCGATGCAGCCAGTACTTGAGGTCCAGCAGCTGCGGCTCTGCCTGGCGGCGGCGTGACAACTGCAGGACGTTCTCGATGATCAGGTTCATCCGCCTGGAGTGATCCTGAATGATCTGCGCCAGGCGCAGGTCGGGGCCCTGCAGGTCTTCGGACTCCTGCAGCAGCTGGGCGGCGTGGCTGATGGCGCCCAGCGGGTTGCGGATCTCGTGGGCGATGCCCGCGGTGAGGCGGCCAAGGGCGACCAGTTTGAGTTGCTGGGCCTGCTGGGCGATCTGCGAGATGTCGTCGAGCAGGATCAGCGTGTGGCGCTGCCCCCCTCGCTGCAGCGCGATGAAGCTGGGTTGCAGGGTCGGGCCGTCCGCGAGTGCCTGCAGGCTCGCCGGGCGCAGGCTGGAATTCTCCTGCCAGTGCTGCAACCGTTTGACCAGTACGGTGCAGTGCGGGTCGAGAATCTTGCCCGCCAGGTGCTCCTGGCCCAGCAGGCCGAGCGCCGCCTGGTTGGCGAGCAGCACGCGATGCTGTTCGTCGATGACCAGGATGCCGGTGCGCATGCGCTGCAGGATGAGGTTGTTCAGGGCTTCCAGGTCGGCCACGTCGGCGGCGCGCTGCGCAGCGAGAATTTCACTGGCCTGCAGGCGCCGCGTTACCCCCTGCACGAACAATGCGGCGGCGAAGCACAGCCCGCCCAGCGCGCCGGCCTGCAGATACTGGCTGCTGGCTTGGGGGTGGCTGAGGCTCAGGTAGAAGGTCAGGTAGATGAGACCGATCGCCGCGCTCGCTGCGATCAGCACGCCGACCCGGCCGCGCAGCAGGATATTGGCGATTGCCACGGCGACGATCAGCAGGTTGCCGATGCCACTGGGCGTTCCGCCGCCAGCGTAGAAAAGGGCCGAGAGCAGGATGACATCGACCAGCGCGACGCCGAACACCTGAATCAGGCTGCGTGGGCTGTGGATGATCAGCGCCACGAAAATATTAAGGATCAGGTAAAGCCAGCTGGCGGCGCGAAACAACGGTGCATGAGCCAGTTCGAGCAGTTCGGCGTCCAGATCCGCCGATACCAGCCCGACCAGCAGAACGCCGATCAGCAATCGATAGAGGTGGTACAGCCTGAAGATGCGGCGGCCTTGAAGACCGCTGAGGGCCAGTGCTTCAGCGGTCACCGGGCTTGCGGCCTTGTTCGAGGTGGGCCTGGCTGCAGTACCAGCGCTGGGCCAGCTGCACGGCATGCTGTTGTGGCGTATGCACGCCACAATGGGCGCAGCGCACCATGGGTGCCGGCGCGTCTGCCGGCGGCGGTGCCTGGCGACGACGTGCTGCACTGAAATAACGGCGCCACACCCAGATGGCGGCGAAAATGATGGCAACCCAGAACAGCAGGCGGAACAGGCCCATGGCGCTCTCTTCGTATGAGGAATGCGCCAGTTTAGCTAAGGAAGGGGTGAGCGGACAGTTGCTTGATCAGCGTTTTTACCGAGCCGAAACGCAAGATGCCAGTCTGTTGACTGGCACCTGGGTTTGGCATGGCGTGCCAATCAGTCGAACAGGCCGAAGGTCATGTAGCTGAACCAGGAGCGCTTGCTGCCCTGAGGCTCTTCGCTTTGCTCGCTCTGGTTCTCCGGTTTCAGTTCGGCGGGGATCTGATCCGAGGCTTCTTCGTACTGACGAATCACGTCCTGGGCCGCCTGGGTCTGGCTCGGCGGTGGCGGGGCATCGCTTTCGATCAGGCCGAGCGTGGCCTTGGCCAGCCAGGAGCGGTTGTCGGCGTCTTCTTCGCGAGGTTCGAACTCACCGCTGGCCAGGCTCGGATGGTCGGGGTAGTTGAGCTTCAGGGTTTCCAGGCTGGTGGCGGCCAGGTCGTCCAGGGTCAGGCGCTGGTAGGCCTCGACCATCACTGCCAGGCCGTCGCCCACCGATGGGGTTTCCTGGAAGTTTTCCACCACGTAGCGGCCACGGTTGGCGGCGGCGACATAGGCCTGACGGCTCAGGTAGTAGTGGGCAACGTGAATCTCATAGGCGGCCAGCAGGTTACGCAGGTAGATCATGCGCTGTTTGGCATCCGGCGCGTAACGGCTGTTCGGGTAACGGCTGGTGAGCTGGGCAAACTCGTTGTAGGAGTCGCGAGCGGCACCCGGGTCACGCTTGGTCATGTCCAGTGGCAGGAAGCGCGCGACGATACCGCGGTCCTGGTCGAACGAGGCCAGGCCCTTGAGGTAGTAGGCGTAGTCGACGTTCGGGTGCTGCGGGTGCAGGCGAATGAAGCGCTCGGCAGCGGAGCGTGCGGCTTCCGGCTCGGCGTTCTTGTAGTTGGCGTAGATCAGTTCGAGCTGCGACTGCTCGGCATAGCGGCCGAACGGGTAGCGCGACTCCAGGGCCTTGAGCTTGGTCACGGCGCTGGTGTAGCTGCCGTTGTCCAGATCTTCCTGAGCCTGCTGATAGAGTTCGGCCTCGCTGAGGTTCTCATCCAGGACTTCCTTGGACGAGCAGGCGGCGGTGAGTGCGAGGATGGCGATCAGCAGCAGGTGTTTCACTTGCATGGCGGCTTGCGTCCCTGGGACGGCGGCTGTCTTGGGCAGGGCCGTCCTGTTATGATGAGCGCCCCCGGTACCCCTGGGGCAAAGACGCCGTATTTAACCACAAGCGTGTAGCCGAAACCAAAGGCTATGCCCCCGCCGTTGCCGAGCATGTCATCTATTAATAAGCAGGCCATTCAGTTATCCGCCGAGGTGCCCTACGATCTGGGCGGTCAACGCCTCGACCAAGTCGCCGCCCAGCTGTTCGCCGAGCACTCGCGCTCGCGCCTGTCCGGCTGGATCAAGGAGGGCAACCTGACCGTCGATGGTCAGGTGCTGCGCCCCCGCGACATCGTTCACGGCGGTGCCGTGCTGGCTCTTTGTGCCGAGCAGGAAGCCCAGGGCGAATGGATCGCCCAGGACATCGAGCTCAATATCGTCTACGAGGACGAGCAGATCCTGGTGATCGACAAGCCGGCTGGCCTGGTCGTGCATCCGGCTGCGGGGCATGCCGACGGCACCCTGCTCAATGCGCTGCTGCATCACGTGCCGGATATCGTCAACGTACCGCGGGCCGGTATCGTGCATCGCCTGGACAAGGACACCACCGGTCTGATGGTGGTGGCCAAGACCATCGAAGCGCAGACCCGCCTGGTCGATCAGTTGCAGAAGCGCTCCGTGAGCCGGATCTACGAGTGCATCGTGATCGGCGTGATCACCTCTGGCGGCAAGATCAACGCGCCGATCGGCCGCAGCTCTTCCCAGCGCCAGCGCATGGCGGTGACCGATGGCGGCAAGCCCGCGGTCAGCCATTACCGCGTGCTGGAGCGCTTCCGCTCGCACACCCATTCTCGGGTCAAGCTGGAAACCGGGCGTACACACCAGATTCGCGTGCACATGAGCCACATCGGCTACCCGCTGGTCGGTGACCCGGTGTATGCCGGGCGTTTTCGCATCCCGCCGGCTGCCAGCCAGACCATGGTGCAGAGCCTCAAGGAGTTCCCGCGCCAGGCGTTGCATGCGCGCTTCCTCGAGCTGGATCACCCGATCACCGGCGAGCGAATGAAGTGGCAATCGCCGCTGCCTGATGATTTCGTCTGGTTGCTGACGCTGCTGCGCCAGGATCGCGAGGCGTTCATTGGATGAGTGACAAGGCCCATGACTGGCTGACGCCGCACTGGCCCGCACCCGACTGGGTACGCGCCTGCGTGACCACCCGTGCTGGCGGTGTAAGCGCGGCGCCCTACGACAGTTTCAACCTCGCCGCGCATGTCGAGGATGACCCGGCTGCCGTGGCCAAGAATCGCCAGCGGCTGCTTAGCCAGTTGGGCTGCCGCCCGGCCTGGCTGCAGCAGGTGCACGGCATCGCCGTGGCGCAGGCTGATCCCGAATGCGTCGAAGAGGCCGATGCCAGCTGGACGGCGACGCCGGGTGTCGCCTGCACGGTGATGACCGCCGATTGCCTGCCGGCCTTGTTCTGCGACCGCGCCGGTACCCGTGTGGCAGCCGCTCATGCCGGCTGGCGGGGCCTGGCCAATGGCGTACTGGAAGCGACGCTGGACGCTCTGGCGGCGGAGCCCCAGGACACCCTCGTGTGGCTGGGACCGGCGATTGGTCCGCAGGCATTCGAGGTGGGCGCAGAGGTGCGCGAGGCGTTCGTCAGCCAGCATGCCCAGGCCGCCAGCGCCTTCGTGCCAAGCGACAACCATGGGCGCTTCATGGCGGATATCTACCAACTGGCGCGTATCCGCCTGGCCGCGCGCGGCATCACCGCCGTGTATGGCGGCGGGTTTTGCACCGTCAACGACGAACGCTTTTACTCCTATCGCCGCGCAGCACAGACCGGCCGCTTCGCCTCGCTGATCTGGCTGGCAGACCGCTAGGCTGCTTCCTGGCGACCAGCAGCGATTTACAGGGCATGCGCGCGAGCCGCGCCCCTGGAGAATGGTGCTCACATCGCAGATTCCGCTGGGCGGCAGCCATCGCATTCGCGCCGGGGGCGACGCTCCTACGCGAGTGGTGGTGGTGCCGCAATCCATTGTAGGAGCCGCGACCCCGCGGCGAATGGCGGCCGTTACGCGATGGCGCGGCACGGCTGCAATCGTTCGTGCCGGGGGCGGCGCTCCTGCGCGAGTGGTCGTGTGCCGCAATCCATTGTAGGAGCCGCGACCCCGCGGCGAATGGCGGCCGTTACGCGATTGCGCGGCACGGCTGCAACATTTCGCGCTGGGGGCGACGCTCCTACGCGAGTGGTGGTGGCGCGATCCATTGTAGGAGCCGCGACCCCGCGGCGAATGGCGGCCGTTACGCGATTGCGCGGCACGGCTGCAACATTTCGCGCCGGGGGCGCCGCTCCTACGGGATCTGGCGGCGATTTCTGAAGCCGTTGTAGGAGCTGCGACCCCGCAGCGAATAGTGCTTGCAGCGCAGGTTCTGCCGGGCGGCCGCCATCGCATTCGCGCCGAGGCTTCTGCCAGGCGGGGAATGCAGGTAATGGCCACTTGGCAGGTCGATTGCCTGGCTGCGCTCAGCCGTCAGGCGCTGCCTTGCTGACCCTTATCAAAACCCCCTCGCTTGAAACCCGCATAATCGGCCTCATCTATGCTCCATCTCGGCAGGTTTTAAGTTCAGGCGCATGCACCGCGCCGGCCTGCCCTACACAGGAAGGATGACGCCATGCGAATCGACCGTTTGACCAGCAAGTTGCAGCTTGCCCTTTCCGACGCCCAATCCCTGGCCGTCGGCCACGACCATTCCGCCATCGAACCGCTGCACCTGATGCAGGCGCTGCTCGACCAACAGGGCGGCTCCATTCGGCCGCTGCTGATGCAGGTCGGCTTCGACGTGAACGGCCTGCGCCAAGCGTTGAGCAAGGAGCTCGACCACCTGGCGAAAATTCAGAACCCCACCGGCGACGTGAGCCTGTCCCAGGATCTGGCGCGCCTGCTCAACCAGGCCGACCGCCTGTCCCAGCAGAAGGGCGATCAATTTATATCCAGCGAACTGGTGCTGCTTGCCGCCATGGACGAGAACACCAAGCTGGGCAAATTGCTGCTTGCCCAGGGAGTCAGCCGCAAGGCGCTGGAGAACGCGGTGAACAACCTGCGCGGCGGCGATGCGGTCAATGACCCGAACATCGAGGAATCGCGCCAGGCCCTCGACAAGTACACCGTGGACCTGACCAAGCGTGCCGAAGAAGGCAAGCTCGATCCGGTGATCGGCCGTGATGACGAGATCCGCCGGACCATCCAGGTGCTGCAGCGCCGCACCAAGAACAACCCGGTGCTGATCGGCGAGCCGGGCGTGGGCAAGACCGCCATCGCCGAAGGCCTGGCCCAGCGCATCGTCAACGGCGAGGTGCCGGATGGCCTGAAGGACAAGCGCCTGCTGTCCCTGGACATGGGCTCGCTGATCGCCGGTGCCAAGTTCCGCGGTGAGTTCGAGGAGCGCCTCAAGGCGGTGCTCAACGAACTGTCCAAACAGGAAGGCCGCATCATTCTGTTCATCGACGAGTTGCACACCATGGTCGGCGCCGGCAAGGCCGAGGGCGCCATGGATGCGGGCAACATGCTCAAGCCGTCCCTGGCCCGAGGCGAGCTGCATTGTGTGGGCGCGACCACGCTGAATGAGTACCGCCAGTTCATCGAGAAGGACGCGGCGCTGGAGCGGCGCTTCCAGAAAGTGCTGGTCGATGAACCGAGCGAGGAAGACACCATCGCCATCCTGCGTGGCCTCAAGGAGCGCTATGAGGTGCACCACAAGGTGGCGATCACCGATGGTGCGATCATCGCCGCGGCCAAGCTCAGCCACCGCTACATCACCGACCGCCAGCTGCCGGACAAGGCCATCGACCTGATCGACGAAGCGGCCAGTCGCATCCGCATGGAAATCGACTCCAAGCCGGAGGTGCTCGACCGGCTGGACCGCCGCCTGATCCAACTCAAGGTGGAAGCCCAGGCCCTGAAGAAGGAGGAGGACGAGGCGGCCAAGAAGCGCTTCGCCAAGCTGCAGGACGACATCGCCAAGCTGGAGAAGGAGTATTCCGACCTGGATGAAATCTGGAAGTCGGAAAAGGCCGAGGTGCAGGGTTCGGCGCAGATCCAGCAGAAGATCGAACAGTCGCGCACCGAGCTGGAAGCGGCGCGCCGCAAGGGCGACCTGAACCGCATGGCCGAGCTGCAGTACGGGATCATTCCGGACCTGGAGCGCAGCCTGCAGATGGTCGACCAGCACGGCAAGACCGAAAATCAGTTGCTGCGCAGCAAGGTGACCGAGGAAGAAATTGCCGAAGTCGTTTCCAAGTGGACCGGTATCCCGGTGTCGAAGATGCTCGAGGGCGAGCGCGACAAATTGCTGAAGATGGAAGGGCTGCTGCACCAGCGCGTCATTGGCCAGGACGAGGCGGTGGTCGCGGTGTCCAACGCCGTGCGCCGCTCGCGTGCCGGCCTCGCCGACCCGAACCGGCCGAGCGGCTCGTTCCTGTTCCTCGGTCCGACCGGGGTCGGCAAGACCGAGCTGTGCAAGGCGCTGGCCGAGTTCCTGTTCGACACCGAGGACGCGCTGGTGCGCATCGATATGTCCGAGTTCATGGAGAAACATTCCGTGGCTCGGCTGATCGGCGCCCCACCGGGTTATGTCGGCTACGAAGAAGGCGGCTACCTGACCGAAGCGGTGCGCCGCAAGCCGTATTCGGTGGTGCTTCTGGATGAGGTCGAGAAGGCCCACCCGGACGTTTTCAACGTGCTGCTGCAGGTACTCGAGGATGGCCGCCTGACCGACAGCCATGGCCGTACCGTGGACTTCAAGAACACGGTGATCGTGATGACGTCCAACCTCGGTTCGGCGCAGATCCAGGAGCTGGTCGGTGATCGCGAGGCGCAGCGTGCAGCGGTGATGGACGCGGTGGGCAGCCACTTCCGCCCAGAGTTCGTCAACCGTATCGACGAGGTGGTGGTGTTCGAGCCGCTGGCCCGTGAGCAGATCGCCGGTATCGCGCGCATCCAGCTGTCACGCCTGC
Organism: Pseudomonas sp. AC532; assembly: GCF_979258965.1. Lineage (NCBI taxonomy): Bacteria > Pseudomonadati > Pseudomonadota > Gammaproteobacteria > Pseudomonadales > Pseudomonadaceae > Pseudomonas > Pseudomonas sp. AC532. The sequence goes on from NZ_OZ409888.1 coordinate 3,751,844, forward strand.
TGCAGCGCCTCGCCGAGCGTGAGCTGACGCTGGAGCTGTCCGATGAGGCGATGGACAAGCTGATCGCCGTCGGATACGACCCGGTGTATGGTGCGCGCCCGTTGAAGCGGGCGATCCAACGCTGGATCGAGAACCCGCTGGCGCAGATGATCCTGGCCGGCAAGTTCAACCCCGGCAGCACGGTGAACGGCAGGGTCGAAAACGACGAAATCGTCTTTGCCTAACGCCAGCAACTGCAGCAAAACGAACGGCCGGTGTTCGTGATCACAGCGGCCGTTTGTTTATTACGATCCGTAGCCCGTGGTCGAGCGAAGCGATACCCGGGAACATCTTTGCCGGCCAGACGGTAAGCGCTGCTGCCGTCGATCCCTGGGTATCGCTGCGCTCAACGCCAGGCTACCGGATGTTTTGCTGGCATCGCCTGCGCTCAGGGTTTGTCGCTATCCGGCGCGTTGCGCTGGCCCTCGTCGACCACCCAATCCATCAACTGGCGCGACAACTGATCGTTGGCCGTGCCGAAGGCCTTCACCACCGATTCCACGGCGGTATCGCCGGCGATCTGGCGCACTTCGAAGCGGCGGCTGGCGAGGATGCGCTGGTTGCCGGCCTGCACCAGGCGGGCGTCGAGGAGAATGTGCACGTGCGGGCGGCCATTGCGGTACTCGCTCTGGAACGCGCGCAAGTCGCTGCTCAGCTCCAGGTCGGCCTGCAGGCGATTGTCATCGCTGCTGACGGCAGCGATGCGGCCATCGTCGAGAAAGGCGCCGATCAGCCGATCACGCACCAGAGCCGGTGCCCGGTCACTCCAGCGCGCACCCTGGTAGGCGCTGATCCGGTCACCCTCGGGCAGCACGGCGATTCGCGGGCTGTCGAGCAACTGGCTGCTTTGCGGGCGGTTGACGCGCAGCGACCAGTCCTGGCGTGGCGCGTCGGCGGTGCGTACCGGCAGATTGCTCGGCAGCAGGTAGACGTTCAGCGCCTCACCGGCAGGCAGTACCGAGCAGGCACCGAGCAGGCCGGTCAGCAGCAGGGCGGCAACGGTGGCGAATGCTTTCATGGTTGAAACTCCTTGATGCTGTCGCTGCGCAGCAGGTAGCCGGCGGGGTCTTCTTCCAGGCGCCGCGAGAACGAGCGCAGGGAGCCGAGGGTGTCACGCAGTTCGTTGATTGCCGGGCCCAGTTCGCCGATACCCTGCATGCCGCCATCGAGGGCGGCACGGTTGTCCTGCAGCAACTGCTCGATGTTGCTGCTGGTGCGCTCCAGGGACGTCACCAGACGCTCGGCACTTTCCAGGGTGTCCTGGGCTGGCCCGGTGAACAGGCCGTTGGCGTTGTTCATCAGGTTGGCTGCTTCACGTCCGGCGGCGCTCATCTGGGTCAGCGCTTCACGCAATTCTTCACGCTGCTCGGACACGCTGGCGGTGATCTGTTCCAGGTTGCGCAGGGTCTTGGCGATGTTCTGGGTGTTCTCGCGAGAGAACATCGCGTTGGCGCGGTCGAGCAGGCGGGTGACGCTGACCATCAGGTCTTCGCCGTTGGCCATCAGCCGGGACAGCGGCGAGCGGTCGGCGATGATGACCGGCGTGCCGCCGTTGCCGGCCTGCAGTGGCGGGCTCTCCGGCGAGCCGCCGTGCAGCTGGATCACCGCGCCGCCGGTGATGTTGGTGATGGTCAGACGCGCGCGGGTGTCTTCCTTGATCGGCGTGCTGCTGGTGATGCGGATGTTCGCGTGCACCTTGCGCGGGTCTTGCGGGTCGAGGGTCAGGCTGGTGACGTCACCGACGCGGATACCGCTGTACTGCACGGCGCTGCCCTGGGACAGGCCGCTGACGGCTTCGGTGAAGATCACCTCGTAGTAGTTGAACTGCTTGTCCGCGCTCGACTTGCCGAGCCAGAGGGCGAACAGCAGGATGGCGCTGACGATGGCCACCGTGAACATGCCGATCAATACGTGGTGAGCGCGTGGTTCCATTCAACTAATCCTCGCTGAAGCCTGTTCGGCCGCGCGTCCGCGCGGGCCGTGAAAGTAATCGCGAATCCAGGCGTCGTCCGTCGCTGCGACGACCTCGAGCCGGTCGGCCACCAGTACGCGTTTCTGCGATAGCACCGCGACCCTGTCGCACAGGGTATAAAGCGTGTCCAGATCATGGGTGACCAGGAAAACGCTGAGGCCCAGGGCGTCGCGCAGGGTGCGGATCAACTGGTCGAAGGCGGCGGCGCCAATCGGGTCGAGGCCGGCGGTGGGCTCGTCGAGAAACAGGATGTCCGGCTCCAGCGCCAGGGCACGGGCCAGGGCTGCCCGCTTGACCATACCGCCGGACAATTCGGTCGGGTACTTGTCGCCGGCCAGGCTGGGCAAGCCGACCAGGGCGACCTTGGACTCGGCCAGGCGCTCTGCCTGAGCACGGTTGAGCCCGGCGTGCTCGATCAGTGGCAGGGCGATGTTTTCCAGTACGGTGAGCGAGGAAAACAGCGCGCCGCGTTGATAGAGCACACCGAAGCGCCGCTCCATTTCCGAGCGCCGCTGCGCCGAGAGGGTCAGCAGGTCTTCACCGAACACCCGCACCGTGCCGGCGTTGGGCTGGCGCAGGCCGACGATGGTACGCAGCAGCACCGATTTACCGGTGCCTGAACCGCCGACCACGCCCAGCACTTCGCCGCGATACAGGTCCAGGTCCAGGTGCTGATGCACCACCTGAGGGCCGAACTGGTTGGTCAGGTCACGGACCTGGATGATCGCCTCGTCACTCACCAGCCCATCTCCATCAGAAACAGTGCGGCCACCGCATCCACCACGATCACGATGAAGATCGATTGCACCACGCTCGATGTGGTGCGCTCGCCCACCGAGCGGGCGCTGCCGGTGACCTTGAAACCCTCCAGGCAGCCGATCACGGCTATCAGGAAGGCGAAGATAGGGGCCTTTAGCATGCCGACCAGAAAGTGGTTGATGGGGATGTTCTCCTGCAGCAGGTAGAGGAACATCGGCGGCGAGATATCCAGAGTCAGCATGCACACCATGGCGCCGCCGACCATACCGCAGACCATGGCCACGAAGGTCAGCAGGGGCAGGGCGATCAGCATGGCGAACACCCGCGGTAGCACCAGTAGCTCCATCGGGTTGAGGCCGAGGGTGCGGATGGCGTCGATCTCTTCGTTGGCCTTCATCGAACCGATCTGCGCGGTGAACGCACTGGCGGTGCGCCCGGCCATCAGGATGGCGGTCAGCAGCACCCCGAATTCACGCAGGAACGAAAACGCCACCAGGTCGACCGTGTAGATGGTCGCACCGAAGTCGGCAAGGATGGTGGCGCCGAGAAACGCCACTACCGCGCCCACCAGAAAGGTCAGCAGGGCGACGATGGGCACGGCGTTGAGACCGATCTGTTCCAGGTGCGAGGCCAGCGAGGTCAGCCGCCAGCGCCGTGGCCTGAAGAGGATTGTCAGCATCGCGCTGAGCGTCATGCCGACAAAGCCCAGCAGCCCTACTGCCTTGTGCCAGACGCCTTCGACCACTTCACCGATATGCCCGAAAAACTCGCGATAGGTCGAGCGGGCGGGGTGGTCGGGCGCGTGCTGGGCCTCCTGCATGGCGCTGGCGACGGTTTGCAGCAAGGCGCGACGCTCGCCGCTGAGGGCTGCGGCAGGCAGCAGCCGGCTCAGCCGCTCGGCGCCCAGCAACTCCACCAGAAGGCTGGCGCCGGCGGTGTCCAGCGCTTGCAGTTCGCCGATATCAACGGGCACGTCACCCGCCAGCGTGTGCCGGACGGCCTCCACCTGGTCGAGCAGCGCGCCGTAGTGAGCGAGCGTCCAGTCACCTCCCACCGTCAGCGCGGTGGCGGCGGCAGTGGGCGGGGAGATGTAGGGCGGGTTGGTCATGGTCGACAGCTTAACGCTCGAACGTTCGTAGGGAACAGCCGTAATAGAGCCTTGTCGGCAACTTTGCAAACCCTCGCTGGTGCACCCACGATAGGCGCCGCAAGCCGGGGCTGGCCGCAGAGTATGCGGTAATCGACTGGCTAAGCCGGGCGGGGTTCGAATAAATCGTTGCAGGTGATGAATCGCATCGTAAAAGCCCGGTGGTTTTACCCGCCAGGGTTGCCTAGCATGGCGGGCAATCGTTCGCGCCACTTATCAGGAGCTTTCCCATGCATATCGACGAAGCCATCCGTAGCCGCCGCGCCATCAAGGTATACGACGCCGGGTTCACGCTCAGCAGTGAAGAGAAGAACGAGCTACTGCAACTGGCGCTGCTCGCACCCTCGGCCTTCAACCTGCAGCACGTGCGGTTGGTCGAAGTCAGCGATCCGGCGCTGCGCCAGCAGATCCGCGAGGCGGGCTGGGGGCAGGCGCAGATGACCGATGCCGCCATGCTGGTGGTGGTCTGCGCGCAGCTCGACAGTTGGGAGAAGAATGTCGGCCGCGTGTGGGAAGGGGCGCCAGTGGAGGTGCAGCAGTACATGGCGGGTGCCATCGACAACTACTACCGCGACAAGCCGCAGGTGCAGCGTGATGAAACCATGCGCAGCTGTGGCCTGATGGCGCAGACCCTGATGCTGGCCGCACGCGGCAAGGGACTGGACTCCTGCCCCATGGACGGTTTCGATTTCGACGCCGTGGGCAAACTGATCAACCTGCCGGACAACCACCTGATCGGCCTGATGGTCGCGGTGGGCAAAAAGGCTGTCGATGCCAAGCCGCGAATCGGCAAGCTGCCATTCGACGAGGTGGTGATTCGCGACCGCTTCTGAGCGCATGAAGCGGTTTGTCACGCCATGATGCATCTGTGAGGGCAAACAGCAGGAACCTAGTGCCGTTTCGCTGTCTCCTAATGAGTAGACCCGTAAAAGCGAGGAACACCATGCAAGTTCAAGTGAACAGCAACCATATCGAAGGCAGTGCGCGTCTCCAGGAATGGGTCGGCGCATCGGTGGCGGATCGCCTTGAGCGCTACGAGGAGTTTCTGTCGCGGGTAGAAGTGCATATCAGCGATGAAAACGGCAGCAAGAGCGGCGCCGATGACAAGCGCTGCCAGATCGAAGCCCGGCCCAAGGGGCATCAGCCGCTGTCGGTTACCCACAGGGCCGAGTCGCTGGACCAGGCCGTAGAAGGCGCTGCCGAAAAGATGCGCCATGCGCTGGAACATCTGGTTGGCAAGCTGGAGAGCAAGGCGGTCGGTACCGGTCATCTCGAACAGGAGCTCGATACCAGCGAGCACGAGAGCCCCGATGCGCTGTTGCAGGAAGAGTTTCTGGAGCGTCAGGAGGCGCTTGAAAAGCCATAGCGGCTGGTCATGCACTTGCCAACGGTAAGTGCATGACGCAACTCACCTAGCCCCTCCCAGCCCTGGCATCGAACTGCCAGGGCTGCCAGGCAGGCCGTTTGAAAACTACTGCGCTCGGCCATGCGGCGTTAAAAACCAGCTCATTTGCAACGCGTAAGCTGCGCCATTTCGCCGGTTTTTGCCTGGCCTGACCTTCGCTCACCAGGTTTTCACACGTCATCCAGGGGCTCGGTGCATGGGTCAGGCTACCAGGCTGCGGCCGATGAAGTCCGGCGATGCCGTCTGGCGATAGGTCGAAATGGCTTCAGCCGCTAAGCGGGGGCTAACCCCGGCATTGTTGCTGGCTGGAGGCGATACCTCCAGTTGCGTACGCTGGCGCGCCAGGTTTTCGGCCGAGAGAGGGTCGTAATAGGCCTGGCGCTGCTCCTGCAGTGTTTCCAGGCGTTGCTCGCGCAGCTGCTCGTCCAATGCCTGAGCCGCCTGCTCGCGCTCTAGGCGCACCTGCAGCTCACATTCCTCACGCTGTTCCTGCCGGGCAATTCGCTGCTCGCGCAATTCGCTCAGTTGTTCCTGGCGGTCCTGCTCCAGGCGGCGACGCTCCAGCAGGCGTTGCTGGGCATCGTCCAGCGGCTGCGTCGCCGGGCTGACCGGATCCAGTCGATTGGTCTGCAAGCCGGTATTGAAGTTGTTCGAGCGGTTGCCGTAGACCCCGATATTCATGCCGTCGATAGAAAGGGGCATGAGTCACCTCCTGCTTTCGTTTCGATAGGCTCAGTCTAAGCGCCTCATTCCTCGGGCCTTAGGCGGATGTGTCATAACCTCAAGAACAGGATGGACTAGCACTTTTTTCCCGGCTGAATGTCGGCCATCCGCGTCGATCTACCTTCGAGCTCGTGAAACCCCCATGAGCGCTAGGCTGGCTGGAAATTGCCACCACCAGCGTCGAGTTGCCGATCGCCTGGCGGGCGCCCGCTGGCGTAATACCGACGCAGCGGCAAATCGACGAGCGGTCACAGGCGACAGCGTCGCCACCCGGATCACGGATACCGGCCTACTATAAAGACAAGGGGCAGTTGGTAGGGGCGCGTTGGCAGGCCACTCGAATTAGCCCATCCGCGTGCCCGATTGCGCGATCACAAGAGGAAAGCGTCATGCAGCCATTCAGTTTCGCTACAGCCGCCCATCTCATCTGCGAACCCGGGGCCGTGCAGCGGCTCGTGCCGTTGTGCAAGGCCTGGGGGGCGCGTTCGGTCATGCTGGTCACCGACGGCGGGGTCGCCCGGCTGGATTTCTTCGCGCAGGTGCGCGCTGCGTTCGCCGGTACCGATATGACGCTGCACGTATTCGACGGCGTGACTGCCGGGGCGCCGGAGTCCGTTATCACCGGCGCTGTGCAGGCTGCCAGGAACGCGCAGGCGAACCTGATCATCGGCTTTGGCGGTGGCAGCTCGCTGGACGTAGCCAAGCTGGTCGCACTGTTGGCTCACCCCGAGTGCAAGCAGTCGCTCAAGGATCTGTATGGGGTCGACAAAGCGATGGGCCAGCGTCTGCCGCTGATCCAGGTGCCGACCACCGCCGGCAGCGGCTCCGAAGTAACGCCCATCGCGGTGGTCACCACGGCGCATGCCACGCGGGTGGCCGTGCTCTCGGCCCGGCTGTTGCCCGACCTGGCGCTGCTCGACGTCGAGCTGACGTTGCAACTGCCGGCCGCTGTTACCGCTGCCTGCGGCATGCTTGCCATGGGGCATGCGGTGGAGGCGTACACCGGCGCGCGGCGCAAGAACCCGCTCTCGGACATGCTCGCCCGCGAGGCGTTGCGGCTTCTCGGTGCCAACCTCGAGGAAGCGGTGCATAACGGCAGCAATCGCGAGGCCCGCCAGGCCATGCTGCTGGGCGCCTGCCTGGCCGGCCAGGCTTATGCGAATGCACCGCTTGCCGCAGTGCATGCGCTGGCCTATCCCCTGGGTGGGCATTTCCAGGTGCCGCACGGGGTCAGCACGGCGGTTCTGTTGCCTCATGTGCTGGGTTTCAATGCCTCGGTGGCAGCGCCGCTTTATGAGGAACTGGCGCCACTGTTGCTCGGTGGCCGCCTGCGCAGCGGCGATGCGACGGACCATACCGAGCAGTTCATCATCGAGCTGGCCGATCTCAGCGAACGCAGCGGTTTGCCGACGCGCCTGCGCGATGTCGGTGTGGAGGAGGCACTGCTGCCGCGCCTGGCCAGCGATGCCATGGTGCACGAGCGCTTGCTGGCCAATAATCCGCGGCAGATGACCGAGGCCCATGCACTGGCGATCTACCAGGTCGCCTACTGACCGACTCGGGCGCTGGGCTCGGGGCAAGTTGCCAGCGCCACCGGAGGCCGGCACCATGCCGGTTTCCCCTTATTGCAAGGCGCCGTTCCATGCAGCAGCACCTGCGCGAGCATTATCGCCACTTCCAGCCAATCACCACGCGCTGGCATGACAACGACCTGTATGGGCACGTGAACAACGTGACCTACTACAGCTATTTCGATACCGCGGTGAACAGTTACCTGATCGAGGTGGGCGGGCTGGATATCCATCACGGCGAGGTCGTGGGATTCGTGGTCAGTTCCAGCTGCGATTATTTCGCGTCCATTGCCTTTCCCGACCGTATCGAGATCGGTTTACGGGTCGGCAACCTGGGTAACAGCTCGGTGCAATACGAACTGGCGGTGTTCAAGGAGGGCGAGGAGCAAGCCTGCGCGGCGGGGCGCTTCGTTCACGTGTTCGTGGACAGAGCCAGCAGCCGGCCGGCGGCGATGCCAGCCGCGTTACGCGTAGCGCTGGATCGGTTGTGGATCACCTGAAAGAACGAGGGCGCCTACCAGACGGTGTGAAAACGACTGCGCTCGTTCACACGGCCTGCTAAGGCGCCCTTGTTGGTCGGTGACTCAGCGATGGCGATACTTGTGGTGGCGCTTGTGGTATTTCTTGCCGTGGCGATGGCCGTTGTCGCGGTAGCGCGATTCATTGCGGTTGCTGTCGGCCATTTCGTTGGCCAGCGCCCCGCCAGCCGCGCCGCCGAGGCCGGCGCCGATGGTCGAGGCGGTACCACCGCCAAACTGATTGCCCAGCACGGAGCCAGCGGAGGCGCCCAGGCCACCGCCCAGAGCGGCTTCGGTCTTGTTGCGTGAGCTGATGGCGCCACCCGCCGCGCCACCCAGGCCGGCGCCAATCGCAGCGCCCGTGCTGCCGCCTAGGTGCTGGCCGACGATGTTACCGAGCGCTCCGCCCACGCCGCTGCCGATAGCGGTCTTGGCGGTGTCGGCGGTGGCCAGGGGAGAAACCAGTGCACTAAAAGCCAATGCGGTAAGGAATGTACGCATTGTGCAACCCTCGAAAAGTACCCTTGCGGGCGTAGCCATGGCGGTGCCATGGGTTCATGCGGTCAACCGAAGCGTGCCGGCGACACAAGCTTAGAACCTGATCTGCAAGGAAATTCCCGGAGGCACGATTAAAGATACATCGATGAATGTATCTAAATGTGTATAGGTCGACAGGGCTGCGCATCGTGGAGCGGTGCCGGGTGGCTGTTCCCGCGTCGTCCTAGGCCAGGCTGTTGGCTCATTCGCGGATGAGCCTCCCTGAGCATTCTTGCGGTGCTTTATCTGCAGTGATCTCTACGACCGGCAGGTACAGGAACGCTTAGAGCCCGTTCATAATCTTTCAGCCCAGGTTCGTCGATTTTGGCAGCTAAGTGGCGCAAGCGGTCATTCCCCCTATCCTGTGGGAACGGGCCATGCCCTTGATTTTTCGCGGGCATGGCCCGCTCCCACAATGGCCAGCGACGGCTGCTAGCTGCCGCTTCTGCACATGCAGATCGTGAACAGGTTCTTAGAGCCTGTTCATAATCTTTCAGCCCAGATTCGCCGATTTCGGCAGCTAAGTGGCGATACCGGCCGGTCGTAGGGTGGAAGACGCCTCACCTACGCGGCCCGACCCGTCCACCGCTCTGCGATCGCAATGGTGGATGAGAAGAGCGTCATCCACCCTACGTCCGCTATCGCCTTGTAGCTGCTACTTCAGGCGCATAAAGATCGTGAACAGGCTCTTAGAAGAGTGCGCGTGATGCCTTGATCAGGAACCAGCCTTCGCATTCGGTGTTATGCCCCGAATAGGCCGAGCATGCATCGCCGCTGAGGCTGGAGTCCGAATACGAAAAGTCCAGGTCGATACCTTTCCAGGGCCTGGACAGGCTCAGCGACCAGTCATTGAAGGAACTCACCTGGCGGCCGCCGCTGACGGTGGCTGGGGTGTCGAGCAGGTGGTTGCCGTAGCGCATGGTCACTGCCATGCCGAGTGCGTTCACACGGCCGAAGTCGGCCAGCAGCGTGCTGTTGAAACGGGTTGGATCGTTGCTCAGCGAGAGGCCGAAGCGCCGTACGTCATAGGTGAGGCCGGCGTAGATGTCCTGGCTGTCTAGTTGGCTGTAGCCCGGGTGGCTGTAGCGGATGGTGCCGAGTTCGTAGCCGAGCGTATCGGCGAACTGCTGCCGGTAGCCGACGTAACTGTTCAACTCCATGCGGCTGTCCGGGGTGATCCCCAGGTTCGGTGCCCATTGGCCGAGGTACCAGCCGCTCGGATGACTGAGGTCCATGCCACCGTGAAAGGCTCCGCCGCTCTGCGGCTTGACCAGGCCCTGGGCCATGCTGCGGCTTGGAGTGGTGCCTAGATTGAGCTCATAGTCGCCCAACTCCCGCTCCAGGATGGCCGCCTGGGCGTGGATGCTCAGCAAGGCCGTCCCAAGCAGGACGACATGTGGAAAACGCATGGAATTCCCTCCCGTTACAGGCGAATGAAAGCAGTACGAGGCGCTTGCCGGCTCAGGTGCTGGTCCATCCGTACGGTGCCGCTGGTGTGGCAGAAGCCCGAAGGGCCACATCGTGGCTTGGGCGAAAACGCAACGCGCCTCATTCGAGCGCTTGGCGGGGACGTTAACCGACGCCCATGACGGCAAAGGGACATCAGACCGTAATTAGGCTGGAATCGTCGGCAAATTCCGACGAAATGCAGGATTGTCGGCGATTAAGCCGCTGGCTGGCCCTGCATCGCCGCAGGGAGCGTGACCGCGCTGCCATGCCTCGCCCAGTGTGCCTGGGCGAGGCGCGCCAAGTTACACGATGCGCGCGGTCTGCCCGGCGGCGTGCAGGCGAATGGCGACGAACTTGGAGGTGGGCGTGTGGCTGCCAATGCCCACGCTTTCCAACGGCACCAGCGGGTTGGCCTCCGGATAATAGGCCGCGGCCTGGCCGGCTGGAATGTCGAACGCCAGCAGCGTGAAGCCCACCACCTTGCGCTCGATGCCGTCGTCCCACAGCGAGGTGATGTCGACCTTCTGGCCCGGCTTGTAGCCCAGGCGCGTGATGTCGGCTTCATTGACGAACAACACGTCGCGCTGGCCGCGAACGCCACGGTAGCGGTCATCCAGCCCATAGATGGTGGTGTTGTACTGATCGTGGGAACGCATGGTTTGCAGGATCAGGTCCGGCGTGTGACCGCTGTTGCGCACTTGTGGCGGCAGCAGGTCGGCGAGCAGGGCGTTGGCCCTGAAATTGGCTTTGCCGGTGGTGGTCTTCCACTGGCGGGCACCGGCCGAGTTGCCCAGGTAGAAGCCACCGGGATGCTGCACGCGCGTATTGAAATCCTGGAAGCCCGGGATGGTATCGGCGATCAGCTCGCGGATGCGGCTGTAGTCGGCGATCATGGCGTCCCAGTCGACCGGGTGATTACCCAGGGTGGCCTTGGCGATGCCGGCAACGATGGCGGGCTCCGAGCGCATCTGCCTGGACAGCGGTTCCAGTTGGCCATTGGAGGCGTGGATCATGCTGAACGAGTCCTCCACGGTCACCGCTTGCGGGCCGGTGGCCTGGATGTCGATATCGGTACGGCCCAGGCACGGCAGGATAAGCGCATCGGTGCCGGTGGTCAGGTGGCTGCGGTTGAGCTTGGTGCTGATCTGCACGGTCAGCTCGCAGTTCTGCAGTGCCTGGTGGGTGCGCGGGCTGTCTGGCGTGGCCTGGGCGAAGTTGCCGCCCAGGGCGATGAATACCTTGGCCTGACCGTTGACCATGGCGTTGATCGCCTCGACGGTGTTGTGGCCGTTGTCGCGCGGTACCTGGAACTGGAAGCGTTTCTCGAGGTTGTCGAGCAGCACCACCGGCGGGCGGTCATTGATGCCCATGGTGCGGTCGCCCTGCACGTTGCTGTGGCCACGTACCGGGCACAGGCCGGCGCCCGGGCGGCCGAGGTTACCGCGCAGCAGTTGCAGGTTGACGATTTCCTGGATGGTCGCCACCGAATGAACGTGCTGGGTGATGCCCATCGCCCAGCACATGATGACCTTCTCGGCGCGGCGATACATCAGCGCCGCCTGTTCGATGTCTTCCAGGGTCAGGCCGGACTGTTCGACCAGCGATTCCCAGGAGCTGGCATCGAGCACGGCCAGGTAGGCGTCGACGCCGTCGGTATGTTCGGCGATGAACGCGTGATCGAAGACCGGCTTGTCGCCCTTGGCGACGGCCTCACGCTCCCACTGCAGGAGGAACTTGGCGATGCCGCGCAGGGCAGCCATGTCGCCGCCCAGGGCGGGGCGGAAGAAGGCGGTGTTCAGTGGTTCGGAACCGTTGGTGAGCATTTCCAGCGCGTGCTGCGGATGCTGAAAGCGTTCCAGGCCGCGCTCCTTGAGCGGGTTGAACGCCACTACCTGGGCGCCACGCTTCACTGCCTCGCGCAGCGGCTCGAGCATGCGCGGGTGGTTGGTGCCCGGGTTCTGGCCGAGCACGAAGATCGCATCGGCGTGTTCGAAGTCGGCGAAGGTCACGCTGCCCTTGCCGATACCGACGCTCTGGGTCAGCGCGACGCCGCTGGCCTCGTGGCACATGTTCGAGCAGTCGGGGAAGTTGTTGGTGCCAAACGCGCGCACGAACAGCTGATACAGGAACGCAGCCTCGTTGCTGGCCCGGCCAGAGGTGTAGAACTCGGCCTGGTTGGGGCTTTCGAGGTTCTTCAGGTGCTTGGCGATCAGGCTGAAGGCATCGTCCCAGGAGGTTGGCACGTAGCGGTCAGTGGCCGCGTCATAGCGCATCGGCTCGGTCAGGCGGCCCTGGTATTCGAGCCAGTAATCGCTCTGCTCGCGCAGCTGGGCGACGGTGTATTTGGCGAAGAACTTGGCGTCGACCCGGCGCTTGGTGGCTTCCCAGTTGACCGCCTTGGCACCGTTCTCGCAGAACTTGATACGGCCATCTTCCGGGGAGTCGCCCCAGGCGCAGCCAGGGCAGTCGAAGCCGCCGTTCTGGTTGGTCTTGAGCAGGGCGCGCAGGTTCTTGAACGGCTGTTTGCTGTCCAGCCAGAACTGGGTGACGCTGATCAGCGCACCCCAACCGGCGGCGGCGCCTTTGTAGGGTTTGTAACGCGGGTTAACGGGTTGCAGGCTCATGGCTGTTCTTCTCTTGCAGCCGGCGCGGGGCTGTAGACCCGCGGCGCGCTGTGATGGGGCAAATGAATCAGGTTGAGGTTGTGCCGGCGCGCCCATTGCACGGTCAGGGCGGTCGGGGCCGAAAGGCTGAGCAGATTGCCGATACCGGCTCTGACCGCCTTGTGAATCAATTCCAGGCTGCAGCGGCTGGTGACCACCGCAAAGCCCTGGCGAACGTCGTGCTGCTCGCGCAGAAGTGCGCCGATCAGCTTGTCCAAGGCGTTATGCCGGCCGATGTCTTCGCGACAGGTGCGAATCTCGCCGTCGCCATCGACATACAGGGCGGCATGCAGCGCGCCACTGCGGCGAGCCAGATCCTGCACGGCGTTGATCCGTTCGCGAAGGCCGTTCAGGTGCTCTGCAGGCGGCAATTCGGCCTTGGCCAGCACGCTCAGCTCGGGCAATGCCTGCTCCAGGGCTTCCACGCCACACAGCCCACAACCGCTGGTGCCGGCCAGTTGCCGACGCTGTTGTTTCATGGCCCAGAAGGCCCGGCTGCTGATTTCGACCTCGGCATTGATCGCCGCGCCAACGTGGCGCGCGCGGATGTCATAAATATCGTCGATGGAGTCGACCACGGCACTGCTGAGGCTGAACCCGACGATGAAATCTTCCACGGCACTTGGCGAGACCATCATCACCGCATGGCTGATGCCGTTGTAACTGATGGCGAGCGCGCTTTCCTCGGCCAGCACGGCGCAATCCGTGGCGTGCGGATTGCCCAGCTGGGCGTACGCATAGCCCTGGGGCTGCGGCGCGACGGCTTCGGGCGGTTCGGCGATGGTGGAAGATTCGGCTGACCGGGGCACGGCAAGCTCCCCTGCGGCGGATTGACACAGAGAAGCCTAGGCGCTCGCTCTGCCGGCGTCTAATCGCTGTTGCCGATACATTGATCGATGCGCTCTATCGTTCGATGTGAGCAAGGCCCAAGCCCCCTGCCCGAGACGTTCGGCTTCGCCTCATGTGCTGGCCTGAAAGTGTTGCAGCAGGGCGTTCAGGGCGTCCGTGTTGGGCTGATCGATATCGATGATGTGGTACCCCGACCAGCATTGCTGGCCTGTTTCACCGCCCCGGCTCCACAGGCAGTCACCGATGAAGTGCAGCCTGCTGACGCCGTTGAGGGTTGCCGAGCACACCAGTTCGCACTCCACCAACGTATCGGCAGGCTGAAGCGCTGGACCGCAGAGCATCAGCCCGTCGCTGGAAATATCCGCTACACGACCCAGGTACCGGCCGCTGTGCTGCTCGAACACTTCCAACAGCGAAGTGGCCTGGTATCGGCTGTGCTGGCGACGGTCGTTCATGTATGAACCTCAGTGGGTACGGCCGGTGAGTTGTTGCAGAACGCGATAAACGGCGGTCAGGGCACGATCAACCACGGGCGCTGCGCGGTCCGGCTTGCTCAGTCGGGCCGTGCCCCGCTCCATTTCCTGCGCCAACTGGCTGACCGACTTGACCGCCGCGCGCTGGCCGTTGGCGTCGACGAACATGTAATTGTGGGTGGTCGGGCTATACCAGGACAATTTCAGCGTCTGGCGCTCGGCGCCGCCGGTGAATTCGAACCAGGTACCGAACTCGATTTTTTCAAGCTCACTGACCAGGCGGCGCCCCATCTCAGACAGCGGCATGCGAGTCAGGGCAGGGTCGAGCAGTGCGGCATCATCGCCCAGCATGGCACCCAGTTGGCTGGGCGCTGGCGGCAGGCTCAGGCCCGACGCCAGGCCGGGCTGGCCGGCCTGTACGGCATGTTGGCAGGCCACCAGGTCCTGCAACAGGCGACGTATGTCGTCGTCACGGTAACCGCCGAGCAGCATCAGGCCCTTGCGCAGTTCGTCGAGCATCTCGATGCGCAAGCGCTGCAGCCGTTCGCGCTGCGCAGCATCCAGCGGGGTGCCGCTCCAGGCCAGGTGTTCGGCGGCTTCGCTGGCGCGCTGCCATTCGCTGCTGGCCGAGCCATGGCGTAACTGAATGAACACCAGCACATCTATCCAGGTGCGTTCGAGAAACTGTCGAATGATCGGCGGCGGCGCCCGTTTAGCCAGGCTCTGCGCGATGACCTGGGCGGACAGGTGCCGGGCGGCGAGCAGCTTGTCTCTGCCCTTGGCGGTCTCCACCGCCCTGCGCTCCTGAAGATCCACCCGTTGCTTGAGGGTGCCGGCAAATTCGTTGAATTCGCCGGTCAGTTCGTCGAACAGGCGCAGGTCACCTGCAAAATGCTGGATCACCTGCTTGACCACCCAATGCACCTTGTCGAGCAGGCCGTGGGCCTCGTCCTGCGCGCCGTACAGCACGCCAGCCTTGGCCATGGCGTTGATCAGCTTGCGCGCCGGGTGGTGTTGCTGGGTGAACAACGCCCTGTCCAGCAGTGCGACCTTCAGGTAGGGCGTGTGGAGGTGGGAGAGGGCGACCTTGTAAGGCTGCGGGAGGTTGTCGTCATCGAGGATGAAATCGAACAGCATGCCCACCAGGTCGATGACGTCGCTCTCGCGGTTGCCCAGGCGATGCTGCTGCGGTTCCGGGTTATGGCTGGCCAGCTGGCGCTGCAGGTCTTCCTTGAGCCCGGCGACCTGCAGCGGATGGTCGAGTCGCTGCGCCAGTTCGGCGGCGGAGGCCTGCTGCATGCGATTGAGGGCCGCCAGCAGGTCGGCTGCCTCATACGTGCGCCGCGCGCCTTCGGGGGCGAAGCTGGCCATGCTCGGTGTACCGGCGTACAGGTTGATGCTCGTCCTCTGTTTTCGGTATTCGGCAAGCAGGGCGCTTAGGCCGTGCACCAGTTGATTCAAATCAGCAGGGGGCGCGGCATCGAGATCCGGCAGCGGCTGTTCGCTATCCGGCTCGGCGTGCTGGGTGGCGACGACTCGCGGGGATGCGTCTGGTGCGCCTTGGCTCGGCTGTTCTGCCGGCCGTGCAGGGGTGTACTTGAGGTTGGGGAGCACGCCGGCCTCGATGAGGCGCTGATTGAGCGCGTTATAAAGGGCGTCGAGTTCGTGCATGAGGTGCTTGTCGAACAACCCGTACAGCACCAGCTTGATCCGCAGAGGCACGGAGCAGGGGGCGAGTGCGGTAAGAAATGCCTGGGCGATGGTCTTCGGGGCTATCGGGTTGCTGCCTTCCGGTAGCGGCTGGCCGTTGTTGAGCAAGGCAAGGCGCTGCTCCAGTGCAAACAGGGCCTGGGCGCTACGTGCCTGAACCCGGCTGGCCATATTGGTGACCTGAAGGATCTCTTCGTAATCTTCATTCTGCACCAGGGCGAGTTCCTGGAGCTGCACGTCTGCGACGCCGGCGGTCGCGACCAGTTTGCCGTCGAGGAAATCAGCGATCCCCTCGGAAATGCTCAGGTGGTAATGGCGCTCTATCTGCGGGCGCAATGTGCGGATGTTGCGCATGCTGTCAAAGAACAGCGCCTGCACCTGGTTGTTCTCGGCTTTTTCCGCACAGTGGAAAAGCGTGTCGTCGACGTGGGCGAAGGTGCGCTGCAGGCTGTCCGCCAGGTGATTGAGCACCAGCTTGCGGCAGCTCTGCCCCAATTCGCTGAAGCGCGGCTGAATGCCCCTGCTGGCCAGCGTGCGCGAGCTGTATGGAGGCGTTGGCGGCGTGCCCTGAGTGGTCATCTGAGGTCCTGGGGTAAGCCCTGCTGCTGTGCTGCAACCCGTGCAGGTGTGCGGCGAAGGTATAGCAAATGGCCATTGTTTCGCAAAGCATTGTCATAAAAGCAATTTAGGGGGTTGACAGGCGTTCGCGGAACCGTAAAATGGCGCGCCTCTGCAGCGGCAAATGGCGAAAGCCAGAAGCTAGTAACAGAGACTGAAAGAAGCATAGTTCCGCGATAGCTCAGTCGGTAGAGCAAATGACTGTTAATCATTGGGTCCCTGGTTCGAGTCCAGGTCGCGGAGCCAATCTTTCTTCGGGGTGTAGCGCAGTCCGGTAGCGCGCCTGCTTTGGGAGCAGGATGTCAGGAGTTCGAATCCCCTCACCCCGACCATTTTTGGGTCGTTAGCTCAGTTGGTAGAGCAGTTGGCTTTTAACCAATTGGTCGTAGGTTCGAATCCTACACGACCCACCATTTCAAGCTCTGCTTGAGTAGAAAACCCGCCTAGAGCGGGTTTTTTGCTTTCTGGAGACAGGGTGTGCTTCCCGTAGGGTGGATGACGCTTTTCATCCACCATTGCGCTTGCAGGGCGGTCGACGGGTCGGGCCGCGTAGGTGAAGCGTCGTCCACCCTACGGCAGGCTGCCCTTGGGATCAATGCAGCTTGAGGCGTGGGTCGGTGCTGCGGCCGATGCGGTCGCTGAGCATCAGCAGCAGGGTGCGGAAGGGGCCATAGAGCGCCATCTGATGCATGCGATACAACGAGACGTAGAACATGCGCGCGAGCCAGCCCTCGAGCTTCACGCTGCCCATCAGGTTACCCATCAGATTGCCGACGGCGCTGAAGCTCGACAGCGAGATCAGTGAGCCGTAGTCCTTGTAAGTGTAGGTCGGCAATGGCTGGTCCTGCAGGCGCGCCGCCAGCGATTTGACCAGCAGGGAGGCCTGTTGGTGGGCTGCCTGGGCGCGTGGCGGCACATTGCGTTCGCTGCCGTCGCCCATCGGGCACGCGGCGCAGTCGCCAAAGGCGAAGATGTTCTCGTCACGCGTGGTTTGCAGGGTTGGCGTAACGACCAACTGGTTGATGCGATTGCTTTCCAGCCCGTCCAGGTCTTTCAGGAAGGCCGGCGCGCGGATGCCGGCCGCCCACACCTTGAGGCTGGCCGAGATGGTTTCACCATTGGCGAGCACCATGCCGTCCGCGGTGACTTCTTTCACCGCGGCGCCCGTCATCACGTTGACGCCGAGCTTCTGCAGGGTCTTGTGCACCGGAGCGCTGATGCGCTCGGGCAAGGCGGGTAGCACGCGCGGCCCTGCTTCGACCAGGCTGATGCGCATGTTTTCCGGGCGAATTCGGTCCAGGCCGTACGCCGCCAGTTCGCGGGCGGCGTGGTGCAGTTCGGCTGCCAGTTCGACGCCAGTGGCGCCAGCGCCGACGATGGCGACGCTGATCTGGTCGTTGTCGCCGTTGCCGGCATGGGCGCGCAGGTAATGGCTGAGCATCTTGCGGTGGAAGCGCTCGGCTTGCTCCCGGGTGTCGAGGAAGATGCAGTGCTGGGCCGCGCCCTCGGTGCCGAAGTCGTTGGTGGTGCTGCCCACGGCAATCACCAAGCTGTCGTAGGACAGTTCGCGGGCGGGCACCAGTTCGCGATTGTCCTCATCCAGGGTCGCGGCCAACTGGATGGTCTTGCGCTCGCGGTCCAGGCCGCTCATGCGGCCGAGCTGGAATTGGAAGTGATTCCATTTTGCCTGGGCCACGTAGTTGAGTTCGTTCTCGGTGGAGTTCAGCGAGCCGGCGGCCACTTCGTGCAGCAGCGGCTTCCAGATATGCGTCAGGTTGGCGTCGGCGAGGGTGATGTGGGCCTTGCCGTGCTTGCCGAGCTTCCTGCCCAGGCGAGTGGCGAGTTCCAGGCCGCCGGCACCGCCGCCGACAATTACGATTCGATGGCTCATCGATACTTCTCTCAAGGCTAAAAAATCGGTGTGAGTCCGGGCGAGCGAGGCTCATGGCGCCGGGCGACTCAGGGGCGGCTCGGCAGGCCGCAGCAAACTGACGTGCAACACAGCGCCGAGGTGCACTCTGGTGTCATCGACTCGACGTTGACTGCCAAGGTTCAATCGCCCGGCACGCGTGCTGCGCAAATGCGGCCAGTCTAGCAGGGCGCTGGCGGGCAGGGGGCGTGATCCGTCTTCAGGAAGCTACTCGTCGGTCAGCAGGGGCTCGACAGTCAGTGAATCATCGAGGCGGATGATACCGCCGTGCAGCACCCGCGCCGTGATGCCGCTGTGGCCGCGCACTGCCTGGAATGTGCCTGTACCCAGGCGTTCTTCCAAGCGGGCGCAGGGCTGACACCAGCCGGTGGTTTCCAGAATGGCCTGGCCGAGCCGGAAGCGTCGGCCCTTGAGGCTGAACAGGTTGATGCCACTGACGGCGATGTTGCGCCTGAGATCTTGCGGGCTGATCGCGTGCTCGGCATCGCGGCCCAGCAGCGCGCTGACGACTGCCAGGTGCTCCCACTGGATCAGCGTGACCTGCCGTGCGTTACGCGGCCCCGGGCGGGCATGGTCGCCGGTGAGCCCGGCTTCGCGGCGCGCTTCCACTGCATCGAGTGCCAGCATCTCGCCGCGTGACTGCGGGCGAACACCAATCCAGCGTACCTGGCCGTGCTGTGGCACGGCGGCAATCAGGGCTTGTAGCGGGCTCATGACGATACCGGGGTGGAGAAAGGGATCCGCAAGGCGTGTTGCACAGGCAGATGTACTGACTGATCACAGCAGGTCAGCCACGCAACATGCGCTTCATGCATTGCGGCGCAACCACCGTCAGTGCTGGCGCGGGGGGAGGTCGTCGGAGAACAGGTCATCTTCCAGCTCGTTGCCGGGGATCGCGTGCTCTTCCGAGGCCCAGGCGCCAAGGTCGATCAATTTGCAGCGTTCGGAGCAAAATGGGCGGCTCGGGCTTTGCGGGCCCCATTCCACCGGAGCGGCGCAGGTCGGGCATGCGACGAGGGTGGGGGTGGTCATGGTTGGCCTCCAGTCAAGGTCAGGTAATAGGTATGCAGGCGCTCGACTTCGTTTTTCATCCAGGCCAGGTCGCGGTCGTTGGTCAGCAAATCGTCGGCATGACGCAGGCGCTCTTCACGGGTCGCCTGAGCGGCCAGAATCGCTTGCACCTGTTCGGCTGACAACTGATCACGACGCATGGTGCGCTCGATCTGCAGTTGCTCGGGTACATCGACCACCAGCACGCGCTGCGCCAATCTGTACTGACCGGATTCGATCAACAGCGGTGAAACCATGATGGCGTAGGGCGACGTGGCTTCAGCCAGAAACCGCGCCACTTCTTGAGCGACCAGTGGATGCAGCAGACTCTCCAGCCAGCGACGCTGGGCCGGATCGGCGAAGATCTGCGCCCGCAGCGCCGAACGGTTCAGTTGCCCATCAGGCTGCAGTATGTGGTCGCCAAAATGCTCGGCAATGGCCGTGAGGGCAGGGCGCCCGGGTTCGACAACCCAGCGAGCGGCCTGGTCAGCATCGACCACGTCCACGCCCAACTCGACGAAATGCCCGGCGACGGCGCTCTTGCCGCTGCCGATACCGCCGGTCAGGCCAAGCGTCCAGGGTTTCATGGGTGCGCATGCCCCTTATGGAAAATCAGGGGCGGATTGTAAAGGAGACAGCCGTTGCGTGGCGAATCGGCTGGGTACGCCGGCATCGATCACGCCATCGCCGCGAGGTCGCAACGCCTAGGATGGGCAGGGGTTAAGGCAGCTACGCGCAGGAGCGTCGCCCCCGGCGCGAAAGATCGCCGCCGTGCCGCGCCATCGCGTAATGGCCGCCATTCGCCGCGGGGTCGCGGCTCCTACAATGGATTGCGGCACACCACCACTCGCGCAGGAGCGTCGCCCCCGGCGCGAAGGATCGCCGCCGTGCCGCGCCGTCGCGTAACGGCCGCCATTCGCCGCGGGGGCGCGGCTCCTACAATGGATTGCGGCACACCACCACTCGCGTAGGAGCGTCGCCCCCGGCGCGAAAGATCGCCGCCGTGCCGCGCCATCGCGTAACGGCCGCCATTCGCCGGGGGGTCGCGGCTCCTACAATGGATTGCGGCATCGCCACTCGCGCAGGAGCATTGCTCCCGGCGCGAAAATGGCAGCCGTGCCGCGCCGTCGCGTAACGGCCGCCATTCGCCGCGGGGTCGCGGCTCCTACAATGGATCGCAGGACCACCACCACTCGCGTAGGAGCATTGCTCCCGGCGCGAACGACTGCAGCCGTGCCGCGCAACCGCGTAATGGCCGCCATTCGCAGCGGGGTCGCGGCTCCTGCAATGGATTGCGGCACACCACCACTCGCGCAGGAGCGTCGCCCCCGGCGCGAAAGATCGTAGCAACGCCACCGACTCCGGCCGTACGCACTGCCCGCCGCGGCCCATGGCTCGGCTTTCAATTGAAGCCGGCGAACTGCAGGTAGGTATCGGTAATCTGCTTGCCCCACAGCAAGGCAATAAAACCGGCAATGGCCAGATAGGGGCCAAAGGGAATAGGGGTGCTGGTACTCGCATCGCGCATCCGCAACATGATCACGCCCAACACGGCGCCAACCACCGAAGACAACAGAATGGTCAAAGGCAGAACCTGCCAGCCGCCCCACGCTCCAAGCATCGCCAGCAGCTTGAAATCGCCATAGCCCATGCCTTCCTTGCCGGTGACGAGCTTGAACAACCAGAACACCGACCAAAGGCTCAGATAGCCCGCCACGGCGCCCCACAGTGCATCTTCAAGACTGGTAAACAATCCAAAGTGGTTGGCGATCAGGCCCAGCCACAGCAGGGGAAGTACCAGCGAATCCGGTAACAGCTGGTGATCCGCATCGATCAAACTCATCGCCAGCAGCCCCCACGCCAGCACCAGCATGCCGGCCGCCTGCCAGCTGAAGCCAAAATGCCAGGCGATATACGCCGACAGCAACCCACAGCTCAACTCGACCAGCGGATAGCGCAGGCTGATCTTCGCCTTGCAGCCCGCGCATTTGCCGCGCAGAAAAAGGTAGCTGACAACCGGGATGTTTTCCCAGGGGCGTATTTCGTGTTTGCACTGTGGGCAGCTTGAGTGGGGGAGTACCAGGTTGTAGGTTTCCCCAGCAGGCTCTGCGGGTAGCTCCAGCACTTCGCGCGCCTGAATGCGCCAATCACGAAACATCATCTTCGGCAGGCGATGGATCACCACGTTCAGGAAGCTGCCAACCAGCAAGCCGACAACTAGCGCGCAGAAAACAAAGGCCGGCGTGTTGCCGGCCAGAAAGTCGATTACTGTCATGGATTATACGACGTTGCCCAGTTGGAAAATTGGCAGGTACATGGCGATGATAAGACCGCCTACCAGCACTCCAAGTACAGACATTATCATTGGCTCCATTAAGGCGGTGAGGCCGTCTACTGCGTTATCTACTTCTGCCTCGTAGTAGCTGGCAACCTTATCAAGCATGGTATCCAGTGCGCCTGACTCTTCGCCGATGGCTGTCATCTGCACGGCCATTGCCGGGAATACATTGGTAGAGCGCATTGAAAAGTTCAGTTGCATGCCGCTAGTGACGTCCTGCTTGACCTTATTAACGGCATTGCGGAATACCACGTTGCCGGTCGCTCCGGCCACAGAGTCCAGGGCTTCTACAAGAGGAACGCCTGCTGCGAATGTTGTGGATAGGGTGCGGGCATAGCGTGCTACGGATGATTTGTAGACGATGTTGCCAACAATCGGTGTTTTAAGAACGGTGCGGTCAAGTGCATCACGGAATTTTTCTGAGCGTTGTTTAGCCTGAATAAAGGCGTAGCCCGCTGCAATCATCGCAATCAGGAAAACAAACCACCATCTTTGTAGTCCTTCAGATATGTCAATTACGAAAAGTGTGAATGCAGGCAGTTCAGCACCAAAACCTGCAAAAACATCTTTGAATTGCGGTACTACTTTGATGAGCAAAATACAGGTCACGATCACTGCGACTGCCACTACTGCGATTGGGTAGTTCATCGCCTTTTTTATCTTGGCTTTCAGAGCCTCAGTTTTTTCTTTATAGGTTGCAACCCGGTCGAGCAGGGTTTCCAGTGCACCTGATTGCTCACCAGCCTCTACCAAATTGCAAAACAGGTCATCGAAATAAGCAGGTTTGGTGCGCAACGCGGCGGCGAAACTATTACCAGCTGCCACGTGCTGTTTGATCTCGTCAACCAGCTTCCGCATATTCGGATTTTCAAGGCCGTCGGCGATGATATCGAACGACTGCAGCAGCGGGACCCCTGCCTTCATCATTGTCGCCATCTGCCGAGCGAACAGCGCGATGTCCATGGGCTTGATCTTCTTGCCCGCCCCGAACAGGCTGATGCCCTTCTTGCGTACCTTGGTCGGATTGATCCCTTGCTTGCGCAGCTGCGCTTTGACCAGCGCCGGGTTTTGCCCATTGAGCTCGCCTTTGACCACCGACCCCTTGCGATCCTTGCCTTCCCAGACAAACGTGCTGGTCTTTACTGCCTTTGCTGTTGCCATGGTTAATCCTTGGTCACGCGGTTGACTTCCTCGAGGCTGGTCACGCCTTGCATGGCCTTCAGCAAGGCCGAGGTGCGCAGGTCGTTGAAGCCGTCTTTACGCATTTGCGTGGCAATATCGATGGAGTTGCCTTCCTCCATGATAATCCTCTGCAGGCTCGGCGTGTTTTTAACCACTTCATAAATACCGACACGACCTTTGTAACCGTTCTTGCAATTTTCACAGCCAACGGGACCGTAAAGCTTGAAGGTGCCGAGCTTGCCTTCCGGGAAACCCTCCTCCAGCAACGCTTCATTCGGGACAGGCATTTCCTTCTTGCAACTGCTGCACAGCTTGCGCGCCAGGCGCTGAGCGATGATGAGGTTCACCGAGGTGGCGATGTTGAAAGAAGGCACGCCCATATTGCGCAGCCGCGTCAGGGTTTCCGCCGCGCTGTTGGTGTGCAGGGTCGACATCACCATGTGACCGGTCTGCGCCGCCTTGATGGCAATCGAGGCGGTGTCCAGATCACGGATCTCGCCGACCATGATGATGTCCGGATCCTGACGCAGGAAAGCGCGCAGCGCCTGGGTAAAGTCCATGCCCTGCTTGGGGTTGACGTTGACCTGATTGATGCCTTCCAGGTTGATCTCTACCGGGTCTTCCGCTGTGGAAATATTTACATCAGGGGTATTGAGAATGTTGAGACCGGTATAGAGAGAGACGGTTTTACCCGAACCCGTAGGGCCTGTTACTAGAATCATTCCCTGTGGCTGTTTGAGCGCCGCCATATACAGATCTTTCTGGCTCTCCTCATAGCCCAGGGCGTCGATGCCCATCTGAGCGCTTGAAGAGTCGAGAATCCGCATCACGATCTTCTCGCCCCAAAGAGTGGGCAGCGTGTTGACGCGGAAGTCGATAGATTTGCTCTTTGATATCCGCATTTTGATACGGCCATCCTGTGGCTTGCGTCTTTCGGATATGTCCAGGCCAGCCATGACTTTCAGGCGCGCAGAGATGCGTGGCGCCAACTGAATGGGCGGGCGAGCCGTCTCATGCAGGATGCCGTCGGTACGAAAGCGTACGCGGTAGGCTTTCTCGTAAGGTTCGAAGTGCAGGTCCGATGAGCCGCCTTTGATGGCATCGAGCAGCATCTTGTTGACGAAACGCACCACCGGCGCATCGTCAGCGTCCTGACCACTACCGTCATTTATCTTCTTGTCGTCATCGACGGATTCGGTTTCCAAGCCATCCAGGTCGACGTCGCCCATATCCTCAAGGCCGCTATGCCCGGTCTCGAAAAACTTGTCGATGGCATCGCCCAGCTTGTCGTCTTCCACCAGCAACGCCTCAGTGGAGAGCCCTGTGCTGAATTGGATATCCGTGACGGCCTGATGGTTGGATGGGTCGGAGATGCCTATGAAAAGCTTATTACCACGGCGCCATAAAGGCAGTGCTCGGTGTTGGCGCACCAGCTTTTCGCTGACTAGGTCCCTAGGCTGACCGTCCTTGTCCAGCGCGGTGAGGTCGAAGTAGGCGATACCGAACTGATCAGCGGTCAGCTCAGCTAACGCGCGACTTTTCACCAGCTTGTTCTGAGCTAGGTAGTGAACCAGCGACAGCTTGTTGCGCTTTGCTTGCACCTGAGCCTGTTGAGCGGCCTTTTCATCCAGCAAATCAGCCAGTACTACCTGCTTGGCCAAGCCAGAAAGGGGGATGTTCTCGCTCATGGGGACCTCACACATATCGAATGGGTGCGTTATAGCGCAGATGCCAAAGGCTGCCAAACAGGGTGCGTTGATGTGACCAAAAATGTCACAAGTTGCTCATGCTGGCCAAGCTGTTCAGTTGAAGGGGCTAAGTTGAGTGCCGCTGATGCGTATTGCTGCTTAGAGAACAAAGGTTTAACGAGCGTGTGAGGTGTTGGCATGAGTTCTGCTAAACCTCCTTCAGGCTTGTCTGCCTACTCTCATTACTCTGGAGATTCTTATGAAAGCTCAAAAAGGCTTTACCTTGATCGAACTGATGATCGTAGTCGCGATCATCGGTATTTTGGCCGCAATCGCTCTGCCCGCTTATCAGGACTACACCAAGCGTGCTCGCGGTGCTGAGATTGTCTTGGCTACCGCTCCTTACAAGCTCGGTGTTACCGAGTGTGTTGCTAACGGCAACTGCCTGAACGCCGCAGCGAACGGTATTACTGTTCCTGCGTCTGCTTCACGTGCGGCTTCTTCGGTTCCGGCTGATCTCGCGGCAACAGATGCTCCTACAACAGCTCAATACAGCACTATCACTGTTGGCGGTGGCGGTGTTGTCACCGTAGTACCGAAGGCCACCAATGGCTTCGTTGCGGGGGATGACTACGTTCTCACTCCAACTTATAACACTACTACTCGCAACGTGACTTGGGCAGTTTCCGGTCAGTGCGTAACCAAGGGCTGGTGCAAAGGTAGCTAAGTTTTATATGGTTTAGTTGCTTAGAGCGCCTCTCATCACTGGGAGGCGTTTTTTTTTGGCGTTGTAAGTGGGGGTGTGCTTGAGTAAAGTAATTTTCATTTTCGCTTTTCTGATTTGCGGGGCTTCGTTTGTTCTCCCGTTTAGGGATTATCCTGATGGGGATTTCTATTCAGATGCAATGGCAGTGATTCTGTCGCTATGCGTTGTTGTATGTTTTGGTCGACGTGTGGCAATGACGCATATTGTCTGGGTGTTTTCTTTTTTTCTTCTGATTGCTCTCGCTGCTGGTGAGAGGGGTTATTATTATCAAGGCTGGTTTTTTCCGATTGCAGCAGTTATCTGTTTGTTTTTGTATTTTTCTACCGTATCTGGGCTTGAAGCTAATCTTCGTGAGTCATTTCTCGCCGGGTGCCTGTGGGGGGTAGTCGTCGGAGGCTTTTTGAATGTTGTGCTTGGGTATTTTCAGTTGTTTGGCTGGGTCGATCATATTTCGGCGTTGGTTTTTCGCGGTGGATACCAGGTGTATGGGAATTTTGGGCAGCGAAATAACTTCTCTACATACCTTTTGGTTTTTTCGGTTGTCTTGTGTGGGCTGTTGTGTAAACGAAATATTAATGTTCTATTTGCGGGAGGGATGCTAGCGCTCGTAGCAATTTTGCTAGCCTACGCTGCTTCGCGTATGGCCGTTCTTGCGGTGCTGACTCTCCTGCTTTTAGCTTTGATAGTATTTAGGCTACGTGATTGGTCTGCGGAAGAGTCTGTAGCTTTCTATTCTTACTCCCTGTTTTCGATTTTCTTTTCGCTGTGTTTGATTGTTCTGTGGTTCTTTGAGTTGGGTGCTTCGTCCCGTATATCCATCGCGGGGGATGTGTATCGCTTACAGGAGTGGAGTAAGGCGTGGAGTATATTTTTGGATTACCCTTGGGGGGTTGGCTTTGGTAACTATGCACGTTATAGCTTTGTTTATCAGCTCGAGTCTGGCTTGCCCGCGCAGATAACGTGGTCTCACGCTCACAATATTGTATTTCATTTTCTGGTGGAATTGGGTGTGTGGGCGTTTCCTTTATTGCTGCTCGCTATATGGGTGCTTAAAGGGGCGCTTGGTCGCTGTCTGAGAAATAATGTGGACGGTCTGGTGGTGGCCGCTGTCTTATTGATTTTTTGTGTGCATAGCTTGCTTGAGTATCCACTCTGGTACATGAATTTTCTTGCTTTGTTTTTGTCGTTTTTGGCGATATATATGCCGGTTGTTAAGAGGCTAAGTGGCAGTATTTTAAGAGTGGTTGCGGCGTGCGGCGTGGTTTTGGGAGTAGCGGTTGTTTTTGGATATTCTTCCCTTGCGGGGTATGTCTATCCCACAAAAGATTCTCGAGTGAATTTGCAGCGGATGCAAGAGTTGATCGAGTACTCACTCAATCCGGCACTTGATTGGCCTGCTGACAAAGTTTTGATGGAATATCTTGTTGTTGAGAATGGGCCTGATTGGGAGTACAGAATGTGCAAGACCATTTTTATGGCAGTAAAGGAGCCTAATTATATTTATCTGGAGCGTGTGGCTCTATTCGCTCTTGCACGGCAAGATTTCGATTTTGCCTCTTCTGTTTTAAAAGCGAGATACGCGGTTTACCCGAATTTACCTGATGGCTATCTGGTCGAGAGTATTAGAAGGATTTGGCCTGATCGCGAAATTACCTATCTTCAGAAAATCGCCTCAGAAAGGCAGGCCGGTTTCCCTAACTTTAAGGCATATGAATTAACAATTCCTGAGTGCTGCAGCAGTTATAAATAAGTGACTGCATCGCGATATGATAGATCACTCGTAGTTATGGATTAGCGAAGCGTAATCCGTCGTTCACCGTAACCTGCGACATTCTCCACAACACCAAACGCCCTGCCTCTTGCGGGGCGTTTTGCTTTCTGGTTTCTGCGGTACGGCGGGCATCGTTCGGCGGATTACGCCACACTAATTTTGCTGCATACGCAATGGCTGTTCACTTAGATAAATGCTGAGGGCAATCATCGAGTACCTCGAGTCTGTAGTAGCAACTGTAGCAGCCAAGCTTCGCCAATTCACGCCGGAAAAAACCTGAACCAAACCCCCTCCATCCTCTCCACAGACTATCGCCAAACCTATGTTTCAAAAGGTTTCGCTGCGCTTGCTGTGGAATGAATCAGATGGAGAGCTTGCCATGAATACCCATTACGGCCGTCGGCCCACACTCGTTATCCTGACCGCTGTGGTAATGGTGTTGCTAGGTGCTCTGATGGCCGCAGGGGGCGGTTACCTCGTCACCCTTGGCGGCTCCTGGTACTACCTCGTGGCAGGCGTCGGTCTGTTGGTCGTGGCGGGGCTGGTGTTCGCACGCAGCCGGGCGGCGATCGCGCTGTATGGCCTGCTGCTTTTAGGCACCCTGGCCTGGACCTTCTATGAGGTCCGTTTCGATTGGTGGCAGCTGGCGCCACGTATCGATCTGTGGTGCATCCTTGGTTTGTGGTTGATTCTGCCGTTCGTCAATCGTCATGTTGGCAACCGCGGCGTCTGGCGTGATGGCGCCACTGGCATTCTGGGTGTAGGTATCTTGGCCGGCGCACTGATGGCCTGCTATTCGTTGACGCAGGATTACCACTCCATCGAAGGCGAGTTCAGCGGTGCGCAGATGCAGGGCGGCACGCCGCAGGCGCTGGCCGGGCGCTCGCAAAGTGAATGGCCTGCTTATGGAGGGTCGAAGCAGGGCGACCGGTATTCCACCGCGGCGGTGATCACTCCGGAAAATGCCGGCCAGCTCGAGAAGGCCTGGGAGTACCACACTGGCGACCTGCCTGGGCCGGGTGACCCCAGCGAGCTGACCAATCAGGTCACGCCGCTGAAGGTGGGCGACACGCTGTTCATCTGTACGCCGCATAGCGTGGCGATCGCTCTAGATGCCGATACGGGGCAGGAGCGCTGGCGGTTCGACCCGAGCATCAATCGTGATGCCGAGTACTACCAGCATATGACCTGTCGTGGCCTGGCCTATCACGACGGCGCCGGTGCTGCTGCGGCCGCCAATGGGGCCGAGCAGCCCAATCAGCCTGCCGCACGCTGTGAAAAGCGCCTGTTCCTGCCGACCAACGACGGTACCCTGATGGCGCTGGATGTCGAGGACGGGCAGCCATGCGAGGAGTTCGGTGATGCCGGTACGGTCGACCTCAAAGCGGGCCTGGGTGACGGTGCATTGGGTGTCTACCTGCCAACCTCACCGCCGGTGGTCACCGAAAAACTGGTGATTCAGGGTGGTTCGATCACCGACAACGGTTCGGTCGACTCGCCAGGCGGCGTGATTCGCGCCTACGACGTGAAGACTGGCGCGTTGGTTTGGAATTTTGATCCGGGTAATCCCGACGCCACCGAGCCGCTCGCACCAGGCGAGACCTATGTACGCAGTACCCCCAACTCCTGGACGATTCCCACTGCCGACGAAGCGCTGGGGCTGGTCTATCTGCCGATGGGTAACCAGACCCCTGATCAGTGGTCTATTCCGCGCAATGCGCTGGCCGAGCGGTTCACCGACACCCTGGTGGCGCTGGACCTGGCGACGGGCAAGGTGCGCTGGGAATTCCAGACCGTGCACCACGACCTCTGGGATCGCGATCTGCCGTCACAGCCGACGCTGGTCGATATCGATGGGCCGCAGGGCAAGGTGCCGGCGATCATTCAGCCCACCAAGCGCGGCGATCTGTATGTGCTTGATCGCCGCACAGGCGAGCCCATCGTGCCGGTGAGCGAGATGGCGGTGCCGCAAGGTACCGATTATGGCGACACCACCGCGGCGACCCAGCCGACGTCGGCGCTCAGCTATGCGCCTGACGAACCGTTGCGTGAGCAGGACATGTGGGGTGGCACGCCGCTGGACCAGATGATGTGCCGTATCCAGTTCCGCAAGCTGCGTTACGACGGTGATTTCACACCGCCTTCGGAGCAGGGCTCGCTGATCTATCCCGGCAACGTCGGTACCTTCAACTGGCCTTCGGTGGCGGTAGATCCGAGCCGGCAATTGCTGTTCGGAGCACCCAATTACCTGGCGTTCATCTCGCAAATGGTCAAGCGCACCGAGGTGGAGACCGAGGAGCGTCGTGGGGGTGGCGAAACCGGTTTGCAGCCAAACCTGGGCGCACCGTACATGGTACGCCTGGAGCCGTTCCTGTCGGTGCTGGGCCTGCCCTGTCAGTCGCCACCCTGGGGCTACGTGACGGCTGTCGACCTGCGCACCATGAAGAAAGTGTGGATGCACAAGAACGGCACCAGCCGTGACAGCGCGCCACTTGGGCTGCCTTTTCCGGTGGGTACGCCGGCATTGGGCGGCCCGATCGTCACCGCCGGTGGCGTGGCATTCATGAGCGGTACGCTGGACTACTACCTGCGCGCGTACGACCTGAAAACCGGCGCGGAGCTCTGGAAAGGCCGCCTGCCTGCCGGCGGCCAGGCGACACCGATGACCTATGTATCGGAGAAGACCGGCAAGCAATACGTAGTCCAGATGGCTGGCGGGCACGGCTCGTTCGGCACCAAGATCGGCGACTCGGTCATCGCCTGGACGTTAGCGGAGGACAAGCAGTAGGTGGTGACTTGCCGCTCATTGCGGTATGGCGGATTACTCGCAGGATGGATTAGCGACGCATAATCCGTCGTTCAGCGCGAAGCTGCTGTACTGGAACGCCCCGTCTTGCACGGGGCGTTTTGATTTTTGACTTTGGTGTTGCTACGGGCCATGCGGCGGATTACCCCTTGGGCTGATACGGCCTGCCTGCTGCGTGGGGATATGGGCTGTGGGTTACACTCGCTCGTCAACAGGAGGGCTTATGTATCGACAGGCGGTGATCGATCTACTGCGCGCCCGGCTTCCCGGGATATTGGGTGTCTATGCATTTGGCAGTCGTGTCCGCGGTGTGGCCAGTGAGACGAGCGACTTGGATCTTGCAGTGTTGGTGCAAGGCTATGCTGATCCCGTCGAGCTTTGGGGGCTGGCGGGTGAGCTTGAGGATGTCGTGGGTTGCCCGGTGGACTTGCTGGATTTACGCAGCGCCTCGACAGTGATGCAGCAGCAGGTAATCGTCCACGGGGAGCGCTGGTGGGCTATCGACCAGCGAGCTGGGTTGTTCGAGTGCGCCATGCTCAGTGAGAAGCTGGCATTGGATGATGCAAGGGCGCCGCTGCTGCGTCTTATCGAACAGGAGGGGCAGGTATATGGCCGATGATGTAGTGCTCAACAAAGTGGCGAGCATCGAGCGCTGCGTGCGGCGGGCGCGTGAAGAGTACGACCGTGATCCCGCGACGTTCGGTGAAGATTTCACCCGCCAGGATGCCGCCATTCTGAATATTCAGCGCGCCTGTGAGGCTGCCTTGGACATGGGGCAGCATTTGATCCGCCGAGAACGGCTGGGTATACCGCAGAGCGCTCGGGATGTATTCGGCTTGCTGGCTCAGCACGGCTGGATCGAGAAGGATTTAGCTGATGCGCTGAAGCGGATGGTTGGCTACCGCAACATCGCGGTGCATGAATATCAGGCGCTGCAACTGCCGATCACCATCGCGGTAATCACTGGCCACCTGGATGAGTTTTTGGCGTACGCCAAGGCGATTCTTTTACAGGATGCCGCGCGCTAGGCTGCATTGCATGACCGTCGTGGCGAATTAATAAGATGGATTCGCCGAAAGCGTAATCCGTCGTTTACCGCGAATTTGCCGAACCCTTTGCTGCAACGGAGCGCCGCGCCTTATGCAGGGGCGTTTTTTCTGGGTTTCGTGTTGTCGCGAATCATGCGGCGGATCACGCCTTTGGCTAATACCGCCTACGGTGATACCACGCAAAAAACAACCGGCCTTCAGGGCCGGTTCTTTTTATCCAACTTCCCATCCGCAGCGGATCAGTGATGCTCGCGCGTCGCGCGGAATTTCACGTCTGGCCAGCGCTCTTCCATCAGGCTCAGGTTGACGCGCGTCGGCGCCAGGTAGGTGAGGTGGCCGCCGCCGTCGAGGGCGAGGTTTTCCACGGCCTTGTTGGAGAATTCCTCCAGCTTCTTCTTGTCGCTGCACTCGATCCAGCGCGCCGACCAGACGGTGATCGGCTCGTAGCCGCATTCGACCTTGTATTCCTCTTTCAGGCGGCTGGCGACCACATCGAACTGCAGCACACCGACGGCGCCGAGGATGATGTCGTTGCTGCGCTCGGGGAAGAACACCTGGGTGGCGCCTTCCTCGGCGAGCTGCTGCAGGCCCTGGCGCAATTGCTTGGACTTGAGCGGGTCCTTCAGGCGCACACGGCGGAACAGTTCCGGGGCGAAGTGCGGGATGCCGGTGAAGCCCAGCGCCTCGCCTTCGGTGAAGGTGTCGCCGATCTGGATGGTGCCGTGGTTGTGCAGGCCGATGATGTCGCCAGCCCAGGCTTCCTCGAGCATTTCACGCTCGCTGGAGAAGAAGGTCAGGGCGTCGCCGATGCGCACGTCCTTGCCGGTGCGCACATGGCGCATCTTCATGCCTTTCTCGTACTTGCCCGAGCAGATGCGCATGAAGGCGATGCGGTCACGATGCTTGGGGTCCATGTTCGCCTGGATCTTGAACACGAAGCCGGTGAACTTCTCTTCCACCGGCTGCACGGTGCGCTCGTTGGCCACCCGGGCCAGCGGGCGAGGGGCCCAGTCGACTACCGCATCGAGCACATGGTCGACACCGAAGTTGCCCAGCGCGGTACCGAAGAACACGGGCGTCAATTGACCGCTGAGGAACTCATCCTGGTCGAATTCGTGACAGGCGCCCTGCACCAGCTCCAGTTGCTCGACGAAGCGGTCGTACTCGTCACCCAAGTGGGTGCGTGCCTCGTCGGAGTCGAGTTTCTCGATGATCTTGGTCGCGGTGCGCTCGTGGCCATGGCCTGGCGTGTAAACGATGATGTAGTCACCGGCGAGGTGGTAGACACCCTTGAAGTCGCGGTAGCAACCAATCGGCCAGGTAATCGGCGCGGCCTTGATCTTCAGCACCGCCTCGATTTCGTCGAGCAGCTCGATCGGGTCGCGAATGTCGCGGTCCAGCTTGTTGATGAAGCTGACGATGGGCGTGTCGCGCAGCCGGCACACGTCCATCAGCGCAATGGTGCGTGGCTCGACGCCTTTACCGCCGTCGAGCACCATCAACGCCGAGTCGACCGCGGTCAGGGTGCGGTAGGTGTCTTCGGAAAAGTCTTCGTGGCCGGGGGTGTCGAGCAGGTTGACCATGTGCTCGCGGTAGGGGAACTGCATCACCGAGGTAGTGATGGAAATTCCGCGCTGCTTCTCCATTTCCATCCAGTCGGAGGTCGCGTGGCGGTCGGATTTACGCGATTTGACCGTGCCGGCCACGGCGATTGCCTGCCCCATCAGCAGCAGCTTCTCGGTGATGGTGGTTTTACCGGCGTCGGGGTGCGAGATGATGGCGAAAGTGCGGCGCTTGGCGACTTCGGCGGCCTGAATGGTCATGGATACGTGCCTGCTTGAAAGCGTTGGCGGGCCTGTAGGCCCGGAAAAATGCGCGATTATAGCGGGAAACGCAGGTGCGCTGGGGTATCTCCTGTCGAAGCAGGGCGCGGTGCCAGGTGCTGAAAATCATCGTGGCCGGTAGGATCGCACCCTCTGGTTCGGGTTCGAGGTAAGCATGGCTATCTGGCTGGTGCGCAGCATCATGATGGGTGGGCTGGCATTCGCGTGTTCGGCAGCCCAGGCGCAGCTCCCGCAATGCCGGGTTGGCTTTCCGGATGGAACCTCGCTGGCGCTGCCGCTCGCGGCCACCGCCGAGGCCCGTACGGTGGGGCTGTCCGGTCGCGACCACGTGGGCCCCGGCATGCTCTTCGCGTGGCGCGACGAGGGAGTGCGTGAATTGTGGATGAAGGACACCCGTGTCGCCCTGTCTGCTGCGTTCATCGACGCGCATGGCACGGTGCGCAAGGTGGTCGACATGCAGCCCTACAGCCTGCAGCGGCATGGCTCGCAAGAGCCGGTGCGTTACATCATCGAGGTGGCGGCGGGGGCGTTCGAGGGCCTGGAAGTCGTGGTCGGTAGCCACATCGCGATCCAGTGTCCCGTTGCAGAGTGAACTGTATGGTGGCGCTGAAGGAGCCGCGATTGGTGGGCACGGCGCCGATAGTGCGGTAAGGCCGCAATCATTCGCGCCGGGGGCGACGCGCCTACGCGGGGCGTGTGGCCCGCGCATTTTGCGGGGTGGGCGGGGCTTTTTGTGGGAGCCGCGACCCCGCGGCGAATGGTGGGCACGGCGCCGATGGTGCGGTAAGGCCGCAATCATTCTCGCCGGGGGCGACGCGCCTACGCGAAAGGTGTGGCCCGTGCATTTTGCGGGTTACACTATCACCCATCGCATATTCGCATCCTTTCCCATACCAGGAGCATTCGGTGCCCGTCGTGTTCGTCGCCGCCTCCCAACTGCCGACCCCGTTCGGCGTGTTTACCATGCATGGCTTTCTTGAGGAGGCCACCGGCAAGGAGCATGTCGCTCTGACCTTCGGCAACGTGGCTGATGGCGAGCCGGTGCTGGGGCGCCTGCATTCCGAATGCCTGACCGGCGATGCGTTGTTCAGCCTGCGCTGCGATTGCGGTTTCCAGCTCGAGGGCGCGCTACGCGCGATCGCCGAGGAAGGCCGCGGCGTGCTGCTCTACCTGCGTCAGGAAGGCCGCGGCATCGGGTTGCTCAACAAGATCCGTGCGTACGAGTTGCAGGATGCTGGTGCCGACACCGTCGAAGCCAATGAGCGCCTGGGTTTCGGTGCAGACATGCGCGACTACGCCATCTGCTTGCCGATGCTGCAGCACCTGGGGATTTCCTCGCTCAAGCTGATGACCAACAACCCGCGCAAGGTCAAGGCGCTGGGCGACATGGGCATTCCGGTCGCCAATCGCGTGCCGCTGCAACTGGGCCACAACCCGCATAACAGCAAGTACCTGGCTACCAAGGCCGGCAAGCTTGGCCACATGCTCGGCAAGCTGCACCAGGGCGAGGTCGAGCGGCCTTGACCCGGGCCGCGGTCAAGCGCCGGTTGGCCCTGCTCTGGTGGCGGCAACTGGCACTGACCCTGGCCCCGCTGTTACTGATCAATTTTGTTTTTGGTGGCGGGCGCCAACCGGGCGTCCTGGCGATGCCGCTGTTCGTGGCGGGACTGGCGTCCTTGTTCGTCAGTCTGCCGCTGTTCGGTGGGTACAAGCGGGCGCTGTTCGCTACCGCCAAAGCGCTGAACACGGCTGACGAACCTGCCGCCTGGCTGGCCCTGGCCGAGCGCCGCCGCACTGCGCTGCTCGGTGCCGGGCTGCCGGCCTGGATCGCCGCCCTGGCGGTGTTCGGCGGATTGGAAGCGGTGCCGCTGGTGTTGCTTGCGCTGGCCAGCGTGGTGGTGTTCTACCTCTATCGAATCCCCCGGCAACTGAGCTGATGCTGCGCGTTCTGCTGGCGTTGTGGGTGTTGCACGCCGGGGCGCTGTCAGCGGCAGAGCGGGTGGTCAGCCTGGCGCCATCGTTGAGTGAAATCGTCGTCGAGCTGGGCGCCGCCGACCAGTTGGTCGGCGTGCTCGACGGGGGCGAGCGGCCTGCGGCATTGGCGCATCTGCCTTCCGTGGGCCGCTATGGCCAACTCGACATGGAGACCCTGCTGGCCCTGCAACCGGATCTGCTGCTGCTCTGGCCAGGCAGTGTCGGAGCTGCTCAGCGAGCGCAGCTGGAAACCTTCGGCGTTTCACTGTTGGTGCTGGAGCCTCGTTCGCTGGATGAGCTGGCCCAGCAGTTCGTGCAGGTCGGCGAGCGGCTGGGGCGCACACCGCAGGGGCAGCGCCTGCACGACCGTTTCGTTGGCGGGCTGGCCAGCTTGCGTGAGCGCTATCGCCGTGCGCGACCATTGCCGGTGTTCTACCAGGTGTGGGATGCGCCGCTGTACACCGTTGGTGGCGGGCAGATCATCAGCGACGCGCTGCAGGTCTGTGGGGCGCGCAATGTGTTTGCCGAGTTGAAGCTGCCCGCGCCGCAGGTCAGTGTCGAGGCTGTGCTGCAGCGCGACCCTGCGGTGATCATCGCAGGCGATACCCGGCAAGTTCAGGCCTGGCACCGCTGGCCGCAGCTCACGGCGGTGCAGCGCAAGCAATTGCTGGTGTTGCCCGACAACGGCCTGGAGCGGCCCAGTTTTCAGATGCTCGAGGCGATCAGCAAACTCTGCCAGCTAATGGCGCCCGCGCGATGATGGCGCTATCACCGCTGGCGCGGCACCCGTGTGAAGATACTGGTAAAGCACGCTGGCAACTGGCAGATTGGGCGCCTTTCCGATTGTTGCAGATGTTATGAAAGCCCCTGTCTCCCCCTGGTTTTCCCCCGCCAGCGCATTGATCGTTGGTGCCGCACTCCTGCTGGTGTTCCCGCTGAAACTGCTGCCGAGCCTGTTGGCCGGGTTGCTGGTGTTCGAGCTGGTCAACCGTCTGGCGCGCCCCATGCAGCGCCTGTTCGCCGGGCATCTGGGTCGGCTGCTGGCGGTCGGCCTGCTCAGCGTACTGGTGATCGGCGTGCTGGGCCTGGTATTCGCCGGCGGTTTTTCCCTGGTGATGCATGAGTTGAACAACCCGGGGCGGCTGATGGGCAAATTGCTCGGGGTGATCGACCGCGCGCGTGACCAGTTGCCGGAAGCGCTGGTGGCCTACCTGCCTGCCAATGTGGACGATATCCGCATCGCCCTGCACGACTGGCTGCGCGGCCACATCAGCGAGCTGCAGCTGCTCGGCAAGGGCGCTGTGCACATGTTCGTCACTATCCTGATCGGCATGATTCTCGGCGCGGTTATCGCCTTGCAGAATGTGCCCGAGCCGGATCAGCTCAAACCCCTGGCCGGCGCGTTACTGATCCGCGTGCAACGCTTCGTCGAGGCGTTTCGCAACATCGTCTTCGCGCAGATCAAGATCTCGCTGCTCAACACCACCTTTACCGGCATCTTCCTGATGGGCGTGTTGCCGCTCTTCGATGTGCACCTGCCGCTAACCAAGACGCTGATCCTGATTACCTTCGTGGCCGGCCTGTTGCCGGTGGTCGGCAACCTGATTTCCAACACCGCGATCTTCATCGTCGGCCTGTCGCTGTCGATCTGGGTGGCCCTTGGGGCGCTGGCCTACCTGATCCTGATCCACAAGGTCGAGTACTTTCTCAACGCACGTATCGTCGGTGGCCAGATCAAGGCTCGCGCCTGGGAGCTGTTGCTGGTGATGCTGGTGTTCGAGGCCGCGTTCGGGATCGCCGGCCTGGTCGCCGCGCCGGTCTATTACGCCTACCTGAAAAGCGAGCTCAAGGCCCAGGGCTGGGTCTGAGGACCTGGAGCCTTGTGCGCTCTGTGCCGACGGTGGGGCGCGATGGCGCCTGTGGGCAAAACCTGGGTATCGCTTCGCTCAACCCAGGCTACGGGCAGAAGCGCCAGAGTTGGGTATAGGCGGGGTACTCGCTAGCGGACCGTAGCGAGAGGGCATGCCTCGAAAGCGGCGTTGAATGGTTTTATGGGGCGTTGAGGCGTGGCCCAGGCCACAGAAGCCACTAAGGCTCTCGCGTTTCGTAGCCTGGGTAGAGCGAAGCGAAACCCGGGAAGCTATCCCGGGTTCAATTACCATCTGCCGATTTTGCTATCTAGGCTGGCTGCCGTCCAAGTCGCTTGCGGATGGCTGCTTCAATCCCGGCTTCGTCCAGGCCGCATTCGGCCAGCATCTGCTCGGGACGGGCGTGTTCGACGTAGCTGTCGGGCAGGCCGAGGTGCAGCATTGGCTGGAGTGTGCCGCTCCTGGCGAGGAATTCGCTGACGGCGCTGCCGGCGCCGCCCATCACGCTGTTTTCCTCGATGGTCACCAGCAGCTCATGACTGCCCGCCAGGTCGCTGACCAGTGCTTCGTCCAGCGGTTTGACGAAACGCATGTCGACCACGGTAGCGTTCAGCGTTTCGCCGACGCGCAGGGCCTCGGCCAGCTGTACGCCGAACACCAGCAGGGCAACGCCCTGACCCTGACGGCGGATTACGCCCTTGCCGATCGGCAGTGGCGTCAGCTCGCGGTCAATAGCGGCGTTCGGGCCGCTGCCACGCGGGTAGCGCACCGCCGCCGGGCCCGTGAACTGGTAACCGGTGGTGAGCATGTGGTGCAGTTCGTTCTCGTCACTCGGCGTCATGATCAGCATGCCGGGCACGCAGCGCAGGTAAGACAGGTCGAAGCTGCCTGCGTGAGTCGGGCCGTCTTCACCGACCAGGCCGGCGCGGTCGATGGCGAACAGCACGTCGAGGTTCTGCACCGCGACGTCGTGGATCAACTGATCATAGGCGCGCTGCAGGAAGGTCGAGTAGATCGCCACCACCGGCTTGGCGCCTTCGCAGGCCATGCCGGCTGCCAGCGTGACGGCATGCTGCTCGGCGATGGCCACGTCGAAGTAGCGATCCGGGTGGCGTTCGCTGAACGCGATCAGATCGGAGCCTTCCTTCATCGCCGGGGTGATGGCCATCAGGCGTTCGTCATGGGCGGCCATTTCGCACAGCCACTGGCCGAACACGCTGGAGTATTTCGGGCCGGACGGCTTCTTCACCTTGGCCGGCGCATTGATCGGCTCCAGCTTGGAGATCGCGTGGTAGACGATTGGGTCGACTTCGGCCGGTGCGAAACCCTTGCCCTTCTTGGTGACCACATGGAGGAACTGCAGGCCCTCCAGATCGCGCATGTTGCGCAGGGTGGCCAGCAGGGTCGGCAGGTCGTGGCCGTCGATGGGGCCGATGTAGTTCCAGCCCAGCTCTTCGAACATGGTGCCCGAGACCAGCATGCCCTTGGCGTGCTCTTCGGTCTTGCGGGCTATTTCCCAGGCGCCGGGCAGCTTGGACAGCACTTTCTTGCTGCCCTCGCGCACGTTGGCGTAGGTGCGGCTGGAGAGAATCTTGGCCAGGTAGTTGGACAGGCCGCCAACGTTCTTGGAGATCGACATGTCGTTGTCGTTGAGCACCACCAGCATGTTGGCCTTCACGTCAGCCGCGTGGTTGAGCGCTTCGAAGGCCATGCCGGCGGTCAGGGCGCCGTCGCCGATCACCGCCACCGATTTGCGTTTGCTGCCCTGGCGCTGGGCGGCGATGGCCATGCCCAGTGCGGCGCTGATCGAGGTGCTGGAATGGCCGACGCCAAAGGTGTCGTACTCGCTTTCCGAGCGGCGCGGGAAGGCGGCGATGCCGTCCTTCTGGCGCAGCGTGCTCATGCGCTCGCGACGGCCGGTGAGAATCTTGTGCGGATAGGCCTGATGGCCGACGTCCCATACCAGGCGGTCGTCGGGCGTGTCGAAGACGTAGTGCAGCGCGAGGGTCAGCTCCACCACCCCAAGACCTGCGCCGAAGTGCCCGCCGGTCTGGCCGACCGTGTAGAGCAGGTACTGGCGCAGTTCGTCAGCCAGCGTCTCCAGCTCGGCCTCGCCGAGGCGGCGCAGTTCATCCGGCGTGTTGGCGCGGTCGAGTAGCGGCGTCAACGGGCGTTCGCGGGGAATCTCGTGGAAGGTCGTCGGCATCAGGCGAGTCGTTATAAGAATTCAAGGAATGAAGCAGTCTACCTGATGCGGCTATCCGCGCCCAAGGAGGGCAGGGGCGGATCGCCGCAGTGGCGTGCAAATGAGACAGCGAAGGCGGGGGTCAGTTGCGCCTGTCGACGATATAACGCGCCAGTTCGCGCAGCGGCTCGGCGGCATGATCGAACGGGCGTAGCGCATGCAGCGCCTGGTCGCGCAGCTCGAAGGCGTAGTGCCGCGCCGCCTCCAGGCCGAGCAGTGCCGGGTAGGTGGGCTTGTCGTTGGCCTGGTCCTTGCCCTGGGTCTTGCCGAGGGTGGCCGTATCGCTCTCCACGTCGAGGATGTCGTCCTGCACCTGAAAGGCCAGACCGACGGCGCGGGCATAGGTGCTCAGCGCCACCAGGGCACGTTCGTCGGCGCGGCCGCTGGCCAGGGCGCCAAGGCGCACGCTGGCCTCGATCAGCGCGCCGGTCTTGTGGCGGTGCATGACTTCCAGCGCCGGCTGCTGCAACTGCTGGCCGACCGAACCGAGATCGATGGCCTGGCCGCCAACCATGCCGGCGGGGCCTGCGGCATCGGCCAGCACGCTGAACATGCTCAGGCGCACGTCTGCGCTTTGCGGGTTGCACCGGTCGCTGGCGAGCACGGCGAATGCCAGGCTTTGCAGGCCATCGCCGGCGAGAATCGCGGTGGCTTCGTCGAACGCCTTGTGGGTGGTGGGCTGGCCGCGGCGCAGGTCGTCATCGTCCATGGCCGGCAGGTCGTCGTGCACCAGGGAATAGGCGTGAATCAGTTCCACTGCACAGGCCGCGCCATCGGCCTGCTGCGCCGCGCCGCCGAGGGCTTCGCAGGCAGCGTAGGCGAGCAGGGGGCGAATGCGTTTGCCGCCGTTGAAAACGCTGTAGCGCATGGCCGCGTAAAGGCGCTCGAGCTCCACGCGCGGCGCCGCGAACAGCGGTTCCAGGGCCGCATCGACCTGCTGCTGGCAGCGGGCCTGGTAGGCGGCGATCATAGCGGTTCTTCCGTGTCGAACGGCGCCGCTTCCAGCTCGCCGTCGCGCTCCAGGAGAATCTGTACTTTCTGCTCGGCCTGGGTCAGGGAGGCCTGGCAATCGCGGGTCAGGCGGATGCCCTGCTCGAAGGCGCTCAGCGACTCCTCCAGTGACAGCTCGCCGTTTTCCAGGCGCTCGACGATGGTTTGCAGGTCGGTGAGGGATTGCTCGAAATCGAGCGCGGCTTTCTTACGGGCCATGGCAGCAGGTCTCAGGCGGGTTCGCGGTTCGGCGGGACACTAGCAGAGCGCCGGGCCGCGGGCAATCGACGACGGCATAGGCGAATTGTATGGATATACAGTAATCTGGAGGCTGTCGATTCCACGGTGTTGCTGCCCCATGCGTCTGTTTCTCTGCGAAAAGCCGTCCCAAGCCAAGGATATCGCCAGCGTGCTCGGTGCCACGCGGCGTGGTGACGGCTGCTGGCTGGGTAACGGGGTGACGGTCACCTGGTGCATTGGTCACCTGCTGGAAACCGCGCCGCCCGATGCCTACGACGCGCGCTACAAACGCTGGGTGCTGGACGACCTGCCGATCGTGCCGCAGCAGTGGAAAATGCGCGTCAAGCCCAAGACCGCCGCGCAGTTCAAGGCGGTCAAGCGGCTGCTGGGCGAAGCGGCCGAGTTGGTGATCGCCACTGACGCCGACCGTGAGGGCGAGATGATCGCCCGCGAGCTGCTCGACCACTGCCGCTATCGCGGGCCCGTCCAGCGCCTGTGGCTGTCGGCCCTGGACGACGCCTCGATCCGCAAGGCGCTGGCCGCGCTCAAGCCCGGCGCCAGCACCTACAACCTCTATCAATCAGCGCTAGGGCGCTCGCGGGCCGACTGGTTGATCGGCATGAACATGAGCCGTCTGTTCACCCTGCTGGGGCGCAAGTCCGGCTACCAGGGCGTGCTGCCGGTCGGCCGCGTGCAGACGCCGACCCTGCGTCTGGTGGTGGATCGTGACCGCAGCATCGCCGATTTCGTGCCGGTGCCGTTCTGGGCCATCGACGTGACGCTCGATGGCAACGGTACGCCGTTCACCGCTCAGTGGCGCGCGCCGCAGGGCGATTGC
This sequence comes from Pseudomonas sp. AC532, assembly GCF_979258965.1. NCBI lineage: Bacteria > Pseudomonadati > Pseudomonadota > Gammaproteobacteria > Pseudomonadales > Pseudomonadaceae > Pseudomonas > Pseudomonas sp. AC532. Next base: position 3,792,856 of record NZ_OZ409888.1, read on the forward strand.
GACGAGCAAGGCCGCTGCCTGCGTCAGGCCGTCGCCCAGCGGGCGGCTGACGCCATGCAGGGCGCCGAGCACGCGCGGTTGCAGCAGTTGAAAACCGAGCGCATGCGCGAGGCGCCGCCGCTGCTCTTCGACCTCGGCACCCTGCAGCAGGTGTGCTCGAAGAAGCTCGGCCTGGGCGCCCAGGAAACCCTGGATATTGCCCAGAAACTCTACGAGAGCGACAAGCTGATCACCTACCCGCGCAGCGACTGCGGCTACCTGCCGGTGAGCCAGCACGGCGAGGCGCCGGCCATCCTCGCGGCGCTGGGGCAGGCCGACCCGGCCCTGCGTGACGTGCTCGCACATGCGCAGGCCGGGCGCCGCTCGCGGGCCTGGAACGATGCCAAGGTCAGCGCGCACCACGGCATCATTCCGACCCTGGCCGCCGGCGGGCTGGCGCGTTTGAGTGGCCGCCCGCGCGCGGTTTACGAGTTGATCCGCGCGCGCTACCTGGCGCAGTTTCTGCCCAACCACGAATACGACCGGACCCAGGCCGATTTCGACTGCGCTGGCCATGGCCTGCGTGCGGTCGGCAAGCAGATCGTCGAGCCTGGCTGGAAGCGCGCGCTGCCTGAAGCCCTGGCACCTGCCAAGGGCCGCGAAGCGCCGGCGCCGCAAGCGTTGCCATCGCTGCACGAGGGGCAGCAGTGCGCGGTGCGCGAGGTGACGCTCAAGGATCAATTCACTCAACCGCCCAAGCCGTTCACCGAAGGCGACCTTATCCAGGCCATGAAGAACGTGGCGCGGCTCGTTGAAGACCCACGCCTCAAGCAGAAGCTCAAGGACACCACCGGCATCGGTACCGAAGCCACCCGTGCCGGCATCATCCAGGGGCTGCTCGACCGCGGTTACCTGACCAAGCAGGGCAAGGCGCTGGCTGCCACCTCGGCGGCATTCGGCCTTATCGATGCGGTGCCGCGGGCGATTGCCGACCCCGGGACCACGGCGATCTGGGAGCAGGCGCTGGACATGGTGCAGAGCGGCGAAATGCCGCTCGAGGAGTTCGTTGCCAAACAGTCGGCCTGGATGGCCAGGCAGATCGAACGCTGCCGGGGGCTGCAACTGACCATCAGTGGCCCTCCGCCAGCCGGTAAACCGGCGTGGAAGGGCAAGCGCAAGGGCGCTCCGCGCAAAGGCGCGCCGGCCAAACGCGCAGGCGCTGGCGCCGCAAGGGCGAAGTCGAAGTAAGGCCATTGATGGGTTTCACCTACGCGGCCCGACCCATCCTACTGCTCTGTCCGTATCTCCCGCTGCCATCGCCAGGCAGCTCGTAGGGTGGACAACGCTCTTTTTGTCCACCATTGCGGTACTGGGAGAGCGGTGGATGGGTGAAGCGGATGAAACGTTATCCACCCGTACAGCTCGGCCGTGCTCTGGCATCGGCAGACCAATGCTCGCGGTGCCACGCATCTGTTCGTCGCACGAGCAGAGTATTCCAAAATGTAAATTTTCCGTTACCATCCGGCCCCGTTGAATTTAACGAACGGGTTTCATTTGCCTTTCGGGTGCGGATTTATTGCTGTTCATCACTGTCTTTAAGGCTTGCCGTGTTCTGGTGGCGCCAGTTTCGCTGGTGAAAACCGCCATGCAATGGGCCTGGATTCAAGCTGGTTGTGGAGTAAAACGAACATTCAAGGCCGGTGTGCCGGGGTTGCCCGGTGATACCGCTGCAGTAATGGCTCAGCACGTCACGCAAGTGAGGCGGGCCGTTCTCTGATTCAACCGGATGGATTTCGGCAAGGAACAGTTGCCCGAGACCGGCGCGCCGGATCCGCAAACGCTCACATGGAAAGCGATCACCACAGCCAAGCCTGTGGCCAACCTGCCGTCGCATCGTTGCCGGGCAGGGCGGTCCGCTTGGCTGTTTCCAGCAAAATCAACAAGAGGTAGTCCTTCTATGGATGCGGTATCAGCCGAACAGGCAAAGCAGGAGCACGAGAGCAAGCTCAGTGCATCATTGAAGCCCCGGCACCTCACCATGATGTCGATCGCCGGCGTGATCGGTGGCGCGTTGTTCGTCGGCTCCGGCAGCGTGATCCACAGCGCCGGGCCGGCAGCGGTACTGGCCTACCTGGCGGGCGGCATCCTGGTGGTGCTGATCATGCGTATGCTCGGCGAGATGGCCACGTCGTCGCCCGACACCGGCTCCTTTTCCACCTACGCCGAGCGGGCCATCGGCCGCTGGGCCGGCTTCACCATCGGCTGGCTGTACTGGTGGTTCTGGGTGATTCTCATGGCGTGGGAGGCCTATGTCGCCGGTACCATCCTGCATGGCTGGTTCCCTGAAGTCAGCGTCAACGTCTTCGTGCTGGCCACCACGCTGCTGCTGATCAGCATCAACTTCTTCAACGTCAAACATTACGGGGAGTTCGAATTCTGGTTCGCGCTGATCAAGGTGGTGGCGATCATCTGCTTCCTGGTGGTGTGCAGCATGGCGGTGCTCAGCCTGTGGCCCACCGGCGAGACGCGCGGCTTCAGCAACCTGACCGCCCAGGGCTTCATGCCCAACGGCATGCAGGCCGTGGTGGTGGCCATCCTCGGGGTGATGTTCGCCTTTCTCGGTGCGGAAATCGTCACCATCGCCGCCTCGGAAGCCAAGGACCCGTCGACCCAGATCGTCAAGGCGACCAACTCGGTGGTCTGGCGCGTATGCCTGTTCTACATCGGCTCGATCTTCCTGATCGTCTGCCTGGTGCCGTGGAACGACCCGCTGATGGCGCAGTCCGGCTACGGCTCCTACCGCCGTACCCTGGAGCTGCTGGGCATTCCGTATGCCGAGCTGGTGATGAACTTCGTGGTGCTGACCTCGGTGAGCAGTTGCATGATCTCGGCGCACTACACCGCGTCGCGCATGCTGTTCTCGCTGTCCACCCGGGGTGATGCGCCACGTTTCCTGAAGATCACCCGCTCGGGCACCGGCGTGCCGGTGTTCGCGATCATCGCCTCCTGCTCGGTGGCCATCTTCGTGGCGCTGATCAACTTCAGCGAAACCCTGCGCCCGAAAGATGTGCTCGACACGCTGATGAACACCACCGGCATGATCGCCTTGCTGGTGTACCTGGTGATCGCCTTCTCGCAGCTGAAGATGCGCCGCAAACTGGAAGCCGAAGGCCAGGACATCCGCCTGAAAATGTGGCTGTTCCCCTGGCTGACCTACCTGGTGATCGTATTCATCGTCGGCTGCCTGGTGACCATGGCGTTCGTCGAGGAGTATCAGGTCCTGGTCATCTCCACCGGCGCGGCCGCGGCCGTGGTCGTGGCCCTGGGTGTGATGGTGCACCTGCGCGCCGCCAGGAAGCTCGCGCACTGACCACCTCGGTGTGAACGAAAAAAGGGGCGCACCTGGGAAGGTGCACCCCTTTTTCATGTCGGCCAACAGGTCTTCAGTGGGAATGACGCGGCATGCCGCCGCTGCGCGCGATGATGCGCATGTGCAGGGTGGCCGGTTCCAGGCAGCCGCCGGTGGAGAGCTGGCCGACCAGTTGGCGGTACAGTTCCTGCCACGGCGTTTGCGAGGCGGGGTAGCTCGGCTTCCAGGCGGCGCGGCGACGCTGCATTTCCTCGTCGTCGATCAGCAGGTTGACCGAGCGGGTGTTGAGGTCGACGCGCAGCACGTCGTTGGTCTGCAGCAGCGCCAGGCCGCCGCCCACCGCCGCTTCCGGCGACATGTTGAGAATCGACGGGCTGGCCGAGGTGCCGCTCTGCCGGCCATCGCCCAGGCACGGCAGGGAGACCACACCCTGTTTTATCAGCGCTGCTGGCGGGTCCATGTTGACCACCTCGGCGCTGCCCGGATAACCCACTGGCCCGGCGCCGCGCACCACCAGAATGCAGCGCTCGTCGATATCCAGCGCCGGGTCGTTGATGCGCGCGTGGTAATCCTCCGGGCCCTCGAAGACGATGGCCCGCGCCTCGAAGCTGTTTTCCTTGCCGGGTTCGGCCAGGTAGGTCTTGCGGAAGGCTTCGCCGACCACCGACATCTTCATGATCGCGCTATCGAAGAAGTTGCCGCTGAGCACGATGAAACCGGCGCTGTGCTTGAGTGGCTCGTCGTAGGGCAGGATCACCTCACGATTGCCGGTCACTTTGCCTGCGACGATCTCGCCGATGCGGCGGCCGCTGACCGTCATGCAGTCTTCGTGCAGGCGCCCGGCCTTCTGTAGCTCGTGCATCACCGCCGGCACACCGCCGGCGTGGTGAAAGCCTTCGCCCAGGTACTTGCCGGCCGGCATGCAGTTGACCAACAGCGGCACGCTCTCGCCGATGCGTTGCCAGTCTTCGAGGCTCAGCTCGATGCCCATGTGCCGGGCGATGGCGATCAGGTGTGGCGGGCAGTTGCTCGATGCGCCGAGTGCCGACGCCACCGCAATGGCGTTCTCGAAGGCCGGACGGGTCATGATCTGCGAGGGGCGCACGTCCTGCATGACCAGTTCGCAGATGCGCTTGCCGGTGGCGTAGGCCATCTGCCCGCGCTCCCGGTAAGGCGCAGGAATGCTGGCGCAACCGGTCAGCGACATGCCCAGCGCTTCGGCCAGGGCGTTCATCGAAAGCGCCGTGCCCATGGTGTTGCAATGGCCCACCGACGGCGAGGCGGCGGTGGTCATTTCCATGAAGCCTTCGTAGTCGATCTCGCCAGCCGCCATCAGCTTACGCGCGTGCCAGAGCACGGTACCCGAACCGATCAGCTCGCCCTTGTGGTGGCCGTCGAGCATCGGCCCGCCGGACAGCACGATAGCCGGCAGGTCGGTGGTGGCGGCGGCCATCAGGCAGGCCGGCGTGGTCTTGTCACAGCCGGTGGTCAGCACCACGCCGTCGAGCGGGTAGCCATGGAGGATTTCCACCAGCCCGAGGTACGCCAGGTTGCGATCCAGCGCGGCGGTGGGCCGGCGGCTCTGCTCGGCGATCGGGTGCACCGGAAATTCCATGGGGATGCCGCCCGCATCGCGGATGCCGGCCTTGACCCGCTGGGCAAGCTCCAGGTGGTGGCGGTTGCAGGGCGTCAGGTCGCTACCGGTCTGGGCGATGCCGATGATCGGCCGGCCCGACTGCAGCTCGGCGCGGGTCAGCCCGTAGTTCATGTAGCGCTCGACGTAGATGGCGGTCATGTCGGCATGGTCGGGATCATCGAACCACTGCTGGCTGCGCAGGGGGCGTTTGGGGTCGGTCATGATTCGTTTCTCTTGTTCTTGAATGAATCGCGTCGCGCTGGGATATCGGCTCGGGGCGATGACTAGCCCAGCAAGCCGCGGGCGGCGAGGTTGTCGATCAGCGCCATCACGCCAAAGGTCCAGGGGGCGGCCTTGTCGCTGGTGGTCACCTGGTTGTGCAGGGCGCCCAGGCGCGGGCTGCTGATGCTCACGCGGTCGCCGATCTTGTGGGTGAAGCCGCTGCCGGGGTGATCGCGGTCTTCGGTGGGCGCGAACAGGGTGCCGAGAAACAGCATGAAACCGTCGGGGTACTGGTGGGAGGCATTGAGCGTCTGGGCCGCCAGGTTCTGTGGGTCGCGGCTGATCTGGTCCATCGAGCTGGATCCGGTGAGCCGGTAGCCGTCGGTGCCTTCAACGTGCAGCTCGACCACGCAGGTGCGTACGCTGTCGAGGTCGAAGTGTTCGTCGAACAGGCGAACGAACGGGCCGATGGCGCAAGAGGCGTTGTTGTCCTTGGCCTTGCTGAGCAACAGGGCGCTGCGGCCTTCCACGTCGCGCAGGTTGACGTCGTTACCCAGCGTGGCACCGTGGATCTGCCCGCGGCTGTTGACCGCCAGCACCACTTCCGGCTCCGGGTTGTTCCACTGCGAAATCGGGTGAATGCCGATCTCGCTGGCGCTGCCCACCGCGGCCAGAATCGGCGCCTTGGTGAAGATCTCCGCATCGGGGCCAATGCCCACTTCCAGGTACTGCGACCACATGTTCTGCTCGATCAGCAGTTCCTTGAGGTGCATCGCCTGGGGCGAGCCGGGCTGCATGGCGCGCAGGTTGTCGCCGATGGCCTCGCGCACGATGGCCCGTACGCTCTGCGCCTTGGCGGCGTCGCCGGCGGCTTTTTCCTCGATTACCCGTTCGATCATGCTGGCGGCGAAGGTCACTCCGGCGGCCTTGATCACCTGCAGGTCTGCTGGCGCCAGCAGATAAGGCTGGCTCGGGTCGGCGTGGACGCCGGTGTTGGCCAGTAACGCCTCGATGCTGCCGACGAAGATGCCGGGTGTGTCGCGCACGACTTGAAGCGGCGCGTCGAGCTCCAGCAGTTGGCTGAGGGTGGCGAAGCGGGCCGACAGGTCGAACACACCGTCTGCGCGCAGCACGATGGGCGAAGGGCCAGCGACGGCTCCAGGAATCCAGGCGCGGCCGATCAGCGTGGCCGTGGCCGCGTCGGCGGGCAGGGTGTTTTCGGGGGTAAGGCGGATCGACATGACGATGAATCCTGGATGCGTGAAAGCTGCACGCTAGGCGGCGATGTAGATAAACTCCAATGGCATATTTTCAATTATCAATAACCTGGCGTTATTGAATCGCTGGAGCTGCCCATGTCGGATCTGTCGTTCTCGAGCTTTTGCAACTGGCTGAAATTCCGCCACCTGACGCTCCTCGACACCCTGGGCCGCACCCGCAACATGCACCTGGCGGCGCAACAGATGAACCTCAGCCAGCCGGCGCTGAGCAAGATGCTCAAGGAGATCGAGAGCCTGCTCGGCTTCGCCGTGTTCGAGCGCCTGCCGCGCAGCATGCAACCCACGCCGCTGGGCGCACAGGTGCTGCGTTACGCCCACCTCGCCTTGAACGAGGCCCGCACCTTCGTCGAACAGATCAACAACCTCAGTGCCGGCGGCCACGGCCACCTCAAGGTTGGTGGCATCTTCGCTGCCACGGCGGTGGCGCTGCCCGAGGCCATCGTGCAGATCAAGCAGCGCTGGCCACTGCTGGCCATCGAGGTGGTCGAGCAGACCAGCGACCACCTGATGGAAATGCTCGAGGAGCGCAACCTGGATCTGGCCATCGGCCGCTTCACCGAGCAGGGCCAGCAGCAGCGCTATGACTTTCAGCCGTTGGCGCCGGAGCCGTTCTGCATCGTGGTCAATAGCCGCCACCCGCTTTGTCAGGCCGGGCCGATCACCCTGCAGGAACTGATCGACTGGCCGTGGATTCTCTATCCCAAGGGCACGCCGATCCGCGGGCGCATGGAAGAGGTGTTCGCCAAGGCGCAGGTGGCGGTGCCGCGCAACACCATCGACACCATCTCCATGCAGACCTTTCTCAAGGTGCTGCAGGGCGGGCCGATGATCGGCATGTTGCCCGAGGCCATGGTGGTGGAGCACCTGGAAAGCGGCCTGCTGAAGAAGCTCGACACGCCGTTCTACCTGATGCCCCAGGACTACGGGATTCTGACCCGCAAGGGCGATCAGCTGCTGGGCCCGGCCCGGGAATTCGCCGACATCCTGCTCGCCAATGCGCAGCGCGAGCGTGACTGATTCGATAACGCAACGTTATCGATTAATCAGCAAATGCCATTGGGATTGAATCGATCCGCGGCATAGATTACCGGCCATCGCCACCGCGGTCGGGCAAGCGCCCCGGCCGTCGAGCCCGGCACGGCGCTGCGCCCTCAGGCGCACCGCCGCCTGCCGGGTTGGTCCTTCATCCGTCAAGGAGCTCACCCGTTGTAACTGCAGTGTCGCCAGGTGCCGCCCGGCGAAGCCCATTCAATAAAAACAATCAGGCATGCCCGCATGCCCAAGGGTCATCACCATGCAACCACGTACCGAGTCATCGGCCGCGCCGGCGCGCGACCACGACAGCGCCTTCGAGGATCGCACCTACCGCAAGGTCATCCTGCGCATTCTGCCCATCCTGCTGCTGTGCTACATGGCGGCCTACCTGGACCGCGTCAATATCGGCTTCGCCAAGCTGGATATGCTCGAAGACTTGCAATTCAGCAACACCGTCTACGCCCTGGGCGCGAGCATGTTCTTCTGGGGCTACTTCCTGTTCGAAGTGCCGAGCAACCTGCTGCTGCACCGTCTCGGCGCGCGGTTCTGGATCGCTCGCATCATGTTCACCTGGGCGCTGGTGTCGATGGCCGTGGCCTTTACCGTGCCGCTGGCGCAGTTCTTCGGCGTCCAGTCGAGCACCATGTTCTACAGCCTGCGTTTTTTGTTGGGCATCTGCGAAGCCGGCTTCTTCCCGGGCGTGATCCTCTACCTCAATTACTGGTTCCCGACCCACCGGCAGAGCCGCGTGATGTCCGGCTTCCTGCTGGCGCTGCCGATCAGCCTGGTCATCGGCGGCATGCTCTCGGGCTGGCTGATGACTGCGATGCAGGGCGTGCACGGGCTGTCTGGCTGGCAGTGGATGCTGCTGATCGAAGGCCTGCCGTCGATCGTCATGGCGGTCGTGGTGATCGTCTACCTGTGCGACAACATCGACAAGGCCAAGTGGCTGTCCGCGGCTGAGAAGGCCATGCTCAAGGCCAACCTGCAGCAGGACAACACCGGCAAGGCATCGCGCCTGAGTGAAGCCTTTCTCAACCCGCGGGTGTGGCTGCTGGTGCTGATCCTCCTGACCTTCAACACCGGCTTTTACGGGCTGGCGTTCTGGATGCCGTCGATCATCAAGAGCGCCGGTATCAGCAGTAGCCTGCACATCGGCCTGCTGACCGCCATTCCCTACGGCGTGGCCGCAGTGGCGATGCTGCTCAACGCCCGGCACTCCAACCGCACTGGCGAGCGCCGTCTGCATGCCGCCATTCCGGCCTTCATCGGCGGTGTCGGCCTGATGCTCAGCGCCTACTTCGCCCACAACATCGTGCTGTCGGTGCTGTTCCTGAGCGTGGCCGCCTCCGGCATCCTCAGCCTGATGCCGATCTACTGGACGCTGCCGGGCACCGTGCTGTCCGGCATCGCCGCGGCAGCCGGCATCGGCATCATCAACTCGTTCGGCAACCTGTCCGGCTTCACCGGCTCGATGATCACCGCCATGGCGGAAACCATGACCGGCGACATCAACAACGGCACCTATGTGCTGGCTGCCTGCCTGTTCGTCAGCGGCGCTCTGATCATGGCCATCCCGCGCAGCATGCTCGGTACGCCCACCCGCACGCCGGTCGCCACGCCGACCGGCAGCCTGACCCTGGAGAAAGCATGAGCGAGATGCACGGTAAACGTGTGCTGATCACCGCCGCCGGCCAAGGCATCGGCCTGGCCAGCGCCCGGGCCTTCGCGGCCGCGGGCGCCGAGGTGATCGCCACCGACATCAACATCGGTACGCTGCAGGATGTGCCGGATCTTACGGCCCTGCAGCTGGACGTCACCTCGACCGAAGCCATCGCTGCCCTCAGTGAACAGGTCGGCGCGGTGGACGTGCTGTTCAACTGCGCGGGCTACGTGCATGCCGGCAGCATTCTGGAATGCGACGAAGCCGCCTGGGAGCGCTCGCTGCAGCTCAACGTTACCGCCATGTACCGGATGATTCGCGCCACCTTGCCGGGCATGCTGGCTCGCGGCGGCGGCTCGATCATCAACATGGCCTCGGTGGCGTCGAGCATCAAGGGCGTGCCCAACCGCTGCGCCTACACCGCCAGCAAGGCAGCGGTGGTCGGCTTGACCAAATCGGTGGCCGTCGACTACGTCGCTCAGGGCATTCGCTGCAACGCCATCTGCCCGGGCACCGTGGACTCTCCCTCGTTGCGCGCGCGCATCGCCGGACAGGCAGCGCTGCAGGGCGTGGAGGAGCAGCAGGTATACGGCCAGTTCGTCGCCCGCCAGCCGATGGGGCGCCTCGGCAGCGCCGAGGAAATCGCCCGGCTGGTGCTGTACCTTGGCTCCGACGCCTCTTCCTACACCACCGGTGCGCTGCACGTGATCGATGGCGGCATGAGCATCTGATCGTCTTGAACCTGAACGAGGACCCAACATGAAACTGCTACGTTACGGCGCCAAGGGCGCAGAGAAGCCAGGCCTGCTGGATGCCGACAACCAGATTCGTGACCTCTGCGGGCATGTGGCGGATATCGCCGGCGACGTGCTGACGCCGGCTGGCCTTGCCGCGCTGGCGCAGATCGACCCGAGCAGCCTGCCAATCGTGACGGGCAACCCGCGCATTGGCGCCTGCGTCGGCCAGGTCGGCAAGTTCGTGTGCATCGGCCTCAACTACGCCGACCACGCCGCCGAGTCGGGTATGGATGTGCCAGCGGAGCCGATCATCTTCAACAAGTGGACCAGCGCCATCTGCGGCCCCAACGACGCCATCGAGATTCCCCGCGGCTCGACCAAGACCGACTGGGAAGTCGAACTGGGCGTGGTGATCGGCAAGGGCGGGCGCTACATCGACGAAGCCAATGCCATGGAGCACGTCGCCGGCTACTGCGTGATCAACGACGTGTCCGAGCGCGAGTGGCAGCTCGAGCGTGGCGGCAGCTGGGACAAGGGCAAGGGCTTCGACACCTTCGGCCCGCTCGGCCCATGGCTGGTGACCCGCGATGAAATTGCCGACCCGCATGCGCTGGACATGTGGTTGGAGGTCGACGGCCACCGCTACCAGCACGGCAACACGCGCACGCTGATCTTCAACGTGCCGCAACTGATCGCCTACCTGAGCCGCTGCATGAGTCTGCAGCCGGGCGACGTGATCTCCACCGGCACGCCGCCCGGCGTGGGCCTGGGCATCAAGCCCACCCCGGTGTTCCTGCGCGCCGGGCAAACCATCAAGCTGGGCATCGCCGGCCTGGGTGAACAGCAGCAGGTCACCGTGCAGGCTGACTGAGCCGAAGACAAAAAACGCGGGCCATGGCCCGCGGTTTTGTTCATGCGTTTAGCTGATCAGCGCGCCGCCCAACCGTTGAAGCGTTCCTCCAGCTCTTCGCCGTGGTCGATCCAGAACTCGGCGTTCACCAGTTGCGCGCCGGCCATGTTGGCCTCGGCGGTCGGCAGTTGCGCCTGCACCTCGGCGGGCAGTTGCGGCAGGGTCTGCTTGTGCACCGGGCCATAGGGGATCTGGCTGGAGAACACCTTCTGGGTGTCGGCCTGGCTGGCGAACTGGATGAAACGTTCGGCCAGGGCCTTGTTCGGGCTGCCCTTGACGATGGCCCAGTGCTCGGGGTCGTACAGGCTGCCGTTCCAGGAGATCTTCAGGTTGGCGCCTTCCTTCTGTGCCACACCGATGCGCCCGTTGTAGGCAGCGGACAGGGTCACGTCGCCGGCCAGCAGCCACTGCGGCGGCTGGGCACCGGCTTCCCACCACTGGATCGAGCCCTTGATGGCGTCCAGTTTCTTGAAGGCGCGGTCGACGCCTTCCGGCGTGCTCAACACCTTGTACAGCTCTTCGCGGCTCACGCCGTCGGCCAGCAGGGCGGCTTCAAGGGTGTACTTGGCGCTCTTGCGCAGGCCGCGCTTGCCGGGAAATTTCTCCAGGTCCCAGAAATCGGCCCAGGAGGTGGGGGCGGTTTTCAGCTTGTCGCCGTTGTAGGCCATCACCATCGACCACACGTAGGTCGCTACGCCGCATTCGCTCACGGTGCCGGGAATGTACTGGCTGGTGTCGCCGAGAATGGCCGGGTCGATGCGCTCGAACAGGCCCTCTTCGCAGCCGCGTTGCAGTTCCGGGCTTTCCAGCTCGACTACGTCCCAGGTCACCTGGCCAACGTCGACCATGGCTTTGACTTTGGACAACTCGCCGTTGTACTCGCCAGCGATTATCTGGCCGGCGCCGCTCTGCTCGAAGGGTTTGAAGTAGGCGGCGGTCTGCGCGACCTTGGTGGCGCCACCGAAGGAAATCACCGTCAGTTTCGACGAATCTGCCAATGCCGATGTGCTGGCGCCGGCCAGGATGGACAGGCCGATGGCGGCGCGGATGGATGGACGCAGGTGCTTGAACATGGAAACTCCCTCGCTGTTTTTTCGTTGTAGTGAGAACAGGGGCAGTAGGGCCGAAGCGGCGAAGCTGTGCGTTGTGCCACGCGTCAGCAGGGGGACGGTCTTGATGCCGTCCCGTGTTCTGGTTGTGCCTGGGCGGCAGCTGTTGTTCGAGTGAGGGCCATGGTGCGTCAGTGCGGCGGGAAGGAAAAATAGTAAAAATATGCTCGGGACCTACGAAAAACCTTTGCAAGGCAACGCCCTGCCACAGCGCCTTCATGGAGTAAGGTGCTAGGGTCTGTTGACGTTTCAACGCGGCCGTGCGTGAAACGCCAACAGACCCTAGCAGTCATCACGGTGAGATCGACACGTGGCTTCCTACACCCTCAGGCAACTCAAGTACTTCGTCACCACGGTGGAAGCGGGCAGCGTGGCCGAGGCGTCGCGGCAGCTGTATATCGCCCAGCCGTCCATCTCCACGGCCATCAAAGGCCTGGAGGAGAGCTTTGGTGTGCAACTGTTCATCCGCCACCATGCCCAGGGTGTGTCGCTGACGCCCAGTGGCGCGCGCTTCTACGAGAAGGCCCAGCAACTGTTGCGCATGGCCCGTGAATTCGAGCAGAACGCCCTGGCCGACAACGACATCGTTGCCGGGCAGATCGACATCGGCTGCTTCGAAACCGTGGCGCCGCTGTACCTGCCGCAGCTGATCGCCGGTTTTCGCGAGCGCTATCCGGGCGTGGACATCCGCATTCGTGATGGCGAGCAGCAGGAGCTGGTGCAGGGCCTGACCGCCGGCTCCTTCGACCTGGCATTTCTCTACGAGCACGACCTCGACGGCACCATCGCCACCGAGCCACTGATGCCGCCGCAGAAGCCCTACGTGCTATTGCCCGAACAGCACCGTTTCGCCAGCCAGGGCCAGGTTTCCCTGCGCGACCTGTGCCTGGAACCGATGATCCTGCTCGACGTGCAACCGAGCCGCACCTACTTCGTCAGCCTGTTCCACGAGCTGGGGCTGACGCCGAATATCGTCTTCAGCTCGCCGTCGATCGAGATGGTGCGGGGCATGGTCGGCCAGGGCTTTGGTTTCTCCCTGCTGGTGACCCGCCCGCATTCGGAATGCACCTACGACGGCAAGCGCGTGGTCACCGTGGACATCAGCGAGCCCGTCGCCACCTCCGGCCTGGTGGCCGCCCGCCTCAAACGCGGCCAGCTAACCAAACCGGCGCAGCTGTTCGTGGATTTTTGCCGCGAGCGGTTGGGTGAGCTGAGCGAGCAAACCGCGCGACAGGACGATTGCTAACGCAGCCCCGGTCGAGCGCGCGGAAAATGCCCTGGGTATCACGATGCTCAACCCAGGCTACGTTGATGCTCAGCTCGGATCGCAGAGGTAATCCGCCAGTCTCGCGAGCATCGCATCACACGCCTGTAGTTGCTCCACACTGACGAACTCGTCGGGCTTGTGGCCCTGGTCCATGCTGCCGGGGCCGCACACTACGGTAGGAATGCCGACGGCGTCGAACAGGCCGCCTTCGGTGCCAAAGGCCACGGTACCGAAGTCGCTCGAGCCGCAAAGCCTGGCCAGCAGCAGCGCCGCCTCGCTATCAGGCGCGGTGGCGAGGCCCGGGTAGGCGCTCAGCGGTTGCAGGGCAATGGCGCTGTCGGCGCTGACCGCGTGCATCTTCGGCAGCAACTGGTCGCTGGCATAGGCCTGCAATTCATCCACCACACGCTGGGCGTCGAAACCGGGCAGGGCGCGTACCTCGAAATCGAATGCGCATTCGGCCGGCACGATGTTCAACGCGCGGCCGCCTTTGATCAGGCCGGTCTGCACGGTGGAGAAGGGCGGGTCGAAGCGGGCGTCGTGGTGTTCTGGCTGGGCCAGGCGCGCGCCGATGTCGCCGAGGTGGCCGATCAGCCGCGCCGCGTATTCGATGGCGTTCACGCCGTAAGGCGCGTAGGCCGAATGGCAGGCGGCGCCGTGTACGTCACAGCGCATCGCCAGCTTGCCTTTGTGGCCGAGCACCGGCTTGAGTTCGGTGGGTTCGCCAATCAGGCACAGGGTCGGTTTGTGCGGGCGCTTCTGCAGTTCGGCAAGCATCGAGCGCACGCCGAGGCAGCCGACTTCCTCGTCGTAGGAAAACGCCAGGTGCACCGGCACTTGCAGCGGGCGCCGCAGGAAGGTTGGCACCGCCGCCAGCACGCAGGCGATGAAGCCCTTCATGTCCGCGGTACCACGGCCGTACAGGCGCCCGTCGCGTTCGCTCAGTTGGAATGGCTCTACGGTCCAGGCCTGGCCGTCCACCGGTACCACGTCGGTATGGCCGGACAGCACCACGCCGCCCCGATCACGCGGGCCGATGGTGGCGAACAGGTTGGCCTTGGTGCCTTCGGCGTTATGGAACAGCTCGCTTTCGACGCCGAGGCCCGCCAGGTAATCGCGGATGAATTCGATCAGCTCGAGGTTGGAATCCCGGCTGACCGTGGCAAAGCCGATCAGCCGCTCGAGCAGGGCACGGCTGCCGGGCTCATTCATTGCCCGGCACTCCGTAGCTTGGTGCGGCCGTGGGATCGAGGGCGCGGGTCAGGTAGTCTTGCATCTGCGGGCGATAGGCTTGCCACAGCCCATCCAGTTGGCCGATGGGGTCTTCGTCGGCCCAGTCGACGCGCAGGTCGATGATCGGCCAGATCAGGTCGCCGACCACCTTGAGCGCCGCCGAGTGCACCGGGCCGGCTTCGCCGCCTGCCGCCATGGCCGCGTGCATGGCCGCCAGCAGGCGGTCCGCGAGTTGCCCGCTGGCGCTTGCGAACGCCTCGGCCATGGCTTGGATCACGGCCTCGCTGGCCAGCAGATTACCCGCCGCCACGCACTGCTCGCCGGCCACTGCGTTGTACAGCCCCAGCGCTTGCTTGCCACTGAACAGTGCGGTGCGGCCCTGGCTGTCGATCACCGTAACCTGGCGATACTGGCTCCAGCCATTGGCGCCCAGGGCGCGCTGCAGCGCGGCGTCCGGGGCGAGCGCCTGCTGTTCCAGCAAGTCGAGGATCTGCGGGCCGAGGGCGGGCAGGGTGACGTTCTGCGTGGCCACCGCGCCCACGCCGGCACGCAGCCAGGGGCAGCGCGCGCCGACGGCGATGCTCGACGAGCTGATGGCGATGCCCAGCTGACCGGTTTCCGGGCAGCGCCCGACGATGGAAAAGGTCATGAGGCCTCCTTATTTGGCTTGCCAGTCATCCGGGATCACGGCGATCACGTCGATTTCCATCAGCCACTGCGGCTGGCCGAGGGCGGAGACCACCAGCCCGGTGGAGATCGGGAACACACCCTTGAGCCACTTGCCGACTTCCTTGTACACCGGTTCGCGGTAACGCGGGTCGATGATGTAGGTGGTGGTCTTGACGATGTGCGAGAGGTCGCTGCCGGCTTCTTCCAGAAGTTGCTTGAGGTTCTTCATCGCCTGCTCGGTCTGCGCCTGCGGGTCGCCGAGGCCAACCAGGTTGCCGTCGAAGTCGGTGCCGACCTGGCCGCGCACGTACACCGTGTTGCCGGCGCGCACGGCCTGGCAGAGGTCATTGTCCAGGGACTGGTTGGGGTAGGTGTCCTGGGTGTTGAACATGCGGATACGGGTATGAGTGGGCATCACTTGACTCCCTGCAGGCGGATGGTGGGAGCGTCGGCCTGACGCTGCGCGGCATCGCGGTAACCGGTGTACGTGCGTTGCGTGGCGATATGGTCGGCGACGTGCTTGGCGTCGTGCCACACGCCCCAGATGAACGACGAGCCGCGGCGCGACAGCCACGGCAGGCCAAGGAAATAGATACCTGGTTCGCGAGAGACGCCGCGCTGGTGCTGCGGCTTGCCGTTGGCGTCGAAGGTATCTGCCTCCAGCCAGCTGAAGTCGGTGGCGAAACCGGTCGCCCAGATGATCGAGGTCACGCCGGCCTCGATCAGGTCCAGCTCGCGTAGCGGCTCGGTCATGCACGGCGGGTCGGCGGGAATGTCGCGCGCTTCCGGTTCTTCCGGCAGCTCCAGGCTATTACGGGCAATGTAGGCGTCGGCGGCATCGAGCAGTGCCAGGTAGTTCTCGTCACCGCGGCGGATGTTGTCGACCAGGTCATCGGCGAAGCGCACCACGTCGTCTTCGAAGGCGCGAGTCAGGCCGACCAGGGTCATGCCCTCGTGGGCCAGGCGGCGGAAGTCGATGGTCTTGCCGCCATTGGCGCCGCTGACCGCGATGGTCACGTGCTCGCGCCCGGCCTTGGGGGTTTCCTGGTCCCACTCGCCCAGCACGCCCAGCCACCAGCAGAAGTCGCGGTTGCGGTAAGCCCGTGGCGGGCGGTCGTGGGCGCCCACCGACAGGTACACCTTGCGGCCGGCGCGCATCAGCTCATCGGCGATCTGCGTGCCCGAGGAGCCGGCGCCGATCACCAGCACCGCGCCAGCCGGCAGTTGCTGCGGGTTGCGGTAGTCGGCGGAATGGATCTGCAAGAGGCGCTCGTCCTCTGGCGCGATGGCCGGGATCACCGGGCGCTGGAACGGCCCGGTGGCGGCCACCACGCGCTTGGCCTGGATCATGCCCTGCGAGGTCTCCACGCTGAAACCGGGGCGATTGGCGTTGCGCCGGACTTTTTTCACCTCTACGCCGGTGCGGATCGGTGCGTTGAAGGTGCGCGCGTAGGCTTCGAAATAGGCCGCCACCTGCTCCTTGGCGGGGAAGGCGTCATCGTCCATGTCGAATACCAGGCCGGGAAAGCGGTCATGCCAGGCTGGGCCGTTGGCCACCAGCGAATCCCAGCGCATGGTGCGCCAGCGCTCGGCGATGCGGTCACGCTCCAGCACCAGGTGCGGCACACCCAGGGTGGTCAGGTGTTCACTCATCGCTACCCCGGCCTGGCCGGCGCCAACTACCAGGGTATCTATCTCGATTGTCTCGACAGTCATTGCTATGTCCCTCTGAAGGAGGCTGGGGGCTGTTGCGTTGCAGCCATTGTGTTCAGAGGAAGGGCAGAGCGAAATTAGCGTTTTTGTAGTCGTTGACCAGTAAAAAACTGCGCACTGCCGTCAAGGGCACGTCAGCCGCCCGGTCAGGCCCGTTGCTCGCCCCCAGCCACGCGGTTGCGCCCCGCGGCCTTGGCGGCGTACAGGGCGACATCCGCCGCCGCGACCAGAGCGGCAGGTGACGACGTGGCCTGGCGCGGCAGGCAGGAGGCCACCCCGGCGCTGAGGGTGAGCAGGCCGCACGGCGAGCCTTCGTGGGGGATGGCCAGCGCTTCGACTGCGGCGCGGATGCTCTCGGCTACCGCCAGGGCTGCTACCGATTCTGCCCCGGGCAGCACCAGTGCCAGCTCTTCACCGCCATAGCGCGCCGTGGTGTCGGCGCCGCGCCTGGCATGGCGCTTGAGCACTGTCGCGATCTGGCGCAGCGCCTCGTCGCCGGCGGGGTGGCCGTAGCGGTCGTTGTAGTGTTTGAAGTAATCCACATCCAGCAGCACGAACGACAGCGCCTGGCCCTGGGCCGCGGCGCCGCCGAAAGCCGCCTGCAGGGCTTCATCCAGGCGACGTCGGTTGGCCAGGCCGGTGAGTGCATCCTCGCCTGCCATGATTTCCAGGGTCTGGTTGGCCTGCGCCAGGTTGCGGTGCATTACCTGCAGGCGCGCTTGCATCCTGCCCTGGCGACCCAGGCCACGCCAGATCAGCCAGGCCATCGAGGCGACGATCACCAGCACGCCGCCGGTCAGCGACCAGGCTTGCAGCGCACGGTTTCGCCAGGCCTGCATGGCCTCCTGCTCGGAAACCGCCGCCGCTATCATGATTGGATAATCGGCGCTGGAGTCGAAGCCGTAAATACGCCGGACGCCGTCGGTCATAGCCTGCAGCACCATGCTGCCGCGCGTCACGCCTTCTTCGTTGATCATGCGCAGCACGGGGCTTTTCGACACATTGACCTCGGCGCTGTGAGGGGTTGTCCGGGACCGCGCGAGGATAGTGCCGTCACGGTGCACCATGCCGATGACGCCCTCGCTACCCAGGTCGATGGTCTGGTAGAAATCCACGAAACGCTGGGTCAGCAACGTCGCCAGCACCACGCCGCGGAACTCGCCGTTGGCGTCGTTGAGGCGCAGCGACAGCGAAATCACCGGCTCGCCCGTCACGCGGCTGTGAACAGGCGCGCCGATGAACAGGTCACGGCCGTTATGGTTGCGATGAAAAACGAAGTAATCGCGGTCACTGACCTGGTAAGTCGGGGTTGGAGTCGCTCCAGATCGGGTGTTCACCGCGACGCCATTGGCATCCGTGATGGTGAATCCGGCCACATCCTGCAGCACCTTCAACTGCGCCCGTGAGGTTTCCAGCACTTCGTTCAGGTTGTCAGCGCCGTAACCGGAAACCTCCAGCTTGCGCTGGATGCCGACCAATACCGTATGGGCGTCACGGAGCGCCGACTCGGCCTGCCGCGTGAGCGCGGTCGACAGGTTCTGCATATCGTCGACATGCTGCTTGAGCGCTTCGCGCCGGTCCCATTCGACCTGCAGGTAGGTCAACAGCAGAAACGCCGCACAGACCCCCCCGGTCATGATCGCGACCAGGCGTCTGAGGTGACCGATTCTGGAGGGTTGGTTCATCGAGGGCACAGTTCGGCTGAAAGAGTAGTCTCGTCGCCTGCACGACACCGCCCATACGGCAGGTAGGGCAATGGCAGACGGTGTCGAGCCGCCGGGCAGGAAAGCGAAGCGGCTAGAGTATGAACGATTCGCTTGATGCTCTGCATCTGCCGCGCGGTGCACCAGCCGCTGTGAAGGCCTGTGCGGCCGCCCGCCACGCGCCGCCTTATCACCCATCGCGCACGAGATTGGCGCTTGGCCAGGCGCATCGGTATAATCCGCCGGCCTCTGAGGGCCTATAGCTCAGTTGGTTAGAGCAGAGGACTCATAATCCTTTGGTCCACGGTTCGAGTCCGTGTGGGCCCACCACCTTGAAAGCCGCGCATTGCGCGGCTTTTTTGTGCCCGTGATGTGCTGCATTGCCCGATCTGAGCGGTTTGCGTCGCTGCGCCAGCCGGGGGTTGTGATGCCGTTCCGCCAGACTGAGAACCAGTGCTGGCGCCGTTTGGAATATGACTTTAGTCTGGCGGGATGATTAATACGCCCGCTATGCCCGACCGCTCCCCGCCCGAGCGCATCATCGTGGCCGATGACCATCCGGTTTTCCGTGAAGGGTTGAGCCGCATCGCGCAGCGGGTGTTTCCGCAGGCCAGTGTCATCGAGGCGGGTGACATGGATGAGGTGCTGGACATCGCCAGTACCGGCGTGGCCCCCAGCCTGTTTATGCTCGACCTGCTGTTTCCCGGGCAGTCGCCGCAGGCTATCGGCGCGTTGCGGCAACGGTTTCAGCGCAGTTCGATCGTAATCGTGTCGATGGTCGACAACCGTGAGCTGATCGATGAGGTGATGGCCGCGGGGGCCGATGGTTTCATCGGCAAGGCCACTCCGCCTGGTGAGATCGGCGATGCGTTGCTGGCGGTTCGGGCGGGGGAGTTCGTGCTCACCCTGGGGCCTGCCGGTGTGCCGTCGTTCAGTGAGGATGGCCACCTGCTGGAGCAATTGACGCCGCGCCAGCAGGATGTGCTGCGCCTGGTGGCGCGCGGTCTGTCTAACAAGGAGATCGCCCGCGAGCTGGATATCTCGCCCTTCACGGTGCGCATCCATGTCTCTTCGCTGCTGCGTACGCTGGACGTCAGCAGCCGTGCGGCTGCTGCGGTCAAGGCATCGAAGGCCGGCCTGCGCTGAACGCTAGGCGGCGCGGGCCTTGAGTTTGAGCGCCACCAGCAGCGAACGCAGTTCGGCGGGCTGCACGGGCTTGGAAAGTATCGGGATGTCCTTGTCGGCCAACTGGCCCTGAACCCGCCGCACGTCGTGACCGGTCATGATGATGGCCGGCACGTTGCGGCCGCTGATGGCCCGTACATGGTTGATGCAGTCGGCGCCGGAGGCTTCGCGGCCCAGGTCGAAATCGGTGATCACCAGGTCGAAGCCGTGTGCGACGTCGGGTAGCGAGGTGAAGGTCGCCACCTCGCAGCCCCATTTGTTGAGGAGCGTGGCGGTGGCCAGCAGCACGTTCTGGTCGTCCTCGATCAGGCACACCTGCAAACCGTCGAGCATGCGCGGTGCCGGGCTGCCGCCTGGCGCAGGGACGGCGCGTTCGAATGGCGCCGCGGCCCGTAGCAGGCCATCGATTGCCGCGAGCGTGCCGCGGCCCTCCACGGAGCGGATGCGAACGTGCAGGTTCATCAGCTTGCCCAGCCGGCGGACGATGGTCAGGCCCAGGCCCATGCCTTCGACATCGCTGTCGCGTGCCTGCCGCACCCGGTAGAACTCTTCGAATACCTTCTCGAGATGCCCCTGGGCGATGCCGCGGCCCTTGTCATAGAACGCGACGCAAAGGCCTTTTCCTCTACGCCGGCAGCCGATCAGCAGCGGTTGCCCCGGCGCATACTTCAGGGCGTTGGAGAGCAGGTTCTGCAACATGGTGGTCAGCAAGCCTTGATCGGCACGCACGTACACGGGCGGGCAGTGCAGGCGAATATCGACGCCGGCCCAGCGAGCCGCTTCGGTATTTTGCTGGATCAGTTGTCGCAGCAGGTGGTGCAGCGGCAGTACCTCGAGCTGCGGGACCACCTTGCCGCTGTCCAGGGAGTACATGTCGAGAATCGAGCGGAACAGGCGGGTAACGCTGTGCAGTGATTTGTCGATGTTCTCCACCAGGCGGGTCTGCTCGTTATCCAGGCTGCCATCGCGCAGGCAGGCGGTGAACAGGCTGATTGAGTGGATGGGCTGGCGCAGGTCGTGGCTGGCCTGGGCCAGGAATTGCGACTTGGCCAGGTTGGCGGCCTGTTCGGCCTCGGCGGCCAGTCGCGAGCGCTTGAGCAGCGCATGCATGTAGGCAGGCACCATCAGGGTGGTCAGCAGCAGGGTGACGATCAAGTAGGGCTGGGACTGCCAGTAGGCCGACGTGCTGGCGATGATTACCAGTGAGAGCATCGCCATGCTGGTGGCTAGCAGCAGGTACGCCGAGCCGTAGCGCAAGCCGTACCCTATGGTGACCCAGATCAGCACGGCGTAGATCGGCAGCATGGTGGTGCTGGCGGCGGTCATCACCAGGGTGATGGCGGAGTAGTCGATGAGCATGGTCAACACTCGTCGCGCCGGTCGATTGCCGGGGCGCCTGCGGATGTCGACCCAGAGCGCGACAGCAGCGACGCAAAATACCGCTTCCAACCAGAATATCTTCGACGTCATCGAGGCGTCGATCTTGGACAGGATATAAAGCACCAGCGTATAGCCAATGGCGATTGGCGTGATGATCAGGCGTACTACCGCCTGAGCACGCTCGACGTCGTAGACGCTGGAGTCGGTCGCGAACATGACATTTCCCATGGCTCGTCGTAACGATAGCCGCCAGCTTAGGCGGCAGCCGTTAACCGGCGCAAGGCAGAGCGTGCGCAAAACGCCTCTAGCACACCCGTACTATTTCGCTGCCACCATACCCTTCTTAAAATCGCGGGCATCGCTTCGGCACAGGGCCGCAGGCAGGTCGACGAGGAAGGACACATGAGCACCAAGGGAATGCTGGCAGCATTGTTCATCGCACCGATGCTGGCCACGCTGGCGGGTTGCCTGCCGCAGAATACGCAAAGCCAGGGGCTGCACAGCTCGCAAGTGGCGAGCGCCAGTGGCCCCTGCACGCCGAGTACGTCGGATAACCTGATTTCCACCGGGCGCAGCCTGCTGAGCATCGCCAACTCGGTGCTGGAAACCCAGCAGAGCTTCCAGGGTGATTCGACCACTTACGCCCAGCGCATGCAGGCGGCGGAGAAAGCCCAGAAGGTCAACCAGGGCAACGATATGCTCAACAACGTTGAAAGCATGAGTGCCGGCCTGGGTGCGAGCGCCCCCTGCACCGCCACGGCAGCTGCCACCCCGGCGCCCGCTGCACGTTGAACGCGCCAGAATGATCCGCCGATCATCCGCTTGAACAATCCATAGGTCATCTTCGAAGCCGCGCACTGCGCGGCTTCGACGTTTCTGGCAGGGGCCTGCAGAGCGGCGCAACGGCCCACTCTGGTCTGCCAGCGCGGCCGGGCTCAGGCCGGCAGCGGGTGAGCCTCATTGCTCATGCCAGCCCAACTGGCTGGAAATCTGCCGGGTGCTGTTCATCAGTTGCCGGACGTAGTCCTGCTTCAATTCCTCGCGCAAGCGAAAGCACGGAAAGGACCCGCTCATACCGCCAATCACATGGCCGAATTGGTCGCGGAGCCAGGCAGCGCATCCTCTCCACCGCCGAGCATACCCAGTGCTGCTGGATGCCGCACCGAGCGCGGCCCAACGCCCTGGCCTTCTGCACGGGCTCCTGCAGGGTACGAGCGGACAATGCCCAGGTGGCGATGCCCAGGCGATTTGCGCCAGCCATCTGCTTCACGCGCCTGCGTTGGGATCCACGCACCGTGCGCGAGGCCAAGCACCCGGGTGACGACGCCGACCTGGTGGGGCTGATCGCCGCCCTGGTCGAGGAACAGGGCTGCACTCACCGATGGCCCTTCGGTCGTACCCGAGGTGCCAGCCCGGTACGGAAAAGCCCGGCATCGCAGGCTGTGTGGAAACTGCTGCGCTCGGTCAGGTTGCGTTAACAACCCGCTAAAAGCGCTCATTTACTCCGCGTAAACTGCGCTTTTTCGCCGGTTTTTGCCGTGCCTGACCTTCGCTCGCTACGTTTTCACACGGCCTGATCGGCCGGGCTTTCTGGTTTGCAGTGCTAACGCTTACTTGCCGTATACCGGCAGCTTGGCGCAAATGGCCTTGACCTTCTCGCGAACGGCGTCGATCACCGCTTCGTTGTTCAGGTCGGCGAGGATGTCGCAGATCCAGCCGGCCAGTTCCTTGCACTCGGCTTCCTTGAAGCCGCGAGTGGTGACCGCCGGGGTGCCGAAGCGCAGGCCGGAGGTCACGAACGGGGAGCGCGGGTCGTTCGGCACCGAGTTCTTGTTGACGGTGATGAAGGCTTTGCCGAGTGCGGCGTCAGCGTCCTTGCCGGAGATTTCCTGCTTGATCAGCGAGAGCAGGAACAGGTGGTTCTCGGTGCCGCCGGAGACCACGTCGAAGCCACGCTCGATGAACACGCCGGCCATCGCCTTGGCGTTCTTCACGACCTGCTGCTGGTAGGTCTTGAACTCGGGCTGCAGCGCTTCCTTGAAGCAGATCGCCTTGGCGGCGATGACGTGCTCCAGCGGGCCACCCTGGGCGCCCGGGAAGACCGCGGAGTTGAGTTTCTTCTCGATCTCGGCGTTGGCGCGGGCGAGGATCAGGCCGCCGCGCGGGCCGCGCAGGGTCTTGTGGGTGGTGGTGGTGACCACGTCGGCGAACGGCACCGGGTTCGGGTACACGCCCGCGGCAACCAGGCCGGCCACGTGGGCCATGTCGACGAACAGGTAAGCCCCGACCTTGTCGGCGATGGCGCGAAAGCGCGGGAAGTCCAGCACCTGGGAGTAGGCGGAGAAGCCGGCAACGATCATCTTCGGCTTGTGCTCGACCGCCAGGCGCTCGACTTCGTCGTAGTCGATCAGGCCATTGCCGTCGATGCCGTACTGCACGGCGTTGTACAGCTTGCCGGAAGAGGACACGCTGGCGCCGTGGGTCAGGTGACCGCCGTGGGCCAGGCTCATGCCGAGAATGGTGTCACCGGCGCTCAGCAGGGCCAGGTAGACCGCTGCGTTGGCCTGGGAGCCGGCATGCGGCTGGACGTTGGCGTAATCGGCGCCGAACAGTTCCTTGGCTCTGTCTATTGCAAGCTGCTCGACCACGTCGACGTATTCACAGCCACCGTAGTAGCGCTTGCCCGGGTAGCCTTCGGCGTACTTGTTGGTCAGGACCGAACCCTGGGCTTCCATGACCGCCGGGCTGGTGTAGTTTTCCGAGGCGATCAGCTCGATGTGCTCTTCCTGGCGCAGAGCTTCTTGCTGCATGGCTTCGAAGAGCTCGGCGTCGTACTTGGCAATGGTCAAATCACGGCTGAACATGGCAATCCCCTGAAAGTCAGCTGGGCGGATGAAATAGGGGGCGGATTCTAACGCATCCCGGCTGGCCAGGCACATGAAGCGTGATCATCGGCAGGATAAGCGTGGCTCACCCTCCGCCGGCGCCGTGCTACTCGAGCATGAACAGGCTGTGGTCGCCGAACTGCGCTTCGAACTGGTGAGCAGGCATTGGCCGGCCGAGCAGGTAGCCTTGCACCTCGTCGCACTCGTGGTTGCGCAGGAAGTCGAGCTGCTCCTGGGTTTCCACGCCCTCGGCGATCACCGTCATGTTCAGGCTGTGGGCCATGGCGATGATCGCCCGGGCGATCTGCCCGTCCTGCTCGCCCTGGGGCAGGCCGTCGACGAAACTGCGGTCGATCTTCAGCACGTCGATGGGGAATTGCTTGAGGTAATTGAGCGATGAATAGCCGGTGCCGAAATCGTCGATGGCGATGCACAGGCCGAGGCTCTTCAGGTCGGTGAGGGTCTGCATGGCAGCGCCCACGTCCTGCATGAGGATGCTCTCGGTCAGTTCCAGCTCCAGGCAGGCCGCCGGAATGCGGCTCTGGGCAAGGATGCGCTGGATACGCTGGTGCAGGTCGCCGTCGCTGAACTGGCGGGCCGACAGGTTCACCGATACTTTGGGCACGCGGATCCTGTTCTGGTGCCACAGGCCCAACTGGCGGGTGGCTTCGGCCAGCACCCAGTCGCCCACCTGCACCACCAGGCCCAGCTCTTCGAGCACCGGTATGAACGCGCTGGGCGCCACCAGGCCGCGCTTGGGGTGCTGCCAGCGCAGCAGCGCCTCGACGCCGGTCAGGCGCTTGCCGTTGCCGCAGAACTGCGGCTGGTAATGGAGCAGGAATTCGCCCTGTTCCAGCGCGTGGCGCAGGTCGCCTTCGAGCTCCAGGCGCTCCAGGGCGCTGGCGTTCATGTCCGCCTGGTAGAACTGGAAGTTGTTCTTGCCGCGCTCTTTGGCGTGGTACATCGCGGTGTCGGCATTCTTCATCAACTGGCTCAGCTCGTTGCCGTCCTGCGGGCTGAGGGCGATACCGATGCTGGCGGTGACGAAGAACTCGCGGCCTTCGAGCACGAACGCCTGAGCGAGGCTGGCGAGAATCTGCTCGGCGACGTGGATGGCGCGGTGCAGGGCGCCCTCGCGGGAGCTGTTGGATTGCAGCAGCAGGGTGAATTCGTCGCCGCCCATGCGCGCCACGGTGTCGTCCTGGCCCACGCAGGCGGCCAGGCGAACGGCGACGTCCTTGAGCATGCGGTCGCCGGCGGCGTGGCCGAGGGAGTCGTTGATCGGCTTGAAACGATCGAGGTCCAGGAACATCAGCACCACCCATTCGCTGTGCCGCTCGGCATGCTGCAGGGCGGTGTGCAGGCGATCCTGGAACAGCGTGCGGTTGGGCAGCAGGGTCAGGGCATCGTAGTAGGCCAGGCGGTGGATGCGCTGCTCGCTGGCCTTGCGTTCGCTGATGTCACTGAAGAAGCACACGTAGCTGACCAGGTCGCCTTCTTCGTCGTGCACCGCGGTGATCCCCACCCAGGCCGGGAAGTGTTCGCCGTTGCGGCGTTTCAGCCAGATCTCGCCTTCCCAAGTACCGCGCAGGTTCAGTTGGGACAGCACGTATTGCAGATGAGTGCTCTGCTGGCTGTCGGCCGTGAGCATGCCGGGCAACTGGTCGAGCACCTGCGCGCTGCTGTAGCCGCTGACCCGGCTGAAGGCCTTGTTGACCTGCACGATGTAGCCCGCCGGGTCGGTGACCAGGATCGCCGCCGTGGAGTGCTCGAACACCGTCGCGGCCATGCGCAGGTCCTTCTCGGCCCGGCGCTGCTGGCCGATGTCGCGGCCAACGCCGAGCAGGCCCTCGAAGCGGCCGTTGTCATCCCACATCGGCACCAGGCGCATTTCCACCGGGATCTTGCGGCCGTCGGCACGCAGGCAGTCGAACACGAACAGGTAGGGCGCCAGGGTGTGCCGCAGTTCGTGCATATGCTGTTGCGAACCAAAGGCCGAGCGGATGCGATCGAGCAGGGCAAACACGCCGTTGAGCTGCTGCGGGTTGGTGGCCAGGCCCTCGAAGCCGTGTTGCTGCACCCATTGCGGGGAATACCCGAGGATGGTCTGCACCGAAGGGCTGATGTAGTTGAGGTTCAGCTGGCTGTCGGTAGAGCAGATCACGTCGCTGATGCTTTCGGCCAGCATGCGGTAGCGCTGCTCGTTGTCGCGCAGCGATTCGTTGCGGGCGATCTGTTCGGTAATGTCCTTGGCCACGCCGATCACCCGGCTGACCCAGCCGTTGCCGTCCCGTGACAGCGCCTGCTCGGTGATGCTCAGCCAGTGCCAGGAGCCGTCCTGGTGGCGCGCACGCAGTTGTGATTCGAGGGGCACGTCGTTGGGCAGCACCTTTTGCAGGTTGCGCAGGCGTTCGTAGAGGTCGCTGTCGTCAGGGTGGACGATGGTCCGCCAGAAATTGTCGCCCTGGACCTTCACGAACGCCGGGTCGTAGCCCAGCTTGGCACCCACATCGTGGTTGCTGAACAGCAGCGTGCGGGTGGTGATGTCGTTGACGTAGAGGGTATCGGGCACTGCACGTACCACTTCCGACCAGAAGCGCTCGCGCTCGACCAGCGACAGTTCCATGCGCTTGCGGCTGGTGATGTCGCTGATGCTCAGTGCCACGGCGTGCATGTCCTGCGGGCGCTCCGGCAGGCGCATGACCAGCCACAGGTGCCACATTTCGCCGTCGACGTCTTCGATATGGCTTTCCAGTTCCAGGTGGCCGCCGCCGTCGAGCAGGGCAGCACTGAGCTGGGCACGGAATCCGTGGGGGTTGATGGCGCCGCGGTTGATCAGCTTCGCCCAGGCCTGTTCGGCGCTGTCCACGCCGAGCAGGCGCAGGGCCACCTGGTTGGTCTCGGTGAAGCGCATGTGCGCGAGCAGCTCGCCGTGACGCTGCGCATTATCCTCCAGCCAGGCTGGCAGCTGGGCGCCGCTGCTCAACCCTTGCTGATGCAGGAAGTGATAGAGCCCGGCAAGATCGAGCACGCACAGGGCGGTGCCGGTGCCGTCGAAAATGTCCTGGTAGCGGCGCCGGGTTTCCCGCAGCACGCGAGTCGCCTGCTGCTCCTCGGTCACATCACGCAGTACCCAGACGAACCCGAGGTGGCGGGCTTCGTCACCGAGGTAGCTGCGGGTGACGGTGTACTGCCTGACCTCGCCGTCCTGGCGGATGTCCAGTAGCTCCGGGCTGAGGTCCTCGTGAGCGCTGGTGGCGTTCAGCAGGTGCGGGTCGAGGCGCGGCAGCAGTTCCAGCAGATGCCATTCGCGGGCGTGACGGCTGGCCAGGCCGAACAGGGCCTCGGCCTGCGGGTTGAGGTAAGTCAGGCGGCCACCGCTGTCGGTGACCAGTACGCGCTCCTCGATGGCTCCCAGGGCGCTGGCGGCCTGGTGCAGGGAGCGCCGCGAGGCGGCGTTGAGCGCGTTCAACTGGCTCTGCTCGCGTACCAGGCGATACAGCGCGAACAAGGTGAGCAGGGTGCACAGGGCAAACAACAGGAACTTGCCGACCATCTTTGGCAGCGCCTGGGTCTCGATCCGTTGCTCGTCGAGCATGGCGCGCAGCTGCCAGTCTGAGCCGGACAGCCCCTGCAGCAGAATGGTCTGCGCCTGATCCTCGGCGCTGACCATCGGATAGCGGCGGTCCTGCGGGCTGCCGCCGTGCGAATCGGCGATGATCCGTTGGCTGACGGTGTCTTCCAGCAACCAGGAAAATTCGCTTTGCCGGTTGCTCAAAAGGCCGCTCTTCATGGCGCTGGCGCTCAGGCGCAGGACCCAGTAGCCGTCGCCGTCCAGGGCGTGGAGAAGGAGGTAGACGCGGCCGTCGCCCTGGGGGTCGAAGGCATAGTAGTACGTCTGGTTGGCGCTGCGCTCGGCCAGCTTGTCCAGCAGCACCTGGTCGTTGCTCTGCGGTTGACTGTCGTGCAGCAGCCTGCCGGTGCTGTCCAGGCGGGCGATGCTCTGCAGGGCCGGAAAGATCGCCCGCAGGTTGGCCAGGTAGCGGCGATGCTGGCTCGCGGCGTCTTCAGGCTCGCGCGAGGCGTTGAGCACCGCCCGTCCGGCATTGGCCATGGAGGCCATGCTCAAGCCGAGCTGCCTGGCGACCTGCTCGCTGACCGCGAGGTTGAGCCCGCGCTGGGCGTCCTTCACCTGACGGAATTCGCCCTGCAACTGCCACAACAGCAACACCAGCAGCCCCAGCACCAATACCACCAGAGCGCCTTTGAGCGAACGGCGCATCGGCACTATCATTGGGTCGCGGCTGGGGCGCGTGGTGGTGGGCGCTGACACGTGTTGGAGTCCTGCGACGGCGGGTGATGAAGGCAGGTGATGCTGTGGTGGCGACAACCCCGGGCTTCCCGGGGCGGCTAGCATGCCACAACTGTGGCGAAGTGCCAGCCCGGCTGGCGAGCATCACGGCAGGCGGCTCTTTATAGTCAAGGCCAGATCGCCGAAAATATCATCCCGGTCCGCTGACGGCCGTCGGCAAAGCCCTGGCGTTCCTTGAATCGAACGCGTGGCGGTGCACTGTTGAAGGCGCCCGCAAGTGTTGCCGCCGGCATGCGCTAGTCTTGCCATTCTGGCGTGCGGGTCCAGGGCTGCCTGTTCGCCCGGCGCGGCATTTATCCGTTTGCGTGGCGCATCGTCTTGGCATAGGGTGCGCGCCATCGTTGCCATTTATGAGTGAGGTCTGAATTTTGGCTCAATACGTCTACACCATGCATCGGCTCGGCAAGGTCGTGCCGCCGAAGCGCGAGATCCTCAAGAACATCTCCCTGTCGTTCTTTCCCGGCGCCAAGATCGGCGTACTGGGCCTCAACGGTTCGGGCAAATCGACCCTGCTGAAGATCATGGCCGGCGTCGACACCGAGTTCAACGGTGAAGCTCGCGCCATGCCGGAGCTGAATATCGGCTACCTGCCGCAGGAACCGCAGCTCGATCCAGGCAAGACCGTGCGTGAAGTGGTTGAAGAAGCCGTCAGCGTGGTCAAGGACGCCCAGGCGCGTCTGGACGAAGTGTACGCCGCCTACGCCGAGCCCGACGCCGACTTCGACAAGCTGGCCGCCGAGCAGGCCAAGCTGGAAGCCATCCTGCAGGCCAGCGACGGCCACAACCTGGAGCGCCAGCTGGAAGTCGCCGCCGACGCCCTGCGCCTGCCAGCCTGGGATGCCAGGATCGAACACCTCTCCGGTGGTGAAAAGCGCCGAGTGGCCCTGTGCCGCCTGCTGCTGTCAGCCCCCGACATGCTGCTGCTGGACGAACCGACCAACCACCTGGACGCCGACTCGGTGGCCTGGCTGGAGCGCTTCCTGCACGATTTCCCGGGCACCGTGGTGGCCATCACCCACGACCGGTACTTCCTCGACAACGTTGCCGGCTGGATTCTCGAACTCGACCGCGGCGCGGGCATCCCCTACGAAGGCAACTATTCCGGCTGGCTGGAGGCGAAGTCGTCGCGCCTGGCGCAGGAGTCCAAGCAGCAGTCGGCCCATGAAAAGGCCATGAAGGAAGAACTGGAGTGGGTGCGCAAAGGCGCCAAGGCCCGCCAGTCGAAATCCAAGGCTCGCCTGCAGCGCTTCGAGGAAATGCAGTCCCAGGAATTCCAGAAACGCGCCGAGACCAACGAGATCTACATCCCGGCCGGTCCGCGCCTGGGCGACAAGGTCATCGAATTCAAGAACGTCACCAAGGGCTACGGCGACCGCGTACTGGTCGAAGACCTGTCGTTCAGCGTGCCCAAGGGCGCCATCGTCGGCGTGATCGGCGGTAACGGTGCCGGTAAGTCGACCCTGTTCCGCATGCTGATGGGCAAGGAAACCCCGGATTCCGGCACTATCGAGATCGGCGACACCGTGCAACTGGCCTGCGTTGATCAGAGCCGCGATGACCTGGACGGCAGCAAGTCGGTCTGGGAAGCGGTGTCCGATGGCCTCGATCAGATCAAGATCGGCAACTACGAGGTGCCGTCGCGCGGCTACGTCGGCCGTTTCAACTTCAAGGGCGCCGACCAGCAGAAGTTCGTCAAGGACCTCTCCGGTGGTGAGCGTGGCCGCCTGCACCTGGCCCTCACCCTGAAGGAGGGCGCCAACGTCCTGCTGCTCGACGAACCGTCCAACGACCTCGACGTGGAAACCCTGCGTTCGCTGGAAGATGCACTGCTGGACTTCCCCGGCGCGGCCATCGTGATCTCTCACGATCGCTGGTTCCTGGACCGTGTGGCCACCCACATCCTCTCCTACGAGGACGACGGCGTGATCTTCTTCGAAGGCAACTACACCGAGTACGAAGCCGACCGCAAGAAACGCCTCGGCGAGGCGGCCACCCAGCCGCACCGGGTACGGCACAAGAAACTGGCGCAGTAAGCGCTGTTGTGAAAAACGGAGCCTCGGGGCTCCGTTTTTTTGCGCATTTCCTTGCGATCCGTTCGCGATCTTCGAGGCAATTCGAGGTGCACTGAACGCAGAGTGACCCTGCCGGACGGTCACTCACCACGTGTAGGAGCGGGCCGTGCCGCGAAAAATCATCGGCATGGCCCGTTCCCACAATGAATCGGCGAAGGGCGCTACCACCTTATTACGGTCAGCCACGGCAAATCGAGCTCGCCGGAGCGGCTGGCGATACCTTGCTCGTCGGCGTGCAACTGATGGTTAGCGGTATTAGCTTTCGATCACCCGGGCTTGCTCCGCATCCGGTATGCGAGCGATCGTATGAGCACGCCAGATTCGCGCCATTGCTGGGACTTCCCGCTGTGCTAGGCCACGAATTTATATCTTGGAAGCAAAAACTTTCATAAAAGCGTCATCTTGCCCTTTTTTAGTGCACTGCCTTCTTGGTAGAGTCGCGGCCACTCGATTTTGCGGCGCAGGGACGCCAGGAGCTTTTTATGACGCTTTCCGTAGACCATTTCCTCGACCGCCTGAAACAGCGTGACCCCGAGCAGGTCGAATTTCATCAGGCCGTGGAGGAAGTGCTGCGCAGCCTGTGGCCGTTCCTGGAAGACAATCCGCATTACCTGGAAGCCGGGATCGTCGAGCGCATCGTCGAGCCCGAGCGTGCTGTGCTGTTCCGCGTGCCGTGGGTCGATGACGCCGGCAAGGTGCAGGTCAATCGTGGCTTCCGGGTGCAGATGAACAGTGCCATCGGCCCGTACAAGGGCGGCCTGCGTTTTCACCCGTCGGTGAACCTCAGCGTGCTCAAGTTCCTGGCCTTCGAGCAGACCCTGAAGAACTCCCTCACCTCGTTGCCCATGGGCGGCGGCAAGGGCGGCGCGGACTTCGACCCCAAGGGCAAGAGCGACGCCGAGGTGATGCGTTTCTGCCAGTCGTTCATGAACGAGCTGTACCGGCATATCGGCGCGGATACGGACGTACCGGCCGGCGACATCGGCGTGGGTGGTCGCGAGATCGGTTACCTGTTCGGCCAGTACAAGCGCCTGGCCAACGACTCGTCCTCGGTGTTTACCGGCAAGGGCCTGAGCTATGGCGGCAGCCGGATTCGCCCGGAGGCGACCGGCTACGGTTGCGTGTACTTTGCCGAGGAGATGCTCAAGGCCAGTGGGCGCAGCTTCGATGGCCAGCGCGTGGCCATTTCCGGGTCCGGCAACGTGGCGCAGTATGCGGCGCGCAAGGTGATGGACCTGGGCGGCAAGGTAATCTCCTTCTCCGATTCGGAAGGCACCCTGGCCGCCGAAGAGGGTTTCAGCGAGCAGCAGTGGCAGGACGTGATGGCGCTGAAGAACCAGCGGCGCGGGCGCCTGCGCGAACTCGACGGCGGCGACTTGCGTTTCCATGCCGACCAGCGCCCGTGGGGCCTGACATGTGACATCGCGCTGCCGTGTGCCACCCAGAACGAGCTGAACCTCGACGATGCCCGTGCGCTGCTTGGCAATGGCTGCGTGTGCGTGGCCGAGGGCGCCAACATGCCGGCCACGCTCGAGGCGGTGGACCTGTTCATCGAGCAGGGCACGCTGTTCGCGCCGGGCAAGGCGTCCAATGCCGGCGGCGTGGCGGTCAGCGGGCTGGAAATGTCGCAAAACGCCATGCGCCTGCAATGGAGCGAAGGCGAGGTGGACGAAAAGCTGCACGGCATCATGCAGTCCATTCACAGCGCCTGCGTGCGGCACGGCGAGCATGACGGGCAGGTGAACTACGTGAAGGGCGCCAACATTGCCGGCTTCGTCAAGATCGCCGACGCGATGCTGGCCCAGGGCGTGGTTTGACGCGCCCGCGCATGGCAGGGCAAGCCTGCCGTGCGGTTGCTGTCGCGGGGTCGATCAGGCGGCGGTGACCGGCCGTCGCCAAGGTCGACCGCCGCCTGGCAAAAATAGCCAACCATCCGCGACTGTCACGACTCTTACACACAAGAGGATGAAAATGCCTCCCCGTTGCGGCAGCAGGATGTCGTCGCGGGTCAGAACAACATCGGATCAACGAGAGTCGTGCAATGAAATCAGTCCCTGGAATGCTCGACGGTGCAATGGCCGTCCGCTTCTATCACAGTCTGAATGGCCCATTTCCTATCGAAGTCGGCGCCGCCGTACCTGGCTCGAGCATGTCCGCCATCATCAAGCCGGCTGCCGGCCTGGCGGGGCTCGATCCCATGAGCGAGGAAGACCTTGGTGTGTCGTTGCTCGAGGCGGAGGCCATCGGCCTGGTGGCGCGGAAGGCCTGTGAACAGCTCAATGCCTTCCTCGCCGGCCGCCGCGTGACGTGCACCAGCAGCACCGAAGTCGAGGCGATCGGCCACCTGTTCGAGGCGTGCGCGGTGGAGCGCGAGTTCCATCTGGCGCCGCTGGACGCTGCGGCCCGTAAGCTGTCCGGCGTGCTGCCGGTCGACCAGTACCCGGAGACCATCGCCCGGGACCTGTTCATTCTCGCGCAGCCCATCGAAGCCCGGCGCACGCGCTGAGCGTTGATCGGCGGCTGCGCCGGCAATACCGGGTCTTTACAGAAGTAAAGATGCGAATAAGTGTTGCATGATAATTATTACTGAATAGACTCGCCTCGCTTATGGCACCCGGGTGCCTCATCAACTGAACGGACCGTCACGCTCAGGCCTCGACCTGGTGGGTTTTCGTGTGCCTGGAACAGGGGCGCCGCTCGGATGATGCCTCAATGGCGGCGTGTTTACAGAGTCGACTCCGGTGTTCAAGAAACTCCTCTTCCAGCTGCATTGGTTGTTCGGCATCAGTGCCGGCCTGGTGCTTGCCCTGATGGGCGTGACAGGCGCGTTGTACAGTTTTCAGGAAGAGATCCTGCTGGCCATCAATCCCCAGATGGCGGTAATGGCGCAGCCAGGGCCGGTGCTCGAACCCGGTGAAATGATCGATCGCCTGCAGGCCCAGGGCATCAGCGTGTCCGGCCTTTATGTGGATACCCTGGGTGGCCAGCCGACCCGCGTGTTCCTGACGCCGCCCCCGGGCGAGCGTCGCGGTGGGGTGCGTTTCGTCGACCCCTACACCGGCCAGTCCCTGGGCGAGCCGCGTGGTGCGGCGTTCTTCAGCCTGATGCTGCAGTTGCATCGCTTCCTCGCCATGGGCCAGAGCGGCCGGCAGATCACCGGCGCCTGCACCATCGCCCTGGTGTTCTTCTGCCTGTCCGGGCTGTACCTGCGCTGGCCGCGTAAGGTGTGGAGCTGGCGCGCCTGGCTGACCTTCGACTGGGCCAAGAAGGGCCGCGCGTTCAATTGGGACCTGCATGCAGTGGTCGGCACCTGGTGCCTGCCGCTGTACCTGTGTGCGGCGCTGACGGGGCTGTACTGGTCCTACGACTGGTACCGCAGCGGCCTGGAAACCCTGCTCAGCGATACGCCGCGTGCGGCAGGCGCGGAGCGTGGTCGCCGCGGGCCGCCCGCCGATGGCCAGCCCATGCCCCAGGTGAACTACGCCAGACTCTGGTACGGCATTCAGCAGACTGCCGGCGACAGGCTCGCCGTCTATAGCCTGCAACTGCCCACTGCGGTGGGGCAGCCCGCCCGCCTGTTCTTCATGCTGCGCGATGCCGAGCACAGCCGCGCTTTCAACCAGGCGCAGCTCGACCCACTGAGCGGTGAGGCCAGGCAGGTGGAGCGTTACGCCGACAAGTCGTTCAAGGCGCAGTTGCTGGCCAGCGTCTATGCCCTGCATACCGGTGAGTACTTCGGCATGGCCGGGCGGGTACTGATGATGGTCGCCAGCCTGCTGATGCCGCTGTTCTTCGTCACCGGCTGGCTGTTGTACCTGGACCGCCGCCGCAAGAAGCGTGCAGCGCTGGCGGCCCGGCAGGCGCTCGGTGGTGGCGAAGCCGGTGAATCCTGGTTGGTAGGGTTTGCCAGCCAGAGCGGCTTCGCCGAGCAACTGGCCTGGCAGACCGCGGGGCAGTTGCAGGCGGCGGGCCTGGCGGTGGACGTGCAGCCACTGGCGCACATCGACATTGCGCGGCTCAGCGCGACGCCGCGCGCGTTGCTGGTGCTCAGCACGTTTGGCGACGGCCAGGCACCGGACAGTGCCCGAGGTGTCGAGCGCCAGTGGCTGGCGGCAGCGCTCGACCTGCCCGGCCTGCGCTATGCGGTACTGGCCCTGGGTGATCGCCAATACACGCAGTTCTGCGGCTTCGCCCGGCGCATTGATGACTGGCTGATCAGCCGCGGTGCCCAGCGCCTTGGCGGACGGATCGAGGTCGACGGCGACGATCCGGCTGCCTTGCTGAGCTGGCAGCGACAGTTGGCCGAGCTGACCGGCGTGCAGCCGCTGGCCGTGCAGCAGGTGCCCTACGATGGCTGGGAGCTGCGCGAGCGTGCCTGCCTCAACCCTGCCGGGCAGGGGGCGAGCACCTGGTTGATTGGCCTGCAGCCCCCAGCGGGCGTGACCTGGGAAGCCGGTGACATCCTTGAAATACTGCCGCGCAATGGCGCCGAGCAGGTGCAGCGCTGGGTGCACGCCCATGGCCTGCAGGCGCTGGCGTCTGTCGTCATCGAACCGGCGGGCCAGACGCTCGGTGAGGCGCTGGCCGCACGCCAGTTACCTGCTACCGCCAGCCATCTGGTGGGCCTGCATGCCCACGCGCTGCTGGAGGCACTGGTACCGCTGCCCAGCCGTGAGTACTCCATCGCTTCCTTGCCCGAAGACGGCAGGCTGGAGCTGATCGTGCGCCAGCAACACCTGAGCAATGGCCAATTGGGGGCTGGTTCCGGCTGGCTGACCGCGTACCTGCCGATTGGCGGGCTATTGCTGGCGCGGGTGCGGCGCAACAGCGGTTTCCATGCGCCGGAGGATGATCGCCCGGTGATCCTGATCGGCAATGGCACCGGGCTCGCCGGCCTGCGTAGCCTGCTCAAGGCACGCATCGCTGCCGGGCACTCGCGCAACTGGCTATTGTTTGGCGAGCGCAACGCCGAACACGATTTCTACTGCCGCGAGGAGTTGCAGGGCTGGTGCGATGATGGCTGTCTGCAGCGTCTCGATGTGGCCTTTTCCCGTGACCAGGCGCAGCGCCTCTACGTGCAGGATCGCTTGCGCGAAGCGGCTGGCGAGCTGCTGAGATGGGTCGATGAGGGGGCTGCGGTTTATGTGTGCGGCAGCCTGCAGGGCATGGCGGCGGGGGTGGATCAGGTGCTGCGCGAGGTGCTGGGCGAGGCTACCGTCGACGCCTTGGTCGAGCAGGGGCGTTACCGGCGCGACGTCTATTGAGGCATCGCCGGGCGCAGCCTGCAGCTGCGCCCGGTTAGCGGGTCAGAGAAACTGTTCGGCGTGGTGGCAGGCAACCTGGCGGCCATCGAGCGGACGCAGCAAGGGAAGCTCGACCTCGCAGCGTTCGGTGGCGTAAGGGCAGCGTTTGTGGAACGGGCAGCCGGGCGGCGGATTCAGCGGGTTGGGCAGCTCGCCGACGATCTTGATCTTTGGTTTGCTCGGGTCCGGGTGAATGGTCGGCGTGGCCGACAGCAGCGCCTTGGTATAGGGGTGCAGCGGGCGCTCGTAGATGCGCTCGCTGGGGCCCATTTCCGCCGGGCGGCCGAGGTAC
This sequence comes from Pseudomonas sp. AC532, assembly GCF_979258965.1. NCBI lineage: Bacteria > Pseudomonadati > Pseudomonadota > Gammaproteobacteria > Pseudomonadales > Pseudomonadaceae > Pseudomonas > Pseudomonas sp. AC532. The sequence goes on from NZ_OZ409888.1 coordinate 3,828,871, forward strand.
ATCACCAGCACATCGTCCGCGACGTGGCGCACCACCGAGAGGTTGTGGGAAATGAATACGTAGCCGGTCTTGAACTCGTCCTGCAGGTCCATGAACAGGTTCAGCACCTGGGCCTGGATCGACACGTCGAGCGCCGAGGTCGGCTCGTCGGCCACCAGCACCTTGGGCGTGAGCATCATGGCGCGCGCCAGGGCGATGCGCTGGCGCTGGCCGCCGGAGAACATGTGCGGGTAGCGCTGGTAATGCTCGGGGCGCAGGCCGACCTGGCTCATCATCGCCTGCACCTTCTCGCGGCGTTCGGCGCGCGACAGGCTGGTGTTGATCAGCAGCGGCTCGGCCAACTGGTCACCGATCTTCTGCCGCGGGTTGAGCGAGGCGTAGGGGTTCTGGAACACCATCTGCACGTCACGGCGCAATTGTTTGCGGGTTTGCGCATTGGCGCCTGCGACTTCCTGGCCAGCGATCTGCAGCGAACCGGAGGACGGCTCCTCGATCAGCGTCAGGGCGCGTGCCAGGGTGGATTTGCCGCAACCGGATTCACCCACCACGGCCAGCGTCTTGCCGGCCTGCAGGTCGAAGGACACGCCGTTGAGCGCCTGTACGGTGGCGCTGGGCTTGAACAGCCCCTGGGAGACGGCGTAATGGCGCGTCAGTTCACGTGCGGTCAGGACGGTCGTCATCACGCCACCTCCGATTTCAGGTTGAGCGGGAAGTAGCAGCGCACCGCACCGCGCTCATGTGGCTCGAGAGCGGGGCGTTGTTCTCGGCAGCTCTGCTGCACGTAGGGGCAACGAGGCGACAGCAGGCAGCCATGCGGCCGGTCATAGCGCCCTGGCACGATGCCGGGCAGTGTCGAGAGACGCGTGGCGCCCAGGCTGTGTTCGGGAATCGCCTTGATCAGCGCTTCGGTGTACGGGTGCGTCGGCGCATCGAACAGTGCCGGCACCTGGCCCAGTTCGACCGCCTGGCCGGCGTACATCACGCAGACGCGGTTGGCGGTTTCAGCGACCACGGCCAGGTCGTGGGTGATCAGTACCAGGCCCATGTTCTGCTCGCGCTGCAGGTCGAGCAGCAGCTCCATGATCTGCGCCTGAATGGTCACGTCGAGGGCCGTGGTGGGTTCGTCGGCGATCAGCAGTTTCGGCTCGGCGGCAATCGCCATGGCAATCGCCACGCGCTGGCTCATGCCCCCGGACAGTTGATGCGGATAGGCGTCGAGGCGGCTGGCGGCGCCAGGAATCTCCACCCGTTCGAGCAGTTGCAGGGCGCGCTGGCGGGCAGCCTTGCCTTTCAGACCAAGGTGCTGACGCAGCACTTCCTCGATCTGAAAGCCCACGGTGAAACTGGGGTTCAGCGCAGTCATCGGATCCTGAAAGATCATCGACAGGTCTTTGCCGACGATGTGGCGACGCTTGCGGCCCTTGAGGGTGAGCATGTCGGTGCCGTCGAACACCAGGCGATCGGCACGGACGATGCCGGGCGCATCGATCAGGCCCATCAGCGCCATCATGGTGACTGACTTGCCGGAGCCGGATTCACCGACGATGGCCAGCACTTCGCCCTTGTCGACGCTCAGGTCGAGGCCGTCGACCACTGGCACGGCATTGGCGTCGCCGAAGCGCACGCTCAGGTTGTTGATTTCCAGCAGGCTCATCGGGCGGCCTCCATCGGGTAGCGTGGCGCCTTGGGCATGGTGCGTAGGGTGGCGCGGGGCGCGTAGCCGACGTCATCCGTCCACCCTGACATTGGTACAGCTGGGAGGTTGTTCATGGTCGGCCTCCTCAGATCGCGTTCTTGAGTTTCGGGTCCAGCGCATCGCGCAGGCCGTCGCCCATCAGGTTGATCGCCAGTACGCTGAGCAGAATCGCCAGCCCCGGCAAGGTCACGACCCACCACGCACGTTCGATGTAGTCGCGTGCCGAAGCCAGCATGGTGCCCCACTCGGGCGTTGGCGGTTGCACGCCGAGGCCGAGGAAGCCCAGCGCCGCTGCATCGAGAATCGCCGAGGAAAAACTCAGCGTGGCCTGCACGATCAGCGGCGCCATGCAGTTGGGCAGCACGGTGATGAACATCAGGCGCGGCAGGCTGGCGCCGGCCAGGCGGGCGGCGGTCACGTAGTCGCGGTTCAGCTCGCCCATCACGGCGGCGCGGGTCAGGCGCACGTAGGAGGGCAGCGAGACGATGGCGATGGCGATCACGGTGTTGATCAGCCCAGGGCCGAGGATGGCGACGATGGCCACCGCCAGCAGCAGCGAGGGCAAGGCCAGCATGACGTCCATCAGGCGCATGATCGACGGGCCCATCAGGCGCGGGAAGAAACCCGCCACCAGGCCGAGCAGCAACCCTGGGATCAGCGAGATGACCACCGAGGCGAGGCCGATCAGCAAGGACAGGCGTGCGCCATGGATCAGTCGCGACAGCAGATCACGGCCGACTTCATCGGTGCCAAGGACGAAACGCCACTGGCCGCCATCCAGCCATACCGGCGGTGTGAGCAGCGCATCGCGGAACTGTTCGCTGGGCGAGTAGGGCGCGATCCATGGTGCGAACAGCGCGCAGAACACGATCAGGATCATGAAACCAAGGCCGGCGACTGCGCCCTTGTTGTGGCTGAAGGCGCTCCAGAACTCCTTCATGGGCGACGGGTAGACCAGGCTTTGGTCCAGGGGCGTGGTGGTGGTCGAGGTCATGGGCGCGCCTCATGGATATTGGATGTGGGCGTAGCCTGGGTCGAGCGCAGCGACACCCGGGAGAGAGCGACCTGGGTATCGCGATGCTCGACCCAGGCGACGGAAGTATTTTGTAGGGCGGACGACGCTTTATCCGTCCACCGCGGCGCGGTCGTGGTGGATGAGAAAAGCGTCATCCACCCTACGGGTTGCCAGCAGGGCTGGTTCAGGGACATTTCAGGCTCCTTTATCAGCGCTGGTGGCGAATGCGTGGGTTGGCCAGTCCATACAGGATGTCCACCACGAAGTTGACCAGGATGACCAGGCAGGCGATCAGCAGGATGCCGTTCTGCACCACCGGATAGTCACGTGCGCCAATCGATTCGATCAGCCATTTGCCGATGCCCGGCCAGGAGAAGATGGTTTCGGTCAGCACCGCACCGGCCAGCAGCGTGCCGACCTGCAGGCCGAACACGGTGAGTACCGGAATCAGCGCATTGCGCAGGCCGTGCACGAACACCACACGGCCCGGCGACAGGCCCTTGGCGCGGGCGGTACGCACGTAGTCTTCACGCAGCACTTCGAGCATCGCCGAGCGCGTCATGCGCGCGATCACCGCCAGCGGAATGGTGCCGAGCACGATGGCCGGCAGGATCAGGTGGCGCAATGCATCGACGAACGCACCTTCCTCGTCGGAGAGCAGGGTGTCGATGAGCATGAAGCCGGTGACCGGCTGAATGTCGTAGAGCAGGTCGATACGGCCGGACACCGGCGTCCAGCCCAGCCACACCGAGAAGAACATGATCAGCAGCAGGCCCCACCAGAAGATCGGCATCGAATAGCCGGTGAGGGAGATGCCCATCACGCCGTGATCGAACAGCGAGCCGCGCTTGAGGGCGGCGATCACCCCGGCGATCAGCCCCAGGGTACCGGCGAACAGCAGCGCCGCCAGGGTCAGTTCCAGGGTGGCGGGAAACAGCGTGGTGAACTCGTCCCACACCGGGGTGCGGGTGCGCAGCGATTCGCCCAGGTCACCGCGCGCCAACTGGCTGATGTAGTCGATGTACTGCGCGTACAGCGGCTTGTTCAGGCCCAGGCGCTCCATCGCTTCAGCGTGCATCTGCGGGTCGACGCGACGTTCGCCCATCATCACTTCCACGGGGTCGCCGGGGATCATGCGAATCAGCGCGAAGGTCAGCAGGGTGACGCCGAAGAAAGTGGGAATCAGCAAGCCCAGACGGCGCGCAATGAAACTCAGCATGGGGGTGGGTAACTCCTAATCAGGGCGGTGTCGAGCAGCCGGGAATTCTGGGCGATTCCTTCGCTTATGTGCAGGGTAGCTGTTCGACAACGACGTGACCCGGGCGTTTGCCCGGGTTCGCCGTTCAAGAAGGTGTGGGGCAATCAGTCGTTGCTTACACCAATGAAGCTGTTGCGACCGAAGGGGCTGATCTGGAAGCCCTTCACGCTGGCGCGCATCGGCTGGTAGACGGTGGAGTGGGCGATCGGGGTGATCGGCACTTCACGCTTGAGCACCACCTGAGCCTGTTTGTACAGCTCGGTGCGCTCTGCCTGGTCGGTAACGCGCTTGGCAGCGACTACCAGCTTGTCGTATTCGGCATCGCACCACTTGGAGAAGTTGTTGCCATCCACCGAGGCGCAACCGTACAGGGTACCGAGCCAGTTGTCGGGGTCACCGTTGTCGCCGGTCCAGCCGATCAGCATGGCATCGTGCTCGCCGGCGTGGGCGCGCTTGATGTACTCGCCCCATTCGTAGCTGACGATGCGTGCCTTGACGCCGACCTTGGCCCAGTCGTTCTGCAGCATCTCGGCCATCAGGCGCGCATTGGGGTTGTACGGGCGCTGCACCGGCATGGCCCACAGGGTGATTTCGGTGCCTTCCTTCACGCCGGCAGCCCTGAGCAGCTCCTTGGCTTTTTCCGGGTTGTAGGCGGCGTCCTTGATCGACTCGTCGTAGGACCACTGGGTCGGCGGCATGCCGTTGACGGCCAACTGGCCGGCGCCCTGGTACACGGCGTCGATGATCGCCTGCTTGTTGACCGCCATGTCCAGTGCCTGACGCACTTCGAGCTTGTCGAACGGCGCACGGGTCACGTTGTAGGCGATGTAGCCCAGGTTGTAGCCAGGGGCGCTCGGCACGTTGAGGTTCTTGTCCGCCTGCAGGCCCTGGAGGTCGGCCGGGCGCGGATTGAGGGTGACGTGGCATTCACCGGCACGCAGTTTCTGCGCCCGCACCGAGGCGTCGGTGTTGATCGAGAAGATCAGGTTGTCGATCTTCACTTGCTCGGGCGCCCAGTACTCCTTGTTGCCCTTGTAGCGGATCACCGCATCCTTCTGGTAGCGGCTGAACACGAACGGGCCGGTACCGATGGGCTGCTGGTTGATCTGCGCGGCCTTGCCAGCCTTGAGCAACTGGTCGGCGTACTCGGCCGAATGCACGGCGGCGAAGTTCATCGCCAGGTTCTGCACGAAGGCGGCGTCCACGGCGTTCAAGGTGAAGACCACGGTGTGGTCGTCGGTCTTCTCGATCTTGGCGATGTTCTTGTCCAGGCCCATATCGGTGAAGTACGGGAACTCGCTGGGGTACGCCTTGCGGAACGGGTGGTTGCGGTCGAGCATGCGCTGGAAGGTGAAGAGCACGTCGTCGGCGTTGAATTCGCGGGTCGGCTTGAAGTAGTCGGTGCTATGGAACTTGACCCCTTCGCGCAGGTGGAAGGTGTAGGTCAGGCCGTCTTCGCTGATGTCCCAGGAGGTGGCCAGGCCGGGTTGCGCCTTGGTGCCACCGCGCTCGAACTCAGCCAGGCGGTTGAAGATGGTTTCCGATGCCGCATCGAAATCGGTGCCGGTGGTGTACTGGCCGGGGTCGAAACCGCCCGGGCTGCCTTCGGAGCAATACACCAGGTTGCTGGCGTGGGCGAACGAAGCACTGGTGAGCAGGCCTGCAGTGAGCAGAGCCTTGCACAGGGGAGACATGCGCATGCGAACCTCTTTTTCTTTTTGTTCGCGCCTGGGTGTGCAGCGCGAGCTCGGAATGCGGTGAAAGCGGATAGCCCACCGGGTCGAATTCGAAATTAAGTCATGCTGAAATTTCGGTCAACAAAAATTAAGCAGCACTAACATTGCGCATAATTGCCCTGAATTGGGGCAAAACTTACTCGTTGACGGGATGATCGTCGAACAACGCCATGGTGGTCATGGTCAGTACCTCGGCCGGCGCCTCGGCGGCATTCGCCAGGCGATGCAGCTTGCCGGCATCGAAATGCACCGAGTCCCCTGGCCCTAGCGGATAATCGCGACCTTCGATGGTGTAGATGATCTGCCCGCTGAGCACGTAGGAAAACTCCACGCCCTCGTGGGCGATCAGCTCCGACTGGTAGCCGACCGGGATATTCATTTTCACCGCGTTGATCGAGTTGCCGGGAAACGAGCTGGAAAGGCGCTCATAAGCCAGCAACTGGCCGCCAACGGTGTAGCGCACACGCTCGCTGACGTGCGAGTCTGGCTGGGCCTGGCTGGGCTGATCGAACAGCGCGTTGAGCGGGATATTCAGGGACTTGGCAATGCTTGCCAGGGAGGATATCGACACGCCGGTCAGGTTGCGTTCTGCCTGGGACAGGAAGCTGGCAGTCAGGCCGGCGTCTGCGGCTACCTGGTTGAGGGTCTTGCCGGCGGCCCGCCGGTAGCGGCGCAAGCGTTCGCCAATGCGATCTGCGGTCATGGTGGGGCTCGCTATTCGATTCGCCGCAGTATACCCATCACGCGCAGGGACTTCAGCCGGAAGCTGAAACGGCATTTTAAGTCCCACTGAAAAAACCTTTGACCGTAATTTAAGTTGCACTTAAATTTTGTCGCAGTACAGCCCGGCGACGATGTGCGTTGCGGGCGCCAGACGAGGATGCGCAGATGACACTGGGAGTGGGCGGCAGCACGCCGGAGCAGGCCTTGGCGCGCCTGCAGGACATGACGGCCGGCACGGCGCCGATCAGCGAAGGCGAGTACCGCGCCCGTATCGCACGGGCTCAAACGTTGATGCACGAGCAGGGAATTGCCGCACTTTTCGTTTCTGCGGGCAGCAATCTGCAGTACTTCACCGGTGTGAAGTGGAACCCCAGTGAACGAATGGTCGGCGCCATCATTCCCGCGCATGGTGCGCTCGAGTATCTGGCCCCGACCTTCGAAGAAGGTACCGTGCTCGACTTCCAGGTGGTGCCGGGTGCGATCAACACCTGGGAAGAGCACGAGAGCCCCTACGCGTTGCTGATCCGTTGCCTGCGGCGCATGGGCGTTGCGCCCAATGATGGTGCGTTACCGCGGGTAGGTCTTTGTTCTTCCTTGCCTTTTTTCATGTATGACGGCCTTCGCCAGCTGACCGACGGTTACCGTTTCGTCGATGCCGGCCCGATCACAACGATTTGTCGGCAGCACAAATCAGCGGCGGAAATCGCCCTGATGCAGCGCGCCAAGGACATGACCCTGGAAGTGCACAAGGCTGCCGCGAGCATCCTTCACGAAGGCATCAGCACCACTGAAGTGGCCGAATTCATTCGCCAGGCCCACCGCAAGGTCGGCGCCCCGGGGTCGATCTTTTGCATCGTGCTGTTCGGAGCTGCCAGCGCCTTCCCCCATGGGGTCAAGCATGCGCAAACGCTCAAGGATGGCGACATGGTGCTGATCGACACGGGCTGCCAGGTGCACAGCTACCTGTCGGACATCACCCGCAGCTACGTATTTGGCACGCCCAGCGAACGCCAGCGCGCATTCTGGGACATGGAAAAGGCTGCTCAGCAGGCGGCGTTCGAAGCCGCCGTGCTCGGCGCGCCGTGCGCGTCGGTGGACGCCGCGGCGCGGCGTAGCCTGGAAGCTGCCGGGCTCGGCCCTGGCTACAAACTGCCGGGCCTGTCGCACCGTACCGGTCACGGCATCGGCCTGGATATCCACGAAGGGCCTTACCTGGTGGGCGGCGATGACACGCCGCTGGCCGAAGGCATGTGCTTCAGCAACGAGCCGATGATCTGCGTGCCGGGCGAGTTCGGCATTCGCCTGGAAGACCACTTCTACATGACTGCCGACGGTCCGTGCTGGTTTACCGAGCCCAGCCATTCGGTGGACGACCCGTTCGGGTTGAACGCCTGAGCCGTCCCCGCCCGTTCCCACGGGATAAGAGAAAGGCCGCCTTCGCCACTTAATTACGTAGGGTGGATCGGGGCGCGTAGCCGACGCTCTTTTCATCCACCATTGCGATTGCAGAGCGGTGGACGGGTCGGGCCGCGTAGGTGAAGCGTCGTCCACCCTACAAATGTCCGCTCCCGCCACTTTGCAGGCAACATGCTGAAGTCGATCCGCAAGATCATGAGCAGGTTCCTGGAAACGAAAACGCCCGGCCAATTGGCCGGGCGCTTTCATTCGGAGAACTAAGTTACTCGATGCTCACGCCGTAAAAGGAGTTGATCCCGAACGGGCTGATCTTGAAGTCCTTCACCCGCGTGCTCATCGGCTGGTAGACCGTGGAGTGGGCGATCGGCGTGTTCTGCACGTCGGCCTTGAGCAGGTGCTGGGCCTGCTTGTACAGCACGGTGCGCTCGTCGCGGTCATTGATCGCCTTGGCCTTCTTCAGCAGCGCGTCGAACTCCTTGTTGCACAGGCGGCTGTAGTTGTTGCCGCCAATGGCGTCGCAGCCGTAGAGCACGCTCAGCCAGTTGTCGGGGTCACCGTTGTCGCCGGTCCAGCCGATCAGCAGGGCGTCGTGCTCGCCAGCCTTGGCGCGCTTGTTGTACTCGCCCCATTCGTAGCTGACGATGCGCGCCTTGATGCCGATCTTCGCCCAGTCGGCCTGCAGCATCTCGGCCATCAACTTGGCGTTGGGGTTGTACGGGCGCTGCACGGGCATGGCCCACAGGGTGATTTCAGTGCCTTCCTTCACGCCGGCGGCCTTGAGCAGTTCCTTGGCTTTTTCCGGGTTGTAGGGGGTGTCCTTGATGGTGTCGTCATAGGACCACTGGGTCGGCGGCATGCCGTTCACGGCCACCTGCCCGGCACCCTGATACACGGCATTGATGATCGCCTGCTTGTTGACCGCCATGTCCATGGCCTGGCGCACTTCGAGCTGGTCGAACGGCTTGTGCTCGGTGTTGTAGGCCAGGTAGCCGACGTTGAAACCGGCCTGCTCGGGCATCTGCAGCTTGGGGTCCTTCTTCAGCGTTTCCAGGTCCGCCGGGCGGGGGAACACGCTGACGTGACACTCGCCGGCCCGCAGCTTCTGCATACGCACCGAGGGGTCGGTGTTGATGGCGAAGATCAGGTTGTCGATCTTCACGTCATCCGGGTTCCAGTATTCCTTGTTGCCCTTGTAGCGGATCTGCGCGTCCTTTTGATAACGGCTGAACACGAACGGGCCGGTGCCGATGGGCTTCTGGTTGATGTCCGAGGCCTTGCCGGCCTTGAGCAACTGGGCGGCGTACTCGGCCGAGTGGATCGAGGCGAAGCTCATTGCCATGTTCTGGATGAACGCAGCATCGACGGTGTTGAGGGTGAAGCGCACCGTGTGCTCGTCGACTTTTTCGATCCTGGCGATGTTCTTGTCCATGCCCATGTCGGTGAAGTACGGGAACTCGGTGGGGTACGCCTTGCGGAAGGGATCATCCTTGTTGAGCATCCGGTTGAAGGTGAACAGCACGTCGTCGGCGTTGAATTCCCGGCTCGGCTTGAAGTACTCGGTGGTGTGGAATTTCACCCCTTCACGCAGGTGGAAGGTGTAGGTCAGGCCGTCATCGCTGACATCCCATTTCTCGGCGAGACCGGGGATCACCGAGGTGCCGCCACGCTCGAACTGCGAGAGACGGTTGAAAACGGTTTCGGCGCCGGCGTCAAAGTCGGTACCGGTGGTGTAGAGCCCCGGGTCGAAGCCCGCTGGGCTGCCTTCGGAGCAGTACACCAGGTTGCCGGCGGCCTGTGCGAAGGGGGCGCTGGCGATCAGGCCGGCGACGACAAAAGCCTGGATAAAGGCGTTCTTGTGCATGGTTACCTCATGTCTATTGTGCTTTTTCGTGAGGGGTCTGCTGCTGGGAAACGGGGCGTGTCAGACGCTGACGAGCCTGCGTTAACCCTAGACCTTGTTTTACGCTATGCACGGGATGTGCCGAAACGGGCAGAAAAATTCGAGCGGGGCGCCCAGGGCATCGCGACCCCTATCGCAACGTCCTGGGCGGATGCCTGGCACGGTGGGTGGCAGGCAGGCGCTTTACATCTGTACTTCGATCACGCCGTCGGCGCTGAGGGTCACCTGGCTGGTGCCGGCTTCGACTTCGGGCGTCACGCTGTCGCTGGAAAACGATGCCGCTTTCATGGCCTCCATGCGCATCGGCGGGCGCACGAAACCGCCGCTGTTGAGGCCCAGGCTGACCAGCTTGTAGCTCTTGCCGCCCAGCGCTTCGGTGGTCAGTTGCGCACGTTCCTTGAATGCCGCGACGGCGTCCTTGATCAGCGCGTCTTCCTCTTTCTTGCGCGTGGCGTCGGCAATGCTGAAGCTCATGCCGCCCATCTTGAGCGTCTTGAGCATGTCGCCGGTCAGTTTCGAGAGCGCGGCGAAATCGGCGCTCTCCAGGCGGATTTCGGCGCGCTCGCGCCAGGCGCTGATGGCCTCGCCTTTCTCGCTGTAGACCGGGTAGCTGTTACGGCTGCCTTGGGAAACCGTCACGCCCTGCACACCGCGGGCCTGGGTAAGGCCGGCATTGAGGGTACGAGTGATCTCGGCGGCCAGAGCAGCTGGGTCGTTGTGTTGGGATTCGGTGTACAGGGTGACCTGCATCAGATCATGGGCCACTTCATGGCTGACCTGAGTGCTCAGGGAAATCTGGTTGTAGCGAGGCTCCTCGGCATGGGCGGTGACGCTCAACAGGCCGGCAGTGGTGAAGGCCAGGACGGTGGCGAGGCGGGACAGTGGCTGCATGACGGTTCCTTATCGATAACGGGCACGGCTGACGACCGTGTTCATCAGGGTAGACGAGCTGACCCGGTGATTCGGGTCAAGGCAGTCGAAAAATAGTTACTCATCTTCTGACCCTCGTTTTCGGCAGGTGATCTGTTTGCCCGGCGGCTGCACTGGCGATCATCGTACGACTGCGGCGCGTTGCCGCATCAGGCCGTCGGTGGGCTTGGTTATACTCGCCAGGCTCGCGATGAGCCTTGAGGAAATCCGATGCTCGCCCCCGTACAACTGCTGTCGGCCAGTCGCCAGAACCTGTGGCGCCTGACCCTGATCCGCTTCCTGGTGCTCGCCGCACAAGCCGGTTCGGTTGGCCTGGCCTACAAATCCGAACTGTTGCCGCTGCCCTGGCTGCAACTGAGCATCACCCTCGGTGCATCGCTGGTGCTGTGCCTGCTGACGGCCGTTCGCCTGCGTGGACCCTGGCCAGTGACCGAGGTCGAATACGGCATCCACCTGGGCTTCGACCTGATCATCCACAGCGTGCTGCTGTACTACTCGGGTGGCTCGGCTAACCCCTTCGTTTCCTATTACCTGGTGCCGCTGACCATTGCCGCGGCGACCTTGCCGTGGCTGTTCACCATGATCCTCGGCGGCATGGCGCTGGGGTCCTACACCGTGCTGCTGATGTGGTCGCACCCGCTGGAGTTGCCGGTCGGGCCGCGGGAAAGCCTGCTGGTCTACGGCATGTGGCTGAGCTTCGCCCTGGCGGCAGGGCTGATCACCTTTTTCGTCGCCAAGATGGCCGAGGAACTGCGTCAGCAGGAAAAGCTGCGCGCCGAGCGCCGCGAGGAGGGCATGCGCGACCAGCAGTTGCTCGCTGTCGCGACTCAGGCCGCGGGCGCCGCCCACGAGTTGGGTACACCCCTGGCGACCATGAGCGTGCTGATCAAGGAGTTGCGCCGCGAGCACCAGAATCCGTTGCTGCAGGAAGACCTGGCGCTGCTGCAGGAGCAGGTCAAGCTGTGCAAGGAGACCCTTCAGCAACTGGTACGCGCCGCCGAAGCCGACCGTCGCCAGGCGGTGGTGGAGATGTCCTCGGTGGACTGGCTGGAAACCACCCTCAATCGCTGGCACCTGATGCGCCCCGAGGCGAGCTATCGTTACGAGTGCACCGGGGTTGGCAAACCGCCGCAGCTGATGCCGCCGGCGGACCTCACCCAGGCGCTGCTCAACCTGCTCAACAACGCCGCCGATGCCTGCCCGGAAAACCTGGAGATCTGCCTGGACTGGGACCATCAATGGGTGCGCCTGAGCATACGGGACTACGGCGCGGGTGTACCCTTGGCCATCGCCGAGCAGCTGGGTCGGCCGTTCTTCACCACCAAGGGCAAGGGCAAAGGTTTTGGCCTCGGGCTGTTCTTAAGCCAGGCCAGCGTGACCCGTGCCGGCGGTACCGTGAAGTTGTATAACCATGAAGAAGGCGGCACGCTCACCGAGCTCAAGCTGCCAAGGGCTTACGTTCGGGCCTGAGTTAAGGAGTGATGTATGAGTGACGAAGCGCTGTTGGAAAGCGAAGAACAACCCCATCTGCTGCTGGTCGACGACGACCCTACCTTCACCCGCGTCATGGCCCGGGCCATGAGCAACCGCGGCCTGCGCGTGTCGACGGCCGCGTCGGCCGAAGAGGGCCTGGCCATCGCCGCCCAGGATCTGCCCGACTACGCCGTGCTGGACCTGAAGATGGAAGGTGATTCCGGCCTGGTGCTGCTGCCCAAGCTGCTGGAACTGGATGCGGAAATGCGCGTGGTGATCCTCACTGGCTATTCGAGCATCGCCACCGCCGTGGAGGCCATCAAGCGCGGCGCCTGCAACTACCTGTGCAAGCCGGCGGACGCCGACGATGTGCTCGCGGCCCTGTTGACCCAGCACGCCGACCTGGACACCCTGGTGCCGGAAAACCCCATGTCGGTGGATCGCCTGCAGTGGGAGCACATCCAGCGCGTGCTGGCTGAGCACGAAGGCAACATCTCGGCGACCGCCCGCGCCCTTGGCATGCACCGGCGTACCCTGCAGCGCAAACTGCAGAAGCGTCCCGTTCGCCGCTGAGCGGCACTGACGCTGCAGGTTGCAGCGGCTGAAGCTTTGCTATCATTAGCCTGCTACCGACGTGCCTGGCAACCCGGCACGTCGTCGCTTCCAGCCGCCACCTTTCTGCTCCGGGACTTCCATGCTCGCCGTGCTTCAGCAAACCCTCGGCATTACCGCCCCGGTCTTTTCCATGCTGTTTCTCGGCGTGCTGCTCAAGCGGCTGCGCTGGATCAACGATTCGTTCATCGATACCGCATCGTCACTGGTGTTTCGCGGCACCATGCCGACCCTGCTGTTTCTCAGCATCGTCAACGCGGATCTCGGGGCAGCGCTCAAACCGGCATTGATCGGCTATTTCGTACTCGCCACGCTGATCAGCTTCGCCATCGCCTGGGGCTGGGCCATCTGGCGCTGCCCGATGGCCGATCGCGGTATCTACACCCAGGGCGCCTTTCGCGGCAACAATGGCATCGTCGGCCTGGCCCTGGCGGCCAGCATGTATGGCGATTACGGCCTGTCGGTCGGCGCGGTGCTCGGCGGTGTGGTGATCGTTTGCTACAACGTGCTTTCGGCAATCGTTCTGACTGTCTATGCACCGGGCGTGAAGTCTGACTGGCGGGCACTGTGCAAAGGCATCATCACCAACCCGCCGATCATCGGCGTGCTGCTGGCCATCCCCTTTGCCTACTGGCAAATTCCCCTGCCGCAGTGGGCGATGGTGTCCGGGGAGTACTTCGCGCAGATGACCTTGCCGCTGGCCCTGATCTGCATCGGCGGCACCCTGTCGCTTACCTCGCTGCGCGAGAGCAGCGGCGTGGCAGTGGGTTCCAGCCTGATGAAAATGGTCTGGCTGCCGCTGTTCTCGACCCTGGGCGCCTGGGCGCTGGGCTTTCGTGGTGCGGACCTGGCGATTCTCTTCCTGTACTTCGCCAGCCCCACGGCAGCTGCCAGCTTCGTCATGGCACGCGCGATGAATGGCAACTATCAGTTGGCGGCGGCGATCATCGTCATCACCACCCTGGCCGCGGTGGTGACCACCAACGTCGGGTTGCTGCTGTTGCAGTGGGCGGCCTGGATCTAGCCAGGCGGCCTGGAGGCGAGGTGGACAGCAGCGCTGTATGCCCACGCCCGCTTCTCACCTTTCATCAGCACTTGTCTCTGTGATCCAGTGCCGATTCGCAACTGCCACGATTGTCAGTGACCGGGCAAGTCGCTAGCATCACCGGCCAGCGTGTAACCTCATGTGACAATGCCGATTTGGGAATGTCCGTGAAGGCGCCTCGTCACCGTTGATGGGCCGTCGATGTGAAGTGCAGAGGCCGGGCAGACAGCCTTGGCACACGCACAAGGAGTGCAGTGCAGTGGTTCATCCGCTTTCGCGACACGGGGCGTGTCGACTCGCCCGTGCCCGCGCCTGGTTGCCGACCCGTGTGCTGCTCCTGTGCGTTTCGCTGCTGCCGGCTACTGGCTGGGCAGAGCCTGCCGTATCAATGCAGGGCCCCGGTGGTGGCTGGCGCTACCACGGCCTCGATGAAGGCGACAACGAGGCGCGCGTCGCCTATCCGACGCCGCCCATCGACCGTGGTGCCCAGCGCGGGCGCAGCCTGATCGAGGGCACCCTGCAGAACATTGGCCACCTGCGTGCGCCGCACCGGCTGGTAGTCAACGGCAACCCGCTGCCGCTCTACGCCGACGAGCGGGGCCGCTTCGCCCGGCCCTACGCCTTTGGCGCCGGTTCCAACAGCGTGGAACTTGTGGCAGGCGAGGGGCAATCACTCAAGCGCATTCAGTTCTACGAGGCCAACAACCTGCGCACGCCGGCGCGCATACGCATGGTCCTCGGCTGGGACGACCCCAAGGCCGAGCTCGACCTGCACGTGGTCACCCCGGATGGCCAGCACGCGTTCTGGAGCCAGCCGGTACTGACCAACGGCGGCGGCCTGGATGTCGACAGCGTCGACGGTCCGGGCCCGGAAATGTTCACCATGACCGCGCCGCTGCAGGGCACCTACCTGATCTACGTGAACTACTGGGGCAACCTGGGCAGCCAGGGGTACAACTTCGAGACCGGTAGCAACCAGAACGAGATCATCACCGCGCAGATCAACCTGATCTTCAACGAGAACACCGTCAACGAGAAGCGCGAAACCTTCCTGGTGCCACTGCGCGCCATTGGCGAGCTGCTTTTCGTTAAATCTTTCAATTACTGATATCCCGAGGCTCGGATGAACCGGAATACCAATGCCCACCTGCGCCACGTCGCTCTCCTGCTGGCGGCTGGCCTGCTCGCCGCCTGTGGCCAGGACTCGCGCGAACTGGGGGAGCGCAGCACCCTGGGCCTGGATCTGCAACGCCCCGATGCGCTGATCGAGAGCGCCTCGCTCAGCCATCTGCCCAGGGACCTGCTGGCGGTGCCGCTGCTGCGCGACACCCTCACCGAAGACTTCGTGTTCTATTACGAGCACAACGCCGACCGCCTCGGGTTGGTCGGCAGCCTGCGGCGGATCATCTATGAGCGCGACCTGAAACTGCGTGACAACCTGCTCGACGAACTGCTCGACCAGCCCGCAGACGTGGCGCTGTGGAAGGGCGCCGACGGCAAGCTCAAGCACTTCGTGATGGTCATGCAGCGTGGTGGCCTGGCCAAGGTGTTGGAGCCGCTGGCCCATGTCGCCCTGGACGACACCCAGCTCAGCAAGGCCGGCGAGTTGCGTGTCGATGGCAGCAGCGTGCCGTTGTATCGCCTCAACTACCTGGGCGATCGCGCCCTGCTGCTGGCCAGCCATGGTGACAAGCTGCTGGTGCTGTCGTCGCCGGGCATGCTGTTCGGCGAGGACGACAAGCTTGGCCGTGCCGCGACCGAGTCGGTCGAGGCCCTGCTCGATGGCGACAATCCGTTCGCCAAGCGCTTCGGTCTCAAGGCCCGGGAGACCGAGCAGCAGCGCATTTCCTTGAGTGGCGAATACGTGGCGTTCGGTTACCAGCGGTTTTTCCCGGCGTTTGCAGGCCTGCGCTTCGAAAAGGACGCGGGCGACTGGAGCAGTTTTCTGGCCCTGAACGAAGTGGACGATCAACCGGCCATGGATTTCACCCCGATCTGGAAAGCCATGCCGATGGGCGCCAGCGCCTGCGTGGCAGTACCCGTGGCGCCGGGTAGTGCCGAGAAACTGCTGGCACGGGTCGGCGCGAGCAAGCAAGCCAGCGAAGACCTGCACAAGCGCCTGGGCAGCACCGCAGGCCTGTGCTGGTACGCCGACTCGCGGCTGCATTCGCCGCTGCTGGTCGCGCAGCTCGACGAAGCCGCGACGCCGGAGCTGGACCAGGCCATCGGTGGGTTGTTCGACGGGATGGTCGGCGCCTTCGAACCCAATGCCGAAAACGGCCGCTTCCCGGTGCAAAGCCAGAGCATCGCCGATGGCCATATCTGGCACCGCCAGGTGGGCTCCAACTTCGGTCAGTACCCGGCCGAAGACAGCAACACCCCTGACGCCCTGGCTTCTCGCGCATTCTTCAACGTCAGCCTGGCGCGCCAGGGTCAGACGCTGTTGTTCTCACTGGATGACACGCTGGTGATCAGGGCGCTGGACACCCTCGACAAGCGCTACCCACCGCTGGCCGAAGTGTTGCCCGCTGATGGCCTGGTGCCCGGCTACCTGGCACCCGAGGGGCTAGCGCGCCTGCTCGAACAGGAAACCCTGGACAGCCTGCCGGCCAACTACGAGCCGGTGTTTCGCAACGCCGCCGACACCCATCTACTGCCCAAGCTGCGCGCCCTGGGCGGTTACGGCCCGTTTGCGTTGACGCTGCCGACAGGCGCTGAAGCCGATGACGACTGGACGTGGATACCCCTGCAATGGCGCGCACTGTAATCGCTCCCCTGGCCGGCTGGCGCGCTCTGCTGGGCGTGGCGCTGCTCGCGTTCGGCCTGGCCGCGCGTGCCGAACCTGCGCCCGGGCTGAACCCCGAGCAGTCGCAGATCTTTCGCGCCTGGTTCGTGCGTATCGCCCAGGAGCAGCTGCGCCAGGGGCCGAGCCCGCGTTGGCACCAGCAGGACTGTGTCGGCCTGGTGCGCTTCGCGGCCAACGAAGCGCTCAAGGTGCATGACGCCAAGTGGCTGCATGCCAACGGCCTGTCCAATCGCTACCTGCCGCCCGAACTGGAGCTGGATGACGCCCAGCGCCGCCTGGCACAGAACTGGCAGCAGGGCGGTGGCCAGCAGGGCCCGTACGTCAATGCGATCAAGATGATCCAGTTCAACAGCCAGTTGGTCGGCCGCGACCTGAACCAGGCCCGCCCCGGCGACCTGATGTTCTTCGACCAGGGCGATGACCAGCACCTGATGATCTGGATGGGCCGCGACATCGTTTACCACACCGGCACCACCACTCCCACGGACAACGGCATGCGTGCCGTCAGCCTGCAACAACTCATGACATGGAAGGACACCCGATGGATACCCGACGACGCCAACCCCAACTTTATCGGCATCTATCGACTGAATTTCCTCGCGCGATGAATCGCTTGCTGGCTGTCGCGCTGCTGGCCCTGTTGCCCCTGGCTGCCCAGGCCGAGGATGACGTGCCGGCGAGCGGCTACACGCCGCTGGCCGGCGAGTCGTTCTTCCTGCTTGCCGACTCGAGCTTCGCCGCCGATGAAGTGGCCACGGTGCGCCTCGAGGCGCCAGGCCGTGATTACCGCCGTTATCGCATGGAAGGCTACGGCGGCGTGGATATGCGCCTGTACCGCATCGAGCAGCCGCTGGAATTCCTCAAGCGCCAGAAGAACCTGCACCGCGTGGTCGCGGAGGGCCAGTTCAAGGGCGAGGGGTTGTCCAACACCCTGTCGTATCTGTGGGACAACTGGTACCGCAAATCCCGTCGGGTGATGCAGCGAGCGTTCTCCTACGAGTCGCGCAAGCAGGTCACCGAAGAGGCGCCGGAGCTGAAGATGGGCAGCGCCATCGACGCGCCCACCGAATACACCCCGCAGGTGCAGTTCGCGCCGATGAAGGGCCTGCCGCTGGTGGCCGAGTTCCGTTACCCGCTGTGGGAAGCCAAGCCCATCGAGCCGCCCCAGGGCGTTGACCTGTCTGGGTCGTCGAGCAACTTCGTCAGCGTCGCCTCGGGCAACGTCTACGTGCCACTGGGCAAACTGGAGCCCGGCCTGTACCTGGCCGAGGCGATCATCGGCAAGTACCGCGCCACCACCGTGGTGTTCGTCTCCAACACCGTGGCGGTGAGCAAGATTGCCGGTGGCGAACTGCTGGTGTGGACGGCCGACAAGCATCAGGGCACGCCAGTGGCTGATGCCAAGCTGCTGTGGAGCGATGGCCTGGGCGTGATGACCAGTGGTACCACCGACGCACAAGGCCTGCTGCGCCTGGGCCACGCCAGCCCGGAGCGCTCCTACGTGATCGGCGAGGATGCCCAGGGCGGCGTGTTCGTCTCGGAAAACTTCTACTACGACAGTGAAATCTACGACACCAAGCTGTACGCCTTCACCGACCGCCCGCTGTATCGCCCCGGTGATTGGGTGGAAGTGAAGATCGTCGGTCGCGAATTCAAGAACGCCCGCGACTCGGTGGCGGCCGGCACCGCGCCCATCAGCCTCAGCGTGCTGGATGCCAACGGCACCGTGCTGCAGACCGAAAAGCTGGATTTCGACAGCGCCCGTGGCGGCCAGGGCCGCTTCCAACTGCCGGACAACGCCGTGGCCGGCGGCTACGAGCTGCGTTTCGCCTACCGCGACCAGTTGTACAGCAGCGCCTTCCGCGTCGCCGAGTACATCAAACCGCACTTCGAGGTGTCGCTGGACCTGGATAAACCGGAATTGCGCACTGGCGAGCCGGTCAAGGGCGCGCTGGTGCTGCTCTACCCGGACGGCAAGCCGGTGGTCGATGCCAAGGTGCAACTGAGCCTGCGTGCCCAGCAACTGTCGATGGTCGACAACGAGCTGCAGTACCTCGGTCAGTTCCCGGTCGAGCTGGCCAGCAGCGAAGTGAGCACCGACAGCCAGGGCCGTGCGCTGGTCGACTTGCCGGCAGCCGACAAGCCGAGCCGTTACCTGCTCAGCGTATTCGCCAGCGATGGCGCTGCCTATCGGGTCAAGACCAGCAAGGAAATCCTCATCGAGCGTGGCGCCGCCCGCTATCGCCTGAGCGCGCCGCAGCGTTTCAGCTCGGCTGGCCAGGCAGTGAGCTTCGCGTTTCAGAGCGAAGGCACCAGTGAGCGCAAACCAGCCCGTTACGAGTGGGTGCGCCTGGAAGACCAGAGCACCGGCAACGGCGAGCTGGCGGCGGATGCCAAGGGCTTCGAGCTGAACTTCGAGCGCCCCGGCACCTACAGCATCACCCTCAAGGACAGCAGCGGTCTGATCCTCGGCGCCACCGGCCATTCGGTCAGTGGCGAGGGCGTCAAGTCGGTAGCCGGCACCATCGAGATCGTCCTCGACAAGGCCGAATACCAGGCCGGCGAAGAAGCCCTGGCGCTGATCACCTTCCCGGAACCCGTCAGCGATGCGCTGCTGACCCTGGAACGCGACAAGGTCGAGGCCACTGCGCTGCTCTCCAAGGGCGGCGACTGGCTCAAGCTCGAGCGCCTGTCCGATACCCAGTACCGCGCGCGGATTCCGGTCGGCAACGATTTCTCGCCGAACATCACCTTCTCGGCGCTGTACACCCGTGGCGGTGACTACAGCTTCCAGAACGCCGGCATCAAGGTCGCCACGCCGCAGATCGACATCGCCATCAAGGCCGACCAGGACGTGGTGCAGCCGGGCGAGGTTGTCACCGTCGAGCTGAGCACCCTGTTCGAGGGCAAGCCGGTGCCGACGCGCCTGACGGTCAGCGTGGTGGACGAAATGATCTACGCCCTGCAGCCGGAAATCGCCCCGGGGATCGACCAGTTCTTCTATCACCCACGGCGCAACAACGTGCGCACCAGCGCCAGCCTGTCGTTCATCAGCTACGACCTCGCGCTGCCCGGTACGCCGAGTGCGCCGGGCCGGGCCAACCGCAGCGAGCGCGGCGTTAAAGTGCTGGAGCGGCCACGCCGCGAGGAAGTCGACACGGCGTCCTGGCAACCGGATCTGGTGACCGATGCGCACGGCAAGGCCAGCTTCAGCTTCCGCATGCCGGACTCGCTGACTCGCTGGCGCATCACTGCCCGCGCGGTGAGCGCCGATGGCCAGGTCGGCCAGAAGCGCCAGTTCGTGCGTTCGGAAAAACCGCTGTACCTGAAATGGAGCGGCCCGAGTCGCTTCCGTGTCGGCGACAAGCCGGCACTTGGGCTGTTCGCCTTCAACCAGGGGGAGGAGGGTACCAAGGCCGAACTGCTGATCCGTCATGGCGAGCAGCAACAGCGCCGTGAAGTGGTGCTGGCCAAGGGCATCAACTACCTGCCCGTCGAAGAGGCGGTGATCGCCGCTGGTGATTTCAGTGTCGAGTTGCGTCAGGCCGACAAGGTGGCTGACGCGCTGGCCGTCAAGTTGAGCACGGTGGCAGCGGGCTGGCAGCAGGTGCACAGCACGCACGTCTCGGCATTTCCGGGCAGCACCCCGCTGCAGCTGCCGACCGACGCCAGCCAGGTGCGCGTGCGCCTGGACACCAGTGGCGCCAGCCTGTTCGGCGCCGCCCTGGATGACCTGCTCGCCTACCCCTATGGCGGCGTCGAGCAGACCGCCAGCCGCCTGTTGCCGCTGAGCCTGGCCTACCCGGCACTGGCCGCTGGCGAGCCGCGCATCAAGGATCGCCTGCGCTTGATCATGCAGAACAGCCGTTTGCGCCTGGTACAGATGGCCGGGCCGGAGGCGACCTTTACTTGGTGGGGCGGTGATGCCGATGGCGACGCTTTCCTGACCACCTACGCCTATTTCGCCGACTGGCACGCCAGCCGCGCCCTGGCCATTCAGTTGCCGGCCGAGCACTGGCAGCGCGTGCTGGAGCTGTATGCCAAGCGCGCCCAGGACACGCCGCTGCTGCAGCGTGCGCTGATCCTGGCCTTTGCCCGCGACATGGGGCTGCCGGTGAAAACCCTGCTCGAAGGCCTGGTATATGACCTGGCGGCGGCAGGCGAAGGCGATGAAGTGGTGCTTGGCGAGGGCGACAGCCTGGTGATGGCGGCGCCGGATTCGGCCCTGGGCCTGGCGATCGCCCGTGAGCTGGGCGTGCGCCTGGCGCAGCAGGCCGGCGTGCCGGTGGCAGAGGAACTGCGTGCACGGCTGGAGGCCGCCCGTGGCCGCCTGGCGATGAGCGAGTCACCTTTCGTCGATGCGGTCGCGCTGTACCTCGATGGCCCTGATCGCCAGAAAGCCCAGCGCCTGCTGGCGGTGATGGCGCCTGCCCAGGCCGGCCTGGAACGCGCCCTGGCGCTGACCTGGCTGCAGCCCTCGCTGGACCTGCGTGAAACGCAACCGCCGCTGGCCCTGGAAGGTGACTGGCAGGCCGTGCAGGGCCTCAGTGGCGAAACCTACTGGCAGTGGACCGGCGCCCAGCCGCCGCAGGCTCTGGTGCTGGCCGGCGACCTCGATCAGCCGAGCGACGTGCGCGTCGATTACCAGAGCGCCCAGGCGGCGCCGAGCACTGTGCCGGTGACCCTCAAGCGCCGCCTGCTGCGCCTGGTGCCGGGTGACAAGGCCTTCGAGTTCCGCGCCGAGGAAGTCGGCAAGGACGAAATATCCAGCGCCGATCTGTACCTGGATGAAGTGACCCTGACCGGCGAATCCGAGCAGACCCTGCGTTACGGCATGCTCGAAGTGCCGCTGCCACCCGGTGCTGATGTG
This sequence comes from Pseudomonas sp. AC532, assembly GCF_979258965.1. NCBI lineage: Bacteria > Pseudomonadati > Pseudomonadota > Gammaproteobacteria > Pseudomonadales > Pseudomonadaceae > Pseudomonas > Pseudomonas sp. AC532. Next base: position 3,850,351 of record NZ_OZ409888.1, read on the forward strand.
GAGCGCACCACCTGGGGCATCCAGGTCAGCGGCCTGGGCGGCGATGAAGCCTCGGCGCTGGAAAAGGCCCGCAACGAGCCGGGTGAGCTGAGCTATGCCGTGCCGGTCGACAGCCTGCAGGGCGAGCTGGTGCTGCGCCACCTGGTGCGCTTCTCGCAGAAAGGCCAGTTCGTGCTGCCGCCGGCCCGCTACGTGCGCCTGTACGCCCCGGGGCAGCAGGCACTGGAAGCCGAGCCGGCCCTGCAGAATGTCACCGTTGAGTAAGCGCGGCCTGCTCGCTTCGCTAGCCCTGCTGGCCGCCCTCGGCGGTTCTGCGACGGCGGGCGAGGCGCCGCTGTCGCTGGCCTGGCAACCGGCTGGCGGCAGCGAACTGCTGCGCCTGGACGGGCAGCGATTGATCAGCCGCGAACCCTTGCCCGACACCCTGCAGGCGCCGCTGGGCAGCCTGTGGAAACTGTTCGTTTACGCTTATCTGGTCGACACCGGGCAGCCGGACAACGGCTACCAGTGCCGTGGCGGCAACAAGGAAGAGGTGTATTGCTGCAACCCGGGCGAGCGTATCGACCGGGAGCAGGCGCTGGTCAAATCCTGTGGCCTGTACTTCGAGCAACGTAATCTGCAGCTGGCCGAGGGCGACTGGTCGCGTTATTGGCAGGCGCGCCGGGCGCCGGCCTGGATCAGCGAGCGGCAACGCCTGGCGCCAGATACCCGCGTCTCGGTTCAGCAGTTGCTCACGCAGCTCGCGCAATTGCCGGCCCAGGCGGATGCGCGCCAGGTTTTGCTGGACGTGGTGCTGAACAGTGTCGACGGCTCTGCCGTCAGCGTCCTCGGTAGTCGCTTGCGCGTGAAGACCTGGAGCTGGCTGGCCGATGGTGATGCCCAGGCGCGCCAGGGTGGTTTCGCCGGCTGGTTGGCCGACGGCACGCCGGTCTGGGCCGGCGGCTCGGGCACCAGCGTGATGGTGTTCAAGCGCTATGCCGAGTCGCTCGGCCAAGAGCTGCCAACACCCTGGCCGCGCGAAGCCGGCAGTTGCGTCGAGGTGCGTCTGTTCGCCCGCTATCCGTTGCGCCAGCTCAAGCTTGAGGGCAGTAACGCAGCAGTGGAGCCTGGCGCGCTTGCTGGTCGTTACGAGGTCGAGTTCGTCAACGGCAATCGCCTGCCCATCGAAAGCCACGGCGAGCTGTTTCTCGAGCGTACGGGGGAGGGCCTGCAGCTCACCGCCCACCTGAACCGCGAAGACTACGTGGCTCGCGTGCTGGACCGTGAAGCCGCGGCGCAGCCTGCCGAAGCGGCCAAGGCCCTGGCCATCGCGGCGCGTACCTACCTGCTGCAGAGCGCCGGACGCCGTGGCGAGTGCCTGCGTATCGACGACAGCAGCGCCAGCCAGCGGGTGGCGCCGCGCCCGGCCAGCCAGGGCGCGCGGGATATCGCGGCGTGGACGGCCGACCTGGTGCTGGCCGGCACCCCCGTGACCTATCACACTACCCAGCCCGGCCCCGATCGCCTGGCCTGGACCCAGGCAGTCGAGCAGGCGGGCAGCGGCCTGCGTTACGACGCCATCCTCGCCCGTGCCTTCCCGCGTGCGACCCTGAGCCGTTGGGACAACCCCGTGGCCGCCTGCCAGCCGCTCGCCGCCGCCGAGCAGTGGCTGCGCAAGCAACGCCGCGACTGGCGACCGCGCCTGGACCGCGAACCGGGCTATGAGGAGATCACGCAATTCACCGTTTGCCAGCTGGCGGCCGGCCGGCCCTACGTGGACCGAGAGCGCCAGCGCATTTTCGTGCGCGGCTTCTTCTCCCTGCAGGACCGCCTCGACCTGACTCACGAATACCTGCACCTGGCGTTCGTCGCCCACCCCAATGGACAGGACGAAGCCTATGTCGAAGGCCTCGCCCGCTCTCTGTTACTGGAATGACACCATGGCTCTGATCAACCCCCGTTTCGCCCTTTGCCTGACGTTGCTACCGCTCTGCGCGCTGGCCGAGGTGCAGCTCGACACGCCACGCAGCGGCTGGCGCGTAGGAGGTGGCGATGGTGCGCAGTTCATGCAAGAGGTCAATTACCCTGCCTCGTCCGTCAACAGCGCCGCCAACCAGGCTGACACCGCGCGCATCAAGGGCGCGATCAGCACGCTGGGCAAGGACGAAAGCCAGGCGCCGGGCCGCCTGGTGGTCAATGGCGCCAGCATGCCGCTGAAGATCGGCGAAGACGGTGGCTTCGACCGCCCGTTCGTGTTCCCGGCCGGCAGCAACAACGTCGAGGTGCGCAGCCCGGATGGCAGCCAGCGCCGCCGCGTGCAGTTCTACAACAACGGCAGTGGCGAAACCCCGGCGCGCCTGCGGGTGGTGCTGTCGTGGGACAGCGACAACACCGACCTGGACCTGCACTTGGTAACCCCGGACGGCGAGCATGTCTGGTACGGCAATCGCTCGCTGGCCAACGGCGCGGCCCTGGATGTCGACGTGACCACCGGCTACGGTCCGGAAATGATCGCCTCACCGACCCCGCTCAAGGGCCAGTACCTGGTCTACGTGAACTACTACGGCGGCGGCTACAGTTCCGGCGAAGACGGCGAGAGCAGCGCCGGGCAGATTCTCACCACCGGACAGATCACCGTGATCAGCGAAGAAGGCTCGGTCAACGAAAAGCAACAGAGCTTCCTCGTGCCGATGCGTACGCCGGGCGAGCTGACGCTGGTGAAAAGCTTCAGCTACCCGTAAGCGGCTGCTATCCAAACGTAGCCTGGGTTGAGCACAGCGATACCCAGGGCGCCCTCTCCCGGGTATCGCTGCGCTCAACCCGGGCTACAAGGCATCGCTTCATCCTCTCTATGGTTTAATATCAATAAAAGCTTACGTATCATTCATTATTATTCGTTGGATGAATCTCTTCGGCTGCGGCAGACTGCTTTCCATTGCCTGAATCAGTTTCTCTGCTGAGCCAGGCAAGGTTGCAAACAGACGGTTACATCATCCAGGGATGGATACTCCTGCCCCGCCAATGGCGGTAACCAGCGGGCCTTTCGGTTGAAAGGCTCGGTTTTTTTCGACGGTATCGATGAAATCCCCCGCGTATCTTTCTGCCTGGCTGTCTGCCTTTCTCCCCGATTCCCTGCATACCCGCCCCCGTGAATGGAGCCGCGCCGCGCTTGGTGCCGCCATCGGCTTCCTGTTCAGCACCTGGGTGTGCAGCCAGTTGTTCGGTCTGCAGATGGCGGTGCATTTTTCCGGGCCACTGGCGGCGTCCGCAGTGCTGCTGTTCGCCGTTTCGTCCGGTGCGCTGGCGCAGCCCTGGGCGGTTCTCGGCAGCTACCTGTGCGCTTGTGGGGTCGCGTTGGCGGTCACCCATTTCATTGACCACAGCCTGCTGGGCGCCGCCCTGGCCCTGGGCCTCAGCCTGCTGTTGATGTGCCCGCTGCGCTGCCTGCATCCGCCGGCGGGCGCGATCGCCTTCTGCATGGTGTTCGCCACCCCCGGGCCTGGCGCGCCGTTCTGGCAGCCGGCCCTGGCAGTGATGACCGCCGGCGTCGGGCTGCTGGCCTGTGCGCTGTTCTACAACAACCTGACCCGCGTGCCCTATCCGCGCCCACATCCGGCCGCGGCCACCCTGCATCGCACGGGCGACCCGCTACCCAGCGAGCGCGCCGGTATCAATGCCGATGACCTCGATCACGCCCTGGATGAGCTGGGATCGTTCGTCGACGTCACCCGCGAGGACCTCGAGCTGATCGTGCGCAGCACCGAGAAGCACGCGTTGCGCCGCAGCATGGGGGACATCCGTGCCGGGCAGGTGATGTCCCGTGACCTGATTCACGCCGCGCCCGATACTCGCGTTGCCGAGGGGCTGTACCTGCTCACTCACCATCAGCTCAAGGCGCTGCCGATTCTCGACCGCCACCGGCAACTGGTCGGCATCGTCAGCCTGGTGGATCTGGTCGGCGCCGTGCGTGGCAACACCTTCAACCTGCGGGCGATACTCGGCCTGCAAAAGCAGCAGGTGCTGGGCGAGCTGATGACCTCGCCGGTACAGACGGTGGACGTCGATGCCCATGTGGTCGACCTGATCGCGCTGCTCTCCGACGACGGCCTGCATTGCCTGCCGGTGCTGGACAAGGGCGCGCTGGTCGGGGTGATCACCCAGACCGACCTGGTCGCCGCGCTGCACCGTGATCTGCTCAGGCACCTCGACTGAGGCATCGAATCATCCGCCGCGCATCCGTACACTGTTCGCCGGATCAGGCATGAGGAGTCGCCAGTGCCCTGCGCACTGGCTCAGCGAAGATGGATATCGACCTTACCCGCACCTTTCTGGAAATCGTCCGCAGCGGCAGTTTCATTGCCGCCGCCGAGCGCATGCATGTCACCCAGACGGCAATCACCGCGCGCATCCAGAAGCTCGAAAGCCACCTGGGCAGCACGCTGTTCGTGCGCAACCGCGCCGGCGCGCGACTGACTGCCGATGGTGAGGCCTTCGTCACCTATGCCAACCAGATCCAGCAGACCTGGGAGGCCGCCCAGCGCGACCTGCCGCTGCCGGACGGCTACCACAACGTGCTGCATGTCGGCGGCGAGGTGAGCCTGTGCAACCCGCTGATGCTGCGCTGGGTCAGCGCGATCCGCGAGGCCATCGACGGTTATGCGGTGCGTGCGCAGATTGGCGACGGCGCGGGCTTGCTGCGCCAGCTTGAGCTTGGCGTGCTGGATGCCGCGCTGGTCTACCAGCCCACTTACTGGGCCGGCCTGCAGGTCGAGCAGATACTGGAAGAAAAGCTGATTCTGGTGGAGGCCGCCAACCCCGAGCCCTATGTGTACATCGACTGGGGCAACAGCTTCCGCGCCCAGCACGACCGCGCGTTGCCGGACAAGGCCCGCGCGCCGGTGTCCTTCAACCTGGGGCCGCTGGCGCTGCAGTACATTCTGGAGCACGGCGGCTCGGGCTATTTTCGGACCCGGGTGGTGCAAAGCTACCTGGACAAACAGGTACTCAAGCGCGTGAGCAGGGCGCCGGAATTCAGCTATCCGACCTACCTCGTCTATTCCCGCGAGCGCGATTCGGCGGCCCTGCAGCAAAGCTTCACGCTGCTGCGCGAGATCGTCGCCCAGGGACCGGACTGGTCGCAGCGCTGGGACCCGGCGGTCTGAGCGGCTATTCACGGTCTTTCGGCTCGAATTCAGCGCTTTGCCTGCAAAGTGGCGAGAGCAGACGTTCGGTGATTCATTGTGGGAACGGGCCATGCCCGTGATTTTTCGCGGGCATGGCCCGCTCCCACAGTCGTAGGGTGGACGACGCCTCACCTACGCGGCCCGACCCGTCCACCGCTCTGCGATCGCAATGGTGGATGAAAAGAGCGTCATCCACCCTACGGCTGCTACTGCCTTGTAGCAGCCTCTTTAATGTCGCCTAAAGGACCGCTCCGTACTACTTCAGGCTTTCCACTCTCACCGGGACCACGCCCGAGCGGATCATGTTCAGGGATTCAGCCGCCTTGCGCGACACATCGATGATCCGCCCGCGGGTGAAGGGGCCGCGGTCGTTGATGCGGACCTGCACGCCGCGCTCGTGGTTATCGCTCATGTTCAGATGCCCTCCTTGCGATGATTGCGCCAGGAGCGCCCGGCGATGATGACCAGGGTGATGACGGTCAGTGGCAGCACGTAACCGAGCATGGCGTCGCCGAACGTCTGGGCGAACGGCCGGCCGGTGGCAAACAGCACCAGATAGCCGGTATAGGCCATGTAGTAGGCGAGAAACAGGGCGCCTTCCCAGCGGTTGATGCGAAAGCCGGTGAAGAAGATCGGCAGGCAGGCCACGGCCACGGCGATCATCACCGGGAAGTCGAAGGCCAGGGCGTTGGGCGAGACCGAGATGGTCGCCGGTGCCACCAGCGAGGCCAAGCCCAGCACCATCAGCAGGTTGAAGATGTTGCTGCCGACGATGTTGCCCACGGCGATATCGCGCTCGCCCTTGAACGCCGCGATGATCGAGGTGGCCAGTTCCGGCAGCGAGGTACCGATGGCGATCACCGTCAGGCCGATCACCAGCTCCGACAGGCCAAGCGCGCGCGCCAGGGTCACGGCGCCCTCCACCAGGAAGTTCGAGCCCAGCACCAGCAGCGCCAGACCGGCGATGATCAGCCCGAGATTGATGATCCAGGCATGGGGTTTGGGTTTTTCCTCGAGGCCGAATTCCTTGGCGAACTCGTCGTCTTCGCCGCCACTGTCCTTGCGCGCGCTGTAGATCAGAAAGCCGGTGTAGATCAGTACGGCGACGAACAGCAGAGCGCCGTCGAGGCGGCTCAGCGCGCCATCCCAGGCCAGGGCGTAGACCACCAGGCTGGCGCCGATCATGATCGGCACGTCGAGGCGGATAAGCTGGCGCGAGACGATCAGCGGCGTCACCAGGGCGGTCAGGCCGAGAATCAGCAGGACGTTAGCGATATTGCTGCCGATCACGTTACCGATGGCCAGGTCACCACTGCCGTTCCACGCTGACTGCACGCTGACCGCAGTTTCCGGTGCGCTGGTGCCGAAGGCCACCACGGTCAGACCGATCACCAGCGGAGGGATGCCGAACTGTGCCGCCAGCTTGGCGGCACCGCGCACCAGCACTTCGGCGCCGCCGACCAGCAACACCAGGCCGGCGATCAGGTAGACGTAAGTCATCGTTGTCATTGCAGAAAAACTCCGAAAAGTGCGGCTAGTGTCGCGATGGCGTATCGCCGCGCCAGTGGGGGCGCTATTGTGAGTGAGGCCGTTTCAGTCCAGCGCCTCGACGCGCACCGGCACCACGCCAGAGCGGATCATGTTCAGGGATTCAGCCGCCTTGCGCGACACATCGATGATCCGCCCGCGTGCGAAAGGCCCACGGTCGTTGATGCGCACCACCACGCTGCGGTCATTATTCAGGTTGGTGACCTTGACCCTTGTGCCGAAAGGCAGGGTGCGGTGGGCGGCGGTCAGCGCGTTCTGGTCGAAGCGCTCGCCACTGGCGGTCTTGTTGCCGTGGTGCGCCTTGCCGTAGTAGGACGCCTTGCCCTCGGCCCGGTAATCGCCGGGTGTGCCGCCGCCAAAGGGCAGGCCGCTACAACCTGCGAGCAATCCGGACAGCATCAGCAGAGCCGATAATCGACGCATCACTTCTCTCCCATTCATATGCTCGCGTCAGACACAAAAACGCCGGGGAGTCCCGGCGTTTTCAAATCGCTCAGCCTTCGAGCTTTTTCTTCAGCAGTTCGTTCACTTGCCCCGGGTTGGCCTTGCCTTTGGAGGCTTTCATGGCCTGACCGACGAAGAAACCGAACATCTTGCCGCGCTTGGCTTCGTCGCTGGCGCGATACTGTTCGACCTGCTCGGCATTGGCGGCCAGCACCTCGTCGAGCATCGCTTCGATGGCGCCGGAATCGGTGACCTGCTTGAGGCCCTTCTTGTCGATCACCTCATCGGCCGTTGCGCCTTCACCGGCAGCCAGGGCCTCGAAGACCATCTTGGCGATCTTGCCGCTGATGGTGTTGTCCTTGATGCGCAGGATCATGCCGCCCAATTGCTCGGCGGACACGGGCGACTGGTCGATCTCCAGGTTGTCCTTGTTGAGCAGGCTGGACAGCTCGCCCATCACCCAGTTGGCGGCCAGCTTGGCGTCGCCACAGGTTTTCGCGACCACTTCGAAGTAGTCGGCCAGCTCGCGGCTGGCGCTGAGCACGCTGGCATCGTAGGTCGACAGCGCGTACTGGCTTTCGAAACGCTCGCGCTTCTGCGGCGGCAGCTCGGGCAGCTGGCTGCGCAGGTCATCGAGGAAGCTTTGCTCGATCACCACCGGCAGCAGGTCCGGGCAGGGGAAGTAACGGTAGTCGTTGGCTTCTTCCTTGCTGCGCATGGAGCGGGTCTGATCCTTGTTGGGATCGTACAGGCGGGTTTCCTGCACCACCTTGCCGCCGTCTTCGATCAGCTCGATCTGGCGCTGCACTTCATGGTTGATGGCTTTTTCGATGAAGCGGAACGAGTTGACGTTCTTGATCTCGGCGCGGGTGCCGTACTCGGCCTGGCCCCTGGGGCGTACCGACACGTTGCAGTCGCAGCGCAGCGAGCCTTCGGCCATGTTGCCGTCGCAGATGCCCAGGTAACGCACCAGCGCGTGGATGGCTTTGACATAGGCCACCGCTTCCTTGGCCGAACGGATGTCCGGTTCGGAAACGATTTCCAGCAGCGGCGTGCCGGCGCGGTTCAGGTCGATGCCGCTCATGCCCTGGAAGTCTTCGTGCAGGCTCTTGCCGGCGTCTTCTTCGAGGTGCGCACGGGTGATGCCGATACGCTTGACGGTGCCGTCTTCCAGGGTGATGTCGAGGAAGCCCTTGCCGACGATGGGGTGATCCATCTGGCTGGTCTGGTAGCCCTTCGGCAGATCCGGGTAGAAGTAGTTCTTGCGCGCGAAGACGTTACGCCCGGCGATCTCGGCGTCGATGGCCAGGCCGAACTGGCAGGCCATGCGTACGGCTTCGGCATTGAGCACCGGCAGGGTGCCGGGCATGCCGAGGTCGACCAGGCTGGCCTGGGTGTTGGGCTCGGCGCCAAAGGTGGTGGCGCTGGCCGAGAAAATCTTCGATTGGGTGCTGAGCTGAGCGTGAATCTCGAGCCCGATGACGGTTTCCCATTGCATAAAAGTATTCCTCAGAAGCCGCTCGGTGCTTGTTTATGCCAGTCGCTGACCTGCTGGTACTGGTGCGCGACATTGAGCAGACGACCTTCCTGGAAGTAGTTGCCGAGCAACTGCACGCCCACCGGCAGGCCGTCGACGAAACCGGCTGGCATCGACAGGCCCGGAATACCGGCCAGGTTGGCGGTGATGGTGTAGATGTCTTCCAGGTAGGCGGATACCGGATCGGCGTTCTTCTCGCCGAGTTTCCAGGCCAGGTTCGGCGTGGTCGGGCCGAGGATCACGTCCACGTCCTTGAAGGCCGCGACGAAGTCGTTCTTGATCAGGCGGCGAATCTTCTGCGCCTTGAGGTAGTAGGCGTCGTAGTAACCGGCCGATAGCGCGTAGGTGCCGACCATGATGCGGCGCTTCACCTCGGCGCCGAAGCCTTCCTCACGGGAGCGCTTGTACAGGTCCTGCAGATCCTTCGGGTTCTCGCAGCGATAGCCGAAACGCACGCCGTCGAAGCGCGACAGGTTGGAGCTGGCTTCCGCCGGGGCGATCACGTAGTAGGCCGGGATGGCGTGTTGCATGTTCGGCAGGCTGATGTCCTTGACCGTGGCACCGAGCTTTTTCAGCTCTTCGACCACGGCCATGACCTTCTCGCCGATGCGTGCATCGAGGCCGGCGCCGAAGTATTCCTGCGGCAGGCCGATGCGCAGGCCTGCCAGCGGCTGGGCGAGGGCGGCCAGGTAGTCGTCGACCGGCTGATCGACACTGGTGCTGTCCTTGGCGTCGAAACCGGCCATGGCGTGCAGCAGCAGTGCGCAGTCTTCAGCGGTGCGGGCCAGCGGGCCGCCTTGGTCGAGGCTGGAGGCATAGGCGATCATGCCCCAGCGCGACACGCGCCCGTAGGTCGGCTTGATGCCGGTGAGGTTGGTCAGCGCCGCCGGCTGGCGGATCGAGCCGCCGGTGTCGGTGCCGGTAGCGGCTGGCAGCAGGCGCGCGGCCACGGCAGCAGCCGAACCGCCCGACGAGCCGCCAGGTACGCGGCTGGTGTCCCAGGGGTTCTTGACCGGGCCATAGTGGCTGGATTCGTTGGCCGAGCCCATGGCGAACTCGTCCATGTTCAGCTTGCCGAGGGTCACGGTGCCAGCGGCCTTGAGCTTGTCGACCACGGTGGCATCGTAGGGCGCCTTGAAACCGGTGAGGATCTTCGAGCCGCAACTGGTCAGCACGCCCTGCGTGCAGAACAGGTCCTTGTGGGCGATCGGCGCGCCGAGCAGCGGGCTGCTTTCACCTGCGGCGCGGCGTGCATCGGCGGCCTTGGCCTGCTCGAGGGCCTGGTCGGCGGTCACGGTGATGAAGCTGTTGAGCTGCGGGTCGAGCTGCTCGATGCGCGTCAGCAGGCTCTGGGTCAGCTCGGCGGATGAGAATTGCTTGTCGGCGAGTGCGCGGGCGATCTCGGCCAGGGTCAGGTGATGCATGGCGGAAGGCTTTCCTTACTCGATGACTTTGGGAACCAGATACAGGCCGCTTTCCACGGCCGGGGCGATGGCCTGGTAGGCGTCGCGCTGGTTCGCTTCGGTAACGGCGTCGGCGCGCAGGCGCTGGGTGGTTTCCAGCGGGTGCGCCAACGGCTCGATGCCGTCGGTATCGACCGCCTGCATGCTGTCGATCAGGCCGAGGATGCTGTTCAGGGTTGCGGTGGTGTGGGGCAGTTCGCCTTCACTCAGGCCCAGTCGGGCCAGGTGTGCGATCTTTTCCACCTCGGAGCGTTCAAGCGCCATCGGGTTCTCCTGTAAAGGCAGCCGCTGTCGGGCCGCCAGTGAAAATATGAGCAGGTGCCGTGCACGGAGGGCAGGGAACGGATGCGTCTAGCCGGCGGTCAAAGGCGGCGATGTGTGGCTCAGGGCAGGTACCCGCAGCGCCCGGCAAAATTTGCCGCAGTCGCCACCAATGTCGAAGATGCCCCAAAGCCCGGGAAAAACAGGCAATCTAACATATTGGTGCCTTGCTCAAAATCCCTGCCGTTGTTAGAGTTTGCCGCACTTTTTTACCTGCGTGTTTTCTTGCGCTGTATCTTTACCCACGCGTTGCCTAGGGTCCTTATCCCATGTTCAAAAAACTGCGTGGCATGTTTTCCAGCGATCTGTCGATTGACCTGGGCACTGCCAATACCCTTATTTATGTTCGCGAGCGCGGCATCGTCCTGAACGAGCCGTCGGTCGTCGCCATTCGTACCCATGGCAATCAGAAAAGTGTTGTAGCCGTCGGCACCGACGCCAAGCGCATGCTCGGTCGTACACCGGGCAATATCGCCGCCATCCGCCCGATGAAGGACGGCGTGATCGCCGATTTCAGCGTGTGCGAGAAGATGCTGCAGTACTTCATCAACAAGGTTCACGAAAACAGCTTCCTGCAGCCGTCGCCGCGCGTGCTGATCTGCGTGCCGTGCAAATCGACCCAGGTCGAGCGTCGCGCCATTCGCGAGTCGGCGCTGGGCGCCGGTGCCCGTGAAGTGTTCCTGATCGAGGAGCCCATGGCCGCTGCCATCGGCGCCGGCCTGCCGGTCGAAGAGGCCCGTGGGTCGATGGTCGTCGATATCGGCGGTGGTACCACCGAAATCGCGCTGATCTCCCTCAATGGCGTGGTTTACGCCGAATCCGTACGCGTCGGTGGCGACCGCTTCGATGAAGCCATCATCACCTACGTGCGCCGCAACTACGGTTCGCTGATCGGCGAGTCCACCGCCGAACGCATCAAGCAGGAAATCGGTACCGCCTACCCAGGTGGCGAGGTCCGTGAAGTCGACGTACGTGGCCGTAACCTGGCCGAAGGCGTACCGCGCAGCTTTACCCTCAATTCCAACGAAGTGCTCGAAGCGTTGCAGGAGTCCCTGGCGACCATCGTCCAGGCGGTCAAGAGCGCACTGGAGCAGTCGCCGCCGGAACTGGCGTCGGACATCGCCGAGCGCGGCCTGGTGCTGACTGGTGGTGGCGCCTTGCTGCGTGACCTCGACAAGCTGCTGTCCCAGGAAACCGGCCTGCCGGTGATCGTCGCCGAAGACCCGCTGACCTGCGTGGCCCGTGGCGGCGGCAAGGCGCTGGAAATGATGGATCGCCACACCATGGATCTGTTGTCCACCGAATAAGCTGCACACCTTGCGCTGCAGCAGCCTGAAGCCGCATGCAGCTTTCTGGCTGGCAGTCGAGAGGTACTCACCATAAAGCCGCTATTCGCCAAAGGCCCTTCGCTCGGTGTACGCCTGCTGGTGTTCGCCGTGCTGTCGGCCGCGCTGATGGTCGTCGACGCGCGCCTCACCGTCCTGCAGTCGGTACGCAGCCAGCTCGGCCTGATCGTCGAGCCGGTTTACTGGCTGGGCCGTTTCCCCGTGACCCTGTGGGAAAGCGCGACCCAGGAGCTCAGTTCGCGCAATGAACTGGCGGCCGAGAACGAGAAACTCAAGGCCGAGCAGTTGATGATGCAGCGGCGTCTGCAGAAGCTGGCCGCTCTCACCGAGCAGAACGTGCGCCTGCGCGAGCTGCTCAATTCGTCGGCCCTGGTCGATGACGAGGTGCTGGCCACCGAGCTGATCGGCATCGATCCCAACCCCTTCACCCACCGCATTCTCATCGACAAGGGCGAGAAGGATGGTGTCGTGCTCGGCCAACCGGTGCTCGATGCCCGTGGCCTGATGGGCCAGGTGGTGGAGGTGATGCCCTACACCTCGCGGGTGCTGCTGCTCACCGACACCACCCACAGCATTCCGGTACAGGTCAACCGCAACGGGCTACGCGCCATTGCCACCGGTACGGGCAACCCGGAACGCCTGGAACTGCGCCATGTCGCCGACACGGCAGACATCCGCGAGGGTGATCTGCTGGTCAGCTCCGGCCTCGGGCAGCGTTTTCCGGCGGGTTACCCGGTGGCTACCGTGACGGAGGTAGTACATGACTCCGGTCAGCCCTTCGCCATCGTGCGCGCCGTGCCGACCGCCAACCTTAATCGAACCCGTTACATGCTGCTGGTGTTCACTGACCCGCGCACGCCCGAGCAACGCGCCGCCGAGTCGGCGGAGGCGCAGGAAGAGGTCGATCGTCAGGCATTGCAGGAGCCCGGTGACGAGATTCCCGCCGACCCCCCAGCGCCTGCCGATGCGCCGTCTCCCGACAGTGCGCCTGTGGTTCCAGCCGGTGGCGAGGAGGCCAGCCAATGATTGCCGCCCGTTCCAACAATGTCTGGGTCATCTGGGTGACCATGGGCCTGGCACTGTTGCTCAGCGTATCCACCCTGCCGCGCTTCATGGAAATCGGCCGGCCGCTTTGGCTGGCGCTGTTTCTCACCTACTGGGTGCTGGCCGTGCCGCACCGCGTCGGCATGACCAGTGCCTGGTGCGTGGGGCTGCTCGCCGATGTGCTCAACGGCACACTGCTGGGCCAGAACGCGCTGATTCTCACCCTGATCACCTTTCTGGTGCTGAGCCTGCACCAACGCCTGCGCATGTTCCCCATGTGGCAGCAGAGCATGGTGTTGCTGGTGGTGTTCGGGGTCGCGCAACTGGTGCAGCTGTGGCTCAACGCCCTGACCGGAAACCGCCCGCCCACCCTGGCCTTCGTGTTGCCGGTGCTGGTCAGCGCACTGCTCTGGCCATGGGTCTGTACGCTGCTGCGGGCCTTGCACCGCCGCCTGGGTGTCAACTGAAACGCGCTGCGGCGCCTGATTGCGAGACGTCTGCATGGCAACGCTCTACCTGGCCTCGGCATCGCCACGGCGCCGTGAACTGCTGACGCAGATTGGCGTGCCCTTCCTCACCCGGGTGATGCCCATCGATGAAACGCCGCTGGCGGCCGAGTCGCCGGATGCCTATGTCGAGCGCCTGGCGAGAGCCAAGGCCGCGGCCGTGCTGGAGGGCCTGCCCGAGCGTGAGGGCGCCGTGGTGCTCGGCTCGGACACGGCGGTGGTGCTCGACGGTCGCATTCTCGGCAAGCCGGTCGACCGAGCCGATGCGCTGGCCACGCTCGCTGCGCTGTCCGGGCGTGAACACCAGGTACTGACCGCCGTCGCGCTGCTTAGCGAAACGCGCGCCGCCACTCGCGTGGTCACCAGCAGCGTGCGCTTCAAGGTGCTCAGCCCGGCGCAGATCGAAGCCTATTGGGCCACCGGCGAGCCACGCGACAAGGCGGGCGGTTATGGTATTCAGGGGCTGGCGGCGGTCTTCGTCAGCCAGATGCAGGGCAGTTATTCAGCGGTGGTCGGCCTGCCGTTGTGCGAGACTGCGGAGCTGCTCGCGGAATTCGCGATTCCGTGCTGGCAATGACTGCCAGCGCATAACCCAGAGGTTGCAGGCCGCGATGTGCCAGGCTCGGTGGAGCCTGCCGCTGCTTTCAGCTTCATCTCAAGCAGAGATGGGCGCATGAGTGAAGAGATCCTGATCAACATCACGCCGATGGAATCGCGCGTGGCGGTGGTGGAAAACGGTGTCCTGCAGGAAGTGCACGTCGAACGCACCCAGCGCCGTGGCATCGTCGGCAACATCTACAAGGGCAAAGTGGTGCGCGTACTGCCGGGCATGCAGGCGGCGTTCGTCGACATCGGCCTGGAGCGGGCCGCATTCATCCACGCCTCGGAAATCTCCAGCCGCGAAGGCAGCGCGGTCGAAACCATCAGCGCGCTGGTGCACGAGGGCCAGAGCCTGACGGTGCAGGTCACCAAGGACCCGATCGGCAGCAAGGGCGCGCGGCTGACCACCCAACTGTCGATCCCGTCTCGCTACCTGGTGTACATGCCGCGCACCAGCCATGTCGGCATTTCCCTGAAGATCGAGGACGAAGCCGAGCGCGAGCGCCTCAAGCAGGTGGTCACCGACTGCGTGGCGGCCGAAGGCATCGAGGAAGCCGGCGGCTTCATCCTGCGCACCGCTGCCGACGGCGCGCGGGCCGAAGAGATCCTGGTCGACATTCGCTACCTGCGCCGCCTGTGGACGCAGATCGCCGAGCAGATGAAGAGCGCGCCAACCCCGTCGGTGATCTACGAAGACCTCAGCCTGGCGCTGCGCACCCTGCGTGACCTGGTCAGCGCGCGCACCGAGAAGATTCGCGTCGATTCGCGGGAAACCTTCCAGAAGATCACGCAGTTCGTCGACGAACTCATGCCGGAAATCTCCGACCGCCTGGAGCACTACCCCGGTGAACGGCCTATTTTCGACCTGCACGGCATCGAGGACGAGATCCAGAAGGCCCTGGAGCGCAAGGTGCCGCTCAAGTCCGGCGGCTACCTGATCATCGACCCGGCCGAGGCGATGAGCACCATCGACGTCAATACCGGCGCCTTCGTCGGTCATCGCACGCTCGAAGAGACCATCTTCAAGACCAACCTCGAAGCGGCCACCGCCATCGCCCGGCAGCTGCGCCTGCGCAACCTCGGCGGCATCATCATCATCGACTTCATCGACATGGAAGACGAAGAGCACCAGCGTCAGGTGTTGCGCACGCTGGAAAAGCAACTGGAGCGCGATCACGCCAAGACCAACATCATCGGCATCACCGAACTGGGCCTGGTGCAGATGACCCGCAAGCGCACCCGCGAAAGCCTCGAACAGGTGCTATGCGAGCCCTGCAGCCATTGTCAGGGGCGGGGCAAGCTGAAAACGGCGGAAACCACCTGTTACGAGATTTTCAGGGAGATTCTACGCGAAGCGCGTGCCTATCAACCCGAGGGTTATCGCGTGCTGGCCAACCAGAAGGTGGTCGATCGCCTGCTCGACGAGGAATCGGGCAACGTCGCCGACCTCGAGGCATTCATTGGCCGAACCATCAAGTTCCAGGTCGAAACCATGTACTCCCAGGAACAATACGATGTGGTGTTGCTATGAAAATGCCCGGCCGGGCCGGGGCATGAGCTGAATGGAGCGGTTCGGGCAGGCGTTTGCCACGCTGTTGCGCTGGAGTCTGGGGCTGTGCGCCCTGGGCCTGGTGCTGGCTGCCTTTTATGTCAGCCTGGGCCGCCAGCTGGTACCGCTGGTCGCCGAGTACCGAGAGGACGTCGAAGCCCGCGCCACCCAGGCACTCGGCCTGCCCGTCAGCATCGGCACGCTGGAAGGCCAGTGGAGCGGTTTCTCGCCGCTGCTGCTGGTGCGCGACCTGCGCCTGGGTGAAGGCGATCAGAGCCTGGCGCTGCAGCAGGTTCGTGTGGTGCCTGACCTGCTGGCAAGCCTGCTCGCCTGGCAGCCGCGCATCGCCGATTTGCAGCTCGACGGCCTGAGCCTGACGGTGCGTCAGGGCGAAGACGGCGCCTGGCAGGTGGAAGGCATTCCACAGCGGCAGAATCAGCCGCCGCTGGACGTGGCCAAGGTGCTGCGTCAGTCGCAGATGGTCAACCGGCTTTCCCTGTTCGACAGCCAGGTGAGCGTTCAGGCTCAGGGTCTGAAACCCATCACGCTCAGCGCCATCAATCTCAGCATTCGCAATGGCAGCACTCGACAGCGGGTGGACGCTCGCGTGCAACTGCCCGATGGCCAACCCCTCGCCCTGCAGCTGCGTACCCGCATGCAGGCCGAGCACTGGCAGGACGCGCGTGCCGAGTTCTACCTGAGCGGGCCGCAGAGCGACTGGGCGGCCTGGCTGCCGCCGGCCGTGACCCGTGGCTGGCACCTCGACCACCTGCAACTGGGCGGTGAGGCGTGGGGGCTCTGGGAGCATCGCCGTTTGCAGGCCGCCGCCACCCGCCTGCACGCCCCCCAGCTGGCGGGGCGCTACGCCGAGCGCGAAACGGTGGCGATAAAGGACCTTTCGCTGAATGCCTACTTCGAACGCGAGGAGAATGATTTCCAGCTGCTGCTCGACGATTTCGCCTTCAGCCGTGGCGACCAGCGCTGGGGTGAAGCGCGCATCGCCCTCGACCATCAGGCGGCCAGGGGCGAGGACCTGCAGCGCTGGAGCCTGAGCGCCGACCGCCTCGATGTCGGCCTGCTGGTGCCGCTGGTCGAGGGCCTGGCGCCGATGCCGGATACCGCGCTGGAGCTGCTGCAGACCCTCAAGCCCCATGGCGCCCTGCGT
Source organism: Pseudomonas sp. AC532 (assembly GCF_979258965.1). Taxonomy (NCBI): domain Bacteria; kingdom Pseudomonadati; phylum Pseudomonadota; class Gammaproteobacteria; order Pseudomonadales; family Pseudomonadaceae; genus Pseudomonas; species Pseudomonas sp. AC532. The sequence continues at coordinate 3,867,036 of NZ_OZ409888.1, forward strand.
AACCTCACGGCCAGCTTCAGGCCGGAGTTCGCGGGGCCGCAGCGTCTGCAGTTCGCCGCCAACCTGGAGCGCGTGGGGTTCTCCGCCTGGCATGCGTCACCGGCCGTGGAAAATGGCAGCGGCAGCATCACCGGTGACCTAGGCCAGGGCGAGCTGAAAGTCGACAGCGAAGACTTCTCCCTGCACCTCACCACGCTGTTTCCCAAGGCCTGGAAGTATCAGCAGGCCCGGGGACGACTGACCTGGACGCTCGATGACCAGGGCTTCACGCTGCGCGCGCCCTACCTGCAGGTGGTGGGTGACGAGGGCAAGGTCGCCGGCGACTTCCTGATCCGCCTGCTCAAGGATCCCGAGCGCGAGGATTACATGGACTTGCGGGTCGGCATCCGTGACGGCGATGCGCGCTTCACCGAGAAATACCTGCCGACGCCAGCACTCAGCCCTGCGCTCGACGAGTGGCTGAAAACCGCGATTCGCGGCGGCAAGGTCAATGAAGGCTATTTCCAGTACCAGGGGTCGATCAACCGCAACCCAGACCCGGCCGTGCGCAGCATCAGCCTGTTCTTCGACGTGGAGGATGCCGAGCTTGCCTTCCAGCCGGGATGGCCGACGCTCAAGGACGCCCGTGGCCAGGTGTTGATCGAAGACAGCGGCGTGCGCGTGCGCGTATCGCAGGGGCGCATTCTCGACAGCCAGGTGCGCGAGGCCGTTGCCGATATCGCCCGCGTCGACCCGGGTGAAACACCGCGCCTCAAGCTCAAGGGCAAGCTGCAGAGCAGCGTCGGCGATGGTCTGAAAATTCTCCAGGACACGCCGCTGGGAGTGGCCGACACCTTTGCCGGCTGGAAGGGCAAGGGTGCCCTCGACGGTGCGCTGGACCTGGATATCCCGCTGGGCAAGGGCCAGCAGCCCAAGGTGATCGTCGACTTCACGGCCGACAAGGCCTCGCTGGCCATCAGCAAGCCGGCGCTGGAGCTGACCGAGGTGAGCGGTGATTTCCGCTACGACACCAGCAAGGGATTGAGTGCACCTGCGATCAGCGCTCGTGCGCTGGGCCACGCGGTGCGCGGCAAGGCGGTCGCCGATGGGCAGCCAGGCCGCGCGCGTAGCCGCATCGAGGCCAACGGGGTGGTCCCCCTGGCCAACCTCGCCGGCTGGCTGGGCGTGAAACAACCGTTGCCGGCCGAGGGCAGCCTGCCGTATCGCCTGCGCCTGAGCCTCGAGGGGGAGGACAGTCAACTGCGCGTCGACTCCAACCTCAAGGGCCTCGGCATCGCGTTGCCGGCGCCGTTCGGCAAGGCGGCTGGCGAAGAGCGTTATGCCGACTGGCGGATGAACTTCGGTGGCAGCGAACAGCGTTACTGGTTCGATTATGCGGACGTGGCCAGCTTCACCCTGGCGACGCCGCCCGGGCAGTTCGAGAAGAGCCGGGGCGAATTGCGCCTGGGCGACGGCCCGGCGATTCTGCCGACCAGCTGCGGCGTGCGGGTTCGTGGGCGGGTCGCGCAGGTCGACCTGGCTGCCTGGCAGGAGGCGGTCAAACCCTACCAGCAGTCGTCCGGCGAGGATGCTCAGCAACTGTTCACCGACGCGCAATTGCGCATTGGTCGCTTCGAAGGGTTCGGCCAACAGCTCGATGACCTCGATGTCGGCTTGTGGCCCATCGACGGTGGCTGGTCGCTCAGCGTCGACAGCGCGCTGGCCAAGGGGCGTGTGAGCCTGTTCGACGCGTCTGGCCGTCCGATCATCGCCGACCTGGAGTATGTGCGCCTGCCAGCGGCCAAGCCGAAAACCGAGGGCGCGACGGAGCCGGAAGCGCCTGACCCGCTGGCCAATTTCGACCCACGGCAGATTCCCGCGCTGGATGTGCGTGTCGCCCACGTGTTCCAGGGCGACGACGACATGGGCGCCTGGTCGCTCAAGGCGCGGCCGGATGCTCAGGGCGTACAGTTCAGTGACCTGGACATCAACCTCAAGGGCCTGCACCTCGGGGGCGCCATCGGCTGGCAGGGCGTGCCCGGGCAGACGCGCAGCTGGTACAAGGGGCGCATGCAGGGTGAAAAGCTCTCCGAGGTGCTCAAGGCCTGGGGCTACGCGCCTTCGGCTACCAGCGAAAGCTTTCGCCTGGATGCGGACGGTCACTGGCCCGGTTCGCCGGCTTACTTCAGCCTCAAGCGCTATTCCGGGAGCCTCGATGCGGCGCTGCGCAAGGGTCAGTTCGTCGAGATACAGGGCTCGGCTTCGGCGCTGCGGGTGTTTGGCCTGCTCAACTTCAACTCGATTGGTCGCCGGTTGCGGCTGGACTTCTCCGACCTGCTTGGCAAAGGCCTGAGCTATGACCGGGTCAAAGGTAACCTGAGCGCTACCGATGGCGTGTTCGTCACCCAGGAGCCGATCACCATGACCGGGCCGTCGAGCAACCTGGAGCTCAACGGCACCCTGAACATGATCAACCAGGGCATCGACGCCAAGCTGCTGGTAACGCTGCCAGTCACCAACAACCTGCCACTCGCCGCACTGATCGTCGGCGCGCCGGCGATTGGCGGGGCGCTGTTCGTGGCTGACAAGCTGCTCGGTGATCGGGTCGCGCGTTTCGCCAGCGTGCAATACGACGTGAAGGGCACGCTGCATGATCCGCAGCTGACCTTCGACAAGCCGTTCGAGAAACCCAACTGACGTGCAGCCCTACCCGAACGAGGAGCCGTGATGTCACTTGCCGTCATCCAGATGACCAGCCAGGCGGATATCGTCGCCAATCTGCTGCAGGCGCAGCGTTTGCTGGAACAGGCGGCGGCCGGTGGCGCGCGGCTGGCCGTGCTGCCGGAAAACTTCTCCGCCCTTGGCCGCCGCGATGCCGGCGAGCTCGGGTACCTGGAAGCCTGCGGTGAAGGCCCGGTGCTGCCCTGGTTGAAACGTACCGCTCGCGCCCTCAGGTTGTGGATAGTGGCCGGTACCCTGCCACTGCCGCCGGAAGGCCAACCGCGGGGCAAGCCAAGGGCCTGCTCGCTGCTCATCGACGAGCACGGCGAGCGCGTGGCCCGCTATGACAAGCTGCACCTGTTCGATGTCGATGTAAGTGATAGCCGTGGCCATTATCGCGAGTCCGATGACTATGCCCATGGCGAACAGTTGGTGGTGGCCGACACCCCCGTCGGGCGCCTGGGTTTGACCATCTGCTACGACCTGCGCTTTCCTGAGCTCTATGGTGCGCTGCGCGACGCTGGCGCCGAGCTGATCAGTGCACCGTCGGCGTTTACTCGGGTTACCGGCGCCGCCCACTGGGACGTGCTGATCCGCGCCCGCGCCATCGAGACCCAGTGTTACCTGCTGGCCGCCGCTCAGGGCGGTATTCACCCCGGCGGCCGGGAAACCTACGGCCACTCCAGCATTATCGACCCCTGGGGGCGTAAGCTGGCAGAACAGGCGGATGGCGAGGCGGCCCTGCTGGCCGAACGCGATACCGCCGAGCAGACCGCGATCCGTGAACGCATGCCGGTGCTGCGACACAAACGATTTTTCGCTGCGGCCGAGCCGCGGCAGCCTGATGTGGAGACGTTATGAGCGACATGTTGTTGACCGTCAGCGAGCAGATGCTCAGCCCAGGCGGTCTCACCCTGAATCATCTGCCTGGCGTGCTCGGTGAGCTGGCCGGGCCGGGTATCGATGCGGCTGACCTGTATTTCCAGACTCAGGTTTCCGAGACCTGGGTGCTGGAAGACGGCATCGTCAAGGAAGGCAGCTTCAACCTCGATCAAGGTGTGGGCGTACGCGCTCAATCCGGGGAAAAGACCGGTTTCGCCTACAGCAACGCCATTACGCCCGAGGCGCTGAGCCAGGCAGCCCGTGCCGCACGCTCCATCGCTCGCGCCGGGCAGCAGGGTCGGGTGCAGGCATTTTCGGCAACCCAGGTGACGCCGCTGTATGCACCGGAAAATCCGCTGGATGTCATCGACCGCGCGCAGAAGGTCGAGTTGCTCAAGCGTATTGACCAGGCAACCCGTGCTCTGGACTCGCGCATCAAGCAGGTAACGGTGAGCCTCGCCGGCGTCTGGGATCGCATCCTGGTTGCCGCCACCGATGGCAGCCTCGGCGCCGATATCCGTCCGCTGGTGCGTTTCAATGTCAGCGTTATAGTCGAGCAGAACGGTCGTCGCGAACGTGGCGGCCATGGTGGCGGTGGGCGTACCGACTACAGCTATTTCCTCAGCGAGGATCGCGCCATGGGTTATGCCCGTGAAGCGCTGCGTCAGGCGCTGGTCAACCTCGAAGCGGTAGCCGCGCCCGCTGGCAGCATGCCGGTGGTGATGGGCGCCGGTTGGTCTGGCGTGCTGCTGCACGAGGCGGTCGGGCATGGCCTGGAAGGCGATTTCAACCGCAAGGGCAGCTCCAACTACAGCGGCAAGATCGGCCAGCAGGTGGCGTCCAAGCTGTGCACCATCGTCGATGACGGCACCCTGGCCCAGCGCCGCGGTTCGCTGAGCATGGACGACGAGGGCACGCCGACGCAGTGCACCACGCTGATCGAGAACGGCGTGCTCAAGGGCTATATGCAGGACAAACTCAACGCGCGTCTGATGGGCGTGGCGCGCACCGGCAACGGTCGCCGTGAGTCCTACGCGCACCTGCCGATGCCGCGCATGACCAACACCTACATGCTGGCCGGCGAGAGCGACCCCGAGGAAATCATCCGTTCGGTGAAGAAGGGCATCTACTGCGCCAACCTCGGCGGTGGTCAGGTCGACATCACCAGCGGCAAGTTCGTGTTCTCCACCAGCGAGGCCTACCTGATCGAGGACGGCAAGATCACCGCACCGGTCAAGGGCGCGACGCTGATCGGCAATGGCCCGGAGGCAATGAGCAAAGTGTCGATGGTCGGCAACGACCTGGCGCTGGACAGCGGCGTGGGCACTTGCGGCAAGGACGGGCAGTCGGTGCCGGTCGGCGTCGGCCAGCCGACCCTCAAGATCGATGCGATCACGGTAGGTGGCACCGGCGCCTGAACGGTCAGCCGGGGCTCGCCCCGGCCGTGCGAGCGAGCGAAACCTAGCGCAGGCCGCGCTGGGATTCGTCGAGTTCGCGGATGTATTTGAAGATTTTGCGTGACGAGGCCGGGGCTTTTTCCTGCGCCGCTTCATGCTGGGCATGGCGGATCAGCCCACGCAGGTGTTGACGGTCGGCTTCGGGGTATTCGGCAACGAATTTCTCCAGCACCTCGTCATTACCGGCGATCAGGCGATCACGCCAGCGCTCGAGATTGTGGAAGCGTTCGTTGTACTGGCGCGTGGAAGCGTCGAGCTGATCGAGTAGCGTCAGGATTGCTTCAATGTCCTGGTCGCGCATCAGCTTGCCGATGAACTGCATATGGCGCTTCTTCGCGGCATTGGCGGTGTGCTTGGGGGATTCTTCCAGCGCACGACGCAGGCCGTCGGTCAGCGGCAGCTTGTTCTGCAGATCGGGCTTGAGGGCGGCGAGACGTTGGCCAAGGTCCTGCAGGGCGTGGAATTCACGCTTGATCTGGGTTTTGCTCTTCTCGCCGGAGAAGTCGTCGAGGTAATCAGACATTTTGCGGTGATCCAATGGGAAACGCCGCCATGATAGCAGCAAGTTTCTTGCCGCATGCGCGACCCGAGTCGTTGCCGCTGCGGCCAATGTTCAGGAGTCGTTATGAGTGAAGTGGAAGTAGTCGGACCAGGCGCGCTAGCGGGCCTGCAGGCACAGGTCGAACAGATTCTCGCCGAGGCCAAGAAGCAGGGCGCCAGTGCCTGTGAAGTGGCGGTGTCGGTGGAGCAGGGGCTGTCTACCACGGTGCGCCAGCGTGAGGTGGAGACGGTCGAGTTCAACCGCGATCAGGGGTTCGGCATCACCCTGTACGTCGGCCAGCGCAAGGGCTCGGCCAGCACATCGGCCACCGGCGATGCGGCGATCCGCGAGACCGTGGCGGCCGCCCTGGCCATCGCCAAGCATGCCTCCGAAGACGAAAGCGCCGGCCTCGCCGACGCCGCGCTGATGGCCCGCGATCTGCCCGAACTGGACCTGTATCACGCCTGGGACATAACCCCGGAGCAAGCCATCGAGCGCGCGCTGGTGTGCGAGGCTGCGGCGTTCGAGGCCGATTCACGCATCCGCAATGCCGACGGCACCAGCTTGGGCACCCATCAGGGCTGCCGCATATACGGCAACAGCCACGGCTTCATTGGTGGTTACGCCAGCACCCGGCACAGCCTCAGCTGCGTGATGATTGCCGAAAGCGATGGGCAGATGCAGCGCGACTACTGGTACGACGTGAACCGCCAAGGCGAGCTGCTGGCTGATGCTGCAAGCATCGGTCGCCGCGCGGCGCAACGTGCGGTCAGCCGCCTTGGTGCCCGTCCGGTGCCGACCTGCGAAGTGCCGGTGCTGTTCTCTGCAGAACTGGCGACCGGGCTGTTCGGCAGCTTCCTTGGTGCCATCTCCGGTGGTGCGCTGTACCGCAAGTCGTCATTCCTCGAAGGCTCCCTGGGTGAGCAGCTGTTTCCGTCCTGGCTCAACCTCGACGAGCGGCCGCACATTCCTCGTGCCATGGGCAGCGCCGCGTTCGATGGCGATGGCCTGGCCACCTACGCAAAGCCCTTCGTCGAGGGTGGCCGGCTGGTTTCCTACATCCTCGGAACCTACGCCGGGCGCAAGCTGGGCATGCCCAGCACCGCCAACGCAGGCGGTGTGCACAACCTGTTCGTCAGCCATGGTGATGAAGACCAGCAGGCGCTGATCAAGCGCATGGGCCGCGGCCTGCTGGTTACCGAGTTGATGGGGCATGGCCTGAACATGGTTACCGGTGACTATTCGCGTGGCGCCGGTGGCTACTGGGTGGAAAACGGCGAGATCCAGTTTGCCGTGCAGGAGGTGACCATCGCCGGCAACCTGCGTGACATGCTCAGGCAGATCGTCGCGGTCGGCAGCGATCTGGAACTGCGGAGCAACATTCGCACCGGCTCGGTGCTGATCGAAAAGATGACAGTCGCGGGTAGTTGAAGTATCCGGGCGCCAATCGGCGCCCGTTCTTTCGGGGCAGCCACGCAAGGTGGCGCTATGTCGCGCTTTTTCGTGAACTCCGTATTTTCAGAAAATTGTCGCCTTTTCCCCTGTTCTTGACCGGTTTTCGCCGATTTTTCTGCATTTCACTGAGCGCATGTCTTCAAGCGTGACCAGGGTTGCCGAGGATGGATGGCGCTTCCATTTACTGCGGTATTGATTATTCTTTCTGTTTAGGAATTAATATTATTATCTTCTGAAAGGTGAGCCATGAGATTTCGCTCGAGCACTACGCCCTGTCCGGATTGCTGGCACTGGCTGGGTTTTCGAATTCGCTGCGCCCTGCTTCCGGATGAGCCGCGGCTGCTCGAGCTCCACTGGTCGCAAGGCCGGCAGTTGGTCGAGCATGGCCGCCTGTGCCCCTGGCGGATGTCGCTGACGACCCTCAGCCTGCTCATGGATACCGCCTGCGACACCGCGCTGCCCTGGCACTGGCGCAGCCTGTGTCTGGACCATACCTATCGCTCCCTCTACGCGCTGCAGCACCTGGCGGTCGAACGTGATCAGCAGCATAGCCTGAACCGCGTTCGCAATCGTCTGGCCGGCCTGCGCCTGCAGCCGTCACTTTCTATCGCCGAATTGGCAGAAGGAAATCCTTATGAATAACACCCGTATTGAACGCGACAGCATGGGCGAACTGGCGGTTCCCGCCGAGGCCCTGTTTGGCGCCCAGACCCAGCGCGCGGTCAACAACTTCCCAGTGTCCGGCCTGGCCATGCCGAAAGCCTTCATTCGCGCGCTGGTGTTGGCCAAGGCCGCCGCCGCCCGCGCCAACGTCGACCTGGAACAGATTCTGCCTGCCCAGGGCGACGCCATCGTCTCGGCATGTCAGCAACTGCTGGCCGAAGACTTCATGCAGCATTTTCCGGTGGACGTGTTCCAGACCGGGTCCGGCACCAGCTCGAACATGAATGCCAACGAGGTGATCGCCACCCTGGCCACGCGCGTTCTCGGCGAGCCGGTCAACCCCAACGACCACGTCAACTGCGGGCAGAGTAGCAACGACATCATTCCAACCACCATCCACGTCAGCGCGGCGATCGAGGTGAGCGAACGCCTGTTGCCGGCCCTGGGTCACCTGCTCAAGGTGCTGTGCGAGAAGTCGCTCGAGGTCCAGCCCTATGTGAAGACCGGGCGCACCCACCTGATGGACGCCATGCCCGTGCGCATGAGTCAGGTGCTCGACGGCTGGGCGCAGCAGATCCAGGGCAATATCCAGCTGCTCAGCAGCCTCCTGCCGGCGCTGCAGGCCCTCGCCCAGGGTGGCACCGCGGTCGGCACGGGCATCAATGCCCATCCACGCTTTTCCGAACTGTTCTGTCAGGAGCTCAATGCGCTGACCGGACGGCAGTTCACGCCTGGCAGCAACTTCTTTGCCCTGATCGGCTCGCAGGACACCGCCGTGGCGCTTTCCGGGCAACTCAAGACCACCGCGGTGTCGCTGATGAAAATCGCCAACGATCTGCGCTGGATGAACTCCGGGCCGCTGGCCGGCCTCGGCGAAATCGAACTCGAAGCGCTGCAGCCTGGCTCCTCGATCATGCCGGGCAAGGTCAATCCGGTGATCCCGGAAGCGACGGCGATGGTCGCCGCGCAGGTGATCGGCAACGACGCTGCGATAGCGGTGGCTGGCCAGTCCGGCAATTTCGAGCTGAACGTGATGTTGCCGGTGATAGCTCACAACCTGCTCGGCAGCATCGAGTTGCTGACCAACGTCAGCCATCTGTTGGCGGACCGTGCCATCGCCAGCTTCAAGGTCAATGAGCCCAAGCTGAGGGAAGCGCTGGGCCGCAACCCGATTCTGGTTACGGCACTGAACCCGCTGATCGGCTACCAGAAGGCCGCGGAAATCGCCAAGAAGGCTTATCGGGAAGGCCGGCCGATCATCGATGTAGCCGAAGAAATGACCGAGCTGGGGCGCGCCGAACTGGAGCAATTGCTCAACCCCGAGCGGCTCACCGAAGGCGGCCTGTAACGCCGGTCATTGCAACGTTTGCCAAGGCACGGGGGCACACTCATGGAGCAGTGGAAACGACTCGTCGAGGCTGGTAACCGCTACTTCAACGAAGGCGCGTGGGTCGAGGCGCGTGAGCAGTACCTGCAGGCGCTGGCCCTGGTGCAGGTGCTGTTCGAGCGCTGGCGGGATGCCGATACCGCGGTGGCGGCGCTCGTCGTGTCCCAGCACAACCTGGCCGACCTGCAGGTGACGATCGGCCACCCGGAGGAGGCGGCCGAGCACCTTTGCGCGTGCCATGAATACCTGTTGCGCTGCGTGAGCAGCGAACAGCTGACGCCAGCCCTGCGCCAGGCTGCACTGAATCACAGCAGACACACCTACGTCAGTCTGTTGAACTTTGTGGCCGAGCACGGGGCCTACCCCCGTACAGATCGAGTGCTGGGTGCCCATGCGCCTGGCGATGCATCACCGACAGCACGCTCGGCGTCTGTCATTCGTCAGTACCATTAGAAGGAGTGAAACCATGCCGTATAGCCTGCCTGCTCTGCCTTACGCCTACGATGCCCTGGAGCCGCACATCGATGCGCAAACCATGGAGATCCATCACAGCAAGCACCACCAGACCTACGTCAACAACCTCAACGCGGCACTCGAAGGCAATTCGCTTGGCGAGCTGCCAGTCGAAGAGCTGCTGACCCGCCTCAAGGAAGTACCCGAGGACAAGCGTGGTGCGGTCATCAACAACGGTGGTGGGCATGCTAACCACTCGCTGTTCTGGACGGTGATGAGCACCAACGGCGGTGGCGAACCCCAGGGTGAACTGAAAGCTGCGATTGACAGCCAGCTCGGTGGCCTGGAAGCGTTCAAGGAAGCCTTCACCAAGGCTGCATTGACCCGTTTCGGCAGCGGCTGGGCCTGGCTCAGCGTAACGCCGCAGAAGAAGCTGGTGGTCGAAAGCACCGGTAACCAGGACAGCCCGTTGATGAATGGCAATACGCCGATTCTCGGCCTGGACGTTTGGGAGCACGCGTACTACCTGCGTTATCAGAACCGCCGTCCGGAGTACATCGGCGCATTCTACAATGTCGTCGACTGGGCCGAAGTGGCGCGTCGTTACCAGGCTGCCCTGGCCTGAGCGATGCAGCGCAATCGACCCGGATTACGCATGGGCCCGTTTCACGGGTTCATCGTCGCCAATCGTCGTTGGTTGCGTTACGCGCTGGGTGTGATGCTGCTCTTCGTGGGCGTGATCGTTCTTGCCTCGAAGTTTCAGGCCTGGATATGAGAAGGGCCGGCAATTGCCGGCCCTTCTTCATGTATGCAGGCTGAAATCCCGCGCGCTACCCTTCCTGCGCCCAGCCTTCATTCGCCCTCGTCGAAGTAGTTGTTGATCAGGTCGACAAGCGCCTGCAGTGCTTCCTCGTCCCGCTCGCCGTCGGTGTGCAGGTGCACCGGAGTACCTTTGCCTGCAGCCAGCATCATCACCGCCATGATGCTTTTGCCGTCGACCAGACTCTGCGGGTCGCGACCGATTTTCACCTGGCACGGGAAGCGCCCCGCCACGCCGACGAACTTGGCGGCCGCGCGTGCGTGCAAACCGAGTTTGTTGATGATGGTGATTTCACGGGCAGGCATCGCGGCTGTTCCTTAACTGAGGTCGCGGTGGCGGATCTGAACATTCTTCAGCAGTGGCTTGAGGGCGTTGCCCAGACGGTTGGCGAGGTAGACCGAGCGATGATGGCCGCCGGTACAGCCTATCGCGACCGTAACGTAGGAGCGATTGCTGGCGGCAAAACGCGGCAACCACTTATGCAGGTAGGCAAAGATATCCTGGTACATGTCCTCGACATCGGCCTGGGCTGCCAGGTACTCCTCGACAGGCTGCTCGAGGCCGGTGAAATCACGCAGCTCGGGTTTCCAGTAGGGGTTGGGCAGGCAGCGCACGTCGAACACCAGGTCGGCGTCGACCGGCATGCCGCGCTTGAAGCCAAAGGATTCGATCAGGTAGGCGGTTCCCGGCTCCGGCTGGTTGAGCAGGCGCAGCTTGAGCGTGTCGCGCAACTGGTAGAGGTTGAGGTGGGTGGTGTCGATCTTCAGGTCGGCACGGTCGATGATCGGCGTCAGCAGCTTGGTTTCGGCGCTCATCGCTTCGGCCAGCGAACGTTGTTCGTTGGTCAGCGGATGACGCCTGCGGGTTTCCGAAAAGCGCTTGAGCAGGGTTTCTTCGCTGGCATCGAGGTACAGCACATCGCAGTGGATGTTGCGACCTCGCACCTCGTCGAGCAATTCGGAAAAACGCTTCAGCTGGCTGGGCAGGTTGCGCGCATCGATCGATACCGCCACCTGCGGGTGCAACAGCTCGGTATGCAACAACGCACGTTCCGCCAACTCGGGCAGCAGGCCGGCGGGGAGGTTGTCGATGCAATAGAAACCGTTGTCCTCGAGCACGTCGAGGGCTGTGCTCTTGCCCGAGCCGGAACGGCCACTGACGATGATCAGGCGCATGGGCTCATCCTGTGGGGCTAGTGGCCGTTCTGCACGTTCACGACGGTCTGGTACAGGGAGGCGCTGTCCTGGGCCTGGCGAAGTTGCTCACGAACTTCTTCACGGTCGAACATGCTCGCAATCTGACGCAGCAGCTCGAGGTGCTCGTCGGTCGCTGCCTCAGGAACCAGCAGGACGAACAGCAGATCGACGGGAGCGCCGTCGATGGCGTCGAAGTCGACCGCGGTGCTCAACTTGAGCAAGGCGCTGATGGGGGTGGTGCAGCCAGGCAGGCGGCAGTGCGGGATGGCGATGCCATTGCCAAAGCCGGTCGACCCCAGTTTCTCCCGGGCGACGAGGCTTTCATAGATGATCTGGCCATCGAGATCGGGCAGGTCACGCGCGATCACGGCGGCAATCTGTTCGAGTACACGCTTCTTGCTGCCGCCCGGCACGTTCACGAGGGAACGGCCGGGGGTCAGTATGTTTTCAAGTCGGATCATAGGAGAAGGACGAGGTCAGCGGGCCATTGCACCCTGCTGACGGTCGAGCTGTTTTTCCTTGTGCTTGATGAGTTGGCGGTCGAGTTTGTCGGTCAGTAGATCAATGGCTGCATACATGTCGTCGTGCTCGGCGTTGGCGACCACTTCGCCTCCGGCAATGTGCAAGGTCGCTTCGACCTTCTGCTTGAGCTTCTCGACCTCCAGGATGACCTGCACGTTGGTGATCTTGTCGAAGTGCCGCTCGAGGCGTCCGAGTTTCTCCTCGATGTAGCTGCGTAGTGCGTCTGTCACATCCAGCTGGTGCCCACTGATGTTGACTTGCATACCGCTTCTCCTTGTTGCCGTGTGTGAGTGGCAGGTTGGAGAACCTGCCACAGGAACACTGGGGCTTGCTACGCGGTACCTCTAAAAACTACCTACGTTGCCATCTGCGTCAAAAACAGACTCAAATGCTCATTTACAGCTCGTAAACTGCGCTTTTCGCCTGTTTTTTCCTTGCGCTAACTGCCTCGCCAACGTCTTTAGAGATACCGCTACAAGGGCACCTTACATCAGTCGCTTGCGTTCGCTCGAAGGTGCTATACCGAGCGATTCACGGTACTTGGCGACTGTTCGGCGCGCCACTTGAATGCCCTGTGCTTCCAGTAAACCAGCGATCTTGCTATCGCTCAATGGCTTTTTCGCATTTTCCGCCGCGACCAGTTTCTTGATGATCGCGCGGATGGCGGTGGAAGAACATTCACCGCCTTCGGAGGTGCTCACATGGCTGGAGAAGAAATACTTCAGCTCGTAAATACCACGCGGGGTGTGCATGTACTTTTGCGTGGTGACGCGTGAAATGGTCGACTCGTGCATGCCCACCGCCTCGGCGATGTCGTGCAGCACGAGCGGCTTCATGGCCTCGTCGCCGTAGTCGAGGAAACCACGCTGATGCTCGACGATCTGCGTAGCGACCTTCATCAGGGTTTCGTTGCGGCTCTGCAGGCTCTTGATGAACCAGCGTGCTTCCTGCAACTGATTGCGCATGAAGGTGTTGTCGGCGCTGGAGTCGGCGCGTTTGACGAAGCCGGCGTACTGGGCATTGACGCGCAGGCGCGGCATGGCTTCCTGGTTGAGCTCCACCAGCCAGCGGTCGTTGTGTTTGCGCACGATGACGTCAGGCACCACGTACTCGGGCTCGCTGGATTCGATCTGCGAGCCGGGCCGCGGGTTGAGGCTCTGGATCAGCTCGATGACCGGGCGCAGCTCATCTTCCTTGAGCTTCATGCGGCGCATCAGCTGGCTGTAATCGCGGCCGCCGAGAAGGTCGAGGTAATCGCTGGTCAGGCGCAGGGCTTCGCTCAGCCATGGCGTGCTGGAAGGCAACTGGCGCAGTTGCAGCAGCAGGCATTCACGCAGGTCGCGCGCCGCGATGCCCGAGGGCTCGAACTGCTGGATGCGGTGCAGCACCGCCTCGACCTCGTCGAGCTCGACATCGAGTTCGGGGTCGAAGGCATCGGTAATTTCTTCGAGCGTCTCTTCCAGGTAGCCCTGACCATTGATGCAATCAATCAGGGTCACGGCGATCAGGCGATCCTTGTCCGACATCGGTGCCAGGTTGAGCTGCCAGAGCATGTGGCTCTGCAGGCTTTCCCCTGCCGAGGTGCGGGTGGTGAAGTCCCATTCGTCGTCGTCGCTGCTTGGCAGGCTGCTGGCGCTGGTCTGGTAGACGTCTTCCCAGGCGGTGTCGACAGGCAGCTCGCTGGGAATGCGTTCGCCCCATTCGCCTTCTTCCAGGTTGTCGACGGTCTGCGTATTTTCCTGGAAGGTCGGTTCCTGAAACTTTTCTTCCTGGGCGGCGGCGGTCGTGGCGCTTTCTGCGCCATCGGCCATGGGGTCCGAATTGTCGAAGTCGTCGCCTTCCTCCTGACGCTCGAGCATCGGGTTGGACTCCAGCGCCTCCTGGATTTCCTGTTGAAGGTCCAGGGTCGACAATTGGAGCAGGCGAATGGCTTGTTGCAGCTGCGGTGTCATCGTCAGCTGCTGGCCCATTTTCAGGACTAGCGATGGTTTCATTGCAGACCTTATCCGGCGTCTGTGCGCAATCGACGGCATGGCGACAAAGCGCCACTATAAAGCAAATTATATGCCTGAACCCGAGCGCTTTGCCTAGGGGCTGTTACCATTTCGTCACACCGATACGGCGGCGATGGTAGCTGGCTCCAGCAGGCGCTCATCGATGGGGAAGCCTGTCACAGACGGAATTCGTGGCCCAGATAGACTTCCTTGACCACCTGATTGGCGAGGATGGCGGCGGAGTCACCTTCGGCGATCAGTTGCCCGTCGCTGACGATATAGGCGGTTTCGCAGATATCCAGGGTTTCACGCACGTTGTGATCGGTGATCAGTACGCCGATGCCCTTGGCCTTGAGGTGATGGATGATCTGCTTGATGTCGCCAACGGAGATCGGGTCGACACCGGCAAAGGGTTCATCGAGCAGAATGAATTTCGGCGAGGTGGCAAGCGCCCGGGCGATTTCCACGCGGCGGCGTTCACCGCCGGACAGGCTCATGCCCAGGTTGTCGCGGATGTGCGTGATGTGGAATTCCTGCAGCAGGCTCTCGAGTTCCTGCAGCCGCTGGTCGCGGTTCAGGTCCTTGCGCGTCTCCAGGATGGCCATGATGTTATCGGCGACGCTGAGCTTGCGGAAGATTGAGGCTTCCTGCGGCAGGTAGCCGATCCCGGCGCGAGCACGGCCGTGCATGGGTTGGTGGCTGATGTCCAGATCGTCGATCAGTACCCGACCCTGGTCAGCCTGAACCAGGCCCACGATCATGTAGAAGCAGGTGGTCTTGCCTGCGCCGTTGGGGCCTAGCAGGCCGACGATCTGTCCGCTGTCGATGCTCAGGCTGACGTCGCGCACGACCTGGCGGCCCTTGTAGCTCTTGGCCAGATGCTGGGCTTTCAAGGTGGCCATGGTTATTGGCCCTGCTCGGCTGCGGGTTTTTTCTGCGGCTGGATCACCATGTCGATGCGCGGGCGCGGGCTCGACACGTTGGTGCCTGTGGCGCGGCCGGCGTTGACGATCTGGCGGCGCGTGTCGTAGACGATCTTCTCGCCTTCGAAGGTATTGCCTTCCTGCACGACCTTGGCCTGGTCGATCAGCACGATGCGCTCATTGGCCGCGAAGTACTGGATGGTCAGGCCATAGGCCTTGACGATCTGCTTGTCGGCCGCTGGCTGCTGCTCGTAATAGGCCGGCTTGCCGACCGACGTGAACACGTCGATATCGCCCTGGGCGTTCTGGGTGATGGTGACGGTGTCGCCGGTGATCTTCAGGGTGCCCTGGGTGATCACCACGTCGCCGCGGTACACCGCCACGCCTTGCTTGTCGTCCAGTTCGGCGCTGTCGGCCTGCACGCGGATCGGCTGATCGCGATCGCTCGGCAGAGCCCAGGCGCTTGCGCTTCCTAGCGTTGCGCCGAGGCTGAGAAGTAGGGGGAGGGTTTTAACGAACCTCATGCTGGCCTCTTACGTTGGACTGCAGGAGCATCCTGCCGTCATTCAAGTACGCTTTCATTCCTTGTGCCGTGGTCACCCCGTTGGCTGCGTCGATTCTAACGGCTTGCTCGGTCTGCGCATATTCCTTCTGCGGGAATACGGTCAGGCGGCTGGTGGTGAGTATAGTGGGGCGGCCTTTTTCGTCGGTGCGCTCCACGCGTACCTGGTCGATCAGTTCGACCTGATCGCCATCGGGGCCGACTTCGCCGCGCGCGCTGCGTACCTTCCAGGGAAACTCGGTGCCGCGAAAGAGGTTCATGCGCGGCTCGGTGAGCATCGTCACATCGGTGCTCTGCACATGCTCGAGGCGGTCACTGGTGATATCGCTCTGTACCTTGCCGTCCGGCAGGTACTGCACGCTACGGGCGTTGATGGCGTAGAAATCGATCGGGTTGTCCGGGCCTGTCTGCTGGGGGCGGCCGGAAAAGCTGTCCGGGTTGATGTTCCAGTAGCCTGCGGCGACCAGCAGCAGGGCGCCAAGGATCAGCAGGACGGGAGTGATGAATTTGCGCAGCATCGGCAGGCCCTAGAGGTAGGCGGACTGGGCGGCTTCGAGAGTGCCCTGGCCACGCATGATGAGTTCGCAGAATTCGCGCGCCGCACCTTCGCCGCCGCGGGCCTGGGTGACGCCGTGGGCGTGTTCGCGGACGAAGTCGTTGGCGCTGGCGACCGCCATGCCCAGGCCGACCCGGCGAATCACCGGCAGGTCGGGCAGGTCATCGCCCAGGTACGCGACCTGCTGGTAGTCCAGGCCGAGCTCGGCGAGCAGTTCGTCGAGCACGTCGAGTTTGTCTTCGCGGCCCTGGTACAGGTGCTGGATGCCGAGGTTCTGTGCGCGGCGCTCGACGACCGGAGTCTTGCGGCCGCTGATGATGGCGGTGCGCACGCCCGAGTTGATGAGCATCTTGATGCCCTGGCCGTCCAGGGTGTTGAAGGTCTTGAACTCGCTGCCGTCGACCAGAAAGTACAGCTTGCCGTCGGTGAGCACGCCATCCACATCGAAGATGGCCAGTTTGATGGCGCGCGTGCGCTGTAGCAGTTCGTTCATCACATTACCCCCGCACGCAGCAGGTCGCCAAGGTTGAAGGCGCCTACCGGGTAGCCATTCGAGTCGACCACCACCAGGGCGCTGATCTTGTTGTCTTCCATTATCTTCAGGGCCTCGGCGGCAAGCATGTCGGCGCGGGCGGTCTTGCCGCGCGGGGTCATGACGTCGTCGATGCGCGCGTCACGCACGTCGATGCCCTTGTCCAGGGCGCGGCGCAGGTCGCCATCGGTGAATACACCGGCCAGGCGGCCGTCTTCTTCGAGCACGGCGGTCATGCCCAGGCCTTTCTGGGTCATTTCCAGCAGCGCATCGCGCAGCCCGGTACCACGCTTGACCTGCGGCAGGCTGGCGCCGGCGTGCATGACGTTCTCGACCTTGAGCAGCAGGCGCCGGCCGAGGGCGCCGCCCGGGTGCGAGAAGGCAAAGTCTTCGGCGGTGAAGCCGCGGGCTTCCAGCAGGGCGATGGCCAGTGCGTCACCGAGCACCAGTGAAGCGGTGGTCGAGGAGGTCGGCGCCAGATTGAGCGGGCAGGCTTCCTTGGCGACGCGGGTGTCGAGGTTCACCTCGGCGGCCTTGGACAGCGGCGACTCCGGGTTGCCGGTCATGCTGATCAGGGTGATGCCGAGGCGTTTGATGAGCGGCAGCAGGGTGACGATCTCGGCCGTGGAGCCCGAGTTGGAGAGTGCGAGCACCACATCTTCACGGGTGATCATGCCCATGTCGCCATGGCTGGCTTCGGCCGGGTGAACGAAAAAGGCGGTGGTGCCGGTGCTCGCCAGGGTCGCCGCGATCTTGTTGCCGATGTGCCCGGATTTGCCCATCCCTACCACGACCACGCGACCCTTGCTGGCCAGGATAAGCTCGCAGGCCTTGACGAAATTGGCGTCGATGCGAGGCAGCAGCTCCTGTACCGCCTCGATCTCGAGGCGGATGGTGCGTTGGGCGGAATCAATAAGGTCGCGGGTCTGGTTCATGCTCGGCTTGGGCTGCTGGACGAAAAAGACAGGGATTATAGCGGGAAAGGCCACCGGACTCACCATTCATGCTGCGCCTGCGAAATGGTAAAACTGTCACATACCTGAACGTGCGCGCCGCTTGGCTTTGGCGGGCCATAGTGCAAATGCTATAGTCCGCAGCCAATTTTCGGCCCGTATGACTGATGGTCGTGCCCTTATCCCCATGCACGGCGTCTATTAGGAAGGCTGTACGCAATGGAGTTCCGATGAGCGCCGAAAATCAGTACGCGGTCGAACTGAGAAACGTGAGTTTCCAGCGCGGCGCGCGTCATATCTTCAAGAATGTCGACATCTGCATCCCGCGGGGCAAGGTCACCGGGATCATGGGGCCCTCGGGCTGCGGCAAGACCACCCTGTTGCGGCTGATCGCCGCCGAGTTGCGCCCCAGTGCCGGGGAAATCCACGTCAATGGCCTGAACCTGCCCGATCTGTCGCGCAGCGAGCTGTTCGACATGCGCAAGCAGATGGGCGTGCTGTTTCAGAGTGGCGCGCTGTTCACCGACCTCGATGTGTTCGAAAACGTGGCCTTCCCGCTGCGTGTGCATACCCAGCTTCCCGAAGAAATGATTCGTGACATTGTTCTGATGAAGCTGCAGGCGGTTGGCTTGCGTGGGGCCATCGAATTGATGCCCGATGAGCTCTCCGGCGGCATGAAGCGACGGGTCGCGCTGGCCAGGGCGATCGCCCTGGACCCGCAGATCCTCATGTACGACGAGCCGTTCGTCGGGCAGGACCCGATCGCCATGGGCGTGCTGGTGCGCCTGATCCGTCTGCTCAACGACGCGCTGGGCATCACCAGTATCGTGGTGTCTCACGATCTGGCCGAGACCGCGAGCATTGCCGACTACATCTATGTGGTGGGCGACAGCCAGGTGTTGGGCCAGGGAACGCCGGCCGAGCTGCGTGACTCGGATAATCCACGAGTGCGTCAATTCATGCAGGGCACACCGGACGGACCGGTACCTTTCCATTTTCAAGCGCCTAGCTACCACGACGATCTATTGGGAGGGCGCTGATGCGCAGGACATCTTCACTCGAGCGCGTGCGCCTGTTCGGGCGTGCGGGCATCGATGTGGTCGCCGCGCTGGGGCGTTCGACGATCTTTCTGTTGCGCGCGCTGTTCGGGCGCGGCACATCGGGCAATTCGCTGCAACTGCTGATCAAGCAGCTGTATTCGGTTGGCGTGCTATCGCTGGCCATCATCATCGTCTCCGGGCTGTTCATCGGCATGGTGCTGTCGCTGCAGGGCTTCAGCATCCTCGCCAAGTACGGCTCCGAGCAGGCGGTGGGGCAAATGGTGGCGCTGACCCTGCTGCGTGAGCTGGGGCCGGTGGTCACGGCGCTGCTGTTCGCCGGGCGCGCCGGATCGGCGCTGACGGCCGAGATCGGCAACATGAAATCCACCGAGCAGTTGTCGAGCCTGGCGATGATCGGCGTCGACCCGCTCAAGCACATCGTCGCACCGCGGCTGTGGGCCGGGTTCATTTCCATGCCACTGCTGACCATGATCTTCAGCGTGGTGGGCATCTGGGGCGGCGCGATGGTCGCCGTCGACTGGCTGGGCGTTTACGAGGGCTCGTTCTGGGCCAATATGCAAAACAGTGTTTCGTTCCGCGAAGACGTACTCAACGGGATAATCAAAAGCCTGGTCTTCGCTTTCGTCGTCACCTGGATCGCCGTGTTTCAGGGATACGACTGCGAGCCGACTTCGGAAGGCATCAGCCGCGCCACCACCCGTACGGTGGTGTACGCCTCGCTGGCCGTTTTGGGGCTGGATTTCATTCTGACCGCTTTGATGTTTGGAGATTTCTGATGCAAAACCGCACGATGGAAATCGGTGTCGGCCTGTTCCTCCTCGCCGGCTTGCTGGCCCTGCTGCTGCTGGCGCTGCGGGTCAGTGGTCTGGCCCCTGGCAGTGCCGTGGATACTTACAAGGTGTATGCGCACTTCGACAATATCGCCGGGCTCACCATGCGTGCCAAGGTGACCATGGCGGGCGTCAGCATCGGCCGTGTGACGGCCATCGATCTGGACCGCGACAGCTACACCGGGCGCGTAACGATGGAACTTGATGGCAATGTCGACAATCTTCCGGTGGACTCCACCGCGTCGATCCTGACCGCAGGGCTGCTCGGTGAAAAGTACGTGGGCATCAGCGTTGGCGGCGACGAAGAGCTGCTGGCCGATGGTGGAACCATTCACGACACCCAGTCTTCTCTGGTGCTCGAAGACCTGATTGGCAAGTTCCTGCTCAATTCGGTCAACCGGGATCAGGACAGCCAATGAGGTACCCGACGATGATCAAGACCGTGCGCAACAGCCTAGTCGCTCTGCTGGCCAGCTTGCCGCTGCTCGCCCTGGCCGCACCCGCCGCCCACGAGGTCGTGCGGGAAACCACCGATACGCTGCTGGCCGACCTCAAGGCCAACAAGGACGAATACCGCAAGAACCCGGATGCCTTCTACAACTCGCTCAACGAGATCCTCGGGCCGGTGGTGGATGTCGACGGCGTGTCGCGCAGCGTGATGACGGTGCGCTACTCGCGTGACGCCACGCCCGAGCAGATGGCCCGCTTCCAGGAAAACTTCAAGCGCAGCCTGATGCAGTTCTATGGCAACGCGCTGCTCGAATACAACAATCAGGACATCCGCGTGATCCCGGCGTCCGGCAAGCAGGATCCGCAGCGCACCTCGGTGAACATGGAAATCCGCGACGGCAAGGGCACGGTCTACCCGCTGTCGTACACCATGGTCGCCATGGACGGTACCTGGAAATTGCGCAACGTGGTGATCAACGGCATCAACGTCGGCAAGCTGTTCCGCGACCAGTTCGCCCAGTCTATGCAGACCAACCGCAACGACCTCGACAAGGTTATCGACACCTGGGCCGACACCGTGGCACGGGCCCGTCAGGCGCGGGGTACGTCGTGAGTTCGTCAGCGATCGTCGAACAGGCGCCGGGTCTGCTGGCGCTTTGCGGTGTGCTCGACTACCAGAGTGGCCCCGCGTTGCGCGAGCAGGGCGGCCGGCTGATTCGCGACACCCGGGGTGATGCCTGTGTGGTGGATTGTTCGGCAGTGGAGAAGTCCAGCAGCGTCGGCCTGTCCCTGCTGCTGTGCTACACCCGAGACGCCCGGGCTGCGGGCAAGGTGCTGAGCATTCGCAACCTGCCGCAGGACATGAGTGGGATCGCCAAGGTGTGCGAATTGCACCACGTGCTGCCCCTGCAAGCCTGAAGGCGCCGTCGGCCAGTTGGCGCTTCGGCTCGGGCCGCGGCCTTTGGCGACACTGACCACGCCGAAAATTGCTCCCGGCAAATTTTTGGTATGATGCCTGCCCCCATGTCTACAGGCGCTTGCCGAGGCCGCAGGCGGATCGTGTGGCCAGCATCGTAGCTGCCCGACCTCCGCGCAATGTCCGGCAAACGCAGTAAACAGGCGCTGCTCTGCGGCGTTTACGCTTATTGAATACGTTGATCGAGGTTGAGCATGCAGGCCCTTGAGGTAAAAAGTTTCTTGGAGACCCAACTGCCGGATGTTCAGGTGGAGGTCGAGGGCGAAGGCTGCAATTTTCAGCTCAACCTGATCAGCGATGAGCTGGCGGGCCTCAGCCCGGTCAAGCGTCAACAGCAAGTCTACGCTCACCTCAATCCCTGGATCGCCGATGGCAGTATCCACGCCGTGAGCATGAAATTCTTCAGCCGTGCCGATTGGGCCGCGCGCTCCTGAGACGACGAATTAGCTATGGATAAATTAAGCATTACCGGTGGCGTGCGCCTCGACGGCGAGATCCGCATATCCGGCGCCAAGAACTCCGCGTTGCCGATTCTGGCAGCGACCCTGCTTGGCGATGCGCCGGTGACCATCTGCAACCTGCCGCACCTGCACGACATCACCACGATGATCGAGCTGTTCGGCCGTATGGGCATCGAGCCGATCATCGACGAAAAGCTCAGCGTCGAAGTCGACGCACGCACCATGAAAACCCTGGTCGCGCCGTACGAGCTGGTGAAGACCATGCGCGCCTCGATCCTGGTGCTCGGCCCCATGGTCGCGCGTTTCGGTGAAGCCGAAGTGGCGCTGCCCGGCGGCTGCGCCATCGGTTCGCGTCCGGTCGATCTGCACATCCGCGGCCTCGAAGCCATGGGCGCGGTGATCGACGTCGAAGGTGGTTACATCAAGGCCAAGGCGCCGGAAGGCGGTTTGCGCGGCGCGCACTTCTTCTTCGACATGGTCAGCGTTACCGGCACCGAGAACATCCTGATGGCCGCCACCCTGGCCAAGGGTCGTACCGTGCTGGAGAACGCCGCCCGTGAACCGGAAGTGGTGGACCTGGCCAACTGCCTGATCGCCATGGGCGCGAAGATTCAGGGCGCCGGCACCGACACCATCACCATCGATGGCGTGGAGCGCCTGCACGGCGCGCGTTTCAACGTGATGCCCGATCGGATCGAAACCGGCACTTATCTGGTCGCCGCTGCCGCCACCGGCGGTCGTGTCAAGGTCAAGGACGCCGACCCGAGCACCCTGGAAGCGGTGCTCGCCAAGCTGCAGGAAGCGGGCGCCGAGATCACCACCGGTCCCGACTGGATCGAACTGGACATGAAAGGCAAGCGGCCCAAAGCCGTGAGCCTACGCACCGCGCCGTACCCGGCGTTCCCGACCGACATGCAGGCGCAGTTCATTGCCCTCAATGCCATTGCCGAAGGCACGGGCACGGTGATCGAGACGATCTTCGAAAACCGCTTCATGCACGTTTACGAAATGAGCCGCATGGGCGCGCAGATCCAGGTCGAAGGCAACACCGCCATCGTTACCGGCACCGCGCAGCTCAAAGGCGCGCCCGTGATGGCCACCGACCTGCGCGCTTCGGCGAGCCTGGTGATCGCCGCGCTGGTAGCCGAGGGTGACACGCTGATCGATCGCATCTACCACATCGACCGTGGCTACGAATGCATCGAGGAGAAACTGCAATTACTGGGGGCGAAGATTCGCCGCGTGCCGGGCTGACCCCATGCTGACCATTGCCCTGTCCAAAGGCCGCATTCTCGATGACACCCTGCCGCTGCTCGCGGCGGCAGGCATCGTGCCGACCGAGAATCCGGACAAGAGCCGCAAGCTGATCATCCCCACCACCCAGGACGACGTTCGCCTGCTGATCGTGCGGGCCACCGATGTGCCGACGTACGTCGAGCACGGCGCTGCCGATCTCGGCGTCGCCGGCAAGGACGTGCTGCTCGAATACGGCGGCCAGGGCCTCTACGAGCCGCTGGACCTGCGCATCGCCCGCTGCAAGCTGATGACCGCCGGTGCGGTCGGCGCCGCTGAGCCCAAGGGCCGTCTGCGCGTGGCCACCAAGTTCGTCAATGTCGCCAAGCGCTACTACGCCGAGCAAGGGCGCCAGGTCGATATCATCAAGCTGTACGGCTCCATGGAGCTGGCCCCGCTGGTGGGCCTGGCCGACAAGATCATCGACGTGGTCGACACCGGCAACACGCTGCGTGCCAACGGCCTGGAAGCGCAGGAGCTGATCGCCCACATCAGTTCGCGCCTGGTGGTCAACAAGGCGTCCATGAAGATGCAGCATGGCCGTATCCAGGCCCTCATCGATACGCTGCGCGAAGCGGTCGAGACGCACCATCCGCATTGATGCTCTCCGGCGCGGCCTGCTCTGGGCCGCGCAACGCCTATCCGTGCCATAGCCAATTTTTCAGGTGCCCACACGGAGAGGCCTGTTAATGTGGCGCCTGAAAAAACTCCAGATGAGGCTTCAGCCATGACCGCTCCAGTTGCCATTCGCCGACTCAACGCTGCCGACGCGGATTTCGCTCATCATCTGGATCATCTGCTGAGCTGGGAAAGCGTGTCGGACGAGGGCGTCAATCAGCGTGTGCTGGACATCATCAAGGCCGTGCGTGAGCGCGGCGATGCGGCGCTGGTCGAATTCACCCAGCGTTTCGATGCGCTCGAGGTGGCATCGATGGCCGACCTGATCCTGCCTCGCGAGCGCCTGGAGCTGGCGCTCACGCGCATTACCGCCGAGCAGCGTCAGGCGTTGGAAATCGCTGCCGAGCGGGTGCGCAGTTACCACGAAAAGCAGAAGCAGGATTCCTGGACCTACACCGAGGCCGACGGCACGGTGCTGGGGCAGAAGGTCACGCCGCTGGACCGTGCCGGTCTTTACGTGCCGGGCGGTAAGGCGTCCTACCCGTCTTCGGTACTCATGAATGCGATTCCGGCCAAGGTCGCCGGGGTGTCGGAAGTGGTCATGGTGGTGCCCACCCCGCGCGGTGAAATCAACGAGATCGTGCTGGCCGCGGCAGCGATCGCCGGTGTCGATCGGGTGTTCACCATCGGTGGTGCCCAGGCCGTAGCCGCGCTGGCGTATGGCACCGAGAGCGTACCGCCGGTGGACAAGATCGTCGGTCCCGGCAATATCTACGTGGCCACCGCCAAGCGCCACGTGTTCGGCAAGGTGGGCATCGACATGATCGCCGGGCCGTCGGAAATCCTCGTCGTCTGCGACGGCCAGACCGATCCCGACTGGATCGCCATGGACCTGTTCTCCCAGGCCGAGCACGACGAAGACGCGCAGTCGATCCTGGTCAGCCCTGATGCGGCGTTCCTCGACCGGGTCGCCGAGAGCATCGAGCGGTTGCTGCCCAGCCTGGAGCGCGAGACGATTGCCCGCACCTCGCTCGAAGGCCGCGGAGCGTTGATTCAGGTAGCCGATATGGCGCAGGCCATCGAAGTGGCCAACCGCATCGCACCGGAGCATCTGGAACTCTCGATCGAGGACCCCGAGCACTACCTGCCGCAGATCCGTCATGCAGGCGCCATCTTCATGGGTCGCTACACGGCCGAAGCGCTGGGCGATTACTGCGCAGGTCCCAACCACGTGCTGCCGACCTCGGGCACGGCGCGGTTTTCGTCGCCGCTGGGGGTGTACGACTTCCAGAAGCGTTCGTCGATCATCCAGTGTTCGGCCGAAGGCGCGTCCGAGCTTGGCAAGGTCGCGTCGGTGCTGGCCCGTGGCGAGTCGTTGACCGCCCACGCACGTAGCGCCGAATACCGCATCAAGAACTGATTGCAGGCAGGGTGGAACCGGTTCGTCAGCCGGTCCCCCAGTGACCCCATCGAATGCGAGGAGAGAAGGGTAAATGAGCAGATTCTGGAGCCCCTTCGTCAAGAACCTGGTGCCTTATGTGCCCGGCGAGCAGCCCAAGCTGAGCAAGCTGGTCAAGCTCAATACCAATGAAAACCCCTATGGTCCGTCGCCCAAGGCAATCGCTGCCATGCGCGAAGAGCTGAACGACGACCTGCGTCTGTACCCCGACCCCAATGGTGACCGCCTGAAACTGGCCGTTGCCGACTTCTACGGCGTGCAGCCGGCTCAGGTATTCGTCGGCAACGGTTCGGACGAGGTGCTGGCCCACGCGTTTCATGGCCTGTTCCAGCACGGCAAGCCGCTGCTGTTCCCGGACATCAGCTACAGCTTCTACCCGGTCTACTGCGGGCTGTATGGCATTCAGGCCGAGCCGCTGGCGCTGGACGAGCAGTTCCAGATCCGCATCGAGGATTACGCCCGGCCCAATGGCGGCATCATCTTCCCCAACCCCAATGCGCCGACCGGCTGCCTGCTGCCGCTGGAGGCCATCGAGCGGTTGCTGCAGGGCAACCCGGACAGTGTGGTGCTGGTCGACGAGGCCTATATCGACTTTGGCGGGGTTTCGGCGATCAGCCTGGTGGACAGGTACCCGAACCTGCTGGTCACCCAGACGCTGTCCAAGTCTCGCTCCCTGGCCGGCCTGCGCGTCGGCCTGGCGGTTGGGCACGTGGACCTGATCGAGGCGCTGGAGCGGATCAAGAACAGCTTCAACTCCTATCCGCTGGACCGCATCGCCATCGCCGGCGCCGCGGCAGCCTTCGAGGACCGTGGCTATTTCGAGCAGACCTGCGCCGCGGTGATCGACAGCCGCGAGCAGGTCACCGCCGGTTTGCAGGCGCTGGGTTTCGAGGTGCTGCCGTCGGCGGCCAACTTTATCTTTGCCCGCCACCCGCAGCATGACGCCGCGGGTATCGCTGCGGCGCTGCGCGAGCAGGGGGTGATCGTGCGTCACTTCAAGCAGGAACGCATCGCCCAGTTCCTGCGTATCAGCATCGGTTCGCCAGAGCAGAATCAGGCGCTGCTCGACGCCCTCGCCTCAGTCTGATTGTCGGCGTGAACGGAAAAGCCAGGGCAAATGCCCTGGCTTTTTTCTGCCGGTTCGCCGCCACGCTTGGCGCGAACCGCGGGGTATCGGATCAGTGATGATGCCCTTGGCCGATGAACGTCAGCGACGTGAAATAGCCGTTGCTGTCGATGTCGGCATCGCCTTTGACGGCCTGGCTGGCCTCGGCGGCGATGATGTTCAGGCCTTCGTTGCGCACCACGACCTGTGCTTCACCCTTGGCATCGGTTGTGGCGCTGACCTGGTCCGGCGCGCTGCGGTAATCACCGATCAGCTTGATGCCGGCGGCCGGCTTGCCATCGATCAGCACACGCACGGGCAGCGGCTTGCCGACCCCGATTTCAAGCGGATCGGCCAGGGGCACGATTACCATGCGCAGGCCTTTGAGGTCTGGCAGGTGGGCATGCGCCTCGAGGATCGACAGGCTGTATTTATAGGTGTGCAGAGCCTCCACGGCATTGCTTACCTGGCTGCGACCCTGGTTGAGCCACTTGCCGTCGGCGGTTTTCGACCAGGCGCCATTGTCCAGTGCCACTGCCAACGAGGCCGGGGCGCTGAGGGGGTTGAGGCGGGCGTGGTCAGCCAGGCGCTCGATGGTCACCGGGATGGTCTTGCCCGCCGCATTGAAGGCCCACGCGCGACTGACCTTGTCGGCCTTGAAAGCGTCGTCTTCGGCGCCGTGGCCATAAACGACTTCGATGTTGCCGCGTCGTTGTTCGGTCCACAGGCCGTGGGCGCCGGCCTGGCCGGCCAGGGTGAGAAGTGCCAGCAGGGCGGCGGTTTTGCTTGAGATGCGCATGATGCGTCCTTTCGATCAGAGGTTGAGGGTCAGGCTGACACTGAGGTTGCGCGGCTCGCCAGGTTGCACCCAGACGCTGTTGAAGGCGCGCTCGTAATATTTGCGGTCGAACAGGTTGTTGAGGTTGAGGCCGACGGTGACGTCCTCGCTGGCCTTGTAGTGCGCGAGCAGATCGACCGTGCTGTAGGACGGCACCGTGAAGCTGCTGCCGGCCTGGCCGGAGCGTTCACCGACGTAGTTGAGCGCCGCGCCGAGGTCGGAGCCGCGCAGGGCGCCGTCCTGGAATTCATACACACTCATCAGGCTGGCGCTGTTGCGCGCGATGCCGAGCAGGTCGCTGCCTGCCGGCAGTGCCGCGTCGCCCTTGGTCACCTCGGCGTCGATGTAGGCATAGGCGCCGATGATGCGCACGGCGTCGCTCAGTTGTCCGCTGACCTGCATGTCCAGGCCCTGGCTGCGCGCCTCGCCGGCCGCAACGCTGTCACCCAGGGCATCGGTGGTGATGACGTTTTCCTTGTCGATCCGGAACAGGGCGATGGTCGCGCCAAGGCGGCCATCAAGCAGGTCGAGTTTCACCCCGGTTTCGTACCCCAGGCCCTTTTCCGGCTTGTACACCTGGCCCTGGGTACCGATGCTGTTGGGCTTGAACGAGGTGGAGGCATTGGCGAACACGCCGACCTGCGGGGTCAGTTGATAGAGCAGGCCGAGACGCGGCGTGGCGACGTCCTTTTCCTGGCCGTTGCTGACGCCGGTGGTGCGGTTCAGCGCCGTCTGTTCGATGTGCTCCAGGCGTACGCCGACCAGGCCGCGCAAGCGATCGGTAAAGGCGATCTGGTCCTGCAGATTGAGTGCGTAGCTTTGCGTGCGTTCGTGGAAATCGTTGGCGCGGGTCAGGGGCGGCTTCGGCTGGCCGTAGACCGGGTTGTAGATGTCCAGGCCATAGCTTGCCAGCGTGGCGCTCTGCGGGTACTTCTGGCTGTTGCGGTAGTTTTCGTATTCCAGGCCGATCAGCGTCTGATGCTGCCAGCCGGCGAGCTCGAAATCGCCGTGCAGTTCGGCCTGGGTGATGTTGTCGTTCCATTCGAAGTCGCGCTGGCGATAGAAACGGGTGATGGTGGTACCGACCAGCGCCTGGGGTTCCGAACTGTTTCCCTGCAGCGTGCCCTGGGTGTAGTGGTTGGCCAGACGCAGCTTCCAGGCGTCGTTGAGGTAGTGCTCGAGCGCCACGTCGAGGGTCTGGTTGTCGTTGCGGATCTCGCCGTCGTTGGGCTCGCCGAGAAAGGTCGAGCGCTTCACCGAGCCCAGCTGGCCATTGACCGCCGGGATGCCGCGGTCGAACACCGACTCGGTACGCGAGAACTCGGCGTCCAGCATCAGCCGGGTATCGGGAGACAGCTGCCAGCTCAGCGACGGGCTGACGATGCGCCGCTCGCTGCCGACATGATCGCGGAAACTGCCGTTATCCTCGACGGCCATGTTGACCCGCGACAGCAGGCTGCCGTCCTCGGTCAGTGGCGTATTGACGTCCAGGCTGCTGCGGTAGCGATCCCAACTGCCGGCACTGAACGACAGGCTGGTGAAGGCTTCGTCCTGCGGGCGTTTGCTGACGATGTTGACCAGCCCGCCCGGATCGCCGCGGCCGTAGAGGCTGGCCGCCGGGCCCTTGAGCACTTCGATGCGCTCGATGCTGGAGGTATCCGGCGAGCTGTAGCTGCCGCGGTTGATCGCGAAGCCGTTCTTGTACAGCTCACCGGTGGTGAAGCCCCGCACGCTGTAGTTGAGAAAGGTCAGGCCACCGAAGTTGTTCTGCCGCGCCACGCCGCCGGCGAAATCCAGGGCGCGGTCGATGCGGGTGGTGTTGAGGTCCTTGAGCACCTGAGCCGGCACCACCTGGATGCTTTGCGGCGTGTCGCGGATGTCGGTGTCGGTGCGCGTGGCGGTTGCCGAGCGGGTGGCGCGGTAGCCCTGAACTGGGCCGTCGGCGGCCTCCTGCCGGTGCTCGGCGCTGATCACGCTTTCGTCGAGCAGCAGCGTATCGGCGTTCTCGGCGTAGCAGGAGAGGCTCAGCAGGCTGAGCGGAAAGCTGGAAAGCAGGGCGAGGGAGCGACGCAAGATGCAGATCCTTGGCAGATGTTATTTATGTAATAACATTACATTTTAATGCTGCCATACTGCAACACTCGCGTGCGCGAAATCGCGAGTGGGTCTGCTTAGTTGCTGGTGGCGACGGGAGGGCGCACGCCGATTTCGGCGCTGAGTTCCATCATCTTGCCGTTGCGCATTACCTCGATGCGGATGGTCTCGCCAGGCTTGGCACGGGCGACCTGGTTCATCGAGCGGCGGGCATCGCCGGCAGGTTCGCCGTCGATCTTGAGAATCAGGTCGTTGGGTTGCAGGCCGGCTTTCTGCGCCGGGCCATTGCGGTAGATGCCGGCGACGATGATGCCCTGGCGGCCTTCGAGGCCGAAGGACTCGGCCAGTTCCGGGGTCAGCGGTTGCACCTCGAGTCCCAGCCAGCCACGAATGACCTGGCCATGTTCGATGATCGCCTGCATCACCTCCATCGCCAGCTTCACCGGAATGGCGAAGCCGATGCCCTGCGAACCGCCGGATTTGGAAAAGATCGCCGTGTTGATGCCCACCAGATTGCCGTAGGCGTCGACCAACGCGCCTCCGGAGTTGCCTGGGTTGATGGCCGCGTCGGTCTGGATGAAGTCCTCGTAGGTATTGAGGCCCAGCTGGTTGCGCCCGGTGGCGCTGATGATGCCCATGGTCACCGTCTGGCCGACCCCGAACGGGTTGCCGATGGCCAACGCCACATCGCCGATCCGGATGTTGTCCGAGCGGCCCAGGGTCATGGACGGCAGGTCCTTGAGGTCGATCTTCAACACCGCGAGATCGGTTTCCGGATCACTGCCGATCACGCGTGCCAGCGTCTCCCGACCATCCTTGAGGGCCACGACGATCTGGTCCGCATTGGCGGTCACGTGGTTGTTGGTCAGCAGATAGCCTTCCGGGCTCATGATCACCGCCGAGCCCAGGCTCGATTCCATGCGCCGCTGGCCCGGCAGGTTTTCACCGTAGAACTTGCGGAACTGCGGATCGTCGAGCAGCGGGTGATTGGATTTGCCAACGTACTTGGTGGTGTACAGGTTGGCCACCGCAGGCGACGCGGTGCTCACTGCGGCGGCGTAGGAGGCCGGCCCTTCCTGCGCGCTGGCGTAGACGGGCGCCTGGCGCAGTTGCACGTCTTGCATCGGCAGGCCCACCAGTTGCGGGTACTGCTGCATGATCAGCAGCGACACCAGAACGCCGACCAGTAGTGGCCAGCCGAAAAAACGCAGGGCCTTGAGCATCGATCCAATCCTGAGGGTTGCGAGGCCCTGATCGGGCCCTTAAGGTGCGCCATTATAGAGAACCGCGCCAAGAAAGCAGCGGTTCGCGACAGCTCATGAGGAAACAGTATGGCCATTGCTCTGACGACCCTGGTGGAGGACACCGAACGTTACCTGGGCGCCTCGCGGATAAGCGATTACTGCCCCAACGGCCTGCAGGTCGAAGGCCGGCCGCAGGTGCAGCGCATCGTCAGCGGTGTGACCGCCAGCCTGGCGCAGATCGAGGCCGCCGTCGAGGCCCGTGCGGACGTGCTGCTGGTGCATCATGGCTATTTCTGGAAGGGCGAGAATGCCTGTATCACCGGCATGAAGCAGCGACGCCTGAAAACCCTGCTGGCCAACGACATCAGCCTGCTGGCCTATCATCTGCCGCTGGATGTACACGCCGATGTGGGCAACAACGTGCAGTTGGCCAGGCAGCTGGATATCACCGTCGAGGGGCCGCTGGAGCCTGACAACCCGCGCACCGTCGGTCTGATAGGCTCGCTCGCACAACCCGTCAGCGCGCGAGATTTCGCCCGGCGCGTGCACGAGGTGCTGGGGCGCGAACCGTTGCTGGTAGAAGGCGACGGGATGATCAGCCGCATTGGCTGGTGCACGGGGGGCGGCCAGGGTTACATCGATCAGGCCATCGCCGCGGGGGTCGATCTTTATCTGACCGGAGAAGCCTCCGAGCAGACCTACCACAGCGCCCGCGAGAACGGCATCAGCTTCATCGCGGCCGGCCATCACGCCACCGAGCGTTACGGCGTGCAGGCGTTAGGGGATTACCTGAGCCGCCGCTTCGCCATCGAGCACTTGTTCATCGATTGTCCGAACCCGATCTAGGGCTTGGAAGGATGGCGACCGGGCGGCAGGCCCGGTCGCCGTTTTGAGGCAGGATCAGAAGTCGTAACGAACCTTGGCGCGCAGGGTATCGGCATCGAAGCCCGAGCGGCCGATGTGCTCGTAGCCGGCACCGAGGCTCAGCGCGCCGACGCGGTAGTTGACGCCCAGGCTTGCCTCGTAGCTGTCGCGCGCCGGGCTGGCGCCGTGGGTTACGAATGACGAACCGCCAAGCACGAAGCTTGAGGTGCTGGTGGCTTGATCGGCGGCGAAGTCGTGATAGGCCATCAGCTTCAGCTCCGGCTCCAGCGTGCCCTGGCCGACGGAGAACTGGCTGGCCAGACGTGCACCCGCGCCGAGCTCGATGGTCTCGTAACGTTGGCTGCTCACTGCCAGTGCTGCCGAAGAACCTTTTTCACGGTAGCTGTCGATGTCCAGGCGGCTGTAGCGTGTTGCAACGCGTGGCTCAAGGGTGATGCCGTTGGCATGCAGGCCGTAGCCCGCCTCCAGGTTCAGCGCCAGCGACTGGCTGTCGAACTCGCCCTTGGCCCGGGTGCCGGCAATCGTGCGCTTGCTGGTGTTGTCGTTGAAGCCGTAGCTCACGCTGGCGTCGACGAACACCGGGCCTTGCTCGACGCTCGAGTAGAGCGTCAGCACCTGGCTGTCGATGTCGCTCTTGTTGCCGTTGCGCCCGCTCACCCTGGTGTCGAGGGTGCTGTAGGCGGCGCCCAGCGTCCACTGCTCGTTCACCTTGCCATCGATACCCAGGCTCAGGCCTCGGCTGTCGGCGTCGTAACCGGCGATGCCGCTGCGGCGTCCCTGGCGCAGGTCGCTGTCGTGACCCTGCACCCAGAAGCCGCTGTCGCTGAAGGCGGAACCCGAGGACGCACCGCGCAGCGCCGACGTACGCGAGGTTACCGCGCCGCTTACCAGGCTTTGCGCCGCTCTCGCTGCCGCTTGCGCGGCGCCGTCAACTTGCGGTGTGAGCTGCTCGCTCAGGGCTGCGAGCTGGGCTTCGTCGGCGTTGGCGAATGCCTGGAAGACCGGGTCGCTGCTGTCCAGTTGGCCCATGATGTTTGCGTAGAACGGCTGGAATGCACGGCTGGCGTTGGAGCTGCTACCGGCCTGCTCGAGGATCTCGCCGGCTTGCTGGTCGGATACCGTGCTGACGGTGGCGAGGATATCGGTATTGGTGAGGCGCGACGAATTGACGGTCAGTAGCGGTGAACTGCTGACCACCCGCGGACCCGCACCGTCATACTCGAGTACGCCGGCGTGGACGAGCGTGTATTCCTTGCGAGACGCGCGGAATGCTTCGGAGGTCGGACGCAGGGCGATGCTGCTGGTGGGGGCAAAATAGGCATCGTCGCGCACGGTGACGATGGCGCGGTTCGGGTCGGTCGCCTCGCTGAGGTTCAACTGAAGCACCGTGCCTCCGTTCATTTCGAGGAAGCCATCGAGGATGACATGGGGTTGAATCAGCGTCAGGTGGCCGGCCCTGCCCAAGGGGCTGTCCTGTGCATTGTTCATGTCCACGCCGCCGTATTGCAGGGCATTGATGTAGCTGCCGTCGAAAACCGCGCTGCCGCTGACGTTGATGTAGGCAACCCCGGAGAGGTTTCCTTTGAGGGTACCGCCGGCCAGATTCAGGCTGGAGGCATCCGTACCTTCGGAGAAAATCGCGTATTCGCCACCTTCGATCAGGCCGCCGTTGTGCTGAATCGCCGGGAAGAGTGATGGATCGCTGGGGCGGTTCAGGTAGATGCCGACACGACCGCCGCTGATGGTTCCGCTGTTGACGATATTGCCTTCGAGCCGTGCACCATCGACATAGATGCCTGCGGAATCGGCCCCCGTGGCGATAATGGTGCCGCTGTTGTTCAGCTCACCAGCGATCTCGGCGTGGGAAATCACGATTCCCGCTGCGCTACTACCCTGGCCGCCTACCGACGTGACCGCTATGTTGCCGCTGTTGGTCAGGTCGCCGTTGATACGCGCCAGATCCGCGCGTCCCTCGTAGGCATGCACGGCAATCCCGCTTGCTTCGTACGCGTTGACGGTAATGTCACCGCTGTTGTTCAGGCCGCCCCTGACGATGCTGGTGTCGACAGTGATGCCTTCAGCCTCGCTGAGGTTGCTCGCATCGCCCGGCGCGGTGATGCCGCGGACCGTGATGGAGCCGGTATTGTTCAGGCCCCCCAGTTCGGCACCCGCATAAGCAGCGATACCGTGAATATTGTCGCCGCTGACCGAGATGACGCCGTCATTGCCGACCGTGCCGGTCAATGTGCTGGAGCCGATCCGAATGCCGTCGGCGTGATCGAGGCTGTTCACCTCGATGTTGCCGCTGTTCTTCAGGCCACCGCCTGCCGTGACCGAGTTCAGGCCCATACCTGCCGGGGTATTCGAACCGCCGGTAAGTGCGTCGATCGCGGTGACCTTGAGTGCACCGCTGTTGGTAATACCGCCGACGAGTTGCGTGTTGTCGATCACTACTGCAGTCGCATTTGCGGCGGTGGTCGTGATATCGGCGCTGAGGTCGAGGTCGCCCTGCACAGCGGTATTGCCGGTCAGGGTGACGGCATTTTCTGTCGTCGCGAGTACACCTGAAATGGCCAGGCCATCGGCAATCGTCTGATTGCTCCAGGTCCTGGGGCCGTTTTCGATCTGGTAGGTTTCTGCGTGAGCGCAAAGGCTGGCAGTGGTGATGGCGAGGGCAAGTACGGAGCGGGTTAGCGGTGTGGATGACATTTGGCTCTCCTTGAGCACAACAGCGTGAAACACCCTGGTTTGACTGCGAGCGAGCACTCGCTTTTCAGCAGACGGGATTGATGCGGGCGCATGCTGATTTCCGTTCGTGTAACGATCAAGCATGCATGGCCAGCTCTGCGAACTGTTTCGCAGGGTTCATTGACGACGTGGCAATTAGCGTAGTTCCGTCAACCTGTACAAATGCCTCCATCCTGTTCGGCCTGCCCTGGGCCGCAAGCCTGTCCGCTAGCCCAAATTCACAGCTATAACGCTAGATCGTTTCGATCTAACGGCCTCCCTGAATAGAAGCAGGCGCTGTGCTAGAGTG
Source organism: Pseudomonas sp. AC532 (assembly GCF_979258965.1). NCBI lineage: Bacteria > Pseudomonadati > Pseudomonadota > Gammaproteobacteria > Pseudomonadales > Pseudomonadaceae > Pseudomonas > Pseudomonas sp. AC532. Next base: position 3,900,983 of record NZ_OZ409888.1, read on the forward strand.
CGCGCTCGTCCAAGGCCCGCCGGCCTGAATAAACATTTCGTGATCCCGTGAGTAGCCATGCTCGACAAACTGACGCACTTGAAACAGCTCGAGGCGGAAAGCATCCACATCATTCGTGAAGTGGCCGCCGAATTCGATAACCCGGTGATGCTCTATTCCATCGGCAAGGATTCCGCCGTGATGCTGCATCTGGCGCGCAAGGCGTTCTTTCCTGGCAAGCTGCCGTTTCCGGTGATGCACGTGGATACGCGCTGGAAGTTCCAGGAGATGTACCGCTTCCGCGACAAGATGGTCGAGGAGATGGGCCTGGACCTGATCACCCATATCAATCCCGATGGCGTGGCGCAGAACATCAACCCGTTCACCCACGGCAGTGCCAAGCACACCGACATCATGAAGACCGAGGGCCTCAAGCAGGCGCTCGACAAGCATGGTTTCGATGCGGCCTTCGGCGGCGCGCGCCGTGACGAGGAGAAGTCCCGCGCCAAGGAGCGCGTCTATTCGTTCCGCGACAGCAAGCACCGCTGGGACCCCAAGAACCAGCGCCCCGAGCTGTGGAACGTCTACAACGGCAAGGTCAAGAAGGGCGAGTCGATCCGTGTATTCCCGCTGTCCAACTGGACCGAGCTGGACATCTGGCAGTACATCTACCTCGAGCAGATCCCCATCGTGCCGCTGTACTTCGCCGCCGAGCGCGATGTCATCGAGAAGAACGGCACGCTGATCATGATCGACGACGAGCGCATCCTCGAGCACCTCTCCGATGACGAAAAAGCGCGCATCCAGAAGCGCAAGGTGCGTTTCCGGACCCTCGGCTGCTACCCGCTGACCGGCGCGGTGGAGTCCGATGCGACCAGCCTGACCGACATCATCCAGGAAATGCTGCTGACCCGAACTTCCGAGCGTCAGGGCCGCGTGATCGATCACGACGGTGCCGGTTCCATGGAAGAGAAAAAACGTCAGGGGTACTTTTGATATGTCGCACCAATCCGAACTGATCAGCGAAGACATCCACGCCTACCTGGCGCAACACGAGCGCAAGGAACTGTTGCGCTTCCTCACCTGCGGCAATGTCGATGACGGCAAGAGCACCCTGATCGGGCGCCTGCTGCACGACTCCAAGATGATCTACGAAGATCACCTGGAAGCCATCACCCGCGACTCGAAGAAGAGCGGCACCACCGGCGAGGAAGTCGACCTGGCGCTGTTGGTCGACGGCCTGCAGGCCGAGCGCGAGCAGGGCATCACCATCGACGTGGCCTACCGGTACTTCTCCACCGCCAGGCGCAAGTTCATCATTGCCGATACCCCCGGCCATGAGCAGTACACGCGCAACATGGCTACCGGTGCCTCGACCTGCGACCTGGCGATCATCCTGATCGACGCCCGTTACGGCGTGCAGACGCAAACCAAGCGCCACAGCTTCATCGCCTCGCTGCTGGGTATCAAGCACATCGTCGTCGCCATCAACAAGATGGACCTCAAGGACTTCGACCAAGGCGTGTTCGAGCAGATCAAGGCCGACTACCTGTCGTTCGCCGACAAGATCAATCTCAAGCCCACCTCGCTGTTCTTCGTGCCGATGTCGGCGCTCAAGGGCGACAACGTGGTCAACAAGTCCGAGCGCTCGCCGTGGTACAGCGGCCAGTCGCTGATGGAAATTCTCGAGACCGTGGAAGTGGCGGGCGACCGCAACTTCGATGACCTGCGTTTCCCGGTGCAGTACGTCAACCGTCCGAACCTGAACTTCCGCGGCTTCGCCGGGACCCTGGCGAGCGGCATCGTGCGCAAGGGCGACGAGGTCATCGCCCTGCCGTCGGGCAAGGGCAGCAAGGTCAAGTCCATCGTCACCTATGAAGGCGAGCTGGAGCAGGCCGGCCCGGGCCAGGCCATTACCCTGACCCTGGAAGACGAGATCGACGTGTCGCGCGGCGACATGCTGGTGCATGCCGACAACCGCCCACAGGTAGTCGACAGCTTCGACGCCATGCTGGTGTGGATGGCCGAAGAGCCGATGCTGCCGGGCAAGAAATACGACATCAAACGCGCTACCAGCTACGTGCCGGGCTCCATCGCGAGCATCGCTCACCGGGTGGACGTGAACACCCTGGAGGAAGGCGCGGCGAGCAGTTTGCAGCTCAATGAAATCGGTAAGGTCAAGATTGCCCTCGATGCGTCGATTGCCCTGGACGGCTACGAACACAACCGCACCACGGGCGCGTTCATCATCATCGACCGCCTCACCAATGGCACCGTCGGCGCCGGCATGATCATCGCCGACGCGCGCGTGTCGGGTTCGGGGCATCACAGCGAGTCCGGCCACGTTTCCACTGCCGAGCGTGCTTCGCGCTTCGGCCAGCAGCCGGCCACGGTGCTGTTCAGCGGCCTGTCTGGCGCTGGCAAGAGCACCCTGGCTTATGCGCTGGAGCGCAAGCTGTTCGACATGGGCCGCGCCGTGTATGTACTCGATGGCCAGAACCTGCGCCATGACCTGAACAAGGGGCTGGCGCAGGATCGCGCCGGGCGTACCGAGAACTGGCGGCGCGCCGCTCACGTGGCGCGGCAGTTCAACGAGGCTGGCTTGCTGACCCTGGCCGCCTTCGTGGCACCGGATGCCGAAGGCCGCGAGCAGGCCAAAGCGCTGATCGGGGCCGAGCGGCTGATAACGGTGTACGTGCAGGCCTCGCCACAGGTGTGTGCCGAGCGTGACCCGCAGGGGCTCTACGCTGCAGGCGGCGACAACATCCCGGGCGAGTCTTTCCCGTACGATGTGCCGCTCGATGCCGACCTGGTGCTCGATACCCAGAGCCTGTCGCTGGACGAGGGCGTCAAGCAGGTGCTGGCAGTACTGCGCAGCCGCGGCGCTATCTAAAACCTACTGATGATCAGCTGGCGCTTAGTCCTCGCAGCGCTCTGGCTCACGAGGTCATAGCAGGTTTTGGTGGATATAAAAAAATGCCCGCTCTCCTTGGAGGCGGGCATTTTTATTACCGGCTGCTTGCAATCAGATGCCTTTACCACGAGCGCGTTCGCGCTCGTTGATTTCCATCTGCTCGCAAGTCAGGAAGCCTTTGCTTTCAACGCGATCGGCCGAGTTGAAGGCGACGTAGTAGGGCTGCTCTTTGCCGTCACGGTTGAGGACGTAGTTGTTGCAGGTGCCCGGCAGAAGCGTACGGGTCATCTCCGAGGAGGGTGGGCCACCCAGCTCCAGTACGGTCGATTTGCTCATGTCCTTCTCGACCTGCTTGACCAGCGGCTCGTTGCGATAGGTGATGTGGTCGACCGGGTTCTCAGGCTTACCTGCACAACCGGTAAGGACGGCCAGAACGGCTGCGGCGCCGAGACTTTGCTTGAACATGGTGGTTTTCCCTTGTAATGAACCAGACCATTTTTTCGAGCGCGGCGGGTCGGGATAAGTTCGTCCTAAATCATCACGCCTCGCTCTGGCGTGACGTGCAGGCACTGCCGGGTGCGCCTGCAGCCTTCATCCAGGGCTACCGGTCGGCGTAGGGCTGTTGCTGCTGGCTGTTGTCCACCAGCTCACCGAGGATGGGCGCCGGGTTGCGGCTGGGCAATGCCAGCACGTTGGCGCTCATCAGGCTCAGGAGCAGGGCGATGGTCAGGGCTTTCATGGTTGCACCTCGTTTTCCGCATTCGGTGTTTCACGGAACCATGCTAGGGCCGAGGCAGTCAGGGTTGAAGTCGACTGGCTTGATAGTGGCCATCGACAATCATGATGTGCTTTCCCTTACGCTTGCTTGTTGCCGGCTCTGGCCAGGTGGCGTTCCTCCATGGAGACTGAAATGGGTCATCGTGCTGTTCCCAAGTATCCACTGGTGCTGGTTCCTGGATTCCTGGGTTTCGTCAGCCTGCTGGGCTTCGATTACTGGTACGGCATCGTCACCGCCCTGCGCAATCAGGGTGTGGATGTCTACCCGGCGCGCTTGTCGCCGGTTCACGCCACCGAGCTGCGTGGTGAGCAGTTACTGCTGCAGATCGCCGAAGCGCGGCGCCGTAGCGGCGCTGAAAAAGTCCACCTTCTCGGTCACAGCCAGGGTGCATTGGTGTGTCGTTATGCGGCCGCGCATCGGCCTGAATGGGTCGCCTCGGTAACGTCCCTGGCCGGGCCGAATCAGGGCTCGGAACTGGCCGACCATATCGAACGCACCGCCGGGCCGCGCAGCTTGCGCGGCAAGCTGCTGCAAGGGGCCGTGCATGGCCTGGCCTGGGTGATCAGGTTACTGGACAGCGGCGCTCGCGGCGCGAGCCTGCCGATCAATGCCACCGCCGCCCATCGTTCGCTGACCACCGAGGGTGTCGGCATCTTCAACCACCAGTATCCACAGGGCCTGCCCAGGGTCTGGGGCGAGGAAGGGCCGGAGGAGGTCAATGGCGTGCGTTATTACTCCTGGTCCGGCACGCTGCAGCCTGGAATCACTGACCAGGGTGGCAACCGGCGTGACCCGTCGAACTGGTTCTGCCGGCGCTTCGCCCGCACCTTCGTGCGCGAGGCCGGGCAATGCGACGGCATGGTGGGCCGTGTCAGCTCTCACCTGGGCAAGGTGATCCGCGACGATTACCCACTGGATCACCTGGACATCGTCAACCAGCATTTCGGCCGTGCAGGCCAGGGCGTCAATCCGGTCAGCCTGTATATCGAACACCTGCGTCGCTTGCACGACGCCGGGCTGTAATTCTCGCGGCCCATGACGGTGGACGCGTAGCCTGGGTTGAGCGCAGCGATACCCAGGGATTCCCCTGGGCCGTGATGCAAAAAACTAGGCTCGAGACAGACTCACTGCTCGGCCTGCGCCGCCTTCAGTGCCTCGTAGGCCGGCGCCGCATAGATGCCGACCTGCACCGCCAGCTCCAGTACCCGCGGCAGGTCGGTGGTGTACACCAGCACCGCTTGCAGTTCGTCGTCCAGCGGCTCGCTGAAGTCGACCAGCACATAGCCCTGGGTTTCCTTGGACAGGCTGCTGAGCTGCACCTGGATGCGGTTCAGGGCCTTGAGCGGTTCGACCTTGTGCAATTGCTTGGCGGTGAGCACGAAACTCACTTCGGGGCCGAACGAGCTGGTGATCTGGCGAAACAGCTCGTCGTAGCTGTCGGCCTGGAACAGCACCGTCTCTGGCAGGTTGCCGACCACCATCCACTCGCCCAGGGGGATGGGAAAGCTGTCGTCGTAGTTGATGTCCGGGTTGGCAGCCAGAAAGGCCGACGGGTCCGCGTACGCCTGGGCCGCCTCGGTGGCGATGCGGGTGATTTCGTCCTGCGGCAGGCAGCCCGAGCTGATTTTTCCGATGAGTTCTTCGAGCTGGGCGTGCATGGCAGATTCCTGATCCTGAGTTGGGGTCGCAAGGCTGCCCGTTAGCGGCGATCAGCGCAACTGACTTTCCGCCAGGCTGCGCACCCGCGGGATGCGCTCGGCGTCCCAATGGCGTGCGCCCCAGAGCAGCAATTCTTCGGTGCTGGCGTCGTCGAGCTCGCCTGGCGCGTGCTGGCCGAGCGCGCGCAGGGCGCGCAGCAGCAGGGGCGTGACCTGGTCATCGGGCAGGGGCGGCGAACGGTAGGATTTGCCGAGCTTGTGGCCATCCGGCTGGATGATCAGCGGCACATGCAGGTAACGCGGCTGGGGCAGCCCGAGCAGTTCCTGCAGGTAGAGCTGACGCGGGGTCGAGTCGAGCAGGTCGGCGCCGCGGACCACACTGTTGATGCCTTGCCAGGCGTCGTCGAGTACGACCGCGAGCTGATACGCGTACAGGCCGTCACGACGGCAGATGACGAAATCGCCCACCTCACGGCCCAGGTGCTGGCTGTACTCGCCCTGCACCCGGTCGGTGAAGCGGTAGGTCAGTTGTGGAGCGCGCAGGCGGATGGCGGCGTCGTGACGCCCGTGGCCGGCGTTACCGCAATGGCCGGGATAGATGCCGCCGCTGCCTTCGAGCTGCTTGCGCGAACAGGTGCAGGCGTAGGCCAGGCCCTGATCGAACAGACGTTGTACCAGCGCCTCGTAATCGGCATGGCGTTCGCTCTGGCGAACCAGCTCACCGTCCCAATGCAGGCCATAGCGCTCCAGCGTCTGCAGGATGGCGGCCTGCGCGCCCGGTACTTCGCGGGGCGGATCGAGGTCTTCCATGCGCAGCAGCCAGCGGCCGCCGACGGCGCGGGCATCGAGGTAGGAGGCGAGGGCAGCCACCAGCGAGCCGAAGTGCAGGTAGCCACTGGGCGTAGGGGCGAAGCGACCGACGTAGGGTGAGCTGGGCATGAGGGCGTATTACGGAGGGGGAAACGAAACGGGGCGCCTGACAGGCTGCGTGAAAACTACTGCGCTCGGTCATGCGACATTAAAAACCAGCTCAAAATGCTCATTTACGCTGCGTAAATTGCGCTTTTCGCCGGTTTTTTGCCTTGCCTGTCCTTCGCTCGCTACGTTTTCAAACGGCCTGCCGGGCGCCCCGTTCAGTCGACTCAGGAGCCGACCTGTTTTTCCTTGATTTCCGCCAGGGTCTTGCAGTCGATGCACAGGGTGGCGGTGGGGCGGGCTTCGAGGCGGCGAATGCCGATCTCGACGCCACAGGAATCGCACCAGCCGTAGTCTTCGTCTTCGATCAGCTGCAGCGTTTCGTCGATCTTCTTGATCAGCTTGCGCTCACGATCACGGGCACGCAGTTCCAGGCTGAATTCTTCTTCCTGGCTGGCACGGTCTGCCGGATCCGGGAAGTTGGCTGCCTCGTCCTGCATGTGGTGCACGGTACGATCGACTTCCTGCATCAGCTCCAGCTTCCATTTGTTCAGGATGCTGGTGAAGTGGGCGCGCATCGCCTCGCTCATGTACTCCTCGCCCTTGGTTTCCTTATAGGGTTCGAAGCCACGAATCAATTGGCCGTTTGTTGCTTTTGCTTTGATGGGCATGGATGACCGCCTCTCACTCTCTCTAATCCACTGCGCAGGGAATGTTTCCGTGCCGTTTACAATAACGGCCCTGCGACTGCAAGCCGGCGAACTTACCAGATCGACTCAAGCCGCGCCACTCCCGGATGCCGTGGTTGGGCGTCTTGCTTCGATAGAGCGTCTGCGCCCGCTTTATCACGGACATCGGTAGGCGCTCCGGGCCTCAGTCTATCTGCCGAACGGCCTGTGCAGTCGCAGTGTAAACAGGTGTTTCTCTCCCTCATTGGCACGGTATGACAGAGCCGTCCTGATAGAATTCCACCTTTATCGGGTTTCCCAAGGCATATCCAATGGCCCAGCTCTACAGCGCCCGCAGTCGCGCGATCGAACCCTTCCATGTCATGGCCCTGCTGGCGCGGGCCAATGAGCTGCAGGCCGACGGCCATGATGTCATTCACCTGGAGATCGGCGAGCCGGATTTCACCACCGCTGCGCCCATTGTCGCCGCGGGGCAGGCGGCCCTGGCAGCGGGCCACACACGTTACACCGCGGCGCGTGGTCTGCCAGCCCTGCGCGAGGCGATTGCCGGCTTTTACGCACAACGCTACCGGCTGGACATCGACCCGCAGCGCATCCTGATTACCCCTGGCGGTTCCGGCGCCCTGCTGCTGGCCGCCAGCCTGTTGGTCGACCCCGGCAAGCACTGGTTGCTGGCCGACCCGGGTTACCCCTGCAACCGTCACTTCCTGCGCCTGGTGGAGGGCGCCGCGCACCTGGTGCCGGTCGGCCCCGCAGAGCGCTACCAGTTGACCCCGCAGGCGGTCGCCGAGCACTGGAATGCCGACAGCGTCGGCGCCCTGCTGGCTTCGCCCGCCAACCCTACCGGTACGCTGTTGCATGCCCAGGAGCTGGCCGGGTTGTCGCAGGCGCTGAAAGCGCGCGGTGGTCACCTGGTGGTCGATGAGATCTACCACGGCCTGACCTACGGCGTGGATGCCAGCAGCGTGCTGGAGGTCGATGACGAGGCTTTCGTGCTCAACAGTTTCTCCAAATACTTCGGCATGACCGGCTGGCGCCTGGGCTGGCTGGTGGCGCCCGCGCAGGCGGTGGGTGACCTGGAGAAGCTGGCGCAGAACCTCTATATCAGTGCGCCAAGCATGGCCCAGCATGCGGCGCTGGCCTGTTTCGAGCCGCAGACCCTGGCCATCCTGGAAGAGCGCCGCGCGGCGTTTGCCGAGCGCCGTGATTTTCTGCTGCCGGCGCTGCGCGAACTGGGGTTCGGGATTGCCGTCGAGCCTCAGGGCGCCTTCTATCTGTATGCCGATATCCGCGCCTTCGGTGGCGATGCCTACGGTTTCTGCCAGCACTTCCTGGAAACCGAGCACGTTGCATTCACCCCTGGCCTGGATTTCGGTCGTCATCAATCTGCACATCACGTGCGTTTCGCCTACACGCAGAGCCTGCCGCGTCTCGAAGAAGCGGTTGTGCGGATCGCCCGCGGCCTGAAGAACTGGACGCCCGATGCAGTTTGATCCGCCCCTCGAAGAGGCCCGCTTGCTGCGTCGTTACAAGCGCTTTCTCGCCGATATCGAAACCGCCTCCGGCGAACGGCTGACCATCCACTGCCCCAACACGGGCTCGATGCTCAATTGCATGAGCGAGGGCTGCCGGATCTGGTTCAGCCGTTCCAGTGATCCCAAGCGCAAGCTGCCGGGTACCTGGGAGATCGGTGCAACACCTCATGATCGCCTGGCCTGCATCAACACGGCGCGCGCCAACGGCCTGATCGAAGAGGCACTGCATGCCGGGCTGATCAGCGAGCTGGCCGGTTTTAGCGCACTGCGCCGCGAGGTGCCATATGGCGTGGAGCGCAGCCGGGTGGATTTCTGCCTGGAATACGCCAGCGGCGTGGCCTTCGTCGAAGTGAAGAGCGTCACCCTGGGCTTTGCCGACAGCGCGGTGGCCGCCTTTCCCGATGCGCGCACCGAGCGCGGCGCCAAACACCTGCGCGAGCTTGCGGCGTTGGCGCGCAGCGGTGCGCGCGCCGTGCAGCTGTATTGCGTCAACCTGTCAGGTATCGAGGCGGTGCGTGCGGCCGAGGAAATCGACCCTGCCTACGCGGCGGCGTTGAGGGATGCCGTGCAGGCGGGTGTGGAGGTGCTGGCCTATGGCGTGGATATCTCCCCGCAGGGCATCGAGGTGGCAAGGCGGCTGGATGTGTTGCTGACGTAGAGACCGTTCCCGGGTATCGCTGCGCTCCACCCAGGCTACGGGGCCGCGTCCCGCCGGCATGCTTCTGTAGCCTGGCGTTGAGCGAAGCGATACCCAGGTTGCTCTACAGATCGACCCAGATCCCATCCGCGTCTTCTTTGCTGCTGATCACCTGCAGCGCATCGCCTTCGCAAGGCCCTGCCACGCACTCACCGGATTCGATCAGGAACAGCGCGCCATGCCGGGCGCAGCGGATCAGGCTGGCGCTGGGGTCGAGAAACTGGTCGGCCTGCCATTCAAGCGCCACGCCACGGTGCGGGCAGCGGTTGCGGTACACGAACACGTCGCCGTCCTTGCGCACGGCAAACAATTGCAGCTCATCAATGACAAAGCCCCGGCTGTGAGCTTCGGCGAGCTCATGCGGGGCGCACAAACGAATCATCGGTATCTCCAGGTCAGAGCGGGGATTATCCCGCATTGGCCTGGTGATGGAAGAGGGCGCGCATCCGTGCGCGATGCAATCAGATTTCCCACACCACATTGAATGCCGCGTGGCGACCGGGCTGGGCGTAGCGGCCCAGGCCCGAACTGTTCTCGGTAAGGCTGCGCACGTCGCCCCATTGCCAGTACTGTTTGTCAGTCAGGTTGAACAGGCCGGCATTCACCGCGATACCCGAGCCGATGTTCCAGTAGGCGCTGAGGTCGAGGGTGCCGTAGCCCGATGGCTCGAATTGATTGGCGATCTGGGTGTGGTCGACACGTTCCTTGGCGGCGGCAACCGTCCAGGTAAGTTCGCCACCAAACCCACCGCTCGGGGCGTCGTAGCCCAGCCCGAGCACCGCCTTGAGCGGGTCGACACTGTTGATTGGCTGGCCGCTGGCTGCGTCCTTGCCGCGCGCATAGGCAATGGCGCTGCGCAGACGGCTGCCAGCGGGCATGCCGAAGCTGTCCAGGAACAGTTCGCCGCGTGCTTCCGCGCCGCGAATGGTGACCCGATCCAGGTTCTGATACTGGAAGGTCATACGCCCCGCGCCCGTCGGGTCGCTGGCCAGCGTCACCTGTTCGATGAAATCGTCATAGCGGTTGTAGAACAGCGCCACGCCAAAGGCGCCGGTCTGGTACTGGCCACGCACGCCAATCTCGTAACTGTCACTGGTTTCCGGTTTGAGGCTCGGGTTGGCGATGGTCTGGTAGTTACGGGCGAAGTTGATGAACTCGCCGAAGATATCCACCGCATTCGGCGCCCGGAAACCGGCGGCGTACTGACCGTAAACGCTGTGCGCTTCATCGAGCTGATAGCTGACGCCGAGCTTGGGCGAGATGGCTTCGTCGCGGTAGTCAGCGGGGTTGCGGTTGATCGGTTGGCTGTTCAGATAGTGCTGCGTGACTTTCGGTTTCATCTCGTAGTGGTCGTAGCGCAGGCCGGGCAGCAGCGTCCAGCGACCGATCTCGATGTTGTCCTGAATGAAGAATGCGTATTCGGTCGAGGTCGGGTCCGGGAAGTCGCTGAGCGGGAAGGTTTCATCGCCGGGGATTGCCGGAACCGGCAGACCGTTGCTCGCGAATGCTTCACGGCCTCTGCGCAGGTCGCTGCTTTCCTGGTGTTTGAGATCCAGCCCGTAGATCAGCAGGTGGCTGGCCGGGCCGGTTTCGAATGCTTTGTCGAGCTTGGCGTTGAAGGCCCAGAGGTCTTCCTGATAGGTCGAGTCGCGGCTGCGTTCACGCAGGCTGCCGCCGCTGAAACGCTGCTGGTAGGTGCGCTGGCGAATCTGGCTTTGCTGATAGCTCAGTTGCCACTCGGCATGGTCGCTGATCGGCGTTGCCAGGGCGAACGTGTGTTGCAGGCTGACGCGCTGGCGATCCGTGTTGTCGGTGGCATCGGATGTCCGCACCGTGGCCGTAGGGCTGTATTCACTGAGTACCCGGGTATCGGCATCGTCTTCGTAGCGCTCGTAAGTCAGTTGCAGACGGTCGTCGTCGAGGTAGTTCCAGCCGAGCTTGGCGAGCAGGTTGTTGGCCGTGTAGTCCTGATGGTTGGCCTCTTCGCGGCTGGCGCCGATCCCGCCTTGGCCGCCGTGGGTGTCGAGTGCCTGGCCGTCACGCCGCCCCAGGTGCAGCAGGCCATCCAGTGAACCCTGGCGGCCGGCGAAGGTTGCGCTGCGCGACCAGCTGTCGTCGGCGCCGTCATAGCCGGTCTTGAAGCGTGCATGGGCATCGTCACCGGGCTGCAGGTAATCGCCGGCGTCCTTGGTGAAGAAGCTGACGGCGCCGCCGATGGCATCACTGCCGTACAGCGAGCTGGCCGGGCCGCGGATGATCTCGACGCGCTTGAGCGTGTCCGGGTCGACGTAGTTGCGGCGCGCATCGAGGAATGGGCCGAAGGCAAAGGCGTCCGGCATCGGCACGCCATCCACCTGGGTGAGAATGCGGTTGCCGCCAATGCCACGAATGGTGAACCCGGCCAGGCCGAAGCGGCTGCCAGTACCGCTGACCGACACGCCCGGTTCGTAACGCACCAGATCCTTGATGTTCTTGACGGTCTTGCGGTCGATGTCCTGCTGGTCGAGTACCGATACGGTGCTCGGCACGCTGTGGGTGCTCTGCTCGGTACGTGTGGCACTGATGGTGGTCTTCTCCAGCTGCAGCGCCGGGGCTGCGTGGACGAGGCTAGGGCCGAGCAGCAGCATGGCAAGGCAGGGGCGGAGCGGGAGGGGAGCGAAGGACGACATGCGGTTCTCCTTGGTCATGTCGGCAGCAAGGGTGGGGCAGCGACGGCGCATTTAATGCTAGTGATTATCGTTTGTAAATGAGATGTTGTGACAATTAAGATGATTTAATGTTTGCCTGGTACCACCCGCGAATCTGCGCATTTACTCTTGCAGGTCCAGGTTTCCAGGTATGGCCAGCGTGACGTTGAGGGAGTTGAAACAATGAGCGAACGACCGGTAGCTACCGACAGCCTGTATGCCTCGTGGCAGATACTGCGTGCCGAGCAACCGCACCTGCGCGCCCGGGATGCGGCGGAGCAGATGGGCGTCAGCGAGGCGGAGCTGACCGCCAGCCGGCTTGCCATCGACACCGTGCGCCTGCGCCCCGAGTGGGCATCGCTGTTGCCGGAGCTTGGCGAACTGGGCCAGGTGATGGCGCTGACCCGCAACGCGTCCTGCGTGCATGAGCGCAAGGGCATCTATCGCGACGTGACGGTGACTGGTAACGGCCAGATGGGCCTGGTGGTCTCCGCCGATATCGACCTGCGTCTGTTCCTGGGCGGCTGGGCCAGCGTGTTCGCTGTCGAGGAGACGGGCCCGCGCGGCGTGATGCGCAGCGTCCAGGTGTTCGATCAGCAGGGAGTGGCGGTGCACAAGGTGTACCTCACCGAGCACAGTGAAGTGGCAGCCTGGGAGCCTCTGGTCGAGCGTTTTCGCGCCCCGCGGCAGAGCGCCGAGCTCGACCTGCAAGCGCTTGCCGTGCCAGCGCCGGAGCGCGCGGACGAGCAGATCGATACCGCCGCCCTGCGCGTCGGTTGGTCGACCCTCAAGGACACCCACCACTTCTTCGCCCTGCTCAAGAGCCACGGTGCCACCCGTACCCAGGCCTTGCGCCTGGCGGGCCGCGAGTGGGCCGAGGCGCTTGCGCCCGATGCGCTGCCGGGGCTATTCGAGCGAGCGGCGGCGGTCGAGGTGCCGATCATGGTGTTCGTTGGCAATCGCCACTGTATCCAGATCCACACCGGGCCGGTCAGCAACCTGCGCTGGATGGGTGAATGGTTCAACGTGCTCGACCCGCAGTTCAACCTGCACCTCAAGGCCCACGATATCCGGGAGCTGTGGCGGGTACGCAAGCCGAGCAGCGACGGGGTGATCACCAGTTGGGAAGCCTTCGATGCCGGCGGCGAGCTGATCCTGCAGCTCTTCGGCGCGCGTAAGCCCGGCGTGCCGGAGCGCGACGACTGGCGTCGCCTGGCCGAAGAGACGCCAGCGCTGCGAGCCCCAGGGCCGCAGCCGGCGTGACTGCGGCTAAACTGGCAGCCCTAATCAGCCTGCCTGATACCTTTCCCGATCGTTTCGGAGCCTGATCCATGACCCGCCCCCTTGTCCTGTTTGCCCTGCTCGCCAGCCTGCTGCCGCCGCTGGCGAGTGCCCACAGCCCGCCCCAGCGCTGGGTCAGCGCAGGGGGCTCGCTCAGTGAATGGGTGGTGGCGCTGGGAGGTGAAGGCAAGCTGGTCGGCGTCGACACCACCAGCCAGCACCCGGCCGCTCTGCAGAAACTGCCGAGCGTGGGCTACCAGCGCCAGCTGGCCGCCGAAGGCATTCTGGCCCTGCGCCCTGACGTGCTGCTCGGCACCGAGGAAATGGGGCCGCCGCCGGTGCTGGCGCAACTGGCAGCCGCAGGCGTGAGGGTCGAGGCATTGTCGGCGGCTGCCGATCTGCAGGCGCTGCACGGCAACCTCAAACGCATTGGCGCCTTGCTGGGTGATCCGGAACGCGCCGAACGGGTATTCAGCGATTATCAGGCGCGCCTGGGGGAGCAGGCCGGCTGGGTCGCCAAGGCACAGGCCGAGGTCGCGGCACCGACCGTGCTGTTGTTGCTCGGCCATGCCGGCAGCAGCCCCATGGCTGGCGGCCAGGACACCGCAGCGGCATGGATGATCGAGCGCGCGGGCGGCCGCAACCTGACCACCCACGATGGCTACAAGGCGTTGTCTACCGAAGCGTTGCTGGCGCTGGACCCGGAGGTGGTGATTTTCGCCGATCGCCGGTTGAGCGGTGACGAAGCCAGGCAGGCGCTGCTCAGGCAGAACCCGGCCCTGGCAGCGACCAAGGCCGGACGGGAAGGGCGCCTGGTGGCGATCGACCCGACCCTGCTGGTCGGCGGTCTCGGTCCGCGTGTACCGGCGGGGCTCATCGCACTGTCCGCGGCCTTCTATCCTGGGCGCGCGCCGCTTCCTGCCGCTACCCCATGAAACCGGTAATCAGCCCCCGCTCTCTGTTCATCGCGCTGGGCCTGCTGCTCGCGCTCGCATTATGGCTGTCGCTGGCGCTCGGCCCGGTCAGCCTGCCGCTGGGCGATACCCTGCAGGCAGCGCTGCGCCTGACAGGCTTGCCGCTGGACGGCCAGGGGTTGCAGCAGGCCGAGCTGATCCTCGGCCAGATCCGCATGCCGCGCACCTTGCTGGGCCTGGCCGTCGGCGCCGTGCTGGCGCTGTGTGGGGTGGCGATGCAGGGGCTGTTTCGCAACCCGCTGGCCGATCCCGGGCTGATCGGCGTGTCCAGCGGCGCTGCGCTTGGGGCGGCTGTCGCGATTGTCGGTGGAGCGGCGCTGGGCGGCGTTCCCGAGCTGTTCGCGCCTTATCTGCTGTCGCTGTGCGCCTTTCTCGGCGGCCTGACGGTGACCGCACTGGTCTATCGCCTGGGGCGTCGCAACGGCCAGACCAGCGTGACCACCATGCTGCTCGCCGGCATCGCTCTCAATGCGCTGGCCTTCGCCTGTATCGGGCTGTTCACCTACCTGGCCGATGACGCCACCTTGCGCACCCTGACCTTCTGGAACCTCGGCAGCCTCAATGGTGCCAGCTACGCTCGGCTGTGGCCGCTGCTACTGGTCACGCTGGCCGTGGCGCTGTGGTTGCCGCGTCGAGCTCTGGCGCTGAATGCCCTGCTGCTCGGCGAATCCGAGGCGCGCCACCTGGGCGTTGCGGTCGAGCGCCTGAAGCGCGAACTGGTGTTCTGCACCGCGCTGGGTGTCGGCGCGGCGGTGGCCGCGGCCGGCATGATCGGCTTCATCGGCCTGGTGGTGCCGCACCTGGTGCGCCTGCTGGTCGGGCCGGATCACCGGGTGCTGCTGCCGGCCTCGGCACTGGCCGGTGCCAGCCTGTTGCTGCTCGCCGACCTGTTCGCGCGGCTGATCCTGTCGCCGGCCGAATTGCCCATCGGTATCGTCACCGCGCTGATCGGCGCGCCATTCTTTCTGTATCTGCTGCTGCGGGGGCGCACCTGATGCTTCGTGCGCATCGGTTATCCGTCTCGCGGGGCGACAAGCGAGTGCTTGCCGACATCGACCTGCAGTTGCAGCCCGGCCAAGTGCTCGGCGTACTCGGCCCGAACGGCGCAGGCAAAAGCACGCTGCTGGGTGCCCTGTGCGGTGAGCTGAGCCCGGCCAGCGGCGAGGTGTGGTTCGGCGACCGGCTGCTTGGCGACTGGCAGGGCGTGGAGCGCGCGCGGCGCCTGGCGGTGCTGCCACAAAGCTCGTCGCTGAGCTTTGCCTTCGCGGTTCGCGATGTGGTGATGATGGGGCGCATGCCCCACGACACCGGGCGGGCGCGCGACGCGCAGATCGTTCGCGACGCGCTGCAGGCCGCCGATGCCGGTCACCTGGCCGAGCGCAGCTACCTGGAGTTGTCCGGCGGCGAACGCCAGCGTGTGCATCTGGCGCGCGTGCTCGCGCAGTTGTGGCCGGGTGGCGCGCAGCAGACGCTGCTGCTCGACGAACCCACCTCGATGCTCGACCCGCTGCACCAGCACACCACGCTGCAGGCCGTGCGGCGCTTTGCCGAACAGGGCGCAGCGGTGATGGTGATCCTGCATGACCTGAACCTGGCCGCGCGCTATTGCGACCGGCTGTTGCTGCTGCACAACGGGCGGGCCCATGGCAGTGGCACGCCCGCCGAGGTGCTGCGCGCCGAGCCGCTGCACGCGGTATTCGGCCTCGAGGTGCTGGTGCAGCAGCACCCCGAGCGCGGCCACCCACTCATCGTTGCCCGCTGAGGAGCCCCCATGCGAAACCTCCTGTTGTGTGCCGTGCTGATGCTCGGCGCTTGTCAGAGCCAGCCAGCGCTGGCCCCCGTGCCCGCCTGGCAAAGCCCCGAGGGGCGCGCGCATGCCGAGCTGGGTCAGATTCACGACCTGCACAGTGGCGAACGGCTCACGCCCGAACAACTGGTCGAGCGGCTGGCCGGGGCGCCGCAGGTGCTGGTTGGCGAACAGCATGACAATACCGATCACCATGCGCTGCAGTTGTGGCTGTTGCGTGCACTGGAGCAACGTCGCGAGCAGGGCAGCCTGCTGCTGGAAATGCTCGCCTCGAGCCAGCAACCGCAGGCCGACGACGTGGCGATGCAGCTGCGTGAAGGCCGGCAGATCGATGACCTCGCCAAGGCGCTGGAGTGGACCAATGGTTGGCCCTGGGCGCTCTATGGTCCGCTCGTGCGCCATGCCCTGGCCCAGGATTACGGGTTGCGCGCGGCGAATCTCGACCGCGCCGAGATCATGGCCATCTATCGCCAGCCGCCCGCCCTGTCGGGCAAGGCCTCGACGGCCGCCACGGTGCGCGAACCGTTGCTGGCACACATTCGCGAGGCCCATTGCGACAAGCTGCCGATCAGCCAGTTACCTGCGATGTTGGCGGTGCAGCAACAACGTGATCGGCGCATGGCCGAGCGCCTGGTCGCCGCACCCAAGCCGGCAATGCTGCTGGCTGGCGCCTATCACGTGCGCCGCGACCTTGGCGTGCCGCTGCACCTCGCTGATCTGGGAGGCGCGGGCGGCGTGCAGGTGCTGATCCTCTCGGAAGTCGGCAAGCCGGTGACGGCGAAGCAGGCGGACTACGTCTGGTACACCGCCGCCTTGCCGGCCGAGGATCACTGCGCGCGATTGCGCTAGCCACCCCCTTGCAGGTGGACGACGCTTTGTCCGTCCACCGATGGTTAACCGCGGGGGTGGATGAAAACAGCGTCATCCACCTACGGGGGCGGGCTCGGTCAGAAGCCTTCGAGCACGATCTTGCCTTTGGCGGTGCCGCTCTCCAGCAGCGCGTGGGCGCGGCGCAGGTTCTCGGCGTTGATGGTGCCAAAATGTTCGCCCAGGGTGGTTTTCAGGGTGCCGGCATCCACCAGATCGGCGACGCGGTTGAGCAGGCGGTGCTGTTCGAGCATGTCCGGGGTTTCGAACAGCGAGCGAGTGAACATCAGCTCCCAGTGCAGGGAAATGCTCTTGCGCTTGAGCTTCATCACGTCCAGCGGCTGCACCGGATCGTCGATCAGCGCCAGGCGGCCCTGCGGCGCCAGGGCTTCGATCAACTGGTCATAGTGCTGGTCGGTCTGCGTCAGGCTGGCCACATGGGTGACGTGGGCGATGCCGAGGCGCGCCAGTTCCTCGCTCAGCGGCAGGCTGTGATCGATGACGTGGTGGGCGCCCAACTCGCGTACCCAGGCTTTGGTCTCTGGCCGCGAGGCGGTGCCGATCACGGTCAGGCCGGTGAGCTGCCGCGCCAGTTGCACGAGCATCGAGCCGACGCCGCCGGCCGCACCGACGACCAGCAGGCTCTGGCCCTGGTCGGCCGTGCCGTCGGCCACCTGCAGGCGGTCGAACAGCAGCTCCCAGGCGGTGATCGCGGTCAGTGGCATGGCCGCGGCTTCGGCGAACGGCAGGCTGCGTGGCTTGCGACCGACGATGCGCTCATCCACCACGTGCAACTCGCTGTTGGCGCCCGCGCGGTTGATGGCGCCCGCATAGGACACCTCGTCGCCCACCTTGAACAGCGTGACGTCGCTGCCGATTGCCTTGACCACGCCGGCGGCATCCCAGCCGAGCACCTTGGCCTGGCCGGCTTCCGGGGCGACGTTGCGGCGGATCTTGGTGTCCACCGGGTTGACGGAGATGGCCCTGATCTCGACGAGCAGGTCACGCGAGCCGGCTGTCGGCGCATCCAGCTGGACGTCCTGCAGGGCCTGCGGGTTATCGATGGGCAGTGACTGGTGGTAGGCGACGGCTTTCATGGGTTTCCTCGGAATCAGGCGATACGGTTCAGGGGTTGCAAGGCGACACCCAGCAGCGCGTCGCCGCAGGTGGTCTTGAAGTGGCGGTAATGATCGGTGGCCTGATGAAAGGCGAGGGCGGCGCTGTCCTGCCACTGCTCGATCATCACGAATACATCGGTATCGTCCTGGTGACGATGCAGGTCGTATTGCAGGCAGCCGGCTTCGGCACGGCTGGCACTGACCAGTTGGCGCAGTCCGGCTTCGACGGTGTCGGCCTGGCCGCTGAGGGCGGTGATGGTGGCGACCAGTGTCAGGGTCATGGTGAGGCTCCGCTATAAGGTGAGCCCATGCTCGTTTATTTGCGTGGCGAGAAAAACAGCGTGCAAGTAGAGTCTCTTTCAATATTTTTTTGAAAGTGAGCCGCTGTGTTGCGTCTGGATGATCTGCAGGTATTCGTGCGCACTGCTGAAGTCGGCAGCCTGTCGGCGGCCGCGCGGCTGCTCGATATCTCGCCCGCAGTGGCCAGTGCGGCGCTGAAACGCCTGGAGCAGGCGTTGCAGGTGCGCCTGTTTGCCCGTTCGACTCGCAGCCTGCGCCTGACGGCCGAAGGTGAAGCCTACCTGGTGCATGCCCGCCAGGTGCTGCAGAGCCTGGAGGCCGGGCGCCAGCAACTGGCCGGCAGCCGATCCGCGCTCAGCGGCCCGCTACAACTGTCGGCGCCCTCCGACTTCGGGCGTAACACCCTGCTGCCTTGGCTCGACAGCTTCATGCACAGCCATCCGCAGGTACAGTTGCGCCTGCTGCTCGGCGACCGGGTGACCGATCTGTTTCGCGAGCCGGTGGACATCGCCCTGCGCTATGGCGCCCCGGAAGATTCCAGCCTGGTGGCGTTGCCCGTGGCACCCGGCAACCGCCGCGTGCTGTGTGCCGCGCCTGCTTACCTGCAGGCCCGTGGCGAGCCGCAGCAGATCAGCGACCTGCGCGAGCACAATTGCCTGATCTACATGCTCGGCGGGCGCGCCTATGAGCGCTGGCGGTTCCACGCGGCCGATGGCGAACACAGCCTGCAGGTGGCCGGCGACCGGCTCAGTGACGACGCCGACGTGGTGCGGCGCTGGGCGGTTGCCGGTGCCGGCGTGGTGTACAAGTCCTGGCTGGACGTGGCTGGTGACGTGCAGGCCGGGCGCTTGAAGATTCTGCTGCCCGCGGTGCTGGGCGAGCCGACGCCGCTCAATCTGATCTGCGCCCACCGCGAGCAATTGAGCAAACCCGTGCACCTGCTACGCGAGTTCGTGCAGGCGCGCTGTGCCGAGTTGCTGGCGCAGGCGCCCTGGGCTCGCTGAACGCCGTCCTGCGTGCGCAGAGGGTTCCGCCACCTGCCGCTCGTGATACAACCTGAACCCGTACCGGGCTGCGGCAATCCACCGCAGTACCTGATGAGCCATAGCCCCTAGAATCGCCGTCCATGAACCTGTCCCGCTCCGATCGCTCGTTGCTCGCCTGGGTGCTGTATTTCAGCGTCCTGTTCAGCGCGTTCGCCTGTGCCATCGGCCACGGGCAGATGACCGGCCTGCAGCTCAGCGGGATGGACGGCGGCTACTGCGCTCTCGATGCCAGCGGCAATGGCAGCATGGGCATGAGCGGCGTCGACGCGGGAATGCCGATGCCGTCGACTGGCCCGGGCTGCCCGCTGTGCTCCACCTTCGTCGCCCTGGCGCTGGCTGCCTTCTTTGGCCTGTTGGGCCTGGCACCACGCATTCGCCCGGGCAACCCCCGGCCTTGCGCCGAACCCGGTGCGGCGGTGCGATACCTCTGGCCTTCCGCCAATCCCCGCGCGTCACCCTTCATCGCCTGACCTCGTTTCGCTGACATTGCCTGCCGCGTTCCTTGCCGAGGCGGCAGTTCACTATGCACAGATCGGGCTCACGATGAAAAACTCGACTCCATCCTTCTACAACCTGGCCTGGCGCTGGCATTTCTACGCTGGCCTGTTCGTCATTCCGTTTCTGATCATGCTGTCGCTGACCGGCATCATCTACCTGTTCAAACCGCAGCTCGACCAGCTGATGTACGCCGACCTGCTGCAGGTCGAGGCCAGCGGCCCTTCGCTGACTGCCGATGAAATGCTCGGTCGGGTCCAGGCGGTGTACCCGCAGGGCAGTGTCAGCCAGTACCTGCCTCCGGTGGACGCCGACCACAGCGCGCAGTTTGTCGTCGGGGTTGGCGAGCGCACTCGCACTGTATTCCTCGACCCCTACAGCGGCGCCATCCTCGGCACCCAGGATGCCCACTACAATCTGCAGGCGTTGGCGCGGGCGGTGCACGCCGACCTGCTGATCGGTACGCCGGGCGATCGCCTGATCGAACTGGCGGCCGGCTGGGCAGTGGTGCTGGTGGTCTCTGGCCTGTATCTCTGGTGGCCGCGGGGCAACAGCAGGGCGGGCGTGTTGTGGCCGCGGTTGTCGGCCCGTGGCCGGTTGTTCTGGCGCGATGTGCATGCAGTGACCGGTTTCTGGGGCGCCTTGCTGTTGCTGTTCATGCTGCTCACCGGCATGACCTGGACGGGCTTTTGGGGCAAGCAGTTCGCCGGCGCCTGGAATCACTTTCCGGCAGCCATGTGGGACAAGGTGCCGACCTCGGAGCGCCAGGTCGGCGAGCTCAACCAGAGCCACAAGCAGACCGTGCCCTGGGCACTTGAGAATACCCCGCTGCCCGAGTCCGATCCGCACGCGGCGCACAACGGCGGCGCCATGCCGGCCTCCACCGCCAGCCCGACCGTGGGCCTGCAGCAGGTGGTCGATATCGCCAGCGATCGCGGTGTGCATCCGGGCTACAGCATCACCTTTCCCACCACGCCCACGGGTGTTTACACCATCGCGGTGTTCGCCGACGACCCGCGCAACGACGCCACCCTGCACATCGACCAGTACAGCGCCGCCGTGCTGGCCGATGTACGCTGGCGCGATTACGGCCTCGTGGCCCGCACCGTGGAAAGTGGTGTGATGCTGCAT
The DNA here is from genome assembly GCF_979258965.1 of Pseudomonas sp. AC532. Taxonomy (NCBI): domain Bacteria; kingdom Pseudomonadati; phylum Pseudomonadota; class Gammaproteobacteria; order Pseudomonadales; family Pseudomonadaceae; genus Pseudomonas; species Pseudomonas sp. AC532. The sequence continues at coordinate 3,921,854 of NZ_OZ409888.1, forward strand.
CAGGGCAAGCTCTACGGCCTGCCGCACCAACTGTTCATTTTCGTCGTGTGCCTGTTGATTCTGCTCAGTTCCGTCAGCGGCCTGATCATGTGGTGGAAGCGCCGCCCCAGTGGCCGCCTGGGCGTGCCGCCGCTGCGCCATGACCTGCCGCGCTGGAAGGTCGGCGTGGCGATCATGATCGGCCTGGGCGTGCTATTCCCGCTGGTCGGCGCCTCGCTGCTGCTGATCTGGCTGATTGATTTCTTCGTGCTGTCGCGCATCGGTATGCGGCGCACGGCCTGATTTCCGGCCGCGCCGTTTGGCGCGGCTTCAACCTTCATTCGTTTCTGGAGTGCAACCATGTACCTGAAGAAAATCGTAATTGCTGCCGTACTGCTGGGCACCAGCCTGCTGGCCAACGCCCATGAATACGACGCCGGTGAGTTGCATATCGAGCATCCCTGGTCGCGGGAAATGCCGCCGGTGGCGCCGACCGCTGCCGCCTATTTCGTCGTGCACAACAAGGGCGACGCCGATGACCGCCTGCTCACCGTCGAAACGCCGGTGGCCGGCAAGGCGGAGATTCACGAGCATGCCCACGTGGGCGGCATGATGAAGATGCAGCAGGTGCAAAACGTGCTGATTCCCGCCGGCGGCGAAGTGAAGTTCGCGCCCATGGGTTACCACGTGATGTTGTTCAACCTGAAGCAGCAGGCCAGGGAGGGCGAGCGCTTCCCGCTGACCCTGACCTTCGAAAAGGCCGGCAAGGTGCAGGTTGAGGTCGCCGTGCAGAAGGATGAGCCGGCCGCCGAAGGCGGGCATGAGCACCAGGGTCACTGACCCAGCGGGCCCAAAACGTAGCCTGAGTTGAGCGAAGCGATACCCAGGGATTGGCCGACCCGGGATTTGCCTCCCTCGACGCCTGGCTACAGGCCCTCACACCAACCGCGCATCCAGGCTGTTCTGCGCCAGGCGCCTGGCCTGCTCTTCGCTCATGCCCAGGCCCTGGTGCAGAGCCGCGAAGTTTTCGGTGACGTAACCGCCGAAGTAGGCCGGGTCATCCGAGTTGACGGTGACCTTCACGCCGCGCTCGAGCATGTCGAGGATGTTGTGCTGGCCCATGTGCTCGAACACGCAGAGCTTGGTATTCGACAGCGGGCAGACGGTCAGCGGAATCTGTTCGTCGATGATGCGCTGCATCAGGCGCTCGTCTTCGCTGGCGCGCACGCCGTGGTCGATACGCACGACCTTGAGCAGATCCAGCGCCTCCCAGATGTACGCGGGTGGGCCTTCCTCGCCAGCGTGCGCCACGGCATGCAAACCTTCGCTGCGGGCCTTGGCGAACACCCGTTCGAACAGCCGCGGCGGAAAGCCCTGTTCGGAACTGTCCAGGCCGACGCCGATGAAGGCATCGCGAAACGGCATGGCCTGCTCCAGGGTCTGGAAGGCCTGCTCTTCGGGCAGGTGACGCAGGAAGGCGAGGATCAGCCCATGGCTGATGCCCAGCTGTTTTTCGCCATCCAGCAGCGCCTGCTGGATGCCGCGCAGCACCACCTCGAAGGGAATGCCTCGGTCGGTGTGGGTCTGCGGGTCGAAGAACGGCTCGGTGTGCACCACGTTCTGCGCCTTGCACTTGAGCAGGTAGGCCCACGTCAGGTCGTAGAAATCCTGCTCGGTGCGCAGCACGTCGGCGCCGCGGTAATACAGGTCGAGGAATTCCTGCAGATTGTTGAAGGCATAGGCCGCGCGCAGCGCCTCGACATCGTTCCAGGGCAGGGCGATGTGGTTGCGCTCGGCCAGTGCGAAGAGCAGCTCAGGCTCCAGCGAGCCTTCGAGGTGCAGGTGCAGTTCGGCCTTGGGCAGGGCGTTGAGCCAGTCGTACATGGGGGCAATCTCGTTCAGCAGACGTAAGCCGTCAGTTTACCCGCATGCGGCCAGGGCTGCGGCTGCAGTGCCCAGATGGTATGAATTATTTACCGGATGTTGCAGTCCGAGCAGGATCGAGGTCTTTCTGCAAGGAACCCCCCATGTTAGGTGCCATCAAGCAGGAATACTGGCTGCTGCTGGCGGTACTCGCCGCGGTCATCGCGCTGCCGATGGAGCATGCGCTGCTGGGGCATGGCCAGAGCGTCGCGCTAATGGGTGCAATCGCGCTGATCGGCTCCATCGTCTGCGCGTCGCTGCGGGTCGCTCATCATGCCGAGCAACTGGCAGAACGCGTCGGTGACCCCTACGGCACCATGATCCTCACCCTCTCGGCGGTGCTGGTCGAGGTGGTGATCCTGGCGATCATGATGAGCAACGAGGCATCGCCGACCCTGGTTCGCGACACCATCTATTCGGCGGTGATGCTCGACATCAACGGCATCCTCGGGCTAGCCGCGCTGATGGGCGGGCTCAAGCACGGCGAACAGTCCTACAACGACGATTCCGCGCGTAGCTACAGCGTGATGATCCTTACCGCCATGGGCATCTCCATGGTGGTGCCCGAATTCATCCCGGAGGCGGACTGGAAGGCGTATTCGATGTTCACCATCGGCGCCATGCTGGTGCTGTATGCCGTGTTCCTGCGCATGCAGGTCGGCCCGCACAGTTACTTCTTCAGCTACGCCTACCCGGAGAAGAAAAAACGTGGCGGTGAAGAGCACGGGGGGGGCGAGGAACAGGTCAATGTCGGCTGGTCGATCGGCGTGCTGGTGTTTGGCGTGGTGGTGATCGGCGTGCTCGCCGAGGTGATGTCCCAGGCGCTGGATGTCGGTCTGCGAGGCACCGGCGCGCCTCCGGTGCTGACCGCCATCGTGGTGGCGGGCATTTCCGCCGCACCGGAAATCCTCACCGCGCTGCGGGCGGCGCTGGCCAACCGCATGCAGTCGGTGGTCAACATCGCCCTCGGCGCGTCGCTGTCGACGGTGATCCTGACCGTGCCGGTGATGGAGGCCATGGCCCTGTACAGCGGCCAGCCGTTCCAGATGGCCATGACCCCGGTGCAGACGGTGATGGTGTTCATCACCCTGATCGTCTGCGCCATCAACCTCAATGACGGTGAGACCAATGCCATCGAGGGCATGACCCACTTCGTGCTGTTCGCCACCTTCATCATGCTGGCGATGCTCGGGTTGTAAGCCGGCTTACCAGGCGACGCGCTGGCCCTGGTAATCGACGAAGTGGTGGCCGCCCTGGCCGGCAAAGCGCTCGACCTGCTCGACCAGGCCACGGCAGCTGTCGGCCACTTCGACCATCGCGCCATCTCCGCCCATGTCGGTCTTCACCCAGCCTGGGTGCAACGACAGCACGGTCGGGCGCGGTTCCGGCAATTCACAGACGAAGCTGTTGGTCAGCGAGTTGAGCGCTGCCTTGCTGGCCTTGTACAGCGCCAGGTTGTTGCCTTCCGGATTGGCCACGCTACCCAGCGCCGAGCTCATGAACGCCAGCACACCAGTGTTCGGGCGCAACTGGCCGACCAGGCGCTCTGCCAGGCGAATCGGCGCCGCCACGTTGGTCATGAACAGCTGGCCCAGTTCCTCGGCGGTGGCCGCCGCAGCGGATTGATGGCTCGGGCCGAGAATGCCGGCGTTGACGAACAGCAGATCAAACACCTGACCATCCAGGCGTTGCTCCAGCGCGCCCAGCGCGGCGGCATCGTCGATATCCAGCGACTCGATGCTCACGCCCCGCAGCGCCTGCAGAGCGGTGGCGCGGACCGGGTCGCGCACCGTGGCAGTGACCTGCCAGCCATTGGCGTGCAGCTGACGTACCAGGCCCAGGCCGATGCCGCGCGAAGCACCGATGATTAAAGCGGTCATGTGGGGCATGGCGAAAACTCCGAGCGATTTCAGGGCTTGCAGCTTAGCAAGCGTGGCGTTCATAGGCGCCTGAAATAGTCCTGCAGGTTACACATTCACTGACAAAACATGGGCTTACGACGCTCGACGGTAAAGGTTGGTGAAAGGTTGGCGCTTTAGGATGCCGCGCTCGTGTCGTGTATAGCGATCCTCACAAGAAGAATAGGAGACCTCCGGTTTGCTGACCCTGATTGGCTTGTTGACCATTTTCTGCCTGGTGGTGCTGCTGCTGAGCGGGCGCATGTCGCCCGTACTTCCGTTGATCGTGGTACCTCTGCTGGGCGCGCTTTGTGCCGGTTTTGGCGCCGAAGAAATTTCCGGATTCTTTACCGATGGCGTCGGCCGAGTCATGGCCATCGCCACCATGTTCATTTTCGCCATCACCTTCTTCGGCGTGCTGCAGGACACCGGCCTGTTTCGGCCGATCATCGGCTTCATGGTCAAGCTGACCCGTGGCAACGTCATCGCCGTGGCAGTCGCGACCGCGATCATCGGCATGCTGGCTCACCTCGATGGTGCAGGCGCCACCACTTTCCTGCTGACCATCCCTGCCTTGCTGCCCTTGTACAAGCAGTTGCGCATGAGCCCCTACCTGATGCTGATGCTGCTGGCCACCGGCGCCGGTATCCTCAACATGGTGCCCTGGGCAGGCCCGCTGGGTCGCTCGGCGGCGGTCACCGGGCTGGACGTGACCGAGCTGTGGCGGCCACTGCTGGCCGTACAGGGCGTCGGTGTGGTGTTGCTGGTGGCACTGGCTGCCTTGCTGGGCTGGCGCGAGCAGCGTCGGATCGCCGCAACCGGCGGCACCGTGGTGGACGACGGTGAGGTGGATCACGTCGGCAAGCCGGGCGAGATCAGTGCCGAGGAGCTGGCGCTCGAACGCCCCGGGCGGATGTGGGTCAACGCCGGTGTGTTCCTGCTGGTGCTGGTGGCGCTGTTCACCGGCGTGCTGCCGGCTGGCTATGTGTTCATGATCGGTCTGAGCCTGGCGTTGCTGATCAACTACCCCGATGGCAAGTTGCAGATGCAGCGTATTGCGGCCCACTCGGCGGCGGCGCTGGGAATGGGCATGATCATTCTTGCGGCGGGTTCGATGCTGGGCATTCTCGCCGGCACTGGCATGCTCACCTCCATTGCGCAGGACCTGGTTCGGGTGCTGCCGGCCAGCATGGTTGGCCAGTTGCACATCATCCTGGGCATCTTTGGGTTCCCGATGGAGTTCCTGCTTAACACCGACGCCTATTACTTCGGCCTGCTGCCAGTGGTAATGGAAGTGGTCGAGAACCATGGCGTAGCGGCGCCGAGCGTGGTCTACGCGCTGATGATCGGCAACATCATCGGTACCTTCATCAGCCCCTTCTCACCCGCGCTGTGGCTGGCACTTGGCCTGGCCAGGCTGGAGATGGGCAAGCACATCCGCTATTCGTTCTGGTGGATGTGGGGCTTCTCGCTGGTGCTGTTCGGCGTAGCCTGGGTGCTTGGCCTGTTCTGAAACACTGCCGGCCGGGGGCGCAACGGCCCCGACCGGCCCGCTGCACCTTCGGTTGGCCGCCCGTTCGGGCGCTCCAAGCCAGGGGTATTCAGCGACCGAGGCGGCGCAGTTGGTCGGACTCGACCACTCGCAGGCCTTGATCTTCCTCCAGCGCCAGGCGCCACAGCGCGCGAGCCAGGGCGGTCACGTCGATGGCGCGGTGCTTGCCCGGTAGCCAGCGCATGAAGGGCGCGGCCAGGCGTTCGCCGAGGCGGAACTCGTTGCGCGGGCCGAGCAGCAGCGATGGCCGGGCCAGAGTCAGCTGCGGCCAGCCCTGGGCCTTGAGCGCTTCCTCGGTTTCGCCCTTGATACGGTTGTAGAACACCGAGGAGCGCGGGTCGGCGCCAATCGCGCTGACGACCAGCAGGTGGCGTGCGCCCAGCTCCCGGGCACGGGCGGCGAACGCCAGTACCAGGTCATGGTCGACCAGGCGAAACGCATCCTGGGAGCCGGCCTGCTTGATGGTGCTGCCCAGGCAGCAGAACGCGGTATTCACCGGCCCCTGAAGGCCCGGCAGCAGGTCGAGGAGTTCGCCGAGCGGATTTTCCAGGTGCGGGTGTTCGGCCAATGGCTTGCGACTCGGGGCCAGCACGCGCTCGACGGTAGGTTCGTTGAGCAGCCTGTCGAGCAGGTGTTCGCCGGTCATCCCGGAGGCGCCAGCCAGAAGAATGTGCTGGGGGGTCAGGTACATGGTCGATCCTCGACTGCTGTTTGATTCTTGAGCAGGGTACGCAAGGCACCTGCGTGCGGTGACCTGGCTCGCGACCCCGTTTAGAGAGCCGCGCCCGGTCTATCGTTCAAGGCCGCTGCGCTTGATGCCGCGCGCAGGGCATTCCAGCGTGCCAGTACCGCAGGCGGCGCCCATATCTGTGGCTCTGAGGGCTCGAACCCGTCGGCCTGCTCGCGCTGGGCGACTGCCGCACTGGCCTGTTCGAAGGCGCGCTGCAGGTCGTCGGTCTGCTGCAGCGCCTCGGCGAACAGCGCGCGGCCGAAATAGGTGAAGTCGGCCTCCTCGGAACAGCCGAACGACACCCGGTCGGCGCGTGCGGCGGTCATCAGCAAGGTCTTGTCGTCCTTGAGTGCGGGAATGAAACCGCCGGAATAGCAGGCGGAGATCACCATCACCTTGTGACGGTCGGCAAGTGGCTGCAGCAGGCTGGCCAGCTCGTCAGCGGGCAGATCGGCCAGTTGCAGGCGTGGTTGATCCAGGTTCAGTTCGTGGGTCCGCGAGCCATGGCTGGTCAGGTAGATGAACACCAGGTCCTCCGGCCCGCTGCGCTCGGCGATGGCCTGTACCGCGCGGCGCAGGTTCTCGCGGGTCGCCAGTGGCCGGTCGGCCAGGTGGTCGCGGTGGTTGGCCAGGGTGATACGGCCATGGGCGGCGAAGCGTTCGCCGAGCAGGTTGGCAACGTAGTCGGCCTCACGCAGGAACACGCTCTGCTTGCCGTCGCCGGCCAGGGTGAGGGCGTAGAGTTCCGGGCGCGGCGTCGAGGACGGCAGGGCTGCGATGGCCTGGCCGAGCAATTCGCCCTGTTTCAGCAAGCCGATTTCCAGCGGGTCGGGCAGTGCCTTGCCATGCTCGTCACGCACGCGCAGGCCGCGTTGCCAGGTGCCGGACTGGCGCGTGCCGTCGGCCAGCGCCAGGGTGCCCTCGCCATGGAAGCGGCCATTGGCGAAATGGCCCTGGTAGCGACTGCCGTCGGCCTGTTGCAGGAGACCTTCGCCCTGATAGCGCCAGTCCCGGAACTGCCCGCTGTAGCGGCTGCCGTCGCTGCCGGTGTAGTCGCCTTTGCCGGTGAGTGCACCGGCCACGAAGGTACCGCTCCAGGTTTCGCCCGCGGCGCTCTGGTAGCGGCCCTGGCCATGGAACAGGCTGTCCTGCAGTTCGCCGTCGTAACTGTCACCGTCGCTGCCGCGGTAGTTGCCGGCACCTTTGAGCTGGCCGCCGACGAAATGGCCGGACAGCCGGTTGCCGAGCTCGTCCTCGCGAACGCCCTGGCCATCCGGCAGGCCCTTCACGAAATGGCCCTGAAAGCGGCTGCCATCGGTCTGCTCCAGGGTGCCGAAACCGTGGAAGCGACCGTCGCGAAATTGCCCGCGGTAGGTCTGGCCGGCTTCTTCCAGCATCCCTTCGCCGCTGAAGCGCCCCTTGGCAAAGCCGCCACTGTAATGGCTGCCATCGGCCATTTTCAGCGTGCCCTGGCCGGAAAAGCTGCCCGCCGCGAACGCGCCGACATAGTGCTCGCCATTGGCGCCGTGCCATTCACCGGCGCCGTGGCGCTGGCCGTCGAGGAAGTGGCCGACGAACCAGCCGCCGTCGGCATAGTCGAGGCGACCTTCACCCTGCAGCAGGCCGTCCACCACCTCGCCGTGATAGCGCGAACCGTCCGGCAGGATGGCGTCGGCAGGCAGCAACGGCATGCTTTGGCCGCAGGCAGCGAGGGACAAAATCAGGGCCAGGGGCGCGAGGCGAAACATGCGGGACGTCCAGGTCGGATGAGCGATGCCGGCAGTATGCCGCAAGCGTCTGGCTACGCCCAGGCAGCCGGTTCGCGCGCGGCGGCGAAGTGCAGGTGGCGTTCCGGGCGCCGCTCTTACCTGCCTATAATGGCCGCCTTGTAAGGCCGTGCCTCCAACCGGGCGCGCCGCACGACGTTCGAGGGGAGTCTGCATGCTGCTTCGTGGCCTGTTCTGGCTGGTCCTGTGCCAACTGCTTGGCACGGCGGTCAATGCGCTGTTTTTGCCGATGTTGCCAGGGCCGATCCTCGGCATGCTGCTCCTGCTGGTGGGTCTGCTCTGTCGCGGTCAGGTCGACGAGCCGATCCAGCAGGCCGCCAGTGGCCTGCTCAAATACCTGCCTCTGCTGCTGGTACCGCCGGCGGTGGGCGTGATGGCGTACGCCGAGGCGATCGTTGCCGATTTCTGGGCGGTGATCGGCGCCCTGGTGCTGTCGCTGATCCTGTCCTTGGTATTCGCGGGCTGGATGATGCAAAAGCTGATTGAGCGCCAGGCGCGTCGCCGGGGCGAAGGGTGATGCTCGACTGGCACGGCGCCTGGATGGCCGTCACCCATCATCCGTTGTTCGGTGCCGGCATTACCCTGGGCGCCTATCAACTGGCGATCGCCGCCTATGACAGGACCCGCTGGGTATTCCTGCAGCCGGTGCTGGTATCGACCCTGCTGGTGATCGCCATCCTGCTGCTCTGCGGGCTGACCTTCGCCCACTACCAGCGCAGCGCCGAGGCGCTGACCCTCTTCCTCGGTCCGGCCACCGTGGCCCTGGCGGTGCCGCTGTTCCTCAACCTGCGGCGCATTCGCCAGGTGTTCTGGCCCACGGTGCTGACATTGCTGGTCGCCGGGGTGGTGGCGACCGTGCTCGGCGTCGCGCTGGCCTGGCTGCTCGGTGCCGAACACAACATGCTGATGAGCATGGCGCCCAAGTCGGTGACCTCGCCGATCGCCATGCTGGTGGCCAGCCAGATCGGCGGGCTGGCAGCGTTGGCAGCGGTGTTCGTGATGATCACCGGGGTGCTCGGCGCGATCATCGGGCCGTCGCTGCTGCGCTGGTGTGGCGTGCGTCACCACGCGGCGATGGGCATGGCGCTGGGCATGACCGCCCATGCGGTGGGTACCTCGCGCGCCATGCAAGAGAGCGAGGAGTGCGGCGCCTTCGCGGCCCTGGCCATGAGCCTGATGGGCGTGTTCACCGCCATTCTCCTGCCGCTGGCTATCGTCTTCCTGAATTGAGAATCGCAATGACCCTACCTCTATTCCCACTGCACACCGTCCTGTTTCCCGGCTGCGTGCTGGACCTGCAGATTTTCGAGGCGCGCTACCTGGACATGATCAGCCGCTGCATGAAGCAGGGCGAAGGCTTCGGGGTGGTGTGCATCGTGGAGGGTGCCGAAGTGGGCGATGCTGCCGAGCGCATCGCGCAGACCGGCTGCGAGGCGCTGATCACCGACTTCCAGCAGCGCCCCAACGGCCTGCTGGGTATTCGCGTGCAGGGCGGCCGGCGGTTGCGCGTCAAGCAGGCGCAGGTGTTGCCGGACAAACTGACGCTCGCTCAGGTCGAGTGGCTGGAAGGCGCGCCTGAACAGCCGCTGGATGAGCGCCATGCGGACCTGCTGGCGTTGCTTGAGGCACTGGCCGAGCACCCGATGGTAGCCAGCCTGGACATGGGTGGCAGTGCCGATAGCCAGGCCGAGCTGGCCGACAAGCTCGCCTACCTGCTGCCGTTCGCTGCCGAGCAGAAGGTCGCCCTGCTGGCCGAGCCCGACGCCGCCGTGCGCCTGGCCATGCTCCAGGAGCTGGTCGAGCAGTTACAGGGCGACGGCGCGACCTGAGCGGCACACGAAGCCTCGCTCGGCTCGGCGTGCCGGGCCGTCGCCTGCCGGGTCAGTAGCGGTAGATCTCCACGCCTTCCGACATGCGCAGCAGCACCATGGTGGTCAGCAGCAAGGCGCTGCTCGGCAGGATCATCCACCAGACCTTCGCCGACAGCGGTGGCAGCGATGCGAAGCGCTGCATCATCGCCAGGCTCAAGGCGCACAGGCTGCTGGCCAGCAGCGCGCCGGCGATGATGTCGCTCGGCCAGTGCACGCCGAGGTAGACCCGCGACACCGCGATGGCGAAGGCCGGCAGGCACGCCAGCAGAATCCAGGTCAGCCGCAGGCGCGCCGGCAAGCCGCGGCCGGCGAGCACAGCCAGGGTCAGGAAGAAGGCGAAGGCCGCCGAGCTGTGGCCGCTGGGGAAACTGTAGGTGTGCAGCGGCTCGAGTAACACATCCGGGCGCGCCCGTTCGAACAATCCCTTGAGGGCACCGTTGGCCAGCGCCGTGCTGAGCATCGCGCCGACCGAAAACAACAGTGCCTGCCACTTGCGGGTCACGAGCAGCAGTACGCAGAGCAGGGCGGCGACCGCCAGTTGCACGTCGAAATCACCGAAGTGGGTGATCAACACGGCGATATGGTCGGAGCGCGGGTCGCGGCCTTCCTGAATGACTTTGATCAGGCCCTCATCCAGCTGGATCAGGTACGGCCAGCCGATGAACAGGGCGAGCAGCAGGATCGCGCCGAGGCCGCCGGCGATCAGGCTGGCGTGGCGCTGTTCGCGCAGGCTGCTCTGGGCCGTGAGTACCACCAATAGCGCCAGGCCCCCCGCGACCACGGCCGCCTGTGGCCAGAAGCCCGGCGGCAGCGGCAGGCGCAGGGCGGCGCCTGCGGCCCAGCCGGGCACCAGATAGGCGACCGCCCAGCCCGCGGCCGCCAGCATGCTCACGGCGATGAAACGGGCCAGCGGCATGTTTAGCATGCCAGCAACCATCGGCAGCATCGGCCGCAGCGGGCCGATATAGCGGCCCAGCAACAAGCTGGCAACGCCGTAGCGCTCGAAATAGTTCTTCGCACCCTCAAGCCATTGCGGGTGGCTGCGCAGCCCCGGCAGGCGGCCGATGTCCTGGTGAAAGTAGCGGCCCAGTCCATAGGAGATGGCGTCTCCGAGGAGGCCGCCGAAGTACGCCAGCGCCAGGGTTTCCCATAGGCTCAGCGCGCCGTTGCCGGCCATGACGCCGACGGCGAACAGCAACACCGTACCGGGCACGACGATGCCGGCAATGGCCAAGCATTCGATGCAGGCGATCAGAAAAATCGCCAGGCCCAGCCACTCGGGGTTGGCCGCGAGCCAGGTCGTCAGACTATCGAGCCATTGGCCCATGAACGGACACCTTAATAATGAATAGTGGGAAATCGCAGCCTTCGACCCGTCACTGCAAACACGGTTCCTTTGCCTGTGTGCCAGGTCTGGCCGCTCGCGCGCCCGCGATCATAGCAACAAGCCACCGCGTTGGCGCCAGTGCCTGGCCGCGCGGGCGAGGCGAAGTTGTACCGTCGGTTACAAGGCTTTCACGACCATCTGCCCGGCGCCGCTGTGCGTGGGACGGCATGACCGCTATAATCAGCAACTTTTTCCAACTGCCAGACCTGAGTTGCCATGACCGAGTCCGTGCTTGACTACATGACCCGCCTGGGCCGCGCCGCCCGCCAGGCTTCGCGCGTGCTCGCGCGGGCCAGCACTGCGCAGAAGAACCAGGCCCTGCAAGCCGCTGCCGATGCGCTGGATGCGGCCCGCAGCGACCTGACTGCCGCCAATGAACTGGACCTGGCCGCTGCGCGGGCCAGCGGTCTGGAGCCGGCCATGGTCGATCGCCTGGCGCTGACCCCGAAGATCATCGACAGCATGATCGAGGGGCTGCGTCAGGTTGCCACGCTGCCGGATCCGATCGGCGAAATTCAAGGCATGCGCTACCTGCCATCAGGGATCCAGGTCGGCAAGATGCGCGTACCGCTGGGCGTGATCGGCATCATCTACGAGTCGCGGCCCAACGTAACCATCGATGCTGCCAGCCTGTGCCTGAAGTCCGGTAACGCCACCATCCTGCGTGGCGGCTCCGAAGCCATTCATTCCAACCAGGCCATCGCCCGCTGCATCCAGGCAGGTCTGGCCGGAGCCGGTTTGCCGGCGAGTGCGGTGCAGGTCGTGGAAACCACCGACCGGGCCGCGGTTGGCGCGCTGATCACCTTGCCGGAGTTCGTCGACGTGATCGTGCCGCGTGGCGGCAAGGGCCTGATCGAGCGCATCAGCCGTGATGCCAAGGTGCCGGTCATCAAGCATTTGGATGGTGTTTGCCACGTCTATGTCGACATCGCCGCCGACCTCGACAAGGCCATCCGCGTTTGCGACAACTCGAAGACGCAGCGCTACTCGCCGTGCAACACCATGGAAACCCTGTTGGTGCATGCCGATATTGCCGCGCGCGTGCTGCCGCCGCTGGCCGCCATCTACCGCGACAAGGGCGTGGAGCTGCGTGGTGACGCGCAGACTCGCGCGCTGCTGGGCCGCGACGTGCTGGAGGCCAGCGAAGACGACTGGTACGCCGAGTACAACGCGCCGATCCTGGCGATTCGCGTGGTTGACTCGCTGGACGCGGCCATCGAACACATCAACACCTACGGCTCGCAGCACACCGATGCGATCGTCACGGAAAACTTCAGCGACGCCCGGCGCTTCTTGACCGAGGTGGATTCCAGTTCGGTGATGGTCAACGCCTCCACGCGTTTCGCCGATGGTTTCGAATACGGCCTGGGGGCGGAAATCGGTATTTCCACCGACAAGCTGCATGCTCGCGGGCCCGTCGGCCTGTTGGGGCTGACCAGCGAGAAGTACGTGGTGTTCGGCGACGGGCACGTGCGCACCTGATGGCGAGCCGCAAGCGCATCGGGTTGTTGGGCGGTACCTTCGATCCGGTGCATATCGGCCACTTGCGCGGTGCGCTGGAGGTGGTCGAGTTCATGGGGCTGGACGAGCTGCGACTGATCCCCAGCGCGCGTCCACCGCACCGCGAAACGCCGCAGGTCAGTGCGCAGGATCGCCTGGCCATGGTCGAGCAGGCAGTGTCGGGATTGCCGTCGCTGCGCGTGGACGACCGTGAGCTACGCCGCGACAAGCCGTCCTACAGCATCGACACCCTGGAGTCGTTGCGGGGCGAAATGGCAGCGGATGATCAGCTGTTTTTGATTCTGGGATGGGATGCCTTTTGTGGCCTGCCGACCTGGCACCGTTGGGACGAGTTGCTGCGCCACTGCCACATTCTGGTGTTGCAGCGCCCGGATGCCGACAGCGAGGCGTGCGAATCACTGCGCGACCTGCTGGCGGCACGCAATATCGCTGACCCCCTGGCGCTCCAGGGTCCAGCGGGACAGATTTCCTTCATCTGGCAGACGCCGCTTGCGGTGTCTGCCACCCAGATCCGTTCGCTGCTGGCGAACGACCGATCGGCGCGCTTTCTGGTGCCCGACGCGGTGCTGGCTTATATCAACGCCCATGGACTGTACCGTGGGTGAATCGAACACGAGGCAAACGAGTTAGTTATGACGAAGCAAACCCTGCACAGTGAAGACCTGGTCAAGCTGGCCATCGCTGCACTGGAAGAGATCAAGGCCCAGGACATCACCACCATCGACGTGCGTGAAAAGACCAGCATCACCGATTTCATGGTGATCGCCAGCGGCACCTCCAGCCGTCACGTCAAGTCGCTGGTCGACAACGTGCTGGAAAAGACCAAGGAACAGGGCGTGCGGCCAATCGGCAGCGAAGGCCTGGACAGCGGCGAATGGGCACTGCTCGACCTGGGCGATATCGTCGTTCACGTGATGCTGCCGACCGCGCGCCAGTTCTATGACCTGGAGCGGCTGTGGCAAGGTGCCGAGCAGAGCCGTGCCCAGCAGGGCGGCGAGCGCGAATAAGGCCTGCCTGTCGTGCGCATCAAACTGATCGCCGTGGGCTCGCGCATGCCGCGCTGGGTCGAGGATGGTTGGCAGGAGTACGCCAAGCGCATGCCCGCCGAGCTGTCCCTGGAACTGGTGGAAATTCCCCTGACCACGCGGGGCAAGAATGCCGACGTGGCGCGGATGATCCGCCAGGAAGGCGAGGCCATGCTGGCCAAGGTGCAGCCCGGGGAACGCATCGTCACCCTGGAAGTCGAAGGGCGACCCTGGAGCACCGAGCAGCTGGCTGTCGAGCTCGACAAATGGCGGCTGGATGCACGCACCGTCAACCTGATGGTTGGCGGCCCCGAGGGGCTTGCGCCGGAAGTCCAGGCGCGTAGCGAGCAGCGCTGGTCGTTGTCGCCCCTCACCTTGCCTCACCCGCTGGTACGGATACTGGTTGGCGAACAGATCTATCGTGCCTGGACAGTCTTGTCCGGTCACCCTTACCACAAGTAGTCAGCCGCCCCGATGCCCCAGCCGATCCGCCTAAAAGACCACGAGAAGGACGCGCGCCTCATCCGCAAGCGTGCGATGGTCGGTGGCGTGGTGTTTCTGGCGCTGACTCTGGTGCTGATCGCCCGCATGTACTACCTGCAGGTGATCCAGTACGAGTACCACTCGACGCTGGCGGAGAACAACCGCATCCACGTGCAGCCGATCCCGCCCAACCGCGGGCTGATCTACGACCGCAACGGGGTGATCATCGCCGACAACCGGCCCAGCTTCAGCCTCAGCCTGACCCGCGAGCGTGCCGGTGACTGGGAGCAGGTGCTCGACGTGATCGTCGAGGTGCTTGAACTCACCGCCGATGACCGCGAGCTGTTCGAGCGCCGTGTGCGCCAGGGTCGGCGGCCGTTCGAGCCGGTGCCGGTGCTGTTCGAACTCAGCGAAGAGCAGATCGCCCGGCTGGCGGTGAACCAGTTCCGCCTGCCGGGCGTCGAGGTGGTGGCGCAGCTGGTGCGTCACTACCCGCAGCGCGAGCATTTCGCCCATTCGGTCGGCTATGTGGGGCGCATCAACGAACGCGAGCTCAAGGAGCTCGACCCGGTCGAGTACAGCGGCACGCACCATATCGGCAAGACTGGCATCGAGCGTTTCTACGAGGATCAGTTGCACGGCAAGGTTGGTTATGAAGAAGTCGAAACCAACGCCCGCGGGCGCGTGCTGCGTGTGCTCAATCGTACTGACCCGCTGCCCGGCAAGGACGTGATGCTGACCCTCGACGTGCACCTGCAGGAAGTCGCCGAGCAGGCGCTTGGTGGGCGGCGCGGGGCGGTGGTGGCGATCCAGCCGTCGACCGGCGAGGTGCTGGCGATGGTCAGCCAGCCGAGCTTCGACCCCAACCCCTTCGTCACCGGGATCAGCTTCAAGGCCTATGCCGAGCTGCGTGACTCGATTGACCGGCCGCTCTATAACCGCGTGCTGCGGGGCCTGTATCCGCCGGGTTCGACCATCAAGCCAATGGTCGCGGTGGCCGGCCTGGATGCCGGGGTGATCACCCCGACGTCGCGGGTATTCGACCCGGGCTTCTACCAATTGGCCAACCACAGCCACAAGTACCGCAACTGGAACCGCACGGGTGACGGCTGGGTGGATCTCAACCTGGCGATCATGCGATCCAACGACACCTACTTCTACGACCTGGCCCACAAGATGGGCATCGACCGCCTGCATGATTACATGACCCGGTTCGGCCTGGGCCAGCGGGTGTCCCTGGACATGTTCGAGGAAACCGCCGGCCTGATGCCCTCGCGGGACTGGAAACGCGCGCGCTATCGCCAGCCCTGGTATCCGGGCGAGACGCTGATCCTCGGTATCGGCCAGGGCTATATGCAGGCCACGCCGCTGCAACTGGCCCAGGCCACCGCGCTGATGGCCACCAAGGGCAAGTGGATTCGCCCGCACCTGGCCAGGACCATCGACGGCAGCCTGCCCCCTGATCCTGACCCGATTCCGGATATCGTGCTGCGCGATCCCAAGGCCTGGGATTACGCACGCCTCGGCATGGAAGCTGTGATGCACGGCGCCCGCGGTACGGCGCGCAAGGTCGGCGATGCAGCGGCCTACCGGATTGCCGGCAAGAGCGGTACCGCCCAGGTGGTGGCGATCAAGCAGGGCGAGAAGTACGACCGCAGCAAGGTGCAGGAACGCCACCGTGACCACGCCCTGTTCGTCGGTTTCGCGCCGGCGGACAACCCGCAGATCGTCGTGGCAGTGATGGTCGAAAACGGTGAATCCGGCTCCGGCGTCGGCGCCCCGGTAGTCAAACAGGTGATGGATGCCTGGCTGCTCGACGAGAACGGCCAACTCAAGGCCGAGTACGCCACGCCAGGTGCCACGGCGCCGCTCAACGCAGAGGTGAAGCACCCATGAGCCTGACCGGTAGCTTCGATCGCACACTGTCCACCGACGATGTTCTGCGCCGTCGCTCCAGCCTGCTGCAGCGTCTGCACATCGACGGCATCCTGCTCCTGTTATTGCTGCTACTCGCGACCGGCAGCCTGTTCATCCTCTATTCGGCCAGCGGCAAGAACCTCGATCTGTTGGCCAAGCAGGCCAGTTCCTTCGGCATCGGCCTGGTGGCGATGGTGGTGATCGCCCAGTTCGAGCCGCGCTTCATGGCGCGCTGGGTGCCGCTTGGCTATCTGTGTGGGGTGGCGCTGCTGGTGGTGGTCGATGTCATGGGTCACAACGCCATGGGCGCCACGCGCTGGATCAACATTCCCGGCGTGATTCGTTTCCAACCGTCGGAATTCATGAAGATCCTGATGCCGGCGACCATGGCCTGGTACCTGTCCAAGCGCACGCTGCCGCCGAGCCTCAAGCATGTCGCGGTCAGCCTGGGGCTGGTGGTCACGCCGTTCGTGCTGATCCTGCTGCAGCCGGACCTCGGCACCTCGCTGCTGATCCTCGCCTCCGGTGCCTTCGTGCTGTTCATCGGCGGGCTGCAGTGGCGCTGGATCGCTGGCGCCGTCGCGGCCGTCGCACCTATCGCCGTGGCGATGTGGTTCTTCGTCATGCACGATTACCAGAAGCGCCGAGTGCTGACCTTCATCAATCCGGAGAGCGATCCGCTCGGCGCCGGCTGGAACATCATCCAGTCCAAGGCGGCGATCGGTTCCGGTGGGGTGTTCGGCAAGGGCTGGCTGATGGGCACCCAGTCGCACCTGGACTTTTTGCCGGAAAGCCACACGGACTTTATCATTGCGGTCCTGGCCGAAGAATTCGGCCTGATTGGTGTCTGTCTGTTGCTGCTTTTGTACATTCTGTTGATTGCACGGGGGCTGGTGATTACCGTGCAAGCGCAGACGCTGTTCGGTAAGCTGCTCGCCGGTGGTTTGACCATGACCTTCTTTGTCTATGTGTTCATCAATATCGGCATGGTCAGTGGGTTGTTGCCGGTAGTGGGTGTGCCGCTGCCGTTCATCAGTTATGGCGGCACGTCGTTGATTACGTTGTTGTCGGGTTTCGGAATTCTGATGTCCATCCACACGCACCGTAAGTGGATTGCTCAGGCTTGATTGGGGTTATGAATTCAATGCAGATTTTGCGTGGCTGGGCCGCACGACATGCACATTGGCTGGCGGTCGCCGGCCTGTTCGGTGCACCACAGGCGATGGCCGCCAACGAATACGTCAATTCGCCGCAGGTCGGCGAATTCATCACCGAGATGACCCGTGACTACGGGTTTGCCGGCGAGCAGCTGAGTACCCTGTTCAACGGCGTGGAGCGCAAGCAGGCGATCCTCGACGCCATTTCGCGCCCGGCCGAGCGGGTCAAGCCGTGGAAGGAATACCGCCCGATCTTCATTACCGATGCGCGCATCAACAAGGGCGTGGCGTTCTGGAACGAGCATGCCGAAGCGTTGGCCCGTGCCGAGCAGGAATATGGCGTGCCGGCCGAGATCATCGTCGCCATCATCGGCGTCGAGACCTCCTACGGCGGCAATACCGGCAACTATCGGGTGATCGATGCGCTGTCCACCCTGGCGTTCGACTACCCGCCACGTGCGCCGTTCTTCCGCAAGGAGTTGCGCGAGTTCCTCATGCTGACCCGTGAAGAGCAGGTCGACCCGGCCAGCCTGAAAGGCTCCTACGCCGGCGCCATGGGCCTGCCTCAGTTCATGCCGAGCAGCTTCCGCGCCTATGCCGTGGATTTCGACGGCGACGGCCACATCAATATCTGGAGCGACCCGACCGACGCCATCGGCAGCGTGGCCAGCTACTTCAAACGCCACAACTGGCAGCCGGGCCAGCCGGTAGCGAGCCTGGCCACGGTCAAGGGTGATCAGGCCGACCAGGGCCTGAGCGCCGGCCTCGACCCGGAAAAGAACGTGGGTGAATTGCGCGCCCTGGGCTGGTCGAGCAACGACGTGCTGGCCGATGATCTGCCGGTGACCGCGTTCCGCCTCGAGGGCGCCGAGGGTGCCGAGTACTGGATCGGGCAACCGAACTTCTACGTGATCACCCGCTATAATCGCAGCGTGATGTACGCCATGGCGGTCAACCAGTTATCCGAGTTGCTGGTGCAGGCTCGAGGTGCCAATCAATGACGGGTTTGCCGTTCAAACTGGCCGCGTGCGGCATCGCGGTACTGCTGCTGGCCAGCTGTACTTCCAGCCGGGCGCCGACCAGTTCGTCGCCGACCCAGGCCGGAGCCGCTGGCCCGCTTTCCGGCCCGGGTGATTTCGACCGTCCGCACAAGGACGGCGCGCCCTGGTGGGACGTGGATGTCTCGAAGATCCAGGACGCCATTCCCATGCCGCATTACGGCCCGGTGAAGGCCAGCCCGTATGTGGTGTTCGGCAAACAGTACTACCCGATCTCCGATGCGCGCCGCTACACCGCGACTGGTCCGGCCTCGTGGTACGGCACCAAGTTCCACGGCCAGGCCACCGCCAACGGTGAAGCCTACGATCTGTACGGCATGACGGCCGCCCACAAGACCCTGCCGCTGCCCAGCTACGTGCGGGTCACCAACCTGGAAAACGGCAAGAGCGCGATCCTGCGGGTCAACGACCGTGGCCCGTTCTATTCGGACCGCATCATCGACCTGTCCTTCGCCGCCGCCAAGAAGCTCGGCTACGCCGAGAAGGGCACGGCCCAGGTGCGCGTCGAAGGCATCGACCCCACCGAATGGTGGGCCCAGCAGGGGCGCCCGGTGCCGATGATGATCAAGCAGCCGCAGATGGCCAAGGTGCAGCCCGCGCAGATGGAACAGCTGAAGCTGGCCAATGCGCCGGCGCAACAGTATTCGCCGCCACCGCAGCAGCACGCCGGCGTCACCGTGCCGGTGCAGATCGACTCAAAAAAAAACGATTCAGCCGCAGCGTCTGGCCTGTATCTCCAAGTGGGAGCCTTCGCCAATCCCGACGCTGCGGAGCTTCTCAAGGCCAAGTTGAGCGAGTCGGTGACTGCGCCGGTGTTCATCAACTCGGTAGTGCGCAACCAGCAGATACTGCACCGCGTGCGACTGGGCCCGATCAACAGCCAGGGCGAGGCTGACCGGGTGCGTGACAGCATTCGTGTCGCCAATCTCGGGCAAGCGACTCTGGTCAAGGCAGACTGAGAGGGCGCTGCGCGGCAGCGGCCTCTCGGCGCCGGCAACTTATCGGCCGGCCGCCTGACTAAGCAGTGAATCGCCGCCACCGCGCGGCAGTGGCATTTCATACTGTGCCCGCAAGGGCCTGTTTTACCATCAGCGACCTAGAGAGACGGATGAATATCACCAGTTTCGCGCAACGCATCTTCCTGTCACTTCTGCTCCTCGGTGCATCCAGCGCCTGGGCCAACCAGGCGCCGCTGCCGGCTCCGCCGCAGTTGGCAGCCAAGTCTTACGTGCTGATGGATGGTGCCAGCGGCAACATCCTGATCGAGAACAACGGTGACGAGCGCCTGCCGCCGGCCAGCCTGACCAAGCTGATGACCGCCTACATCGCTACCCTGGAAATTCGCAACGGCAAGATCGGCGAGCAGGACATGGTGACCATCAGCGAGCACGCGTGGCGCACCGGTGGTGCCGCTTCCGGTGGCTCTACCATGTTCCTGCCGGTGAACAGCCAGGCCACGGTCGACGACCTGCTGCACGGCATCATCATTCAGTCCGGCAACGACGCCAGCATCGCCATCGCCGAGCACATCGCCGGCAGCGAGGACGCCTTTGCCGACATGATGAACGCCACCGCCGAACGCCTGGGCATGAAGAACAGCCACTTCATGAACGCTACCGGCCTGCCGCATCCGGAGCACTATTCCAGTGCCCACGACATGGCGATCCTGGCCCGCGCGATCATCAACGAAGATGCCGAGCACTACGCCATCTATTCGCAGAAAGAGTTCCTCTGGAACAACATCAAGCAGCCCAACCGCAATCTGCTGCTGTGGCGTGATCGTACCGTCGACGGCCTGAAGACCGGCCACACCAACGAAGCCGGTTTCTGTCTGGTGGCCTCGGCTGTCCGCGATGGCGCACGGATGATCACCTCGGTATTCGGCACCGACAGCGAGCGCGCTCGCGCGGCCGAAACCCAGAAGCTGCTGACGTACGGTTTCCGTTTCTTCGAAACCCGCACCTTCTACCAGAAGGGCACCGAACTGACCCAGGCGCCGGTGTGGAAAGGCCAGGTGCCGCAGGTCAAGGCCGGTCTGGCTCAGGACCTGACCCTGACGCTGCCGAAGGGCCAGCTGGAGAAGCTGGCGGCCAGCATGACCCTCAACCCGCAGATCACCGCTCCGATCGCGCAAGGCGACGTGATCGGCAAGGTAGAGGTGAAAATGGGCGACCAGGTGGTGCACAGCGCCGATCTGGTAGCGCTGGAGGCCGTCGAGGAGGGTGGCTTCTTCCGCAGCCTGTGGGATAGCATTCGGTTGTTCTTCTACGGGCTGTTCAACTAACGCCCCGTCAACCATGCGATGAGCGCCCTCGACCCGAGGGCGTTTTGCTTTGGAATATCAGCGATGACCGATACCGACGTACAAGCTCCGAAAATCGAATTTCCCTGCAAGAACTACCCGATCAAGGTGATCGGAGAGGCCGGCGACGGCTTTGCCGAGATGGTGGTCGAGGTGATCCAGCGGCATGCGCCGGACCTGGATGCCGGCACGCTGGTCAGCCGTGACAGCAGCAAGGGCCGCTTCGTATCCGTGCAGGTGCTGATCACCGCCACGGGCGTCGAACAGCTCGAAGCGATCCACCTCGACCTGCGTGCCACCGGCCGCGTGCAGATGGTGCTGTAGTGGCTGCAGCTGACCTTGTCGTGCGGCATCTCGGGGTCGTGGAGTACCTGCCGACCCTGGAGGCGATGCGCACCCTGACAGCCGAACGCGATGATGCGACGCCTGACGAAATCTGGTTGCTGCAGCACCCGCAGGTGTTCACCCAGGGCCAGGCCGGCAAGCCCGAGCACTTGCTGGCGCCCGGTGACATTCCGGTGATTCAGGTGGAGCGCGGCGGGCAGGTGACCTACCACGGCCCGGGCCAACTGGTGGCCTATCTGCTGCTCGATCTGCGTCGCCTGGGGCTGGGTGTACGCGAACTGGTCACGGCCATGGAGCAGTGTCTGGTCGAGGTGCTGGCGAGCTATGGCGTCGATGCCGCACCGAAAGCCGACGCCCCCGGCGTATACGTGAAGGGCGACAAGATCGCCTCGCTGGGGCTGCGGGTGCGCCGCGGCTGCTCTTTTCATGGCCTGGCGCTCAACGTCGATATGGATATGCGCCCGTTCCAGCGCATCAATCCATGCGGCTATGCCGGCTTGAAGATGACCCAGCTCAGGGATCAGTTGGACGCGCCGCCGCGTTTCGACGAGGTTGCCGAGCGCCTTGAGCAGGCTCTTCGTCAGCGGTTGGGGTATGGGCAGTAAGGCTGTTGTGGCTTTACTGGAGCGCAGCTGTTCCTGGGTATCGCTGCGCTCAACCGCAGGCTACGGTTGGCCAGGCTCGCTTTTGTAGCCTGGCGTTGAGCGCAGCGATACCCGGGTGATCAGTTGACGTTCAGCGCCGGAATCAGGCTGGTGTCGAGTTGCTGCCCCGGAACTGCAACCGGCGCGGCGAGGCCCAGGTTGTTCTTCTCGAACACCTTGTCGGCGCGGTAGCTGGAACGCACCAGCGGGCCGGCCGCCACTTCCATGAAGCCCATCTTCAGGCCGATGTCACGAAAGCGGTTGAATTCGTCCGGGCTCACCCAGCGCTGCACCTTCAGGTGATTGCGGGTTGGCTGCAGGTACTGGCCCAGGGTCAGGATATCCACGCCCACGGCGCGCATGTCCTCCATGGCCTCGAACACCTCGTCGTCGGTTTCGCCCAGGCCCAGCATCAGGCTGGTCTTGGTCAGTACGTCCGGGCGATGGCGCTTGGCGTGGGCCAGCACGTCGAGGGTCTTGCGGTAGCCAGCGCGCGGGTCGCGCACCTCACGGGTGAGGCGATTGACGGTCTCGACGTTCTGGGCGAACACTTCGAGGCCCGAATCCACCACGCGTTCGATGGCCTCGAGATCGCCGTCGAAGTCCGGCGTCAGCGCTTCGACCACCACTTGCGGGGTATTGGCCTTGATCGCCTGCACGCACGCTGCGTAGTGAGCGGCGCCGCCGTCTGGCAGGTCGTCGCGGTCCACCGAGGTCAGCACGATGTAACGCAGCGCCATCAGCTCCACCGATTTGGCGGTGTTCTGCGGCTCTTCCTTGTCCAGCCAGCCATTCGGGTTGCCGGTATCGACCGCGCAAAAGCGGCACGCCCGGGTGCAGACCGAGCCCATCAGCATGATGGTGGCCGTGCCGTTGGACCAGCACTCGCCCATGTTCGGGCAGTGGGATTCCTGGCAAACGGTGCTCAGGCGGTGTTCGCTGACGTTGCGTTTGACCGCTTCGAAACGACTGCCGCCCGGTGCCTTGACTCGCAACCAGCTGGGCTTGGGTTCGTAAACCTGGGGCTCGCTCGAGGCGCGGCGCTTCTGGCCGTCCTTGATCGCGGTAATACCCTGGACGGTACGGAATTTGTCGCCGCTGGCAACGGGTTTGGGCGAGGCAGTATCGGACATCGAAAATCTCGGCTCCGGTAGGGGCTGCGGTGGCGGATGGGGAGCTTGTGGCCGCCGCGCAGTGTATCACAGAGGTGTTTGTACGAGGCTCACCGTGTGTGCGCGCTGCCGCCCCCTTGCCCGCCGCCACTGCCCGCGAGGCGTTTCAGTGGATCACTTCACCGCCACTTCCGGCAGCTTGGCAATCACCTTGATCTCGAACTGAAAACCGTACAGCCAGGTTACGCCCACGCAGGTGATGTTCGGGTGTGGCGCGTCCCCCCAATACTCGGGCACCACCTGCCAGATGGTTTCGAAGTGCGTTTCGGGGTTGACGATGAACACCGTCACGTCGACCACGTCGTCGAAGGTGCAATCGGCGGCCTTGAGCACTGCATTGAGGTTTTCGAAGGCCAGGCGGACCTGGCCTTGCAGATCCGCCTCGGGCGAGCCGTCAGGGTGGCTGCCAACCTGGCCCGAGACGAACAGCAAGCCATTGGAGCGAACGGCCGGCGAGTAACGGTTGCGCTCGTAAAGCGCCTGACGGCCTGCCGGGAAAACTACATCGCGATTATTCATGTTGCCTCCTGTGGGTCAGGTCGACCCGGGTAGTGGTGAGGCCACTATAGGAAGGGCGGCTGGCTGGAAAAACCGGCTGGCACCGGCAACACTGTTCGGGAATTGCGAACAATCAACGGTCGGGTTCCACTACATGGATAGATTCGAAGCGATGCGGGCATTCGCTCGCGTGGTCGAAAGCGGCAGCTTCACCAAGGCGGCCGACACCCTGCAGATCAGCAAAGCCACCGTGACCCAGCAGGTGCAGCAGTTGGAGGCGCGACTGCGCGTGAAGCTGCTCAATCGCACCACGCGCAGGGTCAGCGTGACCGCGGATGGCGCGGCCTATTACGAGCGCGTGCTGCGCCTGCTGGCGGATATGGATGACGCTGAAACCAGCCTGTCGGACGCCTCCAGCAAGCCGCGCGGGCGGCTGCGGGTGGATGTACCCAGCCCGTTCGCGCGGATGATTCTGGTGCCCGCGTTGCCCAGGTTTCATGCGCGCTACCCGGATATCCAGCTGGCGCTGGGGGTCAGCGATCGTCTCGTCGACCTGCTGAGCGAGAATGTCGACTGCGTGATCCGCGGCGGCGAGATTACTGATCAGTCATTGATGGCGCGCCGCATTGGTGACCTGCAGTCTGGCGTGTATGCCGCGCCGGGCTACCTGCAACGCGCCGGCATCCCGGAGCATCCGCAGCAGCTCGCCGGCAGCGACCACCGCATCGTCGGCTTTCAGTGGGGCAAGGCAGGCAACGTGTTTCCCTACGCCATGTGCCGTGACGGTGAGCGCGTCGAGGTGCGTGGCCGGCATATGCTGGTGGTCGACGACGGCAACGCCTACCTGGCTGCAGGTCTCGCCGGACTGGGCGCGCTCTGGCTGCCCCATTACATGTCGTTGCCGCATGTGCGGCGCGGCGAGCTGGTCGAGGTGTTCGAGGATTGGCAGTTCGAGCCGATGCCGATGTACATCGCCTACCCGCCGAACCGTCACGTCAGTGCGAAGCTGCGGGTGTTCATCGACTGGGTAGTGGAGCTGATGGCGGAGCACGCGCCGATCATCGATCGCAGCGGGCGCTGAGTGGCTGGTTGTCGTCGGCAAAGGCGTTAAACTGCGCGTCCCGTTTTTCATTGGCTTAGCCGCATGTCCCGACCCGCTCGCCCTGCGCCACGACCGTTTCGAGCTGCCAAAGCGGCGCCTGCCGAGCCGCGCCTGATCGTGCTCAACAAGCCGTTCGACGTGCTTACCCAGTTCAATGACGACCAGGGGCGCGCCACGCTCAAGGATTTCGTCCCGGTGACCGCCGTGTACCCGGCTGGCCGACTGGATCGCGACAGTGAAGGTCTGCTGCTGCTTACCAATGACGGACACTTGCAGGCGCGTATCGCCGACCCCAGGCACAAATTGGCCAAGACCTACTGGGTGCAGGTCGAGGGAGAGCCGACGGCCGAGCAGGTGCAGCAATTGTGTGCCGGTGTGCAGCTCAACGACGGCCCGACCCTGCCCGCCGAGGCGCGGCTGCTCGACGAGCCCGCGCTGTGGCCGCGCAACCCGCCGGTGCGCTTTCGCAAAAGCATCCCGACGGCCTGGCTGGAACTGGTGATCCGCGAAGGGCGTAACCGCCAGGTACGGCGCATGACTGCTGCGGTGGGGTTACCTACCTTGCGGCTGGTGCGGGTGCGGATCGGCCCATGGCAGCTGGACGGCCTGCAGCCGGGCGAATGGCGCGATGTGCCGCCCACCCTGAAGTAGACGGGCGCCATCCGTGATCTGGCCTTCCAGCGGGCCGGCGCTTCGCAGCTAATCAGCGCTTTTCGTCGGGTTTAGCTGCGCAGGTGCTGGAGTGGCAATTGCGTGCTGGAAAGAATCTGCTGCAGCACGAAACTGGAGCGCACGCTGGAAACCCCATCGATGCGCGTCAGGGTGCCGAGCAGCAGCTTCTGGTAGTGATCCATGTCCGGCACCACCACCTTGAGCTGGTAGTCGGCGTCCATCCCGGTCACCAGGCAGCATTCCAGCACCTCCGGGCACTTGCGGATTTCTTCCTGAAAGTGTTCGAAGCGCTCGGGTGTGTGGCGGTCCATGCCGATCAGTACGTAGGCGGTCAGGCTCAGGCCAAGTTTCTTGCGGTCCAGCAGGGCGACTTGCTGGACGATGTAGCCGTCGTCTTCCAACTGCTTGACCCGTCGCGAGCAGGGCGAGGGCGACAGGCCGATACGCTCGGCCAGGTCCTGGTTGGAGAGGGTCGCGTCGCGTTGCAATTCGGCAAGAATGTTCAGGTCGTAACGGTCGAGTTTGTTCATGATCCGGCTTAAGTATGGTTTGATTGCGCTGAATGATGAATCATTGGTATAAAATTGCGCAAGAGATGCTTTGCTGAGCAATATTTGCAATATCTCGTCGCGGCGCCGGGCGTAAGCTTTACCTCAGTTTCAAGGCCCGGACGACACGTCCACCCGGCTCGCCCAATCAGGAGAGCTGGCGCCGCCGACCCCACCGGGTCGTCACGGCACCCGGGTCCGCACTGCCCAACCAGGCGGGCGAGGAAAGCGGCGACAGAATTGCCGGCACAGGACATCTACGAAAGGGGAGGCCGAGAGGTCTCCCCTTTGTTCGTTGTGAGGCACGCTTCGCTTCAGTGGTCGCCGCAGCACGAGTTCCAATGTTTGTTCTTCGAGGTATGGCCGATGCCAGGGTTGAAGGCGTTGGTCGGGTCCAGTTCGCGGTAGAAATCGGCAAGTGCCGGCTTGGCGACATACAGGTGGCCGACGTTGTGCTCGGCCGGGTATTCGGCGCGGCGCTCGTCGAGCAGCGTCCACATGGCATGTTCCATGGCGATCGGATCGACACCCTTTTTGACGATGTAATCCTGATGGAACACGTGGCAGAAGAAGTGCCCGTAGTACAGCTTGTGAATGATCTGCTGCTCCATCGCAGGCGGCAGCGTCTCGACCCAGTCGCGGTCGTTGCGACGCAGAGCGATATCCAGCGCGAGGATATCCTCGACCTCGCGACGATGCGCCTCGCGGTAGCGAATCGCTGCACCCGCGATGGCGAAGCGATGCAGGAATGCCCTGCGACCTTCGTCGGCATCGCACTCGAAAAATGCGCCGCTGCTGCGCTCTCCGAAAAAATCATTCAGGAAGGTCCGGGTCTGCTCCAGGCTGTCGTTGGCGACGCGAACCAGCAGGTGATGCTCGAAGCGGTCACGGTACTGGCGCATACGCTGCGGCAAATGGCTGGGCAGCAGGTTCATCAGCAACTGAATGGCGCGGTCGCTGACGCCGCGCAGGCCAAAGCGCTCGAAGAAACCATCGACGCGGCTTTTCAGCGCGAAGGCTGCCGGCACCTTGGCAGTGCCGAACCTGTCGATGACCAGAAAGGTGTCCTTGCCGTATCGCTCGCCGATGTCGAAGGCAGTGCGGTGGATGTACTCCCCGGCAATCGGCAGGCTGGGCAACTGGCTGAGCAGGTGACGGCGCACCTCGGTGAGATCATGCGGGTCGTTGCTGCCGATATAGAAGACGGTGCTCGGCTCTTTGCGAAAGGTATCCAGGCGCACGGCGAACAGGCACAACTTGCCGGCCGATCCGGACGCTTCGAACAGCCGTGACGGGTCGGCGTTGAAGCGCGCCGGTGTGTCGGCATCAACGTCGCGTACGTATTCGGCGTAGCTGCCGTCCGAGGCTTTGCCGGTGCCTTCGTTGCTGACCTGGAACGGGCTGTAGTCGCCGCGCTGCAGGCGAGTGAGGATTTCCTCAGGGCTATTGCCCAGATCAATGCCCAGGTGATTGATCAGCTCCAGGGTGCCGTCTTCCCGCACTTGCGCGTACAGCGCCAGCTCGGTGTAGGCCGGGCCGCGGCGCACCAGTGAGCCTCCCGAGTTGTTGCACACACCGCCCAGTACCGATGCGCCGATGCAGGATGAGCCGATGACCGAGTGCGGCTCGCGACCAAGTGGCGCCAGTGCCTGTTCCAGGCGATCCAGCGTGGCGCCGGGCAGGCATACCACCTGCTCGCCATCGTTGATCAACTGTACGCCGGTGATGCGCAGGGTGCTGATCAGCACGACCTCGCGGTCGTAGTCATCACCATTCGGCGTCGAGCCACCAGTGAGGCCTGTGTTGGCCGCCTGCATGATGACGATGCGGTCCGCAGCGACAGCCGCTCGCAGCACGCGCCACTGCTCCAGTAGCGTGCCGGGCCGCACCACCGCCAGTACGCCACCGTCGCCGGTGCGGTGGCCCTTGCGAAAACGGCGGGTGCGCTGCTCGTCGGTCAGCACATGTTCGCTGCCCACGGCATCACGCAGGGTCGCCAGCAGCGCGTCGCGGCTTATCACGGTCATGGCCTCAGCGCTCCCGAACCAGCGACTCAGCGCTGATCTCGGCAATGGATTTGGCTCCGGTCAGCACCATGGCCACGCGCATTTCCTTCTCGATCAGGCTCAGCAGGTTGCTTACGCCGGCACCGCCAGCGGCGGCCAGCGCGTAAATGAAGGCACGGCCGAGCATCACCGTGTCGGCGCCCAAGGCGATCATGCGTACCACGTCCAGGCCGCTGCGAATGCCCGAGTCGGCAAGAATTTTCAGGTCACCCTTCACCGCGTCGGCTATCGCCGGCAGCGCACGGGCGCTGGACAGCACGCCGTCGAGCTGACGGCCACCATGGTTGGACACCACGATGCCGTCGGCGCCAAACCTGACCGCGTCGCGGGCGTCTTCGGGATCGAGGATGCCCTTGATCACCATCGGTCCGTCCCAGAAGTCGCGTATCCACTCCAAATCCTTCCAGGAAATAGAGGGGTCGAAATTGGCGCCCAGCCAACCGATGTAGTCCGCCAGGCCGGTCGGGTGGCCGCGATAGGCGGAGATGTTGCCGAGGTCATGGGGCTTGCCCAGCAGGCCCACGTCCAAGGCCCAGGCCGGGTGTGTGAAGGCTTGCAGCATGCGGCGCAGCGCAGCGTTGGCGCCGCTCATGCCCGAGTGGGCGTCACGGTAGCGAGCGCCGGGCGTTGGCATGTCGACCGTGAACACCAGGGTGGTAACGCCAGCGGCCCTGGCGCGCTCCAGGGCGTTCTTCATGAAACCGCGGTCTTTCAGTACGTAAAGCTGGAACCACATGGGCCGGCTGATCGCCGGGGCCACTTCTTCGATGGGGCACACCGAGACCGTGGACAGCGTGAACGGAATGCCCTTGTCCGCAGCCGCCTTGGCGGCCTGCACTTCGCCGCGGCGCGCGTACATGCCGGTGAGACCAACCGGAGCCAGCGCCACCGGCATCGCCAGGGTCTCGCCGAACAGTCGGGTTTCCAGGCTCAGTTCGGACATGTTGCGCAGCACACGCTGGCGCAAGGCGATGCTGGCGAGGTCGTCGACGTTGCGCTTGAGCGTGTACTCCGCATAGGCGCCGCCATCGATGTAGTGAAACAGGAACGGCGGCAGGCGACGTTGCGCTGCGGCGCGGTAGTCGGTGGAGGCAGAAATGATCATGGGCTCATCCCGGGGCAGAAAAGAGTAGGGGACTTTTGTACGGCAGCGCCCCGGCAGTGCCGAGGCGCATTGGCGAATTGTCGTTACACGCCAACCAGTGGGTCGCTGATACCCAGCAGGTAAATGGCGATCAGTGCGATCACACCAGTAAAGATCACGTAATACAGCGTCGGCCAGATGGTCTTGCGCAGGATACTTCCTTCACGGCCAAGCAGCCCGACAGTGGCCGAAGCGGCGACCACGTTATGAATCGCCACCATGTTGCCGGCTGCTGCGCCTATCGCCTGCACCGCGACGATCAGCGCACTGGAAATACCCAGGCTGCTGGCTACGCCAAACTGGAACTGGCTGAACATCATGTTGCTGACGGTGTTCGAGCCGGCAATGAACGCGCCCAGTGCGCCGATGCTCGGAGCCAGCAGCGGGTACACGTCACCTACGCTGTCGGCTACCCAGCGAGCCATGAGGATCGGCATGCTGGCCAGCTCGGCGCCATTCACACCGGAATTGATCAGGATGCGCACCATCGGCACGGTGAACAGCAGAACGAAACCGGCGCTGAGCAGGACGCTGGAGGATTCCCTAACCGCCGCGCTCAGCTCGCGCACTTTCATGCCGTGCAGGAAGAATGTCGCCAGCGCGACCGCAACCAGAATGCCGCCCGGCAGGTACAGCGGCTGGAAGTTGGCGCCCACGCCGACCTCACCGAGCAGGTCGGGTAAATTCACCACAACCGCCTTGAGGGCGTTGCCAACTGATGGGAAAACCCGGCTGATGACCAGCAGAGCGCCGACCAGTACGTAGGGAAACCAGGCGCGCACTGCGCTCATCGATTTGGCCGTCAGGTTGTCCAGATTGATTTCCACGCTGCCCAGCCATTCGCTCGGCCACTTGTCTGCCGGGGCGAAATCCCAGGTCTTCTTAGGCACCAGAAACCCGTAGCGGGCAGCGCTGGTAACGATGGCCAACCCCACCAAGCCACCGATCAGCGAAGGAAATTCAGGACCCAGCAGCACACCGGTCGCCGCGTAGGGCAGCACGAAGGCGAGACCGGCAAAGAGTGCGAAGGGCAGCGCCTCCAGACCCTCCTTCCAGCTTTTTTTCTGACCGAAGAAGCGGGTCAGCATCATCACCATGAACACCGGCATAACCACGCCGACCAGCGCGTGGATGATCGCTACCTGGCTGGTGATCAGTTGCAGGAACTGCGGCCACGACGAACCATTCTCGACCAGTTGTGCGCCGATGGTGGCGGTATCCAGCCCGGTGTTTACACCAACGATTATCGGCGTGCCGACCGCTCCGAAGGAAACCGGCGTGCTCTGTACCAGCATGCCCATCAAAACGGCCGCCATGGCGGGAAAACCGATGGCGACCAGCAGCGGTGCGGCAACTGCGGCCGGCGTGCCGAAACCGGAAGCACCTTCGATAAAACAGCCGAACAGCCAGGCGATGATGATCGTCTGGATGCGACGGTCCGGGCTGATGGTGGCGAAGCCCGAGCGAATGGCGAGGATGCCGCCTGAGTGCTTGAGCGTATTGAGCAGCAGGATGGCGCCGAAAATGATCCACAGCACACCCACGGTAATCAGCAAACCTTGCAGCGTGGAGGCCATCACCCGGTTGAAGCTCATGTCCCAGGCAAACAGACCTATCGCTGCGGTTACCAGGTAGACCAGTGGCATGGCGCGCTTGGCCGGCCAGCGCAGGCCAACGAGCAGGAGTGCAGCCAGAAGAATTGGGGAAAAAGCCAGTAACGCGAGAATTCCGGTGGACATGGTGGCAGTCACTCCCCGTAGCGGCGCGCAGAGCGCATAGCGAAAAGATTGGGGAGCTGCGGCGTGGCCTGGCGAGGCGTCATGCGTGACCTCAATGGGTTATTGTTGTTGTAAGGTAAATTGGTAAGACCAATTTACAGGTGGTGATCGACAGGTTAAAAGGTCCGGTAAATGGCTGTCAAATCGCCTCATCCAGACTTTGGTCGTAGAATGTCGCGCTTCTTCCAGGCGGCGCTGCGCCGCCCATGGGCTTGGCTTATTCGAATGGGGTGGTGGCGATGGAAGTGGGTCAGGTGCGTCAGCGGCGTTTGTCGGACGATATCGCCGGGCAGGTCGAAACCATGATTCTCGAAGGCACGCTCAAGGCCGGTGAGCGTTTGCCCGCGGAGCGCGTTCTGGCCGAGCAGTTCGGCGTGTCTCGGCCCTCGTTGCGTGAAGCGATCCAGAAGCTGGTCGCCAAGGGGCTGCTGCTCAGCCGCCAGGGTGGCGGCACCTATGTTTGCGAAAGCGTCGGCTCCACGTTCAGTGATCCGCTGTTACACCTGCTGGAGAACAACAGCGATGTGCAGCGCGACCTCCTCGAATTCCGGCATACCCTCGAGGGATCCTGTGCGTACTACGCTGCGCTGCGCGCGACGGATCGAGATCGCCAGCGCTTGGGCGAAGCGTTCGACAAGCTGCAGGACTGTTACGGGCGCGCCGGTGAAGTGACTCGTGCGGAGGAGGGGGCGGCCGACGCCAATTTCCATCTGGCGATTGCCGAGGCCAGCCACAATGCGGTGCTGCTGCACACCATTCGCGGCCTGTTCGACCTGCTCAAGCGCAATGTGGTGACCAACATCGGTGGCATGTATGCCCTGCGCGGCGAAACCCGCAGCATGCTCAATGCGCAGCATCGGGCGCTGTACGAGGCAATCATCGAAGGGCGGGCCGAAGAAGCGCGAGGGCTGTCCAACCAGCACATCGACTATGTGCAGGAGGTTCTGGCTGGCGCCATGCAGCAGGAAGTCCGCGAGCTGCGCGCACAGCGTCGAGGCAAGACGGTGGGTTCCAAAGCCTGAGGTTGGCTGTCGGCTAGTTATAGCAAGGTAAAGGCCTGCAGCGGGACAGGCCGGCGAGGCTTACTCGTCCTTGCCTTTGCTGCGCATGGCGCGCTGCACTTCGCGGTCGGCGTCGCGCTCTTTCTCGGTGTGGCGCTTGTCGAAATCCTTCTTGCCCTTGGCCAGGGCGATTTCGCATTTAACCAGATGCTGTTTCCAGTACAGCGACAGGGCCACGCAGGTGTAGCCCTTCTGTTGCACGGAACCGAACAGCTTTTCCAGCTCGCGCTTGTTCAGCAGCAGCTTTCGCGTACGCGTCGGGTCGGCGATGACGTGGGTGCTGGCGGTTTTCAGCGGCGTGATGTGGCAACCCATCAGCCAGGCTTCGTCGTCCTTGAGCAGCACGTAGCTGTCAACCAGTTGGGCCTTGCCGGCGCGCAGACTTTTCACTTCCCAGCCGGCCAGAGCCAGCCCGGCCTCGAAGCGGGACTCGACGAAGTAATCGTGCATCGCCTTCTTGTTCTGCGCGATGCTGCCTTGTGGATGTTTCGTTTGTTTAGCCATAGGCGGCGCATTATATGGAGTATGACGACGCTGCGCCATGCATGCGCATGCGAAATGCCGCTGCGGCAGCGGTGCGCTTGAGCCCTCGGGGTGAATCCCCGACAATGTGGGCACTTCTCGTCTTGTGGTCGATGCCGTTTGCATGTCGCATCGCCCTGCAGCATCGCGGCACCGCGATGTCGCCAACCGTGGAAACCCTATCGTTATGAGTACTCACATTCAACGCTCGGCCCTTTTGCCCTACCCGGCGCAGGCCCTGTATGACCTGGTCAACGATGTGGCACGCTACCCGGAGTTTCTGCCCTGGTGCGCCTCGAGCGAGGTCATCGAAGTCAGTGACACGCACATGCTCGCCAGCCTGGAGGTGGCCAAGGCCGGCTTGAGCCAGCGCTTCACCACGCGCAACGTGTTGGTGCCGGGCCAGTCCATCGAACTCAATCTGGAAAACGGGCCATTCGAGCATCTGCATGGCCAGTGGACCTTCAAGGCGCTTGGTGACAAGGCCTGCAAGATCAGCCTCGACCTGACCTTCGACTATGCCGGCTCTATCGTGCGCGCGACCCTTGGCCCACTGTTCAATCAGGCAGCCAATACCATGGTCGATGCGTTCTGCCAGCGCGCCAAGGAACTCCATGGTCAGTGAGGGTGTGTCGGTTGAGGTGGTGTGTGCCACGGTCGACCGACAGGTGCTTAAAACGCTGCAATTGCCGGCAGGCAGTACGGCACGTGACGCAGCCCTGCAGTCCGGCTTGCAGGGTGATTTTCCCGGTATCGATCTCGCCGGCGCGCCGCTGGGTATTTTCGGCAAGGCGCTGTCCGCGCCCGAAACCCGGCTACTCGAGGATGGCGATCGGGTAGAGGTCTACCGGCCGTTGCTGGCGGACCCCAAGGATGTGCGCAAGCGCCGGGCTGCCCAGGCAGCCGAGCGTGCAAGGGCTTCAGGCAACGCTCGGCGCTAAGCGCGGGGCAACATGAACCGCAGCCATGAAAAAGCCCCGCAATTCAGAGCGTGTGAAAACGCACTGACGATAGGCAAATCCAACGCCCTGACTGGTTCGGGGCGTTGGCGTTTTTGATGTTTGGAAATGGAAGACGGGACTTATCCCAATAGCTCGATCAACCGACGGGCACCCAGCACATTGATGGCTCGTTTCAGGTTGTAGGCGTTGACCGCCAGGGCCATTTCCGTACGTGCTCCCTGCAGTTGTCGGAGCAGGAGGCGACCATTACCCAAAATCCATTGCTTCAGGTTGCCGAAGGGATGTTCGACGATGGATCGGCGCCTGACCATCATCTCTGGATGCGCCTGCATCCGCTGATACATGCGCTCGAATGCGGCTTCATGGACATGCCGAGTCACGTATCGGCGCTTGGCCTTCGTGCAGCGTGATTTCAATGGACAGCCCACGCAGTCAACTTGCGCAGCATAGATACGTTGTAGGCCACCGACCTGTTTGAGTGGTAGCCATTGGCCCGCTGGGCATTGGTATTGGTCGTTTTCTGCGTCGTAGGTGAAGGCGCTGCGATCGAATAGCGGCGTGTCGCCGCCTTTGTTATTTATGCCTCGATTCTCCGGCACATAGGCCGTAATCCCAGCATCATCACACGCTTGAAACTGCTCACCATTGGAGTAGCCGGCATCGGCTGTAACCCTCAGCTCGTCCTGCGCCAGAATCGCCTGGGCGGCCTTGGCCATAGGTTCCAGTTGCTGGTTTCGCTGCCGTCCTGAGTGACGGCATGATGCAAGATCAGCCCATGCTCGCCATCTACCGCGCTTTGCACGTTATAAGCCACGCGAGCCCCCTGGTGGGTACGCATCATGCGGGCCTCGTCCTCACCCACGACGAACTGATCCAGCCCCTGTACCTCCATCAACGCCTGGGCTGTCAGGTTATCGGCATGTCGGCTCTCCAGGTGCTGCAGCGCAGCCTTGACCGCACTGCGATCAACCACTTCAGCCGCCTCACTGCGGTCAGCCTCGTCCAGTTCTGCCAGATAACGGGCGATCTGCGCCTCCAGCTTGGCTTGTTGGCGCTTGAGCTTCGTCAGGCTCAGATGCTTGCGTTGCGACGCGACCGCCTGAAACTTGCTGCCATCAATGGCCACGAGTTGCCCGCTGATCAGTCCCACCTGGCGACAGAACTGGACGAAGGTGCGGCAGGTCGCCTGAAAAGCAGCACTGTTGTCCTTGCGAAAATCGGCAATGGTCTTGAAATCCGGTGCCAATCGGCCCAGCAGCCACATCACCTCGACATTGCGTTGGCACTCGGCTTCCAGCCGCCGGGAGGAGCGGATGCGCTGGAAGTAACCGTATAGATAAAGCTTGAGTAGATCCGCCGGATCATAGCCAGGACGTCCAGTCTTGAGCGGCTCGGCCTTGCTGAAACCCAGAGCCTGCAGATCCAGACGAGCAACATAGGCCTCGATCACCCGTACCAGATGATCCTCCGGTACCAGCTCCTCCAATGTGGGAGGAAACAGGCTGCTTTGCTGAAGACCTTCGCCCTGGATGTAGCCCATAAACGACAATGCCCCCATCGACTGATGGAGGCATTGTCTTCAGCTTGCTCTCAAACTGCTAGGTTTTCACACAGTCTGAATTGCGGGGCTTTTTGATACCGCGTATTTACTGCGGTGAGGTTTCCAGGGGCTCCGGGGTCGGTACCGGAACGGTCTCGACATTGTCCACGTCGCGCTGGATTTCCTCGAGCAGCGAGCCGGGAGCCGCGGGCTCTTCCTGCTGCTGGGTCGGTGCGGTCTGCGGCGCGCCATCGCGGCCGAGAATGGCATCGTCACGGCTGACGCCCGGCATGAAGTCGCCGGACAGGCCGACCAGTTGGTCTTCGCCGTTGAATACCACGCTGACGCGCTCCTGCTGGCGCTGGCTGCCGCCGGCCTGCATGCTGTACAGATAATCCCAGCGGTTGGCATGGAAGGTGTCGGTCAGCAGGGGGTTACCCATGATAAACCGCACTTGGCGTCGGGTCATTCCCGGCCTCAACTGGTCTATCATGTCCTGCGTGACGACATTGCCCTGTTGGATGTCGATTTTATAAACCCCGGGGAATGAGCAGCCGGCGAGTGCGATGAGCCCCATGAACATGAGGCTGGTCAGCAGGAGTTTGGTTTTTTGCATCGGTGGGCGTCTTCCACTATCTTGGCTGGGCAACGTAAACCCCGATCATACCCGCAATAAGGGAAGCTGCGAAGCGCTTCCGCGAGAAAGCAGACCATGGTTGAAAATAGCGAACTCCGCAAAGCTGGCCTGAAAGTGACCCTGCCGCGGGTCAAAATCCTGCAGATGCTCGACTCTGCCGAACAGCGCCACATGAGCGCAGAAGATGTCTACAAGTCGCTGATGGAGGCGGGTGAAGACGTTGGTCTGGCTACTGTGTACCGGGTTCTGACCCAGTTCGAAGCTGCCGGCCTGGTGGTGCGCCACAACTTCGATGGCGGCCATGCCGTGTTCGAATTGGCCGACGGTGGTCACCACGATCATATGGTGTGCGTGGACACCGGTGACGTGATCGAGTTTTTCGATGCCGAAATCGAGAAGCGCCAGAAGGAAATCGTGCGTGAACACGGCTTTGAGCTGGTGGATCACAATCTGGTGTTGTACGTACGCACCACGGGCGCCAAGCAGTAACTGGAGCCCGCATTGAAAAAGGCGACCTTGCAGGCTGTGTGAAAACTACTGCGCTCGGTCAGGCGGCGTTAAAAACCAGCTCAAAATGCTCATTTACAATTCGTAAACTGCGCTTTTCGCCGGTTTTTGCCTTGCCTGACCTTCGCTCGCTACGTTTTCGCATGGCCTGCTTGGGTCGCCTTTTTCATGCCTGTAACAACCTGTTGCGAATGCTAGGCCTGGGCGTTGCTGACCAGCTTGCGTGCGTGAGCCAGGGATTCCTCGGTAAGGTCGATGCCGCCTAGCATGCGGGCGATCTCTTCCACCCGTTGGGCGTCGCTCAGTTTGCTGACGGCGGTGCGCGTGGCGTTGTTGCCGCGCACCTTGTGCACGAACAGGTGCTGGTGACCCTGCGCGGCAACCTGCGGCAGGTGGGTGACCGTCAGCACCTGGCCGCGCTCGCCGAGACGCCGTAGTAACTGACCGACGACTTCGGCAGTCGGACCGCCGATGCCAACGTCGACTTCGTCGAATACCAGGGTCGGTACTCGCGATGTCTGTGCGGTGATCACCTGGATCGCCAGGCTGATGCGCGACAGTTCACCACCCGACGCCACCTTGGCCAGCGCCTTGATCGGCTGGCCGGGGTTGGCGCTGACCAGAAACTCGACCTGCTCAAGGCCGTTGACGTTGGGTTCGCTGCTCGGGTTCTCCTGCAACTGAATGCTGAAGCGCCCGCCGGGCATGCCCAGCAGCTGCATTTCCTTTTCCACTGCCTTGCTCAGCTTGCCTGCTGCCTTCTGCCGGCGGGCGCTCAGGTCGGCCGCTTTTTCCTGATAATGGCGGCCGTAAGCGGCCAGCTCTTCGCCGAGGCGCTCGGTGGCCTGGTCATCGGCATTCAGGCCTTCCAGCTCGTCGAACAGCTGCTGTTGCATGGCTGGCAACTCGCTGGGGTGAATGCGGTGTTTGCGCGCCAGGGTATAGATGGTGTCCAGGCGCTCTTCGAGTTGCTGCTGGCGCTGTGGGTCGGCCTCGAAATGATCGAGAAAACGGTTCAGTTCGCCGACGGCTTCCTCGACCTGAATCTGCGCGCTGGCCAGCAGGTTGGCGGCTTCGTTGAGCGGCCCCGGTTGGCCCTGCACGCCACTGAGTCGGCTCAGGCTGCTGGTCAGGGCCGAGAGTACGTTGCCGGCGTCGCTCTCGCTGCATTGCTCGATGACCTGACGGCAAGCGGCAAGCAGGCCCTCGGCATTGGTCAGGGCCTTGTGATCCTGCTCGAGCTGTTCCAGCTCGTTCTCGCCAAGGCCCAGATTTTCCAGTTCTTCGAGCTGATAGCTGAGCAACTGATGACGGGCGCGCTGCTCGTCGCCTTGCGAGGCGAGGCGTTCGAGCTCGCTGCGGGTCTGTTTCCAGCGCTGCGCAGCCAGTTGTACCTGGCGGGCCAGTTCCTGCGCGCCCGCGTATTCATCGAGCAGGCGTCGGTGGGTGTCGACCTTGAGCAGCGACTGGTGTTCGTGCTGGCTGTGGATGTCGATCAGCAGCTCGCCGAGCGCCTTGAGATCGCCGAGGGGGCAGGGCGTGCCGTTGATGTAGCCACGCGACCGGCCTTCGGCAGTGATCACGCGGCGCAGGATGCACGGGCCGTCAGTGCCCAGGTCGCGTTCGGCGAGCCAGCTGTAGGCTTCGGGAATGTCGCCGAGGTCGAAGCTGGCGAGGATGTCGGCCTTGTCGGCACCGGGGCGTACCACGCCGCTGTCCGCGCGGTCGCCCAGGGTCAGGCCGAGGGCATCGAGCATGATCGACTTGCCAGCGCCGGTTTCGCCGCTGATGACGCTCATGCCGCGATCCAGTTCCAGATCGAGGTGTTCGACGATGGCGTAGTTGTGTACGGACAGGTGCACCAGCATGGCAGGGCCTCCCAGAATTTTGTCTGGTTATTTATACAGTGTTTCGTTCGTGGCTGGCAATCCTCTCTGCTTGGCGACGTATGGAAGTGGCTGTGCCCCTTGAAACCCTACGAATCGTCCTTATATAGGCGGCAGACGCGCGAGTTGAGGCTCGTCGAATTATTCAGAGGAGAAATGCATGGCTGACGAACAGAACCTGGATCCGCAGACTCCCGAGGCCGAAGCGCATGACGCTGCGCCGGGTGAAGACCTGGCTGCTCGCGTGCAAACGCTGGAAGAGCAACTGGCGACTGCGCAGGATCAGTCGCTGCGCATGGCTGCCGATCTGCAGAACGTGCGCCGCCGCGCTGAGCAGGATGTCGAGAAGGCGCACAAGTTCGCCCTCGAGAAGTTCGCCAATGACTTGTTGCCGGTGGTCGATAGCCTCGAACGTGGTCTCGAGCTGTCCAGTGCCGACGACGAGGCGATCAAGGCGGTGCGCGAGGGCATGGAGCTGACGCTCAAATTGCTGCTCGACACGCTCAAGCGTCACCAGTTGGAAGCCATCGACCCGCATGGTGCGCCGTTCAACCCGGAGCATCACCAGGCCATGGCCCTGCAGGAAAGCACCCATGTCGAGCCCAACAGCGTGCTCAAGGTGTTCCAGAAGGGCTACATGCTCAACGGTCGCCTGCTGCGCCCGGCCATGGTCGTGGTCAGCAAGGCGCCGGCCGAGACGCCGCCGTCCATCGACGAGCAGGCTTGAAATCGGCGGGCGAGCCCCCATTTATTGAGTCAAGCGTATTAGTGCTACCGCAGCGGTCACGACAACGCTGCGGATATATCAAAGTTTCGGGAGAGTGAAATGGGCAAAATTATCGGTATCGACCTGGGGACTACCAACTCCTGCGTCTCCATTCTTGAAAACGGCAATGTCAAAGTCATCGAGAACGCCGAAGGCGCTCGTACCACGCCGTCGATCATCGCTTACGCCAACGATGGCGAGATCCTGGTTGGCCAGTCCGCCAAGCGTCAGGCGGTGACCAACCCGCACAACACCCTGTACGCGGTAAAGCGCCTGATCGGCCGTCGTTTCGACGAAGAAGTCGTGCAGAAAGACATCCAGATGGTCCCGTACAAGATCGCCAAGGCGGACAACGGTGACGCCTGGGTCGAAGTCAATGGCCAGAAGATGGCGCCGCCGCAGATCTCGGCCGAAATCCTCAAGAAGATGAAGAAGACCGCCGAAGACTACCTCGGCGAAGCGGTCACCGAAGCGGTCATTACCGTGCCGGCCTACTTCAACGACAGCCAGCGTCAGGCCACCAAGGATGCCGGCCGCATTGCCGGTCTGGACGTCAAGCGCATCATCAACGAGCCGACCGCGGCTGCGCTGGCCTACGGCATGGACAAGGCCAAGGGCGACCATACCGTGATCGTCTATGACCTGGGCGGCGGTACCTTCGACGTGTCGGTCATCGAAATCGCTGAAGTCGATGGCGAGCACCAGTTCGAAGTACTGGCCACCAATGGCGACACCTTCCTGGGTGGTGAGGACTTCGACATCCGCCTGATCGACTACCTCGTCGACGAGTTCAAGAAAGAAACCGGCATGAACCTCAAGGGCGACCCGCTGGCCATGCAGCGCCTGAAGGAAGCTGCCGAAAAGGCCAAGATCGAGCTGTCCTCGAGCCAGCAGACCGACGTCAACCTGCCGTACATCACTGCAGATGCCACCGGTCCGAAGCACCTGAATGTGAAGATTTCCCGCGCCAAACTGGAGTCGTTGGTCGAGGATCTGGTGCAGCGCACCATCGAGCCGTGCCGCATCGCGCTGAAAGATGCCGGTATCGACGTTGGTGCGATCAACGACGTGATCCTGGTCGGCGGTCAGACCCGTATGCCGCTGGTGCAGAAGCTGGTTACCGAGTTCTTCGGTAAAGAAGCTCGCAAGGACGTCAACCCGGACGAAGCGGTTGCCATGGGTGCTGCCATCCAGGGCGCGGTACTGGCTGGCGACGTCAAGGACGTGCTGCTGCTGGACGTTTCGCCGCTGACCCTGGGTATCGAAACCATGGGTGGCGTGATGACCGCGTTGATCGAAAAGAACACCACCATCCCGACCAAGAAGTCGCAGGTGTTCTCCACTGCCGATGACAACCAGAGCGCCGTGACCATTCATGTGCTGCAGGGTGAGCGCAAGCAGGCTGGTCAGAACAAATCCCTAGGCAAGTTCGACCTGGCCGAGATCCCGCCGGCTCCGCGTGGCGTGCCGCAGATCGAAGTGACCTTCGATATCGATGCCAACGGCATCCTGCACGTAGGTGCGAAGGACAAGGCGACTGGCAAGACCCAGTCCATCGTGATCAAGGCCAACTCCGGTCTGTCCGATGACGAAATCGAGCGCATGGTGCGTGACGCCGAGGCCAACGCCGAGGAGGATCGCAAGTTCGAAGAACTGGCCACTACCCGTAACCAGGGCGACCAGCTGGTTCACGCCACTCGCAAGATGCTCACCGAAGCGGGTGACAAGGCCACTGCGGAAGAGAAAGCCACCATCGAAACCGCTTTGGGCGAGTTGGAAGCGGCCGTGAAGGGCGACGACAAGGCAGCCATCGAAGCCAAGATGAACGCCCTGTCCGAAGCGACCACGCCGCTGGCGCAGAAAATGTATGCCGAGCAGCCGCAGCCAGGTGCTGCCGGTGCGGCGGATGCCGGTGAAACCAAAGGCTCTGCGGACGACGTGGTCGACGCCGAGTTCGAGGAAGTCAAGGACAACAAGTAAGCCCCGGCTTGCCTGTGTTTGCGCCCTGCCGCACAGCCGTGCGATAGGGCGATCCGCCGCGCGGGGGCTTGCTCCCGCGTTGGTGTGTCTGGACGGTACGAATTTCAAGAGTGTTAGAAACCCATGTCTAAACGTGACTACTACGAAGTGCTCGGGGTCGAGCGCGGTGCCAGCGAGGCGGAGCTGAAGAAGGCTTACCGTCGCCTGGCGATGAAGCATCACCCCGATCGCAACCCCGGCGACAAGGCTGCCGAAGACGCCTTCAAGGAGGCCAACGAAGCCTACGAAGTGCTGTCCGATGCGGGCAAGCGCAGCGCTTACGATCAGTACGGTCATGCGGGCGTTGACCCGCAGATGGGCGGTGGTGGCGGCTTTGGTGGCGGCAGCGCCAACTTCTCCGACATCTTCGGCGACGTATTCAGCGATTTCTTCGGCGGCCAGCGCGGCGGTCAGCGCGGTGGCGCACAGCGCGGCAGCGACCTGCGTTACACCCTTGAGCTGGATCTCGAAGAGGCGGTGCGTGGCACCACGGTGACCATCCGTGTGCCGACCCTGGTCAATTGCAAGGTCTGCGAAGGCTCCGGCGCCAAGAAGGGCACCAGCCCGGTGACCTGTACCACCTGCGGCGGCATCGGCCAGGTGCGCATGCAGCAGGGCTTCTTCTCGGTGCAGCAAACCTGCCCGCGCTGCCATGGCAGCGGCAAGATGATCACCGACCCGTGCGGCTCCTGCCACGGCCATGGCCGTGTCGAAGAGCACAAGACGCTGTCGGTCAAGGTGCCGGCAGGCGTCGATACCGGCGACCGCATTCGGCTTACCGGCGAAGGCGAGGCTGGCACCATGGGTGGCCCGGCGGGCGATCTGTACGTGGTGGTCAATGTGCGCGAGCACGCGATCTTCCAGCGCGACGGCAAGCACCTGTACTGCGAAGTGCCGATCAGCTTCGCCGATGCGGCGTTGGGTGGCGAACTGGAAGTACCGACCCTCGACGGTAGGGTCAAACTGAAGATCCCGGAGGGCACCCAGACCGGCAAGCTGTTCCGCTTGCGTGGCAAGGGTGTGGCGCCGGTACGCGGTGGTGGTGCAGGCGACCTGATGTGCAAGGTAGCGGTGGAAACACCGGTCAACCTGGATCGTCGCCAGCGTGAGCTGCTCGAAGAGTTTCGTCAGTCCCTGGCAGGCAACAGCTCGCACTCGCCCAAGGCCAATGGCTGGTTCGAAGGCGTCAAGCGCTTCTTCGGCGACCTTTAACGCAGCACCCTGCGGCGGGTTGCTGGCTTCGGCCGGCAGTCCGCCGTTTGCACTTTGGAGTCATGCATATGCGTATTGCAGTCACAGGCGCCGCCGGGCGCATGGGCAAGAACCTGATCGAAGCGGTGCATCATGCCGAAGGCGTTAGCCTCGGTGCCGCGGTGGCGCGCCCGGAAAGCACCCTGCTTGGCGCCGACGCGGGCGAGCTGGCGGGGGTTGGCAGGCTGGGCGTTGCGCTTGCCGGTGACCTGGAAAGCGTGCTCGATCAGTTCGACGTGCTGATCGACTTCACTCACCCTTCGGTGACGCTGAGCAACCTGGAAATCTGCCGCCGGGCCGGCAAGGCCATGGTGATTGGCACCACCGGCTTCAGCGCCGCCGAGAAGCAGTTGCTGAGCGAGGCGGGCCAGGACGTTTCCATCGTCTTCGCCGCCAATTTCAGTGTGGGCGTGAACCTGTGCCTCAAGCTGCTCGATACCGCAGCTCGGGTGCTGGGTGACGACGTGGATATCGAAGTCCTCGAAGCCCATCACCGCCACAAGGTCGACGCGCCGTCTGGCACCGCACTGCGCATGGGCGAAGTGGTTGCCAACGCGCTGGGGCGCGATCTCGACAAGGTTGCGGTCTACGGTCGTGAAGGCCAGACCGGCGCCCGCGCCCGCGAAACCATCGGGTTCGCCACGGTGCGGGCCGGCGACGTGGTTGGCGATCACACCGTGCTGTTCGCTGCTGACGGCGAGCGTGTGGAGATCACCCACAAGGCTTCCAGCCGCATGACCTTCGCCAAGGGCGCCGTGCGCGCGGCCACCTGGCTGGACGGTCGCGCCGCCGGGCTGTATGACATGCAGGACGTGCTCGGTCTGAACTGATCGCGCCGCTGGCGGCCGGTTGCAGGCGCGTGCTGGTGACAGGGCGCCGCTGCCGCGTCGGCCGCCTGGTGACGGCGCTATTTCGTGGCATTCGCGCCGTGGCGCTGCCGCTGATCGCGGGCCCGGGAGGGCAGTGGAGCGGATTTACGATTTTTGCCCGCACATAACTTTCGAAAAAATCAGCTTTCCTGTAAGCTTCTCTCTTTAGTGTGTCCACTAAAAGTTGCGCAGAATGAATCAATCAAAAAAGCGGGATGACCTTCACACGTCATCCCGCTTTTTTACAATCTGCGTTTGCTCCACGATCTACGGGAGGTCTTCTTGAGTAAGCCAGCCATACTCGCCCTTGCTGACGGCAGCATTTTTCGCGGCGAGGCCATCGGGGCCGATGGCCAGACTATCGGGGAAGTGGTGTTCAACACCGCCATGACCGGCTATCAGGAAATCCTCACCGATCCTTCCTATGCCCAACAGATCGTCACCCTGACCTATCCGCACATCGGCAATACCGGCACCACGCCGGAAGACGCCGAATCCAATCGCGTCTGGGCAGCCGGTTTGATCATTCGTGACCTGCCGCTGACCGCCAGCAACTGGCGTAACAAGCAATCCTTGCAGGATTACCTCAAGGAAAACGGCACCGTCGCCATCGCCGGTATCGACACCCGGCGCCTGACCCGCATCCTGCGCGAGAAGGGTTCGCAGAATGGCTGCATCCTGGTTGGCGCAGACGCCACCGAGGAAAAAGCCCTCGAACTGGCACGCGGCTTCCCAGGCCTGAAAGGCATGGATCTCGCCAAGGAAGTCAGCTGCACCGAGCGCTACGAGTGGCGCTCCAGCGTGTGGGATTTGAAAGATGATAGCCATCCCGAGATCGCCGCCAGCGAGCTGCCCTACCACGTGGTCGCCTACGACTATGGCGTCAAGCTGAACATCCTGCGCATGCTGGTTGCACGCGGTTGCCGCATCACCGTGGTGCCGGCGCAAACCCCCGCCAAGGATGTACTGTCGCTCAATCCCGATGGCGTGTTCCTGTCCAACGGCCCTGGCGACCCCGAGCCGTGCGACTACGCGATCCAGGCCATCAAGGATGTGCTGGAAACCGATACGCCGGTCTTCGGCATCTGCCTTGGCCACCAGTTGCTGGCCCTGGCGTCCGGCGCCAAGACCGTGAAGATGGGCACCGGGCACCACGGTGCCAACCATCCGGTTCAGGATCTCGACACCGGCGTGGTGATGATCACCAGCCAGAACCACGGGTTCGCGGTGGACGAGAGCAGCCTGCCGGGCAACCTGCGCGCGATCCACAAGTCGCTGTTCGACGGCACCCTGCAGGGCATCGAGCGTACCGATAAGGACGCCTTCAGCTTCCAGGGACACCCCGAGGCCAGCCCGGGTCCGAATGATGTCGCCCCACTGTTCGATCGCTTCATCGAAGCCATGGCCAAGCGCAAATAGACGAGTCGTCTGGAAGCGTAGCGAGCGCTGTCGGGCAAGGCGCCCGGCACGCAACGACGAGACAGTACATGTGTCAGTACGGCAAGCAACTGAGTACCGCGCAACGCAGCCCTGATAGCGCGCAGTAGCTTTGAAGATGACTCGCCGACTGACCTTAGGATTCGAGAGATAAAATGCCAAAACGTACAGACATCAAAAGTATCCTGATCCTCGGCGCCGGCCCCATCGTCATCGGCCAGGCGTGCGAGTTCGACTATTCCGGCGCCCAGGCCTGCAAGGCCCTGCGCGAGGAAGGCTTTCGCGTCATCCTGGTGAACTCCAATCCGGCCACCATCATGACCGACCCGTCGATGGCCGACGCCACCTACATCGAGCCGATCAAATGGGCCACCGTGGCCAAGATCATCGAGAAGGAGCGCCCCGACGCGCTGCTGCCGACCATGGGTGGCCAGACTGCACTGAACTGCGCCCTGGATCTGGAGCGCCACGGCGTGCTGGAGAAATTCGGCGTCGAGATGATCGGCGCCAATGCCGACACCATCGACAAGGCCGAAGACCGTTCGCGTTTCGACAAGGCGATGAAGGACATCGGCCTGGCCTGCCCGGTATCGGGCATTGCCCACAGCATGGAGGAAGCCTACGGCGTGCTCGAGAAGGTCGGCTTCCCGTGCATCATCCGTCCGTCCTTCACCATGGGTGGCACGGGTGGCGGCATCGCCTACAACCGTGAAGAGTTCGAGGAAATCTGCGCCCGTGGTCTGGACCTGTCGCCGACCAGCGAGCTGCTGATCGACGAGTCGCTGATCGGCTGGAAGGAATACGAGATGGAGGTGGTCCGCGACAAGAAGGACAACTGCATCATCGTCTGTGCCATCGAAAACTTCGATCCGATGGGCGTGCACACCGGTGACTCGA
This sequence comes from Pseudomonas sp. AC532, assembly GCF_979258965.1. NCBI lineage: Bacteria > Pseudomonadati > Pseudomonadota > Gammaproteobacteria > Pseudomonadales > Pseudomonadaceae > Pseudomonas > Pseudomonas sp. AC532. The sequence goes on from NZ_OZ409888.1 coordinate 3,966,767, forward strand.
TCACCGTCGCACCGGCCCAGACCCTGACCGACAAGGAATACCAGATCCTGCGTAACGCCTCCCTGGCGGTGCTGCGCGAGATCGGCGTGGAAACCGGCGGCTCCAACGTGCAGTTCGGCATCTGCCCGAACACCGGCCGCATGGTGGTCATCGAGATGAACCCGCGTGTGTCGCGTTCCTCGGCACTGGCCTCCAAGGCCACCGGTTTTCCTATCGCCAAGATCGCCGCCAAGCTGGCGGTGGGTTACACCCTCGATGAGCTCTCCAACGATATCACCGGCGGGCGCACCCCGGCGTCGTTCGAGCCGGCCATCGACTACGTGGTGACCAAGATCCCGCGTTTCGCCTTCGAGAAATTCCCCAAGGCCGACGCCCGCCTGACCACCCAGATGAAATCCGTCGGCGAGGTCATGGCCATCGGCCGGACCTTCCAGGAGTCCCTGCAGAAAGCGTTGCGTGGCCTGGAAGTTGGTGTATCTGGTTTCGATCCGAAGCTCGATCCGGCTGATCCGGAAGCTGAAAGCACCCTCAAGCGCGAGCTGATCGTGCCGGGCGCCGACCGCATCTGGTACGTGGGCGATGCCTTCCGTGCCGGCAAGACCGTCGAGGAGGTCTTCGAGCTGACTCGCATCGACGAGTGGTTCCTGGTGCAGATCGAGGATCTCATCAAGGACGAGCAGCGCATCAAGACCCTGGGCCTGTCGGCCATCGACCGTGACCTGATGTTCAGCCTCAAGCGCAAGGGCTTTTCCGATGCGCGCCTGGCTGCACTGCTCGGCGTTACCGAGAAGAACCTGCGCAGCCACCGTCACAAGCTCAAGGTGCTGCCGGTCTACAAGCGTGTGGACACTTGCGCCGCCGAGTTCGCGACCGATACCGCCTACATGTACTCGACCTACGAGGAAGAGTGCGAGGCCAACCCGAGCAGCCGAGACAAGATCATGATCCTCGGTGGCGGGCCGAACCGCATCGGCCAGGGCATCGAGTTCGACTATTGCTGCGTGCATGCTGCGCTGGCCATGCGTGAAGACGGTTACGAGACCATCATGGTCAACTGCAACCCGGAAACCGTCTCCACCGATTACGACACCTCCGACCGCCTGTACTTCGAACCGGTGACCCTGGAAGACGTGCTGGAAATCGTCCGCGTCGAGCAGCCCAAGGGTGTGATCGTCCAGTACGGCGGGCAAACCCCGCTGAAGCTGTGCCGCGCCCTGGAAGAGGCCGGCGTGCCCATCATCGGCACCAGCCCGGATGCCATCGACCGCGCCGAAGATCGTGAGCGTTTCCAGCAGATGGTCCAGCGCCTCGGCCTGCGCCAGCCTGCCAACGCCACTGCGCGCAGCGAGGAGGAAGCCCTGGCTCTGTCCAAGACAATCGGTTATCCGATGGTCGTGCGTCCGTCCTACGTACTGGGCGGACGGGCGATGGAAATCGTCTACCAGGAAGAAGAACTCAGGCGCTACATGCGCGAAGCGGTGAAGGTCTCCAACGACAGCCCGGTGCTGCTCGACCGCTTTCTCAACTGCGCCATCGAAGTCGATATCGACGCGGTCAGCGACGGTGAGACCGTGGTGATCGGCGCGATCATGCAGCACATCGAACAAGCTGGTGTGCACTCCGGTGACTCGGCGTGCTCGCTGCCGCCGTATTCGCTGCCGGCGCACATCCAGGACGAGATCCGCGACCAGGTCAAGAAGATGGCCCTGGAGCTCAACGTGGTCGGCCTGATGAACGTGCAGATGGCCGTGCAGGGTGAGGACATCTTCGTCATCGAAGTGAACCCGCGCGCCTCGCGTACCGTGCCGTTCGTCTCGAAGTGCATCGGCGAGTCGCTGGCCAAGGTTGCGGCCCGTGTGATGGCCGGCAAGACCCTGGCCGAAGTGGGCTTTACCCAGGAAATCATTCCGCCGTTCTTCAGCGTTAAAGAAGCGGTATTCCCGTTCAACAAGTTCCCGGGCGTGGACCCGATCCTCGGCCCGGAGATGAAGTCCACCGGCGAAGTGATGGGTGTGGGCGATACCTTTGGCGAGGCCTTCGCCAAGGCTCAGCTGGGTGCCAGCGAGATTCTGCCCAACTCCGGTTGCGCGTTCATCAGCGTGCGAGACGACGACAAGCCGCTGGCCGAGCAGGTTGCCCGCGATCTGATCAGCCTGGGCTTCGAAGTCGTCGCCACCTCTGGCACGGCCAAGGTGATCGAGGCGGCCGGCTTGCCGGTGCGCCGCGTGAACAAGGTGACCGAAGGTCGTCCGCACGTGGTCGACATGATCAAGAACGACGAAGTCACCCTGATCATCAACACCACCGAAGGGCGTCAGTCCATCGCTGACTCCTACTCCATTCGTCGTAACGCTCTGCAGCACAAGATCTACTGCACCACCACCATCGCGGCGGGGCAGGCGATCTGCGAGGCGCTCAAGTTCGGTCCCGAGAAGACCGTCCGCCGTCTGCAGGATCTGCACGCAGGAATCAAGGCATGATCAAGTACCCCATGACCGTTGAGGGCGCTCGCGCCCTCGAAGAGGAGCTGGCCCACCTGACCAAGGTGGTTCGGCCAAAACTCAGCCAGGATATCGGTACCGCGCGCGAGCTGGGTGACCTCAAGGAAAACGCCGAATACCACGCCGCCCGCGAGCAGCAAGGTATGGTCGAGGCGCGTGTACGAGATATCGAAGGCCGTCTGCAGAATGCAGTGGTGATCGATGTCACTACCATTGCGCATACCGGCAAGGTGATCTTCGGCACCACGGTGGAAATCGCCAACGTCGAAACTGACGAAAGCGTGTCCTATCGGATCGTTGGTGAAGACGAGGCCGATATCAAGCAGGGCAAGATTTCCGTCGGCTCGCCCATCGCCCGTGCCCTGATCGGCAAGGATGAGGGCGACGTGGTCGCCGTCAATACGCCAAGCGGTCTGATCGAGTACGAGATTGTCGAAGTTCGTCACGTCTGATCGGGCTGCCAGGCCCGACATGGCCGCAGGTTTCTGGACGCTGCTGCAGACCCTCTGGGTCGGCGGCGTCTGGATCCTGCAATTCATGGTACTGCCGGGGCTTTATCGCGTCGGGCTGGCACCGCTGCTGATCGAGGAAATTGCCGGCGCGCTGATGCCGCAGATGGTGCTTATCACCGTGCTCTGCGTATCGATCCAGGCGGCCTTGCTGGTCCGCCTGCGGCGCCTGTCGGCATTGTGGCGTGAGCGCCGCGGGCAGTTACTGCTTACGGTGCTGGCTATCAGTCTGAGCCTGTTGGCGTCGCTCGTGCTATGGCCGGATGCGCTACGCTGGCAGTTGTTCAGTTACCTGCTGCTGGCGTTTTTCGGCCTGCTGCTGGTGCTGCAGCCCTTGCCCTGCAAGCTTGCGCCAGCCGACCCGGTGGCCGGCTGACGCGAAAGCTCAGCCCTGGTGGCGGCTGATGTTCGACAGGTTGCGGTTGGCCTTGGGGTTCTTGCGATAGAGCAGGGCCATCTTGCCGATCACCTGCGCCAGCTCGGCCTTGCTGGTCTTGCACAGCTCGTCGATCACGGCCAGGCGGCTTTCGCGTTCGGTGATGCGCAACTGAATCTTGATCAGTTCGTGGTCGTTGAGGGCGCGCTCCAGCTCCGCCAGTACGCCTTCGGTAACACCGTTGTCGGCAACGATCAATACCGGTTTCAGGTGGTGGCCGATAGATTTGAACTGTTTCTTCTGCTCTTGAGTGAGCGGCATAATCTGAACCCTGCGTCTTGATCTGGGAAAGCGAGCTATTTTAACCGAGCTGCTTGCAGACCGCCCAGTTATTCATTTTTGTTCTTCCGAGGTGTTGTGTGGCCCGTTCCAAAACCAGCCAGCGTTGGCTGAAAGAACATTTCGACGATCCATACGTCAAAATGGCGCAAAGGGACGGCTACCGTTCACGTGCCAGTTACAAGCTGCTGGAGGTGCAGGAGAAGGATCGCATCCTGCGTCCCGGCATCACCGTGGTCGACCTCGGCGCTGCGCCGGGCGGCTGGTCGCAGGTCACCAGTCGGGTCATCGGCGACAAGGGCCGGCTGATCGCCTCGGACATCCTCGAGATGGACAGTATTCCGGACGTCACCTTCATCCAGGGCGACTTCACCGACGATGAAGTGTTTGCACGCATCCTCGAAGCGATCGGCGATCACCCGGTAGACCTTGTGATTTCCGATATGGCCCCCAATATGAGTGGAGTCAGGGAGTCGGATCAGCCGCGCGCGATGTACCTGTGCGAGCTGGCGTTGGATCTGGCCACCCGGGTTTTGCGTCCGGGCGGCGATTACCTGATCAAGATTTTCCAGGGTGAAGGCTTCGACGAGTACCACAAGCAGGTGCGCGGTCTGTTCGAAAAGGTGCAGATGCGCAAGCCGCTGTCGTCACGCGGTCGCTCTCGCGAGCAGTACATGCTGGCGCGAGGCTTCAAAGGCCCGCGCGAAGAGTAAAACCAAAGGTCTGGTTGTCAGTCCAAGCCGATACGCGCATCGTAAAGGGCAGATGTCTCATAAAGGGTTACAGACGGTGTCAGCCACGAGCGAGCGTTTGTAGTAAGTTAGATCGGTATATAACTGGTCGTCATGCGAGGCACGCTTCGGCAAGAGGCCTGCTTCAGAGGGTAGCTAATTGAACGACATGGCAAAGAATCTGATCCTGTGGCTGATCATCGCCGCCGTCCTGGTTACGGTGATGAACAATTTCTCCAGCCCGAGCGAGACCAACAAGCTCAATTACTCGGAGTTCATCCAGCAGGTTCAGGATGGTGGGGTCAAGCGCGTCACCGTCGATGGCTACATCATCAGCGGCATGCGTTCCGACGGTTCCTCATTCGAGACCGTGCGCCCGGCGATTCAGGACAATGGCCTGATCAAGGACCTGATGGACAACAACGTCGAGATCGTTGGCAAGCAGCCTGAACAGCAGAGCATCTGGACGCAGTTGCTGGTCGCCAGCTTCCCGATCCTGGTGATCATCGCCGTGTTCATGTTCTTCATGCGCCAGATGCAGGGTGGTGCCGGCGGCAAGGGCGGGCCCATGAGCTTCGGCAAGAGCAAGGCGCGCCTGCTTTCCGAAGACCAGGTCAAGACCACCTTCGCCGATGTTGCCGGTTGCGACGAGGCCAAGGAAGAGGTCAGCGAGCTGGTCGAGTTCCTGCGTGACCCGGGCAAGTTCCAGCGCCTTGGCGGCCGTATCCCTCGCGGTGTGCTGATGGTTGGTTCGCCGGGTACCGGCAAGACGCTGCTCGCCAAGGCCGTGGCCGGCGAGGCGAAGGTGCCGTTCTTCACCATTTCCGGCTCCGACTTCGTGGAAATGTTCGTGGGTGTCGGTGCGTCCCGCGTCCGTGACATGTTCGAGCAGGCCAAGAAGCACGCACCCTGCATTATCTTCATCGACGAGATCGACGCGGTTGGCCGCCATCGTGGTGCCGGCATGGGTGGTGGTCACGACGAGCGCGAGCAGACCCTCAACCAGCTGCTGGTCGAGATGGACGGCTTCGAAATGAATGACGGCATCATCGTCATTGCCGCGACCAACCGCCCTGACGTGCTCGACCCTGCGCTGCTGCGTCCGGGCCGTTTCGACCGTCAGGTGGTGGTTGGCCTGCCGGACATCCGCGGCCGCGAGCAGATTCTCAATGTGCACATGCGCAAGGTGCCGATGGGCGAAGACGTCAAGGCGGCGGTTATCGCCCGTGGTACGCCCGGCTTCTCCGGTGCCGACCTGGCCAACCTGGTCAACGAGGCCTCGCTGTTCGCCGCTCGCTCCGGCAAGCGCGTCGTCGAGATGAAGGAGTTCGAACTCGCCAAAGACAAGATCATGATGGGTGCCGAGCGCAAGACCATGGTCATGTCGGACAAAGAGAAGCTCAACACGGCGTTCCACGAGGCGGGTCACGCCATCGTCGGCCGCCTGGTGCCCGAGCACGATCCGGTCTACAAGGTGTCGATCATTCCGCGTGGCCGTGCCCTGGGCGTGACCATGTTCCTGCCGGAAGAAGATCGCTACAGCCTGTCCAAGCGGGCGCTTATCAGTCAGATCTGCTCGCTGTATGGCGGTCGTATCGCCGAGGAAATGACCCTGGGCTTCGACGGAGTCACGACCGGCGCGTCCAATGACATCATGCGTGCCAGCCAGATAGCCCGAAACATGGTCACCAAGTGGGGCCTGTCCGAGAAGCTCGGCCCGCTGATGTACGCGGAAGAAGAGGGCGAAGTCTTCCTGGGCCGTGGCGGTAGCGGGCAGAGCAGCAACATCTCCGGCGAGACTGCCAAGCTGATCGATCTGGAAGTTCGCAGCATCATCGATCACTGCTATGACACCGCCAAGCGTTTGCTCGAAGAGAACCGCGACAAGCTCGACGCCATGGCTGAGGCCCTGATGAAGTACGAGACCATCGATGCCGATCAGATCGACGACATCATGAGTGGCCGCCCCCCGCGCGAGCCGCGTGACTGGACCGGCGGTGGTAACGATGCCGGTACCCCGATCGCCAAGTCCGACGAGGCCGATCGTCCCGAAAAACCAATCGGCGGCCCTGCTGCCGAGCTGTAAGGCTTTTCATGTCTCGTGCGATACCCCTGAACCGGCTGCCTTGTGGCAGCCGGTTTCTTGATTTGACCCATCCTCGGGTGATGGGCATCCTCAACGTCACCCCCGACTCCTTTTCCGACGGCGGCCGCTTCGCGATGCGCGATGCGGCGTTGCGGCATGCCGAAAGCATGGTGCGGGCAGGCGCGACGCTCATCGATGTGGGTGGTGAGTCCACGCGGCCTGGCGCCCAGGCCGTTTCCGTGGACGAGGAGCTCGCTCGCGTGGCGCCCGTGGTGGAGGCCATCGCCGCCGAGCTGGATGTGATCATTTCCGTGGACACCTCCACGCCGCAGGTGATTCGCGAGTCCGCCAGGTTGGGCGCCGGGCTGATCAATGATGTGCGCTCGTTGCAGCGCGATGGCGCGCTACAGGCTGCCGCCGCTACTGGGCTGCCGGTTTGCTTGATGCACATGCGTGGCGAGCCCACGACCATGCAGCAAAGCCCGCACTACGACGATGTGCTCGATGCCGTGGCGGATTTCCTGCGCGAGCGTCTGGCAGTCTGCGAGGCCGCTGGCATAGCGGCAGAGCGCATCGTGCTGGATCCGGGGTTCGGTTTTGCCAAGACGCTGGAGCATAATCTCAGTCTGTTCCGGCGCATGCCTGCGCTGCAGGCGTTTGGTCTGCCGCTGCTGGTCGGCGTTTCCCGCAAGAGTATGATTGGCGCCGTGTTGGGTCGCGAGGTCGACGGGCGCCTGTATGGCAGTCTGGCCCTGGCGGCACTGGCGGTTGCCAAGGGCGCCAGCATTCTGCGCGTTCACGATGTGGCGGAAACCGTCGACGTGGTACGCATGGTCGCCGCGGTCGAAGCGGCGCAGTAACTGATAAAAAAGGAGTTGTCGTTTGAGTCGCAAGTATTTTGGTACCGACGGGATTCGTGGTCGCGTCGGGCATTACCCGATCACCCCGGATTTCATGCTCAAGCTCGGCTGGGCGGCGGGAATGGCTTTTCGCAAGCAGGGCAAGTGCCGGATTCTGATCGGCAAGGACACACGCATCTCCGGCTACATGTTCGAGTCTGCGCTGGAGGCCGGGCTTTCCGCTGCCGGCGCGGACGTCATGCTGCTGGGGCCGATGCCCACCCCCGCTATCGCCTACCTGACGCGTACCTTTCACGCCGAGGCCGGAATCGTCATCAGTGCCTCGCACAATCCTCACCATGACAACGGCATCAAGTTCTTTTCCGGGCAGGGCACCAAGCTGCCGGATGAGCTCGAGCTGATGATCGAAGAGTTGCTCGACGCACCGATGACGGTGGTCGAGTCCGAGCAGTTGGGCAAGGTGTCGCGGATCAATGACGCGGCGGGGCGCTACATCGAGTTCTGCAAGAGCAGCGTGCCGACCAGCACCGATTTCGCTGGCCTGAAGATCGTGCTCGATTGTGCCCATGGTGCTGCCTACAAGGTCGCGCCTGCGGTGTTTCAGGAGCTCGGCGCCGAGGTTTCGGTGCTTTCGGCGCAGCCCAATGGGTTGAATATCAATGCCGACTGCGGCTCGACGCACGTCGAAAACCTGCAGGCCGAAGTGGTGGCGCGCCAGGCGGACCTGGGCATTGCCTTCGATGGCGATGCGGACCGCGTGCTGATGGTCGATCACACCGGTGCTGTGGTCGATGGCGACGAGCTGCTGTTCATCATCGCCCGTGATCTCCAGGCGCGCGGCAAACTGCAAGGTGGTGTGGTCGGCACGCTGATGAGCAATCTCGGGCTGGAGCTTGCGCTGGGCGAACTGCAGATCCCCTTCGTGCGGGCCAACGTCGGTGATCGCTATGTGATCGCCGAACTGTTGGAGCGCGGCTGGCAGTTGGGCGGCGAGAATTCCGGTCACCTGGTGTGCTTCCAGCATGTCACCACCGGTGATGCGATCGTTGCTGCACTGCAGGTTTTGCTTGCCATACGGCGGCGCGGGCAAAGCCTGGCCGAGGCGCGTCAGGGTTTGCGCAAGTGCCCGCAGGTGCTGATTAATGTGCGTTTTGGCGGTGGTGTCGATCCGCTCAAGCATCCGGATGTGAAGGCTGCCAGTGACAGCGTGACCGAGCGCATGGCCGGGCGCGGCCGGGTGCTGTTGCGCAAGTCCGGCACCGAGCCGCTGGTACGGGTGATGGTGGAAGGCGAGGATGAAGCCCAGGTGCGAGGCTATGCCAATGAATTGGCTGAGGTTGTCTCTCGAGTCTGTGTCTGATTCGGCTTGCCAGCCCACAAGCGGTTGGGTAACATCTGCGCCCTCTTTGACCAACGAGGTAAAGCATGCGCCGCCCAATGGTTGCTGGTAACTGGAAAATGCACGGTACCCGCGCCAGTGTCGCAGAGCTGATCGGTGGTCTGAATCGGCAGGTGTTGCCTGCTGATGTCGATGTTGTCGTGTTCCCTGTCAGTGTTCACCTCGGTCAGGTTGTCGAGGGGCTTGGCGGTGTTGTCGTGTCGATTGGCGCGCAAGACTGTGCAGTCGAGGCGGGGCAGGGGGCGTTGACCGGAGAGGTGTCGAGCGAGCAATTGCGCGATGCCGGTTGCAAGCTTGTACTGGTCGGTCATTCCGAGCGTCGCCTGATCCTTGGTGATAGTGACGAGCAGGTCGTTCGCAAGTTCGCGGCGGCTCAGGTTGCCGGCCTCGTTCCGGTTCTCTGCGTGGGGGAAACCCTGGAGCAGCGGGAGGCGGGGGAGACGCTTGCAGTCGTCGAGCGTCAGCTTGACAGTGTGATCGACGCCCTGGGTGTTGCTGCTCTGTCTGGTGCTGTTGTGGCATACGAGCCAGTCTGGGCCATTGGTACCGGGCTGACGGCGTCGCCCGAGCAGGCTCAGGACGTGCATGCGGCGATTCGTGCTCGGGTCGCTGGCAAAGATGCAGATGTTGCAGGTGCTTTGAGAATTCTTTATGGCGGCAGTGTCAAGGCCGCCAATGCAGCCGAGTTATTCGGCATGCCAGATATCGATGGGGGGCTTGTGGGCGGAGCCTCTCTGAATGCGGATGAGTTCGGTGCGATCTGTCGCGCTGCAGGAAACTAAGAATATGCTGGAAACAGTCGTTGTGGTTCTTCATCTGCTGGGCGCGATCGGTGTGGTTGTGCTGGTTCTGCTGCAGCAGGGTAAAGGTGCCGATGCAGGTGCTTCGTTTGGTGCTGGTGCTTCGAATACCGTATTCGGTAGTCAAGGAACCACTACCTTTCTGAGTCGAGTTACTGCTATACTCGCCACCGCTTTTTTCATTACCAGCTTGGGGTTAGCGTTCTTTGCTAATCAAAAAGCTGATACGCTAGGCCAGGCTGGCTTGCCTGATCCGGCGGTGATGGAAGCGCCGCAGGAGAATAAACCTGCTGAAGATGTACCGGTGCTTGAGCAACAGCAAGCGCCAACTTCGGGTGAGCAAGACGTACCTCAAGCACCTGAAGCGCAGTAAACGTTACATTTGCCGAGGTGGTGGAATTGGTAGACACGCTACCTTGAGGTGGTAGTGGCCATAGGCTGTAGGGGTTCGAGTCCCCTTCTCGGTACCAATTGAACAGGAGAGCCCGCAGCATGCGGGCTTTTCTGTTTCTGGGGGGTTGGTTGACCCGTGGTGTGCTTCGGCCGTATAATCCGCTCCCAGTTTTGCACCGGGATTGGAACGGTCCGGTAGCTCGTCGGGCTCATGGCCCGAGGTCGCTGGCCAACCCAGTCCCCGCATCCAGTTGTAGCGGAGCCCCTTTCAAGGGGCTTTTTGCTAGCTGGATGACAGATTTGCCGTCGCACGGACGGTTTTATGGATGGGCGTTTCGCCCATTTTTCATTTGCACAGCATGCGCGAGGGGTTCAGGTGTCGAGCAAGCTAGAACAGTTGCAGGCCTTGGTGGCCCCGGTGGTCGAGGCGCTTGGCTACGAGTGCTGGGGTATCGAGTTCCTGTCTCAGGGGCGGCATTCGCTGCTACGTATCTATATCGATCACGCCAACGGCATTCTTATCGACGATTGCGAGAAGGTCAGTCGGCAGATCAGCGGTGTTCTCGATGTCGAGGACCCCATCGCGGCGGAGTACACCCTGGAGGTGTCGTCGCCAGGCATGGATCGGCCGCTGTTCACGTTGGCTCAGTTCGCCAGTCACGCCGGCGAGCAGGTAAAAATCAAGTTGCGCTCGCCGTTCGAAGGGCGCCGCAACTTTCAGGGTCTGCTCCGTGGTGTGGAGGAGGAGGACGTGGTGGTGCAGGTGGATGACCACGAGTTCCTTTTGCCGATCGATCTGATCGACAAGGCCAACATTATCCCCCGGTTTGATTGAGACACGGATCCCGCGGGATTCGCGGAATGCGTGGATCCCAATGGATTGCGAAAGGCGAGGCGTACGATGAGCAAAGAAGTACTGCTGGTTGTTGAGTCGGTATCCAATGAAAAGGGTGTACCGGCCGCTGTGATTTTCGAGGCGCTCGAGTTGGCGCTGGCCACAGCGACCAAGAAACGTTTTGAAGACGAAGTCGAGTTGCGCGTGGCGATCAATCGCCAGAGCGGCAGCTATGAGACCTTTCGTTGCTGGACGGTCGTCGAGGAGGAAGACTTCGATGATCCGGCGCATCAGGTGACTACCGATATGCCACGCGCTGTCGAAGCCAGCGCCAAGGTCGGTGATGTGCTCGAAGAGAAAATCGACTCTATCGAGTTCGGCCGTATCGCTGCGCAGACCGCCAAGCAGGTTATCGTGCAGAAAGTGCGCGAGGCCGAGCGTGCCCAGGTCGTTGAAGCTTACCGCGAGCGTCTCGGCGAGATCATCGCCGGCACCGTGAAAAAGGTTACCCGCGACAATGTCATCGTCGACCTGGGTGCCAACGCCGAAGCGCTGCTGGCTCGCGAGGACATCATTCCGCGTGAGACTTTCCGGGTTGGCGTGCGCCTGCGTGCGCTGCTCAAGGAAATCCGCACCGAGAACCGCGGCCCTCAGCTGATCCTGTCGCGTACTGCGCCGGAAATGCTGATCGAGCTGTTCCGCATCGAAGTGCCGGAAATCGCCGAAGGCCTCATCGAGGTCAAGGCCGCTTCCCGTGATCCAGGCTCGCGGGCCAAGATCGCGGTGCGTTCCAAGGACAAGCGTATCGACCCGCAGGGTGCCTGCATCGGTATGCGCGGTTCGCGCGTACAGGCGGTTTCCGGTGAGTTGGTCGGCGAGCGCGTGGACATCGTGCTGTGGGACGACAACCCGGCGCAGTTCGTCATCAACGCCATGTCGCCGGCTGAAGTCGCGGCGATCATCGTTGACGAGGATGCCCATGCCATGGACATCGCCGTAGGCGAAGACAACCTGGCGCAAGCGATTGGCCGTGGTGGTCAGAACGTTCGCCTGGCCAGTCAACTGACCGGCTGGACGCTGAACGTGATGACCGAAGCGGACATCCAGGCCAAGCAGCAGGCAGAGACCGGCGACATCCTGCAGGGCTTCATCGACGAGCTGGAAGTCGACGAAGAACTGGCCCAGGTGCTGGTCGAAGAAGGCTTTACCAGCCTGGAAGAAATCGCTTACGTGCCGATGGAAGAGATGCTCAGCATCGACGGTTTCGACGAAGAAATCGTCAACGAACTGCGCTCCCGCGCCAAGGATCGTTTGCTGACCAAAGCCATCGCCACAGAAGAAAAACTGGCAGACGCCCAGCCGGCCGAAGACCTCCTCGAACTCGAGGGTATGGACAAAGGCCTGGCGCAGGAACTGGCAGTGCGCGGTGTGGTTACCCGCGAAGACCTGGCCGAGCAGTCTATTGACGACCTGCTCGACATCGACGGCATCGACGAAGAGCGTGCCGGCAAGCTGATCATGGCCGCCCGAGCCCACTGGTTCGAGTAAGTTTTACGGCCTGAGGAGAGAAGTGCATGACGCAAGTCACGGTGAAAGAACTGGCCCAAGTGGTCGACACACCGGTAGAGCGCCTGCTGCAGCAGATGCGAGAGGCGGGTTTGCCGCACAGCAGTGCCGAGCAAGTTGTCACCGATAACGAGAAGCAGGCCCTGCTTGCTCATCTGAAGAGCAGCCACGGCGAGAAGAAAGCCGACGCGCCGCGCAAGATTACCTTGCAGCGCAAGACCACCAGCACCCTGCGGGTCGCTGGCAGCAAGACCATCAGCGTTGAAGTGCGCAAGAAGAAGACCTTTGTCGAGCGCAGCAACGAAGAGATCGAAGCCGAGAAGCAGCGTGCGCTCGATGAGCAGCGCGCCGCGGCGGAAGCCGTTCGCCTGAAGGCCGAGGAAGAAGCCAAGCGCAAGGCCGAAGAAGAAGCCAAGCGTCAGCCGTCCTCGGCAGCCGCCGAACAGCCTGCCGTGGTCGATGCCGTTGCCCCCGCACCGAGCATTGCCGCCGTCGCAGCGCCTGCTGCCGATGATCGCAAGAAGGACGAGCCGCGTCGCCCGGACAAGGCGCGCAACGACGACGCCGATCGCCGTGGTGGGGATCGCAAGACCACCCAGCACCGCCCGACCGTCAAGGAAAAGGCGCCTGCTCCGCGTGTCGCTCCGCGTACCACCGACGAAGAAAGCGATGGCTTCCGTCGTGGTGGTCGTGGCAAGGCCAAGCTGAAGAAGCGCAACGTTCACGGTTTCCAGAGCCCGACCGGCCCTATCGTGCGCGAAGTGAAGATCGGCGAGACCATCACCGTGGGCGACCTCGCCCAGCAGATGTCGGTCAAGGCTGCTGAAATCATCAAGTTCATGTTCAAGCTGGGTACCCCGGCCACCATCAACCAGGTACTGGATCAGGAAACTGCCCAACTGGTTGCTGAGGAACTGGGCCACAAGGTGACCCTGGTCAGTGATACGGCGCTGGAAGATTCCCTGGCCGAATCGCTGAAGTTCGAAGGTGAGACCTTCTCCCGTGCGCCGGTGGTGACCGTCATGGGTCACGTCGACCACGGCAAGACCTCGCTGCTCGACTATATCCGTCGTGCCAAGGTGGCCTCTGGTGAAGCGGGTGGTATCACCCAGCACATCGGCGCCTACCACGTGGAAACCGAGCGCGGCATGGTGACCTTCCTCGACACCCCAGGTCACGCCGCGTTTACCGCAATGCGTGCTCGTGGTGCCAAGGCCACCGATATCGTGATCTTGGTGGTTGCGGCGGACGACGGCGTGATGCCGCAGACCATCGAAGCCGTTCAGCACGCTGTGGCTGCTGGCGTGCCGCTGGTAGTTGCGGTGAACAAGATCGACAAGCCGGGCGCTGATCTCGATCGCATCCGTAGTGAGTTGTCGGTACACGGCGTGACGTCGGAAGAGTGGGGCGGTGACACGCCGTTCGTACCTGTCTCGGCCAAGGTCGGTACCGGTGTCGACGAGCTGCTCGAAGCCGTGCTGCTGCAGGCCGAAGTTCTGGAACTCAAGGCAACCCCATCGGCCCCGGGCCGGGGTGTGGTGGTCGAGTCCCGTCTGGACAAGGGCCGTGGCCCGGTCGCGACCGTGCTGGTTCAGGACGGTACGCTGCGTCAGGGCGACATGGTGCTGGTCGGTTCGAACTATGGCCGTATTCGCGCCATGCTCGACGAGAATGGCAAGTCGATCAAGGAAGCCGGTCCGGCGATCCCGGTCGAGATTCTCGGCCTCGATGGCACGCCGGAAGCCGGTGATGACATGACCGTCGTCGCTGACGAGAAGAAAGCCCGCGAAGTGGCGCTGTTCCGTCAGGGCAAGTTCCGCGAAGTGAAGTTGGCGCGCGCTCACGCAGGCAAGCTGGAAAACATCTTCGAGAACATGGGCCAGGAAGAGAAGAAGACGCTCAACATCGTCCTCAAATCCGACGTCCGTGGTTCGCTGGAAGCGCTGCAGGGCTCGCTCGGCGGCCTGGGTAACGATGAAGTGCAAGTGCGCGTCGTCGGTGGCGGTGTCGGTGGTATCACCGAGTCTGACGCCAACCTGGCACTGGCTTCCAATGCCGTACTGTTCGGTTTCAACGTCCGTGCCGATGCGGGCGCCCGGAAGATCGTCGAGCAGGAAGGCCTGGACATGCGTTACTACAACGTCATCTACGACATCATCGAGGACGTCAAGAAGGCGCTCACCGGTATGCTCGGCAGTGACGTGCGCGAGAACATTCTCGGCATCGCCGAAGTGCGTGACGTGTTCCGTTCGCCGAAGTTCGGCGCGGTCGCCGGTTGTATGGTGGTGGAAGGTACGGTGTTCCGTAACCGCCCGATCCGTGTACTGCGCGACGACGTGGTGATCTTCGAAGGCGAGCTGGAATCCCTGCGTCGCTTCAAGGACGATATGGCTGAAGTGCGTAACGGCATGGAATGCGGTATCGCGGTGAAGAGCTACAACGACGTCAAGGTCGGCGACAAGATCGAAGTGTTCGAGAAAGTCCAGGTGGCTCGCAGCCTGTAATCGCGAGTCGCAACACGCAGCGCCCGGCCCCGCATTCGCGCGGCCGGGCGTTTGCCGCTTTTGAGCCCGATGCTTTTGCAGGCGTCGAGGCGAGTGGAAGGTAGCAAGATGGCAAAAGACTATAGCCGTGCCCAGCGCATCGGCGACCAGATTCAACGCGAGCTGGCGCAGCTGATTCGCACCGAAGTCAAAGATCCGCGCCTGGGTGGCCTGGTAACCGTCACGGCGGTGGATGTCAGCCGTGACGCCAGCCATGCCAAGGTGTTCGTCACCATCATGGGCGCCGAGCCTGAAGAGGGTGTCGACCCTGTGGTGCAGAGCCTCAAGGTGCTCAACGATGCCAGCGGTTTCCTGCGCATGCAGCTCGGCAAGGCGATGAAGCTGCGCAGCGTACCGAACCTGCGCTTTCATTATGACGAGAGCGTGATTCGCGGTGCTCAGTTGTCCGCGCTCATCGAGCGTGCGGTGACCGAGGACAGCAAGCACGGTGACACCGATACCGAAGCCAAGGAGTAAGCCCGTGGCCCAGGTAAAGCGTATCCGTCGCAAGGTCGACGGCATCATCCTGCTCGACAAGCCGAAAGGCTTCAGCTCCAACGCCGCGCTGCAGAAAGTGCGCTGGCTGCTCAATGCCGAGAAGGCTGGGCATACCGGCAGCCTCGACCCGCTGGCAACCGGCGTGCTGCCGCTGTGCTTCGGCGAGGCGACCAAGTTCTCCCAGTACCTGCTCGATGCCGACAAGGGTTACGAGACGGTCATGCAACTGGGTGTCACCACCACCACGGCAGACGCCGAAGGTGAGGTGCTCGAGCGCCGTGAGGTAAACGTCGGCGCAGCCGATATCGAGGCGCTGCTGCCGCGGTTTCGCGGTGACATCAGCCAGATTCCACCGATGTATTCGGCCCTCAAGCGTGACGGTCAGCCGCTGTACAAACTGGCCCGGGCAGGAGAAGTAGTGGAGCGCGAGGCGCGTTCTGTTACTATTGCGCGCCTGGAGCTACTGAGCTGCGCTGCCGACAAGGCGAGCCTGGCGGTAGATTGCAGCAAAGGTACCTATATTCGTACGCTGGTCGAGGATATTGGTCACCTTCTGGGTTGTGGCGCGCATGTCGCCGAGCTGCGTCGGGTCAAGGCCGGACCGTTCGGCCTGGTACAGACCGTTACCCTGGAAGAACTGGAACAGGTGCACGCCGATGGCGGCAACGAAGCTGTAGATCGCTTCCTGCAGCCAGTCGACAGTGGGCTGGAGCACTGGCCGCTGCTGAGTTTCTCGGAGCACAGCTCGTTCTATTGGCTGCAAGGGCAGCCCGTCCGCGCGTCGGATGCGCCGAAGTTCGGCATGGTGCGGGTACAAGATCACAACGGTCGCTTCATCGGTATCGGTGAAGTGAGCGAAGACGGGCGCATTGCGCCGCGTCGTCTGATTCGGTCCGTGTGACCGTGGCGAGCCGCTCCGGCGGCTCGTATCGAGGGTGGCTGTCAATAGGCACGGTCATTGCTCCTTTTAAAACACGGGAAGCGATTCCCGGCCTATTGAGATCGCCGTTCGCGACGGTCTCCAGATGAGAGGATGCCCACATGGCACTCAGCGTTGAAGAAAAAGCTCAGATCGTTAATGACTACAAGCAAGCCGAAGGCGATACCGGTAGCCCGGAAGTTCAGGTTGCTCTGCTGTCCGCTAACATCAACAAGCTGCAAGGCCACTTCAAGGCCAACGGCAAAGACCACCACTCGCGTCGTGGCCTGATCCGTATGGTCAACCAGCGCCGCAAGCTGCTGGATTACCTGAAGGGTAAAGACACCAGCCGTTACAGCGCCCTGATCGGTCGCCTGGGTCTGCGTCGCTAAGCAATGCTTATGCGCCGTTGACCGCAAAAGCTGGAAGTGGGCTCGCCCTGCTTCCAGCTTTTGCGTTTATGCTTTACCCGTTTTATGGCTTTACCCGCTTGGACAGATTCGGGCCGACTCCCGAAGCCACTGCCCACGAATTCGCAAGAAACCGTTTCCCCAAAGGCAACAGAGAGAAGGAAAACACCGTGAACCCGGTAATCAAGACATTTCAGTTCGGTCAGTCGACCGTCACCCTCGAGACTGGCCGTATCGCCCGTCAAGCCTCCGGCGCTGTGCTGGTCACCGTTGACAACGATGTCACCGTGCTGGTCGCCGTCACCGGCGCCAAGAACGCCGACCCAAGCAAGGGCTTCTTCCCGCTGTCGGTTCACTATCAGGAAAAGACCTACGCAGCCGGCAAGATCCCTGGTGGCTTCTTCAAGCGTGAAGCGCGTCCGAGCGAGAAGGAAACCCTGACCTCGCGCCTGATCGATCGCCCGATCCGTCCGCTGTTCCCAGAAGGCTTCCAGAACGAAGTGCAGGTTATCTGTACCGTCGTTTCGACCAGCAAGAAAACCGATCCGGACATCGCTGCGATGATCGGTACCTCAGCTGCCCTGGCGATCTCCGGTATCCCGTTCAACGGCCCGATCGGTGCCGCGCGCGTTGCCTTCCACCCGGAAACCGGCTACCTGCTGAACCCGAACTACGAGCAGCTCAAGGCTTCCAGCCTGGACATGGTCGTGGCCGGTACCAAAGACGCCGTGCTGATGGTCGAGTCGGAAGCCAAGGAGCTGACCGAAGACCAGATGCTGGGCGCCGTGCTGTTCGCCCACGACGAATTCCAGGCCGTGATCCAGGCCGTGACCGAGCTGGCTGCCGAAGCCGCCAAGCCGACGTGGGACTGGCAACCAAAAGCGGAAAACACCGCGCTGCTGTCGGCTATCCGCAGCGAATTCGGCGATGCGATTTCCCAGGCCTACACCATCATCATCAAGCAGGACCGCTACGCGCGCCTGGGCGAGCTGAAAGATCAGGTAGTCGCCAGGTTCTCCGGTGAAGAAGGCCAGCCTTCTGCTGGTGAAGTGAAAGACGCCTTCGGCGAAATCGAATACCGCACCGTGCGCGAGAACATCGTCAACGGCAAGCCGCGTATCGATGGCCGTGACACCCGTACCGTGCGTGGCCTGAACATCGAAGTCGGGGTGCTGGACAAGACCCACGGCTCGGCCCTGTTCACCCGTGGCGAAACCCAGGCGCTGGTCGTGGCTACCCTCGGTACCGCCCGTGACGCACAGCTGCTCGATACGCTCGAAGGTGAGCGTAAAGACCCCTTCATGCTGCACTACAACTTCCCGCCGTACTCGGTGGGTGAGTGTGGCCGCATGGGCGCCACTGGTCGCCGCGAAATCGGTCACGGCCGTCTGGCTCGCCGTTCGGTGCAGGCCATGCTGCCGGCTGCCGACGTGTTCCCGTACACCATCCGCGTGGTATCGGAAATCACCGAGTCCAACGGTTCCAGCTCCATGGCCTCCGTTTGCGGTGCTTCCCTGGCGCTGATGGACGCTGGTGTGCCGATGAAGGCGCCGGTGGCTGGTATCGCCATGGGTCTGGTTAAAGAAGGCGAGAAATTCGCCGTTCTGACCGACATCCTCGGTGACGAAGACCACCTGGGCGATATGGACTTCAAGGTTGCCGGTACCGCCAATGGCGTCACCGCACTGCAGATGGACATCAAGATCCAGGGCATCACCGAAGAAATCATGGAAATCGCTCTGGGCCAGGCCCTGGAAGCGCGCCTGAATATCCTCGGCCAGATGAATCAGGTCATTGCTCAATCGCGTAGCGAACTGTCGGCCAATGCGCCGACCATGATCGCCATGAAGATCGACCAGGACAAGATTCGCGACGTCATCGGCAAGGGCGGCGCCACCATCCGCGCCATCTGCGAAGAAACCAAGGCGTCGATCGATATCGAAGACGACGGCTCGATCAAGATCTTCGGCGAGACCAAGGACGCTGCAGAAGCCGCGCGCCAGCGCGTGCTGAGCATCACCGCGGAAGCCGAGATCGGCAAGATCTACGTCGGCAAGGTCGAGCGTATTGTCGACTTTGGCGCCTTCGTCAACATCCTGCCGGGCAAGGACGGTCTGGTGCACATCTCCATGCTCAGCGATGCGCGCGTGGAGAAGGTCACCGACATCCTCAAGGAAGGCGAGGAAGTTGAAGTGCTGGTACTGGACGTCGACAACCGCGGCCGCATCAAACTGTCCATCAAGGACGTCGCCGCTGCCAAGGCTTCGGGTGTCTGACCCGGGCTAACGCCGCTGCTACACGAGAGCCAGTCAGGGTGACCTGACTGGCTTTTTATTGCCTGCTGTTTGGGGCCGTGTGGCTCGCGGATCGGGTCATGCAGGCGCCTACCCGTGGCGCTGTCGATACGTGCCGATTGAGCCAGCCCGAGCATCCTGCCCGCGCAGCGGTGCGTCACCAGTGCGCCGGTGGGTGAAGGCGGTTACGCCCACGACAGTGCCTTGCAGCAGGTGGGCAGGGGAGTGATTCGGCACTGTCCTGATGCAACCGTCAGGTACGGCATGGCGAGCAAAAAAAACGCCAGTCCGGCGGCTGCCTGGCTGGCGTTTCGTTGAAGCGCTAGCGATCAGTCGGTGTACTGGAACAGTTTGATGATCTTCTGTACGCCCGATGTGCTCTGCACCACGTTGCTCGCGGCATTGGCTTCCTGACGGCTGACCACGCCGAGCAGATAGACGATGCCGTTCTCGGTGACGACCTTGATGCGGCTGCCCGGCACGCCGCTGTCGGCGAGCATCTGGGTCTTGACCTTGGTGGTCAGCAGCGAGTCGTTGCTGCGCGCCAGGAGCGAGTTGGGCTGCTGGACCTGAAGCTCGTTATGCACTTTGCGCACGCCCTGCACGCGGCGCGCGGCCTGTTCGGCCGTGCTCTTGAGGTCGGCGCGCGGGGTCTGGCCGGCGATCAGCACCACACCGTTGTAGCTGGTCACCACGATACGCGAGGTGGGGCTTGCCAGGTCGGCGTGGGCGCGGGTGATGGCATTGGCGACGTCGGGACCGACGAACTGGTCGTCGATCTTGTTGCCGATGCTACGGCCGCCGCAACCGCCGAGGATCAGTGTGATTGCCAGCGCGGCGAGGATCAGTGGTGAACGGGTCATTCTTCACTCCCAAACAGTTGACTGTCGATAAGGTCGCACAAGCAGTGGATGGCCAGCAAATGGACTTCCTGAATGCGCGCCGTCACTTTCGACGGCACGCGAATTTCCACATCTTCGGGCAGCAGCAGCGATGCCATGCCGCCGCCGTCACGGCCGGTCAGGGCAACCACGGTCATTTCCCGATCATGGGCGGCCTGGATGGCCTGGATCACGTTGGCCGAGTTGCCGCTGGTGGAGATCGCCAGCAACACGTCGCCGGGCTGGCCCAGTGCACGAATCTGCTTGGAGAATACTTCGTTGTAGCTGTAATCGTTGGCGATCGAGGTGATGGTCGAGCTGTCGGTGGTCAGCGCGATAGCGGGCAGGCTCGGGCGTTCGCGTTCGAAGCGGTTGAGCAGTTCCGAGGAAAAATGCTGGGCGTCCCCAGCCGAGCCGCCGTTGCCGCACGAGAGAATCTTGCCTTCGCTGAGCAGGGCCTGAACCATCACCTGGCTGGCATGTTCGATGAACGGCGGCAACACCTCCATCGCGTGGTGCTTGGCTTCGATGCTGGCTTGGAACAGCTGGCGAATACGGGCTTGCATATCCATGTGGATGTTTGACCTTGACTGTAACGGTACGCCAGGCCGGATCGGGCGCAGCGCTGTCGTTGAAAATGGCGATGCCCCAGGATGGGCAGCACGCCGAGCGTTCAGCTGTCGAAGGCGTTCCTGATCCACTCCAGTGGTGCGGGTTTGCCATGGCCCAGGGCTATGACATCGAAACGACAGGGATGTTTGGCCCAGCGCTTCTCCTGCTGCAGAAACTGCGTGGCGGTGGCAATCAGCTTGTCCCGCTTGCGCCTGTCGACGCTTTCCAGTGCGCCACCCCAGGCACTGTGCTTGCGGTAGCGCACTTCGGCGAATACTACTGTATCGCCATCAAGCATGACCAGATCGAGTTCGCCGCGCTGGCCGCGCCAGTTCTGGGTGATGAGCTTCAGACCGCAGCCTTCGAGATGCGCGCGAGCGAGGGCTTCAGCCTCCCGCCCGCTGGCGTGCCGCGGGTCGTCGCTCAAAGCGGGGTGTCGGGCAGGCGCTGAACCTGGCCGCCGCGGAACTCGGCCCAGGGTAGCTGGCGTTCGACACGCTGGGTGGCGTTCAGGCTCAGGCTGCCGGAAAGGCCGTCGATACGGCTGTCGGGCAGTGCCTTGAGCTGGCCCAGGCGCGGCGCCAGGCGGAAGGCGTCGACACCCATGGCATACAGGCGGCCCAGGCTACCTCCGGCCTGGGGCCATTGCGTATTGACCTGTTGGCGCAGCGGGTCATTGGCATCCAGCAGCCAGGGTGTTTCGCAGAAGCGAATGCCGTCCAGATCGCGGTACTGCGCAGCGCTCATGCTGCCGCTGAACAGGTGCGAGGTGGCGTACACCGGCACTTCGCCGGCGTATTGATAGGCCAGGGTCGGTTTGATCTGCTGGGCCTGCTGCGGCGTGGCAGCGAGGAATATGAAGTCCACGTCCTGGCGGCGAGTAGGTGCGGTGCCGGCGGCCGAGCCGCTGCCGCTGAGCTGGAACAGGTTGGCGATCTGCCGCGCCATGTCCACCGGCTGGTCGATGTGCTCGGCGCCCAGGAAGGTGCCGCCAGCGGCCAGCCAGCTCTGCCGGAAGGCTTCCAATACGCGGTCGCCCCAGTCGCCTTTCGGTACCAGTGCCACGGCGCTGCGCATGCCATCGGCCCAGGCGCGGCGGGCTACCTCACGGGCTTCGTCTTCCGCGGCGAGGCCGAACTGGAACAGCTGGTCCGGGCTTTCCGCGCCGGACTCGCTGTAGTTGAGGGCTAGCGTGGTGATCGGCAACTGCTCGCGAGCGCCCAGTTGGGTCACCAGGTTTTTCTCCAGCGGGCCGACCACAAGTTGCACGCCATCGGCCTGGGCCTGGCGATAGAAGTCATCCAGCGAGGTCAGCCGGGCGCTGTCGTAGAGTTGGATCTGCGGCGGCTGTTCGCCGGCTTGCTGCGCTTGATAATGAGCGGCCAGGAAGCCGTCGCGCAGGGCGCGGGACACAGCCGCCAGTTGCCCTTCCTGAGGCAGCAGCAGGGCGATCTTTTCCAGCGGCTGGCTGGAGAGTGCCCGCAGATCGGCCAGCGCCTTTGGCAGTTGCTGGGCAGCCGGGTGGCTGGGGTGCTGGGCCAGCCAGTCGTCGATGGCCTGCTGCTGTTGCTGCAGGGTGCCGACGGTCTTGGCGACCTGGGCCAGCGACAGCCAGCCGGCCAGGTCGGCATCCTCGGCGCCGGGTGCCGGTTCGGCCGGTAGGCTGGAAACCAGGCTCCAGATACGGTCCTGGTTGCGCTGCGCTTCATCGCCACTGAGCAGCGGGGCGATGAACACCCGCTCCCGGGCAGCGGCAAGCATCTGGCCGTCTTTCTCGAGTGCGTTGGCGCGGGTCAGCTGGGTGCGCGACTGCTGCTCGACGGGCAGCTCGCCAAGGCGCTCCAGGCTGGGATGGGCCAGGGCGGCAAGCGCGGCCTTGGCGTCGTTGCGCGTCAGTGCCAGCTCGGCCTGCAGGGTGCTCGCATAGATCTGTTGCGCCGGCTTCAGCGTCTGCAGGTCGACCTGTGCGAGGATGCTGCTGGCGCGTGCCGCATCGCCCTGCCTGTAGGCTTGGTCGGCGGCGGAAAGACGCAGCAACTGGGCTTCTTCGCTCTGGCTGGTACCGGCTTGCTGGAGCATCTGCTCGAGGCTGGCTTGAGGTGTGCGGGGCAGTTCGCCGAGGTTGGAGGTGGGCGAGCTGCTGCAGGCAACGAGCAAGCCGGCAAGGCAGAGTGCAGAGAGCGGACGCAGGCAGGCGATCATGTAAGCGATTCCGGTTCTTGAGCAAATGAACGAGCAAGTGTACCCAAGGCACGCCGCCTGTGCGATCTCGAAGGTGTTAAGCGGTGCGCAGTCGGCGCGATCGTACACTGTGGATGTGACCGCGTTCATCCTCCAGTTCCACGCGTTACAATGCGCCTTTGAAGATGAGATGAGGCGTCGCCGTGACTGCTAGTGAAGCTCCCCGTTCTGCCACAGGCACGTTGTTCGTGGTGGCGACACCTATCGGTAACCTCGACGACCTCAGTGCGCGTGCGCTGAAGGTGCTGAACAGCGTTGCGCTGATCGCCGCTGAAGACACCCGGCATTCGGCGCGGCTGATGCAGCACTTCGGGATCGGTACCCAGCTGGCGGCCTGCCACGAGCACAACGAGCGTGACGAGGGCGGTCGCTTTCTCGAGCGCCTGCGTGCCGGCGATGACGTGGCGCTGATTTCCGACGCCGGCACGCCGCTGATTTCCGACCCCGGTTATCACCTGGTGCGCCAGGCGCGCGCGGCCGGCATTCGGGTGGTGCCGGTGCCGGGCGCCTGCGCGCTGATCGCGGCCTTGTCGGCGGCGGGGCTGCCGTCCGATCGTTTCGTGTTCGAAGGCTTTCTGCCCGCCAAGAGCGCAGGGCGGCGCACGCGCCTGGAAGCCGTGTGTGAGGAGCCGCGCACGTTGATCTTCTATGAGGCGCCGCATCGCATACTCGAATGTCTGCAGGACATGCGCGACGTTTTTGGCGGTGATCGCCCAGCGCTGCTGGCACGCGAACTGACGAAGACCTTCGAGACGCTGCAAGGGCTGCCGCTCGCACAGTTGTGTGATTGGGTGGCGGCGGACGCCAACCAGCAGCGGGGCGAATGCGTGGTGCTGGTCGCGGGCTGGCAGGCGCCCGTTGATGAAGCGGCGGTGAGCGCCGAGGCGCTGCGGGTGCTCGATCTGCTGCTCGCGGAGTTGCCGCTCAAGCGCGCGGCAGCCCTGGCGGCGCAGATCACCGGGGTGCGCAAGAACCTCCTCTATCAGGCCGCGTTAGAGCGCCAGCAGGATGTTTGAACTTGTTCTCACCAGCCCCCAGCGGTTACCCTAGCGGTCGGAGAGTCGATCGGACAGTCGCTGCCGTGCTTCGTTCGCGAAGTGTGGGGGAGGAAAGTCCGGGCTCCATAGGGCGGAGTGCCAGGTAATGCCTGGGGGGCGTGAGCCTACGGAAAGTGCCACAGAAAATAACCGCCTAAGCGCTTCGGCGCCGGTAAGGGTGAAAAGGTGCGGTAAGAGCGCACCGCGCGGCTGGTAACAGTCCGTGGCTAGGCAAACCCCACTCGGAGCAAGACCAAATAGGGTTCCATTGGCGTGGCCCGCGCTGGAACCGGGTAGGTTGCTAAAGGCGTACAGTGATGTGCGTCGTAGAGGAATGACTGTCCTCGACAGAACCCGGCTTATAGATCGACTCTCCACCTTCTTTCGTTTGTGCTTCATCCCCTCGTTTCTAAGACCGAAAAAATCTTACTCCTCACAAACTACATTAAGTTTGTGAGCCAGCTGCCTGTATGTGCTTGTTTTTACCCCTCCTTATGCTCCCGGGCCTCTGTCCCACTCTCTCCTTTATTCGCTAAATCTCCGTTCTATAAGGAGTTTTCCGCTCTGGCGCGCCTTGACGGTGGGGTGTGCGCGTTCCTATAGTGTGCCCCGGTGGTGAGAAGTGGCGTGAAGTGGGTTTTTTTGGATGCAGATGGCTAATTAAGGGGAAACGCAACAGTGTTTCGCGGAGCTAACGCCATAAGTCTCGACGCCAAAGGGCGACTCGCGATGCCTAGCCGGTATCGGGACGAGCTCGTGTCGCGTTCGGCTGGCCAGCTCATCGTCACCATTGATGCCATCGATCCCTGCCTTTGTGTCTACCCGCTGCCGGAGTGGGAAATCATCGAAAACAAGCTGCGCGAGCTGGCCTCCTTCAGAGAGGAAAACCGTCGTCTGCAGCGCTTGCTGATTGGTAATGCCGTCGATCTGGAACTGGACGGCAGTGGTCGTTTTCTGGTTCCGCCGCGGTTGCGCGAGTACGCCAATCTGGACAAGCGCGCGATGTTGGTGGGCCAGCTAAACAAATTTCAACTGTGGGATGAAGACTCCTGGAATGCCGTGGCCGATGCCGATCTGGCCGCCATCAAGCAACCGGGTGCCCTTTCCGATGATCTACGTGACCTGATCCTGTGAACATGACTTCTACCTACCGCCATATCACCGTGTTGCTCGAAGAGGCCGTCGACGGCCTTTCGCTGCGCGCGGATGGTTGCTACGTGGACGGCACGTTCGGGCGAGGGGGGCACAGTCGGCTGATCCTCGAAAGGGTGGGGCCAGGTGGTCGCCTGCTGGGATTCGACAAGGATCCCCTCGCAATCGCGACTGGAAATACCCTGGCGGCCGAAGACGGCCGCTTTGTCGTTGTACAGCGCAGTTTTGCGGAACTTGCCGACGAACTCGCTGTCCGCGGTCTCGCTGGGCAGGTCAGCGGCGTGTTGCTGGATCTGGGCGTGTCGTCGCCGCAGCTGGACGACGCCGAGCGTGGCTTCAGCTTTCTCAATGACGGCCCCTTGGACATGCGCATGGATCCGTCGCGCGGCGTCAGTGCTGCGCAGTTCATCGCCACCGCAGGCGAGGAAGAAATCGCCCGGGTGTTCAAGGAATACGGCGAGGAGCGTTTCGCCAGGCGCATGGCGCGAGCGGTGGTGATGCGCCGCGCCGAGCAGCCGTTCGAGCGCACCGCCGATCTGGCGCAGGTGCTCACCGTCGCCAACCCTGCCTGGGAAAAGGGCAAGAATCCGGCGACCCGTGCCTTTCAAGGGCTGCGCATCCATGTCAATAACGAGCTGGGTGATCTGGAACGTGGCCTCGATGCCGCGCTCGAGAACCTGGAGGTCGGCGGCCGTCTGGTGGTGATCAGCTTCCATTCGCTGGAAGACCGCATCGTCAAGCTGTTCATGCGCAAGCACGCCAAGGGCGAAATGGACAAGCTGCCCCGTGACCTGCCGATCATTCCCAAGGCCTTCGAACCACGCCTGAAACTGATCGGCAAACCACAATTCGCCTCGGAGGCCGAGCTCAAGGCCAATCCTCGTTCGCGTAGCGCCGTGATGCGTGTCGCGGAGAAGTTGCGATGAGCGGCGTAGTGGCCAAGCGTTTCCCCAAGGGCAGCCTGCTGATGTTGGTGCTGTTCATTGCCGTGCTCGGCTCCGCCCTGGCGGTCTCCTACAGCGCGCACTGGAATCGCCAACTGCTCAATAGCCTGTATGCCGAGCTCAGCGTGCGCGACAAGGCGCAGGCCGAATGGGGCCGGCTGATCCTCGAGCAAAGCACCTGGACAGCCCATAACCGCATCGAGACCCTGGCCAGCGAACAGCTGAAGATGCGCATTCCAGACGCTGCCGAAGTACGCATGGTGGCGCCATGATGAAGCTCGAGGGGGCACTCTATCCGTGGCGCTTCCGCCTGGTCATGCTGCTGCTGGCGCTGATGGTCGCGGCAATCGCTGCGCGGATTTTCGAGCTGCACGTTTTCGACCACGATTTCCTCCAGGCCCATGGCGACGCCCGCAGCGTTCGACACATTCCTATTCCGGCGCACCGTGGCCTGATCACTGATCGCAATGGCGAGCCGCTGGCGGTCAGCACTCCGGTTACCACGCTGTGGGCCAATGGCAAGGAGCTGCAGGCCGGCAAAGCCCAGTGGCCGGTGCTCGCGGCCGCGCTTGGGCAGGAGCCGAGCGCCTTTGCTGCGCGCCTGCAGGCCAATGCCGACCGCGAATTCATGTACCTGGTCCGCGGGCTGACCCCCGAGCAGGGTCAGCGGGTGCTTGACCTCAAGGTCCCGGGTGTTTATCCGATCGAGGAGTTCCGCCGCTTCTACCCGGCCGGTGAAGTGACCGCGCACATGGTCGGCTTCACCGATATCGACGACCGTGGCCGCGAAGGCGTCGAGTTGGCATTCGAAGACTGGCTGGCCGGCGTTCCCGGCAAGCGCCAGGTCTTGAAGGATCGTCGCGGGCGGTTGATCCGCGACGTTCAGGTTACCCAGAATGCCAAGGCCGGCAAGGCGCTGGCGCTGTCCATCGACTTGCGCCTGCAGTACCTGGCACACCGCGAACTGCGCAATGCGCTGGTCGAGTTCGGTGCCAAGGCTGGCAGCCTGGTAATGATCGACGTGAAGACCGGCGAGATCCTCGCCATGGTCAACCAGCCGACCTATAACCCGAACAACCGCCGCAACCTGCAACCGGCCGCGATGCGTAACCGGGCGATGATCGACGTGTTCGAGCCGGGCTCGACCATGAAGCCGTTCTCCATGAGCGCCGCGCTGGAAACCGGGCGCTGGAAGCCGACCGACAAGGTCGACGTGCAGGGCGGTACGCTGCAGATCGGGCGCTACACCATCAAGGACGTCTCACGCGCGCCGGATGGCGTGCTTGACCTGACCGGCATCCTCATCAAATCCAGTAACGTCGGCATGAGCAAGGTCGCCTTCGATATCGGCGGCGCGGCCATTTATGACGTCATGCAACAGGTCGGTCTCGGCCAGGACACCGGCTTGAGCTTTCCCGGCGAGCGTGTCGGCAACCTGCCCAACCACCGCGAGTGGCGCAAGGCCGAGACCGCGACGCTGTCCTATGGCTATGGCCTCTCGGTGACTGCCGTGCAGCTGGCGCATGCCTATGCGGTACTGGGCAATAGCGGGCGCAGCGTGCCGATGTCACTGACCCGTACCGACCGCGTGCGTGACAGCGTGCAGGTTATTCCGGAAGACGTCGCCCACACCCTGCAGGGCATGCTGCAGCAGGTGATCGAAGCGCCGGGTGGGGTATTCCGCGCCCAGGTGCCGGGGTATCACGTGGCCGGCAAGAGCGGTACCGCTCGCAAAACCGCTTCGGGCACCAAGGGCTATCAGGCCAATTCCTATCGTTCCCTGTTCGCCGGCTTTGCTCCGGCGAGTAATCCGCGCATCGCCATCGCCGTGGTCATCGACGAACCAAGCAAGAGCGGCTACTACGGCGGCCTGGTCTCGGCGCCGGTATTCAGCCGCGTCATGGCCGGTGGCCTGCGCCTGATGAACATCACTCCGGACAACCTGCCGGAAGCCGCCGCGGCCAAGGTCGAAGCGCCGGCAGCGGCGACCAGCGATGGAGGGCGCGGCTAATGCCCATGCCATTGAACCAGTTATTGCCTCAGGCGAGCAGCGGCGTGCTGATTCGCGAACTGACGCTCGACAGCCGCCAGGTACGCCCGGGTGATCTGTTCCTGGCCGTGCCCGGTACTCGTCAGGACGGCCGTGTGCACATCGCCGATGCGATTTCCCGAGGTGCTGCCGCCGTAGCCTATGAAGTCGACGGCTCGTTGCCAATGACCGCCGAGAGCGCCGAACTGGTCGCCATCAAAGGTCTGGCCGGGCAGTTGTCGGCAATCGCCGGCCGCTTCTACGGGGAGCCGAGCCGCGGTCTGCACATGGTCGGCATCACCGGCACCAACGGCAAGACCAGTGTCAGCCAACTGCTGGCTCAGGCGTTGGACCTGCTCGGCGAACGCTGCGGCATCGTCGGCACCCTCGGCAACGGTTTCTATGGCTCCCTGGCCCAGGGGCTGCACACCACTCCCGACCCGATCGGCGTACAGGCGACCCTGGCTGGGTTGAAAAAGAACGGCGCACGCGCCATCGCCATGGAAGTTTCCTCCCATGGCCTGCACCAGGGGCGTGTCGCCGCACTGGATTTCGACGTGGCGGTGTTCACCAACCTGTCGCGTGACCACCTCGACTATCACGGCTCGATGGAGGCCTACCAAGCCGCCAAGTCAGCGCTGTTCGCCTGGCCAAGCCTGCGCAGCCGGGTGATCAATCTGGACGACGCAACGGGGCGCAGCCTGGCTGAAGACCCGCGCGAGTCGCGGCTGATCGGTTACAGCCTGGAAAACCAGGGCGCCTACCTGTTCTGTCGCGACATCCATTTCGATGACCGGGGCGTGCGTGCCACCCTGGTGACGCCGCGTGGCGAAGGCAGCCTGCGCAGTTCGCTGCTGGGCCGTTTCAACCTCAGCAATCTGCTGGCGGTGGTCGGCGCCCTGGTGGCCATGGATTACCCGCTGGACGAAATTCTCAAGGTCCTGCCGCGCCTGCAAGGCCCGGTGGGCCGCATGCAGCGCCTGGGCGGCCAGCAGGCGCCGCTGGTGGTGGTCGATTACGCCCACACCCCGGACGCGCTGGAAAAGGTACTGAGCGCTTTGCGACCGCACGTGGCGGGCCGCCTGTTGTGCCTGTTCGGCTGTGGTGGCGATCGTGACCGTGGCAAGCGTCCGCTGATGGCCGAAGTGGTCGAGCGCCTCGCCGATGTCACCCTGGTGACCGATGACAACCCGCGCAGCGAGCCGCCGACGCAGATTTTCGACGACATCCGTGGCGGCTTCCGTGCTGCGGACCAGGTGCGCTTCGTGCACGGTCGCGGTCTCGCCATCGCTGCACTGATCGGCGAAGCCCAGGTCGGCGACGTGGTGGTGCTGGCTGGCAAGGGCCACGAGGATTACCAGGAAGTAGACGGCGTGCGTCAGCCATTTTCCGATCTGCACGAAGCGGCTCGCGCACTCGCGGCATGGGAGGCGGCACATGCTTAAGGCACTGCGTTTGAGCGAGGTGGCCGGGCCACTGAGTGGTCGTCTGGCGGGCGCGGATTGCGCATTCGATGCAGTCAGCACCGATAGCCGCAGCATCGTCCCCGGCCAACTGTTCATCGCCCTCACGGGGCCGCGCTTCGACGGCCATGACTACCTGGCCCAGGTCGCTGCGAAAGGTGCTGTGGCAGCGCTGGTCGAGCGCGAAGTGGCGGATGTCGACCTGCCGCAACTGGTGGTCACCGACAGTGCCCTGGCGCTCGGCCAGTTGGCTGCCCTGAATCGCCAAGCCTACGGTGGCCCGTTGGCGGCGGTGACCGGCTCCAGTGGCAAGACCACCGTCAAGGAAATGCTCGCCAGCATCCTGCGCGCCGCGTTCATGGAACTCGGCGGTACCGTCCTGGCCACCCGCGGCAACCTGAATAACCAGCTCGGCGTGCCGCTGACCCTGCTGGAGCTGGCACCCGAGCACAAGGGCGCGGTGATCGAGCTTGGCGCTTCAGGTATTGGCGAGATCGCCTACACCGTCGGCCTGACCCGGCCGCACGTCGCCATTATCACCAACGCCGGGAGCGCTCATGTGGGTGAATTTGGCGGGCCCGAGAACATCGTGCTGGCCAAGGGCGAAATCCTCGAGGGGCTGGGCGAGGGTGGTGTCGCGGTTCTCAATCGCGATGACGTGGCCTTTGAGCGTTGGGTCAAGCGTGCGGCCGGTCGTCGCGTGCTGAGCTTCGCGCTGCATGACGCCAGCGCCGATTTCCATGCCAGCGAGCTGAGCCGTGACCCGCGTGGTTGCCCGGCATTCACGCTGTATTGCGGTGAGGGCCAGGCGCGCATTCAGCTGAACCTGCTGGGTGAGCACAACGTCGCCAATGCCCTGGCCGCAGCGGCTGCCGCTCATGCCCTGTCCGTGCCGCTGGTGGCCATCAAGAGCGGCCTCGAGACCCTTTTGCCGGTCAAGGGCCGTGCCGTCGCGCAACTGGCGCAGAACGGCGCCCGGGTGATCGACGATACCTACAACGCCAACCCGGCTTCAATGTGCGCGGCCATCGACATCCTCGCCGGCTTTTCCGGCCGCAAGGTGCTGGTACTCGGCGATATCGGTGAGCTGGGCGCCTGGTCCGAACAGGGCCACCGTGAAGTCGGCGCGTACGCGATCGGCAAGGCCGATGTCCTGTACGCGGTCGGGCCACAGATGAAACACGCCGTGCAGGCGTTCGGCGGCAACGGCCAGCATTTCGCCGACCAGGCCGCGCTGATCGATGCGGTCCGCGCCGAGCACGGCGACAGCACCATTCTAATTAAAGGATCACGCAGCGCCGCGATGGAAAACGTCGTCGTCGCGCTGTGTGGCGATAGTGGGGAGAGTCACTAAATGCTGCTGCTGCTGGCAGAGTATCTGCAACAGTTCCACAAGGGCTTCGCGGTCTTTCAGTACCTGACGCTGCGCGGGATTCTCGGCGTGCTCACGGCGCTGACCTTGTCGCTGGTCCTGGGCCCGTGGATGATCCGTACCCTGCAGATCCGCCAGATCGGCCAGGCGGTGCGCAACGACGGCCCGCAGTCGCACCTTTCGAAGAAAGGTACGCCGACCATGGGCGGGGCGCTGATCCTCTCGGCGATCGCGGTCAGCACCCTGCTGTGGGCTGACCTGAGCAACCGCTACGTATGGGTGGTGCTGATCGTCACCCTGCTGTTCGGCGCCATCGGTTGGGTCGATGACTACCGCAAGGTGATCGAGAAGAACTCGCGCGGCCTGCCGAGCCGCTGGAAGTACTTCTGGCAGTCGGTGTTCGGTCTTGGCGCGGCAACCTTCCTTTATATGACTGCGCAGACGCCGATCGAAACCACCCTGATCGTACCGCTGCTCAAGGACGTCAGCATCCCGCTGGGCATCGGCTTCGTGATCCTGACCTACTTCGTCATCGTCGGCTCCAGCAACGCGGTGAACCTGACCGACGGCCTCGACGGCCTGGCCATCCTGCCTACCGTGATGGTCGGCGGTGCCCTGGGTATCTTCTGCTACCTGTCGGGCAACGTGAATTTCTCCGAGTACCTGCTGATTCCCTACGTACCGGGTGCCGGCGAACTGATCGTGTTCTGCGGCGCGTTGATCGGTGCGGGGCTGGGCTTCCTGTGGTTCAACACGTATCCGGCCCAGGTGTTCATGGGCGACGTCGGCGCGCTGGCGCTGGGCGCCGCACTGGGCACCATTGCCGTGATCGTGCGTCAGGAAATCGTGCTGTTCATCATGGGCGGCGTGTTCGTGATGGAAACCCTGTCGGTGATCATCCAGGTCGCCAGCTTCAAGCTGACCGGCAAGCGGGTGTTCCGCATGGCACCGATTCATCACCATTTCGAGTTGAAGGGTTGGCCCGAGCCACGGGTCATCGTTCGTTTCTGGATCATCACCGTCATTCTGGTGTTGATCGGCCTCGCTACTTTGAAACTGCGTTGAGGACAGCATGAGCCTGATCGCTTCCGACCAATTCCGCATCGTTGTCGGCCTCGGCAAGAGCGGCATGTCCCTGGTGCGCTACCTCGCGCGCCAGGGCGTGCGCTTTGCCGTGGTCGATACCCGTGCCAATCCGCCGGAGCTGAGCACCTTGCGTGAGCAGTTCCCGCAGGTCGAAGTGCGTTGTGGCGAGCTGGACGTGGAGTTTCTCGGTCGTGCCAGCGAGCTGCTGATCAGCCCGGGCCTGGCCGTGGCCACCCCGGCCCTGCAGGAAGCGGCCAAGCGTGGCGCCAAGCTGTCCGGCGACATCGACCTGTTCGCCCGCGCTGCCAAGGCGCCGATCGTGGCCATCACCGGCTCCAACGCCAAGAGCACCGTGACCACCCTGGTCGGCGAGATGGCCGCTGCCGCCGGCCGCAGGGTCGCCGTCGGTGGCAACCTCGGCACGCCGGCGCTGGACCTGCTCGCCGATGACGTCGAGCTGTATGTGATCGAACTGTCCAGCTTCCAGCTGGAAACCACCGAATTGCTCAACGCTGAAGTGGCGACCTGCCTGAACATCAGCGAAGACCATATGGATCGCTATGCCGATCTGCCGGCCTATCACCTGGCCAAGCACCGGATTTTCCGTGGTGCTCGGCAGGTGGTTGTGAACCGCGACGACCCGCTGTCGCGGCCGATGATTGCCGACCAGGTGCCATGCTTGAGCTTCGGCCTCGGCAAACCGGACTTCAAGCGTTTCGGCCTGCTCGAGGAGAATGGCGAGAAGTGCCTGGCCTATCAGTTCGAAGCCCTGCTGCCAGTGCGCGAGTTGAAGGTGCGTGGTGCTCATAACCAGTCCAACGCCCTGGCAGCGCTGGCGCTCGGTCATGCGGTCGGCCTGCCGATGGCAGCCATGCTCGACACCCTGAGGGCCTTCACCGGCCTGCCGCACCGTTGCCAGTGGGTGAGTGAGCGCGCCGGCGTGAGCTACTACGACGACTCCAAAGCCACCAACGTCGGTGCCGCCCTGGCGGCCATCGAAGGCCTGGGCGATGACATCGTCGGCAAACTGGTGCTGATCGCCGGCGGTGACGGCAAGGGCGCCGACTTCGCCAGCCTGCGCAAACCGGTGGCCGCCCATTGTCGCGCCGTCGTGCTGCTCGGCCGTGACGCCGACAAGCTGGCCGCGGTGCTTGACGGCACGGTGAACATCGTACGTGTCGACAGCCTGCAGGCTGCCGTCGAGCAGGCCGCAGCCATTGCCCAACCAGGCGATGCGGTGCTGCTGTCGCCGGCCTGTGCGAGCCTCGACATGTTCAAGAACTTCGAAGAACGCGGGCGCCTGTTCGCCCAGGCCGCGGAGGCGCTCGTCTGATGCTGTCCTTCCTGCGCCCTTACCCGTCCCCGCTGTTCAGCCGTCGCGGCCTGGACATGGATTTCCCCATGCTGGCGGGCTGCCTGGCGCTGCTCGGCCTGGGGCTGGTGATGATCTCCTCGGCGTCCACCGAGGTGGCTGCCGTGAATACGGGCAGCCCGCTGTACTACATGATCCGCCACCTGGTGTACCTGGTGATCGGCCTTGGTGCCGCCGGGGTGGTGCTGATGGTGCCGCTGGCCACCTGGCAGCGGCACAGCTGGCTGCTACTGCTAGTGGCCATCGTGCTGCTGATACTGGTGCTGGTGCCCGGTATCGGCCGCGAAGTGAACGGTGCGCGGCGCTGGATCGGCTTTGGTGCGTTCAACATCCAGCCCTCGGAAATCGCCAAGGTGTTCGTGGTGCTCTATCTCGCCGGTTACCTGGTTCGCCGCCAGGAAGAGGTGCGCGAGAGCTGGGCCGGTTTCTTCAAGCCCTTCGTGGTGTTGCTGCCGATGGCCTTCCTGCTGCTGCTGGAGCCGGACTTCGGCGCTACCGTGGTGATGATGGGCTCGGCGATGGCCATGCTGTTTCTCGGTGGTGTCGGCCTGTTCCGCTTCTCGCTGATGGTGGCGCTGGCGGTCGGTGCGGTGTTCGTGCTGGTGCAGACCCAGGAATACCGCCTGCAGCGCCTGATCACCTTCACCGACCCCTGGGCCGATCAGTACGGCTCCGGCTACCAGCTGACCCAGGCACTTATTGCTTTCGGCCGTGGCGAGTGGCTGGGCGTCGGCCTGGGCAACAGTATCCAGAAGCAGTTCTACCTGCCGGAAGCGCATACCGACTTCGTGTTCTCGGTGTTGGCCGAAGAGCTGGGCCTGGTAGGCGCGCTGCTGACCGTGGCGCTGTTCGTGTTCGTCAGCGTGCGGGCGCTGTACATCGGCCTGTGGGCGGAACGCGCCAAGCAGTATTTCGGTGCCTACGTGGCCTTCGGTCTGGCGTTTCTGTGGATCGGTCAGTTCCTGATCAACATCGGGGTGAATATCGGCCTGCTGCCGACCAAAGGGCTGACCTTGCCTTTCCTCAGCTACGGCGGCAGCTCGCTGGTGATCTGCTGTGTGAGCCTGGCACTGCTGCTGCGCATCGAGTGGGAGACGCGCAATCAGCTGGGCAATGAAGACGTCGAGTTCGACGAATCGGATTTCCCCGAGCCAGCCATCGGCAAGGAGGCGCAGCATGTCCGGTAATGTGCTGATCATGGCGGGCGGCACCGGCGGCCACGTGTTCCCGGCGCTGGCCTGCGCGCGCGAATTCCAGGCGCGTGGCTATCGCGTTCACTGGCTGGGCACGCCGCGTGGTATCGAGAACGAGCTGGTGCCGGCCGCTGGCCTGCCCCTGCACCTGATCAACGTCAGTGGCCTGCGCGGCAAAGGCGCGCTGTCGCTCCTCAAGGCGCCGCTGCAGTTGATCAAGGCGCTGTTGCAGGCCCGCAAGGTGGTGCGTGAGCTGCAGCCGGTCTGCGTGCTCGGCATGGGCGGCTACGTGACCGGCCCGGGCGGCCTGGCGGCGAAGCTGGCCGGCGTGCCGCTGATCATTCATGAACAGAACGCCGTGGCCGGTACCGCCAATCGCAGCCTGGTGGCATTCGCCAGCCGGGTCTGCGAGGCTTTCCCTGACACTTTCGCCGCGTCGGACAAGCGCCGCACCACCGGTAATCCTGTACGCGAAGAGCTGTTCCTGGAAACGCCTCGCGATTCCCTGACCGGTCGTCGGCCACGCCTGCTGATTCTGGGCGGCAGCCTGGGCGCCGAGCCATTGAACAAACTGCTGCCGGAGGCGCTGGCGCAGGTATCTGCCGAGCTGCGTCCGGAAATCTTTCACCAGGCGGGCAAGCAGCACGCCACGGTGACTGGCGAACGTTACACCGCTGTGGGCGTCGAAGCGCAAGTCGCGCCGTTCATCAGCGACATGGCCCGCGCCTATGCCTGGGCCGACCTGGTGGTCTGCCGCTCCGGCGCGCTCACCGTCAGTGAACTGGCAGCAGCCGGCCTGCCGGCTTTCCTGGTGCCGTTGCCCCACGCGATCGACGATCACCAGACGCGCAACGCCAGTTATCTCGCGAAGGACGGCGCCGCCGTCCTTCTGCCACAACGCTCCACTGACGCTGCCGAGCTGGCAGCGCAGCTGACCGAGGTCTTGATGCACCCCGAACGACTCAAACAAATGGCCAGCACGGCACGTCGCCTGGCCAAGCCCGATGCTACCCGTACCGTGGTCGATGTATGCCTGGAGGTGGCCCGTGGCTAAGTCCCCCGCAGCGGTCAAGGCAGAAGTAAGGCGCATGCGCCGTATCCGCCGTATCCATTTCGTCGGTATCGGCGGCGCCGGCATGTGCGGCATTGCCGAAGTGCTGCTCAACCTCGGTTACGAAGTCTCCGGCTCCGACCTGAAGACCTCGCCGGTCACCGAGCGGCTGGAAAACTTCGGCGCGCAGATATTCATCGGCCATCGTGCCGAGAACGCCGAGAACGCCGACGTGCTGGTGGTCTCCAGCGCCATCAACACCTCCAACCCGGAAGTGGCCACCGCCCTCGAGCGCCGTATCCCCGTGGTGCCGCGTGCCGAGATGCTCGCCGAACTGATGCGCTACCGTCACGGCATCGCCGTGGCCGGCACCCATGGCAAGACCACCACCACCAGCCTGCTGGCCTCGGTGTTCGCTGCCGCCGGTCTGGATCCGACGTTCGTGATCGGGGGGCGTCTCAACGCCGCCGGCACCAATGCGCAGCTCGGCACCAGTCGCTACCTGATCGCCGAAGCCGACGAAAGCGACGCCAGCTTCCTGCACTTGCAGCCCATGGTTTCGGTGGTCACCAACATCGACATGGACCACATGAGCACCTATGAAGGCGACTTCAACAAACTGAAGAAGACCTTCATCGAGTTCCTCCACAACCTGCCGTTCTACGGGCTGGCCGTGGTCTGCGTGGACGACCCGGTGGTGCGCGAAATCCTCTCCCAGGTAGGCCGCCCGACCGTGACCTACGGCTTCAGCGAAGACGCCGACGTACGCGCCATCAATGTACGCCAGCAGGGCATGCAGACCTTCTTCACGGTGCTGCGCCCGGACTGCGAGCCGCTCGACGTGTCGGTGAACATGCCCGGCAATCACAACGTGCTCAATGCGCTGGCAACCATCAGTATCGCCACCGATGAGGGCATCAGCGACGAGGCCATCCTGCAGGGGCTGTCGCAGTTCCAGGGTGTCGGCCGTCGCTTCCAGGTTTATGGCGAACTGCCGGTCGACGGCGGTGAAGTGATGCTGGTCGATGATTACGGCCACCATCCGCGCGAAGTCGCAGCAGTGATCAAGGCGGTACGTGGTGGTTGGCCGGAGAGGCGCCTGGTGATGGTCTACCAGCCGCACCGTTTCAGCCGCACCCGTGACTTGTACGACGATTTCGTGCAGGTACTGGCCGATGCCAACGTGCTGCTGCTGATGGAAGTCTACCCGGCTGGCGAGGAGCCGATTCCCGGTGCCGACAGCCGCCAGCTGTGCCACAGCATCCGCCAGCGCGGCCAGCTGGACCCCATTTATGTCGAACGTGGCGCGGAGCTTGCGCCACTGATCAAGCCGCTGCTGCGTGCCGGCGACATCCTGCTGTGTCAGGGTGCCGGCGACATCGGCGGGGTTGCCCCACAACTGCTGCAAAGCCCGCTGTTCAGCGTGCAAGGTCAAGGGAAATGAGTGCCGATACCCTGAAATCCCAATTGCCGGTCACGGCGTTCGGCCGAGTGGCCGTGCTGTTCGGCGGCAAGAGCGCCGAGCGCGAGGTGTCGCTGAAGTCCGGCAATGCGGTGCTGTCCGCGTTGCAGAGCGCCGGCGTGGATGCCTTTGGCATCGATGTGGGCGATGACTTCCTGGCGCGTCTGCTCAGCGAGAAGATCGATCGCGCGTTCATCGTGCTGCACGGGCGCGGCGGTGAAGATGGCAGCATGCAGGGCCTGCTCGAATGCGCCGGCATTCCCTACACGGGTAGCGGCATCCTGGCCTCGGCGTTGGCGATGGACAAGCTGCGCACCAAGCAGGTGTGGCAGAGCCTCGGGCTTCCTACGCCACGCCATGCCGTGCTGGCGAGTGCCGACGACTGCCGTCGCGCGGCTGCCGAGCTGGGCTTTCCGCTGATCGTCAAGCCGGCCCACGAAGGCTCGAGCATCGGCATGGCCAAGGTCGGCGATGTCGAGGCGCTGATCGCCGCCTGGCAGGACGCCGCCGTTTACGACAGCCAGGTGCTGGTCGAGCAGTGGATCCAGGGGCCGGAATTCACCATCGCCATGCTGCGTGGGCAGGTGTTGCCGCCCATCGCGCTGGGCACATCCCACAGTTTCTACGATTACGATGCCAAGTACCTGGCGGACGACACTCAATACCGGGTTCCCTGCGGCCTTGATGCCGACAAGGAAGCCGAGCTCATGTCCCTGACCGCCAGGGCCTGCGAGGCTGTCGGTACCCAGGGCTGGGCGCGCGCCGACGTGATGCAGGACGCCGAGGGGCGTTTCTGGCTGCTTGAAGTCAATACCGTGCCGGGCATGACCGATCACAGCCTGGTGCCAATGGCCGCATTGGCCGCCGGCCTGGATTTCCAGCAACTGGTGTTGGCGATACTGGCCGACAGCCTTGAGGCCCGGGGGTAATCATGAGCGCTGTCTTGCGTCATCAGCCAGGTACGGCCCGTGCGCCCATGCGCGGCAAGGCCGTGCCGCGCGGTGCCAGCCGTCTGGTGGCGAAGGAGCCCATCAGCCTGCGCATGCCGCGGCCCAATTTCAGCCTGCTCAAGCGCATCACCTGGCCGGTGTTGCTGCTGGTGCTGGGGTTTGGCGCTTACGAGCTGTCGCTGCGCCTGCTGCCTTACGCCGATCGGCCGATCGCCAAGATCAGCGTGGAAGGCGACCTGAGCTACATCAGCCAGCAATCGGTGCAGCAACGCATTGAACCTTTTGTGAGTGCGAGCTTCTTCAGTGTCGACCTTGTGGGTATGCGTCACGAACTGGAGCAGATGCCGTGGATCGCCCACGCCGAAGTTCGCCGCGTGTGGCCCGACCAGGTGATGGTACGCCTGGAAGAGCAATTGCCGATCGCCCGCTGGGGTGACGAGGCACTGCTCAACAACCAGGGGCAGGCCTTTGCGCCCAAAGAACTGGCGCACTACGAGAATTTGCCACAGCTGTACGGCCCCAAGCGGGCTCAGCAACAAGTCATGCAGCAGTATCAGGTGTTGAGCCAGATGCTGCGACCAATGGGATTCACCGTGGCACGCCTGGAGTTGCGTGAGCGCGGCAGCTGGTTCCTGTCCACCGGGCAGGGCATCGAAGTGCTGCTGGGGCGCGACCATCTGGTGGAAAAAATACGTCGTTTCGGTGCCATCTACAGCAAGGCCCTGAAAGACCAGAAAGACAACATCGCGCGGATCGATCTGCGCTACGCCAACGGCCTGGCCGTGGCGTGGCACGAGCCGCCGGCGCCCGTAGCGGTCGAACCCGCTGCGGTGCAGTGAATCAGGAGAGAAGGCAAGACTCATGGCAAACGTGCAGAGCGGCAAGATGATCGTCGGCCTCGATATCGGCACCTCCAAGGTGGTGGCGCTGGTAGGTGAAGTGACCGCTGATGGTCAGCTGGAAATCGTCGGCATCGGTACTCATCCGTCACGCGGCCTGAAGAAGGGCGTGGTGGTCAATATCGAGTCCACCGTGGCCTCGATCCAGCGCGCGGTCGAAGAAGCCCAGTTGATGGCGGGTTGCCGTATCCACTCGGCTTTCGTCGGCGTGGCCGGCAACCATATCCGCAGCCTCAATAGCCATGGCATCGTCGCCATTCGCGACCGTGAGGTCAGCAATGCCGATCTCGAGCGCGTGCTCGACGCTGCCCAGGCCGTGGCCATTCCGGCTGACCAGCGGGTGCTGCATACGCTGCCCCAGGATTACGTGATCGATAACCAGGAAGGCGTGCGCGAACCCCTGGGCATGTCCGGTGTGCGCCTGGAAGCCAAGGTGCACGTGGTGACCTGCGCGGTGAACGCGGCGCAGAACATCGAAAAGTGCGTGCGTCGTTGCGGTCTGGAAGTGGACGACATCATTCTCGAGCAGTTGGCTTCGGCCTACGCGGTGCTGACCGACGACGAGAAGGAGCTGGGCGTGTGCCTGGTCGACATCGGCGGCGGCACCACCGACATCTGCATCTTCACCGAAGGTGCGATCCGTCACACCGCGGTGATCCCGATTGCTGGCGACCAGGTCACCAACGATATCGCCATGGCGCTGCGTACGCCGACCCAGTATGCCGAAGAGATCAAGATCCGTTACGCCTGTGCCCTGGCCAAGCTGGCCGGTGCCGGCGAGACCATCAAGGTGCCGAGCGTCGGTGATCGCCCGCCTCGCGACCTGTCGCGTCAGTCCCTGGCCGAAGTGGTCGAGCCGCGCTATGACGAGCTGTTCACCCTGATCCAGGCTGAACTGCGCCGCAGCGGCTACGAGGACCTGATTCCTGCCGGCATCGTAATGACCGGTGGCACAGCGAAGATGGAAGGCGCAATAGAACTGGCCGAGGAAATCTTCCATATGCCGGTGCGTCTCGGCATGCCGCACAGCGTCAAAGGCCTCAGCGACGTGGTGCGCAACCCGATCTATTCGACAGGCGTTGGCCTGTTGATGTACGGCCTGCGCAAGCAGTCCGACGACATCCCGATGCCCGGCAACGGTGGCTACGGTGATGAAGCGAAACCCCCCGTACTGGAGCGGCTGAAACGCTGGATCCAGGGCAATTTCTAATGTTGGGCGGCGCGTGCACGGGCGTGTGCAGCGCTATCAGCAGTAGGCGTTTAAAACTAGAAAGTACAGGAGAGAGACCATGTTTGAACTCGTAGACAACCTTCCGCAGAGCGCGGTCATCAAGGTCATCGGTGTTGGTGGTGGTGGCGGCAATGCCGTCAATCACATGGCCAAAAGCAACATCGAAGGCGTCGAATTCATCTGCGCCAATACCGATGCCCAGGCACTGAAGAACATTGGAGCACGCACCGTGCTGCAGCTGGGCACCGGCGTGACCAAGGGCCTTGGCGCTGGCGCCAACCCCGAGGTTGGCCGTCAGGCGGCCCTGGAAGACCGCGAGCGCATCGCCGAAGTGCTTCAGGGCTGCGACATGGTCTTCATCACCACCGGCATGGGCGGCGGTACCGGTACCGGTGCTGCACCGGTGATCGCCGAAGTGGCCAAGGAAATGGGCATCCTCACCGTGGCAGTGGTGACCCGTCCGTTCCCGTTCGAAGGCCGCAAGCGCATGCAGATCGCCGATGAAGGCATCCGCGCGCTGCAGGAAAGCGTCGACTCGTTGATCACCATTCCCAACGAAAAGCTGCTGACCATCCTGGGCAAGGATGCCAGCCTGCTGTCCGCCTTCTCGAAGGCCGATGACGTGCTGTCCGGCGCCGTGCGTGGCATCTCCGACATCATCAAGCGTCCGGGGATGATCAACGTCGACTTCGCCGACGTGAAGACCGTGATGAGCGAGATGGGCATGGCCATGATGGGCACCGGCTGCGCCAGTGGCCCGAACCGTGCGCGTGAAGCCACCGAAGCGGCAATCCGCAACCCGCTGCTCGAAGACGTCAATCTGCAGGGCGCTCGCGGCATTCTGGTGAACATCACCGCGGGCCCGGATCTGTCCCTGGGCGAGTACTCCGACGTGGGCAACATCATCGAACAATTCGCCTCCGAGCACGCCACCGTCAAGGTCGGTACCGTTATCGACCCGGACATGCGTGACGAGCTGCACGTGACCGTAGTGGCCACGGGTCTCGGTGCCCGCATGGAGAAGCCGGTCAAGGTCGTCGACAACACCGTGCAGGTGGCTGCCGCTCAGGCCGCTGCGCCGGTCGCCGCGCCAGTGCGCAGCGAGCAGAACGTCAACTACAAGGACTACGAGCGCCCGACCGTACAGCGTCAGAGCCACGGCGGCGCGGCCACTGCGGCGAAAATGAACCCTCAGGATGACCTGGATTACCTGGACATTCCGGCGTTCCTGCGTCGTCAGGCGGATTGATGGAATCTATCAGGAGCATAAGGGTGATTGGTGTTCAGCAAAGGTCGGTTCTGCTATCATCGCCAGCCTTTGTTGAAAACAATTCGCACCCAGCGCAATAGCGGCCAGACCCATGATCAGACAACGCACCCTGAAGAACATCATCCGCGCCACGGGTATCGGCCTGCACTCCGGGGAGAAGGTATACCTCACCCTGAAGCCGGCTCCGGTGGACACCGGCATCGTCTTTCGTCGCACTGACCTCAACCCTGTTGTAGAGGTCAAGGGCCACGCATTGAACGTCGGTGAAACCACCATGTCGACGACCTTGGTCAATGGTGATGTCAAGGTGGATACGGTAGAGCACCTGCTTTCGGCCATGGCTGGCCTGGGCATCGATAACGCCTACGTCGAGCTCTCTGCCTGTGAAGTGCCGATCATGGACGGCAGTGCCGGGCCCTTTGTTTTCCTGATTCAGTCGGCTGGTCTGCAAGAGCAGGATGCGCCCAAGAAGTTCATCCGCATCACCCGTGAAGTGACCGTGACGGACGGCGACAAGCGCGCCACCTTCGTTCCGTTCGAAGGCTTCAAGGTGAGCTTCGAGATCGACTTCGATCACCCGGTGTTCCATGACCGTACCAAGACCGCGAGTGTGGATTTCTCCAGCACCTCGTTCGTCAAGGAAGTCAGTCGTGCCCGCACGTTCGGTTTCATGCGTGATATCGAATTCTTGCGTTCGCACAACCTGGCTCGCGGCGGCAGCGTGGACAACGCCATCGTGGTGGACGAGTTCGGTGTGCTCAACGAAGACGGCCTGCGTTACGAGGACGAATTCGTCAGGCACAAGATTCTCGATGCCATTGGTGACCTTTACCTGCTCGGTAACAGCCTTATCGGTGAGTTCCGCGGCTACAAATCCGGCCACGGCCTGAACAACCGCCTGCTGCGCGCTTTGATCGCCCAGCCGGAGGCTTGGGAAGTGGTGACATTCGAAGACGCCGATACTGCACCGATTTCCTACATGCGCCCAGCAGCGGCCATGTAAGACACTCTCCTTGCTTTAATCTTCAAGGCCACCCTCGGGTGGCCTTTTTTTTATGCAGGTCTTTTTCGCTGCGCACTGAGCGCCGAGCGCCGTTCGGTCGCCGCTTTAGACAGTCGAAATGGAGTTGTATTGTCAATCTGATGGCGACCATATTTTGGCGCCGTAAAGGCTTGAATGCGTTACGAATCGCTGCGGCGACGGTGGCTTGCAAGGCGCTCCAGGGCTTCGCGAAGACGCGGGTCGCTGACCCCCGCTGCGGTTTCCTGAATGCTGTCGGCAGCGCTGTCGGAGAGCTCGAAAGGGCGCGCGGGCGGGCGCCTTTCGGCGGTCGGAGGTTGCACCTTGAAGAGGATTTTCGTTAAGGTCGCGAACGTTTCGAGCGCCTGCAATTGCCTCTGCAGGCGTCTTTGTTGATACCGCAACCGGGTGGCCCAATGGCCGTCGGTGACGATTAGAAGCAGACAACCTTCACGCCAGGACGCCACATGACAGTGTTCCCGGGCAGCAGGTTGTAGCTGGCTTTCAAGCAATTGCTGCAGGTGATCGATCCGCTGAGCCTGGTTGAACAGGGCTTTGAGCGGCTTCGCCTCGCGCAGCAATGCGGCGGGAGCCTTGGCCGGCAAGGGACGAAAACTCATGGCGGGAAGCCTGCGACGTAGGGGCCGTCATATTAACAGAACCTTGCCGAGCACTCTGGTTCCACCTTTTACATGGGGATGTCATGCACATCATTTTTCTTAGCCGACGCCACGGCGCCGCGCGTTCGCTCAGTCTCGATCTGCGCTGGCTGGCGTTCGGTGTGGCGCTGCTGGTCGGCGTCGCGATCGGTACCGGTGCCCTGGTAGGCGCCTGGCTGGCTCCCAAATCGGCGAGCGTGCCGGAAACGCTCGAAGTCTCGCAGGCGCTCGATGCCCAGCGCGAGGAAGTCGGCGCGGTGCGCATCGATGCCCAGCGTCAGCTCGACGCCTTTGCCGCGCACGTTGCCGAGCTGCAGGCGCGCCTCACTCGCCTCGATGCGCTCGGCGAGCGCCTGACCGAATTGGCGGAGCTGGATGCCAGTGAGTTCGATTTCTCCCTGGGTGTCGGCCAGGGCGGGCCAGAGGAGCTGCTCGACGGCGCCGCTTATGCGCCGCCACCGTTCATGAGCGCGCTGGACGAACTGGCGCTGCGCATGGACAGCCGCGAGCAGCAGCTGGAAGTGCTGGAACAGCTGCTGGCCGAGCGCCGTATCGACGAAGCGGTGATGCTCTCCGGGCACCCCGTGCTGCAGGGCTACGTCTCATCCCCGTTCGGCCGGCGGATCGACCCGCTGACCGGGCGCGTCAGCGTGCACAAGGGGGTGGATTTCGCGGCCAAGGCGGGCAGCGACGTGGTCGCGGTCGGTGCCGGCGTGGTGACCTTCGCCGGGCGCCGCAACGGCTACGGCAATACCGTGGAAATCAGTCACGCCGATGGCTATGTCACCCTGTATGCACACAACCGCAGCAATACCGTGCAGGTCGGCGATCTGGTCCAGCGTGGGCAGGCCATCGCCACCGTCGGCAGTACCGGCCGTTCCACTGGCAACCATGTGCACTTCGAGGTCAGCCGCAATGGCGAGCTGATCAATCCGCACAGCTACATCGCGCGGGTCAGCGACGAGCAATGAGGATGCTGACCAATGCCCGCCCCGGCATCGGTCGATGGCCCTGTGCCAATCACGCCGCTTTCCTCAAGTCCTTTTCCGGGTAGAATGCCCCCTTCGCACGCAGCCATGAGGGCTGCATGGGCGACTCACGGGGCCGCCCTCCATCCATAGCGTGGAAGATCCTGTCGATATGTTTGCGCCTTTGTTGAAAAAACTCTTTGGAAGCAAGAACGAGCGTGAGGTCAAACGCATGCTCAAGGCGGTTCAGGCCGTCAACGCATTCGAGGAGCAGATGCTCGCGCTCTCCGATGAGCAACTGCGCGCCAAGACCGAAGAATTCAAGGCCCGCCTGGCCAAAGGCGAAACCCTGGACCAATTGCTGCCCGAAGCCTTCGCCGTGGCCCGCGAGGCCGGCAAGCGCGTGATGGGCATGCGTCACTTCGACGTCCAGTTGATCGGCGGCATGACCCTGCATGAAGGCAAGATCGCCGAGATGCGCACCGGTGAGGGCAAGACCCTGGTGGGCACCCTGGCCGTTTACCTCAACGCGCTGGAAGGCAAGGGCGTGCACGTGGTCACGGTCAACGACTACCTGGCCCGCCGTGACGCCAACTGGATGCGTCCCCTGTATGAATTTCTCGGCATGTCGGTCGGCATCGTCACCCCGTTCATGCCGC
Organism: Pseudomonas sp. AC532; assembly: GCF_979258965.1. Lineage (NCBI taxonomy): Bacteria > Pseudomonadati > Pseudomonadota > Gammaproteobacteria > Pseudomonadales > Pseudomonadaceae > Pseudomonas > Pseudomonas sp. AC532. The sequence continues at coordinate 4,011,378 of NZ_OZ409888.1, forward strand.
CGGACGAGAAGCGCGCCGCCTATGCGGCGGATATCACCTACGGCACCAACAACGAGTTCGGCTTCGACTACCTGCGCGACAACATGGCGTTCAGTGTGGAAGAGAAATTCCAGCGCGAGCTGAATTTCGCCGTGATCGACGAAGTCGACTCGATCCTCATTGACGAAGCCCGTACCCCGCTGATCATCTCCGGCCAGGCCGAAGACAGCTCGAAGATGTACACCGAGATCAACAAGCTGATTCCTCGCCTCAAGCAGCACATCGAGGAAGAGGAAGGCGTGGTCACCCAGGAAGGCCACTACAAGGTCGACGAGAAGAGCCGTCAGGTCGAACTCAACGAGGAAGGCCACCAGTTCATCGAGGACATGCTCACCCAGAGCGGGCTGCTGGCTGAAGGCGAAAGCCTCTACTCGGCGCATAACCTCGGGCTGCTGACCCACGTGTATGCCGGCCTGCGTGCGCACACGCTGTTCCAGCGCAACGTCGAGTACATCGTTCAGAACGGTCAGGTCATCCTGATCGACGAGCACACCGGCCGTACCATGCAGGGCCGTCGCCTGTCAGAAGGCCTGCACCAGGCCATCGAAGCGAAGGAAGGCGTGAACATCCAGGCGGAGAGCCAGACCCTGGCCTCGACCACCTTCCAGAACTACTTCCGCCTCTACAACAAGCTGTCCGGCATGACCGGTACCGCTGACACCGAGGCGTTCGAGTTCCACCAGATCTATGGCCTGGACGTGATGGTCATCCCGACCAACAAGCCGGTTTCGCGCAAGGACTTCAATGACCTGGTCTACCTGACCCAGGAAGAGAAGTACGCGGCGATCATCAACGACATCAGGGAATGCCAGGCCCAGGGCCGGCCGGTGCTGGTCGGTACCGCGACCATCGAGACGTCCGAGTACATGGCGCGCCTGCTGGAACAGGAAGGCATCGAGCACAAGGTGCTCAACGCCAAGTTCCACGAGAAGGAAGCCGAGATCATCGCGCAGGCCGGTCGCCCGGGCGCGCTGACCATCGCCACCAACATGGCCGGTCGTGGTACCGACATCCTGCTGGGCGGCAACTGGGAAGTGGAAGTCGCGGCGCTGGAGAACCCTACCGACGAGCAGATCGCTCAGATCAAGGCCGACTGGCAGAAGCGCCACCAGCAGGTGCTCGAATCCGGCGGTCTGCATGTGATCGCCTCCGAGCGTCACGAGTCGCGTCGTATCGACAACCAGCTGCGTGGCCGTGCAGGTCGCCAGGGTGACGCCGGCTCCAGCCGCTTCTACCTGTCGCTGGAAGACAGCCTGATGCGCATCTTCGCCTCCGACCGCGTGAAGAATTTCATGAAGGCGCTGGGCATGCAGCCCGGCGAGGCCATCGAACACCGCATGGTGACCAACGCCATCGAGAAGGCGCAGCGCAAGGTCGAAGGCCGCAACTTCGACATGCGCAAGCAACTGCTCGAATTCGACGACGTGGCCAACGAGCAGCGCAAGGTGATCTATCACATGCGCAACACCTTGCTGACCGCCGACAACGTTGGCGAGACCATCGAGGACTTCCGCAAGGAAGTGCTGGACAACATCATCAACGCGCACATGCCGCCGCAGTCGCTGCCCGAGCAGTGGGACATCGCCGGCCTGGAAGAGGCGATCTACGCCGGGTTCAACCTGCGCCTGCCAATCCAGCAGTGGCTCGACGACGATGACAAGCTGTACGAGGACACCCTGCGCGAGCGCGTCCTCAAGGAGCTGGTCGACGCCTACAACGAGAAGGAAACCCAGGCCAGCGCCGAGGCCCTGCGTACCTTCGAGAAGCAGATCCTGCTGCGCGTGCTCGACGACCTGTGGAAAGACCACCTGTCGACCATGGATCACCTGCGTCACGGCATCCACCTGCGCGGCTACGCCCAGAAGAACCCGAAGCAGGAGTACAAGCGCGAGTCGTTCACCCTGTTCCAGGAACTGCTGGACTCGATCAAGCGCGATGCCATCCGCGTGCTGTCGCACGTTCAGGTACGCCGCGAAGATCCGGCCGAAGAAGAAGCCCGTCTGCGTCGCGATGCCGAAGCATTGGCCCAGCGCATGCAGTTCCAGCACGACGAAGTGTCCGCGCTGCAGGAGCCTGAGGCCGAAGGCCAGGAAGGTGACGTCGCCGTCGCGGCCGCACCGGTACGTGCCGAACAGAAGATCGGCCGCAACGAGCTGTGCCCGTGCGGGTCCGGCAAGAAGTACAAGCACTGCCACGGTCAGCTCAGCTAGTTCCAGCTAGACCTTGAACGTCCAAGCGCCGCGAAGGATCTTCCTTTCGCGGCGTTTTCGCATCAAACACGCTGCGCAATCACCCCTACCTCGAGGAGCTTTCCCATGGCTGTTGGTCTTGGCCCGCTGTCTACCCTGCACCCGGTTCCAGGTTTCGAACTGGGCATTGCCTCAGCCGGCATCAAGCGCCCGGGGCGCAAGGATGTGGTGGTGATGCGCTGCGCCGAAGGCAGCAGCGTGGCCGGCGTGTTCACCCTCAACGCGTTCTGCGCAGCACCAGTGATTCTGGCCAAGAAGCGCGCCTCCGGTAGTGTCCGCTACCTGCTGACCAACACCGGCAACGCCAACGCCGGCACGGGTGAGGCAGGGCTGCACAATGCCATGCGCGCCTGCGCCAGCCTGGCCAGCCTGGCTGGCGTGGAAGAAAGCGAAGTGCTGCCGTTCTCCACCGGCGTGATCGGTGAGCCACTGCCGGTGGAAAAGATCGAAGGGGCACTGCAGGCCGCGCTGGACAACCTGTCCGTGGACAACTGGGCTGATGCCGCCACCGGGATCATGACCACCGACACCTTGCCCAAGGGTGCCAGCCGCCAGTTCAGTCATGAAGGCGTGACGGTCACCGTGACCGGCATCAGCAAGGGCGCCGGCATGATCAAGCCGAACATGGCCACCATGCTCGGCTACATCGCCACCGATGCCAAGGTCGCGCAGGGCGTGCTGCAGGACCTGCTGCGCGACGCGGCGAACAAGTCGTTCAACCGCATCACCATCGATGGCGACACCTCCACCAACGACTGCTGCATGCTGATCGCCACCGGCCAGGCGGCGCTGCCGGAAATCACCCAGGCCAGCGGCGCGCTGTTCGCGGCGCTCAAGCAGGCGGTATTCGAGGTGTGCATGGAGGTTGCCCAGGCCATCGTCCGTGATGGCGAAGGCGCGACCAAGTTCGTCACCGTGCAGGTCAACGGTGGTGCGACGCACCAGGAGTGCCTGGACGTCGGTTATGCCGTCGCCCATTCGCCGCTGATCAAGACTGCGCTGTTCGCCTCCGACCCCAACTGGGGGCGCATCCTCGCGGCCGTCGGCCGTGCCGGCGTGGCACAGCTGGACGTCAGCAAGATCGACGTGTTCCTCGGTGACGTGTGCATCGCCAGCAAGGGCTGCCGCGCGGCGAGCTACACCGAAGAGCAGGGCTCGGCGGTGATGGCCGAAGCGGAGATCACCATCCGCATCGAGCTGGGCCGCGGTACCTGCAGCGAGACCATCTGGACCACCGACCTGTCCCACGAGTATGTGAAGATCAACGCCGAATACCGCACCTGATCGTACTCTTCGCGCGATCCCCGCTGCGGATCGCCGCACCTCTATTCCGCCCGCGCATGGCCCCATGAGCGAGCGGAATTTGCCTTCACGGGTGCCAACGGTGAAGCTGTCGTTCTGTTCCTTCCCACCGCTGGAGACGCACATGCCGCTGGAATTGCTGATAGGCAACAAGAACTACTCGTCCTGGTCGCTGCGCGGCTGGTTGCTCGCCGAGCTCAGCGGCGCGCCCTATCGGGAAATCCTGGTGCCGCTGTTTCGGGCCGATACCCACGCCCGCCTGCTGGCACATTCACCGACCGCCAAGGTGCCGGTGCTGAAGACCGACGATGCCGGGGTGATCTGGGATTCCCTGGCCATCGCCGAGTACCTGGCGGAGCGTTTCCCCGAGGCCGGCATGTGGCCGCGTGACGTCGCGGCTCGCGCAATGGCGCGCTCGGCCTGTGCCGAAATGCACAGTGGCTTCGGCGCGCTGCGCAGTCACATGCCGATGGACATGCAGCGCAATGCGCCGCTGGCCAGCATCGCCGCCGACGTGCAGAACGATATCCAGCGCATCATCGCCCTGTGGGCCGATTGCCGCGCGCAGTTTGGTCAGGGCGGGCCTTACCTGTTTGGCCAGTTGAGCATTGCCGATGCCTATTTCGCGCCGGTGGCCAGCCGCCTGCGCAGCTATGGCGTGGCGCTTCCGGAGGCGGCAGCGGCTTACGTGGAGACCATTTTTCAGTGGCCGGCGTTCCAGCGCTGGCTGCAGGCAGCCTTGAAGGAGTAAACCTGTGAAACGCGTGCATGTAGCAGCGGCGGTGATTCGCGGTGAGGACGGTCGCATCCTCATTGCCAGGCGGCCCGATGACAAGCATCAGGGCGGGCTCTGGGAGTTCCCGGGTGGCAAGGTCGAGGAGGGCGAAGCAGTGCTGGCCGCATTGTCGCGCGAGCTGCACGAAGAGTTGGCCATTCGTCTCGACAGCGCCCGCCCGCTAATCCAGGTGCGCCACGACTACCCTGACAAGCAGGTGTTGCTCGACGTCTGGGAGGTCAGCCGCTTCATCGGCGAGCCACACGGCGCCGAAGGCCAGCCGCTGGCCTGGGTAAGTACGCGGCAGCTGGGCGACTACGAGTTTCCGGCAGCCAACCGGCCGATCATCGCGGCGGCGCGGCTGCCCGATCACTATCTGATAACTCCGGACGACCTTGACGGCCCACCGTTGCTGGCCGGTATCCGTGCGGCGATCGGTCGGGGCGTGCGCCTCATCCAGCTGCGCGCACCGGCGATGTTCGATGCCCAGTACCGTGACCTGGCAGTGGACATCCAGGGGCTGTGTGCCGGCAAGGCGCAGCTGATGCTCAAGGGACCGCTGGAGTGGCTTGGCGACTTCCCCGCTGCGGGTTGGCACCTGACCGCCGAACAGCTGCGCAAGTACGCTGCCAAGGGCCGTCCGCTGGCTGCGGACCGCTGGCTGGCCGCCTCGTGCCATAGCGCTGAAGAGTTGCAGCTGGCCACCCAGATTGGCGCCGATTTCGTCACTCTGTCGCCGCTGCAGGCCACCCAGACCCACCCCAATGCGTCGCCGCTGGGCTGGGAGCAGGCCAGCACGCTGTTGCAGGGGTTCAACCAGCCCTGCTACCTGCTGGGCGGCGTCGGCCCGCAGCACACGGAGCAGGCCAGGCAAGCCGGCGCTCAGGGGGTGGCCGGGATTCGCGCGTTCTGGCCCGAACAGTAGGCCGCCGCCGCTTGTCCCGAGCGGCGCCAGCACCTACCCTGCGTGGTCTTTTCAGGTAAGAGTCCTTCGGCCCATGGCCACGGTTTTCAACGTCATCCTGCCGATTTTCGCGCTGATACTCGCCGGTTTCGCTTGCCGACGATTGGGCTTGCTGGGCGCCAGCGCGGCGTCCGAGATCAACCGCATGGTGGTCTGGCTGTGCCTGCCAGCCCTGCTCTTCGAAGCCATGGCCACGGCGGTTTGGGAGCAGATCTGGCAGCCGGGCTTCATCCTCGCCTACGGCATCGCCACCCTGGGTATCTTTGCCACGGTGCTGTTGTGGCGCCTGCGCAGCACGGGCAGCCTGGCCGACGCCAGCGTGCAGGGGCTCAGCGCCTCCTACGCCAATACTGGCTACATGGGCATCCCGTTGTGCCTGCTGGTATTCGGCGACGCCGGCATGGAGCCGGCACTGATCGCCTGCCTTATCGTCATCTGTGTGTTGTTTGCGCTCGCGGTAGTGTGTATCGAGGTCGGCCTGCAGAACGAGAAGAGCGTTCTGCGGGCTATCGGCAAGGTGCTCGTCGCCTTGCTGAAGAACCCCATCGTCATGGCACCGCTGCTCGGCGCACTATGGGCCGCTACGGCGCAGCCCCTGCCTGCGCCGCTGCACCAGTTTCTCAAGCTGCTCGCCGCGGCCACCGGACCCTGTGCGTTGATCGCCCTGGGCCTGTTTCTGGCACACAGGCAGACCGGGCCGCGGCAATGGGGTAGCGGCCTGGTGCTGATTAAACTGATCGGCCATCCGCTGCTTACCTGGCTGCTGGCCGTTCATGTGTTCCGCCTGCCGACGATGTGGGCGCATGCCGCGCTGCTGCTCAGCGCATTGCCGACCGGCACCGGGCCGTTCATGCTGGCCGAGTTCTACCGGCGCGATGGCGCCCAGGTATCGGGCACCATTCTGCTGTCGACCCTGGGGTCGCTGGTAACGCTGTCGATCTGCCTGTACCTGATCGCCCCTTGACCACCGTGCCGGAGCCCCGCATGGCCGCGACTGATTCACCTGCCACCCTCATGAAACCCAGTACCCTGCACCTGCCGGCAGGTACGTGGGCGACGGTGCTCGACTGTCTGTGTGCGCACTTCCCGGCGATTTCCCGCGAGACCTGGCAGGAGCGGATGGCGCGTGGGCGCGTGCTGGATGCACAGGGGGCGCCGATTGCCGCCAACCATCCCTATCGGGTCGGCCTGCGCGTGCATTATTTTCGCGAGGTGCAGGCCGAGCCGCCGATCCCCTTCGACGAGGCCATTGTGCACCTCGACGAGCACCTGCTGGTGGCAGACAAACCGCATTTCCTGTCGGTGATGCCAGCGGGTGCCTACGTCGAACAGACGCTGTTGGCGCGCCTCGTCAGGCGCACGGGCAACCCTGACCTGGTGCCATTGCACCGCATCGACCGGCACACCGCCGGGCTGGTGCTGTTCTCCACCAACTCGCAGAGCCGCGGGCGCTACCAGGCACTGTTTCGCGAGCGCGCCATCGACAAGCGCTACGAGGCGTTGGCAGCGCCGTTGCCTGATTTGCAGTTTCCGTTGCTGCGCGAGACGCGCTTCGAGGCGGGCGAGCCGTTCTTTCGCATGCGTGAGGCGCCGGGCGAGGCCAACACCAGAACACGTATTGAGGTCATCGAACGGCGAGCGGACTGCTGGCTATATGGCCTCGAGCCGGTCACCGGCAAGAAGCACCAGCTGCGCGTGCACATGGCCGCGCTCGGCGCGGCGATCCTCAATGACCCGTTCTACCCTGAAGTGAGCTGCGCCGAGGGCGAGCCCGACGATTACAGCCGGCCGCTGAAATTGTTGGCCCGCGGGCTGTCTTTCGTCGACCCTCTGAACGGTGAGCTTCGCCGGTTCGCGAGCAGCCTCAGCCTTTAGCGGCTGCCTGCCAGAGCACTTCGTCGATGCCCTGGCGCCTGGCGATCAGCCGCGCCGCCACAAACAGCAGGTCGGACAGGCGGTTGATGTACGCCAGTAGCTCGCCACGCAGCGGCTCGCTGGCATGCAACTGGCCGCAGCGCCGTTCGGCCGTGCGCGCACTGCTGCGGCACAGGTGGGCCTGGGCGATCAGCCGGGAGCCGCCAGGCAGGATGAAGTTGGTCAGCGGGCCGACTTCCTCGTTCCAGCGATCGATGGCGGCTTCCAGGCGTTCGATTTCGACGGCCTGCAGAGCCTGATAATCCGGCATCGCCAGCTCGCCGCCGAGGTCGAACAGGCGATGCTGGCAGGGTGCGAGCACCTCGATCAGTTCGGCAAGCGCCGGGTGGCTTGCCTGCTGTTCGAGCAGGTCGGCGAGCAGCAGGCCCAACTGGCTGTTCAACGTGTCCACCTCGCCGATGGCCTCGATGCGCGGGTGGTCTTTGGCCACGCGGCGGCCGTCGGCCAGGCCGGTTTGCCCGGCATCGCCGGTGCGTGTGTAGATTTTCGACAGTCGATAGCCCATGAGGTCTCCGAGACGCTGGTTCAGTTGCTGATACCGATGGGCAGGCGCAAGGTGAAGCAGGTGCCCTGGCCGGTGCGCGAATGCACTTCCATCTGGCCCTTGTGGTTGTTGGTGACGATGAAGTACGACACGGACAGGCCGAGGCCGGTGCCCTGGCCGACCTCCTTGGTGGTGAAGAAGGGCTCGAAGATGCGCTTGCGCACCGACTCCGGGATGCCCACACCGTTGTCTTCCACCTGCACCTCGGCCCAGGGCGGCGCCAGGCGTGTGCGCAGGATGATCTTGCCGGCAACGCTGTCGTCATCGCGCAGGTGAATGGCCTGGGCGGCATTCTTCAGCAGGTTGAGCAGCACTTGCTCGAGTTCGTTGGCGATGCCCGGAATCGGCCCGAGCTGCGGATCGAATTCGCGCTGGATGAGCAGGCTCTTGAAGTCGAAGCTTTCGGTCAGGTCGAAGTCGTTGCTGGCGATCTCCACCGCCTGGTCGATCAGCGCCGGCAACTGGCATGGCGACAGTTGCCGGTTGCTGAGCCGGCTGAAACTGAGCATGTGGGTGACGATCTTCGAGGCGCGGGTACCTGCCTGCTGGATGCCGTCGAGCAGCATGGGGATTTCCCGCGCGGTCAGGTACTGGTCGATGGCCGGCAGGCTGACGCCAGCCACTTCGGCCTGTTCCTGGTTGCGTGGCAGTTCGGGCGACAGCCGCCGACGGATGTTCTGCACGTTGTGCAGGATGGCGCCCAGCGGGTTGTTGATCTCGTGGGCCATGCCCGCAGCCAGGCCGCCCACGGAAAGCATTTTCTCCGACTGCACCATCATTTCTTCAAGGTTCAGGCGCTGAGTGATGTCGTCGATGCGGATTACCACACCACGGCCTATGCTGCCGATCAACGGGTAGAAGGTCAGCGCGTAGTGGTGCGGCTCGTCGTCGCGAATCCAGGTAACCCGTTCGATCTTCTCGACCCGGTGCTGCTCGGCGGTGCGCTTGAGCTTGGAGAGGTAAGGCTTGAGCGGCGGGAAGGCGAGAAACACCGGCTGGTTCACCGCCTCGTCCAGGGAGGTGCCGGAAAGTGCGCTGGCTTCCTTGTTCCACTGCGCCACGTAGAGCTGTTCGTCGAGGGCGATGAGGGCCGAGGGCATGGAGTCGATGATGCTGTTGAGGTAGTTCTGGAAACCGGTGAGCTTTTTCTCGATCTTGCTGCGCACCTGCACTTCGAGCTCCAGCTTGCGGTTCGACAGGCGGGTTTCCTCGGCCAGGCCCTGGGCCTGATTGTAGGCTTCCTCGGAATCGTCACGGGCGCGCTTGAGCTGCTGCTCGCGGGCCTCGATGCGCGTCAGCATGGTATTGAAGGCCTCGGCCAGGCTGCCGATCTCGTCCTGATTGCCACGCCGGGCGCGCAGCGAATAGTTCTCCTCGCGGGTCACCTGGCGGGTCAGTTCTTCCAGGCGTTTGATCGGGCTGGTGACCAGCCGGCGAATCTGCCGCGCCACCAGCAGCCACAGCACCAGGCTGAAGCCAAGGATCACCAGACTGGCGGTGACCGTGCCGGTGTAGAACGCGCCAGGCAGTTCGCTAGAGGCGACCAGCAGCAGGTAACCCGGGGGAGCATCGGCCTGGGGCAGCTCGACCAGTTGGTTGGCACGAAACTCACCGAGGCGCCAGCTATCCAGCTCGTCGACCCGCGTGGGCAACTGCAGTTTTTCACCGCGCTGCAGTTGCGCCAGGCTGTCGCCATTGGCGTCGTAGATCACCGCTGCGCGCAACGGCGCGTAGCCGTCCAGGCGCCTGAGCAGGTCGTTGGCCGCTGCGGGCGAGCTCAGCGCCTCACGGCTCAGGGGCGGGCTGGCGATCAGCCGGCTGAGGGTCTGCAGCGCCTGTGGGGCGACGCTTTCCTGAGATATCCAGTAGGCGGCGCTGATGAACGTCATGTTGGCCACTACCAGCACGGCAGTCAGGAGCACCAGCAGGGCGGCGAGCAGCTTACGGCCAACGGGCAGGTTCTTGAGGCGGTGGCGCAGGCGCATGGGGCTGTATCGTGGTGGCAGGCGAGCGGGCAGGTTAGGGCCTGTTTACCCCCCGGCGCAAGCGTTGGCAGCCCAGCGTGTCGATCAGTGGCGCGGCAATCCGCGGGCATCCAGGTGGGCTAGCAGGCGCTGGTGAACGGTCTGCAGGCGAGGCAACTGCAGCCCGGCACGGCTGCCGGCTGTGCAGGCGTAACCGAGCAGGTAGGCGACCTCGGTGCGACGCCCCTGGGCGACATCCTGGTACATGGAGGAGTAGTTGGCCGCCGTGGCATCGATCACCCGCCAGACCGTGGTCTGGAGATCGTCGGCGGCCGCCACCTGAGCGCAACCGCGCAGTAGCACCGTCAGCTCAGCACACAGGTCATCGACCTCACTGCGGTGCGCCGTCAGTTCGCCGTTGCGGCAGCCATGCAGCACGGTCAGCGGATTGATCGCGCAATTGAGCGCCAGCTTGCGCCACAGCCGGGACACGATGTCCGGGCTCCAGGTATGGGCAATGGCGCTCTGCTGCAAATCGCTCAGCCAGCTCGGTGGTGTGGCATCGAGCGGATCGCCGAGCCAGGTGTGACCCTGGCCGGCGAACACCACGCGCCAGTCGCCGTCGCGGAAGGCGCCTTCGGTGCTGGAGGCGAACAGGCAGCGGCGGCCCGGCAGGCGCTCGACCACCTGGTCCTGGCTGCCGAGCCCATTCTGCATCTGGATCACCTCGGCGCCCGGGACCAGGCGATGAGCGACGCCTTCGACGGCGCTGGCGGCGTCATAAGCCTTGCAGGCCAGCAGCAGCCGCTGAATGGGCGTGTCATCGGCGAGGCTGTGTGCCTGGATCGGGTAGCGGTTGGCCCGGCCGTTCTCGACCAGGGTCAGCGCCCCGGCCTGGCGGTAGGAAGCCAGGCGCTGTTCATCACGCAGGATCAACTGCACCGATACACCGGCGCGAAACAGGCGGGCCGCCCACAGGCTGCCCATGCTGCCTGCGCCAAGTACGTGCCAGCTCACGGGCGCGGCAGGCGCATGGCAGTCACCCGGCCGCTGGCATGGGCTTCGGGCAGCAGGCGGGTGGCCAGGTCGAGCAGTTGCTGCTGCTCCAGCGGCAGGGCCTTGCTGTCCAGCCCCACCACGGCAATGCCGGCTTTCAGCGAAATGAAGCCTTCACTGGTCTTGAAGGCCTTGAGGTTGAGCCCTTCATGCAGGCGCTTGAAGCTGCTCGGTGAGCACTCATGCAGGTCGTCGAGCAGGGTGATCAGCGCGAAGTGGCGGTCGTCGAGGCTCACCAGCACGTCCAGCGGGCGCACCAATTGTTGCAGGCGCCGCGCCACGCTACGCAGCAGCTCGGTGTAGAACGCCGCGCCGTGGCGGCTGGTCAACTCGTCAACGCCCTGCAGGCCAAGCAGCAGGTAGCACAGGGCGCCGCCGCGCGATTCCACCTGGCGCAGGCTGTCGGCGAGTTTCTGCTTGAGGTAGCGCTCATTGCCCAGCCCGGTCAGCGGGTCGACGAGGTTGCGTTCCTCCAGGCTGGCGATGTTCTGTATCAGCAGGGTCTTTTCCTGCAGCAGCCGCTGCAGGGTATTGCACAGGCGGTCGGCGGCGAACACCCGTGGCAGCAATTGTTCGTTCATCGACGATTTGCTGATGAAGTCATCGACGCCGCGATCAAAGGCCTCGTTGAGGACGTTCTCGCCCTCCTTGCCGGTGAGCAGGATGATATAGGTGTAGTGCTCGGCCGACTCATCGAGCTGGCGCACCCGGCCGGTCAGCTCCAGGCCATCCATTTCCGGCATCAGCCAGTCGGCCAGCAGCACGCTGGCAGGACGTTGTTCGAGGTTACTGATGGCTTCGGCCGCGCTGCTGGCGAAGCGTACGTCCTGATAACCAGCCTGGCTCAGCGCACGGCCAATCATGGCGCTGGAGAACTTGGCGTCGTCCACCACCAGAATACTGAGATGGGGGTTGGGCATTTATGGCACTCGCAAGCAAGAAAACGGATCGAGGAAGGGGAGTAACCAATACAACGCCGAACGGTCTGTATCAGAGAGCGGATATAATGATCGCGCCAATTCTATCGTCAAGCCATCCGCGCGATTTGCGGGCAACTTATTCACGATCTCGCGAACTGGAACTCAGCAAGGCTTCAAGGCCTGTCACGGCGACCGCTTTCGGGCGGTGGCGCAGATCCATGCGCAGTTGATCGGGAATCGGATCCCATTAGAATCGCGCTTTTTTACAGGAGCAATTGCATGCCCTCGTTCGACGTGGTGTCGGAACTGGATAAACACGAACTCACCAACGCCCTGGACAATGCGGCCAAGGAACTTGAGCGGCGTTTCGACCTGCGCGGCAAGTGCAGCTTCGAGACCAAGGACAAGGCCGTGACCCTGACAGCCGAGGCAGACTTCATGCTCGAGCAGATGCTCGAGATCATTCGCGCCTGCCTGATCAAGCGCAAGATCGACAGCCAGTGCATGGAAACCAAGGATGCCTACGCCTCCGGCAAGGTGGTCAAGCAGGAACTGGAGTTCCGCGAAGGCATCGACAAGGAGCTGGCCAAGAAGATCGTCGCCCACATCAAGGACGCCAAACTCAAGGTGCAGGCCGCCATTCAGGGCGAGCAGGTGCGGGTGACCGGCAAGAAGCGCGATGACCTGCAGGAATGCATCGCTTCGCTGCGCGGCAAGGAATTCGGCATGCCGCTGCAGTTCAACAACTTCCGCGATTGATGCGCCGGGGTTTGTGGAACCCCGGCAAAACCGCGGCAGTCGCACCTTTGACTGCCCCTACGAACGCCACGGCCTGCCGTGGCGTTTCTATCGTTGCTAGAAGGAGTGCCAGATGGATATGAGCGTCGACCAGTTGGTCGTCATGTCGCAGGCCTGGATCCCGGTATTGCTGCAGTACAGCGGCAAGCTGACCCTGGCCATCTTCACGCTGCTGATCGGCTGGTGGCTGATCAGCAAGGTGACCAACAGGGTCAGCGCGCTGATGGATGGCCGCAAGGTCGATCGCGCCCTGAGCAGTTTCATCGGCAGCCTGGCGAGCATCGTCCTGAAGGTGCTGCTGATCATCAGCGTGGCGTCGATGATCGGCGTCGAGACCACCTCGTTCATCGCGGTGATCGGTGCGGCCGGCCTGGCCATCGGCCTGGCGCTGCAGGGAAGCCTGGCGAATTTCGCCGGCGGGGTGCTGATCATGTTGTTTCGGCCGTTCAAGGCTGGCGATTTCATCGAAGCCCAGGGCATTTCCGGTTCGGTCGACTACATCCAGATCTTCCATACCGTGCTGCGCACCGGCGATAACAAAGTGGTGATCGTGCCCAACGGCACCCTGTCCAACGGCATCATCACCAACCACTCGCGGCAGGCCACCCGCCAGGTGCTGTATGACGTGAAGGTGGATTACGAGGCCGATCTGGCGAAGGCCCGCGAGGTGTTGCTGGAACTGTCCAGGGACGAGCGCGTGCACCAGGATCCGGCGCCAGTGGTGGTGGTTTCGAGCCTGGGCGAGACCTCGATCATTCTGTCGCTGCGCATGTGGACCTCGGCCGGCGACTACTGGCCGGTGATCTTCATGCTCAATGAAAATGTGCGTGATCGGCTGCGTGCCGGGGATGTCGAACTTGCGCACGCACCGCGCATGATCCAGGTCGTACAGCCAGGCAAGGAATACTGACCGGCGCTTCCATACGGACACTAAAGAGCCGACATCTGTCGGCTTTTTAGTGTCCGTGGGTCAGTCCTGCGGGGTGTCCGGCATGCTGCTCTGTGCCATCGGCCGGCCGCCATGGCGGTGCCATTGCACCAGGATCAGGATCAGGGTCGGGATGCCCATCAGCGCAGTGATCAGGAAGAAGTCGGCGTAGCCATACTTCTCCACCAGCACGCCGGAGTAACCGCCCATCAGGCGCGGCAGCAGCAGCATGATCGAGCTGAGCAGGGCGTACTGGGTCGCCGAGAACTTCAGGTTGGTCAGGCTCGACAGGTAGGCGACGAACGCAGCGGTGGCCATGCCGGAGCTGAAATTGTCGGCGGAGATGGTGAAGATCAGCATCTGCAGGTCTGTGCCCATGCCGGCCAGCATCAGGAACAGCAGGTTGGTGGCCGCCGAGGCCACGCCACCGATGAACAGGATCGGCATGATGCCGAAACGCACGATCAGCAGGCCACCGGCGCCCGCGCCGATCAGGGTCATGGCCAGCCCGAACAGCTTGCTGACGCTGGCGATCTGGTCTTTGGTGAAGCCCTGGTCGATGTAGAAGACGTTGGCCATCACGCCCATCACCGTGTCGGACATGCGGTAGGTGGCGATCAGCCCAAGCAGCAGCAGGGCCTGCCAGCGATAACGCAGGATGAAGTCGTTGACCGGCGTCAGCACCGGCGCCAGGCCGCGGCGACCAAAGGTGGACAGGCACAGGCAGGTGAGGATGGTGTAGAGAATGGCGCGCAGGAAGGCTCGATCCTCGAGCAGCAGGTCCCACAGGGTGGCTTCGCCGGTGATCAGGCTGGGAAAGTCGGTGTTGTACAGCTGGGTGAACATGGCCGGCACCGAGACCAGCAGGACGATCAGCACCAGCACCGAGGCGATCTGGTGGCTGAAACCGTATTTGGCGGCTGCCAGCTGGGTTTTCAGCGACACGTCGGGCTCTTTCATCCACAGGCTGGTGAGCAGGCCCGGCAGCATCAGCAGCGCGAACAGCAGGTAGGTGCCGGCCCAGGCGGCGTGCTGGTAGAGCAGGGTGGTCGAGCCCAGTCCTTCGGCGACGTAGAGCGCGCCAGCGGTGGCCAGCAGTGCGGCGACCCGGTAACCGGCCATGTAACTGGCGGCCAGCGCAGCCTGGCGGGTGTCGTCGACGATCTCCAGGCGATAGGCATCGACGGCGATGTCCTGGGTCGCCGAGGCAAAGGCCACCAGCACCGCCAGGGCGATCAGCCAGGTCAGGTGGGTATGGGGGTCGCACAGCGCCATGCCGCCCAGGCCGATGGCGATCAGGATTTGTGACAGCACCAGCCACGAGCGGCGCCGGCCGAGCTTGCCAAGCAGTGGCAGGCGCCACTGGTCGAGCAGCGGCGACCACACCCACTTGAACGCGTACGCCAGGCCGATGAGGCTGGCGAACCCGATGGTTTCCCGCGCCACGCCGGCCTCGCGCAGCCACACGGACAGGGTCGAGAACACCAGCATGTAAGGCAGGCCGGCGGCAAACCCGAGCAGCAGGAGAACCAGTGTCGATGGACTGGAATAGGCGGCGATCGCGTCGCGCCAGCTTTTACGATGCATTGAACGGGTTCGGCCTGGAGGGAGGGAACATGAGCAAATGGCGCACTCTAGGGGCTTGGGTCAGGTCGTGCAAGCCAGCCACGCCATGGTCACCTCGAGGTATCAGGCCTCGGGTTCCTGTGGGCGCCAGCCATGCCGCCGGATATCCACCCGGCCATTGTGGGATAGCACCCCTTCGACGCGCAATCGGGCACGTTGTTCAACGCCGCTTGGTGCATCGGCCGCCAGGCTCAGACGACCGCCTGCAGCGACCACCCGGTGCCAGGGCAACGTGCTGCCGTCCGGCAGCTGGCTCAGCGTGCGGCCCACCCAGCGGGCAGCGCGGCCAAGGCCGGCGAGTGCTGCCAACTGGCCGTAGGTGGCCACCTTGCCGGCCGGTACCTGGGCGAGCACCAGGTACAGGGCCTCGCGGCGCGCCTGCTGCGCGGCCTCGGCCAGTGGTGCGCTGTCATCCGGATGTCGCAAGGGCATGGCAGGCTCCTGTGGCAGGTACGTTCGGCGCAAACAGGCTTTTTCGCCTGCCATTCCTGAACTCACATGAATTCCGTCGGTCATTTCTTGCTCAATTGACGGGTATGCGGATAATGCCCGATTTTTACCGCGAACCGGAGCTGTAGCGCCCGCTTATGTTTACTCGAACCCTGTTGTGCCTGAGCCTCAGTGCGGCCGCTACGCCGCTGCTGGCCGATACCGTGTGGATGAAGAACGGTGATCGCCTGACCGGAACCATCAAGGTCCTCGACGGCGGCAAGCTGTTGCTGGAAACCGAGTATGGCGGTTCCATTCCGCTGGACTGGAAGAAGATCGCCACCCTCGACAGCACGCAGGAGCTGCTGGTCAAGGAAAACGACATCAGCGGGGAACGCGCCAAGTCCCTGCAGGCAGCCGACGCCGGCAAGGTCACCCTGGCCAACGGGAATGCGCCGAAGACCGTGGAGCTGGCGAGCATCAAGCAGATCATGAAGCCCAAGCCCTTCGTCGAAGACTTCATGTGGAAGGGCAACGTCGACGTGGCGATGGACTACAAGCGCGCCGAAAGCGACACCGATGACTACGACATCGACATGAAGACCCAGGCGCGGCATGGCAAATGGCGTCACAACGCGACGGTGGACTACAACCGCGAACTCAGGAACGACGTGGTCAGCACCGACAACTGGGGTACCGAATACGCCCTGGACCGCTTTCTGGACGAGCAGTGGTTCTGGCAGGGCCGCCTGGAATACAAGCGCGACAAGATCGAAGACCTGGAGCGCCAGCGCACGCTCGGTACCGGCCCGGGTTACCAGTTCTGGGACAACGAGCTGGGTGCATTCTCCGTGGCCAGCCTGCTGAACCGCTCCGATTACGAGTATGCCAATGGCGAGAAGGACAACTTCTACGCCATCAGCATGCGCTGGGATTACAACCGCTATCTGGTCGGCAAAACCTTCGAGCTGTTCAGCACCGGCGAAGTCGGCAAGCCCCTGGGCAACGCCGCCGATTACGCGCTGGATGCCGAAGTGGGCCTGCGTTACAAGGTCACCGATTGGGCGTCGCTGAACATGAAGGCCTCCAAGGATCAGGTCAGCGGCTCTGAAGGGGACAAGGACGAAACCCGCTACACCCTGGGCTTCGGTGTGGGCTGGTAACGCCGGTACGCATGCCCCATGAAAAAGCCCCGCCTGATGCGTCGCCTGATGCGGGGCTTTTTCATGGGCGCCGTCTGCTACAGACGCACGCCACCGTCGAGCTCGAGAATGCGCCCGGTGAAGTAATCGTTTTCCAGCAGGTAGGCGACCGAATGGGCGATTTCCCGCGGTTTGCCGAGGCGCTTGAGCGGAATCACCGCGGTCATGCGCTCCAGAGCCTCGGGCTTCATGCTGGCGACCATGTCGGTTTCGATGAAGCCCGGCGCCACGCCGGCCACCCGAATGCCGTAGCGCGCCAGTTCGCGCGCCCAGACCACGGTGTCGGCGGCCACCCCGGCCTTGGCGGCCGAGTAGTTGGCCTGGCCTATGTTGCCGGCACGCGAAACCGAGGAAATATTGATGATTGCCCCTTCGTTCTGCAGCTCGATCATTTTCGCCGCCACCTCACGGGTGCACAGGAACACGCCGGTCAGGTTCACGTCGATCACCGACTGCCACTGGGCCAGGCTCATCTTGCTCATCTCGCCGTCCTTGACCTTGATGGTCAAACCGTCGCGCAGGATCCCGGCATTGTTGATCAGGCCATTGATCGAGCCGAAATCCTCGGCGATCTGCGCAATGGTCTGGGTCACCTGCTCTTCGCTGGCCACGTTGCACAGGTAGGTGCGCGCCTGCACGCCTAGGGCCCGGCAAGCGGCGGCGGTGTCGTCGAGCTTGTCCTGATTGAGATCGACCAGTGCCAGGCGCACGCGTTTCTCCGCGAGGTACTCGGCCATGGCCCGGCCGAGCCCCTGGCCGCCGCCGGTGATGATGATGACCTTGTCTTCGAGTTGCATGCCAATCCCCTTCGACTCACATGGCGGGATGCCGTAAGAGGACTGTAGCGATTATCCTAGGCACTTGTCTGCGTCCATCAGGAGTCGTGATATGAGTGTGCAAGCCAAGCGCCAGGCCCGGGAGCTTCTGCTCAGGGAGTACCGTGGCGCGCTGTCCACTCAGTCCAGGGCCATGCCCGGATTTCCCTTCGGTTCGGTGGTGCCCTACTGCCTGGACGCCCAAGGCTGGCCGCTGATCCTGATCAGCCGTATTGCGCAGCACACCCACAACCTCAAGGCCGATGGCAAATGTTCGCTGCTGGTCGCCGAACGCGGCGCCGACGACGTGCAGGCGGTGGGGCGGCTGACGCTGCTGGCCGAGGCAAGGATGCTGGCCGAGGCGGCCGAAATCGAGGCGGCTGCCGAGCGCTATTACCGATACTTCCCCGAGTCGCGCGGCTACCATGACGCCCACGACTTCGATTTTTGGCGCCTTGAACCGGTGCGTTGGCGATTCATCGGCGGATTCGGGGCGATTCACTGGCTCGATGACGTGGCACTGGCCAATCCGTTCGCCGGGGCTATCGAACGGCGTATGCTCGAACACATGAACAGCGACCATGCCGACGCCATCGCGCACTACCTGGCGTTGAGCGGCCTGCCTGGCGAGGAGACCGCGCAGATGGTCGGCATCGACGGTGAAGGTTTTCACCTGCGGGTCGGGCAACGCCTGCACTGGCTGGCTTTTCCAATATCCTGTAACACTGCCGGGGAGGTGCGCGAGGCCTTGGTACAGCTGGCGCGGGCCGATATCTGGCCCGGACAATTCGAGGCTTCAGCTTGAATTAAGCGCAAGGCCCCATACTTCCCTCCTACTGGAAGGCGTTCTTCCGTAAAGGAAACCGTGATGCGCATATTCATGTTGTTGTTTTTGCTGTTCCCGATTTTCGAATTGGCCGTGCTGATTTCGGTGGGCAGTGCCATTGGCGTGCTGCCGACCATCGCGCTGGTGATTGCCACGTCGATCTTCGGCGCTCTGATGCTGCGCATTGCCGGCATCACCACCGCGTGGCGTGCTCGCGAGCGGCTGGCCCGCGGCGAGATGCCCGACCAGGAAGTGTTGCAGGGCCTGATGATGGCCGTCGGCGGCGGCCTGTTGCTGTTGCCCGGTTTCATCAGTGACGTGATCGGTGTGCTGTGTCTGCTGCCGTTCACGCGCCGCAAGCTGGTCGAACGGGTACGTCGCCGTGCCGCCGAACAGGCCGAGCGCCGTCGTGCCTTCGCGGACGATCTGGCAGCGCGCAATGGCCAGCCGGGGCCTGGCGCCAGTCGGCCGAACGTCCTCGAAGGCGAGTACGAACGCCGCGAGTGATACCCCGCATCAGGCTGCAAACGAGCCCCGGTCTGGCCATGCCAGCCCGGGGCTCGGCATTTCTGCGCGGGCGTCGGTAACGCGCCGGCGGCGTAAAAATTTTCGCCCGTGCCCTTGAATTGCTCTTGTTCGACCTTATGTAGCGGTCACCGCAAGGTTTTTTCAGCGTTCCGCGCTGAAACATATTTCGGCGCTACGTGTAATGCGCAGCGCCATGATCCTGCCGGTGAGAACACCGGTTGAAGTCAACAACTATTGGGAGAGATCGACAATGAAGCTTCGTCCTTTGCATGACCGCGTCGTGATCCGTCGCAGCGAAGAAGAAACCAAAACCGCTGGCGGTATCGTGCTGCCGGGTTCGGCTGCAGAAAAGCCGAATCAGGGCGAAATCGTTGCTGTCGGCACTGGCCGTGTTCTGGATAGCGGTGAAGTCCGCGCGCTGGCCGTCAAGGTCGGTGACAAAGTGGTTTTCGGCCCGTATTCGGGCAGCAACACCGTCAAAGTCGACGGCGAAGACCTGCTGGTGATGAGCGAGAACGAAATCCTCGCTGTCGTCGAAGCCTGATTTCCCGCGAATCTCCGTTTAACCGTCAAGAATTGAGGATCAATTTCCATGGCTGCTAAAGAAGTTAAGTTCGGCGACTCCGCCCGTAAGAAAATGCTCGCCGGTGTGAACGTCCTGGCTGATGCCGTTAAAGCCACCCTGGGCCCGAAAGGCCGCAACGTGGTGCTGGAGAAGAGCTTCGGTGCTCCGACCATCACCAAGGACGGCGTTTCCGTCGCCAAAGAAATCGAGCTGAAAGATCGCTTCGAGAACATGGGCGCCCAACTGGTCAAGGACGTTGCCTCCAAGGCCAACGACGCTGCCGGTGATGGCACCACCACCGCTACCGTTCTGGCTCAGGCCATCGTCAACGAAGGCCTGAAAGCCGTCGCTGCCGGCATGAACCCGATGGATCTGAAGCGTGGTATCGACAAGGCCACCATCGCCATCGTCAAAGAGCTGAAGAACCTCTCCAAGCCGTGCGCCGACACCAAGGCCATCGCTCAGGTCGGTACCATTTCCGCCAACTCCGACGACTCCATCGGCCAGATCATTGCCGAAGCGATGGAAAAAGTCGGCAAAGAAGGCGTGATCACCGTTGAAGAAGGCTCGGGCCTGGAAAACGAACTGTCCGTCGTAGAAGGCATGCAGTTCGACCGCGGCTACCTGTCGCCGTACTTCATCAACAAGCCGGACACCATGGTCGCCGAGCTGGACAGCCCGCTGCTGCTGCTGGTCGACAAGAAGATTTCCAACATCCGCGAAATGCTGCCGGTGCTGGAAGCTGTCGCCAAGGCTGGCCGTCCGCTGCTGATCGTGGCCGAAGACGTCGAAGGCGAAGCGCTGGCGACCCTGGTCGTCAACAACATGCGCGGTATCGTCAAGGTCGCTGCCGTCAAGGCGCCGGGCTTCGGTGATCGTCGCAAGGCCATGCTGCAGGACATCGCCATCCTGACTGGCGGTACCGTGATCTCCGAAGAAGTCGGCCTGAGCCTGGAAAGCGCCACCCTGGAGCACCTGGGTCAAGCCAAGCGTGTTGTCCTCAACAAGGAAAACACCACCATCATCGACGGCGCCGGTCAGCAGACCGATATCGAGTCGCGCGTTGCGCAGATTCGCAAGCAGGTCGAAGACACCACCTCCGACTACGACAAAGAGAAGCTGCAAGAGCGTCTGGCCAAGCTGGCTGGCGGTGTTGCCGTGATCAAGGTCGGTGCCGGTACCGAAGTTGAAATGAAAGAGAAGAAAGCCCGCGTTGAAGACGCCCTGCACGCCACCCGTGCAGCTGTCGAAGAAGGCGTGGTACCTGGCGGCGGCGTTGCCCTGGTGCGTGCTCTGCAGGCCATCTCCGAGCTCAAAGGCGACAACGAAGACCAGAACGTCGGTATCGCGCTGCTGCGCCGTGCTGTCGAAGCCCCGCTGCGCCAGATCGTGGCCAACGCCGGCGACGAGCCGAGCGTGGTGGTCGACAAGGTCAAGCAGGGTTCCGGCAACTACGGCTACAACGCTGCGACCGGCGTGTACGGCGACATGATCGAGATGGGTATTCTCGATCCGGCCAAAGTCACCCGTTCCGCGCTGCAAGCTGCTGCTTCCATCGGCAGCCTGATGATCACCACCGAAGCGATGATCGCTGAAGTGGCTGACGACAAAGGCGGCCCGGCCATGCCGGACATGGGCGGCATGGGTGGCATGGGCGGCATGATGTAAGCCACCCGGCACCTGCTGTAGAAAAACACCCCGCGCCTGTCGCGGGGTTTTTTTTGCGGTGAATTCGCCTGGGGCGGGTCCTGCGCCCTGCGCGTGGTGGTGGCGCGACACCAACGACTACCGTTCGTCTTGATAAAAGTTGCAACCGTTTAATTGATCTAGTGTTAGCGAACTGCGTTTAGCCGCCCGATCAAGAGGTTGCGATCATGAAACTAGAAATGGCGCGAGGTGCGTTTCTCATCGCTGCCCTCAGCGTGTCGGTGGCCGCTGCGGCTTCCTGGTATGAGCCCGGCCATGGCGTGGTCAGTAGCTACGGGCGCAGCTACTGCGCCAATCCCGCCCTCAAGAGCACGTCAGCTGCCCAGGTGCAGGCCAGCCAGAACCTGCTCTGGTTGGTACTGGGCCTGTCCCAGGGCATGCGCTCGCAGGGCTGATGGCGCGCCTGTGGCGCCTCTCTGCGAAACAGTGAATTTCTTCCCGGCTGGAAAACTCCGATACCCTGCACGCTGATCCGATCAGGTCGGCCAGCCTCCAGGGAGAACGAGCATGTCCATTCAGCAGCGCCTCGGTGAACGTTTCCGCCAGCTTCATCATCAGGATGAACTGCTGGTCGTGCCCAACCCCTGGGATGCCGGCTCGGCGAAGCTGCTTGCCAGCCTCGATTTCCAGGCCTTGGCGACCACCAGTGCGGGCCTGGCGTTCTCCCTGGGCCGGCGCGATGGCGAAGGCGCGGTGTCGCGCGACGAGGCGCTGGCCAATGCACGGGACATCGTCGCCGCCACTGCGCTGCCGGTAACCGCGGATCTGGAAAACGGCTACGGCGACGACCCCGAGGACTGCGCGCAGACCTTGCGCCTGGCGGCAGCGGCCGGTCTGGTCGGCGGCTCCATCGAAGACGCCACCGGGCGCGTCGATGCCCCTATCTATGATCTTGAACGGGCGGTGGAGCGCATCCGTGCGTCGGTGGCAGCCGTGCGCAGCCTGGACGTTCCCTTCACCTTGACCGCGCGAGCAGAGAACTACCTGCACGGCCGCGCGGATCTGGACGACACCATTCGCCGCCTGGTCGCCTACGCCGAGGCTGGCGCCGACGTGCTCTACGCGCCGGGGCTGACCCAGCGTGACGAGATCATGGCGGTGGTGCAGGCCGTGGCGCCACGCCCGGTCAACGTCCTGGTCGGCTCGCCAGGGCTGCGCCTGTCGCTCGACGAGCTGGCCGCGCTCGGGGTGAGGCGCGTCAGCCTCGGCTCCAATCTGGCGCGGGTGGCGTACGGGGCTTTCCTGCAGGCGGCCACTTCCCTGGCTGGCTCGGGCGATTTGCGCGCCACGCACGAGGCGCTGCCGTTCGACCGCATCAATGACCTGTTCCGCGGCTGAGCATGCGCCAGTTCCTGATCGCGCTGCTGCTGTTCGTCGTGGTGGGTGGCCCGCTGGCGCTGTACCGGCAATGGATCGATGTGCCACCACGCTGGAACCCCTGGGCACCGCTGGACCTGCGCGATGCACCGAACTGGCTGACCGGTTACAAGCTGCGCCGCCTGCAGGATGACCCGGCGTTGTGCCGCACGGTGCTGGACACGTCGTCGCTGCGTTACGTGGCGCTGGCCGATAGTACGCCGGCAACCGATTGCCCGCTGACCAACACCGTGCGGGTGCAGGGCAGCGAGGTGCGCTTGAGCAGCAGCTTCATCGCCACCTGCCCGGTGGCCGCGGCATTCGCCCTGTTCGAACGGCACGGCCTGCAGCCCATCGCTCAGCAGCGCTTTGGCCAGCGTGTCACGCAGGTCGATCACGTCGGCAGCTTCGCCTGTCGCACCATCGCCGGCAGCCAGCGGCGCAGCCAGCATGCATCGGCGAATGCCCTGGACATCGTCGGCTTTCGCCTCGCCGATGGCAGGCGGATCAGCGTGTTGCGTGACTGGCCCGGCAGCGATGACAAGTCGCTGTTCCTGCGCCAGGTGCAAAAGGCCGCCTGCCAGAGTTTCAACACCACCCTGGGCCCGGACTACAACGCGGCGCACCGCGACCACTTCCACCTGGACATGGGCATGTTTCGGATGTGCCGCTAGCGCAGCAGGCAATCGGCGTCAGCCTCGCTAGATCAGCCTGCCAGACGCTGCTGCAACGCCAGTTGCCCAAGCAGCAGCTCCCAGGGTTGCAGCGATTCGGCGAGCAGCGGGTTGGGGGCCTCGGGCGCGTTGCCGCCAGGCCGTGCCTGGATCAGCAATTGGTCGAGGCAGTGGGCGCTGTCGACGTCGCTCACCGAGCAGTTGAACTGGCGTTGCATCATGACGTCTTCGAGGGTGCGGTTGTCCCGCCAGTGCATCTCGTTGTCGGGTTCCGGCGCGGGCAACTGGCTGGCCGCTGGCGCCTCCATCGACAGCAACACGCTGCGCAGAATCTGGTCGTAGAGGGCCGCACTGGCGCTGCTAGGCGCGCCGGCTTTCTGGGCGGCGACCCCGGGGGCACCGGGAATTCGGGAGATGACGTCGAACATGCAGCGGCTGGCTCTGGCAAACTATCGCATACCAGGGTATCGGCCGGCCGATGCCCGAGTTTAGCCCCGAGGCTGCGCTAAAACTGCCCAGGTCGATAGCCGCCCTTTCTGCCACCGATGGACGATCCGCAATGACTGAAACACAGCCCGCCGCGCGCATCCGCATGCAGGCCCTAGGGCCGCATCTGTACCAGGCTGCGCAGCAATGGGCGCAGCGCCTCGGGCTGCCCATGGACGAGGAGGCCGAGTTCGCTCTGCAACTCGGTGATGCCGGCCTGCAACTGGTCGAGCTGGGCCCTCAGGCGCCCGGGCCGGTGCGGGTGGATTTCGTCGAAGGTGCGGTGGCCCATCGCCGTCAGTTCGGCGGCGGTGCCGGGCAGATGATTGCCAAGGCCGTGGGTGTCCAGCCAGGTATTCGCCCGCGCGTGCTGGATGCTACTGCCGGCCTTGGCCGCGATGCCTTCGTGCTGGCCAGCCTCGGTTGCACCCTCAGCCTGATCGAGCGCCAACCCCTGATCGGCGCGCTGCTCGAAGATGGCTTGCAGCGCGCCGCCGCAGACGCCGAGGTGGCGGCCATCGTCGCGCGCATGCGCTTGCTGCAAGGCAATGCGATCTCGCTCATGGCCGACTGGCAGGACGAGGTGCCCCAGGTGATCTATCTCGACCCGATGTTTCCCCATCGCGACAAGAGCGCACTGGTGAAGAAGGAGATGCGCCTGTTTCGACCATTCGTGGGAGACGACCCGGACGCTCCGGCGCTCCTTGCCGCAGCCCTGAAGCTGGCCAGCCACCGCGTCGTGGTCAAGCGCCCGCGCAAGGCGCCGATCATCGAGGG
Source organism: Pseudomonas sp. AC532 (assembly GCF_979258965.1). Lineage (NCBI taxonomy): Bacteria > Pseudomonadati > Pseudomonadota > Gammaproteobacteria > Pseudomonadales > Pseudomonadaceae > Pseudomonas > Pseudomonas sp. AC532. The sequence goes on from NZ_OZ409888.1 coordinate 4,035,843, forward strand.
TGCCAGGCCCGGCTACGCGTTGGAGGGTAAATCCAGCCGCTACGACATCTACCCGCTGAGGAAACTCGGCAACTAGGCGGGCAGGGCACATGCAACGCTAGCGGTTCTTCACCCGTTGCCGTGACCGCTAGCGGCCCTCGGCGGGTTCGTTGCGCACCACCATCCAGATACCCAGCGCCGAGATGACCGTGCCCAGCGCCATCAGCCAGGACAGCGGCTCGTCGAACATCGCCCAGGCCCACAGCAGGGTCACCGCCGGGCTCAGGTACAGCACGCTGGCGACACGGGTTGCCGAGGAGCGGCGCAGGCACAGCCAGTACAGGCCATAGCCGCCGAGGGTGGAGACGCTGGCCGTCCACAGCACGCTCAGCACGAAGCCGCTCGACGGCACCGGCATCAGGCTGCCCTCCAGCCCGGCAAGCACCGCGAAGGCCAGGCTGGACACGCAGCATTGCAGCCACAGGTTGGTGACCAGATCCAGTGAGGTCGAGGCGTTCGAGCGTTTCTGCCACAGCGTGGCCACGGCCAGCGAGAGCATGCCGAGCAGCGGCAGGCCATAGGCCCAGAGAGGCGCCTTGCCCCATGCCAGGGCATCCGAAGTGACCAGCACCACGCCCGCCAGGCCGAGTGCCAGGCCGGTCCAGGTGGCCCACCCGAGGCGCTGGCGCAATGCCGTCGCTGCCAGTAGCGCGACGCCGATCGGCAACAGGTCGGCGAGCAGCGCCACCAGTCCTGCCGGAACGCCCATGGCCACCCCCTGCACGACGCCGGCGAGGTAGCCGGCCATGGCCAGAAAGCCGATGCCGGCGTTGTGCAGCAGCGCTGTCGGCGAGGCACGGCGCAGGGCGCCAAGTACCCAGGGCAGCAACGCCAGCGTGACCAGCACGCAGCGCCAGAACACCACCAGCATGGCCGGCGCATGATCGATCGAAAAGCGCGCGCCAATGAAGCCCGAGCTCCAGGCGATCACCAGAGCTGCTTCGAGTATCACCAGGGGAACGGCGGTGTGCCAGGTGCGCAGTATCGATAGGCCGGCCATGACAATCCAGTAATCAGGGTGTAGGCGCAGGCTACGAAAACCGACTAATCTAATAAATCAAAATACATTCAACTGGTAGTTTGGATTTATTGAATCATGACGGGTGTTCTCGATATCGACCTGGTGCGTACTTTTCATGCCGTGGCGCGCAGTGGTCGCTTCAAGGCGGCGGCCGAGCAACTGCACAAGAGCCCGGCCGCCATCAGTGTGCACATCCAGCGCCTGGAGGCAGTGGCTGGCGGGCGGCTGCTGGATCGCGACAACCAGTCCGTCGGCCTCACCGCGCTGGGCAAGCGCTTGCTGGTGTCGACCACCGACCTGCTCGCCACCCATGATCGGGTGCTCGCGGACCTGCACGGGCCGCACCTGGTGGGCCGCGTCAAGTTGGGGATTCCCGACGAGTATGCGGCGCATGTCATCCGCGACATCCTGCCGCTGTTCTCGGCAGCCTGGCCCAATGTGGTTCTGGAGGTTAAGACCGCACCCAGCTATACGCTGCGTGAGCAGTTGCAGCGCGGCAGCCTGCATGCGGCCGTGATGACCCTGCCCAAGGCGCAACGCAGCGAGAACGTACGCGTGCTGGTCGCCACCACCCCTGTCTGGGTCGGTGCTGCCACCGGCCCAGCCGCGTGGGACGGGGAGCTGCCGCTGGCCCTCCACGCGGCGGATTGCCCATACCGCAGCGTGATGCTGGCGTCGCTCAAGGAAAGCGGACGCAACTGGCGAGTGGTGCTCGACAGCCCCTCCGGGCAGGCCATCGCCGCGTGTGTCGAGGCGGGCCTGGCGGTCACCCTGATGGACCGCGCACGGGTGACCGCGAGCATGCAGATTCTCGACGACCTGCCCGCCATCGCCGAGCACGAGGTGGTGTTCGTCCGCTCAGCCTCGTCGCCGAGCAACCAGGCCATCGACTTGCTCGCCCAGGCTATTCACCAGCGCTTTCGCTTGTGATGGCGGCGCCGCGCAGGCGGTTGGCATCCCGGGCTGGTGGCAGGCCGAACAGGCGGGCATAGTGCCGGCTGAACTGCGAGGGGCTTTCGTAGCCGACCCGGTAACCGGCACCGGCGGCGTCGAGGGCTTCGGCAACCATCAGGCGCCGCGCCTCCTGCAGCCGCAACTGGCTGCGAAACTCCAAGGGTGTCATCGAGGTGACGGCCTTGAAATGGGCGTGGAAGGTCGAGCGGCTCATCCCCGCGATGTCGGCGATGTCATCGATCCGGCAGGTTTCCCGGTAGTGGCTGCGCAGCCAGGCGATCGCCCTGGCGATCTGCCGGAGACGGCTGTCGGCCCTGGCCAACTGCCGCACCATGCCATTGCCGCCGTTGCTGGTCAGCAGGCGATAGAGAATCTCGCGGGTGATCAGCGGTGCCAGGGCCTCGATGTCGTCGGGCTGATCCAGCAGGCGGGCAAGCCGCACCACGGCGTCGAGGAGCTCCGGCGTGATGTCGTTGAGCTCGATACCCGCCGCCGGTGGGTCGCTTACGCCGACGGCGAGCGGGTATTGCAGGGCGAGCTCGCTGAGTACCGGCATGTCCAGGTCGAGCACCAGGCACAGGTAGGGCGCTGCCGGACTGGCCTCGATGACCGAACCCATTACCGGGATATCCACGGAGGCGACCAGGTAGTTGGCTGCGTCGTAGACGTAGGCGACGGTTCCGGCCACCACCTGTTTACGCCCCTGGGCGATGAGACACAGCGTGGGCTCATAGACGACCGGCATGGGCACCGTCGGTGTGTCCGAGCGTACCAGGCTGACTCCCGCTATCGACGTTGGCCGCAGGCCGTCTGCCGGCGTGTGGCGGCTGATGATGTCGACCAGGCTTTCCAGAGATTCCACTGCTCGCTCCTCGCCCGCGGAGGGCGTGCGTCAACCGTTGATATTTGCGTGCCCGGACAATCGTACAAGCACTCAGGACGATCCTGCTACAGGGTGCACGGGCCCTGGCGGCAGACTGACGCGCAATGGCTGGCAGATCGTAGTGCTTGAGGGCGCTGAGGTATGTGCGCCGCGTGCACCGATCACCTCCGTCATATCGGACGATCGGGCATGTGAACGTCGCCTGAGGGTGGCCGCACAGATTCCCGCCAGCCCCCACCGGGGCCTCCCCCTTCGATCCCGACATCACCACGCCAGGAGGCGTTTCAGCCATGTACCCATCCCTCGTTCGCAACACCCGCTGCGCTGTGCTGGCCGTCATGCTGCTGGGCGCCAGCGGGCTCTTTCCCGTCGCGGCCAGCACGGCTGCGCAGCAGAACAACGAAGCGCACAACAGGGCGCTGGTCAGCCAGGCCTTCGATCGTTGGGCCGCCGGCGGCAGCGCCTTTTTCAGCGAGATGCTGGCGCCCGATGTCGTCTGGACCATCAAGGGATCGGGGCCGTCGGCGGGTGTGCACCGCGGCCGGGAGGGGTTTGTCGAGGAAGCAGTGAGGCCATTCGTATCGCGACTTTCCACCCCCGTCAGGCCGACCAGCAGGCAGGTATGGGCAGATGGTGACCATGTCATCATCCAGTGGAATGGGGCGGGTGTGGCGCGTGACGGGCAGGCCTACGAGAACAGCTATGTGTGGATCTTCCACATGCGCGACGGCAAGGCGGTTGAGGTCACCGCCTTTCTGGATCTGGCGCCCTACGACGATGTATTGCGGCGCATTCCCGCAGCTGCTGCCAATTGAGGCGCACGGTGGCCCCGTATGCATTGAGCGGGCGATAAAGTCATCACCGCGCCTCGGGATCATTAAGGGCTAGGCAACGGCGCCTTGTATATGTGAATATCCGTATATTCGGTTTCCCGCATATATGGAGCCTCTCTTGACGCCACCCGACGCCTTCAAGTGCCTGGCTGACGAAACCCGTGCCCGCGCCACCCTGCTCATCGCCGAGCAGGGCGAGCTATGCGTCTGCGAGCTCATGTGCGCCCTCGAGGACAACCAGTCCAAGGTCAGCCGCCACCTCGCGCAGCTGCGTACCGCCGGCCTGCTGCGTGATCGCCGCCAGGGCCAGTGGGTCTACTACCGACTCGATCCGGACATGGCACCGTGGTTGCGCGAGGTGCTGCGCATCACTGCGGTAGCCAATGCCGCCTGGTTGCAGGGCAGCACCGCGCGTCTCATGAGCATGCAGGGCCGTCCTGAGCGCGCTGCTGCCTGCTGCTGACCGGAACGAGGGTTCATCATGCTTGTGGCTGCGGCGGTCTTCGTTTTCACGCTGGTGCTGGTGATCTGGCAACCAAAAGGCCTGGGAGTCGGTTGGAGCGCGAGCATCGGAGCGGCTCTCGCGCTCGCGGTGGGGGCGGTGTCCTTGCAGGACATTCCCACCGTCTGGGCGGTGGTATGGAACGCCACAGCGACCTTCATCGCGATCATCGTCGTCAGCCTGCTGCTGGACGAGGCCGGTTTCTTCGAATGGGCGGCATTGCATGTGGCCCGCTGGGCCGGGGGCAGCGGGCGGCGCCTGTTCGCCTTCATCGTCCTGCTGGGAGCGGCGGTATCCGCGTTGTTCGCCAACGACGGCGCGGCCCTGATCCTCACGCCCATCGTCATTTCCCTGCTGGTGGCGCTGCGTTTCTCGGCGGGGGCCACGCTGGCATTCGTCATGGCGGCAGGCTTCATTGCCGACACGGCCAGCCTGCCGCTGGTGGTGTCGAACCTGGTGAACATCGTCTCCGCCGATTTCTTCGAACTGGGCTTTGCCGAGTACGCCTCGGTGATGGTGCCGGTGACCCTGGTCAGCATCGCCAGCACGCTGCTGGTGCTGTGGCTCTACTTTCGCCGCGATGTACCCGCAATCTATCTGCTGACGGACCTCAAAGCCCCGACTGCGGCCATCCAGGACCGCACCACGTTCGTGGTGGGCTGGTGGATACTGGCCCTGCTTCTGCTCGGCCTGTTCGTGCTGGAGCCCATGGGCGTGCCGGTCAGCGCCGTCGCGGCGGTGTGCGCGACCATCCTCTATGCCGTGGCGGCCAGGGGGAGGGTCATTTCGACGCGCCGCGTGCTACGCGAGGCGCCTTGGCAAATCGTGGTGTTTTCCCTGGGGATGTACCTGGTGGTCTTTGGCCTGAGCAATGCCGGCCTGACCGGTTACCTCAGCCAGCTTCTCGATTACCTGGCCGGCCACGGTCTCTGGGCGGCTGCCCTTGGCACTGGCTTGCTGTCGGCGCTGCTGTCGTCGGTGATGAACAACATGCCCAGTGTGCTGATCGGCGCACTGTCCATCGATGCCAGCGCCAGTAGCGGAGCGGTTCGCGAGGCAATGATCTATGCCAACGTCATCGGCTGTGACCTGGGGCCGAAAATCACCCCCATCGGCAGCCTGGCCACCTTGCTTTGGCTGCACGTGCTGCAGCGCAAGGGAATACGCATTACCTGGGGCTATTACCTCAAGGTCGGCGCCTTGCTGACCTTTCCCGTCCTGTTCATCACCCTTTGCGCACTTGCCGTGCGCCTGAGCCTTTGAGGTTGCCAATGCCGACAGGAACACCTCTGCGGATTCTGTTCATGTGTACCGCCAATAGCTGCCGCAGCATCCTTTGCGAAGCGCTGTTCAACCACCTGGCCCCCGCTGGCTTCGAGGCTGTCAGCGCGGGCAGCTTCCCGAGGGGCCAGGTTCTGCCGCGCACGTTGCACACGCTGCGCCAGGCAGGCGTTGCCGTCGAGGGGCTGAGTAGCAAGGGTAACGAGGCCTTCGAAGCGCAGCCGCCGGATATCGTCATTACCGTCTGCGACAGGGCGGCGGGTGAAGCCTGCCCCGTGTATTTCGGGCCGGCCTTGAAGGCCCACTGGGGGCTTGCCGATCCCTCCGAGGTGACGGGCGATCAAGCACGGGTCGACGCGGCGTTTACCGCCGTGCTGAAGCAAATCGAACGACGCTGCCGCGCTTTCCTGGCGCTGCCGTTCGATCGGTTGACCCGTGAGGCGCTGCAGCGCGAACTGGATCGAATTGGCCACTAGCGCCACAACCGCTTTTCAGGTGTTTTCTGCCGCTGGAAAAACCTGCAGGAACATAGGCTGGCGTGGGTTGAAAGCGTTCAGCGCGAGCAGGTAATATCCAGTCATGGCGTGTGCTGCGTGCGCCGGGGGCTGGCCCCTATACGGAGAACGATTAGTCGTTTTCCGTGAGGCCCTGATGTACGCGTACTGCCCATTGCCCCTCGATTCATCGCCTGAGCCGATCGCTCGCCATCGGTGCTGCGCCAAGCCTTTCCCCACATCTCGTCTGCCTGCCAGCCACGGTAGCGCTTGCTCGTGTCCGGCTTTCGCTCCGAAGCCCCTGTCGCGTGCGCGAAATACCTCGTCCTCCATTCGCCCAAGGAGCGTTTAGCCATGTCTCTTTCGTCATCAATACCTGCTGCCAAACCGTCTGCGCTGAGGCGATTTCTCGCCAGCGAATCGGCAGGCGGCGTACTGCTGATGATCGCCGCCGCCGCCGCCATAGTGGTCGCCAACAGCCCCCTGGCAGAGGCCTATCATCACATTCTGCATGGCTTTGCAGGGCCTGTGCTGAGCGAAAAGCTCGGGCCGATGACACCGCACCTGTGGATCAATGACGGGCTCATGGCGATCTTCTTCCTGCTGGTCGGCCTGGAGATCAAGCGCGAACTGGTGGATGGACGCCTGTCCTCCTGGGAGCAGCGGCGCCTGCCCGCTCTGCCAGCGTTGATGGGCATGGCCGTGCCCGCCTTGATCTACCTGATGCTCACCAACGGCGATCCGATACTGACCAACGGCTGGGCGATCCCTGCCGCCACGGACATCGCCTTCGCCGTCGGTGCGCTGGCCCTACTGGGCCGTCATGCGCCGCTTTCCCTGAAGCTGCTGCTGGTGTCGGTGGCGATCATCGACGACATGGGCGCGGTGGCGGTGATTGCGGTCTTCTACACGTCATCCATCAACGTCGCCGCACTCATTTCCGCAGCTGGGATCATCGGCATCCTGTTCGCGCTCAACCGTATGCGCGTCATGGTGTTATGGCCTTATGTGCTGGGTTTGGTGGCGCTCTGGTACGTGACCCTGCTGTCTGGCGTGCATGCCACCATCGCCGGTGTCGTCGGTGCGCTGCTGATCCCCTACCTGCCGTCACCTGGCCAGCCGGACGACGCGCGTTCGCCGCTGCACCGGCTCGAGCACGGGATAGCGCCCTGGGTGGGTTTTCTGATCGTGCCGGCGTTTGGTTTCGCCAACGCCGGGGTGTCGTTCGCGGGGGTTTCCGTCAGCGACGTCTTCGCACCGCTGCCGCTGGGTATCGCCGCGGGCCTGCTGCTCGGCAAGCAACTGGGGGTATTCGGCGGCGTGCTCCTGGCAGTCAAGACAGGCCTCGCGGCCAAGCCACGTGGCTGTACCTGGCTGCAGATCTACGCGGTGTCGATGCTGTGCGGCATCGGCTTCACCATGAGCCTGTTCATCAGTGGCCTGGCGTTCCCCGGCTCTGCGGCGCTGGTGGAACAATCCAAGATCGGCATCCTGCTTGGCTCACTGCTCAGCGCGACGCTTGCCTGCCTGATACTGCGCTTCGCCCCGCAGGCGGTCGATCAGTTGCAGGAGCAGCGCGCCCAGGAAGCCGAGATTCTCCAGGACGGCGACGTGAGGCACATGTGATCGGGCCGCCAGGGCGCCGTGCAAAGGTGGCTGCGCGACGCCGTTAGGCGCGTCATCATCCAGGTGGCCGCCGAACGGCCACCTGGTGTGCTGTGACGATCAGCCGAAGATCAGTGTGGCGCCGTAGAACAGGCCAGCTGCCAGGGCCATCGAGGTGGGCAGGGTGAGCACCCAGGCCAGCAGGATGTTACTGATGGTGCTGCCCTGCAAGCCGCTGCGGTTGGCGACCATGGTGCCCGCGACCCCCGATGACAGCACATGGGTGGTGGACACCGGCAGGCTGTAGACGTTGGCCAGGCCGATGGCGCAGGCCGCGGTGATCTGCGCGCTCATGCCCTGGGCGTAGGTCATGCCCTGCTTGCCGATCTTTTCGCCAACGGTCTTCACCACGCGCTTCCAGCCAACCATGGTGCCGATCCCCAGCGCCAGGGCCACGGCGATGATCACCCAGAAAGGCGCGTACTCGGTGGTTGCGGTCAGGTCCTTGCGCAGCTTGTCGAGGTCGGCCTTATCGCGGGCGGGCAGGTTTTCCAGCTTGCCGACCTTCTTCGCCGAGTCATCCAGGCACAGCAGGTAGCGGCGGATATCGATACGGCTCTCTTCGCTCAGGCTGTGGTAGTCCTTGACGCCGTCCAGGTTGCGCAGCAGCGCCGCGATGGTCGGCTCGGTCAGTTTCGGATCGCAGCGGAACTGCCTGGGCAGTTCCGTGTTGCCGACTTTGCCGAGGGCCAGAAATTCATTCAGGGTCGGCGCGTTGCGCTGGTAGAACTCGCCCAGGTGAATGGCCGCATCGCGGGTGCGTTCGATCTGGTAGGTGGTGCTGTTGAGGTCGAGCACGAACTTGGCTGGCACGATGCCGATCAGCACCAGCATGATCAGGCCGATGCCTTTCTGCCCATCGTTGGATCCGTGCACGAAGCTCACCGCCATGGCCGATACGATCAATACCAGGCGGTTCCAGAACGGCGGCTTGTTCTTGCCTTTGATTTCCTTGCGTGTCACAGGCGTGCTGTGCACCTTGGGCGTCGGCATCCAGCGCTTGAGCGCCAGGAACAGCAGGGCAGCGACGACGAAGCCGGCGATCGGCGAGAAGATCAGCGACAGGCCGATATCACCGGCTTTCTGCCAGTTCACGCCATCGCTGAGTGGAATGTCGGTCAGCAATGCGTTGGCCAAGCCCACACCGAGAATCGAGCCGATCAGCGTGTGCGAGCTGGAAGCTGGAATGCCGAAGTACCAGGTGCCAAGGTTCCAGGTGATCGCCGCAGCCAACAGCGAGAAGACCATGATCAGGCCGTGGCTGGTGTTGACGTTGATCAGCAGCTCGACCGGCAGCAGGTGCACGATGGCGTAAGCCACCCCGACACCACCCAGCAGCACACCGAAGAAGTTGAAGATGCCCGACATCACCACCGCCAGGTTGGGCGGCATGGCTTTGGTGTAGATGACCGTCGCCACGGCATTGGCTGTGTCGTGGAAGCCGTTGATGAATTCGAAGGTGAGCACGAAGAGCAGGGCAAGCCCCAGGCTCAGTGCCAACCAGGCGTCGAGCCCGCTGAATAATTCGAACATGAGGGTTTAGGTCTGACTGTTTGAGGGCAGTTGATTCCAGAAAGCCTGGAACGGTTGGCGTAAGCGCAAAAGAACGATGCTGCTGGACGTCCACATGATTCTTGGCAGCCTGTGACAGCGAGCTGAAACGCTCGTCGAGTGACGCCCTTAAGGTTGTGATTGCGGGTTCGGCAGGTACCTTGCCGAGCCGCTGTCACCGCGAATTATTTCATTGTGTGAAAATTGTGACGGGATTTACCGAGAAAATCGAATCGGAAGCAATCGCGAGTACGTAAAAAATCCGTATTTTTATCGGCCGTCTGTCTGCTCGCCTGGGATCGATCGACGCGAGGCGCGAGTGATCGGTGCGCTGGCTGAGCGCTGCGGTGGATATCTCGGGGCGCGCAGAAAGCGGCGCTTCGGGTGGCTGGCATGCCAGGCAGGCTTCCTGAATGGAGCTGTTGAAATTGATTATCAATAAGATTGATCGCCTGGCCAGGCTCAACTAGACTCGCGCTCCTTTTTGCCTGGGACTCGATGTTCATGCGCCGCAATCACGCTTCGATCTGCCTGCTGTCGCTGTGCTGCACAGGTATTTCCGCCACCGCGTTGGCCGCACCGGTCGAACTTGCCGATTCCGTCATCACGGGCGTGGGCGAGAGCGCCACCGGGCCGGTGCAGGGCTACGGCGCGACGCGCTCGGCCAGTGCCACGCGCACCGACACCGCGCTGCACGAGACGCCGCAGTCGGTCAGCGTGGTGTCACGCCAGGTGCTCGACGACATCTCCGCCACGCGCCTGCAGCAGGCGCTGGATCAGGCCGGCGGGGTGGGGCGCGCAAACAACTTTGGCGGCCAGGGGCTGACCACTTTCACGGTGCGGGGCTTCACCACCGGCGAGTTCTATCGCAACGGCTTTCCGATCAACCGCGGCTATCCCAACTCTCCCGATGCCAACACCCTGGAACGCGTCGAGGTGCTGCGCGGCCCCGCGGCGACCCTGTATGGCCGCGGTGACCCTGGCGGCACCTTCAACGTGATTACCAAGCAACCCCTGGCCGAACAGCGCACCACGGTTGGCAGCCAGTTCACCGATCAGGGTCTGCGTCGCGGCACGCTCGACACCGGTGGCCCGCTGGATGAGGGCGGCCGGCTGGCCTATCGGCTGAATGTCATGGCCGAGGGCGGCGACAGCTTTCGTGACGACGTGGAAAGCGAGCGCTACGGCATCGCACCGGTGCTGAGCTGGCAGGTGTCGGACGCTACGCGCATCGTGCTGGAGGGTGACTTCATGCGTAACAATCACCCGCTGGACAGGGGCCTGACCCATTACCCGACGCAGCGCGGGCAGCCCAGCCACTCGACCTATTACTGGGAGAAGGGCAGCGACAACAAACTGCACAACGACAATGCCATGGTGCAACTGCGCTTCGAGCATCAGCTCAACGACGACTGGGCATTGAGCGGCGGTTATCAGTTTCTCGACGGCTCGCTCAAGGGCAATGCGGTCGAGGCCAATGGAGTGGCAGCGGATGGCGTGACCCTGAACCGCAACTTCAACTACCGCAAACTCGAATGGACCGACCACGACGTGCAACTGCACCTGACCGGGCATTTCGAGACCTTCGGCCTGGGCCACACGCTGATCACCGGCGTGGAATATGAAAACTACGATTACCAGTCGATCATCAATCGTTCGACCGCTGCGTATCCGATCAACATCTTCGACCCGGTGCTCGGCCAGCCGCGCCCCGCGCTGGGCAACATCACCACCCATGACCGCGAGAATCTGAAAACCTGGGCCGCCTTCGTGCAGGACCAGGTCGCCCTTACCGAGCGCCTGAAGGTGCTCGGCGGGGTGCGTATCGAGCGCTTCGAGCATGACTACGATGACCGCAGACCGGTCAACGCCGATTGGGAGATGGCCGATAACGCCGTGACCCCACGCGTCGGGGTGATCTATGACCTCACCGACAGCGTGGCGGTGTATGCCAACGCGTCCAAATCCTTCAAGCCCAACTCCGGCGCGTCGCGTCTGGGCGGCGGTTTCGACCCGGAGGAGGGCAAAGCCTACGAACTGGGGGTCAAGTGGGCTGCGCTGGACGGTTTGCTGAGCATCGATACCGCGGTATTCCACGTCACCAAGGAAAACGTGCTCACGCTCGACCCACTGGATCCCACTTCCACCTTCCGTATCGCCGCTGGCGAAGTGCGCAGCCGCGGCTTCGAAATCAACGTGGCAGGTGACTTGACGCCCGAGTGGCGGGTGATCGGCGGCTATGCCTACACGGATTCCGAGGTCACGCGCGACAACCTGCTGCCGCGTGGCACCCGCCAGGCGAACATCCCGCGCAACAGCTTCAACCTGCTCAGTGTGTACGAGTTCCGCGATGGAGCGCTGCGTGGTCTGGGCCTGGGTGCCAACTTCAAGTACGTGGATGATCGCGCCGGCCAGACGGCTGCGCAGACCTACACCATGGAGCGTTACGCGGTCACCGACCTGCTCAGCTTCTACCAGGTCAACGAACACCTGCGCCTGAACCTGGACGTGAGGAACGTGTTCAACAAGGGCTACGAAGAGGGTGCCTTCAACGCCTACGCCTATCCGGGCGAGCCGCGTACCGTGCAGACCGGATTCGCCTACAGCTTCTGAGTTGGCCAACCGGCCAGGCCGGCTGCGTGGCCGGGCCTGACGGGGAGGCGTTGAACGCTCGATGGCCGTGCGGGTGGGCAGGCCATCGCCAGGTCAGTCGTCGAGGCCGATGGCGTAAGTGCCTTCCGGCGCTATCGGCAGGTAGGTGCGGTGGTAGTTCAGGTAGTTGGCCATCGGGTCGAGGTCGGCGAACAGGTCTGGGTACAGCTGTTTGGCGATGAACTGCAGCATGGCGAAATCGCCCAGGCTGCGCGACGCGCCCTGATACACGCCATACAGCCGACGGTCGCGAATCGCAGGCAGCTCTGCCCAGCCCGTGCGCGTGGCGAATGCCTGCAGCTGGCGGCGCGCCTTCTCGGGCGCCACGCCGGGGCCCATGGACAACGCGGTCGGGTTGCTGTTGTCTTCACGCCCGGAAATGACGATGACCTCGGGCTGCGCGACCAGCACCTGCTCGGGGTTGATCGGCCCCCACCACTGCACGAAGGGCGCGGCGATATTGTCGCCGCCGGCAGCCGTCGCCAGGGCGCCCCACATGTTCTTGCCGTAGGTGAACGAGTATTCGGCCGGGCCCATGTTGCCGAATTCCAGGTAGATGCGTGGCTTGGGCCTGTGTGCATCGGCGATGCGCTTCTCGACGTCGCGCACGGCCGTGGTGTACAGATCAGCCAACTGCCGGGCCCTGGCTTGCTGCCCGGTTATCTCACCCAGCAGCAGGGTCGAGGCGATGTGGCGCTCCAGTGTCTGCGCGTTGTAGTCGATGACCAGCACCGGGATGCCGGCTTGTTCCAGGCGCGCCACTTCACCGGGCAGGCCCTGGAATTGCCAGTCCGTGAGAACCACCAGATCGGGGTTGAGCGTAAGGACTTTCTCGACCGAGAACGTCTGGGTTTCCACTTCGCCGACATCGGCAAGATGCTCGATGGCAGGCCGATGGGCCGCATGTAGCTGCCAGTTGAGCGGTACCTTCTTTTGCCAGGCGCCTCTGGAGATGCCGACCACCGAGTCAAAGGCGGTGTCCCCGCCGACGGCCATGTAGTCCTCGAAGTTGAAGCCGAGAATCACCCGTTTCGCCGGCAACTGGGCCGTCACGCTGCGCCCCAGGACGTCGACGACTTGCCGTGGCTCGGCGTAGGCGGCGCTGCAGCACAGGCAGGCGATAAGCAGCATCGCGATACGGGGGATTGGCCATGGAGCAGGTTTTCGGGGCATCTGGTTTCACTCTGTCGTGGCGCAGCGCCGCCGTCGCGACGGGCTGATTCAGCGCGGCAGAATACAGGGAATGATTCTCAGTTGTCCCGCCGGCAGCGCCAGAAAGACTCCCGGCGGGCTCGCTGCTTGCGCGCAAAGGGCGGCGGAGCGAGGCACAGGCGCCTGGGTTCGCGTATCTGATGGCCGTGGCAGGAGCCCCAAAAGGCGCTGCCACGGCATGTGCTCAGAGGAGCTTGTCGAGGGTGATGGGCAGGCTGCGGATGCGTTTGCCGGTGGCGTGGTACACCGCGTTGGCGACTGCCGCGGCAACCCCGACGATGCCGATTTCACCCACACCCTTGGAGCCCAGCGGGTTGACCACTTCGTCGTGTTCCTCGACGAAGATCACCTCGATCTCCCCCATGTCGGCATGCACCGGTATGTGGTACTCGGCCAAGTTGTGGTTCATGCAGCGGCCAAGCCGATGATCGATCATCGCCTCCTCATGCAGGGCCATCCCCACGCCCCAGACCACGCCGCCGAGAATCTGGCTGCGCGCGGTTTTCGGGTTGATCACTCGCCCGGCGGCGATGGCGCTGACCACGCGAGTCACTCTCACGGTGCCCAGCGCCTCGTCGACCCTGACCTCGACGAAAACCGCCGAGTGGGTGGCGCTGGCGAACGGCTCGCGTGCCTGCCCCGGCTTGGCGTCGACCTCGGCTTCCAGGCTGCCGTGACGGGCGAGCAGATCGCGCAATGCGACGGCGCGGCTGCTGTCGTTCGCCTGCTCGATGCGCCCATCGCGGCAGCGCAGCGCGCTGGCATCGGTGAACGGCGCATCGGGCAACTGGCGGGCGGCATCGCAGAGCCGCTGCGCCAGTTCCAGGCAGGCCAGGCGCACGGCGCTGCCCACCGAGGACACGGTAAAGGAGCCGCCCTGCAGCGGCGCCGTCGGCAGGCTCGAGTCGCCCAGCTTGAAAACCACCTGGGTGGGGTCGAGGCCCAGGGCATCGGCGGCTATCTGGGTCATCACCGTGGCGGTGCCCGGGCCGATGTCGCAGGTTGCGCTGGCGACCACCAGGCGGCCATCTGCGCCCAGCGTGGCGCGGGCGCTGGCGGGCATCTGCATGGCCTCCCAGACGCCCGTGGCCATGCCCCAGCCGATCAACTGGTCGCCGTCGCGCATGCTGCGAGGCTCGGCGCTGCGGCGTTGCCAGCCGAACGCCTCGGCACCCTGCTGGTAGCAGGCGCGCAGCTCCTTGCTGGAGTAGGGCTTGTCCTCGTTCTGGTTGCGGTCGCTGTAGTTGAGCAGGCGCAGTTGCACGGGGTCGATGCGCGCGGCCCAGGCCAGTTCGTCCATCGCCGACTCGAGGGCGAACAGGCCGGTGGCCGCGCCCGGGGCACGCATGTCCAGCGGGGTGTACATGTCCAGCGGTGCGAGGCTGTAGCTCAGGCGCAGGTTGTCGCAGTGATAGAGCATCCCCGACCATTCGGCGACGTGTTCGGTGAAATCCTCGAAGCGCGAGGTCTGGCCGATTACCTCGTGCAGCAGGCCCTGCAGGCGACCGTCAGCCGAGGCGCCGACGCGCAGGCGCTGGAGGGTGCGCGGCCGGTAGCCGAAGGTGAACATCTGCTGACGGGTCAGTGTGACGCGCACCGAACGACGCAGCTTCAGGGCCGCCATGGCCGCCAGCGGCAGTTGGTACTGCGGGCGCAGGCCGGAACCGAACGCACCCCCGACGAACGAGGAGAGGATGCGCACCCGCGATGGCTCCAGCTTGAGCGCGTTGCACAGGTACTGCTGGCTGTTCTGAGGGCCTTGGGTCTTGTCGTGCACCAGCAGGCTGCCATCGGCCTGGTAGATCACCGTCGAGGCGTGGGGCTCCATGGGGTTGTGGTATTCGTTGGGTAGCTCGTATTCCAGCTCCAGACGGATCGGCGCAGCGGCATAGGCCGCGTCGGCATCGCCCCGGGCCTCCGGCAGCTCGGCTGGCGCCGGGTGGGTATCGTCCAGGCGCTGCTGCAGGTCGGTGCAGTGCGGCTGCTCCTCATAGCGAATCTTCACACAGGAGGCCGCATGCCGCGCCAGCTCCAGGGTCTGCGCGACCACCAGGGCAACCGGCTGCGCGCTGTACATCACCTGGGCATTGAACAGCGGGCGAAACGGCGAGCCGTCCGCAGCATCGTCGTCTTCATAGCTTTCGTCGTCGGCAGCCATTGGTGGGCGATTGAGGTGGCTGAGCACTTCCACCACACCCGGTAGCGCCAGGGCCGCGGAGGCGTCGATGTCGAGGATACGACCGCGGGCGATCGGGCTGCAGACCACGCTGCCATGCAGCAGACCGTCGGCCGGGTATTCGGCGGCGTAGCGGGCCTGGCCGCTGACCTTTAGCGGCCCGTCGACGCGGTCGAGCGGACGGCCCATTGTCGAGGCATTCATTGGGCGACTCCCTTGGCTGCCGTGCTCAGCGCACGGACGATGGCGCGGCGCGCCAGTTCCACTTTGAAGGCGTTGTGCTGCAGCGGCTGCGCACCTTGCAGCATGAGATCGGCAGCCGCCTGGAAGGCCGCGGTTTGCGGCAATTGGCCGGCGAGGCTCTGCTCGACGTCCGCGCGGCGCCACGGCTTGTGTGCTACCCCGCCAAGGGCCAGCCGCGCATGGCGGATACGCCCGTCGGCATCGAGTTGCAGCGCCGCGGCGACCGACACCAGGGCGAAGGCGTAGGAGGCGCGGTCGCGTAACTTCAGGTAGCTGCTGTGTGTCGAGAAATCCGCGCCTGGCAACTCGACGGCCAGCACCAGCTCACCCTCGGCCAGTTGGGTATCGCGCTGCGGCTCATCGCCGGGCAGGCGATGGAAGTCGGCGAAGGGGATGTACCGCTGCCCCTGGGGGCCTACGACCAGCACCCGGGCATCGAGCGCGGCCAAGGCCACGCACATGTCGGAGGGATGCACCGCTACGCAGTGCTCGCTGGCGCCGAATAGCGCGTGGTAGCGATTGAGGCCGCTGCGCGCCGGGCAGCCGCTGCCGGGCTCGCGCTTGTTGCAGGGCGTCTGACTGTCGTAGAAGTAATGGCAGCGGGTGCGCTGCAGCAGGTTGCCGCCAACGCTGGCCATGTTGCGCAACTGCGGCGAGGCGCCCGCCAGCAGCGCCTGGCTGAGCAGCGGATAGCGCGCTTCGATCTGGGGATGCCAGGCCAGGTCGGCATTGCTCACCAGCGCGCCGATGCGCAAGCCACCGTCGTCGGTCGGCTCCACGTCACGCAGGGGCAGGGCGTTGATGTCGATCAGGCGTTTCGGGCGTACCAGGTTTTCCTTCATCAGGTCGACCAGGTTGGTGCCGCCCGCGATGAACTGGCTGCCGGGGCCAGCCAGATGCAGGGCTTCGTCGAGGTGCCGGGGTTTGCTGTAGGCGAACGGGGTCATGAGCGTACCTCCGTGTCACGGTCCGGCAGCGCTTCCTCGATGGCGGCAAGGATGTTCGTGTAGGCACCGCAGCGGCACAGGTTGCCACTCATGCGCTCGCGGATGTCGGCGGCATCGCCGATCCGGCCTTCGCCTGCCAGGCCGACCGCGGAGCAGATCTGCCCCGGCGTGCAGTAGCCGCATTGGAAGGCGTCATGTTTGACGAAGGCGCGCTGCATGGGGTGCAGTTCACCGTCCTTCGCCAGGCCTTCGATGGTGGTGAGTTCATGGCCGTCGAGCATCACGGCGAGTGTCAGGCAGGCATTCACCCGGCGGCCGTCGACCAGCACGGTGCAGGCGCCGCATTGCCCGTGATCGCAACCTTTCTTGGTGCCGATCAGATCGAGCTGCTCGCGCAGCAGATCCAGGGCGGTGATCCAGGGGTATACATCGACCTGCACCGGCGACCCGTTGAGGGTCAGGGAGATGGTGCAGCGCTCGAAGCCGTTCGTGCTGGTTTCGTTCATGGGGCAACCTCGGTTATTCGGGACGTCTGATGCGTCCGTTTCGGTTCAGAGGTCGCCGTTCTTTAAAACGTTCAGGTCGTACGAGGAGCGGTGCGGCCGATGAGCGTTTCGTCGCCGCCAGGCGCACGTCGCATTTATGATCAAGCTTTCGGGCACCAAGTCCCGCTGTCATGATCAATATCCGGCAGTCGGTTCGTCACGGCGCAAGGGGCCAGGGAGCAGGGCGGTGCTAACCAGTATTCGGGCAGTGGGGCAGCAGGGATAACCATGGGCAGTGTAGGGAATGATCTGAACAGTCTTGACCGCGAGCAACTGGTCGCGGAAGTGATCCGCCTGCGTGCGGCGCTCGCGCCTGGCGTCGCCGCCACCTCGGCACCCGCATCGGGCCAGTGCCCGGCCGCTTCGAGCGGCATGTCAACCGCGCATGCCAGACGAGCTGCCCGGCAACGCGCGGTCTTCGAAAGCGCCATCGACCTGGCCATCATCCTTATCGACGCCGACGGCATCATCACCGACTGGAACTCGGGCGCGACCCACATCATGGGCTGGAGCGCAGAGGAGGCCTGTGGCCAGAACGTTGCGCTGTTCTTCACCGCGGCCGACCGTGCCGCCGGCAGGGTAGAGCAGGAGCTGGGCTGCGCACTGCGCGAGGGGCGCGCCGCGGACGAGCGCTGGCACCTGCGCAAGGGCGACCAGCGATTCTGGGCCTCCGGCGAGATGGTGCCCCTGTACGGCGACGACCGGCAACACCTCGGTTTCATGAAGATTCTCCGTGATCGCACCGAGGAGCACCTTGCCAGCCAGGCCATCGAGGAAACCAAGGAGCGGTATCGCCTGGCTGCCAAGGCCACCAACGACGCGGTGTGGGACTGGGACCTGGGCGGCAACCAGGTGCTCTGGAACGAAGCCCTCGAAGGCGCCTACGGCTATTCGCTGGCGCACATCGAAACCAGCGGCGACTGGTGGATGGCGCGTATTCATCCGGATGACCAGGCGCGCATCACCGCGTCGATCCATGCGGTCATCGACGGCACCGGAAGCGACTGGACCGATGGCTACCGTTTTCAGCGCCAGGATGGCTCGTACGCCGAAGTGCTCGACCGCGGGCACGTCATCCGCAATGCCGAAGGCCGTGCGCTGCGCATGATCGGCGCGATGCTCGACCTGAGCCGCATGCGCAGCGCAGAGACCGCGCTGCGCAAGAGCGAAGAACGCTTTCGGACCATCCTCGACACCATCGAGGCGGCGTTCGCCATCGTCCAGGTCAAGTTCGATGCGGACGATCGCCCGGTGGATTACCAGTTCGTCGAGGTCAACCCCGCCTTCGAGCGCCAGGCCGGTGTCGACCTGCGTGGCAAGTGGGTCACCGAATTCGCCCCGGATCTGGAAGCCTTCTGGTTCGAAATGTACGGCCACGTGGCAAAGACCGGCGAGCCGACCAACTTCGAGAACTACGCCGAAGCGTTTCAGCGCTGGTTCGATGTGCGCGCGGTGCGGGTGGGTGAGCCCGAGGAGCGACGAATCGGCATCTTCTTCAACGATGTCACCGAGCGCCGTAACGCCCAGGAGCGCTTGCGCGTCAGCGAACGCATCGCCCGCGAAAACGTCGAGCGCGTCCAGCTGGCATTGGCGGCGGGTGCGATCATCGGCACCTGGCACTGGGACATGCAGGGCGACCATTTCTCGGTCGACGAAGCCTTCGCCCAGGCGTTCGGCCTCGACCCGGCGCAGGATCTCGACAGCCTGCGCCTCACCGAGGTGGTCGGCAACGTTCACCCCGACGACCGCGAGGCGCTGATCGCCGGCGTCAACGAAGCGGTCGAGCGCGGCGGCGCCTACGCCCAGCAGTACCGGGTGCGCCGCGCGGATGGCAAGTATTACTGGATCGAGGCCAACGGCCGAGTACAGCGCGGCGAGGACGGCGCTGTCCAGAGCTTTCCCGGTGTGCTCATCGACGTCGAGGAGCGCCGCGCCGTGGAAGCCGAGCGCGACCGTGCGATCAGCGCGCTGCGGGTGCTTAACGAAACCCTCGAACAGCGCGTGGTCGAGCGCACCAGGGAGCTGATGCAGGCGGAGGAAAAACTGCGCCAGTCACAAAAGATGGAAGCGGTGGGCCAGCTCACCGGCGGCCTCGCCCACGATTTCAACAACCTGCTGGCGGGGATCTCGGGCTCGTTGGAGATGATGAGTATCCGCATCGCCCAGGGGCGGGTGAACGACATCGACAGGTACATGGTGGCGGCGCAGGGTGCGGCCCGGCGCGCGGCTTCGCTGACGCACCGCCTGCTGGCGTTCTCCCGGCGGCAGACACTGGACCCGCAGCCAACCGACATCAACCAGCTGATGGCCGGCATGACCGAGCTGATCCAGCGCACCGTCGGCCCCAGCATCCTGGTCGAAACCGTTGGGGCGACAGGTGTCTGGGTCGCGCTCGCCGACGCCAGCCAGCTGGAAAACGCCTTGCTCAACCTGTGCATCAATGCCCGCGATGCGATGCCCGATGGCGGGCGTATCACCATCGAAACCGCCAACCGCTGGATGGATCGCGACGCCGCCCGCGCCCATGACCTGCCGGAAGGCCAGTACCTGGCGCTCAGCGTGACCGACACCGGCGCAGGGATGACCCCGGAAGTGATCGCCAAGGCGTTCGACCCGTTCTTTACCACCAAGCCCATCGGCCAGGGCACCGGCCTGGGGCTGTCGATGATCTATGGCTTCGCCAAGCAGTCGGGTGGCCAGGTGCGCATCTATTCCGAGCTCGGCCTGGGCACCACGGTGTGCATCTACCTGCCGCGCTATCACGGCGACGTGAAGCCTGCTCGCAGCGAAGCCGTGCGTCGTTCCACGGCAATCAGCCAGGCCGGTGAAACCATCCTGGTGGTGGACGACGAGCCGACCGTGCGCATGCTGCTCGCCGACGTGCTCGGCGACCTGGGCTATACCGTGGTGGATGCGGCCGACAGCCTGGTCGGGCTGGAGATCCTGCGTTCCGACGTGCACCTCGACCTGCTGATCACCGATGTCGGCCTGCCCGGCGGCATGAACGGCCGGCAGCTCGCCGATGCCGGTCGTGAGATGCGACCGGGCCTGCGCACGCTGTTCATCACTGGCTATGCGGAAAACGCCGCCATCGGCCACGGCCACCTGGCGCCCGGCATGCAGGTGCTGACCAAGCCGTTCGTGGTCGACACGCTGGTGGCGCGAGTGCGTGAATTGCTGCGCCTCCAGGCTCAGGGGCAGACCGAAGCCTGACGGCGACCACTGTCGATATCGCCACGCCGCGCCTGCCTGATCCCGGCGTTCGACGCCTGCGGTCTGTGCAGCGCTACGGCTGTCGCCGCCGCAGGCCCGAGCGGCCAGAACATGGGGATACAAATAGGCGCCTGCTGGCCAGGCGGTTTTGACGAAATTTATACATTTTCAACCGCAATAATCGCGTCCATTCGGGGCTGCCTGGCCGCTTCGTATCGACCTTTTTATCGAGTGAGACCTGTATGAAACTTCCCATGCGTTACCTGGCGCTCGGCGCCGTGAGCATCATCCTGTTGAGCGGCTGTGACGCCGCGGAAAACGCGGCCAACAAAGCCGTGGAAGATGCCAAGAACAGCGCTTCGCAGATCGCCAAGGACACCTTCAGCGAGTCGGCAGAGCAGTTCAGCAAGCAGATCGATGATGCCCAGGAAGCGACCAATTCCTGGATCAAGGGCGACGCGCCGGATGAGCAGGAGCCGGACGGCGAGCAGGCCCAGGACGATGCCGACGCCGAGGAACGCCAGCCGAACGAGACCTGATAGCTGGCAGCAGGCGTCAGTGAGTGACGCCTGCGCCTGAAGCGCGAGCCTTGCCGGCGGTCACGCGCCTCGCGCAACCCGCGCGATTGGCATGCTTCACTGGCTTGCAGGGCCGCGGTTCAGTCCTCGCGACGCCCGTGGCCATCACGGTCGTGCCGGTAATGGTGCCTGAGCGCAAAGGCCGGCAGCCAGGCTGCACGGCGTACCGTCCAGCTTTCGTAGGTGGGTATCAGCCCGTCGGCCGCGTCGAGCGCGCCGAGGCTTATTTCGATTTCGTCGCCGCTGCGGGCAAATACCGAGGAGCCACACTGCGGGCAGAAGCAGCGCCCGGCGTACTGGTGAGTGTCGCCGCTGATCGTCACGGCCTCCTGGGCAAAGATGGCCGCGGCGTAGAACAGAGCGCCGTGGTGTTTGCGGCAATCGAGGCAGTGACAGAGGCCGACCCGATACGGGCGGCCCGACGCCGCGATACGAACCTGGCCGCACAGGCAGCCGCCGGTGAATTGCTCCATCGCGTACCTCCTTATCCCCTTTCTTCGCCGTTCATCACGGGCGTGCGTTGGTCATGCCACGGGCACCCATGGCTCTGCGCTCAGGCAAGTCGGCATCCGCTTGGCGGCAGCGCTTCCCTGATCAACACGCTAGCAGGCGGCGGGCAATGGGGGCGGCCGCTCGGCAGCCCGGGAGGCAGCGCGCTCAGGGCCGATAGGCACGCAGGAAGGTCTGCACGGCGGCCTGGGCGTGCTGTTGCTGTTGCGCCTCGCTCTGTGGCGCGCCGCAGCCGATCAGCAGGCGGAAATTGGCGCAGCCCTTGAGCAGTGAGAAGAACTGATCGGCTGCCACCTGGGGTGACGCGATGCGCAAGTGGCCGTTGCTGTCTGCCTTGCTCAACAGCCGCTCCAGTTCCGCCAGCAGTGGCTGGGGGCCGGCTTCGTAGAACGTCTTCGCGAGCTGCGGGTCCTGAGCGCCCTGGCTGGTCATCAGGCGGTGCAGTGCGACGGATTCGGCACTGTTGATCAGGCGACAGAAGCCCCGCGCAATCTCCAGCAGCACCCCTTCCAGTGGCGCGCCGGCGGGCAACTCGAAAAGCAGCTCTGGCAACTGTTCCTCGCACTCGGCCTTCACGGCCGCGCAGAACAGCGTCTCTTTATCGGTGAAGTGACTGTAAACGGTCAGCTTGGACACACCCGCGTGGGCGGCGATGGCGTCCATGCTGCTGCCGGCGTAGCCGTGACGCAGGAACAGGCACTTGGCAGCGCCGAGAATGGCCGCCCGCTTGGCAGGATCCTTGGGGCGACCAGGGCTGGCAGGGGGCGAGGAGGGTTCAGGCATGGGGGCTGTTTCAATTTACCGTGGGCGAGTTACTATACTGGGCAGTACAAATATTAAAAAGTTCCTCAGAGGACGCTCATCATGCTGCGCCGCGCACTGTCCCGGGTTGTGCCTGTCTGCCTCGTCGTATTGCTGGTCGCCTGCAGCCAGGCGGAGGCGCCGCAGCAGGGCATTCGTCCGGCGATGGTCGCGCAGCCGCAGCCGGCTGCCGAGACGGTGGCCAGCTATCCCGGCGAGATTCGCGCGCGGCTGGAGCCGCAGCTGGCGTTTCGCATCGGCGGCAAGGTCACCAGGCGCCTGGTCGAGGTGGGGCAGCGCGTCGCCAAGGATGCTCCGCTGGCCGAGCTCGATCCCCAGGACGTGCGCCTGCAACTGGATGCAGCCCGTGCCCAGCTACAGTCGGCCGAGTCCAATCTGCAGTTGGCACGGGCCGAGCGCGACCGCTACCGCACGCTGCAGCAACGCGCAATGATCAGCAAATCCCAGGCCGACAGCGCCGAAAACACCTTTCGCGCCGCCGAAGCGCGTCTGCGTCAGGTGCGTGCGGAGCTCAACGTGGCAGACAATCAGGCCGGTTATGCGGTGCTCAAAGCGCCACAAAGTGGCGTGATCGTGCAGCGCAGCGCCGAGGTCGGGCAGGTCGTGGCGGCCGGACAGACGGTCTTCGTGCTGGCCGCCGACGGCGAGCGTGAGGTGCTGATCGATCTTCCCGAACAGGTGATCGGCAGCCTGGACATCGGTCAGCAGGTCGCCGTGGAGCTGTGGTCACAGCCCGGTGAACGCCTGGCCGGGCAGATACGCGAGCTGTCGCCAGCGGCTGATTCGCGTTCGCGCACCTATGCCGCCCGCATCGCCCTGCAGCAGCTCGATGCCCCGGTGGAGCTGGGCCAGAGCGCTCGCGTGTTCATCGCCCACAACGGCGACGTGCCGTTGGCCGTCCCGCTGTCGGCACTCACCGCCGAGAAGGGCCAGCCCTACGTCTGGGTCGTCGAACCGCAGAGCTCCACACTCAAGCGCACGGCGGTGCGCGTCGGCCCCTATGGCCAGCAGCAGGTGCCCGTGCTGGAAGGCCTGCAGGCCAGCGACTGGGTGGTGGTGGCTGGCGTGCAGGTGTTGCGCGAAGGGCAGCAGGTACGCCCGGTCGACCGGCACAACCGTGCGGTAGCGCTGGCAGCCAAGGAGTAAGCGCCGATGTCGTTCAATCTCTCCGCCTGGGCGCTGCAGCATCGCCAGATCGTCCTGTACCTGATGCTGCTGCTGGGCATCGTCGGTGCCCTGTCCTATGGCAAGCTCGGCCAGAGCGAGGACCCGCCGTTCACCTTCAAGGCCATGGTGGTGAAGACCAACTGGCCGGGCGCCACCGCCGAACAGGTGGCGCGCCAGGTCACCGAGCGCATCGAGAAGAAGCTCATGGAAACCGGCGAGTACGAGCGTATCGTGTCGTTCTCTCGGCCAGGTGAGTCGCAGGTCACCTTCCTGGCCCGCGACTCCATGCACTCGGCCGAGATTCCCGAGCTCTGGTACCAGTTGCGCAAGAAGGTCGCCGACATCCGCCATACGCTGCCGAGCGGCATCCAGGGGCCGTTCTTCAACGACGAGTTCGGCACCACCTTCGGCAACATCTATGCGCTGACCGGCAGCGGCTTCGACTATGCGGTGCTCAAGGATTACGCCGACCGCGTGCAGCTGCAGCTGCAGCGCGTCAAGGATGTCGGCAAGGTCGAGCTGGTGGGGTTGCAGGACGAGAAGATCTGGATCGAGCTGTCCAATACCAAACTGGCTACCCTTGGCCTGCCGCTCAGCGCCGTGCAGCAAGCCCTCGAGCAGCAGAACGCAATGGCCGTGGCGGGCTTCTTCGAGACCGGTTCCGACCGCGTGCAGTTGCGCACCAGTGGCAATTTCGAGAGCGTCGAGCAGATTCGCGACTTTCCCATCCGGGTGGCCGATCGCACCTTGCGCATCGGCGACGTGGCCGAGGTCAGCCGCGGCTTCAACGACCCACCCGCGCCGCGCATGCGCTTCATGGGCGAGGACGCCATCGGCCTGGCGGTGTCGATGAAGCCCGGCGGCGACATCCTGGTGCTCGGCAAGGCGTTGGAAACCGAGTTCACCCGCCTGCAGAACAACCTGCCGGCGGGCATGCAGCTACGCAAGGTGTCCGACCAGCCGGCAGCGGTTAAGACGGGCGTTGGCGAGTTCGTCAAGGTGCTTACCGAGGCGCTGATCATCGTCCTCCTGGTGAGCTTCTTCTCCCTGGGCCTGCGCACCGGGCTGGTGGTGGCGCTGTCGATTCCGCTGGTGCTGGCGATGACCTTCGCCGCCATGTACTACCTGAACATCGGCCTGCACAAGATTTCCCTCGGCGCCCTGGTGCTGGCGCTGGGGTTGATGGTGGACGACGCGATCATTGCCGTGGAAATCATGGCGATCAAGATGGAGCAGGGCTACGACCGGCTCAAGGCAGCGAGCTTCGCCTGGACCAGCACGGCGTTCCCGATGCTCACCGGCACGTTGATCACTGCCGCGGGCTTCCTGCCGATCGCCACGGCGCAATCGGGCACCGGTGAATACACCCGTTCGATCTTCCAGGTGGTGACCATCGCGTTGCTGATGTCCTGGGTGGCGGCGGTGATGTTCGTGCCCTACCTGGGGGCGCGGCTGTTGCCGGACCTGGCCAGTCGCGCCGCGCACAAACACCCTGGCGGCGCAGGCCACGACCCCTATGCCACGCCGTTCTACGGTCGTGTTCGTCGCCTGGTGGATGGCTGCGTGCGCTGGCGCAAGACGGTCATCGTGCTGACCCTGGCGCTGTTCGTCGGCTCCCTCCTGCTGTTTCGCTTCGTGCCGCAGCAGTTCTTTCCAGCCTCGGGGCGGCTGGAGCTGATGGTCGATTTCAAGCTGGCCGAGGGCGCCTCGCTGATCGCCACCGAGGCGCAAGTGCGGCAACTCGAAGAGCGCCTGGCCGGCCACGTGGGCGTGGACAACTACGTGGCGTATGTCGGTACCGGCTCACCGCGTTTCTACCTGCCACTGGACCAGCAGTTGCCCGCCACCAGCTTCGCGCAGATCGTGGTGCTGGCGAAAACCATCGAGGACCGTGAAGCCCTGCGCAGCTGGCTGATCGGCGTGCTGCACGACGACTTCCCGACCCTGCGTACCCGCGTCGCGCGGCTGGAAAACGGGCCGCCGGTTGGTTATCCGGTGCAGTTCCGGGTGTCCGGCGAGTACATCGACGAGGTGCGCGGGCTGGCCCGTCAGGTCGCCGACAAGGTGCGCGACAACCCCTACGTGGTCAACGTGCACCTGGACTGGGAAGAGCCGAGCAAGGTGGTGTACCTGAATATCGATCAGGATCGCGCCCGGGCCCTGGGCGTGAGCACGGCCGACGTCTCGCGCTTTCTGCGCAGTGCGCTGAACGGCTCGTCGGTCAGTGACTACCGCGAGGACAACGAGCTGATCGAGATCCTTCTGCGCGGCACCCCGAACGAGCGTCAGGCGCTGCAGCTGTTACCGAGCCTGGCCGTGCCTACCGACAGCGGCAAGAGCGTGGCGCTGGCGCAGATCGCTACCCTCGAATACGGCTTCGAGGAAGGCGTGATCTGGCACCGCAACCGCCTGCCTACGGTAACCGTACGCGCCGATATCTACGGCCCGCAGCAACCAGCGACGCTGATGGCGCAGATCCTGCCGACCCTCGACGAGATCCGCGGCAGGCTCCCCGATGGCTACCTGCTGGAAGTCGGCGGTGCCGTGGAGGATGCCACCAAAGGCCAGGCGTCGGTGAACGCCGGCGTGCCGTTGTTCATCGTGGTGGTGCTGACGCTACTGATGCTGCAGCTCAAGAGTTTTTCGCGTTCGGCGATGGTGTTTCTCACCGCGCCGCTGGGGCTGATCGGCGTGACATTGTTCCTGCTGCTGTTCGGCCAGCCGTTCGGGTTCGTGGCCATGCTCGGGACCATCGCGTTGTCAGGGATGATCATGCGCAACTCGGTGATCCTCGTCGATCAGATCGAGCAGGACAGGGCTGCGGGGCTGGATGCCTGGGCCGCCATCGTCGAGGCCACGGTACGGCGCTTTCGACCTATCGTGTTGACCGCCCTGGCGGCGGTGCTGGCGATGATTCCGCTGTCACGCAGTGTGTTCTTCGGGCCGATGGCGGTGGCGATCATGGGCGGGTTGGTGGTGGCCACCGCCTTGACGCTGCTGTTTCTGCCCGCGCTCTATGCGGCATGGTTCCGAGTCAAGCCGGTCGACAGGGTGCAGGCTGCCGGCGACAGTTAACAGCCTGTTCATGATTTTCGGGGCTGCAAACGTCTAGCAATAAGGCAAAAGCAGACGTTCGGTGATTCATTGTGGGAACGGGCCATGCCCGTGATTACTCGCGGGCACGGCCCGCTCCCACAGTCGTAGGGTGGACGACGCCTCACCTACGCGGCCCGCCCCTTC
The DNA here is from genome assembly GCF_979258965.1 of Pseudomonas sp. AC532. NCBI lineage: Bacteria > Pseudomonadati > Pseudomonadota > Gammaproteobacteria > Pseudomonadales > Pseudomonadaceae > Pseudomonas > Pseudomonas sp. AC532. Next base: position 4,062,371 of record NZ_OZ409888.1, read on the forward strand.
CACCGATCGCAATGGTGGATGAAAAGAGCGTCATCCACCCTACGTCTGCTCCCGCTACTTTTCAGCCATTGCAGTCTTACGCTGGACGACGCTTTATCCATCCCGCAACGCAGAAAAAAGGGGCTGGCGCACACCGCGCCAGCCCCTTTTCTTGCAGCTCGCCGCTTACAGCGCGCCGAAGACTTTCTTGGCCAGGCTGGTGGCAGCGGCGGCCGGGTTTTCACGGATCCCGGCTTCCTGCTTGGCGATCATCTCGAACAGGCCATCGAGGGCCTGCTCGGTCACGTAGCTTTCGATATTCGCGCTCTTGGCATCGAGCACGCCAAAGGTGGCGGCCTGGCTGGCGAAGCTGTTGTACTGCTTGGCGAGGCCGACCTGGTCGGTGGCCTGCTTGACGATGGGCAGGAACCTGGCGCGAATCTGCTCGCGGCTGCTCTTGTTCAGGTACTGGGTGGCCGAGTCCTGCGGGCCGGAGAGAATCCCCTTGGCGTCCTGCACGGTCATCTTCTTCACCGCGTCCACCAGCAGCGCCTGGGCTTGCGGAACCGCGGCTTCGGCGGCCTTGTTCATGCTGGTTTCCAGTTGCTCGACCTGGGCGCCCATGCCCATCATCTTCATGGTCTTGGCCGCCTTGCCGAGTTTGCCCGGCAGTTCGATGCGCACCTCGGGGTTGCCGCTGAAACCACCCGGCTTGCCAAGCTGCTGCACGGCCACCTTGGCGCCCTGGGTGAGGGCATCCTTGAGGCCGCCGCTGGCGTCCTGCTGGCTAAGGTCGGAAAGCGACAAGGCGAACACGTTGGCGGACAGCAGCAGGCCGGCGACGAGAGCGGGAATGCGGAGCATGGCAGTAACCTTCGAGCGGTGAGATATGCAGCGAGCTTAGCAGGCTGGCGCGGCGCTCGGCGAAGGTTGCGCGAAGAGGGTGGTGAACGCTGGCGCGCGGCACACCCGTTGCGGGCGTGCCGCTACGGGTCTACTGGACCTCGAGCGCGGTCAGGCTTTCCAGGGTGATGGCGCCGACGGCGAGGCCGTTGGCGGTCTGGAATTCGGTCAGGGCGCTGAGGGTGCGCTTGCCGAGCTTGCCGTCGACGCTGCCCGGGTCGAAACCGCGTTTGACCAGGCTCTGCTGCAAGCGGGTCACCAGGTTGTCGTTGATGTCGCCATCGCAAACGGTCTGCCGCGAGACGATACGTGCGCTGCCCTCGAAGCGAGTGACCTGCAGCTGGCGCTTCTCCTCCGGAACGATGATCTGGTTGGCTTCGACCGGCTTGACCACCTCGGTGGCGGCGACCTTGGTATATTCCGGGTCCAGGGTGACTTCCACGGCCTGGGCCGGCTTGTCGACGATCCAGCGCGTTACGCTCTTGTACTCGGCCGGGTCGGTTTCGACGCGCACGGTTTCTGGCGAAACCAGCTTCTTGATCTTCACCACTTCCTGCTTGGCCGGTACCTGGCGCGCGCAGAACGACATGGCACCGGTGCCGCTGGAGTAGCGGGTGCCGGCGGCGCGACACTGGTCGAGCACGGTCTTGGATTCTTCGAGGGTGACGGTTTGCTGGGTGTCTTCGTACACCGCCGGCACGACGATGTAGCGCTTGACCTCGGGGCGCACCTTCACCTGCTCGGAAACCACGCGGTAGGTCGGCGGCTCGATGCGGTAGGTCTTGGTGCCCTCACGGGTGACCACCTGCTTGAAGCCTTTCTCGAGTTCGGCCGGGGTGACGGTGATCTTGTTGACCGAGTCCCTGACCACCACGTCCTGGGTGCTCTGCACCGGGCGCGGTCTGACCTGGGCATGCACCCAGCACTGGCCGGGCTGGATTTCATATTCCTGGGGCTCGCGGGCGGCCGGCGCAGCGCTGGGCGCCTCGCTGGGCGTAGCAGCGGCAACCGGCTGCGGCGCGGGTTGCGCGCTGGCGGGTGCGGCGGCGGTCTGTTCTGCGACTGCAGCCGGTTGCGCCGGCTTTTCTTCTTGAGAGGTCGATGCGGACGGTTGCATGGCGCAACCGGAAACCACGATCGCCAGTGATCCTAGAATGGTGTGATAACGCACGAAAATCCCTGCCCTAAGTGGCCCCAACGATGCATCTTAGGGGCTGTGACGGCAAACCTCAATAACGCCCGGCGCACTCGGCGCCTCGATGAGATAGCCGGCGGGTCAGAGCCCGTCGATCAGCTCCTCGCTGCGATCCATGGTCACCTGACGGATCGACAGGCGGATTTCCGCTGGCAATACCCGTTTTGCAGCGCCCTCGGCCAGTTCGGCGAAGGCCGGGTGGTGGCTGAGTTTGCCGGCCTCGTCCTGGCGCAGCACGCCCTGGTCGAGCAGCGTCTGGATGAAGTGGCGGAACAGGCTCTTGTCGAAATACTCCGGCGCGTTCAGCCCATGCAGAATCGACAGGCGCTGCGCCATGACCGTGCACAGGTCTTCCAGCTCTTCGGCGCTGATGTTGTTCTGCCCGGCGTTGAGCAGCAGGGCACTGGCCATGTAGAAGCGTTGCAGCGTCTGGGCGATGGCGCGTGACAGCAGGGTCAGCAGCACGAAATTGCGCGAGCTGGGCGCCGGGCGCACGTACAGGTCGTTCTCGACCTTGAGCAGACCCCGCTCGACGAACGCCTGCAGCCACTGGTCGACCACCTCTTCGAGCTCGTCCGCCGACCAGCGGATGTACAGCTCGGCCTGCAGGTACGGATACAGCGCGTGGACGAAGCGCAGGATCTGTTCGCGGCTCATCCGCCCGCTGCTCTGGAAGAAGCTGGCGATCAGGCCGGGCAGGGCGAAGATGTGCAGCACGTTGTTGCGGTAGTAGGTCATCAGGATGGCGTTCTGCTCATCCAGATACAGGATGCGGCCCAGCGCATCCTTTTGCTCCGACAGCAGCTGCATGTCGCGCACGTATTCGATCAGCGCCAGGCCATCACCTTCTGGCAGCGTGGTGTGCGGTGAGTAGGGCACGCGGCGCAGCAGGCTCTGGTAGAGGTCGAGAATGCGCACCAGGCCGCGCTCGTCCAGCGCCAGCTTGCTGGTCGACAACAGCGCCAGCGCCACCAGGTTGACCGGGTTGATCGCCGCTGCTTCGTTGAGGCGCTGGACCACCCGCTCGCCAAGGCGATTGGTGGTCTCGTTGAGCCAGGCCGGGCGATAGTCCGGGCCCAGGCTCTGCTCGCGCCAGCCGGGCTGCTGGGCATCGAGGAAAGCGTCGAGCTTGATCGGTTCGCCGAAGTTGACCCACACGTGGCCGAAGCGTTGCTTGAGTGCGCCGATGACCTTGAAGATGTCGAAGATCGACTCCTTCTTCTTGCTCGCGCCGCGCAGCTCGCCCAGGTAGGTGCGGCCCTCCAGCACGCGCTCGTAGCCGATGTACACCGGCACGAACACCACCGGCAGGCGATGGCTCTGCAGGTAGCTGCGCAGGGTGATGGCGAGCATGCCGGTCTTTGGCCTGAGCATGCGCCCGGTGCGTGAGCGGCCGCCCTCGACGAAGTACTCGACCGGGTAACCCTTGCTCACCAGCGTGTGCAGGTATTCATTGAACACCGCCGTGTACAGCGGGTTGCCCTTGAAGGTGCGGCGCATGAAGAAGGCGCCGCCGCGGCGCAGCAGGCCGCCGATGATCGGCATGTTGAGGTTGATGCCGGCGGCGATGTGCGGTGGCGTCAACCCATTGCGAAACAGCAGGTAGGACAGCAGCAGGTAGTCGATATGGCTGCGGTGGCAGGGCACGTAGATCACTTCATGGCCCTGGGCGATGTCCTGCACGCCTTCGATGTGGTTGACCTTGATACCGTCGTAGATCTTGTTCCAGAACCACGACAGGATCAGCTCCAGAAAGCGGATTGCCGTGTAGGTGTAGTCCGAGGCGATCTCGTTGCCGTAGCGCAGCGCCAGCGCCTCGGCCTTGGCAGGGGAAATGTTCTCGCGCTCGGCTTCCTCGGCTATCGCCTGGCGCACCTGGGGGCCGTGTACCAGGCCCTTGACCAGGTTGCGGCGGTGCGACACGTCGGGCCCGATGACCGCAGCCTTCTGGTTGCGAAAGTGCACCCGCAGGATGCGCTGGACCATGCGCAGGGTGCGTTCCTGACCCTTGTTCTGGGCGATCAGTTCGCGCAACTGGATGGGTGTGGAAAATTGCACGCGGGTGGTACGGCCCAGGATCACGATACTGACCAGCCGGCGCAGCCGGCCGGTGACTGCCCAGCCGTCGGCGAACAGCAGCTTCCAGGCGCTGGTCTCGCGGTTCGGTGACTGGCCCCAGAACACGCTGACCGGAATGATCTGCGCCTCCTCGGCGCTGTTCTCGCCGAGCGCGTTGACCATGCGCTGCAGGGTCGGCGAAATGCCGCGCTTGTCCTGGCGGCCCAGCCAGTCGGGCTCCGGTGTCAGGTAGAAGAACGCGGCCGGCTCGATCAGCCCGCCCACCGCGACCGGCAGCACCGGGCGTGGCAAGCCGGTCTTGGTGCATTCGTGATCGAGTACCGCCAGGTCGCTCACCGATGGCTGCTGCAGCACGTAGAACACCGGCTTGCTGCGGTCGAGCTTGAGGGTGAAAGCCGACTGGTTGATGGTTTCCGAGCGAACCCACAGATACAGCAGGCGGCGCAGGGTGCCAAAGGCAAGGCGGCGAAGCGGGGAGCGGGTCATACGAGATCTGGCTGCGGCGACGAGCCTGGGCTCGGGGCCGTTAGTGTGCCGGATCACCGCCCTGTCGGCAAAATCTTGTAAAAGTTGCCGTTTCGTTGCGAAAAGCGCGGTTGCGCAGCGGCCACGGTGTGATGGACCCGGCTGCTGGCGCACTCACTCGTTGATGTGTTCGCCTTTCACCGCATCGATGAACGCCTGCATGGCCGACGACTGGATACGGTGGCGGCGGGTGATCAGGCCGTACGGCGGCAGGCGCGGTTCGAAGGTGATCGGCAGGACCTTGAGCAGGTGCTTGCCGGGGTAATCGTTGATCACCGAGACCGGGGTCACGCCGATCATGTCGGTCTGCTGCAGGAGCGACAACAGGGTCATGATCGAGGTGGTTTCCACGATGCTGCTGGGAATGTCGACCCGTGCGTTGTGGAATGCCTGGTTGATGATGGTGCGCATCGGGCTGGGGTGCTGCTGCAGCACCCAGGTGAGGTCCTGCAGCTCTGCCCAGGTCAGCTTGCCGGCGCCGGCCATGGGGTGCTGGGCACCGGCGATCACGCACAGGGTTTCCTCGCCGAGGCTGTCGAACAACAGGTCGTCGGTGCGTGCGCCGTCGGGAATGCGGCCCAGTACCACGTCCAGCTGATCCTGCTGCAGGGCCTGCACCAGCACGTCGCTGGTATCGACCTGGATGCTCATGGAAAGCCGTGGGTGGCTCTGCTTCAGGGTGGCAATGGTGCGCGTCAGCAGGCCCGAGGCCAGCGCCGGAATCGCGCCGATGGTGACCCGCCCGAGGTTGCCGGACTCCAGCGCGGCGAACTCTTCGCGCATGCCCGACAGCTCGGCAAAAATCATCTTCGCGTAGTAAATCGCGGTTTCGCCAAAGGCTGTGGCACGCATGCCGCGCGGCAGGCGTTCGAACAGCTCGACACCGAGCAGGCTCTCTGCCTCATGGAGCATCTTGGTGGCCGCCGGTTGGGTCATGCCGATCTCCTCGGCGGCGCGGCGCAGCGAGCCGAACTCCTGCAGGGCCAGCATCAGGCGTAGCTGCCGCAGGCGCAGGCGGCTGTGGATGATGCTGGCGTCAGGAATGCGGGACATGGCGCGGCTCGTGGCGGGGGCCTCGGCCAAGGGTGACAAGAAATCGCGGCGCTCGCCAGTCATCAGCGAGCGCCCCGTGGCAGTGGCCAGAAACAGCCCGGCCTGGCGGCGATCACGAGACATGGCGAGCCTGCCTGGCCTGGCGCAAGCCGAGCAGTGCCTTGAGCCCTCGGGCCAGCAGCGGCCAGAACAGCATCACCAGTGCCGCGGTGGTCAGGCTGCCAACCAGCGGGTTGGACCAGAAGATCGACAATTGTCCATCGGAGAACAGCATCGACTGGCGAAATGCGTCTTCGGCCTTGTCGCCCAGCACCGCGGCGAGAATCAGCGGGGCGATGGGGTAGCCGAGCTTCTTGAACAGGTAGCCCAGGGCACCGAAGATCAGCATCAGGCCGACGTCGAACATCGAGTTGTGCACCGAATAGGCACCGATCGAGCAGATCATGATGATGATCGGTGCGATGATCGAGAACGGGATGCGCAGGATCGAGGCGAACAGCGGCACCGTCGCCAATACCACGATCAGGCTGACCACATTGCCCAGGTACATGCTGGCGATCAGGCCCCAGACGAAGTCGTGCTGCTCGACGAACAGCGTCGGCCCAGGATGCAGGCCCCAGATCATCAGGCCGCCGAGCATCACTGCGGCGGTGGCCGAGCCAGGGATGCCCAATGTCAGCATCGGCAGCAGGGCGCTGGTGCCGGCGCTGTGGTCGGCGGTTTCCGGGGCGATCACACCCTCCATTTCGCCCTTGCCGAAGTTGTCGCGGTTCTTGGAGAAACGCCGCGCCAGGCTGTAGCTCATGAACGAGGCCGCGGTCGGCCCGCCGGGGGTAACGCCCATCCAGCAGCCGACCAGGGCACTGCGCAGCCAGGTCAGCCAGTAGCGCGGCAGCTTGGCCCAGGTGCGCAATATGGTCATCGGCGTGATGCGCGCGCGCTCGCCGCGAAACACCAGGCCTTCTTCGACCGTGCAGAGAATCTCGCCGATACCGAACAGACCGATCACCGCCACTTCGAAGCTCAGGCCCGACAGCAGCCACGGTTGGTCGTAGGTCAGGCGCAGCTCGCCGGACACGGTGTCCATGCCGACGGCAGCCATGGCGAAGCCGATCATCATCGCCACCACGGTTTTCAGCGGCGGGTTCTTGCTCATGCCGATGAAGGTGCAGAACGCCAGCAGGTACACGGCAAAGAACTCGGGGGAGCTGAACGCCATGGCGAACTCGGCGATGCGCGTCGACAGGAAGGTCAGCAGCAGCACGCCGACCAGCGCACCGAGCAGTGCCGAGGTGAAGGCTGCGGTCAGCGCTTCGCCGGCCTGGCCGTTGCGGGCCATCGGGTAGCCGTCGAAGGTGGTGGCCACCGACGAGGGTTCGCCCGGAATGTTGAACAGGATCGAGGTGATCGAGCCGCCGAACAGCGCGCCCCAGTACATGCACGACAGCAGGATGATTGCCGACACCGGCTCCATGGTGAACGTCAGCGGCAGGAGCAGAGCGACCCCGTTGGGGGCGCCCAGGCCGGGGAGTACGCCGACGAGAATGCCGAGCAGCACGCCGATGACCATCAGGCCGATGTGGTGCGGCGTAAGGATCAGTGCCATGCCCTGCATGAGGGAGTCGATTTCGCTCATCGCGGCAGCCCTCCGGCGACGGCCACCAGGTCACCCAGCACACCGCTGTCGAGCGGCACCTTGAACCACAGCGCGAAGATCAGGTAGCTGGCCAGCGCAGCGCCGCAGGAAATCGCCGCCACGATGGGAAGGCCATACGGCGTGCTGCGCTGGCGGTCACGCCACATGAACCAGGCGATGAACACCGCCGAGGCCAGGTAGATGCCAGCGAACGGCATGGCGACCACGTACAGGACGATTGGCAGGAACACTGCCAGCACCTGGCCGAAGGCCTTGCGGCTGACGAAGGCCGCACTCATGACCGGGTTGCGCAGCAGTGCCAGGATCAGGTTGCCGATGCTGGCTGCGGTCATCAGCAAGCCAATATAGAAGGGGAAATAACCGGCCTCGGGACCGCTATCGCCCCAGCCGATACCGATGTCGATGCTGCCGAACATGACGATGCTGCCAAGTGCGGCGGTGAACAGCGCCAGGCCGATTTCCACCCAGCGGGTGGCGACCAGCGGCGTATCCGTGGTGTTGGACATGAGGGTCTCCTCGCGGTGTGCAGGGCTGCCCGGTGCCTGTCTGGCTCCGGGCGAGGTAGGCGCGATTACTCGCGCAGCCAGCCGGCTTGCTTGAACACGGGAGTGACGCGCTCGCGATCCTTCTCGATGTAATCGACCAGTTCCTGGCCCGCCAGGAAGGTCGGCGCCAGCGCGGAACGCTCGACGTAGGCCTTGAATTCGGGCGTCTGGCTGACCTTGCGCATCAGCTCAACGTAGAACGCGCGCTGCTCGTCGCTGACGCCGCCCGGCAGGAACACGGTGCGCGGGAAACGATACTGTTCGATGCCCAGGCCCTGCTCCTTGCAGGTCGGTACGTCCGCCCAGGACTGGGTCTCGGTGACCTTCTGCGTATAGATCATGCGCTGCTGGCTGAACACGCACAGCGGCACCACTTGGCCGCCACGCCATTGGCTGAGGCTTTCCGCCGGGTTGTTGAAGTTGGCGGCGATGTGTTTGCCGGCCAACTGGGTCGAGGCCTCGCTGCCGCTCTTGAAGGGAATGTAGGTGATCTTGGTGCCGGCCTGCTGGCCAAGCAGCAGCGACAGGGTCTGGTCGACGTCCTTGGACTGGCTGCCGCCGATGCGCATCTTCGCGGCGTCTTTGGCCAGGGCAGCCTTGAAGGCGGCAGCGTCTTTCCAGGGGGAGCCCTGGTAGGTCCACAGAATGAAGTCGTCTTCGGCCACGGCGGCGACCGGGGTCAGGTCGGTCCATTGGTAACCGAGCTTGGCTACCAGCGGCAGCAGGTAGACGTTGTTGGTGCCAATCACCAGCTTGTGGGCATCGCCATCGGCCAGCTTCATCTCGAGAAAGGCTTCAGCGCCGTTGCCGCCACCCTTGTTGAACACCACGCTGTTGACGTCGAGCAGCTTGTGCTGGCTGATGGCGGACTGGATCACCCGACCCAATTGGTCGGTACCGCCACCAGGGCCACCCGCGACGACGATCTCCAGGTTCTTCTCGGGCTTCCAGTCTGCCAGGGCGGCGAGCGGGGCCGCGCAGAGCAGGCTGCAGGCCGCCAGCAGGGCAGGAACATGACGCATACGGGCAATGTGCATGGGGGGCACCTCATTTTTGTCGTTGTTATGAGTTACCCCGAGTCTGCAAAGCCAATCGATAAGCGTCTACTCAAAATAACTGATACTCCGATAGCCCCTGGTTATGGGTTCTCGATCAGCCCAGCGATAACCCCAGGCTATGTCCGTATGAGAAGCTTTGATTAGACGGTTATCGTTGTGCCGGCCGATAGTTTGTCTCAGCCCAACGGCCAATGGCTGCCCGGCACTACAAGAACAACAACGCAGAGGTCTTCCCATGACCCAGTTCCAATCCTCTGACCTGTCGATGCAGGCACGCCAGGGTCAGTCGCCAGACCGCTGGTTTGCCCCGGCATACTGGCCCATCGTCGTCACCCTTTTTCTCTTCACGGTGATCGTCCTGATCGACCATGCGCTGCTGCCTGTCGTCGTCTCGGCACGAGCGGGTGTGAGCCCAGCCGTGCCGCTGCTGATCGCCTGCAGCGTCGTGGCGGTCTGCGTCTGGCCGCCACGTGCACTCGCTTTCAGCGCGGACCGCCAGCAGCGTGCCGCGCGCACGCTGATCGACAGGCCGCAGATCCCGCTTTTCTACCGTAACGCACGGCGCACCGTGCCCGATGTCATCCGCCTGCCGGACGCATCTTCTGACTTGAGGACAACCGCATGAGCAACCCGACTCTTCCCCGTCTCGCCATGGTGCTGGGTGACCCGGCCGGTATCGGCCCGGAGCTGATCGCCCGCCTGCTGTCCGAGCCGGACGTGCGCCGCAAGGCGCAGGTGGTGCTGATTGCCGATGAAGCAGAGGTACGCCGCGGCATGGACATCGCCGGGCTGTCGTTCCCGTATCGTCTCATCGACTCGACCGACACGCTGGCGTTCAGCGATGACACGCCGCTGCTGCTGCCGTTTCGCGGCGGCGCCGAGGGCGAGTTCCCGCGCAGCGAAGCCAGCGTGATTGGCGGCCGCTACAGCCTCGATACCCTGAAACAGGCGCTGCGCCTGACCGCTGACGGAAAGACCGACGCCATCCTGTTCGGGCCACTGAACAAGACCTCTCTGCACATGGCCGACATGGGCCACAGCGATGAGCTGCACTGGTTCGCCGAATACCTGGGCTTCGACGGCCCGTTCTGCGAATTCAACGTGCTCGACAACCTGTGGACGTCCAGGGTGACTTCTCACGTCGCGCTGGCCGAAGTGCCGGGCATGCTCAGCCAGGATCGGGTGATCGAAGCGATTCGCCTGATCGACACCGCGCTCAAGCGCAATGGCCTGGAAAAACCGCGCATCGGCGTCTGTGGCCTGAACCCGCACAACGGCGACAACGGCAGCTTCGGCCGCGAGGAACTGGACATCATCGGCCCTGCGGTTCAGCGCGCTCGCGAGCAGGGCATCGAGGCCATCGGCCCATACCCGGGCGACACCATCTTTCTCAAGGTTCAGGGCGACAGCCAGGCCTTCGATGCGGTGGTGACCATGTACCACGACCAGGGCCAGATCGCGATCAAGCTGATGGGCTTCTCCCGCGGCGTCACGGTGCAGGGCGGCCTGCCAATCCCCATCACCACGCCGGCTCACGGCACGGCGTTCGATATCGCCGGGCAGGGCAAGGCCAATGTCGGTGCTACCCGCCAGGCCTTCGAGATCGCCTGCCGCATGGGGAGCCGCCGGCGCGGCTGATCGCGCCACGCTGTTGCCGAGAACAACAATAACAAGGAGCCTTTCATGGCTATCGCATACCGCAATGATCGGCAGCCCCCGCGGCTGCCGATGAGCCGCCCTGTGCGCGGCGTACGGGCTCAGGCGGAGGATCTGCCATGCGCCTGCTGACGCTGCTGATGTCCCGCCTGTTCGAAAGCATCGTGGTGTTCTGCATGGGCACCATGGTCACCCTGGTGTTCTTCAACGTGGTGCTGCGCTACGGCTTCAACTCCGGCATCGCCCTGTCCGACGAGGGCGCGCGCTACCTGTTCGTGTGGCTGACCTTCATCGGTGCGGTGATTGCCCTTCGCGACAATGCACACCTGGGCGTCGACCTGCTGTTCCGCCGTCTGCCCGCCCTCGGCCAGCGCGTCTGCGCGGTGATCGCCGAACTGCTGATGCTGTTCTGCTGCGCCCTGTTCCTGATCGGCAGCTACAAGCAGACGGTCATCAACATGGACAACCTGTCGCCGGTCGCCGGCCTGCCGCTGGGGCTGATGTACGCCGCCGGTGTGGTGTGCAGCGTGGCGATGTCGGCAATCATTCTCAATCGCCTGTACCTGCTGCTGTTTCGCCATGTCGCGCCGGATCTGGTGATGCCCAAGAGCCCAGAAGAAGTACTGATTTCCGAGGTGACGAAATGACCATCGTGGTGTTCCTCGGCTCCCTGCTGGGCGCCATGGCCATGCGCATTCCCGTGGCATTCGCCTTGCTGCTGGCGGGCGTCGCGCTGATGATTCAGCTCGATACCTTCGACGCGCAGATTCTGGCCCAGAACCTGGTCAGTGGTGCCGACAGCTTTCCACTGCTGGCCATCCCGTTCTTCATGCTCGCAGGCGAGCTGATGAACGCCGGCGGCCTGTCGCGGCGCATCGTCGCGCTGCCGATGGCGCTGGTGGGCCACAAGCGCGGAGGTCTCGGGTTCGTGGCGATCATCGCAGCCATCGTCATGGCCTCGCTGTCCGGATCGGCCGTGGCGGATACCGCCGCCGTGGCCGCGATGCTGATGCCGATGATGCGCAAGGCCGGCTATGACCCGAACCGCTCGGCGGGCCTGATTGCCGCTGGCGGCATCATCGCACCGGTCATTCCGCCGTCGATTCCGCTGGTGGTGTTCGGTGTGGCAGGTGGCGTGTCGATCACCAAGTTGTTCATGGCCGGCATCGTGCCGGGGCTGATGATGGGCCTGGCGTTGTGGACAACCTGGTGGTGGCTGGCGCGCAAGAGCGATCTGCCCTGTGGTGAAAGGGCCCCGCTGTCGGAAGTGCGCAAGGCGTTCACCGAAGGTATCTGGGCGCTGATGCTGCCGGTGCTGATCATCGGTGGCCTGAAACTGGGCATCTTCACGCCAACCGAAGCCGCCGCTGTCGCTGCCATGTACGCCTTGTTCATCTCGCTGTTCGTCTACCGCGAGCTGAAGTTTCGCGACCTGTTCAAGGTGTTCCTCGATGCCGGGCGTACCACCGCGGTGGTGATGTTCCTGGTGGCCGCAGCGCTGGTGTCATCCTGGCTGATGACCATCGCCGAGCTGCCGATGCTGGTCAGCGGGTTGCTCGAACCGCTGATCGATCGTCCGCAGCTACTGCTGGTGGTGATCATGCTGATCGTGCTGCTGGTTGGCACCACCATGGACCTGATGCCAATCGTGCTGATCCTCACGCCGGTGTTCATGCCGGTGATCAAGATGGCCGGCATCGATCCCGTGTACTTCGGCATCCTGTTCATCCTCAACACTTCCATCGGCTTGATCACGCCGCCAATCGGCAACGTGCTCAGCGTCATGAGCGGCGTTGGCAAGGTACCCCTCGATGGCGTGATGCGCGGTGTGATGCCGTTCCTGTTCGCCCATCTGGTGGTGCTTTCGTCGCTGATCATGTTCCCCGCACTGGTGATGACGCCGATGCGCTGGTTCCTCCCGTAACGCTCCGTTTACCTCATTGCAAGGAAGAAACGATGAAAAACAACAAGAACAAACTGCGTGTATGTGGCTGCCTGTTGTTGCTGGCGTGCTCTGTATGGCGGGCCGATGCGGCGACCACCCTGCGTTTCGGCTTCGCTGGCTCGGACAGCGACACCCAGAGCGTGGCGGCCAAGGAATTCGCCCAGTTGATCAAGGATGGCTCCAACGGGGAGCTGGTGGTACGTCCCTACGGCAACAGCATGCTGGGCAACGACCAGGCGATGATCGCCGGTGTCCGCGGCGGCACCATCGAACTGGAAATGTCCGGTACGCCCAACTTCAGCGGCCTGACCCCGCGCATGTCGGTACTCGACCTGCCGTTCGTGTTTACCGACAGCGCCCACGCCTACCGCGTGCTGGACGGCGAGATCGGTCAGAAGCTGCTCGACGACCTGGAAACCCATAACCTCAAGGGCCTGGCTTACTGGGAAGTAGGCTTTCGCGACATCACCAACTCGCGCAAACCGGTGCGTGTGCCGGATGACGTCAAAGGCCTGAAAATCCGCACCTCCAGCAACCCGTCGCAGATCGAAGCGTTTCGCCTGCTGGGTGCCAACCCGCAGCCGCTGCCGCTGGCAGAGCTCTACAACGCCCTGGAAATGAAGGCCGTGGATGCTCAGGAGCACCCGCTGAGCATCACCTGGTCTTCGGGCTTCTACGAAGTGCAGAAGTACCTGTCGCAGACCCATCACGCCTATACCGCGCTGATCGTGGTGATGAACAAGGAGAAGTTCGACGCGCTGCCCGCAGCCCAGCAGAAACTGCTGGTGGATTCGGCACGCGCCGCCGGCCGTTCGCAGCGCAAGATGAACGCCGAGAACGACAGCAAGTTCCTCGTCGAGCTGGAAGCCAAGGGCATGCAGATCGAGAAGAACGTCGACCGCGAAGCCTTCCGCAAAGCCGTCTCCGCGCCGTTGCGCGAAACCTTCATCAAACAGCACGGCAGTGATTTGCTCGAGGCCATCGACGCTCAGCGTTGAGTGCCAATCACTCTTTCGCGGCGTCTCGGCGCCGCCTTCAGGAATCGACATGATGAGTCAGGAAATTCTTCTACTGGTGCAGAAATGCGCGCACACCTTCAGCTTCTACGACGTCTCGACTGGCGACGCGATCAAGCACATCCGCCTGCCGGATTTCCCCCATGAGTTCGTGGTGGATTCGCAGAACCGCTTCGCCTATGTGGGCCACTACGGCATTGAAACCTCAAGTCACGAAGGCGAGGGTGGCTGCTCGGTGTTCGTCATCGACCTGGAAAAGGGCGAGCACGTGCGCACCCTGAGCATCTGGCCGTTCCGTCGTCCGCACGGCCTGGCAATGGATGATCAGGATCGCCTCTACGTGCTCAGCGAAGGCGACTCGACCCTGCTGATCTTCGACCAGCCGCACCTCAAGAACGTGCCGGATCGGGCGATTCCATCCGGCGGCTACAAAAGCCATCTGGTAGCACTGACCCGCAGTGGCGAGACCGCCTTCGCCCTGAACCTGCTGAGCAACACCATCACCCGGCTGAAACCGCAGGACCCCACCGTCGCGCCGCTGCCGGTGCAGCCGGGCAGCATGCCCGAGGGCAACTGTTTCAGCCGTGACGAGCGCACTCTGTACGTGGCTACCCGTGGCGACAACAGCATCGTCGCCGTGGATGTCGAGACGCTCGAAGTTACCCATCGCGGCCGTACCGGTTCCGACCCGACGCGCATCTATCTGGATCGCCACGAGCGCCTCTACGTGACCAACTACGCGGAGCATTCGATCTCGGTGTTCAACACCGCGCTGGAAGAAATCCACCGCATCGAGCTGGACACCTACGCCATCGCCATGAGCCTGCACCCGACCCGTGACCTGGCGTTCGTCACCCTCAAGGATCAGCGCGTGGGCATGCTGGATCTGCAGACCTTCACCTTCCAGCGCTACTTCCACACGCTGCTCGAGCCGGATGTGTCGCAGGTCATCGTGCGCTGAAGTCCCGTCATCATCGGAGAGTCCTCATGAGTAACCTTTTCATTCGCGGTGTGGCTGCCCTGAGCCTCGCGCTATTGCTGCCGGGCGGTGCCGCACAGGCGCAGGAGCGCACCTTCAAGCTCAGCGCCGGTGACCCCATCGATGCACCCGGCCCGCAAGGCGCCAAGCTGTTCGCCGAGCACCTGAAAACCGGCAGCGACGGTGCACTGAACGTCAAGGTGTTCCCCTCGGCGATGATCGGCAACGACGTGCAGATGCTCGGCGCACTGCCGGCGGGCACCGTCGAGTTCGCACTGGTGGGCGCGCCGACGCTGGTCGGGCTGGTCAAGGATTTCGGCGTGCTGGATCTGCCGTACCAGTTCAACTCCACCGCTGAAGTGGACGCCATGCTCGACGGGCCAATGGGGCAGCAGCTGTTGGCCAAGCTGGAAGAGAAGGGCCTGGTCGGCCTTGGATTCTGGGAGATCGGTTTCCGTAACCTGACCAACAGCAAGCGGCCCATCGAGAAATGGGAAGACCTCAAGGGCTTGAAGATCCGCACCGTACAAAGCCCGATCTTCCGTACCTTCTTCGATCACCTGGGCGCCAATGCTCAGCCGATGCCGATCAATGAAGTGTTCGGCGCGCTGGAGATGCACGCCATCGACGGCCAGGAAAATCCCGTCTCGCTGATCGCCACCCAGCGCTATAACGAAGTGCAGGATTACCTGACCGTCAGCGAACACATCTACACCGCCTATGTGTTGCTGATGAGCAGGAAGACCTGGGATTCGCTCGACGACACCCAGCGCGCTCAGGTGCGCAAGGCTGCCGAGCAGGCGCGTGCCGAACAGCGCCAGCTGGCCCGCCAGGCCAACAGCGAGAAGCTGGCCGAGCTGAAAGCCTCCGGCATGCAGGTCAACACCCTCACTGATGAGCAGCGCCAGCGTTTCGTTGATCAGGCGAAGGTCGTCACCGAGCAGGTGCGCGGCAGTTTCGACGCCGACTTCCTGAAGGCCTGGCAGGCCGAACTGCAGCGTGTGCGCGAGGCCAACTGAAATGCCCGAGTGCCTGCACCAGCGTCTCGGTCTGCCGCATGCAGCGGATGGGCAGCGATTGATCGATGCCCACCACCACCTGTGGAACCTCGACACTCATCGTTACCCCTGGCTGCAGGATGAGGTCGACCCCGGCTTCTTCCTCGGTGACTACGCGAAGCTGCGCCGTAACTACCTGGCAGAGGATTATCTGGCCGACAGCGCCGGCCAGCGGGTGCTGGCCACGGTGCACTGTGAGGCCGAACACGACCGCGCCGATCAGGTCGCGGAAACCCGCTGGGTGCATGAGCAGCATGCACGCTACGGGTTTCCCAATGCGGTGGTGGCCCACGTCTGGTTCCACCGCCCGGAGTGCGCAGATGTTCTCGGTCGGCACCTGGAATTTCCTCTCTTGCGGGGTATTCGCAGCAAGCCGGTGACGGCCTCACGGCCCGAGCTGGCGGCCAGCGTGCGTGGTCAGCCCGGCAGCATGCAGGATGAGGCCTGGCTGCGCGGCTTCGCGCTGCTGGCCAAACACGGCCTGTCCTGGGATCTGCGCGTGCCGTACTGGCACCTGCAGGAGGCGGCCGAGGTCGCTGCGGCCTTTCCCGGTGTGCCTATCATGCTCAACCACATGGGTTTTCCCTGGGATCGCAGCGCGGCGGGGCTCGAAGGTTGGCGCCGCGGCATGCAGGCGCTGGCGGCGCAGCCGAATGTCCGTGTGAAAATTTCCGAGCTCGGGCTGCGCGATGAGCCCTGGACGCTGCAGAGCAACCGCGGCGTGATCGAGGAAACCCTGGCGCTGTTCGGCATCGAGCGCTGCCTGTTCGCCAGCAATTACCCGGTGGCCGGTTTACGCATCGGTTACGGCGATCTGGTCAGTGCGATGAACGCCGTATTGGAGGACTACGACAGCACCCAGCGTGATGCCTTCTTCTGGCGTAACGCCAGGGATTTCTACCGGATCGAGCTGGAGGATTAGCCCTGGTCGGTGTGCGCGCCCGATTGCTGGCGACGCCTGTGTGCTGGTTTCCCCTTGTGCATGTCGGGCCATTGGCTCTGGCCGGGGCGGCGTTTGCCCAGGATTCGACGACTCGCCCGGTAAATCCATTGGCGGACGGGAGCCGATAACGTGCTGACGGGTTTTCTCGCTCAAGGCATTTCCTGTGGTTATCACTGAATGCGCATAAGTGATTATCCGCCGCCGGAGGCGCTAGCTAGAGTCGGCGGCAACAGGCAGCGCTGGCTGTCTCGGTAAACCAATAAGAAGCCCGCCTTGAGTCCTCGCAAGGCGATCACCGGCAAAGAAGGGAATGACCATGACATGCAGCCCATCGGTAGAGGCACTGGCCTCGACCACCGCACAAGCCGACCACGGCTCCTGTCCCTTCCGGTCCACCGTCTCAATCGTCCCTCAACCACCCCAGCCGCGCCGCTGAATGCAGCGCGTATCGGCTGATCGCCATTACGTAGTGAAAGGAGCTGTGAACATGAAAATAAAATCCATCCGTACCCGCGTCTTCGAATGGAAGGGCAAGGTCGTGCCGCCGCAGGCCCACTTCTGCACCAACGCCAGCGACATCCTCTTCGAGAAGGGCGACGCCATGGGCTCGTTCCGTTTCCACGGCTGGCTGGTGGTGGAAGTGGAGACCGACAACGGCCTCGTCGGCATCGGTAACTGCGCCCTGGCGCCGCGTGTGGCCAAGGAAATCATCGACACCTACCTGGCGCCCATCGCCATCGGCGAAGATCCGTTCGACAACGAATACATCTGGCAGAAGATGTACCGCCAGAGCCACGCCTGGGGCCGCAAGGGCATCGGCATGGCAGCGATTTCGGCGATCGACATCGCCATCTGGGACATCATGGGCAAGGCGGTCGGCAAGCCGGTGTTCAAGCTGCTCGGCGGGCGAACCAAGGAAAAGATC
This sequence comes from Pseudomonas sp. AC532, assembly GCF_979258965.1. Classification (NCBI taxonomy): domain Bacteria; kingdom Pseudomonadati; phylum Pseudomonadota; class Gammaproteobacteria; order Pseudomonadales; family Pseudomonadaceae; genus Pseudomonas; species Pseudomonas sp. AC532. Next base: position 4,079,887 of record NZ_OZ409888.1, read on the forward strand.
TGGACCTACGCCTCCAAGCTCTACGCCAACGACAACCTCGACCTGTTCCTCGAAGAGGCCAAGGGCTACCTCGACCAGGGCTTCACCGCGCTGAAGATGCGCTTCGGTTACGGCCCGAAAGACGGCCCGGCTGGCATGCGCCGCAACATCGAACAGGTGCGCGCGCTGCGTGAACTGGCTGGCCCGGATGTCGACATCATGCTCGAGTGCTACATGGGCTGGACCCTCGAATACGCGCGCCGCATGCTGCCCAAGCTTGCCGAATTCGAGCCGCGTTGGCTGGAAGAACCGGTGATCGCCGACGATATCGAAGGCTATATCGAGCTTAAAAAGATGGGCATCATGCCGATTTCCGGCGGCGAGCACGAATTCACCTCTTACGGCTTCAAGGACATGCTCGAGCGCCGCGCCGTGGACGTGATCCAGTACGACACCAACCGCGTCGGCGGCATCACCGCGGCCCGCAAGATCAACGCCCTGGCTGAAGCCTGGTCGGTGCCGGTGATCCCCCACGCTGGGCAGATGCACAACTACCACCTGACCATGTCGACCACCGCCTCGCCGATGGCCGAGTTCTTCCCGGTGTTCGACGTCGAAGTCGGCAACGAGCTGTTCTACTACGTGTTCAAGGGCGAGCCGGCGCCGGTCAACGGCTACATCCAGCTGGATGACGACAAGCCCGGCCTGGGCCTGGAGATCTCCACCGAGTACCTGAGCGAGTTCAACATCATCGAGTAAGGCTCAGTCGGCGCTTCGCAATCAGCCCCGGTTCGTCCGGGGTTTTTTGTGTGGGCCGAGCCACGGGCAGGTCTGCGCCAGTTCGATGAAAGCCCTGGCGGCGGGCGATGACTGCCGCGCGTCCACCACGGCCAGGCCGACGCGGCGCGGGCTCGCCGGTACCAACGGGCGCGTCACGTAAGAGGCATCTTCACCGAGCGGTAGCGAGGACGCCGCCACGATACCGATCGCCTCGCCACGCCCGACCAGCTCCAGAGTGCTGAGCAGTTGGGAGGTGCGGTAGCGGATGTTGGGTTGCAGGCGGGCCGCGAGAAACAGCCGCGAGACGATCTCGCTGGAGCCGGCTTCGGTCAGCACGAACGGATCGCTGCACAGCGCCTTGAGCGGCACCGCGGCCTCTCGCGTCAGCGGATGGTCGCGTGGCAGCAGGGCGACCATCTGGTCTTCGAGCAGCGGGTAGGTGTCGAAGCGGTCCTCGGGCAGCACCACGAAGCCGACGTCGATGCGCCGGTCGTCCAGCCACTGCAGCACCTGCCGATCCGGGCCTTCGTCGACGTGTACTTCAATGCCCGGGTAGGCCAGCCGATAGGCCTGCAGTATGGCTGGCAGCAGGCGTATCGAGGCGGTCGGGCCGAAGGAGCCGATGCGCAGCGTGCCCTGTTTCATGCCCCGTGCATCCAGCGCTTCCTGGCGCATGGTTTCCGCCATGCCGAGTATCACTTGGGCGCGTTGCAGCAGGCGTACGCCGATGTCGGTCAGTTCGGTGTGACCCTGATGGCGATGCAGCAACTCCACGCCCAGCTCCTGTTCCAGCGCGCGAATGGCATGGGAAACCCCGGATTGCGAGATGCCGAGCTGGGCTGCCGCCGAGGTGAAGCCGCCACGGGCCGCTACCAGGGAGAAGATTTCAAGTTGGGTGAGGGTCATGATGGTTGGTTGCCCATGAGTGATCGCTCATTTCCTTATGACTGCGCATCTGCACGAGTATGCGCCAGCTGCTTGCCGCCGTCTGCTCGGCGCTCGGAATCTGCAGCCCACCCATCCCCCGTTGCGATAGAGCCTTCATGCCCAGAAACGCTACGAGTCGCGCCTCCCCCGAGATGCTGACCTACCTGAAGCTGTCACTGGTTTCCATCCTCTGGGGCGGCACCTTCGTTGCCGGCCGCTATATGTCCAGCGACCTCCACCCGGTGCTGCTGGCCAGCCTGCGCTTCATCCTCGCTGCCGCGGTACTGGTGGCTTTTCTGGCGGCGTCGCGGCGCGGCTTCGTCCGTGTGAGCGGAGCGCAGGCGCTGCACATCGTCGGTCTCGGCCTGGCCGGCATCTATGCCTACAACTTGTTCTTCTTTTCGGGGCTGAGCCATATCGACGCCTCCAGAGCCTCGTTGATCGTCGCCAGCAACCCGGCCGTCATGGCGCTCTGCGCGTACCTGTTCTTCAGGGAGCGAATTTCCGCGTTGCAGATGCTCGGCATTGCGCTGTGCCTGCTCGGTGCCGGGGTGGTCATTTTCGCCCGCGCGCCCCTGGAGGTTGCCCCAGGCCTGGGGCAGTGGCGGGGGGATGCGCTGATCCTCGGCTGCGTGCTGAGCTGGGTGGTGTACAGCGTGTTTTGCAAGGGCATCGTGCAGGCGATCGGCGCGCTGCACACCGTGTGCTACTCGGTGATCGCCGGTGCATTGATGCTGACTGGCACCGCGCTGTGGATGGGCGAGATGAACATGACCGCACTGCGCAGCCTGTCCCTGGTGGATGCCGCGTGCCTGCTGTACCTCGGCGTGCTGGGCTCGGCCGCGGCCTATGTGATGTATTACGACGCCATCCAGCGCATCGGTGCGACACGGGCCGGTACCTTTATCGCGCTCAATCCCCTGACCGCGGTGGTGGCGGGGGTGCTGTTGCTCGGCGAGCGTCTGAGCCTGGCAATGGTGTTGGGCGGTGGGCTGGTTATCCTCGGCATCCTGCTGAGCAATCGCCGGGCTGGACCAGCGCCTGGGATACCGCAGGCCATCGCGCCCAGCAGACGCAAGGCTGCTTAGGGGCGCCTGCGCAGCAGCCCGACCAGCCCGCCGATGGCCAGCAAGACCAAGAGTGCGAACCCGACGGCGCAGGCGATCAGACCGTGGGTGCCGAGCAGCGGTTTTTCCACCCGCTGGTAGGTCGGCTGTTTCAGCAGCAGGTTGAGTGCGGCGTCGAGCTGGGCGGTGTGGATCTGCCGCAATTGCTTGGCGGGGTCGGCGAAGCGGCCGTCCTCGTAGTCACCGAGCGAGCTCCAGTAGTAATCGGCAAGCGCGGTGTTGCCCTGCACCGTCCAGCTCTGCCTGGCGAGGGCGACGTTGCGCAGGCGCTCGACGGTATCCGCGTCGAGGCCGTCGCGGGCCAGCCCCTGCAGCAGGGCGCGCAAGCGTTGCAGGGTTTCGTCGACATCGCCGCGCGCCACTTCGGCGTTGATGCTGAAGAAGCTGGCGCTGGCATAGCCGCTGCGCTCGACGCTCGGCCCATAGGCCAGGCCGTGTTCGAGGCGCAGTTCGCGGTACACCGCCCACTGCAGGTAATCGCGCAGCAACTGCCAGGTGCCGTGGTCGAGCTCGCCGACCCAGGGTTCGGCGAAGATCAGGTGCACCTTGGCCGTTTCGCCGACCAGACCGTTGCGCAGCGTGCGTTCGGGTTCGGCCTTGCCGGTGCTTTCCGGCAGCTCGCGCAACTCGGGCATGGGGCCGGGCGGCAGTTCGCCGAAGCGCCGTTCGAGGTAGGCGGGCAGGCGGCGGTCGAGGTCGCCGACCATGATCAGGGTCATGTTGTTGGCCACGTACCACTCGCTGCGCAGGCGCTCCAGCGCCTCTGCTTCCAGGTGGTCGAGGGAATGAGGGGTTGCACATGCAAGGCCCAGTTCCACGGCCAGTTGTTCGCTGGCGTCATCGTTGCCGGACGCGACGTCCAGCAACCGCTGCCAGGCGGCCGGGTGTTCGCCATTCTCATGGCCGATCACCCGCCTGGCGGCTTCGATGCGCGCCTGGTTCAGCTCGGTATTGAAGATCGCGGCGAGCAGCAGGTCGAGGGCGGCACGCTGATTGGCTGCCGGTACTTCCAGCACGAAGGTGGTGTCACTGTCGCGGGTGTAGGCGTTCCAGTCGCCGCCCAGCGCCTGCATGCGCGCTTCCAGCCCGGCTTCGCCGCTGTCGTCGATGCCGCTGAACAAGAGGTGTTCGAGCAGGTGCGGCAGCTCCTTGTGGTCGCAGTCGAACTGGTCGAAGCCGACCCCGACCACCAGGCGGATCGACACGTGGCCGCGCTCGGTGGTGGGCTTGAGGATCAGCTGCAGGCCGTTGTCCAGCGGGTAGCCTTCGACCTTCAGGCGGTCGGCCGCCCACAGTTGGCTGCACAGCAACAGGCCCAGCAGCAGCGCCAGTGAGCGGGCGGTGCAGCGCACTACTCGCCACCTTCTTCGGCGAGCAGGGCGCCGGTTTCATGGTTGCCCAGTACAGCGTAGGCACTTGCGCAGAACAGCGAGTTTAGGCGTTTCATGTCGTCGATCAGTTCCAGGTGCAGTGAGCTGGTTTCCAGACTCTTGACCACCTGCCTGTGCAGACGTTCGACATGTAAATGCGTCAGTCGGCGCTCCTGGATACGGAAACGCCGCTTCTCGCGCAGTAGCTGGCGAGCGGCATCGGCGTCGGCAGAGAAGAACACCGACAGCCCCAGCCGCAGGTTGCCTTGCAGGCGTTCATGCAGTTCGGTGAGCTCCAGCAGGCCGCTTTCCGAGAAAGCGTGGCGCTGGGCGGTCTTCTCGTCCTGGATCTTGCCGAGCATGCGTTCGATGATGGCGCCGGCACGCTCCAGGTTCGAGGAGAACTCGATGATCTCCGCCCAGCGGCGGCGCTCGGCGTCGCTCAGGTCTGCCTGTGGCACCTGGGCAAGGTAGAGCTTTACCGCGGTGAACAGGGCATCGATGTCGTCGTCGAGGCGGCGCAGGTCCTTGCCGAGAATCGGCTGGCTGCCACGCAGGGCATCGAGCAGGTGGCCGAGCATGCTGTCTACCAGGTCGCCGATGCGCAGGGTTTCGCGTACCGCATTGGACAGCGCCAGGCTAGGCGTGGACAGGGCCGTGGGGTCGAGGTGACGGGCCCTGGCCACGGCGTTCACGTCCGGGCGATCGGGCAGCAACCAGTTGCAGAAGCGTGCCATGAGAACGATGGTGGGCAGCATCAGCAGGCAGCGCAGGGTGTTGTAGAGCAGGTGGAAGCCGATGACCAGTTCCGCCGGATGCCACTTTAGACTGTCAAGCCAGTGCACCAATGGGTCGAGCACCGGGATCACCAGCAGCAGGCCGATCAGCTTGTACAGCAGGCTACCCAGCGCCACGCGCCGGCCGGCCTGGCTTTGCATGCTGGCATTGAGAAAGGCCAGCACGCCGCTGCCGATATTGGCGCCAATAACCAGGCCGATGGCCACCGGCAGTCCGATCACCCCCGAGCCGGTCAGTGTGGCGGTCAACAGCACGGCGGCCAGGCTCGAATAGGACACCAGCGCGAATAGCGCACCGACCACGGCGTCGAGCAGCAGGTCGCCGGTCAGCGAAGCGAACAACACGTGGATGCCCTTGGCTTCGGTGATCGGCGTGGCAGCCGCGACTATCAGTTGCAGCGCCAGAACCATCAGGCCCAGGCCGATGGCCACGCGGCCGAGCTGGCCGGCGCGGGTCTGCTTGCGTGACAGGAAGAGCACCACGCCGAGGAAGATCAGCAGCGGCGACAGCCAGCTCAGGTCGAAGGTCAGCACCCGTGCCATCAGCGCCGTGCCGACATCGGCACCGAGCATGATCGCCAGCGCCGGGGTCAGCGCCATCAGCCCCTGGCCGACGAAGGAGGTGACCAGCAGCGCCGTGGCGTTGCTGCTCTGCACCAGCGCGGTGACGGCGATACCGGCGACGAACGCCATGGGCCGCTTGCCGACGTTGTGGCTGAGCACGCGCCGCAGCTGCGAGCCATACACCCGCAGGATGCCGGTGCGCACGATGTGCGTGCCCCAGATCAGCAGGGCTATGGCGGAAAGCAGATTGAGCAGCGTCAACATCTCGCATCTCCCTGACACGCGAACTGGTCCCGGGATTGGGGTACCGCCGCCACGGACAGCCCTGTGCGGTGGCCCGGGGCCGCCGGCACTGTCAATTCAACTGTAGTAGCGACGAGGGTGGCGCGGAAAATATCCGCCTCATTGTGCGCGTTCACGCCTGCTGGAGCAGCCAGCGTTACGAGCGATACAGGCAAAAAAAACGGGGCCTCCAGGCCCCGTTCTCTCATTGCATCAGCGTCAGCCGATCACTGCCCAGGAACGTCCTTGCGCAGTTTCACCGGATCCACGTCGTCCTTGCCTTCGGCGCGGCGACGCGCGGTGCGCATGCGGATGTTCAGCGCTTCCACGCCCAGGGAGAAGGCCATGGCGAAGTAGACGTAGCCCTTCGGTACGTGGACTTCGAAGCTTTCGGCGATCAGTACGGTACCGACCACGATCAGGAACGACAGCGCGAGAATTTTCAGGCTCGGGTGCTTCTCGATGAAGTCGCTGATGGTACCGGCACAGATCATCATGACGATGACGGCAACGACGATGGCCGCGACCATGACCGGCACATGGGAGACCATGCCCACTGCGGTGATGACCGAGTCCAGCGAGAACACGATGTCGATGATCGCGATCTGGATGATGGTACCGATGAAGTGCTTGGCCGCGCCCTGGGGCTGGTCGGCATTTTCTTCCTCGCCTTCCAGGCCGTGGTAGATCTCGGTGCTGCTTTTCCAGAGCAGGAACAGGCCGCCGAAGAACAGGATCAGGTCACGACCGGAAATGCCCTGGCCGAAGATGAAGAACAGATCCGTGGTCAGGCGCATGATCCAGGTGATGGACAGCAGCAGCAGGATGCGCGTGACCATTGCCAGCGCCAGGCCGAAGAAGCGGGTGCGCGCCTGCAGGTGCGGCGGCATGCGACTGACCAGGATGGCGATCATGATGATGTTGTCGATACCCAGGACGATTTCCAGGGCTGTCAGAGTCAAGAAGGCAACCCAGATTTCCGGGTTGGTCAGCCATTCCATTAGAGGTTCCTTAACGGTGATAAAAAAGACTGGCGCTAGCTGCGGCCGGGGGCCGAATTCTAACGCTAGTCATGTGAAAATTTCGTCAAAATGTGTGCGCAAGGCGAATTAACGCTACATCGCGAGTACGGCGGGGGCCTTTCTATTGCGTAATGATAAGACGCGAGGAGCGAAGTTCAACGGGCCAAACGAGCCGCCTGGCATCACCGCGTCGCGCCGCAAAGGGCCTGACGCTGTGGGGTGGTGCGTGACCTCGTGCGCGTTGGAGGGTTTGAAATGGCATTGCCTTTTCAAGCCCTCCGCCTGGCCGGATCGCTGCCCGGCCTGGCGAGATTTCACGCTGCAACGCGGCTCGCGCTGAAACACCAACATACCCTTTAACTACCGGATAGCGGGAACACCCCAAGTACCAGGGCAGCGGCCAGGATCGCCATGCAGATCAGGATTGCCCATTTCAGGGTGAAGCGCTGCAGGTCACCGAACTCGATCTTCGCCAGGCCGATGAGCAGGTAGGTCGAAGGTACCAGCGGGCTGAGCAGGTGCACCGGCTGGCCGACGATCGAGGCGCGGGCCATTTCCACGGCGCTGATGCCATAACCCGATGCGGCCTGGTTGAGCACCGGCAGGATGCCGAAGTAGAAGGCATCGTTGGACATGAAGAAGGTGAACGGCATGCTCACCAGCGCGGTGATCACCGCCAGGTGTGGGCCGAGGGCATCGGGGATCACGGCCAGCAGGCTCTTGGACATGGCGTCCACCATGCCGGTGCCGGTCAGGATGCCGGTGAAGATGCCGGCCGCGAAGATCAGGCCGACCACCGCCAGCACGTTGCCGGCATGGGCGGAGATGCGGTCCTTCTGCTGCTGCAGGCACGGGTAGTTGATGATCATCGCGATACTGAAGGCGATCATGAACAGCACCGGCATCGGCAGCAAACCGGCGATCAGCGTGGTCATCAACACCATGGTGAGCAGGGCGTTGATCAGGATCAGTTTCGGGCGACGTGCTTCCGGGAACTGCGAAACGCTGATTTCGTCCTGGGTGATCTTGCCTTCCGGCAGTTGCAGAATGCCCAGGCGCTTGCGCTCACGCAGGCCGTACAGGTAGGCGACGCCGAACAGCACGATGGCGCCGACGATCATGCCCGGGATCATCGGCACGAATACGTCCGATGGGTCGACGTGCAGGGCACTGGCTGCGCGAGCGGTCGGGCCGCCCCACGGGGTCATGTTCATGATGCCGCCGGCCATGATGATCAGACCGGCCATGATGGTCGGGCTCATCTTCAAACGGCTGTACAGCGGCAGCATGGCGCCGACGCAGATCATGTAGGTGGTCGAGCCGTCGCCATCCAGAGACACGATCAGGGCCAGCGCCACGGTGCCTACGGCGACCTTCAACGGGTCACCCTTGACCAGCTTGAGGATCAGGCGCACGGGCGGATCGAACAGGCCCGAGTCGATCATGATGGCGAAATAGAGGATCGCGAACATCAGCATCACGCCGGTTGGCGCGAGCTTGGTGATGCCTTCGAGCATCATCGGGCCGATCTGCGCGGCGAACCCGCCGATCAGGGCGAAGATGATCGGAATGATGATCAGCGCAATCAGCGCCGACAGGCGCTTGCTCATGATCAGGAACATGAAAGTCGAAACCATGGCAAAGCCAAGGAAAGTCAGCATGAAGATTCTCCGGACGTTATTCGGCTACTGAGCGAGGAAAGAGGTCAGCATTAGCGACGGGGCGAGCGGAGGGGGTGGAGCAGGCGTGGGGAACGGGGGGGAAGCATGGTTAATCACCTGTTTTGTTCTTGTTGACGGCAGCTGCGGGCCTCTCTGGCGGCAGCTCATCGACCGATCTTTGTCGGTCAGTAGGCGGATGCTAGAGCACGAAGCTTTCAGCCAGCTTTCGCCAAAGCAAGCCGAACGGCCTCATCCACAGGTGGCCGGCAGCGCCGATACAGGCTGCCGAGCCCGCCGCAGCCGCGGGCTAGAGCATGTGCTCCAGCAAATACAGCATGCCGACAAGCGAAGCGGCGGCGAACAGGTGTTGCAGGGTGATGATGCCAGCCATCAGATTTCCGTCACCGCCGAGCTGACGCGTCAGCACGTAGGAGGTCGGCGCGGTGGGCAGTGCGAAGAACAGCACCAGCACGGTGCTTTCCATCGGCGGCAGCTGTAATACATAGGCCACGGCAAAGGCCAGCAGGGGCATTAGCAACAGACGCAGCAGGCTGTTCCAGGCCAGGGCGGGAATTTCCCCGCGGAGCTGTTCCGGCTTCAGCGCTGCGCCGACACACAGCAGGCCCAGGGGCAGGCTCGCGGCCGCGAGCAGGCCCAGCAGGCGGTCACTGCCGCCGGGCAGGCCCAGGCCGCTGAGGTTGAACAGCGCACCGGCGAGGCACGCGAGGATCAATGGGTTGCGGATGATCGGCAGCAGCAGGCCGCGAGCACTGACGCCGCGCTCGGCGGTCAGCGACCAGACCGAGAGGATGTTGACCGTGGGCACCATCAGCGCCAGCATCAGGGCCGCCAACGTCAGGCCCTGCTGGCCGAACAGACTGCCGACCGCCGCGAGCCCCAGGTAGGTGTTGAAGCGCAGGATGCCCTGGCTGAAGGCGCCGAAACGGGACGCCGGCCAGCCGCGCAGGCGGCGTGCGATGATCAGGACCAGCCAGGCGATGCCCAGGCCAAGCAGCACGGCCAGCGCCAGGCGCGGCAGCTGCGGGTTGTCCAGTGGTGCGGTGGCCAGGCTGTTGAATAGCAGCGCCGGGAACAGGATGAAGTAGTTGAGGCGTTCGGCGCCGGGCCAGAAGGCTTCACTGGGAAAGCCTCGACGACACAGTACGTAGCCGCCGACAATCAGTGCGAAGAGTGGCCAGAGGGCCAGAAGCAATTCGGTCACGGGAGCCCCCGGTGGTGGTGAGCGTGCATCTTCGCCAGTGCCAGCCGATCAGGCAAGCACGATACGGTCAGGCATTCAGGAGCGAAACCATGAATGATCTACACAGTGGCGGCTGCCAGTGCGGCGCGCTGCGTTACCAGTTTCAGGCGCCGTTGAGCGATATCGCCCACTGCCACTGTTCGGTTTGCCGGCGCAGCACCGGCGGGATTCTGGTCACCTGGATCACCGTGCCGCTGGCGTGTTTCAGCTGGCTGCGGGGTGAGCCGGCGCGTTACGCCTCGTCGGCCACCTGCACGCGGTATTTCTGCGCGAGCTGCGGCGCCCATATGGCGCTGTTCACGACCCTGAGCCCGCACTCGCTGGACGTGACCATCGCGACCCTCGACCACCCCGAGCAGGCGCCGCCCGACCGGCACATCTGGACGCAGAGCCGGCTGCCGTGGCTGGCGGTTGACGTGCACCTGCCTGAAGAAGCCGGGGAACGACTCGATTGAGCGAGCCACTGTCGGGGCTTCATGCGCACAACTACGCACTCATCGGTGGCGCGCCCGCGGGTGGGACATGAGCTGTCCGGATCCCGACGATTTACCCGTCAGGCGCCTAAAGAATGCTCACGCCACGCCGATCACCAGATGACGAGCTGCATCCAAGAGCTTTTCGCGTGCCGCATTTCCATGCGTTTCCCCTGCCCAACGCGCCACCCTTAAAAGCGCGACCGCAGGCCAAGTGTTTTCGCTTCGCCTCCCAGGCGAAGCTGATGAATAGGTGTGACACCGTGCTCAGAAACATTCCCTTGAGTCTCAAGCTGCTGTTGATCCTCGCTTGCCCCGTCCTCGGCTTTGTCTGGTTGGCCGCGCTGCAGGTGGTGGGTAGCTACCACACGCTGCAGGAGATGGACCGGACGCAGGAAGCCAGCGCCGCGGCGCAGAAAATCAGCCAGTTGATCACCGTGGTACAGCGCGAACGCGGCGCCAGCGGCGTATTTCTCGGTAGCCAGGGCAAGAGCATGCAGGACGTTCTGCTGCGCATGCGCGGGCAAACCGACACGGCGTTGGCCGAAGCCCGCGCGCTCTCCGGTCAGGGCGGGGCGCAACTCGATGAGGCGCTGGCTGCGTTGAACGGCCTCGAAGCGACCCGCGGGCAGATCGACAAGCTGGCAATCAACAACCGTGAATCAGGCGCTCGCTTCACCGCCATCATTCGCACGTTGATCGGCTACACCCATGCCCTCGAGCGCAGTGTCGACGACCCGTCGCTGGCGCGTGCGCTGGCCTCTCTCAACCAGTTCATCGAGATGAAGGAGCGGGCGGGCCGTGAGCGCGCCATGCTTGGCGTGGTGTTCAACCAGGATCGCTTCGACGCCGACCTGCTCTCCACCTTCAGCCGCAACCTCGGCGAATTCTCTGCTTATTCGGAAGGTTTCCGCGGTGCCGCCTCTGCGGAATTCGTGAGCAAACTCGACAACAAAATGCAGCAGCCCAGCGCGCTGGAGGTCGCCAGGCTGCAGAAGCTGGCCTTCGAAACGCCGCTTGGCCAACCGCTAGGGGTGAAGTCCGAAAGCTGGTTCCAGACCTCCACCAGCCGCATCGATCTGATGGGTGAAGTGGAGAGCGAACTCGGCCAGAGCGTCAGCACCCTGGCCATCGAGGCACGCGACCATGCCGCAACCGTCCTGTGGCTGACGGTGATCGGCGTGCTGCTGGCGCTGGTGGTCGTGGCCCTGCTGTCGTACCTGATCATCAGCAACATCAAGTTCGCCGTGAGCCAGGCCAACGGCGCCTTGCTGGCGCTCTCCAAGCGCGATCTCACCGCGCGTTCCGCCTACCAGGGTAATGACGAGTTTGGCGAGATCACCCGCAACCTCAACACCATGGCCGGCGAGCTGACGCAGATCATTCGAGAAATCGGCTCGGCCACCGCCCAGGTCGCCACGGCCGCGGAAGAGTCCTCGGCAGTGACCCTGCAGACCAGCAACAGCCTGCAGCGCCAACGCCAGGGCACCGAGCTGGTGGTGACCGCCATCAACGAGATGAGCGCCACGGTTCGCGAGGTGGCGCAAAGCACCAGCGACGCCGCGGAAATGTCGCGCCAGGTCAACCTCAGCACCACCCAGGGCCGCCAGGAGATCGAGCGCACCGTCACGGTGATCCGCGAGCTGTCCAGCCAGGCCGACGAGACCGCGCGGATCATCGCCGACCTGAAGCGCGAGAGCGACTCGATCTCCACGGTGCTCGACGTGATTCGCGGTATCGCCGACCAGACCAACCTGCTGGCCCTCAACGCCGCTATCGAAGCCGCACGTGCTGGCGACCATGGTCGCGGGTTCGCGGTGGTCGCCTCCGAAGTGCGTACGCTGGCGCAAAAGACCCAGGAGTCGACCGGCAACATCCAGGAAATGATCGCCAACCTGCAGAAGGGCTCGGACCTGGCCACCCATTCCATGGAGGAAACGCTCGGCAAGGCCCGCGCAGGCGCTGCCAACATCGAGCGCGCAGGGGATCTGCTGGGCGCGATTGCCGCGGGCGTTGCCGGCATCAATGATCGCAACATGCAGATCGCCACGGCGGCCGAAGAGCAGAGCGCGGTGGCCGAGGATATCAACCGCAACGTAGTGGAGATCAACGACGTGGCCATTCAGGTCAGCTCCGGCGCCGAACAGACCGCAGCCACCAGCCTGGAACTGGCGCGCCTCGCCGAACACCAGCAGCAACTGGTGAGCCGCTTCCGCGTGCAGTGATGCCGCATGCTGGCGCTGCCCACCGTTGCGGTGGGTGGCGCCGCCACCAGTCGCAGCGCACGATATTTTTGAAATCTTGTGCGCGGTCGTGGGTCAGAGCTTCACCCCTACTGTTCAGGTCCATGCAATGCCACTGATAGTCATAGCCGAAGATGAACGCGCCATCCGCGAGCTGCTCGTGGAAATCTTCGAAGACGAAGGTCATCAGGTGAAGGCGTTTCCCTGCGCCGACGATGCCTGGGAGTTCCTTTCCAGCTGTGACGGCCAGGTGCAGATGGTCCTGACCGACTTCAGCATGCCTGGTGACATCGACGGTATCTTCCTGGCTCACCTGATTCGTGATCGCTTCCCGGATCTGCCGATCATCATCTCCTCCGGCTTTCTCGAGGGAACCAACGATTTCGAAGGCCTCAACGTCGCGGTGATTCCCAAGCCGTGGACCGTCAGCCAACTGCTCGACATGTGCTCGGCGATGACCCCCAAACCGCCTCTGCCTGACGCCAAGCAGGCCTGAGCGTGCCCCTGCTGCCAAGGCGCTGGCGGCCATTTCCCATCGATTGCATGACGTGATTGCCCAGACACGGTGGCAGGTATGTAAAATCGCCGCCCCGTTTTACAGCTGGAGATTTCACGTTGGCCATTCACTATTCCCCTTCCCGGAACACGGTCGCCTGTGGCCGCACCGGTTCGAGCCTCAGCGCTACCGAGGACCAGGCACAGGTTTCCTGCAAGCTGTGCCTGCGTTCGCTGGAGAAGGAGGCTGCCCCTGCCGCGGCGGTCAACCGCACGCCAAGCCTGGCGCAACTGCGCGCCGCCGCTCGCACCGCAAAAACGATGACCGGTCAGGCCGAGCCGAAGGCGGCTGTCAGCGTGCGTGCCGCATGGCAGCAAAAGCTGGCGCAACTGCCGGGCCGTAACCGCTTGCCACGCGGCGCGGCAGGTCAGAACTACGTGTAAGCGCCCGTTGCCAGGGCGCAGTGATGATTTGCTCGGCCCCGGCCGCGCACCACCTGCAGGCGGCGGTCATCTTCGCCTGCTGCCAGCGGCACTCATTCAACGCACCAGGCACCTGGCATTGCAGGTTGGCCCCGTGCGAGGTTGAGCCGGCAAAAAGCGTCGCACTACATCACCTGTCCATGCCCCGGTCGACCCGCTTGCCGATCTTCTTGGGTCGCTATCGGGTCGGCCATACCCGGTTGGTCTCCACGGTTCTGCTGGCTGCATGACTGCGCAAAAACACTGAACCGAAACGCGGCTCGTCTCTACAAAGATCAATGCCTTCCTCTCGTGGGAGGGCGCCGGCGCGTGCTCTACGCGCCGGCCTGACAGGCAGGCCGTTGCCTTGCCTGGTATCCGTCGCGAGCAAGGTGGTGTGATGAAGCAACTTGACCTGCAGGTCGTTCAGCAGGCCCTGGCCTGGCTCGTAGCGGGTCAGCCAATCTGGTTATGCACCGTGCTGTCTACCTACGGCTCTGCGCCGCGCGCGCCGGGTGCGATGCTGGTGGCGTTGCCGTCCGGCGAGTCTTGCGGCTCGCTGTCCGGTGGTTGCGTGGAAGAGGATTTCCTCGAACGCGTGGCCACTGGCCGGTTGCCGATGCGGACGCAGATCGTGCGGTACGGTGAGGGTGGGTTGACGCCCACGCGCGCCTTGCCCTGTGGCGGCGTGCTGGACGTGCTGGTCGAGTACCTGGTACCAGGCGAGCAGGCGCAGGCGATGCTGGGGCAGGTCGAGCAGGCCCTTGGCGGAGGCGAGCTGCTGGTTCGCGATGTTCCGCTGGGCACGGGGGCGAGCCAATGCCGGCCGGGCAGCATGCGCGATGCGCGGATCCAGCGCGGCGATGAGCAGGTGTCCATCAGGATCGGTGCCGTGCTGCGGGTGATTCTTGCCGGCTGGTCTCCGGTTGCCGAGTTCTGCGCAAGCTTCGCCATGTCGCTCGGATACGACGTGGTGCTCTGCGACCCGCGGCCGGAGGTGGTGGCCGAGATCGCACTGCCTGGCGTACAGGTACTCGCGTTGCTACCGTCGCGTTTCCTGGCCGAGCAGGGCGCCCATCGCGCCACCGCGATTCTGGCGCTGACCCACGACCCACGCATGGATGATCTGACGCTGATCGAGGCCGTGCGCACCGAGGCCTTCTACATCGGTGCCATGGGTTCGCAGCGCACCAGCGGCAAACGCCTGGAGCGTCTGGCCCGCCTGGGAGGGCTGCGGGCTGATGAAATGGCCCGCATTCATGCGCCCATCGGCCTGCAGCTGGGCAGCAAGTCACCGGCGGAAATCGCCCTGGCGACCATGGCCGATGTGCTGCGCGTCGCCAACGGCATCGACCGCGGCTGCCTGTAGGGATGATGCCCGGCGCGCCCGTGGTGATCGTGCTGGCGGCGGGCCGCGGCTCGCGTTTCCTGGCGTCCGGGGGCACCTGCAACAAATTGCATGCCGACCTTCAGGGCAAACCGGTGCTGGACCATGTGCTGGCCACGGTGGCGCGCTCGGGGCTTGGCGTTCACGTGGTGCGCCACGCCTGCGGCGACGGCATGGCCGACTCGATTGCCGAAGGCGTGCGCGCCACCGCGGGCGCGTCCGGCTGGCTGGTGTTGCCCGGCGATCTGCCGCTGGTGAGTGCCGAGAGCATTCGCCGCGTGGCAGCGGCGCTGGCGCAAGGCGCGATGGTGGCGGTGCCGGTGTGCGCCGGCCGTCGCGGTCATCCGGTCGGGTTCGCCCGGGACTGTTTCGCGGAGCTGGCGGCCCTTGGTGGCGAGGCGGGCGCGGTCTCGGTGGTACGGCGCTACCGGGCCGAGGGAAGGGTGGTGCAGCTGGAGGTCGACGATGTGGGCATCCTCACGGATATCGATACCCTCGGCGACCTGCAGCGGCTGCGGGACGTGCTCGATAAGCGGCCTTAGCGACGCCCCTTTCCCGACGAGGCGCAACGATTGCCGTGGACTCACGGCGGGGCGCCATAGCAGCTAACGGGCACGTGCGCCTGTTCTTGAAATACTTTGCAACCAGGCGACCATTGAGCGGCGCGCGGCGCCTGATAAATTGGCGCCCGTGACGCCGGGCCCCTCTGACAGCTATCGAGCTGCCATGTCGGAGTTGCAGTTTGTACAACTCTGACTTAGGAGGGGCTTATGAGCACCCTAGAACCGTTTCTGATGGCCGAGTTCCTCGGCACCGCCACCTGGTTGTGGCTCATTTTCATCACCATCGTCATCAGCCTGCTGGTCTTCGACCTCGGGGTGCTTCACCGTGAGCATCGCGAAATCGGAGTAAAGGAAAGCCTGCTGCTGTCCGGCGGCTACATCACTGCGGGCCTGCTGTTCGGTCTGTGGGTGTGGCACATGAAGGGCGCCGCTTCCGGGATGGATTTCTATACCGGCTTCCTGATCGAGAAATCGCTGTCCATGGACAACGTGTTTCTCATGGCGATGATCTTCAGCTTCCTGGCCATTCCGCGTAAGTACCAGCACGAGGTGCTGTTCTGGGGCATCCTCGGGGTGATCGTGCTGCGCGCGATCATGATCGGCCTGGGCGCCGCGCTGATCGCCGAATTCAGCTGGATTCTCTACGTGTTCGGCGTCTTCCTGCTGCTGACCGGCGTGAAGATGCTGTTCAGCAAGGTCGATGACCACCCCGACCTGTCCGAGAACAAACTGATCAAGTTCGTGCGCAAGCGCATGCGCGTCACCGATCGTTTGCACGAAGGCCGCTTCTTCGTCCGTCAGCCGGATGAAAACGGGCGCATGGTGCGTTGGGCCACGCCGTTGTTCCTGGCGCTGGTGCTGATCGAGTGTGCCGACCTGGTGTTCGCGATCGACAGCGTGCCGGCGATTTTCGCCATCACCCAGGACCCGTTCATCGTCTATACCTCGAACATCTTCGCGATCCTTGGTCTGCGCGCGCTGTACTTCGCCCTGGCGGCGATGATCCATCGCTTCGCGTACCTCAAGTACGCCCTGGCGTTGGTGCTGGTGTTCATCGGCGGCAAGATCTTCCTGGTCGGCATCATCGGCAAGACCCCGCCGGTGATTTCCCTGAGCGTCACGCTCGGCCTGCTGATCGGTGGTGTGCTGCTGTCGATGTGGAAAACCCGCAACGACCCGCCGGTGGTCGACACCGAAAGCCCCCGTAATTGATGTCCTTGTGCCCCGGCATGCCGGGGCTTTGAACGATGCAGGAGGTAACCAATGAATACGTCACTGATTTCCGCCTGGGGCCTGGTTGCCGTTATCGGCCTGAGCCTGGTCGGTTGTGAAGCCGCCGAAGAGTCTGCCCAGAAACTCACGGAGCAGGCTGAGCAAGCGGTGCAGGCGCTGGCGCGCGAAGCGGTCAGCGATACCGCCAGGGTGCTCAACGAGCACATCGATCAGGTGCAGGAGTCGGCCAACGAACTGCTCGCCCAGCCCGAAGACGAGGCGAGCGGCGGTGCACCCGAGACCGAGCAGGAGATGCCGCAATTGATCAGCGAGGGTGTGGAAACCTGAGCCTGCGGCGGCTGCCGCCCGCCTGGGCAGGCAAGGCGCAACCACGGCATGGGCAGTTTTTTACCGAAGCGTGATCAACGCAAACGGCGGCCAACGGGCCGCCGTTTTTTTTAGCCATTCGGCAAGCCGTTCAGGGCTTGCCGCCGCCCGTCGCCATCAGAGAATGGTGATCGGGTATTCGACGAAGGCCCGGGTTTCGTTGAGGTCGGGACCTACCGCATTGCTGGAGCGGTAGATGGAGTTGCGCAGCCGCAGGGACAGCTCCTTGGCCGCGCCGCTCTGTACGGTGTAGCCGACCTGGCTGAACGGCTCGCGCTCGGTGCCGTCCTTTTCAATCATGCGCCCGAATGCCAGGCGTTATTATCGTGGGCCTCTTCAGTGTCGAGGCCGTGCGATAGTTATCAGCGCGGCAGATAGCCAGCCAACCAGAGGAGTCGATTATCACTATCGATGCGAATGATGCGGGAGGGAGCCGCTTTTATCGCTACCATTCGCAATGATGAACGCATGGTCATGGGCTTTCGAGAGAAGCCGGTGACCCTCTCCAGTTCATCATCCTTTGGTTTCCGCCTCTCCATGAGGCGGTTTTTTTTGCCTGCAAAAAAGCGGATGGACGTTCAGCTAAGTTGCAGGTGAAGGTCATGAGCCGGTGATCGGTGATGGGCGGAAAGTTGCCCTGTCATTGATGATCGTTACGCTTGGATCCATAGGATTACCGACGTTTTATCTTCCGCGTTTTCGCCGTTTGGAGTGCGCACTGGCCTGTCCGCTGACGGATAGGTCGTGATTTACCTGCTTGTGCATGTGCAGCACCCTTTGGCGATGCTGTTGTCACAGCAGGGCTGCGGCCGACTTACCCATCTGAACGAGCGAGATCACCGTGTTCCATCTGGTCACGGGCTTTATAGCCCTGTACGTTTTTTGGCGAATGGTCGGGCTTCAGCGGTGGCCGCTTGCCGTCAAGGCCGCCCTCGGTGTGCTGATTCTGGCGGCTGCCGAGCACCACCTGATCACCCGCCGTTTCTTCGGCAGCATGGCCTCACCGGAAATTCCCGGCGGCGTGCTGTTGGTGCTTGGTTGGGCGTTCGGTGCAGTGATCGTCAGTGGGCTGATTCTTCTGGTGCTGGATGCGGCAGCGCTGCTGTTCGCTCGTGCGCCAGCCGTCAGGCGTGTCGTCAATGCACCTGGGTTGCGGGTAGGCGTTGGCCTGGCTGCCATGTCGCTGTCGGCGCTTGGCGTCTGGCAGGCGGTGCGTTTACCGGATGTACGTGATGTGGAAATCGAGCTGGCGCAACTGCCAGCCGAACTGGATGGCCTGCAGTTGGTGCAGCTCACTGATCTGCATGCCAGCCGCCTGCTACAGCGTTCGTGGATGGAGGCGGTGGTTGCCAAGGCCAACGCGTTGCAGCCGGATCTGATGCTGATCACCGGCGACCTGGTCGATGGCACCGTCGCTGCCCGTGCCGAGGATGTCGAGCCGTTGCGCGACCTCACCGCACGGCTTGGCGTGTACGCCATCCCCGGCAACCACGAGTATTACGCGCAGTACCAGCGCTGGCTGGAGCACTTCCAATCCCTGGGCCTGCCCATGCTGCTCAACGAGCACGTGACCATCGAGGATGCTGGCGCCAGCCTGGTGCTCGCCGGCATTACCGATCCGGCCGCCGCCCGTTTCGGCCAGCCGCTGCCGGATGTCAGGGCGGCCCTGGCCGGAGTGACGCACGAGGCGGTGGTCATCCTGCTCAGCCATCGCCCGCTGGCCGCGTCAGGCAATGCCCTGGCGGGCGTCGACCTGCAACTGTCCGGTCACACCCACGGCGGGCAGGTGCTGGGTATGCATTGGGTCACCCAGGCGTTCAACGAAGGGTACGTGTCTGGCGCGTACAAGGTGGGCGACATGCGCCTGTACGTGAGCAATGGCGCCGGGTTGTGGAATGGCTTCCCGTTGCGGTTGGGTAAGCCCTCGGAGATCACCCGGATCACTTTGCGTGCACCCGAACGGTAGGCGACCGTGCTCTTCCGAATGCCGGGCTGGGCGCCGCGGCTAGGGCTGAGCCGGGGGCTGCGAACGGGCTGCCGTGCTGGCCCGCACGACCAGTTCGAAAGGCAGGATCAGGTGATGCTCGGCTAGGCGCCTGCCGTCGAGCTGCGCCAGCAACATCGCCACCGCGTGCTGGCCGAAGGCTGCGGCCGGTTGGGCAATGGTGGTCAGCGGTGGATCGCAGAAGGCGGCGAAGGATATGTCGTCGAAGCCGGCGACCGAGATGTCGTCGGGAACCCGCAGGCCAGCCTGGCGAATGCACTGAATGGCGCCCATGGCCATCTCGTCGTTCTCGCAGAAAATCGCTGTCGGGCGCTGGTCGTTGGCCAGCAGCTGCGCCGTCGCCGCATGCCCGGACGGGCAGTCGTAGCGGCCGTATTGCACCTGGCCGGGATCGAACTCGATGGCCGCCGCGGCAAGGGCTTCGCGGTAGCCGGCAAAACGCTCGCGGGTCAATGGGCTGTCTGCCGGCCCCTGGATCAGGCCGATGCGACGGTGCCCCAGGGCCAGCAGGTGGTCGGTCATGGTGCGTGCGGCGCCACGGTTGTTCAGGCTGACCGTGGGCCAGGGCGCGTCGTCGACGATCTCGCAGATGTTCACCAGCGGCGGATGATCGTCGCGGGCGAACGGGTCGAAGGCACGCAGCTGAATCACCCCGTCGGCCTGCCTGGCGTCCACCAGCTCGGCAAATTGCCGCTCGGTGTCCGGGTTGCCCAGGGTGTTGCACAGCAGCACCCGATAGTCGGCGGCGCTGGCTGCTTCCTGAATGCCGCGGATGACCTGGGCAAAGAAGGTGTTGGCGATGTCCGGCACCAGCACCACCAGATTGCGGGTGCGCTGGGAGCGGAACTGCACGGCCATCAGGTTGGGTTTGTAGCCGGCGTGCTCCACGGCCTCGAGTACCTTCTCGCGGGTTTCCGGTGAGACCTGAGCCGGGCTTTTCAGGGTGCGCGACACGGTGGCAACCGAGACCCCGGCCAATGCGGCAACCTTGCGAATATTGGTCATGCGCCCTCTGTTTTCTGGCCGGCAGTGGATGCCGATTCGCCGCCAGATTACCGTAACCCGGCTGTCACCGTACGCTTGACCGGTGCCCGTGCGGGGTCTATACAGTTTCAAATGTAACCGGTTACATTGAAAAAATATCAACAAAATATTGTAAACGGAGTGTTTGAATGCCTGCTTCACGGGTAAGGCTGGGAATGATCGGTGGCGGCGCTGGCGCGTTCATTGGCCAGGTCCATCGCCAGGCGGCCGCCCTGGCCGGTGGTATCGACCTGGTGGCTGGCGCCTTCAGCCGCGACCCTGCCAATAACGAAGAAACCGGGAGCGCCTGCGGCTTGGCGCCGCAACGCGTTTACCCCAGTTGGCAGGCGTTGCTGGAGGGCGAGTCGCAACTCGATGCGCAGCAGCGCATCAACCTGCTGGCCATCGTCACGCCCAACCACCTGCATGCGCCCATCACCGTGGCGGCCATCGGCGCGGGCATCAACGTGTTCTGTGAAAAACCGGCGGCGCTGAACAGCGCCGAGACCGCCGAGCTGGCGCAACTACTGACACACGGTCAGGCGCTGTATGGCCTCGCTCACACCTACCAGGGGTATCCGATGATCTGGCAGGCGCGGCACATGGTGCAGGCCGGCGAGATCGGCCGGGTGCGCAAGCTGTACGTCGAATACCCACAGGGCTGGCTCAGTGACGACCTCGCCGGCCAGGGCAACAAGCAGGCGACCTGGCGCGGCGACCCGCAATTGGCCGGGCAGGGCGGTTGCATCGGCGACATCGGCACCCATGCCTTCAGCCTCGCGGAGTTCGTCAGTGGTCAGCGTATCGAGCGTGTCTGCGCGCACCTGGCGACCCATGTGCCCGGCCGTGCGCTGGATGACGATTGCGCCATGCTGTTCCTCACCGAGCAGGGTGCCAGCGGCGTATTGCTCGCCAGCCAGGTGTGCGCTGGTGAGGAAAATGCACTGAAGATCCGCCTCTACGGCGACAAGGGCGGCCTGGAGTGGCGCCAGGAGGAGCCCAACAGCCTGGTCCATCGCCCGCTCGATCAACCCATGCGCGTGCTGCGTGCCGGGGCCAACCATGGCTGGCTGTGTGACGAGGCGCTGCAGCGCATTCGCCTACCTGCCGGTCACCCCGAGGGGTATTTGGAGGCCATGGCCAATCTCTACAGCGATTTTGCCCAGGCGATTGCTGGCTCGCCTAGCGCCGCGGCCGCACTGCCCGGTATCGAGACGGGTATGCGCGGCATGGCGTTCATCGAAGCGGCGCTGGCCAGCCACGCCAGTGAGGCCAAGTGGACTGCATTGGCATCCAGTGAAGGAGCGCAGCGATGACTTCTGGTATCCGTGGGCCGGGCATTTTTCTTGCGCAATTCCTGTCCGCCGACGCACCGTTCGATAACCTGAAGAACCAGGCCAACTGGGCGGCCTCGCTCGGCTACAAGGGCATCCAGTTGCCGACTCTGGGGCCGCAGTGCATCGATTTGCAACGCGCTGCCGAGAGCCAGACCTATTGCGACGAGCTTAAGGGCATCTGCGCCGAGGCCGGCGTCGCGATCAGCGAATTGTCCACGCACCTGCAGGGCCAACTGGTGGCCGTGCACCCGGCGTTCGACAGCCTGTTCGACGACTTCGCCCCGGCTCACCTGAGGGGCCGGTCGCAGGCGCGTACCGAGTGGGCCATCAACCAGTTGAAGCTGGCGGCCCAGGCCAGCCAGCGCCTGGGGCTGGCGGCTCACGCGACCTTCTCCGGCGCGCTGCTCTGGCCCTATCTCTATCCTTGGCCACAGCGCCCGGCAGGCCTGGTGGAAGAGGGCTTCGCCGAGCTGGCGCGGCGCTGGCTGCCGATCCTCGAGGCCTTCGACGAGGCCGGCGTCGACCTCTGCTACGAGCTGCACCCCAGCGAAGACCTGCACGATGGCGCCACCTTCGAACGCTTCCTCGCCGCGGTTGGCGATCATCCGCGCGCGCATATTCTTTACGACCCCAGCCACATGCTGCTGCAGCAGATGGACTACCTGGGCTTCATCGACCGTTACCACCCGCGCATCCGCATGTTCCACGTCAAGGATGCGGAGTTCCGGGGCGATGCCCGTTCCGGGGTGTATGGCGGCTACCAGGCGTGGGTCGATCGGCCAGGGCGTTTTCGGTCCCTGGGCGATGGGCAGATCGACTTCAAGGCGATTTTCAGCAAGCTCACCCAGTACGGCTACCGGGGCTGGGCGGTGCTGGAGTGGGAGTGCTGCCTCAAGGACTCGGCCCAGGGTGCGGCCGAGGGTGCCGGCTTCATCGAGCGCCACCTGATCACCCGCGCCGCACGCGCCTTCGACGATTTTGCCGGGGTTACCACCAGCGCCTCGCGCAACCGAGGGCTGCTTGGCCTCGAATAGACTTTTAGAGGTGCCCTTTAACGCTGTCTCGTGAACAACAACAAGGATAAGAACATGAGCACTTTGACTGTCAGGTTGGGCGTGATGATGTTTCTCCAGTTCTTCATCTGGGGCGGCTGGTTCGTCACCCTGGGCACTTTTCTCGGGCGCACCCTGGAGGCCAGCGGCGGGCAGATCGGCATGGCCTACGCGACCCAGTCGTGGGGCGCGATTCTGGCGCCCTTCGTGGTCGGGCTGATCGCCGACCGCTTCGTCAACGCCGAACGGTTGCTGGCGGTACTGCACCTGGGCGGCGCCGTGCTGCTGTACCAGCTCTACCGGGCCGAGGACTTCGCCACTTTCTATCCGCTGGTGCTCTGCTACATGGTGGTGTACATGCCGACGCTCGGGCTGGTGAACGCAGTGGCGTTCCGGCAGTTGAGCGACCCGGCGGCGCAGTTTTCCAGGGTGCGGGTGTGGGGCACGCTGGGTTGGATAGTCGCCGGCCTGGTGATCAGTTTCGTGTTCGCCTGGGATGCCCAGCAAGCCATCGCCGAGGGTGCGCTGCGCAACACCTTCCTGCTCTGCGCCATCGCCTCGCTGCTGCTCGGGCTGTACAGCTTCAGCCTGCCGGCCACCCCGCCGGTGCCCGGCCAGCAGACCGGCATCAAGCGCCTGCTCGGCCTGGATGCCCTGCAGATGCTCAAGGACCGCGGCTTTGCGACCTTCTTCCTGGCGTCCATCCTGATCTGCATTCCGCTGGCCTTCTATTACCAGAACGCCAACCTGTTCCTGACCGAAATCGGCGTCGCCAACCCGACCGGCATGATGACCCTCGGCCAGGTGTCGGAAGTGTTGTTCATGCTGCTGTTGCCGCTGTTCATCAAGCGCTTCGGGATCAAGGCGACCTTGCTGGTGGGCATGGCGGCCTGGGCGCTGCGCTATGTGCTGTTCGCCTACGGCAACAGCGGTGAGCTGGTGGCTTTTCTGGTGGCGGGGATCGTGCTGCACGGTGTGTGCTACGACTTCTTCTTCGTGTCCGGGCAGATCTACACCGACGGCAAGGCCGGCGAGAGCATCAAGAGCTCCGCGCAGGGCCTGATCACCCTGGCTACCTACGGCGTCGGCATGCTGATCGGCTTCTGGGTGGCCGGCGTGGTCTCCGATCACTACGCAGCCGAGGGCCTGCATGACTGGCGCAGCATCTGGCTGTTCCCGGCGGTGTTCTCGGCCGGCGTGCTGCTGGCGTTCCTGCTGACCTTCCGCGAGCGCGCCTCGGCCAGGCCTGTCGGTGCGTCGCGGGGGTAACTGACGGCGCCTCGGTTTTACAGACGGCCAGCGGGTCAGCCTTCGCAGCGGGCCTGGGGTTGTTTGAGCAGCATGCTCAGTTGCTGCGGCGGGTGATGGATGAGACCGCCGGGCGTTTCGCAAACCCGCTGGATGAAGTTGTCGGTGAACAGCAGCTTGCCATGCACGAAGTGCTCGTTGGGGCGCAGGTTGGGGTTGTCGATACGCGTACCCAGGCGTGCGGCCAGCCATTTGCCGGCCTCGTAGTGGCTGATCCAGCGTTCCGCCGACAGGCTGGCCATCGTTTCCGGCTGCGCCTCGCGGCCAATGACGATCACCGGCACGTCGCTGACTTCCGGTACCAGGTCGTTGTGGCCCCAGTGGCCACCTTCGCCGAGGCGCTGGCCGTGATCGCCGGTGATGATCAGGTAGCGCTCGCCTTCCAGGCGGTCGAAGTCGGCGACCACCTCGGCCAGCAGGCTGTCTAGGTAATGCACCGAATTGTCATAGGCGTTGCTCTGCCCGTTCGGCCCCTGGTCGACCCAGGGCGCCGGCTGGGCTTCATGGCGATAGTTTTGCGCATAGGGCAGGTGCGCGGTGCGCAGGTTGAGCACCACGAAGTTGCGCTCGGCCCAGCGCTGGTTGTCGAGCACGTCGAGCAGGGCACGATCCTGGCGCTTGAGGAATTGCATCGGGTGGTCTTCCCGGGTGATCGACACGTCCAGGTAGCGGCTGCCCAGGTTGGCCAGCAGCTTGGATTCCTGGGAGGAAATCCAGTGGGTTCGAAAGCCCGCCTGCTTGGCGAAGCGGAACAGGTTGATGTCGCCGGTGCGCAGCAGCGCGTCCTTGCCCGGTTCACGAATCGGGTTGATCAGGTACGGCAGGCTGACGTCGGTGGCCACCCCGGCGGCTATGCCGGGTCGCGCGAAGGCGCTGGGGTGGTCGCGCAGGTAAGCGGCCAGCTTCGGCGTGGTGTCGCGCCCGTAGCCGAATACGCCGAGGCGATCGCTGCGCAGCGAATCGGCGACTACCAGCCAGACGTGTTTCGCCCCGCTCAGGCTCGGGCTCAGTCCGTAGGGGGCGTAGACAGTCGGCGGCAGCTCGACCTCCGGCTTGAAGGCCAGGTGCACGGCCCAGGCAGAGAACACGTTGAGGTTGTTGTGCAGTGCACTGCGGCTGGGGCTGGCAGCGAAGGAGTCGAGGTTGCGGTAGGTGGCGCGGTAAGGCTTGGAGAGTAGCACCACCGCTATCAGCACCAGCGCCCAGCGGCTTTCCGGCAGGCTGACGCGCCCTGGCAGGCGCCAATGCAGGGCCAGCAGCAAACCATAGGGGATGGCCACGCAAAGCAGCACCGGCCAATGCCCCGCGAGGCTGTGCGCGGCGGTTTCGCGTACTTCGCCAGGGTCGTTGAGCAGCGACTGGATGTCGATGGCGGTCAGCGGTTCGCCGAAGAAGCTGATGTTGGCCAGCTGCATCAGTTGCATCACCGCGAACAGCGCCAGGATGCCCAGGCTCAGCCAGCGCAGGTTGCTCAGCCAAAGCCCGAGGCTGAACAGCCAGAGCACGGCGACATAGCCGGCTTCCAGTTCTGCATGGTTGTTGGGCGTGAACAGCTGTTGCAGAAAATCATCGGCGAGCAGCAGCAGGCAGCTGAGGGTGGCCAGGGCCACGAGCGACAACCAGGAGCGCAGCGCTCCCGAGCTAAAACGCGCACGTACGGGCAGCATGGTGGGGTTCCTGAGGTATCAGCGGTCTTCGGAGGGGGCGCGGCGCCTGCCGGTGATCATCGACAGCGGCAGGTTCTCGCGCTGGTGAAGGCTCTCGACCAGTGCGGCAGCCACGTGCAGGGCGACCAGCGCGGCCAGGCCATCGGCCGCCCAGCCATGCAGGGTGAGTGGCCAGTCGACGCCCCACAGCGCGTCCACTTCCTGCATCAGGAAGCCGCTGACGCCCAGCGTGGCGATGGCCGCCATCATCAGCAGCATGACCAGTGCGCCCAGCGGCGAGTGGCCAAGGCGCCGATAGACCCGGCCTTTGCGCAGGTGATCGAGATGCTCGGCCAGGCGTGCGCGGGTCGGCCAGAAGTCTTTCCAGCGCGCGCTGCGCGTACCGACGAAGCCCCATACCAGGCGAATGGCCAGCCAGGCGCAGGCGTAATAGCCCAGCCAGGTGTGCCAGTCGTCACCTTCCTCGGTGAAGAAATAGTTGGCGACGAAGACTCCAGCTATCGACACATGGAACAGCCGGATCAAGGGATCCCAGAGTCGTATCGTCGCCGCGTGCATCAGTCTTCGATCTCGGTCTTGACCGCTTTGCCGGAGACTGGATCGTGGTAGATCTCGACCTTGCGCTTGTCCTTGTCGAAGCCGTAGATCTCGTAGCAGTTGCCTTTGGTGACCTTGAACTTGCTGATCTCGTAACCCTGCTCCTTGAGCTGTGCCTGGAATTTCTCCGGGTCCTGCCAGGTCGAGCGGTCGGCGGTGGTGCATTCGGTGCTGGCCAGGGCCAGAGGGCTGCCGAGCATCAGGGCAAAAAGGGCGATGTAGCGCATGGTGGGACTCTCCTGTGATGGTGAGCATCACCTTGCGATGCGAAGCTTAGGAAAGTCTTAATGGGCAAATGTCGGTAACATCTGCCTCTGCCAATCGTGCTGCGCGCAGCGCATCATGGCGGCCGCCATTCTGACGAGGTGCGTTGCGTGCGTGTCCTGCTGGTTGAAGATGACCGCGCCCTGGCGCGCGGTATCCGGGTCGCCCTGCGAGGCGAAGGTTATACGCTGGACTGGCTGGAGGACGGCGTCGAGGCCGCGCACGCGCTGCGCAGCGAGCAGTTCGACCTGGTGCTGCTCGACCTTGGGCTGCCGCGCCTGGATGGCATGACGCTGCTGCGCCAGTTGCGCGCCCGTACTGAAAACGCCGTGCCGGTGCTGGTGCTAACCGCCCGCGACGCCATGGAAGACCGCATTCAGGGGCTGGATGCGGGGGCCGACGATTACCTGGTCAAACCCTTCGATCCCGAAGAGCTGAAGGCGCGTATCCGCGCCCTGTTGCGGCGCAGCCAGGGGCGCGCGCAGCCGGTGTTGGAGTTCGCCGGGGTGAGCCTTGACCCGGCTACCCAGGAGGTGCGCTATCAGGGCCGCAGCGTGCCGATGACGCCCATGGAATATCAGCTGTTGCACCAGCTGCTGATCCGCCCTGGCGTGGTGGTCACCCGTGAGCGGCTCGCCAACGCCCTTTACGGCTGGCAGGAAAGTGGGCCGGGCAACACCTTGGAAGTGCTGATTCACAACCTGCGCCGCAAATTGTGCAGCGACCTCATCCGCACCGTGCGCGGGGTCGGTTACCTGGTGGAGCGAACGCCATGATTTCCATCCGTACGCGCATTCTCGCGCCGACCATCGCCCTGGTGCTGGCCGGCAGCCTGGCCCTGGTGCTGCTCGCTCTGCGCGACAGCCATCGGCAGACCGAGGCGGTCTATGATGCCCAACTGGTGCAGGCGGCGCGGGTGCTGCAAGGCATGCTGCAACAGCCGGACGGCCAGCCGATCGACTGGCCGTTCGTCAGGCAGGCACTGGACAGCGCCCTTGATCTCTCGGCCGACGGGGTGTTCTCGCACCCCTATGAAATCAACCTGGCGTTCCAGGTGTGGGCCGAGGACGGCACCCTCTTGGTACGCTCAGAGCAGGCTCCCGCGCTGCCTGCTCCGCCAGCGCCAGGCATCCACGATTTCTTCCTCGATGACCAGGAGTGGTGCGGTGTGCTGCTCGAGGACGCCGGGCAGGGGCTGCGCATCTGGGTTGGCGAACGCGAGGACCTGCGCCAGGACCTGATCCACCAGATTCTCCAGCACACGCTGATGCCGACCCTGGTCTGCCTGCCGCTGCTGGCGGCGTTCATCTGGTTGCTGCTGGGCTGGGGCTTGCAGCCGCTGCAGCGCCTGGCCCAGCAGCTGCGCGAGCGCCCTGAACACAGCCTGGAACCGTTGCCGGCCGGCCCGTTGCCGCCGGAGCTGGAGCCGATGCGTCTGGCGCTCGATGACGTGCTCAGCCAGTTGCGCGCGCTGCTGGAGCGGGAGCGGCGTTTTATCGCCGATGCCGCCCACGAGCTGCGCACCCCGCTGGCGATTCTCGATATCCACGTGCGCAACGCGCTGCAGGCCGGTAGCGTGCAGGAGCGCGATGAAGCGTTGTCATTCCTGCAGCAGGGCGTGCACCGCGCCACCCGCATCGCCAGCCAACTGCTGACCATGGCGCGCCTGGAAGCGCCTTCGCAGAGCCTGCAATCCCTTGACCTGACGGCTGTGGTGCGCGAGGAACTGGCCGACCTGGCACCCCTGGCGCTGAACCGGCGCATCGACCTGGCACTCGACGCCGACGAGACCGCGGTGATCCAGGGTGACCGCGGCCTGATCGTGATCATGCTGCAGAACCTGGTCAGCAACGCGCTGAACTTTTCGACCCCCGGCAGCGAGGTGAGCGTGCGCGTGCGCCGTGTCGGCCAGGGTGTGCAACTGCAGGTGGTCGATCAGGGCCCGGGTGTCGAGGAAACACGCCTGCCGCGTCTGGGCGAGCGGTTCCACAGCGCTGGCAATCCCCAAGGCGCAGGGCTTGGGCTGGCCATCGTCGGCACGATCGCGCGCCATCTGGGCGGCTCCATCGGCTTCAGCAACGCCAGCCCCCAGGGGTTTCGTGCCGTGGTGAAATTTCCCTGAGCGCGCTTGCCAGCGCCGCGACACGGCTGGCCTGTCGCCAGCCGGGCCGCCATGGACTGGCTACAGCTGCAGCCCACCACTGGCCTTGTGCAGCGTGCGCAGATGGGCGCCGAGCAGCTTGAGGTTTTCCTCGTTGGCTTCCAGTTCGGCCAGGCGCTGAGGCTCCAGCAGGCGCCGCACTTCCTGGTCGAGGTCAGCGCTGAGCAGGCTCAGTTGCTGCTGGCGATTGCGCGTTTCGCTTTCCAGGCGCTGCCATTCGGCTTGCTGCGGCAGGCCATAGCCGCCCTCGAGCAATTCGGCCGGGCGGCTGAGGAAGCCGGTGTTGGCAAGAATCTGCTCCAGCGCATCGCCGGCCTTGTTCAGGTTCGGGTCCTTGGCGGCGCGGCCAGTCAGGTAGCGCTGCTTGAGCTCGTCCTGAGAGAGCAGCAGCTGACGGCGCATGGCCGCCTGCTCGAGCAGCAGCATGGCGGCACTGGCGCGCAGGTCGGCCTTCTCGAACCACTGGCGGCGTTCACTGGATGGCTGCTCCAGCCAGTCCTCGACGCGCTGCTGGCGGATCGGCAAACGCTGTTGCAAGACCTGGAACATGGCCTGGTAGCGATCGCGGAAGGAGTCGAAGCGGTAACCCAGGCGCAGGGCCTCGCGGGAGTCCTCGAGCATGCTGGCATCGGCCAGGCCACGGGCTTCGAGGACTTCCAGCAGGCCGATTGGGGTGATGCTGTCGAGGTCCTGCAGGCGCGGCAGATCGGTACCGCTGCGCAGTAGCTTGAGGGTTTCCACCGCGCAGTTATTGGACACGAAGAAGTAGTCGCCGTCGTAGCTCCAGTGCTGCTCGACGGCGCGGGCGACCAGTTGTTCGAGCCGCTCGCGGGGCAGCGTCAGCGGCACCGAAGCGAGGCTACGCAGCTCCACCTTGGTGTATTCCTCGATGACCTGGGCCAGGGGCAACACGAACAGGCGCGACGGGTAGGCGCCGGTGAGGCCGTCCCAGCTCGACAGTTGCACATCGCCGACAAAGGCCCGGTAAGACAGCACCAGGTGTTGGTCGAGGTCCAGTCGGCAGTCCGGCCCGCGCGGTCGGCCGGGTGCGCAGATCACCAGGCGCAGCATGCTGTGCCCCCAGCGGCTGGCCATGTTCTGGTTGGCTTCGGCGAGCAGGTAGTCGACCTCGTAAACCCGTTCCGGATCGAGGCTGGCCAGCGCCTGCTTGTCGAAGTCGCGGCCTGCATTGAGGTAGGCGTAGCCGGTGCCGCAGGGCGTGGCGGCAGCCGGAGACCAGCCGAAGTGATCACTGAGCAAGCGCGCCAGGGAAGGGCGGCGGCAGGCGTATTCGGGATCGAGGAGAAAGTACTCCATGTTCACCGCAACGAATTCGCGGGCGTTGCTCAGCTCGTAGATATCCGGGCTGCGTGCCACCTGACCGTTGTGCAGATCGCGTTGCCCACGGCTGCCGACGCGCTGCGGCCAGCCGGCCAGGTCGAGCAGACGGGGGTCATCGCTGAGGGTGAAGCGGCGTTCGGTCTGGCCACGGCATTCGGCCGGCAAACCGACTGCACCCATGCTGCTGTTCTGGCGCTTGCAACGTTGCAGCAGCGTGCGCTGCGCAGTGCCCCAGAAAGCGCCGCGGTCATAAAGGTGTGTCACTTCATGGAGCACGGTGGCCAGCAGCTCGCGGCGCACCGTGCCGTGCGGGCGGCCGGTGGCGGCTTTCGCCGCACTGCCGTCGGCAAGGCCGGGCAGCAGGTTGGCATTGAGCTCTACACCACTGAAGCGGCCAGCACGGCCATAGATCTGCTCGGGAAGCGGCACCCAGCGCACGGTGACCTCGCGATCCACGGCGTCGCGCAGGCGTGGAGGCATCGCCGCCAAGGCTTCGTCGAGCAGGCTTTGGCTGGCTTGGCGTTCGGCGCTGCTGAGCCCCGAGGTGTCCAGGGCAAGTTGAAACTGGGCGTGGCTGGCCGTGCTGACCAACAGGGTCAGCAACAGAAGCCAGCCGCGGGCGGTCATCACAGCGCGAGAATGGCTTCTGCGAGTACCTGATCGGACGCGTTCCGGGCCTCGGGGACCTGGCTGCGCAGCGCGCCAAAGGCGACCTCCAGCTGGGCACCACGGATATCGCCTTCGCTGGCGACGAAGCTGGCGGCGTCGTCGCGAGCCTCGATCACCACTTTCATGTCACGGATCGAGGTGGTGGTGTCCGAGGTGAAGTCGATGGTGCGATCCAGCGCACGGACGATGATGTTGCTGGTGGCCACCAGGGTCTGGGCCTCAACGGCACTGGCGAACAGGGCCAGGGAGGCGGTGGCGGCTAACAACGGACGCTTCATGAACGGTCTCCGAATGGGATTTGATTGGCTGCTTGGACGAGGAACGCCTGCCGCAGTTCCGGCAATGACGAATGGTTAATGCGCGAGGATGGCCTGTGCTAGTTGCGCATCATTGGCCTGCACGTCGGGCATGCGCTCACGGATGTGCTGCAGCGCGGTTTCCAGGTGAACGCCACGCACGGCGCCGTTGGTGGCGACGAAGCTGGCGGCGTCGTCCTTGGCAGCCAGCACCACCTTGTTGTCGACCACCGAAGAGGTCGCATTGATGGTGGTATCGATGGTGCCGGCCAGCGCGTCGACCAGGGTGTCAGTGGTCACCACGAAGCTGCTGGCGGAAGCGCCGGCGGTCAGGCCGAACAGGCTGACGAAGGCAAGAGTGCGAACGAGGGGCATGGGCTGGGTCTCTACGGCTCACGGAAAGGCGCATTCTAACCGCTCCGCGGGCATGCGTAGAAAAACACCTGCACAGTTTGTGTAGCTTTGTTTGCACGCAGGTGACTGTTCGATTAACGCGGCCCCATAACGACAAAACCCCGCTGGCGCTGCATGCCGGCGGGGTTTTGCGGGAGAAGCTCTACGGTCGCGATCAGCGCCAGAACGGTTTGCTCAGTTCGGCGTGACGCTGGCTTTCGCTGATGCCGGCGTCGGCCAGCAGGCGCGGGTCGAGGCGTGCCAGCTGGCGACGGCTGACGATGCGACGCTGCCAAAGGAGCAGGGTGGCCAGCACGTTGAGCGGCAAGCTGGTGGCGGATTTGGACGAGCTGTCGACAAGCAGATCGGAACTGAGGGTACGTTCCATGGTGTGCATCCTTCCGCTTTTGGCGGGATTGGTTAGGTTCTGGTGCCTATTTTCGTCCTCGCGCGGGGTTTGCAGTAGCCACAGCTGCAGTAAATAAGCTGCGTACTAGATAGGTTGCTTCGTAACTGTTGCGTTAATTTAGCTTGCAACTGTACCGGTGTTTGTGGATTTGCCGTGACTCGCGGCGTTTGGCAGTGATTTGCTCTATAAATACTCCTGTTTTTAGCGGTTATATACCGATACAGTTGCAATTGTTTGCAGTCATTACGTTGCTCCCTATTTTGATTTCTTGTGCATTTGGTTTGAAACGCCCTCGGCTGTGCCTGTTGGCAGGGCCTGTGCTAGGAATTGCGGTTGGGCATGAAAAAAGAGGCGAAGGCAGAAGCCCGCCGCCTCTTTGTCGGGAATCGGTCACTCGACCGCTTTGAGCATCTCTTCGATAACCTTCTTGGCGTCACCGAAGACCATCATGGTCTTGTCCAGGTAGAACAATTCGTTGTCCAGGCCGGCATAGCCGCTGGCCATGGAGCGCTTGTTGACGATGATGGTCTTGGCCTTGAAGGCTTCAAGGATCGGCATGCCGGCGATGGGCGATTTGGGGTCGTTCTTCGCCGCCGGGTTGACCACGTCGTTGGCGCCCAGCACGAGCACCACGTCGGCCTGGCCGAACTCGGCGTTGATGTCTTCCATCTCGAACACCTGGTCGTACGGCACTTCTGCTTCTGCCAGTAACACGTTCATGTGCCCTGGCATGCGTCCGGCAACCGGATGGATGGCGTATTTGACCGTCACCCCCTTGTGCGCCAGCTTTTCGGTCAGCTCCTTCAACGCATGTTGCGCGCGGGCCACAGCCAGGCCGTAACCGGGCACGATGATCACGCTGTCGGCGTTACTGAGCAGAAACGCCGCATCGTCGGCCGAGCCGGATTTGACCGGCCGTTGCTCGCCACTGCCCGCGGCGGCTGGGCCGGCGTCGGTCGCACCACCGAAACCGCCGAGAATCACGTTGAAGAACGAGCGGTTCATCGCCTTGCACATGATGTAGGAGAGGATCGCGCCGCTCGAACCGACCAGGCTGCCGGCGATGATCAGCATCGAGTTGTTCAACGAGAAGCCGATACCCGCCGCCGCCCAGCCCGAGTAGCTGTTGAGCATCGAGACCACCACGGGCATGTCGGCGCCGCCGATGGGGATGATGATCAGCACGCCAATGACGAAGGCCAGCGCCACCAGGGCAGCGAACGCGGTCAGGTTGCCGGTGAAGGTGAAGTAGAGGCCCAGTGCGAGGATGGTCAGGCCAACAGCCAGGTTGATCAGGTGCTGGCCGGCGAACTGTACGGGCGCGCCTTGGAACAGGCGGAATCTGTATTTTCCCGACAGCTTGCCAAAGGCGATCACCGATCCGGAAAAAGTGATGGCACCAATCGCTGCACCGAGGAACAGTTCCAGGCGATTACCGTGGGGGATCGGATCGCTGATGGCCGCGACGATGCCCAGCGATTGCGGTTCGACCACCGCGGCGATGGCAATGAACACCGCGGCCAGGCCGATCATGCTGTGCATGAAGGCGACCAGTTCCGGCATCTTGGTCATCTCCACCCGCTTGGCCATGATCGAGCCAGCGGTGCCGCCGACCAGCAGGCCGACAATCACGTAGCCGATACCTTGCGCCGCCAGGTCGCTACCGAGCTTGTAGATCAGGCCGAGGGTGGTGAGCACCGCGATGCTCATGCCGATCATGCCGAAGGCATTGCCGCGCCGTGAGGTGGTCGGGTGCGACAGGCCCTTGAGCGCCTGGATGAAGCATACCGACGCCACGAGGTAGAGGAGGGTGATCAGGTTCATGCTCATCGATTACTTCTCCACCGGTGCGGCAGCCGATGCTGCTTTCGGGGCCTTCTTCTTGAACATTTCCAGCATGCGCCGGGTAACCAGGAAGCCGCCGAACACGTTGACCGCCGCCAGCGCCACGGCCAGGGTGCCCATGGTCTTGCCCAAAGGGGTGACGGTCAGTGCGGCGGCGAGCATGGCGCCGACGATGACGATCGCGGAAATCGCGTTGGTCACCGCCATCAGCGGCGTGTGCAGGGCAGGGGTGACGTTCCATACCACGTGGTAGCCGACATAGATGGCCAGCACGAAGATGATCAGGTTGTAGATACCGTCGGAAATCAGATCCATCGGGAAGATCCTTTTTTGTTGTGATTGGCCCTCTCGCTCAGGAGAGGAGATCATCATTTAGTGGCGCGTTTGATCTCGCCGCCAGTGCACATCAGGCAGGCCGCGACGATGTCGTCTTCCAGGTCGAGGTGGAAGGCGCCGTTCGCATCGATCACCAGCTTGAGAAAGTCGAGCAGGTTGCGCGCATACAGCGCCGAGGCATCGGCGGCGACCAGGGCCGGCAGGTTGCCGTGGCCGACCAGCGTCACGCCGTGCTTGACCACCACCTTGTCCAGCTCGGTCAGTGGGCAGTTGCCGCCCTGAGTCGCGGCCAGGTCGACGACCACCGAGCCGGGCTTCATGTCCGCGACCGTGGCTTCGTGCAGCAGCGTCGGCGCCTTGCGGCCGGGGATCAGTGCAGTGGTGATAACGATGTCGGCCTGCTTTGCGCGTTCGTGCACGGCCCTGGCCTGACGTTCCATCCACGAGGCTGGCATTGGCCGGGCATAACCGCCGACGCCTTCGGCGCATTCGCGCTCCTCATCGGTCTCGAAGGGCACGTCGACGAACTTGGCACCGAGGGATTCGATCTGCTCCTTGACGGCCGGGCGCACGTCGGAGGCCTCGATCACCGCGCCCAGGCGCTTTGCCGTGGCGATGGCCTGTAGGCCGGCGACGCCAGCACCGAGGATCAATACCCGAGCGGCTTTCACCGTACCGGCGGCGGTCATCAGCATCGGCATGAAGCGCGGATAATGGTTGGCCGCCAGCAGCACCGCCTTGTAGCCGGCGATGTTGGCCTGGGACGACAGCACGTCGAGGCTCTGGGCGCGGGACGTGCGCGGCGCCGCCTCCAGCGCGAAGGCGGTGACACCGCGAGCGTTGATGCGCTCGATGGTCTGCGCGCTGAACGGATTGAGCATGCCGACCAGCACGGTGCCGGGTTGCATCAGCGCCAGTTCGCTGTCGTCCGGTGCGACCACCTTGAGCACCAGTGCGGCGGCAAAAGCGGCCGCTGCATCGCCAATGCTGGCGCCGGCGGCTACATAGGCAGCGTCGGTAATGCTGGCGGCAATGCCGGCCCCGTTCTGGACGGTGACCTGGTGGCCCTGGCCGATCAGCTTCTTGATGGTTTCCGGCGTTGCGGCAACCCGCGTCTCGCCTGCATGGGTTTCGAAGGGAACACCAATGTGCACGCTTGCATCTCCTGCGATCGTTGCAGATTCACCCGGGGGCGACGGAGGTACGGTATCGACTAAAGTCGATAGGCCGCATTCTGCAAAGGAAAAGGATCAGTAAGCAATATTCATGGAGCGTTTATTTCGCATGACTACAAGTTATCGGAGATATTGTTATTTTTCATGCAGAACTGTTCGGGTAAATAATACAAGTTGGCTGTCATTGTCTTTTAAGTTGTCGCTATCGTGAATAAATGTCTGAAAAGATGATGAGCTTTTGTAGGGTGTGGTGCGGCGCGATGTCGCACCGTTAAAAATCATTTACGGGGTCATAAAACAGCGTTTTTGAGATTTTTGTAGTCGTTTTTATTGCTCGCTACTGGTTGCCAGAGGTCAGCCTGATTCTTCTGGCAAGAAGTCAGGCTTAGAACCTGTTCACGATTTTCCAGGCGACATAAGAGGCTGCTACAAGGCAGAAGCGGACGATCATTGCTTTGGCTTTGCAGTGTCTCTCTTGCGCAAAAGCAACTGACGACGCCAATCGTCCCTTCAGGAGGCCGAGTGGAATCATCTTGCAGGGGGACGAGCCGCATGGATGCGGCGAGAGGGCTAGGCGCCCCCGCCTGATGGGCCATGGATGGCCCTTCCAGGCCGGCCCCCGAAACGATGATGGAACGAGGGAACCCCGGCGGAGCCGGGGCCGGATGTCGGGACTAGACCTTTTGGTTTCTTTTGGCGGGGCCGGCCATCCGGGCAATGCCAAAAGAAACCCGCTCGACAGAGCGGAACCGAGCGCACAAGCAACTCGGTAATGCTGGCGGACTCATTCTGGAGGAATGGGCTATGCCCATTATTTTCGCGGGCATGGCCCGCTCCCACAGTCGTAGGGTGGACGACGCCTCACCTACGCGGCCCGACCCGTCCACCGATCGCAATGGTGGATGAAAAGAGCGTCATCCACCCTACGTCTGCTATCGCCACTTGGCAGGTAAAGCACTGAAATCGAGCTGAAAGATCGTGAACAGGCTCATGCAACGAGGCGGCAAGAGAGAAGGGGCAGAGGCGGAGCAAGGCAGCGTGTGAGGAAAGGGTGCCAAAGCGCCCAAAGCCGAGGGGTCGACTTTGGGTGGGATGAGGGGATTGGGCGAGGGTAGGGTCGGTCAGCCGGTGCGCCAGGTGATTTCCTGCACACCGTCGGCGCTGATGCGCAGCCATTGATCGGCCTGCTCATCGCTTTCTTCTTCTTCCCAACTGCCCGGTGCGCAGCGAACTTCCACGCCCAGCGCGGCATAGGCCGCCTGGGCGCAGGCCAGGTCGTCGTCCCAGGGGGTGGCGTCGCTTTCCAGGTACAGGCTGTGCCATTTGCCTACCGCCTTGGGCAGCCAGGTCACCGGTACGTCGCCGGCGTGGCATTGGAAGGTCTGGCCTTTCTGCTGCCAGTCGGAGCAAGGGCCAAGGGCCTGGGTCAGCCAGGCGGCAATGGCCTGGTGATCGGCATCCTTCAGGTAGATCTCGATATCCGGTTGGCGCATTTGGATCCTCAATTCGTTCGGGGCGCTCAATGCGCGTCTCGCTCGATCCAATCGTAGCGGATGGCGACGGTCACATCGAAGCTTTCGGCAATCACCGCAGCACGGCGTTCGGCGCTGGCCCGCCAGCCGTGGGGCGTCATCGCCAGTAGATCGGCGCGTGCTTCTGGCGTGTCGAGCAGCAGCGTAAAACTCAGGGTTTCGCTGTGCGTCAGACGCATGCCGGGCGGTATCAGCTCAAGGTGTTTCTGGTCATCGTAATCGCGCACTTCGTCGTAGAGCTTCTGGCGCAGCTCCATCAGGTGATCGCGCGTCGGCCCCATGCGCAGCAGGCCGCCACCCGGAGCGAGCAGGCGTTTGGCTTCCTGCCAGTCCAGCGGGCTGAACACGCTGGCCAGCAACTGGCAGCTGGCGTCGGCCAGCGGCACGCGGGCCATGCTGGCGATCAACCAGTTCAGCTGCGGCGCGCGTTTGCAGGCGCGCTTCACCGCTTCGCGGGAGATATCCAGGGCATAGCCGTCGGCCTCTGGCAGCGCCTCGGCGATCTGCGCGGTGTAATAGCCCTCGCCGCAGCCGATATCCAGCCACTGCTGCGGCGCGTAGCCAGCCGCCAACTGCGCCAGGCGCGCCGCCAGCGGGGCATAGTGCCCGCCATCGAGAAAACGCCGGCGCGCTTCGACCATGGCCGCGTTGTCGCCCGGGTCACGGCTGTTCTTGTGCTGCACCGGCAGTAAATTGAGGTAACCCTGGCGGGCACGGTCGAAGCGGTGGTTGGCCGGGCAGGCCACGCCGTTGTCGACAGCCTGCAGTGGCGCCTGGCAGATCGGGCAACTGAGCATCAGGCGAGCAGCTTGACCAGGGTCTGGTAGTAGATCTCGGTGAGTACATCGAGATCGCTGGCCAGCACACGTTCATTGACCTGGTGGATGGTCGCGTTGACCGGGCCGAGTTCGACCACCTGGGTGCCGAGGGTGGCGATGAAGCGCCCATCCGACGTGCCGCCACTGGTGCTCGGCGTGGTCTCCCTGCCGGTCACGCTGCGGATGCTGGCGCTGACCGCATCGAGCAGGGCACCCGGCTCGGTGAGGAACGGCAGGCCCGACAGCGCCCATTCGATGTGATAGTCCAGCCCGTGCTTGTCGAAGATGGTGTTGACCCGCTGCTGCAGGCCCTCGACCGTCGACTCGGTGGAGAAGCGGAAGTTGAAGACCGCGGTCAGCTCGCCCGGAATCACGTTGGTCGCACCGGTGCCGGCATTCAGGTTGGAGATCTGGAAACTGGTCGGCGGGAAGAACGCGTTGCCTTCGTCCCAGTGCTCGGCCGCCAGTTCGGCGAGGGCAGGGGCGGCCAGGTGAATCGGGTTCTTCGCCAGGTGCGGGTAAGCCACGTGGCCCTGAATGCCGCGCACGGTAAGGGTTGCGCCCAGTGAGCCGCGGCGGCCGTTCTTCACCACGTCGCCCACCAGCGAGGTGCTCGACGGCTCACCGACGATGCACCAGTCCAGGCGCTCGTTGCGCGCGGCGAGGCGTTCGACCACCGCCTTGGTGCCGTGGTGGGCCGGGCCTTCTTCGTCGCTGGTGATCAGGAAGGTAATGCGGCCCTTGTGGTTCGGGTACTCGGCGACGAAGCGCTCGGCGGCGATGATCATCGACGCCAGGCTGCCCTTCATGTCGGCAGCGCCGCGGCCGCAGAGCATGCCCTGTTCGTCGATCAGCGCCTCGAACGGGCCGTGCTGCCAGGCTTGCACCGGGCCGGTGGGCACCACGTCGGTGTGGCCGGCAAAGCACAGCACCGGACCGTCCTGGCTGCCATGGCTG
Organism: Pseudomonas sp. AC532; assembly: GCF_979258965.1. Taxonomy (NCBI): domain Bacteria; kingdom Pseudomonadati; phylum Pseudomonadota; class Gammaproteobacteria; order Pseudomonadales; family Pseudomonadaceae; genus Pseudomonas; species Pseudomonas sp. AC532. Next base: position 4,118,064 of record NZ_OZ409888.1, read on the forward strand.
GCCCAGAAATTGTCCACGTCCTCGATGCGCATCGCTTCGATGGAGAAACCCAACGCAGCGAGCCGGCGCATCATCAGTTCCTGGCAGCCTTCATCCAGTGGCGTCACGGATGGCCGACGGATCAGGTCGCAGGCGAGCTCGAGGGTAGGGGACAGGGCCGTCATGGGAACTCCGGTAAAGTCATGCTCGTAAAGCAATGCAGGCGGGAAAGGGCGCATAGCTTAAAGCAAAACGCCCGCGCCTCGTAGGCGTTCAGCCTTTTGGCGCAAGAGGCAAAGGCGCTTCACTCGACCAGATACAAGAGCCGATGCACTGCGCCCCCGAAGCCTGGCGTTGAGCGAAGCGATACCCAGGGATTGTTTGCGCGGTTACCGCTCACCAATCCGAAAAGAAAACGGCGGCCAATTGGCCGCCGTTGGCGTGTCGCTCACCGGAATCAGGCGTTCTCCGCCTCGGTCTGCACCACTGGAATCTCCAGCGGTTTCGGGCTGGACGACAGCAGCGCCATGATCAGCGCAGCCAGGTACGGCAGCGACTGTACCAGCAGCATGATCACCCAGAACTTCACGTCGTAACTGGGCAGGCCCTGCACGATGGCGATGCCCACTGCGGCGCCCCACAACAACAACATGATGAAGACCTCCTCGCGGGCTTCCGCGAGGGCCACCATCAGGCCGTGGCTGGAGCGCATCTTCGGCGTGCGGAAGAACGGAATGCTCTTGGTGAACATGCCGTACAGCACCGCCTTGGCAATGGTGTGCGACAGCGCCAGCCCGGCAACCGCCGCGCAGAACGCATCCTTGAGGTTGACGCCCATTGCCCGCTGGTACAGGAAGATGATCTTGCCGACCTTGAACAGGAACAGCGCCAGCGGCGGGATCGCGAAGATCAGCAGTGGTGGATCGACCCGTTGCGGCACGATGATCATCGCCGCCGACCACAGCAGCGCACCGGCGGTGAAGAAGATGTTCAGGCCGTCGGCGACCCACGGCAGCCAGCCGGCCACGAAGTGATAGCGTTGGCCGCGCTTGAGTTCGCTGCCCTTGCCGGCCAGCAATTCGCGGGCGTGGCCCTTCATGATCTGGATGGCGCCGTAGGCCCAGCGGAAACGCTGCTTTTTAAAGTCGATAAAGGTGTCCGGCATGAGCCCCTTGCCGAAGCTGTCATGGGCATAAGCGGCGGAGTAACCCTTCTCGAACACGCGCAGGCCCAGTTCGGCGTCTTCGCAAATGGTCCAGTCGGCCCATTTCAACTCGTCCATCACGGTACGGCGGATCATGGTCATGGTGCCGTGCTGGATGATCGCGTTGCGGTCGTTGCGCGTCACCATGCCAATGTGGAAGAAGCCCTTGTACTCGGCGTAGCAGAGCTTCTTGAAGGTGCTTTCCTCGCCATCGCGGTAATCCTGTGGCGATTGCACCACAGCGATCGACGGATCGGAGAAGTGCGGCACCATGTACTTGAGCCAGTTGCGATCGACGCAGTAGTCGGAGTCGATCACCGCTACCACTTCGGCATCCGGCGCGGTATGCGGCAGGATGTAGTTCAGCGCGCCGCCCTTGAAGCCGTGCAGCGGCGCCACGTGGAAGAAGCGGAAGCGCGGGCCGAGCTCTTCGCAATAGTCGCGCACCGGCTCCCACACCGCGGGATCCTTGGTGTTGTTGTCGATAATCAGGACTTCGAAATCCGGATAATCGAGGTTTGCCAGGGCGTCGAGGGTCTGTTTGACCATCTCCGGCGGTTCGTTGTAGCACGGCACGTGGATCGATACCTTGGGCCGGTAATGACTGTCGCCGACCACCGGGGTGAACGGCCGCCGTCGCTGCGTCCAGACCGTCTCGGCCAGTTCGTGGGCCTCGGTGAGCAGCACGATGAACACGCCGATGGCGCCAATGCCGAGCAGCACGCCGACCAGCATGCTGAACCAGGTGCTGTACTGCTGGCTGTAGTCGTAGCCGATCCACACCAGCGCCGAGCCGCCGGCGAAGGCGACGAAGGTCAGGAAGGTACGACCGCGCTGGTGCAGGGCGCTGCCATCGATGAGCATCAGCGCCAGCGACAGCAGGGCCATGACCACCGAGGCGACCGCCAGCATGCGCCATTGCGGGATGGCCACGACCGGGCCTTCAAAATTGAACTTGGGGTTGCGGTCCAGGTTGTAGACGCCCCAATAGGCGCCCACGGAACCTTCTTCACCAGCCTTCCAGGGCTGGTCGAAGGCTTCGATGACGAAATAGTTGTAACCCTGGGCGTTGAGGGTGGTAACCAGGGTGCGCAGGTAGATGGCCTGGTCGGCCTGGGTCGCTTCGGCGCCGCCGCGTACCCGGCCATTGCTCGGCCAGCCCACCTCTGAAAGCAGCAGGGGCTTTTTCGGGAACAGCTTCTTGAGGTCCCGGGCGCGGTCCAGGGTGAACTGGGTGGAGTCCTTCATGGGAATGAATTCCCAGTAGGGCAGCACGTGCGCGGCGATCAGGTCCGCATGGTCGGCCAGCTCGGGATACTCATCCCAGATGTGCCACTGTTCGGAGGTGGTAACCGGCACCTTGACCGCCGAGCGGACCCGGTCCATGTAGGCGGTCAGTTGCTTGACGGTGACTTCGCGGCGAAACAGCGCCTCGTTGCCCACCACCACGCGCACCACGCTGCGCGAGTTGTTGGCGATCTCGATGGCCTTGGTGATTTCCCGTTCGTTGCGCTCCTCGTCGGGGCTGATCCACACGCCAAGGGTCACGCGCAGGCCGAATTCCTCGGCGAGCAGGGGGATCTTGTCGAGGGCGCCGTCCACCGAGTAGGTGCGGATGCTGTCGGTCTGCTTGGACAGCAGCTCGAGGTCCGCACGCATTTCCTGGTCGCTGGGGTAGACGCCCGTCTGCGGGCTCTGTCCCTGACGGAACGGCGAGAAGGAGTAACCGGAAATCTGCTCGGGCCAGTCCGGTGCCGTGACGGGACGGTTGTAGAGCGCCCATATGCCGGTGAACAGGGCAGCAATAGCCAGGAAAACAATCAGATTGAGGCCGAACTTGCGCGAAAGCATGCTGTGTCAGGTTCCGAAAGGTGGAACGGGGAGAGGGCCGGCGAGCGCCGGTTGGCGCGCATGCTACTCCGTCGTTGAATGACTGTATAGCACAGCCCGGAGCGACCGTTCGGGTCCATGCGCCGTGAGCGCCACCGCCGCTGGCCAGGCTGGCGCACGGCTGCTCGATGGTGCTTGGGGTGAGCGGCCAGGCTTCCTATAATGCGCGCCGATCTAGAGGGAGACCCCATGTCGTTCGATGAACAGCGTTTCGCCGGAATTGCCCGGCTGTATGGCCGCGAGGGCGCGCAGCGGCTGGCGGCTGCCCACGTGGCCGTGGTCGGCATCGGTGGTGTTGGCTCCTGGGTGGCCGAGGCGCTGGCGCGCTCCGGCGTGGGGGAGATTTCCCTGTTCGACCTCGACGACGTCTGCGTCAGCAACACCAACCGCCAGGCCCACGCGCTGCAAGGCCAGGTCGGCCGCGCCAAGGTCGAGGTGATGGGCGAGCGCTTGCGTGCCATCAACCCGGCCTGTGTGGTGCATGAGGTGGCTGACTTCGTGACCCGCGACACCATGGCCGAGCACATCACCGTCGAGCTCGACGCGGTGGTCGATTGCATCGACAGCGTCGCCGCCAAGGCGGCGCTGATCGCCTGGTGCAAGCGTCGCAAGATCGCCATCATCACTACCGGCGGTGCGGGCGGGCAGATCGATCCGGCGCAGGTGCAGGTGGGTGATCTGAACAAGACCTTCAACGATCCACTGGCGGCCAAGGTGCGTTCCACGCTGCGCCGCGATTACGGCTTCTCGCGCACGCCCGGGCGCAACTACAGCGTGCCCTGCGTGTTTTCCACCGAGCAGCTGCGCTATCCGAGCGCCGATGGTGGCATTTGTTTGAGCAAGGCATTCGTCGGCGAGGGTGTGAAGCTCGACTGCGCCGGTGGTTTTGGCGCGGTGATGATGGTCACCGCGACCTTCGGCATGGTGGCGGCAGCGCGTATCGTCGACAAGCTGGTGGCCGGTGCCCGTCGCCCCTCGGAGCGGCTTGCACCGTCGGTTTAACCCTCTTCGACCAAGCGCCGCATCTGCTGCACCACGGCGTTCATGCCGCTGGCGCGCGAGGGCGACAGTTGCCGGGACAGGCCGAGCCGCTCGAACCAGGCAGCGATATCCAGTGCGGCCAGCTCGGCGGCGCCCAGGCCATTGACCCGCGCCAGCAGCACGGCCAGCAGGCCACGGATCAGCCTGGCGTCGCTGGCGGCGCGAAAGTGCCACTGCCCCTCACGTCGATCACCGATCAACCACACCTGGCTTTCGCAGCCGTGCACGCGATTCGTTTCATTGCGCTCATTCAGCGGCTCGAGGCGCTCGCCCCAGTGCATCAGCAGGCGCGCGCGCTGTTCCCAGCCGGGGCAGGCGCTGAACGCATCGAGGGCTTCCCGGGCCTGGTCCGGCAGGCTCATCGCAGCAGCTCCAGGGCTTTGTCCAGCGCGGCGAAGAAGCGCTGCAGGTCGTTTTCGTCGTTGTAGAGGCCCAGCGAGACTCGAATCGCCCCGTTCACCCCGAGCCGCTTGAGCAACGGCATCGCGCAGTGATGGCCGACCCGCACGGCGATGCCCTGCTCGCTGAGCAGATGAGCGAGGTCGCCGCTGTGCACCCCCTCCACGGTAAAGCAGGCCAGCGCCGCTTGCGGATCGCCGAGCAGGCGCATGCCGTCATGGCGGCGCAGCCCGTCCAGCAGCTTCTGGTGCAGCGCTGCTTCGTGGCGGCTGGCGGCGCTCGCGTCGAGGCCATTGAGATAATCCAGTGCTGCACCGAGGGCAATCACCCCGGCCACGGGCGGCGTGCCGGCTTCCAGGCCGAGCGGCGCCTGGCGAAAGGTCGAGGTGTGGTAATCCGCCTGCTGCACCATCTCGCCGCCGAACTGCCAGTGGTTCAGCCGCTGCAGCGCGTCGCGGCGGCCGTACAGCAGGCCGACGCCATCCGGGCCATACAGCTTGTGGCTGGAGCAGACGTAGAAGTCACAACCCAGCGCCTGCATGTCCTGGCGTGCGTGGACAATGGCCTGGGCGCCATCGACGACGGTCAGCGCGCCCTGATCACGGGCTTGCTGAATCAGCGCCTGCACGGGCTGCCAGCGGCCCAGCACGTTGGACAACTGGCTGACCGCGACGAGCCGCGTGCGCGGGCCAATCAGCGTGGCAGCCTGCTGCGGATCGATATCACCCGCGGGCGTGAGCGGCAGCACGATCAGCGTCAACGCCCTGCGTGCAGCCAGTTGCTGCCAGGGCAGGAGGTTGGCGTGGTGTTCGGCGGCGCTGATGACGATTTCATCACCCGCGCTGAACAGGTGCTCCAGACCATAGGCGAGCAGGTTGAGGGATTCCGTTGCACCGCGGGTGAAGACGATTTCTTCGGCGTTGAGGGCATTCAGCCAGCGGGCGGCCTTTTCACGGGTGCTTTCGAAGGCGCGCGTGGCGCGCTCGCCGGGCATATGCTGGGCGCGGTGCACATTGGCGGCGCCGCCGGCGTAATAGGCCAGCAGAGCATCGAGTACCGCCTGCGGTTTCTGCGCCGTGGCGGCGCTGTCGAGGTAGGTCTGGCCGTCTTTGTCGAGGGCCAGCAGGCCGGGGAAATCGGCGCGCCAGGGGGAAATCAGGGTCATCCGGATCTCGTAACGCTTGAATGTGAAAACGGGCTGTGCCCACGAAGACGTCAGTCTATCGCGCGCGCAGCCCGTTCGGGCGAAGCCTGGGCTCAGTTGTGGGCGTGCAGGGCTTCGTTCAGCTCGATGGCCGACTTGTTGGTCTTGCACTCCACCGCGCCCGTTTGCGAGTTGCGACGGAACAGCAGGTCGGCCTGGCCAGCCAGGTCACGACCCTTGACCACCTTGACCAGGTTGTTCTGGTCGTCGAGCAGGGCGATCTTGGTACCAGCGGTCACGTAGAGGCCCGCTTCGACGATGTTGCGGTCGCCCAGCGGAATGCCGATGCCGGCGTTGGCACCGATCAGGCAGCCTTCGCCCACGGAGATGACGATGTTGCCGCCACCGGACAGGGTGCCCATGGTCGAGCAGCCGCCGCCCAGGTCCGAACCCTTGCCGACGAACACACCCGCGGAAACGCGGCCTTCGATCATGCCCGGGCCCGCGGTGCCGGCGTTGAAGTTGACGAAACCTTCGTGCATCACCGTAGTGCCTTCACCAATGTAGGCGCCCAGGCGGATACGCGCGCTGTCAGCGATACGCACGCCGGTCGGTACCACGTAGTCGGTCATCTTCGGGAACTTGTCCACCGAGAAGACTTCCAGCAGGTCGCCTTTCAGGCGGGCTTCGAGCTGACGTTCGGTCAGCTCGGCCAGGTCGACCGCACCCTGGCTGGTCCAGGCCACGTTGGGCAGCAACGGGAAGATGCCGGTCAGGTTCAGGCCATGGGGCTTGACCAGGCGATGGGACAGCAGGTGCAGCTTGAGGTAGGCCTCGGGCGTGCTGGTCAGGGCGGCATCTTCAGCCAGCAGCGTGACGACCAGGGGCTTGGCGCTTTCGGCCAGGCGAGTGAGCAGCGCGGCTTGCACGGCGTCGATGCCTTTCAGGGCGCTGGCCAGTTCGCCGGCCTGCTGATTGGTCAGCGCGATGGCCTGGTTGCCGCCGCTGTAGCCGAGCTTCTCGGTAACCTTGGCGACCAGTTCGGCGCTCGGGTTGAGCAGCGGCTGTGCGTAGAAGACTTCCAGCCAGGTGCTTTGACGGTTTTGGGTGCCGACCCCGAAGGCCAGGCTGAACAGGGTGTTGGACATGAGCTTTTCCTTGCAGCGAATTCGATTGAAGGTGACGGGTTATCAGGCCAGTTCGGCGGCGTAGCGCTCGGGCTTGAACCCGACCAGCGTACGGGGGCCCAGATCCAGCACGGGGCGCTTGATCATCGATGGTTGGGCCAGCATCAGGTCGATGGCCCTGGCCTGGTCGAGATCGCTCTTCTGGGCGTCGTCGAGCTTGCGGAAGGTGGTGCCGGCGCGATTGAGGATGGTTTCCCAGCCGTGCTCGTCACACCATTTCTGCAGGTTGCCGCGGTCGATGCCAGCGGTCTTGTAATCGTGAAACTGGTAAGCGACACCTTGCTCGTCGAGCCAGGTGCGGGCCTTTTTCATGGTGTCGCAGGCCTTGATCCCATAGAGGACATTACTCATTGATTTTCCTCGGAAGGATTCCACTCGTCGAATCCTCCTCATACCGTGTTAATAGCGAGCGGTGAATTATGCCACGTCGACCCTGCTTGCGGCGCGGTGTTAGGGTGATCGGCGGCATCGCGACCCGTACGGGGCGCGTTAGAATGACTGGGCGCATGCGCAGCGCGTGTTCATGTTTGCCAAGGATTTTCCCGTCATGCAGCTTCTCTACACCATCCTGATCATGTTGCTGGTGGTCAGTGGTACGCGCATCAGCGCCCAGTTCATTCCCTTGCCGTTGCCGATCCTGCAGATTCTGATCGGTGCGTTGCTGGCCATTCCGGTGCTCGGCCTGCACGTGCGGCTCGACCCCGAGCTGTTTCTCCTGCTGTTCATTCCGCCCCTGCTGTTCGTCGACGGCTGGCGGATGCCCAAGGGGCAGTTTCGCAAGTTGCGCACGCCCATCCTGTTGCTCGCCTTCGCCCTGGTGTTCTTCACCATTCTCGGCGCCGGATATTTCATTCACTGGTTGTTACCGCAGGTGCCGCTGGCGGCGTGTTTCGCGTTGGCTGCGGTGTTGTCGCCGACCGATGCGGTGGCTGTATCGGCGATCACGCATGGGCGCCTGCCCAGCACCCTGGGCAACCTGCTGCAGGGGGAGGCGCTGATGAACGACGCGTCCGGCCTGGTGGCGTTCAAGTTCGCCGTGGCGGCCACCCTCACCGGGGTGTTTTCCTTTGCCGACGCCAGCCTGCAATTCGTGCTGGTGGCCGCAGGCGGGCTACTGATCGGCATGGCGTTGAGTTATCTGCTGGGCCGCCTGCGCGCCGCGATGATCGCCCGAGGCTGGGAAGAGCCGGCGCCCCATGTGCTGCTGATGCTGTTGCTGCCGTTCGCCGCCTATGTGGCTGCCGAGCATCTGGGGCTGTCGGGGATTCTCTCCGCGGTGGCAGCTGGCATGATGCAGAGCCGCCTCGACCTGCTGCCGCGCCAGACCACCACGCGCCTGCTCAACCGCGGCGTGTGGGGCATGCTCGAATTCACCTTCAACGGCCTGATCTTCCTGCTGCTGGGCCTGCAGTTGCCAGATATCCTCAAGGCGGTCATCGGCGACCACGCCGATGCCTGGCACCTGCTGCTGCCCGCTCTGGGTTACGTGCTGGCGGTGTACGCGGTGCTGATGGCGCTGCGTTTCGCCTGGGTCTACAGCTACTGGCGCACATCGGGAATGGTGCGGCGCTGGCGCGGCAAGCCGACCCGCTTCGCCGGGCAGTCGCGCCTGGCCCTGGCCGCGGTGTTGACCCTGGGCGGCGTGCGCGGTGCGGTGACGCTGGCGGGGGTGATGTCGTTACCGCTGCTGCTCAACAATGGCGAGGCGTTTCCCGAGCGAGATCTGCTGATACTCATTGCCGCCGGGGTGATCCTGGTGTCGCTGCTGGTCGCCAGCGTGGTAATGCCCAGGCTGCTGCCCTTGCTGCCGCAGGACAACGTGGCGCGCCAGGAAGCCGAGCTCAATCGCCATCGCGGGCAGTTGCTGCAGGCTGCCATTCGCTGCCTGGAGGCCGCCGATGAAAAGGCTGCGGACACCGACGGCGCAATCGCCACCGCGGAGATCCGCGCCAAGCTGATGAGCGAATACCGTGACCTGCTCGAACGAACCCGAACCCGCCGCGCGGAAGAGTCGCGCGAGTATCAGCGCCAGGCCGACCAGCTGGAGTACCGCATGCGCTTGCATGCGCTGCGCACCCAACGGCTGGAGCTGTACCGGATGCGCAAGGACAACCAGCTGGACGACGACATGGTGGCGCAGATCCTGCGCGACCTCGACAACGCCGAGGCTCGTCTGCTCAAGGGTTAGGGCTGGTAGTGCCGCAACTCGCGGGCGATCAGCAGGCGCTGGATCTCGCTGGCGCCTTCGTAGATCTGGGTGATGCGCGCATCCCGGTAGTAGCGTTGCACGGGGAAGTCTTCCAGATAGCCGTAGCCGCCGTGCACTTGCAGCGCTTTGGAGCACACGCGTTCGGCCATTTCCGAGGCGAACAGCTTGGCCTGGGAGGCTTCCGAGAGGCAGGGCTGCCCGGCGCTGCGCAGGCGCGCGGCATGCAGGGTGAGCAGGCGGGCGGCATTGATCTGGGTGTGCATGTCGGCGAGCAGGTTGGCGATGCTCTGGTGCTCGCCGATGGGCTTGTCGAACTGCACCCGTTCGCGCGAGTACAGCAGCGCCGCTTCGAAGGCGGCGCGGGCGATACCGACGGCCTGGGCGGCGATGCCAATGCGCCCACCCTCGAGGTTGGACAAGGCGATACCCAGGCCCTTGCCACGTTCACCGAGCAGGTTCTGCAGCGGAACGCTGCAGTTTTCGAGGGCGATGGCGCAGGTGTCCGAGGCGCGAATACCCATCTTGTGCTCGCGCCGCTCGACGCGAAAGCCGGGGGTATCGGTCGGCACCAGAAAGGCTGAGATGCCCTGTTTGCCGAGTGAGGCGTCGGTGACCGCGAAGACGATGGCCAGGCCGGCGCGCTGGCCGTTGCTGACGAACTGTTTGGAACCGTTGAGCACCCAGTGCTCGCCGCGCAGCTCGGCGCGGGTGCGCAGGTTATGGGCTTCAGAGCCGGCCTGGGGCTCGGTCAGGCAGAAGCAGCCAATCACTTCGCCGCTGGCCAGGCGCGGTAGCCATGCATTCTTCTGCGCGTCGCTGCCGTAATTGAGCAGCGGGCCGCAGCCTACCGAGTTATGTACGCTCATCAGCGTGCCGGTCGCCGCATCTGCGGCCGAGACTTCTTCCACGGCGAGCGCATAGGCCACGTAGTCGAGATAACTACCACCCCAGGTGTCCGGGACGATCATGCCTAGCAGGCCCATTTCGCCCATCTGCGTCACCACCGCATCGTCGATCCAGCCGGCCTGTTCCCAGGCCTGGGCATGCGGGGCGATGGCGCGGCGAGCGAACTGCCGGGTGCAGTCGCGGATCATGCGTTGTTCGTCGTCCAGTTCGATGTCGTGCATAGCGACCTCTCTGTTGTCGTTGGCCCGTGCCGGATCACGGCAGACGGGGCAGTGCGGCTACCACGGATCACGTGGCAGCCCGACTACAGGGTCGCTCAGGAATGGACGATTCGCAACGCAGGAAAGGAAGGGCGCGATGACGGTGGTCACCGCGCCGGCAGCACTCAGTTCGGTTGGCGCAACTGGTCGAGCAGGTTGCTGTCCGGGTAGCCATCGGCCGGCCAGCCCAAGTGCAGCTGGAAGGCGCGAATCGCCTTGCGGGTGTTGGCACCGATGATGCCGTCTGGGTGGCCGGAGTCGAAGCCGCGGGCGTTCAGGCGCTCCTGCAATTCGACGCGTTCGCTGCGGCCCAGCTGCCGATCGCCTTCCGGCCAGGTGCCTTGCACACCGTTGCCGCCACGCAGGGCGTCGGACAGCAGGCCGATCGCCAGGGCGTAGGACGTGGAATTGTTGTATCGCAGGATGCTGCGGAAATTGCTGAACAGCAGGAATGCCGGGCCGCGATGCCCTGCGGGCAACAACAGCGTGGCGCTGGCGTCGTCGCGCGGCGTGTTTAACGGCTGGCCCATCGGATGGACGCCGAGGGCGCGCCATTCGCTGAGGCTGCGGCGCACTTCCGGGTCGGCCAGGGCATAGTCGAAGCTCTGCGGCAGCTGTACTTCAAAGCCCCACGGCTGGCGCAACTGCCAGTTGGAGCCTTGCAGGTAGTGGGCCGCCGAAGCCAGGGCATCGGCCTGGGAGGTCCAGACATCGCGCTTGCCGTCGCCGTCGAAGTCCACGGCATGTTCGTTGTAGGTGGTCGGCATGAACTGGGTCTGGCCCATGGCGCCGGCCCAGGAGCCCACCAGGCTTTCCGGGGCGATATCGCCGTGCTGCAGAATCTTCAGCACGGCCAGCAACTGGCTGCGCCAGAAGGCCTGACGGCGACCTTCATAGGCCAGGGTGGCCAGGGAGCGCACTACGTTGTGGCTGCCGATGTTGCTGCCGAAATTGCTTTCCAGGCCCCAGATGGCGACCAGGGTTTGCGCGTCGACGCCATAACGCTGTTCGATCTGGTTGAGCATGGCGCTGTTCTGGGTCAGCAGAATGCGGCCACGGGCGACACGGCTGGGAGACACGGCGCCTTTCAGGTATTCCCACACCGGCCGGCTGAACTCCGGCTGGCTGCTGTCGGCCTTGACCACATCGGGGTTCGGCACCACGCCGGCGAAGGCCCGGTCGAACAGGGTGGGGCTGATGCCGGCGGCCATGGCGTCGCTGCGCAGCAGGTCGCGCCACTGTTCGAAGCTCAATTGCTCTTCGACGGGCTGGCTGAACAGGGGGTTGGGAGTGGCAGTGCTCTGCGGGGTACTCGGCGCCGCCAGGGGTTGAGCCGGAGCATCGGCACAGGCCGTGAGCAGGAGCAGGAAGCTGGCCGCAGCGGTGGCAGGCAGGCCGCGAATGAACAGGTTGGGCATGGTCATCTCAACACGTTTTGCAGGCGACCACCTTAGCACGGATGGGCAGGGATGCGGGCTGAGCGAGCGATCAAGCCGTTTTTTTCATCGCCCCCATAAACGAAAAAGCCTCCCAGTTTTGCTGGGAGGCCTGGCGGCGGTAGCTGCCTTTTCCTTTGCCGGGTCGTTCCTGACGAGAGCGGAACAGCGGCTGGGCGACGATGGATTTGGCCTTGTTCGGCCGTGATTTCTTGCTCATGGCAGGTCCTCGATCAGTGCTCGCGCCAATGCGGGCGACGCCAATGATGCGCCGCTCGCAGGGCGATGTCCATGCTGGGGGTAGGCTCAAGCGCCGAGTTTGAGGCGCTGGCCGGCCATCATCAGCACCAGCCGCGAGAGGCTGGCCCAGGGGTCGCCGGGCGCCTGTCCCTTCACCTGTGCATCGATCTGCTGGGCATCCATCAACAGGGCGTTCCAGCGAGCCGGTGAATGGCGCTGCAGAGCTTTGCTGACCAGTGGGCGGCGCTTGTCCCAGACGGGCGGGCGGGCCGAGGCGAACGCCTTGTCCAACGGCATGCCCTGGCTGAACTGGTAGGAAATGTTCGCCAGCTGGCGCAATTCGCGGGCCAGCATGACGACGATGAACAGCGACTCTTGCCCTTCGCCGCGCAAGCCGTCGAGCATGCGCAGGGCATGGGCGGCTTCGCCGTTGAGAATGGCGTCGATCAGGCCGAACACGTCATAGCGGGCACTGTCTGCAACCGCCGCCTGCACGGTGCCGGCGTCGATCTGCTGGCCATCGGCGAGCAGCTTGAGCTTTTCGATTTCCTGCGCGGCGGCCAGCAGGTTGCCTTCCACCCGCGCAGCGATCAGATCGACCGCATCGGCAGTGGCGTTCATGCCAGCCTGGGCCAGGCGCTGGCGAATCCATTGCGGCAGCCCGTTGGCGTCCACCGGCCAAATCTGCACGAACTGGCAGTGCGGCCCATCGATCAGCGCCTTGGCCCACTTGGTCTTCTGCGCGCTGCCGTCGAGCTTGGGCAGGCTGATCAGCAGCAGGGTGTCCTCCGGCGGTCGCCCAAGGTACTCGATGATCGCCGCAGCGCCCTTGTCGCCGGGCTTGCCGTTGGCGATGCGCAGTTCGATGACACGTTTTTCGGCGAACAGCGACAGGCTTGCGCCGGCCTCGTAGAGCATGCCCCAATCGAAGTTGGCTTCGGCGTGGAACACTTCACGTTCGGTGAACCCCTGCACGCGGCTGGCATTGCGGATGGCGTCGCTGGCTTCCTGGCAAAGCAGCGCTTCGTCGCCGCACACCACGTAGACGGGCGCCAAGGGACCTTGCAGGTGTTTACCGAGTTGGGCGGGGGCGAGTTTCATGAGTATCTAAACCTGAGAGGCCGAAGAAGGGGCCCCGTCCGTCTTAGAACCTATTTAGGATCTCGCGAGCCAGAGTCATGCAAGGCAAAAACAGGCGAGGAACGGTCGGAGTCGCGGGCGACTGTACTTTTGTACATGAGCATAACTCGCTTCGCTCGCCCCTCCGGGGCCGCACCAAAGTGCGTTAGCCGCAAGCGGCTTTCCGACTGGGCTGGCAATCCAGCCTGTTTTTAACGCAGCAGGGCCGACGCGCAGCAGATCGTAAACAGGTGCTTATTGCACCGGCAGTTCGATGGGCGATTGCTGCGGCTGTGCGGCTTCGCGCTGGCGAGCTGCCTCAATGGCATCGGCTTCGGCCTTGGCCTTGGCTTCGGCAGTCTGCTGCAGGGCGTCGAGCTGGTCTGGGGTGATCTGCTGCAGGCGCTGGGCCAGTTGCTGCACTAGGTCGCGACGCATTTCGGTGCGTAGGCGAGCGGCCTCCTGATCGTTGCCGATCAGGTTGTTGGAGTCCTGCACGTAGTAGGTCTGCACTTCCAGCTGGTTGCTGAGCAGCAGCAGGTTCTTGGCGCCACGAATCTCGTAATTCAGCGTCAAGGTACGTTCGTATTCCGCACTGCGAGCCGCGCTGGTGTAGCTGGCGGAACGCTGTTTCTCCTGCTCGTTGGCCAGGTAAAGCTTGTAGGCGGCGCCGGGGAATACACGCACACCATTGCTCTCCAGCACCTCACGAACGTCGCGAACGGTCTCGCCGTAGCTGTCGCGCGCGCCGACCTCGAGTTCCTTGAGCGCGAATTGCACGTCACCGGTGCCGCGCAGCTGGAAGCCGCACGCACCGAGCAGGGCAGCCAGGCCGATTACCAACATATTGCGCTTGATCATCTCGTTATCCCCTTGTCCTGCCGGCTCCGCTGGCCGGCATGGGCAGGCACGGGTGCCTGCGTTGCCGATACGTTGACCCAGTGTCGGCAGTACGCCGACACCTCACTTGTCGCCTCAGTTGGCGACGATATTGACCAGCTTGCCGGGCACCACGATGACCTTGCGGATCGTCAGCCCTTCGGTGAAGCGTTGTACGTTCTCATTGTCGCGGGCTGCCGCTTCTACCGCCTCGCGGCTGGCATCGGCCGGCACCTCGATCTGTCCGCGCAGCTTGCCGTTGACCTGAATCACCAGCTGCAGGCTGTCCTGCACCAGAGCGGATTCATCGACGCTCGGCCAGGCCGCGTCGATGATCGCTTCCTCATGGCCCAGCTCCTGCCACAGCTCGTGGCAGATGTGCGGGGTGATCGGCGCAAGCAGCAACGCGACGGTTTCCAGGCCTTCCTGGAGCAGCGCGCGCTGCTGGTCGGTGTCCTGGGCGGCCTTTTCCAGTACGTTCATCAGCGTCATCACCTGAGCGATGGCGGTGTTGAATTTGTGGTGCTGGCCAACATCCTGGGTCGCCTGCCTGATCGCCAGGTGGATGGCGCGGCGTACGTCCTTGCCGGCGTCGTCCAGCTTGCCGGCATCCAGCACGCCCGGCAGGCCCTGATTGACGTGGGCCTGGGCCAGGCGCCAGACGCGGCGCAGGAAGCGGCTGGCGCCTTCGACGCCGGAGTCCGACCATTCCAGGCTCATGTCCGGCGGCGAGGCGAACATCATGAACAGGCGGCAGGTGTCGGCACCGTACTGGTCGATCATGGTCTGCGGGTCGATGCCGTTCTTCTTCGACTTCGACATTTTCTCGGTGCCACCGATCTCGACCGGCAGGCCATCGCTGGTCAGCGTCGCGGCGATGACCTTGGCCTTGGCGTCGCGCTCGAGGGTCACGTCAGCCGGGTTGATCCAGGTCTTCTTGCCGTTGGCTTCCATGCGGAAATAGGTTTCGGCGTTGACCATGCCCTGGGTCAGCAGGTTCTTGAACGGTTCGTTGGACGTCACCAGGCCTTCGTCGCGCATCAGCTTGTGGAAGAAGCGCGCGTAGAGCAGGTGCAGGATCGCGTGTTCGATGCCGCCGATGTACTGGTCCACGGGCAGCCAGTGGTCAGCCGCGGATTTCTCGACCAGGCCACCTTCATAATGCGGCGAGGCGTAGCGCGCGTAGTACCAGGACGATTCGACGAAGGTGTCCATGGTGTCGGTTTCACGCTTGGCCGGCGCGCCGCATTTCGGGCAGCTGCATGCGTAGAACTCGGGCATGCGCGCCAGGGGCGAGCCGGCACCGTCGGGCACCACGTCTTCGGGCAACACGACCGGCAACTGGTCTTCGGGCACCGGCACGTCACCGCAGGTTTCGCAGTGGATGATCGGAATCGGGCAGCCCCAGTAGCGCTGGCGGCTGATGCCCCAGTCGCGCAGGCGGAACTGGGTGCGCGAGGCACCGAGCTTCTTCTCCAGCAGGGCCACTTCAATGGCGTCGAATGCACCTTCGAAATCCAGGCCGTCGAACGTACCGGAGTTAATCAGTTGGCCATGTTCGTTGTACGCGGGTTGCCATTCGCTGCCGACCTCATCACCGGCGCTGGTGCGCACAACGGCTTTGATCGGCAGCCCATATTTGCGGGCAAATTCGAAATCACGCTCGTCGTGAGCGGGCACGGCCATGACAGCGCCGTCGCCATAGTGCATGAGCACGTAGTTGGCGACCCACACCGGCAGCTTCTCGCCGGTCAGCGGGTGCTCGACGAACAACGAGGTCGGCAGCCCTTTCTTTTCCTGGGTAGCGACGTCGGCTTCGGCGACGCTGCCGCCTTTGCATTCTTCGATGAAAGCCCGCAGCTCTGGGTTGCCCTGCGCAGCGAGGGCGGCCAGCGGGTGCTCGGCGGCCACGGCGACATAGGTCGCGCCCATCAGGGTGTCGGGACGTGTGGTGAATACCTTGAGGGTACCGGCTTCGCCAATCGACGCGACGTCGTAGGGGAATTGCACTTCCATGCCGCGTGATTTGCCGATCCAGTTGCGCTGCATGGTCTTGACCTGTTCCGGCCAGCCATCTAGCTCGTCCAGGCTGCTCAAGAGTTCATCCGCGTAGGCGGTGATCTTGAAGTAGTACATGGGGATTTCGCGCTTCTCGATCACCGCGCCGGAACGCCAGCCGCGGCCATCGATGACCTGCTCGTTGGCCAGTACGGTCTGGTCGATGGGGTCCCAGTTGACGGTACCGTTCTTGCGGTAGATCACACCCTTTTCGAACAGGCGAGTGAACAGCCACTGTTCCCAGCGATAGTAGTCCGGCTTGCAGGTGGTGACTTCGCGTGACCAATCGATGGCCAGGCCCAGGCTCTTGAGCTGGGTCTTCATGTAAGCGATGTTTTCGTAGGTCCACTTGGCCGGTGCGACATTGTTGTCGATGGCCGCGTTTTCCGCCGGCATGCCGAAAGCGTCCCAGCCCAGTGGCTGCAGCACGTTCTTGCCCAGCATGCGCTGGTAACGGGAAATCACGTCACCAATGGTGTAGTTGCGCACGTGCCCCATGTGCAGCTTGCCGCTCGGGTAGGGGAACATCGACAGGCAGTAGAACGTCTCCTTGCCGGGCTGTTCGCTGACTACAAAGGAGTTCTGCGAATCCCAGTGGGATTGCGCGGCGGCTTCGATTTCGCGTGGCTGATACTGTTCGTGCATGGCTACTTTGCGCTAGGGAAAGGGGCTTTCAGGAAACGCCGTAGCATACATGACCCCCCTTGACGGAGGAAACGCTGATTGCTCCGCCTGGCCGTTGGTCGCGGTACCCGGCCGGCCTCGGGGTGGGCGCTAAGCTCAGGTGAGGGCGAGCGGCCGGGAGGTGTGTGATGGGCTCTTCAGCAAGTATCGATTCGCGGACCGACCCCTACGGGCGGCTGCTGCAACGGCTGGTGTCGGCCCTCCATGAGGCCGACAGCCTGGCCCGGCTCGCCGACCAGCCATCGGTGGATATGGAAGTGCGCGGCCTGTCTGCCGCCGACCTGGCGCTGATCACGGCGTACCTGGCCAGCCAACGGAGCTGCCCCAGCGGCGGGCCGGCCGACGGCAGGGCACCGCCATTCGCCCATCATCGCGGCGTTATCATCGGCACTGCTGCACAGACGCCGCGACGCTCTGAATGAAGCGCGCCGCGCTTGTGCCGCGGTGCCACTGCCCCTAGGCTTCGACCCTTTCCCGGAGGTGCTCGATGCCGCTTCGTTATCTGCTCAAGCAAATCTTCATGCCGCCCGGCATCCTGCTGCTGTTGCTGGTGCTCGCCTGGTTTCTGCGGCGGCGCTTTCCGCGCCTGGCCGCTGGTTGTTTCGCCGTCGGCGTCGGCGGCTTGTGGCTGATGAGCCTGCCGGTGACGGTGGAATGGGCGGCGCGGCAGATCGAGCGCGAGCCAGCGCTGGCACATCAGCAGTGGACGCAGCTGGCGCAGCGCGCCGATGCCATCGTGGTGCTGGGCGCCGGTCGTGAAACCGCCGAGCCGGCCTGGGGCGGCGATCAGCCCAGCGCCCTGGCAATGGAGCGCATTCGCTATGCGGCGCGCCTGGCAAAGGCTTCGGGGCTGCCGGTACTGGCTACCGGTGGCCTGCATTTCGGGCGGCCGCCGAGTGAGGCGGCGCTGGCCGCGCAGGTGATGCAAGAGGACTTTGGCGTGCCGGTACGCTGGCTGGAGGAACGCAGCCGCACCACCTGGGAAAATGCCGTGGAAAGCGCCGCCATGCTGCAGCCCGAAGGCATCCGCCGCGTGCTGCTGGTGACCCAGGCCTGGCACATGCCGCGCTCGCGCTGGAGTTTCGAACAGGCGGGGTTCGAGGTGACGACGGCGCCGGTTGGCTTCATCGGCGTGCCCAACGACCGTCCGCTGGGCGGCTGGCTGCCGGAAGGCAAGTCCTTCTGGCAGAGCACCCAGTTGCTCAACGAACTGATCGGCTCGCTGGCCTACCCGCTGGCCTACGGCCGTTAGCCTCGTTGGTGGGCTCAAGCCCATTCTTGCACTGGCCCATGGGCGTTGACGGGTTGCTCAGGCGAATCGCCGCGCTGGCCTCCCAGCGTTGCTGCCCACGCATTCAGCCCTTGGCGTCACGCCGCCTCCCGGCGACGGCGAATCAGCGCCCAGGCCGCCAGCAGGCTGCACACCGCAATCAGCGGCCAGGAGCGCCATTGCAGGTAGGGCGTCAGGTGCTGCATGGGCTGCACTTCGCCATAGAGCGTGCCTTGCTGGAATTGCGGCAGGCGCTCGGTGATCTGGCCGAACGGGTCGATCAGCACCGTCACGCCGTTGTTGGTGGCGCGGATCATCCAGCGACCGGCTTCCAGGGCGCGCATCTGCGCCATCTGCAGGTGTTGCAGCGGACCGATCGAGGTGCCGAACCAGGTATCGTTGCTCACCGTCAGCAGCAGATCGCTGCGCGCGGCCATTTCAGCGGCGAATTCCGGGTACACCACTTCGTAGCAGATGAAGGTGGCGATGCGATGCCCCTTGGCTTCCAGCAGCGGCTGGTCGTGGCCACCACGGGCGAAGTCGGACATCGGCAGGTCGAAGAACGCGATCAGGCCGCGCAGCACCTCTTGTAGCGGCACGTATTCGCCGAACGGTACCAGGCGCTGCTTGAGGTAATCGCCGCTGCCCTGGCCCAGCACGCTGACGGCATTGTAGTAGCGCTGCTCGCCGTGCTCGTTGGGCTGGCGAATCGGCACACCGGTGATCAGCGCACTCTGACGGTCACTGGCGAAGCGGTCCATCATGGCGAGGTAGCCGATGGCCTGCTCCTTGAGCACCGGCACTGCGGTTTCCGGCCAGATCAGCAAGTCGGCCGGTTTGCTGCTGAAGCTCATGTCGCGGTACAGCGCCAGTTGCGCGTTGAGCTGCGCCGGGTCCCACTTGAGGTTCTGCTCCACGTTGCCCTGGATTGCGGCGACGCTCAGCGGCTCGCCGGCCGGTGCGGTCCAGGCGTGGCCCTTGAGCAGGGCGCCGAGTAGCCAGGGCGCGATCAGCAGTACCAGCGCGCCCGCCAGTTGCGGCTTGTGCCGGTACAGGCGTGGCAGGTTGACCAGTAGCGCGGCGCTCAATGCCAGGGCGAACGACAGCAGCCATACGCCGCCGACGGGCGCCAGGCCGGCCATGGGGCCGTCCAGCTGGCTGTAGCCTGCGTACAGCCAGGGAAACCCGGTGAGAAACCAGCCGCGAAATGCTTCCTGGGCCACCCACAAGGCCGCGAATGCCAGCGCATCGCTGACCGGCGCTGCGTTACGGCGCAAGCACAGGGCCCACAGCCAGGCCGCCAGGGCGAAGAACAGGCCCAGCCCGGCGACGAAGCCCAGGGTCAGCAAGGCGGCCAGGGGTGGGGAGGCGGCGCCGTAATCGTGGATGCTCACGTATACCCAGCTGGTGCCGGAGGCGAACAGGCCAAAGCCATACCACCACCCGCGCCAGGCTGCCTGGCGCGGGGTCAGCTCGCGCAGGCCGCGGTAGAGCAGGGCGATCGACAGCAGCAGTAGCGGCCAGATGCCGTACGGCGCCAGCGCCAGGGTGGTCAGCGCGCCTGCCAGCAGGGCGATCAGGTGGCCGGGCCAGCCGGGGCAGAACAGACGATTCATCACGATGCTCGGGAAATGAGGTGGGCAGGCGCGCCCGCAGGCGGGGCGCTACGGCAGGTCAGCGGGCCAGCGGCGTCAGGCGCAGCAGGTGCACGCGTCGGCTGTCGGCGTTCAGCACGCGAAAGCGGAATTCGCCAATCACCGTCACTTCGTTGCGCTTGGGCAAATGGCCGAAAGAACTCATCACCAGGCCGCCAACCGTATCGAACTCATCGTCCGAGAAATCGGTGGTGAAGGCTTCGTTGAAGTGATCGATGGGCGTCAGCGCCTTGACCAGGAAGTCGCCGCTGGGCAGTGGCTTGACGTAGCTGTCTTCCTCGACGTCGTGCTCGTCCTCGATATCGCCGACGATCTGCTCGAGTACGTCCTCGATGGTCACCAGGCCGGCCACGCCGCCGTACTCGTCGATCACCACCGCCATGTGGTTGTGGTTGGCGCGGAACTCGCGCAGCAGCACGTTGAGGCGCTTTGACTCGGGCACGAACGTGGCTGGGCGCAGCATGTCGCGGATATTGAAGTCGGGCTGGTCGGCCAGCAGCAGCGGCAGCAGATCCTTGGCGAGCAGGATGCCGAGCACGTCGTCGAGGGTTTCGCCAATCACCGGGTAGCGCGAGTGCGCGGCCTCGATGATCACCGGGAGGAATTCCTTGGGAGACTGGTTGGCCTTGATGGTCACCACCTGGGAACGCGGCACCATGATGTCGCGAACCTGCAGGTCGGCGACCTGGATGGCGCCTTCGACGATGGCCAGGGCCTCGCTGTCGAGCAGTTTGTTCTGGTGCGCATCGCGCAGAACTTCCAGCAGTTCCTGGCGGTTCTTCGGCTCATGAGCAAAAGCCTGGGTCAGCTTGTTCAGCCAGGACTTTTGCTCGTTGCTCGATCGGTCTTCGCTCATGGGGTTTTACTCGGGATCCTTTGCTCTATTCGTCGCCGGCATACGGGTCGGGATGACCCAGCTCGGCGAGCAATAATCGTTCCAGCGCTTCCATCTCCTCGGCTTCCTCATCATCGATGTGGTCGTAGCCGAGCAGGTGCAGACAGCCGTGTATCACCAGATGCGCCCAGTGCGCCTCCAGTGCCTTGCCTTGTTCGACAGCTTCACGCTCGACCACCGGGACGCAGATCACCAGGTCACCAAGCAGCGGAATATCCAGCAAATCATCAGGCACATCGGCGGGGAAGGACAATACGTTGGTCGCGTAATCCTTGTGGCGCCATGTGTGGTTGAGTTCGCGGCCCTCTTCTTCGTCCACCAGGCGAATGGTCAGCTCCGAGTCGGCGCTGCGCTGGCGCAGACCGGCCGCGCACCATGCCTGGAAGTCGGCCTCGGTGGGCAGGTGCTCAGCCGTGCTGGCGACCTGCAGGTCCAGTTCGATCATGGCTCGGAGCGCGCTCCCGGATCGTTGTCCGCCGGGCGGCGGTCGAACGGCTGACGTTCGGCATCGAAGCGCTCATAGGCTTCGACGATGCGCTGCACCAGCGGATGGCGCACCACGTCCTTGGGCTTGAAGTGGGTGAAGCTGATGCCCGGCACGCCCTTGAGCACGTCGATCACGTGGGTCAGGCCGCTCTTGGTACCGCGTGGCAGGTCGACCTGGGTGATGTCACCGGTGATCACCGCGGTGGAGCCAAAGCCGATGCGGGTCAGGAACATCTTCATCTGTTCCATCGTGGTGTTCTGGCTTTCGTCGAGAATGATGAAGCTGTTGTTCAGCGTGCGGCCGCGCATGTAGGCCAGTGGCGCGACCTCGATCACCTGTTTCTCGATCAGCTTGGCCACCTGTTCGAAACCGAGCATCTCGTAGAGCGCGTCGTACAGCGGGCGCAGGTACGGGTCGATCTTCTGCGACAGGTCGCCGGGCAGGAAACCGAGCTTTTCACCGGCTTCGACCGCTGGGCGCACCAGCAGGATGCGGCGGATTTGCTCGCGCTCCAGGGCGTCCACGGCCGCGGCGACCGCCAGGTAGGTCTTGCCGGTACCGGCCGGGCCAATGCCGAAGTTGATGTCGTGGTCGAGAATCGCCTTGACGTACAACTGCTGGTTGGCGCCGCGCGGGCGGATCATGCCCTTGCGCGTGCGCAAGGCGATATTGGCGTGGCCGCTGGGGGCGTTCAGTTCCTCGATACCCGATTCCTGCAGGAACAGGTGCACCATGTCCGGCGACAGCTCGGTGCTGTCGGTTTCGCGGTACAGGCGGCGCAGCAGGTTTTCGGCGGAGGTGGTCTGCCCCGGGTCGCCAAGCAGCTCGAACTGATTGCCGCGGTTGCGAATTTCGATGCCCAGGCGCGATTCGATCAGGCGCAGGTGCTCGTCGAATTGGCCGCTGAGGTTGGCGAAGCGCTTGGCTTCGAAGGGCTCGAGGGTGAAGCGATGAGGTGCTAGGGAAGTATTCAAGGTCGTTTTTTGGCCGCCAGTTGGCTAAGTGGAAGGCAGAGAATAGCGCTAGCCGACGCTGGGGGAAAGCGCGGCCGACGACCGCGCTGCGCTTGTGGCTGGGTGCGCGTTTCGTCTGCCGCGCAGCGCTTCAGTGGCGTTCGATCAGGGTGCCGCGCAGGGAATGCGGCATCGCTTCGTCGATATGCACGTCGACGAACTGGCCAATCAGGTGTGGGTTGTCGCACGGGAAATTGACGAAGCGGTTGTTCTCGGTCTTGCCCTGCAGCTTGCCCGGGTCCTTTTTCGAGAAGTCGCTGACCAGAATCCGCTGCACGCTGCCGACCATGCGCCGGCTATTTTCGAAGCCTTGTTGATTGAGGCGGTGCTGCAGCATCTGCAAGCGTTCTTTCTTCACTTCTTCGGGGGTGTCATCGGTAAGGTCTGCGGCCGGCGTGCCGGGGCGCGAGCTGTACATGAAGGAGTAGGAGAAGTCGAAACCGACATCCTCCACCAGCTTCATTGTCTGCTGGAAATCCTTCTCGGTTTCCCCTGGGAAGCCGATGATGAAGTCCGAGCTGATGACGATATCCGGCACCGCAGCCCGCAGCTTGCGGATGCGCGACTTGTATTCCAGTGCGGTGTGATTGCGCTTCATCGCCGCCAGAATGCGGTCGGAGCCCGATTGCACGGGCAGGTGGAGGAATTTCACCAGCTCGGGAATCTCGGCGTGGGCCTTGATCAACGCGTCGGAAAACTCCAGCGGGTGGCTGGTGATGTAACGAATGCGGTCGATACCGTCGACGGCTGCTACCAGGTACAGCAGCTCGGCGAAATCGGCGATGCCGCCCTCACGGGTCGCACCACGGTAGCCGTTGACGTTCTGGCCGAGCAGGGTGACTTCACGCACGCCGTTTTCGGCGAGGTGGATGATCTCTGCCAGCACGTCGTCGAGCGGGCGGCTGACTTCCTCGCCGCGGGTGTAGGGCACCACGCAGAAGGTGCAGTATTTGCTGCAGCCTTCCATTACCGAGACGAAAGCGCTGGGGCCGTCGACCCGTGGTTCGGGCAGGCGGTCGAACTTCTCGATCTCGGGGAAGGAAATGTCCACCTGGGCGACCTTGGTGCTGCGCGCGGCGTCGATCATTTCCGGCAGGCGGTGCAGGGTCTGCGGGCCGAACACCACGTCGACGTAAGGTGCGCGGTCACGAATCGCCGCGCCTTCCTGGCTGGCCACGCAGCCGCCGACGCCGATCACCAGGTCCGGGTTCTCCAGTTTCAGCTCGCGCCAGCGGCCAAGTTGGGAAAACACCTTGTCCTGCGCCTTCTCGCGGATCGAGCAGGTATTGAGCAGGATGACGTCGGCGTCTTCCGGGCGGTCGGTCACTTCCAGCGCCTGATGCTCGCCCAGCAGGTCGACCATGCGCGAGCTGTCGTACTCGTTCATCTGGCAACCGTGGGTTTCGATATAGAGCTTCTTGGTCATGGCACTGCCTGGAATGAGTGAAAGGTTTTTCAGGAAAACGTCGGCTCGCATCGGCGCGGGCTGCAGAGGGCGCCTGCCGATAGCCGGTCATGAAAAATGACCGCGCATTATAGGGGGCTTGGTCGGGCGAGGCCACAAGCGATGGACAAGAGGGGGCGACGTTGCGCCCGGCAGGCGTGCTAAGATTCGCGCCCTTTCATTGACTGCCAGCCAATCGTTACCCATGAGCAAGCGTGAACCGATCTACAAGGTGATTTTCCTCAACCAGGGCCAGGTGTACGAGATGTATGCCAAGCAGATCTTCCAGAGCGATTTGTGGGGCTTTCTGGAGATCGAGGAATTCGTCTTTGGCGAGCGCACCCAGGTGGTGGTCGATCCCAGTGAAGAAAAGCTCAAGGCGCAGTTCGATGGTGTGGTACGCAGCTTCGTGCCAATGCACTCGATCGTGCGCATCGATGAAGTGGAGCGTCTGGGCACACCCAAGATCAGCGAGGCCAAGGGCGGTGGCAACATCATGCCGTTCCCCATGCCGATGCCCGACAAGTAGGCAGCCGCCGCAGGTTCATCCGGCAGGATGATGGCGACGACGGCGTCAGGTCCGCTGGGTTACTTCAGAGGGGCGAACGGCGACAGGCCGTCGGCGGCCTGCAGTTCCTGCAGGTAGTTGCGGAAGATCTGCCCCAACACCTGGGTGGCCACTTCCAGTTCGGCCCGTGGCATCTGCAGCGACACTTCGTCCGCGCTGTCCATGGCTTCATCCGAGCCGTTGACGGCTGCCATCTTCAGCACGATATAGGCCTGCACGTTGTTCGCGGCCACGCCCTCGCCACGAAAGAACATCATGCCCAGGTGATATTGCGCCTGCGCATGGCCCTGCAACGAGGCGCGCTCGAACCAGCTCAGAGCCTGGGAGAGGTCACGCTCGGTGCCGCGGCCCTGGTAATAGAACTCGCCCAGTTCGTACTGCGCCTGGGGATCGCCGCCTTCGGCGCCCTGCTGGCAGGCCAGCAGGGCGCCGGGCAGGTCTTCGGGGGCGACGTTCAGCGAACAGCTGCCGGTCGCCGGGATCAGCAATGAGTTTCCGTCCGCCAGTGCAAGCAATGGCAGCAGGAGCAACAGGCAGCCCAGGGACAGGGTGCGGCCGGTGCGCTTCATGGCGATCCGAATACCTCGAGGTGTTGACAGGTGGGTGGCGGGCGGAGCAGGTGCGTCCACCATCGCATTATGAAATAAGCCGCGCCGTTCTTACAAAGTGTTTGCCGGCTTTTCTGCCGCGTCGCCGTGCCGGCATCTGCCCGGCAGGCGCGGCGACGGCTCAACGATGCGGCTTTCATCACGCAAAGGCGACAGGGTACCTTGCTTATACCTGTTTGAGGGCGGCAAACGCACGTTCCGCGGCATCGAGGGTGAGTTTCAGCTCGGCTTCTCCGTGGGCGATGGAGGTGAAGCCCGCCTCGAAGGCACTGGGCGCGAGGTACACGCCGCCGTCGAGCATCAGGTGGAAGAAGCGCTTGAAGCGCTCGGCATCGCTGGCCATCACGTCGTCGAAGGTGACGATGTCGTCGGCGCCACTGAAATACAGCCCGAACATGCCACCGGCCTGGGTCGTGACGAACGGAATGCCCGCTGCATCGGCACGATCCTGCAGCCCTTGCAACAGTTTGCTGGTGTAGTCGCTCAGCTCCGTGTGGAAGCCTGGGCGGCTGATCAGCTTCAGGGTGGTCAGGCCGGCCGCCATGGCCAGCGGATTGCCCGACAGCGTGCCGGCCTGGTAAACCGGGCCCAGTGGCGCAATGTGTTGCATGATCGTGCGCTTGCCGCCAAAGCAGCCGACCGGCATCCCGCCGCCGATGATCTTGCCGAAGGTCGACAGGTCCGGCGTCACGCCGTAATACGCCTGGGCGCCGCCGAGGGCAACGCGAAAGCCGGTCATCACTTCGTCGAAGATCAGTACCACGCCGTGCTGATCGCAAAGGCTGCGCAGCCCCTCCAGGAAACCCGGCGCCGGTGGTACGCAATTCATGTTGCCGGCCACCGGTTCGACGATGATGCAGGCGACCTCGCTGCCGACCTTGCCGAGCATTTCGGCGACCGCTTCGATGTCGTTGAACGGCAGGGTCAGGGTGTGCTTGGCGAAGGCCGCCGGTACGCCTGCGGAGTTCGGTACACCTTGGGTCAGGGCGCCTGAGCCGGCCTTGACCAGCAAACTGTCGGAGTGGCCGTGGTAGCAGCCTTCGAACTTGATGATGCTGTCGCGGCCGGTGAAGCCGCGGGCCAGGCGGATGGCGCTCATGGTCGCCTCGGTACCGGAGCTGACCATGCGGACCATTTCCATCGACGGCACCAGCGAGCAGACCAGATCGGCCATCTCGGTTTCCATCGCCGTAGGCGCGCCATAGGACAAGCCGTGGTCGAGCTGGCGACGTACCGCGTCGAGCACCTGCGGATGGCTGTGGCCAAGGATCATCGGGCCCCAGGAGCCGACATAGTCGACATAGCGCTTGTCGTCTTCATCGGTCACGTAAGCGCCCTCGGCGTGCTTGAAGAACAAGGGCGTGCCGCCGACGCTCTTGAAGGCGCGAACCGGCGAGTTGACACCACCGGGAATGTGTTTCTGGGCATTGGCGAAGAGGGTTTCGGAGCGGGACATGATGAACTCTCTCAAAAAAGATGCGGGTCAAGCCGATGCGAACAGGGCGCTGAAGGCACGCGCGCGGCGTTCGACTTCGGCAGTGGAATCGGCGGCGAACAGGGCATGGATCACGGCGACCATGCTGGCGCCCCTCTCGATCAAGGGGGCGGCGTTGTCCAGGTCGATGCCACCAATGGCGACGATCGGCAGCGCCATGCGCGCCCTGGCGGTGGCCAGCAGGTCGGCGCTGGCAGATGGTGCGCCGGGTTTGGTGTGGGATGTGAAAAAACGGCCGAAGGCGACATAGCTGGCCCCTTCCCGGGCCGCCTGCTCGGCGAGTTCCAGGCGCGCATGGCAGGTGCCGCCGATGATCGCCTGGTGGCCGAGCAGGGCACGGGCAGCGGCCAGCGAACCATCTTCCTGGCCCAGGTGCAGACCGACGCCCAGGCGGGCGGCCAGTTCGGCGTCATCGTTGATGATCAGCGTGGCACCGTAGCGTTGGCACAGGCTGCGCAGCGCTTCGGCGTCGCGCAGGCGGCGCGCGTCGTCGGCGGATTTGTCGCGGTATTGCAGCAGGCGCGCGCCACCAGCCAGGGCCGCTTCGACGTAGGGCAGCAGCTTGCCGCCGGCGAGTAGCTGGCTGTCGGTGATGGCATAGAGGCCGCGGAGCTTGTCGCCGGCGGCCATCAGCTGAGGTCCAGCGGCAGGCGGCGTGGCACGAATTGCCCGCGGCCAGGTTGCTCGGCATCGCGCAGGGTGCGCCAGGTGTAGTCCAGCGCGCTCTCGACGGCACCGACCAGGTCCTGGCCCAGTGCCAGGCGCCCGGCGAGGGTGCTGGCCAGGGTGCAGCCCGAGCCGTGATAACTGCCCGGCAGGCGTGCACAGGTGAAGGTGTGCTGGCGCCCGTCGCGCAGGTAGAGGCGGTTGTGCACGTCGCGCTCGTCGCCGTGGCCGCCGGTGATCAGCAGGTGGCGGATGTGTGGCAGCAGTTTCTCGGCGCACTCGTCGGGCGTGCCATCGGGCAGCTCGGCAAGGATTCGGGCTTCCGGCAGGTTCGGCGTGGCGATCGAGGAGGCCGCGAACAGGCGCTCGCGCATCGCGAAGCCCACTTCGTCCTTGCCCAGCGTGCCGCCGCCGCCGGCGCGCAGTACCGGATCGCAGACCAGCGGCACGCCGGGTAGCTGCTCCATGATCATCAACACCGTTTCGACCATCTCCACCGAGCCGAGCATGCCCAGTTTGACGGCGGCGATGGGCATGTCGGCGATCACCGCGTGGGCCTGGGCAAGCACCCAGGCGCGGTCGAGCACGCGGAAATCGCTGACGTCGACGGTGTCCTGCACGGTCAACGCGGTCACCACCGGAGCCGCGTGGCAGCCCTGGGCGAGGAGCGCCTCGATATCGGCCTGCAGGCCTGCGCCGCCACTCGGGTCATGGCCGGACAGGCACAGCACCACCGGGCGCGAAGGGGCGAGGCGTGCGGTACTGCGCTCGTAGTCGGGAAGGCCGAAGTCGATCATCTGTGTCGAGAGTTCCGGTTTGGCAGGTCGTGAGAAAGCCCGGCGGCGAGGCGGGTGGGCTCTTCAACAGCCTGTTGGGGCGCGGCGACAGTCGTCGTGCCCTGTTGATCGGGGCTCGCACCAGCGGGTGGCCGGCGGCATTTTCGTGGGGCGCGAGCTTAACATTTTATCCGCAATGATGAGGCCGGGTCATCGGCGGGGCCTGGCATGCCCGACGCTTTACCGGGTCGGGCGACAGCCTGGGCGGGCTGGCGCCATTGATCCTCGGCGCTGAAGGGCGTGGGGGAGCAGTGATCACTCGCTACAAAGCCGCTTTGCGGGCTTGCCGACACGGCAAGGGGCTGCGATTCTGAGCGTGCAGCGGCTGGCGCCGGGACGTCGACAGGGCGCCTGGCCACCGCGACGATCTCCCCGTTGCGCTGCAGTTGCCGGTTGCCGCGGTGGGGCGGCCATTCTCGTTTACCCGTTGCTCAAAAGGGCGCCTGGCATGAAGGATCTGTTGCGCGGTGCGCTGTTGTTGCTCGGCCTGATTGCCGGCCTGGCCCAGGCTCAGCCGCGGGTGGTGGCGCTGGGCTGGGAGGCGGCCGAGCACCTGCTGAAGCTGGACATTACCCCTGTCGCCGTGGCCGATGCGGCCGAATACCGTACCTGGGTGGTGCGGCCCGGCCTGCCGGACGAGGTGCCGGATGCCGGCTCACGTACCGCGCCGAATCTGCAGGTGCTGGCGCAGTTGAAACCGGAGTTGATCGTCATCCCGCCGTTGCTCGAAGGCCTGCGCGACAGGCTCGCGCGCATCGCCCCCGTGGCCGTCTACAGCAGCTTCAACCAGCAGCATGACAATTACCTGAGCGCCCGCGACAACTACCTGGCGCTGGCCCAGCGCTTCGGCCGTGAGGAGCAGGCGCTGCGGGAGCTGGCAGGCATGCAGGCGCGGGTCGATGAGCTGCATCGGCAACTGGTCGAGCATTTCCGCGGGCGTTTGCCCAAGGTCGCCGTGGTCCGCTTTTCCTCGCCCACCGTGGTGTCTATCAATGGGGCCAACTCCATGGCCGAGCATGCCATGCAGTTGCTGGACCTGCAGCCAGCCTACCCGCTGCCACGCAGCTCGCTGGGCGTGGTGCAGGTGCCCGTGACCACGCTGGGGCGCATCGATGAAGGGGTAATCCTGCACATCGAGCCCTTTGCCCAGCAGGACCAGTTGTTCAATACGCCGGCTTGGCAGGGCATGCCGTTCGTGCGCGAGGGCCGCTTCGGCGCCATGCGTTCGACCTGGACGTATGGCGGGGTGTTTTCCATCGAGTACCTGGCCGAGGCGATTACCGAGGCGCTGCTAAGCCTGCCCGCGCGCTGATCGGCGTGGCGATTTAGGCGCCGTAGCGCTTGCGATGAGGCGCGGACAGCACCTAGAGTTGCCGCATTCCTATTTCGAGTCGTGCGAGCCAGTATCAACAGGGTGGGCGTGGGGCCTGCCGATGCTGCTCGATTCGGCCATTTGCGGGGCTGCATGCGTTTTTTCCTGATTGTTCTTCTCGCTATCTGCCCGCTGTGGGCAAGTGCTGCCGGGCCGGCGGTGTTCGACGAGCATACCCGGGCCCTGTCGCTCGGCCAGCGGATGTCGGTGTTCGAGGACGTTCGCGGCGACAAGACCATCGACGATGTCACCTCCAGTGCGCTGCAAGGCAGTTTTCGCGAACACGACAAATCGGTACTGAACGCCGGGTACTCGCGCTCGGCATTCTGGATACGGGTCGACCTGCACTACCAGCCGCGCGGCTCTGCGGCCCGTGCGCGTGAGCATCAGCAGTGGCTATTGGAACTGGCCTACCCGCCGCTGGACCGTCTCGAACTCTATGACGCCGGCGAGGATGGGCGCTTTCGCCTGGTTCAGCGTACCGGCGATTCGCTGCCGTTCTCCAGCCGCGAGATTCGCCAGAACAATTACCTGTTTTCCCTCGACTTGCAGCCCGATCAGGTGCGTCGCGTCTACCTGCGCCTGGAAAGCCAGGGGTCGATCCAGGCGCCGCTGACGCTCTGGTCACCTAGCGCCTACCTGGAAGAGCAGCCGGCCCGCATCTATGTGTTGGGGATCATCTACGGCGTGCTGCTGGTAATGCTGATCTACAACCTGTTCATCTTCCTCAGCGTGCGCGATACCAGCTACCTCTACTACATCCTCTACATCGCTTCGTTCGGCCTCTATCAGGTGTCGGTGAACGGTGCCGGCATCGAGTTCTTCTGGCCGGACAACCCCTGGTGGGCGAACGTCGCCACGCCGTTCCTGATTGGCGCGACGGCGCTGTTCGGTTGCCAGTTCGCGCGCAGTTTCCTGCAGACCGCGGAGCACAGCCCCTGGGTCGACCGCAGCCTTTTGGCGCTGATGCTCTGGGGCGCTCTGGTGATGGTGCTGGCATTGACTGCCAGCTATGCCGTCTCGCTGCGCCTGGCCACTGTGCTGGCGCTGGTGTTCACCCTGGTGATTTCGCTCGCCGGGGTGTTGGCCTGGCTGCGTGGCATGCGGGTGGCGCGCTATTTCATCATCGCCTGGGCTGCTTTTCTGCTGGGTGGCGTGGTCAACACGCTGATGGTCCTGGGCTACCTGCCCAACGTGTTCCTGACCATGTACGCCAGCCAGATAGGCAGTGCCATCGAGGTCGCCCTGTTGTCACTGGCGCTGGCCGACCGGATCAACGGCATGAAGGAGGAGCGGGCGCGCATCCTGCAGAATGCTTCCGCGAAGCTGGAGGCGCTCAACCAAGAACTGGCCGACAGCAACCGCCTCAAGGACGATTTTCTGGCCACCGTGACCCATGAATTGCGCACCCCTATGAATGGCGTGATCGGCTCCCTGGAGCTGATGCAGACCCTCAAGCTGGAACCGGAAGTCGAGCAGTACCAGAAGACCGCAACGCGCTCGGCGCGCGACATGATGCAGATGGTCAACGACATTCTCACGCTTACCGAGCTGCAATCCGGCCGGCTCTATCCGCGGCGCCAGACCTTCAGCCTGCGCGGCTTGCTCGATGGCGCCTGTGCGCCATACGAAACCCGTGCTCGCGAGAAGGGCCTGGCCTTTTCCCTGGACCTGGACGAGCGCCTGCCCGATACCGTGGAAGGTGATGCGGTCAAGCTGGCGCAGAGCCTCGGTTATCTGCTCGACAACGCCGTCAAGTTCACGGCTGCAGGCAAGGTGAGCCTGCGCGTGCTGGCTGACGGCGAGCCGACGCACGAGGCGCTGCCGCTGAGCTTCGAGGTGATCGATGCCGGTATCGGCCTGGCGAACATGCGTGAGGCCGACCTGTATCGTCGCTTTCATCAGCTCGATACCTCGATGACGCGCCAGTATGGCGGGCTGGGCATCGGGCTGAGTATCTGCCGAAAACTGGTCGACCTGCTGGACGGACGGCTGGCCTACGAGCCCAACCGCGCCGGCGCCGGCGGCAGCATCTTCCGTATCAGCCTGACGCTGGCGTTGCCGGTGCAGGTGGCCGGCAGCCAGCCGGCGGTGCGCCGCGCCAGTGGTCGCCCGCTGCGCACGCCGGACCAATGCACCGTGCTGGTGGTCGAAGACAACGCCATCAACCAGCTGGTGATCCGCGGCATGCTGCTCAAACTCGGCTACCGGGTGCGCACTGCAGATAACGGCAGCGAAGCGCTGGAATGCCTGCAACGCGAGTCGGTCGATGCCTTGCTGCTCGATTGCCAGATGCCGGTGATGGATGGTTTCGCTACCTGCCGGGCGTTACGCCTGCTGCCGGGCTGCGCCGAGTTGCCGGTGCTGGCGGTGACCGCTCACAGCCAATCTGGCGACCGTGAGCGCTGTCTGGCTGCGGGGATGAGCGACTACCTGGCCAAGCCGGTCAAGTTCGACGAGTTGCGGGTGTTGTTGCACGATTGGGTACTGTGCCGCACGCGGTGATCGATGGTTAACGAGGGCCGGGCAGGTAGCGCGCCAGCTCGCGGGCGTCGTGGCTGCAGAAGATCTGCATCTGCGGGTGCGCCAGGGACAGTGCCTGCAGCCGGCGCTGATTGAGCACGCGCCTGTCGTGGTCGGTGTCCATCAGGCGCTGGTAGAGGCGCAGCCCGGGTGTGCAGCGGCGAGACGGCTGGCCGATCTCGCCGCGAAAGAAGTAGGCATCCCCGGCGTGCAGCACCCAGCCGTTCTCGCCCTGGATGGCCACACCGGTGTGCCCGGCCGTGTGGCCGCGCAGGGGAATGAGCAGAATGTCGTCGAGTACGCAGCGAATCGACTGCAAGCCCAGCCACTCCTCACCGTCCTCACGGTAGAACTGCCAGTGGCGCACATTGCGCCACTGCGCGGGCACGAAGCGCCGACGTGGCAGGAAACCGCGCAGCTGCTGAACTGCGGCGTGCTCGTCCTGCAGGAGGTGCACGGTGGCTTCAGGAAAATCGGCCAGCCCACCTGCATGGTCGAAATCGAGGTGGGTGAGCAGAATATGGCGCACGTCGGCGGGCTGAAAACCCAGGCGACGGACCTGGCCGACCGCTGTGAGGGCGGGATCGAACTGGATGTTGTTGAGCAGCCGGAACATCCGGCTGAGGCGCCGTGGGTTCTGCACGTCCTGTTCGCCGAAACCGGTGTCGACCAGTACCAGGCCGTCGCGCTCGGTTTCGATCAACAGGCAATGGCAGCACAGATGAGCGGTGAGGCCTTTGCTGAACCCGTCGAACAGCGCGCCACCGAACGGGCACATGCAGCCACAATCGAGGTGATGGATTCTGATCATTGCGTGCTCCGCTTGACGGCCCGCAGCGCGTACCTGTCAGCCTGCGCTCCAGTCGTCATGGCCGTCAGTGATGGACGTGGGCGCCGGTCGGGTCTTCGATCTGGAACACCTTGCCCTTCTGCCAGGCATCGGCGCCCGGTTGAACCGTGGGCGTTTCGATGTCTTCGCGGGCGCGGCGCTTTTGCGCACTGTCTATGCCCAGCCGTTGATCGCGCTCCTCGACCATTCGTGGGTCAGCCTGGCCATCGGCGGTAAAGCCCATCATCAACTGCGGCACACCCAGCGGCAGGCTTTTCTTCTGATCCGTGTGCCAGGTGTGCCAGGTCTTGCCGTAG
Organism: Pseudomonas sp. AC532; assembly: GCF_979258965.1. Taxonomy (NCBI): domain Bacteria; kingdom Pseudomonadati; phylum Pseudomonadota; class Gammaproteobacteria; order Pseudomonadales; family Pseudomonadaceae; genus Pseudomonas; species Pseudomonas sp. AC532. Next base: position 4,150,677 of record NZ_OZ409888.1, read on the forward strand.
GTGCGCACCAGCTTGCGCATCAGTGCGTTCTCAGCGGCCTGAGGAATGCCGGGCGCTACCAACTGGCCCGATTTCACCTCGTGCACGTGGCTGTGCCACAGCGGTTTTTCGTCCTCGGGCAGGGTGGTGAACAGCTGCTCACTGATGATGTACTCGACACCCATCAGCTTCGCGTCCTTCACATTGCCGTCGTAGATCACGCACTGGATCAACTCCTCGCTGAGGATCGAGCAGTAATGGTGGGCCTCCATCTGTGCGTGCTGCCGGCCGTTATAGAAGTGAAACCCGTCGAGGTAGGCGTTCAGCGCACTGATCGGCGGCTGCGATTGCAGGGCGGCGGCGCCTGCATCGAGCAACCGGGTGTCGGCTTTCTTCGGGGCGCCCTCCACGCCGACATTGGACCCACTTTCAGCGGCGACACAACCGCTGATCTGCAGCGTGGCAAGCAGGGGCAGCAACATCAGGCCCGTTCGCGCAATCATCTCGATCCTCCCGGTCATGCCCGAGCCCGGCGAGTGCCTGACTCGGGGCTACGGTTATTGGCGTTTCTGGGTCTGGGCCTGCAGGTCCTTGGCCATTTCCAGGTGATGCTCCAGCTTGGGCAGGGTTTCCTTCACCCAGGCGCTTACCTCGGCATCGTCGGAGGCCGCTGCCTTGCGATAGAGCTCGATGGTCTGCTCGTGAGCGACCACCTGATTGTTCGCATAGGCTTCGTCGAAATTCTCGCCGTCGCGTACCTGCAGGATCATCGCCTTGGCCTTGTTCAGTAACTCGGCATCATCGGAGACGGGCAGGTTCTTTTTCTCGGCCAGCGCCTTGAGTTCATCGTTGGCCCGGGTGTGGTCATCGATCATCGCCTGGGCGAATTTCTTCACCTCGGCGTGGGTGCCTTTTTCCAGGGCCAGCTTGCCGGTTTCGATTTCCGCGATGCCCTTGGCCGACGCTTCCTCGGCGAAGTCTGCGGCGCTGACGGATTCGGCTGCCTGCGCAAGGCTCGCCAATCCGAATAGCAGAGCTGCCGTGGCGCTGATCAATACACCTGAACGTTTCATGTTGGAGACCTCATGGTTGTCAAAGAAGAGGGCGGCAAGCGCCAGGATCCATGTGCCTCAATGCATCGCCTCCGGCGATGAGAGAGCGCGTGAATCGGCTTGCGGAGCTGGCGATGAATCGACATTGACAGCTGTGGCTGTCGTGAACCGGCGCAGTACTGTCGTGTCGTTCTGTTCGCGGGTGTTCACGTCATTGAAAGGGGTTCAAAACGAACCCCTTTCATACGGAACGGCGATGCCGTACTCGCCGTTCCGTTTTATATAAAGAAGGGAGGGGTGAATCCCCTCCCGTTCATGCGGCTTAACGTCCGCCATGGCTGTTGGAACCACCTTTACGGCCGGCTTCGGAGGCCTTCTCACGGTCATTGGCAAAGTTGCCGCCCGAGTTATGGCCGCCTTTCTTGCCTGCTTCGCTGGCTTTCTCACGATCGTTGGCGAAGTTACCTGGGTTGTTGTTTCCGGTATTAGCCATTTCTCTAATCCTCTTTACGTTGTGCCTGCCGTTAGTGGCAGGTAAATTTTTCGAAAGATGGCGGTGATAAATGTTCGACTAAAAATTAACGACGGCCGATAAACGGTAACTTGATACCAGGGTGCAATCAGTGTGTTCAATAGGTGTACAAGTTTTTGATAGTAACGTGATGACAGTGTCACGTTACGCCGGCTTACTTTATTGCCAAGTAATGAGTCGCGGGCGTTGCGCTTCGCATGATGCGCGGGGTCGCAAAGCGATGCGTGCGTCCACTTGTCGGCGCCCTTGTCAACGGAGTGAACAGGACTTTTCGCGGTGCGGTCATCAGGTTGTGATCGTTGCGCAGCGACAGCTGGGCGCCCGCGGTCACGTAATTATTCAAATGATGAAATGAGGAATTACCATGAGCGGACAGATTTTCTTGATCAACTACATTTGCGACAACCAGCCCATGCACTTGGAAGTGCCGTCCGATGCCGACACCATGACCGTCGAACAGGCGCAGGCCCATGTCGAGGAGCAGGGGGCGAAGGGAAGGATCACCGATGTGCAGGTCAGCAAGATCACCCGCACCCATGAACCCGGCACGACGCCGGGTCACTACAAGCAGCCCTGATGCTTGCAGGGCACGGGCGGATAACATCCACCCGTGCAGAGCGCTTAGCGCTTGGCTTCCAGGCCGGGCGTCGCCGAGCGATCGAGGAACGCCTGGCTGAGTTCCGGCAGGTGGTCACGGAGCCAGTCGGCCATGGCGATCTCCTGCTCGAGAATGCGTTCACAGTCGGCCTGGGTCTGCGCATCGCCAACTGCCTTGGCTGCGGCGATCAACACCGTGTAGGTGGCGATCTCGAGGGTTTCGAACACATAGCCAGACATGGCGCCCTTCACCACCTCGTCGCTCATCAGCATGCCGCCCATCGCCTGACCGAACGCCATCAACTTGCCGCTCATGTCTTTCAGACTGGAAGGTTCGCTGCCCAGGCGCGCCAGTGCCTGTTCGAGCAGCTCGCGCTGACCCACGGTTTCTTCGATGTGTTTTTCAATGCGAGTGCGTAACTTCGGGTAATTCTGCAGGCGCTCTTTTTGTGCACTCAGCATCTGTTCGGCCTGCTGTTCCATGGCGTGCGCGTCGCGCAGCCAGCTCAACAGATTTTCGCTCTTGTCGGTCATGATGACAGCCTCGTTTATATAGGGGACAGCTTTCCGAGCCAGTGGCCGCTGCGCCGGTTCCGTGTTTTTCGTCAACGGTATGCAAGCGAAACGTCACAACCAAGGAAGTTGCGGCGCGTTAGCGTTTCGCTTGTATGAAACCATTAATTATTGTTTGAACTGGATCGCGCTTTTGCTATTCGTTACTTACAAGACCCGCACGGGCAAGGAGTAAGGCGTACAGGGAAACAAACCGATGAGGAGAACACGTTAATGTTCGTACATAACAAGCGACTGCAATATACCGTCAGGGTCGCCGGGCCGAATCCGGGCTTGGCGAATCTGCTCCTGGAACAGTTTGGCGGCCCGCAAGGTGAACTGGCCGCCGCCATGCGTTACTTCACCCAGGGCCTGGCCGAAGACGATGCGGGCCGCAAGGATCTGCTGCTGGATATCGCCACCGAGGAGCTCAGCCACCTGGAGATCATTGGTTCGATCGTCGGCATGCTGAACAAGGGTGCCAAGGGTGATCTGGCCGAAGCGGTCGAGGAGGAAGCGGCGCTGTATCGTTCCCTGACGGAAGGCGGTAACGACTCCCACATTACCTCGCTGCTTTACGGCGGTGGCCCGGCGCTCACCAACTCCGCTGGTGTGCCGTGGACGGCAGCCTACATCGACACCATCGGTGAGCCGACCGCGGACCTGCGCTCCAATATTGCCGCGGAAGCGCGCGCCAAGATCATCTACGAGCGCCTGATCAACGTTACCGACGACCCGGGCGTGAAGGATGCCCTGGCGTTCCTGATGACCCGCGAGCTGGCTCACCAGAAGTCCTTCGAGAAGGCGCTGCATTCCATTCAGCCGAACTTCCCGCAGGGCAAACTGCCGGGCGTGCCGGAGTTCACCAGTGTGTACTTCAACATGTCCCAGGGCGAGGAAGACCGCCGAGGGCCATGGAACGAAGGCGATCAGTGGGAGTTCGTGGCCAATCCGCAGCCGGCGGTCGACGGCGGCGACGGCACGGCCGAGGTGATGCTGCCGCCCAAGCAGGCGGAGGTGCTGATGCAGATGGCCAAGCGCACCGCTTCCGATCCAACCCTGGACTCGATCACGGGTGCCGATCTCGGTTCCGGGGCGGCCAGGAAGCCGCAGTGAGACAGCCGCTCCGTTGCCCAGCGGGCATCGGGGCGAGTTTTCATCCGCCAGGCGATCAGCAGATCGCCTGGTTTTTTTATGCCCGCCCCAAGCCGCTGTGCGCAGGCGCCCAGGCGGCGCGCAGCGGCAGATTGTCGGCTGCTTACCGCCGATCTTTCAGATTGAATCTTTCACGGCCAGCGCTTCTCCCAATTCCATGAGGCCAGGACCGCGCTGACGTCGATTACAGCATGTCGATACCGCGGCTCCTCCCGAGAACAATCCAGCGCTGCGTTCGAGCCAATCGTCTCGATGGCGCCTTGAACTGCCCACGCAAGGCTTCGACCATGACCACATTGATGCCGATTTTCACCACGCCCCGCGAAAGTTGCTCCTTTCTCCAGCCAGGCCCGGCGCGCGCGCTTTACGAGCAGCTCCTACAGCCTCGACTCGGCCATGACGACCTGCAGCAGGCTCGCAGCTTTCTCGATGCGCAGCTGGAGGCAGCCGAACGGTTGCCTTGCGACATGCCGGCGCAACCCGAAGCGCTGATGGACTGGATGAGAGAAGCCGCGCAGCGCACCACGCAGGCCTACGCCCAGTACCTGGAGGAACGTCGTCAGGGTGCACCGAGGCGATATTTCGGCAACCGCGCGCATGCCCTGTACTTCCTGCGTCACGTCGCCCCGACCAAGTTGGTGGACGGCGCCTGGCTGTATGGCCTGTTGCGCCACTGGCAGGAACTGCGCCTGCGCCCGCTGGTGCGCACCTACCTGGAGGAACTGGGTGATGGTGTGCCAGCGATGAATCATGTAGTGCTGTACAAGCAACTGCTGAGTCAGCATGGCTGCGATGAGCTCACCGAACTCGACGATGCGCATTTTCTGCCAGGCGCACAGCAACTCGCCCTGGGGCACCTGGCCGACGACTACCTGCCCGAGGTGATCGGCTACAACCTTGGCTACGAGCAACTGCCGCTGCACCTGCTGATCAGCAGCTACGAACTGACCGAACTGGATATCGACCCCTATTATTTCCAGTTGCACGTGACCATCGACAACGCCAGCACCGGGCACGCCCAGAAAGCCGTGCAGGCGGTACTGGAAAACCTGCCGGTGGTGGGTGATCGCGAGGCGTTCTATCGCCGCGTGATTCGTGGCTACCGCCTCAATGATATCGGCCTGGGTTCCACCGCGGTGATCGCCGCATTCGACCTCGAAGAGGAAGTCTGCGGCATGCTCGAACGCAAGCGTGAGGTCGCCACCCAGGTGCACTCCGACTACTGCCGCATCGAAGGTCGTACCGTGAATGAATGGCTGAGCCAGCCGGGGCAGGTACGCGCCTTTCTCGACGCGTTGGAGAAGCGGGGCTGGATACGCCGCCACGAAGATCCACAGAACAGCCGGTTCTGGCAACTGGTGCAAGGCGAGCGCGCCGCCATGTTCGGGGTGTTCAACGCCTATGAACAGCAATTGCTCCACGACTGGATCAGCGGGGACTGGGTTGCGCCGCGTAGCCGTGGTCGTCATCGTCGGCGGCCGGCTGCTGCCGGCGCCGATCAGGTTGCCGGGATCGACGACGAGGCTCAGGCGCTGCATGCGACGCTGCGCGGGCTCCCAGCACAGCAACAGCTGGCGAAGCTGATCGAGCTGATGTCACCGGCCAATCACTTCACCCCGGCCGGGCTGCTGGCGACTCGCCTGTTCAACACCTACCTCCACTAGTCCTCGGGGCACCGATGCATACAGAGCTGTTAGAGACCGACCAACACTGGGCATTGCTGAGCCTGGGGCACGCGCTGCACAGGCGTGGATATCGCTTCACAACGGCCACGCCGCTCACCCACGAACGGGTCAACGGTCGCGCCGGCAATGCACAGGCAATGGACCTGGCCGGTGTGTTTGGCTGGAGCCGGCCCTTTGATGAGGGGCTACTGGATGCCGAGCTACTGGAGCTGATGCGCGCGGCCCATGTGCTCATCGAGGAAGAGTCGGGGTGCCTGCGCAGCGCCGTGCGCTTCTCCAGCCTCGGCGATCAACTGTTCGTGCATTCGCGCTACCCGACGTTGCAGGCCGACTCGGTATTCTTCGGCCCGGACACCTACCGCTTCGTGCGCGCCATCGATGCCTTTCTCACTGCGCCGTCATCCCTGGCGATCGGGCGCGCGGTGGATATCTGTTGCGGGTCCGGCCCGGGCGCACTGAGCATCGCCCTGGCGCGCCCGCAGGCCGAGGTGCTGGCTGTGGATATCAATCCTCGAGCGCTCGAGTTCACCCGTATCAACGCGGCGCTGGCAGGCGCGGGCAACATCAGTGCCCGGCACAGCGACCTGTTGAAGGGTGTCGAGGGCGAGTTCGACCTGATCGTGGCCAACCCGCCCTACATGCTCGACGGCGAAAGTCGCGCCTACCGCGACGGCGGCGGGGAGCTCGGCACGGGCCTGTCCAGGGCGATTGTCGAAGCCTCGGTCGCGCGGCTGGCGCCTGGCGGAACGCTGCTGCTTTACACCGGCGTGGCAATGGTCGCCGAGGGTGACCCGTTCCTCGCCTACCTGCGCACTACGCTGGGCGAATCGGCACTGGCCTGGCGTTACGAGGAAATGGACCCGGACGTGTTTGGCGAGGAATTGCTCAAGCCAGGCTACGAAGCGGTGGAACGCATCGCCGCGGTGGTACTGACCGTCACCCGCAGCGCGGGTTGACATGGCGCCGGACGCCGGCAATCGCCGGGCGTCCGGCATGCCCGCCGCGATCAGGCGTTTTCGACGAAGTGGCGGATCCGCCGGGCCGCTTCCACGCACTCGGCCAGTGGTGCGACCAGCGCCATGCGTACCCGCCCGGCGCCCGGGTTGAAGCCGTCCACCTCGCGCGACAGGTATGAACCCGGCACCACCGTGACATGTTCCCTGGCGAACAGCGCGCGGGTGAATTCGGCGTCATCGCCCGGAGTTTTCGCCCATAGATAGAAGCCGCCGTCCGGGCGTTGCACGTCGAGTACGCCGTGCAGGATCTCCAGCACGGCAGCGAATTTCTCACGGTACAGATCGCGGTTGGCGCGCACGTGGTCTTCGTCCTGCCAGGCCGCGATGCTGGCCAGCTGGGTTTGTACCGGCATGGCGCAACCGTGGTAGGTGCGGTACAGCAGGAAGGCCTTGAGGATATCGGCGTCGCCGGCGACGAAGCCGGAGCGCAGGCCAGGCAGGTTGGAACGCTTGGACAGGCTGTGGAACACCACGCAGCGTTTGAAGTCGTTGCGGCCCAATTCGGCGCAGGCGGTAAGCAGGCCGGCGGGCGGGTTCTGCTCGTCGAAGTACAGCTCGCTGTAGCATTCGTCCGCGGCGATGACGAAATCGTATTGGTCGGCCAGGGCGATCAGCTTCTTCAAGGTTTCCAGCGGAATCAGCGCACCGGTCGGGTTGCCTGGCGAACACAGGAAAAGGATCTGGCAGCGTTGCCAGACATCCGCCGTGACCGCATCGAAGTCCGGGTTGAAGCCGTGCTCTTCCAGGCACGGCAGGTAGTGCGGCTGGGTGCCGGCCAACAGCGCGGCGCCTTCGTAGATCTGATAGAACGGGTTGGGGCTGACCACCAGGCCGCCTGCATCGCGCTGGGCGACGGTCTGGGTGAACGCGAACAGCGCCTCGCGGGTGCCGTTGACCGGCAGCACGTGGCGTGCGGCATCCAGCCAGCCGGCCGGTACCGTGAAGCGCCGCTCGCACCAGTGGGCGATGGCTTCGCGCAGCGCCGCGATACCCAGCGTGGTCGGATAGACCGCCATCTGGTCGAGGTTGTCGGCCAGCGCCTGGGCGACGAACGCGGGTGAACGGTGCTTGGGTTCACCGATCGACAGGGCGATGGGCGAGCGGTCGGCGGCAGGCTGCACGCCGGCGAGCAGGGCGCGGAGTTTCTCGAACGGGTAGGGCTGCAACTGGGCGAGGGCGTGGTTCATGGCGATCCGACGGGTCCTTTGTAGGGCGGCGACAAAGCTGGGGACACTAGCACGCGAGGCGGTCTCAGGAAAATTGCTTATCTGTCCGATATTCGTCAGTGCAGGTCGCACTGCCGATAGCCGGCCGCTAAAGAGGCACCGTTTCGGGCCGATAGATCGAGCGCAAGCCGTTTCTCAGTCCTTCTTTACAGCGAGACCTCTTTCATGCGCACCCTCAAGTTCAGCCACAAGATCATGTTGGCGGCGTCCCTGGTGGTCATTGCGGCCTTCGCGTCCTTCGCGTTGTACAACGACTACCTGCAACGCAATTCGATTCGCGACAATCTGGCGAACTACCTGAACGATGTGGGCCAGGTGTCCACCGGCAACATTCAGCACTGGCTCTCCGGGCGCATGCAGTTGCTGGACAACCTCGCCGAGTCTGTCCAGGACGACGTTTCGCCTGCGCCGCTGGCCAGGAACCTGCAGCACCGCAGCATCGCCTCGGCTTTCCTGTACGCGTATTACGGCCAGAACGATGGCACCTACACGCAGTTTCCAGCCAGCGAATTGCCCGCCGGCTACGACCCGCGCCAGCGACCCTGGTACAAGAGCGCGGCCACCAGCAACGGGCCTGGCCTGACCGAACCCTACCTGGCGGCCGATCCGCGCGATGGCCTGCTGATCACCATCACCCGGCCGGTAAATGCCGGCGGTACCCTGCAGGGCGTGGTAGGCGGCGACCTCAAGCTGCAGACCATCGATGACATTCTCAACTCCTTCGACCTGGGCGGCATGGGCTACGCCTTCCTGGTCGACGACAAGGGCACGGTATTGGTCCACCCGGACAAGAGCCTGGTGCTGAAGAAACTGGCAGATCTGTTCCCCAGCGGAGCGCCTCGCCTGGAGGGCGGCCTGCAGGATGTCTCGGCGGTCGATGGCAGCGCCCGCATCGTCACCTTCCTGCCGGTGCAGGGCCTTGCCGGCGTACGTTGGTATGTCGGCCTGTCGGTCGATGAGGGCAAGGCCTTCGCTGCGTTGCGTGAGTTCCGCCTTTCCGCGCTGATGTCGACGATCATCGGCGTGGTGGCCATCTTGCTGCTGCTCGGTGCGCTGATTCGCATCCTGCTGCGCCCGCTGCACGTGATGAGCCACGCGATGGGCGGCATCGCCGAAGGCGAGGGCGACCTGACCCAGCGTCTGAAGATCGACTCCGGCGACGAGTTCGGCGAACTCGCGGGTGCCTTCAACCGTTTCGTCGAGCGTATCCACGAGTCGATTCGCGAAGTGGCCTCGGCAACCCGCGAAGTGCATGCCCGAGTGAGTATGGTGGTGGAAGCCTCCAATGCCTCGATGGGCAACTCCAGCGAACAGGCCGCACGTACCGACAGCGTTGCGGCGGCCATCAACGAACTTGGCGCTGCCGCCCAGGAAATCGCCCGCAACGCCGCCGATGCGTCCATTCAGGCCAGCGAAGCACGTCGCGATGCCGAGGAAGGGCAGGGTATGGTCGAACGCACGCTGGGCTCTATGGGCGATCTGTCGGACAAGATCCAGGCCTCGGGCAATCACATCGAATTGCTGAGTGAGAAGAGCAACGACATCGGGCAGATTCTTGACGTGATCAAGGGCATTTCCGAGCAGACCAACCTGCTGGCGCTCAACGCGGCCATCGAAGCTGCGCGGGCCGGTGAGGCCGGCCGCGGTTTCGCGGTGGTCGCCGATGAGGTGCGTAACCTGGCACAGCGCACGCAGACCTCGGCACAGGAAATCCAGCAGATGATCGAGCAGCTGCAGACCGGTGCCCGGGACGCAGTGACCACCATGAGCGAAAGCCGTCGGTTCAGCGACGACAGCGTGCGCATCGGCGGGCAGGCGGGCGAAAACCTGCGTGGCGTGACCCGCCGCATCGGCGAAATCGACGGCATGAACCAGTCCGTGGCCACCGCCACCGAGGAGCAGACGTCGGTGATCGAAAGCCTCAACATGGACATCACCGAGATCAACACGCTCAACCAGGACGGCGTGCGCAACCTGCAGTCCAGCCTCAGCGCCTGTACCGAACTGGATCAGCAGGTCGGGCGCCTCAAGCAACTGGTCGACAGCTTCAGGATCTGATCCGACGGCGCCGGGCTCGCGCAGGCGCCAACGCTCCTACAGGGACTCTCGTGGAGCGATGTTTCCAGGGCGCTGCACGCTCGCGTAGGCGTCGCGCCCCCGCGGCGAATGGTGGCCATGCCGCCGATCCTGCTGAACGGCCGCCATCGATTCGCGCCGAGGGCGACGCTCCTACGGGGCTGCCGATCCCATTTCGGGCGATGTTTCCAGGGCGCTGCACGCTCGCGTAGGCGCCGCGCCCCGCGGCGAATGGTGGCCATGCCGACGGTCCTGTCGAACGGCCGCCATCGATTCGCGCCGAGGGCGACGCTCCCACGGGGCTGCCGATCCCATGTCGGGCGATGTTTCCAGGGTGCGGCACGCTCGCGTAGGCGTCGCGCCCCGCGGCGAATGGTGGCCATGCCGCCAATCCTGCTGAACGGCCGCCATCGATTCGCGCCGAGGGCGACACTCCTACGGGGCTGCCGATCCCATGTCGGTCGATGTTTCCAGGGCGCTGCACGCTCGCGTAGGTGTCGCGCCCCCGCGGCGAATGGTGGCCATGCCGCCAATCCTGCTGAACGGCCGCCATCGATTCGCGCCGAGGGCGACGCTCCCACGGGGCTGCCGATCCCATGTCGGGCGATGTTTCCAGGGTGCGGCACGCTCGCGTAGGCGTCGCGTCCCCGCGGCGAATGATGGCCATGCCGCCGATCCTGTCGAACGGCCGCCCTCGATTCGCGCCGAGGGCGACGCTACGGGCTGCCGATCCCATGTCGGGCGATGTTTCCAGGGTGCGGCACGCTCGCGTAGGCGTCGCGCCCCGCGGCGAATGGTGGCCATGCCGCCGATCCTGCTGAACGGCCGCCGCCTTTTCGCGGCGGCGGGGTGCTCCTGCAAGGCGTTCGTCAGATGCTGATCTGCAAGGGGGTAGGGCTGCTGGCCGCCGACAGCTTGGTGATGATGGTCTGCTGCAGGCGGGCGCACAGCTCGGGGTCGGACAGCGGCTGATTGTTGGCGTCGGTGACGAAGAATACGTCCTCGACGCGCTCGCCCAGGGTGGCGATCTTGGCGTTCTGCAGCGACAGGTCGAAGTCCAGGAAGATCCGCCCGACCTTGGCCAGCAGGCCGGGGCGATCCGGCGCGGTCAGCTCCAGCACGGTCACCGGCCGCTGCGCATCGTTGTGGATGGTCACCTGCGGTGCGAAGGCGAAATGCTTGAGCTGGCGCGGTACCCGGCGCTGGATGATGCTCGGGTACTCGTCCGGGTGCTTGAGCGTGTCGACCAGGCTCTGGCGGATCTGTTTGATGCGCTGCGGGTTGTCGCCGATAGAACCGCCCTCCGCCTCGAGCACGATGTAGGTATCGAGGGTGAACTGGCTGGTCGAGGTGAGAATCCGTGCATCGTGGATGTTCAGGTTCAGCTGCGCCATGGCCGCCACCGTCACGGCGAAGAAGTCATGCTGGTCCGGCGCGTAGATGAAGATCTGCGTGCCGCCCTCGAATTCGCGCTGGGTCGTTTCCTTCATCAGCACCAGCGGGTCGCCGTCGCTCGGGTGCTGAAGGATCGCGTCGGTGTGCCAGGCGACGTCATCGGCGCTGTGACGCAGGAAGTAGTCGTCGCCCAGTTGCGACCAGAGCTGTTCGACCTCGTCGGAGTCGGTGCCATTGCGCACGAGGATTTCCAGGGCCGCGTTCTGCGTCAGGCGAATCTGCTCTTCACGCTCCACCGGGTTTTCCAGGCCGCGGCGCAGGGCTCGCTTGGTTTCCGTATACAGCTGGCGCATCAGGCTGGCCCGCCAGGAATTCCACAGGCTCGGATTGGTGGCGTTGATGTCGGCCACGGTGAGCACATAGAGGTAATCCAGGTGGGTCTGGTCGCCGACGAACGCGGCGAAGTCGTGGATCACCTGCGGGTCGGATAAATCCTTGCGCTGCGCGGTGGTCGACATCGCCAGGTGGTTCTGCACCAGCCACACGATCAGCCCGGTGTCCCACGCCGGCAGGTGGTGGCGCTGGCCGAAGGCTTCGGCATCGATGGCGCCCAGTTCGGAGTGATCGCCGCCACGGCCCTTGCCGATATCGTGGTACAGGCCCGCCAGATAGATCAGCTCGGGCTTGGGCAGTTTGTCGATCAACTCGCTGGCGAGGGGGAATTTCTCGGCCAGCTCCGGCCATTTGAATTTGCGCAGGTGCTTGATCAGGTTGAGCGTGTGGGCATCGACGGTGTAAATGTGGAACAGGTCGTGCTGCATCTGCCCGACGATATGGCCGAACTCCGGCAGGTAGCGGCCGAGGATGCCGTATCGGTTCATGCGTCGCAGGTTGCGGTGGATGCCCTGCTCGCATTTGAACAGCTCGATGAACAGGCTGGTGTTGCGGATGTCCTTGCGAAAATCGTCGTCGATCAGGTGCCGGTGGTCGCGCAGCAGGCGGATGGTATCGGCGCACACGCCATTGAGGTCCGGATGCTGGGCCATCAGCACGAAGATCTCGATGATCGCGAACGGCGTGCGCTTGAACACGTTCGGGTGGGTGACCTCGATATAGCCGTCGCGTACCTGGAAGCGACTGTTGAGCGGCGTGGCCGCGCCGCTCTCGCCCGCCCTGAGGATTTCTTCCTCGAAGTGCTGGATGATCAGGTCGCTCAGCTCGGCGATCGCCATCACCACCCGGTAGTACTTCTGCATGAAGCGCTCGATGGTGCGCTTGGTATCGCCTTCGTCGTAGCCGAGCAGTACGGCGACCTTGCTCTGGTGGTCGAACAGCAGCCGGTCTTCAGCGCGTCCGGCAAGCATGTGCAGCGCATAGCGCACCTTCCAGAGAAACTCCTGGGAGGAGGCCAGCAGGGTGTATTCGCTTTCCAGCAGAAAGCCCTGGCCGACCATGGCGTGCAGGTTGAGGGTGGCGAAGTGGCGGCGCGCGATCCACAGGATGGTCTGGATGTCGCGCAGCCCGCCGGGCGAACCCTTGACGTTGGGCTCGAGGTTGTATTCGGTGTCGTTGTACTTGGCGTGGCGGTTTTTCTGTTCTTCGCGCTTGGCCAGGAAGAACGCCTGGCTGGGCCACATGTGTGCGCTGGCGGTGACTTCCTGCATGCGCACGCGCAAGTGCTCCGGACCGGCAATGGTGCGGCTTTCCATCAGGTTGGTGATGACCGTCAGGTCGGCGCGCGCCTCGTCAGCGCACTCGGCCACCGAGCGCACGCTTTGCCCAACTTCCAGGCCGATGTCCCAGAGCAGGGTGAGGAAGCCTTCGATGGACTCGCGAAAGGTTTCCTGGTCGTCGCTGCCGAGCAGGATCAGCAGGTCGATATCGGAATACGGATGCAGTTCGCCACGGCCGTAGCCGCCCACCGCCAGCAGGGCGATCTCGGCATCCTCGCTCCAGGAGAAGCGATTCCAGGCTTCCAGCAGGATCTGGTCGGTGAACCAGGCGCGATCCTCGACCAGCCTGCGCACATCGCGGCTGCCGCGAAAGCGCGCGTCGAGCACGTCGTGTGCGCGGCGAATGGCTTTCTTGAAGGCGCCGATGGGGCTGGACTTGAGCGCCAGTTCCGCCTGGAACTGGCCGCGATCGAACAACTCGGGATCTACCTGCGGCATGCGGCGGCTTTCCTTCTGTATTTGGCGAGCGTGGTGATCAGCCAGACACCCGTGCGATGGTGTCGTCGCCACGCAGGGTGAAGATCTCGTAACCGTCGGCGGTGACCAGCAGGGTGTGTTCCCACTGCGCGGACAATTTGCGGTCCTTGGTGATCGCGGTCCAGCCGTCGCCCAGCACACGGGTTTCCGGGCGGCCCTGGTTGATCATCGGCTCGATGGTGAAGGTCATGCCTTCCTTGAGCTCCATGCCGGTGCCGGCGCGGCCGTAGTGCAGCACCTGCGGTTCCTCATGAAATACCGAACCGATGCCATGCCCGCAGAACTCGCGCACCACCGAGAAGCCGTGCTTCTCGGCATGCTTCTGGATCACTTCGCCGATATCGCCGAGGCGCGCGCCAGGGCGTACCACCTCGATGCCCTTGTAGAGGCATTCCTGGGTGACCCGCGACAGGCGCTCGGCCCACTCGGGAACCTGGCCGACGTGGAACATGCGGCTGGTGTCGCCGTAGTAGCCGTCCTTGATCACGGTGATGTCGATGTTCATCACATCACCTTCCTTGAGCGGCTTGTCATTGGGAATGCCGTGGCATACCACATGGTTGAGCGAGGTGCAGATGGACTTCGGGAACCCCGGACGACCCGGCGCGGCGCCGTAGTTGAGCGGCGCGGGGATAGCCTTCTGCACGTTGACGATATGGTCGTGGCAGAGGGTGTTCAGTTCATCGGTGGTGACGCCAGGTTTGACATGCTCGGCGATCATCTCCAGCACTTCGGCGGCCAGGCGGCCGGCGATGCGCATCTTCTCGATTTCATCGGGCGTCTTGAGGGTGACGGTCATGGTGATCTCGGTATCTCTATAAAGTGCGCCATGGTAACAGTTTGCGACTGGAAGCTTGAAGCGCCAGGGCTACACTGGCTTGGCCACGGTAGGCGTTGGCGTATAGCTTGCAGTAACTTTCTGTGGTATAAAACGCGCCGCTTTACGGGGCAGACCCCGAAAGCTTAACCCCACACACGTGTCGACACGGTTTCCTGGGTGCCCGCAAGGGTTGGAAATTGGGACGCGTGGAGGCCTAACCCGACTTATCAAGGAACTATCATGTCCCAAGTCAACATGCGCGATATGCTGAAGGCCGGTGTGCACTTCGGCCACCAGACCCGTTACTGGAACCCGAAAATGGGCAAGTACATTTTCGGCGCGCGCAACAAGATTCACATCATCAACCTCGAAAAAACCCTGCCGATGTTCAACGACGCCCTGTCGTTCGTTGAAAAGCTGGCTGCTGGCAAGAACAAGATCCTGTTCGTCGGCACCAAGCGTTCCGCTGGCAAGATCGTCCGCGAAGAAGCTGCCCGTTGCGGCTCGCCGTTCGTCGATCACCGCTGGTTGGGCGGCATGCTCACCAACTTCAAGACCATCCGTGCCTCGATCAAGCGTCTGCGTGATCTGGAAGTGCAGTCCCAGGACGGCACCTTCGCCAAGCTGACCAAGAAAGAAGCGCTGATGCGCACCCGTGATCTGGAAAAACTGGATCGCAGCCTGGGCGGTATCAAGGACATGGGCGGTCTGCCGGACGCTCTGTTCGTCATCGACGTTGATCACGAGCGCATCGCGATCACCGAAGCCAACAAGCTGGGCATCCCGGTCATCGGCATCGTCGATACCAACAGCAGCCCGGAAGGCGTTGACTACATCATCCCGGGCAACGACGACGCCATTCGCGCCATCCAGCTGTACATGGGCGCCATGGCCGACGCCGTGGTCCGTGGTCGCAGCAACGTTGGCGGTGCCACCGAGCAGTTCGTCGAAGAAGCACCGGCTGCCGAAGCTGCCGAAGGCTAAGCGGTAACGCAGAGCATCTAGTGTTATGCGCTGCGCAAAAAGGGGGCTAGGCCCCCTTTTTGCCACTCACAGATTTGGTCGCCTGCATGACGGGCGATGGTTGAAGACCTACCACAGAGGATTTTCAAAATGGCAGAGATCACTGCAGCCCTGGTTAAAGAACTGCGCGAGCGTACCGGCCAAGGCATGATGGAATGCAAGAAGGCCCTGGTTGCCGCCGGTGGCGACATCGAGAAAGCCATTGATGACATGCGTGCTTCGGGCGCCATCAAGGCCGCCAAGAAAGCGGGCAACATCGCCGCTGAAGGCGCTATCGCTGCGCGCGTCGAAGGTGGCCGCGGGCTGATCATCGAAGTCAACTCGCAGACCGACTTCCTGGCTCTGCAGGACGACTTCAAGGGCTTCGTGAAAGACAGCCTGGATGAAGCCTTCGCACAGAACCTGACCGACGTCGCGCCGCTGATCGCTTCCCGCGAATCCGCTCGCGAGGCGCTGGTTGCCAAGTGCGGCGAGAACGTCAACATTCGTCGCCTGACCGCAGTCGCTGGCGAAACCGTTGGTGCTTACCTGCACGGCCACCGCATCGGTGTTCTGGTTGTCCTGAAAGGCGGTAACGACGAACTGGCCAAGCACGTGGCCATGCACGTCGCTGCCTCCAATCCGGCCGTTGTCTCCCCGGACCAGGTTTCCGAAGAGCTGGTTGCCAAGGAAAAGGAAATCTTCCTGCAGCTCAATGCCGACAAGATCGCCGGCAAGCCGGAAAACATCGTTGAAAACATGATCAAGGGCCGCATCAACAAGTTCCTGGCCGAAGCCAGTCTGGTTGAGCAGGCGTTCATCATGGACCCGGAAGTCAAAGTCGGTGACCTGGTCAAGAAAGCCGGTGCTGAAATCGTTTCCTTCGTGCGCTACGAAGTGGGCGAGGGCATCGAGAAGGCCGAGACCGACTTCGCTGCCGAAGTCGCTGCCCAGGTTGCTGCCAGCAAGCAGTAACGGCATGCCGCTCAGCTAGTGCCCCAGAAGAGGCTGCCCGCTCACGCGCGCGGCCTCTTTTTCAAATGGGTTTTTTTTCAGAACGGCGGTTGGTGCCCACGGCACGAACGGTCTTGAGTGCTGTCGAAGCGCTCGATATGGGCGAGCCATCGGGCTCGCGCGCTTTCTTACGCCGCAGGAGAGATTGGTAATGGCTCAGCAGGTGAGTGGTCGTCAACCGCGCTACAAGCGCATTCTGCTCAAACTCAGCGGCGAGGCCCTGATGGGGTCGGAAGATTTCGGTATCGACCCCAAGGTACTGGATCGCATGGCGCTGGAAGTCGGCCAACTGGTCGGCATCGGCGTGCAGGTCGGCGTGGTGATCGGCGGTGGCAACCTGTTCCGTGGTGCCGCCCTAAGCGCCGCTGGCATGGACCGCGTCACCGGTGACCACATGGGCATGCTGGCCACGGTAATGAACGCCCTGGCCATGCGCGACGCGCTGGAACGTTCGAACATCCCGGCGCTGGTCATGTCGGCGATCTCCATGGTCGGCGTTACCGACCATTACGACCGTCGCAAGGCCATGCGCCACCTGAAAACCGGTGAGGTGGTGATTTTCGCCGCTGGCACTGGCAATCCCTTCTTCACCACCGATTCGGCTGCCTGCCTGCGTGGCATCGAGATCGACGCCGACGTGGTGTTGAAGGCAACCAAGGTGGATGGTGTGTACACTGCCGATCCATTCAAGGACCCGCATGCGGAGAAATTCGACCGCCTCACCTATGATGAAGTGCTCGATCGCAAGCTGGGCGTGATGGACCTGACGGCTATTTGCCTGTGCCGTGATCACAATATGCCGCTGCGCGTTTTCAATATGAACAAGCCGGGTGCCCTGCTCAATGTCGTGGTGGGCGGCGCCGAAGGTACTCTGGTCGAGGAAAGTAAAGAATGATCAACGAAATCAAGAAGGACGCCCAGGTTCGCATGCAGAAGAGCCTGGAATCGCTGGCCCACGCATTCAGCCGCATTCGCACTGGTCAGGCTCACCCGAGCATCCTTGGTGGCGTGATGGTGCCTTACTACGGCGCGGACACGCCGCTGAACCAGGTCGCCAACGTGACCGTGAAGGACGCGCGCACCCTGCAGGTCGTGGCCTTCGAGCGCAACATGCTCTCGGCCGTGGACAAGGCCATCCAGAGCTCCGGCCTCGGTTTCAATCCGACCAACCTGGGTGAACTGCTGCTGATCTCCATGCCGGCCCTGACCGAGGAAACCCGCAAGGGCTTCACCAAGCAGGCGCGTGACGCTGCCGAAGACGCCCGCGTTGCCGTGCGCAACATCCGTCGCGATGCGCTGAGCCAGTTCAAGGATCTGGTCAAGGAAAAGGAAATCAGCGAAGACGAAGAGCGCCGCGCCGCTGACGACATCCAGAAGCTGACTGACAAGTTCGTGGCCGAGATCGACGCTGCCGTGAAGCAGAAAGAAGCGGACCTGATGGCCGTCTGACGGCCAGGAAGTCGCCATGGACAATCCCAAAGTCAGTGCCGTGATGGCCGTTCCACGGCACGTGGCGATCATTATGGACGGTAATAACCGCTGGGCGCGCAAGCGCCTGCTGCCCGGCGTGGCCGGGCACAAAGCGGGTGTCGATGCGGTGCGCGCGGTCATCGAGGTGTGCGCCGAATCGGGTGTCGAGGTGTTGACCCTGTTTGCGTTCTCCAGCGAGAACTGGCAACGGCCTGCCGAAGAAGTCGGCGCGCTGATGGAGCTGTTTCTCAGTGCCTTGCGTCGGGAAACCCGCAAGCTCGACGAGAACGGCATCAGCCTGCGCATCATCGGTGACCGTTCGCGCTTCCATCCTGAGCTGCAGGCGGCCATGCGTGAGGCCGAAGCCAGGACCTCGGGTGGCACCGGTGAAAAGCGCTTCATCCTGCAGATCGCAGCGAACTACGGTGGCCAGTGGGACATCGCCCAGGCGGCTCAGCGGCTTGCGCGAGAAGTTCAGGGCGGCCACCTGCAGCCCGAGGACATCACGCCGCGCTTGCTGCAGGGTTGTCTGGTCACCGGCGAACTGCCGCTGCCGGACCTGTGCATCCGCACCGGCGGCGAACACCGGGTGAGCAATTTCCTGCTCTGGCAGATGGCATACAGCGAGCTGTATTTCTCCGACCTGCTGTGGCCGGATTTCAAGCACGACGCCATGCGCGCGGCGCTGCTGGACTTTGCCAAGCGGCAGCGGCGTTTTGGTAAAACCAGTGAACAAATAGAAGCCGAGGCCCGCGCCTGATGCTCAAACAACGAATCATTACGGCGCTGATCCTGTTGCCGATCGCCCTTGCCGGGTTCTTTTACCTCGACGGCGGCGCGTTCGCTCTGTTCATCGCTGTGGTGGTCGTGCTGGGGGCCTGGGAGTGGGCGCGGCTGGCCGGTTTCGCCAGCCAGCCGCTGCGCATCGCCTACGCGACGCTGGTGGCGTTGCTGCTGTATCTGCTGCACGGCCTGCCAGCGCTGGCGCCCTGGGTTCTGGGTATGGGCTTCGTGTGGTGGGCATTCGCCACCTTTCTGGTGCTCAATTATCCGCACAGCAGCCGTTACTGGGGTGGCCTGCCAGGCTGCCTGCTGATCGGCCTGTTGATTCTCGTGCCGGCCTGGCAAGGGTTGGTGATGGTCAAGCAGTGGCCGTTGGCCAACTGGCTGATCCTGGCCGTCATGGCGCTGGTCTGGGTGGCGGATGTCGGCGCTTATTTCTCCGGCAAGCGTTTCGGCAAGCGCAAGCTGGCGCCGCGTGTCAGTCCCGGCAAGAGTTGGGAAGGCCTGATCGGTGGTCTGCTGCTCAGCCTGCTGCTGACCGTGATCGTCGGCCTCTACCGTGGCTGGACCCCTGGCGAGTTCCTGCTGGCGCTTCCGGCTGCCGCGTTGGTGGTGCTGATTTCCGTGGTCGGCGACCTGACCGAAAGCATGTTCAAGCGCCAGTCGGGCATCAAGGACAGCAGCAACCTGCTGCCTGGGCATGGCGGCGTACTCGATCGAATCGATAGCCTGACGGCGGCCGTACCGGTATTTGCGGTGCTGCTGTTGCTGGCAGGCTGGGGCACATTGTGAGTCAGATTCAACGCATCACCGTGCTTGGCGCCACTGGCTCCATCGGCCTCAGCACCCTCGACGTCATCGCCCGTCACCCTGACCGCTATCAGGTGTTTGCCCTGACCGCGTTCAGCCGGGTGGCCGAACTCGAGGCGCTGTGCGTCGCGCATCGACCGAGCTTTGCCGTGGTCGCGGACGTGCAGGCGGCGAATGATCTGCAGGCGCGCCTGCGCCTTGCCGGGCTCGATACCCGCGTTCTGTTCGGCGAGGCGGGGCTGTGTGAAGTCTCGGCACATGCCGAGGTGGACGCGGTGATGGCAGCCATCGTCGGTGCCGCAGGCCTCAAGCCGACGCTGGCGGCAGTCGAGGCCGGCAAAAAAGTTCTGCTCGCCAACAAGGAAGCGCTGGTGATGTCGGGCGCGCTGTTCATGCGCGCGGTGCGCCAGAGCGGCGCCGTGCTGTTGCCGATCGACAGCGAGCACAACGCGATTTTTCAGTGCCTGCCCCATGATTACGCCCGCGGCCTGGCGCCGGTCGGCGTGCGGCGCATCCTGCTGACGGCGTCCGGCGGCCCGTTCCGCGAGACCGCACCTGAAGCGTTGCATGCGGTCACCCCCGAGCAGGCCTGTGCCCACCCCAACTGGTCGATGGGGCGCAAGATTTCCGTGGACTCGGCCAGCATGATGAACAAGGGCCTGGAGCTGATCGAGGCCTGCTGGTTGTTCGATGCGCGCGCGGATCAGGTCGAGGTGGTGATCCACCCGCAAAGCGTGATTCATTCCCTGGTCGATTATATCGACGGCTCGGTACTCGCCCAACTCGGCAATCCCGACATGCGCACGCCCATCGCCCATGCCCTGGCCTGGCCGCAACGCATCGATTCCGGTGTTGCCCCGCTGGACCTGCTTGGCATCGCGCGCCTGGATTTCCAGGCGCCTGATGACGTGCGCTTTCCCTGTCTGCGGCTGGCGCGTGAGGCGGCGGCGGCGGGCGGCAGTGCGCCGGCCATGCTCAACGCGGCGAACGAGGTGGCCGTGGCGGCCTTTCTCGAACGGCGGATTCGCTTCACCGATATCGCGCGTATCATTGGCGGCGTTCTCGAGGCCGAGCCAACCGTTGCGGTGGAGTGTCTCGACGCCGTGCTCGACGCTGACCGCCGTGCGCGGGAGCTCGCCGGGCAGTGGTTGAAACGTGGAGAGGTGGCATGAGCGCACTGTATATGATCGTCGGTACCCTGGTGGCGCTCGGGGTGCTGGTGACCTTTCATGAGTACGGTCATTTCTGGGTAGCCCGGCGCTGTGGCGTCAAGGTGCTGCGCTTTTCGGTGGGCTTCGGCACACCACTGGTGCGCTGGCATGACCGCCAGGGTACCGAATTCGTGATCGCCGCCATTCCGCTTGGCGGCTATGTGAAGATGCTCGACGAGCGCGAAGGCGATGTTCCTGCTTCCCTGGCCGAGCAATCGTTCAACCGCAAGACCGTCGGCCAGCGCATTGCCATCGTGGCAGCGGGACCGGCCGCCAACTTCGCCCTGGCGCTGGTGTTTTTCTGGCTGGTGGCCATGCTTGGTAGCCAGCAGGTGCGCCCGGTGATCGGTGCGGTGGAGTCCGGCAGCCTGGCACAGGTCGCCGGCCTGCAGCCTGGTGAGGAGATCGTCTCGATCAACGGCAAGGCGACCTCTGGCTGGTCTGCGGTGAACCTGCAACTGGTGCGGCGTCTTGGCGAGAGCGGCGAACTGATGATCGCCACGCGTCACACCGATGGTGGCGCCGATACGCTTCATCGCGTCCAGCTCGACAACTGGTTGCGCGGCGCCAACGAGCCGGATCCGATTGCCTCGCTGGGTATCCGCCCCTGGCGGCCGAGCCTGGCGCCAGTGCTGGCCGAGTTCGACCCTGAAGGCCCGGCGCAAGCCGCTGGCCTGCGTCTGGGTGACCGTCTGCTGGCGCTGAACGAGCAGCCACTGGTTGATTGGCAGGACCTGGTCGACCGCGTTCGCGGCCTGCCGGGCCAGGCGGTATCGCTTGCCGTGGAACGTGACGGCCAGCGCCTGGACGTGCCCGTCACCCTGGCCAGTCGCGGGGAAGGTGAAGCGCTCAGCGGTTACCTGGGGGCTGGTGTCGCCTCCGCGCAGTGGCCGGCGAACATGCTTCGCGAGGTCAGCTACGGCCCGCTCGAGGCCGTAGGCGAAGCGGCATCACGCACTTGGACGATGAGCGTTCTGACCTTGGATTCGCTGAAGAAAATGCTCTTCGGCGAGCTCTCGGTAAAAAACTTGAGCGGGCCGATAACCATTGCTAAAGTGGCGGGCGCTTCGGCCGAGTCGGGCCTCGGGGATTTTTTGAATTTCCTCGCCTACCTGAGCATCAGTCTGGGCGTTCTCAATTTGCTGCCGATTCCGGTTCTGGATGGGGGGCATCTGCTTTATTACCTGGTCGAATGGGTGCGCGGTCGTCCGCTCTCCGAACGGGTGCAGGGTTGGGGGATGCAAATCGGCATCAGCCTGGTGATCGGGGTGATGCTGCTGGCTCTGGTCAACGACCTGGGGCGCCTGTGACCTCTGCTGTATTACATATCTTTCGTCTCGAACGACTGATTTCTTATCGTTAGTTGGAATAAGAAAGGACTTCATGAAACGTCTGCTGCTACCTGCGGTGCTTGCCGCATTGATGATCGCCGAAGTTCACGCTGAGTCCTTCACCATCTCCGATATCCGCGTCAACGGCCTCCAGCGCGTCTCCGCCGGCAGCCTGTTCGGTGCGCTGCCCCTGAACGTGGGCGAGGCGGCCGACGACCGCACGCTGGTCGAGGCGACCCGCGAGCTGTTCAAGACCGGCTTCTTCCAGGACATCCAGCTCGGCCGCGATGGCAACGTGCTGGTGATCACCGTGGTCGAACGCCCGTCCATCTCCAGCATCGAAATCGAAGGCAACAAGGCCATCAGCAGCGATGACCTGTTGAAGGGGCTGAACCAGTCCGGCCTTGCCGAAGGCGAGATTTTCCAGCGCGCCACCCTTGAGGGGGTGCGTAACGAGCTGCAGCGCCAATACGTGGCCCAGGGTCGTTACTCCGCGGAAATCGATGCCGAAGTGATTCCCCAGCCGCGTAACCGCGTGGCGCTGAAGATCAACATCAACGAAGGCACCGTTGCGGCCATCCAGCACATCAACGTGGTGGGCAACAACGTCTTCTCCGACGAAGACCTGGGCGACCTGTTCGAGCTGAAGACCACCAACTGGCTGTCGTTCTTCCGCAACGACGACAAGTACGCCCGTGAGAAGCTCTCCGGTGACCTGGAACGCCTGCGTTCCTATTACCTGGACCGTGGCTACATCAACATGGACATCACCTCTACCCAGGTGTCCATCACCCCGGACAAGAAGCACGTCTACATCACTGTCAACATCGACGAAGGCGAGAAGTACACCGTCCGTGACGTGAAACTGTCCGGCGACCTCAAGGTGCCGGAAGAAGAAGTCCGTGCCCTGTTGCTGGTCAAGGAAGGGCAGGTGTTCTCGCGCAAGGTGATGACGACCACCAGCGAGCTGATCACCCGTCGCCTGGGTAACGAGGGCTATACCTTCGCCAACGTCAACGGCGTGCCCGAGCCGCATGATGACGACAACTCGGTGTCGATCACCTTTGTCGTCGACCCGGGCAAGCGCGCCTACGTCAACCGCGTCAACTTCCGTGGCAACACCAAGACCGAAGACGAAGTGCTGCGCCGCGAGATGCGCCAGATGGAAGGCGGCTGGGCATCGACCTACCTGATCGACCAGTCGAAGACGCGTCTGGAACGTCTCGGCTTCTTCAAGGAAGTCAACGTCGAGACCCCGCAGGTGCCGGGTACCGATGACCAGGTCGACGTCAATTACAGCGTCGAAGAACAGGCCTCGGGTTCGATCACGGCGAGCGTGGGTTTCGCCCAGAACGCCGGCCTGATCCTTGGTGGCTCGATCACCCAGAACAACTTCCTGGGTAGTGGTAACCGTGTCAGCCTCGGCCTGACCCGCAGCGAATACCAGAGCCGCTACAACTTCTCCTTCACCGATCCGTACTGGACCGAAGATGGCGTGAGCCTGGGTTACAACGCCTTCTACCGCACCACCGACTACGACGAACTCGATGTCGACGTATCCAGCTACTCGGTCGACAGCCTGGGCGCCGGTGTCAATATCGGTTACCCGATCAGCGAGACCGCTCGCCTGACCTACGGCCTGACCGTGCAGCAGGACGAGATCAACACCGGCCGCTACACCGTCGACGAGATCTTCGACTTCACCCGTCAGGAAGGCGAGAAATACGTCAACTTCAAGGCTTCGGTCGGTTGGTCCGAGTCGACGCTGAACCGCGGCGTGCTGGCCAACCGTGGCCACTCGCAGAGCCTGGTGTTCGAAACCACCGTGCCGGGCAGTGACCTGTCGTTCTACAAGCTCGACTATCGCGGCCAGGTATTCAAACCGCTGACCGACACCTACACCATGCGCTTCCACACCCAGCTGGGCTACGGCGGGGCGTTCGGCTCCACCAGCAAGCTGCCGTTCTACGAGAACTACTACGCCGGCGGCTTCAACTCGGTACGTGGTTTCGAAGACAGCAGCCTGGGCCCGCGCAGTACACCGAGTACCGGGCGTAACGAAGGCACGCTGGCCGATCCGGACCAGGACCCGCTGCCGTTCGGTGGTAACGTGCTGATCCAGGGCGGTGCTGAATTGCTGTTCCCGCTGCCGTTCGTCAAGGACCAGCGTTCGCTGCGCACCGCACTGTTCTGGGACGTGGGTAACGTGTTCGATACCGACTGCAGCTCCGGCCAGAAGAACCGTGGCGACAGCTGCGACATCGATTTCGGTAATCTGGCCAGCTCGGTCGGCGTTGGCGTGACCTGGATCACCGCCCTCGGCCCGCTCAGCTTCAGCCTGGCGATGCCGGTCAAGAAGCCGGACGACGCCGACACCCAGGTATTCCAGTTCTCCCTCGGTCAGACGTTCTAAGCGTCTGTTCATGAATCACGAAGACAGTTTTTCTGCAGGAGTTGCACCGTGCGTAAGTTGACTCAACTGGTTCTGTTAAGCGCTGCTCTGCTGGCGACCCCGGCATTCGCGGAAATGAAGATCGCGGTACTCAATTATCAGATGGCCCTGCTCGAATCCGACGCCGCCAAGCGCTACGCGGTGGATGCGGAGAAGAAGTTCGGCCCGCAACTGAACAAGCTCAAGACCCTGGAAAGCGACGCCAAGCGCATTCAGGATCGTATCGTCAAGGACGGCGACAAGATGCAGACCGCCGAGCGCGAGCGTCTCGAGCTCGACTTCAAGCAAAAGGCCCGTGACTTCCAGTTCCAGTCCAAGGAGCTGAACGAATCCAAGGCCGTCGCTGATCGCGAGATGCTCAAGAAGCTCAAGCCGAACCTGGACAAGGCGGTTGAAGACGTCATCAAGAACGGCAACTTCGACCTGGTGCTCGAGCGTGGCGCAGTGATCGATGTCAAACCTCAGTTCGACATCACTCGCCAGGTCATCGAGCGCATGAATCAGATGCGTTGATGATGTCCACACCTGTCTTCACGCTCGGTCAGATGGCTGAGCGGGTGGGCGCCACCTTGCGTGGCGCTGCCGATCAGACGGTCGACGGGCTGGCAACCTTGCAGGATGCCGGCCCGTCTCAGCTGACGTTCCTGGCCAATGCGCAGTACCGCAAGCACCTTGGCAGCTGCAAAGCGGCTGCAGTGCTGTTGACCGCGGCAGATGCCGAAGGGTTTGCCGGTAATGCACTGGTGGTCGGCAATCCGTACCTGGCCTACGCCTCGCTGTCGCACCTGTTCGATCGCAAGCCCAGGGCGGCTGCGGGCGTCCACCCGACCGCGCTGGTGGCTGAGGATGCCCAGGTCGATCCGAGCGCAGCCATCGGCCCCTATGTGGTGGTCGAGAGTGGCGCGAAGATCGGCGCCGGTGTGTCACTGGGCGCCCACTGCGTAGTCGGTGCGCGTTCCGAGATCGGTGAGGACGGCTGGCTGGCACCGCGTGTCACGCTTTATCACGACGTGCGTATCGGCAAGCGTGTGGTCATCCAGTCCGGCGCGGTCATCGGCGGTGAAGGCTTCGGCTTCGCCAACGAGAAAGGCGTGTGGCAGAAGATCGCCCAGATTGGTGGGGTAAGCATCGGTGACGATGTCGAGATCGGTGCCAACACCACCCTGGACCGTGGCGCGTTGTCCGACACGCGTATCGGCAATGGCGTGAAACTGGATAACCAGATCATGATCGCGCACAACGTGCAGGTCGGTGACAACACGGCCATGGCCGCCTGCGTGGGGATTTCCGGCAGCACCTCGATCGGCAGGAACTGCATGATCGCCGGTGGCGTCGGCATGGTTGGACACATCGATGTGTGTGACGGCGTATTCGTGACCGGCATGACCATGGTCACCCGCTCGATCACCGAACCGGGTGCCTATTCCTCGGGTACCGCTATGCAACCTGCAGCCGAGTGGAAGAAAAGCGTGGCGCGTATTCGCCAGCTGGACGACATGGCGCGGCGTGTGAAGCAGTTGGAAAAACAGCTGAGCGCCGTGACCTCGAGCGGGAATGCCTCATCTGATGCCTGAGCGCGGCTGATGCCGTGCTCTCTTCTTTTTATTACGGGCTTCTCTGGAAATGATGGACATCAACGAAATTCGCGAATACTTGCCGCACCGCTACCCGTTCCTGCTGGTGGACCGGGTAACGGATCTGGATCTTGAAGGCAAGAGCGTGCGTGCCTATAAGAATGTCAGCGTCAACGAGCCATTCTTCAACGGCCACTTTCCCGAGCACCCGATCATGCCTGGCGTCTTGATCATCGAGGCCATGGCACAAGCTGCCGGTATTCTGGGCTTCAAGATGATGGACGTGAAGCCTGCCGACGGCACACTCTACTATTTTGTCGGCTCCGATAAGCTACGCTTTCGTCAACCGGTGGTGCCGGGCGACCAGCTGATCCTCGAGGCCAAGTTCCTCAGCAGCAAGCGCAGCATCTGGAAATTCGAATGCAAGGCCACGGTCGATGGCAAAGAAGTATGCTCGGCCGAAATCATCTGTGCGGAACGCAAGTTATGAGTTTGATTGACCCTCGCGCCATCATCGATCCCAGCGCCAAGCTGGCAGACGACGTCGTCGTCGGCCCTTGGTCGATTATTGGGCCCGACGTAGAAATAGGCGAGGGCACCGTGCTGGGTCCCAACGTGATCCTCAAGGGTCCAACCCGCATCGGGAAGCACAACAAGATCTATCAGTTCGCCTCCCTGGGTGAAGACACCCCCGATCGCAAGTACAAGGGCGAACCTACGCGCCTGGTCATCGGTGATCACAACATCATCCGTGAAGGCGTGACCATGCACCGCGGCACCGTTCAGGATCGTGACGAAACCACCATTGGTGACCACAACCTGATCATGGCCTACGCGCATATTGGTCACGACAGTGTGGTGGGTAACCACTGCATTCTGGTCAACAACGTTGCGCTGGCCGGGCATGTGCATATCGGCGACTGGGCGATTCTGTCCGGCTACACCCTGGTCCATCAGTTCTGCCACATCGGTGCGCATGCCTTTGCCGGCATGGGCGCGGCGATCGGCAAGGACGTTCCGGCTTACGTCACGGTCTCCGGCAACCCTGCCGAAGCGCGCAGCATGAACTTCGAGGGCCTGCGCCGGCGTGGTTTCAGCTCCGAGGCGATGCAGGCGCTGCGCCGTGCCTACAAGATCGTCTACCGTCAGGGGTTCACCATCGAAGAGGCACTGGTCGAGCTTGAAGACGTGGCCACGCAATTCTCCGAAGTGGCGGTGTTTCGCGACTCGATCCTGACCTCCAGCCGCGGCATCACGCGCTGAACCATGGCTGAGGTATTGCGTGTCGCGCTGGTCGCTGGCGAGGCATCCGGCGATATTCTCGGTTCCGGCCTGATGCAGGCTCTGAAGGCCCGCCACCCCAATGTCGAGTTCATCGGTGTCGGCGGCCCGCGCATGCAGGCCGAGGGCCTGGTCAGCGACTTTCCCATGGAGCGCCTGGCGGTCATGGGCCTGGTCGAGGTGCTGGGTCGGCTGCCGGAACTGCTATCGCGCCGCCGCCGCCTGATCGCCAGCCTGATCGAGCGCGAGCCCGATGTGTTCATCGGCATCGATGCACCGGACTTCACCCTCGGAGTCGAGCTCAAGTTGCGCCAGGCCGGCATCCGTACCGTGCACTACGTCAGTCCCTCCGTGTGGGCCTGGCGGCAGAAACGCGTGCTGAAGATCCGCGATGCCTGCGACCTGATGCTCACGCTGTTTCCGTTCGAGGCGCAGTTCTACGAAGCGCACCAGGTGCCTGTGTGTTTCGTCGGGCATCCGTTGGCAGACGCCATCCCTCTGCAGGCGGATCGCGCCGCTGCCCGGGAAGGGCTGGGCATACCTGTCGACGCGCCGGTGGTGGCACTGTTGCCGGGCAGCCGTGGCGGGGAGGTGGCGCGCCTCGGCAGCCTGTTTCTCGATGCGGCGGAGCGGTTGCGCGGCCTGCGTCCCGGTGTGCGCTTCGTATTGCCCTGTGCCAGCCCGGAGCGTCGCCTGCAAGTCGAGCAGATGCTCGGCGGTCGTGACCTGCCGCTGCAACTGCTCGATGGCCGTTCCCACGATGCCCTGGCCGCCTGTGATGCGGTGCTGATCGCCTCCGGCACCGCGACCCTGGAAGCGCTGCTCTACAAGCGACCGATGGTGGTGGCGTACCGTGTGGCGCCAATGACCTTTCGCATCCTCAAGCGCCTGGTGAAGAGCCCGTACATCTCGCTGCCCAACCTGCTGGCGCAGCGCTTGCTCGTGCCCGAGCTGATCCAGGATGCCGCCACGGCCGATGCGCTGGCCCGCACGGTGGCGCCGCTGCTGGTCGATGGCGAGGTGCAGACCGAAGGTTTCGATGCGATCCACCGCACCTTGCGCCGCGGCGCTTCCGAGCGCGCTGCCGCGGCGGTGCTCGACCTGCTGGGGCGCGGCTGATGCAACTGGGACTGGATTTTGCCACGGTCGAAGAGCTGGTTGCCGGTGTCGATGAAGTGGGCCGTGGCCCGCTGTGCGGCGCGGTGGTGACGGCGGCGGTGATCCTCGATCCGGCGCGGCCGATCCTGGGCCTCAATGATTCCAAGAAGCTCAGCGAAGCACGCCGCGAAAAACTGTTCGACGAGATTAAAGAAAAGGCTTTGGCCTGGTGCATTGCCCGCGCCGATGTCGAGGAAATCGACCGCCTGAACATCCTGCATGCCACCATGCTGGCCATGCAGCGCGCTGTCGAAGGCCTCAGCGTGACACCAAAGCTGGCGTTGATCGACGGCAATCGCTGCCCGAAGTTGTCCGTGCCCAGCGCGCCAGTGATCGGTGGCGATGCCCAGGTGCCGGCGATTGCCGCGGCGTCGATCCTTGCCAAGGTCAGCCGCGATCGCGAGATGCGCGAGCTCGACCTGCTCTATCCGGGGTATGGCATGGCCCTGCACAAGGGGTACCCCACGCCCGTTCACCTCGAGGCCCTGGTGCGTCTGGGCCCGACACCTATCCACCGGCGCTCCTACGCGCCGGTGCGTCGCCTTCTGGACGGCGTGACCGCGTACTGAGCCATTCAGCCCGCTGTACGTCGCTCCAGTTACGGTACAATCGGCGTTTTGTCGCTTTTCCTGCAGGGCTTCTTCATGGCTGTTTCGTTCGTTCATCTTCGCCTGCACACCGAGTATTCGCTGGTCGATGGCCTGGTTCGCGTCAAGCCGTTGGTCAAGGCGGTGGCCGGGGCGGGCATGCCTGCCGTGGCGGTCACCGACATGAGCAACATGTGCTCGCTGGTGAAGTTCTACAAGGCCGCCATGGGCGCCGGTATCAAGCCGATCTGCGGCGCTGATATCTGGCTTGCAAGCGCCAACGAAGATGGCCCGCTGACGCGCATGACGCTGCTGGCGATGAACCCAAAGGGCTATCGCAACCTCACCGAACTGGTGTCGCGCGGCTGGAGTGAAGGTCAGAGCAATGACCTGGTGATCATCCAGCGCGACTGGGTGAAGGCTGCCAGCGAGGGACTGATCGCGCTGTCCGGCGCCAAGGAAGGTGAGATCGGGCATGCGCTGCTCGATGGCGAGCAGGCCAAGGCCGAAGCGCTGCTGCAGGAATGGCAGGCGGTGTTCGCGGACCGTTTCTATCTGGAAGTGCAGCGCACCAGTCGCGTCAACGATGAAGAACACGTGCATGCCGCCGTGGCCCTGGCCGACAGGCTGGGCGCGCCGCTGGTCGCCACCAACGATGTGCGTTTCTTGAAGCAGGGCGACTTCGAAGCCCACGAAACCCGCGTCTGCATCGGCGAAAGCCGCATCCTCGACGACCCACGCCGGCCACGCATCTACTCCGACCAGCAGTACCTGAAGTCGCCGCAGGAAATGGCCGAGCTGTTCAGCGACCTGCCCGACGCGCTGCAAAACACCGTCGAGATCGCCAAACGCTGCAACATCGAAGTGTTGCTGGGCAAGTACTTCCTGCCCGACTTCCCTGTGCCGGAAGGCATGACCATCGACGAGTATTTCCGCAAGGTCTCCTTCGACGGCCTGGACGAACGCCTGGAAGTCCTGCTGCCCAAGGGCACGCCGGACTACGACGCCAAGAAGCAGGTGTACATCGACCGGCTGAATTTCGAGCTGGATATCATCATCCAGATGGGCTTCCCCGGTTACTTCCTGATCGTGATGGACTTCATCCAGTGGGCCAAGAGCAACGGCGTGCCGGTGGGCCCGGGGCGCGGTTCAGGCGCCGGCTCGCTGGTCGCCTATGTGCAGAAGATCACCGATCTCGACCCGCTGGCCTATGACCTGCTGTTCGAACGGTTCCTCAATCCGGAGCGGGTATCCATGCCCGACTTCGACGT
Source organism: Pseudomonas sp. AC532 (assembly GCF_979258965.1). Lineage (NCBI taxonomy): Bacteria > Pseudomonadati > Pseudomonadota > Gammaproteobacteria > Pseudomonadales > Pseudomonadaceae > Pseudomonas > Pseudomonas sp. AC532. Next base: position 4,180,916 of record NZ_OZ409888.1, read on the forward strand.
CGACTTCTGCATGGATGGCCGTGACCGGGTCATCGATTACGTGGCCGAGAAGTACGGCCGTAACGCGGTGAGCCAGATCATCACCTTCGGCTCGATGGCGGCCAAGGCGGTAGTGCGCGACGTCGCGCGGGTGCAGGGCAAGTCCTACGGCCTGGCCGATCGCCTGTCGAAGATGATTCCCTTCGAAGTCGGCATGACCCTGGAAAAAGCCTTCGAGATGGAAGAGCCGCTGCGCGACTTCCTGAAGAACGACGAAGAGGCCGCCGAGATCTGGGACATGTCCCTCAAGCTCGAGGGCATCGTGCGCGGCACCGGCAAGCATGCCGGTGGCGTGGTGATCGCGCCGACCAAGCTCACCGACTTCTCGCCGATCGCCTGCGACGAGGAGGGCGCCGGTCTGGTGACCCAGTTCGACAAGGACGACGTCGAGCAGGCCGGGCTGGTGAAGTTCGACTTCCTGGGCCTGCGTACGCTGACCATCATCAAATGGGCGCTGGAAACCATCCACCGCGACCAACGTGCAGCCGGCGAGCCGGAAGAAAATCTGGTCAACATCGACTTTATCCCGTTGGATGACAAGCCGACCTACCAGATGCTGCAGAAGGCCGAGACCACCGCGGTCTTCCAGCTCGAATCACGCGGCATGAAGGAGCTGATCAAGAAGCTCAAGCCCGACTGCCTCGAAGACATGATCGCCCTCGTGGCGCTGTTCCGCCCCGGCCCGCTGCAGTCCGGCATGGTGGATGACTTCATCAACCGCAAGCACGGCCGCGCGGAGCTGTCGTACCCGCACCCCGATTATCAGTACGCGGGCCTGGAGCCGGTGCTCAAGCCGACCTACGGGATCATCCTCTACCAGGAACAGGTGATGCAGATCGCCCAGGTCATGGGCGGGTATACCCTCGGCCAGGCGGACATGCTGCGCCGCGCCATGGGCAAGAAGAAACCCGAGGAAATGGCCAAGCAGCGCGGCGGCTTCATCGAAGGTTGCGCCAATAACGGCATCGATGCCGAACTGGCGGGAAACATCTTCGATCTGGTGGAGAAGTTCGCTGGTTACGGTTTCAATAAATCCCACTCTGCGGCCTACGGCCTGGTGTCCTACCAGACTGCCTGGCTGAAGGCTCACTACCCGGCGCCGTTCATGGCTGCGGTGCTGTCGGCGGACATGCACAACACCGACAAGGTGGTGATCCTCATCGAGGAATGCCGCAACATGAAGTTGCGCATCGATCCGCCGGACGTGAATGCGTCGGAGTTCAAGTTCACCGTCAGCCATGACGCGAACAACGTGCCGCGCATTCTTTATGGTCTGGGCGCGGTCAAGGGCGTCGGCGAAGGCCCGGTCGAGGCGATTGTCGAGGCCCGCCAGGACGGCCCGTTCAAGGACCTGTTCGACTTCTGCTCGCGTGTCGACCTGAAGCGCATCAACAAGCGCACCATGGATGCCTTGATCCGCAGTGGCGCGCTGGACCGCCTCGGCCCGCATTTTCACGACGAGCTCAAGGCCTACCAGGCCAATATCGACCGCAACCGCGCCGTGCTGCTGTCGGCGATGGAAGAGGCCGTGCAGGCGGCCGAGCAGACTGCGCGCAGTCATGACAGCGGCCATATGGACCTGTTCGGTGGCGTGTTCGCCAGCCCCGAAGCAGATGTTTATGCCAACCATCACCGCGCCCGTGAGCTGTCGCTCAAGGAGCGCCTCAAGGGCGAGAAGGACACCCTTGGCCTTTATTTGACCGGCCACCCGATCGACGAATACGAAAGCGAGGTGCGGCGCTTTGCTCGTCAGCGCATCGTTGACCTCAAGCCGGCGCGTGACACGCAAACAGTCGCCGGCTTGATCGTCAACCTGCGGGTGATGAAGAACAAGAAGGGCGACAAGATGGGCTTCATCACCCTCGACGACCGCTCTGGGCGCATCGAGGCCTCGCTGTTCGCCGAAGCGTTCTCCAGCAACCAGGCGCTGCTGCAGAGCGATGCCCTGGTGGTGGTGGAAGGGGAGGTCAGCAACGACGATTTCTCCGGGGGCATGCGCCTGCGCGCCAAGCGGGTGATGAGCCTGGAGGAGGCGCGTACCGGCCTGGCCGAGAGCCTGCGGGTGCGTGTACAGGCCACCGCCCTGAAGGGCGATCGTCTACGCTGGCTGGGTGAGCTGTGCCGTCGCCATCGTGGCGCCTGCCCGATCACCGTGGATTACACCGGTGCCGATGCCAAGGCCTTGTTGCAGTTTGGCGAGGACTGGCGAATCGATCCGGCCGACAGCTTGATTCAAGCTTTGCGTGACCAGTTCGGACGAGAAAACGTCTTCCTGCAATACCGCTAGAATTGCGGCGCTGAAATGCGGGGCCACGGCCCTGCACCAAGCCCGTGACACCGCATGACCGCCGCTGGCGCGACCGAACCCCCGGGGTTGGGCTGCCGAGCGAGTGCCAGGGGGCACTTGCCGGTAAATTCGCTGCCGGAAGTGCCGTGCAGGTGTCGACCTGAATGCGCCTGTTCCTATAAGGTAGGCGCCAAATGGATACACGCTCCCCGGCCCTGTGGCCGTCGACGCATGACGGATGCCTATGAACCCGAATTATCTCGATTTCGAACAGCCGATTGCCGACCTGCAAGCCAAGATTGAAGAGCTGCGCCTGGTTGGTAACGACAACTCCCTGAACATCGGCGACGAAATCGCCCGCCTGCAGGACAAGAGCAGCACGCTCACCGAGAGCATCTTCGGTAATCTGACCAGTTGGCAGATCGCCCGGCTTGCCCGTCACCCGCAGCGTCCGTATACCCTGGACTATCTGCAGCACATCTTCACCGAGTTCGATGAGCTGCATGGCGATCGTCACTTCTCCGACGACGCCGCCATCGTCGGTGGCGTTGCCCGCCTGAACGGCGAGCCGACCATGGTCATCGGTCACCAGAAGGGCCGTGAGGTGCGCGAGAAGGTGCGCCGCAACTTCGGCATGCCGCGCCCGGAAGGCTACCGCAAGGCCTGCCGCCTGATGGAGATGGCCGAGCGCTTCAAGATGCCGATCCTGACCTTCATCGATACGCCGGGCGCCTACCCGGGTATCGATGCCGAGGAGCGTGGTCAGAGCGAAGCGATCGCATGGAACCTGCGCGTCATGGCGCGCCTGAAGACCCCGATCATCGCCACGGTGATCGGCGAGGGCGGCTCGGGCGGTGCACTGGCCATCGGCGTGTGCGACAGCCTGAACATGCTGCAGTACTCCACCTACGCGGTGATCTCGCCGGAAGGCTGTGCCTCGATCCTCTGGAAGACTGCCGAGAAGGCGCCGGATGCCGCGGAGGCCATGGGTATCACGGCCGAGCGTTTGAAGGGGCTGGGCATCGTCGACAAGGTGATCGGCGAGCCGTTGGGCGGCGCACACCGTGATCCGGCCGCTGCTGCCGAATCGATTCGCCAGACCCTCAGCGCCCAGCTCGACGACCTGCGCAAGCTCGACACCGACGCGCTGCTGGCCCGTCGTTACGAGCGCCTGATGAGCTACGGTATCGCCTGATGCCGGCTTGCCGCGCAGGCATGCGGATTGCCCTTCGGGTAGTGCGCTTGCCTGCGCGGCTGCTCTGCTAATCCGCTAGATGTCTCTTCAAGCGATCCTGCTTGCGCGCCTCGCTACGTGGCGTGAGGCGCCCGCGTGGCAGCTCGCTTTCTCCGGCGGGCTCGATTCGACCGTGCTGCTGCATGCGCTGGTGCAGGCCTCTCGGCATACGGTACTGCCGCCGATCTCGGCCATTTATGTCGATCACGGCCTGCAGGCTGCGGCTGCCGAGTGGCCCGCGCATTGCCAGCGCGTGTGTGATGAGTTGGGTGTGCCGTTGCGTATTCGGTCTGTTCAGGTCGCGGCGGGTGCCAGCCTGGAGCGTGCCGCTCGCGAGGCGCGCTACGCGGCATTCGCGGCGTCGCTGGGGGCGGGCGATGTGCTGCTGCTGGCTCAGCACCAGGATGATCAGGCCGAGACCATGCTCTACCGTCTGTTGCGTGGCGCGGGAGTGCGCGGGTTGGCCGCCATGGACGGTCATCGCGCTCTGGCAGCCGGCCACGCGGTAAGACCGCTGCTGGATGTTCCGCGCCGTGAGCTGGAGGCTTATGCCGCCGCTCACGGGTTACGCTGGGTAGAAGATCCCTCGAACAGTGATACTGGGTTCGCCCGCAACTTTCTGCGTCAGGAAATTCTGCCTCGCCTGCAAACGCATTGGCCGAAGGCGCCGCAGGTGCTCGCCCGTGCGGCGCAGCATCAGGCCGAAGCACTGGAGTTGCTGGAAGAGCTGGCCGGGCTCGATCTGCAGGTCGCGCAGGGCCAGCTGGATCTCGACTGGCTGAGCATTCCCTGTCTCGATCTACAGGCGATACGCCCGCTCTCCGAGGCCCGCCAGCGCAATCTGCTGCGCCACTGGCTGGCAGGCTTTACCCGTCTGCCGGACAGTCGCCACTGGCAGGGCTGGGTCGACCTGCGTGATGCCGCAGGTGACGGCAGCCCGCAGTGGCGACTCGAATCGGGTCGGCTTTGTCGCCATGGCCAGCGTCTGCTGTGGCTCGATGCGCAGTGGCACGCGCCCTGGCCGGACGAGGCGCAAGCCTGGGCAGTGGCCGATGAACCGCTGCCCTTGCCGGGTAACGGCAAGGTCTGGCTGGAAGGTGCGGCGCCGCCAGGGCGCTTGAGTATCGGCTATCGGCAGGGCGGCGAGGTGATCCTGGTGCCGGGTCGTGGCCGGCGTGATCTCAAGCGTCTGTTGCAGGAAGCCGGCATGCCGGAGTTCCTGCGTGGGCGGCTGCCGCTGCTGTTGTGCGACGGACGGCCCGTGGCCGTGGCCAACCTGCTCGCCAGCCCCGCTGGTGGCATGCTGCGCTGGCAGCCGCCGGTCTTCACTGTGGCCCGGCGCGAAGCCTGAGAGGGCGCTTTTCAGACGCGCGGATGCGAGCCAGGCGTGTGCCCGCGTGGCGTGCGCGGGGTCTTTCGTCGCGTTTTCGGGAGGCTTTTTCCAGCAGCTTTTGCCGCGCCTGCGGCTTCGCGTTCTTCCCCCGTCAGGACGTTTCCGGTAGACTGCCCTCCCGTCTCTATTCAGGTATTTGCTGCTTCTCACGAAGCGGTGAATGTTTGCTATTGGCCAGCATGGTTCGCCATGTTTGCTAAGGTGAACCAAGGCCTTCTCTGCTCCCCGGCGGCTTGACCGCCAATGCTGACTTCTTAGGGTTTTTCATGACGCGCTTCATATTCGTCACGGGTGGTGTTGTTTCTTCATTGGGGAAAGGCATCGCCTCGGCATCCTTGGCGGCCATCCTGGAGGCGCGGGGCCTGAAGGTCACGATGCTCAAACTGGATCCCTACATCAACGTCGATCCGGGCACCATGAGCCCGTTCCAGCACGGTGAAGTGTTCGTCACCCACGACGGCGCCGAGACCGATCTCGACTTGGGGCACTACGAGCGGTTCATCCGCACCACGATGACCAAGAGCAACAACTTCACCACCGGCCGCGTGTACGAAGACGTGCTGCGCAAAGAGCGCCGTGGCGATTACCTGGGCGCGACCATCCAGGTCATCCCGCATATCACCGACGAGATCAAGCGCCGCATCATCAAGGGTGCCGGCGACGCGGACGTGGCCATGGTCGAGATCGGCGGCACGGTCGGCGACATCGAGTCGCAGCCGTTCCTCGAGGCGATTCGCCAACTGCGTTTCGAAGTGGGCGCCAAGCGCGCCATGCTGATGCACCTGACCCTGGTACCGTACATCGCCACCGCTGGCGAGACCAAGACCAAGCCGACCCAGCACTCGGTCAAGGAGCTGCGCTCCATCGGCCTGCAGCCGGATGTGCTGGTCTGCCGTTCCGACCACCCGATCGACCTGTCGTCGCGCCGCAAGATTGCCCAGTTCACCAACGTCGAAGAGCGTGCGGTAATCGCGTTGGAAGACGCCGACACCATCTACAAGATCCCGGGCATCCTGCACTCGCAGGGCCTGGATGATTTTGTCGTCGAGCGCTTCGCTCTGGAGTGCCGCGGTGCGGACCTGTCGGAGTGGGATCGCGTGGTCGATGCCAAGCTCAATCCGGAAAAAGAAGTCAACATCGCCATGGTCGGCAAGTACATGGAGCTGCTCGATGCCTACAAGTCGCTGATCGAAGCGATGAGCCATGCCGGTATCAGCAACCGCACCAAGGTCAACCTGCGCTACATCGATTCCGAAGACATCGAAAACCAGGGTACCGACCTGCTGCAGGGCGTTGACGCCATCCTGGTACCGGGCGGCTTCGGCCTGCGTGGCGTGGAAGGCAAGATCAAGACCGTGCAGTACGCTCGCGAGAACAAGATCCCTTACCTGGGCATCTGCCTGGGCATGCAGGTCGCAGTCATCGAATTCGCCCGTAACGTCCTGGGCTGGAGCGATGCCAACTCCACCGAGTTCGACATTGCCAGCCAGCACCCGGTGGTCGGCCTGATCACCGAATGGCAGGACGCCGCAGGCAGCGTCGAACAGCGTACCGAAGCGTCCGATCTGGGCGGCACCATGCGCCTCGGCGCCCAGGACTGCCAACTGCAGGCCGGCTCCAAGGTGCACGACTGCTACGGCAAGGATGTGATCGTCGAGCGCCACCGCCATCGGTACGAAGTCAACAACAACCTGCTGCCGCAACTGATCGACGCTGGCCTGAAGGTCACCGGTCGTTCGGGTGATGGCGCGCTGGTCGAGGTGGTCGAGAGCGCGGACCATCCGTGGTTCGTCGCCTGCCAGTTCCACCCCGAGTTCACCTCCACACCGCGTGACGGCCACCCGCTGTTCAGTGGTTTCGTCAACGCCGCACTGGCGCACCAAGCGAAGAAGGCCTGACCCATGGCGCAGAAGATCATCCGCGTTGGCACGATCGATATCGCCAACGACAAGCCGTTCGTGTTGTTTGGCGGCATCAACGTGCTGGAGTCCCGCGACCTGGCGCTGCGTACCTGTGAAGAATACGTGCGGGTTACCGAGAAGCTGGGCATCCCTTATGTGTTCAAGGCGAGCTTCGACAAGGCCAACCGTTCGTCGGTGAGCTCCTTCCGCGGCCCGGGCCTGGAAGAGGGCATGAAGATCTTCGAGGAAGTGAAGAAGACCTTCGGCGTACCGGTGATCACCGATGTGCACGAGCCCCATCAGGCGCAGCCGGTGGCCGACGTCTGCAACATCATTCAACTGCCGGCTTTTCTGTCTCGGCAGACCGACCTGGTCGTGGCCATGGCCAAGACCGGTGCGGTGATCAATATCAAGAAGGCGCAGTTCCTGGCCCCGCAGGAAATGAAACATATTCTCGCCAAGTGTGTCGAAGCCGGGAATGATCAGCTCATTCTCTGCGAGCGTGGCTCGTCCTTCGGGTACAACAACCTGGTGGTGGACATGCTGGGCTTCGGCATCATGAAGGCCTTCGAGTATCCGGTGTTCTTCGATGTCACCCATGCCCTGCAGATGCCGGGCGGCCGTTCGGATTCTGCGGGCGGGCGTCGTGCCCAGGTCACCGAACTGGCCAAGGCCGGTATGAGCCAGGGGCTGGCAGGCCTGTTCCTGGAGGCGCATCCGGATCCGGAAAACGCCAAGTGCGATGGCCCTTGTGCCTTGCGTCTGGACAAGCTCGAGCCGTTCCTTGCGCAGCTCAAGCAGCTGGATGATCTGATCAAGAGTCAGGATCCGATCGAAACCGCCTGATTGGCGTTTCTGCGGTTCGCTTATCCGTTTCACCGCCCGGCCTTTTGGCCGGGTTTGTCATGTCAGCCCGGCCGGTCGTTGACCATGTCCGGTGCTGTCAGCCGAATGCAGCAGTGCGTTTCCGACAACTTCTGGAGAGCTTACAAGAATGGCAATGATCGTCGACATCAAGGGTCGTGAGGTTCTCGACTCCCGTGGCAACCCCACCGTGGAAGCGGATGTGATCCTCGACAATGGCATCGTCGGTAGCGCTTGCGCACCGTCCGGTGCTTCCACCGGTTCGCGCGAAGCGCTGGAACTGCGTGATGGCGACAAGAGCCGTTACCTCGGCAAGGGCGTTCTCAAGGCCGTTGGCAACATCAACGGCCCAATCCGTGACGCACTGCTGGGCAAGGATCCGGTCGACCAGAAGGCGCTGGACAAGATCATGATCGATCTGGACGGTACCGAGAACAAAGCCACCCTGGGCGCCAACGCCATCCTCGCCGTCTCCCTGGCTGCTGCCAAGGCCGCTGCCCAGGATCAGGACCTGCCGCTGTACGCGCACATCGCCAACCTCAACGGCACGCCTGGCCAGTACTCCATGCCGGTGCCGATGATGAACATCATCAACGGCGGCGAGCACGCCGACAATAACGTCGACATCCAGGAATTCATGGTGCAGCCGGTGGGCGCGAAGAATTTCGCCGACGGCCTGCGCATTGGCGCCGAGATCTTCCATCACCTCAAGGCCGTGCTCAAAGCTCGTGGCCTGAGCACCTCTGTCGGTGACGAAGGTGGTTTCGCACCGAACCTGGCGTCCAACGAAGACGCGCTGTCGGCCATCGCCGAAGCCGTGGCCAACGCCGGTTACACCCTGGGCACCGACGTGACCCTCGCCCTGGACTGCGCCGCCAGCGAATTCTACGAAGACGGCAAGTACAACCTGTCTGGCGAAGGCAAGTCGTTCGACGCCGAGGGTTTCGCCGAGTACCTGAAAGGGCTGACCGAGCGTTTCCCGATCATCTCCATCGAGGACGGCCTTGACGAGTCCGACTGGGCCGGCTGGAAGATCCTCACCGACAAGATTGGCGACAAGGTGCAACTGGTCGGCGACGACCTGTTCGTGACCAACACCAAGATCCTCAAGGAAGGCATCGACAAGGGCATCGGTAACTCGATCCTGATCAAGTTCAACCAGATCGGTTCGCTGAGCGAAACCCTCGAAGCCATTCAGATGGCCAAGGCTGCCGGCTACACCGCGGTCATCTCGCACCGCAGTGGCGAAACCGAAGACAGCACCATCGCGGACCTGGCGGTCGGCACTGCCGCTGGTCAGATCAAGACCGGTTCGCTGTGCCGCTCCGACCGCGTTTCCAAGTACAACCAGCTGCTGCGTATCGAAGAGCAACTGGGCGCCAAGGCGCCGTACCGTGGTCGCGGCGAGTTCCGCGGCTAAGGTAGGCTGGCACGGCGAGGTGGCAATCACCTCGCCACGCGGGCCCTGCCGAGCGCCATCGAGTTGACCTCGCGGTCTTGTCTGATGGCGGTGGCGCAGGGAGAATCGTCCGATGTCCGCAGCAGCGACCCTTTCCTATCCGAGTGCCTCACCCGTGATGCGTAGTTCCTACTGGCTGTTTCTCGTTCTGGTCCTGGTACTTGCAGGGCTGCAGTATCGCCTGTGGGTCGGCGAGGGCAGTCTGGCGCAGGTTACCGATCTGCAGCAGCAGATCGCCGATCAGGAAGGCGAGAATGAGCGCCTGCTCGAGCGCAACCGCATCCTCGAAGCGGAAGTGATGGAGCTCAAGAAAGGCATGGAAACCGTCGAAGAACGTGCTCGGCATGAACTGGGCATGGTCAAGGACGGCGAAACTCTTTATCAGTTGGCTGAATGAATATCCCTGATCTGCCGTCCTTCTGGGCGGTGATTCCGGCCGCCGGCATCGGCAGCCGCATGCGTGCCCACAAGCCCAAGCAATACCTGCAACTGGGCGGCAAGAGCATTCTCGAACATACTCTCAACTGTTTTCTCGACCATCCGTGCCTGCTGGGCGTGGTAGTCAGTCTGGCCGAGGACGATCCGTTCTGGCCAAACCTGGGTTGCGCCCGTGACTCGCGCATCCACATTGCCGGCGGCGGTGCGCAGCGTGCCGATTCGGTACTCAATGGGTTGTTGCGCCTGGGAGAGTTGGGCGCCGGCGAGCAGGATTGGGTGCTGGTGCATGACGCTGCGCGGCCCAACCTGGCACAGTCGGATCTCGACCTGCTGCTGGCCGAGCTGGCGGACGATGCTGTAGGCGGGCTGCTCGCGGTTCCGGCGCGTGACACGCTCAAGCGCGTTGGCAGTGATGGGCGGGTGCGCGAAACCATCGACAGGTCGGTAATCTGGCAGGCCTACACGCCGCAAATGTTCCGTCTCGGTGCCTTGCACCGCGCACTGGCCGAAGCGCTGGTGTCGGATGTCGCGGTGACCGATGAGGCTTCTGCCATCGAATGGGCCGGGCAATCGCCGCGCCTGGTGGAAGGCCGGGCGGACAACCTGAAAGTCACCCGCCCGGAAGATCTGCATTACCTCGAGCGCTTATGGCGGGGCCGCAGTTGACGCCGAGCTGATGGCGCTGATGGTCGCTTGCGGGCAATGGTGCGGCCTGCACCGGTAACGCTGCAGGCCGCTATCAGTTCGCGCCAGGGGCGATGGGTTTGCGATCAGCGGACCGCTGTCAGTGAATCCACTTGTCGGCATTCTTGCCCAGGTTGCGGTCAAGCACGCTGGTGAGCTTGCTCATGGCGCCGTCGATTGCCTGCTGCATCTCGCTGGCGTCCGAGGAAACGGTTACCGGATCGCGGCCTTTCATGCGTGCTTCCATCTTGCAGCGTTTGTCCTGCGCGCCGCTCTTGAGCGCGTTTTCGTCAGAAAGATGAATTTCCACGCGGGTGAGGTGCTCCTCATAGCGCTGTAATTTATCGTGGACTCGGCCTCGAATGTCTGTCTTGAACTCCATGGAGGTGTCGACGTGCTTTCCGCTGTTGACCATGACCTGCATAACCGTTTCCTCGTGCCGGTGGGTTCGCAACGGCCCGGACAGGGCCTCAGAACTTACGACGAGTTGGTGGGCGCAGAGGTTCGCTGGCGGTTGTGACATTCTGTGAGCGCTGCGCTGCACCGAAACGGCTCAGGCGTATTCGCTGCGCTGGCTCAGCCCATCACGCAGTGCATCGATCAACTGCCTGACCTTGGGTGACAGGTGTCGTTGCTGCGGATAGAGCGCCCACACCGCGGTATTCGGGGGCTGGTGATTGCCAAGCAGCGAAATCAATGCACCGCTGCGCAGGTGTTCGAGCACATAGTAATCCGGCAACTGACACAGCCCGAGGCCGCCGAGCGCTGCGTCGAGCACCGCCTGTCCGCTGTTGCAGCGCCAGTTGCCGAGGACGCGCTGGGAGGCCTCACGGCCGTCGAGCTGAAAGGTCCACACATCGCTGCTGCCGATCAGGCAATTGTGCCGCGCCAGCTCCGAGAGGCTGTGCGGCCGCCCGTAGCGCTGCAGGTAGTCAGGCGACGCGCACAGGTACATGCGCCGCGGAGCCAGGCGTGTCGCCAGCATGCGCGAGTCTGGCAGGCGGCCGAGACGAATGGCGATGTCGAAGCCGTCCTGCACAAGATCCAGGGTCCGATTGCTCAGTTCGATATCCACGGAAAGCCGCGGGTAGCGAGACATGAACGCCGTGACCAGTGGCACGATGAAGCGCTCGCCATACGCCACCGCACACGTCATGCGCAGCAACCCCTTGGGTTCGCTACCGAGATCGCCTATCGCGTTGAGCGCTTCTTCGCGGGCATCCTGCAGGCGCTGGCAGTGCTGCAGGAAAGTCTGGCCGGCTTCCGTCAGCGCGACCTTGCGCGTGGTGCGGTAGAACAGTCGGGTGTGCAGGCGTTCCTCCAAGTGCGCGACCTGCCGGCTCACCTGCGATGACGACAGGCCCAGGCGCTGCGCGGCAGCCGTGAACTGGCCGCATTCGGCAACGGCGACGAACTCGTCCAGTCCTTCCCAGCGATTCATGTCGGCACCTGATGATTATCCCTGCAGAGCAATAATGTTTTGCATTCTGCCTGATTATTTCTGGCTTGAGGTCCACTACACTTGTTGACCATTGCCATCCGTCAGGAGAATCAGGACATGATCAAGTCACGCGCTGCCGTCGCCTTCGCGCCCAATGAGCCGCTGAAGATCGTTGAAGTGGACGTAGAACCGCCAAAAGCGGGCGAAGTGCTGGTGCGCATCGTCGCCACAGGGGTTTGCCATACCGACGCCTACACCTTGTCCGGCGCTGATTCGGAAGGCGTTTTCCCGGCGATTCTCGGTCACGAAGGTGGCGGTGTCGTCGAGGCCATCGGCGAAGGTGTGACGTCCGTGGCTGTTGGCGACCACGTGATTCCGCTGTACACCGCCGAGTGCCGCAAGTGCAAATTCTGCCTGTCCGGCAAGACCAACCTGTGCAGCTCGGTGCGCGCCACCCAGGGCAAAGGCCTGATGCCCGATGGCACCTCGCGCTTCAGCTATAACGGCGAGCCGATCTACCACTACATGGGCTGCTCGACCTTCTCCGAATACACCGTTCTGCCGGAAGTTTCCCTGGCCGTAATCCCCAAAGAAGCGCCGCTGGAAAAGGTTTGCCTGCTCGGTTGCGGCGTGACCACCGGGATCGGCGCCGTACTCAACACCGCCAAGGTGGAAGAGGGCGCCACCGTGGCCATCTTCGGCCTCGGCGGCATCGGCCTGGCCGCGATCATCGGTGCGAAGATGGCCAAGGCCTCGCGCATCATTGCCGTCGACATCAATCCAGCCAAGTTCGATGTGGCCCGTGAGCTGGGCGCCACCGATTTCGTCAACCCGAAGGATTACGACAAGCCGATCCAGGACGTGATCGTGGAGTTGACCGACGGTGGCGTGGATTACAGCTTCGAATGCGTTGGCAACGTGCAACTGATGCGTGCCGCGCTCGAATGCGCACACAAGGGCTGGGGTGAAAGCGTGATCATCGGTGTGGCGGGCGCTGGCCAGGAGATCAGCACCCGACCTTTCCAGTTGGTGACCGGTCGAGTCTGGCGCGGATCGGCCTTCGGTGGCGTCAAGGGTCGTACCGAACTGCCAAGCTACGTGGAGAAATCGCAGAGTGGGGAAATCCCGCTCGACACCTTCATCACCCACACCATGGGCCTGGAGCAGATCAACGAAGCCTTTGACCTGATGCACGAAGGCAAGAGCATCCGCACCGTCATCCACTACTGATCAGTGGGGCAGGCAGCTCTTCAGCCGATGACCTGCCTGCCGCCCGTGAGGATTCGCCATGACCTTGGAAATCGTATCCAGCAACAAGAGCTTCGGCGGCTGGCACAAGCGCTACAGGCACCGTTCTTCCAGCCTCAACTGCGACATGGTGTTCGCCGTCTACCTGCCGCCGCAGGCCGAACGGGGCGCCAAGCTGCCGGTGCTGTACTGGCTGAGCGGGCTGACCTGCAGCGACGAAAACTTCATGCAGAAGGCCGGCGCCCAGCGCATGGCGGCTGAGCTGGGGTTGATCATCGTCGCGCCCGATACCAGCCCGCGTGGCGATGGCGTGCCGGACGACGCCAAGGGCGCCTACGATTTTGGCCTGGGGGCCGGTTTCTACGTCAACGCGACGCAGGAGCCCTGGGCTCGCCATTACCGCATGTACGATTATGTGGTGCAGGAGTTGCCCGCGTTGATCGAGGCCAACTTCCCGGTTTCGGACAAGCGCGGCATCGCCGGGCACTCCATGGGCGGTCACGGCGCGTTGATCTGCGCGCTGAAAAATCCGGGCCGCTATGCGTCGGTCTCGGCATTCTCGCCCATCACCAACCCGGTCAACTGCCCGTGGGGCGAGAAGGCGTTCTCCAACTACCTGGGTGACGACCGCTCGCGCTGGCGCGAGTGGGATGCCAGTTTGCTGATCGCCGAGGCCACCGAGCAGTTGCCGCTGCTGGTCGATCAGGGCGACCGTGACGACTTCCTGGAAGGACAACTCAAGCCCCATGCACTGGAAGCGGCAGCCAAGGCGGCGAATCATCCACTGACCCTGCGCCTGCAGCCTGGCTATGATCACAGCTATTACTTCATCGCCAGTTTCATCGAGGATCACCTGCGCCATCATGCCAGGGCGCTGAGCTGAGAGAACAAGGGCGCCCGCTGGCGCCCTTGTCTGTGCGAGGCGACGTATTGGCGCTCCGCGAGCCGCAACGGCGCGCGCCTTTCGGGTAGAATCGGCCTTTTTGCGAGGGCATCGGCTCATGCGGATTGGCCATGGTTACGATGTGCACCGGTTCGGCGACGGGGATTTCATTACCCTGGGCGGTGTACGCATCCCCCACAGGTTTGGCCTGGTAGCGCACTCCGATGGCGACGTGGTGCTGCACGCGCTGGCCGATGCCTTGCTCGGCGCCGTGGCGCTCGGTGATATCGGCAAGCATTTCCCCGATACTGACCCCAACTTCAAAGGCGCGGACAGCCGTGTGCTGTTGCGTCATGTGCTGGGGCTGGTGCATGCCAAGGGCTGGAAGGTCGGCAATGTCGACGCCACCATCGAGGCCCAGGCGCCGAAGATGGCACCGCATATCGACGCCATGCGCGTGCTGATCGCCGAAGACCTGCAAGTGGAACTGGACCAGGTCAACGTCAAGGCCACCACCACCGAGAAGCTCGGTTTCGTCGGCCGTCAGGAAGGCATCGCCGTGCACGCGGTTGCCTTGCTGGTCAGCGCATGACCGAGCTGGAACTGCTTGGCCCGCGTGCTCATGGCGAACCCTGCGGGGTCGCGGTGCTCAAAGCCACGGCCGAGAACTTCCAGGTCGATGAGGTGCTGGATATCGCGCTATCCGGCGCGGGCGAGCACCTGTGGCTGTGGGTCGAGAAGCGCGGGCTCAATACCGAAGACGCCGCACGCCGCCTGGCTCGCGCCGCGGGCGTACCGGTGCGGATGATCAGCTACGCGGGGCTCAAGGATCGCCAGGCGCTGACCCGTCAGTGGTTCAGCATTCATTTGCCGGGCAAGAGCGACCCCGATCTGGCCATCGCCCAGGATGAAACCCTGGTCATCCTCGAGCAGGTGCGCCATTCGCGCAAGTTGCAGCGCGGCGCCCATGCCGCCAATGGCTTCACCCTGCGGCTGACCGAACTGCAGGCGGATCACGCGACGCTGGACGAGCGGCTGCAGTGCATTGCCGCCCAGGGCATTCCCAATTACTACGGCGCCCAGCGTTTCGGCTTCGAGGGCGGCAACGTCGCCCATGCCCGGCATTTTGCCGAGCGTCGGGAACTGCCCGAGAAACGCAATGTACGTTCGCGGGTGCTCTCCGCCGCCCGCAGCTTCCTGTTCAATCAGGTGCTCGCCAGGCGTGTGGCTGCCGGCACCTGGAGCCAGGCAATGCCTGGCGACCTGCTGGCCTTCACCGACAGCCGCAGCTTCTTCGCCGCTGGCGAGGCCGAGTGTCAGGATCCGCGGCTGGCCCTGCTGGACCTGCATCCGACCGGCCCCCTCTGGGGTGCGGGCGAGTCGCCGGCAGGCGGCGAAACGCAGATTCTCGAGCAAGGTGTCGGCGCCGGCGAGCCGCAACTGACGACCTGGTTGGCAGAAGCGGGCATGGCGCACGAACGGCGCATCCTGCGCCTCCCCATTAGTGGTTTGACGTGGCATTATCCCGAGCCTGACATTCTGCAACTGGAATTCGTCCTGCCGGCTGGATGTTTCGCCACCGCACTGGTGCGCGAAATAGTCGACCTTTTGCCTGCAGGGCAGACGGACAACCCATGCGTATTCTGATTTCTAACGATGACGGCGTGGCCGCACCGGGCCTCGCCGCGTTGCATGCTGCGCTGGCTGATTATGCCGACTGCACGGTGATCGCTCCCGATGGCGATCGCAGCGGCGCGAGCAGTTCGCTGACACTCGACCGGCCGCTGCATCCGTGCACGCTGGGCAATGGTTACATCAGCCTGAACGGCACGCCGACCGACTGCGTGCACCTGGGCATCCATGGCCTGCTGCCCGACACTCCGGACCTGGTCGTGTCGGGCATCAACATGGGGCCCAACCTGGGCGATGACGTGTTGTATTCGGGCACTGTGGCCGCTGCGCTGGAAGGCCGCTTTCTGGCCCGCCCGGCCTTTGCCTTTTCGCTGCTGTCGCGCTCGGCCGAGAACCTGGCGACGGCCGCTTATTTCGCCCGCCAACTGGTGGAGGCCCATGAGCAGCTCGACCTCCCGCCGCGCACGGTGTTGAACGTCAATGTGCCCAACCTGCCGCTCGAGCATATCCGTGGTGTGCAGCTGACCCGCCTGGGCCATCGTGCGCGAGCGGCCGCGCCGGTCAGGGTGGTCAACCCGCGCGGCAAGGAAGGCTACTGGATCGCCGCCGCCGGCGATGTCGAGGATGGCGCACAAGGCACGGATTTCCACGCGGTGATGCAGGGCTACGTGTCGGTAACGCCGCTGCAGCTCGATCGTACCTATCAGGACGGCCTGAACCGCCTGAAACCCTGGCTGGAGGGGCTGGTGAAATGAACCGGGAGCATGACCGCCACGGGATTGGCATGACCTCTCAGCGTACCCGCGAGCGCTTGATCCAGCGTCTTTACGACGAAGGCCTGTCGAATGCGCAGGTGCTCGAGGTCATTCGCCGCACACCGCGCCATCTGTTCGTCGATGAAGCCCTGGCGCATCGCGCTTACGAGGACACCGCCCTGCCGATCGGGCACAACCAGACCATCTCGCAGCCCTATATGGTGGCGCGCATGAGCGAGCTGCTGCTGGCCGCCGGGCCGTTGGACAAGGTGCTCGAAATTGGTACCGGCTCGGGTTACCAGACGGCGATCCTGGCTCAACTGGTGGAGCGGGTGTTCACCGTCGAGCGCATTCAGGGATTGCAGGAACGGGCCAAGGAACGCCTGGTCAAACTGAGCCTGCGCAACGTGGTGTTCCGCTGGGGCGATGGCTGGGAGGGCTGGCCGGCCCTGGCGCCGTACAACGGCATCATCGTCACTGCCGCGGCATCCGAGGTCCCCCAGGCGCTGCTGGACCAACTGGCTCCGGGCGGCCGCCTGGTGATTCCGGTGGGTACCGGTGACGTTCAACAACTGTTACTGATCATTCGCGAGGAACAGGGTTTCTCTCGGCACGTACTCGACGCAGTACGGTTCGTGCCCCTGCTCAACGGCCCGCTGGCCTGATTCAATCGACCGGAAGGATGCATGAAGAAAACCTTGTTGCTCTATACCAAAGGGATGGCCATGGGCGCCGTCGACGTGGTCCCCGGGTTTTCGGGAGGGACCGTTGCCCTGATCACCGGTATATACGACAAGCTTCTCGCCTCGTTCGCCGCCATTCCGCAAGCGCTGATGCTCGCTGTCCGGGGCCGGATCAGGGACGCCTGGCAAGCGTGCAATGCCGGTTTTCTGCTGGTCGTGCTGCTGGGCATCCTGAGCAGTATCTTTACCCTGGCACGCGTAATCACCTACCTGATGGACGAGCACCCGGTTCTGCTGTGGGCGTTCTTCTTCGGCCTGGTACTGGTATCCGTTTACCTGGTCGGCCGCGAGGTCGCCGCCTGGCGAGCAAGAACGGTGGCGGGGTTCGCCGCGGGGTTGCTGTTCGCGCTGTGGATTACCCTGTCGGCACCGATGCAGCTTTCCGCTGATCCACTGACGCTGTTCATCGCGGGTGCCATCGCCATCAGCGCGATGATCCTGCCGGGCATATCCGGCAGCTTCATTCTCGTTTTACTCGGCCTGTACCCTGTGGTGCTAAGTGCCGTGAAGGATTTCGACGTGCCGGTGCTGGCCGTGTTCAGCGCGGGTTGCATGCTTGGCTTGCTGACGTTTTCCAAGGCGCTGAGCTGGCTGCTGGCCCGCATGCGTGACCTGACCATGGCCTTTTTGGCCGGACTGCTGCTGGGCTCGCTGGTCAAGGTATGGCCCTGGAAACAGACGATTACCTGGCAAACCAACCGTCATGGTGAATCGTTTCCCCTGGAGCAGGTCAATCTATTGCCATGGCAGTTTGCCGAGATCAGTGGCGAGGAGGCTCAGTTGCTGCTGGCCATCGTCTTGAGCGGCGGCGCGATCGCGCTGGTGCTGGGTATGGAGTGGCTGGCGCGCCGCCGCCAGCCGCAAGAAGTCTGACGTTTCGGCGTTCGTAATGGGTCGCTCGAGGCCGTCTGCAAGGGAGATACGGGTGAGTTTCACAGCCAATCAAGGGCGCTATTGGTCCGCCACGCTACGCAATCTGCTGGCCCTGGCAATGATCGGTACAGTGCTGTCCGGTTGCGCCAGTTCGTCTTCGGGCGGTGTGCAGGTAGTCGATCGCAACAGCGCAGCAGCGCAGAGGCAGCCGGTTACGTCCGGCCAGTATCGCGTGCAACGTGGAGATACACTTTATTCCATCGCCTTCCGCTATGGCTGGGACTGGAAGGCGCTGGCCGCCCATAACGCCATCGCCCCCCCTTACATGATTCGCGTTGGCCAGGTCATTCGCTTCGGTTCCGGCAGTTCGAGTCGACCAGTGGCAACCTCGTCGCCGACCATCAGCACGCCCGTGGTGACCACGCCAGGTCGCCCGACGGTGCCTGTCCAGGCGCCTCCGGCACGCACCGCTACACAGCCAGCCACGCCTGCCGTTATCACCCCTGCAACCACGCCAGTGGAGCCGGTTCAGCGCTCCGCGTCAGGGTGGGCATGGCCCTCAAGCGGTGCGATTATCGGCCGTTTTTCCTCAAACGGTAGTTTGAATAAAGGCATTGATATAGCCGGTGAATTGGGACAGCCTGTCCTTGCTGCGTCTGGTGGATCCGTTGTCTACGCCGGGAGTGGGTTACGGGGCTACGGTGAATTGGTGATCATCAAACACAGCGATACCTACGTGAGTGCCTACGGTCACAACCGAAGGCTGTTGGTACGTGAGGGGCAGCAGGTCAAAGTCGGGCAGCAAATTGCCGAGATGGGTTCCACAGGGACTGACCGGGTGAAGCTTCATTTTGAAATTCGCCGCCAGGGTAAGCCTGTAGATCCAATGCAATACCTGCCACGTCGCTGATCTGTCGCTCGTTCGCCCCTCATGTGGGATGGACGGGCTTTGATGTTGCCAAGGAGACAGGCGCATCAGGGCTTGCTGGTCGAACTCAGCAAGGGACGGGATAATAAATGGCACTCATTTCCAAAGAAGCGCCGGAGTTTGACATCGACGATGAAGTGCTCCTGATGGAGCCCGGCATCAATCTCGACGATGGAGCTGGTGAGCAGACGGGTAGCAAGACCCCTGCGCGCAGCAAGGCAAAGCAATCCAGCGGCAGCAAGCAACACAAGTACATCGACTACACCCGGGCGCTCGACGCCACTCAGCTCTACCTCAATGAAATCGGTTTTTCCCCCTGCTTACCCCGGAAGAAGAAGTGTTCTTCGCGCGTCTGGCGCAGAAGGGCGATCCTGCCGGCCGTAAGCGCATGATCGAGAGCAACCTGCGGCTGGTGGTGAAGATCGCCAGGCGCTATGTCAATCGCGGGCTCTCGCTGCTGGATCTGATCGAAGAGGGCAACCTGGGCCTCATTCGCGCCGTCGAAAAATTCGACCCCGAGCGCGGCTTCCGGTTTTCTACCTATGCCACTTGGTGGATTCGGCAGACCATCGAGCGGGCGATCATGAATCAGACCCGCACCATTCGCCTGCCGATTCATGTGGTCAAGGAACTCAATGTATATCTGCGGGCTGCCCGTGAGCTGACCCAGAAGCTCGACCACGAGCCGTCCCCGGAGGAAATCGCCAATCTGCTGGAGAAGCCGGTGGGCGAGGTCAAGCGTATGCTTGGTTTGAACGAACGAGTGTCGTCTGTTGACGTATCACTCGGGCCGGACTCCGACAAGACCCTGCTCGATACCCTCACCGATGACCGGCCTACCGACCCCTGTGAGTTGCTGCAGGACGACGACCTGTCCCAGAGTATCGACCAGTGGCTCTCGGACCTGACCGACAAGCAGCGCGAAGTGGTGGTGCGGCGTTTCGGCTTGCGTGGCCATGAAAGCTGCACGCTAGAGGAAGTTGGCCAGGAGATTGGTCTGACCCGTGAGCGTGTACGGCAGATTCAGGTGGAAGCGCTCAAGCGGTTGCGAGAAATCCTCGAGAAGAACGGCCTTTCCGCCGATTCCCTGTTCCAGTAAGCCCGGCCTGCCAGGCCCCGTGCCGACCAGCGTTGCTGGTCGGTTTTTTTGGCCGCAAGACTATGGGCGGCGGTAGGGCGATGATGAACCGCTGATGGTTATCAAGTGAGCGTCAGGCCATAAAAAACGGCGCCTGTACAGGCGCCGTTTTTGCGATCACGCCTGGGCTGTTACGCCGGCAGCGTTTGGTTCAGCTGCAGCAGGGCATCGGATTGCGATTGCACGGCGCGATACTGGTTTGCATCGCTGGCAAGTACCGCCGAAGGCGCGGGGAAGATTTCGTTCAGCTTGTCGCCCCATTGCGCCGAAGCCGCCTGTTCGGGGAAGCAGCGACGGATCAGGTCGAGCATGATCGAGACAGTCACCGAGGCGCCCGGAGAGGCACCCAGCAAGGCCGCGATGGAGCCGTCCTTGGCGGAGACCAGTTCGGTACCGAACTGCAGGATGCCGCCCTTCTTGGGATCCTTCTTGATGATCTGCACGCGCTGGCCGGCAATCTCCAGGCGCCAGTCGCTCGCCTTGGCCTGCGGGTAAAAGCCGCGCAGGGTATTGAGGCGCTGCTCTTGCGATTGCATGACTTCCTTGACCAGGTAGCGGGTCAGGTCGAAATTGTCGCGAGCCACCGCCAGCATCGGGCCGAGGTTGTTCAGGCGCACCGACAGGGGCAGATCCAGGAACGAGCCTTTCTTCAGGAACTTGGTGGTGAAGCCGGCGTAGGGGCCGAACAGCAGCGATTTCTTGCCGTCGACCATGCGGGTGTCCAGGTGCGGTACCGACATGGGCGGGGAGCCTACTTCGGCCTGGCTGTAAACCTTGGCCTGGTGCTGGTTGACCACCTCCGGGTTATCGCAGCGCAGCCATTGGCCGCTGACCGGGAATCCACCGAAGCCCTTGCCTTCCTGAATGCCGGACATCTGCAGCAGGGGCAGTGCGCCGCCACCTGCACCGAGGAACACGAAGCGGGCCTGGATCTCGCGGTGGTTGCCGCTTTTCTGGTCTTTGGTGCTGACGCGCCAGCCGTGTTCATTGCGGGTCAGGTCGGTGACTCGCTGGTTGCAGGTGAGGCGGGCGTTGTCGTGCTGCACCAGGTAGTCGAGGAGGCTCTTGGTCAGGGCGCCGAAGTTGACGTCGGTGCCATTGGCCACGCGGGTCGCCGCTATCGGCTCGTGCGGGTCACGGCCCGGCATCATCAGTGGCATCCACTGGGCCATGGTGTCGCGATCCTCGCTGTACACCATGTCTTCGAAGGCGTGATGCACACGCAGCGCTTCGAAGCGTTTCTTCAGGTAATCGATACCTTCCTGGCCGCGGACGAAGCTGAGGTGCGGCACCGAATTGATGAAGGTTCGGGGGGAGCCAAAGGTGCCTTTCTTGACCAGGTAGGCCCAGAACTGCTTGGACTCCTCGAACTGGGCGTTGATGACCACCGCTTTCTTGATATCGATGGATCCGTCTGCGGACTCTGGGGTGTAGTTGAGCTCACACAACCCGGCGTGACCGGTGCCTGCGTTGTTCCAGGGATTGGAGCTTTCCACCGCGCCAGCTTCCATCGCTTCCACGACTTCCAGCTTGATGCCCGGATCGAGCTCCTTGAGCAGCACGGCCAGCGTTGCGCTCATGATGCCGGCTCCGACCAGCACTACATCTACCGCTTCGTAATCGTTCTGCGCCATTACCACATCTCCAAAAAATCAGCTTCCAATCGATGGCCTTTGGCCTGGGCGCCAGTTGCGCCTGTCAGCGGTTGCAGAGCTGTCCTGGGGATCCGGTTGACGGGAAAGGGTCGCCTTGTCCTGCCGCAAGATGATTCATATGTTCGCCACACTCTTGTGAAGTTATTGAAACCGTCTTTTTCACGTTCTTTTGGAACGCGAACCTCAAAAGTTCATGTGCCTGTTGAGCCATCTCTGCGGCAGATGTTCCGCGAAAACGCTGGAAATCATTGCGCGCAGCAAGAAGGTCCGTCGATATCGAGCAGCACGAAGTGGGCGACTCTCTGTGGCATTGCCGATGGCGCGAGGGGCATCAGCGGTACGGCGAGGCCGATCAGGAGGCGTCCTTATAATCGGGGCGCGATTATAAGGCGAAAGCGAGCGAATTGATCGCTCGCCTATGACTTTTATTGTCGGTGTCGCTCACGGCCAATACGCCGGCTGCATCGCTCAGCGGGTGGCGAAGGCGCTTTCCGGGAGGCGGCTACCCAGCCAGGCGAGGCGCTGCTCGTTGACCTCGTACCAGCGTGCAGGCCCCGGCGGATGGGCACTCTGGTGGAAGGCGTGGCAGATACCCTGCTCGTCGAGGCAGGCGAATATCCGTGGGCGAGGGGAGGGGGCAGGCGGTTTCCGGGGGATGCGCATCAAACAAAGGTCCGTGGTGCAAAGCGACCAAAGTCTTATACCGCGGGCGTATGACGGCAGGATGACCGGAACCGCTTTCACCCATTGCGGGTCGATTGGTTATACTTCGCGCCTTGTGCGTCCCCCCTCATGGAGAACCGAATATGCATCGCCTGTTGTGTGGTCTGCTTGCCGTCATCAGCCTGGCCCTGGTGGGCTGTGCCCACAGTCCTCAGCAACTCAGCCCGCAGCCCAAGCTCATCGGGCCGCTGACCGCGGTCGGGCAGGGCCAGCCGGTGGTGGTCCGCGTGGCGGATGGACGTCCCTCTCCGGTGCTGGGCACGCGCGGCGGCCTGTATCCGGAAACCAGTGCGATCAGTGTGACCGGGCAGGACGTTCTGCCCAAGCTGCAGGCCCAGGCCGAAGCCGCCGTGCGCCTGCTGGGCTTCACGCCATCGGCCAATGCCTATAATGCGCCGCAGCTCACCCTGACCCTGACCGAGTTGAAGTACCAGTCGCCCAAACAGGGCCTGTACGTAACCGAGGCGGACATGACCGCCACCTTTCGGGCCGATGTGCAGAACAGCAACCGCCGTTACAGTGGCCGTTACGGTGCTTCCCTGAACCAGCGTTTCGGCATGGCACCGAATCAGGAAACCAACACCAAGCTGGTCAGCGATGTGCTGAGCGATGCGTTGACCCGCGCGTTCAAGGATCCGACCCTGGGGCAGATTCTCAGCGGGCAGTGATTTACGCCGCGCTTAGTAAAGAAAAAGCCCCGACATGTCGGTAATGCTGTTCACTTAAGCGGAGCAGCCTTACGATCCACCGGATAACGGGTTTTGGAAATCTTCACCGTCCGCGGTCTTGGTGGCCTCGGACGGTGATCCAGAAACAGTCCCCCGATACCTCCGCGCAACTCTACCAACCGCCTACCTGTTGCCGATACCGGATTGGCGGCCGCCATGACGATCAATTGCACAGCGATGTACTGGCAGGCCGGCTTGAACCGTATGTCCGAAGGCGTTCGGCCGAAGGCTACTGCGGCTTGGCTGGCCTCTCGTCGTATGACGTTGTAAGCCAGCAACAGACCCCAGACCTCCTGATAAATCAGCTCGACCTTCTTGCTGCGCAGTGTCACGGCGTTCTGCTGCATCGAGCTTTTGATATCTCGAAACCCCAATTCAATCTCCCAGCGCTCCAGGTACAGCTGGGCTACAGCTTCTGCGCTGTAGTTCTCGGCAGGTAGCGATGTGAGCAGCGACCTGATCTGCCCCATGCTTTCATAGCTGACTTCCCGCGCCTCCCAGTGTGTAGGCAAGTTCGGGTTTCGCTTGCGCGCCTGGGGCGAAACCTTCATCCGAATACGACGATCGTGCTCGCCATAACGCTCGACTTCCTCCATGACCAGCTTCTTGCGAGCCGGCGTTAACCAGTGACGATTGTCGCCACCCTCAGCGACGCTCAACAACAGATCCGCGCCCCAAAAGCCTTTATCGAACAGCGTTATCGAGTTGTCCGGAATCTGCTCAAGGAGGGTCTCGGCCAAGCGCATCTCACTACCACGGTACGGGCTGAGTTGGGCATCGAGGATCACGTGGGAACGCACATTCATCAGCGCAACCAGGCGTAACATGGGAAACGGTGTCTGGCGCTCGGTACCCGTGTTGCCCGAGCCGAAATGCTCTCGCAACTCAGGTGAATCGGGTGTTCTCAGCAACGCACCATCCACCGCGAACACCTGCAAACCGCCCCAGTCATCCCCCTCGTATCGCTCGCAGCCCCATTGTTTACCTGTCTGGCGAAACAAAGACTCGACTGGATCGGCTCCCAGTCGCTTCCGTGCTTCAGTTACGCCGCTACGTGCCAGTAGCTGATCGGAGGCCAAGCCTTGGGCGCAGATATTCAGGCGTCTGGCCACTTCGTGCACAGGCTCGTCGCGAAACAAGGCCATGCCCAGCACCAACCAAAGCACTTGGTCGCTTGGCAGACGCCGCCGCCGGATAGTGGCTTGTGCAGATAGGTCCAACGCACTGGCAACCCATTCAACAGGGATATTCTGGGTGAAGGTGCTGAGGTCTGAGAAATTGAAGAGGTCGCCGAGGTCGAGCAATTGCTGCTGAATAGGCATAAAAAAATCCGATACCAGGGAGCTGGTATCGGATTTTCTAGAAGTCCCGGCTTAGGCTCAAATGCTTAAGTGAACAGCATTACGACATGTCGGGGCTTTTTCATGCCTGCCAGCCTTGCGCTCAGAGCGCCAGGCCGGCCTTGATGCGGTACTGGTTGCGCACCGGCATGGCGTACTGCAGGACCAGATAGGGTTGCTGCTCGCCCGGGCAGGCGCTCAGGCGCTTGTGCCACTGTTCCTTGGCCGCCGCCAGCTCCTCGGCACCGAACAGCGATTCGGCGGCGGGTACTTCGAGCTGCGGGTCACGTTCGCTCCACATCGCATACGCCAGGTAGTGCACCGGAAACAGGCGATAGCCGGTGAGGATCTGGGCATCGGTGATGGCGGCCAGTTGCCTGGCATCCTCGAAGCCGCTGGTGAGCGGGTCAGCGAAGTGCACGTGCACCCGACCTTTGTAGCCGGTGATGCCCAGGGCGATGCTCTTGTCGTCCTCGCCTGGCTGCTTGGTGTAGCTGCCGGTAGTGGCGCGTGTATAGAGCTCGCGGGCCTTGGCTAGGTCGCAGGGGTCGTATTCATAGCTGATCGACACCGGCGTCAGCTTGAGGCTGCTGATGACCTCGGCGAACGGCTCGTCCTTGCGGCACATGTGAAACATCTTGAGGATCGCCGAATCAGTGCGGTCGTCACCGTCCTTGGCACGGCCTTCGGCCTGGGCGATCCAGATCGACTCGCCATCGTGGCGGATCGAGTGGCTGATGTAGGCCGACAGCAGCTGGTAGGCAGCCAGTTTTTCACGGCGACCGGTGATCGAACGGTGCACGATAAAACTCTTGTTGAGGCGCATCAGGTCACTGACGAACGGCTTCTGCAGCAGGTTGTCGCCAATCGCGATGCGTGGGGTCTGCAGCCCTGCGTGGTACACCGCATAGTTGACGAAGGCCGGGTCCATGACGATGTCACGGTGGTTGGCCAGAAACAGATAGGCATTGCCCGGCTTGAGGGTTTCCACCCCGGAGTAGGTCACGCCGTCGGTGGCGTTCTCGACGGTACGGTCGATGTAGGGCTCGATGCTTTCCTGCAGGGTTCGCACCGAATTGATGGCCCCGAAGCGCCGGCGCAGCCGATGCGCTATAACAGGCTTGAGCAGCCAGCCGAAGGAGCCCGCCAGGCGCGGAAAACGAAATTGGGTAAGGATGTCGAGAAATGCATCGTCGGCCAGCAGACGCGCCAGAACCGCTGGAATTTCCGCGTCGGCATAGGGTCGGATGCTATCGAATTCGCCCATCATGATCTCTTGTGATTGTCGCTGCGATTGAATTGAGCGCCCCGTGGTGAACAGTCGCCATGCGTCGAGCCATCGCAGCGCGACGGCAACTGACCCGGGGGCAGCAATAGACCGTTGATTATAACCTGCAAGTCACATGGAGGCGCCCCATGCTGGAAACCCAGGATTACCAATGCCCGTATTGCGGTGAGCCGGTCGAGGCGGTGCTGGATCTGTCCGGCGGCGATCAACAGTACATCGAGGACTGCCCGGTCTGCTGCCGGCCGATTACCTTCATGCTCAGCACCGATGGTCGCGACTGGCAATTGGATGTGCAGGCGGAGAACGACTGATGAAGCGGGTCTACGAGCCGCAGGACCTGATGGAGGGCGAGTTGCTGAAGAGCGTGCTCGCCAGCGAGGGTATCGAATCCCATCTGGTCGGTGGCCACCTGGTGGGCGCGGTGGGCGAACTGCCGGCCTGTGGCCTGCTCGGCATGCTGGTCGACGATGGTGACGCCGAGCGCGCCCGGCAGTTGATCGCCGCGTACAATGGCGCGCAACCGCTGCCCGGCGACGAGCCGGATAATTTCCAGGGTGTGTTGCTGTGCTGATGCCGCGACGCCTCTGCCCCGTCTGACCGGATCTTTCATGAGTGGACGCTTTGCCCTGTTTCGCTGGACACCGGCCTTCGCCGCGCAGCCCGGTTTTCCGGCTGACCAGCAGCCGCACTGGAATCTCGCGCCTGGCGCCCAGGTGCTCCTGGTGCGTGCCGATGGCGAGCAGCGTTCGCTGGTGCGGGCGCGCTGGGGGCTGACCCCGGCCTGGCTGACCGACCTGTCGAAGACACCCGCCCACGCCCGCGCCGAAACCCTGGCCGAACAGCCGATGTTCCGTGAAGCGTTTCGCCTGCGTCGCGGGCTGATACCAGCCAACGGGTTCTACGAGTGGCGCGGTGCTGCCCGTAAACGCCCCTACTGGCTCAGCGGCCAGGAGCCGTTGCTTTATTTCGCGGCCTTGTGGGAAGCCTATCCGGTCGAGGGGCATGTTTATTTCAGCACCGCCCTGGTGACCCAGGCGGCTGCCACGCTGCGTCGCCCGCTGCCGTTGAGCGAGCAGGACCAGCAGCGCTGGCTGGCCGCGGACACGCCACTGGAAGAGCTGCGTGCGCTGCTCGTCGGCACACCGCCGGTGCTGCGCGAACGAGTATTGAGCAACCTGGTCAATGATCCCAGGCTCGACGGGCCGGAGTGCCTGACACCCGCTTGACCGCTTGGCTTGCGAGCACCACCATACGCCGCTCAGTTCTCAGGGAGATCCATCATGAAATCGTTGACCATCACCACTCTGGCTGCGGCATTGCTGCTGGCGGGATGCCAGGCCGTCAATACCACCAGCGGTGGTTCGGTAGGTGTCGAGCGCAAGCAGTACATGTTCAGCGCGCTGTCGACCGATGAGGTCAACCAGATGTATGCCCAGTCCTACCAGCAAACGCTCAGCGAAGCCTCTTCTCAGGGCGTGCTAGAGAAGAACAGCGCGGATGCCAAGCGCCTGCAGCGTATTGCCGACCGCCTGATCAAGCAGGCACCGCTGTTCCGCCCCGATGCCGCCCAATGGCAGTGGGAGGTCAACCTGATCGACAGCCCCGAGCTGAACGCCAACTGCGGCCCCGGCGGCAAGATAATTTTCTATACCGGCATCATCAATAAACTGAAACTCACCGATGACGAGATCGCCGCGGTGATGGGGCACGAGATCGCCCACGCTTTGCGCGAGCACGGTCGCGAGGCGATGTCCAAGGCCTATGGCGTGAACCTGGCCAAGCAGGGTGCGGCTGCGCTGCTGGGCGTGACCCCGGACAAGATGGCCCTCGCCGACGCTGCGGTGAACTACGGCATGACGCTACCCAACAGCCGCAGCAACGAGAACGAGGCCGACCTGATCGGCCTGGAGCTCGCTGCGCGTGGTGGCTTCAACCCCAATGCCGCGGTTTCCCTGTGGGAAAAGATGGCCAAGGCCAGCGAGGGCGCGCCGCCGGAATTCATGAGCACGCACCCCTCGTCGTCCAGCCGTATCTCGTCATTGCAGGCGGCCATTCCGAAGGTGATGCCGCTGTACCAGCAAGCGAAGAAATGACCGCTCCCGTGCAGCTGATGAGGGTGCGCTAATGCCCTGGCTGCCTGGGAGCCTCCGGTGAAAATTGCCGTGGTGGGAGCCACTGGCCTGTTGGGGCACCATACGGCTCGTGCGGTCAAGGCCGCCGGGTATCAACTGGTGCTGATCCACCGGTTGTCATCACGTATCGAGCGCCTTGCCTACCTGGGTGCCGAATGCCGGTCGGCCGAGCTGTTCGACCCGCGCGCCATGACCCGCGCATTGCAGGGCGTCGACGGTGTGGTGTTCTGCGCCGGCTACTACCCGCTTAGGCCTCGCCATTGGCAGGATGAGGTGACCAGCGCGTTGGGCCAGACCCAGGGCTTCTATACCGCCTGCCAGGCGGCGCAGGTGAGCCGCATCGTGTATGTCGGGTCGGCCATTGCGCTGCCACGGCATCCGCAGGGGCTTGCCGGCCATGAAGGGCTGTTCTATGACGAGATGCCGCGTTCGCGCAACGCTTACCTGTTGTCTAAATGGGCGCTCGATCAACAGGCTCGGGAGCAGGCGCGCGCCGGCCTGCCGGTGATCATCGGCATCCCCGGCCTGTGCCTTGGCGAGCTGGACACCGAACCAAGCAGTGGGCGGCTGATCACCGCCATGGACAGCGGCGAAATGCGCGGCTACGTGGCGGGCGAGCGCAACCTGATCGATGCCCGCGAGGCCGGCCGCGGGCTGTTGCTGACCCTTGAGCGCGGCCGTGTCGGCGAGCGTTACCTGATTTGCGGCGACGACATTCAGATGGCCGATCTGGTCAGGCGCATCGCCGAGCGACTCGGCGTGGGCATGCCGGCCGAGCTGTCGTTGAACAAGGCCAACGGCCTGGCGGCCTGGGGCAGGGTGCGTCATCGCCTGACCGGCGCATGGCCGTGGCTGGACGAAACCGCCATTGCGCTGATGTCCGGCAGCCAGTTCCTGTGTGGCCGCAAGGCCCGCGAAGAGTTGGGGTTCGTTGCCCGCCAGTCGGTGGACGACACGCTGGAGCGTACCCTGCAGTGGTTCGCCGCCAACGGCTATCTGCAGCACCGCCTGGCGTGAGCAGGCACAGGCCGGCGCCGGTCAGGCGCTGATCAATCCGCTGAGCAGCATCGCCTGGTAGGCGGCATACAGCGCCAGGGCCGCGAAGGCGGTGGCGGCCAGGCGGCGGATCAGGGTCAGCGGCAGCCGATCAGCAGCGAAATTGCCGGCCAGCACCACCGGGACATTGGCAATCAGCATGCCCAGCGTGGTGCCGATCACCACCATGAGGAAGTGTGGGTACTGGGCGGCGAGCATCACCGTGGCCACCTGGGTCTTGTCACCCATTTCAGCTAGGAAGAAAGCGATCAGCGTGGTCAGGAACGGCCCGTAGCGTTTCAGGTTGGAGCTTTCGTCATCGTCGAGTTTGTCTGGAATCAGCGTCCATAGCGCCACGGCGATGAACGAGGCAGCCAGTATCCAGCTCAGCACGGCAGGTGAAAGCACGCCGGCCACCCAGTTTCCCACGGCACCGGCCACCAGGTGATTGGCCAGGGTCGCAACCACCATGCCCCAGATGATCGGCCACGGTCGCCGGAAGCGCGCCGCCAGCAGCAACGCGAGCAGCTGCGTCTTGTCGCCGATTTCCGCCAGGGCAACGATCAGGGTGGGAATGAACAAAGATTCCAGCATGAAGTTTCCTAAAAGGGCGGGTAGACACGGCTATGACACGTACAGCCTCCCCGCCCCGGGTAAGGTGTTCGTGTCATAGGTCTTGTCAAACCCCGTGCGGCACTCGTGCTGTGGCGAGTGGCGCAGATCCGTCTGGGCGGATCCTGGGTCGCATGCACCATGGTCGGTGGACCAAGTATGTTGATGCATGCCGGGCGAGCAGGCGCTCGCGGGAGACTACTCCCCTAGGACGCGCGCATTCTGCCCAAGTGCGCCGCTTTGGGCAAGGCTCGCGCCGCTATGCCACAGGCGCTCGGCTCAGCCGCTGACGGCGTTGTAGATGCGAAAACCTTGGGCGTCGGCGAGGGTGTGGCAGGTGCCAATGTGCTGCTCTATCAGCGGTGGGTATTTGAGGAAGCGGTTGGCCACCAGGCGAATCTGCCCACCCTTGCGCAGGTGTTTGGCCGCCTGGCGCAGCAGGTCTTCGCTGGCCTGGTAGTGGGTGTGTACACCCTGGTGAAAGGGCGGGTTGCTGAGTATCGCGCTCAGCTCCAGGGGCGCCGCTGTGATTCCATCGCCACTGATGACGTTGGCCTCCAAGCCATTCTCGGCGAGCGTCAGCGTGCTGCTGGCGACGGCAAACGCATCGACATCCAGCAGCGTGACCTGGCTGTCCGGGTAGCGGCGTTTGAGCGCTGCGCCGAGCACGCCGGCACCGCAGCCGAAGTCCAGCAGGTGGCCGCTCGGCAGCTTGTCGAGATGCTCCAGTAGCAGCGCGCTGCCGACATCCAGCCGGCCGTGGCTGAATACGCCGGGCAGGGTGATCACCTGCAGCGGGCCGTCAGCGAGTTGCAACGTGTAGCGCTGCGCCAGGGTGGACAGCTCAGGTGCATGGGGGGCTTGGTCCACACGTACTTGCCACAGCTGGCAGTGACGTGCGCTGTCGAGTTTGCGTGGCGCGCCGTAGGCCTCCATTTGCTTGGCGGCACGCTCGACGCCTGCGCGTTTTTCGCCCACCAGATAGACCACGCCGCCAGGCAGGCGAGCGGCGAGGGCGTCTAGCAGATAGCTGGTCAAGTCACGGGACTTGGGCAGAAAGAGGACCGCGGTATCAAAGGCAGACTGCGGTGGCGTAACCCCGAAGGTGTTGCGCTCAGCGAAGCGTGCTTCGAGCCGGGCGTGGTCGCCCGCATGCCAGCTCCAGCCAAGCGCCTCGGGCAGTTGCCCGAGCAGATCATCGGCCGGGAGGCCTGCAAGCAGCACCCGGCCGCCGAACAGCTCGGCCTGACGCAGCAGCACTTCACTTCGCGGATCCATGAGACCTCCCCGACAAAAGCGCGAAGGGTAGGGGCCTCAGCGTCAGGCTGCAAGCCTACAAGCGAAGCCGGGAGTCGTCAGTTGACCTGGCGCGTTGGTTGGCCAGAGAGAAAGCCCGCCGCATTTTCCGCCAGTTGTCCGACGATCCGCTGGCGTGCTTCGCGGCTGCCCCAGGCGCTGTGGGGCGTGATGATCAGCCGCGGAATGCCCTCGGCCAACAGCGGGTTGCCGTCTCTGGGCGGTTCTTGAGTCAGCACATCGGTGGCCGCACCGCCGAGCTTGCCGGCACGCAAGGCGTCGGCCAGCGCCTGTTCGTCGATCAGCCCACCTCGGGCAGTGTTGATCACGAAGGCGCCGGGCTTGAGCAGATCCAGTTCACGGGTGCTGATCAGGTTGCGGGTCTGCTCGGTCAGCGGGCAATGCAGGGTCAGCGCATCGACCTGCGGCAGCAGTTCATCCAGTGGCAGGCGATCCGCCCGCGGCGGCCGCCCTGGCAATTGCCCATACAGCACGCGCATGCCCAGGGCTTCAGCGAGACGGGCTACAGCGCCACCCAGTTCGCCATGGCCGAGCAGGCCCAGGGTTTTGCCTTCGAGCTCTATGATCGGGTGATCCAGCAGGCAGAACATCGGCGATTGCTGCCACTTACCCGCACGGATATCACGCTGGTAATCCGGCAGGCTGGTGGCAAGGGCGAGCAGCAGCGTCAGGGTGTGCTGCGCCACCGACGGCGTGCCGTAGCCCTGGCAATTACAGACGGCAACGCCATGAGCCCGAGCGGCATCGAGATCGACGTTATTGGTGCCGGTGGCCGAGACCAGCACCAGTTCGAGTTCCGGGCAGGCGGCCAGCACTGTGGCATCGATCACCGCCTTGTTGCTGATGACCACGCTGGCGCCGCGCAGCCGTTCGATGATCTGTTGCGACGAACTCTGGTCGTGCAGCACCAGTTCCGCGAACTGATCGCGCAGTGGGGTCATGTCGAGGTCGCCCAGATCGAGGGAGCGGTAGTCGAGAAATACCGCGCGGCCGGTTTTGCTCATCAGCTGTACCTTTCTGGCTGTCTTGTTGGAAAGTAGAGTGCAGCCTATCAGAAGCCGTTTGCCCTCGACCGGCAGCTTGGCTTACACGCCACGGCGTCGGTCCTTTCAGGTTGTATCCTTAAGCACTTGTTCGATGCGGAGCGCCTATGTACTGGATGGAATTCTTCACCGTCGCCCTGATCCACCTGCTCGCGGTCGCCAGCCCGGGGCCGGATTTCGCCGTTGTGGTGCGCGAAAGCGTGGCGCACGGTCGCCGCATCGGCGTGTTCTGCGCAGTGGGCGTCGGCACGGCGATTTTCCTGCACGTGGCGTATTCGCTGCTGGGCATCGGCTTGATCGTTTCCCAGTCCATCGTGCTGTTCAATGCCTTGAAATGGCTGGCGGCGGCCTACCTGTTGTACATCGGCTTCAAGGCGCTGCGTGCCAAGCCCGCTTCGGCTGATGCGCGGCAAACCCAGGTGCCGACGATAGCGCGTACGGCTCGCGGGGCGTTCGTCGCCGGGTTCGTCACAAACGGCCTGAATCCCAAGGCCACGCTGTTCTTCCTGTCGCTGTTCACCGTGGTGATCAACCCGCACACACCTTTGCTGGTGCAGGGTGGTTACGGTGTCTACCTGGCTTTCGCCACCGCGCTGTGGTTTTGCCTGGTGGCGATGCTGTTCAGCCAGCAGCGCGTGCGCAATGGCTTCGCCCGCATGGGGCATTGGTTCGATCGTCTGATGGGCGCCGTGCTGGTCGGCCTGGGTATCAAGCTGGCTTTCACCGAACTGAAGTAGAGGAGCGCTTGGCGCCCCTCTGCTGAAGGTTACAGCCGCTCCACGGCGACGGCAGTCGCCTCGCCGCCGCCAATGCACAGCGAGGCGATACCCCGCGTGCCGCCGGTCTGGCGCAGTGCGTTGATCAACGTGATGATGATCCGCGACCCGGTCGAACCTACCGGGTGTCCCTGAGCACAGGCGCCGCCGTAGATGTTGACCTTGGCGTGATCGAGGTCGTGCTCCTGGATCGCCAGCATGCTGACCATCGCGAAGGCTTCGTTGATTTCGAACAGGTCGACCTCGTCCTTGTGCCAGCCAACCTTGCGCAGCAGGTTACTGATGGCGCCGATTGGTGCCAGGGTGAACTCGCTAGGGTCCTGGCTCTGGGTGGCGTGCGCAACGATACGTGCCAGTGGTTGCAGGCCACGGGCCTCCGCCTGTTCGGCGCTCATCAGCAGCAGCGCGCTGGCGCCGTCCGAAATGGAGCTGGCGTTCGCCGCCGTGATGCTGCCGTCCTTGCTGAAGGCTGGCTTGAGGCCGGGAATACGGTCGATTCGGGCGCTCAGGGGCTGTTCATCCTCGCTCACCTGCACCTCGCCCTGGCGAGTCGTGAGGGTGACCGGCACGATCTCGTCAGACAGCAAGCCGGCTTTCATGGCATGTTGCGCGCGGCGCAGCGATTCGATGGAGTAGGCGTCCATCGCTTCGCGGGTGATGCCATAACGGTCAGCCGTTTCCTGCGCGAACGAGCCCATCAGGCGACCGGTGCGGGCATCCTCCAGGCCATCGAAGAACATGTGGTCCTTCAGTTCACCGTGGCCCATGCGCAGCCCGCCCCGGGCTTTGGGCAGCAGGTAGGGCGCGTTGGACATGCTTTCCATGCCGCCGGCGATCATCACCTCGTTGCTGCCGGCCTTGATCAGGTCATGGGCCAGCATCACGGCCTTCATGCCCGAGCCACACAGCTTGTTGATGGTCGTGCAACCGGTGGCACTGGGCAGGCCGGCGGCCAGCGCTGCCTGGCGGGCCGGGCCCTGTTTCAGCCCGGCGGGCAGCACGCAGCCCATGATCACTTCCTGCACATCGGCCGGGGCAACGCCGGCTTTGGTCAGCGCTGCACGAATGGCGGTGGCGCCCAGCTCCACGGCACTGACGGCCGACAGGCTGCCCTGGAATCCACCCATGGGTGTGCGCGCGCCGCTGACGATGACAATATCTGACATGTTGCTACCTCAATCTTCTGGATGGGGGCGAAATCGCCGCAGCGGTCCCGGCACATCGTTCAATCATCCTTTCGGCGCATTGAGCGGCCGCGCACTCGCGGTACCGTCGGCTAAGGTGCCAGGGAGCAGTCGATTTCGCTTCAGAGCGACGCCCACAACAATAGTCCATAACAGGTGAGCCCATGCTGCAGACCCGTGTCATTCCTCCCGCCGCGAATGCCCATCAATTCCCGTTGCTGATCAAGCATTTGCTGTTATCCGGCAGCCGCTACGAGAAAAACCGGGAGATCGTCTACCGCGATACGCTGCGCTACAGCTACGCCACCTTCAGCGAGCGGGTGGCGCGCCTGGCCAATGTGCTGGAACAAGCCGGAGTGAAGGCCGGCGATACGGTGGCGGTAATGGACTGGGACAGCCATCGCTACCTGGAATGCATGTTTGCAGTGCCGATGTTGGGGGCGGTGTTGCACACCATCAATATCCGCCTGTCGCCGGAGCAGATTCTCTACACCATGAACCACGCCGAGGACCGCTTCGTGCTGGTCAACAGTGACTTCGTGGCGCTTTACCGGGGCATCGCCGGGCAGCTCGACACGGTGACCGGCACGCTGCTGCTGACCGACGCCAGTGAGGCCCAGGCCGAGCTGCCGGGGTCGGTGGGCGAGTACGAAAGCCTGTTGGCGGCGGCCAGCCCTGCCTATGACTTCGCGGATTTCGACGAAAACTCCGTCGCCACGACCTTCTACACCACCGGCACTACCGGCAACCCCAAGGGTGTGTATTTCACCCACCGGCAGTTGGTCCTGCATACCCTGTCCATGGCCTGTACCCTTGGCAGCCTCGACAGCATCCGGCTGATGGGCAGTGACGACGTGTACATGCCCATCACCCCGATGTTCCACGTGCATGCCTGGGGCGTGCCCTATGTGGCCACCTTGCTGGGGGTCAAGCAGGTTTATCCCGGTCGCTACGAGCCGGACATGCTGTGCCGGCTGATCCAGGACGAGCAGGTGACGTTCTCCCATTGCGTGCCGACCATCCTGCAAATGTTGCTCAACGCACCAGGCGCACGGGGGCACGATTTCCAGGGGTTGAAGATCATCATCGGCGGCAGCGCTCTCAATCGAGCCGTGTATGACGCAGCCAAGGCGCGTGGCATACAACTGACCGCGGCTTACGGCATGTCGGAAACCTGTCCGCTGATCGCCTGTGCCTACCTCAACGATGAGTTACTGGCCGGCAGCGAAGACCAGCGCGTCACCTACCGCATCAAGGCCGGGGTTCCGGTTCCCCTGGTGGAGGCGGCGATCATGGATGCCGACGGCAACCGCTTGCCGGCCGATGGCGAGAGCCAGGGCGAACTGGTGCTGCGCGCGCCCTGGCTGACCCAGGGGTATTTCCGCGAACCGGACAAGGGCGAGGAACTCTGGAGCCAGGGGTGGATGCATACGGGTGATGTGGCCACGCTCGACAGCATGGGCTTCATCGATATTCGTGACCGTATCAAGGATGTCATCAAGACTGGCGGCGAGTGGATTTCCTCGCTGGCGCTCGAAGACCTGATCAGTCGCCACCCTGCCGTTGGCGAGGTGGCGGTAGTCGGCTTGGCGGATGCGCAATGGGGTGAGCGGCCATTTGCGCTCGTGGTGGCACGAGAAGGGCAGCAGGCGCCAGACGCCGAGGGGATCAGAGACCATCTTGAACCATTCGTTAAACAGGGCCACATCAACAAGTGGGCGATTCCCACTCAGGTCGCGCTTGTTACCGAAATTCCCAAGACCAGTGTGGGCAAGCTGGACAAAAAGCGCATTCGTGCCGATGCGGTGCAATGGCAAAAGACCGGTCGTGAGTTTTTGACGACGCTGTAGGGCACGAATTTCAATGGCAAAAATGTGACTGATCAGTCAAACAATCGTTTGGCTTGCTAATTGCTAATTTCAAGCCATTCTTGGCTTGTCACGGATGGGACTGATCCGTCGAAACCAGCGAGCCAGAGTGTCTCGGGCACTGCCAATCCCTCCTGCACGAGGGCAGCGACAAGCTCGCCGGCGATAGTCAATCAGCCATAACAAAAATAAACGGAGTAGCGTCGATGACCAACACAACAAGGCCGTTCTGGCGTCTGGCAAAACTGCCGCTGGCCGTCAGCCTCGCATCAACTCTAGCCAGCCCGGCGTTCGCCGTGAATTTCAATATCGGGGAGATCGAAGGGCAATTCGATTCGTCCTTGTCCGTGGGGGCGAGCTGGTCTACGGCCAAGCGTGACGAGCGTTTCATCGGCGAAGCCAATGGCGGCACTGGCTACACCCAGACAGGCGACGACGGTCGTCTCAACTTCAAGCGGGGCGAAACCTTCTCCAAGATCTTCAAGGGTATTCATGACCTGGAGCTGAAGTACGGCGATACCGGTGTGTTCGTGCGGGGCAAATACTGGTACGACTTCGAGCTCAAAGATGAGTCGCGCCCCTTCAAGGACATCGATGACGACGGCCGCAAGCCGGGTGCCAAGTCCGCCGGTGCGGAATGGCTCGATACCTTCGTGTATCACAACTACAGCATCGGCGATCAGCCCGGCTCCGTGCGCCTGGGCAAACAGGTGGTGAGCTGGGGTGAAAGTACCTTCATCCAGAACAGCATCAACTCGATCAACCCGGTTGACGTCTCCGCCTTCCGGCGCCCGGGCAGCGAGGTCAAGGAAGGTCTGATCCCGGTCAACATGTTCTATGTGTCCCAGAGCATCACTGATCGGTTGTCGATGGAAAGCTTCTACCAGCTGAGCTGGAAACAGACGGTCGTCGATAACTGCGGGACCTTCTTCTCCACCGCCGATGTGGCGGCCAACGGCTGTAACGACAACTACAACATCCTCAACAGCAGCCTGGTCGGGTTGTTGCGTGGGGTGGATGCCCTGGCAGCCGGAGCCCCGGGCCTGGCCCCGATCAGCGCATCGGGCGCCGGTGTGAATTACACCCAGGAAGGCATGGTGGTGCGGCGCGGCAAGGACAACACTGCACGCGATGACGGGCAGTGGGGGTTGGCACTGCGTTGGCAGGGTGATAACACCGAGTACGGCGCGTACTTCATGAATTACCACAGCCGCACGCCGTTCCTGAGCGTGCAGAACGCCGATGCCGCCGCCTTGGCGAGAATTGGGGCCGCGGCCCGCAGCATTTACAACACCCTGGGGGTTGGCGCAGCTGGCAGCCCTGCAGCGTGGGTGGGATCCGGCAATGCGTGGACCGGCGCCGCGCCACCAGCCGGTTTCGCAGGGCCTCTGGGCGCTCAGGCGCGCACGCTTGCCGGAGCTGCGGTGGCCGTGGGTAACGGCAGTTACTTCATGGACTACCCCGAGGACATCCGCCTTTATGGCCTGAGCTTCTCCACCACGCTGCCTACCGGCACGGCCTGGCAGGGCGAGGTCAGCTATCGCCCGAATGCACCGGTACAGATCAATACTCAGCAGCTGACCCTCGCCCTGGCTGGGGCGGCGGCTGGCACCTCCGCTCCGGGAGCGGTGCAGAAGGGCTACGACCGCAAGGAAGTCACCCAGATCCAGACCACCTTCACGCACTTTTTCGATCAGGTGCTGGGCGCTGACCGCCTGACTCTGGTGGGCGAGGTCGGCTTCGCGCACGTGGGTGGCCTGGAGGGCAAGGATCAGAACCGCTATGGCCGTGACCCCGTCTACGGCATCACCGGCAGCGCGGTGGATCCTAACGAAACGTCCATTGCCCGCTATGGCGACCATGGTTTCACCACCGCCAACTCCTGGGGTTATCGCATGCGCGGCATCCTGGACTACAGCGATGTGTTCGCCGGTGTGAACCTGCGCCCCAACGTCGCCTTCTCCCACGATGTCGATGGTTACGGCCCCAACGGCCTGTTCAACGAAGGTGCCAAGGCTGCCAGCCTGGGCGTCGACGCCGAATACCAGAACACCTACAACGCCAGCCTCGCCTACACCAACTTCTTCGATGGCCGCTACAACACGCTGGTCGATCGTGACTTCCTGGCTCTCAGCTTTGGCATGAGTTTCTAAGCGCCCGTATTCATAGGAAAACGCATTTATGAAAACAACGAAAAGACTGTTGCAGACCGGCGCGCTGACGTTGTCACTGCTGGCCTGCAGCGTGATGGCAGCGGTGTCCGCCGATGAGGCGGCCAAGCTGGGTGCTACCTTGACGCCGATTGGTGCGGAGAAGGCCGGCAACGCCGATGGCACCATCCCGGCTTGGACCGGCGGGCTGCCGGTCAACGCCGGCGCCGTCGACGGTGGCGGCTTCCTGGCGGACCCGTTCCCCAACGAGAAGCCGCTGTTCACCATCACCGCGCAGAACGTCGAGCAGTACAAGGACAAGCTGACTCCCGGGCAGTACGCGATGTTCAAGCGCTACCCGGAAACCTACCGGATGCCGGTGTTCCCGACCCACCGTACCGCCAACCTGCCCGATAACATCATTGCGGCGGCCAAGCACAACGCGAGCAATACCAAACTGATCCAGGGCGGTGAAGGGTTGGAGAATTTCCAGCTGGCCAACCCGTTCCCGATTCCCAAGGACGGCCTGGAAGCGATCTGGAACCATATCACCCGCTACCGTGGTGCCAGCGTGCGGCGTCATGTCGTACAGGTGACGCCACAGGCCAACGGCTCCTTCAGCCCGGTCAGCCTGGAAGAGGAGTTCGCCTTCCGCGGGATGATGAAGGATGTCGATACCAGCAAGCCGAGCAACATCCTGTTCTACTTCAAACAACGAGTAACGGCGCCGTCGCGGCTGGCCGGCAACGTGCTGCTGGTGCATGAAACCATCGACCAGGTGGCGGAGCCGCGCATGGCGTGGCTGTACAACGCCGGGCAACGTCGCGTGCGCCGTGCTCCGCAAGTGTCCTATGACGGCCCGGGTACCGCTGCCGATGGCCTGCGCACCTCCGATAACCTGGACATGTACAACGGTTCACCGGATCGGTACGACTGGCAATTACTGGGCAAGAAGGAAATCTACATCCCCTACAACAGCTACCGCATCGATTCGCCAAAGCTGAAGTACTCCGACATCGTCAAGGCCGGGCATTTGAACCCGGACCTGACACGTTATGAGCTGCACCGTGTGTGGCACGTGACCGCCACCCTCAAGCAGGGTGAGCGCCACATCTACGCCAAGCGTGACTTCTACCTCGACGAGGATACCTGGCAGGCTTCTGCCATCGACCATTACGACGGTCGCGGTACCCTGTGGCGTGTTGCCGAAGCCCACGCCCAGTACTACTACGACAAGCAGGTGCCGTGGTACGCCGTGGAAGTCATTCATGATCTGCTCTCCGGTCGTTACCTGGCCCTGGGCCTGAAGAACGAGGAAAAGCGGGCCTACGAGTTCGACTATCCAGCCAAGGAAAGCGATTACACCCCAGCTGCGCTGCGCCAGTCCGGCGTTCGCTGACAGCGGTTGCATGACCGAAGCCGGCCCCGGGGCCGGCTTTTTCATGCCTTTTTGCAAGTGATCCAGAGGCGCAGTTACCCAGATGTCTGGCGGCTGCCGAACGCGCGGCTGGCTCATGCAGCGCGTTCAGTCGCATCAGCTTTGCGGGCCGCGCGCAACCCCAGCGAATGCACGTACACCTGCCTGCGCCGCACGAGACCTGCGTGCGGCAGCGCAATGGCGCGCTCAGGGTGCCAGGCTACCGCATGCCGCAACTGGAATTGCTCAGTGGCTGCAGCGCCGAGTGGGCCTGACGCTGCGGAGGTGCCCGTTTTGCGGCTAGGATCCGTGCCCTGCCGTCCGTTTACAGGAGCACAGCATGTCCCGCGCCCCCGTCACCCTGATCCGCGAAACCTTCCCCGTCGGGCCTTTGCAGTGCAACTGCACAATCATTGGCGATTCGCTGACCGGCAAGGCCATTGTGGTCGATCCGGGTGGCAATCCGGATGTGATCATGGCGCGTTTGCAGGCGCTGGGGCTGAAGGTGGTGAGCATCATCCACACCCACGCGCATCTCGATCATTTTCTTGCCTCCGGGCAGATGAAGGAGCTCACCGGCGCGACGCTGCACCTGCACAAGGACGACCAGTTCCTCTGGGACAACCTGGAGATGCAGTGCCAGATGTTCGGGGTGCCGTACACGCCTGTTCCGGCACCGGATCAATGGCTGGCCGACGACGAGGCGCTGGCCTGCGGTTGCGGGGTGGCGCTGCACACGCCCGGCCATACGCCGGGCTCGATGAGCTTCTGGTTCCCTGACGCGAAGCTGCTGATCGCAGGCGATACCTTGTTTCGCCGCGGCATCGGCCGTACCGATTTGTGGGGCGGGGATTACCCGACCATCGAGCGCTCCATCAAGCAGCGGCTGTATTGCCTGGACGAGGATGCCACCGTGGTAACCGGCCACGGCGCGGACACCCGGCTGGGGGACGAGATGCGCGACAACCCGTTCGTTCGGGCTTGAAAAACAACCGCTTGCAGATTTTTCCTGGCATGGTTGTTAGGCTTGCCCGGGAACTCGGCGCTGTTTGGCGGCTCGAAGCCGCGGGCAAATGCCTGTCACCGCACGCAACAACTCAAAGGAATTCTTCATGAAAAAGTGCCGCTTCCTGGTCGCCGCGACCGGCCTGATCGCCATTCTGTCCGGTTGCACGGTCAACCCCTACACCGGTGAAAGCCAGGCGGGAAAGGCCGGCATCTATGGCGGTGTCGGGGCCCTTGCTGGCGCCGCAGTCGGTGCTGCAACATCCAGCAAGAAGGACCGCACCAAGGGCGCATTGATCGGTGCCGCCGTCGGCGGTGCGGCCGGTGGTGGCTATGGCTATTATGTCGATACCCAGGAAGCCAAGCTGCGTCAGCAATTGCAGGGTACTGGCGTTCAGGTGCAGCGCAACGGCAATGATCTGACGCTGATCATGCCGGGCAACATCACCTTCGCCAGCAACTCGGCGGACATCGCCGGCAACTTCTACCCGACGCTGAATTCCCTGGTGCTGACCTTCAAGGAATTCAACAAGAACGGCGTGAACATCGTCGGGCACACCGACAGCACCGGCTCTGCCGATCTCAACCAGAGCCTGTCCACTCGCCGGGCACAGAGCGTCGCCTCGTACCTGTCGGCCAATGGCGTCGCGGCGTCACGCATTTCCGCCTATGGCGCCGGTCCCAATCAGCCAATCGCCAGCAATGCCAATGAAGCGGGTCGCGCCCAGAACCGCCGCGTGGAAATCAATCTGCGCCCGCTGTAATTCTGCCACGTGTCCACAACCCCGCTTCGGCGGGGTTTTTCTTGCCTTCGATTGCGTCGGCGCGACATGGCTATGTCGCCTGGCGTGGCTAGACTGGATGGAAAGCGATCAAGCCAGTGCGGCGCCATCGGCCCTGGCGTACCGATACTTGCCCGCTCGCAGTCATGAACAAGGAGGTAGGTGTGGGACAACAGCAGGAGCAGGCGCTGGGCATTCTGGTGGTCGATGACCGTCTGGAAAACCTGGAAGACATGCAGGAGTTGCTGGAGGAGATCGAGCGCCCCGTGCACTGTGTCGACTCCGGTGCCAAGGCCCTCGAATTCCTCGCGCAAACGCAGGTGGGCCTGGTGTTGCTCGACGTGCAGATGCCGCGTATGGACGGTTTCGAAGTGGCGCGGCGCATGCGCGACGACCCCCGCACGCGGTTCACGCCGATCATCTTCATTTCCGGGATGATCCAGACCGATGACGTGCTGAGCCAGGGCTACGGCGCCGGCGCGGTGGATTTCATCGCCAAGCCGGTGCAGCCCGCGATTCTGCTGCACAAGGTACGCGCGCTGCTCGAGCACGAGCAGTACCGCAGCAGTCTGCTACGCCTCAGTCAGCAATTGGAGCGTGAGCGCGCGTTCAACGCCTCGATCCTGGACAACACAGCAGAAGGCATCATGGTGGTGGGCGCCGACGGCTGCATCCGCTTCGCCAACCCGGCGATCGCGCGCATGCTCGGCTGCACCAGCGACGAACTCGCCTGCAGCGAATTGCTCGGTTGGGTCGAGACCCCGTGCGAAGAGCACTGGCAGGCGTCGAGCTTTCACCAGCACTGGCAGCGCGGCGAGACGCTGCGGCTGCACGATGCCAATTTGCGTACCCGGGACGGGCGCAGCGTGCCGGTGGCGTTGTCCTGCTCGCCGCTGCCCGCTGACCAGCACGCGATGATCCTCCTGGCGCTGGACATGTCGGTGGTTCGCGATCTTCACCGGCAACTGGAGTCGCTGGCGATCACCGACGCCCTGACCGGGCTGCTCAACCGGCGCGGCTTCCTGCAGGAGCTGCAGGCCGCCCTCTCGCGGCACGAGCGCACCGGCCAGCAGGCCGCCTTGCTGTTTCTCGATCTGGACGGCTTCAAACACATCAACGATAGCCAGGGCCACGATGCAGGCGACCAGGTGCTGCGCTGGGTCAGCCTGCAGCTCAAGGCCTGTCTGCGGCCCTACGATCGCCTGGCGCGCATTGGCGGCGACGAATTCACGGTGATTCTCGACAGCCTTGCCGATACTGCGGACGCCGCCTCCGTGGCGCACAAGTTGATCGAGCAGGTTTCCGGCGAGCAGCAGTCCGAGGGCATGCGCTTCACGTTGGGCGTAAGCATCGGCATCGCCTGCCTGCCGGCCCACGGCAGCACGATCGAGGATGTCCTGCGCGCCGCCGACACCGCGATGTACGCGGCCAAGCGGGGCGGGCGACGACAGTTTCGCTTCTATGATGCCGAGACGCAGCCACTCAATTGATCAGTGATGCTGCTCGTGCAAACGAGCCAGTTGCTCGTCCTTGGCTTGCCAGCATTCGTTGATCCACTGCTGGAAGGCCAGCCGATAGCTGTCGTCCTGATCGTAAGCGCGGCCGATGAACGCCGGGGGGACCGGCAACTGCTCGATGACCACCACGACCTCTTCCAGCTGGCCGCTGAGCAGCGCCCAGAACCCGGGGCTGCCCTGAGGGTAATGCAGCGTGACGTTGATGATGCCGTGTAGCTGCTCGCCCATGGCATCGAGCACGAAGGCCAGGCCGCCGGCTTTAGGCTTGAGCAGGTAGCGATAGGGCGATTGCTGCTCCTGGTGTTTCGCGCGGGTGAAGCGCGTGCCTTCGACGAAGTTGAAGATACCCACCGGGTTGTCGCGGAACTTGGCACAGGTACGCCGGGTAGTGTGCAGGTCCTTGCCCTTCTTTTCCGGGTGACGGGCCAGGTATTCCCTGGAGTAACGCTTCATGAATGGGAAACCCAGCGCCCACCAGCACAGGCCGATCACCGGCACCCAGATCAGTTCCTGCTTGAGGAAGAACTTGAGCGGGCGAATGCGTCGGTTGAACAGGTACTGCAGCACCAGGATGTCCACCCAGCTCTGGTGGTTGCTGGTCACCAGGTAGGAGTGCTGATAGTCGAAGCCCTGGTCACCTTCGAGGTGCCAGCGAGTGTTGCCGAGCAGTTGCATCCATACTTTGTTGCAACTGATCCAGCCTTCGTGGATGAAGGTCATCAGCCGGTCACAGCAGCGGCGCACCAGTGGCAACGGCAGGATGATGCGCAGCAGGGTTACCGCGAACAGCGGCCAGCACCAGAACAGCGTGTTGAGGGCCAGCAGGGCGCTGCCCAGCAGGCCGAGCAGTGGGGCAGGCAGAAAGTGCAGCATGGACGTGCGAACCTCATGCAAGGTGTGAAGTCTTGGGGGACCCGGGCAGATGGCGCACAGGTTAACGATTGGCGATGGAACTGCAAGCCGGCTTGCGTGAACGAGCCGGCTTGCCGTCAGTGGCTCATGTTGGCGGCCTGGATGGCGGTGAGGGCGATGGTGAAGACGATGTCGTCGACCAGCGCCCCGCGCGACAGATCGTTCACCGGTTTACGCAGGCCCTGCAGCATCGGGCCGACGCTGATGCAGTCGGCGCTGCGTTGTACCGCCTTGTAGGTGGTGTTGCCGGTGTTCAGGTCGGGGAAGATGAACACCGTGGCACGACCCGCCACCGGGCTGTTCGGCGCCTTCTGCCGGCCAACGCTTTCGATGGCGGCGGCGTCGTACTGCAGCGGGCCGTCGAGCAGCAACTCCGGGTTGGCCAGGCGTGCCAGGCGCGTGGCTTCACGCACCTTTTCCACTTCTTCGCCGCTGCCGGAATCGCCGGTCGAATAACTCAGCATCGCCACCCGTGGCGGGATGCCGAACGCCTGGGCCGAGCTGGCGCTCTGCAATGCAATCTCGGCCAATTGCTCGGCGTTGGGGTCCGGGTTCACCGCACAGTCGCCATAGACCAGCACCTGGTCCGGCAGCAGCATGAAGAACACCGAAGACACCAGGTTGTAGCCAGGTGCGGTCTTGATTAGCTGCAGCGCCGGGCGGATGGTATTGGCGGTGGTGTGCACGGCGCCGGACACCAGGCCGTCGACCTCGTCCAGGGCCAGCATCATGGTACCCAGCACCACGGTGTCTTCGAGCTGGGCGCTGGCCATCGGGGCGTTCAGACCCTTGCCCTTGCGCAGCTCGACCATCGGTTCGACATAGCGCTCACGGATCAGGTCCGGGTCGAGAATCTCCAGGCCCGGCGGTAGCTCGATGCCCTGGGCCTGAGCCACGGCGCGCACTTCGTCGGGCTTGGCGAGCAACACGCAGCGCGCAATACCGCGCGCCTGGCAGATCGCCGCCGCCTGTACGGTGCGC
The DNA here is from genome assembly GCF_979258965.1 of Pseudomonas sp. AC532. Lineage (NCBI taxonomy): Bacteria > Pseudomonadati > Pseudomonadota > Gammaproteobacteria > Pseudomonadales > Pseudomonadaceae > Pseudomonas > Pseudomonas sp. AC532. The sequence goes on from NZ_OZ409888.1 coordinate 4,225,321, forward strand.
GGCTCGGCGCCTTCGGGCAGCACGATGCGCTTGTTGGCGGCCTTGGCCTGTTGCACCAGTTGATAGCGGAACGCCGGCGGCGACAGGCGTAGCTCGCGCGGGCTGCCGCAACGTGCGGCAAGCCAGTCGTGGTCGAGGTGGCTGGCGACGAAGTCGGCGACCTTCTCGGCGCGCTCCTTGTCGTCGACCGGAATTTCCTTGTTGAGGCGATTCAGGTTGGTGGCGGTATCGTAGGAGCCGGTGCTGACCGTCATCACCGGCAGGCCGCTTTGCAGCGCGCCCCGGCACAGTTCCATGATCCGCGGATCGGGCGCAAAGTCGCTGCACAGCAGCAGCCCGGCCAGCGGCATGCCGTTCATGGCGGCCAGGCTGGCGGCAAGGATGATGTCGTCGCGGTCGCCCGGCGTCACCACCAGGGTGCCGGGTTTGAGCAGCTGCACAGTATTGGCCACCGCGCGGGCACAGAGCACGATCTTGAGCATGCGCCGCTGTTCGTAATCGCCGGCGTTGAGCACGCGGGCGCCAAGCAGTTCGGCAATGTCGCGGGTACGTGGTGCGTTCAGCTCATCGAGCCAGGGAATACAGCCGAGCAGGCGGAACTCCGGGTGGCGCAGCAGCGAGGACTGTTCGCGCAGGCGGGTGGTGAAGGCGTCGAGGCCGTCGTCGTTGCGGATCTTGTTGAGGATCACCCCGAGTACCTTGGGGTCCTTCGGGCCGCCGAACTGCTGGGCCTGGATTTCCACGCGGTCGCACAGTTCGCCGAGGCTTTCCTGCTCTGGCGCGGAGACCAGGATCACGTCGGCATCCAGGCTCTTGGCCAGGTGAAAGTTGACCCGCGCGGCGTAGCTGGCCTGGCGCGTGGGCACCATGCCTTCGACGATCACCACGTCCTTGTCCTTGGCAGCCTCCTGGTAGAGGCTGATGATTTCCTCGAGCAGTTCGTCCAGGTCGCCGTCGCCGAGGCGGCGTTCGACGTGAGCGAGCGCCAGTGGCTTGGGCGAGTGCAGGCCATGGGTGCGCGCGACCAGTTCGCTGGAGCGCTCGGGGCCCGCGTCGCCCTGATGCGGTTGCGCGATGGGCTTGAAGAAACCGACCTTGAGGCCTGCCCGCTCCAGTGCGCCAACCAGGCCCAGGCTTATAGAGGTGAGGCCGACGCCAAAGCCGGTCGGCGAGATGAAGAAGGTGTGCATGGGGTTCTCCGTGTCAGTCGAGCAGCGCCAGGGTGTCGAGGGCGATCTGCCGTTCCTCGTTGGTGGGTACCACCAGCACCCGCGTATGCTGCTGTGCGTGGATCGGGCCGCTGACGCCACGCAGGCAGCGCGCGTTGGCCGTCTCGTCGAGCTTGAGGCCGAGCAGGCCCAGGTGAGCGACCGTCTTGCTGCGGATCAGCGGGGAGTTTTCGCCGATGCCGCCCGTGAAGATCAGCCCGTCCAGGCGTGGCAGGGCGCAGCTCATGGCCGCCAGGGATTTGGCCAGGCGGTAGCAGAATACCTCGATGGCCAGGGTCGCGCCGGCATGGCCTTCGCTGCGCGCCTGCTCCAGGCTGCGCATGTCGTTGGACAGGCCGGAGAGACCGAGTAGGCCGCTGTCGTGGTTGAGCATGCGGTCGATCTGTTCCAGGCTCCAGCCCAACGTGCGTGACAGATGGCTGTGCAGGTTGGGGTCGACATCGCCACTGCGTGTGCCCATCACCAGGCCCTCCAGCGGCGTCAGCCCCATGCTGGTGTCGCGGCTCTGGCCATCGACCACCGCGCAGGTCGAGCAACCGTTGCCCAGGTGGGCGATCAACCAGGCGCTGGCCTCGACCGGCAGGTCGGTAAGCGCCGCGGCACGGGCACTGACGAAGCGGTGGCTGGTGCCATGGAAGCCATAGCGGCGCACACCGTGATCGCGGTATAGCGCTTCCGGCACCGCATAGCGAAAGGCGTGTTCCGGCAGGCTCTGGTGAAAGGCGGTGTCGAAGACCGCCACCTGGGGCAACTGCGGGTACAAGGCCAGGGCTGCCTCGATGCCCAGCAGGCCCGCCGGGTTGTGCAGCGGCGCCAGGGGCGCAACATCACGAATCGCGGCGATCACCAGCTCATCCAGGCGCTGAGCGCTGGTGAAATGCTCGCCGCCATGCACCACCCGATGGCCGATGCCATGCAACTGGCCACCGGTGGTTTCCTGCACCCGCTGCAGCAGGTGAACGAGCGCTGCGCGGTGGCCATCCCCGGGGATCGCCTGGGTGTGCTTGATGCCGTCTCGCTGCCAGATCAAGGCCGCGTCTGCGCTGCCAAGTCGCTCGGCCAGCCCGCTGATGGCGAACTCGCTCTGGTCAGGGTCGACCAGAGCGAACTTGATGGATGAGCTGCCGCAGTTGATCACCAGAATATTGCGTGCGGGCATTCAAAGGTCCTTTGCGTCGGTAGGCTGTTCGGATTGAGCGGCGGTGCACCAGCCGCAGGCGAAACGGGTGCCGATATGGGCGTGTCGCTGCCTGGCATCGAGCACCCAGGCGCGATTCTGCCAGGGCGGTTGGTGGCGCAGGTGTTGAGTATGACCACAAGATAAGACAGCCACCCAGTGGCCGTCATGATCTTGCTCAAAAGCGACCAGCGTAGCGCCCGGTACGGCCCGCCCGTCAGGGCTTGGGTCGCTTTCGCAGGCTCCCTTGGTTACACTCTCACGTTCATTTTCCTCGAGCAAAAGGTTCGCCCCATGCAGATCGCCGCCAACAAGGCCGTTTCCATCGACTATACCCTGACCAACGATGCCGGTGAGGTGATCGATAGTTCCGCTGGCGGCGCGCCGCTGGTTTACCTGCACGGCGCTGGCAATATCATCGTCGGTCTGGAGAAGGCGCTGGTCGGCAAGCAGGCCGGTGACGAAGTCAACGTATCGGTCGAGCCGGAAGAAGCTTACGGCGAATACAGCGCCGAACTGGTCGCTACCCTGAACCGCTCGATGTTCGAAGGCGTCGACGAGCTGGAAGTCGGCATGCAGTTTCATGCCTCCGGTCCGGACGGCGGCATGCAGATCGTCACCATCCGCGAGCTGGAAGGCGACGACGTGATCGTCGATGGCAACCACCCGTTGGCCGGCCAGCGCCTGACGTTCGCGGTCAAGGTTGTCGACGTGCGCGATGCCAGCGCCGAAGAAGTTGCCCACGGTCACGTGCATGGCGAAGGTGGTCATCACCACTGATCCGTATGTCGGCAGCCGATCCTGCGCTGCTGGCCGCTGGTCACCCCTGGCTGCTAAGCTGCAGTCACCAGAAAGGGCGCCTTTTCAGGCGCCTTTCTTGTCTCTTTTCAGCCGTTTTCTGCGTTGCCCGGAGCACACCATGAGCGCCTTTCACGACTTGACACTGCATGCACTGGACGGCGAGGAGCTGCCGCTGGCTCCGCTCAAGGGCAAGGTCGTGCTGGTGGTCAATGTCGCTTCAAAATGCGGGTTGACGCCGCAATATGCAGGGCTGGAGCGCTTGCAGCAGGCTTATGCGGCACAGGGTTTCAGCGTGCTTGGGGTGCCCTGCAACCAGTTCGCCGGGCAGGAGCCTGACAGCGAAGCGGCCATCGCCCAGTTCTGTAGCCTCAATTATGGCGTGAGCTTTCCGCTGAGCAGCAAGCTGGAGGTCAACGGCAGCGCCCGTCATCCACTGTATCGTCTGCTCGCGGGCGAGGGCGCGGAGTTTCCGGGCGACATCACCTGGAACTTCGAAAAGTTTCTGGTCGGCCAGGATGGCCGCGTGCTGGCGCGTTTTTCGCCACGTACCGCGCCGGATGATCCTGCGCTGATCCAGGCCATCGAGAAAGCCCTGGCCTGATCGCCACGGCCGCCTGGCTGGCGGCCGCCCTCGCGCTGCTTATCCCCGCGCGCGAGGTGCCTGCTTGGCTTCGACCGTCAGCGGCGGCGCCAGCTCAACCAGCGGCCTGGTACTGCCAGGCAGGGCGCCGTGCAGGTGACGCTCGAACTGCTCGACAATCACCGCCCAGCTTTGCCGCGCAGCATGCTGGCGGGCGTTCAGGCGCACGCAGCGTAGGTGCTCGCGGTCCTCGAGCAACCAGCGCGCCGCCTCGATGAAGCCATGCTCGTCGTCCGGGCTGGCGAGCATGCCGCTGTGTCCGTGCTCGACGTGCTGGGCGGCGGCCGCCTGATCGAAGGCGACCACACCGAGCCCCGCGGCCATGGCTTCGAGCAGCACGTTGCCGAAGGTCTCCGAGCGACTTGGAAAGATGAACAGGTCGCCACTGGCATAGTGTTCCGCCAGGGCTTCGCCACGCTGAATACCGCAGAAGATGGCGTCGGGCAGTTGCTGCTGCAGGCTTGCGCGCTGCGGGCCGTCACCGACCAGGATCAGCCTGAGCCGTTGTTCCCCACGCTGTTGCTCCAGCGCCTTGAACGTGGTGACCAGCAGGTCCAGGTTCTTTTCCGGTGCCAGGCGGCCGACGTGCAGCACGGCGATGTCGTGTTCGCCCAGGCCCCAGCTGCGGCGCAGGTCGTCGCTGCGCCGCGCCGGGTTGAACAGGCGCGCATCGACGCCGCGGGCGAGCAACTCCAGGCGCTCGAACCCGCGGCGCTGCAGCTCGCAGCGCTGGCTGAGGCTGGGCACCAGGGTCATGCGTGAGGCGTTGTGGAACCAGCGCAGGTAGTTGGTCAGCAGGCGTGTCAGCAGGGTGATGCCGTAATGGCCGGTGTACTGCTGAAAGTTGGTGTGAAAGCCGCTGATCACCGGGATGCGCAGGCAACGCGCGGCACGCAGCGCAGAAAGCCCCAAAGGCCCTTCGGTCGCGATATAGAGTACATCCGGGCGTTGCCGGCGCCACAGGCGCAGCAGCTTGTGACGTGCCGACTGGCCCCATTGCAGGCCGCGGTAGCCGGGCAACGGCCAGCCACGGGTGAGTAGCAGATCATCGTCCTTGGCCGCGCCAGCGTCGACGGCCTGCCGGGGGCGCACCAGTTGCAGGCGATGGCCGCGGGCACGCAAGCCGTTAACCAGATGCCCGAGGGTGTTGGCGACGCCGTTGATTTCCGGGCTGAAGGTCTCGCTGACCAGGGCGATGAATAGCGGGGGAGTGCTCATGACAGCAGTCTGGGCTGCCGTCATGTAGCGTTTGTGACATCAGTGTGGCGTTTTTGCGACAGCCTTCGCGCCATCGTTGATACCACCTTCGCGCACCCAGAACAGCGTCGCGCCGGCGACGGCTGCCGGCATCATCAGGATATTGACGAAGGGAATCAGCAGGACTGCATAGGTGATGCCGCCAAAGCCCAGCGATTGCCAGCGTTTCTCGCGCAGCCAGGCGAGCATGTCCTGCCAGCTCACCTTGTTGTTGTCGGCGGGGTAGTCGATGTACTGGATGGCCATCATCCACACGCCGAATAGCAACCACAGCGGTGCGGCGATCAGATTGACCACCGGAATGAACGACAGCACCAGCAGGCCCAGCGCCCGTGGCAGGAAATAGCCCAGCTTGCGCGCTTCGCGCCCGAGGGTTCGGGGCACCATGGCGATCAGCTCGGCCCAGCTGAACGGTGGGAAGTTGTCTTCACCGCGCACCACCACCTCGACCTTCTCGGCGAGAAAACCGTTGAACGGCGCAGCGACGATATTGGCCAGCATGGTGAAGGTGAAGAACACCATCAGCACCACCAGCACCACGAACAGCGGCCAGAGGATGTACTGCAGGAAGCTCAGCCAGCTCGGCAGGCTGGGCATGAAGGTATCGACCCAGCCGCTGAACTGCTGAATCGCGAAGCCGATTATCAGGCTGAACAGGATCAGGTTGATCGCCAGGGGCAGCAGCACGAACAGGCGCAGGCCAGGGCTCAGGACCAGTTTCAGGCCTTGGCTGAGGTACTGCGGGCCGGACAGCACGGGGGCGCGCATGCAGGGTGTCTCCAGAAAGTGAACGTCGCGCGACCTTACCCACTTTGCTGCCGTGGTGAAAGGGCCGCGCACGCGTCCGGCTCATAGGCACGGGCTATGTGGCGAATTGGCAAAGCGCATTTCCACCGGGGCAGGGGGGTGCCCTAGCCTTGCCGCATCCCTTTTTGGCGTCGCCTATCGGACCTTGAGTTCTCTGGCGGCTCCGCTTTCTTCGGCAACCTGCCGTGAGGAGTTTGCGATGTCTACGCCACGCCACGCCCGGCTGATCATCCTCGGTTCCGGCCCCGCCGGTTACAGCGCAGCGGTCTATGCCGCCCGTGCCAACCTCAAGCCGCTGCTGATCACCGGCCTGCAGGCCGGCGGTCAGCTGACCACCACCACCGAGGTGGACAACTGGCCCGGCGACCCGCACGACCTGACCGGGCCGGCGCTGATGCAGCGCATGCAGGCCCATGCCGAACGCTTCGAGACCGAGATCCTGTTCGATCATATCCAGGCGGTGGATCTCGCCGCGCGGCCGTTCACGCTGGTGGGTGACAGCGTTTCATACACCTGCGACTCACTGATCATCGCCACCGGCGCAAGCGCCCGCTACCTGGGGCTGCCCAGCGAACAGGCGTTCATGGGCAGGGGCGTATCGGCCTGCGCCACCTGCGATGGCTTCTTCTACCGCAACCGTGAGGTGGCGGTGGTCGGAGGCGGCAACACGGCGGTGGAGGAGGCGCTGTATCTGGCCAACATCGCCAGTCGGGTGACGCTGATCCATCGGCGCAACAGCTTTCGCGCGGAAAAGATTCTCCAGGACAAGCTGCAGGCTCGGGTTGCCGAGGGCCGCATCGTGCTGGCTTTGAACGCGCAAGTCGATGAGGTCCTGGGCGATGACTCGGGCGTTACCGGCGTGCGGTTGCGCGAGAACCAGGGCGGCATCCGTGACCTGCAGGTTGACGGCCTGTTCGTGGCCATCGGGCACACGCCCAACACCGCCTTGTTCGAGGGGCAGTTGGCGCTCAGGGACGGTTACCTGCTGGTCAACGGCGGGCGTGACGGCAACGTCACGGCGACCAGCGTTCCTGGCGTTTTCGCGGCAGGCGATGTGGCGGACAGCGTTTATCGTCAAGCCATCACTTCCGCTGGTGCGGGCTGTATGGCAGCGCTCGACGTGGAGCGCTATCTGGATGGCCTGTGAGCGGCGACCTGCTGCTGAGCAGTTGCCAGTGCCCTAACGACGATGCCCGTATCCATTGATACGGGCATCCGTTTATCAAGTGCTGCCAGAACGGGCGGTTTACAGGTCGAAGTCGTATTCGGCCAGTTGTTTGTGCAGGCGCCGTTCCTCGAGAAAATTGTCGATGATGCGTCGCTTGGTCAGGTTGGTCTTCGCCACTTCCACGGGTGCTTCGCTGTTGTCCGTTTCGTCACTGACGAAGTCGTCTTCCAGTACCAGGTCTTCTTTGCCGTTGCTCATGCGCTTCACTCCCGGCTACAGGGGCCATTTGCCGACCTTATAAGGGCAAACGCGGAGCGAGTAAAAAAGATTTTTTCAATCGGTCGATACAGTCGGTATATGAACGCTCAATCGTCCGAGGTCTTGGCCTTGTATTCGCAAAGGTCTTCGATTCGGCAGCTGCCGCAGCGTGGCTTGCGCGCCTGGCATACATACCGGCCATGCAGGATCAGCCAGTGATGGGCATCGAGCAGAAAGTCCCTGGGGACGAACTTGAGAAGTTTCTTTTCCACCTCCACGACGTTCTTGCCCGGGGCGATACCGGTGCGGTTGCTGACCCGGAAAATGTGCGTATCGACTGCCATGGTCAACTGACGAAAGGCCGTGTTGAGCACCACGTTGGCGGTCTTGCGGCCGACCCCCGGCAGCGCCTCCAGCGCCTCGCGGTTGTCCGGCACCTGGCCGCCGTGCTGCTCGACGAGCAGGCGGCAGGTCTCGATGACGTTTCTGGCCTTGCTGTTGTACAGGCCGATGGTCTTGATGTACTCGCTCAAGCCCTCGACGCCCAGGGCCAGAATGGCTTGCGGTGTATTGGCGACCGGGTAGAGCCTGGCAGTGGCCTTGTTGACCCCGACGTCGGTGGCCTGGGCGGACAGAATCACCGCGATCAGCAGTTCGAACGGCGTGCTGTAGGCCAGCTCGGTCTTGGGCTCGGGGTTGTCTTCGTGCAGGCGGCGGAAGATTTCAAGACGTTTTGCGGCGTTCATCGTCGGCAGGGCTTCACGGTAGTCGATGCGCGCTAGGTGGCGCTGGTGTGCGCTTGCAGCCGATGTTCGGCGGTAGCAAGGCGTTCAAGGGCGGCGTTGAGCGTTGCTTCATCGGCGTCTGCACTGCGTTGCAGCTTGCTCAGCGCCGCGCGTGCATAGGCCAGGTCGGTTTTCAGCTGACGCAGCTCGGCGCCCCGCCCGGCGGTGTCGAGCAGCACCTTTTGTGGCGCCGGCTTGTCGCACTGCTGCTCGGCGTCGTGCAGGGCTTGCTGAGCCGCCGCGTAGTCGGCGCGCAGCCTGCTCAGCATGGCCTCGCCAACCCCGCGGCGCTCGCCGGACAGCATCGCGGCACGGCGGCTGGCGACTTCGCTCCTGGCTTTCTTCAGTGCGCCCTCAGCGCTGGTGGTTGCGCTGGCTACAGGCACTCCAGGCACGCTCTGCGCAGCATGCAGGGCAGCGGCCGCCAGCTCGCTGGCGCGCTGCAAGGCATCGAGCTGCATGGCAAAGGGGGAGTCGGGATATGCGGCCACCTGTTTGCGAACCTTCTCGTAGGCGACTTTGGTCATTGCCGCGTCGATTTTCAGACGCTTGATGCGTGCGGCTTGATCGTTCGCCGTTGGCACGGCCGCCACTGTTTCAGCGCTGGGCGGCGCGAGCGTGGCGTTGCGTGCGGCGCGCCGGCGTGCGTCGTCACGGGCCAGGCGCGAGAGGCGGGCCTGGTGCCGCGCTCGAAACTGGTCGGCGCGCTGACGCTGGATCGTGGCCTGCGGCGCGGCGAGCGGAATCAGGTCGATGCAGTCCACCGGGCAGGGCGCGATGCACAGCTCGCAGCCGGTGCATTCGTCGGTTATCACGGTGTGCATCAGTTTGGCGGCGCCAACGATGGCATCCACCGGGCACGCCTGAATGCACTTGGTGCAGCCGATGCACTCGGCCTCGCGGATCACTGCGATCTGCGCGGGTGTCTCCGGTAAGGCCAGGGGCAGCGCCGGCACGTGCAGCAGGTTGGCGAGCGCAGCGATGGTGGCGGTGCCGCCCGGAGGGCACTTGTTGATCGCCTCACCGGCAGCGATGCCCTCCGCGTAGGGTTGGCAGCCCGGGTGTCCGCACTTGCCGCACTGCGTCTGTGGCAGCAGGGCATCGATGGCGGCAATGCGCACGGCGCTGCTCACGGCCGGTGCACGCCGCGGCGGACGAGTAGCGTCAGGCCATTCAGGCGCCGGCAGTGGACGTTGCGGAAGTCGATCATCGGTGGAGCGGGTCTGGCTGAAACGGTAGCCCTGCATTATCCGGCATGCGCCGTGCCCGGTACAGCGGCACGGTCATGCGAACCTCATTCAGGCGCTGCGGGCACGGCTGGCCTTGCGCCATAGCCAGCGCACCAGCAGGGCGAGCGGGAACAGGATGATCACGAACGGAATGCCATAGCCAAGCAGCCTGAGGGCTTCAGTGGCGCCCTCGGTGGCGTTGTCGAGCATGCCAGTGGCGGCTTCGCCGATGCGCGCCAGGCGCCCGACCGGCTCACCCTCGGTGCTGAAGCTGAGCGTCAGCAGGTTGGTGGTCAGGCGGCGTTGCTGCTGGGCCGACTGCTGTGCAGCGCCCGCCAGCTGAACCTCGACCTCGGCCAGTTCGCGCGCCAGGGCGAGCATGTCGCTGACGCTCAGGTCGTTGCGAGCCTGGTACTGCAGCAAGGTTTGCTGTTGGCGCTGCAGGCGCTGGCGTTGCTGTTCGGTATCGCTCACGGCCTGGGCGAGGTCCTCGGCGCGGGTGTGACGGCTTTGCAGTTCGCCACCTTCGCCCGCGAAACCGACCAGCGGTTCGACGCCCGCCGGCGCGATGCGCACGGTGATGCTGGCGGCCTGGTAATTGCCCTGGCTCTGCTCGATGGCCAGCAGGTCGCACTGGCCGAAACGCTGGCTGCTGCACGCTTCACGCACGGCCGCCAGGCGCGCTTCGACCTGCTCGAGCGGCAAGCGAATGCCGACGCTGTGTTCGTAGGCCAGAAACGCGCCCTGCTGCGCGGTTTCACCCAGCAACGCGGCCCCCGCGGGCGAACGGCTGTCACCGGATGGCGAACAGCCGCCAAGCATCAACAGGAAGGCAAAGAGGGTGAGCAGCGGGGGGCGGCTGAGAAACATCCGTGTACCTCGAGAGAATTTGGCGATAGTTGCCCGGTGCTTTCCGTGGCGGCATCAGGGCGCCGGCGTCCGATGTCGAATGCGCCGGTTCATCCTGCAAGTGCTATCACCCCGACGCCGGAAAGCGTCGGGGCGGCTGTTACTTGACCCGTTGGCCCGGCTTGGCGCCGCTGTCCGGGCTGAGCAGGTAGATTTCCTCACCACCAGGACCTGCGGCCAGGACCATGCCTTCCGACACGCCGAACTTCATCTTGCGTGCCGCCAGGTTGGCCACGTACAGGGTCAGGCGGCCTTCGAGCTTGCTCGGGTCCGGGTAGGCGCTCTTGATGCCGGAAAACACGTTGCGCTTCTCGTCGCCAATGTCCAGGGTCAGGCGCAGTAGCTTGTCGGCACCTTCCACGAACTCGCATTTCTCGATCAGCGCGATACGCAGGTCGACCGCTGCGAAGGCGTCGAAGGCGATCTCGGCGGCCAGCGGGTCTTTCTTCAGCTCGCCATTGCCCGTGGAGGCTTCGGTGGCGGCCAGGTCTTCCTTGGAGGCTTCGATCATGGCGTCAACCTTGGCCGGTTCGATACGGCTGAGCAGCGCAGTGAAGGGGTTGAGCTGATGGCCTGTCAACGGTGTAGCGAGGTCGCTCCAGGTCAGCGGTGCAACGTTGAGGAAGGCCTCGGCGTCGCTGGCCAGTTTCGGCAATACCGGCTTGAGGAAGATCACCAACTGACGGAACAGGTTCACGCCCAGGGCGCAGATCGCTTGCACCTCGTCGGCCTTGCCCTCCTGCTTGGCCAGCGACCACGGCGCCTTGTCGGCGATCCAGGCGTTGGCGCGGTCGGCCAGGGCCATGATCTCACGCATGGCACGGGCGAAATCGCGGCTCTCGTAGGCCTCGGCGATGCTCGGCGCGGCGCTCTGGAAGGCGTTCCACAGCTCGGGCTCCGGGTTGGCGGCAACCAGCACGCCGGCGTTGCCTTTGTGGATGAAGCCGGCGCAGCGGCTGGCGATGTTGACCACCTTGCCGACCAGGTCCGAGTTGACCTTCTGGATGAAGTCCTCGAGGTTCAGATCGAGGTCATCGACGCCACGGCCGAGCTTGGCAGCGTAGTAGTAACGCAGGTATTCGGGGTTCAGGTGATCCAGGTAGGTGCGCGCCTTGATGAAGGTGCCGCGCGACTTGGACATCTTCTGGCCGTTGACCGTCAGGTAGCCGTGCACGTTGATGGCGGTCGGCTTGCGGTAGCCGGCGCCTTCGAGCATGGCCGGCCAGAACAGAGCGTGGAAGTTGACGATGTCCTTGCCGATGAAGTGGTACACCTCGGCGCTGGAGTCCTTGTTCCAGAATGCATCGAAATCCAGCTCCGGGCGTCGCGCGCAGAGGTTCTTGAAGCTGGCCATGTAGCCGATCGGCGCATCCAGCCAGACGTAGAAGTACTTGCCCGGCTCGTCAGGGATCTCGAAGCCGAAGTAGGGCGCATCACGGCTGATGTCCCATTCGTGCAGGCCGCCGTCGAGCCACTCGGCGAGCTTGTTGGCCACCGACTCCTGCAGGGTGCCGCTGCGGGTCCACTGCTGGAGCATGTCCTGGAACTGCGGCAGCCTGAAAAAGAAGTGCTTGGAATCCTTGAGCACCGGCACGGCGCCGGAGATTGCCGAGCGCGGGTCCTTGAGTTCGGTGGGCTCGTAGGTGGCGCCGCACTTCTCGCAGTTGTCACCGTACTGGTCCGGCGTCGCGCACTTCGGGCAGGTGCCCTTGATGAAACGATCAGCCAGGAACATGCCTTTTTCCGGGTCGAAGTACTGGGTGACCGAGCGAGTGGCGATGTGGCCGTTGTCGCGCAGCGCCTTGTAGATCGACTCCGACAGCTCGCGGTTTTCCGCCGAGTGGGTGGAGTGGAAGTTGTCGAAATCCACCAGGAAGTCGGCGAAGTCGCCGCTGTGCTCGGCCTTCACGCCGTCGATCAGTTGTTCGGGGGTGATGCCTTCCTTCTCCGCGCGCAGCATGATCGCCGAGCCATGGGCGTCGTCGGCGCACACGTAGATGCACTGGTTGCCGCGCAGCTTCTGGAAACGCACCCACATGTCGGTCTGGATGTACTCGAGCATGTGGCCAAGGTGGATCGAACCGTTGGCGTAGGGCAGGGCGCTGGTAACGAGAATCTGGCGAGCTTGGGACATTGTCAGGCTGTCATCGGGTGGAGGGAGGTCGGTCACTATAAAGTAAGCGAGCGCGTTCCGGCCAGCCTGGGCAGCGACCCGGCAAATAGCCCTGGCTTCGACTGGAATTTAGCGGCGCAGGCAGGTTCCAAAGGGGACCTTCCGCTCCCAGCAAGGAGATCAACCATGCCTGCAGTTCTGCGTCCGCTTGCCTGTGCCACCGCCCTGGCCGTTTTGGTTGGCTGTGCCTCGAGCAATCCTTATGACAACGCTGGCGGCGGTGCGGCCAGTGGTGGTGGCCACCGCACCGCGACCTACGGCGGCCTGGCGGCCCTGGCCGGCGCGGCGGTCGGCGCGGCGGTCAACCATGACGACCGCGGCAAGGGTGCTGCCATCGGCGCGGTGCTCGCCGGTGCGGCAGGCGCCGGTTACGGCTATTACGCCGATCGCCAGGAAGCCGAGCTGCGCCGCAGCATGGAAGGCACCGGCGTGGAGGTGCAGCGCCAGGGCGACGACATCAAGTTGATCATGCCGGGCAACATCACCTTTGCTACCGACTCTGCCGAGATCGCCTCCAGCTTCTATGCACCGCTGAATAACCTGGCGACCTCGTTCAAGCAGTTCCAGAACAACAGCATCGAGATCGTCGGGTACACCGACAGCACCGGTTCCCGCCAGCACAACATGGCGCTGTCGCAGCGTCGTGCGCAAAGCGTGACAAGCTACCTGACCGCTCAGGGCATCGATGGCACGCGCCTGTCGAGCCGCGGTGCCGGTCCGGATCAGCCGATCGCCGACAACGCCACGGCCGAGGGGCGTGCGCAGAATCGTCGTGTGGAAGTCAATCTCAAGCCGCTGCCCGGCCAGCCCGTGCAGTGATCCTGCCTGCTGGCGGCCCATGTGGCCGCCAGTCTGCATCAGCCCGGCAGCTCGGGTAGGATAGGCGCCTTTCCTGCCATCTCCGGAGCCAAGCATGAGCGCTGATATCCGCGCTGCGGTCGAAGCCGTATTGCGCCAGTACACCGACCCCCACCTCGATCAGGATCCGCTCAGCGCAGGCTGCGTGCGGAGCATCGACGTGCAGGACGGCCAGGTCAGCGTGAAGCTGGAGCTCGGCTACGCCGCAGGCCTGTTCAAGCAGGGCTGGGCTCAACTGCTGCAACTGGCCATCGAGCGCCTCGAAGGCGTGCGCAGCGCCAGTGTAGAAGTGAACTGCGTGATCGTCGCGCACAAGGCTCAGGCGCAAGTGCCGGCCCTGGCCAACGTCAAGAACGTGATTGCCGTGGCATCCGGCAAAGGCGGCGTGGGCAAGTCGACCACCGCTGCCAACCTGGCGCTGGCGCTGGCCCGCGAAGGGGCTCGGGTCGGCATTCTCGATGCAGACATCTATGGCCCCAGCCAGGGCATCATGTTCGGCATCCCTGAAGGCACGCGGCCCCAGGTACGTGAGCAAAAGTGGTTCGTGCCGCTTGAGGCCCACGGTGTGCAGGTGATGTCGATGGCCTTTCTGACCGACGACAACACGCCGGTGGTATGGCGTGGCCCGATGGTTTCCGGGGCGCTGCTGCAGCTGGTCACGCAAACCGCCTGGGATGATCTCGATTACCTGGTGATCGACATGCCGCCCGGCACCGGCGATATCCACCTGACCCTGGCACAGAAGGTACCAGTGGCTGGCGCGGTCATCGTCACCACGCCGCAAGACCTGGCGTTGCTGGATGCCAGGAAAGGCGTGGAGATGTTCCGCAAGGTGAACATTCCGGTACTGGGTGTGGTGGAGAACATGGCCGTGCACATCTGCTCCAGCTGCGGCCACGCCGAGCACCTGTTTGGTGAGGGCGGCGGCGAGAAGCTGGCCGCCCAGTTCGGTGTCGACCTGCTGGCCTCCATGCCGCTGTCGATGGCGATTCGCGTGCAGGCGGACGGTGGCAGGCCGACCACCATCGCCGATCCTGAAAGCCAGATCGCCATGCTCTATCAGCAGGTGGCTCGCCAGGTTGGCGCACGCATCGCCTCCAGCGCAGCGGCTGCGCAGGTCATGCCGACGATCGTCATCGCCGACGATTGATCGTGGTGGTGCGCCTGCCCAGCCCAGGGCAGGCGCACCGCCGAATAAGCTGTTTGCCAGGAATCGCAGGCATAAAAAAACCCCGCCGAAGCGGGGTTTTTTATAGAAAGAGCAGGTTAGATAACCTGAACTTCCTCAGCTTGCATGCCTTTCTGACCACGAGTGGCCACGAAGGAAACTTGCTGGCCTTCTTTCAGGCTCTTGAAGCCATCGCTCTGGATAGCTTTGAAGTGTACGAACAGGTCGTCACCGGATTGCGGAGTGATGAAGCCGTAGCCTTTCTCATCGTTGAACCACTTAACGGTGCCATTCTGACGATTGGACATGTGATGTCTCCTAATATCTAAATAATTAACAGCCCTGGATAAAACCAGGCCGGGACTGAGTGCAACGAGTACTAGGAGTCGGACGATGTTTGGATCGAAATCTAGGCATCATGTAGCGATTCGCGGTGACACATGCAGCACAGTGGGATCACCATACCCGCTTTTCTCGCTAAGTGCGAATGGTCTGTAAGTCTTTCTGCGATTTCCTTGCATTCTTGTCGTCGCAGCCTTGCCCGAAGGCCCTTGTCGAGAGGCTTTGAACCGGACCGCCCGGCCCGGTAAGATGCCTTCACTTTTTCACCGTACAGACCTTCAGGACGCCCTGCCATGAGCATCAAATCAGACAAGTGGATTCGCCGCATGGCCCAGGAACACGGCATGATCGAGCCGTTCGTTGAGCGCCAGGTGCGCAACGAAGGCGGTCAGCAACTGATCTCCTACGGGGTGTCGAGCTACGGCTACGACGTGCGCTGTGCCGACGAATTCAAGGTGTTCACCAATATCAACTCGGCCACCGTCGACCCGAAGAATTTTGACGAAAAAAGCTTCGTCGACGTCAAAAGCGACGTCTGCATCATCCCGCCGAACTCGTTCGCCCTGGCGCGCACCGTGGAATTCTTCCGCATTCCGCGCAACGTGCTGACCATCTGCCTGGGCAAGAGCACCTACGCGCGCTGCGGCATTATCGTCAACGTCACGCCGCTGGAGCCGGAATGGGAAGGCCACGTGACGCTGGAGTTCTCCAACACCACCACGCTGCCGGCCAAGATCTACGCCAACGAAGGCGTCGCGCAGATGCTGTTCCTCGAGTCTGACGAGGCCTGCGAGGTCTCGTACAAGGATCGCGGCGGCAAGTACCAGGGCCAGCGCGGCGTGACCTTGCCGAGGGCCTGACAGGGCGCGTCGAGTTCGATTGAAAGGAGCCGGGGATTCCCGGCTTTTTTGTGCCCGTGATGCGCATGCCGAGGCAAATCGCAGACAAAAAAATGGGCGCCTTCAGCGCCCGGAGAAATCAATCGATGCACGGTTTCTGAGTGGCGAGGCGAGGTGAAGTTCCCTTGGATTTATAGGGCGAACTGTTCGGGGCCGGCAGGTCTACATGATTAGCCACGGCACGCCGGTACGCGTGTCGACCCCTAGCCATCCGCTGGAGACACAACCACGATGAGTCAATGGATTATCACGTACAGCCGAAACGAGGCGGCCGAGGTTCTGAAGGTCGAGTCGAACGAAAAGCCGAGTGTGGAAGAGGCGGCGACCTGGCTTTTGGAGTGGGCTGAAGAAAACCTGGAGAAACTGGAACCCAAGGAGCAGCCGCGTGAAGAGCAGACGCCCGCGGTGCGCCTGGAAGAGCGCTTCGGTATCACCATCACGGGCATTGCCCGCGACTGACGACGAGGCGCTCCCTGCTTGCTCCGCAAGGCTTCAGGCGCGAGCGCGCTGCTTGTCGGCCGCCTGCGCTGCTGCGCTACGGCGTGCACCCAGCGGCTCGATCTTGCGCTGTTTCTCATGCAGGAAGCTCAGCACCGCATGCCGGTAATGGTTGTAGCGCGGGTCATCTGCCAGGGCGATACGGTCACGGGGGCGCGGCAAATCGATGGTGAGGATCTCGCCGATGGTCGCGGACGGGCCATTGGTCATCATCACGATGCGGTCGGACAGCAGCACGGCTTCGTCCACATCGTGAGTAATCATCATCACCGTGTTGTGCAGTTCGCTCTGGATGCGCATCACCTCGTCCTGCAGGTGGGCGCGGGTCAGGGCGTCGAGGGCACCGAAGGGTTCGTCGAGCAAGAGCACCTTGGGTTCCATGGCCAGCGCACGGGCGATGCCGACGCGCTGTTTCATGCCGCCGGAAATTTCACTGGGTCGCTTGTGCAGGGCGTGGCCCATGCTCACCAGCTCCAGATGGTGCAGCGTCCATTCGCGGCGCTCGGCCCTGCTCTTGGTGCGTTTGAACACTTTGTCCACGGCCAGGGCGACATTCTCCTGCACGGTCAGCCAGGGCAGCAGCGAATGGTTCTGGAACACCAGGCTGCGATCCGGGCCGGGACCGCGGACTTCGCGGCCGTCGAGGATCACCGCGCCGCTGCTCGAATCGGTCAGGCCGGCGACGATGTTCAGCACCGTCGACTTGCCGCAACCGGAGTGGCCGATGATCGAAATGTACTCGCCACGCTCGACGTTGAGATTGATCTGATTCAGGACGTGGGAGCTGACGCCGTCACGCTCGAAGTACTTTTCCACGTTTTCGATGCTCAGGTAATGCTTGCTCATGTCTGTCTCCTCAGGCCGATGTGCCACGGGTGATGCGATTGCCGACGAACAGCACCAGGCGGTCGAGTATGAAACCGACCACGCCGACGTAGACCAGGGCGAGAATGATGTCGCTGATGCGCGAGGCGTTCCATGCATCCCAGATGAAGAAGCCGATGCCCACGCCACCGATCAGCATCTCTGCGGCGATGATTGCCAACCACGACAGGCCGACGCCAATGCGCAGGCCGGAGAAGATGTATGGCGCCGCGGCCGGCAGCATGATCTTGTGGAAGTACTCCACGCCGTTGAGGCGCAGTACCTTGGCGACGTTGCGGTAGTCCTCGGGGATATTGCGGATGCCCACCGAGGTATTGATGATGATTGGCCAGATCGCGGTGATGAAGATCACGAACAGCGCCGAAGGGTGGCTGTCCTTGAAGCCGGCCAGCGACAGCGGCAGCCAGGCCAGCGGCGGTACGGTACGCAGGATCTGGAACAGCGGGTCGAGGCCGCGCATTGCCCAGGTCGACTGGCCGACCAGCACGCCGAGAGCCACCCCCACCACCACTGCGAGGGCATAGCCATACGCTACGCGCTCCAGGCTGGCGAGCAGCTGCCAGGCCATGCCGACGTCGGTGCCGCCATTGTCATAGAACGGATTGATGATCAGCTCCCAGGTGTCTTCGATGACTTGGGTGGGCGGTGGCAGTGCGGCGTTGGCGCCGCTGCACAGCAGTTGCCAGATGAGCATCAGCGCGGCGGTGATCACCAGGGGTGGCAGCACCGATTGCATCAGCGTGGTAGATAGCCGCTTCAGCCAGCTCGGAGCGAGGATGCCGGCCGGCACGGCAAGCGGTTTGACGGGCGCATTCATGGCGTTTCTCCGGTTAGGCCAGGGACGAAATCGTCAGGCTGTCGAGATAGGCTTGCGGGTTCTGTGGATCGAAGGTCTTGCCGTCGAAGAAGGTCTCGATGCCGCGGGATTTGCCCTGCGGAATCTGTTCGGCGGGCACCCCCAGCTCGGCCGCCGCCTGGCGCCAGATGTCCTCGCGGTTGACGGTGTCGATCAGCGCCTGGCTGTCGAAATCCTTCGGCAGGTAACCCCAGCGTTTGTTTTCGGTGAGGAACCACAGGTCGTGGCTCTGGAACGGGTAGGAGGCGAATTCGCTCCAGAAGCGCATCACATGCGGGCTATTTTCCACCACGCGGCCGTTGCCGTAATCGATATTGCCCTGCAGACGCGCCAGCAGGTCCTTGGCAGGCGCGCCGATCCAGCGGCGCTTGGCACAGATTTCGGCCACTTTCTCCTTGTTTGCCGCCGCGTCGCAGAACATCTGCGCTTCCATCACCGCCTTGAGCAGTGCGCGGGTGGCGTTGGGGTTGGCGGCTACGTAGTCGGCGCGCAGCGACAGGGCTTTTTCAGGGTGGTTGGCCCACAGCTCGCCGGTGGTCAGCGCGCTGTAGCCGATGTCCTGGTTGACCAGTTGCGCGTTCCAGGGCTCGCCCACGCAGAAGGCATCCATGCTGCCGACCTTCATGTTGGCGACCATTTGCGGTGGCGGGATCACCACGGTCGGCAGGTCCTTATTGGGCTCGATGCCACCGGCCGCCATCCAGTAGCGCAGCCACAGGTCGTGGGTACCGCCGGGAAAGGTCATGGCTGCGGCTATCTTCTGGCCCTTGGCCTGTTTTGCGGCGACCGCCTGCTTGAAGGCACTGGCGTCCGTGCCGAGCTTGAGGTCCTGGTATTCCTTGCTGATCGAAATGCCTTGGCCGTTGAGGTTCAGGCGCGCCAGCAGAACCATCGGCAGCGGCGTGTTGTTGGTGGTGATCCTGCCGGCCGCCATCAGGTAGGGCATTGGCGTGAGAATATGGGCGCCGTCGATGCCGCCACTGCCGGAACCCAGCACGAGGTTGTCGCGAGTGGTGCCCCAGGACGATTGCTTGAGCACTTCCACGCCGGTCATGCCGTGTTTGGCGAACAGGCCCAGCTCTTCGGCCACGAACAGCGGGGCGGCATCGGTGAGGGCGATGAAGCCGAGCTTGGCGGTGGTGGTCTCCAGACCGTCGGTGCCGGCAGCCCATACTGCGCTGCTCAGGCCTGCCGGCAGCAGGCTCATCAATGCGCTGCCGCCGAGCAGGCCCATGGACTGCTTGAGGAAAGTACGGCGCGGCTGATCAGCGCTGTCGTCGTGGCTCTGCAGTGTACGTGGCGTGTCGTCCATATCGTTTCCCCAAAGGCGCGCATAAAAAAACGGCGCCCACTCTCGCGGCAGCTCGGGCTGCGACGAGGGTGGACGCCGTTGTCCAGTTCGGATTGTGAAGGGGCAGGGCCTGCCTCCCTGACAGGGTCATAGCAGGTTGCATGCCAGCACTGTCAGTGCATGGCGTGGCGGAGCTGCGGCGCTGCCCTGCGTGCCTGACCAGGAAGGTTAACTGCTTGAGTGGCAACGCTTTTCAGTCTGTATCAGCGGATTGCGAAAATAACCCGCTCGCCCGTCGCCAGTGCCGCCACCGCACAGCAGCAGGGCGTCGATGGGCCGGTGTGCGCGGAGCAGGTGCATGAATGGTCGCAGGCTCGCACATCGCCGGGCCCGCAGCCGGACCGCCGTTGGCGCAGTGCTATGCATAGTGGGGGCGCGCCGGGGCAGGTCCTGGCCTGCGGTCGATCACCGTGATCAGCAAAGCCGGGGCGCGTGCCGCTCAGGTACGCTTGTTCCCGTGGGCGCGCGGGGCGTCCTGTGCCTTGCGCGCGGCAAACGCGAGCAGGCTCTGCGCGACATCGACCAGGCGCATGCTGCGCTCCATGGCGGACTGGCGCAGGCGGGCATAGGCGTCTTCTTCGCTGAGTCGATAGTCGTTCATCAGCAGCTTCTTGGCGCGCTCGATCAGCTTGCGCTCGTTGAGGGTCTCACGGGTTTCCTTGAGCTCATCGCTGACCCGCTGCAGGCGCTGGTTCTGCTCGTGCAGCAGGTCGAGCACCGAGCGCGCCAGGTGGTTGCCTACCGAGTCCTGTGGCGCGCTGTCCAGGGTGCTGCTGTGCACGCTGAACAGCAGGGCCTGGTCGCTGCCGACGTCCATCTGTGCCAGACGCTTGAGCAGTGTGCGGTGGTTGTCGAGGTCGGCGTGGGCTTCGGCGATGCTGCTGCGACAATGCGCCAGCAGGCGATTGGCGAGATGGTTCTCGACATCCTTCATGGCATCGATGCGTCGGGTATTGAGCTCGAACCACACCTCGCAAAGGCTCGGGTCCACCGTGGCATTCGCCGACGTGCGTTTGGCCACACCACGCAGGCTGATCACCTGGGCGACGGTATCGCCCCCCTGGATCTGCTGCCACAGCGCCACAGCCTCGGCGTCGGCAAACTCGCTGAACACTTCGAAGCAGCGCTCCTGGCCCTCTTCAAGATGCTGCAGGCGTTCGTGCAGCTCGGCATCGAAATACCCGCGCGAGAACCCTTCGACGCCGGCGGCGCGCTCCTGGCCGGCCAGCTCCTTGCCCTGCATGAAGTTGAACATCGCCACCAGCAGCCGGGTGATGCCTGGATCGACGGCGGTATCGGCCGCTTCGAATACCACCGCCAGCAACCCACCGATCAGCCGGGTGAAGGCTTGCGTGGCCTGGCGCGGAGCAGGTTCCAGTTCACGGATGCGACGGCGCAGGCCGGGCAACTCGTCGAGGCCATGCAGTACATAGGCGATGCGGTTGAACAGGCGGGCGCGATCCGCGGTATTGACTTGCGCGGTGTCCATGGCCATGAAGCAGGCGTGCACCTGCTGCTCGACGGCGGCTGACTCGGCGCTGTGTGCATCAAGTTGGTGCAGGTAATGGCTCGACTGATTGCCCAGATAAATATTGGAATAGCCCCGTTCTTTCTGCAGCTGATGCACCAGTTGACTCACGTGGGTGACCAGTTGGCAGGTGAAGGACAGGCTTTCCAGGCCCTGCAGCTCACAGCGGCGGGCGGCGAGCATGAAACGCAGGGCGGCGGGCATGGTGGTGTCAGGCATGGCGGCAGTCTTTCAGGCAGTACGGTGAACTAAAACAGTGCAAATAGCAGTCCAGTTACGCTGACCGAACGATCGTCAGGGTTCAGGCGCTGCGCATCTCGAGCGCGCTCGCGGCCTCGATGGCGGCGCCTACCACATCGCCGATGACCAGGATGGCCGGGCTTTTCAGTTCGAATGCGTGGGCGTCGTCAGCCATCGCCTGCAGCGTGCTGCGGCATTCGCGTTGATCCGGCAGCGAGGCGTTCTCGATCATCGCCACCGCGGTATGCGCCGCCATGCCCGCATCGAGCAGGTGCTGGCGGGTGTCGGCCAGGGTGGCGATGCCCATGTACACCACCAGAGTGGTGCCACCCTGGGCCAGTGCCTGCCAATTGGGCGAGCTGCCATCCTGGGTGTGCGCGGTGACCAGGGTCACGCCGCGGGCAATGCCACGCAGGGTCAGCGAGATACCACATTGAGTCGCGGCGGCCAGGCCGGCAGTGATGCCGTTGACGATCTCGCAGTGCACGCCGCGCGCGGCCAGCCAGTCGGCCTCTTCGCCACCACGCCCGAAGATGCACGGGTCGCCGCCCTTGAGGCGTGCCACCACCTTGCCCTGACGGGCGTAGCGCAGCATGAGCCGATGAATGAACGCCTGCGGTGTGGAGCGGCAGCCACCGCGTTTGCCGACGCGAATCACCCGCGCGCCGGGGCAGTGCTCCAGCACCAGCGGGTTGACCAGGTCATCGATCAGCACCACGTCGGCCAGGCCGAGCGCGCGCACCGCCTTGAGGGTCAACAGTTCCGGGTCGCCGGGGCCGGCGCCGATCAGCCATACGCTTGGGTTCATCAGGGTATTCCTCGTTCAGTCGACCTGATCTTTGTCAGGCTTCGATGGTCTGTAGCGCCAGCAGGCGCTTGATTTCCGGTACGCAAGAGCCGCACTGGGTGCCGCAGCCGAGATGTTGTTTGAGGGCGACAAGGTCGCAACCGCGCTCGATACCTTCGCGCACAGCGGCCTCGCTGACGTTCATGCAGGTGCACAGCGTCTTGCCTGTCGGCTGGCGAGCCTCGCCCGGGGGGCTTTCCAGCGGTGCGAGCAGCCAGCGACGCAGAGCCCGGCCGCTGTCGTCGTCGAGTGGCGTGCGGTTTTGCCAGAGCTCGCGCAGCCAGCCGCGAGCACGGGTTTCGCCGCTCAGGGAGAAGCCGGTCAGGCGGCCGTTTTCGATGCGCACCCGCTTGTGAACGGGTATGCAGCCCGGCGCGGTACAGGGGTCGTCGTAGCGGACCACCGATTCGTCCAGGCTCAGGGTGTGCTGCAACTGTGCGAGCAGCGCTGCAGCAGGTGCGTGATGGTGGGCAGCGCGCATCACCAGCGCCGAGCTCTCACGGCCGGCGAGGCCAAAGCTGGCGTAGGCGAAGGTGTCGCAGAGCGGACGCAGGGCTTGCAGACGTTGTTGAACGTCACCTTCGATCAGTGCGTGAAAGGTCCAGGGCAGGTCGATGGGCTGCACGTCGATACCGGCGTGCTTGAGCTCTGGCTGCTTGGACAGCGGATCGAATGCGGGCAAGGTCAGCGCGTTGATGCCCAGGCCCTTGAGAAAGCGGTCACCCCAGTGCATCGGCAGGAATGCCTGGCCGGGCTGCAGGCTGCTGTCGGATTGCACGCGCACCACCAGCGCGCCGCGGCGGCTGCTCACCTCGACCAGTTGGCCGGGCTGCAGGTGGCGCTGCGCCATGTCTTGCGGGTGCAGGTCGAGCAGCGGTTCTTCGACATGGGCGAACAGCCGCGCCGCGGTGCCGGTGCGGCTCATGCCGTGCCACTGGTCACGCAGGCGGCCGGTGTTGAGCGTCAGCGGGTATTGGCCGTCGCGTTGCTCTTTGGCGGGCTGGTACGCCTCGGCGATAAAGCGTGCGCGGCCGTTGGGGCTGGGAAAGCGGCCATCACCGTAGAGGCGCGGCGTGCCGCCATGTGCACCTTCGGGAAAGGGCCATTGCTGCGGGCCGCGGGCTTCCAGCAGGGCGTAACCGAGGCCGCTGAGGTCCAGGTCGCGGCCGCGCGTCAGCACCTTGTATTCC
The DNA here is from genome assembly GCF_979258965.1 of Pseudomonas sp. AC532. Lineage (NCBI taxonomy): Bacteria > Pseudomonadati > Pseudomonadota > Gammaproteobacteria > Pseudomonadales > Pseudomonadaceae > Pseudomonas > Pseudomonas sp. AC532. Next base: position 4,248,416 of record NZ_OZ409888.1, read on the forward strand.
TCGAACAACTGCTCGGCATGCTCGAAGGCGAACCGTGCGGTCGGTGCGCCCGGCAGACGGCTTTCCAGGCGGCGGGCGAAATCACAGGTGATCGACCAGTCCGCGCGTGCTTCGCCAGGCGCCGGCACCGCGCGGCGCACGCGGCTGACGCGGCGCTCGGAATTGGTTACGGTGCCTTCCTTTTCACCCCAGCTGGCGGCGGGCAACAGCAGGTCGGCGTAGCGGCAGGTTTCGGTGGTGAAGAAGGCTTCCTGCACCACCACGAAAGGGCAGTCGCTCAGAGCCTTGTGAATGCTGTGCTGATCCGGCATCGACTGGGCGGGGTTGGTGCAGGCGATCCACAACGCCTTGATCGTGCCGTTGCCCACCGCCTCGAACAGTTCGATGGCGCTCAGCCCCGGCGTTTGCGGCAGCGTGTCGACGGCCCAGTAAGCGGCGACTTCGGCACGGTGCTCGGGGTTGGCGACCTCACGGTGACCGGGCAGCAAATTGGACAAGCTGCCGGTTTCCCGACCGCCCATGGCATTTGGCTGGCCGGTGAGCGAGAACGGCCCGCTGCCGACGTGGCCGATCTGCCCGGTGGCCAGGTGCAGGTTGATGATCGCCGCGTTCTTCGCGGTGCCTGCGGTGGACTGGTTGACGCCCATGCACCACAGCGACAGAAAGCGTGGCGAGCGACCGATCCAGTCGGCGCAACAGCGCAGGTCCGCTTCGCTGATCGCGCACAGCTCGGCCACGTGCGCGGGTGGGTAGTCCGCAACCAGGCTCTGCAGGGCCTCGAAGCCCTCGGTGTGCGCGGCGATGAATGCATGATCGATGCGCCCCTGTTCCAGCAGCAGGTGCAGCACGCCGTGCAGCAGCGCGACGTCGCTGCCGGGCGCGATGGCCAGATGCAGGTCGGCAAGGTCGCAGGTATCGGTGCGCCGTGGGTCGACGACGATGACCTTCATCTGCGGGTTGCCGGCCTTGGCCGCTTCCAGGCGGCGAAACAGGATCGGGTGGGCGTAGGCCATGTTGCTGCCGATGATCAGCAGCGTATCGGCCTGTTCGATGTCTTCGTAGGAGCAGGGCGGCGCGTCGGCCCCCAGGCTGCGCTTGTAGCCGACCACGGCCGAGGACATGCACAGGCGCGAGTTGCTGTCGATGTTGTTGGTGCCCACCAGAGCGCGGGACAGCTTGTTGAAGGCGTAGTAATCCTCGGTCAGCAGTTGCCCGGAGATATAGAACGCGACGCTGTCCGGGCCGTGCTCACGAATGGTTTCGGCGAACACCTGGGCGGCGTGGTCCAGCGCCGTGTCCCACGTCGTGCGGCTGCGCGCCAGCCCCTTGCCCAAACGCAGTTCGGGGTACAGGGCACGTGCGGCGAGATCTCCGGTCAGGTGCAGCGAGGCGCCTTTGCTGCACAGTTTGCCGAAGTTCGCCGGGTGCGCCGGGTCGCCGCTGACGCCGAGGATGCGCTCGTCGTCATGCTCGATCAGCACGCCGCAGCCGACGCCGCAATAGCAGCAGGTCGAGGCAGTGATTTGCGTTGCGCCAGCGAGTTCTAGAGCGCCCATCAGGCTGCTCCCTGCAAGAGAATTGGCTCGGCGCCGCCGGTGGCTGGCAGGCTGTTCACCGCGTCCTCGCCAAACATCAGCAGGTTGCGGATATCCGCCACCGTGCGGCCTTCGCGGATCAGCTCCAGGTACCAGGCGCCGCCAGAGGTGTCGCCGTACAGACAGGCGCCTACCAGTACCTCGTTTTTCAGCACCAGCTTGCGATAGATGCCGGCGAGCGGATCGTCCAGCACGATGCTCTGGGTGTCCGGGCCACCGGCGAAATCGCCCGCGGAAAACAGGTCGATGCCGGTGACCTTGAGCTTGGTCGACGTCAGCGAGCCGAGGTAGCGTCGAAAGCCCTGCATGGCCAGGTGGCTGGCACATACCCGCGCCTGTTCGAACAGCGGCGCCACCAAGCCGTAGGCGATACCCCGGTGGCTGACGCATTCGCCTACCGCATACACGCGCGGGTCGAAGCTCTGCAGGGTATCGTTGACCAGGATGCCACGCGTGCAGGGCAGGCCGGCACGCTGCGCCAGTTCGATGTTGGGGCGAATGCCAGCGGCCATCACCACCAGGTCGGCGGGCAGTTGCTCGCCATCGCTGAAGCGCACGGCGCTGACCCGGCCCTCAGGGTTGCCGAGCAGCGCCTCGGTCTGCTTGCCGAGGGCGAAGTGCAGGCCGCGTCGTTCCAAGGCGCTCTGCAGCAACCTGCCAGCGTGCTCGTCGAGCTGGCGCTCGAGCAGGGTGGCGCCGTTGTGGACCACGCTCACGTCCATGCCACGCAGCCTGAGGCCGTGGGCGGCTTCCAGGCCCAGCAGGCCGCCGCCGATGACCACCGCCCGGCGGTGCAGGTTGGCGCTGTCGAGCATGCAGCGGGTATCGGCGATGTCGCGGTAGCCGATCACGCCCTCCAGGGTATTACCCGGGATGGGCAGCATGAACGGCCGCGAACCGGTGGCGATCAGCAGACGGTCATAGCCGGCGCTACTGCCATCGTCGGCGATCACCCGGCGACGAATGCGGTCTATCTCCACCACCTTGCGGCCCAGCAACAGGTGGATGCCGTGTTCGGCATACCAGCTCAGTTCGTTGAGCACGATGTCATCGAAGGTCTGCTCGCCTGCCAGCACTGGCGACAGCATGATGCGGTTGTAGTTGGGGTGCGGCTCGGCCCCGAACACGGTGATGTCGTAGAGGTCCGGCGCGATCCGCAGCAGCTCTTCCAGGGTGCGCACGCCGGCCATGCCGTTGCCGATCATCACCAGTTTCAATCGTTTCATCCGCTACCTCCGTGGCCCTGAATGAATCGCGGTAAACAAAAAAGGCGTCCTGCACCGTGGGTGCAAGGACGCCTTTGTCCGTTCCCGATTCGTTTCGGGGAGCCTCGCCGCCGGGCGGCGTGCTCTATGTCTGCAAGGACATAGAGCAGGGAGTGTGCCAAGTGCTTCAGCACCTTTGCGCAGGTGGGCGCGGAGCAGGTGCCATCCGCTGCATCGGTGGGGCGGCGTGCCGTAGGCCGCGGGGTTTTGCGCCTGGCCGTTCGTGGCGCGCCGCCAGCGGCCTCGACGAAGCCGGATTGGCGGCGGCTGATTCGGCCCGTTTCCGCTACCGTCCTGCGCAGTATTGGTGCGGTGCGCACCCTGGCTGTGCGTTAAGGGGTCAGCAGCAGGCGTTTGCGTCCATAACTCTTCTCCAGGTTCTGCTGCAACATCGGCAGGCTCAGGTATTGCGCACGTCGCCAGGCGTCGATGCCATCGGCGTAGTGCGGGCTGGCCGGGTTGCCGGATTGGCCGGAGCTGTTGAGGCCGATCATCGGTTCCTCGCGGCCGAAGTCGACGATCATCCGCATGCTCGGGATCAGCCAGGTGGCGAAATCCTGCCCCATTTTGTAGGCAGAGACGTTCAGCGTGCTGTGGTCGCCGCCGGCCGGGTAGGGGCCGCGATCGAGGTAGCCCTTGAGCGAGCCGATGCTGGCGCGCTGGGAGGCGCTCAGGTGTGGCGCCATCTGTGTGCTGCCGCTCAGCCATTCGTAGCTGTGCAGCTTGCCCCATTGCCAGGCGGTGCGCTCAGAGCCCAGGCGCTGTTCGAGCAGCTCGATGCTGGCCGCCAGGCTGCGGGCCAGTATTGCCGGTTTATCTTCCTTGTATGTGGTGCGCAGGTCGTTCCAGAAGGGGCTGTCCTCACGGCCTAGCAGATGGTCGGCCTGGGCCGAATAGGACAGGTTGCTGGCGTTCACCAGAGCCCGCCAGGCTGGCGAGGTGTCCGGGCCCAGTTCGTCTAGGAAGATTTCCCGGGCGCTCTGGTGCAGGAAGGCGCCATACACCGCGGCATCGGCCGAGCTTGCCGAGAGCTTGCCGTCGAAGGCCATCAGCCGGCTGAGCGCTTCACGTGCCTTGCCGCGCTGGGCCTCGGGCAGGCGGTCGATCGCCTGGCGCAGCGGTTCGGCCATGCTCTGCGCTTCGAACATGCCCTGCAGCTTGGCGACGAAGGGCGAGGTCTGGTCGTACTGCATGGCGATCATGCTTGGCGTGTCGTGGCGGCCGCTGCCGGCCAGTTGCGCCAGGCGCTCGTAGCGCTCCGGTGCGTACCAGGAGTTGGAGAGCTGCATACCGTAACCGCGCGGCACGCTGCGCTGGTTGGCGCTGCCCAGCCAGCCCTGCTGTGGGTCCTGGTCATAAGGGTGGAGCATCGGGTCGGCGAAACCGTCCCACTCGTAGCGGCTGTCCCAGCCCGGCGACGGCACCAGGCCCTGGCCCTCGCGGCGGTTGGGAAAGCGCCCGGTGACCTGCCAGCCGATATGCTCGGCGTCGGCAAATACCAGGTTGAGCGGCATGGCGCGGATTTCCCTGGCGGCCTCGAAGGCCTGTTCGACCGACTGCGCGCGCGACAGGTTGAAGAACGCATCCAGGCTGGCATCGTCCTCGAACTGGGTGGTCTGTAACGCCAGGCCGTAGCCGCTTTGCAGCTCAAGCGGTTGCAGCGCATGCTTGCGCTCGCCGAGCACGCTGTTGAGCAGCGGGCCGTGGCGCGTTTCGTATACCGTTTCGCGAATCGGTTTCTGGCCCTTGATGAAGAAGGTTTCCTGGCGTTCGCTGGCCGGCTGCCATTTGCCATCGGCGAGGTACAAGAGGCGATTGCCTTGGCGTTTAACCTGCTCGAGGAACAGGTCCTGGTTGTCACCCATGACCATGGTCATGCCCCAGGCCAGCTTGCCGTTGAAGCCGGCCACCACCGCCGGCATGCCGGCAACGGTGACGCCCGAGGCCTGGAATTTCGGTGCGCGAATCTGCACGAAGCTCCACACCGAGGGCAGCGCGATTGGCAGGTGCATGTCGTTGGCCAGCAAACTCTTGCCGCTGCGGCTGCGCGACGGCGCAATGGCCCAGTTGTTCGAGGCGGCGACCCCGAGCATGTGCCGCTCGGAGACCTGAGCGGCTGCACGCTTCACCGCCTGCAGGCCCGCAATGCTGCCACTCAGGGAGAGCCCTTTGAGCTTGTCGGCCTCCTCGAACGGCAACGGCTCATCCGGGTAGGTGGGCAACAGCCAGGCGAGGTTCTCGGCGCCTACCTTCTGGGTCAGGGTCAGGGCGGCGATCTCTTCCTGCAGGTTTACCGACAGGCCGAAGTTGAGCAGGCAGAAAATCAGCACCGAGTCTTCCGGCTTCCAGTAAGCCGGCCGGTAGCCGGCCTCGGCCAGGTCCATCGGCAGCTTGTCACGGTAGCGGAACAGGTAGGCGTTGACGCCCCGAGCATAGACCTCGAAGAACGCCTTCATGCGCGGCGAGGCATTCTTGTAGAGCACCGCGGCGCTCTTTCTGAGGTTGACCGCGCGCATGAACCGGTCCATTTCCAGCACCCCGGGGCCAGCCATTTCCGCCAGGCGACCTTCGGCCATCAGGCGCATGCTGACCATTTGACTGAGGCGGTCGCCGGCATGCACGTAGCCCAGGGTGAACAGGGCGTCGTGGAAGGTGTGGGTTTCGATCAGCGGCATGCCAAGCGGGTTGCGCCGCACCGAGGCGGTCTGCGCCAGGCCCTGGACGCGAAACGACCCCTGGTCCGGCGGCACGCTGGCGCGGTAACGGCTGTCGAGCAGGGACTGGCAACCGCTCAGCGCAACCATACCGGTGATGAGGCCGGCGAAACTCAGGGTGGCGAGAGGGCGGAAAGCGCGCGGCAGCATGCGGCGGACTCCTGGTAGAAGGGCGGTGGGCGGATGCCCGGGCGCGAATGGCGCTAAAGGTAGTGAGCGGCATGGCGCCTGGCAAGGGGCGCGGTGCCAGGAGTGGCACTGGTCGTCGGTAAACACAGCGGCACGGAGGCGCGCCGCTGTCGGCACGCGCTAAAGGCGGTTGGCCAGGCCTTCGTCGAGTAGCCAGCGGGCAGCCTCGCGGGCCTGCTGATCGTGTGCCACGCTCAGCTCGGCGAAGCGCGCCTCATGTTGGCGACGCTCATCGCGGCTCAGGGCTTTCCAGTTCTCATGGGTGGGCACATCGACAGTCGCGTCATACAACTGCTGAAAGACCTGGGTCTGCGGGGCCAGGCTCAGGCTGCTGTCGTAGTTGTCGAGCAGCACCTTTATGCGGATCGCGCCCTCGATCAGCGGCAGCTGGCCCTCGAGCAACGAACTGGCCAGTACCCGCAAATCATCGTGCAAGCGCTGGCGCTGCGAGGTGAGTGCTTCTGCCTGCTGACGCTGCCTGGCCCAGACTTTGCGCCACAGCTGGGCTGCGTACACGGCGAGGGCGATGACGACGACGGCTGCGAGCAGGATCAGCAGATGATCAGGCACCGTGGCACTTCTTGAATTTCTTGTCGCTACCGCACGGGCAGGGATCGTTGCGGCCGACGTCTTTCAGAGAGTTGCGCACCGGCTCCTGAGGGGCATGGTTGCAATGCGGGCCGTGGACATGGCCGTGGTGGTCATGTCCGTGATCGTGATCGTGATCGTGATCGTGGTTGCAGTCAGGGCCATGGACGTGGGGTTGCTGGGTCATGCGCGGCTACTCCGGTAGATATTGACCGGGAATTATCTCGCCATTGCGCGACATGTGCACGCGGCGGCCAAAGAATAATCCGGTTTTCACCTGGCCCTGCAGGCGGTAGCTGATGGGCTGATCCGGCTGCTCCAGCAACTTGACTACCTGGCGAACGTGGCGCCACAGGTTGGTACGTACCGGCACGTCGAACTCCGTATGACCCTTGGCGGGCACGGTGAACCAGACTTCCGACTCACCCTCGGCCAGCTTCACGTCGTTGAGGTGCACCACGTAGTTGAGGCCACGTACCGGCAGGCTGACGTCGTTGGGGTTGTCGATGCGAAAGCGCAGCACGAAGCGCTGTTCCAGCAGCTTTGCCCGCACGACATCGACATTGACGAGGCGTACATCGGGGTCTTCGAAATCGTCCGAAAGCCAGGTCGAGCAACCGCTCGATACCGCGCCCAGACCAAGGAATACCAGTAGGCTAAGAATTCTTATCATTTGCGCCTGAGAAAACATTTCATACTCCGTTTGAACCCTCAGTGTATCAAGAGACCGCTTGGCTGCCCTAGGGGGGGACGTCAATTCATGGCGAGCGGTGGAAAGAGGGAAATGCAGACCGACTCTCGTATGCTCGCGAAAAGCTGCGTCATACTGGCCTGTATGCATTTAGGTTTTATTGCCGTGGCAGAAGCGGCGACAGGAATCGAGCAAAAGGAGCCTGGTGATGGCGCGGTATGAAATTGCATTTTCCGGAGAGCTGGTGCCTGGTGCCCAGTTGGAGACCGTACAGGGCAACCTGGCGAAGCTGTTCCAGGCTGACGCGCAGCGTATCGCCCAGTTGTTTTCCGGACGGCGGGTGGTGATCAAGAACAACCTGGACGAAGCCGCTGCCGAGAAGTACCGCAGTACCCTGGAGCGCGCCGGCGCACGGGTCGAGGTAATCGACACCGACGTGCCGGTCATCGAGGAAATCGAGCTGGCGCCGCCACCAGCGGCCGAGCCCGCCGGCCAGCCTCAGGGGCGCTTGCAGGTGGCGCCGCGCGACGAATACATGGCCGCATTCGCCGGTGTCGATGCGCCGGACTTCGGTGTCGCTGCGCTGGGCGCGGACCTGCAGGACCTGCCCACCGAGGTGGCAGCGCCAGCGCTGGATCTCTCGCAATTCAGCCTGGCGCCGGTGGGCAGCGACATGGGCCAGGCGAAGACACAACCTGCCGCGCCGGCACCCGATACGTCGCACCTCAAGCTGGTGTGAGGCGTGCGCGCCTTATAGATAGCCGGCGCAGCACTTCTTGAATTTCTGGCCGCTGGCGCAGGGGCAGGGGTCGTTGCGGCCGGCATGCAGGCCCACGGTCGGATCGATGAAGTACCAGCGCCCCTGGTTCTGCACGAAGGCCGAGCGTTCTCGGTGGCTATGCTCGCCGGTCTGATCGTGCCAGCGCGCCACGAACGTCACCCGGGCATGTTCGGGCTGACCGCCCAGCAGTTCCGAGTGCTCGACCTCGAGGCCCAGCCAGGTACTTTGCAGGCTCCAGGCGCGAATACTGTCCACGTCCAGGCTTGCCTGTTGCGCCGGCAACGAGGTGGCCACCAGGTAGTCGATGTTGCCGATGACATAGGCGCTATAGCGCGAGCGCATCAGGCTCTGCGCACAGGGCGCCGGCATGCCGTCGTGATAGCGGCCGCAGCAGTCCGCCAGTGAATCGCCGCTGCCGCACGGGCAGCCAGCCTGCGAGGGCTGGGTCACCATCGTTACCACCAGTATTTTCCAAAATTCTCCGGGTTGGCCCAGAACTTGGCGTTCAGCCAATCGGGCGCCTGCTTGTATTCGAGCAGGTCGTAGGTGAACAGGCTGAGCACCTGCTCATCTCGCGCGAAGCGTTCGCTGACATGCAGGGCGAGGGCGAAGAAGTCGGTGTCCTTCCAGCCGCTGGCCTGTAGGTCCACCAGCACGGCCATGCGGCTGGCATTCAAATTGCGTATGCCTCCGAGCAGTTGCAGCCCTTCTCGCTTCGGGATGTGCTCCAGGCAATCGACCACGATCGCGAGATCGAAACGCTGCCCGGCCAGTTCGGTGGGCAGCGCACCGGTGGCGCAGTGGGCAACCAGGCACTGTGGGTGTGCCTGCCGAAAGGCATTGACTGCCGGTTGTTCGCTGGCACCGATCAACAGCAGTCGTTTGGGTGCATAACGTTGCAGTAGAGCGGCCAGTGACTGCTGCGGTGTGCGGGGGGACGTGATGTGGCTCATCGAAAACCTCGAAGGAATCACAAAAGACTACCCCGCGCGGCTGCAATCAACTAGAACTGTTCGTTCTGCTCGGCTGTCGTAAGGCTGTCTGGCAGATTCTAAAACGGGCGTCTTTAATCCAGAGTGTCGGTTTTGCGCCGATTCCCATTAGGAGACTTGCATATGAGTATTACAAGGAAAGCGGTACCCCTGATCATTGCGTCCACTTTTCTGACGGGGTGTGCTGGCGTTCAGAAATCCGACTGGCCGACCTGTGCCGCAGTGGGTGGCGTCAGTGGTGCTGCGTTGGGCGCCATCGAAAGCTCGGCCTGGGCCGGTGGTGGTGCGGTAATCGGTGCTGGCTTCGCCGCAGCCTATTGCTGGGTACACGGCGCCGACGGTCAGGAAGAGCTGGTGATGGTTGAAGAGACCGTCGTCGAGCAACCCGTGGTCGCCGAGCCGGTGGCCGAGGCGGTGCGTGTGGAGCTGGACGTCAAGTTCGACTTCGACAAGTCTCAGGTCCGTCAGGAAAGCCTTGGCGACATCCAGAGCCTGGCTGATTTCATGAAGCAATACCCGCAAACTTCCACCGTGGTTGAAGGCCATACCGACTCCGTCGGTACCGACGCTTACAACCAGGCGCTGTCCGAGCGCCGTGCGAATGCCGTACGTGAAGTGCTGGTCAATCAGTACGGCGTCGGCGGTACCCGCGTGAACGCAGTCGGCTATGGTGAAAGCCGTCCGGTTGCCGACAACGCCACCGAAGAAGGCCGTGCGATCAACCGTCGCGTGGAAGCGGAAGTCGAAGCCCGGCCATAAGCCGGCCCAGACGTTCGCACAGATCCTGACCGGCCTTGCGCCGGTCAGGAACATGATGTCACGCAATGGGCATCGTTTTCGTTTCGCCCTCTGGCCTGTGAACCCGCAAACACAGTAATGTGCCGCCCAACAACAAGCTGTGGGGGCGGGCAATGAAGACTATCGCGGTACTGGGCAAACTCCTGGCGACACTGTTCTGGTGCGTCGTGGTGGTCAACCTGATCACACCTTACGCTCAACCCTTCGCGCAGTTGCTGATGTTCGCCGGCGTTGCCGTGTTGGCGTTGCATGCCGCCGAGCTGGTGCTGTTCAACCCTGTGCTGCGAGCGCAGCCCAATGCCGCCATGGCGCGGGCCAAGGTACTGGCGTTCGGGATGTTTGAGATGTGGACTCTGCCTGCTGCCGATTTGCCGGCGCAGCCGGGCAGCCTGGAGGAAACGGCCCATGCGTAAGGTGTTGCTGGTTGCAGCGTTGTGCTGCCCGTTATTGGCAGTGGCCGAGGCGGTCATCGAAGTCGACTCCCATCATTTCATGCGCCTGCCCGCACAAGGTAGCGTGCTGCAACTGGATCGTCTTGCCGTCGCCGATAACGGCACGCTGCTTATCCCGGTCGGGGTGACCGAGTTGCGCATCGCCGATCTGTACCTGGGCCACAACGCTCAGATCGCCATTGCTCCCTCCAGCGAACGCCTGCACCTGGACATCGTTTCCGGCGAGATCGCGTCCGGCGCGCAGATCAGTGCGCCTGGCGCGCCGGGGACCGCGCAGCAACCGGCGATACCCGGGCGCACCCTGATCATTCGCCTGCAGACGGTCACCACCGAGCAGTGGCTGATCGACGCCCGCGGCGGCCGCGGGACGGCCGGTTATGCAGGGCTCGATGGCGCCGACGGCAAGCCGGGCGGTTGTCTCTGGGGTCAGGCCAGCACGGGCCATAACGGTCAGAACGGCACCGATGGGCAGCCTGGCGCGCCTGGCGGCCAGGTGCGTATGGAAGTCCCTGCGGATTTCCCCATCGAGCACCTGCAGGCACGTCTCGACGGCGGCGCGGGTGGCCCTGCCGGGGGCGCAGGCAAGGCAGGCAGCGGCGGGGCGAGCAAGGGTTGCTGGATCTACAGCACCCGTGGCGCCCGCGATGGCTTGCCGGGAATCGCCGGGCAACCCGGTGCCGCCGGGCGTAATGGGCGCCTGGATGTGGTGCGCTTCTGACCCCGAGGGCCTGATTTCAGGCCCTGGTCACAGGCTCGGGCGAGCCGCGGCGATTGCCACCACAGTAAGGCCCAGCAGCAGATTGATGGCCACCAGGCGGCGAATCCGGCCTAGCGCCGCACCGCCGGCAGGCCAGTCCTGATCGTGCACCGCGCGCCGCAACGTTGGTAGCTGCAGGGCCTGGATGCGCAGAAACAGCGCAAGCATTGCCAGGTACAGGCCGATCATCACGTGCACGTAACGCGGCGCGCCGTCGAAGCCACTGAAACCCATCTGCAGCATGCCGATGCCGCTAATGGGCAGCAACAGCACGGCCACCCACACCCAGACGAAGAAACGGCGCAGCACGTCCAGCCACAGGGTCAGCCGCTCGGGCGCCTGCAGTGCGCTCATCGCGGCGGGACGCAGTACCATCCAGGCGAAGAACATGCCGCCGACCCAGATCAGCGCCGCAAGCAGGTGCAGGGTGTAGATGAAGGAATAAGGTTGCATTGAGGCACTCCGGTCGAACCCTCTGCGCCATGCGCCGCCTGGCGGACGCTGCTCGCCGCACAGGGAAGGCGGCAGGGCTCGGGTTTCAGTATGTCTGCCAGGGCGCTGCTCTTCATCCGGTTTCAGCAAGCGAGTCAGCGCGCCGGCGTTTGGCGCGTTATGATAGCGGCCGTTTGCGAACACTGAAAATATATCCAGCCTTTTTAACTCGAATCCTTAATGCTCAGTACCGAACTCAAAGCCCAGATCCAGGGCGCCTACAGCCGTTTTCTCGAGTCCAAGGGGCTCAAGCCGCGTTACGGCCAGCGCCTGATGATCGCCGAAATCGCCAAGGTGCTCGGCACCATCAAGACCGACGACGAGGGCCGCCGCCTGGGCGAGCCCGCCGTGGTGGCGGTGGAAGCGGGTACCGGTACCGGCAAGACCGTGGCCTACAGCATGGCGGCCATTCCGATCGCCAAGGCCGCCGGCAAGCGCATGGTGCTCGCCACGGCGACCGTCGCGTTGCAGGAGCAGATCGTGCACAAGGATCTCCCGGACCTGATGCGCAACAGCGGCCTCAGTTTCAGCTTCGCGCTGGCCAAGGGGCGGGGCCGCTACCTGTGCCTGTCCAAGCTCGACGTGCTGTTGCAGGAAGGCCAGGCGCAGAGTTCCACTGCGCAGCTGTTCGAAGAAGAAGGCTTTCGCATCGATGTGGACGAGGAGGGCCAGAAGCTCTTCACCAGCATGATCGAGAAGCTTGCCGGCAACAAATGGGACGGCGACCGTGACAGCTGGCCGCAAGAGCTCGAAGACAGCCGTTGGGCACAGCTGACCACCGACCACAGCCAATGCACCAGCCGCCACTGCCCGAACTTTGGTCAGTGCGCCTTCTACAAGGCCCGCGAGGGAATGGGCAAGGTCGACGTGATCGTCACCAACCACGATATGGTGCTCGCCGATCTTGCCCTGGGCGGCGGTGCGGTGCTGCCTGACCCGCGTGACACCCTTTATGTGTTCGACGAAGGCCATCATTTGCCGGATAAGGCCATCGGCCATTTCGCTCATTTCACCCGGCTGCGCTCCACCGCCGACTGGCTGGAGCAGATCGCCAAGAACCTCGGCAAGCTGCTTGCCCAGCATCCCTTGCCGGGCGACCTCGGCCGGTTGATCGAGCAGGTGCCGGAGCTCGCGCGTGAGCTCAAGACGCACCAGCAGTTCATGTTCAGCGCCTGCGAGCAGGTTGCCGACTTCAAGCCCGGTGAGGACATGGAGGGCCGTGAGCGCCCGCGTCATCGCTTCGTCGGGGGCGTGGTGCCCGAGCACCTGATCGAGCTGGGCCTGGAGTTGAAAAAGGGTTTTTCCAAGCTCACCGACCTGTTCACTGGGGTGACCGAGCGGCTCAAGGAAGCCATGGATGGAGAAACCAGTATCGGCATCGCCAGCCATCAGGCCGAGGAGTGGTACCCGCTGTTCGGCAGCCTGCTGGCGCGCGCCCAGGGTACCTGGGAACTGTGGCTGGCGTTCACCAGCGAAGACCCGGAAGACAGCCCGCCGATGGCGCGGTGGCTGACCCTGGCCGAGAGCGGTGCGCTGTTCGATATCGAGGTCAATGCCAGTCCGATCCTGGCGGCCGAGACCCTGCGTCGCAACCTGTGGAACGTGGCCTACGGTGCCCTGGTGACCTCGGCGACGCTCACCGCCCTGGGCACCTTCGACCGCTACCGCATGCGTGCCGGGCTGCCAAAGGTGGCCGTTACCGCCGTGGTGCCGAGCCCCTTCCACCACGCCGATGCGGGCGTGCTGCGAGTGCCGGATCTCAAGGCCGACCCGCGCAATGCCGCCGAACACACGGCCGCGATCATCCGCGAACTGCCAGGGCTGGTGCAGGGTTCACGAGGTACGCTGGTGCTGTTTTCCTCGCGCCGGCAAATGCAGGACGTGTTCGATGGCCTGGAGCGCGACTGGCGCAAGCGGGTATTCATCCAGGGCAACCTGTCCAAGCAGGAAACGCTCAACAAGCACAAGGCACGGGTCGACAGCGGCGAGGAAAGCGTGCTGTTCGGCCTGGCCAGTTTCGCCGAGGGTGTCGACCTGCCAGGTGCCTACTGCGAACATGTGGTGATCGCCAAGATTCCCTTCGCCGTGCCGGACGACCCGGTCGAGGCCGCGCTGGCGGAATGGATCGAGGCGCGTGGCGGCAACCCGTTCATGGAGATTTCCGTGCCCGATGCGTCTCTGCGCCTGGTTCAGGCATGCGGGCGCCTGCTGCGTACCGAAGCGGATCGCGGCACCATCACCCTGCTGGATCGCCGTGTGGTCACCCAGCGCTACGGCAAGGCGATCCTCAACGCGCTGCCGCCGTTTCGTCGGGAAATCTCCTGAGCCCCGTTGCGCTGCCTGCGTGCTTCATCGGTGCAGCACAAAAAACACCCTCCAGGTGCCGCTAAATCGACATGCGGGCTTTGCGGTCGAGCCCCCATCTGGCGCACTATTGCGCCTTCGCGCGTGAGGCGCGAAAAGAGCGCGTGACGGGATTGTCACGGGCCATTCATAACTGTCGAGTTGCGGGGAGAAGGGGTCTTGAAGGTCAACACCTGGCTGCTGTCGGCAGACCGTTCGGTGCAGTGCGAAGCGCGCTTAGCCACCAAGGGTCTGGTTTCCAAAGTACTGTCACTGTGCATCGCCGCAGCCCGTCCTCGCCCGCCCCAGGCGATGGGTCGTATGGCGCTGATCGCGCTGCTCGGCCTGCCCCTGCTGGGTAACGCCGCGGACCGCCAGGAACTGTTCAACTTCGTCAGGCCGATGGATGCGGTGCAGGTCGCTGGCGACAATGCCTACCTGCCCAGCATCACCGCGGAAAGCGCCGCCGAAGGCGAGATCCTGAGGCGTGCCACCTTCAACCCGAGCGAGCGACCGACCCTACGCCTGACCCCGCAGGGCGGCAATTGGGACTGGTCCGGGTCGAGCGCCATGAACCTTCGCGTGCAGAACGCCATGGGCTGGGCGCTGACCGTCGACGTGACCATCGAGAGTGCCGACGGCAAGCGTCTCACCACCCAGATCGCCCTGCCGGCCGGGCCTGCGCAGACACTGCTGGTGCCGCTCGGCGCCACTTCGCCCCGTGCCCAGGGCATGCGTGCCGGCGCCCTGATGCCCTGGCGTCACGAGGGCCGCCTGCTGTTGCTGGCGGAAACCGTGAGCGGAGAGATCGATGCTGCCAACGTCACCGCCGTCACCCTGTCGATTCCCAACCCCCAGGCCGCCCAGCATCTGCTGCTGGGCCGCTTCGGTGTAAGCGGCAGCGAGGACCTGGACGATGCCTACCTCGGCATCGTCGACAGCTATGGTCAGTTCACCCGCCGTGACTGGCCCGGCAAGATCAAGACCGACGACCAGCTGCGCCAGGGCGTGGCTCAGGAAGACAAACAGTTGCAGGCCTGGCTGGCTGACCGCCCGGCCCAGGACATGTACGGCGGCTGGATCGGCGGCCCATCCTTCGAAGCCAGCGGGTTTTTCCGCACCGAGAAGCGCGGCGGGCGCTGGTTCCTGGTCACCCCTGAGGGCAACCCCTTCTATTCGCTGGGGGTTAACACGGTCATTGGTTCGCAGAGCCAGACCTACATCGAGGGCCGTGAAAAGATGTTCAGCGCGCTGCCGGCCGAGGGCGAGCCCCTGGCGGCGTTCTATGGCAGCGCCGACAGCCAGTCCGAGACCGGCGCAAACCGCGGCCGCGTGTTCGACAGCGGCCGCTGGTACGATTTCTACGGTGCCAACCTGCAGCGCACCTATGGTGCGCAGGAGCCGCAGGTATGGCGCGAGCGTGCGCAGAATCGCCTGCAGGCATGGGGTTTCAATACCCTGGGCAACTGGAGCGATAACGATTTCGCCCTCGACAAGCGCATGCCCTACAGCATTCCGCTGTCCATTCACGGCGATTACGCGACCATCAGCACCGGTATCGACTGGTGGGGCGGCATGCCCGATCCCTTCGACCCGCGTTTCGCCATGGCCGCCGAGCGCGCCATCGCCATCGCCACCCGGGATCATCGCGATGATCCCTGGGTGATGGGCTACTACGCCGACAACGAACTGGCCTGGGCCGGTCCGGCCGACGACCCGCTGTCGCGCTACGCCCTGGCCTACGCGACCCTGCGACTGACCACCGACGTGCCGGCCAAGCGTGCCTTCCTCAAGCAACTGCGGGACAAATACCGCAATCAGGAAGGGCTTTCCAAGGCCTGGGGTATCGACTTGAAAGCCTGGGAATTGATGGAGGACCCCGGTTTCCAGGCGCCGCCGATCAATCCGGCTTACCCGGCGATCGAAAACGACATGAAGCGTTTTCTGCGCCTGTTTGCCGATACCTATTTCAAGACCATCGCCGATTCGCTCGATTGGCACACGCCCAACCACCTGCTGCTGGGCGGTCGTTTCTCCGCGAGCATTCCCGAAGCCGTGGAAGCCTGCGCCGAGTATTGCGACGTGCTGAGCTTCAACTTCTACACCCGCGAGCCGCAGCACGGGTATGACTTCGAGACCCTGCGCCAGCTCGACAAGCCGATGCTGGTCACCGAATTTCACTTCGGTTCTCGTGACCGCGGTCCGTTCTGGGGTGGCGTTGCCGAGGTCTACAAGGAAGAGGAACGCGGCCCGGCGTACGCGCATTTCCTGGAAAAAGCCCTGGAAGAGCCACAGATCGTCGGCGTGCACTGGTTCCAGTTCCTCGATCAGCCGGTAACCGGTCGCCTGCTCGACGGCGAGAACGGTCACCTCGGCCTGGTGGGCATCACTGACCGCCCCTGGGACGGTTTCGTCAAGGCGGTGCGCCAGGCCAACCTGGGCGTACCGCCCCTGGTACTGAAGGACGCAGCCAAGGACGCCCCCAGCCCAGCCGCACCTGCCGGCGACGAACCGGCCAGCGAAACACCGGCCGAAGCAGCGCCTCAGCCCGGCGCGGCGGCCAAGCCCTAAACTCTCGGCGCCAGGCCTGCCTGGCGCCGCCTCAACAGGAGCAGCGTGTGCAGATTCAGGGTTACTTCGACCTCAAGTTCGAAGCTGTCAAGGATGCCTTTGCCGCGTTTTTCGATGATCCCCAGGAGCGCGGTGCAGCGCTCTGCGTTCAGGTGGGTGGGGAGACCGTGGTGGACATCTGGGCCGGTGTCGCCGACCGGGACGGCCAGCAGGCCTGGCACAGCGATACCATCCTCAATCTGTTTTCCTGCACCAAACCCTTTACCGCCGTGACGGCCCTGCAGTTGGTGGCCGAAGGCAAGCTCGAACTCGACGCCCCCGTGGCGCGCTACTGGCCCGAGTTCGCCGCTGCCGGCAAGGAGCGCATCACCCTGCGTCACCTGCTCAGCCATCAGGCCGGCCTGCCAGCGATACGCGGGAGCCTGCCGGCCGAAGCCCTTTATGACTGGCAGGCCATGACGACCGCGCTGGCGGCCGAAGCGCCCTGGTGGGCCCTGGGAGATGGGCACGGTTACGCGCCGATCACCTACGGCTGGCTGGTCGGGGAACTGTTACGACGTGTCGAAGGGCGTGGCCCGGGCGAGTCGATCGTTGCCCGCACCGCCAGGCCTCTCGGCCTGGACTTTCACGTTGGCCTGGCCGATGAGGAGTTTCACCGCGTCGCGACCATCAGCCGGGGCAAGGGCAATGTGGGTGATGCCGCCGCCCAGCGTCTGCTCAAGACCATGATGAGCGACGCCCAGGCGCTGAGTACACGGGCTTTCACCAATCCGCCGTCGATCATGACCAGCACCAATAAACCGGAGTGGCGGCGCATGCAGCAGCCCGCAGCCAACGGGCACGGCAATGCCCGCAGCCTGGCCGGTTTCTACACGGGCCTGCTCGACGGCAGCCTGCTCGACAGCGAGCTGCTGGCTGAACTCACACGCGAGCACAGTGTCGGTGAGGACAGGACGCTGCTGACATCGACGCGTTTTGGCCTCGGCTGCATGCTCGATCAGCCCGCCGTGACCAATGCCACCTATGGCATGGGGCCGGGTGCCTTTGGCCACCCTGGCGCGGGAGGCTCGACCGGCTTTGCCGACCCACAACGTGATGTGGCGGTAGGTTTCGTTACCAATAACCTGGGGCCGTTCGTCTTAATGGATCCGCGGGCACAGAAACTTGCAGGTATCTTATGTGAGTGTTTCTAAGAACCGCCGCTAAACTGTTGCGCACTATGGCTTTTAGCTTTTGACTCCGGATCACCCGGGCGACTTCGACTGATTGGATGTGGATGACCGATGCTTTCCTACAAGACTTGCGCACTGGCGCTTTGCGTATTGCTGACAGGTTGCTCCCTGTTCGAGAAGAAGGAAGACCCGAAACCGGCCCCGATGCCGCCCCCCGAGGTGACCCAGGCCTGGCTGGACGAATACGAGCCACTGGTGCGCGAAGCCATCAAGGGCAGCAACTTCGAAATGGAGCGTCGCGAGAACCTGCTGGTCGTCACCGCGCCGGTCAAGGGTTCCTTCAACCCTGATCGCCCTGGCATGTTACTGCCGGTTACCCTGGGCCCTATCACGCGCGTCGCCAAAGTCCTGGAAAAAGACGCCAAGGTCGGCGTCCTGGTCTTGGGGCACGCCGACAGCAGCGGTGCGCTGGAAACCAACCGTGAGCTGAGCCACGAGCGCGCCCGTGCCTTCACGGCGATCTTTCGCCTCAGCGGCCTCAAGCAGGATCGTCTGATGGTCAAGGGCATGGGCCCGGACATGCCGCGCGCTGCCAACGACAGTGCCAATGGCCGTGAGCTCAATCGCCGCGTGGAAATTCTGCTGACCCGCCAGGACACATTGAAGGCCCTGATCGCGCAGTACAGCCAGCCTGCACCGGCAGCCGCCGAAGCCACCGCGGTCGCCGTAGCCGACAAGCCTGCTGCCAAGGCAGTGGCCAAGGCTTCCGCCAAGCCGGCAGCCAAACCTGCTGCCAAGGCCGTCGCCAAATCCGCCGAGAAACCTGCCGCAAAAGGCGCCACCAAGCTTGCCGATGCCAAGAAAGTGGTTGCCGCGGATCAAGCCAAATAAGCGTTACCCCGTTAAGCTAGGGCCTTTGTCGCTTCCGAGAGCTTTCTCATGACTCAGACCCTGGCTGACATGCGCCGTGACTACACCCGTGACGGCCTGAGCGAGGAGCAGGCTCCCCTGGAGCCTCTCTCGCTATTCAAGAGCTGGTTCGCCGACGCGGTGAGCACCGAGCAGCTTCCCGTAGAACCCAACGCCATGACCCTTGCCACCGTTGATGCCGACGGCCGGCCGCACTGCCGCGTGCTGCTCCTCAAGGGGCTCGACGAGCAGGGTTTCACCTTTTTCAGCAATTACCAGAGCGCCAAGGGCGAGCAGTTGCAGGCCAACCCGTTTGCGGCGATGACCTTTTTCTGGCCGACGCTGGAGCGCCAGGTACGGATCGAGGGGCGGGTAGAGCGGGTGTCGGCTGCCGAATCCAATGCCTACTTCCAGGTGCGCCCACTGGGCAGCCGCCTGGGCGCCTGGGCCTCACCACAAAGCCGGGTGATCCGTGACCGCGGCGAGCTTGAAGGGCTGCTGGCCGAGGCCGAAAAGCGCTTCGCCGACCAGGCTCCCGAGTGCCCGCCGCACTGGGGCGGATACCGGTTGCTGCCCGAGCGCATCGAGTTCTGGCAGGGCCGTGCCAGCCGGCTGCACGACCGTCTCGCCTACCTCCACGAAGGTGACACCTGGCTGCGCCAGCGCCTGGCACCCTGACGGTCGCCCATTGCCACGCGTGCATGTCGTGGGCCTCTTCGTTGCGCCTACAATGGCGGCTTCCTTCGCGGAGGCCGTAGCATGCTCGAACTTGATTCCACCCTGGCCCAGCACATCGTTGACCGGGCCATGGCGATCCTCCCCTATAACATCAACGTGATGGATGCCCAGGGCATGATCATCGGCAGTGGTGATGCAGCGCGGCTGCATACCCGCCATGAAGGCGCGCAACTGGTGCTGGCCAACCGCCGTGTGGTGGAGATCGACGAACAGGCCGCCACCTGTCTGCGCGGCGTTCGCCCTGGGGTCAACCTGCCTCTGTTGTATGACGATGACCTGATCGGCGTGCTCGGCATCACCGGAGCACCGGAAGTGGTGCGCCCCTACGCCGAGCTGGTGCGCATGGCTGCGGAGATGCTTGTCGAGCAGCGCCAGTTGCAGGCCGAGCGGCATTGGCAGCGGCATCAACTAGATGCCTGGTTGCGCCTGCTGTTCGACCCGGCAGTGCCGCTCGGTACTCTGGCTGCGGATGCCGAGCGCCAGGGGTTGGCGCTCGGCTGGCCGCGTCAGGTGTGCCTGCTGGAACTGCAGGAGCAGGGGGAACCGCTGGCGCAGCAGGCGCGCCTGCTCGGCGCCCTGGCTGGCAAGCACGAGCACCTGTGCGCGCCCCTGGGCATGCGCGAGCTGCTCTGGTGCCGCCCGCTGGCGGGCCGTGTTGATGCCCACTGGCTCGAAAGCGCCGACGAGCGCGGCTGGGGCGTCGCTCGTCTGCTGGTCAGCGACCCGGTGCACTCGCTCGGGCAACTGCGCCAGGCTTGCCTGGCGCTGCGCGATCTGCAGGCGTTCGCACGGGCGCGTCATCCGGCGCTGCGCCTGGTCTCGCTGGAGGAGCATCGCCTGCCAACGCTGCTTCACGCCCAGCGCAACAGCTGGTTGTTGCAGGGCTGGCTGGCGCCGTTGAAGCAGGTATTGGCCCACGACGGCAACGGCGTGCTGCGCCAGACCCTGGAAGCCTGGTGCCTGCATGATGGTCAGGTGCAGAGCTGCGCGGCGGCGCTGGGTATTCATCGCAACACCTTGCGCTATCGCCTCGAGCGTATCGCCGAGCTGAGCGGCGTGGAACTGACGCGACTCGATCGGCGCTTGCAGCTGTCCCTGGGGCTGGGCCTGATAGAGGCAACTGCCTAGGCATACTCATGTGGCGTCTGCACAATAAATGTTCAGCCTGGCGCCAGGCTTATTGTGCGGGTGAACAGGGTGTCGGCATGCGCCGCTGGGTGACAATGCGCAGCAGCGGCACCCAACCATAACAACAATGAGGACACCGGCATGGCTCTGGTTCTGATCCTGGTCGCATTGATCGCGTTCATCGTGCTCTCGACTACCCGTCTGAAACTGCATCCTTTTCTCGCCCTGTTGGCGGCAGCCCTGATCGCGGGTTTCGCCTATCAGCTGCCCCATCAGGATATCGTCAAGACCATTGCCACCGGCTTTGGCGGCATCCTCGGCAACATCGGTATCGTTATCGTCCTGGGCACCATCATCGGGGTGATTCTCGAGCGCAGCGGTGCGGCGATCACCATGGCCGAGACGGTGATCAAGCTGCTCGGCGAGCGCTTTCCGACGCTGACCATGTCGATCATCGGTTACCTGGTATCGATTCCGGTGTTCTGCGATTCCGGCTATGTCATCCTCAATTCGCTGAAGAACGCCCTGGCCGCGCGTATGAAGGTCTCGGTGGTAGCCATGAGCGTGGCGCTGGCGACCGGTCTTTATGCCACCCACACCTTCGTGCCGCCGACGCCAGGGCCGATTGCCGCTGCTGGCAACCTGGGGCTGGAGTCGAGCCTGGGGCTGGTGATCGCCGTCGGCCTGTTCGTCGCCATGGTGACCGCTCTGGCGGGCATGTGGTGGGCGAATCGCTTCGTTGACAAGGACATCGCCCTGGTGGACGACGGCACGCCGCTGCCCAGCGCCGAGGACTTTGCCGACCTGCGCGCCAAATATGGCAAGTTGCCCAGCGCTGCGCAGGCATTCGCACCCATTTTCGTACCGATTCTGCTGATCTGCCTGGGCTCTATCGCGGTGTTTCCGAGCAAGCCGTTCGGTGAGGGTGAAATTCTGACCCTGCTGCGCTTCTGTGGTCAGCCGGTAATCGCGCTGTTGATCGGCCTGGCGCTGGCCTGCACGCTGCTCAAGGGCAACGGCAAGCGTCAGAATCTGCATGACCGCGTCGCCGAAGGTATCGTGTCTGCCGCTCCGATCCTGCTGATTACCGGTGCCGGGGGCGCGTTTGGCGCGGTATTGAGTGCATCGCCACTCGGCGCTTATCTGGGTAGCACGCTGTCGGCGCTGGGCGTCGGGCTGTTCATGCCGTTCCTCGTCGCGGCTGCGCTTAAGACTGCCCAGGGATCGAGCACCGTGGCCCTGGTGACCACCTCTGCAATGGTCGCTCCGCTGCTGCCGCAGCTTGGCCTGGATAGCGAAATGGGGCGTGTGCTGACCGTCATGGCGATCGGCTCGGGTGCGATGACCGTGTCGCACGCCAACGACAGTTTTTTCTGGGTGGTTACCCAATTCAGCCGCATGCCGGTGGCTGTGGCTTATCGCGCGCAAACCGTCGCTACGTTGATCCAGGGCGTGGTCGGCATGCTCACCGTGTGGCTACTCAGCCTGGTGCTGCTGTAAGTCGTCTCCCTCCGGGGCGCCTTCGGGCGTCCCGCCGTTTTCGAGGTTATCTCCATGAAAATCGTCATTGCTCCTGATTCTTTCAAGGAGAGCCTGAGTGCGCCCGAGGTTGCCCAGGCCATCGCCCGCGGCTGGCTCGCTGTCTACCCGGACGCCGAGATCGCGCTATGCCCCATGGCCGATGGCGGCGAGGGCACAGTGGACGCCGTGCTGGCAGCCACTGGCGGCGAGCGCCGCGAACTGACGGTGCAAGGCCCTCTCGCCACACCCGTGCAGGCCCACTGGGGATGGCTGGGTGACGGCACTGCAGTCATCGAGATGGCTGCAGCCAGCGGCTTGCACTGGGTACCCAGCGCGCAGCGCGACGCCCGGGTGACCAGCAGCTACGGCACCGGCGAGTTGATTCGCGCCGCGCTGGATGCTGGTGCCACGCGGATCATTCTTGGCCTCGGCGGCAGCGCCACCAATGATGGTGGCAGCGGGCTGCTGCGCGCGCTTGGTGCACGTTTTCTCGATGCCGGTGGCAATGAATTGCGGCCTGGCGGTGCGGCACTGGCCACCTTGCAGCGTGTCGATCTCAGTGCCCTCGACAGGCGGCTGCAGGACGTGCAGGTCGACGTGGCGGCGGATGTGGACAATCCTCTGTGCGGGCCGCGTGGGGCATCGGCGGTCTTCGGACCGCAGAAGGGCGCCAGCCCCGAGCAGGTCAGAGAACTGGATGCGGCATTGGCGCGCATGGCCGAAGTGGTGGGCGAGGCATTGGGCGAAGACTTCAGTGAGCTACCTGGCGTGGGCGCGGCCGGTGGGCTTGGTTTTGCTGCCAGGGCATTCTTCGACGCGCGCTTTCGGCCCGGTATCGAGCTGGTGGCCGAATTGTCGGGATTGGCAGAAGCCGTCACCGGCGCCGATCTGGTGATTACCGGCGAGGGCCGGCTAGATGCCCAGAGCCTGCACGGCAAGACGCCGGTTGGTGTCGCGCGGATAGCGCGGGCACAGGATGTCCCGGTCATCGCCCTGGCCGGCAGCCTAGGTGAGGGCTATCAGCAGGTGCGCGAGGCAGGGATCGAGGCGGCGTTCAGCCTGGCGCCCGGGCCGATCAGCCTGGCGCATGCCTGTGCCCACGCCGCCGAGGAACTGGAGGCGCGCGCTACCGATCTGGCGCGCTTCTGGCGCCTCGCACAAGCGGCACGGCGCTGATTCTCGAAGGCCCGGTGATGCGCATGAGTCTTGCGCGCACCATGGCGGGGCGGTGACAATCCCTCCGGTCGCGGTTTGCACGCGCATTTCGCTCGGCATTTTGCCCTTTAGTGACCCTGTACCGTTGCTGAACGAAGGACGCAATTTGTCGACAATCACAGTGAGCGTCCTGGCGACTGTGCTGTCATAGCGTTATCAGTCCCCGTCTGGAGAATCGTCATGCATAAACCTGGTATTTTCGTTGTCCTGTTGGCTGCAGCGACGCTCACTCTTGGCGGTTGTGCATCGAGCCTGACCGGCGACAGCTATTCACGCGATGAAGCGCGTGCGGTGCAGACCGTGCGTATGGGCACCATCGAATCCCTGCGCCCGGTGAAGATCGAAGGTACCAAGACGCCCATCGGTGGCGGCGCTGGTGCCGTGATCGGTGGCGTTGCCGGCAGTGGCGTCGGCGGCGGCCGTGGCTCGGCGGTGGCAGCGGTGATTGGCGCCGTGGCAGGTGGCTTGCTGGGCGCTGCTGCCGAGGAAGGTATCACCCGTACGCAGGGTGTCGAGATCACCGTGCGTGAAGACGATGGCAGCATGCGCGCCTATGTCCAGGCCGTTGAGGAAAATCAGATCTTCCGCGTTGGCGAGCGTGTGCGCATCCTGACCGTCAATGGCACTAGCCGGGTAACCCACTAGTAAATTCGCCGACGACGCGTTGCGTCGTTAAGTGCGATGCCACAATGGCCGAATCGGCTTACCGATTCGGCCTTTTTAATGCACGTCGTTGCGCATGGGCCGTTCTAGAGCGCCTGCGACGGCTATGTGCAACCGGTGCGCAAGATAGTTTTAGTAATAATTCTATCCATGACGTCGAGTCGATAGTTAAGCACAATCGCGCCTGCATTTTCCGGCGCGGGCGCTGCGGCAGTTCACGCTGAAAACAAGTCGAACGCCGCGCGGGTTTCGCCAGTCAGTTACAGCGTGCCGCACTACGCTGGCACCTGATTACGGTGACGCCATTGAGTTGGGGTCCGACTACCAAGGGCGGCTACTCCGCCTGCCGGGTTGGCATCACGCACACCATCGCAGGGATCGGCCGGCGCTTATCACGGCCGGCATTCTGGCACACACTAACTGGCCGTCTGGCTACAAGGCGGGGTTGTACAAGGGGTTTAGTGTATGGCGCTTGCGCTGATTATCGCCTTACCATTTTTAGGCATCTGTTTACCATTGCTGGCGGACCGCATGGGGCGCTCGCTCTGCGCGCTGGCCGCTGCGATCGCCCCGGCCGCGGCGCTGGTTCTGCTGTGGCTGGAACAGCCGGCGGTATTCGCCGGCGAATTGCAGGTGGTTCGCTACCCGTGGCTCTCCGATCTGGGCCTGGACCTGAGCCTGCGCCTGGATGGTCTTGGTTTCCTGTTCGCGCTGTTGATCCTCGGCATCGGCCTGCTGGTGATTCTCTATGCCCGCTATTACCTGGGCAAACAGGAGCCGATGGGGCGCTTCTTCGCATACCTGCTGCTGTTCATGGGCGCCATGCTGGGCGTGGTACTGTCGGAAAACATGCTGCTGATGCTGGTGTTCTGGGAACTGACCAGCCTGTCGTCTTTCCTGCTGATCGGTTTCTGGAGCGGCAGCTCGGATGCCCGACGCGGCTCGCGCATGGCGCTGACCGTAACCGGCGGCGGCGGCCTGGCGCTGCTGGCCGGTATTCTGCTGCTCGGCAATATCGCCGGCAGCTTTGAGCTGACTCAGGTGCTGGCCGCCGGTGATGTGATTCGCGGCCATGCGCTGTATCCATTGACCCTGGTCCTGATTCTGATCGGTGTCTTCACCAAGTCGGCGCAATTCCCCTTCCATTTCTGGCTGCCGCAGGCGATGTCGGCGCCTACGCCGGTGTCGGCCTATCTACACTCGGCCACCATGGTCAAGGCCGGGGTGTTTTTGCTGGCACGTTTCTATCCCGCGCTCGCCGGTACCGACTTGTGGTTCTACCTGGTCAGCATGACCGGCATGGCAACCCTGGTATTCGGGGCGATCATGGCGTTGTTCCAGCACGATCTCAAAGGGCTGCTGGCCTATTCGACGATCAGCCATCTTGGCCTGATTACCCTGCTGTTCGGCCTCGATACCGAGCTCGCCACCGTGGCGGCGGTGTTCCACATCATCAACCATGCGACGTTCAAAGCCTCGCTGTTCATGGCCGCGGGTATCATCGACCATGAAACCGGCAGCCGCGACATGCGGCGCATCGCCGGGTTGTGGAAATACATGCCCCACACCGCGGTATTGGCCATGGTGGCGGCGTCGGCAATGGCCGGGGTGCCGCTGTTGAACGGTTTCCTGAGCAAGGAGATGTTCTTCACCGAGACGCTCAACCAGGATCTGCTTGGCATCTTCAACTGGATGATTCCCGCCGCCGCGACGTTGGCCGGGGTGTTCTCGGTCGCCTATTCACTGCGCTTCATCCACGACGTGTTCTTCAATGGCGAGCCGAAGGATCTGCCCAAGTACCCGCCGCATGAACCGCCGCGCTACATGAAGATTCCCGTGGAGGTACTGGTGTTCCTCTGCCTCCTGGTGGGGATGGTGCCGGCCTACACCGTGGCGCCATTGCTGGCATCTGCAGCCACGGCCACGCTGGGCGGCGAGCTTCCTTCTTACAGCCTGTCGATCTGGCACGGTTTCAACCTGCCGCTGGGCATGAGCGTGATCGCCCTGATTGGCGGCATCATCGTCTACGCCTGCCGCGAGCCGCTGTACCGCTGGTACAACGGCATGCCCGAGGTCGACGCCAAGGAAATGTTCGAGCTCCTCGTCAGCCGTTTGGTCAAGGGAGCACGCTGGATCACCAGGCTGCTCGAGAGCGGGTCGCTGCAGCGCTATATCGCATTTTTGCTATGCAGCGTATTGGTGCTTGTGACCGTGGCGCTGTCGTCCATGGACTCGCTGGGCGGGGACGTGCCACTGTCACCTCTGGATGGCCTGACCGTGCTGGGTATGGTGGTGCTTTGGCTGATGGCGGTGCTTACCGTGGTGTTCCACCGCAACCGTCTGAAGGCGCTGATGACCCTGAGCTGCGCAGGGTTGATGGTGGCGCTGGCCTTCGCCCGCTATTCCGCACCAGATCTGGCATTGACCCAGCTCTCGGTCGAGGTGGTGACCATCATCCTGTTGGTGCTCGCGCTGTTCTTCATGCCGGATCGCACGCCCATGGAGTCCAGCAGCCTGCGCGGTCTGCGCGATGTCTTGCTGGCTGGGGGCGCGGGTATCGTGGTGGCGCTGCTGGCCTATGCAGTGATGACCCGGCCGTACGACAGCATCTCCTCGTTCTTCCTTGAGAACAGCGTCAGTGGCGGCGGCGGGACCAATGTGGTCAATGTGATCCTGGTCGACTTCCGCGGCTTCGATACGCTGGGAGAAATCGCGGTGCTTGCGATCGCGGCTGTGGGCATCTACGGGCTGCTTTCAGGGCTGCACCTGCCACACCCGCATACCGATCCCAACGGCAAGCTGTGGTCGCAAGACAGCCACCCGATGATTCTCGACAACATCGCGCGCGTGCTGTTGCCGATGGCGCTGCTGGTGTCGGCATTCATCTTCTTGCGCGGGCACAACCTGCCGGGCGGTGGGTTCATCGCCGGCCTGATCACGGCGATTGCCCTGATCCTGCAGTACGTGGCGCACGGGGTGGAGTGGACACAGCGGCGCATACCGTGGAGTTTCCACAGCATCGCCGGCCTCGGGGTGATGATCGCCTTGCTTACCGGTCTTGGTAGCCTGGCGTTCGGTGCGCCGTTCCTGACCACCGCTTTCGACTATTTTCACCTGCCACTGATCGGCAAGTTCGAGCTGGCCACCGCGCTGCTGTTCGACTTGGGCGTGTATCTGGCGGTCGTCGGTTCCACGCTGCTGATCCTCTCCAATATCGGCCACGTGAGTCAGGACGAATCGAGCAAGGAGGTACTTTGATGGAAGCTCTGTTCGCGATAACCCTTGGTGTACTGGTCGCTACAGGTGTGTACCTGTTGATGCGCGCACGCATCTTTCCGGTGGTGATGGGGCTCACCCTCATTTCCTACGGGGTCAACCTGTTCCTGTTCGCCATGGGGCGTCTGGGCACCGGCGTGCCGGCCGTGATCGGCAAGAGTGCCGAACACGGCGATCCGCTTCCCCAGGCGCTGGTGCTGACCGCCATCGTCATCGGCTTCGCCATGACCGCCTTCGTGGTGGTGTTGTCATTACGCGCATTGGGTGATCTGCGTACCGATCATGTCGATGGCGAGGAGCCGCGCTGATGAATCATGCGTTGATCCTGCCCATCCTGATACCGATGTTCACCGGCAGTCTGCTGCTGATCAGCTCGCAACTGTCGCTGACCGCCAAGCGCTGGATCTCCATGCTGGCCACTTGGGCGCTGCTGCCGCTGAGCGTCTGGCTGGTGCTGCAGGCCGACTCGGGTGCGCTGCAGGTCTATGCGCTGGGCAATTGGCAGGCGCCGTTCGGCATCGTGCTGCTGCTCGATCGCCTGGCGGCGATGATGCTGTTGGTGACCGCGGTGCTGGCCGGTTTTGCGGTGCTCTATGCAATACGCGGCGATGACGAGCGTGGGCCTAATTTCCATGCCCTGATGCAGTTCCAGCTTTTGGGCATCAACGGTGCGTTCCTCACCGGTGACTTGTTCAACCTGTTCGTATTCTTCGAGATCCTGCTGATCGCCTCTTACTCGCTGCTGGTCTATGGCGGCGGGCCGAAGCGCATCAAGGCGGGCCTGCACTATGTGGTGCTCAACCTGGTCGCCTCGTCGTTCTTCCTGATCGGCATAGGCATCCTGTATGGCCTGCTTGGCACTCTGAACATGGCCGACCTGGCGCTGAAGGTGTCGCTGGTCGAAGCTGACAGTCAGCCCTTGCTCGCCGCTGCCGGCTACATGCTGTTGATCGTATTCGCGCTCAAAGGCGCGATTCTGCCCTTGTACTTTTGGCTGCCCAACGCCTACTCAGCGGCCACCGCGCCGGTGGCGGCACTGTTCGCGATCATGACCAAGGTCGGGCTGTACGCGGTGATCCGCTTCTTCACTCTGGTGTTCGGAAACGAGGCGGGCGAACTGGCGAAGCTGGTCGACCACCTGTTGTGGCCACTGGCAGCGCTCACCCTGGGGCTCGGCGTGATCGGCGCCCTGGCAGCGCGAACCCTGGGTCGGTTGATCGGCTACCTGGTTATCGTCTCGGTCGGTACGTTGCTCGCGGGTGTTGCCATCGGTACCGTGCAGAGCATGAGTGCGGCGTTGTATTACCTGGTGCACAGCACCTGGGTCTGCGGAGGGCTGTTTCTGCTGGCTGATCTGGTGGCGCGGCAACGCGGTGAACTGGGCCTGAAACTTCGCAAAGGACCGCCGCTGTTGACACCCAAGCTGCTCAGCGCACTGTTTTTCATTGGCGCCATTTCGGTGGCCGGGCTGCCGCCCTTTTCGGGGTTCCTGGGCAAGCTGATGCTCTTGCGTTCGGTGGAGACCGTCTGGCAGGCCTGGGTCCTGTGGCCCGCAGTACTGTTCGGCGGGCTGGGCATGATCATCGCCCTGACGCGCGCCGGTACGACCTTGTTCTGGCGCTGCTCGGCAACGCCTGCGCCGAGCGCTGAGTTCGACTGGATTCGCACGGTGGCCGCCATTGCCCTGCTGGCGTGCGGGCCATTGCTGGTGGTCGCTGCGCAGCCCATAGCCGCCTATGCACAGGCGACGGCCCAGCAGTTGCTGGACGTCGACAGCTATCTGCAGATCGTCAGAGGAGGTGGTGCATGAGCCTGTCCCGGTTGTTCCCACACCCCATGCTCAGTGTGCTGCTGACGGTGATGTGGTTGTTGCTGGTCAATGCGCCAAGCGTCGGTCATCTCGTGCTGGGCGCATTCCTTGGCTGGGGCATCGCCCTGCTGTGCAGCGGCTTCATGCTCGACGTGCCACGTGTGCGCCGGCCCGGTCTGCTGTGCCGCTACATGCTGATGGTGCTCTGGGACATTCTGGTCGCCAACCTGCACGTCGCGCGCCTGGTGCTCGGCTCTACCGAGAAACTGCGGCCGGCCTTCGTCGAGGTGCCGATGGAGATCGAAGACGAGTTCGTACTTTCGGTGCTGGCCTGCATCCTCTCGCTGACACCGGGTACGGTGTCTTCGGGGCTCAGCCCGGACCACAAAACCCTGTTGCTGCATGGTTTGGACGTTGCCGATGAGGACTCTCTGGTCGCTCAGGTGAAAAGTCGCTATGAGGCGCCGTTGATGGAGATATTTGCATGCTCGGCTACGTGATCCTGCTGTGCCTGGCAATGATGGGGCTTGCCACGGCGTTGAACGTCATCACCCTGGTACGCGGTCCGGATATGCCGGATCGGGTGTTGGCCCTGGATACGCTGTACATCAACGCGCTGGCCCTGATCGTTATTTTCGGCATCTGGCTTAAGTCGGATCTGTTTTTCGAGGCGGCGCTACTGATCGCGGTGATGGGTTTCGTCGGTACCGTAGCGGTGGGCAAACATCTGATGCACGGCGAAATCATCGACTGAACAGGAGAGTTGCAATGCCATTCTGGATCGAAGCACTGGTCGCATTTTTTCTGCTGGTAGGTTCTTCCTTTGCCCTGATCGGCGCCATCGGGTTGTACCGCCTACCGGACTTCTTCACGCGTCTGCATGGCCCGACCAAGGCCACGACCCTGGGGGTCGGCAGCATGATCGTGGCGTCGATGATTTTCTTCGGCAACCATGAGGAGGGTCTCAGCTTGCACGAGCTGTTGATCGTCATGTTCCTGTTCATCACGGCGCCGGTCAGCGCCCACATGCTCGCCAAATCGGCGATGCAGGAAAAGGTCAAACTGGTGCGTCGTACCCGCGGGCGGCCCTGGGAGTCCTGAAGCCGGCTGCCGGCTGCCGCCGTGGCGGCTGAGCCGCTTTGCCGGCGCTCCAGCCGCTGGCCATACAACTCACGGAGCCAGGCCAGATTTCAACCGCTGCCGACGTTGGCCGGTGTACTGAAGCCATAGGGCAGGAAATTGCGGCAGGCAGCGCTGCATCGCCGAAAGCCGCCTCGGCGACGATGCCGAGCGCGGTTGGCGCTCGGTCAGCCAGGTTGCTGCTCGCGTAACGCGCGGGCCAGCCCTTCTGCGACGCGAATTCCGTCGACACCCGCGGACAGAATGCCGCCGGCATAGCCCGCACCTTCCCCGGCAGGAAACAGTCCGCGCACGTTGAGGCTTTGCAGGTCTTCGCCTCGGGTGATGCGCAACGGCGAGGAGGTACGCGTCTCGATGCCGGTCAGTACCGCATCGTGCAGGTCGAAGCCCTTGATCTGCTTGCCGAAGGCCGGCAGTGCCTCACGGATAGCCTCGATGGCGAAGTCGGGCAGCGCTGGCGCCAGATCGCCCAGGCGGATGCCCGGTTTATAGGACGGTTCGACACTGCCCAGCGCGGTGCTCGGCGTGCCGGCGATGAAATCGCCGACCAGTTGCCCGGGCGCCTCGTAGTTGCTGCCACCCAGCACGTAGGCATGGGATTCCAGGCGTTCCTGCAACTCGACACCCGCCAGCGGGCCGCCGGGGTAGTCCTGCTCGGGCGTGATGCCGACGACGATACCGGCGTTGGCGTTACGCTCATTGCGCGAGTACTGGCTCATACCATTGGTCACCACGCGGTGCGGCTCGCTGGTGGCGGCGACCACGGTGCCGCCTGGGCACATGCAGAAGCTGTACACCGAGCGACCGTTCTTGGCGTGGTGCACCAGCTTGTAGTCGGCGGCGCCGATCTTCGGGTGCCCGGCGTACTTGCCGAGACGCGCACGGTCGATCAGCGATTGCGGATGCTCGATACGGAAACCCACCGAGAACGGCTTGGCTTCCATGAACACGCCGCGCTTGTGTAACGCGCGGAAGGTGTCGCGGGAGCTGTGGCCGAGGGCCAGAATGACGTGGCGGCTGTGGATCTGCTCGCCGCTTTCCAGTTCCACGCCTACCAGTTGGCCGTCTTCGATGAGCACATCGCTGACGCGCTGCTGGAAACGCACTTCACCGCCCAGCGCCTTGATTTCCTCGCGCATGGTGGCGACCACGCCGGTCAGGCGGAAGGTGCCGATGTGCGGTTTGCTGACGTAGAGGATTT
The DNA here is from genome assembly GCF_979258965.1 of Pseudomonas sp. AC532. Lineage (NCBI taxonomy): Bacteria > Pseudomonadati > Pseudomonadota > Gammaproteobacteria > Pseudomonadales > Pseudomonadaceae > Pseudomonas > Pseudomonas sp. AC532. Next base: position 4,279,417 of record NZ_OZ409888.1, read on the forward strand.
CCTCCGGCGCGCCGGCCTTGACGAATTCTTCCAGCACCTTGCGGCCGTAGTGGTTGGGGTCCTTGATCTGGCTGTACAGCTTGCCATCGGAAAAGGTCCCCGCGCCGCCCTCGCCGAACTGCACGTTGGACTCAGGGTCGAGCACGTTCTTGCGCCACAGGCCCCAGGTGTCCTTGGTGCGCTGGCGCACTTCCTTGCCTCGTTCCAGCACGATCGGCTTGAGGCCCATCTGCGCCAGCAGCAGGGCGGCGAAAATGCCGCACGGGCCGAAGCCGATCACCAGCGGGCGCTGTGCCGGCTGCTGCTCGGCAGCGATGGTCAGCGGCTTGTAGCGCACATCCGGGGCGATGCCAAGGTTGCGGTCATTACTCAGGCGCGCCAGCAGCGCGGCTTCGTCACGCACGCTGAAATCGAGGGTGTAGATGAAGGGCATGTCACCGAACTTCTTGCGGGCATCGTAGCTGCGCTTGAACACGCTGAGTTCGAGCAGCTCGCTGTCCTCGATACCCAGGCGCTCTACGAGGGCAGGGCGAATGGCATCGTCCGCGTGGTCGAGGGGCAGTTTCAGTTCGGTGATGCGCAGCATGTCGGTCTACCTTTCAGGGCCGGAGGTCACCCGGCAGCTTTTCGAGGGCGGCGATTATGGACGAAAAATCCGCACGAGGCTGCAGTTCGGGCTGCGCAGTCGACGGGCAGAGCCGAGATGAGGTGTGTCACTTGTCGGATCAGGTGCGTCATTGCCAGACCTCACCGGCGCAAAGGACTCTCGCATGCAATCGCAAAGGATGCTTTCCATCGGCTATCTGGCTGGCCTCATCACACCGCTCTGGCTGACGTTGGGCGTGGCCTTGGCCGGTGCGCTCTATCCCGGCTATAGCCATCTAGACCACGCCATGAGCCTGCTTGGTGCTCACGGTGCACCTACCCAGAGCCTGTCACCGCTGATCAATAACTTCCCGCTGGGCGCGTTGTTCATGGTCTTCGGCGTCGCCGTTGCGCTGAGTTTCGACACTCGCTGGGCGCGGTTGAGTGGCATGCTGATCGTCGTGCATGGCCTGGGCAGCTTCGGTACTGGTTACTTTTCCTGTGATGCAGGCTGCGCTCCCGAGGCGCCGTCGGCCAGCCAGAATCTGCATAACCTCGCAGGGCTGGCCATGGCGCTCAGCCTGCTGCTGGCCAGTGCGCTGTGGGTTTACCTGGGACGTCGTCTGCTCGGCTCACGCGGTTTTTCCTGGCTATCGCTGCTGTGCACGTTGCTGGTACTCGGCACCTTGCCGTTGATGGCCGGGGCGCTGGAAAGCGGCCATGGATTCGGCCTTTACCAACGCATCAATTACGGTGCATCGCTTCTATGGGTGGCTGCGCTGGCGCTGATGTTGTTGCGGCGCGAACGTATTTAGCGATTGCCCAACCACGCCTGACGCTGCTCGCTATTCAGAAAGGTCCAGGCCACGAAGCGGCTCTGCTTCTGGCCCTGGCTCATTTCCACCGTACGGGTTTCCAGCGCGCCTGCCTTCTTGAGTGCGGCGTACACGCCCGGCAGGTTGCCGGATTTGGAAATCAGCGTGCTGAACCACAGCACCTGTCCAGCGTGCTCGGCGCTCTCCCGAATCAGTCGGGCGACGAACGCCGCTTCACCGCCGGGGCACCACAGCTCGGCTGCCTGGCCGCCGAAGTTCAGCACCGGCAACTTGCGCTTGGGATCGAGCTTGCCCAGATTGCGCCATTTGCGTTTGCTGCCGCTGGTGGCTTCGTCAGCCGAGGCGTGAAAGGGCGGGTTGCACACCGTTACTTCGAAGCGCTCTCCAGGCTGCAGCAACCCCGCGAAAATATGTCCCGCGTCGGGCTGCAGGCGCAGTTCGATCTGCTCGCTCAGGCCAGGATTGGATTGCACGATGGCCCTGGCCGACGCGATGGCCGGCGGCGCGATGTCTGCACCGACGAACCGCCAGCCGTATTCACAGGTACCCAGCAGCGGGTAAATGCAGTTGGCGCCCACGCCGATGTCCAGCGCCTGTACCGCTGCGCCCCTGGGAATTTCACCGCCGTTGTCGCTGGCCAGCAGATCCGCCAGGTAGTGCAAATAGTCCGCACGCCCGGGAATCGGCGGGCACAGGTAGTCCGCCGGGATGTCCCAGTGAGCGATGCCGTAGAACTGCTTGAGCAGGGCGCGGTTGAAGACCTTCACCGCCGCCGGGTTGGCGAAGTCGATACTCTGGTTACCGTACGGGTTGATGATCACGAACGCCGCCAGCTCGGGGCTGGCTTTGATCAACGCCGGGAAATCGTAACGCCCCTGGTGGCGGTTGCGCGGGTGCAGCTGAGCTTTGTCAGTTGGCGAGGCAGGCGGTTTCGGCGGGCGTTTGGCTGGCATGCTGATGGATCACACAAAGGGCGGTGGGGCATTTTCCCACAGCCGCCGGTGGCGTGCTTGCCGGCTTGCTGCGGCGCACTGAAAGCAGCAGCCGGCCAACGGTTGGCGTTCGGAGGCGCACTGACCCAGATCAAGGTCGCGCCACCTGGACAGCCCTAGACTGACGTCATCTAGGGATATCACAGGGAGGCCGCAGATGGCCTATCTCCATTGGAGCGATGACCTGAACACCGGGATCGCCGTGATCGACGGCCAGCACCGGCGCATCGTCGATATGATCAACGAGCTGTACGAAGCGCAACAGCAAGGTACGGGCGAGGGCGTGGGGCAGGTGATCGAAGAGCTCATGGACTACACCACCTCGCACTTCGCCTTCGAGGAGGCGATGCTCGAGGAGGCCGGCTACGTATTCACCAAGGCCCACAAGCGGGTGCACCAGGTATTCATCAATCGGGTCGACGACTACCGCACGCGCTTCAAACAGGGCGAGGACGTCTCTGACGAGTTGCGCAGCCTGCTCGGTCGTTGGCTGTTCGGCCATATCCGCAACGATGACCAGAACTACGTGGCTGCCGTTACCGAAAACCTGCGTAAGCTGGCCGCCGACAAGACCGAAGACGGCTGGTTGAACCGAGCCAAGCGGCGCTTCTTTCGAGCGGCATAGCGGGCGTTTCAAGGCAAAAGCAGACGTTCGGTGATTCATTGTGGGAACGGGCCATGCCCGTGATTATTCGCGGGCACGGCCCGCTCCCACAGTCGTAGGGTGGACGACGCCTCACCTACGCGGCCCGACCCGTCCACCGATCGCAATGGTGGATGAAAAGAGCGTCATCCACCCTACGTCTGCGCTCGCCACGAACCCGCCGTTGTTCCTCACATTGAACTACAGCGGGAATATCCACGGCACCATCACCACGCTGACGATCATCACCAGCACGGTGAACGGCACGCCGATGCGCACGAAATCCCCGAAGCGATATTGGCCCGGCCCCAGCACCAGGGTGTTCACGGGTGAGGAGATCGGTGTCATGAAGGCAGCCGAGGCGGCCAGGGCCACGGTCATCGCGAACGGGACGGGGGAGGCACCCAATGCCTGAGCGGTGGCGATCGCCACCGGGGCCATCAGCACCGCTGTGGCGGTGTTGGAGATGAACAGGCCGATCAGCGCGGTGACCGCGAACAGGCTGGCCAGGATCACCCGCGGCCCGGACTCCCCCAGCGCACCGACCAGGCCGTTGACCGCCAGGTCGATACCACCGGTTTTCTGCAGGGCCAGGGCGAAGGGCAGCATGCCGACGATGAGGATCAGGCTCGGCCAGTGAATCGACCGGTAGGCGCTGGGCATGTCGATGCAGCGGAAGGCGCCCATCAGCAGGCAACCGATCAGCGCGGCCATGACGTTGGGCACCAGGCCGCTGACCATCAGCCCAACCATCACCGCCAGACTCAGTAGCGCATAGGGCGCCTTGCGCGCGGCGGGCGCCACCTCGTCGACCTCGGCCGGCAGGCTGAGGACCAGAAAATCACGGTTGAGGCTCTGCAGGTGATGAATCTGCTTCCAGCTGCCGGCCACCAGGAGCGTATCGGCGTGGGTCAGTTTCTCGTCGACCAGCACACCCTCCAGCGCCTCGCCATGGCGGCGCAGGCCGACCACGTTGAGCTTGTAGCGGCTGCGCAGGCCGAGCTCCTGGATGGTCTTGCCCGGCAGGTGCGACTCCGGCGGTAAGGCCACTTCGGCCAAGCCCAGCTCGTGGGAGTGCACGCCGTAGTAGGAGTTACCCAGCGGCAGGGCTTCGAGTCCGAGCTCGTCATAGGCGCCGAGCAGGGCGATGGCCGGGCTGGCCAGGTCGACCAGCAGCACGTCACCGGGCTGCAACTGGGTATTGCCGGTGGCCATCAGCAGCAGGGTGCGAAACTGCCGCTGGCGCTCCACGGCGATCACGTTGATGCCGTATTGCGAACGCAGTTTCAGTTCATCCAGGGCCTGATTGGCCAGTGGGGAGTCGGCGCGCACCTGCAAGCGCCGTTCGCGCTCACTGAGCCGGTAACTCTGGGCCAGATCGGCCAGGGTCAGGCGCGGCGGGGCCGTCTCGTCACCGCTATCGTCACGTTGCAGCCAGCGCCGGGTGGCGAGCATGTACAGCACGCCGAGTACCAGGATGGTCAGGCCAATGGGGGTGAAGCTGAAAAAATCGAAGCCCGGCAGACCGGCGCGCAGCAGTTCGCTGTGCACCACCATGTTCGGCGGCGTGGCGACCAGGGTCAGCATGCCGCTGATCAGCCCGGCGAACGCCAGCGGCATCATCAGCCGGCCGGGAGCAATCTTCAGGCGCGCGGCCACACCAAGCACCACCGGGATGAAGATCGCCACCACGCCGGTCGAACTCATCACCGAGCCGAGCCCGGCGACTGCCACCATCAGCAGTACCAGCAGGCGCGTTTCGCTGCTACCAGCTCTGCTCACCAGCCAGTCGCCGAGGCGATAGGCGATGCCGGTGCGCACCAGGCCTTCGCCGATCACGAACAACGCGGCGATGAGGATCACACTGGGGTCGGCGAAGCCGGCCAGGGTTTCCTGAATGCTCAGTACGCCGGTCAGCGGCAGTGCCACGAGCATCATCAGCGCGACCACGTCCATGCGCGGTTTATTGATGACGAACAGCACCACGGCGGTGAATAGCAGGCCGAGCACCATCAGCAGTTCAATGTTCATTCAGGCTCCTTGCCCTGATGTTCCGTACTGGCCCGGCAGCCAGCAGAGGGCTGTGCCCGGGTAATGGATAGTCTCTCAGGGATAGCCAAGCACCGCCTTGATCTGCTGCAGGTTGGCGGCGATCCAGCGTTTGTCGATGGCGCCCCAGTCGCGGATCATGTAATGGCCCGCGTTGTTGCGCTCACCATCCTGCTGCTGGAACCGGCAGTCGATATCCAGCTCCTCCAGCGCGTTCAGGGTGTCCTGAGCGGTACGCCGCGGCATGCCGGTGGCGGCCATCAGGGCCGGCACGCTATCGGCGGCGCCACTGTCGATCAGCCAGGCTACGTAAAGGCGGCGGTAGAAACTGGTCTTGGTCTTGCTCACGTCCATTTGCATCGCCCGATCAGGTAAGGAGTCGCGAGCATACTGCCTGAACCCCGTCGGCATGCCCATAAACGAAAACGGCCCGCCGGGTTTCACCGCGGCGGGCCGTTCTCTTTAGTGCGCGACGCAGGAAGCCAACGCCGAGCTAGCTTCCAGCAGCCTGTTACAGGCTGGCGATCTTGCCGCGCTGCTCCACCAGGTTGGCCAGCGCCTGTTCGGCTTCGGCCAGCTTGGCGCGTTCCTTCTCCAGTACTTCGGCCGGCGCCTTGGCGACGAAGCCTTCGTTGGCCAGCTTGCCACCGACTCGCTTGGCTTCACCTTCCAGACGCTGGATTTCCTTGTCCAGGCGCGCCAGTTCGGCTTCCTTGTCGATCAGCCCGGCCATCGGCACCAGTACTTGCATGTCGCCGACCAGAGCGGTGGCAGACATCGGCGCTTGTTCACCGGCTGTCAGTACCTTTACCGACTCGAACTTGGCCAGCTTGTTGAGCAGCGGGGCGTTGTCGTTGAGGCGACGCAGGTCTTCGCCATTGGCGTTGGCGAGGATCACGTCGATGCGCTTGGCCATGGAGATCTTCATCTCGCCACGGATCTGTCGCACGCCAAGCATCAACTGCTTGACCCACTCGATGTCGCCCTCGGCCGCCGCGTCGATGCGGCTTTCATTGGCCACCGGCCAGGGTTGCAGCATCAGCGTTTCGCCGCTGACGCCGGCCTTGCCCTTGATACGCTGCCAGATTTCTTCGGTAATGAACGGCATGAACGGGTGCGCCAGACGCAGGATCACTTCCAGCACGCGCACCAGGGTGCGGCGAGTACCGCGCTGGCGTTCGAGCGGGGCGTTCTCGTCCCACAGCACCGGCTTGACCAGTTCCAGGTACCAGGCGCAGTACTCGTCCCAGACGAATTCGTACAGGGCTTGAGTGGCCAGGTCGAAGCGGAAGGCGTCAAGGTGACGGGTGACGTCTTGTTCGCAACGCTGCAGGGCGGAGATGATCCAGCGATCGACCGGCGACAGGTCAACGGCTTCGCCGTTGATGCCGGTGTCCTGGTCATCGGTGTTCTCGATGACGAAGTTCGCGGCGTTCCACAGCTTGTTGCAGAAATTGCGATAGCCCTCGACACGGCCCATGTCGAATTTCACGTCACGGCCCGTGGTGGCCAGCGAGCAGAAGGTGAAGCGCAGGGCGTCGGTGCCGTAGCTGGCGATGCCTTCCGGGAACTCGGCCTTGGTCTGCTTGGCGATCTTCTCGGCGAGCTTGGGCTGCATCATGCCGCTGGTGCGTTTGGCCAGCAGGGTTTCGAGGTCGATGCCGTCAACGATATCCAGTGGGTCAAGGACGTTGCCCTTGGACTTGGACATCTTCTGGCCCTGGCCGTCGCGCACCAGGCCATGTACATAGACGGTCTTGAACGGGATCTGTCCGGTCAGGTGGGTCGACAGCATGATCATCCGGGCGACCCAGAAGAAGATGATGTCGAAACCGGTGACCAGCACGTCGGTCGGGTGATGGGTCTTCAGGAAGTCGGTCTGCTCGGGCCAACCGAGAGTCGAGAAGGTCCACAGGCCGGAGCTGAACCAGGTGTCGAGCACGTCGTCGTCCTGGCGCAGCGGCAGGTCGCCGAGGTTATGCTTGGCGCGAACTTCGGCCTCGTCGCGGCCGACGTACACGTTGCCTGCCTGGTCGTACCAGGCCGGAATGCGATGGCCCCACCACAACTGGCGGCTGATGCACCAGTCCTGGATGTCGCGCATCCAGCTGAAGTACATGTTCTCGTACTGCTTGGGCACGAACTGAATGTCACCGTTCTCGACCACCGCGATGGCTTTTTCGGCCAGCGGCTTGGTGGACACGTACCATTGATCGGTCAGCCATGGCTCGATGATGGTGCCGGAGCGGTCGCCTTTCGGCACTTTCAGGGCGTGGTCGTCGATGCTTTGCAGCAGGCCCAGGGCGTCGAACGCGGCGACGATCTGCTTGCGCGCTTCGAAGCGATCCAGGCCGGCGTATTCGGCAGGCAGGCTGGCATCGAGCAGGGCGTTGACGCTGCCGTCGATGTTGAAGATCTGCGCGCCGGCCAGCACCTTGGCGTCATGGTCGAAGATGTTGATCAGCGGCAGGTTGTGGCGCTTGCCGACTTCGTAGTCGTTGAAATCGTGAGCCGGGGTGATCTTCACGCAGCCGGTGCCGAATTCCGGGTCGCAGTAATCGTCTGCGATGATCGGGATGCGGCGGCCTACCAATGGCAGCTCGACGTAGGTGCCGATCAGCGCCTTGTAGCGCTCGTCTTGTGGGTTCACGGCGACGGCGGCATCGCCCAGTGCGGTTTCCGGGCGGGTGGTGGCAACGATCAGATAATCATTGCCCTCGGCGGTCTTGTTGCCGTCGGCCAGGGGGTAGCGCAGGTTCCACAGGTGGCCTTTCTCGTCGTGGCTTTCCACTTCCAGGTCGGAAATGGCGGTGTGGAATTTGGTGTCCCAGTTGACCAGACGCTTGCCGCGGTAGATCAGGCCGTCCTCGTGCAGGCGCACGAAGGCTTCCTTGACCGCTTCGGACAGGCCTTCATCCATGGTGAAGCGCTCGCGCGACCAGTCCACCGACGAGCCCAGGCGGCGGATCTGCCGGGTAATGGTGCCGCCGGACTCGGCTTTCCATTCCCAGACCTTGTCGAGGAATTTCTCACGGCCCAGATCATGACGATCGATACCCTGGGCGCCCAGTTGGCGCTCTACCACCATCTGCGTGGCGATGCCGGCGTGATCGGTGCCCGGTTGCCACAGGGTGTTGCGACCCTGCATGCGGCGGAAGCGGATCAGCGCATCCATGATCGCGTTGTTGAAGCCGTGGCCCATGTGCAGGCTGCCGGTCACGTTGGGCGGCGGGATCATGATGGTGTAGGGCTCACCGGAACCCTGCGGAGCGAAGTAGCCGTTCGCCTCCCAGTTTTCGTACAGGGCGGTTTCGATGGCGTGGGGCTGGTAGGTCTTGTCCATGCGCGGCGGGACCCTTCTGGCGTCTGATCGGAAAAGCCGAGCAGTATAACCAACCGCCGTGCAGTTTTCCTCCGCTCTCGCGGCTATCGGTCGAGCGGGAAAATGGCGTCAGGGCAAGCCGCGATCAGCGGCGCGGGGGCAGCAGGCGGTGCAGGCGGGCCTGCAAGCGGCGCTTGAGTTCGGCTTCGATCTGCGGCACGAAATCATCGATCACATCCTGCAGCAACAATTGCGCTGCGGCGCGCAGTTCACTGTCGAGGCGGTTGATCTCGTTGTCCCGGCCGATGGCGCGCTGCACGGTCTGGCGCAACTCGTGCTCCGAGGCCATGCCGGCAACCGCCGCCGTGGCAGCGACCGGCTGCAGGCTGGGGACGGGTGCCGCGTCAGCCACTACTTCGCAGAGCAGGGGAATATCGTCGGCATCGAATTTTTCGGTCAGCAGAGGCGGATCGAGGTCGTCATCCAGCAACTCGCGAATCGACTCGAGATCGTTCAGCAGGGCGCCGGGCTTGTGCGGTGGGGTCAGGTTGTCCATGGGGGCGTTTTACAGTTCGACACGTTTGGGATCATAGCCCCGTTGACGGTAGCTGCGGAAGTTCTCCCGGCAGGCGGTCAGCAGGGCGGGTTCCTGATTGACGATCTCGATCACCCGGCTGAAGTGTTCGATGTGCGGGCTGAGCGTGCTGCCGAGGTTGATCAACACACCCTGCGCGGTTGCGGGCACGTCATCGACACCGATCACCACCGGGGATTTCGGCTCGTGCTGATGCAGATCATGGGGGATGAAGCTTTCCGGGCGAGCGCGCCACAGCAGCTCATCGAGCTCGTTGCACTGGGCGGCGTCACTGGCGCGCAGGAATACCGGCAGGCCATGGCGCCAGGCTTTGCCGGCGAGCTGACAGGCAGTACGCAGACGTTCGGCCGGGGTGGCTGACGACAGGACATAAAATTCGATTCGGGGCATAGGCGAAGTGTCGGGCTTCAAGCGGCAAGCTTCAAGCGAAAAGCGATGTGAGCGGCAGCAATCGAGGTGCGCTCACCGCGATTGCCGATGGCGGCCGAGGGGCCGCCATCGGATCCAGCCGGGGTCAGGCTTGTACGCGATCGAGCAGGTACTGCGTGAGCAGGGGCACGGGGCGGCCGGTGGAGCCTTTGTCCTTGCCGCCGCTGACCCAGGCCGTGCCGGCGATATCCAGGTGCGCCCACTTGTAGGATTTGGTGAAGCGCGACAGGAAACAGCCGGCGGTGATGGTGCCGGCTTTCGGCCCGCCGATGTTGGCGATATCGGCGAACGGGCTGTCCAGCTGTTCCTGGTATTCGTCGTACAGCGGCAGTTGCCAGGCGCGGTCATCGGCCTGGCGGCCGGCGGCCAGAAGCTGGTTGACCAGTTCGTCGTCGTTGCCCATCAGGCCCGAGACGTTGCTGCCCAGGGCGACGATGCAGGCGCCGGTGAGGGTAGCGATATCGATCACCGACTGCGGTTTGAAGCGTTCGGCGTAAGTCAGGGTGTCGCACAGCACCAGGCGGCCTTCGGCGTCGGTGTTGAGGATTTCCACGGTCTGCCCGCTCATGGTGGTGACGATATCGCCGGGGCGTGTTGCTCCGCCACTGGGCATGTTTTCGGCACAGGCCAGCAGGCACACCAGGTTGATCGGCAGTTGCAGCTCCAGTACGGCACGCAGGGTGCCGAACACGCTGGCGGCGCCGCCCATGTCGTACTTCATTTCATCCATGCCGGCAGCCGGCTTGATGCTGATGCCGCCGGTGTCGAAAGTGATGCCCTTGCCCACCAGGGCGTGTGGCTTGTCGCCCTTCTTGCCGCCGTTGTACTGCATCACGATCATTCGTGGGGGTTGGTCGCTGCCCTGGCCTACGGCAAGGAAGGCCCCGGCGCCAAGCGCCTGGAGCTTCTTCTCATCGAGAATTTCGACCTTGAGGTTCTTGTGCGCCTTGCCCAGCTCCCTTGCCTGCTCGGCGAGGTAGCTGGGGTGGCAGATGTTCGGTGGCAGGTTGCCGAGGTCCTTGGTCAGCGCCATGCCGATGGCGATGGCACGCGCCTCGCGGGTGGCACGCTCGACGGCGGCAGTGTCGGCCTTGTCGGTGATCAGGGTGATTTTCTTCAAGGCGCCCGGCGTGGCCTTCTGGCTCTTGAATCGGTCGAACTGGTAGCCGGCGTCGGCCAGGCTTTCCACCACCAGGCGGGCAGTCCCGTAAGCGTCGCGGTTCTTTACCAAGACGTCCTGCAGAGCGAGCAGGGCATCGCTGCCACCGAGATTCTTCAGTACGCCATAAACGGCGGCGATCATTTTGCGCAGTTGGCGGTCAGACAGTTCGGCCTCCTTGCCGATGCCGACCAGCAGCACGCGCTCGGCCTTGAGGTTCGGTAGGCTGTGCGCCAGCAGGGTCTGGCCTGCCTTGCCGGTCAGGTCGCCGCGCTTGAGCAGGGTGCTGATGGCACCGCCGCTTACGGCATCGACCGCCTTGGCGGTTGCGCCGAGGGTTGCTCCCTCACCGACGGGAATGACCAGCGTGGCGGTTTTCAATGTTTCCGGGCGAGCGCTTTTGACAATAAATTCCATGCGTGGTGTCCCCAAGACAACGAGTCGCGAATACAGGATAATGACGACAATTTTTCGGCCGGTTCGCTTGATTCGCGTGCCAGCATGCAGTGCGGCTAGTTTGAGCACAGCCGCCTGAGCCTGACAACCCTGGAGTGTCTGTTTGATTGTCTTCCGATATTTGTCCCGAGAGGTTCTGGTTACCCTGAGCGCGGTCAGTGCCGTGCTGCTGGTGATCATCATGAGCGGTCGCTTCATCAAGTACCTGGCGCAGGCGGCCCAAGGCATACTCGATCCGGGGGTGCTGTTCCTGATCATGGGCTTTCGCCTGCCTGGTTTCCTGCAGCTGATCCTGCCCCTGGGGCTGTTCCTGGGGTTCCTGCTGGCCTATGGGCGGCTGTACCTCGACAGCGAGATGACAGTGCTGTCGGCCACCGGCATGAGCCAGCAGCGACTGTTCATCTACAGCCTGGCACCGGCCACCGTGGTGGCGCTGCTGGTGGCCTGGCTGAGCATGGGCCTGGCGCCCCAGGGGGTCTCCCAGGTTGCCAAGATCTTCAACGAGCAGGATGCGCTGACCGAATTCGACACCCTGGTACCGGGGCGTTTCCAGTCCATGCGCAACGGCTCGCGGGTCACCTATACCCAGGAGCTTTCGGAAGACCGCACTGAACTGGGCGGCATCTTCATTTCCGACAAGCGCCTGTCGCGTGATGGCGACAAGGAGCGCGGCATCACCGTGCTGGTGGCCGAGACAGGGCGCCAGGAATTGCATGCCGACGGCAGCCGTTACCTGATCCTGGAAAACGGCTATCGCTATGACGGCAACCCCGGTCAGGCCGATTACCGCGTGGTGCAGTACGACACCTATGGGGTGTTGCTGCCCAAACCATCGGTTACCGCCGATATCAGCGAGCGGGAGGCTATCCCCACCTCGCAGCTGTTCGGCAGCGACGATCCGCGGCTGCAGTCGGAACTGCAGTGGCGCTTGTCCATTCCCTTGCTGGTATTCATCGTCACGCTGATGGCGGTGCCGCTGTCGCGGGTCAATCCGCGTCAGGGCCGGTTCCTCAAGCTGCTGCCGGCGATCTTGCTGTACATGACCTACCTTGGCTTGCTGGTTGCGGCGCGCAGCGCGCTCGACAAGGGGCGCATCCCGCCCGTGGTCGGGCTGTGGGGCGTGCATCTGTTGTTCCTGCTGATCGGCCTGGCCCTGCTGTACTGGGAGCCGATGCGGCTGAAGCTGGTAAGTCGTCGGGAGAGTGCTCGTGGTTAAGCTGGATCGTTACATTGGCGCTCAGGTGCTGTTCGCCATCCTGGCTGTACTGGGCATCATCGTCGGCCTAGCCCTGCTGTTCGCCTTCATCGACGAGCTGGGTGACATAGAGGGCAATTACGGCCTGGGCGACGCCCTGTGGTACGTGTTCCTTACCGCGCCACGGCGTATCTACGACATGCTGCCGATGGCGGCACTGGTCGGCTGCCTGATCGGCCTGGGTACCCTGGCCAGCAACAGCGAGCTGACCATCATGCGCGCTGCTGGCGTGTCCATCGGGCGTATCGTCTGGGGTGTGATGAAGCCCATGCTGGCGCTGATGCTGGTCGGCATCCTGATTGGCGAGTACGTGGCGCCCTGGAGCGAGAATCAGGCCCAGGCCGGTCGTGCCATGGCTCAGGGCGGCGGCGAGGCGCAAACAGCCAGGCGGGGCATGTGGCACCGCCAGGGCCAGGAGTTCGTGCACATCAACGCGGTGCAGCCCGATGGCGTGCTATTCGGCGTGACGCGATACCGTTTCGATGACCAGCGTCGCCTTGAATCGTCCAGCTTCGCTCGTCGTGCCACCTACCAGGGCAGTTACTGGCAGCTGGAAGATGTCGCCACCACGCGTTTTCTCGAACGCCGTACCGAGGTGCTCAAGCAGCCGAGCGAGCGCTGGGATATCGAGCTCAATCCGCAGTTGCTCGGCACCGTGGTGCTTGAGCCGGAGGCGCTTTCTGTGACCGGCCTGTGGCGCTACATCCACTACCTGAAGGAGCAGGGGCTCAATAATGGTCAGTACTGGCTGGCCTTCTGGACCAAGGTGTTGCAACCGCTGGTGACGGCTGCGCTGGTGTTGATGGCAATTTCCTTCATCTTCGGGCCGCTGCGTTCGGTGACCCTGGGTCAGCGCGTTTTCACGGGCGTGCTGGTTGGTTTCGTCTTTCGCATCGCCCAGGATCTGCTTGGGCCTTCTAGCCTGGTATTCGGCTTCTCGCCGCTGTTCGCGGTGCTGATACCGGCGGGTATCTGTGCGGTAGCGGGTGTCTGGCTGCTGCGCCGGGCGGGCTGACCAGGCACGCCTCTCGCCTGGCGAGAGGCGCTATCCTTCTCCTTCCCGGGCTGCGGCGCTGGTTCAGGCCGGCGTTACGGGCGATGGACGTTTTTCGGTAGCTGCACGATACGGCTGTCTGAATAGCAGTCGTGCCAGCTGCGTTTCTGTTTGTCGAGGAGTATCCACAGGTAGCCTGCGCCCAGTAGCAACCATGAGACGATTGCGATCAGAAAGCGCAGCAGCGCCTGCCAGAGGCTGATCGCGGTACCGTCTGCATTCTGCACGCGTATGCCCCACACCTGCATGCCCAGCGTCTGACCGCTGTGGGTCCAGAACTTGGCAAAGAAGCCGAACAGGCTGAGCAGCAGTACTGTGGACAGCAGTGGATCGCCATCCAGCGCACCTGCTTCCGACCACTGGCGCAGTTGCGCTTCGCCATAAATGCCCATTTGCACCAGCTTGTAGATGAAGGTGACCACGATCAGCAGGGCGATACACAGGAAGCTGTCATAGAGCATGGCCGCCAGGCGGCGACTCAGGCCGGCGGTGGGGAAGGTGCCTGGCGGGCGCAGTGCGTGTCTCGGCATGGGTGGCTCGCGATCAAAAGAGATAACCGGGCGATAATAAATTGCAGGCATAAAAAAACCCCTGATAAGCATCAGGGGTTTTTAAAAGCAGCGGCTTATTCCTGGACTTGAACCTGGTCAGCCTGCATGCCTTTTTGACCTTGTACAGCAACGAAGCTAACTTTCTGGCCTTCTTTCAGGCTCTTGAAGCCGTTACCTTCGATAGCGCGGAAGTGTACGAACAGATCCGGACCGCTTTCTGGAGTGATAAAACCAAAACCTTTCTCGTCGTTAAACCACTTGACGGTACCGTTCTGACGATTCGACATGTCTCTTTTCCTTGGAACTAGAGTTGATGACAGCCTCCATGTGTAGAGGACTGAAGACTGGTTGCAAGGAGTGTTGGAAGTCGAACGGGATGTAGCGGATCTTGAGCGATCTACTGCATCAGGTCACGATTCTCGGCGACCCATGCAAACACAGTGAATGAACTCTACGCTAACTCTGAAGCAAATGCCAACCCCTCGGGCACGCATAATCCCACGTAGGATTCGTGAGGCTTTAAGGCGAGTTCCAAGTTGGTTTTTATAATGGCTAATTGATTGCGCGAAGAGGCGGCGCGCAGCACAGCTTTGGTGCGAACTGTCACAAGTAGGTAACAGTTGAAGGATATATGGTGCCCCGGGGGAGACTCGAACTCCCACTTCTTTCGAAAACGGATTTTGAATCCGCCGCGTCTACCGGTTCCGCCACCGGGGCACAATGGCGGCGCAGTATAGGGAGCAAGTTGCCATTGGTCAATGCACTTGCGTGGTCAGCGTAAGGGAAATCCGGTAAGCTGCTCCGCCCTGCAAGATGACACCTTTTCCACCATGCGCGTTGCCGACTTTCATTTCGATCTGCCCGATGAACAGATCGCCCGCCATCCTCTTGCCGAGCGCCGCGCCAGTCGGCTGTTGATTCTCGACGGCGCCAGCGGTGCGCTCGCTCACCGGCACTTCGCCGATCTGCTCGAATACCTGCGCCCCGGTGACCTGATGGTGTTCAACAACACCCGGGTGATTCCCGCGCGGCTGTTTGGCCAGAAAGCCTCGGGCGGCAAGCTCGAAGTGCTGGTCGAGCGAGTGCTCGATGATTACCGGGTGTTGGCGCATGTGCGCGCCAGCAAATCGCCGAAGCCTGGCTCGACCCTTCTCCTCGATGGCGGTGCCCGGGCGCAGATGGTGGCGCGTCACGATGCGCTGTTCGAGCTGCGCTTCGACGAGGCGGTGTTGCCCTTGCTCGAGCGTGTCGGCCACATGCCGTTGCCTCCTTATATAGACCGCGCTGATGAAGCCTCCGATCGCGAGCGTTATCAGACCGTCTACGCCCAGCATGCCGGTGCGGTAGCGGCGCCCACTGCCGGCCTGCACTTCGACCGCGAGTTGCTGGCCGCTATCGCCGAGAAGGGCATCGAGTCCGCATTCGTCACCCTGCATGTCGGCGCCGGTACCTTTCAGCCGGTACGCGTCGAGCGTATCGAAGACCACGTGATGCACAGCGAATGGCTGCAGGTGGACGCTGCCGTGGTCGACGCCGTGGCTGCCTGTCGGGCACGTGGCGGGCGCGTGGTCGCGGTTGGCACCACCAGTGTGCGGGCGCTGGAGAGCGCCGCGCGCGATGGTGAGCTGCGCCCGTTCAGTGGTGATACCGACATCTTCATCTACCCCGGCCGGCCCCTGCACGTGGTCGATGCTCTGGTGACCAACTTCCATCTGCCCGAGTCGACCCTGCTGATGCTGGTGTCGGCCTTCGCCGGCTATGCGGAAACCATGGCAGCCTACGCCCAGGCGGTGGCCGAGGGTTATCGCTTCTTCAGTTACGGTGATGCCATGTTCATCACCCGCAATCCCGCGCCGCGCGGGCCCGAGGAACACCTATGACGCGCAGTTGCCGCATGTCCTTCGAACTGCTGGCCGCCGATGGCAAGGCCCGTCGTGGCCGCCTGACCTTTCCCCGTGGGGTGGTCGAGACGCCGGCCTTCATGCCGGTCGGTACCTATGGCACGGTAAAAGGCATGTTGCCACGCGACATCGAAGCCATTGGTGCACAGATTATCCTGGGCAACACCTTTCACCTGTGGCTGCGCCCTGGCACCGAAGTCATCAAGCGTCACGGCGACCTGCATGACTTCATGCAGTGGCAGGGGCCAATCCTCACCGACTCCGGCGGCTTCCAGGTATTCAGTCTGGGCGCGATGCGCAAGATCAAGGAGGAGGGCGTTACCTTCGCCTCGCCGGTCGACGGCTCCAAGGTGTTCATGGGGCCTGAAGAGTCGATGCAGGTGCAGCGCGACCTGGGTTCCGACATCGTGATGATCTTCGACGAGTGCACGCCGTATCCGGCCGAGCTCGACGTCGCCAAGACCTCTATGGAGCTGTCGCTGCGCTGGGCCAAGCGCTCCAAGGTCGCCCATGGCGAAAGCACTGCGGCGCTCTTCGGCATCGTCCAGGGTGGCATGCACGAAACCCTGCGCATGCGCTCGCTGGAAGGTTTGAGCGAACTGGATTTCGATGGCCTGGCCATCGGCGGGCTGTCGGTGGGCGAGCCGAAGGAAGAAATGATCAAGGTGCTCGATTACCTGCCCGGGCAGATGCCTGTAGACAAGCCGCGCTACCTGATGGGCGTCGGCAAGCCGGAAGACCTGGTCGAGGGTGTGCGCCGTGGCGTGGACATGTTCGACTGCGTAATGCCGACGCGCAATGCGCGCAATGGCCACCTGTTTGTCGATACGGGCGTGTTGAAGATCCGCAACGCGTTTCACCGTCATGACGACTCGCCGCTGGATCCGACCTGCGACTGTTACACCTGCAAACATTTCTCGCGTGCTTATCTGCATCATTTGGACAAGTGCGGCGAAATGCTGGGCAGCATGTTGAATACAATCCACAACTTGCGTCATTACCAGCGCCTTATGGCTGGTTTGCGCGAGGCAATTCAACAAGGTACATTGGCCGCCTTTGTCGATGCCTTCTATGCTCGGCGCGGCCTGCCAACGCCGCCGCTGAATTGATTTTCCGATCGTTAAAAGAACTTCCAACAGGAGTGTCAAATGAGCTTTTTTATTCCCGCTGCCTACGCTGATGCCGCTGGTGCTGCCGGCCCGGCTGGTACCGGTTTCGAGTGGATCTTCCTGGTCGGCTTCCTGGTCATCTTCTACCTGATGATCTGGCGCCCCCAGGCCAAGCGCGCCAAGGAGCACAAGAACCTGCTCGGCAATCTGCAGAAGGGTGACGAAGTCGTGACCTCCGGTGGCATCGCTGGCAAGGTTTCCAAGGTCAGCGACGATTTCGTGGTGATCGAGGTGTCCGACACCGTCGAGCTGAAGATCCAGAAAGCAGCCGTTGCGGCCACCCTGCCCAAGGGCACGCTGAAAGCCATCTGATAACGGTTGAAGAACTACCTGCGTTGCCATCGCTGCGTTGGATACAGGCTCGGAATGCTCATTTACATCCGTAAACTCCGCATCCTCGCCTGTATCTGTCGGGCCGCCATCGGCCTTGTGCTGGTTGCCTCGCCTAGGTTTTTCAGTGCTCTGCTAAGTCTCTGTTCCAGTTTTATCCATCCCGCGGGGCGCAGATTGCGCCCCGCGTCATAAGCGGGCGGCGTCATTCATGCTCAACAAATACCCTCTGTGGAAATACCTGCTGATCGCGGCCGTACTCGGCATCAGCCTGATTTATTCCGCACCCAATCTCTACCCTGATGATCCGGCCATTCAGATCAGTGGGGCCAGCTCGGCGCAGGCCATCGAACAGGCTGATCTCGATCGCGTCAGCAAGGCGCTGAGCGATGCCGGTATCGAGGTCAAGGCCGCGAGCGTTGGCGAGCAAGGTCGTAGCGGCCTCGTGCGCCTGACCAGGCAGGGCGACCAGCTGCCGGCCAAGGACGTCGTGCGCAGGACGCTAGGCGACAACTACGTGGTCGCGCTCAACCTGGCGCAGACTACCCCCGATTGGCTGCGCAGCCTGGGTGCCAGCCCGATGAAGCTTGGCCTCGACCTGTCCGGCGGTGTGCACTTCCTGCTTGAAGTCGATATGGACAAGGCCCTGGACGTGCGCCGCCAGGTCTATGAAGGCGAGCTCAAGAGCCTGCTGCGCAAGGAGCGCGTACGCTATCGCAGCATGCCGCAGCAGGGCGATGCCATTCAGCTGGGCTTCGCCGACAGCGAAACCCTGGAGAAGGCCCAGCAACTGATCCGCAAGGATTTCACCGATTTCGAATTGAATGCCCAGGAACGTGGCGGCCAGCAGGTGTTGCGCGTGACCTTGACGGCAGCCAAGATCGCCGAGATTCGCGAATACTCGATCCGCCAGAATCTGACCACCGTGCGCAACCGGGTCAACGAGCTTGGCGTTGCCGAGCCGCTGGTCCAGCGCCAGGGCGCCAACCGCATCGTGGTCGAGCTGCCGGGCGTGCAGGATACGGCCGAAGCCAAGCGTATTCTCGGCAAGACCGCCAACCTCGAATTCCGCCTGGCGGCCGATCCGAACGCGCCGCGCGGCACCACCGAGCAGTTCGGTTTCCGTGAGGAAGGTCGTCCACCAGTGGGGCTCGAGCGCGAGCTGATCATCACCGGTGACCAGGTTACCGACGCTCAGGCCAGCTTCGACGAAAATGGCCGTCCACAGGTGAATATTCGTCTGGATGGCCACGGCGGCGACCTGATGAATCGCGCGACTCGCAGCAATGTCGGGCGCAGCATGGCGGTGATCTTCATCGAGCAACGGCCGGTGACTCGCTATGTCAAACAGATGGTCGACGGTGTCGAGCAGGAAGTGCGCCTCGATTCGTTCCAGGAAGAGAAGCAGATCATCAGCCTGGCGACCATCCAGTCGCCACTGGGAAGTCAGTTCCGTATCACCGGTCTGAACGGCCAGGGCGAGTCGTCCGAGCTGGCGCTGCTGCTGCGCGCCGGTGGCCTGGCCGCGCCTATGTACTTTGCCGAAGAGCGCACCATCGGCCCGAGCCTGGGTGCCGAGAACATCGTCAAGGGTATCGAGTCCACCGAGTGGGCGATGGTCTTCGTGTCGCTGTTCATCATCGCCATCTACCGCTTCTTCGGTGTGCTGGCAACCGTGGCCCTGGCGTTCAACCTGGTCTTGCTGGTAGGCCTGATGTCGGTCATCGGTGCGACGCTGACCCTGCCGGGGATTGCCGGCATCGTGTTGACGCTGGGCATGGCTGTGGACGCCAACGTGCTGATCTTCTCTCGAATACGCGAGGAACTGGCCAACGGCCTTTCGGTGCAGCGTGCCATCCACGAAGGTTTTGACCGTGCCTACTCGGCGATTCTCGACAGTAACCTGACCACGTTGCTGGTCGGTGCAATTCTGTTCGCACTGGGAACCGGGCCCGTGAAAGGGTTTGCGGTGACGATGTCGCTGGGCATCATCACCTCGATGTTTACCGCGATCATGTTCACCCGCGGTATGGTCAACCTGATTTTCGGTGGCCGTAACTTCAAGAAACTGTGGATTTAAGGTGAGAACATGAAGTTACCATCTCGCATTCCTTTCATGGCGATACGCAACCTTGCGTTCGCCATCACTGTAGTCATCAGCCTCATTGGCCTTGGCAGCCTGTTCAAGCACGGGCTGAACTTCGGCCTCGACTTCACCGGCGGTACCTTGATCGAGCTGTCCTACGAGCAGCCGGCAGATCTCGAGCTGATCAAGCGTGAGCTGGGTCAGGCGGGCTACACCGACGCCGTGGTGCAGAGTTTCGGCTCGACCACCGATGTGCTGGTGCGCCTGGCTGGTGATTCGGCCGATCTGGGCAATGAAGTGGCAGCCGCGCTGCGCAAGATCGACACCACTTCCTTCGAGGTCAAGCGTGTCGAGTTCGTCGGCCCGCAAGTGGGTGAAGAGCTGCGTGATCAGGGTGGCCTGGCCATGCTGCTGGCGCTCGGCGGCATCCTGCTTTACCTGGCCTTTCGCTTTCAGTGGAAGTTCGGCATCGGCGCCGTCGGCTCGCTGGCGCACGACATCATCGTGACGCTGGGTATCCTGGCGTTCTTCCAGGTGCCGTTCGACTTGACGGTGCTCGCGGCGGTGCTGGCCATGATCGGCTACTCCCTCAACGACACGATCATCATTTATGACCGTATCCGCGAGAACTTCCGCGTGCTGCGCAAGGCCGACATTGTCGAGAACATCGACGTGTCGGTTACCCAGACCTTGCTGCGCACCATGGCCACTTCGTTGTCGACCGCCATGGCGTTGATCGCATTGCTGATCTTTGGTGGCGACAGCCTCGGCGGCTTCGCACTGACGCTGCTTATCGGCGTGGTGGTGGGGACTTATTCGTCGGTCTACATCAGTGCTCCGGTGCTGATCTGGCTGAAGCTGACCAGCGAGGATCTGATTCCTCCAGTGGCCACCGCCGAGGGTGCCGACGACCGCCCGTGAGGGTGTGGCGCACGGCGCGTTTGCAGTGGATATAGACGGGCGACAAGGGAACTTGTCGCCCGTTTTGCGTTTCCAAGGCAGGGAGTAAAGCGCAAGGGCGCTGCAGTTGTGATCAGGAGGTTCGCATGAACAAGTCGTTGTTGGTTGGAGCTGTGTTGGGTGCTGTTGGTGTCACTGCGGGTGGCGCTGTTGCGACCTACAGTTTGGTCGGCGGCGGACCTCAGTATGCAGAGGTGCTGGCGGTCAAACCAGTGACCGAAACCATCAAAACGCCACGCGAAGAGTGTCGTGAAGTGGCCGTTACCCGCCAGCGTCCGGTTCAGGACCAGCACCAGATCGCCGGTACAGCGATCGGTGCGGTAGTCGGTGGCCTTCTCGGCAACCAGGTGGGCGGCGGCAATGGCAAGAAGATCGCTACCGTCGCAGGCGCCGTGGGTGGCGGCTATGCCGGCAACAAGGTGCAGGAAGGTATGCAGGGCCGCGATACCTACAGCACCACAGAGACGCGTTGCAAGACCGTCACCGACTCCAGCGAGAAGATCGTTGGCTATGACGTGAAGTACGATCTGGATGGCAAGGTCGGCAAGGTTCGCATGGATGAAGAGCCCGGCAGCAAGATCCCGGTTCGCGACGGTAAGCTGGTATTGGCCGATTCCGAGGCGAGTGAGTAATCCGTGAGGCGGATGTAGAAAAGGCGCTCTGCGGAGCGCCTTTTTTATGGGCAATAAAAAACCGGCGCCAGGCCGGTTTCTCGAGGGCGTCGCTATTAACGCTTGAGCGAGGCCGAGAGGTGCGGCTGGATCGCTGTCAGCACGGCCTTGAAGCACTTGGTGTTGCCGGCCACGATCTGGCCCTTCTCGAGGAATTCATGGCCACCGCTGAAGTCGCTGACCAGGCCGCCTGCTTCCTGGATCAGCAGGGCGCCAGCAGCCATGTCCCATTCGGACAAGCCGAACTCCCAGAAGGCGTCGAAACGGCCTGCGGCCACGTAGGCGAGGTCCAGGCTGGCTGCGCCGGCGCGGCGCACGCCTGCGGTCTGGCCGACCAGGCTGCGGAACATGCCCAGATAATTCTCCAGGTTGTCCAGTTGGCTGTCGCGGAACGGGAAGCCGGTGCCCAGCAGGGCGCCTTCCAGGCTTTTGCGGTTGCTTACACGCAGGCGGCGTCCGTTCAGGGCCGCGCCGCGGCCGCGGCTGGCGGTGAATTCTTCCTGGCGCACCGGGTCGATGATGACCGCATGTTCAAGGCGGCCGCGGTATTTGCAGGCCACACTGACGGCAAAATGCGGGACGCCGCGAATGAAGTTGGTGGTGCCATCGAGCGGGTCGATGATCCACTGATAGTCGGCGCCCTCGCCGCTGCCCTCGAGCAGTCCGCCTTCCTCGCCGAGGAAGCCGTGGGTCGGGTAGGCCTTGCGCAAGGCCTGGATGATCATCAGCTCGGCAGAGCGGTCGATCTCGGTAACGTAGTCCTTGGCGTCCTTTTCATCTACGGAGATGACGTCCAGGCGTTCGATTGAGCGGAAGATCATTTCACCGGCGCTACGGGCTGCGCGCAGCGCGATATTCAGCATGGGCTGCATGGAAGTTCACCTGGGGTCGTAATAAAGCCGGCCATTCTAGCAGAAAAGCATCTCGCTTGAAGTGCCGTCGGTGCCCGCGTGGCATAAAGCAGGGGGCTTCTGTAAGATTTGTCACCTTATTTATCCGATGCGGGCGTGTCCTCTTGCTGCAGAACATTCGAGTGGTACTGGTCAATACCAGTCATCCCGGCAATATCGGCGGCGCGGCACGTGCCATGAAGAACATGGGCCTGTCGCGGCTGGTGCTGGTGGAGCCGCGGCAGTTTCCCAGCGAGGAAGCGGTGGTGCGTGCGTCCGGTGCCACGGATATCCTGGACGGCGCCCAAGTGGTGTCGTGCCTTGAGGATGCTTTGATCGGTTGCAGTCTGGTGTTCGGGACCAGTGCCCGTGAGCGACGCATTCCCTGGCCGCTGATCGATCCGCGCGAGTGTGGCGTGGCGGCCGTGAGCAAGGTGCTCGAGGGGGCCGAGGTGGCGCTGGTGTTCGGCCGCGAGCATGCCGGCCTCACCAATGAAGAGCTGCAGCGTTGCCAGTTCCATGTGCATATTCCCTCTGACCCGGCATTCAGCTCGCTGAACCTGGCTGCTGCCGTACAGGTGCTGACTTACGAAGTTCGGATGAGCGCCCTGGCGCTGGACAATGCGCCGCTTGCGGCGCCGCGCCCGGAGGTCGCTGCCGACGACGGTGAGCAGCCGGTCACCGCCGACGAAATGGAGTCGTTCTATGGGCACCTGGAAAAATCGCTGGTCGAGATCGGTTTTCTCGATCCGGCCAATCCGCGTCATCTGATGAGTCGCCTGCGTCGCCTGTATGGGCGCAGCAGCGTGACCAGGTTGGAAATGAATATCTTGCGCGGCGTTTTGACCGAAACCCTCAAGGCGGCGCGCGGCGAGCACCATAAGCGGGGAAAAACTGATGTTTGAGCGCATGCGGGAAGATATCCAGGGGGTTTTCCACCGTGATCCGGCGGCGCGCAATGCGTTCGAGGTGGTCACCTGTTACCCCGGTCTGCATGCGATCTGGTTGCACCGCGCCGCTCACGTGTTGTGGGGCGCCGGCTGGAAGTGGCTGGCGCGCAGCGTGTCGAACTTCAGTCGTTGGCTGACGGGCATCGAAATCCACCCGGGTGCGGTGATCGGCCGGCGCTTCTTCATCGATCACGGTATGGGTATCGTCATTGGCGAAACCGCGGAGATCGGCGACGACGTGACGCTCTATCAGGGTGTGACCCTGGGGGGCACCAGTTGGAACAAGGGCAAGCGTCACCCGACGCTCGAAGACGGCGTGGTGGTAGGTGCCGGTGCCAAGGTGCTTGGCCCGTTCACCGTCGGTGCGGGTGCCAAGATCGGATCCAACGCCGTGGTCACCAAGGCGGTGCCGGCCGGCGCGACGGCGGTCGGCATTCCGGCCAAAATCATCGTCAAGGACGACAGTGCGCTCGAGGCGCAGCGCCAGGCGATGGCGGACAAGCTCGGCTTCGATGCCTACGGCGTCAGCCAGGACATGCCCGATCCGGTGGCGCGGGCAATCGCGCAATTGCTCGATCATCTGCATGCGGTCGACCACCGCCTGGAGGGCATGTGCGAGGCGCTGGGCGCACTCGGCAGCGATTACTGCGCCAAGGATCTGCCCGAGTTGCGTGCCGAGGACTTCGACGGGGTTTGCAAGGGGCAGGGCGGCAAGCCGGCCGCCTGATGCGTGCCGGCTATGGCTTTGCTATGATCCGGCGCCGCTCCAGCCCGTCGCGACACCTAAACCTGAGTGTTTTACTCGGTCTTATAGTTGACTCAAATACTCGGAAATAGGATAATCGCGGCACATTGTGATTGCTTGGTAACCCTTCATGCGACTGACTACCAAAGGCCGGTATGCCGTGACTGCCATGCTCGATCTGGCTCTGCATGCCCAGAACGGGCCGGTATCCCTCGCCGATATTTCAGAGCGCCAGGGCATCTCTCTTTCCTATCTCGAGCAGCTTTTCGCCAAGCTGCGCCGTGGCAGCCTGGTGTCCAGTGTGCGCGGTCCGGGTGGTGGTTATCAGCTGTCGCGCAACATGCAGGGCATCCAGGTCGCCGAAGTGATCGATGCGGTCAACGAATCCGTCGACGCCACGCGTTGCCAGGGGCAGGGCGGTTGCCACTCCGGTGATATCTGCCTGACCCACCATTTGTGGTGTGACCTGAGCCAGCAGATCCACGAGTTCCTCAGCGGCATCAGCCTGGCCGACCTGGTCACGCGCAGCGAGGTGCAGGAGGTCGCGCAGCGCCAGGACCAGCGTCGCTGCAACAGCAATGGCAGGGTGCACCAACTGGATAAGATTGAAGCGTCCACCGTCGATTGAGTACGCAAGGCGCCGGCCTGATACCTGATTAGGAGATACCGAAATGAAATTGCCGATCTACATGGATTACTCCGCGACAACGCCGGTCGACCCACGCGTTGCGCAAAAAATGATCGAATGCCTGACCAATGAAGGCAACTTCGGCAACCCGGCTTCGCGTTCCCACGTCTTTGGCTGGAAAGCCGAGGAGGCGGTGGAAAACGCCCGTCGTCAGGTCGCCGAGTTGGTCAATGCAGACCCGCGCGAAATCGTCTGGACGTCCGGTGCCACCGAATCCGACAATCTCGCCATCAAGGGCGTTGCCAGCTTCTATGCAAGCAAAGGCAAGCACCTGATCACCTCGAAGATCGAGCACAAGGCGGTGCTCGACACCATGCGTCAGCTCGAGCGTGAAGGCTTCGAAGTCACCTACATCGATCCCCGTGAAGATGGCCTCATTACCCCGGCGATGGTCGAGGCTGCGTTGCGCGAAGACACCACGCTGGTGTCGATCATGCACGTCAACAATGAAATCGGTACGGTCAACGACATCGGCGCGATCGGTGAGATGCTGCGTGCCCGAGGTGTGTTCTTCCACGTCGACGCCGCCCAGTCGACCGGCAAGGTGGAGATTGACCTGCAAAACCTCAAGGTCGACCTGATGTCCTTCTCGGCGCACAAGACCTACGGCCCGAAAGGCGTCGGCGCTCTGTACGTGCGCCGCAAGCCGCGCATTCGCCTTGAGGCGCAGACCCACGGTGGTGGCCACGAACGTGGCATGCGTTCCGGCACTCTGGCGACTCACCAGTGCGTCGGCATGGGTGAAGCTTTCCGTATCGCCAAAGAAGAAATGGCTGCGGAGAACGCCAAGGTTACGGCTCTGCGCGACCGCTTCTTCAAACACGTCGAGGACCTGGAAGAGCTGTACGTCAACGGCAGCATGACTGCCCGTGTGCCGCACAACCTGAACCTCAGCTTCAACTACGTGGAAGGCGAGTCGCTGATCATGGCCCTCAAGGACCTGGCGGTGTCGTCCGGTTCGGCCTGTACCTCGGCGTCCCTGGAGCCTTCCTACGTGCTGCGCGCCCTGGGTCGCAATGACGAACTGGCACACAGCTCGATTCGCTTCACCTTCGGCCGCTTCAGCACCGAAGAGGAAGTCGACTACGCCGCGGAGAAAGTACGCGAGGCCGTCACCAAGCTGCGCGAACTGTCGCCGCTCTGGGATATGTTCAAAGAAGGTGTCGACATTTCCAAGGTGGAATGGGCAGCACACTAAAAGCTGCCAGTGAGCGGCGCCTGATGAAAGAGGATTGATAACATGGCTTACAGCGAAAAGGTCATCGACCACTACGAGAACCCGCGCAACGTCGGCAAGATGAACGCGGAAGATCCTGACGTCGGCACCGGCATGGTCGGCGCGCCGGCTTGCGGCGACGTGATGCGTCTGCAGATCAAGGTCAGCGACGCTGGCGTTATCGAAGACGCCAAGTTCAAGACTTACGGTTGTGGCTCCGCCATCGCCTCCAGCTCTCTGGCGACTGAGTGGATGAAAGGCAAGACCCTGGACGAGGCTGTCACCATCAGCAATACCCAGCTTGCCGAAGAACTGGCTCTGCCGCCTGTGAAAATTCACTGTTCCGTTCTCGCCGAAGACGCCATCAAGGCGGCGGTGCGCGATTACAAACAGAAGAAAGGTCTGCTTTAAGGAGGTTGGTCGATGGCTATCAGCATGACTCAGGCTGCCGCCCAGCATATTCAGCGTTCCCTGGATGGGCGCGGAAAGGGTGAGGGTATCCGCCTGGGTGTCCGCACCACGGGCTGTTCCGGTCTGGCCTACGTGTTGGAGTTCGTCGACGAAACCGCCGGCGAAGACCAGGTGTTCGAGAGCCATGGCGTCAAGGTGATCATCGATCCCAAGAGCCTGGTGTACCTCGATGGCACAGAGCTGGATTTCGTCAAGGAAGGGTTGAATGAGGGCTTCAAGTTCAACAACCCTAATGTCCGTGGCGAATGTGGCTGTGGCGAAAGCTTCAACATCTGATGAACAGTTCCGGTCCGTGCCATTTCGCCCTGTTCGAGTTGCAGCCGAGCTTTCGCCTGGATCTCGATCAGTTGGCCACGCGTTATCGCGAGCTGGCTCGTAGCGTCCATCCGGATCGCTTCGCCGATGCCTCCGAGCGTGAACAGCGCCTGGCGCTGGAGCGCTCGGCGAGCCTCAACGAGGCCTATCGCACGCTCAAGAGCGATTCGCAGCGGGCGCGTTACCTGTTGGCGATGCGAGGCCCGGAGCTGCCGTTGGAAGTCACTGTGCAGGATTCTGACTTTCTGCTTCAGCAGATGCAGTGGCGTGAGGAGCTCGAAGACCTGCAGGACGAGGCCGATCTGGCTGGTGTGGCCGCTTTCAAGGGCCGCCTGAAGATCGCCCAGCAGGAGCTGAACGAACGTTTTGCCGAGGCTTGGGAGGACAATGCGCGCCGAGAAGAGGCTGAACGCCTGATGCGCCGCATGCAGTTCCTCGACAAGCTTTCCCACGAGGTGCGCCAGCTGGAAGAGCGCCTCGACGATTAATGCACGTACGGCTGCCGTGGCCGTGCCTGATACCCAGATAAGCACCGACTACCTATGGCTTTATTGCAGATTGCTGAGCCCGGACAGAGCCCACAACCCCACCAGCGTCGTCTGGCTGTCGGCATTGACCTGGGCACCACCAATTCCCTCGTCGCGGCCGTGCGCAGCGGCGTCAGCGAGCCGCTGCCGGACAGTGAGGGGCGCCTGATTCTGCCTTCGGCCGTGCGCTACCACGCTGATCGTGTCGAGGTTGGTGAAGCGGCCCGGCGCGACGCTGCCAGCGACCCCTTCAACAGCATCCTCTCGGTCAAGCGCCTGATGGGGCGCGGCCTTGCTGACGTCAAGCAATTGGGTGAGCAGTTGCCTTACCGCTTCGTCGCCGGCGAGTCGCATATGCCGTTCATCGACACCGTGCAGGGGTTGAAGAGCCCCGTGGAAGTGTCCGCCGATATTCTGCGGGTATTGCGCCAGCGCGCGGAGGCCACGTTGGGTGGTGAGCTGGTTGGCGCGGTGATAACCGTGCCGGCCTATTTCGACGACTCCCAGCGCCAAGCCACCAAGGACGCCGCGCGTCTGGCCGGTCTGAGCGTGCTGCGTCTGCTGAACGAACCCACTGCTGCTGCGGTTGCCTATGGGCTCGATCAGAACGCCGAAGGCGTGGTGGCGATCTATGACCTGGGCGGCGGCACCTTCGACATTTCCATCCTGCGCCTGACCGGCGGGGTATTCGAGGTATTGGCTACCGGCGGCGACAGCGCCCTGGGGGGCGATGATTTCGATCACGCCATTGCCGGCTGGATCGTCGAGCAGGCCGGCCTGTCTGCCGATATCGAGCCAGGAGCCCAGCGCAGCTTGCTGCAGACGGCTTGCGCCGCGAAGGAAGCACTCACCGATGCCGAGAGCATCGAGGTTGCTCATGGCGAATGGCGTGGTGTGTTGTCCCGTGCCGAGTTCCAGGCGCTTATCGAACCCATGGTGGCGCGCAGCCTGAAAGCCTGCCGCCGTGCGGTGCGTGACTCGGGTATCGAGCTCGATGAAGTGGGCGCCGTGGTCATGGTCGGTGGGTCGACACGCGTACCCCGTGTGCGTGAGGCTGTCGGCGAACTTTTCGGGCGCCAGCCGCTGACCGATATCGACCCTGATCAAGTGGTCGCCATCGGCGCCGCCATTCAGGCCGATGCCCTGGCCGGCAACCGCCGCGCCGATGGTGAAGAATTGCTGTTGCTGGACGTCATTCCGCTGTCCCTGGGGTTGGAAACCATGGGCGGGCTGATGGAGAAGGTGATTCCGCGCAACACCACGATTCCGGTGGCCCGTGCGCAGGAATTCACGACGTACAAAGATGGCCAGAGCGCCATGATGATCCATGTGCTGCAGGGTGAGCGCGAGCTGATCAGCGATTGCCGCTCCCTGGCGCGTTTCGAGCTGCGTGGCATTCCGCCGATGGTGGCCGGGGCGGCGAAGATTCGCGTGACCTTCCAGGTGGACGCCGACGGCCTGCTGAGCGTCAGCGCCCGCGAGCTGGCCTCCGGCGTTGAAGCCAGTATTCAGGTCAAGCCCTCGTACGGCCTCACCGATGGTGAGGTGGCGCGCATGCTGCAAGACTCCTTCCAGCACGCCGGTGGCGACAAGGCAGCCCGTGTCCTGCGCGAGCAGCAGGTCGACGCGCAGCGTTTGCTCGAGGCCGTGGAAGGT
Organism: Pseudomonas sp. AC532; assembly: GCF_979258965.1. Classification (NCBI taxonomy): domain Bacteria; kingdom Pseudomonadati; phylum Pseudomonadota; class Gammaproteobacteria; order Pseudomonadales; family Pseudomonadaceae; genus Pseudomonas; species Pseudomonas sp. AC532. Next base: position 4,307,918 of record NZ_OZ409888.1, read on the forward strand.
GCGTTGCAGGTCGACGGTGAGCGGCTGCTGGATGCCGAAGAGCGCCTGGTGATCGATCTGCAGATGCAGGAGTTGCGTAAATTATTGACGGGCACCGATGGCCTGGCCATCGAGCAGCAGACCAAGCGTCTGTCGCAGGTGACCGATGCCTTTGCAGCCCGGCGCATGAATTCGACGGTAAAAGCCGCGCTGGCCGGGCGTAGCCTGAATGAGATCGAGGAATAACTGATGCCCGTGGTAACTTTTCTGCCTCACGAGAAATTCTGCCCGCAGGGGCTGGCGGTCGAGGCGCAGGCCGGTACGTCGATTCTGGAGCTGGCCCACGAGCACCATATCGAGATGGAAAGTGCCTGTGGTGGTGTGTGCGCCTGCACCACGTGCCACTGCATCGTGCGCAAGGGCTTCGATTCCTTGAACGAAGCCGACGAGCTCGAGGAAGACTACCTCGACAAGGCCTGGGGTCTGGAAGCGCAGTCGCGCCTGGCCTGTCAGGCGATCGTCGGTGAGCATGACATCACGGTCGAAATTCCCAAGTATTCGCTCAACCATGCCGCCGAAGCGCCGCACTGATCAGGAAGCCCAGCATGAGCCTGAAATGGGTTGATGTTCTCGAAATCGCCATCCAGCTCGCCGACAGCAAGCCGGATGTCGACCCTCGTTACGTGAATTTTGTCCAGCTGCACCGCTGGGTGGTCGAGCTGCCGGAGTTTTCCGACGACCCTCAGCGTGGTGGCGAAAAGGTGCTGGAAGCCATTCAGGCTGCCTGGATCGAAGAAGCGCAATGATCATTCCGGGCGGCTACTGGCGGCCCGGGCGTGCAAAGAGGGGCTGTAACAGTGGCTCCGCTCTTATGCTTTTGACTGGAACCCGCGTATAATTCGCGGGTTTAATTTTTGGCTTTAATCACCGTTTCTGGAGTTTCACATGGCTGTTCAACGTACCTTCTCCATCATCAAGCCTGATGCCGTCGCTAAAAACGTCATCGGCGAGATCACCACTCGTTTCGAGAAAGCCGGCCTGCGCATCGTTGCCTCCAAGCAACTGCAACTGTCCGAGCGTGAAGCGGCCGGCTTCTACGCTGAGCACAGCGAGCGCGGCTTCTTCAAGGACCTGGTTGCATTCATGACGTCCGGTCCGGTTATCGTCCAGGTACTGGAAGGCGAAAACGCCATCGCCAAGAACCGTGAGCTGATGGGCGCTACCAACCCGAAAGAAGCGGCTGCCGGCACCATCCGCGCCGACTTCGCCGTTTCCATCGACGAGAATGCCGTTCACGGTTCCGACTCGGAAGCGTCCGCTGCTCGCGAAATCGCTTACTTCTTCTCCGCTACTGAGGTAAACGCCCGCATTCGCTAAGGCGAAGCGTGCGAAGGTGACGTCATGACCGACACGAACGGCAAAATCAACCTGCTGGGCCTGACCCAGCCGGAAATGGAGCAATTCTTCGACAGCATCGGGGAAAAGCGCTTCCGTGCCGGTCAGGTCATGAAGTGGATTCACCACTTTGGCGTCGATGATTTCGCCGCCATGACCAACGTTGGCAAGGCCTTGCGCGAGAAGCTCGAGGCCGCTGCCTACATTCGCGGGCCAGAAGTGGTCAGCGAAGATATTTCTACCGATGGCACGCGCAAGTGGGTCGTACGCGTGGCATCGGGCAGTTGCGTGGAAACCGTGTACATCCCCCAGGGCGGGCGTGGCACCCTGTGCGTTTCCTCGCAAGCCGGTTGTGCTCTGGACTGCAGCTTCTGCTCCACGGGCAAGCAGGGTTTCAACAGCGACCTTACCGCGGCCGAGATCATCGGCCAGGTGTGGATCGCCTGCAAATCGTTCGGCAGCGTGCCGGCGAAGATCGACCGCGCCGTCACCAATGTGGTGATGATGGGCATGGGCGAGCCGCTGCTGAACTTCGACAACGTCGTCGCCGCCATGAAAATCATGATGGACGACCTCGGCTACGGCATCTCCAAGCGCAAGGTGACCCTGTCGACCTCCGGTGTGGTGCCGATGATCGACAAGCTGGCCGAGGTGATCGACGTGTCCCTGGCGCTGTCGCTGCACGCACCCAATGACGAGCTGCGCAGCCAGTTGGTGCCGATCAACAAGAAGTACCCGCTGGACATGCTGCTGGCTGCCTGCAAGCGCTACGTGTCAGGCCTGGGCGAGAAACGTGTGCTGACAATCGAGTACACCCTGCTCAAGGACGTGAACGATAAACTCGAGCATGCCGAGCAAATGGTCGCGCTGCTGGCGAACATCCCCTGCAAGATCAACCTGATTCCGTTCAACCCGTTCCCCCACTCCGGTTACGAGCGCCCGAGCAACAACGCCATTCGCCGCTTCCAGGAACTGTTGCAAAAAGCCGGGCATAACGTCACGGTGCGCACCACTCGTGGTGAAGATATCGACGCGGCGTGCGGGCAACTGGTTGGCCAGGTCATGGACCGTACCCGCCGCAGCGAGCGTTACATCGCCGTGCGCCAACTGAGCGGCGACGCGGATGCACCGCGTCCCACCGCCAGCCGTACCTGAGAGGATCTCCATGACCGTGCTGCGTTCCCTGCTGTTTCTGCTGAGTGTCAGTCTGCTCACCGGCTGTGTCTCGACCGGTGATGTCGACCCGATGAAAACGTCCGAAGGCCGCAAGAAGGCTTACGACTCTTTCGTCCAGCTCGGCATTGGTTACCTGCAGCAGGGTGAAACGGGACCGGCCAAGGTGCCGTTGAAAAACGCCCTGGACATCGACTCTTCCGCTCCTGACGCGCATGCCGTACTGGCCCTCGTATTCCAGCGTGAGATGGAGCCGAAACTGGCCGACGAGCATTTTCGCAAGTCATTGTCGAGCAATCCCAGGGACGCCCGCCTGCTGAACAACTACGGCGGTTTCCTGTTCGAGCAGAAACGCTACAAGGAAGCGATGGAGCGCTACAGCCTGGCCGCCGAGGACAGCCTCTATCCCGAGCGTGCGCGGGTCTTCGAGAACATGGGCATGACCGCCATGATGCTCAAGCAGCGCGAGCAGGCGAAAACCTATTTCGAACGTTCGCTGCGCCTCAACAGCCGTCAGCCGCGTGCGCTGCTGGAAATGGCCAACCTGTCCTACGAAGATAGGCAGTACGTGCCGGCACGTAGTTATTACGATGCCTACAGCGCCATCGCCGAACAAAACGCGCGAAGCCTGCTGCTTGGTGCGCGCCTGGCGACGATTTTCGAGGATCGTGACCGCGCCGCCAGCATCGGCTTGCAGTTGAAACGTCTTTATCCCGGTACGCCGGAATATCAGCAATATCTGTCGGAGCAAAGATGAAAGCGGCCCAACCTGAAGTTGCAGCAGCTCATCGCGTCAATCCTGGTGAAGCGCTGCGTGCTGCGCGCGAGAGCAGGGGCTGGTCGGTCGCCGAAGTGGCGACCCAGCTCAATCTTACGCCTACCCGCCTGACCCAACTGGAGGCCGGCGAGTTCGACAAGCTACCGGGCAATACCTTCGCCCGCGGCTACATCCGTGCCTACGCAAAACTGCTGGGCCTGGAGCAGGCGCCTCTGGTTGCCGATTTCGATCAGTTCACCGGCAGCAATGCCACCGGCAGCAGTGTGCACGCCCTTGGCCGCATCGAAGAGCCGACGCGTTACTCGCAGAGTATTCTGCGGCTGGTCAGCTTCCTGCTGCTGCTCGGTGTTGGTGGAGCCTGCTTCTACTGGTGGCAGGATCAGGGCTGGCAGCTCGACGACCTGAAGAATGTCGGCATGGGTCACGTCGAAGTCGATGGCGCCGACGGCAGCACGCAGATCCACCCGCTCGACGAGCCGGAAGATCAGGCCGTGGCGGAAGCCCAGAGCCAGGGCACCGAATTGCCGCTGCCTAACGTACCGGCCGAGCAGTCTGGCAATGTCGCCAGCAGCGCGCCGGAAGCCACCGCCAGTGAATTGCTGGAGCAGAACCCGCCGGCCGGCCAGGCGGCTCCGGTTGACCCGGCCGCCACGCCTGCCCAGCCCGCGGCGCCAAACATGCCAGCCACACCTGCAGTGCCGGCTGCGCCTGCGGTCCAGGCACCTGCCGCGACCGCTCAGCCTCAGGCACCGGTTGCCGCCGGTGAGGGCCTGCTAAGCCTGAGGTTCACGGCCGACTGCTGGGTTCAGGTCACCGATGCTACCGGCAAAGTCATTGCCAGCGGCCTGAAACGCGCCGGCGACAGCCTCGACGCACGGGGCCGCGCTCCACTCGAGCTGCGCCTGGGCTTTGCCCGTGGTGCGCAGGTCAGCTACAACGGCGCTGCGGTCGACGTGACGCCGCACATCTCCGGTGAGACCGCACGCTTGAAGTTAGGTGGACAGTAATATGCACGGTGAATCGCCAATCAAACGTCGTCTGTCCCGCAAAATCTGGGTCGGCTCGGTTCCGGTCGGGGGCGATGCGCCCATCGCCGTGCAGAGCATGACCAACACCGACACGAACGATGTCGCCGCTACCGTCGAGCAGATTCGCCGTCTCGAAGCCGCCGGTGCCGACATCGTCCGCGTGTCCGTGCCGGACATGGACGCTGCCGAGGCCTTCGGGCGGATCAAGCAACAGGTCAACCTGCCACTGGTGGCGGATATTCACTTCGACTACCAGATCGCTCTGCGCGTGGCCGAACTGGGGGTGGATTGCCTGCGCATCAACCCTGGCAACATTGGCCGTGAAGACCGCGTCAAGGCGGTGGTCGAGGCCGCCCGCGACAAGGGCATCCCGATCCGCATCGGCGTCAACGCCGGCTCGCTGGAAAAAGACCTGCAGAAGAAATACGGCGAGCCGACCCCGGAAGCGCTGGTCGAATCGGCGTTGCGTCACGTGGAACACCTCGACCGCCTGAACTTTCCTGACTTCAAGGTCAGCGTGAAGGCCTCCGACGTGTTCATGGCCGTGGAGGCCTACCGCCTGCTGGCCAAACAGATCGAGCAACCGCTGCATTTGGGCATCACCGAAGCCGGCGGCCTGCGCTCCGGTACCGTGAAGTCTTCGGTGGGACTGGGCATGTTGCTCGCCGATGGTATCGGCGACACCATCCGTATCTCGTTGGCGGCCGATCCGGTGGAAGAGATCAAGGTCGGCTTCGATATTCTCAAATCGCTGCGCCTGCGTTCGCGGGGCATCAACTTCATCGCCTGCCCGAGTTGCTCGCGCCAGAACTTCGACGTGGTCAAGACCATGAACGAGCTTGAGACCCGCGTCGAGGACCTGTTGGTGCCGCTGGACGTCGCGGTGATCGGCTGCGTGGTCAACGGCCCCGGCGAGGCCAAGGAGGCGCACATCGGCCTCACCGGCGGCAGCCCGAACAACCTGGTCTATATCGATGGCAAGCCTGTCTCGAAGCTGACCAACACCAACCTGGTCGATGAGCTGGAAAGGCTGATTCGTGCCAGGGCGGCCGAGAAGGTCGCAGCCGACGCGGCAGTGATCGTGCGCGGCTGATCCGTGCCTAAGGAAAACAAGTGAGCAAGTCCCTGCAAGCCATTCGTGGCATGAACGATATTCTGCCGCAGCAGACCCCGGCCTGGCGTTACCTGGAAACTACCCTGGCAACGCTGCTCGACAGCTACGGCTACCAGGAAATACGCCTGCCGATCCTCGAGTTCACCGAACTGTTCGCCCGTGGTATCGGCGAAGGCACCGATGTGGTCGACAAGGAGATGTACACCTTCCTCGACCGCAACAACGAATCCCTGACTCTGCGCCCGGAAGGTACTGCTGGCTGCGTGCGTGCGGTGCTCGAACACGGCATGACCGGCGGCGGCCAGGTGCAGAAGCTGTGGTACGCGGGCCCGATGTTCCGCTACGAGAAGCCGCAGAAGGGCCGCTATCGGCAGTTTCACCAGATCGGCGTTGAAGTCTTCAACCTGCCTGGGCCAGACATCGATGCCGAACTGATCACCCTGACCTGGCGTCTGTGGAAGCAACTGGGCCTGAGCGACGCAGTCACCCTGCAGCTCAACAGCCTGGGCTCCAGCGAAGCCCGTGCGGTGTATCGCGAGGCCCTGGTGGCCTATCTGCAAGAACGTTTCGACCAGCTCGACGAAGACAGCCAGCGGCGCCTGACCACCAACCCGCTGCGCATCCTCGACAGCAAAGTGGCGACCACCCAGGCGCTGCTTGCCGACGCACCGACGCTGCACGATTACCTGGACGAAGAATCCCGGCTGCACTTCGAGGGCCTCAAGGCTCGTCTCGATGCGGTCGGCATCGCCTACGAGATCAACCCAAAGCTGGTACGCGGCCTGGATTACTATGGCCGTACGGTGTTCGAGTGGGTCACCGACAAGCTCGGCTCCCAGGGCACTGTCTGTGCCGGCGGCCGCTACGACGGCCTGATCACCCAGTTCGGCGGCAAGCCGACGCCGGGTGTCGGCTTCGCCATGGGTGTCGAGCGTCTGGTGTTGCTGCTGGAGACCCTGCAGCGCGTACCCGCGCAATTGAATCGCCCGGCAGACGCTTTCATCTGCGCCTTTGGCGAGGCTGCCGAGCTGGCGGCACTGACCCTGGCGGAGAACCTGCGCAATGAAGTGCCGGGGCTGCGCCTGCTGGTCAATGCCGGTGGTGGCAGTTTCAAGAGCCAGTTCAAGAAGGCCGACAAGAGCGGAGCCCTGTATGCTCTGATTCTGGGTGAGGACGAACTGGCCAAGCGCGTGGTAGGTTGCAAACCTTTGCGCGATGACAGCGAACAACAAAGCATTGCCTGGTCGGATCTGGCCGGCCATCTGGCGTCCTGCATCAAGCAGGCTTGAGCGATTTAGCGATTAAGGAGTATCTGGGGTGGCGTTGAATAGCGATGATGATGAACTGGCCGGCCTGAAAGACTGGTGGCAGCGTAACGGCAAGCCGCTGTTGGCTGGTGGTGCTCTGGCGCTGATCGCCGTGTTCGGTTGGCAGGCCTGGCAGAAGTACCAGAGCAATCAGGCCGAGGGCGCTTCGATCGTCTATCAGCAATTGCTCGAAGCGGCCCTGACCCCGAGCGGTCAGCCCGATGCAGCCAAAGTGGCAACGCTGGCCGGGCAGTTGAAGAACGATTTCGGCGGCACCCAGTACGCACAGTACGGCAGCCTGTTCGTGGCCAAGGTCGCGGTCGAGACCGGCAAGCTCGATGACGCCGCCGCTGAACTGCGCAGCGTGGTCGACAAGCCTGCCAACGACACCCTCGGCGAGCTCGCTCGCCAGCGCCTGGCCCGTGTGCTGGCCGCTCAGGACAAGGCCGAGGAAGGCCTGAAGCTGCTTGATGGCGACGCCGACCAGGCCTACCTGGCCAGCCGCGAAGAACTCAAAGGCGATCTGCTGGCCAAGCTGGGCCGCACCGACGACGCCCACGCTGCTTACGTAAAAGCCAAGGGTGCGTTGTCTGAGGAGGCCGCCGTGGGCGGCTTGCAGATGAAGATCGACGACTTGGCCAAAGGGGATGCATGACGTGATGCGTTGGAAGAATGCCGCACTGCTGGCCCTGGCCGTTCTGGTCGTCGGTTGCAGCAGCAACAGCAAGAAAGAACTGCCGCCAGCCGAGCTGCCCGACTTCAAGGAAGAGGTGAAGCTGCAAAAGGAGTGGAGCCGTTCGATTGGTGACGGGCAGGGCGAGATCTACAACATGCTCGAGCCTGTGGTCGACGGCGAGCAGATCTTTGCCGCGGATATCAATGGCTTGATCGTTTCCATGGAGCGCACCACCGGTGACGTGTCCTGGAAGAAAGAGCTCGAAGTACCGGTTTCCGGCGCCGTCGCGGCTGGTTACGGCATGGTCGTGATCGGCACCCTCAAGGGTGAAGTGATCGCTCTGGATTCGTCCAGCGGTGAAGAAAAATGGCGCGCCAGGGTGCCGAGCGAAGTGCTGTCGGCGCCGGCCATCAGCAGCGACACCGTGCTGGTGCAGACCCAGGACGACACCCTGGTTGCTCTGGACGCCTACAGCGGCCAGCAACGCTGGATCTTCGAAAACACCCCGGCGGTACTGACCCTGCGCGGCACCGGCAGCCCGGTACTGACCAACCAGTTGGCCATCGCCGGCTTGTCCAGTGGCAAGGTGATCGCCCTGGATGCTCAGCGTGGCATTCCGGTCTGGGAACAACGTGTCGCCATTCCGCAAGGGCGTTCCGAGCTGGACCGTATCGTCGACATCGACGGCGGTCTGCTGCTTTCCGGTGGCCAGTTGTATGTAGTGACCTACCAGGGGCGTGTGGCTTCCCTGGATCTGGAAAGCGGCCGCGTGCTGTGGCAGCGCGAAGCCTCCAGCTCCATGGGCGTCGCCCAGGGCTTCGGCAACGTTTACGTGACCCTGGCCAGCGGCACCGTGGAAAGCGTCGACGAACGCTCGGCCTCCGCCCTGTGGACCAATGATGCCCTGGCGCGTCGCCAACTGTCGGCTCCCGCTGTGTTCTCCAGCTACGTCGCCTTTGGCGATTTCGAGGGCTATCTGCACTTGATCAGCCAGGTTGACGGTCGCTTCGTCGGTCGCACCCGTATTGACAGCGATGGGCTGCGTGCCCGTCCGCTGGTCGTCGGCGACTGGCTGTATGCCTTTGGCAACGGCGGCAAACTGGTGGCGCTGACCATCAAGTAAGCCGCGGAGGCGGGCGCTCGGTATCGCCGAGCGCCCGCTTTTGCCAGTGCACGATTTGTGGCCGCTGCCTGTGCAGCGGCTTTTGTATTTTCTGAAATAACGAAGTGGAGAGCCGAATGGTTCCCGTAATTGCCCTGGTGGGTCGGCCGAACGTCGGCAAATCCACCCTGTTCAACCGCCTGACCCGCACCCGCGACGCGATCGTCGGTGACCTTTCGGGTCTGACCCGCGACCGCCAGTACGGCGAGGCCAAATGGCAGGGGCGTACCTATATCGTGATCGACACCGGTGGCATCTCCGGTGACGAAGAAGGCATCGATGCGAAGATGGCCGAGCAGTCCCTGCAGGCCATCGAGGAAGCCGACGCCGTGCTGTTTTTGGTCGACGCCCGTGCCGGGCTGTCCGCCTCCGACCAGATGATTGGCGAGCACCTGCGCAAGCGCAACAAGCGCAGCTTCCTGGTGGTCAACAAGGTCGACAACCTCGACCCTGATTTGGCCCGCGCCGAATTCTCACCACTGGGCATGGGCGAAGCCCTGCCTATCGCCGGCGCCCATGGCCGTGGCATCACCCAGATGCTCGAAGCGGCGCTGGGCAGCTTCCCCAAGGATGCCGGCGAGCCGGAAGACGGCGAAGAGCCCGAAATTGTTGCCGAGGGCGAAGAACCCAAGCGTATTCCCGGCCCGAGCGAAAAGGACGGCATCAAGCTGGCGATCATCGGCCGGCCCAACGTTGGCAAGTCGACCCTGGTCAACCGCATGCTCGGTGAAGACCGGGTCATCGTCTATGACCAGGCCGGTACCACTCGTGACAGCATCTACATCCCGTTCGAGCGTGACGACGAGAAGTACACGCTGATCGACACCGCCGGTGTACGCCGCCGCGGCAAGATCTTCGAGGCAGTGGAGAAGTTCTCGGTGGTCAAGACGCTGCAGGCCATCCAGGACTCCAACGTCGTGGTGTTCGTCATGGACGCCCGTGAAGGTGTGGTCGACCATGATCTCAACCTGCTCGGTTTCGTGCTCGAAAGCGGTCGCGCCCTGGTCATCGCGTTGAACAAGTGGGATGGCATGGAGCCCAGCGAGCGCGACTACGTGAAGACCGAGCTGCAACGCCGGTTGTTCTTCGTCGACTTCGCCGACATCCACTTCATCTCCGCGCTGCATGGCACCGGCGTCGGCCATTTGTACAAGTCGGTACAGGCCTCGTTCCAGTCGGCGATCACCCGCTGGCCGACCAACCGCCTGACGCAGATCCTCGAAGATGCCGTGCGTGAGCATGCACCGCCCATGGTCAACAACCGTCGTATCAAGCTGCGCTACGCCCACCTGGGTGGTGCCAACCCGCCGTTGATCGTGATTCATGGCAATCAGGTCGATGCGGTGCCCAAGTCTTATATCCGCTACCTGGAAAACACCTACCGGCGCGTACTCAAGCTGGTCGGCACGCCGATTCGTATCGAGTTCAAAGGCGGCGAAAACCCGTATGAGGGCAACAAGAACACCCTCACCGATCGGCAGGTGAACAAGAAGCGCCGTCTGATGAGTCACCACAAGAAGGCCGACAAGAAGCGCAAGGACAAGCGCTGATTGGCAGGCGAGGCGGGCGATGAGCTGCCAACTACCTGGCGGGAACGAGCCCGCCAGGTAATGACAGACAAATGGGGCAGCTACGAAGGTAGCTGCCCCATTTTCGTTTCGGTGGCAGGTAATCGATGCCAGCGGCCGGCCGGACCCGTGCCCGTTATTGCCTACACGTCTGCGTCAGAACGCTACGCCATACGTTGCGTTGCGCGCATCGTGAAAAGCTTGGGGCACTCCCGGCCTTTTTAGCCCACTAACCAGAACACTAACGCCACAGGCAGGAACGACATGAAAGTATTGATGGTGCTGACTTCCCACGATCAGCTTGGCAACACCGGCAAGAAAACCGGCTTCTGGCTCGAGGAATTTGCCGCGCCTTACTACGTGTTCAAGGACGCAGGCGCCGAGGTGGTGCTGGCCTCGCCCGCCGGTGGCCAACCGCCGCTGGACCCGAAAAGCGACCAGCCGGACGCCCAGACCGAGCATACCCAGCGCTTCAAGGCCGACCCGGCCGCGCAGCAGGCCCTGGCCAACACCGTCAAACTGGACGGCGTCAGCGAGGGCGACTTCGATACCCTGTTCTACCCGGGTGGCCACGGCCCGCTGTGGGATCTGGCCGAGTCGGCTCGCTCGATCAGCCTGATCGAAGCCTTCGAGCGTGCCGGCAAGCCGATCGGTTTTGTCTGTCATGCACCGGGCGTGCTACGCCACGTCAAGGCCGCCGACGGTTCGCCGCTGGTCAAGGGCCGTCGCGTCACCGGCTTTTCAAACAGTGAAGAAGCTGCGGTGGAACTGACCGACGTCGTTCCCTTTCTGATCGAAGACGAGTTCCAGGCACTCGGCGGCCAGTATGAAAAGGGCCCTGATTGGGCGTCTTACCTGGTCGAAGATGGCAAGCTGGTCACCGGGCAGAATCCTGCCAGTTCCGAAGCTGCAGCCAAGGCACTGCTGGCGCAACTGCAGTAACCCGCGTACGGCTGAACCTCTTGTAGCGTCTTCTGGCGCGTTGAGGTGGCTCAGCCGTCTGCGTCTGGTGCCCGCTTCCTGAAAAAGGACATCCCATGATCACGCTGCACCACCTCAACGCCTCACGCTCATTGCGCATACTGTGGCTGCTGGAGGAGATTGCCGAGCCCTACGAACTGGTTCGCTATCAGCGCAACCCCAGTACCCACCTGGCGCCGGACTCTCTCAAGCGGATCCACGCACTGGGTAAATCGCCGATCATCGAGATCGACGGGCAGCTGCTGGTTGAGTCCGGGGCGATAGTCGAATACTTGATCCGCCGCTACGCGCGGCGCCTGGAGCCTGATTTCAGCTCGCCCGATTACCTTTCTTATCTGCAGTGGCTGCACTTTTCGGAAAGCTCGGCGATGGTGCCGGTGCTGCTGAAAATCTTCACCCAGATCGAACAGGGCACCGGCACCCAGCTGTCTTTCCTGGACGGCTATACCCAGGCCGAGTGCGACAAGGTGCTGGGGCATCTGGATAGCTTTCTGGCCGACAGGCGCTTCGTGCTTGGCGACGCACTGTCCGGGGCTGACTTCATGCTGGCCTTCGTGGCGATCACCGTCGTGCAGCAACTGGGCCTGGGTGAACGCTATCCCAATGTGGCGGCCTACCTGCAGCGCCTGACGGCTCTGGAAAGCTGGAAGCGGGCGCAGGCCCTGGAGAACCACGGCTGATGGAGACGGGCGAGCGCCGAGCCAGCGGGATGATCTGCCGCGAACCTCGACGCCGTAACACTTAACACTCTTAATCGCCCACAAAAAAGCCCTGTAAAAACAGGGCTTTGATGTTTCTGATCTGGAGCGGGCTAAGGGAATCGAACCCTCGTCATGAGCTTGGGAAGCTCAGGTAATGCCATTATACGAAGCCCGCTTTTGCGTGCGTCTTTATACCGGAAGTCGCCTGGAAATTGAAGCCCGCGTCGGTCAGAAATGTCAGGGCAGTGGCGCGGGCCCGCTTTTTTACAGTGCTCATACGGCAATGGCGTGCTGCAGGTCGGGATGGCGGCTCTGGCGCGTATGGCTGCTGCCACTGCTCTGCAGGAAGCGGAACAGGGCGTTCTGGGTTTGTAGCCAGGCGCTCTTGTGCTCGATGTCGATGAAGTGCCCTGCGTTGTCGACCGTGACGAACTGACAGGCACGAATGTGCCGTTCGAGCAGCCGGGCATCGGCGGGCGAGGTGTGGGCGTCATGCTCGCCGTTGATGAACAGCAGCGGGATGTCGATGCTGCCCAGGCTCGCCATCTGGCAGTGGCCGCCCATGCGCAGTACCTGCTGGATGTGGGCGTGCATCTGCCGGTATTCGTGGCTCGTGAGCCGGCTGATGTGCTTGTGATTGTAGCGCTTGAAAAGCGACGGCAGGTAATGGCCGATGGTGTCGTTGACCAAGTGGCCGATTTTGTCGCCATCACCCTGATTGAGACACACCAGCGCGCGGCCCAGGTAGTCGAGCATGGGCTCGTTGAGAATGGGTGAAAACGAGGCGAACACGGCCTTTTCCAGGCTGGCCGGGCGTTCGACCAGCGCCAGCATGCTGCCGATGCCACCCCAGGAAAAGGACATCAGGTACTGAGCGTCGAAATGCGCGATCAGTTCGAACAGGATCGCCGCTTCGTCTTCCTTGCCGATGCAGTGATCGTTCTGGTTGTGCGGTCTGGACTGGCCCGCGTAGGGCTGGTCGAACAGCACCACGTTGAACCGGGTGCCCAGGTACTTGACGGTTTGTGCGAAGGAGGCGGTGGTTGCCAGCGAGCCATTGACCAGAACGATGGTCTTCCTGGCCGCCGGGTTGGCATGGAACTCGGTATAGACCTTATACCTGTTGTGGACGTTGACGATAGCGGTCGCAGGCTTCATCTGTCTTTGCTCCTGGCGCATTTGGCGTTATGCGGCGCACGGTCGAGGGCGCAAGCTGGGCATGTCGAATGGTTAGCAAAGCGCCTGGACATGACAAATCAATGTCGGCTGGCGAATCTGGTGATCAGCGGATGCGGTGGAAGCCAGGATCGAAAGATTCCCGGGCGTGGGCGCTTTTGCGCAGCAAGCGCAGGCATCGCGTGTGTGGCGTGGCTGGCGGCGTTTGCCACGAGTGACAATTGCTGGTCAGACGCTGGCGATTTCCGCATCGGTGAGCGTGCGATAGGCGCCGGGCGGTAAGGCGGGGTCTAGCACGATGGCGCCCAGGCTCTGGCGGTGCAGGCCGATGACCTTGTTCTGGAAGTGGCCGAACATGCGTTTTATCTGGTGGTAGCGGCCTTCGTGCAGCGTCAGTCTGGCATGGTGCGGCGCCTGGATTTCCAGCAGGGCGGGGCGGGTGGTCAGGTCTTCATAAGCGAAGTACAGACCTTGGGCGAACACCTCGACGGCCGCCGGGTCGATGACTTGCTCGGTCTCGACGCGATAGACCTTGGCGTGGCTGCCGTCCGGCGCGGTGGCGCGGCGTGACCAGAGGCCGTCGTTGGTGATCAGCAGCAGGCCGCTGGTGTTGAGGTCCAGCCGGCCCGCCAGGTGCAACTCGTGCCTGTCTGGCTCGTCCAGCAGGTCGAGTACCGTGCGATGCTCGGGATGGCTGGTGGCACTGACCACGCCGACCGGTTTGTGCAGCATGAAATAGCGCGCTGGCTTGCCCGCCTGCACCACTTCGCCATCGACCTCTACGCGATCGAACACGCGCACGTCGTAGCGGCTGTCGCGGCATACCTGGGCGTCGATGCGTACACGGCCTTCAGCCAGCAGCCGGCGAGCATGTTGGCGATTGAAACGTGGCAGGTTGCCGAGCAGGCGGTCGATGCGCATGGTGAGTCAGCGCTCCCGGGCTGGCCGCGCCTGTGCGCAGCGAGGGCAGAGGCAGGCGAGATCCAGCGCTTCAGGAGGCAGATCGTCTAGCGCCTGTGGCGTGATCTCTACCTCGAAGCACCAACAATGCGCGACCTGGCTATCGCTGGCGGCCTGCGCGCAGCTATTGGCCTGGCCGCAGACAGGGCAAAGGCTGCTGTTCATTGGGGTTCTTCGCACAGACGGTTGCGGCCTGTCTGCTTGGCTCGGTACAGGGCGCGGTCGGCACGGGCGATCAGTGCTTGCAGGTCGTCGCCGTCGCGCAGCGCTGCGAGGCCAATGCTGGTCGAGGTGTGCAGCGTCTGGCCGGCGAACTCGAAGGTGCTGCTTTCGGTTTGCTGGCGGATCTTCTCGCCCAGTTGGCGGGCGGCGTCGAGCGGGGTGTCTTTCAACAGCAGGATGAATTCCTCACCGCCCCAGCGACAGGTGATGTCGGACTGACGCAGGCGCTCTCGCAATTGCTGGGCGAAGCCACGCAGCACGGCGTCGCCTGCCAGGTGGCCATGGCTGTCGTTGAGCTGCTTGAAACCGTCCAGGTCCAGAAGCAGGGCACACAGGGGGCTTTGGCTGCGCCGTGCTTCCTGGATGGCCTGGTTGGCGAGCAGCTCGAAACCGCGGCGGTTTGGCAGTTCGGTCAGCGAGTCGGTGGTCGCCAGTAGTGTGATGCGAGCCTGATAGCGGCGCAGCACCAGGCTCACCAGCAGCAGCACTACCAGCGTGACCACGGCCCAGATGGCCAGGTTGAGGTACAGCGACTGGCGGATGCTGGCCAGTGCGCCATGCTCGTGCGTCTCGACGAACAGGTACCAGTCCAGCTCGGGAATGAAGCGCACGTTGAGGTAATGGCCGTGGCCATGGTCCTGATAGGAGAAGTCGCCGCTTTGCGGGTGTGACAGTTTGCTGTTCAGGCCTTCGAGGCCGTGCACCTCGCTCAACTGGTCACCGATACGCGCCCCCAGCGGCCCGCCGTTGGCGCCCGTGAGCACGATGCGGCCGTTGGCATCGACGAAGTAAACGCGGCGGTTATAGCGCTGTTGATACTCGTCGATCAGTTGCACCACGGCATCGACCGTCAGGCCGACGCCGGTGGCCCCGATGAAGCGCTGCTGATAGTCGAAGACCTTGTAGTTTATGAAGACCGTCATGCGGTCGCCGTTGGCCATGTCGATATCGACATTGATCTCGTAGGGCTCCTGCCTGTCGCGCAGTCGGTAGTACCAGGCGTCACGATCGGCCTGCTGGTCGATCTTCTTCAGCACGCCTTTGGCCTGGTAATAGGTCTTGCTCTGTTCGGAGACGAAAAAACTGGTGACGGCGCCGTAGTGGCTCTGCACTTCCTGCAGGTAGCGAGTCATGGGCTCGGCATTCTGCTCGCCGCCGAGCACCCAGTCGCGCAGGAAGGTATCGCGGGACATCATCGAGGAAATGAGGATGGGCCGTACCAGGTCCTTCTGGATTTCCGAGTAGACGTTGTCCGAGGTCAGCGGCAGCTCGTTGTTGACGATGCCGTCGCGGATCGAGTCCAGGGCCGCGTAGTAGCTGGCCAGCGAAGTGGCGATAAAACCGCAGCCGAGCAGCACGAGCAGAAGAAACACCAGCGAGCGAGGGCTGGCGGTTTTGGGCGAAGGTGAGGGCATCGTGCTGGCTGCTTTTAGGAATCTCGCCATGCTATGGGGCGTGCGGTCGAGGCGCAAGCAGGGCCGTGTGGGCAGGTGGAAATGCCCGCTTGTGGGGCGGTCAGCCACCGCCCCACGGTTTGCTTCAGGCCTGCTCGATAACCACCACGCGCTGGCCTGCACGCACCGCAGCGCCCGGTTGCACGAGCACCTCGCGGACGACGCCGGACAGTGGTGCGGTGAGCGGGATTTCCATCTTCATCGATTCGAGAATCACCAGCACGTCGCCAGCGGCCACGGTTGCCCCTTCCTGAACCTGGACCTGCCAGAGATTGCCCGCGATATGGCTGTCGACACCGTGCTGGCCGTCGCCCAGTGGCGTGTTTTCGGTGGGCTCCGTCGCGCCCTCGTCACTTTCGAAATGCGCCTGGCCGGAGTCGATCCAGCGCTGCCGCTCGGCAGCGAAGGCGCTGCGCTGCTGGTCACGAAAGGCGGCGATGCCATCGGCTTCGTCGTTGAGAAACCCTTGGTAGTCGGCCAGCGCGAGTTCGCTGTCTTCGATGCGCAGTTCGAAGCGCCCCAGAGGAAAGTCGCGACGGATGCGCAGCAGCTCGTCTGCGCTGACCGGGTAGAAGCGGATCTGGTCGAAGAAGCGCAACAGCCATGGTTTGCCGTCGAAGGCAGCGACTTCCCTGTAGCGGTTCCACATCTGCAGCGTACGGCCGACGAATTGGTAGCCGCCGGGGCCTTCCATGCCGTAGACGCACATATAGGCGCCGCCGATGCCCACCGAGTTTTCTGCCGTCCAGGTGCGCGCCGGGTTGTACTTGGTGGTGACCAGGCGGTGGCGTGGGTCGAGTGGGGTGGCCACCGGCGCGCCGAGGTAAACGTCGCCCAGGCCCATTACCAGGTAGCTGGCGTCGAATACCGTGCGGTACACCTCGTCGAGGTTGGCCAGGTCGTTGATGCGGCGGATGAATTCCAGGTTGCTCGGGCACCAGGGCGCGTCCTTGCGCACGGTGGTCATGTACTTGTCGATGGCCAGCTGGCAGGCCGGGTCATCCCAGGACAGCGGCAGGTGAACGATCCGCGACGGTACCTTGAGGTCGCCGGTGGCGCATACGGCGTCCCACTCGCCAGCGACGATGGCGAGCAGGCGCTGCAGCGGCAGGGTTTCCGGTTGGTAGTGCACCTGCAGCGAACGAATGCCGGGCGTGAGGTCGACCACGCCATTCAGCTGTTTGGCCTCCAGCGCCTGCATCAGCGCGTGGCCGCGAAAGCGCAGCACCAGATCGAGCTCAGGCTGGCCGATCTCCAGTAGCAGATGGGTATCGCCGGACAGACGGGCGACCAGGCGCTTGTCGCCATCGCCGATATCCAGCACCACGGGTGAAACGAGCTCGGCGGCAAGGCCGGGCGTCGCGACCGCCTCGCCAGGCGGCTGGGCACGTAGCTCGGCACACTCGCGGTTGCCTGCCCCGGCCAGTTCGCGCGCGGCGGTGAGGGTCACCGGCACGAAGCGCACCTTGTCGCCGGCCTTGAGCTGACCAAGCTGCCAGAGGTCGGCTTCGATGATCGTTACCGGGCACACGAAACCACCCAGGCTGGGGCCGTCGGGGCCGAGGATGACTGGCATGTCGCCGGTGAAATCCACCGCGCCGATGGCATAGGGATTGTCGTGGATGTTGGACGGATGCAGGCCCGCTTCACCGCCACTCTCGCGTACCCATTCGGGCTTGGGGCCGATCAGCCGCACACCGGTTCGGCTGGAGTTGAAGTGCACTTCCCAGTCGGTGCCCAGGAAAGTGTCGATATAGGCGGGGGTAAAATACTCCGGCGCGCCGTGGGGGCCATAGATCACGCGGATGGTGCGCACCATGGGCAGTGCGCTGCACAGCTCCCGGGGCAATTGTGTACCAGCATGCCTGCTGTCGAGCGGCAGCAGGTGCAGCACGTCGCCGGCACGCAGGGCGCGGCCGCCATGGCCGCCAAATTGGCCGAGGGTGAAGGTGCTCTTGCTGCCCAGGTAGTCGGGTACCTGCACGCCACCGCGCACGCTCAGGTAGCTGCGCGCCCCTGCGCCGGCAATGGTGCCAAGGGCGAGGGTGCTGCCGGCATTGACCAGCAGCGTGGTATCTAGCGGCTGGATCACGCCGTCGAGGGTCACGGGGATCTCGGCGCCGGTAATGGCCACCAGCGCATCGGTATTGAAGCGCAAGGTCGGGCCGCTCATGGTGATTTCCAGTGCGGCGGTGCCCTCGGCATTGTCGAGCAGGCGATTGCCCAGGCGCAGGGCGCGGCTGTCCATCGGTCCGGACGGCGGCACGCCGACGGCCCAGTAACCGACACGGCCGGGAAAGTCCTGCACGGTGGTCTGGGTGCCGGCGGCCAGCACCTCGAAGGTGCTGGCCTGATAGACCAGTTGCTCCAGGCAACGCGTCCATGGCGAGCCGCTGGCAAAGGGAGCGTCGGCGAGGATCTGGCGCAGGTAGTCGCGGTTCGACTCGACGCCATACAGCACCGACTCGGCCAGAGCGGTATCCAGCGCGGCGCTGGCCTCGTCACGGGTGGGCGCCCAGGCAATCAGCTTGGCGATCATCGGGTCGAAGTACGGCGGAATCTCGCAGCCGGCTTCCACCCAGGTGTCGATGCGCAGCGCCTGGCCGTCAGCCGGGGGAAACTGCACGGCAGTGAGCAGGCCGGGGCTGGGCTGGAAGTCGCGGCCCGGGTCTTCGGCATACAGCCGCGCCTGGATGGCGTGGCCGCTGGGCGCCAGCCCTTGGGCCAGTTCGCTCAACGGCGCCAGCTCGCCGGCCGCCAGCTCGATCATCCAGCGCACCAGGTCGACACCCCACACCTGCTCGGTGACGCCGTGCTCGACCTGCAGGCGGGTGTTCACTTCGAGGAAGTAGAAGCGTTGCGCCTCGCTGTCGTAGACGAACTCGACGGTGCCGGCGCTGCGGTAGCTGACCGCCTTGGCCAGTTTGATCGCCGCCGCGCACAGCTCGTCGGCCATGCCGGCTGGCAGGTTGGGTGCCGGGGTTTCTTCCAGCACCTTCTGGTTGCGCCGCTGCACCGAGCAGTCGCGCACGCCAAGGGCAATCACCTCACCCTGGCCGTCGCCAAAGACTTGCACTTCCAGATGGCGGGCACGCTGGATGTATTTCTCGATGAACACGCCGCTGTCGCTGAAGTTGTTCTGCCCGAGGCGCTTTACCGCCTCGAAGGCCTCACTCAGCTCCTCACCCGTGCGGCACACGCGCATCCCGATACCGCCACCGCCCGCGGTGCTCTTGAGCATAACGGGGTAGCCGACCTGCTCGCCTGCGACCAGCGCGGCCTCGAGGTTCTCCAGCAGATCGGTGCCTTCGAGCATCGGCACACCCTGCTGTTTGGCCAGCGCTCGAGCGGTGTGCTTGAGGCCGAACACGCGCAACTGCTCGGGCGTCGGGCCGACGAAAGCGATGCCGGCTTTTTCGCAGGCCTCGGCGAAGGCGGCGTTCTCGGAAAGAAAGCCGTAGCCCGGGTGGATGGCCTTCGCGCCGCAGGCTCTGGCGGCCGCGAGAATCTTCTCGACCACCAGATAGGTCTGTGCAGCCGGGCCGTCACCGAGGGAGAAAGCTTCGTCGGCCTGCTGGATATGCAGACTGGCTACGTCCGCCTCGGAGTAGACGGCGACGCCTTTGACATCGAGCTCGCGCAGGGTCCGCAGAATGCGGCAGGCGATGGCGCCGCGGTTGGCGATCAGAAGTTTTTCGAACATATCGGCTCCCGAGGCCGTTCGAAGCTGCTGCGCTCCGGCCTCGTTGAACGTGGCGGGCCGTCCCGCCGGTAATGGGTCTGCGCCACGGTCGTCCGTGGTTGGAATCAGGTCGTTCGTTGGCTGTTCAAGTAGGCCGATCTGTATCGCGGTCTTGGTGGACGTCAAGAGCGACGTCCGCCCTACGGTTCTGCGCTGCCAGGCACTGCCCCGAGCGGCTCTGGCAGATCATCAGGAGGAAGCGGCGCAGGCGTTGACTCAGTTCCATACCAGCACCTCCGCGGGGGTCGGGTTCCAACCGTTGCAGGGGTTGTTGAGCTGCGGGCAGTTGGAGATCAGCACGATCACGTCGGTCTCGGCGCGCAGCTCGACGTACTTGCCGGGCGCTGAGATGCCGTCTTCGAAGGTCAGCCCGCCGTCCGGGGTAACCGGTACGTTCATGAAGAAGTTGATGTTGGCGCCGATGTCGCGCTTCTCCAGGCGACCGTCGTGCAGGCTGGCACGCAGGAAGTTGTCGCGGCAGCTGTGCATGAAGCGCTTGTCGAGCGCGTAGCGCACCGTGTTGCTCTCTTGGGCGCAGGCGCCGCCAAGGGTGTCGTGGCGACCGCAGGTATCGGCGACGATGGTCAGCAGTGGGTTGCCGAGGTTGGAATAGAGCACCGTGCCGGCGGTGAGGTAGACGTTGTTCTGCTTGCGCAGGGTGCGCTGCGGGTCGAAGCGTTCGCGCGGGTTGCTGGCGGCGAAGAACAGCGTATCGATCGCCTGGTTGCCCTCCAGGTCGTGCAGGCGCAGGGTTTGCCCGGCCTTGACCTCGAACAGGTAGGGCTCACCCGCCGGGATGGTGTGGCGGAACGCTGCGGTCTCGGGATGCAGGTTGCTTTCGATCAGGCTCATGTCGGCACCCTCAGAGGTAGTGGCGTTCGGTGTTGTGGAAGGCGCGGCCGTTTTCCGGGCGCGAGGTACGGCAGAGCACGCTGATACCGTCGCTCTCGACCTTGCTCCAGCTCAGCTGTACCGGCTTGGGTGCGTACTGAGGGTTAGGGTCCATCGGGTGTTGCAGGGCGGTGAGCACCACCAGGGTGTCCATCGGCGCATACAGCTCGATGTAGCTGCCCGCCTGGCTGTTGCCGGGCTGGAACTGGAAGGCGCCGTCGGCATCGACGTCCACACGGCTGAACAGGTTGAGGTTCATCAGCAGGTCTTGCAGGTTCAGGTTCCACTTGCCCATTTCCACCAGCAGATTGTCCACGCCGTTGCGGAAGAAGCCGTTGCGCAGTTCCTGGTAGCGGCCCTGGCCGTATTTCTCGGTAACTTCATCGGCCGAGAGCACGCCGCCGAAGCTGTCATGCCAGCCGCAGGTGTCGGCGGTGATGGCCGCCAACACCTTGCCCATGTCCGAATACAGGCAATGGCCAGCGGTGAGTTTGGCGGTGTGCTGGCCCTTCAGGGTGTCGGGCAGGTTCAGGCGCTCGCTTTTCTCCGCGGCATTGAACAGCAGCAGGCTGACGTTGGCGCCGCCTTCAATGTCGGTGAGGCGCAGCACTTGGCCGCGCTTGAGGACGAACGAGGTATGGCCACCGCCGGGGACGGTTTCCTCATAAAGGGTAGGGCGAAGGGTGAGGGCAGTTGTCATTGCTGTCTCCTTACAGGGCAGGCGCAAGGTGCGCCGGCAATGCTGCGATGGCGCTTCGGCGATCGCTATTCAGGGGGATGTCGTAGGTGATGCGCGCACCGAAGGCATTCGGTGCGTGAGGGTCGATACGGGTCTTGTCGAACACCATCAGGCGGGTACCGAGGCTGAAGCCTTCGGACAGGTCGTGGGTGACCATGAACACCGTCAGCCCGGTTTCGCGCCACAGTTCGAGCAGCAGGGCGTGCATGTCTTTGCGGATGCCGGGGTCGAGTGCGCCAAAAGGCTCGTCGAGCAGCAACACGCGAGGTTTCATGATCAGCGCCTGGGCGATGGCCAGACGCTGCTGCATGCCGCCGGATAGCTGGCTGGGGTATTTGTCCAGGGCATGGCCGAGGCCGACCTTGCCGAGAATCGCAGCTGCCTGCTCGCGTGCGTCGCGCTTGGCTGCGCCGAACAGGCGACCGAGCAATGGCGCACGGGGCAGTTCCAGGCCGATGGCGACGTTGTCCAGCACGCTCAGGTGTGGGAACACCGAATAGCGCTGGAACACCACGCCACGGCTGGCATCTGGCTCGCCAGCCAGAGGCTGGCCGTCGAGCAGTATCTGGCCCTTGCTTGGGCGTTCCTGGCCCAGCAGCAGGCGCAGGAAGGTCGATTTACCGCAGCCGGAAGCGCCGACCAGCGTACAGAACTCGCCTTCGGCGATGGACAGGTTCAGGCGTTCCAGAACGGTCTGGTCGCCGTACTGTTGCCAGACGTTCTTCACCTCGATGAAAGCGTCTGTGGCGTTGTTTTTTTTATCGCTCATGCCTTGGCCCCCTCGTACCAGGGGAAGCACAGCCGCGTCAGCTGACGCAGACCAAGGTCCATCAGCCAGGCGAGCAGGGTGATCCACACCACGTAGGGCAGGATCACGTCCATCGCCATGTAGCGGCGCACGAGGAATATGCGGTAACCCAGGCCATCGGTGCTGGCGATGGCTTCCGCGGCGATCAGGAACAGCCACGCGGAGCCCAGTACCAGGCGCAGGGCGATCAGCAGGCGTGGCAGCAACTGTGGCAGTACGACCCGCAGGATCAGCGTCCAGGTGCTGGCGCCGAGGGTCTGCGCCTTGATCAGCAGCTCCTGGGGAATCTCCCGGGCGCGCTGCTCCAGATCACGGGCGAGGATCGGGGTGATGCCGATGACGATCAGCATCACCTTGGACAGCTCGCCCAGGCCGAATACGATGAACAGGATCGGCAGTATCGCCAGCGGAGGCACCATCGACAGCACGGTGAGCAGCGGTGACAGCGGCGCCCTCAGCAGCGGCAGGATGCCGGCGGCGATGCCCAGGCATAGCCCGACCGCTGCAGCGATGCCAATGCCCATGCCGAGGCGCGTCAGGCTTGAGGCGGTGTCCTGCCAGAAGGCGTAGCCGCCGGTGCGCTTGTCTTCGGTGAAAGCCAGGCGGTCGACGGCAGCGATCATCTGGCTGGCGCTGGGCAGCAGCTTGTCGTTGGGGTTGTCCGCCAGGCGCTGCGCCGAGCCCATGAAGTAGGCGAACAGCAGCAGCGCGAAGGGCAGCAACACCAGCAGCATTCGGCCGGCACGGTCGGGATGTCGGTTGATCAGGCGCATGGGCATCTCGTTATGCGGTATGTGGAGCACAGCACGGGGTGACGCGAGAGTGGATGCGCGAAGCCGGCACCCACCTCGACGGCCTCACGTTTCTAGAGCTGGCCGTCGGCGGCCATCTGCATATAGGTCGGGTCGAAGCGCAGCTTGAGGTTGCCCTGATCGCCGGTGGTCACGTCGTTGGCGAACGCCATGCCGACGGCGTCTGCGCTCTGTGCGCCTTCGCCGAGCAGGCCATGGTCGAACGAGAAGGCGGCGACCTTGCTCATGGTTTCCGGCAGGCGCGGGCTCTTGGTGAACGCCACGGCTTCCTTGGCGCTGTAGAACATCTTGGTGGTGGCGAGCTGCGCTTCGTAGCCTTTCAAGTCGGTGCCGGACGCCTTGGCCATGTGCTCGCGAGCAGCCTTGCCGGCAGCACCGCTGTCGCCCATGGTCGCCATGATTTCGTACCAGGCGCCGGTCAACGCCTTGCCGAGGGCCGGGTTGTCCTTGAGGGTGTCGCTGTTGACCACCATGAGGTCGATGATTTCGCCCGGGATCTGGCTGGAGTCGAAGACTTTGGTCACCCCGGGGGTGGCTTCGATTTCCGCCAGCAGCGGGTTCCAGGTGGTCACAGCGGTGACATCCGCAGTGGTGAAGGCGGCTACCAGGTCGGCGTCCGAGGTGTTGACCACCTTCAGGTCACGCTCGCTGAGCCCTGCTTTTTCCAGGCCGCGGGCCAGCAGGTAGTGCGACACCGAGAGCTCGACCAGGTTGACGTTCTGGCCCTTGAGGTCGGCGAGGGTTTTCTTCTCGCCCTTGAGCACGATACCGTCGTTGCCGTTGGAAAAGTCGCCGACGATAAGCGCGGTGCTGTCTACGCCGCCAGCGGCCGGAATGGTCAGGGCATCCATGTTGGTCATGGTGCAGCCGTCGAACTGGCCGGCGCTGTACTGGTTGATCGACTCCACGTAGTCATTGATCTGAACTACGTCGATGCTGATGCCGTACTTTTGCGCCCATTTGTCGACGATGCCTTCAGCGGCAGCGTATTCCCAGGGCATCCAGCCGGCGTAAATGGTCCAGCACACGCTGAAGCTGTCCTTCTGCGCTGCCTGGCTGTTGAAGGTAAGGACAGTCGCGAGACCGGCGGCGAGAACGGAGAAAAGACGGGGCTTGCGCATGGAGACCTCCAGTTCGAGATAGGGCGGGCAGGAGTGCGCGGCATCTCCCATCGCTGGGGGCGCGTTCTCCCGGGCTTTTGTCCCGCCGTGTAACCCCTCGAGGAGGTCGTCAACTCTCGGACCAGTCATCCGCCTGCTGGCGAACCGGAACCCTAGTCGACTATTGCAAATTGTGATGCCGCTATCCTGGCCGTTGCCAGGGGTTCCTGCACCGAGGGATATAAGCGAGGATCGTGCCAGGGAGTGGAAGGGCGTCTACGTCGTGGTTCGCCGCAGTTCCTCAGGTGATAGCTGCGCTCTCATGGTGCGCGTGATAGCCAGGATGCGCGGTTTCGGCGCACTGCTGTGGTGCCGGCCGATGGCCGTGGTCTGAAATCATTTGTAGCGACTCACCGACGAGTGGAGTGGATTCGCCACGCGCGAGATTGTCTGATCGTTTGGGACTCGTCCCGGCATCGGCAGCCGCCGATGTGCGTTTCGCGGTCGAAGGAGGCCGCTCCATGATCCGTAAATCCATGCTCGTCGCGTTGTTGGGTTTCTCGCTGACCGGTTGCGCCGCTTACGGCGACAGCGGTTATGGCGGTGGTTATCGAGATTATGATCGTCAGTACTACCCCGGCGGTCACGTGCAGCGTACCGAGGTTTATGGTGCGCCGCGTGTCTACGTTTACGAAGACCGCCGCTACGACCGTCGCTATGCGCCGCCTCGCTACCATTCCCAGCCGCGTTACTACGCGCCACCTCCGCCGCCTCGCTATTACAACCAGCACGGCGGTTATGATTCGCGCTACCACGAGCGCCATGACCGCAATCGCCGCGATTACCGTCCGGCCCCGCGGCCCGGCTGGGAGGGCCAGCGCCATCATTACCAGCAGCAACAACGTCAGCGTATCGCCCCGCTGCAGTGGCAACAGCGTGAGGCGCCCCAGCGTATCCAACGCATCCAGGGCGGCGGCTGGAACCGCGAGCGTTGAGTGCAGTACCTGATGCGCTTTCGGCGCATCAGGTCATTCGTCGCCTCGAGGCGCTGTCGACAACCAATCGCTTGGCGGTCCCCTGCGTGAAAATCAGGCTCCTGGGCCATCCGTAGCCCCCTGAATAGCGGTTCTCGGCTGTTTTTTGTGCCTGCTTCGGTTGCAACTCCGAGGTTTATAAAACCGCCATGGTGGCACGGGGCAATTGTTTTTTAGGCAGTTGCGCCGCACCATGACGCGGTTGCTTGTCTGGAAGCATTGTCGTGCTCATCGGCGGTTCTGGCGCTCCCTCTATCCGTTACCGCTGGCCCGTGCTGGTGGCGTGCCTGCTCGCCCTGTCACTGGCGGCTGGCGGTCTGCATGCACAGTGGGATTTCCAGCGTATCGCCGCCCGTGCCGAGCAGCTCTATGGTCCACTGGGCGCTGGCAAGCCGCGCATCGACGCCTGGCAGCGGCTGCTCGACGAGCAACGCGACGCCAGCGAGGCCGAGCAGCTAAAGGCCGTCAACCGGTTCTTCAATCTGCAACTGCGCTTTCGCGATGATCAGGAAATCTGGCGCGTGGCCGACTATTGGGCGACCCCGGTCGAAGCCCTGATGCGCGGTGCTGGTGATTGCGAGGATTACGCCATCGCCAAGTATTTCAGCCTGCGTGAACTGGGAGTGCCGAGCGAAAAGCTGCGCATCACCTACGTCAAGGCAGTGCGCCTCAATCAGGCGCACATGGTACTGACCTATTACCCGACCCCCACCTCCGTGCCACTGGTGCTGGATAACCTGATCGATGCCATCGAGCCGGCGACCGAGCGGCGTGACCTGGTGCCCGTGTATGCCTTCAATGCCGAAGGGCTTTGGGTTCCGGGGCCAGCCGGTGGCAAGCAGGTAGGGGACAGCAAGCGCCTTTCGCGCTGGCAGGATTTGTTGAAGAAGATGCGTGCCGAAGGGTTTCCCTGAGGCGTAGCGAGGAGTCGTTCATGTCACTGTTCAAGCAGTTGTGTGTAGCTATCTGCGTACTGATGCTGGTGAGTTTCACCGCAAGCGTCGTGGTCAATGTGGAGAGCTCGCGCGATCAGCAGGTCAACCAGTTGCGCGCTCATGCCCAGGATGCCGCGACGGCATTGGGCCTGTCGCTCGGCTCGTACCTGGACGACCCTGCAATGCTTGAGCTGATGGTCAGCTCGATTTTCGACAGCGGCTATTTCGAGAGTATTCGCGTCATCGGTACGGACGAGAAGGTGCTGACCGAGCGCACCGGCGCTAACCTTGACGCCGGTGCGCCCCAGTGGTTCGCCAGCCTGGTGGATCTGGCGCCGGCCCAGGGCGATGCCATCGTCAGCGACGGCTGGAACCAGGCGGCTCGGGTGGAGGTGGTCAGCCATCCGTATTTCGCCATCGCCAAGCTGTGGCAGACCGCCTACGCCACGTTCCTCTGGCTGGCCCTGATCAGCCTGCTGTGCATTGGCCTGGGTGTGCTGCTGCTGCGGCGTCAGCTGCGGCCGCTGGAGTATATGGTCGAGCAGTCCAATGCCATCGCTCGCCGGGAGTTTCTCAGCGCACCTAACCTGCCACGCACGCCGGAGTTTCGCCGCGTGGTCAATGCCATGAACCAGATGGTCGAGAAGCTCAAGGCGTTGTTCGAGGAGGAGGCGTCGCGCAGCGAGAAGCTGCATGCCGAGGCCTATCAGGACAGCTTGACGGGCCTGGCCAACCGACGTTATTTCGACCTCGACCTGCAGGCCCGCCTGACGGGCGACGAGCGCGCCAGCAGCGGCGTGCTGTTTCTGCTGCGGGTCAATGATCTGATTGGCCTCAACCAGCGCATTGGCGGGCAACGTACCGATCAGCTCCTCAAAGCAGTAGCCGAGCAAATGCAGCATGTCAGCCAGGGGCGCTACCTGCTGGCGCGTAACCGTGGCGGCGAGTTCGCGCTGCTGGCCGCAGGTATCGATCGCCAGGAAGCCGAGCAGTTGGCCGAGCAACTGGGCAACGGCCTGCTTTCGTTGCAACAGACCGGTGCCAGTGATTGCCACCCGGTGGCCCATATCGGCATCACCACTTTTGCGGCCGGCGCTACCAGCAGCGAGCTCTATAGCGCGCTTGACGCGGCGCTCGCCGAGGCAACCAGCCAGAGCCGCACGCACTGGGCCTTCGTCGAGCACCGCCAGCGGGCTGCCGTGAGTGATGAACACAACGATTGGCACCGCCTGCTGAACAGCGCGCTCGAGCAGGGCCGCTTCCTGCAATACGTACAGCCGGTGGTCAGCGCTGCGGACCCGACCCAGGTGTTGCACAACAAGGTGCTGGCCCGTTTGCTGGATGAGCAGGGTGAACCCATTGCCGCCGGGCGCTTCCTGCCCTGGCTGGAACGTTTCGGTTGGACCGCTCGCCTGGACCTGGTGATGCTCGATGCCTTGCTGGCGCAATTGCCTGACCACGAAGGGATGCTGGCGCTGAGCCTCTCGGGCATCACCATGCGCGATCCGCAGGCGCTACAGCAGATCTACGAGCGTTTACGCCTGAACCCGGCTGTCAGCGGCCGCCTGATTCTGGAACTTGATGAAGGGCAACTGCCTGGGGCAGCCGAACTCGAGGAGATCACTCGCAAATTGCGCAGTCTGGGCGTGGAGCTCGGCCTGCAGCATTTTGGCGGCCGCTTCAGCATGATCGGCAACCTGGCGAAGTTGGGCCTTGCCTACCTGAAAGTGGATGGCAGCTTCATCCGCGGCATCGACCAGGAAAGCGACAAGCGCCTGTTCATAGAAGCCATGCAGCGCGCGGCCAACAGCATCGATCTGCCGTTGATCGCGGAGCGGGTGGAAACCCGTGGGGAATGGGAGGTGTTGCAGGCGATGGGGGTCAGCGGCGTGCAGGGCCGCCTGTTCAGCGAGCCAGCGGCCTGGGCCTGATCAGATCAGGCCACGTTCCTCCTCATTGATCAGGCGGTTGGCACCGCCCAGCGCATCGCGCGCACGGCTACGGCCCATCAGTTTGCTCTGGGCCGCTTCCGGTAGGTCGGTGATGCGCACCACGCCTTTCTTGATCAGCAGATCGATCAGGTCTTCAAGGACGCGGATCATGTCGAGGTCGCTCTGCTTGAGCTGCAGCAGGCTGTTTTCCACGTTCTGATTGGAAAACCAGGCGCGGGCTTCCTCGCTGTCGGCATGCAGCTCGCCGTTCATTCCCTCGAAAGGTTCGGGCTGCACGCGCAGCAGCTCGCCTTCGGCATTACGCTTTATATAGAACACGCACCTTCTCCCGATGAAACCTGTGCCTACAGCTTAGCGCCCCGCCACGAAAGTGTGGCGGGGCGCTTAGCGATTACTGGTCGACCTTGATAACGCTTTGAGCGATCAGCGAGTTGATCATGTCCGACGAGCTCGAGCCGTAGCCGGACAGGTCTATCGGGGCACCGTTATTTTCCAGGGTAATGGTCACATCGGCCGCAGCGCCATGGCCGAATTCTCCCTGGCTGCTGATTTCCAGCGTGGTCACCTTTTCGGTGCTGATCACTCGCAGGTAGTCAGTGATATTGGTGCTGTTTTCACCCTGCAGCAGATCACGCAGATCAATGGTGTCGCGTTCGTTACCTTTGAGCGTGAAGTCCTTGATCACATCCTTGCCCGTATCACCGGCATGCCAGACGAAGGTATCCGAGCCACTGCCTCCAATAAGGACGTCATCGCCTTCACCGCCAATCAGGATGTCGTTGCCAGCCCCTGCGTTGAGTGTGTCATTGCCTGACTTGCCTTCCAGGTGATCATTGCCAGCGCCGCCATTGAGCGTGTCGGAACCGACACTGCCGATGATCACGTCGTCGCCGTCGCTGCCGTTCAGCAAGCCGCTGCCGGTAATGGCTGTAGGTGCAACGTAAGGCTTGTCGCTGATGCCAATCACCAGAGTGGCTTTATCGCTATCGCCGTCGGGTTGGGTCAGGGTGTAGGTGAACACATCGCTCTTGCCAATACCGCTCAGGCTCGAGGTGGGTGTGTAGGTGTAAGCGCCGTTGGCCGAAATCGACAGGCTGCCATATTGCCCCTGAACCGTTGTCACGCCAATGCTGGCCACGCCATGAGTACCGATGGCGCTGATGATCGCGCCTTCCGGGCCGAGGCTGTCTACCGAGCCCCAGGCGTTGCTGCTGCCGGCATGATTGTTAGGATCGGTGAGCAGATTGCCGCTGGTTGCGGCGGCGGCATTGATGATCGGCGTGAACAGCGTGGTAGTGATGAGTACGTTTCTCAGCGCGGCGCTGGCCTCGGCGAAATTGAGGGCGGTCTGATCGCGCACCGCAACCACGAGGCTATATCTGCCCGCTGCCAGGTTATCCAGGGTGTTGCTGCCGCTCTTCAGATCGCCCGTGGCTACATCCTTGCCGGTCTCGTCTTTAAGCGTATAGGTATGTTTGTCACTGGCGCTGGTGAAGGCTGCATTGAATGTCAGTTTGCCGATACCGCCTTGCGACACGGTAAAGCCGAGGGTTCCGCTGGATGGCGCTGCGAACAGGCCGCCACGGTCCGTGACGGTAAGGTCCGCACCCTGGCTTTCTTTACTGTATTGCACGTCAAGCGTCGCCTGAGCGTAATTGTCGTTAGCCACCGGTAGCGAGTTCTTGTCGGCCTGCAGCTTGATGGTCAGGGTGCTGTTGAAGGCATCACCGTCCTTGTCCTTGACGGTATAGCTGAAGGTGGGATTCGGTACCGGTTTGCCAGCCTGTACCAGGTCGTAGCCTGCCTTGTTGAGGACGAATTTGTAGCCCCCGTCGGCGGTGGTGGTCAGGGTGCCGTAATCATTTTTCAAACTGTCCCAGGTGACGCTGCCAAAGCCATCGGCACCCGCGGTTTGCGCCACGCTACCGGAAACGCTTGGCATTACCAGCGTGCTGTTGATGCTGCCGTACAGCTCGTAAGTGGTGCTGGCGCTTTCGTTGGTATAAATGGTGTTGACGATGTTGCCGCTAGAGTCTTTGAACCCCTCCAGCCTGAAGACATACGTTTGCCCGTTCAGCTCGACGGTGATGTCCTGGCTCGGTAAGGTGATGATGTCTCGGGAGGCCACTGCGTCATTGCTGTTCGGTGTTTCGGTATGATCGAGTAATACGGTGAATGCCACCTTGACGGGGGTGCCATTGATGACCACGTCCATGTTCATGGTCATGGTGACCTTGTCCAGCGGCGAACCCGACACCGGTTTGTTGATGTGGGTGAAGTCGCCCATCTTGAACAGAGAACCCGCCGCAACCTGCTGGCCGCCAAGCAGAGCCGGGTTGTCGACCAGCGTGTAGCCAGAGCTGGTGCTGTTACTGTCGGTTCCCCAGTAGATCGCATCGATCTTGCTATCGCCATCGGTATTGACCAGCTTGCTACCGGTGATCGCAGAGCCTGATTCGAGCACAGGGCTTATCCAGCCGCCTTGCAGATTCTTGACGACGATGGTATCGACGGGCACGTCCAGCGTGCGCGATATCACGCCGCTCGGCATGTCATCTTCCACGCTGACGGTCAGGGTCGAAGAGCTGGACAGGGCGCCGTCGCTGACGGTTACCCCGACACCCAGTTTCAGCAGGTTTTCACCGCCGCCACTGGCATGATCCAGCGGTTTGGACAGCGTTACCGTGTAGTTGCCGCTGTTGTCGATGTTGACGCGAACGGCCTCGTTGCCCGCTGCGGCGCTGCCGACGTAACCAATCAACAGGGCGGTGCCAGAGCCAACCCAGGTGATGTTCTGCCCGCCAGACGTGAGGGTGCTTGTCGGGGCGCTCAACGTGACCGTCAGGTTGGTGCTGTCGACATCCTGAATGGTCATTTTTCCGGAAACGATTCGTGCGTCGGTGGTATCGACTTCACCCGTGCCGTCAGCAATCCCACCTGGCAGGCCTTCCTCCGAGACATGAACCTCACGGGCAATGACCGTAGGTGCATCATTCACGGCGGTGACATTCAGGTTGACGGTTGCGGTGCTGGTTCCCCCATGGCCGTCGGCGATCGTATAGCTGAACGATGCCGGGCCGAAGTAATCAGCCGTTGGTGTGAACGTGATGGTTCCATCGGGGTTCAGCGCCACGCTGCCGTGCTTGGCATTGCTGACAGCGATGATGCTCAGGCTATCGCCATCGGCATCGGAGTCATTGGCCAACAGTGTTTTTGGCGAGATGGTAAGTGCTTGGTCCTCGGCTGTTACCAGGGCCGGATTGGCCTGTGCCGGAGAGAAGCTGCTCAGTTGCTGGTAGGCACCGCCATTGAAGCTCAGCGTCGGTTGCAGAGCCGCATTGCCACCCTGATCCCAATAAATGATCTCGATGGTATGCGCGCCGGCTTCGCTGATGGTGAATTTGTCTCCTGCGCGAGCAGCGGGGGATTGGTTGCCATCAAATTTGGCGACGACGACGCCATCGATTGCAATGCTGTAGCCATCGTCTGCACGCACCTGGAACTGGTATTCACCTGCCTGCAGTTGAACGGTGCCGCTGAGGCGAATGATGGCATCGCTGCTGTTTTCCGGGTCGGTATTCAGCGATGGTGCATCGGAGCCAAGGAATTTTTGCAGATTCTTGTCGCCCCCCAGGTCACCCTCTGCGAGGCTGTAGTTGATGGAATTCGCAACGAATGTCGCATCCGCCGAATGGGTGCCGATAAAGGCACGCACCTGAGCCAGCGACGTGAGATTGCTGCCGTCCAGATTCGCGCCTTCATGGTAGGCATAATATTGCCCCGTGAGCCCGAGTGATGAGCCCGGATCGTTCACGGCAAGCGGATCCTGGTTGGCGGTGATGGTAACTTTCTGCGTATCGGTTTGACCGACGTTGCCCGCCGCATCGATGACCCGCACTTGATAAGTATGGTCGCCCAACGACAAGCTGCGGCCGTCTTCGTAGTTCCACCCACCGTTGTTGACGCTCAAGTCGACCCAGGTCTTGCCACCATCAATGCTGATCTGGGCTTTCTCGCCAGAGCCCAGAGGACCAAGGGTGCCGCTTACGGTAAGGCTGCTGTCGCGGGTGATGAAGTCTCCCGGTGCGCCGGTGTCGTCGGAGATTCTGACGATATCAATTGCAGCCGCTGGAGGCGTGAGGTCGACGCTGTAGGTTTCGGTAACCGTGGCAGTGCCTGTTTTTCCGTCAGCATTGCTGGTGATGCTGGCCTTTATGGTGCGACCGGCATCGGCCGCCAGATCAGCGCCAGGCACTTTGATGCTGAAGCCGAGCGTGCCATTGGTGTCGCTGACCAGGCCCGTGAAGGTCTTGCCATTGACGGTCAGCGTGACCGCGTCGCCTACCTTGGCATCGCCCCCTACCGTACCGGTAACGGGTATGTCCTGAGTCGATTCGGCCTTGTTGATCACGTCATCGGCAGTGATGTTGGCGTGCAGCGTAATCGTCGGGGCAAGGTCATTGTCGATGATGGTCGCCGTACCGGCTTTACCGCCGACCGTCAGCGTGAAATCTTCGTTCGGCTCTTTCGAGGCATCATCAATGGTCGGAACGCCTACGGTGAATTCGGTGACGCCAGCCGGCACAGTGACCTTGCCAGTGACACTGTTGTAAGTGACGCCATTGCTGAACCGCAGATCCGCGGCAGCGGTCCTGAAGTCGGTTCCAGCTGTTGCCGTACCGGCTTTGAGCGCGAAGTCGAAGGTAGTGGCCGTGCTGCTGGCATTGCTGAGCTTGACCGTGAAGACGGCAATATCGCTTTCGTCGACCTGCTGGCCTTGCGGGTCGGCCGCTGCGCTGACGCTGCCGATGGTCGGGACGACTTCAGTACCGATAATGGTGATGGTGGCTTTCGCCGTGGCGGTGCCGCCATAGCCATCGCTTACGGTGTACTCGAAGGTCTGGGTCTTGAGCTCGCCAGACTTCAGGTTGTTGTCATTGGACGCGAAGCTGAAGCTGCCGTCGGCATTGATGGTGAGCATGCCCGTGGCCAGCGCCACCTTGCCGTTGGCAGGCACGCTTTGGCCGTTGATCTGGATGACTTGCAGCGTTTGCCCGGTATCGTTATCCGAGTCGTTGCTGAGCAACCCTTTGCCCTGATTGATGGTCAGCGTCTGGCTCTCGTTGACGACATAGGTGCTGTTGGCCGCCGCCGGACCGCTGCCAGAGAAGCCGGTCAGGAAGTAGTCAGAGCTGTCTCCCTGGATGGCGGTGCTGTTGTTGACCGTCGGGATGGCCTCGAAGCGAATGCTGTCGAATATCTGGTTCCCGGTATCGATTGCAAACTTGCCCGTGCCGTTACCGCTATTCTGGAAGGTGCCGCTGGTCACCTCCACACCTTGATAAAGCGCTACCCAGCGGCCTTGCTCGCCACCGTCTTCTCCTGGAATGAGTCGGCTGACCGTGAACTCGGCCTGATTCAGGTTGCCGCTGAAGTTCAGCGTGATTGACTCGCTCTTGCCGGTTTGGCTGTAGTATTCGATTTGCTCTGGGGTTGGTGAACCCGGCGCCCGTGGAGTGCCGCCCACGCCAAGCGCATTCTGGTTGCGGTCTACCGTCAGTTGCAGCAAGTCGGCACTTTCACCGTTGCCGTTTTGAGCCACAATGCTGGTTTTCAGGCTATTGCTGTCTGTCGCTGCCCAATTATTGCTCTGTGAACCGGCAGCATTCAGATCACCGATGCTGACGGTGTAGGTTTTGCCAACCGGATCGTCGATGGCGACAGGTGCGGTATTTACCAGAGCCTGGTCGCTGCCTTTGCCAGACGTGTTGCCGAATTGATCCTGAAGCGTCGCCTCGACGGTGACGGTCTTGCCTTCACCCGGGTTGGCGAACGTGGTGTCGATGTGACCCGTCTTGACGTCATTTTCAGTCAGTTTGATGGTCTGAGTGCTCGTGCCATCAGTGACGCGGATGGTGTCGCCGACTGCAGAGCCGTTCGGCAACCCGACCCGTACATCGACAGCACCGCTGAGCTCGTTTTGCCCGATCAAGCCGTCGTTGTTAATGTCTTCACGAATTTCTACGGTTGGAGCCGCCCCGGTGGCCCCGGCCAGCGTGTCGATGCGAGCGCTGTCGGTGCCTTTGTTCGACGTGTTACCGAACTGATCGCGCAGCGTGGCTTCCACCGTCAGGCTGTTGCCTTCGCCAGGATTGGCGAAGGTGGTGGTGACGAAGCCAGCGGTGATTTGCGCAGCAGTCAGGGTGACGGTCTGCGGCGTGGCGCCGTTGGTGATTACCAGGGTGTCGCCAGCGGCAGCACCGGCCGGCAGGCCAACACGTACGTCGATAGGGCCGTTGAGTTCAGCGCTGCTGATAACACCATCGTTGTTGGCATCTTCAGTGATGGTGACGACCGGAGCCGCACCCGTGGTGCCGGCCAGGGTGTCGATGCGAGCGCTATCGGTGCCTTTCTCGGAAGTGTTGCCGAACTGATCGCGCAGCGTGGCTTCCACCGTCAGGCTGTTGCCTTCGCCAGGATTGGCGAAGTTGGTGGTGACGAAGCCAGCGGTGATTTGCGCAGCAGTCAGGGTGACGGTCTGCGGCGTGGTGCCGTTGGTGATTATCAGGGTGTCGCCAGCGACAGCACCGGCCGGCAGGCCAACGCGTACGTCGATAGGACCGTTGAGTTCAGCGCTGCTGATCACACCATCGTTGTTGGCATCTTCAGTGATGGTGACGACCGGAGCCGCACCCGTGGTGCCGGCCAGGGTGTCGATGCGAGCGCTGTCGGTGCCTTTCTCGGAAGTGTTGCCGAACTGATCGCGCAGCGTGGCTTCCACCGTCAGGCTGTTGCCTTCGCCAGGATTGGCGAAGGTGGTGGTGACGAAGCTAGCGGTGATTTGCGCAGCAGTCAGGGTGACGGTCTGCGGCGTGGTGCCGTTGGTGATTATCAGGGTGTCGCCAGCGACAGCACCGGCCGGCAGGCCAACGCGTACGTCGATAGGACCGTTGAGTTCAGCGCTGCTGATCACACCATCGTTGTTGGCATCTTCAGTGATGGTGACGACCGGAGCCGCACCCGTGGTGCCGGCCAGGGTGTCGATGATGGCGGTGTCGGTAGCAGTACCGGTATTGCCGGCCGGATCCGTAACTTGAGCGTCAACGGCGTATGGGCCTTCACTCAGGGCTCGTGGAACATCAACGGTGTAGGTGCCGTCAGCGAGAACCGGTGCAGTGAAAGCGAAGCTCGTACCGTTTTGGGTAATGGTCAGAGTGACGATACTGCCAACGGGCGCATCGGTCGTACCGGTAATGCTCGGGGTAGTGTCGTTGCTAACGGTTGGGGCATCGACGGTGATGGTCGGTGCCGTGATGTCGACGCCGTAGCCTTCAGTGTCTGAACCTGTGCCGATGTTACCTGCTGCGTCGGTCGTGCTGATGCTGGCGGTGATGGTCTTGCCAGCATCGGCGATCAGGTCTGCACCGGGGACATTGATGCTGAAACCCAGGGTGCCGCTGGTGTTTGCTACCAGACCGGTGAAACTGTTGCCATTGACGGTCAAGGTGACGGTATCACCAACCTTGGCATCGCCACCGACCGTACCGGTTACGGGGATCGGCTGCCCGGCTTCGGTGCCGTTGATCACGTCATCGGCCGTAATGTTGGCATCGAGGTTGATGGTCGGAACCGGGGCGGTAATGTCGATAGCGCCCGAGTCGTTGGCCGAGCCGGTATTGCCGGCAGCATCGGTAACGGCGGCATCAATGGAGTACGGCCCCTCAGCCAGTGGCTGATTCAGCTCGACGTTGTAGGTGCCGCCGGCCAGAACCGGTGTAGTTACCGTAAAGGTCGTGTTGCCCTGGGTAACCGTCAACGTGACCGTGCTGCCAACCGGCGCATCGGTCGTGCCGGTGATGGTCGGCGTCGTGTCGTTGCTGATTGCGGGTGCATCAACGGTGATCAGCGGCGCGGTGGTATCGATGGCACCGCTGTCATTAGCGGAGCCTGTGTTGCCAGCAGCATCGGTAACGGTGGCATCAATGGAGTACGGCCCCTCAGCCAATGGCTGATTCAGCTCGACGTTGTAGGTGCCGCCGGCCAGAACCGGTGTGGTCACGGTAAAGCTGGTATTGCCCTGGGTAACCGTCAACGTGACCGTGCTGCCAACCGGCGCATCGGTCGTGCCGGTAATGGTCGGCGTCGTGTCGTTGCTGATTGCGGGTGCATCAACGGTGATCAGCGGCGCGGTGGTATCGATGGCACCGCTGTCATTAGCGGAGCCTGTGTTGCCGGCCGCGTCGGTAACTGTGGCGTCGACGGTGTAAGAGCCTTCAGCCAAGCCAGCCGGTGTATCAACCGAATAAGTGCCGCCTGCCACCACGATCGCAGTGGTGGTAAGAACGGTAGCGCCTTGGGTGATGGTCAGCGTGACTGTGCTGCCAACCGGCGCATCGGTCGTGCCGGTGATGGTCGGCGTCGTGTCGTTGCTGATTGCGGGTGCATCAACGGTGATCAGTGGGGCAGTGGTGTCGATGGCGCCCGAGTCGTTGGCCGAGCCGGTATTGCCCGCTGCGTCGGTGACTGTGGCATCAATGGAGTACGGACCCTCAGCCAATGGCTGATTCAGTTCGACGTTGTAGATGCCACCAGTGAGTACCGGTGTGGTCACCGTGAAGGTCGTGTTGCCCTGGGTAACCGTAAGCGTGACCGTGCTGCCAACTGGCGCATTAGTCGTGCCGGTGATGATGGGCGTGGTGTCATTGCTGATTGCAGGTGCATCGACAGTGATCAGCGGGGCGGTGGTGTCGATGGCACCCGAGTCGTTGGCCGAGCCGGTATTGCCGGCAGCATCGGTAACGGCGGCATCAATGGAGTACGGCCCCTCAGCCAGTGGCTGATTCAGCTCGACGTTGTAGGTGCCGCCGGCCAGAACCGGTGTAGTGACCGTAAAGGTCGTGTTGCCCTGGGTAACCGTCAACGTGACCGTGCTGCCAACCGGCGCATCGGTGGTGCCGGTGATGTTTGGAGTCGTGTCGTTGCTGATGGCAGGCGCATCGACAGTGATCAGTGGGGCGGTGGTATCGATGGCGCCGCTGTCGTTGGCCGAGCCGGTATTGCCAGCAGCATCGGTAACGGTGGCATCAACAGTATAAGAGCCTTCAGCCAAGCCAGCCGGCGCAGCAACCGAGTAAGTGCCGCCTGCCACCACGATCGCAGTGGTGGTCAGAACTGTTGCCCCTTGGGTGATGGTCAGCGTCACCGTGCTGCCCGCTGGCGCGTCGGTCGTGCCGGTGATGATGGGCGTGGTGTCGTTGCTGATGGCAGGCGCATCGACAGTGATCAGCGGCGCGGTGGTGTCGATGGCACCCGAGTCGTTGGCCGAGCCAGTGTTGCCGGCTGCGTCGGTAACGGTGGCATCAATGGAGTACGGCCCCTCAGCCAATGGCTGATTCAGCTCGACGTTGTAGGTGCCGCCGGCCAAAACTGGTGTGGTCACCGTAAAGGTCGTGTTGCCCTGGGTAACCGTAAGCGTGACCGTGCTGCCAACCGGCGCATTAGTCGTGCCGGTGATGATGGGCGTCGTGTCGTTGCTGATGGCAGGCGCATCGACGGTGATCAGTGGGGCGGTGGTGTCGATGGCACCCGAGTCGTTGGCCGAGCCGGTATTGCCGGCTGCGTCGGTGACTGTGGCATCAACGGAATACGGGCCCTCAGCCAATGGCTGATTCAGCTCGACGTTGTAGGTGCCGCCGGCCAGAACCGGTGTAGTGACCGTAAAGGTCGTGTTGCCCTGGGTAACCGTCAACGTGACCGTGCTGCCAACCGGCGCGTCGGTCGTGCCGGTAATGGTCGGCGTCGTGTCGTTGCTGATGGCAGGTGCATCGACGGTGATCAGTGGGGCGGTGGTGTCGATGGCACCCGAGTCGTTGGCCGAGCCTGTGTTGCCGGCCGCGTCGGTAACTGTGGCGTCGACAGTGTAAGAGCCTTCAGCCAAGCCAGCCGGTGTATCAACCGAATAAGTGCCGCCTGCCACCACGATCGCAGTGGTGGTAAGAACGGTAGCGCCTTGGGTGATGGTCAGCGTGACTGTGCTGCCAACCTGCGCATCGGTCGTGCCGGTAATGGTCGGCGTCGTGTCGTTGCTGATTGCGGGTGCATCAACGGTGATCAGTGGGGCAGTGGTGTCGATGGCGCCCGAGTCGTTGGCCGAGCCGGTATTGCCCGCTGCGTCGGTGACTGTGGCATCAATGGAGTACGGACCCTCAGCCAATGGCTGATTCAGTTCGACGTTGTAGATGCCACCAGTGAGTACCGGTGTGGTCACCGTGAAGGTCGTGTTGCCCTGGGTAACCGTAAGCGTGACCGTGCTGCCAACTGGCGCATTAGTCGTGCCGGTGATGATGGGCGTGGTGTCATTGCTGATTGCAGGTGCATCGACAGTGATCAGCGGGGCGGTGGTGTCGATGGCACCCGAGTCGTTGGCCGAGCCGGTATTGCCGGCAGCATCGGTAACGGCGGCATCAATGGAGTACGGCCCCTCAGCCAGTGGCTGATTCAGCTCGACGTTGTAGGTGCCGCCGGCCAGAACCGGTGTAGTTACCGTAAAGGTCGTGTTGCCCTGGGTAACCGTCAACGTGACCGTGCTGCCAACCGGCGCATCGGTGGTGCCGGTGATGTTTGGAGTCGTGTCGTTGCTGATGGCAGGCGCATCGACAGTGATCAGTGGGGCGGTGGTGTCGATGGCACCCGAGTCATTGGCCGAACCTGTGTTGCCGGCAGCATCGGTAACGGTAGCATCAACAGTGTAAGAGCCCTCAGCCAGGCCAGCCGGTGCATCAGCCGTATAAGTGCCGCCTGCCACCACGATTGCTGTCGTGGTCAGGACGGTAGCGCCTTGGGTGATGGTCAACGTGACCGTGCTGCCAACCGGCGCGTCGGTCGTGCCGGTAATGGTCGGCGTCGTGTCGTTGCTGATGGCAGGTGCATCGACGGTGATCAGTGGGGCGGTGGTGTCGATGGCACCGCTGTCGTTAGCGGAGCCTGTGTTGCCAGCAGCATCGGTAACGGTGGCATCAATGGAGTACGGCCCCTCAGCCAATGGCTGATTCAGCTCGACGTTGTAGGTGCCGCCGGCCAGAACCGGTGTGGTCACGGTAAAGCTGGTATTGCCCTGGGTAACCGTCAACGTGACCGTGCTGCCCACTGGCGCATCGGTGGTGCCGGTGATGATGGGCGTCGTATCGTTGCTGATGGCAGGCGCATCGACGGTGATCAGCGGAGCAGTGGTGTCGATGGCACCCGAGTCGTTGGCCGAGCCGGTATTGCCGGCAGCATCGGTAACGGCGGCATCAATGGAGTACGGCCCCTCAGCCAGTGGCTGATTCAGCTCGACGTTGTAGGTGCCGCCGGCCAGAACCGGTGTAGTTACCGTAAAGGTCGTGTTGCCCTGGGTAACCGTCAACGTGACCGTGCTGCCAACCGGCGCATCGGTCGTGCCGGTGATGGTCGGCGTCGTGTCGTTGCTGATTGCGGGTGCATCAACGGTGATCAGTGGGGCGGTGGTGTCGATGGCACCCGAATCGTTGGCCGAACCTGTGTTGCCGGCTGCATCGGTGACTATGGCATCAACGGTGTAAGGGCCCTCAGCCAATGGCTGATTCAGCTCGACGTTGTAGGTGCCGCCGGCCAGAACCGGTGTAGTGACCGTAAAGGTCGTGTTGCCCTGGGTAACCGTCAACGTGACCGTGCTGCCAACCGGCGCGTCGGTCGTGCCGGTAATGGTCGGCGTCGTGTCGTTGCTGATTGCGGGTGCATCAACGGTGATCAGCGGCGCGGTGGTATCGATGGCACCGCTGTCATTAGCGGAGCCTGTGTTGCCGGCCGCGTCGGTAACTGTGGCGTCGACGGTGTAAGAGCCTTCAGCCAAGCCAGCCGGTGTATCAACCGAATAAGTGCCGCCTGCCACCACGATCGCAGTGGTGGTCAGGACGGTAGCGCCTTGGGTGATGGTCAGCGTGACTGTGCTGCCAACCGGCGCGTCGGTCGTGCCGGTGATGGTCGGCGTCGTGTCGTTGCTGATGGCAGGCGCATCGACAGTGATCAGCGGCGCGGTAGTGTCGATGGCGCCGCTGTCATTAGCCGAACCGGTATTCCCCGCTGCGTCGGTAACTGTGGCATCAATGGAGTACGGACCCTCAGCCAATGGCTGATTCAGCTCGACGTTGTAGGTGCCGCCGGCCAGAACCGGTGTAGTTACCGTAAAGGTCGTGTTGCCCTGGGTAACCGTCAACGTGACCGTGCTGCCAACCGGCGCATCGGTGGTGCCGGTGATGTTTGGAGTCGTGTCGTTGCTGATGGCAGGCGCATCGACAGTGATCAGTGGGGCGGTGGTGTCGATGGCACCCGAGTCATTGGCCGAACCTGTGTTGCCGGCAGCATCGGTAACGGTAGCATCAACAGTGTAAGAGCCCTCAGCCAGCCCAGCCGGTGCATCAACCGAGTAAGTGCCGCCTGCCACCACGATTGCTGTCGTGGTCAGGACGGTAGCGCCTTGGGTGATGGTCAACGTGACCGTACTGCCCACTGGCGCATCGGTCGTGCCGGTGATGGTCGGCGTCGTGTCGTTGCTGATAGCAGGCGCATCGACGGTGATCAGTGGGGCGGTGGTATCGATGGCACCGCTGTCGTTAGCGGAGCCAGTGTTGCCGGCAGCGTCGGTGACTGTGGCATCAACGGAATACGGGCCCTCAGCCAATGGCTGATTCAGCTCGACGTTGTAGGTGCCGCCGGCCAAAACTGGTGTAGTGACCGTAAAGGTCGCGTTGCCCTGGGTAACCGTCAACGTGACCGTGCTGCCAACCGGCGCATCGGTGGTGCCGGTGATGTTTGGAGTCGTATCGTTGCTGATGGCAGGTGCATCAACGGTGATCAGTGGAGCGGTTGTATCGATGGCGCCGCTGTCATTAGCGGAGCCTGTGTTGCCGGCTGCGTCGGTAACTGTGGCGTCGACGGTGTAAGAGCCTTCAGCCAAGCCAGCCGGTGCATCAACCGAGTAAGTGCCGCCTGCTACCACGATCGCAGTTGTGGTCAGAACTGTGCTGCCTTGGGTAACCGTCAACGTAACGGTACTGCCAACCGGCGCATCGGTCGTGCCGGTGATGATGGGCGTCGTGTCGTTGCTGATTGCAGGCGCATCGACGGTGATCAGCGGCGCAGTGGTGTCGATGGCACCCGAGTCGTTGGCCGAGCCGGTGTTGCCAGCTGCGTCGGTGACTGTGGCATCAACAGTGTAAGAGCCTTCAGCCAGCCCAGCTGGTGCATCAGCCGAGTAAGTGCCGCCTGCCACCACGATCGCAGTGGTGGTAAGAACGGTAGCGCCTTGGGTGATGGTCAGCGTGACCGTGCTGCCAACCGGCGCATCGGTCGTGCCGGTAATGGTCGGCGTCGTGTCGTTGCTGATGGCAGGCGCATCGACGGTGATCAGTGGGGCGGTGGTGTCGATGGCACCCGAGTCATTGGCCGAGCCAGTGTTGCCGGCTGCGTCGGTGACTGTGGCATCAATGGAGTACGGCCCCTCAGCCAGTGGCTGATTCAGCTCGACGTTGTAGGTGCCGCCGGCCAGAACCGGTGTAGTTACCGTAAAGGTCGTGTTGCCCTGGGTAACCGTCAACGTGATCGTGCTGCCAGCCGGCGCATCGGTCGTGCCGGTGATATTTGGAGTCGTGTCGTTGCTGATTGCAGGCGCATCGACGGTGATCAGCGGCGCGGTGGTGTCGATGGCACCGCTGTCGTTTGCCGAGCCTGTGTTGCCGGCTGCGTCGGTGACTGTGGCATCAACGGTGTAAGAGCCTTCAGCCAGCCCAGCCGGCGCAGCAACCGAGTAAGTACCGCCTGCCACTACGATCACAGTGGTGGTCAGGACGGTAGCGCCTTGGGTGATGGTTAACGTAACTGTGCTGCCAACCGGCGCATCGGTAGTGCCGGTAATATTTGGAGTCGTATCGTTGCTGATTACAGGCGCATCGACGGTGATCAGTGGAGCGGTGGTGTCGATGGCGCCGCTGTCGTTGGCCGAGCCGGTATTGCCAGCAGCATCGGTAACGGTGGCATCAACAGTATAAGAGCCTTCAGCCAAGCCAGCCGGCGCAGCAACCGAGTAAGTGCCGCCTGCCACCACGATCGCAGTGGTGGTCAGAACTGTTGCCCCTTGGGTGATGGTCAGCGTCACCGTGCTCCCCGCTGGCGCGTCGGTCGTGCCGGTGATGATGGGCGTGGTGTCGTTGCTGATGGCAGGCGCATCGACAGTGATCAGCGGCGCGGTGGTGTCGATGGCACCCGAGTCGTTGGCCGAGCCGGTATTGCCGGCAGCATCGGTAACGGCGGCATCAATGGAGTACGGCCCCTCAGCCAGTGGCTGATTCAGCTCGACGTTGTAGGTGCCGCCGGCCAGAACCGGTGTAGTTACCGTAAAGGTCGTGTTGCCCTGGGTAACCGTCAACGTGACCGTGCTGCCAACCGGCGCATCGGTTGTGCCGGTGATGTTTGGAGTCGTGTCGTTGCTGATGGCAGGCGCATCGACAGTGATCAGTGGGGCGGTGGTGTCGATGGCACCCGAGTCATTGGCCGAACCTGTGTTGCCGGCAGCATCGGTAACGGTAGCATCAACAGTGTAAGAGCCCTCAGCCAGCCCAGCCGGTGCATCAACCGAGTAAGTGCCGCCTGCCACCACGATTGCTGTCGTGGTCAGGACGGTAGCGCCTTGGGTGATGGTCAACGTGACCGTACTGCCCACTGGCGCATCGGTCGTGCCGGTGATGGTCGGCGTCGTGTCGTTGCTGATAGCAGGCGCATCGACGGTGATCAGCGGCGCGGTGTTATCCACCGTGTAGGGGCGATTCGCAACGGCGGAGCCTACGTTGCCGGCTGCGTCCACGTTGGTGATCGTGGCAGAGAGGGTGCTGGCAGCGCCCAGTGCGCTGGCGGCGACAGGAATGCTGAAGCCCAGAACGCCGTTGCCGATGTCGATTACCGAACCGGTGAAGGCAGTGCCGCCTACATTCAGGCTGATTGCATCGCCCAGTTGTGCCTCGCCGCCGACAGTGCCGGTGACGGCT
Source organism: Pseudomonas sp. AC532 (assembly GCF_979258965.1). Lineage (NCBI taxonomy): Bacteria > Pseudomonadati > Pseudomonadota > Gammaproteobacteria > Pseudomonadales > Pseudomonadaceae > Pseudomonas > Pseudomonas sp. AC532. The sequence continues at coordinate 4,350,661 of NZ_OZ409888.1, forward strand.
ACCGTGGCGCCTCCCAGTTCGGCGCGATTGAGCACATCATCGCCGCTGATCGGGTCGATGCCGATGGTGACGAACGGCGCCGTGGTGTCGGCTGCTGCGCTTCCTGCAGGAGTGGCGTCGGCAAACAGTGCAGCGGAATCATCTTCGATAAGGTTGAAGGCAGACGTACTTGGACCCGAGGTTTCAAAGCCGATGGTCGGGTCGACGCGCTGAGCCGTCTCGCTCAGCATCACCGGGGCGTGACCACCGCCGCCGCCTGCACCGCCAGCTGCGCTTTGCCCTGCTGCGGTTGGCTCCAGGTCTGTCGTCGGGTCAAGGCCCGCAGCAAGTGCCTGCTCGAACTCGCTTGACGCCTGATTTGAGTTATCCGCAACGTCCTGCTCCTGCGGATTGCCCGCCTGCCAGGTGGCATTTGCCCCCAGGCTGACCACTTCGCCGTCTGCCAGCTCCAGGGTGACGGAGCCGCCGTCCGCGGTGATGACCTGCTCACCTGCGAAAATACGATCACCCTCGAAGACCTGGCGTCTGACCCCGTCAACAGACATGACGAATACCTGGCCGATCAACGATTTGATGACAGCAGCGAAATTGCTCATAAACAGCTCCGTGCGCGCGTGCGCGAACTAAATCCTGTGAAATACAGCTATACCCTTATAGCGGATATTGCTGAAAATTCTTTTGTCATATAATTGGCGAGAATTAAAAAGGTGATTATTGATCGCCAGACTATTGACTCGTTGCGCTGTCCATAAACAATCGCATGGAAGTGATGTCGTTTTGCTACTTTCGGATATTCGGCGCTACTGTGAATCGCTGCAGACCAAGATGCAATGATAGGCTGTCGGCTGGTTCCGCAGCGACTTGATACCGACCGACGACGCGTCGTCTTTCATAGGGAATTTTTTGACCATGCGTTTTTTTGCAGCACTGCCTCTTGCCCTCGCGATTTCCTTTTCGGCGCATGGCCAAACGCTCACCGAGGCCATGCAGAATGCACTCAACGTGCACCCCGAAATCCAGTCCGGCATCAACGCACGCCTGGCGGTCGAAGAGGACATGAAAGCGGCCAAGGGTGGTTACCTGCCGCGGGTCGAAATCCAGGCCGGCTACGGCCGCGAAGGCACCGACAACAACAGTACGCGTGGTGTCGATGACCGCGGCTACCGCACGCTCAATCGTTCGGAATCGAGCCTGACCGTACAGCAGATGCTCTTTGATGGTTTTGCCACGCGGGGCGAAGTGGCTCGTCAGCGCGCTACCGTCAATGCCCGGGCCTATGCCTTGATGGCCAATTCCGAGCGCACGGCGCTGGAGGTGGCCCAAGTCTATCTCGAGGTGCTGCAGCGCCAGAATTTACTGCGTCTGGCTGAAGACAACCTGCGTAGCCATGAACGCATCTACGATCAGATTTCCCTGCGTAGCGAGCGCGGAGTAGGGCGCATGGCGGACCTCGACCAGGCCGAGGCGCGTCTCGCTCAGGCGCGTAACAACCTGCTCACCGAGCAGACCAACCTGGCCGATGCGCAGGTCACCTTTCTCAGTGTGGTGGGGCGTGAAGCCAGTGACTTGAGCATGCCCGACAGCATGGGCGTGCATCTGCCGGAAAACCTGACCGCTGCGCGTGACGAGCTGATGGCCAACAACCCGAATATCAGCTCTGCGGAAGCCGATGTGAAGGCCGCCGAGGCGCAGTACCAGGCAGCCAGGTCTTCTTTCTATCCTCGCTTCGACGCGGAGGTGTCGACGGGCGCCAACCACAATATTGATGGTGTCGAGGGGCAGAGCAACGAATGGCAGGCCATGCTCCGCATGCGCTACAACCTATACGCTGGCGGTAGCGACAGCGCCAACGTGCGCTCCAGGGCTTACCTGAGCAGCCAGGCAATGGATATCCGCAATAACGCACTGCGCGTGCTCAACGAAGAAGTGGGCCTGGCCTGGAACGCGCTGCAGAATGCGCGTGCGCAACTGCCCATCGCCCAGCAGTACGTCGATCACAGTTCACGCGTGCGTGACTCCTATCAGAAGCAGTTCGGTCTGGGCGAGCGTACGCTGCTCGATCTCCTGGACAGCGAAAACGAGTACTTCACCGCCGCTCGTCGCCTGGAAGAAGTACGCTTCACCGAGCTGTTCACGCACTACCGTATCAAGGCAACGACCGGCACGCTGCTCAAGAGCCAGGGCATCGCGGCGCCCGTCGCATCGGTGCCGCTGGATGTCATCAAGGCTGATGTGCAACTGCCCAAGTTGAACTAGAGTCAGGTTTTTTAGGTAAAGAGTAATAGCGCAGTGGCAGTAGAACCTGATCCGTCCCAGCCGCGTAACGATCCCCGTGATCGCTACGACGATCCTCTGCTGGATAGTCTGCTGTCGTTGTGCAGTCTTCATCAGAAATCCGTCAGCAGGGCAATGCTCACCGCAGGCTTGCCCCTGCCGAAGCAACGCCTGAACGCCGACTTGCTGCCACGTGCCGCGGCCCGCGCCGGGCTGCAAGGCCGCTGGCTGCGGCGTAGCCTGGAGAAAATCCCTGAGTTGGCCATGCCCGCGCTGCTCCTGCTGCGCGATGGGCGCAGCGCCCTGCTGCTTGGCTGGGAGGCCGAGGGGCAGGCGCGGATCATGCCCAGCGAGACCGAAGGCGGTGAAGTGCGGGTCAGTGTCGAGAAGCTGGCCGAGGATTACAGTGGGCGAGTGTTCTTCGCCCAGCCCCAGCACAAGTTCGATTTTACTCGTGGCGAGCTGGTGCCGCAGGCCAGTTCCTGGTTTCGCGATACCCTCAAGCGCTCTCGCTGGCTGTACGTGGATGCGGTGGCTGCCAGCCTGTTGATCAACCTGATCGGCCTGGTAACGCCTCTGTTCGTGATGAACGTCTATGACCGCGTTGTGCCCAACCAGGCCGAGGCGACGCTGTGGGTGCTGGCGATCGGCATTTGCGGCGTGTTCATTTTCGATCTGCTGCTCAAGACCTTGCGCGGGATGTGTCTCGATCTGGCGGGCAAGAAAACCGACATGATCATCTCCTCCACGCTGTTCGAGCGCATCATCGGCATGGCCATGAAGCATCGTCCGGCGCGGGTCGGCAGTTTTGCGCAGAACATTCACGAGTTTCAGAGCCTCAGGGACTTCCTTGCCTCGCTGACGCTGGCGAGTGTGATCGACCTGCCATTCACCATTCTCATTCTTGCCGTCATCGCCTACCTGGGTGGACACCTGGTGTGGATTCCGATTATCGCATTCCCGCTGGTTGCCCTGATTGGCTGGGCTCTGCAACGGCCGTTGGCGCAGACCATGGAACGCAGCATGGCGCTGGCTGCCGAGCGGCAGTCCGGGCTGATCGAGAGCCTGGCTGGCCTCGATGCGGTAAAGGTCAACAACGCCGAGAGTGAGCGCCAGTACCTGTGGGAGCAGACTATCGGCACACTTGGCCGCTTCGAGTTGAAGGCGCGCATGCTGTCGAGCCTGGCCATGAACACGACACTGCTGCTGCAGCAACTGGCGGGCGTGGTGATCATCGTGCTCGGTGTCTACCAGATCATCGCGGGAAACCTGAGCATGGGCGGTCTGATCGCCTGCTATATGCTCAGCTCGCGTGCTCTGGGCCCATTGGCGCAGATATCCGGGTTGCTGATCCGCTACCAGCAGGCACGCGTCACGCTTGATTCCGTCAACCAGATGATGGAGCTGCCCCAAGAGCGACAGGCAGACGAGCGGCCCCTCAAGCGCCAGACGCTGCAGGGCGGCATCGAGTTTCGCCAGCTGGAATTTCATTATCCCGATCAACAGCAGGCGGCGTTGCAGAACATCAACCTGATGATCCGGCCGGGCGAGAAGGTCGGCATCATCGGGCGCAGTGGCTCCGGCAAGAGCTCCCTGGCCAAACTTATCGTGGGCCTTTATCAGGCCGATGCCGGCAGCCTGTTGGTCGATGGCATCGACGTGCGTCAGCTGGACGTCAGCGACGTGCGTTACAACATTGGCTACGTGCCGCAGGATATCCAGCTGTTTTCCGGCACGCTGCGCGACAACCTGGTATCCGGTGCCCGCTACGTCGAGGACGAACTGGTGCTGCAGGCCGCCGAACTGGCCGGTGTCCATGAGTTCGCCAGGCTGCACCCCAATGGCTACGAATTGCAGGTAGGCGAGCGCGGCCAGAACCTTTCTGGCGGCCAGCGACAGAACGTCGCGCTGGCACGCGCCCTGCTGCTCGACCCGCCGATTCTGTTGCTCGACGAGCCCACCAGCGCGATGGACAACACCGGCGAGGAGCGCCTCAAGCAACGTCTGGCGGCTATCAGCAAGAACAAGACGCTGCTGTTGGTCACTCACCGAGCCTCGATGCTGACTCTGGTCGACCGTCTGGTCATCGTTGACCGGGGGCGCATCATCGCCGATGGTCCGAAGGAGAGCGTCATGGAGGCGTTGAAGAAGGGGCAGATCAGTGTCAGTTAAACGCGCCTTCACACGCTTCTTTCGCGGCGCCGCTTCCTATTTCGGTCCTCGTGACGAGGTGGGTGACGAGCCGCTGCCCGAAGTGCGCAAGGCGCTCATCGAGGATGCGCCTCGTGTCATGCGCTTGACCCTGTGGGGCGTGATCGCGTTCGTGGTGTTTTGCCTGTTGTGGGCCAATTACGCCGAGGTCGATGAAGTCACCCGTGGCGATGGCAAGGCCATCCCTTCATCTCGCGTGCAGAAAATCCAGAACCTCGAAGGCGGTATCGTTTCCGAGCTGTTCGTGCGCGAGGGCCAGGTGGTCGAGGCCGGTGCGCCTTTGCTGCGCCTGGATGACACCCGCTTCGCCTCGAACGTTGGCGAAACCGAGGCTGATCGCTTGTCGCTGGCCATGCGCGTGGAGCGCCTGAGTGCCGAGGTCGAGGGGCGCGAGTTGATGATTCCTGAAGATATCGCTGCAAAGGCCCCGGGGCTGGCGCAAAGTGAACGACAGCTGTTTCTCAGTCGTCAACAGCAGTTGCAGGACGAGGTGGCCGGCCTGCAGGAGCAGTTGACCCAGCGCCGCCAGGAAGTCCGCGAGTTCGTCTCCAAGCAGGGCCAGTTCCGTAACAGCCTGGAACTGCTGCGCCAGGAAATTCGCATGTCCGAGCCACTGGTTGCCGAGGGTGCGGTTTCACCGGTCGAAGTGCTGCGCCTCAAGCGTGCCGAGGTAGAGAGCCGCGGGCAGTTGGAGGCCACCGGCCTGGCCATTCCACGCGCCGAGGCGGCAATCAAGGAAGTGGAGCGCAAGATCGACGAGACCCGTGGGCGTTTCCGCAGCGAGGCGTTGACGCAACTGAACGAGGTGCGCACCGACCTTAGCAAGATCGAGTCGACTGGCCGCGCGCTCGAGGACAGGGTCAACCGCACCCTGGTCACTTCGCCCGTGCGCGGTATCGTCAAGCAACTGCTGGTCAATACCATCGGCGGCGTGATTCAGCCCGGCAGCGATATGATCGAGATCGTGCCGATCGATGACACCCTGCTGGTCGAGGCGCGCATCCGTCCGCAGGACATCGCCTTCCTGCACCCTGGTCAGGAAGCGGTGGTGAAGTTCACCGCCTACGACTACACCATCTATGGCGGCCTGAAGGCCACGCTCGAACAGATTGGTGCCGACACCGTGACCGACGAGGAAGGCAACAGCTTCTACCTGATCAAGCTGCGCACCGAGAAGAGTCATCTGGGCACCGAAGAGCGCCCGCTGCTCATCATCCCCGGCATGGTCACGTCGGTGGACATCATCACCGGCAAGAAAAGCGTCCTCAGCTATCTGCTCAAGCCCATCACCCGTGCCCGTGCGGAGGCGCTGCGCGAGCGCTGACGGGCGGTCTGCCTAGCCGAGCGCTGCCAGCGGATGTTCGCCGTCCGGCTTGGCGAAGTGGGCCTCGATGATCTGTGCAGGCACTGCGGCCACGTCCGGCCAATGCCAGCGCGGGGCATGGTCCTTGTCGATCAGGCGGGCACGCACGCCTTCGGCGAACTCCGGATGGCGACAGCAGGTGATGCTCATGCCGTATTCCATCCGGAACACCTCGGCGAGAGACAGGTGGCGCGCCCGCCGGATCTGCTCCCAGACCAGATGCCCGGTCAGTGGGCAGCCTCCGAGCATGGTCTTTGCCGCTTTCGCCAGCAGCCCATCGGGGTCATGTTCCAGGCTGGCCAGCGCATTCCAGCTCAACGGCAGGTTGGCCTGATCGAGCAGCGCATCGATGCGCTCCCGGCGCGGCAACCACTGGGCCGCCGGCAATTCGCTGCGTGCCTGTTGCTCCAGGGCCTTGAGCAGGCTGTGCAGTTGCAACTGCGCCTGTTCACGCCAGTTCATTTGCACCAGCCCGTCGAGCAACGCGTCCTGCTGGCTGTCGAGCATGAACCGGTCGGCCAGATCCAGGTCCAGTGCATCGCGTGCGTTCATGGCGCTGGCGGTCAGGCCGAAGAACAGCCCGAGTTTGCCTGGTAGGCGGGACAGAAAATGGCTGGCACCTACATCCGGGAACAAGCCGATGCTGACCTCGGGCATGGCCAGGCGGCTGCTGGGGGTGACGATGCGGATGCCGGCACCCTGCAGCAGGCCCATGCCACCGCCCAGCACGTGGCCGTGCGCCCAGCAGATCAGCGGTTTTGCGTAGGTATGCAGGGTGTGGTCGAGGCGGTACTCGTCGGCAAAAAAACGCTGCGCCAGGTCTGGCGTTTCGCCTGGGGCCGCCAGGCAGCGCTTGGCCAATTGCACCACGTCGCCGCCAGCACAGAACGCCTTGCTGCCATTGCCGCGCAGTACGACGCAGGCGACGCGGGGCTCGTTTGCCCAGGCTTGCAGGCGGTCGGACAGCGCATCGATCATGGGCAACGACAGGGCGTTGAGACTGGCCGGGGCATCCAGGTTGGCGATGCCGATCAGATACCCGTGCAGGCTCGGGCGTTCTTCGAAGGTGACATTCATGCCGGTTTCCAGAGGCGTTAGCCGGTTGGTTACGTGTTGCGCCATTGTGCTGGACGCTTTTCCAGGAACGCGTTGACCCCCTCGCGGGTATCGGCAGCATCGAACAGGTCGACGAAGCGTTCGCGCTCGGCCGGTAACCAGGTGTTCGGGGCACGCTCCCGGGCCCCCTGGATCAGCGGCTTGATGGCCCGTACTGCCACCGGGCTCTGGCTGGCCACCTTGGAGGCCAGGAGCAGCGCGTGGCCGCGTGCCTCGCCTTCGTCTACCACCTGTTCGATCAGGCCGATGCGCTGGGCTGTCTCGGCGTCGACCCGCTCGCCGCAGAGGATCATCCGCTTGGCCCAGCCTTCACCCACCAGCCAGGGTAGGTTCTGCGTGCCGCCAGCGCAGGGAAGCAAGCCGACGCTGGCTTCCGGCAGTGCCATCAAGGCCTGGCGTTCGGCGATTCGAATGTCGCACGCCAGGGCACATTCCAGGCCGCCGCCCATGGCATAGCCATTGATCGCGGCAATCGATACGCCTCGGAAGTCGCGCAGGCGCTCGAAGGCGTCACCGAAGCGACTGGCCAGTTCGCGCGCGCGCGCCTTGTCGCCGTCGGCGAACAGCTTCAGGTCGGCGCCTGCAGAAAAGAACTTGCCGCCCTGGCCGGTGATCACCAGGGCATAGATATCGTCGTCCCGGTTCAGGTGGTCGATCAGATGCCTGAGGCCGATCAGCGATTCGCGGTCCCAGGTATTGGCCGGAGGGTTGTTGATGGTCAACAAGGCCGTGTGGCCATGCTTTTCCACGGTGAGCTTGTGGGTGAGGTCGAAGATACCGGGTTTGTAGGGTTCGATTGCCGTACTCATGGGGTGTCCTCTTTCGGTGCGGTCCACTTACTGTAGCGCCAAAGGTTGCCCCGCGTTACGCCGCTCGGTCTGCCAGGTGGCGAGGTCGGGCAGTGCAGTGGCACCGTCCAGGCGCTCGACGATCTCGAAGTAATCCTGCTTGAGCGGGTCTTTGAGCACCTCGGCACGGGACTTCACCTTCACCGCGTAAACCGTCTGGATGTTCTGGTGGTCGAAACTGCGCCACTGCTGGCGGTCCTTGAGCAGGGTATAGCTGTGGCCTTCCAGAACCTTGATCAACGCTTCGCTGTCCAGGCTACCGGCGCGTTTGGCCGCATCGGCCCATTGCCGCACGATGCTGTAGGCGGAGGCGGCCGAGCTGGACGGGTACATGGCGTAGCGTTCACTGAAAGCCTTGACGAACGCCTTGCCGGGGGCCGAGTTTTCCAGCTCCGGTACCCGCCACGTCCATGGCTCCGTGCCCACCACGCCTTCCATCAGACCGGGTCCGGCCTGTTCGACAATACTCTGGGTCAGGTTCGGTGCGACGATCTGCATGCGTGAGGTGAGGCCCAGGTCCTTGGCGATACGCATGGCCCTGACCAGGTCTTCGCCAAAGAGCACCAGGGCCAGCACGTCGGCGTTGCTGGCGGCTGCCTGGGTCAATACGGTCTGGTAGTCGGCCAGGTTGGCGCCGGGGAAGGGCACCTTGAGGCCCGGGTGCAGCGCCGGGTCCTGGGTATTGGTGGTCTGGCGCAGCGAGCTCTCGGTGGTGTTGCCCCAGGTGTAGTCGGCGGTGATGTAGAAGTAGCGTTTGTCGGGCAACTGCTTGTTCAGGTACTGGCCAAGCACCTGTGCACTCATCCAGGCGTTGTTGCATTCGCGGAACATGTAGCGGTGGCCGTCTTTGCCGGTGGTGTCATTGGAATAGGTCAGGGTGCCGAAATACAGCAACCCCTGTTGCGCGGCACGCTTGCCGGCGGCAATGGCCACTGCACTGGAGGCGCCGCCGAACAGCATTGCGGCGCCTTCCTTGGCGAGTTTGTCGACGTTGCGCTCGGCCTTGTCCGGCCGGGAGGCGTCGTCCAGGCTCGATAGCCGAAGGCTTCTGCCGAGTACGCCACCCTGGGCATTCAACTCATCGATGGCGAGCAAGGCGCCGCGCATCTGCGCCAGGCCTTCCTCCTTATAGCTGCCGCTGCGTGGGTAGCTGAGGCCGAGGGTGATCGGGTCGGCAGCCTGGGCCACGCTGTTTATTCCCACGCACAGGGCAAGACAGGCGAGCAATCGTCTCATGATGCAGTCCTTGTTTTTATTAGGGTGCTGGCCGCTCCGTTGTACGCTTTTCCGGGCACCCTGTGTGATTCGCTTTTGGTCTAAGAACGCTTGCCGATCAAGCTTTTTATCCTCGCGGCTGCATGGTGTTTCCTTGACTTGATCCCTGTGCTTCTCTAGCGTGCCGGTTTCAAAATGACACGGGAGCAGGCATGTCCGCCGCAGACAAGGTCAAGCTGGAGGCCGGCTGGAAACAAGCGCTTCACGAGGAGTTCGACAAGCCTTACATGACTGAGCTGGGCGATTTCCTGCGCCAGGAAAAGGCTGCCGGCAAAGAGATCTATCCACCCGGCCCGCTGATTTTCAATGCCTTGAATTCAACGCCGCTGGATCAGGTCAAGGTCGTGATCATCGGCCAGGACCCTTATCATGGCCCAGGCCAGGCCCACGGGCTGTGCTTCTCGGTGCAACCGGGCGTAGCTACCCCGCCCTCACTGGTGAATATCTATAAAGAGCTCAAACGCGACCTGAATATCGATATTCCCAACCACGGTTATCTGCAGTCCTGGGCCGAACAGGGCGTGCTGCTGCTCAACACGTCCTTGACGGTGGAGCGCGGCAATGCCGGCTCGCATGCCGCGAAGGGCTGGCAGCCGTTTACCGACCGGATCATTTCGGTGGTCAGCGAGCAGCGCTCGCATCTGGTATTTCTGCTCTGGGGCGCACATGCACAGAGCAAGGAGCGGCTGATCGATACCAGCAAGCACCTGGCGTTGCGTTCGCCACATCCGTCGCCGCTGTCGGCACACCGGGGCTTCCTGGGGAACGGTCATTTCAGCCGCACCAACAAGTTTCTCGAGCAGCACGGTCTGTCGCCCATCGACTGGCGACTGCCGCCCGTTGAGGCTTGATCAACCGGTACAGATCTGCCCAGCCAGGTCGGCTCTCATGGCCGCGAAACGCTGGTTGATCCTGCTGCGCTGGCTGTCATCGGCTGCCACCAGCAGGTCGCTGAGCAAGGCGGCCATGGCTTGCCGGGATTGCTCATAGGCCCGTGTGGCCTCCGGGTCATGAGCGCCGCGGCGATTTTCCAGCACCTTCGCCATACGCTCACTGAAGCCCGCTTCACCGCGGGCATCGAGCACCGCTCGAAATTCGCCCTGCCAGCGCGAGCGATTTTCCAGCCACTGGCGATTTTGCTCGCGACGTTCACTGGCCCATTCACTGATACGCGCGCGCTGCACGTCATTCAGGGTTCCGAACCACGGGCTCAGGCGTTTTTCCAGGCGCTCGGCGCGTTCTCTGATCTGGGTGTGCAGGGGCGGTTGCAGGAATTGCTCGCGGTCTTCCTCGTTGTCCTTGTCCATGCGCGCGTAAAGGCGCTCGACCTGCCGGGTGCTCAGGCCGGCCAGCAACGAAACGGCGGTCGGAGTGGCCTGCTCGACGAGGGTATTGAATGCCTGCTCGACCTCCAGCATCTGCGCCTCAAGTTGGTCGGCTGGCGGCTGGGGAGCCTGCAGCAGGCTCTCGGTGTGCTCCAGCCATGCCACATAACGCGGTAATTCGGCGCTGCAGTGCCACGCCAGGTGAGCTTGCACGCGAGGTTTCAGCCAGGTTTTCTGCTGCGCATCGAGATCCAGGTACTGGTTCACGCGCCAGGGAATCAACCAGTCGAGGTTGCGGTAGGCCAGGCTGGTCTGGCTGCAGGCACTCAGCAGCAGGCCCAATGACAGCAGCACGCACAGGCTTTTCAGGTAACCGAACATGAACCAAGGCCTCATCGCAAACACTCCGGGGAACGAGGGTACGACAGCGATGTGGACAACGGGGGGCCTGACATATCCGCTTAAAAAAGCCCGGCGATGCCGGGCGTGGTATCAGCGCAGCGGCGACAGCCGCATCCACAGGCGATACAGGGGTTCGGCCAGAAACATCACCATGAACAGACGCAGGGCCTGCAAGGCGGTGACCAGCGCCACCGACAGATGCAGCGCCTCGGCGGTCAGGCACAACTCGGTGATGCCGCCGGGCATCATGCCCAGCATCAATGACAGCGACTCGATGCCGGCCAGCCAGCCGAATGCGCTACCGAGTACCGCCGTACCCACCATGGCCAGCAGGGTAAACACCAGCACGCGGGTCAGGAACGCGGGTGCACTGCGAAAGAAGGCGCGGTCGAAGTGACACCCAAGGGCGCAGCCGATCAGCCATTGGCCAATCTGGCCGAGCCACGGCGGCGTGCCGATGTGCAGGTCGAAAGCGACGCTGGCCGCCGCGCACAGTGTCAGCGGGCCGAGCATCCACGGGTTGGGCTGGCCCAGGCGTCGCCAGAGCACCGCCAGCAGCGCGCCCGCAGGCAGCAGAACCGCCAGCCAGAAAGCGTCCACCGTGACCGGCGGTGGCGGCGGCAGGGCCGGCAGCCCCCAGGTGAATACGGCGGGAATCAACAGGATCACCAGCAGCAGGCGCAGGCTGTGGGCCGCGGCGATGCGTGCAGGCTGGGCGCCATGGCGCAGTGACAGGTTGACCATCTCGCTGGCGCCGCCAGGCATGCTGGCGAAGAACGCGGTGGCACGGTCGACGCCCGAACGGCGTAACCCGGTGATGCCAATGAGGCTGAGTGCCAGTGTCGCGACAACACCGGCGGCGATGATCGCCAGGTTGGCCAGGACCTGCTCCAGTACTTCCCCGGTGAAATGCAGGCCGATGCCGGCCGCGACCAGCCATTGGCCGACTTGTCGGCCACCGGGCATTTCCCGGCTGAGGACTCCGCAGCAGCGCAGCGTGATCACCGCCAGCAGCGAACCGATGACCCAAGGCAAAGGCCAGCCGATGAGGCTGGCCAGGTAACCACCAAGTGCGCCAACCAGTGGCGTGAGCCACCAGTTGCGCGGGTGCTTCGGGTTGTCGCGGGCGGCACCGCTATCAGGCATTGGCGGCTTCGGCCTTGCGCAGGTTGCGCTTGCGCCAGGTGCGGTAGATCGGCAGCCCGATCATCAGCACGATCAATGCCCATACGCCCCAGGTGATCGGGCTGGAGAACAGAATGCCCAGCTCGCCGTTGGAGATCGACAGGGCGCGGCGCAGGTTCTGTTCCATCAGCCCGCCCAGAATGAAGCCGAGCAGGATCGCCGATAGCGGGAAGTCCATCTTGCGCAAGATGTAGCCGGCGATACCGATACCGATCATCAGGAACAGATCGAACGCGGTGGCATGGACGGCATAGACCCCGATCGAGGTGATGATGGCGATCGCCGGAACCAGCGCCCAGTAAGGCACGGCAAGAATCTTGGTAAAAATCTTGATCATCGGCACATTGATGATGATCAGCATGATGTTGGCGACGAACAGCGAGGCGATCAGGCCCCAGACGATATCCGGCTGGTCGCGAAACAGCAGCGGACCCGGGGTGATGTTGTACAGCGTCAATGCGCCGAGCATTACCGCTGTGGTACCAGAACCCGGTACGCCAAGCGTCAGCATAGGCACCATGGAGCCACAGGCCGCTGCACTGTTGGCGGTTTCGGGCGCCGCGAGGCCACGCAGGTCACCATCCCCGAACTTGTTGTCCTTGACCGCCAGTCGTTTCTCGGTCATGTAGGCCACGGCGCTGGCCAGGGTCGCACCGGCACCGGGTAAAACACCCAGGAAGAAGCCCATGACGCCACTGCGCAGGTTGGTGGCCAGTACCGATATGCCTTCCTTGAGGTTGAACAGCATACGGCCGCTGGTATCGAGGGCCTTTTGGCCGTGGTGCGTACGCTCCAGCAGGACCAGAATTTCACTCACCGAGAACAGGCCCAACACCAGCACCACGAACTGGATGCCGTCGGCCAGGCCCAGGCTGCCGAACGTGAAGCGATACACGCCGCTGTTGGAGTCGATGCCGACGCACGACAGGAACAGGCCGATACAGGCGGCGATCGCGGTCTTCATCGGTTTATTGCCAGCCATGCCCGCGAGGCAGACGATGGCGAACACCATCAGCACGAAATACTCGGCCGGCCCAAAGGCCACGGCCCATCTGGCCAACAGCGGGGCGAAGATCACCACGCCGCAGGTGGCCATCAGGCCGCCGACGAAGGAGCTCCAGGCGGAAATCGACAGGGCTACGCCAGCCTTGCCTTGACGCGCCAGCGGGTAGCCGTCGAGAGTGGTCATCACGGCCGAGGCTTCGCCGGGAATATTCAGCAGGATCGATGAAATACGGCCGCCGTATTCGCAGCCCAGGTAGACGGCTGCGAGCAGGATCAGCGCGGTTTCCGGCGGCAGGCCAAGGGCGAAGGCGATGGGAATCAGGAGCGCCACGCCGTTGATCGGGCCAAGGCCCGGCAGCAGGCCGACGACGGTGCCGATCAACGTGCCGCACAGCGCGGTGAACAGGTTGTAGGGGCTCAGGGCGACGCCGAAGCCCTGGCCGAGGTAGCTAAAAGTATCCACGGATCAGATCTCCAGGCTGGAAAGGATGCCGAGCGGCAGCGGGACATCGAGGATCTTGTCGAACAGCAGGAACAGGCCGATCGCCAGAACCACTCCGGAGATCACGCTGGTGACCCAGGTGCCTTCATAGAGGCGGGCCATGGCGATGCCGAAGATCAGGCTGGCAGGAATAAAGCCCAGGGGTTCGAACAGTGCGGCATAGAGAGTGAAAATCACCACGCAACCGGCAACCTTGCTGATCACGTGCCTGTCCAGCGGTGGCTCGTCGTCCTCGTGAGAGGCAGTGCTCGCCGGCTTGATCAGCAAATAGATGGCGCCCAGGCCCATGAGGGTCAGCAGCAGCATCGGGTAGGCGCGAGGACCCACCGGCTCGTAGGAAAAGGGCGCATGGTAGCCCCAGGCAACGACGCCCAGGCCGGCACACACCAGCAGCAGCACCGCGCCGAAAATACGTTGTGACATGAGGAAATCCCCGTTTTGACCATGGCAAAAGCATCCCCTGAGCAAGGCCCAGAGGATGATCGTAAGTCGTATGTGGCTGGAGCGGCTGTTACTGCTGGATCAGGCCGAATTCCTGAGCCAATTCCTTGTACTGGGCAACCTGCTTCTTCACGTAGGCGTCCAGTTCATCGCCGGTCATGGCGAATGGATACAGCTGGCGATCTTCACGCAGCTTTGCGAATTCTTCGGACGCCAGCAGTTGGTCGAAGGAATTCTTCCACCAGGTGTAGGCTTCATCACTGACCTTCGGGCCCAGATAGAAACCGCGGATTACCGGCCAGACCACATCAAAGCCCTGCTCCTTGGCGGTCGGGATGCTGGCTACCACATCACCCGGTAGGCGCTCTTCGGAAAACACCGCGAGGATGCGCATGTCACCGCTTTCGATGTGCGGCACGGAGTCGGCGATGTCGGTACTGGCCACCTGAATGTGGCCACCAAGCAGTGCGGTGGCCAGTTCGCCGCCGCCTTCCATTGCCACGTAGCGCAGTTCGCGCGGGTCGATACCCGCAGCGCGAGCAATCAGCGCGGTTTGCATCCAGTCCTGGCTACCCACGGTGCCGCCGGAGCCGATTACCACTTTGCCCGGGTTTTCCTTGAGTGCCTTGACCAGGTCATCGAGGTTCTTGTACGGCGAATCCTTGCGTACCGCCAGGGCCCCGTAGCTGGTGCCGACACCCGCCAGCCATTTCACGGCGTTCTCGTCGAAACGACCGAACTTGCCCTGCGCCAGGTTGAGCAGCGAGCCGCTTGAGAAGGCTGTGATGGTGCCTGCGTCGGCAGGGCGCTGCGCCACCACCGCGTTGTAGGCGACCGCGCCAACGCCGCCAGGCATGTAGGTCACGCGCATGGGCGATTTCAGCAGCTTGCTTTCCACCAGCGCGCTCTGTGCCAGCTTGCAGGTCAGGTCGAAGCCGCCGCCTGGGGCCGCCGGGGCGATGCACTCGGGGCGGCGCGGCTCGTCGGCCAACAGAGGGGCGGCGAATGCCATACAGGCAGCCGTCAGGGCGATATGGGTAAAGGCTCTTTTCATGGACGGGTCCTCTTTGATTGTTATTGTGATTACCAGATCGGCAGCGTGTAGCCGACGATGATCCGATTCTCGTCCGCATCACGGGCGAAGTCTGAACGGAAGCTGGCATTGCGCAGGCGCACATAGACATCTTTCAGTGCGCCGCTCTGGACCACGTACTTGATCTCGGTGTTGCGTTCCCATTCGCCGCCAGTCTGGTCACTGCCGGCGATCTTGGCATCGTCGCCAGTGATGTAACGCGTCATGAAGCTCAGGCCCGGAATACCGACCTTGGCAAAGTCGAAATCGTAACGGGCCTGCCAGGAGCGCTCGTCGGCGTTGGCGAAGTCGTTGATCTGCACGAAGTTGACCAGGAACGGATCGCTGCCATCGATGTAGGCGAAGCCGGTATCGCCGCTCATGTCCTGGTAACCGAGGCCGAATTTGTGACCGCTCAGGGCATAGCTGACCATGCCGTTGAGGGCGCGGTTGTCGATCTTGCCGGCATTGGCTGCGCCGCTGTCATCGCTCAGAGTCAGGCGCAGATCGGTGGACAGCGTACCGCTACCGAGGGCGTGGCTGGTCTGCAACCCAAAGAAGTGCTGGCGGTAGATGTCATCCAGGTCGGCGAAGTAGTACCTGCCCGTCACCCCTTTGCTGAAGCTGTAGTCGAGGCCGGCCAGGTCGAGATGATCGGCGGTGATGTTGCCGGCAAAGCGGCCGTTCTTGCTGTTGAGCACCATGTCTTCGGAGTTGGTGGACGCACGGTCGATGACCTTGTCCAGGCGCCCGCCGGTCACGGTCAGGCCGTCCAGTTCGGACGAGGTGACCAGACCACCTTCGAATACCTGTGGCAGCAAGCGACTGTCGCTGGCCTTGATCACAGGCAGTTCCGGGACGTGCGAGCCATAGCGCAGCTCGGTTTCCGAAACCTTGACCTTGGCCGTCAGGCCCAGGCGGGCGAATTCGTCCGGAGTGCCGCCGTCGTCCTGCACCGGCAGCAAGTCGGTGCCGGTGCGACCACCGCCCGAGTCCAGCTTGAGGCCGAGCATGCCCATGGCGTCGAGGCCGAAACCAACCGTGCCTTCGGTGAATCCTGAGCGTAGGTCGAGCAGGAAACCCTGGCCCCATTCCTCGCGCTTGTTCTGGCCAGTGCCTTCGCGGAAATCACGGTTCAGGTAGATATTGGTCGTGGTCAGATTCGCCGAGCTGTCTTCAATGAAGGCGGCGTGAGCCATCGGGGCGAGCAGGGCGGTTGGCAGTGCGAGGCTGAGCAGGCTCAGGGACGAGATAGCCTGGCGCGAGGCAGTCGGCATGCGTGGTACTCCATTGTTATTGTTGTCACGACCGCACACCACTGTGCGAATCGTTTTATTGGTGGATCGAGCCACCTGTACTGATCCTAGGAGTGCAACCTTTCACCAACCTTTCAGTGCTGAAAGTAATTGCCTGGGCACCGCTATCGCACGCCGTAACTGCCAAGTTCTCCCGCGAGCGGTAAACTCTCGCGATACATGGCGGTCAGTCATGGTTCGGTGTGGAGGTTGCAGTGCGAATTCTGCTGGTCGAGGATCATCCGCAATTGGCGGCGAGCGTTACCCAGGCCCTCAAGAGCGCCGGTTGGACGGTGGACGTGCTGCATGACGGCGTGGCTGCCGACCTGGCACTGAGCAGCGAGGAGTACGCCCTGGCAGTGCTCGATGTGGGCCTGCCGCGGATGGACGGTTTCGAAGTGCTGGCACGCCTGCGTGCGCGCGGCAAGACTCTACCGGTACTGATGCTGACCGCTCGCAGCGAGGTCAGAGACCGGGTGCATGGGCTCAACCTGGGCGCTGATGACTATCTGGCCAAGCCATTCGAGTTGAGTGAGCTGGAGGCACGAGTCAAGGCGCTGCTGCGGCGCAGCATGCTCGGCGGTGAGCAGCAACTGCGTTGTGGCGATCTGGTCTATGACCTCGATACCCGGCGTTTCACCTTGCTGGAGGAAAGCCTGAACCTGACATCGCGCGAGCAGGCGGTGCTCGAGGCGATGATCGCGCGGCCGGGCCGGGTCATGAGCAAGGAGCAGCTGGCCTCCCAGGTGTTCGGCCTGGACGAGGATGCCAGCGCCGACTCCATCGAGATCTATGTACACCGCCTGCGCAAGAAGCTCGAAGGCGGTTCGGTGCGCATCGTCACCTTCCGCGGCCTCGGTTACCTGCTGGAATCCGCCGGTGGATAGGCCGGGCAGCCTGCGCGGGCGGTTGATCCGCCGGCTGGCTCTGCTGTTCACGGTTATCCTGCTGGTCAGCAGCCTGACGGCCTACTGGAGTGCCCGGCATGCCGCCGACACCGCCTATGACCGCACCCTGCTGGCCTCGGCCCGGGCCATATCCGACGGCCTGTACGCGGTCGAGGGCATGCTGAGCGCCAACGTGCCCTATATCGCCCTCGATACCTTCGCCTATGACAGCGCCGGGCGCATCTACTACCAGGTGCTGGGGCCCAAGGGTGAGCTGGTGTCCGGCTACGAGGACCTGCCCCCCGCGCCGCCTCATACACCGAGAACCAATGATTACCCGGCCTTGGCCAAGTTCTACGACGGCGAGTACCGGGGGCAGGGCGTGCGCGTGGTCAGCTTTTTGCAGCCCGTCAGCGAGCCGGGATACAGCGGCATGGCGGAGATTCGCGTGGCGGAGACCCAGGGCGCCCGCGAACGCATGACCCGTGACCTGCTGCTCGGCACGTTATGGCGCATGGGGCTGCTGTCGATGAGTGCGCTGCTGCTGGTGTGGCTGGCGGTGAGCGCCGGTCTGCGGCCTCTGGAGAGCCTGCGGCGCACGGTGGCGGCGCGTAGCAGCGACGATCTGCGCCCATTGCCCGATGGCGACATGCCCCGGGAGCTGCGCCCGCTGGTCAATGCGCTGAACCAGTTCAACGACCGCCTGCGTGGCCTGTTCGAGCGTCAATCGCAGTTCATTGCCGATGCTTCTCACGAGCTGCGCACACCTTTGGCTGCCCTCAAGGCCCGCGTCGAGCTTGGTCTGCGAGCGCGGGAGCCCGAGGTGTGGCATGCGACCCTCGAAGACGCGGCGCTGAATGCCGACCGCCTGACTCACCTGGCCAACCAACTGCTGTCGCTGGCCCGTATCGAAAGTGGCGCACGTGCGATTGCCGAGGGCGGTGCCTTGCGGCTGGACCTCAGCCAGCTGGCCCGCGAACTGGGCATGGCGCTGGCGCCGCTGGCGCATTCGCGTGGTGTGGCCCTGGCTCTGGAAGCCGAGCAGCCGGTGTGGATTCGCGGCGAGCCAACGCTGCTCAACGAATTACTGTGCAACCTGGTCGACAACGCCATGGCCTACACCGAGGCCGGTGGCAATGTGATTCTGCGCGTGTTGGAATCGGGTGTGCTGGAAGTCGAAGATGATGGCCCGGGCATCCCCGAGGAGGACCGCGAGCGGGTCTTCGAGCGCTTCTACCGGCGCCAGGCGCAGGGGCTTGGCGCGGGGCTGGGCCTGGCCATCGTCGGGGAAATCTGTCGGGCGCACCGCGCTGCCATCAGCCTGCACCAGGCCAGTCCGCAGGGCCTGCTGGTTCGTGTGGCGTTCGCTAGCGAGACCGATTGAAGCCAGCGGGCGAGAGAGCTCTCGCCCCGCTAGGGGTTACTGAAGCATGTTCATCGCCGCGTCCATGGCCGCGGAGAGGTCCTCGTCGGCATGCAGGTCCATGTCCGGCTTGAGGCCGAGCTTGGCGAATGACGGCACCTGATTCCAGTCCAGCTGGGTGTAGGGGTGTGGCGTGCCAAGGTGGCTTTGCAGCGTGGCCACCTGGACGATGTCGACATAGTCGACCTTGCTGCTGTCGCGGCTGAAGTTCAGGTACTGGCCGGGCACGTTGGCGATCATTTCCGGGAATTCCCAGGTGCGCAGGATCTTGTCGCCGATGATCGGGTGGATCTGCTCGATCACGTGGTTGAGGCTGATCGAATCCGCCAGCAGTTCGCTGTGTTCTTCGGCGTAGGTCAGGATCGGCAGAATGCCGATCTGGTGTACCAGGCCGGCGAGAGTGGCCTGGTCGGGCATCAGGCGCGTGTAGTGACGGCACAGCACGTGGCAGATACCGGCGATCTCGGTGCTCTTGGTCCACACTTCGCGCATCTTGCGGTCGACTACGTCGGTAGTCGCCTGGAACATCTGCTCCATCGCCAGGCCGGTCGCCAGGTTGCAGGTGTAGTTGATGCCGAGCCGACCGATCGCCATCTGCAGGTCGGTGATTTCCCGGTTGGTACGCAGCAACGGGCTGTTCACCACCTTGATGATGCGCGCGGTGAGCGCCGCGTCGTTGCCGATGACCTTGCTCAGCTCCGGGATGCCGACATTGGGATCTTCGGCTGCCTCGCGGACCTTCAGGGCGACCTCGGGCAGGGTCGGCAGCACCAGTTCATCGTTGTCGATGGCCCTGATCAGATCCAGTTGGACTTTCTCGGCGAGTTTGCTCATGTAATTCTCGTTGTCGGCGTGTGTTGGCGGGACGTAGGAGCAGTGTACGTCAGCGTTGGATCTCGCGCTTACTGTCCAGCGTGTACGGCAGGTCGAGCAGCCCCAGCGGCAGGCCCTCCAGCGTACCGAGGTGAATGTTGCCATCGTTCGCGGCATCTTCCTGCAGGACAGCCAGCAGTTCCACGCCATTGGCACTGCGGGCAGCCAGCACCACTTCGCCCACCGCGCTGCGGTGCACCGGCGAGAACAGCTCGGTGCCCGGCAGCGGAAGCTCGGCGGCCGTACCGGCGAGCCGATAGAGCCGCCGCTTGAGTTTGCCCAAGTACTGCATGCGCGCGACGATTTCCTGGCCGGTGTAGCAGCCCTTCTTGAAACTCACGCCGCCCACTGCCTGCAGGTTGATCATCTGCGGGATGAACAGCTCGCGGGTCGCGCCAGTCACCTGGCCAATACCGGCGCGAATCTGCGCCAGCAACCAGTCACCCAGCGTCCCTTGGGGCAACTGTTCGCTCAGTTGCAGGCGAATGTGTTCAGCCTGCTCGGCAGGTGCCCACACTTCGGCGCGTCCGTCGCTCAGGCGGATGGCCAGCAGACTCTCGGTGGTAGCGACGCTGTCGGCCTCGTCAGCCAGCGCCAGGCCGAGGGCCTGCAGGGCCTTTTCGCCACCGCTCAGGCCGTAGCGGACCCAGGCTTCGGTTTCGTCGCCGAGCTTGGCCTTGGAGAACACGATGTATTTCTGCAGGTCGGCCAACTGCGCTGCCAGCAGCTCGCTGTCGAGTGCCAGCAGGAAACCGTCGGCCACGCTGACGATGCGAAAGCTCGACAGCATACGGCCCTTGGGTGTGCAGCGGGCGCCGAGGCTCGAACCGCTGGTGCCAAGGTAATTGATGTTGCAGGTGAGCTGGCCCTGCAGGAACTTTCCGGCATCGGGGCCGCGCACGGCGAGAATGCCTTCATGGGTCAGGGGGCAGAAGAACGCGCTATCGGCCATGGTCGAGACAATCGCAGGCAGAGAATGAGGCGTCCATGATAAGAGCAGCAGCGAGCCTCAAGCTACAGGCAAAAACAGATGCCCGCCAAGGTGCTGCGAATGGCAGATGGTGACGCTCATGTAGCGCGCGGCAGTTGGTATACTGCCGGCCTTTTTCGAGGAGCAGCCCATGGTCGACGCCACTGAACTCAATCGCCTTTTCTGGCACAGCCGACGCGGCATGCTCGAACTGGACGTGTTGCTGGTGCCTTTCGTACGTGAGGTGTATGCGACGCTGAACGATGAAGACCGCGCACGCTACCGCAAGCTACTGGAGTGCGAGGATCAGGACATGTTCGGCTGGTTCATGCAGCGCGGCGAACCCGAGGATGCGGACCTGCGTTACATCGTTCGCATGATCCTGGATCGTGTCCAGCCCAAGTAAGCGCTTCGAATGCCACTGGCAGCCTTCACGGCGGCTGCTGGAAGTTTATCTGTGCGTGCAGGCGCTGGTCTTGTTCACGCTGCTGCTGGTCGATATTGCCACTTGGGCGCGGCTGGCCGGCGTGCTGCTCAGTGGCGCCCATGCAGCCTGGGTGCTGCCGCGACATGTGCTGCTCAGCCATGCCGGTGCCTGGCGCGGGCTGCGCCATGATGACGAAGGATGGCAAGCGCGGCGCAAGAACGGGGATTGGCTGCCCGTCACGCTGCTGCCCGACAGCATCGCCCTGCCATGGCTGGTGGTCGTGCGCTTTCGCCTGCCTGGCGAGTACCGCGTCAATAGTCTTTGCCTGCCGGCGGACAGCCTGCCGCGCGACGTGCACCGGCGGCTGCGTGTCAGCCTGAAGTTCAGCCGTCAGCGTTGGCGGGTCGCAGAATAGTGTCTTGCGCCTCGGGTAGCAGGCCCGGGTAATCCAGCGTGTAGTGCAGGCCTCGCGATTCCCTGCGCGCCATGGCCGACTCGATCATCAGTTCGGCCACCTGGGCCAGGTTGCGCAGCTCGATCAGATCCCGGCTCACCTTGTAGTTGCTGTAGAACTCGTCGATTTCATCGAGCAGCAGGCGCACGCGGTGCTGGGCGCGCTGCAGGCGCTTGGTGGTGCGCACGATGCCCACGTAGTCCCACATGAAGCGCCGCAATTCATCCCAGTTGTGGGCGATGATCACGTCTTCGTCAGAATCGGTCACCTGGCTGGCATCCCAGGATGGCAGTTCGGCTGGCATCTGCACCTGATCGAGCTGGGCGACGATGTCGGCCGCGGCAGAGCGGGCATAGACGAAGCATTCGAGCAGCGAGTTGCTGGCCATGCGATTGGCGCCGTGCAGTCCGGTAAAGCTGGTCTCGCCGATGGCGTAGAGGCCGGGCACATCGCTGCGCCCGGCCTGGTCCACCAGCACGCCGCCACAGGTGTAATGTGCAGCCGGTACCACGGGGATCGGCTGGCGGGTGATATCGATGCCAAACTCCAGGCAGCGCTGGTACACGGTCGGGAAGTGGCTTTTGACGAAGTCCGCCGGCTTGTGGCTGATGTCGAGGTATACGCAGTCGACGCCCAGGCGCTTCATTTCATGGTCGATGGCGCGGGCGACGATGTCGCGTGGTGCCAGTTCCTCGCGCGGGTCGAAGCGCGCCATGAAGCGCTCGCCGTTGGGCAGGCGCAGCAGGGCGCCTTCGCCACGCAGCGCCTCGGTGACGAGGAAGCTTTTGGCCTGCGGGTGGTAGAGGCAGGTGGGGTGGAACTGGTTGAATTCCAGATTGCCGACCCGGCAGCCGGCGCGCCACGCCATGGCGATGCCATCGCCGCAGGCGCCATCCGGATTGCTGGTGTAAAGGTACACCTTGGCTGCGCCACCCGTGGCGAGGATGACGAAGCGGGCATGATGGGTGTCCACCTCGCCGCTGCGCCGATCCAGCACGTAGGCACCCAGGCAACGCCGCCCCTGGCGCCCGAGCTTGTGTTCGGAGATCAGGTCGACGGCTACCCGCTGCTCCAGCAATTCGACATTGCCGCGCTCGCGAGTGCGCTCCAGCAGGGTATTGAAGATCGCCGCACCTGTCGCATCGGCAGCGTGGATGATGCGCCGATGGCTGTGACCGCCTTCGCGGGTCAGATGAAACTCGAAACCACCGTCTTCGCGATCATGCTCGTCGTCGCGGGTAAAAGGTACACCTTGATCGATCAGCCATTGAATGGCCTCGCGGCTGTGTTCCACCGTGAAGCGCACGGCATCTTCGCGGCACAGGCCACCACCAGCATTGAGCGTGTCGTCGACGTGGGAGTCGATGGTGTCGCTGTCATCCAGCACCGCAGCCACGCCGCCCTGGGCCCAATAGGTAGAGCCATTGGCCAGCTCGCCCTTGCTCAGCACGGCGATGCTCAGGTGCTCGGGAAGCGTCAGGGCCAGGGTCAGGCCGGCGGCGCCGCTGCCGATGACCAGGACGTCGTGCTGGAAGTGTTGGCTCATTATTCGAATATTCCGCTGGATGGCGCCCACTAGTATATAGAGGGGGGCAACGGCACAATAGTCGGCCCGGTAGGTTGTCTTGCGCAGAAGGTGTATCGTATCTGGCTGGCGATATGCCTTCCCCAAAGGTGTGCGCTGTGTTGGTGCTGGAGCTTCATATGCTCTGCTAGAACCATGATGAACTTTCTTAGTAGTCAAGGTTCTATAGCCGAGTCGCCCCGGAGAGGGATTGTGTCTGGTGGACCGAGCGAACGAAGTCGCGTGAAGCGGGCTTCTTTTCGGCGCGCCAGGCGATCTAAGACTATTTACGCAGCAGGGATATGCCTGGTGCGTTGTTTCGTGCAAAACCAAAAATGTTTTGCGGGAAGCTTGTTCGGAGGGGGAGAACTTTTGCACATGGCTCGAGTCTATTTATGCAGATCGATCCTCTGGCAGACGCTGATCTCCTACGAGCTCAACGAGGAGTGTTCATGCTAACCCAGGAAGAGGATCAGCAGCTGGTCGAGCGCGTTCAGCGCGGTGACAAGCGAGCTTTTGATCTGTTGGTGCTGAAGTACCAGCACAAGATTCTCGGGTTGATCGTGCGATTCGTGCACGACACCCATGAAGCTCAGGATGTGGCCCAGGAAGCGTTTGTAAAAGCTTACCGGGCGTTGGGAAACTTTCGCGGCGACAGCGCGTTCTATACATGGCTGTACCGCATCGCCATCAACACGGCGAAGAATCATCTGGTGTCTCGCGGTCGGCGACCACCGGATAACGATGTAAGCGCAGAGGATGCTGAGTTCTACGATGGCGATCATGCCCTCAAGGACATCGAATCTCCCGAGCGTGCGCTGTTGAGGGATGAAATCGAGGCCACCGTGCACCGAAGCATCCAGCAACTGCCAGAAGATTTGCGAACCGCGCTAACGTTACGTGAATTTGATGGTCTGAGTTATGAAGACATTGCGAGCGTCATGCAATGTCCCGTTGGCACCGTGCGTTCGCGAATCTTTCGGGCGCGTGAAGCCATCGACAAGTCCCTGCAACCTCTGTTGCAGGAAGCCTGAGACAGCGGCGACAGCCAAGAGAGGAACCGCTATGAGTCGTGAAGCCCTGCAGGAATCGCTGTCCGCGGTGATGGATAACGAAGCGGATGAACTTGAACTTCGGCGTGTGCTCGGTGCGAGCGATGATGCCGAATTGCGTGCTACCTGGTCGCGTTACCAGGTTGCTCGCGCCGTGATGCACAAGGATCTGCTTGTGCCTCGGCTGGACATCGCCGCGGCTGTTTCCGCTGCCCTGGAGAACGATGCCACGCCAGTGGTGCAGGAATCCGAGAAAGTCGTGCGTGGCCCTTGGCGTAGCCTTGGACGTGTAGCTGTTGCAGCTACCGTCACGGTTGCCGTATTGGCTGGCGTGCGCTTCTACAACGAGGATGACGTCGCTGGTGCCCAACTGGCTCAGCAGACTCAGCCTTCGATTGCTCTGCCACAGGCTCAAGGGCCTGCGATTCTGGCCGGTTTCAACACTTCGGATGAACAGCCGAACGTCGAGACCGTAGCAGCTGAAGGTGAAGGTTGGCACGAGCAGCGTCTGCCTGAGTACCTGCGTCAGCATGCTGAGCAGTCCGCACCTGGTACTGCCGAGAACGCACTGCCGTTCGCCCGGTCCGCGAGTGTAGAAGAGCGTTAAGAAGGACGCGCATGCGCTTCATTCACGCTACTTCCCTGGTGCTCGGCAGCTTCCTGGCTATCCCCGCCATGGCTGCCGACGCTCAGGACTGGTTGCAACGGCTCAACAACGCCGAAAGCAGCCAGAGCTTCCAAGGCACCTTTATCTACCAGCGCAATGGCGCTCTATCTACCCATAACATCTGGCGTCAGGTCGAGCCGGGTGGTGGAGTGCGTGAGCGATTGCTGAAGGTCGACGGTGCTCCCCAGGAAGTTCTTCGAGTCAATGGGCAGGCGCAGTGCGCGACTGGTCCGTTATCCGCTCAGGTTGTCGAGGACCAGGCGTGGCCAGGCCATGCTTTAGATGGTCGGCAATTGGGCGAATGGTACGAATTACGCGTCAGCGGCGAGTCGCGGGTCGCGGGTCGCCCTGCGGTCGTTCTGGATCTGGTGCCACGCGATCAGTACCGTTACGGTGTGGAACTCCACCTCGACCGTGAAACCGGCTTGCCCCTCAAGTCGTTGCTGGTCAGTGATCAGGGTGTGTTGCTCGAGCGTTTCCAGTTCACCGAGTTGGATACCGCCAGCAGCCAGCCAGAAGCGGTACTGCAGCCTTCCACAGATTGTGCGCCTGTGCGTATTATCAAAGCCGAGAACCGGCGGTCAGAGCCTTGGCGATCCGATTGGTTGCCGCCGGGCTTCAGCCTCAGTGCGGTCACTCAGCGTCGTAGCAACGCTTCCGCGGACCTTGTGGATTGCCTGATTTACGACGATGGGCTGGCTCGTTTCTCGGTATTCTTCGAGCCCTTGCATGGTGCCGCGGTTGCCGACGCGCGCAGGCAGTTGGGGCCCACCGTGGCTGTTTCGCGCCGCCTGATTACCGATGATGGCGACGTCATGGTGACGGTGGTGGGGGAAATTCCGCTGGGAACGGCGGAGCGCGTCGCCATGTCGATGCGTGCTGACGATGCGCATGCAACACCATAAGGATCGACGATAACGATCCGGGTTGATGCTGCGGTTGTATCGTCATGTATGTTGTACCGATAGCCCCCGAGCGGGGCTCGTTTGTTCTGGATGGGGAAGAAACTGCATGTCGATGCCTAGCCTGAAAACCTACGTTGCCGCGTTTTTTGCGGTGTTCATGATGGGGCAGTCAGTGGTTGCGAATGCGCAATTGCCGGACTTCACCCCCTTGGTCGAAGCCGCTTCGCCCGCCGTGGTCAATATCAGTACCCGACAGAAGGTCCCCAATGCCGTCGCGGGCAGCGGCGGGCTGGCGATGCCGGATCTCGAAGGGCTGCCACCGATGTTTCGCGAGTTCTTCGAGCGCAGCATCCCTCAGCAGCCTCGTGCGCCGGGCGGTGGTGGTCGTCAGCGTGAGGCCCAGTCGCTGGGCTCGGGCTTCATCATTTCCAAGGATGGCTACATCCTGACCAACAACCACGTGATTGCCGACGCCGATGAAATCATTGTGCGCCTGTCCGACCGCAGCGAGCTGGAAGCCAAGCTCATCGGTACCGATCCACGCAGCGACGTTGCCCTGCTGAAGGTCGAGGCCGACGATCTGCCGACCGTCAAGCTGGGCAATTCCGACAACCTCAAGGTAGGGGAGTGGGTGCTGGCCATCGGCTCGCCCTTCGGCTTCGATCATTCGGTAACGGCGGGTATCGTCAGTGCCAAGGGGCGCAGCCTGCCGAACGAGAGTTACGTACCCTTCATCCAGACCGACGTGGCCATCAATCCGGGTAACTCGGGCGGCCCGCTGTTCAATCTGGACGGCGAAGTGGTCGGCATCAATTCGCAGATATTCACCCGTTCCGGTGGTTTCATGGGACTGTCCTTCGCCATCCCGATGAGCGTGGCGATGGATGTGGCCGACCAGCTGAAGAGCAGCGGCAAGGTCAGCCGTGGCTGGCTGGGTGTGGTCATTCAGGAAGTGAACAAGGATCTCGCCGAGTCCTTCGGTCTCGAGCGGCCTGCCGGTGCGCTGGTTGCCCAGGTGCTCGAAGATGGCCCGGCCGCCAAGGGCGGTTTGCAGGTTGGTGACGTGATCCTCAGTCTCGACGACAAGCCGATCATCATGTCGGCCGACCTGCCGCACCTGGTGGGCGCGCTGAAGCCAGGCACGAAAGCTAATCTGGAAATCGTCCGTGAGGGCGCGCGCAGGAACCTCAAGCTCGCCGTCGGTGCGATGCCGGCCGACGATGGCGACGAAACCGCCGCCACTCCGACGCCTGGTGCCGAGCAAAGCAGCAATCGCCTTGGTGTCAGCGTTGCCGAATTGACCGAGGAACAGAAAAAGGCGCTGGACCTGAAGGGTGGCGTGGTCATCCGTGAAGTGCAGGATGGCCCGGCGGCGCTGATCGGTTTGCGCCCCGGTGATGTAATCACCCACCTGAACAACCAAGCCATCGGGTCGGCGAAGAACTTCACCGAGGTCGCCCAGTCGCTACCGAAGAACCGCTCGGTGTCCATGCGCGTACTGCGTCAGGGCCGTGCCAGCTTCATTACTTTCAAACTGGCTGAATAAGTCAGGCCCGTCGCCCAGGCGGGCCGAATCGCGGCCCTTGCGGCGCGCAGTAACGAGGGCGACGCGAGTCGCCCTTTTTTATGGACGCCTGCCCGTGTGGGCGGTTGTCGAGGTTGCCTGCCGGCGGCGTGTTGCAGGCTGGTTTTATGTCTCCAGCAATGCGCAGGCTGGCAAATACCTCGCCGAGGCGCTTGTCCCGACGTGACGTAGGGGCAACCACTCGGTTAAACTTCGCGGCTATTTTCGGCGGGCAGTCGCCTGCGGCCTTTTGAGTGTTGTCCTGTGAGTGACCTGAGTCATATCCGCAATTTTTCCATCATTGCCCACATTGACCACGGCAAGTCGACGCTGGCTGACCGTTTCATCCAGATGTGCGGTGGTCTGACCGCGCGTGAGATGGAGGCCCAGGTCCTCGACTCCATGGACCTGGAGCGTGAGCGCGGCATCACCATCAAGGCCCACAGCGTTACCCTGTACTACAAGGCGAAGGACGGCATCACCTACCAGCTGAACTTCATCGACACACCCGGCCACGTCGACTTCACCTATGAGGTGAGCCGCTCTCTGGCCGCCTGTGAAGGCGCCTTGCTGGTGGTCGATGCGGGGCAGGGGGTGGAAGCGCAGTCGGTGGCCAACTGTTACACCGCCATCGAGCAGGGGCTGGAAGTCATGCCCGTGCTGAACAAGATGGACCTGCCGCAAGCCGATCCCGATCGCGTCAAGGACGAGATCGAGAAGATCATCGGTATCGACGCCACCGACGCGGTTGCCTGTAGCGCCAAGAGCGGCATGGGCGTCGATGAGGTGCTCGAGCGCCTGGTGCATACCATTCCGGCGCCGACCGGCGATATCGAAGCGCCCTTGCAGGCGCTGATCATCGATTCGTGGTTCGACAACTACCTTGGGGTGGTGTCCCTGGTGCGTGTGCGTCACGGCCGGGTGAAGAAGGGCGACAAGATCCTGGTCAAGTCCACCGGCAAGGTGCATCTGGTCGACAGCGTGGGCGTGTTCAACCCAAAGCACACCGCCACTGCCGATCTCAAGGCTGGCGAAGTGGGCTTCATCATCGCCAGCATCAAGGATATTCATGGCGCGCCGGTGGGCGATACCCTGACCCTCAGTTCGACCCCCGATGTCGAAATGCTGGCGGGCTTCAAGCGTATTCAGCCGCAGGTCTATGCTGGCCTGTTCCCGGTGAGCTCCGACGATTTCGAGGACTTCCGCGATGCGCTGCAGAAGCTGACCCTCAACGATTCGTCGCTGCAGTACCTGCCGGAAAGCTCCGATGCCCTGGGCTTCGGCTTCCGCTGCGGGTTTCTCGGCATGCTGCACATGGAGATCATCCAGGAGCGCCTGGAGCGCGAATACGACCTGGACCTGATCACCACTGCGCCGAGCGTTATTTTCGAGGTCGTGCTCAAGACCGGTGAAACGATCTACGTCGACAACCCGTCCAAGCTGCCGGATGTATCCTCGGTCGAGGACTTCCGTGAGCCGATCGTACAAGCCACCATTCTGGTTCCGCAGGAGCATCTGGGTAACGTCATCACCCTGTGCATCGAGAAGCGCGGCGTGCAGCGTGACATGCAGTTCCTCGGCACTCAGGTGCAGGTGCGCTACGACCTGCCGATGAACGAGGTGGTACTGGATTTCTTCGACCGGTTGAAGTCCACCAGCCGCGGTTACGCCTCGCTGGATTACCATTTCGACCGTTACCAGTCGGCCAATCTGGTCAAGCTGGATGTGTTGATCAACGGTGACAAGGTCGACGCGCTGGCACTTATCGTGCACCGCGACAACGCCCACTACAAAGGGCGCCAGTTGACCGAGAAGATGAAAGAGCTGATCCCTCGGCAGATGTTCGATGTTGCGATCCAGGCCGCCATTGGTGGGCAGATCGTCGCACGGACCACGGTCAAGGCACTGAGAAAGAACGTTCTGGCCAAGTGTTACGGTGGCGACGTGAGCCGTAAGCGCAAGCTGCTGGAAAAGCAGAAGGCCGGTAAGAAGCGCATGAAGCAGGTGGGTAACGTGGAGATTCCGCAGGAAGCCTTCCTTGCTGTACTCAAGTTGGATAGTTAGGGCCTATGTCATTTAATTTTCCGCTGTTGCTGGTCATCGCCGTCGCCGTGTGCGGCGCCCTGGCCCTGTTCGATCTGGTGTTTCTGGCGCCCCGGCGTCGTGCGGCGATTGCCAGTTATCAAGGCAAGGTCGAGCACGTCGACGATGCAGTGGTCGAGAAGCTCAACAAAGAGCCGTTGCTGGTCGAGTACGGCAAGTCGTTCTTTCCGGTGCTGGCCATCGTGCTGGTACTGCGCTCGTTTCTCGTCGAACCCTTTCAGATTCCCTCGGGTTCGATGATCCCCACCCTGGAGGTGGGCGATTTCATCCTGGTCAACAAGTTTGCCTATGGCATCCGCCTGCCGGTGCTCGACACCAAGGTGATCGAGGTGGGTGACCCGCAGCGTGGTGACGTGATGGTGTTCCGTTACCCGAGCGACCCCAACGTCAATTACATCAAGCGGGTCATCGGTCTGCCTGGCGACCAGGTGCGCTATAGCGGCGACAAGCGCCTGTTCGTCAACGGCCAGCCGGTAGCCGAGCAACTGATTGGCGAAGAGCCAGGCAGCCTGGGCAGCGCCACGCTCTACAGTGAGCGTCTGGGCGAAGTCGAGCACCGCATCCGCAAGGAGATGAACCGCTACCGCGCCGAGCCTGGCAAGGAGTGGACGGTTCCTGCCGGGCACTACTTCATGATGGGCGACAACCGCGACAATTCCAACGACAGCCGCTACTGGAACGACCCGAGCATTCCCAAGGATGTACTGGGCATGGTTCCCGACCGCAATATCGTGGGCAAGGCGTTCGCCATCTGGATGAGTTGGCCGGATCCGAAGTTCAAGAGCGTGCCGAACTTCTCCCGTGTCGGGCTCATCCACTGATTCGTTGAATATTTGCGGCGCCGTTCAATACGGCGCCGCCAGCTATCTATAGTCTTCTCATGCGCCCGATGCGCACGACTCGAACTATCTGGATATTGGGGAAGAACATGAAATTCGCACGCTCGCAGCAAGGCCTGTCGATTGTGAGTTGGCTGGTGGTTCTTGCTGTGGTGGCGTTTCTCGCCAGCACCGCGTTCAAGGTGATACCGCATTACCTCGACTACATGTCGATGGAGAAGATCATCACCTCGGTGGAGACCGACAAGCTGCAGGACATCCGTACCGTGGGCGACTTCTATGCCCACGTGAGCCGCGGCATGACGGTCAACAGCATCCGCGACCTGAACATGCGGGATGTGCTGAAGGTGACCCAGGATGGCAACGAGTTTCTTGCCCACCTCAAGTATGAAAAACGTGAATCGCTGATCGAGAATCTCGATCTGGTGGTCAATTTCGATAAAGAATTTCGTGTGCGTATGCCGTGAGTGTTTCGCTGACCCGCCTCGAGCGACAGCTCGGGCACACCTTCAAGGACCAGGATCTGATGATCCTGGCGCTGACCCATCGCAGTTTTGCCGGGCGCAACAATGAGCGTCTGGAGTTTCTCGGTGATGCCATCCTCAACTTCGTTGCTGGCGAGGCGCTCTACGAGCGTTTCCCCCAGGCGCGTGAAGGCCAGCTGTCGAGGCTGCGCGCGCGTCTGGTGAAGGGTGAGACCCTGGCCGTGCTGGCGCGCGGTTTCGACCTCGGCGAGTACCTGCGCCTGGGCTCGGGCGAACTGAAGAGCGGCGGTTTTCGCCGTGATTCGATTCTCGCCGATGCCCTGGAAGCGCTGATCGGCGCCATCTACCTGGACGTCGGCATGGACATCGCCCGCGAGCGCGTGCTGGCCTGGCTGACCAACGAGCTGGATGGCCTGACGCTGGTCGACACTAACAAGGATCCCAAGACCCGGCTGCAGGAGTTTCTGCAGTCACGTGCCTGCGAGCTGCCGCGTTACGAGGTGGTCGATATCCAGGGCGAGCCCCATTGCCGGACATTCGTGGTCGAGTGTCAGGTCAATTTACTCAATGACAAAACCCTTGGCCAAGGCGCCAGCCGCCGCATCGCCGAACAGGTTGCGGCGACGGCAGCGCTGATCGCTCTGGGTGTGGAGAACGGCAATGACTGATTCGCCTGTAACACGCTGTGGCTATGTCGCCATCGTCGGCCGGCCCAACGTGGGCAAATCGACGTTGCTCAACCACATCCTCGGACAGAAGCTGGCGATCACCTCGCGCAAGCCGCAGACCACCCGCCACAATATGCTCGGCATCAAGACCGAAGGCGAGACCCAGGCCATCTACGTGGATACGCCCGGCCTGCACAAGAACAACGAGAAAGCGCTCAACCGCTACATGAACAAGAACGCCTCGTCGGCCCTCAAGGACGTCGACGTGGTGATCTTCGTGGTCGACCGCACCCGCTGGACCGACGAGGACCAGATGGTCCTCGAGCGCATCCAGTACGTGCAGGGGCCGGTGATTCTGGCCGTCAACAAGACCGACCGGCTGGACGACAAGGCTGACCTGATGCCGCACCTGAAGTGGCTGGCCGAGCAGTTGCCGAACGCCGAAATCGTGCCGGTTTCGGCGCAGCACGGCCACAACCTGGAAGCCCTGGAGAAGCTGGTAGGCGAGCGCCTGCCCGAGGGCGTGCACTTCTTCCCGGAAGACCAGATCACTGATCGCTCCGGGCGCTTTTTCGCGGCTGAATTGGTGCGCGAGAAGATCATGCGCCAGCTTGGCGCGGAACTGCCTTACCAGATCACCGTCGAGATCGAAGAGTTCAAGCGCGAAGGGCGGATCATGCACATCCACGCGCTGGTGCTGGTCGAACGTGACGGGCAGAAGAAGATCATCATTGGCGAGAAGGGTGAGCGCATCAAGCGCATCGGCCAGGAAGCGCGCAAGGATATGGAGTCGATGTTCGACACCAAGGTCATGCTCAACCTGTGGGTCAAGGTCAAGAGCGGCTGGTCCGATGACGAGCGCGCACTGCGTTCCCTGGGCTACGACAATATCTGACACGGCATTCTGCCTCTGGCCTCGATAGCGGGTGATTCAGCATGCTTGCGCTCAGCCAGCCCGCCTATGTCCTGCACAGCCGTGCGTACCGCGAAAGCAGCGCACTGGTCGATTTCCTGACGCCCCAGGGGCGCCTGCGCGCCGTATTGCGTGGCGCGCGTGGCAAGGCCGGCACTCTGGCCCGACCGTTCATTCCCCTCGAACTGGAAACCCGCGGGCGCGGTGAGCTCAAGAACGTCGGCCGCCTGGAGGCGGCTGGCATTCCCAATCTGCTTTCCGGCGACGCGTTGTTCAGCGGCATGTACCTGAACGAGTTGCTGATCCGCGTGCTGCCAGCGGAGGACCCACACCCGGTGATCTTCGAGCAGTACGCCATGACGGTGCTGGCGCTGGCTCAGGGGCGAGCCCTGGAGCCGCTGCTGCGGGCCTTCGAGTGGCGGTTGCTGGACGAGCTGGGTTACGGGTTTGCGCTCGACAGCGATGTGCAGGGCGATGCGGTGGTCGCTACCGGGCTTTATCGCTTGCAGGCCGATAGCGGCCTGTTGCCCATTGGCCACTGGCAGCCCGGTGCCTTTCTTGGTAGCGAGCTGCTGGCCATGGCCGAGGCGGACTGGACCGCGCCAGGCGCGCTGGCCGCTGCCAAGCGCCTGATGCGTCAGGCGCTCGCGCCCCATCTGGGTGGTCGACCGCTGGTCAGCCGCGAATTGTTCATGACGCTCAAGGAGCCAAGCCGTGACTGAAGCCAATCGTGTTTTGCTGGGTGTGAATATCGACCACGTGGCCACCCTGCGCCAGGCGCGGGGCACGCGCTATCCCGACCCGGTCAAGGCCGCGCTGGACGCCGAAGAGGCGGGTGCCGATGGCATCACCGTGCACCTGCGCGAAGATCGGCGGCACATTCAGGAACGTGACGTACGCCTGCTCGCGCAGGTGCTGCAGACGCGCATGAACTTCGAGATGGGCGTCACCGATTTCATGCTCGACTTCGCCGAACAGATCCGCCCCGCGCACGTCTGCCTGGTACCGGAAACCCGCCAGGAACTGACCACCGAGGGTGGCCTGGATGTGGCCGGACAGGAAGCACGCATTGCCGCTGCAGTGCAGCGCCTGGCCGCTGCCGGCAGCGAAGTGTCGTTGTTCATTGATGCCGATCCGCGGCAGATCGAGGCGAGCAAGCGCGTAGGCGCACCGGC
The DNA here is from genome assembly GCF_979258965.1 of Pseudomonas sp. AC532. Classification (NCBI taxonomy): domain Bacteria; kingdom Pseudomonadati; phylum Pseudomonadota; class Gammaproteobacteria; order Pseudomonadales; family Pseudomonadaceae; genus Pseudomonas; species Pseudomonas sp. AC532. The sequence goes on from NZ_OZ409888.1 coordinate 4,383,944, forward strand.
CATCGAGTTGCACACCGGCCGCTATGCCGACGCGCACGATGTGCAGGACGCTGCCGCCGAGTTGCAGCGCATCCGCGAGGGCGTTGCGCTGGGGCTTTCCCTGGGGCTGATCGTCAATGCCGGCCATGGCCTGCATTACCACAACGTCGAGCCGGTGGCGGCGATCCCCGGCATCAACGAGCTGAACATCGGTCATGCGCTGGTCAGCCATGCGCTGTTCGTCGGCTTCAAGGAGGCGGTACGCGAAATGAAGCAGCTGATCCAGGGCGCCGCGGCAGGCTGATCGGCGTGTCAGCGGTGGCCGCCGTAGGCCACCGCTACCTGCGCCGCCAATGCCTCGGCGGCGGCCCCTCGGTTGCTGCCGCGCAGCAGTTTGATGTGGTACTCGCCCAGTGGCGGCAAGCCATGCTCCTGCAGCGCCAGGCGGCGTAGCGGGGGCTTGACCAGGCTGGCGGGGAACGCTGCTATGGCCAGGTCGGCCAGCAGGGCCGCTTCCTGTCCCGCACACTGCTCGCTGGAATAGGCGATACGGTAGCTGCGCCCCAGGCGGTCGAGGCCGTCCAGGGCCGCACGGCGCCAGGCACAGCCGGTATTGGCCAGGGCGAGCGGCAGGGGGCTGCGCTTGACCGCCAGGCCGCCTTCACGACCTGCCCACACCAACGCTTCGCTGCAGATGATCTCGCCTCTGGAGTCGTCGGCATCGGCGTTGCCGGTATTGAGCAGGGTCAGATCGAGCTCGCCAGCGTCCACACGCTCGATCAGCTCACAGCTGCGGCCTACCGACACGTCGACCTGAACCGCTGGATGACTCAGGGCGAACTGCGACAGCAGATCCGGGAGCGAGCCCACGCCAATGTCGAACGGCGTGCCAAAGCGCACGGTGCCCGCCAGGTTTGGAATCAGAAACTGCGCCACCGCTTCTTCATTGAGCTTGAGCAGGCGGCGGGCGTAGCCGAGCAGGACCTCGCCATCGGCGGTCAGCCGCACGCGCCGGCTCTCGCGCAGAAACAGCGGGCGGCCCAGGGTTTCCTCCAGGCGCTTGATTTGTTGGCTGACCGCGGCTGTGGTGCGGAAAACCTGCGCGGCAGTGCGGGTGAAGCTGCCGCTTTCGGCAATCCCGACAAAGGTTTTCAGCACGTCGCTCTCCAGCAGAGGCAGCGCGGCGGGGACGTCCATGGGCAAGGCGGTTGTCATAGGTTTGTTAATATTTTCTTAACTAGAGGTTAGGTATTACTCGTTTGTCTTAACGGTAGGCGCAACTCACTCTGGCTGCAAGCGATCATCGATCACCGGTGATCACTCGTTGAGGAGCCTGACCATGAGAGCGAACAGACAGCCTGCGGCACATGCCGCGCGCGGCGTGCCGCTGCCCGGATGCGGCAGCTTTCCCGAGGAGTGGATGCAATGGGTGGCTGACTGGTGTTTCGCCTGGCGCTGGCGCCGCAAGATGCGCCGCCTGCTGGTGCTCGACGAGCTCGGCCAGGTGCGCCTGGGTAGCATTCATTCGCGTGTCAGCGCAGGCGCCCGCATGCCGTTGCGGGTGATCGTCGCGCGCCAGGCCGAGTGGCGCCGCACTCGCCCCGCCGATGACTGAGGGCGGCGCTCAGGGCTTGCGTGCGACCAGCACGGCACGGCGTGGCGCCGGCAGGCCCTCGAGGGTGCGGCGGTGATCCAGCGGGTCGAGGAATTCCGGTAGCGACTGGAAGCGCATCCACTCGGTGCTGCGCTGCTCCTCGACCGAGGTGACGCTGACGTCCACGCAGCGCACGTCGACGAAGCCGGCGCGGCGTAGCCACAGCTCCAGCGCAGCAACCGAGGGCAGGAACCACACGTTGCGCATCTGCGCATAGCGATCTTCGGGAACCAGGACCTGGTTGGCATCGCCTTCGACCACCAGCGTTTCCAGTACCAGCTCGCCGCCCTTGAGCAGGCAGTCCTTGAGTTCCAGCAGGTGGTCGATGGGCGAGCGGCGGTGATACAGCACACCCATGGAGAACACGGTGTCGAAGCCCTGCAGCTTGGCGGGCAGGTCTTCGATGCCAATCGGCAGGTGCCAGGCAGGCAGGTCCGGCAAGTAGTGTTTCATCGCCAGGAACTGGCAGAGGAACAGCCAGTTGGGGTCGATGCCGACCACGCTCCTGGCGCCGTCGCCGAGCATACGCCACATGTAGTAGCCGTTGCCGCAGCCGACATCGAGCACGCGCTTGCCGGTCAGGTCCAGGTGCGGGGACACTCGCTGCCATTTCCAATCCGAGCGCCATTCGGTGTCCACGTGCACGCCGAACAGGTGGAACGGGCCCTTGCGCCAGGGGATCAGGCCACGCAAGGCGCTATCCAGGGCTGCGTGGGTGGTGTCGTCGTGCTGGCCGCCGAGGCGGAAGTCTTCGCGCAGGTCGAGCCGCTCGGCGACCAGTGGCGGCAAGGCTTCGACGGCCGCATACCAGCGCTGCAGGTCACCGTGCCCGATGGCCAGCCTGGCATCGATCTGCGCGGGCAGGTCGGCGCTCCAGTCCTGCATTGGGGTGCCCGCCAGCTCCGCCTGCAGGGCGTCGAGGTCCATGCGGCGCATCATGGCAGCGCCACCAGGGAGGCGAAGTTGAGGCACTGGAACCAGGGCACCACCTTGCTGAAGCCGGCGGCGTGCAGGCGCTCCCGATGTTGCTCGAGGCTGTCGGGCAGCATCACGTTCTCGATGGCGCTGCGTTTCTGGGCGATTTCCAGCTCGCTGTAGCCGTTGGCGCGCTTGAAGGCCAGGTGCAGGTCGGTGAGCAGGGTATGTTGTTGCCGGTCCTCGAAACGCAGCTTTTCCGAGAGGATGAGCGCGCCACCGGGCAGCAGGGTGCGATGAATGCGGCCGAGCAGCTCAAGGCGATTGTCCGGCGCGATGAACTGCAGGGTGAAGTTCATCGCCACCAGGGAGGCGGGCTGCCACTGCATGGCGAGGATGTCGGCTTCGATGACCTCGACCGGCAGCAGCTCCTGGAACATGGCGTCCTGGGCGTGCAGGTATTCGCGGCAGCGCTCGACCATGGCCGCCGAATTGTCCACCGCAATCACCCGGCAACCCTCGACCTGCACGTGGCGGCGCAATGCCTGGGTGACGGCGCCCAGCGAGCTGCCCAGGTCATACAGCAGGCTGCCGGGCTGGGCGAACTGGCCGGCCAGTACGCCAATGTTTTCGACAATGGTCGGATAGCCGGGCACGGAGCGCTTGATCATGTCCGGAAACACGCGCGCCACGTCTTCGTTGAACACGAAGTCCGGGACCTGATCCAGTGGCTGGGCGAAAAGTTGGTCGGGCTGTCTGTTCACGGTCGGTCTGCGCGGTGCTGGAAAGGCGCGCATTTTAGCCAAGTCCGGCGATTAGCCAAACCCTGTCGACGGCAGGCATCGCTGGGGGAACGTTACCTGCGGGTTCTGTCGCGCCGGTGCGGCTAGCGAACGCGAATACGGCAGTCGAACGTTTCTGCGGGTTCGGTGCTGACGTCCCAGGGCTGGGCGTAGGTCAGCAGCAACTGCGCCTCGCCGCTCTCGGTCGCCTGGAAGCGCCAGGTTGAGTAACCGTCGCCACCGACCAGATCCGATTCCGAGGCGCTGTAGACTTCCGGGCCGAGGCTCTTGAGCACCCTGCCGGCATCCTCACGCACCGCCCAGCGGTAACCGGTGGTGGGGTTGCTCGGCAGGCTGAGGATCATCTGCTGGCCTACCTGAAGCGCGATCGGGCACTGCGTCTGTTCTTGTACGGTGACGCTCTTCGAGGGGCTTGCACAGGCACTGAGCAGGGTGACGGCTGCGACGAGCGACAGGCTATGGGCGATGGTCATCAATGGCTCCGTTGGCTGGAAAACGCGTGTCAGCATAGCCGCTGAGGCCAGGCCTGTAACCCGGCAGCCACGCCGAGCGGCGGCGCCCATCAGTCGACGATGAACAGGCGGGCGCCGGTCGTGGTCGAGCTGCGGTGCGCTTCGGCGCCGTCGGCGACCTGATAGCTCATGCCGGCGGTCATCACGAATCGCCGGCCATCCTCCAGTTCGGTGTGCAGTTCGCCTTCCAGGCACAGCAGGATGTGGCCCTTGTGGCACCAGTGATCGGCCAGGTAACCCGGCGAGTAGTCGACCATGCGCACGCGCAGTGCGCCGAACTGTTGCGTGCGCCAATGGGCCATGCCCGTTTCCCCTGGGTGCTCGGTGGCCGCGACCTGGTGCCAGTCAGTGGTGCCGAAGGGGATATCGTTGATGTTCATGAGGGTTTCCAGATAAGGGTGGGCGCCGCCGCCGGGTAGGCCGCGTGCGGGTCAATCCTGTTGCGCCTGCAGAAACAGCACGAACAGTTCCGATTGCGACTTGATCCCCAACTTGCCGTAGATGTGCTTGCGGTGCACCTTGACCGTCTCCGTGGAAATCGCCAGTTTGCGGGCAATCTCCTTGCCCGAGCAGCCGCTGAGCAGCAGCCGGGCGACTTCCAGTTCGCGCGTCGTGAGGGTGTCTTCCAGGCGGTGCCCGGCGCTTGCGTGTGCCTGCAGGCGCGCCGGGCCGACTGGGGCGCCGCCGAGCAGCTCCTGCTCGAAGGTCAGGCGCTGGCGCATCAGCCCGCTCACCCAGGGCTGCACCAGGCCAAGCAGTGCTAGGTTCTCGGGGCTGAAGCGATGCCGGGCGCCGAGCGACAGACACAGTGTGCGGCCGTCCCCCAGTGGAACATTGAACTGCACCTCGTCGACCACCACGTTGAGTCGGAAGTAGCGCTGGTAGTAATCGGTTCGCTCGAAGTATTGGGGCGCCACGTCGGCCAGGTGCAGCAGGCCGCCGGCGCTGCGTTCGCGGCTGTTGATGTAGAAGGGGTCGAGTTGGTACAGGCCCTTGAGGTAGTCCAGAAACAGGGTGTCGGGGCCACCGTCGAGGCCTGGGCATTCGGCGAGCACCTGGGGTCGGGCGTCACTGAAGATCAGCACCACCCAGCTGTCGAAGGCCACGTACTGTTCCAGCAAACGTACCAGTGCCGTCCAGAAACCGGGGCGATCCAGCCCTTCGATGAGTTTACCAACCGACTGATGCCAGGCGATGTGCTGCAACGACAGTCCCATTTCCTACCCCCAAAGGGTTAACCCGCCCGCGTGATTACCGGCAGCGATGCGTGGCGCCATACTCGACCAATCGCACCGGCAGGGCGGCCCATCGCGGTTCGCCATACCGAAGATGGGATTCTGCCGCCTTTGCCTGCCGTGAACAAAACAACAGGACATGCCGATGAAGATCGAACTCTTGCAAATGCGCGGTCGCGATGGCGACACCGCATACAACCTCAGTCGCGCCCTGCAGGCAATTGCCGACAGCGCCGACGGTACCGATCTGCTGGTGTTTTCGGAAACCCATCTGATGGGGTTTCCAACCCCGCTCAACATCGCTGCCGTCGCCGAGCCCATCGACGGGCCCAGCGTACAGGCCGTGCAGCAAGCCGTTCGCGAGCGCAACGTATCGGTAGCCATTGGCATGGCGGAGAGCGAGGGTGGGCTGTTCTACAACACCACGCTGCTGATCACCCCCGCCGGGATCGCCATGCGTTACCGCAAGACCCACCTGTGGTCGTCCGACCGGGGTGTGTTCACGCCCGGCGACCGCTTTGTCACGGTGCCCTGGCAGGGCATCCGCGTTGGCATCCTGATCTGTTTCGATATCGAATTCCCGGAAAGCGCGCGGACGCTGGCGCAGCTGGGCGCCGATCTGATCATCGTCACCAATGGCAACATGGACCCCTACGGGCCCACCCACCGCACCGCGATCATGGCGCGGGCCATGGAAAACCAGGCATTCGCGGTGATGGTCAATCGCGTCGGCAGCGGCGATGGCGATCTGGTGTTCGCTGGCGGCAGTGCGGCGGTCGACCCGTTCGGCCAGGTGCTGTGTGAAGCCGGACGCGAGGAGTGTCGGCAGATCGTCGAACTCGACCTCGAACAGTTACAAGCCGCCTGCAGGGACTACCGCTACCTCGACGAACGGCGCCTGGTACTGCCTGGCGAACGCGTCGACTACGCGGACGGTCGCCGCGAGCTGTTGATTCCCCGATAAGACGGAGGCCCACCTCCGCATTGCCGCCGGGCTTCGCGCCTGGCGAGTGTTGCCGTGTTCGCCGACTTCGGCTCTGCCATAAAAAACATAAATCTCGGAGTAGCAGTAATGGCCAATCTCAAACGGACCCTCACGCTGGGCTCGGTGGTGCTGTTCGGCATCGCCTACATGACGCCGATCATCGTGCTTGGCACCTTCGGCATTCTTGCCGACGTGACCGACGGGCAGGTGCCGGCCGCCTACGTGGCCGCCACGCTGGCCATGCTGTTCACCGCGCTGAGCTACGCGAAGATGGCTGCGGCCTATCCCGTGGCCGGTTCCGCCTATACCTATGTGCGCCAGTCGATCAACGCCAAGCTGGGTTTCATCGCCGGCTGGGTGGTGCTGCTCGATTACCTGTTCCTGCCCATGGCCATCTGGCTGATCGGTGCGGCCTACCTGGGGTCAGCATTTCCGGCAGTGCCGCAGGCCGTGTGGGTACTGACGTTCATCGTGGTGACATCGCTGATCAACGTGGTGGGTCTGCAATTGGCCAAGCGGGTCAACGGACTGCTGATGCTCGTGCAGCTCCTGGTACTCGTCGCCTTCGTCGCCCTTTGCGTGCACTACGTGGCAGGCGATGGGAGCAAGCCGTTGTGGAGCCTCGAGCCGTTCTTCGACGGCAGTTTCAGCCTGCCGCTGGTGATGGGCGGTGCGGCGATCGCCTGCTACTCGTTTCTCGGCTTCGATGCTGTCAGCACGCTCACCGAGGAAACCCGCGACCCGCAGAAGACCATCCCCAGGGCGATTCTGCTGATCACCCTGTTTGGCGGGCTGATTTTCATTGTCACCGCCTACTTCGTGCAGCTCGCCCATCCTGGCGCGGCGTTCACCAGCACCGATTCGGCAGCCTATGAAATCGCTCGCAACATCGGTGGTGACCTGTTCGTGTCGATCTTCCTGATCGGCCTGATCGTCGGCCAGTTCACATCGGGGCTGTCGGCCCAGGCCAGCGCCTCGCGCCTGCTGTTCGCCATGGGCCGTGACGGGGTACTGCCCAAGCGTCTGTTCGGCACGCTGAGCCAGCGGTTCGGCACGCCAGTGGGCAGCATCGCCCTGTGTGCGGTGGTGGCCTTGCTGGCGCTGAAGCTGGACGTGACCACCTCGACCTCGTTCATCAACTTCGGCGCCTTCCTGGCGTTCTCGCTGGTCAACCTGTCGGTGATTTTCCATTACTGGATCGGCCGTCCGCAGCGTGGCGCTCGCGCGGCGCTGCAATACCTGCTGTTTCCGCTGCTCGGCGTGTTCGCCACGCTGTGGCTGATGGTCAGCCTGGACCACCTGGCGATCACTCTGGGCCTGTGCTGGCTGGCGTTGGGCGTCGTCTATCTCGCCTGGTTGACCGGTGGATTTCGGCGCCAGCCACCTGAGATGCAGTTCGACGCTGACTGAGCCATCACTGCCGGGCGACGCTGACGCCTTCCAGGTTGGCGAAGGAGGTGTCCTTGGCGGTGAGCAGGAAGTCGCGCATGAACGGCGCATCCAGCATGTCGGTGCGGATGCCCGCGTAGAGCGTGGCGAACAGGCCCTTTTCACCCAGGCGCTTGGCCGTCACGTAGCCACGCGAGCTGTACTCGTGCAGTGCCCAGTTGGGCAGCCCGCAAACACCGCGCCCGCTGGCCACCAGCTGCATCATCATTACCGTCAGTTCGGAGGTGCGTACCTGGGCCGGCTCGATGTCGGCGGGTTCGAGAAACCGCGTGAAGATATCCAGCCGATCACGTTCCACCGGGTAGGTGATGAGGGTTTCCCGGCGCAGGTCTGCCGGGCGGATGCAGGGCCGAGTGGCCAGTGCGTGCTGGTTGGCAACCGCCAGCATGGCTTCATAGGTGAACAATGGCACGTAGGTGATACCGGACAGCTCCAGCGGGTCGGAGGTCACCACCAGGTCGAGATCACCACGGGCCAGGGCGGGCAGGGGCGCGAAGGAGAATCCCGAGGCCAGGTCGAGCTCCACTTCCGGCCAGGCATCGCGAAACTGATCGATGGTCGGCATCAGCCATTGGAAGCAACTGTGGCATTCGATGGCCATGTGCAGGCGGCCCGCAGTGCCGCCAGCCAGGCGCGAGAGGTCACGCTCGGCGCTGCGCAGCAGTGGCAATACGCTGTCGCACAGCTGCAGCAGGCGCAGGCCGGCACTGGTGAACCGTACCGGTTTGGTCTTGCGCACGAACAGCTGCATGCCGAGGCGCTCCTCCAGTTCCTTGAACTGGTGCGACAGCGCCGACTGAGTCAGGTGCAGGCGGTCGGCCGCGTCGACCAGGCTGTCGGTCTCACGCAGGGCGTGAAGGGTTTTCAGGTGACGTATTTCGAGCATCGCGGGCCTGCAAAATATTCAATCAGGCGGCAACGAAGATGAGCGCCTTTCATGTGCGCAGTGTCGCTCATGGCTTGGCCCGCTGTCGAGCCGGGTTTGGAGGGCACCCGCCTGGCGGGTTTCATCAAACTGTCACCGTTCTGTGGCAGCGCGCATCGAGAGAGAACTGCAACACTTCTCTGCTAGTCGGCTTTCTGCTTGTGGAACATGAATGATGCGCGTGCTGTTTTTTCTGGCTGCCCTGCTGTGCAGCCTGCCGTCCCTGGCGACGGAAGCCTGCCAGGTCCATGCGGACGTCGAGCGCGTATCGGTGGGCGAGGTGAGCCTCGCCTACCAGAGCATCGGACGCAGCAGCGATCCTGCGTTGTTGCTGGTGATGGGCCTGGGTGGGCAGCTGATCCACTGGCCGGACGACGTGGTCGAACAACTCTGTGCGCAGGGTTTCCGGGTGATCCGCTACGACAACCGCGATGTCGGCCTGAGTCGCTGGAATGCTGATGCGCCGACAGCCAACCTCGCCTATGAGGTACTGCGCTATCGGCTCGGGCTATCCGTCGGCGCGCCCTACGGGTTGCGCGACATGGCGGGTGATGCTCTGGGGCTGATGGATGCCCTGGGCATTCACCGGTTTCATTTGCTGGGTGCCAGCATGGGCGGGATGATCGCCCAGCACGTCGCGGACATTGCGCCGCAGCGGGTGCAGAGCCTGACCCTGGTGATGACCAGCTCGGGTGCCCAGGGGCTGCCGGCGCCTAGCCAGGCGCTGGTGCAGTTGCTGTCGCGACGGGATGCGCCGAGCCGCGAGATGGCCCTGGAGCAGCAGGCAGACCTGCTGGCAGCGCTGGGTAGCCCGGCGGTGGTGGATGATCGCGCGATGCTGCTGCACCAGGCCGAGGTCGCCTACGACCGGGCCTTCAACCCGGCCGGTGTGGAGCGCCAACTACTGGCCATTCTCGCGGAGGGCAGCCGCGTAGACCTGCTCAATCGCCTGCGTGTGCCGACCCTGGTGGTGCATGGCACCGCTGACCCGCTATTGCCGGTGATGCACGGCGTGCATGTGGCGGCCCATGTGCGCGGCAGCGAGCTGCGCCTGATTCCCGGGCTCGCTCACCGCTTTCAGGAGCGCTTCAAGGCGCCGTTGCTGGCGGCTGTACTGCCACACCTGCAAGCTCACCGGCAGGATGTGCAACTGGTACAGATGTAACGGCCAGTGGCACGGCTGGCGTCATGTAGCGTTCCAGCCGCTCGCGTTGAGCGGCGTCGAGGAACAAGCCGAGCTTGCTGCGCCGCCAGAGAATGTCGTCCACTTCGGTGGCCCACTCGTGCTCGCGCAGGTAATCCACTTCCCGAGCGTACAGGCCGTGGCCGAAGTCCTCGCCGAGGTGCTCGATGTTCTGCGCGTCGCTGAGCAGCTGCCAGGTGCGGCTGCCATACGTAGCGGCCCAGCGCTGTGCCAGCGCAGCGTCCAGCCAGCCGTGACGCTTGCACAGCGCATCGACCAGGCTCTGCCGATTGTGCATCTGCTCGCCACCTGGCAATGGCGCGTCGGCGGTCCAGCGGGCCGACATGTTCGGGAAAAACGGGGCGAGCTGCGCCAGCGCCGACTCTGCAAGCTTGCGGTAAGTGGTCAGCTTGCCACCGAACACCGAGAGCAGCGGTGGCTCGTCGCCCTGGGCCGACAGCGACAGGGTGTAGTCGCGGGTAATGGCGGACGGCTCATCGGATTCGTCGTCGCACAAAGGGCGCACACCTGCGTAGCTGTGCAGGATGTCGGCACGGCTGATTGCCTTGCGAAAATGATCGTTGACCACCTTGAGCAAGTAGTCGGTTTCTTCCTCGCTGATGCTGACCGTGGCCGGGTCGCCGCTGTATTCGCGGTCGGTGGTGCCGATCAGGGTAAAGCGGTCGAGGTAGGGAATGGCGAACACAATACGGCGATCCTCGTTCTGCAGGATATAGGCCTGCTCGCCGTCGAACAGCCGTGGCACAACGATGTGGCTGCCCTGGATCAGGCGAATGCCGTAGGGCGATTGCTGCTTGAGGTCGTCGCGAATGAAGCGCGCCACCCAGGGCCCTGCTGCGTTGACCAGCGCCTTGGCGCGAATCGAGAACAGGCTGCCGTCGGCGCGTTCCAGATGGATGTGCCACAGGCCCTTGCTGCGCCGCGCGCTGACGCACCGGGTGTGGGTGTGCACGTGAGCGCCGTGTTCGCGCGCCGCCATGGCGTTGAGCACCACCAGGCGAGCGTCATCCACCCAGCAGTCGGAGTATTCGAAGCCGCGGGTGATCTGCGCCTTAAGCGGGCTGCCCGCATCGAAGCGCACGCCACGCGAGCGCGGCAACGCCTTGCGTTTGCCGAGATTGTCGTACAAAAACAGACCGGCGCGGATCATCCACGCAGGGCGCAGATGCGGGCGATGGGGCAGGATGAAGCGCATCGGGCTGACGATATGCGGCGCCTTGGCCAGCAGCACTTCGCGCTCGGCCAGGGCCTCACGCACCAGGCGGAATTCGTGGTGTTCCAGATAGCGCAGGCCGCCGTGGATCAATTTGCTGCTCGCCGACGAGGTGTGACGGGCCAGGTCGTCCTTTTCGCAGAGAAACACCGACAGGCCACGACCGGCTGCATCGCAAGCGATACCGGCACCATTGATACCGCCGCCAACGACGGCAACATCGTAGATCTCGGACAGCGGGCTGGTAGACAGACTGGTTGTGGGCATCGTCAGGCCTCGTGTTGCTTTGGTATTGGAATTCGAACATTTATGTTCATTTGCGAAAATACTAGCGCATGAGTAGCGCGGTATCCAGTGCGATTCGATTGAAAAAACTCATCGCCCTGCCTAAGAATGAAAATTGGCGAACATTTTTACAGAGGCCGCCGGCGGCAGAAGGTTCGCCTTGTGTTCGAATGAACAATCGGTGAGGCGCAGCCAGCCCTGCCCGTGCGCGACCTGTCAGGCGTATCGCGCGCGGGTTGGGCTGAAGAATGCGTGGTGCGGCGGCGTCAGGCCACTTCGAGGCGAATCTTGTGCTGCTCGAGCAGGTGGCAGAGGGCCGGCACCGGCTGCTGGTCGGTCACCAGGCAGTCGATCAGGCTGATGGGGCCAAGGCGGATCATGGCGTTGCGTCCGAACTTGCTCGAGTCGGCCGCCAGGATAACCTTGCGGGCGTTGGCGATGATCGCCTGGGAGACGCGCACTTCCTGGTAGTCGAAATCCAGCAGGCTGCCGTCTTCGTCGATGCCGCTGATGCCGACGAGGGCGAAGTCGACCTTGAACTGGTTGATGAAGTCGACGCTCGCCTGACCGACCAGCCCACCATCGCGGCGCACGCTGCCGCCAGTGAGCAGTACGTCGAAATCGTCCTTGGCGCTGAGCATCGATGCCACGTTGAGGTTGTTGGTGATGACCTTCAGGTGGTTGTGATTGAGCAGTGCACGGGCAACCGATTCGGTGGTGGTGCCGATGTTGATGAACAGCGAGGCATGGTCGGGAATCATCGCGGCGATGGCTTCGCCAATGCGCTGTTTCTCGTGGCGCATCTGATCGGCGCGCATGGCGTAGGCGGTGTTCTCGACGCTCGAGTCATAGGCCGCGCCGCCATGGTAGCGGCGCAGCATATTGGCATCCGCCAGGTGATTGATGTCACGGCGGATGGTTTGCGGGGTAACGACGAACACACTGGCCAGCTCCTCGATGCTGACGTAGCCGCGTTCGCGGATCAGATCGAGGATTTGCTGCTGACGGGGAGGCAGATTCATGGGGTTTCCTTGGGGCTGCCGCACGGAATCCTTCCATGATGCCGCACGAACCTGCTCGCTGCCAGTTGTCGCGGCGGCGACGCCTATTTGGCCTCCTCATGGGGCTGCCAGTCGCGGGTACGGTCGACGGCTTTTTTCCAGCCCGCATACAGCGCCTCCTTCTCCGCCTCGGCCAGTTGTGGTTCGAACTCGCGCTCGATCACCGCCTTGCCGCGCAGTTCGTCCAGGCTGCTCCAGAAACCGCATGCCAGGCCGGCCAGGTAGGCTGCACCCAGCGCGGTGGTTTCACGCATTTCCGGGCGTTCCACGTGCGTGCCAAGAATGTCGGCCTGAAATTGCATGAGGAAGTTATTGGCCACCGCACCACCGTCCACGCGCAGAGACTTCAGGCGTTCGCCGGAGTCCTGCTGCATGGCATCGAGCACATCGCGTGTCTGGTAGGCGATGGATTCCAGTGCCGCGCGGATGATGTGGTCAACGCGCACGCCACGGGTCAGGCCGAACAGCGCGCCGCGCGCGTAGGGATCCCAGTAGGGCGCGCCCAGGCCGGTGAACGCTGGTACCAGGTATACGCCGTTGCTGTCCTTGACCTTGTTGGCAAAGTACTCGGTATCGAAGGCGTCGTTGACCACCTTCAGCTCGTCGCGCAGCCACTGGATGGTCGAGCCACCGTTGAAAATTGCGCCTTCCAGCGCATAGCCCACTTCACCGCGCGGGCCGCATGCGATGGTGGTCAGCATGCCGTGCTGGGACTTCACTGCCTTGTCGCCGGTGTTCATCAGCAGGAAACAGCCGGTGCCGTAAGTGTTTTTCGCCTGCCCGGGCTCGACGCACATCTGGCCGAACAGTGCCGCCTGCTGATCGCCAGCGATACCGGCGATGGCAATGCCGCTCTTGGTGTGGCCGTAGATTTCCGACGAGGACTTCACTTCAGGAAGCATCTCGCGCGGGATATCCAGCACCTCGAGCATCTTCTCGTCCCACTCCAGGGTATGGATGTTGAAAAGCATGGTGCGCGAGGCGTTGGTGTAATCGGTGATGTGCACCTTGCCGCCGGTGAATTTCCAGATCAGCCAGCTATCGACGGTGCCGAACAGCAGCTCACCCTTGCGCGCGCGTTCGCGGCTGCCCTCGACATGGTCGAGGATCCACTTCAGTTTGGTGCCGGAAAAGTAGGGGTCGGTGACCAGCCCAGTGGTCTTTTGAATGTAGTCCTCGTAACCATCCCGCTTGAGCTGCTGGCAGATCTCGGTGCTGCGGCGGCACTGCCAGACGACCGCGTTGTGGATCGGCCGGCCGGTGTTCTTGTCCCAGACCACGGTGGTTTCACGTTGATTGGTGATGCCGATGGCTGCCACCTGATCATGGTGCAGGCCCGCCTGCGCCAGGGCCTCGACCATGACGGCACTCTGGGTGGCGAAAATTTCCATGGGATCATGCTCGACCCAGCCGCTTTGCGGATAGTGCTGGGTGAATTCGCGCTGGGCGATGCACACCACGTTGGCGTCGCGATCAAAGATGATCGCCCGGGAACTGGTCGTACCCTGGTCGAGGGCAATGATGTAATTCTTGTTCTGAATGTCTGTCATGTCGATTGCCTTGAACGAGTTGATGGGGATGAAGGCGCGTGCGCAGCGAGGCGCACGCATCGTTGAAAGTCAGGACACTTTGACGTCGCGCTCGGCGCTCCGTTCGGCCTCTGCAGCGGCGACCGCGCTGGGCAGGTGGCGGGCGATCATGCCGCGGTACGTCGCAGCGCCCAGGCAGGCGCCGAGGATCGGCGCGAAGATCGGTACCAGGAAGTACGGGATGTCGCGACCGCCCGTGAGCGCGATCTCGCCCCAGCCTGTGAAAAAGGTCATCAGCTTGGGGCCGAAGTCGCGGGCGGGGTTCATCGCGAAACCGGTCAGCGGGCCCATGGCGCTGCCGATCACGGCGATCAGCAGGCCGATCAACAGAGGGGCCATGGGGCCGCGCGGCAGCCCGTTGTTGTCATCGCCGAGGGCCATGATCACCCCCATGAGGATGGCGGTGATCACCACTTCCACCATGAACGCCTGGCCGGTGGACAACACCGGATTGGGAAAGGTGGAAAACACCGCGGCCAGCTCCAGGCTGGCCGTGGAGCCGCGAACCATCTGCTGGGCCTGCTCGTATTCGGCGAACAGCCCGCTATATAGGGTGTAGACCAGCAGGGCACCGCAGAAAGCGCCGGCGATCTGGGCAAGGATATAGAAGGGCAGTTTGCGTTTTTCGAAGCCGGCGAACAGCCAGAGCGCGATGCTGACGGCAGGGTTGAGGTGGGCGCCGGACACCCCGGCAGTCAGGTAGATCGCCATGCTGACGCCGACGCCCCAGATGATGCTGATCTCCCAGAGACCAAAACTCGCACCTGCCACCTTGAGCGCGGCAACGCATCCGGTACCGAAGAAAATGAGCAGCGCAGTGCCCAGGAATTCGGCCATGCATTGGCCGGACAGAGAGGGTTGTTGCAGAGCAGTGGTCATGGGAAAGCCTCGGTTCTTGTTGTTGTTCTGGCGATTTGCGACGGGAGAAGAACAGCCTCCAGAGCATCTCCACGTGCTGAACGCCATCGCTGTTGGGGAGCGGCGCCTGTACCGCAAATGTTCATAATCGAAAAAAATATAATCTTTAATCGGCGATTGTCAAAAAACGAACCCGTTTTATCGCCTATTTTTTCGTTATCAACCGTACATATTGTTTCAATAGGTCATCGTCTCGGGCGATAGGTTCCGTTGTCGCGCAAGATTTACTGCCTGACGCACAGAGGCCAAACAGAGCCTTTGTCCCTTTGCGGCGCTAGAATCGTGAGGTGCCCGTTGTCGTCCACGCCCACCGCCCTGGAGTTTTCATGACACCCGCATTGGAGCTGTTGAAAAAGGTTCGCGCCGAACATCGAATCCACAGTTACGAACACGACCCCAAGGCGGCGTCCTATGGGCTGGAGGCGGCCGAGAAGCTCGATCTCGACCCGGCGCAGGTGTTCAAGACGCTGCTGGCCTGCAGTGAAAAAGGCGAGCTGCTGGTGGCCGTGGTGCCGGTGGCCGGCACGCTGGACCTGAAAGCCCTGGCCCAGGCGGCCGGCGTAAAGAAGGTCGAGATGGCGGCGGTGGAGGCGGCGCAGCGCGCGACCGGCTACCTGGTCGGAGGCATCAGCCCGCTGGGCCAGAAGAAACGCCTGCGTACCTTCATCGACAATACGGCCCGGGGTGTCGCGAGCATTCACGTCAGTGCCGGCCGCCGCGGCCTGGAGGTCGAGTTGAGTGCCGAAACCCTCGCCCTGCATACTCAGGCGCAGTTTGCCGCCATCGGGCGCTAGCTTGGTCGTTGTCGCGCCACCGAGTCAGCCGGTGCGGCGGGTTCAAGCTCCGGGGGGCAGAGTTCGCGCATGCGCGGCGGTATACGATGCCTGGTGAAAGCAGGCCGGGCGGTGAATTCCGCGCCGCGCTATGATGGCTTGGCCAGGGATGTCATCGCGCGCCCACGGGCTCTCGATGCCGGCCCGCAGATCGGCAGCCGCTGGCGCTGCCCAGCGGGCATTGGACCCTGGCGCTGGCGCCTGATGTGGCGAAGTGGATGGCACGGCGGGTGCGTAGCGACAAGGACTGCGCGCCGCAGACAGAAGCAGGAGGCTTGCGGGTGAAGAAAGGGTTTCGCTGGATTACGGGTGGCCTGTTGTCAATGCTGCTCCTGGGGACCGCCTCGGCCCGGGCCGAGACCCTGGTCATGGCGGCGGATGACTGGTGCCCGGTCAACTGCGCTCAGGATGCCGAACGACCGGGCATCCTGGTCGAGCTGGCGCGTGCGATCTTTGCCGAGGCTGGCATCGATGTGGAGTACCGGGTGACCAACTGGGCGCGCGCCGTGCAGGATGTACGCAGCGGCCGAGTCAACGCCCTGGTCGGTGCCGGCATCCGCGATGCGCCCGACTTCATCTTTGGCGACCTGGCGCCTGGTATCTCCCGCAACTGCTTCTACGCGCGTGCTGGCGGCAATTGGCGCTACAGCGGCCTCGCCTCGCTCGACGAGATCCGCCTCGGCGTCATCAATGGCTACAGCTACGGCAAGGAAATCGATGACTACATCCAGCGTCATCAGAAAAATCTGGATCGCCTGCAGCAGGCGGCCGGTGAACAGGCGCTGGCACTGAACGTGCGCAAGGTAGAACTGGGGCGTGTCGACGCCCTCCTGGAAAACACTTGGGTGATGTCGCAGTATCTGGATCAGCACAAGAACGTCGACAACCTCGTCGAGGTGGGCTGTCGTGTGCCGGACGTGCCCATCTACATCGCCTTTTCCCCGGTGCTGACCTCGAGTGCCCGCTACCGTGACATTCTCGACGAAGGTATCCAGCGCTACCGTCAGAATGGCCGCCTCGACGCGCTGTTGCAGCGTTATGGGATTCGCTCGGAACATTGACACCCCGCCGTGCCGCGCAGTGGTTGCGCGGCACGCTGCGCCTTTTCTCCGCTGACCCGGGAGCTGCCGTTCATGGTTTTGGAATTTCACCAGGTGGATGCGTTCAGTGACGCGCCCTTTGCCGGCAATCCGGCGATTGTCTACCGCCTGCACGCGTGGCTCGACGAGCCCCTGATGCAACGGATAGCCGCCGAGCACAATCTGGCCGAGACGGCGTTCGTGGTGAGGGAGGGGGCTGCCTGGCGGATTCGCTGGTTCACGCCGACGCAAGAGGCGCCGTTGTGTGGCCACGCCACCCTGGCCAGCGCTCACGTGCTCTTCCACTGCTATGCGGAGCCGGGGCCGCGCATCGATTTCCTGTATGCCGGTGGCAGCCTGGCGGTCGACCGGGAAGGAGATCGCCTGGTGCTGGATTTCCCTTGTCAGCCGCCCACGCCTATCACAGTGCCCGACGGCCTCGCCGAGATCCTGGGGCAAACGCCGCTGGCAGTGCTGGATGGGCCGCAACTGCTGGTGCTGTTGGACTCGCAGGCCTCTGTGCGTGCCTGCCGCCCGGACCTTCGCGCCCTGGCGCAACTGCCCTGGTCGGCGGTGATCATCACGGCGGCGGGGCACACGGTGGATTTCGTGTCGCGCAACTTCGCGCCTGCAGTGGGCATCGAAGAAGATCCGGTGACCGGGTCGGCTCACTGCATCCTCACGCCGTACTGGGCGCAACGGCTGGGCAAGCAGGAGCTCAGCGCTTACCAGGGCGGCAAGCGCGGTGGCTATCTGTGGTGCCGGCTGCATGGCGACAGGGTGAGAATCGCCGGCCACGCGTGCCTGGTGAGCAGCGGCCGGCTGCACTTCGACGCTTAGTCGTCGTGCGCCAGCCGCGACGGTGCCGCCACGCTGCCCGGCGCCGCAAAGGCGACCAGGTGATCGGCCGCGATACGAATGCCGACCTGTTCGCCAGGCTGGTGATCGGCATGGCTTGGAAACAGCGCTTCCAGCTGGCTACCGGTTGGCAGCTGCAGCCGATACAGCGTGGCGGCCCCGAGAAAGCTCTTGCCGACGATCAGCGCCTGCTGGGCACTGTGCGGGTCATGGACGATATCGTCGGGCCGCAGCAGCACGTCTACCGCGCTGCCGACTGGCCAGGCGTAAGCACGATTGCCGCGTATGGTACCCAGCTCGGTCTGCACCTCGTCTGGCGCCTTCAGTTGGCCACGAATGAAATAACCCTGGCCGATGAAGCTGGCAACGAAGGGCGTCTGCGGTTCGTGGTAGAGATTGAAGGGCGTGTCCCATTGCTCCAGATGGCCGGCCTTGAAGACACCCACCTGATCGCTGACGGCAAAGGCCTCCTCCTGGTCATGGGTGACCAGAATCGCGCTGGTGCCGCGGCTCTTGAGGATATCGCGCACCTCGTGGCTGAGCCGTCGGCGCAGCTCGCCGTCGAGGTTGGAGAAGGGTTCGTCGAGCAGCAGCAGCTGCGGGTTGGTCGCCAGGGCGCGGGCCAGGGCGACGCGCTGTTGCTGGCCGCCGGACAGCTCGTTCGGATGCCGCTTGCTCAGGTGGTCCAGCTTGACCAGTTCCAGCAGCTCGCGGGTAACCTGCTCGCAGTCGGCCTGTTTGCGAATGCCAAAGGACACGTTCTGCGCCACGCTCAGGTGCGGGAACAGGGCGTAGTCCTGAAAGACCATGCCGATGCGGCGTTTTTCCGGTGCGAGGGCGAAACCCGGGCGGGAGATCACCTCGCCCGCCAGGCTGATTTCCCCTTCCATGACTGGCTCGAAGCCGGCAATGGCGCGCAGCGTGGTGGTCTTGCCGCAGCCGGACGGGCCCAACAGACAACCGATCTCCCCGGCATTGAGGTGCAGGTCGAGGTGTTGCACGATGCGCTGCTCACCGTAGCCGCAACCCAGGTTACGCAGGCTCAACAGCATGCTGTGGCTCATGCGTGGTGGTACGCCGGTTCGACGAGGAATTCGAGCAGCGCCTTCTGTACATGCAGGCGGTTCTCGGCCTGGTCCCAGGCAGCCGAACGCGGATCATCGAGCACGTCCTCGCTGATCTCCTCGCCACGGTGGGCCGGCAGGCAGTGCAGAAACAGCACGTTTTCATCCGCCGCGTCGAGCAGTGCGCGGTTGACCTGGTAGGGCGCGAACAGCTTGTGACGCTCGGCAATCTCTTCTTCCTGGCCCATGGATGCCCAAACGTCGGTGCTCACCAGGTGCACGCCAGCGACCGCCTCGCGCGGGTCGCGGAAGATCTTCACGCGCTCACCCGCTTCGGCCAGCAGCGCGGCATCCGGCTCGTAGCCTTGTGGGCAGGCGACGTGCAGCGTGAAGTCGAACTGGATGGCAGCCTCTATATAGGAGTTGCACATGTTGTTGCCGTCGCCGATCCAGGCGGCGGTCTTGCCGACGATGCTGCCGCGCTGCTCGTGGAAGGTCTGCATGTCGGCCAACAGCTGGCAGGGGTGCAGGTCGTCCGACAGGCCGTTGATCACCGGCACGCGCGAATTGGCGGCGAACTCGGTCAGGGTGCTGTGGGCGAAGGTGCGGATCATTATCGCATCGAGCATGCGAGACATGACGATGGCCGAGTCGCTGATCGGTTCGCCGCGGCCCAACTGCGTGTCGCGCGGCGACAGGAAGATCGCCTGGCCACCGAGCTGGATCATGCCTGCCTCGAACGACAGGCGAGTGCGGGTCGAGGCCTTCTCGAAGATCATGCCCAGCACGCGATTTTTCAGTGGCTCGAACAGCACGCCGCTGTTGCGCAGGCCTTTCAGCTCGATGCCGCGTCGGATCAGGCCCACCAGCTCATCGGGTGTGCAGTCCTTCAGCGAGAGAAAGTGTCTTGCGCTCATCGTTAACTACCTTTTGACAACAGAACGCAGGCTACCTTTTCCCGGGGAAACGGGAGAACCTGCGGCTGGGGGCCGCATTGTGCGACGAAACGGGGAAGCCGCCGATCTTATAAGTAAATGACGCCTACGCGCAAATCCGCCCGGATGCCGGGTGTGACGCCACGTCGGGCCCGCCCCGGGGCGGCTGATGCCGCTTTCTGATGGGCAGGGATTCACGACGCCGAGGCTGCTGGTGTGGCGGCGCGGCGGCGGCCATGATGACGGCTCGAACAAGAAGACGAGGCTGGCCATGACCACGACCCTCCACCACCGTGCATGCCACCTGTGCGAAGCGATCTGCGGGCTGACCCTGGCAGTCGAGCAAGACGCCAGCGGGCAGCCGCGGATTATCTCCATCAAGGGCGACGCCGACGATCCCTTCAGTCGCGGGCATATCTGCCCCAAGGCGGTGGCGCTGCAGGACATCCAGAATGATCCGGACCGCCTGCGCCAGCCGATGCGGCGCGTTGGTCAGCGCTGGGAGGCGATCGGCTGGGAGGAAGCCTTCCAATGGGCGGCGGAGCGCCTGGCAGCGGTGCAGGCCGAGCACGGGCAGAACGCCGTCGCGGTCTATCAGGGCAACCCCAGTGTGCACAACTACGGGCTGATGACCCACAGCAACTACTTTCTCGGCCTGTTGAAAACGCGCAATCGCTATTCCGCCACCTCGGTGGACCAACTGCCCCATCACCTGACCAGCCATCTGATGTACGGCCACGGTTTTCTCATACCGGTGCCCGACATCGATCACACCGATTTCATGCTGATCCTTGGCGGCAACCCGCTGGCCTCCAACGGCAGCATCATGACCGTGCCAGACGTGGAAAAACGGCTCAAGGCGATCCAGGCGCGCGGCGGCCGCCTGGTGGTAGTCGACCCACGGCGCAGCGAGACGGCCGCGATTGCCGATCAGCACCTGTTCATTCGACCCGGGCAGGACGCCGCGCTGCTCCTGGCAATGCTCTGCACGCTGTTCGACGAGGGCCTGGGGCGCAATACCCATCTGCCTGTGACCGGGCTCGATGCCGTGCACTGCGCCGTGTTGCCGTTCAGCGCCGAGCGGATGGCGTCGCGCTGTGGCGTACCGGCGCAGACCATACGCCAGCTGGCCCGCGACTTCGCAGCCGCTGACCGTGCGGTTTGTTATGGCCGTATGGGGGTTTCCACCCAGGCGTTCGGCACGCTCTGCCAATGGCTGGTGCAGGTCATCAACCTGGTGACCGGCAACCTGGATCGGGTCGGCGGGGTGCTGTGCACCGAGCCGGCGGTGGACCTGGTGAGCACACTGTCCGCAGGGCACTTCGACCGCTGGCAGAGCCGGGTGTCCGGGTTACCCGAATACGGCGGAGAACTGCCGGTGAGCGCTCTGGCCGAGGAAATGCTCACGTCCGGCGATGGCCAGGTACGTGCGCTGATTACCGTGGCGGGCAATCCAGCATTGTCGACGCCCAATGGTCGGCAGTTGGAGGCGGGGCTCGAAGGCCTGGATTTCATGCTCAGCGTGGACCTGTACATCAACGAAACGACCCGCCATGCCGACCTGATCCTGCCTTCTACGGGGCCGTTGGAGCACGACCATTACGACACCACCTTCAACCTGTTCGCGGTGCGCAATGTCACCCGCTTCAACGAGGCGGTGTTGCCCAAACCCGATGGTGCACTGCACGACTGGGAAATCTTCATCGGCCTGGCCAGGGCCTTTGCGGCGCAGACCGGCGTTGCCTTGAAACCGACGCAGCCGCCGCAGCAGATGATCGACCTGGGGCTGCGCTTGGGCCCCTATGGCGATCAGTCGCCCCTCAGGCTGTCGCTGCAGGCCTTGCGGCAATATCCCCATGGCCTGGATATCGGCCCGCTTGGTCCGAACCTGGCGGCGCGCCTGAAAACCGCGGACGGCCAGGTGCAGGCCGCCCCGGCCTTGCTGTTGGGCGACCTGGAGCGCTTCGCCGCGGAGCCTGCCGTCGACCCCGACCAGCTGTTGCTGATCGGCCGCCGTCACGTGCGCAGCAATAACTCGTGGATGCACAATTACCACCGGCTGGTGAAGGGCAAGCCGCGGCACCAGTTATTGATGAACCCACAGGACATGCAGGCGCGCGGGCTCGCGGATGGACAGCGGGTAAGCATCCGCTCGCGGGTCGGCACGGTGGAGGTCGAGGCGCTCGCCAGCAGCGAGATGATGCCGGGTGTAGTCAGCCTGCCGCACGGGTGGGGGCACGGACGACCGGGTGTGCAGATGGGCATCGCCAGCGCGACGGCAGGGGCCAGTGCCAATGACCTGACCGACGAGCGCCTGCTCGATCGGCTCTCCGGCAATGCAGTGCTCAATGGCGTGCCGGTGCAGGTGGTGGCAGCCTGAGCGACCGGTGCAAGCCGATGCAGCATGGCCGAGCATTGCGCTCGGCTTTTGGTTACAATGCGCGCACCGTATCGACCCGTGAGTCGGATAGTCCAGTTCTGAGGTGCCCCCATGGAAATCATCGAAACGATCAAAGAGCAGATCGCCAGCAACACCGTTCTGCTGTACATGAAAGGCGCTCCAAATGCGCCACAGTGCGGCTTCTCTGCCCGCGCTGCGCAGGCCCTGATGGGCTGTGGCGAGAAGTTCGCCTACGTCGACATCCTGCAAAACCCGGAAATCCGCACCAACCTGCCGAAGTACGCCAACTGGCCGACCTTCCCGCAACTGTGGGTCGGCGGTGAGCTGGTTGGCGGTAGCGACATCATCAGCGAGATGTACGAGAAAGGTGAGCTGCAAACCCTGATCAAGGCCGCCGTGGAAAAAGCTGGCGCCTGATCGCCGGACGGTCACGAATCCGCAGTCAGCGATGACTGCGGATTTTTTTCGCCTGCAAAAAGGTGTTCGGCCGCTGAGAGGGCGAGCGCTCCAGCACCTGCACTGTGGGTTGGTCGTCCGAGCGCGCCCGCCTCAGGGCAGGGTCACATCGAGTACGCGAATACAGCCAGGTTGTGGGTAGTGCCAGTGCACGTCGACATCCCACAGGCGCACGCCGTAGCGGCGCTCCGGCTGGGGTTGCTGGTAGGCCGGGCGTGGGTCCTGGGCCAGGCACTGGCCGATCAGCTCGACCAGCGGCTCGTTCAGGCGCAGCCCATGTTGGTTGGCCTGAGCCAGCGCGCTGTCTTGCCACTGCACCTCGATCTGCACCGGTGCGTCGGCAGCAATGTGGTTAAAGGCGCCGGGCACGCTGTCGGCATAGGGCACATAGGGTTTGACGTCGAGCACCGGCGTGCCGTCGAGCAGGTCGATGCCCGACAACCAGAGGCGATCCTTCTCGACCCTTTCCAGCTTCACCACCGATTGGCCGATGCCGTTGGGCCGATGAGTGGCTCGGGTGGCGAATACGCCAATAGCGCGATTGCCGCCCAGGCGTGGCGGGCGCACCTTGAGCCTGGGCTTGTCTTCCAGTGCCTGGTGAAACAGGAACAGCAGCCAGACATGGCTGGCCTGCTCCAGGCCCTGAACCGCATCGCCCTGGTCGAACGGTGCGCACAGTTCGAGCACGCCACGGGCTGCCGGTGCCAGTTGCGGCTGGCGCGGAATGGCGAATTTCTCCTTGAAGCAGGAGCGCACATAACCGATGGGCGAAACCAGGTAGCTCATGGCGTATCAGTCACGCAGGCGCTGGGTCAGGCCCTTGAGAAAGTTGCGCAGGAACTGGTCGCCGCAGGCGCGGTAGTTGCTGGTCCCCTGCTTGCGAAACAGCGCGCTCATTTCCGGCTTCGACACGGGAAAGTCGACGCTGCGCATGATCGCGTGGACATCGTCTTCCTTCAACTCGAAGGCCACGCGCAGCTTCTTCAGCACCTGGTTGTTGCTGACCGGCAGCTCCAGTGCCGGGGCCGGGCGGCTGTCATCCTTGCCGCGCTTGAAGTACACCAGGCCGTCGAGGGCATGGGCCAGCAGTTCGTCGCTGCAGTCCTGGTAACCCGGCTCGTCATCCTTCTTCAGCACCGCGGTGATCTCGTCCACGGCGACCGTCTTGCCGCCCAGCTGCACGATCTCGGCCAGTTGAGCATCGCTGACATCGAGCATGTAGCGCAGGCTGCGCAGCACATCATTATTGAGCATGGAAATTCCTGATTGCAGGGGCCGTGCCAGCGGGCGCGGCCGGGAGAATTGAGGTTAGAAACGTTCCTTGGCGCCCAGATAACGCCATTGCCCAGGTTGCACCTTGGACATCGGCACGCCACCGATACGGATACGCTTCATGCCCAGTACCTTGAGGCCAACGTTGTTGCACATGAATACCAGTTGCCCGGGCAGGGGGTTCTTCATGGCGAAGCGCAGGCGCGTTTCGTTCTGCCAGCTGACCTTGCAGGGCGCCAGCGCGGTGCCGTTGAACACCAGGCCGTGGTTGAGGCGTTTGAGGTCTCGCTCGGACAGCTCACCGCTAACCTCCACCACGTACTCCTGCTCCAGCTTGCCCAGGTCGTCCTTGAGCTTGCGTTCGATGCGCCAGTCCTGAGTCAGCACGTGCAGGCCATCGGCACCCGCCTGCAGGGGAATACAGGGGGTCAGGTTGCTGAAGTGACCTTTGAGGGTGCGCTGCTCGGAGCGGTCTTCGGGCCAGCGGTCATCCGGGCCAATGGCCTCGGCGGCGCGTTCGGGATAGCGCCCGCTGGGGATGTGCAGCAGCAAGGTGACCGGTACCAGGGGTTCTGCAACGGCGTCAGGCAGCAGTTCGACGGTTTCGTCGGTGACCTTGCGCTGCGGCTCGTCGACCACCTCGCCATTGACCGTGACCCAGCCACCCTCGATGTACAGTTCGGCCTCGCGGCGTGAGCAGCCGGTCAGTTCGATCAGGCGTTTGGAGAGGCGCAGGGGTTCGGTCATGGCAGGACATCGTCAGCGAAGTGATGCCCATTGTACCGCCGTGCGGCGAGGGATGCGCGCGGCATGAAGAAAGCCGGGCAGGGCGCCCGGCTTGCAGGCACTGCCAATCAGAAAATCAGCGAGAAGATACCGATCACGACCAGCAGGCCGATCAGGAAGATGATACCGATGGTGCTGCCGAGAAACTTCAGCATGGTGCGACTCCTGTAGTTGTCCGCTCAGTATTGGGACTGGAGTGCGCCAGGCATCGTTCAGGGTAATTATCCCTTGCTGACACAGAGCTGCGAAAACATAGGCGACGCAGCCAGCGCAACACTGGTGGCGGCCCCGCAAAGCAGGCTAAAAAGCGAAGTGTACGAGTTGTACATGAGCATTTTTAGCCTGCTTTCAACGCAGCGATGGCAACGTGCTCCTGCATGCAGGAGGTAGACGCCGGATGCCAACGCCGAGGTGGTCTTCTAGCCGCCGAGGTAGGCGTCACGCACCTTCGGATCGTCAAGCAGCTCTTGCCCGCTGCCCTGCATGACGATTCGGCCGTTTTCCAGCACGTAGCCACGGTCCGCCAGCTTCAACGCCTGGTTGGCGTTCTGTTCGACCAGGAATACCGTCACACCGTCTTTGCGCAGCTGTTCGATGATCTCGAAGATCTGCTGGATGATAATCGGTGCCAGGCCCAGCGACGGCTCGTCGAGCAACAGCAGCTTGGGCTTGCTCATCAGCGCACGGCCGATGGCGAGCATCTGCTGCTCGCCGCCGGACATGGTGCCGGCACGCTGCACCAGCCGTTCCTTGAGGCGCGGGAACAGGTGCAGCACCTTGTCCAACTGCTCCTGATTATCCGCCTTGCTGCCGAAGAAGCCGCCCATGGCGAGGTTTTCCTCGACGGTCAGGCGAGCGAACACGCGGCGGCCTTCCGGTACCACGGCGATGCTCTTGCGCATGATCAGCGGGGTTTCCATGCCAACCAGCTCCTCGCCCTGATAACGGATGCTGCCGCTGGCGGCCTGGGGGCTGCCGCACAGGGTCATTAGCAGGGTGGACTTGCCGGCGCCGTTGGCGCCGATCAGGGTGACGATCTCGCCCTGACGCACTTCCACACTGACGCCGTGCAGTGCCTGGATCTTGCCGTAGAAGGTGGAAACGTTGTCGAAATACAGCATTACGCTTCCCCCAGGT
The DNA here is from genome assembly GCF_979258965.1 of Pseudomonas sp. AC532. Taxonomy (NCBI): domain Bacteria; kingdom Pseudomonadati; phylum Pseudomonadota; class Gammaproteobacteria; order Pseudomonadales; family Pseudomonadaceae; genus Pseudomonas; species Pseudomonas sp. AC532. Next base: position 4,409,492 of record NZ_OZ409888.1, read on the forward strand.
AGGCTTTGATCACATCCGGATTGTCGCGGATCTGCTCCGGCGTGCCGTCGGCCAGGGGCGTGCCCTGGTTGATCACGAAGATGTGGTCGGAAATGCTCATGACCAGTTTCATGTCGTGCTCGATCAACAGCACGGTGACGTTGTGCTCATCACGCAACACGCCGATCAGCGCCTTCAGGTCATCGGTTTCCCGCGGGTTGAGGCCGGCGGCCGGCTCGTCGAGCATCAGGATGCTTGGCCGCGTCATCATGCAGCGGGCAATTTCCAGGCGGCGCTGCTGACCGTAGGCCAGGGTGCCGGCGGTGCGGTTGGCGAATTCGGTCAGGTTGACCTGTTCCAGCCAATGCGCCGCGTAGTCCATGGCCTCGCGCTCGCTGCGGCGAAACGCCGGGGTCTTGAACAGCCCGGAGAGGAAATTGGTGTTGATGTGGCGGTGCTGAGCGACCAGCAGGTTTTCCACCGCGGTCATCTCCTTGAACAGGCGAACGTTCTGGAAGGTACGCACCACGCCCTTGCGGGCGATCTTGTGGCCCGGCAGGCCTTCGATCTGCTCGCCGTTGAGAAGGATGCTGCCCGAAGTCGGTTGGTAGAAACCGGTCAGGCAGTTGAACACCGTGGTCTTGCCGGCGCCGTTCGGGCCGATCATCGACACGACCTGTTTTTCATTGACCGAGAGGCTGACCCCGTTGACGGCCAGCAGGCCGCCAAAACGCATGGACAGGCCGCTCACTTCTAGAATCGGGCGGCTCATCGTTGTTTCAACTCCAGGTGGGGGCGCTGCATGGGCAACAGGCCCTGCGGACGCCAGATCATCATCACGATCATGGTCAGACCGAATATCAGCATGCGGTACTCGTTGAAGTCGCGCATCTCCTGCAACAAGGTCATCACGATGGCGGCGAAGATGATGCCCAACTGCGAGCCCATGCCGCCCAGTACGACGATGGCGAGGATCATCGCCGACTCGATGAAGGTGAACGACTCCGGTGTCACCAGGCCCTGGCGGGCGGCGAAGAAGCTGCCGGCGAACCCGGCGAAGCTGGCGCCGATGGTGAAGGCCGAAAGCTTGACCGTGGTCGGGTTCAGGCCCAGCGCGCGGCAGGCGATCTCGTCTTCGCGCAGCGCTTCCCAGGCGCGGCCGATCGGCATGCGCATCAGACGGTTGATCACGAAGATGGCCAGCAGCACCAGCAGCAGGGCGATCAGGTACAGGAAGATCACCTTGTAGGTGGAGTTATAGGCGATGCCAAGGAAGTCATGCAGGGTCTGGCCGCCATCCGGCGCGCGGCGATCCAGCGACAGGCCGAACAGTTCCGGCTTGGGGATCGAGCTGATGCCGTTCGGGCCGCCGGTGATGTCGGTCAGGTTGCGCAGCATGATGCGGATGATCTCGCCGAAGCCCAACGTCACGATGGCCAGGTAGTCGCCGCGTAACCTGAGCACCGGAAAGCCCAGCAAGCAGCCGAAGGTAGCGGCCATCAGGCCGGCGATCGGCAATGCCGTCCAGAAGCCGAAACCGGCGTACTCGGCGAGCAGCGCATAGGTGTAGGCACCCACGGCGTAGAAGCCGACGTAGCCCAGGTCGAGCAGGCCGGCGAGGCCGACCACGATGTTCAGGCCAATGCCCAGCATCACGTAAATGAGGATCAGCGTGGCGATGTCCACTGCCGCGCGGGAGCCGAAGAACGGCCAGGCCAGGGCGACCACGAACAACGCCAGCATGATCCAGCGCTGCACGCTGGGCAGGGTCATCGCGTCCTTGAGGTTTTGCGGCACGCTGGGCAGGGCGCCCTTGAGCCTGTCACCGCCGACCAGGCGATCACGCAGCACCAGGTGCCAGATGAACAGCAGGGCCGCGGCGATGCCGATGGTCCACAGGGTCTGGGCGCTGGCGCCCTGGACCTGCAGGCTGATGCCGACGACGCTGAGCTTGAGGCCGAGAATCGGGTAGGAGATCAGCAGCAGAAGAATGCTGCTGAACAGGGCCGTCTTGAGGTTCTTGCTCATACCTTTTCAACCTCCGGGCGGCCGAGGATACCGGTCGGACGGAACAGCAGCACCAGCACCAGCAGGCTGAAGGCGACCACGTCCTTGTACTGGTCACCGAAGATATCGGCGCCGAACGCTTCTGCCACGCCCAGTACCAGGCCGCCCAGCACGGCGCCAGGGATACTGCCGATGCCGCCCAGTACCGCGGCGGTGAATGCCTTGATGCCGGCGAGGAAGCCCAGGTGCGGGTTGATCACGCCATATTGCATGCCCAGCAGCACGGCAGCGACGGCAGCCAGGGCGGCGCCGATGACGAAGGTCAGGGCGATAATATTGTTGGTGTTGATGCCCAGCAGGTTGGCCATCTTCAGGTCTTCGGCGCAGGCGCGGCAGGCGCGGCCCAGGCGGGAGCGGGAGATGAACAGCGTCAGGCCGATCATGGTCAGGAAGGTGACCACGAAGATCAGCACCTGCATATAGGAGATCACCACGCCGTTCATGGCGCTTTCGCCAAACACGAAGTTGCCGGGCAGCGGGTTGGTGATGGCCTTGTCCTTGGAATCCTGGGAAAGCATCACGGCGTTCTGCAGGAAGATCGACATGCCGATCGCGGAAATCAGCGGGATCAGCCGGTTACCGCCGCGCAGCGGTCGGTAGGCAACCCGTTCGATGCTATAGCCAAACGCACTGGTGACGATGATGCTCGCCGCGAAGGCGCAGATCATGATCAGCGGCAGGCTGTCGAGGCCCATCATGGCCAACAGGGTGATGGCGATGAAGGCCACGTAGGAACCGATCATGTACACCTCGCCGTGGGCGAAGTTGATCATGCCGATGATGCCGTAGACCATCGTGTAGCCGATGGCGATCAGGGCATAGGTACTGCCGACGGTTAACCCGTTGAGCAGCTGTTGCAGGTAGTGATAAAGATCAGGCATTGCCTAACTCCTGGGTTAACGCGCACGACCGCGCTCGTGGCGCAGCGCGAAACCGGGGTTTTTTCATAAACAAAGCCCACTGCAGCAGTGGGCTCTTGGTTCAGAACCTGCTCATGATCTGCTGCGCGTCGGCCCTGCTGCGTCAAGAGCAGGCTGGATTGCCAGCTCAGTCGGAATGCTCATGTACAAAAGTACACTCCGCTTCCCGGCCTGCTCTTGTCTTGCATGGCGCTAGCTCGCTAGCTCATGAGTCAGCTTCTTCGGCGGGGGACTTACTTGGCTTCGCTCTTGGTACCGTCCTGGTGCCATTCGTAAACCACGAAGTTGAAGTCTTTCAGGTCACCTTTCTCGTCGAAACCGAGGGTGCCGGTCGGGGTCTCGAAGGTGTTGGCGCGCAGGGCGGCCGCCACTTCGGCGGTGTCGGTGCTGCCGGCCTTCTCGATGCCGCCGGCGATGACCTGGACAGCGGCGTAGGCCGGGAACACGAACGGACCGCTCGGGTCTTCGTTCTTGGCCTTGAATGCATCGACCAGCGCCTTGTTCTTCGGATCCTGGTCGAAGGACTGCGGCAGGGTCACCAGCATGCCTTCGGAAGCCGGGCCGGCGATGGCCGAGATTTCCTTGTTGCCGACGCCTTCCGGGCCCATGAAGCGAACGGCGAGGCCTTTTTCCTTGGACTGGCGCAGCAGCAGGCCCAGTTCCGGGTGGTAGCCGCCGTAGTAGACGAAATCCACGCCCTGTTGCTTGAGCTTGGCGATCAGCGAGGAGAAGTCCTTGTCGCCGGCATTGATGCCTTCGAACACGCCAACCTTCACGCCCTTGGATTCCAGGGTCTGTTTGACCGCGCTGGCAATGCCTTCACCGTACTGCTGCTTGTCATGGATGACGGCAACGTTCTTGGGCTTCACCTTGTCGGCGATGAAGTTGCCGGCGGTCGGGCCCTGCAGGCTGTCCAGGCCGATGGTGCGGAAGATCAGCTCGTAACCACGGGCGGTGATCTCCGGGCTGGTGGCAGCCGGAGTGATCATCAGGATGCCTTCGTCTTCGTAGATGTCCGAAGCCGGCTGAGTGGAGCTGGAGCACAGGTGGCCAACGACGAATTTTGCACCGTCGTTGACGATCTTGTTGGCTACGGCCACGGCCTGCTTGGGATCACAGGCGTCGTCGTAGACCACGCCTTCGAGCTGAGCACCGTTGACGCCACCGGCCTTGTTGATCTGCTCGATGGCCATCTTGGCACCGACGAACTGCATCTCGCCATACTGGGCTACAGCACCGGTAACCGGGCCGGCCATGGCGATCTTGATGGTGTCGGCAGCGACCGAGTAGCTGGCGGCGCCAGCCAGGGCCATCGCGGCGAACAGCTTGGTAACCTGCTTAGTAGCGTTGTTCATGAGTGCTCCACTCGTTGTGTTCATTGTTGTAGTTCTGGTAGCCAAAGCAGCAGAACCGGAGTCGACTTTCCCGGCCATACCCCCGGCAACTGTACCGATACAGTGTAGAGCGCTGTTTTGCGCCTTGAAAGTCGGCAGTCGAGAGAGAAGGGTAGGAATGTCGCGTAATCGCAAGAAATGTATAGAAAAACGGCGGATTCCTGACTGGCGGAAGGTTGACACGTCTTGCCTGCCCCTCTCCCGTGGCTATCATGGCGACCGTCACGTAACGGCCTTCACGATGGAACCTGCCATGAATGAACAACCAAGCACCCTCTATGCCAAATTGCTTGGCGAAACCGCCTCTATTACCTGGCAGGAGCTGCAGCCGTTCTTCGCCCGCGGTTCCCTGCTGTGGGTCGACAGTGGCGAGGATCTGATCGCGGTGGCCGAGGCCGTCGCCGAAAACCAGCGGGACCGGGTTGCCGCCTGGCTGGACGCGGCACGTATCGCGGTAATGGACGATGCCCGTGCCGAGGATCTGCTGAGCCGCGATCCGCCTCTCTGGGCAGTGGTGGTGGCACCCTGGGTTCTGGTGCAAGAGCGCGCTGAAAAGTAGCATCCGTCTCGAACGCTCGTTTCAACCGCTCTGCAATGGGCCTTTGGTCGGAAAAGCGGGTGGTTGCGGTGATCGCTTTTGGTGCCTTTCGTGCACCCATGCGGTGCGTGATAGGCCTGGGATCATCGCGGGTCTGCGCTGTCTATGCTTGAACGTCAGCCTGCCTGCGCTGCATTCCAGCGACTTCGTCGAGGAGATCACCATGTTCGAGCCCGGCCATCTGTTTCGTGGTAACAGCGTTGCCAGCGAAGACCTCCCAACCTACGCCGTCGACCTGCACTACGAGGTACGCCAGGACGCCGCCGAAGGGCCCATGCTGCACATGACTCTGAAAGGGGACATTGGCGGCAAGGCGTTCGACGAGTCGTTCGAACTGCACCGCGATACTGCCTTCAACTTCGCCAGCGTGGTCAGCCGCGTGGCGCACAAGCACGGGCTGCCGACAAGCGTGGTGCTGATCAGCCACGAGCACGAGGAGTTCGACCTGATGTTCGATGACATCCGCCAGCGCCTGGGTGCTCACGGCGGTGATCCGGTCGACCTCGATCACTTGGAAAAGGATGGCCTGTAGGGGGCGCCAGCCAGCTCCATCATTTCGACGCCGCAGGGCTGCCGAGCACGCCCATCGGGCCGGAGCCATGGCAGGGCGCAGGCGGCATGGCGTAACCTGACGTGCCGGTCGACCCCTGGGGTCGGCGTATGTCTGGAGTCGTGCATGAAACTATCCGCCAACCTGACGATGCTGTTCACCGAGCGGCCCCTGCTGGAGCGCATCGTGGCCGCCGCTGCCACCGGCTTCGACGGTGTGGAGATCCAGTTTCCCTACGAAGTGCCGGCGCTGCGCCTGCAAGAGGCATTGGCGCGCGCAGGGCTGCCGTTGGTGCTGATCAATTTCCCCGGTGGCGATTTCGCGGCGGGCGGGCCCGGGCTGGCCGCCGTGCCCGAGCGCCAGGCCGAGTTCGACCACGCCCTGCGAGAGGCACTGACCTATGCCGCCATGGCGCGTCCGCTGCTGGTCAACGTGCTGCCTGGCCGGCTCGCCGCGGGTGTGGAGTCCGAGCAGGCGCTGGCTACGCTGAGCGGCAACATTCGCAAGACCGCCGACGCGTTTCAGACGCTGGGCATCGGCGTGGTCAGCGAGGCGATCAATCCTGTCGACATTCCCGGTTTTCTCGTCAACACGCCGCAGCAGTTGCAGGCGCTGTTGGCGCAGGTCGACCACGACAATTTCCGGGCGCAGCTGGATATCTTCCACATGGCGCGGCAGGGCATCGATCCGGTCAGTGCCGTTGCGACGCTGGCGGGGCAGATAGGCCATGTGCAGTTCGCCGATTTTCCCGGGCGAGGCGCACCAGGCACTGGCACGCTCGATTTCGCCGCGCTGCGCGAGGCGCTGGAGGGGAGTGGGTACGGCGGTTGGCTGGGCGCCGAGTATCGCCCCGAAGGGAGCGATACCCGTGCCAGCCTGGGCTGGATGAACGCCTGGCGGTCAGTTCATCAGGGGTGAGGAAACGCCGACTTCAGGCGTCTTGAGCGCCAGGTTTGCCTGCTCGGCTCGCTGCGGTGCGCTCTGGTTGTAGGCATGGCGCCACAGCGGGTGCTGTTCGGCCTGTTGCCACAGCTGGGCATGCAGGCGTGCCAGCAGCACCGGATCACTGAGCAGGGCCAGCTTGCTCTTGCCGTCGAGCTTTTTCGGACCCAGCTCCAGCGCCTCCTGCAGGGCCCGCTGGCGGGCACGCTCGATCAGCGCAGCCTCACCGTGACGGGCAGTGGCCATGGCGCAGGCCAGCGCATTCGGGAAGGGCCGCAATACGGCCTGCAGAAAGCCGTTTTCCATGGCGTGATCACGGTTGTGCCGGGTGTAGGCATAAGTGGACAGCAGTTCCTGCGGCGGGTTGGATTCCTCTGGGATGAGGAACAACTTGCCGCTCTTGCTGCGCAGGCCGAGGCTGAGGCGACTGGAGAATACCGAGACCGGAATCGACAGCATCAGCGACACCACGATCGGCGACAGCCACCACAGGAAGTTCGGGTCGAGCCAGGCCACGCCCGCCGTCCAGACGATGCCCAGCAGTGCCTGCCAGCCATGACGGCGTGTGGCGTCGCCCCAGGTGGTGATGCCGTTGTCACGCTGCGGGGAATTCCAGGTGGCCGACCAGCCCAGGAACGCCGCGGTCACGAACATGGTGTGGAACAGCATGCGGACCGGCGCGAGCAGCACCGAGAAGAACATTTCCAGCAGCATGCTCAGCGTCACCTTGAAGGCGCCACCGTAGGCCTTGGCGCCCTTGATCCAGATGAGGATCACGGCAAGCAGCTTGGGCAGGAACAGCAGGGTCAGGGTGGTGGAGAATAACGTCACGGCCAGCTGCGGGTTCCAGCGTGGCCATACCGGGAACAGCTGGCCCGGCACCAGGAAGTACTGCGGTTCCATCAACGTGTGGATGGCCAGCAGCGCCGTGGAGAGCAGCAGGAACATGAACCACAGCGGTGCCGACAGGTAGGACATCACGCCGGTGAGAAACACCGCGCGGTGTACCGGGTGCATGCCCTTGACCAGGAACAGGCGGAAGTTCATCAGGTTGCCATGGCACCAGCGGCGGTCACGCTGCAACTCGTCGATCAGGTTGGGTGGCAGTTCCTCATAGCTGCCCGGCAGGTCGTAGGCGATCCACACGCCCCAGCCGGCGCGGCGCATCAGCGAAGCCTCGACGAAGTCGTGAGACATGATGGCGCCCGCGAACGAACCCTTGCCTGGCAATGGCGCCAGGGCGCAGTGCTCGATGAACGGCTGCATGCGGATGATCGCGTTATGGCCCCAGTAGTGGGATTCACCCAACTGCCAGTAGTGCAGGCCCGCGGTGAACAGCGGCCCGTAGGCCCGCGTGGCGAACTGCTGCAGGCGTGCATAGAGGGTGTTCATGCCGGCGGCTTTTGGCGAGGTCTGGATGATGCCGGCCTGTGGGTTGGCCTCCATCAGCCGCACCAGCTTGGTCAGGCACTCGCCGCTCATCACGCTGTCGGCGTCGAGCACCACCATATAGCGGTAGTCATCGCCCCAACGGCGGCAGAAGTCATCGATGTTGCCGCTCTTGCGCTTCACACGGCGGCGGCGGCGACGGTAGAAGATGTTGCCGAAACCCTTGGTTTCCTGGCACAGCTCCAGCCACGCGCGCTGCTCGGCGACCGCGATGTCGGCATCGCCGGTGTCGCTGAGCACGAAGAAGTCGAACTGATCCAGTTCACCTGAGGCGGCGACCGATTCGTAGGTGGCGCGCAGGCCGGCGAAGACCCGCGGCACGTCCTCGTTGCAGATCGGCATGATGATCGCGGTGCGGGCCTTGGCGTCGATCTTTTCGTCACCGGCACTGCTGCCGGAAATGCCGTAGCGGTCATAGCCGCGCAGCAGCTCCCAGAAGCCCATCAGCGCCGTCCAGAAGCCCGCCGACACCCAGCAGAACAACAGCGAGAAGAGCGCCAGGATGCTGCCCTGCACCACGTACGGCAGCACTTGCAGCAGGCTTTCCCGCCAACCTTGCTCCATGACCTCCTGCAGATTGATCAGCGCCCAGCCCTGATAGGGCAGGATGCTGTTCATGTACCAGGTGGCCACGGCGGTTTGCCCCAGCATCAGCAGCAACAGCACATAGCGGCGCAGCGAACCGACCCGGCGCCAGCGCGCCGGCTCCAGCTCACGTTTCGGCGGCCGTGGTGGGTTGCTCTTGCCGAGCAGCGAGCGCCAGGCGCGTGACAGCAGGTTGGTGCGCCACGGTTCGGGGGTCATCTTGGTGCGCCGCAGTGGCGGCGCGGCGCGCAGGATGGGCCGGCCCGCGGCGTCCAGCGACAGCAGGCCCGTGGCCTCCAGTGGCTCGCCAGCGCCGAGCTCGATACGCCGGGCAGCCGATCTGTGCAGCGCCTCTTCGGCCGTGCTTGCCTGCGTACTGCCAAGGCGACTGTGCAGTTCGGTGAAATCACGGCAGTCTGCCAGGGCTTCACGCTCGGTGGCACTCAGCGGCAGGCTGTCCAGGTACTCGTCCAGGGCGGACTGCTCGGTGTTGTTCATTGGGCGGTAACCGTGTTGGGCGGGAGTTGATAGCTCCAGGTTTCGCTGAGGGTCTTGTCACCCTCGACCAGAGCCGCGCGCATTTCCACCGCTTGCTTGGGATCCTTGACCTTGAAGCGCACGACCATGCGCCAGCCTTTGGTCGCGGGGTTGTATTGCATTTTGTTGTCCAGCACTTCGGCGTTGTCGTTGATGCTGAAGTTCGATGCCACCGGCGCATCAGGCTTGAGCTTGGCCAGCGCCGGGCCTTCGAAATCCACCAGCAGGGCGATGCTGCCATCGAGCTTGCGGGTCAGGTTGGGCTGTCGTACTTCGCCAGCGCTGCGCATGGTCTGTTTGACCCAGGCGGTGTCCTTGCCCAGTTGGGCGCGTTCGTCCTTGGTCCAGTGCATGCGGTAATCGAAGGTCATCGGCTCGCCCGGCTTGGGCTGCTCGGCCGGTGTCCAGAAGGCGACGATGTTGTCGTTGGTTTCATCCGGGGTAGGGATTTCCACCAGCTCGACCTTGCCCTTGCCCCACTCGCCCTTGGGCTCGATCCAGGCACTGGGGCGCTGCTCGTAGCGGTCGTCGAGGTCTTCGTACTGGGAGAAGTCGCGACCGCGCTGCAACAGGCCGAAGCCTTTCGGGTTCTCGACCTCGAAGGTGCTCACGGCGAGGTTCTGCGGATTGTTGAGTGGGCGCCAGATGTGCTCGTCGCTACCGGTGTGGATGGCCAGGCCGTTGGAATCGTGCAGGGCAGGGCGGTAGTTGGGTTTGCTCGAACGCTGGCTGGGGCCATACAGGAACATGCTGGTCAGCGGCGCGACGCCAAGCTTGTTGACGTTGTCACGCAAAAATACCCGCGACTGCACGTCGACCACGGCATCGTCGCCCGGGCGCAGGATGAAGCGGTAGGCACCGGTGGCGCGCGGCGAATCGAGCAGGGCGAAGATCACCAGGTGCTTGTCTTCGGGCTTCGGGCGCTCGATCCAGAATTCGCGGAAGTAGGGAAATTCCTCGCCGGTCGGCAGCGCGGTGTCGATGGCCAGACCACGGGCCGACAGGCCGTAGACCTGGTCCTTGCCGATCACGCGGAAATAGCTGGCGCCGAGCATGCTCATGATCTCGTCGGACTTGCCCTTGACGTTGATCGGGTACATCACGCGGAACCCGGCGTAGCCCAGGTCCTTGATGGCATCCTTGTCGACCTGCAGGTCGCCGAAGTCGAATCGCTCGGGGTCGTACTTGATTTCCTTGACGCTGGTGGCGGTCACTTCATTGATCTTCACCGGGCTGTCGAAATGCATGCCCTGATGATAGAAGCTCAGCTTGAAGGGGGTCTTGCTGTCAGCCCACTGGAACTTGTCTTCGCGGGCCTTGATCTTCTGGTAGTCGGCGAATGACAGGGTGCGCAATTCGTTGGGCAGGTTGCTGGCGGGGGTGGCATAAGGCTTGTCCAGCAGCTCTTTGGCCTCGGAGGCCACGTCATCGATCGAAAAAGCCAGTGCATGAGCACTGAACAGCGAGGTGGTGCAGGCCAGGCACAGCGCGGCTGGAAGCATGCTGTGACGGACAGATGCCTTGACGGTTTTGAGGATCACGGATCCCTCCAGAAAACAGTAGGAAACAGCGGCACGGTGGGCCGAACATCTCCTTCGGACCGTTATGCTCGCAGATGATTCCTGGGAATTTCCCACCGTTTCGCTTGGTGCGTCTCGTAGCGCGGCGCATGCCAGCGCTGGCGGGGCAGATACCTGCCATCGATGGCCGGGCCAGGCTCCATCACTGTGCGTGCCTGGCCCGCAACCCTGGCTTTAGCCAGGGCAGGGGCAGAGAGCAGTGCCGCGCCGGGCCGCCAAGGCCACTCGCGGCCAGTGCTGGGCCAGGCATGCAGTGGAGGGGCCCTCAGGCGGTTTTGCGTTGCACGGGCAGCCATTTGAGGAGGCGTTTGCGCGTCGGCACCACGGCGTTCTCCTGGGCCCACACACAGAGGATCACCGTGAGCAGCAGGTACAGTGGGTAGAAAACGATCGACGGGGTCTGTTCGCCGGCCTGCACGGCGCACTGCGCCCAGTCTGCGAAGCAGTCGCCGGATGCCACGCCCACTAGCATTTCCGAACGTGAGAACAGCGTGAAGGCTGGCACGTGCAGCACGAACAGCGGCAGCGAGGCCGCGCCCAGGCGCTGCGACCACCGCTGCAGCGGCTCGCTGCTCGGCGACGGCGCGAGGGCGCAGATGTAGATCAGCATGATCTGCACGGGCATCAGCAGACCGTTATGCAGCAGGTAATACCAAAATTGCGGACCCTCGATCAACCAGGCTGCGCCCAGGAAACAGGCCAGCACACTGGCGATCATCAGCCCGATGCCGCCAGCGCCTGGCGTGCGACCAGCGTCCTTCATGTCACGGAACAGGCCATAGGCGAGGATCCCGGCAAGAAACTCTGGCAGCCGCACCAGTGGGTTGCGGTGCAGAATGCCGGTGAACGGCATGCCATAGTCACCATTGAGAATGACCAGCGCCGGCGGAATCATGTAGATAAGGGTGAGCACGCCCAGCCACAGCACCTTGTGCTTGAGGCGCGCCAGGCGCGGCGCCACGAAGGGAAAGGTGAGGTAGAAAAAGAACAGGGTGGAAATCGACCACAAGGGCGCATTGAAGGTCAGGTAGAAGGGGTTCCAGGCCTGCAGCATCAGCAGTTGCAGTGCGCTGTTGAATGCCAGCTCGCCGTTGCTCATGAAATGTTCGAGCGTGGCGCGGGAGATCTCGCTCATGTCCTCGTTGGTGTCGTACACCACGAAGCGAATGCTGGCCTTTGTGTCGTCCGGCGGGATGCCCAGGCTGCTGATGACGAAGATGACGGAAATGGTCAGCAGCAGGGAAAAGATGTGCAGCGGATACAGGTTGGCGAAGCGCTTGCTCCAGAAGCTCACTGCCGGTTCGCGCAGCACACCGCGCTTGCAATACACGTGGGCGAGCAGAAAGCCGGAGAGCACGAAGAAGGTGCTGGTGGCGAAGAAACCCACGCCGCTGAGCTGCTTGATGATCGGCAGCTTCTGTTCGGGGTAGTTGTGCAGGGTATGGAAGACCACGATGTACAGGCCGAGTATGAAACGCAGCCATTCGAGCCCGATGAAGTGTTCCTTGTCGGTTCGGGTCATTCCCGTTCTCCTTATATCGACCAACTCCCGGGCACTCGGCGGCCTGCGCAGACGGCGGAGCTGCGCAGCCTTGCGGCAGCGGGGTCAGCTTCTGACAGCGTCAATCGCGTTTCGATCTATCTGATTTGCCGGGGCGGCAGGAGGCGGGGCGGCGCAGCGCTGCGGTAGGCTGCCCATGTCGGGCAGCCTACCGCGCGGGACGGTCAGTCGAAGAGCACCTTGGCGACATCACTGAAGCGCTTGGCGAAATGCACGGTGATGCCTTCCTTGAGGTACTCCGGCAGTTCCTGGTAGGAGCCGCGGTTGGCTTCCGGAAGGATCAGTTCATGGATTTTCTGGCGCCGCGCCGCGATGACTTTCTCGCGTACGCCGCCAATGGCCAGCACCTGGCCGGTGAGGGTCAGCTCACCCGTCATGGCCACGCCTTTTTTCGGCGCCTTGTCGCGTGCCAGGGAGAGCAGCGCGCTGGCGATGGTGACGCCAGCGCTCGGGCCGTCCTTGGGCGTGGCACCCTCGGGAACGTGCACATGCACGGAGGCCTGGTCGAAGAAGGTCGGGTCGCCCTTGTAGGTCTTCAGGTTCGAGCTGATGTAGCTGTAGGCGATTTCCGCTGATTCCTTCATCACCTCGCCGAGCTGGCCGGTGAGCTTGAAGCCGCGGTTCAGGGTGTGGATGCGCGTTGCCTCGATCGGCAGCGTGGCGCCGCCCATGCTGGTCCAGGCCAGGCCAGTGATCACGCCGATACCGGAGAGCACCTGCTCACTGCGAAAAACCGGCATGCCGAGGTACTGTTCCAGGTCCTTGGCAGCGATCTTGACCTTGGTCTGCGGCTCTTCGAGCAGCTTGACCACCGCCTTGCGCACCAGTTTGCCGAGCTGCTTTTCCAGCTGGCGGACCCCCGCTTCACGGGCATAGCCTTCGATCAGCGCGCGCAGGGCGCTGTCGCTGATGGTCAGTTGCTTGGCCGATACGCCGGCCTTGTCCAATTGCTTGGGCCACAGATGGCGCTTGGCGATGGCCAGCTTTTCCTCGGTGATGTAGCCGGACAGGCGAATCACTTCCATGCGGTCGAGCAGCGGGCCGGGAATCGAATCCAAAGTATTGGCGGTGCACACGAACAGCACCTTGGAGAGGTCCAGGCGCAGGTCCAGGTAATGGTCGAGGAATTCGACGTTCTGCTCCGGGTCGAGGGTTTCCAGCAGCGCCGAGGCCGGGTCGCCCTGGAAGCTGCTGCCCATCTTGTCGATCTCGTCGAGCATGATCACCGGGTTCATCACCTCCACGTCCTTGAGCGCCTGCACCAGCTTGCCGGGCAGCGCACCTATATAAGTGCGGCGGTGGCCCTTGATCTCGGCCTCGTCGCGCATGCCGCCGACGGAGAAGCGGTAGAACGGGCGGCCCAGGGATTCGGCGATGGATTTGCCGATGCTGGTCTTGCCCACGCCCGGGGGGCCGACCAGTAGCACGATGGAGCCGGCGATCTCGCCCTTGAAGGCGCCCACGGCGAGGAACTCGGTGATGCGCTCCTTGATGTCGTCCATGCCTGCGTGGTGATCGTCGAGCACCTTGCGCGCGTGCTTGAGGTCGAGCTTGTCCTTGCCGAACACGCCCCAGGGCACGTTGGTCGCCCAGTCCAGGTAATTGCGCGTCACCGAATATTCCGGCGAGCCGGTTTCCAGCACCGACAGCTTGTTCATTTCCTCGTCGATGCGTTTGCGCGCCTGATCGGGCAAGGTCTTGCCCTCCAGGCGCTGGCTGAACTGTTCGGCGTCGGCGCTGCGGTCATCCTTGGTGATGCCCAGCTCCTGCTGGATGATCTTCAGCTGTTCCTTGAGAAAGAACTCACGCTGGTGCTCGCCCACGGCCCGGTTCACCTCGGCGGACAGCTCGTGCTGCAGGCGCGCCACTTCCACTTCCTTGCGCAGCAACGGCAGCACCTTTTCCATGCGCTTGAGGATCGGCACGGTGTCGAGCACTTCCTGCAGTACCTTCGACTGCGCCGTGGTCAGCGCCGCCGCGAAGTCGGTGAGCGGCGACGGGTCGTTGGGGCTGAAGCGATTGAGGTAGTTTTTCAGCTCCTCGTTGTACAGCGGGTTGAGCGGCAGCAGTTCCTTGATCACGTTGATCAGGGCCATGCCGTAGGCCTTTACCTCGTCGCGCCCGTCGTTGGCGTTGCGCGGGTAGTCGACCTCGGCCAGGTAGGGCGGGCGATGATGCTTGAGCCAGCCGCGAATGCGCACGCGGGTCAGGCCCTGGGCAACGAACTGCAGCTTGCCGTCGTCATTGCTGACATGGTGGATGCGCACCACGGTACCGTGCTCGGGCAGGGTGGAGGTGTCGAAATGGCGCGGGTCGGTGACCGGCTGGTCGACATAGAACAGCGCCAGGGTGCGGTGTTCGGTCTTGCTGACCAGTTCGAGGGTTTCTGCCCAGTGCTCCTCGTTGACGATGACCGGCAGCACCTGCGCCGGGAAGAACGGCCGATTGTGGATCGGAATCACATAGAGTTTGTCCGGCAGGTTCTGGCCGGGCAGCATCAGGCTGTGGCTGGTCTGCTCCGAAGCGATCTCGATATCTTGCGGTTCGTTCATGCGGCACCTGTCTTTTCACGTTGAGTGTTAGATGGGGGGCTGCCGGCTTTTTTCAACATTTATTCGCTGCGCCGCCGCCTTGCGCCGTGGCGAATGCATACCGGGTGTGTCGTTGGTGAAAGCGGGCCTCCATCGGTCGTGGCCCATACAGTTTTTGCAGGCAACGCGGTAGAGTGCGCGAGTCGCCTACCGAGTTGCGTCCCATGCTCAACGCCCGCCTCATGCGCCTTGACGATCAGGCCCACGAACACACCCACGACCACCATCAACTGGTGATGTCGGTGTCCGGGCGTGCCGAGTTCGAGGTGGTGGGCCGCGGCGGCGAAGTGTGCCGGATGCGTGCCTGCCTGGTGCCCGGCGATGCCGATCACCAGTTCGCCGGCATCGGTGACAACCGCATGCTGATCGTCGACCTCAACGATCAGGACATGTCCGCCGAGGACCTGCAGCTGCTCGAACATCTGTTCGACACCCCGCGCTACCCGCAACTCGATGCCGACTTCCAGCATCTGCTCTGTTATGCCGGCGCCGAACTGGAGCGCTATGGCAGCGACCCGCTGCTGGCACGCTCGCTGGGCGGCGTGCTGCTGCGGGCCCTGCACCTGCGGTTGTTCGGCGAATCGGCCGCACGCAGCCATGGGACGATGGATGTGCAGCGCCTTGACGGTTACATCGCCGACAACCTGGCGAGGCGCATCAGCGTGGCGGAACTGGCCCATGTCGCCTGCCTGAGCCCGAGCCATTTCCACGCCCAGTTCAAGGACAGCGTCGGCTTAACGCCGCACCAGTACCTGCTCAAGACTCGCCTCGACCGCGCCACGCGGCTGCTGCGCGAGAGCGGCCTGCCGCTGGTCCGTATCGCCGAGGAATGTGGGTTTTCCAGCCAGAGTGCGCTGACCACCGCCATGCGTCGCTACATGGGCCTGACGCCCAAGCGCCTGCGCGGCAGCGAATAAATCCCTCTCGAACGAGCGCTCGAACGACGGCTTTTCGTCTGTACTGCCAGGCTTGGTGGCGTTTTGACATTATCGCCTTGAATAAAGCGTGAAGTTATTCACATGGGCAGCTAATCTTTCTCGCAGGCCACCCAGCAGGGTGGTGCGGCTCGGCCCCGCTACAAGGCTGGCGTGTTCTGGACGGGTTCTCATGACCAAAAGGTTTCTCTTCGCGTTGCACCTCTGGCTGGTCGGTTCCCTGGCCGTCGCCGAGGCCGCCAGCCTGCAAGGCGAACTGGTGGACGCCAAAGGCGCGCCGCTGGCCAATACGGTGATCACCCTGCAGGGCCCGGCCGATGGTGCCGCTGCCCCTGGCAAGGCGGTTATGGACCAGCAGGATATGCGCTTCGTGCCTACCGTACTGGCCGTGCGCAGCGGCACCTCGGTGACCTTCCCGAACCGCGACGACATCCGCCACCACGTCTATTCGTTCTCGGCCCCCAAGCGTTTCGAACTGCGCCTGTACCAGGGCACGCCCAGCGCGCCGGTGGTGTTCGACAAACCCGGCCTGGTGGTGCTGGGCTGCAACATCCACGACTGGATGGTCGGTTACGTGTACATCACCGACGACCCCTGGTTCGCCGTCAGCGATGCCGCAGGCAAGGTGCTCATCGACAACCTGCCGGCCGGTGAGTATCGCGTCACCCTGTGGCACGCGGCCTTGCCGGACATGCGGCCGCAGGCTGCAGGTACCCTGAAGGTCGAGGCGAGCACCGTGCAGCAACGCTTCCAACTGCCCGTCGAGGCGCCCAGCGAAACCGAGCCACCGGGTGCGCCGCCCAGTGCCTTCGGCGACGCCTTCAAGAAAGCCGTGGAACATGGTTCGCACTAGTTTCCAGGCCCGCATCGCCAGTGTGCTGATCCTGCTGCTGCTCGTGGTGGTCGGTGCGCTGTACTTTGCCGTGCAGGCGGCGACCACTGCCTCGATTCGCACCCAGGCCCGCGAACAACTGGACGTCGGCACCGGCGTGTTCGGCCAACTGCTGGATGTGCACGCACGTCAGCTCAGGGATGCGGTGCAGGTCCTGACCACCGACTTCGGCTTTCGCGAGGCAGTGGCCAGCGGCGACGAGGCGACCATCCGTTCGGCATTGTTCAACCATGGCGCGCGCATCAATGCCGGCGTGGTGATGATGTTCGACATGGACGGCAAACTGTCTGCCAGCACGCTGACGCCGCTGTCGGCGCCACGCGCCGAGCAGATCAACGCGCAGGTGGGCCGCCAGGGCCAAAGCTTCCTGATGCCCTTCGACGGCAGCATCTACCTGCTGGTGCAGGCCACCATCAGCGCGCCGCTGCCCATTGCCCGCCTGATCATGGGCTTCGCCATCGACGACAGCTTCGCCCGCGAGCTGAACCAGCTGACCCATCTTGACCTGACCCTCACCGGCAGCATGGACGGCCAGCCCGACGTGCGCGTGAGCACCCTGGACGACATGCCGATGATTGCCTTCGAGGGCGACAGCGGCGAAGTGCTGCATGGCGGCGAGCCCTTTCTGGTGCAGCGCCTGGTGCTCGCCAGCGGCGAGGGCTTCCGGGTGCAGGCGCTGTTGCAGCGCTCACTCGAGCAGGCCCGCGGCTCGGTGGCCGCGCTCAACCAGAAAATCCTGCTGATCGCCGTGGCCGCGTTGCTGGCCTCGCTGGTCGGGGCGCTGCTGCTGGCGCGCAGCCTGTCGCGGCCGATCCGCCACCTGGCAGGTGCTGCCGAGCGGGTCGGGCAGGGTGACTACGATGTGCCGCTGGCGCTCAACCGCGGTGATGAACTGGGTAGCCTGGCCAAGGCGTTTCACAGCATGCAGCAGGCACTTGCCGAGCGTGAGCGGCAACTGGCGCATAATGCCTTGCACGACTCGCTGACCGGCTTGCCCAACCGTAACCTGGCGCTGGAGCGCCTGGGCAGTGCCATCGCCGCAGACCGCCACATCGCCTTGCTGTATCTGGGTATCGGAAACTTCCGCACGGTCTGCGAGAGCTGCGAGGCAGGCGGCGGCGACCGCGTCATGCAGCAATTGGCCAATCGCCTGAAAGTGGTGCTGCGGCCCGCCGACAGCCTGGCGCGCATGGTCGGTGACGAGTTCGTTCTGCTCCTCGAGGGCAGCGACATCGACAATGCCGTGGCCACTGCCGACCGCGTCCAGCAACTCTCGATGAAGCCGTTCCGGGTCGATAATGTGGACATCGCCCTGGACTGCCGTATCGGCATCGCGGCCTATCCGGCCGATGGCACAACGCCCGAGGATTTGCTGCGCCGCGCTGCCGTCGCCATGCAGGACGCCGGGCATCTGGCCGGGCGCATTCAACTGTACGAGAGCGGCCTGGATGCCGCCCAGCAGCGCCAGGTGCAGCTGATCCGCGACCTGCGCCGTGCGGCGCAACAGGGCGAGCTGCTGCTGCACTACCAACCCAAGCTGGATATTCGCAACCCGGCGAAGCTCCAGGCCGAAGGCCTGCTGCGCTGGCAGCACCCGGTGCTGGGCATGGTGTCGCCGGGTGAATTCATTCCGCTGGCCGAGCGTACCGGCAGCATCCAGATACTCACCGCCTGGGTGATCGAGGAGGGCGTGCGGCAGTTGCAGCAATGGCGCCAGCGCGGGTACAGCGTGCAGCTGTCGTTGAACATCTCCACCGAGGATCTGGTGGATCCCGATTTGCCGCTGCGCGTCGCTCGCTTGCTGGCGCATTATCAGGTCGACGCCTCGCAGCTGATCTTCGAGATCACCGAAAGCGGCGTGATGCTCAACCCCGCGGTAGCCCTGCAGGTGCTGCACGGCCTGCGCGACAAAGGCATCGGCCTGTCGGTGGACGACTTCGGCACGGGGTATTCGTCACTGGCGCAGCTCAAGCGCATGCCGGTGCAGGAGTTGAAGATCGACCAGACCTTCATCCGCGACCTGCACGACACCAGCGAAGACGCGGTGATCGTGCGCTCGACCATCGAGATGAGCCATAGCCTTGGCCTCAAAGTGGTGGCCGAGGGCGTCGAACTGCAGCGCAGCCTGGACCTGCTCGACCGCTGGCATTGCGACAGCGTGCAGGGTTACCTGATCAGCCGGCCACTGGCGCCCGAGGCCTTCGAGGCCTGGATGCAGCGGCCGTTAACGTCCCCCGTTTCTCTGGTGTATTGATCGTGGCCTTACTTCAACTGACCGGCGCACTCCTGTTCGGCCTGTTCACCAGTGCAGCGGTGGCGGGCGACGGGCGTTTGCTCGTTACCGGTGGCGCCACCAGCCTGGAAGGCGCTGCTGGCGGCGGCATCACGCCGTGGGCGGTGCTGTCCGGGTATGGCGAGCAGGGCGAGTGGGGCGCGGACGTGTTCGCCACGCGCGTGGAAACTGGCGACTATCGGCTCGACGTGGCCGGTGTGGCCGCGGCCTATGGCAATCGCATCGAGCTGTCCTACGCTCGCCAGCGCCTCGACCTGGGCAACCTGGCGCGCGATTTGAGCCTGCCCGAGAACAGCCTCAGCCAGGATATCTTCGGCCTCAAAGTGCGGCTGTTCGGAGACCTCATCTACGACCAGCTTCCCCAGGTGTCGCTGGGTATTCAGCACAAGCGTCAGAAGGATTTCCTGATTCCCAGCCTGATCGGCGCGCAGCGCAACGAAGACACCGAAGGCTACCTGACCGCCAGCCGGCTGATTCTTGGCGGGGCCTTCGGCTACAACTTGCTGCTCAACGGTGGCGTGCGCTACAGCCGCGCCAACGAGCTCGGGCTGCTGGGCTTCGGCGGCGACCGCCGGGACCGTCATTCGGTGCTCAAGGAAGGCTCCGTGGCGGTGCTGCTCAACCGCTACTGGGCGGTGGGCGTGGAGTACCGCGAGAAGCCGGACAATCTCAATTTTTCCGGGGAGAGCGACTGGGCCGACCTGTTCGTCGGTTATTTCCCCAACAAGCACCTGGCCATCGTGCTGGCGTATGCGCGGCTGGGCGAGATCGCCACGCTGGATGATCAGAACGGTGCCTATCTGTCCGTGCAGGGGAGCTTCTGAGCATGCTGCGTTCACTCTGCCTGGCGTTTTTTTCCCTGGTGCTTCTGGTCGGCTGTGCTCAACAGCCCGCCACGGACGACAGCCTGTACCGTGAACTGGGCGAGAAGCCTGGCATCACCCGCATCGTCGAGGGCATGCTGCTCAACGTGGCCGGCGACGAGCGCATCGTGCAGTTCTTCACCCGTGTCGATATTGCCGGGCTGCGCGACAAGCTGGTCGACAAATTCTGCGTGATTGCCGGCGGGCCATGTGTGTATACCGGCGACACGCTGGAGGAAAGCCACAAGGGCCAGAGCCTCACGCCGAGCCATTTCAATGCCCTGGTCGAAAACCTGCAGGCCGCGATGGACAGCGAGGGCGTGCCGACGCCTACCCAGAACCGTCTGGTGGCGCGCCTGGCAGCCTTGCGCGGGCAAATCATCGCTAAGTGAGGCGCTGTGCCGCGTTTGTTTTCTCGTTGAGCAAATAGGCTTAAAGTCGCTGCCGTCTTTCTGCCTATTTTTCCGCGAGCCGCTCATGTCCGTTACCTGGCACTGCAAACACCACGCCGATCTGAGCAAACACGAGCTGTACGCCGCCCTGGCGCTGCGTACCCAGGTGTTCGTCGTCGAGCAGAACTGCCCGTACCTGGAAGTCGACGGCCGTGATCTCGAAGGCGATACCTGCCATCTGCTGGGCTGGCAGGGCGATGAACTGGTGGCCTACCTGCGCCTGCTCGACCCCGCGCTCAGTCAGGGTGATGTGGTCATCGGCCGTGTAGTCACCGCCGCCAGCGCACGCGGCACCGGGCTTGGTCACGGCATGATGGAGCAGGCGTTGCTGGCCTGTGCCCAGCGCTGGCCGGGCGTGCCGGTCTACCTGTCCGCCCAGGCGCACCTGCAGGGTTACTACGGGCGCTACGGTTTCGCCGCGGTGACCGACGAATACCTGGAAGACGATATCCCGCACATCGGCATGCGCCGCACGCTGTAAGCGACAGCGCTACGGCACGATCTGGTATGCCAGGCTCACCTTGTGTGGGGGCTGGAATGTGGGAGCGCGCCATGCGCGCGAAAAGCTCACGGGCATGGCCCGTTCCCACAGTAGTGAACTAGGCGCCCCGCCCGTTCCCACAACCTTGCGAAATCAGCAGCCCGCAGGATGGGCGCCAGCCCATCAAGCCTGCAGCCGAACGACAAAGGCGGCCCGCTGCCGCCCACCACCGCTCAGTGGAAGTCCCGACTGCGTACATCCAGCCCCAATAGCCAGTCGGTCAGGTCGACCAGCCGGCCGGCGATCACATGCTGCACGCCGTTGGCGGCTTCCAGGTGGCCGTCGATGCGCAGCAATTGAGCCTGCAGTAGCGTCTTGCGTTGGCGCTCGGCGAGGTCCAGGCGCACCAGCACGTTGATCATGCCAAACTCGTCTTCGAGGGTGACGAAGGTCACCCCGCTGGCGGTTTGCGGGCGCTGGCGGCCGATGACCAGGCCAGCCACGCTGACCATCCGCCCAGGCTCCACGTGCTGCAGCTCGCGACGACTGCGGCAGCGGGCCGCACGCAGCTTGCCGCGCAGCAAGGACAGCGGGTGCGGGCCGAGCGTGGTGCCCAGCGTCGCGTAATCGGTCAGCAGGTTTTCGCCGACGCTGGGGCGTGGCAGGGCGATGGCGGTTTCCGTTGGCGCCGGCAGGCTGGCGAACAGCGGCAATTGCGGCTCCACGCCGGCGATGGCCCAGCGCGCCTGGTGGCGATGGCCAACCAGTGCCTGCAACGCGCCGGCATCGGCCAATCGCGCGCGGGCGTTATTATCCAGCGTGGCGCGCTGGCACAGGTCGGTGATGTCGTGGAAGGGCGCAACGCTGCGGGCAGCGACGATGCGTTGCGCCGCATCCTGGCGAAACCCTTTGACCAGGCGCAGACCGAGACGGATCGCCGGTTGCGGTTTGTCGATGGCTTCCAGGGTGCAGTCCCACTGGCTGTGGCGCACGTCCACCGGATGAATGCGCAAGCCGTGGCGGCGGGCGTCCTGCAGCACCTGGTCCGGGTTGTAGAAGCCCATCGGCCAGCTGTTGATCAGCGCGCAGGCGAAGGCCGCCGGCTCATGGCACTTGAGCCAGCAACTGGCATAAGTAAGCAGGGCGAAACTGGCCGCATGGGATTCGGGAAAGCCATAGCTGCCGAAACCCTTGATCTGCTCGAAGATGCGGCCGATGTATTCGAGGGGATAGTCTTTCTCGAGCATGCGCTCTGTCAGCCGCTTGCGGTGTGGCTCCAGGCCGCCGTGGCGCTTCCAGGCGGCCATGGAACGGCGCAATTCGTCGGCCTCGCCCGGGGTGTAGTCGGCGGCGATGATTGCCAGCTCCATCACTTGTTCCTGGAATAGCGGTACGCCCAGGGTGCGCTCGAATACCGGCTTCAGTTCTTCGGAGGGGTAGGTCACCTCTTCCTCATTGTTACGACGGCGCAGGTAGGGGTGCACCATATCGCCCTGAATCGGCCCCGGCCGCACGATGGCCACCTGGATCACCAGGTCGTAGAAGGTCTTTGGCCGCAGGCGTGGCAGCATGGCCATCTGCGCGCGGGACTCGATCTGGAACACGCCCACGGTGTCCGCGCGGCTGATCATCTGGTAGGTGGCCGGGTCTTCCGGCGGCAGGCTGGCCAGTGTCCAGCGTTTGCCGCGGTAGTGCGCCAGCAGGTCGAAGCAGCGGCGCAGGGCGCTGAGCATGCCCAGGGCCAGCACATCGACCTTGAGCAGGCCGATGGCGTCGAGGTCGTCCTTGTCCCACTGGATCACCGTGCGGTCGGCCATGCTGGCGTTTTCCACGGGCACCAGGGTGTCCAGCGGGTTCTCGGAAATCACGAAGCCGCCCGGGTGCTGCGAGAGGTGGCGCGGAAAGCCGATCAGCTCGCCCGCCAGCACCAGCACGCGGTGCAGCACCTTGCTCTGCGGGTCGAAGCCCGCTTCACGCAGGCGTTCGGCATCAGGAATGCGGTCGCTCCAGCGCCCGCAGCAGGCGGCCAGGGCGTTGATCTGGTCCGGCGGCAAGCCCAGCGCCTTGGCGACATCGCGAATCGCCCCGGCGCCGTGATAGGTGCTGACCACCGCGGTAAGCGCCGCCCGCTCGCGGCCATAGCGGCGGAACACGTACTGGATGACCTCCTCGCGACGGTCATGCTCGAAATCCACGTCGATATCGGGCGGCTCGTTGCGCTCGCGGGACAGGAAGCGTTCGAACAACAGCCGGCTGTTACCCGCCATCGGGTCCAGCTCGGTGATGCCGAGGGTGAAGCACACCGAAGAGTTGGCCGCCGAGCCTCGTCCCTGGCAGAGAATCGACTGCTCACGGGCGAAGCGCACGATGTCGTGCACGGTAAGGAAATAGCTTTCGTACTGCAGTTCGCCGATCAGCGAGAGTTCTTTCTCTATCTGGGCGCGTACCTTTTCACTGATGCCGCCAGGCCAGCGCCAGCGGATGCCGTCCTCGACCAGCGTGCGCAGCCAGGAACTGGCGTCGTGGCCAGCCGGCACCAGCTCATGGGGATAGTGATACTTGAGGGCGTCGAGGTCGAACCGGCAGCGCTCGGCAATGCGCAGGGTTTCAGCCAGCAACCGCGGCGGGTACAGCTCTGCCAGTTCCTCGCGGCGGCGCAGGTGCCGCTCGCCATTGGCGAACAGGTGGGCGCCGGCTTCGGCCACCGGCAGGTGGTGACGGATCGCCGTCATGCAGTCCTGCAGGGCGCGGCGGCCGCGGGCATGCATGTGCACATCGCCGCAAGCGACTGGCGCGATACCCAGCTGCCCGGCCAGGCTCAGGCACTGCTGCAGGTAGGCCGGGTCATCGGCGCCACGGTGCAGCTCCACACCCAACCACAGGCACTCGGGCAAGCGTGCCTGCAGCCAGGCGCCAGTGCTGCTGTCATCCTCCGGGCGGGGCAGCCAAATGGCCAGCAAGCCTTCGGGCGCCGCGGGCAAGTCATCATCCAGCAGCCGGTAACGGCCTTTCTCCGCCCGCCGTCGGGCGCGGGTGATCAGCCCGCAGAGCGCCTGATAGCCGCTCAGGTTTTCTGCCAGCAGGACCAGCCGGGCGCCGTTCTCCAGCGTCATTTCACTGCCGACGATCAAGGCGACTTCATGCTTCCTGGCGGCCTGCCAGGCACGCACGATGCCGGCCAGGGTGCATTCATCGGTGATCGCCAGCGCGCGGTAGCCGAGCAGGCGCGCGCGCTCGAACAACTCATCGGCGCTTGAGGCGCCACGCTGGAAGCTGAAGTTCGACAGGCAGTGCAGCTCGGCATACTCGGGCGGGCTCATGCGAACCACCCGTGCAGCAGCAGGGGGCCGTCTTCACCAACGCTGCGAAACGCCCAGCCGCGCTGGCCATTGCGGGTTTCCACCAGGTAATAGTCGCGGCGTACGTCCTCGCCATCCCACCAGCCGGACTCGATGCGCTCCGGCCCTGTGAGAATGCGCAGCCCGGCTTCGCGCAGCACCTGCGGTTCCGCCAGCAGCCAGGTGGGGCGCGCGCCGCTGTGGCGGGTCAGCGAACTGCTGACCGTCTGCGTGCGCCAGGCTTTTTCCGGGCGATGGTCGGCGTGGGCGTTCAGGCCATGCACGGCGTCGTCACCCAGGCGGGCGCGCAGGCGTTCGCGCAACTGCTCCCAGCCCAGGGTCTGCTGCGGGCGCTCGTCGAACAGCGCCTGGTGCTGCGGCACGAACACCGGCAGATCACGAGCCACCAAGCGGATCGCCAGTACCGGTGCAGGCAGTTGCACCTGCTCCAGGCGGCCGCGGGTGTACTCCAGCAGCATGGCCGCCTCCCGTTCGGCGCTGAGCAGGCCGACCGGCACCTGGCTGTCATCGCCCACGCGGTGCTCCAGGTGCACCACGAAGCGCTGTACGCCACAATCCCGGCCCGCCAGGTAGGCGGCCAGGTCGGCCGTCAGACGGCGCAGCGGAAACAGCAGCGCCTGGGTCGACTCGACCTCGAAGTGCAGCTCCAGGCGCGCATCGAACACATCCGGTGGCCGGTAATAGTCCAGCGCCAGCGGGCGCACGCCCATTAGCGTATCCAGTTGCACAAGCAGCTCAGCGGGAAAGCGTCGCGCCAGGCTGTCACGCGGCAGCGCCTGCAACTGGCGCACCTGGCGCAGGCCCATGCGGGCCAGCGCGGTAGCCAGCTCGGCAGGCAGGCCGATACGGTCCAGCGGCATGGCCGCGATGCGCTGGCGCAGCGCCTGTTCGTCGCTCACCACCAGGCCGTCATGCAGGTTGGCGAGCATCCGCGCCGCGGCCGGGTTGTGCGCCAGGGTGATGCGGTGCCGAAAGCCCAGCGCGGTCAGCTCCTCGCGCAACCGCGCCTCGAACCGTGGCCAGGGGCCAAACAGGGCAAGGCTGGAGTGCACCTCCAACAGCAGGCAGCGTGGGTAATGCAGGCTCACCTGAGAGCTGAAACCATAGGCCCAGGCAGCCAGGAAGGTGCGCCAGCGCTCGATCTGGGCCGGGTCATACTCGGCGCTGGCAAAGGCGCAATTGAGCGACTGCGCGGCGGTCAGCGTCTGCCCGGGGCGCAAGCCAAGCGCCCGCGCCGAGGGTGTGACCGCTTGCAGCAGCCGGCGCTGCGGCGGGCCGCTGAGCAGCACCAGCGGCGTGTCGCTGTCTTCACGGCCACGCAACATCCCGTCCATGGCCAGTTGTGGCAGCAGAATGCAGGCCCAGCGCATGTCATCGACCCCAGGCGCTCAGGGGAAACGCGCGCGCCGGCGGCTGTCCGCCACGGCACTTGAGCACGCGCACCTGGGCCGGCTGCGCCTCGATGGTCAGGCGCAAGGCCGCGGGCGAAGGGTTCTGCGCCTCGTTCAGCGGGCGGTAGGCGAAGGCCAGGGTCTGCCCGGTTTCCGCGGCGATCTGCAGGCGGCGCAGGGCGCGGTCATCGGCGCGCTGAGGCCAGAGCACCACGGCGCCGCAACTGCCTGAACGCAAACACTGCTCGGCTGCCCACAGAGCCTCGCGGGCGGGCGCCTGGATCAGCGCCAACTGCGCCATCTCCACTCCAGCCGCCAGCCAGGCGGCGGGGTAGGGCAGGTAAGGCGGAGCAACCAGCACCACCCGCTCCCCCGCACCGCTCAAACGCGCCAGCGTGGCCAGCAGCAGGCGCAACTCACCCACACCCGGGGCCGCCACCAGCAGCTCACTCAACGCCGCCTCCGGCCAGCCCCCGCCTGGCAGTGCTGCATCCAGCACAGGGTTGCCCGTAGGCTGATGACCGCTAGGCGCGACAATGCTCTGGCCACGCCAGATACGGCGTTCATTGAGCAAATGATCGAGGGCGACGACAGAAGACATGGCAATCGGACGGCAGAAAAATACTGTTCAAATGTACAGTATTTTGCGCAGGCGACAAGCCAGCATCCGCCGAGTGGATCGCTTCGCACTCTGCTCGATCGATAGCAAGTCGGAGGCAGACCAGGCCGCATGACCGAGCGCAGTAGGTTCCATACGGCCTGAGGCGCCAAGTCGTTCAATGCCTCGATGGCCTGGGAGGCTTCACCCACAAGGCCTGGGGCCGTTAGCAAGCGTGTTTGGCGTGAGCCATTGCCAGGCAGATCGAGGCAAGCAATTGAAACCAAGCGAAAAAAATCGCCAGACGGGCTTCGCCAAAGCGATTTCTACTGATATCATGCGCGCCGCCTGGGAAGATGCCGGAGTGGCCGAACGGGACGGATTCGAAATCCGTTGTATCAGCGATGGTACCTAGGGTTCAAATCCCTATCTTCCCGCCATATCTCAAGCCTAAGCCCCTGAAATTCCTAGAGTTTCGGGGGCTTTTGCTTTTCAGGGCATACCGACTGTCGAAAGCCCCTGTGGCTTATCGCTCAACCCTTGAGCGGGGGCCACATCCTGGCGACATGCACCAGTGCGAGAATCCAGACCGCATCATTTTCAGTCTGATAGACGAGCCGGTAGTTTTCGTGGGGAATCAGTTCGCGGGTGCCGACGATCTGCCCCAACTTGCCCTTGTCAGGGAACACCTTCAAGGATGCTGCAGCAGCACTGAATAGCTCATCCATGCGTACGGCTGCTGGAGGGTTATCTGTCGCAATGTAGTCCCATATATCCAAACGATCCTGCTCAGCTTCGGGCGTCCAGATAACCTTCATTCGTGTCCCAATGCCTTTGCACGGCGTGCAGCGAATGCGGCTTCTACATCTTCATTGGATCGGCCACGGCCAGCCTCAACAGAAGCTCTAGCAGCAGTCACTTTGCGTTGAACGAATTCATCATGTGCCTTGGCTTGCTGTTGCTGACTGATGTAATCGCGCATGAGGTCACGCATTACCTGGGAGGCCGGGAGGTGTGCAGCTTGCGCAGCAGCCATGAATCCGTCACGCAGTTCAGGCTCCAGCTTCAGGTTGAATACAGCTTCTTTAGCCATGACAGACACCTCTGGTCGTGTGTACGACGTATATACGTTTTCAAGCATGGTAAGCCAAGACTCAGAGACTGTCAGCAAATACGGGATCTGGCGCGATCAGGTTGATGAAGCGGCGATAGTCACCAACAGGCCCGAATTTAACGGCGTCCTGCAGGTGGTCCGGTGCGAGATGCGCATAGCGCATGGTCATGGCCAGCGATTGATGGCCTAGGATTTTCTGCAGGGTCAGGATGTTTCCACCGTTCATCACGAAGCGACTAGCGAAGGTGTGGCGTAAAACGTGGGAAGCCTGACCCGCAGGTAGGACCAGCTTGGTAGCGTCCAGGGTCTTGTCGAAGCTGTTGAGGCAGTTCGAGAACACGCCATGAAGCTTGAAGTGCCGGTGAATCTGCTGTTCCAGGAGCGGGTCGATAGGGATCGAGCGAACGCGCTTGCCCTTGGTGTTAACGAAGGTCACCAGTCCGCCGCGTACTCGTTCCGGCGTCAGTGCCTGTGCTTCACCCCATCGAGCACCCGTAGCGAGGCAGATCGCGGTGATCATGGCGACGTGGGGCGTTCTGCAGCGCTCATGAATGACTTGGAACAGGTGGTCGACCTGAGCATCGGTCAGGTAGGCCAATTCCTTTTCCTGCAGGCGTAGCGGCTTCACCCTGGCCAGCGGATTGGGGTAGTCGATTTCCTCAAGCTGGTGCAGCACGTTGAAGACGGAGCGCAGGTAGCCGAGTGGCAGTCCAGGCTGTGAGGTTGATACAGATACTTGTGCAAGAGTCATGGCCTCCGTTCCCCTTGCTGAGCCTGGGCGAACGACGATTCCAGGCGGTGGACGAGTTCGGCGTTCAGGGAGCGGCGCGAAGCTTTAGCGGCTTGCTCTACCTGGGCGCGAAGGGCAGGGGGCATACGGAGCTTGAATTGCGGATCTGTGCGACTCATGCCGTCCATTCCTGTTCAAGCAGCCAGTGGCGGAGCATGGCGCTGTTGACCATGCGGCGTTTGCCGAGCTTTACGCTGGGAATCACGCCCCGCATTGCCCAGGAGCGAGCTGTGTCCTAGGTAATGCCGTTGCGATCCGCCCAGGTTTCGATGGTTTCAACGTCCTGTTGCGGGCCTATCAGCTTGTTGGTGTCCAGCTGCTCCAGTCCCATGTCGTTCCGTGCCTATTCGTGTCAATATTGGGAAATTGAACTTGCTTCGTGTTAAATGTACACAATGTATATAATACACTTGGCTCCTATAATGTATATAGAACATCAATGGCATTTTTCAATGGCAGACGGGATTGCCGATAGAGCGCTTCAATTGCTGAGCAGCACCAGCCTGAAAGAGCTGGCACCTGTAGGAAGCAAGGATTACGTGCGGTGGCAGAACATTAAAAGAGGAAAGGCGCGGCTTGGTGCCGAAGAAGTGGAGCATCTGGGGAGGATGTATCCTCAGTACCGCTGGTGGCTCATGACGGGGGAGGTCATGCCAGATAAAGGCCAAGTCAGCCCCGACTACGAAGAGGCCAACCGAAACTTGCCCAATCAAAACGCGGGATAGCGATTACAACGGAAGTAGCTAGGCGCTGGTATGCCCGGTCTAATGTTAATTAAACATGACAAGTACTTTTGGTGCTTGCAGAATTTGGGTGGTTTATGGAAAGCATTGATGCTGGAAAAACGTTAAATTTATATCCTATTGATTATCCGTTTGAAACATTGTATTCGCGGATAAAATCATCTGTGCCTAAGTTGATATTGGATCCCGACTTTCAACGAAAATATAAATGGGATAAGGAGGGGTGGGAACGTGCCTCGCGGTTCATTGAATCTTGCTTAATGAGAATACCGTTGCCCTCTTGTTACTTTGCTGAAACTGAAAGTGGTCAGCATGAAGTCATAGATGGGGTGCAGCGCTTAACGACTATAGTTCGGTTTTTTGACGATGAATTCGCGCTGGAGGGAATGAGCGCTTTTAGAGAACTAGAGGGCAAGAAATTTTCTGAGTTGGGGCAATACAAAACTGAGCTAGAGGCTACAACGATTCGCTGTATTGTTCTTCGTAAAGAAAATCCAAAGTCCTTGATTAGAGAGATTTTTGCAAGGCTAAATCAGGGAGCGGTTAAGCTTTCAGATCAAGAGATCAGACATGCGATTTACCCAAGTAAATTTACGGATTTGCTTAAAGAGTTAGCTGAGCTGGAAGAAATTTCGAAGTTTGCAATGGGAGAAAAAAGCACTGTTAAGCGGGACAGTCAGGAAGGCGAAGAGCAGGTTTTACGATATTTCGCTCTGAAGGGGGAATTAGAAGGTTATCAAGATAAGCTATCGAAGTATCTAGATTGGTATATATCAAGTCAAAAAGATACGAGTGAGAAAGAAATACTAGCCTACAGGAAGGACTTTAAAAGTACGCTTAAGAAATGCGTAAAGGTCTTTGGGGATAGCGTATTTGTTGATACGAATAAAAGATATGCCCGGCAAAGCATGGTTCATTATGATCTGTTAATGTTCAGCTTTAGTGGTATTCCAGAAAAAGCTTTGATGGATAAGCAAGATGAAATCAAAGCCGGCTTTTCTGAGCTTTGCAAAATGCCACAGTTTCAGAAAACATTGTCGTCAGGGTTGCAAAACAAAGGATCTATTTTAAAGCGCAGATCCTTGTGGGCTAAAATCTTGGGAGACATTATGAATGGATGAGGAAGCTATAAAGCATAAATATATTGAACTGATGGAGTCTATAGAACAGATTATTGAAGAGACGGAAGGACGTGTGCTAGCAGTAACGCCTGACGTATTTTTCGAAAATAATGTTAATTTCTTTGTTAAAGCTTATTTGATTACAATTTGCACATATTTAGAGTCGTATCTGAAAGATATTGCTCATTGTAGAGTGGAACTGATCTCTAATAAAGTAAAGGAAGCGAAGGTTCCGCAGAACCTGATCAGGTGGTATTTAGCGGACTTCAAAGAATTGAAAGATGGTCATGCTAAATTTGAAGATTTAGTGATTAAAATTAAGAAGAAGGATCTTGGGGATCATATTTCAGGGCAGCCTCATAGGACTTTCGATTTATTTAAATACATAGGCTTGGATCTTAATGCGTGTGCTGGTTTTACAGAGGGTAAAGAAGGAATCAAGAACATTGTGAATAAAAGAAATAATATAATACATCACAATGATGACGCCTCGGACGTAACACTTGGGGATTTGTTGGTTTACACTGCAAATGTAAAGTCTTATATGAGCGCCATAGCTGATACGGTGCAGCAAAATAATAATATATTTCGCTGATTTTAAAGGCTAGCCGATCTTAAGTACCCAAGGACTGGTGATGAAAGCTGACAAGGACGATATTCCTGATTACCTAAAGCCACGCAAGAAACAAGGCCCATGGCGTAAGCTGGCTATCCTTGGTATTGGCTCTGCAATCTTTTGGGGCCTGGTTACAGTATTTGCAAAACCCATCGTGATCGACGTGGCACAACTCAAGCAGGCGATCCGCTTCGGCGGCGAACCCATATTTAGCCAACAGCCCGCACAGCCTCAGCAACCCCCAGCCGAAGGGCTACAAGGCAATGATCAAGACTGGATCAGATCAAGCCAAGCCCAACAGACCATCCAAGCCAATCGTGAGCTTGAAGAATGGTCACGCCAACGTGCCCAGGAAACTCACGAACGGCAAACTGTGTTCAACGATAATAACTACACACCAAAGCAGTCTGTAAACACCTACAAGCCGGCACCCGTACCAGTTCAACAGATCGCATCAGTTGAGCAGCCGAGACAGCAGCAACGCACCGTAGAGCGTGAACGTACTTCCAGATGGATCAAAAGCTGGAATGTTGGCACCAACTATCTGGCCGAGTGGATATCGATTAACAACCACATCGACGGCACCACCGTATGCGCAAACCACAAGCGCGGATCAATCGACTACCGCGAATGTCGCAAAGCTGCGAAGCAGCATTACCACGAAGAGTGCAAAAATTGGCGGTCAAGGTACGAAAGTGACCGTAAAGAACAAAGTGATCGGATGAAAGCTCGATATTGCGGGGCAGCTAGTAGCTTTAGCCCAATGGGATAGAAACGGGAAGCTGGACAAAGGAACAAGGGAATGATAATTTTTTCTTGGGTTTATAGGCAGATTTTTTGTCATGCTTCTGTGACAAGTGGCAACAACGTTGGGCGCCATTGCTCCCAATTCCCTCCCAGAGTGATCCACTCAATAGGTCGCTCCGATACGCGTAAGAGTGCCTATAAACCCTCTTTCAATATAATTCCATTATGTCTCGTTTGATTAGCCTGCAGAGTGCAAGTTCTTTGAGAGAGCTTGCAGTGGTGCTTGGTTATAAGCCTAAGTATCTTTCTTATATTCTATACATAAAGCCTAAGAAAGACCTTTATAGAGAGTTTGAAATACCTAAGAAGAGCGGCGGTGTAAGAAAAATTGCGGCGCCGTGTGATGAACTTAGGGCTCTACAAAGAAAACTTGCAGACTTCCTTCAGGACTCGATTGAAGAAATTAATGCTGCTAAAGGCAACAAGATATCTATATCTCATGCATTTAAAAGAAAGCACTCAATAGCGACAAACGCATTTGTACACAAGGGTCGGCGTTTTGTGTTTAATGCTGATCTTGAGGATTTTTTTGGGAGTATAAATTTTGGGCGAGTTCGAGGCTTTTTTATTTCAAATAACGACTTTAAGCTAAAAGAGCCTGTTGCAACTGTTATTGCGCAGATCGCTTGCCACAATGGAGCTCTGCCTCAGGGTAGTCCATGTTCTCCCGTCATATCAAACCTTATAGGGCACCTTTTAGATATAAGGCTTGCTCAGTTAGCAAAGGCGCAAGGGTGCACTTATTCGCGCTACGCGGATGATTTAACATTCTCTACTAATAAATTTTCTTTCCCGAAGCACGTTGCCAAAGCAATTGAAGGCACTGGTCAGTGGGATATAGGAAGTAAAACAAAGAGAATTATCAAAAACTCAGGGTTTCAGGTAAACGCTAAGAAAACTAGGATGCAGTTCCGAACATCATCGCAAGCCGTAACAGGGCTTGTGGTTAACAAGAAAGTAAATGTTAACTATCGCTATCAGCGATCTGTGAGGGCTATGGCTGATAGTCTTTTTAGAACTGGAATATTTTACCTTCCGCATTCAAAGGATTTTGAAGGGCCAAAAAAACCCGGCTCTATAGAGCAACTGTCAGGGATGCTAAGCTATATCCATATGATAATTGAATTCAATCGCTCTATAAGATTGAATGGCGCTATAGATACTCAAAGTGCTAGGGATCTTTTGGGGATTGAGAAGGTTTACCGAAAGTTTCTCTTTTATAGGAAGTTTTATGCGAACCCCAAGCCATTAGTCATCTATGAGGGTAAAACCGACGCAATTTATCTGCGCTGTGCAATGAGATATTTCGCACGGCTTGGTGTTTTTCCTGAGCTCGCAGAGAAAAAGAATGATGAGTATGTGTTTAATGTTGAATTCTTTAGGTTTACTAAGACTACATCCAATATCTTGGGTTTGACTGGTGGGGCTGAGCAGCTAAAGAAACTTATTGCTGAGTATTCAGACGTTTGTCAGAAGTTCAAAGCGCCGGGTAATATTAAACCTGTTGTTATGGTTGTTGATAATGACAAGGGAGCTAAGAATATATATAGCCTCATAAAGCAAATTCAAGGCTTGTCTGAACCCGTCGACGGAAGCAGAGGAATGTACAATGCTGTTAGAAATCTTTTTGTTATTCCTACGCCAAAGAATGGCAAACCGGAAAGCATGATAGAGAACTTCTTCAGTGATGAGACTTTAGCGCTAAAGCTGGGGGATAAGACCTTTAATTTCTCGAGTGATTATGACACCTCCTCAAGTTATGGAAAAAATACATTTGCAGAACATGTTGTAAGCAAAAATCAGGAGTCAATTGATTTCTCCAGGTTTCATCCAATTCTGGAGAACGTAGTGAAGGCTATAAAATTTTATCAACAGCCAGCACAAAAGAGTGAGGAGCATTGAAGTGTCGAAAACACTGTGCGTCATAGCTACGAACTGACACGTTAAGGTCCCTTGGAATCACAAATTGGCACGTACTGCGACGCACTGAAACCGCTCAAAAGCGGGTTTCAAATCCCTATCTTCCCGCCATACCAAACAAAACCCCGATGCTTTTCAGCATCGGGGTTTTGTCGTTTCTAACCTGGCTAACTCAACAATTCCATAGAAAGTCTTCCCGCCTCAAACCCTATCCAGATCCGAAGCGTCGTGGCGCTCGGGTACTTGCTCGGCTTCATCACCCCAGGTGCGGTTCACGCGCTTGCCGCGTTTGACGGCAGGGCGGTTGGCGATTTCGTCGGCCCAGCGCAGTACGTGGGGGTATTCATGCACGGCGAGGAATTCGGCTGCCGAGTACACGTTGTTTCTCACCAGTTCGCCGTACCAGGGCCACACGGCGATGTCGGCGATGGTGTAGCTGTCGCCTGCCAGGTAGCGGTGTTCGGCCAGGCGCTGGTTGAGCACGTCGAGTTGGCGCTTGGCTTCCATGGTGAAGCGGTTGATCGGGTATTCGAATTTCTCCGGTGCGTAGGCGTAGAAGTGCCCGAAGCCGCCGCCCAGGTAAGGCGCTGCGCCCATTTGCCAGAACAGCCAGTTGAGGGTTTCGGTGCGGCCGGCTGGGTCCTTCGGGAGGAACTCGGCGAATTTTTCCGCGAGGTACAGCAGGATCGAGCCAGACTCGAACACGCGGATGGGCGTATCGGTGCTGCGGTCGAGCAGGGCGGGAATCTTCGAGTTCGGGTTAACGCCCACGAAACCGCTGGAGAA
Source organism: Pseudomonas sp. AC532 (assembly GCF_979258965.1). Taxonomy (NCBI): domain Bacteria; kingdom Pseudomonadati; phylum Pseudomonadota; class Gammaproteobacteria; order Pseudomonadales; family Pseudomonadaceae; genus Pseudomonas; species Pseudomonas sp. AC532. Next base: position 4,443,406 of record NZ_OZ409888.1, read on the forward strand.
TTGCTCGCCTTCGGAAATGCGGATCAGCCAGGCATCGTACTCGGCGTCGGCATGCCCGAGCGCCAGCAGTTCCTCGAGCAGGATGGTCACCTTCACGCCGTTGGGGGTGGCCAGTGAATAGAGCTGCAAAGGGTGCTTGCCGACCGGCAAGTCCTTCTCGTGGGTGGCGCCGGCGACCGGCCGGTTGATCTTGGAGAACTGGCCACCCGAGGCTTCCAGGTGTTGCCAGACTTTGGGCGGTACGTAAGTAGATTCGCTCATCGATTCCTCGCTATCGGCTCATGAACACTGCATGTGCGGCCTAGGCTATCTGGATTGTGCGAGGCATTCGACTGCGTAGCGCGCATGTTGCTCATTATCGCGGTTGATGTGCCAGCCTGGCAGGCGGCAGGTGAGCAGCGGCGGGAACCCTGGGCCTGCCTCCTGCTGTCCACTTGTTCATGGCCTGTAAAACATCGAACAGAGAAGGAGTGCGGCGGTGACCGAAAAGCGGATTACGGCGCAGCATCTGGGGCTCAAGGCGGGGCTCGACGATGCGCAGGAGGCAGCACTGTTCAAGTGGTTGCTCGCGAGCTTCCTGTTCGGCAAGCCCATCCAGCAATCGGTTGCCGAGCGGGCTTACCGGGTGCTCGTCGAGCAGCATCGGCTGGACTCACCCGCCAGGCTCGTCGGCTGCAGCAAACAGCATTTGGTGCGCATGCTCGGCCAGGCGCGCTACGTTCGCTATGACATCTCCACCGCTGAGCGTCTCTTGAAGCTCGGCACCAAGCTTATCGACGACTATGCGGGCACGCTCACCACCCTCCGCCAGCACAGCCCCAGCGAGGAAGACTTCGTGCGGCGCCTGAGCGAGTTCGAGGGTATAGGCCCGAAGACCGTGGAAATCTTCATGCGCGAGGCCGCGTTGGGTTTGTACGGCAGCGCATCGGCATATGGAGGATGAGCGCCGCAACCTTTCGGTAGCGCTCGCATGCGTTTTCGAGTCTGCGTGCGTGGCGCTACTGGCCCTGCGTGCGAACGCGCTCGCGAGCGGTCTTCTTCTGCAGGATCACCGACGCTTCGTTGTAGGCATCCTGGAAGGCTTCGCTGCCGATCCACTGCACCGCCGCGTCCTCGTCGTCATCATGGAAGATGCCACGGTAGATGATCAGCAGGCCCATCATGAAGTCGGTGGCCGCGTCTTCCTCCTCCTCGGCTACCACCAGCTCCAGCACCGGGTATTGCAGGAACACCAGGCACATTGCGAGCAGGCTGATGCCTTCGCCCGCTTTCATGGCCTGGAACAGGTCATCGAAGTGAGCCGGGTCGAAGCCGTTCTCTTCGATGTCCTTGAAATCGAAGGTGCTCAGGTCGATCTCCACGTCATCGAAGGGTTCGTCGATCATCGGGTTGGCCAATACCGGATGGATGAGATTGGCCCTGGGCTGGCCCACACGGTTCTGCTTGGCCTTGGTCTTGGCCCGCTGGGCGCGTTTTTTCTGCTTGTCGAGGGAGGCCATGGCGGCGAGTTCCTTGTGGGGAGCTGGAAGCGGATGCGCATTGTATTCAGTCTTGCCCATTTCGTTGGGCAACTTTGCAGAACCCTCATGGACCGGTTCGCAAATTGGCTGTCGATGGTGCGGCCGCCCCTTGGCAAACCCTTCGCCCGGTTCTAGATTGCCCACAGCGCAGCCCGCGCTCCGCAAGGGAATTGATCGATCATGCTCGCTCGCCAGACGCTCGCATTGCTGCTGCTGTGCAGCCTTTCCACTCAGGCGCTGAGCCAGGTATATACCTGGGTGGACGAGAAGGGCCAGAAGCATTTTGGCAGTCAGCCACCGCCCGCTCAGCAGCAGGTCGAGGCCGTGACGGTCAAGCAGGGGTATGCCGGTGAGCCGCGAGCCGCAGTGTCCGCGGCGCCTGTCGAGGCTGCGGCGGGGGAAGCTGTTGCAGGCAAGCTCTCGAGGCGTGAGATGTGTCAGAGCGCCATGCACTGGACGGCTATCGATCTGCAGAACCTGAGGGAGATCGCGCAGGAGCGCCGGGACGCTGGCCGAATCACCGCGGCCGAATACCAACAGGGCCAAACGAACCTCGCCGGCGCCGAACAGCGAATCACCTTGCAGGACTGCCTCACCAGTTCCGCTGAAGACCGGCAGCGCTATGAGTGCCTCTCCAAAGGCGCCGGTGTTCTGGCCTGTTCCGGGCTGCTTTCCGCAGCCATGGATGAGGCCGAAAAGGAGGCCAGGGCACGCGTTCGAAAACCGTGAGCCGGCCTCGCGCTTTCAGGCGAGCGTTCCGCCATTTTGGCGCGCGTGCTTGATGTCTCTGGAGGGTGGCGCGCCAAAGCGTCGGGCGTATTCACGGCTGAACTGCGCGACGCTTTCATAGCCCACCCGCAACGCAGCGGTATTCACGTCGATCCGGTCGGTGAGCATCATGCTGCGCGCCGCCTGCAGCCTTAGCTGCTTCTGATATTGAACGGGGCTGGTGCCGGTGAGTTTTCGAAAGTTATGGTGCAGCGTGGAGCTGGCCATTCCTGAACGCTCGGCAAGATCAGCCACGTGCAGCGGCTTGTCATAATGGTGCTTCAGCCACTCGATGGCTCTGACGATGCCTTTGTCTCGGTAGCCATCACGGGTCACGCTGCGCAGCCACGGGCCTGCAGCCCCGAGCAGCAGCCGAACACAAATCTCTCGCTTGATCAGATCCGACATCAACCCTGCTTCCAGCGGTCGGTCGATCAATGCGGCCAAGCGCTCGAACGCGTCGAGCATTTCCCTGGGCGCCGCGCCCGATACGAATCCCCGCGCCTTGTGAGTGGCTTCCTGCTTTGCCGGTGCCAGGGTCTGGATCACTTCATTGAGCATGGCCAGGTCGAGCTTCAATACCAATGAAAGATAAGGCGTCTGTTCACTGGCTGCGGTTACACGCGCCAGCGTTGGAATGTCCACCGATGTGACGAAGAACACGCCGGGGCCGAATTCGCAGGCCTCTTCGCCAAAGATGATTTCCTTGGCACCCTGCAGAATGATGGCTACGCAAGGCTCGTAGATGCAGTAGGTCGGGGTTCCCAGATCGGCCATTCGGTAGAAGGTCAGGCCGGGTATCGAGGTTTGGTGAACCTCGTCGAATCCTGTTGCCGACGCCACGCGTTCAATCAGTTGGTTGAGTGCCAGAGAGGTTTCAGCGGGGCGCACTGGTTCGCCCAGGGCGACAGGCCGTGCAGTGCCGACAGCGGGTTGGGAGGAGGATACGCCGGTCATGATTGCACCCCTGCTCATGGAAGTGTCGAGTCTGCTGAGAGACTGTGATCAGCACAAGTGCATCGGCAGGATTGTGCAAAAGATAGGCCGCATTAGGGTCACCCAACAAGTCGCCCTTGCTCTAGTTTTCCAGCACCGATGCCGGCTTTTCTGAAGCCCTTGCCCCTTGTGCCGCGAAAGGAAAACCAGATGGACAGACGAGACTTTCTTACCTTTTCAGCGGCTGGTGCCGTTGCAGCCACGTTGCTGCCGACAATGAGCGTTGCTGGTACGGCACCTGCTGCTTCGCTCCCGGCATCCTTGACCGAGCGCGGCAGCGTGATGCGTACGGAAGGGAAAATCGTGCGTGCGAATCTGCCTGCCAATTCGCCTTCCCATAAGATGCGCTACATGACGCCTCACCGTTTTGGCATGGGCGGCACGCAGATCGGCAATATTTTCGAGCCGATAAGCGACCAGCAGGCGGCTGCGGTTCTGGAGGCCGCCTGGGGAGCGGGCGTGAGGCTTTACGATACCTCTCCGTTCTACGGGTTTGGCTTGAGCGAGTACCGCTTGGGTCGCTTTCTGCATAACCGCAATCCCGATGAATACGTCGTATCCACTAAAGTGGGACGGGTGCTGACGGCGGCAGGAGGCAAGCGCGCAGACCATGCCATCTGGAAGTCGCCAGCGCCTTTCAATTATCGATACGACTATACCGCCGCAGGCGCGCGGCGCTCCGTGGAGGACAGTTTGCAGCGCCTAGGCCTGCCGCGGCTCGACATCGTGTTCATCCATGACCTGTCGCCCGATAACACCGAGCTGGAGGGCGGCTGGGAGGCGGCCTACCGGATTGCCCGTGAAGGGGCGATGGTCGAGTTGGAAAAAATGCGCGACGAGGGCCTAATCAAGGCCTGGGGCTTTGGCATCAATACGCCCAATGCTGCCGTGCAAGCGGTGACAAACGATGATCCCACTCCCGACATCGTGCTGCTGGCCTGCCAGTATTCGCTACTCGATCACGCCGACGCGCTGCGCAACACATTCCCCGCCTTGCAGACAAAGGGCACCAGCGTCATGGTGGGTACACCGCTCAATGACGGGTTCCTCGGTGGGCGCAGCCGTTTCAACTTCAGCCCGGACATTCCGGCGGGCGCCGTTGAGAAGCGTGCGCGAATCATGGCCATTGCCAGGCAGCACGGCATCGACATCCACACCGCCGCCTTGCAGTTCGCCGCAGCGCATCCGCAGGTGTCCGCAATCGTGCCTGGCGCACGGGTACCAGGGCAGATCGTCTCCAATGTGCAGGCAATGAAGGTCGGTATTCCTGCTGCTTTCTGGAGTGAGTTGAAAAGCCAGAAGCTGATCGATGCCCAGGCGCCGGTTCCGGCCTGATCATGTTGAATAGCCACCGGCTGCGATCTGGTGGCGATCTTGCGCAAGCGCGTCGGTCACGGGTGACCACCGCTCCGCCAAATGATTGTCGAGCTGCAACATAACTGTCACAGATTATTCATAAGATCTTCGATCTTTTCCCTCCCGTTCGAGATTTTCATGAGCCTTGGTCGTTCGCTACGTGCCCAATTGGTGTTGCTGATTGGCGGTGGCCTGGTGTTGATGTTGTTGATTGCATTAGCCGGCTTTGCGTTGTTGTCGCGGCAATTGGACGGTTACCAGGCATTGCTGCGCGGCCCCCTCGAAGAGGCGCGGCAGGTGGATGGCGCCAACGTGGCGTTCAAGATCCAGGTGCAGGAATGGAAGAACGTTCTGCTGCGCGGCACTGACGAGACGCAGCGCAACCGCTACTGGCAGCAATTCCAGAGCGAAGAAGCACGGGTGCAAACGCAGATTGGCCACCTTATCGACATGGCAGGCAGTGCCGAGCTGCGGCAGCGCCTGAGCGAATTGCGCCGTGCCCATGCCGAAATGGGCCAGGCGTATCGCCGCGGTTATGAGGCGTTTACTGCGGCTGGTTTTTCCGCCGAGGCCGGTGATGCTGCCGTGAAGGGTATCGACCGGGCGACCACCGAGCAGTTGTCGTTGCTGGTCGATGAGCTGCACGCGCGCAGCCAGGCGAGCGCCACGCAGTTGAGCGAGATCGCCCAGCGCAGCGTGCTGTTCGGCAGTCTGGCGATGCTCGGGCTTGGCGTGCTGTTGGCGTTGTTCAGTGCCTGGTTGGTAAACCGGCGCATCACCACGCCGCTGTTGCAGGCGACCGGGCAGCTCGATCTGCTCAGCCGTGGGCAGTTCGGTGCGCGTTTGAGCGAAGGCCGCGAGGACGAAGTGGGCCGCCTGGCCCAGGCAGCCAATCGCCTGCGCGAGTTCATGCAGACGCTGTCGCAACAGCTGCGCCGCGGCACGGGTGAGCTGGACGCCGCCACCCATGAACTGAGCAGCGTGGCCGGGCATATCGGTCACGGTATCCGCGAGCAGTTTTCGCGCACCGATCAGGTGGCCACGGCCATGCACGAGATGAGCGCAACGGCCGACGAAGTGGCGCGGCATTGCGCGAGCGCAGCCCGTGCAGCCGATGACGCCGACCTGGCGGCGCGCGAAGGCGAGGCGACCATGGCCCGCACCATCGCCACCATCGAGCAGATGCATGGTGAAATCACCCGCACCTCGGCAGTTATCACCCGGCTGGAAAGCGACAGCGAGCGCATTGGCGGCGTGCTGGAAGTGATTCGCGGCATCGCCGACCAGACCAACCTGCTGGCCCTCAACGCGGCCATCGAAGCGGCGCGGGCGGGCGATGCCGGCCGGGGCTTCGCAGTGGTGGCGGACGAAGTGCGCAACCTGTCGTTTCGCACTGCCAGCTCGATCAGCGAAATCCACCAACTGATCGCCAACGTGCAGGGCGCCTCGAAGGAAGCGACCGCGGCGATCAGCGCCGGTGCTCAGCAGAGTGCGGCGGGCCGTGCCGAGGTTGGCGCGGCCGGCGAGCGTCTGCATAGCATCACCCTGGCGGTGGAAGCCATCCGCGACATGAACCGGCAGATCGCCACGGCTGCCGAAGAGCAGACCTCGGTGGCCGAAGACATCGCCCGCAACCTGGCGGAAATCGTTTCCATCGCCCAGAGCAACGAAGCCGACCTGCAGCGCAGCGAGTCGGCGAGCCGCGCGATGCAGGGGCTGTCCGGTGACCTGTCGACGCTGGCTGCGCGGCTTAAGGATTGATTGGCAAACCGTTCTCGCTGGGCTGTTTCCTCAGCCCAGCAGCAACAGCCCCAGCATGCCCAGCGCCAGGGCGATCAATACCAGCCCGGAGGCGCGTTCCAGTGTTGGTAGCGCACGCTGGAAACGCTGCAGCAACCGCCCATTGCCAATGGCCAGCGCCACCAGCAGGTCCCAGCCAAGCACCACGGCGAACATCCACACGCCATAGAACAGCTTCCAACCAGCGCTGCTGTGTGCGCTGCCCAGCATGCTCGCCAGGCTGACGTAGAACAGCGCGTTCTTGGGGTTGAGAATGCCGGACAGAAAGCCCATGCCGGCGGCTTGCCACCAGCTTGATTGTCTGCCTGGAACTACGCCGTGCGCGGCCTGCAGCACGTTGCTGCCAGCGTGGCGGATGAACAGCACGCCGAGATAAAGCAGGTACAGGCAGCCGACCAGTTGCAGCGCGATGAAGGGCACGCTGCCCGGCTGCAGCACCGACACGCCGGTAAACGCCGCGACGATGAACACCGCGTTGGCCACGGCGATGCCCAGGCAGGCGCCGCTGGCGACTCGCCATCCCGCAGCCAGCGAGGTACGGGCCACCAGAAAGAAATCCGGTCCGGGGGACAGCAGCGCCAGGAAATGGGCGGCGGCAATGAGCAGGAATTGTTGCATGGCGGGCATCGCTTCTCGAGACAGGATGCCGGCAGTCTGTGGCTGCGCGAATGGGGCTGTCTTGAAGGAAATCGTCAGCCACCTCCCTGGGGAAGACGACTGACGCGGCGCTGGCCATATGCGTAGCCACTGGCTAACTCACGCCACCACGGGAATCAGCGGGTCGGCCGCGGCCAGGGCGGTTTCGCGGATGGCGGCCGGTGGGTAGATCCACTGAGTGTTGATCTGCGTCTTCAGCTGCTTGCCTTCGGCGCCGGTCAGCACCACCTGGCGATCCCAGCCTTCGGTGTACAGCGCGCCCCATTGGCCGAGGTCCAGGCAGGTGACGTACTTGGGTTGGCTGTAAGGCATCGGCGCGACGCCGAGCAGGTCGGCGGCCGCATTGTTGCCGGCCGAGCGGCCCAGGGCGATGGCGTGCTGGCAGGTCATCAGGGCGTGATTGCCGAGGTCGTCGGTGGCTGCAAAGGCGGTATCGCCGGCGGCGTACAGGTTATTCAGGCCCACGACCTTGAGGTTGCGATCGACGTGCAGGCGGCCGTGGGCGTCGCGTTGGGCGGGCAGCTGTGCAGTCAGTGGCGAGGCGTGAACGCCGACCGTCCAGATCACCGTCAGGGCGTCGATGCGCTCGCCATCGGCGAGGGTGACGCCGCCTGCATCCACCGCGCTCACCGAACTGCCCAGGCGCCAGGTCACGCCCTGACGAGCGCTGGCTTCGGCGACCACCGGGGCGACCTGTGCGCCGAGGCTGGCGCCAATCTGCGTGCCTCGGTCGATCACCATCACGCGGATGTCGGCTCGCTCGCCGAGGATCGCCCGCAGCCGCGCTGGCATCTCGGTAGCGGTTTCGATGCCGGTGAAGCCGCCGCCGGCCACCACCACGGTATTGCGTGCTGGGCTGTCCGGCAGGTCGCGCAGACCAAAGAGGTGGCGTTCAAGGGCTTCGGCCTGTTCCAGGCTGTCAACGTCGAAGGCATGCTCGACGCCGCTCAGGGCAGGGCGGTTCACCTGGCTGCCGCTGGCCAGGATCAGACGGCTGTAGCTCACGCTGTGCTCGGCCTGGTCGGCGTCACGGTAGGTGAGGGTTTGCCCGTCGCTGTCGATTCCGGTGACCCAGCCCGGCACGAAGCGCACACCTACAACGGCGAACAGCGCGTCCAGCGGGGCACGCATCCGCGCCACATCCGCCTCGTAGAAGCGTGGGCGAACATGCAGGTTCGCCTGGGGCGCGACCACGCAGATTTCGATGTCGTCGCGTGCCTGCAAGTCGAGCTGGCGCGCCGCGCTCAGGGCGCTCCACAGGCCGGCGAAGCCGGTGCCGACGATCAGAATTCGTTGTTTCATCACAGAGTCCTCGAAAACGGTGACCTGCTCGCGGGTGACGATGCAGGCGGTCGCTACGACGTTAAGTGGTCATTAGCGGCTGACGAGGTGATTCTCTACTTGAAGTGGACCAGCGTATTGATCCATAAAGTGCTAAATGAATTGATCCAAGTGAGGCTATATGGCGGGCACACAAAAGGCGCCTCTGGTGGTGTCGCTCCCGCTCGGTGCACCGCAGCCGGGCGAAAGCCTGCAGCGCTGGCTGTACGCTTCGCTGCGTCAGGCGATTCTCAGTAATCGCCTGCCATCGGGCAGCCTGCTGCCCAGTACGCGGGCGCTGGCCGAGCACTACAGCCTCGCCCGTGGCACGGTGCAGGCTGCCTACCAGCAACTGCAATCGGAGGGTTACCTGGATACCGGCAGCGGTTACGGCACGCGGGTCAGCGCGGTGCTGCCGGATGTAACGTTAAACGCAGGCTACGTGCGGCGCCCCATCACGCCGCCTGCCGAGCAGCAGCGCGAGTCGCCGACCACTCGATGGGCGCAGCGCCTGGCCGCCGAGAAGCCGGTGTTCATGGGCGGCGCCGTGCAGCCTGGGTTGCGAGCGTTTTTCCCGCACCGCGGCGACGTGCTGGCGTTCCCCATCGACCTGTGGCGCAAGCTGCATACCGGGCATCTGCGCTCGTCACGCCTGCTGGATATGCTCGACGCCGACCCGGCGGGCCTGCCGGCGCTGCGCAGCGCCATCGCCCAGTACCTGTCGATCGCTCGCGGCGTGCAGGTGGGGGCCGAGCGCATCGTGATTCTTGGTAGCGTCCAGCAGGCGCTGGATTTGACCTTGCGGCTGGTGGTCGCTCCCGGCGAAAAGGTCTGGATGGAAGATCCTGGCTACCCCGGCGCGCGGCAACTGATGAACGCCAGCGGCGTGGCGATGGTCGACGTGCCGGTCGACCGCGACGGCCTGCAGGTCGAGGAGGGCATGCGCGTGGCAGCGGATGCGCGCATGGCCTACGTGACCCCGTCGCACCAGGCGCCCATGGGTGGCGAGCTGTCACCGGCGCGGCGGCTGGCGCTGTTGCGTTGGGCCAGCGAGCGTGGCAGCTACATCTTCGAAGACGACTACGACAGCGAATACCGCTTCGTCGCCAAACCCATTCCGGCACTGCGCAGCCTGGCCAATACCGATGCCTCGGTGATTCTCGCCGGCACCTTCAGCAAGCTGCTGTTTCCGTCCCTGCGCCTGGCTTACGTGGTGTTGCCGCCGCAACTGGTGGAGAGCTTCACGCGGCTGGTTTCGCTGACCGCGCGGCACGCCAACAGCCTGTCGCAGGCGGTGTTGGCCGATTTTATCGCCGAGGGCCATTTCGACCGTCACCTGCGCCGCATGCGCAAGCTCTATGCGGCGCGGGCCGAGGCCTTCGCCGATGCGGCGCAAAGGCACTGGCAAGGGCTGATCGACGTGCCGCCGATCCGTGCCGGGCTGGATGTAGTGTGTCGTTTGCAGGTGGGCGACGAAATGGACGCCAGGACGCGGCTGGCGCAAGAGGGCATCGACGTGATGCCCTTGCAACGCTATTGCGTGAAGCCGCAGGCGCCGGGGCTGGTGATGGGCTTCGCGCCCTATGCCGAGGAGGTCATCGAGCGCGCCGCGAAGGATGTAGCGCGGATTCTGCGCGGCCGCTGAAGCGGGTTCGGCGCGCGACGCTGATCACGGTGATGCAGATCATCGCCACCACACCGAGGATCAGCCGCGCGATCCACGGCGCCGTTAGCCCTGCCGCGGTGCAGCGGTGGAGCGCCCCGCAGCGCTCGCGGTTGAGGGCGAGCGCTTGGGATGGTTACTTGCGGCGCCATTGGCCCTGTTGCTGTATGTACTGCCCGGCGGGTGTCCTGTCGATGGCTTTCTGACCGGCGATGGTCTCCACGTCGGTCAGCTGGATGCCGTTCTGCTGGGCAAGCTTCTGGTACTCGGCGCGGCGCGCGGCGTTGATCAGCTTGGCGATCTCCTCGGCCTGCCCACCGGACTTGACCACGCCAAGGTAGCCGGTGGGCATCTCGCCAAGCTGGCCGCTGGCCTTGGCGTCGCCCAGGGCAGACATCGCCTCGTTGAGGCTGAGTGCATGGGCCGGCAGGCTCAGGCTGAGCAGCAACAGCAGGGCGGCGAAGGGTTTGATCAGACTCATGTGCGCTTCCTCAGAACAGTCCGCTGGATTCACTGAACATGCTGTCCAGCGCTTTATCCACCTTGATATAGATCTCGTGCTCGATCTTCACATTCAGGTTGATGTTGATCGGCTCGTTGGGCATCGCCAGTTGTACCGTCGGGGTACAGGCGACGGTCATTAGCCCCAGCAGCAGGGCGGTGATGCAACTACGCAAGCGCATGGCGCTTCTCCTCGTCAAGGCTCCTTGGGTGCGGTGTTGCGTTCCAGCATGCGTTGCTGCACGCGCCGCGTGATGATGTCGTTGACCCGGTTCGTCAGTTGCAGGCTGGCGAGCAGGCTGGGGATGTCCTCCTCCAGGTTGATGTTGAAGTGGATCGGCCGGCCATTCTCGATTGCCGGATTCTGGCCCTCCAGGCGCATGGCCAGGCGCAGTTGGCCGTGCTGATCATAGTCGACCGCGCTGTTGAGGGTGGTGAATCTGAAGTCCTCCAGGGATTGGGTCACCAGTTGCATGCCCGGGTTGCTGCGCCCCAGCGCCCTGATCCGCTCGGAGCTGAACTGCAGGCGCCCGCCGGGTTCACGCGCGGCAATATGCCCGCCGTCCACCTCGATACCGTTGGTGCCCAGGCGCAGCGGCAGGTCGCCATCCAGCGTACCGTCACCGGCCAGGCCTTCTGCCGGGTAGAGGGTGAAAAGCTGCTGGAGTTCCAGCCCGCGAATTCGGATAGGAAACAACTGATTACCGGCCGCCAGGTTCCACCGCCCCGGCGTGAGGGTGACGTGCCCGCCCATGAGCGCGGTCTGCGCCAGGTTCACCTCGAGCGTGCCCGCGTCTGCGCTGGCCAGCGCTGCGCTGTAACGGGCGCGCGCTTCGAGGGGGCCGATGGGCAGGCCGGGATTGGCCTGCTGGATTTTCAGCTGCGGGACGTACAGCTCGAAGCGCCGGCGGGCCAGCTGGAACTGCAGGCGGATGTCCATGCCGTTGAGTTCGGCGCGGTCATGGATGCCGCCCAGGCCCGTGCCAGTGAGGTTCAGGTCGACGCTCGGTGCGTCGCTGCCGGCGGCCAGGGCCAGGGCCAGGTTCGCGGTGGCGTTCAGGCGCCCGCTGTTGAGGTCGAGCAACTCCGGCCACTGCACCAGGGTTTTCGCCAGCGGGTTGCCGGAGCGCAGGAACAGCTCGCCGAGGGTCGCCTCGAGCTGCAGATTCTGGGCTGCGTCCAGGCGCGCAAGCAGGTCGAGTTGCAGGTCGCTGTCGTTGTTCAGCGTGCCACGCAGGCTGCCGGCCTGGTCGGCGGCGTCGAGCTCGGCCCGCAGACGCCAGCCCTGGGGCTTGAGGTTGGCCTGTTCCACGCGTGCGGCGCTGAGTTGCAGCGGGCCTTTGAGCTGCCAGTGCTGCACCGCGCCGGCCTGCAACTGCAGGTCGAGAGCGCTGCCAGCAAGGCCGAGCTGCAGCCGTTGTGCGCTGAGGGCGGCGCCTTGCACGGTGCCCGCCTGCAACTGCGAGCCCTGGCCGAAGGTCAGCGCCAGCGCAGCGCCATCGGCGTGGCCCGCGAGGCGCAGATCGCTGCGCAGATCGCCGAGTTGCCAGCTGCCCACGTCGGCCTTGGCAGTGCGGGTGGTCAATCGCGCGTCGGCGAACTGCACGGCCCAGGGTGCCGAACTGGCCGCGGCCAGGCGACCTTGGAGGTCCACCTGGGTGGCGCCACGCAATGCCAGGGTAAGCTTCAGCGGCAGGCTGCGCTCGGCCAGGTCGGCACGCAGGTCGCCCAACGGCGTATCGGCTTGTACCTGTAGCCGTACCGATTCGCTGCGCAATTGCGCTGGCACGGCGTTCAGCCAGTCGCCAGTCGGCTGCGTCAGTTGCAGGTCGGCCTCGATGCGCCGGGCGATCCAGCGTTGCCCCTCGTTGTGGGCTGCCAGTGCCAGCTGGCCCTGGACCTGGCCCAGGCCCGGGAATGGCCAGGGCTGTGGCAGGTTGCCTTGCAGGTCGAAGCGACCCGTGGCGGCCAGGAGGTTGTCGACACTCGCTGCGCGCTCCGGCAGGTTCAGGTGCCAGGAGCCCTGCAGGGCGGCTTCGCCCGGCGCTTCTGGCCATTGCGCGCCGGCCGGAACCGTCCAGGCGCTCAGCCAGGTCTGCAGAGCTGCCGCCTGGCTCAGGCGAGTGGCGTCGAGCTCGCCGCTCCAGGCCAGGCCATTCGCGTTGCGCGCCAGGCTGCTGGTGATGGTCACCTGGGGCTGCCGATCGACGGCCAGGGTCAGTAGCAGATCGATCGCGTCATCGCGCGGGTGCGCGGCGAGGCTGAGGTTTATCTGCTGCGCCTGGTGGTCGAGATCGAGCTGCAGCCGGGTGTGCTCGGCCTCGTCTCGTTGCAGGCTCAGGCGGCCGCTGGCACTGCACTGGCCGCGGGCGCAGGGCAGGGTGGCATCGAGGGCATGGATCGTCACGCTGCGCGGCAGCAGGCCTAGCGGGGCGGCCAGCCGTTGCGGGTCGAGATCGCTCGCAGGCGTGGCCGGCTCGGTCTGCTGGCTCACCGGCAGCCAACTGAGTGCCAGGCGGTCGATAGCCAGGTGCTGGAACAACGGCAGGCTGAAACCAGCATCGCGCCAGGCCAGCTGCAGGCCCTGGCCATGCAGCTCCAGCGTGCCGGCGCTGCTGCGCTGGGTCAGTTGCAGGCCATCGAGTCGCACGCCGGCAGCGGAGAGCGAAATGCCCTGCCAGTCGAGGTATTCGACGCCGTTGCGCTGCAACAGGTAGCGGCCACCCAGATAAAGGACGGCGATCAGGGCGACGAACAGCGTCACGACAACCGACAGTCGCAGCCAGGTGCGGCGGCTGGGCATGGGCATCATCCAATGGCGAGCGGATTGGCGACGTTAACCCGAAGCGGCAGGGGCTGCCAAACGGGCGTTCGTCGGAAGGGGCGATCACAGGTTAGTGTCGAAACGATGACATGAGCCTAATTGGTGCGCAGCTGGAAGCTCCGCCTGTCGCGGCGCGAGGCCGCGCAGAGGCTGGCTGCGCCCCGCAAAAGGGCATGCCGGGCGGCCTCTCGACGGACTTGTGCACAATCGAGATGCAGCTTGTCAAGCAGCATATTGCCGCTTGCGTAAATCCCGTGATTGTCGTATGAGTGATTTTAAGTGCATGAAAAATATGGATTTTTTCAATGTGGCGAAAAAATAGCCAGTTTGACCGGGGCCCCCATATCATCGGCGTTGGGAGGCCTTTCGCCCACGATATGCACACAGTTATCCACAGCTTCTGTGGATTGTCGCAAGCAGCTCAGCTGGCAGTAGGGCGGGCTTTACCTGGAAACAAAAAAGAGTAGAGTGGCGCGCCTGTCCATCGCCCGCTTTTTTCTTATGCCCCGCGTGTTACCCCATTGTGAACTGCACTCGCTTCCTGTCCGTGCCCAGGTCCCTGTTCGTGTCGCTGCCTGGCTATTGGACAGCCCGCGCATTGGCCATACCGACAGTGTGAAACGCTTCGCTGGCCGCTTGCTCAAGCAGCCGGCGCGCCAGGGCGTGGTGCAGGCCCAGAGCCGCCTCGGCCAGATGCTCTGCCGAGACTGCGGCAATGCCCGGGACCGGCGTATCGGCGTCGAGCTGCTGCGCCAGGCGGCACGTGCCGGCGACGGCGCCGCCCAGCTGGAACTGGGTCGCCTCTATTGCCAGCCACGCACTCTCGAGCCCGAGCAGGCCAGGCACTGGCTGGAGCTGGCGGCGCTGCAGGGGCACGCTGAAGCGCGAGACTTGCTGGGGCGGCTCTAGCCTGCGCGGTATACTGCGCGGCAGTCTTGCCTGGATGCTCGTATGCCCTTCGATCTCGTTTCGCTGCTGCCGGCCTTTATGGTCGGCGCGCTCGTCGCTGCCGTTCCTTTATGGCTGCGTGCCGTCGCCCTGTCGCGCCAGGCCGAGGAGATGCGCCTGCAGTCCGGGCTTGCCCAGGAGCGCATGAATGCCGCCCAGCTGGCTCAGGCGGGCCTGAGTGCGCAGCTGGACAGTTGTCGCGACGAGCTGGCCGACATTCTCGAGATCAAGGCAGACCAGCAGGCCGAACTCGCCGCGCTGCGTCGGGAAACGCACCTGCTGCAAAACGACCTGCAGCTGGCGCGTGAAGACATTAAGGACGGCCAGACCCTGCGTGAGCAGCGCGAAGCCGAGTTGCGTCGCCTGGACAGCGAGCGAGCCGGGCTGGCCGCCGAGCTGCACGAGCAACAGGAACACCATCAGCAGCGCCTCGAAGACCTGCAGGGCGCCCGTGATGCCTTGCGGGCGCAGTTCGCCGAGCTGGCCGGGAAGATATTCGATGAGCGCGAGCAGCGTTTCTCGGAAACCAGTCAGCAGCGTCTCGGACAATTGCTCGACCCGCTCAAGGAGCGCATTCAGTCCTTCGAGAAACGGGTCGAGGAAAGTTACCAGCAGGAGGCACGCGAACGCTTTTCACTGGGCAAGGAACTGGAGCGCCTGCAGGGGCTCAATCAGCGCCTGAGCGAGGAGGCGATGAACCTGACCCAGGCGCTCAAGGGGCAGAAAACCCAGGGCAACTGGGGCGAACTGGTGCTCGAGCGCGTGCTGGAGCACGCCGGGCTGCAGAAGGGGCGCGAGTACCACACTCAGGTCAGCCTGAAGAGCGCCGACGGCGAGCGTTTTCAGCCGGACGTGCTGATCCAGCTGCCGGGTGAGAAGCAGGTGGTGGTCGATGCCAAGGTCAGCCTGACCGCCTACCAGCAATGCGTGGCGGCCACTGACGAGCCGACGCGGCAACTGGCCCTGAAGCAGCACGTGCTGTCCCTGCGCAGCCACCTCAAGGGGCTGTCGCTCAAGGATTACCAGCACCTCGACGGGCTGCACAGCCTGGATTTCGTGCTGCTCTTCGTGCCCATCGAGGCAGCGTTCGCAGCCGCCCTGCAGGCCGATCCGGGCCTGTTTCAGGAAGCCTTCGACCAGCACATCGTGATCGTCAGCCCGACCACGCTGCTGGCCACGCTGCGGGTCATCGACAGCCTCTGGCGCCAGGAGCGGCAAAGCCAGAACGCCCGGGAAATTGCCGAGCGGGCCGGTGCGCTGTACGACAAGTTCGTGGCGTTCATCCAGGACCTGGACGAAGTGGGCATGCGTCTGCAGCAGCTCGACAAGGCGTATGCCGGAGCGCGCAACAAGCTGGTCGACGGTCGCGGCAACCTGATCAGCCGGGCCGAAAACATCAAGCTGCTCGGCGCCCGGGCCAGCAAGAGCCTGCCTCCCGAGCTGCTCGAGCGAGCCGCCGGCCTGCCGCTGGATGAACCACTGGACGACTGACTCATGCCTGAAACATCCACTGCCAGGGTGATTTGACCTGCGGGCTGG
This sequence comes from Pseudomonas sp. AC532, assembly GCF_979258965.1. Lineage (NCBI taxonomy): Bacteria > Pseudomonadati > Pseudomonadota > Gammaproteobacteria > Pseudomonadales > Pseudomonadaceae > Pseudomonas > Pseudomonas sp. AC532. The sequence goes on from NZ_OZ409888.1 coordinate 4,459,298, forward strand.
ACGTGTCCGAAAATTTGGCTATCTTGTCGGTTGTCATACTTCTAGATGGTGTGGCAACTATGCCTGGCTGAATGCTCGCCGAGCTATGTGCTTTGAGCGAATTTCAGTCTATTCAACAGATTGGCCATAACAAGGATAAGAATATGCCGCTCATCGAGCGCTTCACCGCGCCAGCAGCACCTCGCGCCTGGCAAGCAAAAAAGTATGTTGTCGTACCGCTTGCCTTGTTGTTCAGCGCTTCTGCGCTGGCACTGGATGCCCCGCAAAAGGTTCAGGTCCCGACCCTGGCTTATGACGACAGCCAGATCATTCTGGTGTGGGAGAAGCCGGAAAACACCGCGGGCATCGTCGATTATCACGTGTACATGGACGGCAAGCGGCTCGGTGGCGCCAGCGCCAACAACGACCGGCACTCGCCGGCCAAGCCGTATATCGACCAGTTCTACAAAGACGATACGGCGAACTTCCACCACCGTATTTCCCTTCACAATTACACCGTCGATGGCCTGAAGCCCGAGACCGAATACCGCTTCACCGTGCGTTCGGTGGACGCCAAAGGCCAGGAGTCCGCCGACAGCCCGCTGCTGGTGCAGCGAACCACGGCGGTGCCCGAGGTGTTCAACGTCGAGGAGCAGGGCGCCAAGGGCGACGGCAAGACGCTCAACACCGCCGCCATCCAGAAAGCCATCGACGCCTGTTCGCTGAACTGCACGGTGCTGATTCCCGCTGGCGTGTTCAAGACCGGCGCGCTGTACCTCAAGAGCAACATGACCCTGGAAATCGCCGAGGGCGCGACGTTGCTTGGCTCGGAACGCGCCGAGGATTACCCGCTGGAGGGTTACATTCAGTACCCGTACTCGACCATGGTGCGCCCGGCGTCGCTGATCAACGCGCTGCCGCGTGACCCACGCCAGCACCAGTCGTTCGAGAACATCCGCATCGTCGGCAAGGGCACCATCGACGGCAACGGCTGGAAGCGCAACGACGACAGCCAGGACGAACTGGGCAATCCGCTGCCGTTCTATCGGGCCAGCGACAACACCCGTTATATGCAAGACGGCATCCTCGCCAGGGATCAGGTCGAGAAGGCGGTGGCGCGCGGCATCATCGTCAAGGACGCGTACGGGCAGATGCGCTCGTCACTGATGACCCTGCGCAACGTCAAGAACGTGTTCTACGGCGGCTTTACCGTACTCAACCCGGCCTACCACGGCATCATGAACCTGGAGACCGAGAACGTGGTGATGGCCAATACCGTGCACAAGACCTACGACGCGAATAACGGCGATGGCATCGAGTTCGCCAACAGCAAGGGCGCCATGGTCTTCAACAACTTCTTCGACACCGGCGACGATTGCGTCAACTTCGCTTCGGGCACGGGCGCCGATGCGACCAGGCAGCCGCCTCAGGAAGATGCCTGGATCTTCAACAACTACTTCCGCCGCGGCCACGGCATGGTGGTTGCCGGCAGCCACACTGGCGGCTGGATCCAGAACATTCTTGCCGAAGACAATGTGTCCGATGGCACCGACACCGGCCTGCGCATGAAAAGCACCAATTTCATGGGCGGCGGCGCGCGCAATGTCATCTTTCGCGACTCGGCGATCCGCAACACGGTCAAGCAGGGGGTGATCATGACCCTCGATTACCACGACCCCAACGCCATTCTCGACTACAAACGCTCGACCGTGCCGGGCCAGTTCCGTGATATCCGCGTGGCCAATGTGACGGTGGAGGATGCTGCCGGCGCGGCGATTCAGGTCAAGGGCGACAGTGCCCACGATGCCTACCACGAGAACGTCGCCTTCGAGCAGGTGCGCTTCAAGGGTAAGGCCAAGGCGCAGATCGACGGGCTGCGCAACGCCAGCTTCACCGATGTGAGCTTCGTTGGTAGCGACGGCAACCCCTGGGACATCAAGGGTAGCGAGGGGCTGAGTTTCGACCGTGTCGAGCCGCAGCCAAAGCAGTAGCGGTAAACAGCTGGCGCGGGTGGCTCAGTCGTCCCGCGTCAGCACTTCGAGCAATTCGATTTCGAAAGTCAGGTCCGAGTTGGGCGTAATGTGTGCGCCCATCTGCCGCTCGCCGTAGGCCAGGTGCGCGGGCACGAACAGGCGCCGCTTGCCGCCCACCTGCATGCCGATGATGCCCTGATCCCAGCCCTTGATCACGCGACCGGTGCCGATCACGCACTGGAACGGCTTGCCGCGCGAGTGGGACGAGTCGAACTCGGTGCCGTCTTGCAGCCAGCCGCGGTAGTGAGTGGTGATCAAGGCGCCCTTGACCGCGGCCTTGCCGTCACCCACTTGCAGATCTTCTATGCGCAGTTCATCACTCATGTTGCCGGTCCGGTCAGTTGTCGAGGGCTTGCGTTTTCGCAAGAAACGCGGCGATTTGCAACCGTCGAACGCCTGTAAAGGCGTGTAATCCGTTCACGACCGAGTGAGGCGTAATTCAACCGTGAGGCGATGGCAGCAATGTGGTGGTCCAGGCAGGAATTCAGACTTGTAGGATGGGTGAAACCCATCAATGGCCGATGGGTCTCACCCATCCTACGAAACTGCGCGCGAGTAGAGGGAGTAGTCCGCTCATGATCGTATGAGGCGTAATTCAAACGAGAGGCCATGGTCGAGATACAAGGGTGGACAACGTTTTATCCGTCCACCGCTCTGCAATCGCAATGGTGGATGAGAAGAGTGTCATCCACCCTGCCAGATGCACGTCCGCTTACGCCTTACACCCGCGGCAGGTGCCGGCTGATCAGTGCGCGCAAGGCGGCCGGCTTCACCGGTTTGGGCAGGAACGCCAGGCCGGCGGCGTGCACCTGGGCGATCAGCTCCGGGCGGCCGTCGGCGCTGATCACCACGCCGGGCACCGGCTCACCCAGACGGGTGCGCAGCCAGGCCATCAGCTCGGTGCCGGTGTCGCCTTCGTCGAGGTGGTAGTCGACCAGCGCCAGGTGTGGTCGCACGTCGCCATCGAGCAGTGCTTCGCACTCGGCACGGTTGCGCGCCGACCACACCTGGCAGCCCCAGCGCGACAGCAGGCTGTGCATGCCGGTGAGGATGCTTTCCTCATTGTCGATGCACAGCACCTGGGTGCCGGTCAGCAACTGGCCGCTGCCTTCCAGGCGCGGGCGTGGCACGACTGCGGTCTGGCTGCGGGCAATCGGCACGGTGACGCTGAACACGCTGCCCTTGCCGGGCCAGGAGCGCACTTCCAGACTGTGGCCCAGCACGCGGCAGAGCCCGTCGGCGATTGCCAACCCCAGCCCCAGGCCTTTTTCGGCGCGGGTCTGGTGGCTGTCCAGGCGCTTGAATTCCTCGAAGATGGTCTGGCGCTTGTCCTCGGGAATGCCGGGCCCGCGATCCCACACTTCCAGGCGCAGGTGCCCACCCTGGCGGCGTACGCCCAGCAGCACACGCCCCTTTGCATAGCGGAAGGCGTTGGTCAGGAAGTTTTGCAGCACACGGCGCAACAGCTTGCTGTCGCTGTCCACCTGCAGCCTGCTGCCGCGCAGATGGAAGTCGACGCCGCATTCGGCCGCCAGCACGGTGAACTCGGTACCCAGGGTGTCGAACAGGTTGTTGAGCACGAAGGGGTTGCGGTCCGGGGTGATGCGGCCATTCTCCAGGCGCGAGATGTCCAGCAGGTCGCTGATCAGGTCCTCGGCCGAGCGCAGCGAGCTGTCGAGGTGGCGCACCAGTTCCTGGGCTTCGCGCGGCAGGGCGTCTTCCTGGTGTGAGAGGGCGGCGGAGAACAGGCGTGCGGCGTTCAGCGGCTGCATCAGGTCATGGCTGACCGCGGCGAGAAAGCGCGTTTTCGAGGCGTTGGCCGCTTCGGCAACGCCAGTGGCGGCGGTGAGTGCCTGGTTGAGCTGCGACAGCTCGAAGGTGCGCTCGGCCACCCGTTGCTCCAGCCCTTCGTTGGCGGCCTTGAGGGCGCGTTCGGCCTCGCGGAATTCGGTGATGTCGGTGAAGCTCATGACGAAGCCTCCACCCGGCATCGGGTTGCCGATCAGTTCGATGACCCGGCCGTTGGGGAACACCCGCTCGTAACTGTGGGCCGTGCCCTGGCGCATCCAGTACAGGCGTTTGGCGACGCTTTCCTCGACATCGCTGCTGCCGAGCATGCCGCGCTCGGCGTTGAAACGGATGATCTCGGCAATCGGCCGGCCGACGCAGATCAACCCGTCCGGGTACTCGAAAATTTCCAGGTAACGGTGGTTCCAGGCCACCAGGCGCAACGACTGGTCGACCACGCTGACGCCCTGGCTGATGTTCTCGATGGCGCCCTGCAGCAGGGCGCGGTTGAAATGCAGCATCTCGCTGGCTTCGTCGACGATGCGCACCACATCCTCGACCTGCATGTCGCGGCCTTCGATGGCTGCCTTGACCACTGCGCGGGTCGATGAAGCGCCGAGCACGCCGGCCAGCAGCCGTTCGGTGTGGGCGATCCATTCGCTGTTGGCCGGTTGCGCCGAGTTGAAGACCTTGCCCTGGCGCGCGGCAAAACGGCTGAAACTGTGCTGCGCGCGCTCTTCACCGACGAAACGGCCCGCCAGCAGCAGCAGGTCGTTGACCTGCACCGCCAGCGCGGTGCGCCCGCCGGGCTTGTTGCCGAAGTCGTGGTTGACGAAGCGCCCGGCCTGCCAGTGTTCGGACACCCGAGTGCGCGAGAACGACGATACCCAGGCGAACAGCGTCAGGTTGCCAGCCAGCGACAGCACTACGCCGCGGGTCAGGGCATCCACTTCAAAGCCGATGGGTGCGTACAGCAGGGTGCGCAGGCCGGGGAAGATATCCAGCGGCCAGCCCAGGCCGCGTGCCAGCACCGGCAGCACCAGGGTGTAGACCCACAGCGCGGCACCGGTCATCAGCCCGGCGAACACGCCGCGTCGGTTGGCCTGCTTCCACACCAGCGCGCCGAACATGGCCGGTGCCAGCTGGCCGATGGCGGCGAAGGAAATCTGCCCGATGGTCGCCAGGCTGGCGTTGCTGCCCAGCAGGCGGTAGCACACGTAGGCCAGCAGCAGGATCAATACGATGCTGACCCGGCGCGCGGTGAGCATCCAGTGGCGGAACGCCTCGAAGGGCCGCTCGGTGCTTTTGCGGTGCAGCAGCCAGGGCAGCAGCATGTCGTTGGAAATCATCGTCGACAGTGCCACCGAGGCGACGATCACCATGCCGGTGGCCGCCGATGCGCCGCCGATAAAGGCCAGCAGGGCCAGGGCCGGATGAGCTTCGGCCAGTGGCAGGCTGATCACGAAGGAGTCCGGGCTGACGCCGCCGGGCAACAGCATCTGCCCGGCCAGGGCGATGGGAATCACGAACAGCGCGGCAAGCAGCAGGTACAGCGGAAATACCCAGCGTGCCAGGCGCAGGTCGCGCGGTTCGGTGTTCTCCACCACGGTGACGTGGAACTGGCGGGGCAGGCAGATGATGGCGATCATCGCCATGCCGGTCTGCACCAGCATCGCCGGCCAGTTCACCGCCACCGCCCAGTAGTCCTCCAGCTCGGTGTTGCGCTGCGCCTGGCTGAGCAGGTCGCCGAAGCCGTTGTACAGGCCGTAGGTGACGAAGGCGCCCACCGCAAAGAACGCCAGCAGTTTGACCAGTGATTCGAAGGCGATGGCCAGTACCATGCCGCGGTGGTGTTCGGTGACGTCCAGGTTGCGCGTACCGAACAGAATGGTGAACAGGGCCAGGATCAGCGACACCACCAGGGCGGTGTCCTGGGCGCGGGTGCCGTCGGGATCGGTTTCCGAGCCGATCAGCAGGTTGACGCCAAGCACGATGCCCTTGAGCTGCAGGGCGATATAGGGCAGCACGCCGACCAGGCAGATCAGCGCGACGACGATGGCCAGCGATTGGGATTTGCCGTAGCGCGCGGCGATGAAGTCGGCAATCGAGGTGATGTTTTCCTGCTTGCTGATCAGCACCATCTTCTCGATCACCCAGGGGGCGAACAGCAGAAGCAGCATCGGACCCAAGTAGATCGGCAAGAACGACCACAGCTGTTCGGCAGCCTGGCCGACCGCGCCGAAGAAGGTCCAACTGGTGCAGTACACGGCCAGCGACAGGCTGTAGACCCAGGCGCGCACGCGCGGCGGCAATGGCTTGCGCCGGCGGTCGCCGTAAAAGGCGATGGCGAACAGAACGGCCATGTAGAGCAGGGCGACCGCCGCGATTAGCCAGCTGGACAGCGACATGCAGACTCCGGGGGAAAACTTAGGGGGCTTGCCTGGGTCGTATCTTGGCACGCACTCGTGCACCTGAGCGTGCATCCGTCGAGGGGCAGCGAAGATACCGCAGTAGTGTCGCAGCAAAGCGCCGCAACGTCAGGCGCGACCATGGTCGCACAGGCACCACGGCAAGGAATGCGGCACGCTGTTGCAATAGGGTTGATGGCAGACAGGCCCGGCGTTCGGTGCGAAACTGACGGGCCTTCGCCGGTGTTCGTGGAGAGAATCAATGTTCAAGCCGCAGTTGATCACGCTGCAACGTGGCGCCCTGCGCATCGAGCCGTTGCTCGATGGCGACATCCCGGCCCTGGTGACCCTGGCCGAAGCCAATCGCCAGGAGCTGACCTACATGAGCGGTACCCAGCGCCTGGACTGGTACCGTCAGGCCCTGCACGAACAGCGCGAGGACCGGGCGCTGCCGTTCGTGATTCGCCTTGGCGAGCAGTTGGTCGGCACCACCCGTTTCGCCGACTTCATGCCGACCCTGCCGGCCGTGGAGATCGGTTGGACCTGGCTAGACGCCAGCCAGCACGGCACCGGCCTGAACAGCATGATCAAGTACCTGATGCTGCGCCACGCCTTCGAAAACTGGCAGATGGTGCGCGTTCAGCTGAAAACCGCCGGCAGCAACCTGCGCTCGCAGCGCGCCATCGAGAAGCTCGGCGCGATCCGCGAAGGCCTGCTGCGCAATCACCGTCGCCTGGCCGACGGGCGCCTCGACGACACGGTGATCTACAGCATCACCGACCAGGAGTGGCCGGTGGTCAAGGCCGGGCTGGAGGCACGCTTCGGCGTCTGAACATGCAGCTGGGAGATCGCGAACAGGCCCGTTTCAGTTCCTGCGCCGAGGTGGGTGGCGTGGAACTGCTGACCGCGCGGTTCGTCGAGCACCGCTTCGCGCCCCACGTGCACCAGAGCTACGCCATTGCGGTGGTCGAAGCCGGCGCGGAGCGATATCGCTACCGCGGCGAGGAGCATGTAGTGAGTGCCGGTCACCTGGCCCTGCTCAATCCCGACGAGGTGCACACCGGCCACAAGGCTAGCGACGAAGGCTGGCGCTACCGGGTGTTCTACCCGGAACCCCAGCAATTCCAGGCCCTGCTCGAAGAGCTGGAGTTGCCGGCCGGCGTACCGGCGTTGCGTGGCAGTGTGCACCGTGACGAGCACCTGGTGCCTGCGCTGCTCGACCTGCATCGGCAGTTGCAGGATCCACTGGTCAACGTGCTGCAGCGTCAGACGCGCTGGCGCGAGGTGATGCTGCACCTGTTGCAGCGCCATGCGCAGACAGCGGTGAGCGTGACCGCTGGCAGCGAGCCGCTGGCCGTCAGCCGTGCCAAGGAGCTGCTGGCTGCGCGCCTGACTGAGCCGCCATCGCTGGAAGAGCTGGCCATGGCGGTCAATCTTTCACCGTTTCATTTCGCCCGGGTGTTCCGCCGCGCCACCGGCCTGCCGCCCCACGCCTGGCTGCAGCAGCGCCGCCTGGAGCAGGCGAGGGCGCTGCTGCGCGAGGGTTGCGCACCGCTGAGCGTGGCGTTGCAACTGGGCTTCGCCGACCAGAGCCACCTGACGCGGCAGTTCAAGCAGGTGTATGGCGTGGGCCCCGGCGAGTACCGCAAGGCCTGCCATCACAGCCCCGTAGCCTGTGGTTGAGCGAAGCGATACCCGGGGCAGTTATCAGTGGGAACGGATGGGGCGCGTAGTCCATGTGCTTGAAAATCGCGGGCATGGACTGGGCGTCCCCGCCCGCTCCCACAGGTACTGCCAGGCTAAAGACCGCCCCCGGGTATCGCTGCGCTCAACCCAGGCTACGCGAGAACTGCGCAAGATTGTTCAAGACAGCCGGGGCAGGGCGGGCTAGCCTCACTCGCTCCCTGTCGCCTGCAGGCGATTTTTCAGTCAAGCGATGAGCCGATGTCCCGATACCAAGAATTCTTTCAGGGCTTGCGCGACATGCTGCCCATGCTGCTCGGCGCGATGCCGTTCGGCATCATCTATGGCAGCCTGGCCGGTGCTGCCGGGCTCGATGCCTGGCAGACCATCGGCATGTCGGTGCTGGTATTCGCCGGCTCCGCGCAATTCATTGCCGTCAGCCTGCTGACCGGCGGCGCCACGCTGGCGGTGCTGTGGCTGACTACCCTGGTGGTGAACCTGCGCCATGCGTTGTACAGCGCCACCTTGCAGCCATTCGTACGCCACCTGCCGAAGCGCTGGCGGGTGCCGCTGGCATTCTGGCTGACCGACGAAGCTTTCGCTGTGGTGCAGCAGCGCTATTCGCGAACCGATACGTCGCCACACAAGCACTGGTATTTTCTCGGCGCGGGGCTGGCCATGTACGTCAACTGGATCGGCTGCACGCTGATCGGTCTGCTGTTCGGCCAGGCCGTGCCGAACCTCGCTGCCTGGGGCCTGGATTTCGCCATGATCGCCACCTTCGTCGGCATCGTCGTGCCGATGCTGCACAACCGCCCCCAGGTTGCCGCAGCGCTGGTGGCTGCGGTCACCGCCCTGATCTTTCATGGCCTGCCCTACAAACTCGGCCTGCTGGCCGCAGCCTTTGCCGGCATCGTGGTGGGTGTATTGCTCGAGCGCCTCCAGGCGCCGCTGCGGGAGGAGCCTTGCTGATGGACAACTGGATTCTGATCCTGGGCATGCTGGCGATCACCTTCGCCACGCGCTACAGCCTGTTCGCCTTTCCCGACCTGCGCTTCCCCCAGGCGGTGCGCCAGGCCCTGCATTACGTCCCGACCGCAGTGCTTACCGCCATCGTGGTACCGGCCATGTTGCTGCCCGACGGGCGCACCTGGGCGCTGAGCTGGGACAACGCCTACCTGCTGGCGGGCCTGGCGACCATCGCCATCGCCGTGGTGACCCGCCATCTGCTGGCGACCATCGGTGGCGGGCTGGTGATTTTCTTCGTGCTGCGCTGGGCGCTGGGGCAACTACCGATCTGACGTGGGTGGGATTATTCCACTTATCGAAATGAAGTAGTGCCAACAACGCGTATTCCTCAAAACAGCATCGGGTCGCAAGCTGGTCGTACGGATCGGGGTTCTCCCGGCCCACCATCGACGAGGAGCCGACCCATGAGAATCCATCACGTCACGCTGTCCGGCCATGCCCATCGCGCCGTTCTGTTCGCCTCGCTGCTTGGCCTCAAGCCCGAACTGATAGAGGTCGACCTCGCTGCGGGTGAACACAAGCAGCCTGAGTTTCTGGCGCTCAACCCGTTCGGTCAGGTGCCGGTGCTGGAGGACGATGGTGTGGTCGTCGCCGACTCCAACGCCATCCTGGTCTACCTCGCCAAGAAAACCGGGCGCACCGACTGGCTGCCGGAAGACCCCGCTGGTGCGGCGGCGGTGCAGCGCTGGCTGTCCGTGGCCGCTGGCGAACTGGCTTACGGGCCGTGTGCGGCGCGCCTGATCACGGTATTCGGCCATGACTTCAACGCCGAGGAAGTGATCGCCCGTGCCCACGTGCTGCTCGCCCGCCTGGAACGTCACCTGACCGGTCGCCAGTGGCTGGCCGCCGATCACCCGACCATCGCCGATGTGGCGCTGTACAGCTATCTGGCCCGTGCGCCGGAGGGCAACGTCGACCTGTCTGCCTATGCACAGGTCAGGGCCTTCCTGGCACGCATCGAGGCGTTGCCGGGTTTCGTCGCGATGCCGAGAGCGCTGCCGGGCTGACCGCCAACGCCTAAGAACCTGTTCATGATCTTGCAGCCCAGATTCGCCGATTTTGGCAGCTAAGTGGCGAAAGCAGCCGTTCGGTGATTCATTGTGGGAACGGGCCATGCCCGTGATTTTTCGCGGGCATGGCCCGCTCCCACAGTCGTAGGGTGGACGACGCCTTACCTACGCGGCCCGACCCGTCCACCGCTCTGCGATCGCAATGGTGGATGAAAAGAGCGTCATCCACCCTACGGCTGCTACTGCCTTGTAGCTGCTACTTCAGGCGCATAAAGATCGTGAACAGGCTCTAAGCAGCCACACCGCCGTTGCCGCCACCGGGAGAACCGCCATGACCGATCTTGCGAAAGTGCCTGCCACCTGGCATCCGGGTGAAACCTTCATCCAGGAAAAACTCGGCGTCGCCGAGCGGATGGCCGCGGTCGGCAAGCGTGTGGTGCGCGACTTCATGCCCGACCAGCACCGCGAGTTTTACGCCCAGTTGCCGTTCATCGTACTGGGCAGCGTGGACGCAGAAGACGCCGCCTGGGCCGGCATGCTCGAAGGGGCGGCTGGTTTCATGGCATCGCCGACGCCCACCGCGCTGGATATCGCTGCCCGTCCGCACCCGGCTGATCCTGTCGCGCAGGGCATGGGCGAGGGCGCGGCGCTTGGCTTGCTGGGTATCGAGCTGCACACTCGCCGGCGCAACCGCATGAATGGTGTGGTGGCGGCCGGTACTCAGGGCCTGCGGGTGAACGTCGAGCAGAGCTTCGGTAACTGCCCGCGCTACATACAGCAACGCGATTTCACCTTCGCCCGTGATCCGGCGACACCGTTCGCTGGTGAGGTCGAGGCGTTGCCGGCGCTGGATGCCGCAGCTCGGGCATTGATCGAAGGGGCGGATACCTTTTTCGTGGCTACCTATGCCGATGTCGAGGGGCACCGCCAGGTCGATGTCTCGCATCGCGGCGGCAATACCGGCTTCGTGCGTGTCGACGCGGATGGCACCCTGACCATCCCGGACTTTAACGGCAACCTGTTCTTTTCCACCTTGGGCAACATCGTGCTCAACGGCAAAGCCGGCCTGCTATTCGTGGATTTCGCCACGGGTGACGTGCTGCAACTGAGCGGCGCGGCGGAGCTCGTTTTCGACTCACCGGAGATCGCTGCATTCCAGGGCGCCGAGCGGCTGTGGAGGTTTCGGGCGCGGCGTATCGTGCGCCGTCCGGGCGCAGTGGCCTTGCGCTGGGCGCTGGGTCGCGATGGTTGGGCGGACAGTTCGCTGCTGACCGGCAACTGGCAGCAGGCTGCCGACCGGCTGCGTGCTGCGCAGTACGCCACGCAATGGCGAACGCTGCGGGTGTCGCGCATCGTCGAGGAAAGCCGGTCGATCCGTTCGCTGCACCTCGAACCGCTCGATGGCGCCGGGCTGCTGCCGCACCTGGCGGGCCAGCATCTACCGATCCGGGTGCAGCTTGGCGCGGATGAAAAGCCGCTCATACGCACCTACACCCTGTCGGTCGCGCCGTCCGATGGCACCTACCGGATCAGCGTCAAGCGCGAAGGACGGGTGTCGCAGTTTCTCCATGATCAACTGCGTGAGGGCGACCTGATCGAAGCCCGCGCGCCAGCCGGTGCGTTCACCCTCGACGCGCAGGAGCATCGCCCGCTGGTGCTGCTGGCCGGTGGCATCGGCATCACGCCGATGCTGGCGATGCTGCGTCATGTGGTTTACGAAGGCTGGCGCCAGCAGCGCATCAGGCCGGTCACGCTGTTCTACGCCGCCCGCTCGAAAGCCGAGCGCGCCTTCGACCGTGAGCTCGCTGACCTGGTCGCCGCCGCCCAGGGTGCCGTCAGGCTGGTGCGTGTGCTCAGCGATACGCGTGGCGCTGAACCGGGCATCGATTACGACACGGCAGGGCGCATCGACATGGCGCTGCTGAGCCGTTTTCTGGCCTTTGACGATTACGCCTTCTACCTGTGCGGGCCGCCGCCGTTCACCCAGGGCCTGTACGATGGCTTACGCGATTACAGCATCGCTGACCGGCGCATCCATGCCGAAGGTTTCGGCCCGGCGTCCCTGGTGCGTAGCCGTGAACAACCGGTGGCCGCTGCCGTCATGTTGCCGCCGGCTAACGAGCCGGTACCGGTGCTGTTCACCGAGTCGCTGAAGGAAGGACGCTGGACGCCGGGCTCCGGCACCTTGCTGGAACTGGCCGAGGCACGTGGCCTGGAGCCGGAATTCAGTTGCCGCGAAGGCTCCTGCGGAACCTGCAAAACTCGGTTGCTGAAAGGCGCGGTGAGTTACCTGAAGCAACCTGCCGCCAAGCTCGACGACAACGAAGTGCTGATCTGCTGTGCAGTACCGGCGCAGCCGCAAGGCGCCGATGATGAGCGCCTCGAACTGGCGCTCTGATATTCACCCCCAACCGGTTTTCCCAACCCAAGCAAGGAGTTGTGCCATGTCGCGCCCACCGCTGCCGCCGTTCGACGAGCAATCCGCCATCGAAAAAGTACGTCTGGCCGAAGACGGCTGGAACAGCCGCGACGCCGCCAAGGTGGCGCAGGCCTATACGGTCGATACCCACTGGCGCAACCGCGTCGAGTTCGTCACCAATCGGGCCGAGGCCGAAGCATTCCTGACCCGCAAATGGAACCGCGAACTCGACTATCGGCTAATCAAGGAGCTGTGGGCTTTTACCGGTAACCGTATCGCCGTGCGCTACGCCTACGAGTACCGCGACGACAACGGACAGTGGTTCCGCGCCTACGGCAACGAGAACTGGGCGTTCGCAGATGACGGCCTGATGCGCACACGCCACGCCAGCATCAACGAAAAGCCGATCACCGAGGCCGAGCGCACATTTCACTGGCCGTTGGGGCGTCGCCCGGATGATCATCCGAGCCTCAGTGACTTCGGTTTCTGAGTAGCGGGGCGCCATCGTCCGAGGGTCTGGGGTTGCTTGAGGATTTGGAGGCAGAAGCAGATAGCTGCATTCTCCCTGTGGGAGCGGGCCGTGCCCGCGATTTTTCGCGCATGGCGCGCTCCCACAAAAAGCGCGTCGACGACAGCTATCGCAATACCTCGCAAGGAGCAGGCTGCAGGGTGGAGGACGCTTCACCTACGCGGCCCGACCCATCCACCGCTCTGCAATCGCAATGGTGGACAAAAAGAGCGTTGTCCACCCTACGGTGGGAGCAGATGGTGTCGCCACGTTCCTGTCACTGGTCGATTTCGCGAACCAGTCTTGAATGATCGAGAGCAGGTTCTGAATACGCAGTCGCATCGCCTCTCGGCAGCCATCGGATACGGCATACTCCCTTCGCTGCGCCACTAGCGCAGCCAACGCTCAAGCAGAGGAACGACAGGCAGATGGACCGTTGGCAGGCGATGCGAGTCTTTGTGAAAGTCGCGGAAACCGGCAGTTTCGCCAGCACCGCGCGGCAGATGCACATGAGCGCGCCGGCGGTGACGCGCATCGTCGCCGGCCTCGAAGATCTGATCGGTGCCCGGCTGCTGGTGCGCACCACGCGCTCGGTGAAGACCACCGATGCGGGCAGCCGTTACCTGCAGGATTGCCGGCGCATTCTCGGCGATATCGCTGAAGCGGAACTGGCCGCCGCCGGTCATTACGCCGAGCCCTCTGGCAGCCTGGCCGTGACCGCGGCGTCGATGTTCGGCCATCTGCACGTGCTGCCGTTGGTGCTCGATTATCTGGATGCCTACCCGGGTATGCACGCGCGTACTTTTTTCGTCGACCGCCCGGTGAATATCGTCGATGAAGGTATCGACGTGGCGGTCCGTATCGGCCACTTGGCAGACTCGGGCTTCACCGCCATTCAGGTCGGTTCGGTGCGGCGGGTCATTTGCGCCGCGCCGTCCTACCTGGAAACGTACGGCGTACCGATGACCCCGGCCGAGCTGAAACACCACCGCATCGTCGTCTCGCAAAGCGCCTGGGCTTCGCCGGAGTGGCGCTTCGCCGAGGGGCAAAGGGTGCTCGTCGATCCTGTGCTGCAGTCCAACACCAACGAATCGGCCATCGCCACCGCTCGCGCCGGCTGGGGGCTGACCCGGGTGTTGCACTATCAGGTCGGCGCGGCGTTGCAGGAGGGCACGCTGCAGGTCGTGCTGGATGCTTTCGAGGAGCCGCCTTTGCCGATCCACGTGCTGTACCCGCAGGGCCGCCAGGCGCCGGCCAAGGTGCGAGCATTCGTTGATCTTGCGGTGGCTCGGCTGCGTGGCAATCCGCTGTTCAACTGAAAAGGTGCCGCGCTCGACAAAAATGCCCGGAGCTGTGGCTTTGCCCGCACAGTTGCAGTCCAATGCTCAGCGAATCATCCATAGGGAAGGTCTCGATGAGCCAGCAATCGCAATTCGCCCTGCTGAAAAGCCGGCGCTTCCTGCCGTTCTTCATCACTCAGCTGCTGGGTGCATTCAACGACAACATCTTCAAGCAGTCGCTGATCCTCGCCATCCTCTTCAAGCTCAGCCTCGACACGGACCGCGACCTGCTGGTCAACGTGGCGGCCATGCTGTTCATCCTGCCATTCTTTCTGTTTTCCGCGCTCGGCGGCCAGTTCGGCGAGAAATTCGCGAAAGACTGGCTGATCCGCCGGCTGAAGTTCTTCGAGATTTTCATCATGCTGGTCGGCGGCCTTGGCGTGCTGCTTGGCAGCCTGCCACTGATGCTCGGCGTGCTGTTCACCATGGGCCTGCAGTCGGCGCTGTTCGGCCCGGTGAAGTACTCGATCCTGCCTCAGGCGCTGAAACCCGAGGAGTTGGTGGGCGGTAATGCGCTGGTGGAAATGGGCACTTTTCTGGCGATCCTGGCGGGTACCATCGGCGCCGGCATCATGCTCACCAGCAGCCACTACAGCGTGATCGTCGCCACCTCGGTGGTGCTGGTGGCGGTGCTCGGCTACCTGTCGGCGCGGGCCATTCCGCGGGCCGAGGCCGCACTGCCGACGCTGGCGCTGGACTGGAACCTCCTGCGGCAGACCTGGCTGACCCTGCGCATGGGCCTGATGCAGCCCAAGGCGGTGTCGCGCTCGCTGGTCGGCAACTCCTGGTTCTGGTTCCTCGGCGCGGTGTACCTGACGCAGATTCCCGCTTATTCCAAGGAGTGGCTGCACGGCGACGAGAGCGTGGTCACGCTGATTCTCACCGTGTTTTCGGTGGGCATCGCCCTGGGCTCGATGCTTTGCGAGCGCATGAGCGGGCGCAAGGTGGAGATCGGCCTGGTGCCGTTCGGCTCCATCGGCCTGTCGCTGTTCGGCATTCTGCTCTGGTGGGCCTCGGGCGGCGTGCCGCAACAAGCGCAGCCGCACAACTGGCTGGCGCTGCTGGGCTACGGCCACGCCTGGTGGGTGATGGGGTCGATTCTGGGTATTGGCATATTCGGTGGTTTCTACATCGTGCCGCTGTATGCCCTGATCCAGTCGCGGACCGCCGAAAACGAGCGCGCCAGGGTGATCGCCGCCAATAACATCCTCAATGCCCTGTTCATGGTGGTGTCCGCGCTGGTGTCGATCCTTTTTCTCAGCGTGGCAGGGCTGTCGATCCCGCAACTGTTCCTGGTCATCTCGTTGATGAACGTGGCGGTCAACAGCTACATCTTCAAGATCGTCCCTGAATTCACCATGCGCTTCCTGATCTGGCTGCTCGGCCACTCGATGTACCGGGTGTCGCACAAGGGGCTGGATGCCATCCCCGATGAAGGGCCGGCGGTGCTGGTATGCAACCACGTGTCGTTCGTCGATGCGCTGCTGATCGGCGGCGCGGTACGCCGGCCCATCCGTTTCGTCATGTACTACAAGATTTACAACCTGCCGGTGCTCAACTTCATCTTCCGCACCGCCGGAACCGTGCCGATTGCCGGGCGCAACGAGGATTTGCTGGTGTTCGATGCGGCGTTCAAACGCATCGGCGAATACCTGCGCGACGGCGAACTGGTGTGCATTTTTCCGGAAGGCAAACTGACCGCCGACGGCGAGATCGATGCGTTCAAGGCCGGCGTCGAGCGCATCCTTCAGGACTATCCGGTACCGGTGATTCCCATGGCCCTGGGCGGTTTGTGGGGCAGTTTCTTCAGCCGTGACCCGCACAAGCGCCCGTTCCGGCGTTTCTGGTCTCGAGTGGAACTGGTAGCCGGCGCGCCGATCGACGCGACGGCGGCCACGCGGGAGGTGCTGCAGGCAGAGGTGGCAGCCTTGCGAGGTAACAGGCGCTGAGGGGCGTCTGCGCCGAGCGACAGGGCCCGCCAATTGGCGGGCCCTGTGGTTTCAGGTGTGGCTGAGCTTGAGACCGATCAGGCCGCAGATGATCAATACCACGCTGAGCAGGCGCGTCAGCGCCATCGATTCGCCGAACAGGATGATGCCGGCGATGACCGTGCCCACGGCGCCGATGCCCGTCCAGATGGCATAGGCGGTGCCCAGGGGCAGTTCCTTCATCGCCAGGCCGAGCAGGGCCAGGCTGATCGCCATGGCCGCGACCGTCAGCAGGGTGGGGAGGGGGCGGGTGAAACCGTCGGTGTATTTCAGGCCAACGGCCCAGCCGACCTCGAACAGGCCGGCGAAGAACAGGATGATCCAGGACATGCAGCGATTCCACTGTGGGTGGGGTCGTCCCCGGCAGCCACGCACGAGGCCCGGGGTCGTCCCCGGCGTGCCCCACTATTGTGCATGAAGCGCCTGTCACGGAACACCGCGATCAGTCCTGTCTGTCGTCCTTCATGCGCCGATAAAGCGTTGCCAGCAAGGGCCCCGAGAGGTTGTGCCAGACACTGAACAGCGCGCTCGGTACGGCCGCCAGCGGCGAGAAATGCGCGCTGGCCAGTGCTGCGCCCAGCCCGGAATTCTGCATGCCGACCTCGATGGACAGCGTCTTGCGCTGCGCCAGCGGCATGCCGCTGAGCACGCCGGCCAGGTAACCAAGGCCCAGCCCGAGACCGTTGTGCAGGATCACCACGGCCATGATCAACAGCCCGGATTCGGCGATTTTCGCCTGGCTGGCGGCAACCACCGCGGCAACGATGGCGACGATGGAGACCACCGAGACCAGTGGCAGTACCTCGACCGCCAACCTGACCCGCGGGCCAAGCAGGCGCTGGGCGACCAGGCCGAGAATGATCGGCAGCAGCACCATCTGCAGGATCGAGCTGAACATCGCCCAGAACGACACCGGCAGCCATTCGGAAGCCAGCAGCCAGATCAGTGCCGGGGTGACGATAGGCGCCATCAGGGTGGTCACCGCGGTGATGCCGACCGAGAGCGCCAGATCGCCCCTGGCGAACCAGGTAATGACGTTCGAGGCCGTACCGCCCGGGCAGCAGCCCACCAGGATGACCCCTACGGCAATTTCCGGCGGCAGGGCGAACAGCCTGCACAGCAGCCAGGCCAGCAGCGGCATGATGATGAATTGCGCCAGCACGCCGATCAGCACGCGCACCGGGTGTCGGGCCACCTCACGGAAGTCTTCGGTCTTGAGGGTCAGGCCCATGCCAAACATGATCAGCCCGAGCAGCGGCACGATCCACGCCGTGAGCGGGAGAAATGCACCGGGGATCAGAAACGCCAGCACGGCGAACAGCAGAACCCAGATGGCGAAGGTGTTGCCGACGAAGCGGCTGAGGGCGATCAGGGCGGACATGACAGGGATTCCGTAATGACAGGTAGCTGGCTGCGAAGTGGCAAGAACCGCGGAGCCGGTAATTGGATGCTGCAGCGATGTCAGCGGCAAAGCTCAGGCCCGCGCGAGGCAGCCCGGGACGTCGCATGCAGCAGGTAAGCATAGCGGTGGACGGATAAGGCGCCGTCCACCCTACGCGAATGCGCTATATCAAATACCCTGAGGGGTGTCTTCGCCGCCCAGTGCTTCGAACAGTGCCGGCAGGAACTCGATCAGGGTCAGCATCATCAGCGTGAAGCTGGCGTCCTGCTGGCTGAGGTCGTCGTCGCCACCATCCTGCTCGGCCTGTTCCTGCAGCAGGTCTTCGAATTTCAGGCGCTTGACCACCAGCTTGTCATCGAGCACGAAGGACAGTTTGTCCTGCCAGGCCAGGGACAGCTGGGTCACCTGCTTGCCGGAGCTCATGTGCAGTTGCACTTCCTCACCGGTCAGGTCCTGGCGCTTGCAGCGCACGATGCCGCCGTCTTCGTGGGTGTCGCGCAGCTCGCATTCGTCCAGCACGTGGAAGTCGGCCGCGGCCTGCTGAGCCTTGACCCAGTCGGTCATGGTCGCGCTCGGGGCGATCTTCACGGTCAGCGGGCGTACTGGCAGCGAGCCGATGGCTTCACGCAGGGTGGACAGCAGGTCTTCGGCACGCTTCGGGCTGGAGGCGTTGACGATGATCAGTCCCTGGGCCGGTGCGATGGCAGCGAAGGTCGCCGACTTGCGGATGAAGGCGCGTGGCAGGAAGGCCTGGACGATTTCGTCCTTGATCTGCTCGCGTTCCTTCTTGTAGACCTTGCGCATCTGCTCGTTTTCGATCTCGTCGACCTTTTCCTTCACGGCGTCCTTGACGACGCTGCCGGGCAGGATGCGTTCTTCCTTACGTGCCGAAATCAGCAGGAAGCCCTGGCTCTCATGCACCAGCGGGGCATCCTCGCCCTTGCCGAATGGGGCGACGAAGCCATAGGTGGCCAGTTCCTGGCTGGCACATGGGCGTGCGGGCTTGGCAGCCAGCGCGGTTTCCAGCGTTTCGGTGGCGAAGTTGACGTCCTGGGTGAGGCGGTAGACCAGCAGGTTGCGAAACCACATGAGCGGGGTGTCTCCAGTTAGCGGATGCGCGCGTGGCGCGCAGAAAATCGACAATTCGGGCGCGAGGCCTCTGCGTAGGCAGGGCATGGGCAGTGTGGCGGCAGCTCGGCAAATGCGCCGCGCGACGTTCAGACCAGCGCGAGGGCGCATTATTCCTTCCGGCGGCTGATTAGGCCAACCCTGTATCGAGGCCGGCGGATATTTATGGGCTGAAACCGTGATGATTCCTAAGCCTTTGGAACACCGATAATTTTTTTTCGCCGAGGGGGTTGCCAAGGTTCAGGTCGCTCTCTAGAATGCGCCCCACTTCGAGAGTGAAGGGTGATTAGCTCAGCCGGGAGAGCATCTGCCTTACAAGCAGAGGGTCGGCGGTTCGATCCCGTCATCACCCACCAATCGAGGTATGCGCAGCGGTAGTTCAGTCGGTTAGAATACCGGCCTGTCACGCCGGGGGTCGCGGGTTCGAGTCCCGTCCGCTGCGCCATATATCGCTTCCAGGGCCCACTGAACACCCGGAAGCAACGTAAAAAAGCGCCCTAGGGCGCTTTTTTCGTTTCTGCGTTTCGGTCACGCCCCGGTTGGCTCGCGGAACTGCCTGCAGCCAACCGGAAACGCCGCCTAGATGGCGCCGGGGCGAAACGGCGGCTCGTCGTCGTCGAGGTCTTCGAAGCCGTCGGTCATGTTTGGAATGTCGTAGGGCTCGGGCTCGTCCTTGCGGCTGGTGCCGAGAATGCCCACCACGGCACCGAGTGCCAGGCCTGCAGCGGCGAACGCCCATGGCCGGCGGTGCAGCGCATCGTTCAGCGTGCCGGCACCGTGTTTAACCTGATCCTTCACCGTCTGTGCTCCGTCCGCCAGGTCGTGCAGCTTCTGTCTGGCTGCATGGGTGCTTTGGTGGAGGGCTTGCTTGGCTTCACGCAGCGCGTCGGCGAGAGACTCGTGGTCGTCCGGTACGGCATGGTCGTCCACAGGTTGCGGGCGCGCGCGGGTCTGCTCGATGGCCAGCCAGGCGAGGCCGATGGCGGTCATGGCCACCGGTAGCGGGTTGGCCTTGAGGGTCTGCCCCAGGCGCTCGGCGATTTCCAGGCCGCCACTGTCACGCCCGTAGGCGAGGGCCTGATCGATCAGGCGTTGTGGCTTCAGGCGCGCTTCGACGTCATCTATCAGTCCGTCGATGCGGCTGCGTTGCTGGTCGATTTCCTGCTCCAGCAGCTCGGGAGATTTCAGCGATTCGGCAGCGATGGTGCTGTGAGTACTCATGACATTTGCCTCTGCACGGCTTCCTTGTCCTTCTGCAAGGAATCCAGGGTGCGTTCGGGGGTGAGTTGAGAAGGGGCGAATTTCTGCTGGCCGATCTTGAGCATGATCAGGCCGATGACGATGACCACCACGCCGACGATCAGCGCCGCCAGCCACGGAGCGACGACCGTGCTCAAGCCATAGACGGCGGAGAGCAGCAGCATCAGCACGCCGCACAGCAGTACGATGGCACCGCCAGCGACGGCGGCGATGCCGGTCTTGGTGGCCTGCAGGGAGGCGTTCAGCTCGACCTTGGCCAGGGCCAGTTCCTTGGTGAACAGCGTCTGCACTTCACGGGTCAGCTGACGCAACAGACCAAGCAGGGAGGGTTCCACAGCGGGTTGGCGCGGGTCTTCGTTCATCACAAGGCTCCTTTTCGCAGGTGTCCATCCACAGCGCGCTCACGCTTGCTCAGCAACTGGCTGAGCGCTAGACCACAGGCCAGGCCACCGGCAGCCAGCCAGAACGGATGGCTGTGCGCGAAGCGCTCGACGCGGTGCGCAGCATGGCCGCGGGCGTTGTTCAGGGCATCGCGCAGCAGGGCCAGTTGGCGGGTTGCGTCACGCAGGCGATCCGGCGACTGAGCGCTGTCCAGGTTTTCCAGATCGGCGATGGTCGAACGCGCCATGTTCGCCAGTGCCTCCAGCTCATCCGTATGCGCCTGGTCGGCCTGGATGCGGGCACGCAGCCGCTCTTCGGCATTCTGCTGCCAGTGCCCGGAAATGAGGGTAGGCGGCCGCTTGTGCGGTCGTTCGTGGTTGTCGTTATCCATGTGACTACACCTGTTCATGCTGGAAAGGGCTGTACGTCTCGGCTCAGCGGCTCTGCTCGCGGCTGGCGTATTCATCTGCAACGGCCGTGTTGATGTCGATATCCACCGGTACCGGGGTGACTGGCGTGATCGGTGCCGACGGTGCGGCCGCGACCGGGGCGGCGCGCGTGCGGTCGGCCAGCTCCTCGGCCATCAATACCAGTTCCTGCAGGCGTTGCACGCGTGCACGCAGGTAGCGGATCTCTTCCAGCGGATCATCCATTGCACTTTTAACACTGCAATGCCCGCTGAGCCCGCGTAGCAGCAGCAAACTGCCAACGCTCAACTGGCGATTGCCCACCTGGCCCGGCTTGCCGGCGCCCAGCGCCGCGAACAGCAGGCCGCCGCCGATGGACAGCAGGCGTTCCCAGCCTCTTACATTCTGGCGCAGGGGCTGCTGTCGAGCGGGTTGCGATTGGGGTTCAAAGGCGACCATGGGTTCACTCCTGGCTGGTTGTGGATGATTGACGGGCGTGCGGCCTCATACGGGATCGGGCTGCGGCTTGGCCGGCAATACATCGTTGTCCGGTTCATGGGGATGGCCGAGAGGCGCGGGTTCGGCTGGCGTGTCCAGTGCGCCGGGCACCTGGGTGGGGTCCTCGCTGGGTACTCGCTGGCTCATAATGCGTCTCCGGTGTGTGCTCTACGTGGTTTGAGGGTGGTGGGCGCTGCATGTTCGATCTTTTTGCCGAGAAGCCGGTGCAGGTCGTCAGCCCGCCTGGGCGGGCTGCCACAGGCGCAGCGGCCTGTCGGCAGAAACCTTAAACCTCTGCCGAGCGGGCCCGGTCAAGATTCCTGCACCCTGCGGTCGATCCGCAGGGGCAGACCGGTCGCGCACGCTGACGCCGCGTGGCAACTCCATCCATGTCGGTCCGCTTAGGGCCTGAACTTCGAGCGAGTTTTCCATGAGCATGACAGTCGCAGATTTCATCGTCGAACGCCTCTATCAATGGGGCGTTCGACGCATTTATGGCTACCCGGGCGATGGCATCAACGGCGTGTTCGGCGCGCTGGCCAGGGCCGATTGCAAGATTCGCTTCATCCAGGCCCGACATGAGGAAATGGCGGCCTTCATGGCCGCCGCCGATGCCAAGTTTTCCGGCGATCTGGGCGTGTGCATCGCCACATCGGGGCCGGGGGCCGCCCACCTGTTAACCGGCCTGTATGACGCGCGCATGGACCACATGCCGGTGCTGGCCATCGTCGGCCAGCAGGCGCGCAATTCGCTGGGCGGGCATTACCAGCAGGAAGTCGACCTGCTGTCGATGTTCAAGGACGTTGCGGGTGCCTTCGTGCAGCAGGCCAGCTCGCCTGCCCAGGTGCGTCACCTGGTGGACCGCAGCATCCGCACCGCACTGGGGGACCGCCGGGTAACCGCGATGATCCTGCCCAACGACCTGCAGGACCTGCCCTACCAGGAACCGCCCCGCGAGCACGGTACCCTGCATTCCGGGGTCGGCTACAGCCGGCCGCGCATACTGCCGTACGCGGATGATCTGGCGCGCGCCGCCGAGGTGCTCAATGCCGGCAAGAAAGTGGCGATTCTGGTGGGTGCCGGTGCGTTGGGCGCCAGCCAGGAAGTGGCGCAGATTGCCGATGTGCTCGGCGCGGGCGTCGCCAAGGCGCTGCTCGGCAAGGCGGTACTGCCCGATGACCTGCCCTGGGTCACCGGCTCCATTGGGTTGCTTGGCACCAAGCCGAGCTACCAGTTGATGAACGAGTGCGACACCTTGCTTATGATTGGCTCGGGCTTTCCCTACGCCGAATTCCTGCCCAAGGAAGGCCAGGCGCGTGGCGTGCAGATCGACATCCAGGCGGACATGCTCGGCCTGCGTTACCCGATGGAGGTCAACCTCCAGGGCGACTCCGCGGAGACCCTGCGCGCTTTGCTGCCATTGCTCGAACGCAAGACGCTGCGCACCTGGCGCAAACGTGTCGAGCGCTGGACCGGGCAGTGGCAAACCACGCTTCAGCGCCGCGCCATGGCCTCGGCTGATCCGATCAATCCCCAGCGTGTCGCCTTCGAACTGTCGCCGCGCCTGCCGGATCGCGCGGTGGTCACCTGCGACTCGGGTTCCTGCGCCAACTGGTTCGCCCGGGATGTGAAGATTCGCGAAGACATGCTCTGCTCGCTGTCTGGCGGGCTAGCGTCGATGGGCGCTGCAGTGCCCTATGCCATCGCGGCCAAGTTCGCCCACCCGGATCGCCCGGTGGTGGCGCTGGTCGGTGACGGCGCGATGCAGATGAACAACATGGCCGAACTGATCACCGTCGCCAAATACTGGCAGCAGTGGCAGGACAAGTGCTGGATCTGCGCGGTGTTCAACAACGAAGACCTCAACCAGGTGACCTGGGAACAGCGCGCCATGGAAGGGGATCCGAAATTCCCGGCGTCCCAGGACATCCCCAACGTCGCTTATCACCGCTTCGCCGAATCGATCGGCCTCAAAGGCATTTATGTCGACCGTGAGGAAGATGTCGCCGGTGCCTGGGAAGAGGCGCTGGCGTCGGATCGGCCGGTGCTGATCGAGTTCAAGACCGACCCGGATGTGCCGCCATTGCCGCCGCATGTCAGCCTGGCTCAGGCCAAGACCTTCGCGTCGACGCTGTGGCAAGGCGACCCGAACCAACGCGGCATCATTCGTCAGGCCACCAAGCAGGTGCTGGGCTCGATCCTGCCCGGCAAGGCGCGCCGCTAGCGGTCAGCCGGCGCGGAGCTGCGCATGCCAGTGGGGCAGGCGCAGCAGGGCGAAGCGTGCGGCGTCGTCGAGCACCTGTGAGCGTCCGCCCTCGAAGTGTTCTGTGCTGGAGTACAACTCGATGGCGCCCGATTCACGACGAAACGCCCAGGCGAAGCACACCGTGCCGGGCGGGATGTCGCCCTGGGCGTCCGGGCCGGCCACTCCAGTGGTGGCCACCGCGACGTTGGCCGGGCTGCCTTGCAGCGCACCGCTGGCCATTTCCCGTGCGATTTCCTCGCTGGTCAGATTGAAGGCATCCAGAGTTTCCTGGCGAACCCCGAGCAGGCGCTTCTTGGCGGCGGGTGAGTACACCACGTGGCCACTGTCCAGGCATTCGCCGCTGCCGGGAATCTTCGCCAGTACGGCGACGATCATGCCCGCCGTGCAGGATTCGGCCGTGGTCAGGTACAGCTTGTGCTCGCGCAGGTAATCGAGCAGCGCTTCGATACGGTGCATAAGAGTTTCCTGTTGTTTCCGCTGACATGAATATCGAGGGGCCTGCAGGCCAGCAGGTGCGGGGATTCTGATCAGCGGCGCCATCCTTCGCCCGCCGCACGGCCCGCGCGCTTTACATGAACTCTGCCGCTTGTCAGCCAGTCAGGTGCTACAGGCTCAGGAGGTAAACCCATGCACATTTCATTGAAGGATCAGGTTGCTCTCGTCACGGGCGCCAGCTCGGGCATCGGCGCCGCATCGGCCAAGGCATTGGCCGATGCGGGGGCGGCGGTGGTGCTCAACTATCGCTCCGGTCGAGAGGCCGCCGAGCAACTGGCGGACGAGATTCGTGGTGCGGGCGGCCAGGCTGTTGCAGTCGGTGCCGACGTGTCCAGCGAGAAGGACGTCGAGGCGCTGTTCGCGGCAGCGATTGACGCATTCGGCCGCCTGGACATCCTGCTGGCCAATTCCGGCATGCAGCGCGATGCGCCGACCGTGGACATGAGCCTGGAGGACTGGAACCAGGTGCTGCAGGTCAACCTCACTGGGCAATTCTTGTGCGTACGGGCCGCTTTGCGCCAGTTCGCCCGGCAGGACATTCGCGAGGAGGTATCGCGGGCCGCCGGCAAGATCATCCAGATGAGCTCCGTGCACCAGCTGATCCCCTGGGCCGGGCGCGCCAACTATGCCGCTTCCAAGGGCGGACTGGATCTGTTGATGCGCAGTGTTGCGCAGGAGGTCGGCGAACAGCGCATCCGCGTTAACGCCATTGCCCCTGGCGCCATCCGCACGGCGATCAACCGTGAGGCAACCGAAGGCGAGGCGGCCAAGGCCCTGCTCGAACTGATTCCCTACGGGCGCATCGGCGACGCCCAGGACATCGCCAACGCGGTGGTCTGGCTGGCGTCCGATGCGGCCGATTACGTGCACGGCACGACGCTGTTCATCGACGGCGGCATGAGCCTCTATCCGGAGTTTCGCGACAATGGCTGATATACAGGCACGACAGATGCCCATCGAGGCCCACGGCATCATTGGTGACATGCGCAGCGCCGCACTGGTCGCCGATAGTGGCTGCGTAGATTTTTTGTGCTGGCCGGACTTCGACAGCCCGTCGATTTTCAGCGCGCTGCTCGATAGCCCCGAAGCGGGCGTCTTCCAGCTCGCTCCGGATCTGCCGCGTGCGCGCCGCCAGCAGCTCTACCTGCCGGATACCAACGTGCTGCAAACGCGCTGGCTGGACGACCAGGCGGTGGTGGAATGCACCGACCTGATGCCGATCAATACCGACGCCGATGATCATCCTCGGCTGATTCGTCGCATTCAGGTGGTCTCCGGCCGCGCGCTAATCCGCATGCGCTGCCGGGTGCGCCACGATTACAGCCGTGCCGACACCGAGGCGCACAGTGACGGGCACGATGTGGTGTTTCACGCACCGGGTCAGCCCAGCCTGCGTCTTTCTTCCAGCCGGCCGCTGATGGTCGACCGGCACTGCGGGGTCGCCGAATTCGAGCTGCAGGAAGGCGAACACGCCGAGTTCGTGCTGGGTGCGCTGGATGATCCGCTGGTCGCCGCTGGCGCCTGCGAGCATTGCCTCCAGGAAACGCTTACCTACTGGCGGCGCTGGATCAAGCAGTCCAACTACCAGGGGCGCTGGCGCGAGATGGTTCATCGCTCGGCGCTGGCGCTCAAACTGCTGACCTCGCGCAAGCACGGCGGCATCATTGCGGCGGCGACCTACGGCCTGCCGGAAGCGCCGGGCGGGGAGCGCAACTGGGATTACCGCTACGCCTGGATTCGCGACGCCTCGTTCACCGTGTATGCGTTCATGCGCCTGGGGTTCTCCGAGGAGGCCAACGCCTTCATGCGCTGGGTGCGCGAGCGTGTCGACGACTGCTCGGAAACCCCGGCGCACCTGCGCATTCTTTACAGCCTGGAAGGCCAGCATCATCTGCCGGAAACCTCCCTCGACCATCTCTCGGGGCATGGCGGCGCACGCCCGGTGCGTATCGGCAACGAAGCGCACGAGCAGGTCCAGCTGGACATCTTCGGCGAGCTGCTGGATGCCGTGTATCTCGCCAACAAGTACGGCGAGGCGATCTCCCATGATGGCTGGCGGCATGTGGTGGGGATCGTCGATCAGGTCTGCGACAGCTGGCAGCAGAAGGACGTCGGCATCTGGGAAATCCGTGGCGAGGAGCAGCATTTCCTGCATTCACGGCTGATGTGTTGGGTGGCGCTGGATCGGGCCATTCGCCTGGCGGAAAAACGGTCGTTACCTGCACCGTTCGCGCGCTGGAACGATCAGCGCCAGGCCATTCACGATGACATCTGGAACAATTTCTGGGATGACGAGTGCGGCCACTTCGTACAGCGCATCGGTTGCCAGGATGTCGACGGCTCGATGCTGCTGATGCCCCTGATGCGTTTCGTGGCGGCGACCGACCCGCGCTGGCTGGCGACCCTGGAGGCCATCGAAAGGCAGCTGGTGCGTGACGGTATGGTCTATCGCTATCGCACCGACGATGGCCTGGAAGGCGAGGAGGGCTCGTTCGTGGCCTGCTCGTTCTGGTACGTCGAGTGCCTGGCACGAGCGGGCCGCACCGAGCAGGCGCACCTGGAGTTCGAGCAACTGCTTCGCTACGCCAATCCGCTGGGGCTGTATGCCGAGGAGCTCGACCGCCGCGGCCACCATCTGGGCAACACGCCCCAGGCGCTGAGCCACCTGGCGCTGATCAGTGCCGCCAGCTTTCTCAACCACAAGCTCAGTGGCGAACGCACGACCTGGCAACCTTGAGCGCGCGTGGCGTGCGAGTAGCGGTCAGGCCCGCTGCTCACACGCCGCTACCTGCTTGCGCAGCGGCAGTACGTCGAGAATCTCGATGCCGAGCTGCTGGATCATTTGTCTGACCGAGCCGCCCGTTTCTAGCCTTGCCGCCTGGCGGCTGGCCTGCAGTTCGGCGTTGAGAATGGTGAATTCGACCGCTTTCATGTTGGGTATGAAGCGGGTGGTCAGGGTCTGGAACCGTCGTTCGCCGTTGCGCGAATAGATGATCAAACAATCCATTGTTCTATGCCCCCCGTAATCTGTGGATGCAGTGCCGGCTAGGTTGGCTGCGCCAGAGGCAAGGCGGGCACCGTTTCTGGCCAGCGTTTCGATGATCCTGCGATCAGGCCGGGTGCCGTGTCGCTACGCGTGGCAGCGAACGTTGTTGCGCATGGGTATGCAGGCCCTTGCGGTACGGGTCTGTTGCCCGAGCCCGCAGCATAGGCGAGAAAATCGCCTGAAGAAAGTTACTGCGCCAATTGCGACAACCGTATGAACCCTCGCGATGGTCTGATCGACGGCAGGCCGCGAGCATCAATGAGGACTGGCCGGCGCGTTGCCCTGGACGCATTGCGATGGCTCAGCCGCGGCGTTGCAAGCCTGCCCAGGCAACGGCGCCGAGAATCAGCAGACCGCCAATCAGCATCCCGGTGGTGGGCACCGAACCGAATAGCAGCCACGCGCCGGCGATGGCGTAGATCGGCTCCATGGCGATCACCACCGCCGCGGTATGGGTGCGCACATGGCGCAACGAGGCAATGAACAGGCTGTACGCCAGCGCCGTGCACAGCACGCCGAGTGCCAGCAGTTGCCACCAGTCGTGGCTGGCGATCAAGGGCAGTGCCGGCAGGCACCCGGGTAACAGCGCCAGGCTGATGGCCAGGCATTGCCACCAGCACGAGGACAAACCATCGACCTTGCTGGAAAAATGCCTGTTGGCGACCGCGATGGCTGCATAGCTGGCGCCGGACAGTACGCCCCAAAGCAACCCTTCGGTAGCGCCATCGCTCAGGTCGAACGAGGGCGTGACGAAGATCAGACCTGCCGATACCAGCAACAGGATCAGGCTGTCGGCACGGCCCAGACGCTGGCCGAATACCAGCCGCTCGATCAGTGCGGTGAAGGCTGGGAACGAGGCGAAACCCAATGTGGCGACCGCCACGCCACCGGTCTGCACCGCATGGAAAAACACGATCCAATGGGCGCCCAGAGCGATGCCAGTGGTCAGTAGCCTGGCCATGGTGCCGCCACTCACACCACGCCAGGGGTGCCTGTTCAGGAACAGGCAGATCAGGCTCAAGGCCAGCAGGGCGAACGCGGCCCGGCCAAACACGATCATGCTCGCGCTGACGTTGAGCGATTCGCCGAACAGCGCGGACACGCCGACCAGCAGCGCGGCGCAGTGCAGTTGAAAATGGGCGATGCGATGGCTCATGGGACCCGTGCCTGGTGAGATGAGCGAAGAATGCCAACGGCCGCGTGTCCCGTAAAACGGATTATAGTGCGGGCTGTTATCCGCTAATCGAATGGTTGGACATGGCCCGGCAGGATTTACAGATCGATTGGTTGCAAGCGTTCGTGGCGGTGGTCAGTAGCGGCTCGCTGACCGCAGCAGCCGTTGGGCTGGCCCGCTCGCAATCGGCAGTGAGCATGCAGATCAAGAAGCTCGAGGCTGCCGTGGGCCGGCAGTTACTGTTGCGCGGTCCGCGGCACTTGAGCCTGACACCGGCTGGCGAGGAGTTGCTGGGCTATGCCCACAAGCTGCTCAGGGTGCACAGTGAAGCGGTGCTGGCGCTGGGCGGCGTGCGGCTCGTTGGTAAAGTGTCGCTGGGCATTCCCGATGACTATGCGTTGGGTTATCTGACGCCCCTGCTCAACGACTTCGCCAGCGGGCAGCCGGCGGTCGAGGTCAGCCTGGTGTGCGAGCCGTCCACCCAGTTGATCCCCAAGGTCGAGAGCGGTGAGCTGGATGTCGCCATCGTCACGCGTGACAAGCCGCAGCGCGGTGCGCTGCTGTTTCGCGAAGAGCTGGTGTGGGTCGGTAACGCGCGCCAGGAAACCTGGCGGCAAACGCCGTTGCCCATTGCCGTCTACGAGCTGGGTAGCCAGGCCCGCAACCGGGTACTCAAGAGCCTCGAAGTGCTCGGCCGCGATTACCGCGTGGTGTACAACAGCCCCAGCGTGGCCGGGCAACTGGCTGTGGCGCAAAGTGGTGCCGCGCTGGGTGTGCTGACCCGCTGCTGCGTGCCAGCCAGCTTGCAGGTACTGGGGACGAGCCAGGGTTTGCCGGGCCTGCCGATGCTCGATGTGGTGGTCATCCGTACGCGTGCACCGGCATCGCCGGCGCTGGTCGATGCCTTGCATGACCAGGTGCTGCAGACCCTGCGTCGGGATTTCGAATAGAAGTCGGCTATAGTTCGAGGCCCCAACGCGGACATCCTCGAGGATCTTATGACCTGTGCAGCCCTGGGAATCGATTACCCGATCATTCAGGCGCCGATGGCCGGCACCGCCACGCCGGAACTGGCCGCGGCTGTGAGCAATGCCGGAGGCCTGGGCTCGATTTCGATCGCCGCCGTGAAGGCCGATGTCGGGCGTCAGATGATCCTCGCGACCCGCGCCTCGACCCGCCGGCCGTTCAACGTCAATGTGTTCTGCAATCGTCCCAGCATCGCCGATGCGCTGGTCGAGCAGGCTTGGCTGGACCATCTGCAGCCCTATTTCGCCGAGTTTGGCGTCGCCGCGCCCCAGTCCATCGGGAATATCTACAGCAGCTTCTATGATGACGCTGACCAGCTTGAGGTGCTGCTCGAGCAGCGCCCGCCAATCGTCAGTTTCCATTTGGGGCTGCCGCCTCAGGCGCGTATCGATGCGCTGAAGAAAGCAGGCATCACCCTGCTGGCATCGGCCACCACGCTGGAAGAAGGGCGCCTCCTGGAGGCCGCCGGCATCGACATCATCGTTGCCCAAGGCATCGAGGCGGGCGGCCATCGCGGGGTGTTCGAACCGCAACGGGGCGACCAGGGCATTGGCACGTTGGCATTGGTACGGGTATTGGTGCGTCACCTGTCGCGGCCGGTGATCGCCGCTGGCGGCATCATGGATGGTGCCGGTATCGCGGCCGCCATGGCCCTTGGCGCGTGCGCCGCGCAGTTGGGAACGGCCTTCATCCTCTGCCCCGAGTCAGCTGCCAACGACGCCTACCGGCGCATGCTGAGCAGCGAGCGGGCGCAGGTTACCCAGGTGACCACGGCGATCTCGGGCCGCCCGGCGCGCGGTATCGTCAACCGCTTCATGGCGGAGGTTGGAGCACCGGGGCATCCGCCCGTGCCGGGTTTCGGCATTGCCTATGATGCCGGCAAGCAACTCATCGCAGCGGCCGCCAAAGCTGGCGACGCGGAATTCGCTGCGCACTGGGCAGGGCAAGGGGCGGCGCTGGCTCGCGCGCTGCCGGCTGCCGAGCTGGTGGCGGTGCTGCAACGCGAGTACCTCGCGGCCTGCTAGCCGTTTGCCCGAGTGCGAACGACCCGGCTGGACATGCTGGGCGCACTCGGCAAAATTCACATGACGATGCGATGGCTCAGGCTGACGGCAGCGCCGCCGCCGGCCTGTCTGCCTCAGGCGCTGTGCAGCAGCACTTCCTCGATGGCGTCGTTGCGCATGGGGGCCTCCACGCCGGTCAGTTCGCTGATCAAGGCCCACTGCTGGTCGAGTTCCTGGCTCACGGCACCGAGGCGGGTGATCATTTTCGAGGCTGCCGAGCGCACACCGCTGTCATCGCTGCGCAGCAGGTCGAACGACAGTGCGGTCATGGCGGCCGTCATGTGAGTGATGGTGCGGGAGGTCAGGGTGAGCAGGTCGGTCAGCTGTTGTTCTTTTGCGTTCATCTCGCGCTTCCTTGACTGGACGAGTCGATGCATTGCATGGAGGGGATGGAGCAGGCCGTCATATCCTTGAGTCAGCCTAGCGGACGCCGTTCACAAGCCGGAACCGTCGCATGAGAAAAAGCATATCACTGTCACACCGGGTGCTGGCAAGATGCGATCAGGCGCGAATGAAAATATATTCCATCGGCCGGCTTTGAATCGCAACGCCGCGGATTACGGCGGCTGCAGGGCGGTGGTACAGCGTTTCACATATCGCTCGTGGATAATTATTCACGGCTCCGTGCGTGTGCAGGGCGGCAGCGTTTAAACTGCGCCGCACCAGCGCGGTCCGCGGCTCGTTTTGCAGGCGTCGCGTGTCTGGGGCGGCGCTGTAAGAAGTTGTCGCATGCCGGCAATGCCGGCCTTCGAGCACCCCCTACAATCTTTCGCATCGCCAGCCCCAGGCTGGCGTGTCTCGTCAGGAGAATCCGATGTCAGTTCAGCACGCCCCGGTGCAACGCGCCGATTTCGACCAGGTGATGGTGCCCAGCTACGCGCCTGCCGCGTTCGTGCCAGTGCGTGGGGCAGGGTCGCGCGTGTGGGATCAGAGCGGTCGTGAACTCATTGATTTCTCCGGTGGCATTGCCGTGAACGTGCTGGGCCATGCCCATCCGGCGCTGGTTAAGGCGCTGACCGAGCAGGCCAGCACGCTGTGGCACGTGTCCAATGTGTTTACCAACGAGCCGGCGTTGCGGCTGGCCAAAAAGCTGGTCGAGGCCACCTTTGCCGAGCGCGTGTTCCTCTGCAATTCCGGTGCAGAAGCCAACGAGGCGGCCTTCAAGCTGGCCCGTCGCGTGGCCCACGACCGCTTCGGCGCCGACAAGCACGAGATCATCGCCGCCACCAACAGCTTCCATGGGCGCACCCTGTTCACCGTCAGTGTCGGCGGCCAGCCGAAGTACTCCGATGGTTTCGGGCCGAAGATCCAGGGCATCACCCATGTGCCCTACAACGATCTCGCGGCCCTCAAGGCGGCCATCAGCGACAAGACCTGCGCCGTGGTACTGGAACCGATCCAGGGTGAAGGCGGCGTGCTGCCGGCGGACCTGGCCTACTTGCAGGGCGCCCGTGAGCTCTGTGATCAGCACGACGCGCTGCTGGTGTTCGACGAAGTGCAGAGCGGCCTGGGCCGCAGTGGTCACCTGTTCGCCTACCAGCACTACGGGGTGATTCCGGACGTGCTGTCCAGTGCCAAGAGCCTGGGCGGCGGTTTCCCGATTGCCGCGATGCTGACCACCGAAGCATTGGCCAGCCACCTGGCCGTGGGCACCCACGGCACCACCTACGGTGGCAATCCGCTGGGCTGCGCGGTGGCCGAAGCGGTGCTCGACGTGGTCAATACCGCCGAGGTGCTCGATGGCGTCAAGGCCAAACACGAGCGCTTCAAGACCCGCCTGCAGCGGATCGGCGAGCAGTACGGCGTATTCTCGGGCGTGCGTGGCATGGGCCTGCTGATCGGCGCGGTGCTGTCCGACGCGTGGAAGGGCAAGGCGCGCGCCTTCTTCGACGCGGCAGCCGAGGAGAATCTGATGATTCTCCAGGCCGGCCCGGACGTGGTGCGTTTCGCGCCCAGCCTGGTGGTCGAGGATGCCGACATCGACGAAGGCCTGGATCGCTTCGAGCGCGCCGTGGCCAAGTTGGCGGCCGCGGTCTGATCGGTCTCGCTGGCGGCTCGGGTGCCGCCCATGTTCATACATGCACGACCGGGCGAACCGGTCGGCACCAGGGACGCTGGATCTCGCTGCCGGGACAGCAGTCTGCGGATTCTGCTGAAGGAGTGACACCATGCTGGTGATGCGCCCCGCGCGAATGACCGACCTCGCTGAAGTGCAGCGCCTGGCTGCGGACAGCCCGGTTGGGGTCACCTCGCTTCCGGACAACGCCGAGCGCCTGCGCGACAAGATCGCCGCCTCGCAAGCCTCGTTCGCCGCCGAGGTCAGTTTCAATGGTGAGGAACGCTACTTCTTCGTCCTCGAGGATACGCAGTCCGCTCGCCTGGTGGGCTGTTCGGGCATCGTCGCTTCGGCCGGTTATTCCGAGCCGTTCTACAGCTTTCGCAACGAGACCTTCGTTCACAATTCCCGTGAGCTGAAAATCCACAACAAGATCCACGTGCTCTCGCTGTGCCACGACCTCACCGGCAACAGCCTGCTGACCAGTTTCTACGTGGAGCGCTCGCTGGTCGACAGCGTGTGGGCCGAGCTTAATTCGCGCGCCCGCCTGCTGTTCGCCGCCTGTCACCCGGAGCGCTTTGCCGATGCCATGGTGGTGGAAATCGTCGGCGAGAGCGACGATGCCGGCGAGTCGCCGTTCTGGGATGCGGTGGGGCGGCATTTCTTCGGCATGAGCTACGCCGAGGCCGAGCGCCTGTGCGGCTTGCGCAGCCGTGCCTATCTGGCCGAGCTGATGCCGCACTATCCGATTTACGTGCCGTTGCTGCCCGATACGGCGCAGGAATCCATGGGCCTGGTACACCCACGCGCCCAGGTGTCCTTTGACATCCTCATGCGCGACGGCTTCGAGACCGACCACTACATCGACATTTTCGACGGCGGGCCGACGTTGCACGCGCGCACCTCGGGCATCCGCTCCATCGCCCAGAGCGTTGTGGTGCCGGTGGTACTCAGCGAGGCGGCCAAGGGCGGGCAGGCGTATCTGGTCAGCAACGAGCACTTGCAGGAGTTTCGCGCGGTGATCGCCGAACTCGACTGGGCGCCCGGCCAGCCGGCCGTGCTCGACCCGCTCACCGCGCAGACGCTCGGCGTTGGCGAAGGCGGGCAGGTCCGGTTGGTGGCGGTATGAATCTGTCCGCGATGAACGCCACGCGTCTGGCTCGCAGTTTTCCGGAGGCATCATGATCGTTCGCTCCGTACGTGCCGGCGACCTGCCGGCGTTGATTGAACTGGCGCGCAGCACGGGGACCGGCCTGACCACCCTGCCGGCCAATGAAGCGCGCCTGGCGTATCGGGTCGGCCGCGCCGAAAAGACCTTTCGCGGCGAGGCCGAACGTGGCGATTGCGACTACATGTTCGTGCTCGAAGACGACGACGGCCGCGTGCTTGGCATTTCCGCGATTGCCGGCGGGGTGGGCCTGCGCGAGTCCTGGTACAACTACCGGGTAGGGCTGACCGTTTGCGCGTCCCAGGAGCTGAATATCCACCGTAAGGTGCCGACGCTTTTTCTGGCCAACGACCTGACCGGGCATTCCGAGCTGTGCTCGCTGTTCCTGCACGCCGATCACCGCAGCGGCCTCAATGGAAGGCTGCTGGCCAAGGCACGGCTGCTGTTCATCGCCGAATTCCGCGAGCAGTTTGGCGACAAGATCATCGCCGAGATGCGCGGCGTTTCCGATGAACAGGGTCGCTCGCCATTCTGGGAGTGCCTGGGCCGGCACTTCTTCCGCATGGAGTTCTCCCAGGCCGACTACCTCACCGGCGTTGGCAACAAGGCCTTCATTGCCGAGCTGATGCCCAAGTTTCCGTTGTATACCTGCTTTCTGTCCGAGGCCGCCCGTGAGGTGATCGGCCGGGTGCACCCGGACACCGAGCCGGCGCTGGCGATGCTCAAATCCGAGGGCTTCAGTTACCAGGGCTATGTCGACATCTTCGACGCCGGCCCGGCCATCGAGGCGGAGACCGCGAAGATCCGTGCCATTCGCGACAGCCAGTTGCTGGTGCTGGCCATCGGTACGCCTGGTGATGATGCGCCGGTGTACCTGGTGCACAACCGCAAGCGTGAAGAGTGCCGCATCACCGCGGCACGGGCGCGCATGGCTGCCGGTACTCTGGTGGTAGACCCACTCACGGCCAGGCGCCTGCGCCTGACCGTGGGTGACCAGGTGCGTGCGGTGGCGCTGGCCGCGCACGCCTGAAACACCGCTGTGCCGTGAGCGGGGCAACCTGCTCTTGACCAGTGATGCCGCCACAGAGCGGCAGCCGTCAGAACAAGGTCGTCGCCCGGCGGCGGCCCGTGGAACCGTGAAGCCTGGAGTTGAAGACCATGAGCACGCATTACATTGCAGGTCTCTGGCAAATTGGTCAGGGCGATAGCCTGCAATCTCTCGATCCGGTCAGCCAGCAGGTGCTCTGGGAGGGGCGCGAAGCGAGCACCGCGCAGGTCGAAGCTGCCGTGCTCGCCGCGCGCCAGGCATTCCCAGCCTGGGCGGCGCTGCCCGTGGCCGAGCGGATCGCCGTGTTCGAGCGGTTCGCCGCAGCGCTGACGCGCAGGCAGGACGAGCTCGCCCAGGCCATTGGCGAGGAAACCGGCAAGCCGCTCTGGGAGGCCGCCAGCGAAGTTGTCAGCATGATCAACAAGGTGGCCATTTCACTGCAGAGCCAGGCCGAACGCAGTGGAACCAGGCGCGCCGTGCAGGGCGACGCCAGCAGCGTGCTGCGCCACAAGCCCCATGGTGTTGTCGCAGTGTTCGGGCCGTACAATTTTCCGGGCCACCTGCCCAATGGGCATATCGTGCCCGCGCTGCTGGCCGGCAACACGGTGGTGTTCAAGCCCAGCGAGTACACGCCGAAGGTCGCCGAGCTGACGCTCGGGTGCTGGATCGACGCCGGCGTGCCGGCCGGCGTGCTGAACCTGGTGCAGGGCGCCCGCGATGCCGGTGCCGCGCTGGCTGCCAGTGCGGGCATCGATGGCCTGTACTTCACCGGCTCCAGCCGCACCGGCAACCTGCTGCATGCGCAGTTCGGCGGCCGGCCGGAAACCATCCTTGCCCTGGAGATGGGCGGCAACAACCCGCTGATCGTCGAGGCAGTCGCCGATATCGACGCCGCGGTGTACTGCATCATCCAGTCCGCCTTCCTCTCGGCGGGCCAGCGCTGCACCTGCGCGCGGCGCCTGTTGGTGCCCGAGGGCGGCTGGGGCGACGCCCTGCTGGCGCGCCTGGTCAGCGTGGCGGCGAGCCTCAGGGTCGGTGCTTTCGACGCCCAGCCGGCGCCGTTCATGGGGGCGGTAATTTCCCTGGATGCCGCTCAGCACCTGCTCAAGGTGCAGGCGCGGCTGATCGACAAGGGCGCGTGTTCGTTGCTTGCCATGAGCCAGCCGCTGGAGGGCGCCGCCTTGCTGACGCCGGGCATCATCGACGTGACCGCTGTGCAGCCGCGTGCCGATGAGGAGGTGTTCGGGCCGCTGTTGCAGGTGATTCGCTACAGCGATTTCGACGCGGCCATCGGGGAGGCCAACGCCACCCGTTTCGGCCTGGCCGCTGGCCTGCTGTCGGACTCGCGCGAACGCTACGAGCAGTTCTGGTTGCGCAGCCGCGCCGGCATCGTCAACTGGAACAGGCCGCTGACCGGTGCCGCCAGCAGCGCGCCGTTCGGCGGCGTTGGCGCCTCCGGCAACCACCGTCCCGGCGCCTACTACGCGGCGGACTACTGCGCCTATCCAGTCGCCTCCCTGGAAAGCGAGCGGCTGGCGCTGCCGGACAGCCTGGCGCCGGGAGTCAGCCTATGAGTCGCCCGCTTGCCTCGGCCTGTGAGCTGAACATCGACGGCCTGGTTGGCCCGACCCACAACTACGGTGGCTTGTCGCACGGCAACGTTGCCTCGCAGAACAACAGCCAGGTGGCCTCCAACCCCCGCGAGGCCGCACGCCAGGGCTTGGCGAAGATGAAGGCGCTGATGGACATGGGCTTC
Organism: Pseudomonas sp. AC532; assembly: GCF_979258965.1. Taxonomy (NCBI): domain Bacteria; kingdom Pseudomonadati; phylum Pseudomonadota; class Gammaproteobacteria; order Pseudomonadales; family Pseudomonadaceae; genus Pseudomonas; species Pseudomonas sp. AC532. The sequence goes on from NZ_OZ409888.1 coordinate 4,495,658, forward strand.
GCCCAGGCGGTGCTGGCGCCCCAGGAACGGCCGGATGTACAGGCCCTGCGCAGCTGCGGCTTCAGCGGCAGCGATGCCCAGGTGATCGAGCGTGCCGCCCGTGAGGCCATGCCGCTGCTGGTCGCCAGTTGTTCGGCGTCGAGCATGTGGACGGCCAACGCCGCCACCGTCAGCCCCAGCGCCGACACGGCGGATGGGCGGGTGCATTTCACCGCTGCCAACCTCAACTGCAAGTTTCACCGGTCCATCGAGCATCCCACCACCAGCCGGGTGCTGGCGGCGATGTTCGCTGACCCGCGCCATTTCGCGCACCACGCGGCGTTGCCGGCGGTCAGCCAGTTTGGTGACGAGGGCGCTGCCAACCACACGCGCCTGTGCCGCGACTATGGCGAGCCTGGCGTGGAGTTCTTCGTGTTCGGCCGCAGCGCGTTCGACCTGCGTCTGCCGTCGCCGCAACGCTATCCGGCGCGGCAGACCCTGGAGGCGTCACAGGCGGTGGCGCGCCTGCACGGGCTGAGCGACACGGCGGTGGTGTTCGCCCAGCAGAACCCTGCCGTGGTCGACCAGGGCGTGTTTCACAACGACGTGATCGCCGTGGGCAACGGCCAGGTGCTGTTCCACCACGAAGACGCCTTCCTGGACGGCCCGCGGGTCATCGGCGAGCTGGGCGACAAGCTTGCCCGGCTTGGCGCGAACCTCCAGACGGTGCGCGTGCCACGCCAGGTGCTGGGTGTCGAAGACGCGGTGCGCTCTTATCTGTTCAACAGCCAACTGCTGACCCGTGCCGACGGGCGTATGCTGCTGGTGGTGCCGGAAGAATGCCGCGGCAACCCGCGTGTCTGGGCCTACCTGCAAACCCTGCTGGGTAGCGACGGGCCGATTGCCGAGGTTCGTGCGTTCGACCTCAAGCAAAGCATGCAGAATGGTGGTGGCCCGGCCTGCCTGCGCCTGCGGGTGGCCTTGCAGGCCGAGGAGCTGGCTGCCATGAACCCGGGCGTGATGCTCACGCCGACGCTTTACCAGCGGCTGCTGCAGTGGGTCGACCAGCATTACCGTGATCGCCTGAGCGACTGCGACCTGGCCGACCCGCAGTTGTTGAGCGAATGCCGCACTGCCTTGGATGAACTGACGCAGATCCTTGGACTGGGCCCGGTTTATCCCTTTCAATTGAATTGAGTCGGCTCGCTGCGAGCCGTTACTGACCTGGAGTACTTATGAGCGACGCCCTGCAACTGATCCTCGAAGACAGCGACGGCACCCAGCTGGAAACCTCGTGCACGCGGTTTGCCGTGCTCTGGCAAGGCAAGGAGGTGTGGATCCAGCAGGTCGGCAACGGCCAGCTGATGATCGGCGTCGACGTGGCCGAGGGCGACACCGAATACGCCAACTTGCTGCTGCGCCCGCTGGCCACCAACCTGGTCAGCCTGGAGCTGGAGATGGAGCCGGCTGACGACGGCGCCGATGACGATCATGTCCATGGCCCGGACTGCAATCACTGAGGATCGCCCATGCTCGCCCTCGGTAAACTGCTCGAACTGACCCTGGCCGGCCATGAGCCCGCCTCGAAGATCCAGTTGACGCCGGAGGGCACGCGGCTGCGCTGGCTCGCCGAGGGCGCGCTCGAAGTGACGCCGGCGGCTGGCCGCGACAACGGCATGGACCTGCTGCTCTCGGCCGGCATCCACGGCAACGAGACGGCCCCCATCGAACTGCTCGACCGCCTGCTGCGCGGTATTGCGCGCAACGAACTGCAGCCGCGGGCGCGTCTGTTACTGCTGTTCGGCAACCCGCTGGCGATGCGCCGTGGCGAGCGTTTCGTCGAGCAGGACCTCAATCGCCTGTTCAGTGGCCGTCATGAGCTGAGCAGCGGAGCCGAAGCGATGCGCGCCTGCGAGCTCGAACACCTGGCATCGTCGTTCTTCGCCGATGCCGAGCGCACGCGCCTGCACTATGACCTGCATACCGCCATTCGCGCTTCGCGTATCGAACAGTTCGCCCTGTACCCCTGGGCCGACGGGCGACAGCAGTCGCGCCACGAGTGCGCGCGCCTGCAGGCTGCCGGTATCGACGCGGTGCTGTTGCAGAGCAAAGCCTCGACTACCTTCAGCGCCTACACCTACGCCGAACTGGGCGCCGAGGCGTTCACGCTGGAGCTGGGCAAGGCGCGGCCGTTCGGGCACAACGAGCTGGTCAATCTTGATCGCCTGGAAATGCGCCTGCGGGCGCTCATCGAAGGGGCCGAGCCGCCCGTGGACGAGTCGGCCCTTGAGCGACTGCAACTGTTCGCCTTTGCCCGTGAGGTGATCAAGCACAGCGACGCTTTCACCCTGCACCTGCCCGCCGATGTGGAAAACTTCACCGAGCTGGCGCCCGGCTACCTGCTCGCCGAAGACCTGGCCAGCAGTCGCTGGGTGGTGGAAGAGCAGGGCGCACGAATCATTTTCCCCAATCCCAAGGTGCACAACGGCCAGCGTGCCGGCATTCTCATTGTGCCCGTCGATGCCTCACGGCTGGGATGACCGTCCGCCCCAGCGCCGCGCTCGACTTTCCTTCACCTGCATGCACAGGAGCGTTCATGTCCCTCATCGATCTGCGTAGCGACACCGTCACCCAACCCACCGCCGGCATGCGCGACGCGATGCTGGCCGCCGAGCTGGGCGATGACGTGTATGGCGAGGATCCGACCGTCAATCGCCTGCAGCAGCGCCTGGCGCAAGAGCTGGGATTCGCCGCCGCGCTGTTCGTGCCGACCGGCACCATGAGCAACCTGCTTGGCCTGATGGCCCACTGCGAACGTGGCGACGAATACATCGTCGGCCAGCAGGCGCACACCTACAAATACGAAGGCGGTGGCGCCGCGGTACTGGGCTCGATCCAGCCCCAGCCGCTGGACATGGAACTCGATGGCTCCCTGGACCTGGGGCGGGTCGAGGCGGCGATCAAACAGGATGATATCCACTTCGCCCGCACCCGCTTGCTGGCCCTGGAAAACACCATGCAGGGCAAGGTGCTGCCGCTCGACTACCTTGCCGATGCCCGCGCTTTCACCCGCGACAAGGGGCTGGCCCTGCACCTCGATGGCGCTCGGCTGTTCAATGCCTCGGTGAGGCTGGGCGTCGAGGCCCGGGAAATCACCCGGCATTTCGATTCCGTATCGGTGTGCCTGTCGAAAGGGCTGGGCGCGCCGGTCGGCTCGGTGTTGTGTGGCAGCGAAGCGTTGATCGGCAAGGCCCGACGCCTGCGCAAGATGGTCGGTGGCGGCATGCGCCAGGCTGGTGTGCTGGCGGCGGCCGGCCTGTATGCGCTGGATCACCAGGTCGAGCGGCTGGTCGAGGATCATGCCAATGCCGATTGCCTGGCGGCCGGCCTGCGCGAACTGGGTTATTCGGTCGAGCCGGTGCAGACCAACATGGTCTACGTGCAGCTCGGTGAACGGGCCGGCGCGCTGAAAGCCTTCTGCGCCGAGCGCGGCATTCGCCTCACCGCTGCGCCGCGCCTGCGCATGGTCACGCATCTGGATGTCGGCGCCGAGGCCATCGGCCAGGTGATCGAAGCCTTCGCCGCGTTTCGCGGCTGACTGACCGCGCGCTGGGCCGCAGGCCTTCGTGCGCAGGCTGCTGGTTGCCTTCAGGGCGACCGATGGGCGCGGGCGTCAACCTGCTGCGGGGCCTGTGAATCCCGGCCATCGAGCTGCCTGCAAATAATTGCGCGATGGCCTAGCCGCGGCGGACAAGCCCGATATAATGCGGGCTTTTGCCGGCTTCGCCGTGGCCGCCTGTTTTCCTGGAAAATGCCAATGAAAAGCGCAGAAATCCGTGAAGCTTTCCTGAGCTTCTTCGAAGAGAAGGGGCACACCCGTGTCGCTTCCAGCTCCCTGATTCCCAACAACGATCCGACGTTGCTGTTCACCAACGCCGGCATGAACCAGTTCAAGGACTGTTTCCTGGGTCTGGAGAAACGCGCTTACACCCGCGCGGCGACCAGCCAGAAGTGCGTACGCGCCGGTGGCAAGCACAATGACCTGGAAAACGTCGGTTACACCGCACGTCACCACACCTTTTTCGAAATGCTCGGCAACTTCAGCTTTGGCGACTATTTCAAGCGCGACGCGATCCATTTCGCCTGGGAGTTCCTCACCGGTGAAAAGTGGCTGAACCTGCCCAAGGAAAAACTCTGGGTCACGGTCTACGCCACCGATGACGAGGCCTACGACATCTGGAACAAGCAGGTCGGCGTGCCGGCCGAGCGCATGATCCGCATCGGTGACAACAAGGGCGCCCCGTACGCCTCCGACAATTTCTGGACCATGGGCGATACCGGCCCGTGCGGCCCGTGCACCGAGATCTTCTTCGATCACGGCGACCATATCTGGGGCGGCCCACCCGGCTCCCCGGAAGAAGATGGTGACCGCTACATCGAGATCTGGAACAACGTGTTCATGCAGTTCAACCGCACCGCTGATGGCGTGCTGCACCCGTTGCCGGCGCCGAGCGTGGACACCGGCATGGGGCTTGAGCGCATCAGCGCCGTGCTGCAACACGTCAACTCGAACTACGAGATCGACCTGTTCCAGAGCCTGCTCAACGCTGCGGCGAAGGCCATTGGCTGCGCCAATGAAGGCCAGGCGTCGCTGAAAGTGGTGGCCGACCATATTCGTTCTTGCGGCTTCCTGATCGCCGATGGCGTGACGCCTTCCAACGAAGGCCGTGGCTACGTGCTGCGCCGCATCGTTCGCCGTGCCTGCCGTCACGGTAACAAGCTGGGGGCCAAGGGCAGCTTCTTCTACCAGATCGTCGCGGCCCTGGTCGCCGAGATGGGCGACGCCTTTCCTGAGCTCAAGCAGCAGCAGGCGCATATCGAGCGCGTGCTGAAGACCGAAGAAGAGCAGTTCGCCAAGACCCTGGAGCAGGGCCTGAAGATCCTCGAGCAGGATCTGGCCGAACTGCAGGGCTCGGTGATCCCTGGTGACGTGATCTTCAAGCTGTACGACACCTACGGGTTTCCCATGGACCTCACTGGCGACATCGCCCGTGAGCGTGAGCTGACCCTCGATGAGGCCGGTTTCGAGCGTGAAATGGACGCCCAGCGCGTGCGTGCCCGTTCTGCCAGTGCCTTCGGCATGGACTACAACAACCTGGTCAAGGTCGATAGCGACACCCGTTTCCTCGGCTACGGCGCTACCGTCGCCAGTGGCCAGCTGCTGGTGCTGCTGCGCGACGGCCAGTCCGTCGACACCCTGAACGAGGGCGAGGAGGGCGTGGTGGTTCTCGACCAGACGCCGTTCTACGCCGAGTCCGGCGGTCAGATCGGTGACTGTGGTTTCCTGGAAGGCCCGGGCGTGCGTTTCGACGTGCGCGATACCACCAAGGTGGGCGGCGCGTGGCTGCACCACGGTGTGGTCAGCAAGGGCAGCCTGAGTGTCGGCGCCACCATCAACGCCGAGGTGGACGCTTCCGTGCGCACGGCGACCGGGCTCAACCACTCGGCGACCCACCTGCTGCACGCCGCGTTGCGCCAGGTGCTCGGCGAGCACGTTCAGCAAAAAGGCTCGCTGGTCGACAGCCAGCGTCTGCGTTTCGACTTCAGTCACTTCGAGGCGATCAAGCCCGAGCAGCTCAAGGAGCTCGAAGACATCGTCAACCGCGAAGTGCGCCGCAATACTCCGGTGCAGACCGAAGAGATGGACATCGAAAGCGCCAAGGCCAAGGGCGCCATGGCGCTGTTCGGCGAGAAGTATGGCGACAGCGTGCGTGTACTGACCATGGGCGATGGCTTCTCGGTGGAGCTGTGCGGTGGTATCCATGCCGGCCGTACCGGCGACATCGGCGTGTTCAAGATCGTCAGTGAGGGCGGTGTGGCCGCCGGTGTGCGCCGCATCGAAGCGGTCACCGGTGCGGCGGCGTTCGCCTACCTGAACGGCGCGGACGAGCAGTTGAAGGAAGCGGCGTCGCTGGTCAAGGGCAGCCGCGACAACCTGCTCGACAAGCTCGCGGCGGTGATCGATCGCAACCGTCAGCTGGAAAAGGAGCTGGAGCAGCTCAAGGCCAAGGCCGCCAGCGCCGCAGGCAGTGACCTGGCCGGTTCGGCCGTGGACATCAAAGGCGTCAAGACGCTCAGTGCGCGCATCGACGGCCTGGATGGCAAAGGCCTGCTGGCGCTGGTCGATCAGCTGAAGAACAAGCTTGGCAGCGCGGTGATCCTGCTCGGCGGCGTGCAGGACGACAAGGTCGTGCTGGTGGCCGGTGTGACGCAGGACCTCACCACCAGGCTGAAGGCGGGTGATCTAATGAAGCAGGCTGCTTCGGCAGTCGGCGGCAAGGGCGGCGGTCGGCCGGATATGGCGCAGGGCGGCGGGGTCGATGCGACCGCGCTCGACGGTGCCCTGGCGCTGGTCGGGCCCTTCGTCGAACAGGGTCTCTAGGGTCCGTAACTCAAGCGTGACCAGGCCGCTCGCCATGCCCGGCGAGCAGCCTGGTGGTGTGCGGTGTTGTCTGTTTAATGGGCGCCCTTCACGGGCTGAGGCAGCTTTGAAATGGCTTTGATCGTACAGAAATTCGGCGGTACATCCGTCGGCACCGTCGAGCGTATCGCGCAGGTCGCCGAAAAGGTGAAGAAATTCCGCGAAAAGGGTGACGACATCGTCGTCGTGGTATCCGCCATGAGCGGCGAAACCAATCGCCTTATCGACCTGGCCAAGCAGATCACCGATGACCAGCCGGTAGGGCGCGAGCTCGACGTGATGGTGTCCACTGGCGAGCAGGTGACCATCGCACTGCTGGCCATGGCGCTGATCAAGCGTGGCGTTCCGGCGGTGTCCTACACCGGTAGCCAGGTGCGCATCCTGACCGATAGCGCGCACACCAAGGCGCGTATCCTGAGCATCGACGATACCAACATTCGCGCCGACCTGAAGGCCGGCCGCGTGGTCGTGGTCGCAGGTTTCCAGGGCGTCGACGAGCACGGCAACATCACCACCCTGGGTCGCGGCGGTTCCGATACCACTGGCGTGGCACTGGCGGCGGCCCTGAAGGCCGACGAGTGCCAGATCTACACGGATGTCGACGGGGTCTACACCACCGACCCGCGCGTCGTGCCCAGGGCCCAGCGTCTCGAGAAGATCACCTTCGAAGAGATGCTGGAGATGGCCAGTCTCGGCTCCAAGGTCCTGCAAATCCGTTCGGTGGAATTCGCCGGCAAGTACAACGTCCCGCTGCGCGTTCTGCACAGCTTCCAGGAGGGGCCGGGCACCCTCATTACCCTTGACGAAGAGGAATCCATGGAACAGCCGATCATCTCCGGCATCGCCTTCAATCGCGACGAAGCCAAGCTGACCATCCGTGGCGTACCTGACCTGCCGGGCGTTGCATTCAAGATCCTCGGTCCGATCAGTTCCGCCAATATCGAAGTGGACATGATCGTGCAGAATGTCGCGCACGATAACACCACCGATTTCACCTTCACCGTGCACCGCAACGACTATCAGAGCGCTCAGCAGGTGCTGGAAACCACCGCGCGCGAGCTCGGTGCCCGTGAGGTGGTCGGCGACGTCAACATCGCCAAGGTGTCCATCGTTGGCGTTGGCATGCGTTCCCACGCCGGTGTAGCCAGCCGCATGTTCGAGGCGCTGGCCAAGGAAAACATCAATATCCAGATGATCTCCACCTCGGAGATCAAGGTCTCGGTCGTCATCGAAGAGAAATATCTGGAATTGGCGGTGCGTGCCCTGCACACTGCGTTCGAGCTGGATGCACCAGCCCGCCAGGGCGACTGAGGCATTCTGCAAAAGGCGCGGTGATTCCGCGCCTTTTGTACTTTTGGTTGGCGTGGGCGGAACTTTCCTTCCGTTTGCGCTGGTCAATACCAGGGTATCGGCAGTTTCTCATCGATTTTGCTAGGTGCTTTTCACTTGCTTGCAGACATGTTGTCCGAAATTGAATCCGTAAGGAGAAAGGAATGCTGATTCTGACTCGCCGGGTCGGAGAGACCCTGATGGTGGGTGACGAAGTCACTGTCACCGTGTTGGGCGTTAAAGGTAATCAGGTGCGCATTGGCGTGAATGCGCCCAAGGAAGTTGCCGTACACCGCGAAGAGATTTACCAGCGCATCCAGAAAGAGAAGGGCGAAGAACCAAACCACTAATTTTTATCGAAATTTTGGTTTGCAAACGGGGAAAACATGTTTATCATGCGCCCCGTGTTGCGGAGAGGTGGCCGAGTGGCCGAAGGCGCTCCCCTGCTAAGGGAGTACACCTCAAAAGGGTGTCGGGGGTTCGAATCCCCCCTTCTCCGCCATTATTTGGCAAGCCAGGCTTAGGCCGGGTTGGCAAACAAACCAGAGGTGATCTGGTCTAAAAACACCAACGGACTCATAGCTCAGCTGGATAGAGTACTCGGCTACGAACCGAGCGGTCGGAGGTTCGAATCCTCCTGAGTCCGCCATATTGAATGGCTTGCAGCAGTGCAGGCCATTTTGTTTCAACCAGCGGCGATCTGGTCTAAAAGTGCCAAACGGACTCATAGCTCAGCTGGATAGAGTACTCGGCTACGAACCGAGCGGTCGGAGGTTCGAATCCTCCTGAGTCCGCCATATTGAATGGCTTGCAGCAGTGCAAATCATTTTGCTTCAACCAGCGGTGATCTGGTCTAAAAGTGCCAAACGGACTCATAGCTCAGCTGGATAGAGTACTCGGCTACGAACCGAGCGGTCGGAGGTTCGAATCCTCCTGAGTCCGCCATACAAGAAGGGCCTGCAGCGATGCAGGCCCTTTTTCTTTGTCCAGAATTCGCTGTCGCAGCACGTGGGCAGTGCGAATTCTGCAATCTGGCTCGGGCGCGGTCTTGCCGAACTCTCGGTGAGCCCTAGCGTTTGCCTGCCACGCAGTCATTCTGGTCGAAGACTACCGTGCGCCGCTCGTTATTGTGCTTGCTCGCGTAGTGGTACGTGGTCTGCCCGTTGCGCCGGCTGATGCGCTCCGGCTTGCCCAGGGCGCTTTCCACGTCGCTACGGGTCATGCCGGTGCGCACCTGTTTCCTGATGATCGCCTCGCGCCGGGTGCTGCCGGTCACCGCGTTGCCGCAACCGTCCTGCTGTTCGCCGACGATGGTCAGCGTGCTCCCCGTATTGCGGGGTGCCGGCTCGTTGAGCTCGGCCTGTGGGCGTGCCAGCGGAACGGCTGCGCCGCTGCCGGGTCTGGGATTGTGGGTATTCTGAATCTGCTGTTGTTGGCTGCTGGCGCAGCCGTGCCGCGTGAAGGTGGTATGGCCGTTTTCGTCTTCGCAGCGAAACACGCTCGAGGCCAGCAGTGGGGCAGGGCAAAGCAGAATGGCGCAGGTGACTACGCAGCGCATTCGATGCATGGTGGCGTCCTCCGTGACGTTTCAATCGGGTTCTCGACAATCTTGCCACTGCCAGGTGTCTTGCCAAGGCCGATGTGCGTCGCAGTATTTCGAACTCATGCCAATTGGCTCAGGAAAACGCTGCAAGCGCTTGTCTTGCCATGCCTTTGTCACGTGCATGGCCGATTCGCGTGTTATTATTCGCGCTGTCAGCCCCGCCGGGGCTTGTGGATCCTCACCATGGACTTACCCAGTAGTAATTCAGAATTTCAACTGTGCAATCACGTACTGACTGATTGACCCTCGGGCGCGCGCCGCTGCTGGGGGCGGAGTGTGCCATGACCGAAGTAGAAGCCAAGAAGCCGCAAGAAAGCCTGCAGGATCGACTCGCACAGGTCGTCGAGTTGTTGCAGCGGCATCGGCTGGTCGAAGACCTGACTCATCGCCAGGAAGGCCCGCACCAGAACCGCGTCGAAGGTCTGGTGCATCGGCAAAACCTGGCGGAGCTGCAACGCAAGCTCGATGAGCTGCACTCTGCCGACGTCGCCTACATTCTCGAAGCCCTGCCGCTGGATGACCGTCTGGCCATCTGGCAGTTGGTCAAGGCTGATCGTGACGGCGACATTCTGCTCGAAGTGTCCGACGCGGTACGCGAAACGCTGCTTGCCGACATGGAGGATCATGAGATCCTCGCTGCCGCCAAGGAGATGGATGCCGACGAACTGGCGGACCTGGCTTCCGAACTGCCGCGTGACGTTGTCCATGAATTGATGGAGACCCTCGACGCCCAGCAGCGCGAGCGGGTGCGTTCCGCGCTTTCCTACGAGGAGGAGCAGGTCGGTGCGCTGATGGACTTCGAGATGGTGACCATTCGTGAAGACGTCAGCCTGGAAGTGGTGCTGCGTTACCTGCGTCGTCTCAAGGAGCTGCCTGGGCATACCGACAAGCTTTTCGTGGTCGATTACGACGGGGTACTCAAGGGTGTTCTGTCGATCAAGCGGCTGCTGGTCAACGATCCCGAGAAGCAGGTGGCCGAGGTCATGGGCAATGACCCGGTCAGCTTCCATCCCGACGAGGATGCGTATGACGCCGCTCAGGCTTTCGAGCGTTACGACCTGATCTCGGCGCCGGTGGTCGACAAGAACGGCAAACTCATTGGGCGTCTGACGATCGACGAGATGGTCGACCTGATTCGCGAGGAGAGTGAGAGCGAAGTACTCAACATGGCGGGTCTGCGCGAAGAAGAAGACATCTTCGCCTCCGTCTGGAAGTCGGTGCGCAACCGCTGGGCCTGGCTGGCTGTGAACCTGGTGACCGCGTTCATGGCGTCGCGGGTCATCGGCCTGTTCGAGGGCTCCATCGAGAAACTGGTGGCGCTGGCCGCGTTGATGCCCATCGTCGCCGGTATCGGCGGTAACTCAGGTAACCAGACCATCACCATGATCGTGCGCGCCATGGCGCTCGACCAGGTCAGTACTGGCAATGGCAATACCTCGCGGCTGATTCGCAAGGAGCTGGGCGTGGCGCTGATCAACGGCCTGGTCTGGGGCGGGGTGATCGGGGTGGTTGCCTACGGCTTGTATGACAGTTGGTCGCTGGGTGTGGTGATGACCGCTGCGATGACCCTCAACCTGTTGCTTGCTGCGTTGATGGGCGTGCTGATTCCAATGACCTTGATGCGCCTCGGCCGCGATCCGGCGATGGGGGCAAGCGTCATGATTACCGCCGTCACCGACAGCGGCGGGTTCTTCATCTTTCTCGGCCTGGCGACGCTGTTCCTGCTTTGAGGAGCTTTATCGCAGGCAACAAAAAAACCGGCTAAGGCCGGTTTTTCTGATTGTGCAGTTCAGTCGTCGTTGCCGGCGGCCATCTCTGCATCATGGGCGATCAATGCCACAAGCGCGTTCTGCTGGCGGCGTGACAGCTGGCGGAAGCGCTGCAGCAGTTCTCGCTCGTGCAAGGAAAGCTCTGGGCTGTCCAGGCGCACGCCGAGCTCGTCGTCCAGAGCGCCTTCCTGAAGCATGCTCTGCTCCAGTCGCGCAATGATCTCGGAATTCATGCTGCGGTGGTGTTGGCGGGCGACATCAGCGATGCGCTCGCGCATGCCGTCGGGCAACCGAACGACGAACTTGTCAGCCGTACGGCTGGAGTAGATAGCCTGTTTCATAGGGCGCATACATCAACCAATTAGTTCAGGGAAACGAAGCTGTAATGGCATATAGCTACGGGAGTGTCAGCATTCTGACCATCTCTAGCGCTATCCGTTCAACTCGGTCGGCATTTTGTCTGGTGATCGTACATCTTTCTAGCAAATATTTGACGCCAATTACGTGTCGTATTCTGGCCTGAGTACCGGCTTTTTGCCAGCACCAATTAGCGAAATCACTCTCAAATGCGTGGGATGTCGCATTTGAGCGGTTTTCCAGCGGCAAAAGTTGAAATGGCAGGCCGATAGTCATCTGATCTCTTGCGCGTTCAGGCATGGCGTGCGCAGACGAACGGGTGTCCTGCCTGTCGAGCTATCGGCGCGCTCCGTCGCAAATGATATCGTTCAGGTGGAGCGCCGTCGTGAACCAAGTCGCCAAGCTGAACAGCCGGCGCACGACCAAACGAGGAAAAGTGAGTGGCGGGTAAGCTGATTTATCTGATGGGCCCGTCCGGGGCCGGCAAGGACAGCCTGCTCGATGCTGCCCGGGCCCGGCTTGAAGCCCGGGGCTGTCGTGTGGCCAGGCGGGTGATCACACGGTCTGCCGAAGCGGTTGGCGAGGATGCCTTGGCTGTTTCCCGGCGCGAGTTCGAGGAGCGCCTGCTTGCCGGCGAGTTTGCCATGAACTGGCGCGCCAACGGGCTGTGCTATGGCATTCCCACGGAGATCGACGGCTGGATGGCCGAAGGCCGCCAGGTGCTGGTCAATGGTTCACGCGGCTATCTGGCCGACGCCTTTCGGCGTTATCCGGATTTGCTGCCGATTCTGCTAGAGGTCTCACCCGAGGCGTTGCGATCCCGGCTGATGAACCGTGGTCGGGAACCATCTGTAGAGATAGAAGCGAGGCTGGCGCGCAACGCGCAATTCACGTCGCAGGGGGTGGGGGAGGTAGGCGCCAAGCTGATCCGGCTGGACAATTCCGGGCCGCTCGAGGTCACGGTAATACAGCTTCTGCATGTGATCGAAGCGGCCAGCCCGCAGGCGTGAACCTTCACATCATGTGATCTGCTCGACCAGGGTTGCAGTTAGCGCAGGATGGGGTCGAACTTGACTCGTTTGCCAATCAGCAGGGCCACCATCAGGGCCAGTCCGCTCAGGGCCAGCACCACCTTGGCAGCAGCCGTCAGCCAGGCGGATTGCTCAGGCGCCATCCACAACATGCCGGCGGAGATCGCCGCCATCACTATGCTCAACAGGGCTGGTTTGGACATCATGGTTTCCTCGCGCTACTGCGTGGCTGGCGTTTAGAAAAATGGGTCATGGGGGCCATTTTGTTCATCTGTGAAGGATTGAGGCGGAACTCGATCGGATAAGCCGTCGATCAGCCAGATGGCAACGCAGGTAATGGTGGCCAGCAGCAGAATGAAGCCTGGGAAAAATACGCTCCACATGGCCGCTGCTCAGAACGTGAAACGCTGTTGAGGGCGCGGTTGCCAGTCGCTATCGGTCAGAGGCTTGGCAACGAACTGGCTGGGCTCGACGTTGGTCGCATGCTTGAATTGCACCGGCGTGGCGCGCATCTGCTGTACCAGTTGGGTAGCAGTAGCCTGTTGCTGATTGATTTGAAAGTTGGCGAATGCGGCGCCTGCCAGGAGGGTCAGGGCAATGGCGGTGGCCAGGGCGATGATGCTTTTCATGGTTGGGGATCTCGCATTCGATTTCTATGCGAGTAAAAGAGCAGTTCTCATGCCAAGATTTTTAAAATAAAAAATCCTTTAAAATCAAGCATATAAGAATACTTTTAAGCGTTGATCTCGTGCAGCTTGCAAGGTGCGGCTTCCGTCGTATTGCAAAATGCATGACTGTGCACGAGTTCCTAATCGAGCGGAAGTTCAGTTGTGCGTTTGACTTCACTCATCGCGATGCCGGAATGGGCCTCCTGAACGTGTGGCCGCTGCAGCAATTGATCGCGTAGAAACCGCTCGTAACTTGCGATATCCCGCGCCACCACCTTCAAAAGGTAGTCCGAACTGCCGGCCATGGTGAAACATTCCAGCACCTCTGGGTAGCCGATGATCGCCTGCTCGAACTCGTCAAGATTACTGCGCCCGTGAGCCGATAACTTGATGCTGACGAACACGGTGATATTGAACCCCAGCCGTTTGTGGCTCAGCAATGCCACCTTGCGTTCGATGAATCCTTCCTCCTGCAGCCGGCTGATACGGCGCCAGCACGGCGACTGGGATAGCTCCACCTTCTTGGCAATTTCAGCTGCGCTGAGGTCGGCATTGCGTTGCAGCAGGCGCAGGATACGGCGATCGATGGCGCTCAACGGTTCGTGCATGCTTTTTTCCGATTTGTCGTTTTTATTGGAATGATCATGTTGAGTATTGGCGCTGACGGCGCGAATTAGAAACAAAAATTCGCTGACCTCCAGGCTATGCTTACGCAAGGCATCTGCACAGTGATCCTGGCGGATGTGAGCAGGCAGTACATACCGTTGCCGCCTGAAGGTCGCTATAAAAATAAAAGGAGCGCCGTCCCATGTCTCTGGCCGAAATCCGCCTGGACGACAAGTATCGTCTCGCTACGGGTCACCTTTACCTCACCGGTACCCAGGCACTGACCCGTTTACCCATGCTGCAGAAACAGCGCGATGTAGTCGCCGGGCTCAACACGGCCTGCTTTATTTCCGGCTACCGCGGCTCACCATTGGGTGGGCTCGACAAGAGCCTGTGGGAGGCACGCGAATTCCTCCAGCAACACGCCATTCACTTCCAGCCCGGTATCAACGAAGAGCTTGGGGCGACTGCCGTATGGGGCAGCCAGCAGACCAATCTGTTTCCGGGAGCCCGCTACGATGGCGTGTTTGCCATGTGGTACGGGAAGGGCCCTGGCGTAGACCGCAGTGGTGACGTGTTCAAACATGGCAACTCGGCGGGCGTGTCGCCCCACGGCGGGGTGCTGTTGCTGGCCGGGGACGACCACGGCTGCAAATCCTCGACCATCGCCCATCAGAGCGAGCATGCGTTCATCGCGGCCTCGATTCCCGTGCTGAACCCCGCCAACGTCCAGGAAATTCTCGATTACGGCATCATCGGCTGGGAGCTGTCGCGTTACAGCGGCTGCTGGGTGGCGCTGAAAACCATTGCCGAGAACGTCGACTCTTCGGCGGTGGTGGATGTCGATCCGCAGCGGGTCGCCATCACCCTGCCCGATGACGTCGAGCTGCCCGCTGACGGCGTGCATATCCGCTGGCCGGATCCACCCCTGGCGCAGGAAAAACGCCTCAACGTCCACAAGATCTACGTAGCCCGGGCGTTCGCCCGGGCCAATGGGCTGAACAGGGTCATGCTCGATTCGCCCAACCCGCGGCTGGGCATCATTACGACCGGCAAGTCCTATCTGGACGTACGCCAGGCGCTGGACGATCTGGGGCTCGACGAGGCGCTGTGCGCGCGCGTCGGTCTGCGGGTGCTCAAGGTGGGCATGAGCTGGCCGCTCGAGCCGGTGTCCGTCCACGATTTCGCCGATGGGCTGGACGAAATTCTGGTGGTCGAAGAGAAACGCAGCATCATCGAGGACCAGCTCACCGGGCAACTGTACAACTGGCCGGTCGGCAAGCGCCCACGGGTGGTGGGTGAGTTCGATGAGCACGGCCAATCGCTATTGCCCAACCTGGGCGAGCTGACGCCTGCCATGGTGGCGCGGGTGATTGCCCGGCGTCTGGCTCCCATCTACACCAGCGAGGTCATCGAGGCGCGCCTCGGTTTCCTCGATGCCAAGGAGAAGGCGCTGGCGGCGCGCAGCTACAGCACAGTACGTACTCCGCATTTCTGCTCGGGCTGTCCGCATAACAGCTCCACCAAGGTGCCGGAAGGCAGTCGGGCCATGGGCGGCATCGGCTGCCATTACATGACCCAATGGATGGATCGCAGCACCGAGACCTTCACCCAGATGGGCGGCGAGGGCGTGACATGGATTGGCCAGGCGCCCTTTACCGACACGCCTCACGTATTTCAGAACCTCGGTGACGGCACCTATTTCCACTCTGGGCACCTTGCGCTGCGCGCCGCCGTGTCGGCTGGCGTGAACATTACCTACAAGATTCTCTATAACGACGCGGTGGCGATGACTGGCGGCCAACCGGTGGACGGCGAGCTGCGTGTTGATCAGTTGAGTCAGCAGGTCTTCGCCGAAGGGGTCAAGCGCATCGCGGTGGTCAGCGACGAGCCGGACAAATACCCGAGCCGTGCGTCCTTTGCGCCGATTACCAGCTTTCACCACCGCCGTGAGTTGGACGCCGTGCAACGGGAGCTGCGCGAGTTCAAGGGCGTCTCGGTGATCATCTATGACCAGACCTGCGCCACCGAGAAGCGGCGTCGGCGCAAGCGCGGCAAGTTGGCCGATCCGGCGCGACGCGCCTTCATCAACGCGGCAGTGTGTGAAGGCTGTGGCGACTGCAGCGTGAAATCGAATTGCCTGGCTGTGTTGCCGCTGGAAACCGAGCTGGGTCGCAAGCGCGAAATCGATCAGAACGCCTGCAACAAGGATTTCAGCTGCCTGGAGGGCTTCTGTCCCAGTTTCGTCACCGTGCATGGCGGCAAATTGCGCCAGCCACAGGCGGTCGGCGCGGGCGCCTTGTTCGTGGCGCTTGCAGAGCCGCGCCTGCCTTCTCTGGCAAGGCCCTGGAGCATTCTGTTGCCCGGCGTTGGCGGGAGCGGCGTGACCACGGTGGGCGCACTGCTGGGCATGGCAGCGCACCTGGAAGGCAAGGGCTGTACCGTGCTGGACCAGGCTGGGCTGGCGCAGAAGTTCGGCCCGGTGAATACCCATGTACGCATTGCTGCACGCCAGGATGACATCTATGCGGTGCGCATCGCCGCGGGCGAGGCCGACCTGTTGATCGGCTGCGATCTGGTGGTGGCCGCGGGCGAGGACGCCCTGGCCAAACTCAACGAGCAGGTGTCCCATGCGGTCATCAACAGCCATGAGGCGGCTACCGCCGAGTTCACCCGCAACCCGGATGCCCAGGTACCTGGCCAGGCAATGCGCCAGGCACTGATCGATGCGGTGGGCGCCGAGAAGACCTGGTTCGTCGACGCCACCCAGCTGGCCACTCGCCTGCTTGGCGACAGCATCGCCACCAACCTGTTCATGCTTGGCTATGCCTACCAGAAGGGGCTGGTGCCGGTCAGTGCTCAGGCGATCGACAGGGCCATCGAACTCAACGATGTGGCGGTGGCATTCAACCAGCAGGCCTTTCTCTGGGGGCGGCGCGCTGCCCATGACGCCGCAGCGATCGAGCGCCTGGTGCGGCCTGTCAACGCGACGGCGCCGCGCTGCGAGACGCTGGAGGAACTGATCGAGGACCGCAGTGCACGCCTGACGGCCTACCAGAATGCAGCCTATGCCGAGCGCTACCGACAACTGGTGATGCGCGTCAGCGCCCGTGATAGCGACCCCTCCCAGCGGCTGAGCCAGGCCGTGGCGCGCTATTACTTCAAGCTGCTGGCCTACAAGGACGAGTACGAGGTGGCGCGCCTGTACAGTGATGCAGCCTTCACCGAGGCGCTGCAGGCACAATTCGAGGGGCACTACCGCCTGCAATTCCACCTGGCGCCTTCCTGGCTCACCCCTGTCGACAAGGCGACCGGCGAGCCGCGCAAGCGCAGTTTCGGTCCCTGGATGTTGAAGGCATTCAGGTTGCTCTCGGCCATGCGCGGGCTACGTGGCACCTGGCTGGACCCGTTCTCGCACAGCGAAGAGCGCAAACTTGAGCGCCAGCTCATCGAGGATTACGAATGCAGCATCGCCGCGCTGCTGGATGGCTTGAGCGCCGCCAACTATCAGACCGCGCTGGCCATTGCCGAGCTTCCGGAGCAGATTCGCGGCTATGGGCATGTGAAGGAAAAGGCGGTGCACCGGGTGCGTGAGCAGGAACAGCAGTTGCAAGCGCGGATGAAAACCACTGAAATAACGGTCGTCAGGATGTTCGAACCGGCAGCATGAGGCCAGGCAGGGCGGCAACGGCATGACAAATGTCGCCGTGATGGTTAACATGCCGGCCGGCCGTTGCGATGACGCCGGTTTGCACGAGTCTCCTTAGTTCAACGGATAGAATAAGCCCCTCCTAAGGGCTAGATGCTGGTTCGATTCCAGCAGGGGACGCCATCATCCTGCGGCGCGGATGTGGTCCAGTCGACAGTTTGCGTTAGCCTGAAAAAAAGCAAAAAAAGACCCGGCAAAAAGCCGGGTCAATAACCGTGATTAGCCTGATGAGGAGATAATCTGGAGCCTCCGTGTGGATGCATTCAGATTATCAAGCCAGCTTCGCAGCTGACGAAGTAGATAATAATCATTCTCGAATAAGAGTCAATACAAATTCCTCTCATTTGCGTCGATGCTTTTCCAGGCGCTCCCCTGATCCCGGAAAATCGCGGCATCACGCGATGCAAAATAATGCGTCAGGCGTGTTATCTGCCAATCAGCAGGCTACCCTAGGCCTTTCCTTCCAGCCCAGGTAAGCGATATGTCCGATCAGCCTAACGATGTATCAGGCGCAGAGCCGCTGACTGCCGTCGAGGCTCGCATTCTGGGAAGCCTGATCGAGAAGCAGGCGACGACTCCAGAAGCCTATCCCCTGACCCTTAATGCGCTCTTGCTGGCGTGCAACCAGAAGACCAGTCGCGACCCGCTGATGAACCTTACTCAAGGTGCCGTCGGCCAGGGTTTGCGCAGCCTGGAGGAGCGGGGCCTGGCGCGACTGGTGATGGGCAGCCGTGCCGATCGCTGGGAGCAACGGGCCGACAAGGCGCTGGAACTGGTGGCCCCGCAGGTCACATTGGTGGGGTTGCTGCTGCTGCGTGGCCCGCAGACCATCAGCGAATTGCTGACGCGCAGTAACCGCCTGCATGACTTCGATGACGCCGACCAGGTGCAGCATCACCTCGAACGCCTGATCGCCCGGCAATTGGTGAGTCTGGTGGGGCGCCAGCCTGGCCAGCGCGAAGACCGCTACGCCCACCTGCTGGGCGATCCGGCCGAGTTGCAGGCGCAGATCCAGGAGCGGGCAGGGCACGCAGAGCGGCCAACTGCGGGATCTTCTGCCGAGCGTCTGGAAGCGCTCGAAGCCAGGATCAGCGAGCTCGAAGCGCGCCTGGCGGTACTGGAGGGTGGCATCGCGGGCTGAGTTGAACCGAGCCTGGCGTTGATCGTCGCGGGAATAATGAACTGTTGCGCAGTGCGCATCCTCAATATGGCACGGCACGAGCACCCCCCTTTTCTGGAATGCCGTTTGCCGTGTTGGGTATCCGTTTTGGTTTAGGTTGAGCGGTCTGCTCGGCTGGTTACAAGGAGTCGTTGCTGTCTAATGCGCATGATCTGGAAGTCCTTCAGTTCGCTGTATATCGCCACCGTACTGATGCTGCTGGGCTCCGGCCTTCTGAGTACCTACCTGGCGTTGCGCCTGGCAGAGTCCGGGGAGGGTGTGTGGGCGGGTGCGCTGATGGCGGCCAACTATTTCGGCCTGGTGCTGGGCGGCAAGATCGGCCACCGGCTGATCGCCAGGGTCGGGCATATCCGTGCCTATGTGGCCTGTGCAGGTGTGGTCACCGCCGCCGTGCTGGGGCATGGTCTGCTTGACTGGCTGCCCGCCTGGTTGGTCCTGCGCGTGCTGGTCGGGCTGGGCATGATGTGCCAGTACATGGTGATCGAGAGCTGGCTGAACGAGCAGGCCGATACCAAGCAGCGTGGCCTGGTGTTCGCCGGTTACATGGCGGCATCCTACCTCGGCCTGGTGCTCGGTCAACTGGTTCTGGTGGTGCATCCCACCCTGGGGCTGGAACTGCTGATGCTGGTGGCCCTGGCCTTTGCCCTGTGCCTGGTGCCGGTGGCGCTCACTCGGCGCCTGCACCCGTTGCCCCTGCACCCGGCGCCCCTGGAGATGCGTTTCTTCATCAAGCGTGTGCCGCTGTCGCTGACTACCATCGGCGTGGCCGGCCTGATGATCGGCGCCTTCTACGGTCTTGCGCCGCTCTACGCTACGGATATGGGGCTGGCCACCGAGCAGATCGGGATATTCATGGGGTGCTGCATTCTCGCCGGTCTCATCGTGCAGGCGCCGCTGGGTTGGCTGTCGGATCGCTTCGACAGGGTCAAACTGATACGCGGCATGGCCGGCTTGATGGCGCTGGTCGCGGCGCCGCTGGCGATCCTCACCGAAGCGCCGCTGCTGTTGCTGATTTCGGTCGGTTTCGTGGTCAGCATGCTGCAATTCAGCCTCTATCCCCTGGCGGTTGCCTTCGCCAACGACCACGTCGAGGCCGATCGGCGCGTATCGCTGACCGCCATGTTGCTGGTGACCTTTGGCGTCGGTGCCTGTATCGGCCCGCTGTTGGTAGGAGTGCTGATGCGCTTCTTCGGCGCCAACATGCTGTATGCCTTCTTCTGCCTCTGCGGGCTGTTCCTGGTCTGGCGGGTGCGCTCGAACATCGTCACGCATCTTCATCAGGTCGATGATGCGCCGCTGCAGCACGTGGCCATGCCGGTGAACATGACGGCTTCTCCGCTGATGGCAGCGCTGGATCCGCGGGTCGATGAGCAGGTGATTCAGGACCAGATGCAGGATTCGGTCGCAGTCGATCCCGAAGTGCGCAACGAGGAAGATGACGAAGGCAGGCCTGCGGGCGCACCGCAGACCTGAAGGTTTCGAAGGCGGGCGTCAGAGAAAGGTATCGTTCTCGAAGCGCCGCGCCTCACGTTGCAACTGGTACACGAAGCGCTCTATCAGGCGCTGCTGCAGGCCACTCATGTTGGCGAAATGCAGACCGACAAAGGTGAGGTCGAGCTTGTCATCATAGCGTGCATGGCGCAGCTCGACGGCGACGTCCAGGCGGCCTACCGGCAACAATGCATGGAAGCCTTCGTAGACCTGACCCGGCTGCAGCTTTTCGCTGGCATCGCCAGGCAGGCGCACCTTGCAGCCCGAGGCGGATATGTCGAGCATCTGGCCTTCCAGGGGGGAGCGCAGTCTACTGCCGCCCAGCTCGACCTTGACCTGATCCGACTGCTTCAGCGCGGCGCGAAATGCATTACGGCGCTGGTGATAAAGCATCTCTGCGGGGATGCTTCCTACATAGCAGCGCTCGCCCTGGAATTCGCCGGCCTGCATGCTCGTCGGGCAGTCCCAGGCTATGCGCACGCCGTCATGCAGCGACTCGACGCGAAAGGCTTCGCCGTTCTGCATGTAGCGTTCGCCGTCGCTCGGGATCATTTCATCGAGAATCAGTAAATTCTGATCACGGTCCACTTCGATGACATAGCTCTGGAAGCGCTGGTTGCGTTCCTGAAACATGATGATCAAGGGGTCATGGTGGTGTTGCAGAAGGCGTAGGTTGGCAACGATTTCCATGGGTGCCTTGAGCACTTTCGGGGGTTGCGGGCCATCGTCCTGAACGAAGGGGTTGGACACGGTCCAGTGATCTCCGGGGCAAGGTACTGCTGCGCCTATGATAATGCCATTTCGGCATCATTGCGCATCTTGTCGTTATATTCAGGCCTGACTAAGCGGGCGCTTGCTGCCAATCTTAGCGGTACCGCCGCTGCTGTCATAGAGCGAAGGTGTCTCGTTGCCACGCAGGATACCAAGCATTTTCCCGGTGGAGGTCTGGCTTGAGCGGATCACGCGGCCGTTACGCAGATTGGCGCTCTGGCAGCTTTCCAGAAGAGCGCTCAGCTGGTCGCTGCTGGCCATCAGGGCATCGCCCTGATCGGAACCCTGGGCGAGCGCCTGCAAGCCGGTGCGGTCGGCGCTCAGGTTGAGGTTCATCAGTGTCTGGGAGCGCTGTCTGCCGTGCTGGTCCAGGCAGGCAAGGAGAGGCTGCTTGTCGGCCAGGATCTGTTGCAGGCGGGTAAGGTCATGTTCGCTCAAGGCCTGGAATTCGGCCTCGATCAGCTCAAGCAACCGGCCTGCATGGCCGATATCTTCATTGAACAGGTCAAGCAGGGTTTTAGCGTTCATAACGGGCTCTCTGGGGGGGCAACTCGTTCGAAGAGGGCTAGCCGCGTGGCTGGCACACATCGAAACGGTTCCCGGGCGTCCAACACCCCAGTGCAAGCCCGCAGACTAGCGCTGGGATTCGAAATTGAGCAGCTTGCTGGCGACGCGCTGGCTGTCGACCTGATAACTGCCATCGGCGACGGCCTGCTTCAGTTTGGCGACCCGATCGGTGTCGACGACCGGTTGGTCGCGCAGCTTGTCCACGGTCTTCTGCAGCTGCTGAGCTTCACTGCTCAGTTGAACGGATTCACCGCTCTTGCCGCCAAGGGCTGCTTTCTGGCTCGCGGCTTCGTTGCCTGCGGCCTTGTCGGCGGCTTCATTCTTGCCGCCCTGGGTGCTACCTGCACGTGTGGTGCTGGCTGGCGTGGTGCTGTTGAGCCGATTGAAATCGATGACCATGATGCAGAACCTCTGACAGGGTTTGGACGCTTGCCTAGTGTGTCGGCGACTTCCGAGAAAACTTTAGGCAAAAAAATCGCGTCGCTTGCACAGTCTAAAACACGCTGCTTCATCAGTCAGCCAGAGCTCTGACAATCCTTTCGGCAAATGAGTCCGCAGACTCCTACATCGATACTTCAACCTGCCCTGGGCCGATTACCCGAGCCCGTACCACCCGCTGTGAGCGCTGGTTGCGCACACTGATCTGTTTGCCCACGGTGCCGTCGGAGAGGGCTTCGCCAGGCATGCGCACATTGATGCCCCCGCTGCGTGCACTGATCACCACCTGGTCACCACGACGAATGGCCTCGGCCTGGCGAATATACACCGGCGCCAGCACCTGCTCCGGCTGCATGGCGCGTGTCGCTTTCCTGCCGAGGGCCTGCCCGAGATCTGTCAGGTAGCCCTGGTTGAGCAGACCCACATCGCGTTCCGCGAGCATGATGTCCGCTTCGTTCAATACCCCGTCGCGCTTGATGGGGCGCACCACGGTGACCACTTCGCGGAACAGGCGAACCTGCCCTGGCACGAATACCGTCCAGGGGGAGGTGCCGTCGCAGCGTACCCGGGTGGTCACCCGGCCTACCGGTTCGGCCGGGGTTTCCAGGGTGGTGGTCAGTGGCTGATCGCACAACGGCAGCCGCAAGCGCGGGTCCAGGCGGTTGATCTCGATCTCGTGGCGAGCCTGAATGTT
The DNA here is from genome assembly GCF_979258965.1 of Pseudomonas sp. AC532. NCBI lineage: Bacteria > Pseudomonadati > Pseudomonadota > Gammaproteobacteria > Pseudomonadales > Pseudomonadaceae > Pseudomonas > Pseudomonas sp. AC532. The sequence goes on from NZ_OZ409888.1 coordinate 4,518,331, forward strand.
GCTGCGCTGCAAATACTCATCAACAGCCTGCTCAAGAAAGCGCTGACTCTCGCCGATAAGCTGATCGGGCAGGGTGACGGAGGCAGTTGACAGCGTGCTATAGCCGAGCGCCAGTAAAGCAGGTAAAACTGCCAGGCATCGAAGGCTCTTGGCCATCGCGCGTCGAATAATTGTCGTTTGTGCATTCATGCCTGGTTAGAAGCAAAGCGCGTGCCGCCTGCTACGCTGACCAAATCAGATGCGTTACTGAATTAATGAGGGCCCACACATGGCCGGTGTGATGGATTCGGTCAACCAGCGCACTCAGCTGGTTGGGCAGAATCGCCTGGAACTGCTGCTGTTTCGTCTCGATGGCTCACAGCTTTACGGGATCAACGTCTTCAAGGTGAAGGAGGTACTTCAGTGCCCGAAACTCACCATAATGCCGAAGTCGAGCCCGGTGGTTCGCGGCGTGGCGAACATTCGTGGCGGCACCATTCCGATCCTCGATCTATCCATGGCGACGGGCAAGCGCCCGCTGGGTGATCTGGAGGGCAGCTTCGTCATCATCACCGAGTACAACACCAAGGTGCAGGGCTTCCTGGTGCGTTCTGTCGAGCGCATCGTCAACATGAACTGGGAAGAAATCCACCCGCCACCCAAGGGGACCGGGCGTGATCACTACCTGACGGCGGTTACGCGGTTGGACGACAAGCTGGTCGAAATCATCGACGTGGAGAAGATTCTCGCCGAGGTGGCGCCGACTTCCGAAGTGATTTCCGTGGGCGTGGTCGACGCCGAAACCCAGACCAAGGCCGTCAGCCAGCACGTGTTGATCGTCGACGACTCGTCGGTTGCCCGCAAGCAGGTGATGCGCTGCCTGCAGACCATCGGCGTCGAGGTGACGGCATTGAATGATGGTCGCCAGGCGCTGGATTTCCTGCGTGCCATGGCAGACGAGGGCAAATCGCCGGAGCAGGAGCTGCTGATGCTCATCTCCGACATCGAGATGCCCGAGATGGACGGCTACACACTGACCGCCGCGATACGCTCCGACCCGCGCATGCAGAAGCTGCATATACTGCTGCATACTTCGCTGTCCGGGGTGTTCAACCAGGCGATGGTCAAGAAGGTGGGGGCCAACGACTTCCTGGCGAAATTTCGTCCGGATGATCTGGCCTCTCGAGTGGTCGAACGCATCAAGGCGAGCGTTCAATCGACATGACGTATCAGCCGCCCGATCTATCTGGCGGCAGTAGCATAATCGGCAGGTGCGCAGTGGCTCGCTTGTCGTTCTACTTTTCAGATGGGCGAGGCTGCGCGAGTGTCTTCAGGTAATTTGGATTTTGAGCAATTCCGGATCTTTCTGGAAAAAGCCTGTGGCATCGTGCTGGGTAGCAATAAGCAGTACCTGGTCTCCAGCCGGCTGAACAAACTGATGGAAACCAATGGCATCAAGTCTCTCGGAGAACTGGTGCAGCGCATGCAGACTCAGCCACGCAGTGGCCTGCGTGAGCAGGTGGTCGATGCCATGACTACCAACGAAACCCTGTGGTTTCGCGATGCCTATCCATTCGAAGTGCTCAAGAATCGCGTGTTGCCGGAGCTCATCAAGGCGTACCCGGGACAGCGTCTGCGTATCTGGTCGGCAGCCTGCTCCTCGGGGCAGGAGCCTTATTCGCTGTCGATGAGCATCGATGAATTCGAGCGCAGCAACCTTGGTCAGCTCAAGACCGGGGTGCAGATCGTTGCAACGGATCTGTCGCCGACCATGCTCAACAACTGCAAGTCGGGTGAGTACGACAGCCTGGCCATGGGCCGCGGCCTTGCCCAGGAGCGTTTGCAGCGCTTCTTCGACCCCAAGGGGCCGGGGCGCTGGGTGGTCAAGCCGGCGATCAAGAGTCGGGTCGAGTTTCGCCCGCTGAACCTGCTGGACAGCTATGCCAGCCTGGGCAAGTTCGACATCGTGTTTTGCCGCAACGTGCTGATCTACTTCTCGGCTGACGTCAAGAAGGACATCCTCACGCGCATCCACGCCATGCTCAAGCCTGGCGGGTATCTGTTTCTCGGTGCTTCCGAAGCCCTCAATGGCTTGCCGGAGAAGTACCAGATGGTGCAGTGCAGTCCCGGGATCATTTACAAAGCCAAATGATTGCAGCTGCTCAAGACGGGAGGCCCAGGCCTCCCGTTTGCGTTTCTGCAAAATCCCTTCGATGACTGACAGTGTTCCGTCACCTGGGCGTCAGAAAAGCGGCAAGCCGCTCGGCAATTGCCGCCTTCACCTTGCCAACCGGCGGAAAAGCTTTGCCGCTTAGCCTCTCTGCTCGACTCCTTTATTGCTCATCAAGCTGATTTATAAAGAAAAAAATAAATTGGCACGTGCTTTGCTGAGAACTTTGCACGAAAACAGGCTAGCCGCCATGGCAAAGGTTCCTGAGATGAGCATCAGTTTCGACAGCGCATTGGGTATTCATGAGAAGGCATTGGGCTTCCGCGCCCAGCGTGCCGAGGTGTTGGCCAACAACATGGCGAACGCCGACACCCCCAACTACAAGGCCAGAGATCTGGACTTCGCCTCTGTGCTGGCCCAGCAGGCCGCCAAGAGCGGCGGCACCGGCAATGCGGGCCTGAAGACCACCAACAGTCGCCATATTGCAGCAGAAGGCGTGCCAATGGGTGATGCGGCCCTGGCCTACCGCATCCCCACAGCGCCCTCGATCGATCAGAACACCGTGGACGCGCAGGTAGAGCAGGCCAACTATGCCGAGAATTCGGTGGCCTTCCAGACCAGCTTCACGCTTCTCAACAGCAAATTCAAAGGGCTCGTAAGCGCCCTGCGTGGTGAATAAAGGAGCCCGACATGTCACTTACCAGCGTGTTCAACATCGCCGGAACCGGCATGAGTGCCCAGAGCACTCGCTTGAATACCATCTCCAGCAACATCGCCAACGCCGAAACGGTCTCGTCGAGCATCGACCAGACCTATCGGGCGCGGCACCCGGTGTTCGCGACCGTCTTTCAGCAGGCACAGGGTGGCGAGAACGGTTCGCTGTTCGCCGACCAGGATCAGTCGGGTGCCGGCGTGCAGGTGCTGGGTATCGTCGAGGATCAGAGCAGCCTGATGCCGCGCTACGAGCCGAACCACCCGGCGGCCGATGAAGCCGGTTATGTGTATTACCCCAACGTCAACGTGGTCGAGGAGATGGCGGACATGATTTCCGCCAGTCGCGCCTTCCAGACCAACGTGGAAATGATGAATACCGCCAAGCAGATGATGCAGCGCGTCCTGACCTTGGGTCAGTAAGCCGGGAGTGAGAGATGAGCACTGTTGATGGCGTCGGCTCCAGTTCGGTACTGGATCAGTTTCAGGTCAAGCAGGACACCACGCAGAACAAGGAACTGGGCAAGGACCAGTTTCTCAATCTGCTGGTGGCGCAGCTGAACAATCAGAACCCGCTGGAGCCCCAGGGCAACGGCGAGTTCATCGCACAGCTGGCGCAATTCAGTACCGTGGAAGGCGTCGAGAAGCTCAACTCGAGCATGGAGACCATTCTCTCGGGTTATCAGTCTTCCCAAGCTCTGCAGGCGTCTTCGCTGGTCGGTCGCAAAGTGATCGTGCCGGTGGACAAGGCCGTGGTCGATACCAGCGAGAGCTTCAAGGCCAGCGCCGTGCTACCGACCAGCAGTAGCAACGTGTACGTCAACGTCTATGACGGTTCCGGCGCGGTGGTCAGCCGAATCAACCTGGGTGAGCAGAAGGCCGGCAACGTCAACTTTATCTGGGACGGCAAGGACTCCAGCGGCAACGTGATGAAGCCGGGCACCTACCGGTTCGAGGCCCAGGCAACGTACGGCAACGAGACGAAGGGGCTGCACACCATGCTGCCGGCCAACGTCGACAGCGTGACGCTGGGCGGCAACGAATTGATGCTCAACCTTGCAGGAATCGGCAATGTGCCGCTGTCGCAAGTGCAGGTCATTGGTCAGTAACTAACAGGTTGTAACTGCCGGGTATCGGCAAGGAGAATTTCATGTCGTTCAATATCGGTCTTAGTGGCCTGCGCGCTGCGACCAGTGACCTTAACGTAACGGGTAACAACATCGCCAACGCCGGTACCGCGGGCTTCAAGCAGTCACGTGCGGAGTTCGCCGACCTCTATGCCTCGTCGATGCTCAGCAGCGGCTCGAACCCGATCGGTAGCGGTGTGCTGCTCAGCGACGTGTCGCAGTTGTTCAGCCAGGGCAACATCAACTACACCCAGAACTCGCTGGACCTCGCCATCAACGGCAGTGGCTTCTTCCGCACCAGCAACAACGGTGATATCAGCTACACCCGTGCCGGTTATTTCGGTACTGATCGCGAAGGTTTCATCGTCAACAATTTCGGGCATAACCTGCAGGGTTATGGCGTAGACGCTAACGGCAATCTGCAGAACGGCATCATCGGCAACCTGAGGGTGGAAACAGCCAGTCAGGCGCCGCGCTCGACCAGTACGATTACCCAGCCATTCAACCTGAACTCGACCGAAACCGTTCCGGTGCTACGCCAGAGTGCCTTTGATGGCGCCTTCCAAACCGCTTTCAATGGATCCCTCCTGCCTGGTGTCCCCAATCCGACGCCTGCTCAGATTGCTGCAGCGACCGCGGCGGCGACGCCGGCACAGCTTGCAGCTGCCAACGCGGCGGGTAATACCGCGGGCTCCACGGCTGCCAACGCCTCCTTCAACCCTGCGGACCCGACCAGCTACAACCGCTCCACATCGGTCAACATCTACGATGCCCAGGGCAACGCGCATTCCTTCACTCAATATTTCGTGAAGACCGATGCCAACAACTGGGACGTAAAAATCCTCGTCGACGGTCGCAACCCGCTGAACCCTGCCAACACTCAGCCGCTTTCCGCCAGCATAAGCTTCGATGCCTCGGGCAAGTTGCAGACCGTGGATCCGACTGCGTTGAGCGCCGGGCTCACGGTCAACCCCGATGGCACCATCAGCATGAATGGCTGGATTCCGGCAGCGCCCACCAATGCCGAAGGCACTACCTGGGCGGCCAATGGCTCGGATGCCAGCGACGCGGTGAAGTTCGATTTCCGCGGCTCCTCCCAGTACAACAGCACGTTCTCGGTCGCCAGGGTCGTCCAGGACGGCTATAGCACCGGTGAGTTGTCGGGCCTGGAGATCGATGAGACCGGCGTGCTGTTCGCGCGTTACACCAACGGCCAGACCAAGGTTCAGGGCCAGTTGGTGCTGGCCAACTTTGCCAACATGCAGGGGCTTACGCCGGTCGGTAAAACTGCCTGGGTTCAATCGTCGGCATCCGGCGAGCCGGTGGTAGGCACGCCGAAAAGCGGCACGCTGGGTACGCTGCAGTCCGGCGCGCTGGAAGACTCCAACGTCGAGCTGTCGGACCAGTTGGTGAACCTGATCGTCGCCCAGCGCAACTACCAGGCCAATGCCAAGACCATCGAGACCGAGAGCGCCATCACGCAGACGATCATCAACCTGCGTTGATAGGCGTCAGGGAGTTGTTGCCGCCAGCGGCAACAACTCGCCAAGCGACAAATTACAGGCTCCCTCGGGAGCCTGTTCTGTTTTATTTATTCAAATAAAATCAATGGCTTATGTGTTTTTATAAGCCATGGCACGCCAATTGCTTTTAAGCTCTTGTCAGAGTCGCGGGCGAGTTGCCCCACCTCGGAGGAAACATGGACAAGATGCTGTACGTCTCCATGACTGGTGCCCACAACAACACGTTGGCCCAGCGTGCCCACGCCAACAATCTGGCGAACATCTCCACCACCGGCTTCCGCCGCGATTTCGAGCAGGCGCGCTCGATGCCGATCTTTGGTGAGACTCAGCCGTCGCGAGTGTTCGCCATGAGCGAGCGACCCGGTACCGACTTTACGCCGGGCGCCCTGCAGGAAACCGGCCGTGATCTGGATGTCGCGATTGGCGGCAAGGGCTGGCTGGCCGTGCAGGCGCCGGATGGCACCGAGGCCTATGTGCGTACCGCGAGCCTGAACGTCGATGCCCAGGGCATGCTGCGCACCGGCAATGGCATGCCGGTCATGGGCAATGCCGGGCCGATTGCCGTGCCGCCGGAGCAGAAGATCGAGATCGGCCAGGATGGCACCATCAGCATTCGTGCCCTGGGCGAAGCGCCGCGGGTGCTCGCCGAGGTTGACCGGTTGCGGCTGGTCAATCCTGACCTGAAACAGATGCAGAAAGGCAGCGACGGCATGATCCGCTTCACCGGCCCGCAGCCGCCAGAGGCGGATGCCACCGTGCAGATCACCTCGGGCTTTCTCGAGGCCAGCAACGTCAACGCGGTCGAGGAAATGACCTCGATCCTGGCGCTGTCCCGGCAGTTCGAGCTGTCGGTAAAGATGATGCGTACGGCCGAAGACAATGACACCGCTATGGCGCGTGTCTTGCAAATGACCTGATAACCAAACGCGCGGCGCCATGAATCCGGCGCCCGAGGAGAAACGCTATGCTTCCGGCACTTTGGGTCAGCAAGACCGGCCTGTCCGCTCAGGACATGAACCTGACGACCATTTCCAACAACCTGGCCAACGTGTCCACCACGGGCTTCAAGCGCGATCGCGCCGAGTTCGAGGACCTGCTGTACCAGATCCGTCGCCAGCCCGGCGGCCAGTCGAGTCAGGACAGCCAGTTGCCGTCCGGCTTGCAACTGGGTACCGGTGTGCGCATCAACGGCACGCAGAAGATCTTCACCGCCGGCAGCCTGCAAACCACCGAGCAGCCGATGGACATGGCGATCAATGGCCGTGGTTTCTTCCAGGTTTTGATGCCCGATGGCACGGTGTCCTACACCCGTGATGGCAGCTTCCACCTGAACTCCGATGGCCAGGTCGTGACTTCGCAGGGTTTCGCCCTGGAGCCGGCTATCGTGTTGCCGCCGGAAGTGCGTACGTTCACCGTGGGTGAAGACGGTACCGCGTCGGTGACCACCACCGGCAACCCGCAGCCGCAAATCGTCGGCAACATCCAGATCACCGACTTCATCAACCCGGCGGGCCTGGAGGCGATCGGCAACAACCTGTTCCTGGAAACCGCCTCCAGCGGTGCCCCGCAAGTGGGTACGCCGGGCCTCAACGGGCTGGGCACGACGCTGCAGAACACCCTGGAGAACTCCAACGTCAGCGTGGTCGAGGAGATGGTCAACATGATCACCACCCAGCGCGCCTACGAGATGAACTCCAAGGTCATCTCCACCGCCGACCAGATGTTGTCCTTCATCACGCAGAACCTTTAAGACCCGGGGTAGGGCGACAGCCCGCCCCTCGATACGCCTGAACGTTGTGAGGTAGTGGTTATGAACCGCTTGGTGTGTGTGTTCTCGATTCTCGGCAGTGTAGTGCTCACTGGCTGCATGGCGCCTGCCGCCAAGCCCAACGACCCGTACTACGCGCCAGTGCTGCCGCGCACACCGTTGCCGGCTGCGCAGAACAATGGCTCGATCTTCCAGTCGGGTTTCGAGAACAACCTGTACGGCGACCGCAAGGCGTTTCGCGTCGGCGATGTGATCACCATCAGCCTCAGTGAACGCATGCAGGCCAGCAAGAACGCCAGCTCGCAGATGTCCAAGGACAGCAACGCGAACATTGGCCTGACCTCGCTGTTTGGCGGTGGTGTGTCGATCGACAATCCCAGTTCCAGCCTCAACCCGCTGAAGGCCGAGAACCTGGGGCTCAGCGCCCAGTACGGTGCCCAGCGTGACACCAATGGCTCCGGCCAGGCCGGGCAGAGCAACAGCCTGACCGGCTCGATCACCGTTACCGTGGCCGAGGTGCTGCCCAACGGTCTGCTGGTGGTACGCGGCGAGAAGTGGATGACGCTCAATACCGGTGACGAACTGGTGCGTATAGCCGGGCTGGTTCGCTCCGACGACGTCGCCCGTGACAACACGGTGGCCTCGACCCGTATCGCCGATGCACGCATCACCTATTCCGGCACCGGCGCCTTCGCCGATGCCAGTCAGCCAGGATGGCTGGATCGCTTTTTCGTCAGCCCGCTGTGGCCGTTCTGAGGTTCTTGATCATGCGCAAATGGATCATCACTGTCGCGGCGCTGCTGCTGGCCTCCACCGCTCAAGCCGAGCGGCTCAAGGACCTGGCCAGCATCCAGGGTGTACGCAGTAACCAGTTGATCGGTTACGGCCTGGTCGTGGGCCTCAATGGCAGCGGCGACCAGACCACCCAGACGCCCTTCACCGTGCAGACCTTCAACAACATGATGGCGCAGTTCGGTATCAAGGTGCCGGAAGGCGGCAACGTGCAGTTGAAGAACGTCGCCGCGGTGTCGATCCATGCCGACCTGCCGCCGTTCGCCAAGCCCGGGCAGACCATCGACATCACCATTTCCTCCATCGGCAACGCCAAGAGCCTGCGCGGTGGCAGCCTGCTGATGACGCCACTCAAGGGTATCGACGGCAACACCTACGCCATTGCCCAGGGCAACCTGGTGGTGGGCGGTTTCGATGCCAGTGGCGCCGACGGCTCGCGCATCACCGTCAACGTGCCCTCGGCTGGCCGCATCCCCGGTGGTGCCACGGTCGAACGTCCGGTGCCGAGCGGTTTCGATCAGGGCAATACCCTGACGCTGAACCTCAATCGCCCGGACTTCACCACCGCCAAGAACATCGTCGACCACATCAACGAACTGCTTGGCCCCGGCGTGGCTCAGGCGCTCGATGGTGGCTCGATTCGCGTCAGCGCGCCGCTCGACCCGAGCCAGCGTGTCGACTACCTGTCGATCCTCGAGAACCTCGAGGTCGATGTCGGGCAGGCGGTCGCCAAGGTCATCATCAACTCGCGTACCGGCACCATCGTGATCGGCCAGAACGTGCGTGTGCAGCCTGCCGCCGTGACCCATGGCAGCCTGACGGTGACCATCACCGAAGACCCGATCGTCAGCCAGCCAGGCGCTTTGTCCGGCGGCGAGACCGCGGTTGTGCCGCGCTCACGGGTGGGCGCCGATGAAGAAATGAAGCCGATGTTCAAGTTCGGCCCGGGCACCACCCTCGACGAGATCGTGCGGGCGGTAAACCAGGTGGGCGCGGCGCCTTCCGACCTGATGGCCATCCTGGAGGCGCTCAAGCAAGCCGGCGCTCTGCAGGCCGACCTGATCGTGATTTAAAAGGAACGGGACATGGATACTCGACTCGCGGCCGCCGGCACCAGCAGCATTGATACTGGCGCCTATACCGATCTCAATCGCCTCAACCAGTTCAAGGTTGGTGGCGACAATGAGGAAAACATTCGCAAGGTTGCGAAGGAATTCGAGTCGCTGTTCCTCAATGAAATGCTCAAGACCATGCGCTCGGCCAACGAAGTGTTCGGTGAAGGCAACTTCATGAACAGCAACGAAGCCAAGACCTACCAGGACATGTACGACCAACAGCTGTCGGTGACCATGGCCGGCAACAAGAACGGTATCGGCCTGGCCGACGTGATGGCGCGGCAGATGTCGAAGATGCGCAACGTCAGCGAGCGGCCCAATCCATTCGCCCAGGTCGACGCACCGGTGCCGGCCGCACCGAGCAAGCCGCTGGCGCGCACCGAACAGGCAGCCGCGCCCATGCAGGTCGAAAAGGCCGCGGCGGTTGCGGACGGCGAGCGCAATGACATGGCCTTGCTCAATCAGCGCCGCCTGTCACTGCCCGGCAAACTGGCTCAACGTGTTCAGGCCGGCATCGTGCCTGGCGCTGAGGCGGTTACGGCTGCTACAGCGCCAGGCACGCCCGCCGGTGATGCCGTGGGCAAGCCGCTGGCCAAAGGTGATTGGTTGCCTGCCAAGGCCTATGCGGCGCCGACCGAACGCCGCCTGGACATCAACGGCAGCGAAGCCATTGCCAGCCGCACCACCTTCAAGTCGGCCAAGGAATTCATGGAAACCATGCTGCCGATGGCCGAGAAGGCGGCAGCCAAACTGGGCGTCGACCCGCGGTACCTGGTCGCCCAGGCGGCCCTGGAAACCGGCTGGGGCAAGTCGATCATCAAGCAGGGCGATGGCAGCAGCAGCCACAACCTGTTCGGTATCAAGACCCACAACACCTGGGGCGGTGATTCCGCACGGGTGATGACCACCGAATACCAGAACGGCAAACCGGTGAAGGAAGCCGCGTCCTTCCGCGCCTACGAATCCTTTGCCCACAGTTTCGACGATTACGTGAGCTTCCTGCAGAGCAACGGGCGCTATGAAAAAGCCCTGAGCTCGACCGCCAACCCCGAGCAGTTCGCCCGCGAGTTGCAGAAAGCCGGCTATGCCACCGATCCGCAGTACGCCAACAAGGTGTCGCAGATCGCTCGCAAGATGTCGACCTACCAGATGATCGCCGCCAACGGCGCGCCCTCGAACCAGGGATGATGAAGCATGGCTGACTTACTGAGCATTGGCCTGTCGGGCCTGTCGGCGAACAAGACGTCGTTGGCGGTCACCGGCCATAACATCACCAACATCAACACGCCCGGGTTCTCGCGCCAGGACACCATCCAGGCCACACGTACGCCGCAGTTCAGCGGGGCGGGCTACATTGGCTCCGGCACCTCGCTGGTGGATATCCGCCGCAGTTACAGTGAGTTTCTGACCACCCAACTGCGCAGCAGCACCTCGTTGAGCAGCGACGTGGCGGCCTACAAGAGCCAGATCGATCAGCTGGACTCACTGCTGGCCGGCACCACCACGGGAGTCACACCGTCGCTGCAGAAGTTCTTCTCGTCCCTGCAGACCGCCGCCGAGGATCCGTCCAACGTGCCCGCCCGGCAGTTGGTGCTCTCAGAAGCCGAGGGGCTGAGTCGGCGATTCAATACCGTTTACGACCGTTTGAGCGAGCAGAACGCGTTCGCCAACAAGCAGATGGGGGCCGTGACCGAGCAGGTCAATCGGCTCGCCGGCTCCATCGCCAGTCTCAATGAATCGATTGCCGTCGCGCAATCCAACGGCAGTCAGCCCAATGATCTGCTCGATGCCCGTGAAGAAGCGGTGCGGCAATTGTCGACGTTCATTGGCGTCAACGTGGTCGCGCAGAACGATGGTACGCAAAACGTCTTCATCGGCTCTGGCCAGCCGCTGGTAATCGGCAACAGTGCGGCGCGCCTGGAAGTGGTGCCCGGCACCAATGATCCGAATCGCTCGGAAATCCAGTTTCTGGTGGGTGCATCTCGGCAGACCATCACCACACAAGTCACTGGCGGCGAGCTGGGCGGCATCCTGCGGTATCGCGAGGAGGTGCTGGACACCACCTTCAATTCCCTGGGGCGCCTGGCGCTGGCGGTGAGTGATCAGGTCAACAGCCAGCTGGGGCAGGGCCTGGATCTGAAAGGGCAGGTTGGCACCAAGCTGTTCGGTGATTTCAACGCCGAATCACTGGCCCGCTTGCGCGTGCTGCCGTCTTCTACCAACAGCAGCAATGCTTCACCGATCCTCAACATCAGCAACAGCTCGCTGTTGACCACCAGCGATTATCGACTGGAGTTCGACGGTGGCAATTACACGGCGCGGCGCCTGAGCGACAACCAGCCGATGACCGTGACGCAGAACCCTCCCGGTACCCTGAGTTTTCAGGACAGCGCCGGGCGCAGCCAGGGTTTCCAGGTCGTGGTCGGCACGCCCGCGCCGGCAGCTGGCGATTCGTTCGTATTGCAGCCGACCCGCATCGGCGCCTCGACCATGTCGACAATCCTCGATCAGGCCGATCAGTTGGCCTTCGCCGCGCCGATTCGCGCCGAGGCCAACACGCAGAACCGCGGCAATGGTGTGATCAGCCAGCCGACGCTGCAGCCCACAGGCAGTAATATCGACCCGGCAGCTTTGCAGGCCGCATTTCCACCGCTGGCGCTGACCTACGACTCGGCAGCGGGCGGTTTCAACGGCTTGCCTGCCGGCGCGACGCTGACCCGTGTCGATAACAAGGGGCAGCCGATCACCCCTGCACCGACACCGCTATTCGAGCCGGGCCAGCAAAACAACTACCAGTTGACCCTGGCCGATGGCACCCGCGCCAACATGAGCCTCAGCGGCCGCCCGGAAAACGGTGATCGCTTCACGATCGGCTTCAACCAGAACGGTGTGTCGGACAACCGTAACGCTCTGGCGCTGGTCGGCTTGCAGAGCAAGCAGGTGGTCGGTGTCGACCCCACGGTGACGGGCATTGCCACCGGCTCCAGTTTCACCGACAGCTACGGGGACCTGATCGAGCGGGTCGGCACGCTGACCGCACAGGCTCGGCAGGACGGCGAGGCGACAACTGCTATTCTCAAACAGGCGCAGGACAACCGAGATTCGCTGTCTGCAGTCAACCTGGATGAAGAGGCGGCCAACCTGATCAAGTTCGAGCAGTACTACAACGCGTCCGCCCAGGTGATTCAAGTTGCGCGCTCTTTGTTCGATACCCTGATCGGGGCATTCAGGTAGTGGCGCGAACGCGCCCGTCGGGTAGGGTGGGCTTCAGCCCACAAACACACAACACGATCAACCATCCAGCACTGGCCAGGTGGTGAACAAATCCCCAAGCGGGTGCGGCTCTGGCAAACGCCAGCCACCGCCAGAGAAGACGAGGCTGTTATGCGCATCTCCACTGTTCAGGCGTTCAACAACGGCGTGCAAGGCCTGCAGCGCAACTACGCCAATGCCATCCGCACTCAGGAACAGATCAGCACCGGCAACCGCATCCTCACGCCAGCCGATGATCCGGTCGCGTCCGTGCGTCTGCTGCAGCTCGAGCAGCAGCAGAATGTGCTGAGCCAACACAAGGAAAACCTGAATGCGGCAGATAACAGCCTCGTTCAGGAGGAAAGCGTTTTACAGTCGGTGAACACCGTACTGATAAGGGTGCAGGAACTTGCATTTACTGCCGGTAACGGCGGCCTGGCTCCCGAGCAGCGCAAAGCTATCGCAGCCGAATTGCGTGAGCGTGAAGACGAGCTACTCGGCCTCATGAATACCAAGAATGCCCGCGGTGAATATCTTTTCTCGGGATTCCAGGGCAAAGCCGAGCCTTTCGCTCGCAATGCCGATGGCACTTACAGCTATCAGGGCGACGAAGGGCAGCGCAAGCTGGAAATTGCCAGCTCGCTCAGCGTACCGATCAGTGATAACGGCAAGAAGGTATTTCAGGACGTTATCAATGCCGGTCGCCTGGATGCGGCCGTCGCCGCTCAGCCTGGGTCTACTCTGCGCGCCTCCACGCCACTGGTTCAGGATGAGGTGGCATTCAGTGGCACACCGCGTTTTCCGGATGGTGGCGTTGATATCGTATTCGGCAACCCGGATGCCAATAGCTACGAGGTGTTTGCAGCTGGAACCACCACGCCGGCACTGGCCAGCGGTGCCATGGATGACCAGCCCGACGCCACCGACAAGCTGGTTTTTCGCGGCGTGGTGATCAACTTCGATGGCGCTCCCGCTGCAGGCGATACGGTCACCGTCACGTCCGATCCCAACCGCCAGAAACAGGGCGCGCTCGACACCATCGCCAATCTGCGCAAGTCGCTCGAGGAGTCGCCGGCAACGCCGGAGGGCAACCGGCAGGTCCGCGATGCCGTCGCACAGGCGATAACCAATCTGTCACATGCCAGCGTTACGGTCGATGCCACCCGTGGCGACATTGGCGCGCGTCGAAACATTATCGAAAGTACGCTGACCAGCAACGAAGACACCGCCCTCGCCAACAAGTCGGTGCAGGCCGAACTGCGTGAGCTGGACTATCCCGAGGCGCTCTCGCGCCTGTCATTCCAGACGCTGATCCTCGAAGCTGCGCAGCAGAGCTACGTGAAAGTCTCGAGCCTGAACCTGTTCAACAAGCTCTGATCTCTTGGCTGGCATTGCCACATTCTGCATGTCTATGTGGCAACCAGTAGCAGCTTCTCTCCTGTTGGCTAATCTTTTGCTTGGTGGTCTCTGAATGTCGGAAGATTGACGCAGAGTTGATCGCCAATGGCGCGTCGCGCATACCAAGCCCGTGTGGAGAACGAATGAGCACTCAAGGCCGGATAAAAGGGACCAACATTCCTATCGATTACGAGGCAACGCAGGCCTTTTTCGATGAGAGAGGCCGGCGAGAATATGCCAGTGCGCTAAGTACCACGATGTATCAGGACAATGACCCTGAATTGGTCAGGCAGCGCGATCAGGCCGAGAAGGCCGTGCTGGCCCCGAAACTACAGCTCCCCGCGGCAGCCCGAGCTCTTGATATCGGATGTGGTGTTGGGCGCTGGGGCTGGTTCCTTAATCAGACCGTTCCCGGCATCGATTACCTGGGTATCGATTTTTCAGAGGCTCTGATTCAAAAGGCCAGGCAGGAAGCCCTGCAACTGGGTGACAACGCGTTGCGCTTTCAGACGATGTCGGCAATCGATATCCAGCCGAGCGAATTGCTGGTCAGGCCGCCCTTCGATCTGGTCATCATTTCGGGGCTGCTGATCTACCTGAATGACGATGACTGCATCAGGGTTTTGCGCTCGGCCCGCGCATTATGTGCGCCCGAGGGAAAGATCTACCTGCGAGAACCTGTGGGCGTGCAAGAGCGCCTGACACTTGACCGATTCTATTCAGAAGAGCTGAAGTACGAGTATTCGGCCATCTACCGCACGGTTGCGGAGCTGGAGGAGTTACTGGGGCAGGCGGAGCTCTTGCCCGCCATGCGCATCGAGGTGTCAGCGTGCCTGTTTTCCTCTGATCTGGAAAAAAGAACGGAAACTCGGCAGCACTATTTCATCCTTCAAAAGAGTTGAGCGCTATGGCCACAGCCTATTGCTTCGATCTCGATGGCACCTTGACTCAGCAGGAACTGCTGCCATTGATCGCATCGTCCGTCGGTTTGGAGGATGAGATATCGGTACTGACCGAAGCGACCATAAATGGAATTCTCCCGTTCGAAAAATCCTTCAAATTGCGCGTTCGCTTGCTGCGCGATGCGAATATCGACTGGATTCACTCGGCGCTTTTGGAGCAGGTCGAATTCAATGCGGACATGATCAAGTTCATCGCCAGCCGGCCTGACCAATGCTTCGTGGTGACAGGCAACCTCGATGTATGGGTCAAGCCCGTACTTGATCGCCTGGGCATTCAGAGCTTCACATCGACAGCGCAGATGAACGGTTCCCGCCTTGAAGGGATCGAGCATATTTTGCACAAGGGCGATGCCGTCCTTGGCCTGCGAAATCGCTTCGACCGTATCATCGCCGTCGGCGATGGCATGAACGATGTGCCGATGTTCGAAGTGGCAGACTGGCGCATCGCGTTCGGCGGTGCCCACAGCCCGAATCATCTCTTGGTGAAGTTGAGTGACTTTGTTGTGAACGACGGGGGTGCGTTGTGTCGCCTATTAAACACGTTGTAATCAGCGCCGCAGGGATTGGCTCCAGGCTGGGCCTGAACAAGCCCAAGTGCCTGGTAGAAATAGCAGGGCGGACGCTGCTCGATTATCACCTTGAACGCCTGCGTTGGGCGGAGAATATCTGGCTGGTTGTCGGCTTTGAAGAAACCGACGTCATCCGCCACGCTATGTCCTTGCGTAACGACCTGATCATCGTTCGCAACCCGGACTACGCGAGGACCAATACGCTACAGAGCATCCATCTCGTGTCGCGGCATTTGCAGGAGCGATTTCTGGTAATCGATGCCGATACCGTCGTCGAGCCGGCGTCGTTCAACGCCTTCATGGCGGCAGCGAACGATTGCACGCAGTTGATCGGTATTTCCCGTTACACCACGAGCGATGGTGTTCGCGTGCTCCTCGACGAAGCCGGCGCGTGCGTTACCGCGTTCACGCGGGCGCCAGAGCATGCCTGGGAGTGGACGGGCATTGCCGTCATCGATCCGGCGGTTGTGGTCGACAAACCCATCTACGTTTACCAGGCACTTGAAGGTTCTCTGCCCATGCGCGCTGCCGAGATCAAAGCATTCGATATCGACACGATTGCCGACCTCGATATGGCGCGTCAGGTTCTTGCAGATGGATGGCTCGATAGAGATAACTATGCATAACGACTCGATCAACACTGGCAAAAAGCATCTCGTCATCCTTTATCAGCTGCCTGAGTCCTGGGCCAATGTGCGGTCCATCTGGGAGGCCGCTCGGGCTGACGAGTCAGTCGACGTCTCGGTGATAGTCCTGCCATTCATCCATCGCGATTACCAGTGGCAGCGCGAGCAGGCTGAAGAACACCTGCGCGCGCTTGGCGTTCCGTTCGTACCGTGGGATTCCCATGTGCTCGAAGGCGAGCGACTGGATGCCGTGCTGTACACCTCGCCTTATGATGAGACCAGGCCGCCCGCCTATAAATTTGCCGAGCTTCGCCAGCGCGCAGGACTTACCGCATATGTCCCCTATGGGCTGGAAGTCGGCGGCGGCGAGCTGAACTACGTCTATCAGTACGGCCAGCCCGTCACCGCTCATGCCGATGCTGTCTTTGTCAGGTCGCAAAGTGTTCGCGAGATGTTCGCCCGCCATTGCCCAACGGGTGCCGGCCATGTTCATGTCACCGGGCACCCGCGTATGGATGGGCTGGTCGATATCGCGCAGTTCCCGGTGGACCCCGCCCTGCTGGAGGCGATCGACGGACGCAAGGCCGTGCTGTGGAACGCTCACTTTTCATTCGATGGTGACCTGTGGTCGACCTTTGATCAGCTAGCGGGCGGCATCATCGATGCGTTCGCGTCTCGTCCTGAACTGGTGCTGCTGTTGCGGCCTCATCCGCTGCTCTGGAAGAAGCTGATCAACCTGAACATCCTGACTGAGCGCGATATAGCGGACCTAAAGGCGCAGTTGCGGGAACTGGGGGTGATCATCGATGAGCGCTCGGACCACCGTCACGCCTTCGCGGCCAGTGCGGCGATGATGAGCGATGCAGGGTCTTTCCTGATGGAGTACCTGGCGACTGGAAAGCCGGTGCTGTACCTGAAAAACCCTCATGGTCA
This sequence comes from Pseudomonas sp. AC532, assembly GCF_979258965.1. Lineage (NCBI taxonomy): Bacteria > Pseudomonadati > Pseudomonadota > Gammaproteobacteria > Pseudomonadales > Pseudomonadaceae > Pseudomonas > Pseudomonas sp. AC532. The sequence goes on from NZ_OZ409888.1 coordinate 4,535,256, forward strand.
GGGCCTCAACGAAGAGGGCGCCGCCGTGGTTCGTCAGTACCAGACCGCTGTGGATGCCGGCCAGGTCGTTGCATTCCTGGATCAGCAGCGTCGAGACGAGGACCCGCTGCATCTCAGTCGTACTGCAGCGATCAGGCATTTTTTCCACGAACTTGATGGTGGCGCCGGGCGTCGTGTACTGGAAGTCCTCAAGGGGCTGATGGCATGACGACACGTCATCCGCTCGCGGATATCCAGAGTCGAGTAATCGGCGATGGAACCCGGATATGGCAGTTCGTCGTGGTCCTGGCCGATGCCGTCATCGGTCGTGATTGCAACATCAATGCGCATTGCTTCATCGAGAATGACGTGGTGCTGGGCGACCGGGTTACGGTGAAATGCGGCGTTTATCTGTGGGATGGCCTGCGGGTCGGCGACGATGTGTTCATTGGCCCGAACGTCACCTTCACCAATGATCCGTTTCCACGCTCGCGGCAACGGCCCGAACGTTTTCTGCCGACATACATCGAGGACGGCGCTTCTATCGGTGCTGCCGCGGTCATCCTGCCAGGCCTGAGGATCGGAGCCGGTGCGATGGTCGGAGCCGGCTCGGTGGTGACCCGGGACGTGCCCGCGCATGCGCTGGTCGTCGGCAACCCAGCACGAGTCGTGCGTTATCTGGATGATCGCCATGCACCCGTTTCTTGACCTGAAGGCGCTCATGGGGCGCGACGAAGAGGCACTGCAAGAAGCATTCGCCCGAGTTCTGCATTCTGGTTGGTACGTGTTGGGGCCCGAAGTGGAAGCGTTCGAGCGCGAGTTCGCGCAACTCTGTGGCGTTGATCATGTTGTCGGGGTCGGCAATGGGCTGGATGCTCTCACGCTGATCCTCCGCGCCTATCGCCAGCTTGGACGTCTTGCCGAAGGCGCGGAGGTGATACTGCCAGGCAACACATTCATCGCCACGGCGCTGGCCGTTACCGAGGCCGGCCTGGTTCCCGTGCTGGTCGAACCTCAGGAAAGCGACTTTGCCATTTCGGTTGCCGCCGTCGAAGCAGCAATCACCGCCAGAACGGGGGCGGTGATTGCCGTTCATCTTTACGGGCAATTGGCGGATATGTCCGGCTTGCGAAAGTTGGCACAGCAGCATGGGCTGTTGCTGGTCGAGGACTCGGCACAGGCGCATGGTGCGCGTGACGAGCAGGGCCGTGTGGCGGGTGCACTGGGGGATGCCGCAGGATTCAGCTTCTTTCCGGTGAAGAACCTGGGTGCTCTTGGTGACGGCGGTGCGGTTGCCACGAATGATCCTGCTCTGGCCGGCCAAGTGCGCAAGCTGCGCAGCTATGGCTCTACCGAGAAGTACGTTCATGAGGTAAAGGGCGTGAACTCACGCCTGGACGAGCTGCAGGCTGCACTGCTGCGAGTCAGGTTACGCCGGTTAGGTGAGGATGCCGAGCATAGGCGAGCCATTGCCAGCCGATACCTGAAGGGTATCTCGCATCCGGCGATCACCCTGCCGAGCGAGCCGTCGTCTGCGCTCAGCCACGTCTGGCATCTTTTCGTGGTGATCTGTGCCCAGCGCCAGGCGCTGCAGGAGCATCTGCTGCGTCGTGGTATCCCTACCTTGATTCATTATCCCGTTCCGATTCATCGACAGGCCGCATATGCCGAGCTTGGCGCAATGCCGCTGCCGGTTACGGAGCGATTGGCCACTCAGGTGCTCAGCCTGCCTCTGTATCCCGGCATGACAGAAGACTATGTGGCTTTGGTCATTGACGCCTGCAATGATTTTCCGCACGACGGAAGTAGAGAGGACCCATGTCGCTAAAAGATTGCAAGATCATTGATCTGCCAAAGATCGAAGACCCGCGCGGCAACCTGACTTTCGTCGAGGGCGGGCGGCATGTTCCATTCGATCTCAAGCGCGTCTATTACCTCTACGACGTGCCGGGCGGATCCCACCGTGGCGGTCATGCGCACAAGGGCTTGCACCAGCTCCTTATCGCCATGTCGGGCAGTTTCGATATTTTGCTGGATGACGGACGAACCCGATTCAAATATCACATGAATCGCTCGTACTACGGTCTTTACATCCCGCCGATGATATGGCGCGAAATCGACAACTTTTCGAGCGGTTCGGTTTGTATGGTCATGGCTTCCCAGTTTTATGACGAAGATGATTATTTCAGGGACTACGATGATTTCAAAAAAGCGGTACAAGGACCTTCGGCATGAGCTCAGTCAGTTCTAACGGTCAACCACTCGAGCGCTTGCTCGATGGATTGGCGAGCCTCGACAGGCTGAAGGCCTCGCGACGTGGCCAGGGGGGCAGTCGATACGATGTTGACGTGACCGTTACCGTCATGTCCTACAACAACGCACCTTACCTTGCGCAAACTATCGAGTCGGTGCTGTCCCAGGAAGGTGTGAGTCTCGAACTGCTGGTTTTCGATGATCGCTCCTCCGATGACAGTGTCGAGGTATTGAAGGGGTACGCGGCTGACCCGCGCTTCAGTTTCCAGGTCAACCCGGTCAACTTGGGGATGGCCGGAAACTACAATCGCTGCGTTCAGTCAGGCAGTGGCAAATACCTGGTCGTGCTGGGTTCCGATGATGTTCTCTATCCAGGGCATCTCGCTTCTCTCGTGGCGGCGATGGATGCTTGCCCCGGTGCGGCCCTCGGGTATGCCCAGTGCAACTGGATCGATGAGAACGGGGAGTTCATCCGCTTTGCCGATCATCCGGGGCACCGCAAACAGTCCTATTCCGGTGGTCGTGACGAGGTGGCGGACCTCCTGACGTTCGACAGTTACATCACGCCATCGGCCGCAATCCTGCGGCGCAGCGCGCTGTCTCATGTCGCATTGTCCGAAGGCGGTATCCATCGTCACGACCTGCTGGCTGGTGATTGGGAGCTGTGGATTCGTCTAGCGCGAACCTTTCCCGACTTCGTGTTTCTGCGGCAGGCGAGCGTTGGTTACCGCATCCATAGCGGACAGATATCGAACACGTTCTACGGCAGCGAGCGTCCGCTGCGCGAGCACACCGAAATACTGGAAATGAACCTCGCCGATGCGCCCACCCGCAGGCGCATGATCGCCAATGGCGATGCTATCTGGGCGTTGTATCAGCAGCGGATAAACGCCTATCCCTCTGAAACCACGGCGTCCTATCAACGCAGAATCGATGCGATACATACGGCGTTGATGGCCAAGGGCGAATTGTCCATGGCTCCATCGCAGTTCCTGTTCTCGATCATCATGACGACATACAACAGGCGCGAGCTGCTGCGTTTCGCGCTCGATAGCGTCAAGGCTCAGACATTCGAGGATTTCGAGGTCATTCTGGTGAATGACCACGGAGAGGGTGTCGAATCGCTTCTGGAGCAGTACCCCTTCTGTCTTACCTATTTGCGTCAGGGCCGCAATGCCGGACCCGCGGCGGCGCGAAATGCGGCGCATCGCCTGGCCCGCGGTCAGTATCTGGTTTATCTGGACGACGACGACATCTTTTTGCCGGATCACCTGCAGGTGCTGGCAACCGCACTGCAACAACACCCGGGTGAGGTGGTTTACAGCGACGCCCTGTTCATTGCAGAGCGCGTCGAGAAGGGCGTGCGCCATGTGCTCAACCAGGAACGTCGTTATCCGCATGGTGACTATTCACGCGAGCGCCTGCTGGTAGACAACTACATTCCGGTCAATACCTTTGCCTGGCCGCGGTCTGTTGCGCTGGAGGTGGGGGGGTTCGATGAGGACCTATCGGGTCTGGAGGACTGGGATTTCCTGATGCGGCTCGCTGCTCGGCTGCCGTTCCACCACCTGCAGCAAGAGACCGTGCAGGTACGCATGCGTGCTGACGAATCGTTGCCCGAGCGACGCTCCCAGCAGGCGCTGAAGGACTATCCTGCGCTGTATATGGAGCTGTATCGACGCCACAGCGACACTGGCAGTTCTGCAGTCATGGCTGGCAGGGCAACGCTGTTGCAGCGTCTTGGTGTCGACATTGAGGTCAGCCGCCTGCTACCGAGCATGCAGGCATGGCTGCAAAAGCGTGCCTTGACGCCTACTCAGAAAAAGCTGGTGGACGGGCGCTTGCAAGTGGAAGGTGTAGCGCCCCATTTCGCGGTTCTGATCGTGGACCTGCAGGGGGATAGCGCAGCACTGGCGTGCACGCTTGCCTCTCTGGACAGCGCGCGGCAAAACTACGGAAGATTGCAGGCGCTAGTGCTGACTGCTGCCGACGACATCCCGAAATCGACCACACCATGCGAGGTCGTCGCGGTGCGGCCTGAAGAGTGGATCACGCCGCTCAATGAGCGTCTGGCCGCTTCGTCTTTCGACTGGTGCCTACTGCTACGCGCGGGCGATGAGCTAACCGCGTCGGGCCTGATGATGGCTGGGCTCGAGTTGCTCACCGCGCCGGACTGCCGTGCGATCTACTGCGATGAAATGTTCCGCCAGGACGAGCAGTTGGCGGCGGCTCTTCGCCCGGCCTTCAATCTCGATTATCTGTTGAGTTTCCCCGCGGGGATGGCCAGGCACTGGTTGTTCCGCCGAGAGGTCGTGGTAGCTGCCGGTGGGTTCGACCCTGCATTCGAGCAGGCTCCGGAGCTGGAGCTGATCCTCAGGCTGATCAACGAGGGCGGCCTCGATGGCCTGGGGCACGTGGCGGAACCGCTGCTCATCACCGCGGCACCTGCACTGGCGGACAATGAGGCCGAGCAGCAGGCGATCCTCCTGCACCTGCAGCAACGTGGCTACTCGGATGCGGCTGTCACATCGGCAAAGCCCGGACGTTATCGGATTGACTACGGTCATGCGCAATCGCCGCTGGTGTCCTTTCTGATCCTCCCTGGTGAACGTCTGGAGAACCTGCAGCGCTGTGTAGAAAGCATTCTTGAGAATACCCGCTATCCGAACTACGAGTTGCTGCTGATTCAGACCCCTCTCCAGGCTGACGAGGTCGGTGCCTGGCTTAGCGCGTTGGCCTCGCTTGGCGAGGCGCGTATCAGGGTACTGCCTGCAGGACAGGAGGCGATGGCGCCGCAAACGCTGCTCAATCAGGCTGCCGAGCAGGCGCATGGGGACTACCTGCTGTTGCTGTCGGCCGATACCGCCGCGATCAGCGATGACTGGCTGTGTGAGCTGCTCAACCACGCGCAACGTCCGGAAGTCGGCTGCGTCGGCGCCAAGCTGCTGGCTGCCGACGGAAAAATCGCTCGGGCCAGCCTGATCCTCGGGCTCGAGGGGCCGGTGGGCCGGCCCTATGTCGGTGAGCCCCTGGATGCGCCGGGTTATATGCAGCGCCTGCAGGTGGCACAGAACAGCAGCGCTGTCGGCCATGAGTGCCTGTTGGTGGCCAAGGCCGTATTCCTGCAGTTGGGTGGGCTGAGCGAGGACGAGATGCCGTGGCGCTACGCGGGTGTCGACCTCTGCCTGAAGGCGCGCCAGGCCGGCTATCTGACCGTGTGGACACCATTCTCGCAGTTGATGCTCGACCCGGTAGACAGCACCCGGGGCACTACCGCGGAGCATGACGCCCTGTATGCCAGGTGGTTGTCGGTGCTGGCCCGCGATCCCGCCTACAACCCGAACTTCTCCCTCTCGCAGCCGGGGGGCTTCAAGCTGGCCGACACGGCGTTGTCGTGGCGCCCGTTATCCTCATGGAAGCCTCTGCCAACCGTGCTCGCCCACCCGTCGGACAACTACGGCTCGGGGCACTATCGAGTGATTCAGCCATTTACCGCCTTGCAACAGGCGGGGTTGATCGAGGGCGGCGTGTCCCCAGGGCTGATGCATGTGACGGATCTGGAGCGCTACGACCCGGATGTCATCCTTTTACAGAAGCAGATTGGTGATGACCGTTTCGAGGCCATGCGTCGCATGCAGGCGTTTTCACGAGCACTCAAGGTGTACGAACTCGACGACTACCTGCCGAATCTGCCGGTAAAAAGTGTTCACCGCGCGCAGATGCCCAAGGACATTCTGAAATCCATGCGGCGTGGGTTGAGCTATGTGGACCGCTTCGTGGTGTCCACTCAGGCCCTGGCCGAAGCCTGTGGTGGCCTGCACGGTGATATCCGGGTGATCGAGAACTATCTGCCACCTGCCTGGTGGAAAGGGCTTGCCAGCCCGCGCAGCCGGTCCGGCAAACCCAGGGTCGGCTGGGCGGGTGGCATAAGTCACACCGGTGATCTGGAAATGATTGCCGATGTCGTGCAAGCGCTGGCCGATGAAGTCGATTGGGTGTTCATGGGCATGTGTCCGGAGAAGCTTCGGCCCTTCGTCAAGGAGATTCACCAGGGGGTCGATATCCTGGCTTATCCGCGTGCACTGGCTGCGCTCAATCTGGATCTGGCGGTGGCTCCGCTGGAGGAGAATCCGTTCAACCAGTGCAAGAGCAATCTGCGCTTGCTGGAATACGGAGCCTGCGGCTTTCCCGTGGTGTGCAGTGACGTGCGCAGTTATGAAGGATCGCTGCCGGTCACCCGTGTGAAGAATCGTTACCGGGATTGGGCAGACGCCATCAGGATGCATGTCGCTGACCTCGATGCGTCGGCCCGTGCAGGCAGCGACTTGCACCAGCAGGTCATGCGTGACTGGACGCTGGAGGGCGACAACCTGGTTGCCTGGCGGCGGGCCTGGCTGCCTGACTGAGGGCGGATGTATCGGCGTGATTCTCGGATTCAAGAATCCGTCAAGAGCGCCGATACGCTGTTCAGGATGAAGTGGAAGAGTCATGGCTCCCGGGTTGTCAAGGGAGTCGCAAAAAAAACCAGCTTCTCTCCTAAAGCTTCGCAGAGTCAGGTCGATACAGAGTATGAAAGCGAACTCAATGTTGCCTGAGCATTGCAGGCCAGAGTCGCAAGCCCAGGCAAACAGTTAGTGTCCGATGGAGGACAAACATCATGGCTTTGACCGTAAACACCAACATTGCGTCGTTGAACACTCAGCGCAACCTGAACACCTCGTCCAACGCGCTCAACACCTCCCTGCAGCGTCTGTCGACCGGTTCGCGCATCAACAGTGCCAAGGACGATGCGGCTGGCCTGCAAATCGCCAACCGCCTGACCAGCCAGGTCAACGGCCTGAACGTCGCGGTGAAGAACTCCAACGACGGCATCTCCATGGCGCAGACCGCTGAAGGCGCCCTGCAGCAGTCGACCACCATCCTGCAGCGTATGCGTGACCTGTCCCTGCAATCGGCCAACGGCTCGAACAGCGAAGGCGAGCGTAAGGCACTGAACTCGGAAGTGACCGAGCTCAAGAAGGAATTGAACCGTATCTCCAACACCACCACCTTCGGTGGCAAGAAACTGCTCGATGGCAACTTCGGCACCACCACCTTCCAGGTTGGTAGCGCGGCGAACGAAACCATCAGCGTGAAAATCGACGAGATGAGCACGGCGTCGCTGAAGGGCAAGTACTACGAAGGCACTATCGCCGCTTCCACCGGGCCAGCCACCGCTTCGGGTACCATCACCGTTTCCGGCACCGTAAACGGTACCGATTTCTCGGTCGACGTAGCGGTAGCCAGCGGCGCAACTGCAGTGCAGATCAGCCAGTCTGTTGCCACGGCGATCAACGATGCCAACATCGGGGTCGGTGCGTTCGTGGACGACACTGGAGCCACCACGCTGATTTCTGGTCAGAATACCGATGGTACTGAGAACGCGCTGTCCGCGCTGAGCATCAGCGGTACCGTGGCAGGTGCTGGCACTGGGGCATATACCGCTGCCACTGCCGTCACCGAAACCGAAATGACCAACATCGACGTCAGCACCGTGCAGGGCGCCCAGGAGTCGGTCATCGTCATCGACCAGGCGATCCAGGCGATCGACAAACAACGTGCCGACCTCGGTGCTGTGCAGAACCGCTTCGAGAACACCATTGGTAACCTGCAGAACATCGCAGAAAACGTTTCGGCAGCACGTGGTCGGATTCAGGATACGGACTTCGCGGCAGAAACCGCGAACCTGACCAAGAACCAGATCCTGCAGCAGGCCGGTACCGCGATCCTGTCCCAGGCCAACCAGCTGCCGCAGGCGGTCCTCAGCCTCCTGCAGTAAGCCAAATCGGCTAGGCTGCTTTAAACTCCGGGGGGAAGTGCATAGCGCTTCTCCCCGTTTTGCCTTGCGAGGTAAAAGAAATGGACATCGCAATAAATAGTTTGTCGCCGGTACTGGCCAAGCCCGCAGGTACTTCCGTACCCGCAGCGTATGCTGGTGCGGCTGTCTCTTCCGAGGCCGGCACTGAGCAGTCAGCTGCACGCCAGGGGCAGGCAGCGGCTGAAGATAGCGGGCAGATCTACGAGCAAGTGGATAATGCTGTCACGTCCATCCAGAGCTTCGTGCAGAACATTCGGCGTGATCTGAATTTCAGTGTCGATGACTCGAGTGGTCGGGTTGTGGTGAAGGTGACCGATCGTGCTTCAGGCGATGTCATTCGCCAGTTGCCATCCGAGGAGGCCTTGCGGTTGGCGGAAAGTCTGGAAGAAGTACGAAGCCTGCTGTTCAAGGCCGAAGCCTGAGATGGCGCGGTTTTTGAATGCGAAGGAGAAGGCTGCAGAACTTTTCGCATGAACGTCAATATCGTGACGGAGTAGAATTTATGGCTATTGGTGGAGTTCAGACGGGTATCAACTCAGGGCTGCCGATCGGCGATCTGGTGAAGGCGATGGTCGATGCCGAAAAGGCACCCAAGGAAGCGCAACTGGCGCGCCTGTCGAGTTCGACTACCGTCAAGCTCTCCGGCTTGGGTCAGCTGAATACTGCGCTTGGCGAGTTTCAGACCGCGCTGAAGGATCTCAATAGCGCCACTCTGTTCGAGAAACGCACGGCCACATCGTCCAATACTGGCGCGTTGACGGCCACCGCGGGAAAGACTGCATCGTCCGGGAATTATCAAATCGCGGTGGATAGCCTGGCTTCCGCCAGCAAGGTGGCGACCAAGGCTCTCGACGGTACGTTCAAGAGCGGCGACAGCGACGAGGTGCTGAGCGTCAAGCTTGGCGACGCGGGTACCGCCATTGACGTCAAGATTACCGCCGGGTCCGACCTGGCCAGCATTCGTGATCAGCTCAATACCGCGCTCAAGGATAAGGGCGTAACCGTCAGCACCATCAACGATCCTGCCACTGGCAAGTCTCGCCTGGTGTTCAGTGGTAATGAGACGGGTGACGGCAAGGATGTCATCGTTTCCGGCAGCGGCAGCCTCAGCGCGCTCAGTGTCGACGGCCGTAACAAGCTCGTTACTGGCGACGACGCCGCTGCCGGCTTTATCGTCCAGGCGGCCAATGCGAAGTTCTCGATCGATGGTCTGGCGCTCACCAGCCCCACCAACTCGGTCAAGGGGGCAATTGCCGATGTCAATTTCGAACTGCTCGCTACAACCGACAAGGAAAAGCCCCTGACCCTCAAGGTCGGTGAGGACAATACCGGTGTCAAAGCCGGTATCAAGAAGTTCGTCGATGCCTACAACAAGCTGATCAATACCAGCAACGATCTGACCCGAGTGACCAAGGTCGGTGAGGATGGAACCCCTCTGGTGGGCGGTCTGGTTGGCGATTCGACCGTTCGAAACCTGCTTGGCGGCGTTCGTAACGAGCTCGTCAATCCCGTTGGCGGTGATGGCGTGAAGGTGCTGGCCGACCTTGGCATCACCACGCAGAAGGACGGCACCCTGAAAATCGAGGACGCCCGACTCGATGCCGCTCTGAAAGACAACTTCGATGGGGTCGGCGCGTTTTTCCTGGGTGACACCGGCTTGATGAAGCGTCTTGATGGCCAGGTGAATGCCTACAGTCAGACGGGCGGTATTCTGTCTCAGCGCATGCAGGCACTGGAGTCCACCCGTACCGATATCAAGAAGCAGACCGAGGACCTCACACTGCGTGTCGACAGCATGCAAAAGCGGCTACTGGCGCAGTTCAACGCCATGGAAAAGCTGGTCGGACAATTGAACGGAACCAGCAGCCAGTTGCAAAACACGCTGTCCAGCTTGCCCGGCGTTGTGAGGAAGAGTACCTAAATGAACGGTCCTATCGATACCTATAAAAGCGTCAAAACAAGCCAGGTGGTTACGCCATACCAGGCGGTGCAGCTGCTGCTGGACGGCGCCATCGAGCGTGTCTCGCTGGCCCTGCTGGCTCAACAACAGGCCAATCCCGCTTTGCGCGGCGAGGCGGTCAGCGGCACCATCTCCATCATCTCGGTTCTGCAGTCGAGCCTGGACAAGGAGCTTGGCGGTGAGCTGGCGCAGAATCTCGACAATTTGTACGACTACATCAACCGTCGGCTGGTTGGCGTGGCGCTAGACGATACGCCGCGCAGGCTTGAAGAGGTGCAGGCACTGCTCACGCAGATCCGTGATGCCTGGAAAGCGATTGCTCCTGAAGTCGACGAAGGTTCTCCCGCCTGAGCAGGTGCCGGATCACTCGGGGTTGTCAGCTTTCGAACGGTCGTAGCCACTGCCTGGTGGCTGTCGGCCGTTGAGGGCTCATCGTCAGCCTGGCAGGGCCTTTGCCCGGCGCGAAACTGTCGAATGAACCGCCTGGCATCATGCGCCTCTGCTCTACATTAATGATTAATCCCTCCTAAAGCTCACGCCCCTCATGCCGATACATTGAGTATTCCCGCTTTACACTGGAGTACATTCAGCATGAACGCCATGGCCGCTATGCGTCAGTATCAACATGTCAACACTCAGGCTCAGGCTGTCGATGCCAGCCCGCATCGCCTGATCCAGATGCTGATGGAAGGTGGCCTGACTCGTCTGGCGCAGGCGCGCGGCGCCATGGAGCGGGACCAGTTCGCCATGAAAGGTGAGCTCATCGGTAAGGCCATCGGTATCATCGGCGGCTTGCGCGCCGGGCTGAACCTGGAAGAGGGTGGCGAGCTGGCGGAGAATCTGGATAACCTCTACGACTACATGACCCGTCGTCTGCTCGAGGCCAATCTGAAAAATACCGTCGAGCCACTTGATGAAGTCGCCGCGCTGCTGCGTAATGTGAAAGCTGGTTGGGATGCAATCGCCCAGTGATTGGCGTGTGTGAAAGGAGCCTTCCCATGAATACTTCCGTGCAACGTTTGCAGAGCACCGGCACTGCCATGCGCCAGGCGTTATCTGCCCAGGACTGGTCTGCAATCGGCGAGCTCGATCTGCAGTGCCGTCAAGCCGTTGAAGACGCGATGGTCGATGCCGCCAATGACGATGGTGCGTTGCGGGCGCGTATGCAGGAGCTGCTGGACCTGTACAAGGATCTCGTCACAGCTTGCCAGACCGAGCGGCAGAGGCTGGCGGGTGAGCTGATTCAATTGAATCAGTCGCAGCAAGGTGCCAAGGTTTATCAGCTGTTCGGCTAAGGCCGTGGGCAGGGGCGCGCGATCACGAATTACACGCCCCCTGTAGTAATTTCGCGTAAAATTCCCCTTCGAACCGCCCCTCCTGACACCTGGCCAGCTCCACTGGTCTGCCTCGCAAAAAAAAGCACGCCATAAAATTGACTAAGCGCCAGAAATTGTCTTAACTGCTGGCTAAATGCTGGCGCTTTAAAGCGTTAGGTGGCTTTTCCTTCTGGGCCAGACCAACTATGTGGCGTGAAACCAAGCTTCTGCTGATTGACGATAACCTCGAACGACGCCGTGATTTGTCGGTGATTCTCAACTTCCTGGGTGAGGATCATCTGGTGTGCGGCAGTTCCGACTGGCGCGAGGTGGTGGATCAGATCGACTCCAGCAGGGGCGTTCTCAGCGTGCTGCTCGGCGATGTGAGGCTGAAGGGCGGTGCCCTGGACCTGCTCAAGGAGTTCGCCGCGTGGGATGAGTACCTGCCCGTGCTGACGATCGAGGAGCACGCCACCAGCGATTGGCCGGAGGAGTTTCGTCGGCGAGTACTGGCTTCGCTGGAAATGCCGCCCAGCTACAACAAACTGCTGGATTCGCTGCACCGTGCCCAGGTCTATCGGGAGATGTACGATCAGGCCCGCGAGCGTGGACGCCAGCGTGAGCCCAATCTGTTCCGCAGTCTGGTGGGCACCAGCCGAGCCATCCAGCATGTGCGGCAGATGATGCAGCAGGTGGCCGATACCGAGGCCAGCGTACTCATCCTCGGCGAATCGGGTACCGGCAAGGAAGTGGTCGCCCGCAACCTGCACTACCACTCCAGGCGACGTGAAGCGCCGTTCGTACCGGTGAACTGTGGGGCGATTCCTGCCGAGCTGCTGGAAAGCGAATTGTTCGGCCACGAAAAGGGCGCATTCACCGGGGCGATTACCAGCCGTGCCGGGCGCTTCGAACTGGCCAATGGCGGCACGCTGTTTCTCGACGAGATCGGTGACATGCCACTGCCGATGCAGGTCAAGCTGCTGCGTGTGTTGCAGGAGCGCACGTTCGAGCGGGTAGGCAGCAACAAGACCCAGAACGCCGATGTGCGCATCATTGCTGCTACCCACAAGAACCTTGAGAACATGATCGAGGGTGGCAGTTTCCGGGAAGACTTGTACTACCGCCTCAACGTGTTTCCGATCGAGATGGCGCCCTTGCGCGAGCGCATCGAAGACATACCGTTGCTGATGAACGAGTTGATCTCGCGCATGGAGCATGAAAAGCGTGGTTCCATCCGCTTCAACTCCGCAGCCATCATGTCGCTGTGTCGCCATGACTGGGCCGGTAACGTTCGTGAGCTGGCCAACCTGGTGGAGCGCATGGCGATCATGCACCCCTATGGCGTGATCGGCGTTGGCGAGTTACCGAAGAAATTCCGCCATGTGGATGACGAGGACGAGCAGCTTGCCGCCAGCCTGCGCGAAGAGCTCGACGAGCGCACCGTGCTTACGGCCCCTTCGTCCGGCATGGGATCTACGGCGATGTTGCCGGCAGAGGGGCTGGACCTGAAGGACTATCTTGGGAATCTGGAGCAGGGCTTGATTCAGCAGGCACTCGATGACGCCGGCGGGATCGTCGCACGTGCCGCAGAGCGCTTGCGCATTCGGCGTACCACTCTGGTCGAGAAAATGCGCAAGTACGGCATGAGCCGTCGTGAAGATGAGGTCGGCGACGACTAATCGTGTTGGCCAGTAAGCAGCTCGTCACTGCCCTGTTCGCCAGCGCCTAAGCACTGCTCGACCAGGCGCGGATTGGCCACCAAAATGACGGTGGCAGCGCTATAAAATAGTTATCTGCATGAAAGTAAAAGGATTTATTTTCAGGCATGAGTATTGCTATCTCTCAGGCAACTGACTGTCTTATGACGGCTCGCCACGCGAGATAGCACGATGAAATCCAGCCTCCACCTGTCCGCCTCGATAGATCCTACACCGCCTGCACAGGCGGCTCGTGGCGATCTTGAGCAGTCGCTGGCTCTGTTCGAGCAGATGTCGAACCGGCTGGGCAGCTCTTACGATCTTCTCGAAAGCCGCGTCAATGAACTGACTGGCCAGCTGGCCCTGGTCAGTGAGCAGCGCGTCCAGGAATTGAACGAGAAGGAGCGCCTTGCGCATCGGCTCCAGAGCCTGCTTGATCTGCTGCCGGGCGGGGTGGTGGTCATTGATGGCCATGGCGTGGTGCGCGAAGCCAATCCTGTGGCCCGCGACATGCTCGGTGAGCCGCTGCTCGGGCGGCTGTGGCGTGAGGTGATCGCTCAACGGTTCGCCCCCCGTCAGGACGATGGTCATGAAATTTCGCTGGCGGATGGGCGCCGGCTGTCCATTTCCACGCGCTCGCTGCAGGGCGAGCCTGGGCAACTGGTGCTGCTCACCGACCTGACGGAAACCCGTCGCCTGCAGGATCAACTGTCGCGTCACGAGCGGCTGAGTGCCCTGGGGCGCATGGTCGCCTCGCTGGCACACCAGGTGCGCACGCCACTGTCTGCCGCGCTGCTGTATGCCAGCCACCTGACCGACCAGGTGCTGCCGGTTGAGCAGCAACAGCGTTTCGCTGGGCGCCTGAAGGAGCGGCTGCATGAGCTGGAACATCAGGTGCGCGACATGCTGGTGTTCGCCCGGGGAGAGCTGCCGCTATCGGACCGCCTGCCGCCCGGGCAGCTGTTCGATGCCCTGCGGCGTTCGGGCGAATCGCTGGTGCAGGGGCTCGACGTGCGTTGGCAGTGCGATGCCTGGCGAGGTGAGTTGATGTGCAATCGCGACACCCTGGTTGGCACGCTGCTCAATCTGGTGGAAAACGCCATTCAGGCATCCGGCCGTGACGTTCGTTTGAAGGTGCACGCCTATGTACGCGGGGAACGCCTGCGCCTGTGCGTCAGCGACAACGGCCCGGGCATCGATGCTGCCACGCTGGCACGTCTGGGTGAGCCGTTCTTCACCACCAAAACCACCGGAACCGGCCTGGGGCTGGCGGTGGTCAAGGCGGTCGCCCGCGCTCATCACGGCGAGCTGCAACTGCGCTCGCGACCGGGGCGTGGTACCTGCGCCCTGTTGACTCTGCCGCTGATAACGCCAGCGCAACCCTCGATTAAGGAGTGACCATGGCTGCCAAAGTCCTGCTGGTTGAAGACGACCGCGCGCTGCGTGAGGCCCTGGCCGACACCCTGGAGCTGGGCGGTCACGATTACCGTGCTGTCGATTGCGCTGAAGCGGCGCTGATTGCCATTGACGAAGAGCCGTTTGGCCTGGTGGTGAGCGACGTGAACATGCCAGGCATGGACGGGCATCGCCTGTTGATGCTGATTCGCGAGCGACAACCGCAATTGCCCGTATTGCTGATGACCGCCTTTGGCGCGGTGGAGCGAGCCGTCGAGGCGATGCGGCGCGGCGCGGTCGATTACCTGGTCAAGCCCTTCGAGCCCAAGGCGCTGCTGTCACTTGTCGAACAACACGCCCTGTGCCGCGCCAGCGGCCTTGAAACGGACGGGCCGGTGGCGCGCGAACCGGCCAGCCTGCAACTGCTCGAGCTGGCCGCGCGCGTGGCGCGCAGTGACTCCACGGTGCTGATCACCGGCGAGTCGGGTACCGGTAAGGAGGTGCTGGCGCGCTATCTTCATCAGCAATCGCCGCGCGCCGCCGGCCCCTTTGTCGCGATCAATTGCGCAGCGATTCCAGACAACATGCTCGAGGCCACGCTATTTGGTCACGAGAAGGGCGCATTCACCGGCGCCGTGGCCAGTGCGCCAGGCAAGTTCGAACTGGCCGAGGGCGGCACCATCCTGCTCGATGAAATCTCCGAAATGCCCCTCGCTTTGCAGGCCAAGTTGTTGCGCGTGCTGCAGGAGCGCGAGGTGGAGCGGGTTGGCGCGCGCAAGCCCATCGCCCTGGATATTCGCGTGCTCGCGACCAGTAACCGGGACCTGGCGGCGGAAGTAGCGGCGGGGCGCTTCCGTGAGGACCTGTTCTATCGGCTGTCGGTATTTCCGCTGGCCTGGCGACCTTTACGCGAGCGTCCGGCGGATATCCTGCCGCTGGCCGAGCGCCTGCTGGGCAAATACGTACGCAAGATGAACCTGGTACCACTGCGCTTCTCTGCCCAGGCGGTGGCCTGCCTGACGCAGCATGGCTGGCCGGGCAATGTGCGTGAGCTGGACAACGCCATCCAGCGCGCCGTCATCCTTCAGCAGGGCGGCACTATCGAGCCGCACGACCTGTGCCTGACCGCGCCAATCGGCTTTGCTCCGGCGCCGGTGCTGACGCAGCCACACCTTGCTGTCGTGCCCCCCGTTTCGGCCCCGGCAGAGCCCACGGTGATGGAGGGTGCACTGGGAGAGGATCTGCGTCGGCGGGAGTACCAGGTAATCATCGACATCCTGCGTGCCGAGCGTGGTCGCCGCAAGGAAGCCGCCGAACGACTGGGCATCAGCCCGCGCACACTGCGCTACAAACTGGCGCAGATGCGCGATGCGGGGATGGATGTCGAGGCGTATCTGTACGCCAGTTGAATACCTTGTACGCCGCTCGCTACCGAGCCTGGTGTCTGCGGGCGCTCTGGTTGGCGGTCGATTTTGCGCTACAGCCTGGGTTTGAAGACGATCGTGGCCGTTCCGGTATGTCGAGGTATGGCCGCCATTCGCTGCGGGGGCGCAGCTCCTACAGGTTGGTTTGGGTCCACGCGGTCGTGTAGGAGTCCCGACCTCGGGGCGAAGGCGATTGTGGCCGTCCCGGTATGTCGAGGTATGGCCGCCATTCGCTGCGGGGGCGCAGCTCCTACAGGTTGGTTTGGGTCCACGCGGTCGTGTAGGAGTTCCGACCTCGGGGCGAAGGCGATTGTGGCCGTTCCGATATGTTGAGGTATGGCCGCCATTCGCTGCGGGGGCGCAGCTCCTACAGGTTGGTTCGGCCCCCACGGTCGTGTAGGAGTCCCGACCTCGGGGCGAAGGCGATTGTGGCCGTCCCGGTATGTCGAGGGATGGCCGCCATTCGCTGCGGGGGCGCAGCTCCTACAGGTTGGTTTGGGTCCACGCGGTCGTGTAGGAGTCCCGACCTCGGGGCGAAGGCGATAGTGGCCGTTCCGGTATGTCGAGGTATGGCCGCCATTCGCTGCGGGGGCGCAGCTCCTACAGGTTGGTTTGGGTCCACGCGGTCGTGTAGGAGTTCCGACCTCGGGGCGAAGGCGATAGTGGCCGTTCCGATATGTTGAGGTATGGCCGCCATTCGCTGCGGGGGCGCAGCTCCTACAGGTTGGTTTGGGTCCACGCGGTCGTGTAGGAGTCCCGACCTCGGGGCGAAGGCGATAGTGGCCGTTCCGGTATGTTGAGGTATGGCCGCCATTCGCTGCGGGGGCGCAGCTCCTACAGGTTGGTTTGGGTCCACGCGGTCGTGTAGGAGTCCCGACCTCGGGGCGAAGGCGATAGTGGCCGTTCCGGTATGTTGAGGTATGGCCGCCATTCGCTGCGGGGGCGCAGCTCCTACAGGTTGGTTTGTCCCCACGCGGTCGTGTAGGAGTCCCGACCTCGGGGCGATGGCGATTGTGGCCGTTCCGGTATGTTGAGGTATGGCCGCCATTCGCCGCGGGGGCGCAGCTCCTACAGGTTGGTTTGGGTCCACGCGGTCGTGTAGAAGTCCCGACCTCGGGGCGAAGGCGATTGTGGCCGTCCCGGTATGTTGAGGTATGGCCGCCATTCGCTGCGGGGGCGCAGCTCCTACAGGTTGGTTTGTCCCCACGCGGTCGTGTAGGAGTCCCGACCTCGGGGCGAAGGCGATAGTGGCCGTCCCGGTATGTTGAGGTATGGCCGCCATTCGCTGCGGGGGCGCAGCTCCTACAGGTTGGTTT
Source organism: Pseudomonas sp. AC532 (assembly GCF_979258965.1). Classification (NCBI taxonomy): domain Bacteria; kingdom Pseudomonadati; phylum Pseudomonadota; class Gammaproteobacteria; order Pseudomonadales; family Pseudomonadaceae; genus Pseudomonas; species Pseudomonas sp. AC532. The sequence continues at coordinate 4,552,453 of NZ_OZ409888.1, forward strand.
GGGTCCACGCGGTCGTGTAGGAGTCCCGACCTCGGGGCGAAGGCGATTGTGGCCATTGCGCAATTTCGGGTTAGTCAGGAAAGCCAAAGGACGGGGTGAGCGAAGCGAATAACCTGGGACGTAGTTCCTGGTGAGAGTCCGGCAGGCACAAAAAAGCCCCGGTATGAACCGAGGCTTTGAATTTGGCTCCGCGACCTGGACTCGACAGCGCAGCTGAACGCGCTTCAGCGCGGCCCCGAAGGGGTGAGCGAAGCGAATAACCTGGGACGTAGTCCCTGGTGAGAGTCCGGCAGGCACAAAAAAGCCCCGGTATGAACCGAGGCTTTGAATTTGGCTCCGCGACCTGGACTCGACAGCGCAGCTGAACGCGCTTCAGCGCGGCCCCGAAGGGGTGAGCGAAGCGAATAACCTGGGACGTAGTCCCTGGTGAGAGTCCGGCAGGCACAAAAAAGCCCCGGTATGAACCGAGGCTTTGAATTTGGCTCCGCGACCTGGACTCGAACCAGGGACCCAATGATTAACAGTCATTTGCTCTACCGACTGAGCTATCGCGGAACAACGACGCGTATCCTACTGATTACGAAGGGGAAGTCAAGCATCTGCCGGCTTCCCCTCACGCCACTCAGAGGACCTCGGCGATAGCCTTGGTGACGACCGGCAGGTTACGCGTGTTCAGCGCTGCGACGCAGATGCGGCCGGTGCCGACGGCGTAGATGCCGAACTCATTCCTGAGGCGCTCGACCTGCTCGGTGGTCAGCCCCGAGTAGGAGAACATGCCGCGCTGCTGTGCGACGAAGCCGAAATCGCGCTTTGCATTCAGGGCAGCCAGCTGCTCGACCATGGCCAGGCGCATGGTGCGGATGCGATCGCGCATTTCACCCAGTTCGGTTTCCCACATCACGCGCAGCTCAGGGCTGTTGAGTACGGCGGCAACCACACTGGCGCCGTGGGTCGGCGGGTTGGAGTAGTTGGTGCGGATTACGCGCTTGACTTGCGAGAGCACACGGCCGGTTTCTTCCTGGTCGCCGGTGACGATGGTCAGTGCGCCGACACGTTCGCCGTACAGCGAGAAGGATTTGGAGAACGAACTGGAGACGAAGAAGGTCAGGCCAGATTGGGCGAACAAACGCACCGCGGCGGCGTCTTCTTCAATACCGTCGCCGAAACCCTGGTAGGCGATATCGAGGAAGGGTACATGCTCGCGCTCGCGCACGATTTCCAGCACTGCTTGCCAGTCTTCAGGCGTCAGGTCGACACCGGTCGGGTTGTGACAGCAGGCATGCAGCACCACGATCGAGCGCGCAGGCAGGTTCTTCAGGTCTTCGAGCAAGCCGCCACGGTTAACGCCGTTGCTGAAGGCGTCGTAGTAGCGGTAGTTGCGAACCGGGAAGCCGGCCGCCTCGAACAGCGCGCGGTGGTTTTCCCAGCTCGGGTCGCTGATCGCCACGGTCGCGTCAGGCAGCAGGCGCTTGAGGAAATCCGCGCCGGTTTTCAGCGCGCCGGTGCCGCCGATGGCCTGGGTGGTGATTACGCGGCCTTGCTGGATCAGTGGCGAGTCGTTGCCCAGCAGCAGTGTCTGCACGGCCTTGTCGTAGGCAGCGATGCCTTCGATCGGCAGATAGCCACGCGGCGAGCGGGCGGCGGTCAGTGCGGCTTCTGCCTCGACCACAGCACGCAGCAACGGAATGCGGCCTTCTTCGTTGGTATAAACGCCCACGCCAAGATTGACCTTGGTGGTGCGCGTATCGGCGTTGAATGCTTCGTTGAGGCCCAGGATAGGATCGCGCGGAGCCATTTCGACGGCGGAGAACAAACTCATGAGGGCGGCAGCTCTGTAGTGAGGGTGGGTTTGGAAACCGATTTACGTTCCTAGAGCAACCCCGGCAACTGCAATTTGGGGTTGCGCAAGCGGGCCGTTAGTATAGCGGCCCATATTCTGTGTCGCGACAGCGTACACCAGGTATGACGCCAGCTTTTTCGCGGCGTCACAGCCTTTTGTAGAGGTATTTATGTCCGAGTTCCAACTGGTCACCCGTTTCCAGCCTGCCGGCGATCAGCCCGAGGCGATCCGGCAGATGATCGAGGGCCTGGAAGCGGGCCTTTCGCACCAGACATTGCTCGGTGTGACCGGCTCCGGCAAGACCTTCAGCATCGCCAACGTGATTGCCCACGTGCAGCGACCGACCCTGGTGCTGGCGCCGAACAAGACCCTGGCGGCGCAGTTGTATGGCGAGTTCAAGTCGTTCTTCCCGAATAACGCGGTGGAGTATTTCGTTTCCTACTACGACTACTACCAGCCCGAGGCTTACGTGCCGTCGTCGGACACCTTCATCGAGAAGGACGCCTCGATCAACGACCACATCGAGCAGATGCGCCTGTCGGCGACCAAGGCGCTGATCGAGCGCAAGGACGTCATCGTGGTCTGCACCGTGTCCTCGATCTACGGCTTGGGCAGCCCCGAGGAGTACCTGAAAATGGTGCTGCACCTCGACCGTGGCGACAAGATGGACCAGCGCGCGCTGCTGCGCCGCCTGGCCGAGTTGCAGTACACGCGCAACGACATGGATTTCGCCCGTGCGACCTTTCGGGTGCGCGGCGATGTCATCGACATCTTTCCGGCCGAATCCGATCTGGAGGCGATCCGCGTCGAACTGTTCGATGACGAGGTCGAGAACATCAGCGCCTTCGATCCGCTCACCGGTGAGGTGATCAGTCGGCTGCCGCGTTTCACCTTCTATCCCAAGAGCCACTACGTGACGCCCCGCGACACGCTGCTCGAGGCCATGGAGAAGATCAAGGTCGAGCTCAAGGACCGCCTGGACTACCTGCGCGGTGCCAACAAGCTGGTGGAAGCGCAGCGGCTCGAGCAGCGCACCCGTTTCGACCTGGAAATGATCCTCGAGCTCGGCTACTGCAACGGCATCGAAAACTACTCGCGCTATCTGTCGGGTCGTGATTCCGGCGCGCCACCGCCTACGTTGTACGACTATCTGCCCGCGGAAGCCCTGCTGGTGATCGACGAATCCCACGTCAGCGTGCCCCAGGTGGGCGCTATGTACAAAGGCGACCGCTCGCGCAAGGAAACCCTGGTGGAGTACGGCTTCCGGTTGCCATCGGCGCTGGATAACCGGCCGATGCGCTTCGAGGAGTGGGAGGCGGCAAGCCCGCAGACCATTTTCGTCTCGGCGACGCCGGGTCCTTACGAGGCCGATCATGCCGGGCGTGTGGTCGAGCAAGTGGTGCGGCCGACGGGGCTGGTCGATCCGCAGATTGAAGTCCGCCCGGCGCGCACCCAGGTCGACGACCTGCTTTCCGAAATCAACAAGCGCGTGGCGATCGAGGAGCGTGTGTTGGTCACCACCCTGACCAAACGCATGGCCGAGGACCTCACCGACTACCTGGGCGATCACGGTGTCAAAGTGCGCTACCTGCACTCGGACATCGACACCGTGGAGCGCGTCGAGATCATCCGCGACCTGCGCATCGGCACCTTCGATGTGCTGGTCGGCATCAACCTGCTGCGCGAGGGGCTGGACATGCCCGAGGTGTCGCTGGTGGCGATCCTCGATGCCGACAAGGAGGGTTTCCTGCGGTCCGAGCGCTCGCTGATCCAGACCATTGGCCGCGCCGCCCGTAATCTCAACGGCCGGGCCATTCTCTATGCCGACCGCATGACCGGCTCCATGGAGCGCGCCATCGGTGAAACCGAGCGCCGCCGCGAGAAGCAGATCGCCTTTAACGAGGCCAACGGTATCGTGCCCAAGGGCGTGTTCAAGGACGTCAAGGACATCCTCGAAGGCGCCGTGGTACCCGGCGCCCGCAGCAACAAGCGCAAGGGCATGGCCAAGGCCGCGGAAGAGAGTGCGCGCTACGAAGCCGAGCTGCGTTCGCCCTCGGAGATCACCAAGCGCATTCGCCAGCTGGAAGAGAAGATGTACCAGTTGGCGCGCGATCTGGAGTTCGAAGCCGCGGCGCAGATGCGCGACGACATCCAGAAACTGCGTGAGCGTCTGCTGAGCGTATGAATATGCGTCAAAGGGCAAAAGTCTATCTGGCCGGTTTCGACGTGTTCAGGCGCGATGCCGTTGAACACGGTGAGTACCTGAAAGGCCTCTGTGGGCAGCAGGGGATGGAAGGCCTTTATCCCTTCGACAACGAGGTCGCGCAAAGCCTTTCGTCGGCCGAGTTCGCCGCGCAGATCTGCCGGCTGAACCTGGCGATGATCCGTGAGGCAGACGCGGTGCTGGCCAACCTCAACCTGTTTCGCGGGTTCGAGCCGGATTCGGGGACTGCGTTCGAGGTTGGCGCTGCGGTGGCGCTCGGCAAGCCGGTGTGGGCATATTTCCAGCCTCGGGGCGCCATGCGGGAGTGGTTGCCTGGGGACCTGGAGGGGCGCGATGCCGACGGATTGCTGATCGAGGATTTCGGCCTGCCACGCAACCTGATGCTCGCCTGTTCCTGGGCGGGCTGCAGTGCCAGCGTGGAGGAGGGCGTCATCGCCTTGCGGCAGCATCTGTCCGGCCTGCCCACCTCGAGCTGATACCGCAGGTCGCTGGAGCCTGCCGGGGCTGGCCTGTTAATATTCACGCCTTTCGCCCTTGTGCGTTTTCCACGGCGCCTGCGCTGGCGGCCGTGTGGCCGCGCTGCAGAACCGTCGTATGCCGGTTTGCGCCTTACCTCATCGGGACTTTCCATGACCACCGTCCGTACTCGCATCGCACCATCGCCCACTGGCGATCCCCATGTCGGCACTGCCTACATCGCCCTGTTCAACCTGTGCTTCGCCCGTCAGCATGGTGGTGAGTTCATCCTGCGCATCGAGGACACCGACCAGGTGCGCTCGACCCGCGAGTCGGAACAGCAGATCTACGACGCCCTGCGCTGGCTGGGTATCGAGTGGAACGAAGGTCCGGACGTAGGTGGCCCGTACGGTCCCTATCGGCAGAGCGAGCGCGGCGAGATTTATCGCAAGTACGCGTTGGAACTGGTCGAGAAGGGCCACGCGTTCTACTGCTTCTGCACCCCGGAAGAGCTCGACCAGATGCGCGCCGAGCAGATGGCCCGTGGCGAGACGCCGCGCTACGACGGCCGCGGCCTGCTGTTGTCCGATGAAGAGGTGCAGCGCCGTCTGGCAGCAGGTGAACCTCATGTGATCCGCATGAAGGTGCCGAGCGAAGGCATCTGCGTGGTACCGGACATGCTGCGCGGCGATGTCGAGATCCCGTGGGATCGCATGGACATGCAGGTGCTGATGAAGACCGACGGCCTGCCGACGTACTTCCTCGCCAACGTGGTCGACGACCACCTGATGAAGATCACCCACGTGCTGCGCGGCGAAGAATGGCTGCCGTCGGCACCCAAGCTGATTCTGCTGTACGAGTATTTTGGCTGGGAAAAACCGCAGCTGTGCTACATGCCGCTGCTGCGCAATCCGGACAAGAGCAAGTTGTCCAAGCGCAAGAACCCGACCTCGATAACCTTCTACGAACGCATGGGTTTCCTGCCGCAGGCGATGCTCAACTACCTGGGCCGCATGGGCTGGTCGATGCCTGATGAGCGCGAGAAATTCACCCTCGATGAAATGATCGCGCACTTCGACGTGCAGCGCGTTTCCCTGGGCGGGCCGATCTTCGATCTGGAAAAGCTGTCCTGGCTCAACGGCCAGTGGATGCGCGACCTGAGCGTCGAAGAATTCGCCGCCGGCGTGCAGAAGTGGGCGTTCAACAGCGACTACCTGATGCAGATCGCCCCGCACGTGCAGGGCAGGGTGGAGACCTTCAGTCAGATCGCGCCATTGGCCAGCTTCTTCTTCGCCGGTGGCGTGCAGCCGGACAAAGCGCTGTTCGCACACAAGAAACTGTCCGACGACCAGGTGCGCCAACTGATGCAGTTGATTCTCTGGAAGCTCGAAGCCCTGCGCCAGTGGGAGAAGGAGCGCATCACCGGGTGCATCCAGGCGGTGGTCGAGCACCTTGAGCTGAAGCTGCGCGATGCCATGCCGCTGATGTTCGCCGCCATCACCGGCCAGGCCAGTTCGGTGTCGGTGCTCGATGCCATGGAAATCCTCGGCCCGGATCTCACCCGCTTCCGCCTGCGCCAGGCTATCGAGCTGCTCGGTGGCGTGTCGAAGAAAGAGAACAAGGAATGGGAAAAGCACCTGGCCAGCATCGCCTGATGCCGGCCGCTGGTCGCTTGCGCCGGGCAACCGCCCGGCGCAAGCGGTAAGTGTTTGTTATGTCAGCGAAAAAAAACGCACTACCGGCTAGAATTTTGTTGACAGGGTGCGGGGCCGCACTTAACATGCGCCCCGTCCTCGAGATGGGGCTATAGCTCAGCTGGGAGAGCGCTTGCATGGCATGCAAGAGGTCGACGGTTCGATCCCGTCTAGCTCCACCAATCTCGGATGCCACAACCGGTTCTCAGGAGCAGGTTGGTTGTAAAGAAGGGCCTTGCGTCCCCTTCGTCTAGTGGCCTAGGACACCGCCCTTTCACGGCGGTAACAGGGGTTCGAGTCCCCTAGGGGACGCCATTATTTCCAGCCGCATTGCTTCGGCGATGTGTGTCGAGAGACGTTAAATCCGGGGCTATAGCTCAGCTGGGAGAGCGCTTGCATGGCATGCAAGAGGTCGACGGTTCGATCCCGTCTAGCTCCACCAATTCCACGACAGGCCAGCATCAGTGCTGGCCTTGTTCTTCGAAGGTTTCGTCCCCTTCGTCTAGTGGCCTAGGACACCGCCCTTTCACGGCGGTAACAGGGGTTCGAGTCCCCTAGGGGACGCCAGTTTGCCCGCTCTGCGGGATTTTTAAGGGTCACTTCTCAGGAAGTGGCCCTTTTGTTTTTGTGCGCTCGACATTGCGCGACAGCTGCTTGCCGATGCCGCTTGCGTCCCATCAGGGAAAGCTCCTACTGTCTGGCCTGCAAAGGGTTCGGTGAGGGAGCGTTGCATGAAGCTGACAGGGCTGGCCTCGGTGCCATCTGCATACCGGGTGATTGGGGAGGATCAACGTTGAACTGGGATCGTCCGCATCCGTTCACCCTGGAGCTGGTCGTCGCCAGGGATGAGATCGACGGCCTGGGCCACGCCAACAACGCCGTCTACGTGACCTGGCTGGAGCGCTGTGCCTGGCGCCATTCGCAGTCCCTCGGGCTGGACCTGGTCGAGTACCGGCGCCTGGATCGCGCCATGGCGGTGGTGCGCCACGAGATCGATTACCTGAGCAGCGCCTATGAAGGTCAGGAGCTGCTGCTGGGAACCTGGATCGTCCAGTCCGATCAGCGCTTGAAGATGGATCGCTGCTTCCAGTTGATCCGCCCGCAGGATGGCGCCACGCTGCTGCGCGCGAAAACCACCTTCGTCTGCATCGAGCTGTCCAGCGGCCGGCCCAAGCGCATGCCGCCGGAATTCGTCGAGGGGTATGGCAAGGCGTTGCAGCCCTCCTGAGAGCCTAGGGTTGCGGAGCCAGAAACAGCTTCTGCTCTTCATAAATAGCCTGGTAACGTCGCACCTCGCCGGGTTGCAGGAGGATCGACTGGCTGCTCACCAGGTCGATTTCTGCGCAAAAACCTTCCCGCGCGGGTGTGAGCACCACGCTGCGTTCGCCGCTCGGCACGTCCAGCGTGACGCTCTGGCCAGCCGGGATTGGCACGATCACCTGTTCGTCCACGCGCAACTGCAGGTCGCAGGCATTCGGCGCGTTGCGGTCGCGGCTGATGATCAGCTTCGCTGTGGCGGCCGGATCGATGGGCACGCCCTCGGAAATCGGCGTTGTAGCGAAGCTCGCTGGGGCTGGCAGTAGCAGGGCGAGTAGGCTACCGGTCAACAGAAGTCGGGTCATGGGTGGTCCAGGCAAGGCGTCGGGTATAGCAATGGACTGCAATCGGCAGCCCGTCGTTCAGCCGCCCGGTAGCTGTCCTCCTGGTCCGGGCGTCGTTACACTACGCGCCGCCTTGCGGGCTTGCCGTTGCTGCCCGCCTGTTCAAGGCTTCCGTCACTTCGAGAGAACCGCTATGCAGATCGCCCTGGCGCCCATGGAAGGATTGGTCGACGACATCCTTCGCGATGTGCTGACCCGGGTCGGCGGTATCGACTGGTGCGTGACCGAATTCATTCGCGTCACCGACCGGGTGCTGCCGCGCTCCACCTACCGCAAGCTGGCCCCGGAGCTGTTCAACGGCGCGCAAACCGCCGCGGGCACGCCGCTGCGGGTGCAATTGCTCGGCTCCGACCCGCAGTGCCTTGGCGACAACGCCGCCTATGCCTGCAAGCTGGGCGCGCCGGTGATCGACCTCAACTTTGGCTGCCCGGCGAAGACCGTCAACAAGTCGCGAGGTGGTGCCGTGCTGCTCAAGGAGCCCGAGCTGCTGCATGCCATCGTCCGTGAGGTACGCCGCAGCGTACCGGCGGCGATTCCGGTAACCGCGAAGATGCGCCTGGGTTTTGACCACAAGGACTGGGCCATCGACTGCGCGCAGGCGCTGGCCGAGGGCGGCGCCTCGCAGATCGTCGTGCATGCGCGTACCAAGGTCGAGGGCTACAAGCCGCCTGCGCATTGGGAGTGGGTGGCGCGGGTGCAGGAAGCCGTAGGGGTGCCGGTGTATGCCAACGGTGACATCTGGTCGCTGGAAGACTGGCGGCGCTGCCGCGAAGTCAGTGGCGTCGAGAACATCATGCTCGGCCGCGGCGTGGTGGCGTGCCCCGACCTGGCGCGGCAGATCGCGGCGGCGCGGGCCGGGCGGGATGCCGGTGTGATGAGTTGGTCAGAGCTGCAGCCGCTGCTTGCCGATTTCTGGCTGCAGGCGCGCCGCAAGATGTCCCCGCGCTATGCGCCAGGGCGGCTCAAACAGTGGCTGGCCATGCTTACCCGCGGCTACCCGGAAGCGGTCGAACTGTTCGCTCAGCTACGCCGTGAAACCAGTTGCGAGCAGATCGATGTGCTGCTCGGCGTGGCCTTTTCACCGCGCCATGACGAAGAGCGCCAGGCGGTCTAGCGAGCCGCCTGGCCTGGCTCACTCAACGGCCGCCACTGACGTCGAGCAGGGAACCGGTGGTGTATGAAGCCTTATCGCCGGCCAGCCAGAGGATCGCCTCCGCCACCTCATCAGCCAGCCCGCCGCGGGCCAGCGGAATACTGCTGGCAACGCGGGCAACGCGCCCCGGCTCGCCGCCGCTGGCGTGAATCTCGGTGTCGATCACGCCGGGACGCACCGCATTGACGCGGATGCCGTCAGCGGCCAGTTCCTTGGCCAGCCCGACCGTCATGCTGTCCACGGCACCCTTGGCGGCGGCGTAGTCGATGTATTCCTCCGGTGCACCGAGCCGTGCAGCAATCGACGATACGTTGACGATGGCGCCGCCGCGCCCGCCCTGGCGGGTGGACATGCGCATCACCGCCTCGCGGCTGCACAGAAAACTGCCGAATACGTTGGTGGCGAAGACCCGCTGCCAGCGCTCCAGCGACATCGCCTCCAGGCGCATCTGCTGCTCCAGGATGCCGGCATTGTTGACCAGCACATCGAGACTGCCAAAACGCTCATCAATGGCGATGAACAGTTGGCTGACCTCAGCCTCGTTCGTTACGTCTGCCTGCATGGCCAGGGCTCTGCCGCCCGCGCGGTTGATCTCGCTGGCCAACGCGTCGGCGGCATCGGCCTGCCGACGATAATTGATCGCCACCGTGTAGCCGCGTTGCGCCGCCAGGCGAGCCGTGGCAGCCCCGATACCGCGGCTGGCGCCGGTGATCAGGATCACTTTGCTCATGTAAAAACTCCTTTTGGACGGCCCTTGAAATTTTTTCGGGGATCCACATTTCTGGTAGTGCGGGATGCCGAAGTCGGGTCTCGCACCTTATCACTCGCTGAACAATCAGGAGACGTACCATGAGCAACGCATTTTCCATGACCCCGCTGTTCCGTCAGTCGATTGGCTTCGACCGCTTCAACGACCTGTTCGAGTCGGCGATGCGCAACGAAACGAGTAGCAGCTATCCGCCCTACAATGTCGAAAAGCATGCCGACGACCGCTACCGTATCGTCATCGCGGCGGCTGGCTTCCAGGATGAAGACCTCGACCTGCAGGTGGAGCGTGGGGTATTGACCGTGACCGGTGGCAAGCGTGCGGACAACGGTGACAACGTCACCTACCTGTATCAGGGCATCGCCCAGCGCTCGTTCAAGCTGTCGTTCCGGCTGGCTGATCACATCGAGGTGAGGGGTGCCAGCCTGGTCAACGGCCTGCTCAATATCGAGCTCGAACGCCTGGTTCCGGAAGAGGCCAAGCCCAAGCGTATCCCCATCGGCGGCTCTGCACGCCCCGCGCTGGAGAGCTGACTGCCACGACGGCACTGACCGGAAAAGGCGCCAAGATGGCGCCTTTTCTGTTTCACCCTGGGTGTGGGCGCTGCCCGCTGCGGGCCAGCAGCGCGCGAAACTCCGCCAGGGGCTGAGGGCGGCTGAACAGGTAGCCCTGGTAGCAGTGGCAGCCCTGGCTTTGCAGGAAGTCCAGCTGGCTCTGCTGTTCAACGCCCTCGGCGATCACCTCGAGGCCCAGGCTCAGGCCCAGCGCCACCACGGCGCGGATGATTTCGGCGTCGCTCGGGTTGCTGGTGGCGTCGCGCACGAATGACTGGTCAATCTTAAGCACGTCCACGGGCAGTCGCTTGAGGTAGGTCAGCGACGAATAGCCTGTGCCGAAATCGTCCATGGCGAAGCTCACGCCCAGTTTGCGCAGGCGATTCATCTTGGCGATGGTGTCGTCGATGTCCTGGATGACGATGCCTTCGGTGATCTCCAGCTTGAGCATGCCGTGCGGCAGGCTGTTCTTGCGCAGGCAATGTTCGACGCGCTCGACGAAGTCGCCCTGCCGGAACTGCCGCGTGCTGATATTCACGCACAGGCTGAACCGCTGATCGATGACGCCTTCCTCCAGCAGTTGCGCGCAAAGCAGGCAGGCCTCGGCCATCACCCAGCCGCCAACCTCGAGGATCAGGCCGCTTTCTTCCAGTACAGGGATGAACAGCGCCGGTGACTGTTCGCCGAGTGTCGGATGAATCCAGCGCAGCAAGGCTTCGGCGCCAATGATCTGACCGTCGCGGGCGTCGACCTGGGGCTGGAAATACAGCTCGAATTCACCGCGGCTCAGTGCCAGCCGCAGTTCGTTCTCCAGGCGCAGGCGTTCGCTGGCAGCGTGCTGCATGGTGGCGTGGAACAGCTGCACGGTGTTGCGGCCGGAGTCCTTGGCGCGGTACAGGGCGATATCCGCCCGTTTTAGCAGGTCGGCGGGGGTGCGCCCATGATCGGGAATGAGGGCGATGCCGATGCTTGGCGTGACCTGCAGGCGGTGGCCATCGAGCAGCATCGGTTCGGTAAGCAGTTTGCGCAGCTTGTCAGCCGCACCGCGGGCATGGCCGATGACCTGACGAAGCTTGCCCTCGATACCGGTCAGCAGCACCACGAACTCGTCGCCACCGAGGCGGGCCACGGTGTCCTCCTCGCGGACGCTCACTTCCAGCCGCGCGGTGATCAGCTTGAGTACCGCATCGCCAACCGGATGGCCGAGCGAGTCGTTGATGTGCTTGAAGTGATCGAGATCGATGAACAGCAGGGCGCCGCGCAGACCATGGCGCTGCAACAGAGCGATCTGCTGGGTCAGGCGATCCATCAGCAGGGCGCGGTTGGGCAGGTTGGTCAGCGGGTCGTGGTAGGCCAGGTGCTGGATCTGCGCCTGGGCAGCCTTGAGCTCGCCGATATCACGTGCGGTCACCAGCAGGCAGGTTTGCCCGTCGAGGTGGATCTGCTCGACCGATACCTCGACTTCCACGCGGTTGCCGTCGCGGTCCCTGGCACGCATCTCCATGCGCTGGATATGGCCCTCGCGCTGCAGCGTGTCGAGCAGACGCTGGCGCTGTTCGGCGTCGGCCCAGATTTGCACCTGCTCCGAGGTCTTGCCGATCACTTCTTCGGCGCTGTAACCGGTGAGGCGCGTGAAGCCATCGTTGACCTCGATGTAGCGCCCCGTGTCGCGGGTGGTGATGGTGATGGCGTCCGGGCTGGAGTGGAAAGCCTTGGAGAATTTCTCCTGGCTGGCCTTGAGTGCGGCCTCGGCGCGTTGCTGTTCAGTGATGTCGCGGAACTTGGTCAACATGCAAGGCTGCCCGCCGAGCTCCAGGCGTCGGCATGACACCACGCAGGTCATGCCCGCGCCGTTGGGGTCGATCAGGTCGATGCGCTCGTCATCGAGGTCCGTGCCGCCGAGGATCTTCTGGCGCAGGCCGGAGCCCTCGGGCAGGGTCTGCCAGGGCTTGAGCTTGAAGATGTTGCGGCCGGTGATTTCTGCAGAGCGCCAGCCGAACGCCTGGGTGAATGCCGGGTTTATTTCAAGGATGCGACCTTCCGGCAACGTCGTGACGCAGATCGGATCCGGGCTTGCCTGGAATACGGTCGCGAACTTGCGTTCGGAGGCCTGCAGGCGTTGTTCGCGCAGGGTTCGTTCGCTGGTGTCGATCAGGATGCCCGTCATGCGCACCGGCTGGCCGTGGGCGTCGCGGTGCAATTTGGCGGTGCTCTCCAGGTAGTGCACTTGTTTGTTCTGGTACACCGTGCGGTAGGTGACCTGATAATCCTGGCCGCCATCGGGCAACAAGTCCCGATAGGCTTGGCGCATGGCCTGTCGGTCATCGTCCGGAACGTGCGCGAAGAAGTCCAGGAAGGGACCGTGAAAAAGGTTGTTGGGCAGGCCATGGAGAACTGCGGCACGCGCCGAGGCGAACATGGTATTGCTGGGAATGTGCCAGTCCCAGGTGCCCAGATCAGCCGACTCGAGGGCCATGCGCAGGCGCTCCTGGCTGTCGGCCAGGGCTTGCTCCTGAGTGCGCTGGCGGGTGATGTCGCGAATCACGCCGAACATCTTGTGCTGGCCGGCCTCTCCCGCCTGCAGGCTGCCGGTGATTTCCAGCCAGTGCAGGCTGCCGTCCGGCCAGTGGATGCGGTGGCGGATCGGTTCGGCAGTGGGTGAGCCGTCGAGCACGGCCTGGAACATGCGCATCACTTCGATGCGGTCTTCTCCGGGAATCAGCGCCATGTAATCGACGGGCGCACTCAACGGGCTGTTGGGGTCGAGGCCGAACAGTTTCTGCGCACCGCGTGACCAATTTACCTCGCCCGTGTCGACGTTCCAGAACCAGGCGCCCAGTTCGGCGCCGTTGAGGGCGGCCAGCAGGTGCTGGGAGTCGTGCCAGGTCTTCTCGAACTCGGCGGGGTCGAGTGCCGGGACATAGGGTGTTGGCGGGCGTTTATCGTTGTAGTTGCCCATTAACCCTTCCTCTACGAAGGACGGTAGAACGGCGGTGAGACGGTCCGTTGCGCGTATGCGCGTCCGGAAGGCAGATAGCCTGCATGGCTGTCACGTTAGCCGTTGCCCCGGCGCGAAAGCAAGGCTGTCGCGATGACTGTCGAGCAACTGCATGAAGGCCCTCGCGGCGTTGGACAGGGTGCGTTCGGTATGCACGATGTAGCCCAGTTGCCGCGACAGCTGGATGCCGGGCAGGGGCAGGCGCGCAACCTGGTCGTCGAGCATGGTGCGCGGCAGCACGCTCCAGGCCAGGCCGATGGACACCATCATCTTGATGGTTTCCAGGTAGTTGGTGCTCATGGCGATATTGGGCGTCAGGTCTTGAGCCTCGAACAGGCGCTGCACTATATGGTGGGTAAAGGTGTTGCCGCCGGGAAATACAGCCGGGTGCCCGGCAACATCGGCCAGGGTGACGCCGTCACTCTGCGCCAGCGGGTGCTCGGGCGCGGTGACGAAATCCAGCGGATCGTCCCACACCGCCGTGGCCCGGACCGGCTCGCGGGTGTCCGGAGCCAGGGTGATCACCGCCAGTTCGGCACGGCCATGGAAGACTTCGTCATAGGCCACCTCCGAGTCGAGAAACTGGATGTCCAGCGCCACTTGCGGGTGCGCGCGGGTAAAGGCGCGCAGCAGCGGTGGCAGGCGGTGCAGGCCGATGTGGTGGCTGGTGGCGAGGGTCAGCCGGCCGGTGATCTCACCATTGAGGTTGGTCAGCGCACGGCGCGTGTCTTCCAGCACGTTGAGAATCTGGTAGGCACGCGGCAGCAGGGCACGCCCGGCTTCGGTCAGGCTCACCTCGCGGCCCAGGCGGTCGAACAGGCGTACCCGTAGCTGCTGTTCGAGACTGGCGATGCGTTTGCTCACCGCTGGCTGGGTGAGATGCAGACGAATCGCCGCCTCGGAAAAGCTGCCGAGTTCGGCGATGGCTATAAAGGCATTGAGCGTGGCGAGATCCATGGGCCGTCCCGGGTAAGGTTCAGGGTGATGATGGTTTGATGCTATATGAATTCCGCCGAGGAATCTTCTGGATGAAAAATATGAATTTGAGTTATTCGCTAGCCAGGCATAGCATTCTCCCCATAAGCCAGAGGGCTATTGCCCGGGCACAGAAAGACCGATGAGGACAGGCTGATGGCAGGCAAGACGCTCTACGACAAGTTGTGGGAAATGCACGAAGTGAAGCGACGCGACGATGGTTCGTCGCTGATCTACATCGACCGCCACATTCTTCACGAAGTGACGTCGCCCCAGGCCTTCGAAGGCCTGCGTCTGGCTCAGCGCAAGCCCTGGCGCATCGACGCCAACATCGCCACGCCGGACCACAACGTGCCGACCACCCGCGCCGAGCGCCAGGGCGGCCTGGAAGCCATCGCCGATGAGGTATCGCGCATTCAGGTGCAGACCCTGGACGAAAATTGCGATGACTTCGGCATCCTCGAATTCAAGATGAACGACGTGCGTCAGGGCATCGTGCACGTGGTCGGCCCGGAGCAGGGCGCTACCCTGCCGGGCATGACGGTGGTCTGCGGCGACTCGCACACCTCTACCCATGGTGCGTTTGGCGCGCTCGCCCACGGCATCGGCACCTCCGAGGTCGAGCACGTGCTCGCCACCCAGTGCCTGATCGCCAAGAAGATGAAGAACATGCAGGTGCGCGTTGAAGGCAAGCTGCCGTTCGGCGTCACCGCCAAGGACATCGTGCTCGCGGTGATCGGCAAGATCGGCACCGCCGGCGGCAATGGCCACGCGCTGGAGTTCGCCGGTAGCGCGATCCGCGATTTGTCTCTCGAAGGCCGCATGACCATCTGCAACATGTCCATCGAGGCCGGTGCCCGGGTGGGGCTGGTGGCCGTGGACGAAAAGACCATGGCTTATGTAAAGGGCCGTCCTTATTCGCCCAAGGGCGAGCATTGGGAGCAGGCTGTTTCCGTATGGCGCGACCTGGTGTCGGATGCCGACGCGCATTTCGACACCGTGGTCGAGCTGCGTGCCGAAGACATCAAGCCGCAGGTCAGCTGGGGCACCTCGCCGGAAATGGTCTTGGCCGTCGACCAGAACGTGCCGGACCCGGCCCGTGAAAGCGACCCGGTGAAAAAGGATTCGATCACCCGCGCCCTCAAGTACATGGGCCTTGCCGCCAACCAGCCGATCACTGACATCCAGCTCGATCGGGTATTTATCGGTTCCTGCACCAACTCGCGCATCGAAGACCTGCGCGCCGCTGCCGAAGTGGCCAAGGGCCGCAAGGTCGCCAGTACCATCAAGCAGGCGTTGGTCGTGCCGGGTTCCGGTCTGGTCAAGGCTCAGGCGGAAAGCGAGGGGCTGGACAAGATCTTCATCGAGGCTGGTTTTGAATGGCGTGAGCCAGGCTGCTCCATGTGCCTGGCGATGAACCCGGACAAACTCGGCAACGGCGAGCATTGCGCCTCGACCTCCAACCGTAACTTCGAAGGCCGTCAGGGTGCTGGTGGCCGTACCCACCTGGTGAGCCCGGCCATGGCCGCCGCCGCGGCGGTGACCGGTCGCTTCATCGACGTTCGCGAATTGATCCAGGCCTGAGGAGCACGACATGACACCTTTCACTCAACACACCGGCCTGGTCGCTCCCCTCGATCGCGCCAACGTCGACACCGACCAGATCATCCCCAAGCAGTTTCTCAAGTCGATCAAGCGCACCGGCTTTGGCCCGAACCTGTTCGACGAGTGGCGTTACCTGGACGTCGGGCAGCCGAACCAGGACAACTCCAATCGGCCGATCAACAAGGACTTCGTGCTCAATTTCCCGCGCTACCAGGGCGCCAGCGTGCTGCTTGCCCGCGAGAACTTCGGCTGCGGTTCGAGTCGTGAGCATGCGCCCTGGGCGCTGGATGAATACGGCTTCCGTACGGTGATCGCGCCGAGCTTCGCCGACATCTTCTTCAACAACAGCTTCAAGAACGGCTTGTTGCCGATCGTGCTGGCCGAGGAAGAAGTGGATGCGCTGTTCGAGCAGGCCGAGGCGCAGGAAGGCTATCAGCTGACCGTTGACCTCGCGGCGCAGACGGTCACTCGTCCCGATGGCGTGCAGTACCGCTTCGAGGTCGATGCGTTTCGCAAGCACTGCCTGCTCAATGGCCTCGACGACATCGGCCTGACCCTGCAGAACGCGGACTCGATCCGCGAGTTCGAGGTGGGTTATCAGCAGCGCCAGCCCTGGTTGTTTGGCGCTATCAAGTAAGTTACGGGTGCAGGAGTCGCGCGCATGGCAGGTCATGAACAGGTGGTGCAACGGCAGTTCGGCGAGCAGGCCAGTGCCTACCTGAACAGTTCGGTGCATGCCCATGGCAGCGAGTTCGCGTTGCTGCAGGCCGAAGTGGCCGGGCGCCGTGATGCCCGCGTGCTGGATCTGGGCTGCGGCGCCGGGCATGTCGCCTTTCAGGTTGCACCGCTGGTGGGCGAAGTGGTGGCCTACGACCTCTCTGCGCAGATGCTTGAGGTGGTCAGCAGAGCTGCCGCTGAACGTGGGCTGAGCAATGTCCGTACGGTGCATGGCGCTGCAGAGGCGCTGCCATTCGCCGAGGGCGAATTCGATTTCGTGTTCAGCCGCTACTCGGCCCATCACTGGAGCGACCTGGCGGTAGCCCTGCGTGAAGTGCGCAGGGTGCTCAAGCCTGGCGGCGTGGCGGCGTTCATCGATGTCGCCTCGCCAGGGCGGCCGCTGCTCGATACCTACCTGCAGGCCGTCGAAGTGCTGCGCGATACCAGCCACGTGCGCAACTACTCGCCGGCCGAGTGGCTGCAGCATGTCAGCGAGGCAGGCTTGCAGGTGCGCAGCCACGCCCGGCAGCGCCTTCATCTTGAGTTCGCCTCCTGGGTCGAGCGCATGCGCACGCCGCAGGTAATGCGTGAGGCGATCCTGGCCATGCAATGCGCGATGGCTGGGGAGGTGCGCAAGTACTTCGAGATAGCCGCCGATGGCTCGTTCAGCACCGACGTGCTGGTGCTGTGGGCGGAAAGATAAGGTTACGTGTTGTCTGTCGATGGGCCGTGCGCACCATTGACCCATGCCACGAGGGCGTCGAACATGGCGCCCCTTTTGGGTTTGGGCAGTGCTCGCGGTCCGCTCCGGTTTCTAATTGTCGCCAGGGCATTCCGACGCCCGGCGACCTGAGTTGCGAAGGATAAAAGCGATGAGCAAGCAGATTCTGGTTCTTCCCGGTGACGGCATCGGCCCGGAAATCATGGCCGAAGCGGTGAAGGTGCTGCGCCTGGCCAATGACAAGTACGCACTGGGCTTCGAGCTGTCGTTCGACGAGCTGGGCGGCGCTGCCGTGGACAAATATGGCGTGCCGCTGGCCGACGAAACCCTTGAGCGCGCGCGCGCTGCCGATGCCGTGCTGCTGGGTGCGGTCGGCGGGCCGAAGTGGGACAGGATCGACCCGGCCATCCGCCCCGAGCGCGGCCTGCTGAAGATCCGCTCGCAGTTGGGCCTGTTCGCCAACCTGCGACCGGCCATCCTTTACCCGCAGCTGGCCGACGCTTCGTCGCTCAAGCCGGAAGTGGTCGCGGGCCTGGACATCCTCATCGTCCGCGAGCTGACCGGCGGCATCTACTTCGGCCAGCCGCGCGAGAGCAAGGTGCTGGATAATGGCGAGCGCATGGCCTACGACACGCTCCCGTACAGCGAAAGCGAGATCCGCCGCATTGCCAAGGTCGGCTTCGACATGGCCCGCGTGCGTGGCAACAAACTGTGCTCGGTGGACAAGGCCAACGTGCTGGCCTCCAGCCAACTGTGGCGCACTGTGGTCGAGGAAGTGGCTAAGGATTATCC
Organism: Pseudomonas sp. AC532; assembly: GCF_979258965.1. Taxonomy (NCBI): domain Bacteria; kingdom Pseudomonadati; phylum Pseudomonadota; class Gammaproteobacteria; order Pseudomonadales; family Pseudomonadaceae; genus Pseudomonas; species Pseudomonas sp. AC532. Next base: position 4,570,609 of record NZ_OZ409888.1, read on the forward strand.
GGATGTCGCGCTGAGCCACATGTACGTCGACAACGCGGCGATGCAGCTGGTGCGTGCGCCCAAGCAGTTCGACGTGGTGGTGACCGACAACATGTTCGGCGACATTCTCTCGGACGAAGCCTCGATGCTCACCGGCTCCATCGGCATGCTGCCGTCCGCTTCGCTGGACGCCAACAACAAGGGCATGTACGAGCCGTGCCACGGTTCGGCGCCGGACATCGCGGGGCAGGGCATCGCCAACCCGTTGGCAACCATCCTGTCGGTGTCCATGATGCTGCGTTACAGCTTCAACCAGACCCAGGCCGCTGACGCCATCGAGCAGGCCGTGAGCCGCGTGCTCGACCAGGGCTTGCGCACTGGCGACATCCATTCGGCGGGTATGACCAAGGTCGGCACGGCGGCAATGGGTGATGCAGTAGTCGAAGCGCTGCGTAGTCTGTAATCTTCCAGGCCGCCGGAAAGTGGCCGGCGGCTTGTTCATATAGGTGTAGTGGTTATGAAACGTGTAGGTCTTATCGGTTGGCGTGGCATGGTCGGTTCCGTGCTCATGCAGCGCATGCTGGAAGAACAGGATTTCGATCTGATCGAGCCGGTGTTCTTCACCACCTCCAATGTCGGCGGCCAGGGCCCGGCCATCGGCAAGGAAACCGAGACGCTCAAGGATGCCTACAGCATTGATGAGCTGAAAGGTCTGGACGTGATTCTCACCTGCCAGGGTGGCGACTACACCAGCGAAGTATTCCCCAAGCTGCGCGAAGCCGGCTGGAAGGGCTACTGGATCGATGCGGCGTCCTCGTTGCGCATGGCCGACGACGCGGTGATCGTGCTCGACCCGGTGAACCGTCGGGTCATCGATCATCAGCTCGACCTGGGCACGCGCAACTACATCGGCGGCAACTGCACCGTCAGTCTGATGCTGATGGCCCTGGGCGGCCTCTACGAAGCCGGCCTGGTCGAGTGGATGAGCGCCATGACCTATCAGGCAGCCTCCGGTGCCGGCGCGCAGAACATGCGCGAGCTGATCAAGCAGATGGGCGCGGTCAACGCCAGCGTCGCCGATGAGTTGGCCGACCCGGCCAGCGCCATCCTCGATATCGACCGCAAGGTCGCCGAGGCCATGCGCGGCGATGCGTTCCCGGTCGACAACTTCGGCGTGCCGCTGGCCGGCAGCCTGATCCCCTATATCGACAAGGAGCTGCCCAACGGCCAGAGCCGCGAAGAGTGGAAGGCCCAGGCGGAAACCAACAAGATTCTCGGTCGCTTCAAGAATCCGATTCCGGTCGACGGCATTTGCGTGCGTATCGGCGCCATGCGCTGCCACAGCCAGGCGCTGACCATCAAACTGAACAAGGACGTACCGCTGACCGACATCGAAGGGCTGATCAGCCAGCACAACCCGTGGGTCAAGCTGGTGCCGAACCACCGCGAAGCGAGCATTCGCGACCTCGGCCCGACTGCCGTTACCGGCACCTTGAGCGTGCCGGTCGGCCGTCTGCGCAAGCTCAATATGGGTTCGCAGTACCTCGGTGCCTTCACCGTCGGTGACCAGTTGCTGTGGGGCGCGGCCGAGCCGCTGCGGCGCATGCTGCGGATTCTGCTGGAGCGTTGATCGTCACGAGCGCGCCGCAAGCGTGCAGCGAGGGGCGGGTCGTACGGTGTCGCTAGCGATTGCCGTCGCCCGCCCCTCTGCTTTTCGGTAGAGTGCCGAGTCTGTTTCAGCCATCGAGCATCAGACGCCCCTCATGACTTCTACCTTTGCTATCGCCATCGTCGGCGCCACCGGCGGTGTCGGCGAATCCCTTCTGCAAATTCTCGAAGATCGCGGGTTCCCGGTGGGTGACCTGCATTTGCTCGCCAGCAATGAATCGGCGGGTCGAACGCTCCCTTACAAGGGCCGCAATCTGCGCGTTAGGGCCGTCGAGGGTTTCGATTTCAAAGCGGTGCAGTTGGCGTTTTTTGCTGCGGACCAGAGCGTGACCCTGGCCCATGCCGATGCGGTGCGCAAGGCCGGATGTTCGCTTATCGACCTGTCTGGCGCACTGCCGGCAGAGCAGGCGCCGCGAGTGGTGCCTGAGGTCAACGCGGCAATACTGGAAGGGCGTACGGCGCCGTTGGCACTGACGAGTCCGTCTTCGGTAGCTGTGGCAGTCACGTTGGTGCTCGCCGCTCTGCGCGATCAGGTGCAGGTCGATCGACTGGTGATCAACGCCGCGCTGGCAGTGTCCAGCCGCGGCCGGGAAGGGGTCTCGGAGTTGGCTCGGCAAACTGCCGAGTTGCTCAACGGCCGTTCATTCGAACCGCGCCTGTTTGACCGGCAGATGGCCTTCAACGTGCTCGCCCAGGTCGACGAGCCGGATGCCGACGGGCATGGTCTGCTGGAGCGCCGCATCAACCAGGATATCAAGGCTCTGCTCGACAACGCCTCGCTGAATGTTGCCGTCAGTTGTCATCAGGTGCCGGTTTTCTTCGGCGATAGTTTGAGTGTGACTGTGCAGGCGTCTACACCTGTAGAAGTGAATCAGGTGATCGCCGCTCTGGATGCCGCGAGCGGGATCGAGCTTGTCGAGGCGGGCGACTATCCGACCGTCATCGGTGACGCAGTTGGCCAGGACGAGATATATGTAGGGCGCGTACGGCGTGGTTTGGATGACCCCTGCGAGCTAACTTTGTGGATTGTGTCTGATAACGTGAGAAAAGGTGCGGCTTTGAACGCCGTGCAACTGGGCGAGTTGTTGATAAAACACCATCTGTAAAAGATACTTATCTGGAAATTTGAAGATCTATTCGAGCTTGGCAATTACTGAGCGCGCTGATTGCTGGCTGGGGGAACCTTAAGAGGGGCAGCCAGCAGTCACCAAACCCTCTCGTTGTTCGAGAGCTGTTAACACAAAGGAAAAGGCTATGGTTCGGGTTCGTAAACTGGTACTGGCTATCGCTGCCGCGTCGGCGCTGTCTTCCGGTATGGCGCATGCGCTGGGGGTCGGCGAGCTGACGCTGCAGTCGTCTCTGAACCAGCCGCTGGTGGCAGAAATCGAGCTCCTCGATGTGCGTGACCTGTCCGCTGCGGAAGTACGCCCGACGCTGGCCTCGCCCGAGGAATTCAACAAGGCAGGCGTCGACCGCCAGTATTTCCTGACCGATCTGAAGTTCACGCCCATCGTCAAGCCAAACGGCAAGAACGTGATCCGCGTGACCTCGACCAAGCCCGTCCGCGAGCCCTACCTGAACTTCCTCGTGGAAGTGCTGTGGCCCAATGGCCGCCTGCTGCGTGAATACACCTTGCTGCTCGACCCGCCGCTGTACTCTCCTCAGGCAGCGGCAGCGCCGCAACTGCCGGTGGCAGCACCGGTCTCGCGGCCAGCTGCCGCTGCGCCGCGCGCCACCGCACCTGCTGCTGCACCTGCCGCGCCGCGCGCCAGTGCCGCCACGAGGGGCAACGAATACCGCACCACCAACAATGACACCCTCTGGGAAGTTGCCCAGCGGGCCCGTGGCAATGGCAGCGTGCATCAGGCCATGCTGGCCATCCAGGACCTCAATCCGGATGCCTTCATCGGCGGCAACATCAACCGCATGAAGAGTGGCCAGGTGCTGCGCCTGCCCGACGAGCAGCAGATCGCCAGCCGCAGCCAGGCCCAGGCACTGGCCCAGGTCAATGAGCAGAACAGTTCCTGGCGCCAGGGTCGCAGTGCCCCCGCGGTGGCCGGTACTCGTCAGATCGATGCCACCCGCCGCACCGGCGCTGGCGCCGCGCCTGCCGAAGTGCAGGCCGAAGACAAGCTCAAACTCCTGGCCGCCGATGCCGGCAAGGCCACTGCCGGCAGCGAGAACGGTGCCAGCAACAGCGCTGCGTTGAGTAACCAGTTGGCCGTCACTCAGGAAAGTCTGGATTCCACTCGGCGTGAAAACGACGAGCTCAAGGACCGGATGACTGATCTGCAGAGCCAGCTCGACAAGCTGCAGCGGCTCATCCAGCTCAAGGACAACCAGTTGGCCAAGCTGCAGGCCGATGTATCGTCGCCCGCCGGTCAGGTTGCCGGCACCGGGCAATCTGCTGCGCCGGTTCCAGCACCTGCGGCACCCTCCCAGGCACCTGCGGAGCCTGCCGCCGATGCAGCTGAAGATGCGCCTGCCGCCGCACCCGCTGCACCGAACGGTGATGCAACCGCGGCTGCGCCCGACGCTGCTGCCGAGGCGCCTCTGGCCGCCGAGCCGGCGCCGCAAGCCGGGAGCGACGCCGCTCCGGTAGAGGGCGCCGCTCCAGCCGAGCAGCCGGTGCCGGCCGCCGAGCCCGCGCCGGCCGTACCTGCCGCAACCGACGATGCTCAGGCACCCGCGCCGGTAGCCGCCGCGCCTGAGCCCGTCGAGCCCGTCGAGCAAGACAGCGCGCTCGACAACCTGCTGGCCAATCCGATGCTGCTCGGCCTGATCGGTGGCAGCCTATTGCTGGCGCTGTTGCTGGTGCTGTTGATCCTGTCGCGCCGCAACGCACGCAAGGAAGCCGAGCAGGAAGAGAGCGTCGCGGTTTACGAGGAAGATACCCATCGCTTCGACAGCGACCTGGAATTGCCTGCCGAAAGCTTCAACGAGCTGCCGAACGAGCCTGGCGCGCCGCTGCAGCCCATTGGTGAAGAGCGCGTTACCGCGCAGACCGGTGATGCCCTGGGCGAGGCCGATATCTACATTGCCTACGGCCGTTTCAACCAGGCCGCAGAGCTGCTGCACAACGCCATCAACGACGAGCCGCAGCGCACCGATCTGCGTCTGAAACTGATGGAGGTCTATGCCGAGCTGGGTGACCGTGAAGGATTCGCCCGTCAGGAAAACGAACTGCGCGAAATTGGTGGTGCCAACGCCGAAGTCGAGCAACTGAAGAGCCGCTACCCGGCCATGGTGATGCTGGGCGGCAGTGCTGCCCTGGCCGGCAGCGCCGCGGCGGATGATCTGGACTCCTTCAGCCTCGATGACCTGGCCCTGGACGAGCCGGCGCAGCCGGTGGCCTCCAGGCCTGCCGACGATGCCTTCGATCTGGATCTGGACGCACTCGAAGCCGAGTTCGCCGCCAACCCGGACGCCCGCGATCAGGACACCGGTCGTTTCGACGAAATCGACACCCTGAGCCTGGATTCCGATCTGGACCTGCAGGCACCCGAGCAACCTGCTGCGAGCAAGGATGACGCCGTGGCCTTCGATCTGGACCTCGGCAATGATGCCGACAGCCGTCAGGAGCTTGGCGGAGAGCTGGCGGATTTCAGCCTCGACCTGGACTCGCCGAACACGCCGGCCGCGGCGCAGGAAGATGACTTCCTGCTCAGCCTCGACGACGAAGCCGACAAGACCCCGGCCAATGATGGCGTGGCCGATTTCCCGGCGACGCAGGCAGACAAGGCTCAGGACGATTTCGCCCTGCCGGCCGATTTCGACCTGTCGCTCAACGACGAAGCGCCGGCGCCAAACAGTGGCGCCAGTTTCGCCGCTCAGCTTGATGACGTCACGGCTGAGCTCGATCAGTTGGCCGAAAGCCTCGAACAACAAGGTAAACTGGAACCCGAAGGCCTGCAGGCGGATAACGCGTCGCTCGACGACGACGAAGATTTCGATTTCCTGTCCGGTACCGATGAAACCGCGACCAAGCTGGATCTGGCGCGGGCCTATATCGATATGGGCGATTCCGAGGGTGCGCGTGACATCCTCGATGAAGTGATCGCCGAAGGTAACGACGGTCAGCAGCAGGAAGCGCGTGAGCTGATCGGCAAACTGGTTTGATACATGTCTGATTTGCGTAACACGACGGCAGCCGAAATGGCTGCCGTCGGCATTTACAAGATTGCCCTGGGCGTCGAGTATCGCGGTGCCCGTTACCGGGGGTTCCAGCGCCAGCGCGACGGGGTTCCGTCCATCCAGGCATCGCTCGAGAAGGCCCTTTCCAAGGTCGCCGGCGGTGCGCCGGTGACCTTGAGCTGCGCAGGGCGTACCGACGCTCTGGTGCATGCCAGTGGTCAGGTAGTGCATTTCGATACCACCGTCGAGCGCTCCATGCATGCCTGGGTCATGGGCGCCAACATGAACCTGCCTGGCGACATCAGCGTGACCTGGGCCAAGGCCATGCCGGCGCATTTCGACGCGCGCTTCTGCGCCATGGCACGTCGTTATCGCTATGTGATCTACAACGACCAGATTCGCCCGGCGCACATGGCCGAAGAAATCACCTGGAATCACCGTCCCCTGGACATCGAGCGCATGCGCGAAGCGGCGCAGGCGTTCCTCGGCACTCACGACTTCAGTGCCTTCCGAGCCCGGCAGTGTCAGGCCAAATCACCGATCAAGACCGTCCACCACCTCGAGCTGCTGCAGCATGGGCGCTTCATCGTGCTGGATATCCGCGCCAATGCGTTTCTGCACCACATGGTGCGAAACATCGCCGGGGTGCTGATGACCATCGGCGCTGGCGAGCGCCCGGTGGCCTGGGCCGGCGAGGTGCTGGCCACCGGCGTGCGGCGCACGGGCGGGGTAACGGCGCACCCCTACGGGTTGTACCTGGTGCAGGTGGACTATCCCGCCGAGTTCGAGTTGCCGACGCGTTATCTGGGGCCGCACTTTCTCTCCGGGCTCCCGGACGTGGCGCTCACGCAGTGAGAGGGCGGGGCTGGCACTGCAATTAATGGCCCCAGCCTGTCGGTCATTTGCTACCATCCGGCATTTCGCGGAGGTATTCGTCCGTTGTCAGTCGTTCGCTGCAAGATCTGCGGGATTACCCGCCTCGAGGATGCGCTGGCCGCAGTTGCTGCTGGCGCGGACGCTATCGGCCTGGTGTTCTACGCGCCCAGCCCGCGAGCCGTATCGATCGAGCAGGCGCGTGCCATCGTAGCCGGCCTGCCGCCGTTCGTGACCACGGTCGGCCTGTTCGTCGACATGCCGCAAGCCGACATCGAGGCAGTGCTGGCCACGGTGCCGCTGGACCTGCTGCAGTTTCACGGTGATGAAAGCGCTGCCGCATGCGAGGCGCTGAAGCGCCCTTACATCAAGGCATTGCGTGTTCGTGCGCAAGACGATGTGGCGGCCCTGGTCGATGCCTATCCCGGCGCCCGCGCGGTGTTGCTCGATACCTTCGTCGACGGCGTGCCCGGCGGCACCGGGCAGGCGTTCGACTGGGCGCTGGTACCGGCGCGCCTCGGCAAACCGGTGATCCTGGCGGGCGGTTTGACCCCGGAGAACGTTGCCGCGGCGATCGTTCAGGTACGCCCTTATGCGGTGGATGTCAGCGGCGGCGTCGAGCAGGCCAAGGGCATCAAGGATGCAGGCAGGGTAAAGGACTTCGTGCAGCGGGTGCGAGCGGTTGGAGACTCGATGTGACGGCGCCGCGCAGCGCGCCGTCCATACTCCTATCGCCGCAACGAGTGCGCGCTTTTTTCGTGGTTGGGTCAGGTGGCGGGCTTCACGCCGGCCCCGGTCCCGACCACTTTTTGAATTCGCTTGTCATGTGCAGCAAGCATGTTGAAGCCTACAGCGTTGGAGAATTGAGAGCATGAGCAACTGGCTGGTAGACAAACTGATCCCATCGATCATGCGTTCCGAGGTCAAGAAGAGTTCGGTGCCCGAAGGCCTGTGGCACAAGTGCCCGTCCTGCGAGGCCGTGCTGTACAAGCCCGAGCTGGAAAAGACCCTCGACGTTTGCCCCAAGTGCAATCACCACATGCGTATCGGTGCCCGTGCGCGCCTGGACATCTTCCTCGATGCCGATGGCCGCGAGGAAATCGGCGCCGATCTGGAACCGAGCGATCGTCTGAAATTCCGTGACAGCAAGAAGTACAAGGATCGCCTGGTCGCTGCGCAAAAGCAGACCGGCGAGAAGGATGCGCTTATTTCCATGAGCGGCACGCTGGAAGGCATGCCGATCGTGACCTGCGCGTTCGAGTTTTCCTTCATGGGCGGCTCGATGGGCGCCATCGTCGGCGAGCGTTTCGTGCAGGCCGCCAACGTGGCCCTGGAGAAGCGCTGCCCATTCGTGTGTTTCGCCGCTTCCGGCGGTGCGCGCATGCAGGAAGCGCTGATCTCGCTCATGCAGATGGCCAAGACCTCGGCGGTGCTGGCGCGTTTGCGTGAAGAAGGTATTCCGTTCATCTCGGTGCTGACCGACCCGGTCTACGGCGGCGTATCGGCGAGCCTGGCGATGCTGGGCGACGTTATCGTCGCCGAGCCGAAGGCACTGATCGGTTTCGCCGGCCCACGGGTGATCGAGCAGACCGTTCGCGAGAAGCTGCCGGAAGGCTTCCAGCGCAGCGAGTTCCTCATCGAACACGGCGCCATCGACATGATCATTCACCGTGCCGAACTGCGCTCGCGCCTCGCTCGTCTGCTGGCGCAATTCACCCACCAGCCATCTCCTGCAGCGCTGCCGGTCACGGCATGACCCAGCGCTCCCTGGCCGAGTGGCTGGCGTACCTGGAGCGGTTGCATCCGAGTGCCATCGACATGGGCCTCGAACGCTCCCGGGACGTCGCTACACGCCTGGGCTTGTCCCGGCCGGCGCCGCGCGTGATCACCGTCACCGGTACCAATGGCAAGGGCTCGACCTGCGCCTTTCTCGCCGCGCTGCTGCGTGCCCAGGGTCTCAAGGTCGGGGTGTACAGCTCGCCCCACCTGCTGCGTTACAACGAGCGCGTGCAAGTCGACGGTCGCGAAACCAGCGATGAGGCGCTTTGCGAGGCTTTCGCCGCCGTAGAGGCCGCGCGTGGCGATACGTCGCTGACCTATTTCGAAATGGGAACCCTGGCGGCATTCTGGTTGTTCGAGCGTGCCGGGCTGGACGTCGCGGTGCTGGAAGTCGGCCTGGGCGGGCGCCTGGATGCGGTGAACCTGATCGATGCCGATCTGGCGCTGATCACCAGTATCGGTATCGACCATGCAGACTGGCTGGGCGATAGCCGCGAGTCGGTGGCGTTCGAAAAGGCCGGTATTCTGCGCGCCGGCAAGCCGGCCCTGTGCGGTGATTTCGACCCGCCGTTGCCGCTGCTGGAGCGCGTCGTTGAGCTGGATGCGCCGCTGTTCCTTCGTTGCCGTGATTTTGACCTGAGCGTCGGCCCGCATGGCTGGAGCTGGTACGGGCTGACGCCGCGAGGCGAGGTCCTGCGCCTTGCCGACCTGCCGCTGCTCGACTTGCCCATGGAGAACGCCGCGCTGGCGTTGCAAGCCTACGCCTTGCTCGACCTGCCATGGGACGCCGAGCGTATCGCGTTGGCCTTGCAGGCGACGCGGGTGGTCGGTCGTCTGGATCGTCGTCACTTGAACTGGCGGGGCAAGTCCCTCACTCTGTTGCTCGATGTAGGGCACAATCCCCATGCTGCGCAGTTTCTCGCCGCTCGCCTGCAGGCGAATCAGTCTGCCGAACGGCGGCTTGCGGTGTTCGGCCTGCTGGCGGACAAGGATCTGCCTGGCGTGGTGGGGCCTCTGCTCGCCGAGGTGAGGCACTGGGCGGTGACGCCGCTGCCAAGCGAGCGTTCGCGCTCAGCGGCTGAGCTGCACGGCCACCTGGCCGCCTGCGCCGCCCATGCCGAGATGCATGCCGATGTAGGCAGCGCGTTGCAGGCGCAGTGCGAGCGTGCCGCGGCCGGGGATGAAATTCTGCTCTTTGGATCTTTTTTCTGCGTGGCCGAAGCCTTGATGTGGCTGGAGCGTCACGCCCAGGAGGGTGTGCAGGATGGCAATGCTGGATAGCGGAACGAAGCAACGTATTGTCGGGGCGCTGGTGCTGGTGGCGCTGGCGGTGATTTTCCTGCCGATGCTGCTGTCCCGTCCCGACGAGTTGCGCCATGTCGTGGTGGACGCACCCGCGATGCCGGCCAAGCCGGTAGTGCCGGAAATCGAGATGCAGCCGGTGATCGTCCCGGATCCGCAGGAGTTGCCGCAGGAGCCGGTACCCGGTGACAGTGCGGCGGCCGGGCAGGCGCCTGCACCCGTCGAGCAACCGATCGGTGAACTGCCCGTTGCTGACGCGCCGGTGGCGACACCGGCACCGACGCCACAACCGACGCCACAACCGACGCCCAGCAAACCTGCCGAGGTTGCGCCACCGCCGCAAAAGGCGCCTGCCGAACGGCTGGATGCCAACAGCCTGCCGGTCAGCTGGTCGGTGCAACTGGCGAGCCTGTCCAGCCGCCCGGGTGCCGAGACGCTGCAGAAAACCCTGCGCGCCCAGGGTTACAACGCCTACATTCGCAATGCCGACGGCATGAATCGGGTGTTCGTCGGCCCGCTCGTGGAGAGGGTCGAGGCCGATCGCCTGCGCGACCAGCTCAATCGTCAGCACAAGCTCAATGGTTTCGTGGTGCGATTCCAGCCGGAAAGCAACTGACTTCGGCATCTGCGCTTAACCGATGGGCAGGGCTCTGCTAAAATGCAGCGCCTCTTCCATCGGTAACCTGCATCGTGGCATTCACTTGGGTCGATTGGGCGATCATCGCCATCATCGCCGTATCGAGTCTGATCAGCTTGAGCCGTGGCTTCGTCAAGGAAGCCCTGTCGCTGGTCACCTGGATTATCGCGGGTGTGGTGGCCTGGATGTTCGGCGGGGCGCTTTCGCAGCATTTCGCCGCCTATATCGAAACCCCCTCCGCCCGTGTCATTGCCGCCTGTGTCCTGTTGTTCGTATTGACCCTGCTGGTCGGCGCGCTGATCAATTACCTGATCGGCGAGCTGATCCGGGTGACTGGGCTTTCCGGGACCGACCGCTTCCTGGGCATGGTTTTCGGTGCTGCGCGCGGCGCCTTGCTGGTCGTGATCGCCGTCGGCCTGTTGAGCCTGGCGCCTGTCGAGCAGGACGTCTGGTGGCAGCAGTCCACGTTGATACCGCATTTTCTGTTGGTTGCAGACTGGTCTAAGAACCTCATTCTGGGGATGTCCAGTGAATGGTTGGCGAGCGGGATCCGCGAGCCGGTCGAACTGCCGTTCAAAGACGTGCTGCAGGGAACCATCCCTGCAGGCACTGGTAATTAGTCGTTCCACTGAGTAGGGGTTGCGTCACATGTGTGGCATTGTCGGTATCGTCGGTAAATCGAACGTCAATCAGGCGCTGTATGACGGGCTCACCGTTCTGCAGCACCGCGGCCAGGATGCTGCCGGTATCGTCACCAGTTACGAAGGACGGCTGTTCCTGCGCAAGGACAACGGCCTGGTGCGCGATGTGTTCCAGCAGCGCCACATGCAGCGCCTGATCGGCCATATGGGCATCGGCCACGTGCGCTATCCCACTGCAGGGAGCTCCAGCTCGGCGGAAGCGCAACCCTTCTACGTCAACTCGCCCTATGGCATCACCCTGGCTCATAACGGCAACCTGACCAACGTCGAACAGTTGGCCAAGGAGATCTACGAGTCGGATCTGCGCCACGTCAACACCAGCTCCGATTCCGAAGTGCTGCTCAACGTGTTTGCCCATGAACTGGCCGTTCGCGGCAAGCTCAACCCCAGCGAAGAGGACGTGTTCGCGGCGGTCAAGGACGTGCACAAGCGCTGCCGCGGTGGTTATGCGGTGGTGGCGATGATCACCGGTTACGGCATCGTCGGTTTCCGCGACCCCAACGGCATTCGCCCGATCGTCTTCGGCCAGCGGCATACCGACGAGGGCGTCGAGTACATGATCGCCTCCGAAAGCGTGGCGCTGGACGTGCTCGGTTTCACCCTGATCCGCGACCTGGCGCCGGGCGAAGCGGTGTACATCACCGAGGAAGGCCAGTTGCATACGCGCCAGTGCGCGCCCAATCCGCAGCTCAAGCCGTGCATCTTCGAGCACGTCTACCTGGCTCGTCCGGACTCCATCATGGATGGGGTGTCGGTCTACAAGGCGCGGCTGCGCATGGGCGAAAAGCTGGCCGACAAGATCCGCCGCGAGCGTCCGGATCACGGTATCGACGTGGTCATTCCGATCCCCGATACCAGCCGTACCTCGGCGCTGGAACTGGCCAACCACCTGGGCGTGAAGTTTCGCGAAGGCTTCGTCAAGAACCGCTACATCGGTCGGACCTTCATCATGCCGGGGCAGGCCGCGCGCAAGAAGTCGGTGCGCCAGAAGCTCAATGCAATCGAACTCGAGTTCCGCGGCAAGAACGTGATGCTGGTGGATGACTCCATCGTGCGCGGTACCACCTGCAAGCAGATCATCCAGATGGCCCGCGAAGCTGGCGCCAAGAACGTGTATTTCTGCTCGGCCGCACCTGCCGTGCGTTACCCGAACGTGTATGGCATCGACATGCCGAGCCCGCACGAGCTGATTGCCCATGGCCGCACCACCGAGCAGGTCGCCGAGCTGATCGGTGCCGACTGGCTGATCTATCAGGATCTCGATGACCTGAAAGAAGCCGTCGGTGGCGGCAAGATCAAGATCGAGCACTTCGACAGCGCCGTGTTCGACGGTCAGTACGTGACCGGCGATGTTGACGAGGCCTATCTCAATCGCATCGACCTGGCGCGCAACGACGGTTCCAAGACCAGCAGTCAGGCGGTCAGCGAGATCATCGATCTGTACAACAATTGAGTGGCCGGCGGCCAAGAGCCGAGCACTGAACTATTGATGACCGGGCCCATGTGGCCCGGACTGGTTTCTGGACGAGGACGCGATATGACGCAGGAATGGGAGGCCGGGCGCCTCAACAGCGATCTGGAGGGTGTCGGTTTCGACACCCTGGCCGTACGTGCCGGGCAGCACCGCACGCCGGAGGGTGAGCACAGCGAGGCGCTATTCCCGACGTCGAGCTACGTGTTCCGCACCGCGGCAGACGCCGCTGCGCGCTTCGCGGGTGAGGTGCCGGGTAATGTCTACTCGCGTTACACCAACCCGACGGTGCGTGCGTTCGAAGAACGCATCGCGGCCATGGAGGGTGCCGAGCAGGCTGTTGCCACCGCGTCGGGCATGTCGGCGATCCTGTCGATCGTCATGAGCCTGTGCAGCGCCGGTGACCATGTGCTGGTGTCGCGCAGCGTCTTTGGCTCCACCATCAGCCTGTTCGAGAAGTACCTCAAGCGCTTCGGCGTGCAGGTCGACTACGTGCCGTTGGCCGATCTGCAGGGCTGGGCTGCTGCGTTCAAGCCCAACACCAAGCTGCTGTTCGTCGAGTCGCCGTCCAACCCACTGGCCGAGCTGGTGGACATCGCGGCGCTGGCGGAGATTGCCCATGCGCGCGGTGCGTTGCTGGCCGTGGACAACTGTTTCTGCACGCCAGCCCTTCAGCAGCCGTTGAAGTTGGGTGCCGATATCGTCATGCACTCTGCGACCAAGTTCATCGACGGGCAGGGTCGCGCCATGGGCGGTGTGGTGGCCGGCAGCGCCAAGCTGATGACCGACGTGGTGGGCTTCCTGCGGACCGCCGGGCCAACGTTGAGCCCGTTCAACGCATGGATCTTCCTCAAGGGCCTGGAAACCTTGCGCATCCGCATGCAGGCGCATTGCAGTAGTGCCCTGCAGCTGGCCCAGTGGCTGGAGCAGCAGGACGGCATCGAACACGTGTATTACGCCGGTCTTGCCAGCCACCCTCAGCATGAACTGGCTGCGCGCCAACAGAGCGCTTTTGGCGCGGTAGTCAGTTTCGAGGTCAAAGGAGGCAAGGAAGGTGCCTGGCGTTTCATCGACGCCACGAGAGTGATCTCGATCACCACCAACCTGGGCGATACCAAGACCACCATCGCTCATCCGGCGACCACCTCTCATGGTCGCCTGTCGCCCCAGGAGCGCGAGAGTGCGGGTATTCGCGACAACCTCATTCGGGTTGCGGTAGGCCTGGAGGATGTCGCCGATCTGAAGGCCGACTTGAGCCGTGGCCTGCAGGCGCTTTGAGCGATGAGCATTGAATCGGCCCCAGGCCGGGTCGCGCTGGTTACCGGCGCTGCCCGGGGTATTGGCGAGGGCATTGCCCGCTGGTTGCTATGCCGAGGCTGGCGTGTGGCCCTTTGTGATCTGGCTGAAAGCCGGGGCCTCGAAGTGGCGACAGCGCTTGGCGACGACGCGCTGTTCGTCGCTATGGATGTGGCCGATGAAGCGCAGGTCGAGCGCGCAGTGGCGACTGTCATCGAGCGTTTCGGCAGGTTGGACGCCCTGGTCTGCAACGCCGGCGTGGCCAGCCCTCATAGCGGTCCGCTGAACTCGTTGTCGCTGGATACTTGGAATCAAGTGCTGGCGATCAACCTCGGCGGGCCGATGTTGTTGGCCAAGCACTGCGCAGCGCACCTGCGCGCCAGTGGTGGCGCAATCGTTAACATCGCCTCGACACGAGCCAGTCAGTCCGAGCCTGAGAGTGAAGCCTACGCTGCCAGCAAAGGTGGGCTGGTGGCGTTGACCCATGCGCTGGCCGTCAGTCTCGGTCCGGGCATTCGAGTAAATGCCGTGAGCCCGGGCTGGATAGACTCCCGCGACCCCGAGCAGCGTGCTGACGAGCCGCTGAGCGCTGATGACCACGCGCAGCACCTAGTGGGACGAGTCGGCCAGGTGGACGATGTGGCCGCGCTGGTTGCCTGGTTATTGTCGGACGAGGCGGGATTCGTGACTGGGCAAGAGTTCGTGACCGATGGCGGCATGACGCGCAAGATGATCTACCGCTAAGGCGGGTAGGGTGCGCGGCGTCTTTTTAGAAAAAAATTCAATAGCGGCCTTGACTTAGGTTAGGCCGCCGCGTAAATTTCGCCTCCTCGCAAGGCAATGGGTGATTAGCTCAGCCGGGAGAGCATCTGCCTTACAAGCAGAGGGTCGGCGGTTCGATCCCGTCATCACCCACCATTCCTTGAGAGATCGGACGCAAGTCCACCGACGCGCAGCGGTAGTTCAGTCGGTTAGAATACCGGCCTGTCACGCCGGGGGTCGCGGGTTCGAGTCCCGTCCGCTGCGCCATATTTTCCATCCAAGACACCGTTCTGGGATGTGATACGAAAGCACTGCTAGCGTATCTGACGAAGCAAGAGTTGTACGGACGCAAGTCCACCGACACGCAGCGGTAGTTCAGTCGGTTAGAATACCGGCCTGTCACGCCGGGGGTCGCGGGTTCGAGTCCCGTCCGCTGCGCCACATCTTACCTGCCTTGGGCAGGTTCCCTGAAAAGCGGCCATTGGCCGCTTTTCTTGTTTCCAGGCTACTCATTCCTGCCGCCTGCCGCCTGCCGCCTGCCGCCTCCACGGTATGCTCATTCAATTTGCGTATTCCATCGCCACATCACCGATGACTGCCCGGCGAACCGCAGCGCGAAGCTCTGCCGCATCCGCCCGGACTGGCTTTCGCAGCCTTTGGTCCGATTTTTGCCATCATCGTTCGAATTCCAACAGTTTTCCGTCTTTACCGCTTCAGTTGCGAGTGATATTTTCGTTAATGAAAATGTCATACAACTGTCACATTAATAGTGTGCGGCTAAAAACAAGAACTGGAGTCCCAGGATGTTCGCCTTCTTCCGTCCCGCCCCTCATCGGGAAACCCTGCCCGAAGCTCAGATAGACAGTACCTACCGCCGCCTGCGCTGGCAGATCTTCGCCGGTATCTTTATCGGCTACGCCGGTTACTACCTGCTGCGCAAGAACTTCTCCCTGGCCATGCCGTACCTCATCGAAGAAGAGGGTTACAGCCGTGGGCAGCTTGGCCTGGCGATGTCGGCCATCGCCATCTCCTATGGCCTGTCGAAGTTCCTCATGGGGCTGGTGTCCGACCGCTCCAATCCCCGTTACTTCCTGCCATTCGGCCTGCTGGTGTCGGCAGGTGTGATGTTCGTTTTCGGTTTCGCGCCCTGGGCGACCTCCAGCGTGACCATGATGTTCATCCTCCTGTTCATCAATGGCTGGGCGCAGGGCATGGGCTGGCCGCCCAGTGGCCGAACCATGGTCCACTGGTGGTCGCAGAAAGAGCGCGGTGGCGTGGTCTCGGTGTGGAACGTCGCCCACAACGTCGGCGGAGGCCTGATCGGCCCGCTGTTTCTGGTTGGCATGGGCCTGTTCAACGACTGGCATGCGGCATTTTACGTGCCCGCCGCGGTGGCCCTGCTGGTAGCGGTGTTCGCGTTCATGACCATGCGCGATACCCCGCAATCGGTCGGCCTGCCGCCCATCGAGCAGTACAAGAACGATTACCCGGAAGGCTACGACGCCAGCCATGAGAAGGAATTCAGCACGCGGGAGATCTTCGTCAAATACATCCTGCGCAACAAGATGCTGTGGTTCATCGCCTTGGCGAACGTGTTCGTTTATCTGCTGCGCTACGGTGTGCTGGATTGGGCGCCTACCTACCTGAAAGAGGTCAAGCACTTCACCGTCGACAAGACCTCCTGGGCGTACTTTTTCTATGAATGGGCAGGTATTCCCGGCACGCTGTTGTGCGGCTGGATGTCGGACAAGGTGTTCCGCGGCAACCGCGGCCTGACCGGTGTGGTGTTCATGGCGCTGGTGACGGTCGCTACCGTGGTCTACTGGCTAAACCCGCCGGGTAATCCGCTTGTCGACATGGCCGCGCTGTTTTCCATCGGCTTCCTGATCTACGGCCCGGTCATGCTGATCGGCCTGCACGCGCTGGAACTGGCGCCGAAGAAGGCAGCCGGCACGGCAGCAGGCTTCACCGGCCTGTTCGGATACCTGGGGGGCTCTGTCGCGGCGAGTGCGGCAATGGGCTATACCGTCGACCATTTCGGCTGGGATGGTGGCTTCGTGTTGCTGATTGGCGCGTGCCTGCTGGCAATCGTATTCCTGATCCCGACGCTCTGGCACAAGCAGATACCCAGCGAAGCACGCGCGGTGTAACCGCAGGCAGCCAAACCGAGGCCGTCTGCCTGCGATTGGCCTGGCGGCCGCGACCGGGTTGCAGGCAGCGTTGAAACGGTTACCGCGACGGGAAAAACGGGACATCCAGCCTGCACGCTGGACGTCCCGTTTTTTTATTGGCGTTGCGCCAGGTCTGTGCCCGTCCAGCCACCGCCCAGAGTTCTGAACAGATCGGTCAAGGCGAGTTGCCGCTCGGTGCTGACCTGGATCAGGGTGGTCTGGTCGGTGAAGCTGCTGCGCTGCGCGTCGAGGTAGCGCAGGTGGTCGTCCACGCCGCCGCGGTAGCGCGCTTCGGCGAGGGTTTCCGCCGCCCGGCTGGAGTCGGCCAGCGCACGCCGCGCGGCTTCCTCGCGGCGCAGCGTGTCGGTGGCGGCGAGGGCGTCGGCGACTTCACGGAAGGCGGTCTGGATGGTGCCTTCGTAGTCCGCCACGGCAGCGTCCTTGCGTACTTCGGCGAGATCCAGATTGGCGCGATTGCGGCCGCCAGCGAAAATCGGCAGCGACAGGCTCGGCGCGAAGCTCCAGGCCCGCGAGCCGCCGTCGAACAGCCCGGACAGCTCGGTGCTGGAACTGCCCACCGAGCCGGTCAGGGTGATGCGTGGGAAGAACGCCGCACGGGCCGCACCGATATCCGCGTTGCGCGCCTTGAGGCGGTGCTCGCTGGCCAGGATGTCCGGGCGCCGCTCGATCAGAGCCGAGGTGGTGCCGGGGGCAATGTCCTGCAGCACCATCAGGTTTTCCCGCGGTTTGGCGGGCAGCAAACGCTCCACGTCCGGCGTGCCGAGCAGCAGCACCAGGGCGTTGTCGGCCTGGCGCACTTGCCGCTCGGTGCTCTCGCGCTCGGCCTTGGCCTGTTCGGTCAGGCCTACTGCTTCCTGATAGTCCAGCGCCGTGGCGGTGCCGGCTTCACGGCGTCTGCTCACCAGATCCAGCGAGGCCAGGCGGCTGTCCAGCGTTTGTTCGACTAACGCCATGCGGCGCAGTGCGCCATCGCGGGTCAGGTAGGCCTGGATTACTTCGGCGATCAGGCTGATCTGCGTGGCGCGGGTGGCTTCCTCGGTAGCCAGGTAGGTTTCCAGTGCGGCCTCGGAGAGGTTGCGCACGCGGCCGAACAGGTCGACCTCGTACTCGGCCAGGCCCAGGCCGACCTGATAGACGCTCGTCACGTCGGAGCGCCCGGTCTGTGACTGGTCCGCCGGCACGCGCTGGCGGTTGCCGGTTAAGTTGCCGTTGATCGCCGGCAGGCGGTCGGCGCGCTGGATACGGTATTGCGCGCGCGCCGCTTCGATATCCAGCAGCGCCTGGCGCAGGCTGCGGTTGTTGCTCAGCGCTGCGGCCACCGCGTTGCGCAGGTCGGCATCGACGATGAAGGTCTGCCAGTCCAGCGCTTGAGCGCTGGTGCCGCTGGCCTGGGGTGCGTTCCACTGCGCCGCCACGGGCGCTTCGGGGCGCTCATAGCTGGGCGCCAAAGAACAGCCGCCGAGCACGATGGACAGGGTCAGCAGGGCGGGGCGCAACATGATCGGGGACGTCATGGCATTACTCCGCTTTATGCAGGGGATGATTGTCGGTTTGCTTGGGCTTGGTTCGCAGCAGCGAAAGCACCCAGACGAAGAAGATCGGCACGAAGATCACCCCGAGCAACGTCGCGCTGAACATCCCGCCAATGACGCCCGTACCGATTGCGCGCTGGCTGGCAGCGCCAGCGCCGGTGGCGATTACCAGCGGTACCACGCCAAGCATGAAGGCCATGGAGGTCATGATGATCGGCCGGAAGCGCAGGCGTGCTGCTTCGATGGCTGCGTCACGCAGGGAGTAGCCCTCTTCCCAGAGGTCCTTGGCGAACTCGACGATGAGGATGGCGTTCTTCGCCGCCAGGCCGATCACGGTGATCAGGCCGACCTTGAAATACACGTCGTTGGGCAGGCCGACGGCGGTCACCGCGAGCACCGCGCCGAGCGCGCCGACCGGTACGATGAGCATTACCGCCAGCGGAATCGCCCAGCTCTCGTACAACGCGACCAGCAGCAGGAACACCACCAGAATGGCCAGTGCGAAGAGGATTACCGCCTGACCACTGGCGACCTTCTCCTGGTAGGACAGGCCCGTCCATTCGTAGCCGATGCCTTCTGGCAGGTCGCCGGCGATGCGCTCCAGCTCGGCCATCGCCTCGCCGGTGCTTACGCCTGGGGCGGCATCGCCGGAAATGCGGATCGACGGGTAGCCGTTGTAACGGGCCACCTGCACCGGGCCTTCTTCCCACTGGGTGGTCACGAAGGCGCTGAGGGGCACCAAACTGCCGCTGTCGTTGGGCACATGCAGCTTGAGCACGCTGTCTGGCGTCATCCGCGCGCCTTGCTCGGCCTGCACCACCACGCGCTGCTGGCGCCCGGCATTGGCGAAGTCGTTGATCACCGAAGAACCGAACGCGGTGGACAGCGCGCTGCTGATCGACTCGAAGCTCACGCCCTGGGCTCGTGCCTGTTCGCGGTCGATGACCAGGCGCAGTTGCGGCGCCTCGGCCAGACCTTCCATCATGCCGTAGAGGAACAGCGGATTGCCGTTGACCTTGCCAAGCACTTCGTCACGCGCGGCGAGCAGCGCTTCGCGGCCGAGGCCGGCGCGGTCCTGCAGGCGCAGGGAGAAACCGCCGGAGTTGCCCAGGCCTTCGATCGGCGGCGGTGGAACGGCCATCATCGCGCCGTCGTCAAGGTTGGCGAAACGCCCGTTGACCGCAGCGGTCTCGGCTTGCACCGATTGCTCGTCGTTGCGCTCGGACCAGTCCTTGAGCAGCGGGAAAGCAATGGCGGCGTTCTCGCCCATGCCCGAAAAGCTGAAACCCAGCACCACGAAGGAGGTCGCCACGGCTTCGCGCGAGGCGAGGAATTGTTCCAGCTCCCTGGCGGTCGCCGAGGTACGTTCACGGGTAGCGCCCGGCGGCAGCTGGATGTCGACGATCATGTAGCCCTGGTCCTCGACCGGCACGAAGGATTCCGGCAGGCGCAGGTAGAAGAAGCCCATCAGGATCACGATGCCCAGGTAGATGAACATGAAGCGCCCGGCGCGCGGTACCAGCGCGCTGTTGAGTTTCGTGTAGCGCCCGGTCAGCCCGGTGAACTTGCGGTTGAACCAGCCGAAGAATCCGGTCTTTTCGTGATGCCCCTGGGGGATCGGCTTGAGGATGGTGGCGCACAGCGCGGGCGTGAAGGTCAGGGCCAGGAAGCCCGAGAACAGGATCGACACCGCCAGCGACAGCGAGAACTGCTGGTAGATCACTCCCACCGAACCGGACATGAAAGCCAGCGGCAGGAACACCGCCGACAGCACCAGGGTAATGCCGAGGATCGCCCCGGACACCTGGCCCATCGCCTTGATGGTGGCCGGCACCGGGTCGAGGCCTTCTTCGGCCATGATCCGCTCGACGTTCTCGACCACCACGATGGCATCGTCGACCAGGATGCCGATCGCCAGCACCATGCCGAACATGGTCATCATGTTCACCGAGAAACCGAGCAGGTACATGAAGGTCAGCGTACCGAGCAGGCACACCGGCACCACGATGGAGGGAATCAGCGTGTAGCGCACGTTCTGCAGGAACAGGAACATCACCAGAAACACCAGCACCATGGCTTCGCCCAGGGTCATGATGACCTTGTCGATGGCCACGTCGACGAACCGCGAGGTGTCGTACGGCATGGAGAACTGCACGTTGTCCGGAAAGTTGGCGGACAGCTCGGTGAGGCGCTGCTTGACCGCTTCGGCGGTCTGGATGGCATTGGCGCCCGGCGCCAGTTGCACGGCGGCGGCGACGGCCGGTTTGCCGTCCTGGCGCGAGCCGAAGTTGTAGTCCTGGCTGCCGACTTCGATGCGGGCGACGTCACCCAGGGTCAGGCGCGAGCCGTCCTGGTTGGCACGCAGCACGATGGCGGCAAACTCTTGCGGGTTATCCAGGGTGCCCTTGACCGCCAGCGTGGCGGTGAGCTCCTGCTCCGCGGTGCCTGGCGTGCTGCCGAAGGCACCGGCGGGCACCTGCACGTTCTGGGCGCGGATGGCGTTGTTGACGTCATCGATCGACAGGCCGTAACCGACCAGCTTTTGCGGGTCGATCCACACGCGCATGGCCGCTTCGGAGGCGAAGAACTGCAGCTTGCCGACACCCTCTACGCGACGGATCTCGTTGTTGATGTTGCGCGCCGCATAGTCGGCCAGCGCCGTGGTGTCGTCGTTGGCGCTGCCGTCCTTGTAGCTCAGCGCGTAGATCAGCAGAAAGCCGGCAGTCGCCTGTTCGGTCTGGATGCCAAGGGTCAGCACGGCCTGGGGCATGCGCGCCTCGGCACGCTTCAGGCGGTTCTGCACATCGACCTGAGCCAGCTCCGGGTCGGTGCCGGGCTGAAAGGTCACGGTGATTTCAGCGATGCCATTGGCGTTGCTGGTGGACTCGAAGTACAGCAGGTTCTTCGCGCCGTTGAGCTCTTCCTCGATGACACTGGTGACCGAGTCGGTCAGCACCTGCGCCGAAGCGCCCGGGTAGGTGGCGGTGACGGTGATCTGCGGCGGCGCCACGTTGGGGTACTGCGCCACTGGCAAAAACGGGATGGCCAGCAAACCGCCCATCGTGATGAACAAGGCGACTACCCAGGCAAAATTGGGGCGCCGGATGAAAAACAGGGACATGTCGTTGCTCCGGCTTACTGCGCCTTGGGAGTGGTTTCGTTCTGCGCCTCAGCGCCGGGCTGGCGTGGCACCACCTTGGCGCCGGGGCGAATCGCCGCCAGGGAACTGGTGATGATCTGATCGCCCGCTTTCAGCCCTTCGGTGATCTGCCAACGTGCACCCTGCATGACGCCGGTGGTGACCGGTCGCGGTTGCACGGTGTTCTCGGCGCCCAGCACCATCACGCTGGCCTTACCGTCGGCGGCGCGCTGCACGGCGCGTTGCGGCACCAGAATGGCGTCCTGATCGAGGCCCTGTGGGGTGCGTACGCGTACGTACATGCCGGGCAGCAGCACCCCGTTGGGGTTGTCGAAGCGACCGCGCAGGGCAATCTGGCCGGTGCTGCGGTCCACGGAGATGTCGGTGAACAGCAGGGTGCCCTTGCTCTCGATATCGGTGCCGTCTACACGCAGCGACAAGGTCTTGTCGCCCTTACCGGATACCTTGCCATCGGCAATCGCTGCGCGCAGGCGCAGAGCGTCGGCAGCGGGCTGGCTGAAATCGGCGTAGACCGGGTCGAGCTGTTGAATACGGGCGAGCAGGGTGGTTTCGCCCTGGCCGACCAGCGCGCCTTCGGTAACCTGAGCGCGACCGATGCGTCCAGCGATGGGGGCACGCACCTGGGCGTAACCCACATCCAGCTTCGCGGTTTCCACGTTGGCCTGGGCCGAGCGCTTGTCAGCCTGGGCGCTTTGCAGTGCCGCACGGGCGACATCGAAGTCCTGCTGGCTGACCGCGTCGATCTTCACCAGCGGCTCGTAGCGCTTGACCGTGGCTTGTGCCTGGAAAAGCTGCGCTTCGGCGCGTGCCAGCTCACCCTCGGCGCGCGACAGCGCCGCTTTGAATGGCGCTGGGTCGATCTGGAACAGCAGATCGCCAGCCTTGACGTCGGCGCCTTCCTCGAAGGTGCGCTTGAGCACGATACCGGCCACCCGGGCGCGCACTTCGGCCACGCGTACCGGCTCGATGCGGCCCGGCAGCTCGGCGACCACGGTAAACGGCTCGGTCTTGACGGTCAGCACGTCGACTTCGCGCGGCGGTGCTTCCCCCCAGCCTTGTTCACCCTTGTCACAGCCTGCGAGGCTGACGGCAACCAGAAGGGCTATCGTCGAAAAAACGCAACGTTCGCGAATCCTGCTCATGCTTCACCTGGGGCGTTGCCCATTCGTTAGTTCTTGAAAGGCGCGGATGATCTTACGTTACTGCAAATGAGTCAATATTGACTCACTTGCGGTTTCTGTGAACAAATGGATAGTCCCCTTGAGGAAAAAGGTTTTTCCTGCACAATGACGCGCCGTTGCCGGCGCCTGAATGAAGACTGGATTTTGATGCTTAGACCTGTTGCTGAAGAAAAACTGCTGAAAGCCCTGGCGGTCGCCATCGTTGAACACCCGCGCGGCACCTTCAAGGAAATAGCCCAGGCTGCCGGGGTGAGCAAGGCGACCCTGAATCGTTTTTGCGGAACCCGCGACAATATGATCGAAATGCTCTTCGATTATGGCTCCGAGGTCATGAACCAGATCATCGTGGAGACGGATCTGACGCAGGCGCCTGTGCCTGAGGTCTTTCAGCGGCTTGTCGAGGGTCACCTCGCTCATCGCGACCTGCTGGTGTTCCTGATGTTCCAGTGGCGCCCGGACTCACTGCACGAGTGCGGGGAAGAGGCGCGCTGGCTGCCCTACACCAACGCCCTGGATCAATTCTTCCTGCGTGGGCAGCGGGAGAAGGTTTTCCGCATCGATATCGGCGCGCCAGTGCTTACCGAGTTGTTCGCCTCGCTGCTGTTCGGCCTGGTGGACGGTGAACGGCGCGGGCGCGTGGCGCGCGCCAGCATGGGCGCCACGTTGCAGCAGTTCTTCATGCAGGGCGCGGCAGCCGGCAAATAAGCCAGGCGCAGGGTGATCGTCCGCGAGCGCGCCGGGCGTGATGGCTGATAAGATGGTGCGAACAACGTGGCAGGCGGCCTGGCCCTCACCTGATTACGCACAGGGCTGCTACGCCTCGCGGAGAATCGACGTATGAACGTACAAGTTATCGAGCGTGACGGCGAGCCTGAATACGCCGTGTTGCCATGGGCCGAGTACCAGGCCCTGTTGCAGGCGGCAGGCAAGAGCGTTGCCGCACCGGCGACTGCGACTGCGACTGCGACTGCGACTGCGCCCACCGCCGATGCTCCCAAGCCGCTCAGCCAACTGACCGCGCTGCGCGAAGCCAAGGGCCTGAGCCGGGACGAACTGGCCCGTGCGGTGGGCATCAGCCCGCATTACCTGAGTATGATCGAGAGCGGCGAGCGGCAGCCCGATGCAGCCATCCAGCGTGCGCTGGCCTGGGTGCTGGGCATTTCCGGCTGGGAGTCGGGTGCATGAGCGTGCGCATCAGCCGCGCGCACTGGGAGGCACTCCTGGCTGCTCTGGACGACGCCCGTCGGCAGCGGCACCTGCTCACCTACCGCGCCCTGATCGAACGTCTCTCGCTACCGGCGCCAGCCATGCAGACGCTGGCCGCTGCGCTCGAACACCTGGCCGCGCTGGATGCCCGTGGCGAGCGACCGCTGCGCAGCGCGCTGGTGATCAGCCAGGGCGCCAGCCGCCTGCCGCGCACCGGCTTCTTCGAGTGCGCCACTCGCCTGGGCCGCTTCGACGGCGCCTCCGATGGGGTTGCTGCCGCTTCCTGGCATGCCTCCGAAGTGGCCCGGGTATTCGAGTTCGATTATCCCGCCGAACCCTGAGGCGCCGCGCCCTCCAGCGTGTGCGTATCGATGACATGCAGGCTGTAGCCCGGCACTGCCTTGGCTTGACGCTTGGCCTCTGAGGCCATGCCGGCCAGCTCGCTGGCGTCCAGCAGCGCGCAGTGCTGCGAGTGCAGGTGAACAACCCCGAGTGACAGTGACAGTAGCGGGAATGTCTCACGCTGGCCCTGGCGGTTGTGGCTGACGAAGCAGCCCGCATCCAGGTGTTCGTCCAGGTAGAAGCGCCGGCACTGGGCCTGGAAGTCTTCGAGCAGGCGGTGCAGGCGGCCGCGCCAGTCCGGGGAGCCGAACACCAGCAGGAAGTCGTCGCCGCCGATATGGCCGACGAAATCTCGGGTCGGATCGATGCGTTCGTTCAGGCAGTGGGCCAGGCACAGCAATACTTCGTCGCCCTTGGCGTAACCGTACAGGTCGTTGAAGGGCTTGAAGCTGTCGATGTCGACGTAGCAAATCGCCGCCTCGCGGTTCTGCTGCAGCAGCCGGGTCAGGCACTGCTGAATCGGCACGTTGCCGGGCAGCAGGGTCAGCGGATTGGCGTAGCGGGCCTGCTGGATTTTCAGTTCGGTAATCAGCTTGAGCACATCGATCACCCGGCCAAGCCCCAGGTAGCCGCCGTCGACGGTAATCACGAAATCCTCCTCGATGCGCTGGCGTGCCCGGCTGGTGAGCAGGCGGCTGACGTTCTGCAGCGACTGGCTGATTTCCACGGCGAGAAAATCGTTGCTCATCAGGCGGCTGATCGGCTTGCGAGCGAACAGCTCTGTGGCAAAGGGCTTGAGCAGAATTTCCGACAGCGAGTTACGGTGAACGATGCCAACTGGCCGCTGTTGTTCGTCCAGTACCGCCAGTGAATTGAGGTTGGCCTGGGCGCGAAAGGCTTCCAGCACATCTGCGGTGGGCGTGGCGATGGAAACGGCCGGCGTTTCGTTGAGCAGGGCGGTGAGGTCGCTGCCTTCTTCACTGATTGATGCCGGCGCACTGCCCGGCATTGGCAGTATCGTGCGGGCATCGGTGGGTGGCTGGTCCTGCGGACGGCAGATCAGGTAGCCCTGCAGCAGATCCACGCCCATTTCACCGAGCACGGCGAGTTCCTCCTCGAGCTCGATGCCTTCGGCGATCACCCGCGCCCGCGAGGCTTTGGCCATCTGCAGGATCGAGCCAACGAATTCGCGTTTGACCGCATCCTGATGGATGCCATCGATGAAATGGCGGTCGATCTTCACGTAGTCGGGGCGCAGTTCCGACCACAACCGCAGGCTGGAATAGCCGGCGCCGAGGTCGTCCAGGGCGATGGAAAAACCCATGTCCCGGTAGTGGTGCAGCGCGGTGTCGAGCAGATTGAAGTCATCGATGGGGGATTGCTCGGTCAATTCGATCACCACCCGGCTTGGCGAGATGCCGTAAGCCTGCAGCAGTTTCAGGGTGCGGCCGGGTTGGTGATGGGCGTCGAGCAGAGAGTCGGGCGATACGTTGAGAAACAGCAGGCCGTCCAGTTTCAGTTCGCTGAACCGGCGGCAAGCGCTTTTCCGGCAGGCCAGCTCCAGCTCGCTGAGCAGGCCGTTCTGCCGGGCCGCGGCGAACAGCGTGATGGGCGAATGCAGCGGGCTGTTGGAAGGGCCCCGGGTCAGAGCCTCATAGCCGAGGATGCGCCGCTCGGAGAGCGACACAATGGGCTGAAACAGGCTATGCAGGTCGCCGTGCGCGAGGATCTTGTCCAGCGCGCCCAATTGCTCGGTGACGGTCATTGCAGGTCTCTGTGCGAGTCGAAAAGCGAGCGCCCGGCGGCTGGCCGAACGCGGGTGGGTACCGCTTGATGCTCGTCATTTCACTACAGATTGATGACCGTTTGGTGAAGGCCGAATGCCATCAGGTAATTAAACCTGAGGGGCGCACCGGCAGCCCTCGCAGGCGGGCCGGACAAAAAAAGGGCGTCGTGTGCACGACGCCCTTTTAGGTTACCCGCAGGTAGCTACTGCTTGGCCAGGCGGGTGTTGAGCTTGAGGTAGTCGATCAGGATATGCCCGGTTTCCGTCAGGTAGGCGTCGTCTTCGGGTTTGGTCTTCTCCTCTTCGTTCTGCGCCAGCACGTCGTCTTCGTCTTCTTTCTTCAGCTCCTTCAACGGCTCTTCGCCCTTGGCGCTGCGGCGGGCATTCTCGATGGCCAGCTGACGCTTCTCGATATCGGCCTGCTGCGCCTTGCGCTTGACCTCGTTGAGGCTGACGGTCTTCTCGGCCATCAGTTCGCGGGACAGGGCCAGGCGCTCACGGGCGAAGTTGAAGTCCGGGTTGTCGGCCGTGCGGCTGTCGTAGCGGTTCTTCAGCTCCGTCAGGAATGGTTTGATCGGGTCCAGTTCAGGCTTGATGGCTGGGCGGATACTGTCCCAGGGCATGGCCTCCGGCAGCGCGCTTTCACCGATCTCCTTGTTGTCCATCACGTCCGGGTAGGTGATGTCCGGCACCACGCCGCGGTGCTGGGTGCTCTGCCCGGAAACGCGGTAGAACTTGGCGAGGGTCAGCTTCAGCTCGCCATGATTGAGCGGCTGGATGGTTTGTACCGTGCCCTTGCCGAAGGTCTGACCGCCGAGGATCAGCGCGCGATGGTAGTCCTGCATGGCGCCGGCGAAAATCTCCGATGCCGACGCCGACAGGCGATTGACCAGCACGGCCATCGGACCCTTGTAGAAGGCGCCTTCCTGCTCGTCAGCGAGTACGTCGACACGACCGTCGCTGTTGCGCACCAGTACGGTGGGACCCTTGTCGATGAACAGGCCGGTCAGCTCGGTGGCTTCCTGCAGGGAGCCACCGCCGTTGTTGCGCAGGTCGATGACGATGCCGTCGACCTTCTCGGCCTGCAGTTCGGTGATCAGCTTCTTGACGTCGCGGGTCGTGCTCTTGTAATCCGGGTCGCCAGCGCGGAACGCCTTGAAGTCCAGATAGAACGCGGGAATTTCGATGACCCCGAGGCTGTAGGGCCGCCCATCCTGCTCGATCTTGAGGACGGATTTCTTGGCGGCCTGCTCTTCCAGCTTGACCGCTTCGCGGGTGATGTTCACCACCTTGCTGGTCAGATCGTTCGGTGCGTTGCTGGCTGGAATCACTTCCAGGCGTACGCGCGAGCCCTTGGGACCGCGGATCAGCTTCACCACCTCGTCGAGACGCCAGCCGATGACGTCGACGATCTCGTCGTCACCCTGGCCTACGCCGACGATCTTGTCTGCTGGCGAGATCTGCTTGCTCTTCTCGGCAGGGCCGGCGGGCACCAGGCGCACCACCTTGACGTGTTCGTTGTCGCTCTGCAGCACGGCGCCGATGCCCTCGAGGGACAGGCTCATGTTGATGTCGAAGTTTTCCGCGTTGTCCGGCGACAAGTAGTTGGTGTGCGGGTCGTAAGTCATGGCGAAGGCGTTGATGTACGCCTGGAACACATCCTCGCTGCGGGTCTGCTGCAGGCGTGCCTGCTGCGCCTTGTAGCGTTTGGTCAGCAGTTCCTGAATCGCCTTGGGCTCCTTGCCGGCGAGCTTGAGGCGCAGCACCTCGTCTTTCAAGCGTTTGCGCCACAACTCGTCCAGTTCGGCGACGTCCTTGGCCCAGGGCGCCTTTTCGCGGTCGACCAGCAGTTCTTCGTCAACCGTGAAATCGATTTTGTCGACGCCCTTGGCGAGCAGATCCTGCACGTACTGCAGGCGGCTTTGCTGGCGCTCCAGGTTGCGCTTGTAGATATGGAAGCCAGGTTCGAGATCGCCCTTTTTCAACAGGTCGTCGAATCTGTTCTTCCAGCGATCGAACTCGGCGATATCGCCTGCAGTGAAGTAACTGCGCGCAGGATCGAGCATCTTCAGGTAACCCTGATAGATTTTCTCGGAGCGCAAGTCATCGAGGGGCGGCTTGCTGTAGTGATGGCGCTGCAGCAATTCGACGACATTGAGACTGGCGATGACCTGATCGCGATCAGGCTGCAGGTATTCCCACGGATCGGCCTGGCTGGTTTTGGCGGCGAGGGGCAAAGCGCCCAGCCCGAGAACGAGGGCCAGGGTGGCGCTGATAAGAGATCGCTTCATGCTGATTCGACGTGGGGACAGTTGATAACGCATATTAGGCCGTCTTTGAGGGCGCCAGGTTCCATCGGCGCAATGCAAAAGCCCGGTGCTAGGCACCGGGCTAGGTTCAAATGCACTATGGAGGCAGCGTGAAAGCATTGCAAGGCGTTGAAGGGCAGGTGGAATGGGTGCAGCGTCCCACTCCAGCCTGCGATGTGGGTGAAGTGCGCATTCGCGTGGCGGCCGCGGGCCTGAACCGTGCCGACCTGTTGCAACGGGCCGGGCTGTACCCGCCGCCCCCGGGTGCCAGCGATATCCTGGGCCTGGAGTGCGCCGGCATCGTCAGCGAGGTAGGCGCCGGTTGCGACTGGCAGGTCGGTGACCGGGTCTGTGCGCTGTTGGCGGGCGGTGGCCTGGCGGAAGAAGTGGTGGTCGATGCGCGTCATGTGCTGCCCGTTCCGGAAGGCGTGTCGCTGCACGAAGCGGCTGGCTTGCCCGAGGTGTACGCGACCGCCTGGCTCAACCTGTTCCAGCTCGCCGGCGTTAAACCCGGTGAAAAGGTCCTGCTGCATGCCGGTGCCAGTGGCGTCGGCTCGGCGGCGATCCAGCTGTGCAAGGCCTTTGGCAGCGCGTGCTGGGTGACCGTCGGCTCAGCCGAGCGGTTGGCCTATTGCGAGAGCCTGGGGGCGTCGGGCGGGGCGATCCGCGGCAGCGAGGGGCTGGATGTACCGGAAGGTTTCGGTCCCTTCGAAGTCATTCTCGACCCGGTTGGCGCCAGCTATGCAGCGCTCAACCTGAAGCTGCTGGCGCTCGATGGCCGCTGGGTGAATATCGGCCTGATGGGCGGGCGCAAGGCCGAGATCGACATGGCCCTGGTGCTTGGCAAGCGCATCCAGCTGATCGGCTCGACATTGCGTAACCGTGACGACCTGTTCAAGGCCGAGTTGCTGCGCGATGTGGGTCAGCACGTATGGCCGCTGTTCAGTGAAGGGCGCCTCAAGCCACAGCTGGCCAGGACCTTCCCGATCGCCGAAGCCCAGGAGGCTTACGCCACCCTGGAAGGCAATCAGGTCAATGGCAAGCTGGTAGTGGTCATCGACGACAGCCTGAGCTGATCGGCATGCCTGGCGCGGCGCCCAGCGGCACCGTGTCAGGCCGCCGCGTCGAAGCTGTCGGCGCGGGCCATCTTCCACATCCTCTCGTAGAACTCACCCTCGATGTTGCCACTGAGAAGCTCACCGGGCTTGAGGAACACGTGCTGCTGGGAAAACAGGCGGATCTCGGTGGCGGACATGCGCTGCACCAGATGGCGCGCATCCATCTGTGACGGGTGATCGAGGCCGGCGGCGGCGAGCATCTCGGCCAGCGCCTTGAGGGTGTTGCGGTGGAAGTTGTAGACCCGTTGCGCCTTGTCCTCGACCACCAGTGCGCGTTGGCGCAGCGGGTCCTGGGTGGCTACGCCGGTCGGGCATTTGTTGGTGTGGCAGCTCTGGCTCTGGATGCAGCCAATGGCGAACATGAAACCGCGAGCCGAGTTGGCCCAGTCGGCCCCGATGGCCAGTACGCGGGCGATGTCGAAGGCGCTGACGATCTTGCCGCTGGCGCCAAGCTTGATCTTGTCGCGCAGGTTCAGGCCAACCAGGGTGTTATGCACGAACAGCAGGCCCTCGCGCATCGGCACGCCCAGGTGGTCGGTGAATTCCACCGGCGCCGCGCCAGTGCCGCCTTCCTTGCCATCGACGACGATGAAATCCGGCAGGATGCCGGTTTCCAGCATGGCTTTGGCGATGCCCATGAATTCCCACGGGTGGCCCAGGCAGAACTTGAACCCTACCGGTTTGCCGCCCGACAACTCGCGCAGGCGGGCGACGAACTCGAGCAATTCGATGGGCGTCGAAAACGCGCTATGGCGTGACGGCGACACGCAGTCTTCGCCCATTGGCACGCCACGGGTTTCGGCTATCTCCGCAGTGATCTTGTGTTTCGGCAGGATGCCGCCATGGCCTGGCTTGGCCCCCTGGGACAGCTTGATTTCGATCATGCGCACTTGCGGTCGCTGGGCCTGCGCGGCGAAACGCTCGGCATCGAAGGTGCCCGAAGCCGTTCGGCAGCCGAAATAGCCGCTGCCCAGTTCCCAGATCAGGTCGCCGTCGTGCTCGCGGTGGTAGTTGCTGATGCTGCCTTCGCCGGTGTCGTGGGCGAAGTTGCCGAGTTTGGCGCCCTGGTTCAGGGCGCGTATCGCGTTGGCGCTTAGTGAGCCGAAACTCATCGCGGAAATATTGAACAGCGATGCCGAGTACGGCTGGCTGCATTGCGGCCCGCCGATGAGTACGCGGAAGCTGTCGGGGTCGCTCAACGGCGCCGGGCGCATGGAATGGCTGATGAACTGAAAGCCGTTCTGATAGACATCGGTGAGCGTGCCGAACGGTTTGTCGCCGCCTTCGTTCTTCGCCCTGGCGTAGACCAGCGAGCGCTGAGCGCGAGAAAAGGGCAGCTGTTCGCTGTCGCCTTCGAGCAGGTACTGGCGGATTTCCGGTCGAATGCCCTCGACCAGGTAGCGGATGTTGCCCAGGATCGGGTAATTGCGCCGCACCGCGTGGCGGGTCTGCAGCAGATCGCCAACGCCGATCAGGCTCAGCAGGGCACCGATCAGGGTCAACGGCCAGATCCATTCATGCTGCAGGAAGGCCAGGCTGGCGAGGGTGAGCACCAGGCAGCAGGCAAAAAAAGCGTAGCGGCTGAGCAGAGACAGGTTCATGCAGATTCCTTGGCGCATGGGCGACGCCCGCAATGTAGACGGCTTGCGGCCTGGCCGTCGATGGCCGTGTACGTGGCGTGCTGCCCCTTTGTTCGAGGGGCAGGCGAAAACAGGGCACCTGTGGCACACTTGGCCGCCTGTAATGGTGGTGTTCTACGCGGGCTGCACGTGGTTGGCGGCCTGGCGAATTGCACCCTTGGCCGCCCTGCGGTTTGCCTGACTATCGCCACCAACGGCGAAGAACAAGAGGAATACACGTGCATAACGTCGTCATCAGCGGTACGGGCCTGTACACCCCGGCCAACAGCATTTCCAACGATGAGTTGGTGGCGTCCTTCAATGCCTTCGTGCAGCAGTTCAACGCCGACAATGCCGAGGCCATCGAGCGTGGCGATGTCGAGGCGCTGAGCGAATCGAACAGCGCGTTCATCGAGAAGGCCTCGGGCATCAAGAGCCGTTTCGTGATCGACAAACAAGGCATTCTCGACCCGCAGCGCATGGTGCCGTTCATCCCCGAGCGCAGCAACGAGCAGTGGGGCATCCTTTGCGAGATGGCCGTGGCTGCTGCCGAGCAGGCACTGGCCCGCGCCGGCAAGACCGCAGCGGACATCGACGGGGTGATCGTTGCCTGTTCCAACCTGCAGCGCGCCTATCCGGCGGTGGCCATCGAAGTGCAGGCGGCGCTGGGTATCCAGGGCTTCGGTTTCGACATGAACGTGGCGTGTTCCTCGGCCACCTTCGGCATCCAGGCGGCGGCCAACAGCATCCAGCTCGGCCAGGCGCGGGCGATCCTGATGGTCAACCCGGAGATCTGCACCGGGCACCTGAACTTCCGTGACCGCGACAGCCATTTCATCTTTGGCGATGCAGCGACCGCGGTGATTCTGGAACGCGCGGATCTGGCGACCTCCGAGCATCAGTTCGACGTGGTCAGCACCAAGTTGCTGACCCAGTTCTCCAATAACATCCGCAACAACTTCGGTTTCCTCAACCGCGCTGCCGAAGACGGCGGCCCGCTGGCCGAAGGTCGGCTGTTCGTGCAGGAAGGGCGCAAGGTGTTCAAGGAAGTCTGCCCGATGGTCGCCGAGCTGATCGCTGCCCATCTGCAGGACAATGGCCTGAATGTGGCCGAGGTGAGGCGCTTCTGGCTGCACCAGGCCAACCTCAACATGAACCAGCTGATCGCCCGCAAGCTGTTGGGTCGTGACCCCGAAGCCCATGAGGCGCCGGTAATTCTCGATACCTACGCCAACACCAGTTCCGCCGGTTCGGTGATTGCCCTGCACAAGCATCAGGATGATCTGCCGGCAGGCAGCCTGGGCGTGCTCAGCTCGTTTGGCGCTGGCTACTCCATCGGTAGCGTGATTCTGCGCAAACGCTGATTGCGGGTGGAGGAGGGGCTGCGCGGTGAATGACCGCTGAGGAGCAGCTCCCGCCGGTGGCAGGAGCTCGGTTCATCAATTACGGCTTGGCCCATTTCAGGAAGGCGCTGCGGCTTTCCGGCGTCAGCAAATTCCACATCTGCTGCAGGGTGGTCAGGGTGGCGTCGTTGTGCGGCAGGGCTGCAGCCTGGGCCGGCGCGGGATGCAGCGCCACGGGCTGTGCGGCTTGTGCCGGAGCGCTGCCCAGCGGAGCGACTGTGGTGGGCTGAGTGGCGATTTCGCTGGTGCCCATCAGGGCCGCGAGTGCCGAGACGTTGCGATTGCCCTGTTGGGCCTGTTCACGCTCGCCGGTGCGAGTGTTCACCGCCCAGGCCTTGAATTCATTTTCGAACTTCTTGGCTTCGGCCAGGTTCTCCGGGCGGTCGAACTCCAGGCGCCAGACGTCGCCCGCTTTGCCGTCAATGTCGAAGATGGCGGTGCGGCCGCGCACTATTTCATGGCTGATGCCACCGGCAACGTCGAAACCGTACTTGTAAAAGGCTTGAACCTGATAGGCACCCGGCTGCAGCAGCAACTGCTTGTCATCCAGGTTGTAGGCAGCATTGGCCGCCGTATAGGGCTGGCCGTTGATGCTGCGGATTTCCAGTTCGCCAGGTACCACGACAGTCAGCACTTCGCTCTGCGGCTGAGGTGCACCGGGATACAGCTGAACTTTGGGCTGCTGGGCACAAGCGGCCAGCAGACCGGCCAGGGCGATAACGAGCAAGCGGCGCATGAAAACTCCTAGGGGCGAAGACCCGCCGATGTGCGGCGGTGTGGGGACGGTTACATTTCGAAAACGAGAATAAGACGGGAAGGTGTCAGTTAAATGACAAGCCGGGCTGTCCTCGGAGAACAGCCCGGCTTGTTTTCATTCCAATCCGCGAATGGGATCAGAAGTCGTAGCGCAGGCCTACGGTTAAGCCAGAGGCTTTCTCGCCCAGCGCCTGGTTTACACCATCCGCATCGATCGACTGGCCGGTCGGGTTGGCGGTACGCGACTGGCTCCACGGGGTGTAAGCGACCAGGTCATCGTTGTCTACCACGGCGTAGTTGGCATAGACGCGTACGGCCTTGTCCAGCTTGTGCTCGACACCTACGACCCACATCGTGGCATCACGGTCCCTGGCGTCGTTGTCATGGGTCATCCAGGTAGCTTTCAGCGCAGTGTTCTTGGCAACGGCGAATTCGCCACCCAGACCGTAGACGTCGAAAGTGCCCTGATCACGTTGAGCGGAAGTCGTGGTGCTGACGCCTTCGAAATCAGTGGTCTGGTAGAAACCGACCAGTTTGAAGTTGTCGACGATCTTGTAGGCGACAGCGGCGCGAATGGAGTCGGCCTCGCCACGCAGGGTGTCTTCTTCCACCTTTTCGTAGGCCAGGGAGGCTTCCAGTGGGCCGCCGATGTAGTTCAGCGAGGTGCTGACGGCGTCGCTGTCTTCGTTGTTGCCGGTGTCGGTGATGTTCAGCGACTGGCCCTGATACATCGAGTAAGCCACTTTGACGTTGAAGCCAGAGAAATCCGGCGTGGTGTACTGAATGGTGTTGTCGTAACGCTCGTCGAGGCGGCCGGACGTGACGCGCGCCAGGTTGTTCATGTCGCCGACCTGGTCACCGAACAGGTTGAACGGGCCGCGTGCCACCTTGAACGGGCTGTCGAAACGGCCAACCTGAATGGCGCCAAAGTTGCCGCCCAGGCCTACGAAGGTGTCGCGGGTGGCGAAGCTGGTGCCGCCGCTGGAGGAGCCGGTGGTGAAGTTGATCTGTTGTTCGATCTGGAAGAAGGCCTTCAGATCCGGGTTGATTTCATGGTCGCCTTTGAAACCAAGACGGGAAGAGTTGCTCGACAGGTTGGTTTCGGAGTAACGGGCACCGTCATCGAGGTAGTCAACCGATACGTGCGCGCGGCCATAGATGGTCACGTCTGCCATTGCTACAGCAGGCACCGACAGTGCAGCACCAACAGCAACCGCAATCAACTTCATCTTCATTGAAAAAAGCTCCTTCGTTTATGAAACGCCGTCAGTGCCGGTGGCATGACATCGTCTGGTTGGACGGGGGCGATTATGGAAATCGGATGTGACAGACGGCTTGCTGGGGTGTGACATTTTCGAGACATGGGAACTTTTTGATAATCAAGCAGTTGCATTGATTATCGAATGCCGTGGGGGAGGTTTTTAAGGGGTGGGCGTGGTGGCAGAGCAGTGCGGCCTAACCTTACTGGGGGATTATTAAACTTTGAGGTGACGGCGAGTTGTAGCCTGCCGCCTGCGACGGCATCATGCCCTGCGACTGTCGGTCCGGTTCTGTTTCGCTGACGCATGCGCAGCGCCAGAGCCAACCCCTCGCAGGCCGCCTGACCGAGCGCAGTAGTTTTTCACACAGCCTGCTCGGGCCACTTTTTCGGAGCCTTGCCATGCCCCTGCTGCTCGCCGATTCCCTAAGCGCCTTGCCGGCCCAGGCCTGGGACGCTCTGCTCACCGGCCCGCAACCTTTCCTGCGCCACGCTTTCCTGAGTACGCTGGAAGACAGCGGCAGCGTGGGAGGACGTACGGGTTGGCAGCCGGCGCACCGCCTGCTGCTGGGTGCCGACGGGCAACCGCAGGCCGCGTTGCCGGCGTACGTCAAATACCAGTCTTCTGGTGAATACGTGTTCGACCACGGCTGGGCCGATGCCTGCCGCCGCGCTGATATTGCGTACTACCCCAAGCTGCTTGGCGCGATTCCCTTTTCGCCGGTCACCGGGCAGCGCCTGCTGGGCAACACCGAGGCCGCAGGGCAACTGCTCGATGCGGTGGTCGGGTCGCTGGAGGAGCAAGGGCTGTCCGGGGTGCATGTGAACTTCACGACAGCCGCTGACAACGAGCTAATGGAAGGCCGTGCCGGTTGGCTGCAGCGCCTGGGCTGCCAGTTTCACTGGCATAACCGCGGTTACCGGGATTTCCAGGACTTTCTCGACACACTCAGCTCGCGCAAGCGCAAGCAGATGCGCAAGGAGCGTGAGCAGGTAGCGGGGCAGGGGATCGACTTCGAATGGCTGCACGGGCATCAACTGAGCGAGGCGCAGTGGGATTTCGTTTATCACTGCTACGCCAACACCTACCACATACGCGGTCAGGCGCCCTACCTGACCCGCGCCTTCTTCAGCCTGCTGGCCGAGCGCATGCCCGAGGCAATTCGCGTGGTGCTTGCCTGCCGTGGCGCGCAGCCGGTGGCGATGGCCTTCAGCCTGCTTGGCGGTGACAGCGTATATGGGCGCTACTGGGGGTGCCTGGCCGAGTTCGACCGGCTGCACTTCGAGACCTGTTTCTACCAGGGCATGGAGCACGCCATCGCGCAGGGATTGCAGCGTTTCGATGCCGGGGCGCAGGGCGAGCACAAACTGATACGCGGCTTCGAGCCGGTAATCACCCATTCCTGGCACTACCTGGTGCACGAAGGGCTGCGCGAAGCAGTGGCGGGGTTTCTGCAGGAAGAGCGGGTGGGCGTGCTGGCCTATGCCGAGCAGGCGCGGGAGATGTTGCCGTACCGGCAGCTGTGAGCCGCCGTGCTGACGCGCCACGGTGACCCGCAGCGCACGAGCGCAGCACGCGACCGATCAGCCATCGTAACGGCCGCCCCATTCCAGGAAGCGCATCTTGTGGGTTTCACCCTGGCTGTCGGTGAACACCATGATCACCGGCACCACGCCGCGCTTGTTGGAGACGTCGGTGCGGTACAACACTTTCTGCACATCGACTTTCATGCCGTAGTGATAGTCCTCGGTCGGCAGGCCGGCGCCTGGCTTGGACTGGATATCCGCAGCGAACACGGCGGGGGCGAGGCTGGAAAGCAGAGCGGTAACGGCGGTTGCGATTTTCATGGTTGAGTCCTCGATCATTTCGATGTCAGGCAGCCCGGCCGATCCAGTCGGTGTCGTTGCCTGGTAGGACTCATATGACCAGCAAAGCCGGTACCGCGGAAATTGATGCCTTCGTTAATGGGTATCACGGAAAATGATATACGTTAGCAAGCTAAGTATTTCCGCCGTTGCAGGCCTGCCTCGCAATGTCACAGCGCTCAGTCGACGCCGACGAAGCCGCCAGTCTGGTGCTGCCACAGGCGCGCATAAAGACCGCCGCGGGCGATGAGCTCGGCGTGGGTGCCGGTTTCGATCACCTGGCCCTTGTCGATCACCACCAGGCGATCCATGCGTGCGATGGTGGACAGGCGGTGCGCGATGGCGATCACCGTCTTGCCGTTCATCAGGCTGTCGAGGCTTTCCTGGATCGCCGATTCGACTTCCGAGTCCAGTGCCGAAGTGGCCTCGTCCATGATCAGGATCGGCGCGTCCTTGAGCAGCACGCGGGCGATGGCGATGCGCTGGCGCTGGCCGCCGGACAGCTTGACGCCGCGTTCACCGACCTGGGCGTCGAAGCCCAGGCCGCCCTGGCTGTCATCCAGGGTGGCGATGAAGCCCTCTGCACGGGCTTTGCGTGCAGCGGCCCACAGATCGTCTTCGCTGGCGTCGGGCTTGCCGTAGCGCAGGTTGTCGCGGATCGAACGGTGCAGCAGCGAGGTGTCCTGGGTGACCACGCCGATGTTGGCACGCAGGCTTTCCTGGCTGACCGCGGCGATGTCCTGGCCATCGATGAGGATGCGCCCGCTTTCCAGGTCGTAGAGGCGCAGCAGCAGGTTGACCAGGGTCGACTTGCC
The DNA here is from genome assembly GCF_979258965.1 of Pseudomonas sp. AC532. Lineage (NCBI taxonomy): Bacteria > Pseudomonadati > Pseudomonadota > Gammaproteobacteria > Pseudomonadales > Pseudomonadaceae > Pseudomonas > Pseudomonas sp. AC532. Next base: position 4,607,754 of record NZ_OZ409888.1, read on the forward strand.
GGCACCCGAAGGGCCGACCAGGCCGATCTTCTCGCCGGGGCGGATGTCGATGGCCAGGCCGCTTATAACCCCACCCTGCTTGCCGTAGTGAAAATGCACGTCGTCGAAGCGCACGCCGCCCTGACGGACCTGCAGCGGTTTGGCGTCTTCGCGATCGAGCACCTCGCGCGGCTGGACGATGCTCTGCATGCCGTCCTGTACGGTGCCGACGTTCTCGAATATGCCGTTGACCACCCACATGATCCATTCGGCCATGTTGTTGATGCGGATCACCAGGCCCAGCGCGAGGGCGATGGCTCCCGTACTGATCAGTGCCTCGCTCCACAGCCACAGGGCCAGGGCACCGGTGCCGACGATCAGCAGGCCGTTCAGGCAGGTGATCAAAAAATCCAGGCTGGTGATGGTGCGTGACTGCAGGCGGAATTTGTCGAGCAGTTCCTGCATGGCCTCGCGGGCATAGGTCTCTTCTTCGCGCGAGTGGGCGAACAGTTTCAGGGTGGCGACGTTGCTGTAGCCGTCGACCACGCGGCCCATGACCTTGGAGCGCGCTGCCGAAGCGGCGGCCGAGCGGGCCTTGATGCGCGGCACGAAATACCAGAGCGCGGCGCTGTAACCGATGATCCACAGCGATAACGGCAGCACCAGGCGCAGGTCGGCGGCGGCGAACAGGTACAGCGCACTGCCAGCGTAGACCACCACGTGCCACAGCGCGTCGATCACCTGCATGGCCGAGTCGCGCAATGAAGGGCCGGTCTGCATGACCCGCTGGGCGATGCGCCCGGCGAAATCGTTCTGGAAGAAATTCAGGCTCTGCTTGAGCACGTAGCGGTGGTTCTGCCAGCGGATCAGGTTGGTCAGCCCCGGGTTGATCGCCTGGTGGGTGAGGAGGTTGTGCAGGCCGAACACCAATGGGCGGATGATCAACGCCACCAGCGCCATCCACAGCAGTTCATTGCGGTGTTCGGCAAAGAACGTGCGCGCGTCGGTGGTCGCCTGAGCCATGTCGATCAACTGGCCGAGAAAGCTGAACAGCGCCACTTCGATCAAGGCCGCGAAAAAGCCTATCACCAGCACGGCGATCATCAGCGGCCATACCTGTTTCAGGTAATGGGCATAGAAGCGCAGCATACCGCTGGGCGGTGCCACGTCAGGGCTGGGCTTGAAGACATCGATCAGGTTTTCGAAGCGGCGGAACAACATGGGGCACAGTCTGCTCTGGCGAGTGGGCGGGCGTTAGCGGCTTGCTGCCGGCGGGCGAGGCCTGCCGCAATGATGCATGCCAAATAGGCGTGAGCGTGGCGCTCGGGGATGAACTCGCGTGCACCGGCACGCGAGTTATGGGCAAGAGGGTAGCAGTATCAGAGGCGCTTGGCGTCGAGAATCACCACCGGGTCGACCGGTACGTTCTGCTGGCCGGCGCGGTTGGCGGTACGCACCTGGGCGATGCGGTCTACCACTTCCATGCCACGGGTGACCTTGCCGAACACGGCGTAGCCGAAGTCGCGCGAACCGTGGTCGAGGAAGGCGTTGTCGGTGTGATTGATGAAGAACTGGCTGGTCGCCGAATCGCGTACCTGGGTGCGGGCCATGGCCAGGGTGCCGCGCACGTTGTGCAGGCCGTTGTCGGCTTCGTTCTTGATCGGCGCCTTGGTGTCCTTTTCGCGCATGTTCTCGTCGAACCCGCCGCCCTGCACCATGAAGCCCGGAATCACCCGGTGAAACTGCGTGCCCTTGTAGAAACCGCTGTCCACGTAGGCCAGGAAATTCTTCGTGCTGATCGGCGCCTTCTGCTCATCGAGCTGAACCTCGATTTCGCCCAGGCTGGTGGTCAGCAGCACGGTAGGGTTTTCCGCCGCCATCAGGTGGGCGGTGAACAGCAGCGAGCAGGCGGTGAGGGCAAGTTTCTTCAACATCGGGCGTAGTCCTTGAGTGAGATGGCAGCAGTGTTTTCGACTTCATGCAGAAAGGCAAGCAGACAGCGGGTCGCGCTGCCGCGATGCGGCTGCGCCGTACCCGGTACGCCGCGTAATGGGCGGCGTGCCGCGGGCCAGGACAGATACCGCGGACCCGGATTCCACGCGGCCCGTCATGCGCCCACGCAGCCGGCCGGTTCAGGCGGGCGTAGGCGGGGAGGCGAATGCCGCGTTCAACGGGGCGGCGTCGAAGCGCTGGATCAGGTCGGTGAGAATCTGGGTGGCCGGCCCGAGGGCCTTGTCCTTGCTGGCGTAGAGAAAGAACACCGGTTTGCGGCTACCGCCCTTGTCGAGGGGCAATGGCTTGAGCAGGCCGTCACCCAGCTCGCGTTCGATCAGGTGCCGCGGCAACCAGGCGAAGCCCAGGCCGCTGCCGACGAAGGTGGCTGCGGTGGCCAGGCTGCCCACCGTCCAGCGCTGCTCCGCGCCGAGCCAGCCTACATCGCGGGGTTGCTGGCGCCCGGAGTCGCGAATCACCACCTGCATCTGGGTTTCCAGGTCCTGGAAACTCAACTGCCGTTGCAGGCGATGCAGGGCGTGGTCCGGGTGGGCCACGGCGACAAATTCCACGGGGCTCATCTCCGAGCCGAGAAAACCCGGGATGTTGTAGCCACTGATCGCCAGGTCGGCGACGCCTTCCTTGAGCACCTCCTCCACGCCCGATAATACCTCTTCGCGCAGGCGCACCCGGCAACCGCGGCTTTGCGGCATGAACGCCGTCAGCGCGCGCACCAGACGCGCGCTCGGGTAGGCTGCATCGACCACCAGGCGCACTTCGGCTTCCCAGCCCTGTTCCATGTGTTGCGCAAGGTCCTCCAACTGGCTGGCCTGCTTGACCAATTGCCGTGAGCGGCGCAGCAGTACGTCGCCGGCTTCGGTAAGCACCGCCTTGCGGCCGTCGATGCGCAGCAACGGTACGCCCAGTTGTTCCTGCATGCGTGCCACGGTGTAGCTGACCGACGACTGCGAGCGGTGCAGCACTTCGGCAGCCTGGGCGAAGCCGCCGTGATCGACCACTGCCTGCAGGGTGCGCCACTGATCGAGGGTTACACGTGGAGCCTTCATTGCCTCTCCTTCGCCAGTCCCTGTGCACGGGACAGGTCCTGGCCGTAAACTGACAGCCCACCGCCGGAGGCCTGCCATGAAAAAAATATGCTGCGCACTCGTTGCCTTGCTGCCATTGGCAGTGCAGGCCTATCCCATCGAGCTCGAGAAGCAGTTCAATGGCGCCGAAGTCTCGGCCAGCCCCCGGGAAATTGACCACGACATGGCTGCCGTGATGGTGCAGAACTACGGCGCCACGGCGGCCTCGTGCAAGGCGGTATTTCGCAACGGCCCCGAGGCCCCGCGCACGCGCAGCGTGAACCTGGCGCCTGGGCAGAGCGGCAACCTGACCGTGAAGTTCGCGCGCAGCGTCATCCGCCTGCGGGTGGAGCTCACGTGCCAACCGCAATAGCGGGCTTGCGGCAGCCTAGGGTTTGCGCCTGAACAAATCAACGTGGTCGATATGTAGCAGCGGATATTTACGCTTTATTATCGAACCTCGTGAATCTAGTCTCGCCCCCATCGTTTGATTGCATTTGTCGATGGAGGCCCATGGCTCAGCTACTGGTGATTGAAAGCAGTGCGCGCCAGCTCGGCTCTATTTCCCGGCAACTGACCGAGCGTTTTCTGGTGTGCTGGCAAGCGGCGCACCCTGATGACGGGGTCTGCCGACGCGATCTCGCTACCGAGCCGGTGCCGCATCTGGATAGCGTGCTGCTCAACGCCTGGACGCAGCCGGCGGGCTGCCACGGCGATGCCGAGCGTGCGGCGTTGCTGCGCGCCGATGGGCTGATCGATGAGCTATTGGCCGCCGATGTCCTGCTGCTGGGCGCGCCGATGTACAACTTCGCCATCCCCAGCACGCTGAAAGCCTGGTTCGACCATGTGGTGCGTGCCGGCGTGACCTTCCGCTACAGCGAGAACGGCCCCCAGGGCATGCTGCACGGCAAGCGCGCCTTTGTGATCACCGCACGCGGCGGCCTCTATGCCGGCGGGTGCCAGGACCATCAGGAACCCTACCTGCGTCAGGTGCTCGGCTTGGTGGGCATCCACGACGTTACCTTCATCCACGCCGAAGGCCTCAACCTCGGGCCTGAATACAGGGCCAGGGGCATCGACGCCGCCGAGCGGCGCCTCGCCCAGATCATCTGATCACGGTCTTCTTGCGGGCCCCTCGCGCCCGCCAGCAGTTCTCCATAGCCGCGCCGTCGCCTTTTGCCTGGCATCTGCCAGAGCCGGTGATTGTCCACCGCACGCCGAACCGTTATGGTGCGCCGCCGCTCGCGCAGCGGCGTTGACGTATCTGCCTGCGCCGTCTCGGCATCAAGGCTGGCGGCCTGCTGATAGGCTGCAGATGTGGGTGGCTTTGTTTTCTTCGAGGTGCGTGATGACCCTTTCCGGCCGTGGTGTGGTGTTCTCCGTGAGCGCCTCGATCCTGTTCGCGCTGATCCCCGGTTACGTGCAGATGCTCACGCCGCTGGATGGCTGGCAGGTATTCGCTCAGCGGGTGCTCTGGTCGATCCCGGCGGTCCTGCTGCTGGTCACCGTCCTGCGCCAATGGCCAGTGCTGCATGCGGTGCTGCAGCGCCTGCGCAGCGAGCCGTTGCTGCTGGCGGCGCTGCCGCTGTCTGCTGCGCTGATCGGTGTGCAGTGGTTTCTGTTCGTGTGGGCGCCACTCACCGGGCATATGCTGGATGTGTCGCTGGGCTACTTCCTGCTGCCGCTGGCCATGGTGCTGGTCGGCCGGGTGTTCTATGGCGAGCGCCTGCGCCCCTTGCAGAAGATCGCCGTGGCCTGTGCGTTCGCAGGTGTGCTGCACGAACTGTGGCGCTCCCAGGCATTTTCCTGGGTAACCCTGGTCACCGCGTTGGGCTACCCGCCGTACTTCATGTTGCGCCGCTGGATGCGCCTGGACGCGCTGTCCGGGCTAATCCTGGAGATGCTGATGCTGGCGCCGCTGGCTGTGTGGATGATCCTGCAGTGGGCACCGGCCAACGTGTTCGATGAATTTCCGCGCCTGTGGTGGCTGGTACCGGGCATGGCGCTGCTGGGCACCATCGCCCTGGCCGCGATGATGGCATCGGCGCGGCTGTTGCCGCTGGGGCTGTTCGGCATCCTCAGCTACGTTGAGCCCGTGCTGCTGTTCATGGTCAGCCTGGTGTTTCTGGGCGAGCAGTTCGACTCGGCGCAGTTTCTCACCTACCTGCCGATCTGGCTGGCGGTGGTGCTGGTGGGGTGGGACAGCGGGCGCTTGCTGATCAAGCAGCGGCGCATGCGCCAACCGCTCTGAGTTGCTGCCGGGGAGAGGCGGCTGCCAAAGGTCGCCTGACCGAGCGCATTAGTTTCCCACAGCCTGTCTCAGCGCCGTGCTTCGAGCGCCATGCGCACCGCCAGACCCGCCAACACCGTGGCCATCACCCAGCGCTGCACACGCTGCCACAACGGCCGGTTGACGAAGAACACCGCGATGGAACCGGCCATCAGGGCAATCAGCGCGTTGACGCTCACGCTGATGACGATCTGCGTGAAGCCCAGCACCAGCGACTGCGTCAGCACGCTCCCGGGGCCGGAGGGCTCGATGAATTGTGGCAGTAACGACAGGTACATGACGGCGATCTTGGGGTTCAGCAGGTTGGTGACGAAGCCCATCGTGAACAGGGTGCGCGGGCTGTCCTTCGGCAGGTCGCGGACCTGGAACGGCGAGCGTGCGCCGGGCTTGACAGCCTGCCAGGCCAGGTACAGCAGATACACGGCGCCGCCAATTCGCACGGCGTCGTACGCATAGGGGACGGTCAGCAGCAGCGCGGTGATGCCCAGCGCCGCGCATACCATGTAGAAAACGAAGCCCAGCGCCACGCCGCCCAGGGATATCAGCCCGGCCATGGGCCCCTGACAGATCGACCGGGAGATGAGGTAGAGCATGTTCGGGCCGGGGGTCAGGACCATGCCAAGGGAAATCAGCGCATAGGCCATCAGGTTGGGCAATTCGGGCATCTTGCGGCTCCTGGTTTTGTGCATTCGAGTGCCGCTTGCATTGCCTGGCATCCACCGGCATATGCGGCTTGCAGGCATGGTAGGGCGTGCGCCGGCAGGCGGTTAGATACAGATGGCCAGGCAAAACGGCATACACACGCGGCTGCCGCACGGCCCGCGTCAGCCGCCTGCGCCCTGGCTAATGAAAGGTTGGCGAGGATGCCGACGCGGCCGCGCGGTTGAAATCGAAAGGGCGATGCAGGTTTTTCAGCCTGCCGTTCGGAGAAAGCATTCGGCCCCGAGGCGCTAACGCGGTACCCTATGCGGCTGATTTAACATTTGCATCGAGGTTGTCCCGTGTTTGCCCAATTTGCCCTGCATGAACGCCTGCTCAAAGCCGTGGCCGAGCTTAATTTTGTCGAGCCGACTCCGGTACAGGCGGCAGCGATTCCGCCTGCGCTGCAGGGCAAGGATCTGCGCGTGACCGCCCAGACCGGCAGCGGCAAGACCGCGGCCTTCGTTCTGCCGATGCTGCATCGCCTGCTCGGCGACGGTAATTCCAAGCAGCGCCTGAGCGTGCGTGCGCTGATCCTGCTGCCGACCCGCGAGCTGGCCCAGCAGACGCTCAAGGAAGTCGAGCGCTTCGCCCAGTTCACCTTTCTCAAGGCTGGCCTGGTCACAGGCGGCGAGGATTTCAAGGTGCAGGCGGCGGTGATGCGCAAGATCGACATCCTGATCGGTACCCCGGGGCGCTTGATCGAGCACGCCAACGCCGGCAACCTGCTGTTCGACGACGTCGAAATGCTGGTGCTGGACGAAGCCGACCGCATGCTCGACATGGGCTTTGCCGAAGACGTGCAGCGCCTGGCGGAACTGTGTGGCAACCAGCATCAGACCCTGCTGTTCTCCGCTACCAGCGGCGGCGCCGGCCTGCGTGAAGTGATCGCCAAAGTGCTGCGCGACCCGCTGCACCTCCAGCTCAACCGGGTCAGCGAACTGGCCGAGGGCACCCGCCAGCAGATCATCACCGCCGACCACAACTACCACAAGGAACAGTTGGTCGAATGGCTGCTCGGCAACGAGACCTACGACAAGGCAATCATCTTCACCAACACCCGCGCCCAGGCCGATCGCCTCTACGGCAAGCTGGTGGCCAAGGAATTCAAGACCTTCGTACTGCACGGCGAGAAAGACCAGAAGGACCGCAAGCTGGCCATCGACCGTCTGCGCCAGGGCGCGGTAAAGGTGCTGGTGGCCACCGATGTGGCCGCCCGCGGCCTGGACGTCGACGGCCTCGACCTGGTGATCAACTTCGACATGCCGCGCTCAGGTGACGACTACGTACACCGGGTCGGCCGTACCGGTCGTGCCGGTAGCGAAGGCACGGCGATTTCGCTAATCACCCATGGCGACTGGAACCTGATGTCGAGTATCGAGCGCTATCTCAAACAGCGTTTCGAGCGCCGCAGCATCAAGGAGCTCAAAGGCAGCTACCAGGGGCCGAAGAACCTCAAGGCGTCCGGCAAGGCAGTGGGCGCGAAAAAGAAAAAGATCGACCCGAAGACCGGCAAGAAGATCGCCAAGAAGCCAGCGGCGAAAACCCCGGCCAAGCGCAACACGGTCAACAAGCCAAAAAATGACGCGCCGACCCTGGTCAGCCAGGACGGTCTCGCCCCGCTGAAGCGCAAGACGCCCGCCGCCGATGCCTGAACCGCCTGGCGCCTGTGATCGCGGCAGCGACGCAGGCTCCAGCTGGCGAGGCGCGTGACGTGCGCGCCTGCCCGATCTGGCTTATTCGACCTGCTCCTCTTGCACCTGCTCCTCGACCTCGCCGCCGATCGCTTCGAGTTCGCGCAGGCGCTCGTCGTATGCCTCGCATTCACTGCCGGCCTGCTCGCCAGCGGTTTGCGGCGGCGCCTGCCTGAGCTGCTCACGCAGCAGGGCGGCGCGCTCGGGATCGCGCTGGGTGATTTCCTCGACCTTGGCCGCCAGCTCCTGCGCCCGGGCGGCGGCCTCGTCGGTGCTGCAGGCCTGCGCCTGGCTGGTGCCGTAGAGCGCCAGGGCCAGGCCGCAAAGCGGCGCCATGTACTTGATCATACGGGTTACCTCACGCTGGGCTCGAAGCGGTTGAGTGCCCGCCCAGCGTGAAGGTTCAGGCTTTTACCCGGCGCATCATTTCTTCTGATCCAGGCTCCTGACCGTCAGATCCAGGGCCTTTTGCATGTCCAGCCGAGCGGAACGGCCGATGTCCTTGTCGTTCAGGTTGAAGCCGCGTTCGGACGGCAGGATGGGCGCAGTCAGGTCGTCGGCGTCGGTAGGTTCGAAGTCGAATTCCTCGCCGATGGTCATGGCGCTGCGGCGCAGCAGCATGCGCAGCTGATCGGGATGCAACGAGGGGTTGACCGACATCAGCGCTGCCACTACGCCGGCCACCAGCGGCGTGGCATAGGAGGTACCGCAATGCACCTTGCCCTGCTGGTCCTCGGCAGCAGTGGACGCGCGTACGCAGGCGGCAGCGGTGATATCGACCCGGGTGTCGACGTTCGAGGAACTGCGCCGGGTGACGTAAGCCGGATCATCCACGGCGACATCACGGCGTTCACTGCGTTGGTGACCGCCGACCACCAACAACTGCTCGGTGACGAAAGAAGAGGGCAGGCGATAATCATCGGCACCCGAGAACGAGGCGCCATTGCCGGCGGAATTGATCACCACCACGTCCGGGTGCTCGCGGCGCAGCCACAGGAAGAATTCCTCGAGCAACTCCTCGTAGCCGCTCATCGCCACGCCCGAGCGCACCAGGGAGTCGATTTCGTCGCCGTGAATGTTCCTGGCGCCGACTCGGTGGATACCCCAGCTCCAGTTCAATACCCGCACACCGTCTTCTACCAGATTCACCGAGGCCGCGACGTTGGCGGTGATGCCAGCGTCGGAGTTGCGGTCGACGATGACCTCGAAGCCCGGGCCGGCGCCGTCCAGGCCGCGCAGGAATCCGGTGTTGCCGCCGTTGTCCCAGCGTGCGGCGAGAATGCCGGCCACGGTGGAGCCATGGCCATTGGGTTTGTCGGCGTCGCGGCTGTACAGCCGGGTATGCGGGGTATGGCCCTGGCGTTCGGCGGCGCCGAGGTAGTCCTGGAAGTCCGGTGCGTCGAAATCGACGTTACGCTCGATCAGCCCGATGCGCACGGGTGTGGTGGTGATCGGGGAGCCCTTCGAGGTGATGCGCCGCTGGTAGTAATTGACTGCATCGAGAAAGCGGTTGGCTGCCCATTCGTCTTCATCGAGATGCTCGTTGGTCGCCTCGCCGGCAGGCGCCTCCTGCTCTTCCGCGGCGGATTCCTCGATCACCACGGCATCCACGCTGAGCTCGCTGCCCAGGCGGAGCACCAGCGCATCGCGCTCTATCAGGTCCTTGGCGGGCAGGCGCAACTGGAAGGTGTTGAGCGGCGGGATCGCCCCGACCACCTCGGCGCCGTATTTCTGCGCCAGTGCCCTGGCCGTGTCGAGGCCCTGGGCATCTTCCTCGATCACCACGCTGACCAGGTCGACGTAGGTGTTCAGACCGTCCATGTTCTTGGCCACTTCGCCGGGTTTGGCCGCCAGCACATGACTGCCGGCCATCGACAGCCACACCGGGTTGCTCACCGCTTCGCCCTGCTGCAGCCACAGCGGGCCGCTGCGGTAGCGTTCGCTATCCAGGCTGATGCGCAGGCCTTCGCGGCGGTCGATCGCGCTGGCGGGCAACGGCTTGCCATCGAGCAGCACGCGCAGTTCACCGTTTGCCATGCCGCGAGCATCGAGGCAGAAGGTCTGGCGGTTACGGTCCAGTACGTCGTCGCAGCGGTACAGGTGCTTGAGCCGCAGCGGCTCGGCCGCCAGCGCCGAGGGCACCACGGCGGCCAGAAGAATAGCGCTGAGAAGGGGGCGCAGCAGAGGCCGGCGAAGCATGGGTAAATCCTGTATGGATGGAGGGAATACGCCTCAGACTGGCGCCGATTTTCCTGGTTCGGGCGGCGTTCGAGCAGATAGGACGAACCTTGCTCAGCGCAGCGGCGTCACAGTTCTACAGGTGCCTGCGGGCGCCGCATCCGATAGTCCCATCGGGTGCCTGAATGGTGGGAGATGATGATATGACGACTCAGACCCAAACCCATAACTGGGATCTCATCGAGCGCATGCTGCACGCTGTGCAAAACAGTGCTGACCAGCCTTTCTTACCGCGTCGCTGCGCGCAGGAACTGGCCGAAGCCCTGCAACAGGCCGGGCAGAATGTTCAGGACGTAGACGGGCTCAAGGCCGAGGCGGACCGCTACGAGGCGACGCTACTGGGTGGCGGTTTCATCGAGCCCCGTCCCGAGCGTGAAGGCGGCAATGGCGAGAACTTCATGCTCACCCCACGCGGCGCGCAGCTGCTGAGCATGATTGACAGTACCTTTCCTGGCGAGCAGCACCCGCGGGAGGTGCTCGATCAGCATGGGCTGGCCGCCTTGACCCCGGACGTCTTCGACGGCCTGGTGCCCAGGGCCACGCTGGTCTGACGGCCCCGAGATCGCTCGGCTGACCAGCGCCGTTGCCATTGCGCGCTACGGCGCTGGACAGCCTGATTGGCTGCCGCTATACCACAGGCTCTAGAGCTGATGAGCGGCAGGTACGCGATGAAGGTGTGGACGCTGGCGCTATTGCTGCTCGCTTGGGACTGCGTGGCGGAGGAGTTCAGGGTCGGCTTTGGTACCCACAAGCCCCCTTATGTGTTTGAACGTGAGGACCGCGGGCTGGAGTTCGATGTGGTGGTGGCAGCCGCCAGAGCCGCCGGGCTCACGGTGAAACCCTATTATTCGCCCATGGAGCGTCTGCACCGCTCCTTCAAGCTTGGTGAGCTCGATGCCATGACGACCACCAACCCTCATGGCGGTGGAGCCCCTTTCTATTCGGCGCCCTACATCCATTACCAGAATGTCGCCATGTCGCTGGCCAGCCGTGGTTACAGACTCGAGCGCATCAGTGATCTGCGGCATTACTCGGTGCGCGCATTCCAACGGGCGCGCTTTCTGCTCGGCGACGAGTTCCGGCAGATGGCGCAAGACAATCCGCGTTACCAGGAGGAGGCCCAGCAGGTCGCCCGCAATCGGCTGCTCTACAGCGGCAGGGTGGATGTCGTGATCGGTGACCGGCGCATCCTCCATTACTTCAACCGTGAGGTGTACGGCCAGGTCGACGTCGCCCAGCCGGTGGTCGAGCATCAGCTGTTCCCCACCACTCCGTATCACCTGGGGCTGCATGATGCCTCGCTACGGGATCGCTTCGACCAGGGCTTGGCAGCCATTCGCGCAAGCGGAGAGTACGCCGAGATCGAGCGGCGCTACGCGATTTACTGAATGCCGTCAGGGAGGTTCACTGGGCAAGCTCGGTGGCTTCTTCCTCGCCCTGAGCGGCAAGCAATTCGGGCTCGAGCGGCCGTGTCTCGACGCTGAAGTCGGTGATCTCGATCGCGCCCTGGCCTTCGCCTACCAGGTGGAATGAAAATGCCTCGCGCGTATCGAGGTTATCGAACGCAAAACTCAGCTCCAGCGGCTGCCCCTCCCTGAGTACCGGCAGGTCCGGGATGTTGATCAGTACATCGCGGTCGTATTCCTTGGTCTTGAGGCGCAGCGTGGCGCCGGCGTCCGTCATCTTCAAGGCGTTGATCTTCAGCGTCACGCGGGTCTGCGTACCTTCGGGCAGCTCCAGGTACTGAGCGCCGATCAGGTTGTCTGCCCAATCATCGCCCGGTGTGGTGCGCAGGCGAATGCGCTCGTTGCTGGCGAACTGCAGCAACTGGTTTCCCTGACCGGCGCTGAGGGAACGGTCCAGCAGTTCGGCCCGCTGGCTGACCAGGCGCGCCGGCTTGCCACTGACCCGGCCCGGGTAATCGGCGTGCGCGGCGATGAAGCCGGGGCTGGCATAGCGGCGACAGACATGCTGAAAGTTGCATTCGGTCAGCGTGCCGCGACCATCGTGCTCGCGCAGCAGGCCATTGGTATAGGAAATGATCTCGCGGCCCTCGGCGTAGTCGCGCAGCATCGATCGGCCGGAGATATCTGCTGGCAGCGGCAGGGCGAAGTAATCGAGAATCGAAGCGGTCAGGTCGACATGCCCGTAAACGCCGCGCTTGAGCGACGGCAGCTGGCCTTGTTCCGGCGCCAGCATCAGGTTGAAGCCCCAGGCGGAGGCCAGGCGCACATGCTCGATGCCATGGGATTCGTCAGAGGTCACCACCACCAGGGTGTCCTCGAGCACGCCGCGCTTTTCCAGCGCATCGAGGAAATCACCAATGGCATCGTCCAGGTAGGCAATGGCTGCCTGCTTGGCGCTGGGGTGGCGGTCGAGGTAGTCGTCAGGCGCCGCGTAGGGCTGGTGGGTGCCAACGGTCAGCAGCGTGAGCATCCAGGGTGAACGCTGCTTGCGCAGGCCGTCGAGGTAGCTCAGCGCGCCTTCGAAGTAGGCGCGGTCATCCATGCCCCAGGCAAAATCCAGGTAGGGCGTGTTGCGGAACCAGTCGCGACCCAGGGTCTTGTCGAAGCCCATGCGCGGCATGATCTGGTCCTTGGCCATGAATCGCAGCCCGGCGCCCTGCAGGAAATGGGTGCTGAAACCCTGGTCGCGAAGCTGCGCCGGCAGACACTGGGCGCTGCGTTCGGCGTTGGCCAGCAGCTCGATGCCTTTCGGGGTGCCGGAGGCGAGCTTGTCGTAGTCGCCACAGAGCATCGCATAGAGGCCGCGGATGGTCTGGTGGGCATGCAGCACGTAATCGCTGGTCAGCATGCCGCGCTCGGCCCACTGGCTCAGGCGTGGCATGGGGTCGCCGTCATAGTGGCTGCCGACGGCTTGGCGACTGGCGGCAATATAGGCGCCGGGGATGCCTTCCAGGGTAATGATCAGCACATTGCGGGCGCGGCCGGGCTCGCTCAGCAATGGCGTGCCCTGCATATCCTGGCGAGTCAGGCCGGTGACGTCCGGCGGGCTGCTCGGCTGGCCGCGGGCGAGCCAGTCCTCGACGCCCAGTTGCGCGAGGCTGAGGCTTTCCGCCAGCCATTTGTGCGGCAGGTTGAACTGCAGCCATTGATCCGCTTCGCTGGGGCTGCGGTACTGGTAAACGGCGTGGCTGGCGAACAGACCCAGCGGCAGCAGCAGCCAGGCCGCGGAGGGCTTGGCGGCCTGCCGTTGGCGGCTGGCGAGTAGCAGTACGAAAAACACCAGGGCGGTTGTAATCAGCGAGGCCGCCAGCCAGGGATGGGTAAGGCCGCCGCCCTGGGTCGAGTGGCTGAGAAACTGTGCATCCGTGAGGTAGTGCAGGTCCGCCGGCTCCGGCATGCGCCCGACCGCGCTGACCAGTTCGACAGTGCCCAGGTTGAGCGTCAGCCAGGTGAGGATCAGCGCAACGCCGGAAAACAAGCCGCGACGCTGCACCAGCCACAGCAGCAGGCTGCCAACGGCCATGTCCGACAGATAGCCGAACGGGTGGGACCAGCCCAGTGCGTAGCGGCTGGCGAGCGGCGCGACAAGCAGCAGGGCGACCGCGGCAACCAGTGCACAGGCGGGTCGCTGCAGCCAGGGGCTGAAAAAACGCACGTATATTCCTTGAACAGATGCCGGTGAACGACAGGCCAGAGCACGCGCAGCCAGGTCGTTTCAATGGCCGCAGGCAGCCAGGGCGACTGCTACGAGCAGATGTCATCATTCTGAAACATGCGTGTGCTCATCGCCAGCGGCATGGGGCGAAGACGAGAATAATGTCGTACAAATCATTGCCCGGACGGGCGAAGGGGAGGGGGTTGCCGACCTGGCGTCTGGCGTGCAGACGCTGCAGGTCGATAGACCGGTCTTACTTTTTGGCGATGGTGATGTGGCGGCTGGCTGGACCGTTGGTCTGGCCGCTCACGCCTTTGGCAATTTCCTGGATCTTGCCGCCGGACTGGAGAAACGCCGCAATCTGGGCGTTGATCGATTCGCTGGTTTCCACCGCTGGGGCGGGTTTAGCTTTGCTCTGGGATGCTTTGACGCGCATGACGGCCATTTAACCTACTCGAGAATCAAGATGGCCGCCTATTGTACCACCGTGAGGCGCTTCACTGTTCATTCAATGACCAATGGACAGAAATTGCCGCGAACCGAGCGCCCACAGCCGAGAATCCGGCAAGCGACTCGGGTAAACTGCCCGGCTGAAAACGAGGGTAGGCACCATGGCTGTTATCGGACGTATGAATTCCTTGCAGGTCGTCAAGCACACCGACTTCGGTCTGTACCTGGATGGCGGGGCGGATGGCGAAATCCTGTTGCCCAAGCGCTACATCCCCAAGGAGACGCCGAGCGAGGTGGAAGACTGGCTCAACGTATTCGTCTACCTCGACAGCGAAGACAAATTGATCGCCACCACGGAAAAGCCCAAGGTGCAGGTCGGCGAGTTCGCCAGCCTGAAAGTGGTCGATATCAACCGCGTCGGGCTGTTTCTCGACTGGGGCCTGCCCAAGGACCTGCTGCTGCCGCATTCCGAAGAAAAACGCCCGCTGCAGATCGGCGATTACTGCGTGGTGCACGTGTTCGTCGACAAGCGCAGCCGCCGTATCACTGCGACGGCGCGCCTGGATCGTTACCTGGACAAGCTGCCGGCCGCTTACCGTAACGGCGAAGAAGTCGACCTGCTGGTGGTGGAACCGACCGACATGGGCTTCAAGGCGATCATCAATGGCAAGCATTGGGGGCTGATCCACAAGAACGAGGTGATCGGCTTCATGCGCCCGGGTATCCGCCAGCCGGGCTTCATCAAGGAGCTGCGCAGCGACGGCAAGATCAGCCTCAGCCTGCAGCCGATCGGCCAGCAGGCCGCCGATGGCCTCAGCGAGCAAATACTCAGCCGCCTGCGCGACAGCGGCGGTGTGCTGGAACTGAGCGACAAGAGTTCGCCTGAGCGCATCAGCGCGATGTTCCGGGTCAGCAAGGGCAATTTCAAGAAAGCCATCGGCGGCCTGTACAAGCAGGGGCTGATTCACATTCACGAAGACCGCATCGAGCTGGTGGGGTAAATCCGCCAGCGTGGCCGCAGAAAAACTGCTTGAGCGACGCTGCCAGGCTGCTAAATAATAGCGGTCCCCGCCGGTGTAGCTCAGTCGGTAGAGCAGCGCACTCGTAACGCGAAGGTCGTAGGTTCGATTCCTATCTCCGGCACCATCTGCCCAACAAGAAGCCCGCTTTCACAGGCTGTGTGAAAACGACTGCACTCGGTCATGCGGCGTTAAACCCGCGCAAAATGCTTATTTACCACTCGAAACTGCGCGTTTTCGCTGGTTTTTGCCTTGCCTGACCTTCGTGCGCTGCGTTTTCACGGCCCGTTCACGCGGGTTTTTGTTGCCCGTGGCGCAGGCCATGGGCAGCGCGTCAGCGCAGTTTGACGACGACCTTGCCCTTGGTGCGGCCGTTGGCGACATGGGCCAGGGCCTCGGCCGTTGCCTCGAAAGGCAACACCTGTTCGACCACCGGGCGGATGACGCCCGCTTCGATCAGGGCGGTGATGTCGCTCAATTGCCTGCCGTCGGCCCTCATGAACACGAAGGAATAACCCACGCCGTGTCGCGCCGCCTGTTTGCGGATGCGCCGGCTCAGCAGGCGCATGACCAGTTTCAACGGCCAGGCCAGCCGTTGCTCGGTCGCGAATTGCGCCGTGGGCGGGCCTGAGATGGAAATCAGCTGGCCGCCTGGCCTGAGCACCTGCAAGGATTTTTCCAGCACGTCGCTGCCCAGGCTGTTGAGCACCACGTCGTAGCCGCTTAGTTCGGCGGCGAAGTCCTGCTTGTGGTAGTCGATCACCACATCCGCACCGAGGGCCTTTACCCATTCGACGTTATCGGTACTGGTCGTGGTGGCGACGAACGCGCCCAGGTGCCTGGCCAACTGGATGGCCAGGGTACCAACCCCGCCGGAGCCGGCATGGATCAGCACCTTCTGGCCCTTCTGCAGCTTCGCGGTTTCGACCAGCACCTGCCAGGCGGTCAACGCCACCAGCGGAACGCTGGCTGCTTCTGCCATGGACAGGTTGCTCGGCTTGAGCGCCAGCGCGTCCTCATCGACCGCGATGCGTTCGGCGAAACTGCCGATGCGCTCCTGATCAGGCCGGGCATACACCTGGTCGCCCGGCCTGAAACGGGTGACGCTGGCACCGACCTTGAGCACGGTGCCGGCGACATCGTTGCCGAGAATCAACGGCATGCGGTAGGCAAGGACGAACTTGAATTCGCCCGAGCTGATCTTGACGTCCAGCAGGTTCACGCCGGCGGCATGCACCTGGATCAGCACGTCGCCGTCCTGCATGTCGGGTTCGGCAACCTCGGCGATCCGCCCGGCAGCGCGCTTTGCGTAACGATCGATGACGAAGGCTTTCACGGTGTGGATTCCTTTACGCTCTGGGCACGCGTTCGGTCATGTGATCAATGGGCGTCTGCAGGGCGCTGGCCGTGAAGTTCTCGCGGTACGGCAAGGCTCTGCCAGGTGGCCGCCTTCGCGACCCGCCCGGCAGGCGGCGGTCAGCCTGCTGTCCGATAGCGTTCGGCGGCGTTGGCCATGCGGATGTCGGAGAGCAGCAGCTTGCGCGCGGCGTCCAGTGCGTCCCAGCGTTCGGCGACGTGCAGCGGCGGGATGGTGACCAGTTCGCGGCGGTCGAAACCGGCCAATGCGGCATCGACCAGCTCGCCAACTTCCATCACCTCAGGCAGCGTGTTGATGTCGATGCCGGCGCGCTCCCAGATTTCGGTGCGGGTCGCGGCGGGCAGTACCGCCTGCACGTACACGCCGTTGGGCGCCAGTTCCAGGCTCAGGCCTTGCGACAGGAACAGCACGTAGGCCTTGGCCGCCCCGTAGATACTCATGCCGAACTCGGGTGACAGGCCGACCACTGAACCCAGGTTGACGATCGCGCCTTCGCCGGCTTGTGCCAGGCGCGGTGCAATGGCATTGGCCAGCCGCGTCAGGGCGGTGATGTTGAGGGCGATCAGCCGATCGACAGCCTGTGCGTCCTGGGTCACGAAGGTGCCGGCCTGGGCCAGGCCGGCGTTGTTGATCAGGATGCCGATGGTGGCGTCCTCACGCAGGCGGGCCTCGACGGCGGCCAGGTCGCCCGCTTGCGTCAGGTCGGCGCGCAGCACATCGACGGTAACCCCGGTTTCTGCCTGCAGGCGTGCTGCCAGGGTATCCAGGCGGCCCTTGTCACGGGCGACCAGGACGAGATTGTGGCCGCGACGGGCGAAGCGGTCGGCATACACAGCGCCGATGCCCGAGGAGGCGCCGGTGATAAGAACAGTTGCGAGCGTACTCATGGGAAGTGCCTTGATAAGGATTGAATCGGGCCGCCTGCCAGGCAGTGCGGCTGCCGTGTGTGAGCGCTCGTTGGATTACCCCAGCGTGGGATGGTCGGTGTAGCCTTTCGCGCCACCGCCATACAGGGTCGCGGGGTCCAGCGGGGCGAGCGGCGCGTTGGCGCTGAGCCGCTCGACCAGATCCGGGTTGCTGATGAAGGCACGGCCGAAGGCGACCAGGTCGGTTTTGCCTTGCGCGATTCGGTCGGTGGCCAGGTCCAGGTCATAGCCGTTGTTGGCCAGGTAAACCTGCTTGAAGCGGCTGCGCAGCGCGTCGTAATCGAACGGTGCGACATCGCGCGGGCCACCGGTCGCGCCTTCCACCACATGCAGGTACACCACACCGAGGGCGCTGAGTCGCTCGGCGATGTAGTCGTACTGCGGTTGTGGGTCACTGCAACTGATGCCCGATGCCGGCGACACCGGCGAGATGCGCACACCCGTGCGCTCAGCACCGATTTCCTTGGCCACCGCGGCGGTCACCTCCAGCAGCAGGCGCGCGCGGTTTTCGATGGTGCCGCCGTAGCGGTCGGTGCGCTGGTTGGCGCCATCCTTGATGAACTGCTCGAGCAGGTAGCCATTGGCTCCGTGCACTTCGACGCCGTCGAAGCCCGCCGCCATCGCGTTGGCCGCGGCGAGGCGGAAGTCTTCGATGAGGGCCGGCAGCTCGTCCAGTTCCAGCGCGCGGGGGGCGGAAACGTCGTGAAAACCATTGTTGACGAAGGTTTTGGTAACGGCACGGATAGCCGACGGCGCCACCGGCGCATTGCCGCCGGGTTGCAGGTCGACGTGCGAGACGCGGCCCACATGCCACAGCTGCACGAAGATGCGACCGCCCTTGGCGTGTACCGCATCGGTCACCTTGCGCCAGCCGGCAATCTGCTCGGCCGTGTACAGACCGGGGGTGTCCTGATACCCCTGGGCCTGGGCGGAGATCTGCGTGGCTTCGCTGATGATCAGGCCCGCCGAGGCGCGCTGGGCGTAGTAAGTAGCGGCCAGTTCACCGGGAACCAGGCCCTTGCCGGCACGATTGCGGGTCAGGGGCGCCATGACAATGCGATTGTCGAGCGTCAGTTTGCCCAGGGTGAAAGGTTCGAAAATCGTCTGATCGGTCATGCCGTGCCTCGCAGGGTGGCGGTGAAAAGGAGGGTGATTCACGCAGCGGGTTTAATGATTATGATTGTAATCATAAGTGTCAAGGGTTTTGATTTTGATCGACATCAATGTAGGATTGCGCTCTGCATTCACCCGTTCACGCGAGGCATCGGCATGAAAGTCAGCAAAGCCCAGGTGCAAGCGAACCGTGCCCATGTCGTCGAGACCGCCTCGAGGCTGTTCCGGGAGCGTGGTTACGATGGCATTGGCATCGCCGACCTGATGGCGGCCGCTGGGTTTACCCATGGCGGCTTCTACAAACATTTCGCCTCGAAGGCGGACCTGATGGCGGAGGCGGCCGCTCATGGGCTCGCCCAGTCGGCAGAGAAGGTCCAGGGCGCCGATCTGGCGGAGTTCGTGAAGGTCTACCTGTCGCGCGAGCACCGTGATGCGCCTGGAGATGGATGCACCCTGGCGGCACTGTCTGGCGATGCGGCGCGTCAGCCTGCCTTCGTCAAGGCGTGCTTCGCCGCTGGCCTGGAGCGTCAGCTAGGCGCCACTGAGCTCGACAGCAGTGCGCAGCACGAAGCGCGAGCCAGGAAGATCAACACCATGGCCCATGCCCTGGGTGCC
Source organism: Pseudomonas sp. AC532 (assembly GCF_979258965.1). Lineage (NCBI taxonomy): Bacteria > Pseudomonadati > Pseudomonadota > Gammaproteobacteria > Pseudomonadales > Pseudomonadaceae > Pseudomonas > Pseudomonas sp. AC532. The sequence continues at coordinate 4,626,853 of NZ_OZ409888.1, forward strand.
ATCATGCTCTCCCGGGCTTGCCCGGACGACAGCCCGCTGGCCCAGGAAATCCTCGACCTGTGTCGTGAGGAGATTCTTGCCACTTTGCCTGCGGCCTCGACCTGATTCATCAGCGCCTGAAACCGTTGGGTGCCCTTGGCTACTGCAACTGAGCGCTGCTGCAGTGACGCCTTGGCCCCGGTTAGCACAATCGCCAGGCTGGCTGCGACTACCAGCAGCCTGGCGGCACACCCGTCACGAACGCGAAAGGCCGTGCCGGCGCGGCACCACGAGGTTGCCCACCGAGGTTTGTACGACGTCGCCGTTCTGGTTCAGGGTGTTGGTCCGCACTTTCACCAGGCCCTGTTGCGGGCGTGATGCCGAGGCGCGCACCTCCAGTACCTCGCTTTCCACCTGCAGCACATCGCCTGGGCGCGTTGGCCGTGGCCAGCGCAGTTCATCGAACCCCGCCCCGACAATGCCGCCCGCCGGCCTGAACGGGCTGTCGACCAGCAGGCGCATGGTCACCGCGGCAGTATGCCAACCGCTGGCGGCGAGCCCGGCGAAGAGCGAGTTCGCTGCCGCGTGTTCGTCCAGATGGAAGGGTTGCGGGTCGAATTGCGCGGCAAAATCCTTGATGCCACACGCTTCGATGCGTACGCGCGTGCTGCCGACGAATCGTTGGCCGGGCACCAGGTCTTCAAGATAGAGGAGGGTCATGGTGGGCGTTCTCGTTGGTGGGATTCGGTGCAGCGCTTGCTTCGGTTCAGGAGATGGGCGCAGGGCTGTGCGGTAGCTCGGTCGGCGCATGACGCTGGCCGGCGGCGAGCGCCGGATGATCGAAGATCAGGCAGGTGGTGGTGGCGTGAGCATAGAGCTTGCCGTCCGGCCCGATGATCCGCCCTTCGGCGGTGGCGACTTGGCGGCCCACGTGGATCACCTTGCCTTCGGCGCGTACCAGCGCTACGCCGTCGTTAAGCGCACGCAGCATGTTCACCTTGAGCTCAAGGGTGGTGAAGCCCTTGCCCGCCGGCAGCGTGGTGTGGATGGCGCAGCCGACCGCCGAGTCGAGCAGCGTGGCGAACCAACCGCCGTGTACGGTGCCTAGCGGATTGTAATGGCGGCGTTGCGGGCGGCCCTGAAAAATCGCCTCGCCGATGGCCATGTGAATCGGGACGATGTCGAGCGTCTCGCCGATCGGCACCGCGGGCAGCTCGCCGGCAAAGATGGCCTGGAACATTTCCATTCCCGATTTGCCGGCCAGCACCTCGCCAGCTGCGACGCCGGCTGGCGCCAGGTGGGCACGCACGGCCTGCTCCTCGGCTTGCCAGTGGGCAATGACCTCTTCGCTATTCATCTGTCGATCCCATTTGGTTGTATATGCAAGCGTTTGAAACGATATAGCGCACCCGGCGGGGTATCAAGCCCTGTCGCGGCAGTTGGCGGGATATGGGGAGAGGCGATGATCGTGCGGCAAAACGTGCAGGTACTGCCGCGTCCGCGAAAGGCGAGGCGTTGGCGGCAGCTCGCGGGCCGCTGCCGCTCTCACACAGGCCGGCCACAGCGCTGGTGCGCCTGGCCGCCGTTCAGGCGGCCAGGTGGCGCACCAGGCCTGCGACCAGAATCCCCGCAGCAATCGCCGCAAGCGGTTTTTTGACCAGCAGCATGACCACGGCGGTGGTCAGCAGGGCAAGCCGTGCGCCGCTGTCGCCCTCCAGTGCCAGGGGGGCCAGGAGGGCCACCAGGACCGAGCCGGACATGGCGCTGATGAACTGCTGGGTACGGGCGTTGATCGGCACGAACGACATGACGAAAACCCCGCCCCAGCGGGTGGCAAGCGTGACCACGGCCATCACCGCGACCACGATCATGGCGCCGTGCCCGGCGGATTCGATCATCATGCCTGCCTCTCCATCCACAGTGCGCCGAGCAGCCCGCCAGCGAGGGCGCCGACGACCACATGACTGTTGCTGGGCAGGTACCAGTAGGCCAGCAGCGAAGTGCCCGCTGCCACCGCCCAGATGATCAGCACGCGCAGGTTCTTCTGCCCACCGACGACCATGGCGAGCAGGAAGCAGCCCATCACCATGTCCAGCCCGACGCTCACCGGGTCGTCGATCGCGCTGCCGAAGTGGATACCCAGCCAGGTGCCCAGCAACCACGAAGCCCAGAGTGCCAGGCCGCCGCCGAGGAGCAGGCCGAGCCCCGGCTCGCCGCGGCTGAATGCCTGCATCGACATTGCCCAGTTGGCATCCGAGGCGACGAACATCACGCCATAGCGCTTGGCTGGCGGCAGGTTGCTGAGCCAGGGGTACAGCGTGGCCCCCATCAGCAGGTGGCGGGCGTTGATCGCGAACACCGTCAGCGCCAGGGGCACCAGCGGGATATGGGAGCCCCATAAATCCAGCGCGGCGAACTGCGAGGCACCGGCGAACACCAGTGCACTCATGCTCAGGCTGGTCGCAGTGCTCAGCCCCGTTTGCGTGGCGGCGAGCCCGAATGCCAGGCCGAACAGCACCACGAATACCGAAATCGGCAGGAACTGCCTGAAGCCCGCCCAGGCGATGGAAAGGTTGATCGTCGCCAGGTCTTTGTCACCGCTCGCCACGCACCGCTCCTGTTCACTCATGGTTTTTACTGGCCAGGCTGTTCGCTTCATCGCAGCGCAGTATGTGTCTGGCCCACCGCCGGGCAAAACGCATAATTCGACTGCCTGTCATTCGAAATCCTGATAGCGAGCCTGCGCCTCTGGCGATGCCGGCAGAGGCGCGCTGCCTGGTCGGCTCGAGCGATCAGGCTTTTGACAGGGGTGGGGTGCGTGGCGGTATCTGCCGCTTCGATCCGCTCGACTCGTAGGCGCAGGCCAGGCGCAGCAGCGCCGAGTCGTCGTATGCGCGGCCGGCGAAGGTCAGCCCGACCGGCATGCCGATATCGGCCATCACACCCATCGGCACGGTAACGGTCGGCACGCCGAGGTGGCGAATGGCGAGGTTGCCGTTGGCCACCCAGATGCCGTTGCTCCAGGCGATATCGGCAGACTGCGGGTTCACGTCGGCATCGGCCGGGCCGACGTCGGCGACGGTGGGGAACAGCACAGCGTCGAGTTTGAGCTGATCCATCCACTGTTCGAGGTCGAGCTGGCGGGTCTTTTCCAGGCCACGCAGGCCGTCCGGTAGGCTGGCGATCTCGTTCCACGGCGTGATACCACGCTGGGCCATGCGCACGTACTCGTCCATGCCAGCGGCCAGGTCGTCTTCACGGTTGGGCAAGGTGCCCGGGTCATGGGGGAAAATAAGCGGGCCGTCGACGTCGGCCAGACGATTGAGTGTCGGGTCGCCATTGGCGCGCAGAAAGTCATCGAAGGCCCAGCCGGACAGCTCCCACAGCTCGTCATGCAGGAACTGGCGGGAGACCAGGCCACGGTTGTAAACGGTCGGCGCACCGGGGCGGTCGCCCTCGCAGTTGGAGACCAGCGGAAAGTCTACCTCGACCACCGTTGCTCCCGCGTTTTCCAGGGCCGCGCGGGCCTGTTCCCACAGCACGATCACCGAGGCGCGGGTATGGATGCGTTGCCCGGTCGGGCCGCCGATGCCAGGCTTTTCGCTGGTGCCGGCCAGCTCATCCTTGTTGATGTACATGCGTGGCACGCCAAAGCACTTGCCCTTGAGCGCATCAGTCCGGGCGGCCAGTTCAAGGTAAGAGGCGGGGCGTACGTCGGACGCTTTCGGGATCGGTACCCAGGGCTGCAGACGCCACAGGTCACCGCGGGTGTCCGGGTCATCGGCGACGACCACGTCCAGCACTTCGAGCAGGTCGGCCATGCTGCGCGCATAGGGTACGACCACGTCCATGGTCGGGGTCAGCGGCCAGTTGCCGCGCACCGAAATCACCCCGCGTGACGGCGTGTAGGCACACAAGCCGTTGTTGGATGCTGGCCCGCGGCCGCTCGACCAGGTTTCCTCGGCCAGGCCGAAGGCGGCGAAACTGGCCGCCGTCGCGGTGCCGGCACCATTCGATGAGCCCGAGGCGAACGGGGCGGTCAGGTAATCGGGGTTGTAGGGGCTTTCCGCGCGGCCATACACACCGCGCTGCATGCCGCCATTGGCCATCGGCGGCATATTGGTCTTGCCCAGGCAGATGGCGCCTGCCGCGCGCAGGCGTTCGACGGTGAAAGCGTCACGCTGGGCGACCAGATCCTTGAACGCCGGGCTGCCGGAGGCGGCAGTCAGCCCCTTGACCAGGTAACTGTCCTTGGCCGTGTAGGGAATGCCGTCGAGCGGGCTCAGGGGTTCGCCACGGGCACGACGGGCATCGCTGGCTTCGGCTTCTTTGAGTGCATCTGGATTGCGCACCACCACGGCGTTGAGCTTGGTGTCCGTATCGGCGCCATCATAGGCGTCGATACGCGCGAGGTAGGCCTTCACCAGTTCGACCGCGGTAGTGCGGCCGCCCTCGAGCGCAGCGCGCAGCCCGGCGATGGAAACTTCGGTTACCTCGAACATGCTGTCACCCCTGAACACTGGTGGGCAGGCGAGGTTTTCACGCGCCTGGTGCCCGATTGAATGGCGGCTCGGCTGGAGCCGGTCGGTGGTCGATTCTAGTGCCACCGGCGTACAAGAGGCAGCCCCGGGCGTTCAATTTTTCGCACAGTGCGAGGCTTCAGGCCCGATGCGGTACATTGGCGCCTGGATTCTATAAAGGTGCCCCGATGAACGATTCGATCAAGGCTGTGAGCCTGGACAAAGCCTACCGACTGCTCAACCACGGCCCTACGGTACTGGTTTCCGCACGCCACGACGGCGTCGATGGGGTGATGGCTGCAGCCTGGGCCTGTGCCCTGGACTTCGACCCACCCAAACTCACCGTGGTGCTCGATAAAATCACCGCTACACGCATGCTGGTCGAAGGCAGCGGGCAATTCGTCATTCAGGTACCCACCGCCGCGCAGCTGGAACTGACCTATCAGGTCGGCTCGCGTAGCCTCAATGCCGAGCCCGGCAAACTGGCGGATAGCGGTGTCGAGCTGATCGCTCTGGGAGACCTGGATCTGCCGTTCGTGGCTGGCTGCTCGGCGTGGCTGGCGTGTCGGCTGGTCGACGAGCCGCACATCCAGCAGGCGTACGACCTGTTTATCGGCGAGGTCACCGCAGCCTGGGCTGACGACCGGGTATTTCGCGACGGGCGCTGGCACTTCGAAGACGCCGAGCCGGCCTGGCGCAGCCTTCACCATGTGGCCGGCGGTCACTTTTATGGCATCGGCGAGGCGCTGACCCGCAAATGATTCGCGTCGGGCGTTGTCTCATGCAGACATGCAACGCTGGCGCATCGGCGCCGTGATCGGAGTTCGCGATGAAAGCATTGATCGGTCTTACCCTGGCACTGGCCGTTCTGGCCGGTGGCGCTGCAGCGCTCGCCGATGAGCGGGCGCCGCACACCATCCGTGTGATTCCCAAGGCTTATGTAAGCCCGGGCGCCACTGGTAGCGTCGACACGTATGAGCGTCAGGAGCGTTACAACCTCTATGGCGGCCAGCGTATACCGCAAGGCATCGACTCGCGCCGCTATGAAAGTGGCCAGCGCAATTCGACGTTCGAAACCCGTGGTGGCATTCGGCAGAGCACCGAGTACCCCAACGGTTATGAAGTCCAGCGCTACCCGGGCCAGGACGTGCAGCAGTACCAGCAGCGGCGCTGAACACCTGCCGCGCATTAGACTTTGGTCTAAAAAGGGAATGGGTTTCGACTAAGGTCGTCTGTCGTAAGTTGTATGCTGACTTACAGTTATCCCTACCAGCATCCTGCTGTGGAGGATAACAATAAAATGAACGACGGCATTTATCGGCGGATCGAGCAAAGTCCGCACTTCAAGGAGCTAGTGGCCAAGCGTGAAAAGTTCGCCTGGATACTTTCGGCGATCATGCTCGGCATCTACGTCGGCTTCATTCTGCTCATTGCCTTCGTGCCCGGTTGGCTCGGAACACGGATCACCGATAGCTCCCCCATCACCTGGGGTATTCCAGTGGGCCTCGGCGTCATCCTTTCGGCGTTCGTGCTGACCGGGATCTACGTGCGCCGTGCCAACAGCGAATTCGACAACCTGAACCAGGTGATCCTGGATGAGGTGGGCAAATGATCGGTCGCATTCTCTCCACCTTGGCCTTGATGGCCCTGGCCCCTGCGTTGTGGGCCGATGCGCTGACCGGCGACGTGCAGAAGCAGGCGGTTAACACGCCCGCTATCCTGATGTTCCTCGCTTTCGTCGGCGGCACGCTGTGCATCACCTATTGGGCGTCGAAGCGCAGCAAGTCGACGTCTGATTTCTATACCGCTGGGGGTGGCATCACAGGCTTCCAGAATGGTTTGGCAATTGCTGGTGACTACATGTCGGCAGCATCCTTCCTGGGTATTTCCGCACTGGTATTTACATCGGGCTACGACGGCCTGATCTACTCCATCGGCTTCCTGGTCGGCTGGCCGGTGATCCTCTTCCTGATCGCCGAGCGCCTGCGCAACCTGGGCAAGTACACCTTTGCCGATGTGGCGTCCTATCGCCTCAAGCAGAAGGAAATCCGCACCCTGTCAGCCAGCGGCTCGCTGGTCGTGGTGGCGTTCTACCTGATCGCGCAGATGGTAGGCGCCGGCAAGCTGATCGAACTGCTGTTCGGCCTCGATTACCACGTGGCGGTCGTGCTGGTCGGCATCCTGATGGTGATGTACGTATTGTTCGGCGGCATGCTGGCTACCACCTGGGTACAGATCATCAAGGCGGTGCTGCTGCTCTCCGGTGCGTCGTTCATGGCCTTCATGGTGATGAAGCACGTCGGCTTCAACTTCAACACGCTGTTCACCGAAGCCATCAAGGTTCACGCCAGTGGCGAGCGCATCATGAGCCCGGGCGGCCTGGTTAAAGACCCCATCTCGGCCATTTCCCTCGGCCTGGCATTGATGTTCGGTACCGCCGGTCTGCCGCACATCCTGATGCGCTTCTTCACGGTTGGCGATGCCAAGGAAGCCCGTAAATCGGTGTTCTATGCCACCGGCTTCATCGGTTACTTCTACATCCTGACCTTCATCATCGGCTTTGGCGCGATCCTGCTGGTCAGCACCAACCCGGTCTTCAAGGATGCCGCAGGCGCGCTGCTGGGCGGCAACAACATGGCGGCGGTGCACCTGGCCAATGCCGTGGGTGGCAGCATCTTCCTGGGCTTCATCTCGGCCGTGGCCTTCGCCACCATCCTCGCGGTGGTTGCGGGCCTGACCCTGGCGGGCGCTTCGGCGGTTTCCCATGACCTGTACGCCAGCGTGATCAAGAAGGGCAACGTCAACGAGAAGGATGAACTGCGCGTATCGAAGATCACCACCGTGTGCCTGGGTGTTCTGGCCATCGGCCTGGGTATCCTTTTCGAGAAGCAGAACATCGCCTTCATGGTGGGCCTGGCGTTCTCCATCGCCGCGAGCTGTAACTTCCCGGTGCTGTTCCTCAGCATGTACTGGAAGAACCTGACCACCCGTGGCGCCATGATCGGTGGCTGGCTTGGCCTGATTACCGCGGTGGTGTTGATGGTGCTCGGCCCGACCATCTGGGTCACGGTACTCGGCCACGAGAAGGCGATCTTCCCGTACGAATACCCGGCACTGTTCTCGATCATCGTCGCGTTCGTCGGTATCTGGTTCTTCTCGATCACCGACAAGTCCGAGTCGGCTGCAGAGGAACGTGCACTGTTCCTGCCGCAGTTCGTGCGCTCGCACACCGGCCTTGGGGCCAGTGGCGCGTCGTCTCACTGACCGCTGTTGCATGACGAAAGGGGCGGCCTCGGGGCCGCCCCTTTCGTTTGTGTATCGGGTGAAGCGGGCAGGCGCTTGCCAGGCAACTCGGGTTGTAACGCGCCATGCGCCATCAGGCTTCGGTGGCTAGCTCGTGCGCGTCGATGCGAATGCAATTGCGCCCGGCACTCTTGGCCTGGTAGAGCTGTTGATCGGCTCGTTGCAGCCAGTTTTCCCATTGCTCGTCGGTGCGCAGCACCGCGCCGCCCATCGACACCGTTACCGGGCCGCCCGGGCTCTGCAGGTGGCCGGCAATCTCGGCTTGCAGATTTTCGGCCGCGCTGAGCAGCCCCTGTTCGTCGGTATTGTTGAGCAGCAGCAGAAACTCCTCGCCGCCAAAGCGGAACAGCCGATCTTCCTGACGTATGTGCAGGTTGAGTCGTTCGACGAAGCTGACCAGCACCTGATCGCCGGCCTGGTGGCCGAAGCGGTCGTTGATCTGCTTGAAATGGTCCAGGTCCATCAGCAGAACCGCTGCGCTGGTACCGTGGCGGCGCCGGTTGGCCACGGCGATCATCAGTTCCTCGTTCATGACGCGCCGGTTGCGGGCGCCGGTCAGCGGGTCTCGTGTCGCCCAGGCCTGCAATTGCTCGCGCTGGAGCTGGGTGCGGTAGGCGAAGATGAACGTCAGCACGCTGGCCAGTACCGCCGTCACCAGAAACGACAGCATCTGGTAGGGGCTCTCGAACACCGTGCCGGGCAGCACCAGGGCATAGATCGCCAGCGTCGCTACCACCAGCACCGTGGCGAGCAACGCCCTGAGAGGCGACACCATGAAGAAGTTGAAGAGGATCAGCGGATAGATCCAGAACAGCCCGTTGACCCCGAGATTGAGGGTGATCAGCGTGGCGCACAGCGAGAGCACGCCGGCCAGGCACACGCCCGGCTTGACCGTGTCGCCGGTGCGCCAGGCATGGAAGACCGCCGCGATGGTGGACACCACGATCACCATGTCGGCGATGCTGATCAGGTAATTGCCATTCAGTGCGCGGTAAACGGCGTAGGGCGAAACGCCGAGCACGCCGAACAGGCCCATCAGGGTGATGATCGAAAGTTGAAAGTCCTTGCGCAGGCGCGCAAGGATACGCTTCGCGTGAATAGCCATGGCTGTCATCTGGGTGGTGGGGCGCGCGCACTCGTTACTGCAAGCTGTTACCTGCAGATAGAGTCGCGACCTGGGGGAGCGTTCACATTGGCGGGGCGTACCGCCGCTGGCAAGCGGGTAAAGTGGTCAAAGTGCCAGCATATGCGCCAGTCGGATGAGAGGCGTCTTTAGCGCACCATGGCGTCGAGGGTTTTGCTGCGCCGATAGCGCGCCAGGCGGTCGGCAAGGGAGTCCGGCAGGTCATGGCAGCGTCGAAAGCCAGACCGTTCGTAGAAAGCCTGCAGGTCGGGATGACAGAACAGCCAGGTGGGGTATTCGGCACCGTGCAGCGCGGTGCCGACCAAGGCGCTGGCGATTCGCTGGCGGCGATGCGCAGGGGCCACCAGCAGGCTGGTCAGCCATTGGCCATGGGCAATATCCTGCAGGCACAGCGCGCCGAGGATGTCAGCCTCCCTGGCAACCCAGACGCGATGGTCTGAGCGGGTACGCATGGCCGAGCGCTGGCTACGGTAGAACTTGTCCGCCAGCGGCCGCTGGTCATCGGGCAGGAGACAGAACGCGGGCATGGGGCTCGTCAGGCGGTGACTGGGCGGCCAGTTTAGATTCCGTGTGCCGGCGAAACCAGCCGCATCACTCCGGGATGCTGGCGCGCAAGTGCCGTTCGGCACAGATCTCGGGCAGGTCCTCGCGGCGCAGATAGGTGTGCAGCGGTTCGCCGATGTTCAGGCGCCCATCGATACGCAGTGCGCAGAGCAGGCGCAGGCGGTCGCGCTTGAGGGTCATCAGTGCGGGCGTGGCACCGCTGGCCCAGACGAATTCGCGGGCAGGCGTGATGCTGGTATCGATGACATCGAGGCCGAAGGAGTCTTCGCTGAAGCGCACGATATGCTGGCCGGTCTTGGCGTTGAAACCGACGAAGCCACGCAACTGATCGGCAGCAGCGCAGATGCTGGCGGACGTGATAGCCATGATGAACCCTCGCAAGATGACGGAGCGGATCGGCACAGGCTAAAGGGTGGCGGTGCAGGGGACTTGTCGCAGATCAATGGAGCGTTGCGCCTGGGCAGGCGGCGTTCCCACGCCCTCCGAGCATGGCCGCTTCAACGCGGCGGGCATGCTCGACTACCTTCTTGACACGTCACCCGGGGGAGGGCAGAGCGACGCAGCGCTCTATTCGGGTATGCCTGCTGGGGCGAAATCACTCAGCCTTCCGGGTCGATGCCGCGCATGGGGCCGATGTCGCGAATCGAGTTGGAGACCCGGTAGTTGGGTGCCTGCAGGGCACTGCGGATCTTCTCGTAGTCTTCATACGGCAGGCCGCTGCGGCTGAGCATTTCCAGCGCGAACTGCTTGATTTCGGCATCGGTGTAGGGTCGCTCCGCGGCCGATTGCGGGCTGGCGCAGCCGGTGAGCAGCAGGGGGAGAGCGATGAGCAGAGCGAGCAGAGAGCGTGGCATGGATGCACCTTTGAACCAGTCCGTTTGAATGGTTCATAGGCTATTGACTGGCCGCGTCGGGCAGAAATCATTCGCTTCGATAGTGGCTATCGCTGCTTGCGCTCACATTGCCTGGCAAGGTGCGTATGGGTCTCAGGCGGTTGGCCAGATCCGCGGCAGCACGTGATGGCGCAGCAGCGGTGCCAGGTCATCGCCATGGGGTTCGCCCGCGCTCAGCCAGCGCAGCTCTTCCAGTTCGGCGGCGGGCTGTACGGGGTGCGCGAGCACGCCGCGAAAGATATCGGCCGCGACCCGGGTGTCCGGCTCGTTGGCTGCCACTTCATTGAAATGCCCCAGGGTGGTGAGCGCCGAGGCGGTCAGTTGCAGGCTCAGCTCTTCGTCGAGCTCACGCAGCAAGGCTTGCAAGGGCGTTTCAGCGTGCTCGCGTTTGCCGCCGGGCAGCATGAACATGCGCGTGCCGCGTTTGCGCACCAGCAGCAGACGGCCCGCTGGGTCGAACAGGCAGGCAGCTGCGATGTGCAGGGTACGCGGTGGCATCGGTCAATGCAGGGCGGTTGGACGCATCAGGCCGTCGAGGTAGCCGACCTTCACCGCCATCAGCGGCGAATTGTTGATCCACACGTCGTCGATGACGATGGTGCGCCCGATGTCTTCCTTGTCGGCAGCCACCAGCAGGTAGTAGGTGCCGTCTTCCGGTGCTTCGCCATCCCAGCCCAGGCTGGTCATGCCGATCACGGTGGATGGGCGCGTCGGCCTGGTGGGGATCACCGTGCCGTAGGCATCCATCAGCACTGCACGCGGTTTGAGGGCGAACTTGTTGATGCCCATGCAGGTGTGGTCGCACAGCGAATTGACGTTCAGGCGATAGCGTTCGCCCTGTTTCAACTGCAGCGAATACACCCGGTAGTTGGACAGCGAACTGCCGAACTGCATGTTGGCGCTGCCGGCCTTGCCATGTTGCAGGCGCGACTGTGGATCGAGCGGCAGCGGAACGACCTGGGCATTGTGGATCGCCTCCAGGTTGCTGCGCACGATACCGCTGTGGTCGGCCACCTGGGTGGGCGACGATGACTGAGGCGCGCTACTGCAAGCTCCGAGCATTAAGCAGGCGGCGAGAACGAGTGATTTGTGCAAGATGCAGCTCCTGTGCGGCAATGTTCCGCTCTGCGATGGATCCGCAAAGAAGGAAGCCGGACAGTATACCGGGTTATTGCGGCAATACCGTGATGGATTGCCGCAATTCGCGGTAGATGTCCGTCCGGATCAGCCCGCCAGACCCACGTAGACGTTCTGTACGTCGTCGTGGTTGTCGATGGCTTCGAGGAAGGCCTCGACCTCTTCGCGTTGCTCGGGGGTCAGGCTCGATACGGGGTTTTTCGGGCGGTAGCCGAGGGACGCCGAGTTCACCGTGAAGCCCTGCTCGGGCAGCGCGCGGCTGACCAGATCGAGGTCGGTCGGCTCGGTGATGAACAGGGTGTTGCCTTCATCGGCTTCGTCGAAATCCTGTGCGCCGGCTTCGATGGCGGCCAGTTCAGGGTCGGCGCCGCTGTCGCTGGAGGCCTCGATCAGCCCGACATGGTCGAAATCCCAGGCCACCGAGCCACTGCTGCCGAGCTGGCCCTTGCGAAACAGCACGCGAATCTCCGCCACGGTGCGGTTCACGTTGTCGGTCAGGCATTCGACGATCAGCGGCACCTGGTGTGGGGCGAAACCCTCGTAGGTGGTGCGCTCGAAGTTGACCGTCTCGCCGCTCAGGCCGGCGCCTTTCTTGATCGCGCGATCCAGGGTTTCCTTGGGCATCGAGGCTTTCTTGGCCTGATGGATGGCCAGACGCAGCTTGGGGTTCATGTCCGGGTCGGCGCCATTGCGTGCGCAGACCATGATTTCCTTGACCAGGCGGCCGAAAATCTTGCCCCTGGCGTTGGCGGCGGCTTCTTTAGGTTTGGCTTTCCACTGGGCGCCCATGGCTGTTCTCTCGACTATACGGGTGATGGCTTGGCGCAGCCTGCGACAGGCAGAGGGCTGCACGACGACTCGGGTGGCGGATTTTAATCCGTCCCCGCCGCGCTGGCATCCTCAATTCGCACTCAGGGGGTCCGGACCAGTTGGTTGACCAGCTCCAGCGCCTTTTCGAACGAGGGATAGCCGCTCTTGGCCACGTCCAGTTCGGCGTAATCGGCACGGTACTGCTCGGCGAGGATCGGGTCGGCCTCGTCGACCAGGTACGGCTCAGACCAGATCTTGTAGAGCAGCGCCACGGCGTAGGGCTGTTGCTGCTTGGCGGCATCCTCCAGCTTGCTCAGCACCTCATCGGGCTGCGGGCCTTCGCGGATCATCAGAATCGCCTGGTAGAAGGCCACTTCGCCCAGCTCGTCCTCGCTCTGCGCACGGCGCAGCAGGGCGCCGGCCAGCTCGTGGCTTTCCATGTCGCCGGATACCGCCAGCATCTTGGCCTGCAGCATGTCGTTCTGGTAGAGCAACTGGCGGTCGCGGCAGCTTTCACCGCTAAGCGGTTCATCGCAGGAAGAAGTCGACGCGCAACCGCCGAGCACCAGGCTCAGCAGCAGGCAGCCAACGGCGTGGCGGCAATCCATCATAGGTATCCCTCAGCTAAATCTGATGTATCGACCCGCGGCGCGGCGCCGGGTTCGCCCTGTTGGCGATCTTTGTGCGTGCCGAGGGCGATCTCATGTGCGTGCGTGATCAGCGCAAGGCTTTCACCGCAGCGCCGATGAACGCATAGGTTTCCAGTTCCCGCGCATCCATTTCCGGCTTTGGCCAGGTGCTCCAGACCACCGCCACGATCTTTTCCCTGGGGTTGATGTAGAGGAGCTGGCCGAAGATGCCCTGGGCCTCGAAGGCACCACCGTCGTGTTCCGGCAGCGCGGCGGTGCCCGTCGGGAACAGCCACCACTGGTAGCCATAGCCGAGCGCGTATTCACCGTCGTACAGCTTGCCGGGCTGCAGGTGCGAGCCCGGCGCTGCGCGGGTTGCGCTTGCCAGCCAGCCGGCGGGCAGGATGCGCTCGCCATCGATCACCCCGTCGTCGAGGATGAACTGGCCGAAACGGCCATAATCACGCAGGGTCGCGGACAGGCCGCTGCTGCCGATTTCCTGGCCGGCACGGCTGTCCAGCTGCCAGAACGCATCGCGCTCCATGCCCAGCCGGGCCCAGATGCGATCGGAGAGGTAATCGCTGGCGGTCATGCCCGTGGCGGCGCGCACCAGTTCGCTCTGCAGGTGGGACTCGCCGGTGCTGTAGTTGAATGCCGTACCCGGGGTATGGGCCTTGCCAAGGCCGGACAACTGCCTGAGCAGGCCGCCCGGGTTGTTGGCCAACTGCAGCTCGAACATGCGGCGCCGGTCGGATTTCGGGTCGCGATAGGTTTCATCCCAGGCGGCCCCAGAGCTCATCTGCAGCATCTGCTCGACGCTCACGCCCTCGTAGGCGCCGCCCTTGAGCTGCGGCAGGTAGTGGGTCAGCGGATCTTTCACGCTGGCGATCCGGCCCTGCTGCACGGCGGCCCCGATCAGGGTCGAGGAAATCGACTTGACCACGCTGAACGAGGTCCAGCGGGTGCCGGCGTCGTTGCCCATGGCATATTTTTCCAGGGCTACCTTGCCGTCCTTGAGGATCAGCAGGCCGCTGACCTGGTTGCGACGCATGAATGCTGCAGTGTCCAGCGACTGGCCGTCGACGCTGTACTGCACCGGTACTTCGGTACGGGCTGGCAGTGGATAGACCTTGGGGCCGCGGGGCACGGTACGGGTGAAGAACAGCTCGTCCATGTGCCGATAGGTGCCGGGCTGGTAGGCCTGTGGCAACTCGTAGAGATCCTGGGCACGGCCGATCAGCTCGGGCTGCCCGGCAGGCGGCACGGGTGAACTGCCGCAGGCGCCCAGCAGCAGGGCGATGGCAGGTAAAAAGGGGGCGAGGCGGTACGTGCTTGCGATGTTCATGGTGATTCCCCGCGGCTGGCTCGTGCTATCAACCATAGTCGATGCCAGCGTCGGACCGTCCCTTGAGCGCTGTCGGAGAGGTTGAACTGTGGTTCCCCGACCTCGCTCTACTCAACACCTCAACGGACAATCAACCACCTGATGGAGAGCCCCATGGAACTTCCCAACAAAGACCTCGGCACCCTGTTCGAACAACTGGGACTGCCTTCCGACCCCGCCAGCATCGATGCCTTCATCGCCCAGCATTACCCGCTGGCCGACGACGTCAAGGTCTCGGAGGCATCGTTCTGGAATCAGGCGCAGGCGGCCTTTCTCAAGGAAGAACTGCTCGAAGACGCCGAGTGGGCGCCCGTGGTCGATGAGCTCAACGTGCGGCTGCACGAGAACAAGCCCGCCTAATGCGGAGCGGTCAGGCGTTGCAGTTCACGCCTGACCATGGCGGCGTATTCGGGCGGCGACAACCTGTAGAGTTCACCGGCCACCCAGCCAAGCCAGTGTGGCCCGAGCGCCGCCTGTTCTGCCAACAGCCTGTGGGCATCACGGGTAGCCTGTTCGGCCTGCTGTTGGTGGAGGTCGGCGCGGCTCATGGGCTGCTCTCATGGCGAGGATGAGCCCATTGTCCCTCTGCGCCGAGGCTTGGTAAACCGCGCCCTGCGCGTTAGTCTCGCGGTTTGCGCGCCTGAGCGAGACCCTTCCGATGCCACCAGTGGTGAATTTCAAAGACAGGATTGTTGCGTTGCGTCCTGGCGATCAGGTTGGCGCAGCAGCCGATCTCGATCTGCTCTATGCCTTCGAAAGCGACCGCGGCCGCATCATCAATTCTGCGGCCATCCGCCGTTTGCAGCAGCGCACCCAGGTGTTCCCCCTGGAACGCAACGCAGCGGTACGCAGCCGCCTGACGCATTCCATGGAAGTCCAGCAGACCGGACGCTTCATCGTGCGCACGCTGTATGCGCAACTGGGTGAGCGCGCCGCCGACCATGGGCTCGATGGCCTGCAGGGTGCGCTGGAAAGCCTGGTGGAGATGACCTGCCTGATGCATGACATCGGCAACCCGCCGTTCGGCCATTTCGGCGAGTTCGCCATTGGCGAGTGGTTCGAACGGGCGTTGGACGGCCTGTTCGCCGTGGCACTGCCGCAGCCGCCTGACAACGATGAGCTGCACGCGAGGATGCGCGCCGACCTGCGCAATTTCGAAGGCAATGCTCAGGCGGTGCGGCTGGTGGTCAACCTGCAGCGCCTGCGGCTGACGTACACGCAGACTGCTGGTCTGCTCAAGTACCTGCGACCCGCTTACCAGCCCAGGCCGGCCACAGGCACCCCGGGCGCCTACCTCAACAAGAAACCGGGTTTTTATCTGTCCGAAGAACACTTCGTCACAGCCCTGCAGCACGCGCTGGGTCAGCAGCCGGGGACGCGCCATCCGGTGGCCTACATCATGGAGGCCGCCGACGACATTTCCTATTGCCTGGCCGACATCGAGGACTCGGTGGAAAAGGGCATCCTCGGTGTCGCCGAGCTGGCGCCGCTGTTGATCGACACATTTGCCGGCATGCAATCGCCCGACGTGACGATACCCGGCTCCCGGCACTCGTTTCGTGCCCTGGTCGAGCAGGCGCTGGCCAGCTACCACCAGGAGGAGATCAACAAGGCGGGCGAGTTCTTCGTCAGGCTGCGCGTCAGCATGATCCACCCCCTGGTGCAGCATGCGGCGCGGCAGTTCATCGACAACATCGGGGCCGTCTACAGCGGCACGCTGGACCGTGCACTCATCGAGGACGACAGCCTGCCCCACGCCATCGTGCAGACCTTCAAGGATGTCGCCATGGCGCGGGTGTTCTGTCACCGCGAAGTGGAGACCTTGCAGTTGCAGGGCTATCGGATCATTCAGGGATTGCTGGACAACTATGGCGCATTGCTGCGCGTCGATGCGCAGACCTTCCAGGACCTGACCGAAGGCAACTGCCGCCGTGAAGCGCAGCTGCAGATGCTGGTGCGGCGCCTGCCGAGCCAGCTAATCAAGGCCTATCGCCAAGCGGTTCGTGACTGCGGCGAGGCGGATCGGGCGGCCTGGGAGTTTTACCACCGCTGCCGGTTGCTGCAGGACTTCATCAGCGGCATGACTGACCAGCACGCCCACGACGAGTACCGCACGCTATCAGCGCTGTAGATTCAGATGTTCTTCCAGATCAACTGCAGCCCGGCGATCAACATGCCGATCCGGGCGATGCGGTAAAACCATGTGTGGTTGATGCGTGACTGCAGCCACAGGCCCGTCCACACGCCAAGCGGCACGATGGGTGCGAGCATCAGGCTGAGCAGCAGATTCTCCTGGGTGAATTGGCCGAGCCAGGTGTAGGGAATCAGTTTCATGGCATTGGTGAGCAGGAAGAACAGGTTGATGGTCGCCACGTAGCGCAGTTTTTCCAGCTGCTGGGGCAGCAGGTGCATCATTACCGGTGGCCCGCCGGCATGGGCGACGAAGCTGGTGAAGCCGGCCAGCGACGACAGCACCAGGCCGCGCCTGGGCCGCAACGGGCGAGGCGTCGGGTCACCCTTGAGTAGCCCGAGCAGTACGAAGGAAATGGCGATGATACCGATCAGCAGCCCGATCAGGTTCTCGTTGAGCAGTTCGAAGGTCAGCGAGCCTATGGCGATGCCGATCACCGCGCCGGGCAACATGACCTTGAGATTGGCTGTATCCCACTTGCCCCAGTAGGCCTTGAGCCCGACCACATCGGCCAGGCAGAGTATCGGCAGCATCACCGCCACGGCTTGCATCGGTGACGTGGCCAGGGCCAGCAACGGCACCGCGATGCCGCCCAGGGCGCCGCCGAAGCCACCTTTGGAAAGGCCGGTGAGAAAAACCGCCGGAATGGCGAACAACAAGAGGTCGACGAGGGTCATTGCAGCGCAGCCCGATCAGGAAGCGCGCAGGGTAGAGGCTGTTGGCGCTGCCCTGCAAGCCGGCCTGTTTCAACCACCCAACGAGGAGTGCACCGAGCATGTCGAGCCCCGATGAGCGTATCAACCGCGAGGTCCATGATCTGGCCGCCCGCTATGCCTTCGCCAAGCGCGTGGCCCTGGAAGCAGCCGCGCGCGGCATGGCCTATTACGCACAGCGCAACAGCCTGAGCGTGCAGCACAAGGGCAACGACCTGCAGGACGTGGTCAGTATTGCCGACCAGCAGATCGAGGCGTTCATCCGTGCCGAGTTGGCCGCGGCCTTCCCCGCGGATGGCATCGTTGGCGAGGAGGGTGGCAGCGCTGGTTTGCAGGCCCGCTGCATCTGGGTGATCGACCCTATCGACGGTACTGCCTGTTTCCTCAACGGGCTGCATAACTGGTGCGTGTCCATTGGCCTGCTGGTGGACGGGCAGCCGCTGCTGGGCGCCATCGCCGATCCCAACCATGGCGAGCTGTTTCATGGTTTCGTTGGCCAGGGCGCCTTCGTCAACGACGTACCGCTGGCGGCGCACGGCGCTACCCATGTCCGCGAGGGGCTGGTGGGTGTCGGCACCACACACCGCGCTGGCAAAGAGAACTTCCTGCCCTTCATCGGCGGCCTGTTGGATGAAGGCGGCATGTTCGTGCGCAATGGCTCGGGAGCGCTGATGACGGCCTATGTGGCCGCCGGGCGTCTGCTCGGGTACTACGAAACCCACCTGAAAAGCTGGGACTGCCTGGCCGGGCTAGTGCTGGTGCGCGAAGCGGGCGGGCGCCACAACGATTTCCTGCGCGGTGACGGGTTGCTCGGTGGCAACCCATACCTGGTCGCCGCACCCGGCGTGTATGCGCAGTTGGCGGCCCTGGTCGGGCCGTCGCTGGATGCCGACTGAGCGGCTCAGGCCGAGCCGAATTCGGCGAACACCTGTTCGCCGGTCAGCTCGCGAGTCTGGTTGGCGAAACAGTAGTAGTCGGGCTTGGCGTCGATGAAAATCTGGCTGTCGAAACGCCAGGCCTCCTCGCCGTCCAGAATGCCCACCGGCACGGCGCACAGGCCACCGCTTTTCAGCCGATAGAACAGATGGCTGCCGCACTCGGCGCAGAAACCGCGCTCCGCCCAGTCCGATGATGCGTATACCCGCAAGTGCTGCTCGCCAGAGAACTGTGCGGCTTCGCCCTCGGCGACCAGCAGCGGGCCGCCGCCCCATTTTCGGCAGGTGCCGCAATGGCACGCGCTGATTTTCGGTTCGGCGATACGCAGGGTCAGGGTGACGGCGCCGCACAGGCAGCTGCCGTGTTTTTGCAAATCAGCCATGTTCGTGGCTCCGTGACGTGGACCTCTCCAGCATAGACCGGCGCGATTACAGTCAGGTGTTGATTGACTCCGTTTGCACCACCCGGTGGATGAACTGCAGCTTGCCGATGGCCGCTGCCGGTAGCACGAAAGGATAGAGATCCTTCTGGCCCATGCTGCGTGCCAGCTCGTTGAGCATGGCTGCCAGTTCGATCCAGGCGTTGACGAACTGCAGGAATTCATCGGCCAGCGGGTCGTTCTGGTCATAGAGCACCGCCCGGGTGAACGGGCGAAATTCCAGTTCCACATCGCCGGCGCGCATGCCGAAGCTCAGCGCAGTATCGAGCGTGTCCATCATGTGCAGGTAGTGTGCCCAGGTTTCCGCCCAGTCTTCCCAAGGGTGCATGGTGGCGTAGGCACTGACGAAGGAGGCCTGCCAGTCGGCAGGCGCCCCCTGTTCGTAGTGACGCTGCAGGGCGGCGCCGTAGTCGGCACGCTCGTCACCGAAGAGCATCCGGTAGTCGTTCAGCCAGTGGCTGTTGGCAATCAGGCGGTCCCAGTAGTAATGGCCAACCTCATGGCGAAAATGGCCAAGCAGGGTGCGGTAAGGCTCGTGCAACTGGATGCGCATCTGCTCGCGCACGTCGTCGTCGGCTTCGGCGATGTTCAGGGTGATCAGGCCATTGGCGTGGCCGGTAGTCGGTTGCTTGCCCTCGGCGTCCGGGCCGAGAAAGTCGAACGCCAGGCCGCGCGCTTCGTCTTCTGTCTTGCTGACCAGCGGCAGGCCGAGGGTCAGCAGTTGTGCCACCAGGCGTCGCTTGGCGGCTTCGAAGCGCGCCCAGCGCCGGTCGTTATCCGGCACCGTCAGGTCGGGGATGGTGCGGTTGAGCTGGCAGGCGGTGCACAAACCGGGGCCGTACATGGCCGGTAGCAGCCAATTGCAGCCGGCAGCGGTAAGCAGGTTGTTGCAGCGCCGGTAGCGCCAGCCCTGCGGGTCATCTTCCACGCGCCAGACATCGGTCTGTTCGCTGGCCACCAGCGTGACCATCAGGCCACGCTCGGGCTCGTAGCCGAGTGGCGACTGGCAGGCCAGGCACTGGCTGTTGCGAAAGAAGATTGGCTGGCCGCAAGTGCATTGCCCCAAGGCCTTCTGGCTTGGCGTGCGAGCCTGTTTTGCCGAGTCGCCAATACGCAGGCCGAGGGCCTGGAAGAACCGGTTCATATCATGGCCTCACATAAGGGGCTGGGAACTACCGGAGCGATAGAGTGGCGCAGGGGCGGGCCGGTTCAGGCTATTTCGAACGCCTGCTGACGAGGCGCCGGGGCGGGGGAGCGGCCTGGCACGATCGGCGCCAGGCCCAGGTGATCAGTCCTGGCGGCTGGTCACTTCAAGCAGGTGATAACCGAACTGGGTCTTCACCGGGCCCTGAACCACATTGACCGGGGCGCTGAATACGACGGTGTCGAATTCCTTGACCATCTGGCCAGGGCCGAACGAGCCGAGGTTGCCGCCGTCACGGCTGGACGGGCAGCTGGAATTGTCCTTGGCGATCTGGGCGAAATCGGCACCGCCTTCGATCGCGGCTTTCAGTTCGTTGCACTTCTCTTCGGTGGCAACCAGGATGTGGCGGGCAGTGGCTTTAGCCATGGGGGAAACACTCCATTCAAATGAGCTGCCGAGCCTACCGGATTCACCTGGCGAGTCAAATTCGTCGAGGTTGCCAATCGTCGCGCAGGTGCTGCTGCAGATGCTCGACGAAAGCACGCACCTTGGGCGTCAGCTCGTAGCGGTCACGCACGCACAGGTAAAAGTCGAGGGGCTCGGTCAGGGCCTGGCCGGACGGATGCTGCGGGTCGCCGAACAACTGTTGCAGCTGCCCGCTTGCCAGGTACGGCTCGGCGACGAAGGCGGCCAGGCGGGTGATGCCGCCGCCGTGGACCGCGGCCCTGGCGAGCACGTCGATGTCGTCGCTGACCAGCGCCACACGCAACTGCGCATCGAAGCTGACGCCGTCGCGCACGAAGCGCCAGGGCATCAGGCGGCCGTCCACCGCGACCTTGAACGCCAGGCAGTCGTGCTCGCGCAACGCCTCGGGGCTGCCAGGCGTGCCGGCTTTGTGCAGGTAGGCGGGCGAGGCGCAGTAGAGGGATGGCACGCTGGCGATGTGGCGGGCTACCAGGCCGTCTTCCAGCTGCGCGGGAATACGCACGCTGACGTCGACCGATTCCTGGATGTGATTGACGCTGCGGTCCGTGGTGATCAGCTCGCAGGCGAGGCGCGGATAGCGCGCGCTGAAAGCGGGTAGCAGAGGGGCCAGCACGTAGCGGCCGAATGCTGCGCTGGAGGCGATGCGCAAACGCCCGCTCGGGTCATCGCGACCCAGGGTGGCGGCGCTACGGGCCAGCTCCAGGTCACGCAGCACATCACGCACCTGCTCGAAATACACCACGCCGCTGTCAGTGAGCGCCAGGCTACGTGTGGTGCGGGTCAGCAGGCGCACGCCCAGCGAAGCCTCCAGCCGGGCGATGTTCTGGCTGGCCGCTGCCGCGCTGATGCCCAGCAGGCGGGCGCCCGCAGCGATGCTGCCGGTTTCAACCGCCTTCACGAAACTCTCGATGCCGCGCAGGGTATCCAAGGCTGACTTTCAACTGAGAAGTGGATTGATAAGTTTTGCTTGGTACTGACAATACCTGCAGCCCGCTACTGCGAGCAACGGGCGGTTCCGATAATGACGCCTTCATCGCTTTCAGCGACCTTATTACGCTTGTCCAAGGATGTGCCCATGCCCGAATCGACGTATCGCCGTACCCGCCGAAACTGGAAACTGCCCGCCCGGCTGTCGCCAGTCGTCTTTGCCTTCTTCATGTCCGGGATCATGGCGTTTCTCATGTGCCTGGTGATTACCGCTACCAATCGGGGCCTGAGCGACGGCTACCTGGCGGCTGTGCTGGAGGCCTATCGGCTGGCCATGCCGGTGGCGTTTCTGTGTGTGATGGGGGTAAGGCCGGTGGTGGTGCAACTGGTACGGCTCACGGTGCGCAGCTAAACGGCGGACCAAATATCCTGCCGTGTGAGGTGTATCCAAAAATGACAAGAAGTTACCAAATGAGTCTGCGGCCAGTGGTAGGCTAGCGCCGCATACTCAAGCCAATCATGGAGCGTTACATGTACAAGGAGTTGATGCTGGCCAGCCTGTTGGCCACTGCGGTTCCGCTGAGTTGGGCCGATCAGGTTCCCGCCACGCCGGAGCAGCAGGAGATGCCCGCTGCAGAAGTGGCTGATGATGACGCCATGAGCGAGGAGCAGTTTCTCGACAGCCTTACTTTCCGTTCCGGCAAAGTGGTGGTCGGCAGCAACCTCGCGACCCTCGATCTTCCCGAAAACCTGGTGTTCCTCGACGGCGCCGACGCCGAGCGCGTGCTGGTCGAAGCCTGGGGCAATCCGCCTGACGAAAAGCTGCCGCTGGGCATGATCCTGCCCAAAGGCGTGTCGCCGCTGGCTGACGAGTCCTGGGCGGTTACCGTCGAATACGAGGAAAACGGCTACGTCTCCGATGAGGACGCTGCGGATATCGATTACGACGACATGCTCAAGGACCTGCAGGAGGGCGCCGAGGCCGAGAACGCCTGGCGCGCCGAAAACGGTTACGAGCCCATCGCCATTGTCGGCTGGGCCTCGGCACCGCACTACGATGCCGAGGGCAAGAAGTTGCACTGGGCCAAGGAAGTGAAATTCGGCGACAGTGAAGACCACATCCTCAACTACAACATTCGCGTGCTGGGCCGCAAAGGCGTGCTGGTGCTGAACTTCATCGCCGGTATGCACCAGTTGCCGCAGATCGAAGAGAACCTGCCGGCGGTACTGGCGATGACCGACTTCAACGACGGCAACCGCTACGCCGATTTCAACCCTGACCTCGATGAAGTGGCCGCCTATGGCCTCGGCGCGCTGATAGCGGGCAAGGCCGCTGCCAAGGTCGGCCTGTTCGCGGCCGCCCTGATCCTGCTCAAGAAGGCCTGGTTCCTGCCCGTGCTGCTGATCGGCTGGGTATGGCGGCGTATGTCTGGCAAGAAGAAGGCGCAGGCTCAGCCGGAGCCTGCCGAGCCGCAGGTACAGCGCGAGACCAAAGCCGAGGCCGACCTGCCACAGGCACCGGAGCGGGTTTCCAGCGTGATGGACCTGAACGATCCGCGCGATGACGACAAACGCTGAGGGCTTCACGCCTCGATAAGGGGCCCCGGTCAATGCCGGGGTTTTTTATGCTCGCTCTTACAGAGCCGAGTTGCGCAAGCGCTGCTCAGATGTAGGAGCCAATGATGATCAGCAGCCACAGCAAGGCGCCCGGCAGCATGCACAGGTAGTTGGCAAGGCTGAAGTGACTGTTGCGCTCGCCAGCCGGATCATTGCTAACCAGGTTGGCCTTCTCCTGGATGAGCGCCAGCGGCCACGCCGGCAGGATGGTGCCGGCGAGCAGCAGGAGAATCTCCAGGGTCACGCCGATGCGACCGTCGAAACGCGCCAGGCCATTACTGGCGAACACCAGCACGATATACAGCCACGCCACGCCCGAATACTTCCAGGCGCCCAGGCCTTTGGCCTGCAACTGCGCGGCTATCAGCCGACACAGCGAATGGATGAATACGATATGAAAGATCGAGCGCGCCGCCGGGCTAATCTTCTTCGGGCGCATGGCGGCCCGCTGGCTGTCCCAGTGCTTGTAAGCCCAGTACACCGAGTAGAACCCCAGCGTCAGGAAGAACAGCACGTAGAGTTTGTGGGTGGCGGTCACAAAGAAGGTGTCGCGAGGGTGTTCGTCGACCAGCAGTGAGGCGCTGGGCGTTTGATACAGGTTGTCCATGTGAACCCTTTTGCTTTCGCGGCGCTGCATGCTGTCAGGCAGTGCGATGGTTTGGCGTTGCCTGCGCGTAGCGAGGGCGAACGACTCCTCCAGGAGTGCGCGGCAGTTTACAGGGAATGTCTGGACGGGGCAGGGCAGGCGGCTTGCCCAAAGCAGTGGGCCGGGCGGCCCACCGCATCAGCTATCAGCAGTAGCGGTCGAGCAGGCGATCCTGGCGGGCCTGCTGGCCGGTCCACTCATGCTCGAGGGTGCGCAGCACGTTGCCCAGGAAGTTGCGGTCAGCCGCGGCGCGGCGGCCGACATAGCCCTGGCCACGGCGGTAGGTACGCAGGCGCGCGCGCATGCTTGGACGTTGGCTGACGAACTGGTGTTCGTCCTGATCGGCAGGCAGGCAGTCGATGCGAACTTCGCCGGATTCGCAGACCCACAAAATGTGGTTGTCGAGGCTGTCCTTGCGCTTGGCGAACAGTTGGGCGAGCTCTTCGATGGTCGGTTTTTTGTTCAGGTTCATGGTGTACCCCTTCATTCTCTGATCTGTCCAGGGCGACCGCGTGGAGGGCGGCGCCGTCGTTGCCCGTGGCG
This sequence comes from Pseudomonas sp. AC532, assembly GCF_979258965.1. Lineage (NCBI taxonomy): Bacteria > Pseudomonadati > Pseudomonadota > Gammaproteobacteria > Pseudomonadales > Pseudomonadaceae > Pseudomonas > Pseudomonas sp. AC532. The sequence goes on from NZ_OZ409888.1 coordinate 4,650,858, forward strand.
TTTGAGTGCTGCCGATCGGTTGTAGCGACGTTTAGGTGGCGCTACGCGAAACCGGCCAACCGAGGTCGGGCAGGGCAGGGAGAGAGAATTAGGCGAGACAGAGGCAGGATGCAGGTGATCGGCAGATCAGCCACAGGCGTCATGACAATGTCTCGCTGATACTCTCGTCCGTGCGGACGCTCGACTTCATCAATCTGCCTTGTGGGCAGTACATATCGTGGAACGCTCGGCTGGTGTTACCAAGCTTGCCCAAGTGCCCTTGTCAGGGCTCCCGTCAGGGGAGGCAGGTCCATCATGCAAAAGCCCGGAGGGGCCGTCAACAGGTTTTGTAGTGATTTTTTATGCTCACTACAAGAAGCTGTTCAGGTGTGACTCAGGGGTGTTTTGTCGACTCTCTGGTCAGCCCGAGAATAGACGCCCGTCGCGTTCGCGCTGAGCGTCACGCTGCATCGATTCGAGGTTTTTCTCGATGGTCTCGCACAGCGCATCCATCTGGATCTGGTGCTCGCTGGCCTGGAACGGGCTCTGCAAATCGCTGCCCACCCGCTCGATGGCCAGCAACATGAAACCGACCACGGTCGATGCCACCGGCGTGAGCCATTCGAGGGTCTCGACCAGACCGATCGGCACGATCAGGCAGAACAGGGTCAGGAACAGGCGCGGAAAGTACACGTAGGGATAGGGCAGTGGCGTGTTGGCGATGCGCTCCAGGCCACCCTGGCAGTTGGAGATATCCACCAGCGTCGATTCCAGACGCGTGAGGCGGATGCTGTCCAGGCGGCCGGCCTTGTATTCGCTGGCCAGCATGGCGGCGGAGCCGTTGAGGATATCGTTGGGAAAGTTGTTGGTGGTATGCCGCCGTTCGAACTCCTCGGCCGCCACGAAGGCGCGCACTTCCTCATCGCAGGGTTCGTTGCGCAGGCTGGCCGACAGGCTTCTGATGTAGGCGACATGGCGGCGCAGCAGCACCACCTTGACCGGGTTGCCGTCCTCGTTGTCGTCGATCAGCGTCAGCACCTGCCGGGCCAGGCTGCGTGAGCTGTTGATCAGCGCGCCCCAGATGGTGCGCGCTTCCCACCAACGGTTGTAGGCACTGCTGTTGCGGAAGCTGATCAGCACCACCAGTGCCGAGCCGAGCAGGGTCAGCGGCATCGACGGCAGGCTGATCTTGCGTTCCAGAAACAGCATGTAGTCCACGGTGACGATGATGTCCCAGATCAACAGCCAGAACAGCGACCAGCCGACATAGCCGAAGGTCTTGAGCAGGTAGCGGTAGCCGCGGGCGATGGATTGGGTCACTTGAAGTCTCGGCGGGCAATGGATGCGAAGGCGCAGAGCTTCGAACGTGCAGGTGCGTCAAGGTTCTTGAGTTTCGCAATCAGCGTCTGCGACGTGCCTCGGCCAATGCGCAGAAAAACTCGATGTACTGCTCCGGGCCGCCAAGAAAGATGCTGTTGAGGCGCAGCGGGTCGGCGGCATCGGTGATGCCTTCCAGCGCCGGCCAGGGCTCGGCAGGGTGGGCGCGCAGGTGGTCGCCATCGACCCCTGGGCGCTGCACCTCGCCGCGGCTGCTGTCGATGTACAGCACCCGGTTGTCCTGTCCGCAGGCGCGGCCCAGTGCCTGGATCAGGGCCAGAAAGCCACGGTCGCTGCCGCCGCGCAGCCGGCTGCTCGCATCATTGTTGCGGGGTGAGCTGGTCACCGTATCGCCGACGCCAACCAGGCGCGGCATGTGCAGCGGGTCGAAGCGCTCGCCGGCCAGTTGCAGCAGTGCGTCGCCATCGGTCGGGGCCTCACGCACGTTGAAGTCTTCGCCCAGCGGCCAGCTGCCCGTACGCTGCCGGTAGTGGCGGTTGAGGAGCACCAGTACACCGGCTTCCTTGAGGGCGCCGCGCAGCATGAACTGCAGGTCGGTGGTACCGGCGCTACCGGCCTGAGCCGGGCGCATGCGCTCACGGCCGGCTGCATCGCGGCCGAGGTTGGGCGCGTAATGGACGAAGAATGAATCCGCCAGGCCTTGCCGGCCTGCCTCATCGAGCAATTGCTGGATCAGCGCAGCGCCATCGGCCTGCAGCTGCGCGTAGAGCTCAGGCTGGTCATGCCAGTGGTGGTAGAACGCATTGAGGTTGAGGGTCGGCGAAACCGGGTTGTCGAGCACGCTGCTGGCCAGCAGTCGATCGATGACGGATGTTTCCAGACGGTAGGGTGGCAGGCCGAGCAGATGCTGCAGCGATCGAGTCAGCTGCTGCGGCGCCGCTGCCAGAAATGCCAGCTCCTCAGGGCTGACGCCGGGGTGCGAGACCTGCCCGTGGCGGTCCTGCAGTTGCACGCCACCGGCTGCCAGCCCCGGCAGATAGAGGCCCTGTTCGCGGCAGTGGCTGGCTATGCCGACACTGCGCTCGACCAGCCCATTCACGCCGCGGCGACCGATATGCTCGCCGTTGGTGAGGACCTGAAAGTGCCCATCCAGTTCGCGCGCCGCCAGGATATAGCGGTGGGGAAGGGCGCGGGTCAGGGGGTCGCGCACCAGGTTCATGCAGACCCCATCCAGGTCCTGGATGATCAGCAGGTCATCGGTGCCGGCAAGGCTGTCGAGCAGGTGCGCAGGGTCGAGGGAAAACACGGAATCGGTCACAATCATGCTCGGAGTCTAACGCGGTTTCATACCACCGGGCGATTAGCTGAAGCGTTTCGCTCAACCCAGTGTCAATGTTCAGATAGGCAGTGCGCATTGAGAGGAAACATGGATGAGTGAATCACCCAAGCACGTTCGGCAAGCGGTCGCTGTACTGACGCTGCTGTGCACGGGCTTCATCGGCAGCGCCTGGGGCGATGGTTCGCAGCAGCTAACCAAACTGATCAATGACTACCGGGGAATGGGCCAGGGCTGCAACGGCCAGCCCAGCCCGGCAGCCGGCCCGTTGGCCCCCGATCGCCGCCTGGCCGGACAACGGGTGAACTCATCCGAGCAGTTGCAGCAGGCGCTGCAGCAAAACGGCTACCAGGCTGCCGCCGTGCAACTGATCCGCGTCACCGGCCCGGACAGCGCCGAGGCGGCCATGGCCATGCTGCGCAACGCCTATTGCGCGCAGTTGCTGGATGCGCAGTTTGCCGATGTCGGCGTGTTGCACGAAGGCAACAGCTGGCAGGTGGTGCTGGGGCGCGCCCTGTTGCCAGCCCGGCTGGGCGACTGGCAGGAAGAGGGCAAGGCGATCCTGGCAGCGGTCAACGAGGCGCGCAGCACCCCGCGGCGTTGTGGAGAGCAGCCGTTCGATGCCGCCGAGCCGCTGACCTGGAGCGACCCCCTGGGCCAGGCCGCCCTGGCCCACAGCCGCGACATGGCGATGAACAGCCTGTTCAGCCACCAGGGCAGCGACCGCAGCCTGGTGGGTGCCCGGGCCACTGCTGCTGGCTACGCCTGGACGGTCATTGGCGAGAACATCGCCGCCGGGCAAGGCAAGGCGCAGCAGGTCGTCGAAGGCTGGCTGGCCAGCCCCTCGCACTGCTACAACCTGATGAATCCGGACTTCCGCGAGATGGGCGCGGCCTATGCCAGCAACCCGCAAAGCCAGGCCACCATCTACTGGACGCAGGTGTTCGGTGCTGCTGGGCGGTCAGGGCTTTAGTTTGTTCAGGGGCCGCAGGGCGTCGTCCCTGCCGCTAACCCACGCTGGCTTGCCGGCCCGGTGAGGGCGTGACCCGGCGCACAGCGAAGGTCACGGCTATTTCGGAACCCGATCAAGCCTGGATTTTTTGACCAAAGCGTTTGTGGTCGTTCAGGGTTTAACATAGCGGCCGGACATGGGAGAAATCACGATGAAAACACTCACTCACCTTTTGCCTATCGCCTTGATGCTGGGCGCCTCTGTTGCTTCGGCGTCCGGCTGGCCACCAGAGACCGGAGCAAAAGTGCCCGGCAATGCGCTGGAATACCCGACCAAGCTCGAGCCGCTGAGTACCTCTCTGGAACAAATGCTCAACCAGGGCGCCACGGTGATTTCTTCTTACATCGCGGAGGACGGACCGGTTGTTACCCTGAGTAATAAGAAGCGCTATGCCATCTGTATTCTCAAAGGCGCTGGCACCGGGGCGGACCAGAACGTCGCAACCTCCAGGTGCTATGCCATGAACTAGTATCACCAGTCGCGGGAGTGAGCGTTAGGTTGGTCGACGTCAACTCACCGGCTCGATGGGAACTGCGTGTCAAGAGCCTCATCAAAACCGGCGTTTCGCATCAAATCCGACGATCACTCAATAGCGGCGGCATTGGGCAATCCAGTGTATCGGCCACGGCGCGCATCAGTTCCGCTTCGCTGGCGCTGATGCGTCCGTCATGCTCGATGCAACGAGCCATGGCCTTGAGTAACTGCGGTTTCTGCAAAGGGCGCATCTGGTTGAGCCGATTTAGCGCGGCGTTCAGTTCGGTGATCTGTGTCTGCGATTGGTCGGTGAAAGCCCGGGCGGTAAACGGCAGGGTGCTCCAGGCCGCCTCGAATGCCTGGGCAGCAGCCTCCTCATCGGCAGCGCCGGCCCGTGACAGGGCCACCAGCAGCACGCAGCTCTCGCCACCCAGTGCGGCCAGCGGCAGGCGACCTTGGGGAGTGCGCTGCATGCCCAGGTTGCGTTCGACGATGCGCAGCAGCGCCCACTCGATCAGGCCCAATTGCCCGGTGCTGATCAGCAGCGTACCGATGTCGCGCTTGAGGCCGACGAAATCCTGAGGCTCGAGTTGCTTGAGCGCCGGAATCGCCAGCTCCAGTAGCGGCAGGCGCCGTCCTGGCGGCAGTTGCACCAGGGCCGAATCGAGCGCCAGCAGGCGGTCGGACAGCAGTGGCGGCAGGTTGGCCTGCATCCAGGCCATGCGCTGTTGGCGGCTGCCGGCATCGTGACCAAGCAGCAGGCCGTAGAGAATCGCCAGCGCACCGTGGGGATCGTGGGCGGCATCGCGCAAACGCTCGTCGATCTGCGCCAGGCTGTCGCGCGCTTCGTCGATATGCTGCGGCTGAGGCTCGCCGATGCTGGCGATGGCGACGCCAGCGGCGGCGGCGCTGAAGCCGGCGGTGGCCTCCTGTTGCGCGGTGGGCTGGGATGCGGGGCGCTCGAACACCTCGTCGCCCAGCACCACGCCATCCCAGCTTGGGTCGATGCGGCGAATGCGTTCTTCCAGGGGCGGATGGGTGGCCATCATCTTGCTCAAGGCCAGGCCCTGGCCGAAATACATGTGGCTGTACTCTGCGGCATGGCTGGCTTCGAGCTGCGAGCCGCGGCCGAGCTTCTTCAGCGCGCCGGCAATGCCCTGAGGGTTGCGGGTGTACTGCACCGCCGAGGCGTCGGCGAGAAACTCGCGCTGGCGACTTACCGCCGCTTTGATCAGGTTGCCAAAGAAGGTCCCGGCGTAGCCGATGATCAACAGCGCCAGACCCACCACCATGACCAGTGCAACGGCATTGCCGCGGCCCTTGTCGCTGGAGCTGCTGCGCGGTGCGTGGCGTGCATGGCTGCCTCCGCGCAGCACCAGTTCGCCAATCAGCCCGAGCAGCAGGATGCCGTTGAGCACCGCCACCAGACGTGTATTGAGGCGCATGTCGCCGTGCAGGATGTGGCTGAACTCATGGGCGATGACGCCTTGCAGCTCATCGCGGCTGAGTTTCTCGATGGCCCCTCGGGTCACGCCGATCACGGCATCTTGCGGGCGCAAGCCGGCGGCGAACGCGTTGATCGCCGGTTCCTCCAGCAGGTACACCGGCGGCACCGGAACGCCGGCGGCCAGGGCCATTTCCTCGACCACGTTGAGTACGCGCTGTTCGTGGATGCCCTGCGGGCTGAGGTTGAGCAGGCGTCCGCCGAGCCGTTCGGCGACCACCTTGCCGCCGGCACGCAACTGCAGAGCCTTGAATGCCCAGCCGAAAAACACCACCCCGACCACCACCGCCGCGACGCTTGCGAGCAGCTGTGAGCTGAGCGCCTGCAGGCTGTAGTTGCCGTATTGGTAGACCTGCCAGGCAATGGCGATCACCAGGGTGGTGCTGCCGATCAGGGTGACGACAGCCAGCACCATCAGCATGACCAGCCGCCCGGTGTTGCGCCGGGCGCGGTCTTGTTGCTCGAAAAAATCCATCTAATCCGCCGCGCTTAGAACGAGACTTTCGGGGCTTCCTGAATCGCCGCGCTGTCGGCGAATTCCAGCAGCGCGGCATCGTTGCCATGGCCGAACGCGCCCGCCAGCACCACCGGCGGGAAGCTCTGGCGATAGGCGTTGTAGGCGGTGACCGCGTCGTTGTAGGCCTGGCGGGCGAAGGCTACCTTGTTCTCGGTGCTGGAGAGTTCTTCACTGAGCTGCTGCATGTTCTGCGATGCCTTGAGATCCGGGTAGGCTTCGACCGTCACATTGAGGCGACCCAGGGCGTTCTTCAACATGCCTTCGGCATTGGCCAGCAGGTTCATGCTCTGCGCATCGCCCGGGTTCTCGGAGGCCTGCTTGAGGCCCTCGACCGCGCCGTTGCGCGCGGCGACCACCGCTTCCAGTGTTTCGCGCTCGTGGGAGAGGTATGCCTTGGCGGTTTCCACCAGGTTGGGGATCAGGTCGTAGCGGCGCTTGAGCTGTACTTCGATCTGCGCGAAGCCGTTCTGGTAGCGGTTGCGCAGGTTCACCAGGCGGTTGTAGATGCTGATCACATAGAAGGCGGCAGCGACCAGTACGGCGATGATGATCAGGGTGGAAATATCCATGGGATGTCCCTATCGGTTGGAAAACGTGCGGCCATGGTAGCGGAAAGCGCGCCGGCCCGTGAGGGCCGTGCAGCCCGAGCCGGTTTGGATGTGCGGTGGTTCCGTTTCTCCCCCGCGTGGCTTACTGGCTGGCCGGGTTCGCGGGGCTGGCGGCCGTCATCTGGATGGTCAGGCGGGGTGTTGCCAGGCTCAGCCCTGATTCGTCCAGGTGGCGCTTGAGCGCCAGGTTGAAGGCCCGCGACACGTCCCATTGCCTGATCGGCGCGGTCTTGAAGCGCGCACGCAGCACCGCATTACCCGACTCGAAGCTTTCCACGCCCTGAATCTCCAGCGGCGACCAGATGTTGCGGCGCATCAGCACGTCGTTGCGCAGCTCGGTGGCCACCTCGCGCAGCAGCTTGATGGCGGCGTCGATGTTCATGTCATGGGGCACCGCGACGCGGAAAATGGCGTAGCCGAATTCGCGGGAGTAGTTCTTGATGCTCTTGATTTCGCTGAACGGGATGGTGTGCACGATGCCGTCGATATCGCGCAGGCGCACGGTGCGGATGGTCAGGCCTTCGACGGTACCGAGGTGGCCGCCAACGTCGACGTAGTCGTCGATGGCCAGCGAGTCTTCGATGATGATGAACAGTCCGGTGATCAGGTCCGCCACCAGCGATTGCGCACCAAAGCCGATGGCCAGGCCGATGACACCCGCGCCGGCGAGCAGTGGGGTGACATTCATGCCCATGTTGGCCAGGGCGACGATGGCCGCGATGATGAAGATGCTGACGAATAGCACGTTGCGGATCAGCGGCATCATGGTCTGCGCGCGGGCGTTGGTCTGGCCCTTGCGCGAGCGGGTGAGGGCGTGATGCACCGCCGTGTCGCTGAGAATCCACACCAGCCAGCCACACGCCAGGGTGGCACCGAGGCCGATCAGTTTGACGCTTATTTCGTGGCCGTCGCCCTCGGCGAAACGAATCAGCGACAGGCCCCATACCCGCAGCCCCAGCTCGATGAATACCAGCCAGATCGCCAGGCTCAGCAGGGCATGGAAGAAACTCTGAAAACGCTCGAAGTACGCCGCATGACGGCGGTGACGCAGACGGCTCTTGAGCATGCGCCGGCGGATCAGGCCGTTGATCACCATGCAGGTGACCAGCAGCACGGTGCACACCAGCGCCTGGCGGAACGCGGTGCTGGTATCGCCTGCGGAAACGAATGTGGCCGCCAGGGAAATCGCCACCAGCGCCAGTGCCGGCAGGTACCAGAAGCTGCCGAGCAGCTCGACGGTCTCGCTGATGCCGCGTTGCTTGAGCCGCCGCTCCAGCGGCTGATTGCGCATCAGGTGGGCGATCGGCCGGCGGAAACGCAGGATGAACAAGCCGGTGCACAGCGCGGCGAGCACGTTGGTGAGCGTGGCGGTGGTGTGAGCCAGGTTGGCACCGAGGCTGGCGACCAGACGCGGATCGCTCAGCGCTTCGCCGAACGCGGCAAAGCTGCCGATCAACCACAGTGGCCGAAACGCGCGGCGCCGAAGGATGTGCAGGGCGGTGCGCCGGTGCGGGCCGTCGAGCAAGGAAAAGGCGATCACGCAGATCGCCGAGAAACAGGTGCCCACTACCAGGGCGTAGGCCAGCACCATGGCCAGGTCGCGGCCCAGCGAGGCGGGCAGCACGTAACTCAGGTAGCCGGTGATCAGCAGCGCGGCGAACCAGGGGCCCAGTTTGCGCAGGGCAAAGCGCAGCAGGTCGGTGGGCCGCGGGTTCTGCGGCAGCTCCTCGGCGAGGCCGAAGCGCAGGCGTACCTGGTGGCTCAGCGCGCGCAAGCCGAAGGCCAGCAGGCTCCAGATGCCTAGAATCAGTGCGAAGTTGCTGACCAGCGCCAGGCGCTCGCCGGGCGCTGGCATGAGTGCTGCCAGCTCGTCCTGGCTGCGGGCGATCTCCAGCTGCCAGCGCGCCAGTGGGCTGTGGTCACCGGAGAACTGCTTTTCGATGCCGCTCAAGGTGCTTCCGATCAACCCCAGTACACCGTCACGGGCGTCCGGCTGCGCCTGCTGGGCGGTGGTGCGCAGCGCTTTCAGGTCATTGAGCAGTTGAGCGCGTTGCTTGTCGTCCTCCAGCGTCTGGATCACCTCGTCGAGGGAACGATCCAGCGGCTGAGCCGCCTGCTGCGGCGTGCCCGCGCTGCTACCGACGTCGAACAGCCCCGGTATGCCGGCCGCCTGGACGGCAGCGCAGGGCAGGGCCATGAGGATTAGCAGGAGAAAACGGAGCGGCAGATTCTTGAGGCGGATCACGCGCGAATACTCCAGCACGCGAGCGGGGTTTCAAGGTGCGTCGTCAGCCGACGACGCACCCCGTTCACGCGTAGTTCTCTGGACTGAGGCTGCGCTCGACCAGTTCGATCAGGATGTGGATGACCTTGATGTGCAGCTCCTGGGTACGGTCGGCGAAATCGCCACCCGGCGCGCAGATGCACACGTCGGCAAGGCTCTCCAGCAGCGAGCCGGGCTTGCCGGTCAGGGCGATGACCTTGATGCCCAGCACCTTGGCCGCTTCAGCGGCCTTGACCACGTTGGGGCTCTTGCCGCTGGTGCTGATGGCCAGCAGCACATCGCCCTCACGGCCGTGGGATTCCACGTAACGCGAGAAAATGTGGTCGTAACCGAAGTCGTTGGCCACGCAGCTGATGTGGCTGGCGTCGCTGATCGACACCGCGGCGATGCCCGGACGGTTCTTGCGGTAGCGCCCGGTAAGCTCCTCGGCGAAATGCATGGCGTCGCACATGGAGCCACCATTGCCGCAGGAAAATGCCTTGCCCCTGGCTTCGAAACTGTTCACCAGCAGGCGCGCGGCCTGCTCGATATTGGCCAGGGTCTGCTCGTTGCCGAGGAAGGCATCGAGTGCACGCTGCGCCTCGGTCAGGCTGTTGCGGATGTGTTCGATCATGCGGGCCTCAGGGCAGGTCATGGCTGTTGTAGAAGGCGCCGAGTACTTTCACCAGGTGCGCCAGGTCCTGACTACCGGCCAGCTCGCGAATCGAGTGCATGGCAAAGGTTGGCAGGCCGATATCAACGGTACGCACGCCCAGCTGGCTGGCGGTGATCGGGCCTATGGTGGAGCCGCAGCCCATGTCGCTGCGGGTCACGAAGCTCTGTACCGGTACTTCGTTTTCCAGGCACAGGTGGCGGAAGAAGCCGGCGGTTTCGCTGTTGGTGGCGTAGCGCTGGTTGCTGTTGATCTTGATCACCGGGCCGGCGTTGAGCTTGGGGCCGTGGTTGCCGTCGTGCTTGCTTTCGTAGTTGGGGTGCACGCCGTGGGCGTTGTCCGCCGAGACCAGCAGCGAGCGCTGGATGGTGCGCACGAAACCGTCGCCCTCCGGCAGCACGCGGCGCAGCACCTGCTCGAGCATCGGGCCGTCGGCGCCGCATGCCGAACTGGAGCCGACTTCCTCGTGGTCGGTGCACACCAGCACGCAGGTTTCGTCGTCGCTGGCGTCGAGCAGGGCCTGCAGGCCGGCGTAGCAGGACAGCAGGTTGTCCAGACGTGCACCGGCGATGAAGTCCTGGTTGAGGCCAACCACCGCCGCGCTCTGGGTGTCGTAGAAGCTCAGCTCGTAATCGAGTACGGCATCGGCATTGAAGTCGTGTTCCATGGCCAGCTGCTCACTGAGCAGGGCGCGGAAATCGGCGCTTTCACTGCCCGCGAGTTGGGCGAGGATTGGCGGCAGTTCGTTCTGGGCATTGATCGCCCAGCCCTGGTTGGCCTCGCGGTTGAGGTGGATGGCCAGGCTGGGGATCACGGCGATGGGCTGGTAGAAGTCGATCAGGTCGCTTTCCACCTTGCCATCGCGGCGGTAGGTCACGCGGCCGGCCAGCGACAGGTCGCGGTCGAACCAGGGCGCGAGCAGGGCGCCGCCATAGACTTCAACGCCGAGCTGGAAGAAACCCTGGCGTTGCAGTTCGGGGTTCGGCTTAACGCGCAGGCACGGGCTGTCGGTGTGGGCGCCGACCAGGCGAATGCCGCCGTCGATCGGGGCACGGTTGCCCAGCTTGAAGGCGATGATCGAGGAATCGTTGCGGGTCACGTAGTAACGGCCACCGGCTTCGGTCTGCCAGGGAGCGCGCTCGTCGAGGTGACGGAACCCTGCGGCCTCGAGGCGCATGGCCAGGCTGGCGGTGGCATGGAAAGGCGTGGGTGAGGCGTTGAGAAAGTCGATCAGGCCTTGGTTCAGTTCTTCGCGCATGGGGCACTCCGGACGGCAATGTGCCGAGTTTATAGGATTTGCCTGCGTCAGCGGTGGGAACCGATGCCATGGGCCGCTGCGGTCACATTTCGTGACGTCTTGCTGGCCGCCTGCATTTCATTGCCGACGGCTGCCAGGCCGCGGTCTAGAGGGGGTGTGCCCAAACCCTATTCCGCACTCACCGCGCCATACGACGAAAGTCGAACGGCGGCTTGGCGAGAGGTTGCTAGTTTCAAAACGCCATTACAACAATAACAACCCTGAGGTGAAATCATGGCTATGTCCAAGCAAGAGGCCGCTGCGGCCTACTGGAAGGAGAACCTGCGGCTGATGCTCTGGCTGCTGGTGATCTGGTTCGCCGTCTCGTTCGGCTGCGGCGTGCTCTTCGTCGATGCCCTGAACAACATCAACGCCTTTGGTTTTCCCTTGGGATTCTGGTTCGCCCAGCAAGGCTCCATCTACGTGTTCGTGATCGAGATTTTCTACTACGTGTGGAAGATGAATCGCCTCGATCGCAAGTACAACCTCCACGAAGAATGAGGCCGCGAACATGAGTACTCAATTCCTGATCTATCTGTTCGTCGGCGCTACCTTCGCGCTGTACATCGCCATTGCCCTGTGGACGCGTGCGGGCTCGACCAGCGAGTATTACGTGGCCAGCAAGGGCGTACACCCGGTGCTCAACGGCATGGCCACGGGCGCAGACTGGATGTCCGCGGCGTCCTTCATCTCCATGGCTGGCATCATCGCGTTCGCCGGTTATGACGGCTCGGTCTATCTCATGGGCTGGACCGGCGGTTACGTGCTGCTGGCCATGTGCCTGGCACCGTACCTGCGCAAGTTCGGTAAATTCACGGTGCCGGAGTTCATTGGCACCCGTTACTACTCCCAGACCGCACGCATGGTGGCAGTGGTTTGCGTGATCTTCATTTCCTTCACCTACGTGGCTGGGCAGATGCGCGGGGTTGGCATCGTCTTTTCGCGTTACCTGGAAGTGAGCATCGAAACCGGCGTGGTCATCGGCATGGCCATCGTGTTCTTCTATTCCGTGCTCGGCGGCATGAAGGGGATCACCTATACCCAGGTGGCGCAATACTGCGTGATGATCTTCGCCTACATGGTGCCGGCGATCTTCATCTCGATCATGATCACCGGCAATCCGATCCCGCAACTGGGCTTCGGCAGCGAGGTCACCGGCACCGGCCAGAGTGTGCTCGAGCGGCTCAACGGGCTGGGCGCGGAGCTGGGCTTCACGCCGTACACCGATGGCAGCAAGTCGACTACCGACGTGTTCTTCATCACCATGGCGTTGATGGTCGGTACTGCCGGTCTGCCACACGTTATCGTGCGCTTCTTCACCACCCCGACTGTAAAGGACGCGCGTAAATCGGCCGGCTACGCCCTGCTGTTCATCGCCATTCTTTACACCACTGCGCCAGCGGTAGCGGCATTTGCGCGCACCAATCTGCTGACCAGCGTGCCTAACACCAGTTACGAAGAAGTGCCTGTCTGGTTCAAGACTTGGGAGAACTCCGGCCTTATCGGTTGGTTGGACAAGAACAACGATGGCGTAATCCAGTACGGCCCGGGTGCGGCGTTTACCGGCAAACCGGCCTTTGGCGCAGAACGCGGCGACGTAGGCCAGCGCATGCTCACCAACGAGCCGACTGCAGCGGCCAACGAGCTGTACGTCGATAACGACATCATGGTACTCGCCAATCCGGAAATCGCCGGTCTGCCGGGGTGGGTGATCGCCCTGATCGCCGCTGGTGGCCTGGCAGCCGCCTTGTCCACTGCCGCGGGTTTGCTGCTGGTCATTTCCACCTCGATTTCCCATGACCTGCTCAAGAGCAACCTGATGCCCACGATCAGCGAGAAGAACGAGCTGTTGGCCGCGCGGATCGCCGCAGGCCTGGCGGTTGTTATCGCCGGCCTGTTCGGCATCTACCCGCCGGGCTTCGTGGCCCAGGTGGTGGCATTCGCCTTCGGGCTGGCGGCCGCCTCGTTCTTCCCGGCAATCGTCATGGGTATCTTCTACAAACGTATGAACAAGGAAGGGGCGATTGCCGGGATGATCGTGGGGCTCACGTTCACCTTTGCCTACATCGTCTACTTCAAGTTCATCAACCCGACGGCGACCGCCGATGACTGGTGGTTCGGCATCTCGCCGGAAGGCATCGGCACCATGGGGATGATCTTCAACTTCGTCGTGGCCTTCGTGGTTTCGCGCATGACCGCTCCGCCACCGGAGCACATCCAGCACCTGGTCGAGGACATTCGGGTGCCGCGTGGCGCTGGCGCTGCAGTCGATCACTGATAACGGAGAGGAGAAAAACCAGGCGCCGTTTACGGCGCCTGGTTTTTTTTGCGCTCAACCGGCGATTGGCACCAGGCTCAACAGCCGGTCCGCCGCAACGTTGGTGTAAAGCCCCGTCAACTGGCTGCCGGCTGGCCAGTCTTCGCCCAGGTCGGTCAGCAGGCGCAGGCGTGCGGTTTGTTGCGCCGGGTCGAGGCTGAGCAGTTCGGCCTCCTGGAAATAGAAGCGCGTGAGCACCAGTGGGTAGAGCGCCTTGAACAGGCTCTCCTTGAGAGAGAACGTCAGGCTGATCTGCCAGGCGCGCTGTTCGGGGCTCAGGTTAGCGATACGGCTCAGTTCGGCTGCGGTGAGAATTTCACCTGCCAGGCGCTCGGCACGTTCGATCGACAGCAGTTGCTCGACATCCAGGCCCAGGCCACGCCATCGCTGCGTTGGTGCAACGATAGCTGCGGCCCAACCCTGGCCATGGGTGATCGAGCCGCTGACCTGCGCCGGCCACTGCGGTGCACGGTCCTCACCGACCGCTGGCACGATCGCCAAACCGGTTACCCGATACAGCGCCTCGCGTGCGCACAGGCGCCCCGCCAGGTGTTCGGCCTGGCGCTTGGCAACGCCGCGCACCGGCGGCACGCCAGCGGCCATGTAGTCGCCGTCATCAAGAAAGGCAGGGTCGAAGTGGGTGCTGATCAGTTGCGCACCGACCAATGGCCGGGGAAACGGCCAATGATCGTCGAGGGGGCTGCAGCAGCGGGGCAGGTAGGGCGTGTTCATGGCCGGCATTCTGCCGCGCCGCCCTGCTGCTTACCAGCCGGGCACGCCGTGCATGTCTGGCAGTTTGTGGGCGATGCCCTTGTGGCAGTCGATGCAGGTGGCTTCGCCATTGGCCAGCGCGGTGGAGTGCATCTGCGCGGCGCGCTTGCTCTGGCGGGTGAAATCCATGAAGTCGAAGTCGTGGCAGTTGCGGCACTCCAGCGAGTCGTTGGCCTTGAGGCGCGCCCATTCGTGTTCGGCCAGCTCGCGGCGTTTTTCCAGGAATTTCTCGCGCGTGCTGATGGTGCCGAAGATTTTGCCCCACACTTCTTTGGAGGCTTGCATCTTGCGCGCGATCTTGTCGGTCCACTGGTGCGGCACGTGGCAATCCGGGCAGGTGGCGCGCACGCCGGAGCGGTTGTTGTAGTGAATGGTGTCCTGCAATTCGACATACACGTTGTCGCGCATCTCGTGGCAGGAGGTGCAGAACTGTTCGGTGTTGGTCGCCTCGAGCGCGGTATTGAAACCGCCCCAGAAAATGATCCCGGCGATGAAACCGCCCAGGGTCAGGAACCCCAGGCTGTAGTGCACGCTGGGACGGCGCAGCACTGTCCAGTAAGCGCCAAGGAAAGCGAGCAGCGATTTCATGGTGCCTCCTCAGGGGTGCCCGGCGGGGTTGGCTTCTTGCTGCAAGAGCCGGTCGATGTTCCTGAAGCCGTTCTCCACCAGCGGCTTCACCTCGGCCTGGGTCACGTGGCACTGGGTGCAGAAGTAGCGGCGCGGCGACATGGCCGCCAGCGGCTGGCCGTCACGGTCCATGTAGTGGGTGATGCTGATCATCGGCGCCTGGTTGCGCGCGCTGTTGGCGCGGCTGTGGCAGGCCAGGCAGCGGTTGCCGTACTTGTCCACCTGGTAGCCGGCGATGGTGTGGGGAATGGTCGGCGGTTGTTCCGGGTAGTTGCGCTCGCGGCGCATGTCCTTGTTCTCCTCGAGGGCGATGCGCGGCGCGGGGAATTCCTGGGTCAGGGTACCGCCGGGCCGCCTGCCATCCGGTGCGGGGGCATCCAGCGGGTAACCCAGCTCGGCGGCCAGCGCCACACCAAAGGCGGCGAGCAGCAGCAGGGGCAGATAACGCACTTTCATCGCTGTCTCCTCAGGCTGCGCTGATCAGTTGGATCTTCACCGCGCATTTCTTGTAGTCGGTCTGCTTGGAAATCGGGTCGGTGGCGTCCAGAGTGACCTTGTTGATGAGCTTGTTGGCATCGAAGAACGGCACGAACACCAGGCCGCGTGGCGGCTTGTTGCGCCCGCGGGTCTCGATGCGCGCTCGAATCTCGCCACGCCGGCTGATCACCTTCACCTCGCTGCCGCGCCGGGCGTTGAGCGCGCGGGCGTCGTCCGGGTGCATGTACACCAGAGCATCGGGTACGGCGCGGTGCAGCTCGTCGACGCGTTGGGTCATGCTGCCGGTGTGCCAGTGCTCTAGCACGCGGCCAGTGCTGAGCCAGAACGGGTAATCGTCATCCGGCGCCTCGGCCGGCGGCTCGTAGGGCAGGGCGAAGATGATCGCGCGGTTGTCCGGGTAACCGTAGAACTGCACGCCGCTGCCCTGGGCCACGTAGGGGTCATGGCCTTCGCGGTAGCGCCAGCGGGTTTCCGAGCCGTCTACCACCGGCCAGCGCAGGCCGCGTTCTGTGTGGTAGCGCTCGAAGGGCGCCAGGTCGTGACCATGACCGCGGCCGAATTGCGCGTATTCCTCGAACAGCCCTTTTTGCAGATAGAAGCCGAACGCCTTGGCTTCGTCATTGCGCAAGCTGCCTTCTGGTTCTTCAGTTGGGAAGGCGTCCACCTGGCCGTTCCTGTAGAGCACTTCATAGAGCGTCTTGCCCTTGAGCTGCGGCGCCTTGGCGAGGAGTTCAGCGGGCCAGACGTCGTCAGTGGTGAAGCGCTTGGAGAATTCCACCAGTTGCCAGAGGTCGGATTTCGCCTCGCCGGGCGCCCCGACCAGTTGATGCCAGAACTGCGTGCGGCGCTCGGCGTTGCCGTAGGCGCCTTCCTTCTCGACCCACATGGCGCTGGGCAGGATCAGATCGGCAGCCTGGGCGGACACCGTCGGGTAGACGTCCGAGACGATCACGAAATTGTCCGGCTTGCGCCAGCCGGGCAGTACTTCCTGCATCACGTTGGGGCCGGCCTGCATGTTGTTGCTGACCTGGGTCCAGTACACCTTGAGCACGCCGTCCTTGAGCATGCGGCTCTGTTCCACGGCGTGAAAGCCGGGTTTCTCCTGGATGGTGCCGGCGGGCAGCTTCCAGATTTTCTCAGCGGTGGCGCGGTGTTTCGGGTTGGTCACCACCAGGTCAGCTGGCAGGCGGTGGGAGAAGGTACCCACCTCTCGGGCAGTGCCGCATGCCGAGGGCTGGCCGGTCAGTGAAAAGGGGCTGTTGCCCGGCTCGCTGATCTTGCCGGTCAGCAGGTGGATGTTGTAGATCAGGTTGTTGGCCCATACGCCGCGGGTGTGCTGGTTGAAACCCATGGTCCAGAACGAGACCACCTTGCGGTGCGGGTCGGCATACAGCTCGGCCAGCGCCTTGAGGCGTTCGGCCGGTACGCCCGACTCTCTGGCGGCGCGTTCCAGGGTGTAGGGTTTGACGAAGGCGGCGAACTGCTCGAAAGAGATGTCGCTCCAGGTATTGGCGTTCTTCGCGTTCTTCGCCTTCAGCTCCAGAGGATTGTCCGGGCGCAGGCCGTAGCCGATGTCGTCGGCGCCAAGGGCGAAGCGCGTATGGTTGCTGACGAACTCCTGATTCACCGCGCCGCTCTGGATGATGTGGTTGGCGATGTAGTTGAGGATCAGCAAATCCGTCTGTGGCTTGAACACCATGGGGATGTCAGCCAGGTCGAAGCTGCGGTGCTCGAAGGTCGACAGCACGGCAACCTTGACATCCGGCTTGCTCAGGCGCCGATCGGTGACCCGGCTCCACAGCACCGGGTGCATCTCGGCCATGTTCGAGCCCCACAGCACGAAGCTGTCGGTGGCTTCGATGTCGTCGTAGCAGCCCATTGGTTCGTCCATGCCAAAGGTGCGCATGAAACCCATCACCGCCGAGGCCATGCAGTGGCGCGCGTTGGGGTCGATGTTGTTGCTGCGAAAGCCGGCCTTCATCAGTTTGTTGGCGGCGTAGCCCTCCCAGATCGTCCATTGCCCGGAACCGAACATGCCCACGGCCTGGGGGCCTTGCTCGCGCAGGGCCGCCTTGAACTTGTCCTCCATGATGTCGAAGGCCTGCTCCCAACTGATCGGCTGGAATTCGCCCTGCTTGTCGTATACGCCGTTCTTCATGCGCAGCAGGGGTGTGGTCAGGCGATCGACGCCGTACATGATCTTGGACAGAAAGTAGCCCTTGACGCAGTTCAGGCCGCGGTTGACCTCCGCCTTGATGTCGCCATGGGTCGCCACCACGCGGTTGTCGCGGGTGGCGACCATCACGCTGCAGCCAGTGCCGCAGAAGCGGCAGGGCGCCTTGTTCCAGTCCAGGCGGGTATTTTCCGCATCGGCGACCAGGTTGCTGGCGGTGGAGGCGAACGGCAGGCCTGCGGCGGCGGCTGCGATGGCTGCGGCCTGGGCTTTGGTGAATTCGCGGCGGGTCATGCTCATGGAGCGGCTCCTTGCGGGGTGAGGCATTCGTGGTAGATCAGCGCGGCGTTGAGCACCCCGGGCAGGGCGTTGATCTGCTCGATGCGTTGCATGATCAGGCGTTCGTCGACCGCTTCGATGACCACCACCGCCTTGCCTTCAGGGCTGTGCTGATGCACCTCCAGGTCGGCGAGCAGGCGCAGGTTGGCGAGCACCGCATCGAGTTGCTCGGGGCGGGCATGCACGACGAAGCTGGCGATATGCAGGGGGGCGTCCATGACGGGCTCCTGTGGGCCGAGTGGTCAGTTGGGTGGGCCGGGCGGTCCGAAAAGCATTTGCAGGAACCAGACGGCAAAGCCGTAGGCGCCGACGAGAGCCACGCAGAGCAGCGGAAAGAGGAATATCACCAGGAACAGGAACAGCCGGCGTTCGCGGCGTTTGCCCCCGGTATCTACGGGTGGGCTGGACATGGGCAGTTCTTCATCGGTCAGGTTGCACACGCCGTCATCGGGTGGTGCGCGCCCTGGGCGCGGCAACCTGACGGTCTCTGGTCGGTGGCTCGACCTTAGCCTTACTGGCCGAAAGGGTATTGACCGGGGTCAGTGTTCGGGCTTTTACGCCGTGGCAGGCGGCAAAAGCTGCTGGAGGGCGCTCGTTCAGGAGTGGTTCAGCAAGGGTTCAGCCCAGGTTCAGGTGAGGGCAGGCAGGATGATTCTCGAGTTCTCATTAACCCACTGCCATTCGAGAGGCATCTCCATGAAAGCGACTCTGACCAAACTGGCTCTGGCAACTTCCCTGGTAGTCGGCGCTGCAGCAACTGCTCATGCCGACAACAACTTCGCTGGCTTCACCTGGGGCCAGACCAGCAACAACATCCAGAAGTCCTCGGCGCTCAATGCCAACCTGGGCAACCCGAACTTCGACAGCGTGATCAACAACGAAAGCACCTGGGGCGTGCGTGCCGGTCAGCAGAATGATGTCGGCCGTTACTACGCCACCTACGAATACATCTCCGGCAGCAACGACGGTCTCAAGCTGCGCCAGCAGAACCTGCTCGGCAGCTACGACGCCTTCCTGCCGCTGAACGAGAACGGTACCAAGCTGTTCGGCGGCGGCACCCTGGGCCTGGTCAAGCTGGAGCAGAACAGCCCGGGTGTCTCGCGTGACACCAATGTCGGGTATGCTGCCGGTCTGCAGGCTGGCTTGCTGCAGGAGGTCAACGAGAGCGCTTCGATCGAGGGTGGCTACCGTTACCTGCGCACCAACGCCAGCACCGAGTTCGCCCCGCATGACCAGGGCAAGGTCGGCTCCCTGGACCTGCACAGCAGCGGCCAGTGGTACCTGGGTGCCAACTACAAGTTCTGAATCGCCATAGTCAGCTGCGCCTAGGCCCTGCTGCTTACAAACAGGCTGGATCGTCGACTCGGTCGGCAGCCGCTTGCGGCTAATGCACTTCGGTGCGGGTCCGACCGCTTCTCGCCTGTTTTTGCGGGGCCGCCCAGGCCTCGCAGGGCGCTGGCCCGCATGATGATTGAATCAAGGGTTTTAGTTCCTGCCGTTTCATATTGAAGAGGGCATGCAACGATGAAATTGCTGGTCGTGGAGGATGAGGCGCTGCTGCGCCATCATCTCTATACCCGGCTCGGTGAACAGGGCCACGTGGTGGACGCGGTGGCCAACGCCGAGGAGGCGCTGTATCGCGTCGACGAGTACCACCATGACCTGGCGGTCATCGATCTCGGCCTGCCGGGCATCAGCGGGCTTGATCTGATCCGCCAACTGCGCAGCCGCGACAAGACCTTTCCCATTTTGATTCTCACCGCCCGTGGCAACTGGCAGGACAAGGTCGAGGGCCTGGCTTCGGGCGCTGACGACTATGTGGTCAAGCCGTTCCAGTTCGAAGAGCTGGAGGCGCGCCTCAACGCACTGTTACGCCGCTCTTCGGGTTTCATCCAGTCGACCATCGAAGCCGGTCCGCTGCTGCTCGACATGAACCGCAAGCAAGCGCTGATCGAAGGTGCCAACATGGGCCTCACCGCCTATGAATATCGCATTCTCGAGTACCTGATGCGCCACCACCAGCAGGTGGTGCCCAAGGAGCGCCTGATCGAGCAGCTGTATCCCGATGACGACGAGCGCGATCCCAACGTGATCGAAGTGCTGGTCGGCCGGCTGCGCCGCAAGCTCGAGAGCAGTAACGGTTTCAAACCGATCGAAACCGTGCGTGGCCAGGGCTACCTTTTCAACGAGCGTTGCCGATGAGATCTGGCTTCAGGCGGTGGCGAGAACGCGGTATTTCCTCCCTGCGCCTGCGCCTGATGCTCGGCAGCACGGTATTGGCAGTGCTGTTCATGCTGGCCCTGCTGCCGGCCCTGCGGGGCGCGTTCCTGATCGCCTTGGAAAAATCCGTGGAGAAGCGCCTGGTCGCCGACGCCGGCGCGCTGATATCCGCGGCGCGCACCGACGATGGCAAGCTGCGCATGCCGAGCAAACTGCCGGACGAGGAATTCGATATTCCCGATGCGCAACTGCTGGGCTTCATCTACGACCGCGAGGGCCAGTTGGTCTGGCGATCACCCTCGGCGCGCGACATCTCCGTTTCCTACCTGCCACGCTACGACGGCCGTGGCGACGAACTGCTGCGCGTCACCGACCGGCAGGGCCGCGAGTTCTACATCTATGACGTGGAGATCAAGCTGCTGCGTGGTGAGAGTGCCGCCTTCAGCATCGTCACCATGCAGCCGGCCAGCGACACCAGAGCGCTGTACAACGATTTCATGACCCAGCTCTATCTGTGGCTAGGCGGCGCGCTGCTGCTGCTGCTCGGTCTGTTGTGGTTCGGCCTGACCTGGGGCTTTCGCAGCCTGCGCGGTTTGCGTGCCGAACTGGACGAGGTGGAAGGCGGCACCCGCGAGCGACTGAGCAATGACCACCCCCACGAGCTGCTGCGCCTTACCGGTTCGCTCAACCGCTTGCTGGATAGCGAACGTCAGCAGCGTGAGCGCTACCGCAATTCCCTGGATGATCTGGCGCACAGCCTGAAAACCCCGCTATCGGTGTTGCAGAGCGCCACCGAGGTGATCGCCGGCAAACCGGAGAACCGTGAGCAGGCGCAGATACTGCAAGGCCAGATCGAACGCATGAGCCAGCAGATCGGCTACCAGCTGCAGCGCGCCAGCCTGCGCAAGAGCGGCCTGGTGCGTCATCGGGTGCCCTTGGTCGCGGTGCTGGACAACCTCTGCGAGGCCCTCGACAAGGTGTACCACGACAAGCGTGTGAGCGTACTGCGCGAGTTCGACCCCTGGCTGGAGATTCCCATGGAGCGCGCAGCATTGCTCGAACTGTTGGGCAACCTGCTGGAGAACGCCTACCGCCTCTGCCTGGGCACGGTGCGGATATCCGCCAGCCTCGAGAACGGCACCTGTCTGCTGTGCGTGGAGGACGACGGCCCAGGCGTGCCGGTCGATCAGCGCGAGCGCATCCTGCGCCGTGGTGAGCGCCTGGATGCCCAGCACCCAGGGCAGGGAATCGGCACGGCCGTGGTCAAGGACATCATCGAAAGCTATGCGGGCGAGCTGTTTCTCGAGGAGTCCGAGCTGGGCGGCGCCGCGTTTCGGGTGCGCATCTGAATGTCGGCAGCTGTTCTGGTGGGAATCCGCCACGGGGAGCTGGGACTCCGTGCGGAAAACCGCCAAGGCCCGCGATTGGTGGCCACCAAATTGTCTCCAAATACTGATTTATAACGGGTTATTCCTGCTTTTCTTGTGTGGCATGGCGCTTGCTAGTTCATTGCCAAGGTCGCGCTATGCGCCCTATAACAAATCCCTCCAGGTCAGGAGGGTTGGCGCCTTAACAAGAAAATCGGTGCGGACGTTTCAGGATGTCATTGCCGCGCCCATGAGGATTCACCATGACTGCCACAACAAACGAAGTTGTCCGTCAACCGTTCTATAAAATGCTTTATGTCCAGGTGTTGTTCGCCATCACCGTGGGCATCCTCCTCGGCCATTTCTATCCGGAAACAGGCGTCGCCCTCAAACCGCTCGGCGATGGTTTCGTCAAGCTGATCAAAATGGTCATCGCGCCCATCATCTTCTGCACCGTGGTCAGCGGCATCGCCGGCATGCAGGACATGAAGGCAGTCGGTAAAACCGGCGGCTACGCATTGCTGTACTTCGAAATCGTTTCCACCATCGCGCTGATCATCGGCCTTGTCGTGGTCAACGTGGTGCAGCCCGGCGTTGGCATGCATGTCGACCCAAGCACCCTGGACGCCAGCAAGATCGCGGCCTATGCCCAGGCGGGCGAAGCGCAGACGACCATCGGTTTCCTGCTCAACGTCATTCCGTCCACCGTGGTTGGCGCCTTCGCCAATGGCGACATCCTGCAGGTACTGTTCTTCTCGGTGATCTTCGCGTTCGCCCTGCAGCGCATGGGTGAGTTCGGTCGTCCGGTACTCGAGTTCATCGATCGCATCGCCCACGTGATGTTCGGCATCATCAACATGATCATGAAGCTCGCGCCCATCGGTGCCTTCGGTGCCATGGCCTTCACTATTGGCCAATACGGTGTCGGCTCGCTGGTGCAGCTCGGTCAGCTGATGATCTGCTTCTACATCACCTGCGTGTTCTTCGTGCTGGTCGTGCTCGGCGGCATCGCTCGCGCTCACGGCTTCAGTGTGCTGCGCCTGATCCGCTACATCCGTGAAGAACTGATGATCGTGCTGGGTACCTCGTCCTCCGAGTCGGCCCTGCCACGCATGCTGACCAAGATGGAAAAGCTCGGCGCCAACAAGTCGGTCGTTGGCCTGGTGATTCCTACCGGCTACTCCTTCAACCTGGACGGTACCTCGATCTACCTGACCATGGCTGCGGTGTTCATCGCCCAGGCCACCGACACGCCGATGGACATTACCCACCAGATCACCCTGTTGCTGGTGCTGCTGGTCGCGTCCAAAGGTGCTGCTGGCGTTACCGGTAGTGGTTTCATCGTACTGGCGGCAACCCTCTCGGCCGTCGGCCACCTGCCGGTTGCCGGCCTGGCGCTGATTCTGGGTATCGACCGCTTCATGTCCGAAGCCCGCGCGCTGACCAACCTGATTGGCAATGGCGTTGCCACCATCGTGGTCGCCAAGTGGTGCAAGGAGCTGGACGAAGACACCCTGCAGCGCGAACTGGCCTCCGGTGGTCGCCCGGATATCGTCACGCTGCCCGGCGAAACAGCTGGCAAGGTGTCCTGATCGCTGGACGTCGTCGACCTCCCGGCTAGGGGAGGTCACTAGCCCGCCCTTGTGGCGGGTTTTTTTATGGCTGGCGAAAAATAGGTGGACCCTGGCGAGCGGGTTTCACGTATTGCGCAGTCACCTGCCTGGCCGTCGTGGGTGCCGCGCCCCTCTGCGCATGGCAGCGATGGCTAGCGTGCCGTCACCAGCTGGCCCGCTGAAAGCGCCGTGCTAGACAGCATCGTCACTTCTCTTACTGCAATATTGTTTGAACCAAGAAGGCGTGCCTCTCGTCAATGCGATGTCACATTGATATCGCTTCTTGTCGCGCACCTTTGAGGCTCGGTCGACGGGTGAATCCACATGACAGCGGCAAGGATGCCGACTCGGAACCGCGCTGGGAGTGCGGGCTGGCCAATAACAAGAAGTCTCCAGTTTTCTGACCCTTTTTTGCAGTGGAGCAATAGATGAACACGTGGTTCGGTAATATCAGCGTCACCCAGAAACTGGCCCTGGGGTTCGGCCTCGTGCTTGCCCTTACCCTGGCATTGGCCGCCGTCAGTTGGACCAGCCTGGGCAGCGTGGTGCAACGCAGCGAACGCATGACCGATGTCAATGAACTGACCCATACCCTCACGGACCTGCGTGTGGCCCGCTTGCAGTATCTGCTTGCCAACGGTGCCGCGGCCGAGGCCGACAAGGTACAGCAGCAGATCCGTTTGCTCGTGCAGCGGCAGAATGAAATGCTGCCGCATTTCCAGAACCCGGAAAACGTAAGGCTGCTCAAGCAGCAGATCGGGCTGATCGGGCAGTACCAGCAGGCTTACGACAGGACGAGCGCCACATACGCCACTGCCAACAAGACGCGTACCGAGATGGTCGAGCTGGCTGATCGCGCAGGTGAGCTGATCGACCGGGTGAGGGGGGAAGTGGCGCGTAGCGCCGCTGGTGACGAAGCGGCCTTTGCACGTTACCAGGCCATTGCCCAGGCCAAGGATGATATGCAGACGTTGCGTTATCGCGTGGTGAACTACACCGCCGATGCCAACGAGGGCACCGAGCAGGCGCTGAACCAGCAGATCGAGCGCGTCGATCAGGGGCTCGATACGCTGTCCGCCGTGTTTGTCGGCGACTTCCGCGAGCAGATCCAGCAGCTCGAGGCTACCGTCACGGCCTACCGCAACCTGCTGGCCACTTATCGAGCGGCTACTGCGGAGCGTGTGCAGTTGCGCGCCGCCATGAACGAGCAGGTGCAGGAGATTGTCAGGGGCAGCGATGCGCTGCTGGCCATGCAGGTGACCTTGCGGGACAGCGATGCCGGCTTTGCCACGCGGATGATGATCGGTGCCACGCTGCTGGCGTTGCTGGTCGGCGTCCTGGCCGCCTGGTTGATCACCCGCCAGATCACCCGGCCGCTGCAGGAAACCCTGGAAGCGGTGGAACGCATCACCCAGGGCGACCTGACCCACACGCTGCAGGTCACCCGCCGTGACGAACTCGGTGTCGTGCAGCAGGGCATTCAGCGCATGGGCACCACCCTGCGCGAGCTGATCGGCGGCATTCGCGACGGCGTCACGCAGATCGCCAGCGCCGCCGAGGAGCTCTCGGCGGTCACCGAGCAGACCAGTGCTGGCGTCAACAGCCAGAAGGTGGAAACCGACCAGGTGGCCACCGCCATGCAGGAAATGTCGGCGACCGTGCAGGAAGTGGCGCGCAACGCTGCCGAGGCCTCGCAGGCAGCATCCGATGCAGACCAGGAAGCCGCCCAGGGTGATCGCGTGGTGGCCGAAGCCATTGCGCAGATCGACCGGCTGGCCGCGGAAGTCACGCGTTCTACCGACGCGATGGGCGAACTGCAGAAGGAAAGCAAGAAGATCGGCGGCGTGATGGACGTGATCAAGGCCGTGGCCGAGCAGACCAACCTGCTGGCGCTCAACGCCGCCATCGAGGCGGCACGTGCCGGTGAAGCCGGGCGCGGGTTCGCGGTGGTGGCGGACGAGGTGCGCGGCCTGGCGCAGCGCACGCAGAAGTCCACCGAGGAGATCGAAGGGCTGGTGGCGGGCCTGCATCAGGGTACCCAGCAGGTGGCGGCGATCATGCACGGCAGCCGCGAGTTGACCGACAGCAGCGTGGCGCTGACTCGCAAGGCCGGCGACGCGCTGGGAATCATCACCCGCAAGGTGTCCAGCATCCAGGCTATGAACCAGCAAATCGCCGCAGCCGCCGAGCAGCAGGGCGCGGTGGCCGAGGAAATCAGCCGCAGCGTGGTCAACGTTCGCGACATCTCCGAACAGACCGCAGCCGCCAGCGAAGAGACCGCCGCATCGAGCGTCGAGCTGGCACGCCTGGGTAACCAGTTGCAGATGATGGTCAGCCACTTCCGCGTGTAACGCGCGCAGGTGGTCAGTGCGGATGGTGCGCCATGGCCACGAATCGTTCGCGCCGGGGGCGACGCTCCTACGCGAGGGTGTCGTTCTCGATCCTGGCGCACATCCCGCAGGAGCCGCGCCCCGCGGCGAATGGCGGCAGCAACGGCGAAGGTGCGGCACGGCCACGAATCGTTCGTGCCGGGGGCGACGTTCCTACGCGAGGGGCGTCGTTCTCGATCCAGGCGCACATCCCGTAGGAGCCGCGCCCCCGCGGCGAATGGCGGCAGCAACGGCGAAGGTGCGGCACGGCCACGAATCGTTCGTGCCGGGGGCGACGTTCCTACGCGAGGGGCGTCGTTCTCGATCCAGGCGCACATCCCGTAGGAGCCGCGCCCCCGCGGCGAATGGCGGCAGCAACGCCGATATCGCAGCAGGGCCACAATCGTTCGTGCCGGGGGCGACGTTCCTACGCGAGGGGCGTCGTTCTCGATCCTGGCGCACATCCCGCAGGAGCCGCGCCCTCGCGGCGAATGGCGGCAGCAACGCCGAAGGTGCGGCACGGCCACAATCGTTCGGGCCGGGGCGACGTTCCTACGCGAGGCGTGTGATTTTCGATCATGGCGCACATCCCGCAGCAGCCGCGCCCCCGCGCCCCCGCGGCGAATGGCAGGGCAACGCCGATATCGCGGCATGGCCACCATCGTCGCCAACGTGCCGTTGCGGTGAGTGCAACCGACGTACGCAAGGGGGCGGGAGAGCGGCAGGCAGATACGAAAAAGCCCGCACGAGGCGGGCTTTTTCAATTGTTTCGCAAGCACGGTTTAGCTGCTGCAAACAGGGAAATGGTCGGAGAGACAGGATTCGAACCTGCGACCTTCTCGTCCCGAACGAGACGCGCTACCAAGCTGCGCTACACTCCGAATGCGCCAAATTGTACTGAAAAAGTTTTGCAGCACAAGGGTTTAGCGGAAAATTTTTAGTGGGTGCCGCGCCTGGCGCAGGCACCCCGCAGCAGTACTTACAGCTCTTTTACGGTGCGAACCTGATCCTTGTTGACCTTGGTGCGCTTGCCATCCAACTGTTCGAATTCGTAGAAGCCAGTGTCATCGTCGAAGTCGGGGCGATCCACGGTCTGGATTTCACGGCCATCGTTCAGGGTGATCACCGATGGGCTGGAACAACCCGCCAAGGTGGCGAGGCCGAGCGCGAGTAGCAATGCAGCGGTAGTCCGTTGCTTCATGACATGTCTCCTTAAATCGAAGCTGAATGATTACTTGGGCTAAGACGGGCGCGTTGACCTCAAGTTCCGCCCTATTTAGCCGCTGCGTTGGCGCCGGCTGCAAGCCCTGGCTATTGCAACAACCCGGATGAATTGATGTTGCTCAGGCGCACGTCGTCCGGTGCACAGACCAGGGCAGCCGGTTGATGGGCCTGCAGCCAGCGCTGGGTGCTGCGCTGGCCGGCTTGCCAGGCCTGCTCCAATGAGGGCAGAAGGCTGCGCGGTATCACCGCGAACAGCGGTTCCCAGTAGCCGTCGCGCTGCGCCATGACTGGTCGCTCGTCGGCCAGCGCCAGGAGGTCATCGAGCAGCGCACGGTCGACTCTGGGAGCATCACAGGGCAGCACCAGCAGAAGAGGGTGGCGGGCGATCTGCAGGGCGGCGCGAATGCCGGCCAGCGGTCCCGGGTAGTCGCTGGCCTCGTCACTGATCAGGCGGTCGGCGTAGGGCGCGTAGGCGTGCTTGTTGCGGTTGCAGGAGATGATCAGGTCGTCGGTCAGCGGGCGCACCTGGTCATGTAGCCAGGCAATCATCGGTCGTCCCTGCCAGTGCACCAGGCCCTTGTCGCGGCCGCCCATACGCTGCCCGCGGCCGCCTGCAAGCAGGGCTACCGAGAGGCGGTGCGAAGGGGCTGGAATGGGCATGGCAAGGGTCTCCGGCGGTGGCGCTGTGGTATAACACCGGCCATTGTTCACGACAACTGGAAGCCTGCCATGAGCCACAAGGCCGATGCGCCATTCGTGCCCCTGAATATCGCCGTGCTGACCGTCAGCGATACCCGCACGCTGGAAACCGACACCTCCGGGCAACTGTTCGTCGACCGCTTGAAAGCGGCCGGCCACAGCCTTGCCGAACGCGTGCTGCTCAAGGATGACCTGTACAAGATCCGCGCTCAGGTCGCCACCTGGATCGCCGAGGATGTGGTGCAGGTCGTGCTGATCACCGGCGGTACCGGCTTCACCGGACGAGACAGCACGCCGGAGGCGGTGGCCTGCCTGCTGGACAAGCAGGTGGACGGTTTTGGCGAGCTGTTCCGGCAGATATCCACCGCTGACATCGGCACCTCGACCATCCAGTCCCGCGCGCTGGCCGGGCTGGCCAACGGTACCCTGGTCTGCTGCCTGCCGGGCTCGACCAACGCATGCCGTACCGGCTGGGACGGCATCCTCGCCGAGCAGCTCGATGCCCGTCATCGCCCTTGCAACTTCGTGCCGCATCTCAAGCTCGCCGCACCGTGCGAGAGCCGCGGATGAGCGAGCCGCATTCGCCGCTGATGCCGGTGGAGGAGGCGCTGGCGCGTTTGCTCGCCCTGGCCGATGCCTCGCCTATCGAAGGCCTGGAGCAGGTCGATCTGGCTCAGGCCGATGGACGTGTACTGGCCGAGCCGATGATTGCCGGGCTGGACCTGCCGCCTTGGCCGAACAGCGCCATGGACGGCTATGCGCTGCGCCTGGCCGACTGGCGCGGCGAAGCGCTGCCGGTGAGTCAACGGATCCTCGCTGGTACCGCGCCCGAGGCGCTGCAGCCCGGCACCTGTGCGCGAATCTTCACCGGCGCGCCTATTCCGCTGGGCGCCGACACGGTGGAAATGCAGGAAAACGTCAGCGTGAGCGCTGACGGTCGCGTGCAGTTCGAGCGGCCCCTCAGGGTCGCCCAGAATATCCGCCCGCAGGGACAGGAGAACCGCAAGGGCGAAACCCTGCTGAGCGCCGGCACGCGCCTGGGGCCAATCGAACTGGGTCTGGCCGCGTCGATTGGTCTGGCGCAGCTAACGGTACGCCGCAGACCGCGGGTGGCAGTGCTGTCCACCGGTGACGAGCTGGTCGAACCAGGCCAGGCGCTGGGCGCCGGGCAGATTTACAACAGCAACCGCTACCTGTTGGTTGCCTGGCTGAAGCGCCTTGGTTGTGAGGTCGTCGATGGCGGCATCTTGGTCGATGACCTCCAGAGCACCCGCGAAGCACTGGCAGCGCTGCGGGACGTCGACCTTGTTCTTTCCACCGGCGGGGTGTCGGTGGGCGAGGCGGATTTTCTTGGCGTGGCCCTGCGCGAGGCCGGCGAGCTGGCGTTGTGGAAGCTGGCGATCAAGCCCGGCAAGCCGCTTACCGTGGGCGAGTTCCGCGGCCGCCCGGTCATCGGCCTGCCCGGGAATCCGGCGTCGACGCTGGTCACGTTCGGCCTCTTGGCTAGGCCTTATCTGCTGCGCCGGCTCGGCGTGCAGAAGGTCGAGCCGCAGGGCTTCTCGGTACCGGCCGGCTTTGCCTGGACAACGCCGGGCAAGCGCCGTGAGTACCTGCGCGCCCGGCTGGAGAACGGCCTCGTGGTGCCTTATGCCAACCAGAGTTCCGGCGTGCTGCGTAGCGCGACGTGGGCCGAGGGGCTGGCCGAAGTGCTGGAAGGCAGCACCCTCGAGGAGGGTGACAGCCTGCGCTTCATTCCCATGAGTGGCTTGCTCGGCTGAGTGATAGGAGCGTTGCCGGGCAACGACAACGACGGTGATTATTTGGTTTGCGCGTTGTCTGCATAGACAGTCGCCTCAAATCCCGTTTTCGGAGCCGTTATGCAAGAGCGTAAAGCGCTATTGATCCTTCATGGTAAGCAGTCCCTCAATGATGAGGTGCGTGCTGCGGTCAATACCCAGCGCGGGCTCGGATGGGATCTGGCCGTGCGCCTGACCTGGGAAGGCGGTGACGCCCAGCGGCTGGTCGATGAAGCCTTGCAGGCCGGCTATCCGACGCTGATCGCCGGCGGTGGTGACGGCACCCTGCGCGACGTCGCCGAAGCGATGGCCAAGGCCAAGACGGATGCCAGCCTGGCCCTGCTGCCGCTGGGGACTGCCAATGATTTTGCCAACGCCGCCGGTATTCCGCTGACGCCGACCGAGGCGCTGGCGCTGCTCGATACCCCGGCACAGCCGATCGATCTGGGCGAGGTCGATGGCCAGCTGTTCCTCAACATGGCCACTGGCGGCTTCGGCTCCAATGTGACCGCCAATACCTCCGAAGAGCTCAAACGGGTGCTCGGCGGCGCCGCCTACATGCTCACCGGGCTGACGCGTTTCGCCGAGGTCCGGTCGGCGTTCGGGCGCTTCAGGGGCCCGGATTTCGAATGGGAGGGTGAGTTTCTCGCCCTGGGCATCGGTAACGGTCGCCAGGCTGGCGGTGGGCATGTGCTTTGCCCGCATGCGCGGGTCAACGACGGCCTGCTGGACGTCTGCATCGTTCCCGCCGCGCATGATGTGGTGGGCACGCTGGGCACGCTGCTGTCCGGAGGGCTGAAAGGGATCGAAGGCGTGTCGGTCAGTGCGCGGTTGCCCTGGCTGGAGATCGACGCACCGGAAGGGCTGGACCTCAACCTCGATGGCGAGCCGCGCGAGGGGCACAGCATGCGTTTCGCCGCCCGCGCCAAGGCGTTGCGCGTCCACTTGCCTGCGCAGTCGCCGTTGCTGAGCGACTAGCCGCGCAGGTGCTGGTTTTCCACCTGTCACTGGTGCACGATGGGCTGCGCCATGCCGCCTTCAGTAATGTCACGACTGGCCGATAGCTTCACTGAACACTACGCCTCACAGGAGCGAATAATGGCCGGTATTCTCGACACCGTTGATCAACGGACACAGCTGGTGGGCGAGAATCGCCTGGAAATCCTGATGTTTCGCCTGGCTGGCCGGCAATTGTTCGCCATCAACGTATTCAAGGTGCAGGAAGTCCTGCAGATGCCCAAGCTGACGCTGATGCCACAACGGCATCGGTTCGTCTGCGGGGTCATTCACCTGCGCGGCCAGACCCTGCCGGTGATCGATCTGTCCCAGGCCATCGGCATGCGACCGATCGTGCCCGATGAGCGCAGCACCATCATCGTTACCGAGTACAACCGTTCGATCCAGGCGTTTCTGGTCGGCGGCGTCGACCGCATTCTCAACCTCAACTGGGAATCGATCCTGCCGCCACCGGGCGGGGCGGGGCGCCACCATTACCTGACGGCGATCACCAAGGTCGATGACCAACTGGTGGAAATCATCGATGTGGAAAAGGTGCTGGCGGAAATCGTGCCGTACGACACGACTATTTCCAGTGATCGCCTGGCGGATCCGCTGCTGGAGAAAGCCCGCGGCCGTGAGGTGCTGCTGGTCGACGACTCCAGCGTGGCCCTGTCGCAGCTGCGCGACACCCTCTCGCAGCTTGGTATCAAGATGCACGTGGCCACCGACGGTCTGAAAGCCCTGAACATGCTCAAGGCCTGGGCCGATACCGGCCAGGTGATGACCGACAAGCTGCTGATGATCTTCACCGATGCCGAAATGCCGGAGATGGACGGCTATCGCCTGACCACCGAGATTCGCCAGGACCAGCGCCTGCGCGATTTGTACGTGGTGCTGCACACGTCGCTGTCCGGCAGTTTCAACGATGCCATGGTGAAAAAGGTCGGTTGCGACAACTTCCTTTCCAAATTCCAGCCGGACAAACTGGTCGACGTGATACGCCAGCGCCTGGCCCTCGACGAGTAAAGGGTGCGCAGCCGCCGCTGGGCGTCGGCCTTGTAGGGTTCAATGCAGCGCAACAAGGCGGGTCTGCTGTTCACCGCCGCCGCGACGTGCGCGTGCTCGTCGGTGTAGTTGGTCTGTGGCAACCCTGGATGGCGCGAGTGAATGGCTTGAGCCGTGGCGGTGGTTTGCGTATAACCGCCGTTTCGCTCATGTCAGGACGCCGAGCTCATGCACCTTTCATCGCTCTACCGCTTTCCTCTCAAGTCCGCCGTGGGCGAGTCGTTGGGCAGCCTGCAGCTCGACGGCCTGGGAGTCGTCGGTGATCGCCGCTGGATGCTGGTGAGCGCCGAGAATGGCCGCTTCCTGACCCAGCGAACCTTTGCGCAGATGAGCCATTTGACGGCGCGCTGGAACGAGGCAGGCGGCCTGACGCTAAGCGCACCTGGCCAGCCTGTTCTGGATGTCGCCTTGCCGGATCCCGATGACTCGCTGCGCGGTGTGATCATCTGGCGCGACACCCTGCGCGTGCCGGATGCCGGCGAGGAGGCCGCAGCCTGGGTCAGCGCCTTCATGGGCAAGCCCTGCCGCCTGGTGCACGTGCCCGCCGAGCGGGCACGGTACATCGAGGGCAACGTGACCGGGAACGAGAAAGTCGGATTCGCCGACGGCTTTCCGTTGTTGCTGATCGGCCAGGCCTCGCTGGATGATCTCGAAGCCCGAGTAGGCAGGCCGCTGAGCATGCTGCGCTTTCGCCCCAATCTGGTGGTGGAGGGCAGCGAACCCTACGCCGAGGACAGCTGGAAGCGCATTCGTATCGGCGATGTCGAGTTCACTGTCGCCAAAGCCTGCTCGCGCTGCATCATTACCACCATCGACCCGCAGACCGGCGAGCGCAGCGCCGATCGTGAGCCGCTGACCACCTTGCGCAGCTATCGTCAGCGTGAGGGCGAGATTCAATTCGGGCAGAACCTGATCAATCACGTCAGCGGCGAACTGCGCCTTGGCATGCCGGTGCACGTGCTGGAATAGCAGGGGGGCAATGCCGCAGCCGGCAACGACGCGGGGGCCGTGCGCTACCGCCGCGCTCGTGTTGGGCGCTGCGAGCTCGGCGCCATCTGAAGACGGCAATCACGGCCATGCGCGGCAATTTCACGCTGCCGCTAGGGTACCCGTCAGGTTGCTGCCCGGGTACCGTAACGCGTGATGGCGCTGGTTGCGCTTGAGCTCACTGATCGAAGTAGCGCTCGTGCCAGCCGACCAGCGGTTGCGGTGCGTTGAGCTTGTCACCGTAGATCACCGCGTACGACAGCACATTCTGCACGTACTGGCGGGTCTCATTGAATGGAATGTTCTCGACCCACACGTCGTACGCCAGGTGGTCGGCATCGCGCAGCCATTGCCGCACCCGGCCAGGGCCGGCGTTGTAGGCAGCCGAGGCCAGCACGCGGTTGCCGTTGAACTGCCCGTAGATCTGGCTCAGGTAGGCCGTACCCAACTGGATGTTGACGCTCGGCAGCAGTGTATTGTTGGGGTTGCTCAACGCAATGCCGAACTTGCGCGCGGTCTCCTTGGCGGTGGCCGGCATGACCTGCATCAGGCCCATGGCCCCGGCGTGGGACTTGGCGTCCGCCATGAAGCCGCTTTCCTGACGGGTGATGGCGAAGACCCAGCTGGAATGCAGGCCGCGCTTCTTGGCTTCGGCGGTCAGCGGCTCGCGGTAGGCCATGGGAAAGCGCACATCGAGATCGTCCCAGTACTTGGCCTGGCTGATGGTGCGAATGGCCGGGAAATACCATTCCATGTCGTAGGCCAGGCGGGCTTGGGCCACCAACTCGTCACGGTCGAAATGGAGGCTGGCGTGGTACCACTCGCGGCGGCCGTCGACGATCTGCCCGCGGTCGTGGAATTCCATGGCGCGGCGGATGCCCGGCGCATTGCGTACTTTCTTCATCACGCTGGCACTGAGCGGCAGCGGCGCGTTTTTCAGGAAGTAGGGTTCTTTGACCTGATCGGCCGCCATGAAACCGTAGAAGTCCCGCTCCTTGGCCAGATCGTGGAACAGCGGCTGTGCTGCCGTGCCGTTGGGCTGCGCCAGTTGCAGGCTGCGCGCCTTCCAGTAACGCCAGCGATTGGTGCTGGCCAGGGATTCGGGCATGCGGCTGATCAGGGCGTAGGCCTCGTCCCAGCGACCCAGGCGCAGCAGCAGGCGCGCGCGCCATTCACTGACCGTGTCATCGCGCAGGTTGGGGTCGTATTGGGCCATGATCGCCAGCGCGCGCGGGTCGAAGCGGCGCGCCAGGGTCAGGCCGATCTCGCTGGCGATGGCCACCTTCTCCTGCTCGGAGAACTGCATGCGCCGGGCATAACCCTCGAGCAGGCTCAGCGCCTGCTCCGGGTCCTGGCGGGCGAGACGGCGCAGGCCGAGGCTGACCACGTCGCCCATGGCATCGTCGGCCGGCGCGAAGCGAGCGGCCTGGGTGAGCATCTGCGGTTTCTGGGCGACGTCCACCAGCAGTTTGCCGTGGTTGGCGAGGGTGGGCAGGTCTTTGCTCAGAAAGGTGGCCAGGCTGTAGTTGCGCGCTTCGGCGGCCAGCTTGGTGCGCTGCCAAAGGCGCTGTTCGGTAAGCTGCCCTTCGGCTGCCCAGCGGTCGAACAGGCGGTCACAGGCTTCGGGCTGGGACTTGCCCACCAGCCATAGTTTCTCGGCGCTGGCATAACCCTCGGCGGTCTGCCCCTGAATGAGCTGGCGCTGGCCGTTGAGGCAGTCCAGTTCGGTGAAGTTGAGTGCCGGGTCGTAGTATTTGGCGAAGGTCTGCCACTCGCCGCGCTCGGCCAGCCAGCGCAGCCAGCGCAGCTTCATCCAGCTGGCCTGCGGCAGGTCGCCGTGGGCGGCGAGAAACCTCTCGATCTCGGCGTTGCTGGCCCATTTCAGGCGCGCGGTGAGTTCCTCATAGGCCAGGTAAGGCGTCAGCGGATAATCGCGCAGGGCGCTGGCGTACCGTTCGAAGGGGCCCTTGTCGCCCTTGGCCAGCGCGGCCTTGGCCTCGTCGTAGTACTGGCGCTGCTGCTGCAGGCTGGCAGCGTGGCTGAACGTGGATGTAGCGGCGCAAAGAATCAGGCAGGACAGCAGACTGGGCAAACGACAGCGCATGGCACTTCCGGGGATCATCTCGTGAACGGGCGCGATCTGGCTGATGCCGGTCGCTCGATGCCCTTGGGGCGATTGCCGTTTCAGCGCGGCTGGCTGGCTCGGCAGTTGCGGGCGCGCTAATGACAATGGGCGTTAGCTTAGCCTTTTGCCCGCTCGGCGCGAAAGGCCCGCAGCAGCCTTGCGCATGTCTGTTTATGTCACATCGACGGCCGGCACTGACGGGCTCACAGACGCCGAGGGCCTTCTCGGTTAGAATATGCGCCCGGTTTTCGGCTGGCGTGTGCGCCGGCCAGATCAGTTTTCGTGGTGGTTGGCCACCGGCGCACGTCTTGCTGACGTTGCGTGCCCCTGACGATCACCCCAGCGCATTTCGAGGCAACCCATGACCCTGCTCAAGTTCACCGATGTTTCCCTGGCCTTTGGCGCCATGCCGCTGCTGGACAAGGTGTCTTGGCAGATTGCTCGCGGCGAGCGGGTGTGCATCATCGGCCGCAATGGCACTGGCAAGTCGAGCATGCTCAAGTTGGTCAAGGGCGACCAGAAACCCGATGACGGCGCGGTCTGGCGTGCGCCGGGGCTGAAGATCGGCGAGTTGCCGCAGGAATTGCCGGTGGCCGATGGGCGTACCGTGTTCGACGTGGTTGCCCAGGGCCTCGATGGCGTTGGCGAGCTGCTCGCGCAGTACCATCACCTGGCGCAAAACTGCGTCACCGAAGACGACCTGAACAAGCTGATGCACGTTCAGCAGGAGCTCGAGGCCCGCGATGGCTGGCGGCTCCAGCAACTGGTCGACAGCACCCTCAGCCGCCTGCAGTTGCCGGCCGACAAGACCCTCGCCGAGCTTTCCGGTGGCTGGCGTCGCCGTGTATTGCTGGCCCAGGCGCTGGTCAGCGAGCCCGATCTGCTGCTGCTCGACGAGCCGACCAACCACCTGGACATCGGTGCCATCGCCTGGCTTGAAGAGGCCATCAAGGAGTTTCAGGGCGCCGTGTTGTTCATTACCCACGACCGGGCCTTCCTGCAAAGCCTGGCCACACGCATCCTCGAACTGGACCGCGGTGGGCTGATCGACTGGAATGGCGATTACGCGAGCTTCCTGGTGCACAAGGAAGCTGCGCTGGCCGCTGAAGAAACCGCCAATGCGCTGTTCGACAAGAAACTGGCCCAGGAAGAAGTGTGGATTCGCCAGGGCATCAAGGCGCGGCGTACCCGCAACGAAGGCCGTGTGCGCGCCCTCAAGGCCTTGCGCATGGAGCGCAGCGACCGCCGCGAGCGCACCGGCAAGGCCAACATCCAGCTCGATGTGGCGGACAAGTCCGGCAAGCAGGTGATGGTGCTGCAGCACGTCAGCTTCGCCCACCCCGACGGCCCGCTGTTGATCAAGGATTTTTCCATGGTGCTGCAGCGCGGTGACCGTATCGGCCTGCTCGGCGCCAACGGCACCGGCAAGACCACGCTGCTCAAGCTGATGCTCGATGGCCTGCAGCCGACCACCGGCAAGGTGGAGCAGGGCACCAAGATCGAAGTCGCTTATTTCGATCAGTTGCGCCACCAGCTCGACCTGGAAAAGACCGTGATCGACAACATCTCGGAGGGTCGCGATTTCATCGAGATCGACGGCCAGAACCGTCATGTGCTCAGTTACCTCGGCGACTTCCTGTTCAGCCCGCAGCGGGCCCGTACGCCGGTCAAGGCGCTGTCCGGTGGTGAGCGCGCGCGGTTGCTGCTCGCCAAGCTGTTCAGCAAGCCCGCCAACCTGCTGGTGCTCGACGAACCGACCAACGACCTCGACGTGGAAACCCTGGAGCTGCTTGAAGAGGTGCTGGCGAACTTCAAGGGAACCGTGCTGATGGTCAGTCACGATCGGGCCTTCCTCGACAACGTGGTCACCAGCACCCTGGTGT
Organism: Pseudomonas sp. AC532; assembly: GCF_979258965.1. Taxonomy (NCBI): domain Bacteria; kingdom Pseudomonadati; phylum Pseudomonadota; class Gammaproteobacteria; order Pseudomonadales; family Pseudomonadaceae; genus Pseudomonas; species Pseudomonas sp. AC532. Next base: position 4,686,931 of record NZ_OZ409888.1, read on the forward strand.
TCGAAGGCGAAGGCAAGGTGCGTGAATACGTTGGCGGCTACCAGGACTGGTTGCGCCAGGGGGGCTCGCCGCGCTTGCTGGGCGTGGGCGAGACCAAATCCGGCAAAGCCGAACTGGGTTCGGCGGTCGTCGAGGCGCCGGTCGCGGCCCCGGTTACCGAACCTGAAGCGCAAGCCGCGCCAGCGGCCAGGAAGAAACTCAGCTACAAGCACCAGCGCGAACTGGATGCCATGCCTGAGCAGATCGATGCCATCGAGCAAAAGATTGCCGAACTGGAGGCGAGGATCGCCGATCCTGTGTTCTATCAGCAGTCCAGCGAGCAGACAGCGGCGGTTTTGGCGCAATTGCAGGCACAGCAGGAAGAGCTGGAGCGCCTGGTCGAGCGCTGGGCCGAGCTGGAAGGTTGATCGCATCACTGGGTGGCACGACTCGTCGCTGCCCAGTGAATAACGTCGAAAACTGAACGCCGGGCTGATGCCCGGCGTTGTTCGCTATAAAACTACTGTTTCTTCAGGCTGACCGCCAGCACGTCGCAAGGCGCACCATGCAGAACGTCATTCGCGGTCGAGCCGAGTAGCAGGGCCAGGCCATGTCGGCCATGGCTGCCGACGATGATCAGGTCGCAGTGCTGCTCGGCCGCCAGGCGGTGGATTTCCTGGCGTGGCTGACCATAGGCCAGGTGGCGGCTCTGCGCGCTGAGCTGGGGATACTTGAGCGCGAAGGCATCGAGGCGCTCCTTGGCCTGTTCGAACTGCTGTTGTTGCAGCATCGACAGGTCCATCGGCACGTCACCGCCGAAGGCCATGGCCATCGGTTCGACGATATGCACCACGGACAGGTTAGCCTGGGTGCTGCCCGCCAGGGCCTGGGCGCGCTTCATTACCGGGTCGCACTCCTCGGTCAGGTCGACGGCGACCAGAATGTGCTGGTAGGACATGAGAGTGTCTCCTTCAAGGTGACCAGTGATTTCAAGTAGGGCTGGGTTGAGCATTTACCACAGGTTAAGCGGTCGAGATAGAAATTATGACGGGATGGATCGTTGTTGCGTTACTGATTGTCGCGCTTAGCCCTCTGGTGTGGCTGGTGCCTTCGCGGCGTCAGCGCGGGCAGATGGATGTTCGTCTGCAGGCGCGCCGCATGGGGCTGACCATGCAGCTTGCCCGCACCGAGTGGCCATATTGGATGAGCAACACGCCACCCAGCCCGTGCCCGCAGTACCACCATCCGCGCCCCCGCGGGCGCCAGGACAGCTGGAGCTACTGGCAGAGCGTGCCCGGTACGTGGCTGAACAAATGGCAGGAGCCGTGCCCGGACCAGGTCCTGGCCGAGCAGCTTGCCAGCCTGCCACCCGACGTCTACCAGGCAGAGGCCACCCCGCAGATGATCGCGCTGTTCTGGGGCGAGCGGGCGCGGCCGGACGCGTTGCCGGCGATCGCCGCCTTTCTCAAGGCGCGCGCCTGAGGCGCCGCCTGCCGCTTGCCGAGTCAGCCTGGGCATCAGCGGGCGCTTGCGGCGTAAGGCCGGGCGTAGAGATCGGCGACGTCCAACAGGCCGCGAATGATGCTGTCCGAGTATTTGTTGACCAGGAACGGAACGCTGTTCTCGTTGTAGTTGCGCAGCGATGGCTCGATGTAGCGCCATTTGGTCGCCACGCCGTGCAGTCCCGCATCGATCGCCGCGCTGTTGCCGGGCTGGGCGCGTAAGGCCTGCAGGCGCGTGGAGAAATCCCCGACCAGCTCCTCGATCGGTCGCTCGCTGGCGTCCCCGGAAAAGCTTGCGCCCACCGATGCACTGCGCGCCGCGTAGTTCACCGCGATGTTCTGCATCAGCAGGGTGAGCTGGCGGGTGCCGTCGTACTGTGTGGATATCGCGCCCGGGTCGGTCCGGCGCATCGCTTCATACAGGCTCTGGCAGGTGGCGAGGACTTCCCGGTTGCGCGCCGCCATGTCGGCCACCGGCTGCAGGTCGGTGTAGCCCTGTTGGGCCAGGGTGCGCATGAGCGCCGTCATCTCGTCGTCATAGGCGTGCCATTGCCGTTGCAGCTGCGCGTACAGGCGGCTGGCGCCGACGTCCTGCATGCCCGCCAGTTGCTGCAATTGCTCGCGTGCCGTCTGGCGCGCGTCGTCGATCATCCGCGCATAGCGCTGATCGCCCTCCATGCTGTTGTACATATAGAAATCGCCCAGGCTCTTGTGCACCGCCAGGTGCAGGCGCTGTACCTGTTGCAGCTGGACCTGGGTATCGGCAGCGGCCGCCAGGCAGGGGAGCAGGAAAAAAGCCGTGAACAGGCTCGGCAGGGACAGGCCGCGCAGGCATTTCGGCATGCTGGTACCTCATGGAAGACACGTCGTTATTGTTGTTTTGGTCATTCGGTGCGAGCCGAATCGCGCGACTCTACCCGGCGTTGGCGTGTTTGGCCAGCGCGCGGTAGAGGCGGCGTCATGCCTGACGAATGGTGCGTTATCGACGGCGATGATCCGCTTTTCGCAGCAGGCTTTGCTGGTCATGGTGCAGTGGTAGTGACCGCAGCAACTCGCTACATACCGCCAATTGACAATCACCGGCTTTTCCGAGAAGGTGTGCTCACCCAAATCAAACGGGCGTATGAATTGAGTGTTTGCCTGCCCGGCGGCGCTCAATCAGCTCGAATACCGCATCGGTGGGTAGCAGATTTTCGTCTACGGTGTTTGGTGACGTGAGTGTGCTGGTTGGCTCCGGTGTGTACTGTTCAGATTCCCTAGCGTGGAGATCAGTTGATGATTTACGAAGGTAAAGCCATCACGGTTAAGGCTCTTGAAAGCGGCATCGTCGAACTCAAGTTCGATCTCAAGGGTGAATCCGTCAACAAGTTCAATCGTCTGACCCTGAGCGAGCTTCGTCAGTCCGTCGACGCGATCAAGGCCGATGCGTCGATCAAGGGCGTAATCGTCAGCAGCGGCAAGGACGTATTCATCGTCGGTGCCGATATCACCGAGTTCGTCGACAACTTCAAATTGCCGGAAGAGCAACTGGTCTCCATTAATCTGGAGGCGAACAGAATCTTCAGTGATTTCGAAGACCTCAACGTGCCTACCGTGGTGGCGATCAATGGCATCGCGCTGGGCGGTGGCCTGGAAATGTGCCTGGCCGCCGACTACCGGATCATGGCCGAAGGCGCCAAGATCGGTTTGCCGGAAGTCAAGCTGGGCATCTACCCGGGCTTTGGCGGCACCGTGCGCCTGCCGCGCCTGATCGGTACCGACAACGCCGTGGAGTGGATCGCCTCCGGCAAGGAAAATCGTGCCGATGAAGCCCTCAAGGTCGGTGCGGTGGATGCCGTGGTCAGCGCTGACAAGCTGCAGGCCGGTGCGCTGGACCTGATCAAACGCGCGATTTCCGGCGAGCTGGATTACAAGGCCAAGCGCCAGCCCAAACTTGAAAAACTCAAGCTCAACGCCATCGAGCAGATGATGGCCTTCGAGACCGCCAAGGGTTTCGTGGCCGGCCAGGCCGGGCCGAACTACCCGGCGCCGGTCGAAGCGATCAAGACCATCCAGAAGGCCGCCAATTTCGGCCGTGACAAGGCGCTGGAAGTGGAAGCTGCCGGTTTTGCCAAGCTGGCCAAGACCTCGGTTGCCGAAAGCCTGATCGGTCTTTTCCTCAATGACCAGGAATTGAAGAAAAAGGCCAAGGCTCATGACGCCATCGCTCACGACGTGAAACTGGCTGCCGTGCTGGGTGCCGGCATCATGGGCGGCGGTATCGCCTACCAGTCGGCGTCCAAAGGCACGCCGATCCTGATGAAGGATATCCGCGAGGAAGGCATCCAGATGGGCTTGGGCGAAGCCTCCAAGCTGCTGGGCAAGCGCGTTGAGAAAGGCCGCATGACCACTGCGCAGATGGCCGAGTCGTTGAGCGCCATCCGTCCGACCATGTCCTATGGCGATTTCGGCCACGTCGACATCGTCGTCGAAGCCGTGGTCGAGAACCCCAAGGTCAAGCAGGCCGTGCTGGCCGAGGTAGAGGCTGCGGTCAAGGAAGACACCATCCTGGCGTCCAATACCTCGACCATTTCCATCAGCCTGCTGGCCAAAGCGCTCAAGCGTCCGGAAAACTTCGTCGGTATGCACTTCTTTAACCCGGTGCACATGATGCCTCTGGTGGAAGTGATCCGCGGCGAGAAATCCAGCGACAAGGCGGTTGCCACTACCGTGGCGTACGCCAAGAAGATGGGCAAGAACCCGATCGTGGTCAACGACTGCCCGGGCTTCCTGGTCAACCGCGTGTTGTTCCCGTACTTCGGCGGCTTCTCCAAGCTGCTGAGCTTTGGAGTCGATTTCGCGCGCATCGACAAGGTCATGGAGCGGTTCGGCTGGCCCATGGGCCCTGCCTACCTGTCCGACGTGGTCGGTATCGACACCGGCCACCATGGCCGTGACGTGATGGCTGAAGGCTTTCCGGATCGTATGGCGGTGGAAGGCCGCACCGCGGTCGACGTGATGTACGAAGCCAATCGCCTGGGCCAGAAGAACGGCAAGGGTTTCTATGTCTACGAGACCGACAAGCGCGGCAAGCCGAAGAAGGTCAGTGACCCTGAGGCCTATGAGCTGCTCAAGCCGATCGTCGCCGAGCAGCGTGAGCTGAGCGACGAGGACATCGTCAATATCATGATGATCCCGCTGTGCCTGGAAACCGTGCGCTGCCTGGAAGACGGTATCGTCGAGACCGCCGCCGAGGCCGACATGGGCCTGATCTACGGTATCGGTTTCCCGCCGTTCCGTGGTGGTGCGCTGCGTTACATCGACAGCGTCGGGGTTGCCGAATTCGTGGCCCTGGCCGACAAGTACGCCGATCTGGGTGCGCTGTATAAGCCGACCGAGAAACTGCGTGAAATGGCCAAAAACGGCCAGACCTTCTTTGGTTAATCGCGCAACGATTGGAGCGAGAGTGAATTTATGAGCCTGAATCCAAGAGATGCAGTCATCGTCGACTTCGGCCGTACCCCGATGGGACGTTCCAAGGGCGGCATGCACCGTAATACCCGCGCCGAAACGATGTCGGCGCAGCTGATCAGCAAGCTGCTGGAGCGCAACGACAAGGTCGATCCCAAGGAAGTCGAGGACGTCATCTGGGGTTGCGTCAACCAGACCCTGGAGCAGGGCTGGAACATCGCGCGCATGGCGTCGCTGATGACCCAGATCCCGCACACCAGTGCCGGGCAAACCGTCAGCCGCCTGTGCGGCTCGTCGATGAGCGCCCTGCACACCGCGGTGCAGGCGATCCAGACCGGCAACGGCGACGTGTTCGTGGTTGGCGGCGTCGAGCACATGGGCCACGTCGGGATGATGCACGGCGTCGACCCCAACCCGCATCTGTCGCTTTACGCCGCCAAGGCGTCCGGCATGATGGGCCTGACCGCCGAGATGCTCGGCAAGATGCACGGCATCACCCGTGAAGCCCAGGACAAGTTCGGCGTGCGTTCGCACCAACTGGCCCACAAGGCCACCGTGGAAGGCAAGTTCAAGGACGAGATCATCCCCCTGCAGGGCTATGACGAGAACGGCTTCCTCAAGGTCTTCGACTACGACGAAACCATCCGCCCTGAAACTACCCTGGAGAGCCTGGCCAACCTCAAGCCGGCGTTCAATCCAAAGGGCGGTACCGTTACTGCGGGCACCTCGTCGCAGATCACCGATGGCGCCTCTTGCATGATCGTGATGAGCGCCCAGCGTGCTCAGGACCTGGGCATCCAGCCGATGGCCGTGGTGCGCGCCATGGCCGTGGCGGGTGTAGATCCGGCGATCATGGGTTACGGCCCGGTACCGTCCACCCAGAAGGCGCTCAAGCGCGCCGGCCTGACCATCGACGACATCGATTTCGTCGAGCTCAACGAAGCCTTCGCCGCCCAGGCCCTGCCTGTGCTCAAGGACCTCAAGCTGCTCGACAAAATGGAAGAAAAGGTCAACCTGCATGGCGGTGCCATCGCTCTGGGTCACCCGTTCGGTTGTTCCGGGGCGCGTATCTCCGGTACCCTGCTTAACGTGATGAAGCAGAACAACGGCACCTTTGGCGTGGCGACCATGTGCGTTGGCCTCGGCCAGGGCATCACCACGGTGTTCGAGCGCATCTGACGTTCGAGCGGTTGCACAACCGGGGCCAGTGCCCCGGTTTTTGTTTTTTGGCGCCGCCATTGACAGGCCCCGAGAGGAGCCGTCGTACCGCCAGACGAGCGGTCGGCTATTTGTATCGGACGAAAAATATTTCCAGGAAATTGAATGATGTCGCTGCAACCCGGTCTCTACCGTCACTACAAAGGTCCCGAGTACCGTGTGCTAGGCGTAGCCATGCATTCCGAGACCCAGGAGCAGGTCGTCGTTTACCAGGCGTTGTATGGTGAATACGGCCTCTGGGTGCGCCCACTGGAGATGTTCACCAGTGAGGTCGAAGTGGACGGCGAGCACGTTCCACGCTTTGCTTTTGTCGAGGGCGAACCGAGCGTTTTGCGTCGCCCTTGAGGCGGCTGCAAAAAAGCACTTGCCCTTGACCTTGGCTTGACCGCCACTATATATAGCGGGGCCAAAGCAGGTCGCAGGGTACTTCAAGTCGCTTGGAGAAGGGCTGGAGTAGCGTGATGCACGCGGCAGGCGCCACGTTCTCTGGCGTTCGTTCTGTCGAGCGAGCGCCTTCATCGCCGATGCGAGATGCATCGAGCCGATACGCCCAACAGTTTTTTCAGGCACTCGCTGCCTTTCCATTACCGAATTTCAGGAATTTTCCAATCCATGGGTAAATCGCTGGTCATCGTGGAATCCCCGGCCAAGGCCAAGACCATCAACAAGTACCTGGGCAGCCAGTACGTGGTGAAGTCGAGCATCGGCCACATCCGCGACCTCCCCACCAGTGGCTCGACGGCCGCGAAGGAACCCGTGAAGCGTGGCAAAGCCGCTGCGGGCGAAACCCCGGCGTTGTCACCGAAGGAAAAGGCCAAGCGCCAGCTGTTCACCCGCATGGGCGTCGACCCCGAACATGGCTGGAAGGCCAAGTACGAGATCCTGCCGGGCAAGGAAAAGGTGGTCGAAGAGCTTCGCCGTCTGGCCAAGGAAGCCGACACCATCTATCTCGCGACCGACTTGGATAGAGAGGGGGAGGCTATCGCCTGGCACCTGCGCGAATCCATCGGTGGCGACGACAGCCGCTACAAGCGCGTGGTATTCAACGAGATCACCAAGAAGGCCATTCAGGAGGCGTTTTCGGCCCCGGGTGAGCTGGACATCAATCGGGTCAATGCCCAGCAGGCGCGGCGCTTCCTCGACCGCGTGGTGGGCTACATGGTGTCGCCGCTGCTGTGGTCGAAGATCGCCCGTGGCTTGTCTGCCGGCCGCGTGCAGTCGGTTGCGGTGAAACTGGTGGTCGAGCGCGAGAAGGAAATCCGTGCGTTCGTGCCTGAAGAATATTGGGAAGTGCACGCAGATCTGGGTACCGCCAAAGGTGCTGACGTGCGCTTCGAAGTGGCCCGTGAGAACGGCGCTGCCTTCAAGCCGCTGAACGAAGCCCAGGCCATGGCTGCGCTGGCGACGCTCAAGTCGTCCAGCTACAGCATCGCCAAGCGTGAAGACAAGCCGACCAGCAGCAAGCCGACCGCCCCGTTCATTACTTCCACGCTGCAGCAGGCCGCCAGCACCCGCCTGGGCTTCGGCGTGAAGAAGACCATGATGATGGCCCAGCGTCTCTACGAGGCCGGCTACATCACCTACATGCGTACCGACTCCACCAACCTGTCGGCCGATGCCATCGAGATGGTGCGTGGTTTCATCGACAGTGAGTACGGCAAGAAATACCTGCCGGAGAAGCCGAACTTCTATTCCAGCAAAGAAGGCGCCCAGGAGGCGCACGAAGCGATTCGCCCCTCCGACGTCAACCTGCGCCCCAACCAGCTGTCTGGCATGGAGCGTGATGCCGAGCGTCTGTACGAGTTGATCTGGCGCCAGTTCGTGGCCTGTCAGATGCCGCCCGCCGAGTACCTGTCGACTACCGTGACCGTCACCGCTGCGCAGTTCGAGTTGCGCGCCAAGGGCCGTATCCTCAAGTTCGACGGCTACACCCGTGCGCAGCCACAGATGAGCAAGCCGGGCGACGATGCGGTGTTGCCGGAAATGAAACAGGGCGAGGCGCTCAAGCTGATCAAGCTTGACCCCAGCCAGCATTTCACCAAGCCGCCAGCGCGTTATTCGGAAGCCAGCCTTGTCAAGGAAATGGAAAAGCGCGGGATCGGTCGCCCGTCCACCTACGCGGCGATCATTTCCACCATCCAGGATCGCGGCTACGTGGCGTTGCACAACCGGCGCTTCTATTCCGAGAAGATGGGCGACATCGTCACCGAGCGCCTGTCCGAGAGCTTCTCGGACCTGATGGACTACGGCTTCACCGCGGGCATGGAAGAGAATCTCGACGATGTGGCCCAGGGCGAGCGCGAGTGGAAGCACCTGCTCGACGAGTTCTATGGCGATTTCAAGAAGAAGCTCGAAGTGGCAGCCGACGGCGACAACGGCATGCGGGCCAATACGCCGACCCTGACCGACATCCCGTGCCGCGACTGTGGCCGGCCGATGATGATTCGCACCGCCTCGACCGGTGTGTTCCTTGGCTGCTCGGGCTACGCCCTGCCGCCAAAAGAGCGCTGCAAGGCCACGGTGAACCTGGTACCCGGTGACGAGATTGCCGCCGATGACGAGGGTGAGTCGGAGTCGCGCGTGCTGCTCGGCAAGCACCGCTGCCCGATCTGCGCCACCGCGATGGATGCCTACCTGCTGGATGAAACCCGCAAGCTGCACATCTGCGGCAATAACCCGGACTGCGCCGGTTATGAGATCGAGCAGGGTCAGTTCCGCATCAAGGGCTACGAAGGGCCGAGCCTGGAGTGCGACAAGTGCGGTAGCCAGATGCAGCTCAAGACCGGCCGTTTCGGCAAGTTCTTCGGCTGCACCAACAGCGAATGCAAGAACACCCGCAAGTTGCTGCGCAGTGGTGAGCCTGCGCCACCGAAGATGGATGCGGTGAAGATGCCGGAGCTCAAGTGCGAAAAGGTCGACGATACCTACGTGCTGCGTGACGGTGCTTCCGGTTTGTTCCTGGCTGCCAGCCAGTTCCCGAAAAACCGCGAGACCCGCGCGCCGCTGGTGCTCGAGCTGATCCCGCACAAGGACGAGATCGATCCGAAGTATCACTTTCTGATCGATGCGCCGGCCAAGGATCCCGAAGGCCGTGCCGCGGTGATTCGCTACAGCCGCAAGACCAAGGAGCAGTACGTGCAGACCGAAGTGGACGGCAAACCCACCGGTTGGAAAGCGTTCTTCGATGGCGGCAAGTGGAAGGTCGAAGACAAGCGTTGATCGGCGCCAGGCATGCCCGCCAGGGCGTGCCTGAGCATCAGGAGTGCATATGGCAGGCGAACTGTATACCCGCACCAACCAGAAGATTTTCTATGCCGGGCTCGCGTTGGAGTCCTGGCAGAAGGCCGAGCAGGGCCGGGCGATGAATGCCCAGGCGCTGGTGCAGGCCGAGCGCGAGGCCACGCTGTTTCACCTGTACGGTGCGCTGCTCGGGCTTTGCCACGAGATCGCCGGCTACTATCGGCTGCCTAACGGCAGTGCGTCGCGTGCCGAGGTGCTGCTGGATCGCCAGAGCCTGGCCACCGCGCCAAGCCCCGAGCTGGCAGAGTTGGTCGAGCTTGCGGAGCACCCGCATACCTGGCTTGGTCAGTTGCTGGCAGCCCACGCTGCGTTGTTTCAGCCACCGCGCGCGCAGCGTGAAGCCAAGGCAGATCCTGCCGCGGCCACGCTGATCGAGGCTGTGAGCCTGGACCGCGAGGTGCCACCGCTCGCCCGGGATACGCTGGAGAGCTGGCGGCAGGAACTGAAGGCCCTGGCGCAGCGTTTTCGAGTTGGCCTCAGCGAGTGGTGAGCAGCCGGGCCGCCGATCAATGAACAACCCGTTCAGCGCCTGGCGGCTTATTGGTCAGACGATTGAACGGAGCGGCTGCTACAATGGGCGGCCCTATCTGGAGAATCCGAGACATGTCTACTTCCTTCCTTGAAATCGTCGAATTGCCCGATGGGCGTATCGCCCTGCGTCGAGCCGACGATGAGGAAGCGCTGGTGGTGTTGGATTTTTCCGATGATGCCAAGGCCTTTCTCCAGGGCCAGCACGTGGAGGTCGCCAAGGCGATGCTCAACGTCGGCGTGCAGATGGCCGGGAAAATGGCCGAAGGCGATTTCGAACAGGAAGATGAGCCGCGCGTCCTGCACTGATTGGGCTTGTAGCGCTATCGAAACCTGACTAGCTGACGGGTATCGCCCCGGCGCCAAGGCACTTGCTGCCGTGGCGTGCATTGCCATGGTTCATTTCATTCACCACGGTATACGGCGCTTGCGCGAGCTTGGGTGCTCATGAGAGGCGTACCGCCGTTGGCGGCAGTATCGCTCCTGTTCGCAGCTCTCGGCGCGCCTTGCTACCTGGCGCTGCGCTTCAGCCGAGGCTGATGTTCAGGCTTTGTGCCTTGCCGGTGTGTGCAGCGCTCTCCAGCTGCTGGCGCGCATGCGGGGGCAGTGGCTGCAGCCAACTGACGACCGTATGGCTACGACCAAGCTTGAGGGCTTCCTGGGCCAGCTGCAGGGCACTCTGGCTGTTGCGCGGGTGCAGCAGTAAAATGCGCTCGCGGTTCAGGCCGGCATCGCGTAACCAACTTTGCGTGAGGCTGGCCGGTGGCGCGATCAGCGTCAGCCAGCGATCGTCATCCTTCTCGCTCAACTCCCGCAGCATTGGCGCCAGCAGCGTGAGGCAGTGGCCTGCAGCGCCTCTCAGTGATACCTCGCTGAAAGTGGTCTGGTGGGAGATCGGTTCGGGTTCGGCCGGCGGCACCGTCGATGCCAGAAAAGCGTCGAACAGGGGCAGCTGGGTGCGGCTCAGCGACTGCGGGAACTGCATAAAGCCTCCATTAACGGCGTATCACGCCGACACTCAAGCCTTCGATAATCAGGTCCTGCTCTTCCAGGTTCACCTCGATCGGGGCGAACTCGGGGTTTTCCGCCAGTAGCCAGACGGTATTGCCTTCACGCTTGAAACGCTTGACCGTGACTTCGTCGTCGATGCGCGCAACCACCACCTGGCCGTTGCGGGCTTCGCTGGTGGTGTGCACCGCGAGCAGGTCGCCGTCGATGATGCCGATGTCCTTCATGCTCATGCCGCGAACACGCAACAGGTAGTCGGCCCTGGGGCGGAAGAAGTCCGGGTTTATCCGGCAGGCTTCCTCTATGTGCTGTTGCGCCAGGATCGGCGCGCCGGCGGCGACACGGCCAATTACCGGCAGCCCATCTTCTTCGGTCTGGTTGGGTTCGAAGCCGGGGATACGGATGCCGCGCGAGGCACCCGGCGTCATTTCGATCGCGCCCTTGCGGGCCAGCGCCTTGAGGTGTTCCTCTGCGGCATTGGGCGATTTGAAGCCCAGTGCCTGGGCAATCTCCGCGCGGGTCGGCGGATAGCCGTTGTCTTCCAGGCACTGCTTGATGAAGGCGAGGATTTCAGCTTGGCGGGACGTGAGCTTGATCATGTGGGTGGCTCTGTCTTTTTATACAGTGACTGGGATTATATACAGTAAGCGACGCTTGGCAATCCTTGTCGTGTCCCCTTGGCGATTTATCGGCTGCTGATAAATGATGCACAACGGGCTATGCTCTGGCAGCTTTGTACTGTCGCATGCGCGCCGCTGACGCCATCGCCGAAGGGTGACCGGGCATTCAGAATCCGCCCCGCGCGACTTGACAGGTGAGCAGTCTGAAACGTATGTTTCAAACACTTGTTTGTCGGGTGGATGTCATGGCGCAATCGGAAACCGTTGAACGCATTCTTGATGCCGCGGAACAGCTGTTCGCGGAAAAGGGGTTCGCCGAGACGTCGTTGCGCCTGATCACCAGCAAGGCCGGCGTCAACCTGGCGGCCGTCAACTACCATTTCGGCTCCAAGAAGGCCTTGATCCAGGCGGTGTTCTCACGTTTTCTCGGGCCGTTCTGCGCCAGCCTGGAGCGCGAGCTCGACAAGCGCCAGAGCAAGCCCGGCGTGACATTCAGTCTCGAAGAACTGCTCGAGCTGCTGGTCGAGCAGGCGCTGGCGGTCAAGCCACGCAGCGGTAACGACCTGTCGATCTTCATGCGTCTGCTGGGCCTGGCCTTCAGTCAGAGCCAGGGCCATCTGCGCAAGTACCTCGAAGAGGTCTACGGCAAGGTGTTTCGTCGCTACATGCTGCTGGTGCATGAAGCGGCGCCCGGCATTCCTCCGCTCGAGCTGTTCTGGCGTGTGCACTTCATGCTTGGCGCCGCGGCGTTCAGCATGTCGGGCATCAAGGCCCTGCGGGCCATGGCGGAGAGCGATTTTGGCGTGGATACCTCGATCGAGCAGGTCATGCGCCTGATGGTGCCGTTCCTGGCCGCCGGCATGCGCTCCGAAAGCGGCGTGACCGACCCGCGACTGGCGGCTGCGCAGCTCATCCCTCGAAGCAAAACCCCACCCATCATCAAGGCTTGATCGCTGGCGCCCGGCTTGCGGCGTGGTTGTCGCAGCCATAAGCTTGCGCCTGCGATGCCGATCACCCCGATGTGACGCGAGTGCGGTGCGTTCGCCGCGCCGGTTCGCTACAAGGAACCTGTATGCGTCTCGCTGTCCGATGTTGAGCCTGCCCATGCTGTTTCCCGGCGACCTGTTTAAAGCGTGACTCGCTGTGGGCACTGCTGTCACTGAATGAAGGAATACCTGCTGTGAGTACACCCCTGTATGGCTCCCTGATGGTGGATATCGCCGGTACCTGGCTGACTGCCGAGGACCGGCAGTTGCTGCGTCAGCCCGAAGTTGGCGGCCTGATCATCTTCGCCCGCAATATCGAGAATGCCCGGCAGGTGCGTGAGTTGTGCCAGGCGATCCGTGCGGTACGCCCGGATCTGCTGCTGGCGGTCGACCAGGAGGGCGGCCGGGTGCAGCGCCTGCGAGAAGGTTTCGTGCGCTTGCCGGCGATGCGCGCCATCGCGGGCTGCGCAGATGCCGATGGCCTGGCCCTACAGTGCGGCTGGGTGATGGCGACCGAGGTGCTCGCTGCAGGGCTGGACCTGAGCTTCGCCCCGGTGCTCGACCTGGATCATGAGCGCAGCGCGGTGGTTGGTCATAGAGCATTCGAGGGCGACCCGGAGCGTGCTACCCAGTTGGCCGGCGCCTTTATACGCGGCATGGCGCAGGCGGGTATGGCGGCGACTGGCAAGCATTTCCCAGGTCATGGTTGGGCCGAAGCCGATTCCCATGTGGCGATTCCAACCGACGAGCGCAGCCTGGATGAAATCCGCCAGAACGATCTGCGACCTTTCGCGGCCTTGAGTCGTGACCTGGCAGCGGTGATGCCGGCCCACGTCATCTACTCCCAGGTCGATAACCAGCCGGCCGGGTTCTCACGCCGCTGGCTGCAGGACATCCTGCGCGGTGAGTTGGGTTTCGAGGGCGTGATTTTCAGTGACGATCTGTCGATGGCCGGCGCCCATGTGGTCGGCGATGCGGCCAGTCGCATCGAAGCAGCGCTGACGGCTGGCTGCGACATGGGGCTGGTGTGCAATGATCGAGCGGCGGCGGAGCTGGCGCTAACGGCAGCGCAGCGTCTTGGGGTCGTGGCGCCGAAAGGCCTGGAGCGTATGCGTCGCCGCGCTTTCCCTGGCGTCGACTATCGCCAGAATCCGCGCTGGGCGCAGGCACTCTCTGCGTTGCGAGCTGCGCAGCTGGTGGAGTGAGGCGAACTTCCGCTTAGTGGCGGTAGCGGTCGTTCACGATCGTGGGAGGAGCTCTAGGCGTAGGGTGGACGACGCTTCATCCGTCCACCGCTTTGCGATCGCAATGGTGGATGAAAAAAGCGCCATCCACCCTACGTCTACCTGGGATGCGCGCAGATGATGCGTAACCTACGAATGGTGGGAGCGGGCGGGGACGCCCAGTTGTTCATGCACGCGAATCGCGGGCACGGCCCGCTCGCACAGTCGTAGGGTGGACGGCGCTTCACCTACGCGGCCCGACCCGTCCACCGCTCTGCAACCGCAATGGTGGACAAAAAGAGCGTTGTCCACCCTACGCAGTGATCGGCTGCTTCTGCCTTACAGCAGTCGCTTAAGCGACGTCTTCAATCACCCACGCCACAAACAATCAGGGCCGCATGTGCGGCCCTGACTCGTCTCAGCTCTGTACGGTCGCCAGCAGGCGTTCCAGCAAGGCTTCCAGCGTATTGAAACGTTCTTCCGGCCGCTCCATGGGAAGGGAGAAACGGAACAGCGTGGCGCCTTCGAACTTGTAGCGATTCGGCGCGCTCTGGATCAGCTTGATCAGCGTCAGCGGATCGACCGGTGTTTCCGCCGCGAACTCGATACGCCCGCCTTGCGGGCCGGCATCGATCTTCTTGATGCCCAGGCGCTCGGCCTGCAGCTTGAGCAGGGTGATGCGCACCAGATGCTTGGCCGGCTCGGGGAGCAGGCCGAAGCGGTCGATCATTTCCACTTGCAGCTCTTTCAGGCCGTCTTCATCAACGGCGTTGGCGATGCGCTTGTAGAGGATCAGGCGGGCGTGCACGTCGGGCAGGTAGTCCTCGGGAATCAGTGCCGGGACGCGCAGGTTGATTTCCGGGCCGCCGCCCAGTGGTTGGTCGAGGTTCGGCTGCTCGCCCTTGCGGATCGACTTCACCGCGCGCTCGAGCATTTCCATGTAGAGGGTGAAGCCGACCGCCTGGATCTGCCCGCTCTGGCCGTCGCCGAGCAGCTCGCCGGCACCGCGGATTTCCAGGTCGTGGGTGGCGAGCACAAAGCCCGCCCCGAGGTCCTGGGCATTGGCGATGGCCTCGAGGCGCTTCTGCGCGTCGTCTGTCATCTGCTTGCGCGGTGGCGTCAGCAGGTACGCGTAGGCCTGGTGGTGGCTGCGGCCGACGCGGCCGCGCAGTTGGTGCAGCTGGGCCAGACCGAACTTGTCGGCGCGCTCGATGATGATGGTGTTGGCGCTCGGTACGTCGATACCGGTCTCGATGATGGTCGAGGCGATCAGCACGTTGAAGCGCTTGTGGTAGAAGTCGCCCATCACCTGTTCCAGTTCGCGCTCGTGCATCTGCCCGTGGCCGATGCCGATACGTGCTTCGGGCACCAGTTCGGCGAGGTCTGCCGCGCACTTCTCGATGCTCTTCACGTCGTTGTGCAGGTAGTACACCTGGCCACCGCGCAGCAGCTCGCGCAGCAGCGCCTCCTTGATGGTCGGCTTGTTCTGCTCCATGACGAAGGTGCGCACCGACAGGCGGCGTGCGGGCGGCGTGGCGATGATCGACAGGTCGCGCATACCGGCGACGGCCATGTTCAGGGTGCGCGGAATCGGCGTGGCGGTGAGGGTGAGAATGTCCACCTCGCTGCGCAGTGCCTTGAGCGCTTCCTTCTGGCGTACGCCGAAGCGGTGTTCTTCGTCGATGATCACCAGGCCCAGGTTCTTGATCTTGACGTCATCCTGCAGCAGCTTGTGGGTGCCGATGATGATGTCGATCTTGCCGTCGGCCAATTGCTCGATGGCGGCGCTGACTTCCTTGGCGCTCTTGAAGCGGCTCATCACTTCCACCGTTACCGGCCAGTCGGCGAAGCGGTCGCGGAAGCTGTTGTAGTGCTGCTGGGCGAGCAGTGTGGTGGGCACCAGGATCGCGACCTGGCGACCGCCGTGCACGGCGATGAAGGCGGCGCGCATGGCCACCTCGGTCTTGCCGAAGCCGACGTCGCCGCACACCAGGCGATCCATCGGCTTGGGCGCGAGCATGTCGTCGCGCACTGCTTCGATGGCGCTCTGCTGATCGGGGGTTTCTTCGAACGGGAAGCCGGCGCTGAAGGTTTCGTAATCGGCTTTCGGGTCGTTGAACGCATAGCCTTCGCGCGCGGCGCGGCGGGCATAGATGTCGAGCAGTTCGGCGGCAACGTCGCGCACTTGCTCGGCCGCCTTGCGCTTGGCCTTCTGCCAGACTTCCGAGCCGAGGCGGTGTAGCGGGGCGAGGGCGTCGTCGCTGCCGGTATAGCGGGCTATGAGGTGCAGGCTGGCGACCGGTACATACAACTTGGCTTCCTCGGCATACATCAGGGCGAGGAACTCGGCGGCCTGGCCATCGAACTCCATCGTCACCAGGCCCAGGTAGCGCCCCACGCCATGATCGATATGCACCACCGGCGCGCCTTCGCGCAGCTCGGTGAGGTTCTTTATCACGTTGTCGCCGGCATCGCGGGTCTTCTCGCGGCGGCGGCGTTGCATGATGCGCTGGCCGAACAGCGGGCTTTCGGCGATCAACGCGATATCGGCGAGTTGCAGGCCCTCATCGAGCGGCGCGATGGTGATGCCCAGACGCTCCTTGCCCGCGCAGAACTGCGGCCAGCCTTCGACTTCTTTGGGCTTGAGCTTGAGCCGCGCGAGCAGTTCGAGCAGCACCTCGCGGCGCCCGGCGGACTCTGCGCAGAACAGCACCCGGCCCGGGTATTCCTCGATGAAGCGGCGCAGGGCGGCCAATGGTTCGCTGGTCTTGGCCTGGATCGCTAGGTCGGGCAGGGCGCTGGCCTCGAAGCGCGTACGGCCGACGCCTGGCTCGATGTCCTCCGGGCTGATCACCACCCGCGGCCAGTCCTTCAGGCGGGCGAAGCAGTCCTCGACCGGCAGGAAGATGTCGGCGGGTGGCAGCAGCGGCCGCTCGGGATCGACGCGACGTTCCTCGTAGCGGTTGCGCGCATCGGTCCAGAACTGTTCCGCGGCCTTTTCGATGCCGGGCAACGAGAACACCTGGGTGTCCTGGGGCAGGTAGTCGAAGAGGGTGGCGGTTTCCTCGAAGAACAGCGGCAGGTAGTACTCGATACCGGCCGGGGTGATGCCGGTGGACAGGTCCTGGTAGATCGGGCAGCGCCGGAAGTCGACATCGAAGCGCTCGCGAAAGCGCCCACGGAAGTCGGTGACGGCTTTCTTCTCCAGCGGAAACTCGCGGGCCGGCAGCAGCTTGATCGACTCGACCTTGTCGATCGAGCGCTGGGTCTCCGGGTCGAAGGTGCGCAGGGTTTCGATCTCGTCGTCGAACAGGTCGATACGAAACGGCTGCTTGCTGCCCATCGGGAACAGGTCGATCAGCGCGCCACGCACGGTGAATTCGCCATGCTCGTAGACGGTATCGACATAGCGATAACCGGTGGCTTCCAGGCGCGCACGCATGTCATCGACATTGATGCGCTGACCAACATCCAGCACCAGGCTGCTACCGAGCAGAAACCGTGTGGGCGCGAGGCGATGCAGCGCCGTGGTGATCGGCACGACCAGAATGCCGTGCTTGAGCTCCGGCAGGCGGTACAGCGCGGCGATTCTCTGGGAGATGATGTCCTGGTGCGGCGAGAACAGGTCGTAGGGCAGCGTTTCCCAGTCCGGGAAGTGCAGCACCGGCAGCTCTGGCGCGAAGAAGCTCAGCTCCTGCTCCAGGCGCTCGGCGCTCTGGCTGTCGGCGGTGAGCAGCAGGGTGAAGCGTTTGGCGGAGTTGGCCGCCTCGGCGATGGCCAGGCTCAGCGCGGCACCGGGCAGGTTGCCCCAGTGTTGTTTACCGGCGGTGGCCGGCAAGGACGGCAGACGCAGTACAGGCACGGGTGGCTCGCGATTGGTAACGATTTGGCCCCCGATTGTAACTATCCGCGAGGATGACTGTCAGTGTTTCGACCGCTGCAGATTGCCGACCCCTGGCTGGGTCGTCATAATGTAGCCCCTTTTTTCAGCCCCTACATGTGGAAGGTATTGCCGTGACTCAGAAGCCCGACCAGTGTCTTGGTGAATGGATTGACCGTGAAGCTCTCGCCGAGGCGATGATTCCGCTGATTGGTCAGCTGTACCGCAACAACAACGTGGTGCTGTCGATCCATGGCCGCAGCCTGATCAACCGCTCGGTCATCGAGATTCTCAAGGCGCATCGCTTCGCCCGTCACCGTCAGGCTGACGAGAGCGGCCTGGCCGTTCACGATACCTACGCCGTACTCAAGGCCATGAGCGAGCTCAAGCTGGGCGCGGCGTCCGTCGACCTCGGCAAGATGGTCGGCAAGTTCAAGGCCGAAGGCCAGGGCCGCAGCATCGAGCAGTTCGTCAAGGACGAACTCGCCGACGTTGCTGGCCAGCAGAACGCTTCCCCGCGCAAAGGCACCGACGTCATCCTCTACGGCTTCGGCCGCATCGGCCGCCTCCTGGCGCGCATCCTGATCGAGCACACCGGTGGTGGCGACGGCCTGCGCCTGCGTGCCATCGTCGTGCGCAAGGGCGCCGAGAACGACCTGGTCAAGCGCGCCAGCCTGCTGCGCCGCGACTCGGTGCACGGCAAGTTCGATGGCACCATCACCATCGACGAAGAGAACAGCACCCTGACCGCCAACGGCAACCTGATCCAGGTGATCTATGCCAAGGACCCGTCGGCCATCGACTACACCCAGTACGGCATCAAGGACGCACTGCTGGTCGACAACACCGGCGTATGGCGTGACGCCGAAGGCCTGGGCCAGCACCTCAAGTGCCCCGGTGTCGATCGCGTGGTGCTGACCGCACCGGGCAAGGGTGCCCTGAAGAACATCGTGCACGGCATCAACCACGGCGAAATCACCGCCGAGGACAAGATCATCTCGGCCGCTTCCTGTACCACCAATGCCATCGTGCCGGTGCTCAAGGCGGTCAATGATCAGTACGGCATCGTCAATGGCCACGTCGAAACCGTTCACTCGTACACCAACGACCAGAACCTGATCGACAACTTCCATAAAGGTAGCCGTCGTGGCCGCAGCGCCGCGTTGAACATGGTCATCACCGAAACCGGTGCGGCCACCGCTGCTGCCAAGGCGCTGCCGGTGCTCAAGGGCAAGCTGACCGGCAACGCCATTCGCGTGCCGACGCCGAACGTGTCCATGGCCATTCTCAACCTGAACCTGGAGAAGGCTACGACTCGCGAAGAGATCAACGAGTACCTGCGCCAGATGGCCATGCACTCGGACCTGCAGAAGCAGATCGACTTCGTCAGCTCCCAGGAAGTGGTGTCCACCGACTTCGTGGGCTCGCGCCACGCCGGTGTGGTCGATGCCGAGGCGACCATCACCAACGACAACCGCGTGGTTCTCTACGTTTGGTATGACAATGAGTTCGGCTACAGCTGCCAGGTGGTCCGCGTAATGGAAGACATGGCCGGGGTCAACCCGCCGGCATTCCCGCGCTGATCTACCGACTGTCGCACTGCAAAAAAATGGGAGCCTTCGGGCTCCCATTTTTTTGCGTGCCCTGCGGCTTTTCGCTGCGTCTTGCGGACCGTACCCCCGCTCGACATCGCTGATGGCCTGGATATCCATGGAAGTGCACACATTTGCCATCATTCTGTTGCTCGCTGTAACGGAAGGCTAAAAAAACAAGCGCTTGGCTGGCGTCTGCTCCTCGCACAACTTTATAATTGCGCCGATTTCTTACCTGCGTTCGACATCGACACACATCCATATGCGATATGGGCGTGCGTCGACCATTTGGTTTTCAGGGGTCGGACGCATTCTAAAAAAAGCTGAAAAACAGTGGTTAGGCAAACCTATGATCAAAATAAAACATGGGCTGGACTTGCCCATCACAGGCGCGCCGGCTCAGCAGATCGAGGCAACCAGACCCGTGCGCAGCGTGGCTGTCATAGGCTTCGATTATCCGGGGATGAAGCCCACCATGGCCGTTCAGGTGGGTGACCGGGTCAAGCTGGGCCAGATTCTCTTTTCGGACAAGCAGTCCGAAGGGGTGCACTACACCGCGCCGGGAGCCGGCGTGATCAGTGCCATCCATCGCGGAGAAAAGCGTGTGCTGCAGTCGGTCGTCATCGAGCTCGATGGCGATGATCATGAGCGTTTCGCCCTGTATGCCGAGGGGCAGCTGGACAGCCTGGATGGTGCCCTGGTGCGCGAAAACCTGCAGGCCTCAGGCCTGTGGACAGCCCTGCGAACCCGGCCGTTCAGCAAAGTGCCGGCAATTGACGGCACGCCCAGTTCGATCTTCGTCACCGCTATCGACACCCATCCGCTCGCTGCCGACCCCGCCTTGATCATTGCCGAGCACGCTGCCGACTTCGCCAATGGCCTCAAGGTTCTGACCCGTCTGGCCCGGGTTTTCCTGTGCAAGGCCGCCGGCGTCAGCCTGCCGGGCGAGCAGGTCGCAGGAGTCCACACCGAGGCGTTCGCAGGCCCGCACCCTGCCGGCCTGCCAGGCACCCACATTCATTTCCTCGACCCTGTACATGCCGGCAAAAGCGTGTGGACGATCAACTATCAGGACGTCATCGCCGTCGGCAAACTGTTTACCACCGGTGAGTTGTGGGTCGAGCGCGTGGTTGCGCTGGCCGGCCCTGTGGTCGAGCGTCCGCGCCTGTTGCGCACCCGCCTGGGTGCCAACCTCACCGAACTGAGCGCCGGTGAACTGGTGCCGGGTGATAACCGCGTGGTCTCCGGTTCCGTGCTGGGCGGTCGCACGTCCCGCGGTGCTTGCGCGTATCTGGGGCGTTACCACTTGCAGGTGTCGTGCCTCAAGGAAGGCAACGATCGTGAGGTGATGCATTACCTGCGCGCCGGTGTCAACAAGCATTCGGTGCTGAACATCTTCGTTTCCAAGCTGATGGGGGCCAAGCGCTTCGCGTTTTCCACCACCACCAATGGCAGCCCGAGGGCCATGGTGCCGGTAGGCAACTACGAAACGGTGATGCCACTGGACATCCTGCCCACGCAGCTGTTGCGCTACCTGATAGTCGGCGACACGGAAAAGGCGCAGCAACTGGGTTGCCTCGAGCTGGATGAGGAAGACCTGGCGCTGTGTACCTACGTGTGTGCCGGCAAATATGAATATGGTCCGATCCTGCGGGACAACCTCAGCCGTATCGAGAAGGAGGGTTAACCCGTGGGCATCCGTGCATTCCTCGACAAGATCGAGCACAACTTCGAAAAGGGCGGCAAGTACGAGAAGTGGTACGCCCTCTACGAAGCTGTCGACACCTTTTTTTATCGTCCGGCCAGCGTAACCAGGACCACCGCTCACGTGCGTGACGGTATCGACCTCAAGCGCATGATGATCACCGTGTGGGCCTGTACCTTTCCTGCCATGTTCTTCGGGATGTGGAACACCGGCTACCAGGCCAACCTGATTTTCGCCCAGAGCCCTGATCTGCTGGCGGCGCAGGACGGCTGGCGCTTTGGTCTTATCGGCGCACTGGCCGGGTTCGATCCGAACAGCCTGTGGGATAACTTCATTCAGGGCGCGGCGTACTTTCTACCCATCTATGCGGTGACCTTCATCGTTGGTGGCTTCTGGGAAGTGTTGTTCGCGTCGATTCGTCGCCATGAGGTCAACGAAGGCTTCTTCGTCACCTCGGTGCTGTTCGCGCTGATCCTGCCGCCCAGCATTCCGCTGTGGCAGGTCGCGCTGGGCATCAGCTTCGGCGTGGTGATCGGCAAGGAAGTCTTCGGGGGGACTGGCAAGAACTTCCTCAACCCGGCACTAACCGGCCGTGCCTTCCTGTTCTTCGCCTACCCGGCGCAGATGTCCGGTGATGCAGTCTGGACCGCCGTCGACGGGTACGCAGGTGCCACGTCTCTGAGCATGGCCGCCACGGGTGGCGTCGAGTACATGATCAACGGCGGTGTGTCCTGGATGGATGCATTCATCGGCACCATCCATGGCTCCATCGGCGAAACCAGCACGCTGGCTATCCTGATCGGTGGCGCCGTTCTGCTGATCACCAAGATCGCATCCTGGCGTATCGTTTCGGGAGTCATGATCGGCATGATCGGGCTGAGCCTGCTGTTCAATACGCTCGGCTCGGACAGCAACCCGATGTTCGCCATGCCCTGGTACTGGCACCTCGTCGTAGGTGGTTTCGCCTTCGGCATGATTTTCATGGCTACCGATCCGGTATCGGCCTCGATGACCAACACCGGCAAGTGGATCTTCGGCATCCTCATCGGCGTGATGGTCGTGCTGATCCGTGTCGTCAACCCGGCGTTCCCCGAGGGCATGATGCTCGCCATTCTGTTCGCCAACCTGTTCGCGCCGCTGATCGACCATTTCGTTGTTCAGGCCAATATCAAGCGGAGGCTGGCACGCAATGTCTAGTCAGAAAGAATCTACCGCCCGTACGCTGCTGGTCGCGTTGCTGGTCTGCCTGGTTTGTTCCGTGTTCGTTGCCGGTGCAGCGGTCGCGCTCAAGCCCACTCAGCTGGAAAACCGCTTGCTGGACAAGCAGCGCAGCATCCTGGCGATTGCCGGGCTGGGCGATCCGAGCATGCCGGGTGCAGCGGTCAGGGCGATGTTCGAGGACACCATCAAGGCGCGCCTGGTGGATCTGGAAACCGGCAAGTTCTCAGACGAGTTCGATCCGGTGACGTTCGAGCCGCTGGCCGCTGCCAAGGATCCCGAACTGTCCAGGCAGCTTTCGTCGAGCGAGGATATCGCCTCCATTCGTCGCCTCGAGCGCTACACCACGGTATACGTGGTGGAAAAGGAGGGGCAGCTTCAGACAGTGATCCTGCCGGTGAGAGGCTATGGCCTGTGGTCGACCCTGCATGGCTTCATTGCCCTTGAAGGGGATCTCAATACCGTGGTCGGCATGGGCTTCTATCAGCACGCTGAAACGCCCGGCCTGGGTGGTGAAGTCGATAACCCGAAGTGGACGGGCCAATGGCCCGGCAAGAAGGTTTTCGATGAGAACGGCGAACTGGCGGTGGAAATCGTCAAGGGCGGCGTGAACCCGCAAAGCCCGGATGCCGAGCACCAGGTCGATGGCCTGGCCGGCGCGACACTGACCGCCAACGGCGTGGATCACCTGATCAAGTTCTGGCTCGGTCAGAACGGTTTCGGCCCGTTTATCGCTAACCTGCGCGCAGGGGAGGCTTGATATGGCACAGCCATCTGTCAAAGACGTATTGCTCAATCCGATTTTCAACAACAACCCGATCGGTCTGCAGATCCTGGGTATCTGTTCCGCGCTGGCGGTGACCTCCAACCTCAAGACCGCCCTGGTGATGTCGATCGCCCTGACGCTGGTGACGGGCTTTTCCAACCTGTTCATCTCGATGATTCGCAGCCAGATTCCGGCGTCCATCCGCATGATCGTGCAAATGGTGATCATCGCATCGCTGGTCATCGTGGTCGATCAGTTGCTCAAGGCATATGCCTTCAGCCTCTCCAAGCAGCTATCGGTGTTCGTCGGCCTGATCATCACCAACTGCATCGTGATGGGGCGCGCCGAGGCGTTCGCCATGCAGAACCCGCCGATGCTGTCGTTCTTCGACGGTATCGGCAACGGTCTGGGTTACAGCGCCATGCTGGTAGCGCTGGGCATCATTCGCGAGCTGTTCGGTGCCGGCAAGCTGATGGGCTACACCATCATTCCGGTGGTCAATGACGGCGGCTGGTATCAGCCCAACGGCATGCTGTTGCTGCCACCTTCGGCGTTCTTCCTGATCGGCCTGTTTATCTGGGGCCTGCGCGCCTGGAAGACCGAGCAGGTGGAAAAGGACAGCTTCAAGATGGCGCCCCAGGTCTCGAACAAGGAGGCTTACTGATGGAGCATTATGTCGGTCTGCTGGCGAAGTCCATCTTCGTCGAGAACATGGCGCTGGCCTTCTTTCTCGGCATGTGTACCTTCATCGCCATTTCCAAGAAAGTCGAAACCGCGATCGGTCTCGGCATTGCGGTGGTCGTGGTGCAGGTCATTACCGTTCCTGCCAACAATCTGATCTACACCTACCTGCTCAAGGACGGTGCGCTCGCCTGGGCGGGCTTGCCGGAGGTCGATCTGAGCTTCCTTGGGCTGCTCAGCTATATCGGCGTCATCGCGGCGATCGTGCAGATCCTGGAAATGCTGCTGGATAAGTACGTGCCCGCCCTTTACAACGCACTGGGCGTGTTCCTCCCGCTGATCACGGTGAACTGCGCCATCATGGGCGGCACCCTGTTCATGGTCGAGCGTGACTACAACCTGGCGGAAAGTACCGTGTACGGCTTTGGTTCCGGCCTTTCCTGGGCGCTGGCGATCGCGGCTCTGGCCGGTATTCGCGAGAAGCTCAAGTACAGTGATGTGCCCGCCGGCCTGCAGGGGCTGGGCATCACCTTCATCACCATCGGTCTGATGTCGCTTGGCTTCATGTCCTTCTCCGGCGTGCAGTTGTAAGGAAAGGATGAACAGATGAATTACGAAATCTTTCTCGCCATCGGCATGTTCACCGGCATCGTTCTGGCGCTGGTGCTGGTCATTCTCGTGGCCCGCGCCAAGCTGGTATCCAGCGGCGATGTGAGCATCGAGATCAACGGCGAAAAAACCATCGTGGTGCCGGCAGGCGGCAAATTGCTGCAGACGCTGGCCTCGAACAATATTTTCCTGTCTTCTGCCTGTGGTGGCGGCGGCACCTGCGCGCAGTGCAAGTGCATCGTCGAGAGTGGCGGCGGAGAGATGCTGTCTACCGAGGAGTCGCACTTCAACAAGCGCGAAGCCCGTGAAGGCTGGCGTCTGTCCTGCCAGACCTCGGTCAAGCAGGACATGAAGATCGAGGTCCCGGAAGAAGTCTTCGGCGTGAAGAAGTGGGAATGTACGGTCGAGTCCAACCCCAACGTCGCCACCTTCATCAAGGAGCTGACGCTCAAGCTTCCGGAAGGCGAGAACGTCGATTTCCGCGCAGGCGGTTACGTGCAGCTGGAATGTCCGCCCCACGAGGTGCACTACAAGGACTTCGACATCCAGGAGGAGTATCGCGGCGACTGGGACAAGTTCAACCAGTGGAAGTACGTCTCCAAGGTCGAAGAAACCGTCATTCGCGCCTACTCGATGGCCAACTACCCCGAAGAAGTCGGCCTGGTGAAGTTCAATATCCGTATCGCATCGCCGCCGCCGGGCAAGGACCATCTGCCGCCAGGCCAAATGTCGTCCTGGGTGTTCAGTCTCAAGCCGGGTGACAAGGTCACCGTGTACGGGCCGTTTGGTGAGTTCTTCGCCAAGGATACCGACGCCGAGATGGTCTTCATCGGCGGTGGTGCCGGTATGGCGCCCATGCGCTCGCATATCTTCGATCAGCTCAAGCGCCTGAAATCCACGCGCAAGATCAGCTTCTGGTACGGCGCGCGTTCGATGCGTGAAGCCTTCTACAATGAAGAGTACGACCAGTTGCAGGCGGAGAATCCGAACTTCGAGTGGCACCTGGCTTTATCCGATCCTCAACCAGAAGACAACTGGACCGGGCTCAAGGGCTTCATTCACAACGTGCTGTATGAAAATTATCTGAAGGACCATCCGGCACCGGAAGACTGCGAGTACTACATGTGCGGTCCGCCCATGATGAACGCTGCAGTCATCAAGATGCTGACCGACCTTGGCGTGGAGCAGGAAAACATTCTTCTCGACGACTTTGGCGGTTGATGTGGCACTAGCGGTATGTCGGCCCGTTATCGCTGTCGCCCTGGCGGCAGCCTTAACGGGCTGTCTTGCTTCTGATCGGATCGAAGAGTTTGGCGGTCCGACCATGGGCAGCACTTATTCGGTCAAATACGTGCGCAGCGAAGGAGTTGCCCCGCACAGCGAGATCAAGGCGGCCACCGAGCAGATTCTGGCCGAGATCGATCAGCAGATGTCCACTTACCGCTCCGATTCACTGATCGAACAGTTCAACCGCGCCGCGCCGGGTACCTGCCAGGAGATGCCCGAGGGCGTACTGACGTTGATTGCGGCGGGCAACCGCCTGCATGACCAAAGTGGCGGTGCGTTCGATCTCACCCTGGAGCCTTTGCTCGACCTCTGGGGGTTCGGGCCCAAAGGGCAGGGTGAAGCGGTTCCGAGCCAACAGAAGCTGAGCGAGGTACGCCAGCGCGTAGGCCAGCGGCACCTGCGCATCGAGGGCAACCTGCTCTGCAAGGATGTCGATGTCGAAGTCGATTTCAACAGTATCGCTGCCGGGTACGCGGTGGATCGGATCATTGCCAGGCTTGCCGACCTGGGGGTGAGCAGTTACCTGGTCGAGGCCACCGGCGAGCTCAAGGCGGCAGGCCGCAAACCCGATGGTGCACACTGGCGCATCGGGCTCGAGGCACCGCGGGACGATCAACGGGTTGCCCAACGGATCCTCTCGCTCGACGGTTACGGTATTTCGACTTCAGGCGACTACCGCAACTATTTCGAGGAGAATGGCCAGCGCTACTCGCACACGCTCGATCCGCTGACCGGCAAGCCGGTGAGCCACAAGCTGGCAGCGGTAACCGTGGCAGATCCATCGACCTTACGTGCCGATGGCTTGTCTACCCTACTCATGGTGCTTGGGCCGGAAGCCGGCAAGGCGTTTGCCGAGCGCAACGCCATCGCTGCATTTTTTGTCGTTCGTGAGGGTGATGGTTTCGCCTCTCATGGCACCGCCGCATTCGAGCAGCTATTCGCTGCAGGAGAAGAGCAATGACCTTTGTGGTTGTATTTCTAGTCATGGTCCTGGTCGTCGGCATGATGGCGGTAGGCGTGATAATGGGGCGCAAGCCCATCGCCGGTTCCTGCGGCGGCATCGCCAACCTGGGCATTGAAAAGGAGTGCTCGATCTGCGGTGGTGACCGCCAGAAGTGCGACGAGGTCACCCGCGATGTCGACGAAGGCGGCAGCGCTGCCGTGCAGACCTACGATGCCGGCAAGCGCTGATCGCCAATCATCGCGTTGGGCGTTAGGCTAGGTGCATGATGTTACGTGCCAGGCCGTCAGGCCTGGTTCTACCGAGAGCGTCCGATAAGCGTTCCGGTGTGATCTGAGGAGAGAACATGGCGGTCTACAACTACGATGTGGTGGTATTGGGTTCCGGCCCGGCGGGCGAAGGGGCAGCGATGAACGCGGCCAAGGCCGGCCGCAAGGTGGCGGTGGTCGATGACCGCCGTGAAGTCGGCGGCAACTGCACCCACCTGGGGACCATCCCGTCGAAAGCGCTGCGCCACTCGGTGCGGCAGATCATGCAGTTCAACACCAACCCCATGTTTCGCCAGATTGGCGAGCCGCGTTGGTTCTCCTTTCCCGATGTGCTGAAGAGCGCCGAGCGAGTGATCGCCAAGCAGGTTACCTCGCGCACCGGCTATTACGCCCGCAACCGCATCGACGTGTTCTTCGGTACCGGCAGCTTCGCCGACGAGCAGACCATCGAAGTGGTGTGCCCCAACGGCGTATTGGAAACCCTGTCGGCCAAGCAGGTGATCATCGCCACCGGATCGCGCCCGTATCGCCCGGCGGACATAGACTTCAATCACCCGCGGGTCTACGACAGCGACACCATCCTCACCCTCAGCCACACGCCGCGCCGTCTGATCATCTATGGCGCCGGGGTGATCGGCAGCGAGTATGCGTCGATCTTCAGCGGTCTGGGTGTGCTGGTCGACCTGATCGACAACCGCGACCAGTTGCTCAGCTTCCTCGATTCGGAAATCTCCGATGCCTTGAGCTACCACTTGCGCACCAACAATGTGCTGATTCGTCATAACGAAGAGTACGAGCGCATCGAGGGGCTGGATAACGGTGTGATCCTGCACCTCAAGTCCGGCAAAAAGATCAAGGCCGATGCGCTGCTGTGGTGTAACGGGCGTACCGGCAACACCGACAAGCTGGGCCTGGAAAACATCGGCATCAACGTCAACAGTCGCGGTCAGGTGCATGTTGACGAGCATTACCGGACCGAAGTCGACAACATCTACGCTGCCGGTGACGTCATCGGCTGGCCAAGCCTGGCCAGTGCCGCGGCTGACCAGGGCCGTTCCGCAGCTGGCAGCATCGTCGACAACGGTAGCTGGCGGATCGTCGATGACATTCCAACCGGCATTTACACCATTCCCGAAATCAGCTCGATCGGCAAGAACGAGCACGAGCTGACCAAGGCGCAAGTTCCGTACGAAGTTGGCAAGGCGTTCTTCAAGAGCATGGCCCGTGCGCAGATTTCCCACGAGCCGGTGGGCATGCTGAAGATCCTCTTCCACCGCGAAACCCTGGAAGTGCTCGGCGTGCACTGCTTCGGCTACCAGGCCTCGGAGATCGTGCACATCGGCCAGGCGATCATGAACCAGAAGGGTGAGGCGAATACCCTGAAGTATTTCGTCAACACCACCTTCAACTATCCGACGATGGCCGAAGCCTACCGGGTGGCAGCGTTCGACGGGCTCAACCGGCTTTTTTGAGCGGCTCCGGCCGGCGGCCTGAGCCGGTCGGGGATCCGTTTGCCGACTCTCGCGACTGGTGCTGGCCAAACCGGGAGAGCGTCTGAACAGGCCTGAAAACCGATCCCTTGTGGATCGGTTTTTTTATGGGCGCGAGCCCTGGTCGCTTCGTCCCTGCGAAGGTTTCTCTAACTGTAGGCATGTTCCCGGAGCGCCGCTGCATGAGCCGAAACGTGCTTGAGTAGCAACCTCTGCGCGGCGTCCGGCGATGTTAAGGCTGTATCGATTGTAAAAGGCGGCTCGCCCCAGGCTTCGTACTCATGGGCCAGTACCGACCGCCAGCTGGGTGCAGCGAGTCCTGGCACATCGATGACTCTCGACTCCACTCGCTGTTGGTGTTGGCGTTTGTCAGAGCAGCGGACCTCGATGTTGAGCAGCGGGCATCCGCAATGTCGGGCGGTATCAGCCCACGCCTCGCGGCTTTCGCGTACCGGGTTCACGCAGTCCGCTACCACCGTGCGCGCTGCCCTGAGGTTATCCAGGGCAATGGCGTTGGCCACGACATACCCGCTGCTCCCCACATCGCCATGCAGGGCTGCGCTGTTGCGCAGCGCCTGCTCGATGCTGTCTATGCGCAGGTAGACGGCGTCGAGGGCGCCTGCCAATGCCTTTGCCAGGGTGGTCTTCCCGGTGCCCGGCAGGCCGCTGAAGACGATGAGCATGAAGCGGTACTTGTCGGTTCGAAGATGGCTGCATGCAGCCGCCTTGCTGTCTAGCCGCGCAATGTACTGATGGCGATACTCGGGAAGTCGGTGATGATGCTGTCCACCCCAAAGTCGGCGAGGCGGCGCATCAGCGCGGGTTCGTTTACGGTCCATACCGACACGTGCAAACCGGCCTTCTGTGCCTTGAGCAGGCGCTCCGGCGTACACAGCGTCCAGTTCAGGGCCAGCAGATCGCAGCCATAGTTGTGGGCGACCTTGAGCGGATCCAGCCAGGCGTATTCGGCGACCAGTCCCCGGGCCAGGTGCGGGGTCAGGCGCTGGGCGGCGCCCAGCACTTCGCGGGAGCTGGAGGTGATGGTGATCTTGTCGTCCAGGCCAAAACGCCGGCTGAGCAGCGCGATGGCTTCCACGGTGCGTGCAGCGCGGACCTTGGAAGCGCTCTTGACCTCCAGTTGCCAGTGCTCGAAATCGCACTGTTCGAACAGCTCGCTCAGCCGCGGAATGGGGCAGGGGTGACGCCAGCCCGGGCCGCCGCGGCGAGCGTCGTAGTGCACCAGGTCGGCGGCGTCGTGCTCGACCACCTTGCCACGCTGGCCGGTGGTGCGTTTGAGGGTCGGGTCGTGGATGACCATCAGCTCGCCGTCGCGTGACAGGTGCAGGTCCAGCTCACAGCGACGTACGCCATGCTCCAGGCAATGCTGAAAGCTGGTCAGGGTATTTTCCGGGGCTTCGCCCTTGGCGCCGCGATGGCCGTAGATCAGGGTCACGGTTGCTCCTTACTCGGTGCGTGTCGCGCGTGGTTGCTGATGACGCACGCTGTTGATCACATGGTCGTATTCGAAATAGACGCTGAACTCGCGGAAATCCCAGCGGGTGATCGGCGGTTTGCCAATCGGCGCATGCTCTTCGTCGGCGAGGCCGAAGCGTTCCAGTACCGAGCGCTTGGACTGGCCGAGCTGCGGCAGGTCGGTCAGGTCGGCGCCTTGCTGGCCGATCGGGATCGTCAGGGTGTCTGCCTGGGCTGCCGATGGCAACAGCAAGGTCAAGGCCAGTAACAATGAAGGAGATTTCATGCGGAGTTCTCGCGAGCCTGGCGGCGCTCCTGCGCCTGGCGTTGCAGGATATGCCGCGCGAGCAACTGGCGCTGTGCGTCAGTCATCGCTTCGAATTCGGCACCGATCTCGAATTGCTCCGCGTGTTCGTTGCAATACATCACCCTGGCGCGTAGCAGCAGGCCCAGCGCCTGTGGCATCAGCACCATCTTCAGGGCCAGGTGGCTGTCGACCGCCAACGGCT
Organism: Pseudomonas sp. AC532; assembly: GCF_979258965.1. Classification (NCBI taxonomy): domain Bacteria; kingdom Pseudomonadati; phylum Pseudomonadota; class Gammaproteobacteria; order Pseudomonadales; family Pseudomonadaceae; genus Pseudomonas; species Pseudomonas sp. AC532. The sequence continues at coordinate 4,717,185 of NZ_OZ409888.1, forward strand.
GGTCGTCGAGGAAGCTGATGCCACCTTCGGAGAGCGTCACACGCTTCGGCGGGCCGATGTCGCGCAGCAGGCTCTGCGCCATGGCCTGGCCGAGCAGGTCGATGCGCTTGTTGACCACCTTCAGGTAGCTCGCCAGGGTACGGTCGCGCTCGCTGATGTTGCGCAGCAGGTGTTGTGACTCGAAATCCATCAGGTGCAGTTCGCTGAGCATGTTGAACAGCGGCGAGGCGTCGTGAAGCTCATCGCTGGCCAGGGCCTCGGCACCAGCCAGGGGGGTGAAATCCAGTGCGATCGTGTCCTCGATACGGTAGTATTCGCGGCGATCATTTTCGTCTTGAGTCGACATGGCGAACCCATGGCAGCGGTGGTGGTCAGAGTGTAAGGCCGCTCGCCAGGCCCCGCCACAAGGACGTTTCTCTTTCCCTCGAACAAGCGCCCCACATGTTCAGACCCCTGTCCGTTTTTCTTGGTACGCGCTACACGCGGGCCAAGCGTCGCAACCACTTCGTTTCGTTCATTTCCCTGACTTCGATGATCGGGCTGGCACTCGGCGTGCTGGTGATGATCCTGGTGCTGTCGGTGATGAACGGCTTCGACCATGAGATGCGCACCCGCGTGCTCGGCATGGTGCCCCATGCGACGGTCGAGAGCTCCACGCCGATCAGCGACTGGCGACGCCTTGGCGACCGCGCCATGCAGAATCCGCAGGTGCTTGCCGTGGCACCATTCAGCCAGATGCAGGGGCTGCTGACCAACGACGGCAAGGTACAGAAGGTACTGATCAACGCCGTCGACCCGGTCGAAGAGCCGAAGGTATCGATCATCGGCGACTTCTTCCGCGAGGGCCGGCTGGAGGATCTGCAGCCGGGCACCTTTGGCATCGTCATTGGCGACAAGGCCGCCGAGAAACTCGGTGTCGGCATGGGCGACAAGGTGACCTTCGTGGCGCCGGAAGTCACCGTCACCCCCGGCGGCATGTTTCCACGGCTCAAGCGTTTCACCGTGGTTGGCATCTTTCATGTTGGTGCCGGTGAGATCGACGGTTTCATGGCCATGACCCATATCCAGGATCTGGCCCGCCTGCAACGCCGTCAGCCTGATCAGGTGCAGGGCATCCGCCTCAAGTTCGCCGACCTGTTCCAGGCGCCGCGCACGGCCTGGCAACTGGCGCAGAGCTTTGGCGAGCAGGACTACCTGGCGCGTGACTGGACCCGCACCCATGGCAACCTCTATCAGGCCATCCGCATGGAAAAGGCCATGATCGGTCTGCTGCTGCTGCTGATCGTCGCCGTGGCGGCCTTCAATATCATCTCCACGCTGGTCATGGTGGTTACCGACAAGAAGGGCGATATCGCCATCCTGCGCACCTTGGGCGCCACACCCATGCAAATCATGGCCACCTTCATGGTGCAGGGCACGGTGATCGGTGTGATCGGTACCCTGATCGGCGCAGTGCTGGGCATTCTTGCCGCGCTCAATATCAGTTCGATCATCGCTGGCGTCGAGCGGCTGCTCGGCTTCAAGTTTCTCAACGCCGATGTGTACTTCATCGACTACCTGCCGTCGCAGCTGATGCTCGCCGACGTGCTGCAGGTGTGCGGTGCGGCACTGGTCCTGAGTTTCCTCGCTACTCTTTATCCGGCCTGGCGCGCGGCGCGCACCCAGCCCGCGGAGGCATTACGTTATGAGTGATCCGGTCGTGCAGGCGCAGGCGAGCGCCGTGCTCAGCTGCCGCAACCTGAGCAAGCGCTACGAAGAAGGCCCGCAGTCAGTGGTGGTGCTCGATGACCTGCAGCTGGAACTTCATCCGGGCGAGCGCATAGCCATTGTCGGCAGCTCCGGTTCCGGCAAAAGTACCCTCCTGAACATGCTCGGCGGCCTGGATACGCCAAGCAGTGGTAGCGTCTGGCTGGCCGGTGAGGAACTGTCGGCGCTCAACGAGAAGCAGCGCGGTCTGCTGCGTAATCGCGCACTGGGTTTCGTTTACCAGTTCCATCACCTGCTGGCCGAGTTCACCGCTCTGGAGAACGTGTGCATGCCGCTGTTGATCGGCAAGGCACCGATCAGTGAGGCGCGTCAGCGCGCTACCGAGCTGCTCGAGCGCGTCGGCCTGGGCCATCGCCTGAGCCATAAGCCCGCCGAGCTATCCGGAGGCGAGCGCCAGCGTGTGGCGATTGCCCGCGCCCTGGTCAACCGGCCAGGCCTGGTGCTGCTCGACGAACCGACCGGTAACCTCGACAACCACACCGCGCAAGGTATCCAGGACCTGATGCGTGAACTTAGCACGCAGTCGCAGACCGCTTTTCTGGTGGTGACCCATGACCTGCAACTGGCGCGGCAAATGGACCGGGTGCTGAGCCTGGAAGACGGCAAGCTGGTGAACGCCTGATGTTTCGCCCGCTGAGTGTCTTCATCGGCCTGCGTTACACCCGTGCCAAGCGCCGCAATCACTTCATCTCGTTCATTTCCCTGACCTCGATGATCGGCCTGTCCCTCGGCGTGCTGGCGATGATCGTGGTGCTGTCGGTGATGAATGGCTTCCACCGCGAGATGAGCTCGCGGATCCTTGGCATGGTGCCCCACGCGACCATCGCTGGTGCCCCGGCCCTGGCCGACTGGCAAGCGCCCGCCAAGGTCGCCCTGGAGAATCGCCAGGTAGAGGCGGCCGTGCCGTTCGCGGAACTGGAGGGCATGCTGTCCTACCGCGGCGTCATGCAGCCGATCCAGCTGCACGGCATCGACCCTGCGCTCGAGCCGAAGGTCTCGATCATCGGCGAGCACATGGTGCAGGGCCGCCTGAGCGACCTGCGCGAAGGTGAATACGGCGTCATCATCGGTGAGATCACCGCGCGGCGCTTCCAGCTGCAGGTCGGCGACCGCCTTGCGCTCATCGTTCCGGAGATCAGTTCGGTGCCCGGCGGCATCACGCCGCGCATGCAGCGCCTCAACGTGGTCGGGGTGTTCAAGGTGGGCGCCGACCTGGACAGTTCGCTGGCGCTGATCAACGTCGCCGATGCGGCGCAGATCCAGCGCCTGGAGCCGGGTTCGGTGCAGAGCATCCGTCTCAAGCTCAAGGACCTCTACCAGTCGCCGCAGGTTGCCGGCGCGATTGCCGCGCAGTTGGGCGAGGGCTACCACGCCAGTGACTGGACGCAGACGCAGGGCAGTCTGTTCAGCGCCATGAAGATGGAAAAGACCATGATTGGTCTGTTGCTGTTGCTGATCGTCGCCGTGGCGGCTTTCAATATTATCGCCACCCTGATCATGGTGGTCGCCGACAAGGGCGCTGACATCGCCATTCTGCGCACCCTGGGCGCCACGCCCGGGCAGATCATGGGCATCTTCATGGTGCAGGGCACGGTGATCGGGGTGATCGGCACGCTGATCGGCGGCGTGCTCGGCGTACTCGCGGCGCTCAACGTCAGCGAGCTGGTGGGCTGGTTGGAGAGGGTCACGGGGCAGCATGTGTTCAGCTCCGATGTGTACTTCATCAGCACCCTGCCGTCGGAGCTGCAGGCGGGCGACGTCGTGCTGATCTGCAGCGCGGCACTGACCCTTAGCTTCCTCGCCACGCTGTATCCGTCCTGGCGTGCGTCGCGTACGCAGCCGGCCGAGGCATTGCGTTACGAGTGAGGTGGCTGCCACCTTGTCGTCCACCTGTTAGGCTCGAAAGGCCGCTATGAAAATAGCGGCCTTTTCGTTTGTGAATCGATAGGGCAGCCCATGGACGGGATTCGGGCAGGCAACCTGCGCAACGCATTACTGGGTCTAACGGCGGGCTTGCTGCTACTGCGCCTGGTGCCCCAGTTGCCGCCCGCCTGGGCATTGGTGACGCTGGGTGTCGCCGGGCTGGCACTGGTACCGTTTCGCAGCTATCCCGTAGGGCTGTTGCTGCTGGGCTTCGGCTGGGCCTGCCTGTCTGCCCAGTGGGCGCTGGATGATCGCCTCGATCCTGCTCTGGATGGTCGCACGCTGTGGCTCGAAGGCCAGGTGGTCGGCCTGCCGGACAGCCGCGAAGGGGTCGTGCGCTTTCATCTTGCCGGGGCGCAGTCGCGCCGCGCCACCCTGCCGCAGTTGCTGCGTTTGTCCTGGTATGACGGGCCGCGGTTGCGCGCGGGCGAGACCTGGCGCCTGGCGGTCAATCTCAAACGCCCTCACGGCCTGGTCAATCCGCAGTCTTTCGATTACGAGGCGTGGTTACTGGCGCAGCGTATCGGCGGCGTGGGCACCATCAAGTCGGGCCAACTGATGAGCGAGGCGGGTGGCAATGCAGCCTGGCGGGACCGCCTGCGTCAGAAGCTGCTCGCCGAGGATTCCCACGGGCGGGCAGGCGGCTTGGCGGCGCTGGTGCTTGGCGACAGTTCCGGGCTTTCCGTGGCGGACTGGCGTGTGTTGCAGGCCACCGGTACGGTGCATCTGCTGGTGATCTCCGGCCAGCACGTGACGCTGGTGGCCGGCATGTTCTATGGCCTGGTGTTCTGGCTGGCGCGCCTCGGGTGGTGGCCGCGGCAACTGCCCTGGTTGCCAGTGGCCTGCCTGCTGGCCTTCGCGTCGGCGCTGGGCTACAGCCTGCTGGCCGGCTTCGAGGTGCCGGTGCAGCGCGCCTGCGCGATGATCGGCCTGGTGCTGCTGTGGCGTTGGCGCTTTCGCCACCTGGGTATTGCCTTGCCGCTGCTGGCTGCCTTGGTTGCAGTGCTGCTGTTTGAACCGCTGGCGGTGTTGCAACCAGGCTTCTGGCTGTCGTTCGGGGCCGTTGGGCTGCTGGTGTTGATCTTTGCCGCACGTCTTGGCCACTGGAGCTGGTGGCGCACATTGTTGCGCGCGCAGTGGGCGATGGCCGTCGGTTTGTTGCCGATGCTGCTGGCGCTAGGCCTGCCGATCAGCGCCAGCAGCCCGCTGGCCAACCTGGTCGCTGTGCCCTGGGTCGGCTTTGCGGTGGTACCGCCGGCGCTGCTAGGCACACTGCTGTTGCCGGTGCCGTGGCTGGGGGAGGGGCTGCTCTGGTGGGCCGGTTTCGCCCTGGAATGGCTGTTCCGGCTGCTGGCGCTGATGGCCGCCTGGCTACCGGCCTGGCTACCCAGTTTCTTGCCGCTGTGGAGCTGGTTGCTGGTCGCTATCGGCGCGTTGCTGATGCTCTTGCCAAGCGGTGTGCCGTTGCGCGGCCTCGGGCCGCTTCTGCTGCTACCGCTGCTGTTCACGCCGATGCAACGGCCGGTGGAGCGGCAGGCCGAGGTGTGGATGCTGGATGTCGGCCAGGGCCTGTCGATGCTGGTCCTGACCCGCCAGCATGCCCTGCTCTATGACGCGGGGGCGAGGTTTGGCGATTTCGACATCGGCGAGCGGGTGGTCTTGCCATCGCTGCGCGCGCTGGATGTGCGCAGGCTCGACATGCTGCTGCTCAGCCATGCCGACAATGATCACTCCGGCGGCGCCGAAGCCATCGCCCGCGGCCTGCCCGTCGCGCGGGTGGTCAGCGGCGAGGCGCCGGCATTGCCCGGGGTGCTGCAGGCGCAGCCCTGCAGCGAAGAGCGCTGGACCTGGGATGGCGTGCACTTCAGCACCTGGCGCTGGGCGCACGCGACGAATAGCAACCAGTCATCCTGCGTGTTGATGATCGAGGCGGCGGGCGAGCGCATGCTGCTGACGGGCGATATCGATCATCGTGCCGAGCGCGCGCTCATCGACAGCGGCCGCGCGCTGCAGGCCGATTGGCTGCTGGCCCCGCACCACGGCAGCCGCAGCTCTTCGTCATGGGCCTTGCTAAAGGCGGTCGAGGCCCGCGCGGTGCTGTATTCGCGCGGCAAGCACAACGCCTACGGGCATCCGCACCCCGCGATCATCTCGCGTTACCAGGCCTTTGCTACCCGCGCCTACGACACTGTGGAGACCGGCGCCCTGCGTATCGACCTGGGCACGTTTGGCCAGCCCCGCGCGTTGCGTGAAATACCGCGTTTCTGGCGGGAAAAATGAGAACCGCAGCCGTCGGCGACATGCCGACCCTATGCTAGAGTGGCGCCACTTTTGCGAAGGGGATCTGCCACCGTGTGGGAACTGGTATTAGCTGGCGGCTGGGTGATGCTGCCGATCATTCTGTGTTCAATCGCCGCTCTGGGCATCATCGCCGAGCGGCTGTGGACGCTGCGCGTCAGTCGGGTCACGCCGCCCAACCTGCTGGGGCAGGTATGGCGCTGGATCAAGGACAAGCAGCTCAACAACCAGAAACTCAAGGAGTTGCGCGCCGATTCGCCACTGGGTGAAATCCTCGCAGCGGGGCTGGCCAATTCCAAGCATGGTCGCGAGATCATGAAGGAGTGCATCGAAGAGGCCGCAGCCCGGGTCGTGCACGAGATGGAGCGCTACCTCAATGCGCTGGGCACCATCGCCGGGATCACGCCGTTGCTCGGTCTGCTCGGCACGGTGATCGCCATGATCGACATCTTCGGCTCGTTCGTGGGCGGCAGCAGTGCCAACCCGGCGCTGCTTGCCGGCGGTATTTCCAAGGCGCTGATCACTACGGCGTCCGGCCTGGCAGTGGCCATTCCGGCGCTGTTCTTCCACCGGTTCCTGCAGCGTCGCGTCGACGAGCTGGTGGTCGGCATGGAGCAGGAGGCGATCAAGCTGGTGGAAATGGTGCAGGGCGAGCGTGATGTCGACCTTGCCGAGGAGCCCAAGCCGGCCAAGGGGAGCAAGAAGGCGTGAAGTTCAAACGTAGACGGCGCGAGCAGGTCGAGATCAATCTCGCCTCGCTGATCGACGTGGTGTTCATCCTGCTGCTGTTCTTCGTGGTGACCACCACCTTCACCCGTGAAACGCGCATGCAGGTCGATCTGCCCGAAGCTGCCAGTGGCACGCCACCGGAGCAAAGCGAGCTCAAGCAACTGGAGGTGGTGATCGGCGCCGATGGTGGCTTCTCCCTCAATGGCCAGACCCTGATCAAGAACGACCTGGACAACCTGATGGCTGCCCTGCAGAAGGAATCCGGTGGCGACAACAGCCTGCCGCTGACCATCAGCGCCGATGCCAAGACGGCTCACCAGTCGGTGGTCACCGCGCTGGATGCCGCCGGCAAGCTTGGCTTCTCGCACCTGCGCATCACCACGGTCGAGACCCAGGCCGCGCCCTGATGGCAAGCTTCTCCGATCGCCTGGTGAAAGCCTGGTATCAGGGGCATCCGGCGCTGGCGCTGTTGCGCCCGCTGGAGGCCATATACCGCAGCGTGGTGCAGCGCAAGCGGGCACGCTTTCTCGCCGGTGAAGGCGAGATCTACCGCGCCCCGGTGCCGTTGATCGTGGTGGGCAACGTCACCGTCGGCGGTACCGGCAAGACCCCGCTGATTCTATGGCTGGTCGAACACTGCCAGGCACGCGGCCTGCGCGTCGGCGTGATCAGCCGTGGCTACGGCGCCAGGCCGCCAAGCTTGCCCTGGCGGGTCAGGCCCGAACAGCCAGCCGAGCAGGCTGGCGACGAACCCTTGCTGATCGTGCAGCGCAGCGGCGTGCCGCTGATGATCGACCCCGATCGGGCGCGCGCTGCCCGAACCCTGCTGGCCGAGGAGCCGCTGGACCTGTTGCTCAGCGACGATGGCCTGCAGCACTATCGGCTGGCCCGCGACCTGGAGCTGGTGCTGATCGATGCCGCACGCGGCCTGGGCAACGGCCATTGCCTGCCCGCCGGGCCACTGCGCGAACCCACCGAGCGCCTGCAAAGCGTGGACGCCTGCCTGTACAACGGTGCGCCGAGCGATCCACCGGGCGGCTATGCCTTCACCCTGGTGCCCAGCGCGCTGATCAACCTGCGCAGCGGCGAACGGCGTCCGCTCGATCACTTCGCTCCCGGCCAGGCCGTGCATGCGGTGGCGGGCATCGGCAACCCGCAGCGTTTCTTCACGACCCTCGAGGCGCTACACTGGCGGCCTGTCGCACATGCCTTCGCCGACCATGCCGCCTACAGCGCCGAACTGCTGAATTTCTCGCCGGCGCTGCCGCTGATAATGACGGAAAAGGACGCGGTGAAATGCCGGCCCTTCGCGGCGCAAGACTGGTGGTACCTGGCCGTCGATGCTCAGCCTTCTCCGGCGTTTCGCACCTGGTTCGACGCTCGGCTGGAGCTTGTGCTCGACGCCCGGCAGTAACCGCGATACGCGCTCATTCCTTTTGCTCTCGAGGATTACCCATGGACCCGAAACTGCTCGACATCCTGGCTTGCCCCATCACCAAGGGCCCGCTCAAGCTCAGCCAGGACAAGACCGAACTGATCAGCAAGGGCGCCGGCCTGGCCTATCCGGTGCGCGATGGCATTCCGGTCATGCTGGAAAGCGAAGCCCGTACCCTCACCGATGACGAACGCCTGGACAAGTAAGATGAGCGACGCCTTTACCGTGGTGATCCCGGCGCGTTACGCGTCGACACGCCTGCCGGGCAAACCGCTGCAGGACATCGCCGGCAAACCGATGATCCAGCATGTGTGGGAGCAGGCCAGCAAGAGCAGCGCCACCCAGGTGGTGGTCGCCACCGACGACGCGCGTATCGTCGAGGCCTGCCAGGCCTTTGGGGCGCAGGTGTTGCTGACCCGTGCCGATCACAATTCCGGTACCGACCGCCTCGCCGAAGTGGCTGCGGCGTTGGGCCTGGCAGCCGATGCCATCGTGGTCAACGTGCAGGGCGACGAGCCCCTGGTGCCACCCGCCATCATCGACCAGGTGGCCGCCAACCTGGCGGCCAACCCCCAGGCTGCGATCGCCACCCTGGCCGAACCGATCACCGATGTCGCGGCGCTGTTCAATCCCAACGTGGTCAAGGTCGCCACCGACCTCAACGGCCTGGCGCTGACCTTCAGCCGTGCACCGCTGCCGTGGGCGCGCGATGCCTTCGCTGCCGATCGCGACAGCTTGCCCGCCGGGGTTCCCTACCGGCGGCACATCGGCATCTACGCCTACCGGGCCGGCTTTCTTCAGGACTTCGTCGCCTGGGGCCCCTGCTGGCTGGAAAATACCGAGTGCCTGGAGCAGTTGCGCGCGCTCTGGCATGGCGTGCGCATTCACGTCGCCGATGCCTTGGAGGCCCCGCCTGCCGGTGTCGACACCCAGGAAGACCTCGACCGCGTACGCCGGTTGCTGGGCGCTTGATGCGCGTCCTGTTCGTGTGCCTGGGCAATATCTGCCGATCACCCACCGCCGAGGCGGTGTTTCGCCAACGCCTGCAGCGGGCCGGCCTGGTGGAACGCGTAGAGGTCGACTCTGCCGGTACCGGCGACTGGCATGTGGGCAAGGCGCCGGACTCCAGAACCCAGGAGGCGGCGTATCAGCGTGGTTACGACCTGTCCAGACTGCGCGGCCGGCAGGTCACGGCCGAGGACTTCGCGCGCTTCGACCTGATACTGGCCATGGACGCTGCCAATCTGCGCGATCTGCAGCATATGCGGCCCGCACAGGCACGTGGCGAGCTCGATCTGTATCTGCGTCGTTTTGCATTGGCCGAAGCTGAAGTGCCGGATCCCTACTACGGCGGCAGCGAGGGCTTCGAGCATGTGCTGGACCTGCTCGAGCAGGCCAGCGATGCCCTGCTGAGCGAAATCAAGGGGCGCTTATGAGCCTGGTGCTGCAGTCGAGCGTATCGCTCAGGGCCTATAACAGTTTTGGCGTAGACGTTGCGGCACGCTATTGGGCCGAGGCCCGCGATGAGTTCGAGGTGCGCGAGGCGCTCGATGCGGCGCGTGAACGCCAGGTACCGCTGCTGGTGCTGGGTGGCGGCAGCAACCTGTTGCTGACCGCCGATGTCGAGGCCCTGGTCGTGCGCATGGTCGGTCGCGGTATTCGCATCGTCGCCGATGACGGCCAGCAGGTGGTGATCGAAGCCGAGGCAGGTGAGCCCTGGCACAACTTCGTGCTCTGGACGTTGCAGCAGGGGTTCGTCGGCCTGGAAAATCTCAGCCTGATTCCCGGCACCGTTGGGGCTTCGCCCGTGCAGAACATCGGCGCCTATGGCGTCGAGCTCAAGGATTGTTTCCTCGCTCTGACGGCACTGGATCGGCAGAGCGGCGAGGTGCGGGAGTTCGCACTGGACGATTGTGCCTTCGCCTACCGCGACAGCCTGTTCAAGCGTGAAAGCGGGCGCTGGATCATCCTGCGCGTACGCTTTGCGCTGAGCCGCAATGCACCGCTGCATCTCGATTATGGCCCGGTGCGCCAGCGCCTGGCCGAACAGGGCATCGAGGCGCCAAGTGCCGCCGATGTCAGCCGCGCGATCTGTGCCATCCGCAGCGAAAAACTGCCAGACCCGGCAGTGCTGGGCAACGCGGGCAGCTTTTTCAAGAATCCGCTGGTGCCCGCCGAGTTGGCGCAGCGGCTGCAGCGCGAGCATGTTGACCTGGTGGCCTATCCGCAGGCCGATGGCCGGGTGAAACTGGCCGCCGGCTGGCTGATCGAGAAGGCCGGCTGGAAAGGCTTTCGCGACGGCGACGCCGGTGTTCATCGCCTGCAGGCGCTGGTGCTGGTCAACTACGGCAATGCCACCGGGCAGCAACTGCTTGGCCTGGCGCAGCGTATCCAGGCCGATATCGCCGAACGTTTCGGGGTAAGCCTGGAGATCGAGCCGAACGTGCTCTGATCGGCGTCCTGGTGCACCTCGCCGAGTTGCGAGGTGCATAGACAGAATCTTTCCTTTGATCCTCACCATTCCTGGGTATCGCGTTGCTCAACCCAGGCCACGGGGCGGCAAGTTGTGCGTGCTGTCGCTGACCAGCAGCCCTATCCACCTTGTTTACAGGGCATCTGCCATGCGTTGGCAGCCTGGGTTGAGCGCAGCGATACCCAGGGCAATTCATGGCGCGCGCTGCTGGCCAAGAGCACTTTCTGATCGCTTGCGCCGGTCCGCGCCGGCCATCCTGGAACGCTAAATGTCAGCCACAAAAAAGGGATGCCGAAGCATCCCTTTTTCTTTGGCGCGTTACCTATCAGGCTTGCGGCTTGCGCTCGTCCTGATCCTGCTGGGCGCTTTCGTCTACCGGAGTGACGATCACATCAGCGGGCTCGACCTGCTCGACCGGCGCGTTGGCCTGTTGAGTGTCGACCAGGGTATCGCTTTCCGATGCCGGAGCAGCCTCTGCAGCCGGAGCAGCTTCGACGACAGCAGCGACCGGAGCGACCTTGGCAGCCTCTGCCGCTTCACGGGCCAGACGCTCCTCTTCGCGCTTGCGACGACGCACTTCACGTGGGTCATTCGGCGCGCGGCCATTGCTGGCAACCGGGGCTGCAGGCGCTGCCTGCTCCTCGACTGTCGGCGCTTCGGCCACGGCTTGCTCGACTGTCGGAGTTGCCTCAGGCGCTGCGGTGAAGGTGGTTTCGGCGACTGGCGCGTCGATGATCGGCGTCTCGGCAGCAGGCGCTTCGACGACCGCTTCGACGACTGGCTCGGCAGCCACCGGTACGTCCTGCGGGGTCGCTTCGAAGACTGCGGCCTGGGCACGTGGCTGCTCGATTTCCGGCAGCGGTTCGATCACCGCATCGGCACGCTCGGCCACTGTTTCAGCTGGCACTTCAGCTGGCGCAGGAGCTGCGTCGGCGAATTCGATAGCTGCTTGCGCTGGCTGCTCGACCTCGGCCGTTGCCTGTACTTCCTGAACCGCGGCAGGGGCTGCAATTTCAGTAGCGGCAGGCGTGCTGTCTGGCTGTGCAACGGGCTGCTGCTCGGCAGGCTGCTCGGTTTCCGCGATCACGGCGGCGACCGTGGCGGCGGCAGCGATACGGGCGCCATCTAACGGCTCCTCGTTGCTGTCATCACTGCCTTCGCTGCCTTCGATCGGGTTGCCATCGGCATCACGCTGACGCTCGCGACGGTTGCTACGACGACGCTGACCGCGGGAGCGGCGACGTGGGCGTTCACTGCCCTCGGTGCCTTCCTGATCGTCGTCCTGCTGCTCGTCGTTGTTCAGCAGTTCTTCTTCAGCGCTGTCGACCTGGGCCTGCTCGGCACGTGGCTGGCGTTCCTCACGCGGCTGACGTGGCGCGCGCGGTTCGCGCTGCGGGCGTTCTACACGGGTTTCTTCATCGGCGATGTCGGTCTGGTTCTGCGGCTCGGCGTCCAGCGGAGCACGCAGTTCACGCGGCTGACGCTCTTCACGCGGGCGACGCTCGCGACGGTTCTCCTGGCCTTCACGCGGTTCGCGTGGCGGGCGGGACTGGCGCACTTCCTGAGGTTCGCGCACTTCCACGTTCTCACGGGCCTGGCGATCCTCACGCGGGGCGCGTGGCTGGCGTTCTTCACGCGGTGCACGCTCTTCACGCGGCGCACGTTCCTCGCGCGCTGCGCGATCTTCACGTGGGGCGCGTTCTTCGCGCGGCTTGCGTTCTTCGTCGCGGCGATTGCCGCGGCTGCGGTTCTGCTGGCGGCCGTTGCGGCGCTCGTCACCACGCGGCTGACGCTCGCCTGGCTTCTTCTCGACGACGGTCGGCTTCTGCGGCTCTTCGGCGCTGGCGAACAGGCCTACCAGCGACTTCACCAGGCCTTTGAACAGGCCGGTTTGCGGGGCGACGGCAACCGGAGCGACCGGAGCGGCTTCGGCCACTTCCGGAGCGGGAGCGCTGCGCGGCGGGGCGGCCTTGATGGCGGCTTCCTGGCGTACCAGGGTGCGGGTGGCGGCTGCCGGTTTCTCTTCCTCGACTTCGACCGTGGCCATCTCGTAGCTGGTCTGGGTGCTCTGGGCTTCCGGGCTGTCGTCACGGATGCGCTGCACTTCGAAGTGCGGCGTTTCCAGGTGATCGTTCGGCAGGATGACGATGCGCGCACGAGTACGCAGTTCGATCTTGGTGATAGAGTTGCGCTTCTCGTTGAGCAGGAAGGCGGCTACCGGGATTGGCACCTGGGCGCGTACCTCGGCGGTACGGTCCTTCAGGGCTTCTTCTTCGATCAGGCGCAGAATGGCCAGGGACAGCGATTCGACGTCACGGATGATGCCCTGACCGTTGCAGCGCGGGCAGACGATGCCGCTGCTTTCGCCCAGCGACGGACGCAGGCGCTGACGGGACATTTCCAGCAGCCCGAAGCGCGAGATGCGGCCGACCTGCACACGGGCGCGGTCGGCTTCCAGGGCTTCGCGAACCTTCTCTTCGACGGCGCGCTGGTTCTTGGCCGGCGTCATGTCGATGAAGTCGATGACGATCAACCCGCCGATGTCACGCAGGCGCAGCTGGCGGGCGATTTCTTCGGCGGCTTCCAGGTTGGTCTGCAGCGCGGTTTCTTCGATGTCGCTGCCTTTGGTGGCGCGCGCCGAGTTGATGTCGATGGACACCAGGGCTTCGGTCGGGTCGATGTAGATCGAACCACCGGACGGCAGCTTCACTTCACGCTGGAAGGCGGTCTCGATCTGGCTTTCGATCTGGAAGCGGTTGAACAGCGGCACACTGTCTTCGTACAGCTTGATCTTGCTGGCGTATTGCGGCATCACCTGGCGGATGAAGGTCAGGGCTTCTTCCTGGGCTTCGACGCTGTCGACCAGGACTTCGCCGATGTCCTGGCGCAGGTAGTCGCGGATGGCGCGGATGATGACGTTGCTTTCCTGGTAGATCAGGAACGGGGCAGGGCGGTCCAGGGAGGCTTCCTTGATGGCGCTCCACAGTTGCAGCAGGTAGTCGAGGTCCCACTGCATTTCTTCGCTGCTACGGCCCAGGCCGGCGGTGCGCACGATCAGCCCCATGTCGTTGGGGATGTCGAGGCCGTTGAGGGCTTCGCGCAGTTCGTTGCGCTCTTCACCTTCGATGCGGCGGCTGATGCCGCCGGCACGCGGGTTGTTGGGCATCAGCACCAGGTAACGGCCGGCGAGGCTGATGAAGGTGGTCAGGGCCGCGCCCTTGTTGCCACGCTCTTCCTTCTCGACCTGAACGATGACTTCCTGGCCTTCTTTGAGCACGTCCTTGATGTTGACGCGGCCTTCGGGGGCCTTGCTGAAGTACTCGCGGGAGATTTCTTTAAGGGGGAGGAAGCCGTGACGCTCGGAGCCGAAGTCGACGAAAGCGGCTTCGAGGCTGGGTTCTACGCGGGTAATGCGACCTTTGTAGATGTTGGATTTCTTCTGTACACGGGCGCCTGACTCGATGTCCAGGTCGTACAGGCGCTGGCCATCTACCAGCGCAACACGCAACTCTTCGGGTTGAGTTGCGTTAATCAGCATTCTTTTCATGTGGTACCAGTGGGTTCCGGTGCTGCCGGAGCCGCGTTAGGCACACACGACGCTCAGGGTCGGTGTCAGGTGCGTCAGAAACGGGCGTAAATCGTTTCATTGTCGAGCGGCAGCAGCCAGTTGTGCTGGGCCGCGACGGACGTCTCCTGCTTGCTGTATGTGACAGAAAGCACTCAGAACTTGCTGGCGATCGGCTAAGCATCGGCCTGCTGCGTTAAACCGGCTTGGAGGGCTCGTTTACATCCGTAAACTTCGCTTCTTCACCTGCCTCGAATGGAGGCTGTCACTAACGTAGCGTCTTGCGTGGCGCTAACTTGCGAGACCGTAAACAGGTTCTCAGTCAGGAGGAGGAATCAAGGGTCGGTAGCGGACGATATGACGCGTCTCTGATAAAGCTGTTTGCTACGCAGGCCGACCGTTGTGCATCTCCACCCTACACGTATCGCTGAAAATCGGGTGCCGCTCACGAAAATCCGCAGCGGGTTGGCATTACCGCGACCGTCCATATGGGCAGGTCGCGCATCTGTGTGTCAGGCCTTATTTCCGAGTTTCTCGAGCAGCCATGCTGGCTTATTGCTCTCTGAGACGCCCGTCGGACGGCCTTACGTCCTGAATGGGTTGCTTGATTCACGATGGCGGTTTGGCAACATCCGCGAATCAGGCCGCTTTTGGCGGCATTCGCGACTATAGCAGCAATGATTAAGTGCTTCAAATCCATAAAAATTGTATGATCGCGGCCATGACGACACCCACTACTCCAACCTCCGGCGTCCAGCTGCTCGAGGTCGCGCCTGAACTCGCGGGTCAGCGCATCGACAACTTCCTTCGTACCCAGCTCAAGGGCGTGCCCAAGACCTTGATCTACCGCATCCTGCGCAAGGGTGAGGTACGGGTCAACAAAGGCAGGATCAAACCCGAATACAAACTGCAGGCCGGCGACATCGTGCGCGTGCCGCCGCTGCGCCTGGCCGAGCGTGACGAGCCCGAGCCGCTGGCTCAAGGCCTGCTGCAGCGCCTGGAAGCGGCCATCGTCTATGAAGACAAGGCGCTGATCGTGCTCAACAAGCCGGCCGGCATCGCCGTGCACGGCGGCAGTGGCCTCAATTACGGGGTGATCGAGGCATTTCGCCAACTGCGCCCGGATGCCAAGGATCTGGAGCTGGTGCACCGTCTCGACCGCGACACGTCCGGCCTGCTGATGATCGCCAAGAAGCGCAGCATGCTGCGCCATCTGCATGAGCAACTGCGTGGCGATGGCGTCGACAAGCGCTATATGGCGCTGGTGCGCGGCCACTGGGCGACCGCCAAGAAGCAGATCAACGCGCCGTTGCTCAAGAGCAACCTGCGCTCCGGCGAACGCATGGTAGAGGTCAACCTGGAAGGCAAGGAGGCCCTGACCATCTTCCGCGTGCTGCGCCGTTTCGGCGAGTTCGCGACCCTCGTCGAGGCCAAGCCGGTGACTGGCCGTACCCACCAGATTCGTGTGCATGCCCAGTATGGCGGGCACTGCATCGCCGGTGACAGCAAGTACGGTGATGACGACTTCAGCCGCGAGATTCGCGAGTTGGGCGGCAAACGCCTGTTCCTGCACGCCTACGAGCTGAACATTCCGCTGCCCGAAGGCGGCGTGCTGAAGCTCGAGGCGCCGGTCGACGAGGTGTGGGCACGCACCGTGGAACGCCTGAGTGCGTGACTACCGACTGCTGATCTTCGACTGGGACGGCACCCTGGTCGACTCGATCGGCCGCATCGTCGCCGCCATGCACCAGGCCGCCGACCAGTGCGGCATGCCGCGCCTGGACGACGAGGCGGTCAAGGGCATCATCGGCCTCGCGCTGCCCGAAGCGATCACCATGCTTTACCCGGAACTCGTCGAGGCCGCGCACGTCGAACGCTTCCGTGCCAGCTACAGCGACTGTTATGTAGCCATGGATCAGACCCCGTCGGCGTTCTTTCCCGACGTGGAGCAGAGTCTGGCGCGCTTTCGCGAGCAGGGCTATCAGTTGGCGGTTGCCACCGGCAAAAGCCGCCGTGGCCTGCAACGGATTCTCGATGCGCTGGGCTGGCAGGACTATTTCGATGTCACGCGGTGCGCCGACGAGACGGCGAGCAAGCCCGATCCGAGGATGCTCCACGAGATTCTCGAGCACTGTGGGGTGCCGGCCAGCCAGGCGCTGATGATCGGCGACTCTTCGTTTGACTTGTTGATGGCGCAGCGTGCAGGTATGGATGCGGTCGCGGTAGGCTACGGGGCGCAGACGCTGACGGCGTTGAATGCCCACGGGCCGAGATTGTCGATCAACCATTTCATGGAATTGAGTGCCTGGCTGAACCAGGCGGTGACCGAGTCCCGAACCGAGGAAATTGAGCATGTGGGGTGAGAAAAAGACGCCGACGGTCTCCGAGAGCGATCCGAGGAGCTGGAAGCTGCTTGAGAAAACGTTGCTGGCCAGCGTGCACGAGCAGCGGCGTTCGCGGCGCTGGGGGATTTTCTTCAAGCTGCTGACCTTCATTTATCTGTTCGGCGCATTGGCGCTGTTCTCGCCGCTGCTCAACCTGCAGTCGAGTGCCACCAGCACGGCGCACACCGCGGTGATCGAAGTGCGCGGCTTGATCGCCGACAAGGAAGCGGCCAGCGCCGACAACATCGTCGGCAGCCTGCGCGCGGCCTTCAAGGACCCCAACACCAAGGGCGTGATCCTGCGCATCAACAGCCCCGGCGGCAGCCCCGTGCAGTCGGGCTACGTGTATGACGAGATTCAGCGCCTGCGTGGCGAGCACCCCGACATCAGGGTCTACGCGGTGATTTCCGACCTCGGCGCCTCCGGCGCGTACTACATCGCCAGCGCTGCCGACCAGATCTACGCCGACAAGGCCAGCCTGGTGGGCTCCATCGGCGTGACGGCAGCGAGCTTCGGCTTTACCGGGCTGATGGACAAGCTCGGTGTCGATCGCAGGGTTTATACCTCGGGCGAACACAAGGCGTTTCTCGATCCGTTCCAGCCGCAGAAGCCTGAAGAGGCGGCGTTCTGGAAGACCGTGCTGGAGACCACCCACAAGCAGTTCATCGCCAGCGTCAAGAAGGGCCGTGGCGACCGCCTCAAGGATGCCGAGCACCCCGAGTTGTTCTCGGGGCTGATCTGGTCCGGCGAGCAGGCGCTGCAGTTGGGCTTGGTCGATGCGTTGGGCAGCACCAGCTATGTGGCCCGCGAAGTGATCGGCCAGGAAGAGCTGGTCGACTTCACCGTGCAGGAAAGCCCGCTCGATCGCTTCACCAAGCGCCTGGGTGCCAGCGTGGCGGAGCAACTCGCGCTGTGGATGGGCTTCCAGGGCCCGGCGCTGCGCTGATACGCGGCACGCGCAAAAAAGCCCTGGCGAGTGCCGGGGCTTTTTATTGGGTGATCACCGCTAGTCCGGTGGATGGATGAGGCGTCAGCAACACGCCCCGGTGCACGCTCTTAGCGCTCGTCGAGTGCGAAGGCGGTCAGGCTATAGGTGGGAATACCCATGTCTTGCAGTCGGCGTGAGCCGCCCAGCTCTGGCAGGTCGATGATCGCGGCCGCTTCATGAATGCTCGCGCCCATGCGCTTGACCAGCTGCACAGCGGCCAGCAGGGTGCCGCCGGTGGCAATCAGGTCGTCGACGATCAACACCTTGTCGCCCTCGCAGAGGCTGTCGGCGTGCACTTCCAGGAACGCTTCGCCGTATTCGGTCTGGTAAGCCTGGCTGATCACGTCGGCCGGCAACTTGCCCTGTTTGCGGAACAGCACCAGCGGTTTGTTCAGTTCATAGGCAATGATCGAACCGATCAGAAAGCCTCGCGCGTCCATGGCACCGACGTGGCTGAACTCGGCCTCGACGTAGCGCTGTATCAGGCTGTCGATGACCATGCGCAGCGCCCGCGGCGACTGGAACAACGGCGTGATGTCACGAAACACCACGCCCGGTTTCGGAAAGTCGGTAACCGGGCGGATGAGGGTCTTGATGCTGAATTCGTCGAAAATCATCGGTAATCCTTGAAACGGTCAATTGAGCCTTGCGACTCCATCAGCCGTTAAGGTTACCACCTGCCAGGGCGCAGAGCTCGATGGGGTCGAGAATATGCACTTCCTTGCCCTCGGCTTCGAGCAGCTTGCTCTGCTGGAAGCGCGTGAATACCCGCGACACGGTTTCCACGGCGAGGCCCAGGTGATTGCCGATTTCGTTACGGGACATCGCCAGGCGGAACTGGTTGGCCGAGAAGCCGCGGGCGCGGAAGCGCGCGGACAGGTTGACCAGGAAGGTGGCGATGCGCTCGTCGGCGGTCTTTTTCGAGAGCAGCAGCATCATCTGCTGGTCGTCGCGAATCTCGCGGCTCATCACGCGCATCAATTGGCGACGTAACTGCGGCAGGCTCACCGACAGTTCATCGAGGCGCTCGAAGGGAATTTCACACACTGACGTGGTTTCCAGCGCTTGGGCCGAAACCGGATACAGCTCGGTGTCCATGCCGGACAGGCCGACCAGTTCGCTGGGCAGATGGAAGCCGGTGATCTGTTCCTCGCCTGCGTCGCTCAGACCAAAGGTTTTCAACGCGCCGGAGCGCACCGCGAACACCGAGCCGAAGGCGTCGCCCTGGCGGAACAGGAATTCGCCTTTTTTCAGCGGACGGCCACGCTTGACGATATCGTCCAGCGCGTCCATATCGGCGAGATCCAGCGAGAGAGGCAGGCAAAGACTGGCGAGGCTGCAATCCTTGCAGTGTGCCTGATGAGGGGTGCGCAGCTTGATGCTTTCGGACATCGGCAGTGTTCCTAGCGGGTATACACACAGAAGTCGTAAGGGTACCGCACCAGAGGGGTGCGCGGCCAGCCAACAGGCTGCGCTCAAGTGTCGCTGAGCGGTGCCGATAATGCTGCATGGCCCGTATTGGCGAGGAGTGGTGTGATGCGCGTTGATTCACCGATGGCAGTCGAGCGCAGCGTCGTGATGACGAATTCGGCTTCCGCGACGGCCGTGGCCTCGCCTGCCGATACGCCCGAAAGCGGGCCCGCGCCGGCTGCCGGTGCACCAGCGGAGCCTGGCGTTAAAGTCAGCCTGTCCGCCGAGGGCTTGATGCGCTCGAAGACCGAGGGCAAGAACAGTGATATCGACGAGAGCGGCCTGCCAGACAACGTCAAACAGTTGCTCAAGATGATCCGTGAGCTCAAGGCGCAGCTTGCCCAGAAGATGGCCGAACTGCAGGCGATCATGGCGCAAGGCGATATGGACGACGAAACCAGGCAGGCCAGCGCCCAGGCCCTGCAGACCGAAGTCGGTTCGATCAGTGGTGCGCTGACCACCGCCACGGCCGAGCTGGCCAGGGTGATGAGGGACCAGAAGCTGAGCAGCGAACAGAGCGCCGCCGTCGGCGCGCTGCTGAACGGCTGAACCCCCAGGCATGTGCGGCGCGCGGCGCCGCTCAGATCACCCGGGAGAACCGTTGCAGGTTCTGCTCGCTCAAGTAGCGGTCGAAGAGCATGCACAGCGAACGCACCAGCAGCCGGCCGGCAGGCAGCACTTCGATGCGGCTCTCGCCCAATTCGATCAGGCCGTCACGGGCCATCTGCTGCAACGCAGGCCAGGCGTATGCGAAGTAGCTGCGAAAACCCACCGCGAAGCGCTGTTCGATTACCGTGAAATCCAGCCGGAAGTGGCAGATCAACTGCTGGATCACGGCGCGCCGAATTCGGTCGTCGTCGTTGCACAGCAGGCCGCGCTGGCTCGCCAGTTGCTGGTTGCCGAGGCTGGCCTGGTAGGCCGCCAGGTCGGTGCTGTTCTGGCAGTACAGATCGCCGACCTGGCTGATCGCCGACACCCCGAGCCCGATCAGGTCGCAATGGCCATGGGTGGTGTAGCCCTGGAAGTTGCGCTGCAGGCTGCCGTCCTCCTGGGCGCTGGCCAGCTCGTCGTCGGGCAGGGCGAAATGGTCCATGCCAATGTAGCGGTATCCGGCGCTCGCCAGTTGCTCGATGCTGCCCTGCAGCATGGCCAGCTTGCTGGCGGCATTGGGTAGCTGGTGGCTGTCGATGCGCCGCTGTGGCAGAAAGCGCTCCGGCAGGTGCGCGTAGTTGAACAGCGACAGGCGATCGGGCTGCAGGGCGATCACCTGGCGCAGGGTGTGGGCGAAGTTTTCCGGGGTTTGTTGTGGCAGGCCGTAGATCAGGTCGATGTTCACCGAGCGGAACTGCAGCGTGCGCGCAGCCTCGATGAGGGCGCGGGTTTCCTCCAGGCTTTGCAGGCGATTGATGGCGCGCTGCACGTTGGGGTCGAGATCCTGCACGCCGAGGCTGACCCGGTTGAAGCCCAGCTCGCGCAGTAGGCCCATGGTCGACCAGTCCGCTTCGCGCGGGTCGATTTCGATGCTGTAGTCGCCGGAGTCGTCATCGAGCAGGCTGAAGTGTTCGCGCAGCTGGCTCATCAGCCGGCGCAGCTCATCGTGGCTGAGAAAGGTCGGGGTACCACCGCCCAGGTGCAATTGCTCGATGCGCTGGCGCGGGTCGACGTGGTGGCCGATCAGCGTTATCTCGCGTTCCAGCGCCTGCAAGTAAGGTTGGGTGCGGCCACGATCCTTGGTGATGACCTTGTTGCAGGCGCAGTAGTAGCAGATGTTGGCGCAGAACGGCAGGTGCAGGTACAGCGACAGCGGGCGCAGCGCGCGGCGGCTCTCGCGCAGGGCGTGCAGCAGGTCGAACGAGCCCACCTGGTCATGGAACTGCACGGCGGTCGGGTAGGAGGTGTAGCGCGGGCCGGGCTGATCGTAGCGGCGGATCAGGTCGGTATCCCAGTGGATGGCGTCGAGCATGGCGAGGTCCGCTTCAGCAGTGAATGCTCAGCAGTCTAGGCAACGCAGTGGTGGGGCTTTTTGATCTGAGTCATGGGGTCGCAGCAGTGGCGCGACCGTTGGGTCTACCAGCTCCGGGGAAGCGTCAGTGGCCCATCAGCCAGTGCTGGTGTGGGCCGGGGAGTGTCCACAGGCCGAACAGCATCACCAGCAACCCGCCAGCCATGCGCACGCCGCGGCGACGCAGCAGGCCGTTCAGGCGCTCGGCCGCCAGGCCGGTGGCCAGCAGTACCGGCAGCGTGCCGACGCCGAATGCCAGCATCACGGCGGCGGCGTGCAGGGCATTGCCCTGGCTGGCCGCCCACAGCAGGGTGCTGTAGACCAGGCCGCAGGGCAGCCAGCCCCATAGCCCGCCGAGGAGTAATGCGCGAGACGGGCTGGTGACCGGCATGAAACGGCGGGCAACCGGTTGTAGACGCCGCCAAAGGCCGTGGCCCAGCGCTTCGATGCGCGTCAGGCCGCTCCACCAGCCGGCCAGATAAAGCCCCATGACGATCAGCAGTGCGCCAGCCACGCCGCGCAGCGCGATCCCTAGCGGGCCGCTGGCCAGCGCCCAGCCGGCGGCGCCGAGCAGCAGCCCGGCCAGGGCGTAACTGAGGATGCGCCCGGCGTTGTAGGCCAGCAACAGGCGCAGGCGTTGCGGGCGCCGCTCGGGCGGGATGGCCAGGGTCAGCGCGCCCATCAGCCCACCGCACATGCCCAGGCAATGACCGCCGCCGAGCAGGCCCAGAATCAGCGCGGACAGCAATTGCGGCAGCAGGTCAGTCATGACTTTTCCTGTCTGCCTCGTAGGCCTGCTTTACCGCGGCGGTATGGCGCGGGTCGTCATCGTCGAAGAGGATGCGGTGTGCCGGGCTGTCGAGATCATCGTACTGGCCGCTGTCGACCGCCCAGAACAACAGCCACACGGCGAAGGCGACCAAAAGCAGGGCAACGGGAATCAGGATGTACAGGGCGGTCATGATGATTTCCCCAGGCGCAGCGCATTGAGCACCACCAGCAGTGAGCTGAACGACATGCCCAGCGCAGCCCAGATCGGGGTGACCCAGCCCATGGCGGCGAAGGGCAGTACCAGGCCATTGTAAAGGCCGGCCCAGGCCAGGTTCTCGATGATCACCGTGCGGGTACGGCGTGCCAGGTGCAGGGCATCGACCAGACTGCCCAGGCGGTTGGAGAGCAGCACGGCGTCGGCGCTGGTCTTGGCCAGGTCCGACGCCGAGCCCATGGCCACGCTGATGTCGGCGCCGGCGAGCACCGGCACGTCGTTGAGGCCGTCACCGAGCATCAGCACATGTCGTCCTTGTCGTTGCAATTCACGCAGGATGGCCAGCTTGGCATCAGGCGTCAGCCCGCCGCGGGCCTGTTCGATACCCAGCTGCACGGCCACTTCGCCGACCATCGGCGAGCTGTCGCCGCTGAGGAGCAGAATCTGCCAGCCGCGCTCCCGTGCGGCTGCGATCAACTCGCCAGCGTCGTCTCTCAGCCGGTCATCGAGGACGAACCAGGCCAGCGGCCCGTGCGCGTCGCCGAGCAGCAACCATTGGCCCTGTTCTCCGCTAATCGCCGGCACCGGTTCGGCGCTGAGTGCGCTGACGAAGTCGGCCTGGCCAATACGCAGCCTGCGGCCGTTTACGACGCCCTCCAGGCCCCGGCCCGGCACGTTCTGCAGGGCTTCGACACGTGCCATGGCATGGCCGAACGCACGGGCAATCGGGTGTTCGGACTGGCTTTCCAGGGCCGCCGCCAGCGCCAGGCAGGCGTCGCTGTCCAGCGGGCCGAGGGGCTGTACCGCGCGCAGGGTCAGGCGGCCTTCGGTGAGCGTGCCGGTCTTGTCGACGATTAGCGTGTCGATCTGCTGCAGGCCTTCGAGCACATGGCCGCGGGTCAGCAGCATGCCGAGTCGGTGCAGCGCACCGGTGGCGGTGGTCAGCGCGGTAGGCGTGGCCAGGGCGAGGGCGCAGGGGCAGGTGGCGACCAGCAGGGCAAGCACTACCCAGAAAGCCCGCGATGGGTCGAGCTGCCACCAGGCCAGGCCGACAATGGCCGCTACCACCAGCACGATCAGCAGGAACCAGTGGGCGACCCGGTCGGCGACATGGGCCAGGCGTGGTTTTTCGCTCTGGGCGCGCTCCAGCAGGCGCACGATGGCTGACAGCCGAGTGGCATCACCGAGCGCCTGCACCTCGACGGTCAGCGGGCCCTCGACATTCAGCGTGCCCGCGGTCACGCCGTCGCCCACGCCGCGCGCTCGTGGCAGGTACTCGCCGGTCAGCAGTGATTCATCGACGCTGGAATGGCCCTGCAGCACCTTGCCGTCAGCTGGCAGCAAGGCGCCGGGCGGTACCAGCACGCGATCCCCCAGGCGCAGTTCGCTGAGCAGGATGCGCTGGCGCTGGCCCCGTTCATCCAGTCGCAGGCACGAGGCTGGCAGCAGCTTGACCAGTTGCGCGGTGGCCGCTGCCGTGCGTTCCCGGGCGCGGCGCTCCAGGTAGCGGCCGCTGAGCAGGAACAGGGCGAACATGCCCACCGCGTCGAAATACAGCTCGCCCTGGCCGGTGACGGTGGACCAGATCCCTGCCGCATAGGCGCCGCCGATGGCCAGCGAGACGGATACGTCCATGCTCAGATGGCGGGTACGCAGGTCACGCAGGGCGCCCCGGAAGAACTGGCCGCAGCAGTAAAAGACGATAGGTGTGGTGAGAAACAGGCTGACCCAGCGCAGGATGCTGTCCAGCTCTGGGCTCAGGTCGACGTTGAACTCGGGCCAGGTGGCCATGCTCGTCATCATCACCTGCATCCACAGTAACCCGGCCACGCCAAGCTGGCGCATGGCGCGGCGGTTTTCCCAGGCCAGCTGTTCGGCGGCTGCATCGGCCTGCCAGGGA
This sequence comes from Pseudomonas sp. AC532, assembly GCF_979258965.1. Taxonomy (NCBI): domain Bacteria; kingdom Pseudomonadati; phylum Pseudomonadota; class Gammaproteobacteria; order Pseudomonadales; family Pseudomonadaceae; genus Pseudomonas; species Pseudomonas sp. AC532. The sequence continues at coordinate 4,741,104 of NZ_OZ409888.1, forward strand.
TGGGCGGCATAGCCAATACGACGGACTTCGCCGAGCACGTCGCTGAGCGGCACTGCGCTCGGGTTCCAGCGCAGCAGCAGGCGATGGCTGGACAGGTTGAGGTGGGCCTCGGCCACGCCGGGCAGGGCGCGCACATGTTTTTCGATCAGCCAGCCACAAGCTGCGCAGGTGATGCCTTCGATCAACAGGCTGGTTTCGCTCAGTTCACCTCGCTGTTCCACGAACGGCCGCTGCACGTCGCTGCGGTCGTACAGGGCCAGCTCATCCGGCAGCGCCTGGGGCAGCTGCTGCGGGTTGTTGGCCGCCTCGCTGCGGTGGCTGTAGTAATGCTCCAGGCCATTCAGCACGATGGTTTCGGCCACCGCCTGGCAGCCGGGGCAGCACATTTCGCGGGGTTGCCCCAGTACCACGGTCTGGAAGTGCGTGCCCGCGGGCACAGGCAGAGCGCAGTGGTAGCAGGGCGTGGGGACGGCATGCACCGCTCCGGAGGCTGAAGCGTCGATTAGTGTTCATCCCCGAGTCTGATGCTCTTGCCGAGTTGCAGGGTTTCTTCCTCGAACAGGCGCCAGTCCTGGCCGCCTTCCTGTCCTATCAGCTCGACGAAGCGCCGGCCCTGGACGCTCTCCTGGAGGTTGCCGCGATACAGACCGTCCCCCTGATGCTGCAATACCACGCGACGATCACGCTCGGGCTGGGTGGGCGATACCAGGTTGAGCACCAGTTGCGCCGGCACGCTGCTGCCCTGCAGGTGCAGCTCGGCAATACCGCGCTGATTTTCGAGGTCGAGGGTGGCGCGCAGTTGCAGGCGCACGGCCAGGTTCTCGCGCTCCAGCGACTGGTTGATGCCCTTGCCGACGTCGTAGTAATCGTCGGAAATCAGCCCCGGTGGGTTGCGTGTGGCCACGGTCAGCAGGGTCAGCCCCTGGATCACCGAGTAGCCGAGCAGGGCAATCAGAAACCACGGCCAGAACTGCTTGTACCAGGGCGCGGGTTGTAGCTCCTCGTTCATGGTGCTCTGGTTCCTTGTATTCGTGAGCCACAAGCCTCAGCCGGCGATGGCCTTGCAATCGTGATGGTGGACAAAAGAGCGCTGTCCACCCTGCGCGAGCCTGCCGTTCCTCTATCTCACGCTCGGCCCGATAAACCGGCTGCTGGCGTCGTCGTGAATGCGCGCGTCATCGCTGGCGCGGATGCGGAAGGTGACTTCGTTGGTACTCGACGGCAGCTTCTCGGCGTCGATGGACAGCTCCACCGGGATTGCCAGCACTTCGCCGGCCAGCGCGCGGACTTCGCGGCGGCCTTCGTATACCAGGCCATCCAGGCCATCGGCCTCGATGCGGTAGGCGATGTCCTGCTGCGCCTTGTTCATGACCTTCAGGGTGTAGACGTTTTCGATCCGGCCCTGCTCGTTCTCCCGATACAACACGCGGTCCTTGAGCACGTCCAGTTCCACCAGCGGGCGCGTGTGCAGGGCCCAGGCGAATACCGCGAACATCGCCAGCAGCGCCGCCGCATAACCAATCAGGCGCGGGCGCAGCAACCGGGTCTGCTGACCGGACAGGTTGTGCTCGGTGGTGTAGCTGATCAGTCCGCGCGGGTAGTTCATCCTGTCCATGATGCTGTCGCAGGCATCGATGCACGCCGCGCAGCCGATGCATTCGATCTGCAGGCCGTCGCGAATGTCGATGCCGGTCGGGCAGACCTGCACGCACAGCGTGCAGTCGATACAGTCGCCCAGGCCCCGGGCCCTGTAGTCGGCAGTTTTCTTGCGTGCGCCGCGGGCTTCGCCACGGCGCGGGTCGTAGGACACGATCAGGGTGTCCTGGTCGAACATCACGCTCTGAAAGCGCGCGTACGGGCACATGTGGATGCACACCTGCTCACGCAACCAGCCGGCATTGCCGTAGGTGGCAAGCGTGAAGAAGCCGATCCAGAACAGTGCCCAGCCGCTGGCTTCGAAGCTGACCAGTTCGCCGAGCAGTTCGCGGATCGGCGAGAAGTAGCCGACGAAGGTAATCGCAGTGATCAGCGAAACGCCCAGCCAGATGCCGTGCTTGGCGATACGGCGCAGAAACTTGCCTGCGCTCATGGGCGCCTTCTCCAGCTTCATGCGCTGGTTGCGGTCGCCCTCGGTGACCTTTTCCGCCCACATGAAAACCCACGTGAACACGCTTTGCGGGCAGGTATAGCCGCACCACACGCGGCCGGCGAACACGGTGATGAAGAACAGCCCGAAGGCGGCGATGATCAACAGCGCCGAGAGCAGCGCGAAGTCCTGCGGCCAGTAGGTGGCGCCGAAGATGTGGAATTTGCGCGCCGGCAGGTCCCACCATACCGCCTGGTGACCGTTCCAGTTCAGCCACAGGGTGCCGAAGTAGAGGATGAACAGCAGGGCGCCACCGGCCCGCCGCAGGTTGCGGTAGAAGCCGCTGAACGCACGGGTGTGGATCTTCTCGCGTGCAGCATAAAGGTCGACGGTGTCGCTTTCGGCAGGCGATACGTTCTTGATGGGAATCTGTTGGCTCATCGAGGGCTACCACAACGGTTGGTCGGGCATGTCGCGACCGATACGTGCCGGTCGGGATCGTCCGCTGCGCTAGCTGGTGTGGCCGCCCGCCGCAGCGATCAGGCCAGGGGATGGTAAATGGGGTGCCTGAAGCGCGCCCTGACCTGGATCAGTGCAGGCAATGTTTCCCTGGTGTGGGCCGCGCCGATGTCCAGAACCCATTGATTATCGGGGCGCGCTGTGCACGGTTGCAGGGACGCAATGCGTCCAAGAAAGCGTCCCACGCGAGCCTGGAAACGGGCTGAAGGCATCGGCAGGGTTCCTGGGTTTCGCTTCGCTCAACGCCAGGCTACGGGGTGCGCTGTTCGCGTTGGTAGCCTGGGTAGAGCGAAGCGAAACCCGGGAGCGGGCCTTCCAGGCATCACTTCACGCTTACTTGCTAACGTCGCCCGCCGCCTTACTGCGGCTCAGGCTCATTACATAAGCAGCAAGCAGGTGCACCTTGTCGTTGCCCAGGTATTGCTCCTGCGCCGGCATCTGGCCGTTACGGCCATAGCGAATGGTCTGCTGCAATTGCGCCAGGCTCGCGCCATAGATCCAGCCGCCCGGTTGGGTCAGGTCGGGTGCGCCCAGCACTGCCATGCCGGTGCCGTTCGGGCCGTGGCAGGCCACGCAGGTGCTGCCGAACAGCTGCTTGCCTTGTTCAAGGTCGGCGTTATTGCCCTCGGGCAGCGGCAACCTGGCCAGGCCATTGCGCACGAAGGCGGCGACGTTGCGTACGCCATCGTCACCCAGAGCATTGCCCCACGCTGGCATGGCGCCGATGCGACCATTCAAGATAGTGGTCTTGATGGTCTCGGCCTCGCCGCCCCAGCGCCAATGCTGGTCGGTCAGGTTGGGGAAGCCCACCGCGCCCTTGGCGTCGGAGCCGTGACAGATCGAGCAGTAGGTCGCGAACAGCCGGCCACCCATCTTCAGCGCCTGCTCGTCCTGGGCCACTTGCTCCAGCGACATGGCCGAGTATTTGGCGAAGATTGGCCCATAGTCGGCGTCGGCCTTGGCCACTTCGCGCTCCCACTGCGCCACTTGCGTCCAGCCGTCGTCATAACCCGGCAGCAGGCCCTTGAAATTGCCCAGCCCTGGGTAAAGCGCCAGGTAGCCGGCGGCGAAGATCAGCGTGCCGAGAAACAGCAGGAACCACCAGCGTGGCAGCGGGTTGTCGTATTCCTCGATGCCATCGAAGGAATGGCCCAGGATCTGGTCGGTGGTGTTGTTGCGTTCCCCCTTGCGCGTGGCGAACAGCAGCCAGAACAACGCGACCAGGCTGCCGAGGGTCAGCAGCGTGATGTACCAGCTCCAGAAAGTGCTCATGGGGTGTCTTTCCTCACTGCTGCTTTGTTGGGTTCATCTGCGTCAGGTTCATCGGCGAAGGGCAGGTTGGCCGCCTCGTCGAAGGCCTTGGCGCGCCGGCTGCTGTAGGCCCACAGCGTCACGCAGGTGAAGGCGATCAGTACCAGGGCGGTACCGATGCCGCGCAGCGTGCCGATGTCGATAACGTCGAAAAGCATGGGGTCACCTCTTGTTCTTCAAGGCCGTGCCGAGCACTTGCAGGTAGGCGACCAGGGCGTCCATCTCGGTCTTGCCCTTCACCGCGGCGCTGGCGCCGGCGATGTCGTCATCCGTGTAGGGCACGCCCATGAAACGCATGGCCTCGAGCTTGGTGGCGGTGTCCTTGCCATCCAGCACGTTCTCGACCAGCCACGGATAGGACGGCATCTTCGATTCCGGTACAACATTGCGTGGGTTGTAGAGGTGCGCGCGATGCCACTCATCCGAGTAGCGTCCGCCCACCCGAGCCAGGTCCGGGCCGGTGCGCTTGGAGCCCCACAGGAACGGGTGGTCCCACACGCTTTCCCCGGCGACCGAGTAATGGCCGTAGCGCTCGGTCTCGGCGCGGAACGGGCGGATCATCTGCGAGTGGCAGCTGACGCAACCTTCCTTGATGTACACATCACGCCCTTCGAGCTGCAGCGCGGTGTAGGGCTGCATGCCGGCGACCGGCTCGTTGACCACGTCCTGGAAGAACAGCGGGACGATCTGCGTCAGGCCGCCAATGCTCACGGCGAACACCATCAGCAGAGCCATCAGGCCGACGTTCTTCTCGATGATTTCGTGTCTCATCAGTGGGTTCTCTCAACCGAATACAATGCGGCGGCTTCCAGCTCGGCCGGCTTGCTGGCGCGCACGGTCTGCCAGGTGTTCCAGGCCATCACCAGCATGCCGGCGAAGAAGATGCCGCCGCCGATCACCCGCACCACGTAGCCGGGGTGGCTGGCTTCCAGCGCTTCGACGAAGGAATAGGTGAGCGTGCCGTCGCTGTTCACCGCGCGCCACATCAGGCCCTGGGCGATGCCGTTGACCCACATCGAGGCGATGTACAGCACGGTGCCGATGGTGGCGAGCCAGAAGTGCGCGTTGATCAGGCCGATGCTGTGCATCTGCTCGCGGCCGAACACCTTGGGAATCATGTGGTACAGCGAACCGATGGAGACCATGGCGACCCAGCCGAGGGCGCCGGCGTGCACGTGGCCGATGGTCCAGTCGGTGTAGTGGGAGAGGGCGTTGACGGTCTTGATGGCCATCATCGGGCCTTCGAAGGTCGACATGCCGTAGAACGCCAGGGAGACGACGAGAAAACGCAGGATCGGGTCGGTGCGCAACTTATGCCAGGCACCCGAGAGGGTCATCATGCCGTTGATCATGCCGCCCCAGCTCGGCGCCAGCAGCACCAGCGACATCACCATGCCCAGGCTCTGCGCCCAGTCCGGCAGCGCGGTGTAGTGCAGGTGGTGCGGGCCGGCCCAGATGTACAGGGTGATCAGCGCCCAGAAGTGCACGATCGACAGGCGATACGAATACACCGGGCGCCCGGCCTGCTTGGGCACGAAGTAATACATCATCCCCAGGAAGCCGGCGGTGAGGAAGAAGCCCACCGCGTTGTGGCCGTACCACCACTGGATCATCGCGTCGGTGGCGCCGGCATACAGCGAGTAGGACTTGGTCAGCGAGATCGGCACTTCGAGGTTATTGACCACGTGCAGCAGCGCCACGGTGAGGATGAACCCGCCGAAGAACCAGTTACCGACATAGATGTGGCTGACATTGCGCTTGATGATGGTGCCAAAGAACACGATCGCGTAGCTGACCCAGACGATGGTGATGAGAATGTCGATCGGCCATTCAAGCTCCGCGTATTCCTTGGAGCTGGTGTAGCCCAGCGGCAGGGTGATGGCCGCCAGCACGATCACCAGTTGCCAGCCCCAGAAGGTGAATGCCGCCAGCCTGGGCGCGAACAGCGTGGCCTGTGAGGTACGCTGTACCGCATAGTAACTGGTGGCGAACAGGGCGCAGCCGCCAAAGGCGAAGATCACCGCGTTGGTGTGCAGCGGCCGCAGGCGGCCGAAGCTGGTCCAGGGCAGATCGAAGTTGAGCCACGGCCAGGCGAGCTGCGCCGCGATGAGCACGCCGAGCCCCATCCCGACGATGCCCCACACCACCGTCATGATGGCGAACTGACGAACCACCTTGTAGTTGTAGGCGGAACTGGTTGTTGTGTTCATGTCTGGGTTTCCATCCACGGTTATGGCAGATCATCTGCAGCCCCCACGCGGATCGGAATGAGCGCACGGTAACAGAGGGCTTTTATGAGCGAGGCAAGCATGCGAGAAGGGCAGCGAAGCGGTATTGACGCCGGTCAACAGGCGCAGGGAAGTGCAGCCGCAGGGCTGCTGTGGGATCGGCCAGCGGGCAACAGCCTGGCCACCTTGATCCTCGCCCACGGCGCGGGCGCGCCGATGGACAGCGACTTCATGAACCTCATGGCATGCAAGCTCGCCGCGCGTGGCGTAACGGTGGTGCGCTTCGAATTCGCCTACATGGCCGCGCGCCGCGAAGACGGCAAGAAACGCCCACCCAACCCCCAGGCCAAGCTGCTCGAGCGCTGGCGCGAGGTGCATGCCGCCGTGCGGCAACAGGTCACCGGGCCGCTGGCCATTGGCGGCAAATCCATGGGCGGGCGCATGGCCAGTTTGCTCGCCGACGAGCTGCAAGCTGATGCGCTGGTCTGCCTGGGCTACCCATTCCACGCCATCGGTAAGGCCGACAAACCCCGCACCGCCCACCTGGCCGACCTGAAAACGCCAACCCTGATCGTGCAGGGCGAACGCGACGCCATGGGCGACCGCCACACCGTGGCGAGCTACCAGCTGTCACGCACCATCGAATTGTTCTGGCTGACCGCGGGCGACCATGATCTGAAACCGCTGAAGGTGTCGGGTTACAGCCATGAGCAGCACCTGCAGTCGGCGGCGGATGCCGTGGCAGCATTTCTGGCGCAGGGCGTTGCAGGCCGCTGAAGCGTGGCGTGTTCGGCAGCCGGGTGACGAGCGATTGGGTAGGATCGATCTGGTGAAGATGAACAGGGCAAGGGAATGCACTATCGGGATGTACTGGCGCTTCACCGCAATGCGCAACGTTTCAAGCGTTGGGCGATGTGGTCGGCGGTTTTGCTGTGCTGCATTCTGCTGTTCAGCAAGAACACGTGGTACCTGACCGGCGTGCCCGCCAACCCAGCTTCCATTGAAATGATGAAAGACTACGTGCGAGGTGCCGGCGCCGACCCCGAATCGCTGATTCTCAGCGACCACCATGGCACCTGCGGAACGTTCAGCTACATCGCCCGCGATGGGAAACGTACAACGCCTCTAGGCTTCGTCGCTATTCCCGGTAAGGGCGTGTCGCTGAGCCTATTCAGTGCCGAATGGGACAGAAGCCCCTGCGCTGGGGCTCGGTCATTCCGCAAGTCGCTGGACCAATGACCCATCCGTAGAAGCCGTGCCCTCGCGGCGAATAACCCAGGCAACGCCGATATCGACGGTCGACCGAAATCGAATCGCGCCGAGGTCGAGGCTCCTACGCGGTGCTGTCGATGCTCGCTTCCGTTGGCCGCTGCCACAATGCAGGCAGCGGTCGCTATCTGCAGTCGAATTGTAGGAGCTGCGCCCCCGCGGCGAATAACCCAGGCACTGCCGATATCGACGGTCGACCAAAATCGAATCGCGCCGGGGTCGACGCTCCTGCGCGGTGTTGTCGATGCTCGCCTCCGTTGGCCGCTGCCACAATGCAGGCGGCCGTCGCTATCTGCAGTCGAATTGTAGGAGCCGCGCCCCCGCGGCGAATCCCCAGGCGATGCCGGTATCGACGGTCGACCAAAATCGCATCGCGCCGAGGTCGACGCTCCTGCGGGATAGGCGGGTGTCTAGCCCGAATCGTTTACTCAGACAAGCGCGGCCCGCAATGCAGATCGTTTATCCGGTCACCTTCGCATAGCTGGCGCGGTCGATGTCCACCATCTCGACGGTCAGTGAGCAGCCCGGCTGCTCCAGCTTCTGCAGATGCGTCAGCACCGACTGCGACAGCACCTGCTTTTGCTGCGGGGTGCGGCCCGACAGGATTTTTACGGTGACATGCACGAAGTCGGCTTTCTCTGGGCCGGTCAGGTAATGCTGATAAGCAATCGACCTCGCCTTGATATCCCTCCCATCAGCCTCGAATAGTCCTGACTGCAAAGTGCCGGCAAACACGGACGCAACCAAAGGCTCGCCATTCAGCGAAGTCGAATGTTCGATGATGCAATGAGGCACAGCGTTCTCCTAAAAGTAGTCATGGGGCCAGCTTGGTTTCGTAGAGCGGAGCGGTGCGCTAGCTGATGCTTAATTCGCCCACCGCTTTGATATCTCGATGATGGACGAAAAAGCATCAGCCAGCCTGTCGCGTCAGCTGACCTGTAGGAGTCGCGCCCCCGCGGCGAATCGCCCAGGCAACGCCGATATCAAAGGTCGACCAAAATCGCATCGCGCCGAGGGCGACGCTCCCACGCGATAATCTGGCGCCGAGCCCGAATCGTTTAGTCTGATAACCGCTGTCCGCAATGCAGACAATTGGCTGTCGCCGGATCATGGCGATCACCGGCAACGCTATCTGCCTTGTTATGCGGCGACTCACCGCAGCCAGGGCAGGCATAACGCGACAGCGCCTGGTGCTGCCGATACAAACGCAACAGCAACCCGCCAATGACCGCTGCCAACGCGACCAGTAGCTCGGTCGCGGGGCTGAACATCGCGAACACGAACAGCGCAATGACCAACACGGCGAGCAGCGATTCGAGAAAATCGACGTGCTTGCGCAGGTGGTTGTAATCATCCTGATTCATACGCGGCATCCCTGTCGTTATGGCCGATCCTGCAGAGCCTTGCCTAAAAAATGACCAGCAAATCGATAGCGCTGTTCCAGCTTATTCGACGGAGGGTGTCGGCTCCAGGTCCTGCTCCGCAGCCAATTTCAAGCGGTCCGCTTTGCTGACGTACTTGGGCTTGCTGCTTTTGGGTGCCAGCTTGGCGTTGGCCTTTTTCGCGTGGGCCTCCAGCAACTGCTTGATCTTCTTGCGGCGATTCATGGTGCTACCTGCGTCTCGATCGGTGGTTTGGTGTGTGGCTCAGCCTGCGGTTTTCGTCAGCCCCATGCCCTGGCTTGCCGGTGCCGTCAGCGCAAAGCCGAATTGCTGATAGAGGCGATACGCCTCACCGTCGGCGATCAAACTGACGTACGCGGATTCTGGCACCTCGCGAGCGATGTAATCGCTGATTGCGCCCATGATCATCTTGCCCAGGCCACGTCCTTGATGGGCCGGCAGCACGGCGATATCCACCACCTGATAGAACGAGCCGCCGTCACCGATCACCCGGCCCATGCCGACCGGCTCGCCAGCGCATAGCACCTGAACGGCGAACAGGCTGTTGGGCAGGCCACGGCTTGCCGCTTCGACGGTCTTGGCGCTCAGCCCGGCTGCAGTGCGCAGATGGCGATAGATTTCCACCGACGGAATGGCGTGCACGATGGCGTAGGCAGGGGCATTTTCGGTCATGGGAGAAGCTCCTGAAGTCACTGCAGTGCTGCAGCTGGCGTGTGCCAGCTCAGCAGCAGTGTCTGGCTGCCGTCGCCTTCTGGCAAGCTGTCGATAAGCGTCATGCCAGCCTTGCTCAGCACCCGCCGGGAAGCGGCATTGTCCGGCGCGACGGTGGCGATGATCTGCGTCAGGCCCAGCTTTTGGGCTGCATAGGGTAGCAGGGCGCACACCACTTCGCTGGCATAGCCATAGCCCCAGTGCTCGCGGGCGAAGGCGTACTTCACCTCGGGTTTGTCCTGATCATCCGGGTGCACCAGCCCGCAAAAGCCGATCACCGCGCCGCCGTCGCGCAAGGTCACCGCGTACATGCCATAGCCGCGCTGCCGGTAATTGTTCGCTGTCACCTCCAGCCAGTTGGCGGCCTGTTGCTGGGTCAACGGCACGCCGTCGCCGACCCAGCGCATGGCCTCTGCATCGCCGTAGATCCGCAGCAGCGGCTCCAGGTCATCCGGCATCCAGCGCCGCACCAGCAGGCGCTCGGTCATCAGCACGAGCGTGCCATCGAGTTCCTTCACGGCTTGTCGCCCTGTGCTGTGCGGTAGCGCGCCAACAACAACGGCAAGGCCTTCTCGCGCCAGAAGACCAGGCTGATTCCACCCGACGACATGCCACCATGGCTATGGCGTTCGACGAACACCGACGACTGCTCCGCGCATGGCGACAAGCCAACCAGGCGCTCGAAGGTGGCATCGAGAGTTTCGGCCAGCTTTGCCTCGCTTGGCGGAAGTGGCAGGGCGCCCAGCGCTTCGCTCATTTCCTGCCACAGATAGGGGTCGCCACGCAGGCCCCACTGGATGGGCTCAGGCTTGAATAGGTCGGATAGGGTAGTGGCGGACATCGATTCAGGTGATCTCCTGTGGTGTACGCGTGAAGTCAGTCAACGTCGGTGGCGTTGCGCAGCCTTATCGCCCGGGCCGCTATATAGACGCGGTTCGACGCCTCATCCAGCAACTCCATGCCGACAATGAAGCGGCCATTTTGCCACGGTGCGTAATCGTTGAAGCTGCCCATGCCGCCGTAAACGGACATCACTGAGCGCGCCAGGCCTGTCAGCTCATCGGCATCGTAACGGCTGCCCGCCAGCGCTCTGGCAGTCGACAGGCAATTGCGGAAATGCGTGCCCCAGTGGCTATCGGGGTCAAGGGCGAGAATCTCGGTGAGCGCCGCGAGGTGAGCGATCAGTTCGTTCAGCTGGGTTTGCGGAGTGGTCATGATGCGCCGGGAGGTGAGGGTCTGTATCGAGCGAAGAGTATGCCTCAGGCGTTCTACGATGAGGCTCCACCTCATGATAAATACCATGTAGGTATCGGCGGGCCGGTGCTGTCAGCCAGGTCAAGAGCATGGCCGATGGTAGGTGGCGTGGTTGACCAGATGGAAGATCGCTACTTCACGGTTCAGCATGCCCTGCTTGCATCCACGAAAACAAAGCGAATAGGCTCCTGAAGTTGCGCAGGTACAAGGCCTTCAAGGTACTCAGCTTAGTAGGGTGGACGACGCTTTATCCGTCCACCAATTCAGAGTGCAATGGTGGATGAAAAGAGCGTCATCCACCCTACTTGCTAAGCTAAGGGGCAGGCTTCGCCTGTCCCAGCGAATGAAATGAGCGACTTCAGCGCCCTGTTAGGCATGTGTGCTATTGGTTCTATTTTGTTCTTTAATACTATAGAGATATAGAGCTGCCAGTGTAATTAAGAACATTCGCTCTGGCGTTGGTGGTGTAAATATATTGATGGCAGGGCCAAAGAAAATTAGTTCCATTGTGCCTGCTGCGCCAAGTAAAGCGGCCGTAACGTATACGTGCAATGTGAACCTTGATTTTCTTATGACAAGAATCCCACCAATAAATACTGCTATCTGAGCAGCGGTGAGTGTCATAAGATTCAGGATGTTAAAATCACCATTTCTTACGCTAGAAAAGCCGATATATTTTAGCCACGCCGTTAACTCCAGGAAAGTGAAAATTCCGTATGAGAGGGCGGCCAAGTTAAATATTTCTAACGATTTACTTTCTGATTTTAATGTCATGTGTATCCCGTTGTGGTGTTTTTGCCTAACTATAATTAGACGACATTGCTGTCGCATAAGATCCGACAGCATGTCGGATAACGTTCCTTGTTGTGGCGTATTTTCTTGCCTAGTGTGAGCTAGGTCGCGGTAAGCGCGACATCACTCAGGGAGCAATACGACATGGATGACGGCAAGCCAAAATTGATGGTGCAGGTGCGCGAGCAGATTCGGGTGAGAAATTATTCGATTCGTACTGAGTCTGTCTACGCCGAGTGGGTGAAACATTCGCGGTGCGTTAGCGGTGAACAGCCTGCTTGACCGGTAGAGGGAGGTTTCGCTGTGGGGGCGCAGACAATAAAAAGCCCCCGCACATGGAGTGGTGGATGTACCTGTGGAAGCCAGAAATAGATTGATTTGACTATCTTTGTCTCATAGAGCTGGCTTATTTGGCCCCAGTTTTTATTGAATATTTCCAAGGCGAAAAATCCTTTGATCAGCACGCCACGTTCAAGAGTCCTTAAATAAAGTCTGGCTGGGGCCTCAACGATTAAACCGCGCCACCAACGAATACTGCCCCTGCGCCGTACTGGTCAACTCTTCACTCAACAACGCCGTACTCTGCGCCTCGCCTGCGGTCTGGTCGGAGAGTTGGGCGATGGTGGTGATATTGCGGCTGATTTCGTCGGCCACGGCGCTTTGTTCTTCGGCGGCGGCGGCGATCTGGTCGGCCATTTCGGCGATGTTGGCGACGGCGTCGCTGATGCCGGCGAGGGCGTGGTCGGCCTGTTGTACGCGTTCGACGCCTTCGTCGGCCTGTCTGCGGCCGATGTCCATGGTCAGTACCGCTTCATCGGCGGTGCGTTGCAGTTTGGCGATCAGTTCGTGGATCTGCCCGGTGGATTGGGCGGTGCGCTGGGCGAGGGAGCGCACTTCATCGGCGACCACCGCGAAGCCACGGCCCATCTCGCCGGCGCGTGCGGCTTCGATGGCGGCGTTGAGGGCGAGCAGGTTGGTCTGGTCGGCGATGCCTTTGATCACATCGACCACGCCGCCGATCTCGTTGCTGTCTCGCGCCAGGCGGGTGACGGTTTCGCCGGTTTCGCCGACCGAGAGAGACAGGCGCTGGATCGCTTCGCGGGTTTCACGGGCGATGGTGCGACCTTGCTGGGTGAGGCTGTTGGCTTCCTGAGTGGCGATGGCGGTGCGTGCCACGTTGTTGGCAACTTCCAGCGTAGTGGCGGCCATTTCGTTGACGGCGGTGGCAACCTGGTCGGTTTCTTCGCGCTGGCGCTGCAGCCCGGCGGAGCTGTTGTGGGCCAGCACGTCTGCCTGGGTGGCTTGTTTGGCGAGGTTTTCGGCGCTGTCCTGCAGGCGCGTGAGGCAGGTTTTCAGGCGCGCTTCCTGGCTTAGGATGGACAGCTCCAGACGGCCTTCGACGCCACGGCTGTCGGTGTACATCTGCGCGATCAGCGGGTCGGAGGTGCTCTGTTCGGCCAGTTGCAGCAGGCGCTTGATGCCACGGCCTTGCCAGGCCAGGCCGAGTAGGCCGAGGGGAATCGACAGCGCAGCGGCGGCAATGAAGCCCCAGGTGCTGTCCAGCCAGGTGCCGACCAGAAAGCCGACCTGGCTGACCAGGATGAACGGCAGCCAGTTCTGTAACACCGGCAGCCAGCGGTCAAGGCTCGGCACGGCGGCCTTGCCTGCGTTGATGCGGCCGTATAGCGCCTGAGCGCGCTGCACCTGTTCGGTGGTGGGTTTGCTGCGCACCGACTCGTAGCCGGTCACCTTGCCGCCATCGAGCACCGGCACCACGTAGGCGTTGACCCAGTAATGGTCGCCGTTCTTGCAACGGTTCTTGACGATGCCCATCCACGGCCGGCCGTTCTTGAGCGTGGCCCACATGTGTTCGAACACGGCGGGCGGTACATCAGGGTGACGCACCAGGTTGTGCGGGGCGCGTATCAACTCGTCTCGCGAGAACCCGCTGATGTCGACGAAGGCGTCGTTGCAGTAGGTGATCTGGCCTTTGAGGTCGGTCGTCGAGATCAAACGCTGCTGCTCTGGAAAAGTGCGCTCGTTCCCGGTGATCGGCTGGTTGTTACGCATGGCATCTACCCTGATGATTTTTTGATGTGTCGCGTGCGCGCGGCAGGGCTTGAGTGTAACTGGAATTAGGGGTGGATCACATTTTGGCGCCGGTAATACGGCAGTCCGTTCGTAGGATTGTGCAATGTTGGTGCGTAATTACGGGTTGTTCAGGTTCAGTTCACATGTTTTGAAGGGCATAAAAAGCCCGGGTGTCGCTTCGCTCGACCCAGGCTACGGTGATCGCATGCAGGGCGCCGCGTCCTTGCGGCGGCCTTTGCAGGCGGCTTAGCTTGCGATCAGCTGGCGCAGCACGTAATGCAGGATGCCGCCGGCCTTGAAGTATTCAACCTCATTGAGGGTGTCGATACGGCAGAGCACTTCGACGCTCTCTTGCTTGCCGTCCGGGTAAACGATTTCCAGCATCAGCGGCATGTGCGGGCGTACTTCCACGCCGTCCAGGCCTTTGATGGAGAGCGTTTCCTTGCCGGTCAGGCCCAGGCTCTTGCGATCGGTGCCTTCGCTGAATTGCAGCGGCAGCACACCCATGCCCACCAGATTGGAGCGGTGGATGCGCTCGAAGCTTTCGGCGATCACCGCCTTGACGCCAAGCAGGTTGGTGCCCTTGGCGGCCCAGTCACGGCTGGAGCCGGTGCCGTATTCCTTGCCGGCGATCACCACCAGTGGCGTGCCTTCTTGCTGATAGCGCATGGAGGCATCGTAGATGTCCAGCTTCTCGCCGCTTGGCACGTGCAGGGTGACGCCGCCTTCTTCGCCGTCGAGCATTTCGTTGCGGATGCGGATGTTGGCGAAGGTGCCGCGCATCATCACTTCATGGTTGCCGCGGCGCGAGCCGTAGGAGTTGAAGTCGCGCGGCTCGACACCTTGTTCGCGCAGGTAGCGCCCAGCCGGGCTGTCGGCCTTGATGTTACCGGCCGGGGAGATGTGGTCGGTGGTCACCGAGTCGCCGAGCAGGGCCAGGATGTTGGCGTTCTGCACGTCACCGATGTGCGGTGGCGCATCGGCGATGCCTTCGAAGAACGGTGGATGCTGGATATAGGTGGAATCGTTCTGCCAGGTATAGGTATCGGCTTCGGGCACGGCGATGGCCTGCCACTGCTCGTCACCGGCGAACACTTCGGCGTATTCCTTGCGGAACATGGCGGTGTCGACCTTCTGCACGGCCTCGGCGATCTCCTTCTGGCTCGGCCAGATATCGCGCAGGTACACCGGTTTGCCGTCGCGGTCTTCGCCCAGCGGCTCTTCGGCGATATTGATCCGCACGCTGCCAGCCAGCGCGTAGGCGACCACCAGGGGCGGCGAGGCCAGCCAGTTGGTTTTCACCAGCGGGTGCACGCGGCCTTCGAAATTACGGTTGCCGGAGAGCACCGAGGCGACGGTCAGGTCATGCTCCTGAATGGCTTTCTCGATCGGGTCCGGCAGCGGGCCAGAGTTGCCGATACAGGTGGTGCAGCCGTAGCCGACCAGGTCGAAACCCAGCTTGTCGAGGTACTCGGTCAGCCCGGCAGCCGCAAAGTACTCGGTCACCACCTTGGAGCCGGGGGCCAGCGAGCTCTTTACCCAAGGCTTGCGCTGCAAGCCTTTCTCCACGGCCTTCTTGGCCAGCAGGCCGGCGGCCATCATCACGCTCGGGTTGGAGGTGTTGGTGCACGAGGTGATCGCAGCGATCACCACGGCGCCGTCGCTCAGCGGGTAGCGATGGCCGTCCATTTCATACTGTATTTCGTTCTGCGCGGCATTGCCGACCGCTACACCGCCACCGCCTTCACTTTCCAGGCGGCCCTCTTCCTTGCGGCCGGGCTTGAGTTGCAGGCCGAGGAAGTCGTCGAATGCCTGGCTGACGTTCGGCAGCGCGACGCGGTCCTGGGGGCGTTTCGGGCCGGCCAGGCTGGCTTCGACGCTGCCCATGTCCAGTTCCAGGCTGTCGGTGAACACCGGCTCGCTGCCGGCGTTGCGCCACATGCCTTGCGCTTTGGAATAGGCCTCGACCAGCTTGACGGTCTCTTCGGGGCGGCCGGACAGGCGCAGGTAGCCCAGGGTGATTTCGTCAACCGGGAAGAACCCGCAGGTGGCGCCATATTCCGGCGCCATATTGGCGATGGTGGCGCGATCCGCCAGGGGCAGCTCGGCCAGGCCATCGCCGTAGAATTCGACGAATTTGCCGACCACGCCTTTCTTGCGCAGCATCTGGGTGACGGTGAGCACCAGGTCAGTGGCGGTGATGCCTTCCTTGAGCTTGCCGGTCAGCTTGAAGCCGATCACTTCGGGAATCAGCATGGACACCGGCTGGCCGAGCATCGCCGCTTCCGCTTCGATGCCGCCTACGCCCCAGCCGAGCACGCCGAGGCCATTGATCATGGTGGTGTGCGAGTCGGTGCCGACCAGTGTGTCGGGGTAGGCGTAGGTCACGCCGTCCTCTTCCTTGGTCCACACGGTGCGGCCCAGGTATTCGAGGTTCACCTGATGGCAGATGCCGGTGCCCGGCGGCACCACGCTGAAGTTGTCGAAGGCGCTCTGGCCCCAGCGCAGGAACGCGTAGCGCTCGCCGTTGCGCTGCATTTCGATCTCGACGTTCTCGCCAAACGCTTCGGGGGTGGCGAACTTGTCGACCATCACCGAGTGGTCGATGACCAGATCGACCGGCGACAGCGGGTTGATCTTCTGTGGGTCGCCGCCGGCCTTGGCCATCGCGTCGCGCATGGCGGCGAGGTCGACCACCGCCGGCACGCCGGTAAAGTCCTGCATCAGCACGCGGGCAGGGCGGTACTGGATCTCGCGGTCGGAGCCGCGCTTGTGCAACCAGTCGCTCATGGCCTGCAGGTCGTCGCGGGTGACGGTCTTGTCGTCTTCCCAACGCAGCAGGTTTTCCAGCAGCACCTTGAGCGACACCGGCAGGTTGTCGATGTTGCCGAGTTGCTTGGCGGCGTCGGGGAGGCTGAAGTAATCGTAGGATTTACCGTCCACGTCCAGTGTGCGGCGGCAGTTCAGGCTATCGATGGAAGGCATCGTGCATCTCCTTGTGGCTTGCACGGTACAAGCCGTTCTGGTTGTGGCAGAGGCTCTGTCCGGCTCTGCGCGAGGATTCCTCTTTGGACCGTTTTTGCGGCTTGCGATAAGCCGTCGTCCGATCATGCGCCTGGCGTGTGACGCCTGCGTAGCGGAGCCGGAAAATGCCGGGAATCTGTTCACTGGACAGGGGGCAGGCGCCGTGGGTTCCAGTTTTCGCTATCATGCGCGGCCCAAGGAGAGCCCCGATGAATACTTTGTTGCTGCACTGCCGCCCCGGTTTCGAAAACGAGGTGTGTTCGGAAATTTCCGAGCATGCGGCGCTGCTCGATGTGCCTGGTTATGCCAAGGCCAAGCCGAATACTGCCTGTGCGGAGTTCATCTGCAATGACGAGGAAGGCGCCGAGCGATTGATGAAGGGGCTGCGTTTCAGCCAACTGATCTTCATCCGCCAGTGGGCACGGGGCGGCTTCATCGACTTGCCCGAGAAGGACCGCATCAGCGTGCTGCTCGAGCACCTGGCGCCGCTACCGGTATTCGGCAGCCTGTGGCTGGAGGTGCTGGACACCAACGATGGCAAGGAGCTGTCCGGCTTCTGCAAGAAGTTCGAAGGCCCGCTGCGCAAGGCGCTGACCGTCGCTGGCAGGCTGGTGGAGAACGAGCGCGCGCCACGCCTGCTGCTGACCTTCAAGAGCGGCCGCGAAGTGTTCCTGGGCATGGCCGAGGCGAACAATTCGGCAATCTGGCCAATGGGTATTCCACGCCTCAAGTTCCCCCGCGAGGCGCCCAGCCGCTCCACACTGAAGCTCGAAGAGGCCTGGCACACCTTCATTCCTCGCGAGCAGTGGGATGAACGCCTGTCGGACGAGATGACCGGTGTCGATCTTGGCGCAGCGCCAGGCGGCTGGACCTACCAACTGGTTCGCCGCGGCATGCTGGTGACCGCCATTGACAACGGCCCTATGGCCGAGAGCCTGATGGACACCGGCCTGGTGCAGCACCTGATGGTTGATGGCTTCACCTGGAAGCCCAAGCAACCGGTGGACTGGATGGTCTGCGACATCGTCGAGAAACCGGCGCGCAGTGCGGCGCTGCTGGAAACATGGATCGGCGAGGGACATTGCCGCGAAGCGGTGGTCAATCTCAAGCTGCCGATGAAGCAGCGCTATGCCGAAGTGCGGCGGTTGCTCGAGCGCATCGCCGATGGCCTGGCGGCGCGCAAGGTCAAGGTCTCCATCGCCTGCAAACAGCTTTATCACGACCGCGAGGAAGTGACCTGCCACCTGCGGCGGTTGAGCAAATAAGGCGGTGTACCGCCAAGCTCGTTATTGATTCGATACTGCGGAGCCCCTGATGCTGGATTCAACACCCGATGACACCCTCGACGCGACCGGGCTGTTCTGCCCGGAGCCGGTGATGATGCTGCACAACAAGGTGCGCGACCTGCCGGCTGGCGGCCTGCTCAAGGTGATCGCTACCGACCCGTCGACGCGCCGCGATATCCCCAAATTCTGCGTGTTTCTCGGCCACGAGCTGGTCGAGCAGGCGCAGGACGCCGATACCTACCTGTACTGGATTCGCAAGAAGGCTGACTGAAGAAGGAGGCTGGGATTTTCCCGGGTATCGCTTCGCTCAACCCAGGCTACGGGTGGATTCGCAAGAAGGCTGACTGAGGAAGGCGATTGGGAGTTTTCCCGGCTATCGCTTCGCTCAACCCAGGCTACGAGATGGTTGCTCCGTAGCCTGGCGTCCAGCGCAGCGACACTCAGGTCGGCAGCCCCGATCAGCACGCCTGGCTGGCCGCTCGACTCAGCTGAATCCGCCGCCCGGCGCTGCGCTTGAGGCGCAACATGAGCATCAGCGCGGCGCAGGTAAGGCCGGCGATCAATCCTTCCCACAGCCCGGCGGGGCCGCTGGCGGGGCCGAGCAGGTCGGTAAGGCCGAGCACGTAGCCGACCGGCAAACCGATCCCCCAATAGGCGAACAGGGTCATGATCATCGTCGCGCGGGTGTCCTGATAGCCGCGCAGAGCGCCGGCAGCGGTCACCTGAATGGCATCGGAGAACTGGAAC
This sequence comes from Pseudomonas sp. AC532, assembly GCF_979258965.1. Lineage (NCBI taxonomy): Bacteria > Pseudomonadati > Pseudomonadota > Gammaproteobacteria > Pseudomonadales > Pseudomonadaceae > Pseudomonas > Pseudomonas sp. AC532. The sequence continues at coordinate 4,759,825 of NZ_OZ409888.1, forward strand.
AGCGCGGCATATACGATCAGGCTCGCCGCCAGGGCAATCACCTCCGGCGCCGGCGTATAGATCTGGGCGATCTGTTCACGCATCAGCAGCATGCCGCTGGCCGATACGCAGGCGTAGGCGAGCGCCGTCACGATGCTCACGCCTGCCGCGAAGCGCGCCTCACGCGGCTCGCCCCGGCCCAGTGCCTGGCCGATGCGCACCGTCGCGGCCATGCCGATGGAGTAGGGGATCATGAACACCAGCGAGGCAAAGTTCAGGGCAATCTGGTGGCCTGCCACCACGGTCGCACCCAGGCCGCCAATCAGCAGGGCAATCACCGAGAAGATGCTCGATTCGGCAAACACCGAAATGCCGATTGGCAAGCCGATACCCAGCAGCCGTTTGATCGGCGGCCAGCGTGGCGGCTCGAAGCGCTGCAGCGGCGTGGTGTCTTTATAGATGGGCGCGCGGCGCACCCACCAGACCATGCTGAGCAGCATGAACGCCATGCCCATTGCCGTGGCCCAGCCACAACCCACGGCGCCCAGAGCCGGCAGGCCGAGCTTGCCGTAGATCAGCACGTAGTTGAACGGGATATTCACCAGCAGGCCGAGCAGGCCGATCACCATGCTCGGGCGCGTACGGCCAAGGCCGTCGCTGTAGCAGCGCAGCACATGAAACAGCGCCACGCAGGGAAAGCCGAACGCCACACCACGCAGGTAGCCCATGGCCGGTTCGATCAGCGCCGGGTCGACGTTCATCAGGTGCAGCACGAACTCGGCATTCCACAGCGCCGCGCCTGCCAGGCTGCCGACCACCAGCGCCAGCCACAGGGCCTGGCGCACCAGCGGGCCGATTTCCCCACGCTGCCCGGCGCCGAAGCGCTGCGCCACCTTGGGTGTGGTAGCCAGCAGGATGCCGGTCATCAGCAAAAACACCGGCACCCAGATCGAGTTGCCCAGCGCTACGGCGGCAAGCGCCTGCGCGCTGAAGCGACCGGCCATCACCGTATCGACGAAGCCGATCGCGGTGTAGGCCAGTTGGGCAATGATGATCAGGGTGGCCAGAGCCAGCAGAGCGCGCAACTCGGTGCGCACGCGCTGTAGGCGAGGGTGGGCAAGCATGATGGTTCCGCAGGGCGTGGAAAACCGCACAGTCTACGCGCTGACGGATCGGTCAGGAAAGGCGCCCGTGGCCCGTGCTTTGGTCAGGGTTTTGCCAGGCAGTATCGCGGGCCTCCTCCAGGCCCTGCATCCGGTTAGAATGCGCGCCTGATTGCGGAGATCTCCATGCGCATAGTCGCCGATGAAAATATTCCCCTGCTCGATGAGTTCTTTGCCGGTTTTGGCGAGATTCGTCGCTTGCCCGGGCGGGCAATCGACCGTGCCTCGCTGGGTGATGCCGAGCTGTTGCTGGTGCGTTCGGTGACGGACGTCGACCGAACGCTGCTGGAAGGCAGTCAGGTGCGTTTCGTGGGCACCTGCACCATCGGCACTGACCACCTGGATCTCGACTACCTTGCTGCCGCGGGTGTCGCCTGGAGCAGCGCGCCGGGCTGCAATGCCCGGGGCGTGGTCGACTACGTGCTGGGCAGCCTGCTGGTGCTGGCCGAGCGTCTGGGTGCTGACCTGGCAGCGCGCACGTATGGCGTGGTGGGGGCCGGGCAGGTCGGTGAGCGTCTGGTGCGCGTGCTGCGCGGGCTGGGCTGGCGGGTGCTGGTCTGTGATCCACCGCGTCAGCGTGCAGAGGGCGGCGACTATGTCGACTTGCAGCAGATCGTCGAGCAGTGCGACGTGATCAGCCTGCATACGCCCCTGACGCGCGACGGGGAGTTCGCCACCCGCCACCTGATCGATGCGCAGCATCTGCAGCGCCTGCGCCCTGGCGCATGGCTGATCAACGCCAGCCGCGGTGCGGTGGTGGACACACAGGCGTTGCGTGAGCATCTGCAGCAGGGCGCCGAGCTGCACGCCGTGCTGGATGTCTGGGAAGGCGAGCCGCTGGTCGATCCGGCGCTGGCCGCACTGTGCCACATCGCCACGCCGCATATCGCCGGCTACAGCCTCGATGGCAAGTTGCGTGGTACTGCGCAGATCTACGAGGCGTTCTGCCGTTACCAGGGCCTTGCACCAACGCTGTCGCTGAGCGTCCTGACGCCCGAGCGCTGGCTGCCAAGGCTTGGCATTGCCGCTGGCAGCGATCCGGGTTGGGTATTGGCTGCCCTGTGCCGAGTGGTTTACGACCCCCGCCGCGACGATGCCGACCTGCGGCGTAGCCTGGTGGCGGATGAGCAGGCGCGCAAGGCCGGCTTCGATCAGCTGCGCAAGCAGTATCCGGTGCGCCGCGAACTGGAAGGGCTGGACGTCGAACTGCTGGGCAGCGACGAGCGGCTGCATGCGCTGATCACGGCGCTTGGAGCGCGCGTGATCAGCGCCGGCTGACTGCCGCGCAGGTCAGGACGGATTTTCGTCCCCTGGTTTCACCCATTGCTTGTCCAGTTCGCTGCAAGCTTGCTGGATCATGCTTTCGGTGATCGGAATCTCCCGGCCGCGCGGGTCGATCACCGCGCCATGGTTCGTTTCCGACTGCGCACTGTCAATGGCGTGTTGCTCGTCAGGGCTGCTCATTGTGGTTTCCTCATCAGGTGTTCGCACTGTCTGCCGGCATGAACGCCTGGCGACGTTATCTGGCGATGGGGGGCATCCCAATATGGCTTCGACCTTGCCCAAGCATACTGTCGCAAAAAATTACCGGATAATGAAGAGCGTCCGTCGAACGGTTTTGCTGTGAAGGGAGAGCATGCGTGCTGAGATCATTGTTGCTGCTGGGCTGCCTGCTGAGCCTGCATGCAGTTGCCGTGGAGCCGGCAAAGCTGGCGAGTGCGGCCCGTGAGCAGGTCGGTGTGACCCTGTCCTACGATCCTGCCTACCGGCGGCTCGACTACCCGGGCGGGGATGTGCCGATGAACACCGGTGTCTGCACCGACGTGGTGATTCGCGCCTTGCGCCTGCAGGGGTTGGACCTGCAGAAAGCCGTGCATGTGGACATGGCGGCAAATTTCTCTGCCTACCCCAGGCAGTGGGGGCTGAGCCGTACCGACCGCAACATCGACCATCGCCGGGTGCCCAATCTGATGACCTGGTTCCAGCGCCAGGGCATGGCACTGGCGCTCAGCCGGGAGGCCCGCGATTATCACCCGGGCGATATCGTCACCTGGGATCTGGGCCGCGGCCTTACCCACATCGGTATCGTTTCCGATCGCCTGTCGGCGGCTGGCGAGCCGTTGATCCTGCACAACATCGGCGCCGGCACTCGCGAAGAGGCCATCCTGTTTCGCTTTACCGTGATTGGCCACTACCGCTTCGCGCCTGGCTAGGCCCAGAAACGACAAAGCCCTGCACCGGTGAGGGTGGCAGGGCTTCGTGTCGAACAGGTCTCAGGCGTGGTGGTAGCTGATGACGCTGTCCTGTTCCTTGAGCATCTTGCGCATGTCAGCCGGAATGTTGCCGGCTCTCACGGCGAGCTCGAGGCGAATATCTTCGAGGCTTTGCGCGAAGGCATTGGAATCGTTGAGCTGCAGCTTCTGCAGTACCCGGCTATAGGCGGTGGTATCGGCTTCATCGATCAGTGAAAGGACGATGCTGCCATCCGGGCGAGGCCGACTGAAGGTGGCGCGTAGGGGGGCGAATAGCTGGTCGACAAGTTGTCGATTACTATTTTCCATTGACGAACTCCAGTTGAAGTATGAACACCTATGAGTGACTGGGATTCATTTAGTTCGACGATGGCCGCAATTTCGCTCCATTAAACGTGATGTTGTTTGCAAATGACTCAGCAATCAGCGACGCAGCGCCTGGCGGGTGCGCTCGATGACGCCTTTCAGCGAGTCATCACAGTACTGGCCTGGGTAGAGGCGCTGGCTGTGCTGGGCGACGCCGGTGTGGTCGACCACGGTAAAGCTGAAGCTGCCTTTGCGGGCGGCCAGGATGTGGCAGGCCAGGGGCGCGAACGCATTGGACAGGGTATGGATGGCGGCCTGAATCTGTTGGTTGGTATTCATAATCGGTGTTTCCTGATACTACGGGCGCATGATCGCGCCATATAAAGAGGGCTCCGGGCATTGGCTCATGCCAATGGGATTGAATGATCGGAGCGGACTGCGCGCTTTTAAGTTCCACCTTTAAAAAGGGCGGAATCTAGAGCGGGTCTGTACGTCGGAAGGCTGGCGAAGGTCGCCGCGTGAGCGGGAAGGCCAGATCAGTCAGCGGAGGGGGTCTTGGCAGCTATGCGTGCATCGTGTGGATGCCGATTGCCAGGAAACCATCGGGAAGGCCCAGGGGCCGGATGACTTGCAGCGTGGTACGAACGGAACCGACTATACGCGGCTGTATAAAATTTAGCCAGCCCGCGTGCCAATCTTTTTCAGGTCCGCTGATCGGCGTCGCACTGATTACCTCATTTGAGCTAGCATTAGCCCTCTTTTGCTTTCCTCTGGCGACGGTTTTCAATGAGTTATCAGGTTCTTGCACGCAAATGGCGCCCGCGTTCGTTTCGCGAAATGGTCGGGCAGACCCATGTGCTGAAAGCGCTGATCAACGCTCTCGACAGCCAGCGCCTGCACCACGCCTACCTGTTCACCGGTACCCGCGGCGTGGGCAAGACCACCATTGCGCGCATCATCGCCAAGTGCCTGAACTGCGAAACCGGTATCAGCTCCACGCCGTGCGGCACCTGTTCGGTGTGCCGGGAGATCGACGAGGGCCGTTTCGTCGACCTGATCGAAGTGGATGCCGCCAGCCGTACCAAGGTCGAGGACACTCGCGAGTTGCTAGACAACGTGCAGTACTCGCCAAGCCGCGGGCGCTTCAAGGTCTACCTGATCGACGAAGTGCACATGCTGTCGACCAGCTCCTTCAACGCGTTGCTCAAGACGCTCGAAGAGCCGCCGCCCCACGTCAAGTTCCTGCTCGCCACCACCGACCCGCAGAAACTGCCGGTCACCGTGCTGTCGCGCTGCCTGCAGTTCTCCTTGAAGAACATGCCGCCGGAGCGTGTGGTCGAGCACCTGACCCACGTACTGGGCGCCGAAAACATTCCCTTCGAGGACGATGCGCTGTGGTTGCTCGGCCGCGCCGCCGACGGTTCCATGCGCGATGCCATGAGCCTCACCGACCAGGCCATCGCCTTTGGTGAAGGCAAGGTGCTCGCCGCCGATGTACGCGCCATGCTTGGCACGCTCGATCACGGCCAGGTGTATGGCGTGCTGCACGCGCTGATCGAAGGTGACGCCCGCGGCTTGATCGAGGCCGTGCGCCAGCTCGCCGAGCAGGGCCCGGACTGGAGCGGCGTGCTGGCGGAAATGCTCAACGTGCTGCACCGCGTGGCGATCGCCCAGGCGCTCCCTGATGCCGTGGACAACGGTCAGGGTGACCGTGATCGGGTGCTCGCGCTTGCCGAGGCATTGCCGGCCGAAGATGTTCAGTTCTACTACCAGATGGGCCTCATTGGCCGCCGTGACCTGCCGTTGGCGCCGGACCCGCGGGGCGGCTTCGAGATGGTGCTGCTGCGCATGCTGGCGTTCAGGCCGGCAGGTGAGGCCGCCGCGCCGAGGGTGGCGCTAAAGCCATTGGGGATCAGCCAGGCCAAGGCTGATCCCCGGACAGCACCGGTGGCCGAGGCAGCGTCAGCTGCGTCGCCAACTGTTGTCAGTCCCGCAGCCCAGCCAGCCGCGCCAAGCCAGCCGGCGGCGGCCGCCGCCTTGTCGCCTGCTGCTGAGCCGGCGCCCGTTGCGCCCGTATCGTCCGCCGCCACGCCAGCGGTGACCCCGCCCTGGGAGGAAACACCTGTCGCGCCGCCAGCCCCGGCGCCCGCGCTTGTCGAGCCTGCCGCAGCAACTGGTGAGGCACCTCGCCAGGCGGTGCCGGCGCCACAGGCAAACGAACCGGCCAGGGCACCCGAGCCCGAGCCGGAGATAGCCCTGCCAGTGCCCGAGCTCGCCGACGTGCCGGTGATCGACAGCAACGACCTGAACCCGCCTGACAGCGATGACGAGCCGCCGCCTGGCGACTACGACTACGTGGCGATGGACGCCGAGAATCTCGACTACGATTTCGAACATGCGCTGGCCGACGACCAGCCCGAAGCCGAGCCCGAGCCGGCCAGTGCACCGGCCACCGGCCTGGCAGCCGAATGGCTCGAGCTGTTTCCGAAGCTGGGCCTGGGCGGCATGACTGGCAGCATCGCCGCCAACTGCAGCCTAATCGCGGTGGATGGCGACAAGTGGTTGCTGCATCTGGATCCGGCCCACAGCGCGCTGTTCAATGCTACTCAGCAGCGCCGCCTCAACGACGCGCTGAACGCCTACCACGGTCGCGAGCTGCAACTGGACATCGCACTCATCAAGCCCGAGCAGGAAACCCCGGCCCAGGCTGCGGCGCGCAAGCGGGCCAACCGCCAGCGCGAGGCCGAAGCGTCGATCCACAATGATCCGTTGATCCAGCAGATGATTTCCCAGTTCGCCGCCTCCGTGCGTGCGGGCAGCATTGAACCCGTCGATACCGTCGTTAATCCCTGACTACCGAGGACAACATCATGATGAAAGGTGGCATGGCCGGCCTGATGAAGCAGGCACAGCAGATGCAGGAAAAGATGCAGAAGATGCAGGAAGAGCTGGCGAACGCCGAGGTGACCGGGCAATCCGGCGCTGGCCTGGTCAGCGTGGTGATGACCGGCCGGCATGACGTCAAGCGTGTCAGCCTGGACGACAGCCTGATGCAGGAAGACAAGGAAATCCTCGAAGACCTGATCGCCGCGGCCGTCAACGACGCCGTGCGCAAGATCGAAGCCAACAGCCAGGACAAGATGTCCGGCATGACCTCCGGGATGCAGTTGCCGCCTGGCTTCAAGATGCCGTTCTAAAGCCGCTTCCTTGTGGGAGCGGGCCATACGCACGATTCGCGGGTATGGCCCGCTCCGTAGGATGGGTGAAACCCATCAATCGTCGATGGGTTTCACCTGCGCGGCCCGACCCATCCTACGGCCTGTTTCACCTTCCCGCTTTACCCTCTTCGAGCGCTTGCACATGAGCTTCAGCCCCCTGATTCGCCAACTGATCGATTCGCTGCGCATCCTGCCGGGCGTCGGGCAGAAGACTGCCCAGCGCATGGCCTTGCAATTGCTCGAGCGCGACCGTAGCGGCGCAACGCGCCTGGCCCAGGCCCTGAGCCAGGCCATGGAAGGTGTCGGCTACTGCAAATCGTGCCGCAGCCTGAGCGAGGACGAGCTTTGCCAGATCTGCCTGGACCCGCGTCGCGACGACAGCCTGCTGTGCGTGGTCGAAGGGCCGATGGATGTGTTCGCCGTGGAGCACACCGGTTTTCGGGGGCGCTACTTCGTACTCAAGGGCCACCTCTCGCCGCTCGATGGGCTGGGGCCGGAGGCCATTGGCATTCCCGAGCTGATGGTGCGTATCGAGGCGGGCCAGTTCAGCGAAGTGATCCTGGCCACCAACCCGACCGTGGAGGGTGAAGCGACTGCGCATTACATCGCCCAGTTACTGGCCGGCAAGGGGTTGGTGGCTTCGCGCATCGCCCACGGCATGCCGCTCGGCGGTGAGTTGGAGTTGGTCGATGGCGGCACCCTGGCCCACGCGCTGGCAGGGCGACGGCCGATCAACATCTGACTCACCTGGCGATCATTCCATGGCCTTGGCTTGGCCGCAGCGGTACCCGGTGCATCGCGCCCTGGCTCGTTAAGGTCAGCTCGGCTGGTGAGGCGGCACGCGACGAATTTCTGTAATTTGCTTCTGAGAAGCATTACCATTCGCGGCGTTTCCAGGTGCGGTGGTGGTGTGCTCGATGTCGCTTGTTTCCTCTCAGCAATCTCTCCAACAGTTGTACCGCGAGCACAGCGGCTGGCTGAACGGCTGGCTGCGCAAGCGCCTGGGTTGCGCTGAAAACGCCGCTGACCTGGCCCAGGACACCTTCATGCGGGTGCTCGCCAAGCAGCGCGAGCTGCCCACCCTGCGCGAGCCGCGTGCCTACCTGTCGACCATCGCCCACTCGCTGTTGGTCAATCATTGGCGCCGCCAGGCCATCGAGCGTGCCTACCTTGAAGCACTCGCCCTGCAGCCGCAGCAGCATGCGCCATCGCCGGAGGCTGCCGAGCTGATCATCGAGACCCTGCTGGCCATCGACGCCATGCTGCTGCGCCTGCCGGCCAAGGTGCGCGAGGCGTTCCTGCTGTCGCAGCTGGACGGCCTCACTTACGCCACCATCGCCGAACGTTTGCAGGTGTCCGAGCGCATGGTGAAGAAATACATGGCGCAGGCGATGCTGCAGTGCCTGTTGCTGACGCAGGCGCACGCGTGACCACCGACCATGCCGCCCTGCAGGAGGCGGCCGACTGGTTCGCGACCCTCGCCGACCCACCGGTCAGCGACCAGCAGCGCCAGGCGTGGCGGCAATGGCTGGCCGCGCGGCCCGAACATGCGGTGGCCTGGCAACGGGTAGAAGCCGTCAGCAGCCAGTTCGCCCGTTTACCTGACGACGTTCGCCGCCAGGCCGTTGGTCGGGCGCTGCGCGGTGCCGCTCGCGGCCGCCGGCAGGTCCTGGCGCTGCTGGTCGCCCTCGGCGGTGCCGGCATGCTCGCCCTGGCTGGTGGCAGCCGGCAGGGGCGAGCTTGGCTGGCCAGCGAGCGAACCGGCACTGGGGAAATCCGCGACACACGCCTGGCCGACGGTACGCACCTGTGGCTGAGCAGCCGTACGGCGGTGGAGATCGACTACAGCCTGCGCCTGCGCCGCCTGCAGCTGTTGCAGGGTGAGGTGCTGGTCGACACCGCCCGTGATCCGCGCCCGCTGGTGGTCGATGCGCTGCATGGCCGTCTGCAGGCGCTGGGCACCCGCTTCAGCGTGCGTGAAGGGCAGGGCTTCACCCAGCTCAGCGTGTTCGCAGGTGCAGTGCGCATCGAGCCCGCCAGCGGTGCGCCAGCGCAGGTAGTGCCGACAGGCCGCCAGGTGCGCATCGGCCACGCCGGTATCGCCGCCAGCGAGCCGGTTGCGCTGGCCCGCGAGGCCTGGAGCCGTGGCGTACTGCTGGCCGACAACCGGCGCCTGGCCGATTTCATCGACGAGCTGGCCGAGCACGTGCCCGGCTATCTCGGTTGCGACCCGCGAGTCGCCGAGCTGCGTCTGGTCGGTGCTTACCCGTTGAACGACCCTGGACGCATCCTGGCCGCGCTGGAGCGCAGCTTGCCGGTTCGCGTCAATCGCCGGCTGCCCTGGTGGGCGACCGTGGAGCCGCTACAAGGCTGAGGGCTAAATAATCCTGCCTGGTCAGGCTGTGTGAAAACTGCTGCGCTCGGTCATGCGGCCTGTGATGGTTCCCTTTTTCGATTCTCGCCTGGCTTCAGTGTATTCGGCCCTTGCGCGTCATGCGCGGCCCCTGCAATGAGGATGCTTCATGTACCCCAGCCTTCGCTTCTCGCCTATCCGTCTGCGCCGCTCCATCCGCCTCGCCACGCTGGCACTTGCGGCACTCGGACCGGCTGCCGTTCATGCCCAGGCCGTCGAGGCCGCGAGTGTCCAGCAGCGCACCCAGGGCTATCAGATTCCCGCCGGGCCGCTGTCCGCCGCCCTCAGCGGTTTCGCGGCCGAGGCTGGCGTGCTGCTGTCGGTGGACGGGCGCCTGACCGAAGGCCGGCAGAGCCCAGGCCTGCAGGGCGAATACGCGCTCGACGAGGGCTTTGCCCGGTTGCTGCAAGGCAGCGGATTACGGGCAGTCGGTGACGGCGCTGGCGGGTATTCGCTGCAAGCCACCCGCGAAGCCGTGCCTTCGGCGCTCGAACTGGACAGCACGGATGTACGCGCCTTCGCCCTGGGCAATGCGCTGGGCAACATGGACGGCTACAACGCCACCCACAGCAGCGTGGCGACCAAGACCAGCAAGGAGTTGCTGAAAACCTCGCAGAGCGTATCGGTGGTGACCCGCGAGCAGATCGAGAAGCAGGGCGCGGCCAGCGCCGCCGACGCGATGCGCTATACGCCGGGCGTGCTGACCAATCCCTACGGCAATACGCACCGTTACGACTACCTGGCGATCCGCGGCATCAACGATGGCGCGGTGGACAACATCATCATCGATGGCCTGAAGTCCATGGGCGACCCCGGCTCCTATAGCAGCCTGCAGATCGATCCGTACTTCATCGAGCGGATCGACGTGCTCAAGGGGCCGTCCTCGGTGCTCTACGGCCGCAGCAATCCGGGTGGCCTGGCCGCCATCAGTACCAAGCGCCCGGCGTTCACCGAGGCCCGCCAGGTCGACCTTTCCTACGGCAGCAACAACCGCAAGTCGCTGGGTTTCGATGTTACCGGGCCGCTCAACGAGAACATCGCTTACCGCGTCGTCGGGCTGGCCGGGGACGCAGATTCCCAGGCCGACCACGTGACCGAGAGCCGCTATGCGCTGATGCCCAGCCTGGCGCTGAACCTCAGTGACGACACCTTCATGACCCTCTACGCCTACCTGCAGGACGATCCCAATGGCGGCTACCATGGCAGCCTGCCGGCGTCGGGCACGGTGCACAAACGCAATGGCCAGCGGATTTCCGGCAGCTTCTTCGAGGGCGATCCGGCGGTCGAGGAGTTCACGCGCACCCAGCAGATGCTCGGTTACGAGCTGGAGCACCGTTTCAACGACACCTGGAGCGCCCGGCAGAACTTCCGTTACCTGGATGCGCGGGTGTCGAACAGTCAGGTCTGGGGCTCGGGTTACCTGAATGCCACCAGCAACGAACTGTTCCGCGGCTACAGCGGTGGCCAGGAAAAGCTGCACGCGTGGATCGTCGACAACATGCTGCAAGCCGACTTCACCACCGGAGCCGCCGAGCACACCGTGGTGCTGGGCCTGGATTATCAGTACTCGAAGAACAAGGTGGCCAGCCAGAGCGACAGCTCGGGCGCACCGATCGACGTGTTCGATCCGGTGCAGGACTACGCCGGCCTGACCGCCATGCGCACGGTCAGCGATGCGCTGCGGCGGCAGAAGCAGACCGGCCTGTACCTGCAGGATCTGATCGAGATCGATAACTGGAACCTGTCCGTTGGCCTTCGTCAGGACTGGTACGACGTATCCATCGATGACGAAATCGCCGGCCAGAACGATAGCCAGGGGGAGAAACTCAGCGGCCATGCCGGCGTGCTCTATGCCTTCGACAATGGCCTGTCGCCCTACGTCAGCTATTCGACCTCGTTCAACCCGACGTCGAACTACTCCAGTGGCGCGCAGATTCTCGACCCGACCACGGGCAAGCAATGGGAGGCCGGTATCAAGTTCCAGCCGCCTGGCACCGACGACCTCTACACGCTGTCGTTCTTCAACCTGGACATGGAAAGCCTGTTCGCCAAGGAAAACAGCCTGGTCACCGACAGCTTCTACAAGGGCGTTGGAGGGCTGCGCTCCAAGGGCGTCGAGCTCGAAGCGCGCTTCAAACCCGTCGAGAATCTGCAGCTGATGGCCAGCTACACCTACGCGGATGTCGCCTACAGCAAGTCCTATTTCGTCAATGCGGGTACCGCCGTGGTGGATGCCAAGGGCAATACGCCGCCGCAGACGCCCGAACAGATGGCCACCTTCTGGGCGGACTACCGCTTTGACGATGGCCTACTCGCCGGGCTGACGCTCGGCGCCGGAGTGCGCTATGTCGGGGAGAGCAAGGGCAGTGAGCTGAATGACTTCGAGGTGCCGTCCTACACACTGTTCGACGCATCCGTTGGCTATGACTTGAGCCAGGTCGGGTTGCAGGGAACCTCGGTGCGGGTCACCGCCAACAACCTCACCGACGACTACTACGTGGCGTCCTGCTATTCGGCCGTGGCCTGCTACCTGGGTGAGGAGCGTACGGTGACGGCCACACTGACCCAGCGTTTCTGATAGCAGCGTCTGCTGCGCGTCGGCACGGAACCGCTCTGTGCCGCGCTTCTTTGCGCTCAGCCGGCGTTGCGCAGCCGGTGCATGTCGCGCAGCGGCGGCGCACCGAACAGGCGGCTGTATTCGCGGCTGAACTGCGACGGGCTTTCATAGCCAACGCGGAAGCTCGCGGACGCAGCCTCCAGACCTTCGCTGAACATCAGCCGGCGGGCTTCCTGCAGGCGCAGCTGCTTCTGATACTGCAATGGGCTCAGGGCGGTGACCGCCTTGAAGCGATGATGCAGGGTGGACGCACTGAGGTTGACCTCGCGGGCCAGTTCCTCGATACGCAGCGGTTTGTCGTAATGCACGTTGATCCACTCGATGGCGCGGGCAATGCGATGGCTCTGGCTGTCGGCCATCACCAGCTCGCGCAAGCGCTGCCCCTGCGGGCTGCGCAGTAGCCGATAGAAGATCTCGCGCAGTGCCAGGGGCGCCAGCATGGCGGCATCACGCGGCGCATCGAGCAGGCGCAGCAGACGAATAAGCGCATCCAGCATCGAGGGGTCCAGGCGGTCGACGTACAGCGCGCGGTTGGCGCCCGGTGCCGGCAGACCAATGGGACCCGCCTCGGCGATCAGGCTGCTGATCATTGCCGGGTCGATGTCCAGCTTCAGGCTCAGGTAAGGCGTTTGCGGTGTCGCCTCGATGACCTGACCGGTGACGGGCAAGGTCACCGAAGCCACTAGATAATTCAGCGGATCATAGAAGTAGCGTTCCGCCCCAAGGCGGACCTCCTTGCGGCCCTGGGCAATGATGCACAGGCAGGGCCGATAGAGCGTCGGCATCGGTAGGCTGGGCGCGGTGCAGTAGGCGAGGCTCAGCCCCTCGATAAGGGTCTCGTGCATGCCCTCGGCGGGGGTTTTACGCTGGATCAGACCGGCCAGTTCGAGTTGTCGGGCGGCCAGTTCGTCGAGTTGATCGGGTTGCATCATGGGGTTGCTCCTGAGTCTGGGGGCAGACTATCCGGGATTTTTCCGGGCGTCCCGCGCGCCAGGCCTGGCCAGCAGGAATGGGCAAGCATGGGGGAGGAATAGGCAATTATCCTGAATTTTGTCACCGCCCATGGCAACTGCTGAGGGAGTGATGAGCGGGGTATTGCAGAATCAGGCAAGAATGGCCGACTAATCGACTAACGATTGACCGGCCTGCTGCTTAATCTTTGGTAACGCGGCGCAACGAACCGCACTTACCAGAGGATCTCACCATGTCGAATATCCAGGAAAAAGTCGTATTGATCACCGGTGCCAGCAGTGGCATTGGCGAAGCCTGTGCCCGTTTGCTGGCCGAGAAGGGGGCTCGGGTGGTACTTGGCGCCCGCCGTGTCGAGCGCTTGCAGCAACTGGTCGACACCATCACCAGCGCAGGCGGCAGCGCCATCGCCCGGCGCCTGGACGTCACCGACGCGGCAGATGTCCAGGCGTTCGTGGACGCTGCACTGAGCGAGTACGGGCGCGTCGATGTGCTGATCAACAATGCCGGGGTGATGCCGCTGTCGATGATCGAGGCGCTCAAGCTCGACGAATGGAACCGCATGATCGACGTCAACATCCGCGGCGTGCTGCACGGCATCGCCGCTGCGCTGCCGGTGATGCAGGGGCAGCGCAGCGGGCAGATCATCAATGTCGCCTCCATCGGCGCCTACAGCGTGTCGCCAACGGCGGCGGTGTATTGCGCGACCAAATATGCAGTGCGCGCGATCAGCGATGGCCTGCGCCAGGAAGTCGGCGGCGACATCCGCGTCACCCTGGTATCGCCCGGCGTGGTCGAATCCGAGCTGGCTGAGAGCATTTCCGACGAAGGCGCCCGTGCAGCCATGCGTGAATACCGCAAGGTCGCCATCAGCCCGGATTCGATCGCCCGTGCCGTGGCCTATGCCATCGAGCAGCCGGCCGATGTCGACGTCAGCGAACTGGTGATCCGGCCCACCGCCAGCCTGCATTGAGCGCAGCGAGCCGCTCGCGGGTACCCATTCATTCAGGAGGAGCAGACGCTCATGCAGACTCACATCACCGTTGTCGATGCGCCGCCTGGGCGCGTAGAGGAACTGGGCGGCTACCTGCGCGACCTGCTGGAGCCGGTACGCGGCCTGGAAGGCTGCCTCGCTTTCGAACTGCAGCGTGATCGCCAGCGCTGGCGCCTGCGGGGCAACTGGCGCTCACCTGCCGACCTGGAGCGCTATTTCGGCACGCCGTTGCTGCAACAGGTACTCGACAGCGCCTGGCGCAGCGGGGCGATTCGCAGCTTGCACAGCCGTGCAGCCTGAGCACCACGAAAAACGCCCCGGCACTGGCCGGGGCGTTTCATTTACGGCCTTCTGCGCGCCGTGATCACTCGACCAGGGTCAGGGTCACGTCGATGTTGCCGCGGGTGGCATTGGAGTACGGGCAGACGATGTGCGCCTTGTCGATCAGCGCCTTGGCTTCTTCGCGATCCAGGCCCGGCAGGGTGATCTTCAGTTCCACTTCGATGGCGAAGCCGGTCGGCACCGCACCGATGCCAACGATGCCTTCGATCCAGCTGTCTGGCGATACCTTGTGCTTGTCACGGGCGGCGACGAATTTGATCGCACCCAGGAAACAGGCCGAGTAACCAGCGGCGAACAGCTGCTCCGGGTTGGTGCCCTGGCCGCCGGCGCCACCGAGCTCCTTGGGGGTGGTCAGCGCCACGTCGAGTACGCCGTCGGAGGAGATGGCACGGCCTTCACGGCCGCCAGTGGCTTCAGCGTAGGCGCGGTAGGCAACGGTTTCGATAGACATAATGGGCTCCTTACTGTGCGTTAAGTTAGTGTCGCGTTAAAGTTTTGCGTGCAAGCTAGTTGCGTAGGGCGAACTTTAGATGCGATTTATTTAGCGCGCAAGGTATTTTTCAACGTTTTTACTCAGCCCTGCATCGGCAACTGTCGATCAGCCCGGCGCTCGACGAGTGCCCAGCGTGCTGCAAGCCGCGCCCGCTGCCGTCAGCGGGGCGTAGCAGGTCAGAGGCTGTCCTGAAGTTGCTTGCGCAGCGCGGTGAGTTCTGCGGTGAGCGCCGACAGGCGCTTGGCTGTCTGCGCACTGGCATTGATGATGCAGCCGGGAATTTGCCGGGCCTGTTCATGCAGCGCGCGGCCTTTGTCGGTCAACTGCAGGTGTACCACGCGTTCGTCACTGCTGCTGCGGGTACGATTGAGCAGGCCTTCAGCCTCCAGGCGCTTGAGCAGGGGCGTGAGGGAGCCCGGATCGGTGAGCAGACGCGCACTGATCTCGCCCACGGTAATGCCGTCGCGCTCCCATAACACCAGCATGGCCAGGTATTGCGGGTAGGTCAGGCCGAGCTTGGCGAGCAGCGGCTTGTAGACCTTGGTCATCATCAGCGAGGTCGAATGCAGGGCAAAGCACACCTGGTTGTCGAGCAGCAGATCGGCGCAGGTGTCGTCGGTGGTCATGGAGGCTCCGGGATCAGGGCAGAACGAAGGAGGCAATCTATCGCGCCATCGACGCCGACACCAGCGCAAGCCGTATCGGCGCATTGTCTGGCGCGCCCGAGCGCTGGCCAATTATATGACCCCTGGCAGCGCCGCTGCTCGCCTGCGCGCCTACAATGCAGCACCGTTGTCCATCTGCCCCGCACGGCAGGCGGCATGAATCCGAACCCGAGTGGAGTAAACCCATGAAGAACCTGATGGCCGGCCTGCTGGCCGTGCTCACGCTGGCCGGCTGCAGCAGCCACCAGAGCGCTACGCCGCAGCCCCCGGTCGGTGGCAAGATCAACCCGACACGCTTTCTGGTGACACCGGCCGAGGCTGACATCGAAGCGGCCAAGGCCAGCCTGTTCAAGGCGGTGGAGCGCGACGGCGTGCAGTTCGATTCGCTGTTCGGCACCGCCGCCAGCCCGGCTGGCGATGACCTGGCCGTGTGCGGCCATGCCAGCCGCGACGGCCAGGACGCTGCCCTGTATTTTGCCCACTACAACGGCGAGTTGCTGCTCTGGGACGAAACCGCACCCCATGGCTCCAGCACCGAGAACCAGTTTCTGGCGATGATCTGCTCGCACCGCTGAGTCCGCCAGCCGGCCCATCTCCACCCGTGGCCGAGGCTACGCAACCCGGTCATCAGCCGTTGCCAATCAACCGCTGCGGCGCCGGCAGGCGTTTCACCGTGGTCGAGTGCGCCTTCGCGGCCATCCGGCGTTTGGCCGGGCAGATGCCGGTCACGCCGCGAAACACGCCCAGGGCTCCGGCGGCGATGTCGACCATGCCGACCATTCCACGTATCGCCAGGCCCTTGCGTATCAGCAAGACGCCGCCAGCGATGGAAATCACCCGCTCCATCGGGGCCAGGTTGATTGCGCTGTCCTGCTGATTGCCTTCGCTCATGCCATCACTCCGCTCAAAAGGGGTGTTTCAGGGCGCCGGCCCGTTCGGCCTTGCGCATGCTGGAGCGGTCGACGGCCTGGGCCGCCGTACTGCTTGTTCACCGCCGCCGAGACTCGGGCCGCGCTTCGTCCGGCTCACGCCGATCTTCTCAAAGCAGGCTTCGGTCACGCGGCCTTGCGCTTGCGAGCAACGGTGTAGGTGGTTTCGCGTCGCTGGGGGCATGAGGCGGTTTCTCGCAGCAGGTCGGCCTTCTCGTTCCCGGCCTCTGCAGCTCTGAAGCGCTCGGCCGCCAGCAGTTCACCACGATGGATGAGTGGTCGTGGTGAAATCCGTCCATTGGGTTGAACTCTCCAGAGCGCCGGGTACTCATTGCTAAGTGATTTTGGGGGCAGGGCGCCCCCCGCTCTGGAATGCGCCTGTCAGCTGCTGAAAAATTTACGAGGAGATCCACGATGAAACGCGATTGGGAACTGATCCGCGAACTGCTGCTGCAGATCGAAGCACTGGAAACTGGCCACCATTTTTACCCGCAGAGCGTCGGTCAGCACTCGGCCGAAGCCGTGAGCTACCATATTCATCTGATGTGCCAGGCTAATCTGATCGAATGTTCCCAGCACCATCCCTGGAATGGCGCACCGGTGGCCATCGCCAACGGCTTGACCCTGACCGGGCATGACCTGCTCGACGGCATTCGCGAGGAGACGCTGTGGGAAGCCAAGAAAGCCTTCCTGCAGGCACGCGCCGGTGGCATCACCTACGAAGGGCTGAAGAACGCGCCGACCGCCGATTCCATGCTGTACGCTACCAATCGTGGTGCTGATGAAGGGCATAACGGGCACGTCTATAACTGAATCAGGGAGTGACCTGTGATGGCCGAGGAAGCAGCGAAAGCAACAGACAATGTCGACACTTTCAAACAACTGATCCTGGCCAAGCTCAGGTACGCGGTTGGTAAGGACCCAGGCAATGCGTTCGACCACGACTGGTTCGAAGCTGTGGCACTGGCCGCCCGCGATCACCTGGTCGATCACTGGGAAGATGCTTCGCTGCAGGTCGACCGCCAGGATCAGAAGCGGGTCTATTACCTCTCGCTGGAGTTTCTGATCGGCCGTCTGCTGGTCGACAACCTCAGCAACCTGGGGCTGCTCGACACCGCCCGCGAAGCGCTCTCGCAGCTGGGTGTGGATTTCGAGCAGATCCGCAACATGGAGCCGGATGCCGCCTTGGGCAACGGTGGTCTGGGCCGCCTGGCGGCCTGCTTCATGGAAAGCATGGCGTCGCTGAACATTGCCGCCCACGGCTATGGCATTCGCTACGAGCACGGCTTGTTCCGCCAGGTAGTGGTCGATGGCTGGCAGCAGGAACACACCGAAACCTGGCTGGATTTCGGCAACCCGTGGGAGTTCGAGCGCCCCGAGGTGAGCTACCGCATCGGGTTCGGCGGCAGCGTTGCCAACCTCGCCGGCTCCGGCGAAGTGCCTCGCCATGAATGGCTGCCCAATGAGCAGGTTCGCGCCATCGCCTACGACACCCCTGTGGTCGGCTGGCGCCATTCCAGTGTCAACACCCTGCGGCTTTGGCGTGCCCGTGCCGAAGAAGACCTGAAACTGGAACGCTTCAACGCTGGCGACCACTTCGGCGCTGTTGCCGATGTGGTCCGGGCTGAGAGTATTTCCCGCGTGCTGTATCCCGCCGACAGCACCGAGGCCGGTCAGGAACTGCGCCTGCGCCAGGAGTTCTTCTTCGTTTCCGCTTCGCTGCAGGATCTGATCGCCCGGCACCTGGAGCTGAACCTCGACATCCACTCGCTGCCCGATCGCGTGGCCATCCAGCTCAATGACACCCACCCGGCCATTGCGGTCGCCGAGTTGATGCGTCTGCTCGTGGACGTCTATCGCCTGGAGTGGTTCGAAGCCTGGAAGCTGACCGTCGCCACGCTGTCGTACACCAACCACACGTTGCTGCCCGAAGCGCTGGAATCCTGGCCGGTCTCGCTGATGGAACGCCTGCTGCCGCGGCACATGCAGATCATCTACCTGATCAACGCGTACCACATCGATTCGCTGCGGGCCAAGGAGATCCACGACTTCGACCTGCTGCGTTCGGTCTCGCTGATCGATGAAGATCACGGTCGCCGCGTGCGCATGGGCAACCTGGCATTCCTCGGTTCGCACAGCATCAATGGCGTATCGGCGCTGCATACCAACCTGATGCGCAAGAGTGTGTTCAGCGATTTCCATCGCCTGTACCCGGAGCGCATCAACAACAAGACCAACGGTGTGACCTTCCGCCGCTGGCTGTATCAGGCCAACCCGCAGCTGACCGAGCTGCTGGTGGGCGCGGTGGGCGAGGAGCTGCTCGACGCCCCGGAAAACACCTTGCGCAAGCTGGAGCCGTTTGCCGCAAAGGCGTCGTTCCGCAAGCAGTTCGCCGCCCAGCGTCAACACGCCAAGCGCGAGCTGGCCAAATTGATACACGAGCGCATGGGTATCAGCCTTGATACGCAGGCGATCTTCGATGTTCAGGTCAAGCGCATCCACGAATACAAGCGCCAGCTGCTCAACCTGCTGCACACCGTGGCGCTGTACCAGGCGATGCGCAACGACCCGGCCACCGACTGGGCACCGCGGGTGAAGATCTTCGCCGGCAAGGCAGCGGCCAGTTATCACCAGGCCAAGCTGATCATCAAGTTGGCCAACGACATCAGCCGCACCATCAACGTCGACCCGACGCTGCGTGGCCTGCTCAAGGTGGTGTTCATCCCCAACTACAACGTCAGCCTGGCCGAGGTAATCATTCCGGCGGCCGATCTGTCCGAGCAGATCTCCACTGCAGGGCTGGAAGCCTCTGGCACCAGCAACATGAAGTTCGCCCTCAACGGCGCGCTGACCATCGGCACGCTGGATGGCGCCAATGTGGAAATGTCCGAGCAGATCGGCCGGGAGAACATGTTCATCTTTGGCATGACTGCCCAGCAGGTCGCGGCGCGCTCACGGCGTGATCTGAACATGAGTGCCGAGGTGGCGGCTTCCGAACGGCTGGCTGGTGCGCTGGAGGCGATTCGTTCCGGGGTGTTCTCGCCGGACGATCCAGGCCGTTACACCGGGTTGATCGACGGCCTGCTGGCCCACGACCGCTTTCTGGTGTGCGCCGACTTCCAAGCTTACTGGGACGCGCAGCGCAAGGTCGACATGCTGTGGCGCACGCCGGATCGTTGGTGGCAGGCAGCGGTGCTCAACACCGCGCGTACCGGCTGGTTCTCTTCGGACCGCACGATCCGCGAGTACGCCAAGGACATCTGGAAGGTCGCGGGCATCGATGACTGAGTGATGCAGCAAAAAAGCGCCCGTCATCGGCAACGAGACGGGCGCTTTTTCATGGGTGTCGATGTATCAGCTGCTAAGGGCTGCGCGGCGGCAATGGCCGCCGCGCATCGCTTCAGCCGTTGAGCGCCTGCTGGTGCTGCCGGTAGGTCCGGTAGGTCCGGTAGGCGCGTTCGCGCAGGCGCGCGCGGCGTGGTGCGTGCTGGCGGCGCCAGGAGGCGCTGTTCGGCGAGGTTGGCAGGGCAGGGAACTCTTCAGCCAGCTGGGCTTCGAGCTGGTAGCGGTTGACCAGGCGCAACATGCCCCAGAGCATCGCGGCGGATACCATCAGCCAACCCGAGATCATCAACAGAATGTAGCTTTCAGCACTCATGGAGCCTCCTCGGCCGGCGGGCGAGCATCGACGTGGATACGCTGATTGACGCTCGTTCCCTGCAGGCATTGGTCTATCACGCTGCGGGCGTAATGTTGCAAGGTGATGATTGCGCGGGTGTCACTGATCTGCACGGGGGCGTCCACCAGCGTCCAGGCCAGCGGCGACTTGTGCAGGCTGTGCTGCAGATGCTCGACCTTCTCGGCGCACAGCACGGTGGCATCGTCCAGCCAGGCGTGATCGCCGATCAGCATCAGGCGCTCCACGCGCGCCGCTGGCAGCCCTTCAAGCAGGGCGATGAGCGCGTCGTAGGTGCGTTCGAAGCCATCGGCATCGCAGCCTGCGCGCAGTTGCCGGCTGCTCAGCACGACGATCACCGCGTCGCAGCCGGCCACGCTGCGAGCGACACTGGCTGCCTCGAACGGGTTACCGCTCCTGGCACTCAGGTGCGGGTGAGCGGCGATGTCGGTGGGGTCATCGACGATCACCACTGCCTGCAGGCCGCTGTCGAACAGCGCCTCGAGCAGCGCATCGGTGATGCGGTCCGGGGCGCCATACAGGGCGATTTTTTCGATCATCTGCGCTTCGCTCATCCGGGTACTCAGCTCTGTCGCACCTGGCCTGGCGCCTGGTCGGTTGCCTCACCCAGGGGCTTCACCTCGATATCGGTGATTTCACTGGGCTGTTCGCTGCTGTGCAGCGACTCGATGTGGTAACGCGCCTGTTCGGGTGTGAGCACCGGGGCGCCGGCCTGTACCTCGGTGGACTTCTTTTGCCTGCCGAGTCGGTAGCTGACCAGAAAATAGTGATTTTTCGACATCCTTACCTCTGTCTGTTCGGGCCTGTGGCACGGGCTGAAGTCGCGTTGCCGATATCAATCAAGACCGGGCAAGGTCGAACCCCGTTCAGCTTTTTCGCCCAGCGGTCAGGCCGAAAAAAGCCCAAACCTATAGCGCTGAAACCGGTCTTATATCTGCGCTTGCAGGGCGAATCCGCGCTGCGCGCGCGTGTGAATCACACGACTGGCTGGAGCACGCATCTTGAGTTTCTGGGAAGAAGTAATGGCCACGCTGGCCAACGAGTTTTCCGATCTGAGCACCCCCGAGCAATTCACTCAGGTCACCCTGCGTCTGCTGCTGGCGGCACTGCTCGGCGGCCTGCTGGGTCTGGAGCGCGAGACCCATGGCAAGGCTGCCGGCATTCGCACGCACATGCTGGTGGCCATGGGCTCGGCGCTGTTCGTGCTGGTGCCCGCGCAAATGGGTGCCGAGAGCGACGCCATGAGCCGGGTCATTCAGGGATTGGTGGCGGGTATCGGTTTCCTTTGCGCGGGGACCATCCTCAAGGGCGAATCGATGTCCGAGGTCAAGGGGCTGACCACGGCTGCCGGCATCTGGCTGACGGCAGCCATTGGCATTACCGTGGGCCTGGGGCGCGAGGCCACCGCGGTGCTGAGTACGCTGCTGGCGTTTTTCATCTTCAATATCGTTCCGCACTTCAACCGGTGGATCGAGAAGCGTGCCCGTTGAAACCACTTGAACGCTCTGGCGCCCACGCGCTCAAAACCTCCAGGGCGTAAGGTCGGCCGCGAGACACCATGTGGAGTTCGCCATGTTCAGAAACTTCAAGGGATGCATTGCCTGGACGGATGCCATGAAAGATGGCCAGCAGTATGTTGGCCTGATCGAATACCAGCCCAAGTGTGCGGGTGCCGCGGTGCAGATGCTCTGGGTGGCGGCGCCGGGTAGCATCTGCGAAAGCGAGGCGGAGACCGCCGCAGACAACATGCTGCGCGAGATCCGCGACATCACCATCGACGGTAGCGTGATCTACCGCGACGGCGTCGCCCTCTAGCGGCGGTGCCGGCCGTTCATTGCAAAGCGCGCACCTGGCGCGCCGTCCGCTGCCCTCCGGCGGATCACTGAAACTTTTGTTTTCACCCCCCGGTCACCCGTAAACGTTCATATCGCGGGGTCTCTCACATGGCGCGTGCAATCTGGAAAGGGGCCATCAGTTTCGGGCTGGTGCATATTCCCGTTTCGCTGGTATCGGCCACCTCATCACAGGGTATAGACTTCGACTGGCTGGATTCACGCAGCATGGAGCCGGTCGGTTACAAGCGCGTCAACAAGGCCACCGGCAAGGAAGTCGACAAGGAGCACATCGCCAAGGGTGTGCAGGTGGAGAAGGGCCGTTACGTGATCATCAGCGAAGACGAGATTCGCGCCGCGCACCCGGAGTCCACCCAGACCATCGACATCTTCGGCTTTCTCGACGCCGAGGCCATTCCGCTGCAACACATCGACCGTCCTTACTACCTGGCGCCCGACAAACGTGGCGAGAAGGTGTACGCGCTGCTGCAGCAGACCCTCAAGGACACCGGCAAGGTGGCGCTCGCGCATGTCGTGCTGCACGTCAAGCAGCACCTCGCCGCCCTGATGGTCGACGACTCGGCGTTGTTGCTGGTGATGCTGCGCTGGCCCGACGAGGTGCGCGGCATCGATGCCCTGGAACTGAGCGAGGCGGTGACTGGCGCCAAGTTGAGCAAGGGCGAGCGCGACATGGCCAAGCGCCTGGTGCGCGACATGGCTGTCGATTGGGAGCCGGGGGACTATCAGGACACCTTTCGGGAAAAGATCCTGGCGCTGGTCGAGAAGAAGGCCAAAGCCGGCAAGATCGAGGACGTCGAAAGCGGCGAGAGCAAGCCGGCAAGCAAGAGCGCCGATGTCATCGACCTCACCGACCTGCTCAAGCGCAGCCTGGAGGGCAACTCCGCCAAGCCAGCGCGCAAGCGGTCGGCGAAGTGAGGTGAGCGAGCATGGCCAAGGCAACCAGCACCTACACCCGCAAGCGCAACTTCGAGGCCACCAGCGAGCCTCGCGAGCCGTCCCGGCGGCCTCGCTCGAAGGCCGGCGCGCTGCGTTTCGTGGTGCACAAGCATGATGCCCGCAATCTGCACTACGACTTTCGCCTGGAACTGGAGGGTACGCTGAAGAGTTGGGCGGTACCCAAGGGGCCGAGCCTCGACCCGACGCACAAGCGCCTGGCCGTGCAGGTAGAGGACCATCCCCTCGACTACGCCACGTTCGAAGGCAACATCGCCGAGGGCAATTACGGCGCCGGCGACGTGATCGTCTGGGATCAGGGTATCTGGCAACCGGAGGGTGATCCTGCTGCCGCGCTCCAGGCCGGCAAACTGAAGTTCGTGCTGGTGGGCGAAAAGCTCAGCGGCGCCTGGACGCTGGTGCACACGCGCCTCAAGGGCAGCGGCGCCAAGCCGCAATGGCTGTTGATCAAGGAGCAGGACGAGGTGGCGCGGCCCGCCGACGAGTACGACATCGTCAGCGCGCTACCGGCCAGCGTGATCAGCGGCGCCCTGGTCGGTGGCAGGCAGAAACCGGCCGCCAACCAGGCGCGCCCCAGGGCCGCCAAGGGCACACGCAAGGCGGCAACCAGGCCCGCACCTGAAAAGGCGCAGCAGCGTGAGCCGGTCAGCGAGCCACCAACTGCTGCCGCGCCGCGGGGCAGCGGTCCGGAGACCATTGCCGGGGTCTCCGTCAGCCACCCGGAGCGGGTCATCGATGCGCAGAGCGGCACCACCAAAGCCGGGCTTGCCAGGTTCTATACGCAGATCGCCGATTGGCTGCTGCCGGAGGTGCGCAACCGCCCAGTGGCACTGCTGCGCGCCCCGGGTGGGGTGGAGGGCGAGCAGTTCTTCCAGAAGCATGCCGAGCGCCTGGCAATTCCCAACATTCGCCACCTCGATCCGCAGCTGGACCCCGGGCATGATCGTCTGATGGCCATCGAAAACGTGCCGGCGCTGGTCGGCGCGGTGCAGATGGGTACCGTGGAGTTGCACACCTGGAACGCCGCCTACGCCAGCATCGAGCGGCCGGACCGCTTGATTCTCGATCTCGACCCCGATCCGCAATTGCCCTGGCGTGCTGTCGTCGAGGCGACCCGCCTGAGCCTGGCAGTGCTCGACGAGCTGGGACTCGAGGTGTTTCTCAAGACCAGCGGCGGCAGGGGCATGCACCTGGTGGTGCCGCTGGCGCGGCATGTCGACTGGGACACCTTGAAGGCGTTCGGCAAGGCGTTGTCGCAGTTCATGGCCGACCAGCTGCCGGATCGGTTCAGCGCACGCATGGGACCGAAGAATCGCATTGGCAAGGTGTACCTCGATTACCTGCGCAACGGCCGTGGAGCCAGCACGGTGGCCGCCTACTCGGTGCGCGCACGACCCGGGCTGCCGGTTTCGGTGCCGATCCGGCGCGACGAGCTCGAGCACTTGCAGGGGCCGGCTCAGTGGCATGTCGGCAACCTGCTGGAGCGCTTGGGCACGCTGCAACAGCGCCCTTGGGAGGGCTACGCCAATCGCCAGCGCATCACGCGCGGCATGTGGAAAAAGCTCGGTGCCGAAGCCCCCTGATAGCCCCATGCCAGCCTTGTCGCAGCGCGTTCGTGGCGCTTTGGAAACTCTGAACTTTGCCCGAGCCAGCAGGTTCGGAGATAGACAGGTCGCGGTTCCCCGCAACGATGCAGCCCCTGATTCGTCAGTGCCGGGTCACCCAATAACCCCACTGGCGGCAGGTGCGCGGATACCGCGTCACTTCCGCATTCAGGTACGCACTGTCGCGTACGGCCCATGGCATCGGCCATGGGGCAACAGCTTATACGCCTGCCAGGCGTGAGGAGCCCGTTTCGATGCCGTCTGCTCATCTGCAAACCCCCTATCTGCAAGAACCCGTCCGTCTGAGCCATCGTCAGTTGTCACTCGAGCAGGCGCTCGAGCTTCCACGCCTGGCTATCGAGGAGGTGCAACCGCAGGTTGAGCAGGGCCGTTTCGCGGCCAAGACGATTGCCGGTGACCCGGTCACCGTCAGCGCGCTGATTTTCGCCGATGGTCACGACAAATTGGCCGGTGAAGTGTTGTGGCGTGATGCCGGTGCGCAGGACTGGCACCGCGAGCCGCTGGCGTCTGTCGGCAACGACCGCTGGCAGGCGCAGATCACCCCGCAACGGGTTGGCGAAGTGGAGTTTCTCGTCGAGGCCTGGTGGGATATCTATGCCAGCTACTGCTACGAGCTGTCGAAGAAATTCGCCGCCGGGGTGACCATCAACCTCGAGCTGCAGGAAGGCGAAGCGTTACTGCGCCAGGCTGCCGAGCGCGCCGAGGGTGATCTGGCCACGGGCCTGCAGGCGCTGGTCGACGAACTGCTCGAACTGCAGAGCCTGGATGAGCGCGTGGCCTTGCTGCTGGCAACGGACACCCAGGCGGCGGTGCGTCGCGCCGAAGGGCATCCGCACCGCACCCGCAGCGCCGTCTACCTGCTCGACGTCGAGCGGCCGCTGGCGCGCTTCGCCAGCTGGTACGAGCTGTTCCCGCGCTCGGAGACCGATGACCCGAGCCGCCACGGCACCCTGCGCGACGTCATTCGCCGGCTGCCGAGCATCCAGGCGATGGGGTTCGATGTCCTGTACTTCCCGCCCATCCATCCCATCGGCACCACGCACCGCAAGGGCCGCAACAATTCGCTGAGCGCCGGCCCGGAAGATCCAGGCAGCCCCTACGCGATCGGCAGCCACGAGGGCGGCCATGACGCTATCCATCCGCAGCTTGGCACCCGCGAAGATTTCATTGCCCTGGTCGAGGCGGCCCGCGAGCATGACCTGGAGATCGCCCTGGATTTCGCCATCCAGTGTTCACCCGATCACCCCTGGTTGCAGCAGCATCCGGGCTGGTTCAGCTGGCGCCCGGACGGCAGCATTCGCCATGCGGAAAACCCGCCGAAGAAATACGAAGATATCGTCAACGTCGATTTCTATGCCCAGGACGCCATCCCCGAGCTGTGGCTGGCGTTGCGTGACGTGGTGCGCGGCTGGGTCGAACTGGGGGTTTACCAGTTCCGTGTCGACAACCCGCACACCAAGCCGCTGCCGTTCTGGGAATGGCTGATCGCCGATATCCGCAAAACCCACCCGCAGGTGATGTTCCTTGCCGAGGCCTTCACCCGCCCGGCGATGATGGCGCGCCTGGGCAAACTCGGCTTTACCCAGAGCTACACCTACTTCACCTGGCGCAACACCAAGGCTGAGCTGGAGAGCTACCTCACGGAACTCAACGAGGCGCCGTGGCGCGATTGCTACCGGCCGAACTTCTTCGTCAACACGCCGGACATCAACCCGCACTTCCTGCACCACAACGGCCGGGCCGGGTTCCTCATTCGCGCGGCGCTGGCGACCATGGGGTCGGGGCTGTGGGGCATGTATTCCGGCTTCGAGATCTGCGAGTCGCTGCCGGTGCCGGGCAAGGAGGAATACCTGAACTCGGAGAAGTACGAGATTCGTCCGCGCGATTACCAGGCGCCGGGCAACATCGTCGCCGAGATCGCCCAGCTCAACCGTATCCGCCGCCTCAACCCGGCCTTGCAGACGCACCTGGGCTTCCAGGCCTATACCTGCTGGAACGACAACATCCTGTACTTCGGCAAGCGCACCGCCGACCGCGAGAACTTCATTCTGGTGGCCGTGAGCCTCGATCCGCACAACGCCCAGGAGGCCCATTTCGAGTTGCCGCTGTGGGAGCTGGGGCTGGACGACGACGCCACCACCGAAGGCGAGGATCTGATGACCGGCCATACCTGGCAGTGGCATGGCAAGGTGCAATGGATGCGCATCGAACCCTGGCACCAGCCGTTCGGCATCTGGCGCATTCGCGTGGCGAGCTGAGGGAGTTACGCGATGGCACGCAAAGCCAAGGCCCGGCGCGGCACCTTTCTCGATGACCCGCAGTGGTACAAGGACGCGATCATCTACCAGGTGCACGTGAAATCCTTCTTCGATGCCAACAACGATGGCATCGGGGATTTCGCGGGGCTGATCGACAAGCTCGACTACATTGCCGACCTGGGCGTCAATACCCTGTGGCTGCTGCCATTCTATCCCTCGCCTCGGCGTGACGACGGTTACGACATCTCCGAGTACCGGGATGTCCACCCGGATTACGGGACCATGGCCGATGCCCGTCGTTTCATCGCCGAAGCGCACCAGCGTGGCCTGCGGGTCATCACCGAACTGGTGATCAATCACACCTCCGACCAGCATCCCTGGTTCAAGCGCGCGCGGGCCGCCAAGCCCGGCAGCAAGGCGCGTGACTATTACGTGTGGTCCGATGACGATGGCAAATACGACGGCACGCGGATCATCTTTCTCGACACCGAGAAATCCAACTGGAGCTGGGACGCCGAAGCCGGCCAGTATTATTGGCACCGCTTCTATTCGCACCAGCCGGATTTGAATTTCGATAATCCGCAGGTGCTCAAGGAAGTGCTGGGGGTCATGCGTTTCTGGCTGGACATGGGCGTCGACGGTTTGCGACTGGATGCCATTCCGTACCTGATCGAGCGCGACGGCACCAACAACGAGAACCTGCCGGAAACCCACGAGGTGCTGAAGAAGATTCGCGCCGAGCTGGACGCCAAGTACCCCGATCGCATGCTGCTGGCCGAAGCCAACCAGTGGCCCGAGGACACCCAGCTGTATTTCGGTGGCCAGGACGGCGGCCCCGGTGACGAATGCCATATGGCCTTCCATTTTCCGCTGATGCCGCGCATGTACATGGCCATCGCCCAGGAAGACCGCTTTCCGATCACCGACATCCTGCGCCAGACCCCGGAAATTCCGGATAACTGCCAGTGGGCGATCTTCCTGCGCAACCACGATGAGCTGACCCTGGAAATGGTCACCGACCACGAGCGCGATTACCTGTGGAACTACTACGCCGCCGATCGACGCGCGCGCATCAATCTGGGCATCCGTCGTCGCCTGGCGCCGCTGGTCGAACGAGACCGGCGGCGCATCGAGTTGCTCAATAGCCTGCTGCTTTCCATGCCGGGCACCCCGACGCTGTATTACGGCGACGAGATCGGCATGGGCGACAACATATTTCTCGGTGACCGCGACGGCGTGCGCACGCCCATGCAGTGGTCGCCGGACCGCAACGGCGGCTTCTCGCGTGCCGATCCGGCCAGCCTGGTGTTGCCGCCGGTGATGGATCCGCTCTACGGCTACCAGAGCATCAACGTGGAAACCCAGTCGCGCGATCCGCATTCGCTGCTCAACTGGACGCGGCGCATGCTGACCATCCGCAAGCAGCATCGGGCCTTCGGGCGCGGCACGCTGAAGATGCTCCGACCGAGCAATCGCCGCGTGCTGGCCTATGTGCGCGAAGCCACCGATGCCGATGGCAACCCGGAACTGATCCTCTGCGTGGCCAACCTGTCGCGTTCCGCCCAGGCGGTCGAGCTGGAACTGTCCGCGCACGAGGGCAAGGTGCCGGTGGAAATGGTCGGCGGTTCGTCGTTCCCACCGATTGGCCAACTGAACTACCTGCTGACCCTGCCGCCGTATGGCTTTTACTGGTTTCTGCTCGCCGAGGAGGCGCAAATGCCCAGCTGGCACGTACCACCGGTCGACCGTATGCCGGAGCTGACCACTCTGGTGATCAAGAAAGAACTGAGCGAGCTGTTGCAGCCACCGGCGCGCGGCCTGCTCGAGCAGGAGTCGTTGCCTGCCTACCTGCCCAAGCGTCGCTGGTTTTCCGGGCAGGCTGAAGACCTGCGCGAAGTGCGCATGCTCTATGCAATTCCCTTTGGTCGGGGCGATGATTTGTTCGTGCTCGGCGAAGTTGAGGTCAGCCGCGCCGGTGGTACCCGCGAGCATTATCAGGTTCCGCTGGGATTCGTCGGTGAGCACGAGGCCGGTAGCAGCGTGCCCCAGCAATTGGCCCTGGCGCGCTTGCGCCGTGGTCGGCAGGTGGGCCTGCTCACCGACGGCTTCACGCTCGACGGTTTCGTGCGTCAGGTAATGCGTGATTTGCAGCAACGCAGCGTAATGGCCTGGCAGGGCAGCGAGATCCAGTTCGTGCCGACGCCGAGCCTGGCCGCGCTGGGCGATCTCGTCGACGCCGATATCCGGCTGATTTCCGCGGAGCAGTCCAACAGCTCGGCGATCATTGGCGACCAGGCAGTGCTCAAACTGGTGCGGCGGGTCTTACCCGGCATCCACCCCGAATCGGAGGTTGGCGGATACCTGACCGCTGCAGGCTTCGAGCACATCGCCCCCTTGCTGGGTGAAGTGCGCCGGGTGGACGAGCAGGGCGTGCCACATACGCTGATGATCCTGCAGGGCTTCCTGAATAATCAGGGCGATGCCTGGCAGTGGACTCAGAACAACCTTGAACGAGCGATCCGCGATGAGCTGGCCGGCGGCCTTTCGCAGCAGGAAAACCAGTACACCGCACTGGCCGAACTGGAAACCTTTGCCGGGCTGCTGGGCCGCCGGCTCGGCGAAATGCACGTGGCACTGGGGCAGGCCAGCGACAACCCGGATTTCGGTTATCACGAAACCACCGAGGCCGATGTGGCAGAGTGGTCGAAGAACATCGCGGCTCAGGTCCACGAAGCCTTGACCGTGATTGCCGAGGGCCGCGGGCATATGCCGAGCGAGGCGGCCAACCAGGCCGATTGGCTGGCTGCCCGCCACGAACAGATCATCGCCCTGGTGGACGACCTGGCCAAGCGTTCGGCGGGTGGCATTCGCATGCGTGTTCATGGCGACCTGCACCTGGGCCAGGTGCTGGTGGTCCAGGGCGATGCCTACCTGATCGACTTCGAAGGTGAGCCGACGCGCACGCTGGACGAGCGCAGGGCGTTCTATAGTCCACTCAAGGACGTTGCCGGCATGCTGCGTTCTTTCGACTATGCCGCGGCGATGGCCATGCGCAATGCGCAGAGTGCCGATGTTTCCAGCGAAGCGGAAAACGCCCGGCAGACCATCGCCGGACTTTATCGCAGCCAGGCGCGCACGGCGTTCAACGAAGCCTATCGCCTGGCCGCCGCCGATTTGCCGCATGCCTGGCACGACCGGGAAGGTGAAGTGGCTGCATTGGCGCTGTTCTGTATCGAGAAAGCGGCCTACGAGATTCTTTATGAAGCGCGCTATCGACCCGATTGGCTGGAGGTTCCGGTTCAAGGGTTGATAGAGCTGACCACCTATTTGTTGGGGAGCGGTAAACGATGAGCAATGGAGAAACCGATCGCCAGGTCGCAGGTGTCGAGCGTACCGCCATCGAGGCCCTGATCAGGGCCGAGCACGGCGACCCGTTCGCGATTCTGGGCCCGCATGCGCAGGCTCACGGCGTAACGATTCGCGCCTACTTGCCAGGCGCCCTGGGTGTCGAGCTGATTCAGGCGGTAACCGGCGAGGTCGTTGGTGCTCTGGAGCATTCCAGCGTGCCGGGCCTGTTCAGCATTCGTGTCGAACAGCCGATTCCCTACCGTTACCGCATCCACTGGAGTTCCGGTGTTCAGGAAACCGAGGACCCATACGCATTCGGGCAACTGCTTGGCGAGATGGACCTCTACCTGTTCGCCGAGGGCAACCACCGCGAGCTCGGCAAGAGCCTCGGTGCTCAGTTGGTCACTCACGAAGGCGTGCAGGGCGTGCGTTTTTCGGTGTGGGCGCCCAACGCGCGGCGCGTCTCGGTAGTCGGTGGCTTCAACGGCTGGGACGGCCGTCGGCACCCGATGCGCCTGCGCCAGCCAAGCGGCGTCTGGGAGCTGTTCATCCCGCGCCTCGGCGCTGGCGAGGTGTACAAATACGAGATTCTCGGCCGCGACGGCATCTTGCCGCTCAAGGCCGACCCCATGGCGCTGGCCACCGAGCTGCCGCCGGCCACCGGCTCGGTGGTGTCCGCGCCGCTGCAGTTCGCCTGGCACGATGAGGACTGGATGCAGCGTCGCCAGGCGCAGCAGGGTTACCAGGCGCCCATGTCGATCTACGAGGTGCACGCCGGTTCCTGGCGTCACGAGGCGGGCGAAGAGAGCCGGGTGCTGAGCTGGAAAGAGCTTGGCGAGCAGCTGATTCCCTATGTCCAGCAACTCGGCTTCACCCATATCGAGCTGATGCCGATCATGGAGCACCCCTTTGGGGGGTCGTGGGGCTACCAGTTGCTGTCGCAATTCGCGCCCACGTCCCGTTATGGCAGCCCGGCGGATTTCGCGGCCTTCGTCGATGCCTGTCACCAGGCCGGCATTGGTGTGATTCTCGACTGGGTACCCGCGCATTTTCCCACCGATGCCCATGGCCTCGGCCAGTTCGACGGCACCGCGCTGTACGAATATGCGCACCCGTTCGAAGGCTTCCACCAGGACTGGGATACCTACATCTACAACCTCGGCCGTAACGAGGTGCATGGCTTCATGCTCGCGTCGGCGCTGCACTGGCTGCGCGCCTACCATATAGATGGCCTGCGTGTGGATGCGGTGGCTTCGATGCTTTACCGCGACTACTCGCGCAAGGACGGCGAATGGATCCCCAACCGCCACGGCGGGCGCGAGAACCTGGAGAGCATCGATTTCCTGCGCCACCTCAACGACGTAGTCACCCAGGAGGTGCCCGGTGCGCTGGTGATCGCCGAAGAGTCCACCGCCTGGCCAGGGGTCAGCCGGCCTACCCAGGAAGGCGGCCTGGGCTTTGCCTACAAGTGGAACATGGGCTGGATGCACGACAGCCTCAAATACGTTGCCGAAGACCCGCTGCATCGCCAGCATCATCACCATCAGCTGACCTTTGGGCTGCTGTATGCATTTTCCGAACATTTCGTGCTGCCGATATCCCACGACGAAGTGGTGCACGGCAAACGCTCGCTGCTCGACAAGATGCCCGGTGATCGCTGGCAGAAGTTCGCGAACCTGCGCCTGTACCTGAGTTTCATGTGGAGCCACCCGGGCAAGAAGCTGTTGTTCATGGGCTGCGAATTCGGTCAGTGGCGCGAGTGGAACCACGACCATGAACTGGACTGGTACCTGCTGCGTTATGGCGAGCACAAGGGGGTGCAGCAACTGGTCAGTGATCTCAACGGCCTGTACCGTCACGAGCCGGCGCTGCATCGCCTGGACGGCCAGCCGGAAGGTTTTGCCTGGCTGATTGGCGACGATGCCGGCAACAGCGTGTACGCATGGCTGCGTCAGGACGAGACCGGTGCACCGCTGCTGGTGGTGCACAACTTTACGCCCGAGCCGCGCAACGACTACCGCGTCGGTGTGCCCAGGGAGGGTGCCTGGCACGTGCTGTTGAACAGTGACGCCGAGCGCTATGCCGGCTCCAACGCCGGTAGCCAGGGTGGCCTGGTGGCTGAAGCGGTGGCCAGCCACGGCCAGCCACAATCGCTGGTGCTGGATCTGCCGCCACTTGGCACGCTGGTGATCAAGCCGCACTGAAACGAGTGAGGTGGCCCGCGATGTCCGGGCCACCCAGGGGGTGCTCAGTCGCTATCGCACAGGTGACGGCTTATGTGTACCTGTGCCGATACTCAGACGAAAGGCTGCGCGGCAAAACCGCGCGGTAGACGACTGCAGCCCGGCAGCTCGGTAAGGCGTTGCTGCCAGGCAGTACGCCAGTCGCTGCGCGGCTGGGCGGTTTTTGCTGCGCGAGCTGTTCGTCGAGCGGTGTTTCTGCTGTTTCTGCGCGCCTGCTTGTACACCTCGGTATTGCGGCAATTGCGGCATTTCACCTGGTTCAGTTCCTTGCTGGCAGCGAGTTTCTCGCCATGGGTGCCGCAGGCTAAATGACCGTCGATCTTGTAGTGGGTAACCATGAGTGGATCTCCCTTGCTCACGTCTATCCCGGAGCGAAACGCGCCCCTCGTCCGCAGACCTGGCCTTCCAGGCCTTCGTCAGCGATAGACCGCTTCGTTTGCCACTCGGTTCGATTCGCCCCTGCTGCGACGAACGCGCGGCGAGGCAGGCACAGGCCGCAAAAATTCGCGGACGCTTGGGCGCTGCCGTGGTCTGAGCTGCAACCCTGTCCCTCAAGGAGCGTTTGGTGAAGCCATGCTTGTTGCGTACCGCCGCCGCGCTGTTCACCCTGCTGTTGGCCGGTTGCGCCACCCAGTCGCAGGTGCCAGCGCCGAAACCTGCTGAAGTGCGAGCGGAGATAGTCCGCTTGCTGCCCGCCAATACCCGTGATCGCGAGGGCTGGGCAACTGATATCTACGCGGCATTCGCGGCGCAGGGGATTGCCCCGACCACCGAAAACATCTGCGCGGTACTGGCCGTGACCGAACAGGAATCGACCTTCAATGCCGACCCGCAGGTGCCGGGGCTGGCAAAGATCGCCCGGGCCGAGATCGACCGCCGTGCCGCGAGCCTCCACATTCCGCGCTTCATGGTGAATGCTGCCCTGAACATCGAGTCACCGACCGGAAAGACCTACCAGCAACGCCTGAACGGCGTGCGCACGGAGAAACAGCTCAGCGCTATCTTCGATGACTTCACCGGCATGGTGCCCCTGGGTCGCCAGCTGTTCGGCACGCTCAATCCGGTGCGCACCGGTGGGCCGATGCAGGTCAGCATCGCCTTCGCCCAGGCCAATGCCGACGACTATCCGTATCCGCCCGATGGCTCGATCCGCCGTGAAGTGTTCAGCCGCCGCGGCGGCATGTATTTCGGCATTGCCCACCTGCTCGGTTACCCGGCCAATTACCCGAAGCCGCTGTACCGTTTCGCCGATTTCAATGCCGGCTGGTACGCCAGCCGCAATGCTGCGTTCCAGCATGCGGTGAGCACCGCATCGGGCATTCCGCTGGCGCTGGACGGCGACCTGATCATTCATGGCAGCAGCAGGGCCGGTGCCACCGAGTTGGCTGTTCGCTCGCTTGGCGAGCGCCTGAACCTCAGCGAGCGGGCGATTCGCCGAGGGCTGGAGGAGGGCGATAGCCTGGATTTCGAGTCGAGCCGGCTGTATGAGCGGGTGTTCGCCCTGGCCGACGAGGTTGAAGGCAAGCCGCTGCCCAGAGCCGTATTGCCGGGCATCGTCCTGAAGAGCCCGAAGATCACCCGGCGCCTGACCACCGCCTGGTTCGCTGAACGCGTCGACAGTCGTCACCAGCGCTGCATGGCGCGCGCCCGCTGACGCACGGGCGCCATTACCCGGGTGATTGACGTGCGACATTCTGGGTAATGCATCTGCCTGGCGCTTTGCTCCTCGCCTCGATGAAGCGGCAGCGCGGCCATGGGCTGCACAAAAGTTCCAGAATGCCACGCAGCGGTCGGTTAGCATGGATGCCTGGCAACCCTTGGCGCTGGAGCACGCATGAGCGCGCAGAGTTGGGTCGACCTGGCCCAGGACGAAGACACCGGTATCGAGACCATTCGCGCACATTTTCGCGGGCATGCCTACGATCCCCACTGGCACGACGCCTACCTGGTCGGGTTCACCGAGCAGGGCGTGCAGCAATTCAATTGCCGCAGGCAACTGAACAGCAGCCTCGCCGGCCAGGTGTTTCTGCTCGAGCCCGGCGAGTTGCATGATGGCCATGCTCCGGAGCCGGAAGGATTCACCTATTCCATGCTCTACCTGGACAGCCAGTGGTTCGAGCGCGAGCTGCGCAGCCTGTTCGAAGAGGCGCCTGCCGACTGCCTGCCAGGTTTCAATGCGACCCTGGCCAGCGAGCCCCGCCTGCTGGCGGCAGTGTCCGCGGCCTTCGGCGCCCTGCATCGCCAGGAGATGCGCATGGTCAGGCAGAGCACGCTCGATGGCCTGCTGGTGCGCCTCACCGAGCAACTGCACTGGCGCCGGCGGCTCGACCCGGACCCGCGCCTGCCTTTGATGGCGCAACGCGCCCGCGACTTCCTGCATGACCAGCACACGCGCGATATCGGCCTCGACGACTTGGCCGCGGCCTGTGGCGTCGATCGCTTTCGCCTGAGCCGCGCCTTCAAGGCTGCCTTCGGCCTTGCCCCACATGCCTACCTGGTGCAATTGCGTCTGGCGCGGGCGCGGCATCTGCTGGCACGCGGCGAGCCGCCGGTGCAGGTGGCGGCCCTTCTCGGGTTTGCCGACCAGAGCCACCTGGGGCGCTGGTTTCGCCGCGCTTATGGGATCACTCCGGCCCATTACCAGCGCCGTTGCTCAAACCTTCCAGACGCCTGAGTCGGCGCCCGCGATCATCAGCCCTCGGACTGTCGTGGAGCCTGTTGATGAGTCAGTTGTTGCCGTTCATGTTGTTCGCCTTCGTCGCGTCCATCACCCCGGGGCCCACCAATGTGCTGGTGCTGGGCAGCAGTGCCCGCTATGGGGTTGCCGCGACCCTGCCGCTGGTGCTGGGCGCCTGCCTTGGTGCCGCGGCAATCGTCGTGGCGGTGGGGCTCGGCCTGGGTGAGCTACTGCAACGGAACCCACGTCTGCAATGGGCAATGGCCTGGTTCGGCGTGCTCTGGCTCAGCTACCTGGCGTGGCGGATCTTCAGCAGTCCGCCCGCTGCGCTGGACGATTCGGCGGTACAGGCCGGCGAGAAAAGACTCGGGCTGCTGGCGGGTGCAGCGCTGCAGCTTATCAACCCCAAGACCTGGATGATGGCCCTGGCGGTGGTCAGCGTGTTCGCCGCGCCCGGCCCCGGGCAGGCGATGCGGGTGAGCGTGCTGGCGGCGGTATTTCTGGCCATTTCGCTGCCGTGTCTGGGTTGCTGGGCTCTGCTCGGGCGCGGCGCAGCGCGGCTGTTCACCTCGGTGCGCGCCATGACTTGGTTCAACCAGGCCATGGCGCTGCTGTTGCTGGCATCGGCCTGGCTGGGGGCGCCGCTCTGAAGGCGTGCCCGCGGCCTGCTAGCAGCAGCGCCACCGAACTTGCCTCGCGAACCTACTGGCGGGGTTGGCGCAGTGCTTCCAGGCGCTGGCGCTGGCGGCCCTCGGCGTCGAAGTTGTCGGGCGCCAGCCAGCGCTGTAGCGCATCGCGGCGCTGCGCCCATTCGCTGTCGATGATCGAGAACCAGGCGGTGTCGCGGTTCTGCCCCTTGATCACCGCATGCTGGCGAAACACTCCTTCCTGGGTGAAGCCCAGTCGTCGGGCCGCGTGCCGCGAACGCTGATTGAGTGCATTGCACTTCCATTCCAGACGCCGGTTGCCGAGGCCATCCATGGCCAGGCTCATCAGCAGCCAGATAGCCTCGGTGGAGGCCGGCGAGCGTTGCATTACGCGGCCGAAGGCGATGTGACCGATCTCGATGCAACCATCCTGGGTGGCGATCCGCAGGAAACTGAGCAGCCCCACGGCGCGTTGCGCGGCTTTGTCGATCACGCAAAAGAACAGCGGATCGCTGCTGGCCTGGTTGGCTGCCAGCCAGGCATCGAAGGCGCCGCGTTGGGCAAACGGGCCGTAGGGCAGGTAGTCCCACAGGGCTGGATCGCTGCACGGGCCTTGCAGCGCATGCCAGAGATCGTCGCCGTGAGACGCGAGATCCAATGGCTCCAGTCGCACGTAGCGGCCCTCCCGCGTGGCACGCGGCGGTGGCGAGGCGGGTGTCCAGTCGAGCAGTGTGTTGTCGGTCATGCTCTGGCTCCTGTTCACAGTTTATGGCGGTATTGCACGAAGCCGGGGCGCTCGGCGATCCGGTCGTACAGCTGCATGGCGGTGGTGTTGCTCTCGTGGGTCAGCCAGTGCACGCGTGAGGCGCCGGCGAGGCTGGCCTGGGCGTAGACATGTTCGATCAACTGGCGCCCGACGCCAGCGCCACGCACCCGCTCATCGACGAACAGGTCCTGCAGGTAGCAGTAGTCACCGCTCGTCCAGCAGGAGCGGTGGAAAATCCAGTGCACCAGGCCGACGGCTTGCCCGTCATGCCAGGCAAGCGCGGCGTGCATCGGCTCGTCGCTTGCGAGGAAACGCCGCCAGGTCAGGTCACTGGTCGCGGCGGGTATGTCTGTGGCGTAAAAGTGCAGGTAGCGCTGCCAGAGGGGCCACCAGGCAGCGTGATCATCAGCGGTTACGGCGCGTATTTGCACGGTGAGTCTCCGGTTGTCAGTCATTCATGCGCTGCGCCAGGGCGCGGTCGCGTCGGTCGGTGCTGCTGTCGAGGCCATTGCGCACGCCCTGGCGATCCGCCTCGCTGCGGTTCTGGCCAAGCTTCCATTTGCCCTCCAGGCGCTCGATGGGCAGGGCGAAGCCGACGATGGCGCGCAACATGCCGTCGATGTAGTCGCGTGGGGCGTCGTCGAGGGTCCAGGGCAGTGGGCGCGGCTGTTCGTGGCGATTGGTCAGCTCGCCGAGCAGCGCCCGCAAGCGTTCGGCGTCGTCGAAGACCTCGGCGCGACCATACGCGTGCACGGCGATGTAATTCCAGGTTGGCACCACTTTGCCGTGCTCGGCCTTGGCCGCGTACCACGAGGGGCTCACGTAGGCGTCTGCGCTGTTGAAAATCACCAGCGCTTCACCGCCTTCGGCCAACAACTGCCCATGCGGGTTGGCCCGTGCCAGGTGCCCGTACAACGTGCCGCACGGACCCTCCTCGGGGCGCAGCAGCAACGGCAGGTGGCTGGCCAGCAGGCCGTTCTCGCCTTGGCTGACTAGCGTGGCGAGGCGGCAGTCACCGATTTCCCGGTGCAACTGGGCAATGTCGTTCTGGCGGAAAGCGGAGGGCACGTACATGGCGGGTTTTCCCTGAGAGTTCCGGCCTATGCTAGAACTGCTATTGGTCTGTTGTAAGATCCATTTCCAATGACTTTCATAAGGCCAATTCAGCGTGACGAACGCGCTTCTACCAGTCGATCTCTCGGGTCTTTCCCTGCAGCCAGGCCAGGGCCTGGCGCGGCAGCTCTACCAGGCCTTGCGTGAGCGCGTGCTCGATGGACGCCTGCCAGGCGGCACGCGGCTACCTGCCAGTCGGCAACTGGCCGAGCGCCTCGGCATTTCGCGCAATACCGTGAATCGCGCGCTCGATCAGTTGTATGCCGAGGGCTACGTGCAGGGGCGTGTTGGCGATGGCACCTACGTGGCCGACATTACTGCCAACCCGCAGGCGCAGACCGCCCAAGCGCCTGGCGCTGCGACCAGCAGCGCGTTGCAACTGCTTGCCGAGCATCACCTGCCGCCGCCCTTGCCCGGCCCGCCTCGTGCATTTCGGGTAGGGGTGCCGGCCTTCGATCTGTTTCCCTTCGAAACCTGGGCGCGCCTGTCGGCACGTTTCTGGCGCAGGCCGTCACCGGCGCGCCTGGGCTACGGTGACCCGGCGGGCGACGCGCAACTGCGCGAATTGATCGCGGCCTACCTGCGCAGCAGCCGTGGTTTGCAGTGCGATCCTGCGCAGATCGTGGTGACCTGTGGGTCGCAGCAGGCCATCAGCCTGTGTGCGCAGCTATTGATCGAGCCAGGCGATACGGTAGCCGTCGAGGACCCTGGCTATCGCGCCGCGGCCCATGCCTTTTCGATTGCCGGCGCGCAGCTGCGCGGCATCGCTGTCGACGGCGACGGCCTGGATGTGGGCGCGCTGGAACGATTGGCGGCCTGCAGGCTGGCTTACGTCACACCTTCGCACCAGTACCCGACCGGGGTGACGCTGTCGCTGCCCAGGCGCCTGGCGCTACTCGACTGGGCCGAGCGCAACGAGGCGTGGATCATCGAGGACGATTACGACGGCGAGTACCGCTACAGCGGCACGCCACTGGCGCCGCTGGCTGCGCTGGACCGCGGGCAGCGCGTGCTTTACGTCGGCACCTTCTCGAAGATCGCCTTTCCCGGCCTGCGCCTGGGGTATCTGGTGTTGCCAGCCTGCCTTGCCCGCGGGTTCGCACGGCGCCGTGCGGTGGATATCCGCCACTCGGAAATCGGTACCCAGGCGGTGATGGCCGACTTTATCGCCGGCGGGCATTTTCAGCGGCATATCCGCCGCATGCGTAACGCTGCCCGTACACGTCGCGATGCCTTGCTCGCCGGCTGGCCCGAGGCGCTGCCGGGTTGCCAGCCGTTGCCCAGCGTGCAGGCCGGCCTGCACCTGAGCGTGCGCTGCGACAGCCTGGCGCGCGAGCGTGAGCTGATTGCCAGGGCCGCCATTGGGGGCGTCGAGATCAACCCGCTGAGCATCCAATGGCTACCGGACGGCGAGACGCCGCCGGATGAGCGCGCCGGCCTGGTGCTGGGTTTCGCGGCGGTGCCCGAGGCGCAGATCGAAGTGGCGCTGCAGGCGTTGCGTGGTGTCTGGTAGGGTGCCTGTCCAGCGAGCCGCCGCATTTGCCCACGGCAGTCGAGGTGCCGCCTGCGCCAGTAGGTTCGACCCGGCTGCAACGCCGCTCCAGTAGCCCAACCTGTCAAGCGAAACGGCTCTGCAACGGGCCTTTCGGGCGATGGCCGGTCTCCAATCACCTTCAACTTCGCGCGCCTGGCTTCAGTCCATAAAAGAACATTGGACGATTACGGAGCCCTCATTCATGCCTGTGCCACGCGCATCCCGTTTCGACAGTTCTCTTGCCTTGCTCCGCGAGGGTTACGACTTCATCGGCAACCGCTGCCGCCGCTTGCACAGCCCGGTGTTTCAGAGCCGCATCCTGCTGCAACGTACCTATTGCCTGCAGGGCCACGCCGCCGCGGCGATGTTTTACGAGACCCCCAACTTGAGCCGCGTCGATGCGGCGCCGCGCATGCTGGTCAAAACCCTGTTCGGCGCGGGTGCGATACAGGGGCTGGACGGGACCGCGCACCATGGCCGCAAGGCGCTGTTTATCGAGTTGCTGACCCGCGAGTCGGCCGCAAGGCTGGCCGCTGGCGTCGAGCAGGAGCTGCTCGGTACGCTGGACGCCTGGGTGGCCGCCGAATCGGTGGACGCGCTGAGCGAGCTGCAGGGCGTTCTCTACCGGGCGGTGAACCGCTGGGCGGGGGTGCCCGCGGCGCATTTGTCGGCCCGGCACCAGGCGCAACTGGTGGCGCTGATCGAAGGCGCCGGCAGCGCCGGCCTGGAGCACTTGCGTGGCCGTCGCGCGCGCCGGCAGGCCGAGCGCTGGGGCGCAGCGTTGATCGAGGCGCAGCGCCGCGCCGGGGGTACGCTGCTACCGGCCGATGGCGCGGCGGCGAAGATCGCGGCCTACCGCGAAAACGGCGAGCTGCTGGCCCCGCGGGTCGCAGCCGTGGAGTTGCTCAACGTTTTGCGGCCCATCGTCGCCGTCGCCTATTTCGTGCTGTACGCGATGGTGGAACTGGCGCGCCATCCGCAGTGGCGCGACTCGTTGCAATCGGGTGATCAGGGGCTGTTGCCGTTCGTACAGGAAGTAAGGCGGTTGTACGCCTTCTTTCCGTTCACGGCTGCCCGGGTGGTCAACGATTTCGAGTGGCGTGGCCTGCAGTTCAAGCGTGGCGCACGGGTGCTGCTCGATCTGTACGGCAGCAACCGCGACCCACAACTGTGGCCAGAGCCGGACCGCTTCAATCCCGCGCGCTTCGAGACCATGCAGCTCGATGCCTATACGCTGATCAGCCAGGGTGGCGGTGATCACCACACCGGTCACCGCTGCGCGGGCGAGTGGCTGACCATCGACATCATGCGGACCTGCCTGCGTGTGCTGTGCCGCCAGGTGGACTACCAGGCGCCGGTAATCGACGAGAAACCCGTGCGCAACTGTTTCCCGATGAGGTTCTCCAGGCGCTTCGAGATCAGCCACGTGCACTGGCTGGACGGGCAGGGCAGGCACACTGATGCGGCGCCTGTGTAACGGCCTCGGCGGTCGAGCGTTACCGCGGATGCCGTTATGATGGGGGCTCACTCAAGCCCGAGAACCTGTCGATGTTGCAATCTGCCGAGTTCCGGCCGCGCCTGCGTGCCGGATTGATCGAGTTTCCGGTGCATCACATGCGCGGTGGTACCTCCACCGGCCTGGTGCTCTGGGAACGGTTCGCACCGAGCGAGCCTGCGCTGCGCGACGAGTTGCTGCGTCATCTCATGGGCGTGCCGTTGCACGGCACGCACCCGGGCAATCGGCAGATCACCGGCCTTGGGCGCGGCACGCCGACCAGCAACAAGGTGTTCTTCGCCGATTGGGAAACGCACGCAGGCGCTGGCCGGCTGGTCAGCACCCTGGCGCAGTTGGCCGGGGATCACGCGACCATCGACTGGAGCGTCAATTGCGGCAACCTGTCCAGCGCCTTGCCGCTGTGGGCGCTGGATGTCGGGCTGGTCAGTGTGGCGGCGGGCGAGCCTCTCGACGTCAGCATTCGCAACAGTAATACCGGGGTGATCAGCACCGGGCGTTTGGGGTGCACCGCCGACGGCGCGCTGGCCTGTGCGTCGATCCCCGGCGTCGATGGCGATTTTCCAGCGGTCGACCTGTTCCTGCATGAGCCGGTGGGTGCCAAGACCGGGCAGTTGCTGCCAACCGGGCAGGTGGTCGAGCACATCGACGGGCGTGCAGTGTCCTGCGTCGATGTAGCGGTGCCGATGGTCATCGCCCTGGCCAGCGACTTCGGCAAGACAGCCCGCGAGCCGCTAGGCGAACTCCAACATGATCATGCCTTCATGGCCGAACTGCGCCACCTGTGGGTCGAAGCTGGGCTGCGCATGAAACTACGCCGTCGCGATGGTGAGCTGATGACGGCAGACGAACTGGCGCGCAGCGAAACCCAGCCCAAGGTGTGCATCGTCGGACCACCTGCGGGCGCCGGCAATATCGCCGTGCGGTATTTCACCCCGCAGGCAGTGCATGCCTCCATGGCGGTGTCTGGCGGTTGCTGCCTGGCGGCGGCGGCCCTGATTCCAGGCTCGGTGGCCTGGCAGGTCGCTGAAGGTCTGGCTGCGCCGTGTGCGGCATTCACCGATATCGAAGTGGCTATCGAGAACCCGGCGGGCATCCTCGCCACGACGGTGGTAGCCCGTGAGTATGACGGCGGGCTGCAGGTCGACAGCGCCGCGTACCGGCGAA
The DNA here is from genome assembly GCF_979258965.1 of Pseudomonas sp. AC532. NCBI lineage: Bacteria > Pseudomonadati > Pseudomonadota > Gammaproteobacteria > Pseudomonadales > Pseudomonadaceae > Pseudomonas > Pseudomonas sp. AC532. The sequence continues at coordinate 4,801,560 of NZ_OZ409888.1, forward strand.
CCGCGCAGTTGCTGTTGCGTGGGCATGTGCCGTTGTATCGCGCATCGCCAGCGCTGATCGAGGCATTGTTGCCGCTGGCGCAGCGCTAGGCTTCCTGGCGTTTGGGCTTGTGCTCCGCTGGCGGCGGTTCGATGCCCCAGTCGCCCTGCAGGTACCAGTCGTCACCGAGCATTTCGCTGGGGTGCTGCGTGCGCCCTGCGCCGTTGCCGCATGCGAGGGAATCCGCAGCGCAATACCGGTCGCAACCCCAGCAGATACGCTCGGGCCTGGTCGGGTGCAGGGGGAATTTCCTGGCCATGTCGCGCACTCCTGAGTGGCTACGGAACCAGGCTAGCGCGCTGGGCGTGACGGCCCTTGACCCGGATCAACGCTCATCCGGATAGGGCCGCACGTCGTGCCTACCGGTTCAGGCCGAACCTGCAGCCTCCTCTCGGGTTTCTCCCGGGCCATGCTGACGCAGCTTCTTGGCGCGTTTTTCCAGCACCAGGTACACCACGCAGGCGACCGCCAGGGGCAGCAGGAAGTAAATCGCCCGGTAGCCGATGAGCGCAGCGACGATGCTGCCCTTCGACATCTCGTGCTGCAGCATGGCGATGAACACCGCCTCGATGACGCCCAGCCCGGCCGGTATATGGGTGATCACCCCGGCGATGCTGCTGATCATCAGGATGCCGAGAATGGTCGGGTAGAAGGCCTCTTCTGGCAACAGCAGGTAGATGATCAGTGCCATCAGCGACCAGTTCAGGGCGCCCAGGCCGGCCTGAAGCAGCGCCATGGGGAGCGCAGGCAGGGTCAACTCGTGGCCGCGGATGGTCCAGGAGCGGCGCTTGGAAAACTGGCAGGCGATCAGGTAGCCGAAGCCCACCGCCAGCAGCACCAGGCCGATGATGCGCAGCCCGGTAGCGCCGATGGCCCAACCTTCCGGCAGTTTCAGCAGCCCGAAGGTGAAGAGCACGCCGGCCAGCAGGATGTAGCCCAGCCAGTTGGTGATCAGGCTCATGCTCAGCACCCGGGTGATGGTCGATACCTTCAGGCCCAGGCGCGAATACAGGCGGTAGCGCAGCGCCACGCCGCCAACCCAGGAACTGAGGTTGAGGGTGAACGCGTAGCACACGAACGTCAACGGCAGCACTTGCCGGGTTGGCAGGCCGTGCTGGGTGTAGGCGCGGCCGATCAGATCGAAGCTCGAATACACCGCGTAGCTCAGGGCTGCCACGCCCACTGCCGCGAGCAGGGTGGAGGTGCTGTAGCTGCGCAGCGCCTGGCTGACTTCCTGCCAGTCGAGGTTCTTGATCAGCATGAACAGCAGCGCTGGCACCAGAACGAAAAAGCACAGGGTCAGCAGGCGCTTGGCCCAGCGCCATGCAGGTTTGCCTTGTTTGTCATCGGCTTTGCTCACGACATCTTCTCCTGATCTACCTGCAGGTTGCCGCATTGCGGGGCCTCGACTTTTGGCTGCAGCAATTTGAGCCGCGGCGAGTGGGCAGGGAACCAGCCGGCAATCGCCGGGAAGTGCCGCAGGAAATGGAAGCACATGAAGATCAGCGGCGCGCGCCACCAGTAACCGCGCATCACCCGCTTGAGCGGCACCGACTTGCAACTGGAGGTCGCCAGTTCCATCAAATGGTCATACAGGCGGCGGTTGAGCGCCGGGTCACGGATAATCACGTTGGCTTCCAGGTTCAGCGACAGGCTCAGCGGGTCCAGGTTGCTGGAGCCCACCGTCGACCACTGGTGATCGGCCAGCGCGACCTTGCCGTGCAGGGGGCGCTGGCAGTACTCATAAATGGTCACGCCATCGCGCAACAGGTAGTTGTAGGTCAGCCGCGAGCACAGGCGCACCAGCGGCATATCCGGCTGGCCCTGCAGGATCAGCGTGACATTGACGCCACGGCGCGCCGCGTTGCGCAGTTCGCGCAGCAGGCGATAACCCGGGAAGAAATACGCATTGGCCACTACCAGGCGGTGCTGGGCCTTACGGATCGCGTCCAGGTAGTGCTGTTCGATGGTGTTGGTGTCATCGCCATTGTCGCGAATGGTCATCAGCATACGGCTGTCGCCTGAGTGGCGATGATTGCTCGGCTGGTTGGTGCGGCGCAGGGCGATATCACGGTCATCGCGGGCTTCGAGCAACCGCTCGCTGGCCGCGTGCAGGTCGGCGACTATCGGGCCGCGCACCCTTACCGCGTAGTCCTGCTTGGCCATCGGGCCATATTCCATCAGGTGGTCGACCCCGTAATTGATGCCGCCGATGTAGGCAACCTCACTGTCGACCACCACGATCTTGCGATGCAGACGGCGGAACAGGTTGGTGCGCATGCCCAGCAGGCGTTTACCGGGGTCGAACATATGCACGCGCACCCCGGCCTCGGCCAGCGCGGCGATGTATTGCTGCGACAGGTCGGCGGTGCCGTAACCGTCCACGGTGATTTCCACGCGGGCGCCATTGCGCGCGGCGCTGATCAGCGCCTGCTGCAGTTCGATGCCGACCTTGTCTTCGAAGATGATGAACGTTTCCAGCAGCACTTCACGTTGTGCGTTGCGGATGCTCTCGAACACGGCGGGAAAGAAATCCTCGCCGTTGATCAGCAGATCGACCTGATTGCCATCACGCCAGTCGTACTTCATAGCCGTATCTCCACAGCCAACGGTGCATGATCCGACAGGTGCGACCAGGGGCGGGTCGAGAGCACCTGCGGGTTGTGAGTGGTTGCATTGCGCACATAGATGCGGTCCAGACAGAGCAGTGGCCACCGGGCCGGAAAGCTTCTGGCCGGCTTGCCGTGTTCGCTGACGAAGGCCTCCCGCAGGCCGCTTGCGGCCAGTAGCCCATCGGCGCGCTGGCGCCAGTCATTGAAGTCGCCGGCGACGATCACCGGGGCATCGGCGGGCAGGCGGTCGAGCACCTTGCAGAGCAGGCCGAGTTGCTGCTTGCGGTGGATCTCACGCAGCCCTAGGTGCACACAGAAGGCATGCACCTCGGCATGCCCTGGCACATCCAGCACGGTGTGCAGCAAACCGCGCTGTTCCTGGGTGCCGATGGAGATGTCCAGATTCTCGTGACGCAGAATGGGGAATTTCGAGAGCAGCGCATTGCCGTGGTCGCCGTGGGGATAGACGGCGTTGCGCCCGTAGGCGAACTGCGGCCACATGCTGTCGGCGAGAAATTCGTATTGCGGGGTCGGCGGCCAGTCCTCGTAACGCTTGGCATGGTGCTCGTGGGTGCCATGCACCTCCTGCAGGAACACCATGTCCGCCGACAGGGTGCGCACGGCATCGCGCAGCTCCGGCAAGATGAAGCGCCGGTTCAGCGCCGTGAATCCCTTGTGGGTGTTGACCGTGAGAATCTTCAGCGAGTGGACCGCGCCGGCCAATTCCGTTGGTGCCGGTTGGTGAGTCGTCATGATACTGCTCCTGGCGACCGGCCCGGCGCGTTGGGTAGCGCCTTGGCCAGGTCGAACTTCTCTAAAAGCGAATAGGCGTCGTAGGGCGCGCGGACCTTAAGGTCGTTGTCGAAGTAGCAGTAAACGTCGCGCGAGGCGCGTGCTCGCGGCTTGTGGGAATCGATCAGCTGGGCGTCGCCAGGCTGTTTGCCGCGGCTCCAGGTGGCGATGCGCTGATGCCAGTGTTCCAGCGCCTTGGCGTCGTAGCCGCTCTCGTAGAGCTTGCCGTTGCCATGCAGGCGCAGGTAGACGAAGTCGCTGGTCAGGTCCTCGGCATACGGCCACTTGCCACCGCTGTCGGCGAACACCAGCGCGACCTTGTGCTTGCGCAGCAAGGCGATGAAGGCCGGGTCGCGAAAGCTCTCGTGGCGGATTTCCACGGCATGGCGCAGGCGCTGTTTGGGCTGCATCGGGGCGTCATCCCCGGTGTGCCGATCGGCCGCGCGGGCGCAGCGCATGGCCTGCTCCGTATCGTGCGGGAGCAGGGCGAGAAATTCGCCGAAGCGCTGCTCATCGAAGGGCATGCTGGGCGGGAATTGCCAGAGAATCGGGCCAAGCCTGTCGCCCAGTTGCAGTGGGCCGGAGGCGAAGAAATTGGCAATTGGCGTGGCGACGTCTTTCAGGCGGCGCACGTGGGTGATGTAGCGCGGCGCCTTCACCGCGAAACGAAAGCCGTCCGGCGTTTCGCTGGCCCAGCCGGCATAGCGCTCGGGCGTTTGCAGGGCGTAGAACGAACCATTGATTTCGATGCTGTTGACGGCACGCGAGGCGAATTCGAGCTCCTCGCGCTGGCGCAGCCCCTCCGGGTAGAAGTCACCTCGCCAGGGCGCGTAACGCCAGCCGGAAATCCCGATATGAATGCGGCTCATGGGCAGTCACCACAGCGTGTCACACCAGGCGACAGACCCGGCAAGCGGGCAGGCCGAACGCGCAACGCCTGCTTGCGTGTCGCCTGTATCGGCATGGCTCAGTGGGCCCCGGTGACGCGGCGCAGCAAAGCGATGCTCGCGTCGTTGTCGCCACCCTGTGCGATATTGCCCAGTGAGATCACGCCGACCAGACGCTTGTCGCGGCTGAGCACGGGCAGCCGTCGTACCAGGTTCTCGCCCATGTTGCGGGCCACATGCTCGACGTCTTCGTCCTCGAAGCAATAATGAATGTCGCCACTCATTACCTCGGAGACCAGCGTTTCGCCCGGCATGCCGGTGGCCACCGCACGGGTGGTGATATCGCGGTCGGTGATCATGCCGACCAGGCGATCGTCCTGATTGACCAGCAGAGCGCCGCAGTCGATGCGCGCCATCATCGCGGCCGCTTCGTGGATGGTCTGTGAGGGCGTGATGGTCTGCACGCCGCGGGTCATGATATCGCTGACTTTCATTCTGTCCTCCAATCGGTGGTCGAGGTGGTTCAGCGAGGCGCCTGGCGGCTGCGCTGGGCAACCGTGGGGTTGCAGGCGTCGTTAAATTCCGACTGGATCTACCCGGTGGCGGTTCAAGGTTTTTGCCGCGCAGAAGCAGCAGGCAAGCGGCGGGGCGCCTTGTCAGAGCAGCGATTTCAGGTAGTCACCAAAGCCCCCGCGCGCTCGGCTGTCGAGACGGGCACTGGTGTAGACCTGCGGCAGGCAGCTGCGGGCGATACGTGCGCCGATGCGCTCGAAAGCCGCCACCAGTTGCACATCCTCGTCCACGGCAAGCGCCATGAATCCGCCGGCCCGGCGGTAGGCGGCAGCGCTGAACGACAGGTTGGCGCCGTGAATGTGCTGGTGGTCGTCGCGCACCTGGTAGCTACTGCCGTAGCGAGCCTGCACCGTTTCGTCGAGGTCGCCCCAGTCGGCCACCTGCACGGTGCCGCACACCACGTCGGCCTGCAGGCGACGTTGCTGCACCAGCCAGTCCGTTGCGACACGGCTGTCGGCATCGGAACACGCCAGCCAGTTGGCTCCCTGCGACAGCAGCCACTCGACGCCTGCAGCGCGCGCCAGGCCGACGTTGTGCGCATTGACCTCCAGGGTATCGACAGGGTAATCGCTGGCGACACGGGCGGAGCCGTCGCTACAGTCGTCCAGCACCACGACGATGCGCACGGGCATGTCCAGCTCGGGGTGGGCTGCAGCGCTGAGCAGCGCATCCAGGCACTGGTCGAGGTACTGCTCTTCGTTGTGGGCGGGAATGACGATGCCGATCACGCCGTGAACTCAGGGCCGTCGAGTGGGGCAAGCCCCTCGCGCTGCGCCACTGACGTGGGCTGGGTGCCCCACACCTCGAGAAGCATGTCGGCATCCTCGATGCGTAACAGGTGCGGCAGGCCCAGGCGGGCATGCAGGCGCTCGTGTACCTGGTCGCCGGTCAGCGGGCACTCGTCGATCGGCCAGCGCCAATGGCAGGCCAGCAGGTTGCCGCCCGGGTTGAGCGCGGAGCGGGCATGCTCGATCAGGCGCTCGAGATCCTCGCCATCGAGGTAGTAGCACAGTTCGCTGAGCACGATCAGATCGAAGCTGCCCGGCGGCCACTGCTCGGGCAGCCGGGTCTGCAGCAGGCGCACGTTGCTGCGCCGTTCGAGGCGATTACGCGCCAGTTCCAGGGCGATCGCCGACGTGTCGCTGCACAGCAGCTGGCTGCAGCGCTCGGCCAGGCGCACGCTGAGCTCACCATTGGCACAACCCGGCTCGAAGATGCTGCCGTAGTGGCTGCGAGGCAAGGCGGCGAGCGTGAGGGCGCGTTTGCGCTGTTCGTACCAGCGCTCACGGAACGACCAGGGGTCTTCACTGCTGCGGTAGAGCTTTTCGAAGTAGTTGTCTGCAACGCTCACAGGAAGATCACCTCGAACGGTTGTTGCAGGCGCTCCACGGTCCGTGTCGACAGCACCGGCTCGTGGCCATTGTCGGGGTCGCTGTACAGCTGGCTGGCGAAGGCCTGGATGGCGTGGCGCTTGCGCGCCTGGGTCCAGGTATCCAGCGGCAGCTTGTGCGCTCGCGCCCAGGGAATGCGCGGGTCTTCCGGGTTGGCCCAGTGCCACGCCCAGACCGGTATCTCGTGCACCCGCGCGCCGCAGGCGCCGGCGGCTGCAACGCAGGCACGGCCAACGGCCTCGTGATCGCTGTGGCCGTCCTCGCGCCAGGTGGTGAACACCACATCGCCTGGGTGCAGGTAGGTGCCGAGAAACTTCACCAGTTCGTGTTCGCGGCTGGCGACCGCGGTATCCGCAAAGCCGCCACGGACCCACTGCATCCGGTTCAGGGGCAGGCCGAGGCGCTTCAGCGCATCGGCACTTTCCAGCGGCCGCACGATGCTCAACCGCTCTGGCGTCCAGTAACGGGAGCCCGGGTGACTGGCGCTGCCATCGGTGACGGAGACCAGCAGGATTTGCCGACCTTCGCGGGCAAGCACTTGCAACAGGCCGCCGCAGGCGAGGATTTCGTCATCCGGGTGGGGCGAGACGATCACCGCCCGCGAGCCTGGCGGCACCAGTGCGGCGCCGTCGATGGTCGCCGCCGCGGCCAGACGGCGCGAGGCTTTCCAGGCGTGCAAGGAGGTGCCCTGTCCCTGAATCGGGTTGGTGTTCATAGCATCCAGCTTCCTTGTTGTTTGGCCACCAGGCTGCCGAGGTCGGCCAGGTCGCGCTCGGCATGGCTCTGCCGCAGGTACACCGGCAAGTCGGCGAAGTGCCTGGCCAGCGCGCCATCACGGCAGTAGGGCGCGGCACCCAGGGCACGGCCGACGTGGCGAATCACCTGTTCCGCACTGCTTTCGCAGACTGCACGCACCCGCCGTACCGGCAGCTGCGCATCGGCCCGAGGGTGGTCGTCGATCCAGCGGGCGCATGCGCGCAGAGCTTCGGCAGCCGCCAGCAGAGCGCTGTCGACCTGGCCCAGGTGGGCGCGAGCGTGGGGTTCGTCATACCGGGCGCAGTGCGTGCGCAGGGCTTCGCCGAGGGTCTGGGCGGCGCCATACCAGCAGGCGGCGATACCCGCACCGCCGTGCCAGAAGCCCGGCCTGCGCAGGTAGCCTTCGGCCGGGCCGACACGCTGGCCTCGTGCATCATCGAACTCGATTTCGACACTCTGGGAGGCCTGCATGCCAATGGCCTGCCAGCCCTGGGCGGTCACCCGCACGCCGGCCTGGGCCAGCGGCACGGCTACCAGTTGCTGTTCGCCGCGGGCATTCCAGGCGGTCAGCAGGCCGTGGCTCACCAGTGCGGCGCCAGAGCACCAGGCTTTGCGCCCATGCAGGCGTACGCTTCCATCCGGCAGTTCGGCGGCAATCTTCACCCGCGCATGCGGTGGTTCGGCTGCCCACATGCCCCAGGTACTGTCTGCGGGGCAGGGTGCGTCGAAGTACTGAAGAATCGCCAGGGCGTCGGTGTGGCCTTCGTAGAGTTTGCACAAACTCAGGTCATGGGCGGCAACGGTCGCCAGGGCCTGCCAGCGTTGCAGGGTCTGGCCGTGGCCAGGCTGCGGTAATGAGGCGAGGCCCGCGCGACACAGCGTATGCAACGCGTGGGCGAGGGCCTCGGGGTGGATCGGTGCATCGAGCGGCAGCTCATTCAGCAGAACAGCGAGGCGTTCGGTCGAATGGCTGCCGTCGTTCATGCCACCTTTTCCTTCTGCAGCTCGAAGAGCACCAGGGAGCGGTGGGTGACGGTGAACTCACTGCCGAACTCGAAGGTTTCGTCTTCCGCATCGTCGGTGCGGTTGGTGTCGATCATGCAGGTCCAGTGGCTGCCCTGGGCAACTTCCGGCAGGCGGAAATTGACCACGTCGTGGTGCGCGTTGACCACCAGCAACAGGGTCGCGTCGGCACCGCTGCGGCGGATGCCGGTCGGCTGGGCGCGGCCATCGAGCAGCATGCCCATGCAGCGGGCGTGCGGGTCGTGCCAGTTCTCCTCGCTCATCTCCTCGCCATGCGGCGCCAGCCAGGTGACGTCCTTCACGCCCAGCTCCTCGTTGTAGGCGCCTACGAAGAAGCGCCCGCGACGCAGGATCGGATAGCTCATGCGCAGCTTGATCAGGCGACTGACGAAGGCCTGCAGTTGCTTGCCCTGTTCGCCGAGGTTCCAGTCGATCCAGCCGATTTCGCTGTCCTGGCAGTAGGCATTGTTGTTGCCGTGCTGGGTGCGTGCGAATTCATCGCCGGCCACCAGCATCGGCGTGCCTTGGGCAAGCAGCAGGGTGGCCATGAAATTGCGCATCTGGCGGAAACGCAGGTCGTTGATTTCAGGGTCGTCGGTAGGCCCCTCCGCGCCGTGATTCCAGGACAGGTTGTTGTTGCTGCCGTCCTGGTTGTTCTCGTCGTTGTCCTCGTTGTGCTTGTCGTTGTACGACACCAGGTCATTGAGGGTGAAACCGTCGTGGGCGGTGATGAAGTTGACCGACGTGAACGGCCGCCGACCGCGCTGGTTGTACAGGTCGCCGGACGCCGTGAGGCGGCTGGCCAACTCGGCAAGCTGGCCTTCGTCGCCTTTCCAGAAGCCGCGTACGTTGTCGCGGAACTTGTCGTTCCACTCGGCCCAGCCGGGTGGGAAACCACCGACCTGGTAGCCGCCCGGGCCGCAATCCCAAGGCTCGGCAATCAGCTTGACCTTGCTCAGCACCGGGTCCTGGCGGCAGGCGACAAGAAAGCTGTGGCGCTCGTCATAGCCGTCGTGATGACGGGCCAGAATGGTCGCCAGGTCGAAGCGGAAGCCGTCGACGCCCATTTCCTTGGCCCAGTAGCGCAGCGAGTCGGTGACCATCTGCAGCACGCACGGGTGGCTCAGATCGAGGGTGTTGCCGGTGCCTGAATCGTTGATGTAGAAGCGCTTGTCATCAGGCATCAACCGGTAGTAGCTGGCGTTGTCGATACCGCGCATCGACAGGGTTGGGCCCAGCTCGTTGCCTTCGGCGGTGTGGTTGTAGACCACGTCGAGAATCAGCTCCAGGCCGGCATCGTGCAGGTGCGCGGCCATCTCCTTGAACTCGTTGATGTGGCCGCTGGCCAGGTAGCGCGGGTGGGGCGCAAAAAAGCCGATGCTGTTGTAGCCCCAGTAGTTGTTCATGCCCTTTTCCAGCAGGTGCTGGTCATTGACGAAGGCATGCACGGGCAGCAATTCCACCGAAGAGACGCCAAGCTTGCGGATGTGCTTGATGACCTCGGCGTTCGCCAGCCCTGCGAAGGTGCCGCGCTTGTCATCGGGCACTGCAGGGTGGCGCATGGTCATGCCGCGCAGGTGGGCTTCGTACAGGACGGTCTTGTCCCAATCCACACGGTGGTTGCGGTGCTTGCCCCAGGTGTAGGCCGGGTCGATCACCTTGCACTTGGGCACGAAGGGCGCGCTGTCGCGCTCGTCGAAGCTGAGGTCGCCGTCCGGGTGGCCGATCTCGTAGCCGAACAGGGCTTCGGACCACTTCAGTTCGCCCACCAGCTGTTTGGCGTAGGGGTCGATCAGCAGCTTGTTGGGGTTGAAGCGGTGACCGGCTTCCGGCTGGTAGGGGCCGTACACCCGGTAGCCGTAGATCAGCCCCGGGTGTGCGTCGGGCAGATAGCCGTGCCAGATTTCGTCGGTGTACTCCGGCAATTCGATGCGTTCGATCTCTTCGAGACCGTCGGGATCGAAGATGCACAGCTCGACCTTGGTGGCGTGGGCCGAGAAGAGCGCGAAGTTAACGCCCAAACCATCCCAGGTCGACCCTAGTGGAAAGGGTTGACCTTCGGTAATACGCGAGCGTGGTTGACTCATTCTGGGTGGCTCCTGGTGTCAGGCCTTGGGTTTCTTGGCGGTGGGCTTGGATGCTGCGGGTTTGGCTTTGGCAGGTGCCTTGGCGGGCTTGAGCAGCGCCGGCTTTTCAGCTTCGGCAGGTGCAGCAGCCTTGCCTGCACGCGGCTTGGCCGGCGCGGCCGGTTCGGTGCTGGCGGCCTTCGGTTTGGCTGCGCGCTTGGTCGCCGCGGCGGCTTTGCCGGCAGGTGTCTGTTCGGCTTCTACCAGCTTGGTGGCCATTTCCCAGTGGCGCTTGGCGTGGCCATTGGGTTTACCTTCGGATTCCCAGATCTGATAAGCGAATTCACGAATGCGTTCTTCTTTGGCGCTCATGGGTTTGACTCCTGAGTAGGGCTAGGGACGATCAGCAGATTGACGGGCACATCGCGCAGCAGGTCGCTGACTGCAAGCTGGCCGTCGTTCGTTAGCGGGTCGGCAGGGGAGAACACGCTGCGCAGGTTTTTGCCTGTCAGCACGGGCGGCAGGGCGATACGGGTGTCGCCCCACTGGTCATGGGGAATCAGCGGCAGCGGGCTGTCGCCGAGCAGGGCAGCGGCGCGGCACGGCACCACCACCAGCGCGTGGCTGTCACCGCGGCTGCGCAGGAAGGCCAGCACCTTGTCGGCGTGCGCACCCTGTACCTCGAGTGCCTTGTAGTCGCCGCTGGCGAACAGTGCCGCATGCTGCCGGCGAGCGGTCAGGGTGGCAGCGATCAGCGCCTGTTTGACGTGCCCGTCGTGCCAATGTCCCAGCGCCTGGCTGAGCGAGGCGCCGGCCTGCAGCGCCTGCTGGCGGGCGGCATAGTCCACGGGGCGACGGTTGTCCGGGTCGACCAGGGAAAAGTCCCAGAATTCGCAGCCCTGATACAGATCGGGAACGCCAGGTACGCTCATGCGCAGCAGGCTCTGTGCCAGGCTGTTGAGTGCGCCGGCGGGGGCCAGATGCGCGGCGGCGCTGCGGATCTGCTCGCGCAGTTCACGGCATTCGGCGCTGCCGAGCAGGCGTTCAAGGTAGGCCCGGCAGGCACTCTCGTAGTGGCCGTTGGGGTTGCTCCAGGTGCTGCGCAGCTTGGCTTCGCGCACGGCTTTTTCCTGCCAGGCGATCAGCCGCTGGGTAAAGGCCTGCAGGCCCTCTGCATCATCCGCCTGCAAATCCAGCGGCCAGCAGGCCAGCAGAATCTGCAGCAGCATCAGCTCGTCGCCAGGCGAGGGCGCCGCGCCGTCGTCCTGTTCCTCGCGCAGCGGCGCGGCCAGTTCACGCCACTGCTGGCAACGCTCGGCGAACCAGGAGGCGCGCTCACTGAGTACGCTCAGGCGTGCGCGGGTGTCTTCGCCACGTTTATGGTCGTGAGTGGCAGTGGTCAGCAGGTTGGCCGGAAAATGCCGGGCCCGCTCCACGCAGCCGTCGTGGAAGGCTGCGAGCGGGGCACTGAACTGTTGCGGATCGAAGCCCACGTCATTGCGCGACAGCAATACTGCGCTGCGGTAGCAGGCTGTGTCCTCCACGGCTTTGGCGGCGGCGGGCGAGGTGAGCTGCTGGAAGCGCTCGATCATCTTCGCGCGGCGTTTGCGCTGCTGGCTGGGCGGCAGTTCCGAAAGTGCCTGGGCGCCCAGCCAGCTGTTGAGGTGCTCGAGCAGTGGCCAGTCGCCTTCGGCCAGTCGGGTGCGCGCCCCTTCCAGGGCCTGGTCGAAGACCGCCTGATCACTGGCACTGCGGCCGGCGGCAGACACATAGGTGCGGTACACCGGGAAATGCACGATGAGTTCCAGTACCGCACGGCGAATGGCACCCAGGGTCAGGTCGCGGGTGGCGATGTCATCCCGGGCGATCAGCAGCAGGCCCTGGGCGAGTGCTTCAAGGTCACCGGCCAGCGAGGTGGTGAGCACCAGGTGACGGGCCTGGCGGACTTCCTCCATGAAGTCGGCATCACGGCCGCTGGTCTCGCTCCACAGCTGGGCCAGCGCGGCTTCACCTTCCGGCGCATGCTGCAGCAGCGACACCTGGTTCATGAATTCATAGCCGGTGGTGCCGTCGACACCCCAGTCGCGGGGCAGGTGCTCGCCCTCGCCGAGAATTTTCTCGACGTAGATCGGGAAGCGCGTGCCCTGCAACTCGGCGGGGCGCTGCGGCAGCAGGCGTTCGACCCGGCGGCGCAATTTGCGGCAATACGCCCGCGGGTTTGCCAGGCCGTCGACATGGTCGATACGCAGGCCGTCGACCAGGCCGTTCTCGATCAGCTCGAAGATCTTCGCGTGGGTCGCTTCGAACACCTCGTGACGCTCGACTTTCAGGCCGCCGAGTTCATTGATGTCGAAGAAGCGCCGCCAGTTGATATCGTCCGCGGCGGTCCGCCAGCTAGCCAGGCGATAGTGCTGGCGTTCCAGCAACTGATGCAGGGCCTGGAAATCGGCACCATCGTGTGGGCGCAGGCTGTCGATGGCGCGTTGGATGGCATCGGCGGCCTGGCTGCCCAGCTGAGCCAGCTCGCGAAATAGCGCCTGGGCCTGCCCTTGGCCGTCACGGTTGTCCTGCAGGGCTGCGAAGCGCTTGCCCAGAGCCTGCAGATCGGCGTTTTCGCTGCGCTGCAGCACATCGCCATAGGTGGGCGGGTTGAGCGGGAAGCGGTGGTCGTAATGGCGGGCGTAGAGCAGGCCATGCTCGGCGTCGAAGTGCAGCTCGATTTCGCCGGCGGCCAGCACTTCGCCGTAGTCGCTGCGCAGGAACGGCACCAGCAACTGGCCACGCAGCAGCGGGTCGTGGGACTGCCAATGAATGTCGAAGAACTTCGCATGCGGGCTGCTGACGCCCCATTCCAGCACGTCCAGCCACCAGGGGTTGGCGTCGCCGCCCACCGCCATGTGATTGGAGACGATATCGAGGATCAGGCCCATGCCCTTGGCGCGCAGGGCCGCGACCAGGCGATGGAGGGCGGCTTCACCGCCGAGTTCGGGGTTGACGCGGGTCGGGTCGACCACGTCATAGCCATGCATCGAGCCGGGCCGGGCGGTGAGCAGCGGCGAGGCGTAAATATGGCTGATGCCCAGGCGGGCAAAATAGTCCACCAGCGGCACGGCATCATCGAGGGTGAAGTCCTTGTGGAACTGCAGGCGAACGCTGGCACGCAACTCACTCATGGCGCGTACCCTCGACCAGGTTGCGAGCCCACTGCAGGCGCTGCAAGCGATGGCTCACGGCCGGGCTGTCGAGCATGTCGCTGGCCTGTTCAGGCCAGCGGCGCCGCCAGTTGGGGTGCTCGTCGCCAGGCCCTGGCAGGTTGGGTTGCTCGGTGGATGCCATGGCATCTTCGAGCGGCAGCAGCACCAGCGGCGCCGGGGTGCTGCCGATGAACGCAATGCTCGCGTCCAGCTGCTGGCTGTCGTCCATCTGGTCGGCAGTGGCATGGCCATGGTCTTGCAAGACCTGGTGCAGTGCCTGGGTTTCATGAGCGCGCAATTGGTGATCCTGTCTGGTGTAATCGTCGCTGCGGTGACCCGCGGCCTGGCGCCAATGAATGTCGCGGGAGGCAAGCCAGCCGCGGATACTCGGCAAATCGTGTGTGGTGGTGGTGGCCAGGGCGTCGCGCGGCCAATGGGCCGGCGGGTGGAAGCGGCCGTCGTGTTGCTCGAACAGCAGCACGCGCATACCCAGAATGTTGCGCTGCGCCAGCTCCTCGCGCAGGCCGTCGGGCACCGTGCCGAGGTCTTCACCGATGATCAGCGCGCCATGGCGCTCTGCCTCCAGGCACAGCAGGCGCAGCAGGTCCTGGGAGGGGTAGTTGAGGTAAGCGCCGGCGGAGGAATCGGCACCTTCGGGAATCACCCACAGGCGACGCATGCTCATCACGTGGTCGATACGCATACCGCCAGCGTGCGCCAGGTTGGCCCGGAGCATCTCGATGTAGGCACGGAAACCGTTCTGCTGCAGGCCCCTTGGTGAGAAGGCCGACACGCCCCAGTTCTGCCCGGAGCGATTGAGGATGTCCGGTGGCGCGCCCACGCTCACCGCAGGCAGCAGTTCCGCCTGCCGTGCCCAGGCCTGGCTGCCGGACGCATCGGCGCCCACCGCCAGGTCGGCGATCAGGCCAACCACCATGCCGGCCTCGCGGGCGCTGGCTTGCGCGCGATCCAGGCAGCGGGCGATCAACCACTGCGCGAAGGTATGGAAATCGATCTCCTGCTGATGACCCGCGCAGAATTCCTCCACGGCCGGGTTTGCCGGGTCGCGGTACTGTTCGGGCCAGGCGCGCCAGTCCACAGGTTGGCCGTTGAGGTCCATGAAATTGCGCAGCGCCTCGAAGCGGCAGTGCTGGCGCAATGCATCACCGCCATCGGCACGGAATGCGTCGAAGTCGGCGTGCAGGGGGTGAGTACTGGCACTGAAGTCGGCATGCAACTGACGCAGGATGCGCATGCGGCTGCTGGCCACGCCCGGCCAGTCGATCAGCTCGAGACGTTCCAGGCGCGCCAGTTCCTCGCCAAGGCCGCAGCTCTGAATCGCCTGTTCCAGGGCGTGTTCACCGAGCACGGTGCCGGGGGCTGCGTGCAGTACGTTGAAGAACAGGCGGCTGGAGGGTGAATACGGGCTGTAGGTGTGCAGGTTGGCGCTGAACATCGCGTGCATCGGGCTGATCGCCACCGCATCGGCGCCATGGCCGGCGGCGCTGCGCACCAGCGATTCGAGCGCCTGGGTGTCGCCCAAACCGCCGTCGTGGGGGCGGCGCAGCGAGTAGAGTTGTGCGCTGAGGCCCCAGATTTTCGCATTGTCGCGGCCGGCCAGTTGCGCCACGCTGGGGCATGCGGCGGGCGCGACGGCCAGCGTCACCTCGCCGTCGGCGATGCGCAGCTTGTGATAACCGGTGGTGCCGATGACTGGCAGGCGGCCGCTGTCGTCGAGGCGGCCATCAAGCCGCTCGCCTTGTTCCAGTTCGATCACGAAGGGCGTGCCGGGCGGGAAATAACGAGTGAGGTCGAGGGTTTCCTGCTGGTCGAGGGTCACCAGTGGCCCCAGGGCCAGGGTATCGCGCTGCTGCTGCAAGCCGGCCAGGCTGGCCTCGATCTGTTCGTCGTCCTGCGCCGCGTAACCCAGGGCCTCGAGCAGTCGTCGCTGGTCGTCCGGGGAGACCGATTGGGCTCGCCCATCGGCGTCGGTCCAGTCGATGCTCAGGCCGGCGGCGCGGGTCAGTTCGGCAAGGCGTGATTCATTCATGCTGCGCCCTCAAGGGTAATCCGAATGCTGCGAGGTGGCAGGCGGTCAGCCTGGTCCCCCGCACGGTAGGCAAACAGCGTGTGGCCATCGGCGCGGGTATCGCAGGTCACCTGGGCTTCACCCAGGTTGAGGTCGATATTCAGTACCTGGCCATCGCCCAGCTGCCAGCTGGCGGCAACGGCGGCTTCACCCAGTACACGGCTTTCCAGCGCCTGGCTGCCTGCCAGGCGCGGCACGATATGCGCGTGGCGCAGCGCCAGCAGCTCGCCATAAAACGCCAGCCAGGCCTGCCCGGTCGACGTGGTGCGTGCGGCGTAGTCGGGTATGGAGGCTTCGAACGTCTTGACGTCGTTGGGCGTGGGAATGGCCTGGCCGGAGAATCTGGAAAATTCGCTGAACTCGTTCTGACGTCCCTTGCGTACCGCTTCGCCCAGCTCGTCGTTGTGCGAGGTGAAGAACTGGAACGGCTGTTGGCTGCCCCATTCTTCGCCCATGAACAACAGCGGGATCATCGGGCTGAGCAGCAGCAGGGCAGTGGCGCTCTTCAGTGCGTCGACATCGGCCAGCGCCACCAGGCGTTCGCCAATTGCTCGATTGCCGATCTGGTCATGGTTCTGCAGGAACAGCACGAAGGCGCTTGGCGGCAGATGGCCGCTGCTGCTACCGCGGGCAGTGCCGCGGCGAGTGGTTTCGCCCTGATAGATGAAACCCTCGCGCAGGCAACGCGCCAGCTTGTGGGTGGCGTCCTCGGCGTAGTCGGCGTAGTAGCCTTCGCTTTCGCCGGTCAGCAGGTGATGCAAAACGTTATGGCCGTCGTCGTTCCACTGGGCGATGAAGCCGCGCTGCAGCAGTTCGGCGTCGTTGTGCTCGTTTTCAAGTACCAGATGCAGGTGGCGAGTGTCCGCTACGGCGCCATGCAGGCGGTCGGCCAGTTCGAGCAGAAAATCCCGCTCGCTGATTGCATGCACGGCATCGAAACGCAGGCCGTCGATGCGGTAGTCCTGCACCCACATCAGCGCATTGTCGATAAAGTAGTCACGCACTTCACGGCGGCGGAAATCGATGGCAGCGCCCCAGGGCGTGTGCACGTCTTCACGGAAGAAGGCGCTGGCGTACTGGCCGAGGTAATTGCCATCTGGGCCAAAGTGGTTGTAGACCACATCGACGAACACCATCAGGCCCAACTCGTGGGCGCGGTCGATGAGCGCACGGAGCTCGTCCGGGGTGCCATAGGAGGAGTCGGGTGCGAACGGCAATACGCCGTCATAGCCCCAGTTGCGGCCACCCGGGAATTCGCCGAGGGGCATCAGTTCGATGGCGGTAATGCCGAGCTCTGCCAGCTCCTGCAGCCTGGCCGCGACCCCGGCGTAGCCGCCGAGGGTGCCGACATGCAGTTCATAAAGTACGGTTTCCTGCCAGGGCCGGCCCTGCCAGTGCGCTGTGCGCCAGGCATAATGGCGCGGGTCAGCGACTCGGCTTGGCCCGTGCACGTCGCTGGCCTGCCAGCGGGAAGCGGGGTCGGGTATCAGCAGCTCGTTGTCGATCAGGTAACGGTATTCGTCGCCTGCAGCCACATCGAGGGTGGCGCTGAACCAGCCATCTTCGCCGTTCATTTCATGCTGCTGGTCGCCCTGCAACACCACGGCCACGTGTTTGGCGTCGGGTGCCCAGAGGTTGAAGCGAGTGCGGCCCTGTTCGTCCAGCCATGCACCCTGTCGTCGGTTTTCGTTTTCTACCATCACACCAGTTTCCCACCCGACTTTTTCGCAGCCAGCAACTTGCGGTACAGCGCCGCATAGGGCTCTACCGATTGCTTCCAGTACAACGGTGACGCCATGGCGCGCGCGCGCATGGCATTGAGCAATTCAGGGTTGCGATAGACCGACAGCGCGCGGCGCACGGCCTCCAGGTAGCTTTCGCAAGTGGTTTCGTTGAACAGGAAGCCGGTGACACCGTCTTCGATGGTGTCGGCCAGGCCGCCAGTGGCCCGGGCGATCGGCAGCGAACCGAAGCGTTGGGCGTACATCTGGCTGAGGCCGCAGGGCTCGAAGCGCGACGGCATCAGCAGGAAGTCGCTGCCGGCGAACATGCAACGCGCGTCAGCTTCGTTGAAGCCCACGTTGGCGCCCACGCGGCCTGGGTGACGCCGCGCCAACTCGCGTACGGCATCTTCCAGGTGCTCTTCGCCACGGCCGATGATGGCGATCCGGCCACCGCCGGCGACGATGGCGTCGGCAATTTCCAGCGTCATGTCGATGCCTTTCTGCTGCACCAGGCGCGACACCACCGCGAACAGTGGGCCATCGCTGGGCTCCAGGCCAAACATCTGCTCGACATGACGGGTGTTGGCACGCTTGCCTTCCCAGTCATGGGCCTCGAAGCCCTGTACCAGGTGCGGGTCGTTCAGCGAGTCCCAGCTGTCATCGATGCCATTGGGAATGCCGCTCAGCTGATTGAGTTTCACCTTGAATTGCAGCATGCCTTCGAGGCCGCAGCCGAATTCCTGGGTGGTGATCTCGCGCGCGTAGTTTTCGCTCACGGTGGTCACGTGGTCGGAATACACCAGGCCGGCCTTGAGGAACGACAGGCGTCCGTAGAACTCCATGCCCTGATGGCCGCAGGCCGAGGACGGCAGCCCCAGTTCCGGGCTGCATTCCAGGCTGCACAGGCCCTGGTACGCAAGGTTGTGGATGGTGAATACGGTCGGCGTTTGCTGACCGCGCCAGCTCATGTAGGCCGGGGTCAGCGCAGCAGGCCAGTCGTTGGCGTGAACCACCTCGGGGCACCAGCTGAGGCACGCGGTACCGGCGGCAATTTCAGCGGCAGCCAGGCCCAGGCGGGCGAAGCGAATATGGTTGTCCTGCCAATCACGGCCCTGGCTGTCGCCATAAGGGGTGCCGTCACGGTCATAGAGTTCGGGGCAAATCAGTACGTAGACGATGAGCCCATCGGGCAGGGTCATGCAGCCGATACGTGCAGGCGGCAGGGCGGCATGGCCGGGCACGCTGCCTACATCACGAATGGCGTGACCGCTGGCCAGGACCTGGCGATAGCCGGGGAGCAACACACGCACGTCATGGTCGGCGCTCATGGCGCGGGGCAGCGAGGCGGACACATCGCCCAGGCCGCCAACCTTGATGAGGTCAGCCAGTTCAGGGCTGACAAAGAGGACTTTTTTCTTCACCGCGTGGAGATTGGTGATCTTGGTTTGCGGCTTGAGCGGGGTTTCTGTTTCTACCAGTACCGATTGATCAAACCGTGATGCTGCGACAGCGTTTCCCATACCATCCTCCGATCGATTCTGTCCTTGACCCGTAATTGTTTCATTTGCTTGTACGTCAACGGGAATATGCCGCATGTCTTTCCACTTGAATCCCGAAGCTGGGGCCGGAGGAGAAGCTGCTTTCTGGTTATTTAATTCCCACGTAGTTGATGACCCGAGCGGTGAGAGAGAAGTTTCGACTATTTTCGTGCTGGCTGCCGGAAGCGCGGAACTAACGCGAAACAGTAGGTTTTCGCTGCGAATAGCCGATGGGTTGTAGGTTTTCGACTGTGATGGGCGGTGTTGCTC
Source organism: Pseudomonas sp. AC532 (assembly GCF_979258965.1). Taxonomy (NCBI): domain Bacteria; kingdom Pseudomonadati; phylum Pseudomonadota; class Gammaproteobacteria; order Pseudomonadales; family Pseudomonadaceae; genus Pseudomonas; species Pseudomonas sp. AC532. The sequence continues at coordinate 4,820,514 of NZ_OZ409888.1, forward strand.
GGTGCTTTCATCTGTTTGGGAGGGCCTCTGGGAGGCACTTTTCCGGATTTTCCGTTCGCCAGGCGACAGGCGGTCATAGTACTGGCGTCGGACGTCGAATCGGAGCGGCGATATCAAACTTATACAAGACCTCCACAAGACTTCGTCGAACTAAGTGATGGCACCAATCATTGGGCTGGTGGCACTTTAATTTGATCGTTTGAATAAATAAGAAGTTGCGCCGGTTATATAAGGCTTACAGTGTTCAATATTCCCTGTCGCAGCGCTTTGCTTGTAGTCGGAGTGTTGAGGTCTGATGATGGTTTGTGGCCCGTTTTATGTGCGTTTCGCACTTCTGTAGCAGGCTTTAGCCCCAGGGCCCTATTCGACAAGACGTTGCAGATCACGAACACCTCGTGCATGGCAGCGCGACGGCGAGGGGTTCTGCTACTGTTGCCGGGCCCCCTCACGCGTTGCGTTGCCATGAACCTCGACACCCGCATCAAATTTCGCCACCTCACCTGCTTTCTGGAGGTCGCCAGGCAGCGCAGCTTCGCCAAGGCGGCCGACGCCCTGGCGATCAGCCAGCCGGCCGTGTCCAAGACCATCCGGGAGCTGGAAGAGATCGTGGCCGCCGTGCTGTTCGAACGGGGCAAGGCGGGCGTCAGCCTCACGGCGGCCGGCCTGGCCTTCATGCGTTACGCGGGGCCCTGCGTGCAGGCTTTGCGTGATGGGGTAGCAAGCTTGCGGGGCGGCGAATACGATGCCGGGCATGTGCGCGTCGGCGTGCTGTCGACGGTGGAAAGCCTGCTGATGCCCGAGGTGGTGAGGCGACTGCACGCCCGCCACGCTGCGCTGGTGGTCAGCGTGGCCACGGGGCCGAGTGCCTACCTGCTGTCGCAATTGCGCGTGGGCGAGCTCGATCTGGTGGTGGGGCGGATGACCGATAGCCCGGATATCCAGGGCTTGACCTTCGAGCACCTGTACAGCGAGTCGATGAGCCTGGTGGTGCGCCCGCAGCATCCGCTACTCGCTCTCGGCGACGAGCGCCTTGGCCGCCTGGCCGACTACCCACTGGTGCTGCCGTTGGCCGGCACCACCATCCGCCGTTACGCCGACAGCCTGTTCGTGCAATGCGGTGTGGCGCAGCCGCGGCAGCGCCTGGAAACCTTGTCGCCAGCGCTCAGCAAGCGTTACGTGCATTGCAGCGATGCCGTGTGGGTGGCGCCGCTCGACGCAGTGCGCCTCGACCTGCAGAGCGGCGAGCTGGCAGAGCTGTCGCTGGGGGTTCGTGAACCGGGAGGCTCGGTGGGTATATGCAGCAATGCCGCGTTGCCGATGTCGCTGGCCGCGCACTGGTGCTGCGAGACCTTGCGAGAGCTGGCGTTGCAGTACCGCGAGCATGGCTGAGGGTGAGTGTGGTGGTTGCGTCGGGTCAGCCACGGGTTTGTTGTCCTGATCCATAACCATTTGGTTATGCTCAGGTGGCTTATATTCATTGGGCGCGGCGCTGCGCTCGGGTGATTATCTCTGCCTGGGCTCGCATCCTTGGCAAACCAGGCCAGGGGCAGCGGGTCGACTCCCATAACGCCAATAACCGGAGCCCGCCATGCCTGTCGAAGACGTCAGCCGTTTCATCATCCGTGATCGCAACTGGCACCCCAAGGCCTACACCCCGGACTACAAGACCTCCGTGCCGCGTTCACCGCGGCAGGCGTTGGTGAGTATCGCGCAGTCGATTTCGGAAACCACCGGACCGGACTTCACTCGGCTGAAGATGGGCAGGCACGACAACGACCTGTTGCTCAACTTCAACAACGGCGGCTTGCCGGTGGGGGAGCGCATCCTGGTGTGCGGGCGGGTGATGGACCAGTACGGCAAGCCGATTCCCCATACCTTCGTGGAGATGTGGCAGGCCAATGCCGGCGGACGTTATCGGCACAAGAACGACCGATACCTGGCGCCCCTCGACCCCAATTTTGGGGGCGTCGGCCGCGTTTTGACCGACAGCGAGGGCAATTACAGCTTTCGCACCGTCAAACCGGGCCCGTACCCCTGGCGTAACGGCCCCAATGACTGGCGCCCGGCGCACATTCACTTTTCCATCAGTGGGCCGTCGATCGCCAGCAAACTGATCACCCAGCTGTATTTCGAAGGCGACCCGCTGATTGCGTTGTGCCCGATCGTCAAGGCCATCGCCAATCCGGACGCGGTGCAGACGCTGATCGCCAGGCTCGACATGGGCATGGCCAACCCGATGGACTGCCTGGCCTACCGCTTCGACATCGTGCTGCGCGGCCAGCGCAAGACCCACTTCGAGAACTGCTGAGGAGCCTGCCATGCCTGTCGAACTGTTACGTGAAACCGCTTCGCAAACCGCCGGCCCCTACGTGCATATCGGCCTGGCGCTGGCCGCTGCCGGCAACCCGACCCGCGAGCAGGAAATCTGGAACCAGATGGCCAGGCCTGATGCGCCCGGGGAGCACATCACCCTCATCGGCCACGTTTACGATGGCAACGGCCACCTGGTGCGCGATGCCTTCCTGGAGCTCTGGCAGGCCGATCATCAGGGCCATTACGATCCCGAGTTCGACCTCGACAAGCCCTTCAACGGTTTTGGCCGTACTGCCACGACCTTCGATGCAGGCAGCGAATGGACGGTGCAGACCGTCAAGCCCGGTATGGTCTTGAACGCTGCCGGTGTGCCGATGGCGCCGCACATCAACGTCTCGCTGTTCGCCCGTGGCATCAATATTCACTTGCACACGCGGCTCTACTTCGAGGATGAGGCCGAGGCCAACGGCAAGGATCCGGTGCTCAACCTGATCGAACAGCCATCACGCCGTGAAACCCTGATCGCCACGCGTTGCGAGGTTGACGGCAAACTCGCCTACCGTTTTGATATCCGCATTCAGGGGGACGGCGAAACGGTGTTTTTTGATTTCTGACAGAGGGCTGGATACGCCAGTCGAGCAGATCGACGCGCGTATCCACCAAGGTTTCACGGCGGCGCTCGAAGCCCGTGGTTTTCGCGCCGATACCGAGCAGCAGCGGGCAATCGATACCCTGGCGCGATGGCTGCAAGGCTGGTGCACGGGGCGTCGTGGATGGTTGCGCAAACCTGCAGCCGGGGTTTACCTGTGGGGTGGTGTGGGGCGCGGCAAGAGCTTCGTCATGGACGCCTTCTTCGCCGCGGCACCGCTGGCAGCCAAGCGGCGCGTGCATTTCCACGCCTTTCTGCAGGAACTGCAGCAGCGCATGCAGGCCTTCGCCGGTCAGCCCGATCCGCTGGTGCTGGCGATTCGTGCGCTGGCCCAGGACGTCCGCCTGCTGTGCTTCGATGAGTTCCACGTGCACGACATCGGTGACGCCATGCTGCTGCGCCGCTTGCTCGATGTACTGGTCGAGGAGGGCGTCGGCCTGGTGATGACGTCCAACTACGCGCCGGCCGGCTTGTGCCCCAATCCGCTGTACCGTGATCGCTTCACGCCGGCGATCAACGCCCTGGAGAAGCGTTTCATCGTGCTGGCGCTGGACGCCGGCATCGATTATCGCGAGCGTTCCGCCAGCGGGCAGAGCTGGGGCGACTACGCCTGGCCGCAATCAGTCGGTGGCCTGGCTCATCTGCAGCGCTGGCTGGGCCTCGATGATCACCCGGTGCGCGAGCAGGTACTGGAGGTCAATCACCATCCGCTGCGGGTGCGTGCGCTGGCGCCGGGTCGTGCCTGGCTGGAGTTTGCCGAACTGTGCGGCAGGGCTCACTCGACCGCCGACTTTCTGTGGTTGCTGCAGCGCTATCCCCGGCTTGCGCTGAGCGGCGTCCCGACCCTGGATTCACAACCGACCGATGCCTGCCAGCGGTTCATCAATCTGGTCGATATCGCGTACGATGCCGGCACCACCCTGCTGCTGTGCAGTGAGGCGAGCCTGGAGCGCTTGTGCCGGGGCTCGGCCCACCAGGACTTCGCGCGTACGCGAAGCCGCCTGAGCCAGTTGCGGCAACACCCGCTGCGCGTGGCCGAAGGCGCTGGTGACGGCGCCCTGGGCATCATCGACAAGGAATTCTGAGCCCGTGCTGCACATTCTCCAGATCACCGCACCGGTCTTCCTGTTGATCGGCCTCGGCTATGCCGCCGCCATGAGCGGCGTGCTCAGTCGCGAGCAGGTGCGCGGCATCGGCACCTTCGTGATCACCTTCGCCATGCCAGCGCTGCTGATCAAGACCCTGGGCACCTCGCCAATCGAGCAGACAATCATTCCCGGCTACCTGATGGCCTACGCCCTGGGTTCGCTGGTGGTCTACGGCATTGCGTTCGGTGTCTCGCGCTGGCTGCGCGGTGACGACCTTTCCGGCTCGGCGATCAATGCCATGGGCATGTCGGTATCCAACAGCGGATTCATTGGCTATCCGCTGGTCGCCGCGGCCATTGGCTCGCCTGCGGTGCTGGGCATGGCGATGGGCATGCTGGTCGAGAACCTGCTGCTGATCCCCCTGGCGCTGGCGCTTGCCGAAGCGGGCAAGCAGCAGGGAAATGGCTGGTCGACGGTGCTGCGCATGACCTTCGTGCGCCTGCTGAGGAACCCGGTGATCATCGGCATCGTGGTCGGGCTTGGCGTATCGCTGCTGCGCATCGAGCTTCCCGCGCTGTTGCTCAAGCCTATCGACATGCTGGCCGGGGTCTCGGCGCCGCTCGCCCTGTTCGTGATTGGTGCCGGGTTGTTCGGCATGAAGGCACGTGGGGTGTGGGTCGATGCGGCATGGATTGCCAGCGGCAAGCTGGTGGTTCACCCGCTGGCGGTACTTTGCGCGTTCATGCTGGTGCCGGGTGTCGACCCGGTCATGAAGACGGTAGGGGTGTTGTTCGCCTGCGCGCCGATGATGAGTATTTTTCCGCTTCTAGGTCAGCGCTTCGGCCTCGAGGATCGCTGCAGCGCCACGCTGCTGGTCGCCACCGTGCTGTCGTTCTTCACCATCAGTGTGGCGCTGGTGTTGATTGGCGCCACCCCCTGAGAACAGCTGCGGGCTGCGCGCCAACCCGAGGGCCGTCGCTCTCTCCGAGCCGGTTGCTCACTGTGGGCGCGGGCCGCGCCCATGGCGCGCTCCCACACTGCCGGGCGCGGGCGCCTACACCTGGCTGCCGAGCTGTTCGGCGCGGCGCAGCCAGTTCTGGCGCTGGGTTTCCGATGATGGGCGAACCGGAGAGAATACCGCCAGGCGGCGGGTCTTGATGCCGCAGAAGCCGAGAATGGTGCGCTTCATCTGGCGGTGCGCCGGTGCACCATAGACCCAGCGGAAGTACCAGCCGGGTGTGTCCTGGGTGACCAGCAGGTCCGCGGTGCGGCCGGTGAGCAGCTTGTCCCACGCCTGCGAGTCGGTGCGGTACTTGAACGCGAAACCGGGCAGCAGCACACGGTCGAAAAAACCCTTGAGCAGCGCTGGCAGGCCGCCCCACCAGACCGGGTAAACGAACACCAGGTGCTCGGCCCAGTGGATCTGCCGCTGGGCTTCGAGCAGGTCCGGTTCCAGGGTCTGGCTCTGGGTGTAGCCTTCATGCAGCACCGGGTCGAAGCTGATCTCGCCGAGCCGGATCTGCCGCACCACGTGCCCTTCGGTGCGTGCCCCCAACGCGTAGGCCTCGGCAAGCGCATGACACAGGCTGTCGCTCTTCGGCGAGCCGATGATCATCAGGATGCGCTTGCCGTCACCTTCCAGCGGGGTGGCGCCGCTCTTGGCGGTTTCAGTCATGGTGCCCTGCCTCCAGCATCGTCTCCGGGCGAACCCAGGCATCGAACTGCTCTGCGGTCAAATGACCCAGCGCCAGCGCTGCTTCGCGCAGCGTGGTGCCATCCTGATACGCCTTCTTGGCGATCTCGGCAGCCTTGTCGTAGCCAATGTGCGGATTCAGCGCGGTGACCAGCATCAGGCCGCGCTCCAGGTGCTCCGCCATGCGCTGCTCATCAGGCTGCATACCGACGATACAGTGTTGGCGGAAGTTGCGACAGCCGTCGGCGAGCAGGCGAATCGACTGAAGGACGTTGTGGATGATCACCGGCTTGTAGACGTTCAACTGCAGGTGACCCTGGCTGGCCGCGAAGCCGATGGTCACGTCGTTGCCCATCACCTGACAAGCCAGCATGGAGAGGGCCTCGCATTGGGTAGGGTTGACCTTGCCCGGCATGATCGAGCTGCCCGGCTCGTTGGCCGGCAGGCGCACCTCGGCCAGTCCGCCACGCGGCCCGGAGCCCAGCATGCGCAGGTCGTTGGCAATCTTCATCAGGGCGATGGCGAGGGTTTTCAGCGCGCCGGACAACGCCGCCAGTGGCTCATGGCCGGCGAGGGCGGCGAACTTGTTTGGCGCACTTTTCAGCGGCAGGCCGCTCAGCGCTGCCAGTTCGGCGGCGATGGCCTCACCGAAACCGGGCGGCGAGTTCAGGCCGGTGCCAACCGCGGTGCCGCCCTGCGCGAGTTCGCACACCGCGGGTAGCGTGGCGCGTATTGCCTGTTTGGCCAGTTCGAGTTGGGCCACGAACGCCGACAGTTCCTGGCCGAAGGTAATGGGCGTGGCGTCCATCATGTGGGTCCGCCCGGTCTTCACCAGGCGGACGTGGCGCGCAGCCTGGTCCGCCAGGGCCTCGCACAGTTCGTCGACCGCCGGCAGCAGGTCGCGTTGCACGGCACCAGCAGCGGCGATGTGCATGGCGGTTGGAAAGCAGTCGTTGGAGCTCTGGGCACGGTTGACGTGGTCATTGGGGTGCACCGGGCTCTTGCCTCCGCGGGGGTTGCCGGCCAGCTCGTTGGCGCGCCCGGCGATCACCTCGTTGACGTTCATGTTGCTCTGCGTGCCGCTGCCGGTCTGCCAGACGACCAGCGGGAATTGCGTGTCGTGCTGACCGGCGATCACTTCGTCGGCGGCTTGTTCGATCAGCCGGGCGATGTTCTGGGGCAGGTCGCCGATACGGTCATTGATGCGTGCGGCGGCTTTCTTGATCAGGGCCAGGGCGTGAACCACGGCGATGGGCATGCGCTCCTCGCCGATGGCGAAGTTGACGCGCGAGCGCTGGGTCTGTGCGCCCCAGTAGGCATCCACGGGTACGTCGATGGGGCCAATGCTGTCGGTTTCGGTGCGGCTCATGGGAAGGCTCTCCGTTCTGTTCAGCAATTAGGCTGCGGCAACGGCCACACGTTCCACTTCGAATCGGCTACCAGCGGGTTTGCGACGCGCCCATCCAGCCGTTCGCCGCCCTGACCGGTACGCGCTCGCCGTGGGCATTGCGCAGCAGGCCGTCGTACTGGCCGAACCATTCGTGGGTATCGGCATACAGCAGCCCGAACCCGAGGCGCGGCCGGGCGACATGCACGTGGCGCGGTGTGAAGGTGAGCTCGACATGACCGTCCTCGGTAGCTAGTGTCCAGGGCGCCAACGGCTGCGCCTGGGTTTGCCGCATCTGCACGGCCTGGTCGAGGTGCAGCAGCCGTCCGCCAAACCACAGGGCGTTCTCTGACAGGCCGCTGTGATCGGTCCAGCCGGCACCGAAGTTGCCGGCGATGCCTCCCGGCGCGGCGAACACCGCGCGGGTCCAGTGGCTGTTGAACGGCCATACGCCGCGGCCGAAATCCATCGAGGCGAAGCTGTGCCCAGTGGCGCAGTGGTACAGCCGCTCGCCCAGTTGCACGCTGCCGCTGACTGGCAGGCCGGCCTGCCGGCAGGTGGCGTGGAAGCCACGGCTGCCGAGCGGCACCACCAGGTTGACCGATTCAAGGTGAGTGGGGCGCTGGACGTCCAATGCCAGTTGCAGCGGCCGGCCACCGATACTCGGCGAGGTGGCTGTGAGTCGCACGCGCCCGGGCATTTCATGAACGTGCAACTGCAGACGAGGGTGCTCGAAGGCGTGGCTGCCCAGCGGCGTGTCGGGCAGGCTGCAGCCGCGCCCGAACAGGGCGAGCTGGCTGTGCGCGACGTTGTCGCCGGTGGCGAGGTCGAGCAGGTACACCGCGCCATAACCGACGTAGTCGATGTCGGCCTGTACCAGCGACAGCGTCCAGTCCGGCGTATTGATGGTCCAGTGGTTCCAGCGTTTGCGCCGCCCCAGGTTGCCGGGCAGCGAGCAGTCGACCCGTGGTTGCGCCGACCAGCCGATGGCGTGCGGGTTGAGGCGACCGCGTGCATTACACAGGGCGATCGGCGGGGTGGGTATCAGGGGGCTATTCATAGGCACGTCCATGTGTCCGGGAGTCAGCCACCTAGCATGCAGAGGTCGCCATGGCCTAACAAGTACTGGCAGTTTGGACCGCGCTCGAAGGGTGCGCCAGTAGGCATTTGTCTATAGTCATGACAGTCGCTGCCCGGCGTGCGGTAAGCGCACTGCCTGCATGAAAACACTTGAGGGGCCGGGCCCCCGGGGCACAAAATGCCCGGCGGTCGGTCAAAGCACCTCACCCTCGCGATCAGGAGTACCCCGATGTCCCGTATCCCCGCACTCTGCATTGCCGCACTGATGGCTGTCGGCAGCACCCAGGTGCTGGCCGATGCCCGCAGCCATGCCGCCGATGCCGAGCGCTTTCTGCAGCTCGCCCATGCCGACAAGCTGGCCGTTCCGGTGTACGCCCAGGTTCAGCAGATGTTCGCCCAGCGCTTTGCCGAAGCCAAGGCGCCAGAGAGCAAGCAGGCCGTGCTGGAAACCTACCAGGCCAAGGCCAATGCCGAGCTGGACAAGGCCGTTGGCTGGGACAAGCTGAAGCCCGACATGGTCAAGCTCTACACCAGCAACTTCAACGAGCAGGAACTCAAGGACCTGATTGCCTTCTACCAGTCGCCGCTGGGCCAGAAGGTGCTGCAGAAGATGCCGGCCCTGACCGCGCAGTCTGCCCAGCTCACCCAGGCCAAGCTGGAAACCGCAGTGCCGTCGGTAAACAAGCTGCTGTCTGACATGAGCAGCGAACTGGGCGTCAAGAAGCCCTGACCCTCGCCGTGGCCGGCCATGAGCCGGTCACGGTGTCATCCGTGGAGCCCCCGATGTCGAAAAGCGAACATCTCCAGTCCGCCCTTGCAGCCCTCGAACCCGAGCACCTCGAGGTGCTGGACGAGAGCCACATGCACAGCCGTGGCCTGGAAACCCATTACAAGGCCGTGATCGTCAGCCCGCAGTTCGGCGGCTTGAATGCCGTTAAACGTCACCAGCGGGTGTATGCCGTGCTGGGCGATCTGATGAGCCAGATCCACGCGCTGGCATTGCACACCTACACGCCTCAGGAGTGGGCTGCGCAAGGCATCGCCCCGGATTCGCCGACCTGCCGTGGCGGCAGCAAGCACGACCATTGATCCCCCGTCTCCAGGCCTGAAAGGCGCTCGGCATCGGGGGACAAATCTGATGCGATCGCGTCGATTACAAGCGTACACTCGGGCCAATACGGATAGACGGGTGCCTTGCGATGCGCAAGAAAAGGCTGGTTTTCCTATACTGCCTGCTGGGCGCCGCGGCCCTCGTGCTGCCCATCGGCCTGTCCGTTTCCCTTGCCTGGCAAAGCGGCCACGCAGACGCCCAGCGCTACCTCGAACAGCTCGGGGCCGACGTGTTGCGGCGCTCGCTGGAAACGCGCAACCAGGTCGACATCGCTATCTCGGCACTGCGCATCACCCCGCCTCAAGCTCCTTGCTCACCCGAGCAGTTGCGCAGCATGCGTGCGGTCGCTGCAGGCTCGGTTTATCTCAAGGGGCTGGGCTATCTGCGCGAGCACTCGCTGCTGTGCGCCTCGTTCACCCAGCTTGACCAACCGCTCGCGTTGGGGCCGCCCGATCGCATCACGGCGTCCGGGGTGGCGTCGTGGAGCGGGGTGGCGTTGCCCAGCGTGCCGGGCGCTCATTTCAACATTAACGGTCGCGATGGTTTTGCCGCGATCATCGCCCAGGATCTGGTGCTCGATACCCTGACCGACCAGAGCGTCTCGCTCACCCACATCAGTGACCAGGGCGTGATCATTCGCTCCCGCGGCGACTACCAGCCGCACTGGCTGGACGGCTACCGGGGCGAGCCGCTGACGGTCGCCGATGGCAGTTATCTGGTGGTCATCCTGCCTGCCGACAACCGGGAGACCTCGGTGGTCGCGGCCATGACTCACGGGCAGTTGCAGGGCAAGATCGACGCGGTGATGTGGCGCGTGTTGCCGCTGGGCATCCTTATAGGTCTGCTGCTGGCTAGCCTGGTATATGTCCTGGCGCGCTATCGTCTGTCGCTCAAGGCACAGTTGCGGCAGGCGTTGAGTCGCCGCGAGTTCTACCTGCTTTACCAGCCCGTGGTCGATCTGCGGACCGGCTACTGCGTGGGTGCCGAGGCCCTGGTGCGCTGGAAGCGCCCGGCCGACGAAGCCATCGGCCCTGGCGTATTCATCCCGGTCGCCGAGAAGCATGGGCTGATCGTGCAGATCACTGCGCAGGTCATGGAAATGGTCGCCAGGGATACCGTGCAACTGCTGCGCGACTACCCGGACACTCATATCGCCATCAATTTTTCCGCCGATGATCTGCATTCGCCGGCAACCGAGGCCCGCCTGCAGACCTTGATCACCGATGCGGGCGGCACCTCGCGCAATATCGTCATCGAAGCCACCGAACGGGGCTTCATGTCGCCGGAAAAAGCCCAGAGCGTGCTGCTGTCCGTGCGCTCCAAGGGGTTCAAGGTTGCCATCGACGATTTTGGCACCGGCAACTCCAGCCTGTCCTACCTGGCCACCTACGACCTGGACTACCTGAAGATCGACAAGACGTTCGTCGATGCACTGGGCACCGACACGCCCAGCAGTCGCGTTGCGTTCCATATCATCGCAATGGCCAAGACCCTCGATCTGCAGATGATCGCCGAGGGCGTGGAGACCGTGCAGCAGCGCGATATCCTGCGTGATGCCGGCGTTCAGTTTGGCCAGGGCTGGGTGTTTGCCAAGCCGATGAGCATGGATGAGCTGGCCGCCTACATCCGCGCGCACAATGCAACATCGGGCGGCACGCCCCCTGCGAACTCGTCGCCTGGGGTACACCTGCCCCCGCAAGACCAGTAAACTGCGCGCCCCATATTCACCTCTCGTGCTCTGGCATCACTGGCGGCACGAGGCGGTAGTGGTTCTTTGTCTAAGGTCCGCCCTTTACGTGGGCGACTACTGAAGGATATCTGCAATGACCGACAACCCCATCGTGGTCGCGGCGCTCTACAAGTTCGTCTCCCTGCCGGACTACCAGGCGCTGCGCCAACCTCTGCTCGACACCCTGCTGGCCAACGGCATAAAGGGCACGCTGCTGCTCGCCGAAGAGGGCATCAACGGCACGGTGTCCGGTAGCCGTGTCGGCATCGATGGGCTGTTCGCCTGGTTCGCTCAGGACCCGCGCCTGGCCGACGTGGACCACAAGGAGTCCTACTGCGCCGAGCAGCCGTTCTACCGCACCAAGGTCAAGTTGAAGAAGGAAATCGTCACTCTGGGCGTGCCGGGCGTTGATCCCAACCAGCGGGTCGGCACTTATGTGGAGCCGAAGGACTGGAACGCGCTGATCAGCGATCCCGAGGTGCTGCTGATCGACACCCGCAACGATTACGAAGTGGCCATCGGCACCTTCGAAGGCGCCATCGACCCGCAGACCAAGTCGTTTCGCGAGTTCCCGGATTACATTCGCGAGCACTTCGACCCCAGCAAACACAAAAAAGTGGCAATGTTCTGCACCGGCGGCATCCGTTGCGAAAAGGCCTCCAGCTACATGCTCAACGAAGGGTTCGAGGAGGTCTATCACCTCAAGGGCGGCATTCTCAAATACCTCGAGGACGTGCCGCAGGAAGAGACCCGGTGGCAGGGCGACTGCTTCGTGTTCGATAACCGCGTGACCGTGCGCCATGACCTCAGTGAAGGCGACTACGACCAGTGCCACGCCTGCCGTACGCCGATCTCTGTCGAAGATCGTGCCAGCGAATACTTCAGCCCGGGCGTGAGCTGCCCGCATTGCTGGGATTCGCTGCCGGAGAAAACCCGCGAAGGGGCTCGCGAGCGTCAGCGGCAGATCGAGCTGGCGAAAGTCCGCAATCAGCCCCATCCTCTGGGCAACAACCCCCGTCAGAAAACCGAGGCCTGAGGATGCACGCGCGCCTGCTCTATGTGATGGACCCGATGTGTTCCTGGTGCTGGGGCTTCGCGCCGGTGGTCGAGGCACTGGCCGCTCAGGCTGCCGAGCGCGGCGTGCCGATGGAGCTGGTGCTCGGCGGCCTGCGCCGTGACCAGGTGGCCATCGACGCCGCGGCGCGAGTCCGTTACCTGGGCTACTGGCAGGCGGTCAATGCCAGCACCGGGCAACTGTTCGACTTCGATGCCGGTCTGCCCGAAGGCATGTGCTACGACACTGAAGCGGCCTGCCGCGCGGTGGTCACCGTGCGCAAGCTCGATGCGCAGAGCGCCTGGCCCATGGCGCGACGCATCCAGCAGGCGTTCTACCAGGAAGGCGCGGACGTGACCCGCGCGCCGACCCTGGTGAAGCTGGCCGAGGAGGTCGGCATTCCACGGATCGAGTTCGCCGAGGCGTTCGACAGCGAAGAGCAGCACAGCGCTACCGCCGCTGATTTTAGCTGGGTGCAGGACCTCGGCATCGCCGGGTTCCCGACGCTGCTGGCGGAGAACCGTGGGCGCCTGGCCCTGCTTACCAATGGCTATCAACCTGTCGAGGCGCTGTCGCCCTTGCTCGCGCGCTGGCTGGAGCACGCCATCGATGGTTGATCGCCTGAGCTGGGCGGAAATTCGTCGCCTGGCCCTGCGCCACAAGCGCGCGCTGATCGTCGCCAATCTGGTCGCCGTGCTGGCGACCCTGTGCAGTGTGCCGATTCCCCTGCTGCTGCCATTGCTGGTGGACGAGGTATTGCTGGGCGACGGCAATACCGCGCTCAAGGTGATGGACAATTTCCTGCCCGAGGCCTGGCAGAGCGCGGTCGGCTACATACTGTTGATGCTGGCGCTGACCTTCGTGCTGCGCGGCTTTGCGCTGATCTTCAACGTGGTGCAGGCACGGCTGTTCGCACGGCTCTCCAAGGACATCGTCTACCGCATTCGCATACGCCTCATCGAGCGCCTCAAGCGCATCTCCCTTGCCGAGTACGAAAGCCTCGGCGGCGGCACGGTGACCACCCACCTGGTGACCGACCTCGACACCCTGGACAAATTCATCGGCGAAACCCTGAGCCGTTTCCTGGTCGGCGTGCTGACCCTGGCCGGCACCTCGGGGATTCTGCTGTGGATGCACTGGAAGCTGGCGTTGCTGATCCTGCTGTTCAACCCGCTGGTGATCTACGCCACGGTACAACTGGGCAAGCGCGTCAAGCACCTGAAAAAACTCGAGAACGACAGCACCTCGCATTTCACTCAGGCGCTGACGGAAACCCTGGATTCGATCCAGGAAGTGCGCGCCGGCAACCGCCAGGGCTACTTTCTCGGCCGCCTCGGTGGGCGTGCCCGAGAAGTGCGTGACTACGCCGTGGCCTCGCAATGGAAGACCGACGCCTCGAACCGCGCAAGTGGCCTGCTGTTCCAGTTCGGCATCGACGTGTTCCGGGCGGCGGCGATGCTTACCGTGCTGTTCTCCGACTTGTCCATCGGCCAGATGCTCGCCGTGTTCAGCTACCTGTGGTTCATGATCGGCCCGGTGGAGCAGCTGCTCAGCCTGCAATACGCGTTCTATGCCGCCGGTGGCGCGCTGACGCGGATCAACGAACTGCTCGGCCGGCGTGACGAGCCGGATTACGTTGGCGGCGCCGACCCGTTCACGGGCCGTGAAACCGTGGGGATCGACATCCACGACCTGACCTTTTCCTATGGCGAGGAGCCAGTGCTGGCGGGGCTCAACCTGTCCATTGCGCCCGGCGAGAAGGTCGCCATCGTCGGCGCCAGCGGCGGTGGCAAAAGCACCCTGGTGCAATTGCTGCTGGGCCTGTATACGCCCCAGGCCGGAGTGATCCGGTTCGGTGGCAGCAGCCAGGAAGAGATCGGCCTGCCGGTGATCCGTGAGCATGTCGCGGTGGTGCTGCAGCACCCGGCGCTGTTCAACGACACCGTGCGTGCCAATCTGTGCATGGGCCGCGAGCGCAGTGACGAAGCCTGCTGGCAAGCACTGACCATCGCCCAGTTGGCCACCACCATTCGCCAGTTGCCCCAGGGCCTGGACACCGTGGTCGGCCGTTCCGGCGTGCGTCTGTCCGGTGGGCAGCGCCAGCGCCTGGCCATCGCGCGCATGGTGCTGGCCGAGCCGCGGGTGGTGATCCTCGACGAAGCCACTTCGGCGCTAGACGCCGCCACCGAGTACGCCCTGCATAAAGCCTTGGCGCAGTTTCTCCACGGCCGCACCACCCTGATCATCGCCCACCGCCTGAGCGCGGTGAAACAGGCGGACCGGGTGCTGGTATTCGATGGCGGCAGCGTTGCCGAAGATGGCGACCATCGCCAGTTGATCGCAGAAGGCGGTCTGTACGCCAAGCTCTACGGCAACCTGCAACACTAGCGGGCTGCCAGCTCCTGGGCCTGTCGCTGCGGCGCGCTGGCTACGATGCTCATTCAGCCAGTCACGCAGTACACCCACCATTCGCCGCGGGGTCGCGGCTCCTACGAGGAATCGCGACGTCCCACCATGCGCGTAGGAGCGTCGCCCCGGGCGCGCGAAATTGTGGCCGAGTGTGGTATCGGCTTCGTACACGCCATTCGCCGCGGGGTCGCGGCTCCTACGAGGAATCGCGACGTCCCCACCATGCGCGTAGGCGCGTTGCCCACGGCGCGAGAAATTGTGGCCAGTGTGGTATCGGCGTCGTATACGCCCTTCGCCGCGGGGTCGCGGCTCCTACGAGGAATCGCGACGTCCCCACCATGCGCGTAGGAGCGTCGCCCCCGGCGCGAGAAATTGTGGCCGAGTGTGGTATCGGCGTCGTATACGCCCTTCGCCGCGGGGTCGCGGCTCCTACAAGGTATCGCGACGTCCCACAGTCGCGTAGGAGCGTCGCCCCCGGCGCGAGAAATTGTGGCCGAGTGTGGTATCGGCGTCGTATACGCCCTTCGCCGCGGGGGCGCGGCTCCTACGAGGAATCGCGGCGTCCCCACCATGCGCGTAGGAGCGTCGCCCCCGGCGCGAGAAATTGTGGCCGAGTGTGGTATCGGCGTCGTATACGCCCTTCGCCGCGGGGTCGCGGCTCCTACGAGGTATCGCGACGTCCGCACCATGCGCGTAGGAGCGTCGCCCCCGGCGCGAACGATTGCCGCCTTGGCACATCATTGGAATCGATCCGCCGTGCCATCGAAAACAGTCCCTACTCGTGCGGCAGCTTGCTGCCCCACTGCTGGATCGCCTTGGTGCGTTGCACGCTGGCGTTGACGGCCTTGTCGAGTTCTTCGTTGTAATCATCCAGCCAACTGCGTGATCCAGGGATCATGTCGGCCAGGTCGCGCATGCCGTTCTTGAGGGCCTGCAGGCTCTGCTGAAAACTCTGCTCCTGGCCCAGCAGGGTGCGACCCATGAGTTTCAAGGCGGCAATGTCCTGGGCCGGTGGTGCCGCTGGCGCCGCGGCGACTGGCGCGGGCGGTGGCGGCGTGGCGGCCAGTTTCAACAGAGCGTCCTGGCGTTTCTGATCCTCCTTCAGGCCGGCCAATTCCTTTTCCAGGGCTTCGGCACGGTGCTGCAGCGCGGCGAACGCTTCGGGATCGAACGGTGGTGGCTCGTCGGCGAGCATGTTCACCATCGCCGAGGTCGCCAGGCTGGACAGCACGATGAACAGCAGCAGCGCCAGCGCGAAGATGAGGATGCGGTTCAGCCGGCCGGCTTTTTCCAGCTTGGCCAGGCGTGCCTCATCACTGTCGGGGGCAAGATCGAAGGCGGCTGCCGGGCTCTCGACGTCTGATGGCGTTTCACTGCTCATGGTGGCCTCTGTTGTTATCGGTGTGGCAGGGCGGACTGCTGTCATTCTGGCAGCGTTTGCGTCTGCCCGCCTGTCATTCGGCCATCATCTCGTCGGCAGTGAATTCGACCGTGGCGTAACGAAAGGTTTACAGGGATGGGGCAGTCGAGACGGCCTGTCTACGGAAAATCCGCTGAGTTTCCTGGCGATGTATCGAATGCTTGCCAGCCGGCCCTGCAGGTTGGTGCGTTGCGATGGACAGAGGCCTTGTTGCCCCGGTCCGGCTCGATTGTCATGACGCCATAACCACAACGAGGGCAACCCATGAACGCCGTGGCCAGAATCGAGCAGCACAACCCGATCGGAACCGATGGTTTCGAGTTCGTCGAATTCACTGCGCCAACCCCCGAGGGCATCGAGCAGTTGCGCCAGCTGTTCAGCGCCATGGGTTTTACCGAGACCGCCAGGCACCGCAGCAAGCAGGTCTGGCTATTCCAGCAGCACGGCGTCAATTTCGTCCTCAATGGCAGCCCGACCGGGCACGTCCACGCCTTCGCCGAGAAGCACGGTCCCAGTGCCTGCGCCATGGCTTTCCGGGTGCGCAACGCCGCCCAGGCCGCCGCCTACGTGAAGGAGCAGGGCGCGACCCTGGTCGGCAGTCATGCCAATTTCGGCGAGTTGAACATTCCCTGCGTCGAGGGCATCGGTGGTTCGCTGCTGTACTTGGTGGACCGCTATGGTGAACACAGCATCTATGACGTGGACTTCGAGTTCATCGAAGGCCGTGGCCCAAACGACCACGCCGTCGGCCTGCAGATGATCGATCACCTGACGCACAACGTGAAGCGTGGGCAGATGGATGTCTGGTCCGGTTTCTACGAGCGTATTGCAGGCTTTCGCGAGATCCGCTATTTCGATATCGAAGGCAAGCTCACCGGTCTGGTATCTCGCGCCATGACCGCGCCCTGCGGCAAGATCCGCATCCCCATCAACGAGTCGGCCGACGACAAGTCGCAGATCGAGGAATTCATCCGCGAGTACCACGGCGAGGGCATCCAGCACATCGCGTTGTCCACCGACGACATCTACGCCACGGTGCGCAAGCTGCAGGCCAACGGCGTCGCCTTCATGCACACGCCGGATACCTACTACGAGAAAGTCGACCAGCGCGTGGCCGGGCATGGTGAACCACTGGACGTGCTGCGTGACCTGAGTCTGTTGATTGACGGAGCGCCGGGCGACGACGGCATCCTGCTGCAGATCTTCACCAATACCGTGATCGGTCCGATCTTCTTCGAAATCATCCAGCGCAAGGGCAATCAGGGCTTCGGCGAGGGCAATTTCAAGGCCCTGTTCGAATCCATCGAGGAAGATCAGCTGCGTCGCGGTGTAATCAGCGAGGAATGACGCCATGAGCCGCAAATGGATCAGCTTCCCTCTGCGTGAAGGCGAGCACTCGCGCCAGGCGCATTGCGACTTCCCGGCCGATACCTACGAGCGGGAAATGGGCCGCGAAGGCTTCTTCGGCCCCGTTACTCACCTGCACCACAGGCATCCGCCCACGGGCTGGGTGGATTGGCAGGGGCCATTGCGCCCTCACGCCTTCAACTTCAACCAGATTCCCAGTGAGCACGACTGCCCGCTTGCGGCGCCGCTGACCCTGCACAACGCCGACATCCGCCTGCGGGTGTGGAAGACCGCCAGCGCCATGACCCACCTGGTGCGCAACAGCGATGGCGACGAGCTGCTCTTCGTGCATGACGGTGCAGGGCACTTCCATTGCGATTTCGGTCACCTGGAATACCGCGATGGTGATTATCTGGTGATTCCCCGTGGCACCGCCTGGCGTATCGAGCC
The DNA here is from genome assembly GCF_979258965.1 of Pseudomonas sp. AC532. NCBI lineage: Bacteria > Pseudomonadati > Pseudomonadota > Gammaproteobacteria > Pseudomonadales > Pseudomonadaceae > Pseudomonas > Pseudomonas sp. AC532. The sequence continues at coordinate 4,838,244 of NZ_OZ409888.1, forward strand.
GACGGTACCCAGTCATTTTCTGCTGATCGAGAATACCGACGGCGCCTATCAATTGCCCGACAAGGGCCTGCTCGGCCCCCAGGCGATTTTCGACCCGGGCGTGCTCGAACACCCGCACATCGACGAGGCCTTCAAGGCCCAGCAGGACGAAAGCCACTGGCAGATCCGCATCAAGCGACGCAACCAGATCAGTACCGTGACCTACCCCTACAACCCGCTGGACGTGGTCGGCTGGCATGGCGACAACACCGTGGTGCGCCTCAACTGGCGTGATATCCGCCCGCTGGTGAGCCACCGTTACCACCTGCCGCCGTCGGTGCACACCACCTTCGTGGCCAACGGTTTCGTGGTCTGCACCTTCACCCCGCGGCCGGTGGAGTCCGATCCCGGCGCGCTGAAGGTGCCGTTCTTCCACAACAACGACGACTACGACGAAGTGCTGTTCTACCACCGCGGCAATTTCTTCAGCCGCGACAACATCGAGGCCGGCATGGTCACTCTGCACCCGTGCGGATTCCCCCATGGCCCGCACCCCAAGGCGCTAAAGAAGGCACAGATCGATCCTGCCAGCTTCACTGACGAAGTGGCAGTGATGATCGACACGCGCCGCGCCCTCGAAGTGGCCGATGCTGCCGCCGCGGTGGATGTCGCCGAATACGTAAATTCCTGGCGTGCGCCGGGCAAGGAGTCCTGATGAAACTGGCCTCGCTGAACAGCGGCCGCGATGGCGTGCTGGTGGTCGTGTCCCGCGATCTGTCCCGCGCCACCGAGGTGCCCGCAATCGCCCCTACATTGCAGGCCGCGCTGGATGAATGGGCGAGCAAGCGGCCGCAGCTGGAGGCGGTTTATCAGCGCCTCAATGACGGCCTGGAAACTGCCGCCTTCGACTTCGATCAGCGCGCTTGCCACAGCCCGCTGCCGCGCGCCTATCACTGGGCCGATGGCAGTGCCTACGTCAACCATGTGGAACTGGTGCGCAAGGCGCGTGGCGCCGAGATGCCCGAGTCGTTCTGGCACGAGCCGCTGATGTACCAGGGCGGCTCGGACGTCTTCATCGCGCCCCATGCGCCGATTCGCCTGGGTGACGAAGCCTGGGGCATCGACCTTGAGGCCGAACTGGCGGTGATCACCGACGACGTGCCCATGGGCGTCACGCCTGCACAGGCACTCGCGCACGTGCAGTTGCTGCTGCTGGTCAACGACGTGTCGCTGCGCAACCTGATTCCTGGCGAGCTGGCCAAGGGTTTTGGCTTCTACCAGAGCAAACCGTCGTCGAGCTTTTCGCCGGTAGCCGTCACCCCGGACGAGCTTGGCGAGAGCTGGCGCGACGGGCGCGTGCATCGGCCACTGGTGTCGCACATCAACGGCAGCCTGTTCGGCCAGCCCGATGCAGGCACCGACATGACCTTCGACTTTCCGACCCTGGTCGCCCATGCCGCACGCACCCGGCCGCTCGGCAGCGGCACCATCATCGGCTCGGGCACGGTGTCGAACTATGACCGCAGCGCGGGCTCCAGCTGTCTGGCCGAAAAACGCATGCTGGAGCTGCTCGAACACGGTGAGGCGAAAACCCCGTTTCTCCGGTTTGGCGACCGGGTGCGCATCGAGATGTTCGATGCGGCCGGCGCGAGCATCTTTGGCGCCATCGACCAGCAGGTAGAGCGCTATCCCTAGCCTGTAGGAGGCGTCGCCCCCGGCGCGAGGCGATAGCTGCTTTGCCGCGTACTCGGCGCAGGCCGCCTGATTCGCCTTGGGGCGGGTTTCGATGAATAGGGGAGGTCACCGTGTTGACGCTATACGGCTACTGGCGCTCCAGCGCCGCATACCGGGTGCGTATCGCCCTCAACCTCAAGGGCGTGGCCTATCGGCAGGTGCCGGTGCACCTGGTGCGCGAGGGTGGCGAACAGCATGGCGAGGCTTTTCGGGCGTTGAATCCGCAGGGCCTGGTACCACTGCTGGTGGACGAGGAAAACGGCGGCGCGCGGATCGCCCAGTCCCTGGCGATTCTCGAATACCTCGACGAGGTCTTCCCGGTGCCGGCGATTCTTCCCGACGATCCCCTGCAGCGTGCGGCGGTGCGCGCCCTGGCGCTGCACATCGCCTGTGAAGTGCACCCGCTCAACAACTTGCGGGTACTGCAGTACCTCGCCAGCGAGCTGGGCGTCTCTGAAGAGCAGAAAAACGCCTGGTACCGGCATTGGGTCGCCGAGGGCCTGGCTGCCGTGGAGCAGGGGCTGGCGGTATACGATGACGCATTCTCTCTCGCCAAACGGCCGGGCTATCTGGAAGCCTGTTTGGTTCCACAGGTGTACAATGCGCGCCGTTTCGACTGTGACCTCGATGCGTACCCTCGCATCCTCGCCCTGACCGCACGCTGTGAAGCCCTGGAGGCTTTCCGGCACGCCGCACCGGACGCCCAGCCCGACGCGCAGTAAAACCGGCGGCAGGTAAGCGCGAGACCCCAGCCATTCCGCCTGGCCATGAGCCGAGCGGGTTCGATCCCGTCACGGTCGATCACCCACAGGTGACAGATGCCAAGCGACATGCTCCAGACCGGCCCGCTCAAGCGCGGCCTGAAGAACCGCCACATTCAGTTGATCGCCCTGGGTGGCGCCATCGGTACCGGCCTGTTTCTCGGTTCGGCCGGGGTCATGGCTTCCGCCGGGCCGTCGATGATCCTCGGCTACGCGATTGGCGGCTTCATTGCCTTCCTGATCATGCGCCAGCTTGGCGAGATGATCGTCGAAGAGCCGGTGGCCGGCTCGTTCAGCCACTTCGCCCACGCTTACTGGGGACCATTCGCGGGCTTTCTGTCGGGCTGGAACTACTGGGTGCTGTACGTGCTGGTCGGCATGGCCGAACTCACCGCAGTGGGCAAATACGTGCAGTACTGGTGGCCGGAAGTGCCGACCTGGGCCACCGCGGCGGTGTTCTTCGTGTTCATCAACGCCATCAACCTGACCAACGTGCGGGTGTTTGGCGAGACCGAGTTCTGGTTCTCGATCATCAAGGTGGTGGCGATCATCGGCATGATCCTGCTCGGCTGCTACCTGCTATTCAGCGGCGCCGGCGGCGAGCAGGCGTCGGTAAGCAATCTGTGGAGCCACGGCGGCTTTTTCCCCAACGGCGTGTCAGGGCTGGTGATGATGATGGCCATCATCATGTTCTCCTTCGGCGGCCTGGAGCTGGTGGGCATTACCGCAGCCGAGGCCGACCAGCCGAAAACGGTGATCCCCAAGGCGATCAACCAGGTGGTCTATCGCATCCTGATCTTCTACGTCGGCGCGCTGACCGTGCTGTTGTCACTGCACCCCTGGGACGATCTGGTGGCGACCCTCACCGCCGGTGGCGACTCCTACGGCAGCAGCCCCTTCGTGCAGATCTTCTCGCTGATCGGCAGCGACACCGCCGCGCATATCCTCAATTTCGTGGTGCTTACCGCCGCGCTGTCGGTCTACAACAGCGGCGTGTACTGCAACAGCCGCATGCTCTATGGCCTTGCCGAGCAGGGCAACGCACCCAAGTCGCTGCTCAAGGTCGACAAGCGCGGCGTGCCGGTGCTGGCGATCTTCTTCTCGGCGGCGTTCACGCTGATCTGCGTGGTGGTCAACTACCTGGTGCCGAAAAGCGCCCTGGAGTTGCTGATGTCCCTGGTGGTCGCCGCCCTGGTGATCAACTGGGCGATGATCAGCCTGGCCCATATCAAATTCCGCAAAGCCATGCAGGCCAGGGGCGTGGAACCGTCCTTCAAGGCGTTCTGGTTCCCGTTCGCCAACTACCTGTGCCTGGCCTTCGTGTTGTTCATCCTGGGCGTGATGCTGTTCATCCCGGGCATTCGCCTGTCGGTGTTCGCCATCCCGTTCTGGCTGCTGTTCATCTGGGTCTCTTTCCAGCTACGCCAACGCCGGCTCGCCCGCCAGGCCGGGTGAGCGCGGGTTGCCCCCCCGCAGCGCGATGCTGCGGGACAGCGCGCAATCTACTGTTGCCTGGTGCTGGGAGCGGCAATCTTTTGTCATGCGATGGCAAACAGCCGTGTCGGCCTGCCGCTATAGTGGCCACTTGGTATTACTAAGCTTTCGCTAATGATCTGCGCCTGTCAGCCGATCAACTGATTGACAACACTACCCGCGCGAGCACCGACAAGGTGTTCGCGCAACGCGACGTATAAAAATAAATGGAGCCGCTTAGATGGTGCATTCTGCCACTCGACTGTTCGTCGACCTTTCCGTAGGCAAGAAACTTCTGGTGGGCTTTGGCCTGGTACTGCTGCTGACCGTTGCGGTGACTGGCAGCGGGTTCGTCGCCGTGCAGGCGGTCATGCAGGGCCATTCCCAATCCGTCGGTCTGTCGACCATCAATGCGCAGATCCTCGGCGCTCGGCGGCTCGAGCGCGATTACGCCATCAGCCACAGTGAAGCCGATGCCCAGCGCATGCGTGACCAGCTCGCCTCGGTACGTGCCGGGTTGGCCGAGCAGATCGCCAGCGCCACACCCGCGGAGCGCGAACGCCTGCAGGCGATGGACGCCGCCACCGCGGACTACCTCGAACAGTTCGACGCCAGCGTGCAGCAGCAGACCCGTGCGGGCCAGGCTCGCGTGCAGATGAGCGACGCGGCCCAGGAGGCGCGCGGTCAGTTCGAAATGATCGAATTGGACATGTACGACGCCGTGCGTGAGTTGCGCCTGGCCGGCGACAAGCTGCGCGGCAGCGACCCGCTGACCCTGGCGGAAACCGCGTCCAACCTCAGCAAGCGCATGCTCGAACTGCGCAGCCATGAAAGCCAGTTCATCATCGACGGGTCCCCGGATGCGCTGGAAGAATGGAATTTCGTCAGCTCCGACCTGCAGTCATCGGCAAACGGGCTGATGGTGTGGCTCGATGAAGACCAGAAGCGCGCCATCGAAGCGGCGCTGGTGGCGCTCGGGGCCTACCAGCAGGCCTTCGCCAGCTTTCAGCAACTGTTCGAACAGAGCAAGGCCAGCGATGCGGCCATGCTGCAGCAGGCCGATCAGGTGCTGGCGCTCGCCGACCAGGCCAAGAACCTCGAAGAGCAGAGCATGGGCGACGATAGCCGCAAGGCCATGCTGCTGCTGGGCAGCATGGGCGTCGCAGCGGTGGTGATCGGGCTGTTCGCCGCGTTGAGCATCAGCCGCTCCATCGTCGCGCCGCTGCGCCAGACGGTGGCCTTCGCCCAGCGCATCGCCCAGGGCGATCTCAGTCAGGACCTCCCGCAGGATCGGCGCGACGAACTGGGTCAACTGCTCGACGCCATGCAGGGCATGACCCGCAGCCTGCGCGACCTGGTCGGGCGGATCGGCACCGGGGTCGGGCAGATCGCCGCGGCAGCCGAGCAGCTCTCGGCCATCACTGCGCAGACCAGCGCCGGTGTGCAGAGCCAGAAAGAGGAAACCGAACAGACCGCCACCGCCATGCACCAGATGGCCGCCACCGTGCAGGAAGTGGCGCAGAACGCCGAGCAGGCCTCGCAGGCTGCCGCCGATGCCGACCGCGAAGCGCAACAGGGCAACCAGGTGGTGCAACAGGCGATCGGCCAGGTGGACAAGCTGGCCCGGGAGGTCGAGCAGTCCGCCGAGGCGATGCAGGCGCTGAACCAGGAAAGCGGGCGCATCGGCAGCGTGCTGGAGGTGATTCGCGCCGTCGCCGAGCAAACCAATCTGCTGGCCCTCAATGCCGCTATCGAGGCGGCGCGGGCGGGGGATCAGGGCCGCGGTTTCGCGGTGGTCGCCGACGAGGTGCGTGCCCTGGCGCGGCGCACCCATGACTCTACCCAGGAAATCGAAAACCTCATCGCCAACCTGCAGCGCCTGACCACTGGCGCGGCAGAGCAGATGGAGGGCAGCCGCGCGCTGACCCAGCGTACCGTCAGCCTGGCAGGCGAGGCGGGCGCTGCACTGGGCCGGATCACCCTGGCAGTAAGCACCATCGAACAGATGAACCAGCAGATCGCTGCTGCTGCGGAAGAGCAGAGCGCCGTGGCGGAAACCATCAGCAAGAGCGTGACCCGCGTACGCGACATCGGTGAGCAGAGTGCCAGTGCCAGCCAGCAAACTGCCGTTTCGAGCGCCGAACTGGCTCGCCTGGGCGTCGAGCTGCAAGGGCTGGTGCGGCAGTTCCGAACCTGATGGCCCGTGCCTAGCGCCTGTCAGGGCCAGGCGTGGGGTTTGGCTCAGGCTGGGCTGCCGCCTGTGCGGCGGCAGCCCAGCCTCCTTGCTCGAGCAATCGGGCCTCGTGGCTTACAGCTGCATCGACAGCCCTGGTTGAGCCTGCAGCAGCTGGGCTCACTCCTGCGTCGTCGCCACGCTCAATCGCGGCTCACAACGCTGGGTCGCTGTCGTCGTCCGCCGAGCTGGCAGCCTTGCGGCCAGGGGCCAGGTGGACATCGGGTGGTGCGCTATCGCCCTGCGGGTAGCGGTTCAGCTCGCTTGCCCACAAGGCCAGCGGCACGGGCGTTTCGGGGTGCCAGATGCGCTCCAGCAGCAGCGCCAGGCGCTGCATGTCACCGCGCTCTGCCGGCCAGCGCTCGATGAACGGCTGCACCTTCCAGACGTTGTCCTGCCAGTGGGCAAAATCGAAGCGGAACGGGTGAAAGCCGGTCACGCCCAGGCGAAGGTCGGTCACTACCAGGTGATCGCCGATGCGGTCGTAGCGAAGTATGTCGTTGGTAAACCACTTCAACCGCTGGTGGGCCGGCGAATCAGCCAGGGCCTCGCTCAGCCCCGCACCGCGCGGCATGCGTTCCAGCACCGGTGGCGCTCTGTCGAACCAGCCGACCAGTGCTTCGTGGTAATCCTCCCCATCGATGACGATGACCCGCCACAGCAGGGTGTTGAATGGCGTTGGAGAACTGAAGATAGCCTCGGCTTCGATGCCCTGGCGCGCCAGTTCGCTCTCTACCCGGTGTTCGGCCATGTACTTGCCGCCCAGGCTTGAGGCCAGGTACAGGGTGGAAAACGCCAGTGCCCAGTTGATCACCGGGTTGGCCTTGTCCTGCAGGCCCCTGATCAGTCCGTAGATGACGGCACCCAGCAGCGGCAGGCTGTAGACCGGATCGATAATGAAAATACTCGACCAGGCTGCCGGTGTGGGTGCGAATGGCCAGAGCAACTGCGTGCCATAACTGGTGAAGGCATCGAGCAGCGGATGGGTGATCAGCACCAGCCAGATCGCCAGAAACAACCGCCGCGCCGAATAACCGGGATTGGGCCGCCATTGTCGTATCAGCCAGGTGAGCAACAGGGCAAAGCCGCTGAGTACGAACAACGAGTGGCTGAAACCTCGGTGGTAGGTCATGGCCGCCACCGAGTCGCCGTAGTCGATGATTACATCCAGGTCCGGTAGCGTGCCCAGCACGGCGCCGTAGACCAGCGCCTTGCGCCCCTGCCAGCGGCCCAGCAGGGCACCCTGGATGCTGGCGCCGAGTACGGCTTGGGTAATCGAGTCCATGGTCTTCTCTGAAATGCCTGCGGTCGACTACGTTACTTGAGCGCGTCGCATCTTGTATCGGCAAATTTCGAGCAAAGGTTTCAGGCAGCGCCGCACCGGTCATGGGCTATGCTTGACGCCCACCCGAAACAAGGTGCCCCATGCTGGTCATTTCCAACAGCATTCATCTGCCTGACGACGAAGTCGAGCTCACCGCCATCCGTGCTCAGGGTGCGGGCGGGCAGAACGTCAACAAGGTGTCCAGCGCCATGCATCTGCGCTTCGACAGCCAGGCATCGTCGTTGCCACCGTTCTACAAGGAGCGGCTGCTGGCCCTGCGTGACAGCCGCATCACCGCCGAGGGCGTGGTGATCATCAAAGCGCAGCAATATCGCACCCAGGAACAGAACCGTGCCGACGCCCTGGAGCGTCTCGCGGAACTGATTCGCTCGGCCGGCAAGACCGAAAAGGCCCGGCGCCCGACCAAGCCGACCCTGGGCTCCAAGAAGCGTCGGCTGGAAGGCAAGACCAAGCGCGGGGCGATCAAGGCAGGCAGGGGGCGGGTGGATTTCTAGGCGCCGCTCAGTCCCACTGTGGCGCGAACCCCGGATTGGCCAGGCGTTCGCCGCGCTCCAGTTTGGCGATGGAGGCCATGTCCTGCTCGCTGAGCGTCAGCTGCAAGGCGCCGAGGTTGCTTTCCAGGTTGGCACGTTTGGTCGATGACGGAATCACCGCAAAACCCTGCTGCAGTGCCCAGGCCAGTGCGACCTGTGCCGGGTTGGCGGCGTGGCCGGCGGCGATGCCCTGGATCACCGTATCGCTGATCACCTTGCCGTATGCCAGCGGCATGTAGGCTGTCAGGTGGATGCCGTGTTGCCGGGCGAACTCCACCACCTTGCGGTTCTGCAGGAACGGATGGATTTCCACCTGGTGCGTGGCGATCTGATCGGCACCGACCACTTCCATGGCCTGTTGCAGGTGCGCGTTGGTGAAGTTGGACACGCCGATCTTGCCGGTCAGGCCAGCGGCCTTGGCTTCCATCAGGGCGGCCATGTATTCGGCAACCTGAATCTCGTCGTTGGGCGAGGGCCAGTGGATCAGCGTCAGGTCGACCTGGTCGAGGCGCAGTTTGCGCAGACTTTCTTCCAGGCTGGGAATCAGCTTGTCGGCGCCGAGGTTGTCGGTCCAGATCTTGGTGGTGACGAAAAGTTCGCTGCGCGGCACGCTGCTGTCGGCGATGGCCTGGCCCACTTCGGCTTCATTGCCGTAGATCTGCGCGGTGTCTATATGCCGATAGCCCAGTTCGAGGCCGTTGCGTACCGAGTCGATGACGTGCTGGTCCTTGAGGCGGAAGGTGCCGAGGCCTAGGGCGGGAATCTGCTGCATGGGGGCTCCTGTCAAATGGACGACTGTCTTTAGCTGACAGCGGTGGTTCCGGGTTGTTGCGCCGGAAGTGAGCCAGTATGGGCCGTGGACTTATGCGCAAAAACCGCGTTTCATGCAGTACATAGTTGCCCTGTAGTCACGAATACCAACATGAAAACCACCCTCGATGAGCTCCTCGCCTTTAGCACCGTGGTTGCCAGCGGTTCAATCAGCGCCGCTGCGCAGCAATTGGCGCAGACCGCCTCGGGCGTCAGCCGTGCCCTCAGCCGGCTGGAAGAAAAGCTCGATGTGACGCTGCTGCAGCGCACCACCCGGCGCCTGGAACTGACGGAGGAGGGGCATGCCTTTCTCGCCCAGGCGCGGCGCATCCTGGATAGCGTCGAAGAGGCTGAAGAGCAGATGCGTGTACGCCGGCAGACCCCGGCCGGGCGGCTGCGTATCAATGCCGCCGCGCCGTTCATGCTGCATGCGGTGGTGCCTCTGGTCGCCGGCTTTCGCGAGCGCTACCCGCATATCGAGCTGCAATTGCACAGCAGCGACGAGATCATCGACCTGATCGAACAGCGCACCGACGTGGCCATCCGCATCGGCCCGCTACGCGACTCCACCCTGCATGCCCGGCCGCTGGGCAGCAATCGTCTGCGCGTTCTGGCCAGCCCCGCCTACCTGCACCAGCAAGGCGTGCCAGCCAGTGTCGAGGCGCTTGAGGAGCACAGCCTGCTCGGCTTCACCCAGCCCGACAGCCTCAACCAGTGGCCTTTGCGCCACGCCCTTGGCGACAGTTATGCCATCGCGCCCAGCCTGCAGGCGTCCAGCGGCGAGACGCTGCGGCAATTGGCGCTGGGTGGCGCCGGTGTCGTCTGCCTGGCCGATTTCATGACGCACCGCGACCGCGCCGCCGGCGATCTGGTGCAGGTCCTCGCCGAGCATACCGTCGAGGTTCGCCAGCCGATCCATGCCGTCTATTACCGCAACACGGCGCTGACGTCGCGCATCACCTGTTTTCTCGATTACCTGAGCGCCGAGCTTGGCAGTGGTGAATAGAAGTTTTGCCGCACTGTAGAGGCGCCCTCGATGGGCCCGCAGCGGGCTGACTCGAAGGCGCGGAGCGGGCCCGGCGAACCTGAACGAAAGGCCCGAATTCATTGGCCTGTAGCGGCCTGCAGGGGCGCCACAAATATCCCTGGAACTGGCCGAGTGCCACACGGGTCTAGGATGATGGTTGATAAGGAGATACCAAAATGACCAAATCCCCCTTCTTTCGTCGTTTGGCTGCGCTGTTGGCAGTGTTCCATGTCCTGGTGATCGCCCAGGTTCCACTCGCCAACGCCGCGATGATCGGTACGGGTGAGGTGCTCACCGAGCAGCAACAGCAGGTCGACCGTCAGCAACTGCTGTCGATGCTCGACGACCAGCAGGTCAAGGAAAAGCTGCTCGCCATGGGTGTCGAGCGTGATCAGGTCGAAAACCGCATCAACAACCTGACCAGCGCCGAGCTGTCGCAATTCAACCAGCAACTGTCCGAGGCTCCGGCCGGCGCTGGCGTGGTGGGCATCATCGTGTTGTTCTTGGTGATCTTCATCATCACCGATATGCTCTGCGCCACCGACCTGTTCAGTTTCGTCAAATGCATAAATCGCTGAAACCGCTCCTCGCTTCACTTCTGATCGTCCTGCTCAGCGCTTGCGCTCGGTCCCCGGTGTTGTCACCGGAGGCCGAGCGCCTGCCTGAGCGGGTCGAACTCAGCAGCGTCCCTTTTTATCCGCAAACCGCTTATCAGTGTGGGCCCGCCGCGCTGGCGACCATGCTCAACCAGCGCGGTGTGCTGACCACCCCCGGTTTCCTGCAGGACCAGGTCTACATTCCTGGCCGCGAAGGCAGCCTGCAGGTCGAGATGGTCGCGGCAGCGCGCTCTCACGATCTCCTCGTTTATCCGCTAAAACCCAAACTCGATGCCCTGCTTGCCGAAGTGGCTGCCGGCAATCCGGTGCTGGTGCTGCAGAACCTGGCATTCGACTGGTACCCGCAATGGCACTTCGCGGTGCTGGTGGGCTATGACCGCCGTGAGCAAACGCTGATTCTGCGCTCCGGCACCAGCCGCCGCTGGGTGACCAGCTTCGCCGCCTTCGACAAGACCTGGGCGCGGGGCAAGCGCTGGGCCGTGGTGACCATGCCGCCCGATACCCTGCCTGCCACCGCCGAGCCCACCACCTGGCTCAAGGCCGCCGCGGACCTTGAAGAAGTTGGCCGCAAGGATGTCGCCCAGCATGCTTACCGCACTGCAACCCAGCGCTGGCCGGAGCAGGCCGTAGGCTGGTTCGCCCTGGCCAACAGCCGCTACGCAGGCGGGGATTTGCGCGGCGCCGAAGCGGCGTTCAGAGAAAGCGTCAGCCGCCAGCCGGATTTCGCCGCGGGCTGGTTCAATTTGTCTCAAGTGCTCGACGAGCGCGGCTGCAAAGCCGAAGCGACCAGCGCCCGCCAATGCGCCCAGCGTATCGCTCCGGACGACAAGCGCTTCACCGTGATCGGCAAGCAAGGCGCGGCATCGGGCCAGTGCGCTGCGCCCATTGCGTGCCCAGCCCAGTAATCCATCTGGCAAAGTAAAACGGCGCTCATTGAGCGCCGTTTTTCTATGCAAGTCCCCATACGCCGACCTGTCTGCTTTAACGTGGATCGGGGCGCATAGTTGACGGTCTTTCATCCACTAGCCAGGTTAATTGATCGCACCCGCGCTCAAGCGTGGGTGCTGGGTTTGGGCGTTCCGGGCCCGCTTCCCTGTCCGCGGGGACGCAGAGCGTCCCGGAATGCATTCCACGCGCAGCGTAGGGAAGGATCACTCACGCCGCTTCCGTCAGCCCAGCTCCACTTGCAATCGCCGCAATGGTGGAAAAGAAGGGCGTTTTCCACCCTACGAGGCGATGCGCATCATCGTCGCCTGGTTGAGCGAAGCGATACCCAGGAATAAAGGCTGGCGTTACGACGGCGAGGGCCGGGCGGCTACAGACCTCAAACCCAAAAAACTCAGTTTTTTTAGTCAGTTAGCGAAAAAGGGTATTGACTCTTCAGCGCGCCTCCGTAGAATGCGCACCCACAGCAGGCACATAGCTCAGTTGGTTAGAGCACCACCTTGACATGGTGGGGGTCGTTGGTTCGAATCCAATTGTGCCTACCAAATTTTAAATGGTCGCTTCGGCGGCCATTTTTTTTGGTCGCGATTCAATGGCGGTCGCCTTGTTGGCGGCGTCAGCGACTGAAAGTGCTCGGGTCGCCTTGTCAGGCGGTCGTGATTCTGAAAGCATCCACCGTTTCGCATCTTCCAGTGATTGCGGTTCGTTCTCGGTCGGGCCTCACGGCTCCTGCCTCTGTATGGCAGATACGCCACCGGATCGCTTACTGGCTCATCCCAACCCATGTGGCCTTTGGTAGAGGTCACCACTAGGAGAGGAGGCGCCATGCCCACCATTACTCTTCCCGACGGCAGTCAGCGTTCGTTCGATCACCCGGTATCCGTACTCGAGGTGGCGCAATCCATTGGTGCCGGTCTGGCGAAAGCCACCGTTGCCGGCAAGGTCAACGGTCGTCTGGTCGACGCCTGTGACCTGATCGAAGTCGATGCGACCCTGCAGATCATCACGCCCAAGGACGACGAGGGCGTGGAAATCATTCGCCACTCCTGCGCCCACCTGATCGGCCATGCGGTCAAGCAGCTGTACCCGACTGCGCGCATGGTCATCGGCCCGGTGATTGACGATGGCTTCTATTACGACATCGCCTACGAGCGCCCCTTCACCCCTGATGACGTCACCGCCATCGAAGCGCGCATGAAGGAGCTGATCGACAAGGACTACGACGTCATCAAGAAAGTGACGCCGCGCGCCGAAGTGATCGACGTGTTCACGTCCCGCAGCGAAGACTACAAGCTGCGTCTGGTCGAGGACATGCCGAACGAGCAGGCCATGGGCCTGTATTACCACGAAGAGTACGTGGACATGTGCCGCGGCCCGCACGTGCCCAACACTCGCTTTCTCAAGGCATTCAAGCTGACCAAGCTGTCCGGCGCCTACTGGCGTGGCGATGCGAAGAACGAGCAGCTGCAGCGCATCTACGGCACTGCCTGGGCAGACAAGAAGCAGCTGGCGGCCTACATCCAGCGCATCGAGGAAGCCGAGAAGCGCGACCACCGCAAGATCGGCAAGCGCCTCGACCTGTTCCATACCCAGGAAGAAGCGCCGGGCATGGTGTTCTGGCACCCCAATGGCTGGACCATCTACCAGGTGCTCGAGCAGTACATGCGCGGCGTGCAGCGTGAAAATGGCTACCAGGAAGTGCGTACCCCGCAGGTCGTCGACCGCGTGCTGTGGGAGAAGTCCGGGCACTGGGGCAACTACGCCGACAACATGTTCACCACCGAATCGGAAAGCCGCGACTACGCCATCAAGCCGATGAACTGCCCGTGCCACGTGCAGATTTTCAACCAGGGCCTGAAGAGCTACCGCGAGCTGCCGCTGCGCCTGGCCGAGTTCGGCTCCTGCCACCGCAACGAAGCATCCGGTGCCCTGCACGGCATCATGCGCGTGCGCGGCTTCACCCAGGACGATGCGCACATCTTCTGTACCGAAGAGCAGGTGAAGAAGGAAGCGGCCGACTTCATCAAGCTGACCCTGCAGGTCTATTCGGACTTCGGTTTCAGCGACATCAAGATGAAGTTGTCCACCCGTCCGGCCAAGCGTGTCGGCGATGACGCCTTCTGGGATCGCGCTGAAAAAGCCCTGGCTGATGCGTTGAACGACGCCGGCCTGCCGTGGGAATACCTGCCGGGCGAGGGCGCGTTCTACGGTCCGAAGATCGAATTCACCCTGCTCGATTGCCTCGGCCGTTCCTGGCAGTGCGGTACCCTGCAGTACGACCCGAACATGCCGCAGCGTCTGGAAGCGAGCTACGTTTCCGAAGACAACAGCCGCAAAGTCCCGGTCATGCTGCACCGCGCGATTCTCGGTTCGTTCGAGCGCTTCATCGGCATTCTGATCGAACACTACGAGGGCGCTTTCCCGGCATGGCTGGCTCCGACTCAGGCGGTGGTGATGAATATCACCGACAAGCAGGCCGATTTTGCCCTTGAAGTGGAAAAATCACTCACTCAAAGCGGTTTTCGTGCCAAGTCCGACTTGAGGAACGAGAAGATAGGCTTTAAAATCCGCGAGCATACTTTGCTCAAGGTTCCCTATCTGCTAGTCATCGGGGACCGAGAAGTAGAGACGCAAACTGTCGCTGTGCGTACCCGTGAAGGTGCTGACCTGGGCTCCATGCCCGTCGCCCAATTCAATGAGTTGCTCGCACAAGCGGTTTCCCGGCGCGGTCGCCAAGATTTGGAGTAATTATTATTAAGCGTGATATGAGACAAGATAAACGAGCTGCCCCGAAGGCTCCGATCAACGAGAATATCTCGGCACGCGAGGTTCGGTTAATTGGCGCTGAAGGCGAGCAGATTGGCATCGTCTCGATTGATGAAGCGCTTAAAATTGCCGAAGACGCGAAGCTGGATCTGGTAGAAATCTCCGCGGACGCACTGCCGCCCGTTTGCCGCATCATGGATTACGGCAAACACCTCTTCGAGAAGAAGAAGCAGGCTGCGATCGCCAAGAAGAACCAGCACCAGCAGCAGATTAAAGAAATCAAGTTTCGTCCAGGGACGGAAGATGGGGATTACCAGGTAAAACTTCGCAACCTGGTACGTTTCCTGATGGAAGGGGACAAGGCCAAGATCTCTCTGAGATTCCGTGGTCGTGAGATGGCCCACCAGGAGCTGGGTATGGAACTGTTGAAGCGGGTCGAGGCTGACCTGATCGAATACGGTACCGTCGAACAGCATCCTAAGATGGAAGGACGCCAACTGATGATGGTCATCGCTCCCAAACGCAAGAAGTAACCTCCAGGGCACGGCAGGCCTTATGGTTATCTATATCAACTGAATGCGGAGTATCCGAACATGCCAAAGATGAAAACCAAAAGCGGTGCGGCTAAGCGTTTCCTGAAAACCGCCACCGGCTTCAAGCACAAACACGCTTTCAAGAGCCACATCCTGACCAAGATGTCGACCAAACGTAAGCGTCACCTGCGCGGTAGCACCATGGTGCATCCGTCTGACGTTGCAAAGGTCGCGCGCATGCTGCGCGTTCGTTAATCTCGGTCAAGATAGAGGAAATAGCTCATGGCTCGTGTTAAACGTGGCGTTATCGCTCGTGCTCGTCACAAAAAAATTCTGAAACTCGCTAAAGGCTACTACGGTGCACGTTCGCGCGTATTCCGTGTTGCCAAGCAGGCTGTCATCAAGGCTGGTCAATATGCCTACCGTGACCGTCGTCAGAAAAAACGTCAGTTCCGCGCTCTGTGGATCGCTCGTATCAACGCTGGTGCTCGCGTCAACGGTCTGTCCTACAGCCGTTTCATCGCTGGCCTGAAAAAAGCGTCGATCGAAATCGACCGTAAGGTTCTGGCTGATCTGGCAGTGAACGAAAAAGCGGCGTTTGCTGCGATTGTCGAGAAAGCGAAAGCCGTACTGGCTTAAGTCCCCGACAATCACCGGGTTTCGGCCCGGTGCTAAACGTCACCAATAGGGGAAGAGCCTTCAAGCTCTTCCCCTGTTTCGTATCTGGAGTCTGTAAATGGAAAATCTGGATGTGCTGGTCTCGCAAGCGCTCGAGGCCGTCAGCCACACCGACGATGTGAACGCCCTGGAACAACTGCGGGTTCACTATCTGGGCAAGAAGGGCGAACTGACCCAGGTGATGAAGACTCTGGGCAACCTGTCTGCCGAAGAACGTCCCAAGGCGGGCGCTCTGATCAACTCGGCCAAGGAGCGCGTCCAGGACGCCCTCAACAGCCGCAAAGAGATTCTCGAATCGGCCGCGCTGAGCGCCAAGCTCGCCGCCGAACGGATCGATGTCACCCTGCCGGGCCGTGGCCAGGCATCGGGTGGCCTGCATCCGGTTACCCGTACCCTGGAGCGCGTCGAGCAATTCTTTACGCGCATTGGTTACGGCATCGCTGAAGGCCCGGAAGTGGAGAACGACTACCACAACTTCGAGGCGCTCAACATTCCGGGCCATCACCCGGCGCGTGCCATGCACGACACCTTCTATTTCAACGCCAACATGCTGCTGCGCACCCATACCTCGCCGGTGCAGGTGCGCACCATGGAGTCCCAGCAGCCGCCGATTCGCATCGTCTGCCCGGGCCGCGTGTACCGTTGCGATTCGGATATCACCCATTCGCCGATGTTCCATCAGGTCGAAGGCCTGCTGGTCGACGAGGGTGTGAGCTTCGCCGACCTCAAGGGCACCATCGAGGAGTTTCTGCGGGTGTTCTTCGAGAAGCCCCTGGGCGTGCGTTTCCGCCCATCCTTCTTCCCCTTCACCGAACCCTCGGCCGAAGTCGACATGCAATGCGTGATGTGCAGTGGCAAAGGCTGCCGCGTGTGCAAGCAGACCGGCTGGCTGGAAGTGATGGGCTGCGGCATGGTGCACCCGAACGTGCTGCGCATGAGCGGCATCGACCCGGAAAAATACTCCGGCTTCGCCTTCGGCATGGGCGTCGAGCGCCTGGCCATGCTGCGCTACGGCGTCAACGACTTACGGCTGTTCTTCGATAACGATCTGCGGTTCCTGGCGCAATTTCGCTAGTGCCACCGCGTTCAGTCATCGAATGGATCCAGGAGAACAGACAATATGAAATTCAGTGAACAGTGGCTGCGTAGCTGGGTAAGCCCGCAGGTGTCCCGTGACGAGCTGGTCGCGCGCCTGTCCATGGCGGGCCTCGAAGTCGACAGCGTCAGCCCGGTGGCCGGTGCCTTCAGCGGCGTGATCGTCGGCGAGGTGCTGAGCACCGAGCAACACCCGGACGCCGACAAACTGCGCGTGTGCCAGGTCAGCAACGGCAGCGAAACCTTCCAGGTGGTGTGCGGCGCGCCCAACGTGCGCCCCGGGCTGAAGATTCCGTTCGCCATGATCGGCGCCGAACTGCCCGGCGACTTCAAGATCAAGAAGGCCAAGCTGCGCGGCGTCGAGTCCAACGGCATGCTCTGCTCGGCGTCCGAGCTGCAGATCAGCGACGACAACGACGGCCTGCTCGAGCTGCCGGCCGATGCGCCGGTTGGCCAGGACATCCGCCAGTACTTCGACCTCGACGACGTCAGCATCGAAGTCGACCTGACCCCCAACCGCGGCGACTGCCTGTCCCTGGCTGGCCTGGCCCGTGAAGTCGGCGCTCTGTACGACGCCACCGTCACCCGCCCGCAGGTGGCTGTCGTCGTCCCGGCCCATGACGAAGTGCGCCCGGTCGAAGTGCTGGCTCCGCAGGCCTGCCCGCGTTACCTGGGCCGCGTGGTGCGCAACGTCGACCTGTCCAAGCCGACGCCGCGCTGGATGGTCGAGCGCCTGCGTCGCGCCGACGTGCGCAGCATCGATGCCGCCGTCGACGTCACCAACTACGTGATGCTCGAACTCGGCCAGCCGATGCACGCCTTCGACCTGGACGTGATCCAGGGCGGCATTCGCGTGCGCATGGCCGAAGAGGGCGAGAAGCTGGTGCTGCTCGACGGCCAGGAAGTCACCCTGCGTGCCGACACCCTGGTGATCGCCGACCATGAGCGCGCCCTGGCCATCGCCGGCGTGATGGGCGGCGAGCACAGCGGCGTCAGCGCCACCACCCGCGACCTGTTCCTGGAAAGCGCCTTCTTCGACACCATCGCCGTGGCTGGCAAGGCTCGTTCCTACGGCCTGCACACCGACTCTTCGCACCGCTTCGAGCGCGGCGTGGATTCGCAACTGGCCCGCGAGGCCATGGAGCGCGCCACTGCGTTGCTGCTGGAGATCGTCGGCGGCGAAGCCGGCCCGATCATCGAAGCGGTCGACCAGGCGCAACTGCCCAACATCGCACCCATCACCCTGCGGGCCGAGCGCGTCGAGCAGATGCTCGGCCTCAAGCTCGACGACGAACTGATCGTCAAACTGCTTGGCGCACTGGGCCTGGGTATCGAAGCCCAGGGGGCAGGGCAGTGGCAGGTCAAGGTGCCAAGCCACCGCTTCGACATCAGCCTGGAAGTCGACCTGATCGAAGAGCTGGCCCGCCTGTATGGCTACAACCGCCTGCCGGTGCGTTACCCGCAAGCACGCCTGGCGCCGCAGACCAAGGCCGAAGCCGTGGCCGACCTGCCGGTGCTGCGTCGCCTGCTGGTGGCCCGTGGTTACCAGGAAGCGATCACCTACAGCTTCATCGATCCCAAGCTGTTCGAACTGTTCAGCCCGGGCGTGCAGCCGCTCACCCTGGCCAACCCGATTTCCGCCGACATGGCCGCCATGCGCGCCTCGTTGTGGCCGGGCCTGGTCAAGGCCGTCGAGCACAACCTCAACCGCCAGCAGTCGCGCGTGCGGCTGTTCGAAAGCGGCCTGCGCTTCGTGGGGCAACTGGACGAGCTCAAGCAGGAGCCAATGCTCGCCGGTGTGATCACCGGCAGCCGCCTGCCTGAGAGCTGGGCTCATGGCCGCGACGGCGTGGACTTCTTCGATGCCAAGGCCGACGTCGAAGCCCTGCTTGCCGCCGCTGGCGACCTCGGCAGCTTCGCCTTCGTGCCGGGCGAGCACAATGCCCTGCATCCTGGCCAGACCGCGCGCATCGAGCGGGAAGGGCGCCTGGTCGGCTACGTGGGCGCCATCCATCCGGAGCTGGCCAAGACCCTGGGCATCGATCAGCCGCTGTTCCTGTTCGAACTGGTGCTGAGCGAAATCACCCAGGGCCGCATGCCCGCGTTCAAGGAGCTGTCGCGCTTCCCGGAAGTGCGTCGTGACCTGGCGCTGCTGGTCGATCGCGACGTGCCGGCGCAGCACCTGCTGGCCGACATGCGCGAGCAGGCTGGCGAGTGGCTGACCGACCTCAGGTTGTTTGACGTTTATCAGGGTAAAGGTATTGATCCGCTTAGAAAAAGCCTCGCCGTTGGCTTGACCTGGCAGCATCCATCGCGCACTCTAAATGACGATGAGGTGAGTACCGCGACCCAGAACATCCTCACCTCCCTGGAACAAAGGTTCAACGCCACGTTAAGGAACTAGCGTATGGGGGCACTGACGAAAGCTGAGATGGCCGAACGTCTGTACGATGAACTGGGCCTGAACAAACGAGAAGCCAAGGAGCTGGTGGAACTCTTCTTC
The DNA here is from genome assembly GCF_979258965.1 of Pseudomonas sp. AC532. Taxonomy (NCBI): domain Bacteria; kingdom Pseudomonadati; phylum Pseudomonadota; class Gammaproteobacteria; order Pseudomonadales; family Pseudomonadaceae; genus Pseudomonas; species Pseudomonas sp. AC532. The sequence goes on from NZ_OZ409888.1 coordinate 4,857,276, forward strand.
GAAGAAATCCGCCAGGCCCTGGAACTCAATGAGCAGGTGAAGCTCTCAGGCTTCGGTAACTTCGATCTGCGCGATAAGCGTCAGCGCCCCGGTCGTAATCCAAAAACAGGGGAGGAAATCCCGATCACGGCCCGCCGTGTCGTGACTTTCCGCCCCGGCCAGAAGCTCAAAGCCAGGGTCGAAGCATATGCTGGAACCAAGTCATAACGACGAACTGCCCGTCATCCCCGGCAAACGGTACTTCACCATCGGCGAGGTCAGCGAACTCTGTGCTGTCAAACCGCACGTGCTTCGTTACTGGGAGCAGGAGTTTCCGCAGCTCAACCCGGTCAAGCGTCGCGGCAACCGTCGGTATTACCAGCGCCAGGATGTGCTGATGATCCGCCAGATCCGCGCCCTGCTGTACGACCAGGGCTTCACCATCGGCGGCGCACGCCTGCGCCTGACCGGCGAAGAAGCCAAGGACGACACCACCCAGTACAAGCAACTCATCAAGCAAATGATCGCCGAGCTGGAGGATGTACTCCACGTCCTGCGCAAATGAATTTGTAGAAAAACCTTCCACAATTCAGATGCTTAGTTTATAGTCTCTCCCGCTTTCGGCTAACGCCAAAGGCACCAGCAACACCCGTCGGGGCGTAGCGCAGCCCGGTAGCGCACTTGCATGGGGTGCAAGGGGTCGAGTGTTCGAATCACTCCGTCCCGACCAAAATACCCCAAAAAATCCAGTCACTTAGCGGTGACTGGATTTTTTTATGCCTGGAGGTTTTTGAAAGCTTCTGATTTTTGCCCCACTTTTTGCCCCACCGATGATTTTTCTGCCGAGAGAGTAGCCGTTCCTGTTGGCCTCGCTCGGGGCTTCGATTCTTCTTCGAGAATTCAGGCGAGGCCGAGGTTACCTACTTACGAAATTGCGTCTTGCTTGACCGCCCATTTGCTCGGCCTTATCCACAGGTTGCATCCAGCCTCACCAATTGGAGGTAGGGTACGGTGGAGGCAGAGAGAAACTTACTCTCTGAAAACTGGCGCCAGAAGCATCGGATTACCGTTACTCAAAAGGATGATGTCAAGTTGCCAGATTACTGGCATGATTTAGTCAAGCATTGAGCAAACAGATTTCGAGCAAAAGGATGTGTTCCGATGAATATCAATGCGGTTGTAATCAATCCCTTCAAGGCCTGGCTAAGTGAACTGTTGCTCAATCGCGAGCTCTTTAAGGGGCCGAATGGTAGGCCGCTATACAGCTATCAGCTCACCGAGAGTGAATACGCTTCGTTGCGTGATCTGCTTAAGCAGCATCTGCAGGGTTGCGACAATCCGGCCCATATAGTGCATCTAGGTGCCTGTTTTTGCCTATTCGTCAGCGAGCAGTATCGGCGCAACTACAACCGGTCCTGGTCTTGGTCTGGCGCCGAGACAGCATTAGGAGTCCAGCTCAACCCCGCCTACCACGCAACGCTAACCCAAAAAGGCCTCGATTACTGGCAGCGTCCCGTCCGGCGGCGTGATAGTAGGCGCGACTGGCTGGGTACTCTGTTTGCTGAAGGCGGGCTGCCCTGGCCGTTGGTGCAGGATGACAGACACGGCTTTGGCCGAGCGGTTAAGCGCGGAATTAAGCACTTCTTCCGTACCGAGGGAAACCGCCGGACCACCTCGGACTTGATGTCGGATTTCGAGGAGGATCTGCCGCTAGCGTTCCAAACCCTGGAAACACGTCAGCTCCTGGCTGGTATCGTTGACCAATTGATGTACCTGGTTGAAAACTATCCACTTAAGGATCAACAGGATCCAGCTGGCTATTTAGATAATGCGGCTCCCTATTGGTCCGGGGCGTTTCCCATCCCGCTCGACGAAACTAACGCACGCCGCTTGATCAACGACTGGCTGCGTGATGCAGGGCAAAAACGTCAGGAGCGCAAGGAGGCCCTCGAAAGGGCGCGGGATTTTACCTGTGAACATGTACTTCAAGGCGTGCTGCCCGCGTGGGCGATTCGCACCGAACTGATCCTGCCACAGCACATCACATTCACCATCGACCTTACCCAGCTCAGTAGCACGCGGCTGGATGTCGCCTACTACGAAGGCGAGCACATACTGGCCCGAGGGGGCGCCGTTTACGGACAACTAAGCGGCGATAATCTGCAGGTTCGCTTTAGCAATACGCAGATCACTCTGGAGCGCCGCCACATTTCAGAGCCAGTGACGATGCGCCTGCTAGACAATGGGCGGGTGGTCGAGCGCTTCCAATTTGAAGACAGCGCGATTGACTTCCAGTACACGCCGCTGGTCTTCGAGCGCCGCGCGGAGCGTTGGCAGCTGGCGGGGACATCCTCTTGCGGTCTGTCGGGCGACAAGGCGCTGATCCGCTTGCCTTTAGGATTTGAGCTGGACGCAGAGCTGGACTCAGTGACCGATATTGTCCGCGACAGTGAGGCCGGCCATTGGGTCGAAGTGAATGCGGATATTTCGTTGCACTTTAAAGATGACGTCTATCGCATTGAGCTCGATCAGGCGCAGTGTGAGGCGCTGAAACCAGCGCTCATCGGCAACCAGGCTGAGTACGACAGCAATCCCACGACCATTTTCCTCGGCTGGCCCAGTCTCGACCTGCCGAAAGGCTTCATTTATGGCCGCGACGAGTTGGTCGAGTTCGCCAATGGCCAGCAGTTGGACACGCTAAGGCGTTCTGGGTTTTATGGCCTGGTTAGTTACAGCCTGCGTAGCAAGAGCGGGAAAACCCTGCTGCAGCGTCGATTTGCCGTACTTCCCAGGGAGTTCAGCCTGGGATTATCTCCCGGCATTCAGGGGCAACCGGCACGGATCACACTCAAGAGTGCGCAGCCTTTAGATTGCCGAATCGTGAGTGACAGCTTGAAATGCCGATCACTGCCCGATGTGCAAGCAAACGGTTTCTTACTTCAGCACGACAGCCAGAGGCCTCCCGCCAGCTTTGTTCTGGAGCTTGGCACTGAAGGGAATCAACAGGCTATACAGTTGCGTCTGCCGTACCCCTACCAAGGTGCGCGCCTGCTTGATACGAATCTACAGCCTATCAGCAGCCGTGAGCTCGGTCTAAGCGAGCTGCTTGGCCATCGTGTTGCTCTGGCCTCAGGCCAGCCGCAAGGCCAGAGCTTTTTTCTGGTACTGGAGTTGGTGAGCGAATCAGCGCTGCGCCCTCAGCGGGTGTATGAGATCCGGGTCGGCCAGGATCCGGTCCAACTGAGTCTTTACAGCTATCAAAACGACATCTTGCAGATGCTGGGGGCAGTGGACGAACAGGATGCCTTCATCAAACTCCATGTGGAAACCGAGCAACGCCTGCTCAGCCTGAACATCCGGCGCTACAACGGGCGCTTGGTCTGGCAAGGGCAGGATGTCTTTGCCATCTGCGATATCAGCTCGCCCAATGTACTCGACACCGCGCAAGTCGAGGCCATGCTGATGTCCGACCCTAAGCAGACTTCCTTGGTACTGGCGGAAAGGACAAGCCAGGATGTTGGCACGGGCTTGTTTGAGATACCCAACGCCTTGCAGCGCAGTGGCCCCTGGCTGCTTTATCCATCCCAGGACAGCACCATTCAGTTCCGTCCAGCGTTATACGCACCGAATACCCAGGGTATCGAAATGGTGAGCGAGGTCGGCTCGCTGCACCGGGCGACAGAGGTTTTCCATCCCGAGCGCAACCCGGAAGTGATCAATCAGCAGATCGCTGCGATGGCCGAAGACTTCGGTCACAGTGGCTGGCAATACCTGGCCGACCTTAAACAGCATTTCGCGCACCTGCCTCTGTCGTCGTTCGAAAGCTGGAGGGCGCTTTCGCGCCAACCACGTGCCACGGCATTAGCTGTGCTACGCCTGGAAATGGACGTGGCCTTCTGCGACCGGGTACGCGATGAGCTGGCGGTGATCTGGGAGGCAACGCCGTTGCGCCTCTGGGCTGAGGTCTATCAGTACTTCCTGCGCAGCCTCCATGAGTTGGGTTTGCCGGAGGTATTGATCCGCAATCTTGAAGAAAATCGGGCTTCTGTCCTGCGTGCAGTCGTATCCGGTTTTGACCATGTCGACGATTATCTGCATACAGGTAAGTGCGCTTCGCTCACCAAAGTGCCGCCTGAAGCTGCTCTACCCATTTGGTGCGGGCAACTGCGCCAGGTGCATGGTTCGAACAGCCGCTGGCCGACGGAGCTGAGTTCCGAACTTGGATCCTGGATCTCCCGTCAGCAACTGCCGGAACAGCTCAAGACGCTCTCTACGAAGGGTTATGCCAATGCGGTGATCTATCTGCCGATCTTCATGGCTTTTGTGACTGCCGAAAAGGCCCGGCTGAATGACCTGAGCGTGCCATTGCCCTATCTGAAATTCGCCATCCGCATGCTCGCCGACTTTGACAGGCAAAACTGGTTCAATCCGGTTCATGCACTGATGGTGTCTTATCTACTGGCCACGCAGAGCGAGGCATAAGGATTTCCAATGCGTTTCTTCAGGGACTTGATCGAACAGAGCCTCAACCGTACGCGAGAGGCAACACTGGGTGTGCTGGGTATCAACCATGCAGGGCTGCGTCACCACCTTAGCGAGAGTCTGGTGGGTGAGTTGGGGGCTGACGGCTGCTTTCTGGCACCACCAGTGTTTGAACACACCTTTGGCTGGCAGGAGTCCGACAAACGCTTGCAGGATTTATCACCCAACCTGCTCTCTGAGAGTCTGCTGAGTACCCTGCAGAATGCCCACGCCTATCAATTTCCGAGAAACGCGAAGCCATACGCCCACCAGCTTCATGCCTGGCGCATGCTTCTGGCCGACAAGGCCAAATCGGTGGTGATTACTAGCGGCACCGGCTCGGGTAAGACGGAATGCTTCATGGTGCCGATCCTCGAGGATCTCATTCGTGAACGTGAGCGGAGCAAGGCACCTCTGGTTGGTGTGAGGGCACTGTTTCTCTATCCGTTGAATGCGCTGATCAACTCCCAGCAAGAACGCTTGGATGCCTGGACGCGGGCCTATGGTCAAGACATTCGTTTCTGTCTCTATAACGGCAAGACCGAAGAGGCCCAGGGCATCGTGCGTAAAGAGCAGGCACTGAGGCCCAACCAGATTCTGTCCCGTCAACTACTGCGCAAGGAGCCTGCCCCCATCCTGATGACCAACGCCACCATGCTGGAGTACATGCTGGTACGTCAGGTGGACAATCCGATCTTGGAGATTTCCCGACAGCAGCAATCTCTGCGCTGGATTGTCCTCGATGAGGCGCACACTTATATTGGCTCGCAGGCGGCTGAGATGTCGCTGTTGCTGCGGCGTGTGGTTCAGGCATTCGGTAAGCATCCCGAACAGATCCGCTTTGTGGCCACGTCCGCCACCATCGCCGGCGCCGATGCCGAAGAGCGTTTGAAGCAATATTTGGCCAACCTCGCCGGCGTAAGGCTTGAACAGGTCGAGGTCATCAGTGGTTCACGTGAGTGGCCCGATCTGCAATTGCACAAGTCGCAGCACACACTGACCTTGCAAGATATGCAGGCTCTTGAGCCTGATATTGAGGACTCCCTTGTTCGCTTCGAAGCATTGTGTCAGCACCCCGTCGCCCAGGCTCTCCGCCACGCTGTGGTCAGCTCACCCAAGCCGCTGGATCTCAATGACCTGATCCGTTCCGTGAGTGACGAACTGCAGGGCAGCACCCAGCTGGCCCGACAGCAGGAGGTTCTTGATTGGATAGATGTACTCACCGGCACTCGACCCGCCCCATCGGAGCCTCCTTTCTTAAAGCTGCGCGCCCACTTCTTTCAGCGCATGCTGCATGGTCTATGGGCCTGCGTCGATCCGAACTGCAGCGCCAAATCCCAGCATTTGCTGGAGTGGCCATTTGGCAATGTCTACGTCAACCAACGCGCCCACTGTGAATGCCAGGCCCCTGTCTACGAGCTGGGCTTCTGCGATGACTGCAAGACGCCACATTTGATTGCAGAAGATCGAAATGGCGAGTTGCATCAGCTCAGCCCTTATACCGGCGATGAGTTCTCCTTGAGCTATGAACATGGGGAAGAGGATTCTTCTACAGGTAGTGCGATTACCGGCCCCAGCCACAAGGCTCCTGTTCAGCGTATTGTGATTGCTGGATTACCTGCGGCCCATGAACCCTATCAATCTGATCGAATCGATCTGGAAACCCTGAAGATCGGCAGTCTGCTGGGGCAGAGACCTCTTCACATTGTTTTTGCTGAAGAGAAACACGCATGTTGCAGTGAATGTGAGCACGCTTTTCCAGATGGCCGGAGTTTCCTGAGAAAAGCTTATTTGGGGGCGCCATTCTACGTGGCGAATGCGGTTCCAACCGTATTGGAGTTCTGCCCTGATCCCGATAAGGAGGATTGTGATGGTCGTTCCCCTGAGGAGCTACCAGGGCGCGGACGTAAACTGATTACTTTTACTGACAGCCGTCAAGGTACGGCACGCATGGCGGTGCGCATGCAGCAGGAAGCAGAGCGCTCTCGTCTGCGTGGCTTGGTGTTTGAGACGCTACGTAATGCGCAGGCCAAAATTGATAGCCAGCCGCAGGACGTGCCAACCGGTGATTACGATGCACTTATTATGCAGGCGGCCAGCCTGGAGAGGCTCGGTATGGCGGGTATGGCGAGCGATCTTCGCTCCCAAGCCGAAGCCATGCGCTCAGGAAGCCTGGGGCAGGATCGTGTCGCCGAAGTTGACTGGGAGCAGATGGTTCGCGAGCTGGCTACCACAAAAGACATTGAGCAATCCATCCTTGAGTACAACCGTTATGCCAACCCAGCCCTGTTCGATGGTAGTCAGGGCGGTGCAACCATGGCGCGCCTGCTGTTGGCCAGGGAGTTTGCCCGTCGCCCCAAGAGCCAGAACAGCACGGAAACACTGGGATTGGTTCGTGTTAGCTACAAAGGTTTGGAGACGATAAACAGTTGCCCACCGCTCTGGGAGCAGACCGCGGCAATATCAGCGACAGGTGATCCCAGCAGCAAATCTAAGCTGACGCTCAAGGACTGGCAGGGCTTTCTGAAAGTTGCGCTGGATTTTTATGTGCGAGACAACACCTTCGTGCGCTTGAATCGAGATATGCAACTTTGGATGGGTAGCCGATTCACGCCTAAGTCTCTGTTCCCGCCGAAGAGCGATATCGACGAAAGTCATGTCATCAAGAAATGGCCACAAGTCAGAGCTGGCAATCCCCCGAGGCTGGTGAAGCTCCTTGAAATGGCCACAAGTTTGAGCCGAACTCAGAGCATCGATGCCGATAAAATCAACGGCTGGCTCGATGCCGCTTGGTACACACTGGTAAAAGCTACCATTTTGGAGTCTACGGATGCCGGCCATAACCTCAGATTGGAGTCCTTAACGTTTTCGTTACCGGCCACAGGCTGGGTCTGCCCCCTTACGCATCGAATTTTTGATACAACGTTTAGAGGCCTTACACCTTATCTTCCTATCAAGCAGCTCCCTCGAGATTACCGGTGTCAACCAGTCCAGCTAGCTTTGAATCGCCCCTAGTTTCGTAGACACCTCCAAGCCTCATAATGAGGCCCACTAGGAGGTGCCATGAGCAACCAGCGTTACCCCGAAGAATTCAAAATCGAAGCGGTCAAGCAAGTGACCGAGCGTGGCCTTCCTGTAGCCGAAGTGGCAGCGCGGTTAGGTATGTCGGTGCACAGCCTGTATGCCTGGATCAAGCGCTACAGCAAGCCCCAGGAAAAGCGGCAGCAAGAGGGCGATCAGCAGGCCGAACTGCGTCGTCTGCGTGCTGAACTCAAGCGAGTGACCGAAGAGCGAGACATCCTAAAAAGGCCGCCGCGTACTTTGCCAAGGAGTCCGGCTGAAGTACGCCTTCATCAGCAAGCTGTCGGTGGAGTATCCGGTTCGGCGTCTCTGCCAAACCCTCAAAGTGCATCCCAGCGGTTACTACGCTTGGCTATCCGAGCCTAAGTCCGTACGCGCCAAGGAAGATCAGCGCCTGCTCGGGCTGATCAAGCATGCATGGCTGGAAAGTGGTGGTGTCTACGGCTACCGAAAGATCCACGACGACCTGCGTGAGCTGGGTGAGTCTTGTGGTCGTCACCGCGTGGCCCGCCTGATGAGGTTGGAGAAGCTGCGCTCGCAAACTGGCTATCGTCGGCGCCCTGGCTATTACGGCGGCAAGCCGTCAGTAGCCTCGCCCAATCGACTGGAGAGACAGTTCAAGGTCGCAACCCAATAAGGTCTGGGTCACTGACATCACCTACATTCGCACCTATGAAGGCTGGCTGTACTTGGCAGTGGTGCTGGATCTGTTTTCACGCCAGGTGGTCGGCTGGTCGATGAAGCCACGGATGTGCAGCGATCTAGCGATTGATGCCTTACTGATGGCGGTATGGCGGCGCAAACCCAAGCAGGAAGTGATGATCCACTCAGACCAGGGCAGTCAGTTCAGTAGCCTGGACTGGCAAAGTTTCCTCAAGGCCAACAACCTGATTAGTAGCATGAGCCGACGCGGTAACTGTCACGACAACGCCGTGGCAGAAAGCTTTTTCCAACTACTGAAGCGCGAACGTATCAGACGAAAAACCTACAGCACCCGCGAAGAAGCACGCGCTGATGTGTTCGATTACATCGAGATGTTCTATAACCCTAAACGCCGGCACAGCAGCGCTATGCAGCTATCGCCAGTGGAGTTTGAGAAGCGATATTTCCAGAGCTTGGAAAGTGTCTAGGAAAGCCGGGGCGATTCATTCCGAGGCCTTGGTATTGGCTCATTCATGTTTGATATAATCATCAGATGGGCAAAGAAGCTTGATCCGTCGACTAAGGTTGTCCCGATCAAAGTGGCTGCTATTGATGCAACCGAAGAGAACCGCGAAAGGAGGAATAAATTCTATGCGAATTTTGGAATATCCTTTGGCGTACCCCTGAACAAAGGGATCATTGATGGCCGATCAATGCCAATGACTGTTGATGACTTGATTAGCCATGAAGCTTGGTCAACGAAAATGGAACGACTCGACATTCTGAGTGCCTTGCGAACTTATGAGGATGACTTCCAGCGGGTGCTCAAGGTCACTACATGCAATGTAATCCATATCGATAATCTCAAAGCTGAAATTTCTCACCTACGGCAAAAAAACTCAAAGAAAACGTGGGGTATAATCACTCTTATTACTGCACTGGTGCTGGCGGCCTGGCTGTCGTGGTTTTGATTCAAAACTTTCACTGTCTGACCCAGGTTCGGTCTTTTCATCGGCAGCACCCACAAAGCCCAAGAAGGTCAAACACGACCGGCTACCGCTCGACGACTTTCGCCCAGGTACAACCTTCCAGAACGCTGTAGACCTATATGTGTTCGATAAGAAACTTCGGCTGCTCGTACTGGATGCACTGGAACGCGTTGAAATCGCCCTGCGTTTTGACATCTCCCATGGCCTGGGTAAGCACCACAAGTTCGCCAAATTGGCGTAAGTCGTGGCAGGCCACTAAGCTCCCTACCTCCGAGCCACATCCGAAAAGTAAAACTTGTCGAGCGTATGCCGTGACTGGGTGTACTCGAACTGCCTGCCGTCCTGCAGAAAGGTCTGGTTGCTGACGACGATCACGTGGCTCTGGTCGTCCAGGTCAAGGTGCTTGAGGTCGTCCGCGCCGCGGGGCACGGCTTCGATGGTGCGTTGCGAGTAGCTGATCTGCAGCTGCAGGGTCTTTTCGATGTATTGGTAAATCGAATGCTCGGCGATGGTGCGATCCAGGCCGGGAATCAGGCCGGCGACGAAGTGGTTGATATCCAGGATCACCCGCCGGCCATCGATGCGCCTGACCCGTTTGATGCGGGTGATCAGCGTGCCTTGTTCGGCCTGGATGTGCTCGCAGAGGCTGCCTTCCAGCGGCAGCTGGCTGAGCTCGACCACTTCGGTGCGCACGTTGCCGCCCAGCCTGGGGTAGGTCTCCTGGAAGCTGACGATGCCGCCGAGCTGGAATTCGATGGGCGCGCGCGATAGCACGAAGGTGCCCTTGCCGTGGATCTTCTGCGCGAAGCCCCGTTCCTGCAGTTGCTCGATGGCCTTGCGCACGGTGCCGCGGCTGGTCTGATAGCGCTCCATCAGCTCGGTTTCCGAGGGCAGGCGGGCGCCGCGCTCCAGGCGTTCGCTGGTGATGCTGGCAAGCAGATCGCTGTAGATCTGGCTGTATTTGCTCATGTGCAGGGCTCGATGCCGGGTTGTCGTCAAGCGAGGAACCTTAGGGAGCGCGTGGCGGTTTGTCTATCGTCTGGACATGGGGGCGAGGGCGGCCGGGCATTTGCTGGTTGGCAGGCAGGTTGGCAAACAGGGCCTGACTGGTCTATACGAGTTATTGATTTAACTCGTATGTACGAGTAAGGTCTTTTCAGGTTGCTACCTATGCCGCTCTCCAAAAACAAAATCCTCGAAGGATAAAAAGCGCATGAGTCACGATTATTCAGCCATTGCCCGCGACGTGCTGCAGAGCCTCGGCGGCGTCGACAATGTGGAGCAGGCCGCTCATTGCGTGACGCGCCTGCGCCTGTCCCTCAAGGACCCCAAGCAGGTCGACGCGGCGACCTTGAACCAGATCGATCTGGTCAAGGGCTCGTTCTTCACCGGCGGCCTGTACCAGGTGGTGATCGGCCCCGGCGATGTGGAGAAGGTGTATGCCGCGCTGCGCGAGCAGACCGGCCTGGCGGCCATGACCATCGCCGATCTCAAGCAGCAGAGCGCCGCCAAGATCAACGGCATGCAGCGCCTGGTGCGGATTCTCTCCGACGTGTTCATGCCCATCCTGCCGGCGCTGATCATTGCCGGCCTGCTGATGGGGGTGAACAACCTGATCGGCGCCAAGGGCATGTTCATCGAGGGGGTTACCCTGCTGGAGGCCTATCCGGCGCTGGATGGCGTGTGGAGCCTGATCAACCTGATGGCCAATACCTCGTTCGTGTTCCTGCCGGCACTGGTTGGCTGGTCGGCGGCGAAGCGCTTCGGGGGCAGTGAAATCCTCGGCATCGTGCTCGGCCTGATGCTGGTTCACCCGGACCTGCTCAACGCCTGGAACTACGGCAAGGTGGTCGCCGGCCTGGGCGATCAGGGCATGCCGTACTTCGACATCTTCGGCTGGTTCAAGATCGAGAAGGTCGGTTACCAGGGGCAGATCCTGCCGATCCTGCTGGCCGCCTATGTGATGAGCGTGATCGAGAAATGGCTGCGCGCCCGGGTGCCCAATGCCATCCAGCTGCTGGTGGTGCCGATCACCACCATCGTCATTACCGGCGTTCTGGCGCTGGCCCTGATCGGCCCGGTAACCCGCCACCTAGGCATCCTGATCACCGAGGGCGTGGTCACCCTGTTCGATTTCGCGCCGCTGATTGGCGGGGCGATCTTCGGCGTGTTGTTCGCGCCGCTGGTGATCACCGGCATGCACCACATGTTCCTGGGCGTGGACCTGCAATTGATCTCCACCCACGGTGGCACCTTCATCTGGCCGATGATCGTGATGTCCAACCTGGCCCAGGGCAGCGCCGCGCTCGGGGTGTTCTACATGACCCGTAACGTGCGGGACAAGAGCATGGCGTCCACCTCGGCGATTTCCGCGTACTTCGGCATCACCGAGCCGGCGATGTTCGGCATCAACCTGCGCTACAAATTCCCGTTCTACGCCGCCCTGATCGGCTCTGCCATGGGCTGCATCTTCCTGTCGCTGAACAAGGTGCAATCTTCGGCCATCGGCGTCGGCGGGCTGCCCGGTTTCATTTCCATCATGCCGCAGTACATCCCGGTGTTCATCGTGGGCATGGTCATCGCCATCGCGGTGCCGTTCCTGCTCACCTGCGCGCTCAGCGTCAAGATCGTCCGCCCGGGCTACCGGGTGGCCTGAACCATCGCTTGGCGAGCCGCAGCGCGATGGCGTGCCGCTCGTTGTTCTAAAACAGATGAAGGAATAGCGCCATGCAAGACTGGCAGCATTCGGTGATCTACCAGATCTACCCTAAGAGCTTTTACAGCCAAGCCGGCAACCCCACCGGCGACCTGCTCGGTGTGGTGGCCAAGCTCGATTACCTGCAATGGCTGGGTGTCGATTACCTGTGGCTCACGCCGTTCTTGCGTTCGCCACAGCGGGACAACGGCTACGACATCAGCGATTACTACGCCATCGACCCCAGCTACGGGACCATGGCCGACTGCGAGCTGCTGATCGCCGAGGCGGGCAAGCGCGGCATCAAGTTGATGCTCGATATCGTGGTCAACCACACCTCCATCGAGCACGTCTGGTTTCAGCAGGCGCGCAGCAGCCTCGACAGCCCGTACCGCGATTTCTACATCTGGCGCGACCAGCCGAACAACTGGGAGTCGAAATTCGGCGGCTCGGCGTGGGAGTACGAAGCGCAGACCGGGCAGTACTACCTGCACCTGTTCGACCACACCCAGGCCGACCTCAACTGGGACAACCCCAAGGTGCGCGAGGAAGTCTTCAAGATGATGCGCTTCTGGCGCGACAAGGGCGTGGGCGGCTTCCGCCTGGACGTGATCAACCTGATTTCCAAGCCGGCCGACTTTCCCGAGGACGCCAGCGACGGGCGCCGCTTCTATACCGACGGGCCGAACGTGCATGAGTACCTGCAGGAAATGCACCGCGAGGTGTTCGAGGGCCACGAGCTGATCAACGTCGGCGAGATGTCTTCGACCTCGCTCGAACACTGCATCCGCTATTCGCGCCCCGACTCGAAAGAGTTGTCGATGACCTTCAATTTCCATCACCTGAAGGTGGACTACCCCAATCTGCAGAAGTGGGTGCAGGCCGATTTCGACTTCCTGGCGCTCAAGCGCATCCTCTCCGACTGGCAAACCGGCATGCAGGCGGGCGGCGGCTGGAACGCCTTGTTCTGGTGTAACCATGATCAACCGCGGGTGGTGTCGCGTTTCGGCGATGACGGTGAATACCGTGTGCAGTCGGCAAAGATGCTCGCCACCGCGCTGCACTTTTTACAGGGCACCCCGTTCATCTACCAAGGCGAGGAGCTGGGCATGACCAACCCGGGTTTCGACAGCATCGAGCAGTACCGGGATGTCGAGAGCCTGAACATCTACCGCCTCAAACGCAACGCTGGCGAAAGCCCTGCAGCGATCATGGCCACCATCATGCAGAAGTCCCGCGACAACGGGCGCACGCCGATGCAGTGGAATGGCGAGGCGAACGCCGGGTTCAGCACCGCCGAACCCTGGATAGGCGTGGCGCGCAATGCCGCGCAGATAAACGTCGCCAACCAGTTCGACGATCCCACGTCGGTGCTGCACTACTACCGCCAGCTGGTTGGCTTGCGCCGCCAGGAGCCGTTGATCCAGCAGGGCGTCTATCGTCAATTACTGCCGGAGCACGAGCAGGTGTGGATCTACCTGCGCGAAAGTGAAAGCGCCCATGAGCGACTGCTGGTGGTGAACAACTTCTATGGCACGGCGTGCGAAGTCGAGCTGCCTGAGCGGGTGATCGATACCGTCAGCCGACAGCGGGTGGTGATCAGCAATTACCCGGGCTGCGAACAACGGGGGCGCCAGCTGTACCTGAGGCCTTATGAGTCCTTCGTGTTGCACCTTGCAGACAGCTGATTGAGGGCGGTGCCGCGCATGCCCGACTCGCCGCGCGGCGCTCGGCCCCGAGCAACCCAGTTACGCCATGCATTCCAAGAACAAAACCGCAGGTGAAGCCATGACCGTACCTCAACCCTTGCAATTGCTGGCACCGCTCTCCGGGGTGCTGGTGCCCCTTGATCATGTGCCTGACCCGGTGTTCGCCAATCGGGTGATCGGTGACGGCCTGTGCATCGACCCGACGTCGCAGACCCTGTGTGCGCCCCTGGCGGGCGTGGTCAGCGATCTGCAAGCCAGTGGCCACGCCATCACCATTACCCATGAGGGCGGCGCGCAGATCCTGCTGCATATCGGCCTGGACACCGTGAACCTGGCCGGCAAGGGCTTCACCGCCCTGGTCGAAAAAGGCCAGCGCGTCGAGGCCGGCCAGGCGTTGATCGAGTTCGATGCCGACCATATCGCCGTGCATGCGCGCAGCCTGATGACGCTGATGCTGGTGGTCAGCGCCGAGCCGTTCAGCATGCTTACCGGTGACAGCGCCAGGGTAGTCGGTGGCCAGCCGTTGCTGGAGCTTGGCCACGTCGGGCTGGCGGCCAATGCGCCGGTGAATGAAGGGGAGGCGCTGGTCTCGCAGCCGATCAGCCTGCCCAATGCCAATGGGCTGCATGCCCGGCCGGCAGCGGTGTTCGCCCAGGCCGCCAAGGGCTTCAAGGCGGATATCCGCCTGCACCGGCAGCAGGACAGCGCCAACGGCAAATCCCTGGTGGCGATCATGGCCATGCAGCCGGCCCTTGGCGACATGCTGACGATCAGCGCCACCGGCGAGGATGCCGCCGCGGCCATCGAGACGCTTGCCGAGTTGCTGGCCGATGGCTGCGGGGAGGCCGTGGCACCGGTCGTGGTCAGCGCGCCGGCCATCGAAGCGGCGCCGGCAGCGAAGAGCCCGGCGCTGTCGTTGCAGGGTGTGTGTGCTTCGGCAGGCTCTGCCCTGGGGCAGGTGGTTCAGGTGGTCGAGCACAAGCTGGAGATTGCCGAGGCCGCCGGCGACCCTCGCGCCGAGCTGCAAACCTTGGATCGTGCGCTGGCAGGGGCGTTGGCTGCCCTGCAGAAGCTGCGCGATGCGGCGGCCAGCGACGCCCAGGAGGAGATCTTCAAGGCCCATCAGGAACTGCTGGAAGACCCGAGCCTGCTGGAGCAGGCCCGGCTGCTGATCAACCAGGGCAAAAGCGCCGCCTTCGCCTGGAACTCGGTGACCGAAGCGACCGCCGAGCTGTTCAAGGCCAGCGGCAACCGGTTTCTGGCCGAACGTGCGCTGGACCTCGCCGATGTCGGGCAGCGGGTGCTCAAGCTGATGCTGGATGTGCAAGACAGCGCCTGGGAGCTGCCTGACCAGGCCATTCTGGTGGCCGAGCAACTGACCCCGTCGCAGACCGCGGCACTGGATACCAGCAAGGTGGTGGGCTTTGCCACGGTTGGCGGCGGGGCCACCAGTCACGTCGCGATCCTGGCCCGTGCGCTGGGGCTGCCGGCGGTCTGCGGGCTGCCGGCCGAGGTGCTTGCCCTGGCCGACGGCACCCGGGTACTGCTCGATGCCGACAAGGGCGAACTGCACCTCGATCCCGATCCTGTTTCCATCGAGCAATTGCAGGCCGAGCGCGAGCAACGAGCCCTGCGCCAGCAGCGCGACCTTGAGCAGGCCTCGCTGACCGCCACCACCCGCGATGGCCATCGCTTCGAGGTCACCGCCAATATCGCCTCGCTGGCGGAGGCCGAGCAGGCCATGGAGCTGGGCGGTGAGGGCGTAGGGCTGCTGCGTTCGGAGTTTCTCTACCTGGAGCGCAGCAACGCGCCCAGCCAGGACGAGCAGGCGGCCACCTATAGCGCCATTGCGCGCGCCCTGGGCCCGGAGCGCAACCTGGTGGTGCGCACCCTCGACGTTGGCGGTGACAAGCCGCTGGCCTATGTGCCGATGGAGGCCGAGGCCAACCCGTTCCTCGGCATGCGCGGCATTCGTCTGTGCCTGGAGCGCCCGCAACTGCTGCGCGAGCAGTTGCGCGCCATTCTGGCGAGCTGCGCACTGGCGCGCCTGCACATCATGTTGCCGATGGTCAGCCAGTTGTCCGAACTGCGCCTGGCCCGGCAGATCCTCGAGGAGGAAGCGGCGAGCATTGGCCTCGAGACGCTGCCCAAGCTCGGCATCATGATCGAGGTGCCGTCCGCGGCATTGATGGCCGATGCGTTCGCCCCGGAAGTCGACTTCTTTTCCATCGGCACCAACGATCTGACCCAATACACCCTGGCGATGGATCGCGACCACCGACGCCTCGCCAGCCAGGCCGACAGTTTCCACCCTGCGGTGCTGCGCCTGATCGCGACCACCGTGAAAGCCGCCCACGCCCATGGCAAGTGGGTCGGCGTCTGCGGCGCCATGGCCTCCGAGCCGCTCGCCGTGCCGCTGTTGCTGGGCCTGGGGGTGGATGAACTGTCGGCCAGCGTGCCGCTGATTCCAGCCATCAAGGCGGCGATTCGCGACGTGCAACTCAGCGATTGCCAAGCCATTGCACGTCAGGCGCTGACCCTGGAAAGCGCCGCGCAGGTTCGTGAAACCCTGCGGTCATGGCGGCCATCGTCGTTACCCCTGTCACCCCTGTTGGAGAGCTGAGCATGTTCGACAAATTGCAAAGTGCCTTCTGGAAGGCCCTGACGCCGGATCTGGTGCCGGACGAGCCCAAGGTGAGCGCGGCGTCTGAAACACTGTTGCCGGTCAACGTCGTCGAGGCCCTGGGTGGCGAGAAGAACCTGACCACGCAACAGCGCGTCGCGATTACCCGCATCCGCGTGCAGTTGCGCGACGCTGAACGCCTCGACATGCCGGCGTTGCAAGCGCCTGGCATGCCTGCGGTGATGGTGCTGGGTAACGGCGTGGTGCATGTGCTGACCCCGGTGGAGGCGCCGCTGGCGGAAACCGGCTGAGGCGTTGCGTGCAGACCGAACAAGCTGGGCGCAGAGCGAGTGCACGCATTTTTCCCGCCAGCGCAATAGCGAAGCCCGATCAGCCATGATCGGGCTTTTTCATGGGTTCACTGGCCAAGCGGTTGCTGCAGTCAGGTGGCGCTGGTTCTTGTCATACTGGGTGTACTGCCCATGTTGGGCTGGGGTTTGGCGACACAAGCCCATGAAAACCAAAACGAGGTACATGGTTGATGGACAGAAAGCCGGCGTGGCCGTTGACCCTTTACTTTGACGGCGAGTGCCCACTCTGTGCCCGGGAGATAAACACCCTGCGCGGGCGTGCCGCACCAGAGCGTCTGCGTTTCGTGGATATCCGCGAAGAAGGTTTCGAGCCCGAGTCCATGGGCCTCACCTTCGCCCGGATGGAATCATTGCTGCACGCCAGGTTTGCCGATGGCAGCTGGGTCACCGGCCTGGAAGCCACGCTGTGGAGCTGGCGCGCGGCTGGCCTGGGCTTCTGGGCTGCACCGCTGTCGTGGCGCTGGGCCAGGCCGTTGCTGAACGGGGCCTACCGGCTTTTTTGCCGCTGGCGTCCGCACCTGGCCTGGCTGCCTCATCCTGATGGAGCCGCCCGCTGTAACGGGCAGGGCTGTGCGGTTCCCAAGAGCACCCATACTCCCCCTGACCGGCCCTAGACCTTGAACTGATCCATCAATTCCTGCTGATGGTTGGCCAGCGCGTTCAGCGAGCGACTCACCTGGGCGGATTCGTCCGCCTGTTCGGCCAGGGATTCGGTCACGTCGCGAATGCCGGCCACGTTGCGGTTGATTTCCTCGGCCACGGCGCTTTGTTCTTCGGCGGCGCTGGCGATTTGCAGGTTCATGCTGGTGATCACCGATACCGCGTCGCCGATACGCTTGAGCGCGCTGACGGCGAGGGCGACGTGGCTGACGTTGTCCTGGGCCTGGAGGTGGCCGTCGTGCATGGATTCCACGACATCGCGGGTGCCTTGCTGCAGGCGCTCGATGACCTGGCGGATCTCTTCGATCGACACCTGGGTGCGGGTGGCCAGGCTTCTGACTTCATCGGCGACGACGGCGAAGCCACGCCCGGCCTCACCGGCGCGTGCGGCTTCGATGGCGGCGTTGAGGGCCAGCAGGTTGGTTTGTTCGGCGATGCTGCGGATGGCTTCGAGCACCGAGCCGATCTGTTCACTGCTGGCAGCCAGCTCTTCGACGTCGCGCATGGCGGTGCCCAGATCATTGGCCAGGCGGTCGATGCGTTGGGTGGTCTGGTCGACGACCTGGAGGCCTTCGCGGGTGGCCTGGTCCGCGGAGCGGGCGGCGGCGGCCGCTTCGGAGGCGTTTTGCGCCACGGCCTGGGCGGTCGCGCTCATCTCGTTGGAGGCGGTTGCCACCTGTTCGACTTCGCTGAGCTGCGCCTGCATGCCCTGGCTGGTGCGCGTGGCGATGCCGGCTGACTGGTCGGCGGTGTGGCGGGCGGACTGCACCGACTCCTTCACCTTCGCCACGATCGGTTGCAGCTTGTCGAGGAAGTGGTTGAAGCCGTTGGCCAGGCGGCCGAGTTCGTCCTCGCGCGGGTAGTTCAGGCGGCGCGTCAGGTCGCCTTCGCCGCTGGCGATGTCGTCGAGCATATCGGCGACGGCGAGGATCGGGCGGGTGACGCGGCGCGCCATGATGTTCATCAGCACCAGGCCCAGCACGATGGCGCCCAGGCCCACCAGCCAGGAGATCAGGCTGTCCTGGGCGCGCTGCGACTCGAGGGTGTCGGCGAGTGAGAGGGCGCGGGTGAGGACGACCGACTTCGGCGCCTGGATGAGAATGCCCCACGCCTTGGCGCCCGGGATGGGCTGCACCGGCTCCAGTACACCGAGCGATTGCTCGCTCGACACCACGGACGGCTGGCCGGTCTGCAGCGCCTGGCGCAGCGTTGCCGCTTGAGTCGGGTAGGCGTTGTCCACGGGTTTGCCCAGCAGGGTGGCGTCACGCGTGTAGGCTGCCAGCAGGCCGGCGGGGCTGATGATGCTGATGTCGCCCTGGCCGTCATACAGGCCGCGGTTGGCGGAGTCGGCCGTGGCTTGCAGGGCGGCGAGGCTGATGTCGATACCAAGCACGCCGATTACCTTGCCGCCGTCGCGCAATGGCAAGGCCACGCTGGTCATCAGCACGGGCTGGTCATTCACCAGGTCGACGTAAGGGTCGAGCAGGCAGGCGGAACCGGTCTGCAACGGGCAGCTGTACCAGGTGTTGTACGCTGCGCCGCTGGGGCCGGGCGTGGTGTCGGCGAGCTCTTGCTCGGTCATCACCTCGGATTCGAACGCGCCTGGCTGGCTCTGGGACCAGTAGAGCGCGTAGCGGCCTGCCTCGTTGCTGCTCGCGCCCTGGTTATCGACGAACTGCGCATCCTGGCCATCCAGCCGGTTGGGCTCGAAGGCGATATAGATGCCGAGCGACTCGGGGCGGGCTTTCAGCGCGTCGGCGAGCACAGCCGTCAGGTCGCCACGAAGCTGTTCCGCGCTCAGGATGTCTTTGCCGTGCTGCTTACGCAGCATGTCGACCTGCTTGGCGAGGCCGGTGCCGTACAGATAAACCTCGAGGAATTCGCCGCGAATGCCCTGTGCCTGCGCTTGTGCGCGGGCCTGGAGGCGCAACTGCGCCGAATCGCCGAGCATGTGGAAGCTGGTGTCCTTGACGACCGCACTACTGCGTGCGGCATAGAACTGCGAGACGAGCACCAGCAGGGACACCACGAGCAACAGGCACAGGCCGGCAAGGGCGGTCAGCTTGAACTGGATGGAGAGCCGATTGAACATGAATACAACCATGTGGAGGGAGACGCGCACGTTATCGGCCGGTGCACGTGTGGCTTCAGCGCTTCACGCTGCCATCTGTCGCCCTGTGGAAGGGGGCCGCTTCGGTGGGCTTGCCCGGAAGTGCCACGGGCGGATTCTGCTGCTGCCCTGCCTCTGAGCGGTGAGCGCCCTCCTTGATGAGCCGCGTGGCGGCGCTTCGGGCGTTCGCGGGCAGGGCTGCCTAATCGGTGGCTCCTGCGCCTGTTTCACAGGCGGCGCGGCGGTAGAGCACCGTCAGTTCATTGAGCAGGTCCTGCGCGGCGATGCAGGCCATCTGCACGCGCAACGAGTCCGGTCGCTCGCGCTCCTTGCGCATGAGGTCTTCGAGTAGCTCGGCCAACAGTGCGGCGCGCAGGTCTGCATCGGCCAGCGCGTTCGGGGTCTGGTAGTTGGTGCCGGCTATCGGGCTGGGGCGCTTGGGGAAGTTGAGTACGCGGCCGGGTGGGTTAGTCATGGCGCACCGCCGGTTTGGCGGTGCGCCGGTGGAGTGGGCGGGGCGGTGGTTGGCCCGGCGCGCGGGCTGGCGCGTGCACGTCAATTCGCCGCATCGAAGAACGCCACTTTCTGCGTCAGTTGGTCAGCCAGCCTGCTCAGCTCCTGGCTCGCCTTGGCCACCTGACGCGAGCCGCGCGCGGACTGCACGATAGAGCCGTGGATTCGCTTGATGTTCAGCGCGATGCCTTCGGCCACGGTGCTTTGCTGCAGGGAGGCGCTGGCGATCTGGGCGTTCATGTGGTTGATGGCGCCGACTTCCTGGCTGATGCGCGACAGGGCGTTCTGGGCGAGTTGCGTCTGCTCAACTGAATGGCTCGCCAGCTCGCAGCTGTCGCGTATGGTTTGCACGGCGGTATCCGTTCCGCTCTGCAGGGTGCTGATCATCTCGCGGATATCCTGGGTAGATTGCTGGGTACGGGTGGCGAGGGAACGGACTTCATCGGCCACCACGGCAAACCCGCGGCCGTGCTCTCCGGCGCGGGCCGCTTCGATGGCGGCGTTCAGAGCCAGGAGGTTGGTCTGTGAAGCGATCGAGTTGATCACCTCGATTACGGTTTCGATCTGCTCACTCTGCTTGGCGACCTGCTCGACCGTGCGGGTGGTCTCGGTCAGCGAGGACGCCAGTTGGCCGATGGCCTGGGTGGAGCCGGCGACCAGTTGGTTGCCGGTGTCCACTTCGCTGGCGGCCTTGCTGGCGGCCTCGGCTGCCTGGGAGCCGTAGCCGGACACCACACCGGCAGTCGAGGCCATCTGGGTGACGGCCGTGGCCACCTGCTCGGCCTCCTGGGTCTGCACGCCGATGTGCTCGTTGTTGGTGGCGGAAGTATGGGCAAGCTGCGTCGAGGAGTCGGTCACCTCACGTGCCGCTTCGCGTACCTGCGCCATGGTGTCCGCCAGGCGGCCGAGCGTGGTGTGCAGCATGCCCATCACGCTGTTGGGGTAGGCAGTGGTGATGGTTTGCTTGAGCTGGCCGGCGGCCAACCGCTGTATCACCCGTGCAACGTCTGCGGGGTCTGCGCCCAGGGTCGAGTTGACGAAGCGGATGATCAATACCGACAGCCCGATGCTCAGCACCAGAGCGATGGCGGTTGCCAGCAGCATCAGGCCACGGAACTGGCTGGCCGTCGCCTGTACATCCCCCAGCCGCGACTTGATCAGCGCCTCTTCATGGTCGATCAGCACGTTGATGCGGTTCAGCCATTCGCTGTAGGCCTGGGCCGTCTGGTTGAGCAGCAGGGCCTGGGCGCCGGCGATATCACCGCTGCGGCGCAACGCAATCAGTGTGGTGGTGGTCTCCAGGCTGTCCCGTTCGATTTCCTTGATGCGCTGCAGCAAGGCGTGCTCCTGCGCGGAGGCCTGGGAGCCCGCGAAGAGAGCATCCATCGCGCTGGCTGCCTCGCGGTAGGCCTCTTGCAGCTGAGTGACTTCGTCCAGGTGCCTGGCCAGCTGCTGGTCGTTGTCCACCAGCACCGCATCGCGGATGGCAATCGCCCGGTTGTGCACGCTGCCGCGGAAGTCGATGGCGTACCGCTGAATCCTGGCCGCGTTCTGGCTGACGTCTTCCAGTGTCGAGTCGATGAAGCCGACCCGCTGGATCCCCACGGCCGTGATGATGACGAGCAGCGACACCACTGCAGCAAAACCGAGGCCGATGCGAGCACTGAGAGAGATCGAAGTTTTCATGGGCAAGCTCGATAGGCGCAAGAGAGAAAGCTGGATGTCAATGTGACATCATTTCGGCGCCAAATTACCGACGTGCTTGATCGGCGCCCAATTAGGCTTGCCTACCGGGTGGATAGACGGCCGCTATGAGGTGGCACCGGTTGTACGTGCGGACTGGCGCGTTGGCCAATCATTCGTTCTGCCACCTACCTTTGGCACGGATGGCTACGGCTTAATGAGCTAGATTTAACGAGACAACCATCCATGCGCTCGTTGCAGTGTCGGGGCACTCATGCTGAAAAAGATTTCCACGGACGCGGTCCGCTGCGGGATGTTCATTCAGGGCTTCGAGGGAAATTGGTTGGCGCATCCATTCTGGAAAAGCAAGTTCGTCCTGCAGGATGCCCATGACCTGACGCGTCTGCGCCAGAGCGGCCTGAGCGGTGTGTGGATCGACACCAGCAGGGGGCTCGACGTCGCCTGCCCGGCGAGCTCCCAGGCCTGCTCGGCAGCGGCGCAGCCGGTCGAGGCCGAGCCTGTGCAGGCATCTACATCCACGGTGGCACGGTGCAGTGCGCAAGACGAGTTGCAGCGGGCCGCCAAGCTTCTCAGTCGCTCGAAAAAGGCGGTCACGGAGCTCTTTCACGAGGCGCGGCTTGGCAATGCGATCAATGTCGAGGGGTGTCTGCCCCTGGTGGCGAATATCAGCGACTCATTGGCCCGCAACTCGTCGGCATTGCTGGGGCTGGCGCGCCTCAAGACCAAGGATGAATACACCTACCTGCATTCGGTGGCCGTGTGCGCGTTGATGATCTCCCTGGGCCGTCAACTCGGGCTGGACGAAGAGGCCGTGCGCGAGGCCGGCCTGGCGGGGTTGCTGCACGATGTCGGCAAGATGATGATGCCGATGGAGGTGCTCAACAAGCCGGGAAGCCTGACCGAGGCCGAGTTTGGCGTCATGCGCACCCACCCTGAACGCGGACACGCCATTCTCGTCAGCTCCGGGGCGATTCCCCCGGCAGCCCTGGACGTTTGCCTGCACCACCACGAGAAATACGATGGCAGCGGTTACCCCGGCGGGTTGCAGGGCGAGGACATCAGCCTGCTGTCGCGCATGGGCGCGGTTTGCGACGTATACGACGCCATCACCTCGAATCGGCCTTACAAGCAGGCCTGGAACCCGGCCGAGTCCCTGGCGCGCATGGCGCAGTGGGCAGGCCACTTCGATACGCAGGTATTCCACGCCTTCGTGCGCTCGGTCGGTATCTATCCGTTGGGCTCCCTGGTGCGCCTCGAGTCCGGGCGCCTTGGCGTGGTCATCGACCTGATGCCGGGCAAGCTGACCGAACCGGTGGTGCGGGTGTTTTTCTCGGCCACCAACAAGGGGCCCATCCAGCAGCAGGACATTGACCTGTCGCGCCATGGAGCCAACGACCGCATCGTCGGGCGCGAAGACCCGAGCCAGTGGGGCTTCAGCAACCTGGATGATTTCTGGCGCTGACGCCACGCGCATGCTGTTCAGCCATGCACCCTGGTTAGGCTCGGCGGTTGCCGTCCGTCGCAGTCGCGGCACTAGATCTGCGCCCCCGGTTTCACACCCTTAAGCGTGGATGACCTGCGTGGAGACGGGAGAACTGTTATGTCAGTCGAAGAAAACAACGGGCCTGAAGCACCCTATCAGGGACCTGCTCACAAGCACCCCGACAGCGGCGAGGGCCACGACTCGGGCCTGGAAAAAGCCACCTCCGAACCGAAGCAGGGCGTTGACGAGGCGGATGCCAAGAAAAACCGCGTGGACTGGAACCCACCGCCAGGCAACCCCGGTTCCGATCAGGACGCCCAGCAGGATCGCGACATGGGCAGTGCTGAAACCCGCTGATCGTTTGGCGTGCCGCAGCAGCATGCGGGACAGGTCAGGCTGGCCACTGTTGTGGCCGGCAAGCCTGTTCTTCTGCAGTTTTCTACAGCTGAAATGCGCCGGGTGATCAGCCCTTCGGCCGCCACCGCGAGTCAGCCCTGCGAGCGATACCGGTCGGCTGGCTTGTTGAATCTTTCCAGACGGCAAGCCTCTTCCCCAGGGTAAGGAACCGGAACTGGTCCGGCTTTCAAGCAGCCCGCCTTGGCGGTCTGCCAATTGGACAGGACGCTGTAAATGCCCGCCTCGAACTCCCCCGCCAAACCTGCCTTGAAGCGCGCGGTAACCGGCACGCTATTGACGCTGTTCATCCTGGGCGACGTACTCGGCGCGGGTGTCTATGCGCTGGTCGGCGTCATTGCCGGCGAAGTTGGCGGCGCCGTCTGGGTCGCCTTGCTGGTGGCCCTGGGGTTCGCCCTGCTGACCGCAGGCTCCTATGCAGAACTGGTGACCAAGTACCCCCACGCAGGCGGCTCGGCAGTGTTTGCGGCGAGGGCCTTCCGGTCCCCGTTGGTGTCCTTTCTGGTGGGGTTCTGCATGCTCGCGGCAGGCGTGACCAGCGCCGCCGGCTTGTCACTTGCCTTCGCGGGGGATTACCTGTCGTCCTTTGTCGATATCTCGCCGGCCATCGCCGCGCTGGGGTTTCTGCTGCTGGTGGGGTTGCTCAATGCACGCGGGATCCGGGAGTCGCTGTCGGCAAACCTGGTGATGACTTTCATCGAGCTGTCCGGGTTGCTGGTGGTGGTGTTTGCCGCTGCCTGGCTGCTAGGCGGCGGGGCGGGGGATTTCAGCCGAGTCGTCGAATTCAAGGCCGGGGTCGATCCTGCCTTCGCCGTGCTTGGTGGGGCACTGCTGGCGTTCTATTCGTTCGTGGGCTTCGAAACCTCGGCCAACCTGGCAGAGGAAATTCGTGATGTACGCAAAACCTACCCGCGCGCGCTGTTTGGTGCCTTGCTGCTCGCTGGCGTCATCTACATGGCCGTGGCCATTGCCGCGGCGGTGGTCATGCCGGTCGAGCAACTGGCAGGCTCCACCGCGCCGTTGCTCGAGGTGGTGAATGCGTCGGGCCTGGGCATCCCGCCGCAGCTGTTTTCCTTCATCGCGTTGATCGCCGTGGCCAATGGCGCCTTGTTGACGATGATCATGGCCAGCCGCCTGGCCTACGGCATGGCCCGGCAGGGGCTGCTGCCCAGCGCGCTGGCCGGTGTCCTGCCCGTGCGCCGGACTCCGGCAGTAGCCATCGTCGCCACGACGCTGGTGGCGATGCTGCTGACCCTTACCGGTTCGCTGGAAGCTCTGGCGCAGACCGTGGTGTTGCTGTTGTTGTTCGTGTTCATCAGTACCAACCTGGCGGTGCTGGTGCTGCGCCGAGATCAGGTCGCGACCGAGCATTTTCGCGTGCCAACCTGGGTGCCGGTGCTGGCAATCGCCTCCTGCCTGCTACTGATGACGCAACAGGATTTCGCCACCTGGCTGCGTGCTGGCGGGCTGCTGCTGGCCGGCATGGTCCTGTACGGCGTCACCCGTGCTGGCGGGGTGCGCCCATTGAAGGCGGACGACTACAGGGTGGCGGGCGAGGCGGACGCCTAGCGCCTGAGGCGGTGGCCGCCGTACCCGGGCGCCAGGCGCCTTGCCGTGGGCAACGCCGCTCAGCGCTGGCGCGGGTGGCGCAACGCCACAGACCAGATGTCCTGATTGCAACGTGTACAGGTGGCGTGCTGCCGGTCCTCGATGGGCTGGGTGTGGCCACAGCGGATGCAGGCGTACAGGTTGTTTTCAGGGATGTGTCGGTATTCCTCGCGATGCTCGGCTGGCAGCACCGAGAGGCCGGCCCTGACTGCCTCCGCGGGGTAGAAGTAGAGGCTCACGTCGCCGTCTGTTTCGAGAATGCCCAGGCGTACCTGACCCAGATGCTCGACCCCTTGCTGGCGCAGCTCCATGAACAGCTCGTCTGACGAGATGTTCAGGTGATCCAGGCTGTTCAGTTCGTAGAGCCCGTCCTTGATGATGGTGACCGGCTTGCCTTCCATCCAGTTCGAGAAGCGCTCGCTGTGGCTCATCGCCAGAACCGTCAGGCGGTACAGCAGAAGCAGCGTGACGAAGACCATGGCCACTGGCAGCAGCGGCACATCGTCGTAGAACGACACGTCGCCGGCAGCCGAACCCAGGGTGAGGATCACCACCAGTTCGAACAGCGACAGCTGGCGAATGCCACGCCGCCCACTCACCTTCAGGAACAGAAAAACCACGACGAACGCGAACAGCGCACGCAGCGCCACTTCGCCAAGAAACAGCACCGGGAAATCATCGAGCAGCATGCGCTGCCAATCGAACGCGTGCATGGGTTGCTCCGTCAGGCCATCGATTACTTGTCTGACCACTGCCACGCGGATTGGATCGAACTAACGCTGCTGTTCGCGTATCCGTGGTGGTCACGCCTGGGCGGGCTCGCGCCTCGATTGTGTACCCGGTTAGCGCGTAGTTCTTTTTACAAGTTAGTTCGGAGTAAGGCGTACAGTTCCCCGGTCCATGTGATATCAAGCTGATATACCTGTCATGCGCGCTCGGAGGGGAGAGCCAGTCAGGTCGCACGCGAGCGGCAAGGATGTCGTTTCGCCACAGCGCTGGACGCGCGGACTGGCCCATAAGAACAAATCTCCAGTCGTTCTGATCCTACTCACTGGGTGAGCAATCGATGAATACATGGCTTGGCAATATCAGCGTCACCAAGAAACTGGCTCTGGGCTTCGGCCTCGTGCTTGCCCTTACCCTGGCACTGGCCGCCGTCAGCTGGACCAGCCTGGGTAGCGTGGTGCTGCGCAGTGAGCGGATGAGCGACGTCACCAACCTCACGAGCGCGCTGACCGAATTGCGTGTCGCCCGCTTGCAGTTCCTGGAGAGTAACGGGGGCGCGGCGGAGGGCGACAAGGTTCAGCTGAAGATGCGCGAGCTCCTGCAGCGTCAGCAGGAAATGCTGCCCAAGTTTCGCAACGCCGAGAATCAGCGGCTGCTCAAGCAGCAAATTGAGCAGGTCGGGCAGTACCAGCAGGCGTTCGATAGAACCAAGGCAGCCTATGCAAGTGCGAGCAGCACGCGCACCGAGATGATCGACCTGGCTGAGCGCGCAGGTGAGCTGATCGACCGGGTGAGGGGCGAAGTGGCGCGTAGCGCCGCTGGTGACGAAACGGCCTTTGCACGTTACCAGGCCATTGCCCAGGCCAAGGACGATATGCAGACGTTGCGTTATCGCGTGGTGAACTTCACCGCCGATGCCAATGAGGGGACCGAGCAGGCGCTGAACCAGCAGATCGAGCGCGTCGACCAGGGGCTCGGTACGCTGACCTCCGTGTTTGTCGGCGACTTCCGCGAGCAGATCCAGCAGCTCGAGGCTACCGTCACGGCCTACCGCAGCATGCTGGCCTCCTATCGGACGGCCACCGCGGAGCGTGTGCAATTGCGGGGCCTGATGAGCGATTTGGCGCAGGAGTTGGTCAATGGCGGCGAGCTCATGCAGACGATGCAAACGACGCTGCGCGATGAAGACAGTGCCTATGCCACCCGCATGATCATCGGTGCCACGCTGCTGGCGTTGCTGGTCGGCGTGCTGGCCGCGTGGTTAATCACCCGCCAGATCACCCGGCCGCTGCAGGAAACCCTGGAAGCGGTGGAACGCATCACCCAGGGCGACCTGACCCACACGCTGCAGGTCACCCGCCGTGACGAACTCGGTGTCGTGCAGCAGGGCATTCAGCGCATGGGCACCACCCTGCGCGAGCTGATCGGTGGCATTCGCGACGGCGTCACGCAGATCGCCAGCGCCGCCGAGGAGCTCTCGGCGGTCACCGAGCAGACCAGTGCTGGCGTCAACAGCCAGAAGGTGGAAACCGACCAGGTGGCCACCGCCATGCAGGAAATGTCGGCGACCGTGCAGGAAGTGGCGCGCAACGCTGCCGAGGCCTCGCAGGCAGCATCCGATGCAGACCAGGAGGCCGCCCAGGGTGATCGCGTGGTGGCCGAAGCCATTGCGCAGATCGACCGGCTGGCCGCGGAAGTCACGCGTTCTACCGACGCGATGGGCGAGCTGCAGAAGGAAAGCAAGAAGATCGGCGGCGTGATGGACGTGATCAAGGCCGTGGCCGAGCAGACCAACCTGCTCGCGCTCAACGCCGCCATCGAGGCGGCACGTGCCGGTGAAGCCGGGCGCGGGTTCGCGGTGGTGGCGGACGAGGTGCGCGGCCTGGCGCAGCGCACGCAGAAGTCCACCGAGGAGATCGAAGGGCTGGTGGCGGGCCTGCATCAGGGTACCCAGCAGGTGGCGGCGATCATGCACGGCAGCCGCGAGTTGACCGACAGCAGCGTGGCGCTGACTCGCAAGGCCGGCGACGCGCTGGGAATCATCACCCGCAAGGTGTCCAGCATCCAGGCGATGAACCAGCAAATCGCCGCAGCCGCCGAGCAGCAGGGCGCGGTGGCCGAGGAAATCAGCCGCAGCGTGGTCAACGTTCGCGACATCTCCGAACAGACCGCAGCCGCCAGCGAAGAGACCGCCGCATCGAGCGTCGAGCTGGCACGCCTGGGCAACCAGTTGCAGATGATGGTTAGCCATTTCCGCGTGTAACGCGCGCAGGTGGTCAGTGCGGATGGTGCGCCATGGCCACGAATCGTTCGCGCCGGGGGCGACGCTCCTACGCGAGGGTGTCGTTCTCGATCCTGGCGCACATCCCGCAGGAGCTGCGCCCCGCGGCGAATGGCGGCAGCACCGGCGAAGGTGCGGCACGGCCACGAATCGTTCGCGCCGGGGGCGGCGTTCCTACGCGAGGGGTGTCGTTCTCGATCCCGGCGCACATCCCGTAGGAGCCGCGCCCCCGCGGTGAATGGCGGCAGCAACGCCGAAGGTGCGGCACGGCCACAATCGTTCGAGCCGGGGCGACGTTCCTACGCGAGGGGTGTCGTTCTCGATCCCGGCGCACATCCCGCAGGAGCCGCGCCCCCGCGGCGAATGGCAGGAGCAACGCCGATATCGCGCTACGGCCACAATCGTTCGCGCCGGGGGCGACGCTCCTACGCGAGGGGTGTCGTTCTCGATCCAGGCGCACATCCCGTAGGAGCCGCGCCCTCGCGGCGAATGGCGGCAGCAACGCCGAAGGTGCGGCACGGCCACAATCGTTCGCGCCGGGGGCGACGCTCCTACGCGAGGGGTGTCGTTCTCGATCCCGGCGCACATCCCGTAGGAGCCGCGCCCCCGCGGTGAATGGCGGCAGCAACGCCGATATCGCGGCATGGCGACAATCGTTCGCGCCGGGGGCGAGGTTCCTGCGCGAGGCTGGGTGCCCCGTGTCGTTGGCGATTTGCCGCTCGGGGGGGCGGGGTGTCTTGGGGGTGAACCGAGCGCCGCCAGCGTTTCGCCTACCACCTATTCGCTCTATCACGTAATAAGCATTGTCTATCGAGGCGCTGGGTTTTGCCAATTTAGAGCAGCGGACGACCTCTCGTAGCCTTGGGTAAGCGCATGACGCGCTTGTAACCATAAGAACACGAGGATTCATCCATGAAACCCACGACCTCTCGGGCACCCGCCCTCGGTTTGATGACGGCGACATTGTCCGCTTCCCTGTTCAGTCTTTGCGCCCATGCCGCGCCGCTGACCCGTGACAACGGCGCACCGGTTGGCGACAACCAGAACTCGCAGACCGCCGGCAGCGAGGGCCCGACCCTGCTGCAAGACGTGCAACTGATCCAGAAGTTGCAGCGCTTCGACCGCGAGCGCATCCCGGAACGCGTGGTGCATGCCCGTGGCACTGGCGCACACGGTGAATTCAAGGCCACGGCCGACATCTCCGACCTGACCCGGGCCAAGGTCTTTACCGCGGGCACCACGACGCCAGTGTTCGTGCGGTTCTCCAGCGTGGTGCACGGCAACCATTCCCCGGAAACCCTGCGAGATCCTCGTGGCTTCGCCACCAAGTTCTACACCAGCGAAGGCAACTGGGACCTGGTCGGCAACAACTTTCCGACCTTCTTCATCCGCGATGCCATCAAGTTCCCGGACATGGTGCACGCCTTCAAGCCCGACCCGAATACCAACTACGGCAGCAACCGCACCCAGTTCGATTTCTTCAGCCACGTGCCCGAATCCACCCGTACCCTGACGCAGCTTTATTCCAACGAAGGCACGCCGGCTAACTATCGGCAAATGAACGGCAACAGCGTGCATGCCTACAAGCTGGTCAATGACAAGAACGAGTACCGCTACGTCAAGTTCCAGTGGCGCAGCCTGCAGGGCGTCAAGAACAACGACCCACAGCAGACCGAGCAGATCCAGGGCAAGGATTTCAACCACATGAGCCGCGACCTGATCACCACGATCAACGCTGGCGATTATCCCAAGTGGGACCTGTACATCCAGGTGCTCGAACCGGCTGACCTGGCCAAGTACGACTTCGACCCGCTGGACGCCACCAAGATATGGCCGGACGTGCCTTATAAAAAGATCGGCCAGATGGTCCTGAACAAGAACCCGGACAACGTGTTCCAGGAAACCGAGCAGGTGGCCATGGCGCCGTCCAACCTGGTGCCGGGCATCGAGCCTTCCGAGGACCGCCTGCTGCAGGGCCGGCTGTTCTCCTATGCCGACACGCAGATGTATCGCCTCGGCGCCAACCATGCGTTCCTGCCGATCAACCAGGCCAAGGTGCCGGTCAACAACGGCAACCAGGACGGCGCGGCGAACAGCGGCCACACCACCACCGAGGTGAACTATGAGCCCAGCCGCATCAACCCGCGGCCGGCCAGCGAACACGCGCGCTACAGCAGCCTGCCACTGAGCGGCAGCACCGAGCAGAAGAAAATCCAGCGCGAACAGAACTTCAAACAGGCCGGTGAGCTGTACCGCTCCTACGACAAGAAAATGCAGGGCGACCTGATCGCCAGCCTGGGCGGCGCCCTGGCCGAGGCCGAAGACGAGAGCAAGCACATCATGCTGTCGTACTTCTACAAGGCCGATGCGCAGTATGGCGAGGGCCTGAGCAAGGTGGCCGGTGGTGACCTGACGCGGGTCAAGGCACTGGCCGCCAAGCTGCAGGACTGAATCCGCAGCCGGCAACGGCATGGCGCACGGCCGGTAAATGCCGTGCGTCGCGGTTTTCCTGATACCGGGAGCGGCCAGTGGCCGTTCGGGAGGATTCCATGTGGCGTACCCTCTGTTTCGCGCTGGCATTGAGCGGCGCAGCGCCCCTGCTGGCGGACACGCTGCCGGCCAGCGAGGCCGAGCACATTCGCACGCAACTGCGCGACTACTATTTTCAGGCCGCCCGCGAGGGCAACACCGCCATGCTCGACGAGTTCATCGGCGCAGGCTATGACCTCGATACGGCGGACGAGAAGGGCTATACCGCGCTGATTCTGGCCGCCTATCACGGCCACCTCGAGGCTGTGGAGCGCCTGCTGGGTGCCGGCGCCGACGCCTGCGCCCAGGACCAGCGCGGCAACACGGCGCTGATGGGCGCCATCTTCAAGGGTGAGGTGCGCATCGCCAGGCGGCTGCTCGAGGCCGACTGCAACCCTGACCAGCGCAATGGCAGTGGCCAAACGGCGGCGATGTATGCGGCGCTGTTCCAGCGCAAGGAGATGCTCGATGCGCTGGCCGGCAAAGGGGCCGACCTGAAGGCCGCGGATGCATTCGGCAACGACGCGCACGGCCTGGCTCGCGGTGAGATCCGCACCGGCTGGACGCAGGGGCCGCGTTGAGCACGAACGCGCTCGGCCATGGCGGTATCGCGGCCGGTGCAGATGACTGACGGCAGGCTAGCGACCCGTGGCCTGCAGGGTGTCAGCCGTCTGTTCGTGGTTGTCGGCCCGGCCAGGTACGTGGGGTGAGCCAGGTCGCGCGGCCACGCCAACAGGCCCAGCAGGCCAGGGTTGCCGCGCTTTGAGGTGGTTGCGACGATGACAGCTGGATACCAGGGCCGACAACGGCCCGCTATCCAGCATTCAGCCTCGGCGTAGCGGGTTACTTCCGGGCTTCGATGAACGGCAGGGTGCCGCTTGGCAGCACGGTGGTCGGCAGTACGCCGTCCCAACGCTCGGCCTTGGTCAGTTCGACCAGGCCCGGGTTGCTGCCCAGGGCGCGAGCGCGGGCGTCGATCGCCTTGGCTTCCGCCTCGCCACGCAGCTGGATGCTTTCCGCTTCGGCACGGGCGGCGGCCAGGGCCGAGTCGGCCTTGGCCTGGGCCTGGGTGACGACGATCTGCGCCTGAATCTGTTCAGTGGCCAGTTGCTGTTCGCGGGTCTTCACCGCCACTTCGGCGCGCATGCGTTCTTCGATGGATTTTTCATAGGCATCGCTGAAGTCGATGTTCTCGACCTGCACGCTGTCGATCACCACCGGGCCGCTGATCGCGCCCTTGATGGCGCCAGCGATATCGGTGACCAGCTTGCCGCGCTGCTGCACGGCGTTGACGGCGGTGTACTGGCCGAAGACGTTTTCCACCTGGGTTGGCACGTGGCGGCTGATGGCCCTGGCCAGCAGGCCATCGAGGTCGGCGTAACCCTTGTACACCGCAGCCACTTCGCCAGCCGGTACGTGCCAGCTGACCGACACCGACAGCGTGGCGGCCTGCTGGTCGCGGCTATAAGCCTGCAGGCCGTCCCACTTGGTGGCGTTGTTCTGCACGGAAATCGCCTTGGCGCTGTCGATGAAGGGGATTTTCCAGTGCAGGCCTGGGTCCGCGACCTCGACGAAGGCGCCGTTGCGCAATACCACTGCACGCTCTTTCTCGTCGACGGTGTAGAAGCTGCTGATGACCGCGATCAGCACCAGGAGAACCAACCCGGCAATGATGGCCGGCTTCATGTAAGTGGCGCCTGTGTTCTTGTCCAACGTCCTTCCCCTTGATGGCTGCCCGGCTACCTGCCAGGCCATGTTGATGTCTGAACGCTAGACAGCTGCCGGTCAGTCGCGGACACAATTTCTTGAAAAGAATCGACCCTATTTGCCGGCTCGATGCATTTTTTGAGCACGAACGCACAGTTGCAGGTGCTTGCCCATGGCCGAGGGAGGGACAGCAGGTGGTGACGGTCTTCACAAACGACCGGTCCGCCAGATGCCCCCCAGGGAGCTCTGCCTGGGCATGCACAACCCCGGCCGGCAGGGCTCGGCAGGCAAGCGGGGAACTTTAATCGCATTTCCCCTACGAGCCTGTAGGGGATCTCCCGATTTCGCCGGAGCGCTGGCGCCAATAAGGTGGCGGCCATGTTCAGGGAGGATGCGTCAGTGCTGACCAAGGTTCTGTTGTGGGTAGCGATTATCGTAGGGTTGGCCGGGTACTGGTTTGGCCTGTCGTGGCTGGTGCTGAGCAGCTTGGCCCTGGTGGCGGTCGGCTCGCTCCTGCCACAGCGCCAGGCACCCGCGGCGATGGTCAGCGAGCCACGGGAAAGCCTGGCGGCGCCCAGTACCGATGCCCTGCTGCTGACCCTGCTGCCCGCCTGGGAGCAGAACCTCGGCCAGACTCGCAGCCTGCTTGCCGAACACGTCAGCCAACTGCTCGAGCGCTTCAGCAGCCTCGGCCTGCGCCTGGGCGATACCCTGGCGACCTCCGAGCAGGTGATTGGCGGCTCAGGCGTCAGCGATGGCCTGCGCCGCGCCCAGGAGAGCCTGCGTGAGGTAACCGGCGCCTACCATTCGGCCGGCGAGCGCAAGAACCAGCTGCTGGGCACTATCAGCAGCCTGGACGCCTACGCCACCGAACTGCAGAGCATGTCCAAACGGGTCCAGGATATCGCCCACCAGACCAACCTGCTGGCGCTCAACGCGGCCATCGAGGCGGCGCGCGCCGGTGAGCATGGTCGCGGCTTCTCGGTGGTGGCGGACGAGGTGCGCAAACTCTCGAACCTGTCGGCCGAAACCGGTCAGCGCATGGCCGAGAAGGTCGGCGAAATCAATGGCGCGATCCGCAACACGGTGGCCGCCGCCAGCGAGCTGACCGCCACCGAGCAGAGCAACCTCGGCTATCTGGACCAGGTGGCCGGCGAACTGATGCAGGGTCTCACTGGCAATCTGCGGGAGCTGTCCACGGCCTCCGAGCAGCTGCAGCGCGATGCCCGCCATGCACAGACGGACATCCAGGAGATCGTGGTCAACCTGCAGGTGCAGGACCGCACCGACCAGATGCTCGACCACCTGCAGCGCGACCTGCTGCGCCTGCAACAGGGCGTGCAGGACGGGCAGGCCCATGGCGCCGACCCGGGCGCCTGGCTGGAGGCCTTTCGCCGCAACTTCACCACTGACGAAGAGCGCCACGGCCG
The DNA here is from genome assembly GCF_979258965.1 of Pseudomonas sp. AC532. Classification (NCBI taxonomy): domain Bacteria; kingdom Pseudomonadati; phylum Pseudomonadota; class Gammaproteobacteria; order Pseudomonadales; family Pseudomonadaceae; genus Pseudomonas; species Pseudomonas sp. AC532. The sequence goes on from NZ_OZ409888.1 coordinate 4,891,051, forward strand.
TCGCCGTGTGGCCGAGTCCGAAATCACCTTTTTCTGAAATTCTGCGGGAGTTCGTTCCATGTCCAAGACCATTCTCATTGTCGATGACTCGTCCTCCATGCGTCAGCTGGTGCGCATGACGCTCAGCGGTGCCGGCCACCAGGTGATCGAGGCGGTCGATGGCCGCGATGCGCTGACCAAGCTCAACGGCCAGAAGATCAACCTGGTGATCAGTGACGTGAACATGCCCAACCTGGACGGCATCGGCCTGGTGAAGGCGATCAAGGCGAAGAGCGAATACCGCTTCACGCCCATCGTCATGCTCACTACCGAAAGCGAGCAGGGCAAAAAGGCCGAAGGTCAGGCGGCGGGCGCCAAGGCGTGGATCGTCAAGCCCTTCCAGCCGGCTCAGCTGCTCGCCGCCGTCGACAAGCTGGTGGGCTGATGTTCCTGCGCATGGAGAGCGAAGCCGGCCTGCTGCACCTGCAGGCCCGCGCCAACCTGACCATTTACGAGGCCGCCCAGGCGCGCGACGCGCTGCTGGCAATCGATGACGGCGCGCTGCCGACCACCTGCGTGCTCGATCTCGCAGCGGTGGAAGAACTGGATTACGCCGGCGTGCAAATCCTGCTGGCCTGGCAGCGCCACCTGGCCCAGGCCGGCACTACGCTGCAACTGGCCGGTGTCAGCGAGCCGCTGCGCGAGGTATTGGCGCTGCTGCAACTCGACGCCCAGCTACTGCTTCAGGACTGAAGGGAGGCATCCATGTTCGACAAGGATCAATGGAGTCAGCTGCTGCAAGGCTTCGTCGAAGAAGCCCGGGACCTGGTCAAGCAGGCCGAGGACCATCTGCTGCAACTGGAGACGGCGCCGGACGATGTCGAGGCCATCAACGGCCTGTTCCGCGCCATGCATACCCTCAAGGGCTCGGCCGGGCTGTTTTCCCTGACGCCCATCGTGCAGTTCACCCATCACCTGGAAAGTCTGCTGATGGCGGTGCGCGACGGCGTGCAGCCGCTGCTGCCGGGCCAGGTATCAATCCTGCTGCGCTGCCTCGACGAAGTGGCCACGATGGTAGACATGATCGACGTCGACAGCGGCACCCTGGACGTGGATGCCACGCACCAGGCGCAACTGCTCGAGGCCCTCGACGGGACGCCCGCTACCCAGGCGCTGATCGCCTGCAGCGCTACCGAGGCCGCCAGCCGCTGCGTTGGCAAGGGTTCGCTGGAGCACTGTGGTGGCTGCGTGAAGGAGTCCGCCTGGCACATCTCCCTGCGTTTCGATGCCGAGCTGCTGCGCAACGGCTTCGATCCCATCGCCTTCGTCCGCTACCTGCAGCGCCTGGGTGACCTGCTCAGCGTGCGGGTCATCGATGATGGCCTGCCCGCGCTCGCGCAACTGGATGCCGAAGCCTGCTACGCCGGGCTGGAAATCGACCTGTGCAGCGAAGGCAGCAAGGCGCAGATCGAAGAGGTCTTCGAATTCATCCAGGACTTCTGCACCCTGCGCATCCTGCCGCCGGACAGCGCCCTTGACGACTACATCCGCCTGATCCAGGCGCTGCCGGAAACCGATGAGCGGATCGGCTCGATCCTGGTTTCCGCCGGCCTGCTCACCGAGCACGAGCTGGAGCAGGGCCTGGCCCTGCAGGCCGGCGCCACGGCGCTCAAGCCCCCGCTGGGTGCGGTGCTGGTGGAAGAGGGCATGGTCGCCCCGCAGGCGGTCAACGCCGCCCTGGCCAAGCAGAAGGCAGTGCGCGAGCGCAAGCCGGTGGAGAGCGCCCAGGTGCGCGTCGCCGCCTGCAAGCTCGACGAGTTGATCGACCTGGTCGGCGAACTGGTGATCGGTGCCGCTGGCGCCCAGCTGCAGGCCCAGGCGCACGGCAACGCCGCCTGCCTGGAAAGCGCCAAGGCGGTCAACCAGTACGTCGAGCAGATTCGCGAAGCGGCGCTCAAGCTGCGCATGATCGAGATCGGCGACACCTTCAACCGCTTCCACCGGGTGGTGCGTGACGTCAGCCAGCAACTGGGCAAGGACATCCGCCTGGAAATCCGCGGCGCCGATACCGACCTGGACAAGTCGGTCATCGACAAGCTCGCCGACCCGCTCACGCACCTGGTGCGCAACGCCATCGACCATGGCATCGAGTCGGCCGAGCAGCGCGTGGCCGCAGGCAAGCCCGCCGAAGGTCGGCTGTCACTCAACGCCTATCATGAGTCGGGAATGATCGTCATCGAGGTCAGTGACGACGGCCACGGCCTGAACACCGCGCGGATTCGCGCCAAGGCCATCGAGCGCGGGCTGATCGACGGCCAGGCCAGCCTGGCCGATGAAGACGTGCACATGCTGATCTTCGCGGCCGGCTTTTCCACCGCCGATGCGGTGTCCGATCTGTCCGGGCGTGGCGTGGGCATGGATGTGGTGCGCAGCGCCATCGATGCGCTGCGCGGTACCATCGAAATCGACTCGCGGCCCGGCCTGGGCAGCACCTTCCGCATTCGCCTGCCGCTGACCCTGGCGATCATCGACGGCTTCCACGTGAGCCTCGGCGACGAGCACTTCGTGGTGCCGCTGGACATGGTCACCGAATGCCTGGAGCTGAACGACACGCCCCTGGCCGAAGGCGCCTACGGCTGCCTCGACCTGCGCGGGCGACCGCTGCCGTGCATCGACCTGGCCGCCCACTTCCGCCTGCCGGCTGGCCGCGGCAAGCGGCGCAACGTGGTGGTGGTCAACATCGGTCGCCAACAGGCCGGCCTGATCGTCGACCACCTGCATGGCGAACTGCAGACCGTGATCAAGCCGCTCGGCCTGCTGTTCCAGCACCTGCAGGGTATCGGCGGGTCGACCATTCTCGGTTCCGGGCAAATCGCCCTGATCCTCGACATCGTCAGCCTGTTCCGCCATCTGCAACATAACCTCGAGCTCGACTCGCGCCCCACCCAGTCGCGTACCGAAACGATCGGCGCGTAGGAGAAACCACCATGAAATTTATCCGCAACATGAAAATCGGCGTGCGCCTGATCGCCGGCTTTACCCTGGTGGTGATCCTGACCGCCCTGGTCGGCGCCCTGGGTATCTTCAACCTGGCCAAGGTCAACACGCTGTCTGACCGCATGTACGAGCGCGAAATGATGGCGCTCGACCGCATGCAGAACGCCAACCTGGACCTGGTGTACGCCGGGCGCCATCTGCGCAGCGTGATGCTGGCCACTTCGGCGCAGGAGCGCGAGGCCAGTCGTGCCCAGGTGGCCCAGGCCATCAAGTCCATGCACGAGAACATGGAGAAGGCCCGGTCGAGCTTCAGCACGCCCGAGGCCCTTGCGCAGCTGGAGGACCTGGACCGCGAGCTGGCCGTGTACGAAGCCACCGTCGCCAAGGTGCTGCAACTGAACCAGGAAAGCGATGTGCTGGCCGAGGCCAGCGCATCCACTGCGCTGCTGCCGCAACTGCGCCAGGACGGCAACGCCGCCGACCGCACCATCAGCGCGCTGGTCGAGCAGAAGAAGATGCGTGCCAAGGAAGCCAACGAGGGCATCAGCGCCATCTACGAGGACTCGCGCCTGCAGATGATCGTCCTGGTGCTGATCGCCGCCCTGGTGGGTTTCACCGTCGGCATCTTCGTCACCCGCAGCATCACCCAGCCGCTCAACCGTGCGGTGAACCTGGCCGACGACCTGGCCAGGGGCGACCTGAGCGGCTCGGCGCTGGTCGACCGCAGCGACGAAACCGGCCGCCTGCTGGCCTCCATGAATGGCATGGCCGAGCGCCTGCGCACGGTCATCGGTGATGTGCGCAGCGCCGCCGACCAGCTGTCCTCGGCTTCCGAGGAAGTCAGCGCCACCTCCCAGTCGCTGAGCCAGGCCGCCACCGAACAGGCTGCCGGGGTCGAGGAAACCACCGCCTCGGTGGAGCAGATGTCCGCCTCCATCGCCCAGAACACCGACAGCGCCCAGGTTACCGACGGCATCGCCGGCAAGGCGGCCAATGACGCGGTCGAGGGTGGCCGTGCAGTGGAAGACATGGTGCGTGCCATGAAGCAGATCGCCGACAAGATCGGCATCATCGACGATATCGCCTACCAGACCAACCTGCTGGCGCTCAACGCCGCCATCGAGGCAGCGCGTGCCGGCGATCATGGCAAGGGCTTCGCGGTGGTCGCCGCGGAAGTGCGCAAGCTGGCCGAGCGCAGCCAGGTGGCTGCCCAGGAGATCGGCAGCGTGGCCGGCAACAGCGTGCAACTGGCGGAGAAGGCCGGGGCCCTGCTGCAGCAGATCGTGCCGAACATCCAGCGCACCTCGGACCTGGTGCAGGAGATCACTGCCGCTTCCCAGGAGCAGAGTGCCGGTGCGGCGCAGATCAACATCGCCATGGGCCAGATGAACCAGATCACCCAGCAGAACGCCTCGGCCTCCGAGGAACTGGCGGCCACCGCCGAGGAGATGAACGCCCAGGCCAGCCAACTGCAGGAACTGATCAGCTACTTCCGCCTGGGCGCTGCCGAGCAGCGCAGCAGCCAGCCCGCGATGCCCGCAGTGCGTAATGCCGTGGTGCGCGAGCTGCGCCCGAGCCCGCGGCGGGGCGTGGCCAACCTGGCCGACGACGGCCAGTTCGTCAGCTTCAACTGAGGGGGGTGGGCAAATGAATGCAGTGCTGGAGGCCGATGCCACCACCCAGTACCTGTCCTTTCGCGTGCGTGACACGCGCTATGGGCTGCCAGTGGATGGCGTGCGGGAAATCATCGAGTATGGCCGGGTAACCGGGGTGCCGATGATGCCCGCGTTCATCCACGGCGTGATCAACCTGCGCGGCAGCGTGGTGCCGGTGCTCGATCTGGCGGCGCGCTTCGGCCTGTCGCGCAGCGTGGCGGGCCGGCGGACCTGCATCGTAATCATCGAGCTGAGCCTGCAGGGTATCGATCAGCGCATTGGCCTGGTGGTCGACGCGGTGGACGCGGTGCTGGACATCGAAGCCCGCGAGATCGAGCCGACGCCTGCCTTCGGTGTGGGTATCCGCACCGAATTCATCGCCGGCATGGCACGCGACGAACGCGGTTTCACCATCATCCTCGATGTGCCGCGGATCCTCTCGCTGGAGGATATCCTGCACCTGATTCAGGCGGGGCAGGCTGGCGGATGAGCAGCGAGAACGGTTTGCCGCTGCTGGCCGACGAGGATTTTCGCCACCTGCAGCGCCTGATGAACGAGGTGTCGGGCATCAAGCTGGCGGACCACAAGCGCATGCTGGTGGCCGGGCGGCTGATGTCACGCCTGCGCGCCAGGGCGGTAGCCGGCTACCGGGAGTACGTGCAACTGATCCGCCAGGCCGGCGAGGAGCGTGAACGGCGGCTGGTGGTCGACCTGCTCACTACCAACGAGACCTACTTCTTCCGTGAACCGCAGCATTTCGTGTTTCTCGGCGAGTGGGCCAAACGCCAGAAGCGCTCGCTGCGCCTGTGGAGCGCTGCCAGCTCGTCGGGCGAGGAAGCCTTCAGCATGGCCATTACCCTGGCGGAGCAGGCCGGCCACCTGGACTGGTCGATCCATGCCAGCGACCTCAGCCAGCGCATCCTTGAAAAGGCGCGGCGTGCTACCTATTCCCTGGAGCAGGCCCGGCAGTTTCCCGAGGGGTTGCTGCAGCGTCACTGCCTGCGCGGGGTGGGAGAGAGCGATGGGCTGTTCCGGGTACGCGACGAGCTGCGCCAGCGCGTGTGCTTCGAGGAGGTCAACCTGATGCAGCCGCTGCCTTCGGACCTTGGCGTGTTCGACGCGATATTCCTGCGCAACGTGCTGATCTACTTTTCCAACACCGACAAGGCCGCCATCGTGCGTCAGCTCCTGGGCTGCCTGCGTCCCGGCGGCCTGTTGTTCATCGGTCATGCCGAAAGCCTGCATGGCATGAACCTGCCACTGCGCAGCATTCGCCCCTCGGTGTTCGAGCGGGCATGAGGGAGCCATCCACGATGCCCACGCCCATCAAGGTTTTCATCGTCGACGACTCGGCGCTGGTGCGCCAGGTACTGAGCACCTGCCTGGGTAACCACCCGGGCATCGAGGTGATCGGCCAGGCCGCCGACCCGCTGTTTGCCCTGGACAAGATGAAGCGCCAGTGGCCCGACGTGCTGCTGCTCGACGTGGAGATGCCGCGCATGGACGGCATCACCTTTCTCAGGAAGATCATGGCCGAGCGGCCGACCCCCTGCATCATCTGCTCGTCGTTGACCGAGGCCGGCGCGCCGTTGACCCTCGAGGCGTTGGCGGCTGGCGCGGTGGGCGTGTTCACCAAGGCGCGCCTGGGCCTCAAGGACAACCTGCAGCAGCTTTCCGGCGAACTGATCCGCCAGATCGAGCAGGCCTCGCGCAGCCGACCCCGGCCACTGCCCGGGCGCCCCAGCGAAACCGCCGCGGCCCAGCCACCGGCGGCCGCCGAGCCGATGCGCTTCAACACCACCGACCGGGTGATCGCTCTGGGCACCTCCACCGGCGGTACCCAGGCCCTTGAGGTGCTGCTCAGCCGCCTGCCGGTCGACTGTCCCGGCATCGTGGTGGTGCAGCACATGCCGGAGAAGTTCACCGCGGCCTTCGCCCAGCGCCTCAATGGCCTGTGCCGCATCGAGGTGCGCGAGGCGCGGCACATGGACCGCGTACTGCCGGGCCTGGCGCTGATCGCTCCGGGCGGGCGCCACCTGCAGGTCAGGCGCAGTGGCGCCCAGTACGTGGTGGAGGTGCTCGACGGCCCGCCGGTGAATCGCCACAAACCCTCGGTGGATGTGCTGTTTCGCTCGGTGGCCCGGCATGTGGGGCAGAACGCCGTGGGGGTGATCATGACCGGCATGGGCGACGACGGCGCCCGTGGCCTGCTGGCCATGCGCGAGGCGGGCGGCTGCACCATCGCCCAGGACGAGGCCAGCTGTGTGGTCTTTGGCATGCCCAAGGAAGCGCTCAAGCTGGGCGCCGCGCAGCTCAGCGAATCGCTGTCGAACCTGCCGCGTACCATCCTCCAGCATGTCGGTTATGCCACCGGCTGACGCCCGCGCCCGCGCTTCTCTCTAGCCGGCATGGCCAGGCGCAGCGTTTCTCCGCCTGGGCGAACGGCAAAGGCCGGCTATGCTCATTTGTAAGAGCATGTTCACAATCTTTGCGTAGCCGCATCGTGATGATCAGCGCAACCAGGGCATGCCGCCATCGAGCACGGCGGCCGGGCGACGGTTGGCCCGGGCGGGCGCGGGCCGGCTTAACGGCCCATTGCAGTGCTGGCGCCTCGCGCAGGCCGCGCCGGCTGCCGATTCATGTCGCTGTCACCGCGTGGGTGCCAGGCAAGGAAATGAACAGGCTCGACGTATCCGGTCGTCGCTTGAGGGCGCGATACGGATAAGCCGCGGCTGCAAGGGACGTCGCGGCTCCCCACTGGAGCGAGACAAGAGACGGTGCCATGACGTGCAGGTTACTGCTGGCAGACGACCACGCGCTGATACGCGTCGGTGTGAAGGCGATGATCAATGAACTGGAGGGGTACGAGGTAGTGGGCGAGGCCGAGGACGGCGACCAGGCCATCGCCATGGCGCGCGCCCTGATGCCGGACATCATCCTGCTGGATGTGACCATGAACCGGCTCAGCGGCCTCGACGCGCTGCAAGTGATCGGTCGCGAGGTGCCGGGCTCGCGCATTCTCATGCTGTCGATGCACACCGATGCCAAGGTGGTGCTGGAGGCCCTGGAGCGCGGCGCCGCGGGCTACCTGCTCAAGGATGCGGCCATGTCCGAGCTGCACATGGCATTGCGCGCCGTGGGCCGCGGTGACCGTTACCTGAGCGCGGCGGTGGCCCGTTATGTGATCGACCAGGCTCTGGCCCACGTCAAGGCGATTCCCGCGGAAAGCAACCTGACTGCGCGGCAGATCGAGATGCTGCGTCTGATCACCCGTGGCGCCTCGACCCGGGCGATTGCCGACGGCCTTGGCCTCAGCGTGAAGACGGTGGAGGCGCACCGTGCGCAGATCATGCGCCGCCTGCATATCCACGACGTGCCGGGGTTGGTGCTGTATGCGGTGCGCGAAGGGCTGATCACCCCAGACGACTGAACGCCCGTTGGGGGCGCAAGGGGCTTCGCTGGGGCCCGGCGCGTTGGCCAGCCAGGAGGGCTGACCAGGCCCTGGCAGCGCAGCCTTGCCCGCTGGTCCGGGCGCCAGCGATTCACCAGGCTGGTCGTGCCGCCTTCCCACCGGGCCGCCCATGGCAAATCTTCGGCAAGGGCGAGTCGACAGCTCATCACCGGCGTCGCTCATCCAGCCTCCAGCCTCCAGCCTCCAGCTCACAGCCGCGCAGCGGTTCTGCCCAGGTTCGCGCGTGGTGAGGCAATCAATTGTCGCCTCGCCTCCCACCCTGGCGCCGCGCTCTGTCATCATTCACCCTTTGCCTTTGCACGCGTGAGAACCTCATCCATGTCGGCGTTGAACCCCGGTCTGATCGTCATCCATGGCAACCGCCTCGAGGAGCTGCGTGCCCTGGCGGTGGAGTGGATGCGCCGGTACCCGTTGCGGCCGCTGGAGAACGAGGTGCTGCTGGTGCAGAGCAACGGCATCGCCCAATGGCTCAAGCTGGCGCTCGCCGAACAGGAGGGCTGCGGCATCGCTGCCGCCACCGACGTGAGCCTGCCGGCGCGCTTTCTCTGGCAGGCCTACCGCAGCGTGCTGGGCAGCGAGGCGATTCCCCAGCAGTCGCCGCTGGACAAGGCGCCGCTGACCTGGCGGCTGATGCGCCTGCTGCCCAGCCTGCTCGGCGAACCGTGCTTCGCGCCGCTGCGGCGCTTTCTGGCCGACGATGCCGACCTGCGCAAGCGCCATCAGTTGGCCGAGCGCCTGGCGGACCTGTTCGACCAGTACCAGGTCTACCGCGCCGACTGGCTGGCCGATTGGGCCGAGGGGCTCGATCAGTTGCGCAACGCTCGTGGTGGCGTGCGCCCGCTCGATGAAACCGCGCTCTGGCAGCCGCTGCTGTGGCGCACCCTGCTGGCCGATGTTGGCGAGGAACATCTGTCGCAGAGCCGCGCCGGCGTACATCCGCGCTTCGTCGCCAGGCTGGCCGAGCTGGAGGCGCCGCCCAGCGGCCTGCCACGCCGGGTCACGGTGTTCGGTATTTCCTCGCTACCGGCGCAGATGCTCGAGGCCCTGGCGGCCATGGCGCGCTTCAGCCAGGTGATGCTCTACGTGCACAACCCGTCGCAGCACCACTGGGGCGACATCGTCGAAGACAAGGACCTGCTGCGCCACGAGTACCGCCGGCAAAAGCGCAAGGCCGGGGGCCAGGCGGGGCAGGTCGGCCAGCTGGGCTTGTTCGACGCCGTGGAACTGCACCAGCACGGCCAGCCGCTGCTGGCCTCCTGGGGCAAGCAGGGCCGCGACTACATCAACCTGCTCGACCAGTACGACGAGCCGCAGCGCTACCGCGAGCAGTTCGAGCGCATCGACCTGTTCAGCCCGATGGACGAGGGCACTCTGCTCGGCCAGTTGCACAACGACATTCTTGACCTGCGCCCGGTCGAAGAAAGCCGCACGCGCTGGCCGGCGATCGACCCGCAACAGGACCGCTCGCTGCGCTTCCATGTCGCCCACAGTGCCCAGCGCGAGGTGGAGGTGCTGCACGACCACCTGCTGGCTGCGTTCAGCGAAGACCCGACGCTGCGCCCGCGCGACATCATCGTCATGGTGCCGGACGTGAACAACTACGCCGCGCATATCCGCGCGGTGTTCGGCCAGTTCGCCAGCGACGATGCGCGCTTCATTCCCTTCACCCTGGCGGACCAGGGGCTGCGCGGCAAGGAGCCCCTGGTGATCGCCCTGGAGCACCTGCTGCGCCTGCCCGACAGCCGCTTCAGCGTGAGCGAGATTCTCGACCTGCTGGACGTGGCCGCGGTGCGTGCGCGTTTCGCGATTGGCGAAGATCAGTTGCCGCTGCTGCGCCGCTGGCTGGAAGGCGCCGGCGTACGCTGGGGGCTGGACGCCGCGCAGCGCGAAACCCTCGGCCTGGGCGCCGGGCTGGAGCAGAACAGCTGGCGCTTCGGCCTGCGCCGCATGCTGCTCGGCTATGCCGTCGGCGGCGCCGGGGCGCGTGCGGGGATCGAGCCCTATGACGAGATCGGCGGCCTGGATGCGGCGCTTATCGGCCCGGTGACGCGTTTGCTGGATGCCCTGGCGAGTCACTGCGACAGCCTTGCCGAAACGCTGCTGCCGGTGACCTGGGGCGAGCGCCTGCGTGCCTTGCTGGAGGACTTTTTCCTGCCCCAGGACGAGCGCGACGAAGTGCTGCGCAACCAGGCCCAGGATGCCCTGGAAACCTGGCTGGAGCTGTGTGAGGCGGCAAGCCTGCAGGACGCCTTGCCGCTGGCGGTGGTTCGCGAGGCCTGGTTGGGCGGGCTCGACCAGGGTGGCCTGAGCCAGCGTTTTCTGGCGGGTGCGGTGAACGTGTGCACGCTGATGCCGATGCGCGCCATCCCGTTCCGCCACCTGTGCCTGCTGGGCATGAATGACGGCGACTACCCGCGCAGCCAGGCGCCGCTGGACTTCGACCTGATGGGCGGCGACTACCGCCCCGGTGACCGCTCACGCCGCGAAGACGACCGTTACCTGCTGCTCGAAGCGCTGTTGGCGGTGCGCGAGCGCCTTTATATCAGCTGGGTAGGGCGCAGCATTCGCGACAACACCGAGCGGCCGCCGTCGGTTCTGGTCGGCCAGTTGCGCGACCACCTGGGCAGCGCCTGGCGCCTGGCCGATGGCGGTGATCTGCTCCACGCCCTGACCACCGAGCACCCGCTGCAACCCTTCAGTCGCCGCTATTTTTCCGGCGAGGGGCCGCTGTTCAGCTACGTGCACGAATGGGCCGCCTCCCACCGTGCGCCGCTGGCAGCAACCAGCCAGCAGCCGCTGGGCACTTACCAGGCGGACGATGCGCTCAGCCTGGAAACCTTGCAGCGTTTCCTGCGTGACCCGGTAAAGCACTTCTTCACCGGGCGCCTCAAGGTGCACCTGGACGAAGCCGAGCAGGCCGAGCTGGATGCCGAGCCCTTCGCGCTGGATGGCTTGCAGCGTCATCAGGTCCAGCAGCAACTGCTGCAAGCCGCCGCCCTGGCGCTGGACGAGCAGCAGGGTGTCGACGCGGCGCTGGCACGGGCCGCGCAGCGTATCCAGCGCAGCGGCCTGCTGCCGGTGGCGGGTTTCGGTGATCGCCTGCGCGCGCAACTGCTCGAACCGATGCCGGCGCAACTGCGCGGCTATCAAGCCCTGCTGGCATGCTGGCCCGCTCGCCTGCCATCGCCGATTCGCCTGAGCTTCGCCCATGCCGGCCTGGCGCTGGAGGACTGGCTCGGCGAGCTGCGCAGTGGCGGCGACGGCCTGGCGCGCCTGGAACTGCAAGCCGGTGACCTGAAGCGCAAGGATCGTTCGTACAAATGGCATCGCCTGCTCAGGCCCTGGGTCAACCACGTGGTGGCCGCTGCCTGTGGGCATCCGCTGACCACCCTGCTGGTCGCCGAGGACGTGCGTCTGGCCTTCGAGCCGCTGACCCAGGCTGACGGCGAGCGCATCCTGCAGCACTGGCTGCAGGCCTTTGCTGCAGGCATGCAGGCACCGCTGCCGGTGGCGATCAGAACGGTAGCGGCCTGGTTCGCTCAGCTCGACAAGAGCGATGATGAGAACCTGGCGCTGGACGCCGCGCGCAAGGTTTACGAGGGCGGCCACCTGGTCACCGGTGAAGTGCAGCAGAGCGCCAGCCTGGCACGCCAGTACCCGGATTTCGAAGCCCTTCTGCACGACGGCGGCCAGTTCGCTCACTGGGGCGCCGTGCTCTACGGATCACTGCTCGATGCCGGCATCACCGAGCTCAAGGACGACCAGCCATGAGTCAGCCGACACGCCCCCTGGCACTAAGCTTTCCGCTGCACGGCAGCCGCCTGATCGAGGCGAGCGCCGGTACCGGCAAGACCTACACCATCTCGGCGTTGTACCTGCGCCTGATCCTTCGTCACGGTGGCGAGGCGGCGTTTCGAGAGCCCTTGCTGCCGCCGCAAATTCTCGTGGTGACCTTCACCGATGCCGCCACCCGCGAGCTGCGCGACCGCATTCGTGCGCGCCTGGTGGAGGCGGCCACGGTGTTTCGCGGCGACGCCCAGGGCGATGCCTTGCTGGCCACCCTGAAGGCCGACTTCGCTGCCAGCCAATGGTCCGAGTGCGCCCGCCGGCTGGAACTGGCCGCGCAGTGGATGGACGAGGCCGCGGTGTCGACCATCCACGGCTGGTGCCAGCGCATGCTGCGCGAGCACGCCTTCGACAGCGGCAGTCTGTTCAGCCAGACCCTGGAAACCGACCACAGCGAGCTGCTTGCCGAAGTGGTGCGCGACTATTGGCGCCAGCATTGCTACCCGCTGCAGGGCCTGGCCCTCGACTGGGTGGCGGAAAACTGGGGCGCGCCCGACGAGCTGGGCCAGCGCATCCGCCCGCTGCTCGGCGAGAGCGATGGCGCCGCCGCCCTGGCCCTTGGCGATCTTCTGGACGGCACCCTGCAGGCGCGTCAGCGCGCGCTGCTCGCCCTCAAGCAACCCTGGGCAAGCTGGGCCGACGCGCTGCAAGGCCTGCTCGACCAGGCGGCAGCCGAGAAACAGGTGGATGCCCGGAAGTTGCAGGCGCGCTACTACAAACCCTGGTTCGACAAACTGCGCGCCTGGGCACTGGGCGATGACGACGAGCTGGATATCGGTACCGGCTTCATGCGGCTGACCCCCGACGGCCTGGCCGAAGCCTGGAAAGTCGGCTCGCCACCCGCGCATCCGGCGCTGGAGGCCATGGCCACGCTCAGGGCCGAGCTCGAGGCATTGCCCGCGCCGGGGGATGCCGCGTTGCGTCACGCCGCCACCTGGATTCGCCAGCGCTTCGACCGCGAGAAACGCCAGCGCGCCGAGATGGGCTTCGACGACATGCTCAGCCGTCTGGACGACGCCCTGCAGGGCGACAGCGGCCCGCGCCTGGCCGAGGTGATTCGCCAGCAGTTCCCGGTCGCGCTGATCGACGAGTTCCAGGACACCGATCCGCTGCAGTACCGCATCTTCGACACGCTCTATCAGGTGGACGCGAATCGCGACGACTGTGGCCTGTTCATGATCGGCGACCCGAAGCAGGCCATCTATTCGTTTCGCGGTGCGGACATCCACACCTACCTGCGTGCGCGCCGAGCCACCGCCGGGCGGCACTACAACCTGGACACCAACTTCCGTTCCAGCGAGCCCATGGTCGCGGCGGTCAACCGGCTGTTCGGGCTGGCCGAGACTCGCGCAGGCGGGCAGGGCGCTTTTCTGCTGCGCGACGACCTGCCGTTCCTGGCGGTCGGCGCCCAGGGGCGCAAGGAAGTCTGGACCGTGGAAGGCGAGGCGCAGCCGGCACTCAATCTCTGGCACCTGGCCAGCGACGAAGCCATCGCCAAGGGCCGCTACCTGGATGCCCTGGCCGCCAGCGCGGCGAGCGAGATCGTTCGCCTGCTGGTGCTTGGCCAGCAGCAGCGTGCCGGCTTTCTCAAGGAGGGCACGCTGACGCCCCTGCGCCCCAGCGATATCGCCGTGCTGGTGCGCGATTTCAAGGAGGCCCAGGCGATTCGTGGCGAGCTGGCGGCTCGGGGCGTGCGCAGCGTGTACCTGTCGGACAAGGACTCGGTATTTGCCACCGTCGAAGCCCATGACCTGCTGCTGTGGCTGCGCGCCTGCGCCGAGCCCGATCAGGATCGCCCGTTGCGCGCGGCGCTGGCCAGCTCGACCCTGGGCCTGAGCCTCTCCGAGTTGGAGCAACTGAACCTCGACGAGCGCTTCTGGGAGGCGCGAGTCATGCAGTTCCGCGGTTACCGCCAGCGCTGGCAGCGCCAGGGCGTGCTGCCGATGCTGCGCCAGCTGCTGCAGGATTTCGGTCTGCCGCAACGGTTGATGAGCCGCCCGGACGGCGAGCGGGTGCTGACCAACCTGCTGCACCTGGCCGAGCTGCTGCAACTGGCCGCCGCCGAGCTGGACGGCGAGCTGGCGCTGATCCGCCACCTGGGCGAGTGCCTGGCCGGGCGCGGGCAGGCTGCCGAGGAGCAGGTGCTGCGCCTGGAAAGCGACGATGCCTTGGTGCGGGTGGTGACCATTCACAAATCCAAGGGCCTGGAATACCCGCTGGTGTTCCTGCCCTTCATCTGTTCCTTCCGCCCGCTGGACGACAAGAAACCCGTGCAGGTACATGACGGCGAGCGTCGCCGGCTGCTGCTCAAACCGGATGAAGACAGCCTGGCCCAGGCCGAGCAGGAACGTCTGGGCGAAGACCTGCGCCTGCTCTATGTGGCGCTGACCCGCGCCCAGCACGCCTGCTGGCTGGGTATCGCCGACCTGAAGATCGGCACCGCCAAGGCGTCGCGCCTGCACCAGTGCGCCCTTGGTTACCTGCTTGGTGGCGGGCAGCCGCTGGCACGAAGTGGGCAACTGCTCGACTGGCTGAGCCCGCTGGCCGACCCGCCCCGCTGCGTGGCGTTGCCCGCGCCGGTTGCTAGCGAGCAGCCGTACCGCGCGCAGGGGGCCGACGCCTTCGAGCCACAATGGCGCACGCCATTACGACGTGCCGCCGAGCACTGGTGGATCGCCTCCTACAGCGCGTTGCGCATGGAAGAGGGCGACGCCAGCGTGGTGGCGCGTCATGACGACCTGTCCCCGGACAGCTCTGCCGTGCAGATCGCCAGCGACGACGAGAATCCTGCCCTGGCGCTGGAGCAGATTCCGCATTCTGCCCAGGGCTTGCACCGCTTTCCCCGTGGGCCGAACCCCGGCACCTTCCTCCATGGCCTGCTGGAAATCGCCGCGGCCGAAGGGTTTGCAGCCATGGCGGCCGACCCGCAGATGCTGCGTGAGCACCTGGCGCGACGCTGCCAGCGACGCGGCCTGGAAAGCTGGATCGAGCCGCTGTGGCTATGGCTGCAGGGCCTGCTGGTGCAGCCCATGGCATTGGGCAATGGCCGGTCGGCGAGCCTGGCGCAACTGACGGAGTACCAGGCGGAGCTGGAGTTCTGGTTCGAGGCTCGCCGGGTCGACGTGCTGCGCCTGGATGCCCTGGTGCAGCGCGCTGAAATGCCCGGCGTGGCGCGCCCGCAATTGAGCCGCGACACCCTCAACGGCATGTTCAAGGGCTTTATCGACCTGGTGTTCGAACACGAGGGGCGTTACTACGTGGTCGATTACAAATCCAACTGGCTGGGCGCCGACGAGCAGGCCTATACCGTCGAGGCCATGAGCGCCGCCGTGGCGAGCCACCGTTACGACCTGCAGTACGTGCTGTACGTGCTGGCCCTGCACCGTCACTTGCGGCTGCGCCTGGCCGATTACGACTACGACACGCACATGGGCGGGGCGCTGTACCTGTTTCTGCGCGCACCGGGCGCTGGGCAGTACCGTGCGCGGCCGCAGCGGGCGCTGATCGAAAGACTGGATGCGCTGTTTCTCGGCGAGCCCGTGGAGGACCTGGCATGACGCCGATGCTCGATAACCGCGAAGGTCTGTTCTCCCTGCTGGCAGCCTGGAGCGAGCGCGGCTGGCTGCGCGAGCTGGATCGGACGCTGGCGCATTTCTTCGCCGAGCTCGATCCCGAGGCCTCGCCTCTGCTGCTGCTGGCCGCGGCACTGGCCAGCCATCAGTTGGGCCAGGGGCATGTGTGCCTCGACCTGCAGACCACCCTGGCCGACCCGGATTCGGCGCTGTCGCTGCCGCCAGAAGGCGAGGGCGCCGAAGGCGTCAGCCTGCTGCCCTCCGAGGTGCTGGCCGGTCTGAGCACGGGCGCCTGGCTGACAGCGTGCACCAACAGCGCACTGCTGCACGATGCCGAAGACGAGGTCGCGCCGCTGGTTTTGCACGGCACCTGCCTGTACCTGCGCCGATACTGGGACTACGAGCGCAGCGTCGCCATCGACCTCGGCGAGCGCCTGCACGCGGCGGCGGATGCGCCGGCCGATCTCGCTCAGCGCCTGGCGGTGCTGTTTCCCGAACCGCTGGAACTGGATGGCCAACGCCTTGCCGACTGGCAGAAACTGGCCTGCGCCCTGGCGGCACGGGCGCGCTTCACGCTGATCACCGGCGGCCCCGGCACCGGTAAAACCACCACTGTGGTACGCCTGCTGGCCCTGCTGCAGGCGGCTGCACTGGATCGCGGCGCGCCGTTGCGGCTGAGCCTGGCGGCGCCCACCGGCAAGGCGGCGGCACGGCTGACCGAGTCCATTGGCGCCCAGGTGGCGACCTTGCCAGTCAGCGAAGCGGTGCGCGAGCAGATTCCCAAGACGGTCACCACCTTGCACCGTCTGCTCGGCAGCCGGCCGGACAGCCGGCACTTTCGCCATCACGCCGCCAACCCGCTGCCACTGGATGTGCTGGTGGTCGATGAAGCCTCGATGATCGACCTGGAAATGATGGCCAATCTGCTTGCTGCCCTGCCGACCCACGCGCGCCTGATCCTGCTGGGCGACAAGGACCAGTTGGCCTCGGTGGAGGCCGGCGCGGTGCTGGGCGACCTGTGCCGTGATGCCGAGGCGGGCGGCTACAGCCCGGCCACTCGCGAGTGGCTGGCGCGGCAGACCGGCGAGCGGATTGACGAGGCAGGGCTGCAGATCGGGGAGCGGGCGCTGTCGCAGCACATTGTCATGCTCCGTCATTCGCGGCGTTTCGCTGGCGGTTCCGGCATTGGCCGGCTGGCCCTGGCGGTGAATCGTGGCGCCGCGATGGAGGCCCGCGAAGTGTTGGCCGCCGGCGGAAAGGACCTGCACCAGCTGCGCCTGGCAGGTGAGCAGGACGGCGCCTTCGAACGGCTGTTGCTGGATGGCCTGCCCGGCAGCGAAGAGCGCCCGGTTGGCTATGCCGACTACCTGGATATTCTCCACGGGCAACGGCCTGATCTGGCTGATGGTGATGATCGCTGGGACACCTGGTGCGCCAGCGTGCTGGCGGCGTTCGAACGCTTTCAGTTGTTGTGTGCGGTACGCAAGGGGCCCTGGGGCGTCGAGGCGCTCAACGGACGCATCGCCCATGCCCTGCTGCAGCGCGGGCTGATCGAACAGGAGCACGGCTGGTACGAAGGCCGTCCGGTGCTGGTCACGCGTAACGACTATGGTCTGGGCTTGATGAACGGCGATATTGGTATCGCCCTGCGCTTGCCCGAGCCTGCGCTGGAGGCGGGCGGCCCAGTGCGCTCGGCGCTGCGTGTGGTGTTCCCGCGCAATGACGGTTCGGGCGGCCTGCGCTCGATCCTGCCAAGCCGGCTCGGCGCCGTTGAAAGCGTATTCGCCATGACCGTGCATAAGTCCCAGGGCTCGGAGTTCGCCCATTGCGCCCTGGTGCTGCCGGATACTCTCAATCCTGTGCTGACCAAGGAGCTGGTCTACACCGGCATCACCCGCGCCCGCGATTGTTTCAGCCTCATCGAAAGCCGCGCCGGTATATTCGAGGCCGCCATCGGGCGCCGTGTCGAACGCCGGAGTGGGTTGTGGGAGCGGCTCAGTACATAGTCCCTTGGCCGGTGAATGGCCCGATGGATCGGTCGGGCCGCGCAGCACCCCGTAGGGTGGGCCGGGGCGCGTAGCGACGCTCTTTTCATCCCCCATTGCGACCCCCGTTCGGAGCGCAGTTCAAAGGCGTATCGATGTTCGCCAGCCGCCATCGGCATTGAATGGCCTGGTGGGTCGGTGAAGCGTGACCCACCCTACGAGATGCGGTAGCCCGTGGTTGAGACCGTAGGGTGGGCCGGGGCGCGTAGCCGATGCTCTTTTCATCCACCATTGCGATCCCCGTTCGGAGCGCAGTTCAAAGGCGTATCGATGTTCGCCAGCCACCATCGGCATTGAATGGCCTGGTGGGTCGGTGAAGCGTGACCCACCCTACGAGATGCGGTAGCCCGTGGTTGAGACCGTAGGGTGGGCCGGGGCGCGTAGCCGACGATCTTTTCATCCCCCATTGCGATCCCCGTTCGGAGCGCAGTTCAAAGGCGTATCGATGTTCGCCAGCCACCATCGGCATTGAATGGCCTGGTGGGTCGGTGAAGCGTGACCCACCCTACGGGATTTCACTATTGCGGTTTTGTCGTTAGCCAATCACCTTGCGCAGGCGCAGCCCGGCGATCAGGCCGGCGAAGCAGAACACGGCGAACAGCCAGCCAGAGGCGGCGCCGGCCATGATGCCGGAGAGCAGGGTGCCGACGGTGCAGCCCAAGGCAAGCATGCCGCCCAGGCCGAGTAATACGCCGCCTACGAAATTACGCAGGGCCTCCCGAGCGCATGGCCAGCGCGGCGCGCAGTCGCCAGCGAGCAGGGCGCTGGCCCAGGCGGCGAAAACCAGGCCGAGAATGAAAACGCCATTGTTCGACAGCAGGGTTTCCTTCACCACGGTGGCGCAGCCGGAAAATCCATCCAGACCTTCCAGGCGCTCAGGCAGCCAGCCCAGCCCGTTGGCGGCGGTTCGCGACAGGCTGCCAAGCTCGGCGGTTACCCCCAGCGGGCCGACGCGCAGGTAAGCCGCCAGGGCCAGCGTGCCGATCAGGATGCCACCGACCCAGGTCGGCCATCGTGCGCCAAATAACAATTGGCGCAGGCCACTGTCCGGGCGCCCGGGCTCATCGCTTTTGCGGTAGCGCAACAGCAAATGGGCCAGGCCGCCAAGCACCGCCAGTTGCAGCAGTAGCGAGCCGCCGTAACCGAACTGTGCCGGCAGCCAGATCACCGGGGCCTCCTGGATGCTAGCCAGGTACAGGGTGTTCCAGCACAGGAAGCCGAGAAAGAAGCCGATCAGCGCACCCAGCAGTGCGAGCACCGAGGCCAGGGCGCCTTCGCCCAAACGGTACAGATGGGCGCTGATGCACGACCCGGAAATCGCCATGCCCAGGCCAAACAGGGCGGCGCCCAACGCCAATACCCAGCTCAATGGGCCGATATGGGCGTCCGGCGGCAGGCGCCCGCTGGCAGGGTCCGGCAGGAAGGCGCCGAAGGCCGCGTGATAACCCAGGGTGCCGACCGCCAGGGCAGCGAGGATGCCGAGCAGGCCGCGTGGGTCACGGCGTTCGATGAAATCGCGGCTGACGCACAAGAAACAGAAGCGCGAACGCTGCAGCAGCACACCGAACAGGCCGCCTGCCAGCAGGGAAAAACTCAGGGCCCGTCCTTCGTTGCTAGGCGTGGCTAGCAGCCAGGCGGCCATGGCCAGGGCAGAGAGAACCAGGATGGCGCCGCCGGTGCGCAAGGTGAGCATGGAAGGTCGCTCCATTGACGGTTGTCCGTTGGGTGGAATTGGGACAGATCCCGAGTAGCGTTGAGGGCGCCCATAACAATCGCCGGGAGCGATTTTTAACGTCGCTTGCGACGGCCCGTAGGGTGGCCGCCATGGATGGCAGGCCATAAAAAGGGGCGGATGCCACGCCTGGCACATCCGCCCCGTCAAGGGTGTTTTCCTGGGGTTACTTGCCGCCCCAGACCGTGCCGGCGACGTTGACTACGGGTACGCCGACGGCATTGCCGTATTCGGTCCACGAGCCGTCGTAGTTGCGCACGTCGTAGCCGAGGATCTTCTTAAGCGCGAACCAGGTGTGGCTGGAGCGCTCGCCGATGCGGCAGTAGGTGATGATCGGTTTGCTGCCGTCTATGCCCACGGCTGCGTAGACTTTCTTCAGCTCCTCGGCGGACTTGAACGTACCGTCGGCAGCGACGGCCTGGCCCCACGGAACGTTGACGGCGCCCGGCACGTGGCCGGCGCGCACAGCCAGCTCCTGTACCCCCTGAGGCGCGAAGACCTTGCCGTTGTATTCATCGGCGGAACGGATATCCACCAGTTGCGCGTCGCTGCGTTTTTCCGCAGCGGCCAGTACGTCCGGCAGGAAGGCGCGCAGCTCCTTGTTGGCGGCCTTGAGGGTGACGTTACCGTTGCCCGGGCTGCTGGCGCGGTTGCTCAGGGTGCGTTTTTCCGCTTCCCATTTGACTCGCCCACCATCGAGCAGCTTCACGTTCTCCACGCCGTAGACATCGAACACCCAGGCACCCCAGGCGGCGAACCAGTTGTTGTGGTCGCCATAAAGGATGGTGGTGGTGTCGTCCGAGACGCCGGATTGGCGCAGCAGGCTCTGCAGGGCTTCCTGGCTGGCGATGTCACGCCTGACCGGATCGACCAGATCGCTGTGCCAGGCCAGGTTGACCGCGCCAGGGATATGGCCGCGCTCATAGACGCCAGGCACCACGCTGACTTCGATGATGCGTACCTTCGGATTGTCGAGGTTCTTCTCCAGCCACTCGGTGGTGACCAGAAATTCGCTGGCAGCCCAGGTGGGCGCGGACAGCAGGCTGGCGACGGCGATCACGCCAGCGCCGAACAGGGAACGAATGTGCATATGAGGCTCCTTTTCATCTGATGCAATTAGGCGTTGTTGGGTCGGTGTCTCTGGCAGTTCTATTGATCGTCCTGGCCCTCCCTGTGATGCGCCCTGGTGTCAGCGCTTCTCTGGTGCCCAGGTGGCGACATCCACGGCATCCACTGGCGCGGGCAACAAGCCTTCCTTGTAAAAGGCGTCGGCGATCTTTTGCTGCTCTTTCAGGCTGCCCGGGTGTACGGCGCGCACCTGATAGCTGCGCCGTGCGTTGGCTTTCTCGACGACGGCCGGGTCCAGGTTCCCCCACAACGGGCCGAGCAGCTCGGCGGCCTCACGGGGGTTGCTGCGTACCCAGTCGCCGGTCTTTTGCAGTTCGGCGAATACGGTTTCGAGCACCTTGGGGTTGGCCTTGGCGAAGCGGGTGCTGGTCAGGTAATAGCGCTGGTAGTCGGCCAGGCCTTCGCCATCGGCCAGGGTTCGGGTCGGCAGTTGTTGTTGGGCGCCGCTGAGGAAGGGTTCCCAGGTCACCCAGGCATCCACGCGCTTGTTCTCGAAGGCGGCGCGGCCATCGGCGGGGGTCAGGTAGGCGGGCTGGATGTCGCCGAACGTGAGCCCGGCCTTGGCCAGTGCGGCGATCAGCAGGTAGTGGCTGCCGGCGGCTTTGGTGACGGCGACTTTCTTGCCCTTGAGATCGGCCAGGGTGTTGATTGGGGAATCTTCGCGAACGATTACTGCCTGGGCGGCAGGTGAGGGCGCTTCCTGGGCAAAGTAAGTGAGCTCGGCCCCCGCAGCCTGCGCGAACACCGGTACGGTATCGGCGACATCCGCTGACAGATCGATATTGCCGACGTTGAGTGACTCCAGCAGCGGCTGGCCGTTGGGGAATTCATGCCAACTGATCTGCACGCCCTGATCGGCCAAGGCTTTTTCCAGCGTGCCCTGGGTTTTCAGGATGCTGATCAGGGTCGAGGATTTCTGATAGCCGATACGCAGGGTATCGGCATTGGCCTGGGGCAGGGCAAGCAGCAGGCTGGCGGCGATCAGCGCAGGGCGGAGCAGTGACATGGTGAGCCTCATCAATGGCGTGGCCAGCCATGGATAAGGGCGGGTCACGGGACGGTCTGGGTTGAGCAGGGTGTCCGGTGATCCGGTAAGGCAAACTAGACGATCTAAAAAATATGAATCCAATAATTAATAGGAATTAGCTTAGATGGATTGCAGCCCGATGCTGAATCCAGCATCGGGCCGGCCCCGCGACGCCATGAATTGACGCCATGCAGCAGCTTACGAGGCGATAGCAACGACGTTACGAGGCCGTTCGGTCGTTGTAAGAAAGCATTTCAGGGGATTTGCACGCCGGCGGCGTCCAGCATCTCGACCAGGCGAATCAGCGGCAGGCCGATCAGGCTGTTGACGTCACTGCCTTCGGTGCGGCGAAACAGGCTGATACCGAGGCCCTCGGCCTTGAAACTGCCAGCACAGTCATAAGGTTCTTCGGCGTTCAGGTAGCGCGCGATCTGCGCGCCGCTCAGGACACGGAAGTGCACCGTATAAGGAACGCAGTCGACCTGGCAGGAGCCGTCGCGGCTGTCGAGCAGTGCCAGGCCGGTGAGAAAGGTCACGCTTTTGCCGCTGGCTGCGGTCAGCTGGGCGTGGGCGCGTTTATACTCGTGGGGTTTGCCGAGTATCTGCCCGTCCAGCACGGCGACCTGATCCGAGCCGATGATCAGGTGCGAGCTGAAGCGTTCGGCCAGTGCCAGGGCTTTCTCACGGGCCAGGCGGCGCACCAGCGCCTCGGCGGATTCACCGGCCTGGGGCGACTCGTCGATGCTTGGCGCGGCCCACTCGAAGGGCTGGCGCAAACGGCCCAGCAGCTCGCGACGGTAGGGGGAGCTGGAGGCAAGAACCAGGGACGGCATCGGCGTTGACCTTGTACGGAACGAGCGGCTGATTCTAGTCGTCGGCAAAGGCGCTGGACAGGCGCAATTTCCTTTGACAGCGTACGGCCGCATCCATAGAATGCGGCGCCTATGTCAAATGGCCCGATTCCACCTCACGTTGATCCACGCAAACTCGCCGACCGTGGTGCCACCCTTCAGGGTGAGCTACCCCTAGCCGATTTGTCGAGGCTCTGCGACCCTCTTGCCGATAATGGCGGTAACGTGCGCGCGAAGTTTTCTTTCGAGCGTGACGAGCGCCATGCTGTGGTCATCCACAGCCAGCTTGAGGTCGAAGTCAAGATGGTTTGCCAGCGTTGTCTGGATCAGGTCACCTTACCGATCCTCAGCGAGTGTGATTACGCTGTGGTGAAGGAAGGCGCGAATACCCAGTCCGTGCCGCAAGGCTATGACGTACTGGAAATGGGTGAAGATCCTCTGGATCTGCTGGCCTTGATCGAGGATGAGCTTTTGCTCGCCTTGCCCATCGTGCCGGTTCATGACCCGAAAGATTGCCAGCAGCCGGCGGGCCTTGATGAGCCCGAGTCGAGCGAGGACGGGGAGACGCGGTCCAACCCGTTCAGTGTATTGGCACAGTTAAAGCGTGACCCAAACGTTTAGGAGTTTACTAGTATGGCTGTTCAGCAGAACAAAAAATCCCGTTCCGCCCGTGACATGCGTCGTTCGCATGACGCGCTCGAGGGTAACGCTCTGTCGGTTGAGAAGAGCACCGGTGAAGTTCACCTGCGCCACCACGTATCGCCGGAAGGTGTTTACCGTGGTCGCAAAGTGATCGACAAGGGCGCTGACGAGTAAATCTTGTCCGCTCCGATCATCGCGATTGACGCAATGGGTGGGGACTTCGGTCCCCACTGCATTGTTCCAGCCAGCGTCGCCTGTCTGGCTGAGTTCCCCTCGCTACACCTGGTGCTAGTCGGCCAAGCCCCCCTTATCGAAACCCTGCTCGCTGGAATCTCCGGTGTGGATCGGTCGCGCCTGCAGATCGAGCATGCCGGCGAGTCCATCGAGATGGGCGAGCGCCCGGCCCAGGCGTTGCGCGGCAAGCCGGATTCCTCCATGCGCGTGGCCTTGGAGGTGGTGCGCGATGGGCGCGCCCATGCCTGTGTGAGTGCCGGCAACACCGGGGCGCTGATGGCCCTGTCGCGTCACGTGCTGAAGACGCTG
This sequence comes from Pseudomonas sp. AC532, assembly GCF_979258965.1. NCBI lineage: Bacteria > Pseudomonadati > Pseudomonadota > Gammaproteobacteria > Pseudomonadales > Pseudomonadaceae > Pseudomonas > Pseudomonas sp. AC532. Next base: position 4,914,540 of record NZ_OZ409888.1, read on the forward strand.
CCGGGTATCGACCGGCCGGCGATGATAGTGGCCATTCCAAGTCGCCATGGCGTCTGCCACCTGCTCGATCTGGGTGCCAATGTCGATTGCACTGCCGAGCACCTTTGCCAGTTCGCGATCATGGGGGCTGTGGCGGCCGAGGTGCAGGGCATCCCGGCGCCGCGGGTCGGCTTGCTGAATGTTGGCAGCGAAGAGACCAAGGGCAACCAGCAGGTCAAGCAGGCGGCTGCGCTGCTCGAAGGTGTCGAAGGCCTCAACTACATCGGTTTCGTCGAGGGTGACGGTCTGTATCGCGGCGACGCCGACGTGCTGGTCTGCGATGGCTTCGTGGGCAACGTGCTGCTCAAATCCAGCGAGGGGCTGGTAACCATGATCGTGGCGCGGCTCGAGGCGCTGTTTCGCAGTAACCTGCTGAGCCGCATCGCGGGCCTGCTGGCGTTGCCGGTGTTGCGCCGCCTGCGCGGCGAACTGGCTCCTGCGCGGCACAATGGCGCGAGTTTCATTGGCCTGCAGGGCATCGTGGTGAAGAGTCACGGCAGTGCCGGCCCGGATGGTATAAAGAGCGCCATTCGCCGGGCCATGACCGATGTGCAGGAGAATTTGCCGGAGCGACTGAGTGGTCGAATCAAACACATGATCGGTAATATGTGACCACTTGGGATGGGCAGCCATCCAAAATGTCAGTTTTCCAGCGCTCGCCGATGGCGGGCGTCAATGTTCGACGAGAAGATCACTAAGGGAACCGTTCAATGTCTGCATCCCTCGCATTCGTCTTTCCCGGTCAGGGCTCGCAAGCGCTGACCATGCTGGCCGGCCACGGCGCAGAGCACGCGCTGATCCTCGATACCTTCAGCGAAGCATCGAGCGCCCTGGGTTATGACCTGTGGGCGTTGACCCAGCAGGGCCCGGAAGAGCAGCTCAACCAGACCGACAAGACCCAGCCGGCCATTCTGGCTGCCTCTATCGCCCTGTGGCGTTTGTGGCTGGCCGAGGGCGGCGCGCGCCCTGCGTTCGTCGCCGGGCACAGTCTGGGTGAGTACAGCGCACTGGTCGCCGCCGGCTCCATTGGTTTCGCCGAAGCGGTCAGGCTGGTCGAACTGCGCGGCCAACTGATGCAGCAGGCCGTGCCGGCTGGGCAGGGCGGCATGGCAGCAATTCTTGGCCTGGAAGATGCCGACGTGCAGGCTGCCTGCGCCGAAGCGGCCGAGGGCGAAGTGGTCAGCGCGGTGAACTACAACGCACCGGGCCAGGTGGTGATCGCCGGCTCTGCGGCGGCCGTGGCTCGCGCCGTGGAAGCCTGCAAGGCGCGTGGCGCCAAGCGCGCATTGCCGTTGCCGGTCAGCGTGCCGTCGCACTGCGAGCTGATGCGTCCGGCGGCCGAGCGCTTCGCCGAGTCCGTTGCCGCGATTGCCTGGCAGGCGCCGCAGATTGCGCTGGTGCAGAACGTCAGTGCCGCTGTGGTGGCCGATCTCGATACCCTCAAGCGCGACCTGCTGGCGCAGCTGTACAGCCCGGTCCGCTGGGTGGAGTCGATGGTTCGCCTGGGCGAGCAAGGCGTCACCGATCTGGTCGAATGCGGCCCTGGCAAAGTGCTGTCGGGCCTTAACAAGCGCTGTGTCAAGGGCGTCAACACGCACAACCTCGACACCCCTGAGGCCTTCGCTGCTGCGCGTGCCGCATTGGCCGCCGTCTAGGCCCAACACTAGGAGAATGCTATGAGTCTGCAAGGTAAGGTTGCACTGGTTACCGGCGCGAGCCGCGGCATTGGCCAGGCGATTGCCCTGGAGCTGGGGCGTCAGGGGGCCGTGGTAATCGGTACCGCGACGTCCGAGGCGGGTGCCGAGCGCATCGCAGCCACCCTCAAGGAAAATGGCATCGAAGGCACCGGCCTGATGCTCAACGTCAGCAATGACGAGTCTGTCGCGGCCACCCTGGAAAAGATCCAGAAAGACTTCGGTCAGGTGCTGGTGCTGGTCAACAATGCCGGTATCACCCGCGACAACCTGATGCTGCGCATGAAAGACGACGAGTGGTATGACGTTATCGATACCAACCTCAACAGCCTCTATCGTTTGTCGAAGGCTGTGCTGCGTGGCATGACCAAGGCGCGTTTCGGGCGTATCATCAACATCGGTTCGGTGGTGGGTGCCATGGGCAACGCCGGGCAGGTGAACTACGCTGCAGCCAAGGCTGGCCTTGAAGGCTTCGGCCGTGCACTGGCCCGTGAGGTCGGTTCGCGTTCGATCACCGTCAACGCGGTGGCACCGGGTTTCATCGACACCGATATGACCCGTGAATTGCCGGAAACGCAGCGCGAAGCACTGCTTACACAGATTCCGCTGGGCCGTCTGGGGCAGGCACAAGAGATCGCCAACGTGGTTTCTTTCCTCGCATCCGATGGTGCAGCTTACGTCACAGGGGCTACCATCCCTGTGAACGGTGGGATGTACATGAGCTGAATACGGGCGGTGCCGAGGCGAACGTCGGCGATTCGATGGAAAATTAGTGGCAACTTTGCTGGTTTTGAAATGGGATCGTCGGGGCTTTTCCGTGCGCGCCATCGGCTTTCAGCTTGAAAAGCCGAAAACCCTTTCTATACACTTGCCGGCACAACCAGCTGGCTGGATTTGTCCAATAGGAGTGACAACACGTGAGCACCATCGAAGAACGCGTCAAGAAAATCGTTGCCGAGCAACTGGGCGTGAAGGAAGAAGAAGTAACCAACAGCGCTTCCTTCGTTGAAGACCTGGGTGCCGACTCTCTTGACACCGTTGAGCTGGTGATGGCTCTCGAAGAAGAATTCGAGACCGAAATCCCGGACGAGCAAGCCGAGAAGATCACCACTGTTCAGGAAGCAATCGACTACGTTACCGCGCACGCGCAGTAAGCAGTTCGTCGCTTCCCGATCTGGAAAAGCCGCACGTCTGCAAAGGCGTGCGGCTTTTCTTTGACGGTTCACTGTAAAAGCAAAGAAGAGCGCCGACGGCGTCCTGGACCTGGGGTGGTGCAGCCACCTGGAGCCAATCGCCGGATGATCAATCGGCCCGGGCATGAGTGTGCCGGGGTACATCGAGGCGTCGACAAAACTGACAAGAGGAGATTGCTGTGTCGCGTAGACGCGTCGTGGTTACCGGTATGGGCATGTTGTCGCCGCTGGGTAACGATGTGCCGAGCAGCTGGCAGGGCATTCTGGCCGGCCGCAGTGGCATCGGCCTGCTTGACCATATGGATCTTTCCGCCTTTTCCACCCGTATCGGTGGGTCGGTGAAGAATTTCGATGTCGAGCCGTATCTGTCCGCCAAAGAGGCGCGCAAGCTCGACCTGTTCATTCAGTACGGCCTGGCGGCCTGCTTTCAGGCGGCCCGAGATTCCGGCCTGGAAGTCACGGATGCCAACCGTGATCGTATCGGTGTGGCCATGGGCTCCGGGATTGGCGGCCTGACCAACATCGAGAACAACTGCAAGTCATTGCACGAACAGGGACCGCGGCGCATTTCGCCGTTCTTCGTGCCGGGCTCGATCATCAACATGATTTCCGGGTTCCTGTCGATCCACCTGGGTCTGCAGGGCCCCAACTATGCCATCGCCACCGCCTGCACCACCGGTACCCATTGTATCGGCATGGCTGCGCGCAACATTGCCTACGGCGAGGCCGACGTGATGATTGCCGGCGGTGCCGAGATGGCCGCCTGCGGCCTGGGGCTGGGCGGCTTCGGCGCGGCACGGGCGATGTCCACCCGCAACGACGAGCCGACCAAGGCGAGTCGGCCGTGGGACAAGGGCCGCGACGGCTTCGTGCTGTCCGACGGCGCCGGCGCGCTGGTGCTCGAAGAGCTCGAGCACGCCAGGGCGCGTGGCGCGACCATCTATGCCGAGCTGATTGGCTTTGGCATGAGTGGCGACGCTTTCCACATGACCTCGCCGCCCGAAGACGGCGCCGGTGCTGCGCGCTGCATGGCCAACGCCTTGCGCGATGCAGGCATCCAGCCTTCCGATGTGCAGTACATCAACGCCCATGGCACCTCGACGTCGGCTGGCGACAAGGCCGAAGTGGCGGCGATCAAGACGGTATTCGGCGAGCATGCGCGCCATGTCGCGGTCAGCTCGACCAAGTCGATGACCGGCCACCTGCTCGGTGCGGCCGGGGCGGTCGAGGCGATCTTCAGCATCCTCGCATTGCGGGATCAGGTGGCGCCACCGACCATCAACCTGGACGAGCCGGACGAAGGCTGTGACCTGGACTTCGTGCCGCACCACGCGCGCAAGATGCCGATCGAAGTGGCGCTGTCCAACTCGTTCGGTTTCGGTGGCACCAACGGCTCACTGGTATTTCGCCGGTACGCCGATTGATGTTCAGCTGGGTCGATGGCCGGCCGGCCACGTCGTTGTCTCTGGTGGACCGCGGCCTGGCCTACGGTGACGGCCTGTTCGAAACCATGGCCGTGCGCGGCGGTCGGCCGGTGCTGCTCGAACGTCACCTGGCTCGGGTCACCGCCGGCTGCCGGCGTCTGCGCATCGACCTCGACAGCGCGGCACTGCGCGGCGAACTGCTGGCCTTCTGTGGCGAACTGCAGCAGGGCCTCGCCAAGCTGATCATCACCCGTGGTGACGGCCAGCGCGGCTACGCACGGCCTGCAGGGGCTCCGCGGCGTATCCTGCAGGCTGGCCGCATGCCAGCCTATCCGCTGCAGCACGCGGAGGATGGCATCCAGCTGTTTGCCTGCGCCACCCGCCTGGCCGAGCAGCCGCTGCTGGCCGGCCTCAAGCACCTCAATCGCCTCGAGCAGGTATTGGCCCGCGCCGAATGGCAGGACGACGGGTACGCAGAAGGATTGATGCGCGATGTGTCGGGGCGCGTGATCGAAGGGGTGTTCAGCAACCTCTTCGTGGTCTGCCGTGGCGCGCTGTCGACGCCCGAGCTGTCGCGCTGCGGCGTGGCCGGGGTGATGCGCGCCGAGCTGCTGGAACAGGCGCAGGGCCTGGGTATCGATTGTCAGGTCGGCGATATCGAGCTCGACGAGGTGCTGGCCGCCGACGAGGTGTTTCTCTGCAACAGCCTGTACGGCGTATGGCCGGTTCGCCAGTTGCAGCACCGTCACTGGCCGGTCGGGCCGCTCACCCGTAAACTGCAGGCCGTTGCCCGTCATCTACTGGACTGCTGATCCGTGATTCGCAAATTACTGTTCGTGCTCGAAATCACCGTGGTACTGGCCGGTCTTGCACTGGGCTTCGCCGCCTGGCAGCAGCACCGTGCCCTGGAGCAGCCGCTGGCGATCAGCGAAGAACGCCTGATCGAGGTACCTGCCGGTGCCACGCCCGGAGGCGTGCTCAACCGTCTCGAAGCCGAGGGCGTCATCGACGGCGCGCTTTGGCTGCGCCTGTACTGGCGTTTCAACCTGCAGGGCCAGCCCTTGCACAGCGGCGAGTATCGGCTGACGCCCGACCTGAGCGTGCGCGACATGCTCGACCTGTGGCGCCGTGGCGACGTGGTGCAATACAGCCTGACCCTGGTCGAAGGCTGGAGCTTCCGCCAGGTGCGTGCCGCGCTGGCGCGCCAGGACAAGCTGGAACTGACCCTCAGCGAGCTGAGCGATGACGAGATCATGGTCAGGCTGGGGCAGCCGGGCCTCAATCCCGAGGGCCGCTTCTTCCCGGACACCTACCGCTACGTACGCGGCATGAGCGATCTGGATCTGCTCAAACAGGCCCACAAGCGCCTGCAGGTGGTGCTCGACGAGGAATGGGCGAAGCGTTCCGAAGCGCTGCCGTACAAGAACCCCTACGAGGCGCTGATCATGGCCTCGCTGATCGAGAAGGAAACCGGGGTGCCCGAGGAGCGCGGCGAAATCGCTGGCGTGTTCGTGAGACGCCTGGCCATTGGCATGCGCCTGCAGACCGACCCGACGGTCATCTTCGGCCTCGGCGAGCGCTATGAGGGGCGAATCACCCGTGCCCACCTGCGCGAGCCGACGCCCTACAACACCTACACCATCGATGGCATGCCGCCAACGCCGATTGCCCTGGTCGGCCGCGAGGCGATTCATGCGGCGCTGCACCCGGTGCCAGGCAAGACGCTGTATTTCGTCGCGCGCGGTGATGGCAGTCACGTGTTTTCGGAAAGCCTCGACGAACACAACCGTGCTGTCCGTGAGTACCAGTTGAAGCGCCGGGCCGACTACCGGTCCAGCCCGGCGCCCATTCCCCAGAACAGTGATAGTGATAGTGATAAGGACAACCCGTGAGCGGCCTGTTTATTACCCTGGAAGGCCCCGAGGGCGCCGGCAAGAGCACCAATCGCGAGTACCTGGCGACGCTCCTGCGCGAGCAGGGGATCGACGTGCTGCTGACCCGCGAACCCGGTGGCACGCCGCTGGCCGAGCGGGTGCGCGAACTGCTGCTGGCCCCCAGTGACGAAGTCATGGCCAGCGATACCGAGCTGTTGCTGGTATTCGCCGCGCGTGCCCAACACCTTGCCCAGGTCATCATGCCGGCGCTGCAGCGCGGCGCCGTGGTGCTCTGTGATCGTTTCACCGACGCCACTTATGCCTACCAGGGCGGAGGCCGCGGCCTCGATGTCGAGCGCATCGCGCAACTGGAGCGCTTCGTGCAGGGCGCGTTGCGGCCCGATCTGACCCTGGTGTTCGACCTGCCGGTGGAAGTGGGCCTGGCCCGCGCGGCTGCCCGCGGTCGCCTGGATCGCTTCGAGCAGGAAGGCCGCGACTTCTTCGAGGCCGTGCGCGCCACCTACCTGCAGCGCGCCAGGGCGGAGCCGGCCCGCTACCGCATTGTTGATGCGGCGCAGGCGCTCGAGGCCGTACAGCGCGATCTGCATGCACTGCTGCCGCAACTGCTGGAGCTGCGGCGTGGTTGATGTCTATCCCTGGCAGACCGCGCTGTGGCAGCAACTCGCCGGGCGTACCCAGCATGCTCACGCCTATCTGCTCCACGGCCCTGCCGGCATCGGCAAGCGAGCCCTGGCCGAGCGCCTGATGGCGCTGCTGCTGTGCAAGTCTCCAGTGGCCCTGCAGCCCTGCGGGCAGTGCAAGTCATGTCACCTGCTGGCTGCCGGCAGTCACCCGGACAACTACGTGCTCGAACCGGAAGAGGCCGACAAGCCGATCAAGGTCGACCAGGTTCGGGCACTGGTCAACTTCGTGGTGCAGACCGCCCAGCTGGGCGGGCGCAAGGTGATCCTCGTCGAGCCGACCGAGGCGATGAACCTGAACGCCGCCAACGCGCTGCTCAAGAGTCTCGAAGAGCCTTCCGGCGACACCGTGCTGCTGCTGATCAGCCATCAGCCCAGCCGGTTGCTGCCGACCATCAAGAGTCGTTGCGTGCAGCAGGCTTGCCCGTTGCCGAGTGAGGCGGTGAGCCTGCAATGGCTGAGCGAGGCCTTGTCGGGTAGCAGCGAGCAGGAAATCCGCGAATTGCTGTACCTGGCAGCGGGCTCACCGCTGGCAGCCGTCAGGCTCCAGGCACAGGGCGTGCGCGAGCAGCGTGCGCTGGTGGTCGAGGGCGTGAAGAAGCTGCACAAGCAGCAGATTTCCGTTAGCCAGCTGGCCGAAAGCTGGAACGCCGTTCCCTTGCCGCTGCTGTTCGACTGGTTCTGCGACTGGGCGCAGTTGATCCTGCGTTATCAGCTGACCGAGGACGAGCAGGGCCTGGGGCCCACCGACATGAGCAAGGTCGTCCAGTACCTGGCGCAGAAAGCACCGCAGGGCAAGGTGCTGAATATCCAGGACTGGTTGCTGCAGCAGCGGCAGAAAGTCCTGGGCAAGGCCAACCTCAACCGTGTGCTGCTTCTCGAAGCCTTGCTGGTGCAGTGGGCAAGCCTGCCTGCGCCGGGCTAGAATCCGCCTACGCCACGACATCAGGAATCACGCATGAGCTTGCCACCGAATCTGGGGCCCCGTAACGGCATCTTGTCTCTGACCATCAAGGACAAGTCCGTGCTCTATGCCGCCTACATGCCCTTCATCAAGAATGGCGGCCTGTTCATTCCCACGAACAAGAGCTACAAGCTCGGTGATGAAGTGTTCATGCTCCTCAACCTGATGGACGAGCCGGAAAAGATCCCGGTCGCCGGCAAGGTCGTCTGGATCACGCCCAAGGGTGCCCAGGGCAATCGCGCCGCCGGTGTCGGCGTGCAGTTCAACGAAGGCGACAACACCGCGCGCAACAAGATCGAAACCTACCTGGCCGGCGCCCTCAAGTCCGATCGTCCCACCCACACGATGTAGCCGCAGGCCAGCGCCGCGAGCGAAAAGCCGGGTACCGCCTCGCTTGCGGTCTGCGCCTGCCGCGTGAGGTTTGCTTCATGCTCATAGATTCCCATTGCCACCTCGATCGCCTCGACCTGACCGCCCACGGTGGTTCACTGGACGAGGCGCTGGCCGCCGCGCGTGCCCGAGGTGTCGGCCATTTCCTGTGCATCGGCGTCAGTGCCGACAACGCAGCCACCGTTCGTGATCTGGCGCAGCGCTACGCCGACGTCAATTGCTCGGTGGGTATCCATCCACTCGACCTCGAACCGGGCAGCGCACCGGCGCTCGACTGGCTGCTTGGCGAGCTGGATCATCCCGGCGTGGTCGCCATCGGTGAAACCGGCCTGGACTACCACTACGAGCCGGAAGCGGCCGAGTTGCAGCAGGCCGCTTTTCGGCTGCACCTGCAGGCCGCGCAGATCACTGGCAAGCCGGTAATCGTGCACACCCGCCAAGCCCGTGCCGATACCCTGGCCCTGCTGCGCGAAGCCGACTTGCCGCAAGCCGGCGTGCTGCACTGCTTTACCGAAGACTGGGAAATGGCCAGGGCCGCACTGGATATCGGCTTCTACATTTCCCTGTCCGGCATCGTCACCTTCCGCAACGCTGATGCGCTGCGCGAAGTGGCTCGCCAGGTGCCGGCCGATCGCCTGCTGGTGGAAACCGACTCGCCCTACCTGGCGCCCATTCCGCACCGTGGCAAGCCGAACCTGCCGGAGTACGTACGTGACGTCGCCGAGTACCTGGCGGTGCTGCGAGGCGTGAGCTACGAGACGCTGGCGCAGCAGACCGGCGAGAACTTCAAGCGCCTGTTCCCCCTGGCGCGGGTTGGCTGATTAGCGTCGACGTGCTGACGGGCAATCGTCAGCGCGTTGCCAGGCCGATAGGCTGCTCGCCCGTGTGGCGCGGGCAAAAAAAACCCGGTTTCGGGGGAATCCGGGTCAAGACCATTAGGAGTCAAGCGAAGTGCGCGGTCCTCGGCACTCCGGCCGCCGCGACACTTGGGGGAATGCCGCAGCGGTACCTGAAGTATTGGTCATGTTCGGCAGGCGTCCATCCCCGGCGTTAAACGGATTTGGAATACTTCTTGCGCTGCTGAGTGCTCATTTGCTGGCGAGCTGGCGCAACACCCGCAGGGTGTGTTCGATCACGCGAGGCTGGGTATAGAAATGCGGTGACAGGCGAATACCGCCGCCACGCTGGGCGCAGATGATCTGCGCGCTCTTCAGGCGTTCGTGGAGCATCTGGTTTTCCCATCCGGCCAGGGCGAACGTGACGATGCCCGCGCGTTTTTGCCGGTCCCTGACGCTCAGCAACTGGGCGCCCTCGATACCCAGCAGGCCATCGAGAAGCCATTGCACGCGCTCGTGCAGCGCGTCTTCGACCTGCGCCATGCCAACCTCTTCGAGCAGCGACAGGCTGGCTTCCAGCGCCATGGCACCGAGCATGTTGGGGCTGCCACATTCGAAGCGCCGGGCACTGCGGGCCGGCTGCCAGTCATCGCGGTCGTAATCGCCGGCGTGCTCGAGCATGTGCCAGCCATATTCGTGCAGCGTCAGTTGCGCACGCAGGTCCGGGCGGCAATAGAACACCCCCAGGCCTTCCGGGCCGAGCAGCCACTTGTGGCCGTCGGCCATGGCGAAGGCGCAGCGGCTGCTCTGCACGTCCATACCCAGGGCGCCGAGCTGCTGGATGGCATCCACGCACAGCAGCACGCCGCGTTGTTCGCAGCCGACGCCCAGGCGCTGCAGATCCAGGCGCAGGCCGCTGGCGTACTGTACAGCGCTGATAGCCATCAGCCGGGTGCGTGAGGTGCAGGCGGCGAGCAGGGCAGCTTCGGCATCGCCATCGTGCAGGTTCACCTGTACCACCTCGACGCCCTGGGGGCGCAGCGCTTCCCAGACGATACGGTTGGAAGGAAACTCCTCGGTGCTGATGATGACCTGGTCGCCGGCGCGCCAATCCAGGCCGAAGGCCACGAACGACAGGGCTTCGGAAGTATTCTTGACCAGCGCGATGTCGGCACGTGACGAGGCGTTCAGCAGGCGCGCCAGGCGTTCGCGCAAGCGGCGTTCTGTTTCCAGCCATTGCGGGTAGTCACGCGCGCCGGTGCTGATGTTTTCCCGGGCGAAGCGCTCCACGGCCCGCGCCGTGCGGGCCGGCCAGGGGGCAACTGCCGCGTGGTTCAGGTAGTGAATATCGTCCGGCTGGGGAAACTCGTCGATGATGGCATTCATGAGCGTGTGATCCGTGCAATTTCGCGTTAGTTAGGCATAATAACGGACTTGAATTTTGACCTTGTCATATCCTCATGCAGAAAGAACCCCGCAAGATCCGTGAGTTTCGCCGCCGCGAGCAGGAAATACTTGATATCGCCCTCAAGCTCTTTCTCGAGCAGGGTGAGGACAGTGTTACCGTGGAGATGATCGCCGACGCCGTGGGTATCGGCAAAGGCACCATCTACAAGCATTTCAAGTCGAAGGCGGAAATCTACCTGCGGCTGATGCTCGACTACGAGCGTGATCTGAACGAGTTGCTGCATTCGTCCGACATAGACCGTGACAAGGAAGCGCTGTCGCGTGCCTATTTCGAGTTTCGCATGCGGGACCCGCAGCGCTACCGGCTCTTCGACCGGCTGGAAGAAAAGGTGGTCAAGGGCAATCAGGTGCCTGAGCTGGTCGAACAGCTGCACAGCATCCGCGCCTCCAACTTCGAGCGCCTCACCCAGTTGATCAAGGGCCGCATCGCCGAGGGCAAACTCGAAGACGTGCCGCCGTATTTCCACTACTGCGCTGCCTGGGCCCTGGTGCATGGCGCCGTGGCGCTCTATCACTCGCCGTTCTGGAGCAATGTGCTGGAGGATCAGGAAGGGTTCTTCCAGTTCCTGATGGACATCGGCGTGCGCATGGGCAACAAGCGTAAACGCGACAGCGAGACGCCTCCCGCCTGAGCCGCCGCCCAGGGGCTTGAGAGCCCGGGTGAGCCGGCTGGCGCGAAACCTGCTACAGGCAGTCATTCGCCGGTTTTCCGTCGCCGGTGTCGGGAGAGTTCACATGCGTAACCTGTTTGTCGTGGCCCTGTTGCTGAGCCTGGCCGGCTGCATGAATGTCAGCGACATGGCCGATGGTGCCACCTACCACCTGCGTGATGCCGGCGTGCTGGATCACAACACGATGCGGCGCTCGGCGTCCTGGCGGTTGCAGGCCGATTCCTTCATCTACATCGCTCAGGGACATTTCGCACCGAACGGCAAGCACGCCTATCCGCGGCCCAATGTGGTGGCCGAGGAAGCATTCCGTGGGTTCGTCGAGTACTTCCCCATGGTGCGCCGCGCAAGGGCGCCGGTCGGTCTCGATGACGCGCTGGGCGAGGCGCGCGCCGCTGGTGCGCATTACCTGCTGTACACCCGCTTCGCCTACGCCGACGACCGCATCGGCACCCTGGAGGAGTGGGAAGATCAGGAAGCCTTCGACCGGCTCGGCACCGATCGCAGCGTGCTGCAGCTGATGCTGATCGAAACCAACACTCGCTACCTGGTGGACACGGCGCGTATTCGCAGCCGCGGCGGATTCCTGACGTTTTATGATGCGCGCCCCGAAGAGCTGATCAGGGCACCACTCGAGGATTATGCGCGTAAACTTTTGGGCTTCAGTCGTTAACGGCCAGCTTCTCTCTGGAACTGGCCTTGGGAGGCGCAGTGAGCGAAACCGACAAGGCGGGTGACCTGCTGGCGCAGATCCCGCCGGCTGGCAGCAAGGGCATGCCGCCGGTGCACCAGTGGAATCCTGATTTCTGCGGCGATATCGACATGCGCATTGCGCGTGACGGCTCGTGGTACTACATGGGCACGCCGATCGGCAGGCCGGCCATGGTACGGCTGTTCTCGACCATCATTCGCCGCGATGGGGATGGCTATTTTCTGGTCACGCCCGTGGAGAAGGTGGGTATCACGGTTGATGACGCGCCGTTCGTGGCGGTTTCGGTACAGGCGACAGGGCAGGGCGAATCGCAGGTATTGCGCTTCGTCACCAATGTTGGCGATGAGGTCGAAGCAGGCAGTGAGCACCCCTTGCGTGTGGTGCTGGACGCGCAGACCCAGGAGCCGTCGCCCTATGTGCATATTCGCGCCAATCTGGAAGCGCTGATCCATCGCAACGTGTTCTATCAGTTGGTCGAGCTGGCGCAGCCCCGCGACATGGAAGGTCGGACCTGGCTGGGGGTGTGGAGCGGTGGGGTCTTTTTTCCCATAGGACCGCAGGAATAGCACTTGGCAAAAAGGCTCCCGAGGGAGCCTTTTTTGATGGTCACATGTTGGGGTAGTTGGGGCCGCCCGTGCCCTCCGGCGCTACCCAGGTGATGTTCTGAGCAGGATCCTTGATGTCGCAGGTCTTGCAGTGCACGCAGTTCTGCGCATTGATCTGGAAGCGCTTGCTGCCGTCGTCGTTGGCGACCACTTCATACACGCCGGCCGGGCAATAGCGCTGCGCTGGCTCGTCGTACAGCGGCAGGTTCTTGTCGATCGGAATGCTGGGGTCGGTCAGCTTTAGGTGGCAGGGCTGCTCCTCTTCATGGTTGGTGTTGGAGAGGAACACCGAGCTCAGCTTGTCGAAGCTGAGTTTGCCGTCCGGTTTCGGGTAGGCGATCTTCTTGCAGTCCGCCGCGAGCTTCAGGCAGGCGTAATCCGGTTTGTTGTCATGCAGGGTGAAGGGCAGCTTGCCGCCGAACAGGTTCTGGTCGACCCAGTTGATGCCGCCGCCAACCACGGCGCCGTACTTGTGAATCGCGGCGCCGAAATTACGGCTGCGCAACAGTTCGTCGTACAGCCAACTGGCCTTGAACGCGTCGACATAGTTGCGCAGTTCATCACCACCCTCACGACCCGCGGCCAGCGCTTCGGCGATGGCCTCGGCTGCCAGCATGCCGGACTTCATGGCGGTGTGGCTGCCCTTGATCTTGGCGAAGTTCAGGGTGCCGAGGTCGCAGCCGATCAGCGCGCCGCCCGGGAAGACCATTTTCGGCAGCGAGTTGAGGCCACCCTTGGCGATCGCGCGGGCGCCGTAGGAAACGCGCTTGCCGCCTTCCAGGTATTGCTTGAACACCGGGTGGTGCTTGAGGCGCTGGAATTCGTCGAACGGCGACAGGTGCGGGTTGGCGTAGGACAGATCGATGATCAGGCCGACCACCACCTGGTTGTTTTCCAGGTGATAAAGGAAGGAGCCACCGGTGTTCTCGGTGCCCATGATGTCCATCGGCCAACCGGCGGTGTGCACCACCAGGCCTTGCTGATGCTTGCTGGGGTCGATATCCCAGATTTCCTTGAGGCCGATGCCGTAGTGCTGGGCGTCGGCTTCGCTGTCGAGCTGGTACTTGCTGATCAACTGCTTGCCGATATGACCGCGGCAGCCTTCGGCGAACAGCGTGTACTTGGCGCGCAGCTCCATGCCGGGGGTGTAATAGCCTTCCTTCGGGTTGCCTTCGCGGTCGACGCCAAGGTCGCCGGTGACGATGCCGCGCACCACGCCGCTTTCATCGATCAGCGCCTGCTGAGCGGCGAAACCCGGGTAGATTTCCACGCCGAGGTTCTCGGCCTGCTGGGCCAGCCAGCGGCACAGATTGCCCAGGGAAATGATATAGTTGCCTTCGTTGTGCATGGTCTTGGGCACGAAGAAGCCCGGAACCTTGATGGCGCTCTCGGCATCCTTGAGTACATAGATGTCGTCGCCCTTGACCGGCGTATTGAGCGGCGCGCCCAGTTCCTTCCAGTCGGGGAACAGTTCATTCAGCGCACGGGGCTCGAAAACCGCGCCGGAGAGGATGTGAGCACCGACTTCGGAGCCTTTCTCGACCACGCAGACGCTGATTTCCTGGCCAGCCTCGGCGGCCTTCTGCTTCAGGCGGCAAGCGGCGGACAGACCGGCGGGGCCGGCGCCGACGATGACGACGTCGAACTCCATAAATTCGCGTTCCACGGGCTATCTCCTCATCAAGGCTCTCTAGTTTTTTATGGCGTGCCGGCATCCTTCCTGAGCCACGCTGGCGCAGTATATCGCCAGCCCGGATCAGGGCCAATACAAACGTTTGTTTGAATTTTCTGTAGGCCTGCTAGAATCCGGCTACAACACGAATGGCTCGCAGCCAGGGCGTATTGACCGAGCTAGGTGGTGCGGTCAAGATACGGGCGGTTTTGCGCTCGCCGTATGGCTGAAGGTCGCTCGCGTCCTGCTTGTCTGCATCACCCGCATGCTCGCTTCTGGCGACATTCCTATTCACCGGAGAGTAACGAGGAATCCATGAAGGTTCTTGTAGCTGTCAAACGAGTGGTCGATTACAACGTCAAGGTTCGCGTTAAACCGGACAACAGTGGCGTCGATCTTGCCAACGTCAAGATGTCGATGAACCCATTCTGTGAAATCGCCGTTGAAGAAGCCGTACGTCTGAAAGAAAAGGGCGTCGCCAGCGAGATCGTGGTCGTGTCGATCGGCCCGACCCAGGCGCAGGAGCAACTGCGTACCGCTCTGGCGCTGGGCGCCGACCGCGCCATCCTGGTCGAGTCCGCCGACGAGCTGAACTCCCTGGCGGTCGCCAAGTTGCTCAAGGCCGTGGTCGACAAGGAGCAGCCGCAGTTGGTAATCCTTGGCAAGCAGGCCATCGACAGTGACAACAACCAGACCGGCCAGATGCTCGCTGCGCTGACTGGTTATGCCCAGGGCACCTTCGCCTCCAAGGTCGAAGTCAGCGGCGACAAGGCCAATGTGACCCGTGAGATCGACGGCGGTCTGCAGACCGTTGCGCTGAACCTGCCGGCCATCGTCACCACCGACCTGCGCCTGAACGAGCCGCGCTACGCCTCGCTGCCGAACATCATGAAGGCCAAGAAGAAGCCGCTGGAAACCCTCACACCTGAGGCGCTGGGTGTATCCACGGCCTCCACCGTCAAGACCCTCAAGGTCGAAGCGCCTGCTGCACGCGGTGCGGGTATCAAGGTCAAGTCGGTTGCCGAACTGGTCGAGAAACTGAAAACCGAAGCGAAGGTGATCTAATGTCTATTCTGGTTATCGCTGAACACACCAATTCCGCGCTGGCGCCTGCGACCCTGAACACCGTCGCTGCCGCCCAGGCCATCGGTGGCGACATCCACGTGCTGGTCGCTGGCCAGAATGTCAGCGCTACCGCTGAGGCAGCTGCCAAGATTGCTGGCGTTGCCAAGGTCCTGGTTGCCGACAACGCCGCCTTCGCTCACCAGCTGCCGGAAAACGTCGCGCCGCTGGTGGCTGAGCTGGGCAAGGCGTACAGCCATGTGCTGGCTGCCGCTACCAGCAACGGCAAGAACATCCTGCCGCGCGTCGCTGCGCAGCTGGATGTCGACCAGATCTCCGAGATCGTTTCCGTGGAGAGCCCGGACACTTTCAAGCGCCCGATCTATGCGGGTAACGCTATCGCCACCGTGCAGTCTTCTGCTGCCGTGAAAGTGATCACCGTGCGTGCCACCGGCTTCGACCCCGTCGCCGCCGAAGGTGGCTCGGCTGCCATCGAAAACGTTTCGGCAGGCGGTGACGCCGGCAAGTCGGCTTTCGTTGGCGAAGAGCTGGCCAAGTCTGATCGTCCCGAGCTGACCGCAGCCAAGATCGTCGTTTCCGGCGGGCGTGGCATGCAGAACGGTGACAACTTCAAGCACCTGTACACCCTGGCCGACAAGCTCGGTGCAGCTGTCGGCGCGTCGCGCGCTGCGGTCGATGCCGGCTTCGTGCCGAACGACATGCAGGTCGGCCAGACCGGCAAGATCGTTGCGCCGCAGCTGTACATCGCAGTCGGCATCAGCGGTGCTATCCAGCATCTGGCTGGCATGAAGGATTCCAAGGTGATCGTTGCGATCAACAAGGACGAGGAGGCGCCGATCTTCCAGGTGGCCGACTACGGCTTGGTTGCGGACCTGTTCGAGGCCGTGCCGGAGCTCGAAAAGCTGGTCTGACCGCGTTTTGCAGCCGTGAAAAAACCCGCTGATAGCGGGTTTTTTCATGGGCGCGCCGCGCTTTCAGCGGGAGGCCGCCTCGCTTGCCGCGTCTGCCTTGCGTTGCCTCAGCGCCTGGAGAAATTGCAGGTAGTGCGCAGCGGTTTCTTCCGGGCGCTCGAGCATCGGCGCGTGGCCGCAGCCTTTCATGATCACCACGCTGGCATCGGCGAGCAGCGGTTTCATCACCTCGATGCTGGATACGTCGAGGATGCGGTCCTGGTCGCCCCAGAGCAGCAGGGTGGGTGCGCTGATTCGCGGCAGCTCGGGCTCCAGTGGCAGATAGCGCTGCTGCAGGTGTTCGAACACCTCGCGCTGGTGCGTGTTGTCATCCACCGCTCGCTGTGCCAGGTACTGGTGGATGCGCTCGGGCAATTGTGGGGGCGCGACGAACAGCCAGTCGAGCAGGCGATCGAATTGCGGAGTGCTGCCTACCAGCAGGGGGTTGTCGCCGTGCTCGTCCAGGCGCTGGAAAAACGCACTGCGCTGCGGCGCGCTGACGCCGGCATTGGCCATCAGCGCCAGGCTGGTGACCTGCTCGGGGTAGCGGGCCGCGTAAAGCGCCGCGATGTGCCCGCCCATGGAATGCCCGACCAGGTGCATGCGCCTGATGGCCAAGGCCTCGGTGAAGCCGGCCAGGCGTTCGGCCTGGGTACCGACGTCATAGCTGCCGTGGGGGCGAGCGCTGGCGCCGAAGCCGGGCAGGTCGACAGCGATCACGTGGTAGCGCTCGGTAAGGCCTCGCGCGAACCACAGCCAGGTGCTTTTGTCGGCGCCGAAACCGTGCACCAGCACGATGGTTTCGGCCTCTTGCGGGCCACCCTCGTGGTAGCGGATATCCAGGTCGTTGACGCTGATGCTGCGTTCATTCAATCCGGCGCGCCATTGTTCGATGGCCTGGTAACCCGCCAGTTGCGCAGCCGGCGAGAAGTACAGCAGCGCTCCAGTAGCGACCGCCAGGAAGGCGACGAGGGTGAGAATCAATTTCTTCATGCGGCCTGTTATCGCTGATTATCCAGGTGGTATGAGCTAGCATGTCATGAATCATTGGCCGGTGGATCGCTGGCCGCTACCTGAATCGAGAGAGCGACCATGCATGAGCGAGGTTTAATCAGGTCGAGTCTGCTGGTGCTCGTCGGCTTGCTGGTGGCGAGCAGCCTCCAGGCTGCCGGCAAATGCGAGCGCCTGGTGGCCACTGGCAATCCTGAATACCCCCCTTACCTGTGGCGTGACCCGCAGAACCCTGGGCAACTGATTGGCGCCACCGTGGACCTGCTCAAGATGGTGTCCGAGGAACTGGGCGTCGGTATCGAGGTGGTCTACGCCGGCCCCTGGTCGCGGGCGCAGGAGGATGTACGAACCGGGCGTATCGATATGCTTGCAGGTGCCTTTCTGACCGTCTCGCGCCTGGACAGCATGGACTTCATCCACCCGGCCTTCCTGTCCACGCCGAGCGTGGTCTGGGTTCGCAAAGGCAGCGATTTTCCCTACACCGGCTGGGCCGACCTGCAGGGACGCACCGGCGATACGCTGGTCAACAACAGCTTCGGGCAGACGTTCGACGCTTATGCCAGGGATAACCTGACGCTGGAAGGCGTGTCCAGTCTGACCCAGGCGTTCCAGAAGCTGATGCTCGGCCGCACCGACTACGTGCTCTACGAACGCTACCCCGGGCAGGCCCTGGCATCCACGCTGGGCCTGCAGGAGGATTTGCAGGTGCTCGACCCGCCGGTCTCCAGTGAGGGGCTGCATCTTGCGCTGTCGCACAATTCTGCCTGCAACGATCCGTGGCTGCGCGGACAGCTGGCCAAAAAAATGACAGAATTCACCGCCGCCGGCCTGCCGCAAACCCTTCTGCAGCGCAACCTGTTGCGCTGGAAGGACCAGCAGCCGCAGCCGGCCGCCAGTGTTTCGAATCAGTAGGACGTAACCGTGATCTATCGATATACCGGCGCCGTTCTGGCGTTGCTGTTGTTGCAGGGCTGCGCCAGCGACCCCGCGCCCACCGAGCAGATGCGCCTGACCGAACAGGTGGTCGAGCAGGCTCGCACCGTGGCGGCTGGCGAAACCATTGCCGAACTGACTCAGGCCGAACAGAAGCTTGCCCTGGCGCGCACGGCCATGGCCGAGGAGGCCTACCGTGATGCGCGCATCCAGGCCGAGCAGGCCGAACTCGATGCGCGCCTGGCCGAGGCGCGCGTGCTGGGCCTGCGTAGCCAGGCCCAACTGGTGGAGTTGAACCGCCATATCGGTCGCTTGCGTGACCAGCTCGGAGCCATGCCATGAGTGCTGCACGCCTTGGCGCTGCGGCGCTGATGGGGCTGTGCCTGGCAGGTTGTGCCGGGCTCGATGATCAACACAGCACCGCGCTGGAGGCTGCGCGCAGCAGTTTCCAGTCGGTCAAGGAAGATCCGCTGGTGTTGCGCAGCGCGCCCAAGGATGTGATCCGCGCAGGCGAGTCCCTTGGCCGCGCTGAGCGCCTGGCCGGCTACTGGGGCAGCGCCGACGACGTGGCTCACTACGCCTACCTGAGCCAGCGCTACAGCGAGATTGCCCGCGAACACGGCCAGCTTGCCCTGGGCCAGGAGCGCGCCGCGCGGCTGGAGCTCGAGCGCCAGCGCCTGCAACTGGCGCTGCGCGAGGCCAAGTTGATCAGCGTGCAGGAACAGAACGCCTGGCTTGAAGAGCAGATCGTCAGCCTGGCCACCGCGCAGACCGATCGCGGCCTGGTGATGACCCTCGGTGACGTGCTGTTCGATGCGGGCGAGGCGCGCCTCAAGCCCAGCGCCAATCGCACCGTGCTGAAACTGGTGCAGTTTCTGCAGCTCAATCCGCGGCGTATCGTGCGTATCGAGGGCTACAGCGACAGCAGCGGCAAGCGCGAAGATAACGTGGCGCTGTCCAGGGCGCGCGCGCAAACGGTCGCCGATGCACTGATCGACCTGGGTATCGATGCCAAGCGCGTCGAGGTGCAGGGCTTCGGTGAAAGCTTCCCGGTGGCCGAAAATGCCTCGGCCAAGGGGCGTGCGCAAAACCGCCGGGTCGAAATTCTCTTTTCCGACGAGCAGGGGCGGCTGGGCGCTACCCGCTAAGGCGGGGGGCGCCGTCTCTGCGCACAGTCACGCGCGTCCTTGCGGGGTATCGCAGCGCCGCGCATGACCGCCTCACATCATGTTCGGGCGGACGAACGGCTGTATCGTCCTGATAATCCCGATCTGTACCGGTACAGCGTGCGCTGTGTGGGCTACTGTTGTGGTTCAGTACCGGGACGAAGCGGCCATGACCAATCTGTTGCTCTATCAGCGTATCGCTCAGCAGCTTGCCGACGATATTCGGCGTGGCGTTTATCAACCCGGTGAGCGGGTGCCGTCGGTTCGCAAGATGAGCGCCCAGCTTAGTGTGAGTCACGCAACGGTGCTCCAGGCCTATGCCAACCTGGAAGACCTCGGGCTGATCCGCGCGCGGCCGCAGTCAGGCTTCTATGTGCACCAGACGCCTGCGCTGACCGCCGACACGCCGGACATTGCCCGAGTCGAGCGGCCCGGGCTGGTCACGCGCAGCAGCATCATCAACCAGGTGTTGGGTGAAGCCCGCCGCGAGGGGGTGTTTCCGCTCGGCGCCGCGGTGCCTCATGTCGACTACTTGCCGGTGCGTGCCCTGCACCAGCAGTTGGCCAAGGTCACCCGCTTTCAGAGCCCGCGTGCCTTCAGCTACATGTTCAGCCCGGGGTTCGAGCCGCTGCGCCGTCAGGTGGCGATCCGTATGCGCGATGCCGGGGTGCTGGTCGATCCCTCGGACGTGGTGATCACCCATGGCTGTGTGGACGCGCTGCAGATGAGCCTGCGCGTGCTGACCCGCCCTGGCGACCTGATCGCCACCGAGTCGCCGACCTATTACGGCTTGCTGCAGCTGGCCGATCTGCTTGGCCTGAAGGTCATCGAGATTCCCAGCGATCCGACTACCGGCATCAGTGTCGAGGCACTGCAACTGGCTGCCAGCCAGTGGCCGATCAAGGCGCTGGTACTCGCCGCGCGCTTGAGCAATCCGTTGGGCGGCACGATTCCCGAGGCGCGCCAGAAGCAATTGCTGCGCCTGGCCAGCGACTTCGATATCCAGATCATCGAAGACGATATCTACGGTGAGCTGATGTTCGAGCAGGGCCGCACCAAGGCGCTCAAGGCCGGTGATCTGGACGGGCGCGTGGTGTACTGCTCGAGCTTTTCCAAAACCCTGTCGCCGGGTGTACGGATCGGCTGGATCATCGCCGGCAAGTATCACGACGAAGTCCAGCGGCTGCAGATGTTCACCACCCATTCGGCCTGCAGCGTCACTCAGATGGCTGTGGCCGCGTACCTGGAGAATGGCGGCTACGACCGTCATCTGCGGCACATTCGTCAGGAATACCGCAAGAATCTCAGCGCCTTTCAGCTGGCAGTGCAGCAGTATTTTCCGGAGGGCACGCAGATCACCCGGCCCAATGGCGGTTTCATCCTTTGGGTCAGCCTGCCGGCGCGTGTGAATACCAAGGACCTGCACGTCAGCGCCCTGCAGCAGGGCATCAGCATCGCTCCGGGGTTGATCTTCAGCAACACGGAGCAGTTCAACCATTGCGTGCGGCTCAACTGCGGCATCCCGTGGAACCGTGAGGCAGAGCGCGCGTTGATGACCCTGGGTATGCTGGCCACTCAGCTCTGCCAGGAAGCCTCGACCAGCGGGTTCTGATTAACCCGAATCGCGGCGTGCTTGCGTCTACTGGGTCGAAGCGCTGTTTCGAACCCAGGAGAAGCACCATGAAGAGGATTGCCCAACCGTTGTTGTGCGGCATATCACTGCTGCTCGGCGCCTGCAGCGCCAGCCACGATGACCCCACCGATTCGTCGCCTGCACTGCAGCGAACGCCTGCTGCAGCCGAAGTCACGGCACTCCAGGCGCCGGTGAGTCCGGCGCCGATGATGACGCGTATGGCCGTGCCGGTGGCCAGCGAATACACCTATGCAGCCGGGGTCGATATGAACCGCGAGCAGTACCGGCGCCTGGCCGCCAACCCGGTGCACTCGGTGGCTGAGGCACCGGTGTCGACCTTCAGTATCGATGTCGACACCGGCAGCTACGCCAACGTGCGGCGCTTGCTCAACGAAGGGCGATTGCCGCCGACCGAGGCGGTGCGCCTTGAGGAACTGGTCAATTACTTTCCATACGGGTATGCCCCGCCGCGCGATAACGTGCCATTCGGTGTTGCCAGCGAATTGGCGGTTACCCCCTGGAACCCGGAGAGCCGCCTGCTGCGCATCGCCATCAAGGCCGCCGACCGGCAGGTGGCCGAGTTGCCGGCAGCCAATCTGGTGTTTCTGGTCGACGTGTCCGGCTCGATGGACCGCCCTGACGGCCTGCCGCTGGTGCAGGGCACCCTGAAACTGCTGGTCGAGCAGTTGCGCGCCCAGGACCGGGTGTCGCTGGTGGTCTACGCGGGCGATTCCAGCGTCGTGCTGGAACCCACCGCCGGCTCGCAGAAGGCGCAATTGAGAGCGGCCATCGAGCATTTGCAGGCGGGCGGCTCGACAGCAGGGGAGTCGGGCATCCAGCTCGCCTATCAGCAGGCGCAGAAGGGCTTCATTCGCCATGGCATCAACCGCATCCTGCTGGCCACCGATGGCGACTTCAATGTCGGCATCAGCGATTTCGATAGCCTCAAGGCACTCGCCGCCGACAAGCGCAAGACCGGCATTTCGCTGACCACCCTGGGCTTTGGAACCGGCAATTACAACGAGACGTTGATGGAGCAATTGGCCGACGCCGGGGACGGCAATTACGCCTACATCGATAACCTGCGCGAGGCGCGCAAGGTGCTGGTCGAGCAGCTCGGTTCGACCCTGGCCACGGTCGCCCGGGATGTGAAGGTTCAGGTCGAGTTCAATCCTGCGCAGGTCAGCGAGTACCGTCTGCTCGGCTACGAGAACCGTGCCTTGCGCCGCGAGGACTTCAACAATGACCAGGTCGATGCCGGCGACATCGGCGCCGGGCACAGCGTGACCGCGCTCTATGAGATCGTCCCGGTCGGCAGCCGCGGGTGGCTGGAGCCGCTGCGCTATCACCATGCCGGCCCGGCTGCAGGGGGCGAGGGTGAGCTGGCGTGGCTGCGCATCCGCTACAAGGCCCCCGAGCGGAACCACAGCCGCCTGCTGGAAACGGCCATCCAGGCGCCTCTTCAGGTGGCGCCCATCGCCGAGGCCAGCGAAGACCTGCGTTTCGCGGCATCGGTGGCCGCCTTCGCTCAGCAACTGAATGGCAGCCGCTACACCGGCCGCTTCGGCTGGGCCGACACCCTGGCGCTGGCACGCGGTAGCCGTGGCGATGATCCCTTCGGCTTGCGCAGCGAGTTCGTGCAACTGGTGGAACTGGCGCAAAGCCTGCAAACTGGCGACTCCCGTGTCGACCGAGTCGAGTGAGTGACCGCCAACCCGCCCAGTGCCACCGAGCCCAGCGATGCCGACTTGTTGCGTCGCTACCGGGCTGGCGATGCCGCTGCCTTCACGCATCTTTACCAGCGGCATCGGCTCGGTCTGTTTCGATTTCTGCTCGGTTTGTGCGGCGACCACACGGTCGCTGAAGAGGTGTTTCAGGACACCTGGATGAGCCTGATTCGCAGCGAGTCGCTGCAACGCGAAGCGGCCGTGCTGTTCAGGACCTGGCTGTACCAGATCGCCCGCAACCGGCTGATCGATCACTGGCGCAGGCACGGCAAGCGCCAACAGCGCGAAGAGCTGTTCGACGAGCAGTTGCATGATCAGCCCAGCGCCGCATCGGACCCCGAGCGACAGCTCAGCCTGACCCAGGATGAGGCGCGTATACAGGCGGCGCTCGAAGGCCTGCCAGCCGAGCAGCGCGAAGTCTTTCTGTTGCGCGCCCATGGCGAGTTGCAGGTACACGAGATCGCCGAACTGACCCACACGCCGGCAGAAACCGTGAAAAGCCGCCTGCGCTATGCACTGCAGAAGCTGCGTCGCTTGCTCAGCGTGGCTGACGAGGTATCACCATGAACGATCATCCGCACGATCGCGAACAAGACGACGAGCCGCTGCTGCAGCACGTCCGGCAGCACCAAAGTGCGCGGCCATCCCCGGCAGTGGATGCGCGAATACTGGCCGCTGCCGATGGTGCCAAGCGGGTTCGCGGGCCCAGCCAGCACAGCATCTGGCAACGCTTGCGCAACGGCATGGGTGGCGCCTCGGGAGGCAGGCGCTGGTCGGCTGCACTGGGCTGTGTCGCCTTACTCGGGCTGGGTCTTGGTCTTACGCTGAGAACACTCGACCAGGTGCCGACCGGCTATGACGCACCCCCCGCGAGGCTGCCACATCCGCCCTCCGCGCCGATGGCGTTGCAGGCGCCGCCCAGCCCGGCAGAGGGTGCGGTGATGGCCGAGGCTGCCGAGGCGCCGCGAGTCATGGCACGCATGGCGGCCAAGACGGCGCCTCTGTCCGGGGAACTACGGGTGGCTCTGCGCGCCATCGCCGACTTGCAGGCGCGAGGCGAGGGCGAGGAGGCCGCGCGACATATCGCGCGGCTCAAGGCCGAGCATCCTGGGCTGAACATCGAAGCCGAGCTGGGACGCTTGGGTGAACGCTAAGGTATGGAGGGCGCGACGGGCGGCACTGCCATTCGGCAGTCCGGCTGGTGTTATTCCCCAGGCGTTTTAGAATGAATTTTTAGCCGCGACCGCGTGAACTGCCCGATGACCTCCATGCGTTACCTATTGCCCTTGCTCGTAGCACTGCTGTTAGGCGCCTGTGGCGCCGAAGAGCAGGGCGATGAGACGCCGCGTCAGAACAGCGAGCCGGCAGTGGTCACCACCGAACCTGCTCACAAGCCAGCCGAGGCAGCGGTCCAGGCGCCGATCGAGGCGCCCGCACCGGCAGCGCCGCCGGCGGCGGAACAGGAAAAACCGGCACCGGTCGCGCCCAAAAAGGCCGCAGAGCGCGCCAAGAGCGAGAAAAAGCCGCAGAAAGTGGTGCAGACGCCGCCCAGAACCAAGTTGGATCTGAGCCTGCCACCCGAATTGGCTGCCCAGCTCGATGCCGAAGATCGAGCGGCCGAAGATGGTCTGGCGCCCATACTCCCGGCCTTTTTCGAAGAAAAGAAAATCGCACCGGACCCTTTCCAGCTCAGCGGCAAGCTACTGACCGGTGAAACCGGTACCGAATTTTCCAATTCGGTCGAAGGCGCCGAGCTGCATTTCGAGTTTCGCCGCTGAGGGTGCGGTTCAGCGCGCCTCGGTCGTGTATGGGCCGAACGGCTCAGCCCAGGCGCAGCGGGTAGCTCAGCAGGGTGAAATGCAGCAGGTTGACCAGGCCGTGCAGGGCTATCGCCACGCTCAGCTTGCCGCTGTAGTGAAAGGCCAGCCCATAGCCAGCGCCGGCGAGGGTCGCCACCACTGCAAACATCGGACTGAACGGAATATGCGCGGCGCCGAACAGCAGGGCGCCACAGGCAATGCCCGGCCGGGTGCCAAGCCAGCCGACCAGCCGCGGCTGTAGCATGCCGCGAAACAGCAATTCTTCCGCCAGCACCGCCACTCCCAGGTTGATGAGCAGCCAGGGCCAGAGCATGTCCGGCCATTTCGGCTGCCAGCCCACCACCCCCAGCGCCAGCGCCAGGCCGGGCACCGCCACCAGGGTGAGCACGCACACCGCCATCGTCTGCAGCGGGCCGGCCGCCGGCCGCGGCTGCCGGCCCAGCCACCAGGCGAGCAGGGTGCAGCCCACCAATAGCTTGTCCCACGACAGGCGCAGCGCATAGGGCGGCGCATCCTCACTGATGCGTGTGGCGCTGGCCAACACCCAGGGTTCGAAACCGGGCAACTGGTGCGCAGCCAAAAGCAGGCTGGTGGTGATCACCAGGCCATACCAGACCGGCTCGGGCAGGCGCAGCGGCGCCAGTACCAGCGCGATGAACAGGCAGGCGCAAAGCAGCCCCACCGGTTCGATGAAGCCCAGGCTGGTACCGGCAGCGACAGGGAGCAGGGGCAACAGAAATCTGCACGAGTGAAACATTGCGCCTCCTTAGGGCAGGCGCAGTTTACAAGGTGCCGACGCGATCAGCGATCTTGCGCGTCCTTGGCATCCTGCTCGATATTGCGGTCATGGATGCGTTTCAGCTGTTCTTCGCTCAGCGGCAGTTTCTTCGCCGTATCGCGCAGCATGAACAGGCCTCCGACGATGGAGCCGATCGCCACAATCAGGATCAACCAGGCATACCAGGGCATGTGCGACTCCTTCCGGGAAATGGTGAGCCTTCAGGTGATCGGCTCTGCACAGAAGACCGTTTGTCGGTCGGCTTCGTTCAGGTTAAAGCGGCCGAGGCCTGGAGCGACACGCCAGCCGATAACGGTGAGCCAGGGGCCTGGCCCACCGCCATCGAGGGGTATCAGCGGCGTACCTGCTTCAGGGTTTCGGCGATCATGAACGCCAGTTCCAGGGACTGGTCAGCGTTCATGCGCGGATCGCAGTGGGTGTGGTAACGGTCCGACAGGCCGGCCTCGGTAATCGGTTTGGCACCGCCAATGCACTCGGTCACGTCCTGGCCGGTCATTTCGATATGAATACCACCCGCATAGGTTCCTTCGGCATGGTGCACGGCGAAGAACTGCCGCACCTCTGCCAGAATTTGCGCGAAGTCACGGGTCTTGTAGCCACTGGACGCCTTGATGGTGTTGCCGTGCATGGGGTCGCTGCTCCAGAGCACCTGGCGGCCCTCGCGCTGCACGGTACGGATCAGGCGCGGCAGGCCTGCCTCGACCTTGTCTGCGCCCATGCGCACGATCAGGTTGAGGCGGCCCGGCTCGTTGTCCGGGTTGAGGATGTCGATCAAGCGGATCAGGTCCTCGTCGGTCATGCTCGGGCCGACCTTCACGCCGATCGGGTTGCCCACGCCACGCAGAAACTCGACATGGGCGCCGTCCACCTGGCGGGTGCGGTCGCCGATCCACAGCATGTGCGCCGAGCAGTCGTAGAAGCCGCCGGTAAGGCTGTCGCGCCGCACGAAGGCTTCTTCGTAGTTGAGCAGCAGGGCTTCATGAGCGGTGAAGAAGCTGGTTTCGCGAACCTGGGCGGCGCTGTCCATGCCGCAGGCGCGCATGAAGGCCAGGGTCTCGTCGATGCGGTCAGCCAGTTGGTGATACTTCTGCGCCAGCGCCGAATTGGCGATGAAATCCAGGTTCCACTGATGCACCTGATGCAGGTCGGCGAAGCCGCCCTGGGCGAAGGCGCGCAGCAGGTTCAGCGAGGCCGTGGACTGGTGGTAGGCCTGCAGCAGGCGCTGTGGATCAGGCGCACGGCTGGCCGCATCGAAGCCGATACCGTT
Source organism: Pseudomonas sp. AC532 (assembly GCF_979258965.1). Classification (NCBI taxonomy): domain Bacteria; kingdom Pseudomonadati; phylum Pseudomonadota; class Gammaproteobacteria; order Pseudomonadales; family Pseudomonadaceae; genus Pseudomonas; species Pseudomonas sp. AC532. The sequence continues at coordinate 4,941,168 of NZ_OZ409888.1, forward strand.
GACGATGTCGCCGCGGTAGGCGGGCAGGGTGACGCCGTCGATGGTTTCGTCATTGGCAGAGCGCGGTTTGGCGAACTGGCCGGCCATGCGGCCGACCTTGACCACCGGGCAGCCGGCCGCAAAGGTCATGACGATGGCCATCTGCAGCAGTACCTTGAAGGTGTCGCGGATTTTCGCGGCACTGAACTCGGCGAAGCTCTCCGCGCAGTCACCGCCCTGCAGCAAGAACGCGCGGCCCTGGGTCACCTCGGCAAACTGCTTGCGCAGCTCTCGCGCCTCGCCGGCGAACACCAGTGGCGGAAAGCTGGCCAGGGTCTGCTCGACCTGGCTCAGGCGCGCGGCATCCGGATAGACAGGTTGCTGCTCGATGGGCTGATTTCTCCAGCTATCGGGGCTCCAGGGCTGACTCATGGCGGCATCTCTTGTTGTCGATCAGTCATGGTAACCGATCGCCAGGTGCAACACGGCATGCCGGTTCGCGCCGTGAGCGGGCATTTAGCGCGTGACCTGAGTGCGCCGCATCATCGACAATCGACACCAGCCCGGCCTGCGCCGGGGAACGCGATGGTGGAGATCTGCGCATGCCTGGCCTACCCCCGGTGGAGGACATGAAGGACGAAGTGGTATTGGCCGAGGTGCACGATGCCTTTGGCGTGATCCGTGTGGTGGAGATCGGCGAGTACCGGTTTCTCGAATTTGGCGAGTCGGTCGAGCAGAGCTGCGTGTTCACCGCTGACCCCAGTTGGCTGGAGTACGACTACACCCGCGCCATGTTCGTCGGCGCGTTGTGCCACGAGGCGCCGGAAACCGCGCTGTTTCTCGGCCTCGGTGCCGGCAACCTGACCCAGGCCTGCCTGAGGTTCCTGCCGCTCGAGGATGTCGAGACCATCGAGCTGCGCCCCGACGTTCCGCGTCTGGCCATGGAATACCTGGGCCTGGAGGATGATCCGCGGCTGACCATGCGCATTGGTGATGCCATGGATCTGCTGCCCAGCGCCGAAACCGCCGACCTGATCTTCGTCGATCTGTATACCGATACCGGACCCGGCGTAGGCCATCTGGCCTGGCGTTTTCTCGACGATTGCCGCGCCAAGCTCAATCCCGGTGGCTGGCTGGTCATCAACCAGTGGGCCAGCGAAGACGGCAAGCCGCTGGGTGCCGCGCTCCTGCGCGGGCTCTACCACCGCCATTACTGGGAATGCCCGGTGGTGGAGGGCAATGTGGTGGTGCTGGTGCCTGCCGAGCTGGACCAGCAATTCGACCGCGAAGCGGTCAGTCGTCGTGCCAAAGACCTGCAGGCGCAGCTGGGCTATTCGCTGCAGCCATTGATCGATGCGGTGCGCCTGGCCAGCTGAGCCAGGAATTAAACCGTCGAGGCAGGGTCTTTCCATGGCTGCCTGGTTTTCACGTGGCGGGCTCACCCGTTCGTGATCGCCAGCAGCCAGGAACCATCGACACGGAGCCACAGCATGAGCGAGCACGACCTATGCGCGGTGTACCGCGCCTACATCGATTGCCTGAACCGCCGGGACTGGACGCGCCTGGGGGATTTCGTGCATGACGATGTGGTTCATAACGGTCGGCGTCTGGGCCTGTCCGGATACCGCGAGATGCTTGAACGTGATTTTCTGGACATCCCCGACCTGCACTTCAATATCCGCCTGCTGACGTGCGACGAGTCGATAATCGCCAGCCGCCTGGATTTCCATTGCGCACCCAAGGGCCGCTTTCTCGACCTGCCGGTCAATGGCCGCAAGGTGTCGTTCAGCGAGAACGTCTTCTATGCCTTTCGCGATGGCAGGATCGGCGAAGTCTGGTCGGTCGTCGACAAGGCGGCTATCGAGGCGCAATTGCTCGGCAGAGCCTGACTGCAACGCCTATGCTGGGGCTGCGGCACAACGTCGCGCAGGGTGTTTTACCTCGCACCGAGGGGGCTTTTTCGTTCGAAAAACCACACATGAACCTGTTAATCCGGTATAGTGCGCGCCGGCCAATTCATGGCCACGTTCAAGTAGTGCAACTCGCCCGGAAGCTATTTTCGGCAGCCAGTCCGCCAAGCGGGCTATCTTGACGATTCATTATCACCACGTTTTCGCAAATCCCCGCCGACATGGCTGCCAGGGTGACCCACAAGGTCCTACATGGCATGTGCAGCTTTGGAACATGGGTCTTTGCGGATGCACTAGAGGCAGACCCATGACCCAGGAAACCGGCGGCTTCGCCGCACTCGGCCTTCACGCCAATATTCTCTCCGCCCTGACCGCCGTCGGCTACGAAGAGCCTTCGCCCATCCAGTACCAGGCCATTCCGGTAATTCTCTCTGGCCAGGACATTATCGGCCAGGCCCAGACCGGCACCGGCAAGACCGCAGCGTTCGCGTTGCCGATCCTGTCGAAAATCGACCCGGCCAAGCGCGAACCGCAGGCACTGATTCTGGCGCCGACTCGCGAGCTGGCCCTGCAGGTCGCCACCGCGTTCGAAACCTACTCCAAGCAGATGCCTGGCCTCAACGTGGTCGCCGTCTACGGCGGCGCGCCGATGGGCCCGCAGCTGAAAGCCATTCGCCAGGGCGCACAAGTCATCGTCGCCACCCCGGGCCGCCTGGTCGACCACCTGCGTCGCGACGAAAAAGTGCTGTCGACCATCCAGTACCTGGTGCTCGACGAAGCGGACGAGATGCTCAAGCTGGGCTTCATGGATGACCTTGAAGTGATCTTCGAAGCCATGCCGAAGAGCCGCCAGAGCGTGCTGTTCTCCGCGACCCTGCCGCACTCGATCCGTGCCATCGCCGAGAAGCACCTGCGTGACCCGCAGCACATCAAGATCGCCACCAAAACGCAGACCGTCTCGCGTATCGAGCAGGCGCATCTGATGATCCACGCCGATCAGAAGACCAACGCCGTGCTGCGTCTGCTGGAAGTCGAAGAGTTCGACGCGCTGATCGCATTCGTGCGTACCAAGCAGGCCACCCTGGATCTGGCCGCTGCGCTGGAAGCCAAGGGCTACAAGGCTGCCGCCCTGAACGGTGACATTGCCCAGAACCAGCGCGAGCGCGTGATCGAGTCGCTCAAGGATGGCCGTCTGGACATCGTCGTCGCCACCGACGTCGCTGCCCGTGGTATCGACGTGCCGCGTATCACCCACGTATTCAACGTCGACATGCCGTACGACCCCGAGTCTTACGTGCACCGTATCGGCCGTACTGGCCGTGCCGGTCGCGATGGTCGTGCGCTGCTGCTGGTCACGCCGCGTGAGCGCCGCATGCTGCAGGTGATCGAGCGCGTCACTGGCCAGAAGGTTGGCGAGGTCAAGCTGCCCAACGCCCAGCAGGTTCTCGATGCGCGCATCAAGAAGCTGACCAACAGCCTGGCGCCACTGGTTGCCGATGCCGAAGCCAGCCACGGTGAGCTGCTCGACCGCCTGACCGCCGATATCGGCTGCACCCCGCGTGCCCTGGCTGCTGCGTTGCTGAAGAAGGCCACCAATGGCCAGCCGCTGGATCTGGCCAGCGTCGAGCGCGAACAACCGCTGGTGCCAGGCGCTGGTGGTGCTCCGCGTGAGCGCCGTGAAGGCGAGCGTAGCAGTGAACGTTCTTCCGAGCGTGGCGAGCTGCGCGAGCGCCGCGCGCCGATGCCGCTGGGTGAAGGTCGCGCACGCTGCCGTACCGCGCTGGGCGCGCGTGATGGCATCGCTGCCAAGAACCTGCTGGGCGCCATCCTCAACGAAGGTGGCCTGGCCCGTGAAGCCATCGGCCGCATCCAGATCCGCGAAAGCTTCAGCCTCGTGGAATTGCCGGAAGATGGCCTCGAGCGCCTGCTGAGCAAGCTCAAGGACACCCGCGTTGCCGGTAAGCCGCTGAAACTGCGCCGTTATCGCGAAGACTGATCCGCGGTGCTTTAACACTCGGGGGAGCCATTGGCTCCCCCGAGTCGTTTCCGGGCCGCAACAAATGTCCGGTTAGCCTGCGCGAGCCACAACAGCCGCTAGGACGATCCCGCCCGCGGCTCTACAATCGGCCGTCCTCGTTCGTGTGATGTCTTGAATGCCTACCTGTATCGTCCACTCCCTGCCTTATCGGGCTGACCCCGCGGTTTACTTCGAGTTGGTGCGCCAGGCGCCGGGTGCGGTGTTGCTGGATGCCGGCCGCCCCGGTGCCCAGCGTGGACGCTATGACCTGCTCAGCGCCTGGCCACAGGTGGCCCTGTGCCCGGTGGAGGGTGAGTCCGGCGCCGGCTTCTTCGCGCGTCTGCGCGTGGGGTTGGCCGCTCTGGGGGAAGCCGATCTGCCGGCTGGGCTCGAGCTGCCGTTCGCTGGCGGCCTGCTGGGTTACCTTGGTTACGATTTCGGCCGCCGTATCGAGGCGCTGCCCGAACAGGCCAGGGATGATCTCGGCCTGGGCGATGCCGTCTTGGGCCTGTATGCCTGGGCATTGATCAGTGACCACCAGTTGCAAACCAGCCAACTGGTGTTTCATCCCTCGCTCGCCAGCAGCGAGCAGGCGCGCGTGCTCGCCCTGTTCCGGGGTCCCGCCTCGGCAGTGTCGAAAGATGCGTCATTCGCCTTGCTTGGGCCGTTCCAGGCGGATATCGAGGCGGCTCGGTACGCTGATGCCATCGCACGCATTCATGCCTACATCGCATCGGGTGACTGCTATCAGGTCAACTACGCCCAGCGTTTTCGCGCGGCCTATCAAGGTGAACCCTGGCAGGCCTATTGCGCCTTGCGCCAGGCGTGCCCGACGCCGTTCTCCGGTTACCTGGCGCTACCGGATGGTGGTGCAGTGCTGAGCCTGTCGCCGGAGCGATTCATTCGGGTCAGCAAGGGGCGCGTGGAAACCCGGCCAATCAAGGGGACTCAGCCCCGTGGCCGCAACGAGGAGGAAGATGCGGACAACGCCCGCGCCTTGCTCGACAGCCCCAAGGATCGCGCCGAAAACCTGATGATCGTCGATCTGCTGCGCAACGACCTGGGGCGCAGTTGCAGCATTGGCTCGGTACGCGTGCCAGAACTGTTCGCGCTGGAAAGCTATCCGAACGTGCATCACCTGGTCAGTGCGGTGACCGGGGAGCTGGCCGAAGACAAGGATGCGCTGGACCTGCTGCTGGGGGCGTTTCCCGGCGGCTCCATCACCGGCGCACCGAAGATTCGCGCCATGCAGATCATCGACGAACTGGAGCCGACGCGGCGCGGGCTGTATTGCGGCTCGCTGCTGTACCTGGACGTACGCGGCGAGATGGACAGCTCCATCGCCATCCGCAGCCTTTTGGCCAAGGATGGCGTGATCAGTTGCTGGGGCGGCGGCGGTATCGTCGCCGACTCGGTCTGGCAGACCGAGTATCAGGAGTCGATCACCAAGGTGCAGGTGCTGCTCGCCACCCTCGAGCAATCTGGCTCTCAGGCAAAGCTGTAGATATCCATGCCCAGCGCGCCGAGGGTGAAACCCTGGTGCTCGATGCGGCAATCGTCACCCGCGCCGCGGGCGAAGAACAATGGCAACAAGTGTTCTTCGCTGGGATGATTTTGCCGCGCGTGGGGCGCCTGGCGGCGGTAGTCGAGCAGGGCATCAAGATCATTGTGCTGCAGCTTGTCGACCATCCAGTCGCGGAAATCGCTGGCCCAAGGGGCGACCTTTTCCGGCTCGGCGTAGAAATCCAGCTCGCGCAGGTTGTGAGTAATGCTGCCGGAGCCGAGCAGCAGGACGTTCTGCTCACGCAGCCCGGCCAGCGCCTTGCCTACCTGCAACTGCAAGGTGGGGCCCTGCTGGCTGGGCAGCGAAACCTGCACCACGGGAATGTCCGCTTTCGGGTACATCAGCGAGAGCGGCACCCAGCTACCGTGATCGAACGGGCGTCGCTCATCGGTGCGGGCGGGCAGGCCCGCGTCGTTCAGGCGCCGCACGATGTCCTTTGCCAGTTGCGGGTTACCGGGCGCGGGGTACTGCACCTGATAGAGTTCAGGTGGGAAGCCACCGAAATCGTGCCAGGTCTGCGGTTTTGCCGCGCTCGTCACCAGCAGCCCAGCGCTTTCCCAGTGAGCCGATACCACTACGATGGCAGCAGGTGTCGGCAGCTCTGCGGCGAGCCGCGTGAGCGCTACACCGCTGGCGCCGGGTTGCAGCGCAAGCATGGGTGAGCCATGGGAAATGAACAGGCTGGGCAACATGATGATCTCCTGAAAGTAGGCTGATGATCTATCAGCTAAGCTGCGCTAACAATGGCTATTTGCGGGTCGTTGTTATCTGATTTATTGATTGTTCAAGGGGGGCACGATGCAGGAAACGTTCTGGCAAACGCGTTGGCAGAATAACCAGATCGGCTTTCACGCCAGGGAGGTCAATGCGTTTCTACGCAGTCATTGGCCGCTGCTCGCTGCGCCCACAGGCGCGCGCGTGTTGGTGCCGCTGTGTGGCAAGAGCCTGGATATGGTCTGGCTGGCGGAGCGCGGCCATCGGGTGATTGGCGTGGAGCTGGCGCAGACGGCGGTGGAGGCGTTCTTCCACGAGCGGGGGGTGCAGGCGTCGGTTAGTCAGGAAGGCGCATTCAGGGTTTACCGCCACGGGCTGATCGAACTGTACTGCGGCGATTTCTTCGCCCTCGACCGCGAGCAGTTCGGGGACTGCACGCTGTTCTACGACCGCGCCGCGCTGATTGCTCTGCCGCCGGCTATGCGCGAGCGTTACGTACGACACCTTCAACACATCCTGCCAGCGGGCAGTCAGGGTTTGCTGGTGACCCTGGATTACGATCAGGCGTTGATGGACGGGCCGCCGTTTTCGGTCAGCGATGCCGAGGTGCGAAGCGGGTTCGGCACGGCCTGGGATAGCGAGCTGCTGCAAAGCGAGGACGCGATGGAGGATCGATTCAGGGTGCGGGGCCTGACCCATATGGACGAGCGTGCCTATCGGTTGCAGCTGCGCTGAACGGAAGGGCACAAAAAAGGCGACCTCGCGGTCGCCTTTTCATTCGTGTCGCACTCAGCCCAGGCGGCGCAGGGCTTCGATGCGATCTTCCAGTTTCGGGTGGGTCATCAACAAGCCGGCCAGGCCGTTCTTCAGGCCACCATTGATGCCGAAAGCGGTCAGGCTGTCGGGCATCTGCACCGGCACGCCCTGTTCGGCGCGCAGGCGTTGCAGCGCGGCGATCATGGCACCGGTGCCGGCCAGTCGCGCGCCGGCTTCGTCGGCCTTGTACTCACGTTTACGCGAGAACCACATGACGATGATGCTGGCCAGGATACCCAGGACCAGTTCGGCGAAGATGGTCGCCACGAAGTAACCGATGCCGTGGCCGCCTTCGTTCTTGAGGATCGCCTTGTCGACGAAGTTGCCGAAGATGCGCGCGAAGAACATCACGAAGGTGTTCACCACGCCCTGGATCAGCGCCAGGGTGACCATGTCGCCATTGGCCACGTGACCGATCTCGTGGGCCAGCACGGCTTTCACTTCGTCGGGCGAGAAGCGCTCGAGCAGGCCCTGACTGACCGCGACCAACGCGTCGTTCTTGTTCCAGCCGGTGGCGAAGGCATTGGACTCGTAGGCCGGGAAGATGCCCACTTCCGGCATCTTGATACCGGCCTCGCGGGACAACTGCTCAACGGTCTGCAGCAGCCACTGCTCGTGACGGGTGCGTGGTTGGGTGATGATTTCAGTGCCGGTGCTCATCTTCGCCATCCACTTGGACAGGAAGAGCGAGATCAGCGAGCCGGCAAAACCAAAGACCGCGCAGAAAATCAGCAGGCTGCCGTGGTTCTGGCCGGTAAAGCGATCAACCCCCAGCAGTTTGAGGGTGATACTGGCGATAACCAGTACCGCCAGGTTGGTAGCCAGGAACAACATAATGCGCATCATGGTGTGAAACGACTCCTCACGGGGAAAGACAGGCTCGATACGGCGGCTATATAAGGGCTCGCCCTGTGGCTATTCAACCGAGTGACTATTTCAAACTGTGTCGCCTGCATCAGGCCGCTTGCCAGCGGCTCTGGCGTTCACCAGTGCTTAGATGGGGTTTTGTCGGTTTATTTCAATCCTGGCCGAGAAAAACCGCGGCCATGGCAGCCCAGGCCAGCCTTCGCTGACTAGCCGCGCGGCTCTGCGCGGCGGGTTTCGAACAATTGGCGGGTCAGCCGCGCAATCCGTTCACCATGTTGCTGAGCCAGCGCTTCGCGCAATTGAAAGGCCAGCGTCGCCTGCACACGATTCACCGCCGGTGGCAGCGATGTACCTTCGGGCAGGGCGCGAGGAATGCTTTGCGACAGGCGCAGGAAGCCCTTCTCACTGAGCACCGCCTGATCCAGAGCGTCATAGCCAATGGTCGATTCGTACCGCAGGTAGCCTTCGTCGGCGAGCCACAGCAGGGTGCCCAGGCACGCCTGGTGGCGTTTGCTCGGCAGGCCGAACTCGTCAGGCTCTTCGCGGCCGATGAGGTCCTCCACGTAGAGCGCAGCCTTGCGCGGGAACACCTGATAGAGCGCCAGCAGGCCGCTGGCGGCATCCTTGTAGAAGTCGTCTATCTGCAGGTCCATGAGATCGGTCCGGCTGGCATGTGGGCAGGCCGACGTGCTGCCTGTGGCGCCGGTATGGCGCCCGCAGGCAGCAGCATCGTCACTGACGGTAGGTCTTGAGGAAGTTGCCGATCCGGCCGATGGCCTGCTCGAGGTCATCGACGCGGGGCAGGGTGACCACCCGGAAATGATCCGGCCACGGCCAGTTGAAGGCCGTGCCTTGAACCACCAGCAGCTTTTCGGACAGCAGCAGGTCGAGCACGAACTTCTCGTCGTTGTGGATCGGGCAGATTTTCGGGTCGATCTTCGGAAAGGCGTACAGCGCGCCCATGGGCTTGACGCAGCTGACACCGGGAATGTCGTTGAGCAGCTCCCAGGTACGGTTGCGCTGTTCCAGCAGGCGGCCTTGCGGCAGCACCAGGTCGTTGATGCTCTGGTAGCCGCCCAGTGCGGTCTGGATCGCGTGCTGGCTGGGCACGTTGGCGCACAGACGCATGTTGGCGAGGATGTCGATGCCTTCGATGTAGCTCTTCGCCCGATGCTTGGGACCGGAAATGATCACCCAGCCGGAGCGGAAGCCCGCCACGCGGTAAGACTTCGACAACCCGTTGAAGGTCAGGCAGAGCACGTCCGGGGCCAGGGAGGCAGTGGAGATGTGCTGGGCTTCGTCGTAGAGAATCTTGTCGTAGATTTCGTCGGAAAAAATCACCAGGTTGTGCTGGCGCGCCAGGTCGACGATGTCCTGCAGCACTTCGCGCGAATACACCGCGCCGGTCGGGTTGTTCGGGTTGATCAGCACCAGCGCCTTGGTATTCGGGGTGATCTTGGCGCGCATGTCGGCGATGTCCGGAAACCAACCGGCCTGTTCGTCGCACAGGTAATGCACCGGGCTGCCGCCTGACAGCGCTACAGCTGCCGTCCACAGGGGGTAGTCCGGGGCGGGGATCAGCACTTCATCGCCATTGTTGAGCAGCGCCTGCATGGCCATGACGATCAGTTCGGAAACGCCATTGCCGAGGTAGATGTCCTCGATACTGACGCCTTCGATCTGCTTCTGCTGGCAGTATTGCATGACTGCCTTGCGGGCGCTGAACAGGCCCTTCGAATCGCTGTAGCCCTGGGCCGTGGGCAGGTTGCGGATCACGTCCTGGAGAATTTCTTCGGGCGCCTCGAAGCCGAACGGTGCCGGGTTGCCGATATTCAGCTTGAGGATGCGCTGGCCTTCCTCCTCCAGACGTTTGGCGTGCTTGAGCACCGGGCCGCGAATGTCGTAGCAGACGTTGGCGAGCTTGTTGGATTTGCTGACCTGCATGGTGAAGAATCCCGAATCGAAGAGGTGCGGCCTTCAGCGGGCCGAGGCGGCGGCGAGCCGTTGCGGGTTGAGGTGTCGAATCATACGTGTCAGCCTGAGTCGGGCAAAGGTACAGATAAGGCTTTTTTATCCTTAGGAGGACGGCCTGTGAGCAAGCTCGAAAAACCATTGGAAACCTGGCGTGAAGAGTTGTCCGACACGCAGTTCAACGTCTGTCGGCTGGGCGGCACGGAGCGGCCCTTCACTGGCGAGTATCACGACAGCAAGGCGCCGGGCGTATACGAATGCGTGTGCTGTGGCACGCCGCTGTTCGATTCCGACGCCAAGTTCGACTCCGGCTGTGGCTGGCCGAGTTACTTCCAGCCGCTCAATGCCGAGGTAATTACCGAGCTGGAAGACTTCACCCACGGCATGCACCGCATCGAAGTGCGCTGCTCGAATTGCGATGCGCACCTTGGCCACGTGTTCCCCGACGGCCCGCGGCCGACCGGGCTGCGCTACTGCATCAACTCGGTGTCGCTCAAGCACGTGCCCCGTTGATCGGCGCGTGCCTGTCATGACCTGCGGCCCGCGGCTGGCGGGCCTTGTTTTTGAGTGATTGAATTGTGTGCGATCTAATTGCTGTCTATTCTTTGTTCTCATTTATTAGCGAGTCCGCACCATGAGTCACGATTTGCTGGCGATACCCTGCGCGATGATCAGTGGCGAGCGCAAAACCCTGGCCGACTTTGGCGGCAAAGCGATTCTGGTCGTCAATACGGCCAGCCAGTGCGGGTTCACACCGCAGTACGAGGGCCTGGAAAGCCTCTGGAAGCAATACAGGGACAAGGGGTTGGTGGTGCTGGGCTTTCCCTGCAACCAGTTCGGCAAGCAGGAGCCGGCGGACGAGAAGGCGATCTCCAGTTTCTGCGAGCTCAACTTTGGCGTGAGCTTTCCGCTGTTTCGCAAGGTCGAGGTCAATGGCGATGCCGCCCATCCTCTTTTCGTGCAGCTCAAGCGTGAGGCGCCGGGCCTGCTGGGAACCCAGCGCATTAAGTGGAACTTCACCAAGTTCCTGATCAGCGGCGATGGTCGCCAGGTTAGCCGGTATGCGCCCACCACCAAGCCGCAGGCGCTGCGCACTGCCATTGAAGCAATGCTCGATGGATGAGCTGAACCTCGACCGGCAGTTGTGCTTTCAGCTGTATGCCGCGTCCCGCCTGGTGGTGCGCGGCTACAAACCGATGCTTGAGCGACTCGAACTGACCTATCCGCAGTACCTGGCCATGCTGGTGCTCTGGGAATGGGACGGAGCAGGGCCCGAGCAGCCAACGGTGAAGGCGCTCGGTGAGCGCCTGTTGCTCGACTCCGGCACGCTGACGCCATTGCTCAAGCGCTTGCAGCAGGCCGGCCTGGTGCAGCGCCAGCGCAGTGCGCAGGACGAGCGCGAGGTGCATTTGCTGCTTACCGACGCTGGCCGTCAGTTGCGCGACCGGGTGCCTGTGCTCAAACGCGAGCTGCTTTGCGAGCACGGCGTCGATACACGCGAGCTCGAGCCCCTGCGTGTGCAGCTCGACCAGTTGCTGCGGCGTATGCGCGGCCTGTCGGGGCAGCACTCGGCGATTTCCTCAGGCCGGTAGCCACTGGTCGAGCAGGCCCAGCAGCTCTTCACGGCGGAAGGGTTTTGCCAGGTAGTCGCTCATGCCTGCCGCGAGGCACCGCTCACGCTCCTCGAACAGGGCATTGGCCGTCAGGGCGATGATCGGCAAGTGCTGCCACGCCGGGTTTTCGCGGATCTGGCGGCTGGCCTCGTAGCCGTCCATGATCGGCATGTTGCAGTCCATGAGCACCAGGTCGAAGGTTTCCTCGTGCAGCCGCGCAAGCGCCTGTTCGCCATTGTTGGCCAGGGTCACCTGCAGGCCCTGTTTACTGAGCATGCCCTTGGCAACCAGCTGATTGACCGGGTTGTCCTCGACCAGCAGCACATGGTGCGCCCGCTGGCGCAGCGACGCTGACGGTGCCTGCGTGCTGGTGACATGCTCGGCTGGCTGCTGCAGGGCATGATTCAGCGCCTGCAGCAGGTGCTGGCGGGTGAGCGGCCGGGCCACCTGTTCCAGCGGTGCCAGCTGGCTGGCATGGTCGGGGTCGAGAAAGCTGCCGTAAGCAGTGACCAGGATGATCGGCACGGCGGTGTGCTGGCGCAGGCGTTCCATGCAGCTCGGGCAATCGCTGATCAGCACATCGGCAGCGGCATCGCCGGCCTGCTGGGCGCTATCCAGGCGCTGATAGGCCAGGCCCCAATGGCCGACCAGCAGCGGCAGCAGTTCGGCCAGGCCGCTGTCGGCGCCACAGATGGCCAGAACGCGCCCCGTCAGCTGCGCAGGCGTCGGTGCAGCCTGCAGGCCCGGCAGTGGCAGGGTTGCAGTGAAGCGGCTGCCGCTGTCCGGGGATGAAGCCAGCTCCAGTCGACCCTGCATGGCCTCGCACAGGCGGCGTGTCAGCGCCAGCCCGAGGCCCGTGCCGCCGAACTGGCGGGCAATGTCCGCGCCTGCCTGGGTGAATGGCTGGAAGATGCGCGCCTGGGCGTCTTCGGCAATGCCGATGCCGGTATCGCAAACTTCGATGCGCACCTGATCCGCGGTCGAGCTGACGCGGATATCGACCCGTCCCTCGCGGGTGAACTTGAGGGCGTTGGAGAGCAGGTTGCTGACGATCTGCCGCACGCGGGTAGGGTCGCCAAGCACCTGTACCGGCAGCTGTGGGTCGATCAGGCAGGTCAGCTCCACGCCGGGCAGGGCGTTCTGTGACAGCAGGCTGGCCGTTCCCTCGACCAGGGTGCCGAGGTCGAAGGCGATGTTTTCCAGCTCCAGCTGCCCGGCTTCGAACTTCGACAGGTCGAGAATGTCGTTGAGCAGATCGACCAGCACCTTGCCCGAGTCATGGGCGATCGACAGCTGCTGGCGCTGTTCGCTGTTCAGCGGGCCTTCGAGCGACAGCGCCACCATGCCCAGCAGACCATTGAGCGGCGTGCGGATTTCATGGCTCATGTTGGCCAGAAAGATCGAACGCGCCTGGGCCATGGCCAGCGCATCGCGGCGCGCCTGTTCGAGTTCGTCATTGGAGCGACTGAGGCGGCTGTTGGCGGCCTTGAGTTCCACCGTGCGGGCGGAAACGATGGCTTCCAGTTCGCCGAGGTAATCGGTGAGCCGGTCCTCGGCGCTGCGTCGTTGTTCGATTTCGGTGGAGATGCTGGCGAACTGGCGGTTGGCAACCTCCACCAGGACGCCGATCTCATCGCGCTCGTGGCCGGGCGGGCAGGGCAGGCGCGTGCGGTCGGGGGTGCGCAGGTCCCGGCCGGCCAGTGCCTGGATCACCTGGCTCAGGGGTTTGGTCAGCATGAAATAGAACAGCACGAGCAGCACCACCGACAACAGCAGGCTGCGCGCGAAGCCGTTGATCAGGGTCAGCATCGAGCGTTTGAGGAAGTTACTGCCGAAGGCGTAGGTGTCGATGTCGAGCTGCAGCGAACCCAACTGTTCATCAGGGGCGTGATCGACCGACAGGCGGGTTTCGAAATGACGGCTGCTGCCGAACAGAAAATCGCTGAGCAACCGGTAGCGGCTCTCGGCAGCCGGCTGTGAGGAACTGGCCAGGGTTTCGCCGTTGTTGTCGACGATGCGCGCGGCGATCACCGCGGGTGAGCGCTGCAGGCCGGCGACCAGTTCCTGCGCCAGTTCGGCGTCGATGTTGTAGGCGATGCGGGCGGCAGGGTTGTGGCTGATATCCATCAGCGCGCGAATCTCGCGGTTGATGGCCGCGTCTTCGCTGGCATAATCGACGCCTATCTGCACCAGGCTGAGCAATACGCCGATGATGAACGCCACCAGAACGGTGAGGCCTGCCTGTTTGAATGACAGCCGCTGTGTCAGTGGTATTTCCATAAAGGGCGCTGTCTCGTTCCATTCGCTGCCCAAGCATAGTCGATGTCACCTGTTTTTCGGCACACCTGCCGCACATACCTGATTGATTCGAGGAACTGACCGTGGATTCCCGTTTGCTTGATTTCTTGCAGCGCGCCGACAGCGTGCTGACGCGCCTGGAGCCGCTGCTGCCTGCCACGCGCGAGCCGCTCGACTGGACGCACAGTCTGGCAGCGCGCTGGCAGCGCGAAGGCCGTGGCGGCTACCTGCAGCCGCTGAAGGTGAGCCTGGACATGAGCCTGAGCGACCTGATCGGCGTCGATACCCAGCGCGAGCAACTGGCGCGCAATACCCGCCAGTTCGTGCAGGGCATGCCGGCCAACCATGCGCTGCTGTGGGGCGCGCGCGGCACCGGCAAGTCGTCGCTGGTCCGCGCGCTGCTGGCCGAGCATGCAGGCGCCGGGTTGCGGCTGATCGAAATCGAGCGTGATCACCTGGCCGACCTGCCGCGGGTGGTCGAACAACTGCTGGCGCTGCCGCAACGCTTCATTCTGTTCTGCGACGACCTGTCCTTCGAGGCCGGCGAGGGTGATTACCGGATTCTCAAGAGCGTGCTCGACGGCTCCCTGGAGCGCTCGCCGGAAAACGTGCTGCTGTACGCCACCTCCAACCGTCGACACCTGGTACCGGAGCGCGAGAGCGACAACGCCAACACCCGGGTGGTCGACGGCGAACTGCACCCCAACGAGGCTGTGGAGGACAAGATCGCGCTGTCGGACCGCTTTGGTCTGTGGCTGTCCTTCTATCCGTTCACCCAGCAACATTATCTGGACGTGGTGCGTCACTGGATCGAGGTGCAGGCGGCAGCAACTGGCCTGCAGTGGCAGTGGAACGAGGAGCTGGAAAAGCGTGCGGTTCGCTGGGCTACCGGGCGGGGTAACCGCAACGGTCGCTGCGCTTATCAGTTCGCCCGCCAGTGGGTGGGCTTGCAGTTACTGGAGACTTCGCAATGATCGACCTGAGTGAAAGCGGCGCCGGGCTCGCCGGCTACCCGTTGTTGACCGCCCAGCTGGAGGCGCTATTGGCAGGCGAGCGGGATTTCATCGCCAACGCGGCGCAGTTCAGTGCGTTCATTTTTCACGAACTGGAAGGGCTCAATTGGGCCGGCTTCTACCTGGTCAAGGATGAGCAACTGGTGCTCGGGCCGTTCCAGGGCAAGGTGGCCTGCGTACGCGTTCCGTTCGGTCGCGGCGTGTGTGGCGCGGCAGCCGCGTCACGACAGACCCAGCGGGTCGAGGACGTGCATGCCTTTGCCGGGCATATCGCCTGCGACAGCGCCTCCAACAGCGAGCTGGTCGTGCCGCTGATCAAGGATGATCGTCTGATCGGGGTGCTGGATCTGGACAGCCCGTTGCTCGGCCGCTTCACCGAAGCTGACCAGCGTGCAATCGAAGAGCTGGCCGCGGTGCTGCTGCGCGCGAGCGATTGCTGAACCCGGCTGCGTCCGTGCCGCAGGCCTGGTGCCAGAGGCAACAGTGCGGGTGGCGTGAGCCGTTTGCCAGCAGCCTAGTCGTACAGTGCCTTCTTCTTCCAGTCACCATCGTCGGCCATCGATTTCAGGCCTTCGGTCAGTTCGCTGGACTCGTCGCCCGCCTGTTGCACGGGCGCGGCGAGCATGGCGTTGACCCGGGCGAGCTGCTTCTGGAAGTGCGCCAGGGTTGCCTCGTAGCGAGGCGCATCGCTCTGTTTCTGCAGGAACTGCACGCCACGCTCCAGAGCCAATCGCGCATGGCCGGTCTGTTGCTGCTGCAGGGCCTGGGTGGCCTGATTGCCGTACAGCTCTATATAAAGCTGGGCAAGCATGTGGCGGGTTTGCTGTACCCAGTGCTTGGCTTCGTCGACAGGTAACAGGCCGGTCTGCGCGGCCTTGGTGATCTGCCCATGCAGGCTCTCCAACTGGGCGCGTACGAGCTTGGCGCGTTCGTCATCGGTTACCGGGAAGGGCGCATTGCGCACCGGAATGGCTTCGCCAAGGCCGATGAACTTGCGCAGCTCCTGGGCCACGGCCGCGTAGGAGGCTTCCTGTTTATCGACTTCCAGCACACGTTCGGCGAAATGCAGCTGCAGGCGGCTGAGCAGCAGCTTGAGCTCGGGCGTCATCACTTGGCCGGCGAGCTGTTCGTTGAGGTCGGCGATGCGGCGATAACGCTCGGCCAGGTCCGCCTTGAGGCGGGCCTTCTTGCGCTTGTTGTTTTCCGCAAGCTGGTTCAGGTAGGCGATGAGCACCAGCAGGATGATGCCGCCGATTATCGCCATGGTGATCACGAGCGAGGACATCGCTTTTAACCTCTCGAACGCTGTTTCCCACAAGTGTAGTGCTTAGTTGAGTTGCCTCCTAGCGGCGAATGCATTTGATCAGGCGCATATCGTGGCGCATCTGCACTCATTGTCAGGGTGAGTCGTGGCTCTCACGCATCGCGGCAGTGCGGCGTCGGTTAAATGCCCCCGGCGGGCCAGGTGCGATGGGTTGGGTCATAGTCGTTGCAGCTTCAGTAATCGGGGGTGAAGTCGTTGATTTTAAAAAATTTTATATGAGAGGTTGACGAGTGTTGAAAGGCTCCATAGAATGCGCGCCACTTCCACGGTAATGCTGAAAAGCACAGCGGGGAAGCCGGAAATTCCGGGCAACGTCCCCTTCGTCTAGTGGCCTAGGACACCGCCCTTTCACGGCGGTAACAGGGGTTCGAGTCCCCTAGGGGACGCCACTTCGGAAAGAAGTGGGGCAGTAAAGATTGCGGGAATAGCTCAGTTGGTAGAGCACGACCTTGCCAAGGTCGGGGTCGCGAGTTCGAGTCTCGTTTCCCGCTCCAGATTCTGGATTCAGCCTGGCAGCTGAATCGCGGTAAGAAGTTCCAGGTCCCCTTCGTCTAGTGGCCTAGGACACCGCCCTTTCACGGCGGTAACAGGGGTTCGAGTCCCCTAGGGGACGCCAATTCGTTGTAAATGCGGGAATAGCTCAGTTGGTAGAGCACGACCTTGCCAAGGTCGGGGTCGCGAGTTCGAGTCTCGTTTCCCGCTCCAAATAAACGAAAACGCCGCTCAATCGAGCGGCGTTTTCGTCTCTGCGTTTCGGCGCTGAAAAACTGCCAGCCGCCAATCAATCCAGTCATGACTCGGCCAGGATTGACTGGCGGTTTTGCGTTTTCATGGCTTTCAGGCGCCGGGCATCGCACTTTTCCACGATTGAGAATCTAGCACCGCTGCGCCTGTGCGATGCATTTTCTTGCCCGCCGCCTCGGCAACTGCCGATCTCTCTGTACAACGGTTAACTACCCGTCGCGGTCACGAGACGTGACTGCGGGTCTGTGGGCTGGGCGATGGGTTACTGGGCTCACACCCGATTGCTTGCTGGTGAGGCTCGTTATCGGTGGTCGCGGGGCGGTATAAATCCAGGGTCTTGCTGTGCAGGACCTCCAGCGAGGCTCGATGTCCGACACTGATCAAGATGGCGTCCGGCAAGGCATGGCGCAATTGCTGATAACAGGTTCTTTCGCTCGCCTCATCCAATGCGGAGCTGCTTTCATCCAAAAACAGTACGTTTGGTTGCAACAACAGGGCGCGTACGAAGGCACAACGCTGCTGTTCGCCAACGCTGAGAGTCTGCGCCCAGTCGATTTCGCTGTCGAGTCGTCCGCTCAGGTGACCGAGGCCGCACTGATGCATCGCTTCGAGTAGCCGCGGATTTTCTTCCGGGTGCGGTGCGCACGGGTACCAGAGCAGGTCGCGCAATGTACCGAGGGGAAGGTAGGGCTTTTGGGCGAGCGTGAGCGTGCTGCCTAGGTTGTAGCGTGCCACTCCGGATGCATGGCTCCAGATACCGGTGAGTGCACGGATCATGGTGGATTTGCCGAAACCCGATGGCGCGCGGATCAATAGACTTTCTCCCGGCTGCAGACGCAGGTCGAAGCCATCGAGCAGCGTTCTGCCTTCCGGGAGCCATAGCGACAGGTTGGTGACTTCAAAACCCTCGGTTCTGTGCTCGAGGCGTACCCCGTTCTCTTCACCAACGCTTGCGAGGCGCCGCTGAAAGCCGACCAGACGGTCGACGACCGCTTTCCACTCGGCGATCTCGGGGAACACTCTCACCAGGTAGGCCATGGCTTCGTGAACCTCGCCAAATGCGGCGCTGAGCTGAGTCAGGCGGCCCAGTGGGAAAGCGCCGGCGAAGAACTGTGGTGCCATGATGAACATGGGAATGATCATGGCGCTGCGCATGTAGAAGGTGGAGTAGCCGAGCACGATCTTCTGCTGTTTCACCAGGGACCAGAAATTGTCCAGTGCCGCCCCCAGGCGCTGGCTGAAGCGAGCGTGCTCTTCGCTCTCGCCCCGGTACTGGGCCACGGCTTCGGCGTTTTCGCGCAGGCGCATCATGGCGAAGCGAAAGTCCGCTTCACGACGCTGCTGGACGAAATTCAGGCGTGGTAGTGCACGCCCCAGCCAGAAGGCGCCGCCAGTACCTAGGATGGAGTAGAGCAACGCTGCCCATACCAGCAGGCCTGGGATCACCAGTTCTTCGCCCGCGAAGGGAATGCGCACCAAGCTCGACGCCTGCCAGAGAATGTGCAGGAAGGAAAACAGCGACAACAGGGCGGTCATCAGGCCCAGGCTGAGTTTCAACGACAGGGTGATGAACAGGTTGATGTCGTCGGCGATGCGCTGGTCGGGGTTGTCGGTTTCCGGTGCCGTCAGTTGCAGTTTGAGATAGCGCTGGCGTTGCAGCCAGAGTTGCAGAGTGTTCTCGGTGGCCCAGCGGCGCCAGCGCAGGGTGAGTTTCTGCTGGAAATGGAAGGCGGCCACGGTGAAGATGGCCAGGCCCATTTGCAGGAAGAGAAACTGTATGCCACCGATCACGAAGGCATCGTAATCGAGCGCCTGCAGGGCATTGTAGAAGTGCAGGTTCCAGAAGTTGTAGAGCAGATTGACCCCGACCAGGCACAGGTTCATCGCGACCGTGCCGAACAGCAGCAGGAAAGCGGGGCGTTTTTCGGCAGACGACCAGAACGGTCGGGCGAGCAACCAGAAATCACGTAATGTCTGCATGTGGCCTCGAGTTGCCCGGCGTGAAACGCGTTGAGTTTATAGAGGGCCGGCTATACCATCAATGCTAATAGTTCTCATCATCTTGACCCGGCGCGGCGGAGGCAGGCCATCGAACTCCCGGACTGGCTTTGCCAAGCATGGCCACCCATCCAGCGCATGATCCAGGTCGAGACCCACGGGCGCACGTCGGTGCCGCTGCCCGACCTGGCTGACGCGAGTGTGTTGTATCCCATGCTCGAGCGTTTCGCCGAACTCTATCCCGGGATCAAGCGCCCGCCAGTCGCCTCGCAGTGGTCGATGAATTATCTCAGCGTCATGCTGCCGGCCTTGCTGGCAGTCGTGTTGACGCGTGACCTGGCCATTGCCTTCTGGGAACAAGAGGTCGCTTTGTTGCACGAGGCTGGGCAGCCTCGTGCGCTGTTTCTGCCGACGCCGCAGGCTTCACTTGCCGCCCGGCAGCGCGACGACTACTGGGCGCGCCTGCTGCATGAGCACCTTGAGCCGCTGTTCGCCAGCATTGCAGCCTGGGGGGGCTGGCACCGAAGGTGCTATGGGGCAACTTTGCCGCTATCTGGGACGGGGCCTTTGCCCGCATGGACGCCAACCTTGAGCGCGAAGGCTTCGCCGAGGCCCACCGTTGGCTGGAGCGTGCCGTGGTCGCTGATGGACGTCTGAAGCCCAGAAGCCTGCAATGGATGGTCGATTCGCCGGCGCCCGATGTCTGTGCATGTATCCCCTTGCGCCGCCATTGCTGCCTGCACTACCAGTTGCATGCACCGGTGACTGGCAAGCCGCAGGTACTGTGCGAGTCCTGCCCGAAACTGCATCGTCTGCCACAGGCGGAGCAGGCGAGTTATCTGCGTTGCATCTACGGCGCCGAGGGCTAGTTCGGCCGTGCCTTCCAGGTACGTGGCTCGAATTTCATCCCGGCCAAGGCGCCGTGGGAGCTGTGTGATTCGCCGATTTCGCTACAGCGCCTCGGCCAGTTTTCGCTTCACCAGTTCGCACACCTTTTCCGGCTGCTCGAAGGCGAAGAAATGCCCGCCTTCGAAGCCATGCAATTGGCAGCCCGCTTTGACTCAATCGTAGGTGCCCAGCGGCATGCCGAAACTGGCTGCGAAACGCTTGAAGTCCAGCGGCGTCGGTACCTTGAAATTGCGAAACAGGACGCCGCCGGTTGTGCTCAGCGTCTGCCGGGCCAGGGTGCGCAATGCGTCGCTCAGGGTATGGATCGACTGGCCTTGTTGGCTGGCGATCAGGAGGGGAAGCGGGTTAGCGTCAATCAAGGGGGCTACGATGCAATCATCCCGTTCATGAGGCGTGGTGGGCGCATCGGCTGAGCGCAGGTTGGCGACCTGGTTCATGAGCGTAGGGTCCTTACGGCAGGTGGCAGCGGCTCTGAGGGTTGAGAGTGGAAGCGGCAGCGAAGGGATGACGTGATGCGTTGCGCAGGGCAGCCACTGTGAAGAGCGGTGTGCGTTGCGCTTCCATGTAGACGAGGGGCCATGACCCATCCCTCCAATCAAGAGGTTTATGCCAAAGGTCGATGCAGCGGGCATCGCTTCTTGCGTGGCTGAGACTACGTGTAAACAATCTGTAAGTGATGATTAATGATAATCACTATCATAAAGATTGCAAATTATCTTGCAATCAATAATATTTCGCACTTGTGAGCTTCCGGCTTCTGCTGCCGAAGCTTTGGGGGGACTACGGAGCGAGCATCGTTCGCTTCAAAAATAAGCAAAGGCGAAGGAGCCGAAGGGCAGATGAGTAATTTCAAGAAAAGCACGCTGGCAATTGCTGTCGCGTCCGGCCTGATAGCCGCGACCTCAGTGCTGGCTGCTGAGGGAACCAGGGGAGATCAAGCGCTTCAGCTCGAGGAAGTGATGATCACGGGCGAGAAGATCCAGCGCAGCGAAGAGAAGACTCTCTCCAGTGTGGCGGTAGCGACTGCCGAGGATCTGCGCAGCCACGGTGACCAGGATCTGCAGTCAGTGATGGATCGCACACCGGGCGTCTATGCCCAGTCTGGCAATGAGAACTGGGGTATCCGCGGCATTCCGGTGAGCGGTTTTGATGATCAGGGGCCGGCCGCAATGAACGGTGCAGTTTCCGTCTACGTCGACGATGCGCTGCAGGTCAACAGGCTCATGACCCTCAACCCCATGGCGCTCTGGGACATGGAGCAGGTGGAGATCTATCGAGGTGCCCAGTCGACCACGCAGGGGCGCAACTCCCTGGCCGGCGCGATCATCATGAGAAGCAAGGATCCAACCTTCGATCCGCAGTTTTCGGTGAGAAGCAATGTCGGAAAATATGGTGAGCGCGGGGCTTCGGCCATGGCCAATGGCTCCTTGATCGACGGTGTTATGGCGGGCCGTCTGGCCGTCGACTACCAGACCGCCGATGGCTATATCGAGAACGATTTTCTGGATATGGATGCCAACCAGCTTCGTTCGTCGAATATTCGTGGCAAATTCCTCATTCTGCCGTCCGATGACATGGACGTGTTGCTGACCTTCAGCCGCACCAAACAGCGCAGTGGTATCAATGCGGTTGCCGGAAGCGATGCCAGGCCCGATTACTACAAAATCTCCGAAAACACTGAGACTTTGCATACGCTCGCTCAGAACACCGCCACGGCCAAGATTGATTATCGCCTGGACGACTTCTGGACCCTGACCAGCGTCACCTCCGGCACCTGGTCAAAGTACGATTCCATTCTCGACTTCGACCGAACCACCACCGTCACGCAGACCGCCCCTCGTCATAACGAACAGACCCTGGGTAGCCAGGAGTTGCGCCTGGGTTATGCGTCGGACCGGGTCAGTGGCGTCATGGGTATGTATCTGGGGCGCTCCAAAGGTGAGATCGATGACCAGTTGGTCAATGGGAATACGGTCGCGCTGAACCAGAAGGGCGAAACCAAAATCGACAGTCATGCCGTTTTCGGTGAGCTCAATTGGGAGTTCGTGGATGACTGGCAGTTGATCACCGGACTGCGTTGGGATCACGAAAAGAACAACACCAAGATCGACTACCCGGTTCGCCTGATCAGCGTTCCCGATCCTGTTGTCGACAGGGACCTCAGTTCCAGCGTACTGCTGCCGAAAATCGGCATCAGTCATGATCTCACCGAGAATCAGGTGCTCGGGCTGACCTGGCAGCGCGGCTATCGCAGTGGGGGTGTCAATATTCGTAGCCGCTCACGTCACGATACCTACGACCCCGAGTTCACCAGCACCTACGAGCTGGCCTGGCGGGGTAACTGGCTGGATCGCCGTCTGCGCACCACCGCCAACCTCTATCGCACCTCATGGAAAGACCAGCAGGTGTCGTTCCGCAATATTGCCGATAACACGACCCAGGTCTCCAACGCCGCCGATAGCCGCATGATCGGTCTGGAGTTCTCGGCCGAATACCTGGTGACTTCGCAACTGCTGGTCAACGCAGGCTTCGCCTACAACGACACTACCTACAAGTCCTTCGTGCGTGACGGTGTGGATCTGAGTGGCTACGAGTTCGTCTATGCACCGAAGAAGATGGCCAACGTGGGGGCCAACTACACCTTCGGCAATGGCCTGATGATCGGCGGTGACGTCATTTATCAGGGGCAGAGTATCTCCAACTTCGATACCAACACCGCGCGCGAAATCACCAGGGTTCGTCGCAACGACAGCGTCACGCTGGTGAACTTGAACGCCGAATACCCTATCGGCGATCTGACGCTCAGCGGCTATGTGCGCAATCTGTTCGACGAGCAATACACCACCAATAATCAGAGTGACACCCTGCTCGACGTAGGTGCGCCGATGACGCTCGGCGTAGCGGCTCGTTACGACTTCTGAGGAAGATTGGAGCCTGGGAAGGCAGGCGGTGGCAAATCTGCCACCGCCTGCAGCTCATTCAAGGCTCGTTGTCTGGTTCTGCCCGGGCCGGCTCGGCAGGTAATGGATGACGCGCTATCCGCGTGATACGAGGATGCACTCATGAATGCAATCACCCCGACAACAGGCACCGCGCTGGAACTGCAGCGCCGGCACAGCGGGCTTAGCCAGCACTATTGCCTGGACAGCACGCCGGTGCTGCAACGGCAAATGCAGCGCGAGTCGAATGCGCGCAGCTATCCACGGCGCATACCGCTGGAGTTGAAACGGGCGCAGGGCGTGTACGTCGAGAATTCGCGCGGGCAGGTTTACATCGACTGCCTGGCTGGTGCCGGTACTCTGGCATTGGGACACAACCACCCGGTAGTGGTCGAAGCGATCCATGGCACGCTGGCATCGGGCATTCCGTTGCACACCCTCGACTTGAGCACGGCGATCAAGGACGCCTTCGTGGAAACGTTGTTCGACCTGCTTCCGGCAGAGCTTGCCAAGGATGCGCGCATCCAGTTCTGTGGCCCGACCGGCGCGGACGCGGTGGAGGCGGCGCTCAAGCTGTCACGCACCGCAACGGGTCGGCAGAGCATCCTGGCATTTCATGGCGCCTACCACGGCATGACCCTCGGTACGTTGTCGGTGAGTGGCAATCTGGGACCGAAGAACGCCCTTGGCGGGCTTATGGCCGGGGTGCAGTTCCTGCCCTATCCCCATGACTACCGCTGCCCGTTCGGGCTGACTGGCAATCAGGCGATAGATGCCAATCTGCATTACATCCGCCATGTGCTGAGCGACCCGGAAAGCGGCGTGACCCAGGCTGCGGCCATGATCCTGGAGACGGTGCAGGGCGAGGGTGGTGTGATTCCCGCGCCCGACCGCTGGCTGCAGGGGCTGCGGGCGATCACTCGCGAGCACGGCGTTCCCCTGATCCTCGACGAGATTCAGTGCGGTATCGGGCGCACGGGCGATCTTTTCGCCTTCGAGCGCAGCGCCATCACGCCCGATGTGGTGACGCTGTCGAAGGCCATAGGCGGTGGCCTGCCGCTCTCGGTGGTGGTCTACCGAGGCGAGCTGGATCAATGGCAGCCGGGTGCCCATGCCGGGACCTTCCGCGGCAATCAACTCGCCATGGCCGCTGGTGATGCCACCTTGCGCTTCATCCAGCGTGAGGGTGTCTGCAGCCATGTTCATCATGTCGGTGCGCGCCTGGAAATGCTGCTGCAAGGCCTGCAAACCGAGTTCGACTGGATCGGCGACGTGCGCGGCCGCGGCCTTATGCTGGGCATGGAGATCATCGACCCCGCCAGCCTGGATGCCCTCGGCCAGCCTGCTGCCGATGGCGAGAAGGCGCGCAAGCTACAGCGCGCCTGCCTCGAGCGTGGCCTGATCGTCGAACTGGGCGGCCGGCACGGCGCGACCGTTCGCTTCCTGCCGCCGCTGATCATCAGCGAAGCGGAGGTCGATCTGGTCGGGCAGATTCTCTACCAGGCGGCGCAGAGCGTGGAGCGCATAGCCGTCGCGAGCTGAAGCGGGTATGCCGCAGGTTCCTGGCCGGGTAATGGGCGCACCGGTATGGCAGGCTGGGCGGCTGTGAATCGGTAGCCAGCTGCGCCGCGGGCTGGTCGCGCTTAGGCTCTGCGCGAAAAGTGCCTGCGCTCGGTGATGCTTCGTTAAGAATCGGCCGGATTGCCAGCCCAGTCGGAAGCCGCTTGCGGCTAACGCGCTTTAGCGCGGCCCGTAGGGCGAGCGAAGCGAGTACTGCTCATTTACAGCTCGTAAACTCGAATGCGAGCCCAGTCCGTTCCTCACCGATTTTCGCCTCGCCTGACCTTCGCTCGGAGACTTTTCGTACAGACCTTAGTGGCGGCTGCCGGGGGCCGGCATGGCCAAGAGCTGCTTTTCCTGGTTCCAGTCGAACGGCTCGTCGTTCTCCTCGGCGTAAAAGCGACGCTCGTCGAGTTGCTGATACAGCTCGATCTCTTCGTCCGGCATGAAGTGCAGGCAGTCGCCACCGAAGAACCACAGCAGGTCGCGGGGCACCAGGTGGGCGATCTGCGGGTAGCGCTGGAAAATCTGACTGATCAGTTCCTGGCCCAGGTACTGGCTGCGTTCCAGGTCGACTGGCAGTTCGCTCAGCACTTCGTCGTAGCGCTCGAGGAAGTTGGCATGGCTGTCATCGAGAATCTGCTCGGCTTCGCCCAGCGCGACCAGAATGGTGCGCAGGTGATTGAGCAGCGCGATGTGGTGATCGAGATGGGTGTTGGCCATGGCGGTGATCCTGAAAGTAAAACGGGCGCCGGAGTATAAAGTCCGCGGCGCCCGCTGTCCTGCCTGTGCAGCGACTACCTGACCTTGTCTGCTGTGGGCAGCAGCTCTTCCTTGCTGAAGTCATCGACGTCGATCACCACGCGCCGGGCGATCTCGGCCTCCTGCAACTGCTGACCTTCCTCGGCAGTGAGGATGCCGGCAGCGACCGCCGTGGCGATCTCGTTTTGCCCGGGTGTTTCACGGACCTGGCCAGCCCTGACAGCTTTTTGCAGTTTCTTCTGCACCGGCTGAGCCGCCTGCAGCAGGTTGAGGGCATGTTGCAGGGCGCCGACCGGGTCCTCGGTGGAGGTGGGGCGGAAGCAGCCTTCGAGCACCGCTTCGAGCGCCGGATCGCCAGCATTGCGGCCGATGATTGCAGCCACCTGCGCATCGAGGTGGTCGTCCGGGCCCTGGTGACGGCGGCCGAAGGGGAACACCAGCACGCGCAACGCACTGCCCAGCAGGCGGTTGGGGAAGTTGCTGAGCAGCGCGTCGATGGCCGTTTCCGCTTTGCCCAGGCTCTCTTCCAGTGCCCAGTGCAGCAATGGGCGCACATGCTCGGGATAGTCCTGGTCGTGGTAGCGCTTGAGCGCCGCCGAGGCCAGGTACAGGTGGCTGAGCACGTCACCCAGGCGCGCAGAAAGGCGCTCGCGACGCTTCAGCTCGCCGCCCAGCAGCATCATGCTGAGGTCGGCGAGCATGGCGAACGCAGCGCTCAGGCGGTTCAGGGCGCGGAAGTAGGGACGGCTGATACGGTCGCCCGGTACCTTGCCGAGCAGGCCCATGCTCAGGCTGAGAATCAGCGTGCTGGCGGCGTTGCTGACGGCGAAGCCGATGTGCTGCATGAGCAGGTCGTCGAACTCCAGCAATGCCTGATCGCGA
Organism: Pseudomonas sp. AC532; assembly: GCF_979258965.1. Taxonomy (NCBI): domain Bacteria; kingdom Pseudomonadati; phylum Pseudomonadota; class Gammaproteobacteria; order Pseudomonadales; family Pseudomonadaceae; genus Pseudomonas; species Pseudomonas sp. AC532. The sequence continues at coordinate 4,967,048 of NZ_OZ409888.1, forward strand.
TCCTCGCGGTGCGCCAGGGCCATTTCCTTCAGTACGTAGGGATGGCAGCGAATCGCGCCCTGGCCGAAGATCATCAGGTTGCGCGAGAGGATATTGGCGCCCTCGACCGTGATGAAGATCGGTGCACCCTGCCACGAGCGGCCCAGGTAGTTGCTCGGGCCCATGATGATGCCCTTGCCGCCGTGCACGTCCATGGCGTGGGTGATGCACTCGCGGCCACGCTCGGTGAGGTGATACTTGAGAATCGCCGAGAGCACCGATGGTTTCTCGCCCAGGTCCACTGCATTGGCAGTGAGGATCCGCGCGCTGTCCATCAGCCAGGCGTTGCCGCCAATGCGCGCGAGTGCCTCCTGAATCCCCTCGAAGGCGGACAGCGGCACGTTGAACTGCTCGCGCACCTGGCTGTACTGGCCGGTGACCAGGCTGGTGTACTTGGCCGCGCCGGTGCCGACGGCGGGCAGGGAGATGGAACGGCCCACCGACAGGCAGTTCATCAGCATCATCCAGCCTTTGCCCAGGTAGTCCGGCCCACCGATGAGGTACTCAAGCGGTACGAATACGTCCTTGCCGGAATTTGGGCCGTTCATGAATGCGGCGCCCAATGGCAGGTGGCGGCGGCCGATTTCCACGCCGGGTGTCTCGGTCGGGATCAGCGCCAGGCTGATGCCCAGTTCTTCCTTCTCGCCAAGCAGGTGATCCGGGTCGTAGGCCTTGAAGGCCACCCCCAGCAGGGTGGCTACCGGGCCAAGCGTGATGTAGCGTTTTTCCCAGTTCAGACGCAGGCCGATGACTTCTTCACCGTTCCACTGGCCTTTGCAGATCACGCCGCTGTCAGGCATCGCACCAGCGTCGGAACCCGCCAGGGGACCGGTCAGGGCGAAACACGGGATGTCGTCGCCGCGTGCCAGGCGAGGCAGGTAATGGTTACGCTGTTCTTCGGTGCCGTAATGCAGCAGCAGTTCTGCCGGGCCCAGCGAGTTGGGCACCATCACGGTGGAGGCGAGGTCACCGCTGCGGGTGGCCAGTTTCATCGCCACCTGGGAGTGCGCATAGGCGGAAAATCCCTTGCCGCCGTATTCCTTGGGAATGATCAGGGCGAAGAAACCATGCTGCTTGATATGCGCCCAGGCTTCGGGCGGCAGGTCCATGCGCTGGCCGATTTCCCATTCACTGACCATGGCGCACAGCTCTTCGGTCGGGCCGTCGATGAACGCCTGTTCTTCAGCCGTCAGCCGGGCCTTGGGGTAGGCCAGCAGCTTGTCCCAATCGGGGCGGCCGCTGAACAGTTCGCCGTCCCACCATACGGTGCCGGCCTCGATGGCGTCTTTCTCGGTGGCCGACATGGGCGGCAGCACTTTCTGGAACCAGGCGAACAGCGGAGCCGTGAAGTGCTTGCGGCGCAGTTCCGGCAATGCCAGGGGTATGGCCACCGCCAGCCAAGGCAACCAGAGGACTAGCAACAACCAGCCGGGGGCGTGGCTGAAGGCGCCCATGGCGAGCAGGTAGGCAGCGACGATTGCCAGGGCGGGCAGGGGGGCCGTGCGGCGGTGGGCCAGGTAGGCCGTACCGATGACCAGAACGAGCAACCAGACAGCGAGCATGCAGAATCCTCCATGGTGGCGACCGCAGAACAGCTGCCGCCGCCGTAATCGTAGCCGGTAGCAGCGGGTACTGCCGACAGGTGCGTAACAGGTCAATTCCGCGAGTTCACGGCCTGTCGCGTTCACGATAGTGACACATGGCCGGACCGGGGAGTTCGGCCAACAAATTGCATCCGCGGATGACCCGTAGGTCAGTCCATGAATCAGCGGCATGGTGGTCGCCATGAACCGGATCGATAGCCAACATCAATCAGGCCGGCTTTCTTCTTCTGGCCAGAGTGGTAGGGTTGTCCACCGTCTCGGCTGGCGGGATCTGATAAGGACGATTGGCGATGCTGAAAATATGGGGCCGCAAGAATTCCAGCAACGTGCGCAAGGCGCTGTGGTGTGCCGAGGAAGCCGGGGTCGGCTACCAGCGGATCGACGCCGGCGGCGCCTTCGGGGTCGTCGACCAGGCTGAATTCTTGGCGCGCAATCCCAATGGCCTGGTGCCGGTTCTCGAAGACGGCGACCTGTTGCTGTGGGAATCCAACAGCATCGTGCGTTACCTGGCCGCCGCCTATGCGCCAGGTCGTCTCTATCCCGACGATCCGGCGCTGCGGGCGCGGGGTGACAAGTGGATGGACTGGACCACTTCCACTTTCGCCGGAGCATTCCGGGAGCTGTTCTGGGGCACTTTGCGCACACCGTTCGAGCAACGCGACCCGGCGTTGATCGAGGCCTCACGGCTGCGCTGCATCGAGCTTCTGGAGCGCCCGGAACAGGCGCTGAGCGAGCAGCCCTATCTATCCGGCGGCTCGTTCGCCATGGGCGACATTCCTCTGGGCAGTTTTATCTACGCCTGGTTCGAGATGCCCATCGAACGCGCGCCACAGCCCAACCTCGAGGCCTGGTATGGGCGGCTGCGCGAGCGGCCTGCCTACCAGCGTGCGGTGATGACCGAGCTGACCTGAACGCGTAAATGCGTTGCAATGTTTGCCCGATGCGTCCCTCTAAACATTATCTTTTTCATGCGTGTGTATTTCTATGAGTACTGCCCTGTCGATCCGACAGCTGACCAAAACCTACGGTAACGGCTTTCAAGCCCTGCATGGCCTCGACCTCGATGTCGCCGAAGGGGATTTCTTCGCCTTGCTCGGCCCCAATGGCGCTGGCAAATCCACCACCATTGGCATCCTCTCCACACTGGTGAACAAGTCCGGTGGCACGGTCAACGTCTTCGGCCACGACCTGGATGCCCAGCCTGCCGCGCTCAAGCGCTGCATTGGCGTGGTGCCGCAGGAGTTCAATTTCAACCAGTTCGAAAAGGTCTTCGACATCGTCGTGACCCAGGCCGGCTATTACGGCATCCCGGCGCGCCTGGCCAAGGAGCGTGCCGAGCAGTACCTCAACCAGCTTGGTTTGTGGGACAAGCGTGATGTGGCGTCCCGCGAGCTGTCCGGCGGCATGAAGCGCCGCCTGATGATTGCCCGCGCGCTGGTGCACCAGCCGCGGCTGCTGATCCTCGACGAGCCCACGGCGGGTGTCGATATCGAGCTGCGCCGCTCGATGTGGAGCTTTCTCACCGACCTCAACGCGCAGGGCATCACCATCATCCTAACCACCCATTACCTGGAAGAGGCCGAGCAGCTGTGCCGCAACATCGGCATCATCGATCACGGGCGGATCGTCGAGAACACCAGCATGAAAGCGCTGCTGGGCAAGCTGCACGTCGAGACCTTTCTGCTCGATCTCAAGGAGAACCTCTCGGCGCTGCCTGAGCTGCCGGGTTATCCCGCCAGGCTGGTCGACCACCACACTCTCGAGGTGCAGGTGGACAAAAGCCGCGGCGTGACCGAGTTGTTCCGCCAATTGGCGACGCACAACATCGAGGTGCTGAGCCTGCGTAACAAGAGCAACCGCCTGGAGGAGCTGTTCGTGTCACTGGTCGAGAAGAATCTGTCGAAGGTGGCCATATGAGCCGCGAGCAGTCCGAGTTCGGCGCCAACCTGGTGGCGTTGCGCACCATCGTCTATCGCGAAGTACGCCGTTTCATGCGCATCTGGCCGCAGACCCTGCTGCCGCCGGCGATCACCATGGTGTTGTACTTCGTGATCTTCGGCAACCTGATCGGTCGACAGATCGGTGACATGGATGGCTTCACCTACATGGAATACATCGTGCCGGGGCTGATCATGATGTCGGTGATCACCAACGCCTACGGCAACGTGGTATCGAGCTTCTTCGGCAGCAAGTTCCAACGCTCGGTAGAGGAGCTGATGGTATCGCCGGTATCGCCGCACACCATTCTCATCGGCTACGTGACAGGCGGCGTGCTGCGCGGCCTGGCGGTTGGCGTGATCGTCACCATCCTGTCGCTGTTCTTCACCCACCTGCAGGTGCATCACCTCGGGCTGACGGTGCTGGTGGTGCTGCTGACGGCGACGATCTTCTCCCTGGGCGGCTTCGTCAATGCGGTGTTCGCGCGTAATTTCGACGATATCTCGATCATCCCGACCTTCGTGCTGACACCACTGACCTACCTGGGCGGCGTGTTCTATTCGATCAGCCTGCTGCCGCCATTCTGGCAGACGGTGTCGATGGCCAATCCGGTGTTGCACATGGTCAACGCCTTCCGCTACGGCATCCTCGGTGTATCGGACATCCGCATCGGCACGGCCATCGGCTTCATGCTGGTTGCCACGGCCGTGCTCTATGCCGTGTGCGTGCGCCTGCTGGTCAGCGGGCGTGGGATGCGTCAATAAGCGACGTCAGCAGAGTGGATCACCCCATCCACCTGCCGGCCCATGGCTACAGCCAGCCGTAATGCCGGAAGCTGGCGTACAACCCTACGCACCCCGCGCCTATGAAGCCCAGTACGGCGAAATAGCCATACTGCCAGGTCAACTCCGGCATGTAGTGAAAGTTCATGCCGTAGATACCGGCCACCGCGGTGGGGAAGGCCAGAATCGCCGCCCAGGCGGCGAACTTGCGCTGCACCACGCTTTGCCGGGATGACTCCAGCAGCAGGCCGATCTCGATGGCGTGATCGGCCATTTCCCGCAGGTTGGTGAGGTCTTCGAGCAGGCGGTTGACGTGGATCGCGACATCGCGGAAATACGGCCGCATGTTCTTGTCGATGAAGGGGAAATCCAGGCGCTGCAGCTCCTGGCAGATCTCCGCGAGCGGGCCGATGTTGCGGCGCAACCGCAGCAGGTTGCGCCGCAGGTGCTGGATGCGCACCACCTCGGCGTGGCTCATGGCGCATTCCAGCACCGCTTGTTCAAGGTCCTCGAGCTCGGCGTAGTAGATGTCCATCAGCGGGCGGTAGTTTTCGATGATGAAGCTGAGCAGGGCATAGAGTACGAAATCTTCACCGTGCTCGAGCAGCAGGGGCCTGGCTTCGCAGCGTTGGCGTACCCTGGAGTAGGGCGCCGATTCGCCATAGCGGGCGCTGATCACGTAGCCCTTTCCGGCGAAAAGCTGGGTTTCCACGAAGGTCAGCTCGTCGCCATCCTGCACGGGTGAATAGAGCACCAGAAACAGTGCGTCTCCAAAGGTCTCCAGCTTGGGGCGGGTATGGCGCTGCAGGGCGTCTTCCAGAGCCAGTTCATGGAGGTTGAACTGCCGCTGCAAGTTGCCGAGCTCCTCACTGCCGGGATCGTGCAGGCCGATCCACACGAAATGATCGGGCTTGCTGGCCCAGTCGCGCCCTTCATCGAGCTCGATATCGCTGACCTTGCTGCCCTTGCTGTAGACGGCTGCTGCGACGACTTCGCCCATGGCTTGCCTCATGCGTAGATGATGCGTGCAGCTTACCCGCATCCGGCGTCGGATGTCCTCAGCCCGTCAGGCGCGCGCCAGCTGCGCATCCATCGTGTCGATGCAGGCCTGCATTTGTGCACGACAGGTCTCGATCAATTGCGGCACGTCGTCGATGCTCAGGCCCGCGGTGGGAATCTCCGGCAACGAGCGAATCGTCACGTTGCCGCTGTTCCAGCTATTGAGGCGCAGGCTGCGTACATAGCTGCTGACGCACACCGGGATGATCGGCACGCCCGCGGCGATGGCCATCTGGAAGGCGCCTTTCTTGAACGGCAGCATCTGGCCTCCGCCATTGCGCGTGCCTTCGGGAAAGACCCAGATCGAGGTGTTCTCGTGCTGCAGGGTATGGGTGGTCGTCAGCATCGATTGCTTGGCCTTGCGCGCATTGCCCCGATCGATCAGTACGTTGCCGGCCAGCCAGTAGAGCTGGCCAAACAGGGGCACCCATTTCAGGCTCTTCTTGCCGATGCTCACCGTGCGCCGCGGCACCACGCAGCCGATGACATACAGGTCGTAGTTGGACTGATGATTGGCGATGATCACGCAGGGGCGGTCGTGCTCGGCGAGATTGCGGGTATCGGTTTCGACCTTCAGGCGCAGCATGCGCAGTGCCGGCAATGAATAGAAGCGCGCGCACAGGCGGCTGTTGTCGGAATGGAACGGGCGGCACAGGCCCAACAGCAACCCCAGAATGCCTGCGATGACGAAATGCACGCTCATCATCAGCATGCGCAGTACGAAGAGCATGGTTGCGGACCTACTCGAAAAGGTCGCGCAGTGTAGGGGTGGGTCGGGTTTTGGGCAATTGCCAGGCCATTACCGCTGGTTACCGGGGCCTGGCGGTGCAGTGGGCGTGGTTAGAGGGCCTGCTGCTTGTCCAGCTCGATGGACCGGTCGAGCGTGTCCAGCAGCGCCGCGCGCACTTTGAGCTTGGTCTTGCGGTGCGCGTTCATGTTGATCTTCTTGAACTGCGCGGCCATCGCGTGCGCCGTCGCCATCAACTGCTCGACGGCGACCAGCTTGTCGAGGAAGCCCGCCTCCAGGGCGCCTTGCGGGTCGAACATCTCGCCATTGATAACCGAACGATGAAAGGCCGATTTGCGCAGGCGATCACGGGCCAGCTCGATACCGACGTGGTGCATGGTCATGCCGATCTGTACTTCGTTGAGACCGATGCTGAAAGCCCCCTCGACGCCGATGCGGTAATCGCTGCAGAGCAGCAGGAATGCGCCCTTGGCCACCGCGTGGCCCGGGCATGCGGCAATGATCGGGTAGGGATGGGCGAGCATGCGCCGCGCCAGGGTGGAGCCGGCGGCCACCAGGTCAATGGCGTTCTGGGGGCTGGAGGTCATTACCTTGAGGTCGTAACCGGCGGAGAGAATGCCCGGCTGCCCGGTCAGCACGATGATGGCCTTGTCCTGCGTTGCACGATCGAGTGCCGCGTTGAAGGCCTCGATCATGGCGGGCGAGATGGCATTCACCTTGCCGTTGTTCAAGGTCAGGGTGGCGACGCCGTCGTCGAGTTGGTAGCTGATCAGGTCGCTCATGGTCGACTCCTTGTTCTGGACATGCGCCCGACGTTACCCACCGTGCGCGCAGAGGTAAAGCACGAAGGGTGACCGACAGGTCACCACGCAGCCATTCTCCTGCAGGCGGCCGGCCGTACTGAGCACCGTGGGACAGTGGACGTAACCCGTGGCTTCGCACGTGTCGATAATGCGCCAACGACATCACCGTTATCCGCGATGCCTTGCGAGAACCGTGGGATGAATCCAGCCTGAGCTTAAGCGCATGAATCTTCTGAAAAAAGTTTTGCCTTTGCGCAATCGTTCGATTACATTAGCGCGCCTCGACAGACAGCAATGCCTGGCGAGATCCGGTGAAGTGTCCGAGCGGTTGAAGGAGCACGCCTGGAAAGTGTGTATACGAGAAATCGTATCAAGGGTTCGAATCCCTTCTTCACCGCCACTTTCGAATACAACCAAAAACCCCGAAAGCCGACAGGTTTTCGGGGTTTTTGGGTTCTGGCGTCTGGCTTTGGCGACGCAGCACCTCTTCGGGCGTTACCGACTCGACCAGGCATGACTGCCTTGGCGCGGGCCTCGGTCGTGTGCGCAGTGGTGGCGTTGTTCACCGCCGATCATTGCAGGTTTTCCAACTCGTCAGCCATCAGGCCCTGCGACCAGCGCAGGCCTGTGCGGCGGATCGTGGTCATGGTTCTTCGAGGTTTTTATGTCGCAACTGCTTGGCATGGCGCTGGGGCCATTGCTCGGTTTGTTCATCATCAGTATCGGTAACGGTTTCATTTCCTCGCTGACCACGCTGCGCCTGGATGCGGCCGGGGTGTCGGCGACGGTAATCGGCTTCGTGTCCGCGTCGTATTTCATCGGCCTGACCCTGGGCGCGCTGTTCAACGACCGCTTGATCCTGCGTATCGGGCACATCCGTGCCTATAGCAGCTTTGCCTCGTTGACGGCGGTCAGCGTGCTGCTGCAGGGCTTGTTCTTCGATCCATGGGCGTGGTTCGTTTTCCGTCTGATCAGCGGCTGGGCCATTCTCGGCGTCTTTCTGGTGGTGGAGAGCTGGATGCTCCTGGCTGGCGACCAGAAGATGCGAGGCCGCCTGCTGGCGCTGTACATGATGGCGCTGTACGGCTCGGGGATGCTCGGGCAGTTGCAGCTTGGTGCCATCGACGCCTGGGGTGAGACTGCGCCTTTCATGGTGGCTGGCCTGCTGGCTTCGCTGTCGGTACTGCCAATGGGCATCATCCCGCGGGTGACGCCCCTGGTCGAGAAGGTCGAGCCGCTGTTGCCGCAGCAACTGATCCGCATGACCCCGACCGGGGTGATTGGCTGCTTTGGCTCCGGGATCGCCATCGCCGCGGTGTATTCGCTGCTGCCGTTGTATCTGCAGCGCGTGGGCATGAGCGTCAGTGAAGTCGGACAGATGATGGCCAGCGTGATTCTCGGTGCCATGCTGTTGCAGTACCCGGTGGGGCGCTGGTCGGATCAGTATGACCGCCAGGTGGTCCTGATCGCGCTGAGCATCTTCTGCCTGGCGATTTCCCTGGCCATCATGGCGTTGCCGTCTTCGCCGTTGTTGCTGATGGTGCTGTTGTTTCTGCTTGGCGGCGGGGTGTTTGCCATTTACCCGGTAGCGGTCAGCCACGCGGCGGACCGGGCACCTGCCGGCGCGCTGGTGCGCATGGTGCAGGGCCTGCTGCTGATCAATTCGCTGGGGTCGGCGATCAGCCCGCTGATGATTTCGCCACTGATGGAGCGCGACGGTGACGCCGGGTTGTTCCTGGCCTTCAGTCTGCTCAATGGCAGCCTGGTGCTGCTGTTCGTCTGGCGGCGCCAATTGCGCCCGGCGCCGCAGCCTGTGGCACCATTCGAGCCGGCGACTCCGGCCTCGATGGTCGGCGCCGAGCTGCGGGTGACCGAGGATCTGCTGCAGGGCGCTCTCGAGCACGAGCGCATGGAGGACCTTTCCGACGTGGTGCCCGGCGTCGAGGTCGCCGAGCCGACGGTCGATTGCGGCGCTGGCGACCCACAGCGGGGCAGTGGTGGGCTTCAGGCCTGAATGACCCGAGCCCAGTGAGGGATGTGGTGCGATGAAATGGGACATTTTCTGCCGGGTCGTCGACAACTACGGCGATATCGGCGTGACCTGGCGCTTGGCCAGGCAACTGGTGGCCGAGCAGGGCGCCGAGGTGCGCTTGTGGGTCGATGACCTGGCGGCGCTTGCCCGCATCTGCCCGCAGGCCGATGGCGAGGCGGCCTGCCAGCGCCTGCGCGGCGTCGAGGTGCGCCGCTGGGCGCAACCCTGGCAGCAGGTCGAGCCGGCGGATGTGGTGATCGAAGCCTTCGCCTGCGAGCTGCCGGATGACTACGTAGCGGCCATGGCGGCGTCACGCGCACGCATTCTCTGGCTGAACCTCGAATACCTGAGCGCCGAGGACTGGGTCGAAGGCTGCCACGGGCTGCCTTCTTTGCAGGGCAACGGCCTGCAGAAATTCTTCTTCTTTCCCGGCTTCACCGCAGGTACTGGTGGGCTGTTGCGCGAAGGCGGTCTGCTCGACGCCCGTGACGCGCTGCAGCAGGATGCTGGCGCCCGCGGGCGCTATCTCGCATCGCTGGGGGTGCGCCCGGCCGCCGGTGCGCGCCTGATTTCCCTGTTCGCCTATGAGAACGCCGCACTGCCCGGTTGGCTGGGTGCGTTGGCGAGCGATGCCTCGCCCAGCCATCTGCTGGTGCCCGAGGGGCGGATTCTCGGTGATCTGCAGCGTTGGCTGGGGCAGCCTGTCGAGGCGGGTGTGACGCTGCGCCGTGGTGCTTTGAGCGTGCAGGTGCTGCCTTTCATGGAGCAGGACGGGTACGACGCGCTGCTCTGCTGCTGCGACCTCAACCTGGTACGCGGCGAAGATTCCTTCGTGCGTGCGCAGTGGGCCGCACGACCGCTGGTCTGGCATATCTACCCGCAGCAAGAGAATGCCCACTGGGACAAGCTGGAGGCATTCATGGCGCTTTACTGCCAGGGGCTTTCTCGCGACGCCGCAGCGGCGCTGCAGGCCGTGTGGCGATCCTGGAATGCCGGCGAGCCACTGAATGCTGGCTGGAATGCGTGGCTGCAATGCAGCGATGAGCTGGCTGAGCATGCCCAGGCATGGGCGAAGCGCCAGGCGGTACGTGCAGATCTTGCCGCGGCGCTGGTGCTGTTTTACCGAAATTGGCTATGATACGCGGCCTCGAATTTTGTAAATCCATTCAGATCCGGATATTCGTATGAAAACCGCACAAGAAATGAAGCCTAACAGCGTGGCCCTGATCGATGGCCAGCCATGGCTGATCCAGAAGGCCGAGTTCACCAAGTCCGGTCGTAACAGCGCCATCGTCAAGATGAAGCTCAAGAACCTGATGAACGGCTCGAAGACTGAAACCGTCTACAAAGCCGACGACAAGATGGAGCCGGTCATCCTTGAGCGCAAGGAAGTGAACCTGTCCTACATCAGCGGCGACGATTACGTTTTCATGGATCCGGAATACAACTCCTACGAGCTGCGCGCCGAAGACCTGGAAAGCGTTCTGCCGTTCATCGAAGAAGGCATGAACGATGTCTGTGAAGCGGTGTTCTTCGAAGGCAAGGTAATCTCCGTCGACCTGCCGACCACCATCGTGCGTCAGTTGGCCTACACCGAAGGTTCCGCCCGTGGCGACACGTCCGGCAAGGTAATGAAGCCTGCCAAGCTGAACAACGGTACCGAAGTGAAGGTTGCTGACTTCTGCGAAATCGGCGACTGGATCGAGATCGACACCCGTACCGGCGAATACAAGTCGCGCGCCAAGGCGCCGGTCTGATCGTAAGCTTTGCAGCGTCATGAAAACCCGGCTCAGCGCCGGGTTTTTTGTGCCTGCCGCTCGGCTGAAACCGGCGCGGCAAGGCAGGCGAACCTACTCGTCGCGGCCATCCATCATGGTGCGCTTGAGCATCACGTACACCGCGCCGGTGCCGCCGTGCTTGGCGATGCAGGAACTGAAGCCCAGCACCTGCGGGTGTTGGCGCAGCCAGGTGTTGACGTGGCTCTTGATCATCGGCCGGCGCCCGTCGGTGCGTACCGCCTTGCCGTGGGTCACGCGCACGCAGCGAACTTCCAGGCGGGTGGCTTCGGCAAGAAATTCCCACAGCGTATCGCGGGCTTTCTCGACACTCATGCCGTGCAGGTCCAGGCTGCCGTCGAAGGGGATCTGGCCAAGCTTGAGCTTGCGCATCTGGCCTTCCTGGACGCCGTTGCCGGCCCAGTAAAGGGCGTCTTCGGGGCCTACGTCGATGACGAACTGGTCAGACAGACCATCGACCTTGAGCGTGTCGGTGCGCAGCGTTGCGGCCTGGCGCAGGGTGGCCAGGCGAGCGCGGTCGCTTCTCGGTTTGCCGGTGTCGGCGCGATCATGCTTGATCGGCTTGACGCCATGCAGTTGAGCCTTGAACAGGGAAAAGTCGTCGTCTTGCATCTGAGCCTCCGCGGGAGCGCCCAGTTTACCAAGCACGGCAGGGCGGGTCAGTCGCGTTTCTTCATCAGGCCGGGGGACATGGCCAGATCGGCCTTGCGTTGGCGCAGGCGCCGGCGGCATTTACGCCAGCCGACCACACCACCCCAGAGCAGAATCAAGCCCAGTACCAGCAGGGTACTGGCGTCGGCCATAGAGTCGTTGAAGCTGCCGAGCGCCGGCGGCCGACCCAGCAGGGTGGCCGTGCCGGCCATCGCCAGCAATATGCCGAATGTCGCGAACAGCGCCGCCAGGGCGGCCGTGACGCGCAAACGCCAGTTGCCCGACGGTTTTTTCGGGCGTAGGCGGCGGGCATCGAAACCGTCTGAAAGCTTCATGGTAGCGACATTCCTTGCTGGATCGTTTCCGCTAAGACTGGCTGGAGCCTGGCGGGTTCAAAACAATGCGGCGCCAGGCGCCGCCTGTCTACGCTCAGACCAGCGCGCTGGCGTCTGGCACCCAGGCGGCGAAGTTGTCGGCCAGGGCGATCATTTCAATGCGGTGCATTTCGGCGGCGCTGATCACCTTGCCGTCGGGCGTCGGCAGGTCGCGGGTGGCGCAGGCGGCGTCGACCACGGTACAGCGATAGCCGTAGTCCTTGGTGGCGCGGATGGTGGTACTGATACTCGAATGGGTCATGAAGCCGCATACGATCAGGTCCAGATGCCCCAGTGACTGCAGCTTTTCATGCAGGTCGGTGCCGGAAAACGCGTTCGGCATGCGTTTTTCGACGACGATCTCCCCAGGCAGCGGCGCAACTTCCGGCAGGTGCGCACCGCGCGGGCCGCGCGGGTCGAGCAGGCCTCCGGGGATACCCAGGTGCTTGACATGAACGATGGCGCCACCCTGGGCGCGCACGGCGTCCAGCAGCTTGGCGATCTCTGCCAGCGCAGCATCCAGGCCAGGCAGTTGCACCACGCCACTGCGGTATTCTTCCTGGGCATCAATGACCAGCAGAGTCGCATTGCTCAGGTTGGCAGGCGCGTGGCCACGACCGGTGAGCTGATAGAACGTTTGCGGGTGGGACGACATGTACGGCTCCTTGCTGGCGCGGTTAACGGTGCATATTGTCCGCCTGTATGACGCTGCTGTGAACCTCTCTGTTGGTGGTATTGCTGCGCCAACGCTCGACGACGCCAAGTGAATCGTTTCAGCTCTCGAGGTGTTCTTGCGCCTGTTCAACGCAGGCGCGGTGGGCCGGCGCTGGATTGCCAGGACAGGCCTGCTAGACTAACGGCTTTTGCCCGGAGCCACGCTGTGACCGATGCCCACCCAGCCCTGAACACTCGCCTGCGCACTCTGCGCGACTACATTCGCTGGGCCGTGAGCCGTTTTCAGGCAGAGGAACTGTTCTTTGGTCATGGCACCGATAACGCCTGGGACGAAGCCCGCCAACTGGTACTAGGCGCCTTGCATCTGCCCTGGGAAATCGCTGATAGCTACCTTGATTGCCGCCTCGAAGATGACGAGCACCGGCATCTGCAGGATTTGCTCAAGCGTCGTATCGAGAACCGGGAGCCGACTGCCTATCTACTGGGCGAGGCGTGGTTCTGCGGCCTGCCGTTCATCGTCGATGAGCGCGTGCTGGTGCCGCGTTCACCGATTGGCGAGCTGATCGAGCAACGTTTCAGTCCCTGGCTGGCCGCCGAGCCGGCGCGGATTCTCGACCTGTGCACGGGCTCGGGCTGCATCGGCATTGCCTGCGCCTATGAATTCCTCGATGCCGAGGTGGTGCTGGGCGACCTGTCCTTCGAGGCCTTGGAGGTGGCCAACCGCAATATCGAACGCCATGGCCTCGACGAGCGGGTGTATACCGTGCAGGGAGACGGCTTTGCCGGTCTGCCTGGGCAGCGCTTCGATCTGATCGTGTCCAACCCGCCGTACGTGGATGCCGAAGATTTTGCCGACATGCCAGCCGAGTACCAGCATGAGCCGGAAATGGGCCTGGCCTGTGGCGCCGATGGCCTGGATCTGGTGCGCCGGATGCTGGCCGATGCAGCCGATCACCTGACCGGCAAGGGCCTGCTGATCGTCGAGGTGGGCAACAGCCAGGTGCATGTCGAAGCGCTGTACCCCGAGGTGGATTTCGCCTGGCTGGAATTCGCCCGTGGCGGCCACGGCGTGTTCATGCTGTCGGCCGAACAGTGCCGCCAGCACCAGGCGCTGTTTCGCGAGCGCCTCTGAGTCGATGTTTACGATCTGTTAGCTTGAGGCATGGGGCACCCGCAGGCCGCTACGTGGCGCAAGCGGCCTGTCGGTGATTCATTGTGGGAACGGGCCATGCCCGTGATTATTCGCGGGCACGGCCCGCTCCCACAGTCGTAGGGTGGACGACGCCTCACCTACGCGGCCCGACCCGTCCACCGATCGCAATGGTGGATGAAAAGAGCGTCATCCACCCGACGTCTGCTTGCGCCTTGCTGCGATCAGGCTTCGCGGCCGCCGCGGCGCAGCAGGTAACTGTCCATGATCCATCCGTTGGCCTCACGTGCGGCGGCGCGCGTCCGGGCGATCTGGTCGGCCACCTCGGCCAGCTTGCCGGCGATGAGAATCTCGTCTGGCGTGCCGACGTAGGCGCCCCAGTAGATGTGCAGATCTTCGCCAATGACATGGCGGTAGCTGTCCTGTGCGTCGAGCATCACCACCACGCTGTCAACGCCCTCTGGCCAGCCTTCGCGTAGACGCCTGCCGGTAGTGATCTGCACGGCGCGGCCGATCTGATTCAGGGGAATACGGTGGCGCGCGGTGAGCGCCTGCACGCTGGTGATGCCGGGGATTACCTCATAGCTGAGCGGCATCCCGCCGGCGATCACTCCGTCGAGAATGCGCAGGGTGCTGTCGTATAACGAGGGGTCGCCCCAGACCAGGAAGGCGCCGGTTTCGCCGTCCTGCAATTGCCCGATCAACTGTTCGAATACCGCCTGCTTGTCGCGGTTGAGGCTGTCGATGCTGGCGTCGTAGTCCGCGACGTCGCGCTCGCGCTCCGGGTTGGTCGCCTCCAGGACGCGGTAATGACGGCCGGGCTCGATGTAGCGATCCAGGATCAGGCGGCGCAGGGCGATCAGCTTGTCCTTGGCCTCGCCCTTGTCGAGGATGAAGAACACGTCGGCCTGGTTGAGCGCCCTGATCGCCTGGGTGGTGAGATAGTCGGGGTCACCGGCGCCGATGCCGATGATCAGGATGTCTTTCATGCTGGGTGTCTCGTTCTTGCGATGGCGCGCAGCATAGCAGTTCGTCATGACAGCTGACCGTAGCCTGCTGCTGAGCGAAGCGATGCGCAGGAGCGAGTTGTCGGCAGGCCAAATGCTCCCCTGGGTATCGCTTCGCTCAACGCCAGGCTACTGGTGTTTAACCAGCCGCTAGGCGCAGGACATTTTCCTCTTCTGCCGATGGCTCTGCCACGCCAGCCAGGAACTCGTCGCCCCAGCGGCGAATGTCGTTGTAGGCGACGATATCGAACAGCTCGCGCATGCGTGCACGGGCTTCGTTCTTCGGCATGTTCAGCGCCAGGTAGCAGGTTTGCGCCAGGTCCGCGGTGTCGTGAGGGTTGGTCAGCAGTGCGCCCTTGAGCTCCGCCGCGGCACCGGCGAATTCGGACAGGGCGAGCACGCCCTGGCCTTCGAGCAGGCCCTGGGTGGCGACGAACTCCTTGGCCACCAGGTTGAGGCCGTCACGCAGCGGGGTGATCCACATGACGTCGGCCATGGCGTACCACGCCACTACTTCGTCGAACGGGAAACTGCGGAAGAAGAACTGCACCGGCGTCCAGCCGACCCGTGCGAAGCGGCCGTTGATGCGCCCGACTGCCTGCTCGATCTGCGATTGCAACTCATCGTAAATGGTCATCTCGCGAGCGGCCGGCACGCAGATGCTGACCAGGGTGATCTTCTTGTGCAGCTCCGGGTTGTCGGCCAGCAGCCGCTCATAGGCTTGCAGTTTTTCGAGGATGCCCTTGGTGTAATCCAGTCGCTCTACCGACAGCACCAGCTTGATGCCGCGCAACTCATCGCGCAGGTTGGCCATCTGTTCGCGGGTCTTGTCCTGGGCGAGGGCGTTGCGCACGCGGTCGATATCCAGGCCGACCGGGTGGGCGCCAAGCTTGACCACACGGCTGCCGGTGTCCACGGCGGTGGTCATGCGCTCCAGGCCCACGGCGCAGCCATAGGTGATGAAGCGCGGGGCGCAGTTCTGCCGGCTGACGGTCTGCAGCGGGGTGACGCCACGGGCCACGTCGACGAAGTTCTCCACCTGGCGCGGGATGTGAAAGCCGATGTAGTCGCACTGCAGCAGGCTGCCGATGATCTGCCGGCGCCACGGCAGCACGTTGAACACGTCGGCCGAGGGGAAGTAGGTGTGGTGGAAGAAGGCGATGCGCAGGTCCGGGCGCAGTTCGCGCAGGTAACCGGGCACCATCCACAGGTTGTAGTCATGCAGCCAGACCACGGCGCCTTCTGCGGCTTCCTTGGCGGTGCGCTCGGCGAAGGCGCGGTTGACCTTGAGAAATACCTGCCAGTCATCCTCGTCGAAGCGGGCGCGCTCCCAGAAGGTGTGCAGCGTCGGCCAGAAGGCTTCCTTGGAGAAGCGCTTGTAGAAGATGTCGACTTCCTGCTTGCTCAGCGCCACCCGGGCGGCGGTGAGTTTCGGATAGCGCTCGGCGTCGACCGTGGTGTGGGTTTCAAAGGGTTCGTCGTCCTCTTTCACCGCCCAGGCGACCCAGGAACCGGGGCGCGAATCGCCGAAGAAGCTCATCAGCGTGGGGATGATGCCATTCGGCGAAGTGGGGCGGCGGCGCTGCACCTTGCCGTCGACGCGGTGCTCCTCGTAGGGGAGGCGATGATAGACCATCACCAGCTCGGCCTGGCCCGGCTGGGTGGCGTTGCGTCTTTCCGCGGCGATGCCGTGCTCGCCCAGAAAACCGAAGTGCACGAAGGCCTGCAGAATGCCGCCGCAGCCGCTGCGGTCGGCCTGCAGAATCCATGATTGATGTTCGGTGGCCTTGATCAGGTCCGGCTCCGACTCGCCGACGCAGACGCCCTTGTAGGTGCCGTCGAGCATCTGCAGGTCATTGAGGGTATCGCCGCAGGCCAGCACTTCACCGGCATCGATGCCGAGCCAGTCGACCAGCGCCTGCAGGCTGGTGCCCTTGTTGACGCCCTTGGGCAGAAAGTCGAGGTAGCGATCCGCGGAGTACAGCAGGTCGCAACCTAGGGTTTCTGCCACGGCCGCCAGCGCCGGGTCTGCCGCTTGTTCGGGCGTGCAGAAATACGAGCAGCGGCGCGCCTGCGGCACATCCTGGCGCTCCAGGCCGAGGCCTTCCAGCGCCTGAGCCACCAGGCTTTCACCCGGCCAGCGGGCATCCACCTGGCCCTGCAGCGGCTGGATCGGTTGCAGGCTGTCGCCATGCACGAACGTGGCGCCGACATCGGCGATGATGAAGTCCGGTTGTGGCAGGGTCGGGTCTGCCAACAGCGGCAGGACTGCCTCAAGGCTGCGACCGGTGACATAGGCCAGCTGAATTTCCGGGTGGGCGGCGATGGTCTGGTAAAGGCTCAGGCGATCTTCGGGATCACCAGCGAGAAAGGTTCCATCAAGATCGGTTGCAAGTAGCATGCGCTGTCTCCCTGTCCAAGCGCCGACATCAGCCGACGGGCAAAGCGGGCGCCTTGCTGGCGCCTCTGTTATGCAGGCGATCGCCTACGGTGAAGCGGTGACGGGCTCCTGCTCGTCACCTTGGTTATCGCTATCGGAACCGTTGTCATCCTCGGATGGCGGCGCGTCTGGCATCAACTCCAGCACGGTATGGCTGGTGCGCAGCATCGGCACGAAATGCGCCTGCTCGCCTGCGACGAGGTCGCTGACATGGCGCAGGCGATAAAAGGTGTAGGCGGCCAGCAGGCCCAGCGTGGCGGCGAAGTACAGCGGCAGGGCGGCGGCGCCGGTGTATTGCATCAGCAACCCGGCGAGCAGCGGCCCGCATACCGAGCCCACGCCGTTGACCATCAGCAGGCTGCTGGAGCCGGACAGAATCTCGTCGCGGTGCAGTTGGTCGATCAACTGCGCCACGGCAATCGGGTAGATGGCGAACGACAGCCCGCCAAACACGAACATCAGCGCCAGCAACGGGCGACCGGCTGGCAGCAGGCTCATCAGCAGGGCGACGATCACGGCCGCGCTGACCACCCAGAACAGCACCCAGCGCCGATCATGGTTGTCGGAAAAGCGGCCGATCGGCCATTGCAGCAGGGCACCGCCAAGAATGGTCGCGCTCATCATCAAACCGACGCCCGCAGCATCGAAACCGTTGAGGCTGGCATACACCGGCGCCATGCCCCAGAACGCGCCGAGGGCCAGGCCGGAAAGGCCCGCGGCGGCAATCGACAGCGGCGCGATGCCGGCGATCGCGCGCAGATTGGTGTGCAGGGTGTCCGGTACGCTGGGCTGCGGCTGGCGTGTCAGTGTAATGGGCATCAGCGCCGCGCTGATCAGCATCGCGGCAAGGGCGAACAGCAGGAAGTCAGCCGGGTCGGCCAGGTTCAGCAGTTGCTGGGCCGCCGCCAGGGCGCCCAGGTTGACAGCCATGTACACGGCGAACATCTGCCCGCGCTTGTCGTTGGGCACCTGAGCGTTGAGCCAGCTCTCGATGACCATGTACAGGCTGACCAGCGCCAGCCCGTAAAGCACCCGCAGGCCGAGCCAGACCCAGGGGTCGACGATCAGCACGTGCAGCAGCGCGGTGATCGCCGCGAGGGCGGCGCAAAAGGAGAATGCACGGATGTGCCCAACGCGACGAACCAGCGGGATAGCCAGCCAGGTGCCGAGAAGAAAACCGACGAAGTACCCGGACATGATCAGGCCGAGCATCCCGGTGGAGTAGCCTTCGGCGACGCCACGCAGAGTCAGTAGGGTGTTGAGCAGACCGTTGCCAAGGAGGAGTAACGCGACCCCACCCAGCAACGAGCTGATAGGGGAAATCAAGGACCACATGGCGAACAACCCTAGGGGACTATGCCGGTGATGGCAAGCACGAAGCGCGCCAGTGATCCCAGGGGTGTTTTCTATGTCATTGATTTAAATCGAATATTTTTGCTGATAAACGGTTCGCCAGTTTTTTCGGGGTTCATCATGCCCCGTCATGGGGCAGCGCTCGTTCCAGCAGCGGCATTAGCGGGCGTTGCTCGGCACCGAGGGTACGGTTGAGGCGGGCGATGAAGTCATTGATTTCCTGCCGTTCGCGGCTCTCGTGCAGGCAGCGGTCTGCGGTGTCGCGCACGCTGCGTGCATGGCGCAGCAGCTCGCCGCGTTGCGCGGTGCTGCATGGACGATGCAGCAAGTTCTTGAAGGCTTGCAGGAGACTCACCAGAACGCTGACGTCTGTCGCGCCATAGGCTCGTATAGGCCCTAGCAGTTGCAACAGCAATTGGTCCAGCGAGAGCTCCTGGTACGACAGGCGAGGGGGCTCGTCGGGCAGGCGGGCGAAGTCTCTGTCGCCCAGCTCGAGGCGTTTGCCCAGCAGCACGCTGAGCAGGTCGACGGCCTTGATTGCCGTGGCCGGGTCGTTGATGCCGGGGCTGAGCGCCTTCACCGCAATCTCCGACATCTGCCGACAGCCAAAGAAATAGTGGTTGCTGGCGTACTCCTCGATGAAGAAGTCGAAGCAGTCGAGCAGTTGTTGGCAGGTGTCCTCGTCCAGTCGCCGCTCCAGGCGAAACAGCGGATGGCCTTCGCTGACGAAGAAGCCACGATGGGCCATCACCGTCATGCGCACCTGATGGCGGCGTAGCAGGGTATTGGCTTCGCTGACGTTGAGCGCCTTGAAGTAACCGTTGCGTTGCGCATTGACCGTTACCCAGTCGCTGTCATCCGGCCAGGACACCTGCTGCTCTCTGGCGGCCAGTTTGCTGCTGCAGGTGTGAAGCTTTGCCAGGCTGGCGAGGTAGAGATTGTTGAGAATGTGTTCGACCTGGATCGACTGCGAAATCGAGCGGATGAAGTGCACGAACAGGCCCAGGCAGGTGATGCCCATGGCCAGGGTGATCAGCACGCCGAGGCTCGGCACCCGATCGGTGTCGCCTTGTTCGATGGTGGTAATCAGCAGGAGCGCATAGAGGATGCTGCCAAGGTAGATGCCCAGTGTCTTCTGGTGCCCTTTGCTGCTGATCAACCCCGGGATCACTCGCGGCGAGAGCGAGGCTGCGGCATTGTTGAGCACCACCATGACCATCGAGAAACTGAACACCATCAGCGAGAGGATGCCGGTCACCAGGGTGGCAAGGATAAGCCTGGCGTTCTCCGCGTTGCGTACCATGCCGATGTCGACGTTCTGCTTGAGCGCCAGCATCCAGGGACGGTATTCGAGTGCCATGGTCAGCACGCACAAGAGAAAGAAGCCGATGGCGATCAGCGTTGGGTAAAACGCCAGGCTGTGGGTAATGCGCTGATAGGCGCGAAACAGGACATTGCTGGGCACGGCCATTGGCGAATCCGTCTTGGATGGCGTTGACCGCGCTGTAGCTTTCGGGCGTGCATGCGCGGCAGGTCATAATGACCGCCTGGTGCCCACCCAGTTCACCCTCGAATTGGTTTTGGCGCGGCCAGCTGATCCAGCCAGGGCGCGCCTAGCGGGGCGGGGTGGCTGCTCACTTGCGACCCTCGGCAGCGCTGGCGAGCACATCGGTGCGCGCCGCCATGATGAAATCGTTGCGGTGCAGGCCCTTGATCGAATGGCTCCACCACGTCACGGTGACCTTGCCCCATTCGGTGAGCAGCGACGGGTGATGGTTCTCGGTTTCGGCAATTTCGCCCACGGCATTGGTGAAGGCCAGCGCATGCTTGAAGGTGCGAAAGGCGTAGGCCCGTTCGAGCTGCATCACGCCATCGCGAACTTCGATGTTCCAGTCGGGGATCTGCCTGATCAGCTCCGCCAGTTCGGCCTCGCTGACTTTTGGCGCATCGGCGCTGCAGGCCTCGCAGGTTGCTTGGGACAATGCGGACATGGGGGCTCCTCGTAGCGTTGATCGATACGGCGCGGTTACGCCGCTTTCGGTGGGAATTTCGGCGCGTGCAGACCAAGCGTCATGGCCTGCCTGACCTGGCCCATGATGTCTTCTCGGGCCAGGGCGAACAGCCGTTGCAAATCCGGCAGTAGGAAATACAGCGGCTGCAGGATATCGATGCGATACGGCGTGCGCATGGCCTCCACGGCATCGAACGGCTGGTATTCCGGCTCGCCGGACAGACTGTACACCGCTTCCCTGGGCGAGGAGAGGATGCCGCCGCCATAGATGCGCCGGCCGGCGGGGGTGTCCACCAGGCCGAACTCGATGGTCATCCAGTAGAGGCGCGCGAGAAACACGCGCTCTTGCGGGCTGGCGGCCAAGCCCATGCGGCCGTAGGTATGGGTGAATTCGGCGAACCAGGGGTTGGTCAGCAGGGGGCAGTGGCCGAAGATCTCGTGAAAGATGTCCGGTTCTTGCAGGTAGTCCAGGTCCGCTTCGCTGCGGATGAAAGTGGCCACCGGAAACTGCCGGTTGGCGAGCAGCTCGAAAAAACGCTGGAACGGAATCAGCGCCGGCACCTGGGCAACGTGCCAGCCAGTCGTGGCCTGCAGCGCGCGATTGATGTCAGGCAGCTGGGGAATCCGATCATGGGGCAGGGCGAGGGTGTCGAGGCCGTCCAGATATTCCTGGCAGGCCCGTGATTCGATCACCCTGAGCTGACGCTCGATCAGGGTTTGCCAGATGCGATGCTCGACCTCGTCGTAGTCGATGAATCCGTTGCTGTCAGGCTGCCTGGCAACGTACTGGCTGGCTTTCATCCGGCGATCTCCCTGCACATCCGATCTGCTCATGTCTGCCCCGAGCATGCATCAGGTCCGTACGCCTTGCGCGGGCGGTCGCGAGCCGTGCGAGCGGAGAGACGCACGTTTTCGTAAAGAAAGAGTTACGTCTCGCGCCAAGCGCTGTTCTTGGCTCAGAGGATTCCTCTAGACTGGCAAGAAACCTTGACGAAAATAACAAGAGCGGCCGTCATGCGTATCAAGATCCATTGCCAGAATCGCGTGGGCATTCTGCGCGACATCCTCGAGCTGCTGGTCAGCTACGGCACCAACGTGGCACGCGGCGAAGTCGGCGGCGAGCAGGGCAACGCCATCTACCTGCATTGCCCCAACCTCATCAACCTGCAATTCCAGGCCTTGCGTCCCAAGCTTGAAGCGATTACCGGCGTGTTCGGGGTCAAGCGCGTGGGGCTGATGCCCAGTGAGCGCCGCCATCTGGAGCTCAATGCGCTGTTGGGTGCTCTGGAGTTTCCGGTGCTGTCGATCGACATGAGCGGCAGCATCGTTGCAGCCAACCGTGCAGCCGCCCAGTTGCTCGGCGTACGCGTCGACGAGGTGCCGGGCATCGCGTTGTCGCGCTACACCGAGGATTTCGATTTGCCGGAGCTGGTGCGGGCCAATCGCTCGCGCATCAATGGCTTGCGGATCAAGGTCTGCGGTGACGTGTATCTCGCCGACATCGCGCCGCTGCAGGCCGAGCAGGAAGACAGCGAAGCCATGGCTGGCGCGGTGCTGACCCTGCACCGCGCCGACCGGGTGGGCGAGCGCATTTATCAGGTGCGCAAACAGGAGCTGCGTGGTTTCGACAGCATCTTCCAGAGCTCCAGGATGATGGCTGCCGTGGTGCGTGAAGCGCGGCGCATGGCTCCGCTGGACGCGCCGCTGCTGATCGAGGGCGAGACCGGCACCGGCAAGGAATTGCTGGCCCGCGCCTGCCACCTGGCCAGCCCGCGGGGGCAGTCGCCGTTCATGGCCCTCAACTGCGCCGGCCTGCCGGAATCAATGGCCGAAACCGAGCTGTTCGGCTACGGACCGGGTGCCTTCGAGGGCGCTCGCGCCGAGGGCAAGCTGGGGCTGCTTGAACTGACGGCAGGGGGCACGCTGTTTCTCGACGGCGTGGGCGAAATGAGCCAGCGCCTACAGGCGAAATTGCTGCGTTTTCTGCAGGATGGGTGCTTCCGCCGGGTTGGCAGTGACGAGGAGGTGTACCTGGACGTGCGGGTCACCTGCGCCACCCAGGTCGACCTCTCGGAATTGTGCGCCCGTGGCGAGTTTCGCGAGGACCTGTATCACCGCCTCAACGTGTTGAGCCTGCACATCCCGCCGCTGCGTGAGTGCCTGGATGGCCTGCCGCCCTTGGCCGAACACTTTCTCGATCGCGCCAGCCGGCAGATAGGCTGCCCGCTGCCGAGCCTGGCACCGGCCGCGCTGGAAAAGCTGAGTCGCTATCACTGGCCGGGCAATGTACGGCAATTGGAGAACGTGCTGTTCCAGGCGGTATCACTGTGCGATGGGCGGGTGGTGAAGCCCGAGCACATTCGTCTGCCAGGTTACGGCGCTGCGCAGCCGCTGGGTGATTTCTCGCTGGAAGGTGGGCTGGATGCCATCGTCGGGCGCTTCGAAAAAGCCGTGCTCGAGCGCTTGCAGGGGGAGTTTCCGAGCAGTCGTCTGCTTGGCAAGCGGCTCGGCGTTTCCCACACCACCATCGC
This sequence comes from Pseudomonas sp. AC532, assembly GCF_979258965.1. Lineage (NCBI taxonomy): Bacteria > Pseudomonadati > Pseudomonadota > Gammaproteobacteria > Pseudomonadales > Pseudomonadaceae > Pseudomonas > Pseudomonas sp. AC532. The sequence continues at coordinate 4,990,041 of NZ_OZ409888.1, forward strand.
CAACAAGTTGCGCGAGCACGGCCTGGGCAAGGCGTAGCGGGGAAACCAAGAGGCGAGCCAGGAGCCCCTGGCTCGCCTGGCGGGTTTCAGCGGGCGCTGACGGGCCGCGCGCGGGGCCCTGGCAGAATGCCGTTGACCGGGTTGCTGCTCAGCAGGCGGGCGCTGGTGATGCCGGCGATCTCGTGGCCGCGATCGTTGAGGCTGTTCATCACCTGGTTGACCAGGGCGGTAATCAGAATCCCCGCCAGGCCGCCGCCACTGTTCTGCTGTTGTTCGGCGGTGCTGGCCCGGGCAATGCCTTTCCACAGCTCCTTGCCGGTACGCAGGTCGACCAGGGTGGCGCTGGCGGCCACCGCCACCTCGCTGCTGATCACCTTGTAGCTGCTGCCGTATTCGGTCACGTCGATATACAACACGGTGTCGGCACCGAATATCTCGTAGAGCTTCTGCGGCGAGACTTCGCGAATTTCCTCGGCGTTGAGCATGCCGTTCTGCTTGAAGGTCTCGTTGACCACCGCCACCGGCAGCACGTAGTAGCCGGCTTCGCTGAGCGGCGCGGTGATCAGCGAGTACAGGCTGAAGGTGGCCTTGATGTCCGGCGACTTGTTGACCGGCGGCAGCACCAGGATGGAGGCCGGGCTGCTTTCCTTGAAGGCGCTGTAGTCGTAGGGCTGCTGGGTGGCGCAACCGGCCAGCAGGGCGAGCGCGGCCAGTACCGCGAGTGTTCTGAGGGAGGTCAGTAGGGGCATGTCGATCACTTGGCCATATTGCGCATCAGGAAGTCCATGTATTGCGCGGACTCGGGGAACAGGGCTTTCTCGGTTTCGAACTGCTGGCGCACCTGATCGGGCTTGCCGATCTCCGCGTACAGCATGCCGAGGTGCGCATGGAACCCGGGCGGCAGCGTGCGGTCAGCGGCGCGGGCTTTCTGGGCGCTGGCTTCCAGCGCGGCGATCTGCTCTTCGGTGCCGGTAGTGTTCTCGAAGCGCTGATAGACCTGCTGCTGGTAACCCTCCCAGTAGTACAGGGATTTGGGTTGCTGGGCGCAGCCGGCCAGCAGCGCGCTGGCCAGTACGCTGGTGAGCAGAAGTGGGGATTTCATCGTTCGCTCCTCGCTCACTTGACCGGGCGCCAGGCGCCGCTGTCGACGCCGCTGACCAGCTTGTTGACGGCCTCGCGGATGGCCAGGTCGAGCACCTTGCCATTGAGGGTGGAGTCGTAGCTGGCGGTGCCGCCAAAACCGATGATTTCACGGTTCGACAGGGCGTATTCGCCGGCGCCCTGGCTGGAGTACACCACCTCGGAGGTAGCGACATCGACGATGTTGAGGTTCACCTTGGCGTAGGCGATCTGCTGCTTGCCGCGGCCGAGGATGCCGAACAGCTGGTGGTCGCCGACTTCCTTGCGGCCGAACTCGGTCACGTCCCCGGTGACCACGAAATTGGCGCCCTTGATCTGCTGAGCCTGCTTGGAGAAGCCCGACTCCTGCTGCAGCTCGCTGAGGTTGTCGCGATCGAGCACGTTGAAGCGGTTGGACTGCTGCAAATGCGTGATCAGAATGGTCTTGGCCTGCCCGCCAAGGCGGTCGACGCTGTCGCTGAAAATACCGCGCAGGTAGCTGGAGCGGTTGTCGAACTTGCCAACGGCGATCGGGCTGCGCGGGCCGCTGTACTGGCTGCTGGCGGTATTGACCTTGGCGACTTCCAGGGTGCGCGAACTTTCCGTGGCGCAGCCGGCGAGCAGCACCAGCATGCCGGCGAGGCCAGCGGTAATGAGCTTGTTCATACGAATCTCGTTTGCAAAGTGGGCAGGGGGAGCCTGTAACGGACAGGAATCAGCCCGGCACTTTCACGAGGGATGCGGCATGGAATGGCGACGCGCGGTAACGCGAGGCGCTTGAAGAGTCGATCCATGACGCTGACCCTGGAGCGGGTGCGGGGTGCTTCCTGCGGCGACGATTCTAGAGCGCATCAAGGCGTTTTGCCAGCAATGGCGACCCCAGGTGTGACGCGCTTCGCTTCGTGGTGCTCCTTGTGCCTGGTCAACCGACCGTGCTTTCCGGCAGCAGGGTGGCGATCAGCGCCCGCACGCTACCGGGCAGGGCTTCCAGGTCGCGCACCAGCATGCTGCGCTCGCGTACCGCCCAGGGCTCGTCCAGCTCGATGGTGTGCAGTTTCATGGTGCGGCGGTGCCGGCTGGCGGCGGATTCGGGGATGATGCCGATGCCGACATTGGCCTCGACCATCCGGCAGATCGCTTCGAAGCCGGACATCTGGATGCGCAGCGACAGGGTGCCGCCGAGGGTTTCCACATGCTCGCGCAGGAAGGTCAGCAGGGTGCTGCCGTCGTGCAGGCCGATGTGCTGGTATTGCAGCGTGTCGCGCAGGCTGACGCGCTCGCGCTCGGCCAGCGGATGCCCGTCGGGCACCACCAGCACCAGGCGGTCGGTGCTGAAATGCAGCACCTGCAGGCCGGCGGCCTCCACCGGGCCGGCGATGATGCCCAGGTCGGCGCCGCCGTCGAGCACGCCACGCACGATGTCGCGGCTCAGGCGTTCCTGCAGGTCCACCGTCACGCCGGGGCGTTCTGCCAGAAACCTGGCCAGCACTTCGGGCAGGAACTCGGTCACCGCCGTGGTGTTGGCGAAGATGCGGATATGCCCGGCCGAATCACTGCCGTATTCGGTGAATTCGCTTTTCAGGTAATCGACCTGGCGCATGATCAGCCGCGCATGCTGCAGCAGGCGCTGGCCGGAGGGTGTCAGCTCCACGCCGCGGCTGTCGCGGTACAGCAGGCGCGTGCCCAACTGGCCTTCGAGTGCCTTGATGCGTGCGCTGGCGGCGGCGGGTGAGAGCGAGGCACGCCGCGCACCCTGGGTGAGGCTGGGTGATTCGGCGATATGGATGAAGAGGCGCAAATCCGGCAGATCGAAATGCATGGCAGCTCTGCAATCAGTTAAAAGCGGCGTTCAGCTTATCCGAACGCTGGCTTAAATAAATGCGGATTCCCGGAACGTTTGTCGGATTGCATGCTGGCGTTACTCACCAGACAGCTGGACATGCACATGAGCGACTCCGCCTTAACCGCCTGGATAGGCCGCAGCGAAGAGGCCCACGATCAGTTGAGCCGCAACCTGGTCAAGCGTATCGCCGCGACCCTCGGCGAGGACACGCCGGCTCACGGCGAAGCGCTGCCACCGCTGTGGCACTGGGCGTTCTTTCAGGAGCCCATCGCCGAAGGCGGCCTGGGCGGCGATGGCCACCCGGCGCGCGGGGGCTTCCTGCCTCCGGCCGACAACCGCAACCGCATGTGGGCCGGCGGTCGTGTCGAGTTCATCGCGCCGCTGCGCGTGGGCGGCGAAGCCACCCGGGTATCGACCATTACCCACATCGAGGAAAAGCACGGTCGTACCGGCGCGCTGCTGTTCGTCACCGTGCAGCACGACTACCTGCAGGATGGCAAGCTGGCGATCCGCGAGGAGCAGGACATCGTCTACCGCGAACCCAGCCCACCCAAGAGCGGTACCGGCGAAGCGCTGCCGGCCGGCGATTGGCGCGAGGGCGTGGTGCCCAGCCCGACCCTGCTGTTTCGCTACAGCGCGGTGACCTTCAACGGCCACCGCATTCACTACGACTGGCCCTATGTCACCGGCACCGAGGGCTACACCGGGCTGGTGGTGCACGGCCCGTTGATTGCCACCCTCAACCTTCGTGCCTTCTGCCGTGCCAACCCGCAGGCCCGCCTGCGCCGGTTCGCCTATCGAGGCTTGCGTCCGCTGGTGGCGCCAGAGCCTTTCGAGGTGGCCGGGCGAATCACCGACGCGGGCACGGCGCAGCTATGGGCTGGCAACGAAGCCGGCATGGCCCAGCAGGCCGACGTGGAATTCGACTAATAGACGCTTTGTAGGGTGGACGTCGCTTCACCTGCGCGGCGCGATCCGTCCACCGTTCTGCAATCGCAATGGTGGACAAAAAGAGCGTTAGCTACGCGCCCCGGTCCACCCTACACAGCTAACGATCGTTGGCAGGCTCTTACAAGAACAAGCGAGGAACCGAGATGACTCCGGAACAGAGCGAAGAACTGAATTTCATCCGCGAAGGCGTACGCGGTCTGTGTGCCGAATTCCCTGCCGAGTACTGGCGCAAGATCGATGAACAGAAGGGCTTTCCGGAAGCCTTCGTGGCGGCCATGACCGAAGCTGGCTGGCTGTCGGCGATGATCCCGGAACAATACGGCGGCTCTGGCCTGGGCCTGGCCGAGGCTTCGGTGATTCTCGAGGAAGTGAACCGCTGCGGCGGCAACTCCGGCACCATCCACGGGCAGATGTACAACATGTTCACCCTGCTGCGTAACGGCAGCGACGAGCAGAAAAGCTACTACCTGCCGAAACTGGCCAGCGGCGAGCTGCGCCTGCAGTCCATGGGCGTCACCGAGCCCACCACCGGTACCGATACCACCAAGATCAAGACCACCGCCGTGCGCCAGGGCGACACGTACGTGATCAATGGCCAGAAGGTGTGGATCTCGCGCATCCAGCATTCCGACCTGATGATCCTGCTGGCGCGCACCACGCCGCTCGCCGAGGTGAAGAAGAAATCCGAAGGCATGTCGATCTTTCTGGTCGACCTGCGCGAGGCCATTGGCAACGGCCTGACCGTGCAGCCGATCGCCAACATGGTCAACCACGAGACCAACGAGCTGTTCTTCGACAACCTGGAAATCCCGGCCAGCAGTTTGATCGGCGAGGAGGGCAAGGGCTTTCGCTACATCCTCGACGGCCTGAATGCCGAGCGCACGCTGATCGCCGCCGAGTGCATCGGCGATGGTCGCTGGTTCATCGAGAAAGCCAGTGCCTACGCCCGTGATCGCGTGGTATTCGGCCGCCCGATCGGCCAGAACCAGGGCGTGCAGTTTCCCATCGCCAAGGCGCATATCGAAGTCGAAGCCGCCGACCTGATGCGCTGGCGCGCCTGCGAGCAGTACGACCGCGGCGAAAACGCCGGGGCCAGCGCCAACATGGCCAAGTACCTGGCGGCGGAAGCGTCCTGGGCGGCGGCCAATGCGTGCCTGCAGACCCATGGCGGTTTCGGTTTCGCCAACGAATACGATGTCGAACGCAAGTTCCGCGAGACCCGCCTGTACCAGGTGGCGCCAATCTCCACCAACCTGATCATGTCCTACGTGGCCGAGCACCTGCTCGAACTGCCACGCAGTTTCTGAGGAGCACGTCATGAGCCATACCCAGGCCCTGGCGGGCTTTCTCGCCGACCTCAATTACGGGCAGATTCCCGCAAGCGTGCTCGATCGCACCGAAGACCTGTTCCTCGACTGGCTCGGGTCGGCGCTGGCCAGTGAAGGCGCTCGGCCGATTCCGCTGTTCGAAGCCTATGCGCAGAAGATGGGCCCGGCCGATGGCCCGGCGCGCATCCTGGTCAACGGCCGCGGCACTTCGGCGTACTTTGCGGCGCTGGTCAACGGCGCTTCGTCCCATCTGGTCGAGCAGGATGACCTGCACAACAGTTCGGTGCTGCACCCGGCTACCGTGGTATTCCCGGCGGCCCTGGCGGCGGCGCAGGACCTGGGCAAGTCCGGCCGCGAGCTGTTGCTGGCCTCGGTGGCGGGCTATGAGGCGGGCATTCGCATTGGTGAATTCCTTGGTCGCTCCCATTACCGCATCTTCCACACCACGGCCACGGTCGGCACCCTGGCCGCTGCCGTGGCGGTGGGCAAGCTGCTGGACTTCGACAAACAGCAGTTCGTGCACCTGCTCGGCAATGCCGGCACCCAGGCTGCCGGGTTGTGGGAGTTCCTGCGTGACGCCGCCGACTCCAAGCAGCTGCACACCGCCAAGGCCGCAGCCGATGGCCTGCTGGCCGCGTATTTCACCGAGCAGGGCCTGACCGGCGCACAGAACATTCTCGAAGGCGAGCAGGGCATGGCTGCCGGCATGTCCAGCGATGCCAATCCCAGTAAATTGTCGGATCGTCTCGGCAGCCGCTGGGCGCTGGTGGAAACCTCGTTCAAATTCCACGCCTCGTGCCGCCACACCCACCCGGCCGCCGATGCGCTACTGGACCTGATGCGGCGCGAAGGCCTGCGGCATGGCGACATCAGGCAGGTGATCACCCATGTGCACCAGGGCGCCATCGATGTGCTCGGCCGAGTGGTGGTGCCGCAGACCGTGCACCAGGCGAAGTTCTCCATGGGCACTGTGCTTGGTCTGATCGCCGTGCATGGCAAGGCGCAGCTCACCGAATTCGAAAACCTGTCGCTCAGCGATGCCGATGTTGCGGCCTTTCGCGACAAGGTCAGCATGCGCCTCGATCCCGAGGTGGATGGCGCTTACCCGGCGCGTTGGCTGGGCCGGGTCGAAGTGGTCACCACCGACGGCCGCACCTTGCGCGGTGCCATCGACGAGCCCAAGGGCGATCCTGGCAACACCCTCAGCCGCGGCGAGCTGGAAGACAAGTTCCGCCGCCTGCTGGCCTTCGCCGGCAAGCGCAGCAGCGACCAGGCGGGCGAGTTGATCGCCCGCGTCTGGCGCCTGCGTGACACCGATGAGTTGAGCAACCTGGCCTGACGGCTCGCTTCGATTTTCCGGTGGATCGGTAAAGCGCGGACTACGCGTCCCGATCCACCCTACGGAACAGGATCTGGACATGAATAACGCACAACAACCCCGGCCACTGGACGGCATTACCGTGGTCAGCCTGGAGCACGCCATCGCGGCGCCGTTCTGCACCCGCCAGTTGGCCGACATGGGCGCCCGCGTGATCAAGGTCGAGCGCCCCGGCAGCGGCGACTTCGCTCGCGGTTATGACGAGCGCGTCAACGGCCTGGCCTCGCACTTCGTGTGGACCAACCGTTCCAAGGAAAGCCTGACCCTGGACCTCAAGCAGGACGATGCCGGCGAGGTGCTCGACAACCTGCTGGCCAAGGCCGACGTGCTGGTGCAGAACCTCGCTCCCGGCGCGGCTGCGCGGATGGGGCTGTCGTTCGAAGCGCTGCATGAGCGTTTCCCGAAACTGATCGTCTGCGACATCTCCGGCTACGGCGATGGCGGCAGCTACGAGAAGAAGAAAGCCTATGACCTGTTGATTCAGAGCGAGGGCGGTTTTCTCTCGGTTACCGGCGGCGCGGGTGAAGATGAGCTGGCCAAGGCCGGTTGCTCGATCGCCGATATCGCTGCCGGCATGTACGCCTACAGCAACATCCTCACGGCGCTGCTGCTGCGCGGCAGAACCGGCCTGGGCAGCCGCATCGACGTGAGCATGCTCGAGAGCCTGGTCGAGTGGATGGGTTATCCCCTGTATTACGCGTACGACGGTGCCACGCCGCCGCCGCGTGCCGGGGCCGCCCACTCGACCATCTATCCTTACGGGCCTTTTCCGTCCGGCGATGGCGGCACAGTGATGCTCGGCTTGCAGAACGAGCGCGAATGGCAGGCGTTCTGTGAGCGCGTGCTGCTACAGCCGGCACTGGCCGGCGATGAGCGCTTCAGCACCAACTCGAAGCGCTCGGCCAACCGCGAAGCACTGCGCGCGATCATCGTCGAAACCTTTGCTGCGCTGACCGCCGAGCAAGTGATCGAGCGGCTGGAGCAGGCGCAGATCGCCAGCGCCCACGTCAACGACATGGCCGGTGTATGGAATCATCCGCAGCTCAAGGCACGTGACCGCTGGCGCCAGGTCGACAGCCCGGCCGGAGCGCTGCCGGCCTTGTTGCCGCCCGGCAGCAATAGTGCCTTCACGGCGCGGATGGATGCGGTGCCGGCACTGGGCGAGCACACCGAGGCGCTGCTCGTCGAGCTGGGGTATGGCGAGGCGCAGATAGCCGGCTTGAAGGTCAGCGGGGCGGTGTGAGGTTGTGGTGATGCCATGATCGGGAGTTTCTGTGGGAGCGGCCCCGCCCGCTCCCACATTCAGATCGCGATCAGCTTAGCCCCTGAATGCTCCCTTCCAATTAACCAATTTCACGTCAGGAAGCAGATGCCATGACGACCTCCATCATTCGTACCGCATTATTCGTGCCCGCTTCGCGACCTGAACGCATCCCCAAGGCCCTGGCCAGTGGGGCCGACGCGGTGATCGTCGACCTCGAAGATGCCGTTCAGGAAAGCCTCAAGGTGGAGGCCCGCGGCAACCTCGACCGTTTTCTGACCGAAAACCCTGACGCGCGCCTGCTGGTGCGCATCAACTCGCCCGAACATGCTGGCCACAGCGATGACATCGCGCTGTGCAGGCGTCACGCCGGCGTTATCGGCGTGCTATTGCCCAAGGTGGAAAATGCCGCGCAGGTGGCACGAGTCGCTGAGGCAGGAAAGCCGGTTTGGCCAATCATCGAAAGCGCTCGTGGCTTGCATGAGCTGCCGGCCATCTCCGCCGCGCCAGGCGTTGAAAGGCTGTCATTCGGCGGCCTGGATCTGGGCCTCGACCTTGGCCTGAACAGCGGCACGCCGGCGGCCGAGCGGATGCTCGACCAGGCGCGTTACGCGATCCTGCTGCACAGCTGCCTGGCCGGGTTGGCCGCGCCACTGGATAGCGTATTTCCGGCGATCCAGGATCAGGCCGGCCTCGACCGCGTCAGCCGCGACGCGCGAGATATGGGCTTCGGCGGCCTGCTATGTATCCATCCCAGCCAGGTTGTCGTGGTGCATCAGGCGCTGGCGCCTTCGGCTGAAGAACTGGCTTGGGCACGCCGGGTATTGCAGGCGGGCGAAAGCGGCGACGGTGTTTTCGTGATCGATGGACAGATGGTCGACGCGCCGGTCGTCGGCCGCGCCAGACGCATCGTCGAGCGTGCCGGCAACTGAATGAGCGAGCGTTCGGCAGTGCCGAAGGCAGCTTTGGAGAATCACGAATTCCACGGATGGCGAGAGCGCGATAAACAGCTTGTACCTACTTACAAAAACAAAATGAGGTTACCCCATGCTGAAGCTTTCCATGAAGGCGCTGGTCTGCGCCGTCTCACTCTCCGTGGCTGGCGTATTGCACGCCGCCGATTCCAGGCCGACCGCTCCTATCAGCATCAAATTCGCCCACGTAGTGGCGGATCACACGCCCAAAGGGCAGGGCGCGCTGCTGTTCAAGAAGCTCGCCGAAGAGCGCCTGCCGGGGCGTGTGAAGGTCGAGGTGTACCCCAACTCGTCGCTGTTCGGTGACGGCAAGGAAATGGAAGCGTTGCTGCTTGGCGACGTGCAGTTGCTGGCGCCATCGCTGGCCAAGTTCGAGCATTACGCCAAGCCAATCCAGATCTATGACCTGCCATTTCTGTTCGACAACATGGCGGCGGTCGACCGCTTCCAGAGCAGCGAGCAGGGCAAGGCGCTGCTGACCAGCATGGAAGGCAAAGGCATTACCGGCCTGGCCTACTGGCACAACGGCCTGAAGCAACTGTCGGCCAACAAGGCAATGCGCGAACCCAAGGATGCCCGCGGGCTCAAGTTCCGCGTGCAGGCCTCTGCGGTACTCGACGAGCAGTTCAAGGCGCTGCGTGCGGCACCGCGCAAGATGAGCTTCGCCGAGGTCTACCAGGGCCTGCAGACCGGCGTGGTGAATGGCACCGAGAACACCTGGTCCAATTACTTCAGCCAGAAGGTGCATGAGGTGCAGCCGTTCTTCACCGAGTCCAACCATGGCTTGATCGACTACATGGTGATAACCAACACCAAGTTCTGGAACGGACTGCCGGCAGAGGTGCGTACCGAGCTGGACAAGATCATGGTCGAGGTCACCGCCGAGGTGAATCGCCAGGCCGATGAACTCAACAAGGAAGCCCGCGCCGCCATCGTCAAGGCGGGCACCAGCAAGATCATCGAGCTGACCCCTGAAGAGCGTGAGCAATGGCGCGAAGCCATGCGCCCGGTGTGGAAGAAGTTCGAAAGCGATATCGGCGCCGACCTGATCAAGGCAGCGGAGGCCGCCAACCAGGCCCAGTGATGGGGCGTTGAATCGCGCACAACGGAGGCCGCTTCCCTCGGGAGGTGGCCTTTGTTTTGATGGCGACGTTAATCACAAGCGAGGAGAGAGCATGAAGGTCAGCCAGGCTTTGCGTGAGCGTCGCAGCGTGCGCGCCTTTCTCGACCTGCAGGTACCGTTGGCGTTGCTGCGCGAGCTGCTGGAACAGGCGGCGCGGGCGCCGTCCAGTGGCAACCTGCAGCCCTGGCGAATCCATGTGCTGCAAGGTGATGCGCTGGCGCGTTTCGTCGCGGATATCGGCAGGCGGCTGGCGAGTGATCCAGAGCCCGATCTCGCCGATTACGCGGTGTATCCGCAGCCCCTGCAGGAGCCTTACCGCACCTCGCGGTTCGAGGTGGGCGAGCAGATGTACGCACTGCTAGGCATTGGCCGCGAGGACAAGCCCGGGCGCCTGGACTGGTTCGCCCGCAACTTTCGCTTCTTCGAGGCGCCTTGTGCGTTGTTCTTTTCCGTGGACCGTTGCATGGGGCCCGGGCAATGGGCCGATCTGGGTATGTATCAGCAGAGCCTGATGTTGCTGCTCAAGGAGCACGGCCTGGACAGCTGCCCGCAAGCCTGCTGGACACGCTATCACCACAGCGTCGAAGCGTTTCTGCAGATGCCGGCCGAGTACATGCTGCACTGCGCTATCGCCGTGGGCTATGCCGACCCCGAGGCGCCGGTCAATCGGCTGGCCAGCGAGCGCCTGCCCCTCGAGGCTTTCTGCACCTTTGTGGAATGAGGAGGGCCATTCGAATGCGCAACGGCGCAACTGAATCGCATCTACCATGATCCCGGGTGTCGCTTCGCTCGACGCCGGGCTACCTGACCGTAGCCTGGGTTGAGCCCGCGAAACCCAGGGCCGTCGCCCTTGTTGTAAGCCCTTCCAATAACCCCCCGTAACAACCGCGCCCCACAAATCCCCTGAACCCACCCAGCCTCCAGAAAGTCCTTTTAAAACCCCTAAACATTTCAAAGTATTTCTGAAATTGATAACAAGTATTACGAAATGTAATTGGGCTGATCGCTGCCTGGGCAGTAATCTGCATGGCATTCACTGCCTGGGCAGGTAATTGCGATGCGACATTTCGACCGGGAGCGTTTTTCGCTCCAGCACTCACCGGGTCACCTGATCGCCTTGATCAACCAGCTCAAGGACCGCCTGCTCGACCGCCATTTGCTGGACCACGGCGTCACGGCTGCGCAATTCAAGATCGTGCTGTTGATCAGCCAGGAGCGAGCCAGTAGCTCGGCTGATCTGGTGCGACTGCTCAGCCTCGACAGCGGGGCGATGACCCGCATGCTCGACCGCCTCGAGCAAAAGGGCCTGCTGACCCGCGAGCGCAGCGTTGCGGATCGCCGTCAGGTGCGCCTCACGCTCACCGAGGCCGGCAAGGCGCTTGGTGTGCAGGTGCCGCAGATCGCGGCAGACGCCACCAATGAACTGACGGGCTGCCTGAGCCCAGGCGAGCTCGACGAATTCCAGCGCCTGCTGAAAAAGATGCTGATGGCCGCCGATGCGTTGCCTTATATGCCAGGAGAATGATGAAGACCATGCCGTTGCGTACCCCCCTGTCCCTGATTTTCAGCGCGCTGTTGCTGGTCGCCTGTGCCTCGCAGGACGGCTTGCACACCGAAGGCCACACGCTGGATGCCACCAGCCTGAAAGGGCAGACCTTCACCGGCAACCTGTCGCCAGCCGCCTGGCCGGCCACCGATTGGTGGAACCGTCTCGGCGACCCCCAGCTCAACGCGCTGATCGACGAAGCCCTGCGCAGCAGCCCGGATCTCCAGGTTGCCGATGCCCGTGCCCGGCAGGCCAGTGCCGCGGTGCTGGCCGCCGACGCGCAGCGCCAGCCCACCCTGGATGCCAATGCCAATGTGACCCGCTCACGCTCCGCCCGGGTCGATGACCCCAGCGGGCAGGGCGGCCGCTACGGCACCTTGCGCACTCTGTCATTGGACGGCGGTTACCGCTTCGACCTGTGGGGTGGTGAGCGCGCTGCGTGGGAAGCGGCCCTGGGCCGTGCCCGTGCCAGTGAAGTGGATCGCCAGGGCGCACGCCTGACCCTGGCCGCCGAGGTGACCCGCGCCTACAACGATCTGGGCCTGACCTACGCCACCCAGGAGCTTGCCCGGCAGGATCTCAAGCGCAGCCGCGACATGCTCGGCCTGGCCCGCAGCCGGGTCGACGCCGGCCTGGACAGCGAATATCAACTGCAACAGACGCAGAGCCTGGAAGCCGCCGCCGAAGCCAGCCTGACCGCCGCCACTGGGCAGGTCGACAGCGCGCGCATTCGCCTGGCGGTGTTGCTCGGCCAGGGCCCGGATCGCGGCGCTACGCTGCCGCGGCCCCAGCTGATCGCCCCCACGGCGGTCAGCTTGCCGGCCAACGTGCCGGCCGAACTGCTCGGCCGTCGTCCCGACCTGGTCGCTGCGCGCTGGCGCGTCGAAGCGGCTACCCGGGACATCGATGCCAGCAAGGCCGACTTCTATCCCAACCTCAACCTGAGTGTTGCCGCGGGCAGCAAGTCGCTGCTCGGTGACGCCATGTTCGGTGGCGCCAGTCGCTTCTTCAGTGTTGGCCCGGCGCTCAGTCTGCCGATCTTCGATGGTGGCAGCCGCCGTGCCACCCTGGCCGGCCGCAATGCCGATTACGACGTGGCCGTGGCGCAGTACAACCAGACCCTGGTCGGCGCGCTGGGCGACATCGGCGATGGTATCAGCCGCATCCGTTCCCTCGAGCAGCAGATAGAACAGCAGCAACGGGCCCGCGATATCGCCCGCAGTTCGTACGACATCGCCATGCAACGCTACGCCGATGGCATCGGTAATTACCTCGACGCGTTGAGCGTCGAGCAGCAACTGCTGCAGAGCGAACGCCAGTTGGCCAATCTGCGTGCCGAGCGTATCGACGCCTCGGTGCTGCTGATGCAGGCCCTGGGTGGTGGCTTCGAAGCTACCGCTCCGTCATCCACTTCCGCACGCTGAGTCCTTGTCATGACCGAATCTCAAGCCAACGCCGCCAACCCGAATTCGGGCAAGCGCAAACGCCTGCTGTTGGGCCTGGGCGTCATCGTCGTGCTGTGCAGCGCGGCAATTTTCGCCTACCACGAGCTGTACGGCCGCTTCTATGAAGAAACCGACGACGCCTATGTCGGCGGCAACCTGGTGCAGATCACCCCGCAGATCACCGGCACCGTCACGCGCATCGCCGTGGATGACGGTGACTACGTCGAAGCCGGCCAGCCGCTGGTGTGGCTGGACCCGGCCGACACCGAAGTGGCCCAGCAGAGTGCAGAGGCCAACCTGGCCCGCACGGTCCGCCAGGTGCGCGGGCTGTACAGCAACGTCGACAGTTACAAGGCCCAGGTGGCATCGCGCAAGATCGATGTGCAACGCGCCAAGGCGGACTACCAGCGGCGCGTGACCCTGGCTCGCAACGGGGCGATTTCCCGCGAGGAACTGGCCCATGCGCAAGACACCCTGAGCAGTGCCCAGAGCGCACTGACCTCCGCCCAGCAGCAACTGGATACCAACCAGGCACTGGTCGACGACACCGTGATCGCCTCGCACCCGGATGTGAAAAGTGCCGCCGCGCAGCTGCGTCAGGCCTTTCTCAATCACGCCCGCAGCACCCTGGTAGCGCCGGTCAGCGGCTACGTGGCACAGCGCTCCGTGCAGGTCGGCAGCCGCATTCAACCCGGTGCCGCGCTGATGGCCGTGGTGCCGCTGCACGAGATCTGGATCGACGCCAACTTCAAGGAAACCCAGCTGCGCGAGATGCGCATCGGCCAGCCGGTGACCGTCGAGGCTGATCTGTATGGCGACGAGGTGACCTATCAGGGCCACGTCGAGAGCCTCGGCGTGGGTACCGGCAGTGCGTTCTCGCTGTTGCCGGCGCAGAACGCCAGCGGCAACTGGATCAAGATCGTGCAGCGCCTGCCCGTGCGCATTCGTCTCGACGAACAAGCGCTGCAGAGCCACCCGCTGCGTATCGGCCTGTCCACCGCGGTGACCGTCGACCTGCACGACCAGAGCGGCGCGCAGCTGTCCACGCAGATGCCGAGCGAGCCGCGTTTCACCACTGCCGTGTACGACGCGCCGCTGGTCGAGGCCGATGCGCTGATCGAACAGATCATCCACGCCAATGGCCCGACCCTCGGCCAGGCCAGCCGCTCGACGAAGCAGGGCTGACATGAGCGACGCCAACTTTCGCCCGGCGAGCATGTTGCTGGCCACCATCGGCATCTCCCTGGCGACCTTCATGCAGGTGCTCGACACCACCATCGCCAACGTCGCCCTGCCGACCATCTCCGGCAACCTGGGCGTCAGCTCGGAGCAGGGCACCTGGGTGATCACCTCGTTTGCCGTGTGCAACGCCATCGCCTTGCCGCTGACCGGCTGGCTGGCGCGGCGCTTCGGCGAGGTGAAGCTGTTTCTCGCCGCGGTGGTGCTGTTCGTGATCACCTCGTTCCTGTGTGGCATCGCCCGCTCGATGCCGGAATTGGTGGTGTTCCGTGCCCTGCAGGGGTTGGTCGCCGGGCCGCTGTATCCAATGGCGCAGACCCTGCTATTGGCGATCTTTCCCAGTGCCAAGCGCGGCATGGCCCTGGCGCTGCTGGCGATGGTCACGGTAGTGGCGCCGATCATCGGGCCGATTGCCGGCGGCTGGATCACCGACAGCTACAGCTGGCCGTGGATCTTCTTCATCAACGTGCCGATCGGCATCCTCGCCACCCTGGTGGTCTGGACGCAGATGCGCAACCGCCCGGAAACCACCCAGCACCAGCCCATCGACTACGTCGGGCTGATGTTGCTGGTGCTGGGCGTCGGCGTGCTGCAGGTGGTGCTCGACAAGGGCAACGACCTGGACTGGTTCGAATCGACCTTCATCCAGATCGGCACCGCCATCTCGGTGGTTTCCCTGGTGGCCCTGGTGATCTGGGAGCTGACCGACCAACACCCGATCATCAACCTGCGCCTGTTCATGTACCGCAACTTCACCTTTGGCACCCTGGCGCTGGTGTTGGGTTATTCGGGGTTCTTCGGCATCAACCTGCTGCTGCCGCAGTGGTTGCAGACCCAGTTGGGCTACACGCCGATCTGGGCCGGGCTGGCGGCGGCGCCGATCGGCATCCTGCCGTTGTTCCTGTCGCCGCTGGTGGGCAAGTACGCCCACAAGTTCGACCTGCGCCTGTTGGCGGGCGGCTCGTTCCTGGTGATCGGCGCCTCGTGTTTCATGCGTGCCTCGTTCAACACGGAAGTCGACTACCGGCACATCGCCGAAGTGCAGGTATTCATGGGGTTGGGCATCGCGCTGTTTTTCATGCCGACCACCAGTATTCTGCTCTCCAGCCTGCCGCCCAAGGACATTGCCGACGGCTCCGGCCTGGCGACCTTCCTGCGTGTGCTGGGCGGCAGCTTCGCTTCGTCGCTGACCACCTGGATCTGGCACCGCCGGGAGATTTACCACCACGCGCAACTGACCGAGCACGTCACCGCCTACGACCCGGCCACCCAGCAGTACCTGGAACACCTGGGCGGTGCCTCGCAAACGGCGTACCTGCAGGTCGACCGGGTGGTGGAAAGCCAGGCCTACATGCTCTCGACGGTGGATTACTTCACGATGATGGGCTGGTTGTTCCTCGGCCTGATCCTGATCATCTACCTGGCCAAACCGCCGTTCTCGGCCAAGGGTGCGGAAGCCGGCGGCGGGCATTGATGACTGACTGTTCGCGGACGTCCTGGTGACCCTGCCCAGGTAGCCCGGGTTGAACGAAGTGATACCCGGGGCTGGTTTCCTGGGTATCGCTGCGCTCAACCGCAGGCTACGGTCGTTCGATCAGGCGCCTGCTTCGCTCATCCATTTCGGTTTCGGGTAGCGACGATCCGACTTGCCGGCCTTGAGGATTGCGCCGGGTACGTCATGGCCGATCAGCTCGGGCAGTGTAGCGGCTGCTTCGAGCAGGGCGTCGAGGTTCACACCCGTCTCCAGGCCCATGCGCTGGAACATGTGCACCAGGTCCTCGGTGCATATATTGCCGCTGGCGCCTGGCGCATAGGGGCAGCCGCCCAGCCCACCGAGGGACGCGTCGAAACGGTCGATGCCGGCATTCAACGCTGCCAGCGCGTTGGCCAGGCCCATGCCGCGGGTGTTGTGGAAATGCGCGGTGAACACCGCCTCGGGCCAGCGTTGCAGTGATTCGCGGCAGATGCGTTCGACCTGCGCCGGATCGGCCATGCCGGTGGTGTCGCAGAGCGTAACGCCCTGCACGCCGAGTTCGAGCAGGCGCTGGGTCAGCTCGTGGACGCGTGCCTCGGGCACCGTGCCCTCGAAGGGGCAACCGAATGTTGTCGACAGCGAGGCATTGAGGAACACGCCGCTGCCTCGGCTGACCTCGATGATCTCGCGGAACTGCGCCAGCGACTGCTCCGGCGTCATGCGCAGGTTGGCCAGGCCGTGGGTATCGCTGGCCGACATCACCAGGTTGATCTCGTCCACCTGGCACGACAGCGCCCGTTCGCAGCCGCGCACGTTGGGCACCAGCACGGTGTATTCCACGCCCGGTACGCGCTTGATGCCGCGCATCACCTCTTCGGCATCACGCAGGTTGGGGATCGCCTTGGGCGAGGTGAACGAGGTGACTTCGATCTTTGCCAGGCCGGTCTGCGACAGTTGGTCGATCAGCGCGATCTTGTCTTCGGTCGGCACGAAGGCCGCTTCGATCTGGAAACCGTCACGGGTGGCGACGTCCTGAATATAGAGGCGTTTGGTCATGATTGGATTCCGTTTGAGCGCCAGTCTGGATAGCGCTCTGAGGGTTGTCGTTGCTCTTGCGCCTTGGTGGACACGCTTCGCGTTGTCCACCCTACGGCCCTGACAGCTGGGTAGGGTGGATGACGCTCTTTTCATCCACCACTGGTTTGCATAACGGTGGATGGGTGAAGCGTCATCCACCCTACGAATCTGATCTTCCACGCTGGAGCGTGGGAGCTATCTGCAATAGCTGCCTCAAATAATTCCGCGTTCGCGCAGGCCGCGAACCTGCTCGTCGCTCAGGCCCAAGCCGGCCAATACGTCATCGGTGTGTTCGCCCAGTTGCGGGCCACCTTCGCCGATGCGGCCCGGCGTGCGGCTGAGTTTGGGCAGCACGCCGGGAACCTTCAGTGGGCCGGCGCTGGTCTGTACCGTCTCGATCATCTGCCGCGCGAGGTAATGCGGGTCACCGACGATATCGGCGGCGGTGTAGGGATAACCGGCGGGCACGCGGGCGGCCTTGAGCGCCTCGATCACCTCGTCTCGGCCGCGTTGCGCCGTCCATTCACCGATGGCGGCATCGATCATCTCGGCGTGCTGGCTGCGACCGTCGTTCTGCGCCAGGCGCGGGTCGTCGGCCAGATCGGTACGGTCGATCAGGTTCATCAGGCGCTTGTAGATGCTGTCGCCATTGCCGGCGATCAACACGTAGCTGCCGTCATTGCACGGGTAGGAATTGGAGGGGGTAATGCCGGGCAGGGCGCTGCCGGCTGGTTCACGAACGTAGCCGAAGGCGTCGTATTCGGGCACCAGGCTTTCCATCATTGCGAACACCGATTCGTACAGTGCGACGTCGATCTGCTGGCCCTGGCCGCTGCGGTTGCGCTCCTGCAGGGCGAGCAGTACACCGATCACCCCGTACAGTGACGACAACGAGTCACCGATGCTTACGCCAACGCGCACCGGCGCCTGGCCAGGGTAGCCCGACAGGTGGCGCAGGCCGCCCATCGCTTCACCTATCACGCCGAAGCCCGGCAGGTCGCGGTAGGGGCCGGTCTGCCCGTAGCCGGAGATGCGCAGCATGATCAGTCGCGGGTTGATGCGGGACAGTTCATCCCAGCCCAGGCCCCATTCTTCCAAGGTGCCAGGGCGGAAGTTCTCCACCAGAATGTCGGCTTCGGCGACCAGGCGGCGGACGATGTCCTGGCCTTCGGCCTCCTTGAGGTTGAGGGTCAGCGACCGCTTGTTGCGTGACTGAACGTGCCACCAGAGTGACGTGCCGTCCTTGATCTTGCGCCATTTGCGCAGCGGGTCACCGATACCCGGCGGCTCGATCTTGATCACCTCGGCACCGAACTCGCCGAGCATCTTGCTGGCGAAGGGGCCGGCAATCAGCTGGCCCATTTCGATGACCTTGAGCCCGGCCAGGGCCATGGGTGCGGCAGTGAAGTTGGCAGACATGAGCTGAATTCCCGGTCACTTGGGTCGATGACGGCGAGCATCGCCCATGGCGGGCCTGGCGGCAATCAGTCAATCGGCAAGCCTGGCTTCGCGTCCTGCGAAGGCTTAAGGTGAGGCCGTCGCTCCCGCCTTTGCGCGGGGGTCGCCTGCCTTTCGCCAATCACGAAGCGGAGCCTGCCATGCGTGTGGATTTCCTGACCCTCAAACTATTCGTCGCCATTGCCGACGAGCGCAGCCTGACGCGCGCTGCCGAGCGCGAGCACCTGGCCCTGGCGGCGGTGAGCAAGCGCATCAGCGATCTGGAAGCGCATCTGCGCACGCCGTTGCTGTATCGCCAGCCAAAGGGCGTGGCGCTGACGCCGGCCGGCGATGCGCTGCTGCACCATGCGCGCAACCTGCTCGACAATATTCAGCACATGCAGGCCGATCTCAGCGAATTCAGTGAAGGCATCAATGGTCATGTGCGCATTCACGCCAACACCTCGGCGGTGATCGCCTTTCTGCCCGAGGACCTCAGCGCCTTCACGGCCCTGCATCCGCAGATCCGCATCGACCTGGAAGAACGGGTCAGCAGCGAGATCATCCATGCGGTGCGCGAGGGGCTGACCGACATCGGCATCTTCGCCGGCCACGTGCAGGCTGACGGCGTGCAGGTGTTCCCGTACCGCAGCGACCGCCTGGTACTGGTGGTGCCGAGCGAGCACCCGCTGGCGACACGCGATCGGGTCACGCTGCTGGATACCATCGGCTACGACTTCATCGGCCTGCAAAAGGAGGCCTCGCTGCACGCGCTGATCAGCGAGGCAGCGCAGCAGGTCGGCGCGCATTTACGGGTGCGCATCCAGGTGCGCAGCTTCGAGGCGATCTGCCGGATGATCCACACCGGCCTGGGCATCGGCATTCTGCCCGAGCAGGCGGTGCACACCTACCTGCCGAGCATGGCGGTGCGTGCGGTGGAAATCGAAGACCCCTGGGCGATTCGCGAGTTGAACATCTGCGTACGCCATTACGACAACCTGTCACTGATCGCGCGGCAGATGGTCGATCACCTTGCCTTCGGCAATGGCGAAGGCAGGCTTGGCCAATCAAGAATGTAGTCAGCCTCAAGGCTGCAGTAGAGTTCGTCGTGAACAAAGGCATCCGGACGGGCGTTGGCCCTCCGTACTAACAACAACAGGAGATCGCCTCATGTCCCGCGTCCTTCGTCGCAGCCTGTCCTGCGTGCTGCTGTCCACCGCCATGGCGTTCGGTGCCGCCGTGCACGCCGAAGAAATCGTCATCAAGTTCTCCCATGTCGCCTCTGATCAGACGCCCAAGGGGCAGGGCGCGTTGATGCTGCAAAAACTGGTCAAGGAACGCCTGGCCGGCAAGGCGCGGGTGGAGGTCTATCCGAACTCATCGCTGTTTGGCGATGGCAAGGAGATGGAAGCCCTGCTGCTCGGTGACGTGCAACTGCTGGCGCCGGCGCCGGTAAAACTGGAAAAGTACCAGCCGCGGGTACAGATCTTCGACCTGATGTTCCTGTTCGACAACGCAGCTGCGTCGCAGCGTTTCGAACAGTCGGCCAAGGGGCAGGAGCTGCTGCACAGTTTCGAGAACAACGGCATTCTGGGCCTGGCCTATTGGCTCAACGGCATGCGTCAGTTCACCGCGAACAAGCCGCTGCATGTACCAGGCGATGCCCGCGGCATGAAGTTCCGCGTGCAGCCATCGGACCTGCAGGCTGCACAGATCAGCGCATTGCGGGCGGTGCCACGCAAGATGGCCTTCGCCGAGATCTATCAGGGCCTGCAGACGGGGGTCATCAATGCCTCGGACAATCCCTGGTCGAACATCTACAGCCAGCGCCACTATGAAGTGCAGCAGTACATGATCGAATCCAACCATGCGGTCGGCAACTACATGCTGATCACCAATGCGAAGTTCTGGAACGGTTTGCCAGACGATGTTCGCGGTGAGCTCAAGGCCATCATCGACGAGGTCACCACCGAGGTGAACAAGCAGGCGCTGGCGCTGAACGAACGGGACAAGCAGCAGATTCTCGCCGACGGCAAGCGCGAGCTGATCGTGCTCACCGATGCTGAGCGCCAGCAGTGGCGCGAGGTGATGCGCCCGATATGGAAAGAGTACGAAGGCAAGATCGGCAGCGACCTGATCGAGGCCGCTCAGGCCGCCAACGCTGCCGGCCAGTAAGCAGAGCGCAAAGAGGAGGCTGGCATGCTCGACCACCTGGACCATCTGGTACTCACCGCCACCGACGCCGAGGCGGCCACGCACTTCTATACCAAGGTACTGGGCATGCGCCTGGAAACCTTCGGCAGTGGGCGCCGGGCGTTCTGTTTCGGCAACCAGAAGATCAACCTGCACGTGCGCGGCCAGGAGTTCGAGCCCAAGGCTCATCTACCGGTACCCGGTGCGCTGGACCTGTGCTTCATCGCCAGCCAGCCTCTGGATCAGGTGATCGCGCACCTGCAGCGTGTCGGCTGGCCGATCATCGAAGGGCCGGTGATGCGCACCGGCGCTACGGGGCCGATCCGTTCGGTGTACCTGCGCGACCCTGATTTGAACCTGATCGAAATCTCCGAGCAGGTGTGAGTTTTGCGATGTTTGAAGGCTGCTAGAAGGCGATAGGGGCCGTCGTAGGGTGGATGACGCTCTTTTCATCCACCATTGTGATCGGTGGACGGGTCGGGCCGCGTAGGTGAGGCGTCATCCACCCTACGACTGTGGGAGCGGGCCGTGCCCGCGAATAATCACGAGCATGGCCCGTTCCCACAATGAATCACCGAACGTCTGCTTCTGCCTTGATCTTGCCGATCCTGGCGCTTCGACAGCACTGAGCGCCGTCCGGCGTGAGCTATTCGCCAAGACCGAAGGCCGCGTTTACTAATCGTGAATATCTGCCCGCTAACGTCGGGAGTTAGAGTCGGCTTGCCAAAACAATTACAACAATCCTCTGGGAGACCGCTGATGACAGCCTTGCAGCGCCTGTGGAATCGCTTCGAAGAAGTCGCCATCGCTTTTCTTCTCGCCGCGATGACCCTGGTCACCTTCTCGTATGTGGTGTTCAACAACCTTTACGGCGTTTTCTACAGCCTGGGAGATTCCCTGCCGTTCGCCAACGATGCGATGTTCAGCATCGGCGACGGCATTCTCTATGTCGCTCAGGAAATGACCTGGAGCGTGGCCCTGACCAAGGCCATGTTCGGCTGGCTGATCTTTGTCGGCCTGGCCTGGGGTGTGCGCATCGGCGCGCACATCGGTGTCGACCTGCTGGTGCGCCAGTTCAACCCCGCCAACCAGCGTCTGATGGCCATCCTGGCGCTGATCATCTGCCTCGGCTACTGCGTGCTGATGGCCTATTCCAGCGAGCAGTGGGTGGCCGTGCTGTACAGCGTGGGCACCGGTGCCGAGGACCTGGACCGTTTCGGCATCCAGCAGTGGCACATCGTGATGATCGTGCCGATCGGCTTTTCCCTGATGTTCCTGCGATTCCTGGAAATCTTCATTCGCGTGCTGCAAGGCAAGCAACAAGGCCTGGGCCTGCACAGCGAAGTGGACGACGCCGTGAAGCTGGCTGAAACCGACAAGGCGGAGACCACCAAATGACTATTGTCTTCCTGTTCGTTGCGCTGTTCGTGCTGATGTTCATCGGCATTCCGGTGGCCATTTCCCTGGGGTTGTCCGGGGCCATGACCATCCTGTTCTTCAGCAACGACTCGGTGCGTTCGCTGGCGATCAAACTGTTCGAAACCAGCGAGCACTACACCCTGCTGGCGATTCCGTTCTTCCTGCTGTCCGGTGCGTTCATGACCAGCGGCGGCGTGGCTCGTCGTCTGATCGACTTCGCCAACGCCTGCGTCGGTCACATCAAGGGTGGCCTGGCCATCGCCGCGATCATGGCGTGCATGCTCTTCGCCGCCCTCAGCGGCTCGTCGCCGGCCACGGTGGCAGCGGTCGGTTCGATCGTCATCGCCGGCATGGTGCGCTCGGGCTACAAGCAGGACTTTGCCGCCGGTATCGTGTGTAACGCCGGTACCCTGGGCATCCTGATCCCGCCGTCGATCGTCATGGTGGTGTACGCCACCGCGACCGAAACCTCGGTGGGCAAGCTGTTCATGGCCGGTGTGGTGCCAGGCCTGCTGCTCGGCTTGGTGCTGATGGTGGTCATCTACATCATGGCCCGCGTGCAGAACATGCCGTCGCTGCCGCGCGCCTCGATGAAAGAGATCCTGGTGGCCGGACGCAAAGCCGGCTGGGGCCTGCTGCTGATCGTGATCATCCTTGGTGGCATCTACTCGGGCGCCTTCACACCGACCGAAGCCGCTGCGGTAGCCGCGGTGTACGCCGCGTTCGTGGCGATCTTCGTCTACAAGGACATGACCGTCCGCGAGTGCCCGAAGGTGATCATCGAGGCCGGCAAGCTGAGCGTGGTGCTGATGTTCATCATCGCCAACGCCATGCTGTTCGCCCACGTGCTGACCACCGAGCAGATCCCGCAGTCGATCACCGCCTGGGTAGTCGAGCAGGGCTTCAGCCCGATCGAGTTCCTGATCGTGGTGAACATCGTGCTGCTGATCGCCGGTACCTTCATGGAGCCGTCGGCGATCATCCTGATCCTGGCACCGATCCTCTTCCCGATCGCCATGCAGCTGGGCATCGACCCGATCCACCTGGGCATCATCATGGTGGTGAACATGGAAATCGGTTTGATCACCCCGCCGACCGGCCTCAACCTGTTCGTCACCTCGGCGGTCACCGGCATGCCACTGACCCGCGTGGTCCGCGCGGTGTCGCCGTGGCTGCTGGTGATGCTGGCGTTCCTGATGCTGGTGACCTACGTGCCGTTCGTGTCGCTGGCGCTGCCGAACTGGCTAGGCATGAGCTGAGGTAGCGAGGCTTCCTCGACCCGGCTTCGGCCGGGATTTCATACCCTGCCGTTTGCTGCGGGTGGGGTTTGCAGTGCGCTGAACAGCTCGTCCGCCGGCATCGGCAGGGCGAACAGATACCCTTGCAGGTAGCGTACGCCTCGCTGGCTCAGGTAGCGGCTCTGTTCATGGCTTTCCACGCCTTCGGCCACCAGGGGCAACTGCAGGCGAATGGACAGGTCGAGGATGTTGTCGAGCAGGTGGCGCGACAGCGCGTGGGAGTCGACCATGGCGATGAAGCTGCGGTCGATCTTCAGAAAGTCGACATGAAATTCGCGCAGGTAGGCGAGGCTCGAATGGCCGGTGCCAAAATCGTCGATGGCAATGCGTACGCCGAGCTGGCGCAGCTCGCTGAACAACCGACGGGTGACCTCGGTGGGGGTGATCATCTGCCGTTCGGTGAGCTCCAGAATCAGCACGATGTGTCCGGCAGGGAAGGCGGCGAGGAACTCGCGGCATTCCTCGACCAGTTGCAGGTCGTGGCAATGGGCGGCAGTGATATTGATGCTCAGGTGAAAGCCGGCGGGAATCTGCTCGACGCGTGCGGTGAAATCCTCGCGGATCCGGCGCATCAGTGCCCGGGTCATCGCTACGATCAGGCCGAGGCGCTCGGCCAGCGGGATGAACTGGTCCGGCGGCACCAGCCCCTCGCTCGGGTGCTGCCAGCGCATCAGCGTTTCGACGCCATGCCAGCGGCCATTCGCGGTATCCACCACGGGCTGGTAATAGGGTATGAACTCGGCAGCTTCCAGGGCGCGCTTGAGTTCGGTACCCGGTGACGTCGAGCGCAGGCCGAGGCGAAAGCTTCCGGCGCCCGCCAGCGCGCCAAGTATCACGAACAGCAGCCACTGCGGCTGATAGTGCGCCTGCATGTACTGCAGCGTGGCGCCTGGCGGGTAGCCGGCGAACACCTGGAAGGGGTAGCGCGAGGAGGCGGCCTCGACGGCGTATTCGGTTTTCGCGCCCCAGTTCGACGTGGTCACGGCGCCGCTGGCGGTGATCCAGTTTCCGCCCACCGCGATCTGCAGCGCGACCTCCTGGCCGTTGATGCGCAGCAGGTTGATCAGGTGCTGGCCGTCGATACCGATCAGTACCCCGTGGCCGGCTGCGGCCTGGCGATAGACCAGCACGGCGCGATCCGGTGTCACGGCGTTGCCGGCCATCAGGCGCAACTGGCCCTGGATGTAGGTCTCGGGGTCTTCCCGGTTGTCGTAGGGGCCCATCAGCGAGGTGCAGTAGATCACTCCGTCATGTACCAGGTTGGCCGACCGCGAGAACGGGCTGACCGCCACCTGGCTGCGCAGTGTCTGCTCGACGTCTGCACAGGGCTGCCCGGCGTAGCCGATCACCGCGCTGGCGGCCCGGGCGGCATCGTCGAGCATGACGTCCAGTTGCAGGCGGGCATCGCTCGCACTTCTTTGCGCGCGGCTTTCCAGCAGGCTTGCCGCCTGCCAATACATCAGCGGAAAGCCGAGCAGCAGGGGCAGTGCCGCCACGCTGAGCGAGGTGCACAGGCGCAGCGCCCGCCCGCGGGAGCGAAGGGTGGAAAAGGGCATGGAGGTCACTGGGTCCGGATCACGGTGGCGAGCTTAGCGAAAGTCGCACGACAAGAATGTCCGCTGCGTCTCGAATTGCTCGTGCGGGTCGGCATTGCGTCCGATTCTTCGGTTTGTGTTGCGCTCGACAGCGGGGCGCGAGCCGCGCTGCGGGCGGTAAGACCATGGTCGAATGGTTGTGGGCGGGGCGGATGGTTACAAATGAGCGTATAGAAGAACAACATCAATAACCGAGGTGATTCAATGAGTGCTGCGTCCCTGTATCCCGTGAGCCCCGAGGTGGCGGACAATTCATTGACCGACGAAGCCACCTACAAAGCCATGTACCAGCAGTCTGTGGTCAACCCGGACGGTTTCTGGCGTGAGCAGGCCCAGCGCCTCGACTGGATCAAGCCCTTCACCAAGGTCAAACAGACCTCGTTCGACGACCACCATGTCGACATCAAGTGGTTCGCCGACGGCACCCTCAACGTCTCCTACAACTGCCTGGATCGTCACCTGGCCGAGCGCGGCGATCAGATCGCGATCATCTGGGAAGGCGACGATCCGTCCGAGCACAAGGAAATTACCTACCGCCAGTTGCACGAGCAGGTGTGCAAGTTCGCCAACGCCCTGCGTGGGCAGGACGTGCACCGCGGCGACGTGGTGACCATCTACATGCCGATGATCCCGGAGGCCGTGGTCGCCATGCTGGCCTGCGCCCGTATTGGCGCGATCCACTCCGTGGTGTTCGGTGGCTTCTCGCCGGAGGCCCTGGCCGGGCGCATCATCGACTGCGCCTCGAAAGTCGTCATCACCGCCGATGAAGGCCTGCGGGGTGGCAAGAAGATTCCGCTCAAGGCCAACGTCGACGATGCCCTGACCAACCCCGAGACCCGCAGCATCCAGAAAGTCATCGTGGTCAAGCGCACAGGCTCCGAGATCAAGTGGAACCAGCACCGCGACATCTGGTTCGAGGACCTGATGAAAGTGGCCGGCAGCGTGTGCGCGCCGAAGGAAATGGGCGCCGAGGAAGCGCTGTTCATCCTTTACACCTCCGGCTCGACCGGCAAGCCCAAGGGCGTACTGCACACCACCGGTGGCTACCTGCTGTACGCCGCGCTGACCCACGAGCGGGTGTTCGACTACAAACCGGGCGAGATCTACTGGTGCACCGCCGACGTCGGCTGGGTGACCGGCCACAGCTACATCGTCTACGGCCCGCTGGCCAACGGCGCGACCACGCTGCTGTTCGAAGGCATTCCCAACTATCCGGACGTGACCCGCGTGTCGAAGATCATCGACAAGCACAAGGTCAATATCCTCTACACCGCGCCGACGGCGATCCGCGCCATGATGGCCCAGGGCACCGCCGCCGTCGAAGGCGCCGATGGCTCCAGCCTGCGCTTGCTCGGTTCGGTGGGTGAGCCGATCAACCCGGAAGCCTGGAACTGGTATTACGAGAAGGTCGGGCAGTCGCGCTGCCCGATCGTCGATACCTGGTGGCAGACCGAAACCGGCGGCTTCATGATCACCCCGCTGCCGGGCGCCACCGCGCTCAAGCCGGGCTCGGCGACCCGTCCGTTCTTCGGTGTGGTGCCGGCGCTGGTCGACAACCTGGGCAACATCATCGAGGGCGCTGCCGAAGGCAACCTGGTGATTCTCGATTCCTGGCCTGGCCAGTCGCGCAGCCTGTATGGCGACCACGACCGTTTCGTGGATACCTACTTCAAGACCTTCAAGGGCATGTACTTCACGGGTGACGGCGCGCGCCGCGACGAAGACGGCTACTGGTGGATCACCGGCCGTGTCGACGATGTGCTCAACGTCTCTGGCCACCGCATGGGCACCGCCGAAGTGGAAAGTGCCATGGTCGCCCATCCGAAGGTGGCCGAAGCCGCCGTGGTTGGCGTGCCGCACGACCTCAAGGGGCAGGGCATTTATGTCTACGTGACCCTGAACCAGGGGCAGGAGCCGTCCGAGCAGTTGCGCCAGGAACTCAAGGCCTGGGTGCGCAAGGAAATCGGCCCGATCGCGACACCGGACGTGATCCAGTGGGCGCCGGGGCTGCCGAAGACCCGCTCGGGCAAGATCATGCGGCGTATCCTGCGCAAGATCGCCACGGCCGAGTACGATTCCCTCGGAGATATCTCCACCCTGGCCGACCCGGGCGTGGTGCAGCACCTGATCGATACTCACAAGTCGATGCAAAGCGCCTGCGCCTGACTGTGCCGCGCCGTTGAAGCAAACGCCCCGGGCCGCTCTGCTGCCCGGGGCGTTTGCGTCTGTATCGCGCCCGTGTTCCGGAAGTTTTCGTTCTGTCAAGATGCCCGTGTCGGGCTCTTCTAGCATCTGTAATTAGTTGTCGCATCTGGGAAATATCGACCGCGACGCTATCGCTAGAATGCCGCACTTCCGTGCGCCGCCCGCAGCCCTGCGCTACGCTGGCGACGTCACTTCTCCATGGCCCGGCCTTACCGCTTGCGGCCAGTGAAACCCTATCCTTGTCAGGAGTTTCCTTCATGAAAAAGATCGCACTGCTCGGCGCGCTGGCATTATCCCTGCTGTCACCGCTGACCATGGCCCAGGAGGCCAAGGCGCTGCGTATCGGTATCGAAGCGGCTTACCCGCCGTTCGCCTACAAGACTCCCGACGGCAACATCACCGGCTTCGACTACGACATCGGTGTGGCCCTGTGTGAAGAAATGAAGGTCGAGTGCAAGTGGATCGAGCAGGAGTTCGACGGCCTGATCCCGGCCCTCAAGGTGCGCAAGTTCGACGCCGTGCTGTCTTCGATGTCGATCACCGAAGAGCGCAAGCGTGCCGTGGATTTCACCGGCAAGTACTACGCCACGCCCGCCAAGCTGGCAATGAAGAGCGGCGCGGTGATGAACGACGTTGCCACCGACCTCAAGGGCAAGAAGATCGGCGTGCAGCGTTCTTCCGTGTATGACCGCTACGCCACCGACGTGTTTGGCCCGGCGGGCGCCGAGATCGTGCGCTATGGCTCGCAGAATGAAGTGTTCCTGGACCTCAGTGCCGGTCGCCTGGATGGCACCATTGCCGATTCGGTCAACATCGACGACGGCTTCCTGAAGACCGATGCCGGCAAGGGCTTCGCCTTCGTGGGCCCGGATTTCACCGAGGAGAAGTACTTTGGCGAGGGTCAGGGTATCGCCGTGCGCAAGGGTGACAAGGCGCTGGCCGAGAAGATCAGCGCCGCCATCCTGGCGATCCGCGCCAATGGCACCTACAAGAGCATCCAGGACAAGTACTTCAGCTTCGACGTCTACGGCAAGTAACACCACGATCTGCCGCGTGTCGACCATGCAGCGTAAGGCAGGCTGGCTCGCCAGCCCGGTCGGCAAGCCGCTCGCGGTTAACGCACTTTAGTGCGGCCCCGAAGGGGCGAGCGAAGCGAGTAATGCGTAAACTCCGCTTCCTCGCCCGTTTTCGCGGGCAAGCCGAGCACTTGCATGGCTCCAGCTCGCGATATCGTGATTTCTTGTTGGAGGTGGCACACGCTGATCTACCGGCGTGTGCCACTTTTGCGTTGCATTTCCGGCGCCTGATGGCGCCCGCATGAGGTAAGCGGATGCTCAACGGCTACGGCTCGTCCATTCTCGATGGCGCCTGGCTCACCCTGATTCTGGCCCTGACCTCGATGGCGGTGGCGATCGTACTCGGGCTGATTGGCGCCGCGTTTCGCCTGTCGCCGGTGCGCTGGCTGGCGGTGCTGGGTGAAACCTATTCCACGGTGATTCGCGGCATTCCGGACCTGGTGCTGATCCTGCTGATCTTCTACGGTGGGCAGGACCTGGTGAACCGGGCCGCGCCGATGCTCGGCTACGACGACTACATCGACATCAACCCCTTCATCGCCGGGGTGTTCACCATGGGCTTCATCTTCGGGGCCTACCTGTCGGAGACCTTCCGAGGCGCCTTCATGGCCATTCCCAGGGGCCAGGCAGAGGCGGGTATGGCCTACGGCCTGAGCGGCCTGCAGGTGTTCCTGCGTATTCTGGTGCCGCAGATGATCCGCTTCGCCATTCCCGGCTTCACCAACAACTGGCTGGTGCTGACCAAGGCCACGGCGCTGATCTCCGTGGTCGGCCTGCAGGACATGATGTTCAAGGCCAAGAGCGCCGCCGACGCCACCCGCGAGCCGTTCACGTTCTACCTGGCCGTGGCCGGCCTGTACCTGCTGATCACCAGTGTCTCGCTGCTGGCCCTGCGTTATCTGGAAAAACGCTATTCGGCCGGCGTCAAGGCCGCCGAACTGTGAGGGGCGCGCAATGATCTTCGATTACACCGTGATCTGGGACAGCCTGCCGCTGTACCTTGGCGGCATGCTGGTGACCCTCGAGCTGCTGGCCATCGCGCTGTTCTTCGGCCTGCTGGTCGCCGTGCCCCTGGCGCTGATGCGCACCTCGCGCTCGCCGTGGGTCAACGGCCCGGCGTGGCTCTACACCTACGTGATCCGTGGCACGCCGATGCTGGTGCAGCTGTTTCTGGTCTATTACGGCCTGGCGCAGTTCGAGGCGGTGCGCGACAGCCTGCTGTGGCCGTACCTGTCCAACGCGACTTTCTGCGCCTGCCTGGCCTTCGCCATCAATACCAGCGCCTACAGCGCCGAAATCCTTGCTGGCAGCCTCAAGGCCACGCCCCATGGCGAGATCGAGGCGGCCAGGGCGATGGGCATGTCGCGAGCCAAGCTTTACCGGCGCATCCTGCTGCCCTCGGCGCTGCGCCGCGCGCTGCCGCAGTACAGCAACGAAGTGATCATGATGTTGCACACCACCAGCCTGGCGTCGATCGTCACCCTGATCGACATCACCGGCGCGGCGCGTACCGTCAGCTCCCAGTATTACCTGCCGTTCGAGGCGTTCATCACCGCGGGCCTGTTCTACCTGTGCCTGACCTTCGTCCTGGTGCGCCTGTTCAAGCTGGCCGAGCGCCGCTGGCTGGCCTATCTGGCACCGCGGCGTAGTTAGCAGGCTGTGTTTACAAGTAGCGGCACGACATCGCATTCAAGAGAGTGGAAAGCATGTACAAGCTCGAAGTGAAGGATCTGCACAAGCGCTACGGCAGCCACGAGGTGCTCAAGGGCGTGTCGTTGGCGGCCAGGGCGGGTGACGTGATCAGCATCATCGGCTCCAGTGGCTCCGGCAAGAGTACCTTCCTGCGCTGCATCAACCTGCTCGAACAGCCCCACGCCGGGCAGATCCTGCTCAATGGCGAAGCGCTCAAGCTGGTGCCCGGCAAGGACGGTGCACTGCGCGCTGCCGACCCCAGGCAACTGCAACGCCTGCGCTCGCGCCTGGCAATGGTGTTCCAGCACTTCAACCTGTGGTCGCACATGAACGTCCTGGAGAACGTCATGGAAGCGCCGGTGCACGTGCTCGGCATGGGCAAGGCCGAGGCACGCGACAAGGCCGAGCATTACCTGCACAAGGTCGGCGTGGCGCACCGCAAGGAGGCCTATCCGGCGCACATGTCCGGCGGCGAGCAGCAACGGGTGGCGATTGCCCGAGCCCTGGCCATGGAGCCGGAAGTGATGCTCTTCGACGAGCCCACCTCGGCGCTGGATCCGGAACTGGTCGGCGATGTGTTGAAGGTCATGCGTGATCTGGCCGAGGAGGGGCGTACCATGGTGGTGGTGACCCACGAGATGGGGTTTGCCCGCGAGGTTTCCAATCAATTGTTGTTCCTGCACCAGGGTCTGGTCGAGGAGCAGGGCGACCCGCGCGATGTGCTGGCCAATCCGCAATCGCAGCGCCTGCAGCAGTTCCTCAGCGGTAGTCTCAAGTAGTTGGCGTTATCATCCCTTACCCCTTACTGCCTCCAGAGCCCGACCTGCCCATCATGACTGCTCCCCGAATCGGCTTCCTGCTTTGGCCTTCCACCAAGCCCCTGACCCTGGCGCTGGCGGAAGAGGCGTTGAGTGTCGCCCAGCGCGTACACCCGGAAGTGGTCTACGAGGTGTCGTTCCTGCAGGCCGAGGAGCCGATGGAGGGTGCCTGGCGCCTGCCGGGCAGCCCCTGGGCCGGCGGCCTGGAGGGCTACCGCAAGCTGTTTCTGCTTGCCGACGAGCCACCGGCGACCGTCGCGCCGGCGTTGGCCGCCGCGCTCAAGCAAGTGGCGCGCAGTGGTTGCAGCGTGGGGGCGATTGCCGCAGGCGTTTATCCGCTGGCGCAGCTTGGCCTGCTCGACGGCTACCGAGCGGCCGTGCACTGGCGCTGGCAGGATGATTTCGCCGAGCGCTTTCCCAAGGTGATCGCCACCAGCCATCTGTTCGACTGGGACCGTGATCGTCTCACGGCCTGCGGCGGTATGGCGGTGATGGACATGCTGCTGGCCCTGCTGGCCCGTGACCACGGCGCCGAGCTGGCCGGTGCAGTATCCGAAGAGTTGGTGGTCGAGCGTATTCGTGAAGGCGGCGAGCGCCAGCGTATCCCACTGCAGAATCGGCTCGGCTCCAGCCATCCGAAGCTCACCCAGGCCGTGCTGTTGATGGAGGCCAATATCGAAGAGCCGCTGACCACCGACGAGATCGCCCAGCACGTGTGCGTGTCGCGGCGGCAGTTGGAGCGCATCTTCAAGCAGTATCTCAATCGCGTACCCAGCCAGTACTACCTCGAACTGCGCTTGAACAAGGCGCGGCAGCTGCTGATGCAGACCAGCAAATCGATCATTCAGATCGGCCTGTCCTGTGGTTTCTCCTCGGGTCCACATTTCTCCAGCGCCTACCGCAACTTCTTCGGCGCTACGCCGCGCGAGGATCGCAACCAGCGGCGCAACAACAACCCCTTCGAGCTGACCTCGGCACCGGCCGAGCGGGGTTGAGCAGATACCGCCTGGCCGAGGTTCCGGCCAGGCAGGGTGGCTGTCACGGCCTCAGTGGCTCCAGATGATGCCGATCAGCAGGTAGCACAGCATGGTCACCAGCACCACGCTGTAAATGTTGATCACGAAGCCCGCCTTGATCATCGACTGGATGCGCATCAGCCCGGTGCCGAACACCAATGCGTTGGGCGGCGTCGCCACCGGCATCATGAAGGCGCAACTGGCAATGATGGCCGCAGGGATGGCCAGCAGCTCCGGGGGGAGCCCCTGGGAAACCGCCAGGGCGCCTACCAGAGGCAGGAACGCCGCAGCCGTGGCGGTGTTGGAGGTGATCTCGGTCAGCATGTTGATGGTCAACACCACGACGCCGATGATCAGCACCAGGGGCAGAACGCCGATGCCTTGCAGACCTTCGCCGATCCAGCCCGCCAGCCCTGTGGAGGTGATGGTACTCGCCAGCGACAAACCGCCGCCGAACAGCAGCAGGATGCCCCATGGCACCTTGTTGGCTGTGTCCCAGTCCATCAGGAATACGCGCTTCGATCCATCCCGTTCTGCCGGAATCAGAAACAGCGCCATGGCACCGATCATGGCGATCAAAGTGTCGTCGAGAGCGGTGACATACTGCGACAGCAGCGGTTGGGTGACCCAGGCGATTGCGGTGCAGCCGAACACCAGGGCCACGCGCTTTTCACCCGCCGACCAGCTGCCGAGTTCGTCGAGCTCCTGGCGCAGCATCGCGCGGCTATCGCCGCCCTCCAGCTGAAAGCCGCCGCGGGTCAGCCACCACCAGGTGAACAGCAGCATGCAGCTCGACACCGGTACGCCGATGAGCATCCATTGACCAAAGCCGATATGCACATCGTGGTTCTCGCGCAGGT
Source organism: Pseudomonas sp. AC532 (assembly GCF_979258965.1). NCBI lineage: Bacteria > Pseudomonadati > Pseudomonadota > Gammaproteobacteria > Pseudomonadales > Pseudomonadaceae > Pseudomonas > Pseudomonas sp. AC532. The sequence goes on from NZ_OZ409888.1 coordinate 5,022,408, forward strand.
AGGCGGCGAGCAGCGCATTGGGCGGCGTGCCGATCAGCGTGGCAATGCCGCCGATACTGGCTGCGTAGGCGATACCCAGCAGCAGCGCGGTCGCGAAGCGTTCATGCTCGCGCTCGTCGCCCTGCTGGGTGAGCATGGCGATGACCGAGAGGCCGATTGGCAGCATCATGATGGCGGTTGCGGTATTGCTGACCCACATGGCCACCAGTGCCGTGGCCAGCATGAAACCACCGACCTGCCGCGCTGGCTGGTTGCCGACGGCTATCAGCGTGCGCAGGGCCAGGCGCTTGTGCAGATTCCAGCGCTGCATGCCGAGCCCCAGCAGGAAACCGCCGAGGAACAGGAAGATGGTCGGGTTGGCATAGGGAGAGGTAGCCTGCTGAACGGTACCGATGCCGAGCAGCGGGATCATGGGGATAGGCAGCAGGGCGGTAGCAGGGATGGGAATGGCTTCGGTTGCCCACCAGGTGGCCATCAGGCCAATGAGGCCGGCGGTCAGCCAGGCCTCCTGGCTGAGGCCGGCGGGTGGCTCGCTGACGACGCAGGCAAGCAGTAAAAGAGGCCCGAGGAACAGGCCGATACGTGCGGCGACGAGTGCGCCATTGGTTTGTTTTATTTTGCTCATTGTTTTGTTCTCGTTCCTTCAGATTCGGGGAGAACTATGCCCGCTGGCGCTCTATCAGGGGCTTCGCAGCTGTTTCAGCAGGTTTCCCAATGACTGCCTGGCGGACCTCAGGCGCACGGTGGCAAGGCCATCAGCGGCAACGCGATGAATACTACGCAGATCGCACCGATCAGGCTGCCCGCGGCGGACACGCTGGCCACGAAGCGCTCGCGGTCGCTGCGGTGAGGGCGGCGCGCGGCCTGCTGGAACACGCGCGCCAGCACCAGCAGCAGGCTAGCAGTGAGCACGGACAGGAGGCCCAAGGCCAGGTTCAGCCAAGTCCAGGGGCCATCTTCGAGGGGCGGGGGCGCCACCGAGCAGCCAGCGCCCTGGCCGCCATACAGGGCGATGAACCACAGGCTCCAGATGCTCAGGCCGGTGACGATGTGCGCCGGGTTGTAGACGCTGCGCAGGCTTTGCATCACGCGACTCCGAAAGCAGGTGGGAACAACACGATGGCGAAGTAGCTGACCCACAGCACACCAAGGCTGTAGTACCAGAATTGCGCCACCACCAGTGGCTCGTACGGCGCCTCGGCACCCACGTAGCCAATACGCACGCGCAGGGCCTGTAGCGCGCTGAGGATACCGGCGAGCAACGCATGACCGAAGCTGTAGGCGAGCATCACGAAGATCACCGCATCATGGGCGCGCACGGTGGGTTCGAGGGCCTCGCTGCGCAGTGCCCAGAGCAGCAACGCTGCCTGCACGAGGCCAATCACCGCAAAACTTACCTGGCAGGCCAGCAACCCCTGTGCACGACCCTGGCGCAGCCTGCCGTTGACTCGCCGTTGCCAGGGGATTGCCAGTGACAGCAGCAGGGCACTGGCAAACAGCAGCCAATGGTTGAACACCGGGGCGTCCGGTACCTGCCAGTTGGGCGCCACTGTCCACAGGTAGAACCAGCCGAACAGCAGCGACAGGTACAGCGCACCATTGGACAGCAGCGTCACGCCCATGCCCCACAGCCCCGGGCCATCGCAGGTGCGTGAATGCAGGGGCGGCTCGTGCGGTTGGGTCTTGGCGTCCGGCGCGGCCTTGGGATGGGCGCCGTTCTCCCAGCTCCAGCGCAGGAGCACCACCACCGAGGCGAAGCAGGCGACCAATGCCAGCAGGTAGACCTTGGTCAGCAGGCTCAGGCAGAGTACGGCGATGCAGCAGGCGGCGATAAAGGGCAACCAGCTGTTGCCGGGCAAGTGGATGATTTCCCGCACCTTGCCAGTCAACGGGTCGACGCCCCAGGTTTCCCGCCGACCGTGATCGATCACCGTCAGGGCATGGTCACCGCGCGCAATGCTTTCGCGCAGGTTGGGGTCACGCCACAGGGGATGGCGATCGGTGATTTTCGGCAGGCTCACGAAGTTGTAAGGGTTGGGCGGCAGGCTGGTCGCCCATTCCAGGGTGTCCGCCTGCCAGGGGTTTTGCCCCGCGGGCTTGCCGTAGCGGTAATGCAGGATCAGATCGAGTAGCAGGGTGGCAATACCGATCACCATGATGAAGCTGCCAATCGACGAAATCAGGTTGGGCATGTCCCAGCCCAGACCGGTTTCGTAGGTGTACACCCGCCGCGGCATGCCCAGCAGACCGGTCCAATGCATGATCAGGAACGTCATGTTGAAGCCGATGAATACCAGCCAGAAACCCCACTTGCCGAGGCGCTCGGAGGCCATGCGCCCGGAAAAGTGTGGCAGCCAGTAATACAGCCCGGCGATCAGCGGGAAGAGCATGCCGCCGATCAGCACGTAGTGGAAATGCGCGACCACGAACTGGGTGTCGTGGACCTGCCAGTCGAACGGCACCAGGGCCAGCATCACCCCGGTCAGCCCGCCGCACACGAAGATGATCAGAAAGCCCACCAGCCAGAGCATCGGCACGTTGTAGCGCGGCTTGCCGAGCCACAGCGTGGCGATCCAGGAAAACACCTGGATGGCGGTGGGAATCGCCACCAGCATGCTCGCCGCCGAGAAGAACGCCAGGGCCAGCTGCGGGATGCCCACGGTGAACATGTGGTGCACCCACAGACCGAAGCTGATGAAGCCGGTACTCAGCACGCCCAGCACCACCGCGCGGTAGCCCACCAGCGGGCGGCCGCAGAATACCGGCAGCAGGGTGGAAACGATGCCGGCGGCCGGCAGGAAGATGATGTACACCTCGGGGTGGCCGAACAGCCAGAACAGGTGCTGCCAAAGCAGCGGATCACCGCCACGCGCCACCTCGAAGAAGGGCAGGCCGGCGGCACGCTCCAGCTCCAGCAGGATGCTGCCGAGGATCAGCGGCGGGAAGCCGATGACGATCATCATCGCCATGGTCAGGATGTACCAGGCGTAGATCGGCATCTTGTTCAGTGCCATGCCCTCGGCGCGGGTGCGCAGGATCGACACCACCAGTTCGACGCCAGCGGACACCGCGGAAATTTCCACGAACGTGATGCCGATCAACCAGATATCGGCATTGATACCGGGCGAGTGGGCGGCGCTGGACAGCGGTGTGTACATGAACCAGCCGGCATTCGGGGCGATGCCGAGCAGCAGGCTGGAGCAGATGATCAAGCCACCGAACAGATAGCACCAGTAGCCCAGGGCCGACAGGCGTGGAAACACCAGGTCGCGGGCGCCGAGCATCTTGGGAATCAGGTAGACCGCCAGGCCCTCCATCATCGGTACGGCGAACAGGAACATCATCACCGTGCCGTGCATGGTGAACACCTGGTTGAAGGTTTCCGGGCCCATGAATGCATTGCCCGGCAGCGCCAGTTGCGTGCGGATGAGCATCGCCAGCAGGAGGCCGAACACGAAGAAGCACAGCCCCGTGACCATGAACCTCAGGCCCAGGGTGGTGTGGTTGACGATGGTCAGTGCGCGCCAGCCGCGCGGGTTGCCCCAGACATCATCGAACTGCCCGTGCAGCGCATCGGCGTCGTCCTTGCATTGTGCTTCGCGCGGGTCATTCATGGTTCCAGGCCCTCCAGCCAGGTGGCGATGGCCTGCAGGTGCTCGGCATCGAGATCGTCGGTCAATGGCATGCCGGTACCAGACTTGATCCGGCCATGTTCGCGCAGCCAGGTCAGCGGCGCGCCGGGCTCGTTCGGCAGCAGGCCAGCGCCGAGGGTGCGGCGGCTGGCCAGATCGGTGAGGTCTGGTGCACGGTTGCCCGCACTGACGCCGGCGACCCGGTGGCAGGTGCCGCAATGGGCCATGAACGTAGCGCCTGCCTCGCCCTGCAGCGCCTCGATCTGCGGTTCGCGGCGAGCGTCGATCCAGGCTGCGAAGTCTTCGTCGCTGTGGGCTTGCACGTCGAGAATCATATGGCTGTGCTGAGTGCCGCAGAACTCCGTGCACTGCCCGCGAAAGGTGCCTGGCGCGTCAGCCTGCAGGCGAATGCGGTTCTCGCGGCCGGGAATCATGTCGATCTTGCCGCCCAGGCGCGGTACCCAGAACGAGTGGATTACATCTGCGCTGGTCACGGTGATATCCACCGGGCGACCGGCCGGGAGATGCAACTGGTTGGCCGTCACCACACCGCTGTCCGGGTAGCGCACCTCCCACCACCATTGATGGCCGATCACCTCGATTTGCAGCGGTTGCTCGCCCAGAATCGGCAGTTGCATCATGCGCGTCCCGACCGGAATGCCGAACAGCAGGAGCAGCACGATGGTCACCGACGGCAGTACGATACCGCCACCAATCAGCCAGCGGTTCTGGATTCGCCGGGCGTCAGCGAGCGAATACTCGCGCGGCCTGCGCCATATGGCGTAGATCCATATTGCGCTGACCACCACCAGCACCAGCGTGAAGAAACCGCACATGGCCCACCACAGTAGGACGATATCGCGAGCGACAGGGCCGGCGGGGGCCAGAATTGATTGGTCACCACTGCAGGCGGAGATAAGCGGAACTGCTGACGCCAGTGCGGTCAACTTGAGTAGAGCCGAGACACCTCGGCTCTTTTTGCAATCGACAGGGAGGCCGCCATGGCTGAGCAACAAGAATCCATCATCAGTCGCGCGGCCATTGCCGGGCATCCGCTGCATCCGATGATGATCCATTTCCCGGTCGCTGCCTTGCTGGGCCTGGTGGCGACCGATTTCGCCTACTTCTGGACCACCGACCCGTTCTGGGCGCGGGCCAGCTTGTGGTTGGCCGGCGTCGGCGCTGCGGGTGGCTGGATCGCCAGCATTGCCGGCATGATCGACTTGCTCACCGTGAAACGTATCCGCCAGAAAATCAGCGCCTGGTGTCACGCCATCATCGCTGTGATGATGCTCTCCCTGGCCTCGCTGAACTGGATGCTGCGCTACCGCCACGGCGACGACGGCTTCGAAATGTGGGCGTTCTATTTGTCGTTGTTCACCGCGGGCTTGATCGCGATAGCTGCATACCTCGGCGGGCGCCTCGTTTACGAGCATGCCGTGGGCGTGGATGTCGATTGATTTCGGCTTGCGCCCGCCTGCATTCATGGATGAGTGACTCTTCATTCAAAAGGGTTTGGCAAGCACCAGCCACAACGTGGTGGCGATCATGCTTGTGGTGATCGCGCCCAGCGTGGCGCAGGCCACGATGAAAGCCGGTCGCGGATGACGTTCGCACTGCAGGATCAGCAACCCGCAGAGCGCGTGGCAGATGACCATCACCGCCACGGTGGAAAGCTTGGCCACCAGCCAGATACCGAAGGTGCCGTCGCGTAGAAACAGCGCCGTGCCGCTGCCGATGGCGATCAGGGCAGCAGGGGTCGCCACGAGGTTGAAGATCGTGCGGTTCAGTTCGGGGTGGCCCGGCCGTTCGGCGACCGGCGCCGAGCGGCAACCAGCGGCGATCAGCGCGGGCAGGTAGAGCAGAGCGCCGCACCAGGCGATCAAGGCCGTGAAATGCAGCAGTTTCAGCAGGGGCATTGGTGCCCTCCATTGCCTGTAGTCCTGAGGTCTGTCCGTGTGACCCCCAGGCAGGAAATGCGGTTCGACCTTTTCGCGCCACCTGGCTAGTGCGCTGAAAATCACCTCTCGTAGCAGCTGCAAGCCGCGTATTGCCTGGCATCAGGTGCCTGGCACCGGAGGAATTCCAGAGGCGAAAACGCAGCATGCCTTTTGGGGTTGTGTCACTGAATGTGTGAATTGCCGGCTGCAGCCCGACAGGGGGCTGCCCTGCGAGCGGCGCGATGAGCCGGCAGGCGTGGTAAACTTGGCTCTCTTCTGCAGCCCGCAAATGGCTGCGCGCTGCCCAACTGGCAGCCCTGAACAACTGGCCCTCGGGCCGGGAGAGGGAACCCATGAATACCACGCAGCTGGTCGACCCGTTCGGCCGGCGGATTACCTACCTGCGACTCTCGGTGACCGATCGCTGCGATTTCCGCTGCACCTATTGCATGAGCGAAGACATGGTCTTCGCGCCACGTGCGCAGATCCTCACGCTTGAAGAACTGTACGCCGTCGCCGATGCCTTCATCGGTCTGGGCGTGAAGCGCATCCGCATCACCGGGGGAGAGCCGCTGGTACGCAAGAACCTGCTGAGCCTGTTGCGCCGCCTGGGTGAGCGCCCCGAGCTGGAAGACCTGTCGATCACCACCAACGGCTCCCAGCTCGCGCACATGGCAAACGACTTGCGGGCGGCGGGCGTCACCCGTTTGAACGTCAGCCTCGACTCGTTGCAGCGCGAGCGTTTTACCGCTTTCACCCGGCGCGACATGCTTGACCAGGTGCTGGCCGGCATCGACGCCGCGGCGGCGGCGGGCTTCAGGCGCATCAAGCTCAACAGCGTGGTGCAGACCGGCCGCAATGACGATGAAGTGCTGGGCCTGGTCGAGTACGCCATGGCCCGTGGCCTGGATATCAGCTTCATCGAGGAGATGCCCCTGGGCAGCGTGGTCAGCCACCAGCGCGAGCAGACCTTCTGCTCCAGCGAGGTGGTGCGCGAGCGCATCGAGGCACGTTACCCGCTGGTGCGCAGCAGCCACGTCACCGGCGGTCCGTCGCGTTACTGGCAGGTAAACGGCAGTGACACCCGCGTTGGCTTCATTTCACCGCACAGCAACAACTTCTGCGGCGACTGCAACCGCGTTCGCGTGACGGCCGAGGGCAAGCTGGTGCTTTGCCTGGGCCACGACAACGCACTGGATCTGCGCACCCTGATGCGCGCTCACCCGGGTGACAGCGAGCGGTTGCGTGGCGCCCTGCTCAAGGCCCTGCAGCTCAAGCCGGAGCGTCACCATTTCGAGACCGACGAGCAAGTCCAGGTGATCCGCTTCATGAGCATGACCGGTGGTTGAATGCTGCCGGCAATCCGTCTCCGGCGCGCTGATTGCGCTGCCTTGAAAGCCGTGTGCGAGGCCGCCCACGGCTGACCTGCCTCAGGCTGTCCTGGCAGGCATGCAACACGCTTGCTGCTCCGTTGCAACCTGGTAAATCCGACCACTACATGCCCTGACTCCCGGCCTGTTTAGCGGATCGCCGGCGCCGGCAACCCACCCGGTTCTTGACGCCCTGTACAGGTGCACGCCGTTTCGCCTCCAGACGAGCGGTTCGCGGCCAGGCGCCGCGCGCCTTTGCCTGATGCTGCTCGCAGGGCGATCGGCCGCGGTGCCGGAAAATCCCCTGAACCTCCGCGACAGGCCCTCACTCAACTTAAGGGAGCGGCCCGTACAGGGCTATTTTCTGAAGCGACGAGGAGATTCAAAGTGGATAACAAAGACGTTATTTCGGTACTCAATGATCTGATCGAAACCAGTAAAGATGGCGAGAAAGGTTTCAGCGAGTGCGCCGACGACGTGAAAGAGCCGCGTCTCAAGAGCTTCTTCACCCAGCGCTCGCAGGATTGCGCTAGCGCCGCTGCCGAACTGCAGCAACTGGTGCGTGGCCTGGGCGGCGACCCGGAAACCAGTTCCAGTGTGTCGGGTGCTCTGCACCGCGGTTGGGTCGACCTGAAGTCGATGATCACCGGCAAGAGCGAGGAAGCTATCCTCAACGAATGCGAGCGCGGCGAAGACGTGGCGCTGAAGGCGTACCGCGAAGCCCTGCAAAAAGACCTGCCGAGCAACGTGCGCAGCGTTCTGGAAAAGCAGCTGCAAGGTGTGCAGCGCAACCATGATCAGGTCAAGTCGCTGCGCGATGCCGCACGCGCCAACTGATCCCGGCTGCAGTCGAATGAAAGGGCGCCTTCGGGCGCCTTTTTCATGCCTGGCTTTTACCACGGCCCGGTGATGGCAGCCGCGGGCAGCGGGGGGGCGCAACACTGCGCGGTTTGCCAGCGAGAATAGTTCTTAATGACGATGGCGCACGCCTTTGTTACGCTACATTTCCGTTTTTCGCTGTGGGCGTTCAGCGCCTGCTCCTTCGCGTCGTAAAAGGTTTTTTCCCTCCATGACTGTCCCCGCGTTTTTTGTCCGCCTCACGGCTGCCCTTTGCCTGCTTTTCAGCGTCGCTGCCCAGGCCACCGACTACCCGCTTACCGTGACCGATCTGGCCGGGCGGCAGGTGACGCTCGCGCACGAGCCCAGGCGCATGGTGCTGCAGGACGGCCGCGACCTGTTCAGCCTGGCGCTGCTCGACCGCGAAGACCCGTTCGAGCGCATCGCCGTGTGGAACAACATCATCAAGCGGTCCGATCCAAATACCTGGCAAGTGTTCCAGGCACGCTGGCCAGATAGCGCCGGCCGGGCCGTCGACATGCAGTTCGGTGACGATGGTGACATGAACCTGGAGGCAGTGGTCGCGGGTAAGCCCGATCTGCTGGTGTTCCAGCTGCGTGCACGCAAGTCGCTGGAAGGCGCCGGTGTCGAGCGCAAGCTGGCTGCCCTGAAGATTCCGGTCATTTATCTCGACAGCGACCTGGATCCGGTCACCAACAGCCAGAAGAGCGTGGCGCTGCTCGGCAAGGTTCTTAACCGCGAGGACCGCGCCAAGGAGTACCTGGATTTCTACACCGCGCGTCTGGCGCAGGTCGACAAATTGGTAGCCGAGCAGGGCAAGCGCCCGCTGGTGTTCGTTGAGGCCAAGGCCGGGCAGGGCGGTGCCAGCAGTTGCTGCTTCACCCATGGCGACGTGTACTGGGGCAAGCTGGTGCACGCGGCTGGCGGCGATAACCTGGGCACTCGGCTGCTGCCGGGGGCCACTGGCGACGTAACGCTGGAAACGGTGATCAGCCGCAAGCCCGACATCTACGTGATGAGCGGCACCCAGTTTCCTGGCGACACGTCTATCTCTCCGCCGTTCGGCTTTGGCCCGACGGTCGAACAGGCCGCCATCGACAGCGCCATGCAGCGTTTGCTCAAACGTCCGGGCATGGCCCAGTTGCAGGCCACGCAGCACCAGCGTGTGTATGGCATCTATCATCAATTCTACGCCAGCAGCTGGAACATCCTGGCGGTCGAGTACCTGGCCCGGGCGTTCTACCCGCACGTTGGCGAGCAGCTCGATCCGTCGGCCAGCACCCGCACGCTGCTGGCCATGACCGGCCTCGGCAACGTGCCGGCCATTCTCTTCAGCCAGGTGTCTGCCGGTGAATGACGCCAGCGGGGTCGCCGAGGCTGCCGATGGCTACCAGCGCCGCTACGCGAGGAGCGTCTGGCAGCGCAGCGCGCTGCTGGCCGGTCTGCTGCTGCTGGCGCTGATCGCCTTTATCGCCGATTTGGTCGTCGGCTCGGGCACTCTGAGTTTCGCCGATGCGGTGCAAGGTCTGTTCACCCCGGACCGGGTGGATGCCTCTACGCGGGTGATTCTCTGGGAATTGCGCATGCCGATGACGCTGATGGCAGTGCTCGCCGGTACTTGCCTGGCGCTGGCCGGGTTGATCATGCAGACGGTCCTCGACAACCCGCTGGCCGAACCCTTCACCCTCGGCATTTCCTCGGCAGCGGGTTTTGGTGCGGCGCTGGCGCTGACCTTCAACCTGTCGCTGGCGCAGTGGTTGCCGGGCTTCGGCGCCGAGATGGTGGTCACCGCCAACGCCTTTCTATTCTCGCTGCTCACCGTCGGGTTGATCCTGTTGCTGACCCGAGGGCAGATCGGCCTGCAGGCCATCACCCTGCTGGGCATCGCCGTGCATTTCGTGTTCAGTTCGTTGCTCGGTCTGGTGCAGTACGTGTCCAGTGTCGATCAGTTGCAAAGCATCGTGTTCTGGCTGATGGGCTCGCTACTACACGTGACCTGGAGCAAGGTCGCGCTGTGCGCCGCCATCGCGCTGGTGGCGGTGCCGCTGGTGCTGATGCACGCCTGGGCGCTCACCGCGCTGCGCAGCTTTGGCGAGCAGGCGGTGGTGTTCGGCATCCGCGTCAAGCGCGTGCGCACCCTGATGTTGGTGCTGGCGGCGCTGCTTGCCGGCGCGGTGACGTCGGTGGTCGGCATCATTGGTTTCGTCGGCCTGGTCGCGCCCCACGTGGCGCGCTTGCTGGTCGGCGAAGACCAACGCTTCACCATCGGCGTGACGCTGGCCTGCGGGATCATCTTCGTTACCCTGGCATCGCTCGCCAGCAAGCTGATCGTGCCCGGCGCCGTGCTGCCCATCGGCATGGTCACCTCGCTGATCGGCTTGCCGTTCTTCATCATTCTGATCCTGCGTGACCGGAGGCTGACGTCCCGATGAGTCTTGTCGTTCAGCACTATCGCGTCACCCTCGGCGGGCGGCCGATCATCCGCGATTTCGCTGTCCATGCCGGAGCGGGTCGCACCCTGGCCCTGCTCGGTGCCAACGGGGCGGGCAAATCGACTTTCATGAAAGGCCTGTGCGGGCTGTTGCGTGCCGAGGGTTCGGCGATCATCGACGGTACGCAACTGATCGGCCTGGAGCCGGCACTGCGCGCGCGGCTGATCGGTTACGTGGCACAGGACCTGACTCACCTCGACGTGCGCCTGTCGACCTACGAGCTTCTGCTCCTGGCGCAACAGGGCGGTGCGCGCGGCTGGACCACCCAGCGCGACAGCCAGAGGCGTGCCAGTGAACTACTCGAATTGCTCGGCCTGCAGCGTTTTGCAGAACAGCAACCGGGGCAGTTGTCCGGGGGCGAGCGGCAGATGATTTCACTTGCCCTGGCGCTGGTGCGCAGCCCGCGGCTGCTGTTGCTCGACGAGCCGACCTCGGCCCTCGACCTGGCCAACCAGCTGCACATGCTCGACGCGGTGAGCGCCTACACGCGCCGCGAAAACATCGTCACCCTGGCGATCTTCCACGACATGAACCTGGCCAGCCGCTACGCCGACGACGTGTTGATGATCCGCGACGGTCGCGTACATGGCAGTGGCACCACCGACGAAATGCTCACTCCGGCGCATCTGGCTGCCGTGTATGGGGTCGATTGTCGAACCCTGAGCGTGGACGACGGCGCCTTCACCGCCATCTACCCGGTATCGGTGATCGGTGCCTAGCTCTCTTCCGGGATTACCTCGCCGCTCCACACGGCGCTGCAGGAGCCGGCTTGCCGGCGATTGGCGGCCATGCTGCCGGGCTGGATGAACGCCCGCCGTCGCATTGTCCGCACGCAGGCTCCTGGAGCTCTCGAGATCGGTGGCTATGGTTCGCGGCGGTGCACGCGCTGGCCGGCCGCGAAGGTTTCCTTGATCACCCGGTCATCGCCCAGGGTGATCAGGGCGAATAACCGCTCTGCCAGGGTGCTGCTCTGCTTGAGGCGATAGTCGATCAGCGGGGTGGCCTGGTAATCGAGCACCACGAAATCCGCGTCTTTGCCGGCGGCAAAGTTGCCGATACGGTCATCCAGATACAGTGCTCGCGCGCTACCCAGCGTGGCCAGGTACAGCGACTTGAAAGGGTCGAGCTTTTGCCCCTGCAGTTGCATGATCTTGTACGCCTCGCTCAGCGAACGTAGCTGCGAAAAGCTGGTGCCGGCGCCGATGTCGGTGCCCAGACCTACCCGCACCTTGTGCTGTTCCATTCGCTGCAGGTCGAACAGGCCGCTGCCGAGAAACAGGTTGGAGGTTGGGCAGAAGGCAACCGCCGAGCCGGTTTCCGCCAGGCGCTTGCACTCGGCATCGCACAGGTGCACGGCATGGGCGAAGACCGAGCGGGGGCCGGTCAGTTGGTGCTGGTCGTAGACATTCAGGTAGCCGCTGTTCTCCGGGAACAGTTCCTTTACCCACTCGATTTCCTGGCGATTTTCCGAAAGGTGGGTGTGCAGGTACAACTCGGGGTATTCACGCAGCAGGCGGCCGGCCATGGCCAGTTGTTCCGGCGAGCTGGTCGGCGCGAAGCGCGGCGTTACCGCATAGTGCAGGCGGCCCTTGCCGTGCCAGCGCTCGATCAGCTCGCGGCTGTCGGCGTAGCCGGATTCGACCGTATCGGTGAGAGCCTCGGGCGCATTGCGGTCCATCAGCACCTTGCCGGCGATCATGCGCAGGTTGAGCGCCCCGGCGGCCTCGAACAGGGCATCTACCGACTGCTTGTGCACGCTGCCGAACACCAGCGCCGTGGTGGTGCCGTTGCGCAGCAGTTCCTTGATGAAGACATCCGCGACTTCCCTGGCGTGGGCCTGGTCGGCGAAGCGCATTTCGGTGGGGAAGGTGTAGGTGTTCAGCCAGTCGAGCAACTGCTCGCCGTACGCACCGATCATGCCGGTTTGCGGGTAGTGGATATGGGTGTCGATGAAACCGGGGGTAATCAAGGCGTTTTCGTAGTGGGTCAGGGCCACGCCAGCCAGGCGCGGTAGCAGCTCGGCGGCAGGGCCCACCTCGCGTACCTTGCCGTCCTGCACCAGCAGGATGCCGTCTTCGAAATAGGCATGGGACGCCTCGACGCCGACCTCGGCTGGATCGGCCAGGCTGTGCAGAATGGCGCCGCGGTAGGCGTGGGTGGAGCTGGACATGAGCGTGCCTCGATACAGATTGCAATTTGACAGGGCGATAGTGTCGCATCATGTGCGCCGCGGATGAACAAAAGGGCCCGCAGGCGCCTGCTGCGCTGGCTGTCAGGCTGGCCTGCTGTGGTAGACTCGTCGCTGATCTGGCCAGCAGGAAGTCGCGTCATGCGCCTGGCCGGAACGCTCCGCCATCCCCCGACCGATCCCCAGGACCTCGCGCCCTAAGGAAATCCATGACGCATCCTGCCGTTCAGGCCCCTCACTGTGTTGACGTGTTATCACGCGCACGTCTGGCGAGTCTCGCAGCATGCGCCTGAAGTCCATCAAGCTGGCGGGCTTCAAGTCGTTCGTCGACCCCACCACAGTGAATTTCCCGAGCAACATGGCGGCGGTAGTCGGGCCCAACGGCTGTGGCAAATCCAACATCATCGATGCCGTGCGCTGGGTGATGGGCGAAAGCTCGGCGAAGAACCTGCGCGGCGAGTCGATGACGGACGTCATCTTCAACGGCTCCAACACGCGCAAGCCAGTGACCCAGGCCAGCATCGAGCTGATCTTCGATAACTCCGACAACACCCTGGCCGGCGAATACGCGGCCTTCGCGGAAATCTCCATTCGCCGGCGGGTGACCCGCGACAGCCAGAACACCTACTTCCTCAATGGTGTGAAGTGCCGCCGCCGCGACATCACCGACATCTTCCTGGGCACCGGCCTGGGGCCGCGCAGCTACTCGATCATCGAGCAGGGCATGATCAGCAAGCTGATCGAGGCCAAGCCGGAGGAGCTGCGCAACTTCATCGAGGAAGCGGCCGGCATCTCCAAGTACAAGGAGCGTCGTCGGGAAACCGAAAGCCGCATCCGCCGTACCCAGGAAAACCTCGCGCGCCTCGCCGACCTGCGAGACGAGTTGGAGCGCCAGCTCGAACGCCTGCATCGCCAGGCCCAGGCCGCCGAGAAGTACCAGGAATACAAGGCCGAGGAGCGCCAGTTGCGGGCGCAACTCACCGCGCTGCGCTGGCAGGCGCTCAACGAGCAGGTGGGGCAGCGTGAAGCGGTGATCGGCAATCAGGAGGTCGGCTTCGAGGCGCTGGTCGCCGAGCAGCGCAATGCCGATGCCAGCATCGAGCGCCTGCGCGACGGCCACCACGAGCTGTCCGAGCGCTTCAACCTGGTGCAGGGGCGCTTCTATTCGGTGGGGGGCGACATCGCCCGCGTCGAGCAGAGCATCCAGCACGGCCAGCAACGCCTGCGCCAGTTGCAGGACGACCTGCGTGAAGCCGAGCGAGCGCGTCTGGAAACCGAATCGCACCTGGGCCATGACCGCACCCTGCTGGCCACCCTGGGTGAAGAATTGGCCATGCTTGAGCCTGAGCAGGAACTCACTGCCGCGGCCGCCGAAGAATCCGCTGCGGCCCTCGAAGACGCCGAAACCGGCATGCACGGCTGGCAGGAACAGTGGGACAGCTTCAATCAGCGCAGCGCCGAGCCGCGACGCCAGGCCGAAGTGCAGCAGTCGCGTATCCAGCAGCTGGAGCACAGCCTGGAGCGCCTCAGCGAACGCCAGCGGCGCCTGGCCGATGAACTGCAGCAGTTGGCCGCCGACCCTGAGGATGCGGCCATCATCGAACTGGGCGAACAGATCGCCGTCGGTGAGTTGGACCTGGAACAATTGCAGGAGCAGGAGGCTGAACAAGCCGAACGCTTGCAGCAATTGCGCGAAGACCTGCAGCAAGCAGGCAGTGCCCAGCAACAGGCGCAGGGCGACCTGCAACGCCTGAATGGCCGTCTGGCCTCCCTGGAAGCCTTGCAACAGGCTGCGCTGGATCCTGGCATCGGGGCTGCAGAGTGGTTGCGCGAACACGGCCTGGACAAGCGCCCGCGCTTGGCCGAAGGCCTGCGTGTGGAGGCGGGTTGGGAGCTGGCGGTGGAAACCGTGCTGGGTGCCGATCTGCAGGCCGTGCTGCAGGACGATCTGTCCGGTCTGGACTTTGCCGCCCTGGACCAGGGCGAGCTGCGCCTGGTCTCGGCTGGCGCTTCTGGCGAACGCATGCCCGGCAGCCTGCTGGACAAGGTTGAGTCGCCGGTTGACCTGGCGCCCTGGCTGGGGCGCGTGCGCCCGGTCGAGAGCCTCGATCAGGCACTGGCCGAGCGCGCGCAGCTAGCACCCGGCGAGAGCCTGGTCAGCCGCGATGGCTACTGGGTTGGCCGGCACTTCCTGCGCGTGCGCCGCGCCAGCGAAGCGCAGAGCGGCGTGCTGGCGCGTGGGCAGGAAATCGAAAGCCTGGGCCTCGAGCGCGACGAGCGCGAGGCAGCCCTGGCGTTGCTCGATGAGCGTCTGCAAACCCTGCGCGAGCGTCAACGCGACGCGGAACAGGTGCGTGAACAACAGCGTCGCCAGGTGCAGGACCAGGCTCGCGGTCTCGGCGAGCTGAAGGCCAGGTTGTCCGCTGGCCAGGCCAAGGCCGAGCAGTTGCTGCTGCGTCGTCAACGTATCGAGGCGGAACAGCAGGAGCTGGCCGAGCAGCGGGCCCTGGAGACCGAGCAGCTGGGCGAGGCGCGCCTGTACCTGCAGGACGCGCTTGACAGCATGGCCCTCGACAACGAGCAGCGCGAACGTCTGCTGGCCAGTCGCGATGCCCTGCGCGAGCGCCTGGACCGGGTGCGCCAGGATGCGCGGCAGCACAAGGACCACGCTCACCAGCTAGCCGTTCGCCTGGGTTCGCTGCGCGCCCAGCACGATTCCACCCGCCAGGCGCTGGAGCGCCTGGAGCTGCAAGCCGAGCGCCTGCACGAAAAACGCGAGCAGCTCGACCTGAACCTGGAGGAGGGCGCGGCTCCGCTGGAAGAGCTGCGCATGAAGCTCGAGGAACTGCTCGAGCGGCGCATGGGCGTCGAGGAAGAGCTGCGCCTGGCGCGCCTGGCGCTGGAAGATGCTGACCGCGAACTGCGTGATGCCGAAAAGCGCCGCTCCCAGGCCGAGCAGCAAGCGCAGTTGCTGCGTGGCCAACTGGAACAGCAGCGCCTGGAATGGCAGTCGTTGAACGTGCGGCGCAAGGCCCTGCAGGACCAGTTGTTGGAAGACAGCTACGACCTGCATGGGGTGCTTGCCACGCTGCCCGAGGGCGCCAGCGAGTCCGCCTGGGAGCAGACCCTGGAGCAGATGGCCGCGCGCATCCAGCGTCTGGGCGCGATCAACCTGGCCGCTATCGAGGAATACCAGCAGCAATCCGAGCGCAAGCGCTACCTGGATGCCCAGAACGCTGACCTGGTCGAAGCCCTGGATACCCTGGAAAACGTGATTCGCAAGATCGACCGGGAAACCCGTAATCGCTTCAAGGAAACCTTCGACCAGATCAACGCCGGAATCCAGGCGCTTTTCCCGAAAGTTTTCGGTGGCGGCAGCGCATATTTGGAACTCACCGGCGAAGATCTACTCGATACCGGGGTGACCATCATGGCGCGCCCGCCGGGCAAGAAGAACAGCACGATCCATTTGCTGTCCGGTGGCGAGAAGGCATTGACGGCGCTGGCGCTGGTTTTTTCCATCTTCCAGCTCAATCCGGCACCGTTCTGCATGCTCGACGAAGTTGATGCGCCGCTCGATGACGCCAACGTCGGACGCTATGCGCGGCTGGTCAAGGAGATGTCGGCCACCGTGCAGTTCATCTACATCACCCACAACAAGATCGCCATGGAAATGGCCGATCAACTGATGGGGGTGACGATGCACGAGCCCGGATGCTCGCGCCTGGTGGCGGTGGATGTCGAGGAGGCGTTGGCGATGGTGGACAGCTGAGGCGTCTCGACACGGATTGTGTAGCGTAAAAACTGCCGGGAGCGGCGGTTTTACTGTGTTTTGCCGGTGTAAAGTTGCCTTTCGTCGTGCTAGCTTAACGCCCACTTTTGTTGCACGTGGGAAAACGCCAGTCAGAACATGGAGTTGGCGCCACGTTTCAGGGTCATCAGTACAGGCCGGGATGCCTTTTTTCATCAATTTTTGCTTTAGGGGTCAGGACATTTCATGGAATTCGGTCTACGCGAGTGGCTGATCATCATCGGTATCATCGTCATTGCTGGCATCCTGTTCGATGGCTGGCGGCGGATGCGCGGTGGCAAGGGCAAGCTCAAGTTTCGGCTTGATCGCAGCGCGTCCAACCTGCCGGATGATGAAGGAGACCCCGATGTGCTCAGCCCGCCACGGGTGATCGAGCGCAATCACGAGCCGTCTCTGGACGAGGATGACCTGCCGTCGCTGAGCGCCCGCGACGTCAACAGTCGTCGCCGTGGCGAGCCGCGCCAGGGCGACCTCGATCTGAGCGCCGATGAGCCGGTGCCGATGTTGCTGACGCCCGTCGAAGATGAGCACGCTGGTCGCGATAGCGGCGCTGCCAGGACCGCCAGCAAGGATCAGGCACCCGTCGACGAAGTGCTGGTGATCAACGTCATCGCGCGTGACGAGCAGGGCTTCAAAGGCCCGGCGCTGCTGCAGAACATTCTGGAAAGCGGCCTGCGCTTCGGCGAGATGGACATCTTCCACCGTCACGAGAGCATGGCCGGCAACGGCGAAGTGCTGTTCTCCATGGCCAACGCCCTGAAGCCCGGCACCTTCGACCTGGACGATATCGAAGGCTTCAGCACCCGCGCAGTGAGCTTCTTCCTGGGCCTGCCGGGCCCGCGTCATCCCAAGCAGGCCTTCGATGTCATGGTTGCCGCAGCGCGCAAACTGGCCCATGAGCTCAACGGCGAGCTCAAGGACGACCAGCGTAGCGTGCTCACCGCACAAACCATCGAACATTACCGCCAGCGCATCGTCGAATATGAACGCCGCCTGTTGACGCAAAAACGCTAACAACCAGTGGCACCGACAAGCCTCAAGCTACAAGCCAAGCGCTTGGCTTGAGGTTTTTCGTTTCTGCGCCCTGGCCGTGTCCCGTTGAGAATGACCGTATGAAAGAAGCCGCCCAACGCATCCTCGAACTGCGCACCGAACTGGATGTGCACAACTACCGCTATTACGTGCTCGATGAGCCCAGCGTGCCGGACGCCGAATACGATCGCCTGTTCCGCGAACTGCAGGCACTGGAGGCCGAGCACCCGGAACTGGTCACGCCCGATTCACCGACCCAGCGCGTCGGTGGCGAGGCGCTGAATGCTTTCGCGTCGGTGCGCCACGAAGTGCCGATGCTCAGCCTCGGCAACGCCTTCGAGGAAGATGACCTGAGGGCGTTCGACCGCAGCGTGCAGAACGGCCTGGGTCTGCAGGGCGGTGATCTGTTCGGCGGTGGCGTGTCGGTCGAATACAGCTGCGAGCCCAAGCTCGATGGCCTGGCGGTGAGCCTGCTGTACCGCAATGGCCAACTGGTACGCGGCGCTACCCGGGGCGATGGCACTACCGGCGAGGACATCAGCGTCAACGTGCGTACCATCCGTAACGTACCGTTGAAGTTGCAGGGCAGCGGCTGGCCCGACGTGCTGGAGGTGCGGGGCGAGGTGTTCATGTCCCGCGCCGGCTTCGAGCGGCTCAATGCCAGCCAGGCGGAGATGGGCGGCAAGACCTTCGCCAACCCTCGCAACGCCGCCGCCGGCAGCCTGCGCCAGCTGGACTCGAAGATCACCGCCAGCCGTCCGCTGGAGTTCTGTTGCTACGGCCTCGGCCAGCACAGCGCCGAGCCGGCCGCGACCCAGGTCGGCATGCTCGAACGCCTGAAAACCTGGGGCATTCCGATCAGCCCCGAGTTGAAACTCGCCAAAGGCATCGAAGATTGCCTGGCCTACTACCGTGATATCGGCGAGCGGCGCATGGGGCTGCCGTACGACATCGACGGGGTGGTGTTCAAGGTCAACAACATCGAAGACCAGCAGCAGCTGGGCTTTCGTGCGCGTACCCCGCATTGGGCGGTCGCGCACAAGTTTCCTGCCATGGAGGAGCTGACCGAGTTGCTCGACGTGGAATTCCAGGTCGGTCGCACCGGTGCGGTGACGCCGGTGGCGAGGCTCAAACCGGTCAAGGTGGCGGGCGTAACGGTCTCGAACGCCACGCTGCACAACATGGACGAAGTCGCGCGCCTCGGCGTGATGATCGGCGACACGGTGATCATCCGCCGCGCCGGTGACGTGATTCCCCAGGTCATGCAGGTGGTCAGCGAGCGCCGGCCCGCTGACGCGCGCCCGGTAGACGTACCTGAGCGGTGCCCGGTGTGCGGCTCGGCGGTCGAGCGCACGCAACTGATCAAGCGCAGCAAGGGGCGCGAAACGGTCAGCGAGGGCGCGGTGTATCGCTGCGTCGGCCGCCTGGCCTGCGCAGCGCAGCTCAAACAGGCGATCATCCACTTCGTTTCGCGGCGTGCCATGGACATCGAGGGGCTGGGCGAGAAAAGCGTCGAGCAACTGGTCGATGAAGGACTGGTGGCCTCGCCAGCCGATCTCTTCACCCTCGAGTTCGACACGGTCGTGGGGCTCGAAGGCTTTGCGCAAGTATCCAGCCGCAAGCTGCTCAAGGCGATCGAGGACAGCAAGCGGCCAGTGCTGGCGCGGTTCATCTATGCGCTCGGCATACCGGATGTCGGCGAGGAAACGGCCAAGGTGCTGGCACGCTCCCTCGGTTCGCTGGAGCGCGTCACCCAGGCGCTCCCCGAAGTGCTCACCTACCTGCCGGATATCGGCCTGGAAGTCGCCCACGAAATTCACAGTTTCTTCGAGGACGAGCACAACCAAAAGGTGATCGGGCAACTGCTCGAGCGTGGCCTGGAACTGCAGGACCAAGGTGAGCTGGCCGCCGAGTTCGCTGCCAGCACCACTTTGGGCGGGCTGCTCGACAAGTTGAACATCCCGTTCGTGGCGGCCACCGGTGCCAGGAACCTGGCCGAGCGCTTCAAGCGCCTCGACGCGGTGATTGACGCTGACTGGCTGGACCTCAGCGCCATGAAGGGCCTGAACGAGAAGGCCAAGCAGTCGGTGCGCGAGTTTTTCGCCAACGGCGAAAACGCCGAGCGTGCGCGGGCTATCGAAGCCCAATTGCGTGCCTTCGGCATGCACTGGGAAAGCGAGAAGAAGGTGGTCGAGGGCTTGCCCTTGGGTGGCCAGACCTGGGTGCTGACCGGCAGCCTGGAAGTGATGAGCCGCGACATTGCCAAGGACAAGCTGGAGAGCCTGGGTGCCAAGGTAGCCGGCTCGGTATCGGCGAAAACCACCTGCGTGGTCGCCGGCCCCGGTGCCGGCTCCAAGCTCGCCAAGGCCACCGAGCTCAACGTACCCGTGCTGGATGAACAGGCCTTTATCGCCAGGCTCGCGGAGTACGGCATCGACGCCGAGTGAGGACGTAAGTGCAGCGAGTCGCCATACCCGCGCGCCTGGTTTCTTTGACCCGGGTATCGCTTCGCTCAACATCAGGCAACGGGTTGACGATCAAAAAGGTGTGCGTGATGTAACGATCTGTAGGAGCCGCGACCGCGCGGCGAATGGCCCAGGCAACCTCGATACCGGGATGTGCCCCAATTCGCGCCGGGGGCAGTGCTCCTACAAACGCAGTGCCAGACGATCCGGTCGCCAACCCCTCAGCCGCCCGCGAACATCATCCAGAACGATGCGCCCACACCAACGATGCTTTCACCGGCCACCAGGCCTGCCGCGGCGGCGATGGTGAAACGCTCGCCAAGGCTGCGCCAACGCGACTGCACCACCCAGGCGAGCAGGGCGCCCAGCGCCATCATCAGTGAAATCGACGCCGGAATGATAAAGGCCAGGCCGAACGCAGCGGAGCTCGGCAGCAGGCGTGCGAAGGTCGAGCGCTCGGGCAGGCCGGCCTCCAGCAAGCCGAACAGCACACCGCACAACGCCCCGAGCAGCATCGCCCAGCGAATGCTGACGTCTATCGAGTCGAGCCCGTAGCCCAGCACTTCGGCAACCGCCTTCCAGGTGGCCACGGCCGGTGCTGGCCACTGTTCGGTAATCAGCATGGCCTGTGGGTCGGGAATCAGGATCTGGTAGACCAGCACGCCGACAATGCTGCCGACGGTGATGCCCAGGCACTGGGCGATCAGCTGATTGTAAGGCTTGGCACCGATGGCGTGGCCGACCCGGAAATCGTTGAGCAGGTCCGTGCATTGCCCGGCGGCACCGCCTGCGGTGTTCGCGGCCATCAGGTTGACGCTGACCTGCCCGGGGGCAATCAGCCCAAAGGTCAACTGGGACAGCTGGCCGGTGGCGCCAATCGGTGGAATGCCAGTGGCGCCGACAACCCGTGCCGCCATGCTGGCGAGCGCCACTGCCAGAGGAACGCTGAGCAGGGCCATCAGCGGGTCGATATCGAACAGCGCCACTTGCAACATCACCACCAGCAGAGAGGCCAGCGCGAGCATGGCCAGCGGCAGTTTTGCAGGTGGCTGCCGGGGGGCGCCGGATTGCGCCCTGGCGAGCCGGCGGCTCATCCGATAGCGCACCGCCAGGGACGTCAGCGTTGCGCACACCAGCAGGGTGACGCCCGGCCACAGCAGCCACTCCACCAGTGCCCCGAACTGTGGGCCGCTGGCATCAGCGGCAACCGACACCAGGCCGCTGGCGAGCAGCCAGGGTGCGAAGCCGCCCCAGGCGATCAGTGCGCCGAGCAGCAGCGACAGCCCGACTCGGATGCCGATGATGCCGCCAAAGCCGATCAGCAAGGGTGACGGGTCGAGGTTGAAGGTCAACCGCTCCAGACTCGCCGATGGCGACCAGCGCGGCAGGGTCAGCAAGAAGGTATCGGCCCACTTGATCAGCCCGCCAAGCAGCGCCGCGGCACCCAGTACGCACAGCCGCTGCAGGGCGTCCCGGCCATGGTTGTAGACCTGCTGCATGGTTTCCAGCGTGGCTACCGCTTCTGGAAAACGCAGCCGCGTGTCCTCGACCATGCTGCGCCGCAGGTACCAGGCCACCCAGATGCCCAGAAAACTCACCGAGAACACCCACGCCATCAGCGGCAGGGTCGGTAATTGCTGGCCCGTCAGCAGGGTATACGCGGGTATCGGCGCCACCAGGCCCCCGGAGATGATCGAGGCGGCGGCGGAAGCCGTGGTCTGGTTGATGTTGCTTTCGCGCGTGCTCCACGCAGTGCCCAGGCGCCAGCGCACCAGGCTCCGCCAGATGCCATAGCTGACCAACAGAGCGATGATCGACATGTTGAACGACCAGCCGATCTTCAGGCCCGAATAGATGTTCGAGGGTGTCAGCAGCGCGCCGAGCAGCACCCCTGAAAACAGGGCACGGAAGGTAAGTTCGCGGTCTGTGCGCATGGCGAACCTGCAAAGGACGGTTGTCGTCGTTTGAGGCAGCGGGCGGGGATGGGTTCAGTCTTATCGAGCGGGGAGGGTGCGGCAAACAGCGGGGCGCCAGCTGGCGCCCCGCTGGTGAATCAGTTGACCGCGTCGGTCAGGGCCTTGGCCGGTACGAATTTCACCACTTTCTTGGCCGCGATCTCGATCGCTTTGCCAGTCTGCGGGTTACGGCCGGTGCGGGCTGGACGCTCGCTGACTTTCAGCTTGCCGATACCCGGCAGGGTGATCTCACCACCATTTTCCAAGGCGTCGCTGACGATCTCGCTGAGTTGGTCGAGCGCCGCACGGACGGTGGTCTTCGGCGTGTCGATGGCTTCTGCGATGTCACCGATCAGTTGGTCTTTGGTCATGGCCATTGGGTAGCTCCTTGGTGATGAAAAGATGAGGCATTGATTAATGCCGGCACATCATGGTTGATCGAACAGGCCGTTGGTGCCGTACGATCAGGCCTCATTGTGACCCACCTGCCCGCGGTAAATTCCCGCCGCAGTGCTCAATTCCGGGCATCCGATCCCGTTTATGAAGTGATCGGCGTCTGCCAGGTCTTTCACCTCGCTCGAAACAGCGTTCTCCACCGCGGGGCTGCGCGCCTCATGGGAACCAATGCCCGCGCCGCCAGACAGCCAGCCGCCTCCAGCCCGCGTTTGAACGCTAAGTGCTTGAAGCAGTTGTAAGTTCGCCGCAAGCCGGTACAATGGCGCCGGTTCACTGAAAGGTGAACAGCGTTATGGTGGCCCTGCCGGTCCCCCCGCAACGATTACCCGTGAACCTGGTCAGATCCGGAAGGAAGCAGCCACAGCGGGAACATTGTGTGCCGGGGTGTGGCTGGTAGGGTTGCCTCCATTTCAAGACCTGTTCAGGTCGTTTTCTATTCTGCTTAATTCTCTCGACGCTCGGTACCGACCGCAGCGGCGCTTTGCCGTGCCCGGCCTGTGCAGTTCTGCGCGCTGAAGGCGACCAAGCTCGGCTGGCGGTAGCCGGTCAGGGCCTCGGCGGCCATAAAAAGGCCCGTCAAGTGGACGGGCCGAAGGGTGACACTGGAGAGGTCGGCGCTTACAGGATCGACAGCGGGTAGTTGAAGATCAGGCGGTTCTCGTCGAACTCGTTGCTGCTGTAGTCGCGGCGCAGACTCGAGTTCCTCCAGCGAACGCTGAGGCTCTTGAAGGTGCCGCTCTGCACGACGTAAGCCAGCTCGGTTTCGCGGCCCCACTCCTTGCCGTCATTGGTGGTGGCGGTCTGCACATCGCTGCCACTGATGTAGCGGTTCATCAGGGTCAGGCCGGGGATGCCGGCCGCGGTGAAGTTGAAGTCGTGACGCACCTGCCAGGATCTTTCCTTGGCGTTGTCGTAGGCCGAGTTGTAGCTGTCGTTGGCCAGGGTGCCGCCGCTGGTGCCGTTGACGCGCATCCAGCCGGTGTCGCCGCTGACCTTCTGCAGGCCGACGTAGAAGGTGTTGCTGCCGTACTTGGCGGAAAACAGACCGGAGTAGGTCTTGTTGTCCAGCCGGCCGGCCCGCGCGGAACCCTCGTCTTCGCCCTGGAAGTAGCCGAGGTTGGCCCCCAGGGTCCAGTCGCCAATGGGCTGGCTGTGGGTCAGTTGCAGGTACTGCTGCTCGTAGACGTCCTTGAGCTCGGCGCCCCACAGGCCGACCATGGTGCGGTCGCCATTGAACTTGTACTCGCCACCGACGAAGTTGAAGCGATCGGAGTCGTTCGCCGAGCTGTTGCCATTGAGGAACATGTTTTCCATGCTGGCATTGTTGCGCTCGCTGTTCTGACGGAACTGGCCGCCGTACAGGGTCAGCCCGGCGACCTCGTTGGAGGTGATCTGCGCGCCCTGGAAGGTCTGCGGCAGCGAACGGCCGTCGTCGGCACGCAGGATCGGCAGCACCGGCATCCACTCGCCAACCTTGAGTTCGGTCTTGGAGACCTTGGCCTTGGCAGCCAGGGCCACGCGGCCAAAGTCGTCGGCCGGGCGGCCATCGTCATGGCGCGGCAGCAGGCCGGTGCCGTAGGTGCCGCCACCGCCATCGAGCTTGACCGAGAGCATGCCCAGTGCATCGACACCAAAGCCGACCACGCCCGGGGTGTAGCCGGAGCGCGCATCGAGGATGAAGCTCTGGGTCCACTCTTCGGCCTTGCTCTGGGCGTTTGCCGGGTTGGTGAAGTTGCGGTTGATGTAGAAGTTGCGCAGGTTCAGGGAAACCTTGGCATCTTCGACAAAGCCTTCTGCCTGTGCGCTCGTCGGCAACGCGACGGCAACACCAAGCGCGAGCAGCGAAGGGGCGAGAAGGGAGCGACTGGCCGCTGCAGTTTCGATCAGTTTCATGACTGTTTTCCTTATCTCAGGACGCACTCGTCCTGCCGCCTGGGGCGGAAACGTTGTTATCCGTCATCGATTGATTGCAGGTCCCCGGTGAGGGTGCCCGGGTGCTGCGAGGCTGGGCAGCTCGCCTGCCCAGCCGGGCGGTCAGGGTTTCTCGATACCGACGCTGTCTGGCGAGATCTTGACCGCCTTGGCTTTGTACATCGACCAGGCGGTGACCGACTGCCAGCGCTTGAGGAACTGCTCGGCCTCCGCGCCGTTGAGGTTCAGGCTCTGGGCACCGTAGTTCTTCAGGAAGCCTTGAAAATCGTCATTGGCCACGGCTTTGCTATAGGCCGCGACAAGCTTCTGCTTGATGTCGTCCGGCGTATCCTTGTGTACGAAAGCGCCCCAGAACGGGCCCCACGGCAGGTACTCGGCGATATCCGGCAAGGCTTTGGTAATCGGCTCGACGCCAGGCAGTTCCGGTACTTCTTCGGCGGCCAACACGGCCAATGCCTTGAGCTTGCCGGAACGCACCAGCTCCTGAGCGGCCGCCAGGCTCAGCGGCATGAAGTCGATGTGCTTGCCCATCAGTGCGGTGATGCCGGGGCCGTCGCCACCAAAGGTGACTTCACGAACCTTTAGCTCGCCCACCGCGTTGACCATCGCATGGACGGTGCTTGGCAGACCGCCCGCGCCGGTGGATCCCATGCGCAGGGTGTCGGGTTTTTCCTTGGCTGCGGCCAGCAGATCGGCCATGGAGTTGTACGGGCTGTCAGCGTTGGCGGCAATCACCACGACGTTCTGGCCAATGATGTTGACCGGATAGAAATCGCTGTAGTCGAACTCGGCCAGGCCCAGCACCGGGTAGAGTTGCGGGTTCTCTGCGCCGAGCAGCAGGGTATAGCCGGTCGGTTTCTGCTGTAGCACATAGCTGCTGCCGATCACCGCAGTGCCACCTGGGCGGTTGTTGAGAATCAGCTTGGTACCCAGTTCCTTCTCAACATAGGGAGCCAGGCTGCGCATCACGTTGTCGGTCGCACCGCCGGCGCCCCACGGGATTACCGCCTGGATGCTGCGCTCCGGATAGTCGGCGTGGGCCGGCAGGGCGAGCGTCAGTGCGCTAAGGGAAAATGCGACGCCGGTCAGTAGTTGCTTGAGCATGTTGGAGACTCTCCATTGGTTGTTTTTTTTATCCGTTTCCGGGCATGCGTGACGCAGTGGAACAGGATCAGCCGGATGCAACCTTGCGTTTCAGCCAGCCGAACAGGGGGGTGTTGCTCAGTAGCACCAGTAGCAGTGCAGCGCTGAGAATCAGCGAAACCGGGCTGCCAACCAGTTCCAACAGCAGCTCCTGAGGGTTGTCGCCTACCGACGCCATGGCCTGGCGATAGGAGGTATCCATCAGGGGGCCTAAAATGACGCCGAGGATGATTGGCCCCATCTGGAAGCCAAACGCCTTGAGGAAGTAGCCGAGCACGCCAAAGCCGAGCATCCAGTAGACCTCGGTCATGCTGCTGTTGAGGGAATAGGAGCCGACGGTGCAAAGCACCAGGATCAGCGGAATCAGCACGGCCTTGGGAAGCTCCACGACTTTGGCGAACAGCTTGATGCCCATCAGCCCGAAAATCAGCAGAAAGACATTGGCCAGTGCCAGGTTGCCCACCGTGAACCAGAAGATGTGCGGGTTCTCAACCATCAGCATCGGCCCGGGATTGAGGCCATGAATCACCAGTGCACCGATGATCACCGCGGTAACCGCGTCGCCCGGCATACCCAGTGTCAGCATCGGCACATAGGCGCTGCCCACCGCAGCGCTGTTGGCGGTCTCGGGAGCGACCAGCCCCTCGTAGGCGCCTTCACCAAAGGGTCGACTGGGATTTTTCACGGAGCGTTTGGCATGGTCGTAGGCCATCAGTGCGGCGATGTCGCCGCCGACGCCCGGGAGTGCTCCGACCAGCACCCCGATGGCCGAGGTGCGCAGTGACAGCGGCAGAAATTTGATGACCATCGCAAGTGGCGGAACGATCTTGCTGACGTTCTGCTTGACCACGGCGGTGTTGAGGTTGTGCAGCTGGTAAAGGGCTTCGGCGACCCCGAACAGGCCAATCATCACGACAACGTAGTGAATGCCGCCCATCAATTCCATCTGGCCCATGGTGAAGCGAGCCTGAGCGGTTACCGGGTCCATGCCAACCATACCGATTACGGCCCCCAGCGCCACCGCGAAGATGCCTTTGGCCAGGCTGCCTTCCGCCAGGCTGCCGACCAGCATCAGACCAATCGCGGCAATCAGGAAGTAATCCCTCGGCGCGAACTGCAGCGCCAGGTCACCAAGAACTGGGGCTGCGCAAGCCAGGACCAGCGTTCCGGCGAGCCCGCCGATGACCGACATCACCGTGCTCAGGCCGATGGCTTGACCCGCTTCGCCGCGCTTGGCCAGCGGATAGCCGTCAAAGGAGGTGGCCACCGACGAAGGCCCACCCGGGATGTTCAGCAGAATGGCGCTGCGCGAACCACCATAGACCCCACCGATGAAAATACCGACGATCAGTGCCAATGCCTGGTTCACCTCCCAGGAAAAGGTGAATGACACAAGAATCGATACCGCCATGGTTACGGACAGTCCCGGAATGGCACCGATGTAAATGCCGGCAAAGGTGCCCAGTGCAGTCAGCAGCAGGAGGTTCGGATCCATCCAGGCGAGCAGCAGGTATGAAAGTGTTTCGCTCATGGAAGAGTCTTCTCAGGGTAGGTAGACGCTGAACGCGAGGGTAAACAGGAGGTAGATCGAGACCACCGACAAGGTGCTGGCGAGCAGCGCTGACAGCACTTTGCCGCGGCGCAGGTAAACGATGGAGAACATCAGGAATGCAAAGGTGCTGACATAGAAGCTGACCCATTGGATGGCGATCAGATACGCCACCGCAAGCAGGGTGAACACCACGATATGACGAGGGAAATGGGCATGGTTGAACTGTTTGAAGGAGCCTGCCCAACCATTCTGCGAGCGAGCTTTCCCGCGTAGTTCGTAAAGGATCCGCAACGCGGAAATCAACAGCACCGCGCCGATTCCAAGCGGAAATGCGCCAGCCGAGCTGATCGAAGAAAAACCGGAAATCATGTAGGCCTGATAGAGCACCGCAACGCTGAACATCAGCAGCAGTACGCAAAAGGTGCGCTCGCCCACAGGCACGTGTTTTGGGGTCGTCATGTGTCACTCCAGAGGCGTTTGATGTTGCCGACGTCAGAGGCGGGTCGACTGAGCACTGAGATCCGTATGGCCCGGCAGCGGGTACGCCGATGGCGCACATGAGGCGGCGGGCATCAGTAGGCAGGCGGCGGTGGGAGAGAGTGACGACCAATCTTCGCTGGGCGAGTGGGTGAGCGTGCGAATGATCCGGAGAGTGAGCCGTTGCGCACGGGCAAACACGGTGTTGAGCTGTGGCATGGGAGCGACCTTTTTATATTTATAGGTTCGGCAAGGTGTGCGTGCTGTGGATGTACGGGGTGCCGGTGAAACCAGAGCAGACCCTGATGGAATACTGTGCGGTGATCTCGCCTAATTCAATTGTACAAAGGTGTTGTCGTTCGGTAATCGAACAAGAACGAACCGGTTAGTACAAAGTTCAGCTGATTATGACGCTTGATGCTGCTACAGCCAACCGTGACGCCACCAATCTGGTTTGCCAGAGGCGATTGACCCTGCCGTTCCTACTTTGTCTGTCTTCCGGGCTTCGCGGCAACCTGACGAAAGATCGGTGGCTTTTCGGGGACGGCGATTGTGACCTGGCAGGGCTGTTGCGCTGTCTACCCGGCAATGTCGACCAGAGTCTGGATATCTCCTCCCGGTGTTGCTGGACAGGGTGCAAGTGCCGAGCGGCGGGCGCAGATGGCTATCGACAAGACCCGCGCATTGCTGGCACGGTTGCGCAATCACCCATAGGCCATACTGCACTCGCTCGCCATGGATGACCAATGAGCGGGGGTTAGATGGGTCAAAATGCTTAGTCAGCTATCGACATAGTCGCGTCTGCTGATATCACGAGAGTTCACATGAGTACCCCGAGTTCGTTGTCAGGCGTCAATCATCCGCTCAAGGGCATCGCCCTGGTGGTCCTGGCCACCTTTCTGTTCGCCAGCCACGACGCGCTGTCGAAGTACCTGTCCGGCATCTATCCGGTGGTCATGGTGGTATGGGCCCGTTACGTGGTGCATACCCTGTTGATGGCCGGCATCTTCCTGCCCCAGTCGGGGCTGCGCGTGCTGCGCAGTAAACGCCCGGGGCTGCAGGCGCTCCGGGCAGTGTGCCTGCTGGGCTGCAGCCTGTTCTTTACCACCGGCCTTCTTTATATCCCGCTGGCCGAGGCCACCGCAGTCAACTTTCTTGCTCCGCTGCTGGTCACCGCGCTGTCCGTGCCCTTGCTCAAGGAGCGCGTTAGCCGCGGGCAATGGGCTGCGGTGCTGGTGGGTTTCGTGGGGGTGTTGATCATCGTCCACCCAGGCGGTGAACTGTTCACGCCGGCCGTATTGTTGCCACTCTGCTCGGCAACCTGCTTTGCCGCTTACCAGCTACTGACGCGCATGCTCAGCCAGTACGACACGCCCACTACCAGCAACTTCTTCACCGGGCTGCTCAATACTCTGTTGATGAGTTGTCTGGTGCCGTTCTTCTGGCAATTGCCGCAGTGGCAGCACCTGCCGTTGATGCTGGCGCTGGGCGCCTGTGGCATGTTCGCTCACCTGATGCTGACCAAGGCGTTCCGCCACGCCGCGCCGGCATTGCTTGCACCGTTCGGTTATTGCCAGATCGTCTTTGCTGGCCTGCTGGGCCTGGTTATTTTCGGGCATGACCCGGAAACCAGTGCCAAGGTCGGTATCGCCATCATCTGTTTGAGTGGCCTGGCGGCAGCTTATCAGCAGCGCAGAAAGCGCTGATAAGCTGCGCTTATCAGGGTTGCAAGGCTGAAGTATCGGGATCACGAAATCAAAGAAGGCCCCTGAAGGGCCTTCTTTTTATACCTGTAAGATTGCTCAGCGGCGGGAGCTGTCCAGGCTGTTCTGGCGCGCAGCTTCGTACTCGGCCTTGTCCATCGGCTTGGCGCCTGGCTTGCCCAGGTCGGCCATCGGCACGCGGTAGGTCTCCGGTGCGATGAAGGCCGCGATGGCACACAGGCAGGTGATGCCGAAGGCCAGGCCGCCTATCAGCAGCGGGATATTGTCTGAGCCCGGCGGCGCCAACAGAGCGAAGACAGCCGGTAGCATGGCGGTCAGCATAGTGCCGATATTCTGCGCAATGGCCATCGCCGAAACCCGGTAGCGGGTCTGGAACAGCTCCGGATAGAAGCTTGGGAACACCGCGTTGTAGCCCTGGTACACCACGCCCCACATCAGTAGCGACATGATGAATGCCAAGGGCACGCTGCCAATGCTGATGGCGTACAGGTAACCGAAGGCCAGCAACCCCGAGCCCAGCGCACCGGTGATCATGGTCGGGCGGCGGCCGATCTTGTCGGAGAGGTTGCCGACGAAGGGAATCACCAGCACCGCGACGATGTTGCCCACCACCGGAATCCACAGGTACACGCTCTTGTCGAAGCCTATGCCATAGGCCGGCTGCACTGCGTAGGCGGCCCCGAAGATGGTCGCAACCACCGGGATGACGTTCATCAGCGCCATCACCATCACCAGAAACATGGTTCTCCAACTGGTGCTGAACGCTTCGGCGATCGGCGACTTGGCGATCTTTTGCTTGCTCTCTTCATTGACGAAGGCCGGTGTCTCATGGACTTCGCGACGAATGATGAAGCCCGCCAGCAGCACGAAGGCACTGAGCAGGAACGGGATGCGCCATCCCCAGTCGTTGAAGGCCTCGGTCGGCATGAAGTAGGCCAACGGCAGGAACACGGCAGCGGCGAGGACCTGGCCAGCCTGCACACCCTGCAGGGTGAAGCTGGCGTAGAAGCCTCTTCTTCCAAATGGTGCGTGTTCGAGAATCATCGAACTGGCTCCGGATATCTCGCCCGCCACGGCAAAGCCCTGAACCAGGCGCAGCACTACCAGCAGGGCCGGAGCCAGAAAGCCGATATCGTGATAGGTGGGCAGCAGGCCGACCGCCATGGTGGATATGCCCATCAGGAACATGCACAGCAGCAATACGTTCTTGCGGCCACGGGTGTCGCCCCAGTGACCGAGCACGAAGGCGCCGACCGGGCGAGCCAGGTAGCCGACGCCATAGGTAGCCAGAGACGCGACGATGGCCATTTTCGGGTCGGTGTTGGGAAAGAAGATCTGCGGGAAAATCAGTGCTGCTGCCTGGGCATAGATGAAGAAGTCGTAATACTCCAGGGCGGAGCCGACCCAGCCGCTGGCAGTCGCTTTCTTGGCTTGTGAACTCGAGGGCTTAGCCATCATTGTCTCCGTTGTCATTAGAGCGCTGAACGAACCGGCAAACGAACTGCAGGTTGAACACATCAGCTGTAGGCGAACCGGCCTTGAGTGGGCGCGGTCAGCCCGCTGTCGGGATTATCGAGCGAAGCGTCGCGAGTCAGGGTAGGACGTGCGGAGGCGCTGTCGGCGGGGTGGGGGCCGAAAAGCGTGCGAATGGTATGCGGGTACGCAGGGAGTTGGAAGTGAGCATGGTCGTACTCTTATATTGAATTTGTTATGGATAAAGCATTGCCGCGTGAGCGTGGGCGCCAGGGTGATAGCGCTGCGGTGAGAAACATGGTGTTGCATCCAGCGAAACGCCGTCAATTCGATAAACGGCTTGATGTTCGATAAACGCACAGAAAACTAACCGGTTCGTACACTTTGAATTGCTGCCTCCTGCGGGCGCGCGAATAATCGCTGCAGCCCCCGAGAAATCGGGCTGCCGGTGATCCAGCACTTTCTGCAGGCTCTACGCCCGAGCGGCTGCCGTGCTGAACCCAGGCCGAGGTCATTACGCGATCCGCAGAGATCGTTTCCACAAGGAGCTCAATATGCATCGCTCGATTGCCACCGTTTCCCTGAGCGGAACCCTGCCGGAAAAACTCGAGGCCGTTGCGGCTGCGGGCTTCGATGGTGTGGAAATCTTCGAGAATGACCTGCTGTATTACGCAGGCAGCCCCCGCGACATCCGCAAGATGTGCGCTGACCTGGGCATCGCCATCACGCTGTTTCAGCCGTTTCGTGATTTCGAGGGCTGTCGGCGTGACCGCCTGCAGCGCAACCTCGACCGTGCCGAACGCAAATTCGATCTGATGCAGGAGCTCGGTACCGATCTGGTGCTGGTGTGCAGCAACGTTGCCGCCGACTCGCTCGGCGATGAACAGATCCTTGTCGATGATTTACGGTTGCTGGGCGAGCGCGCCGGCGCCCGCGGGTTGCGTATCGGCTACGAAGCGCTGGCGTGGGGCCGTCACGTCAACACCTACCAGCAGGTGTGGAACCTGGTGCGTCAGGCGGACCATGCGGCGCTCGGCGTCATCCTCGACAGCTTCCATACCCTGTCCCTGAAGGGCGACCCTGCGGCGATCGTCGATATCCCTGGGGACAAGATCTTCTTCGTGCAAATGGCCGACGCGCCGCTGCTGGCAATGGATGTGCTGGAGTGGAGTCGACATTTTCGCTGCTTCCCCGGCCAGGGCGAGTTCGATCTGCCGGGCTTTCTCGCCCCGATCATTCGTACGGGCTACACCGGCCCGCTGTCTCTCGAAATCTTCAATGACGGTTTCCGCGCCGCGCCGCCCCGTGCCAATGCAGTGGATGGCCTGCGCTCGCTGCTCTACCTCGAGGAGAAAACCCGCCAGCGGCTGGCCGCAGATACCCAGGCGCTCAACCTCGACCAGTTGTTCTCCACACCGCCGGCCAGCCGCTACCACGGCGTCGAGTTCCTCGAATTTGCCGTCGACGAGGCGGCTGGTGCCAAGCTGTCGGGTTGGCTGGAACGGCTGGGTTTCGCCAGGGCAGGTGAACATCGTTCCAAGGATGTGAGCCTGCTGCGCCAGGGAGATATCAATATCGTACTCAACGCCGAGCCGTACTCTTTCGCCCACGGCTTCTTCGAAGCGCACGGACCGTCGCTGTGCGCCACCGCCCTTAAGGTCAAGGACAGCGCATCAGCCCTGCAACGCGCTCGTGATTATCGCGGCCATCCCTATCGCGGCCTGGTCGGCCCGAACGAGCGGGAGATTCCTGCCATGCGCGCGCCCGACGGCAGCCTGATCTACCTGGTCGATCAGGCCGAAGCGGGGCAGAGCATCTACGACACTGATTTCAAGCTCGACCCCGAGGCCCTGCAAACCGGCAGCCTGCAGCGCATCGACCACATGGCGCTGGCGCTGCCGGCCGACAACCTCGACAGCTGGGTGCTGTTCTACAAGAGCCTGCTGGATTTCGAGGCCGATGACGAAGTGGTGCTGCCCGACCCCTACGGCTTGGTAAAAAGCCGAGCGTTGCGCAGCCGATGCAGCTCGGTGCGCCTGCCCCTGAACATTTCCGAAAACCGCAATACTGCCATCGCCCATGCGTTGTCGAGCTACCGCGGCTCCGGCGTCCATCACATCGCGTTTTGCTGCGACGACATCTTCAAGGAAGTCGCGCGGGCCAAGGAGGCCGGCGTTCCGTTGCTGGACATTCCCCTCAACTATTACGACGACTTGGCGGCACGCTTCGATTTCGACGACGAGTTTCTCAGCGAGCTGGCATACTTCAATGTGCTCTATGACCGCGACGCCCAAGGTGGCGAGTTGTTCCACGTCTACACCGAGGCTTTCGAGGAACGCTTCTTCTTCGAAATCATCCAGCGCAAGAATGGCTATGTCGGCTACGGTGCCGCGAACGTCGCTGTGCGCCTGGCTGCGATGGCCAAGGCGCGCAGTGGTAGCGTACGCCAGGCGAAACTCTGACCTGGAAACGGCGGGGGTATGGCTGCAGCCATTACCCCGGTCGGGGTGCACAATGAACACAAGAATGGCCACGATGAGTATCTCCATGACCGCTACCCTTGAGCCTGCGAGCGAAGCACTGGTCGCAGGGCCGCGCAAGCCACGCAAGAACAACCCGGAAAAAACCCGCGAAAACATTCTGCAGGCCGCCATCACCGAGTTCGTCCAGCAGGGCTTGTCGGGCGCGCGCGTCGACGCCATCGCCGAGCGCACGGCTACCTCCAAGCGGATGATCTATTACTACTTCGGTAGCAAGGAGCAACTCTACGTCGAAGTGCTATCCAAGCTGTATGGCGATATCCGCAGCACCGAACGGCGGCTGCATCTCGATGAGCTGCCGCCTCGCGAAGCCATTCGCCGGCTGGTGGAGTTCACCTTCGACCACCATGATCGCAATTCGGATTTCGTGCGTATCGTCAGTATCGAGAATATTCATTACGGGGAATACGTGAAGCAGTCGCCGGAAATCCGCCGCATGAGCAACGTGGTGCTGCTGACCTTGGGCGAAACGCTCAAGCGTGGAGTAAAGGAAGGGCTGTTCCGGGAGGGGCTGGACACCCTGGACGTGCACATGCTGATCAGCTCGTTCTGCTTCTACCGGGTATCCAACCGTCATACCTTCGGCGAGATTTTCCAGATCGACCTGCCGGATGAGCAGGTCAAGCAGCGCCACAAGACCATGATCTGCGAAGCGGTTCTGCGATACGTCACGCGCTAGACAGGGCCGGCCATTGAGCACGGCCGGCCGGTGTGTCAGTCGTTCATGCTGTGGAAGTGATCGAGCATACGCTGGGCGTCGGCTTCTACGCCGCTGAACAGCTCGAACGCCTTTACCGCCTGGAACACCGCCATGTTGCCGCCGTCCAGCGTCCTGCAACCCATGGCTCGCGCCTCACGCAGCAGCTCGGTTTCCAGCGGGAAGTAAACGATCTCCGCCACCCACAGCGCAGGCCGCAGCAATGCCCTGGGAATAGGCATGCCCGGCAATTTGGCCATGCCCATTGGCGTGGTATTGACCAAACCATCGGCGCTGGCCACCGTCAAGGCGAGGTCGCTGCCGACCTGAGCGCGTATCGAGCCAAAGTGCCGGTTGAGATTGGTGGCCAGCGCCTCGGCACGCTCATGCTCGACGTCAAAGATGGTCAGCTGTTCGACGCCTTCGCTTAGCAGCGCATGGGCAACCGCCGCGCCAGCGCCGCCAGCGCCCATCTGCACCACCTGTTGGCGTTGAACATCGCCAAGGCCGCGCCGGAATCCTTCCGAGAAACCCAGGCAATCGGTGTTGTGACCGATGCGCTTGCCGTCCCTGAAGACCACGGTATTCACCGCACCAATGCCCCGGGCTTCCTCGGACAGCTCGTCAAGCAGGGGAATGACCGCCTGCTTGCACGGGTAGGTGATGTTCAGCCCGGTGAAGCTCATGCGCTCGGCGGCACTCAACAGGCCGGGGAGGTCGTCACTGCCCAGCTTCAACTGGTCCAGGTCGATCAACCTATATAAGTAGCGCATACCCTGGGCGTCGCCCTCATGCTCGTGCATGGCTGGCGTACGCGAAGCCTGGATACCTGCACCGATGAGGCCGGCGAGAATGCCTGGTATCTGAGTCGTCATGGCTGGGTCATCCCTTTATAAGCTGGGCGAAGTATTGCAGCGCCGCGCGGTAGCCACCACAGCCCAGGCCACAGATCACCCCGAGTGCGATCGGCGACGCGAAGGAGTGATGGCGGAAGGGCTCACGCTTGTGCACGTTCGAAAGATGTACCTCTATTACCGGTAGCTCACTGGCGACCAGCGCATCGCGGCTGGCCACAGAGGTGTGCGTCCAGGCGGCAGGGTTTATCACGATTCCAGCGCAGCGGCCGCGGGCCTTATGAATCCAGTCGATGAGCTCGGCTTCGTGGTTGGTCTGGCGAAACTCGGTCACCAGCCCCAGGGAATCGGCGGCCTCGGCACACTGGTGGGAAATATCGGCCAGCGTCTCGTGGCCGTAGGTGGCCGGCTCTCGAGTGCCGAGCATATTCAGGTTCGCGCCATTGAGGATAAGGACGAGGGGTGGCATGAGGGTTCCTGTTGTTATTGTCGGGGCATTCGAACAGTGGGCTAAAAATGTACTAACTGGTTAATTAGGTCAATCTGACCGAGCTACCCGCAGCGACAAAGCGTTCGATTATCGCGCCTGAACGCCAATTACCCTGAAATCCGAACAAACCTGAAATA